>NZ_JAPJDL010000009.1:190361-315389 GCF_026242055.1 Lentzea sp. NEAU-D7 | reverse complement strand
TGTCAAGCGGACACGCTTTTCGTCCGCTTGACACCCCTACTCACATGTGGCCCGCTCTTGGCTCGATTCGTGACGAAGCCACCCCACCAACGCGCCCCTCTACGCAACGCGCCTCCGCCCAACGCAACAGGCGTGCCATCTACCCGCGCACGGCGTGGACCCGGCTTCGGATCAGATTGGCGGGGTCTGGGGCGGAGCCCCAGGAACCCCCGACTTACGGAACGCCCAAGTCCCACCATCCCCACCCAAACCGGACCACCCCCACCGCGCTGACCAGCACCTTCCCCCACCCAGAAGAAAATCCGGAAAAATCCAGAAAACCAGCGCAACGGCAGGCCGATACGTACGTCTATGTGGGTGTCGCAAGCAGCACAGCCAGGGAACGTTCGGGGCGGTCCGAGGCACAACGAGCAGCCTGCAGACGAAGGGGAGCGAAGGGACGGCGGGGGCCCAACTTCGCGGCGAAGTGCGGCCGGACCGAACGGGAGAGCGGTCCGGCCGCACTGTCTTCAGCACCGGATGGCCCAGGCTGTCCGAAGATCGACGCAGGTCAGCCCTACCGCGTCCAAAAATTGTCAGACCCCCGGAGCATCATCAACCGCATGAGGCCACAACCCCGGCGGGAGAGCTCGAATTGGATCACGTACTGGCCGGCGCCCTGCACGAACGTGTGTTCGCAATCCTCGACCAGCTGGAATCCCCGGCGACCATCAGGCTGGTCGAAGCCTGGCGCACGCTGCTGCGCCACCACGAACCAACGGAGAGCGGGGCCTGCAAGGCCTGCGGCCCGCGCTGGCGCAAACACATGTGCTCGGTCTGGCGCACAGCGGCGACCTACTTCGCCCGCCCGGACCTGTAGCGGGCAGTAACGCCCAGGGCCACAACTCCGAAAGCCGTGACACGTACCCGAGGAAAGATCCCGTCCGGCATGAGCGCGACTACAGCGACGCTAGAGGCTCCTGGGCCACACGAGCCTCCTGAGCCGCCTCAAACACCCTGACCCACACCACGAGGTGGGCCAGGCGCGGAACGACCGTCAGAAAGCTGCTGAGCCGTAGTTCCAGAAATCCCGAACCGGAGAACTGGACCAGAGATCTGGATCAGACCGTCACGCCGCGGGCGTTCAGCCAGGTCAGCGGGTTGATCTTCTGGCCGTCCGGGTTCCAGACCTCGAAGTGGAGGTGGGGCCCGGTGGAGAAGCCGCGGTTGCCCATGCGGGCGATCTGCTGACCCGCCTTGACCTGCTGGCCTTCGCGGACGCCGATCGTGTCCATGTGGCCGTAGACGGTGATGGTGCCGTCGGCGTGCTGCACGCGGACCCAGAGGCCGAAGCCGGACGCGGGGCCCGCTTCGATGATCACGCCGTCCGCGGCGGAGACGATCGGGGTGCCGATGGGGCCGGCGATGTCGATGCCGAGGTGCATGGTGCCCCAGCGGCCGCCGTAGCCGGAGGTGAACTCGCCGGCGGCGGGGCGGAAGAACTTCGGGCGCTTCTTCTCGGCCTCGACGGCCTCGCGCTCGGTGGTGAGCTGCTGGCTGCGCAGGAGCTTGGCGGCTTCCGCGGAACCCTCTGCCGTGGTCTTGGAGACCGCCAGGATCTGCGGCGCGGAGGCGGTGTCGCCGCCCATGCCGTCGAAGGTGGCGGCGCCGTCGGCGTGGTTGGCGAGCTGGACGTCCTTGCTGTCGTCCGCGGCGGCCTGGCCGATCTGGCCTGCGCCTGCTGCTGCGAACGCGCCTACTGCGACGGCGGCGACGACGATGCGTCCGCGAAGCGCCGACGGTGGCGGGGGGAGCCGGTGAGAGCTGACCGTGCGCGTGGTGGCGCGGTCGACTGCCTCTTCAAGCGCAGCACTGCGTTCATGGCCGCCGGGGGAGCGGTGGTGACTCAAAGCTTGCCCTTCCGCCTTCGGGGAGCCTGATCGGGTGGACGCCGGGCGGGGGATTCCCGGTGAGTCAGGATTCGGGGTTCTGACTCGGTGTCCTTCTGTGATCAGACCGTGACAACGGACCGGGGGACGATAACGGCGGGAAGCCTCGGAGGGCAAACCCCAGTTCGTTATGTCCCTCCAACGGGCGGCAACCTGCAGGTTTCATCTGTCAACTGTGACCATCGGTGACCTGAGACGGCCGACACGCCTCACCGCCAGCGGCGATGGGGTGAGTTGACAAGTCATCCGATCGGGTGATGGCCGTCACAACTACGTGAAGCGTCCTCGTGTCAACCGGCAAAGACAGGTGACCTGAATCACGTATCTGGTGCTCTTCGACGAGTAATGAAGAGTGCTCCAGCCGGGCGTTGCGCTGGGGGACGATGACCTGATCCATCTCGGACCAGACCACGACGAAGCGCGTGCGGCACGGCCGGCAGGGCTCGGCGAGCTCCGCGAGCAGCTCCGAGCCGGGCCTCAACTGCCGGGTCAGCGGCGTGGGCAGCAAATAGGCGGCAAGTGTGCCGTTGTGCGGTGTACCCAGAGTGACGAGTGAGCGCACGCGTGCGTCGCCGTGCAGTCGTTGCACGTAGTACCTGGCGATGAGCCCGCCCAGCGAATGGCCGACCACGTGCACCTGATCGGAGCCGGTCTGCTCGCAGATGCGCTCGATGTGCGCGCCCAGCAGGGCGGCCGAACGGCGGACGTCACCGGTCAACGCCGTCAGCACGCTGTAGTTGATGGCGTGAACCACCCCGAAGCCCCGCCTTCGCAGCGCCCCCGACAGCACCGCGAAGGCGGAGCGGTTGTCCCCGATGCCATGCACCAACACGATCGGGGTGCCCGCCGCGTCCATCGCCGAAACCACCAGCCCTCGCTGGCGGGGTGGCAGGACGTCGGTGCGGTAGTGCCGGTACTGGCCGTCCGGCCGCAGCTGCTCGGTGATCGCGCCCCACGGGTAGAGCACCGCGTGGGCCGTCAGCCAGGCCGCTTCCATCGCGACCCCGCGCACGCCGCCGGGCGAGGCCATCGCCCGCAGCGCGACCTTCACTTCCTCCGCGACGTCCCGGGCGGTGTGGACGCCCCAGCCGGCGCGGTCGAGAGCCGCGTCAGTCAGACGCGTGATCCACGACCGGCCGCTCTCGCTCATGTGAGCGACGGTAAGTGATGAAGTCACCGGCTAGGAGTACCCGGCGACTGTTTTCCACATGCGAACGAATTTCGTCTTGATTGGCCACAACTGGCCATCCAGGGCCGCAGACGGCGACGCACGGGCCACACCCGGCCACACACGGGTCTTGCTAGGTTCGCCCGCGATGACTCGCACCGAGCTCGAGAACCAGACCCCCGCGGCCGCCAGGTTGCGCACGTCGTGGGCCCTCGCCGCGGCAGGCTCGCTCCTGCTGATCGCCGGCCCGCTGCTCGGCGTGGTCGACGGCGCCGAACCCGCTTTCACGTCGTGGCCCCTGCTCGCACTGCTGGCGCTGTTGCCGCCGGTCGTCGCGGGTGTGCTGCTGATGCGCGGCCGCCCGTTCGTGGCGGCGGGGCTGCTCGCGGCCGTCGGCGTCTTCGCGGTCGGCCGGCTGCTGAGCGACCTGCTCGTCGCCCTCGAGCCGATGGACGTGGCCCGCCCCGAACTGCTCCGGCCGACCACCCTGCTCGCGGTCACGCCGTCGGCGGGGGTGTGGCTGCTGGTCGCGGGCCACCTGCTGGTGATCGCCGGTGGAGCGCTCGCGGCCGGACGCGCCGGCATGCCCGCGGACGAGTCGGAGCCGCCGACCCTGGTGGGCTTCCCGGTGCTGATCGCCGCGGTGGCCGGGATCGGGTTGCTGGGCAAGCCGTTCGTCTCGTCCGACCCGTTCCAGCTCGACCGGGGTCCGTGGGACCTGCCGGTGCTCGGCCTCACCGGCGGTCTGCTCATCGCGCTCGCCGTCCCCCTCGCCACCGCGCTCTCGGCCACCTCGCCCGACCCGGACACCCGGCAGGGCGGCACGATCGGCGTGACGCTGGCCCTCCTCGCCGTCGTGGTGCCGTGGCTCGCGGCCGGCACCCTCGCCCCGGGCCTGAGCATCAGCTCGGGTCCGGTGACCGCGCTGGTCGCCGCGATCCTGCTGCTCGGCACCCCGCTGCAGGGCCGCGCCCTGCGGGTGTTGCGCGGGGAGCGCGACGAGACGCGCGATCCGGCCCTGCCGACGCTGCGGCGCATGCACGTCATCTCGGGTGCCCTCGCCGTCGCCGCCGCCGCGGCGATGCTCGTCGGCGCGCTGCTCCCGCAGCTCACCCTCACCACGGGCGGCACGGTGCCCGACCTGGCGGCCGTGAACCTGCTGTGGGTGGCCGGACTCGCGTTCGGAGTGCTCGGACTCCTCATGTTCGTGCCGTCCGCCGCGGCCGTGGTGCGTCCGGCGCTGGTGGGCGGGTTCCTCGCCATGCAGCTCGCCGCGGCGGGCACCACCGAGTCGGTGCTGGCGGCGAGTCAGGCGGGCGTCGCGCAGCCGGGTGCGGGCTTCTGGCTGATGATCGTCGAGCTGCCGCTCGGCCTGCTGGCCCTGGCCTGCACGGGTCTCGCGGCCGCGGTCGAGCGGGAGAACGCCGGGGAGCTCGAGCGGGAGCAGACGCCGGTGGCCGAGCTGGGCGCCGTGCTGCTCGCCGGGCTCTTCGCGGTGGGAGCCTTCGTCCTGCCGACCACGCGCGGCGACAGGTACACGTCGCCGAGCCTGGTGCCCGACACCGACCCGGCGGTCTCCTGGACGCTGCTGATCTCCCTCATCGTGCTGATCATCAACCTCGTGCTGGTGTTCAGGTCGAGGCCCGCTCGCGGTGCCGCCGCGCTCGCCGGCCTGGCCCTGCTGCTCGGCGTGCGCGCGTTGGAGCTGCCCCTGACCGGCGACCGGGTGGAAGGAGCGGTGGCCGCGCCCGGCACCTGGCTCGCGCTGGCGTCCCTCGCGGCTCTGCTGGTCGCGGCCGGCTTGGCGGGAGCTCGCGCGACCCGCTGAAACGTGTCCTGGAACGCGCGTTCTCCCGCGACGTGAGCGTGCGCGTGATCGACCTCACCGCAGTTGAGACCGACCTCACCGGTGGTGGCGTGCGAGCGGTACCTGCAGCTCGATAGTGTCTGGGCCCAGCCGCGTCAAGTGGGTTCGCTTGGCCCCTTGAGGACCACCCAGGCGCGGTGTTCCGACACCGACGTCGCAGGAGACCCGAGTGGACCTGTACGAGTACCAGGCGAAGGACCTCTTCGCCGCCCACGGCGTCCCGGTACTGCCGGGCGATGTGGCTACCAACCCCGAAGACGCCAAGGCCATCGCCGCGAAGTTCGGCCAGGCCGTCGTCGTCAAGGCCCAGGTCAAGACCGGCGGCCGCGGCAAGGCCGGTGGTGTGAAGCTCGCTTCCACCGCCGAGGAGACCGAGGAGAAGGCCAAGGCCATCCTCGGCCTCGACATCAAGGGGCACATCGTTCACCGCGTTCTGGTGACGCCCGCCTCCGACATCGCGGAGGAGTACTACTTCTCCTTCCTGCTCGACCGCGCCAACCGCACCTTCCTCGCCATGGCGAGCGTCGAGGGCGGCATGGACATCGAGGAGGTCGCCGCGACCAAGCCCGAGGCCCTCGCGAAGATCGCCATCGACGCCATCCAGGGCGTCGACGCGGCCAAGGCCGAGGAGATCGCGGACGCCGCGAACTTCCCGGCCGAGGTCAAGGACCAGGTCGTCGACGTCATCGTCAAGCTGTGGGAGACCTTCGTCGCGGAGGACGCCACGCTCGTCGAGGTCAACCCGCTGGTCCGCGACCCGCAGGACAAGATCGTCGCGCTCGACGGCAAGGTCACGCTCGACGAGAACGCCGACTTCCGCCACCCGGCGCACGCCGAGCTGGTCGACAAGGCGGCGGAGAACCCCCTCGAGGCGAAGGCCAAGGAGAAGGGCCTCAACTACGTCAAGCTCGACGGCGAGGTGGGCATCATCGGCAACGGTGCCGGTCTCGTGATGTCGACGCTGGACGTCGTCGCGTACGCCGGTGAGCAGTACGGCGTGAAGCCCGCGAACTTCCTCGACATCGGTGGCGGCGCGTCCGCCGAGGTCATGGCCAACGGCCTGGACGTCATCCTCGGCGACGAGGCCGTCCGCTCGGTCTTCGTCAACGTCTTCGGCGGCATCACCGCCTGCGACGCCGTCGCCAACGGCATCGTGAAGGCGCTGGAGATCCTCGGCGACTCGGCCACCAAGCCGCTCGTCGTCCGCCTCGACGGCAACAACGTGGAGGAGGGCCGCGCGATTCTCGCCGAGGCCAACCACCCGCTGGTGACCGTTGTCGACACGATGGACAACGCGGCCGCCAAGGCCGCCGAGCTCGCGGCTGCGGGGGTCTGAGTCAGATGGCTATCTTCCTCAACGAGAACAGCAAGGTCATCGTCCAGGGCATGACCGGTGCCGAGGGCACCAAGCACACCAAGCGCATGCTCGCGTCCGGCACGAACATCGTCGGTGGCGTGAACCCGCGCAAGGCGGGCGAGAAGGTCGACTTCGACGGCACCGTCCTCCCGGTCTTCGGCACCGTCAAGGAGGCCATGGAGGCCACCGGCGCGAACGTGACCGTGATCTTCGTCCCGCCGGCCTTCTCGAAGGCCGCCGTGATCGAGGCGATCGACGCCGAGATCGAGCTGGCCGTCGTCATCACCGAGGGCATCCCGGTGCACGACACCGCCTACTTCTGGGCGCACGCCGTCGCGACGGGCCACAAGACCCGCATCATCGGCCCGAACTGCCCCGGCATCATCAGCCCCGGCAAGTCGAACGCCGGCATCATCCCCGCGAACATCGCGGGCAGCGGCAAGATCGGCCTCGTGTCGAAGTCGGGCACGCTGACCTACCAGATGATGCACGAGCTGCGGGACTTCGGTTTCTCCACCGCGATCGGCATCGGTGGCGACCCGATCATCGGCACCACGCACATCGACGCCCTGGAGGCCTTCGAGGCCGACGAGGAGACCGTCGCAATCGTGATGATCGGTGAGATCGGTGGCGACGCCGAGGAGCGCGCGGCCGCGTACATCAAGGAGAACGTGACCAAGCCGGTCGTCGGCTACGTCGCGGGCTTCACCGCCCCCGAGGGCAAGACCATGGGCCACGCCGGCGCCATCGTCTCGGGCTCGGCGGGCACCGCGCAGGCGAAGAAGGAGGCCCTCGAGGCCGCCGGTGTCAAGGTCGGCAAGACGCCGTCCGAGACCGCCGACCTGATGCGCGAGATCATGCAGGGTCTCTGACCCACGGCTCCGCTCTCAGGGAGTGCTGACCGCACGCGGGGACCTTTCGTACCGACATTGAGTACGAAAGGTCCCCGCGTGCGTTCGGGGGCAGAGTACTTTTGGAGGCTGGACGTCGCTCGGATGGCGGAACCGGCGTGCGCCGGTCACCGTCTGAGCAACGCATCAGTTAGCGTCTCGCGACGCACCCTGGTTTGAGGAGGAGACCTCGACATGTCCGTGCCTTACGGCGCACCCCAACAGCAGCCGCCGGGTCCGGCACAGCACCAGGCACCGCCGCCGGCCCACGGGGCCGCCGGCGCCAACAACATCAACCTGGCCCTGATCCTCCCGCTCGTCGCGGCGGGTCTCGGCCTCGTGGCGTACCTCGTCGCGTTCGCCGACGACGTCAGCGGCAACGTGACGTACCTGCTCGCCGCGGGCCTGCTCGCCGGCCTCTCGGTGCTCCCCAACACGCCGAAGGGCTTCGTCCCGGTCGCCGCCGTCCTGGCGGCCGTGCAGACGCTGCTGCAGCTGCAGGGCATCATCAAGTCGCCGTCGGTGCAGGGCCTCGACATCGTCCTGCTCATCGTCGCGCTGCTCGAGACGGCCGCGGTCGTGCTCGCGTTCCTGCTCGCCGAGGGCATCGTCAAGTTCGAGCCGAAGCCGGCGAACCCGTACGCCGGACATCCGAACCAGGGCCAGCCGGGTGGCTGGAACCCGCAGTCCGGTGCGTTCCCGCAGCAGGGTCAGCAGCACCCGCAGTCCGGTGCGTTCCCGCAGCAGCAGGCCCCGCAGCAGCAGCCGTCGTTCGGCCAGCAGCAGCAGTTCGGCCAGCAGCCGCAGCAGCCCGCACAGCCGGGGCAGCCGCCGCAGCAGACCAGCTTCATGCCGCAGCCGGGCCAGTTCGGCTCGCCGGGCACGCCGCCCGGCGGCTTCGGCGGACCGCAGCAGTAAGGTCCGCACACCGTTCGACCTCAGGGGTGGTGCCGGTTATCCGGTGCCACCCCTGTCGTATGACCCGGCGTGCCTGCCCTGATTGGCCCAGCCGGCCTGACACAGTGGAGAAGTGCCCGTGCTGCAACGCGATGTGACCCGCGAGGTCAACACCGTGCGCCCACCGGAGTTCTCGCGGTCCGAACGCATGCGCGTGCTCGTCGCCGCCGCGGTCGGATCGGTGGTCGTCGGATACGCCGCGGTCGCCGCGGTCCTCGCGCTGGTCTCCGCGACGGCCACGTACGCCGACTTCTCCACGTCGGGGGTGCTCAGCGCCGCCGCGCCCGCCTGGCTGGCGGCGCACCACGTGCCGTTGCGCTTCGACTCGGGCCAGCTCGGCGTGCTGCCGTTGCTGCCCACCGCGCTGCTGATGCTGCTGGTCGCCCGCACCGCCGCGGGTACCGCCGACCGCCTGGGCCTCTACGAACCGCTGCAGGCCCGAGGCGTGGTGCTCAGCATCGCCGGATCGCACGCGATCGTCGGCGGCGCGATCGCGCTGGTGATGGGCGACGGTGTCGTGCGTGCCACGCCGGCCGTGGCGTTCTTCGGGTGTGCGGCGGTGTCCGGTCTCGCGGCCACCATCGGCGTCGCCCGCCGATGCGGCCTGTACGAGGTGGTGTTCGACAAGCTCGACCCGGTGGCGCTGCACGGACTGCGTGCCGGCGTCATGGCGTTGTTCGCGCTGGTCAGCGTTGGCGCACTGGCGGTGGCGGGCGGTCTCGCGGCCTCGTGGCCGCGCACCGGTGAGCTCTTCGCGGGAGCCGGTCCGTCGTTCGGCGTCGGCCTCGGCGTGTTCCTGCTCTGCCTCGGCTACCTGCCGAACGCGATCATCGCGGGCTTCTCGTACGTCGTGGGCGCGGGCTTCTCGATGGGCGGGGTCGTGGTCACGCCGCTGAAGTTCGTCGGTGGCCAGGTGCCGCCGGTGCCGCTGCTGGCGGCCATGCCGGAGAACGAGTTCGTGTGGAGCCCGGCCGTGCTGGCGGGCGGCGCGGTGATCGGCGTTCTGGTCGGCTGGACCTGCCGCAAGGTGTCCGAGCGGCCGACCTCGCGGCTGCGCGCGGTGCTGGTGGCCGCGATCACGGCGGGCGTCGGCAGCCTCGTGCTCGCCGCGACGGCCGGTGGACGGCTGGCGGGCGGCGCGTTCGACCCCGTGACGGTGCCGGCCGGCCTGCTCGCGCTGCTCGTGGCGCTGTGGGTGCTCGTGCCGGGTGCACTGGTGGCCTGGCTCGCCGGCAGCCGCGGGAAGGCCGTGGCGGCGGACGGTGACGCCGAGTTCGTCGAGCCGGACTTCGACGAGGAGACCGCCGGCGACCCGGACGTCGTGTTCGAGGACGACGAGCTCACCGACCAGTTCGAGCAGCTCGAAGTCGTGGACGCCGACGAGTTCGAGGTCGACGAGGACCTCGAGGACGACGACTACTACGACGAGGACGAGCCGGGCGAAGACGAGTCCGAAGACGTCGAAGACGTTGGGGACGAAGAGGAAGACGACGCCGAACCGGAAGCCGAAGAGGACCTCGCCGAAGAAGAGGACCTTGATGCGGAGTTCGACGAAATGCTCGGCATGGAGTCCGAGGAGGACCTGGACGGAAAGCCGGGACGGTGACGTCCTAGGCTGCTCCTGAGCTGCTGCAACGACCAGGAGTAGACGCTGAGCACCGAACTTCGGCTTCCCACACCGGCGCGCGTCGTCGTACTCGTCTCCGGTTCCGGAACCCTCATGCAGGCGTTGCTGGACGCCGACCTCCCGATCGAGGTGGTCGCCGTCGGCGCCGACCGCGAGAACATCGAGGGCCTCAAGCGCGCCGAACGCGCGGGGGTGCCCCACTTCGCCGTGAAGCTGCGCGACCACGCCGACCGCACGGCCTGGGACGCGGCGCTGACCGAGGCGGTCGCGTCGTACGAGCCCGACCTGGTCGTGTCCGCCGGCTTCATGAAGATCATCGGCGAGCAGTTCCTCGCCCGCTTCGGCGGCCGGATGATCAACACCCACCCCGCGCTGCTGCCGGCCTTCCCCGGCGCGCACGGCGTGCGGGACGCACTGGCCTACGGCGTGCACGTCACCGGTTCGACGGTGCACCTGGTCGACGCGGGCGTCGACACGGGGCCGATCCTCGCGCAGGAGGCCGTGGTCGTCGAACCCGGCGACACCGAGGAGACCCTGCACGAACGCATCAAGGTCGTCGAACGCCGGCTGCTCGTCGAGACAGTCGGCCGACTCGCCCGTGAGGGCTGCACCGTGAACGGACGAAAGGTGAGCATTCCGTGAGCACTCCTGCCGAGAGGCGACCGGTCCGCCGGGCCCTGATCGGGGTCTCCGACAAGGCCGGCCTGCTGGAACTGGCCACCGGCCTGCACGCGGCCGGAGTCGAGATCGTGTCCACCGGCGGTACCGCGAAGGTGCTGGCGGACGCGGGCGTCCCCGTGACGCCGGTCGAGCAGGTCACCGGGTTCCCCGAGTGCCTCGACGGCCGCGTGAAGACGCTGCACCCGCGCGTGCACGCCGGTCTGCTGGCCGACCTGCGCAAGGACTCGCACGTCCAGCAGCTGCGCGAGATGGACATCGCGCCGTTCGACCTGCTGGTCGTGAACCTGTACCCGTTCACGCAGACCGTCGCGTCGGGTGCTTCCCAGGACGAGTGCGTCGAGCAGATCGACATCGGCGGCCCCGCGATGGTCCGCGCGTCGGCGAAGAACCACGCGAACGTCGCGGTCGTCGTCGACCCGGCCCGCTACGACTGGGTGCTGGAGAACGTCCGCGAGGGCGGCTTCACCCTGGCCGACCGCCAGCGCCTGGCCGCCGACGCGTTCCGCCACACCGCGTCCTACGACGTCGCCGTGGCGTCCTGGATGGGCAACGCGCTCGCGCCGGACGACGAGGGCAGCGGCTTCCCCGGCTGGGTCGGCGCGACCTGGAACCGCTCCAGCGTGCTGCGCTACGGCGAGAACCCGCACCAGAGCGCCGCGATCTACACGCAGGGCGACGGCCGCACCGGCCTGGCGTCCGCGAAGCAGTTGCACGGCAAGGAGATGTCGTACAACAACTACCTCGACGGCGACGCCGCGTGGCGTGCCGCGTGGGACCACGAACTGCCGTGCGTCGCGATCATCAAGCACGCGAACCCGTGCGGCATCGCGGTGTCCGAGCTGAGCATCGCGGACGCGCACCGCAAGGCGCACGAGTGCGACCCGCTCAGCGCGTTCGGCGGCGTCATCGCGTCGAACCGCGAGGTCACCGTGGAGATGGCCGAGTTCGTCTCGGAGATCTTCACCGAGGTCGTCATCGCTCCGTCCTACGAGGACGGTGCGGTGGAGGTGTTGCAGCGCAAGAAGAACGTGCGCATCCTCGTGGCCGAGCCCCCCGCCCGCGGTGGAGCGGAGATGCGCCCGGTGTCCGGCGGCCTGCTGCTCCAGCAGCGCGACGCCGTCGACGCCGACGGTGACTCGCCCGCGAACTGGACGCTCGCGTGCGGCAAGCCCGCGGACGAGAAGACGCTGGCGGACCTCGAGTTCGCGTGGCGAGCGATCCGCGCGGTGAAGTCGAACGCGATCCTGCTGGCGAACGACGGCGCCACCGTCGGTGTCGGCATGGGCCAGGTCAACCGGGTCGACTCGTCGCACCTCGCGGTGAAGCGCGCCGGTGAGCGGGCCAATGGCGCGGTCGGTGCCTCCGACGCGTTCTTCCCGTTCCCGGACGGTCTCGAGGTGCTGCTGGAGGCCGGCGTGCGTGCGGTCGTGCAGCCCGGCGGTTCGGTGCGCGACCCCGAGGTCATCGCGAAGGCCGAGCAGGCGGGCGTCACGCTCTACCTGACGGGCACGCGCCACTTCGCCCACTGAGTGCTCGCGAAAGGGCCGCTCTCCGTTGGAGGGCGGCCCTTTCGCGTTGCTACAGCTTCGCGGTCATGTCTTCGGCGATGACCTTCGCGGCGGCTTCGAGCTCCGCGGGGTCGGGCTTGGTGTTGGTGAACAGGCCCGCGTCCCAGCCGGAGATGTCGACCTCGACGATCGTGTCGCCCTTGCGCACGACGACCGAGAGCTCGGTGAACGCCGAGTCCGTCTCCGCCAGCACCGCCGTGGCCTGGTCGCCGAGTCCTTCGAGCGGTTTCTGCCGCGGGGTGCTCTGGGTGTTGGCCATGTTCTGCCCGACGATCCGGTCGAACTCGGCCTCCGCGTCCTTCTGCCCCTGCACGACGAAGAGCGTGGTGCTGCGCTGGCCCGAGCCGTCGACGCCCTTGGTCTGGTTCCACGCGCAGGTCGTGTGCGTGCCGTTCGACAGCTTCGTCTCGCGCGAGCCGAGCCCGTTCGGGTTCGTCGTGCGCGCTTTGGCGAGCGCGGCCTCGGAGACGGTGCCGCACGCCGCGGGCAGCTTGTCGGCGCGTTTGTTGCTGCCACCGTCCGAGTTGACGTCGAGGTAGACCACGAGGGCGGTGATGATGCCGCCGAGCACCAGCACGCCGGAGAGGATGCCGAGGACCAGCGGCGCCTTGCTCTTCACGGGTGGTCGTGGCGGGCCCCAGCCGGGCTGGGGCGGGTGGCCCTGCTGCGGTTGCCAGCCCTGCTGTTGCTGTGGCTGCCAGCCCTGCGGCGGAGGCGGCTGCGGGTGCCGGTGCCAGCCGTGCGGAGGTGGTTGGTTCACGGTTTCCCCAGTTCCAGGTAGCTCTGAAGGCACCGTAGATGACCTTCCGGACGCGTGTGGCCGTGTCCACCAAAAGGGTGACGCCCCGGCGTTGACAGAAGGGTGTGTCCACGCGCTACGATCATCTCGTTCGTTCGAACAAGAGTTCGAATAAGCAAGTCGCCGAACTTCCCACGGCGGCCGTGCACAGGGGTGCGCACGGTCCGTGACGGGAGGTGGGTGGAGTGTCCAGGTCGGCAACGGCGTCGTTGGCCGCGCTCGGGGTGAACCCGGCCAGCGAGCTGACCAGCACCACCACCGACCACACCACGGGGCGGGTTCTGCCGGTTCGCGGGGAACTGGCGGGCCTGCTCCCGTGGGGCGGCTTGCGGCGGGGCAGCACGGTGTCGGTGGGCGGATCGACATCGTTGCTGCTCGCCCTCCTTGCGGGTGCGACCGCCGACGGCTGCTGGGCCGCCGTGGTCGGTCTGCCCCAGATCGGGGTGCTGGCCGCGGCCGAGCTGGGCGTGGCGGTGCAGCGCCTGGCGCTGATCCCACGTCCGGGTTCCGACCCGGGCCCGGTCATCGCGGCCCTGCTCGACGGCATGGACCTGGTGGCCGTCGCCTGCCCACTACCTCCCTCCCTGGCCCGGCGCCTGACGGCCCGTGCCCGCCAGCGCCGCGCCGTGCTCATCGCCTGCGGCACCTGGCCCTCGGCCGACGTGGCGCTGACCGCGGAGTCCGTGAGCTGGAACGCCCTGGACGACGGCGCGGAGACGTTGCGGCGCCAGCAGATCACCGTGCGCAGTGGCGGACGCGGCTCGGCCGGGCAGGCCAAGCACGCGCTGCTGACGTTCGGTGCGGAAGAGATCGAGCTCCCGCTGGTGGCCGGTGGACCGGCCCGCTCCGACGAGCCGGCTGATGCCGGTCCGGGCCGGGCCGACGAACTGGCCGCCAAGCGGGCGGACAGTGCCGCCACCAGGCGGACGGAGGCGGTCGAGCGCCTGGTCAGGCTGGCGCGAAAGGGCCCGTCGGCATGAAGGACTCGCGTCTGCTCGCGGTCTGGTGCCCCGACTGGCCCGTCATCGCCGCCTGCACCGCCACCGGCACCGCTCCGCACGTGCCGGTGGCGGTGGTCGACGGCAACGAGATCGTGTCCACCTCGGCCGTGGCGCGCAAGGAGGGGATCCGGCGGGCCATGCGCAGGCGCGCGGCCGAGGCGATGTGCCCCGAGCTGATCACCTTCGAGCACGACCCGCAGCGCGACGCCCGGTTCTTCGAGCCGGTGGCGGAGGCCGTCGAGGAGCTCGCGCCCGGCATCGAGGTCGTGCAGCCCGGACTGGTCGCGGTGCCGGCGCAGGGGCCGGTCGGCTACTTCGGGAGCGCGGAGCAGGCGGCGGAGCGGATCGTCGACCACGTCGCGAGCCGCACCGGGACGGAGGCCCAGGTCGGCGTGGCCGACAGCCTGTTCGGGGCCACGAAAGCCGCGCACCGCAACGTGATCGTGCCGCCGGAGCGGACAGCGGAGTTCCTCGGGCCGTTGGGAGTGCACGAGCTCGACGCCCCGGAGCTGGTCGACCTGCTCAGGAGGCTCGGGCTGAAGACGCTCGGCGCGTTCGCGGCGGTGCCGGAGAACGCGGTGGCGTCCCGGTTCGGCGGACCGGCGACGAGGCAGCACCGGCTGGCGCGCGGGCTGCCCGAACGCCCGCTCGACAAGCGCAGGCCCGCGCCGGAGCTGGCGGTCACCGAGACCTTCGACGAACCGGTCGAGCGGATCGACGCGGCCGCGTTCGCCGCGAAGATCCTCTCGGAGCGGCTGCACGAGAACCTCGCGGCTCGCGGTCTCGCGTGCACGCGGCTCGGCATCCACGCCCGCACCGAGAACGACGAGGAGCTGGGCCGGGTGTGGCGGGCCGCGGAACCGTTGACACCGAGGGGGATCGCGGACCGGGTGCGCTGGCAGCTCGACGGCTGGCTCACCCGTGAACGCCTCACCTCCGGCATCCGCACGCTCACCCTCGAACCGGTCGAGGTCGTCAACGGCACCGCGCTCCAGCTCGGGTTGTGGGGCCACGACGACGAACGCGCGGTTCGGGCGTTGCTGCACGTCCAGGGACTGCTCGGCCCGGACGGCGTGCTCACCGGGGTCATCGACGGCGGCAGGGGACCGAGGGAGCAGGTCAGGCTCGTGCCGTGGGGCGACGAGCGAACCCCGCTCGCGCACCCGGACCACCCGTGGCCGGGCCGGCTGACCAGGGCGCCCGCGACGCTCGCCGACGACCCCGCGGAGCTGAAGGACTCCGAGGGCGCGGAGGTCGGTGTGACCGGCAGGCTCGAACTCACCGCGAGACCGAAGACCCTGACCGTCAGGGGAAGAGCGTGCGAGATCACCGCGTGGGCCGGGCCGTGGCCTGTCGACGAGCGGTGGTGGGCGCCGGACGCGCACCGGGCCGCGCGCATCCAGGTGCAGACGAACGACCAGGCGTTCCTGCTGATCCGCAGGGACCAGAGGTGGTTTCTGGAAGGGGTGTACGACTGATGCAGGACGAGTACTGGGATCTGCTGGAGGCCCTGATCCCGTTGCCGCGCAAGGAAGCCGATGGGCTGGAATAACCCACCGGTCCGCTGGCGGGAGCTGGAACGGGCGCTGTCCGGCAAGCCCTACGAGCAGAAGCCCGACGGCGGCGACGGTCCGGGGTGGGGGAGACACCGCGACCGCTACACCGCCCCGCCGGGTTTCTCGCTGCACGCGGACGAGATGGCGGTCACCCGCAAGCGCGTCCCGTACGCGGAGCTGCACTGCCACTCCAACTTCAGCTGGCTCGACGGTGCGAGCCACCCCGAGGAGCTGGTCGAGGAGGCGCAGCGGCTCAAGCTCGACGCCATCGCGATCACCGACCACGACGGCATGTACGGCGTCGTGCGGTTCGCCGAGGCGGCCAAGGAACTCGGCATGCACACGGTGTTCGGTGCCGAGCTGAGCATCGGACTGAGCAGGCCGGCCAACGGCGAACCGGATCCCGAGGGCGACCACCTGCTTCTCCTGGCACGCCAGCAGGACGGCTATCACGCGCTGTGCCGCACGCTCACGACCGGACACCTCGACGACAACGCCGAGAAGGGCAAACCCGTCTACGACGTCGACCAGATCGTCGCCGACACCAAGGGCGACGTCGTGGTGCTCACGGGCTGTCGCAAGGGAACCGTGCGCCGGGCGCTGGTGAGAGAAGGCCCGGAGGCGGCGTACGCGGAGATCGTCAGGCTCACCGACCTGTTCGGCAAGGGACGCGTCTACGTCGAGCTGACCGATCACGGCCTGCCCGAGGACAGCCGCCGCAACGACATCCTCAACGCGATGGCGCAGCAGCTCCAGCTTCCGGTCGTGGCAACGAACGCGGTGCACTACGCGACGCCGAGCCGTGGCAGGCTCGCCGCCGCGATGGCTGCCGTGCGCGCACGGAGCAGCCTCGACGACATGGCAGGCTGGCTGCCGCCGTCACCCGCCGCGTTCCTGCGCAGCGGCGAGGAGATGTTCCACCGGTTCCGCCGTTTTCCCGGCGCCGTGCACAACGCCGCGTTGCTCGGCATGCAGCTGGCGTTCGACCTGCGGCTGGTCGCGCCGAAGCTGCCGCCGTTCGACGTGCCGCGCGGGCACACCGAGATCACCTGGCTGCGCGAGCTCACCTACGAGGGCGCACGGCGGCGGTACCCCGACGGCGACGAGAAGGCGTTCCGGCAGATCGAGCACGAGCTGAAGGTCATCGAGCAGCTCGGCTTCCCCGGCTACTTCCTCGTCGTGCACGACATCGTGAACTTCTGCAAGCGCAACGACATCCTCTGCCAGGGCAGGGGGAGCGCGGCGAACTCCGCCGTGTGCTTCGCGCTCGGCATCACCAACGTCGACGCGGTCCGCTTCGACCTGCTCTTCGAACGGTTCCTCGCCCCCGCCCGCGACGGTCCTCCCGACATCGACGTCGACATCGAGTCCGACCGGCGCGAGGAGGTCATCCAGCACGTCTACGCGAAGTACGGCCGCAGGCACGCGGCGCAGGTCGCGAACGTCATCACCTACCGCGCCCGTTCCGCGGTGCGCGACATGGCCCGCGCGCTCGGCCACTCGCCGGGGCAGCAGGACGCGTGGAGCAAGCAGATAGACAGGTGGGGGCCGCTGGGCACCACCACCGACGACTGCGACATCCCGCGCGACGTGCTGGAGCTGTCCGCGCAGCTGGAGAACTTCCCGCGCCACCTCGGCATCCACTCCGGCGGCATGGTGATCTGCGACCGCGCCGTCAGCGAGGTGTGCCCGGTGGAGAAGGCGCGCATGGACAAGCGCACGGTCCTGCAGTGGGACAAGGACGACTGCGCGTCCATCGGCCTGGTGAAGTTCGACCTGCTCGGCCTCGGCATGCTCTCCGCGCTGCACTACGCCATCGACCTCGTCCGCGACCACGAGGGTGTCAGCGTCGACATCGGCCGGCTCGACCTCAACGACCAGCGCGTCTACGAGATGTTGCAGAAGGCCGACTCGGTCGGCGTCTTCCAGGTGGAGAGCCGCGCGCAGATGGCGACGTTGCCGCGCCTGAAGCCGCGCGAGTTCTACGACCTGGTCGTCGAGGTCGCGCTGATCAGGCCGGGCCCGATCCAGGGAGGCTCGGTCCACCCGTACATCCGGCGCCGCAACAAGCAGGAGGAGTGGGACTACGACCACCCGTTGCTGGAGAACGCGCTCAAGAAGACCTACGGCGTGCCGTTGTTCCAGGAACAGCTCATGCAGATCGCGGTCGACGTGGCCGGCTTCACCGCCGCCGAGGCCGACGAACTGCGCCGCGCGATGGGCGCCAAGCGTTCGACCGCCCGCATGGAACGCCTGCGCGACCGCTTCTACGAGGGCTGCGCCGCCCAGGGCATCAACGAGGAGCTGGCCGGTCGCATCTACGCGAAACTGCTGGCGTTCGCCAACTTCGGCTTCCCCGAGTCGCACGCCCTGTCGTTCGCGCACCTGGTGTTCGTGAGCGCGTGGTTCAAGCTCTACTACCCGGCGGCGTTCTGCGCGGCCCTGCTCAGGGCCCAGCCGATGGGCTTCTACTCACCGCAGTCGCTGGTGATCGACGCCCGCCGCCACGGTGTGACGGTGCACGGCCCGTGCGTGAACCGGTCGCTTCCCTGGGCGGGCCTGGAACCGTTCGAGGGCAAGAACGCCGTCCGCATGGGCCTGTCCGCAGTCCGCGGCATCGGTGACGCGGACGCCGAGCGGATCGTCGCCGCGCAACCGTTCCGCGACATGGAGGACTTCGGGACCCGAGTGCAGCTCACGGCGGCCCAGGTGGAGGCCCTCGCCACGGCGGGCGCCTTCTCCTGCTTCGGCCTGGAACGCCGGGAGGCGCTCTGGGCGGCCGGCGCGGTGGCCGCGATCAGGTCCGACCGCCTGCCGGGCACCGTGGTCGGCGTCGACGCACCCGCGTTGCCGGGCATGGACGACGTCGAACTGGCGGTGGCGGACGTCTGGGCCACGGGCCTGTCCCCGGACAGCTTCCCCACCCAGTTCGTGCGGTCCAGTTTGGACTCGATGGGCGCGCTGCCGGTGGACGCACTCGGCTCGGTCGAACCCGGTACGCGGGTGCTGATCGGGGGAGCGGTGACGCATCGGCAACGGCCGGCGACGGCGGCCGGCGTCACGTTCCTCAACATCGAGGACGAGACGGGGATGGTGAACGTCGTGTGCTCACCGGGGTTGTGGGCCCGGTACCGGCGGGTGGCGCGCGGCAGCGGCGCGATGCTCGTGCGGGGTGTGGTGGAGTCGGCTGACGGTGTGATCAGCGTGCTGGCGGACCGGTTGCAGCACCTGGACCTGCGGATCCCGTCGAAGTCACGGGACTTCCGCTGAGTTCCCCTGCCAGGATTCGAACCTGGTCCTCCCGCGTAACAGTCGGGCGTGCCGCCGCCAGCACTTCAGAGGACACGAACTGGGTGGAGCGGAGGATGCAGGATTCGAACCTGCGCAGCGCTCGCGCGCTGACCACTGTTTTCGAGACAGCTGCCTTACCGGGCTCGGCCAATCCTCCTTCCAGGACGCGGAGGGCGCGCGGATCGAACGCGCGCCAGACATCGCTGGACCTCGGATCAGCAATCCGGTGCCTTGCCACTCGGCCAGCCCTCCTTCGTCCTGCGCGGCTCCCCAGGGAGTCGAACCCTGACCACCGGAACTTCACCCCGGTGCTCTGCCAGTTGAGCTAAAGAGCCTTGCGCGTCCCGGAGGACGCCTTTTCCGTCGGATGCCCGCGAGTCGAACGCGGTGTGTCCTCATCCCAAATGAGGCGGGTTGCCGTCTCCCTCGCATCCGCGAGTACCCCTGCCAGGAGTCGAACCTGAATCTCGGCGTTCGTAGCGCCGCACTCTCTCCATTGAGCTACAAGGGCAAGAATTGAATGCATGACAAACAAAGAGAGCCGCCCTTATCGGTTTCCCGATGGGCGGCTCCCTGAGTGGCCTTCGTGCTCATGCCACTACAAGGAGCTCACCTGCGAAAACGGTCGCGAGGAGCCGGGACGTCGTGAGGAGCGCACGCACGCGACGAAGCTGCTGAAGCTCTCGCCCCGCATCTCCTGGCTGCTCATGACGATCCCCTTCGGCTTGGTGTGTGGCACAAGTATTGCGGCGCGCGGTGCACGCCGTCAATCATTTTCTCAAACGCGGTCGTGAGTCATGAACGAAACTCCGCTCTCGAACAGTCGCGCATCGGTGCGCTGGAACTTCCTGATGTCGGTTTTCCCGTCGAACAACGGGATGCCGCGCCCGAACACCACGGGGTGGATCTTCAGCATCAGCTGGTCGATCTCGGGCAGCAGTTCGGCGGCCAGCTTGCCGCCGCCGCACAGCCAGATGTCGAGGCCGTCCTCTTCCTTCAGCGCCCGCACGCGGCCGACGACGTCCTCGCGGATCACCTCGACGTCGGACGGGGTGCCGGTCACCTGCGTGGACACGACGAACTGGCGCAGGTGTGCGTAGGGCGAGGCCAGGCCGCCGGGGACCTGGTAGGTGTGGCGGCCCATCAGCACCGTGTCGAAGTGCTGGTTCGGCGCGTCTCCGAGCCCGACCAGCTCGCGCATCTGGGTGGGCACCGTCTCCGGGTAGTGCGCGTTGATGCCGGCCATGTGGTCGCCCTCGAAGATGAACCCGTCGAAGGTCCCGTCCTCGGCCGCGATGAACCCGTCGAGCGTGACGGCGACGTAGTAAACGAGCTTTCGCAAAACGATCATCCCCTCAGTCGTTCTAACCACGACAACTGTAGTACTATGTCTGTAGTGGTTGTCAAGGAGGCGACGTGGTCCGGAACGAGGCAAGGCGCACGGCTCTGCTGGACGCGGCGATCGACGTCCTGGCGCGGGAAGGCGCGCGGGGGCTGACCTACCGCGCGATCGACGCGAAGGCGGAGGTGCCGGCGGGCACGGCGTCGAACTACTTCGCGAACCGCGACGAGCTGATGTCGGCGGTGATGACGCGGGTGCACGACAGGCTCATGCCGTCCGACGAGTCGGTCGCGGAGTCGCTCGCACTGCCGCGCGACAGGTCGCTGACGGTGAAGTTCATGCACGACATCATCAAGCGGGCGGACGCGGACAAGGCCTGCTACCTCGCGATGATGGAGCTGCGGCTGGAGGCCACGAGGAGGCCGGAGATCCGCGAGGCGCTCACGAAGACGATCGCCGACAACATCGAGGCCAACGTCGCGTTCAACGAGGACTCGAAGCTGCCGGGCGACCGGATGACCGTCGTCTCGCTGTACTTCGCGATGACGGGGCTGATCTACGAACGGCTGACGCTGCCGGACGTGGTGGCCGCCATGGACCTCGACGAACTGGTCGAGGTCATGGTGAACCGCGCTATCGGCTGAGCGGGCCGCCGGTGATCGTCAGTGCGACGGCGATCACCACGATGCCCAGCGTCGAGTACAGGAACGCGTCCATGCCCCGGCCGCGGATCTTGATCAGACCCGCCTGCTCGTCGGTGACGAGGATCCGCAGCACGGCCGCGACCAGCAGCGACACCCCGAGCAGCACGGCGCCCTGCCGCCAGTGGTACTGGAAGATCCGCACCAGCCCGAGCACGCCGACCCCGAGCACCAGCGCGAACGGCAGGTGCTTCGCGGGGCCCGAGCGCCAGCGCTGTTCCGGCATGAGCGCCTCGGCGTCAGACCGCTGCATGGGCGCGCTCGGCGGCTTCGACGGTGTTGGTCAGCAGCATCGCGACGGTCATCGGGCCGGCTCCGCCGGGGATCGGGGCGAGCCAGCCGGCGACCTCGCGGACCTCGGGGGCCACGTCGCCGACGAGACCGGACTCGGTGCGGGTGATGCCGACGTCGACCACGGCCGCGCCCGGCTTGACCATGTCCGCGGTGATCAGGCCCGGGCTGCCGGCGCCGGCGATCACGATGTCCGCCCGGCGCACCTCCGCCGCGAGGTCCTTGGTGCCGGTGTGGCACAGCGTCACGGTGGCGTTCTCGGAGCGGCGGGTCAGCAGCAGGCCGATCGGGCGGCCCACGGTGACGCCGCGGCCGACGACGGTGACGTTCGCGCCCGCGATCGGCACGTCGTAGCGGCGCAGCAGCTCCACGATGCCGCGCGGCGTGGCGGGCAGCGCGGCCTCCTCGCCGAGCACCAGCTTGCCGAGGTTGACCGGGTGCAGGCCGTCGCCGTCCTTGGCCGGGTCGATGCGCTCCAGGATCGCGTTCGCGTTGAGGTGCTTGGGCAGAGGCAGCTGGACGATGTACGCGGTGACCTCGGGGTTCGCGTTCAGCTCGTCGATGACGGCTTCCAGCTCCTGCTGCGTGGTCGACTCGGGCAGGTCGCGCCGGATCGACTTGATGCCGACCTTCTCGCACGCCTTGTGCTTGCCCTTGACGTACGAGTGCGAGCCGGGGTCGTCGCCGACCAGCACGGTGGCCAGGCCCACGGAGCCGGGCAGCGCGGCGACCCGCGCCTTCAGGTCCTCGAACAGCGCGTTCCGGGTTTCGTTGCCGTTGAGCAGCGTCGCAGTCACGCCCTCATCTTCCCATTGGGCAGCGCCGCGACGCCCACCGACACCAGCGTCAGCACCACGCCGATCACCGTCGGCAACGCCAGGTGCCCGCTCACCGCGTCGAGCAGCACGGCCCCGATGAGCTGGCCGCACACGCCGCACAGCCCGACCATCAGCACGCCGATGAACCGCACCGACGTGATCGCCCCGCCCACGCCGACGATGCCCAGCAACCCGCCGAGGTACAGCCACCAGGCAGAGGTGAACCCGCCGGGCACACCGCTCCACGTCACGGCGTTGACCAGCGCCAACGCCGCGGTGCCGACGCTGAAGTTCACCAGGATCGTCGCCATCGAGTTGGCCGCGGCCTCGCGCACCAGGCCGTTCACCGCCTGCTGCCAGCCCATCAGCAGGCCGGCGACGAGCGGCAGCACCGCGAGCCACAACCCTCCGGGCGACGTGAACCGGTGCGACACCGCGACGGTGACCGCGATAACACCGACGGCCGCTCCGACGACACGTGTCGTTGTAATCGGCTTCGCCTGACCGGGACCGACCCCGAGGTTGTCCATGACCATGCTGCTCACGACCTGCCCGATCACCACCGCGACCGTGAACACCGCCACACCGATGGTCGCGACCGCCAGCCCCTGGGAGCCCACGAGCACCGCGCCGCTGACGCCACCGACGCATTCCCACCAGCGGATGCGGCGGCGGCGCAGGGCGTCGCCCAGTCTCGAGAGGCCGTCCCGCCCGGACTGTCGCGTCAGGACGGCCGCGAGCAGCACGAACCACCCTCCGCCGAAGGAGATCAACGCCGCCAGCAGACCGTTGCCGAGCTCCTGGGCGAGCGACCCGTTGACACGAGCCTGGACCGCGATCGCCACTCCTCCCGCCGCCGCCAGCAGACCGCCGGTCACCTGCGCGGACCGCGCCACATCGCCTCCAGACAGGTCAAAGGTGTTCTTGATCAGCTTTAACCTTGCACGTCCACCGCGTTATGGTCGGGCCTCCACCGTTCGGCGCAGTGGCGGGGGACGTGTGCGATCCGGCGAGTTGCGGGGGAAGATGTTGGCGTGTCCGAGCCGAAGCCGTTGAACCCTACCGAGCAGGACGCCCTGGTCAAGCAGATCGGCCTGACTCTGATGCGGGCCGCACCAGAGGACTGGCGCGGTGTGATCGCGCAGTACCGCGCCACCGGCCGGTACTTCGAACTGGAGGCCGAACTCCGGCTGCAGGACGGAACCAAGCGTGCGTGGCAGGTGCCCCAGGAGGTGGCCTCGCTGTTCGCGCGGCTGCGGGCCGGCATGCACCGCGAGGGCCGGGGCAGCTGGACCAACGCCAGGTACCAGCTCGATCACCCGTCCAGCTACAACCTCGACTTCGACCGTGCGGAGCCGAGCTGGCAGACCCCTCCGCCCCAGCAGGCGTACGTCGACGAGATGAGGTTCTTCCCCCGTGCCGAGGAGAACGTCCCGGACTGGCTGCGCCGGAGGATGAACCCGCCGACGCCGGTGTTCCGCACGGCCCGCGTGTTCGACGGCGCCGGACCGAACGGTCGTCCGTCGGTCAACCGCCCGCCGGTGCCGGAACCCGAGGTCGCGCCGCTGCTCGCGTACCTGTCGAACGCACCGGTCGCCGTGGCCGGGCGCGGCTTCGACAACGACGTGCTGCACCCGGACGCGCCGCCGGTCGTGCCGTCCGGGTTCCAGACGGACGGTGTGTGGATCTGGCCCGCCGGGGTCTCCTACTACCTGCGCAAGTACGGCGTCCCGCCCGAGCCCGAGCTGGTCGAACGGGCGCGTGCCGCCGGGTTCGGCCTGCCCGAGGTCAGCGAGGAGTCGAGGCTCGGCGCCGCGGCGAACCTGGGCGCTCCCGCCGCGCCTCCCGGCACCGTCGTGCCGGCGCCGGTCGAACCCGAGCCCGAACCGGAGCCCGCCCCCGCGGCGGACGCGACGCAGTTCGTCGCGGCCCCGAAGTTCGAGACCGGGGACGAGCCGGAGGAGTACGACTTCGAGCCGATGTACCCCGAGCCGGTCGCGGCCGAGGTCACGAACGAGCAGCCGCAGGTCGCCCCGGCGCCCGTGGCGGACCTGGGCGAGACGCTCGCGGTGGCCACGCCGCCGCTGGCCGGTGACGGCCCTCCCTACCGGGTCGTCTTCGACTCGGACGGCGTGCCGGACACGATCGACGAGAGGACCCTGCGCGACACCTACGGCGCGGGCATGGACCTCTTCGCCCCGCACCCGAGCGAGCTCGCGGAACCGGAGCCGGAGCCCGTCCGGCAGGCCGCACCGGAGCCCGTGCGGCAGTCCGCGCCGGAGATCGTCCGGCAGCCCGTGCGCGAGCCGGACCGGGAGGTCGTTCCCGAGCCGGTCGAGGAGTTCGTCGCCGACGAGCCGAACGAAACGGTCGCCGCGGACGAACACGAAGACGTGGACGTCACCGAGGAACCCGAGATCCCCACCGCGGGGCCGGACGAGCCCGTGCTCCTCACGCACCAGCACGAAGCGGAGCTCACCGACCACCTCGACGCCGAGACCGAGGAACGTCCGCGCGACGTCATGCAGGACACGATGGCGTGGAGCCCGGTCCTCGACGAGCCGCTGGAGAGCGCGTCCGAGGTCACCGAGGAGCACCCGGTCGTCCCCGTGGCCGACGACGAACCCGATCTCGCCGAAGAGGAGATCGAGTCGACCACGTCGTTCGAGGCGGCGGTCGACCCGGAGTTCGACGACCGGTTCGACGCGCGGCTCGACTCGCACTTCGAGCCGGAGCCGGTCGCGGAGCACGAGGTGCTGCCCCTGGCTCCCGCGCCCAAGCCGACGCGGTCCGAGGAGACCACCCAGTTCGACGCGGCGCTGTTCAAGGACCCCGAGCCGGAACCGGAGCCCGAACCGGAGCCGGAGCCGGAACCGGTCAGGCCGCCGCGGCAGGTCACGCCGGAGGAGGACCGCGAGCTGGCGGGCACCCGCCGCGCGCTGGACGACCTCAACGTGCCGCACGGCGTGTTCCGGATCGGCGGCGAGCCCGCCGACCGCACCTGGACGCTGCGCCTCGACGGCGACAGCTGGGAGGTCAGCTGGTTCGACCACGGCCCCAAGAACCCGGTGCGGTTCGACAAGGTCGAGGACGCCTCGGCGTACCTGGTCGGCAGGCTGGTGCTGGGCAACTTCCGCACGATCCCGCCGCGTGCACCCCAGCCGCCCCAGCCACCGCAGCGGCCGATGACCAACGGCTTCCGCGAGGAGCCGCGCCGTCCCGTGCCGCCGCAGCGCCCGCCGCTGCCCCCGCAGCAACCGCAACCGCAGCAGGCCCCGACGCAGGTGCAGCAGGCCCCGCCCGCGCCGATGCCGGCACCGGCCGTCGTCCCGACGAAGGTGCAGCCGGTTCCGCCGCCACCCGCACCGCAGCAGGCTCCGGCGCCCTCGCCGGTCGCCGCCGCCGTGTCGCAGGAGGAACCGTCGAAGCGGAAGTTCCCGATCTCGCCGCTCGCGGGCGAGCCGCCGCTCACGCTGTTCCGCCACAAGCAGATGTTCGAACTGCCGGCGGGCACCGAGATCGACCGCTACGGCGACCAGAGCGGCAACCTCGTCTACGTGGCGGGCACGCCGTTCCCGGAACGCAGCCTCGTGCCGTCGTGGATCAACCGCCCGTACCGCGTGTACCGGTTGCGCCGCCCGCTCGAGGTGCTGACCGGCGTGGCCGTGCCGTGGTTCGAGCAGCCGGGCGGCGGCACCGCCTACCTGCTGCCGAAGTCCGTCGAGGAGATGGTCGCCGACGGCGTCCTCGTCGAGATCACGGGATCAACCGACAACTAGTCCGTAGGCGGCCGCGAAGGCGATCGCCTGCTCGACGTCGATCAGGGCTCCGGCGAGCTTGGCTTGCCGGAGCCCGTTCGCGTCCAGCTTCGCCCCGCGCAGGTCGGCGCCGTCCAGCTTGGCGTCGAGCAGCCGGGCACCCATCAGGTCCGCCTGGCTCAGGTCGGTGTTGCGCAGGTCGGCCTCGCTGAGGTTCGTCTCGCGGAACCGCTGACCGCCCAGCTTCAGGTCGTGCAGCGGTGCCTTCACGAACGACGCCAGCGTGAAGTCGACCTCGGTGAAGGTGACGGGCCGCAGCACGCAGTCCACGAAGTTCGACCCCATGAGGCTGCACGAGGTGAAGCTCGACCGGGTCAGGACCGTGCGGTCGAAGGTGCACTGCCGGAACGCCGTCGCGGTGTGCTTCGACTCGCCGAGATCCGTCCGGGTGAAGTCGCACCGGGTGAACGTGCACCCCGCCGTGACGAGCTCGCGGAGGTCGGCCTCGGTGAAGTCGCAGTCGGTGAAAGACCGCTTCTCCCAGTGTTGTCCGTGCAGGTTCGCGTCGGCGTAGTCCTCGCCAACCTCTTCGACCAGGTTGTCCACTCTCACACTCTGCCATCGGCCACGTGTTGGTAACGTGCGGGACGCCGGGCGACCTGCCCGACGTCAACGAGGACGACCGTCATTCGGGAAGGCTCATGACCCGCACGCCCGTGAACGTCACTGTCACCGGTGCAGCCGGCCAGATCGGCTACGCACTGCTCTTCCGCATCGCTTCCGGCCACCTGCTCGGCCCGGACACCCCGGTCAACCTGCGGCTGCTGGAGATCACCCCCGCGCTGAAGGCCGCCGAGGGCACCGCGATGGAGCTGGACGACTGCGCCTTCCCGCTGCTCAAGGGAATCACGATCACCGACGACGCGAAGACCGCGTTCGACGGCGTGAACGTGGCCCTGCTCGTCGGCGCCCGCCCCCGCACCAAGGGCATGGAGCGCGGCGACCTCCTCGAGGCCAACGGTGGCATCTTCAAGCCGCAGGGCGAGGCGATCAACGCCGGCGCCGCTGACGACGTGAAGGTCCTCGTGGTCGGCAACCCGGCCAACACCAACGCCCTCATCGCCCAGCAGCACGCGCCGGACGTCCCGCGCGAGCGCTTCACCGCGATGACGCGCCTGGACCACAACCGCGCCCTGTCGCAGCTCGCCAAGAAGCTGGGCGTCGCGGTCACCGACATCCAGAACATGACGATCTGGGGCAACCACTCGGCCACCCAGTACCCGGACCTGTTCCACGCCAAGGTGGGCGACAAGACCGCCGCCGAGGCCGTGAACGACCAGGCGTGGCTGGAGAACGACTTCATCCCGACCGTCGCCAAGCGCGGCGCGGCGATCATCGAGGCCCGTGGCGCGTCTTCCGCCGCATCGGCCGCGAACGCCGCCATCGACCACATCTACGACTGGGTCAACGGCACCGAGTGGACCTCGATGGCCATCCCGTCGGACGGCTCCTACGGCGTGCCCGAGGGCATCATCTCGTCGTTCCCGGTCAAGTGCTCGGGCGGCAGCTACGAGATCATCCAGGGCCTGGAGATCGACGAGTTCTCCCGCGGCCGGATCGACGCCTCCGTGGCCGAGCTGGTCGAGGAGCGCGACGCGGTCAAGGGCCTCGGCCTGATCTGAGTTTTTCGTGGCAGTGTGGGGAACGTGCTGATCCCATGGGACGTTCCCCAGCCACAGCTCTCCGACGACGTGCACCCCGCGCTCGCTGACGCCGCCCGTGCGGCGTCAGCGGCGTACGGGCGTGCCCGATCTCTGCACACGCGCCTCGAACTCCGCGAAGAAGTGGCGGACGGCGCCGACGGAACACCGACGATGCGCGTCGACCGCATCGTCGAGGACGCGATCCTGGAGTCCATCCACCGCAGTCGCGTGAACCTGCTCTCCGAGGAAGCCGGGTTCGTCGACAACGGCTCCTCGACCACCCTCGTCATCGACCCGGTCGACGGGTCCGCGAACGCCGCGTTCGGCGTCCCTCTCTCCTGCTTCGCCGGTGCGCTCGTCGAAGACGGCACGGCAAAAGAAGCTCTGACGACGTGGTTTGACACGGGCCGTGCGTGGCACGCGCGCGCAGGAGTGCCGACGTCGTTCCGCACCACCGGACGAACGACGTTGAAGGGCGCGTCGGTGTGCCTGATGCGCCCCAAGACGGGCACTCAGGACGCGTGGCTGCGCATCGCGAACAGCGCCGACCGCATCCGCGTGCTGTGCACGACGTGCCTGGAGACCATGCTGGTCGCGGAAGGCACGGTCGACGCGTTCATCGACCCTGGCAGCGACACGCACCGGATCATGGACCTCGCGACGGCACTGGTCACCGTGCCCGCCGCGGGCGGCGTGCTGGTCGACCTGCACGGGCGGCCGTTCACGTTCGAGCCCGACCTGACCCACCGGTGGTCAGGCGTGGCTGCAGCGACTCCTCAGCTCGCCGAGGAGTTGATCGCGACCGTTCTCAACGGCTAGACGGAGCCCCTGGGCTCGACGATGCAGTCGGGGCCGGGGAACACCAGGCCCTCGTGGCCGTCGTTGAAGCGGACGAGGTACGGCGGATGCCCGTCGTTCCCGCGCACTTCGAGGATCTCGCCGAGGCGCTCCTCCAGTCCGACTGAACGGCTGTGGACGTGGAGCCTGTCACCCACTGTTGCTTGCATGGTGCTGCAACACCTCCGGTGTGCGGCGTGAGGCTTGGCACGATGAACGCGTCAAAGCCTAAGCCGCCACCGGAGGTGCGCAACAGGGCTCAAGTGCTCATCCGCCGCAGGCCGAGGAGACCTTCGCCGCGAGATCGGCCTTCTGCTGCACCCAGTCCGCCGCGGAGCCGACGTTCTGCATGCCGTTCGCGGCCTCTTCGAGAGCCTTCTTCACCTGCTCGTCCGGCGCGGAGTTCGCGAGGGTCTCGAGCTCCTTCGCCTTGGCCTGGGTCTCCTCCAGTGCCTTCTGCGGGTCGCTCATGTCCGGCGTGAAACCCACGAGCGAGATTGCGTCGGCGCACAGCTTCACCTTGTCCGCGGTGTTGCTGACGCCCTGGATCGCGTCGCAAGCCGTCAAGCTGCCCATCGCGATGACAGCCGCGGCCAGCGGTCCAACTAGGCGCATTCGCTCTCCTTGTGCCCGAAGTGTCCGTTTGTGTTGACTACGACTCTACCGACGTACGTCTTGATCGAGTTGCCGTTGGTAGAGCTTGCGGATGACGTCGTCGATTTCCGGCTCCACGACGGCGAGGTCGTGGACCTCCACCTGCCGCACCACCTGAGTGATCAACTGTGCCGCCGTCGTCTCCGCTCTCCTGAACGTGAGGTGGTGGCGCAGCCCGTTGGCCTCGCTGCGCACTGCCGTCACTCCTGGGACGTCCGGTGCCGGTCCCGGTTCCCTGAGGTCGATGACGAGCTCGCGGTCCGGGGTGACCTCCGCGCGCAGTTCCTCCAGCGGCCCGTCGGCGAGCACCCGGCCGTGGTCGATCACCATCAGCCGCGGGCACAGGCGTTCGATGTCGTCCAGGTCGTGCGTGGTGAGCAGCAGCGTCGTGCCTCGGCGGGTGTTGATGTCCGCGAGGAACTCCCTGAGGCGCTCCTTGGACTCCAGGTCCAGGCCGATCGTCGGCTCGTCCAGCACCAGGAGCTCGGGGGCGTGCAGCAGCGCGGCGGTGATCTCGCCGCGCATCCGCTGCCCCAGCGAGAGCTGCCGCACGGGCGTGGTCAGGAACTCCCGCAGCCCGAGGAGTTCGACGCACTCGTCGAGACGCCTGCGGTAGTCCTCCGCCGACACCCGGTAGATGGACCTGAGCAGGTCGAAGCTGTCCTGGAGCGGAAGGTCCCACCAGAGCTGGCTGCGCTGGCCGAACACGACGCCGATGCGCTTCGCGAGATCGCGCCGCTGCTTCGACGGGTCGACGTCGCCCACCCTGATGTGGCCGCTGGTCGGCACCAGGATCCCGGTCAGCATCTTGATCGTCGTGGACTTGCCGGCACCGTTCGGGCCGACGTACCCGACGGCCTCACCCGCGGCGACGTCGAACGTGACGCCGTCGACCGCCGTGACGGTCTTGTAGTTGCGGCGCAGGCCTTTGGACGTGGCTACCTTGAACTCCCTGCGGAGCTCCCTGACCTCGATCATGATCCCGTTCCCCGGTAGTGCCTGACCGCGAACCGCCACACGAACCCGGCGACTACCGCCGCCAGAACCGCGACGAGCGGTGATGTCCAGCCGACCCAGCCAGGAAGGCCGAGCGGGTCCTGCTTCCCGAGCAGCGCGAGGCTCGGGTAGTACGCGACGAACGCCCCCGGCACGATGAACGCCATCACCCAGCGCAGCGGGGCGGAGTACACGTTGACCGGGTACGAGGTGAAGGCGTTGCTGCCGTAGGTGAAGGCGTTGGCGAACTCGCGGCCCTCCACGATCCAGAAGCACACCGAGCACGTCACGACCCAGATCGCGCCGAAGATGACCGCGCCGGCCAGCGGCGTGAGGATGGTCAGCGCGACCTTCGCGGGCGTCCAGCCGATGCTGCTGTGCGCCAGCGCGTAGACCATCACCGCGATCGCGCCGACGATGCGCCCGACCCTGCGCAGGCGGACGTCCGAAACCATGATCTGCGGCAGCGTGCCGAGCGGCCGCATCAGCAGCACGTCGAAGGTGCCGGTGCGGATGTACGTCGGCAGGTTGTCGAGCTGCCCGGCGAAGAGGTCGGCGATGCCGAACGCGATGCCCGCGAACGCGTACATCAGCAGCACCTCGTTCTTGGCGAACCCGCCGAGAGCGCTGACGTGGCCGAACAGCACGAGGATGACGATCAGCTCGATCCACTGCGCCAGCACCTGCGTCAGGAGGTCGAGCGCGAACGACGCGCGGTAGGACATCTGGCTCCGCAGCCGCGCGCCGATGAGCCGGGGGTAGATGGTGTCAGCCACCCTGGACCACCACCTTGCGCACCGCGCGCTGGAGCGCGAGGTGACCGGCCGCGAGCAGCGCCACGGCCCAGAACACCTGGTGGAGCAGGGTTCGCAGCGGATCGCCGTGCCCGAGGAACACGTCGATCGGCGACTGCATCAACGCGGGGAACGGGGTCATCCACAGCACCTCGCGAGCCCACCCCGGGAAGAACGCGACAGGCACGGTGAGCCCGCACAGCAGGCCGGACGTGACGTTCCAGAACCCGTACAGCCCCCGGTTGTCGACCAGCCAGAACGCGCTGACGTCGATCAGGAACCGGCACGCGAAGCTGATGACCAGCGCGATGACCGCGCTGACCAGGAACAGCGGCCACTGCACCGCATCGGCCGGGAACTGGAACGGGAACAGCAGCATGCCGAACGCCATCGGCGGCGCGAGCCTGGTCAGGAACGCGTACCCGCCACGGCCGAGGTCCTGCGCGAGCAGAGCGCTCTGCAGGTGCCACGGCCGGTACAGGTCGACCACGACGTCACCGGATCGCACGCGCTCGGCGAGCTCGTTGGTCCCCCACAACAGGATGAACCCGAGCAGCCCCTGCCCGATCCAGACGTACGTGTTGGTGGCAGCGATGCCGTAGTCCGCGATCTCACCGTTCGCCGCTCGGAGAGCGGCGACGAGGACGGCGGCCCGCAGCAGGCCGAAGACCACGTTCGCGGTCATCCCGGCCAGCATCGCTTGTCGGTAGGTCGAATACCTTCGGAATCCAGCAATGATCAAATCGGCGTGAACACGCACGTCGGTCAACGTTAGTGACCGTCGCAAGTGGATTTGTTCAACTGCCGAACGCGCTGGTGACGACTTCCCCGGCTCCGGGCTGCGAGCCCAGGCAGAGGAAGTAGTTGCGGCTGCCGTCCTTGAAGCCGAGGGCCGTCATGTCCCAGCCGGAGGTGTCGACGGTCGGCCGCGAGTTCGCCTTCATCACCGCGGGCGTGCAGACGTCCTTCAGCTCGGGCGAGGCCATCAGCTCGTCGGAGTCGACCGCCGGGATCTCCCCGGAGAGCCAGCCGCCGGAGAACGCCTCCCAGTAGTGCAGGTCCGCACAGCTGCCGACCTTCCTGGCGACCGCGGGCATGCCGCCGATGTTCGTGACGCCGCGGAAGCAGGTCGACTTGTCGATGCAGAACCCGGCGTCGCACTTCTTGAGGTACGGCGGGATGTCCTCGGCGCCGCCCTGCTGGGTCGTCGACGGCCCAGCGCCCTGGGCGGTCGTCCGCTCCTTGTCGAACGGGTTCCACACGACCAGGCCCACCACGATCGCGACGACGAGCCCCGCCGCGCCGGCGACCAACGGCCACGCCCTGCGCTTGGGCGGGGGAGCGACCGGCACGGTCGGCATGCGCATCGGGTCGAGCAGCTCGTCCCGCAGCTGCGCGGCGCTCGGCGTGCGCAGGTTCGCGTCCGGGTGCAGAGCCCTCGCCAGCGCCTCGTGCAACGCGGGCGGCACCCCCGGCACCGCGGGCACGGGCCGGCGCAGGATCTCGCCGAGCTGGTCGAACGACGTGATCGGCCACGGCACCGGACGCGGCGGCTTGCCAGCGAGCAGCGTGTAGAGCGTCGCCGCGAGCGAGTAGACGTCGGCCTGCGGCGACGGCTCGGCCATCGCGAACGCCTCGGGCGGCGCGTAGCTGGGGCTCAGGGCGTCCCTGGTGACCGTGCTGCCGCCCTGCGCGTCGAGCAGCGCCGCGAGCCCGAAGTCGGCGAGCTTCGGCGTGCCGTAGCGGTCGACGAGGATGTTCGCGGGCTTGATGTCCCTGTGCAGCACGCCTTCCTGATGTGCCGCGGCGAGTGCGTCGGCGAGCTTGATGCCGAGGTCGCGCACCTGCTCGGGGTGCAACCGGCCCTGCCGGTCGAGCTGGTCGGCGAGCGACCCGCCCGTGCACAGCTCCATGACGATGTACGGCGTGCCGTGCCCGGTGATGTTCGCGTCGTGCACCCCGACGACGTGCGGATGACCCGACAGCTTGGCCGCCGCCTGCGCCTCGCGGAGGAACCGCCTCCGGTCCCGCTCGTCGACCAGGACCCGGTTGTCGATCTTCACGGCGACGTCGCGACCGAGTTGGGACTGGTGGGCGGTGTAGACGGTGGCGAACCCGCCCGCGCCCAACGGTCTCAGGTCGGTCAGGCCGGGAATGTGGGGTGCGGTCACGCGCGGCAGCTTAGTTCCGCACCCCGACAATCCCCGGTCTAGCCCGTGCAGTTCAGCGTTCCGCTCCTGAGCGCGTGACTGCTCGTGTTGTCGTCGTCCGACCAGAGAACGACCTTCTTGCCGTTGGTGCAGGTCGGCGAGATCGCGAAACCTTCGAGGTTCACGTTCGGCAGCGTCGACGGCCGGTTGTACGTCGCCGTGACCTTGAACCTGCCGCTGCTGATGGCGAGCGTCGTCGTGCGGCCGCTGCAGTGGTTGTCGCAGATGCTCCACAGCTTGGCGCCGTCGAACTCCAGGTCCATCACCTGGCTCTGACCACTCGCGAACCTGCTCAGCAACTTCGCGCCGGACTGCTGCAGGGCGTACACGTACACCTCACCGGTGGCCTCCAGCCCGACGAAGAACAACCCGCTGCCGTGGCCGGGGTACTCGGCCGGGTCGTAGGTCCTGCCGCTGTCGTCCTTGAAGCCGTTCCGCGTGAGGAACGAGTCCGGCACCCACGAGATGGCCTCCGGCCCGTCGTTGGGGTCGACCTCGGGCATGCCGCCGAGCTCCCACTCGGCGACCGCGTTGCTGCCGGCGCCGTACTCGAGGATCTTCGGCGCGCTCACGTCACCGTCGTCGTTGTCGCGCTCGACGGCCACGAAGAGCCCGTCCGGCGTGCTCACGACCCCTTCGGCATCGGGATCACCCTGCCCGTCCGCGAACCTGAGCGACCGCTTCTGGTCGACCTTCCACGTGCTCCCGCTCGGCACGAGCCGGTACAGCGTGGAGGGCCCGTTCCTGACCGCCCACACGACACCCGGACCCTCGAACGACACACCGCTCAGGTTCGTGCCGAAGATGTTCGTCCCGTCCGCGTACTTCGTGGCGGAGTCGCCCGGCCACGACGTCGCCGCCCCCGCCGGAAGCCCCGTCAACCCGAGCACGAGGACGATGAACACGCCGATCACCTTGATGCGCAACGCAAACGCCCCTTCTCCCACGAGGTGGCACACCTCGTGCGGACTGGCGGCGTACGTGCAGTGCACCAGACGACGGACGGCCTGGCTACTTCTTGGCGGCGGCCTTCGCGGCCTTCTTGAAGTCGCGAACCTCCAGCAACGACGCCTGGTCGCGCACGTCGGCGACGCTACGTCGGCTTCCTTCGTCCCCGTAGTGCCCAGCCGCCGCACGCCACCCCTCGGGCGTCACGCCGAACTGTTTGCCCAGAAGTGCAAGGAAGATCTTGGCCTTCTGCTCCCCGAACCCGGGCAACGCCTTGAGCCGCTTCAGCACCGCGGCCCCGTCCCCGTCGGCCCAGATCCGCGTGACGTCGCCGTCGTAGGTCTCGACGACGAACTGGGACAGCGCCTGCACCCGCTTGGCCATCGAGCCGGGGAACCGGTGCACGGCGGGCGGGGTGGCCATGATGGTGGCGAAGGCCTCGGGGTCGGCCTCGGCGATGCGGTGCACGTCCAGGCCGCCCATGCGGTCGGCGAGGACCTTGGGGCCGGAGAACGCCTTCTCCATCGGGATCTGCTGGTCGCAACACAGTCGCGAGTGTATGTTGGTAATGTTTGCGGCGCTTGCGCGATATAGGGGTTCATCTAGCCTGTTCCGCTTTGTGGCCCGACTTGGAGAACACGTGGGTGACCCGCGCAAGCCCGTGACATTGTCCCCGGTCGTGCAGGACTGGAATACGGAGCGGCACTCGGGTGCCGGGTGGCCACAGTTCCTCGAATCGGTGCGCATCGAAGGCCTGAGGGGATGGAAAAGTACTCTTGTTGAGTTCAGATTTCCGGTTGTCGCTATCGCTGGCGAGAACGGGGCGGGTAAAAGTACGGTACTGAAGGCAGCCGCAGCTGCATATGGGGCGCCGAAAGGTGTGCGCGACACTCTGGCTTTTTATCCAGACGACTTCTTTCCTAGCACTCCGTGGGAGAAGGTGGAAGGCGTCAAGCTTGGATACCAAGTCCGTCGTGGTGATGTTACGACCTCAATATCATTGAGTAAGAAGACGTCGCGTTGGCGCGGTATGCCGAATCGCCACCCTAGATCGGTATTCTTCCTGGATGTCAGTCGAACGCAGCCGATCAATACGCTCGTCGGGTATGGGAAGATCGCCAAAGAGCTAATCTTTCCAGGCGACGAGATTCCCTTCCTTGAGGAAGATCGAGCTCTTCTTTCTCGGATTATGAACAAGCCGTACACGAAGAGCGTGATGGCAACCTATGAGAACAAGCAGATCGGCGTTCTGACAACGCCGGAAGGCGAGTATTCTAACTTCCATCAAGGTGCTGGTGAAGACGCGACTGCCGACCTCGTTGCACTCCTGCGTTCTGTGCCAAAATACTCGCTTATTCTGATCGACGAAGTCGAGGCTTCTCTACATCCCAGGGCGCAGCGACGTCTGATGACCGAGCTCTTCGCCGTTGCTCGCGCCAATCGGGTTCAGTTCCTCCTGTCCACGCATTCACCGTATATTCTTGAGCAGCTTCCTGCGGAAGCTAGGGTTCACATTCAGCTTACTCGAAAAGGTGAAAGAAACGTCATCTACGGGGTGACGCCTGAGTTCTCGATGTCAATGATGGATGATGTCTATCATCCGGAGCTGACGCTCTACTGTGAAGACCTGGAGTCGGCGGTTTTGGTGGACGCGCTTATCGCGCATGAAGCTCCAGAGATTCGAAATAGGCTGTCGATTCTCCCTGTCGGTGCTGCTTCGACCGTGAAGACGCTAGGTGCACTCTCGGCTGATGACAAGCTTGGAACAAATGCGATGGGTGTTCTAGACGGCGAGCAAGGAGCTAGTCCAGGGTGTGTAGTTATTCCTGGTAAAGCCGCACCTGAGCGGGCCGTCTTCGCGTCAATGTCAGAAGATGCATGGGAAGCGGTTTCGCAAAGGCTTGGTGTTCGGGCAGGCGACTTGTTCGAGGCGGTCGATGATGCGGTCCAGATTGAAAACCATCACGCGTGGTCGCGGAAGGTAGCTGAAAGACTTGGGGCCAGAGTTCGAACGGACCGCGTATGGGAAGCATCTGCGGCCGTATGGGCTGACGTTGCGGTTGACGAAGCTGGGCGAAAAGAATTTGTCGAAAGTATTAAGGAGAGATTGGGTCAGGACTGACCCTTCTGGTTCTTAGCGGCAGCCTTTGCCTCCTTTTTGAAGTTTCGCACTTCGATTAGGCTTACGGGGTCGGAGACATCCGCGACACTTCGCCTTGAGTTCTGTTCGCCGTAGGCTCCGGCGGCCTCTCTCCAGCCTTCGGGCTTGATTCCAAGCTGCTTCCCGATCAATGCTAGGAAGATACGTGCTTTTTGATCGCCGAAGCCAGGCAGTGCCTTAAGGCGCTTTAGAACCTCTGGGCCGTCTGGGTTGTTCCGTGTCCAAATTGCATCAACGTTCCCGTCATAGTGCTCCACTAGGTACTTCGCCAAGTCCTGAAGTCGCTTAGCCATTGCGCCAGGAAAACGATGGATTGCTGGCTTGTTGGCGATGGTGGCGGCGAATTCTTCAGGGCTTGCTTCGGCGATGATATTGACGTCTAGTGCTCCCATCCGGTCGGCAATTTCCTTCGGTCCTTTGAAGGCTTTCTCCATTGGAATTTGTTGATCGAGCATCATGCCAAAAAGCAAGGCCAGTGTGCTATTAGATAGCAACGCGTCGGCTTCAGGATCTTGCGCAATGCGCAGCTGGGGACTCATGGCGGGAAGCATGCCACGACCGCCTCAGAGCTGCCTGACCCGTTGGCACGACGGCGCGAAGCGGTGGCGTGGCGTCGATCGCCGTGCCCAGCTCGATCAAACAGCCACGTCGGCGATCGTCACGATCTGGTGCGCATCGGTGGTCATCTTTTCGCTATTGCGCTGCCGCCAGTAGGCGCCCTCCCTGTCCGCGCCCCGTCCCGAGCACGGCCGGAGGCCGCGCGCAGCGGGCGGGGATGTGGACAGAAGAGGAGGGCGCCTGCGCTGGCGCAGCCAGCGCCTTGAACAGGGAGAAGAAACTCTGAACCACCGTCACGCAGCCGAGTCCGTGTCGGCCGGCCGCGCGACAGGCTTGTATCGGTGCTGCTCACGGATCAGCTCGGCCCAGGACTCCTCGCCTGAATTGGTGTAGCCGACACCGGCAACAGCCCAGTCACCGACACGAACGGTGTGCTGATCAGCCGGAAGCGGATCAAGCCCGGCAAGCTCGCGAGCAAGATCAGCGCGGAACCTCGCTCGATCACTGCGCATGCTCCCGAGCGTCGTGGAGTACCGACGGCTCTTGGTCGAGAAGTGCCCGCCGTACCCGAGCATGTGCGCCCACTCCCGAAGCTTCAGATACGCGTGGTCCTCGTGGCCGCCCAACTCCCAGCACGTCTCGATCATCCGGCGTGCATGGTCCGACAGACCGCGAACGCGGTGCAGGTGACCAACGCTCCTGATCTGCCGATCAACGGTCCCTGCGGATTCGGCTCCCTTGGTGGCGTACTTCGCGATGTACCGCGCCACCTTGGCGTCCGTCCAGCCATCCCCGTCGTGCCCGATAGGCCTGATGTCGAGCTGCTTGCCCCATCGGATCGTTGAGGAGAATCCTGGCACGCCAACTTTCGCCGCGCGGGCAGCGCTGTTGATCGCATCGCACAGCATCTCCGCATCCATACCGAACGGCGGCGGTTCGCCCGGACCGGACGGCCCGTCGAGCCGAATCACGGCGTGGAAGTGCACCAGGCCGCGCACCTGGTACTCGGCCACCTTCGCGTACTCGACCCGCAGGACCTTGGTGAGCTTCGAGCGCGAGACTCCCAACGCCTCGGCCAGGTGCCGGCGTAGGTACACGGCGAACGTGTGCCACAGCTCGCCAGCACGGTTGTTCCACAGCACCGCTCCCGTGTAGTCATAGCTGGCCGGATCAATCGCCTGCCCGAGTGCTGAGTCGTCTTCCTCGTGCTTGGCGCGGCAAGAGGGTCCTTCACGGCGCGGATGACACGGACGAACTGCACCGGAGGAGTCAATGACCCGAGCATGCACCGGCCCGAAGGACGGCGCGGTGAACGTGGCGAATACCCGAGGGTGCGACGCAACGGAGGTCGGGACGTCGCGACCTCCGGCAAGCCCTGACCTGATCAGGTAGAACGTGTCATCGGCGTAGACCTGCGAACACGCCTCGCACCGGCTCGCGCGTCGGTTGCCGCAGGCGGTCAGCAGGTACTCGTTCGGCTCGTCCCACGTCGAGTAGGTGCTGAGCACTTCGCCGGTCGCGGCGTCGACCGTGGCAGACGATCCGACCAGACGGATCGGCGCGGAGCAGCCGCGCGTGCTGGCGACCATCTCTTTCCAGCGGTGGAAGTCCTGCTTGTTGGCGGCACCCTTCGCCAACGACACGAACTCGGGTGGCAGGTCGATCTCGTGGCCGCTCATCACGCGGCCTCCTGCTGATGCTGGGCGGCTCGTTCGTCGGCGAGTCGAACGCCGAAGATCGCGTTGACACGCTGCCAGCGTTCTTCGCTCCAGGCGGGCACGGCTGCGGCTTGCTGCTCGGCCCACTCCCACATCTCGTCGGGCGATGGCCCCACAAGAAACACTCCCCTTCACGGTCGTGGAGCCACGACGCGTCAACACAGGCAGCGCGGGGATCTACCCCTACTTGTGTTTGTGAAAGGGAGTGTTTGTGTGGTGGTTGCGGTCTTCTGCGGCACCCCAGAGGGCATGGCCCTCGTGCTGCTCTCGTCAGGGGATGATGTGCCACTCCGCAGGCCGTAGCCTCAAGTTTGTTTGTATGTATAGGTTTCTGGCGCTTGTGTTGAGTTGTCGCACGTGTTCGCGAACTGCGTCGCGGCTCCGCTGCGGTCGATCAGACGGCCGTCAGGCGGCGGCCGGTGTTCGGTCAGTCGTCGTGTTCTGCGGCAAGGTGGCGTTGGATCGCTGCGACTGAATTGGAGAGCTCGTCAGCAACTCGGCGAGCTTGTTGGCGGGCTGTTCGCCGTCGCCACGCTGCCTGTAGGCCGCAGGCAACTGCGTACAGAACGACGCAAGCCCATACGACACACACGGCGACGACTTGAGCTGCTTCGGCGAAAGCGCTTGGCGCCGCACGGACTTGTTCGCTCGCGAACACGCCACCTGCGCCAGCAGCAAGACCACTAAGCAATAGCCGAGCGCCACCAGTTCCATCGTCCACCGGTTCACTCAGCACGCCCGACGAGTGTGCTCCAACGTGCCAGCTCGTCCTCGCTCACCGGCGCGAAGGTCTCGGACTCGGCGTTGCTGGCTGCCAGGTGCAACTCCTCGCACCTGGCCGCGAACTCGGTGGCCGCTTTCGCGAGACCCCACGCGAACTGAGCCGCGAGTTTCAGCCCGTCCGGGCCGTCCGGCGTCTGCACGGCAATCTGTGAGTCACCGATTGCGGCCAGCAGCGTCGGTGCGCCCGGCAGGTGCTCGACCACTGCTGAAAATGCTCCTTCCTCTGGTCGAGCGAGTACGTAGAACCCCATCTCTTGCCTCCTGTCGAGTCGTCCTGACACGACGATCGGCGCGCTGAAGCAATGAACCCACCACGTAGGTGGCTGAGATATCCAATCCGCTCATATCTGCACGTCAGCGGGTGCTCGCGTGATTACACTCGGGCTTGAACGCAGGTCAGGGGCGGTGATGAGCGCACGGGACACGCCTCGGCAATGCCGGGGATGCGGAACGCGGTTGGCGAGTGACAACCGCGCATTCCTGTGTGCGCCCTGCGTCCGTCGCGATGTTCAGGCTTCTCGTGCGCCTGCCAAGCCTGCCGAATTCTGGGACCGGCCGCGCCTCAGTGCTGCCCTGCGGTCAAGGCACTTCGGCCACGTGATCGAGGCCTACAGGAAGGAACATGATCCGGCGCTGACACAAGCCAAGATCGGGCGTTGGTTCGGGCTGACGCAGGGGCAGGTCAGTCGCCTGGAACGCACGGTCGAACCGCTTCGAGATCTGGGCAAGCTTGAGCAGTGGGCGTGGGCTCTTCGCATCCCTGAGGCCCTGCTGTGGTTCCAGTTCGAAGATGACGACATGCCGCCCTCCTCGGTGATGTCGGCCGAGTCCGGCTTTGGCTGGTTCAGCGCGCCGTCACCAGAGGCCGTTGAGCGGATCGTCGGAACGGCTGATGTCGAGACGCTGCGGGCCATGACGCGAACGTTCAGGCAGCTCGACAACCGCTTCGGCGGTGGGCACGCACGCGCGACGGTCAGCCACTACCTCGTTGGTGAAGCTGTGCCCCTGTTGCGTGGTGGTCGATTCCGGGACGGTGTGCGGCGTGAGCTGTTCGGAGCCGTCGCCGAACTCAACCAGCTCGCTGGCTGGATGGCGTACGACGTGGGCGACGCCAGCGCTGGGCGCAAGCATCTGCGGCAGGCTCTCCAACTTTGCCAGGACGTCGGTGACGACGCGCTTGCTGCCGAGATGCTGGCTGGCATGAGCCATCACGCGGCCTTCGTGCGCTCGCCTCTCGTGGCTGTCGACCTGGCCCGAGCTGCGCGGGACAACGCCGGCCGGACCGGCATCTCGCCGCTCATGGCGGAGTCCGCGGTGATGGAAGCTCATGGGCTCGCGTTGCGTCGCGATGCCAAGGGATGCCTTGCGGCGCTTGGGGATGCGGAAAACTCGTTCTCGTCGGCGGGCTCTGATGTGCCTGAGTGGCTGCGGTACTTCGATGCCGCGTACATGGCGGCGAAGTTCGCGCACTGCTTCCGGGATCTTGGTCGGCCTGATGAGGCTGAGCGGTTCGCTCGGCGGTCCTTGGAGATGACCGAGGGGTACGACCGAGGACGGCTGTTCAACACGGCTTTGCTCGCTTCGATCCTGGCCGATCAGCGGCGTGTGGAAGAGGCTTGCGCGGCGGGCACCAGTGCTCTGCGCATGGCGGGCAACATGCATTCGGTCCGGACTGTGGCCTACCTGGAGGACGTGGCTCGGCGTCTCCAGCCGTTCCGCGCAGAGCCTGCGGTCCAGGTGCTCTACGCGGAGATGGCGGCTGTTGGCATCGGGCTAGCCGAACGCGAGGACGTGCAGTAGACCGACCTGTGCGGCTGCCCCGATGATCTCGCCCTTGGCGATCATGTCTTTGATCGAGGACAACGGGATCCAGGCCACGCGTTCAGCTTCGTTGATGTCGGCCTGCTGGCCTGTGTCCTCCGCGCCTTCGGCGATGTAGATCAGGTTTTCGAAGTCGGCAGTACCGGTGAGAGGCTGGAAGGTCGTCAACAGCCTGACGTTGCGCGGCTTCCAGCCGGTCTCCTCGATCGCTTCGCGTTCCGCGCAAGCGGCAGGGTCCTCATTCGGATCGAGGTAGCCGCCGGGGAGTTCCCAGGTCCAGCGGTCCATGATCCACCGATGCCTGTAGATCATGAGTACATTCTCGTGCGCATCGTCGAGCACCAAGGCCATGACTGCCTTGGGCATACGCAACACCCACTGCTCAAAGTGGACACCGTCTGGCAGTTCGACGTGGGCGATGCTCACATGAAGCTTGCGAGTGTCGTCCACGAGTCGTTCTTCGTGGATTGTCCAACGGGTGTCTGCGCTGTCAGGTCCAGGAAGCACAATTGTAAGCCTACAGCATAGCTAGAGGCATGGTTTGTGCCTGATGTCTGTTAGGCGACGTCCGCATTGGGCAAAATTGCCGAAGCAATTTTCACTGCTATGTCGCGCACGGAATCGTTTGCTGTAGTGAATCCTGCAAGGTCCGGCAGAATCCCGCTGTACTCGGCAACATCCTCGAAGGTGACGTTGTGCAGCACTGGAATGAGAGTGTTCTTGTGTAGCAAGGCACCTAGCTCGCGCTGGGTCCAGAACCTGCCAGTGAGGTAAGCGGGTGTCAAGAGGGCAATGCCTGACTTGGCCCTTCGCAGACCTGAATCCATCTGGAGTGCCAGGCTCTTGCCAGGGATGATTGCAATTTCGTCAAACCAGACTGATGCGCCGAGTTCTGCGAGGTTTTCGCGAAGTTCTGTGGCTACCTGGGCACCGTCAATCCGTGCGTAGCTGAGGAACGCGTCGTATTCCCGGTTGTCCAGTCCTGCGACTGCTTCGTGAACTCGATCAACAAGCTGCCGTTCGTGGACGGTGTAGCGCACTGAGGGGCGACTGCTGCTCGCTTGCAGGCTTCGATTGATGTCTGCGACCACCTTCCTGTTGTGCTGTTCGGCGGCGCGGTTGTGCGCTGCGACCTTATGGTTGTAGTCGTCAACCACTTTCTGATTTTGCTGATCGATCCTCCGCGCCTCCTGTGTGATCTTGTTTTGGGCATGGCTGACCTTGCGCTTGAAGTCTTGTTCGGCCTTGCGCTGTGCGGCTCTAAGCTGCGCCTGGAACGCGCTCGCGTTGAACTTCTTGACCAACTTTGGCTCCTGGGATGTTCCGCCTGCATCTAACTGCCGACCAGTCTAGATCGCGGCACTGACAATTTTTCGCAGGCGTGAGAGTGCCGGCTGGAGCGGGCCGGGGGAATTGGTCCAACCAATAAAGTTAGGTAGCTTCACTAATCTTTCAGGATCGCCAAACGAGTTCGATCCGCTCCGGGTGGAATCCTCGACGTCCGTTGGCTGGGAGGACCAGGACGGCAGCTAGCGCTTCTTCTATGTATGCGCGTTTTTGGGCCAAGGGGTAGTCATCCCAGTCGGCGCGAATCGTTGCCAGGCTCGTGCCTGCCGTCGCTGTCTTCGCCAACCAGCGTTCGCGGTCAGCGAGTAGTTCACGCTCCTGCTGCTCAAGCTCGGGCAACATGGCGAAGTAGCGGTTGGCTGAGATCCGCCGTTCCTTGCGAGCTGTACTTAGTTCCCGCAGGTCCTCACGGACCTCGGCAAGCTCGGCCTCCTGCGCCCACGGCTCCGGCGTGCTCTGAGCTTCGCGGCGCTCAGCCTCTAGCTCGTACTTGCGGATCACTGCGGCCGTCACCCACGCATCGGTCTCCTGGCCTGGGATGCTGACGCCTCCGCCGCAACCGCCCTTGTTCCTGGCCTCGCAGGTGTAATAGAAGCGGTTGGGGTCCTTCACCCGCGATGCGTGTGCCTTCAGCGAGCGAAGCTTGCCGCCGCAGTCATCCTTGCCGCAGCGAAGCGTGCCGGTGAGCAAGTACGTGCGGGTGTTCTTGCCGCGTCCAGCGATCGCGTGGTTGCCGATCACTGCCGTGACCGCGTCCCAATCATCGACGGTCAAGATCGGTTCGAACTGACCGATGACCGGCTCTCCGGTGTCGTCGCGAACGATCTCGACGCGGAACGACTCCTTGCCGGTCTGCTGGTTGATCTCACGTACGTTCCTCGACCGGAATCCGCAGACCCGAGGGTTCCGAAAGACCGTCTTGACCGTCTGGTTGGTCCACTTGTTCCCCAACGGCGTGGTGACACCTCGGTCGTTCCAGTCATTGACGATCGACCCAAGGGGAGCGCCACGCAGGATCCGCTGTGCGGACTCGCGGATCAGCTCGGCCTCGGCCAGGTTTAGCGTGCGCTTGTCCTCGTTCCACCCGAACGGGCGGCGGCCTCCGGTCGGAATGCCGGCGAGCTCCAACGCGCGGTGCTTCCGACGCACGCGGCGGGCCGTATCAGCGGACTGCTTGTTGTTGGTGGCAACGACGATGCGGGCCACGGTCCGGCCGTTGTCGGTCAGCAAGTCAAGCGTGCCCGTGATGTCCATGATCGGACGCCGGAAGTGCTCCACGACCTCGATGGCGTCTTCAAGGTGCCGGTTGTCGCGGGTGAGCCGATCGATGTCGTAGACGACCAGGCCGTCCAGCCGCTCACCGTCTGGCGTAGTGCCGCGCTTCAGGTCGTTCAAAGCGCCTTCGAAGATCGGACGCACGACGCGGTAGGTGTATGAGCCGTCAGGGAGCTGCACGCGCTTGCGCTTCCAGGCAGAGGTGTCCGGCTCGATGTACGTGTGCACGTACTGACCCTTGCGGGACTCGACGTACGTGCGGCAGTCCTTCTCCTGTTCCTCGCGGCCCTTGATGTCCCTGCCGGACAAGGGGAAGCTGCGCACGTTCGCCTGCGGGTCGTCGTGGTTCAGCTCGAACGACAGGCGGACGAGACCGGCCAGGTTCAGGCCCTCGAAGTCGCCCCAGTGTGCGCGTTGGACGCGGTCGGATGGATCCATACGCTAGTCATACATCAAGCAGTGTGCTGGTCCAGCAGCATTCCTGTGAGCAGGGCGAACATGTCTGACGCGAGGAGTGCGTCCGCGTCGGGGTTCTGTGCGAGGCACACCGTGCGGGTCATGGCGGAAAGGATCTCATGACCGGCGGAAGATCGCCGGTGGCGGTCCTCGGTGCCGTTGTGGAGAAATAGTGGTGGCCGCCCGCAGAAATGTGCGGGCGGCCATTTCACGTGTACTTCAGATCATCAGATCCACTTGTAGAGCGTGAACAGCTGGTTCGGGTTGCCGTGGCAGTCCCACTGCAGGAATCCGGTGCCATTCGCGATGCCGCCGTTGTCGGTGTCGAGGCACTTGCCGGTGGCGCGGTTCTTGAACAGGATCGGACCGTCGTAGGTCGCCGGGTCGGCACCGGTGGGCAGCACGACCTCCCACTGCTGGTTCGCGCCGTTGTGGCAGTTCCACTGGATGACGTGCGAGCCGTTGGTGGGAGCGCTGCCGGACAGGTCGAGGCACTTGCCGGAGTTGGCGTTGATGAACATCGCGGTGCCGTACTGGCTGCCGGTGCCCGCGACCCAGACAGGGGCCCACTTCTGGTTGTTCGTGCCGTAGCAGTCGAACAGGATGGCGCGGGCGCCGTTGTCCAGCGAGTTCCAGGCGATGTCCGCGCAGCGGTCCACGGAGGCGCCGTAATTGACGTCGGTCGTCTTCGGGATGATCGCGGTCCAGATGGCCTCGCCCGCGGCGGCGATCTTGGCCTGGGCCTGCGTGCCCACGCCGGGCAGGTCGTACGGCTCGAACTTCGGTGCGGCCGAGGCCGGCGCGGCCACGATCGACAGCAGGGCGGCGCCCGCCGCAATGGCGACAGAAACTCTGCGAATGACGTTCTTCACTTCGAATCCCCCATGTGTGCGTGACTGAAAAAGTCCATGGGAGGGCGTCCCCCGACGCCGACTTGTCCCCCCAGGAACAATGCCAATCTTTCAGGCCGTCAGTCGCCAGTCAAGGGTCTTTTTGTCTTAATCGGACCGGAAGTTCGTGAAGGTCACAACGAGTTAGGCGCCGGCTACGCGGACTTCCGAGACCACTTGGCGCACGAGAACGCGCAATGCCTCGCGGTCGACGGTGGCCGGGTCGTCGGCCAGCCAGTCGCCGATCTCGCGGACGAACTGCTCGGGCGTCATCGGCGGCACCTCGAAGTCGAGGTCGTCGTCGCACGTGACCTCGCCGGCGCGGCTCGGGTAGACGAGCAGGGCGCCGCGGACCTCGAGCCACGGCAGCAGCTCGGCGAAGCGTTCGACGCCTTCGAGCAGCTGGGTGCCTCCGCCGCGGAACGGGTGGCCGTTGCGCCAGAGTTCGCCGTCCTCGTCGCAGTAGTAGTGGCCGGGGAGCCATGACTTCGACTCGATGAGGACCAGGCGGCGGCCGCAGAGCAGGGCGTGGTCGACGTCCGTGAAGACCGATCCGGGCCACGCGAGGCCGTGGAAGATGCGCACGCCCGGTAGCTGGGTCATGTACTCCGTGAGCAGTCCGGCGGTCAGCCGTTCGCGTCGGTTTTCACCCGGACGGCCGAAAATCGTGTTCCCGTCGTACTCACCGGCGAACGCCCGTTCGGCCCGCGCGACCGTCATGTAGCGGCGCACCAGCCGGAACGCCCCGTAACCGGCGGCCGCCACGAGGGGCAGCCAGACGGCGAGCAGCAGCGGCGACAAGGTCATCGTCAGCGGGAGGAGCAGGACGAACCACCCCCCGATCGCGGCTGCCGCGGGGGCGTGGCCGAGGCCGGTGGCGGGGACGTAGCGGACGCGCGCGCCGAGGTCGATGCGGTGCCACCACTCCATCGAACCGAGGTCGACACGGGGCCGCGGCGCCGTGTAGTTCGGGTCGTCGCCGAAGTCGCGCAGCCTGCCGGTGTGGCCTGTTCTGCGAGGTCGCGGCCGCGTCTGCGGTCGCGCCGCGGTGGGCGGCCGGGACGCCGGGCGGTCGTAGTCGGCCCGCCGGACCGGGTCCTTCAGCGTCTCGTAGGCCTCCTGGAGCAGGCGGAAGCCGCCGGACGTCCCACCCGCGTCGGGGTGCATGACCTTGGCGAGAGAGCGGTAGGCCGACTTGATCTCCGAGGCGCTGGCGCCCCGGTCGACACCGAGCAACTCGTAGTAGTCGATCCCTGGCACGACACCGTCCAGTTCGGGGTTGGTCCGTGAACCTTATTGGGTCCAACACTTTCGCAGGGCATACGGCCCGCACTTCCCCGACTAGTGTGGGTGGGGCGGTGGCGAAGGGGCCTGTAGCGCAGTGGTCGACGCGCCCTCCTGAACGGAGGAGGGAGAACGCCGGTTCGAATCCGGCCGGTCCCGCTCTCATGGGGATCCCCTGTTCGCCGATGGCGTCGTTCGCCGTGCTCGGCGACACCTTCGCGGGCCGGGGTTCTGCGATGCAGCGTCCTCTGTGGACGGTGTGACGGACACCTGGTGACGTGGGTGCGTTGTGGTGCCGGGCCTCGGCTTGTGCGGCGACGGAACGCAGATGGCACGACGGGGGTGAAGTGGCGCAAGATGTCCGGGTGGAAGCGCTCGAACGCCTGCGCCGCCTCTGTCTCGCGCTGCCAGAGGTGACCGAACGCCTGAGCCACGGCGAGCCGACCTGGTTCGTCCGCGGCAAGAAGACCTTCGTGACGTCCGCCGACCACCACCACGACGACCGCAGGGCGTTCTGGTGCGCGGCGGGCCCCGGGGTGCAGGAGACCCTCGTCGCGCAGGACCCCGAGAACTACTTCCGCCCGCCCTACGTCGGTCATCGCGGCTGGCTCGGCGTGTACCTCGACGTCCCCGTCGACTGGGACGTCGTCGCCGATCTCGTCGAGGACGCCTATCGGGTGATCGCCCCGAAGACGCTGGTCGCGCAACTCGACGCTTCGAGTTGCCGACCCGACTGACCTGTCGCAGTCTTCGGCGCATGGCGACCTGTGACGTCTGTGGCAACGAGTACTGGATGGCCTTCGAGGTGCGCACCGTCGGCGGGGGTGTGCACACGTTCGACAGCTTCGAGTGCGCGATCCAACGGCTCGCGCCGCGCTGCGAGCACTGCGACTGCCGCGTGATCGGGCACGGCGTGGAGGTGGAGGGCAAGTTCTTCTGCTGCGCCCACTGCGCGCGCCAGGGTTCGGCCGACCTGGGTGCGATGATCCGCGACACCGTCGGCGCTCATCCCGGTTAACGCAGGACGAGGTCCAGGCTGAGCGGCACGGGCGGCGGCAGGGCGTCCGTGCCCGCTCGGAACGACTCCAGCAGGTACGCGACGAGGCGCTGGGACGCGGCCACCGCGGCCTCCGCCGGCAGGCTGGACAGCCCGCTGTTGGCCACGAGCACCAGCGTCAGGTCGTGCGGCGAGAAGTCGGCCCGCAGGTGCCCGCTGTCCTTCGCCCGTTGCACCAGTGCGCCGAAGTTGCGCCACGTCCGGTCGCGCGCCTCGGCGTGCAGGTCGGGGAACGACGCCGTGAACGCGGCGGTGAATCCGCGGTCGCAGGCCTGCAGCAGGCAGACCTTCTCGATCACCGTGCGGAGCCCGCGCCACGCGTCCGGGTCCTGCAGCGCGTCGTCGATGACGCTCTGGCAGACAGCGAACTGCTCGGCGAAGGCCTCCATGACCAGCGATTCCTTGGTCGGGAAGCGCCGGTACAGCGTGGCGACGCCCACGCCTGCCCTGCGTGCGATCGCGGCCATCGGCACGTCGAGCCCGCGCTCGGCGAACAGTTCGCGGGCGACGGTGAGCACGCGCGCCCGGTTCTCCCGCGCATCGGCTCGCATCTGAGACGGTTCAGCGGTCACTTCTTCTCACTTCGCCTCAAGTGGACGGGGGTCTCCACTTAGCAGGCTACGGTCAAATCCATGAGGGTTCAGGGACCGGTTGTGCGCAGGGTCAACAAGTGGGTCGTCGGACTGCGGGACGCTCCGCTCGTGGGGAAGCTCGTGCGCAAGGGGCTCACGATCGTGACGTACACGGGACGGCGGTCCGGTCGCACGATCAGCACACCCGTCGGCTACCGGCGCAAAGGCGAGGTCGTCGAGATCCGCGTGATGATGCCGGACGCGAAGGTGTGGTGGCGGAACTTCGAGGGCGAGGGCGGTCCGCTGACGCTTGAGCTGGACGGCACGAAGAAGACCGGACACGCGACTTCGCACCGTGACGACAAGGGTCGTGTCACGGTGCGAGTGCGGCTGTAGAAGCCTTACGCGGCAAGGCGCCGGCGCTCCAGGAACGCCGCCACCAGGTAGGCGCCGCCACCCAGCACGGCCAGCGTGCCGAAGAAGCCGGCTCCGGGGACGAACAGCGTCGCGGCCGCGACCAGCATGAGCCAGGTGCCCAGGTTGTGGTGCAGGGCGTTGCCGCGGATCGCGCCCTCGGCGATGTAGATCAGGCCGACGACGATGGTCGCGCCGGCGGGCCACAGCACGGTCTGCAGCTCCGGCTCGTCGAACACCGTGCTCAGGCCGGTGACCGCCAACGCCAGCGCGGTGAAACCGCTGATCCAGGCCGTGCCGACCAGCTTCTCGGCTCGTCGCCGCGCATCCGACGCGGCTTTCTGGGCGCGCAGCGACGCGGTCATGGCGAAGATCGTGCCGGCGACGAGACCGGTGGCGAGCAGGCCGATCGGCAGCCACGCCGGCATCAGGACCGCGCCGGACCTGGAGAGCATGGCGGCGCCGTGGCCGAAGACGTAACCGAACGCGAAACCCAGGTAGGCGGCGCGGTTGTCGACCTCGGTGGACGCGACGGTGGTGGCGCGAAGAGCGGTGGCGTTCATGGCGGGGACTCCCGGGAGGTCAGATGAGTGAGGTGATCAGACGTGGTGCGATGACGGCGAACTGGGACGAGCGGCGGATCGCCGTGTGCTGGTCGGCGAGGCCGTGCAGGCCCAGCCAGAACGTCATGGCGCGATCGGGGTCCGCGAGGACCCGCGTGAACAGCCGCAGCGCCTGCGAGGAGAGATCGGCCGCACCGAACATCACGCGGTAGCGGCGGGGATGAGCGACGGCGAAGTCCAGGTAGGCGAGGCCTGCCGCGTGGGCGTCGGGTGCGCCGAGCACGACGGCTTCGAGTTCGCGGAAGGCCTCGTGGCACACGGCCAGCAAGATCGACGGCACGTCGGGGAACTGCTGGTAGATCGACGAGGTGGGCACGTCCGCCTCGCGGGACACGGCCCGCAGCGTCACGGCGCGGTCCCGGTCGACCAGGGCGGTCGCCGCCGTCACGATCGCCTGGCGGCAGCCCGGTCTGCTCACGGCTCCGGGACGATGACGACCTTGCCCAGCACGGTCCGCGACTCGGCCAGCGCCAGTGCGGCACCTGCCTCCGACAACGGGATGCGCGCGGCGATCTGCGGCGTCAGCACGCCCTGTCCGAGCAGTGCGAGCACCTGCGTGAGGTCCTCGGCGAGGCGGGCGCGGAACGAGGCGGGGCGGAAGCGCTTGCCGGCCCAGAAGTTGTAGAAGCCCGCGCGCTTGCCGTTGAGCAGCGCATTCCACACCAGCAGCTGTCCGAAGAGCTTGAGCACCGGCAGCATCGCGTTGCCCGGCTCGTCCTTGGTCGCGGCCGTACCGTAGTTGACCAGCGCGCCGCCGCGGCGCAGCAGCTTCCAGGACTCATGCAGGCCGGGACCGCCGACGTGGTCGAACACGGCGTCCACGCCTTCGGGCGCCAGTTCGCGGATGCGGGCGTACATGTCCGGGTCGCGGTAGTCGACGGGGATCGCGCCGAGTTCGCGCACGGCGTCGTGGTGGCGGGCGGAGGCCGTGCCGATGACCTTGATGCCGGCGTGGCGGGCGAGCTGCACCAACGTCGAGCCGACGCCGCCGTTCGCGCCCAGCACGACGATCGTGTCTCCGCGCCCGACCTTCGCCGTGCGGTACATCATCTGCCACGCCGTGACGCCGTTGACGACGACGGTCTCGGCGGCGGCCGCGTCCACGCCGTCCGGCACGGGCACCAGGTCCGCCGCCTCGACGATCAGGTGGCTCGCCCACGCGCCGATCTTGGTGACCGCTGCGAACCGGTGTCCCCGCAGGTCGCGGTCGACGCCGGGCCCCGTCCCGACCACGGTGCCGACGACGTCGTAGCCGGGCACGAACGGGAACGCGGGCTGGTCGAAGTACTTGCCCAGGCGCATCTGCTGCTCGGCGAACGAGACGCCCGTGGCGTCCATCCGCAGGACGACCTGGCCCTGGCCCGGCGCGGGCAGGTCGCGGACCTGGACGTGCAGGCCGTCGGGCTCGACCACACCGGGCAGGACGATCTCGGTGGCGCGGGTGGTGGCGGTCGTGGCGTTCATCGTGGCTCCTCGGTCTCGGCTGTGCTTACGGACATAAGCTAACGCCCGTAAGTCTAAGACCGCAAGGCCTAACACCCATAAACTTTCAGGTGTATGGTTACGCTCGTGACGAACACGGAACCGCGCAGGCGCAACCGCAGAGGCGAAGGCGGGAAGCTGCGGGACGAGATCATCGCCGCGGCCGTCGCGCTGCTGGACGAGGGCGGCGACGAACGCGCGGTCACGCTGCGCTCGGTCGCCCGCAAGGCGGGGATCGCGGCACCGTCGATCTACGCGCACTTCGCGGACCAGCCGTCGATCATGCTGGCCGTGGTGCGGCGGGAGATGGACGCGCTCACGGCCACCCTGCGCGAGGCCGGCGACAACGCGGAGCCGGACGCGCGCGCACGGCTCTTCGCGGTGTGCAACGCCTACCTGGACTTCGCCGAGCTGCACCCGCAGCGCTACCGGATCATGTTCGGCGGCCTGTGGACGCCGTCGGTCGAGGACACCTCGATCACCGACGCCGACCTCGACTCACTCGGCGCGGAGGCGTTCGGGCTGCTCGTCGACGTGCTGGGCGCGTGCGTCGAGGAGGGGATCGCGCACGGCAGCGACGACCTGTTCGGCGACGCGGTGGCGTTGTGGCTCGGGCTGCACGGCCTCGCCCACCAGCGGGCCGTAGTGCGCAAGATGCCCGGACCGGCCGACGTCGGCGACCGGCTGATCAAGGCACTCGCGCACCTCAAGTGACCTAGGGTGCCTCGAAGAGGGTCGACACCGACTCGCCGACGTTGATCCGCCGCATCGCCTCGGCCATCGCCGGCGCGATCGACAGCACCTCCAGCTTCGGCACGGACTTCTCCTCCGGGATCGGCACGGTGTTCGTCGCGACGATCTCCAGCACGTCGTCGAACGCCTGCAGCCGGTCCAGTGCACCGGCGGAGAACAGCCCGTGGGTGCAGGCGACCCGGATCGACCCGGCGCCGCGCTCCCGCAGCTTGTCCAGCAGCTCGATCACCGTCGAGCCCTTGGCGATCTCGTCGTCCAGCACGATCACGTCCCGCCCGGCCACCTCGCCGATGACTGTCTGGATCTGCACCTTGTCGTCGGCGAACCGCTGCTTGGCGCCGGCCGCGACCGGCAGCCCCAGGATCCGGGCGAAGTGCGCGGCCTCCTTGGCGTTCCCGAGGTCCGGTGACACCACGACGGTGTTCGAGAGGTCGTACCGGGAGAAGTGCGCGGCGAGTTCGCGCAGGGCGTGCAGGTGGTCGACGGGCACCGAGAAGAACCCGTGCACCTGCGGCGAGTGCAACGTCATCGCCAGCACCCGGGACGCGCCTGCGGCGACCATCAGGTCGGCGACCAGGCGGCCGCCGATCGAGATCCGCGGTGCGTCCTTCTTGTCCGAACGCGCGTAGGCGTAGTGCGGCAGGACGACGGTCGTGCGCGCGGCCGAAGCGCCCCGCGCGGCGTCGAGCATCAGCAGGAGTTCGACGAGGTGTTCCTGCACCGGCGGGACCAGCGGCTGGATCAGGAACACGTCCCGCTCACGGCAGTTCGCCTGCAGCTGCACTTCCAGGCAGTCGTTGGCGAACCGCGTCAGCCGGCTGGGGGAGAGCTCGACGCCGAGGTGGCCGCAGATCTCGGCGGCGAGGGAGGGATGGGCAGAACCACTGAAGACAGCGATGTCACGCACATCCGCAAAACTAGTCGATGACCAGCACCAACTTGCCGTCGCGGAAGAACGGCGTCAGGTTGCCGCGCGTGTCGACCGTGTGCGTGCCTCGCGGGAAAACGGCTTCTATGGCCGTGAACGCGAGGATGTCCGACACCCCGTGACGGCCGCGCAACGACCGTTGGCCCTGGTATCGCAGAGCGCGCCCCTCGCGGCGGTACTGATGGGCCTCGGCAGCAGTGGAGGCGCCTGCACGAAGCGCCTCCGGGCCTACCAGGCGTCCCGAGGACGCACTGCGTACGGCGACGCCGAAACCTTGTGCGACGAGTGAGCTCACCACCGCGTCGGACGGGGGGACCGGCAGGAGGAAGGACATCGCGTAGTGGGCGTCGACCTCGTGCACCGCGACCGTTCGGGCCGTGGTCAGCACCGTGTCGTGCAGCTCCAGCGCGATCTTCTCCGCTTCCCAGCGGTTTTCATAGCCGGCGTCGATGCCGACGAAGGTGCTGGTCACCTGACCTCCACGAAGATCGGGTTGGTGTAGCACCACAGGTCCTCCCACGGGTTCGCGGCTCCGGGTGTGTCCGCCTGGGGCTCGAACGCGCCGCGGTTGCCGTCGGTTCCGCGCAACCGGAGGAAAAATGGCTCCCGGACGTTGCGGAACGTGTGCGTGAAGACCGCATAGTGCCAGCGCGGCTCGTAGGATCGCTCGACCTTCACATGTGGCGTGGCCAACGTTTCAGATGATGATCGTCCGGTAACCGCACCTTTGATGAGGTCCAAACGGCGCAACCTGGGGATGAATCCGGCGCTGTTCGGCCGGGTCGCCAGACGCGCCTTGACCAGCACGGTCACGTCCGAGCCGCGGCGGACGCGCAACCGCCCGCCCATGGTCTGCGTTCCCCCGGATGCCCAAACATCGAATCGAAGATCATCGACGAGGCCGCCGTGGGAGACCCACGCCCGGCCTGCCCTCAGTCCCTCCATCACGGCGCCGCGCGTGCGGCGGGTGGCACCGACGACGGTCCGGGAGAACTCGCCGGGGAAGAAGTCGACGTAGGGCGGGGCGACCTGCGGCGGGCCGGAGTCGACGGGGTCGAGGTGCTTGCCCGTGAGGTCGAACTGGTTGCCCGGCTCCGGCACGCGGACGATCGTGTCGCGCGAGTTGAAGTGCGAGTCGGAGTTCGACGTGATCCACCAGCCGAGGCCCTCGGCGAGCAGCGAGTCCCAGACGCCGCCGACCTTCGCCGTCATCCAGTCGAAGCCGCCGTAGGTCCGGTAGGCCTCGGGCGGGTAGGGCGCGTACGAGTTCGAGCCGGGGCTGTTCGCGTATCCGCCGCGATGCCCGCCGGGACCGCGCAACGGGTCACCGTCGCCCTGTGCTCCGGGTGCGCCCTCCATGCCGACAACGATGTCGGGTGCCAGGTCGCGCAGTGCGCGCAGCTCGTGGGGCGCCACCCGGCCGTTGCGCATCGGGTGGTTCACGAACACCAGCGCGGACTTCATGGTGCCGTTGCGGATCTTCGTCTGCAGGAACCGGATCGCGTCGAGCGCCTTCTTCTCGTTGGCGGGGCTGGACGCCTCGGCGCCGTTCAGCCGCCAGTCGAACTGCCGCTCGAAGTCGCGCAGCACGCCGGCCTCGTCGAGGCAGTCCTCGAAGAACAACGTCGCGTGCTCGGCGCCGGGGACGTTCCACTCCATGCCGTGCCACAGCAGCAGCTGCGGGAACTTCCGCTGGGCGCGCCGGAGGTCGGCCGCCGTCGCCTCGACCGAATGCGCCTCGTGCGACGCGTGGCCGTGGTCGGTGATCACGAGCCAGTCCGTGCCGTGCCGCAACGCACCGCGGATCTGCTGCTCGACGGTGTACATGCCGTCGTACGAGTACTGCGTGTGCGCGTGGTGGTCCCCGGAAAGCCACTGGTAGCGCTTGGTGGTCGCGAACGCGGTACCGGTGCCCAGCGCTCCCGCCACACCCAGCACGCCCGCCCCCTGCAGGAAGCGTCTGCGAGCTACTTCGGACATGGCTGAACCTCCACGCGACGGGTCGGGGTCCGTGGAGGTTAGGCCGATCGGGTGTGGTGCAGGTGGCCGCCGGATGACCAGCGGTGGAACTAGACCGGAAGGAGATCCACCCAGTCCAGGAACGGCAGGGCGCCGGTTCCCTGCAACGCGGCGAGCCCCAGCCAGATCGACAGGATCGTCACGATCGGCCCCACGATGGCCATCTCCACCACGCCGCCGGTCTTCATCCGCATGATCTTCGGCGGCGCGACCGGGTACCACGTCTTGCCCATGATGGGGATCGGCCACAGGATCGGGCACCCCTGCTCGGTGATCGCGTCACCGATGTAGTGCGCGAAACAGCCGACGCCGACCGCGATCCCGCACGCCGCGGCGGACGCGTCCGTCTGCGAGGTCCACGCGATCATCGCCCAGGTGATCCCCGCCGACACCGCGGTGATCAGCAGCGCGTCCTGCTTGGGGCACCAGTCGTTCATGATGCCGCGCACCGCGAGACCGGCGAACACGAACATGAGCACCGGCAGCGCCCACTTCTGGCTGTTCTGGATGACCGCGGCGGTGAAGACCGCGGAGAACAACGCGAAGACGAGCGTGTGGGTGAGACCGCGATGTCCGCCGTCCCGCTTGGAGTCCCTCTTCAGGCGCGTCGTCCGGTAGACGAAGCTGCTCAGCGCGTTGATGCCCGCGGACAGCCCGCTGCTCAGTGCTCCGAACGTGCGCGAGATGGTCGAACCGGGGTGGTCGAGGTCGGGCAGAAGTGCCGCGCCGGTGGCGAGAACCGCACCGACGGCCCAGCTCTGCGGCGAGAGCTGTCCGATCGGGTGATTCGGCGCGAGTGCGGTGACAGCGCTCCAGGCGAGCAGTCCACTCATCGCATGTGTTGGCCCAGTTGACACTTACGTCCCTTCTAGTGATCACCCGATGGTGAAAACAGTAGTCGCAGGTATCAGGCGCCCGAGCCGGAACTCCATATGTCCGGACAACCATCTCCATCCAAAGGAGTTCGGACATGGCGCAGGTGTGGCTCATCACCGGCAGTTCCCGCGGCGTCGGCCGCGCGACCGCCGAAGCGGTTCTCGCCGCCGGGCACCGGCTCGTCGCGACCGCCCGGAACCCGCGCGATCTCGACGACCTCGTCTCTCAACACGGCGACCGGGTCAGATCTGTTGCACTCGACGTGCGTGACACCGCTCAGGCGCGCGAGGCCGTGGCGACGGCGGTGCGCGAGTTCGGTCGGCTCGACGTCGTCCTGAACAACGCCGGTGCCGGCCGGGTCACCTCGATCGAGGAGTGCTCCGAGGAGGACTTCCGCGAGCAGCTGGAGGTCAACCTCTGGGGCGCCGTCAACGTCACCCGCGCCGCGCTGCCCGTGCTCCGCGAGCAGCGCTCCGGGCACTTCCTGCACGCCGGTTCGACCGCGGGGCACACGGCGCTGGGCGGCGGGCTCGGTCCGTACGTGATGTCCAAGTTCGCGCTGCGCGGGTTCAACGAGACGCTCGCCGCCGAGTGCGCGCCGTTCGGTGTCCGGTCGACGTTGATCGAGCTCGGCGGCATGCAGACGGACTGGACCGGCAGCTCCCTGGTGGTGACCGAGCACGGACAGGACTACGTTCCGACTGTCGGGGCGATGCTGGGCCTGCTGCGTGGCGCCGACGGCAACATGCCCGGTGACCCGGCCAAGGCGGCGAAGGTCATGCTCGACGTGGTAGCCATGGACGAGCCGCCGCTGTGTCTGCTGCTGGGCAGCGACGCGGTGGATATGGTGCGCCTGGCAGACCAGGCACGGACTGCGGAAATCGACAAGTGGGAACACGTGAGCCGGTCGACCGACCGCAACCCTGAATCGGTGTAACCAGGGTCGCAGGCACGGGTGGACGGTTTACCAGTACGCTTGTCTTGCTTGCATCGTCGCGAGAGGAGCGCCCGGAGTTATGGGCAAGATCAAGGTTCAGGGCACCGTCGTCGAGCTCGACGGCGACGAGATGACCCGGATCATCTGGCAGTTCATCAAGGACAAGCTGATCCACCCGTACCTGGACGTCACCCTGGAGTACTACGACCTGGGCATCGAGCACCGGGACGCGACCGACGACCAGGTCACGATCGACGCCGCGAACGCCATCAAGAAGCACGGCGTCGGCGTCAAGTGCGCCACGATCACGCCGGACGAGGCGCGCGTCGAGGAGTTCGGCCTCAAGAAGATGTGGGTCTCGCCGAACGGCACGATCCGCAACATCCTCGGCGGTGTCGTCTTCCGCGAGCCGATCATCATCTCCAACGTCCCGCGGCTGGTGCCGGGCTGGACGAAGCCGATCATCATCGGCCGTCACGCGCACGGTGACCAGTACAAGGCCACCAACTTCAAGGTGCCCGGCGCCGGCAAGCTCACGATCACGTTCCAGCCGGAGGACGGCTCGGACCCGATCGAGCACGTCGTCACCGAGTTCCCGGCGGAGGGCGGTGTGGCGATGGGCATGTACAACTACAACAAGTCCATCGAGGACTTCGCCCGCGCCTCCTTCTCCTACGGCCTGCAGCGGGGCTACCCCGTCTACATGTCGACGAAGAACACGATCCTGAAGGCCTACGACGGCGCCTTCAAGGACATCTTCGAGCGCGTGTTCAACGAGGAGTTCAAGGCGGAGTTCGACGCCAAGGGCCTCACCTACGAGCACCGCCTCATCGACGACATGGTCGCAGCGGCCATGAAGTGGGAGGGCGGCTACGTCTGGGCGTGCAAGAACTACGACGGTGACGTCCAGTCCGACACGGTCGCGCAGGGCTTCGGCTCGCTCGGCCTCATGACGTCGGTCCTGATGACCCCGGACGGCAAGACGGTCGAGGCCGAGGCCGCGCACGGCACCGTGACGCGTCACTTCCGCCAGCACCAGGCCGGCAAGCCGACCTCCACGAACCCCATCGCGTCGATCTACGCGTGGACCCGTGGCCTCATGCACCGCGGCAAGCTGGACGGCACCCCCGAGGTGATCCGCTTCGCCGAGGCGCTCGAGGAGGTCGTGATCGAGACCGTCGAGGCCGGTCAGATGACCAAGGACCTGGCCCTGCTGATCAGCAAGGACCAGGCGTGGCTGACCACCGAGGACTTCCTCGCCGCGCTCGACGAGAACCTCAAGAAGAAGATGGCGTCGTTCTGATCGCCTGATCCGAGCACGTGAGAAGGCCACCCCGGTCACGCCGGGGTGGCCTTTCTCGTTGCCCGTCACCCGGTCGGTTCCTCTTGCGGGTGGTTGCCGCGCCGAGCCGTCCACACAGGTCTCGCAGCCGCTATATCTGCTGTTCCAGGGCTTTGTGCGGGCGGAAGGCAGCGTCATGTTCGGTGTACCGGTTCGGGGAATGATCGTCATCGGTGTGCTCGGGGTCGCGGGCGTGATGTACGCCGCGAACGGCGGCAAGCAGATGGGCAGCGACAAGAGCGCGGAGATCTGCAAGGTCACGGTGACCGCGGACATCCTCAACGTCCGCTCCGGCCCGGGCGACATGCAGCCGATCGTCTCGACCATGCCGCGCGACGCGGTGACCGACGCCCAGGCGCGCGTCGAGAACGGCTACCGGATGCTGAGCGACCGCCGCTGGGTGAGCCAGTCGTTCGTCGCGCTGACCAGCGACTCGACCTGCAGGTAGCCACCAGGGCGTTCTGGCAGACTTGCGGGCATGTTGCGGAACATGTTCCGGTGGGGCAGGGCCAAGAGCGTCACGCAGTGCTCCTGTGAGCCCGAGTGGCAGGGCCTCTACACCGAGGTCTACGGCGAGCGCCAGCTGGCACTGCCCCGCGACGAGATGGCCACCCTCGTCGGCTACCTGGACCTGACGGCCCACTGCGCCGGCTGCGGCGCCGAGTACCCGAAGCCCTGGGGCCTGGCCTCCCAGTAGGCTCCCTCGTCGTGCTCACGGTCTCCACGGTCAACGTCAACGGTCTGCGCGCCGCCGCGAAGAAGGGCTACCTGGAGTGGCTCGCCACGTCCTCGGCCGATGTGGTGTGCCTGCAGGAGGTCCGCGCCGAGCCGTCCGAACTGGCTGCGGAGGTCCACTCGCCTCCCGGTTGGTACGGCGTGTACGCCCCGTCGTCGCTGAAGGGCCGCGCGGGCGTCGGCGTGCTCTCGCGCGTCGAACCCACCTCGGTCCGCGTGGGCTTCGGCACCGCCGAGTTCGAGTCGAGCGGCCGCTACCTGGAGATCGAACTGCCCGGCGTCGTCGTCGCCTCGCTGTACCTGCCGTCCGGCGACGTCGGCACCGAGAAGCAGGACGAGAAGGACCGCTTCATGGCGGCCTTCCTGCCGTACCTGGTGTCGCTGCGGGAGAAGGCGGCCGTCTCGGGCCGTGAGGTGCTCGTGTGCGGCGACTGGAACATCGCGCACCAGCAGGCGGACCTGAAGAACTGGAAGACGAACCAGAAGGAGTCCGGCTTCCTGCCGTACGAGCGGGAGTGGATGACGTCCGTGTTCGCCTCCGGGTACAACGACGTGATGCGCGCGCTGCACCCCGACGTGGTCGGGCCGTACTCGTGGTGGTCGTACCGGGGCAAGGCGTTCGACAACGACTCCGGGTGGCGCATCGACTACCAGGTCGCGACGGACGGGCTGGCCGGCCGGGCGCGGACCGCGGTGGTGGAGCGGGCGGCGACGTATGCCGAGCGCTGGTCGGACCACGCCCCGGTGACCGTCGTCTACGGCGACTGATCAGGGGCAGCGGGTCTGCTGCTCGGGCTTGTGCTCGATCATCCTCGCTCCTGGTCGGACCTCAAAGCGCCGACTCGCGGTTTGTCGTGCGCTTCCATGCCGCCGCTCGTCGGTGAACTTGAACTCGTCCTCGGCCATGGCATGCCTTTCCGGTGGCGGAGCGGGCGACGAGGTCGTCAACCGCGAGGTGCCCGCCGCCGGTACTCCGACTGACCCAGCCCGACCAGCCTTTATCGCTCTTGTCACCCAGCTGACGGCTCGATTCAACCCGCCCGCTCCCTGAACATGAACACGATTCACCATCGATGAATCGGGGGCGGCTCATGGCAGGGTTCAACCGGCGTTCGTTCCTCCTGGCGATGGGCGTGGGCGCCGCGGGCGTGCCGCTCCTGGACCGCCAAGCGTTTGCGTCGACCGCGGGCACGACGCTCGACATGACGGCCACGCCGATCGGCACCAGCGGTTACCGCAGGCTCACCGCGGGGCCGGGCTGGCCGACGGTCGTGCGCAGCGACCTCGTCGCGGCCAAGGTGAACCGGGAAGCCCGGCGCCGGGCGCTCACCAGCTTCGTGCAGTTCAGCGACATGCACATCTGCGACGCGCAGAGCCCGCTGCGGTTCGAGTACCTGCACCCGATCATGGGTTCCAGCGCGCACCGGCCGCAGGAGGCGCTGACGACCCAGGGTTCGACGTCGCTGGTCCGCCGCGTCAACGCCGTTCGCCGAGGGCCGCTGACCGGCAGGCCCTTCGACTTCCTCATGACGACCGGCGACAACACCGACAACCACGAGCACATCGAGCTCGACTGGTACCTCGCGGTCCTCAACGGCGGCCGCATCATGCCGAACACCGGCGACTCGCGGTACGAGGGCGTGCAGAACGCGGGCATCAGCACGTTCTGGCAGCCGGACCTGAGCGGCAGCGACGACTACAAGGCGGCGGGATTCCCGCAGCTCCAGGGTCTGCTCGACGCGGCGGTGCGGGAGTTCAGCAGCCCCGGCCTGGACATCCCCTGGTACTCCACGATCGGCAACCACGACGACAGCGTGGTCGGCGCGTTGCCGGATGGACTGCTCGACGGCTGGTACACCGGCAGCAAGAAGATCGTCGGGTTCGGTGACCCCGTGCAGAACGCGAAGGTCGCGCAAGCGTTCAACGACCCCAAGGCGATCCCGGAAGCGATGGCCATCCTCGCGAGTGGCGGCGTCGTCCGGACCGTGACGCCGGACAGCAGGCGCAGGCTCTTCAACACCAGTGAGTACGTGCGCAAGCATCTGCCGACGGGCGGGCACGGCTACACGGACGCCAACGCGGACGGCGTCGACGTCTTCTACACGTTCCGGATGGCGCCTGGCGTCACCGGCATCAGCATGGACACCACGAACCTCGCCGGGTTCTCCACGGGCTCCATCGGGCTGCACCAGCTCAACTGGATCGAGAGGACCCTCAAGCGCAACAGTTCGCTCTACTACGACTGGCTCGGTCTGCCGCAACGGCAGAACGTCACCGACGAACTGTTCGTGCTCTTCAGCCACCACACGAGCACGACGATGGGCAACGTGCTGCCGGACAAGCGCCGCCCGTTGGACCCGCGGATGAACGGCGACGCGTTGGTCAACCTCCTGCACCGCTTCCCGAACGTGCTGGCGTGGGTCAACGGCCACACGCACCGCAACGTGATCACCCCGCATCGGCACGGCACACCGTCCAGGAGCTTCTGGGAGATCAACACCGCCGCGCACGTCGACTACCCGCAGCACGCCCGCGTGATCGAGGTGGCGGACAACGGCGACGGCACGTTGTCGCTGTTCACGACGTTGCTCGAAGCGGACGCGCCCTACCAGGCGGACTACGACGACCGCAGCGACACCGCCCTCGCGAGCCTCTGCCGGGAGTTCACCTACAACGACATCCATTCGCGGACGAACCCGCTCGGCACACCGCTCGACCGGAACGCGGAACTGCTCGTCGCGGTGCGCTGACAGTGGGATGTCCCACACCCTGTGCGAGGTAGTCAGGAATTTTGGCGGCCTAAGGTCGGTTACGTGGCAGTGGACATCTCGCTAACCCCACCGCAGCCCCGCCCGAGCGCGGCGGCCATGCGGCGTGCGCTGCGCAGGGCCTCCGACGGTGCCGTGCTCGACGCGACGGAAGCCGCCGTGTTGCTGCATGCGCGCGAGGACGACCTGGACGCGTTGCTGACAGCGGCGGGCAAGGTGAGGGACGCGCACCTGCTCGCCGAGGGGCGTGCCGGGATCGTCACGTACAGCCGGTCGGTGTTCATCCCGCTGACGAGGCTGTGCCGGGACAGGTGCCACTACTGCACGTTCGCGACGGTGCCGCACAAGCTGCCCGCCGCGTTCCTCGAACGCGACGAGGTGCTGGCGATCGCCCGCGCCGGCGCCGCGCAGGGCTGCAAGGAAGCCCTTTTCACGCTCGGCGACCGGCCGGAGGACCGCTGGCCCGCCGCGAAGGAGTGGCTGGACGCCCGCGGCTACGAGTCCACTTTGGACTACGTCAGGGCCAGCGCCATCGCGGTGCTGGAGGAGACCGGCCTGCTGCCGCACCTCAACCCCGGCGTGCTGAGCTGGGAGGAGCTGACGCGGCTGCGGCCCGTCGCGTCCAGCATGGGCATGATGCTCGAGACCACGGCCGAGCGGCTGTGGAGCGAGAAGGGCGGCCCGCACTACGGCAGCCCCGACAAGGATCCCGCCGTCCGGCTGCGCGTCCTCACCGACGCCGGCCGCGTGAACGTCCCGTTCACCACCGGGATCCTGATCGGCATCGGCGAGACGCTCGCCGAGCGCGCCGAGTCGTTGCTCGCGATGCGTCAGATCGCGAAGCAGTACGGGCACATCCAGGAAGTCATCATCCAGAACTTCCGCGCCAAGCCGGACACGGCGATGCGCGGCATGCCCGACGCCGACCTGACGGAGCTCGCGGCGACGATCGCCGTGGCACGCCTGGTGATGCCGTCGACCGTGAGCGTGCAGGCACCGCCGAACCTCGTCGGTGGCGAGTTCGATCTCATGCTGCGCGCGGGCGTCGACGACTGGGGCGGCGTCTCGCCGATCACGCCGGACCACGTGAACCCCGAGAAGCCGTGGCCCCAGGTCGACCAGCTCGCGGAGATCACCGCGGAAGCCGGTTTCTCCTTGCAGGAACGGCTGAACGTCTACCCGCGCTACGTCCGCGCGGCGGCGGGGCAGTGGATCGACACCCGCCTCACGGCGCACGTTTCCGCGCTGGCACTGGAAAACGGTCTCGCGAACCCCGACGCCCCGGTGATCGGCCGCGAGTGGCAGGAGCCGGACGGCGGGCTCGACACGTTCGGCCGCGCGGACCTCCACACCGCCATCGACACCGAAGGCCGCACGAGCGACCGCCGCGGAGACTTCGACGAGGTCTACGGCGACTGGGACGAGCTGAAGATTCCCGTTGCGCCGCAACGGCTCTCCGAAGACGTCCAACGTGGACTGAAGATCGCCGCGAACGACCCGGGAGCGTTGCTCGGCGACACCGACGCCGCGATGGCGCTGCTGACCGCGGACGGCGACGCGCTGGAGGAGATGACCCGGCTCGCCGACGACCTGCGCCGCGAGGTGGTCGGCGACGACGTCACGTACGTGGTCAACCGGAACATCAACTTCTCCAACGTCTGCTACGTCGGGTGCCGCTTCTGCGCCTTCGCCCAGCGCGAGCGCGACGCGGACGCGTTCCGGCTCTCGGCCGAGGAGGTCGCCGACCGCGCGCAGGAGGCGTGGGACGACGGCGCCACCGAGGTCTGCATGCAGGGCGGCATCGACCCCAAGCTGCCGGTGACGTACTACGCCGACGTCGTGCGCGCGATCAAGAAGCGCCTGCCCGGGATGCACGTCCACGCGTTCAGCCCGATGGAGATCGTCTCCGCCGCGGCCAAGGCGGGCGTGAGCATCCGCGAGTGGCTCACGGAGCTGAAGGAAGCCGGCCTCGACACGATTCCGGGCACCGCGGCCGAGATCCTCGACGACGACGTGCGGTGGGTGCTGACCAAGGGCAAGCTGCCGACCGCGACCTGGCTCGAGGTCGTCGGCACCGCCCACGAGCTGGGCATCCGTTCGTCCTCGACGATGATGTACGGCCACGTCGACCACCCCGGCCACTGGCTCACGCACTTCCGGGTGCTCGCGGACCTGCAGGACCGCACAGGCGGGCTCACCGAGTTCGTCGCGCTGCCGTTCGTGCACCGCAACGCCCCGATCTACCTGGCCGGAGTCGCCCGTCCCGGCCCGTCCCGCCGCGACAACCGGGCCGTGCACGCGTTCGCACGGCTGGCGTTGCACGGCCGCGTCGACAACATCCAGTGCTCCTGGGTGAAGCTCGGTGACGAGGGCACCGCGGAGATCCTCAACGGCGGCGCGAACGACATCGGCGGCACGTTGATGGAGGAGACCATCAGCCGCATGGCGGGATCCGAACACGGGTCGGCGCGCACTGTGAGTGAGCTTCAGACGCTGGCTTCACTAGCAGGGCGTAACGCCCGTCAGCGGACTACGACATATGGGCGAGTGCGATCCGATCATCCATGACCGATAGTCTGATTCGGCGCATAGACGCTACCGGTCATCGGTAGCTTGGCGGCCAATCAGTCAGCGAGGTTCACCCGTTCCGGGGTGGGCCTGTGCCTTGGGGAGGCTCGGCAAGTGCACGGCATGAGTCTGGTTCTGAGCGCGGCGGTCGAGAGCAGCATGACCGGTACCGCTGCTGGTCCCGTGGGTCTGATCGCGGTCACCGCGGGCGTGGGCGGTCTGGTCTACGGCCTGGTGAGGCGCCGCAAGCCGGCCCCCGTCGTGGCGGCCAACCAGCGCATCGACCTGGTCCAGCAGGACACCGCGCACAACTGATCCACCTGGTCTGAGAAGATTTCGTCCGTGTCCACGGAGAACGCGCCTGCAGAGCCCGTAAAGCGTCCCCGCGTCCTGTCCGGCATCCAGCCGACGGCCGGGTCGTTCCACCTCGGGAACTACCTGGGCGCGGTGCGGCAGTGGGTGGCGCTGCAGGAAGCGCACGACGCGTTCTACTGCGTCGTCGACCTGCACGCGATCACCGTGGAGCAGAACCCCAAGGAACTGCGTCAGAACACGCGCGTCTCGGCCGCGCAGCTGCTCGCGCTGGGCATCGACCCGGACCGGGCGACGCTGTTCGTGCAGTCGCACGTCCCGGAGCACGCCCAGCTCGGCTGGGTCATGCAGTGCATGACCGGCTTCGGAGAGGCGTCGCGGATGACGCAGTTCAAGGACAAGTCCGCACGCCAGGAGCAGTCCGTCGGCGTGGGCCTGTTCACCTACCCGATCCTGCAGGCCGCGGACATCCTGCTGTACCAGGCGCACTACGTGCCGGTCGGCGAGGACCAGCGCCAGCACCTGGAGCTGACGCGCGACCTCGCGACGCGCTTCAACTCGCGCTACGGCAAGACGTTCCGGCTGCCCGAGGCGTACATCGTCAAGGACACGGCCAAGATCTTCGACCTGCAGGAACCGACGGCCAAGATGAGCAAGTCGGTGCCCGGTGGCGTCGTCGAGCTGCTGGAGGACCCGAAGCGCTCGGCCAAGAAGATCCGTTCCGCGGTGACCGACACGGGCCGCGAGATCATCTTCGACGTCGAGAACAAGCCGGGCGTCTCGAACCTGCTGACGATCTACTCGGCCCTGACCGGCCGCACGGTCGAGTCGCTCGTGCTCGACTACGAGGGCAAGGGCTACGGCGACCTGAAGAAGGACCTCGGCGAGGTCTTCACCGAGTGGGTCGCGCCGGTGCAGGAACGCGTCCGCATGTACCTCGACGACGTGGCTTCGCTGGACAAGATCCTGGCCCGTGGTGCCGAGCGCGCGCGTGACGTCGCCTCCGTCACGTTGCGCCGCACGTACGACAAGATCGGCTTTGTTCTGCCTGAGTAGTGCACTTGCACTAGCGTTCCACGCGTGGACAAGTGGCGGCGGAAGTACGCGTGGTTCGACCACATCATGCGAGCGTATGAGCGCTTCACCGAGAGCTACGGCACGCACTACGCCGCCGCGGTGACGTACTTCAGCGTGCTGTCGCTCGTGCCGATCTTGATGATCGGGTTCGCGGTGGCCGGTTTCGTGCTGCAGTCGCAGCCGGACCTGCTGGCCGAACTGCGTGCGGCCATCGCCGAGGCCGTGCCGGACCAGCAGCTGAGCGAGCAGATCAACGAGGCCGTGAACACCGCCCTGGAGTCCAAGGGCACGGTCGGCATCATCGGTCTGCTCGGCGCCGCGTACTCCGGCCTCGGCTGGATGGGCAACCTCCGCGACGCCCTGACCGCGCAGTGGGGCCACGCCAAGGAGAACCTGCCGTTCTTCGGCACGCTGTGGCGCGACCTGCTGGCGCTGATCGGCCTGGGCCTCGCGATCGTGCTGTCGTTCGGCATCACGGCGCTCGGCACCGGCTTCGCGGAGCAGGTCCTGGAGTGGCTGGGGCTGGAGAAGGCCGGCTGGGCGCACGTCCTGCTGCGCATCGGCACGATCGTCCTGTCGCTGGTCGCGAACTGGATGGTGTTCCTCTGGGTGCTCGCGCGGCTGCCGCGCAAGCCCGTGGGCCTGCGCTCGGCGCTCCGCGGGGCGTTCGCGGCCGCGATCGGGTTCGAGGTGCTGAAGCAGGCCGCCACGATCTTCCTGTCGTTCACGACGAAGTCGCCGACCTCGGCCGCCTTCGGGTCGGTGATCGGTGTGCTGCTGTTCGCGAACCTCGTGGCGCAGTTCATCCTGTTCATCACGGCCTGGACGGCCACCGCCAGGGAGAACCTCGAGCCGGAGGTGGTGAAGGCGCCGCCGCCCGCGGTGATCTCGCCGGTGGTGCAGATGCGGTCCGGGCCCTCGCCGTCGTTGATGCTCGGCGCGGGAGCGGTGTTCGGCGCGGTGCTCGGTCTCCGGTGGCGCCGCAAGTAGCGTTCAGAACGAGAACGGCCCCAGCGCGTGTGCGCTGGGGCCGTCGTCTTCGGTGCCTCAGATGCCCTGTGCCGCCTGCGCGGCCTGACGGCGGGCCCTGGCCGCCTTGGCGCGCTTGCTGCGGATGAAGAGCACGAGACCGGCCAGCAGGCCGATGCCCGCCGCGGCCGTGATCGGCAGGCCGACGGTGCCGAACGCGGTGGGCGTGGGGCGGCCCGTGCGCGAGTCGACGGCGGCTGCCTCGTCCGCGGTGTCGGTGCTCTGCGTGGGAACCACGTTCTGCTTCGGCTGCGGAGCGCCGTCCACCAGCTTGCCCACACCACCGGGGCCCATGGCGAAGCCGTAGTCGAGCAGCTTCGCGGCCTGGGCGTCGATGCGCGTGGGCGTCTGCTGGCCGCGCAGCAGCACGACGACGAGGCGGCGGCCGTTGCGTTCCGCGGCGCCCACGTAGGTGTGCTGCGAGTCGTCGGTGAAGCCGGTCTTGCCGCCGAGCGCGCCCTGGTAGTTCTGGAGCAGGCGGTTGTCGTTCTGCAGCATGATCGTGCCGCCGTTGCGGCCGGGGAACTGCGACTGCTGCAGCTTGATGGCCTGCGCGAACTCGTCGTACTTCATCGCGCCGCGGAAGATCAGGGCGACGTCGTAGGCCGAGGTGCTGGTGCCGGGGGCGTCGAGGCCGGACGGGGTCACGGCGCGGGTGTCGAGGGCGCCGAGCTCCTTGGCCATCGCGTTCATCTTGCGCAGGGCGTTCGGCACGCCGCCGAGCTGGCGGGCCAGCGTGTGCGCCACGTCGTTGCCCGAGGTGAGCAGCAGGCCGTGCAGCAGCTGGCGGACGGTGTACTGGCCGCCGTCCTTCAGGCCGACGCAGGTGCACTCCTGCTGGGTGTCCTCGGCGCTCGCGGTGACGACGAGGTCGCCGCGCAGTTCCTTGGCGACGACCATCGCGAGCAGCACCTTGATGACGCTGGCGGGGCGCTGACGGCCGTGCGGGTCGTACGCGGCGAGGACGGCACCGCTGTCCATGTCCGCGAGCAGCCACGAGGCCGCGGTGGTGCCGCTGGGCGGCTGCGCCGAGTTCGGCGGCAGGATCAGGCCGCACTCGCCGAGCCGGTCACCGCCGACGGGCTTCTCCGGCACCTCGAGCGGCGTCGGGGCCTTCTGGCCCGGCGCCGGCTGCTCGGACGTGTCCACCGGTGGCGGCGGGGTCTCGCGGTTCGCACACTGCGCCGAGCCGGCGGCCTGTTGTGCGGTGCCGGTCGGTGCGGCGAACGCGGCTGTGGCCGTTGCTAGGACCAGGGCGACGATGAGCCGTTTTGGGAAGGGCACACGTTCAGGCTATCCACCCCCGTTCAGTCGCCTGCACGCACCACGTCTGATACTGGTGAACGTGAAGCTCTCGCGCCCGATGTCACTCTTCCTGGTGGCGTTCGGAGTGTGGTCGTGGGTGATCTGGCCCACGTTCCTGAAGAACATCTGGAAGGACCCGCGTTCGTTTAGCGACGGACCTACCGCCTTCTTCACGGTGCACCTGGTGCTCGTGATCGCCTCGCTCGCGTTCGGCACCGTCATCGGCGTGCTGGGCGTGCGGGGTTTCCTGGCCACTCGACGTCGATAGGGAAAAGCTGTGGAGTTCGTACGCCTGCTGCTGGTGTTCCTGCACCTGCTCGGCATGGGCATGCTGGTCGCGATGATCCTGTTGCAGGCCAAGGCCGGCAAGGACGCGCCGGTCAACAAGGGCTGGTTGCACGGCGCGGCCCTGCAGCTGCTCACCGGTATCGCGCTGGTCGGCATCGACCCGCTGGTCGACGCGGTGAAGTACGACCACGTCAAGATCGGGGTCAAGCTGCTGGTCGTCGTGGCCATCGCCGCCGTCGTGGCGATCAACGTCAACAAGCCCAAGGCCCCGTCCTGGCTGCTGCCGACGGCCGCTTCGCTGGTCGTGCTGAACGTGGGTGTCGCGGTCTTCTGGACCTGATCGGGGGATGTCGTCCGCACTGCCGGGTGACGTAGGGGTGCTTTTCGCACCAGGTGTTGTACCTGCGCGCAACCATCCCTGGCATGTCACGTATCGCCTATATCGGTGTGCTCACCGCCGGGGCAGTGTTGACGTTCGTCTCACTGCACGGTGCCGCCCCGGAGGCCTCGGCCTCCGGGGATGGCCAGGTGTGCGCCGCTGCGTGGTGCCCGAAGGAACGTCCTGGATGGCGTGCGCCGTCGCCGAGAGGTGAAGAGCCTCCGACGTCGTCCACGACCACCCCGACGACCACCACCACCCCGTGCACGACGACCTCGACCACCACGACGACGCCGCCGGTGACGACCACCACCACGACGACGTCGTCCACCACAACAACGACCCCGTCGACCTCGACCTCGACCACCACCTCGACCACGGACACGACGACCACGGACACGACGACGTCTTCCACGACCACGCCGTCGACTTCCACGACGACGTCCGGCACCACCACGCCGCCGACCTCCACGACGACGTCCGGTACCACCACGACGCCGCCGGTGACGACGACCACCACGTCGAAGATCACCACTCCGCCCGTGACGACGCCCCCGGCGACCACCACCTCGGTCACGCCGGTGGTCCACCACCAGGACAACCGCCTGGCCAACACCGGCGCCTCGACCACGTGGATGCTGCTGCTCGGCGTCCTGCTCCTGGTCGGCGGCACCGCTCTGATGCTGCTCGACCGCGCCAGGCGACTCACCCGGCGCTGACCCCCGAAAACTGTCGGTGCTCCTCGTCACACTGATGACGTGCGAATCGAACACCTGCGCCAGCGCAGCGATCTCGGCGTCATCAGTGCCGGCACCCTGAAGTCACTGGGTGTCGCGAACCCGTGGCGGAGGTGCGCCTCAGGCGGGCCGTGGCAGCGCATGTACCCCGGTGTGGTGCTGCTGCACAACGGCCCGCCCACTCGGGACCAACAGCTGACCGCGGCCCTCCTGCGCGCGGGCCCGGGAGCCGTGGTCACCGGGGCGGAGGCCTGCCGCCGGCACGGCCTGCCCGCCCGCGCCCAGGAGATCCACCTGCTGGTGCCGGGCAGGGCACGCGGCACCGGCGAACTCGTCCTGGAACGCGCCTCGCCCGTACCCGCCAGCTCCGACGTGGGCGGCTTCCCGGTGGTGTCCGCGGCCAGAGCCGTAGTGGACGCCTGCCGCTTCATGCGCTCCGCGGACGAGGCCACCGCCCTGATCGCCGCGGCCATCCAGCGAGGCCGCTGCACACCCGCGGACATCCGGGCAGAGGCCCGCACCAACCGCTACGGCACGAAGCTCGTCCGAGCGGTCCTCGAAGACCTGGGCCGTGCGGAGTCGGTGGCGGAACGAGACGCCCGCCGCCTCTCCCGCAAGATCCGCCTCACCACACCCCACTGGAACGCCACGATCGCGGGCCCGGACGGCGTCATCATCGCCAGGCCCGACGCCTGGTACGACGACGTGGGCCTGGCCTGGGAGATCGACTCCCGCGCGTTCCACTACGGCCCGCGCGACTACGAACGCACCCTCGCCCGCAACAGCCGCTACACGGCGGCGGGGATCCTCGTGGTGCAGACGCTGCCGACCCGCCTGCGCGACGCCCCGGACGCGGTGGCGCGGGAGCTGAAGGCGGCACATCGAGCGGCCGCCGCCAGGCCACGCCCGCCAGTGCACGTCGTCGAGGTGACCTGAGGGTCTGGCAGCGGTGCGACCCGCACTTCGTCACTGCCTGAGGGACCACCCTCGCAAGGCAACGACTCGCGCGCAGGGCGGCCTCTCCGCTGGAGCAGGTACCAGCCGCCGCAGGGCGGCCCGCGCGGTGCCGACCGGCGCCCGTCGTCGTAAGGCAACGACTCGCGCGCAGGGCGGCCTCTCCGCTGGAGCAGGTACCAGCCGCCGCAGGGCGGCCCGCGTGGTGCCGACCGGCGCCCGTCGTCGTAAGGCGACGACTCGCACGCAGGGCGGCCCCTCGGCTGGAACAGGTACCAGCCGCCACGACCGGACCCGCGCGGTGCCACCAGGCACCTGCCAACGCGAAGGCGACCGCGTACGAGTCCTGGCGTGGCGATGCGAAGCGAGCCGTCCGAACCTGGTGCCGCCGGGCAGCGGTTCGGGCCCTTCAAGGCGATTGGGGCTTTACCTTGAGGGGGCGGGATGCTCCCCTCATGGGCACGGCCGGGCGCTTTTCAGCCCGGCCTTTTCCGGCCGTCCAGCATCCCGCCAGAGGCTCAAGGTCAAGCCCCAATCGCAACCCCGCGCAGTTCCGTCACGACCCGCGCAACCACCCTCGCAAGGCGACCGCACACCAGGAACGCAACCCACCCCGCTGGAACGCGACAAACGCCCGCAAGCCGACCCGCGCACCCACCAACCCAACCCGCACCCGCACCCGCGAGGACACTCGAGGAACCACCCCGGAAACGACGAAGCGCCGCGCCCCCCAGCGGGAACGCGGCGCCTCGAACCGAGAAGAACTCAGACGCGCTTGAACAGCAGCGCGCGCTTCACTTCCTGGATCGCCTTCGTCACCTGGATGCCACGCGGGCACGCGTCGGTGCAGTTGAAGGTGGTCCGGCACCGCCACACGCCGTCGATGTCGTTGAGGATGTCGAGCCGCTCCTCAGCGCCCTCGTCACGCGAGTCGAAGATGAACCGGTGCGCGTTCACGATCGCCGCCGGGCCGAAGTACGAGCCCTCGGTCCAGTAGACCGGGCAGGAGGTGGTGCAGCAGGCGCACAGGATGCACTTCGTCGTGTCGTCGAACCGCTCGCGGTCGGCGGCGGACTGGATGCGCTCGCGCGTCGGCTCGTTGCCGTAGGTCACGAGGTACGGCTTGACCGCGCGGAACGCCTCGAAGAAGGGCTCCATGTCGACCAGCAGGTCCTTGTGCACCGGCAGGCCCTTGATGGGCTCGATGGTGATCGTGGTGCGCTTGTCGCCCTTTTCGAGCAGGTCCTTCAGCAGCACCTTGCACGCCAGGCGGTTCACGCCGTTGATGCGCATGGCGTCCGAGCCGCAGATGCCGTGCGCGCAGGAGCGCCGGAAGGTCAGCGTGCCGTCGACGTACCACTTGATGTGGTGCAGCAGGTTCAGCACGCGGTCCGACGGGAGCGCCGGGATGTCGAACGCGTCCCAGCGCGGCTCGTCGTCGATCTCCGGGTTGAACCGGCGGATCTTGACGGTGACCGTGACAGCGCCGTCCGGAACGGGCGGCTGGGAGCCGCGCGAGCCTGCAGTGGTTTCAGCGGTGGCGGTCATCAGTACTTGCGCTCCATCGGCTTGTACCGGGTAAAGGTCACGGGCTTGTAGTCCATGCGGATGTCGGCCGAGAGACCGTCGCCCTGCTTGTAGAACATGCTGTGGCGCATGAAGTTCGTGTCGTCGCGGTTCGGGTAGTCCTCGCGGGCGTGACCGCCGCGGGACTCCTTGCGCGCGAGCGCACCGTGCACGAGGACCTCGGCCAGCTCCAGCAGGAAGCCGAGCTCGACGGCCTCCAGCAGGTCGGTGTTGAAGCGCTTGCCCTTGTCCTGGACGGAGATGTGGGCGTAGCGCTCCTTGAGGGCCTGCACGTCGTGCAGCGCCGTCTTCAGCGTGTCCTCGGTGCGGTACACGGACGCGTTGGCGTCCATGGTGGCCTGCAGCTCGGTGCGGATGTCCGCCACGCGCTCCTGGCCGTGCTCCGACAGCGCCAGCGCGACCTGGGCCTCGACGGCGGCGGCCGGGTTCTCCGGCAGCTCGACGTGCGTCTCGCGCGACAGCGCGTACTCCGCGGCGGCGATGCCCGCGCGACGGCCGAAGACGTTGATGTCCAGCAGCGAGTTCGTGCCGAGGCGGTTCGCGCCGTGCACGGAGACGCAGGCGCACTCACCCGCGGCGTACAGGCCGGGAACGACGTTGTCGTTGTCCCTCAGCACCTCGCCGTGGATGTTCGTCGGGATGCCGCCCATCGCGTAGTGCGCGGTCGGGTACACCGGGACGGGCTCGACGACCGGGTCGACCGCGAGGTACGTGCGGGCGAACTCGGTGATGTCCGGCAGCTTCGTCTCCAGCACCTCGGCACCGAGGTGCGTGCAGTCGAGCAGCACGTAGTCCTTGTTCGGGCCGGCACCGCGGCCTTCGAGCACCTCGAGGGCCATCGAGCGGGCCACGATGTCGCGCGGCGCCAGGTCCTTGATGGTCGGGGCGTAGCGCTCCATGAACCGCTCACCCGAGGCGTTGCGCAGGATCGCGCCCTCGCCTCGCGCACCCTCGGTCAGCAGGATGCCGAGACCGGCGAGGCCGGTCGGGTGGAACTGGTAGAACTCCATGTCCTCCAGGGGCAGGCCCTTGCGGAAGACGATGCCCATGCCGTCGCCGGTCAGCGTGTGGGCGTTCGACGTGGTCTTGAAGACCTTGCCGAAACCACCGGTCGCGAACACGACGGACTTGGCCTGGAAGACGTGGATCTCGCCGGTCGCGAGCTCGTAGGCGACGGCGCCGGTGCAGACCGGGCCGTTCTCCGTCTCGGTCAGGCAGATGTCGAGCACGTAGAACTCGTTGAAGAACTCGATGCCGTGCTTGACGCAGTTCTGGTAGAGCGTCTGCAGGATCATGTGGCCGGTGCGGTCCGCGGCGTAGCAGGCGCGGCGCACGGCGGCTTCACCGTGGTTGCGCGTGTGGCCGCCGAACCGGCGCTGGTCGATCTTGCCCTCGGGCGTGCGGTTGAACGGCAGGCCCATCTTCTCGAGGTCGAGAACGGCGTCGATCGCCTCCTTCGCCATGATCTCGGCGGCGTCCTGGTCGACCAGGTAGTCGCCGCCCTTGATCGTGTCGAAGGTGTGCCACTCCCAGTTGTCCTCCTCGACGTTGGCCAGGGCGGCGCACATGCCGCCCTGGGCCGCGCCGGTGTGCGAACGCGTGGGGTAGAGCTTGGTGAGCACCGCGGTGCGGGCGCGCTGGCCGGACTCGATCGCCGCGCGCATTCCGGCACCACCAGCGCCGATGATGACTACGTCGTACTTGTGGAACTGCATTGTGGTGGGCTCCCCGCGCGGGTCAGTTCGAGATGTTCGGGTCGAAGGTGAAGATCACGAACGTGCCGAGCGAGATGATCAGGACCATCGACACGTAGAGCAGCATCTTCAACCAGAACCGGGTGGAGTCCTTGCGGGCGTAGTCGTTGATGACCGTCCGCACGCCGTTGCCGCCGTGGATCTGCGCGAGCCAGAGCATCGCGAGGTCCCAGAACTGCCAGAACGGGGACGCCCAGCGGCCGGCGACGAAGCCGAAGTTGATCTTGTGGACGCCGCCGTCGAGGATGTTCATGATGAACAGGTGGCCCAGGACCAGGACCACGAGCAGCAGGCCGGAGAGGCGCATGAACAGCCAGCTGTACAGCTCGCCGTTGCTGCGGCGGGCCGCGGGGCGGCGCGGCGAGCGGGGCTTGTCGAGTGCGAGAGACATGGTCAGTGACCCCCAACCAGGTCGGAGATCGTGCGCTCCATCATGAAGTAGAAGCCGGGGATCATCACGAGGACCCAGACGGCCAGCACGGTCCAGAGCATGACCCGCTGGTACTTGGCGCCCTTCTCCCAGAAGTCCACCAGCATGACCCGGATGCCGTTGAGCGCGTGGTAGAGAACCGCGCCGACCAGACCGACCTCGAAGAGGTTGACGATCGGGTTCTTGTAAGTCTCGATCACCGCGTCGTACGCGTTCGGGGACACCCGCACGAGGGCGGTGTCCAGCACGTGGGTGAAGAGGAAGAAGAACGTGAGGACACCGGTGATCCGGTGGGCGACCCAGGACCACATGCCCAGATCACCGCGGTAGAGCGTCCCACCCCCTCGGGTGGTGCCCGACCGCTCGGGTGCGCCTGCGCTGGTCATGCGCCGCGGCCTCCAACGTCAGTGGTGGTGTGGTCGGCGAACAGTTCTCTCTTCCCGACCATGACCGGAAAATCCTAGTCCCGCACGTTGGAGCGATCCCAGCAGGCGCACCCGCTCTGTGATCGATGAGACACGCTGTCGATCGGCCAAGCGGTCTTTATCGATCCTGAAATGCGGTCCACGCCACAAAAGGACGGTGGCCCGGACCTCCGCCTCGGTCCGGGCCACCGTCGTCGGCAAGGGCACTTGCCACCCCTGACACGGCCCGAAGCCCGGGAATGGTTCAACGCGGAGCCGTAGAAATTTCGTCCAACGCCGAATCGCAGGTCGGGCGGCGGCGGGCTCGGCGGGCGGAACTGGGCCGTTCGGGCGAAGATCGGTGTGGCGAAGAGGCCGCCGAGGGCGTTTCGCAACGCCTTGAACACGTTTGATCACCACTCGTACGGCCAAAGCGTCGAATGCGTAACCGATAGGGGTCTTTGTAGGTGCTGGCGGCAACGGGCTTGGTTACTAAGAGGTACGGTGCCGCGTCTAGGACCCAACAACGTCGTTGGGGAGGAACCTCAGGGAGGAGACGAGCCGTGCGTCGTCGTATGCGTGGTGTCGCGGTCGCCGCGATCGCGTTGACCAGCGTGATGACTATGGCCGCCTGCGCGAAGGACTCGGGTGGCGGGAGCAACAACGCGAGTACCGGTACGGGTGCCGCCTGCGAGTTCGCCGAGGCCCCGACCGCGCCTGCTACCTCGAACACCAGCGCCGCCAACGGTGACAAGGTGGACGCGAGTGCGCTGAAGATCGGTCTTGCCTACGACATCGGTGGCCGTGGCGACGCGTCGTTCAACGACTCCGCCGCCGCCGGTCTGGACAAGGCCATCGCGGACATGGGCGTGAAGAAGGAGAACACGCGCGAGCTCTCCGCCGCTCCGAACGAGGACGAGTCCGCCAAGCAGACCCGTCTGCGCCAGCTGGCCTCCGAGGGCTTCAGCCCGATCATCGGTGTCGGCTTCGCCTACGCCGAGTCGATGAAGCTCGTCGCCGCGGAGTTCCCGAACGTCAAGTTCGGCCTGGTCGACTCGGCCGTCGAGGGTGCCGCCAACATCACCCCGCTGCTGTTCGCCGAGCAGGAGGGCTCCTTCCTGGCCGGCGTCATCGCCGCGTACCAGAGCAAGAAGTGCCACGTGGGCTTCGTCGGCGGTGTCGAGATCCCGCTGATCCAGAAGTTCGAGGCCGGCTACTTCCAGGGTGCCAAGACCGCCGCGCCGAAGATCCAGGTCGAGAAGAAGTACATCACCCCGGCCGGTGACTTCACGGGCTTCCAGGACGCCCCGAAGGGCCAGGAAGCCGCGAAGGGCCAGATCGACAAGGGCGCCGACGTCATCTACCAGGCCGCCGGTGCCTCCGGCAAGGGCATCTTCTCGGCCGCCAAGCAGGGTGGCGTGCTGGCCATCGGCGTCGACTCCGACCAGTACAACCAGGCGACCGTCGCCGACACCAAGGACGTCATCGTGTCGTCGATGCTCAAGCGCGTCGACGTCGCGGTCTACGACTTCGTCAAGGCCGTCGCCAAGAACGACATCGCCTCGCTGCCGAAGGTCTTCGACCTGAAGGTGAACGGTGTCGGCTACTCCACGTCGGGTGGCAAGATCGACGCGAAGCTGCAGGGAATCCTCGAGGGCTACAAGGCCCAGATCATCGAGGGCAAGATCAAGGTCGCGGACAAGCCGTAGTCCGAAAGCCGCACGCACTCCGGGCCCTGTGAGGATTTCGCCCTCACAGGGCCTGGTGCGTGGTAGGAGGAGCACTCGACGATGAGCAGTTCCACGTCCGTTGGGACGGACGAACACCCCGCGGTGGTGCTCACAGGCATCACCAAGCGATTCCCAGGTGTGGTCGCCAACAGCGACGTCCACCTGACCGTCCGCCGTGGCGAGGTGCACGCCCTGTGCGGTGAGAACGGCGCGGGCAAGTCCACCCTGATGAAGATCCTCTACGGCATGCAGCCGCCGGACGAGGGCACCATCGAGGTGAACGGCGAGCAGGTGCGGTTCCGCACGCCTTCCGACGCCATCAAGGCCGGCATCGGCATGGTGCACCAGCACTTCATGCTGGCCGACAACCTCACCGTCCAGGAGAACGTGGTCCTGGGCGCCGAGGCCCTGCACGGCATCGGCAAGAAGGCCCGCGCGCGCATCATCGAGCTCTCCGGGAAGACCGGCCTCAACGTCGACCCCGGCGTCCTGGTCGAGCAGCTCGGAGTCGCGGACCGCCAGCGCGTCGAGATCCTCAAGGTGCTCTACCGCGGTGCCAAGGTGATCATCCTGGACGAGCCGACCGCCGTGCTCGTGCCGCAGGAGGTCAACGAGCTCTTCGACACCGTCCGCGGCATGCAGGAGCAGGGCTACACGTTCCTGTTCATCTCGCACAAGCTCGACGAGGTCCGCGCGATCGCGGACTCCGTCACGGTGATCCGCCGCGGCACGACCGTGGGCAGCGCCGACCCGAAGACCGTCAGCTCCCGGCAGCTCGCCGAGATGATGGTCGGCAGCGAGCTGCCCAGCCCGGAGACCCGCGAGTCCACCGTCACCGACACGGTCGTGCTGGACGTCAAGGGCCTCAGGCTGATGACGCCGGACGGCTCGCGGCCGATCCTCGACGACATCGACATGGTGGTCCGCTCCGGCGAGGTCGTCGGCATCGCCGGTGTCGAGGGCAACGGCCAGACCGAGCTCGTCGAGACGATCATGGGCATGCGCAAGGCCGGCAGCGGCACCATCACGCTGCAGGGCCGGGACCTCACCAAGCTCGGGACGCTGGCCCGGCGCGAGGCGGGCATCGGCTACGTGCCGGAGGACCGCCACCGCCACGGCCTGCTGCTCACGCAACCCCTCTGGTACAACCGGATCCTCGGCTACCAGACCCGTCAGCCGACGGCCAGGGGCATCTGGCTCGACACCGACGGCGCGAAGAAGGACACCGAGCGGATCGTCGCGGACTTCGACGTCCGCACGCCCGGCATCGACGTGCCCGCGGCCGCCCTGTCGGGTGGCAACCAGCAGAAGCTCGTCGTCGGCCGGGAGCTGTCCGGCGACCCGGTGCTGCTGATCGCGTCGCACCCGACCCGCGGCGTGGACGTCGGCGCTCAGGCGCTGATCTGGGACGAGATCAAGCGCGCCCGTGCGGCCGGTCTCGCGGTGCTGCTGATCTCCGCCGACCTGGACGAGCTGATCGGCCTGTCGGACACGATCAAGGTCATGTTGCGCGGACGCCTGGTGGCCGACGCCGACCCGAACACCGTCACGCCCGAGGACCTCGGCAGCGCGATGACGGGTGCTGGTAGCACGAGCTCGGCCGTACAGGAGACCAGCACTGCGCAGGAGACCCCTGTCGTCCAGGAAGGCGCGAACTGATGGGACACCTGCGCGGCAAACTCCTGCCGCCCGCGTTGGCGATCGTCTTCTCACTGCTGTTGTGCGGCGTCGCCCTCGTCATCTCCGGCGCGAACCCGCTCAGCGCGTTCGGTGCGATGGTGACGCAGGTCGGCAAGGGCACGACGTTCGTCGACATCATCAACTCGACGGGCATCTACTACATCGCGGCGCTCGCGGTGGCGATCGGGTTCCAGATGAACCTGTTCAACATCGGTGTCGAGGGCCAGTACCGCGTCGCGGCCGTCGTGGCGGCCGTGGTCGGCGGCTCGATCGCGCTGCCCACCGGCATCCACACGATGGTGATCATCGTCGTGGCCGCGATCGCCGGTGCGGCCTGGGCCGCGATCCCCGCGATCCTCAAGGTGACGCGCGGCGTCAACGAGGTCATCTCGACGATCATGATGAACGGCCTGGCGATCGGCCTGTCCGCCTACCTGATCCGCCGCGACGTCTTCGGTGAGCTGCGGGGCAACAACATCCGCACCGCGGAGATCCCGGAGAGCGGCTGGATGCCCGGCATCTCGTTCGGCGGCAGCGGCACGATGTTCGGCTTCATCTTCGTGGCCATCGCCCTCGGCATCGGCTACTGGGTGATGATGAACAAGACCCGGTTCGGCTTCGAGCTGCGGGCGTCCGGCGAGTCCTCGACCGCCGCGTCGGCCGGTGGCGTCAACGCCAAGAAGATGATCATGGTCTCGATGCTGCTCTCGGGCGCCATCGCGGGCCTGATCTCGCTGCCGGAACTGCTCGGCCGCGACCACACGTTCAGCCTGAACTTCTCCGCCGGCATCGGCTTCTCGGGCATCGCGATCGCGCTGCTCGGCCGCAACCACCCCGGTGGCATCGCGTTCGGCGCGTTGCTCTGGGCGTTCCTCGACAAGTCGGGTCTCGCGCTCGACAACGTCGGTGTGCCCAGGGAGATCGTCACCATCATGCAGGGCTCGATCGTCCTGTCGGTCGTCGTCGCCTACGAGGTGGTGCGCCGGTTCGAGCTCGCCTCGGAGCAGCGTCGCGTCGGCCGTGAGCTCGGAACTGTCGGAGGTGCGGCGTGATCACGACGTTGGAGGAGAAGCCGCACATCCCGGCGGTGCCTCGCAAGCGCAAGATGCCCGGCTGGGCCGTGGCCATGCTCGGTGTCGCCGGTGCGATCGCGCTGCTGTCGATCACCTCGATGCAGACCGGGTTCCCGCAGCTCACGTCGTCGGGCACGACCCAGACGGCGGTCCGGCTCGCGCTGCCGATCCTGCTCGCCGGTCTCGGCGGCCTGTGGGCGGAACGCGCCGGCGTGGTCAACATCGGCCTCGAAGGCATGATGATCATGGGCACCTGGGGCGCGGCGTGGGCCGGCTACCAGTGGGGTCCGTGGGCCGCTCTCGTCGCGGCCGTCGTGTTCGGTTCGCTGGGCGGCCTGCTGCACGCGATCGCCACCGTCACGTTCGGCGTGAACCACATCGTCTCCGGTGTGGCGATCAACCTGCTCGGCGCCGGTCTGACGAAGTACCTGTCGACGCTGATCTTCCTGCCGCTGTCGAACAACCCGCGGCAGTCGCCGCCGGTCCAGTCGTTCGACACGTTCTCGGCGGCGGGCCTGAGCGACTGGCTCGGCGAGCTCGAAGCCGGGCAGCGCCTGTTCATCTCGGACGTCGCGGGCATCCTGCGCGGCCTCGTCACCGGCGTCTCGCCGCTGACGATGATCGCGATCCTGCTCCTGCCGCTGTCGTACTTCCTGCTCTGGCGCACCCGCTTCGGCCTGCGCCTGCGCTCGGTCGGCGAGAACCCGTACGCGGCGGACTCGCTGGGCGTGAAGGTGTACTTCCACAAGTACGTCGCCGTCATCGTCTCCGGTGGTCTCGCCGGTCTCGGTGGCGCCGCGCTGGTGCTCAACCCCGGCCAGCTGTCCTACCTGGAGGGGCAGACCGGCGGCCGCGGCTACATCGGCCTCGCCGCGATGATCTTCGGCAACTGGCGGCCCGGTGGCCTGCTCGGTGGTGCGGCGCTGTTCGGCTACGCCGACGGCCTGCAGCTGCGTTCGGGCGGCGAGACGGTGCTGGCGCTGGTCTACGGCGTGGTGCTGCTGCTCGGCGTGATCGTGGTGTGGCAGCTCTACCGCCGCAAGTGGTTCTCCGCGGCGGCGGCCATCGCGGTGGCCGTGGTGATGTACCTGCTGTACATCAGCCTCGACGAGATCCCCAGCGAGTTCGTGTCCTACGCGCCGCACATGGTGACGCTGGCCGTGCTGGCCGTGGCATCACAACGGTTGCGGATGCCTGCCGCCGACGGTCTGGTCTACCGCCGTGGCTGACATCGACTGGGACCTGCTGCGGGCACGGGCGGTGGAGGCGGCGTCGTTCGCCCACTGCCCGTACTCGGGGCTGCAGGTCGGTTCCGCGGCTTTGTGCGACGACGGCCGCATCGTGACGGGCTGCAACGTCGAGAACGCCTCGTACGGCGTCGGTCTGTGCGCCGAGTGCGCGATGGCCGGTCAGCTCCAGCTCACGGGCGGCGGCCGGTTCGTCGCGGTGGCGTGCCGTTCCGGTGCCGGTGAGCTGCTGATGCCGTGCGGCCGGTGCCGTCAGGTGCTCTACGAGCTGGGCGGCCGCGACTGCCTGGTGGACACGCCTTCCGGCGTGCTGCCGATGTCGTCGGTGCTGCCGGACGCGTTCGGGCCGGAGGACCTGCCATGAGCTTCTCGGCGGTGGACGTCATCCGCGCCAAGCGCGACGGCTCGGTGCTGACGGACGCGCAGATCGACTGGGTCATCGACGCGTACACGCGCGGTGCCGTCGCGGACGAGCAGATGTCCGCGCTGGCGATGGCCATCTTCTTCAACGGCATGACGGCGGCGGAGACCGCGCGCTGGACGCAGGCGATGATCTCGTCCGGCGAGCGGCTCGCGCTGCACGTCGACAGGCCGACGGTGGACAAGCACTCGACGGGCGGGGTCGGCGACAAAATCACGCTGCCGCTGGCACCCCTCGTCGCCGCCTGCGGCGCCGCCGTGCCGCAGCTGTCCGGTCGCGGTCTCGGCCACACCGGTGGCACCCTGGACAAGCTGGAGTCGATCCCGGGGTGGCGCGCCGCGCTGTCCACCTCGGAGATCCTTTCCCAGCTCTCCTCGGTCGGTGCCGTGGTGTGCGCCGCCACCGAAGGACTCGCTCCGGCCGACCGCAAGCTCTACGCGCTGCGGGACGTCACCGGAACCGTCGAGGCGATTCCGCTGATCGCGTCCTCGATCATGTCGAAGAAGATCGCCGAGGGCGCCGAGTCGCTGGTGCTCGACGTGAAGGTCGGCTCCGGCGCGTTCATGAAGGACCTGGCCTCAGCCCGTGCTCTCGCCGAGGCCCTGGTGGCCATCGGCGTCGAGCACGGCGTGCGGATCTCGGCCCTGCTGACCGACATGTCCGTGCCCCTGGGACGCGCTGTCGGCAACGCGGTCGAGGTGGCCGAGTCCGTCGACGTGCTGCGTGGCGGCGGCCCTGCCGACGTCGTCGAGCTGACGGTGGCGCTGGCCTCGGAGATGCTGTCGCTGGCCGGGATCTCGGCCGACCCGGCCGCCGTGCTGGCCTCCGGTGAGGCTTACGAGGTGTGGGCGCGGATGATCCGCGCCCAGGGTGGCGATCCGGATGCCGCCCTGCCCGTCGCCTCGCACAAGCACGTGGTGACGGCGCCCGCCACCGGCGTGCTGTCCACTCTGGACGCGTATGGCGTCGGCGTGGCGGCGTGGCGGCTCGGTGCCGGTCGTGCCCGCAAGGAGGACCCGGTGCAGTTCGGTGCCGGCGTGCTCTGCCTGGCCAAGCCGGGGGACGCAGTCGAGGCCGGCCAGCCGTTGCTGGAGCTGTACACCGACACCCCGGACGCGGTCGAGGGAGCCCTGCAGGCGCTGGAAGGCGCCTACGAGGTCACCGGCTCCGCGCCGGAGCGTTCGCCGCTGGTGATCGACACCATCCGCGGCTAGCCGACGAGCGAGCCCGCCAGGGGCGACCTGTCCTGCTTCCACAGCACGCACAGGACCTCCTGGCGGCCCGGCGTGGTGGCGTCCTTGTACGCCTCCCACTCCTTCTGGGTGGGGACGAGCCCGGTGAAGCCGATGGGCTCCTTGATGTTCGGCTCGATGGCCTTGAACTGCTCGGTGCAGTAGTTCTTGGTGAAGTCGGCGAGCCACTTCGTGCCGGGGTAGGCGACGTCCTTCGGCTTGTCCCACAGCGGTGTCGCGGCCGAGAAGAGCTGAATTCCGTGCGGTCCGTCGCACGGCACGTTCGTCCGCACCGGCGACCCCTGCGTCAGGAAGTCCTTGGCGCACTGCGTGCCGGAGAGGTTCCACTCGGGCACGTCGCCACCGCGCCCGAAGGTGGCGATGCGCCGTGACGGCAGCGGCGCCCCGACCGGCAACGAGGCGGCCTCGGTCCACTCGGTGGAGTTCTCCTGCGGCTGCGTGGTGCCGGTGTTCTGGCCGGCGTTGTTCTGGGAGGCCTCGGGCTTGAACACCTGGTAGCCCGCGAACGCGGCACCCGCGAGCACCGCGACGCCCACCACCACGGCGGCGACCTTGACCGCGGTGCCCTTCTTGTTCCGCGGCAACCGAACCGCCGGGCCGCCCTGCACGATCGCCGTCAGCATGTGCCGAGCCTGCGGTGCGGTCAGGCGCCGGTGCGGGTCGACCGTGAGGAACCCGCGGATCACGTCGGCCAGCGCGGGCGAGGCCCGCCGCAGCACCGGCGGCTCGTTCATGACCGCGTGCAACGTGGACGCGGTGGACGTCCGCTCGAACGGGCTGACACCTTCGACCGCGTGCGCCATCGTGACGCCGAGCGCCCACAGGTCCGACGCGGGCGAGGCCTCCCACCCGCTCAGCCGGTCCGGCGACATGTACGCGGGCGAGCCGACGATGCCGCCGTTGTGCGTGAGTCGCGGGTCGTCCATCGCCTGCGCGATGCCGAAGTCCGTGAGCTTCACGGCCCCGTCCGGGCGCACCATGATGTTGCTGGGCTTGACGTCCCGGTGCACGATGCCCGCCGAGTGCGCGGCCTCCAGCGCACCGAGCACCTGCAACGCGACGCCCGCCATCCAGGTCGAGTCGCGCGGCCCGTGCTTCTGCACGATGCTCGCGAGGTCGAGCGCGTCGACGAGCTCCATCGCGAGGTAGGTGCGGTCGTTCTCGCGGACGATGTCGTAGACCGTGACCACCGCGGGATGGTTCAGCCGGCCCGCCGTGCGCGCCTCGCGGAGCATGCGCTCCTCGAGCACGTTGCGCTCCTCGGCGGCGATGCCCTGCGGCGGGTGCAGCTCCTTGAGCGCGACCGCGCGGCCGAGCACCTGGTCCTGAGCACGCCAGACGACACCCATCGCACCTCTGCCGAGCTCGGCGAGCAGTGCGTAGCGGTTGGCGACGAGTCGCTGTTGCTGCACGGACCATCCCTCCTGGACGCCCCCAGATCCGGCGAGCATAACGACGGTCGTGTGAGCGCTCTCCTCATGGTCACGTCTGCCGCCGGTGGTCGGTTCAACGCCGCGGCGCTTGATCGGGAGCCGCAAGTCGGGCACGAGGTCACGGGCCAGGTCGTCTCCCCAGACGCACAGCGTGCGTTGCCACGGGCGGCCGAAGGTGCTCTGGCCGCCCGCCCCAGTAGGCCAGGGCCGCCAGTCCAGGGACCGGCGTGCCCGAGTTCGGCGGCGCGGCATCGCGGGCCAACGCTCGGGATGAGGTGCTCCGCCGGGTGTGGAACCGCCGGTCGGGCTCGTCCCACAGCCGCCGGTCCCGTCGGACAGCGCGATCCGCGCGCTGCTCACCACGCGACGAGCTGGCCGAGAACGCGGAACGGCCCCGGAGCGACGTTGCTCCGGGGCCGTTCGCAGTGGTCGGACGATCAGGCGCCTTCGGCGGCCAGGTCGTCGTCGTCCATGTCCTTGCCGCCGTTCGCCGGCTTGGGGCCGCCGTTCTTGCGGGTGCGGCGCTGCGGGCGCGGCAGGGCGGTGGGCGGCGGGGGCGGGGTGGGCGAGCCGCCGCCGAGGATGAGCTCGGCGAAGGTGGCCATGGCCTCGTCCAGCTGGCCGCCGATGCGCAGTTCCGACTCCTGGTTCGACTTGCGGACCAGGGACTGCAGCGAGTCGGTGTCCGGGCGGGCGCCGACGGTCTCGGCGACCTTGGACAGGCTCGCGTCGACGGAGCCGCCGAGCTCGGAGATGCGGGCGGCGAAGCCGTCCTCGACCTTGTCGAGGCGGTCCGTCATCGTGTCGAGCTTCGAGGTGACCTGCTCCAGGCGGCCGGCGAGGGCCTCCAGGCGGTCCGCCGAGTCGACCTGGTCGCGGGACTGCTCGATCGCCGCGTACAGGGCGGTGCGGGCCTCGTCGAGCTTGCCGCCCACGACCTCGCGGGTGTCTGCGACGGCCGTGGCGAGCTCGGTGCGGGTCTCGGCGAGCGAGCCGGCGAGCGCGTCGCGGGTCTCGGCCAGCGTTCCGGCGAGGGAGTCGCGGGTCTCCGCCACGACGCCGGCCAGTTCGCCGCGGGTCTCCGCCACGGCGCCGGACAGCTCGGTGCGGGTCTCGGCCAGCGACGCGGCCAGCTTGTCGTGGTTGCCGGTGACGGTGGACGTCAGCTTGTCGCGGCTGTCTGCGATCGCTCCGGCCAGCTCCCCGCGGCTCTCGGCGATCGCGGTGGCCAGCTCGGTGCGGGCGGCGGCGAGGGCGTCGCGCTGCTCGTCGGCGCGGCCGTGCACGCTCGAGAACGACTCGGCCAGGATCTTCTGCAGGGCCTCGCGGGTGCCGTCGAGGTGCTCGTGCACGCCCTCGTCCACCTCGTCGAGACGGCCGCGCAGCGCGGCTTCGAGGGCCTCGACGCGCTCGCGCAGCGGGGTGGTGACGGCGGCCGGGATCGCGTCGACCTTGCCGTCCTGCTTGTCCAGGTGGCCGTCGAGGTCGTCGATGCGCTTGTGGATGCTGGAGAGCTTGTCCTCCAGGCCGTCCATGCGGCCTGCGACGCCCTCGAAGCGACCGGCGACGCCGTCGAGGCGGCCGTCCAGCTGGGCGAAGGGCTTGGCGAGCTTGTCCACCAGGGCGTCGACCGCGCGACCGATGTCGGCGACGGCGTTGTCCTGGGCCTCCAGCTTGGCGAGGGCCTCGTCCAGGCGCTCAGCGAGAACGCTGACCTCGGTGCGGTCCGGCAGCTCCGACAGGCGCTTGCGAACCGAACCCAGCGACTCCAGAGGCGACATCCGGGCGTGGATCTCGTCCAGCGCGTCGAAGATCTGCTGCTGCTCGCTCTCACGGATCTCCGCGGCGCGCGTGAGCATGTTGCGCATCCGATCGAAGGACATCGTGGAGTTGTTGTTCTCTGTCACGGCTGAGTGCCTTCGTCCAGGGGAGGGGGAGACCACGGGAGCCTATCCGCGTCACGGGACGTCGCTGTACCACCCCCGCCAGAAAACGGCCGGGTACGGATCGGCAACTAACCCGATCAGGCTACCCGACTACTCTCAACGCCAAGTTACCGCCCGGAAGCAGGCAGTAACGTCCGTTGATGTTCCTACCTTGGGGTGACTCAAGCCTCACAGTGGTTGCAGAAAGTTGCTGATCACGGATCTGCAACGACGTTGTACCGACAAACGATCATATCGGTAGCAAGATCATCTGGCGAACGCCGAGGCGGCGTGTCGCCTGGAGTAACGTGTAGCAATGTCCACGCCGCTTACCTTGGAGACCATCCGCAGCGCGCCGAAGGTGCTGCTGCACGACCACCTCGACGGTGGCCTCCGCCCGCAGACGGTGATCGAACTCGCCGATGCCTCCGGCTACCAGGGCCTGCCCACCACCGACGCGGGCGTCCTCGGCGGCTGGTTCCGCGACAACGCCAACTCCGGCTCCCTCGTGCGCTACCTCGAAGGTTTCGCCCACACGTGCGGTGTGATGCAGGACGAGGCCTCTCTCGTCCGCGTCGCCGCCGAGGCCGTGGAGGACCTGGCGGCCGACGGCGTCGTCTACGCCGAGATCCGGTACGCCCCGGAGCTGAACACCGAGAAGGGCCTCTCGCTGGAGCAGGTCGTCGAGGCCGTCCAGGAGGGCTTCCGCCTGGGCACCGCCCGCGTCGCCGAGACCGGCCGCAAGATCCGCGTCGGCACCCTGCTGTGCGCGATGCGCCAGAACGAGGGCTGGCTGCGCATCGCCGAGCTCGCCGTCCGCTACCGCGACCTCGGCGTCGTCGGCTTCGACATCGCGGGCCCCGAGGCCGGGTTCCCTCCCACCAGGGGCCTCGACACGTTCGAGTACCTGCGCCAGCAGAACGCGCACTTCACCATCCACGCCGGTGAGGCGTTCGGCCTGCCGTCCATCTGGGAGGCGATCCAGCACTGCGGCGCCGAACGGCTCGGCCACGGCGTGCGGATCGTCGACGACATCAAGGTCTCCGGCGATGGCACGGTGCAGCTGGGCCGGCTGGCCGCCTACGTGCGCGACCGCCGCATCCCGCTCGAGATGTGCCCGACCTCAAACCTGCAGACCGGCGCCGCGCCGACGCTCGCCGAGCACCCGATCGGCCTGCTCGCGAAGCTGCGGTTCCGCGTCACGGTCAACACCGACAACCGCCTGATGAGCGACTGCTCGCTCTCCAGCGAGTTCGCCGCGCTGGCCGAGACGTTCGGCTACGGCTGGACGGACCTGCAGTGGTTCACGATCAACGCCATGAAGTCGGCGTTCATCGGCTTCGACGAGCGGCTGTCGATCATCAACGAGCTGATCAAGCCGGGGTACGCCTCGCTCACCGCGTGAGCGACCGCTGGGCCCAGGCGCTCTCGTCGATCGCGCTGAGCTCCAGCAGCGGCTCCCACCACGCGCGGTTGGCCGCGTACCAGCGGATGGTGTCCCGGACACCGGCCTCGAAGCCGATCTCCGGGCGCCATCCGAGCTCGCGGCCGATCCGCGAGGAGTCCAGCAGGTAGCGCCGGTCGTGGCCGGGCCGGTCGGCGACGACCTGCTTGCGCGACGGCGGCAGCCCGAGCTCGTCCAGCACGAGGTCGGCGATCTGGTCGACGCTGGCCTCGACGCCGGTGCCCACGTGGTAGGTCCGGCCGACGACGCCGTCCCGCAGCACCGCGTCGATCGCACGGCAGTGGTCCAGCACGTGGATCCACTCGCGGCGGTTGCCGCTCGACGCGTAGACCGGCAGCCGCTCCCCGGTGAGGGCGCGGGTCGTGAACAGCGGCAGCACCGTCTCGGGGAACTGGTTCGGGCCGTAGTTGTTGGCGCAGTTGGTGATCGTCACCGGCAGGTCGAACGTCTCGAAGTACGAGCGCACGGCGTGGTCCGCGCCGGCCTTCGACGCGTTGTAGGGCGTGCGCGGCCGGTACGGCGACTCCTCGTGGAACGCCTCGGTGGCGTCCAGGGCGAGGTCGCCGTAGACCTCGCACGTCGACACGTGGTGGAAACGCTGAACGCCCGCGCGGCGGCAGGACTCCAGCAACGCCTGCGTGCTCAGGACGTTCGTGCGGAAGAACCGGCCCGGATCCAGCACCGCGAGGCTGTTGTGCGATTCGGCCGCGAAGTTCACCACGACGTCGATGCCCTCGACGTCGGCGGAAGCGATGTCCGCGTGCACGAACGGCACGTCGGCGGGCAGGTTCGCGCGGATGCCGCGGTAGGTCAGCGCGTCGAGGGCGATCACCTCGTCCGCGGGGTGTTCGCGCAGCCAGTAGCGGGTGAAGTGCGAGCCGATGAACCCGGCAGCACCGGTGACGAGCACGCGCATGGTCAGTCCTCCGGGGGAATCGCGGCGACGCCGGGAGGTTCCGCGCCGGGCCAGCCGCGGAACTCGACCTCCAGCTGGAACCGGTGGCCCAGGTAGTGGTGCTCGGACAGGGCGATCGGGTGCTCCGCGGCGTCCAGGGCGACGCGCCGCACCAGCAACACCGGCGTGGTGGCCGTGACGCCGAGCAGGGGACCGAGGTCACCCGCGGCGACGGCGGCGATGCTCTGCCGGACGACGGCGATCTGGTTCCCGTTGCGGCGCAACGTCTCCCACGTGCCGGGCGACTCCGCGTCGGCGCGGCTGACCGGTGCGGCCAGCGCCAGGGGCACCCACTCCGTCACGACGTCCAGCGGCGTGTCCCCGGTGCGGCGCAATGAACGCACGCGCAGCATCTCGCCGGAGCCCAGCGTCGAGGCGACACCGGCCGGAGCCTCGCGGTAGCCGTACTCCAGAACGGTCCGCACCAGGGAGACGCCGGCTTCGGCGACGGCCGAATGCGCGTGCTGGAACGTGCCGAGCGCCAAGGGCTGTGCGAACGACACCACGTACCAGCCCGCGCCTTTCCGCGACGCGAGCAGGCCTTCGTCGCGCAGCTGCTCCAGGGCACGGCGCACGGTCACGCGGCTCACCTCGTAGCGGCGGCCCAGCTCGGCCTCGCTCTCGATCGACCCCGCCGGGCCGTAGTCGCCGAGCGTGATGCGCTCGCGCAGTTCGGCGGCGAGGCGCTGCGACCGAGAACCTGTCATAAACCTGTATCATACAGGCGGCGCAACCGGATGTTGTTCCGGTCCTGGACGACAGCTGGTCGACAGCTGCCGCTGGGAAGGTGGTGGCATGCGCCCTGCAGTGATCTCCGGAGGACTCGCCGTCCTCGCCTCGATGGCCTTCGTCCTGCCCGCCAACGCCTCTGGCGAGCACGCCGCCTTCTACACCGGAACCGGCCTGACCGGCACCAAGTCCGCGGTCGACCTCGCGAACCGGGAGTGCGTGAACATCGCGCCCCAGAGGTCCGCGACCAACATCTCGAACTCCGAGATCGAGGTCTTCTTCAACGCGGACTGCCAGAAGGGTCGCCCCGGCGAGTCCGGCGACCTCTACTACGTCCTCGGCAGCCTGCACTGGGGCAACTACCCGTTTCCCGCTGTGAGCTACCGGGTCCGTTAGGCGACAACGAAAAGAGGGCCACCCGAGCGGATGGCCCTCTTTCGCGTCAGCGGACTCAGTTGGTGTTGAGCCGGTCCTCGAACGAGGCCTGCAGCGTGCGGAACGCGGCCACCTCGGCGTCGTACGGCGCGGACGGCGCGAGACGCGTCGGGTCCGGCGACACGACGAACGACACGAGCCAGCCCAGCGACTCGGACGAGGCGAGCGCGTCCTTCACCGACTCGTCGTCGGCCCACTCGGCCGCGTCCTCGAACAGTTCGACGGCGAGGTCGAGCTGCTGCGGGTCGAGGGCGTCGGGGCCCTCCTCCATGTCCTCGGCGATGCCGGTCAGCACGTAGACGTTGTCGTCGTCCACCTCGACGTCGAGCTCGCCCGCGGTGGCCTTGACCTTGATGTCGTTCCAGGTCTCGACCTCGGCCAGGTCGTGCTCGTCGTTCTCGGCGACGAAGCGGCTCAGGCCGCGCGGCGAGCTGAAGACCTCGATCTTGCCGCGGCGGCCCAGGAACACCGGGTCGTCGCCGAGGTAGCAGCGCAGCGTGTAGAACTCGCCCGCCGACGTGATGATCTTGATGGGGTCGACGCCGACCTCGGCCCAGAAGCCCGTGGGCTCGGCCTTGTCCTCGTCCTCGGACTCGCCGGGGGAGTCGACGGCGGCAGCGGCCGTGGCGGCCTCCAGCGCGGCGAGCTCCTCCTGGGCGACCGCGAGCTCCTTCTCGGGGACCTCCGGCGTGTTCACCACGCTGTCGATCGCGTCGAGGACCTCGTCCCACTTCTCGGAGACGACCTCGGACAGCTCGCCCCACAGCTTGCCGCCGTCACGGCCGCTGAACGGCAGCGTGCCCTGCGGCAGCAGCGAGAAGCCCTCGGCGCTGTCGAGCACCTCGTGGACCTTCTCCAGGTCGCAGACGTCCGCGAGGGCGCGCACGATCGCGATGACGTCGGCGAGCTCACCGATCGTCCAGGTGTCCGGGTCCTCCGCGACGAGCTCCGGCACGCCGACGAGGTCGAACTGGTGGTTGTCGTCCGGCGAGAGGTCCGCGACGCCCAGCGACGGCACGACCGGCCACGCGGGGTGATCGGTCAGGTCGTGCTCCTCGGCGGTGCGCACGAACGCGGCGAGGTGCGCGGCGTCGGGGAAGACGAACAGGTCCTCCTCGTCGCCGAGGAACGCCTCCCACTCCTCGCCCTTCTCGCGCCAGCGGGGTGCCCACAGGGTGACCACGTCACCCTGCGTCAGCCCCAGCTCGATGGGGACGATGTCCTGCGCCATCCTGACCTCCCGGTCACGCCTGCCTGATGCCGTCGACGAGCCTAACGGTGCTGATCACCGGCGCCACAAGGGGTTCTCGAAGAAAGCGTCTTCATCTGGGTCCTCGACGCGCGGCGGCCTCTGCCTGCGCTCCGGTGGTGCCTGCTCAGCAGGGGCTTTGGGCGGCACGACCGGGTTCCAGGTCGACCGGAAGGGTGAGTCGCCGGCGATCGACTCGACGTCGATCGCCATTCCGTCGCCCAGGGCCAGCGCCATCTTGTTGAAGCTGGCCTGCACGGCCGCGTTCGTGGCGAGCTGGACGGTCTCGGTGACGACCTGGCCGACCGCCTGCGCGCCCTGGTTCAGCAGCGCCGGGTGCAGGTGCAACGCCTTGATCTCGCCCTTCGGCGACGCCGTGACCATGCACATCCCGTTCGGGTGCTCGGTCGTGGCGGTGAGGACGCCGAGCTCGCGCTGGAGCTGCTCGGTGGCCCGCATCCGTTCCTCGTTCACCGCTGCCACCCGAAGTCGTCCTCGTCCTGACCGCGTTCGACACCCAGCGCGGTGAGCTCGCGCGGGTCGACCACCCGGTCCAGCGTCTGGTGCAGGCGGGTGTTCGCGGTGCGCTGTGCCTTGTCGGCGATGCGCATGATCTCGGCGGCGAGTCCTTGCGGGCCCATCCGCAGCGCCGCGGGGCTCACCGAGATCTGCTTCGGCGGACCGCCGGGCGTGGCGACCACCGTCACCGCACCGTCCGGAGAGGACGCTCGTCCGGTGATGGGACCACTGCGCGTGACGTGCTCCGACACCGCCTGCTCGACATCGCGCACCTTCCGCGCGGCGCGCTGGACGTCGTCGTCCACTCCGGTCACCCCCTGTCGTGGTCAGTGTGCCGCATCCCGGGATCTTCGGCGGCGGCTTGTGGCGACGCGGTGAGGTCGTCCGCGACGATCGCGGACGAGGGCCTGGTCGCGACGCGGCCGGGCGTCACCCGGTGGGGCGGTAGAAGCCGTAGAACGACATGCCGCTGTTCGTCGTGCGGATCGGCTGCACCTGCACCGGGTCGCCGGCCTCGACCATCTGGCCGTTGCCGATCACCATCGCCACGTGCCCGTCCCACACCACGAGGTCGCCCGGCAGCAGCTGGTCCGGCGGCACCGAGGCACCCATCGCCTGGGACGAGGCCGGGCGCGGGATGTCGAACCCGGCGCCGCCGTAGGCCCACTGGGTGAGGCCGGAGCAGTCGGTGCCCTGGGGCGGGTTCGCGCCACCCCACACGTACGGGGTGCCCAGGGCGGACAACGCGTTGCGCACGGCCTTGGCCGCGGTCTCGTTCGGTGCCTCGGCGCTGCTGCCGTCCGGCAGGTTCACGCCGACGCCTTCACCGGGCTGCGGCGGGATCGCGACGGGCAGGCGCGGGCCGGAGCCACCGCCTCCTCCGCCGCCGCCCGAACCTCCGCCGCCACCGCCACCGCCACCGCCACCCGAACCGCCACCGCCGCCACCGCTGCTGCCACCGGAGCCGGATCCGCTGCCGGAGTTGGAACCGGGACCGGACTCCTGCTTCCCGGTGTCGGAGGCACCGGCCGCCGAGGTGGTGCCCTCGTCGCCGCCGAGCGGGTCGCCGAGCTTCGCCAGCGCGCCCGCGTCCGGCTTCTGCAGGGCGTTGAGCTGCCCGACGAGCTGCGTGAGCTGGTCGCGCACCTTCTGCAGTTCCGCGGTGGTCCTGCTCTGGTAACCGGAGGCCATCCCGGCGAGGTCGGCGACGGCCGCCAGCACCACGCCCGGCCCGGCCACGAGGGACAGGGCGAGCGCGGCGGCGAGCTTCGGGGTCGCCTTGGCCGTGAACTCGTCGATGAGGCCCTGGATCGCGGTGCGGCCACCGGTCACCGCGGTCACGCCGGTCGAGGCCGCGGTCTTGATCGCGGAAGCGTTGGAGGACAACAGGTTCGCGGCCGAGGTGAAGGTGGAGACGCGCGCGGTGAAGGCGTTCGCCTTGTCGCCGGACCACGTGTTCAGCACGGCGGTCGAGGCCGAGGCGTGCCGCGTGCCGAGGTCGGTCATCGCGGTCTGGGCTCGCCCGAAGGCGTCACCCGCGCGCGTCGCGCCGCCGGTGTCACCGTCGAGCTTCGCGAGGTTCTCCTTCATGGGCGCGATGAACTGGCTCAGCAGCCCCTCGACGCTCATACCTGCGCCGCCCTGGTGAGCGACGCCTTGGTCGCCTCTTCCTGGGCGATGTAGGCCTCGCGGGCCTTCGAGACCGCGGTGCCGAGGCCCGCGAGGCCCGTCGACGCGGCCTTCAGCGCGTCGAGCTGCGCCTGCGCGGCCGCCTGGAACGCGGCGTTGAGCCCGACCTCGTTGCCCAGCGCGCCGAAGCAGTCGCCCGGCAGGCTCGTGGTGCCGCTCAGCGTGCCGGTGCCGACCGTGCCGACCTCGCTCGCCAGGCCGCTCACGGCCGACGCGTACCCGGTCAAGGCGTCGAAGTCGACCTTGAAGCCTTGTTCCGCCATCTGAAAGCTCTTCCCCCAGTAGTGACCTGTTCGCTTCGATCCTGCCCCGATGAGCGGTACCTCGCCCGTCGTTCCGCCAAGATCATGGATCGGTGGGTGTGATCGAGCACTGGAACCGGATCCTGGCATGGCTGGCGGAGCACGCTCCGGCCACCCGCGCCGTGTTGCGTCCGCGATATGACGCGTTGCCGGATCTTCGGGTTCCGATCGATCTCCAGCTGTGGTGGAGCGTCTACGGCGGCACCGAGGAGGGGCTCTTCGCCGAGATCCTTCCGCCCTTCTACACGCCGCTGGGCGCCGACCGCGCGTTCGTGCTCAGGGAGACCCACGTGAGCAAGCCCGTGGACTCCTCCGAGGCGGGCGCGCCGACCAGCGGGTTCCACCCCGAGTGGCTGCCCATCGCGTTCGACGGCACCGGCGACGTGCTCGCGGTGGACCTGCGGCCCGGCGTGCTGCGCGGCTGCGTGGTCGAGTGGGACCAGGAGCGCAACGAGATGGTCAAGCCGGAGTGGACGTCGATCGTGGAGATGTTCGACCAGGTCGCGACGGCCCTGGAGACGCGCAGCGCGGTCGGGCACTGCGTCCCGGAGGTCAACACCGCGGGCGAGCTGGGCTGGCGGACGACCTAGGTCAGCGTGCGCTGACGAGCTCACGTCGCAGCGCGGCCGCGGTCGTCACGCGGGCGTGGACCTTCACGGCGGCCAGCGCGCCGAGCCAGCCGAGCGCGGTGCCGGTGGTGTTCGTGATCAGGTCGTCGACGTCGAAGATCCGGTTCGCCCACAGCAGCTGCGAGCCCTCGATCAGCAACGAGACGCCGTAGCCGATCAGGGCGGCCTGGCCGATCGAGCGCCTGCCCCAGAACATCAGCATCGCGCCGAGCGGCACGAACAGCAGCACGTTCAGCGTCATCTGGTCGAACGCGATCTGCCCGTCGCGGAACGTGTCGGCGATCCACTGGAACGGGACCAGCTGCACGGACTGGCGCGGTGCCACGGTCTGCATCGGCAGGAAAGTCGCCGCGAACAGCATGCTCGCGTAGACGGTGACGGTGGCGCCGCGGAAGGTCAGCTGGCGGAACAACAGCTGCGGGAGCAGGAAGAGCACGGAAAGGAAAACGCCCCATTGGATGCTCGCGAGCTGTGCATTCGTCATGAATCAAAGGTAGGAAAATGGCCCTCCGCGCACATCGCGCTGAGGGCCAGTTCCGCTCTCGTACTTCCGGCCGAGTGCTACTCCGCCGCGTAATCCCTCGGGCTGATGCCGCGTAGTACCGGACCGCACGCCAGGGCCGCTACCAGCGCGACCACGACACCGACGCCCACCGGGGCGACGACCCACGGCGTGATCGGCATTTCGCCGTGACCCACCAGTCCGCGCGCCAGGGTGAGCAATCCGAGGCCGACGACAATTCCCGCGCCGCACGCCGCGATCGTGACGGCGAACACCGGCAGCACCACTTCCCGGCGCAATGCGTGAGCCAGCACGCGAATCGGAGTTCCGGCCGCGATCAACGCACCGAAAGTGCGCCTGCGGTCGATCACCGACCCGGCCGCGGCCACCGCCGCGCCGATCCCGCCGAGGACCGCCGCGATGGACAGGCCGATGATCGTGGCCCGCTGCAGGTCCGCCATCAGCGTGTCGCCGTAGAGCCCCCGCTGCTCGCCGTCCACCAGCCGCACGCCCGGCAGCGTGCCGATCAATGCGGTGTGCACGGCGTCGCGGTTTTCCGGCGTCGTCGGCACGCCGACCATCGACAGCTCGCCCGCGAGCGACGGCAGCAGGGCGCGGTCGATGACCGCGCTCACCCGGCCGCTGCCCTCGAAAGGCCGCGTCTCGTAGCTCGCCGGCAGCTGCGCGCTCAGCGTGTTCTCGCTGCCGCTCGACCTGAACTCGTTGCCCTGCAACGGTCCTGACGAGTAGACGGCGGGTCCCGGCCGGCAGTGGAGGCCGGACAGCACCTGCGCGACCTCGGCGCACTCGCCGACGACGACGTACGTGCCGTGGTCGCCGCTCCTGATCGTGCCGTCGAGCATCGTGACGATCGGTCCCGAGGTCGCCAGGCGCAACGGCGTGATGTCGTGCGCCACCTGCTCCGCCACGATCGCGTTCTCCCGCCACGTCGAGTCGCGGTACGGGACCTGGCTCTCCAGCCCCGGCAGCATCGTGAGCGCCATCGAGCCGGTGAACACGGCGATCACCACGCCCGCCGAGCCGCGGAACGCCGCCACCGGGTCACCGGCGAGCCTGCGTCCCGCCATCAACGTCGAGGGCCTGCGCCACCGTCCGACGAAGAACCTGCCGACCCACGCCGTCAGCACGGGACCCGCCAGCACCAGCGCGAGCGCCACCGCGCCGAGGCCGAGGAGCACGACGGTGAACTGGCTGTCGCCGCCGGCCTCCTGCGCGTACACGATGCCGAGGAAGAACACGCCCAGCGCACCGGCGATGGTCAGCAGCCGCCACGACCTGACCCCGCGCTTCGCCTCCGCCGCGAGCGGCTGGTTCACCACGCGCCGCAGTCCCGTGATCGCGGCCCCGACGACCAGCAGCGGCGCGAGCACGGCCACCGCCGCCACGACCAGTGGTTCCGGCACGAAGTCGCCGGGGTACCAGGTGCCGCCCTCCCAGGGGACCTCGGCGGTGACGTGGCTGAACGGCTGTGCCAGCGCCACACCCAGCACGCTGCCGACGACCGCGCCGATCGCGGTCTCGGCGGCGGTCATCACCACGACCTGCCGCGGACTCGCGCCGGCGAGCCTCAGCGCGGCGAGGCGCCGTTCCCGCTTCGCCGCCGTCAGCCTCGCGGCCGAGGCGACCAGCACCAGGCACGGCACGACCAGCACCACGAGCCCGACGCGCGTGAGCAGGTAGAGCATGCCGTGGTAGTCGTCGCGGTACGAGCCCGCGCCGCCCCGCAGACCGGCCGCGGGATAGCCGTTCCCGACCTTCTCGTGGCCGACGATCGCGACGAGCTCACCGGGGAACTTGAGCGCTTCCGGCCCCAGTTCCGCGATCCGCGCACCGGGGAAGCGGTTGCCGAGCTTCTCCGCCGGGGTGTTCCGCACGAGCTCCGCCAGTGCGGGCGACAGCAGCACCTCGCCCGCCTCCGGGAACTTCGCGATGCCCGCCGCGACCGGGACGGCGCCCTGCTCGGTGCGGGCGACGTCGAACCGTTCGATGAGCTTGCCGTCGTACGAGTCCCGAGTCGGGGCAACGGAGATGACGCCCTTGTCGCTGTGGCCAACACCGTCGCGCCACGCCGTGCGGTCGGCGCGCGCCTGCAGGCCGTTCGGCGCGGCGAGGAGCCACAGGACCAGCGACACCGCGATCATCACGCCGAGCGCGACCAGCACGGTCGCGACCTGGCTGCGGCGGTCCCTGCGCAGCACCGCGAGAGCGATCCTCACGCGGACACCCCCGCCGCGATCCGGCCGTCCTGGATCTCGACGACGCGCAGCGCCCGGTCCGCGATCGCCTTGTCGTGCGTGACGATGACGACGGCCGCGCCGGTCTCCTCCGCGGCCTGCAGGAGCGCCGTCATCATCTCCTGGCCGGTGCGCGTGTCCAGGGCGCCGGTCGGCTCGTCCGCGAAGATCACCCGAGGCTGGTGGGCGAGGGCCCGCGCGATCGCGACGCGCTGCGCCTGCCCGCCCGAGAGCTGGCTCGGCAGCCGCTTCTCCAGGCCCTGCAGGCCGAGCCGCGTGAGCCAGAGCCTGGCAGCGCCGAGCGACTCCTCGCGCGACCCGCCGGCGAGCAGCATCGGCAGCGCCGCGTTCTCCTCCGCGGTCAGTTCCGCCACGAGCATCCCCGACTGGAAGACGAACCCGAACGCCGTGCGCCGCAACGCGCTGCGACCCGTCTCGTTCAGTTCACCGATCGCCCGCCCGTCGAGGAACACCTCACCGCCGTCGGCGCGCAGGATGCCGGACAGCACGTGCAGCAGCGTCGTCTTGCCGGAGCCGGACGGACCCACGACCGCCAGCACGTCCCCGGCCTTGATGTCGATGTCCACCCCGGCGAGCGCGTGCACGTCGCCGTAGGTCTTGACCAGGCCACGAGCGGCCAGAACCGAATTCATGGTCCTCAAGGTGCCGTGCGCGGATCCGGAAAACCTCAGCCTTGACGACACACCGGATCAGCCGGATGACCGAGGCCGGAGAGGTCTGGTGGTCCTACCGTTGTCTCCCGTGGACAGTCATCGGGGCCAATGGCCCATCGCCGCCGTTCTCGCCCTCCTGATGGTGGGCGAGCTCCTGATCATGGGTGAACCCGGCAGAGCCGGGGCGCTGGTGTGGCTGTTGACGGTGCCGGTCTGCATCGCGGCCGTGACCTCGTTCAAGTCGCGGGCCTTCACCATCCCGGTCACCGTGGTGTCGATCTTCCTCACGTCGTTCGTCATCGCGTACTTCCAGGTGAACGTGCCGACGATCCTCAGCCCCCTGACCATCGCCGAAACCGCCGCGTGCCTGGTCATCACCGCCGTCGTCGTCCGCGAGGAACCCCGCCGCGCCGCCACGTGGTCGGTCGGCTCGCTGGTCGCCGTGAGCTTCTTCGCCGCCATCGTGCGCGACAACTGGCTGTCGGGCAGCAACTACAACGAGATGCTCGGCTCGCTAGTGCTGGGCTTCACCGCCGTCGGCACCGGCCTGTACTTCCGCGCCCGCGACACCGAGAGCGGCCGCCTGATCGCCGCCGCCGTCACCGACGCCCAGAAGGAAGAACGCATCGCACTGGCCCGCGAGCTCCACGACGTCGTCGCCCACCACGTGACGGGCATGCTCGTGCAGGCCCAGGCCGCCCTGGAGGTCTCCGACGACGACCCGCGCGCCGCGCACCGGCTGCTGCCCGGCATCGTCCGTTCGGGCACCGAGGCCCTGGGAGCGATGCGCCGCCTCGTCGGCACGCTGCGCCAGGGCGAGAACGAGGCGGCCACCACCGACCTCGCCGCCGACGTCATCGCGGCCGTCGAACGCACCCGCGAACTCGGCTTCGAGACCCGCCTGCGCATCGACCTGCCCGACGACGTGGCCCCCGAGCTCGGCCGCTCGGTGCTGCGCCTGGTCCAGGAGTCGCTCACCAACGTGCACAAACACGCGGTCTCGCCCACCCTGATCGACGTGGAGATCTCGCGGACGCCCGGCGGGGCGTTGCGCGTGGTCGTGGCCGACGACGGACAGCTGCACGAGCTGAACCAGGGTGGCTACGGTCTCGTAGGCATGCGTGAGAGGGTCGACCTGCTCGGCGGCCTGTTCTCGGCGGGCCCGCGTGAGAACGGCTGGCAGGTGCTCGCCGAGCTACCCCTGGAAGGGACGAAGTGATCTCGGTTCTCATCGCCGACGACCAGGAGATGGTCCGCGTCGGGTTTCGGATGATCCTGGAGAAGCAGCCGGACATCACCGTCGTCGCCGACGTGCCCGACGGGATCGCGGCCGTCACCGCCGCCCGTGAGCACAAGCCGGACGTGGCGCTGCTGGACATCCGCATGCCGGGGCTCGACGGGCTCGAGGTGACCAAGAAGCTGTCGCCCACGACGAAGGTGGTCGTGGTGACGACGTTCGACCTGGACGAGTACGTCCACACCGCACTGGAGAACGGGGCCTCCGGGTTCCTGACCAAGGACGCCGGTCCGGCGCTGCTCGTCGAGGCCGTCCGGGCCGCGGCTGCGGGCAACGCGCTGATCTCGCCCCAGGTGACCGTGCGGATGCTGGAGCACTTCGCCCGGCCCGCCCAGCGACCCGACCTGTCGTTGCTCACCGCACGGGAGCAGGACGTGGTCCGGGAGGTGGCTCGGGGGCTCAGCAACCAGGAGATCGCGTCGTCGCTGTTCCTGTCGCTGTCCACGGTGAAGACGCACCTGGCCTCGGTGCAGACGAAGCTGAACGTGCGCAACCGCGTCGGGATCGCCTCGTGGGCGTGGCGGGCCGGGCTGGTGAACTCGTGAGCGAGCAGCCGGGGTCGGAGTTCCCGCGTGCCATCGGCAAGGTGGCCAACCGCGAGCTGGTCGCGAACGGGTACACGACGTACGACTCGCTGACGGAGGTGTCGGAGAAGACGTTGCTGAAGATCCACGGCGTCGGCCCGAAGGCCGTCAGGATCCTGGGGGAGGAGCTGGCGGCGCAGGGCAAGGCCTACGCCGCCGACCAGTCCTAGACACCCATCGGGTGCCAGACCGTCTTCGTCTCCAGGAACGCGCGCAGGCGGGACATGTCCGGCGTGACGGTGAAGTCCTCGCTGGGCTTGTTGCGCAGCACGCGCTTCACGGTGCCCGCCGCCGAGCGCTCGAGGTCCGCGCGGATCGACTCCGGCGCTCCCGTCAGGTCCAGCGCGTTCACGTCGCCGTGCGAGGCGAGCCACGGGGCGATCTCCGCCGTGCGGCCGGTGATGATGTTGACCACGCCACCGGGCACGTCGCTCGTGGCGAGCACCTCGGACAGCGTGATCGCCGGGAGCGGGCGGTCCTGCGAGGTGATGACCACGCACGTGTTGCCGGAGGCGATCACCGGTGCGATCACCGAGATCAGGCCCAGCAACGACGACTGCTGCGGGGCCAGCACGGCGACCACGCCCGTCGGTTCCGGGGTGGAGAACGAGAAGTACGGGCCCGCCACCGGGTTCGAGGAACCCAGCACGGCCGCGATCTTGTCCGTCCAGCCCGCGTACCAGACCCAGCGGTCGATCGCGGTGTCCACGAGGGACTGCGCCTTCTTCGCCGGCACGCCCTCCGAGGTGGCGACCTCGGCGATGAACTGCTCGCGGCGGCCTTCCAGCACCTCGGCCACGCGGTACAGGACCTGGCCGCGGTTGTAGGCCGTCGTGCCGGACCAGCCCGCGAAGGCCTTGCGGGCGGCGGAGACCGCGTCCCGCGCGTCCTTGCGCGAGCCCTGGGCGGCGTTCGCGAGGAACGTGCCCTTCGCGTCGGTCACCGGGTAGCTGCGGCCCGACTCGGAGCGCGGGAACTTGCCGCCGATGTAGAGCTTGTAGGTCTTCGCGACCGTGATGCGATCAGACATCGAGGTAGGCCTCCAGACCGGTGCGGCCGCCCTCACGGCCGAAGCCCGACTCCTGGTACCCGCCGAACGGGGCGGTCGGGTCGAAGCGGTTGAACGTGTTGGACCAGACGACGCCGGCGCGCATGCGTTGTGCCATCCAGAGAATGCGCGAGCCCTTCTCGGTCCAGACACCGGCGGACAGGCCGTAGGGCGTGTTGTTCGCCTTGGCCACGGCCTCTTCCGGCGTGCGGAAGGTCAGGACGGACAGCACCGGGCCGAAGATCTCCTCGCGGGCGATGCGCATCGCCTGCGACACACCGGAGAAGACGGTCGGAGCGAAGAAGAAACCCTTGTCCGGCAACGGGCACGACGACGTCCAGCGGGTCGCGCCCTCGGCCTCGGCCGACTCGGTCAGCTCCTTGATCTTGGCGAGCTGCTCGCGGGAGTTGATCGCGCCGACGTCGGTGTTCTTGTCGAGCGGGTCGCCGACCCGCAGCGTGCTGACGCGCGCGTGCAGCTTCTCGACCAGCTCGTCGGCGATGGACTCCTGCACCAGCAGGCGGGATCCGGCGCAGCAGACGTGGCCCTGGTTGAAGAAGATGCCGTTGACGATGCCCTCGACGGCCTGGTCGAGCGGGGCGTCGTCGAAGACGATGTTCGCCGCCTTGCCGCCCAGTTCCAGCGTGAGCTTCTTGGACGTGCCGGCGAGCTGGCCCTGGATGACCTTGCCGACGTCGGTCGAGCCGGTGAAGGCGACCTTGTCGACGTCCGCGTGCCCGACCAGCGCGGCACCGACGTCACCGGCACCGGGGATGATGTTGACGACGCCCGGCGGCAGGTCGCACTGCTGGATGATGTCGGCGAGCACCAGCGCGGTCAGCGGGGTGGTCTCGGCGGGCTTGAGCACGACGGTGTTGCCGCACGCCAGCGCCGGCGCGATCTTCCACGCGGCCATCAGCAGCGGGAAGTTCCACGGGATCACCTGGCCCGCGACGCCCAGCGGCTTCGGGTCCGGGCCGTAGCCCGCGTAGCCGAGCTTGTCCGCCCAGCCCGCGTGGTAGAAGAAGTGCGAGGCGGCCGTCGGGACGTCGACGTCGCGCGACTCCTTGATCGGCTTGCCGTTGTCGAGCGACTCCAGCACCGCGAGCTCACGGCCGCGTTCCTGGATCTGCCGCGCGATCCGGTAGATGTACTTGGCCCGCTCGGATCCGGGCATCTTCGACCACACGCGGTCGTAGGCCCTGCGCGCGGCCTTCACCGCGATGTCCACATCGGACTGCGACGCCGTGGAGACCTCGGCGAGCACCTCCTCGGTGGCCGGGTTGATCGTCTTGAGCGGCTCGCCGGTGCCCTCGACGAACTTGCCGTCGACGAACATCTTGTACGAGGGCTTGAGGTTCGCGATGTCCCGCGACTCGGGCGCGGGGGCGTATTCCCACATGTCTTCAGTCCACCGTCACGTAGTCCGGGCCGCTGTAGTGGCCGTCCAACTGGGTTCGACGCTGCATGAGCAGGTCGTTGAGCAACGTCGACGCGCCGAACCGGAACAGGTTCGGGTCGAGCCACTCCGGACCGGCCACCTCGTGCACGGCCACCAGGTACTTGATCGCGTCCTTGGTCGTGCGGATGCCACCGGCGGGCTTCACCCCGCGCAGCTCGCCGGTCTGGTCCTTCCAGTCCCGCACGGCCTGCAGCATCACGTGCGTCACCGGCAGCGTCGCGGCGGGCTGCACCTTGCCGGTCGACGTCTTGATGAAGTCGCCACCGGCCAGCAGCGCGAGCCACGACGCGCGGCGCACGTTGTCGTACGTCACGAGCTCGCCGGTCTCGAGGATGACCTTGAGGTGCGCGTCCCCGCAGGCTTCCTTGATCTTGACGATCTCCTCGAACACCTGCCCGTAGCGGCCGCTCAGGAACGCGCCGCGGTCGATCACCATGTCGACCTCGGAGGCGCCCTGCTCGACGGCGAAGCGGGTGTCGGCCAGCTTGATGTCCATCGTGCTGCGGCCGCTGGGGAACGCCGTCGCGACGCTGGCGACGTTGATCCCGGTGCCCACGAGGTCGTCGGCCGCCGTCTTCACCATGTCCGGGTAGACGCAGACCGCCGCGACCTTCGGCACGTCGGGCCGGTCGGGGTCGGGGCGCTTCGCCTTGGCGGCGAGGCTGCGCACCTTGCCGTGCGTGTCCGCGCCTTCGAGCGTGGTGAGGTCGACCATGCTGATCGCCAGGTCGATGGCGTGCAGCTTGGAGGCCTTCTTGATGCTCCGCGTGCCGAGGCCCGCGGCTCGTTGCTCGACGCCGACCTGGTCGACGCCGGGGAGCCCGTGCAGGAAACGCCGCAGCGACGATTCGTCGCGCGTGGCGTCAGCCAGGGCCGACGGCAGTGTCGTTGGAGCAGCCATGTCCTGGAGTCTAAGCGGAATGGGACGCCCGTCCTAAGTGAGGCGATTTCCGCAGGTCAGCACGGCTCAGCGGCACCGTTCGCTCGTCGATTTCCGGCGCGTCCTGGGCGGCGCTGCCGGTGCGTTTGAGCTTCTGCCACGGCAGCACCGCGCCGGCCAGCGCGGTGATCACGGACTGGATCACGACCAGGTACATGAGCTGCCGGTAGACGATCGGTTGCAGCGCGACGGCCCACAGCGGCCGCAGCCGCTCGCCGTCGAGCCGGAACGCGATCACCGCGGGGATCAGCTGCAGGGCCAGGAACCCGAGCCACGCGAGCGCACCGGCCACCGGATCGGTCCACAGGCTCAGCACCGCGAACACGTCGATCGCGGGGGCGAGCACCGGCAACGCCACCTGGTAGAGGAAGAGGTACGGCAGCGCGCGGCGGCCGAGCTTGCCGCCGAGGCCGCGTTCGAAGATCGCGCCGCGGTGCTTCCACATCGCCTGCAACGTGCCGTAGCACCAGCGGTAGCGCTGCCGCCACAGCTGCCCGAGGCTGGCGGGCGCCTCCGTCCACGCCCGTGCCGACTCCTCGTAGACCGCCGACCACCCGGCCCGTTCCAGGGCCATCGTCAGGTCGGTGTCCTCCGCCAGCGTGTCCTCCGGGACGCCGCCGACCTCGCGCAACGCCTCCACCCGGAAACCGCCGACCGCGCCGGGCACCGTCGGCATGCACTGCATGACGTCGTACATCCGGCGGTCGAGGTTGAAGCCGATCACGTACTCGATGTGCTGCCAGCGCCCCAGCAGGCCGGACCTGTTGCCCACCTTGGCGTTGCCCGACACCGCGCCGACCTCGTGGTCGGAGAAGGGCTGCACGAGGTTCCCGACGGTCTCCGGTTCCAGCACCGTGTCGCCGTCGACCATCACGACGAGCTCGGTGCGGGTGTGCCGCAGACCGGTGTTGAGCGCCGCCGCCTTCCCCGCGTTCTTCTGGCGCACCAGCGAGACGTTGGGCAGGCGCAGGCTCTGGACCACCTCGGACGTGCGGTCGGTCGAGCCGTCGTCGATCACGATCACGTGCACGGGCCAGGTGCTGGACAGGATCGTGCGGACGGTGGCCTCGACGCCGGCTTCCTCGTTGTACGCGGGGACCAGGACCGTCACCATCTGCGGACGCAACCGCGGCGCGTGCTTGCCGGGCTTTCGCCGCGCGTGGATCGCGGTCGTCACCAGCAGCACCGCGGCGCGGGCGAGCGCCAGCACGCTGGAGATCACGACGAGCCAGGTCAGCAGCTCCGTGACGAACCGCGAGAACCGCACCGCGAGCGACACGGCGGTGCCCTCGGCGCGTTCGGTCGCCGTCGCCGGACGGGTGGCCTGCGGCACGCCGAACGCGTCACGGGCGGTCTGGAACGCGAACCCGCGCTCCTTCAGGCTCGGGATCAGCTTCTCCAGCGCCGCAACGGTTTGCGACCGGTCACCACCGCCGTCGTGCATCAGCACCACGGCGCCCTTGTCGTCCTTCGGCGTGGAGTTCGCGACGATGGCGTCCGAGCCGGGTGTGCGCCAGTCCTCGCTGTCGAGGTCGGAGAGCAGCACGAGGTTGCCCGCCGCCGTGATCCGCTCGATGCCGACCAGGTCCTCGTCGTCCACGGCGTCCGGCCGGTTCGAGTACGGAGGCCGCACGAGCCGGCTGAACTCGCCGGTGCCGCTCGCCACCACGAGCCCGGTCTGCCCCAGCTCGACGCGGGCGCGGGTGTCGCCGACCTTGCCCAGGTCGACGTGGGTGAAGGAGTGCAGGCCCACCTCGTGACCCTCGGCGTGGACGCGTTCCAGCACGTCCTGGTGCTGCGCGGCGTTCGCGCCGGTCACGAAGAAGGTGGCCTTGACCTCGTTGCGCCGCAGCACGTCGAGGATCTTCGGCGTCCACTCGGGATCGGGTCCGTCGTCGAACGTCAGCACCACCGTGCGGTCCGGTGTCGTGCGCGAGCTGAGCCCGGAGCCGGTGTCACCCACCAGCGGACCGCCCTGGTGCACGGTCTCCGGCACGGTCCCGGAGGACCCCGCCGTCGGCTGCGCGCCCTGACCGACCCGTCCGACCACGAACGTGTCCAGCAACAACGCGCCGAGCAGCACCACCATGCTCAGCGCCAGCAGCACCCAGTGGGCGCGCGGCTGAGGCCTCACGGCTTGCCCTGGCCGGGCTCGCTCGGCCGGTTCGACGCACCCGGCGGATCGGTCCGCTTGTTGCCGTTCTCGGCCGTGGTGGTCGTCGTGGTGGTGTTCGCCACGGGGCGTGCCGTCGTGGTGGCCGGTGGCGTGGTGGTGGTTTCGTTGCGTGGCAACGATGTTGCTTCGGGTGACGAAGCAGGGGTGTCCGTCGTGGTGGTGACGGCGGGCTCGGCGGCCTCGGGGATGGGCAGCAGGGTCGTCGGGTTCACCGGGCCACCGGAGAGCGCGACGACGAGAAGCACCAGGTAGGCCAGCACGCCGACGGCGACTGCGCCCATGGCGATGCGCATCACCTTGCGGCGGCGGCCACTCGGATCAACGAACACGGGTCTGTCAGAGGGAGTCGTCATGACCTTCGCGGGGGAGTTGCGAGCGGACGCCGGAGGTTAACCGGCTGCGCCGCTCAGCGGAAGCCCCCTCAGCGCAGCGGTTCGGGCCCGTCGATGACGACGATCTCCCCGGCCCTGCCGCGTTCCTCGTAGAACTCCGCGACCTCGTTCAGGTCGTCGATCGGTTCGTACAGCCACGACCAGTTGCCCGGCAGCTTCGCCAGCTCGTCGCGCACGATCTTGAGCGCGTGGTCGAGGCGGTTGACGTCACGCCGGTGCCGGAAACCGGCCTGCTCGCTGGAGATGATCACGGTCCACCGGTGGGTGGCCCGTTCACCGTCCATCTTGAGCCAGACGCGCGCACCGGCCATCTCGGCCAGCTCCACGAAGTCCGCCAGCAGCATCAGTCGAGCAGTTCGCGCAGGATGCTCGACTTCTTCCGCTTCGGGCCCTTCACCTCGACGCCACCCATGATCGCCAGGCCGGTGATCCGCACGGTGGGTGCACCGGGGATGTGGCGGCGGCTCGGCACCCGCTCCTCGAAGGCGCCCATGAACCCGAACCCGTCGACCTTGACGTTGATGTCGTCGGGCACCCGGATCTCCACGCCGCCCCAGAACGCGAAGCAGCTGATCGTCACCTCGGCCTCGGCGAAGTTGGCGTGCGTCAGGTCGATCTCGATGCCGCCCATGATCGCGACGGCGTTGTGCATCCGGGGGACGACCCAGCCGCCCTTGCGGTTGACGCCCGACCAGAAGGCCACCGACACCGCGCTGCCCGGCTCGCCGCCGATGCGGTCGCTCACCGCCGGCTGGTACTGCGGCACGGCGGGGGTCTGCGGCAGGCCGCTCAGCACCAGGTCCGCGGTGATGGGGATGAGCTCGCCGTACGTCTTCGCGGCGTAGACCGCCCCGAGCCGCTCGTCCAGCTCGTGGATGTCGAGGCGGCCCTCGGCGGTCGCCTGGTGCAGCACCTGCGCGATCCGTTCCCGGTCCGCGTCGGAGGCGCGCAGGTGGCTCTGGTCGGCGGGTACCAGCTCGTCGCTCACCCGATCGAGTCTAAAGCTCTCACTTGCGGTTCGGTGCGTACTTGACGGTGATCGCGAAAGCGATCACGAGGAGCGCGGCGACCGCCGCCGCGAGGGCCGGGCTGTAGCCCCACGTCAGGGGCAGCACGCCGATCAACACGGCGAGTGACGCCGAAACACCCAGGATGACCAGCGGGGACTCGCACAACTGCTGGACGGGCTTCTGCTCGATCGTCACCGTTCGTACCTCCGCGTCTCAACTGGCTACGAGACTTTTCGGAGTCGCTTTGTCGATTCTTGATTCCCGGATCGGGTTGGGCGGCCCCCTGAACAGGTGGTCTCAGGGAGTCGGCCGGCGCAGCGGCAGCCCGGCCGCCCGGTAGATCGAGTCGATCACCGTCATGTTCTTCACCGCGTCGTCCGCGGTCGTCGGGAACGGCTTGCCGTGCAGCACGGCGGCGGTGAACGCGTCGAGCTGGTAGGCGTAGGTCGGGCGCTTCCCGAACGTCTCCGTCGACTTCTTGTCCTTGAGCCGCAACGACAAGCGGTGCGGCGCGTGCGGGCCGAGCGGGTTGAGGACGCTCAGCGTGCCGTTCTCGCCGATCGCCTTCATCGACAGCCTGAGCACCGTCGCCGACCACATCGAGGCGTGCACGGAACCCGTGTGGCCGGACGGGAAACGCAGCGAGGCGCGCATCGCGCGGTCGATCGAAGGCCCGCGCAGCAACGCTTTCGCCGACCGCACCTCGGGCTCCTCGTCGCCCAGCAGTCGCGCCATGTGCACGGCGTAGCAACCGGCGTCCATCATCGCGCCGCCCGCGAGCGAGAAGTCGTAGCGGATGTTGGAGAACACCGGCAGCGGGAAGCAGACCGAAGCCTCGACGTGCCGCAACGGGCCGAGCACCCCGGACCGCACGATCTCGGCGACGCGGATCGCCAGCGGGTGGTAGCGGTAGTGGAACGCCTCCATCACCACCAGGCCGGACGCGTTGGCGGCTGCGGCGACGGACGCGGCCTCGTCCGCGTTCGCGGTGAAGGGCTTCTCGCACAGCACGTGCTTGCCCGCTTCCAGAGCGGCCAGCGTCCACTTGCCGTGCAGGCCGTTGGGCAGCGGGTTGTAGACGGCGTCGACCGCCGGGTCCGCGAGCAGAGCCTCGTACGAGCCGTGCACGCGGGCGATGCCGTGCCTGTCGGCGAAGGCCTGCGCCCGGCCTGCCGAGCGCGCGGCGACCGCGACCACTTCGGCGACCGTCGAGGAGCGGGCCGGGCGGATGACGGCGGACGGCGTGATCGTGGCCGCGCCGAGCACTCCGATGCGCACGTGGTCTGTCACCCGGCCGACCCTACACCTCGTTGGTTAACACCGTTTACTCCACAAGGTCGCTCTCTCGTGGCGGGAAGAACGGGAACTCGTCGATCGGCGCGGGGCCGGACCAGTTCCACGACTGGATCTGGCGCCGCGACCGCCGGCCGAAGCACCCGCGCCAGAGTTCGTAGCCCTCGACCTCCAGGGTGATCGGCCCGTCGCCGAGGTCGCCGAACTCGGTCTTCACCGTCACGCCGGTCAGCCTGCGCGGCGTCAGCCACACCAGCGTCGGCTGCCACGCGGTGTCCGGCAGCCGTTCCCGGCCGAGCGCCGCGCGCAGGTCCGCCTCGTGCGTGAGCGTGTCCACCGCCAGCTGGAACGGGATGCGCGGCATCTCGGCGATCTTGTCGCCGGAGGCGTTCCACTCCTCCAGCAGGTCCTCCACCGGGACGTTCTCGCGCTCGGCGACGTGCCGCGCCGTCCACTCGTCCGACGGCGCTCCCTCCATGCGTCCGCTGACCAGGTCCGAGGCCGCGCCGGACAGGTGCGCGACCACCTGGTGCACGGTCCACTCAGGACAGGCGGGCACGGCTCGCCCCAGTTCGCCGGCGCTCAGGCCCATCGTCAGGCCGACGACGCGCTGACGTGCCTCGCGGTAGATCTCTTCGAACACCCCTAGCTCCTCCCAGCGGTTACGGTGTCGAGCATGGACGTCCTGGTCGTCGATCATCCACTCGCCAAGGCGAGACTCACAACGATGCGTGATGCGCGCACGGACAACGCCGCGTTCCGCGCCGCGTTGCAGGAACTGACCGTGATGCTGGTCTACGAAGCGATGCGCGAGGCGCCGCTGAAGGAAGACCGCACGCACACCCCGGTAGCCCGTACCACCGGCTACAAGCTCGCAAACCCGCCGTTGCTCGTCCCCGTGCTGCGGGCGGGGCTGGGCATGGCTGACCAGGCGCACAAGTTGATCCCGGACGCCCAGATGGGGTTCGTGGGCCTGGCGCGCGACGAGGAGACGTTGCAGCCGACGCCGTACATGGAGTCGCTGCCGGAGAACCTCGCCGGACGCCCCGTGTTCGTGCTCGACCCGATGCTCGCCACCGGCGGTTCGATGGCGTACACGATCCGCCTGCTGACCCAGCGCGGCGCGACCGACGTGACGGCGATCTGCGTGCTCGCGGCACCCGAGGGGATCAACCACCTCGAGGACTCGAAGCTCCCGTGCCGTCTCGTCACGGCCTCGGTGGACGAGCGGCTGAACGACTCCGGCTTCATCGTTCCCGGGCTGGGCGATGCCGGTGACCGTCTGTACGGGGCGGTTTAGGACATACCTCCGATCGGACGTAGCAGTGGTCTAGACCTCAGGCCTATCGTGCTGTGGACCACATCGCCGCTGCCGCGATTCGAATAGGAGTCACATGTCCAGACGGAGATGGGGTGCTGCCGCTCTCGCGGTCGGCGCCCTGTCCGCGTCGCTGGCTGTTGCGCCCGCGAACGCCGACGTCGAGACCAACGGGCACCACGGTTACTCGAAGACCCGCACCGTCGGGTACTTCATCCAGTGGGGCGTGTACGACCGGAACTTCCGGGTCAAGAACCTCGTGGACAGCGGGGCCGCCGCGCGGCTCACGCACCTGAACTACGCCTTCGGTTTCCTCGACGAGTCGGGCAAGTGCGTCAGCGCCGACCCGTGGGCGGACTGGCAGATGCCGCACACCGCGGAGCAGTCCGTGAGCGGCAAGGCGGACGAGGCCGGTCAGGTCCTCGCGGGCAACCTGAACCAGCTCAAGCAGCTCAAGGCCAAGTACCCCAGGCTGAGGATCAACATCTCGCTGGGCGGCTGGACGGGCTCGCGCTACTTCTCGAACGCCGCGCTGACGCCCGAGTCGCGCGCCGCGCACGTCAAGTCGTGCACCGACATGTGGATCAAGGGCAACCTGCCCGGCCTGCCGGAAGGTGCCGCCAAGGGCGTCTTCGACGGCATCGACCTCGACTGGGAGTGGCCCGGCAGCAACGGCAACATGACGCCGCCCAACGTCGTGCGCCCCGAGGACAAGCAGAACTTCACCAAGCTGCTCGCCGAGTATCGCAGGCAGATGGGCTGGAACCGCGACCTGACCGCGTTCCTGCCGGCCGACCCCAAGCAGGTCGACGCGGGCTTCGAGGTCCGGAAGGTGTTCTGCTACCTCACTTTCGGCACTCTGCAGGGCTACGACTACCACGGTGCCTGGGACGCCGCGGCGAACCAGCAGTCCGCGCTGCGGGTGCCGAAGGGCGACCCGTCGGAGTTCGAGTTCAGCTCCGAGGTGACGGTCAACGCGTGGCTCTCGCGTGGTGCCCCGCGCTCCAAGGCCGTGCTCGGTGTGCCGTTCTACGGCCGCGGCTGGGACGGCGTCGCCCCCGGCACGCGCAACGGCCTGTTCGGCACCGGTGTGCCGGCGCCCGCCAAGTACGAGGCCGGTTACGAGGACTTCCACCGCATCAAGGCGAAGCTCTCCGAGCCCGGCAACACCTACAAGATCTACCGCGACGAGAAGGCCGGCTTCGCGTGGATCTACGACGGCAAGACCTGGTGGACCTACGACGACGCGACCGAGATGAAGCGGAAGGCGCGCTACATCAACGACCGCAGGCTCGGCGGCGCGATGATCTGGTCGCTCGACGGCGACACGCCGCAGGGCGAACTGATCAAGGCGCTCGACGGGGCCCTGAAGTAGGACCGCACCACCGAGACGGACTGTCCTAACCGGACAGTTCAGCGGGTCCGGGGAGGTTTCGCGGCGGCCGCCTCCCCGGATTCCGTGGTGTTCAGAGAGAGTTCCCCGGATCCGTGCGCCAGCCCCTGCCGTGCGCCCGCAACGCCAGTTCGTAGGTGGCGGCCGCGTCGACGCCGGGCGGCAGGTTCCCGTTGAGCTCCAGGCTCACCAGGCCGTGCGCGATGCCCCACATGGACATCGCGATCTGCTCCGGGTCCTCCTCGAGGTACACCCCCTGCTCCACCGCGCGCCGCACCGCGTTGATCACCGGCGCGAACGTCCTGCCCGCCGCGCGGCTCATCTCCGACGTGTGCTCGACGACCTTCGAGTAGAGCACCGAGTAGAACTGCGGGTCCCGCAGCGCGCTGCGCCGGTACGCGAGGCCGATCTGCAGGAGGTCCTCCGCGGGGTCGTCGGTGACCGGCACCGCCGCGAGGCTCGTCCCGAACCGGGTGAACGCCTCCTCGTAGAGCGCCTCGAGCAACGCCGGTTTTCCGCCGAAGAGGGAATAGACCGCCGTCGTCGAGGTGTTGACGTCGGTGGCGATCTTGCGCAGGCTCACCGCGGCGGGGCCCTCGGTGCTGAGCAACTCGCCCGCCCGTTCGAGCAGCCGCCGTCGCAGAGCGTCGTCGTGGGTCTTGGGCCTGGGCATCACGCAATCCTAACGGCCGCTGGCCTGAGTGGTATCAGGTTGATACCGTCACTCCATGGCGATGACCTTGCGGTTGACCGAGGAGGAGAACCTGCGGCTCGCCGAACTGGCGCAGTCCGAGGGGCGCTCCAAGCAGGAGGTCGTGCGGCTCGCGATCGCGGACCGCTACCAGCGCATGCAGCAGGAGGAGAAGCTCGGCGAGGTGCTCGGGCGAGTCCTGCCCAAGTACCGAGGTCTTTTGGATAGGCTCGGATCTTCCTGAAACTGTCAGACCTCTGTGATCAACTGGATGCCGTGATCTCCTACCTCGACGCCGGGGACCTGTTGGTGCTGGCCACGGCCGTGACCGGTGGCGATCTCCTCGTCCGGGACATCGGCCTGCTGGACACGGCGGCCTACCGTCCCCGCGCGACCGTGCTCGGCGTGGAGGCTTACGACACGCTGTGGCTGAAGTCCTCCGCCCTGCTCGACTCGATCGTCCGGACCCGCCCTCTCGTCGAGGGCAACTGGCGGCTCGCCTGGGTCGCCGCCGTCACGATGTGCGACATCAACGGCTACTGGATCGACGCCGACGAGGACGACGCGCTCGACCTCGTCCGCTCCCTCGGCCGCGACAAGATCGACGTGCCGGAGATGGCCGGCCACCTCGAAGCGTGGGGCATCTCGAAGGATTCCGCTTGACCTAGAGTGCACTCCAGGTCATAGCGTCGAGTCCGTGAGTTACTCGATAGCCCAAGCCGCGCAGCGCAGTGGGTTGTCCATCGACACCTTGCGCTACTACGAACGAATCGGGCTCGTCGACCCGCCCGCGCGGGACTCGGGCGGCCGCCGCAGCTACTCGGAGGACGACCTCGGCTGGCTGGCTTTCGTGACGCGCCTGCGCACGACCGGCATGCCGATTCGGATGATGCGCGAGTTCGCGCAGCTCAGGCACCGCGGCGACCTGACGGCAGGCCGCCGCAAGCAGATCCTCGTCGAGCACCGCAACGACGTCCGCGCCCGCATCGCGGAGCTGCAGACGTGCCTGGAAGTGCTCGACTACAAGATCGACCACTACGCGGTGGTCGAGCGTGACTTGGAGGCGACGGCGTGAGCCGTTCATTGGGATCGTTGCAGGTCGGGCCGCAGGGCCTCGGCTGCATGGGAATGTCGGAGTTCTACGGCGCCGGCGACGAGGCGGAGTCGATCGCGGTGATCCACCGGGCCCTGGAGCTCGGCGTCACCCTGCTCGACACGGCCGACATGTACGGGCCTCACCTGAACGAGGAGCTGGTGGGCCGCGCGATCGCGGGCCGCCGTTCGGACGTCGTGCTGGCCACGAAGTTCGGCATCGTCCGCGACGGCGAACGTCGTGGCGTGCGCGGCGACCGCGAGTACGTGCGGTCCTCGGTCGAGGGCTCGCTGAAGAGGCTCGGGACCGACGTGATCGACCTGTACTACCTGCACCGGGTGCCGGCCGACACGCCCATCGAGGAGACGGTCGGCGCGATGGCCGAGCTGGTCACCGAGGGCAAGGTGCGCTACCTCGGCCTGTCCGAGGCGGGTGCCCAGACGCTGCGCCGCGCCCACGCCGTCCACCCGATCACCGCTCTGCAGAGCGAGTGGTCGCTGTGGTCGCGCGACATCGAGGCGGAGATCGTGCCCACCGCCCGTGAGCTGGGCATCGGCCTCGTGCCGTACTCACCGCTGGGCCGTGGCGTGCTGACCGGCCGCTTCGCGTCGTCCGCCGACTTCGGCGAGGGCGACTTCCGGGCCGCGAACCCGCGCTTCTCCGGCGAGAACCTCGACGCGAACCTGAAGATGGTCGCCGAGCTCCGCGCCCTGGCCGAGGCACGCGGCGTGACCGCCGGTCAGCTCGCGCTGGCCTGGGTCCAGCACCGCGGCTCGGACGTCGTGCCGATCCCGGGCACCAAGCGGATCAAGTACCTGGAGGAGAACGTGGCGGCGGCCTCGCTGGAGCTGTCGGAGGCCGACTTGGCCGCCATCGAGGCAGCTGTGCCGGCGTCGGCGGTGGCGGGGGACCGGTACCCCGACATGAGCTCGATCGGCCGCTAGAACACACGTTCGAATGCATCCCCAGGGTTGTCCACAGGTTGGGGACAACTGGCTGTGGACAACCCTGGGATTCATGTGGACAACTGGGCCGCGACGGTGGCTCCGAGCTCCCAGCACGCCTCGAGCCCGGCCTTCGACGGCTCGCCTGTGACGACCACGTGCTGCGCCGCCTTCTCCCAGCCCAACCCGATCGTGGCGGTCTCCACGCTGCGCACCGCGCCGGTCGTGTCGTTGTTGCCGTGCACGTAAAGCCCGAACGGCCGGCCCCGCGTGGAGTCGAGACACGGGTAGTAGACGGTGTCGAAGAAGTGCTTCAGCGCCCCGCTCATGTAGCCGAGGTTCGCGGGCGTGCCCAGCAGGTAACCGTCGGCCTCCAGAACATCCACAGCGGTTGTGGACAACGCGGCCCTGCGCACGAGTTCGACGCCCTCGATCTCGGGGGTGGACGCGCCGGCGACCACGGCCTCGAACATCGCCTGGAGAGCGGGCGACGGCGTGTGGTGGACGAGAAGCAGCCTCATGACCGCTCTTAGTACCACTCGAAGTGGCCATAGTCGGTCCGGCTCACACGCGGCGCGATCTCGGGCATCCGCAAGCAGTTCGCGGACGGCAACATGGATGACCATGACCCGCGCTTCCTACGACGTCGTCGCCGCCAGCTACGCCCGGCTCATCCCGGACGCGCACGACGGCCGCCCGCTCGACGCCGCGATCATGCGCGCGTTCGCCGAGCTCACCGAGGGCCCCGTGGGCGACATCGGCTGCGGTACCGGCCGCATCACGCAGCACCTGCACGAACTGGGGCTCGACGTGTTCGGCGTCGACCTTCGGGTCCTCAAGCCCGGCGGGCACCTGTTGCACGCCTTCAAACTGGGTAACCGGAAAAGACATCTCGCTCACGCGTACGGCCACGACGTCGACCTCCACGTCCACTGGCACGACATCGACGAGACCGTGACCAACGCGACCGAAGCCGGGTTCAACGAAGTGGCACGGCTGCAACGTCAGAGGGGTGTGGACGAAGGCGGGCCGCAGGCGTTCCTGTTGCTGAGCAAACGGAACCCCGCAGCCGGAAGCACGTCCTGAAGGGTGTACACAGGAGGGACCATGAAGACCACCGCCCTAATGCACACCAGTCCTCGTCAGCGCCGCATCACCTGGGGTTTCGGCCTCGCCGTCAGCATCGGCATGATCGGGATCGGGCCTCTGTTCGCGTCGGTGTGGCCGGGGTTCGACCACAGCCCGTGGGACATCAACACGATGTTGTTCGGGCTTGGCGTGGGGCTCTGCACGATCGCGTACATCTTCGGCCGGATCGCCGTCGCGGCGGTCACCGAGGGACGCCGCAACGCGGTGGCCCCGCCGACCAGAAGGGCCTACCTCGTGGTCGGCGGGAGCTTCGCCCTGGCCGCGATCTCGCTGGCGATCGCGCTGACGACATCCGCTAGCTGACGAGCCCGGTCACCCGTTCCCGCAGTTCGCCCAGCCGGGCCCGGCCTGACGCACGGGCGGACTCCAGTCCGTCCGTGACCGGCTGGACCACTTCCAGGTACGCCTTGAGCTTCGGCTCGGTGCCGGAGGGGCGCACGATCACGCGCACGCCGTCCGCCGTCCAGCGCAGCACGTCCGCGCCGGGCAGCAGGTCCTCGGCCGCGAAGTCCGCCGGCGGGTCGGCGCGCAGCCGCGCCATCGTCGCGCCGATCAGGCTCACGTCGGTGTACCGCAGGGAGACCTGGTCGGTCAGGTGCAGGCCGTGGTCCACCGCGAGCTGGTCCAGCGCGTCCAGCAGCGTGCGGCCGGACGCCTTCAGGCCCGCGGCCAGGTCGGCGGCGACGACCGCGGCCGAGATGCCGTCCTTGTCGGCGACGTGCTCGGGGTCGACGCAGTTGCCGAGCGCCTCCTCGTAGGCGAACACCAGGCCCTCGCCCGCGCGCGCCAGCCACTTGAAGCCCGTCAGCGTCTCCGCGTACCGGGCACCGTGCGCGGCCGCGATCGACTTCAGCAGCGACGACGACACGATCGTCGTCGCCACCAGCGGGTCCGTGGACTCGGTGGTCGACAACACGAGCGAGCCGAGCAGCACGCCCGTCTCGTCGCCGCGCAGCATCCGCCACGTGTCGCCGTCCTTGACGCCCAGCGCGCACCGGTCCGCGTCCGGGTCCAGCGCGATGGCGAGGTCCGCGTCCACCGACGCCGCGAGGGAGAGCAGCTCGTCGGACGCGCCCGGCTCCTCCGGGTTCGGGAACACGACGGTCGGGAAGTCCGGGTCCGGCACCGCCTGCGACCGCACCACGTGCACGTCGGTGAAACCCGCGCGCCGCAACGCTTCCACGGCGAACGCGCCACCCACGCCGTGCATCGGCGTCAGCGCGATCTTCAGCGAACGGGAGTTCCCGCGCGGCAACGACGCGACCCGCTCCAGGTACGCGTCGACGTCGGCGTCCGGCACCGTCGTGTACGTGGTGTTCCGCGGCACGGAGACCGCGGCCGGAACCGCCTCGATCGCCTTCTCGATCTCGCCGTCCGAGGGTGGCACGATCTGGGAACCGCCGGCCAGGTAGAGCTTGTAGCCGTTGTCCGCGGGCGGGTTGTGCGACGCGGTGATCTGGATCCCGGCCACCGCGCCGTGCGCGCGCACCAGGTACGCCAGCACCGGCGTGGGCAGCGGCCCCGGCAGCACCCGCACGTCGAACCCGGCCGCCGCCATCACCTCGGCCGCGGCGGTGGCGAACTCCTCCGAGCCGTGCCGCGCGTCGCGCCCGACGAACACCAGACCGGGTGCCCCGAGCCACGCCGCCACCCCGGCCGTCGTGCGGACGACCGTGGCCACGTTCATGCCGTTCGTGCCCGCCCGCACCGGCCCGCGCAGCCCGGCGGTGCCGAACGTCAGCGGACCGGCCATGCGGTCCCGGAGGTCTTCCAGCGCGGCGGCGTCACCGCCCATCGCCCGCGCCAGCACGCCCTGCAGTTCGGCGCGCGTCGCGTCGGACGGGTCGTCGGCGATCCACCGGAACGTCGCGTCACGCAGTGCCGGCGTCAGGCTCATGCCCGGTCCACCAGCTCGCGCAGCAGCGTGCCCATGCGCTGGGCCGCGGCGGCACCGGCCTCCAGCACCTCCTGGTGGTTCAGCGGCTCACCGGTGATGCCCGCGGCGAGGTTCGTGACCAGCGACAGGCCGAACACCTCGACGCCCTCGGCACGCGCGGCGATCGCCTCGTGCACCGTCGACATGCCGACCAGGTCCGCGCCCATCGTGCGCAGCATCCGGATCTCGGCGGGCGTCTCGAAGTGCGGGCCGGGAAGCCCCGCGTACACGCCCTCCTCCAGCGACGGGTCGATCTCCTGCGCTACCTTGCGCAGCCGCGGCGAGTACAGGTCCGTGAGGTCGACGAACCGAGCGCCGACCAGCGGCGACACCGCCGTCAGGTTCAGGTGGTCGGAGATCAGCACGGGCTGCCCGACGGCCATGCCCTGGCGCAGGCCACCCGCGGCGTTGGTCAGCACGACCGTGGACACGCCCGCGGCGGCGACGGCGCGCACGGCGTGCACGACCTTCTGGACGCCCTTGCCCTCGTAGCCGTGGGTGCGGCCGAGGACGACGAGGACCTTCTTGTCACCGACCTCGACGGAACGGATGGTGCCGCCGTGGCCGAGCGCGGTCGGCGCCTCGAAGCCCGTCAGCTCGCCCACCGGGATCTCGGTGACCGGCTCGCCGATCACGTCGGCGGCGGGCCGCCAGCCCGAGCCGAGCACGATGGCGATGTCGTGCTTCGTGTTGCCGGTGCGGCTCTGGATCTCTTCCGCGGCCTTGCCGGCCAGCTCTTCTGGAGTCACCGCGAGAGCTTAAACCGGGGCGAACGTCGAGGCGATCGCGTCGAACAGCCGTACGCGCGCCTCGTCCTCCTGCTCTGTGGGGACCACCACTTCGATCACCCACAGGTCGGTGCCGTACGGCAGCACGCGGGAGAAGTGCGTCCTGCGCAGCGCGTTGGGCTCGTCACCCTCGACCGTCCGGTAGATGAACTGGACGCTGGGCTCGCTGTGCGGCCCCGCCAGGTCCGGCGTCGGTGCCATCTCGCCACCGAAGAACCGGCCGGGCCAGCGCCCCTGCACCCCGGCGACGTACGTCTTGATGTCGCGCTTCGGGTAGTACTCGGGGAACCGCTGGACCGTCACCTCGTACGCGCCGCTGCCGGACACGAAGTGCACCATCGCCGAGGCCGGCAGCCGCTGTTCGGCGGACCGCTGCTCGGCGTAGGTCGTCCAGCTCTGCTCGACCTGCAGCGCGAACTTGCCGCCCTGGTCACCGTTGGCCAGCACGGCCGACGCGGTGCGGGGCTGCAGCGTCGCCGACGTGGGCAGGGTCGGCAGCGTCGGCAGGGTCTGCTCGGTCGGCGGCAGCAGCGGGGCACCCGCGGCGAGCCTGGTCAGCACGAAGCCGCCGCCGGAACCCGCCACGAACAGCAGCACGGCCACGACCAGCACCAACGCCGAGGTCAACCGTCCTCGCCGGCGCTGGGGGCCGAGCGGCTTCGTGACGAGGAACGGCAGCGGGCCCGGGTCGTCGGCGAGCGGTGCGTCCGGCTCGATCTTCGGCTTGGGCCGCACGATGACGGGCGGTTGCACCGCCGCGCGGACCTCGAACGCGTCCGTGCCGGGCTCCGGCAGCAGCGGGTAGACCTGCTTGCGCACGTCGACGAGCGACAGGCGTTCGGTCGGTTCCTTGCGCATCAACCCGCTGATCACCGGCGCGAGCCGGCCGGCGCCGGCCGGTACGGGCACGTCGCCGTTGATCACCGCGTTGATCGTCTGCATGACGTTCTTGCCCACGTACGGCGGCTCGCCGGCCATCGCGGCCCACACCGTGGCGCCGAGCGACCACCTGTCCGCGGCCGCCGACACGCCCCCGCCCTGCGCCACCTCGGGCGCGATGTAGGCGGGCGTGCCGAGCGTGATCCCGCGCGCGGTCATGGTGGCCTCGGCGACGTTGCGCGCGATGCCGAAGTCGGTGAGCTTGACCCGCCCGTCGTCGGCGATGAGCACGTTGCCGGGCTTCACGTCCCGATGCGTGATGCCCGCCCGGTGCGCCGACTCCAGCGCCGCCGCGACCGCGTCCAGCACCGCCGCGCCCTGCTTCTCGGTGAGGCAGCCCTGCTCCTGCAGCACCTCGCCGAGACTGCGCGACGGCACCAGCTCCATCACCACGTACGGGTCGCCGTCGTGCTGGACGACGTCGTAGAGCGTCACGAGGTTCGGGTGGGACAGCGCGGCGACCGCACGCGCCTCGCGCATGGTCCGTTCGCGCAGCTGAGCTGCCTCGGCGTCCGGCATGCCCGGGGTGTGCAGGATGCCCTTCACGGCGACCTGCCTGCCCAGCACCTCGTCGCGGGCGGCCCACACCGTGCCCATGGAGCCTTGGCCGAGCACGTGCAGCAACTGATACCGCTCCGCGATCAGGCGCTTCAGGTCAGCCTTTTCCACTCCTCGATTCTTCCTGACACACTGACTGCATCGTTAACGGCGGTGAACCTCACATAGCCGTGCACGTACCGGTCGGTAAAACTGCAACGCATGATGGAGTTGGCCTTGCCCGCCGAATTCCGCCCGAACGAGTTCCCCGCCGCGTCGAGGGAGCAATGGCGTGAGCTGGTCGACGCTGTCCTCTCCAAGACCGGTGCGAGCTTCGAGTCGCTGGTCACGAAGACGTACGACGGCATCGAGCTCCAGCCGCTCTACACCCTCGACGACGCCCTGGAGCCGTACGCGCTCGCCCCGGTGAAGCAGGGCTGGGACGTCCGCCAGCGCCACCTCGTCCCCGACCCGGTCGCGCTCATGAACGACCTGGAGGGCGGCGTCACCTCGCTGTGGCTCGCCGTGCCGGCCTCGTCGCTGGAGCGCCTGCTGGACGGGGTCTACCTCGATCTCGCGCCGATCGTGCTCGACGGTTCCGTCGAGGCCGCACGCGCGATGCTGCGGATCTACGACCAGGCGCCGGTGCTGGCCGCCGACGTGCGCGGCAACCTGGCACTGACACCTTCGGGTGAGGCCCTCGACGTCATCAAGCAGGCTCGCGCGCAGTTCCCGGGCCTGCGGACCGTCGTGGTGAACGCGCTGCCGTTCCACGACGCAGGCGGTTCCGACTCCGAGGAACTGGGCGCCTCTCTCGCGCTGGCGGTCTCGTACCTCCGGGCGCTGACCGAGGCGGGCTTCACGGACGAGGAGGCCTTCGCGCAGCTGGAGTTCCGGTACGCCGCGACGGCCGACCAGTTCATGACGATCGCCAAGCTGCGGGCCGCGCGCCGGCTGTGGGCACGGGTCGCCGAGGTGTCCGGCGTCGAGACCGTGCAGGTCCAGCACGCGGTGACGTCCTCGGCGATGATGACCCGCCGCGACCCGTGGGTGAACATGCTGCGCACGACCGTCGCCACGCTGGCCGCGGGCCTCGGCGGAGCCGACTCGGTGACCGTGCAGCCGTTCGACGCGGCCATCGGCCTGCCGGACGAGTTCGCGCGGCGGATCGCCCGCAACACGCAGAACCTGCTGCTGGAGGAGTCGCACCTCGGTGAGGTGATCGACCCGGCCGCCGGCTCCTGGTACGTCGAGAAGCTGACGGACGCCCTCGCCGTGGAGGCCTGGGCCTGGTTCCAGGAGATCGAGCGGGCCGGTGGGATCGACTCGGCCGGATCGTTGGTCGCCTCGCGGATCGCCGCCACCTGGGCTGCCCGGTCGGCTCGGCTCGCGGATCGCAGCGACCCGATCACGGGGGTGAGCGAGTTCCCGAACCTCGGCGAGAAGCCGGTGGTCCGCGACCCCCTGCCTGGTGCCGAGCCCGCCTCTGGTGCCGAGCCCGCCTCTGGTGCCGAGCCCGCCTCTGGTGCCGAGCCCGCCTCTGGTGCCGCGCGCACCTCTGGTGTCGTGCGCGCTTCTGGTGCAGAGCCCGCTCTTGGAACCGAGCCCGCTCTTGGAACCGAGCCCGCGCTTGGAGCCGAGCGCGCTTCTGGTGCCGGGCTCGCTTCTGGTGTCGAGCCCGCAGTTGGAACCGAGCCCGTGCTTGGAGCCGGGCCCGCCTCTAGTGCCGAGCGCGCCTCTGGTGCCGAGCACACCCCCGGAATCGATTCCGATTCGCAGGCCCCCTGGGGGGACACGCCCCCCACTCCAATCTTCTCAACCAGGTCCGACAATTTCGGGCTGCCACGGGTCCGTTATGCACAGGCCTTCGAAGAGCTGCGCGACCTAGCCGACGCCCAGCCCGAACGCCCCCAGGTCTTCCTGGCCACCCTCGGCCCGGTGGCCGCCCACACCGCCAGGGCCACCTTCGCCGCGAACCTGTTCAACGCCGGCGGCTTCGCCACCCCGAACGCGGGCCCGACCAGGACCCCCGAGGACGTGGCGCAGAAGTTCGAGGAGTCCGGCGCGAGGGTCGCCGTCCTGTGCGGCAGCGAGTCGAGCTACGCCGAGCAGGCCGTCGCCACCGTCGAGGCGCTGCGCCAGGCCGGTGCCGAGCGGGTGCTCCTGGCGGGCAAGAAGACCGACGCGGACGTGGACGGCTTCGTCTTCACGGGCTGTCCCGCGCTGGAAATCCTCAACGACACGTACGCGTTCCTTGCCGCAAAGGAAGCTAAGGGAGTGGAGCGATGATCCCCAACTTCGCGGACATCGACCTCGGTCCTCTCCCGCAGGCGAAGTACGAGACGGACCTGCCGTCGTGGGAGACGCCGGAGGGCATCGCGGTCAAGCCGGTCTACGGTCCGTCCGATGTGGAGGGTCTCGACTTCCTGCGGACGTACCCCGGCATCGCGCCGTTCCTGCGCGGCCCGTACCCGACGATGTACGTCAACCAGCCGTGGACCGTGCGCCAGTACGCGGGTTTCTCGACGGCCGAGGAGTCGAACGCCTTCTACCGCCGCAACCTCGCGGCCGGGCAGAAGGGGCTGAGCGTCGCCTTCGACCTCGCCACCCACCGCGGCTACGACTCGGACCACCCGCGCGTCGCCGGTGACGTCGGCATGGCCGGTGTCGCGATCGACTCCATCTACGACATGCGCACGCTGTTCGACGGCATCCCGCTCGACAAGATGTCCGTGTCGATGACGATGAACGGCGCGGTGCTGCCGATCCTCGCGCTGTTCGTGGTGGCTGCGGAGGAGCAGGGGGTGAAGCCGGAACAGCTCATGGGGACGATCCAGAACGACATCCTCAAGGAGTTCATGGTCCGCAACACCTACATCTACCCGCCCGCGGCGTCGATGCGGATCATCTCCGACATCTTCAGCTACACCTCCCAGCACATGCCGAAGTACAACTCCATCTCGATCTCCGGCTACCACATGCAGGAGGCCGGGGCGACGGCCGACCTGGAGCTGGCGTACACGCTCGCGGACGGCGTCGAGTACATCCGCGCAGGCCGGGCGGCGGGGCTGGACGTCGACAAGTTCGCGCCGCGCCTGAGCTTCTTCTGGGCGATCGGCATGAACTACTTCATGGAGATCGCCAAGATGCGGGCCGCGCGCCTGCTGTGGGCGAAGCTGGTCAACGACTTCGAGCCGAAGAGCCAGAAGTCGCTCAGCCTGCGCACGCACTGCCAGACCTCCGGCTGGTCGCTGACCGCGCAGGACGTGTTCAACAACGTCGCGCGCACGTGCGTCGAGGCGATGGCGGCGACGCAGGGGCACACGCAGTCGTTGCACACCAACGCACTCGACGAAGCCCTCGCGCTCCCGACGGACTTCTCCGCGCGCATCGCCCGCAACACCCAGCTCCTCCTGCAGCAGGAGTCCGGCACGACGCGCGTGATCGACCCGTGGGGCGGCAGCGCCTACGTCGAACGGCTCACCGCGGAGCTCGCCGCGAAGGCCTGGGAGCACATCACCGAGGTCGAGAAGGCCGGCGGCATGGCCCGCGCGATCGACGAGGGCATCCCGAAGCTGCGCATCGAGGAGGCCGCCGCCCGCACGCAGGCGCGCATCGACTCCGGACGCCAGCCCGTCATCGGCGTCAACAAGTACCTGGTGGACACCGACGAGAAGATCGAGGTCCTCAAGGTCGACAACGCCGGCGTGCGCGTCCAGCAGCTCGACAAGCTCCGCAGGCTCAGGGAAGAACGCGACCAGTCCGAGGTGGACGGCACGCTGGAGGCCCTGACCAGGGCGGCGAGCGGTGAGGGCAACCTGCTGGAGCTGGCGATCAACGCCGCCCGCGCCAAGGCCACCGTCGGCGAGATCTCCGAGGCGCTGGGCAAGGTGTGGGGCCGGCACAGCGCGCAGATCCGAACCATTTCCGGCGTGTACCGGCAGGAGGTCGGCTCAGTGTCCAACGTGGACGCCTGCCGCGAGGTCGTCGAGACGTTCGCGGAGGAGGAAGGCCGCCGCCCCCGCATCCTGGTCGCGAAGATGGGCCAGGACGGGCACGACCGCGGTCAGAAGGTCATCGCCACGGCGTTCGCCGACCTCGGCTTCGACGTCGACGTCGGCCCGCTGTTCCAGACGCCGGACGAGGTCGCGCGCCAGGCCGTCGAGGCCGACGTGCACATCGTCGGCGTGTCCTCGCTCGCCGCCGGTCACCTCACGCTGGTGCCGGCGCTGCGCGAGGAGCTCGCGAACCTCGGCCGCGAGGACATCATGATCGTCGTCGGCGGCGTCATCCCGCCGCAGGACTTCGACGAGCTGTACGCGGCGGGTGCGGCGGCGATCTTCCCGCCCGGCACCGTGATCGCGGACGCGGCCAAGGACCTGCTGGTGAAGCTCGCGGACCAGCTCGGGCACCATGGCTAGGACGGTCGACGTCGCCGAGTACACCAAGGGCGTCCTCGACGGCAACCGCGGTGTGCTCGCCAAGGCGATCACGCTGGTCGAGTCGACGCGCGCGGACCACCGGGCCAAGGCCCAGGAGCTGCTGGTCGAGCTGTTGCCGAAGTCGGGCGACGCGATCCGGGTCGGCATCACGGGCGTGCCCGGCGTGGGCAAGTCGACGTTCATCGACGCCCTCGGCACCATGCTGACCGAGCAGGGGCACCGCGTCGCGGTGCTTGCCGTCGACCCGTCCTCCACGCGCACCGGCGGCAGCATCCTGGGCGACAAGACGCGGATGCAGCGGCTGTCGGTGAACGAGAAGGCGTTCATCCGGCCCTCTCCGACGTCGGGAACGCTCGGCGGCGTCGCGCAGGCCACCCGCGAGACGATCGTGCTCGTCGAGGCCGCGGGCTTCGACGTGGTGCTGGTCGAGACGGTCGGCGTCGGGCAGTCCGAGGTGGCCGTCGCGAACATGACGGACTGCTCGCTGTTCCTGACCCTCGCGCGCACCGGCGATCAGCTCCAGGGCATCAAGAAGGGCATCCTGGAGCTCGCGGACGTCATCGCGGTCAACAAGGCCGACGGCGAACACGAGCTGGACGCCCGCAAGGCCGCGCGCGAACTGGCCGGGGCGCTGAAGCTCCTGCGCCCGCCGGACGCGCTGTGGCACCCGCCCGTGCTCACGTGCTCGGGTCTCACCGGAACCGGTCTCGACGAGTTGTGGTCCCGAGTGCTGGAACACCGCAGGACCCTGACCGACGCCGGGGAACTGGACGAACGCCGCCGGCGCCAGCAGGTCGAATGGACCTGGATGATGGTCCGCGACGAACTGTGGCGACAGGTGCGCGAGAGCGCCGCCGTGCGTTCTCTGGCCCCCTCTCTGGAAGAGAAGGTCAGGCTGGGAGAGCTCACCGCCACCCTTGCGGCAGAGCAGATTTTGAAGGCGTTCCAATCGGACTCACGGTGAGCGCTTAGCTAGTTTGGGTGACCTTCGATCGTGGTATTCGAGGTACAGTTCAGGCCATGTCGAGGTTGCTGCTGGCCTGCGTGTTCTCGCTGATGAGCGTTCTCGGGATCGCCGGAGTGGCGTCCGCGCAAGAGGCGGCGAACGCGCCTGCGCCGGCCGCGCAGCAGACGACAGTGAATCCGGCTCCCGACGTGAACGCGCCGCAGGAGCCGTCGCCTGAAGCGCGCGAGGAGACCAAGCGCAAGCTGTGGATCGGCGGCATCGCCGTTCTGCTGTTCGTGCTGGTCTACTACCGCAACAAGAAGCGGTGGGCGAAGTGGCGCAAGGAGCGGGCTGCCAAGAAGGGCTAGCCGGGGGCCGCTCGGCGTGAGACGGTCCATCCCACCTGGTGGGACGGAATAGTCAAAGTTAAGCGTGTCTCCCGACCATTTGCGTCATCGTTGATCGGTCAGACCGAAACTCGCTCGCCGCTTGGCGCAGCGCTGCGACCGGCCGTCTGGTTGATCATCATCAGCGCACCGCGTCCCACAGGTGGTGATGCAGGATGGTGGCAAATGGGTACCGACTTGAAGATCAGCACGCGCTCGACCGTCGAGCGGTACTCGGACGCGCTGCTGGACCTGTCGCACTCGATCCACGCCGAGCCTGAGCTGGCCTTCGAGGAGCACCGCAGCGTCGAGAAGATCACCTCTTTGCTGGTCGGGGAGGGTTTCGAGGTCGACCGCGGTGTGGCGGACCTCGACACCGCGTTCGTCGCCACGTTCGGCGACGGCGAGCTCGTCCTGGGACTGTGTGCCGAGTACGACGCTCTGCCCGAAGTCGGGCACGCGTGCGGGCACAACGTCATAGCCGCCGCGTCCGTCGGCACGGCACTCGCGCTGCGTGACATCGCTGACCAGCTGGGTGTCACCGTGAAGGTGATCGGGACCCCGGCGGAAGAGGTCGGCGGCGGCAAGGTGCTGATGCTGGAACGGGGCGTGTTCGACGACGTCTCGCTCTCGATGATGGTGCACCCGGCGCCGTACGAGTCGTGCGCCGCCAAATCGCTCGCGATCACCGATCTCGAGGTGCACTACAAGGGCAAGCCGTCACACGCGGCCGCCGCCCCGCACCTGGGCGTCAACGCCGCGGACGCGGTGACGATCGCGCAGATGTCGATCAGCCTGCTGCGGCAGCACTTCGAGCCCGGTCAGATGGTCAGCGGCATCGTCACCAACGGCGGTACCGTGCCGAACGTAATACCCGCCCGCGCATCGGCGATGTTCGATGTGAGGGCGGAGAACCTGGAATCGCTGCAGCGACTGGAGAACCGGATCCGGGACTGCTTCTCAGCCGGTGCGCTCGCGACCGGCTGCACCCATGAGGTCGTGCAGGTCTCACCGATCTACGCCGAGTTGACTCCCGATCCGTGGCTCGCGGACGCCTACCGGCGTGCGGCCACCGAGCTGGGCAGACGACCGCTCTCGCCAGAACAGGAACAGCGGGAGAAGATCGGGAGCACCGACATGGGCAACGTCACCAGAGTGTTGCCCGCCATCCACCCGACCATCGCCATCGACTGCGGAGACGCGGTGAACCACCAACTAGAGTTCGCGACCGCCTGTGCCTCGGCGTCGGCCGACCGTGCGCTCCTCGACGGAGCACTTGCCATGGCCTGGACGACTATCGCGACAGCCACCGATTCCCGGCAGCGCGCACGGCTGCTGGCCCGCGGAGGTGCGGCATGACGGTTCTGGACTCCCGGCCCTCGGGTTCCTCAACTGTGAAGACGTCCCCTGAGATGCTTGTCGGCCCCACCGGGGTGAGCATGTCTCCTGTGGATGATCTCGGAGAAGGCCGTGGCCCGGCCTGGCTCGACGATTGGCTGAAGGCGCACGCCGCCGACGTAGTCGCCTGGCGGCGCCACATCCACGCCAACCCCGAACTGTCCCGGCGCGAGTACAACACCACCGAGCTCGTGGCGAAGCTGCTGCGCGAGGTCGGCCTCAAGCCGCGCATCCTCCCCGGCGGAACGGGCCTGATCTGCGACATCGGCCACGGCCCCCGCTGCGTGGCTCTCCGCGCGGACATGGACGCCCTGCCGCTGCACGAGAACACCGGCCTGCCGTTCGGATCCACTGTGGACGGTGTGTCGCACGCGTGCGGTCACGACGCCCACACGACGGTCCTGCTCGGCACGGCGCTGGCCCTCGCCTCGGCGACGGAGCTGCCGGGCCGCGTCCGCCTGGTGTTCCAGCCGGCGGAGGAGGTCATGCCGGGCGGTGCGCTCGACGTGCTCGCCGCGGGCGGGCTCGACGGCGTGGAGCGGATCTTCGGCCTGCACTGCGACCCGCGTCTGCAGGTCGGCCGCATCGGCACGCGGATCGGCGCCATCACGTCGGCCTCCGACCTGCTGGAGCTGCGGCTGTCCTCGCCGGGCGGCCACACCTCGCGCCCGCACCTCACCGCGGACCTGGTGCACGCCCTCGGCACGGTCATCACCGGCCTGCCCACGATGCTGTCGCGCCGCGTCGACCCCCGCTCCGGCACCGTCCTGGTGTGGGGCGCGGTGCACGCGGGCGAGGCGCCGAACGCGGTGCCCCAGGACGGCCTGGTGCGCGGCACGCTGCGCACCGGCGACCGGGACATCTGGGCCGAGCTGGAGCCGCTGGTCAAGGACCTGGTGACGGGCCTGCTGGCCCCGACCGGCGTCGGCTTCGACCTGCACCACCGCCGCGGCGTGCCGCCGGTGGTCAACGAGCGCGAGTCCACCCAGATCCTGCGCGCCGGCATCGAGGCCGCCCTGGGTGACGACGCGCTCGCGGGCACCGAGCAGTCCTCCGGTGGCGAGGACTTCGGCTGGTACCTGGAACACGTGCCCGGCTCGTTCGCACGCCTCGGCGTGTGGAACGGCCAGGAGAAGCAGCGCGACCTGCACCAGCCGACGTTCGACCTGGACGAGCGCGCGCTCCTCGTCGGGGTTCGAGTCATGGTGCACACCGCGTTGGCTGCTCTCGCCTAGAGCGGAACCCTCTCGGTTTGAGCTGTGTTGTGGCGGGGGGGGGGGGGGTGGCCGCCCGCCCCACGCAGGGGGGGGGGCGGGAACGGGGGGGGGGGCGAGGG
>NZ_JAPJDL010000009.1:34431-190351 GCF_026242055.1 Lentzea sp. NEAU-D7 | reverse complement strand
GCCCCCCCCCCTCCCCGCACCCCCGGCGGGGGGGGGGGGGGGGGGGCGGCGCCCCCCCCCCCCCCCCCCCGCCACAGTGCTGTCCGGGTCAGCTCACGGGTTCGGTCAGCTGGGGACGGGCCTCCGGTGCCGCGGCCCTGACCGCGTCCGCCGCCTGGTCGTCCTTCTTGGTCTGCGAGGTGCGTTCGGCCTCGACGCGGACGTTGTAGACCTCGACCTCGCGCTTGATCGCGTCCTCGTCCCACCCGAGGATCGGCGCGATCAGCCTGGCCACCGCCTCCGACGAGTCGACGCCGCGGTGGGCGTACTCGATGGAGATGCGCGTGCGCCGGGTGAGGACGTCCTCCAGGTGCATCGCGCCCTCGTGCGAGACCGCGTACACCGCCTCGACCTGCAGGTAGTCGGGGGAGGCCGGGATCGGCTTGAGCAGCTCGGGGTTGTCCGCAGCCAGCGACAGCACCTCGTGCACCAGCGAGCCGTAGCGGTCGAGCAGGTGCCGGACGCGGTACGGGTGCAGGCCGTGCTTGGTCGCCAGCTGGTCGGCCTGGTTGACCAGCGCGTGGTAGCCGTCGGCGCCGACCAGCGGCACCTTGTCGGTGATGGACGGCTGGATGCGGCCGGGCACGTCCACCTGCGCCGCGTCGACGGCGTCCGCGCCCATCACCCGGTACGTCGTGTACTTGCCGCCCGCGATCGCGACGAGTCCCGGCGAGACGCGCGCCACCGCGTGTTCGCGCGAGAGCTTCGACGTCGAGTCGGACTCGCCCGCCAGCAACGGCCGCAGGCCCGCGTAGACGCCCTCGATGTCGTCGTGCGTCAGCGGGGTCGCGAGCACCGAGTTGACGTGTTCGAGGATGTAGTCGATGTCGTGCTTGGTGGCCGCGGGGTGCGCCAGGTCGAGGTTCCAGTCCGTGTCCGTGGTGCCGACGATCCAGTGGTTGCGCCACGGGATGACGAACAGCACGGACTTCTCGGTCCGCAGGATCATGCCGGCCTCGGCGACGATCCGGTCGCGCGGAACGACGATGTGCACGCCCTTCGACGCCCGCACCCGGAACCGGCCGCGCGAGCCCGAGAGCCGCTGCAGCTCGTCCGTCCACACACCGGTCGCGTTGATCACCGCGTGCGCCCGCACGTCGACCTCGCGCCCGTCCTCGACGTCGCGCACCCGCACGCCGGACACGCGGTCCGCCTCGCGCAGGAACCCGACGACCTGGGTCGACGTGCGCACCACGGCGCCGTAGTGGGCGGCGGTGCGGCCGACCATCATCGTGTGCCGGGCGTCGTCCGCCTGGGCGTCGTAGTAGCGGATGCCACCGATCAGCGCGTCGCGCTTCAACGCCGGGACGAGCCGCTGCGCACCCGCTCGGGTGAGGTGCTTCTGGCCCGGCACGGACCGGGCGCCGCCCATCGTGTCGTAGAGGAACAGCCCGGCCGCCGTGTACGGGCGTTCCCAAACGCGGTTGCTCAGCGGGTAGAGGAACGCGACGGGCTTCACCAGGTGCGGGGCGATGCGCGTCAGCATCAGCTCGCGCTCGCGCAGTGCCTCGCGGACCAGGCCGAACTCGAGCTGCTCCAGGTAGCGCAGGCCGCCGTGGAAGAGCTTGGACGATCGGCTCGACGTGCCGGACGCCAGGTCACGGGCCTCGACGAGCGCGACCCTGAGGCCTCGGGTGGCCGCGTCGAGCGCCGCGCCGACGCCGACGACACCGCCGCCGATCACGACGACGTCGAACGTCTCGGCCCCCAGCCGCTGCCAGGCTTCCTCGCGTTCGGCAGGCCCGAGCCGGCCGGTGATCGGCGGCTCGGCATGGGTTCGTGGTGGTGCAGCTGCGTTCTTGCGCGTGGCCACGACAGACGCCTCCCTGCTACGACTTCGCTTCACGCTACCTTCAGCGACCGCCTCCCGCCCACGGGCGCGCGGTCCAGAACCGTACGGCCTGAAAATGGCCCGACTGCGGGTGCTTGCCATGGACAACTGATCAGCCCGGTAATAGCGTCCGAGCACGTTGCAGGCGGGCGGCGCGGCCCTGACCTCGGGTTTGCGCGTCCTGTCTGGCCGCAAACGAGTGGAGGTCGACGATGAGCGCAGGCTCGATCTTCGTCTGGGAGATGCTGGGGACCGCGGTCCTCATCCTCCTGGGCACCGGTGTCGTCGCGAACCAGGTGCTCAAGAACACGCTCGGCAACAGCACGGGCTTCCTGTTCGTCAACGTCGGCTGGGCCTTCGCGGTCTTCGCCGGCGCCAGCATCGCCAACCCCAGCGGGGCGCACCTCAACCCCGCGGTGACGCTCGGCCTCGCCGTCGCGGACAAGACGCCGTGGGGCGACGTTCCTGTGTACTTCCTCGGGCAGATGGTCGGCGCGATCGTCGGCGCGATGCTCTGCTGGGCCACCTACAAGCTGCAGTTCGACACGCACGACGAACCGCAGAACACGCTCGGCATCTTCTCCACCGGCCCGACGGTGCCGAGCGCGCCGTGGAACCTCGTCTCCGAGATCATCGGCACGTTCGTGCTGGTCCTGTGGATCCTGTTGTCGCCGGGCGCGAAGGAGTCGGCCGACGGGGTTCCGCAGTTCGGCAACTCGGCGCTCGGGTACGCGGGTGTCGCGTTCGTCGTGCTGGTCATCGGTACTTCGCTCGGTGGCCCGACCGGCTACGCCATCAACCCGGCGCGCGACCTCGGTCCGCGCATCGCCTACGCGTTCCTGATGCCGATCCGCAACAAGGGCAACGCCAACTGGGGCTATTCATGGGTCCCGGTCGTCGGCCCGCTCGTGGGTGGCGCGCTGGCCGCGTTGCTCTTCCTGGTTCTCCCGGTCTGAAAGGACTTCTCGCATGACGCAGTACGTGGCCGCGATCGACCAGGGCACGACGTCGACCCGGTGCATGATCTTCGACCACGCCGGACGGGTGGTGGCGGTCGACCAGAAGGAGCACGAGCAGATCTTCCCGAAGGCCGGCTGGGTCGAGCACGACCCGAAGGAGGTCTGGCAGAACACCCGCCAGGTCGCCGCCGGCGCGCTCGCGAAGGCCGATCTGTCCACTTCGGACATCGCCGCGGTCGGCATCACCAACCAGCGCGAGACCGCGCTGGTGTGGGACAAGAACACCGGCGAACCCGTCTACAACGCCATCGTGTGGCAGGACACCCGCACGGACAAGATCGTCACCGAGCTGGGCAACCTCGGCGGCGGGCAGGAGCGCTACCGCCAGAAGGTCGGCCTGCCGCTGGCCACCTACTTCTCCGGGCCCAAGGTCCGCTGGATCCTCGACAACGTCGAGGGCGCTCGGGAACGTGCCGAGGCCGGTGACCTGCTGTTCGGCAACATGGACACGTGGGTGCTGTGGAACATGACGGGCGGCACCGACGGCGGCGTGCACGTCACCGACCCGACGAACGCCTCGCGCACCATGCTGATGGACCTCGACACGTTGCAGTGGGACGAGTCGATCGCCTCCGACATGGGCATTCCGATGTCGATGCTGCCGGAGATCCGGTCGTCGTCCGAGGTCTACGGCCAGGTGCGCGAACGCGGTGCGCTGGCCGGCGTGCCGATCGCGGGCATCCTCGGCGACCAGCAGGCGGCGACGTTCGGCCAGGCCTGCCTCTCGCCGGGCGAAGCCAAGAACACCTACGGCACCGGCAACTTCATGCTGCTCAACACCGGCACCGAGAAGGTGATGAGCGAGAACGGGTTGCTCACCACCGTCTGCTACAAGATCGGTGAGGCCGCTCCCGTCTACGCCCTGGAGGGCTCGATCGCGGTCACCGGTTCGCTGGTGCAGTGGCTTCGGGACAACCTCGGCATGATCGGCTCGGCGGCCGAGATCGAGGAGCACGCCCGTTCGGTGGAGGACAACGGCGGCGCGTACTTCGTGCCCGCGTTCTCCGGCCTGTTCGCGCCGTACTGGCGTTCCGACGCCCGCGGCGCGATCGTCGGCCTGACCCGGTTCGTCAACAAGGGCCACCTCGCGCGGGCCGTGCTGGAGGCGACGGCCTTCCAGACCCGCGAGGTGCTCGACGCGATGAACGCCGACTCGGGCGTCGACCTGACCGCGTTGAAGGTCGACGGCGGCATGGTCGTGAACGAGCTGCTGATGCAGTTCCAGGCGGACATCCTCGGCGTTCCGGTCATCCGGCCGGTCGTCGCCGAGACCACCGCGCTGGGTGCCGCCTACGCGGCCGGTCTGGCGGTCGGGTTCTGGAAGACCGAGGACGAGATCCGCGAGAACTGGGCGCAGGACAAGCAGTGGGAGCCGCAGATGGACGAGTCCCGCCGCGCGTCCGAGTACGCGAACTGGAAGAAGGCCGTGACGAAGACCTTCGACTGGGTCGAGGAGTGAGTCGCAGGTCGTGACCTGACGACCGGCGCGAACCGGCGAACGGTCACGGGGCAGGGGTTGCGTGCACGATCACGTTGTCGCGGGTGCCGCACGTGATCAGCCGCAGCCCCTGCTCGTCCTCGTCCCGCGCGACGGCCTCCGCGAAGAAGTCGTCGCGGATGATCCTCTCCGTGCGCGTCACGCTGAACCTGGCGAGCGAACCGTCCTTCTTGGACACTTCGATCAGGTCGCCCTCGGTCAGGTCGTTCAGGCGGTAGAAGACGCCTCTGGCCTTGTTGCTCTCGATCCGGCCGACGATGATCCACTGCTGGGGTTGCGTCTGGTACCAACCGGCCTGCATGCCCTCGTTGGCAGGCGGCATCTGGACGGCGCCCTGCTGGTCGAGGCCGAGCGCGACCAGCGACGACCGCACGCCGATCCGCTCGATCCGCAGTTCCATCGGATCGGACTTGCCGAGCGGTGACACCACCGGCGGCGGAGCGCTGTCGCTCGTCGCCGCCGACGGCTTCGGTGCCGGCCCCTGCGAACAGGCGGCGGTGGCCAATGCCACGCACAGCACCGCGATCAAGACACGAGTCCCCACGAACCCATTGACGCACATCTCGTGGGTTAGTTGCGCGTCCTGCCGGGACAGGTCCGAACCGTGATCATCATTACGGCGCGGTGCCGCCTCCGCCGGTCTCCGGTGCGCCCTTCGGCTTGACGACCGGCTTCGGCTTCGGCTTGGGCGAGGTGGTGCTGGGCGGTGTGGTCGTGGTGGGCGGCGTGCCGAGGATCCGGAACGTCTTCACGCTGCGTTCGGGGCGGTCGGCGCACTGGAAGACGACCTCGTACGTGCCCGGGGTGGTGATCGCCTTGGTGTCACCGCTGAAGCGGCCGAAGTTGCCGCCGCGGGTGAACCGCAGCGGCTCCGCGAACCCAGGTGACTCGAGCGGTCCCGACGCCCGGCAACCGGTGTGCATGTCGCCGCCCGCGGTGATCGTGCCGCCGGGCTCGACCTCCTCCGGGTACAGGTACCACTGGATCACCAGCGGGAGCACGGTGAACCGCGCCGAGAGCGTCCTGCCGTCGCACTGGACGGAGGCCGTGTAGGTGCCCGCCTCGGTGGTGACCCGGCCGACGCCGTAGCCCTTGGTGGGATCCTCCGAACTCGGGCTGAGCACGATCGGACCGTCGAGGCCGGGCGACGTGACCTCGGAGTACGTCTTGCAGGGCCCGGCCAGCGCGGTGATGGTCCTGCCGTTGGCCACGGTCTCTTCCATCTTCAGCGCGGGTTCCTGCTGTGCCGTCGCGGGCGGTGTGAACGCCACGGTCGCCGACAACGCGATCGCGGTGGTCATGGCTGTTCTCATGTGGTCGTTCCCTCCCTCAGATCAGCGTCGCGTAGACGATGATGTTGTCGCGGTAGCTGCGGGCGGCCTGGTCGTAGCCGCCACCGCAGGTGATCAGCCGCAGCTCGGGTTCGCCGGTGTCGCCGTAGACGGCCTCCGTGGGGAAGCTGCTCTTGGCGATCTGCTCGGTCGCACGCACGCGGAACCGCGCCGTGGATCCGTCCTTTCTGGACACCTCGACCTCGTCGCCCTCGGTGAGCTCCTTGAGGCGCAGGAAGATTCCCGGCTGCTTGCCGCCGTCGACGTGACCGAGGATGACGGCGGGCCCGGTCTCACCCGGTGTGCGGGCGAGCCGGTACCAGCCGGCCTGCATCGGCTGCTCGACCGGAGGCACCTCGATCGTCTCGTCCGGGTTGAGTCCCAGCGGGACGAGCGAGGACTTCGCGCCGATCTTCGGGATGCGCACCTCCGTCGGTTCCGACGGCGGCAGACCCCTGTCCGCAACGGACGGTGAGGTGGAGGTCTGCCGGGTCGGAACCGGTGCGGTGGGCAGCGTGAGGTCGGAAGCTCTGGCGCAACCGGTCAGCAGCACCAACGCTGTGAACAACCCCCAGAACGAACGCATGCCCCGGACACGTCGGTGTCCGGGGCATCGTTGCCGTGCGTTACCTAATCGAGATCGTCGTGCCGCATGAGCTGGCGGCCGGACTCGGTGATGGAACCCGAGAGCGACGGGTAGACCGAGAACGTCGTCGCGAGGTGCTCGACGGTGAGCTGGTTCTGCACGGCCAGCGCGATCGGCAGGATGAGCTCGCTCGCGTTCGGCGCCACGACGACACCGCCGATGACCACGCCGGTGGCCGGGCGGCAGAACAGCTTCACGAAGCCGCGGCGCAGACCCTCCATCTTGGCGCGGGGGTTCGTGGCGAGCGGCAGCATGATCGTGCGCGCGGGCACCTCGCCCGAGTCGATCGCCTGCTGGCTGATGCCGACGCTCGCGATCTCGGGGTTGGTGAAGACGTTCGCGGCGACGGTCTTGAGCTTGATCGGGCTGACGCCCTCGCCCAGCGCGTGCCACATCGCGATGCGCCCCTGCATGGCGGCGACGGACGCGAGCAGCAGCACACCGGTGCAGTCGCCGGCCGCGTAGACGCCGCTGACGTTCGTCCGGCTGACCCGGTCGACCGGGATGTACCCGCCACGCCCGAGCTCGATACCGATCTTGTCGAGACCGATGTCGTTCGTGTTCGGCACCGAACCGACGGTCATCAGGGCGTGCGACGCCTCGATCGTGCGACCGTCTTCCAGGTGGATCAGCACGCCGTCGCCGACGTTCTCGACCTTGTCCGCGCGGGCGTGCTTGACGACGGCCGTGCCGCGCTCGGCGAACACGTCCTCGAGCACCACGGCCGCGTCGGCGTCCTCGTGGGGCAGCACCCGGTCCCGGCTCGAGACCATCGTCACCTTCACGCCCATCTCGGTGTAGGCGCTGGCGAACTCGACACCGGTGACACCGGAACCGATCACCGCGAGGTGCTCGGGCAGTTCGGGCAGGTCGTAGATCTGCCGCCAGGTGAGGATCCGCTTGCCATCGGGCTCCGCGCCCTGCAACACGCGCGGGGTCGCGCCGGTTGCGATGAGCACCACATCGGCGTTGAGGACTTCCTCCTCGCCGCTCGCGGCGGTCGCCACGACCTGGTGCTGGGCGAGCCCGCGCGAGTCGTCGACGAACTTCGCGCGCCCGTTGATGAGCCGCACGCCCTCCCGCTGAAGACGCGCCCGGACGTCCGCGGACTGGGCCAGAGCCAGGCCCTTCACCCGTCCGTGTACGACCGGCAGATCAACGGCGGCCTGCTCGTTGTGAGTCTGAATGCCCAGCTCACCGGCATTGCGGAAGGCGCTGCGAGCGCCAGCGGAGGCGATGAAGGTCTTGGACGGCACGCAGTCGTACAACACGCACGCGCCACCCGCGCCGTCGTTCTCGACGACGGTCACGTCGGCACCGTGCTGCGCAGCGACCAGGGCTGCCTCGTAACCTGCGGGGCCGCCGCCCATGATGACGATGCGGGTCACGATCAGTCCCTTCTGCGTGCTTGTCGGCCGGCACAACCGTACGCGTTGACCGAATCGACCGTGTCGTCAGTACCGAAAGCTGATCGCCGTGTCGCTACGCTGTCGGACGTGCCGCTCTATGCCGCGTACGGGTCGAACATGGATCCGAACCAGATGATGGAGCGAGCCCCGTACTCCCCGCTCGCGGGGACCGGCTGGCTCGTTGGTTGGCGCATGACGTTCGGTGGCGAGGACCTCGGCTGGGAGGGCGCCCTCGCGACGATCGTCGAGGAGCCAGACCACCAGACGTTCTGCGTGCTTTACGACGTGTCCCCGCGCGATGAGTCGCGGCTGGACCGGTGGGAGGGCGCGCTCGGGCTCTACAAGAAGATCCGGCTGCGGGTGCAGACCCTGGAGGGGTCTGTCGTGGCCTGGCTCTACGTGCTGGACGCCTATGAGGGCGGGCTGCCGTCTGCCCGGTACATCGGGGTGGTCGCGGACGCCGCTGAGGCTGCTGGGGCGCCTGATGACTACGTCAACGACCTGCGGACCCGGCCTTGTCAGGGGATCGGGCCCTGACGGGTTGTTGAGGGCTTGGGCTTGAGCTGGGCGTCTTGGCTGGTGCCTGGGCTGGCGGGGTAGTGCTGCGCCGGCTCGTTTGCGGGCGTTCATCGCGTTTCGCAGCTGGGTGGTCGCCTGCCGTGGGTCGCCTCTGCGTGTGTGGGGTAGTGCGCGGGTCGGTTTGCGTTGGCTTGTCGCCGGTTCCAGCGGGGTGGTCACCTGCCGTGCGCTCCGGTCACCTTGCGTGGGTGGTCCCTCGGGCAGTACCGGGCCGGTGCCGGTCATCGCCGCTGCGCGTCGATAGCGATTGGGGCTTGACCTTGAGCCTCTGGCGGGATGCTGAGACGGCCGGAAAAGGCCGGGCTGAAAAGCGCCCGGCCGTGCCCATGAGGGGAGCATCCCGCCCACTCAAGGTCAAGCCCCAATCGCCGTCGGGGTTGCGTCACCACCGCTTGACCAGCGCTGAGAGGTTCACACGCCTCGGCTGCGCCATTGCCGCTGGCGGAAGGGCGGCTCGGCTTCGCCGTTGCCCTTCACGCGTGGAGTGACGCCCCGGCTGCGCCATTGGTGTGGGCCGAAGGGGTGCTCAGCTCGCCATCGCCCGTGTCTTGTGGAGGGGCGCTCGGCTCCGCCGTTGCGTCGGTTGGGTGCAGCAGGTGGCTGGCTCCGTCGTCGCCCTTTGCGCGTGCAGGGACGCCATCGCCATCTCCATCGCCATCAGAGGAAGGGTGGCTCGGCTCCACCGTCGCCGTCGCGTGCGGAGGGATGTCTCGCCTGCGTCGTTGGCGTTGGCGTTGGCGGAAGGGCGGCCCGGCTCTACCGTCGCCTTTGCGTGCGGAGGGATGCCTCGCCCGCGTCGTCGAAGCTGGTCAAAGAGCGGCCCGGCTCCGCCGTCGCCCTTCGGGTGTGGAGGAATGCCTCGCCTCCGGCGTCGCCGTGGTGGCAGGGGTGGCTTGGTTGTTGCCCTTTGCGTGTGGCGGGACGTCTCGGCTGCGCCGTTGTGGTTGGCCGCAGGGTGGCTCGGCTCGCCGATCGCCCCTGCCGTGCCGTGGGCGAGCGGTCGTTGTGGTTGGCCGGGGTGTCGACGCGCCGGTAGTGCGGTGCCTTGGCGGGTGGTTGCCCTCGCCCGTCCCCGTCCCGGCCGGGCGAGGGCGGACTTGTCAGGCGCCTGCGGCCTCTGCCAGCAGTTCCACCAGGTGGTGGTGCATGCGGCGGTAGTCGATCGGCGTGATCGTCGACCAGGGTGGCTGGCCGTCTGCCGCCCTGCGCATCTGCAGGTAGCGGCCCTTCGGGGTGTCGTAGAACGCGACCACGCGGTCCGGGCGGACTCGTTTGCCCCACTTGTCGCGGGCCGCCGCGCCGAACTGGCCTCGGTTCGAGGCGTCGCGGATCATCTCGGCCAGGGTGTGGGCGTCGTCGGGGCGCAGGGTGCCCCGTAGTGCTTCTTCCAGCTCTTCCGGGGTGCTCGCTGAGGCTGCTGCTGCGTCGAGGTCTGCTGACGGGAGGGTGATGGAGTGGCCCTCGCCCGCCGGGGCGGTGGGGAGGGCCGTCAGGGCCTCGCGGGGGAGTCCGTCGGCTTCTGCCGGGCGCAGGATTAGCTGGGTGCCGTCCAGGACCGCCAGGACGCCTGCCTGGCCCTTGCCCGCGGCCAGGACGCGGAGGCTGCGTTCGTGCAGCCACATGCGGGCGTCGATCTCCTGTTGCGGGCGGTTCAGGACGTGCAGCAGGTCCTCGAGGGTCGGGTCCAGGGAACGGGGGCCGCCGAGGCCGCGCGCGCCCAGCTGGAGCCAGACGCGGTCCTCGATGGCCCTGCGTTCCTCCGTGGTCTTGCCCGGTGACGGGACCTTCAGGACGAGCGGCATCGTCTCCAGGCCCAGGTGCTCCCAGAGGACGTCGAACTCCAGCGTGGAGATGACCACCGGGTCGCGCGTGTCGCTCGCCCCGACGTCCAAGCCGAACAGAGTCATCAGTCGGTCGTGCTCTCCCCGATCACGGGCAGCGTGTAGCTGCCCACGCCGTAGATGTCGTCGCGCTCGCGGAGGTAGTCGGCGGCCTTGTGCTCCAAGTCCTCCTCTTCCTCCCCCTTGCGCGGGCCCATGCCGCCGAACGGGTCGAAGGCCGGCGGCATCGGTACGGCCCTGCGGTGGACCTGGTCGTTGTTCGAGGCGCCGACCGTGCCCATCGGGCCCATCGCGGACCCCGCCCCGCCCGAGACGCCGGCGGCGTGGCCCTGGTTCATGACCGTGCCCATGGCGGCCGCGCTGGAGGCCGCGGTCGCGCCGTCCTCCATCTGCTTCGGCTCGGAACCGGTGGTCGATCCCGGACGGCCGGAGGTGCGCTGGCCCGGCAGGCCGACGCCCGCGGTGCCCGTGCCGCCAGGCCCGGCGGTGCCGTTGGTGCCCGTCGACGAGAACGAGGTGTACGAGCCCTTCGTCGTACCAGCGCCGGTACCGACGCCGGTGCCGGTGCCAGTGCTCGTGGTGCGCGTCGTCGAACCCGGCGCGGGCGTGCCGCCACGAGGCGGGGCGGTGGAACCGCGCGTGCCGGACGAGGTGCGGCCACGCGTCGCGCTGCCACCCGTCCCGTTGGGGCCGATGCCCCAGACCGCGGCCGTGCCGATCTGCGCACCACCGCCGTGCGTGAGGCCGGTGCCGCTGATCTGCAGCTGTGGCGGCTGGGTGAACTGACCGAGCGTCGAGGTGTTCGCCGTCGTGGACGACGCGTAGGTCGACATGACCTCACGGGCGCGGCGCTCGGCGGCGTCCTGGGCCGCCTCCTGCTTCTCGTGGTCGGTCTGGCCGCCGAAGAGGTGCGTGAGGCCGGTGACGAGGGCGCCCGGCTGCTCGGCGGTCACCTTGACCGGCGCCGGCATGTCCGCGCGGGCCTTCGAGACGTAACCGGCCTGCAGCTCGGCCGAGTAGCGCATGACGTCCGCGCCGGTGCGCGCTCCGTCCGCCCAGGCAGCGATCGGGTTCAGGCCGGCCTGCGCCATGTCGGCGGCCTTGCCCTGCCACTTCGCGCCCGACAGCGAGATGCCCTTGTGCAGGTCGTCGTTGATCTCGGACAGCGCGGCCGAGACGCCCTGCCAGCGCTCCATCGACGCGAACGACGCGGAGGCGCCGGGACCCGAGTGGATGCGTTCGTACAGCTCTTTGTGGCTGTAGCCCTGCCAGCGGTGGTCGCTCATCGTCAGCACCCGCTCTTGTTCATCATGCCGGTGTTGTCGCCCTCGACCACGTTGTACTGCCGCTCGATCTGGTTGAGGTTGTCCATCGCGGTCTTGAGCTGGCGCTGGTAGTTCAGCAGCGCCTGCAGCGCCGAGTCACCGTCCGCGATCGAACGGTCGTTGAACTTCTCGGCGGCCTCGGCGCTGACCGGGTCGCCGGCCCACGGGCGCACGCGGAACTCGGTGATCGCCATCTCGATCTGCTTGTCCAGCTTGATCAGGGCGGCCGAGAACGTGTTGCGCAACGCGGGAATCGCTTCCGGCTCCACGTTCAACTGGTGCTGGCCGGGTGGCGAGGTGTCTGCCCCGCTGCGTCCCCCTGGCGGCATCGTGAAACCTCCGGCGGTTGTGCTTACAAGCGCTTCGACACTCTAACCACTGAAGGTAACGCTGTGGAGTGCGATCAGTGACATCCGCCCGTGTGGGTCAGCGCTTCTGGAGCAAACTGGCCATCGCGGCCTCTGCCACCCGCTGTGCTCCGAGGCAAAGATGATCTTGTTGCACCGCAGTGGAATTGCCGCCGTCCCGGAACATCACGTCGAGGAACTGCCCGTCTGCGACGTCCACCTCGACGTTGCAGGCGTTGTTCACGTCGGGTGTGCGGACAGTAATCGCCGTGTACCCCTCGATCGCGCTCACGGTGTAGTCGACCTGGGCGTTCTCCGAGAGCCACACGTCGGCACCCGAGACCAGCACGAGTGCGATCCTCGCCACGTTCCCGCTCGTCGTGCTGCGGATCGTGCACGCCCGCGCACCGCCGAAGCTCGGCTCGACGTACGCGCTGGGTGGGTTGTCGAGGCTCAGCGACGTGCGCTGGTCAGCGGTGAGCACCCCGCACGGGTCGACCCCGTCGAGCGGCAGCGCGCGCGGACGCTGCGGGAAGTCGAGCACGGAGGGCGTCGTCGTGGGGGAGGGCGGCGGCGGAGACGGCGGGGTGGTCAGGGAACTCTGCTGGGGCGGCGCCGTGCATCCGGCCAGCGCCAACGCGACTATGAGGAGCCCGGTGGTCCGCATGGCCGGTCACCGTAGCTGCTCTGGGAAGGGATCCGACGCCAGCCGTGACCACAGCAACTGGTCTTCGCGCTGATCATCGACTATCGCCTCCTCGCGAAGACGACCCTCCAGGGTGAATCCGCACTTCTCCGCGACTCGCTGTGACGCCGTGTTCGAGACCGCGTGCCGATAAGTGACCCGATGCATCTCCATCGCGCCGTAGACCCAGCCCAGCACAGAGTTCAGCGCGGCGGGCAGCACGCCCTTGCCGCGGTGCTTCGGCTGGCTCCAGCACATCACCTCGGCCGAGAGGAGGTGGTGGTCGACGTTGTGGATCACGATCCCGGCCATCACCTCCGCCGTGACGGCCTCGCACACCGCCCACGACCAGCGGTAGTCCTTCTCCCAGCCGTCGGTCAGCAGCAGCACGAGCGTCTCGGCGGACGGCGCGTCGTCCCCGGTCAGGCGTGGCATGTACCGCTTGGTCTCCGGGTCCGCGAACGCCTCGGCCAGCACCGGCACGTCGTCGATGCGGTCGTCGCTGCGAAAAGCGCGCAGGTAGTACTCACCCGCGTTGATCTCAACTGGCTCCACGGCCAGGAGGCTAACCCTCGCCCGTGAATCCGTCGTGCTGCTCGGCCAGGTCGTCGAGCGCGCCGCGGTGAGCGGACGCCGGCAGACCGTCCGGCGCGGTCGTCAGCTCGATGACCCAGTCCACGTCCTCGGCGTCGTCCTCGCCCGCCAGCATGTCCCTGTGCACGGCGCACGGCCCCCAACCGGCCTCCAGCAGCGACGCCGCCAGCTCCTCGGCCTCGTCGCGGTCCGGCAGGATCAGCAACACGGTCGGCGGGATCAGCCCGCGCACCGCCAGCGCCGTCCGCAACGCCGCCGTGTCCGGCACGTGCACACCGTCCAGGCCCGCGGCGGTGGCGGCGGCCGCGTTCTCCGCGTCGTCGTCGCAGAACACGCCCGTCGAGTACCCGAGCTCGTCCAGCACCCTGCGGTAGATCGCGGGATCCGGCTTCGCGAGACCGAGCCGAGCGGAACTGAAGACCGCGTCGACCTCGCCGTCGAGACCGAGCAGCGCGAGATCCGCCTCCAGCCGGGTGGTCGCGTTGGACAGCAACGCCACGAAGCACTGCCGCCGGGCCACCCGCACGAGCGCGAGCGCCTCGGGGATCACCTCGCCGGAAGTGGCCGCGAAGTCAGGGCCGACCGCCTGCCGCCACTGCTCGTCGGAGATCTCCCCGGTGACCGCGCGGCGCAGCAACGACGGCTCGAAGGCGATCGCGGCCAGCTCGTCCGACAGGGGAGGGAAGGACCGCAGCACGCCGTCGAGGTCCAGCAACAGCAGGGGTTTCAGCGTCGGCGTCCGTTCCACTGGCCCCACAGGATCGCCACGGCGGGGACGAGGAGGAAGATCAGCGGGTTCTTCACCAGCGCGAAGAACAGGATCACCACGGCGATGCCCACCACGGGCACGACCGCGCTCTCCCACCGGCGCGCGGGTGCCTTGGCGGGCTCGTTGAACATCGGCGCGGGCGCGACGAACTGCGGCCGCGGATCCGGCAGGTCGTAGAACAGGGCCATCAGCTCGCCGCGGGTCTTCGCGGTGGTGATCTTCGCGGACCGGTCGCCGTACTCGTTGATGTCGATGCGGCCCGCGCTCATGTGCTCACCGAGCACCTGCAACGCCTGCTGACGCTCGGTGTCACCGATGCGGATGTCCCTGCTCGGGTCGCTCACGAACTCAATCGTAGGTGAGCGGCGAGGCCGGTCAGTCCCGCAGCGCGCAGATCACCGTCCGACGCTTCCCGTCGGCCGCCTCGACGCCGCCACGACTGTCAGACCCGCTGAGTAGGTTGGGTCGCGGGGGAGCCACTGCGCGAGGGGACCCCTGCGCGAGCTTGCACGCTCTGTTCTTCGGTTCGCAGAAGGCAGCCCGTTGCCTCGGTGAGCTGCTTCGACCCAGCCGCGGGTGTCAGACCTGCTGAGTAGGTTGGGTCGCGGGGGACCCGGCACTCAGGGGGACCCCTGCGGAAGCCTGGGTGCTCTGGCTTTCAGCGCGCAGAACGCGGCCTGCGGCCAGAACGCGGCCTGCGGCCAGAACGCGGCCTGCGGCCAGAACACAGCCTGCGGCCAGAACACAGCTGCGGCCTTCACCAGCCGCGTCGACCAGCGGCCCTCGACCAAGCAGCCCTTGACCAGCGGCCGCGTCAACCAGCCGCCCCACCCAGCCGCCTCACCCAGCCGCTCCAACACCGCCGCGACTGTCAGACCCCCTGAGTAGGTTGGGTCGCGGGGGACCCACCACCCAAGGGGACCCCCGCGCAAGCCCGCCCGCTCAGTCCTTCAGCTCACAGATCACGGTCCCCTGGGTGATCGGGTCGCCGGGCGCAGCCGCCAGCCCGGTCACCGTGCCGGCCTTGTGCGCCGTCACCGGGTTCTCCATCTTCATGGCCTCCAGCACCACGATCAGGTCACCCGCCTCGACGGTCTGCCCGTCCTCGACGGCCACCTTCACGATCGTGCCCTGCATCGGCGCCGCCACCGCGTCACCCGACACGGCCGCACCGCTGCCACCCGCGCGCTTCGCCTTCGGCTTCTTCACGGCCGTGGCGGCAGGCCGCGAACCGACGGCGAGGTCACCCGGCAGCGACACCTCGAGACGACGCCCGCCGACCTCGACGACGACGGTCTGCCGCGGCGTCTCTTCGTCCGCAGCTTCGGCGGCACCCGCGAACGGCGCGATCTGGTTGTCGAACTCCGTCTCGATCCAGCGCGTGTGGACGGTGAAGCCCTCGGGCTTCTCGGCCGTGAACGCCGCGTCGCGGACGATCACCCGGTGGAACGGCAGCACCGTCGCCATGCCCTCGACGACCATCTCGTCCAGCGCGCGCCGCGCCCTCGCCAGGGCCTCCTCGCGGGTCTCGCCGGTGACGATCAGCTTGGCCAGCAACGAGTCGAACTGCCCGCCGATCACCGAACCCGACTCGACACCGGCGTCGACGCGGACACCGGGGCCGGACGGCGCGACGAACGTCGTCACCGTGCCGGGCGCGGGCAGGAAGCCGCGGCCGGCGTCCTCGCCGTTGATCCGGAACTCGATGGAGTGCGCGCGCGGCGTCGGGTCCTCGGTGAACCGCAGCTTCTCGCCGGCGGCGATGCGGAACTGCTCGCGCACCAGGTCGAGGCCCGTCGTCTCCTCCGACACCGGGTGTTCGACCTGCAGGCGCGTGTTGACCTCCAGGAACGAGATCGAGCCGTCCATCCCGACGAGGTACTCGACGGTGCCGGCGCCGTGGTAGCCCGCCTCCAGGCAGATCGCGCGGGCCGACGAGTGGATCGTGGCGCGCTGCTCGTCGGTCAGGAACGGCGCGGGCGCTTCCTCGACCAGTTTCTGGTGGCGGCGCTGCAGCGAGCAGTCGCGGGTGCCGACGACGATCACGTTGCCGTGGGTGTCGGCGAGGACCTGCGCCTCGACGTGACGCGGCTTGTCCAGGTAGCGCTCGACGAAGCACTCGCCGCGGCCGAACGCCGTGACGGCCTCGCGGACCGCGGAGTCGAACAGTTCGGGGATCTCCTCGAGGGTGCGCGCGACCTTCAGGCCGCGGCCACCGCCGCCGAACGCCGCCTTGATCGCGACCGGCAGGCCGTGCTCGGACGCGAAGGCGATGATCTCGTCCGGTCCGTTGACCGGGTCCTTGGTGCCGGGCACCAGCGGCGCTCCCGCGCGCATCGCGATGTGCCGCGCGGTCACCTTGTCGCCGAGGTCGCGGATCGCCTGCGGGGTCGGGCCGATCCACACCAGACCGGCGTCGATCACGGCCTGCGCGAAGTCGGCGTTCTCGGACAGGAAGCCGTAGCCGGGGTGCACGGAGTCGGCGCCGGACTGAGCGGCGGCCGCCAGCACCTTCTCGAACGACAGGTAGCTCTCACCGGGCGTGTTGCCGCCCAGCGCGAACGCCTCGTCGGCGAGCCGCACGAACGGCGCGTCGCGGTCGGGATCGGCGTAGACGGCGACGCTCGTCAGCCCGGCGTCACGGCAGGCGCGGATGACCCGGACGGCGATCTCACCGCGGTTGGCGATGAGGACCTTGCGCAGCGACACGGCGTCGTACCTCCTGCTGGACCGGCAATTACGGCTCTGGCTGGTGCCGCAGTCTACGGAAATCGACGAACTCCGAGAGGGAGAGACGGCTCACTTCACATCCATCGTGAGGCCGTCGAGCACAATCTGCGATGTGGGTGGAAACAGGTCCGTGCAGGTGGTCGCCGTCGTAGCCGCCGCGATCTTCGTCGCGGGACTCGTGTTCGCCTATTTCCAGCGCCCGAACGGCACCGATTCAGGTCAGTCCGGCATCGACCCGGGAATGCGCTGCGGCACCACCGTCTGCCAGGTCGTCATCGGCAGATCGGTCGGCAAGGACCTCGTCGAGCTGCTCTCCGGGACGGGCGGCGGGCGGATCAGGGTGACCGGTGAGTCGGGCCCGTTCGTCTTCGAGATGACCATCGCCGAGTCCGGCGCGACGGTGAACGGCCAGTCGCTGCTGTGCTCGGAGGCGACCATCAGCGTGTGCCTCGTGCGCGGCGAGCAGAACGGCAAGGTGCTCGGCGAGGTGCTGATCCGCAAGGACGGCACGTGGTCGCGCGCGCAGGCCGCCTATCTGTCCAGTGCCGGGTACCTGGGGCTGCACGACGTCAACGAGGACGGCACGGCGGACGTCGTCTCGGCCCAGCGCGGCTGCGACGGTCAGTGCAACAACTCGTTCGTGCAGGTGTTCTCGGCGCTCGGGCCGATCATCGGCTGCACGACGCCGGCGCCGGCACGGGAGCAGCTCGCTGGCTGGCCCGCACCGGCGCCGAAGTTGTCGCAGTTGCGCCCCTGCGCGAACGGTTAGGCGTTGACGAGGTCCTTCTCGGCGGGAGCCGCGGGCTCCTCGATCAGGTTCTCGCCGCGCGCGACCAGCACCGGCACGGTGATCTGACCGGCCACGTTGGTCGCGGTGCGCATCATGTCGAGGATCGGGTCGATCGCGTAGACCACGGCCACACCGGTCGCGATCACCTGCGGCGGCAGGCCGACGACGCTCAGGGTCAGCGTGAGCATCGTGTACCAGCCGGTCGTCCCGGCCGTCGCCAGCGCGCCGAACACGGCGACGAGCACGATGCCGACGTACTGCCACACCGAGAGCTGGATGCCGAACATGTTCGCGATGAAGATCGTCGCGACGGCCGGGTAGACCGCGGCGCAACCGTCCATCTTGGTCGTCGTGCCCAGCGGCACGGCGAAGTTCGCGTACTCGTTCGGGACGCCGAGGTCGGTGGCGGCCTTGCGGGACAACGGGAGCGTGGCGCCGGACGAACGCGAGACGAACGCGAACTGCAGCGCCGTGCCGGCCTTGCGGAAGAACTCGACCGGCGAGGTCTTGCCGACGAACTTCAGCAGGACCGGGTAGACGACGAACAGCACGAGCGCGGTGCCGAGGTACACGGCCAGGATCAACGAGAACAGCGGCTTCACGAACGAGTTGCCGTAGGAGGCGACGGCGTTGCCGATCAGGCCGAAGATGCCGATCGGGGCCAGCAGGATGATCCAGCCGACGACCTTCTGGACGATCTCGAAGAACGACCTCACCAGGTTCGTGAACGGCGCCGCCTTCTCACCGAGCGCGTAGGCGGCGAAGCCGACCAGCACGGCGATGAACACGACCTGCAGCACGTCGCCCTCGGTGAACGCGCTGAAGATGTTGGTGGGCACCAGGTTGTCGAGCAGCGCCTGCCACGAGCCGGACGCGCGCTTGGCGAGCTTGTCGACGGCACCCGCGGCGGGTTCGATCTGCAGGCCCGCGCCGGGCTTGAGGACCGCGGCGACCGCGATGCCGATCAGCACCGCGACGAACGACGTGATGGCGAACCACAGGAACGTCTTGCCGCCGAGACGCGCGGCGGTGCGGCCGCCGCCGAGGTTCCGCAGCGACGCGATGCCGACGACGATCGCGGTGAACACCAGCGGGATGACGGTCAGCTGGAGCAGCGCGGTGAAGGTGGAGCCGATCTTGGCGAGGACGGGCGCGAGCCACGTGCCCTTGCCGAGCCAGCCGGCGAGCGCGCCGAGGACGAGCGCGCCGAGAACGGTGAGTCCGAAGACCTTGGGCTTGCGGTACGTCTGGACGAACGACACTGGAACATCTCCTGGGCAGGGATGAGCGAAAGGGGGCGTCGGAAGCGTTTAGCTCCGACAGCCCGTGCTCGTCCTGCGTGCCAGGTCGATGTGCCTGCGACGCGTCAAGTACTCGTTCACCGCTGCCCTCAACGTCGGCGTCGAGGGCAGTCTTCCCCGATCAGGTGAACTGTGACCAGCGCTACCAGAGTGTGGACACGGAGACACCCACCTGGCTCAGCAGCCTGCGGGTGAGGGGGAGGCTGATGCCGATCACGGACGTGTGGTCGCCGTCGATGCCGTCGATGAACCAGCCGCCGCGCCCGTCGATCGTGAAGCCGCCGGCGACGTGCAACGGCTCACCCGTCGCGATGTACGCCTCCAGCTCCTCCTCCGACGGCGTGCCGAACCGCACGGTGGTCGACTCGGCGGCCGAGGCCCGGTCGGTCACGACGCCTCCGGAGACCCGCAGCACGGTGTGCCCGGTGATCAGCACGCCGCTCTTGCCCGCCACCCGCTGCCACCGCTCACGCGCGACCTCGGGCGTGCCGGGCTTGCCCACGAGCTCGCCCTCGAACAGCAGCATCGAGTCGCAGCCGACGACCACGCACTCGTCGTCGTGCTCGATCGCCTCGGCCTTGGCCGCGGACAGCGCGACGACGGTCTCCTCCGGCGTCGGGTTCTCGAGCGACTCGACCAACGCGTCCTCGTCGACACCGGAGACCCGGACCACGGGTTCGATGCCCGCGGACCGCAGGACGCTAAGACGGGCGGGTGACTGGGAGGCCAGGATCAGACGCACGGGCCGAGTCTGTCACGCTCGCCGCGGCGACCCGGCGAAAGGCGAACGCGGCGGCGATGCCGACCGCCAGCACCGCCAGCAGCAGGTAGAACGCGGCCCGCACGGCCGCGGTGAAGTCGCCCGTGGCGGCCAGCACGACCTGCAGCACGGCCGCCGTCGCGGCGCTGCCCAGCACGTTCCCGAACTGCCGCGAGGTGTTGTAGATGCCGGACCCGGCGCCGAGCAGCGACCTGTCGAGCGTGCGCGTCGAGATGTTCGTCAGCGGCGAGAACACCAGCCCCATGCCGATGCCCAGGGCGATCATCGACGGCAGCAGCACCCACTGTGCTCCATCATTCTGGGAAGCCGTCCCCAGCAGGAACGTCATCGCGACGATGCCGAGCGCCATCAGGGTGAACCCGGTGATCGGCAGGTACTTGGCGTCGGCCCGGTTCGACAGCCGTCCCGCGAAGATCGCCACGACGCCGGACATCAGCGACGCCGGTGCCGTGACCAGGCCCGTCATCAGCGGGGACAGCTTCGGCACGGTCTGCAGGAACAGCGCCAGCGGCACGAACACCCCGGTCACCGTGATGCCGATGGCGACGTTCGCGACGTTGCCGAGCGAGAAGTTGCGGTTGCGGAAGATCCGCAGCGCCATCAGCGGCTCGGGGTTGCGCGAGGACGCCTGCCACAGCACGAACAGCGCGAGGAACAGCACGCCGGCGGCGATGACCTCGGTGATCGTGACGGGTCCCGCGACCCGGCCCCACTGGTAGTGCTCGCCGTTCTGGATGCCGAAGACCAGCAGGCCGAGGCCGAGGCAGCACAGCACGACGCCGAGCACGTCGAACTTCGGCGCGCGGTCCGGCCGCAGGTCGGGCACCCACAGGAAAAGCAGCACCACCGCGAGGACACCGATCGGGAGGTTCACGAAGAAGATCCACTCCCAGCCCAGGTGCGTGACCAGCACCCCGCCGAGCAACGGCCCGGAGACCGTCGCGAGCCCGGCCACCGACCCCCACATGCCGAGCGCCGCACCCCGCTTGACCGGCGGGAACAGGTGCGTGATGAACGCCATCGTCTGCGGGGTCATGGCCGCGGCACCGAGGCCCTGGAACACCCTCGCGGTGATCAGCGCGTCCGCGCTCGTGGACAGGCCGCAGGCCAGCGACGCGCCGATGAACAGCACGAGCCCGATGCCGTAGAGCCGCTTGGGCCCGTACCGGTCACCCAGCCGCCCGGTGAGCAGCAACGGCACCGCGAACGCGAGCAGGTAGGCGCTGACGACCCAGATGACGTCGTTCAGCGACGCGTTCAGGTCGGTGATCATCGACGGCAGCGCGACGTTGACGATGGTCGTGTCCAGCAGCGTCATGAAGAAGCCGATGCACAGCGCGTACACGGTCCGCCAGTTCGCACGGTCCGTTTGAGTAGTACTGCTGATGCGCGATCACCTCTTCGGTCGGCACTCTCGGAAGAGTGAAGCGCTGGGTGCTTGTCCTCACCGAACGCGGCTCCGATCGCGAAGGCAAGCGCAGACGGATCGCGGCACTGCTCGTCGTGCTCGGCGGCCTCATTGGATCGTGGGGCGTTGGAAGCGTGCTCGCGAGTGACCCGATCGGCTATGGAGTGCCCATTTGGCCGTTCGCCGACACCGCCGATCGGGCGGAGAACGCACTCCTGAGGCAGATCGTGCCCGCCGTGCGCGCCGACCTGCCGCTCGACCACTCCGGCGTGCAGGTGCTGCGGCGCACCCACGCCTACGGCAGCGCGTTCTGGACGCTGAAGATGCAGGTCGACGGCGAGACCCGCTGTCGCGAGGTCGCCGTCGGCCTGAACGTGACCAGCCGTCGCGTCCCCTGCTGACCTGCGGTCAAGCAGGGGGGAAAGCGGAGGCGCGCCAGGCGCCCGGCCCGTGCTGCAACGGCCGGCGAACCCGGCGAGCCGGGTTCGCCCACTCCGAACGCCGCTTCGGCGCGTCCTCGACGGGCGCGGCCGAGGCCAGCCCGGCGACGACCGCGGTCAGCGCGGCGAGCTGGTAGTCGTCCGGCGTGCCCTTGACGACCTTGAGCAGCGGCTTTTCCTGGGGCTTCTCGTCCGGCGCGGTCACAGCGGGATGTTCCCGTGCTTCTTGGGCGGCAGCGTCTCGCGCTTGTCCCGCAGCATCGACAACGCCCGCGCGACGTAGCCGCGGGTGTACGACGGCGGGATCACCGAGTCGACGTAGCCGCGCTCAGCGGCGACGTACGGGTTGCACAGCGTGTCTTCGTACTCCTGCTGCAGCTGCGCGCGCAGGGCGTCGACGTCCTCGCCGTTGGCACCGGCGGCCGCGAGGGTCTTGCGGTGCACGATGTTGGCCGCACCCGACGCGCCCATGACGGCGATCTGCGCGGTGGGCCACGCGAGGTTGATGTCGGCGCCGAGGTGCTTGGACCCCATGACGTCGTACGCGCCGCCGTACGCCTTGCGCGTGATGACGGTGACCAGCGGGACGGTGGCCTCGGCGTAGGCGTAGATCAGCTTGGCGCCGCGCCGGATGATGCCGTTCCACTCCTGGTCGGTGCCGGGCAGGAAGCCGGGCACGTCGACGAACGTCAGCACCGGGATGTTGAACGCGTCGCAGGTGCGCACGAACCGCGCGGCCTTCTCGGAGGCGTTGATGTCGAGGCATCCGGCGAACTGGGTGGGCTGGTTCGCGACGACGCCGACGGAGTGGCCGTCCACGCGGCCGAAGCCGACGATGATGTTCGGCGCGAAGAGCGACTGCACCTCCAGGAAGTCGCCGTCGTCGAGCACGCGGTTGATGACCTCGTGCATGTCGTACGGCTGGTTCGCGGAGTCCGGGATCAGCGTGTCGAGCTCTCGGTCTTCGTCCGTGATCGCGTCGGAGAGCGACCCCTCGGGCAGCGTGCCCTCGAACGTGGGCGAGTCGGAGAGGTTGTTCGACGGCAGGTACGACAGGAGTTCCTTGACGTACGCGATCGCGTCTTCCTCGTCGCCGCCGAGGTAGTGCGCGTTGCCGGACTTCGTGTTGTGCGTGCGACCGCCGCCGAGCTCCTCCATCGTCACGTCTTCGCCGGTGACGGTCTTGATGACGTCCGGGCCGGTGATGAACATGTGCGAGGTCTGGTCGACCATCACCACGAAGTCGGTCAGCGCGGGGGAGTAGACGTGCCCGCCCGCGTTCGAGCCCATGATCAGCGAGATCTGCGGGATCACGCCGGAGGCCTTCACGTTGCGGGAGAAGATCTCGCCGTAGAGGCCGAGCGAGACGACGCCCTCCTGGATGCGCGCGCCACCGCCCTCGTTGATGCCGACGATCGGCCGGCCGGTCTTGATCGCCAGGTCCATGATCTTGACGATCTTCTCGCCGTACACCTCGCCGAGCGAGCCGCCGAAGACGGTGACGTCCTGGGAGAACACGCACACCGGACGGCCGTCGACGGTGCCGTAGCCCGTCACCACGCCGTCGCCGTACGGCCGGTTGCGCTCCTGCCCGAAGTTCGTGGAGCGGTGGCGGGCGAGCTCGTCCAGTTCGACGAACGAACCGGGGTCGAGCAGGAGGTCGATGCGCTCGCGGGCTGTCTTCTTGCCCTTCGCGTGCTGCTTCTCGACCGCGCGTGCCGAGCCGGCGTGAACCGCCTCGTCGTTGCGCCGGTAGAGGTCAACGAGCTTGCCCGCGGTGGTGTGGACGTCCGGGGCGCCTGAAGCGCCGGTGGGGACGTGCCCGATCGGCTCGGTCGCACTGCTCATGGGCTCGCAGCCTAACGAGACCATTGCTGAACTGCCCCGTGCAGTTGTCCAGGTCACGGCAACCTGTCGGCGATCTCCGATCGCACGTACTCTCTTCCGTTCCCATAACCTGGCGCGATGACCACCGCACTCGACGCCGAGGAGCTGCGCTCGCGGCTCGTCGCACCCAACGGCCCCTACGCCGCTCTCGACGTCGTCGAGACCACGGCGTCCACCAACGCGGATCTCGCCGCCTCCGGCGCCGCGGACCGCACCGTGCTGATCGCGCTGGAGCAGAGCGCGGGGCAGGGCAGGCGCGGCCGCAGCTGGTCGTCGCCCGCCGGTGGCCTCTACCTCAGCGTGCTGTTCCGCCCGGCCGGTGTGCCCGCCGAGCGGCTGCCGTGGCTGAACCTGATCGCCGGGCTGGCCCTGGTGCGCGTCACCCAGTCGGTCGGTGTCGAGGCGACGCTGAAGTGGCCGAACGACCTGCTGCTCGGCTCCGGGCCCGGCAAGGGCGCGGGGATCCTGTCCGAGATCACCGCCGACGGCGCGGTCGTGGTCGGCATCGGCCTGAACGTGGCGAAGCTGCCGTCCGGCGTCGAGCCCGCGCCGGGCGGTCTCGCGCCGACGTCGCTGGAGGACCTGGGCGCCGCGGAGCTCGACCGCGGCGAGCTCGCGTTTCGGCTCCTGGTCGAGCTGGCCGGGCTGGAAGGCGTGTGGCGCAAGAACGGCGGCGACGCGGTCGAGTCCGGTGTGCTGGAGGAGTACGAGGAGCACTCGTCGACCGTGGGGCAGAACGTGCGGGTCGAACTCGCGGGTGGTGTCGAGCTTCTCGGGGTGGCGCAGCGCATCGAGGCCGACGGCACGCTCGTCGTGCGCGGCGCCGACGGGGTGGACCACGGCGTGTCCGCTGGTGACGTGGTGCATTTGCGCTCTGCGTAGTTAGGGTTGCTCCATGGCCTATCCCGACGACCTGCTGAGCTCCGGCGAGCACGTCGTGATCCACAAGCACCCCCACTGGAAGATGTTGATCTTCCCGGTGTTCTGGCTGCTGGTGGTGGTCGCGCTCGGCACCTACCTCGGTGGGCTGTTCGGCGACCAGTCCTGGGCCGCGGTCGTGTGGATCGTGCTGGCCGTGGTCGGGGCGGTGCTGGTCCTGTGGCTGACGGTGACGCCGTTCGCGCGCTGGCGCACGACGCACTTCATCCTCACGTCGGACCGCGTGATGTACCGCGAGGGAGTGTTCAAGCGCACAGGCCTCGACATCCCTTTGGCTCGTGTGAACAGCGTCCGCTTCGAGCACAGTTTCATCGACCGCCTGCTCGGCTGCGGCACCCTGATCATCGAGTCGGCCTCGGACGAGCCGCTCGAGTTCGACGACATCCCGTCCGTGGAGAAGGTGCACACGATGTTGTACCGAGAGGTCAACGACAACCCCGACGACGACTTCTACCCCGGGACTGTCAATGGGCGCGCGTGACGTAGGGCTGCCGGACGTCGTCGGCTCCGCATCGCTGCCCTCGCGGGTGACGATCTGGGAGGTCGGCGCCCGCGACGGCCTGCAGAACGAGTCGGTCGTCGTGCCGGTCGCGGTGAAGCTGGAGTTCCTGGACCGCCTGGCCGCGGCGGGACTGTCCGTTCTGGAGGCCACGTCCTTCGTGCACCCCAAGTGGGTGCCGCAACTGGCCGACGCCGCCGAGCTGCTGGCCGGCCTTTCGCCGCGTCCCGGCGTCGTCTACCCGGTGCTGGTGCCGAACGAGCGCGGCCTGGACCGAGCCCTGGAGGCCGGGGTCACGCACATCGCGATCTTCGCCTCGGCCACCGAGACGTTCGCCTCGCGCAACCTCAACCGCACGCTGGACTCGCAGTTCGAGATGTTCGAGCCGACCGTTTCCCGTGCGCTGGCAGCAGGTCTGGACGTGCGCGGGTACGTGTCGATGTGCTTCGGCGACCCGTGGGAGGGCCCGGTAGCCCGGTCCCAGGTCGTGGCGGTCGGTGAACGGCTGCTGGAGATGGGCTGCTCGCAGCTGTCGCTGGGCGACACCATCGGCGTCGCCACTCCCGGCCAGGTCGAGTCGCTGTTGGAAGGCTTCCGGGACGTTTCCCGGCTGGCCGTGCACTTCCACGACACCTACGGGCAGGCGCTGTCCAACACGCTGGCCGCTTTGCGTTGCGGCGTGACGACTGTGGACTCGTCGGCCGGTGGGCTGGGTGGGTGTCCCTACGCCGAGTCGGCTACCGGCAACCTCGCCACCGAGGACCTGGTGTGGATGCTCGACGGGCTTGGAGTGGAGACCGGGGTCGACCTCGACAAGCTGGTGGAGACATCGGTGTGGATGGCTGAGCAGCTGGGGCGGCCCAGTCCCTCGCGGGTGGTGCGAGCTCTGTCGAAGTAGGTGGTCGGGGTGAGGGCGGTGACCTGGCGCTGACTCCTGGGACTCCGCCCCGGACCCCGCCGACCTCAGGTGCGTGCGGTGAACATGCCCGTCGCGATGAACCGGTAGACCAGCTCGTCGCCCCGCTTCGCCCTGCCCTCGAACTCCACCAGGCCCAGGTCCGGCCGCTTCTTCGAGCGTCGTGCGGTGAGCACCTCGGCTTCGAAGGTCAGCTTGTCGCCCGCGTAGACGGGGGCCAGCCACGAGAGTTCGCGGCCGCCCGGCGAGCCTTGCGAGGTGGAGTCGGCCAGGACCTCGTCCACCCAGCGGCGCATCCAGAGCGAGGCCGTGTACCAGCCCGAGGCGGACAAACCGCCGAAAATCGAGTTCTTGCCCGCTTCCTCGTCCAGGTGGAACGGTTGCGGGTCGAACTTCTTGGCGAAGTCCAGCATGTCGTCCCGGTCGACGGTGACCTCGCCAAGCGGGATGATGCGGCCTGCGGGCAGATCCTCGAAGGCGATCATCTCGTTGATTCTACGTAACTGAATCCGCTGGGAACCGATCTAGGGGCGACGGCGTCCTAGAGCCCGAGCCCAGGGCTATGCGTGTGAGGGGGACTCGGTGGACGACCACCGTGCGCAGGTCGAGGAGTTGCTCGCTGACTACCGGCGCAGCCGCGAGCAGCTTGCTTCGGTGCAGCGCGAGCTGGCCGCCGTGTCCGGGCGCGCCTCCAGTCCTGACGGGACGGTCGCGGCGACCGTGGGGTCCGGCGGCAAGCTCGTCGGGCTGGAGCTCTCCGAGTCCGCCTATCGCAGGCATCGGCCGGAGCAGCTGGCCGAGTTGATCGTGCGGACCGTGGCCGCCGCTGCGGCCAGTGCCGCCGAGGACACGTATCAGGCGTTGAGTGCCGTGTTGCCCACCTCCACCGATCCCGCGGCGCTCGTCGCCGGGACGGCTGATCTCAAGCCCGCGGAGTACGCGGTGGACGACACCGAGACCGTCGACCTGGGGCACCAGCCCGTTCGCCGGCGCGTGGACGACGACGAGGACAACGAGCAGCGGGAGAGCTGGCTCGACTCCGAGCTCATCGACAGGAGGGTCCGATGACCGGGTACTCGGCCGACCTCGAGCGGCTGGACGCCGGGGCTCGCGAGCTCAAGGGGTTCGCGGGGCAGGCTAGCGAGATCGCGGGGTCGCTGGACCGGGCGCTGGCCGCGTTCGGTGCCTGCTGGGGTGACGACGCGGTCGGGCGGAGCTTCGCCGCCTCGCACGAGAAGCCGTCCGGGGACGCCACCGGGGCGTTGTCGGGACTCGCGGCGACGTTGGGGGACGTGAGCGACAAGCTCGCCGCGACGGCCTCCACGTACCGGCACGTCGAGGAGCAGAACGCCTCCGGGATGAGAAGGTTGGACGGCTGACATGGGCATCGAGCTTCCCGCCGAACTCACCGCCATCGCGGCCAAGGCCGGTGTCTCGTGGCCCAAGGCCGACGAGGACGCCATGCGTTCCAGTGCCACCGCGTGGCGCGAGGCGGGCGACAAGATCAAGAGCCTCAGCACCTCGTCCGACGGTGCCGCGAACCGCGCGATGGGCGGCATGTCCGGTGGCACCGCGGACGCCGCGCGCGGTCGCTGGGCCAAGGTCGTGGCGCCCGACGGCGACTTCCACCGCGCCGCCCGCGGCTGCCACGCCGCCGCCGACCGGCTCGACCACGCCGCCAAGCAGGTCGGTGCCGCGAAGGTCGAGATCGTCCGCGAGCTCGTGGCTCTGGCCAAGAACAACGACGCCGCGACGGCCTCGGCCAGCGCCGGCAACCCCGCCGCGCTGCTCGGCCTCGACACGCTGACGAAGGGTGCCGCGGCCAACGTCGCGAACCTGCAGAACACGCTGACCTCCGCGATCCGCCTGGACAGCGGCGTCGACATGAGCCAGGGCACGCATCCCGTCAACACCGCGCCCGGCGCCCACGGCCCCGGTGGCCTGCTGTCGCCCGTGACGGACATCGTCGGCGGCGTGGTGGCCCCGGTCGCCGGTGTGGTCGCCCCCGTCGTCGAGCCCGTCGCCGCCGTGGTCGCCCCCGTGACCGAAGCGGTGGCGCCGGTCGTCGGCGCCGTGACCGCGCCGGTCGCGCCCGTCGTCGGTGCCGTGACGGCTCCTCTCGCCCCTGTCGTCGGTGCCGTGACCGAGGTCGCCGCGCCGGTCGTCGACGCCGCCGCTCCCGTGACCGCCCCGGTCGCCGCCGTCGTGCAGCCGGTGGTGGACGCGGTGCCCGGTGGCCGCGACGCCGTCGGCCCGGTGTTCGACGGCCGGGGTGACGGCGACGGTCAGGGCCGCGGTGACGGTCAGGGCCATGGTGATGGCCAAGGCCGTGGCGAAGGCTCCGGCCGGGGCGAGGGCAAGGGCCCGCTCCCCGGACTGGTGGCCGACACGGGCCACGCGGTCGGCCAGGCGGTGGGCCACGTGGTCGCGCCCGTCGCGCAGCCGGTGGCCGACGCGATCCCGAGCGTCGCGGGCACTCTCGGCCCCGTCGCCGAAGGCACCACGAAGGCTTCCGCCGCCGTGCTCGACCCGTCCCTGGTCCGGGGTGGCGATCTGCCCGCTCAGGCTCCGGCCGCACCTCAGGCCGCGGCCCCCGCTGCTCCGGCCGCACCCGCCGCCGCCCCGGCGATGGGCGCGGCTCCGGCCGCCGGCCCGATCGGTGGTGCCGTGGGCGGTGCTGTGGGCGGTGTTCCCGCGGCGGCGTCCCAGGTCGGTGCCGCCGTGGGCCAGCAGGTCGCCGGCCAGCACGGCCAGCCGGGACAGGCGGCTCAGTCCGCTCAGTCCGCTCAGTCCGCTCAGCAGGGCCAGCAGGCCGCCAAGACCGCCGCGGAAGCGAAGGCCACCGAGCTCAAGTCCGGTGAGGCGAAGGCCGGCGAGCTCAAGCCGGGCGAGGCCAAGGCGGGTGCGCAGGCAGCCGCGGCCAAGACCGGTTTCCCCGGTGCGGCACCGGGTCAGGTGCCGGGCAGCCAGCCCACCCAGTTCGGCGGCCAGGCCGGCACCCAGGCGAGCCAGGGGCCGGGCCACACCCAGTCCGGCACGCAGGTCTCCGCCCAGTCGCAGAGCGCGCCGTCGGTGGCGGCCAAGGACGCCGCCGCCAAGGACCTGTCGAAGGACGCCGCGGACGCGCTGCTGGACGGCGACGTCGCGACCGTGGAGGAACGCGGCGAGCGCCAGGTCGGCGACACCATCGCCAGCCCGGCCGCGCCCGGCGCCGACGTCGACCTCGGGGCCCGCCCGACCGGCGGCACCACCACCTCGGGCCCGCTCGCGGCGGTGGACCTCGGCGGCTCGCACGCGCTGAGCGACCGCCTCGAGAACCGGAACGACCTGGCGCTGGCGAACCCCGGCCTCGCCGGCGAGATCGTTCGCCACACCTACACGGCGGCCGCCGCCGGCAGCTGGTTCATGGCCATCTTCCTGAGCGCCGGACGGGCCCCGTCCCTCGCCCCGAAGCCGGCCCGCCAGCTCCCGCCGCCCCCGCAGGCCGAGGAGCAGGTCGTCCCGAGGTTCGCCCCGGACGACCACCCGCAGCCGATCGACACGTCCTCCGCCCAGCCGGTCCAGCCCGGCGCCGGACTCGGCAGGGACCACCCGGTCGTGCAGGAGCTCCTGGCCGGGCACGACCCGCTCGCGGGCATGCACGAACGCGACTGGGAAAGCCTGTTCCAGCACGAGGACGGCACCACGCGCTGGCCGGCGGAACGCGAGGGTGGCTACGAGGACAGCCTTCCCGAGGTCCTCCAGGCAGGCGCGGAGCTCGACAGGTTCGGCACGCCGGAGGGCCGCGTCCTGAGCGCGGCGGGCACCCCGTTCGCGCAGCGGTCCCTGCCGCCCCAGGCGGCGGACGAGGGCTACCGCAGGTACCGCGTCCTCAGGGACCTGCCCGTCCACCGCACGATCAGCGCGCCCTGGTTCGGCCAGCCCGGCGGCGGCAGCCGGTACCGCACCACCCACCCCGTCGCGGACCTCGTCGCGCTCGGCTACCTCACGGAGATCACCGCATGAACGTCGAGTCGCTGCCCGAGTGGCTGACCAGGATCGGCGTGCCCGACGACGTCGTCAGCATCGGTGAGGAGGCGGACCAGCGCTGGTGCCTGCTCACCGACGACGACGGCAAGGGTCACGAGGTGTTCTGGCAGGAGCAGGGCAACCGCTACGACTGGGCCCGGTTCGACGACGAGAGCGTGGCGTGCCACTACCTCTTCGGCCGGCTCGCCTGGGCCCAGGTCGCGCGCGGAAGCCTTACCGTGCCAACAGCGTGAGCGCGGCCTCGTGCAGGTGGCCGTTCGACGTCAGCACGCTGCCGCCGTCGTAGCGCTCCTCGCCGTCCAGCGAGGTGAAACGGCCACCCGCCTCGGTCACCAGCACCTGGAACGGGGCGATGTCCCACGGGTTCGCCACGCACTCCGGCGCCAGGTCGATGGCGCCCTCGGCGACCAGGCAATGCTGGTAGAAGTCGCCGAACGCACGGCTCTCCCAAGTCGCGTCCACCAGGCGCAGGTAAGCCTCGCGGGAGTGGTACTTGACCCACGACTTGATGTCGGTCGTCGACACGTAGGCGTCCTCTAGAGAGCGCACGCCGGACACGGAGATCGCGCGCTCGCCGGAGGCGTCCGACGCGAACGCGCCACCACCCGCGGCCGCCCACCAGCGGCGGCTCATGGCTGGCGCGGACACGACGCCCACGACCGGCACGCCGTCCTCGACCAGGGCGATCAAGGTCGCCCAAACGGGTACACCGCGCAGGAAGTTCTTGGTGCCGTCGATCGGGTCGAGCACCCAGACGCGGGACGCGTCCAGCGTGCCGCCGCGTTCCTCGCCCATGACGACGTCGTCGGGGCGCTCGGAAGCCAGCACGCCGCGGACCGCGTCCTCGACGGCGACGTCGGCGTCGGTGACGGGCGTGCGGTCCGGCTTGCGCTCCACGGCGAGGTCGTGCGCGCGGAACCTGGTCGCGGTGATCGCGTCGGCGGCGTCGGCGAGGCGGAGGGCGAGTTCGAGATCAGCATCGTGGCGTGACACGCGGCGATCGTTCCACGAATACGCTGGGGCCGTGAGCGTGGTGTTGCTGGCCGAGGACGACCCGGCCATCGCGGATCCTCTCTCCCGCGCTTTGACGCGGGAGGGTTATTCGGTGCAGGTCGTCGGTGACGGGCCCAGTGCGTTCGACGCCGCCCTCGCCGGGGGCATCGACCTCCTGGTGCTGGACCTCGGCCTGCCGGGCATGGACGGGCTGGAGGTGTGCCGGCGGCTGCGCCAGAGCGGCAGGGGCGTGCCCGTGCTGATGCTCACGGCCCGTGCGGACGAGGTCGACTTCGTGGTCGGGCTCGACGCGGGCGCGGACGACTACGTCGCCAAGCCGTTCCGCCTGGCCGAGCTGATGGCCCGCATCCGGGCGCTGCTGCGCCGCCGCGCCCCGGGGACGCTGGAGGTCAACGGCGTGCGCGTCGACCTGGCCGCCCGCCGCGTCACCGTCGACGGCGGCGAGATCCAGCTCGCGAACAAGGAGTTCGAGCTGCTCAAGGTGCTGATCCAGCGCGCGGGCCAGGTCGTGAGCCGCGACGAGATCCTGTCCGAGGTCTGGAACGACCCGGACCTCAAGGGCAGCAAGACGCTCGACATGCACATGTCGTGGCTGCGCAGGAAGCTCAGCGACGGCACGCCGAACTCCGCGGAGAAGCGCATCGCGACCGTGCGCGGCCGCGGCTTCCGCTTCAACGCCGACTAGTGCGCCGCCGGATCCTGCGGGCGATCCTGCTCGCCGTCGCCGTCACCGGGATCGTGCTGGGCCTCCCGCTCGGCTACACCGCGCTGCAGCTCGTCGAGGACACCGCCCGCGCCGACCTGAGCGAGAGCGCTCAGCGGATCGCGACCACGCTCGACGACCAGCTCGCCAAGCAGCAGAGCCTCGACATCGACGCCGTCCGGATCGCCATCCCGACCGACGGCCGTCTCACCGTCGTGTCCGCGGGCTCGACCAAGGTCACGGGTCCCTCTCCGGGCGACGACCCGCTGACCGTCGAACTGCCGATCGCCCAGCAGGGCACCGTCCGCCTGGAGATCCCCTCCGGCCCCATGCACACCTCGCAGGCCCAGGTGGCAGGCCTGGTGCTGCTCCTGCTGGCGCTCTCCGTCGGCACCGGCACCGTCGTCGCCCTGGTGACGGCGCAAACGCTTGCCCGCCCGCTGGGCCACGTGGCGGCCCGCGCGTCGCGGCTCGGCGCCGGCGACTTCCGCGCCGACGAGCAGCGCTACAACATCCAGGAGCTCGACGCGGTCTCCGAGGCCCTCGACACCTCCGCGACGGCCCTGGCCCGCCTGGTCCAGCGCGAACGCGAGCTGGTCGGCGACGTCTCCCACCAGCTCCGCAGCCGCCTCACGGCACTCCAGCTGCGCCTGGAAGCACTCGCTGAGCACCCCGAACCCGAGACGGCCGCCGAGGCCCGCGCGGCCCTGGAGCAGGCCGAACGCCTCGCCGCCGTGCTGGACGAACTCCTCGCCGCGGCCCGCGCGGCCCGGGCGGTCGGCGCCGAACCGCTGGAACTGCGGCCCGCGCTCAACCTGATCGCCGACGAGTGGCGCGAGCAGGTCAAGGGCCAGGGCCGGGCGCTGCGCGTCCGCGTCCCGGACGGCCTGCTGGCCCGTGCCACCCCCGCCCGCCTCCGCGAGGCCATCGGGGTGCTGCTGGACAACGCCCTGCGCCACGGCGAAGGGTCGGTCGTGGTCTCCGCACGCAGCGAGGAGGGCACCGTCGTCGTAGAGGTCAGCGACGGCGGAGCGGGCGTGCCGGACGAACTCGCGGCGCACATCTTCGAGCGCGGCGTCTCCGGCGGCGGCTCGACCGGTGTGGGCCTGGCGCTCGCACGCGCGCTGGTCGACGCGGACGGCGGCCGGTTGGAGCTGTCCACGGCGAGGCCGGCGACGTTCGCCGTGTTCCTGCCGGTGCCGAAGGCACAGGACGTGGTGGGGATCTCCTGGAAGAAGCCGAGCACACCACGTTAGGAGTGGCCGAGCTCCTTCTCCTCCTCGATCGGCCGGGCGTTGCGGACGTTCTCCTCGGGGAAGACCCAGTTCTTGTAGCCGTACCAGCGGAACGCCATCGCGATGAGCGTGCCGACGATCTGCGCGCTCAGGAAGTCCGAGATCTCCTCGGTGAGCCGCGACACGTGCGGCTCCTGCAGGTGGAACGCGTACCGCGCGATGTACAGCGGGGCCGAGTTCAGCACGATGCCGATGCCGTTGACCAGGAAGAACAACGCGGCCTCGTGGTGCCGCTCGCGGCCGCCGCGCGTGCGGAACGACCACTCGCGGTTGAGGACGTACGACACGATCGTGGCGACCAGGGTCGCGATGATCTTCGCCGTCACCGGGTTGTTCGGCAGGACCACGGTCTTGATCCCGAAGAACAGGACCGTGTCGATCACGAAGCAGGTGCCCCCTACCAGGGCGAACTTGACCAGTTCACGATGCTTCAGCGCGATCGACCGGATCGGCTCCGGAAACCGGGAGACCACTGTTTCGGCTAGAGACACGGGACGAGTCTACGGAGATCGGGTGAACGCGCCGGTCCGGCCGAGCGCCCGCGTCGGGGAAGACCCAGCGGCGCATCGCCCAGAACTTGAAGCCGGTGGCGAGCAGCATGCCGAGGATCGAGCCCGAGACGAAGTCCGCGATCTCCTCGGTCATGACGGAGACGAACGGGGCCTGCAGGCCGAACAGGTGCCGCGACAGCCACAGCGGCGCGATGTTGATCCCGACGCCGATGCCGCTCACCAGGAAGAACAGGGCGGCCTCGTGGTGGCGTTCGCGGCCGCCGCGGGTGTGGAACGACCACTCGCGCGACAGCACGTACGAGGCGATGATCGCCACCAGCACGCCGATGACCTTCGCCGTGACGACCTTGTCGGTCAGCACGGTGAGCTTGAGCGCGTACCAGACGCCGTTGTCGATGAGGAACGTCGTGCCGCCTACCAGCGCGAACCGGATCAGCTCGCGGTGCTTGTGCATCAGGAACTGGACCGGTTCCGGCAGCCGGCTCATGGCGCGGCGAACGACTGGCAGCACCGCGCCAGCTTACGGATCTAGATCACGACGCCTGCCTCCGGGTGTTACCAACCGCGACGCAGAGGTGCATGACCTGCACGTTCAGTGACGATGAAAGATCAACTTCTGATCAACTCCGCGGTGGTTCGCAGGAGGGCTGTCCGAACAGACCTCCGATCAGGCCCGGGAGCAGGCCGCGCGGCGGCTCGCACGGCTCTTCCGTCCTCGGTGGTGGCGTGGTCGTCGGCGGCTCCGACGGGGGCAGCGACGGGGGCGGGGTCGTCGACGGCGGGGCCTCCGGTTCCGAGGGTTCCGCCGGCTGGGTCGGCACGGTCGTCTTCGCCGGCTCGGTGGGCGGGGTCGGCTTCGTGGGATCGGCCGGCCGCGTCGGCTTCGTGGGCTCGGTGGTCGTGGTCGTCGGCGGCACCGTCGTGGTGGACGTCGGCGGGTTCGGCGGCACCTCGCCCGGCGGGTGCTCCGGCCAGCCCTTCATCGACACGGTCGCGGACTTCGTAGCGTTGCCCAGCGCGGCCGTCACGGTGATCTCCCCGCCGCGGCGTCCGAACGCCCAGAAGGACATCCGGAACCTGTCGCCCTTGTCCAGGTCCGCGAGGCAGCGGATCGACCTCTCGTCCACCTGCGTGCACTGCCGGTACGGCGCGAAGATCACGAGGTCCTTCGTCGACGAGATGTCGAGCTTCAGCGTGCCCGCGCGCGGGCCCTTGTTGCGCACCTCGACGTCCGCGCGCGGGTGGTGCCACCACCAGTGATCCCACGTCTTCACGAAGAGGTCGATGTCGTCGTTCACCGGCGGCACGTTGACCTCGACGCTGATGTCGACCGAGACCGACGTGCCCGCGCTGATGACACCGGTGATCGTGCCGGGCACGGCCGTGTCGGTCGCCCGCAGCAGGAAGTGGAACGTCGCCTGCCCGCCCGGCGCGATGCCCTGCGGCGTCACGCACGTGATCGTGCCGGTGCCGGCGGGGCAGTTCACGGTCTGGTCGGCCGCGCCGTCCGGCTGCAGCAGGCGCGCGGCGCCGAAGCCCGCCGGCCCGCCCGTCGACACGACGCCCGGCGGCAGGTTCAGCACCATGCTCGCGGGCGGTGCCGCCGTGCCACCGGTGTTCCGGACGGTGATCGGGAAGTCCTTGGGCTCCTCGCCCGGCGTCAGCGAGTACCCGCTCGGCGTGGTCGGCGTGAGCGACGGCGGCGTGGGCGCGGGCGGTTCCGGGGCGGGCGGCTCCGGCTCAGGTGCTGGTGCCGGTGGAGCGGGCGGGGCCTCCGAGGGCGGCGGTTCCGTCGTGGGCGGCGGCGGTTCCTCGGTGGGGCTGGGTGCGGGCGGAACCGGCGGTGCGGGAGGCCTCGGCGTCTGGACCTGCGTCTGCGCGGGCGGGGGCTGGACGGCCTGCACCACCGGCGCCTGCTGCTCGCCGCCACCGGCGGCCAGCGCGATCACCACGGCCGCGGCCACGGCGGCGGCGGAACCACCGACCGTGACGAGCTGGCGGGGGATCGCGGCACCGACGGCGCCCGCGCCACCCGCGGCCGCTCCGGCGCCGACGACGGCCGTCGTCGTGCCGGCGGCCACCAGGTACGTCGCGGCACCGACGCCCAGCACCAGCGGGGCGACGAAGATCCGCAGCGCGCCGTTGACGTCCGCGAGCTCGGCGGCCAGCGCCCGGCACCGGCCGCACTCGTCGAGGTGCGCCTCGACCTGGGCCGCCTCGCGCTTGGACAGACCGGCGCGGGTCCAGGCGCCGAGCCGGTCGACGGTCGCCTTGCAGCGCTCCGCCTCCGTGTCGGCCAGGTGCATCTGCAGGTACTGCTGCTTGAGGCCCTCGCGGGCGCGGTAGGCGAGCGCGGACACGCCGTTGGCCGTCAGCCCGAGCAACGGGGCGACCTCGGCGGGCGACTGGCCCTCGATCTCGGTGTGCCAGAGCACCATCTGCCAGCGCTCGGGCAGGGCGGCGAACGCGCGGGCCGCCAGCGACCGCTCCAGCCCGGCCACCGCGGTGTCGCTGAACTGCACGGCCGGCGCGACGTCGGTCATGTCCTCGGTGAGGTCGACCTTCTTGTCGCGGCGCGTCTTGTCGTACGCGGTGTGGCGCAGCGCCGTCAGCAGGTAGGCGCGGAACGCCGAGTCGGGGCCGCGGCCGCCGCGCAGCGTGTCCAGCACCTTCGCGAACGCCTCGGAGACGAGGTCGTCGGCTTCCGCGGGGGAGCGGGCCAACTGGCGGGCGAGGTTGTAGGCCGCCGAGACGTGGCGTTCGTACAACTGGCCGTAGGCGTCGATGGTCCCGCCGCGCACGGACTCGATGAGTTCCGCGTCGCTCGGTCCCTGAACATCTGCAGGAACGATCGCCACAGTCTTTGTTCCCCTCCCACGCGGCGCCCAGTGTGACTTACGGCGGCTGGCGCAGTCATCTCAATCCCCCGCGCGGGTTGCGTCACGAACGAGCGACGGCTGCGTCTCCCACCTGGAATCGGGCGAACTGAAGGGAGACCGGGTGGGTGTCGCACATGCGGAGCGCCTGCTGAAGTCGAGGTGGCGGACCGCCACCATGGCCGCCGGCTGGGCGTTCCCCGCAGACTGGCCGCTCGCCGAGGTCGACGACGTGTGCGCGGCGATGCTGGAGGAAGCCGACCCCGGCGACGCGCTGGTCAGGCTGGGCCGAGCACGGGCCGAGGCCGGAGCGGGCCTGAGCGAGACGCTGCTGGACCTGGCCGCGCTGCACGCCGTGCTGACGGACGGTTCGCACGTCGTGTCGCCGGACATCGACGCGCTCCCGTCGCGGATGGTGCGCCTGACGGCGCTGGGGTGGGCGGACGTGGTGACCAAGCAGGCCGGCGACTGCGCGGCCGAGGACCCGTTGACCGGGCTGGCGACCGCCGCCTACCTGAGGACACGGCTGGGTGAGGTGTACCGGGAGACACCGGTCGCGTCCCTCGACTACGCCCTCGTCCTGCTGCGGCTCGACGTGCACCGCGCATCGGGCTGGTCCCGCGTCGTCGCGATGACACTCGTGTCGGACGCGTTGCGCACCGTCTTCGACGGCGGCGAGACGCTGGCGACCCTCGGCCCGTGCGTGGCCGCGGTGCTGGTCCGTCGTGACGGACTTCTTGCCCGAAGGGTCTCCAACCTCAGGGTCCTGGCTGCCGACAGGCTCGCCGACGACCCCAACGTCCGGCCGGTCGGCCCCGCCAAGGTCTGGGTCGAACAGCTGCCGGACACGCACGCCGAGGCGCGTGCGCTCCTCACCTCGCTCGGGCGCTGACCCCCCTGTCCCGCGCCCGGCGGCCCTCCCCGCGTCCCCACCGCGGTCGCTTCACAACACCCGCAGAAGTGTTCTATTGTGCTAGTTGACTAGAACAATCTGGGGAGCGTGCGTGGTCGAGTTCCACGTTGACCGCGGCAGCGGATTTCCCGCGTACCTGCAGCTGGGACAGCAGGTCAGGGAGGCCATGAGGCTCGGCTGGTTGCAGCCGGGTGATCGGCTGCCGACGGTGCGCGACGTCGTCGCCACCAGCGGGGTGAACGCGAACACCGTGCTCAAGGCCTATCGCGAGCTGGAGCTCGCGGGCCTCGTCGAAGCCCGTCAGGGCTCCGGCACCTTCGTCAAGGCCTCCTTGGGGTCCGCCGCCCCCGAGGACCTGGACCCGTTGCGCGCCGATCTCGCCGCATGGGTCGCGAAGGCGCGCTCCGCCGGGTTGGAGGACGAGGACATCAACGCGCTGATGCGCGAGGTGCTGAGTGGGGGAGCGCAATGAGCGTGGTCGCGGCCGATGTGTCGAAGTGGGCGTTGCGGAACGTCTCCTTCGAGCTGCCGCCGGGCAGTGTGACGGCCGTGGTCGGGGCCAACGGCTCCGGCAAGTCGACGTTGCTCAACGTGCTGGCCGGGCACCTGCCGCCGGACTGGGGTCACTCGTCGATCGCGGGCCGGGTGGCGTACGTGCCGCAGCACAAGCCGATGTACAAGTCGTTCAAGGTCGCGGACGTGCTGCAGTTCGGCCGCCGCATGAACGACGTCTGGGACGAGGAACGCGCCGACGGGTGGCTCACCCGGTTCAAGGTGCCGCGCAGGCTCCAGATCGGTGACCTGTCCGGCGGCCAGCGCACGCACGTGACGCTCGCACTGGCGTTGGGCGCCCGCCCGGACGTCCTGCTGCTGGACGAGCCACTGGCCGAACTGGACCCTTTGGCGCGCCAGAAGGTCATGCGGGAGTTGCTGACCGAGGTCAACGACAACGGCATGACGCTGATCTTCTCCACGCACGTCGTGGCGGAGATCGGGGGCGTCGCCGACCGGCTGCTGCTGCTCTCGAACGGCCGCCTGCTGGTGAACGGCGACACGGACGAGCTGCTGGAGGAGCACGTCCTCTACACCGGTCCGCACGCCTCGAAACCACCCGTGGAGGGACCCGTGGTGCTCGCGAAGCACGGCAGATCGCAATCGTCGTACCTGGTGCGTTCCGGCGGCGCGCGGATCGACGAGCCGTGGACAGCGCGGTACGTGACGCTGGAGGAGCTGGTCGTGGCGCACCTGGAGCGTGCGGCGTGAACGCGGGTTCGATCATCTGGCTGACCTGGCGTCAGCACCGCTGGCCCATCCTCGGCGTCACCGCCGTCGCCCTGCTCGCCGTGTACGGCCTCGTCTCGACGGAGTTCGAGGGCGGACCGGCCACGATGCCGATCGTCGGCTTCTACGCCCTCATGGTGCAGATCGGGTTCGGCGGTGTGGTCGGCATGTTCTGGGGTGCACCGCTCATCGCCCGTGAGCTGGAGGAACGCACCTACTTCGTGGCCTGGGGCCAGGACGTCACGCCCGTGGAGTGGTTGCGCGGCAAGTTGCTCGTGCTCGGCGTCCTGGCCGTCCTGCTGGGCGCGCTCGTCGGAACCGGAGACGGTTACGTCGGCACGCGCAGATCGTGGTCCTCGTTCGAGGCCACCCCGCTCGTGCAGGCCGGTTACGCCGTCCTCGGGCTGGCTATCGGCGTGCTCGTCGGCCTGCTGACCAGGCACGTGATGACGGCTATCGCGGGCACCCTGGTGTTCTTCATGCTCGTGCGCGTCCTCATGTCCGTGATGGCGCGCGACTACTACTTGCCGCCGGCACGCGCGATCGTGCGCTGGGAGAACACCCCGGTCGTGCCGGAACGCGGACTCGAACTCGGCAGCGGCTTCATCGGCCCCGACCTCGAACCGGTGCCCGTGCTGGACAAGTGCGTGGACGCGATCAACACGAACACCTGCATGCGCAACGAAAGAGCCGCCATCGGCACGTACGTCGAATATCAGCCGATCGAGCGGGTCACGACGTTCCAGATCATCGAGTTCTTCGTGTGTGCGCTGCTGGCCTCGGGGCTGTTCCTGCTCGTGTTCCGGTTGATGCGGCACGGTGGCGGGTGGAAGCCCTCCCGCTCACACCGCCGCATCGGGGAGCAGTCGCTGGTCGCCGTTTCCGGGCCGGCCGTGGTCCTGGCCGGAGCGGCGGCCGAGTCCGCCCCCGCGCCCGCGTTCGATCCGGGGGCCGAGCCCGGGCCTGCGTTCGATCCGGAGGCGGAGCCCGGGCCTGCGTTCGATCCGGAGGCGGAGCCCGGGCCTGCGTTCGACCCGGGGGTGGAGCCGGAGCCCGCCGAGGCCTCGGAGCCGAAGTCCGCTTCGGGCGAGGACAGCGCGGAGAGCACGCCGGATTCCTCCGCCCCCAAGGCCGGGGGCTAGCGCGGGCACGAGCTGGGCGTGGTGGTGAGTGTCGCTGTAGCCGCAGGTAGGATGCCTGAACCGTGGACTCTCGTACCCGTCTCCCCGTCGTCGGAATGATCGGCGGCGGGCAGCTCGCCCGCATGACGCACCAGGCCGCGATCCCGCTCGGGCAGTCGCTGCGCGTGCTCGCAGTCTCCGAGAACGACCCCGCCGCGCTCGTCGCGCGGGACGTGGTGCTCGGCACGCACACCGACCTCGACGCGCTGCGCTCGTTCGCGAAGGGCTGCGAGGTGGTCACGTTCGACCACGAGCACGTGCCGCAGGAGCACCTCCGCGCGCTGGCCGCCGAGGGCGTGAAGGTGCACCCCGGCCCGGACGCGCTGCAGTTCGCGCAGGACAAGCTGAAGATGCGCGTGCGGCTGGCCGAGCTGGGCCTGCCGGTGCCGCCGTTCGCCGAGGTGCACGAGGTGCGCGACGTGCTCCGCTTCGGCGCGGAGAACGGCTGGCCGTGCGTGCTGAAGGCGGTCCGCGGCGGCTACGACGGGCGTGGCGTGTGGATGCTGAACACCCCGCAGAGCGCCGAGCGGGTCGTCCCCGAACTGCTGGAGGCCGGCACGCCGCTCATGGTCGAGCAGTGCGTGCCGATGCGCCGCGAGCTGGCCGCCGTCGTGGCTCGCTCGCCGTTCGGGCAGGGCGCGGCGTGGCCGGTCGTCGAGACCGTGCAGTCCGACGGCATCTGCGTCGAGGTGCTGGCACCCGCTCCCGCGCTGGACGGGGCCGCCGCCCAGGAGCTGGCGCTGAAGGTCGCCGACGCCCTGGGCGTCGTGGGCGTGCTGGCCGTCGAGCTGTTCGAGACCGCGGACGGCGTGGTCGTGAACGAGCTCGCGATGCGCCCGCACAACTCCGGCCACTGGTCGATCGAGGGCGCGCGCACGTCGCAGTTCGAGCAGCACCTGCGGGCCGTCCTGGACTACCCGCTCGGCCGCACCGACCTGATGGCGCCGGCCGTCGTGATGGCGAACGTCCTCGGCGCGACCGAGCCGCCCGCGATGGGCCCCGACGAGCGCGTGCACCACCTGTTCGCCCGGTACCCGGACGCGCACGTGCACCTGTACGGCAAGGAGGAACGGCCGGGCCGCAAGATCGGGCACGTGACGTTCCTCGGCAAGGACATGGCCGAGGTCCGCCAGCGCGCGCGGCTCGCCGCGGACTGGCTGTCCACGGGCGTTTGGTCAGACGGATACGACATTCACGGGAGTGCGGAGTGACTCAGGTTGGCGTGATCATGGGCAGCGACTCGGACTGGCCGGTGATGAAGGCGGCCACCGAGGCGCTCGCCGAGTTCGACGTGCCGTTCGAGGTGAGCGTCGTCTCCGCGCACCGCACCCCGCAGCGGATGCTCGACTACGCGTCGTCGGCCGCCTCCCGCGGCCTGCGCGTGATCATCGCGGGTGCCGGCGGCGCCGCCCACCTGCCCGGCATGGTCGCCTCCGCGACCGTGCTCCCGGTGATCGGCGTTCCGGTGCCGTTGAAGTACCTCGACGGCATGGACTCGCTGCTCTCGATCGTGCAGATGCCCGCGGGCGTCCCGGTCGCCACGGTCTCAGTGGGTGGTGCGCGCAACGCGGGCCTGCTGGCCGTCCGGATGCTGGCCTCCTCGGACGCCGGACTGCAGGAGCGCATGGCGCGCTTCCAGGCAGAACTCGAGCAGCTCGTACTAGACAAGGACGCGGCGCTGCAGAAGTCCCTCTGAGTGCTCAACAGCACAGCAGCGCCCGACGTGAACGGGCGCTAACATCGTGCCGAGTACTCGCTACCGGGAGGTAACAAGGTGAACCCGAGCTTCGGCACCTACCAGCTCGCCGAGGAGCACGAGGCGCTGCGAGAGGCCGTCCGCTCACTCGCCGAGAAGGAGATCAAGCCGTACGCGGCCGAGGTCGACGAGAACGAGCGCTTCCCGGTGGAGGCACACAACGCCCTGGTCAAGGCGGGCTTCGCGGCCGTGCACGTGCCCGAGGACTACGACGGCCAAGGCGCCGACTCGGTCGCCACCTGCATCGTCATCGAGGAAGTGGCCCGCGTCTGCGCGTCGTCCTCGCTGATCCCGGCGGTGAACAAGCTCGGCACCATGCCGATCCTGCTCTCGGCCTCCGACGAGCTGAAGCAGCTCGTCATGCCGTCCATCGCCTCGGGCGAGGCCATGGCGTCCTACGCGCTGTCCGAGCGCGAGGCGGGCTCCGACACCGCGTCGATGCGAACGCGCGCCGTGCTGGACGGCTCGGACTGGCTGCTCAACGGCACCAAGTGCTGGATCACCAACGCGGGCGAGTCCACCTGGTACACCGTCATGGCCGTGACGGACCCGAACGCCCCGAAGAAGTCGCAGGGCATCTCCGCGTTCGTCGTGCACAAGGACGACCCGGGCTTCTCGGTCGGCCCGAAGGAGCGCAAGCTCGGCATCAAGGGCTCGCCGACCCGCGAGATCTACTTCGAGAACTGCACCATCCCGGCCAACCGCATCATCGGCGAGCCGGGCACCGGTCTGAAGACCGCCCTGCGGACCCTGGACCACACCCGCCCGACCATCGGCGCCCAGGCAGTCGGCATCGCGCAGGGCGCACTGGAAGCAGCGGTCGCGTACGTCAAGGACCGCAAGCAGTTCGGAAAGTCCATTTCGGACTTCCAGGGCGTCCAGTTCATGCTCGCCGACATGGCGATGAAGATCGAGGCGGCCCGCCACATGGTCTACGTCGCGGCCGCCAAGGCGGAACGCGGCGAGCCGAACATCGGCTTCATCACCGCCGCCGCCAAGTGCTTCGCCTCCGACGTGGCCATGGAGGTCACGACGGACGCGGTGCAGCTCTTCGGCGGCGCCGGCTACACGCGCGACTTCCCGGTCGAGCGGATGATGCGGGACGCGAAGATCACGCAGATCTACGAGGGCACGAACCAGGTGCAGCGCGTGGTCATGTCGCGCGCCGTGCTCAACGGCTGAAACAGCTGGATCACCACCTCGGGTCACGGCCTGGGGGCTCCTGATTTCCATGATCAGGCCGCCTCCAGGCCGTGATCATGAGAGCCGCCGAACACGCCGTCCATGGCGAGCCGCGCCCGTTCACAACTGGACGGCACCAGGTGCGCGTACGTCCGGAGCGTGAAGTCAGGGTCCGAGCGGCCCAGGTACTCCGCCAGGGTCCTTCCGAGGAAGAGCCACCGTGAAGCTCGCGCTTGCTGGACACGACCACTGACTGTGACCACGCTCAGTGGGTCCTGACGATCTCTCTCCTGCCGAATTGCGGGTGCCGGGATTCGCTCGATGACACATGATCCATGCATGCGCGAGGTAGGCGGATGGATCTACGAGGACAACCTGACCAGAGTCGTCGAGTACATCGCTACCCTCGTTCACTACAGGTGGGACGACCTCGACAGCGGTGCGCTGGAAGCCGGCATTCCCTCCACGGACGCTGACCTGCCACCTAGTACCTGGTTCGAGTATCCGATCGTGGGCACCCCCGAAATCACCCTCCGGATCGCGCGTGATCATGAAGGCGGGATCCTGAGCGTGACCATCAGCGGTGGCGTCGACGCGGTGCTGGCTGCCCGGTTCGAAACCCTGCTGGATCTCCATTGACGTGGTCGGGGAAGCGCTGCTCGAACTGCAGCGCCGGCATCCAGCAAGTCGCCGGAACCCTGCACGATCACGAGCACTCCCCCCCGGTGGTGTCCCGCACCGGATCATGCAGGACACCACCGACAAGGCCACCCGATCAAGCGGCCACGCAGGTGCCGATCGCCTCGCCCACAGCTCCCTTGGCGCCCAGCACGCAGGGCGACTCCGGAGTGAGCGACCTGTCGGCGAGCTGCTGCGAGAACGCGACGGCGACGTTAGCCATCCGCATCGGGCTGCCGCTGTCCGAGGCCGCCTTCACCGCGGCGGAACGGGCCTCCTCGGTCGTGCAGGACAGGTCCGTGCCTGCCTTGTCGACGCGCGGTAGCCACAGCGCCTTCGTGCCGGGCGCGCACGGCGCGATCTCCCAGCGGGTGCCTGTCGCTGCGTGAGCGAGGGGAGTGGTCGACCCGGCGAAGCCGAGCACGACGGCCAGAGCCACGAGGAAACGTCCCATGCGTCCGAACGTAACCCCGACGTCTTGCCCCGACCGGGGGAAGCGTTGCCACAAAAGGTGATTACGCAGCGAGAACGGCCACAGTGGACCGTCCCGCCGGGAGCGTCAGAGCGTGGCCAGGACCTCGCCCAGGCGCTCGTAGGAACGCCCGGCGCCGTCCGACATGCCGGACGCCAGCACCGCGTCGCGCGCTTCCTGTGACACCAGCTTCATCGTCGTGGTCATCACGGTGCGGCCGTCCTCCTCGACGAACGTCACCGTCGACACGGCCGGCGGGTTGTCCTCGAAGATCTCCGTGTTCGACAACCGCGAATGGGGCGTGACCTCGGTGTACTCGCCGTGCATCTCGAACGCGCCGGAGCCGTCCGGCTGCGCCCAGCCGTAGCGCCACTTGCCGCCCACGCGCAGGTCGACCTCGCAGATCGGCATCTCCCAGCCGTCCGGGCCGAGCAGCCAGCGGCGCAGCAGCGAGGGAGTCGTGAAAGCCTTCCACACCAACGAAGCGGGCGCGTCGAACGTGCGCGACATCGCGATCTCGGTGTCGGACGGCAGGGTGACGGTGGTGCCGAACTTGACGGTGGTCATTCCTCGTTCTCCTTCATCTCGGTCAAGAGCTCGTCCAGGCGTGCGTAGCTCGCATCCCAGAAGCGGCGGTAGTTCTCAGCCCACACTGCGACCTCCTTCAGCGGTGTCGCGTCGAGCTGGCAGGGACGCCATTGCGCCTCCCTGCCACGGGTGATCAGGCCTGCCTTCTCCAGCACGCGCAGGTGTTTGGAGATCGCCGGGCCGCTGATGTCGAACGGCTCGGAGAGCTCCTTCACCGTTGCCGGGCCCTCGGTGAGCCGGGCGAGGATCGCCCGGCGGGTCGGGTCCGCCAGTGCGGCGAAGGTGGAGCTCAGCTGGTCCATCTCGTACCTAACCACTTGGTTATCTAACCTCTGGGTTAAGTAGAGCGGTGGGCGCGGCGGCTGTCAACCCCCAGTTCAAGATCGACTGTGTGGATAGCGCTTTCCGATGCGGCGCATTAATGCGCGAAATGGCCCGTACGGACTCCTTTCTAAAGGGCATGGAATGCGCACGGGTCTGAGTGGAGCAATTTCGGATTGCGCCTGGACAGCAGGTTAGAGGCGTCGCTACGTTCGCAAAGCCGCAAGTCAACCTCGCTTAGTGGGGTATTTCGAATGAGAACGAAAAAAGCCGTATCTTTAGTGTTCGGATTTGTGCTGGCTGCTTCCGTTTTCGTGCCGACCGCGCAGGCGGCACCGAACGGCAGTGCTGCCAGCCAGGCCAGAACCTCCGACAACAAGATCCAGTCGGCCGCCGCGGCCGAGGCGTACTGGACCCCGGAGCGCATGGCCAAGGCGATCCCGGCGCAGGCTCCCGCCACCGTCAAGGCCTCTTCCCCACGCCAGCCCTCGGGTCGTGCGGGCAGCATCGAGGGCGTCGCACCCTCGGTGAAGGTCAAGACCGAGCAGGCGCAGGGCATCGGGACGATGCTCAACGAGTCGCAGACGGTCGGAAAGGTGTTCTTCACCAACCCGGCCAACGGCCTGAACTACGTCTGCTCCGGCGCGACCGTGAGCAGCACCAAGAGGAAGCTGGTCCAGACGGCGGGGCACTGCGTGCACGGCGGTGCCGGCGGCCAGTGGATGACCAACTGGGTGTTCGTCCCCCGCTACCGCGACGGGGCGCGCCCGTTCGGCACGTGGAGCGCGTACACGCTCACCACCCGCACGGCGTGGATCAACTCCAGCAACAGCGACGAGGACATGGGCATCGTCGTCATGAACACCCTCGGCGGCAGCTCGATCGCCAACGTCGTGGGCGGCAACGGGTTGCGCTGGAACTGGGGCTACTCGGTGTCCGTCACGATCCTCGGCTACCCCGCGGGTGCGCCGTTCACCGGTGAGCTGCAGTACTTCTGCCAGGGCACGACCTGGAACGGCCACGGCCAGCAGGTGCGCGCCTGGTGCAACATGACCGGCGGATCGTCCGGCGGTCCGTGGCTGCAGGAGTACAACGACCAGAACGGGCTGGGCTACATCAACAGCGTGGTCAGCCACCGGCACGCCGACGCGAGCCAGATGGACGGGCCGTACTTCGACAACGACATCAAGAGCCTCTACGACTTCGCTGAGTCGCTGTCCCCGTGACATCGAATTTTCCGTTGGCCGGGCGCGGATATCCCGCTCCCGGCCTTCGGGCAACCTCAACGCCACGACGTTCCGTCCTACGCACATGAGCACCCGAATCGTCCTCGCCGTCCTGCTCGTGGCCGTCACCTCCGCCTGCGGCAGTCCTTCCGCGGGCCAAGGCGCCGACCTGCGGGGCAAGGTGTACGTCTCGTCCTCCGTCACCGAACAGGGCAAGCCGCGCGCCATGGTCGAGGGCACGCGGGTCGAGCTGAGATTCACCGACGACGACAGGCTCATCGCCACCGCCGGCTGCAACCAGATGCAGGGCCCGGTGAAGGTCGACGGCGGCAAGCTCTCCGTCGCCGATCTCGGCATGACGGCGATGGGCTGCCCCAAACCCGAGCTGCACCAGCAGGACGAGTGGTTGTCGAAGCTGCTCGGGGCGACACCGTCCTGGCAGCTCGACGGCACGAACCTCGTGGTCACCGGCTCGAACGCGGAGATCGTCCTGGCGCCGGAACAGCCCGCCACGCTCGAGGGCACCTGGACCGTCAACGGCCTCGTCACGCGGGACGCGGTCTCGTCCGTGCCCGCGGGCGTGAAGGTCACCATCGCCTTCGAGAACGGCAAGATGCTGGTCGACACCGGCTGCAACCTCAACGGCGCCGGAACGCCGTACGTGCTGGAAGGCCAGGTGATCAAGGCCGAGCTGGGGACGAGCACCCAGCGGTCGTGCGGTGCCGTGGACGAGGTGGAGAACGCCGTCCGCGCGACGTTCGAGAACGGAGAGGCCACCCACGAGATCGACCGCGCCACGCTGAGCTTGACCAACGCGTCCGGCGCGGGCCTGAAGCTCGGGAAGTAGAGCCGCGCATGGGACCCCGGCTTCTCGTCGCACTGGTCCTGCTGGCAACGGCGTGCGGAACCGCTGGAGGAGGAGGAAACGACGTGCAGGGCAAGACGTTCACGTCCACGTCCGTCACCGAACAGGGCAAGCCGCGCCCCCTGGTCGAAGGCACGAAGGTGGAACTGAGGTTCACCGCGGACGGCAGGCTGCTCGCCAACGCCGGCTGCAACCAGATGCAGGGCCCGGTGAAGCTCGACGACGGCAAGCTCACGGTCACCGACCTCAGCACCACCGACATGGCCTGCCCCGGCGAGGGCCTGCAGGAGCAGGACGAGTGGCTGTCCGGGCTGCTCGGCGCAAAGCCGTCCTGGAGGCTCGACGGCCAGAACCTCGTGCTCACCGGCGCGAACACTGAGATGGTGCTCGCACCGAAACCCCAGGCACCGCTGGAAGGCGTCACCTGGACCGTCGACGGCATCGTCACCAAGGACGCCGTGTCGTCGGTGCCGGAAGGCGTGACGGGCACGATCGCCTTCAAGGACGGCCACATCTACGTGCAGGGCGGCTGCAACAGCGGCTCCACTGACGTCACCGGCGCCGACAAGTACGAAGTGGACGGTCAGCGGATCACGTTCGGCAGCAGCCTCGCCATGACCTTGATGTTGTGCTCGGAGGACAAGATGAAGGTGGAGAGCGCCATCCTCGACACCCTCGAACTGGGGGAGGTCACCTTCGAGATCGACGGCGACACCATGACGCTGATGAACGCGAACGGCGTCGGCCTGAAGCTCAGGAAATGAGCGAACCGGGCCGGGCTTAGAACGCCCGGCCCGGCTCCGCGTTCACAGCGGGAACTCCGTCGGCCCGCGCAGTTGCTCCGCGACCCGCTTCGCCCGGACCGCCTCGAAGCGCTTGCCTTCCTCCGCGCTGATCGGGACGGCGTCGTAGTACTCGCGCCCGCTGTCGATGCGGTACATCAGATCCGTCCGCAGCCAGGTCAGCCGGCCGCCGAAGTGCTCGTCGTGCTCGCCTCCCCGGCGCACCACGGTGTGCGGATCGTCCACCGTGTTCGAAAGGCCCACGATCGCGAAGTACGAGCGGCTCCTCCAGGTGTGCTCCTCTTCCTCGACCCGCTTCGCCTGGGTCGTCTCGAACCGCCTGGCGTCCTTCTCGCTGATCGGTACGACGTCGTCATACCCGCGCATGGGATCTTCGCGGCGCAGCAGATCGGTCGGCTCCCACCGCAACTCCGCGGAGAAGACCTCGTCGTGCTCGCCGCCCGTGCGCACGACGGTGTACGGGTTCTCCACCGCGTCCCACTGACCCACGAGCGCGAAATAGGCGTGTTGACCCATCGAGACCCCCAGAAACTCGTCCCTGATCTTGTACCAGACCTGCGAACCTAAGGACTGGCTGTTGGATTCCTGTCGAAATCATGAGGTCGTTCAAACCTGCACTACTTTTGGTTCGAGGCTGAACGACCTACAGCCGAACGACAGGATCGGGGAGCAAACATCATGGTCAAGGACGTCGCCGCACTCATCGGGCGCATCGCCGTCGGCATCGTGTTCGTGGCGCACGGCTGGCAGAAGTTCACCGAGTACGGCATGGCCGGCACCGCCGGATCGTTCGACAAGATGGGTGTGCCGTTGCCGTCGGTGTCCGCGTGGTTCGCCGCGGTCGTCGAGCTCGCCGGTGGCCTCGCGCTGATCGCCGGTGTGGCGCTGCCGATCGCCGGCATCCTGCTCGCCGTCAACATGCTCGGCGCGTGGCTGCTCGTCCACCTGCCGAACGGCCTGCTCGGCGAGGGTGGTGCGGAACTGGTGATCGTGCTCGGCGCCGCCGCTCTCGCGCTCGGCTTCAACGGCGGTGCCTACGCGCTGGACCGCGTGCTGTTCAAGAACAACAAGGTGCTCAACCCAGCTGCTGCGTGACCTTCTCGCTCTCCCGGCGCGCGGCCAGCAGGCCCGCGTCGGGATTGCTCACCTGCACGAGTGAGCCACCGGCCGCGAGCACGGCCAGAAAACCTTCCAGCACAGCGGAAGGCGAGTCCCACTCCAGAGTGGACAGCACGCGGGGTTCGGAGCCGAGCGCGACGCCCAGCTCGCGTGCCTGAGCGACCACCTCATCCACAGTGGACTCGCCCAGCGCGGGCGTCGAACCCGCTACCGGTTCCCACGGCATGAAGTCGTCACCGTGCACGCGGACGTCGTCGGCGTAGTCGACCGGCGCGCCGGAGCCCAGCCCCATGGGGTGCAGCGAGGCCACCGCGACGACGTCCGCGTCCGCCGTGCCGCCGGGCGGCACCACAGCCACCTTCGCGCCGGAGAAGTCCGCACCGACCACGCGGGCGCCGCACCACCAGGCGCCGAGCAGCAGGCCCACGGTCTGCCAGTGTGCGGGCAGCAGCACCGCCACCGGGTCACCGGGCTCGACGTCGTGCTCGTCCCGCAGCCAGTTCGCCGTCTTCGCGGCCCAGTTCTTCACCGTCGCCCGCGAGAGCTCGATCCGCGTGCCCGCCGCGTCGTCGTAGTGCGTGATCAGCGGACGACCCGGATCGGCCTTCAGCAGGGGCGTGAAGAGGATCTCGGTCACGCTCACGCGGCACTCCTAGTCGACGCAGGGCACATCCTGTCGGGCGGCTGCGACGGCGTGCGCGCCGTCCAGCGAGAGCAGCTTTTCAGGACCGAACCGCGACGGGGTACTCGGGGTCTCGGAGGTCGGCGCCACCGACGACGGCGCCGGCTTCGCGGTCTCGCCGATCTGCTGGGCCACCCACGCCTTCACCGCCTCGCGATCGACCGTCACGATGCTCTGCCCGCGCTCGTTGCGGCCGTCGATGCTCGTCACGGGGATCGTGGCGAACTCCACGTTGCCCGACGCGAGGCCCTGCGCCTGCGTCGCCAGCGTCGCGATGTCCAGCTTCTGGTCCACGACGACGGACTTCGACACCGCGTCGAGCAGCCCGCTCATCTTGCCCGGGTCGGTGAACGTGCCGGCCGACAGCAACTGCTTCATCGCCTGCGACATGAACACCTGCTGCCGCGCGATGCGACCGAGGTCACCACCGGGCATGTTCCGCTGCCGCACGAACGACAGCGCGTCGCCGCCCGAGATCGTCTGCGGGCCCGCGCGGAAGTTCGCGCCGGAGTTCGGGTCCGACGTGCCCGCCTTCAGGCACACCTGCACGCCGCCGATCACCTCGGTCAGCAGGTAGAACCCGTAGAGGTTGATCTCCGCGTAGTGGTCGACGCGCATCCCCGTCAGGTCCTGCACGGCCTGCACCAGCGCCTTGCGGCCGGCCTCGTCCGAGCGGCGCTCGCGTTCCTGCTGGTCGGTCACGCCCTCGGCCTGCAGCCGCTCGGCGGTCAGGAACTTGACGGCGCCGTACGCGGAATTGATCTTGTCCTCGCGGTAGCCGGCGATCGGGAGGTACGTGTCGCGCGGGATCGAGATCGCGCTCGCCTTGCCGCCGTTGCGGGGCACGCGCATCACGATGATCGTGTCCGTGTTCACCGTGTCCGTGCCCTCGGTGCGCAGCTTGCGCAGCACGTCCGCGGGCAGTGGCCGGCCCTGCGCGTCCGTCCTGCTGTCGCTGCCCACCAGCAGGATGTCGATCGCCCCGTCCTCGACCGGCGGCGAGTTCGGGATGTCCTCCAGCACCTGGAGGATCTGCGTGGTGTTGGTGTTCTGCTTCACCAGCCGCAGCGCGGTCCAGAAGTAGCCGGAGAACACCAGCGTCGTCACGGCCAGTAGCGCGACCACCACACGGCCCAGTACCCGTGCGGTCTTCTTCGCGCGTGCGGCAGTGCTCAACGTACGACCCTCCGTGAACTGGATTGCGTGCTCAGCGTAACTATCGGAAGAGCGTTACGCCGGGGGTTTCAGTTCACGCAGACCAGTCCGCCCGCCGTGATCGGCGGGGTGCTGCTCGAGCTCGCGGCCGTCGACGTGCCGGGAACGCCCTGGGGGTCTACGTCCTCCGAGTCGTCCTGGGGCCGGTAGTCGCTGCCGACGAAGACCTGGATCTGTCCCTTTCGGACGGACGCGTCCTCCTCGACGGCCACGCCGGAGCCGAGTTCCGCGGCGACCTTGCGCGCGGAGCCTTCCTCGCCGGCCGCGTGCCGCACGACCGTGGTGTCGCTGTTCTGCGCCGCCGACGCCACCGTGCCGCGCTGGAACCCCTTGGCCGTCAACGTGGTCATCACCTCCGCCGCGCGCCCCTGCACGCCGGACGCGTTGTAGACGGCCACGCTGATCGCGGAGTTGGGCGGCGCGGGCAGGCTCGTGCTCGTCGTCGGCGGGGCGCTCGACGTGCTCTTGTCCGACGCCAGGCTGGTGAGGAACTTGCGGACCTCCGCCGGGTTCACCGGCAGCACGTTGCCGTCGCTGTACGTGTCCGTCGGCTCGCCCACCGGAATGGTCTTGAACTCGATGTTGCCGCCCACGAGGCCCTGCATCTGCTCGGCGAACGTGGTGATGTCCCACCCGGAGCTGAGGATCACGGACTTCTGCACGGCCTCGACGAGCCCGTTGAGCTTGGTCGTGTCGGTCAGCGTGCCGGTCGACAGGACCTTCTTCGCGAGGGCCCCGATGAACACCTGCTGCCGCACGATCCGGTCGAGGTCGCCGCCGGGCAGGTTCTTGCGCTGCCGCACGAACGACAACGCGGACGCGCCCTCGATCGTCTGCAGGCCCGCCTGGAAGTTCGCGCCGGAGTCGCGGTCGGAGGTGGGCTCCTTCAAGCACACCTCGACGCCGCCGATGGCCTTGGTGACCTCGTAGAAGCTGGCGAGGTTGACCTCGGCGTACCGGTCGACGCGCACCGCGCCACCGGACATGCCCTCGATCGTCTTGATCAGCGTCTTGCGGCCAGCGGCCATCGACTCGGTGCGGATCCGTGCCTCGTCCGTCACGCCCTGTGCGCGGAGCTCCTGGTCGACCGTGTTGCGCTGGCGGGCGAACGCCGAGTTGAGCTTGTGCTTGCCGAACCCGTCCGCCATCTCGACGTAGGCGTCGCGGGGGAACGAGATCGCGACCGCGCGCGTGCCGTCCACGGGGATGTGCACGAGGATCATCGTGTCGGTGTTCTGCTCACCGTCGGGGATGCCGCCGTTCAGCATGGCGAGCACCTCCTGCGAGAGGGGGTTGCCCTGCGCGTCCGTGCGGCTGTCCATGCCGACCAGCAGGATGTCGACCGCGCCGTCGAGCGGCTTCGGGCCCTGCTTGGTGAGCTCGTCCGAGATGACCTCGGTCTTCACGATCCCCTCGTTCGTCGTGCGCAGCTTGTTCCAGCCGTACGACGTGACGAGCAGCACAGCGGTCGAGACGAGGGCCACGAAGATCTTCCCCGTCACCAGGAAAGCGCGAAGGGCCGCAGATGGCCGGTTTCCGACCCCTCTGAGCGGCAGACTCCTGCCTTCCACAGCCGTTTCCTCCCCCACCACACTGAGTTTAGTCGTTTATAAGTCACACGACGTGACGTTGCTGTGGGTTGCAGCGATCAGGTAGGTGACAGACTGCTGTCGGGGTACACCACGAGAGGAAATGGCATGCGCGTACTGGTGACAGGTGGGGCCGGTTTCATCGGCTCGCACTACGTGCGGGAGTTGGTGAGCGGGTCCTACCCGGCGTTCGCCGGTGCCGAAGTTGTGGTGCTCGACAAGCTCACCTACGCGGGCAGCGAGACCAACCTCGCGCCGGTCGCGGGCAAGTTCGAGTTCGTCCAGGGCGACATCTGCGACGCCGCCGTGGTCGCCGAGCAGATGCGCGGCATCGACGTGGTCGTGCACTTCGCGGCCGAATCGCACGTGGACCGGTCCATCACGGGATCGGCGGACTTCGTGCTCACCAACGTCCTGGGCACGCAGACGCTGCTGCAGGGCGCCCTGAACGCGGGCGTGGGCAAGTTCGTGCACGTCTCGACGGACGAGGTCTACGGCTCGATCGAGGAGGGCTCCTGGACCGAGACGCACATCCTCGAACCGAACTCCCCGTACTCCGCCTCCAAGGCCTCTTCCGATCTGCTCGCCCGCGCGTTCCACCGCACTCACGGACTGCCCGTGAGCATCACGCGGTGTTCGAACAACTACGGGCCGTATCAGTTCCCGGAAAAGGTGATCCCGCTCTTCGTCACCAATCTGATCGACGGCAGGAACGTGCCCCTCTACGGCGACGGCCTGAACGTGCGCGACTGGCTGCACGTGGCCGACCACTGCCGCGGCATCCAGCTCGTCGCCGAGGGCGGCCGGCCGGGTGAGATCTACAACATCGGCGGCGGCACCGAGCTCACCAACCGCGAGCTGACCGAGAAGCTGCTGGAGGCGACGGGCCGCGACTGGTCGGCCGTCGAGCCCGTGCAGGACCGCAAGGGCCACGACCGCCGCTACTCGGTCGACATCTCCAAGATCGCCTCCGAGCTGGGCTATGCGCCGCAGGTCGACTTCACCGTCGGTCTCGCCGACACGGTCGAGTGGTACCGCGAGAACCGCGCCTGGTGGGAGCCGCTCAAGGAGCGCGCCGCGCTGGTGAAGGGCTGACCCGGTGATCCTCGTTCCCGGTGGTCGTGGCCAGCTCGGCCACGACCTCGCCGCACTGTCCGCGGACGTCCGCGCGGTGTCCTCCGCCGAGCTGGACGTGACCGCGGTGACGGCCGCCGACCTGGCCGGCGCCTCCGCGGTGATCAACTGCGCCGCGTACACCGCGGTCGACGCCGCCGAGACCGACGAGGAACGCGCGTTCGCGGTCAACGCCGTCGGCCCCGGCCTGCTGGCGCGGGCGTGCGCTTCCCTGGGCATCCCGATGGTCCAGGTCTCGACGGACTACGTGTTCTCCGGCGACGGCGTGCGGCCGTACGAGACGACCGACCCGGTCGGCCCGAAGTCCGCCTACGGCCGCACGAAGCTCGAAGGCGAACACCGCGTGCTGGAAGCGGGCGGTTACGTCGTGCGCACCTCGTGGCTGTACGGCGTGCACGGCGCGAACTTCGTGAAGACCATGGCGGCACTGGAGTCCTCGCGGCCGACTCTGTCCGTTGTGGACGACCAGGCCGGTGCGCCGACGTGGTCGCACGACCTCGCCGCCGGGCTGCTGGAACTGGTCTCGGTGCTGCCCGCGACGCGTCTGCTGCACGCGACCGGTGGCGGCCAGACGACGTGGTTCCGGTTCGCACGGGCGATCTTCGAGGAGCTGGGCGCCGACCCGGCGCGTGTGCAGCCGTGCACCACGGCGGACTTCCCGCGCCCGGCCCCGCGACCTGCCTACTCGGTGCTGTCGGGCGCGGCGTGGGCAGCGGCGGGACTGCGCCCTTTGCCGCACTGGCGCAGCGCCCTTTCGGAGGCATTTCGGGCAGGGGTGGTAGCTCCCCGTGCCGGTGCTGCGCCATTGGAGTGACCGGTCTGGTCCCGTAGTTCCGAGTGCGGGACCCTTTTCGGCATGTTCGATTCCGGGCGCAACCCTCAGCGTCCCGCGACAGAGGATTCCGATCGGCAGCGCTTCCTGAAGTGCGTTGCTGTTGTCACGGGTTCGCGACAGGTGTCGATGAGCCAGCTCGACAAGCGTTCACCGAGGCCGCACTCTCGGTGAAGTCGTTGGGGCGTCAGGGTTTCCTGACGCCCTCCAGCGAGCATCTCAGGCGCGGCTGCGCCGGTACGCCTCGACCGTCTTCTCCGCGCACCGCCGCCAGGTGAACCCGGACGCGTGCGCGCGTCGTTCAGCCTGGGCCTCGGGGGTGGCCGGGGCCGCGACGGCACGGGCGAGCGCGTCCGCCAGCGCCTCGACGTCTCCCACGGGCACGTGCAACGCGTGCCCACCGGCGACCTCGCGCAACGCGGGCACGTCCGAACACACCACGGGCACGTTGCACGCCAGGGCTTCCAGCACCGGCAGCCCGAAACCCTCGTCGCGCGACGGCAGCACCAGCGCCGTGGCACCCGCCACGACCGACCGCAGGTGCACGTCCGACAGGTACCCGGTCCGCAGCACCCGGCCGTCCACGCCGGACCGGCCGGGCCCGACGATCACCAGCGGCGGCAGCGACGGGTCGGACGCGTGCGCCTTGATCAGGTACTCCAGGCCCTTGCGCGGCCCGTCCGCGCCCACGAACAGCAGGTACTCCGAGGACAGTCCCAGCCGGCCGCGCAACGCGGGTGACGGCGGACGGGACGCGAACCACGCGGGGTCGACGCCCAGCGGCGTCACCACGATCTTCTCCAGCGGCACGGAGAACCGGTCCGCCACCACGTCGGCGACGGCCGCGGTCGGCGTGCAGATCACGTCGGCCCGGCCGGCGGACAGCCGGACGAGCTCGGGCAGCCGCCGATCGGACGCCGGCAGGTCGCCGGGTGAGTCCAGGAACGCCAGGTCGTGGATCGTGACGACGCGACCGGCCCGCAAGGTCGGCGGCAGCACGAAGTTCGTGGCGTGCATGACGTCGGTGAACCCGGCCAGCAACTCGACGGGAGGGAACGGGGCGCGCAGCCACATCTGGCGCAACGCCCGTGCCGCGACGGGCAGGCCGCGCGCCGTCACGTCGTGCGGCAGGACCGTCCGCAACGCGCGCCAGCCGCGCAGGGTGAACGCCACCGCCCGCACGTCGACGTCGTCCGCCATCGACGCCAGTTCTTCCGCCAGTGCCGCTGTGTAGCGGCCGATCCCGGTGCGGTTTCCGAGCAGGGGGGTGCCGTCGAGCAGCACCTTGAGGGGTTTCGGGGATCTCGCCATTTACCTGCCACCACGCGCGATCTTGCGCAGGCGCCCCGTCGCCCGCTTGGCCAACTCGGTCGGGCCACCCGCGTCCAGGTACTCGCGCACCAGCTGCAGGTCCCGCTTCACCTTGTCCGCCTTGCTCAGCCCCGGTGTGCGCACCATGGGGGCGGAGCCGGGCAGACGGTCCGCGGCGGGCCTGGGGTTGCGGCAGAACTCGGCCAGCGGCGCGAGCGCCGTCTCCCAGGTGAACCGTTCGCGTACGACGGCGATGCGCTCACGGCACGCGGCCGCGAACTCCTCGTCGTAGAGCACCTTCTCCAGCGCGCCGGCCAGTGCCTCCGGGTCCTCCGGTGGCACGACGACGCCCAAGCCCTCCCGCAGCACCAGGTCCGCGAACGAGTCGCCGGACGTGGTGACGATGGGGAGTCCCGCCCACAGGTAGTCGAGCACCCGCGTGCGGAACGCGAACGTGGTCTCCACGTGTTCGTAGTGCGTGGTGACACCGCAGCTCGCGTCGAGCAGCCAGTTCTGCCGCTCGGTGTAGGGCACCCACCCGTCGTTGAAGAACACGGTCTCGCCGGTCAGCCCCAGCTTCGCGGACAACGCCCGCGTCTGGCCGGCGATGTCCATGTCCGGGACCTCGGGGTTCGGGTGCTTCATGCCCAGGAAGTACAGCTTCGCGGACGGCTGCCGCCGGCGCAGGTGGTCCATCGCCTCGATCAGCGACAGCGGGTCGAACCAGCTGTAGACGCCACCGGCCCAGATCACGACCTTGTCCGCGTCCGTGACGCCCGGCACCACGCCCTTGATCGCCGGGCCGGTGCGCTGCGGCGGCTTGCCCGACAGTCCGAACGGGACGATGCCGAGCAGCGACTGCGTGGTCGGGTCGTTGTCGTACAACGTCGGCGTGAGCCGGCCCAGCGCCGCCAGGTGGCCCAGCCAGAAGTGCCGCTGCCGTTCCGACGCGCACAGGAAGAAGTCGCCGCGTTCGAGCTGCGTGTTGAGCACCTTCGTGACGGCCGCCAGGTCGAGGGCGCGCTTGTCGTCCGGCTTGTCCTTGCCCTGTTCCAGCATTTCCAGGTGCATCGGGTCGTACATGTCGCAGACCACGATCTTGGTCGACGACTCCTTCTTCAGCTCGCCGACCATCTCCAGCCCGTGGCCCTGCAGCACCACCACGTCCGCCCAGGCGACGTGCGGCGGCAGCTCCTTCGGCCGGGCGCGCTCGATGGCGAACGGCGCGTCGGGCGGCGCGCACAGCGGGTTCGTCGTGACCAGCCGCACCTGGTGCTCGCCGGACAGCACGTCGGCCATGTGCCAGGCGCGGATCGCGGGGCCCGCCATCCGGTCCGAGATGGCGTCGCCGGTGATCACCAGGATCTTGCGCGGCTTGCCGAACACGTCCTCCAGGCCGAGGACGTCCACGAGGACGTCGTGCGCGGCGAGGTAGCGCGGCAGGGGATAGGCGGGCTCCAAGGCCTTGCGCATCAACGGGACGAGGTCGGTGTCCGACATCCGGCGGGCGGCCTGCTCGACCTTGCGCGACTCGGCCAGCGACGGCATGAGCTCGACGAACTGGTCGATCGCGAGGAACCCGGCGAGCGCCTGGCGGGACACGCCGACGGGCTCGCGGTCGGACGCGGGGTCGGCCGGGCGGCGGGTGATCTCCAGCTGAGCGGGATCGATCTCACCGCGCGCCGTGGCCCGGCGCACGCACAGCGCGAGCGCGGCCGGCAGCACCTTGGCCAGCGTCTCGTCGGAGAAGTTCTTGTACAGCGACATGAGCGCGTTGCGCTCCAGGAGGTACAGCTCCCGGCTCTCGTGGATCGAGCTCATCGACGCGTGGTGGCGGTGGAACGTGAGCGACGCCGGTTCGTAGCGGACCCGCCAGCCGCGCAGGTTGAGCCGCCAGCCGAGGTCGACGTCCTCGTAGAACATGAAGAACCGGTCGTCGAACCCGCCGAGCTCGCGGTAGACCTCGGCCCGCACGAACATCGCCGAGCCGGTGCCGAACAGCACGTCCTTGGGGCCGTCGTGGCTGCCGTCGTCGTCCTGACCGGCGTGCCGCTTGTAGCCCATGCCGAACCAGGTCAGCCCGCCGTCGACGAAGTCGATCTTCTCGCCGTCCCAGTCGAGGACCTTGCTCGCGACCGAGGCGACCGCCGGTTCGGTGTGGAACACCCTGATCGCGGCCTTGATCCAGTTCCGGTCCGCGCGGGCGTCGTTGTTGAGGAACGCGAGCACCCCGCCCGTGGCGTGCTCGACGCCGAGGTTGCAGCCGCCCGCGAAGCCGAGGTTCTCCGGCGAGGTGACGATCTCGGCGCCCGGCAGTGCGGCCCGCAGCCGCGCGGTGTCGTGCGCCTCGTTGTCGACGACGATCACCTGGAGCAGTTCCGCCGGGTAGTCGACGTCGGCCAGTCCGCGCACGCAGGTGATGGTGTCGTCCGCACCTCGGTAGTTGACGACGACGACGGACACGACGGGCAGCGAGGCTCGATCCACGCGCTAAGCCTGCCTCATCACTCTGCGCGCCCGCAGTGTGGTTGCACAGATCAGGAGCAAAGCGACAGCCAGGGGCACCCCGAAGACCCACTCCGCGGACCAGTCGTTGCGCTCGGCGAGCAGCGGCCGCATCAGCGGGTGCCGCAGGACGGTGGCCGGACCGGGCTGCATCCTCTTGTCCTGCTCACCCCGCACGACGATCCGCAGCTCGGCGCCGTCCGGGCAGGTGACCTGGTGTGCGAAGACCGGGTTGTCCGGCCCCGGCACGTCCTCGACGCTGGTGATCAAGCACGTCCGGGGCGTGGCGAGGACGTCCATCAACGCGCGATGACCGTCGCCCACGAGCACCGCGGTGCCGGGGATCACGACCATGAACGCGGGCAGCACGAGCCACGCCGGCCCGAGCTTGCCGACGCCCCAAGCGAACGCCAGCGACAGCAGGCAGCACGGCACCAGCACCGCGAGCTCGTACCGCTCGGGCACGACGGCACCGAGCAGGACCGCGGCGGCGACGGCGGCGAGCCCGATCACGATGAGTGGTGCTGGCCGCCTCACGGCTGCTTCCTGAGCAGCCACGCGACCGGAACGAGAAGAGTCATCGCTGCGGGGACGCTTGTGACCGGCAGGAGGTTCCACCGGGTCTCGTCCGCGAACATCGGCCGCAGCGGCGGTCCGGTCAGGACGTCGGCCTCCCGCGTCTTCAGGCGGTCGTTCCAGTCCCGGTCCAGCTCGACCTCGCCGCTGGGACAGGCCAGCACGTAGTCGACGCCGGGGTACTTGGCGAAGGGGTGCTCGTCGGCCGCCGTGACCGCGCACCGCTCGACGTGCCCGATCCGCTGCATCAGCACGCTGTGCACGCCGAACGTCAGCACGAGCGGCGCCGCGAGCCCGAGGGCGAACGCGGGCAGCGCGATCCACTTGCGCTGGGAGAGCCCGCTGACGCCCAGGGCGTAGGCGAGGCCGCCGAGCAGGCCGATGAACACCAGCCCGTAGGACAGCGTGATGCTCACCCCGACGCCGAGCGCCAGCCCGGCCAGTCCGCCGCCGATCAACAGCCAGGCCGCCCTCACCGGCCCGCCCAGTCCTGCCAGACGCTCCTGCGGGAGACCGTCGTCCTGATCCTGAACCGCTGGACGAGCGTGGCGGGGAGCCTGAGCAGCACCTCCGCCAGCACTCGGGTGCGCAGTCCGAGACGGAAGTTGGCCGCGTCCGGGACGTTCCCGCGGAACGGCAGCAGCACCGTGGTCACCAGGAACCGGGCGAGCTGGGCGAAGGCCGTCGCCGCGGGCGCACACCGCAGCAGCATCAGCAACCGGTTGCGCTCGTTCCAGCGGTGGAAGAGCACCGAGCCCGGACGCGTGCTGGCGCCGTGCCGGTGCCGGACCCGCGCCGGTCCCACCGAGATCACCCGGTGGCCGGCCAGCCGCAGCCGCCAGGCCGTGTCGGTGTCCTCGTAGTAGCAGAAGAAGCTCGCCGGGACGCCGCCCGCGGCCTTGAGCTCCGCGGTCCTGAGCAGCGCCGCGCCACCGCAGAACCCGAACACCTCGCGGCCGGCGAGCACCACGTCCTTGCCGTGACCGTCCGCCGTCAGCGCCACGCCGACGGACTGCGTCGAGCCGTCCAGGAGCAGGATCGACGAGGTCGCGGCGGCCGCGCCGGGATCGCCGTCGAGGGCGCGCTCCAGTTCGGTGAGCCACGACGGGTCCGGTGCGGCGTCGTCGTTGAGCCACGCGACGTACGGGGTCTCGACCATGTCGAGAACGGCGGCGAGCCCGCCCGCGTAACCGCGGTTGCGGGGCAGCCTCACGACCTCGTGTCCGCTGATCAGCTCGGCTGTGCCGTCGTCGGACGCGTTGTCGACGATGATTGTCCTATGTGGACTCTTCTGGGCCCTGAGGGCGTCCAGGCACGCCGTGATGTGGTCACGGCCGCGCCACGTCACGACCACCACGGTGCTGACTGCCGACACGGCGTGAGACGGTACGCGACGTGCCCGAGCTAGTAGTGCTGACCGAGCAGCTGAACGCCCCGGTCCCCGGCGGGACCGGCCGCTACACGGCGGAGCTGCTCGGGGCGTTGGGGGAGAGCGCCCCTCCCGGCTGGACCGTGACGACCGCGGCGACCGCCCGCGCCGACCGCGTGATCAGGGTGCCGCGCCGGGCGCTGGTGGCGTTGTGGGAACGCGGCCTGCCGCCGAAACTCGGCCCGCACGTGCACGCCCCGACACCGCTCGCACCGCTGCCGGGCGCGGTCGTCACCGTGCACGACGTGGTGCCGTGGACGCACCCGGAGACGCTGACTCCGCGCGGAGTCGCCTGGCACCGCAAGGTGATCGCACGTGCTGCTCGTGAGGCGCGTGCGCTGGTGGTGCCGACACAGGCCGTCGCGTCCCAATTGGCGGAGTGCGTGCGCGTCGACGTGCCGGTGCACGTGGTGCCCAACGGCGTGACGCGGCTGGTCGGCTCACCGGCCGACGACCTGCCCTCGTCCTACGTGCTCGCCGTCGGCACCGTGGAGCCGCGCAAGGGCTTCGGGTTGCTGGTGCGGGCGACCGAACGGCTTCGGGTGCCGCTGGTCGTGGTCGGCCCGCAGGGATGGGGTGACGTCGATCTGCGCGCGCCGCACGTGACGTTGCTCGGCAGGGTGTCCGACGCGCGCCTGGCGTCGGTGCTGGCCGGCGCCTCCGTGCTCGCCGCGCCCAGCCTGGCGGAGGGTTTCGGGCTGCCGGTGCTGGAGGCGATGGCCGCCGGTGTGCCCGTCGTGCACTCCGACGACCCGGCTCTGGTGGAGGTCGCGGGTGGCGCCGGAACCGTCGTGCGGCGCGGCGACCTGGCGTCGTTGACGGAAGGTCTGCGGGCCGTTCTGGCGGATCCTCGTCACACGGTCGAGGCCGGGATCACCCGCGCGAGTGAGTTCACCTGGGAAAAGACGGCACGGGGAGTGTGGAAGGCACACGCTTGACGATCGGATTAGTGCATTCCCGTTAAACGCTTTAGCGAATGACATTACGCTAGCTGATCGTGCCCACCGTCGAACCCAGCGTGCTGATCGACGCCACCGCGATCCCCGCAGACCGAGGTGGCGTCGGCCGTTACGTGGATTCGCTCGTCGCGGCGCTGGACGCGGACGGGACCAAGCTCTCCGTCGTCTGCCAGCCGCGCGACGAAGAGCTGTTCAGCAAGATCGCGCCGAACGCCCGCGTGGTCCGCGCCGCGGACGCCGTCGCCACCAGGACGGCCCGGCTGGCCTGGGAGCAGACGACGCTGCCGCGCCTGATCCGCGCCCTCGGCGTGGACGTGGTGCACTCGCCGCACTACACGCTGCCGCTGGCCGGCAAGGCCGCCTCGGTCGTGACGCTGCACGACGCCACCTTCTTCACCGACCCGGTGCTGCACTCGTCGGTCAAGGCCCGCTTCTTCCGCGCCTGGACCCGAGCGTCGTTGCGGCGCGCGGACCTGTGCGTGGTCCCGTCGCAGGCGACCGCCGACGAACTGGTGCGCGTGGCCGGAGCCGACCGCCGGGTCCTGCACATCGCGCAGCACGGCGTGGACACCGAACGCTTCCACCCGCCGTCACCGGACGAGGTGCTCGCGGTGCGCCGCACCCTGTCTCTCGGTGACGCGCCGTACGTCGCGTTCCTCGGCGCGCTGGAACCGCGCAAGAACGTCCCGGCGCTGATCCGCGGCTTCGCCCAGGCGATGGTGGGCCGCGCCGAACCGCCCGCGCTGGTGCTGGCGGGCCAGCCCGGCTGGGACGGCCAGGTCGAACGCGCGCTGGACTCCGTCCCGCACCGCATCCGCGTGATCCGCGCGGGCTACCTGCCGTTCGAACAGCTGGCGGGCTTCCTGGGCGGCGCGCAGCTGGTGGCGTACCCGTCCCTGGGCGAGGGCTTCGGGCTGCCGGTGCTGGAGGCCATGGCCTGCGGCGCCTGCGTGCTCACCACCAGACGCCTGTCGCTGCCCGAGGTGGGTGGCGAGGCCGTCGCGTACTGCGGCGTCGGCGCGGGCGACATCGCGGCCGCGATCGCCGAGCTCCTGGACGACCCGGCCCGCCGTGCTTCGCTGGCGGCGTCGGGACAGCAGCGGGCCAAGGACTTCTCGTGGGCCGTCAGCGCGGAGCGCCACCGCCTGGCCTACGAGCGCGCGGTGCTGGTGCGTCGCCGGCGCTGAGCGGGGCGGCGCTAGGGTGACGCGCGTGAAATACGGCGACGGACTTGGTGTCGTGACGGTCACGTACTCGCCGGGCGAGACGCTGGCTCCCTTTGTGGACACCCTTGCGAAGGCCACCACCCGACCGGCGCAGGTGATCCTCGCCGACAACGGGTCCACCGACGGGGTGCCGGAGGAGGTGGCCGCTTCCCACGCCCACGTCACCTTCCTGCCCACCGGCGGGAACCTCGGGTACGGCGGCGGCGCCAACCGCGGCGTCGCGGCGCTGGGGCCCGACGTCGGCTGGGTGCTGATCTCCAACCCCGACATCGAGTTCTCGCCCGGCAGCGTGGACGCGTTGATCGACGCGGCGCAGCGGTGGCCGCGGGGCGGGATGTTCGGGCCGTTGATCCGCGAGCCGAACGGAGAGGTCTACCCGTCCGCCCGGTTGTTGCCCTCGCTGGGACGCGGGGCCGGGCACGCGCTCTTCGGCGCCGTCTGGAAGTCGAACCCCTGGACTCGGGCCTACCGGCAGGAGAAGGCCCCGGTGGAGCGTTCCGCCGGGTGGCTGTCCGGGTCCTGCTTCCTGATGCGCCGTGAGGCCTTCGACGCCGTCGGCGGGTTCGACGAGAGGTACTTCATGTACTTCGAGGACGTCGACCTCGGTGAGCGCGTCGGCGCTGCCGGGTGGTTGAACGTCTACGTGCCCGATGCCGAGGTCACGCACATCGGCGGGCACTCGACCGCCCGGTCCTCGGACCGGATGCTGCGCGAGCACCACCGCAGTGCCTACCGGTACATGGCCGATCGGCATGCCGGGGTGCTGTGGGCGCCGTTCCGCCTGGCGTTGAAGGCCGGGCTCGCGGCGCGGGTGAAGATTCTCACCCGCAAGCCGGGCTGAGCTCCCCGAGCACCCCTACATGTCGCCGCTCAGCCGCTGCGACAGCGAGTTGCGGGACTGCTGGTGGTGCGAGACCGTCGGGATCAGGCCCGGCTGGACCACCTGTGTGATCTCCGCTTCCTCCGCCGGGGCCTGCTGCTGCGGCATCGGCTGCGTCGGCATGGGCTGGCGCGGCGCGTGGTGCTGGGGGCGCTGCGGCTGCTGGTGGCCCATCTGGGCGGGCGCGAGGATCATGGTCGAGTCCGGGTCCTGGCGCGGGTCCACGGCGTTGACCAGCGCGCGAGGGATCTGCTGCGTGTCTGACGCGTCCATCGGGGACGTCATGTTGTCCGGCGTCACGATGTTCCGCCCACGTGCACGGGCGCGGGCGAGCATGGCGTCGGCCCGGTCGCGGGGGTCCATGTCGGATTTAGCTCCTTGCCGGGACCAGATCCCGTATGACGATCTGCTTCGTGTCAGAGTATTCCGTCGAACGGCTCGCTGTAACGCGGAGGAGGAAAAAGGTGCACGGCGTCGAAGCTGTGGTGCTGGTCGGGGGCAAGGGCACCCGCCTTCGCCCGCTGACCCTGTCCGCTCCCAAGCCCATGCTCCCTACCGCGGGGGTGCCATTTTTGACGCACCTGCTGTCGCGGATCAAGGAGGCCGGCATCACGCACGTGGTGCTGGGTACGAGTTACAAGGCCGAGGTGTTCGAGGAGTACTTCGGGGACGGGTCGAGGCTCGGGCTGGAGCTCGAGTACGTGGTGGAAGAGGTGCCGCTGGACACGGCGGGCGCGATTCGCAACGTGGCGGACAAGCTGCGCGAGCCCGACGTGATGGTCTTCAACGGCGACATCCTGTCCGGCGTCGACCTGACCGGGATCGTGGACACCCACCGCGAGCACGAGGCGGACGTCACGCTGCACCTGGTGAAGGTGCAGGACCCCAGGGCGTTCGGGTGCGTGCCGACGGATGAAGAGGGACGCGTCCAGGCGTTCCTGGAGAAGACCGAGAACCCGCCGACGGACCAGATCAACGCCGGTTGCTACGTGTTCCGGCGCGAGGTGATCGACGCGATTCCCGCCGGACGGCCGGTGTCGGTGGAGCGCGAGACGTTCCCCGGGCTGCTGGAGGCCGGGAAGAGGTTGCAGGGGCACGTGGACGCCACGTACTGGCTGGACCTCGGCAAGCCCGAGGCGTTCGTGCAGGGGTCCGCGGACCTCGTGCGCGGCGTCGCGCCGTCGGCGGCAGTTGCACAGCCGGGCGACTACCTGGTGCTCGAGGGCTCCGCGGTGCACGAGGGTGCGACGCTCAAGGGCGGCAGCACGGTCGGTGCGAACTGCACGGTCGCGGAGGGTGCTGTGCTCGACGGCGCGATCCTGTTCGACGGTGCCGTTGTCGGCGAGGGCGCGTTGGTCGAGCGTTCGATCGTGGGCGCCGGTGCGCTCGTGCAGGCCGGCGCGGTCCTCAAGGACGCCGTGGTCGGCGACTCCGCGGTGATCGGTGCGCGGTGCGAGCTGATCGGGGGAGCGCGGGTGTGGCCGGGCGTCGTGCTGCCCGAGGCCGGCGTGCGCTTCTCGACGGATGCCTAGCAGAGCCTGGACTCCACCGTTCCCACTCGATCTGGGAGCGGTGCTCGGCAGGTTGCGCCGCGGGCCCGGCGACCCGTCCTTCAGCGCGGAGGGCGGCGTCTGGTTCGCGGCGAACACCCCGTGCGGGCCCGGCACGCTGCACATCACCAGAACAGCGGGTGAGGTGCTGGCGGAAGCGTGGGGCGAGGGCGGGCCGTGGCTGCTCGACGGCCTGCCCGCTCTGCTGGGCGCGGACGACACGGTGGACGAGTTCGTCGCGCACCACCCGATCATCGCCGAGTCGCGCCGGCAACGCCCCGGGCTGCGACTCGGTGCCACCGGACGTGTCTGGGACCTGTTGTTCGCCTCGGTCCTGGAGCAGAAGGTCACCGGCGTGGAGGCCTTCCGGACGTGGCGCGAGCTGGGCAGGAGGTTCGGTGAGAGCGCTCCCGGACCGAAGCCGCTGAAGGTCCCACCGACACCGCAGCGGTTGCTGGGCCTGCAGGACTGGGAGTGGCACCAGTGCGGGCTCGACGGTGCCCGCCGGCGCACGCTGATCAACGTCGCGCAGGTCGCGCACCGGCTGGAGAAGGCCGCCGAGATGCGCAGCCGCGAGCTCCTCGAAAAGGTGCCCGGAGTGGGCGTCTGGACGTCGGCCGAGGTGGCGCAACGGGCCTGGGGCGACCCGGACGCCGTGAGCGTCGGCGACTACCACGTCGCCAAGAACGTCACGTGGGCCTTGACCGGCACGCCGGGCGACGACGACGGCATGATGGAACTGCTGGAGCCCTACAAGCCGCAACGCCACCGCGCCGTCATGTACCTGGAGGCGGCGGGTCTGCGGCGGCCGCGGCGGGCACCGAGGTTCTCGCCGCGCGACTACCGCAAGTTCTGAGGGAGCCTCGGTGGCGAAGCGGCAGTACGTGGCCAGGGGCGTGCCCGGCGGCTACCGCATCTGGAACAACAAGTCGCGGCGGTGGTGGGGCGACCACTACGAGCTGTGCCCCGACGACCTCCTCGCCGAGTTGAACGCCGCCGCCGATCCCGCGCGGATCACCGCCCTGCTCAAGCGCTACCGGGCGATGCGGCGCTGAGATCGGCGGCTGCCGCAAGCGCGGGAGCGCTTCCGGTCAGCGGCTAGCGCAGGCGTGCGAGAGCGCTCTCGATCAGCGGGTGCAGGTCGTCCACGTTGTCCGGCAACGAGTCCAGCGGCCACCACTGCAGGTCGACGGACTCGGCGGACCGCACCGGTTCCGCGCCGACGGGTGCGCGCACCAGGAACCGCACGTCGAAGTGCCGCGTCGGCTTGCCGAGCGAGCACGTGATCGGGTGCACGTCGAGGTGGATCGGCGTCGGCTCGATCCGCAGCCCGCGCATGCCGGACTCCTCGGTCGCCTCGCGCAGAGCCGCCGCGGCCAGGGACTCGTCCTCGGGCTCGCAGTGGCCGCCCAGCTGCAGCCACCGGCCCACCCGCGGGTGCAGCGTCAGCAACGCGTGCTGCGCGGTGGCGTCCAGGACCAGTGCGGAGGCCGTGATGTGCCCGGGCTCGCAGGAGCGCTGACAGGCGTCCTCGCGGGCCGCCAGGAAGCCCAGGTAGGCCTCGCGCAGGGCGTCCTGGCCCGAGAACCGGCTCAGCGTCGAGACGGCGTCGGCGTGCAGTGTCACAGCTCGATCAGCCCTTCCAGCGGTTCGCGCGGCGTCAGCGGCTCGGTCGGATGCCCGACCGCGACGGCGCCCAGCGGCTCCCAGTCGGCGGGAACACCCAGCACGGAACGCACGACGTCCGCGCAGAAGATCGTCGACGACACCCAGCACGAGCCGAGCCCCTCGGCGGCCAGTGCGACCAGCAGGCCCTGCACGGCGGCGCCGCCGGCGACCGTGAACATCGTCTTCTCGGCGTCCGCGCGGCGGTCGTCGGGGTAGGAGTGGGCGCCGTCGCGCACGAGGAACGGCACGACGATCTCCGGTGCCTCAACCAGCAGGTCGCCCCGGCGCACCCGGCGCGCGATCTGCTCGTCGGTGAACCCGTCGGCGCGCAGGTCGGTCTCCCACTGCTCGCGCATGGCCTTCAGCAGCTCCGCGCGCTTCTCCCGCACCAGCACGAACCGCAGCGGCTTCGTGTGGTGCGGCGCGGGGGCGGTCAGCGCCGCACCGACCGCGCGCTTCAGGACGGCGAGGTCGACGGGCTCGTCCGCGTAGAACCGCACGGACCGGCGCATCAGCACGGCCTGCGCCCGGCCGGCGGCCAGCGCCTCCTCCGTGCCGAGGCTGAAGAGGTCCTCCTCGACCGGCCGGTTCAGGTCGCGCGCCGTGGAACCGTCGTCCACCACGTCGAACCCGCGCAGCACCGCCACCGGCACCGCGCCGAGCTTGCCCTTCACCAGGTCGGCGGCCGCGGCGATCTCGTCGGCGACCGCGACCATCGTCACCGCGAGCTGGTTGCCGTGCTCGTCCACCGCGCCCGCGTAGTCGTGCAGCACGCGGATGCCGGACGCGCCGATCGCGGCGTCCGTCTGGCCCATCCGCCACGCGCGGCCCATCGTGTCCGTGATCACCACGGCGACCTCGACACCCAGCGACTTCTTGAGCGCCGCGCGGAGGGTCGCCGCGGAGCCGTCCGGGTCCACGGGCAGCAGCGCGATCTCGTCACCGGCCACGTTCGAGGCGTCGACGCCGGACGCGGCCTGCACGATGCCGAGCTTGTTCTCGGTGATCAGCGTGCGCATCTTGCGGGCGAGCACCCGCACGGACTCCGCGGCGACGTGCTCGCGCCGGATCCTGTCCCGCTCCTCGGGATCGGCCGGCACGCGGACGAGCCGTCCCTCTACTTTGGACAACACCTTGGACGTGACGACCAGCACGTCGCCGTCGCGCAGCCAGGGCGCGGCCTCCGCGATCGCACCGGCCAGGTCGTCGCCGGGGCGAAATTCCGGCAGACCGGTGATCGGCAGCAGCTCCAGCGCCGCCGCGGCGTGATCAGTCAACGTCGACTCCGGCCAGTTCCAGAGCGTCCCGTGCCATCTGCGCCGTGGTGTCCACATCGGACATCAGCAGCGGAACCGCGCGGACCGCGACACCCGGCACGTCGGCGCGGTCGCCGGTGTGCACCAGCCACCCGTCGAGAAGGCCGTCCTCGGAGCACTTGCGGGAGCCGTAGAGCCGTCCGACCGCCTCGGCCGAGGTCTCCACGCCGATCGCGTCCAGGCAGGCGTCGGCCATGCCCCGCAACGGTTTCCCGCCGACGATCGGCGACAGGCCCACGACCCCGGCCTCGGTCTTGCGCAGCGCGTCGCGCACACCGGGCACGTTGAGGATCGTGCCGATGCTCACCACGGGGTTGGACGGGGCCAGGACCACCGCGTCGGCCTCGCCGATCGCGTCCAGCACACCGGGCCCGGCAGTGGCGCTCTCGGCGCCGACGAACGCGAACGACTGCGCGGGCAGGCCTGCCCGGTGCTTGACCCACCACTCCTGGAAGTGGATGGCCTTCGTCTCACCGTCGAGCTCGACGACGACGTGCGTCTCGACCCGGTCGTCCGACATCGGCAGCAGCCTCACGCCCGGCTTCCACCGGTCGCACAGGGCCTCCGTGACGGCCGACAGCGGGTAGCCGGCGCGCAACATGCGGGTGCGAACGAGGTGCGTCGCGATGTCCCGGTCGCCCAGCCCGAACCAGGTCGGCTCGGCGCCGTACGCCGCGAGCTCCTCCTTGACGGTCCACGACTCGTCCTCGCGGCCCCAGCCGCGTTCGACGTCGATGCCACCGCCCAGCGTGTACATGCAGGTGTCGAGGTCGGGCGTGATGCGCAGCCCGTGCATCCACACGTCGTCGCCGGTGTTCACCACCGCCGTGACGTCCGCTCCGAGTGCTTTGAGTCCCTGCAGGAACTTCGCGCCGCCGACCCCGCCGACGAGTGCTACGACCTTCACGCCCGCCCATGCTTCCACAGCGCGGTGAGCGGCCTACAGGGAGCGCCAGAACGAGAACGTCGCGGAGCCGAGGTACGCCGCGAACGAGTCACCGCCGACGAGCTCGAACAGCCAGGTCGACACCTCGAAGAACAGACGGCTGACCTGCGAGAAGCCGATCAGGACGGCGAACAGGACCAGCGGCGCCCACGGCCGGGCCTTCGCGCCGAGCCGCTGCGCCTCGTAGGGCAGGAACGGCTCCAGGGCACCCCAGCCGTCCAGGCCGGGAATCGGCAGGATGTTCAGCACGAACGCGAACACCTGCAACAAAGCAAGGTACGAAATCGCGGCGGCGAGGGCGGCCGGCGGCGAGAAGATCGACACGACCAGCGCGAGCAGAACACCGATCACGAGGTTCGAGATCGGGCCCGCGAGTGAGACCAACGACTCGATCTTCTTCGACCGGAGGGCGTGGTGGTTGATCCACACCGCGCCACCCGGAAGTGGGATTCCGCCCATCACCAGCAGCACGAGCGGCAGCACGATGCTGAGCACGGGATCGGTGTAACGGCGGATGTCGAGGGTCAGATAACCCTTGTCGCGCACCGAAAAATCGCCGCCCTTGTACGCGACGGCGGCATGCCCGAACTCGTGCAGGCACAGCGTCACCGCCCACCCGGCGAGTACGAAGAGGATGGTGCCCGAGATGATGGCGACGTCACCTTCGAGCAGGGTGAGCGCAGCTCCGGCGACGGTTGCCGCGAGCAGGCCGAGGAACAGTGGGCTGGGGCGAACCGCTGATCGCTTCACCCCTCCAGTGTGGCGTGTCGGACGGCGTGGTGGGCCGTTCGGGGACGGGTTGCGACACCTGAATCACTGTCTGTGCAGTCAGTCAAGGTTTTTGCGGCCATCTGCGGGAATATCCCCCGACGTGTGGACTCCGCTTGACCGCCCGCTGTGACGCAGGTGTAATCACATCGGTGTCATTCGTCGTTGTGGGAACGGCGTCTGGCGTCCGCCAACCGGGGAGAGCGGAAGGCGAGGAGGCGGACGAAATGCAGGAATTCGAAGAGCTCGAAGAAGATCACGTCACGCAGCCGGTCGTACAGGGCGAGCTGTCGTACCTGTTCGACCCTGCCGACGAGCAGGACTGGCAGGAGCGTGCGCTCTGCGCCCAGACGGATCCGGAGGCGTTCTTCCCTGAAAAGGGTGGTTCGACTCGGGAGGCCAAGCGCATCTGCCTGGGCTGCGAGGTGCGTTCGGAGTGCCTGGAGTACGCACTCCAGCACGACGAACGCTTCGGCATCTGGGGCGGTCTCTCGGAGAGAGAACGCCGCAAGTTGAAGAAGCGAGCCGTCTAGTCGGTCAGAAGCGTGATCTTTCTGCCTTAACTTGAGGACGTGACAAGTCCTCACCCGAGGCTCCGGACAGCGCCGGTGCTGTGCGTCCTGGTCTGCCACGACGGCGACCAGTGGCTCAGCACGGCGCTGTCTGCCTTGCGGCGCCAGCGAATTCGTCCCCGGCACGTGATCGCGGTCGACACCGGGTCGACGGACCGCACGGCAAAAGTCCTGGCGGAGGCCGGGGATCTGCTGGACGGAGTGCTGACCGCTCCGCGGGGCACGGGCTTCGGCACCGCCGTGCGCCTCGCGGTGGAACACGCCGTCGAACGGTGGGGCGACCCGGGCAAGTGGCTGTGGTTGCTGCACGACGACAGCGCCCCCGAACCGGACTGCCTGGCGGCTCTGCTGACCGCGGCCGAGGTGTCGCCGTCGGCCGCTGTGCTCGGTCCGCTGTGCCTCGATTGGGTGGATTCTCGTCTGGTCGTCGAGGCGGGTCTGTCCACCGATTCTTCAGGACATCGACAGACCGGTCTGTCCTCCGCGGAACATTCCGCATCGTTTCAGCAGAGCACCGAGGTTCTCGCCGTCTCGTCCGCCGGATCGTTGATCAAACGTGAGGTGTGGCACTCGCTCGGCGGTTACGACGAAGCGATGCCGCTGCTGCGTGATGATGTCGACTTCGGCTGGCGCGCTAATCGCGCGGGTCATTTGGTCCTGTGCGTACCGGTCGCACGCATGCGACATGCACGCGCCGCAACTAAAGGCGCACGCCGTTTGGACGCTGCGATGGCGCGTCCGGGTCCGTCATTTCGCGGCGTCGACCGCGCGCACGGCATGCGTACTTTTTTGGTCAATTGTTCAAGTTTCTCGTTCCTCGTCGGAGTGCCGCGGCTGCTGTTCCTGTCGCTGTTGCGTGCTCTGGGCTTCCTGCTCCTACGGCGTTTCGCGGACGCACACGCCGAGGTCGGCGCGGCCCGCTACCTCCTGACGCGAGGCCGTCTGCTGCAGGGACGGCGTGCCCGTCGCGGTTCCGCCGTCGTGCGCGGCCTCTTCACCAGCAGACTCACCCGGCTGCGCAACGCGGTGCGCGCCGGCGCCACCTTCCTGATCCGCCGCCGGGTCGAGGCCGACGCCGCGCTGGGTCGTTTGCCCGCAACCGATTCCGGTTCGGCGTGGCTCGAACCGTCCGAAGTGGACTCCCGGCTCGTCGGCCCGTCCGCCCTGCCGGCCGGCGCGTCCCGCGGCCGCCCGCGGGTCGCCGGTCTGCGCCGCCCGCCCGTCGTCGTTCCGGTCGACGCCGCACTGCCCGGCGCACTGCGTCCTTCGCCGCGCCCCCGTCCGTCGCCCGGTCCGCGTTCCGGCTCCGGCATGGTCTTCGTCGAGGTCGACCAGTCGCGGGTGCTGCGCTCCCTGCTGCTGGCGCCCCCGGTGCTGTTGCTGCTGGCGCTCTCGGCCGTCGCGGTGATCGCGAACTGGTCCCGCCTCGGGCTCGACCTCGCGGGCGGCCGGCTGCTCCCGGTCGGGTCGCTGGGGTCGGTCTGGTCGACCTACCTGTCCTCCTGGCACCCGGTCTTCGGCGGCACCGCGGCCCCCGCGCCCGCCGCGCTGGCCGTCCTGGGCCTGGTCCCCGGCGGACCGTCGTTCGCCGTCGCCCTGCTGTTGCTCGGCGACATCCCCCTCGCCGCGTTGTCGGCCTACATCGCGTCACGTGGCTTGCGCGTACGCCGTTCCGTGCGCGCGGTGGTGGCTGCCTTCTACGGCCTGTTGCCGGTCGCGACGACCGCCGTGGCCGAAGGCCGTCTGGACGTCGTCGTTGTGCACATCGTCACGCCCGTGGTCTTCGCCGGCGTGTACGCGGTCTTGCGCGCGTCGTCGACGCACGCCTGGTTGCCCATGGCCTCCGGCACCGCCATCGGCGTAGCGGTCCTGGGGGCCTTCTCGCCGCTGACCCACGTAGTGGTGATCATCGGCGCGCTGGGCGGCTTCATCGCGGTGACCGGCGGTGCGCGCCGGATCGCCGCTCTGTTCGTGATCGTGCTTCTGCCCATGGGCCTGCTTCTGCCGTGGCCGGCCGTCTTGCTGCAACACCCGGAGATGGTCCTCAACGGCCTAGGTGCCGCGTTCGAGTCGCCACCGCCGAACCTGATCGTGTGCTCGGTCTTCGCGGCCGCCGCGTTCGCCGCCGCCGTCCTGCGGCCGAACGCCTCGATGCTGCCGGGCCTGACGGTGATCGTGCTGGCCATCGGTGCCCTGGCGGCGGTGGCCGCGGTGGGCGCCTGGCCCGGAGCCCCACTGGTGATCCTGGCCTGGGGACTCGTCTGCGTGGTGCTGGCCGGGTGTCAGCGCGGGGTGCAACCGGGCGTGGCCGGGCGAGCGGGCGTCCGGCGGGCCGTGTACGTCGTCGGTGTGGTGACGCTGGTCAGCCTGGGCGTGGCGGGGTTCCTGGACCTGCGCACCGGGCCTTTGAAGGCAGACGGCGGGCTTGCGTTGAACGCGTCGCTGACCGCCGAGCTGGAACGGACCGGGCGCTCGGTGCTGATCCTCGGGACCCCCGTCCGCCAGGTGGCCGGACGGATGCCCGCGTTCGGTGACGACGATCTCGTGCCCACTGTGTCGTCGCCCGCGCGGCTGAGGCGGTGGAACTCGTCGTTGCTCGACGGAGCCGCCCCGGCCGTGAAGGTGGCGCTCGGCCAGGCCGCGTCGTCCGGCGTCACGTTCGTGGTGCCGCCGTCCGACGAGGCCTCAGCCCGGATCCGGTCGGCCGCCGGGGAACTGGTGTCGGAGGCGCCGCGCACAGTGGACGGACGACCCGTGCTGCGGATGCGGCTGGTCGCGGACACCGGGGTGCTGCTGGCGCCGGACCTCGCCCGTCGTGCCCGCACCGGTGGCGAGCCGCCGTCCGAGCTCGGCGCGGACGGGGTGGCGCCGGTCAACGTGTCGCTGCCCGACGTGGCTGTTCGGGTCTCGCCCGGTGGGGAGGGGCGGGTGCTGGTGCTCGCCGCCGAGGACGAGCCGGGGTGGCAGATCTCCGTGGACGGGGCTCAGGTGCCCGTCGTCCGGGCCTGGGGGCATCTGGTCGGGGTGCCGTTGCCGTCCGGTGGGGCCGAGGTTCGGGTGACGGTGTCCAGCACTTTGCGGGACTTCTTGCTGTTGGGGCAGGCTGCGGCGGCTTTGTTCACGTTGTTGACCGCTGTGCCCACTCGGCGGCGGACTCCTGGGGCTCCGTCAAGCTGATCCAAAGGCGGGTCCACGCCACACGCGGGTTGTTGCGTTGGTGGCGCGGCTTCGCGCGCGATCGAAGGGCGCTCGCCGAACTGCCGGTGTGAGAGGAGTCTCAGCCCTCGTCCACCACGTCGGGGTCCAGGCCCAGGTAGTTCGCGATCTGCTCCACCAGCACGTCGTGCACCAGGTCGGACAGGTCGGCGCCGTCCTTCGCACGCGCTTCCAGCGGGCGGCGGTACAGGACGATCCGGGCGCGGTTGTCCGAGCCCGCGGGCAGCAGCCGTGCCAGGGGGACGTTGCCGTCCTCCACCACGCCGTCCTCGCCCTCGACCTGGACGTCCGGCACGTCGTCGACGGCCACGTCGAGCTGGGTGAGTTCGGTGCGCCAGCGGGCCTCGATGGGCTCCAGGGCCTCGATGACCAGGGCGTCGAAGCGTTCGGCGCGGGAGCGGGCCGCCGGGAGCGTGGCCGGGTAGAGGGGGCCGCGCAGGCCCCGTCCGTGCCGGTCGCGGTTGCGTCGGCGCGGCGAATCCTGCCGCTGGGAACCCCGTGCCATCACCACAACCAAGCAGCCTAGTTGCTACCCCTGACGACTAAACACAGCGTGCCTCACACACAGCCTCCCGTGGACGCGCTATCGTCCCCGATCGTGCGGAGCGTGAGACGGTGCTCGCGAACCGGGTGTGCTAACCCGGCTGTCGCCACGCTCACCTACGCCTATGCGGACTCCACCGCGGTCGTCGGGCCGCTTGCCACGTACTCCGAACCGCACAGCTACGACCTGTGCGAGGAGCACGCCTTGCGGCTCACTGCGCCGCGGGGTTGGGAGGTCGTGAGGCACCAGGGTGAGTTCGCGGCGCCCGAGCCGACTGTGGACGACCTGACGGCCCTGGCCGAGGCCGTGCGGGAGGCTGGGCGGGCTGATGTGAGCCCGAAGCTGCCCGATGTGCCTGCGGGCTCTCATCGGCGTGGCCACCTGCGGGTATTGCCCGATCCGCACGAGGACTGACTGACCACACGCACCACTAATCTTCTCGCCGGTAGGCTGCCCTGGCAGTGGCCGTCAAGAGCGAGTTTCGGGAGTGTGCGGCGTGCGTGACCTGTCCGGCATCGTCAAGGCGTACGACATCCGCGGGGTGGTCGGCGAACAGCTGGACGCCGGCTTGGTCCGGGACTTCGGCGCCGCCTTCGCGCGCCTGGTCGGTGGACCGGCCATCGTGATCGGTCACGACATGCGTGACTCCTCACCGGGGCTGTCCCGCGCGTTCGCCGAGGGCGCTCAGGCCCAGGGCGTCAACGTGATCAGCATCGGCCTGGCCAGCACCGACATGTTGTACTTCGCGTCCGGCAAGCTCGACCTGCCCGGCGCCATGTTCACCGCGAGCCACAACCCGGCGCAGTACAACGGCATCAAGATGTGCCGCGCCGGTGCCTCGCCGGTCGGTCAGGACACCGGTCTCGCGCAGATCCGCCAGGACGCCGAGAACCAGGTGCCCGACGTCGAGGGCGTCGAGCCGGGCACGTTCGAGGAGCGCAACATGCTCGTCGAGTACGCGGCCTACCTCAACGACCTGGTCGACCTGAAGAACATCCGCCCGCTCAAGATCGTCGTGGACGCGGGCAACGGCATGGGCGGCTACACGGTGCCGCAGGTCTTCGAGGGCCTGCCCATCGAGGTCGTCCCCATGTACTTCGAGCTGGACGGCAGCTTCCCCAACCACGAGGCGAACCCGCTCGACCCCAAGAACATCGTCGACCTGCAGGCCCGCACCAAGGCCGAGGGTGCCGACGCCGGTGTCGCGTTCGACGGCGACGCGGACCGCTGCTTCGTCGTGGACGAGAACGGCGACCCGGTCAGCCCGTCCGCGATCACCGCGCTGGTGGCTGTGCGCGAGCTCGCCAAGGACCCCGGCGGCACGATCATCCACAACCTGATCACCTCGCACGCCGTGCCGGAGATCGTCACCGAGCACGGCGGCAAGCCCGTGCGCACGCGCGTCGGCCACTCGTTCATCAAGGAGGAGATGGCCAGGACCGGCGCCATCTTCGGTGGCGAGCACTCCGCGCACTACTACTTCCGCGACTTCTGGCGTGCCGACACCGGCATGCTGGCCGCGCTGCACGTGCTGGCCGCTCTGGGTGAGCAGGACGGCCCGCTGTCGGCGCTGACCTCGATCTACAACCGCTACGCCGCCTCCGGTGAGATCAACTCGACGGTCAACGACCAGGCCGGTCGGATCGCCGCCATCAAGGCCGCGTACGGCTCCAAGGACGGCGTCACGATCGACGAGTTGGACGGTCTCACCGTGCAGCTGGCGGACGGGTCGTGGTTCAACCTGCGCGCCTCGAACACCGAGCCGCTGCTGCGCCTGAACGTCGAAGCCGCCACCCCCGAGGCCGTCGCCGCGCTCAGCGACGAGGTCCTCGCGATCGTGCGGGCCTGAGGAGAACATCGTGGCCGTCAAGCTCGAAGAGCAGTTGCTGGAGATCCTCGCCTGCCCGTGCCCCGAGCACGCGCCGCTGCAGGTCGGTACGCCGTCCGACCCGGAGGCGGACTTCCTCACGTGCACCGCGTGCGGTCGTTCGTTCCCCGTGCGCGACGGCATTCCGGTGCTGCTGCTGGACGAGGCGGTCGAGCCGCCGTCGGCTGGGTGACGTAGGTGCTCGACGACACGCTGCTCGACGACCAGAGCCGCCTCGCCGACGCCGACACGGGTGGCTGGCTGCGCGCCGCCGCACGGGCGGGAGCACAGGTCCGTTCCACCGCCGAGGCCGCGGCCGAGGCGGGGGTGGAGCGGATCTTCTCCGAACGCCCGCGCGCTGTGGTGCTCATCACCCGGCCCGGCCACTCGGTCGCCGTCGCCGCCGTCGTCATGGCGTTGCTCGGTCCCGGCTGCTCGGTGCCGGTCGTGGTGGCCGACGAGGTGCCGCCCTGGGTGGGCGCTCTCGACGTGGTGCTCGCCCACACCGAGGACCCCGGTGACCGGGTGCTCGCCGAGTCGATCGACAGGGCCGTCCGCAGGGGCGCCCGCACGCTGCTGACGGCGCCGGACTCCGGTCCGATCGCCGCGGCCGCCGCGGGCCGGGCCGTGCTGCTGCCGCCCCGCATCGACGTACCACCGGGCTTCAGCTTCCCGCGCGCGTTCGCCGCGTGGCTGCTGGTGCTGCACTCGCTCGGCCTGCTGAAGGCCGACGTCGAACTGATCGCGGACGAGCTCGACCGGGAGGCCGAGCGCGACCACCCGGTGCACGAGTCGTTCGTGAACCCGGCGAAGTCGCTCGCGTTGCGCGTCGCCGACCGCACGCCGCTGCTGTGGGGCCTCGACGAGGTCGCCACGTCCGTCGGCGTCCACGGCGCCGGTGTGCTCGGGGCGTTCGCCGGTGTGGCCTGCGACGTCTCCGGATACCCGCAGGCGCTCACCCGCCCGGTCCTGCACCGCCGCGCGGTGCAGGGGACCTCGGGTGCGGACCTCTTCGCCGACCCGGACGACGAGCCGGGCAGCGGACTCGTGCGCGTGCTGTTGCTGGCCGTGCGCCAAGGCCCCGTGGCCGACGCCGTGCGGCACGCCGCCGAGGACGCCCTGCCGGGCGCCGACGTGCTGGAGCCGGCCGTCGAGGTGGCGGGAGGCGACGCGGTCAGCGCCGCGCTGCTCGCGCTGCGCTTCGAACTGGCCGCGCTGTACCTCGGGCTCGCCGCCGGAACTCTCGGCGGCAACCCGTACTGATTTGGGAGCTGACTTAGAAGTGGACCTGCTGCACAACGCGGTAAGGCCGTACGCGTGGGGTTCGCGCACGGCCATCGCCGAGCTGCTCGGGAAGGAGGTGCCCGCACCCCATCCCGAGGCCGAACTGTGGATGGGCGCCCACCCCGGCGACCCGTCCCGCGTTCGCGGCGCGGACGGGAACGAGCGCTCGCTGCTCGAGCTGCTGACGGCGGACCCCGACGGTCAGCTCGGCCCGCGGGTGGCCGAGAGGTGGGGCAGCAGGCTCCCGTTCCTGCTCAAGGTGCTCGCCGCCGACGAGGCGCTGAGCCTGCAGGCACACCCGTCGGCACAGCAGGCGGCGGAGGGCTTCGCGGCCGAGGAGCGCCGTGGCGTTCCGCTCGACGCCGCGGTCCGCAACTACAAGGACCCGGCCGCCAAGCCGGAGCTGATCTGCGCCCTGACCGAGTTCCACGCCCTGGCGGGGTTCCGCGAGCCGTCGCGGACCGTCTCGTTGCTGCGCAGCCTGGACGCGCCCGCGCTCTCGCCGTACACCGAGATGCTGGTCGCGCAGCCGGACTCGTCGGGCCTGCGCGCGTTGTTCACGATGCTGATCACGCTGCCGCAGACGTCGCTGTCGTCGCTGCTCCCGCAGGTGCTGGACGCGTGCGTGCTGCACGTGAAGGAGCACGGCGAGTTCGACCTGGAGTGCCGCACGATCCTGGAGCTGGGCGAGTCCTACCCCGGTGACGCGGGCGTGCTCGCGGCGTTGCTGCTCAACCGCATCGTGCTGCAGCCGGGCGAGGCCATCCACCTGCCCGCCGGCAACTTGCACGCCTACCTGCGGGGCACCGGCATCGAGATCCTGGCGAACTCGGACAACGTCCTGCGCTGCGGCCTCACGCCGAAGCACGTCGACGTGCCCGAGCTGCTGCGGGTGCTCGACTTCACGTGCGGTGACATGGAAGTGCTGCTGGGCGAGGAGGTCCAGCCGGGCGTCCGCGTGTACCGCACGCCTGCGCCGGAGTTCGAACTGTCCAGGTTGGACCTGGCCCACGAGACCCGGATCAACCACGAGGGCCCGCAGATCATGATTTGCACCGCGGGCGCCGTGGTACTCACCAACGCCCGTGGCGAGGAGTTGCGGCTGGCGCGGGGCGAGTCCGTGTGGCTCCCCGCGTCGGACCCGGCGGTGCTCGTGCAGCCGGATGGTGTTGAATCCGCTGAACTTTTCCGCGCCACGGCCGGAACAGACTAAGGTTCACGACCGGACAAACCGGACTTGTTGCGAGGAGACAGGCGTGTCAGCAGGGGGCGGAACCAAGGCCATTGTCGCGGCTTTGATCGCGAATGCCGGAATCGCGGTGGCCAAGTTCATCGGATTCCTGATCACCGGCTCGTCGTCGATGCTCGCCGAGTCGGTGCACTCGGTCGCCGACACGTCGAACCAGGGCCTGTTGCTGCTCGGCCAGAAGACGGCCCAGCGCAAAGCGACCAGGCTGCACCCGTTCGGCTTCGGCCGCGACCGCTACTTCTGGTCGTTCGTGGTGGCACTGATGCTGTTCACCCTCGGCTCGGTCTTCGCGCTGTACGAGGGCATCCACAAGCTGCAGCACCCCGAGGCGCTCTCCAGCCCGCTCGTCGCGGTCGGCATCCTCGTCGTCGCGATCGGCCTGGAGTGCTACAGCTTCTACACGGCCATCGTCGAGTCGAAGAAGATCAAGGGTGAGGCCACCTGGTGGCAGTTCATCCGCAACTCCCGCACGCCGGAACTGCCGGTCGTGCTGCTGGAGGACGCGGGCGCCCTGATCGGTCTGGTGCTGGCGCTGATCGGCGTCGGCCTCGCGACGATCACCGGCAACCCGGTCTTCGACGCACTCGGCACGATCGCCATCGGCGTGCTGCTGGGCATCATCGCGATCATCCTGATCATCGAGATGAAGTCGCTGCTCATCGGTGAGGGCGCGTCCGACAAGGACCTCGACGTGATCATCGACGAGCTGGCCGCCGGCAAGGTGCAGCGCGTCATCCACATCAAGACGCAGTACATCGGCCCGGAGGAGCTGCTCGTGGCGGCGAAGATCGCGCTGGAGCCGCGGTTGCCGCTGGACGAGGTGGCGCAGGCGATCAACGACGCGGAGGAGCGGGTGCGGGCCAAGGTGCCGTACGCCCGGCTGATCTACTTGGAGCCGGACCTGGACCGGTCCACGGTCTCCAGCTCCTGATCTGACGTTCCTCGAAGCCGCTCCGGGTGTTGCCCGGGGCGGCTTCGTCGTCGTCGAGACAGAACGCCGGACAACCTGCGGACACGAGCTATGGGCATCTCACCTGGTGGTTACCTCTAGGGTGGGCCAATTCAGGTTCCATCAAGGAGGTATGCACCGTGCCGGGGAACGGGTTGTGGCGCACGAAGTCGATCGAGCAGTCGATCGCGGACACGGACGAGCCGGGTACCAAGCTCCGCAAGGACCTGACGGCGTGGGACCTCACGGTCTTCGGTGTGGCGGTCGTCATCGGTGCCGGCATCTTCACGCTCACCGCGAGCACCGCGGGCAACATCGCGGGGCCGTCGGTCTCGCTGTCGTTCGTGCTGGCGGCGATCGCCTGTGCGCTGGCCGCGTTGTGCTACGCCGAGTTCGCCTCGACGGTGCCGGTCGCGGGTAGCGCGTACACCTTCTCCTACGCGACGTTCGGCGAGTTCGCCGCGTGGATCATCGGGTGGGACCTGGTGCTGGAGTTCGCGGTCGGCTCGGCCGCGGTCGCCAAGGGGTGGTCCGCGTACCTGCAGACGACGCTGGGGCTCATGGGTCTCGACGTGAAGACCGAGGTGGGCGACGGCATCAAGTTCGACTGGGGCGCCGTGCTCCTGGTCGCGGTGCTCACGGCGCTGCTCGTCATCGGCACGAAGCTGAGCTCGCGGGTCAGCGCGGTCATCACGGCCATCAAGGTCGCGGTGGTGCTGCTCGTGATCGTGCTCGGCATCACCTACATCAAGGCCGAGAACTACTCGCCGTTCATCCCGCCGGCCGCCGAAGGTGGTGGCCCTGCCACGCACACCGGGGTCGAGCAGTCGCTGTTCTCGCTGATCACCGGTTACTCGGGCAGCACCTACGGCGTGCTCGGCATGCTGGCGGCGGCGAGCATCGTGTTCTTCGCGTTCATCGGGTTCGACGTCGTGGCGACCACGGCGGAGGAGACGAAGAACCCGCAGAAGGCCGTGCCGCGCGGCATCCTCGGCTCGCTGGCCATCGTCACGGTGCTGTACGTCGCCGTCACTCTGGTGATCACCGGCATGGTCCCGTACACGGAGCTGGCGACGCAGCCGGACGGCACGCGCGCGACGCTGGCGAGTGCGTTCGCGCAGAACGGGGTCGACTGGGCGGCGACGGTGATCTCGGTCGGTGCGCTCGCCGGTCTGACGACCGTCGTCATGGTGCTGATGCTCGGGCAGAGCCGCGTGCTGTTCGCGATGTCTCGCGACGGACTGCTGCCGCGCAAGCTCGCGAAGACCGGCAGCCACGGCACGCCGACGCGCATCACGATCATCATCGGTGTGCTCGTCGCGGTCGCCGCTGGCTTCTTCCCGGCGGGCAAGCTCGAGGAGATGGTGAACGTCGGCACGCTGTTCGCGTTCATCCTCGTCTCCGCGGGTGTGCTGGTGCTGCGCAAGACGAGGCCCGACCTGTCGCGCGGCTTCCGCGTGCCGCTCGTGCCGCTGGTGCCGATCCTCGCGATCCTCGCCTGCCTGTGGCTGATGCTGAACCTGACCGCGCTCACGTGGATCCGGTTCCTCATCTGGATGGCGCTCGGTGTCGTCGTCTACTTCGTCTACAGCCGTCGCAACTCGGTGCTCGGCAAGACGGGCCAGAGCAAGGTCGAACCCGAACCGGTGGTCAAGCACGGCGAAGAGCCCGGCATCTAGCTCGTCACCAACTAACCTGCGCACCATGGAAAACGCGCGGTGGCTCTCCGAGGAGGAGGCGACGGCCTGGCACCACTTCGTCCAGGCCTACCACCTCCTCGAGAGGCAGATCGAACAGCAGTTGCAGCGCGACGCGGGTCTCTCGCACGCGCAGTACAACGTGCTGATCGTGCTGTCCGAACAGCCGGGCAACCGCATGCGCATGACCGAGCTGGCGCGCAGGGTCGTGGTGTCGAAGAGCTCGTTGACCTACCAGATCGGCAAGCTGGAGAAGGCCGGACTCGTGCGGCGGGAGCCGCACGAGTCCGACGAGCGCGGCATCCTCGCCGTGCTCACCGACGCGGGCAAGGACCTGCTGCGGATCACCGCGCCCGGCCACGTCGGGACCGTGCGCGAATACCTGGTCGACCTCTTCACGCCGGAGCAGCTCGCGCAGCTCGGGTCGTTCATGAAAATCGTGCACGAGAAGGCCGACGACTAGAGCGTCAGCAGACCCCGCTCGTCCAGCCACTGCGCCACGTCGTCCGGGCCCTGCCGCGTCACGTCCAGCTCCAGGACCGGCAGGATCGACTTCGCCGCGAGCTCTCGGAGCTGGCGCTGCTCCTCGACGAACGGCTCCAGCGAGACGTACTGCTTCGGGTTCGCGCTGATCTTCAGCCGTTCTTCCCGCGCAGCCTCGAACGTGTCCTCGGGCCGGGTGCACAGCACGATCGCGAAGTTCAGCGGCTTCAGTCTTTCCTCCAGCCAGCCGAAGTCGAAGTCGCGCCCCTGCCGCGCCTGGTACGCCGTCGTGGACAGGTGGAACCGGTCGACGATCCACGAGTAGTAGCGCTGCAGTTCGAACATCCGCGCCCATGTCTCGTAGGTCTCCATCGCGTGCGCGGTCTCCTCCGGCGCGAAGTCGATCAGCCCCCGGCCCCAGGGCTCGTTGCTGAAACCGCTCCACTCACCCGAGATCAACGGTGAGTGGTACCGGTACCTGCGGTGACCGACCAGACGGGGGTGCTCGTTCAACGCGAAGGCCAGGTCCGTCTTGCCGGTCAGCCGCGTGCCTTCGAGGATCACCTTGGGTGTGAGCTTCATGATGGCAAGCTAACCCCGTGATCCTCTGTCTCGACGTCGGTTCCACCTGGACCAAGGCCGCTCTCGTCACCCCCGAGGGCGAGCTGGTCAGGACCGGGCAGCACCCGACCACGCCACCGGAAGTGCTGCGGGGCATCGACGTGTTGCGCTCCGAGGTCGGTGACGGGGAGATCCTCGCGTGCTCCTCGGCGGGCGGCGGCCTCAGGCTCGCGGTCGTCGGCCAGGAACGGGTGGTGAGCGCCGAGGCCGGCTACCGGGTCGCGCTCAGCGCGGGCGCCAAGATCGTGCACGTCAGCGCGGGCCCGGTCGACGTGAAGGCGCTGCGGGCGTCGGCTCCGGACCTGGTCCTGCTGGTCGGCGGCACGGACGGCGGCGACCGGAAAGTCCTGCTGCACAACGCCGCGAAGCTCGCCCGCGTGGCCGTGCCGATCGTGCTGGCGGGCAACGTCGAGGCGCAGCCGGAAGCGGTGGAACTGCTGGCGAAGCGCACCGTGGTGGCCTGTCCGAACGTGCTGCCGGACGTCGGTCAGCTCGCCCCGGAACCCGCGCGCAAGGCGATTCGGGAAGCGTTCCTCCAGCACGTGATCGGAGGCAAGGGACTGTCCAAGGGCCCGAGGTTCCGCCAGCTCGTGCGGGCCGTGACGCCGGATGCAGTGCTGGCAGGCGTTTCCCGGCTCGCGGCGCAGGACCGCGAAGGTGCCGTGCTGGTGGTCGACGTCGGCGGTGCGACCACGGACGTGTACTCGGCCGTGTCCACAGCGGACAGTGAAGGTCTGGAGAGGACGGTCGCGCTGCCGCCGGACCGCCGTACCGTCGAGGGCGATCTGGGCATGCGCTGGTCCGCGCCGGGCGTGGTCAAGGAGGCGCTGACCGAACGACTGACGACCGAGGACCTGACCGAGGAGGCCCAGAAGCGGGCCGAGAACGTCGGCTGGCTGCCGGACGACCCGTCCGTCGACGTGAAGCTGGCGTCGTTCGCGGCGATCCTGGCCGTGCGCAGGCATCTCCGGCAGGTCGACGGGCAGCTCGGACCGCACGGCGCGGGTCTGCTGGTGCTGTCGGGCGGGGTCTTCCGGCACACGCCGGACATCGGGCCGATCGTCGAGGCGCTGCGGGCCGACCCGGTGCTGCGGCCGGTGCTCAAGACCGCGGAGATCACCGTCGACCGCGACTACGTGCTGGCACCGGTGGGCCTGCTCGCCGAGTCGGGGCGGCTCGAGGCCGCCGACCGACTGGCGAAACGGCTGGGCTGAGCGTTGTCCCGCGAGGTGGTTCGCTGAACTCGAGCCGTCCAGGTGGTCGCCGCCGTGCTCGAGCCGGTCACTCCGACGCTTCGGCTGCTGCCTGCTCGAACCCGCGGCGGCAGTGTTCGACCTGCTCGGTCACGTGGTCCATGAACCAGCGCATGATCGCGTAGGGAATGGGCTCGTCGGTGTGGACGTGGATGGTCGGCTCCAGGCTCGGGTCCTCGTCGGGCACCACCGCCGCCATGAGCATGTCCCCAGGCAGATGGGTCTTCGCATCGGGAATCCCGGCCCACGACGCCGGCGCCGGAACGGCCTCGCTCAACTCCACGCACCAGCTGTCGTCCGGTAGGGCGTAGATGAACTGAACGGCGTAGTGGCGGCCTGCGTGAACGCGCAGCTCTGGCATGCCCGCAGGCTGCCACAGCTGCACGCGCGAGTCGTACGATTATCCATCCAGCACCTGGCGGTGGAACCCCGCACCTGCGGGACGACCTTCAGGCGGGTTCGCCGTCGTCCACGAACTCGAGCAGGTCGCCCGGTTGGCACTCCAGCACCCGGCACATGGCTTCCAGGGTGCTGAACCGCACGGCCTTCGCCCGTCCGTTCTTCAGCACCGCGACGTTGGCGGGCGTCAGCCCGACCTTCTCCGCGAACTCGCCGACGCTCATCTTGCGCTTGGCCAGTTCGACGTCGATGCGCACGACGATGGCCATCAGATCACCGATTCCATGTCAGCCCGCAGTTCCGTGGCGCGCTTGAGCAGCGCCCGCATCACCACGAGCACGAGCCCGACCACGGACACCCCCGTTGTGAACAAGAAGAACAACACCAGCACGCCGGGATCGTCGGCGTTGAAGCCGACCCAGAGGAACACGCCCACCAGCACGACCCACGCCGCCGCGATCGCCCACACCATCACGTCGACCCACCTGATCGCGGCCTCGGTGAAGATCAGATCCTTGCGCACCAGCGTGAGCAGCTTCCACGTGGCAACGATCACCACCTGCACGCACACCACCCAGAACACCGTGACGATCGTCGACGGCCACCTCAGGTAGGCCTGTTCCGGGTTCTGCTGCGCCATGTGCGCGTACTGACCGGGCAACGAGAACGTCTCCAGCATGACGAGGATGCCGAACAACGCCACCAGGAACACCCGGAGGGCTGTCACCGCCCAACGCTCAGAAATCATGCATCGAGTATCGGTAGTCATCTATCGAAAGTCAATCGGTAGTGATCGTGTTGCGGCAGGTCTCTACAGTGATCGCCGTGGGACTGCGCGAGCGCAAGAAGACCGAGACCCGAGCGGCGCTGTCGGCCGCCGCGCTGCGGCTCGCCCTGGAGAAGGGCGTGGACGAGGTGCGCGTCGACGAGATCGCCGAGGCGGCGAACGTCTCGCCGCGCACCTACAACAACTACTTCGCGAGCCGCGAGCACGCGATCGTCGCCGGCATCACGGCCACCCGCGCGCTCCAGGTCGCGGAAGCGTTGCGCGCCAGGCCGTCCGACGAGCCCCTGGCCGACTCGATCGTCGCCGCGTTCGCCGAGCAGTACCGCGAACCACCGACCGAGGCCCTCGCCCTGATCACCTCGACACCGGCGTTGCGAGCGGCCTTCCTCGACTCGGTGGCGGAGCTGGAACCACCGATCGCCGACGTGATCGCTTCGAGGCTCGGCAAGTCCGCCCTCGGTGCCGAGGTGCTGGCCGCGGCGGTCTCCGCGGCTGCCCGCCTCGCCGTGCAGCGCTGGGTGGACCTGCGCCCGTCCGGCCTGGCCGTGGTCTCGGCGGCCTCGGTCGAGGACCACCTGCGCGAGGCGATCGGCCACCTCGCGCCCGCACTCAGGTGAGCTCGTCCTTCAGCACGCACATGAGCAGCGCGTCGTGCCACTCGCCGTCGCGGAAGAACGACTGCCGGAACCGCCCGTCGACCTGGAACCCGACCTTCTTGTACGACTTGATCGCGCGCTCGTTCGCCTCCACGACACCGAGCTCGATCGAGTGCAGCCGCATCGTGTCGAACCCGTACCGGCAGACCGTGCGCAGGGCATCGGTGCCGTAGCCGCCACCCCAGTGGTCCTTCTCGCCGATGTAGATGTCGACCTCGGCCCGCGCGTTGATCGGGTCCGCGTCCCGCAGCACGACGACGCCGATGAGCTTGCCGTCCTTCAACGTCTCGATGCAGAAGGTGACCTTCTCGTACGAGTTCTCCTGACGGTCGGCGAAGCGTTTGCGCGCCGACGCCAGCGACGAGTGGTAGTAGCTCTGCAGCCACCGCATCACTTCTTCGTCGTTGTGCCAGCGGTGGAACGCGTCGGCGTCCTCCGGCTCGACGGGACGCAGCCGGACGAGATCCCCAGTCAGCATGGTCCGCAGACTACCCAGCGCGGACGACCAGGACTTCCGCTTCCGCCACGACTCTGGGCCCTTCCATCACCAGCATCCTCGCGCCGGGAACCAGGACGTGCCTGGCCAGCTCGCGCACGAGGAAGTCGACCTTGCAGGTGCGGCTTCCGTCCTCGCGCTCGTCGAGCTGTTCGATCAGGACGCTGATGTGCGCGTCACCCGGCGCGAACACCGCGGTCGCCATGTAGACGGGGGCCGTGGGCGGGCCGGATCGCCGCCCGCCCTGCTCCGCCGTCCGCCACCTGATCACCGCTTCCGCGACGGGTTCGTCGATGTGCTCCCTCACGTCAGAAGCCGCCCGACCCGTCCCGCGACCGCATTTCCGGTTTGCGCGCGAACGGCAGCGAGGGCGACTCCGGCGCGTCCACCTGCAACAGCCCCGCCGCGATCGCCACCGCCCGGTCCCACTCCGGGTCCGACGTGTAGTCGGAGTGCGCCGACACCCCGGACCGCCACCGCCGTCCGGGGAACGGTCCGCGCTGCGGGTCCGGCAGCCAGTGGTCGCCGCCCAGCACCAACGCCCCGGTGGGCCCGCGCAGGGCAGGTGCCAGGGCACCCTCGGAGCCGTCCTCGCGGTAGCCGACGCCGAGCAGCATGCCGTCGAACACCTGCCGCCGCCACGTCGTCACTGCGCCGCCCAGCGGGTCCGTGCCCCGGCACAGCGCGCGCCAGCGCCCGTCCAGGCCACCGGCCAGCTTGGCCAGCGACGCGTGCGGCACCACGGCCGGGAACGCCCGCGGGTACGCCCACTGCAGCTGCGAACCGGCCGTCAGCAGGCCGATCCGTTCGCGGTCGTGCGCGGGCAGTTCCTCCAGCAGGCGGGCCGCGGCGACGGCGACCAGCAGGGAGCCCTGCGAGTGCCCGCAGAGGACGACGCGGGTGCCGGGGTCGCGCAGGTGGTCCTGCACGCGGGCCACGAGCTCCGGCACGACCTTCAGCGCGTAGCAGGGCGGCACGATCGGGTGCGCCTCGCGCGGCCAGAACTGCGCGATGTCCGCGATGATGCCGAGCCGCCGGCCCGACTCCGGTTGCCGCGCCGCCAGGTACACCGCGCGCAGCAGCGACACGGCCAGCAGACCGAGGACGAACACGCCGAACGCCGAGAACGGGTACGTCCACGAAGCCAGCTCCACGTCGCGCAGCCGCTGCAAGGAGGCCAGCACGGCGCCGACCACCAGCACGGACGCCACGATCATGATCATGTGATGGCCGTGGTTGCGTTCCCAGCGCGCCCACCACCACGCCCGCGTCGCCATGCGGAGGTCGCGCATCCGGCCGGAGTGCAGCAGCGACGCCTCACGCGCCCACACCTTGCCCTTGCGGAACGCCCGCCACCGCACGGCACCGGTGAACGAGGCCACCGCGAGCGTGCTCAGCAGCGCCAACGCACCCGCCACGCCCCACAGCAGGGTGATGTAGCTGTACCCGACCGGCAGGTCCAGGTCGTCGCCCAGCGCCTTGCGCACCGGCAACGCCACTCCGGCGCCGAAGCCGCCGCCGAGCAGCCCGCCGATCGCCAGCACCGGCGCCGCGAACCAGCCGCCGGCCCACGGCCGCAGTTCGCGCGGCAGCGAGCGCCACGTCTTGCGGGCCAGCAGCGCCGCGGGCACCAGCATCAGCCCGAACAGCACCAGCACGAACGCCATCAGCAACGCCACGACCTGCACCGTCACGTCCGCGCCGGGCACCCGCAACGGCAGCTGCTCCTGCAGCCCGAGGGTCGTCAGCACCAGCAGCACCGAGAGCACCAGCAGCATCCGGCGCGGCTTGCGGCTCAACGCCGCGCGCAGCCACCGTCCGCCGCGATGAGGCGCACCGCCCGTGGGGTCGTCCAACAACAAGACGCCGAGCACGGACACACCGATGAGCACCAGCGACGCAGTCCACGCCGCCGTGATCGCGACGCCCATGCCGCCGGCGGCCGTGAGCTGCTGCAACGGCCCGCCCAGCGCGATCAGCGACGTCACCGCGAGCGCGGCCACGACGTGCAGCGACCTCAACGCCGGCGTGTCCGGGTCCGTCGCCACGTGCGCACCGGGCAGTCCGGACGCGGGCTGCCTGTCCTGTTCCTCGGCGTCGGCGATCTCCTTGCGCTCGATCCGCCACTCGACGTGCGAGACGCGCCGCATCACCGCGACCACCACCAGGATCGGCAGCAACCCCAGGAAGGTCCGGAACCAGGGGAAAGCGCGAACGTCACCCGGAATGCTGGTCAGGCACGCGGTGGCGGGCCGCAGGCACTGGGCGGCGAGCAGGTCGAGGCTGACCACCGAGATCTGCGCGACCAGCAACGCCGTCAGCAGCAGCGCGAACACCCGCAACAGCGACCGCAGGCCGATGCCGAGCAGGTGGGCGGGCAGGTTCTGCTCGGGGACGGGAGGGAGCATCCAGTGCGCGACGTTCGCGATGCTGAACGGGAAGAGCAGCGCCCACGTGGCCTTGGCCACACCGCCGGACGTCATCCCGCCCCACAGGTACCCCTCGACCACGCGGGGGATGGGACGGCCCTCGGTCTGCAAGACTGGTCCAGGCGCGGGCCTGCGGAGTCTGTCGGCCGGGCGCACGATGCGCCCGAGCCCGTCCCCCGCAACGTCCACGGCCGCAACGGCGTCGACGAGCGTCTGCGGCGTCGTTCCTTGGACGCCGTGGACACGCAGTTCGACGACACGTGTGTCCGGGCCGGTAAGCAACACCCGAGACCTCCCTCACCCAACGTGGGGGCCATAGTGGTGCATCAGCGGGCGGTATGGTCGGACGACACCCTCTCTGAAGTGCCTTGGAGGACTTCGCAATGACCGCGGACCGGTTGCAGACCCGCAACGGCATCGACTTCGCAGTGGCCGACCTGTCGCTCCACGAGTTCGGTCGCAAGGAGATCCGGCTGGCCGAGCACGAGATGCCCGGCCTCATGGCGCTCCGCCGCGAGTACTCCGGGGTGTACCCGCTCAAGGGCGCCCGCATCTCCGGCTCGCTGCACATGACGATCCAGACGGCCGTCCTCATCGAGACCCTGGTTGACCTGGGCGCCGAGGTGCGCTGGGCCTCCTGCAACATCTTCTCGACGCAGGACCACGCGGCGGCTGCCGTCGTCGTCGGCCCCCACGGCACGGAGGAGGAGCCCAAGGGCGTCGCCTGCTTCGCCTGGAAGGGCGAGACCCTGCCGGAGTACTGGTGGACGGCCGAGCAGATGCTCACCTGGCCGGACGGCAAGGGCCCGAACATGATCCTGGACGACGGTGGCGACGCCACCCTGCTCGTCCACAAGGGCGTCCAGTACGAGGCGGCCGGTGTCGTCCCGGCGGCCACCGAGGACGACTCGGAGGAGTACGCGATCGTTCTCGACACGCTCCGCGCGTCGCTCGAGAAGGACGGCAAGAAGTGGACGAACATCGCCGAGGGCATCCGCGGCGTCACCGAGGAGACCACGACGGGCGTCATGCGCCTGTACCAGCTGGCCGCCGCCGGTGAGCTGCTCTTCCCCGCGATCAACGTCAACGACGCCGTCACCAAGTCGAAGTTCGACAACCGCTACGGCATCCGCCACTCGCTGGTCGACGGCCTCAACCGCGGCACCGACGTCCTGATCGGCGGCAAGGTCGCGGTCGTCTGCGGCTACGGCGACGTCGGCAAGGGCTCCGCGGAGTCGCTGCGCGCCCAGGGCGCCCGCGTCATCGTCACCGAGATCGACCCGATCTGCGCCCTGCAGGCCGCCATGGACGGCTTCCAGGTCGCTCGCCTGGAGTCGGTCCTGCCGGTCGCGGACATCGTGATCACGACGACGGGCAACAAGGACGTCGTCACCGTCGAGCACATGGCGCAGATGAAGCACCAGGCGATCCTGGGCAACGTCGGCCACTTCGACAACGAGCTCGACATGGCCGGCCTGCAGCGCTACCCCGGCATCCGCAAGAACAACATCAAGCCGCAGGTCGACGAGTGGATCTTCCCGTCGGGCCGCACGATCATCGTGCTGTCCGAGGGCCGCCTGATGAACCTGGGCAACGCGACGGGCCACCCGTCGTTCGTGATGTCGAACTCCTTCTCTAACCAGGTGATCGCTCAGATCGAGCTGTTCACCAAGTACAAGGAGTACGACAACGAGGTCTACCGCCTGCCCAAGGTGCTGGACGAGAAGGTCGCGCGCATCCACCTGGAGGCGCTCGGCGGCGAGCTGACCAAGCTCACCAAGGAGCAGGCCGAGTACATCGACGTCGACGTCGAGGGCCCGTTCAAGCCGGAGCACTACCGCTACTGACGCTGTTCAGCAGGGGCCTCCCGCGCGCGCCGCGGGAGGCCCCTGTTTCATGTCCACCGTGGGATTCTTCGGCACTTACGCCTACGAGCACGGTTCCTGGAAGACGCTGTCCGAGGGCGAACTGCCGCCCCTCGCGGAGCCGTTCCTCTGGATCGACGTCCACGACAGCGACATCACCTCGGTCGTCTACGCCCCGGCCGGCACCGGGTCCGGCGTCGCCTACCTGGGGCTGACGCCGCGCACGTACTTCGAGAACCCCAGCGCGTCCGACCCGACGGACGTCCTGCGCGAGTCCGCGGGACTGGCCGAGTGGTGGGGGTCGCTCAACCCCGGTGGGGACGTTCCGGCCAAGCAGGCCGAGCTGCTCGCGTTCCTGGCCGAGGACGAGGACCCGAACGCGTTCGAGTGGGACGAGTCCGAGGACATCGACGAGATCGACGACGGTGAGGTGTTCGTCGAGGTCAAGACCCGGCGGTTCCTCGCGGCGCTCGACCTGCCGGTGCCCGACGGGCTCAGCGGATGAACGCCCGCCAGGCCTCGACGCTGAACTCCAGCTCAGGGCCCGCGGTGTTCTTGGAGTCGCGCACGCGCACGGCCTGGGCGAACGCCACCTCGACGCATGAGCTGCCTTCGCTGCTGCCGCCGCTGTAGCTGCTCTTACGCCAGGCGCAGTTTCCGGTCACTGAGGTCCTCCCGCGATCGGCTGGCGAGATCCGCCACCATCGACCGCGATTGTTCCTCATCTAGCGCGACTGCATCCAGGTGCGCGAAGATCGACTTGCATCGCTTGACCCCGGCCAGGTCCTGCACGAACACCTGGGCGAGGTCCGATTCCGTGTAGGCGACGCTGCTGCGCTTCTCGTACTCCCACAGCATGTACTCGGCGGAAAAGGCACCTGCCGCACCGCTGGCGGCGGGCACGATTCGGATGGTGTGCGTGTGGAAGAGCAGCCTCATGAGCTGGTCTTCCATGACTTCGTCACTGCCGACCTTGAGCCTCAGAGCGTTCTCATGAATGTAGAAGGTGCACGCTGGGCGGTTGGGCTGCAGAAGGATCGCCTGGCGTTCCATGCGAAAGCGGACAGCCCTCTCGATCGCTTCCGGAGCAAGTTGGCCGTGGGCCTGGAACAGCGCCAACGCGTATTCCTTCGACTGAGCAAGGCCCGGCATGGTCGTCATGTTGAAAGACGTGATCTTGTCCGCACCCGACTCGGCCATGGTCATCGTGCGCAGGTTGTCGGGCACCTGCACGAAGTAGAGGTTGAACGCCGAGCGGTACCGCTCCAGGAAGTCCGTGATGAAGGCCTGACTGCGTCCGCACCGCCCCAGGTACTGGATGATGTCGATCTCCGTGGCGCGCACCTTGCCGTGCTCGACGTTGGAGACCCCACCCGAGCATCCGGGCGATCTTCCTCCCGCGGAAGGTCGTGAAGCGCTCGCGCACCTGGCGCAACTCGTCGCCCAGGTCGCGGCTGTAAGGGGTGGACGGATCGCCGTTCATGAAATTCGACGTTAGGCGATGGAGGAAAAACAACAGCGTGCCCAAACGGGTGGAATTACGCTGCGTCCGTGAACGAGTTCGGGCTCATCATCGAACCGCACGACGTCATGCACGAGAACGTGGTCGTGCCGGCGGTCGACGGCATTCCGCTGACCGAGTGGCTCGAGTTCTACGACGACCCGTGGTTCGGCGGGGTGCGCAAGGACGATCTCGACGCCAAGCCGTTCCAGCCCGGCAAGGCGCAGCTGGTGCTCGGCTGCAACTGCGGCATCGCGAGTTGCGGGCCACTGGTCGCGCGCATCCGGGCCGACCAGAAGACGGTCGTATGGGACAGCTTCCGGCGGCCGCACCGCAACGGCACCGTGTACGCCGAGCTCGGGCCCTACACCTTCGGGCGCAAGCAGTACGAGAAGGCGTTGGACAAGCTATTGGAATTGCGTTGACGTGCGGGTTTTACTGACCAGGTGCGGACGACCATCATCAAGAAGACCCTGCGGGTGCCCACATCGGACGGTGCGCCGGGTGACGGCGCCGTGGTCGCGAGGCAGCTGGACGCCGCGCTGATCAGGTCGGGCTTCAAGGCCTCGCGGGAGCTGCTCGACCACGTCTCCGGCCTGGCCGGCGCCGAGGACTACGCGGCGGAGGTCGTGCGCGCGGTCAAGGAGCTGATCGGTGCGCGCGGGCAGCACAACCCGTACTTCAAGGAGTTCCCGCACAACGTGCCGGACACCCTCGCGTTCTGGTGGGAGTGCCTGCGGGACGCGCTGGAGCAGGGCGTCGCACCGACGAACAACCTCCTCGACCTGCCGAAGTACGGCCGGGTCCAGCACTCCTACGAGGAGATGCTGCGGGTGCACGACGAGCTGATCCCGTCGTTGAAGGACCGCGTCACGCTCGTGCACCTCGGTGGCACGCTCGAAGAAGAGGCGCAGCGCCTCTTCGAAGAGCTCGCCACGAGTCCGATCCCGTTGGCGGAGAACGACAGGGCGTTGCTCGGCGAGCTGGCCGTGGTCTGCCCCGACGGCGCGCTGGACGTGCCCGTCCGGGAGAACCGCGCGATCCTCAACGCCGCCCGGCTGGTGGCGCAGCGGCCGCTCCAGGACATCGACACCGTCACCGACGTGCTGCGGCTCGCGGCCGAGGCGTCCGGGGGAGACGTGACGCTCGTGGAGCCGACGCGCTTCCGGTCGTTCCGCCGGCCCGAGCGCAGGGCGTTGCTCGGCGCGTTGAACGAGGTGGCGGAGAGCAAGCTCGGCGACGTCGGGCAGCACCGCGAGGCGTGGAAGCGGCTCGGTGAGCGGTTGCACCCGCACGAGTACCCGTTCGAGCGGGCGCAGGACGTGTTCGCGGTGGCGCGCAGGGAGAAGGTGGCGCGGTCGTTCGCCGGGCAGGTCGAATTGGCGTTCGCGGAGAACGACGCCGACCGCGCCGCCCGGATTCTCGCCAAGGCGCCCGGACTGCTGCTGCGGCAGCTCGACAGGCTGCTCCGCAACGGAGCCGCCGACCTCGCCGCGCTCGTCGAGGCCGCGGTGCCGGAGGTGTCCAGCCGTGTGCTCGTCTCGGTGCTGGAACACCTCTCGAACCGCACGACGCCGGACACCGCCCGCGTCTTCGCGACTCGTTCGCGCAGGGTGTGGATCGCCGACGACGACCGCGCGCCGCTCGATCCCCAGGCGGTCGCGGCGGTCGTCGAGGTGGTCGAGAACGAGCTGGTCCGCAGGCTTCCGGACTACTCGGAGCTGGTCGTGGACGACGAGGTGCTCGACGTCGTGGTGCCGGTCTCCGGCACCGAGGAGGGTTTCGGCGTGCTTCCGCGCGGATCGAAGCTGACCTTCGACGGCGACGTGCTGCGGTTCTTCGTGCACTGGCGCCAGCAGGCCAAGCGGACGGACTACGACCTGTCCGCGGTGCTGCTGGGCGAGGACTTCGAGTACAAGGGGCAGGTCTCGTGGACGCGGCTCAAGGGCGAGGGCGCGCTCTACTCGGGTGACGTCACCGACGCCTCGGACGGCGCGACGGAGTTCATCGACCTGCACCGCAACTCGTTGGACGCCAAGTACGTCGTGCCGCAGGTGAACGTGTACTCGGGTGAGGGGTTCGACGAGGTCGCGGAGTCGATGTTCGGGTTCATGAGCCGCGACCGCGACCAGATGGGCAAGCCGTTCGAACCGAGCACGGTGCGAGCGCGCTCCGCCATGCGCGGCAAGGGAAAGGTCGCGCTGCCGGTGATGTTCGAACGGGAGGGCGACTCATGGTTCGGCACCTGGCTGCACCTGTACCTGCGTGGCGCGTCGTGGGGCAACCGGGTCGAGGAGAACCGCGACGTCGTGAAGCTGATCGCCGCGGCGGCGTTGCGGCGCAAGTACTTCACCGTGGCGAGGCTTCGGGACCTGCTCGCGCGCGGGGCATCCACAAAGGACGCTCCGGTGCTCCGCATCGGTCTGGCGCAGGACGAGACCGGAACCGTCACCACCGTGTCAGAACTCGGGAAACTGCTGTCGGACTGACCCTCATCGCTGCTAACGTGGGGACAGCGAGGCCATGAGAGAGCTTCCTTCTAAACTCCGGAACCGGAATGCTCTTCGGAGCGCCGGTCTTTAGCCCTCTCGCTTTCCTCGCCCTCACTCAGGGGACGTGCGTCCGCGGAACGCGCGGACCGCGTCGCTCGGGGTGTCCTCTGGGGACACCCCAGGCCCCAGGTCTAGCTCCACTCGACGGCGATGCCCGCGATCCCCGGCCCGACGTCGCCGAAGTACGCGCTGACGACGCCGCCGAGCCCGCACACCAGCTCGTCGACGTCGACCGGCGTCGCGTCGGCCGAGGCCAGGAACTGCTTCATGCAGCGCGCGGGCATCGCCCGCCGGTGGAACGAGAGCTGCACGAGGTACGAGGCGCAGGTGTCGCGGAACGTCCGGTGGTGGCCGGGGGTCGCGTTGCCGGTGTCGTCGGTGATCGTGAAGCTGAAGACGTGCTCCTCGCCCGCCGCGAGCCGCCGGTCGAACAGCATCTCCACGGCGAGGTTGCGGGAAGCGCTTTCCCGGCGCAGCCGCCCCTGCCGGCAGCCTTCGCCGGCTCTCACCATCGCGTTCTCGATCAACGAGCCGTCGTCACCGTGGTGCGTCGCCAGGTACCGGTCCGGTCCCTGGCGCACCGCGCGCACGACGAGCCGTGTGGTGATGGAGCGCTGCTCGCGGTGCATGCCTATCTGGACGGTGTCGTGCACGGAGAGCACTTCGAGGTCGGCGTTGCCGCGGGCGGCCTCTGGTACGGAGTCGAACGTTGCGAGCAGAGGCGCGTGGTCCGGCCAGGTCGCGACCGGCCGTGGTGCGTAGGTGTTCGCGTTGCGCGGGCCGATGAGGTCCAACAAGGACGACGGCGGCAGCCGCAGCACGGTCTCCAGCGCGCGCACTGTGCTGATGGCGCGTGGCACCTCGGGATGGCGCAAGCCGCGTTGCCAGTACGAGAGAGTCGACTGGCCAACTTGGACACCCAGTTGTTCGAGATGTGCGCGCAGCCTTGCCAGCGAGAGGCCCCGGTGGGCGATCGACTCGCGCAATGCGCGGTGGAACGGCCCGTAGCGCAGCGTCTCGGCGAGAGGGGTCGGCAGACCCCCGGTCGGGTGCCCGATCGGTTCGTCGACCGACCCGGCGTGCCCGGAATCCGCGGTCACCGCGGCACCTACCCTTCACACGCGCTGTGTGACTGTTCACCGTAGTCACTCGTTCTGGTGATCGAAAGATCGGATTTCGCCCGTGTGGGGGACGCGCTGCGGCCGTGTGAGTGGCCGGAACCGGTCCCGTTAGGGTTCTGGCGTGGGAAAGCTCGTGGTGATCGAAGGTCTGGACGGTGCCGGCAAGCGCACCCTCGCGAACGGGTTGACCGAGGCGCTGGCCGCCCAGGGCAGGACCGTGGCCAGCCACGCGTTCCCGCGCTACGGCGTCAGCGTGCACGCCGACCTGGTCCGTGACGGCCTCTACGGCAGGCTCGGCGACCTGAGCGACTCGGTCTACGGGATGGCCGTCCTCTACGCGCTCGACCGGCGCGGCGCGGCGGACGAGATCCGCGAGGACCTCGAGGAGCACGACGTCGTCCTGCTCGACCGGTACGTGGCGTCGAGTGCCGCGTACAGCGCCGCGCGGCTGCACCAGGACGAGCACGGCGAGTTCGTGCGGTGGGTGTACGAGCTGGAGATCGAACGCTTCGGGCTGCCCGTTCCCGATCTTCACCTGCTGCTGCGCGTGCCCGTGGAGGTCGCGGCCGAACGGGCGGCGAAGCGGGAGCAGGCCGACGCGGCGCGGGCCAGGGACATTTATGAATCCGATGGCTCGTTGCAGGCCAGATGCGGTGTCGTTTACGACGGATTGGCGAACATCGGCTGGCTCGCTCCGTGGCAAGTGGTCGATGGGCGGTCAAACGTGAACTTTCATTCGCTTCTGGAACCACTCTTCACTCCTTGAGTGGTCGCTCACGTGCGTACCGATTGACACGATCGAGTGTCCGGTTTGTCACTGTGAGTGAATAGGAGATCACAATTTGAAGCGTGTATTGCAGCGAACCCCGGTCGGTGTCGCCCGCACGGCGGTGCTGATCGCTGCCGCCCGCGCCAACGAGCAAAGTCATCCCCGCCGCCTCTTCGACGACCCGCTGGCCGCCGGACTCGTGGAGGCCGCCGGCTCCGCGAGCGACCTCAACGGCGTCCGGACCCTCGCGGGCGACCACTTCGTCCTGCGCACCCGTTACTTCGACGACGAGCTTCTCGGCACGCCACAACCCCAGGTGGTGATCATGGCGGCGGGCCTCGACACAAGAGCGTTCCGGCTGCGGTGGCCACCGGGCACGACACTCTTCGAACTCGACCTGCCCGAGCTGGTCGAGTTCAAGGAGGACGCCCTGCGCGACCAGCTCGCCCAGCCCGCCTGCGACCGCGTCGCCGTCCCGTGCGATCTGCGGGACGACTGGGCGACAGCGCTGATACGCGCCGGGTTCGACCCGAAGAGGCCCACGGCGTGGTTGCTGGAGGGCCTCTTCATGTTCCTGCCGCCGGACGCGGGCGAGCGGATCCTGTACTGGGTGAGCGCGCTGTCCGCCCGCGGCAGCACGCTCGCGCTCGAGCACGTCAACCGGGCCTTCCGCGAGTTGCCGCAGATGAAGCCCGTGCACCAGCGGTTCGACGCGCTGGACGCCCGCTGGCGGTCCGACGTGGAGGACCCGGTCGAGTGGCTCGACGGCTACGGCTGGGACGCGACGGTGACCCACCAGGTCGACCTGGCCGCCCGGCACGACCGCGCCGTCCCGGCGATCACCGACCCCCGGAAGGTGGGTGACGCGCGCATCTGGCTGGCCTCCGCCGTCCGCACGGCCTGAGAACACCTGGTAACGAAAGGTGATCCTCGCGGGATACTCCCGCGACGAACAGGTCAAACGGGGCGAGGTGGGGTACGTGGAACGACAGTTCCGGCCGGTTACCGAACGAGCGCACATCGCCACCAGCAGCAACGGAACGTGGGCGGTGCGCGAACGCGCGACCGGCAGTGCAACGATGTTGGGTATGAAGGCACGCGTGCTCGTCGTCGATGACGACCCCGCCCTGGCGGAGATGCTGACGATCGTGTTGCGTGGGGAGGGCTTCGACACCGCGGTGGTCGCCGACGGTGCCCGTGCCCTGCCCGCGCTGCGCGAGCTCAAGCCCGACCTCGTGCTGCTCGACCTGATGCTGCCGGGGATGAACGGCATCGACGTCTGCAAGGCGATCAGGTCCGAGTCGGGCGTGCCGATCGTGATGCTCACCGCGAAGAGCGACACGGTCGACGTGGTGCTGGGCCTCGAGTCCGGTGCGGACGACTACGTCGTCAAGCCGTTCAAGCCCAAGGAGCTCGTGGCTCGCATCCGGGCGCGCCTGCGGCGCACCGAGGCCGAGCCATCCGAGGTGCTGCAGATCGGCGACCTGACGATCGACGTCCCCGGCCACGAGGTGCTGCGCGAGGGCAGGCCGATCCAGCTCACGCCGCTGGAGTTCGACCTCCTCGTCGCGCTGGCCCGCAAGCCGCGCCAGGTGTTCACCCGCGAGGTGCTGCTCGAGCAGGTGTGGGGTTACCGCCACGCCGCCGACACGCGCCTGGTGAACGTCCACGTGCAGCGGCTGCGTTCCAAGGTCGAACGGGACCCGGAACACCCCGAGGTGGTGTTGACTGTCCGCGGTGTCGGGTACAAGGCCGGCCCTCCGTGACAGGTGGCGTATGAAGTTCGTTCGGCCGGCCATCGCGAAGGCGCAGTTCCTCCTCGAGGAAGCGCGTAAGCGGTGGTCCGCGTTTGGTGACCTCTGGCGTCGTTCGCTGCAGCTGCGCGTCGTCGTGTCGACGCTCGCGCTCTCGTCGGCCGTGGTGTTCGTGCTGGGCATGGTGCTGCAGATGCAGATCACCAACCAGCTGCTGAACACCAAGGACGAGGCCGCGGTGCGCCAGGCCATGGCCTCGCGCAGCCTGATCCAGTCCGACCTGGTCGGTCTGAACCCGGGCCCGGACAGCGTGCAGACGCGGTTCACCAGCGCGATCAACAAGCTCGCCGTCGGTGGGGCCGGCACGGACGCCACGACGGCGGGCGCCGGCGCGTTCGAACCGGTGCTGGCCGACGGGCTGGGCTCCGCCGGCGCCGGGCGCGTGCCGTCCGTGGGCAAGCTCGACGACGTGCCGCGCGGCCTGCGCGAGATGGTCGAGGACGGCGGTTCCGGCACCCAGATCCACACCGTGCAGCGCGACGGCGCGCAGACCACGTTGTTCGTCGTGGGCCTGCCGATCAGCACGTCCGCGCGCTCGATGCAGCTGTACCTGATCTTCCCGCTGACCGCCGAGCAGCGCACGGCCGAGGTCGTGCAGTCGACGCTGGCGGTCGGCGGCATCGTGCTGCTGGTCCTGCTCGCGCTGATCGCGAACCTGGTGACGCGCCAGGTGGTGCGGCCCGTGCGGCAGGCCGCCGAGGTCGCGGAGCGGTTCGCGGACGGCATCCTGCACGAACGCATGCACGTCGTCGGAGAGGACGACGTGGCCCGCCTGGCCGAGTCGTTCAACGAGATGGCCGAGTCGATCCAGGCGCAGTTCAAGCAGCTGGAGGAGTTCGGCCAGCTGCAGCGCCGGTTCACCTCCGACGTCTCGCACGAGCTGCGCACGCCGTTGACGACGGTGCGCATGGCCGCGGACGTCCTGCACGCCTCGCGTGAACAGTTCCCCGCCGGGCTCGCCCGGTCCACCGAGTTGCTGGTCGACGAGCTCGACAGGTTCGAGTCGCTGCTGGGCGACCTGCTGGAGATCTCGCGCCTCGACGCCGGCGTCGAGGAGCTGACCGCCGACCAGGTCGACATCCGCGTGCTGGCGCGTCGCGCGCACGACTCGGTGCGCGCCATCTCCACGAGCGCCAACTCGCCGGTGGTGCTGGACCTGCCCGACTCCGAGCTCGTCGCCGAGCTCGATTCCCGGCGTGTGGAACGGATCCTGCGCAACCTCCTCGCGAACGCCATCGACCACGGCGAGGGCCAGCCGGTCGAGCTCACCATGCGCGGCAACGACGACGCCGTCGCGATCACCGTGCGGGACCACGGCGTCGGCCTGCGCCAGGGTGAGGCCGAGCTGGTGTTCAGCCGCTTCTGGCGCGCCGACCCGTCGCGCAACCGCCGCACCGGCGGCACCGGCCTGGGCCTCTCGATCTCGCTGGAGGACGCCCGCCTGCACGGCGGCTGGCTGGAGGCGTGGGGCGAGCCCGGCCACGGTGCCGTGTTCCGCTTGACGTTGCCGCGCAGGCACGGTGAGGAGCTGCGCGAGAGCCCGCTGCCGCTGGCCCCCGCGATCGAGCTCGAACCCGTCACCGTCGTCGAGGAGCCGATCGCCGCCGAGGAGCCCGGCGAGATCGAGCTGCGGCCCGAGGAGATCACCTGGCAGCCCGCGGAGCCCGTGGACGGGCCGCCCGCGACGTCGGACGAGGTTTCGGAGGAAGTGCGGTGAAGCGGCTGGCGTTGCTGGTGCTCGTGCTCGTCACCCTGTCCGGGTGCGCCGCGATCCCGACGAACACGCAGCCGAAACCGATCGGCTCGAAGGACAGCAAGGCGTCCAACACGCCCGCCGCACCGGAACCGCGGCAGAACATCGACCCGTTCATGCTCGTCCGCGACTTCATCGACGCGACGTCGAACCCGGACAACAACTACGCCGCCGCCCGCGCGTTCATGACGCCGGAGGCCAGCAAGACGTGGGACACCAAGAACCCCACGATCATCGAGACCGGCTTCTCCACCGTGCCGACCTCGCAGGCGCCGCAGGACAAGACGCAGACCGTTCTCCTGCAAGGCAAGTACGTCGGCAGGCTCGGCAGCGACAACGCGTTCGTCCCGCAGCTCGGCGACTTCCAGAAGCCGGTGAAGGTCGAGCGCAACAGCGAGAACCAGTGGCGGATCTCCGAACCGCCCGCGGGCATCTACATGCCGCAGAACCTGTTCAACACCACGTACCGCCGCATCACGCTGTACTTCTACAACCCCGAGTTCACCGTGCTGGTGCCGGACCCGCGCTACGTCGTGATCCCGCCCGCGACGAGCATCCCGACCCGCGTCACCGAACTGCTGATCGCGGGCCCCGGCGACGCGGTGCGCGACACCCTCGTGAGCGCGCTGGGCCCGGACGCCGACAAGTTCGAGGACACGAGAGAGGCCGACGACGGCGCACTCGAGGTGAACCTCACCAACGTCGGCAAGGACCTCACCCCCGAGAAGCGCAAGCAGATCGTCGCGCAGGTCGTGAAGTCGTACTCGGGCGTCACCTCGTCCCGCGTGCGCGTCCTGGTGGACGGCCAGCAGATCCTGCCGGACCAGCGCGACTACCGGCCGTCCGACGTGTCGGCGACCGCGGGCGAGGCGTTGCTGGCGCTGAACGCGAACCTCCAGGGCATGATCGTCGCGGACGGCTCGGTCCGTTCGCTGACCGACGGCGCCCCGATCAAGGGCCCCGCGGGCACGGGCGCGTACAGCGTCGTCTCCGCCGCGCAGTCCCTGGACGGCTCAAGACTCGCCGTGGTCTCCCGCTCCAGCGGCGGGGTGAGGCTGCGCGTGGGCGAGCTGGAACAGGAACTGTCCGAAGTGGACATGACTGCGACCACCCTGTCGAGACCGACCTGGCAGCTCTCGACAGGCCCGAAGGAACCCGGCACCGAGGTCTGGACCGCGGTCAACGGCACCTCGGTGACCAGGGTGACCCGTTCCGACAACGGCAGCTGGACCGCCAAGGGCGTCAACATCACCGACATCGTGCCGTTCGGCTCGATCAGCGAACTGCGCCTCTCCCGAGACGGCACCCGAGCCGCCCTGGTGATCGCCGGCAAGCTCTACATCGCCTCGGTGGTGCGCAACAACCAGGACGTGGCCCTCCGCGCGCCCCGCCAACTGCAGCCGTCGACCCTCGGCGCGGCCGTGCAGTCCATCGACTGGCTCTCGCAGGACGTGCTGGTGGTCTCCTCCTCGCTGCCCTCGTGGCCGGTCACCAGGGTCTACACCGACGGCTACAAGATGGACCGCTACAGCCAGTCGAACCTCAACGTGCCCGTCGGTTCGGTGGCGGCCGCGGCGGCGCGTCAGGTGCAGGTGGTGGACCCTTCCGGGCTGTGGTCGGCTTCGGACATCACCGATGTGTGGAGGTCGAGCGGGATTCGGGTGCCGGCGGGGGCGCTGGTGTTCTACCCGGGCTGACGCGGCTCGGGGTGGCTGGGCTGGCACGGTTGGGCTGACGCGGCTCAGTTGATTGGGCTGACGCGGCTGGATTGGCACGGCTGAGCTGGGTCGCGCGGCCGGGCCGTGGCCGAGTAGGCGTGGCTGGGCTGAGGTGAACTGGCAGCCTGCGACTGCGCGGCGCAGGCTGGCCGGTGGTGCTGGCGCCGCGAGTTGCCGAGAGACCTCATCGCCCACCGAGGCGCGCCACAGCCGGGTCTGCGCTCGCGGCGATGCACCGCTGTCCAGTCGTGCCCGCCGCGACGCACCGCTGCCAGGCCGCGCTCGCCGCGACACCGCAGCCTGGCCGCGCCCGCCGCGACGCACACTGCCGAGTCGTGCCTGCCACGACACCGCAGCCCAGTCGTGCCCGCTGAGGGCTTACGGCCGTCAGGACGCGTCCGCGGCAGCGCCCCTCTCGTGCGCAGCCGAAGCGCCCGCCTCACGCCACCCGGCCAGAGACTTCCCCTTCCTGTAGGCCCCTCTCTCCGGGCCCTCCTGCCGGACCCCTTCTGCCATCAGGACGCGTCCGCGGCAGCGCACCTCTCGCGCGCGCAGCCGAAGCACCCCGCCTCATGCCACCCGGCCCAGGCCCAACGCCCCTGAACCAGGCCCTCGGCGCTCAGGCCTCCACTGCTCAAGCTCTCACTCCCGCCGCCCTCCTTTCGCGGTCCTCCGCTTGCCGCTCAGCCCCTCCGCTTGCCGCCCGACCTTTCGCCGCCCTCCCGGCCCGACCGGTCGCCGCTCGCCCTCTCGCCGCGCTCCCGACCGCTCGCCGCCCGACCCCCTCACCGCCCAACACCGACTGCCCAACCCCGACTGCCCAACCCCGACTGCCCACCCCGTCACTCCCCAGGCCGGTGAGGCCGGGCCGACGTCAGCACCAGCACCGCGTTCGTCCGCACCCCGGCCTGCCGCAGCGCCCGCACACAGGCCGACGCCGTCGCCCCGGTGGTGACCACGTCGTCCAGCAGCACGGTGGTGCCCGGCGGCGACGGACCGCGGACCAGCACCCGCCCCTCCAGGTTCCGCCTCCGCGCTCCGGCGCCCAGCCCGACCGAGTCGGCCACTCCGGCGTCGAAACACAGCACGGGGGCGACGGCGGCGATGTCCGCCTCCCTCGCGATCCGCAGCATGTGGTCGCCGCCGCGGTTCCGCGCGGCGCTGCGGCGCGACGGTGCGGGGATGAGCGTCCAAGGTGGAGGCCCGATCGCGACGAGCGCCACCGCGACGAGAGCGCCGAACCACGCTGCGAGGGGCCGTGCGCCTCGTTCCTTGAAGGCCAGCACCAGTTCCCTCGCTGCGCCGTGATAGGCCGCCAGCGTCCACACAGGCGGCCCCACGCCGGGCACCTGGAGCCGGGCAGGCGGGCCGAACGCGGCGAAGCACGTGGCGCAGCACAGGGAGCCGGGGCGGCCGCAGCCGGAGCAGGTGGCCGGCACGAGCAGGTCGAGAGCTGTCATGGGACCAGGGTGGCGGTGAGGTCTGACAGAAAATCGGGGGAGAGGCCCTGGGCGGGGTCTTTCGGCACCGCCCACAAGGGTGAAGTTCCGGTGACGTTGTCGATCTCCGAGGCCGTTCGGCGTGACGGAAACCCCTGCTCGGCGCGAGTTCTGTGACGATCTTCCGAGAGGGCGCAACACGTTTCGCCCGGTTCGTGCGAGCGTGTGTTGAGGCGGTGTTTCAGAACTGAGGCGTCCGCACATGAGGCCGTCGATCAACGACCACCGACCCACGACCATCACGTCCTCGGACGACCTCAGGCGTGCTCGCCACAGCCCCGTCTGGTTAACGATTATTCACGTGTGGAGCTGACCAGCGGTTATTAGTGAGCAATAGCCGGACGCCCGCGCCAACGGTGATCGTCTGCCTTGTCCGCCATTGGGCGAAATCCACCGTTCAGCCAGGCGTGACTGGGCTGTGATCGGGCATCCGCGCCGCGCGGATCGGTGCGAAGAAGTGCGCAGGGGACCGCCGAGTGGTTCGGAATCGATCTCTTCCAGGTTTCGGGAACATGACGCGGGGGTCGCCCGTTGGCTGGGTATGAGGCCGCGACTGGACCCGTTCGACGCAGCGAGGCTGCCGTCGAGTGCCGGTTCGGCCGTGCGCCGTTCGGGTGAGCGGAGTGCCGTGGGGTTTGGTTCGGGGCACGCTCGGGAAACGACTGGCAACGCGCTGTCGTCGCGCTGCGTAGTCATCAAAAAATCTCATCGTTCCCCCGGCAAGGGGGCTTACGCGACGGTGAATCCCAAGCTAACGTGCACCGCTATCAGCGTTCCCGGCCCGCGGGGAGGAGGCGAACAGCCCATGACCCTGGCGCCGTGAGAGCTGAGGGAGACGACCCTCTGCGACACATCCGCGATCCAAGATCGCCACGGCGCTTTTAAAGCAGTCCAGCCATAGCTCGCAGCAAAGCGAGGGAGGTCGTGTATGGACATCGTCGTTAAGGGCCGCAACGTCGAGGTGCCCGATCACTACAGGGTTCACGTCGCCGAAAAGCTGGCCCGGCTTGAGCGCTACGACCGCAAGGTCATCCGCTTCGACGTGGAGCTTTTCCACGAGCCGAACCGCCGTCAGTCGAAGAACTGCCAGCGGGTCGAAATCACCGGCAAGGGACGTGGACCCGTGGTCCGTTCCGAAGCCTGCGCGGGTGACTTCTACGCCGCGCTCGATGCAGCGGTCGCGAAGCTCGAGAACCGTCTGCGGCGGTCACACGACCGCAGGCGCGTCCACCACGGGGCCCGCGCCCCGATCTCGGTGGCCGAAGCGACAAGCGGACTGATCGACCAGTCCGCAGGCGAAAGCATGACGTCGCGCCGCGCCAAGACCGCGGTGCTCGACGCACCCGAGGCCGACTACGAGGGCATGGCGGAAGTGCCCGCGCAGCGGTGGGACGACGGCCTCGAAGAGAAGTTGCCCGGACGCGTTGTACGCGAGAAGGAGCACGCCGCCAAACCGATGACCGTCGACCAGGCCCTCTACGAGATGGAACTGGTCGGACACGACTTCTACCTGTTCGCCGACACCGAGTGCGGACGCCCGAGCGTCGTCTACCGCCGAAAGGGATTCGACTACGGCGTGATCAGGCTGGCCTGACCCCGCTCGACCACGTTCCTCCGACCGCCGCCGCCCCGCACCCCTCGCGTGCGGGGCGGCGGCGTGCGTCTGCGGCACCGGCCACATCTGCTGAACCGACGTCGAATCTCCGCCTTTCGGGGCAATGAGAAGTCAACGTCAAGGTGAAATCGGCCGGGCCAGGAACCTTTGCGCGGCCCTCAAGCGTTCTCCACACCAGTAGCCGAGGTGGGGGCACCGGCGACAGGTGGCCTGGGAAGATCGCTGAAACCGCACCTGACCTGCACATACCAGGTCGGGTGCCCCAATCCGCCTGTGTCCGTGCACACATCTTGGCGACTTGCCTACGATGGGCAGGGGAAAGGCGTCCGACGTGGGCGCGCCGCGATACAGGTGATGAGGTCTATCCAGATGGTGCTGTCCCGACTGCTCCGCTCCGGCGAGGGCAAGATGCTCAAGCGCCTCCGCAACATCGCCCAGCACATCAACCACCTGGAAGACGAGGTGGTGGACCTCTCCGACGCCGAGCTGCGGGGCAAGACCGAGGAGTTCAAGAAGCGCCACGCCGAGGGCGAGTCGCTGGACGAGCTGCTGCCGGAGGCGTTCGCCGTGGCCCGTGAGGCCGCGAAGCGCACCCTGGGCCAGCGCCCCTACGACGTCCAGATGATGGGTGGCGCGGCGCTGCACCTCGGTCAGATCGCCGAGATGCGCACCGGTGAGGGCAAGACGCTGACCTCGGTCATGCCCGTCTACCTCAACGCCATCGCCGGCAAGGGCGTCCACGTCATCACCACGAACGACTACCTGGCCAAGCGCGACGCGGACTGGATGGGCCGTGTTCACCGCTTCCTGGGCCTGACCGTCGGCGCGATCCTCTCCGAGATGACTCCGGAGCAGCGGCGCGCGTCGTACAACTCGGACATCACCTACGGCACGAACAACGAGTTCGGCTTCGACTACCTGCGCGACAACATGGCGTGGAGCCTCGACGAGTGCGTGCAGCGCGGCCACTTCTTCGCGATCGTCGACGAGGTCGACTCGATCCTCATCGACGAGGCCCGCACGCCGCTCATCATCTCCGGCCCCGCCGAGCAGTCGGCCCGCTGGTACACGGAGTTCGCGCGGCTCGTCCCGCGCATGCGCGGCATCGACGTCACCCAGCTCTCCCAGAAGGACCGCATCGAGGTCATCGAGGAGAAGTCGAAGTCGTACCACTACCAGTACGACGAGAAGAAGCGCACGGTCGCCGTCACCGAGCTCGGTGTGGAGTTCATCGAGGACCAGCTCGGCATCGACAACCTGTACGAGGCGGCGAACACGCCGTTGGTGGGCTACCTGAACAACGCCCTCAAGGCGAAGGAGCTCTACAACCGCGACAAGGACTACATCCTCCGCAACGGTGAAGTCATGATCGTCGACGAGTTCACGGGTCGTGTGCTCTCCGGTCGCCGTTACAACGAGGGCATGCACCAGGCCATCGAGGCCAAGGAAGGCGTGGAGATCAAGGCGGAGAACCAGACTCTCGCCACGATCACGCTGCAGAACTACTTCCGCCTGTACGAGAAGCTCGGCGGCATGACCGGTACCGCCGAGACCGAGGCGGCCGAGTTCCACCAGACCTACAAGCTGGGCGTCGTCCCGATCCCGACGAACCGCCCGCCGCAGCGCAAGGACCAGCCCGACCTCGTCTACAAGAGCGAGGAGGCGAAGTTCGACGCCGTCGCCGACGACATCGCGGAGAAGCACGAGAAGGGCCAGCCGGTCCTGATCGGCACGACGAGCGTCGAGCGCTCCGAGTACCTCTCGAAGCTGTTGGTGCGCAGGGGAATCCCGCACGAGGTGCTGAACGCGAAGCACCACGACCGCGAGGCGCTGATCATCGCGAAGGCGGGCCGCAAGGGCGCCGTCACCGTCGCGACGAACATGGCCGGCCGCGGTACCGACATCGTGCTGGGCGGCAACCCGGACATCATCGCGGACCACGAGCTGCGCGAGCGCGGCCTCGACCCGGTGACCACGCCGGAGGAGTACGAGGCCGAGTGGGCCAAGGTCGTCGAGGAGCTGACGACCCAGGGCAAGGCGGAGGCCGACGAGGTCCGCGAGGCCGGCGGTCTCTACGTGCTCGGCACCGAGCGCCACGAGTCGCGCCGCATCGACAACCAGCTGCGCGGCCGCACCGGCCGTCAGGGCGACCCCGGTGAGTCGCGGTTCTACCTGTCCCTGCAGGACGAACTGATGCGCCGCTTCAACGCGTCCATGGTCGAGATGGTCATGACGCGCCTGAACGTGCCGGACGACGTGCCGATCGAGCACAAGATGGTCACCCGCGCCATCCGCAGCGCGCAGACCCAGGTCGAGCAGCAGAACTTCGAGATCCGCAAGAACGTCCTCAAGTACGACGAGGTCATGAACCGCCAGCGCACGGTGATCTACGCCGAGCGCCACCGCGTCCTCGCCGGCGAAGACCTCCGCGAGCAGGTCGAGCACATGATCGAGAGCGTCGTCGAGGAGTACGTCAACGGCGCCACGGCCGACGGCTACGCCGAGGACTGGGACTTCGAGAAGCTCTGGACCGCTCTCAAGACCCTCTACCCGGTCTCGCTGGACCCGAAGGAGATCCTCGAGTCCGACGAGGACGTCACGCGCGAGTACCTGCGCGACCTCCTGGTGCAGGACGCGATGGACGCCTACCACGCCCGCGAGGCCGACATCGAGAGCCGCGTCGGCCAAGGCGCCATGCGCGAACTGGAGCGCCGCGTCCTGCTGTCCGTCCTGGACCGCAAGTGGCGCGAGCACCTCTACGAGATGGACTACTTGAAGGAGGGCATCGGCCTGCGCGCGATGGCGCAGCGCGACCCCCTCATCGAGTACCAGCGCGAGGGCTTCGAGATGTTCAACGCGATGCTCGACGCGTTGCGCGAGGAGACCGTCGGCTTCCTGTTCAACCTCCAGGTCGAAGCGGCGGAGCCCGAGCCCGCCCAGCCCGAGGTCCCGGTCACCCTGGGCGCGGCCCCGCAGGCCCTGCCGCAGGTGTCGGGCAACGGCGGAGGCGGCGGCGCACGGGCCAGGGCCCGTGCCGCGGCGGCAGCCCAGCAGCAGGCGCAGCGGGAGCCCGCAGCCCCCGCCGGCCCGGCCATGGCCCAGCTGGCCAGCGGCAACGCCATCCCGCCCGCCCTGCGCGGCAAGGGCCTCGGCGGCCCCGGCCAGCAGAACCTGAGCTACAGCGGCCCGGCCGAGGACGGCGGAGTCGACGAGCACGGCGAGCCGGCCGGAGCGGCAGGCCAGCAGGGCGGCGGCACCCGCAAGGAGCGCCGCGAGGCGGCCCGCCAGGCGGCGAAGAACAACCGCAAGAAGGGCTGACGCCTCACCGCACCACCACCCCGCGTGGGCCGCGTTCCTCAGGGAGCGCGGCCCACGCGGCGTTTGGGGGTTGGTGGGGTACGTGGGGTAGAGGGCGCGGCGGGGCAGAGGGCGCGGCGGGGCGTGCGCTGCGGGACGGCGGGCGGGGCGCGGCGGGTGGGGTGCGGCAGGTGTGCGCGGTGCGGGGCGCGGCGGGGTAGAGGGCGCGGCGGGGCGTGCGCTGCGGGACGGCGGGCGGGGCGCGGCGTGTGGGGTGCGGCAGGTGTGCGCGGTGCGAGGCGCGGCGGGTGAGTCGCGGCGGGCGGGGAGGACCTGACAAGTGCGGCAGGGTCCGGCGGGCCATTCGGTTGAGCCGACACGTCAGGCCGGCTGGGTGGATGGCGCAGGGCTGGCCGGGTGCGGCAGGCGGGGCGGGGGATGGTGCGGGGCGGATCGACCCGGTTCGACAGGTCAGGCGGGTCGGCCGGTTGGGCGGACTCGGCAGGCCGGGCGGGGGATGCTGCGCGGTGGATTGGCCAGGTGACCGCGTAGCAGAGCCGACCGCGTAGCAGAGCCGACCCGACCCTGAGCGCGACCGCGACCCACCGTCGGCGCCACCGAGTGCGTGGCGTTCTACCCGGCGGCACGGCGTCCCTCACGGGAACGCCGCCCGCTTCCCCGGCGGCACCGAATCCCAGCACCTCACTCCGGCGCCTCACTCCGGCACCATCGAGTGCGCGGCGTTCCAACCGGCGTGCGGTGTCCCTCCAGGGAACGCCGCCCGCTTCCCCGGCGGCACCGCATGCCAGCGCCTCACTCCGGCGCCTCATTCCGGCACCATCGAGTGCGCGGCGTTCCAACCGGCGTGCGGTGTCCCTCCGGGGAACGCCGCCCGCTTCCCGGCGGCACCGCATCCCAGCACCTCACTCCCGTACCTCACTCCAACACCGTGAACGACGTGAACCACCACCTCCCGCCGCCGTGCTCGGCGCGACCGGCCACGGCCAGCACCCGCCCCTCCCTCCGCACGGTCACCGACATCTCCGCCACGAGCCGCGACGGGTGGCAGACCCGAGGCGGCCGCACCATCCGCGTGGTCCGGGAGCGGACCGACTCGCCGAGCCGGGCCGCCAGCGCGGGCACCGCGACCTCCCGCAGCAGCCGGGCGGGCCGGCGTCCGTCCAGCACCTCCAGCACCACCGCGAGCAGGCGTGCGGCGTCCAGCGCGGGGGACGGTGGCTCCGGGATCGGCACCCACACCGGGCGCGGCCGGGGCAGGGGGATCTGGGCGGGGCCTCCGACCGGAGGTTCGTAGGCGGGCAGGCGGCGGACCACTGGGGGCATGCCGACTTGGCGCGCCAGCGGCCAGATCAGGACACCGAACACCCGAAAGTGGCGTTACGGTCCCAGCCATGCTGAAAGCCCTGGTGCTCGACTACGGCGGCGTCCTGACCGACCCCGGTGAGGACAACCCCGCCGAACCGCCGCTCCTCACCGCCCTGCGCAAGGCGCGGCAGGGCGGGCTCAAGACCGCGCTGCTGTCCAATGCGGACGGGTGGTGGCAGCCGCCCGCCGTGCTGAGCGGGCTGCTGGACGTCGCGGTCATCTCCGGCGAGGTCGGGCTCGCCAAGCCGGACACCGACATCTACCTGCTCACGGCCACCAAGCTGGGCGTGGAACCGGGCGAGTGCGTCTTCGTCGACGACCTCGCGGTCAACGTCCACGGGGCTGCCGAGGCGGGCATGGTCGGCGTCCACCATCGGTCGACGCGGTCCACCCTCGAGGAGTTGGAGATCCTGCTAGCGATCGCGCTCCGCGATTGAGTGTTCACCCCGGAGCGTCATTGCCGCTTTTTCGGCGAGGCACTAGCGTCGAATTGGTCGGTAGTCGATTGCATAGGGGACAAAATGCGAAGAATTGTCGCTTGTGTTGCGGTCGCCATTGCAGCCACGGCAATTGCATCACCCGCGCAGGCACAGGAACGCGGCTGCTACGAGGATTACCTGAGGGACGGGCGCACCGTCGAGGTCTTCTGCGACCACGGCCGGCCAGGGCGGTTCCGGGCCGTCGCGCACTGCACGAACGGGCTCGGGGTGTGGGACGAGCAAGGGACGGTCGGCTGGGTCAGGGGCGAGTCCTCGGTGGCGACCTGCACGTCGCTGCTCGGGTACCCGCGGGTCGACGGGTACCACGTCGACTGGCTCTGATCACTGAGCCCGGCGCACCAGCTCGAAGCAGAGCACGGCCGCCGCTGACGCGACGTTCAGGGATTCCACGCCCGCCGCCATCGGAATGGAAAGCCACGACGTGATGTGCGGACGCACGTCGTCGGTGATTCCGGACGTTTCACTGCCGAGCACGAAAGCCGCGCGTGCTGGGAAAGAAGCGGAATAAATCGTGTCGGATGCGTGGGAATCGAGCGCGTGCAGCGAATAGCCGGACGCGCGCAACAAAGCCGAGGCCTCCGCCGCGGTGCCGCAGCGCAGAACGGGCGCTCGGAAAGCCACCCCGGCGGAGGCCTTCACCACGAGCGGGTCGATCGAGGCGACGCCGCGGCGCGGCACGACGATGCCGTCGATGCCCGCGGCGGTCGCGGTGCGCAGGATCATGCCCACGTTCGCGGGGGTCGTGATGCCGTCCAGCACGAGCACGGACCCCAGCGATCCCTCTTCCAGCGCAAGCGCCAGCGGCTTCATCCGCGGCGCGACCACGTCGGCGAGCACGCCCTGGTCCTGCTTGCCGTTGCCCGCCAGCACCTTCACGCGCTGCGCGGTCGCGCGCTGCACGGTGACGCCACGCGAACGGGCCGCGTCGAGGATCTCGCGCGCGGCCGGGCCACGGGCCGTGTCGGCGAGCACCACCTTGTCGACCGTGAGCGCCGAGTCGTCCAGCGCTTCCAGCACTGGCTTGCGGCCGTAGACGGTGACGAAGCGGTCCTTGGGCGAGATCTCCACCGGAAGAGAGTGCCAGAGGCGGGCACACGGAGCTCAAACGGGTGAAGAGCTCCACTAGAGCCGTTCGGCCCTTGTGTTTCGGATCATATCGATGATGATCGTCACATGACGGCAGGTATGCGCAGCGTCGCGCAACGTCAACATCTCGCGAGCGGTCAGGACTCGGACGTGTTCATCCGGTCCGACGGGCTGCTCGTCAAACGCACGCGCACCGGCCGTGACCTGCGGCGCGAGGCCGAGATGATGGCGTATCTGAGCGGCTGCGGCATCCCCGTCCCGCGCGTGCACGAGGCCACCGAGGACGAACTGGTGATGCAGTACGTGCCCGGCCCGCGGATGTCCGAGGAGATCGGCCGCAGGCCGTGGCTCGCGGGCAGCCTCGGTGAGGAGCTCGCAGACCTGCACCGTCGCCTCGACGTCATCCCGGCGCCCGGCTTCCTCAGCGGCGAGGGCGACCTGCTGCACCTCGACCTGCACCCCGGCAACGTCGTGCTCGGCCCGGAGGGGCCGGTGGTCCTGGACTGGGCGAGCGCCACCAAGGGCGACCGCAGGCTCGACGTCGCACTGAGCTGGGTGTCGCTCGCCGTCGCCCACCTCGCGCCGGTCATGAAGCTCACGCGCTGGCGGTTCCTCCGGTCGTTCATGGCCAACGTGGACCCGGAGGCGAGGAACGCGATCCCGGAGGCCGCGCGCATCCGGCTGGAGCGGCACGACCGCGATCCGCGCGAACGCGCGGCACTTCAGAAGCTGATGGACCGCGGACGCCACTAGGCTGGGTGCATGCCGGACCGCCTGTCAGCGCTGGACGCCTCGTTCCTGTACCTGGAGGACGCCAAGACGCCGATGCACGTCGGCGGTGTGGCGGTGTTCCGCCGGCCCAAGGCGGGCTTCGACTACGACAAGCTCGTCGACCTCATCGAGCAGCGCCTCAGCCTCGTGCCGCGCTACCGGCAGAAGGTCGTGCAGGTCCCCGGACGCATCGCGCGTCCCGTGTGGGTCGACGACCCGGACTTCGACGTCACCTACCACGTCCGCCGCAGCGCCCTGCCCAAGCCGGGCAACGAGACGCAGCTGCACGACCTGATCGCGCGCCTGATGTCGCGCCCCCTCGACCACTCCCGCCCGCTGTGGGAGATCTACCTGGTCGAGGGCCTCGAGAAGAACCAGACCGCGGTCATCACCAAGACCCACCAGGCCATGATCGACGGCATCGCGTCGCTGGAGATCGGCCAGGTCATGCTGGACGTCTCGCCGACGCCGCGCACCAACGTCGAGAACCTCTGGATGCCGCAGCCCGAGCCCAGTGCGCTGCAGCTCGTGGCCGACGCGGTCACCGACATCGTGCACAGCCCCGGCGAGCTCGTGGAGAACGTCCGCAGCGCCGCCCTCGACACCGTCAACACGGTCGAGAAGGTCTTCAACGCGTTCGGCGTGCTCGCCTCGGCGGTCCGCACCGCCGCCACGCCCGCGCCGGGCTCCCCGTTGAACGTCCGCATCACCTCGCCGCAGCGCCGGTTCGCCGTCGCACGCGCCCAGCTCGACGACCTGCGCGCCATCCGCAAGCAGCACGGCGGCACGGTCAACGACGTGGTGCTCGCGGCACTGAGCGGCGCCCTGCGGAACTGGCTGCTCAGCCGCGGCGAGAACGTCACCGGCAGCACCACGATCCGCGCGATGGCCCCGCTGAGCGTCCGCGAGGCCGATCCTGACTCGGGCAACAACGTGAGCGCCTACCTGGTCGACCTGCCGGTCGGTGAGCCGAACCCGGTCGTCCGCCTGCACCACGTGAGCCACGCGATGCGGGCGCACCAGGAGTCCGGTCAGTCCGTCGCCGCCGACGCGCTGGTGAAGGTCTCCGGCTTCGCGCCGCCGACGTTGCACGCCCTCGGCGCGCGGGCCGCCAGCTCGTTCAGCCGCCGGCTGTTCAACGTCATCGTCACCAACGTTCCCGGCCCGCAGGTGCCGCTGTACGCGGCGGGGGCCAGAATGACCGAGATCTTCCCGGTCGTCCCGCTCGCCAAGAACCAGGCGCTGGCCATCGGGGTGACGTCGTACGACGGCGGTGTGTACTTCGGTTTGAACGGCGACCGCGACGCCATGTCCGATGTGGACGTTCTCGCGACCATGGTCGAGGAGTCGGTGGAGGAATTGATGGGGACGGCCAGCGCATGAGGGTCTACATCCCGGCCACGGTGCCGATGCTGCGCGCGTTCGTCGACAACGGCGAACTGGCTCCGGTCACCGGCACGGCGTTCGCGCTGACACCGGCGCTGCGCGAGTCCTACGCGGCGGGTGACACGGAGGAACTGGAGTACGCGGCGATGCTCGACGCCGCGCGGGCTTCCCTGCGGCTGCTCGCGGCCGACGAGAAGGCGGAGCCGCGGCGCGCGGTGCTCGCGGTGGACGTGGACGACGTGACGTTGCGCCCCGACCTCGACTTCTCGGTCGTGAAGGTCGGCGGCTCGTTCACGCTGAAGGACGTCGCCGCCGTGCACCTCGACACGGCCGAGGCCGAACAGGACGTGCGCGCGGCCGTGGATGTCATCGACGCGGCGGACCTGGGCGACCCGGACGCGGAGTTCGCGCTGGGCAGCGCCGAGGACCACGAACTGGCCTGGTACGCGGCGCAGGAGCTCCCGTTCGTCCTGGAACTGCTCTAGCGGCGCTGGTCGTGCACCTCGGGCAGCTGGTCGAACCCGGCTGCCCGGTAGGTGGCGACGGCGCCGGTGTTCGAGCTCGGCGTGCAGACGAGCGCGCTCGACGAGCCGAGGTCCCGCAGCGCTGACGCCGCGGCCAGGGTGATGGCCCTGCCGAACCCCCTGCCCCGGTGGTCGTGGTGCACGCCCATCGGTTCGATCAACCCCGGCGTGCCCGGACCGGCCGACCACACCGTCACCGCCGCGACCGCGTGATCTCCGTCGAACGCGACCAGGCTGCGGGCGTCGGCGTACGGCGAACCGGCGGCCATCGCGTGCCAGCGCTCCTCGGTGAACGTCGACTTCTCGAACGACGCCCTGATCACGCCCGCGTGCACCTCGGCCCGGTCAGGCCCGATCACCTCGATCCGCACGCCCGGATCCGCCACGGGCTCGCCGAGGCCGCGGCGCAACGGCGTCCACGGCTCGTCCGACCGCCAACCGCGTTCGAACATCAGCTCCTGGAACCGCGTGCCCCGCGGGGACTCCACGTACACCGTCCCGGCGGGAAGGACGCCGCGCTCGGGAGTGCCGATGTCGTCGGCCAGCCGCAGGGCCAGCGATTCGTCGGCGCGGAGTTCCGGCGCGATCGTGAACCGCAGCAGGTCGGCGCCGTCCAGCAGCCCGACGGCGACGATCCGCCCGTCCCTGCGCCAGGTCCGCACCGCCGCGGCCGCCGCCTCGTCACCGAAACGCCGGTACCAGCCCAGATCTCCGGGGTGGAGCTGGAACGGCTGGTCGTCGTGCTGCCACTCCCGCAGCGCGCGCACGGCCTCGTCGAGCACGGTCACATCCCCTCCGCGGGCTCCCACAGCTCGATCCGGTTGCCCTCGGGGTCGACGCACCACCCGAACCGGCCGAACTCCGAGTCCTCGGTGTCGGGCAGCACCTCGACACCGCGTGCCTTCAGCTTGGCCATCAACGACACCAGGTCGTCCACGCGCAGGTTCAGCATGGTGCGCTGGTGGGGCTCGCCGATGTACTCCGTGTCCTGCGCGAACAACGCCATCGTCGTCGTGCCGGGGTACTCGTTCGTCGCCGTGTCGAGCCAGTGGAAGGTGACGGTGCCCTTCTCGCTCATCGGCACGCCCAGGTTCTCGCGGTACCAGGCCGCCAAGCGCACAGGATCCCTTGAACGCAGGAAAACCCCGCCGATGCCAGTCACCCGCGCCACCCGACGGACCCTACTACCGCGTGCCACGATGGGGGAATGGACGCAGTCACGTCTGCACCCGAACCGGTCAACGAGCCCGTGCGCACCTATGCACCCGGTAGCGCCGAACGGGCCAGCCTGCAAGCACGCATCGCGGAGCTCGAAGGCACCAAGCACGAGCTGACGATGACCATCAGCGGTGAACAGCGGATGGGTGGTGGCGACCGCATCGACGTGGTGCAGCCGCACGACCACAGGCACGTTCTCGGCGTGACGGCACAGGCCACGAACTCCGACGTCGCCGACGCCATGCGCGCCGCCCAGCACGCGGCGCCGGGCTGGCAGGAGCTGCCGTTCGACGAACGGGCGGCGGTGCTGCTGCGGGCGGCGGACCTGCTCGCGGGACCGTGGCGCGACACCCTCAACGCCGCCACGATCCTCGGCCAGTCGAAGTCCGTGCAGCAGGCCGAGATCGACGCGGCGTGCGAGCTCATCGACTTCCTGCGCTTCAACGTCCACTTCGGCCGCCGGATCCTCGAGGAACAGCCGGTCTCGTCGCCGGGCGTGTGGAACCGGATGGACCACCGGCCGCTCGACGGGTTCGTCGTGGCGATCACGCCGTTCAACTTCACCGCCATCGCGGGCAACCTGCCGCTGGCACCCGCGCTGATGGGCAACGCGGTGCTGTGGAAGCCGTCGCCGACGCAGCAGCTGGCCGCGCACTTCACCATGCGGCTGCTCGAAGAGGCGGGCCTGCCGCCGGGCGTGATCAACCTCGTGACCGGCGACGGCCAGGCGTTGAGCCAGGTCGCGTTGCGGGACCGGTTCTTCGCCGGACTGCACTTCACCGGCTCCACCCGCACGTTCAAGACGCTGTGGCAGACCATGGCGGGCAACCTCGACAACTACCGCGCCTACCCCCGCGTCGTCGGCGAGACCGGCGGCAAGGACTTCGTGCTGGCGCACGCTTCCGCCGATCCCCAGGCGCTCGTCACCGGGCTGGTGCGCGGTGCTTTCGAGTACCAGGGCCAGAAGTGCTCGGCGGCCTCGCGGGCGTACGTCCCGCGGTCCCTGTGGGAGGGCGGAGTGCGCGAGCAGCTGCTCGACGTCACGAAGTCGTTGTCCTACGGCGATGTCACGGACCTGTCGGTGTTCGGCGGCGCGGTGATCGACCACCGCGCGTTCGCCAAGCACAAGGAGGCGCTGCTGATGGCGTCCGCCTCCACCTCGGTCGAGGTGCTCGCCGGCGGCTCGTGCGACGACTCGGTGGGGTACTTCGTCGACCCGACGGTGCTGCTCGGCGAAGACCCGCGCCACGACATCTTCACGACCGAGTACTTCGGCCCGATCCTCGCCGTGCACGTCTACGAGGACGCGGACTTCCAGAAGATCATGGAGACCATCGACACCTCCACTCCGTACGCGCTGACCGGCGCCGTCTTCGCGCGCGACCGCGCCGCCATCGAGCAGGCACACCGCGCGTTGCGGTTCGCCGCGGGCAACTTCTACGTCAACGACAAGCCGACCGGTGCCGTCGTCGGGCAGCAGCCGTTCGGCGGGTCGCGCGGTTCCGGCACCAACGACAAGGCGGGCTCGATCTACAACCTGCAGCGGTGGACGAGCCCGCGTGCCATCAAGGAGACCCTGGTACCGCAGACGGACCACCGGTACCCGCACATGGGTTAGTGCCGCGGTTTCCAGCCGGTGGCCTCGGTGAGCTTCGTGCTGACCACCCGCTGTGAGCGGCCGAACACCTCGAGCGACGCGGCGAACCTGCCGAAGAACTTCGGCAGGCGCGTGATTCCCGTGTTCCGCTTGAGAACCGGCGTCCCGACGTTGTAGATCCCCGCGGGCGCGTCGAGCGCGGCGACCGCTGCCGCCGCCGCGTCCGCGGGGTGCACGACCGACATCCAGCCGTCGCCGACGAGCACCGGCGGTGACATCGCCTCGCCGCCGATCAGCATCCCGATGCGCAGGAACACGCCGCCGGGGTGCTTCAGCACGTTGTGCTGCGCGGTGACCGAGCTGGCGATGTGCCCGACGGGCTTGATCGGCGCGTCCTCGCCGAGCTCGCGGTCACCGCCGTCCGCGTAGACGAACGAGATGCCCTCCTGCACGACCCGCCCGACCCCGGCCCTCGTCGCGGCCTCGACCACGGCGGCACTGCCCTCGGTGCGAAGGCGGTTGTTCTCCGCCCACGCGCTCGCGAGCACGGCTTTGGCGCTGAGCGGGATGCGGGTGGCGAGGTTGACCACGGCGTCGTAGCCCGTGAACGCGGCCGTGAGCTGGTCCACGTCGAACACCGAGGTCGTCCGCCTGTCCAGCACACCGACCTCGTGTCCCGCCGCCCGCAGCTGGGGCACCGCTTCGCGTCCGAGAACGCCCGTCGCACCGATCACGAATACCTTCATGACCAGTGGACGAGGCAGCGCGTCAGGATGTGACGACCATCCGCGCGAAGGCGTCGCCCGCGTAGCCCTGCACGGCCTTGGCGACCTGGCCGCTGTTGCCGCCCCGCAGGAACACGACGACTTCCAGCGACTCGGTGGCGTTGACCGCCACGAGTTCGGTGCACTCGATGCCGTTCGGCGTCTCGGCGCACGTCATCGACGCCGAGTGACCGTCACCGACCAGCAGCTCCATGGACTGGTCCGGTCGCACGTAGGCGTCCGCGAACCTCACGCGGACAACCTGGTCGTTCCCGGCACCGACCCGGAACAGGCAGGACCGCGGGGTGTCCGGCTGCGGCTGCGGGGTGCCGGACAGCGGTTCGTCGAAGTCGCTCGCCACGAGCACCTGGCACGGGTCGGCGGGCAGCTTGCGCGGCGTGTCGAGGCGCGGCGACGTGGTGGTGACCGTCGTGGTGGTCGTGGGCGTCATGCTCGGAGGTGTCGTCGTCGCCACCGGGGTGGCGGTGCAGCCCGCGAGCAGGAGCAGCAACGGCAGGACGCGCTTCACTTGGGCAACCTCTCCACGGCCTTCGCCGCCAGTCCCTGGGTGACCTGTCCGACCACGTTGAGGTCGTGGCTGCGCTGCAGGACCTTCAGCCCGATGAGCTGCCCCTCCCGCACCTCGACGACGGCGTCGCACGTCACCTCGCCCGAGGAGACGGCGCACTTGCGCGTGAGCGGGCGGTCGCCGATCACCCCGCCGTAGCCGCCGTCGGACAGCAGCTTCTGCGACTCGTCCGCGTACTTCGCGCTCAGCAACGTCAGCCGCACGGTCAGCGAGCCGAACGGGTAGTCGCACGTCCGCTCGGTCCTGGTGGGGGAGCCGTTCATCTGGCCCGCGTCGCCGGTCCGCAGCAGCGAGCAGGGATCGGTGTCCTCGAACTTCGGGGCGGTCGGCTGTGCGGTCGAGCAGGCCGTCAGGGCGAGCAGCAGCACCGGAAGCAGTCGGATCATGAGAACAACCTTCGCACCACCGCGACGGACCGGGTGCGGGCGACCGACCCGACGTCGTAGTTGCGCGGAATCTTCTCAGCGGTCATCACCAGCACGCGGTCCGCCGCCAGCTCGGTCACGGTGACGCCGATGCTGCTCGACGGTTCGCTGGTGAAGTCGGACTGCACGCCCCACCAGGCCTTGCGGCCCTCGACGGTGAGTTCCGAGCCTTCGTGCACGCGGACCTTCGCCTGCTCCAGCGACTCGTTCTCGACGCTCATCCACACGGTCTGGCCCTCGACCGACCAACGGCAGCTCAGCGGCTCGTCGAGCGGCTCGGGTGCCTTCGTGAAGGGCTTCTCGAAGTCCGGTTCGGCGAGCAACGTGCAGGCGTCGACCGTGGCGAGGTCACGCAGTTTCGGAGTGGCTGGAGCCGGAGCCGGCGCGGGCGTCGAGCACGCGGTCAGCACGGCCAGCAGCCACACAGCCCCCAGACGTCTGTTCACAAGGGACAGTGTGACCGACCGGCGCAACCTCAATCCGTGTAGTCGTCCATGCCGGCACGGGACGCCAGCAGCCGCCGCAGCGACGTCAGCCGGCCCGGTGCGTCCGGCACGAGCTCGTCCAGCATGCAGCCGGGGTCCTCGGGCGAGCCCAGGTGGCCGCAGCCGGGCGGGCACTCCTCGGCGGCCTCGGCGAAGTCCGGGAAGGCCTTCACGATGTCGTCCGGCGTGATGTGGGCGAGGCCGAACGAGCGGATGCCCGGCGTGTCCACGACCCAGCCGCCCTCGGGCAGCCGCAGGGCGACGGCCTGGGTGGAGGTGTGCCGGCCCTTGCCGACGCCGGACACCACGCCCACCGCGCGGTTCGCGCCCGGCACGAGCTTGTTGACCAGGGTGGACTTGCCGACGCCGGAGTGGCCGATCAGGCACGACACCGTGTTGGCCAGGCGGGCGCGCAGTTCGGCGGGCTCCTCGTCGGAGCGGGTCACGACCACCGCCACGTCGAGCTCGGTGTAGAGCGCCAGCAGGGCGTCCGCCGAGGCGAGGTCCGACTTCGTCAGGCACAGCACCGGTTCCAGGCCGCCCGCGTACGCGGCGACCAGGCAGCGGTCGATGAAACCCGTGCGCGGCGGGGGATCCGCCAGCGCGACGACCATGATGAGCTGGGACGCGTTCGCGACGACGACCCGTTCGAACGGATCGGTGTCGTCCGCGGTCCGGCGCAGCACCGAGGTCCGCTCCTCGACGCGCACGATGCGGGCCAGCGTGTCCGGCTGCCCCGACGTGTCACCGACGACGCCCACCTGGTCGCCGACCACGACGGGCGTGCGGCCCAGTTCCCGGGCGCGCATCGCCGTGACGACGGCACCGGACTCCATGGCGCACGTCCAGCGGCCGCGGTCCACGCCGATGATCATCGCGGTCTCGGCGTCCGCGTGTTCCGGCCGCCTCTTGCTGCGCGGCCGCGTCCCCTTGCCGGGGCGCACGCGCACATCGGACTCGTCGAGCCGGCGCCAGTCCTGCTTGCTCACTTCTACGCGCCCCCGGTGAGCATGGCGTCCCACATGCCCGGGAAGTCGGGGATCGTCTTGGTGGTGCTGCCGATGTCGTCCACCGACATGCCCGGCACCACCAGCCCGATGATCGCCCCCGCGGTCGCCATCCTGTGGTCGGCGTAGGCCTTCCACACGCCGCCGCGCAGGGGAGCGGGGTCGATGACCAGGCCGTCCTCGGTCTCGGTCGCGTTGCCGCCGACCGCGTTGATCTCGTTGACGAGCGCGGCGATCCGGTCGGTCTCGTGGCCGCGGATGTGCGCCACGCCCCGGATGGTCGTGCGGCCCTCGGCCAGCGCCGCGAGCGCGGCGACGGTCGGCGTGAGCTCGCTCTCGTCACGCAGGTCGATGTCCACACCGGACAGCTTCGCCGGGCCCCGCACGGTCAGGCCGCGCTCCGACACCTCGACCGCACAGCCCATGCGCTCCAGGATGCCGCGCACCGCGTCGCCGGGCTGGGTCGTGGTGGCGGGCCAGTGCGGGATCGTCACCTCGCCACCGGTCACCGCGGCCGCCGCGAGGAACACCGTCGCGTTCGACAGGTCCGGCTCCACGTGCCACGTGCGCGCCTTGATCGCACCGGGTTCGACGCGCCACACGTTCGGCACGCTCGTGTCCACCTCGACGCCGACCGACCGCAGCGTCTGGACCGTCATGTCGATGTGCGGCAACGAGGGCACGGGCTTGCCGTCGTGCCGGATCGTCACGCCCTTGTCGAACCGGGCGGCGGACAGCAGCAGCCCGGACACGAACTGCGACGAGCCCGACGCGTCGATCGTCACCTCGCCACCGGGCACCGATCCCTTGCCGTGCAACGTGAACGGCAGCGCGTCCCCGTCGACCTCGACGCCCAGCGACCGCAGCGCACCCAGCACGGTGCTCATCGGCCGCGTCCGCGCGTGCGGGTCGCCGTCGAACCGGATCTCGCCCTCGGCCAGCGCGGCTGCGGGCGGCAGGAAGCGCATGACCGTGCCCGCGAGGCCGCAGTCGACCTCGGCCGGTCCGCGCAGCGCGCCGGGCTGCACGTCCCAGCCGCCGTCCTCGCGATCGGTGACGCCGACGCCCAGCGACGACAGCGCGGCCGTCATCAGCACCGTGTCGCGGCTGCGCAGCGGCGCGTGGACCGTGGACGGCCCGTCGGCCAGCGCCGCGAGGACCAGGACGCGGTTGGTGATCGACTTCGAGCCGGGCACCGGCACCGTCGAGTGGACTGGGCCGGACGCGCTGGGAGCTGACCAGTGCTGAGTCATGCACGAATGATCCCGCATCGGGGGTGACGGGGTGACCACCAGCCTTCACAGCGGCTTTCGACGGCCGTCTGAACGCCAAGAGCCGGCGCGAACGCCGGTGGTCACCCCGCCGGGCAAGCTCGCACAGGTGTTCCCGGCGTGGGACAATCTGGACTTCGGAGGTGATCGGTTTTGTGCGGTAGGTACGCCTCCACCAAGGACCCGGCGCTGCTGGCGGCCGAGTTCGACGCGGTGGACGGGACCGGCGACGAGGCACCGGGGGCGGACTACAACATCGCTCCCACCAAGCGCGTCATGGCGGTGGTCGAGCGTCAGCCGGAGGACGAGGAGCTGGAACGCAGCCTCCGCGTCATGCGCTGGGGGCTCGTCCCGCACTGGGCCAAGGACCTCTCCGGCGCGGCGAAGATGATCAACGCCCGCGCCGAGACCGTGCTGACCAAGCCCGCGTACAAGCAGTCGGCGATCAAGCGGCGCTGCATCATCCCCGCCACCGGCTGGTACGAGTGGCAGCCGGGCGAGGGGCGCAAGCAGCCGTACTTCATCACGCTCGGGGACGACACGTCCCTGGCGATGGCGGGCCTGTGGTCCGTGTGGTGGAAGGACGACGTCCCGACCGTCACGTGCGCCGTGCTCACCACGGACGCCATCGGCGCGATGACCGAGGTGCACCACCGCATGCCGTTGCTGCTGCCCCCGGACCGCTGGTCGGCGTGGCTCGACCCGGCGTCGCTCGACCCGAGCGAGCTGCTGTCCCCCGACCCGTCGATCGTCGAGGCGCTCGAGCTGCGGCCGGTGTCGACCGAGGTGAACAGCGTGAAGAACAACAAGCCGTCCCTCATGGACCGCGTCTCGCTCACCGAGGACGAGAAGCCCGCGCCCACCTTGTTCGAGCCGTCATGACCACGTTGTTGGTGGACACCCCGCACGGCCCCGCGCGTGCCTCGCTGCACTGTGCCCACGAGCCGCGGGCGGCACTGCTCCTGGGCCACGGCGCCGGCGGCGGCGTCGAGGCTCCGGACCTCGTCGCCGCGTGCCACGCCGCGAACTCCGTCGGCGTGCACGTCGCGTTGATCGAACAGCCCTACCGCGTCGCGGGCCGCCGTGCCCCGGCGCCGGCGGGCCAGCTCGACACGGCGTGGCTGGCGGTGGTCGAGGACCTGGGCGAACGCTGGTTCGACGGCCTGCCCCTGGTGTTCGGGGGCCGGTCGTCGGGCGCGCGCGTCGCCTGCCGGACCTCGGTCGAGGGCCAGGCCGTCGCGGTGCTGTGCCTGGCCTTCCCGGTGCACCCGCCGGGCAAGCCCGAGAAGTCGCGGATGGCCGAACTGGACGGCGTCGAGGTCGCCACGCTGGTCGTGCAGGGCGAGAACGACCCGTTCGGCCAGCCGGACCGCGCGCTGCACCGGGAGGTCGTGTTGCTCAAGGGCGACCACTCGTTGAAGGCCTCGGTCGCGGACGTCGGCCGCTACGTCGGCGAGTGGATGGACCGCGTGCTGCGCCCGCTGGACTAACGTTCGGCCCATGACGGTCTTCGATGAACAGGGCAGGCCAGAACCACCGATGGCAGGCGACGAGCTCGCCACCCTCAAGGGCTTCCTCGAGTTCCACCGCGCCACCCTCATGTGGAAGATCGAGGGCCTCACCGCGGAGCAGCTCAACGTGAGCGCCGCGAAGTCCACGATGACCCTGGGCGGGATGGTCAAGCACCTCGCCTACGTGGAGCAGCAGTGGTTCCGCGTCGTCCTGCACGACCGCGAGCCGCTGGAACCGTGGGCGAGCGTCGACTGGAAGACGGACAACGACTGGGACTGGTGCTCGGCCGCCGACGACACCCCGGAGCAGTTGCGCGCGTTGTGGCTGCGTGCTGTCGACGGCGCCAGGAAGGACCTCATCGAGGCGCTCAGGCGCGGTGACCTGAGCCAGCCGGCGAAGCGAGCGCCGTGGCGTGACGGGCGAGTTCCCAGCCTGCGGTGGATCCTCACGCACATGATCGAGGAATATGCCCGCCACAACGGTCACGCCGATCTGATCCGCGAGGCGATCGACGGGCAGACGGGGGAATAGCGCGCTGTCCGAATGGACACCTCATCGGCCGGAAGTACGGGAATTCTTCTGCACGGCAACCGAATGCGCACCGATGGCGTCACCCCGGTCGTAAGGGGAACCACCAATCGAGACGTATTCGGGGAGAACGCGTGAACTCGTTCCGCAACACCGCACTGGCATTGGCCGGTGCCGCCCTCCTGTCCGCCGCGGTGACGACGACGGCGCAGGCCGACGACGCGCCGTGGTGCACCGGGGACGACCTGGTGATCAGTGTCCACGACATGCGCCCGAACGGGAACACGAACAAGGGGCACGTGGTCAGGTTCGCCGCCGCGGAGGGCGTCACCTGCACGATCGGCGGCAGCGTGAGCAACCTGCGGTTCCTCGACGCCGAGGGCGCGGACGTGGACGTTCCGCTGACCGGTGGCCAGGGCGAGTACAGCGAGGCGACCGTCCACGGGGACTACCACGCCGTCCTCTACGTGGGCTCGCGGATCAGCGGTCCGCACGTGACGCCCGCGTCCATCCAGTTCGACCTGCCCGGCCAGGGCAGCCTCGGTGACCGGGTCACCGTCGCGTGGCCGTCGTGGATCGGCGCTCCCGTGCAGGTCGGGAACATCGGGTGGCCGGTCAGCTAGCGCCGCTAGGCGCTGATGCGCGCGACCACCGCGCCGGTGAGTCGTACCAGGTCGGCAGGCGTGATCTCGACTTCGAGGCCACGCCTGCCGGCACTGCAGAACAGGGTCTCGAACCGCAGCGCCGACTCGTCGAGCACGAGCGGCAGGCGCTTCTTCTGGCCGAGAGGCGAAATGCCCCCGGCGACGTAACCCGTGGCGCGCTCGGCGTCGGCGACGACGGCCATCTTGGCCTTCTTGCCCTTCAGCGCCGCCGCGAGACCCTTCAGGTCGAGCTGCACCGTCACCGGCACGACGCCGACCGCGAGCTTGCCGTCCACCTCGGCCACGAGCGTCTTGAAGACGCGCTCCGGCACCAGCCCGAGCGCCTCGGCCGCCTCCAGCCCGTAGGACTCGTGGCGGGGGTCGTGCTCGTACGAGTGCAAGGTGTGCGCCACCCGCTGCTTGTCCAGCAGCGCTGTGGCGGGGGTCCCACGTCCGGCCATGCGGAATTACTACCAGCACCTCCGTTGTTGGTCAGAACGTGGCAACGAACATGCTCGAGCGGTCACGCGTAGAGTCAGTCCCGACCCAGAACCTGTGGGAAGGGAGCGCGGTGCCCGCCACCGGCACGACAGAGACGACGGCGGAACGCGCTGCGCGTTTCGAACGCGACGCGATGCCCATGCTCGACCAGCTCTACTCGGCGGCCCTGCGCATGACGCGCAATCCGGCCGATGCCGAGGACTTGGTGCAGGAGACGTTCCTCAAGGCCTATTCGGCGTTCGCCTCCTTCTCGGAGGGCACGAACCTGAAGGCCTGGCTTTACCGAATCCTGACGAACACCTACATCAACGGCTACCGCAAGAAGCAGCGCCAGCCGATTCAGCAGCCGACCGACGAGATCACGGACTGGCAGCTGGCGCAGGCGGAAAGCCACACCTCGTCCGGGCTGCGCAGCGCCGAGGTCGAGGCACTCGACAACCTGCCCGACAGCGACGTCAAGGAAGCATTGCAGCGGTTGCCGGAGGAGTTCCGGATCGCGGTCTACCTCGCCGATGTCGAAGGCTTCGCGTACAAGGAGATCGCAGACATCATGGGCACCCCGATCGGCACGGTGATGTCCCGGTTGCACCGGGGCCGTCGCCAGCTCCGCGACATGCTGGCGGACGTCGCCCGCGACCGCGGCTTCCTCCGAGGCGGCAACGGCAGCAACGGAGACGCGTCATGAACTGCGGCGAACCCCACGACACCGACTGCTCAGAGGTGCTGTCCGAGGTCTGGCTGTTCCTGGACCAGGAATGCGACAAGACCCGGCGCGCGGCGCTCCAGACGCACCTCGACGAGTGCCATCCGTGCCTGGAACAGTTCGGGCTGGAGGAGCACCTCAAGGCGCTGCTCGCCCGCAAGTGCGGCGGGGACTACGCGCCCGCTGATCTGAAGGCGCGCATCCGCGCCACGATCGTGGAGATCCGCAGCGAGGACTGAAACGTCCTCCGCCAAGATCCGAGCAAGACAAAAGGCCCTGGTCACCGTGGTGGTGTCCAGGGCCTTTCGCAGCACTCAGGCGTTGGGGCGCTTGCCTCGGTTGGCGCCGCCCTTTTTGCGGTCGCGGCGCTTGCGAGCACGCTTCGACATGGGAGTCTCCTAGGATCAAGAACTGCTTCATCCACCAGTTTCTCATGGAGGAGTTCTGAGCACGCTCACGGACCTGCTGGCCGAGCACACCAAGCTCTCCGGCGCCGCCGTCGACCACCTCCAGCTGGTCGTCGCGGAGTGGCAACTCCTCTCCGACCTGTCGTTCGCGGACTTCGTCATGTGGGTCCCCCTCGAGGACGACAAGTTCCTCTGCGTCGCCCAGGCCCGTCCCACGACGGCGCCCACGGCCCACCCGGAGGACGTCGTCGGCAGCGAGGTCGACTCGGAGGACCACCCGCAGCTGCGCCGGGCCATCGACGAGTCGCGGATCTGCCGCGAGGAGGACCCGCGCTGGCACCTGGGCGTGCCGGTGCGGCGCGAGACCATTCCGGTGCGGCTGGGCAGCCAGGTCATCGCGGTGCTGAGCCGCAGCACCAACCTGGCCGTGCCGCGCGTGCCGTCGCCTTTGGAGATCTCGTACCTCGGCAGCGCGGCCGACCTGTGCCAGATGATCGCGGACGGCACGTTCCCCGCGCCCGAACCCTCGCCGGACGTGCACACCAGTCCGCGCGTAGGCGACGGCCTGATCAGGCTCGATCCGTCCGGGGCCGTGGTGTTCGCCTCGCCGAACGCGCTGTCGGCCTACCACCGCATGGGGCACGCGTCAGACCTCGTGGGTGTGCACCTGGCGCCGTTGACGCGCAGTCTCATCGGCGACCCGTTCGACGCCACCGAGGTCGCGCAGCGCATCAGGCAGGCGCTGGACGGCCAGCCGTCGATGCGCATGGAAGCCGAGTCGCGGCGTGGTGCCGCGGTGCTGTTCCGTTCTTTGCCCCTTCGGCCACGCGGACAGGCGGCGGGCGCCATCGTGCTGTGCCGCGACGTCACCGAGGTGCGCCGCCGCGACCGCGCGTTGATGTCCAAGGACGCCACGATCCGCGAGATCCACCACCGGGTGAAGAACAACCTGCAGACCGTCGCGGCCCTGCTGCGGCTGCAAAGCCGCAGGTTGAACAACCCGGAGGCGAAGGAAGCGCTCGCCGAGTCGGTGCGCCGTGTGACCTCCATCGCACTGGTTCACGAGACGTTGTCGATGAGCGTCGACGAGCGGGTCGACCTCGACGACGTGGTCGACAAGGTCATCCCGATGATGAGCGACGTGGCGGTCACCGAGACGCAGGTCAGCGTGCGCCGCGAGGGCGGGTTCGGCATCGTGCCGGCCGAGATCGCCACCCCGCTGGTGATGGTGCTGACCGAGCTCGTGCAGAACGCGTTCGAGCACGCCTACGCCCCTGGCCAGCGCGGAGAGGTCGTCGTGCACTCCGAGCGGTCGGCGAAGTGGCTCGACGTGACGATCACCGACGACGGCAAGGGCCTTCCGCAGGGTTTCTCCCTGGAACGCACCGACCGGCTGGGCCTGCAGATCGTTCGGACCCTTGTTGATTCCGAATTGAGAGGCTCTTTGAGCTTGCGGCGCAGGCCCCGAGGCGGTACTGAGGCGGTCCTGCGCGTGCCGCTCAGAGGGCGGCGCTAAACTAACGCCGTGCACACGTGACGACCAGCCTCAGCGGTCTCACGTGGTCATGCGGGAGGGTGTGCAAACAAAGAAAAAGCCCGACACCTGGCACGGTGTCGGGCTTCTTCTTTAGTGGTTGTTCGCGGCTAACTGCCTGGTCAGGCGTTGCTGCGGGCCCGCGTGCGGGCGTTGCGGCGCTTGAGGGCGCGGCGCTCGTCTTCGCTCATCCCGCCCCACACGCCGGCGTCCTGGCCGCTCTCGAGCGCCCACGCGAGGCAGTCGGAGACGACGGGGCAGCGGCGGCAGACGGTCTTCGCCTCGGCGATCTGAAGCAGCGCGGGACCACTGTTCCCAACGGGGAAGAACAGCTCGGGGTCCTCGTCGCGGCAGATCGCGCGGTGGCGCCAGTCCATTGGAACTACTCCTCAGCGAGTGGGCGCGCACAAGGGCACGCCGGTTGTCAGCGGTCGTTTTTGGGGTGCTTGTGAATGCTTTCACGAACGGCTGGGATGTCAAGGGGTAACCACTGACCCGGTGAGTGAACTCACCCAAAAGATCGACAGCGTTCACCTGGGGTTTCACGCTCTGCTGTCACTCGACTGCAGTACATCCCGGCTGGGTACCGAGACGGTCACGAACCGATCACGGACTGTCAAGTTCCTTACAGGGCAACAGTCAACGCATCCGGGACCGCCCGGAACTCAACCGCCGTGGTCGTTCCGAGAAAATCTCCGTCGACCTGGAGGTTCGCGGGCTCCTCGCACTTCACTCTGACATAACCCACGTCGTCACGCCGAACGAGATTCCCGCCCTTCGGGTTCCCCGTCGCGAGGACCTGGGCGATGTAGCGCCCGACGGTGGGTACCCGCAAGGTCCTCAACGCACTCAGGCCGAGGCCGCCGTCGAACGACGTGCTGGGGTTGAGCTGGATCGCCCTGTCGCCGAGGTACGTCCACGGGTCGGTGTTCGACACGAACACCATGCCGACGTCGTCGAACGGTGCCTCGTCCGGAACCTCGACGGTGAAGTGCTGCGGCTTGCGCACGAGGTGCGCGTACGCCTTGACGGCGACGCTCAGGTAGAGAGCGGGACTCGCGTTGTGACCCTTGGCACGCTTGCGTTCCACGCCGGCGACGACATCGGCGTCGAGGCCCATGCCCGCGTTGAACGTGAACCAGCGGCCACCTTCGATGACGTCCGCGAAGACCTGGCCGAGCCCGATGCGGCGCCGGGTGCCGTGCTCGATCGCCTGCAGCAGGACGTGCGTGGCCTCGACGGGGTCGCGCGGGATGCCGAGCGCGCCCGCGAAGACGTTGGCCGAACCGCCGGGCACGACGCCCAGCATCGGCTTCTCGGGACGGGGGCCGCCGCGCAGGATGCCGTTGACCGCCTCGTTGACCGTGCCGTCGCCGCCGTGGGCGATGACCAGGTCGAACCCGTCCGCCGCGGCCTGGTGCGCGGCGTCCGCCGCGTGGCCGCGGTAGGAGGTCTCGACGACCTCCAGCTTCACGTCGCTCGCGAGTGCGTGCGCCAGCACGTCACGGCCCGCCGGCGTCGTTGTAGTCGCCTGCGGGTTCACCACGAGAAGAGCGCGCACTACTTGAGAGTAAGACAGTGCGTGACCGTCCGCGGCTCGCATGTCCTCCCTCAGGGTGGCTACAGCCTCACGAAAGTGGCGCAGATCTCCCTTCCGTCAGCACCGCGTTCACCTCGCAGCCGAGTGCACCCCGGACGACCGCCGGCTCGCTGAAGGCCCCTTGATCTTCCCGCGCCCGACGTGCTCGGAGAGCCCTCCAACCGGGTGGCCTACGATCCGTGACCAGTACAGAACGTGATGAAAGGTCTCCCGTGACCACTCAGATCCAGGCGCCCCCGCGCGCGGTGCGCATCGCGTCCGCGCTCACCTTCGTGCAGGGTCTGGGCGGCATCGCGCTGGCCGTCGCGCTCGTCGTCCGGGTGATCGGCGGATCGACGCCCGCCGGTCCGATCCTCGGTGCCGCCGGTGTGCTCGTGGTGTGGTTCGGCGGCGTGCTCTTCGCGACGGTCATGTTGTTCCGCGGCCACCACGGCGCCCGCACGCCGGTGATCGTCACGCAGCTGCTGCTGCTCGGCTGCGCCTGGTACGCCTACGGGCCTTCGGAGCAGCAGCTGCTCGGCTCGCTGGGCGGCATCTACTGCGTCGTCGTGCTGGTGTTCCTCTTCACCAACGACGGGCGCAAGTGGGCGATGGGCCTCGACGACGTATCGGAAGACGACAAAGCCGACTAACGGAGGGTGGTCACAGTCACACGGCCGGGTGAAGCTGTGGGTGGTTGCTTAACCACTCCCTGCACTCACCGAGGTGACCAACCATGCGTTTGATGACCGCGATCGCGGGTGCCGTCCTGGCGGCACTCTCCCTCGCTCCCGCGACGGCTTCGGCAGCGCCCGAGGACCCGAACATGTCGCCGATGATCATCGGTGGCAGCTACGCGTCGAACTTCCCGTACGCCGCCCGCCTGTTCTTCAACGGCCGGGAGAACTGCTCCGCCACGAAGATCGCACCTCAGTGGATCCTGACCGCTGAGCACTGCGTTTCCGGCAGCGGCACGTACACGTTCCGCGCGGGCAGCCTCGACCAGACGTCCGGTGGACAGCTGGTCACCGCCAACCAGATCATCAAGCACCCGTCGGCCGACCTCGCGCTCGCGCGGGTCAGCACGTCGATGTCCGCGCCGTTCGCCCCGCTCGGCTCGACGGTCTCGGTCGGCGAGACCGTGAAGATCTACGGCTGGGGTGCCACCTGCACCAACCAGCCGGAGATCAACTGCCAGTCCCGCTACCTGAAGGTCGCGGACACCCGCGTCACGACCACCAACGGTCGTGACTACCGCGGTGGCCAGGCCATCAGCGTGCGCCGGATCGACGGCATCGCGGCCGGTGGAGACTCCGGTGGCCCGATGTTCGCGGACGGCCGGCAGGTCGGCGTCGCGTCCACCTCGGACCGTTCGAGCGTCTCGAACTACACCAACATCAACAACACCAGCTACCGCGCCTGGATCCGTCAGTACGCGGGTGTCTGACACACCCTGATCGACCTGCGGTAAACCCTGCGATGGCCCCCGGCTCCGGCCGGGGGCCATCACCCTACGTGACCACTAATGGTGGATGGACACGAACGGAGTAGCCAGTTACCGTGCCTCCAGCGTTCGCGCCGCTCGGGAGCATGTGAGGTGCGCAGTGCAGGACGGCCCGCAGCGGGTGACGACAAACGGCGATTCCGAACGCCCGAATGTGGCTCGCCTGTTCGACTACTACCTCGGCGGAGCGCACAACTTCGCGGTCGACCGGCTGGTGGCCGAGGAGATCATCAAGCGGTTCCCCGTCGCCGAGATGGCGCGCACGATCAGGTCCTTCTCCCGGCGCGTGGTGCGCCTGTGCGTCGAGGAGTACGGCATCCGCCAGTTCCTCGACCTCGGTAGCGGCATCCCGACCGCCGGCAACGTCCACGAGGTCGCCCAGTCGCTCGACCCGTCGTGCACCGTCGTCTACGTCGACAGCGACCCGGTGACCGTGGCCCACGCCCGCACGATGCTGCGCGACAACCTCAACGCCGCCATCGTCCAGTCCGACATCGGTGACGTCGGCGCCGTGCTGCGGCACCCGGAGACGCGTCGCCTCATCGACTTCACCCAGCCTGCCGCCGTGCTCATGGTCGGCGTCCTGCCGTACGTCACGGACGAGCCCGCGGGCGTCATCGCGCGCTACCGGGCCGCTTTGTCCGAGGGCAGCCTTCTCGCCTTGACGCACCTCACGAAGGACGTGGAGCCGGAGCTCGTCGGCCGGCTGGTCGACCTCGGGGACGACATGGGGTCGAAGCTCGTGCCGCGGTCCAAGCAGGACGTCGAGGAGTTCCTCTGCGGCCTGACGCTGCTGGAGCCCGGGCTGGTGCTCGCCGCTCACTGGAGGGCGGACGGCGAGCTCCCCGGTACGTCCGCCGCCGCCGACGCGTCGACGTACGGCGCTGTCGGGATGGTCTAGCCGTTCCTGGCTCGCAGCGCCTGACCCGCGTGGCGGATCCAGAAGCCGAACGCGGGCCGCACGCCGAAGATCTGCGGCGTGTACCCGCCGGACACCTCGGGTGGCTCTTCGCGGCGTCGAATTCCCTCGTGGTTGCCGGCCGGGATGATTGTGAAAACGGTTTCATTTCTGGCCGTAATGAAGGCCGGGCCTGAAGTACAGGGGTGACTTCTGGCCCGGCCTCGGGGTCTCGCTCAGCCCTGGTAGGCGCCCTGCTTGCTCACCAGCGCGGCCGGGCCGCGGTACTGCGCGCCACCGAACGCGAGGATCGCGTAACCGATGATGCTGAACAGCCACAGCGCGACGACGCCGAACACGGTGTCCTTCGCGAACGACTTGGCGATGTCGATCGAGACGATCAGCGCCATGACGATGTTCACGATCGGGATCAGGAACAGGATCAGCCACCAGCCGGGACGACCCGCGACCTTGAGCCACACGTAGATGTTGTAGATCGGGATGATCGCGGCCCAGCCGGGCTGACCGGCCTTGGCGAAGACCTTCCACATCACGACGATCGCGAAGACGGCGAACGCCAGGTAGATGATCGCGCCGAAGACGCCGATGCCGGTCGAGACGGCGGGGTCAACGGTAGTCGGGTCAGTGCCCACGGTCTTTCCTTCTTTCCACGCTTACTTTTTGCCGGAGGATCGGCGGCGGGGACGCTTCCAGCACCGTGGACCTGTCCTCAGTGGAATACCCGTTTCGTGAGCCTTTTGAGACCTTCCGTCAACCTTCAGGGTGAAGTGCCGAGCCTGACCAGGGCTTCGTCCGAGACGCGCATCGTCGTCCACTCGTCCATCGGCACGGCGCCGAGCGACTTGTAGAAGCCGATGCTGGGCTCGTTCCAGTTGAGCACCCACCACTGCAGACGGGTGTACCCCTTCGCCACGCACTCCTGGGCAAGCGCTTCCAGGAGCTTCTTGCCCAGACCGTTGCCGCGCTGGTCCGGCGTGACGTAGAGGTCTTCGAGGTAGATGCCGTGCACGCCGTCCCACGTCGAGAAGTTGAGGAACCACAACGCGATGCCGACGACCTGACCGTCCACTTCGGCGACATGACCGAACAACGCGGCGTTCTCGTTGAACAGCGCCGTGTGCAACTGCTCCGCAGTGAGGTGGCACTGCTCGGGCGCCTTCTCGTACAGCGCCAGTTCGTGAACCAGTCCCACGACCGCGTCGACGTCACGCGGTTCGACCCGCCGGATCATCACACCTCCCACGCGGGCACGTTGAGCCTGCGCACCTGCGGGTCGCCCCGCTCGTCGCCCAGCTGGCAGATGCCGGCCGGGTCCAGTCCGAAGTGGACTCCCTGGTCGGGCGCGAGGCCCAGCCACGCCGCGATCAGCACGCGGCTGAAGTGCCCGTGGCCGACCAGCACGACGTCGCCGCCGGGCAGGATCTTGCGCACCTCGCCGAGCACCTTGCGCGCCCGCTCCTGCACCTCCGCGTGCGTCTCGCCGTTCGGCATCGGGTGCGTCCACACCGTCCAGCCGGCCACGCGCTCGCGGATCTGCGGCGTGGTGATGCCCTCGTAGTCGCCGTAGTCCCACTCGGCCAGGTCCTCGGTCATCGCGCTGACCTCCAGCCCGGCCAGCGCGGCCGTCCTGGTGGCGCGCTTGCGGGGACTCGTCAGCACGAGTGCGGGGGCCTGGTCGGTGCCTCTGAGCCGTGCGAGCGTGGCGCCCGCGCGGCGTGCTTGCTGCTCGCCCTCGGGCGTCAGCTCGATGTCAGTGCGTCCCGTGTGCCTGCCGCTCTCGGACCACTCGGTCTGGCCGTGACGCAGCAGGTAGAGGTGGGTGCTCACCTGTTCGATCCTAAGCAGTGACGGGGACCACGTTTGGGGCAGTCCGCCTACGAGGTACCCAGCGCGCCATGACCGCCGAGCACCCCCACCACGGCGCCTCCGACGAGGTCGATGCCCGAGAGATCCGCGAGGCCTTCGGGGTCCGTGTCGCCCGCATCCGCGCGGAGCTGACCTCGACCTGGAACAAGCTGAGCCAGAACGAGCGCGGCACGGACACCAGAGGGCAGTGAGACCCTCCCTGGTTCGGGCGTGAATCCCTGAGCGCGGTGCTGCTGGGTGGTTGTCGTTCGCTGAGGCGGACCCGCGCATGGCTCGCACGGTCGTTTTCCTGATACCTGTTCTGATGACCGCGGCGCGGCCACACCTTCTCCACAACGACGAACGGCGCCGTCCCCCTGTGCGGGGGCGGCGCCGTTCGGTGAAACCGTCGCGGGGCTCAGCCCTGCTTGGTCTCCCAGAAAATCTTGTCGATCTGCGCGATCAGGTCGAGCAGGGCCTGACCCGAAGCCGGGTCCATGGACCCCTTCGTGCCGCTCGCGCCCGCGGCCTTGGTGGCGCGGTTGAACAGGTCGTGCAGCTCGGGGTACTTCTCGAAGTGCGGCGGCTTGAAGTAGTCCGTCCACAGCACCCACAGGTGGTGCTTGACGAGCTCGCTGCGCTGCTCCTTGATCAGGACGGCGCGCTCCCGGAACTCCGGGTCCTCGTTGGCCTGGTACTTCTCCTGGACCGCCTTGACCGACTCGGCCTCGATGCGGGCCTGCGCCGGGTCGTAGACACCGCACGGCAGGTCGCAGTGCGCGGTGGCTTCGACGCGCGGGCGGAGAATGCGCGACACGAGTCGCATCGTTCCTCCCAGAATGAAAACAGTGGATGCTCCGACAGGTAGGAACCCTACTCCGGCTGATCGAAGGGTGATCGTTGAGACCGCGCCTCTCCACCGTGCTCGTGCGGGGTCCGTCGATGGTCCCTGCCCTGCGCGACGACGACATCGTGCTGGTCAAGTGGGGTGTCAGACCCAAGCCTGGGCAGATCGTGCTGGTGAAATGGGCCAGCAGACCCGATCAGCTGTCGGTGAAGCGCGCCTCCCACGAAGTGGACGGGGGATGGCACGTGGTGGGAGACAACCCCTTCGCGAGCACCGACTCCGAACACCTCGGACCTGCGGAGGTGCTCGGAGTCGTCAAAGCTCGACTATGGCCGAGGCCCGGTTTCAGGCTTTGAGGGACGCGTACAGCGCCAGGCAGTCCTCGTAGCGCGGCAGCACGCCGGCCTCGTAGGCCTCGGCCAGAGTGGGGGCCGCGGTGTCCTTCTCCGAGAGCTGGAACTCGAGCTCACGCGGCCACGGCAGGTCGAGCGCCGGGTCGAGCGGCGTCAGGCCGTGTTCGCCGGACGGGTTGTAGACGGTGGAGCAGAGGTAGTTCATCGTCGTGTCGTCTTCGAGGGCGATCATCGCGTGGCCCAGGCCCTCGGCGAGGTAGACCGCGTTGCACTTCTCGGAGTTCACCAGCACGGCGTCCCACTGGCCGAACGTGGGCGAGCCGACGCGGATGTCGACGATCACGTCTATGAACGAGCCGCGCGGGCAGAAGACGTACTTCGCCTGCGACGGCGGCACGTCCGCGTAGTGGATGCCGCGGATCGTCCCCGCGCGGGAGACGCTGTGGTTGGTCTGCGCGACCCGGAACGGGTGCCCGACCGCCTCCACGAAGGCGGCCTCCTGGTACGGCGAGACGAACACACCGCGGTCGTCGGGAAATGTCCGAGGGGTGAACTCGAACGCGCCGTCAATTTTCAGCGAACTCGCCTGCATGCCGTCACTCTAAGGCGTCAATCTTTCTTGACCGATCGGGTGCTTCCTGCCTGCAGAAACTGACCGGTCGGTTCAGAAAACCGGACGGACGTCTTGCTACATGCCCTCTGACCTGCGGAAAAAGTGTGATCCCCGCCGCAGACAGCAACGCGCGACCCTGCCACACTTCCGTCACCCGCAACACTCGGGCGGTTCTCCGACGCAACTCGTCGGAGGGCATCGACCGAGTTTCCAGGCCCCGTGTACCCGGCGTGACAACGCTGGGCCGGTGCGCCGTCTGGTGATGAGCCCATGTTGGGCCACTACGCCGCCCGCACCGCAGGAGGGACGCCGTGACAGCAGTGAACGAAGCCCGCACCGAGAACTCCGATCCGACGCAGCTGACGGACGAGGAGATCTTCAACGCGCACCTGGGCGGGAAGCTCGAGGTCGGCGCGACCGCCTCGCTGGCTGACCCGAAAGCGCTGTCCATCGCGTACACACCTGGTGTCGCACGAGTGAGCAAGGCCATCGCGGAGGACCCCTCCCTGGCCGCGAAGTACACGTGGGCGCACCGCCTGGTCGCCGTCGTCAGCGACGGCACCGCGGTGCTCGGTCTCGGCGACATCGGCCCGAGCGCGTCGCTGCCCGTCATGGAGGGCAAGTCCGCGCTGTTCAAGACCTTCGGCGGCCTCGACTCCATCCCGCTCGTGCTCACCACGACGGACGTGGACGAGATCGTCGAGACGCTCGTGCGGCTGCGCCCGTCGTTCGGCGCGGTCAACCTGGAGGACGTCTCCGCGCCGCGCTGCTTCGAGCTGGAGCGCAAGCTGATCGAGGCGCTCGACTGCCCGGTCATGCACGACGACCAGCACGGCACGGCCGTCGTGTCGCTGGCGGCGCTCAACGGCGCGAACACCGTCCTCGGCAAGAGCATCGCTGACCAGCGGGTGGTCATCTCCGGTGCGGGTGCCGCGGGCATCGCGATCGCCAAGATCCTCATCGCCGCCGGCGCCGGCGACATCACGCTGCTCGACTCGCGCGGCATCGTCCGCACGGGCCGCGCCGGTCTCAACCCGATCAAGGAGGAGATCGCGGCGGTCACGAACTCCAGCAACCTCGACGGTGGCATCGACGTGGCGCTGCGGGGCGCGGACGTCTTCATCGGCGTCTCGTCGTCCAAGGTGTCCGAGGACCTGATCGCGAGCATGGCTAGCGGCTCGATCGTCTTCGCGCTGTCGAACCCGGACCCCGAGGTGCACCCGGAGGTCGCCGCCCGGCACGCCGCGATCGTGGCCACCGGCCGCAGCGACTTCCCGAACCAGATCAACAACGTGCTCGCGTTCCCCGGCATTTTCCGCGGTGCTCTCGACGCGGGTGCGCGACGGATCACGGAAGGCATGAAACTCGCCGCCGCGGATGCCATTCTCGCGGTCGCGAAGGATGATTTGGGCCCAGACCGAATTGTGCCCTCGGCATTGGACCCGCGCGTCGGACCCGAGGTCGCGGCTGCTGTGGCCGTCGCGGCGAAGGCCGACGGAGTCGCCTGATCCAGCCCGATCATTTGCCACCTTTTTGCATCTGCACGAGTACCGGAACCACGAACGTGGCTTTTCGTTAACCCGTGCAGGGGTGGGCGATGACGCTCTGAAGCGCTACCGTCCCTCTCCTCGGGTGTTCACCCGAGGAGAGGGTTCGTGTTTGCCGCCGTTCGGGTGCCGTTGTCGTGCCCACCCGAATTGCCGCGGGCGGTGGATGCGGGAGAGGGTGGGCCGGTGCCCAAGTGGGTGGGACGCGCGACGGTGGTGAACGGCCGTGCACGGACGGCTGTCCCGGAGAACGGGAAACCTCCGATCACGTTGGACGGGTTGACCCTGCCCGACGCGCCGTCGTTGCTCGTCGACGCCAAGGGTGTCGTCATGCAGGCGAACCCCGCGGCCGTGGAGCTCGCGGTCGCGCAGGGCGCCGACGACCTCGTCGGGCACGCGCTCGGCGACCTGCTCCTCGGCAACTCCGCCGACCTGAGGCTGCTGCGGGCGGACGGCACCGAACTGCCGGTGCGCGTCGCCCGGCACGCCGTACCCGGCACGGGCCTGCAGGCCGTGCTGCTGATCGACGTCTCCGACCTCGCCTCCGCCGCGGACGCGCTGCGCGACGAGCAGCGCCGGCTGCGCAAGGTGCAGAAGGTCGCGAACCTGGGCTCGTGGGAGTTCGACCCCCGGACCGGCCTGACCGTCTGGTCGGACACGCACTACGAGCTCCTCGGCCTCGAACGCGGCACCGTCGTACCGGGCGCGCAGGCCGTTCTCGACGTCGTGCACCCCGACGACTACCAGATGGTCGAGACGTACTGGCACGGTCGCGAGATCACCGGCGATCCGATCGACATCGAGTACCGGATAGTGCGCCCGGACGGCCAGCTGCGGTGGATCCGCGGTGTCGCCGAGGCGAGGCTGGACGACGCCGGCGGCCTGGACAAGATCACCGGCTACATCCGCGACATCACCGAGACCAAGCGTGCCGCCACCGACCTCGCCCAGGAACGGGCGCGGCTGCTGGAGGCGCAGCGCATCGCCCGCATCGGCAGCTGGGCGTACGAGACCGGCACGCGCGCCGTGCACCGCAGCGAAGTGCTGCTGGAGATGTACGCCGAGCTCGGCATGACCCCGGACGACGACCTGCTCAGCGGCGTGCACCCGGACGACCGGGAGGCCGTCAAGGCGATCCGCCACTCGTTGCTGCACGCGAGCGACGGGCAACCGGTCGAGGTCGAGGTCCGCAGCGAGGTCGGCGAGCGCGTCTACATGTGCCGCGCCCGCGCGGAGATCGCGCCGTCGGGCCGCATCGAGCGCTACCACGGCACGATCCAGGACGTCACCGAGGCGCGGGCGCTGGAACGCCAGATGCGCGAGGACCGCCGAAGACTGGCGGACGCGCAGCAGGCCGCCCGCCTCGGCATGTGGGAGTGGAACCCGGTCAGCGGCGAGGTCGTGTGGTCGGACATGCTGCGCGACCTCTACGACATCCCCGCCGAGGTCGCGGGCAACTACCAGCACTACCTCGACCTGGTGCACCCCGAGGACCGGGGCTGGGTCGACGACCTGTGGCGTCAGCTGGCGGCCGACGAGATCGCGGTGCAGTGCGAGCACCGGGTGATCCGCCGCGACGGTTCGACGCGCATCTTCCGCTGCCACGGCATGATCGTCCACGACGCGCACGGCAAGCAGCTCGCCGTCGGCACGGCCCAGGACGTCACTGAGCAGCGTGCCGCCGAAGCGCGCATGAAGCGTTCCTCGCAGCGCTTCACCGACCTCGTGTCCGTGACGCCGGTGGGCATCGGCCTGTTCGACGAGGGCGAGCGCCTGGTCGACGCCAACGACGCGTTGTGCGACCTGCTCGGCATGGAGCTGGAACAGCTGCGCGGCATGACCGCCGAACAGCTCACCCACCCCGAGGACACCTCGCCCGGCCTGCAGTGGGCCGCCGAGCGCACGCAGAAGATCCCGCAGCGCATCCTCGTCCGCCCGGACGGCGAGAAGGTCTACTGCGAGCTGCACATCGCGTTGTCCGTGCAGGACGACGGCCGCCGCTTCTGGCTGATCGTGTTCCTGGACATCACCGAACGCCGCCGCGCCGCCGAGGCCCTGCGGCACCAGGCCACCCACGACGAGCTGACCGGCCTGCCGAACCGCGCGCTGGTGAAGGAGATCCTCGGCAAGCTGCTGGAGGGCCCCGGCCGCTCCAAGGTCGCCGTGCTCTTCTGCGACATCGACAACTTCAAGCGCGTCAACGACTCCCTCGGCCACGACGCGGGCGACGAGCTCCTGGTCGCCCTGGCGCGACGCCTGGAAGGCGGCCTGCCGGACGGCTGCACCGCCGCCCGGCTGTCCGGGGACGAGTACGTGATCATCGCCGAGGACCTCGACGCCGTGGGTGGCGTCGACGCTCTGGCGACACGGGTCGCGTCCCTGCTGAGGACCGCGGTTCCGGTGCACGGCCAGCTGGTCCGCGTCTCGGCCTCGATCGGCGCGGCCGTGCCGAACGGCTCGCGCGCCAACGGCGCCGACCTGCTCAGGTTCGCCGACGCCGCGATGTTCGAGGCGAAGCGCGCCGGCGCCGGACGGGTCTCGCTGGCCTCGGCGGCCCTGATCGCGTCGGCGGACCGCCAGGTGCACCTCGAGGGCCAGCTGCGCGAGGCCCTGCAGAACGACGGCCTGGCGCTGCACTACCAGCCCGTCGTGGGCGTCGACGGCGCCGTCCTGACCGCCGAGGCGCTGGTGCGCTGGCCGCACCCCGACCGCGGTCTGCTGCCGCCGGACGTGTTCCTGCCGGTCGCCGAGCAGGGCGACCTGATGCGCGAGCTGGACCGCTGGGTGCTGCGGACGGCGTTGAAGGAGGCCGCGACCTGGCCCGCGCCGGACGGCCGCCCGGTGTCGGTCGCCGTGAACCTCGCCGGCCTGGTGCCGGGCGATCCGGAGTTCGTCGACATCGTGTCGACCGCGATCATGGAGTCCGGCGTCCCGTGGGAACGGGTGGTGCTGGAACTGGTCGAGACGGCGTTCGTCGACCTGCCGTCGCGGGTCCGCCAGTCGATGGACGAACTGGTGAAGCGCGGCGTGCAGTTCGCCGTCGACGACTTCGGCACCGGCTACTCGTCGCTGGCGCGCCTGAAGGACCTGCCGGCCCAGATCATCAAGGTGGACCGGCGCTTCGTCTCGGGCGTGGGCAACGACTCCTCGGACTTCGCCGTCGCGCGCGCCGTGGTGGACATGGCACGCGCGATGGGACGCAAGTGCGTCGCGGAGGGCGTGGAGACCGCCACCCAGTTCCACGTCCTGCGCGGTGTCGGCGTGGACGCGTACCAGGGCTGGTTGTTCTCGCGTCCCGTGCCGCCCAAGGAGTTCCGCGCGGTGCTAGCTCTCGGGCCGCTCCACATACCCCGCGCTGGCTGAGATCTCCGGCAGCAGCGCCGCGATCCGGTGCCTGGGCAGGTCGACCAACCGCAGTTCGAGGTCGTCCTGCGGCACCGGGGCGTGGTCGATGATCTCCGCCGCCTGCTTCTTGGTCAGCACGCCCTGCGACGCGGTGATCAGCGCCTCGCGCCAGCTGTTGCGCAGCTTGCCGTGCGCCTTCATCAGGACCTCGCGGACCGTGCGCTCGCCCAGCGACAGCGTGCCGGCCAGCACCTGGTCGGCGACGACGATCGTCGTCCTGCCATCCGGGTTGTTGCGCAGGAACTTCAACTTGAACCGCGTCCGCACGAGCTCCTGCAGCTCCGTCTGCCCGGCCTCCGACGACACCGCCGGGTGGTTGTTCGGCACCAGGCAGGCCAGCCGCGCGGGTGACGAGGCGAGAAGCGTGCGCAGCAGCCACGGGCCGGGATCCGCGGACAGGTCCACGGCCAGGGAGGCCGCACCCTTGCCGACGGGCTCGGACCAGCCCGCCGCACGGGGCTTCGGCGGCGGGGAGGACTCCGGGCGGGGAGCGAGATCCGACAGCGCGGCCAGAGCCTCCGGCGACGGACCGGACGACTCCACGGACTGCGCGCCGTGCGTGTAGATCCGCGTGCCACCGGACACCGCGCGGCGCCCCGTGGGACGGCACACGTAGAGGTCGGCGGCCGAGCCGATGGCCTGCGCGCCGTCGAAGCGGTGGAACGCGGGCAGGATCGCCTCGAACACCAGGCCGAGCTTCTGCAGTTCCTGCTGCACCTTCAGGCCCAGAGCGGGCGTGCGCTCCGAGAAGCCGTACGCGAGCAGCAGGCGGCCCGAAGCGATGTCCTCCAACGCCTCGATGCCGCGGCCCGCGAACAGGCCCATGCCCTCCGGCGTGTAGGGCGGGTCGCTGAAAACGAGGTCGAAGGACTCGAGAACCGAACTGGGCAGGCCGAAACGCATGTCGCAGTGCAACGTCCTGATGTCGAGCCCGCGTGCGGCGGCCCGTGCGTCGATGAACTCCAGCAGGCGCTCGTCCAGGTCCACGACCGTGATCGAGACGTTCGGGTTGACCGCGGCGACGGCCAGCGAGGTCAGGTCGTGGTCGCCCAGGCACAGCAGGCGCCTGCCCGTCAGGTCGTACGACGAGTCCAGCCACACCGCGCGGTTCAGCGCCGTCTCGGCCGTGGCCTGCACGTGGTCCAACGAGGACAACGGCGGCGGGACGTCGGCGATGTCCACGAGGATCTGGCGCAGCACGTCGGTGTGGTCGCGGACACCCGAGACGCCGAAGGCGGAGCGGTACGAGGCGACCAGACCTGGAGCGATGCGGTAACGATCGCCTGAAGATTCGGCGTCGTCGCCGAGGGCCTTGAGCAGGTCCTGCACGGTGCGGCGGGGCACGGCGGGCAGGCGCACGAGTTCGGCCAGCGGGTGCCAGTCCTCACTGAGCAGGGACAACACCTCGCGGAGCTTGCGGGCGTGCACGCCGCGCTCTGCTACCAACTGCCGAACCTGATCGATCGTCACAAGCGGTAAACCATACGGCCCGTCACATCGTGGAACGCTGTGCCGGGGTACGCCGAACGAGTTAAGGTCTTTGGGATCTACATCCAGGGCGGCCCAATCGGGGTGGTCGTCGCGACCGGAGGGATCCGAAGGGTGATCGAGTTCCGGGCCGTAACCAAGCGGTTCGAGGACGGGACCATCGCTGTCGACGAGCTCGACCTCACGGTCGAGGCGGGCACCATCACGGTGTTCGTCGGTCCTTCCGGCTGTGGCAAGACGACGTCCCTCCGCATGGTCAACCGCATGATCGACCCCACGTCGGGCACGATCCTGGTGGACGGCAAGGACGTCCTGACCGTCGACCCGCCCACCCTCAGGCGCGGCATCGGCTACGTGATCCAGCAGGCGGGCCTCTTCCCGCACCGCACGGTGCTGGACAACGTCGCGACCGTGCCTCTTCTGTCCGGTTGGGACAAACGCAAGGCGCGCACGCGCGCGGCCGAACTGCTGGAGATCGTCGGGCTGGACCCGGCCTTCGGCAAGCGCTACCCGGCCCAGCTCTCCGGAGGCCAGCAGCAACGCGTGGGTGTCGCCCGCGCGCTCGCGGCCGACCCGCCGGTGCTGCTGATGGACGAGCCGTTCAGCGCCGTCGACCCGGTGGTCCGCGAGGACCTGCAGAACGAACTCCTCCGCCTGCAAGCGGAACTCGACAAGACGATCGTGTTCGTCACGCACGACATCGACGAGGCGCTCAAGCTCGGCGAGCGCGTCGCGGTGTTCCAGACGGGCGGGCACCTCGCGCAGTACGCGAAGCCGGCGGAGCTGCTCAGCGCGCCCGCCAACGACTTCGTGGCCTCGTTCGTCGGACGGGACCGCGGCTACCGCACCCTCACGTTCCTGCACGCGGACGTACCGGTGCACCCCGTCACCACCGCCAGGCTCGGCGAGCGCGTCACCATCACCGACTGGACGCTCGTCGTCGACGAGCAGAACCGGCCGAAGGGCTGGCTGTCCGGTGTGGACGGTGAGGTCGAGGTCGCCGAGAAGGACCTGATCTCCGGCGGCTCGCTCTACGACGGCACGACGTTGCGCGGCGCGCTCGACGCGGCGCTCAGCTCGCCGTCCGCGCTCGGCGTGGTCGTCGACGACGCCGGCGCGGTCACGGGCGTGGTGCAGGCCGCTGACGTGATCCAGGCGCTCGCGAAGGCCCGCGCGGCGGGTGAGGTCCCGAAGTGACCTGGATTTTCGAGAACTGGGAAAGGTTCTGGGAAGTCACCGAGGTGCACCTCCGGCTCTCCGTCGTGCCGGTGGTGATCGGTTTCGTGCTCTCCATCCCGCTCGGGTGGTGGGCGAGCCGGTCGCAGACGGCGCGCGCGATCCTCTTCCCGTTCGCCAACATCCTGTTCACCATCCCGTCCATCGCGCTCATCGTGATCACGCCGGTGCTGATCGGCGTGAAGATCCTGGACGAGATCAACGTCATCGTGCCGCTGGTGGTCTACACGGTCGCGCTGATGGTGCGCGCGGTCGCGGACGCGCTGGCGGCGGTGCCGGGCAACGTCGTCGCCGCGGCGAACGCGATGGGGTTCCGGCCCCTGCGGCGCTTCCTCACCGTCGACTTCCCGCTGGCGCTGCCGGTCACGATCGCGGGCCTGCGGGTCGCGACCGTGTCGAACATCAGCATGGTGAGCGTGGGCGCGCTCGTCGGTCTCGGCGGCTACGGTCAGCTCTTCACCGAGGGCTACCAGACCGACAACACCGACAAGGTCCTCGCGGGCCTGATCGGGACCGTCGTGCTGGCGGTGCTCGCCGACGGACTGCTGTTGCTGATCGGACGGCTGCTCACGCCGTGGGCACGGGTGGGGAGGTGAGCTGAGATGGGCTGGCTCTTCGACCCCGCGCACTGGTCCGGCTCGACCGGGATTCCGGTGCGGCTGGTGGAGCACTTCGGCTACACGCTGCTGACCCTGGTGATCGGGGCGTTGATCGCGGTGCCGCTCGGCGCGTTCGTCGGGCACACCGGCAAGGGCGGGTTCGTGATCGTCGGGCTCTCCAACGCGCTGAGGGCGCTGCCGACGACGGCGGTGCTGATCCTCGTCGTGCTGTGGGCGGGTCTGGGCGACTTCCCGGTGTACGTCGCGCTGGTGCTGCTGGCGATCCCGCCGATCATGGCGGGCACGTACGCGGGCGTCCGCGCGGTCGACCCGGTGACGGTCGACGCCGCGAGGGGCGTCGGCATGCGCGAGTCGGGCGTGCTGCTCCAGGTGGAGATCCCGAACGCACTTCCGCTGATCTTCGGCGGTTTCCGCGGCGCCGCGCTGCAGGTGGTCGCGACCGCCACCATCGCCGCCTACACGGGCGCCGGTGGACTCGGCAGGTTCGTCTTCGACGGCCTCGCCCTGCAGGATTTCGGACAGATGCTCGCCGGCGCGGTGCTCGTGGCACTGCTCGCCGTTCTCGTCGACCTGGGGTTCGCCGGCCTGCAACGGCTGACGGTCTCGCCAGGATTGCGCCCAGTGGGAACCGGAGGAAAGAGATGAAGCGCATCGCCACGGCTGTCGCTGCCGTGATGCTTCTGTCGGCGTGCGGTGGTGACCCGCTGACGGGCGGCGCCGACAACCCGGCCCCGACGGACACCATCGTCGTGGGTTCGGGCAACTTCCCGGAGTCGCGCCTGCTCGCGGAGATCTACGCGGAAGCGTTGGCCGCCAAGGGCGTCAAGGTGTCCAAGAAGCTGAACATCGGCAACCGGGAGCTGTACTACAAGGGTGTGCAGGACGGCTCGATCGACCTGATCCCGGAGTACTCCGGCGTGCTTCTCAAGTACATCAACAAGGAGGCGCAGGAAGTCGGCTCCGACGAGGTGTACGCGGCGCTGAAGAAGGCGCTGCCGCAGAACCTCATCGTGCTCGACAAGTCGTCCGCGGAGGACAAGGACGCCGTCGTCGTCACGAAGCAGATCGCGGCGCAGTACAGCCTGAAGTCGATCGACGACCTCGTGCCGTACTGCAAGGACCTGGTCTTCGGCGGCCCGCCGGAGTTCCAGAGCCGCGCGGACGGCCTGCCGGGCCTGAAGGCCAAGTACTCCTGCGAGTTCAAGGAGTTCAAGGTCCTCGACGTCGGCGGCCCGCTGACCGTCGCCGGTCTGAAGGACAACACGGTGCAGGCGGCCGACCTGTTCACGACGGACGCGGCCATCAAGGCCAACGAGTTCGTGGTGCTGGAAGACCCGAAGAACGTCTTCGCCGCGCAGAACGTGTTGCCGCTCATCAACGAGAAGAAGGCGTCGCAGCAGGTCCGCGACACCCTCAACGCCATCTCGAAGAAGCTCGACACGAAGGTGCTGCTGGAGCTGAACCAGAAGCTCTCGGCGCCGGACAAGCCGGAACCGGAGAAGGTCGCCAAGGAGTGGCTCGCCTCCGCGGGCATCTGATCGCGTTCTGACGACCGCCGGCCCGCAGGCCTATGCCTGCAGGTCGGCGGTTTTCGCTTGTACGCCCATGTAGATGAACGTGTCTTCATAGCCCAGCGAATGGTTCACGCGGAGCATGTGCTCGTTCTCGCTGCTGGTGCGCGTGTAGATCGTTTCGACGCCTTTCAAGTTGTGCAGCATGTACGCCTTGATCAACCTGCCGAACCCCCGGCCACGATGTGCGGGGAGCACGACCGTGTGCAGTTGCTCGGCCACGGTGGACACGGCCGGATCCAACTCGACGACCGTGACGCCGGCGGCCTGGCCCTCGTGCAGCAGGAGGACGATCCATCGGACCGGGACGGCGTCGGCCTCCTCCCGCCGGATGCTCTCGACGGTGTTGCGCGTCAGATCGAGCGTCGTTTCGCCCCGCGGAGCGTCCCTTATGCCGTTGAGCGCCTCGACGTAGGCCTCGACGAACTCCTCCGGTGCCGCGCCCTTCCACGTGACGAGCTCGTATCCGGCCGGAAGCTCGCCGACTTCGGGCGGATCCGAGAGGGCGAGCCGTTGCCTGGTCATGGTGGAAACGACGCGGAATCCGCGGGCGGCGGCGAACTGCTCGCCCGGGCTGTCCCCGAAAACGCTCCACGCCTCGATGACGGTGCGGCCGTTCACCAACGACAGCATGGCGTGGAGCAACGCCGTGCCGATGCCGCGCCGGCGGTGGGCCGGCAGCACCACCACGTTGGCAGTGGCGAGGTGCGCGTTGGCCTCGGCCTCGGAGATCCGCACCTCGCCGTAGCCGATGATCTTTCCGGCTTCTCGCGCGACGACGAAGCGCGGCGGTTCGAAGCCGAGGTCGTCGTGAAGCTCCCACCTGGCGATGCAGGCTTCGTAGGACGGCCGCTTCTTGCCGGGTGAGTCCTCGACCACCCAGGCCGCCACGACCTCGTAGAGGCCGCGCCGGTCCTCCTCGGACGCGGAGGAGAAATCCAGTTCCTCGATCTGTTCGGTTGTAACCCCCATGCACGCTATGCAACCAGACCGTTGCTCTCCGCCCAATACCTGATGGCGGCCGCGATCTCCTTCGGCCGGTCCTCCTGAGCGTGGTGCCCGGCCTCACCGGCCGCCACGACCTCCAGCGCCGCGATGTTCTCGGAGCACCATGCGGCCAGCTCAGGAGTGATGAGCAGCGTCGGCGCGTTCTCGAAGGTCAGCAGCAACTTCGGCACCTCCGAGGTCGCCAGCCACTCGCCGTAAGCCTCCATGCGCGGCACCAGAGCAGGCGGGTCGCCGTCGACCGGCAGTTGCTGTGCCCACGCGAGCACCGGACGGCGGCTCTCCCGGTCGGGGAACGGCGCCAGGTACGCGGCCATGTCCTCCTCCGAGACCGGTGTGCGCACACCGCCGGTGAACGCCTGGCGCACGACGGTGTCCTGGTCCAGCACCAGTTCCTCGGCCAGGCCGGGGGTCCGCAGCCTGCGCATCCGCTCCTGCGCGGCGGGCAGCAGGTCGGCGGAGCGAAGGGGCTTCACCATCGTCTCGAAGAACGCGACGCCGGCCACGCGCGTGGGATGCCGGGCGGCCCAGTCGAACGCGAGCGCGCCGCCCCAGTCGTGGCCGACCAGGACCACCTGGTCCAGTTCGAGGGCGTCGAACCACGCGTCGAGGTACCGGGAGTGGTCGTCGAACGAGTAGCCGATGGCCGGCTTGCCCGACCTGCCCATGCCGATGAGGTCGGGGGCGAGTCCGCCCAGTTCGGGCAGGACGTTGCGCCACGTGTGCGACGAGGCGGGGTTGCCGTGCAGGAACACGAACGGCGCGGAGCCGTGGGCCTCGTGGTGCATGGTCGAGTCGAGGACGGGAACGACGGGCATCGAGGGCTCCTCAGTCGAGGGGGACGGCGAGCAGTGCGAGCAGTTCGCCGGAGAAGGCGGAGGTGCGGTCGCCCAGCGGCGCGAGCAGCCGGTCCAGCAACGAGCGGACCAGTGCCACGGCGGGCTCGACCGTCTCAAGGCCCTGCGGGGTCAGTGACAGCCGCACGGTCCGTGTGTCGACCGCGTCCCGTGTGCGCGAGATGAGTCCCGACGCCTCCAGCGAACGCGCCAGCTTCGAGACGTACAGCGCTTCCAGGCCTGTGTGATCGGCCAGTTCGCGTTGCGAGGGCCGGTCCAGGGCCAGCAGTGATGCCAACACGACGTACTGCGCGTGCGTCAGCCCGAGAGGGTCCAACGCTCGGTCAACGGCCGTCCGCCACTTCATCGCCAAACGCCACACGAGGTGCCCAGGAGTCTGTTCCGCACTGCTCATGGCAGATACAGTACATGGCTACTATATACATGGCTACTATCAGGACGCGGCGTGACCACCGATCCGCAGCGTCAGTTCCTCGGCGGCCTTGTGCACCTCTTTGGCCAGGTCGGGCCACGTCTGTCCGCACGGCGTGTCGCAGACGTGCCGGAACGTCAGCGTGATGGCCGCGATCGGCCGCTCGCCGTGGTCGAACACCGGCGCCGCCACCGAGGCGAACCCGGCCGTCACGAACCCGTCCTCGACCGACCAGCCCTGCCGCCGTTCCAGCGTCAGCAGCCGGCGCAACGCCGGCAGGTTGTGCGGGCCGCGGCCGGTGCGGTCGACGAACGAGGCCACCGACGGCAGCAGTGCCCTGACCTGCGCTGGAGGCAGGTGCGCGAGCATCGCGCGACCCGAGGCCGTCAGGTGGGCGGGAAGCCGCACGCCGACGTCGGACACGATCGACTGCGGCTGGCGGGGTTGCTCGCGCACCAGGTACAGCGCCTCGGCGCCGTGCAGGACGCCCAGGTGTGCGACCTTCTCCATCCGGTCGGCGAGCTTGCGCAGCAACGGGCGGGCCAGGCGTTCCAGCGGATCGTGCCGCAGGTACGCGGAGCCGAGCTCGAACGCCGCGACGCCCAGGCCGTAGCGCTTCTCCTCGGGGAAGTGCGTCGCGAAGCCGGCCTCGGTCAGCTCCGACAGCAGGTGGTAGGTCGTGGACCTGGGCAGGTTCAGCTCGCGCGCCACCGACGCCGCGGAGACGGGCCCCGGTCTGCCCGCCAGCAGCCGGAGGACTGCCAACCCTCGCCGCAGCGCGGGAACGTCACTGCTGCTGCCCACGTCGGTGATTTTCCCATGTGATGCACCCCACGCCGTTACGACATCAGGGCACACTCAACAGAACACGCCCGGGGAGCGTTGGAGGGGCGTGACGGTTTTGAAGGGGGTCGGGATTGACACCGAGTTTCGATGACTTCGTGGCAGAACAGGTGACCCCGTTGCTGCGCTATGCCACCGTGCTCACGTGCGACCCGCACCTGGCCCAGGACGTGGTCCAGGAAGTGCTGCTGCGCGCGCAGCAGAAGTGGGACCGCATCGGTTCAGTCGACCTCCCTCACGCCTACGTCAAGCGCATGGTGACCAACGAGTACCTCTCGTGGCGCAGACGCAGGGCCGCGAAGGACGTCGCTCTCTGCATGACGACGCTCGAGTCCGTCACCCCGCCCGTCGGCGACAAGACGCACCACTACGACGAGCGGGAAGCAATGTTGCAGCGGATCGCGAAGCTGCCCCGCAAACAGCGGGCCGCCGTCGTGCTCCGCTACTACGAGAACTACGAGGACTCGGAGATCGCACAGATGCTCGGTTGTGCCGAGGGAACCGTGCGCAGCCACATCTCGCGTGCGCTGGCCACACTCCGCCTGGACCACACGCCGGAACCCGCTGGAGTCGGGTTGCGGTTCGGGGAGGGCCTGTCGTGAACGACACCGAACAGCTCATCAAGGAGGCGCTCGGTCAGCTGGCCGAACGCACTCCGCATCCGGGCCCGACGCTGAACGCCCTGCGGCGCAAGCGCAAGAGGCAGCGGAACAACATCTTCCTGATCGCCACGGCCGGCATGGCCGCGGTCGTCGTCCTGATCTTCGCGGGCGTGATCGCGAGCGACAGGTACACGCCGCCGAACCAGAACAACGCCGCGGCCGCGCTCGTCGGCGACGACCAGGTCTCGCGCCTGCCGCTCAAGTACTCGCCGCACTGGCTGCCCGAGGGCTACGGCGAGGTCTACCGGGGCCTGCTCGACGGCGAACGCGCCTACGTGCCCACCGGTGCCCAGGGCTACCCGTTCACCGACGGCGGCCCGCTGACCAAGCTCGGCAAGTCGAAGAGCAAGCCCGACACGACGGGCTGGGACGAGGTCTCCGTCCGCGGGCTGAAGGCCTGGGTCCGCACCGAGCAGGGCCAGTCGCCGGGTCTCACCGCCCGGCTGGTCTGGGAGGCGCAGGACTGGCTGAGCGTCACGGTGCGCGGCACGGACGACGTGAAGCAGACCGCGCTGCGGGTCGCGGAGTCGGTGCGAGCCGACTCGAAGGTCGTCCACCGGCCGCCGTTCGTGCTCAAGGGCATGGAGGCGACCGAGGTCTGGGGCAGCTCACCCGGTGACTGGGGCGCCCAGCTGGCCGAGGACCCGCTCGTCGTCCAGGTCTCGACCCGCTCGCCCGGCCTGTCCGGCGGGGCGCCGGTCACGGTGCGCGGCAAGCAGGGCGTGCAGGTGGACGGCGCGGTCGCGGTGCTCGACGGCTCCGTGTGGGTGACCGTCCGGGGTGCGGCCTCGCCGGAGGAGCTGGTCAGGACCGCGAACGACGTCGAGCTCTCGCCCTCTCCCGACACGAGCTGGATCGGCAGGGGCCTGTAGGTCCGTCTGGCATCTCAGACACCATCGAGCGCTCCGGGGTCGCTGACTCGGCCCCGGAGCGCTGTGATGTCTCCATGCGACAACCGGTGGAGCTGGGTCCGAAGCCTCTGACCCTCGAGGACGTTCATGCCGTCGCCCGCGACGGCGCCCCGGTGGAGATCACCGCAGCGGCCCGCGAGGCGGTCACCACCGCCCGCGGCCACATCGAACAGCTCGCCACGGCCGAACGCCCCACCTACGGCGTCTCGACCGGGTTCGGCGCGCTCGCCGTCCGGCACATCCCGCCGGACCGCCGTGCCCAGCTGCAGCGGTCGCTGATCCGCTCGCACGCCGCCGGCGCCGGTCCCGAGGTCGAACGCGAGGTCGTGCGGGCGCTGATGCTGCTGCGCCTGCGCACGCTCTCGACCGGCCACACCGGCGTCCGGCTGTCCACTGTGGACGCGATGGCGGGGATGCTGAACGCCGGCATCACCCCGGTCGTGCACGAGTACGGCTCGCTGGGCTGCTCCGGCGACCTCGCGCCGTTGTCGGCGTGCGCGCTCGCGCTGATGGGCGAGGGCATGGTCCGCAACTCGCGCGACGAGCTCGTCCCCGCGGCCGAAGCCCTCGCCGAAGCGGGCATCGAACCCGTGCAGCTGGCCGAGAAGGAAGGCCTCGCGCTGATCAACGGCACGGACGGCATGCTCGGCATGCTGTCGCTGGCGATCGCCGACCTCACCCGGCTGCTGGACATCGCGGACCTCACCGCCGCGATGAGCGTCGAGGCCCTGCTCGGCACCGACCGCGTCTTCGAGCCGGAGCTGCACGCGCTGCGCCCGCACCCCGGCCAGAACCTGTCGGCCGCCCGGATGCTCGCGTTCCTCAAGAACTCCGAGATCGTCGCCTCGCACCGCGGCCCGGACTGCACCCGCGTGCAGGACGCGTACTCGCTGCGCTGCTCCCCGCAGGTGCACGGCGCGGCGCGCGACACCGTCGCGTACGCGGCGACGGTGGCCGACCGCGAACTGGCGTCCGTGATCGACAACCCGGTCGTGCTGGCGGACGGCCGCGTCGAGTCCAACGGCAACTTCCACGGCGCCCCGGTCGCCTACGTGCTGGACTTCCTGGCCATCCCGCTCGCGGACGTGGCCTCCATCGCCGAGCGCCGCACCGACCGCATGCTCGACGTCTCCCGCTCGCACGGCCTGCCGCCGTTCCTCGCCGACGACCCCGGCGTCGACTCCGGCCACATGATCGCCCAGTACACCCAGGCGGCGATCGTGTCCGAGCTCAAGCGCCTGGCCGTGCCGGCCTCCGTCGACTCGATCCCGTCCTCCGCGATGCAGGAGGACCACGTGTCGATGGGCTGGTCCGCCGCCCGCAAGCTGCGCAAGGCCGTCGACGGGCTCACCACCGTGCTGGCCGTCGAACTGCTCACCGCCGCGCGGGCGCTCGACCTGCGCGCGCCCCTCAAGCCCGCCCCCGCGACGGCCGCCGCCGTGGCGAAGTTGCGCGAGACGGTCGCCGGTCCCGGCCCCGACCGCCACCTCGCCCCCGAGATCGCCGCCGCCGAGGCCCTGATCCGAAGTGGAGCCCTGTAATGGCTGTTCGCGCTGACCGCGGCACCGAGCTGACCGCGAAGAACTGGTCGACCGAGGCCGCTCTCCGGATGTTCCACAACAACCTCGACCCGGACGTCGCCGAGCGCCCCGAGGACCTCGTCGTCTACGGCGGCACCGGCAAGGCCGCGCGCGACTGGCCGTCGTTCGACGCGATCACCCGTGAGCTCAAGAACCTGGAAGCCGACGAGACGCTGCTCGTGCAGTCCGGACGCCCGGTCGGCGTCATGCGCACGAACGAATGGGCACCGCGCGTGCTCATCGCGAACTCGAACCTCGTGCCGGACTGGGCGAACTGGCCCGAGTTCCGCCGCCTGGAGGCCGAGGGCCTCACGATGTACGGGCAGATGACCGCCGGTTCGTGGATCTACATCGGCACCCAGGGCATCCTGCAGGGCACCTTCGAGACGTTCGCTGCCGTCGCCACCAAGCGCTTCAACGGCACGCTGCGCGGCACGCTGACGGTCACCGCGGGCCTGGGCGGCATGGGTGGCGCGCAGCCGCTGGCCGTGACGATGAACGAGGGCGTCGCGCTGTGCATCGAGGTCGACCCGCACCGCGCCCAGCGCCGCCTGGAGACCCGCTACCTCGACGAGATCGCGGACGACCTGGACTCGGCGATCGAGCGCGTGCTGGCCGCCAAGGCCGCCGGTGAGGCCGTGTCCGTCGGTGTCGTGGGCAACGCGGCGGAGATCCTGCCGGAGCTGCTGCGCCGCGAGGTCGCCGTCGACATCGTCACCGACCAGACCTCGGCGCACGACCCGCTGGCGTACCTGCCCGTCGGCGTCCCGCTGGAGGAGTGGCAGGACTACGCCGCCGCGAAGCCCGAGGAGTTCACCGACCGCGCCCGCAGGTCGATGGCCGCTCACGTCGAGGCCATGGTCGGGTTCATGGACCGCGGCGCCGAGGTGTTCGACTACGGCAACTCGATCCGCGGTGAGGCGCAGCTCGGCGGCTACGACCGCGCGTTCGCGTTCCCCGGCTTCGTGCCCGCCTACATCCGGCCGCTGTTCTGCGAGGGCAAGGGCCCGTTCCGCTGGGCCGCGCTGTCCGGCGACCCCGAGGACATCGCCAAGACCGACAAGGCGATCCTGGAGCTCTTCCCGGAGAACGAGCAGCTCCACCGGTGGATCAAGATGGCGGGCGAGCGCGTCGAGTTCCAGGGCCTGCCCGCCCGCATCTGCTGGCTCGGCTACGGCGAACGGCACCTCGCGGGCCTCAAGTTCAACGAGATGGTGGCGTCCGGCGAGCTGTCCGCGCCGATCGTCATCGGCCGCGACCACCTCGACTGCGGCTCGGTGGCCTCCCCGTACCGCGAGACCGAGGCGATGGCCGACGGCTCCGACGCGATCGCGGACTGGCCGCTGCTCAACGCCCTGGTCAACACGGCCTCCGGCGCCACGTGGGTGTCGATCCACCACGGCGGCGGCGTCGGCATCGGCCGCTCGATCCACGCAGGCCAGGTGACGGTCGCGGACGGCACCGCGCTGGCGGCGCAGAAGATCGAGCGCGTGCTGACCAACGACCCCGGCATGGGCGTCATCCGGCACGTGGACGCCGGGTACGACGAGGCGAAGTCGGTGGCGTCGGACAAGGGCGTCCGCATCCCGATGGAGGGCTGAGAATTGTCAGACCTCGCTGGGACAATGGAAATCGGGGGACCCCCTGGAGGGGACCCCTGCGTGAGCACGCCGGTGGAGGGCTGATGCTCGACCAGATCGCGGACGTCGGCAGGGACCCGAAGCGCGGCGGCTACTCCCGCCACGGCTACGACAAGCCGGAGCTGGAGCTGCGGCACTGGTTCGTCGAGCAGGCCGTCAGGCGCGGCCTGAACGTCGAGACCGACCAGAACGGCAACATCTGGGCCTGGTGGGGCGAGCGCGGCGACAACGCGCTCGTCACCGGCAGCCACCTGGACTCGGTGCCCGGTGGCGGCGCGTTCGACGGCCCGCTCGGGGTGACCAGCTCCCTGCAGGCCGTGGACCTCCTGCAGGCCAAGGGGTTCAAGCCCGCGCGGCCGTTCGCGATCACGGTCTTCGCGGAGGAGGAAGGCGGCCGGTTCGGCGTCGCGTGCCTCGGTTCGCGGCTGCTGACCGGTGCCATCGCCCCGGAGAAGGCGCTGGCGCTCAAGGACCCGGACGGCGTCACGCTGGCCGAGGCCATGAAGGCCTCCGGGTACGACCCGGACCTGGTCGGCCGCGACGAACGGGCGCTGAGGCGCATCGGCCAGTTCGTCGAGCTGCACGTCGAACAGGGCCGCGGCCTGACCGTGCCGGTCGGTGTCGCGAGCAGCATCCTCGCGCACGGCCGGTGGCGCTTCACGTTCTCCGGCGAGGGGAACCACGCCGGAGCGACGTTGATCGAGGACCGCCGCGACCCGATGCTCCCGGCCTCCCAACTCGTCCTCGCCGCCAGGAAGGCGGCCAGGGCAGGCGGGCGTGCCACCGTGGGAAGGCTCGTCCCCAACCCCGGTGGCACCAACGTCATCGCGTCCTCAGTGGACGTCTGGCTGGACGCGCGGGACAGCGACGACGCGCGCACCCGTGCGATGGTCGCGGAGATCTCCGAGGCTGCCCGCCAAGCCGCCGAGGAGGAGGGCTGCGAGGTCACCATCACCGAGGAGTCCTACGGCGACACGGTGTACTTCGACAGCGGGCTGCGGGACGACATCGCGGGAGCGCTCGGTGGCGTTCCGGCGCTGCCGACCGGTGCGGGCCACGACGCGGGCATCCTCGCAGCGCACGTGCCGACCGCGATGTTGTTCGTGCGCAACCCCACCGGCGTCAGCCACGCGCCGGAGGAGTTCGCCGAGCAGGCCGACGTCGACGAGGGCGTCAGGGCGCTGGCGGCGACGATCGAACACCTCGGCTCATGAACTTCTGGTGCGAGCGGGCCTGGTTGCCCGCAGGGCTCGCCGAGCGCGTCCTGATCAGGGTCGAGAACGGCGTGATCGCGAACGTGTCCACAGTGGACACAATTCCGCTGGGTGTGCGGCGGCTGCACGGCATCGTCGTGCCGGGCTTCGCGAACGCGCACTCGCACGCGTTCCACCGCGCGCTCAGGGGCCGGACGCACGACGGTGGCGGCACGTTCTGGACGTGGCGCGAAGGCATGTACGCGCTGGCGTCGAAGCTGACCCCGCAGTCGTACTACCGCCTGGCCCGTGCGGTCTACGCCGAGATGGCGCTCGCGGGTGTCTCGGCCGTGGGCGAGTTCCACTACGTCCACGACGGGTCGAACGAGTTCGGGTACGCCCTACGCGAGGCGGCGCAGGACGCCGGCATCCGCCTGACCCTGCTCGACACCTGCTACCTCGCGGGCGGCATCGACCAGCCCGTCAACGAGGTGCAGCGGCGCTTCTCCGACGGCACCGCCGAGGCGTGGGCCGCACGGGTCGCCGAGCTGGAGTCCGACGAGGTCATGCGCGTCGGCGCCGCGATCCACTCGGTCCGCGCCGTCCCACGGGCCGAGCTCTCCGTGGTGGCGCAGGCGTTCCCGGACGCCCCGCTGCACGTCCACCTCTCCGAGCAGCCCGCCGAGAACGAGGCCTGCCTCGCCGCGTACGGCCTCACGCCGACCGGGCTCCTGCACGAGGCCGGTGCGCTCTCCCCGCGGACAACGGCCGTGCACGCCACGCACCTGACACCCGAGGACATCGCACTGCTCGGCGGCTCCGGCACGGGCGCGTGCTTCTGCCCGACAACCGAGGCGGACCTGGCCGACGGCATCGGCCCCGCCCGCGAACTGGCCGACGCGGGCAGCCCGTTGTCGCTGGGCAGCGACCAGCACGCGGTGATCGACCCGCTGCTGGAAACCCGCGCCCTGGAGCACAACGAACGGCTCCGCACCGGCCAGCGAGGTCGTTTCTCGCCGGCCGAACTGCTCGACGCGGCCACCCGCCACTCCGCACTCGGCTGGGACGGGGGACGCATCGAGCCAGGGGCGCCCTGCGACCTCGTGGCGATCAGCTGCTCGACGCCGCGCACCGCGGGTTCGTTGCCGCAGCAGGTCCTCCTGACGGCCACGGCGTCCGATGTGGACACCGTCGTGGTCGGCGGTCGCGTGGTCGCCGCGGGTGGCGTGCACGAGACCCTGGGAGACGTCGGCAGGCTGCTGGCGGACGCGATCGAGGAGCTGTGGGCATGAGCACGCTGATCACCGGCATCGGTGAGCTGACCACGAACAGCGAGGTCACCGGCAACGCGCTGGTCATCGACGGCGCGGAGATCGCCTGGGTCGGCTCGTCCACGAACGCTCCGGCGGCCGACGACAGGGTCGACGTCGAGGGCCGCGCGGTGCTGCCCGGCTGGGTCGACAGCCACACCCACCTGGTGTTCGCGGGCGACCGGACCGCCGAGTTCGGCGCGCGCATGGCCGGCAAGCCCTACACCGCGGGCGGCATCGCCGTGACCGTCAACGCGACCCGTGCCGCGACCGACGAGGAACTGGCCGCGGTCGTGCGCAGGCACGTCGCCGAAGCCCTACGCCAAGGGACGACGTTCGTCGAGACCAAGACCGGCTACGGCCTGAACGTCGCCGACGAGGTGCGGTCGGCCCGCATCGCCGCCGAACAGGCCGACGAGGTCACGTTCCTCGGTGCCCACCTCGTGCCGCCCGGCGAGGACGCGGACACCTACGTCGACCTGGTCCGCGGGGAGATGCTCGACGCCGTCGCACCCCTGGTGAGCTGGGCGGACGTGTTCTGCGAGAAGGGTGCCTTCGACTACGACCAGTCGAAGGCCGTGCTCCAGGCGGCCGCGGCGAAGGGCCTCGGCCTGCGCGTCCACGGCAACCAGCTCGGCGAGGGCCCCGGCGTGCGGCTGGCCGTGGAACTCGGCGCCGCCTCCGTCGACCACTGCACGTACCTGTCCGCCGCGGACGTCGACGCGCTGGCCTCCTCGGACACCGTCGCCACGCTGCTCCCGGCGTGCGACCTCTCGACCCGCCAGTCGCTGCCGCCCGCCCGCGCCCTGCTCGACGCCGGTGCGACGGTGGCCCTCGCCAGCAACTGCAACCCCGGCTCGTCCTACACCTCGTCGATGGCGTTCTGCGTGACGACAGCGGTCTTGCAGATGCGGATGAGCGTCGAGGAAGCGGTCTGGGCGGCGACGGCGGGCGGTGCCCAGGCGTTGCGACGCACCGACGTCGGTGTCATCAGGCCTGGTGCGCGGGCGGATCTCCACGTGCTGGACGCACCCTCGATCACGCATCTGGCGTACCGGCCGGGCGTCCCGTTGACGCACTCGGTGTGGCGTCGGGGGGAACGCGCCAGTTGAGACAGACCCCTCATCACCCGTCGTGTGGGCCTACTGGCGCAAGGTGCGGGGCCGTACGGTGTCCCCGTGGTGGACTTCGCGGAGGCCTTGACGAAAGCCGTCGACAACAGCGGCCTCAGCCTCGAGCGCATCCAGCACCACCTGGCCGCCCGGGGCATGCAGGTCAGCATCTCGACGCTCAGCTACTGGCGCCGCGGCCGCAGCCGTCCGGAACGCCCGGAGTCGCTGAAGGTCGTCGCCGCCCTGGAGGAGCTGCTCGACCTCGGTGAGGGCTTCCTGACCGACCGGCTGGGCGACAAGAGGCCGCGCGGGCGCTGGGTGGACCAGTCGCTGTCCCTGGAGGACATGTGGGACTCGCGGGCCACCGACCTCGGTGAGGTCATGTCGCGGATCGACCGGCTGCAACCGACGGCGACGACGTACCTCAGCGTGCAGGACCGGCAGGTGATCGGGCCGGACCGCCGTGAGGTCTCGAACCACTGCACCGGTGTGATCCAGGCGCTGGAGGACGGCGTCGACAGGTTCCTCGCGATCCAGCTGGCCGATGCCACGGACCTCGGCGTGCCGTCGATCGAGGCGGGGCCGCCGTGCCGGCTCGGCAGGGTGCGCAGTGAGGACTCCACCGGGTTCCTCGTCGCGGAGATCCTCTTCGACCGGATGCTCAGAGCGGGCGAGACGGCGCTCGTCGACTACACGGTCCGGATGAGGCCCGGTGCGGACAGCGAGGTCTGCGACCGGCGGTTCCTGCGGCCGGTGAACGACTACACGCTGCAGATCGACTTCAACCCGGACGCGGTGCCCGCGCGGTGCTTCCAGTTCGCGCGGCCGTCGTTGCACGAACCGGAGACCGCGCTGAACGACCTGTGGATCGGGACGACGGCGTCGACGCACATCCACGTGCGGAACTCGAAGCCCGGGATCTATGGAGTGCGGGGGGGGGGGGGGGGGGCGCGCCGCCCCCCCCCCCCCCCCGCCCCCCCCCGCGGGGGGGGGGGCGGGGGCGCCGCCCCAGCGGGCGGC
>NZ_JAPJDL010000009.1:0-34421 GCF_026242055.1 Lentzea sp. NEAU-D7 | reverse complement strand
TGCGCACCTCTAACCCCGGTATACTTGTTGTCGGGGGGGTTGGGCCGACCCCCCCCCCCCCCCCCCCACCGCAAGCGCCCCCAGTCGAGACGATGCGCTCGGCCGAGCCGCATTCGGCCTGCTCATCAAGGGCGCCCAGGATGGCCGTCACCGCTGCAGGGAGGCGGCGACAGCAGGTTCCTAGACCTTCAGCAACAGGTTCGGCGAACCCGTCCTGATGTCGGTCAGCTTGTTCGGCGTGGCCGCGCCGACCAGGGCGCTGCGCACCTGGGCGGGCGTCGCGGACGGGTTCGCGCTCAGGTAGAGCGCGGCCGCTCCGGCTACGTGCGGGGAGGCCATCGACGTGCCGCCCATGGACCGCGTGCCGGTGTCGGTGCTGTGCGAGGCGCTCAGGATGTCGCTACCGGGTGCCCAGATGTCGAGGCACCTGCCGTAGTTCGACGAGCCGGCCGTCCAGATCGAACGCTTGTCGGCTCGGTCCGACGCACCGACGGTGATCGCCTCCGGCGTGCGGGCCGGGGTGAAGTTGCACGCGTCCTGGCCGCTGTTGCCGCCCGCCAGCACGTAGGTGAAGCCCGCGCTGATCGAACGCCGGACGGCGTTCTCCAGCGTGCTGTTCGTGCCGCTGCCGCCGAGGCTCATGTTGACGACGCCGGGCTTCTTGCCGTTGGCCGTCACCCAGTCGATGCCGCGGATGATGCCGTCCCACGCGCCGCTGCCGTTGCAGTCGAGGACGCGGACGCCGACGAGCCGGGCCTTCTTCGCGACGCCGTAGGTCTTGCCCGCGACAGTGCCGGCGACGTGCGTGCCGTGGCCCTGGCAGTCCTGCGCGACGGCGTCGTTGTCGATGAAGTCGTAACCGTCGGAAGCGCGGCCCTCGAATTCGGAATGCGTTTTCCTGATTCCGGTGTCGAGAACGTACGCCGTCACGTTCGACGCGGTGTTCGGGTAGGTGTAGGACTGGTTGAGCGGCAGGTTCGCCTGATCGATCCGGTCGAGACCCCAGACGGGGTTCGACTGCGTCCCCTGGATCGTGGCGATCGTGTTCCGCTCGACGAATTGCACGTCCGGGTCGGCCGCGAGCCTGCGCGCCTGACGATCGGACATTCCGGTGACCGAGAACCCGTTCAGCGCGGCGCTGTAGGTGTGCTTGACGTCGCCCTGGTAGCGGGACGCCAACGCGCTGGCAGGGGTGCGCGCGCCGTCCTTCAGCACCACGATGTAGCTGCCCTCGACCACCTGCGTGCCCGCACCGGGCAGCACCGCTTGTTCGGCGATCGCGGTGGGCGTCCACATCGCTGTAGAAGCGATGCCCAATGCCGCCGCGATGGCGACATGACGCCGTAGAGCCATGGGTTCCTCCTGGCAGGGAATGAACTGGGGAACACCAAGAAACTAACGCGGCATGTGTGTCGGATAACAGGTTCGAAACTTCTGTTCTCAATACTGTCAAAACTGTGGCGCGCACAGCCGGTCACCCACAGTAGTATCCGACCGTGTCGGAGTTCGCGGAGGCGCTGACGTCGGCCGTGGAGGCGAGCGGCCTCAGCCTGGAGCGGATCCAGCACCACCTGGAGTCGCGCGGTGTGCAGGTGAGCCAGTCGACGTTGAGTTACTGGCGTCGTGGCCGCAGCCGCCCGGAACGCACGGAGTCGCTCGCGGCCGTCGCCGCTCTCGAGGAGATCCTCCAGGTGTCACCGGGTGCGTTGACGAGCAGGCTGGGGGACAGGAGACCGCGGGGCCGGTGGGTCGAGCGGGCCACCGCGCTGGAGGGCATCTGGCGCGACGCCGCGATCGACCTCGGCCGCGAGATCGCCCGCGTCGACAGGCTGCTGCCCGCCCCCGCGCGGTACGTCAGCGTGCGGGACCGGGTGATCATCGGACCGGACAGGCGCGAGATCGAGATACGCAGCAGCGCGGTGATCGAGGCGTTCGAGGACGGCGTCGACCGCATGCTGCTCGCCAAGACCGCTGACGAAACCGACCTCTCGCCCGGCGACATCACCGCCGAGAAGACCTGTCGCGTGGGCAGGGTCCGCAGGGACGAGGAGCGCAAGCTGCTCGTCGCGGAGATCATCCTCGACCGCGTGCTGCGTGCCGGCGAGACGGCCTTGGTGGACCTGCGGCTGATCTCCGACCCCGGCGCCGACAGCTCCTCGGCGGACCGCACGTTCCTCCGCACGCTGCGCAACTACGTGCTGGAGGTCGAGTTCCACCCCGAGGCCGTTCCCGTGCGCTGCCACAGCTTCAGCCGGTCGGGACCGGACGAGCCCGACGTGGAGACCGGCGAGCTGTGGATCGGCACCACCGCCGCCGCGCACCTGATGGTGCACGAAGCCCAGGCGGGCCACGTGCACGGCATCAAGTGGGAATGGGACTAGGGCCTGTATCGAAATCTGATCCGCGCCAGAAATCACCTCAAGCGCGACTCCCATCGAACCAGACTTCGATACAGGCCCTAGCTGGAGCAGCTCCACGTGGCACTCGGGATGCGCAGGAGGCAGGGTGGAAGTCATGGAGTACACCCAGCTCGGTCGCAGTGGCCTGTCCGTCTCCCGCCTGTGCCTCGGCACGATGAACTTCGGTCCCGAGACGTCGGAGGCCGACAGCCACGCGATCATGGACCGCGCCCACGAACACGGCCTGAACTTCTTCGACACGGCCAACGTCTACGGCTGGAAGAAGGGTGAGGGCGTCACCGAGAACATCATCGGCAACTGGTTCGCGAAGGGCGGCACCCGTCGCGAGCGGACGGTCATCGCCACCAAGCTCTACGGCAGCATGGGCGACTGGCCGAACGAGACCAAGCTGTCGGCGCTGAACATCCGCCGCGCCGCGGACGCGTCGCTCAAGCGCCTGCAGACCGACTACATCGACCTGTACCAGATGCACCACGTCGACCGGGACACGCCGTGGGACGAGATCTGGGAAGCCTTCTCCGTGCTGCGCCAGCAGGGCAAGGTCATCTACTTCGGCTCGTCCAACTTCGCCGGCTGGCACATCGCCCAGGCCCAGGAAGCGGCCCGCACGCGCGGGTTCCTCGGGCTGGTGTCCGAGCAGTCGATCTACAACCTGATGACCCGCTGGGTCGAGCTCGAGGTCCTGCCGGCGGCCAAGCACTACGGCCTCGGCGTGATCCCCTGGTCGCCGCTGCACGGCGGCCTTCTGGGCGGTGTGCTGCGCAAGCAGCGTGAGGGCGGCACGTCCCGCAGCGCCTCCGGGCGGTCCGCGGACGCGCTGGAGAAGTACCGCGACACGATCGACGCCTACGAGAAGCTGTGCGCGGAGATCGGGGAGGACCCGGCCAACGTCGGCCTCGCCTGGCTGCTGCACCAGGACGGCGTGACCGCGCCGATCATCGGGCCGCGCACGGCGGAGCAGCTCGACAACTCGTTGCGCGCCGCGGAGCTGAAGCTCGACGCGGACGTGCTGGCGAAGCTCGACGAGCTGTTCCCGGCGCCGGCTCCGAACGGGTCGAAGCCGGCGCCGGAGGCCTACGCCTGGTAGCTCAGTCCTCGAAGTCGTCGTCGTCGCGCGCCAGGAACGTGGCGAAGCGCTCGATCGGCGTCTCGAAGTCGGGGTTGGCGTCGACGAACTCCCGCAGCTTGTCGGCGAGCCACGCGAAGGTGACCTCCTCCTCGCCGCGCCGCTTCTCGAGCTCCTCGATGCCGCGATCGGTGTGGTACATGGCGGAAACTCCTGTGAGGTTCTGTAGAAAACGAGCCGCCGGACCCAAGGGATCCGGCGGCTCGTTCGTGTCGTGCGGGGCCTAGTCGAACGCGCGCGTGATGATCTCGCGCTGCTCGACCTCGTGCACCTTGCTCGAACCGGCCGACGGGGCGGCCATCGGGCGGCGCGACACGCGGCGGACGGTGCCCAGGTGCTCGGGCAGCAGCTCCGGCAGGGCCAGACCGTAGAACGGCCAGGCACCCTGGTTCGCCGGCTCCTCCTGCACCCAGCGGACGTCCTTCGCGTTCGGGTAGCGCTCCAGGGTCTCGGTCAGCTTGCGGGCCGGGACCGGGTAGAGCTGCTCGACGCGCACGATCGCCACGTCGCCGCCGCCGCGCTTCTCACGCTCGGCGTGCAGCTCGTAGGAGATCTTGCCGCTGCACAGCAGGACCTTCGTGACCGCGTTCGGGTCCTTGATGGTCGGGTCGTCCATCACCGAGTGGAAGCGGTCGTTGATGAACTCGTCCGTGCCGCTGACCGCTGCCTTGAGGCGCAGCATCGACTTCGGCGTGAACACCACGAGCGGCCGGTCGACGCCGTCGAGGGCGTGGCGGCGCAGCAGGTGGAAGTAGTTCGCCGGCGTCGACGGCACCGCGACGGTCATGGAGCCCTCGGCGCACAGCTGCAGCCAGCGCTCGATGCGGCCCGACGTGTGGTCGGGACCCTGGCCCTCGTGGCCGTGCGGCAGCAGGATCACGACGTCGGAACGCTGACCCCATTTGGCCTCACCGGACGAGATGAACTCGTCGATGATCGGCTGCGCGCCGTTGACGAAGTCACCGAACTGCGCCTCCCACAGGACCAGTGCCTGCGGGTTCGCGACCGAGTAGCCGTACTCGAAGCCGAGCGCGGCGAACTCCGACAGCACCGAGTCGTAGACCATGAACTTGCCCTGGTCCGGCGACAGGTTCTGCAGCGGCGTGTAGTCCTCGCCCGTCTTGCGGTCGATCAGGGTCGCGTGGCGCTGCACGAACGTGCCGCGGCGCGAGTCCTGGCCGGCCAGGCGGACGTTGCGGCCCTCGATCGCGAGCGAACCGAAGGCGAGCAGCTCGGCGAACGCCCAGTCGATGCCGCCCTCGCGCGCCATCTTGGCGCGGCGGTCGAGCACCGGCTTGACGCGCGCGTGCGGCGTGAAGCCCTCCGGCAGGTTCACGTGGGCGTCCGCGATGTGCTCCAGCACCTCGCGGGAGATGCCCGTGGGCAGCTTCGCCGGGATCTGCTGCTCGGCCTCCACCGACGGGCTGACCGTCACCGGGTGCTTCTCGAGCTCGCGGACCTCGTTGAAGACGTGCTCCAGCTGGCTGGAGAAGTCCTGCAGCGCCTTCTCGGCCTCTTCGACGGTGATGTCGCCGCGGCCGATCAGGGACTCGGTGTAGGTCTTGCGCACCGAGCGCTTCTGGTCGATCACGTCGTACATCGCCGGCTGCGTCATCGAGGGGTCGTCGCCCTCGTTGTGGCCGCGGCGGCGGTAGCAGACCATGTCGATCACGACGTCCTTGTGGAACGCCTGGCGGTACTCGACGGCCAGCTTCGCGACCCAGTAGCAGGCCTCGGGGTCGTCGCCGTTCACGTGGAAGACCGGCGAGCCGATCATCTTCGCGACGTCGGTCGAGTACTTCGAGGACCGCGAGTGCTCCGGTGCCGTGGTGAAGCCGACCTGGTTGTTCACGACGATGTGGACGGTGCCACCGGTGCGGTAGCCGCGCACGAGCGCCAGGTTCAGCGTCTCGGCGACGACACCCTGACCGGCGAACGCCGCGTCACCGTGCATCGCGACCGGCAGGACGGGGAAGAAGTCGCCGCCCTTGTCGATCATGTCCTGCTTGGCGCGGACGATGCCTTCGAGCACCGGGTCGACGGCCTCGAGGTGCGACGGGTTCGCCGTCAGCGACACCTTGGTCTCGCCGTCGCCGAACATGCGGAAGTACTTGCCCTCGGCACCGAGGTGGTACTTCACGTCGCCCGAGCCGTGCGCCTGACCGGGGTCGAGGTTGCCCTCGAACTCGCGGAAGATCTGCGAGATCGGCTTGCCGACGATGTTCGCGAGGACGTTCAGGCGGCCGCGGTGCGGCATGCCGATGACGACCTCGTCGAGCTCGTGCTCGGCGGCCTTGTCGAGCACCGCGTCGAGCAGCGGGATGACGGTCTCGCCGCCCTCCAGCGAGAAGCGCTTCTGGCCGACGTACTTCGTCTGCAGGAACGTCTCGAAGGCCTCGGCGGCGTTCAGCTTGCTGAGGATGTACTTCTGCACGGTGGCCGGCGGCTTCTCGTGCGGAACCTCGACGCGCTCCTGGATCCAGCGGCGCTCTTCGGGCTCGAGGATGTGCATGTACTCGACGCCGACGGTGCGGCAGTACGAGTTGCGCAGCACGCCCAGGATGTCGCGGAGCTTCATCCGCTCCTTGCCGGCGAAGCCGCCGACCGGGAACTCGCGGTCCAGGTCCCACAGCGTCAGGCCGTGGCTCAGCACGTCCAGGTCGGCGTGCGAGCGCTGGCGGTAGTTCAGCGGGTCCGTGTCGGCCATCAGGTGGCCGCGCGTGCGGAACGCGTCGATCAGCTCGATGACGCGCGCGGTCTTGTCGACGGCGCCCTCGGGGATGTCGGCGACCCAGCGGATCGGCTCGTAGGGCAGGCGCAGCGACGCGAAGATCTCGTCGTAGAAGCCGTCCTCACCGAGCAGCAGCTGGTGCACGCGCTTGAGGAACTCGCCCGACTCGGCACCCTGGATGATGCGGTGGTCGTACGTGCTGGTCAGCGTGATGATCTTGCTGACGCCCATGTCGGTGAGCGCCTGCTCGCTGGTGCCCTGGAAGTGCGCGGGGTACTCCATGGCGCCGACGCCGATGATCGCGCCCTGACCTGCCTGCAGCCGCGGCACCGAGTGGTTCGTGCCGATCGTGCCGGGGTTGGTCAGCGAGATCGTGGTGCCGGAGAAGTCGTCCGCGGTGAGCGACCCGGCGCGGGCCTTGCGGATCAGGTCCTCGTAGGCCTGCCAGAACTGCGTGAACGTCATGTTCTCGCAGCCCTTGACCGACGCGACGACCAGCGTGCGGCTGCCGTCCTTGCCGGGCAGGTCGATCGCCAGACCGAAGTTCACGTGCTCCGGCGTGACGACGAACGGCTTTCCGTCCACCTCGGCGTAGTGCCGGTTCATGTTCGGGTAGGCCTGCAGCGCCCGGACCACCGCGTAGCCGATGACGTGCGTGAAGGAGACCTTCCCGCCGCGCGTCCGCTTCAGGTGGTTGTTGATGACGATGCGGTTGTCGGCCAGCAGCTTCGCGGGCACGGCACGCACGCTGGTCGCGGTCGGAACGGTGAGCGAGAGCTCCATGTTCTTCGCGATGGCGGCGGACGCACCGCGCAGCTGCTTCTGCTCGGGCTGCGCGCTCGGCTTGACCGGGGCGGCCTTGGCGGCCTGCTGCGGTGCGGGCTTGCCGGTCTGCGGCAGCGAGGCCGCGGACTTCGGCGGCGCGGCGGCCGGCTTGGGTGCGGCGGCGGGCGCGGGCTTGCCGTTGTCCGCGGCCGGCGGCGTCACGGTGGCGGTCGTGGTGGCCGTGGAGCCACCCGCGCCGGCCGTGGAGGCGGTGCCGTTGCCGCCCGCCCGCTTGTAGTCGGCAAAGAAGTCGTGCCATGCCGGGTCTACGGATGACGGGTCCGCGAGGAACTGGTCGTACATTTCCTCGACGAGCCATTCGTTCGGCCCGAACTGTGACGCAGGACTGCTGCTGGACACGGCTGGCGCTCGCCTCTATCCATCTCGCTCTTGGTGTTGACTCATGCGGTAGTCAGGTTAGTCCCCCTGGCCCGGGCCTTCACACGCTGGAGGCACATGGCAAGGAGTGCTCTGTCACAGGATCGATCAGGACGGCCCTGTCGTCACCCGCAGTTGAGCAGTTCTTGATGTGCGTCTCACGTCGTCTCCTCCCTTCCGATCAACGCTCACCGAGCCGTCGGACGGGCATACGCGCCGGGAGCACTGATCAGTTCACGATAGGTACATCGCGGCCGCCCTGCGGATTGATCTTGTCCGGCCCGATCCGGTTCAGCCCAGTGAACGCCGGATCGACGCCGCTATCGCGCCGACGAAGCGGGTTCTGGTGTCGTCGGGCGTCCGGTCCAGCGACAGGTACGGGTTCAGGTCTTCCAGTTCGACCAGCAGCAGGTCGCCCTGCCGGGTGCGGCAGGCGTCGACGCGCTGGACGCCGTGGGCCATGTCGTTCCAGTCGACGAACCGCTGCGCGAACTCCAGGTCCTCCCGGCTCGGGACGTACGGGCGGAGTTCCCAGCGCTTCGCCGGGTCCGGTGCGTTCAGGGCGTACTGGAAGTCGTGGTCCACGAAGTAGAACGAGACCTCGTACCGGAAGTCGATCCTCGGCTGGACGAGGACGTCGGCCCCGGCGCGGGCCTTGCTCTCCAGGTTGACCAGGAGATCGTTCACGGACACGAACTCCAGACCGTGGGAGTCGGCTCCGGCTTTGGGCTTCACGACGTACTCGGTCGCCCGGGGGAGGCGGTCGAGGTCGTCCGCGGCGCCGAACGTGGGGATGACCGGGAAGCCCGCTCCGGTCAGGTCGATCAGGTACTGCTTGCCCGCCATGTCGCCCTTGCCGGTGAGCGGGTTGTAGACGCGCTGGCCCGTGGCCTTCGCCTGCTCGCGGAAGTGGTGGTAGGCGGCGGCGTGGTCGATGACCGGGCCGCTGTTGCGGATCACGACCGCGTCGTGGCCCGGCATCAGGGCGGCGGCGTCCTCCGGGTGGCAGATGGCCAGGTCGAAGTGCCGTCTCAGGTGCGAGGTCAGGTAGATGTCCTCGTCGCAGTAGCGGCGACCTCTGGCCGGGTAGGCCAGGTTGGAGACGTAGAGGATCGAGGGGCGTGAGGGCACGGCGGTGGACTCCTTTGGCCGCGTCGGTCCGGGAGTTGGTTTCTACGCGACGGCGTGAGGTCGGGACGAGGGTTCGTGGCGGGGGCCACGGGTTCGTGCTTGCGCACGGTCGCGTCCCCGCCATCGCCTTGACGGCACCGCGTAGCGCCGTGTGTGCGGGCGGTTACGCGGCTTCGGGTGTGCCGCCGTGGCGCCACAGACGGGCGTAGGTGCCGTTGGCCTGCAAGAGGTCGGCGTGGGTGCCCTGCTCGATCACCCGGCCGTTGGCCAGGACGACTATTCGGTCGGCCCTTGCCGCGGTGGCCAGGCGGTGGGCCACCACGAAGGTGGTCCTGGCGCCGGCGAGGTGGTCGCTGGCGGCCAGCACCGCGGACTCCGTGGCCGGGTCCAGTGCCGCTGTCGCCTCGTCCAGGAGTAAGAGGTCGGGGTTGACCAGTTCCGCTCTCGCCAGGGCCACGAGCTGGCGCTGCCCCGCGGAGAGGTGGTTGCCCCGTTCGCCCACCGGCTGGTGGAAACCGTTCTGGAGGGTGGCCACCATCGGGAGGGCGCCGACGGCCTCGGTGGCCTGCTGGATCTCTTGTTCCGTGGCCGCGGGGCGGCCGTAGGCGACGTTGGAGGCCAGGTCGCCGCCGAAGAGGTGCGCTTCCTGGGGGACCACGCCGAGGCGCTGGCGGTAGGCGGAGAGGTCGTAGGCGCGGACGTCCACGCCGTCCACCAGGACCGTGCCCTCCGTGGCGTCGTAGAAGCGGGCGATGAGTTTGACGAGGGTCGACTTGCCCGCGCCGGTCTCGCCGACGAGCGCGACGGTCTCGCCCGGCTTGACGTGGAGCGTGACGTCGTCCAGCGCCGGGGACTCGGCTCCCGCGTAGGTGAAGGAGACGTTGCGGAGCTCCACCTCGCCCTTCAGGCGGGGTGGGACCTCGACCGGGTGCGACGGTGGTTCGACCGTGCTGGGGGTGCGGAGCAGGTCGCCGATCCTGCGCAGGCCCACCCTCGCCTGCTGGTAGCCGTCGAAGACGCCGGAGAGCTGCTGGATCGGGCTGAAGAACAGGCCCAGGTACAGGAGGAACGCCAGCAGGACACCCGGCGTCATGGTGCCCGCCGCCACCCGGTGGGCACCCACGGCCAGGACCACCGCCTGGGCCACGCCGGAGAGCATCGCCACGAACGGGAAGTAGGTGGCGATGTAGCGCTGGGCTCGCAGGCGGGTGCGGCGGTAGGCGTCGCTGCGTTCGGCGAAGGCCTCGGCCGAGCGGCGCTCCCTGGTGTAGGCCTGCGAGACGCGCAGGCCCGAGACGTTCTCCTGGAGGTCGGCGTTCACCGCGCTGACCCGCTCGCGGGCCTCCGCGTAGGCGGTGGAGGAGAGGCGTTGGAAGAGCACCGTGGCGGCGGCCAGGACCGGGAGCACCGAGAGGGCGATCAGGGCCAGCGAGGCGTCGGTGACGACCAGGGCGGCGGTGATGCCGACCACGGTGACCAGGCTGATCACAGCGGTGACGAGACCGGTCTGCAGGAACGTCGAGAGGGCGTCGACGTCCGTCGTCATCCTCGTCATGATGCGGCCGGCCATCTCGCGCTCGTAGTAGTCGAGGCCGAGGCGTTGCAGGTGGGCGTAGCTGCGGACGCGCAGCAGGTAGAGCAGGCGCTCGCCCAGGCGCGCGGCGAAGACGGTGCTGCCCGCCGTGGTCAGCCAGCCGACCACGACCAGGCCGACGCCCAGCACCACGGCCTGCCACAGCGACGACTCGGCTCCGCCCACCACGCCGCCGTCGATGCCGAGGCGCACGAGCGAGGGCATGCCCATGCCGACCAGCGCGTCCAGCACCACCAGCGCCGCCACACCGCCCAGGGCCCAGCGGACCGGGCGCAGCAGGCGGGCGAGGCGGAAGGCGGGGTCGGGGGCGCGCGGGTCCTCGCCGTGCAGGACCGGGACCTCGGTGGCCGGGGGCAGCGAACGGACCTGGGCCAGCAGCTCGGGGGTGGGAGGGCCGCCGGCCAGCGCCGCCATGCCGCCGCCCGCGCCACCTCCGCCGCTGCCGCCACGCCGGCCGGGCGCGGCGGAGGTGGAGACCTTCGCCTCGGCGATCAGGCGCTCGTCGAGGTCTTCCTGCGACAGCTTCGGCCACAGGTCGCCGGTTGTGGCCGGCGCGGCGGACTCGATCGCCTCGCCCGGCCCCGCCAGCAGGTCGCGGTAGAGGGCGCAGCGCTCGGTCAGCTCGGCGTGCGTGCCGACGTCGACCACGCGGCCCGCGTCCAGCACGGCGATCCGGTCGGCCAGGGAGAGCGTCGAACGCCGGTGGGCCACCAGGAGTGTCGTGCGGTCGGCCGTGACCGAGGCGAGCGTCGCGTGGATCGCCGCCTCCGTCGCGTTGTCCACCGCCGACGTCGCGTCGTCCAGCACGAGGATGCGCGGATCGGAGAGCAGGGCGCGGGCCAGGGCGACGCGCTGGCGCTGGCCGCCGGACAGGGTGAGGCCCCGCTCGCCGACCACCGTGTCGTAGCCGAGCGGCAGCGCCTCGATGAAGTCGTGGGCCTCCGCGGCCTTCGCGGCGCGCTCGACCTCCTCGCGGGAGGCGTCGGGGCTGCCGTACGCGATGTTCGAGAACACCGTGTCGGAGAAGAGGAAGGCCTCCTCGAACACCACGCCGACCGCACCGCGCAACGACTCCAGCTTCAGCGTGCGCACGTCCGCGCCGCCGACCCGGACCGAGCCGCTGTGCACGTCGTAGAAACGCGGCAGCAGCAACGACACCGTCGACTTGCCCGAACCCGCGGTGCCCACGAGCGCCAGCGTCTCGCCCGGCTCGACCGAGATCGAGAAGTCCTTCAGGACGGGCTCGCTGCGGGCGTAACCGAAGGACACGCCGGAGAACGAGACACCGAGCGGGCCGGACGGCACCTCGCCGGGACCGTCCGTCACGTCCGGCTGCGAGTCGATCAGCTCGTAGACCCGCTCCACGCCGGCCCTGGCCAGCTGGGCGGACACCATCAGGCTCGACAGCAGCCGCGTCGGGCCGACGAGGTTCGCCACGTACGTCGTGAAGGCGAGGAACGTGCCGAGCGTGACCTGGCCGTGCAGCGCCAGCCAGCCGCCGAGGCCCAGCACCGCGACCTGGCCGAGCAACGGCAGCGCCGTCACGGTCGCGAGCGGCTTCGACGACAGCCGGGCGGCGCGCATCCGTTCCGCGAACAGGAACTTGGCGTGCTTCTCCAGCCGGGCGACCTCACGCGCCTCCTGGCCGAAGCCCTTCACCACGCGGACACCGGTGACGGTCTCCTCGACGTGCTGCGCCAGGTCCGCGGCCCGCTGCTGCGCCGACCACGTGGCGGGGAACAGCGTGAGCCGGGTGCGGCCGGCCAGCCACGCCACCAGCGGCAGCACGATCACCGCGATGATCGTCAGCGGGATCGACAGGTAGATCATCGCCGCCAGCGCGGCCAGTGCGAACACCACCGTGCCCACGGCCAGCGGCGCCATCATCAGCAGCGACTGCACCAGCTGCAGGTCGGTGATCGAGCGCGACACGATCTGCCCGGTGCGCAGCTCGTCCTGCTTCGCCCCGTCGAGCCGCTGCACCGCCGAGAACACGCCGAGCCGCAGGTCGTGCTGCACGCCCAGCGCCAGCCGCCCGCCGAGGTAGCGCCGCAGGAACGCCGACCCGAACGTCAGCAGCTCCAGCACGACCAGCGCCACCATCAACGGCCACAGCCGATCGGTGCGGCCGCCCGTCGAGTCGTCGATCGCCGTCTTGAGCAGCAACGGCCCCGCCGCCTGCAGACCCACGCCGACGACCGCGGCGAGGACCGACAGCACCACCAGGCGGGGGTGCTGCCAGCACGCTGCGGTCAGTCGGCGGATCCAGCCCTTCGTCACGGAACCCACACTACGGTCGGGGTCCGACATAAAAGTGTGACGTCAGGAACCGCAGGTCAGGTGATGTCCTTCTGGGTCATCCGGGCCCAGCCGCCCCCGAACGCGGCCGCGACCCAGGCGAAGAAGATCAGCCCGGACAGCCACCACGCCTGCGCGCCGCCCGCTCCCGCGACGACCCGCAGCCAGTAGACGCCCTCCTCCGGCACCACGCCCGCGTCGGCCAGGAAGAGGTCGACCGCGACCGACCCGGTCAGGCCGTCCACCGACCCGTTCGGCAGGAACCCGACGGCCGTCTCCGGCACGCCCGAGATCCGGAGCCCGAGCTGCAGCGCGTTCTCGATCACCAGGAAGTACATGATCAGCAGCACGACCACGCCGGCGGAGTTCGGGATCAGCGCGCCGAGGCCGACGCCGAACATGGTCATGAGGATCGAGGACAGCACGCAGACCAGGGCGAGCATCGCCCAGCCGCCCGCGTCGGGCATCTGCCCCGAGTTGCTGGTGAGGACGATGCCGAGCGCGACGAACCCGATGATCGCGAGGCCGTAGATCGCGCCCCAGAGCGCGTAGACCATCAGCTTGGCCGCCATCGCGTGCACCCGCGACGGCGCGGTGAGGAACGTCGTCGTGATGGTCCGCGTGCCGACCTCGCCGGCGACCGCCATGGCCCCGAAGATCAACGGGAACATCGTGGCCAGGTTGATGGTCCGCCCGATGCCGAGCAGCGAGAACTTCCACTGGTCCGGCGTCACGCCGAGCGCGTCGGATAGCTGCTCCGCCTCGGAGGACGAGAAGACCTCGACGATCGACTGGCCGAGCAGGCCCGACAGCAGGCCACCGCCCAGCGCGACCAGCACGGTCGGGATGAGCAGCGCCCACCACAGCGTGGTCGTCGTGGTCTTGCGGAGCTCCGCCTGTACGAGGTCGCCCATCAGGCCCAACCACCCTGCTGCTGCTGGTACGGAGCCGGCGCGTGCCCGGCGAACTGGCCGCTGGTGAGCCGGAAGAAGATCTGTTCCAGGTCCGCCTGCTCCTCCTGGATGCCGTAGATCGACACGCCCGCGCGCAACGCGGTGTCCGCGACCTGCTTGGCGTCCACTCCGGACACGGCGAGACGGCCGTCCGGCAGCTGCTCGAGCGCCTGCACACCGGCTTCCCGCAACGCGGTCGCGAGGGCGCCGACGTCCGACGGCTGCACGAAGACGCGGCGTTGTTGTTGCTGGCGAAGGTGGTCCAGCGGCCCGTAGTACATCGTCTGCCCGCGCGACACGATCACGACCTGGTCGACGGTCTGCTCGACCTCGGCCAGCAGGTGGCTCGAGATCAGCACGGTGCGGCCCATGCGCGCGAACGACTGCAGGAAGTTCCGCAGCCACGCGATGCCCTCGGGGTCCAGGCCGTTCGCCGGTTCGTCGAGGACCAGCACCTGCGGATCCCCGAGCAACGCGGTGGCGACGGCCATGCGCTGCTTCATGCCCAGCGAGAACCCGCCGACGTTGCGGTCGGCGGCGGTGCCCAGGCCGACCAGGCCGAGGACCTGGTCCGCCTGCGCGTCCGGCACGCCGATCGCCGCCGCGTACACGCGCAGGTGGTTGCGCGCCGTCCTGTTCGGGTGGAACCCCTGCGCCTCCAGCACCGCGCCCACCACGCGGCCCGGCTGACCGAGTTGGTGGAACGGTCTCCCGTTGATCGTCGCCGTGCCGCTCGTCGGCTTCACCAGTCCCAGCAGCATTCGCAGGGTCGTCGTCTTGCCCGCGCCGTTCGGGCCGAGGAAGCCCGTCACGCTGCCGGGTGACACGGTGAAGCTCAGGTTCTGCACCGCGGTCACCGAACCGAACTGCTTGGTCAGGTTCTGGACCGCGATGAGGCCGCTGCCGTCATGCATGCGGCCCATCCTGCCTGAAAGGTCAGTCCGGCAAGGCGTGCTTGGGACGAGACACGACGGGCGCGCGGTGCACCACCGATGGCTCGGCCGCCATGACCGGCAGCTCGGTGGTCATCTCCGCCGGTGTCTCCTCCGGCAGTTCGATAACACCTGATCGAGTGAAGGGGTTGCGCAACGGGCGGCGCCGCTGGCGATGGGGCAGGCCCTCGCCGATCAGGTGCTGGTGCGCCATGTTCCAGATCTGGCACGGCCATCGGCGGCGGCGCAGCCAGCCGGGGCAGGCCCTGCACCGGCCGTCCTCGTCGGGCTGGTGCACCGTCAGCAGCAGCCGCCAGCCGTCCGCGAGGCGGTGGATCTCCGCGCGGGCCAACGGAACCAGCGCTTCGGCTTCTCCGTGCTCCGCGACTTTGTCCAGCAGTGCCAGGCGTTGCAGCACCGCGTCGCGCAGGGTCTCGTCCATCACATCTTCGCCGTGGCCTGGTCGAGCAAGGAGCCCAACCGCCGCGTCTGGGTGGCGGACATCACAGCGGTCTCGCCCGGCGGCGTGACCAGCAGGACCCGGTCGTTCTCCACCAGAACGGTCATCGATCTGTCGCGACCGAACGGGTCGTGGCAGTGGATCCATCCCTGTGGTTCAGCCATGGAATCTCCCTTCGAGGGACACCCGACTCCGTCTTCATCGGCCGAACGCCCTGCTCGCCGCACCGCGATCTGGGTAATTCACTCGTTTGCTGGATGGGCCGGACACGGGCAGTGGTCCACTCGGGGAAACTTTTGGGTCCCGTTTCGGCGGGGGCGCTGGGCGCGGTGCGGCAAGGCCCGCTATATTTGGACACGGCGGCCCCGCTCCCAGTGACCCCCAGGCTGGTTGAGCGCGGCCGCCCTTTACGTGGCGGGCTTCGGCGCTCATTGGTCTTCGACCGATTTCGCCGGAGCCCGCAGTGTTTGTCGGGGGTCACCCCCGAACCCCCGGGTCCTTCCTCCGTCCCGCCCTCGCTCGGCATCCGACACGCTCTGCGCGAAATCCGCTTGCGCCCTGCCGTCTCGTACGCTGTAAGTTCCTCGTACACCGTAAGGGGGAGGAACGATGACTTCGACGACCGAGAAGGCCGTGGTGCACCCGCACCCGCAACGCTGGGCCGTGCTCGGCGTGCTGTGCCTGTCCGTGATGGTCGTGGTGCTGGACAACACCGTGCTGAACGTGGCGATCCCGTCGATCTCGACGGGCTTGGACGCGAGCACCGCGGACATCCAGTGGATGATCAACGCCTACTCGCTGGCGCTGGCGGGCCTGCTGCTCACGACCGGTTCGCTCAGCGACAGGTTCGGCCGCAAGCGCGCACTCCTGGCCGGTCTCGTGCTGTTCGGCACGGGCAGCGCGGTCGCGGCGTACGCGGGGTCGTCCGAGGCGCTGATCGCGGCCCGCGGCTTCATGGGCATCGGCGCCGCCGTGCTCATGCCGGGCACTCTGGCCGTGCTCATGCAGTTGTTCGACGACGAGGAACGCCCGAAGGCCATCGGCATCTGGGCCGCCGTCACGAGTCTCGGTTTCGCGGCGGGGCCGGTGATCGGCGGCGCGCTGATCAAGCACTTCTGGTGGGGCTCGGTGTTCCTGATCAACGTGCCGGTGGCGGTCCTCGCGATCGCGGCCGTCGCGATGCTGGTGCCGGAGTCCAAGGATCCGACCGTGCGCAGGCCGGACGTGCTCGGCTCGGTGCTGTCGATCATCGGCATGGTGTCGATCGTGTACGCGGTGATCGAGGTGCCGGAGCACGGGTTCGGCTCGGCGGAGTTCGGCGTGCCGGTCGCGATCGGGCTGGTGACCATGACGGGATTCGCGTTGTGGGAACGGCACACCACCGATCCGATGCTCGACCTCGGGTTCTTCTCCGACCGCCGTTTCACCGGCGCGGTGGCCTCCGGGGTGCTGGCGGCGTTCGGCATGGCGGGCTCGCTCTTCCTGCTGACGCAACACCTCCAGGGCGTGCTCGGCTACAGCCCGCTGGAGGCCGGCGTGCGCGTGGCGCCGATGGCGATCGCGTTGCTCGTCACCAGCAACACGCTGGGACAGCTCGTGGTGAAGCTCGGCGCGGGCCGCGCGATGCTGCTCGGCATGACGGTCGTCGCGAGCGGCGTGGCGCTGCTGTCCGTCGGCACCACCTACCCGCCGACGCTCGCCGGGCTGGTCCTCGTCGGTGTGGGTGTCGGTGTGTCCCAACCGGTCGCGGTCAACGCGCTGATGGGGTCGATCCCACCGGAACGCGCCGGAATCGCGTCCGGGTTGTCGGGCACGCTCACGGAACTGGGCTCCTCGTTCGGCATCGCGGTGCTGGGAGCGCTGCTGTCGGCGCGGTTCGTGGCGTCGCTGCCGGACGGCGTTCCGGGGCGGTCGCTGTCGGAGGCCTTGAACAGCGGGGCGGACATCACCGTCGTGCGCGAGGCGTTCTCGAACGGCATGAGCGTCAGCCTGGTCATCGGCGCCGTCGCCGTGTTCCTGGGAGGTGTTGTGGCCAGCGTGTTGCTGCGGCGTGCCTAGGATCGCTTCGTGGAGAGCGTGTGGTTCAGCAAGCCCAGGCCCAGCAGCGGGCAGCCCCTCGGCCTGAGCCGGGAGGCGATCGTCCGCAAGGCGATGGAGATCCTGGACGCGCACGGCCTGCAGAAGCTCTCGATGCGCAAGCTCGCGGCGGAGCTCGGCGCCGCCCCGATGTCGCTGTACTGGCACGTGCCGACGAAGGACGCGCTGATCGAGCTCTGCCTCGACGAGGTCTACGGCGAGTTCACCCTCCCCGATCCCGAGACCGACTGGGAGACAGCGGTGCGCGCGATGATGCGCGAGCTGCGCCAGCTCGCGCTCAAGCACCCGTGGTGGATCCGCGGGATCGGGGAGTTCAACACCATCGGCCCGAACGCGGTGGCCTACGCGGACGCCATGTTCGGGCCGATGCTGCGCGAGGGGCTGTCGACCGTGACCGCTGCCCAGTCGATCTCCACGGTGGGCAGCTTCGTCAACGGGTACGCCATCGCCGAGGTCAACTTCATCGCCCGCGGCGGGATGGACTCGCCCCCGCCGGACATGGACAAGATCGCCGACCTCTACCGGGACAAGCACCCCCGGTACGTCGCGATGCTGGACGAGAGCGAGCTGTGGTCGCTCGAGCGCCAGTTCGAGTTCGGGCTGGACTGCGTGATCGCCGGCGTCAAGGCGCGCGTCGCCGCCCTCAGATAGCGAAACCCCCGCAGCGGTTCACGCGTGCGGGGGCCTCAGTCATCCAGTTGGCTTTCAGACCACGGTCTCCAGCGGCGTGTGCACGAGGCCGGTCGCCTCGGCCACCGGGCCGTTGGTCAGCAGACCGGCGTGGGCGTTGAGGCCCAGGGCGAGCGAACGGTCGTCCTTGAGCGCCTTCTCCCAGCCCTTGTCGGCCAGCGCGACCGCGTACGGCAGCGTCACGTTGGTCAGCGCGTAGGTCGAGGTGCGCGGGACGGCGCCCGGCATGTTCGCGACGCAGTAGAACACCGAGTTGTGGACCTCGTAGGTCGGCTCGGCGTGCGTGGTGGCGCGGGAGTCCTCGAAGCAGCCGCCCTGGTCGATGGCGATGTCGACGAGCACCGAACCCGGCAACATGTCGGCGACCAACGCGTTCGAGACGAGCTTCGGCGCGGCGGCACCGGGGACGAGCACGGCGCCGATGACCAGGTCGGCCTCGCGGACGGCCTGCTCGATCGCGAACGAGTTCGAGGCGAGCGTGCGCAGACGGCCCTGGAACTGGGCGTCGATCTGGCGCAGGCGGTCGACGTTGGTGTCGAGGATCTGCACGTCGGCGCCCATGCCGACGGCGATGGTGGCCGCGTTGACACCCGCCACGCCGCCGCCGATGACGACCACGCGTGCCGGGGCGACACCGGGGACGCCGCCGGGCAGCACGCCGCGGCCGCCGGAGGGCTTCATCAGCGAGAACGCGCCGACCTGCGGGGCCAGCCGGCCCGCGACCTCGGACATCGGGGCGAGCAGCGGCAGCGCGCGGTTCGGCAGCTGCACGGTCTCGTAGGCGATGGCCGTGGTGCCGGACGCGAGGAGCGCCTCGGTCAGCGGCTTGTCGGCGGCGAGGTGCAGGTACGTGAAGAGGGTCTGGCCGGCGCGGAGGCGGGGGTACTCCTCGGCGATCGGCTCCTTGACCTTGAGGACCAGGTCGCCCTCGGCCCAGACGTCGTCGGCCGTCGGGAGGACCTTGGCGCCCGCGGCGAGGTACTCCTCGTCGGTGATCGCGGAACCGAGACCGGCGCCCTGCTCGACGTAGACGTCGTGCCCGCGGCTGGTGAGCTCGTGCGCACCGGCAGGGGTGAGAGCGACGCGGTACTCGTGGTTCTTGATCTCGCGGGGAACTGCGATCCGCACGATGACTCCTCCGTTCGGTGGCCGACATCTCATAATGTGGGCCAGTCGCAAGACCAAGTCACTGTGCTAGTTGCACTATCTGCCACCGTGCTAGTTGTTCACTTGGGACAAAGCGACCTGAGCCTCGTTCGCGTTCCGCTCGACCGTCCCGCGTTGACACTCGGCGGGGGCCGCACATAGCGTTCGCCCCGGACAACTGAACACCGGCCGCGGCGCGCCAGCGCCAGAACCCGCGTGGGAGAGACCTCGACGAACCGGTCGAGGCGCCGAAGGGGCAAGCTCCCGCACACTCTCAGGCAGCAAGACCACCCGGGGTAGGCAACTCTGCACGGCGGAGGGGGCGCAAGTTTCCTGACCCGTCACAGCCAGAGGAGTCGCGCCGTGGAGTTCCCCGAGAACCTGCTCTACACCGTCGAGCACGAGTGGGTCGACTGGACGCCGGGCACGCAGGACCCGCTGACCTGCGGAATCACCGAGTACGCGGCTGACGCGCTCGGCGACATCGTCTACATCCAGTTGCCCGAGGTCGGTGCCAAGGTCGTCACCAACGAGGTCTGCGGCGAACTGGAGTCCACCAAGTCGGTCAGCGACCTGTTCTCGCCCGTCACCGGTGAGGTGATCGAGGTCAACAGCGCCGTCGTGGACGACCCGGCCCTCGTGAACAACGACCCGTACGGCGCCGGCTGGCTCTTCAAGGTCCGCGTCGACTCGGCCGAGAACCTGCTCACGGCGGCGAAGTACGCCGAGCTCACCAAGAGCTGACCGACACAGCCTGACTGACCGCTCCGCCCACCACGAAGGACTGATCAGTGGCGATCAGCGTTTTCGACCTTTTCTCCGTCGGCATCGGACCGTCCAGCTCCCACACGGTCGGACCGATGCGCGCGGCCGCGATGTTCGTCGAGAAGCTCGGCGCGCGTGCGTCCGAAGTGGACCGCGTGCACGTCGAGCTGTTCGGCTCGCTCGGCGCGACCGGCCACGGCCACGGCAGCCCCAAGGCCGTGTTCCTCGGCCTCGAAGGCAACCTCCCGGAAGAAGTCGACCCCACCGCCGCGGCCGTCCGCGTCGAGGAGATCATTTCCACCGGACGGCTGAAGCTCGGCGGCACGCACGAGATCGGCTTCGTGCACGACCGCGACCTCGTCATGCACCGCCGCAAGTCACTCCCGTTGCACCCCAACGGGATGAGCTTCGAGGCGTTCGCCGGCGGCAAGTCGCTCGAGCACGCCGTCTACTACTCGATCGGCGGCGGTTTCGTCGTCGACGAGAACGCGAGCGGCACCGACCGGATCAAGCCGGACTCGACCCCGCTGGCACACCCGTTCCTGACCGGCGACCAGCTCCTCGCGCGCTGCCGCGAGACAGGCCTGTCGATCAGCGAGATCATGATGGCCAACGAGCTGTCGTGGCGCACGGAAGCCGAGGTCCGCCAAGGACTCCTGCACATCTGGCACGTCATGCAGGAGTGCGTCGAACGCGGCTGCACCGAACACGGCGTCCTGCCCGGCGGCCTGAAGGTCCGCCGCCGCGCCGCCGAGATGCGCAAGAGGCTGGAAGGCGAACACTTCGTCACCGACCCCCTGCGGGTCATGGACTGGGTGACTCTCTTCGCGCTCGCGGTCAACGAGGAGAACGCGGCAGGCGGCCGAGTCGTCACCGCGCCGACCAACGGCGCGGCCGGCATCGTCCCGGCGGTCCTGCACTACTACACGAAGTTCGTGCCGGGAGCCTCCGACGACGGCGTGGTCCGCTTCCTGCTCACGGCAGGCGCGATCGGCGTGCTGTTCAAGGAGAACGCGTCGATCTCCGGCGCCGAGGTCGGCTGCCAGGGCGAGGTCGGCTCGGCCTGCTCGATGGCCGCAGGCGGCCTCGCCGAGGTGCTCGGCGGCACCCCCGAGCAGGTCGAGAACGCCGCCGAGATCGCCATGGAGCACAACCTCGGCCTGACCTGCGACCCGATCGGCGGCCTGGTGCAGATCCCGTGCATCGAACGCAACGCCGTCGCGTCCATCAAGGCCATCACGGCCGTGCGGATGGCCTTGCGGGGCGACGGCTCGCACTTCGTGTCGCTCGACAAGGTCATCAAGACCATGCGGGACACCGGCAAGGACATGTCGGTGAAGTACAAGGAGACGGCTCGCGGCGGGCTCGCCGTGAACGTGATCGAGTGCTGAGCTCCCACTCCGACCACTCGAACTGCACTCGGCCTGACCAGCCGTGACAACCGGAACAGCTGGTCAGCGGGCGTCGTACGCGGCCTGCGCGGCCAGCACCTCGGGCATGCGGCCCTCGAGCAGGTGGATCAGCGCCAGCAACCGCTCGGCCGTCTCGCGGCCCAGCGGCGTGAGGCTGTAGTCGACGCGGGGCGGGTTCGTGTTCTGGGCTTCCCGGAGCACGAGCCCGTCGCGCTCCAGCGCCTGCAACGTCTGGGAGAGCATCTTCTCGCTGACCCCGTCGACGCGGCGGCGCAGCTCGTTGAAGCGCAGCTGCCCGTCGGCGAGCGCGGTCAGCGTCAGGCTGCCCCACTTGCCGGTGATGTGCTCCAGCGTGGGACGCGACGGGCACGCTTTCGCGAACACGTTGTAGTCCATTCCGGCATCATACCTGGTCACAACGCTAACTGAAAGTAAGTGTGAGAGCTCTCCGCGTCAGGGGAGCTCTCACACCTCAGAACGGCCAGGTCGCGTTCTGGCCTGCTTCGAGAAGGGGGACCATGCGGAAAGTTGCGTCCGCAAGGCCTCCGAACTCGTGGCGGTGCGCCTTGCCCGTGGCGTACGCGGCGTTGCGGTAGCCACCGAGGTTGAACCCGTAGATCGGCACGTGCGCGGGCACGACGTCCGAGACGCCCTGCCCGTGGTACCCGGACATCGTCTGCATGTCCGAGATGATGAACACGCGGTCGTGGCCCCGGTAGGAGCGCTTCAGCGACCCGACGATGTCGGTGCCGTGCCCGACCTCGCCGATCCGCTTCAGGAACCGGTCCACCTCGCGGATCACCGACGCACCGCGCTTCACGTCGTGCCGGAACGTGCCGTCCGCGAACCCGACCACGTCGACCTGCTCGCCCTTCGCGCCCAGCGCGACGCCGAACACCGCCGCGGCCTTCGCCGGGGTGACCTTCGAGCGCGCCGAGATCGCGCCGGTCGTCATCGACGCCGAGGTGTCGACGAGGACCAGCGAGCGGCCGGGCAGGGCGGGCAGGTTCGACAGCGACGCCTGCAGCGCCTGGTCCAGGGCGTGGCCCCAGCGCAGGCTCGGCGCCGCCTCGTAGGCGGACAGGAAGCGGAACGGGAACTGCCGCGAGCGCGCGACCTGGCCCGGGTCGGCCAGGCGAGCGGCGACCGCGGCCTCGTCGGACATGCCGGCCTCGTCGAAGTTCCTGAGGTTCCTCAACAGAGCCATGTAACCCATGGACGGCGCCAGCGCCTCCCACACCTCGCGGGTCAGCGGTCCCTGCAGCCACCCGGCCACGGACTCCCACGTCATCCCCGCCCGGCGCAGCACGTCGGCCGCGTCGGGACGCTCGAACAGCGCGCGGCGCTGCTCGACCGGCCACGCCATCAGCTCGCGCCGTGCCGCGATCACCCGCAGGTCGGCGGGTACCTCGGCGTCGGCGGAGCGGCGGCGGTCCAGCACGTGCTGGAACAGCGCGCCCTGCCAGGGCGCGGCAGGCGAGGGGTGCGCGAGGTTCAGCACGTCGGCCATGCGGAAGCCGCGGGCGTCGCTGTCCCACTTGAGGACCGCGCGCTCGTTGTAGAGGCGCCCGACGGCGTCGGCGATGCCGCGCTTGATCGGCTTCGGCACGCGCCGGCCGTTCTGGCTCGTCCAGTAGGCGAGGAGCTCGCCGGGCTCGTCGGCGCGCTGCAGCACGGAGGCGACGACGGCGCGGTTGGTCACACCGGCGTCGGACTCGGCCACGAGCCGCGCGAGCACGAACTCGGCCGCGCCGACGAGCGACGCCGTGCGCATGTTCGCCTCGCCGCGCAGCCACGCGAGCAGGCGCGCGGTCCACTCGGGATCGGAGAGCGCGGCGGCGTGCACGAGCTGCGTGAAGCGGTCGTCCCGCTTGCCGCCGGACTCGTAGAAGGTGTCCTCGCCACCCATGTTCGACACGGCGAGCAGGAACAGCTCGGACTTCGTGTCGCGGGCGTAGCCGTCGCCACCCTCGTGGGTGACGCCGGTCGGTACCGGCGCTGTCGTGACGGGGCTGGTGGCCGCCGGACGCGCGCGGAAGATGTTGAACTTCGCCATTGGCTCTCCCCCTCGGAGAAAACAAAGGGAGCCCACAGACCCCACACGTGTCCGAGATCAAGGTCGCGGAAGGTGCGCAGCTGCTCTGCCATTTGAGCTACAGCCGGTTTCCCGTCTGACGGGACTCGAACCCGCAACCCGCCCATTTACAGTGGAAGTAACCCTCTGCTTCGCACCGGACACGTGTGGAGTTGTGCGCTCCCGAGATCAAACTCGCCAACGGTGTGTTTGCGTTTTGAAGACGAAGTAACCGTTGGCTTCGCACCGGGTGCGATTTCATGCAACCACACCTGGCCAGCGATTTAGTTCCGGCAGATGTGGAGTTTTGGACGCCCGAGATCAGATCGCGGAGGGTGACGTGCTCACCGGGGTGAGCCGAGACCGGCCGGAACCGGCCTCAGGAGTCGAACCTGAGAAATCACCGAAGTAACCCTTCGCTGCGCACCGGGCGCACATTCATACAACCACACCGCGCAAAGGGTTTTTCCTAAGGCGCCGCCTTCACGAGCCGGCGCAGCATGTAGAACAGGCCGACCGTCAACAGGAAACCGACGGCGCTGATCATCACGATCTGCTCGACGGTGTCCGCCTGCGCTCCGGCGAACACGTAGGCGGCGCAGATCGGGATGGTTCCGACGAGGGTGAACGACATGAAGGTCCGGAAGGACACCCGGGACACCCCTGCCGACACCGACACCGTCTCCGCCATCATCGGAATGCCGCGCGCCACCCCGAAGAACCAGGGCCCGAACTGACGGCCCCAGCGCCGCATCTCGGTCAGCTCCTCGATGGTGACCACCCGGCGCACCAGCCACGGGCCCGCGAACCGCCCCAGGGCGTACCCTGCGGCAGAGGAACCCAGGGATCCGATGACCGCGAGTGCCAGCCCCAGGGGCAGGCCGAGTGCCGTTCCGGCCAGCACGATGAGCGGAGTGGACGGCACGGGTAGCAGCACGTCCACGACGAGCAGCGCGAAGATCGCCACCGCCGCCCACACCGGGTCGATGCCGCGCACCCACGTCACGACCCCGTCGAAGTCGATGAGGTCCAGCGCCTCGAACACGATCCAGCTCAGCAGCACGAAGCCGAGCACGACGGCCGGTATCCACTTCCACCGAACGCCCGTCTCATAACTCATCGGGTGATGGTCGCCCACGCCGATGCGCCGGACAATCCGCCAGTGGCGCAGGTTCCGCGAAGGGACGCACATGAGTGACGATCTCGTGCCTTTTCTCGGGCACTGGGTGCTCGACCCGGCACGCTCCGCGTACACCGGTGGGACCCCGCCGCGCAGTGGTCACTACGACCTGAGGCTCGACGGCGACCGGCTGGTGGTCAGCATCGAGGGCGTGCTGGGCTCCGGTGACCCCATCCGCACCGGGTACACATTGGACCTCTGGCAGGACACGCCGATGAGCGTCGGCCACGTCGACCGCGTCCGCACCGTCGTCGAGCCGCGTCGGTTCTGCACGATCGCCTACGCGGGTGCGCAAGCGGTTGCGCGCGCCTGGAGGGTGCTCGGTCACCTCAACGAGATGACGGTCGTCCAGTCCGCGCCCGACGTGTTCGGCGTGTGGCGCGACGACGTCTCGGTGTACCGCAGGCAGTTCTAGTCGCGTGGCCTGAGCACCGTGACCACCACGCGCAGGCCCAGCAGCACGGCGATGATCAGCAGGTTGTAGCCGAGCACCTGGTGCAGGCCGACGTCCGCGGCGATCTCCGGCCCGGACGAGCCGAGCAGCAGCACCGCCATCACGCCGGCGGTGGCGCCCAGCGCGGTCAGCATCACCTGGTGCAGCAGGCCCGTGATGAACGACCGGTCGCGCTCGTCGGCGAACAGCCTCATCGACATGCTCAGGCGGCCCTGCTCCACCGCCCCGGTGATCCGGTCGATCCGCCTCGGCAACCGGCGCAGCATCGGCAGCACGGCCTGCAGCTCCTCGGCCATGGTCCGCTGCACCGACTCCGGCGTGAGCCGTTCGGAGATCTGCTCGGCGGCGAACGAGCGCGACTCCACGACGATGTTGAAGTCCGGCGCGAGCACCGCCAGTGTGCCCTCCAGCGTCGCCAGGGCCCGGAACACCGCCGCGACCTCAGGCGGGATGCTCAGGCCGAACCGCGACACGATCAGGAACAGGTCGCCGAACATCTCCACGTCCGGCCGCATGCCCGCGCCGAGGTGGCGCGCCATGAACTGGCCGAGGGCGCGTTCCAGCCGCTGCTCGTCGATGTCCTCCGGCCGTGAGGTCAGCTCCAGCAACGCGTCGGTGAGCCCCGCCGGATCACTGCGGTCGATCGCCAGCAGCAGCCGTTGCAACGCCGAGCGCAGCGCGGAGTCGATCCGCCCGACCGAGCCGAAGTCGAGCAGGCCGAGGCGTCCGTCGGCGAGCAGCAGCACGTTGCCGGGGTGGGGGTCGGCGTGGAAGACGCCGTCCAGCATCACCTGCCGCAGCACGAACCGCAGCAGGGTGCGCGCGAGCCCCGCGTCCTGCGCGGCGCCGCGCAACGGCACCCCGTCGAGCCGGTCCATGACCAGGACGCGGGACGTCGACAGGTGGACGTGGGGCAGCCCGACGGACGAGTCCGAGGCCGCCGCCACGGTGGTGATGTTGCGGGCCTCGATCTTGAAGTCGAGCTCTTCGCGCAACGCCGCGGCGAACCCCGCCGCGAGGTCGCGGATGCCCAGCGCCGAGCCCCACCGCGTGCGCTGCAGCTTCCCGGCGAGGCGTGTGACGATGTCCAGGTCGCCTTCGGCGGTCGCCCGGACGTCCGGCCGCTGCACCTTCACGACGACCTCGGCGCCGGACTTCAGCACCGCCCGGTGCACCTGGGCGATCGAGGCGGCCGCCAGGGGCTCCGGATCGACCTCCTGGAACGCGTCGAGCCCGACCTCGGCGTCGAGCACCGCCCGGACCTGCTCCCACTTCGCCGCCGGCACCTTGTCCTGCAGCAGGCTCAGTTCGTCGACGAAGTCCTGCGGCAGCAGGTCGGCACGCGTCGACAGCACCTGCCCGAGCTTCACGAAGGTCACGCCGGCGTCCTGCAGCGCGAGCCGCAGCGACCGGGAGAGTCCCGTGGACGTCCGCTCCCGGCCGCGCAGGTAGGGGCCCAGGCCGTGCCGGAACGCGATCGCGGTGATCCGCGAGTACCGCCGGGTCCGCGCGATCCGGCGCCGCGCCATGCCCCACCACTCGGTGGGCGGCGGGATCGAGCCGGTCGGCACGATGATCTCGGCGAACGCCAGCAGTCCGATGACCACCAGGAGCGACAGCCCGAGCTGCACGCTGATCAGCGCGGCGGACGGTTCCGCGGTGGTCTCGCCGAAGATGTTCGTCGCGATCGACATCGCGAGCCCGCACATCAGCGCGGTGCGGACCAGGCCGATCCGCAGCCCCAGAATGCGCCGCGCTGCCAGCGCCATACCCATGACCAGCAGCAGGAACGTGATCGGGAAGCCGATCGTGTAGACGAGGAAGTCCCCCATGATCGAAGCCTAGGCGCGGCCCTTGACTCAGACTGGGAGAGCGCGAAAGATCCGATGAATCGCCGCCAGCGTTGATCTGACCGCACAGCGAAGTGAGGTGCTCGGCAGTGGTCGAACTCAACCGGCGCACGGTGCTCGGAGGCGCTCTAGCAGGGGTGGCGGGTGGCGCGCTGCTCTCGGGAAGTGCGTTCGCGGACGAGGGGTTCAGCTGGAAGGACTTCATCAGGTCCTCCGATCTGATCTGGAAGAAGATGCCCACGACGTGGTTCGAGGGCCCGTTCCTCGGCAACGGCTACCTCGGCTCCGGCATCTACGCCGAGCCGGGCGCCAACGCCGTCCGGTTCACCGTCCAGCACTCCCAGGTGCAGGACCACCGGCCGGAGTTCGGGGCGCTGTTCGGCCTCGCCCGGCTGCCCATCGGCTACTTCACGCTCGAACCCGTCGGCGCGATCACCGGCGTCGACCTGCGGCTCGACCTGTGGAACGCCGAGCTGACCGGCACGATCACCACCGCCGCCGGGAGCCTGCGGGTGCGGGCGCTCGTCCACACCCGCCGCGACCTCTGCGCGATCGACGTCCAGCCCAGCGAGGGCGAACGGGCGTTCAAGTGGGTCTTCCACCCGCTGAAGGCGATCAGCCCGCGCACCGACCCGAGGTGGAACCGCCCGCCGCCCGCCGGGTTCACCGACAACCCGCCCGTACAGCTGACCAGCGCCGGCGAGGTGCGGCTCGCGGTGCAGCCGCTCAACTCCGGTGGCGAGCACGTGACGGCGTGGCGTGAGGTCACCCGCGGCACCCGGCGCACGCTGTTCACGAGCGTCGCGTGGTCGCACCCGGCGAAAACGGCTGTGCGCAAGGCGATCTCCCAGGTCCGGTGCGGCCAGATCGACGCGCTCGCCGTCGACCACCGGCTGTGGTGGCACGACTTCTACCGCAGGAGCTTCCTGTCCATTCCGGACAAACGGCTGGAGGCGTTCTACTGGATCCAGCTCTACAAGTTCGCCTCGGCGGCGCGGAAAGAGGCACCCGCGATGGCGACCTGCGGGCCGTGGCTCGAGAACACGCCGTGGCCGAACACGTGGTGGAACCTCAACGTGCAGCTGGAGTACTGGCTGATCCACGGCTCCAACCACGTCGAGTTCGACGCCGTGACCCACTCCGTCGACAGGTACCGCGACGCCCTGGTGCACCAGGTTCCGGCCGAGTACCGGCACGACTCCGCGGGCATCCCGCGCACCACCGACACGGTGCTGGACAACGGCGCGGGCATCGGCAACTCCGGTTACGGCGTGGGCGTTCCCGGCAGGGACGTGCCGACGCCCGAGGTCGGCAACCTGACCTGGACGCTGCACAACGTCTGGCTCACCTACCGGCACACGATGGACGACCGCGTCCTGCGGGGCGTGCTGTTCCCGTTGCTGCGCAGGGCCGTCAACTACTACTTCCACTTCCTGGCCAAGGGGCCGGACGGGAAGTGGCACCTGCCGTTCACGTTCTCACCCGAGTACGGCGTGAACGCACCCGACTGCACCTACGACCTCGCGTTGATCCGCTGGGGCTGCCGGACGTTGCTGGAGGCCGCGGAGGTGTTGCGCGTCGACGATCCGCTCGTCCCGAAGTGGCAGGACACGCTGGCTCATCTCGCGCCGTACGCCGTGGACGCCAACGGGTACATGATCGGCGCCGGGGTGCCGTTCGCGAAGTCGCACCGGCACTACTCGCACCTGCTGCAGATCTACCCGTTGTACGAGGTCACGTGGGAGGACGCCGCGCAGCGACAGCTCATCGAGACCTCGCTGAACCACTGGGTCAGCTTCGAAGGCGCGTTGCAGGGCTACACGTTCACCGGCGCGGCCTCGATCAGCGCGCAGATGCTGCGCGGCGACAGGGCGGACTTCTATCTCGGCGAGCTGATGCGCCGGTACATCAAGCCGAACACCATGTACCAGGAGTCCGGGCCGGTCATCGAAACGCCGTTGAGCGCGGTGCAGTCGATGTACGACATGCTCTGCCAGAGCTGGGGTGGCGTGATCCGGGTGTTCCCCGCGGTGCCGTGGCCGGACATCTCGCTCGACGGCTTCCGGACACAGGGCGCGTTCCTGCTCTCCGCGTCACGGCAGCAGGGCGTCACGCGGTGGATCAAGCTGCGCAGCGAGGCCGGTGCGCCCTGCGTCGTGCGCACGGACGTCAAGGATCCGGTCGTGCGCGATTCGCGTGGCCGGCCGAAGCGCTTTTCGTTGCTGCCGAACGGGGATCTGCGCATCGATCTGCGGCGCGGTGAGGAAGCGGTGATCCACCGAGCTGGTGACAAGCCTGATCTGGAGGCAGGTCCGGTGGCCGGCGCTGCCGCGCCTTCCTGGGGCCTGCCCGGGTAGAACGCCACCGGTGTTCCAGCGCGACGGCGGTGCGCTGGAACACCGGTGACGCGGCTCAGAAGTCGAAGACCTTGCCGGTGTTCGCCCGCAGCACGCACGGGTTCGAGAACACCTCCTGGAAGTCGATCCTCTTGTTGCGCCACTTGCCGCGCAACGTGGCCTTGGTCGGGTTCAGCTCCATCGTGCACATCGCGCCGGTCTCTTCCAGTCTGCGGAAGTCGCCTTCGACGGGCATGAGCTGGTCGCACGCCTGTTCGGCGTGCTTGTGCGCTCCGCCTGCGGGTTCGCAGTTCAGCTGCGTGGTGCTGAGCGTGCCCATCTCCGGTTGCACCGACAGCACGAGGCCGGAGGCGGGCAGGAGAGTCGCTGTCAGTGGCGCCGCGTGCGCCGTCGCCGGAACGATCGGTGCGGCGAGCGCCAGACAGGCCAACAAGATTCGGGTCCTTGCCATGCCAACACTCTGGCGCGGCAAGGACCCGGAACTCCAACCAACTGGGCGGTAAGCACCGGATCGTGTAAACCGCCGGAAGTGCGTGCAACTAGACGCCGGTCAGTTCCGTCCCGGCGAGAGCGGCGGCCACCTGCTCACCCACCGCTGCCATGCCCTTGGCATTCGGGTGAACCGGGAACGCGAGGCTCGTCGGGATGATGCCCTCGACCCACTTGTCCCACGGTGCCGCGCACGTATCGCGACCGGTGCTGATGTCGTACGGGTTCACGAACGTGGCATCGGCGGCCTGCGCCTGGGCGCCGAGCATTCCGTTGAGCTGCTTCTGCACGTTGTCGAGGTACGGCACGTCGCCCCGGGAGATCGGCACGATCGGCCAGCACCCACCGGACGAGGGCAGGATGCGCAGGTAGCCGACGACGACGATCTTGGCCTTCGGTGAGCGCTGCTTGATGCCGGCGAGCACGGCGGCCACCTTGGGGGCGGTGGCGTCGACGCGCTGGCTGAGCGAGTCGCCGTAGTTCGCCTTGCAGGGGGCGCCGTGCGGGTCGAGCACGCTCTTGCCGGCGCAGGTCAGGATGATGTCGGAGAAGCCGATGTCGTTGCCGCCGATGGAGACCGTGACGAGGTCCGTGTCTGCCTTGAGAGCGGAGAACTGCGGCACGGACTGGCCGGGGACGCCGCTCTGGACACCCGCCATGTCCTTGGTCTGCGCGCCACCGCAGGAGATGTCGGTGAAGCTGGAGACGCCGAGCCTCTTCGCGAGGACGGACGGGTAGTTCTGCGTGGACTTGAAGCAGCTCAGCGGATCGAGCCGCTGCAGCGGGATGAACGGTCCCGACACGAACGAATCTCCGAGCGAGACGTAGTTCCGGTACTGCGGGGCGGCGCTGGCGGGCGGTGCCAGCATGGCCGCGATCAGGGCCGTGAGCAGGGAGACAACAGTCACTCGGCGCGTCATTGCTACCTCGTTACTGAAGAGTAGGAACGTAGGACGAAGGGTGACCGGACCATTGCGCAGTGTCAATCCCTCGACCAGGCTGGAACGATGACGGGGGTGCGCAAGGTGGCGGCCGCTTCGGCGGTCGGCAACACGATCGAGCTGTACGACTTCCTGCTCTACGGCACGGCCTCGGCGCTCGTGTTCGACAAGATCTTCTTCCCGCAGTTCGACCCGCGCGTCGGTGTGCTGCTCGCGTTCGCCACGTTCGGCGCGGGCTTCTTCGCCCGGCCGCTGGGCGGTGCGGTGATCGGTCACCTCGGCGACCGGATCGGGCGCCGCGCGATGCTCGTGGTGACCTTGTCCGCGACCGGCCTGTCGACGGCGTTGATCGGCCTGCTGCCGACCTACGCCCAGGTCGGCATCCTCGCGCCGGTCCTGCTGGTGCTGTTGCGGGTCGTGCAGGGCTTCTTCATGGGCGGCGAGCAGGGCGGCGCGTCGCTGATGGCCGTCGAGCACGCGCCGCCGGGGCGCTGGGGCTGGTACGGCAGCTGGGTGTTCATCGGGTCGCCGGTCGGGCTCGTGCTGGCGAACCTCGCGATGTACGTGTCGTCGCGTGCATCCGGGCCGGACTTCCTGAGCTGGGGCTGGCGGTTGCCGTTCCTGTTCTCGATCGTGCTGGTCGGCATCGGCCTCTACATCCGGCTGCGCGTGTCGGAGTCGCCGCGGTTCGTGCGGGCGGAGAAGTCGCGGCTGCCGATCGCCGAGGTGCTGCGCGACCGGTGGCGCGTCGTCCTGCTGGGAGCCGGCGTGAACCTCGGCTTCACGATCTTCATCTACGTGCTGAGCGTGTTCATGATCGGGTACGGGCGCACGGCGTTGAAGATCTCCGCGGACGACCTGCTGATCGCGACCGTGATCGGGTCGGTGGCGCAGGTCGTCGCGGTGCCCGCGTTCGCGCTGCTGTCCGATCGCGTCGGGCGGCTGCCGGTGATGTTCGGCGGGGCGATCTTCCAGGCGGCGTTCGCGTTCCCCCTGTTCTGGCTGACGGACTCGGGCTGGTTCACGTTCGCGATGGTGCTCGGGTTCATCGGCTCGGCCGCGTTGTTCGGTCCCTCGGCCGCCTACTTCGCCGAGCTCTTCCGGACCCGTGTGCGGTACAGCGGGGTGGCGTTGAGCTTCCAGCTCGGGGCGGTGCTGGGCGGCGGGCTCGCGCCGCTGGTCGCGCAGTCGTTGCTGCGCACCGGAACCTGGGCCATCGCCCTGTACCTGATCGCGGGCGCCGTGCTGTCCGGCGTGTGCCTGCTGGTGATCGGGTCAGCGCACCAGACGGAGCCGGCGGGCGGCGAGTCCGATGCTCAGCCGCTGTCCCCAGCCCAGTCGTAGCGCGTCGCTCTCGATGCCGTCGCCGAACGCCACCAGGCCGTCCGACTCCACGTCGATGTCGAGCGGCCGGTCGGTGATCTGACCCTCGGTGTGTTCGATGCCGGTGCTCGGCGACGGCCAGGCCTCCCTGACGAACCAGACGAGCCTGCGCTCGGTCGGGGTGGGCAGGGTGAGCGGGCTCTTCCTCTCGCGGTGCGCCGAACTGCACCAGCCCGTCGCCCCGGTGCCGCTGCCGACGAGGATGCCGGACGAGGCCTGGCGTTCGCCGTGGACGCGGTAGCGGCTGGTCTGGTGGCTCGGGTGGCCGACGTAGATCTCGTTGAGCGCGTACAGGGTCTGGCCGTCGTCCGCCCTGGCCTCGACCATCGTCCGCTCTTCGGTGTCGCCGGTGTTGTGCAGGAGTTCTTCCGCGTCAGCGGGGGCGTGCTTCGCCAGCACGCCCCGTTCCGGGTTGATGCCGATCACGGGCTGGCCGTCGAGGTACTTGGCGACGTTGGCGACCAGTCCGTCCTGACCGACGATGACGACTACGTCCTCGGGCGCGAACAGGAACCGCGACAGGTCTTCCCGCTCGACGACGCCGCGGCGCCAGTCGAGCGGGATCGCGGCGCTGACGTCTCCCAACGCCCTCCGGGCCTGCTGGTCACGGTCCACCACCTCGTCCAGGGTTCTGTTGCGGGACTTGAGGAAGAACTCGACCTGACCTCGCGTCCCGTGTCGTGCCAGCAACTCTGTCAGCTCGGTGCGCCGGTGCACCAGCACAATTCGCGGGGCGAGGCTCATCGGCCCAGTCTCTGCAGGAGCGGCTGGATCAGGTCCGGGGTCAGGGTGATGCTGCCGATCTCGGGGAGGTTGCCGGCGAGCTCCTTGACCGCCAGGGCGTAGAGGGTCTCCTGCGGGACCTCCCGGTAGGCGTCGAGGCGTGCCTTCTCGCCCGCGGCCTCGGCCTCGGCCAGCTTGCGGATGCCCTCGGCCTTGGCGTCGTCGGCGACGCGGCTGGCCCTGGCCTGGTCCTCGGCCTTCTTCAGGGCGTTCGCGCCGCGCTGGACGACCAGGAGCTCTTCGCGCTTGGCCAGCTCGATCTGGTTCTGCAGCTCGTTCTCGCTGATCGACCGCTCGCGCTCGACCGCCATCGCGCGGCGCTCGTAGGTGGCCTTGTCGGCCTCCTGCTGGACCTTCTCCCTGACGGTGGTCTGGAGGGCCTTCTCCATGTCCGCGTCCGGGCGGATCGCCACGACCCTGACGTCGATGATCTCCAGGCCGATGTGGTCCGCGGTGAGGTTCTCGGTGACCGCCTGCTTGACCCGTTCCACGCCGGTCCGGATGGCGGTGTCGAGGTTCAGGGTGCCGAGGATCTTGAGGGCGTGCTGCTGGGTGCTCTCGGTGAGGGTGTTCGCGATCTGGCTCAGCGGGTCCTGGCGCCAGGTGCCGGTGTCCGGGTCGATCGAGAAGTCGATCCTCGCCGTCGCGGTCTCCGGGTCGGTGCAGCGGTAGGTGACGGTCAGCTGGACCGTCACGTCCTGGTAGTCGTGGGTTCTGGCGTGGAACAACATCGGGAGCTCGCGATCGTCCACCGGTACTTCCGACAGGACCGCGGTTCTCGGGCGGAACCAGAAGCTCAGGCCCGTGCCCTCGTGGATCAACTTGCCCTTGTCGACGTGTCGGATGTGGACGGTGGGCGCTCCCCGGAGGTGGCGGAGTCCTGGGTAGCGGCTGATGTCGGCCATGGGGCTGGCTCCTCTTGGCTTGCGGTCCGTCGGCTTGTCGTCGTTCTGACGATAAGCCTATACTTCGTGGGGTGTACTCGCCAAGTGATTTCCCTCCCTTCGCTGTCACGGTCGATCTCGTGGTGTTGACCGTTCGGGCCGATGCGTTGTGTGCGCTGCTGGTTCGGCGGGGGGAGGCGCCGTTCCGGGGGCGGTGGGCGTTGCCCGGGGGGTTCGTCCAGGTCTCCGAGTCCGTGGACGCGGCTGCCGGCCGGGAGCTGGCCGAGGAGACCGGGGTTTCTGGGCTGTTTTTGGAGCAGCTCGCTACCTATGGGGAGCCTCGGCGAGATCCTCGGATGAGGGTTGTTTCTGTGGCTTATCTGGCGTTGGCGCCTGACTTGCCTGTGCCTGTGGCTGGGACTGATGCCGCTTCGGCTGCTTGGGTGCCCGTTTCCGAGGTTTCGTCGTTGGCTTTTGATCATTCGCGGATCTTGAGCGATGGGGTGGAGCGGGCTCGGGCCAAGTTGGAGTACACCGGGTTGGGGACTGAGTTTTGTGGGGCCGAGTTCACCGTGGCCGAGTTGCGGCGGGTTTACGAGATCGTTTGGGGGGTTGGGCTGGATCCTCGGAACTTCCATCGGAAGGTGACTGGGGTTGAGGGGTTTTTGGTTCCCACCGGGGGGAGTACTTCTCGGGATGGGGGGCGGCCGGCTGCGCTTTATCGGCGGGGGGATGTTGGGGTGTTGAACCCGCCGTTGGTTCGTTCGCCGGTTGGGTAGGGGCGTGAGCTTGCGGGTGGTCGCCTTTGCTTGCCGCGGCTTTCGCGGTGGCTGGGTTGCGGGCGGCGGCTTGGGTTGCGTGCTTTCCCTGGGGGCGCTGCCCCCAGACCCCCGGCAATCTGATCAGGGGGCCCCGCCGCCGGTAGGTAGATGGCACGCCTGTTGCGTTGGGCGGCTGCCTGTTGCGTTGCTGGGTGCGTTGGCGGTGGGGTCCCATCACGAGCCGAGCCAAGAGCGGGCCACATGAGAGAAGGGGTGTCAACTCGACGAAAAGCGTGTCGAGTTGACA
>NZ_JAPJDL010000008.1 GCF_026242055.1 Lentzea sp. NEAU-D7 | reverse complement strand
ATCGAGGGCCTCCTGGTAGCCGGTGCAGATGTCGCAATCCACACCGAACCCGGAGGCCCTCCCTCATTCCAAGATCATCCGATCACGTGTCGGACCGTTCGCAACGTCTCGGGTCAGTACACCTAGGCCGCTACTGGCGCCCGACGGGACCTCCGGGACACGGCCTGGCAGCGTGGCTAGTCGTCGAAGGTGAAGCCGGTGCGCACGTGCAGTTCCGTGGTGGCGCAGTCGCCGTCCGCGCGTTCGGCGACGAAGGTGTACTCGCGGTCGCTCGTCATCGGGAACTCGGTGCGCACCAGGACATCGCGGGACACGGCCTCGGCGACGGTCCTTCCGTCGAGCTCGACGTGCCACCTCACCTCGGACTCGCAGCCGTGCAGTTCGACCGACAGCCCGCCGCGCCCGGTGCGCGCCGGAGTGCGTTCGACGCCGCCGAACCGCGTCTCCACCCTCGTCCGGGCCGGCAGTTCGTACACGTGGACGGGAGCGCAGACGACGGCGTCCGAACCGCCGGCGCACTCCTGCGTGGTCCGGGGCGCGTCGCCGCCCACGACCCTGGTGCTCACGTGGTCCGGGAGGTTCGCCAGCATGTAGGCGGCGAGGGCGACGACCGCCAGGGACGTGATCATCGTCGTCGTCGCGGCCACCACGGTGCGCACGCGGCGCCGCACGGCCTCCGAGCGCTCGCGCGCCTCCAGTTCGAGCTTCTGGAGCAGTTCCGGCTTGTCCGTGGCCGCCGCGACGAGCATCGCCACCTGGCGGGTGGCGAGCGTGGCGGAACGGGACGCCATCAGCGACGCGATGAGCGCGATGACGGCGCTGACGATCCCCGCTACCCACGACACCCGCTCGACCCAGTCCCAGAACACTGCGCAATCCAAGCAGAACAAGGGGTTTCGGCGAGGCGGAACGGAGATGATCTCCCCGGCGGCCACGACGGCCGTCACTTCACCCGCGGCGCATCAGGCGCTGGGCGAAGCGCTTTCCGAAGCCGGTGAACGGCGGCTGGGCGAGGCGGAGCGTGTCGAACGCGAGCGGCTTGCGCAGCACGGGCTTGAGGTGGGAGAAGGCGTTCCACGAGTACTGGCCGTGGTAGGCGCCCATCCCGCTGGCGCCGACGCCGCCGAACGGCAGCCCGCTCGCCGCCACGTGGATCAGGCCCGCGTCGTGGACCACCGCGCCGGACGAGGTCCGCTGCTCGAACAGGCGGCGGGTGCGGGCGGACGACGTGAACACGTACAGCGCGAGGGGCTTGTCCCAGGCGTTGACGACGTCGATCGCCTGCTCGGCCGAGTCGACCGCGACGACGGGCAGGACGGGGCCGAAGATCTCCTCCCGCAGCACCGGGTGGGCCGCGTCCGGGCCGACGGACAGACGGCCGCCGCTCAGCGTCACGACCGTGGGCGCGAGGTACCTCTCCGCCCGGTCGTGGTCGCCACCGACCACCACGTTCGTGCCGTCCAGCAGGGACACGAGCCGGTCGAACTGCCGTTCGTTCACGATCCGGCCGTAGTCCTCGCTCGCCCGCGGGTCCGCTCCCCACAGGTCCGCGATCGCCCTCCCGAGCGCCTCCACGAGCGCGGGGACCCTGTCGGGAGTGGTCATCACGTAGTCGGGGGCGACGCACGTCTGGCCGGCGTTGGTGAACTTCGCCCACACCAGCCGCCGCGCCGCCTGGTCGAGGTGGGCGTCGTCGTCGAACCAGACGGGCGACTTGCCGCCCAGCTCCAGCGTCACCGGCGTCAGGTGCTCGGCCGCGGCCCGCATGACGATCCGGCCGACCGTGCCGCTGCCCGTGAACACGATGTGGTCGAACCGCTGCGCCAGCAGTTCGGTCGTCTCGGGGACACCGCCCTGCACCACGCGCACGGTGCCGTCGGGGAAGTAGGCGGGCACGAGCCTCGTGATCAGCGCCGAGGTGGCCGGCGCCAGTTCGCTCGGCTTGAGAACGGCCGTGTTGCCCGCCGCCAGCACACCGACCAGCGGGCCGAGCAACAGCTGCATCGGGTAGTTCCACGGTGCGATCACCAGCACCACGCCGAGCGGCTCGGGCACCAGCCGCGCCCGCGCCGGCAACAGACCCAGCGGCACCGGGGCGCGCCGGGACCGCGCCCACCTCCGCAGGTGCCGCACCGTGTGGCTGATCTCCGCCAGCACCACGCCGATCTCGGTCAGCTGCGCCTCGCCCGCGTTCTTGCGCAGGTCGCTCCACAGGGCGGCCTCGAACGCGGCCTCGTTCTCGGTGAGCATCGCGCGCAACGCCCGGAGACCGGCGGCGCGGGCGGCCAGGGGACGGGTGGTGCCGGAGTCGAACACCTCGCGGGCGCCGGAGACGGTCGCGGCGAGGTCGGCTGTCGTCGTGGGCATGCACCTCACCCTACCCCATTACGAAACAGATCCTTTTCGTTTCTTCGTGGCGGTATGCTGGGCGGGATGACGACGAAGGCCGACGCGGCACAGGGGCGCCCCAAAGACCCGCGGGTGGACGCGGCCCTGATCAACGCGGCGATCGAGGTCCTCACCGAGTCGGGGTGGGCTGCCTTCACGACGACCGCGGTCGCCAAGCGCGCGGGCGCCTCCACCGCGTCGCTCTACCGCCGCTGGCCCTCCAAGCAGGCCCTCGCCGGAGCCGTGGCCCGGCACATCGCCCAGGCCGAGCTGGCCGGGATCGACACCGGCACCCTCGAGAGCGATCTGCGGGAACTCCTGGCGCGCAAGCGGAAGATCCTCGAAGCCGCCACCGGCCCCGCGCTGCTCTCGCTGATGGGTCAGGCCGCGCACGACCCGGAGCTGCGCCAGATCCTGCACGACGACGTGTACCTGGCGGTCCGCGGCGAGCTCGGCGCCCTCGTCGACCGGGCGACCGGCCGGGGCGAACTCGCGAACCCCGTCGGCGGCGCGCAGATCGACGTGCTGACCCTGGTGCTGATCGGTACCGCCCTGGCCCGGTCGGTCTTCGTCGAGAGCGGCGCTCCCGGCGCCGCCGAGGCCGAGCTCCACCTGCTGCTCGCGGCGATCAACCTCGCCTGACCTACGGCCAGGGAAGTGTCCATTCCGGAGGCAGCAGCGACACCGACGGCGGGGCGGGGCAGTTCGCCCGCAGCAGCACACCGGTGGTGCCCGGCAGGCTCACCGAGGTGACCTGCCTGCCCTCGTGGTCCCGATAGGCGCGGTGCAGCGGCACCGTGACGGCCCGGCTGCCGGTCGGGTTCGCGTTGACCAGCGCCATGCCGCAGGTGAAGTCCCGGCGGAACACCTTGTTCGCGACCGCGCGGTAGGCGCCGACGGGGTGCCCGAGGTTCCAGTCGTACTCGGGGTGCCACGGAGTCGGGTCCGCGTAGCCGTCCGTCTTCTCGATCTCGGCGATCGCCGCGTGCCCGCTGGTGGTCATGAACAGGCTGGCCAGCGCGTACCGGAAGGCCTGGGGGTCGCCCGCCTTGAAGTGCGGCTGCACCCAGGTCATCTTGCCGATCGCCTCGTTGACGGCGATCTCGGCGACCTGCCGCCGCCAGCCCTGCGGGTAGTCCTCGAGGAGCCGGTCGCTGGAGAACGTCAGCCACCACTCGTCGAACGCGCCGTCGAGGTAGGAGCCGTACGCGTCCCACCCGCCCTCCTGCAGCCGTGCGTTGGTCAGGTTCCCGACCGAGAGCAGGCCCGCGGCCGCGAAGCCGGCCTTGATCTCGGCGAGCATGCCTTTGTAGGCCTGCTGGAACGACGCGTTGTCCGGATATTTCGCCGGGCACACACCGGAATGGTAGGCGTCGCAGGTGTAGAGGACGTTGTCCAGGAAAACCCCGTCGAACCCGGTGGACTTGGAATCGGTGACGACGTTGCTCACCCAGGCTTTGCGGTATTCGGGATTTCCGACGTCCATCTGCCAGTGGCCTTCATAACCGGAGTAGACGAGCTCTTTCCCGTTGGACCCCTTGAGGAACCACTCCGGGTGCTTCTCGCGGGTGTCGCAGTAACCCAGTCCGGCGGGCAGGTGTTCGTCGTCCTTGCCCCGCTTGCACGCGTAGGAGCGGGTGGAGGAGAGGTCCTTGTAGACGTAGACCTTGACCTTGGGGTTCGCGGCCTTGAGCTTCTTGAGCAGGTCGCTTTCCCAGGCGTTGAGCACGATGTGGGCACGGCGCCGGGCCTCGGTGACGATCATGTCGTCGGTCACCGGGGTGCTGTTGAGGTGGAGCCAGAAGGACTGGACGCGTCCCACGGGCGCGGCCTCATCCGCTTCGGCCGCGGGAGGGAATGCGCCGAGGAGCAGAAGGGCCAGCAGAATTCTCGGCAACCTGCCTGTCTTCTCAAGCATCGCCCCTCCTCGCTCGGAAGTCCTGCGAGCGAGGTACCCGTTCCGGGATGACGAGGCGGCGGCGAAGTTGTAAACCACCTGTTGTGGTGCGGCGGCGTCAGGGAAATGACACCGTGAGTACCACCGACGCCCCTGGCCGGGTGATCATCCGCGGGATGGGAAGGCCGCGGGGAAGCGCGGAGGCCACTCCGGCGAGGTGGCCTCCGCGCTCGCCCGTCCTGCCGCTACACCGCGGCCGCGACCTTGATCTTGCCCTCGATGATCTGGGCCTTGTAGCCCTCCAGGATTCCCTGCAGCTTCGCGTCGATCTTGCCGCCCGACGTCGCGTACCCCATGCCGTTCGACTTGAGGTCGAAGATCTTCGGCAGCGACGCGAGGTCGTTCGCCGCGGCGGCGTGGAAGAAGTCGTAGACGGCCACGTCCACGCGCTTGAGGCTGGAGGCCACGATGACGTCGCGGTTGGGCGCGAGCGCGGGCTGGTTGTACTGGTCGGCGTCGCAGCCGATCGCCAGCACGCCCGCCTCCTTCACCGCCGCGAACACGCCGATGCCGGACGCGCCCGCCGCCGGGTAGACGACGTCGGCACCCTTGTCGATCAGGCCCTTCGCCGCCTCCTGGCCCTTGGGCGGGTCCTGGAAACCGGTGAAGTCGCCGGCCGGGGTGATGTACTTCTTGTCGACCGAGACCTTCGGCGCTGCGGTCCTGGCGCCCTGGACGTAGCCCGCCTCGAACTTCTGGATCAGCGGGATGTCCACGCCGCCGACGAAGCCCACGTGGCACTTCTTGCTCTGGTAGGCGGCGACGACGCCCGCGAGGAACGCGCCCTCCTGCTCGGCGAAGACCAGCGGCGTCACGTTCGCCACACCGTCCACAGCGGAGTCGACCAGGCCGAACTGGACGTTCGGGAACTCCGGCGCGACGACCTTGAGCGACTCGGTGTACGCGAAGCCGACGCCGACGATCGGGTTGAAGCCCTCGGACGCGAGCTGGCGCAGCCGGGTCTGCTTCGCGGACTCGTCCTCGTTCGGCGCCGCGGACAGCTCGCGGGTGTTCTCCTTCTTGACGCCCATGTCCTTGATCGCCTTGTCGAACCCGGCGGCGGCCAGGTCGTTGAACGACGCGTCGCCGCGGCCGCCGATGTCGTAGGCCAGACCGATCTTCAACGCGCTGCCGTCGACCTTCTTGTCGGTGGCGGCGCTGGTGCTCGACGTGGCGGGCGCGGTGGGCGGCGCCGAGAACTCGCAGCCACTGCCCGAAGCGGCGGGCGTGGTGCCGCCACCGGAGTCCTTCGCACAGGCGCTCACCACCATGAGGCTGGTCAGCGCGATCGCGGCCACGGCGGTGCCACGCATACGACGACGCACGGTTCGTCTCCTCTAACTCGGCTTGGAAAGGCGGACGCTACCTCGCACGCCGATCAAACCGGTTGAGAGTTCATCTACTGGGATCGAGGATTTTACGGAAGACGAGGAAGTCGCACGGGCACGCGAGGTGCGGCACCAGGAACGGATAGGCGGTCTCCAGGCTGTCCTTGCGCACGAGCCGATAGCCGATGCGCGTGTACCAGCCCCGCAGGAACTCCTTCACCGGGTGCTCCCACGTCTGCGGGACGAGCAGCTCCAGCTGCATCTCCGGGAACCCCCGCCCGCGGCCCCAGTTCTCGGCGAACGACACCAGGTCCGTGCCGATGCCGGTACCGCGCTCCTCCGGGGCGGCGACCAGCATCCCGAACTCGCCCACGCCGTCCTCGATCTCGTGCACGCGCACGGAACCCACGACGCGATCGCCCGACCTGGCCACCGCGATCTGCCCGGTGGCGATGAGCTGGGCCACCTCCGCCTCGGTGGTCCGGGACTGGCCCTCGAGCCAGATCCCCTTCTCCGCGTCGGAGTACACGCGGTTGATCAGGGCGGCGATCTCCGCGGCGAGCGCCGTGTCGGAGACCAGGACGGGAGTCACCACGGCGACGGCTGGGTGGTCTTGGCGAGCTCGTCGGCGTGCTGGAGCACCCCGAGTTCACGCAGCATCCGATCGCGCTGCGCCGGGTCGTGCGCGACGTGCGAGGCGTGCAGCGCCTTGCGCAGCCGGGCCTTCCGGCGCGGCGTCCACGGGCCGGCGACGGCGAGCTTCGCGGCGCGCAACGCCGCCTTGTCCCGGGTGCGCGCCAGGGCGTCGCGGCCGTCGTCACCCAGACCCAGCAACGACAACACGCGCTCGCGCAGCTCGCGGCCGACGCGCGCCCAGGTGGTCGTGCGCTGACGCGCGGCGCGGATCTCGATGCCGAGCGCGAGGTGCAGCATCACCAGGCCGAGGACCGGTCCGAGCAGCACGCGGGCGGTGCCGGCGACCGGGCCGGACAGGCTGAAGGCCGCGAACGCGGCGAACGCCGTCAACGCCCACGCCGCGAGACGGGCGGGACCGGGACGGCCGTTCTGGCGCACGCCACCGCGCATCGCCCAGCCGCACGCCACGAGCGCCGCCTCCATCACGGAGAACAGGACGACCCGCTCCACGACGTCGGTGATGCCCAGGCGCTGTTCGAAGAACCGCCACGAGGTGTCGACGCTGACGCCGATGCTCATCAGCGCGACGGCGTAGAACCCCTTGGCCCCGGCGGGCTTCGCGGGTTCGGCCGGTTCCGGTTCCGGTTCCGGCGCGGGGGAGGGGGCCTCCGCCTTGTCGAGCTCGGCGATCAGTTCGGGCGTGAGCAGCACATGACCGCTCGTGTCGGTCATGTCGTTGCTCGCGCGCCACTCGTTCACGATCGCCCTGGTGTGCGAGCTGGTGGGCACCGCCTGGCCCTGCTTGTGCAGCCAGCGGCGGACGTCCTCGACCGTGCAGCCGCGCGGGAGGTGCTCCAGCGCGTGCTGGATCTTGGCCTTCTGCGTCCTCAGCCGGGCCAGCTCGGCGCTGTGGTCGGTCAGGGTGCCGACCTCGTCCGTGGTCACTCGTGCTCTCCGTCCTCATGTGGGGGGCTTGCAGGGGCACGCGGACGCGCCGGACCCTACCCGGCTACCGGGCGTGAACATCATCAGGTTTCCGATGTTGACACTGTCACGATTGCAGTGTCACTATCGTGAGGTGTGGACGCTCGACGAGTTGCTGGACCGCGTCTCCGCCGCGTTGACGGCGGAGTACTCGGGCGCGCCCAACGGACGCGTCCGGGACGTGCCCGACAAGCGGGCCGTCCGCTGGTACGCGACGACGGGGCTGGTCGACAGACCGTCGGCGATGCGCGGCCGCACGGCGCTGTACGAGAAGCGCCACCTGCTCCAGCTGGTGGCGGTGAAGAGACTGCAGTCGCGGGGCCGGACGCTGGCCGAGGTGCAGGCCGAGCTCGCGGGCGCCACCGACACGACGCTGGCGGCCATCGCCCGCGTGCCGGAGCACCTGCTGTCCACCGCTGAGGAACCAGCGCCGGAGGCCGTTCGCCCGAGGTTCTGGGCCGAACCCGCCGCCGCGCCACCCGCACCGGCCGCGCCTGCCGAGGCGTTCGCGCTGAACGGCGTCGCGCTCGGGGGAGGTGCCGTCGTCCTGGTGCCGGGGACGCCGACCGCCGCCGACCGCGCGGACATCGCCGCCGCCGCCCGGCCACTGCTCGACCTGCTCGCCGCCCGCGGCCTGCTCAACGAAAGGGAATCTTCATGACCATCTCCGTCGCCCCGATGAAGGCCGCCGAAGCCGACCGCATCGGCCGGACGACCGAGGACGCGGGTCTGGGCGCGCTGCGCACCGAACGCGGCAACCTGCCGCTGGAGCGCCTGGACGTGCGGGCCTCCATCACCGGTCTCGTCGGCCGCGTGGTCCTGACGACCGGGTTCGTGAACACCCACGACACCGCTCTCGAAGCGACCTACGTGTTCCCGCTGCCCGACCGAGCCGCCGTCACCGGCATGAAGATGACCGCGGGCGACCGCACGGTGGAAGCCGATCTGCAGGAACGCGCCCAGGCCCGCCAGACGTACGACGACGCGATCGCGGCGGGCAAGAGAGCGTCCATAGTGGAGGAAGAGCGCCCGGACGTCTTCACGATGCGCGTGGGCAACATCCCCGCCGGTGAACGGGTGACCGTCGAGCTGACCCTGGTGGGGCCGCTGGTGTTCGAGGACGGCGCCGCCACGTTCCGGTTCCCGCTCGTCGTGGCGCCCCGCTACGTGCCGGGTTCCCCGCTGCCCGGACCGTCCGTCGGCGACGGGCACGCCCAGGACACGGACCTGGTGCCGGACGCCTCGCGGATCACGCCGCCGGTGCTGCTGCCGGGCTTCCCGAACCCCGTACGGCTCGGCATCGACGTGGAGATCGACCCCGCCGGGCTGGAGCTCGGCGAGGTGCGGTCGAGCCTGCACACCGTCGTCACCGAGGGGAACACCGTGTCGGTCTCGCCGGGCGAGCGGGTCGACCGGGACTTCGTGCTGCGCCTGGCGTACACCGGGAACAGCTCGGCGGCCGTGTGCGTGCCCGACGAGGACGACAGCGGTGACGGCACCTACCAGCTGACGGTGCTGCCGCCCGAGACCGAGGCCCCGGCCCGTCCGCGTGACGTCGTGCTGCTGCTCGACCGGTCCGGCAGCATGTCGGGCTGGAAGATGGTCGCGGCCCGGCGTGCGGCGGCCCGCATCGTCGACACGCTGACCGCGGACGACACGTTCTCCGTGATCACCTTCGACCACCAGCTGGAACGGCCCGACACGCTCGGCTCCGGGCTGGTCACGGCCACCGACCGCCACCGCTTCCGCGCCGTCGAGCACCTGGCGGCCGTGCAGGCGCGCGGTGGCACCGAGATGTACGAGCCGCTGCGGCAGGGCCTGACCCTGCTCGCCGACGCGGCCTCGGAGCGCGACCCCGTCCTCGTGCTCGTGACGGACGGTCAGGTCGGCAACGAGGACCAGGTGCTGCGCGACATCGCGCCGATGATCAACCGGACGCGCGTCCACGCCGTCGGTGTCGACACCGCCGTCAACGCGGGCTTCCTCGGCAGGCTGGCCGCCGCCGGGGCGGGCCGGTGCGAGCTCGTCGAGAGCGAGGACCGGCTCGACGAGGCGATGACGCACATCCAGCGGCGGATCGGCGCGCCGGTCGTCACCGACGTGGTGGTGTCGCCGGGTTCCGACCTGCCCCGGCTGCCCACCGCCGTCTACCCCGGTGTGCCGCTGGTCGCCTTCGGGCGGTACCGCGGCACGGCACCGGGCTCCTTCACCGTGCGCGGGCGCACCCGCGACGGAGGGGACTGGCAGGAGACGGTGGCGGCGCGGACTCACACGTCGCCGGCCGTCCGGGCGCAGTGGGCGCGTGCCGCGCTGCGTGACCTGGAGGACCGGTACGCGGCCGGCGACCGGACGCTGGAGCCGTCGATCGTGGAGACCTCGCTGCGGTTCGGCGTGCTGTGCCGCTTCACCGCGTTCGTGGCGGTGGACGAGCGAGTGGTCTCCGACGGGACGGTGCACCGGGTGGTGCAGCCGGTCGAACAGCCCGCGGGCTGGGAGATGCGGGCACCGGGTGGCGCGATGCCGATGTTCGCCGGAGGCCCGCCCGCCTTCGCCGCCCCGGCGCCGTTCGCCGCCGCGCCGGCCGCACCCGCCGCGTTCGGCGGAGCTGTACCGCCGCCTCCGCCCGCGTCGGGGGTCATGCGCTCTCGTCCGGGTGCCGTGCGGGGCGCGCCCAAGCGGGCGGCGGTCTCCCCGCCCGGATCGATGCCGGTACCTCCCGCCGTCGACTCGGGCGACCTGCGCGAGGTCGTCACGCTGGAGGTCCAGCGGCTGGAGAAGGACGCGTCGCTGCCTGCCTGGGAACGCCGCGACCTGCTCGCCGACCTGGCCAGCCGGCTCGGCATCCTGATCGCCGGTCGCACCGGCGATGCCTACGGGCCGATGCGCGGCCTGCTCAGCGAGATCGCGGCCGGTGGTGACGTCGACGAGCTGTGGGCGCGGACGCTGGAGGTGCTGCGGGAGTTCGTCGCGGAGGGGACGCCCGCCGAGCCGGAGCGGCGCAGGAGGTTCTGGCGCTGATCGGACGATTGCCCGCCTGAGGGTTCTGGCGCAACGCTTTCCCCGTGAGCGCGTTCGGGGAGTGGACGACGGCCGAGGGCCTGCCCGCGTTCGAGTACCGGGCAGGCCCCCGGCTGTGGGATCCGATCATCGACCCGCCGACCTCGAGGCACTGGGTGCACCTGGGCAACCGCCGGATCACCCTCGTGGCCGACAGCGACGGGCTGACCGGCGTGTGGGACGAGCACCTCGGGTGCCGGTGGATCACCGAGCGGACCGGCACCGCCCGCTTCGGTGAGCTGTCCACCGGCTCCGCCGCGGTGAAGCTGTTCGGGCCGACCTTCTGCCGGACGGCGGTGGCGTCGGACTCCGTGGGGATCGAACGCACCGTGCTGTGCCCGGAGGGCGCGATGCCGTGGGTGTTGATCAGGGTCGACGTGCACAACCGTGGCGCGGAGGCCGTGCGCGGCGCGTTGGTCGAGGAGTGGGAGGTGCGGCCACGCCTGGTGGACCTCGAGTTCGGGCCCGCGCGCGGCGACCCTCCGCCGGACCCGCCCGTGGTGGCGCTGGAGAACTTCGGTGGCGGGCGAGGGGAGACCGCCGCCGGGCTCCTGGCCGTCGAGGTCGAGCTGGGGCTGGCGCCGGGGGAGCGGACGACCGCGTGGTTCCGCTTCGGGCTGCTCGACGGGTCCGCCGACCCGGAGGCCGTCTACTCGACCAGCCTGGCGGGGCTGCGCGAGCGCCTTCCGTCCCTCTCCCTCCCGCGCGCACCGGAGGCGGCCGCGGAGATCGCGTGGCACGTGGCCCTCCTGACCGGTGGTGCGTGCGAGGACGGCGTGCTCGGCGGCCACACCCTGAACCAGGGTTCCGCGTACTCGTTCCGCCACGGTTTCAACGGCGCGGCAAGGGATCCGCTGCAGCACGCGCTCCCGCTGGTCCACTTCGAACCCGATCTCGCGCTCTCGGTGCTGCGCAACACGTGCGCGTGGGGCAGCCCCGACGGCGACCTGCCGTACGCGCTCGACGGCCGCAAACAGCCCTGGACGCAGCTGTTCCGCCCGTCCGACCAGAACCTGTGGGCGCTCTGGCTCGCCGCCGAGTACGCCACCGCCACCGGTGACCTCCTCGCGTTCGGCGAGCCCGTGCCGTACCACCCCTGCCACGCCGCCGAACCCGTTCCGCTCGCCGAGAACCTGCGGCGCCAGTTCAGGTTCTTCGTGGACGAGGTCGGCGTCGGCGAGCACGGGCACGTCCGCATCCTCAACGCCGACTGGAACGACCTCGCCATCACGGAGTCCGGAGTGGACCGCGACGTGATGGTCGAGCGCGGGGAGTCGGTGCTGAACTCCGCGATGGCCGCCTGGGTGCTCCCGGTGTACGCGGGGCTCGCCGAGCGCCTGGGTGACACCGCGACGGCCGCCGAGGCACGGCGACGCGCGGCGGGTTTCCGCGAACTGGTGGCGCGGGAGTGGAACGGCCGTTGGTTCCGTCGTGCGCGCGGCCCCGGCGGCGAGGTCGTGGGCGATCACGACCTGTGGCTGGAGGTGCAGCCGTGGGCGATCCTCTGCGGTGCCGCCACCGCGGACCGGGCCCGGGCGTTGCTGAAGACGATCGACGAGACCTGCCGGGCCGGTTCACCGCTGGGTGCCCGCCACCGCTGGCCCGTTCCCGAAGGTGCGCAGGGACAGGTGTGGTTCTCGGTCAACATGACGCTGATCTGGGCGGCCTCCCGCCACGACCCCGAACTGGCGTGGGACGAGTGGCGCCGCATGACCCTGCACGCGCACACCGCCGCCTATCCGGAGGTGTGGACGGGCACCCTGTCCGGCCCCGACTGCTACCTCGCGCCGGACAGCGACCGTCCCGGCGAAACCTGGGCGTTGCCCGGCCTCGGCACCGCGATGCAGGCCTACCCGGTCGCGAACCTGCACAGCCACGCGCAGCCGTTGCTCGCCCTCCTGCGGCTGCTCGGCGTACCTCGATTCGGTGAAAGGGCGTGACGAACCGGGAACCTCCGCGGTCCTGACTGTCGCCCAGCACGAGTCGCCCGAGGAGTCCTCGTTGTCCAGCCCCAGCCACCGAATCGTCCAGTTGCGCACGCCCATGACCGAGGACCAGCGGTTGTCGCTCGTGGAGCAGACCGCCCTGTGCCACCCGGCGGTGCACAGCGTCGAGCTGTCCTCGGACGGCGAGATCCACGTGGAGGTCGTGGTGTGGCGCGGAAGTTCGCCGCAGCGGGCCGTCCACGACATCGCCGCGGCACTCGACGCCGTGCTCCCCGGCGTGCCCGTGTGCGTGTCGGTGTCGGCCGTGGCCTACCGGAGGCGTGCGACGACCCTGCTCGCGGTTTACAAATAGCGCCCTCTTGTCAAACTGACTTTACGTGCCCTACCGTTCTGTCAACCTCCTGAGGAGTGTGGCATGAGCGACAAGAAGGCAACGGTGCCCGTCGGCTCAACCGAGCGGTGGACGGACGGCAAGCGGTACCTGTGGCTGCTGGGACTGGTCGTGCCGTCCCTGGCGTTCCTGGCGATCGGGATGCACGCGGCGACGGGCTGGGGCGTGTGGTTCTGGATCGGCCCGATCGTGGTCCTCATCGTCGTCCCGGCGATCGACCTCGTCGCCGGGCTCGACCGCAGCAACCCGCCGGACGACGTGATCGAGCGGCTGGAGAACGACCGCTACTACCGCTGGATCACGTTCCTGTTCCTGCCGATCCAGTACGCCGGGTTCGTGGTGGCGTTCTGGCTGATCGCGCGCGGTGACCTGGCCGTGGTGGACAAGATCGGCCTCGCCGTGTCGATCGGGTGCATCGGCGGCATCGGCATCAACACCGCGCACGAACTGGGCCACAAGAAGGAGAGCCACGAGCGCTGGCTGTCCAAGATCGCGCTGGCGCAGAGCTTCTACGGCCACTTCTACATCGAGCACAACCGCGGCCACCACGTGCGGGTCGCGACGCCGGAGGACCCGGCGAGCAGCAGGGTGGGGGAGAGCTTCTACCGGTTCTGGCCGCGCACCGTCCTCGGCTCGATCGCCTCGGCGTGGCGGCTCGAACGCAAGCGCTACGCCCGCCGCGACCGGCACCCGTACCGCCTGGGCAACGACGTGCTCAACGCGTGGCTGATGTCGGCGGTGCTGTGGGCCGCGATGATCGCGTGGCTCGGCGCCGGCATCGTGCCGTACCTGCTGGTCCAGGCGGTGATCGGCTTCTCGCTGCTGGAGGTCGTGAACTACATGGAGCACTACGGGATGCTGCGGCAGAAGGTCGGCGCGCCGGACCGCAGGCGGTACGAGCGGGTCGACCCCAGCCACAGCTGGAACTCCAACAACATCGCCACGAACGTCCTGCTCTACCACCTGCAGCGGCACAGCGACCACCACGCCAACCCGACCCGGCGCTACCAGACGCTGCGCGACTTCGCCGAGTCACCGGTGCTGCCGACGGGCTACGCGGGCATGATCCTGCTGGCCCTGGTACCACCGCTCTGGCGCCGCGTGATGGACCCGCGGGTGCGCGACCACTTCGGCGGCGACATCGGCCGGGCCAACATCCAGCCGGGCAAGCGCGCGAAGGTGCTCGCCCGCTACGGCGGCACCGACCCCGGCGAGACCGTCGCCGCGGACAGCCGAGGCGACGCGACCGCGGGCGGCATGTGCCCCGGCTGCGGCTACGTCTACGACGAGAGGACGGGCGACCCGCGCGAGGGCTTCGCGGCTGGGACCGCGTGGGCGGACATCCCGGACACCTGGTGCTGCCCGGATTGCGGGGTGCGGGAGAAGGTCGACTTCGTGGCGCCGGGACGGGTCTCGGCTTAGGCGCTGGGCCGGAAGTGGTGCCCCGCGGCCAGTTCCAGCTGGCCGCGGGTGGGTCGACTCTGCTGCGGTGGGCCGCTGCTGTCTTGCCTGCTGCCACGGGCGGCCACTCTCCTGCCCGCTGCGGCTGGGACGATCTGGCGGCGCGTGGACTGGACCTGCGGGCGGGGCGGAGTCGCGTGGCTTGACGCGCTTCCGTTGCGCTGCGGCTGCTCTGCGGTGCCTCCGCGCCGCCCCGCTGGTCCGCCGCTCTCCCCGTCCTGCTGCGGCTGGTCGCCGCGCTCCGTCTGCTCTGTCGACCCCCACCCCAGTGCGGCTGGTCGGCCGTCCTTCCGCCCTCCCCGCCGACTCCAGCCACCGCCCTCCTCACTTCTGCGCGCACGCAAGGGCCCCGCGTGGCCTCCAACCACACGAAAGCTCTCCGCGTGCGCCCACCAAGCCAGAATCCATCCCACACCCCAGAGCCCTGCCGTCCCCGGCAGGACATCCGGCCAGACGCCTAGGATCTGACCATGGGCGGGACTTCTCCAGCGGCGGCCTCGGGCCGCCGGCAGCCGATCGTCGAGGCGGCGATCGAGATGACGGCCCGCGACGGCTGGGCCGCGGTCACCATGACGCGGCTCGCCGAGCAGGTCGGCGTCAGCCGCCAGACCGTCTACAACGAGATCGGCTCCAAGAACTCCCTCGCCGACGCGATGCTCGCGCACGAGCTCGGGCGGTTCCTCGCGGCGATCGGCGCCGCCTTCGACCGGCACGCCGACGACCTCGTCGAGGCCGTCCACGACGCCGTGCGCGACGTCCTGGAACTCGCGCGCGGCAACCTCCTGGTCCGTGCCATCGCCTCGGCGACGCACGGCGCTGACACCGAGCTGGTGCCGTTGCTGACCACCCAGGCCGAAACCCTCCTAGCCGACGTGAAGGCGATGCTCGAGACCCGCGTCGAGTCCTATCGGACCGGTCTGTCGGGAGAGCAGGTCGAGGTGCTGGTCGACCTCATGACGAGGACGGTGCTCAGTCACGTCGTCCAGCCGACGGGCACGCCCGCCCGCACCGCGGACGGGCTCGCGTGGCTGGCGTCACGTGTGTTGCAGGAGCCCGCGAGGAAACCGCTGCGCTTCGGCTGACGAACACCTGAGGTGAGCGAACTGATCAGCGTGCTCGACACCGTGGCCGACCGGCTCGTGGTCCCCGGCTACTCGAAGTGGGGGTACCGGCTCCGCCAGAGGAGCTGGTCCGGTCTGGAACCCGGTGCGCTGCGGGGCGCGGCCGCCGTCGTGACCGGAGCCGGTTCGGGCATCGGCAAGGCGACGGCACTCGGATTGGCCCGTCTCGGCGCGGACGTGGTGCTGGCGGTGCGCGACGAACGCAAGGGCGAGGCGGCCCGGGCCGAGATCGTCGCCGCTGTCCCCGGCGCCACCGTCCTGGTGCGGCACTGCGACGTGTCGAGCCTGGAGTCCGTGCGCCGGTTCGCCGCGGAAATCGACCGTGTGGACGTACTAGTGCACAACGCCGGAGTCCTGCCACAGGAGCGCACGGTCACCGCTGAGGGACACGAGTTGACGTTCGCCACGCACGTGCTGGGCCCACTGCTGATGACCGACCTGCTGCGCTCGCGGCTCGCCGCCTCCTCCGACCCGCGGGTCGTGCTGGTCTCCTCGGGCGGCATGTACACCCAACGCCTCCGTGCCGACGACCCCGAGTACCAGGAGGGCACCTACAAGGGCGCGACCGCCTACGCCCGCACGAAACGCATGCAGGTCGCGCTCGTGCCGCTGCTGACGGAGCGCTACGCGGCCGAGGGCATCGCCGTGCACGGCATGCACCCCGGCTGGGCCGACACACCGGGTGTCGCCGGTTCGCTGCCGGGGTTCCACCGGCTGACCGGCGCGTTCCTGCGCACCGCCGAGCAGGGCGCGGACACGGTGGTCTGGCTCGCCGCGGCGAGTCCTGCTCCCCGCGCCGGACGTTTCTGGCACGACCGCCGCGAACGTCCGGTGCACCTGCTGCCGGCCACGGCGGAGAAGCCGGGGGACGTGGCGGCGTTCTGGCGGTACTGCGCCGCCGCGGCCGGCCTCAGATGACGAACTTCTGGTACTGCTCGCGGTCCAGGTCGTACACCTCGAGCGTCACCTGGGTGGGCAGCCCCTCCACCGGCTTGAGGTGATCGCGCGCGATCCCGGCGGCCACCTGCCCGACCTCCTGCTTGAGCTCGACCGACCGGCCCGTCAGCAGCCCCACCCTGATGTGGATCATCGCCGCGGGCGAGCCGTCACCGATCACGGACTCCTCGATCTCGCGGAACCGCGTCTTGAACGCCGCCACCTCCGCGCTGACCAGCGGCCCGACGGTCCGGTGCAGCGCGAAGGCGAAGGCGCGGCGGTCGAACGCCTCGCTCAGTTCGGCGGAGTACTCGACGGTGATCTGTGGCATGGGCTCACGCTACCGGCGGCGGCCAGGACCTCACGGACCGTCTCGCACAGCAGATCATCATCGGGTATTCCGCGGCTGGGACGCACGTCCGTGGCGAGCAGTGGCCGCAGCGCGGGGACGGCCGGTTCGGCGAGAGCGCCCAGCGGCACCAGCTTCCCGATCGTGCGAATGGTTTGACGACCATGGACTCCGTCCACGAGGAGCGCGGACCTCGCGGCCGTCGCGGCCGAGAGTCCGTCCTCAGGGTCGGCGGTCATCCTCCACAGCGCGTAGTGGAGCTTCACCAGCTCCCAACCGCGACGCAGAGCTGTCTGCTCGCGCAACCGGTCCGCAAGGCCGGCCGCCGCCGGGCCCAGCTGGGCCAGCACCTCGGCGTGCTGTCGCAAGGTGTGGGTGTCCTCTTCGAGACGAAGCAGGAGTTCTTCGGGCTCGCCGGTCACCTTCCACCGGCGCACCGCCGTCCGGACGGATGTCGGGACGTCCTCGGCGGCCATGACCGCGGGCAGTGCCGCCTCACGCGCTTTCTCGGAATCCAACGCGATGAGGGCGTCCAGCGCCCAGTCTTCTGCCTGCGTGCCGAGGAACGACGTGATGTCGACGAGTGCGTCTTGGGCGTCAGGACCCCACTTCGCCAGCGCCAGCAGCAAGGTGCGCTGCTCCGCCAGCGTGTTCGACGACGTCAGTCGCCGCCGGACCCCGGGCAGCAGCTGTACGGCGGCGGGACGCAGCGACGTGAGGAGGGCGGCCAGTGACGGACCGTCGCATCCAACGTTGTGCGAGAGCCCTTGGTCGGGTGCGTCGAGCAGCTCCGCGACCAGGCCGACGGCTTCGGGAGCGCCGGTTGCGACCAGGGCCTGCAGGGCGGGCCGGGCCACAGCGGGTTCGTCGTCGCAGGCGGCGAGCAGCTGTGCCGTCCAGGGCGCGGACGCCCGGCCGGCGGACGCGAGGATCGACGCCGCCGAACGCCGCTGTCGGCAGTCCGGATCGGAGAGTCGCTTCGCGACGAGCGGCAGAAGTGTCGTGACGGGAGAGCGCCAGCGGTCCATGACGGCCGCGGCGGCGTTCATCGCGTTGGCACGGCGGTCCGGATCGACACTGTCCAGCAGCGTCGTGGCCAGTCTGGTCCTGCCGTCCCGATCGTCGTCGAGCACGTCGTTCGTCCACCACAGCAGACGCGCGACCACCCGTCTTCCCCGCGGCCAGACGTCATGCCACACAGCCAGATCAGCGGTCGAGAGGTAGGACGCGATCTCGTCGACGTGCCGGGGGTCGCGGCCGCCGAGCCCGCAGCGCCGTGCCGCCAGGGCTCCGGCGAACCGAAGTGCGCGGTTCTCGTTCCGGTGCAGGGAGGAAAGCCAGTCGACCACCTCCACCGGCCACTCACCGGACGTGTCGCGCAGCAGTCGGGCCGCTGCCAGCACGTGGTTCAGGCGGGCTGCCTCATCGGGTTCCTCGTGCCACCGGGTGAGCAGCGCGGGCAACACGAGTGAGGCTTGGTCGGCGGCCTGTGCCAACGGCGACGCGACAGCTCTGCGGACGACGGGATCGGGGTCGGCGAGCAGGGCGAGCAGGTGCGGCAGCGCATCCTGCCACGCCGCCGGCCACGCGGCGGTGACGTGCTCAGGACTGGCCTCCCGCGCTGTTCGTGCGAGGTCACCGATGAACCCGATGGCCTCGGCCCGCAGCGCGAAACCCGGATCACGTGCCCACCGCAGGAGAACGGGGAGCACGGGCGGCGCGGCGGACAGGACGCCGCCGCCCTGGTGGTGGATCTTGTTGTGCAGTTCGCCGAAAGCACCGGGATCGGCGGCACTGGCGAGGAGCAGAGCGGGAATGTCCTCGGCGGAACCAAAATTGTGACGCAGAGACTCCCACGGGACGTTGTCGACCATGGGCGAGAGATCCTGGGACATCCAGGCGACTTCTTTTCGAATCGGACCGCCAACGGGCGATCATGTCCTTTCAGGCTAGCTCATACGGCCTCGACGTGCGCTGGGAGAAGCACCCGCTCTCCCCGAACGGCCGCGGCTACCGCAACGGTGTGCGGGCCGGCCGTTGCCTGCGACGCTGCCGGGTGCGCCGAAAGGTGTCCGGTTCTACCGCGCCGGCCAGACCTTCCGAGGCAGCTGTCCCGGCAGCGCCCCGGTGTCACTTCCCGTGCGGGTCCTCGGTGTTGAGCGCGGCGACCACCTGGTCGTAGTCGCCGCGCGCCTCGGCGTAGCGCAGGAACTTCACGCGCTCGACCTGGATCTCGCGGGCGTCGGGCCGGGTCTCGATGATGCTCATGACCTCGGCGACGTACTCGTCGAGCGGCATGGCGCTGTCGTTGTCGGCGTGGCCCGGCAGCAGGTCCGTCCGCACCGCCGGCGGCTCCAGCTCCACGACCTCCACCGACGTGTCGGCGAGCTGGAGCCGCAGGGTCTCGCTGAGCATGTGGATCGCCGCCTTGGACGCGTTGTAGCTCGGCGTGATCTTCAGCGGCGCGAAGGCGAGTCCGGACGACACGGTCATGATCGTGGCGTCCGGCAGCGTCTGGAAGTGCTCGACGAACGCCGCGATCAGGCGGATCGGGCCCAGGACGTTGGTCGTGACGATGCCCTCGGCGGACTCCAGGAACGACTCGGGGTGGTGCCAGTCCTCGACGCGCATGACGCCGGCCATGGTGATCAGCACGTTGACCGACGGGAAGCGGGCGATGACGTCCTTGGCCGCCGCCTGGACGCTCGCCGCGTCGGCTGTGTCGATCCGGACGGTCTCGACGCCGGGGTGCTCGGCGGCGATCCGGTCGAGCAGTTCGGTGCGCCGGCCGCCCACGACCACGGTGTTGCCGCGCTCCCGCAGCGCGAGGGCGAACGCCAGGCCGATGCCGCTGGTGGCTCCGGGGATGAAGACGGTGTTTCCGGTGATGTCCATGGCGACGAGCTTCTGCCGGTGTGCGCCGCCGCGGCAGAGAGCCCTTGTCGGGGGATCGGCGGTCCCTGGTTCGGAACGCGCGAGCCCGGATACTGGGGCTCATGGATCGAGCGGAACTCGCGGGATTCCTCCGGCGCCGCCGGGAGGAGCTCAGGCCGGAGGACGTCGGCCTGCCGGCGGGCGCGCGCAGGCGGGCACCGGGGCTTCGGCGCGAGGAGGTCGCGGCGCTGGCCGCCATGTCCACCGACTACTACACGCGCCTGGAGCAGCGGCGCGGCCCGCAGCCGAGCGAGCAGATGCTGGCCGCGCTGGCCCGCGCTCTGCGGCTGAGCGACGACGAACGCGACTACCTGTTCCGCGTCGCCGGCCGCAACGCCCCGTCGCCCCGGGCCACCGCCACGCACGTGGCGCCCGCGCTGCAACGGGTGCTGGACCGGCTCGACGACACGCCCGCGCTGATCCTGTCGAACCTCGGCGAGGTCCTGGTGCAGAACAGGTTCGCCGAGGCGCTGTACGGCGACTCCTCGCGCTTCACCGGGTACGCCCGCAGCGGGATCTACCGCTGGTTCACCGATCCTGGCGAGCGCCTGATCTACCCCGAGCACGACCGCGACCGGCAGGGCCGCACGCAGGTGGCGAACCTGCGCGCCGCCTACGCCTCGATGGGTCCGCGCTCACGGGCCGGTGAGCTCGTTCGCGTGCTGCGGAAGGAAAGCGCGGAGTTCGCGCAGCTGTGGGAACGGCACGAGGTCGCGAAGCGGTTCGAGGACCACAAGGTGCTGATCCACCCCCAGCTCGGCGAGATCGAGGTGGACTGCCAGGCGTTGTTCACCGAGGACCAGTCGCAGGCGCTGCTGGTCCTGACCGCGCCGCCGCGCACCGAGGCGTTCGACAAGCTGCAGCTGCTCGGCGTGCTGGGGACGGAGAAGTTCGTCAGCTGAGGACGAGGATGGTCTCCTCGATCTCGGCCTTCCTGGCCGCCGCGTAGCCGGTGTCGGTACCTACCGGCTTGAACCCCGCCCCGGTGAGCACGCGCATCGACGCCACGTTGTCACTGGCCGCGCGAGCGTGCAGCGGCCGGACCGTCACCCGTTGCAGCAGCAGCGCCACCGCCCGTCTGGCGACGCCCTGGCCCCAGACCGCGCGGTCGACCCAGTAGGTGATCTCGGTGTCGCCGTCCATCACGAAGCTGGCGATGCTGCCCACGACCACGCCGTCGCCGAGGATGACGTGGTTCAACGTTTCGGGGTTGCCGCGGATCTTGCGCCAGTGCGCGTCGAACGCCGCGCGGTCGTCGGGGTCCTCCGCGGTGAACGCGGCCACGCGCACCGCTTCGGGGTCGCGCATGAACTCGAACAACACGTCCAAGTCGGCGTCCTCGAGACCTCTCAGGGTCACCTCGCTGATCATCGAGCGAGCCTGGTCGCGAGCCACGCCAAGGACAGCGGATACCGGTAGTCGATGGCGCCGTGCCCCGCGTCGAAGAGCTCGAAGTGCACGCGCTCGTCCGGAAGCCCGGCCGCGGCGATCTCCCTGCGGAACGCCTCCGCGCCCAGGTCGAGGTAGTACTCGTCCCTCGTGCCCGCGTCGATCCACACGGCCCGGAGCGAGCGGATCGCGCCGGCGTGACCGGCCGCCATGCGCACCGGGTCCCAGTCGAGCCAGCGCTGCCACACCTGCGGGATCGGCGCTCCGGTGACCGGGTCGAACGGCAGCTCCGGCGTGCCGTCCTCGCGGGCCGAGAAACACGCGGCGACACCGAGAAGCCCGAGCAGGTCCATGTCCTCGGACTTGGTGAACGCCGTACGGCTCTTGAAGTCCGTCCACCACTTCTGCACGTCGTGGTCATAGCCGCGCAACGCCCGCGCGGCCTTGCCGAAGTCCGCGAGGTAGCAGAGTTCGTAGAGCGCGTCACCCGCGTGCGTGGCCAACGCGCCGAACAGGTCGGGCCGCAGCATCGGCGTGATCATCGCGCCGAACCCGCCGGAGGACTTGCCCGCGATCGCCCGCGACTCCCGGTCCGGGATCGTGCGGTAGTGCTCGTCCACCCACGGCACGATCTCGTCGCACAGGTACGAGTGGTAGCGGCCGGTGCCGGGGGAGTCGACGAACTGCGACCCGCCGTACGTCGTCCACGCGTCGACGTAGACGACGATGCACCCAGGGGCTCCCTGCGCGAACACCGCGTCGGCCGTCTCGATGAACGGCTGGCGGAACGGCATCCGGTTCGCCCACATCGCCACGTGCCCGGTGTAGCCCTGGATCATGTAAACGGTTGGGTAGCGGTCCGTCCCCGAGTCGTAGCCCGGCGGCACGTACACCCACAGCGGACGCTCGTGCGGATCGCCGAGCGGGTTGTCGCGCAGCAGTGCCGAGTCGACGGTGTGACGGTCCAGCCGACCGGCGAGCGGTCCCTCCCAAGGCAGCATGGTCCCAGTCAACCACAGTGGACCGGAAGGTCCAGAAAATCTACAGTGGAGACATGGCGCTCACAGCGAAGGGGCAGGCGACGCGGCGGCGCATCATCGAGGGCGCGGCGGCGTACCTGCGCAGTGACGGGGCGGGCGGCGTGACGCTCGACGACATCAGGGCGATCACCGGCACCAGCAAGGGGCAGATCTTCCACTACTTCCCGGACGGCAAGGACGAGCTCTTCCTCGCCGTCGCCCGTTTCGAGGCGGACCGCGTCCTGTCCGACCAGCAACCGCACCTCGGCGCGCTGACGTCGTGGCCGGCCTGGGAGCGGTGGCGCGACGCGGTCGTCGCGCGCTACCGGGCGCAGGGCCGCAGTTGCCCGCTCGGAGTGCTGATGAACGAGCTCGGCGGCACGCCAGGGGCCCAGGAGGTTGTCAGCGCGCTCGTCGACCAGTGGCAGGCCCACCTGCGCGACGGCATCGCCGAGATGCGGCAGGCCGGTCTGGTGCGTTCCGAGGTGGACGCCGACCGCACGTCCGCCGCGTTGATCGCGGGCATCCAGGGCGGCGTGCAGATGCTCAGGTCGACCGGCGGCGTCGGCCACCTGGAGGCCGCGCTCGACACGTTGATCGATCACCTCCGACGCTGATTTCTGGACTTGTTGGTCCAAAAATGTGCTCCTAACTTCGGGGGCATGACTTCACGACTGCAGGGCAGGACGGCCCTCATCACCGGCTCCACCAGCAACATCGGCCGCTCGATCGCGGTGGCTCTCGCCGCGGAAGGGGCTCACGTCGTCGTCTCCGGGCGGGACGAGACCAGGGGAGCGGCCGTGGTCGCCGAGATCCGCGAGGGCGGCGGCAAGGCCGACTTCGCCCGCGCCGACCTGGACGGTTCGCCCGCCGCGAGCCAGGCGCTGGCCGCCGCGGCGACCGACCTGCTCGGCGGCCGCGTCGACGTCCTCGTCAACAACGCCGGCGTCTACCCGCCGTCGAGCACGCCAACGACCGACGAGGAGACCTTCGACCGGGTTTTCGGCGTCAACGTGAAGGCCCCGTTCTTCCTGACCAAGGCCCTCGTCCCCGCCATGTTCGAGGCCGGTGGCGGCGTCGTCGTCAACCTCGGCTCGTGGATCACCCGGCTCGGCGTTCCGATGGGGGCGGTCTACAGCTCCAGCAAGGGCGCCGTGGAGACGCTCACGCGGGCGTGGGCCGCGGAGTTCGGGCCGCGGGGCATCCGGGTCAACGCCATCTCACCCGGCGTCATCGCCTCGGAGGGCTGGGAAGACGGGACCCGGCAGGCCGCCGGCGTGATGATGCGCGGCACCCCCGCGGGCCGTTCCGGGCACCCGGACGCGATCGCGGCCGCGGCGGTGTACCTGGCCTCGGACGACGCCGAGTTCGTGCACGGCACCGTGCTGGACGTCGACGGCGGCCGGACGGGAGTGGCGGTCGTCGCCGTGTGACCCCGGTCACCTTCCGGCCCTGTTTCTGTGACCTGAGGTGAGACTCGCCGGTCTCCCATGGCGTACAGGACAGCCGGCGAAGGGTGCGGAAGTGACGGGTCGGGAGTGGCTGGGGCGGGTGGACGCGGAGCAGGTGCGGGCCGCGCGGGCCGGTGATCGGACGGCGCTCGACGCCGTGGTCGCGGGTTGCCTGCCGCTGGTCTACAACGTCGCCGGTCGGGCGCTGCACGCCGATTCCGACGTCGACGACGTGGTGCAGGAGACGATGGTCCGCGTGATCCGCGGCATCGACGCGCTGCGGGAGCCCGACCGGTTCCGGTCGTGGCTGGTCGCCGTCACCATCAACCAGGTCCGCGAGCACCACCGCCGCCGCGACCTGGCCCCGGCCCCGCTGGAGGAGTACGACCGGGCCGATCCGGGCGCCGAGTTCGTCGAGGTCGCCCTGTCCCGGCTGCATTTCGCCCAGCAGCGCCGGGAGGTCGACGAGGCCGCGCGCTGGCTGGACCCGGGCGACCGCGAGCTGCTGGCGCTGTGGACGCTCGAACGCGTCGGGCAGCTGACCAGGGCCGAGGTCACCGACGCGCTCGACCTCGGCGCGCACGCCGTCACCGTGCGCGTGAGCAGGCTGAAGGGCCGCCTGGAGACGATCAGGCACCTCGTCCGCGCGTTGTCGGCGGAGCCGCGGTGCGCCGGGCTCGACCGGGCCGCGCAGGGCTGGAACGGCGAGCCGAACCCGTTGTGGCGCAAGCGACTCCTGCGGCACGTCGACGAGTGCGGGCGCTGCGGGCGCGGCGTGGACGACACGATGCCGGTCGAGCGCGTTCTGACCGGTGCCGCGCTGCTCGTGGTCCCGGCCGCCTACCTGCCCCGGCTGCTCGAGACCCTTGCGGACGTCACGCCGGACCCCGTCGCGTTCGAGTCCGATCCGGGCGCCGTGCCGACGCACCTCGCCGAGCCCACCGGCGTGTTCGGCAAGCTCGCGGGCATCGCCAGCGGCAAGCCCGTTCTCGCCGTGGCGGGCGCCGCGGCCGTGTGCGCGCTCGTCGGCGTGGTCGGCACGATGGTGCTGCTGCCGTCCGACCCGCCGTCCGCCGTGGCCGGTCCGGGCACCACGCAGGGACTGGCGCTCACCACGTCCTCGTCGTCGCCGCCGGAGACCACGTCCGCGTCGTCGAGCGCACCGTCGTCCAGCACCACGACGACGACCACCACCACGACAGCGCCGCCCGAGCCCGTCCGCGCCGCGACGCCGGAGGAACGCGTCCTGGCGCTGATCAACGAAACCAGGGCGCGGGCCGGCCTGGCCCCGCTGACCGTCGACCCGGCGCTGGTCACCGCCGCCGACCGGCACACCAGGGCGATGATGAGCAACGGCTGCGGCCTGTCGCACCAGTGTCCCGGCGAGAGCGGCCTCGGCGAACGCAGCACCGCGGCGGGCGTGAAGTGGAGCTCGGTCGCGGAGAACGTCGGCATGGGCGGCCCGGTCAAGGACAACGTCGAGGCCATCTCCAAGATGGCGCTCGGCCTCACCCAGGGCATGATCGACGAGAAGCCGCCGAACGACGGCCACCGCAAGAACATCCTGAGCAGGTCCTCCACCCGCATCGGCATCGTCGTGATCCGCGACGCCAAGGGGACCGTGTGGATGACGCACGACTTCGCCGGAAGTTGAGCTGAGACGCGAGTTCCAAAAAAGATCATCCTCAGGTCGTACGTGGGAACGCGACCACGGTCGGACGCGTGACGATACGGCCGGGCAGCACTGTCTGTCCCGTGCAGACCGTCACGTACCGCTGGCCGACCGCGGTCGCCACCGACACCCCGGAACTGTTGCGCTGGACGGGTTTCGGCGGTGCGCTCCTGCTCACCGCCGGTGCGTGGGCCGTGAGCGCCAGGACCGGTGGCGCGGTGGCCTTGGGCGTCGCGATCGCGGGTGCGGGACTGGTCGTGCTGACGTGGGCGCTGCTCGGCCGCACCAGGCCTGACCCCGGATGGCTGCGCCGGACCGCTGCCTGGTGGTGCGCGCCGCTGCTCCTCGCCCCGCCGTTGTTCAGCGGCGACGTCTTCAGCTACCTGGCCCAGGGCGAGGTGGCCGCGAACGGGCTCGACCCCGGCATGGTCAGCCCGGCGGCCGGTGCGAGTGCGGAGGCCGTGGCCCGCGTCGGCGTCTACTGGCGCGAGACGCCGTCGCCGTACGGGCCGTTGTTCACCACCGTCGAGAGGGCGATCACCGAGGTCACCGGTGGTGATCCCGTCCTGGGCATCGGCCTGTACCGGCTGGTCGCCGCGCTGGGACTGCTGCTCGTGGTGTGGGCGGTGCCCCGGCTCGCCGCCATGACCGGTGTGCAGGACCGCACGGCGCTGTGGCTGGGCGTGATGAACCCGTTGGTGTTGTGGCATCTCATCGGCGGTGTCCACAACGACGCGCTGATGCTCGGCCTCATGCTGTCCGGCACCGTAGTCGCGTTGCACGCGCTGCCTGAACTGAAGTGGTGGCAGTACACGGCCGGTGTCGTCCTCATCGGACTGGGCGCACAGGTCAAGCTGCCCGCGCTGGTGGCGCTCGCGGTCGTGGGAACCGCACTGGCGCGCAGGCTGGGCGGCGGCTGGGTCCGGTTCGTCGCGGCGGGCCTCGCCATGGTCGCGGCCGCCGGGGTGGTGTCGGTCGTGACGTCGCTGGCCGGCGGGTCCGGTTTCGGCTGGGTGCAGGCGCTCGGGACACCGTCGAAGGTCAACAGCTGGATGGCGCCGACGAACTGGCCCGGCTATCTGGCGGGTGCGGTGTTCGGCCCGGAAGCCGGGCAGGCGATGATTTCCTCGGCACGGATCGCGGGGCTCGTGCTGATCCTCTGTGGAGTGACGGTGCTGGTGGGCCGCCAGCTGCGCGGACGGATCTCCGAGGTGACGTCACTGGGAATGATGATGAGCCTGATCGTGGTGCTGGGGCCGGTGATCCAGCCGTGGTACCTGCTGTGGGCCGTGCTGCCGCTGGCCGCGTGCCTGCCGGTGGGCACGTGGCGGACCAGGGTCGCCGTGCTCGCCGGGGTGTTCGCGCTGCTGGTACCGCCGCTCGCGGGCAACTTCGCGGGCCGCGTCCCCGAGCTCGCCGCCGCCTACGTCGTCGGGATCGCCCTCGTCGGTGGCGCGTACCTCCTCCTGCGCCGGGCGAGGGTGTCCGTTGCGCAAGCCTGACCTCGCCCGCTACGGCGCGGCGGCCGTGGCCGGCGGCGCGCTGGCCCTGAGCTTCCCGCCGCGCACGCTCTGGTGGCTCGCCGTGCCCGCCTTCGTGCTGTTCTGGCTGGCGCTGAAGGGCGCGGGTGCGCGCCGGAGCGCGGGCCTCGGGTTCGCGTTCGGGCTCGCGTTCTTCCTCCCGCACCTGTGGTGGATCCAGCACTTCCTCGGCGACGACTTCGGGCCCTGGCCGTGGCTCGTGCTCAGCGCGTTGATGGCGTTGTTCGTCTGCGGTGTCTGCGCGCTGTTCCCGCTGGTCACCCGGCTCCCGGCGGCTCCGGTGTGGGCGGCGCTGCTGTTCGTGCTGCAGGAGACCCTGCGCGGTCTGATCCCGTTCAACGGCTTCCCGTGGGGCCGCGTCGCGTTCGGCCAGGTCGACGGGCCGTTCGCGCGGCTCGCCGTGCTCGGGGGCGCGCCGTTCGTGACGTTCGCCGTGGTGTTCACCGGGTTCGGCCTGGCAGCCTGGTTCCCGAGGTGGACCCGCGCCTGGGCGCTGGTGCCGATCGTCGCCGCGCTGGCCGTGAGCCCGTTGATCTCGATCGAGGCGCAGACCGGGCAGCGCACCGTCGCGGTCGTGCAGGGCAACGCCCCCGACGTCGGTCTGGGCCTGCTCACCGAGGGCACCACCCTGCGCGACAACCACCTGCGCACGACCGCCGAACTGGCCGCGCTGGTCCGCGGCGGCGCGCTGCCGAAGCCGGATCTGGTGGTGTGGCCGGAGAGCGCGACCAGGACGCGTGACCGCGACCCGGTGCTCGACGCCGCCATCGCCGACCTCGGCGTGCCGACCCTCGTGAGCGCGCTGCGCAACGGGCAGAACTCCGTCATCACGTGGGACCCGGAGACCGGCGCGGGGGAGTCGTACGCGAAGCAGGAGCTCGTCCCGTTCGCCGAGCACATCCCGCTGCGCCCGCTCGCCAGGGTCTTCACGCCGTTCGCGGACCAGCCCGACCTCGACGCGGGCACCGAACCGGGCGTGCTCGACATCGCGGGCACGCGCGTGGGTGTCGGCATCTGCTACGAGGTCGCCTACGACTACGTCCTGCGGGAGAGCGCGGCCGACGGCGCGCAGCTCCTGGTGGTGCCGACCAACAACGCCTGGTACGGCCGCGGCGAGATGACCTACCAGCAGCTCGGGATGGCCCGGCTGCGTGCGATCGAACACGGCCGCGCGGTCGTGGTGGCGGCGATCAGCGGCGTGAGCGCGGTGGTGAGGCCGGACGGCAGCGTCGTGCGGTCGACCGGGATGTTCACCGACGACCTGATGGTGGACACCGTGCCGTTGCGCACGGACGTGACGTTCGCGACCAGGTTCGGCGGCGCGATCCACGTCCTGCTCACGGGCTTGGCGCTGGCCTCGTGCGCGGTGGCCCTGTGGTCGAGGCAGCGAGCACGACGGGCGACAGCCGCTCCAGCCGGTCAGAACTGAGCCACCGCACGCGACGGGGGTGCGTTCCGGACTCCTTCGGGAATCTGGAACGCACCCCCTGACCGCAACCACCTCTCCGGCGCTCCGGTCTCGCGTGCGGCGAACTCAGTTCTTGCCGAGCAGGGCCGACCCCAGCAGCGTTCGCTGGTGCAGCACGGACAACCCCTGCCTCTCCGTCGTCAGCAGCCCCGCCTCCCGCAGCACCGTCGTGTGCCGGCTGACCGACGACGGCGACGCGCCGAGGCGTTCCGCCAGCTCGGTCGTCGTGGCCCCGGCGCCGACGGCCGCCAGCACCGCCGATCGCGTCGTGCCGAGCAGGGCCGCGAGCGCGCCCTGCTCACGCCGTCCGCTCGCGAGCTGCCGCTGCCAGGTCCAGTCGTGGTGCAACGGGTACACCACGGTGGGCGGCAGCCCCGGATCAGCGAACGCGACCGGTGTGCGGCGGCAGAAGTACGACGGCACCAGCCGCAGCCCGCGCCCGTTGAGGTACAGGTCGCGGTCGTACGCGTACTGGACCTCCAGCACCGGTGCCCGCCAGTTCATCAGCGGCCACATGCCCCGCAGCAACCCCTCGACGTCACCCGCGAGACCGTTGCGGTGCACCCGATCGGTCTCGACCGCCTCGTCGATCAGGTCGGCGTACGGCTCGACCACCTCGCGGTGGTAGCGGGTGAGCGCCTCGGTGAGGCCCATCAGGGACTCGCCGTCGCCCGCCGCCAGCGGACGCGTCCACTCCGGAACCGGCCGCACCTCCTCCAACTTCCGGAACTCCTCTCGGAGCCGGTGCCGGGGTGTGGACCGGATCGCCGCGAGCGCACTACCCAGGCCCTGCGCACCCTCCGGGGGTGTGAGGAAGTCCGGGAAGTACGGCCCGAGCGGCGCGAGCACGGACAGCATGCGCACGCCGGACGTGATCACCTGCCGGTCCCCGTTGCGGCGGACGTGACGAAGCCACGGCTGCAACAACAAGCCGCTGTCCAGTTCGGTCAGCCGAAGCCAGCTGAACACCATTTCCCAGAGTGGATCCACCCTTTCCGCTACCTGCGTACGCTCCAGATCACCAGTGGAAAAATGGATGCGCAACACAGCAACCTCCCCAGGCCAGGTCACCGCGCATAACGTTACAGGGCCTGTCACTCCGCCGAATTACGCAACGAAAACCGGACGGGGGACCAGTGGTCCCGCGCCCGGTTCCGCGCCGGCCGGCCGGATCAGCCGCAGCTGGTGCTGACCCACTGGTGCGAGCGGACCTGGTAGGTGCCGGCGAGGTCACCCTTCTGGCCCTGCTTCGTGCAGCCGATCGAGTTGTTGTAGCCGGTGTTGCGGTAGAACCGGACGCCCTTGGCGGAGGACGTGCCGCGGTTGTAGACGGACTTGACCTCCTTGGTCGTGGCCCAGGAGCACTTGTAGGTGCCCGAGGTCCAGTCCGAGTCCGCCACGTCCCACATGCAGCGGCCGCCGGTGCCGCCGAAGCCGTTCCAGAAGCAGATGTTGCCGGTGTTGCAGTCCCAGGCCGCGAGCGCCTGGCCGGTCTCGGAGTCGAACGCCGCGCCCACGGCGGCGGCCTCGGCGACCGGAGCCTCCGCCTGCGCGCTCGGCGCCGCGAGAGCGACGGTGAAGAGCATGGCGAGTGGCATCAACGCCAGCAAAATACGCCGAACGAACCTCAAAGGATTCCTCCCTAACCCAAAATGAATTCCGCCGGGCGCCACTTTAGGCAGGGAGGGGAAGTGGAGAAAAGCTATTGCTCCGTGGTGCAAAAGCGCTTTTCAGGATCGTCGGGTGTACCTGTGTTTCACGCCGGCCGGGAAGTGCTCCGGATCGCCGTGCGGCCGCAGCACGACCTCGGGCAACTGGCGTTCGGCCGGGACGTAGTGCGCGAACTCGCTGTTGAGCCGCAGCAGCTGGGCCCGGACCGCCTCGGCGATCACCGCCGCGTCCGCCGTCGCGCCCGGCGCGGTCTCGACGGTGATCCGCAACAGCCGGTCGCGATCTTCGTCCTCGACCGACTCGATCACGAACTTCCCCGTCACCGCGTCGCTGATTCCGGGCTGTTCCAAGCCTACGGTCACGTTCTCCGGGTAGATGTTCGCGCCGAAGAACGACACGGTGAACAGCGACCGCCCGAACAGGAACACGAACGGCAGCTCCGGTCCCGCCGGAGGAGTGAAGCCGTTGCGGGCGCAGTGCTCCAGCAGTTCCCCGTGCCCGAGAACCCCGCCCTCGTCGGCGATCCGGTAGCGGATCAACGGGATCCCGCCGTCCGCGGTGAACACGAGCGTGCCGTCGTGCACCTCGAAGAACCGGCTCGCCGGGTCGTACTGCACGAGCGTCGGCAGCCGCGAGTCGCCGAAGACCTCCCGAGCCTTCGCGGGATGCCCGGCGAAGAACCTGCGGATGCTCACCGACAGCGCGGTCTCGTTGCCCAGCACGCCGGAATCCGCTGTGCCGTAGAGGGAAGCGACGTCGGTGACGGGATCGGCGACGCCGGCGCGCCGCGACACCAGGTCGCGCCACTGCTCGCTGAACACCTCGCCGGCCAGCACGAGCTTGATCCGGTGCGCTGGCCAGTCGACGCCCTCCGCGAGCCCGGTGTCGACGACGTCCTTCACGAACGGCGGGTAGCCCAGCAGCACCACCTGGTCGAAGTGCGGCGCCAGTTCGGGCAGGACCCTCAGGATCTCGGCCTTGTTGTTCCCCGGCGCCACCACCGTGATCGGGCAGCCCTTGGCCGCGAGGTGCCGCACGCACGCCTGCGTGAACAGGCCGCCGACCCAAGTGCCGAGCGGGAAGCACACCACGGCCAGCGTCCTGCGCTCGTCCGCGTGGAACCCGTCCACCAGCACCTGTTCGAACCGCCGCGCCACGTGCAGCTCGTCCTCGACGCCGCGGGGCCAGACCGTCGGCCTGCCGCTCGACCCCGACGACACGGCGATCATGTCGCAGCTCTCCAGCTTCCCGTCGCGGCACAGCTCCGGCAGCGGGTACCGCTCGTGGTAGTTCGCCTTGTCGAGCAGCGGGAGGCGCTGGAAGTCCTCGAACGTCCGGATCGCCGCGGGCTCGATCCCGTTGCCCCGCAGGAGTTCCCGGTAGGCGGGCACGGTCGCGGCCGTGCGCTGGAACAGGTCGAGCACCCAGCTCGCCGACTTCGGCTCGCCCGGCGCGAAGAAGTCGTCGAACGCCTGGCGCACGCGGATCTGGCGGCTGCTGTCCATGGGCCGAGCGTATCGATCTGATCCACATTCCACTCGAACCAGACGAACGACGGTTCACGGGGAGTGCTCGCCGCTTCTACGGTCTGTTGTTGACCGGGAACCCCCTGCTTTCCGGTGTTAAGGAGTCCAACTTCATGAAATCCCTGCGCATGGGGGCGCTGGCCGTCTTGACGGTCTCAGTCGTCGCCCTCTCGATGACGGGCGCCGCCGCCCACGATCCCAACACCGCCGAAGGTCAGGCCGCCGCCAGGACGTTCCTGGCCGACCACCTGCCCGCCGACCGGCACGCCGTCTCCGGCCAGGCCGCCGGGGTGCCGTGCGTCAACGGCAAGGCCGACATCTACCCCTGCAAGAACGTCGACCTGCTCAGCGTGCTGCCCCTGTCGGCGATGGGCGGTGGCAACGGCAACGACATCTGGGGCTGGACCGACCCGTCCTCCGGCAAGGAGTACGCGATCGTCGGCCGCACCAACGGCACCGCGTTCGTGGACGTCAGCACGCCCACGTCGCCGAAATTCCTGGGCAACCTGCCGTCCAACGGCGGCAGCAGCTCGTGGCGCGACATGAAGGTCTACAAGGACCACGCCTTCATCGTCGCCGACTTCATCACCGGCCACGGCATGCAGGTGTTCGACCTGACCCGCCTGCGGACGGTCACCACGCCTCAGACGTTCACCGCCGACACCCTGTACAAGGAGTTCGGCCCGGCGCACAACATCGCCATCAACGAGGAGACCGGGTACGCGTACGCGATCGGCTCCAACACGTGCAGCGGCGGCCCGCACATGGTCGACATCCGCACGCCGAAGTCGCCGAAGAACGCGGGATGCGTGGCGCAGGACGGCTACACGCACGACAACCAGTGCGTGGTCTACCGCGGCCCGGACGCGACCTACCGGGGCCGGGAGATCTGCTTCAACTCCAACGAGGACACGCTGACGATCGTCGACGTGACCGACAAGACCAAGCCGGTCCAGATCTCGCGCAAGGCCTACTCCGGCGCGCAGTACTCGCACCAGGGCTGGCTGACCGAGGACCAGCGCTACTTCCTGCTCGACGACGAGCTGGACGAGTCGCGCGGCACCGACAAGCGCACCAAGACCTACATCTGGGACCTGGCGAGCCTCGCGAACCCGGTGCACACCGGCGTCTACAACTCGCCGGCCACCGCGATCGACCACAACCAGTACATCAAGGGCAAGTACTCCTACCAGGCCAACTACCAGGCCGGGCTGCGCATCCTCGACGTCAGCGGCGTCGCCTCGGCGCAGTTGACGGAGGCCGGGTTCTTCGACATCTACCCGGCGGCGAACGAGGCGAAGTTCAACGGGGCGTGGAGCAACTACCCGTACTTCGCCAGCGGCATCGTCCTGGTCAACGGCATCGAGCAGGGCCTGGTCGTGGTCAAGCCCAACCTCGGCACCGTCGAACCGCCGCCCGCCGGTGGCAAGTTCGAGAACACCACCGACGTGCAGATCCCGGACAGGGGAGCGGCGGTGACGTCGTCCGTCACGGTCTCCGGTGTGCCCGGCAAGGCCCCGGCCGCGCTGAAGGTCAACGTCGACATCAAGCACCCCTACCGCGGTGACCTGGTGGTCGATCTCGTCGCGCCGGACGGGATCTCGTTCCGCCTCAAGGGTTCCGGCAACGACTCCGGTGACAACGTGCTGACCACCTACGAGGTGAACGCCACCGCCGAGGACGCCGCAGGCGCCTGGCAGCTCAAGGTGCAGGACGTCGCCAGCTCCGACGTCGGCTACATCGACGCGTGGAGCCTTCAGTTCTGACCCTGACGCGGGTGGGCGGCCGTGGCCGTCCACCCGCGCCGCGAGGAGTTCTCATGCGCAAGCTCAGCCTTGTCGACTGGCTGTTCGCCCTGCTGGCCGTGGTCGTCGTGGCAGGCGGCGGCATCATGGTGTTCGCCAGGTCCGCGCCACCGGTGCAGCACCAGAACATGGGCGCCGTCGTCCCCGCCGCGCACAGCGACGGACTGTCCGATGTGGAGAGCGGCTACCGCTTCGAACGCGTGGTCGTGCCCGAGACGCGCGGCACCGCTGTGCCGGTGGCGTTCCGGATCCTCGACGCCGCGGGCAAGCCCGTCACCCGGTTCCTCGACAACCAGACCAAGCAGATGCACTTCTTCTCCGTCCGCGAGGACATGGCCGTCTTCGAGCACCTGCACCCCGTGCTGGACGGCGACACCTGGCGCACCGCGCTCTCCCTGCCCGACGGCGGCGCGTACCGGATGTTCGCGGAGTTCGTGCCGCTCGACACGGCGGACCCGCGCCATCCGGTCGTGCTCGGCGTGCCGTTCAGCGTCGCCGGCGACACGACTCCGGCCGCGGTTCCCGCGCCCGAGGCCGGTGCGGTGGCGACCGACGGCTACACCGTCGTGCGCGTGGACGAACCGGCCCGGCCCAAGGCGATGACCGCGCAGACGGTGCGGCTGTCGATCCGCGCTCCGGACGGCACACCGGTCAGCTCGCTGGAACCCCACCTCGGCGCCAACGGCCACATGACCGGTTTCCACACCATGCTGCTGTCGGCGACGCACCTGCACCCCGTCGAACTGGCGGGGATCCCGTTGAACAACGGCGAACTGAGCTTCCAGGCGGTCTTCGCCGACCGGGGCGAGTACCGGCTGTTCCTGGAGTTCTCCCACGGCGGCAAGCTGCGCAGGGCGGCGTTCACCGTGGACGTCGGCTGAGTCTTCGACCTCTATAGCTTCAGTGTAGACTAAATTCAACCTTATCGACCGGGGCGGAGCGAAGATCGCTAGCCTGGACGAGGTGCGCATCCTCTTCTCGTGCCGCCCCGCCTACGGACACCTGTTCCCGCTGGTGCCGCTCGCCCGAGCGGCACAGCACGCAGGCCACGAGGTCGTGTTCGCGATCGGTCCGGGCTTCGTGGAGAAGGCGCGCGAGCTGGGCTTCGAGGCACACGCGTCGGGCATCTCGATCGCGGAGGCCGAGGCGGAGGCCCGCAGGCGGCACGGGGACGCGGAGGTGCCGCGGCTGATGATCACGATGTTCGCGGACGTGCTGCCGCGGGCGACGGTCAGGGACCTCGGGGGACTGCTGCCCCGGATCAAGCCCGACCTGGTCGTCTACGAGCAGAGCGACACCGGTGCCGCGAAGGCGGCCCGTGACGCCGGGATCCCGTTCGTGTCGCACGTGATCGGCCGGTCCATGCCGCCCGCGATCCAGGAGATGGCGGCGGGGGAGATGGCGTGGATGTGGGAGGGCGCCGCACCCGCCGACCTGATGCTGGGTGACGTCGTGGTCGACCTGTGGCCGGACACCGTGCGCGATCCTGTCGTCGCGGCGCTGCCGACGGTCCTGCGGCAGCGGCCGACGGCGTTCGACCTGGACGTGCCCATGCCCGAGGTCAGCACGACGAAACCGTTGGTGTACCTGACGCTCGGCACGGTGTCGTTCGGTCGGACAGAGGTGCTCCGGAAGGCCGTGGACGGACTCTCCCGGCTCCCGGTGAACGTTCTGGTGGCCGTCGGACCGGGTGATCCGGCCGTGCTGGGTGACGTGCCGGCGAACGTGCGCGTCGCCGGGTTCGTGCCCCAGGCGGAGGTGCTGCAGCGAGCGGATCTCGTCGTGCACCACGGTGGAACGGGCACGGTCCTCGGCACGCTGGCGGCCGGGCTGCCGCAACTCGTGCTGCCGCAGGGCGCCGACCAGTTCGTGAACGCCGACGTGCTGGCCGAGACCGGTGCCGGCGCGAAGCTCGTGGGCCCGGAGGTCACCGCCGACGCCGTCACCGAGGCGGCGGGCCGTCTGCTCGACGACCCGGCCGCGCGGGAGGTGGCGGGGAAGGTCAGGTCCGAGATCGCGGACATGCCGGATCCCGCCGCCGTCGTTCAGGGGCTCATGGAACTGGTGCGGGGGACGGTTTGACGTCCGCCGCGGCCTCCAGGTGGTCGGGCAGCGACGCGCGGTAGATCGGCATCGCCGCGGCGGTGGTGACGATCGCGACGGCGACGAGGATCGCGAACATCTCCGGTGTCACCAGGTCGTAGGCGAGGCCGATGTTGATGAAGATGAGGATCATCAGGCCGCGGGCGTTCATCAGGCCGCCGACCGCGGAGGCGTAGCGCCACGAGAAACCCTGCGCGCGGACCACGAGCCCGCAGCCGAGGTACTTGCCGGCGAACGCGGCCAGCATGATCACCGCGAGCGGGAACCAGAGCGCTCCGCCCGAGCCGAAGCCGTCCAGCCGGGTGTTGAGGCCGCTGAACGCGAAGAACACCGGCAGCAGCAGGATGGAGTTGAGGTCGGAGAGCTTGGTCTCCAGCTCGTGGCGCACGACCGGCGACTTGGGCATCGCGAGGCCGGTGATGAAGCCGCCGAACACCGAGAAGACGCCGATGTAGTCGGTGTACCAGCCGGCGAGCAGCACGACCAGCAGGATCACCGCCACCATGTCGCGGCTGAGCTTGCCGTCGCGTTCGGCGCGCTCCCCGAGCTTCGCCAGCCACTTGCGGCCGAGCGTGAGCATCAGCACCGCGAAGAGCGCCGCGCCGACGATGGTGCGCAGTGCGCCGGACGGGCTGCCGGACATGCCCACGGCGATGATCAGCGCGAGGAACGCCCACGCCACCGCGTCGTCGATCGCGGCGGCGACCAGGGTGAGGCCGCCGATGGGGGTGTTGGCGATGCCGCGTTCCTGCAGGATCCGCGCGAGCATCGGGAACGCGGTGATCGACAGGGCGCCGCCGACGAACAGCATGAACACCCACAGGCTCGACCCCTCCGGGCTCAGGGTGTCGAAGAAGAGCACCGCCGCGCCCGCGCCGAGCAGGAACGTCGGCACGATGCCGGAGATGGCGAGCACGGACGCCTTGCGCGCGTTCGCACCCGTCGTCAGTCCGTGGTCCAAAGAGGACCCGACGAGGAACATGTAGAACGTCAGGCCGATCGTGCTCAGGACGTACAGGGTGCTCTTGACGTCGGCGGGGAAGAGCTGGGCCTGCACGCCGGGGGCGACGGCGCCGAGCAGCGCGGGGCCGAGCAGGACGCCGGCGACCATCTCGCCGACGACCCTGGGTTGTTTGACCAGCATGGCGAGCCGTCCGCAGACGGTGGTCGCGGCGAGCACGACCGCCAGCGCGGCGAAGACCTGCAACGCGAAGTGGATCTGGTTCACCGGGGATCTCCTGGGGTCAGTGCCGGACCGGGCAACCCTGCGTGTCGTGCGTGTCGAAGTAGCGGCCCGCCAGCCGGAGCCGGTGGGCGTGCAGCACCATCGCGGTGCCCAGCACGAGCTGGACGACGCTGCGCCAGACGTCCTCCCAGCGGTCGCGCACGCGCATCAGGGCCAGCCTGGAGCGGGGCACGGGGCCGTCGCGCACGAGCAGGCACGGGCCGCGGCTGGGCAGCGAGCGGGTGTGGGTGACGGAGGAGTGGAGGGTGACGCGGCGCAGCACTTCCCTGGCGGAGGCGCGCATCGCGATGGGGGACAGGCGCCACGCCGGGCAGGGGCGGTTGGCGGCGATGCCGAACGGGATGTGGTGTTCGCGGCGCGCCGTCGTCCTCTCCCAGCGGCCGGGGTCGAACACGCCGGGGTCGTCGTAGCCGGTCGCGTGGTAGGCGGGGTAGTTGAAGCACAGCACCGAGCCGGCGGGGAAGAACGCGTGGTCGTCCAGCTCGATGTCCGCGGTCGTGATGCGGTGGGCGATGCCGAACAACGGGTAGAGGCGGAAGGTCTCGTCGAGGACGTGGGCGAAGTACCGGTCGTCGGCGGCGCGCCGGGCCGCTTCGGGGTGCTGGGCCAGCGCGAGCAGCAGGTGCGTCATCGCCTCGGCCATCTGCACGACGGCGGTGTTGAAGTAGGTGCCTTGCAGGTAGTGCACCTGGTCGGTCTCCGAGAGCGTCGCGGGCAGCGGGTGCCGGACGTCGGCGAGCCGGATCCGCAGGTAGCGGGTGAGGCGGGCGCGGCGGGAGGGATGGCGCAACCCCGTGCACTTCAACGAGGTCACGACGTCGGTGGCGTGCGCGACGATCAGGTCACGCGCGTGGCGCGGGCACGGTTCGCCGAACACGAGCTCGTAGAAGTACTCGGCCCACACCGGCATCATCAGCTCGCGCAGCCGCACCGCGGTGACGCGGCCGGTGAGCACCTCGTCCAGCACCTTGGCCGTGCAGCGGGTCGCGGCCGCCGAGAGCGCGTCGCTCGATCCCGCGAGGAAGGCGCGGGTCGTCCGGGCCACGTCGTCGTAGCGCGGCCCGGCCTCCAGGTGCTCCTGGTGCACCTCGGGACCGGGGGAGAGCCAGTACCAGAACAGGTCCGACAGTCCGGCGCCCTTGCTGCGGCCGTTGGCGGCGGGGTGGGCGTAGACCTCCTGGAAGCGGTCGGGGCCGACCTGGTCGTTCGGGAACGTGATGGCGTTGTCGCCGTTGACCTTCTCGAACACCTTGGCGCGCAACGCGACCACGCGTTCGGGCAGCCAGCTCAGCACCGGGCCACCACCATGTCCCTGGTCAGCTCGCCGCCGCACATCGCCAGGACGTGCTGGAACTCGTCGCGCAGCACGTCGAGCACCCGCCGCACGCCCTGCTCGCCGTCCGCGGCCAGTCCCCACAGCACGGGCCTGCCGATGCCGGCGGACGACGCTCCCAGCGCCAGCGCCAGCGCGATGTCACCTCCACTTCGGACACCGCCGTCGAGCACGACCGGGACCCGCCCGGCCACCGCGTCGACCACGGCGGGCAGCGCGTCGAGCGAGGCCGGCACGAGGTCGAGCTGGCGTCCGCCGTGGTTGGACACGACGATGCCCGCCACGCCGTGCGCGACCGCGAGCACCGCGTCCTGGGGGTGCAGGACTCCCTTGACCCACAACGGAAGCGTGGTGAGGTCCAGGATCCGGTCGAGGTGCTCCCACGACACCGACGGCGACATCTCGATGTTCCGCAGAGCCACCCCGGCCAGGTCGCGCATGTTCTCCGCGGCCAGCCCGGCGGGCAGGTCGTGGAAGCCGTGCGCGATGTCGCGCCGGTGACGGCCGAAGACGGGGGAGTCGGCCGTCACCACCAGCGCCGCGCACCCCGCCCGTTCCGCTCGGCGCACCAGGGCTTCCGTGACGTCCATGTCGGGCTGGACGTAGAGCTGGAACCACACCGGCCCGGTGGCGGCGGCCACGACCTCGGCGATCGGCACGGTCGACGCCATGCTCGACACCAGGGTCGTCCCGTTCGCGGCCCGCGCGGTCGCCAGCTCACCGTCGGGGTGGGCGAGCCTGTGGAAGGCGGTCGGTGAGATCAGCACGGGGAAGTCCTCGCTGATCTCGTTGCCCCGCAGCACTCTCGGCAGCAGGGCGAGGCGCCGGAACGCGGCCTCGTTGTCCGCGAGCACGACCTCGTCCCCGACCCCGCCCGCGAAGAAGTCGTAGTGGACGGGGTCGAGCACCGCGCGCGCCTTGTCGTGCAGTTCCGCGAGCACCGGGTTCACCGCAGGTACTCCCGCAGCGGAGCCTTGTGCACGGCCTCGCTGTCCCACTCGTTCTCGAGGTTCTCGGTGATGTGGTGCTCGTCGACGAGCACACCGCCGCGGAACCGCCGCACCACCGGGTGCAGGTAGCGGCCGTCGAGCCCGCTGGTGTCGTCCTGGGAGGTGCGGCCGGCGGTGATGTCGAACGGGTTGACCTTGTCGTGGTCGGCGCCGTACTCCAGCGTCACCGTCAGGTACGACGCGACGTCGCCGAACTCGCCGCGCTCCACGGCCTCGTGCAGGTGCGCGACCGGCACCTCCTCGACGTAGCGCACCGACCCGTCCTCGCCGGTCAGCACGGCGTCGGCGAGGAACGCGAACAGCTGCCACAGCGCGGAGGTCCGGTTGACCCGCTCGATGATCGCCTCGGTGACCGCCTCCGGCGTGGGGTCGACGGAGCGGCTGGGCCAGTCCACGCCGTGGTAGCGCTGTTCGGCGATCCGGTGCAGTGCGCGCACGCCGTAGCGGAAGCCGTGGATGAACCCGCTGGTCGACTTCTTGAAGTCGCGCATCTGCGTGATCGTGCCCGCGAAGAACATGTCCGGGACGTTGACCGACTCCCACGCCGCCGTCTGGTCCGGGAAGCGCGACTTGATCGTCAGCTGTGGCCGGCACTCGGGTGCGAAGATCGAGGCGTCGAACCGGAACCCGGTCGCGAGGATCACCCGGTCGTAGCGGATCTCCTTCACCACCTCGTCGACCCGCTGGAAGCTGACCTTCACCAGGTAGTCGTCGCCGTCGCGGCGGATGCCGGCGATGTGCCCGTCCAGCACGGCGTTCTGCGACTTGAGCTGGTAGGTGTCGAGGAAGTTGTTGTTCACCGCCCGCAGGTGGCCGACGAAGTGCGTCTGCCACGCGAGCTTCAGCGAACCGGGCCCGGCGACGTGGATGACCGAGGCGGTCTCGACGAGGGCGTCGGCGGTCTCGAACGCCGAGTTGCCGCGCCCGATGATCAGCACCTTCTTGTTCGTGAAGTCGTGCGGGTCGACGGAGACGTCGTAGTAGTGCTCGGCGTGCTCGACGCCCTCGATGTCCGGCACGTACGGCTGCGAGACGCCCGTCGCCACGATGATCCGCTTCGCGCGGTAGGTGCCGCCGTGCTGGTCGAGCACCACGAAGTCGTCCGGCCGCGTCACCGAGACGACGCGGGTGTCGTAGTGGACCGGCAGGTCGAACTTGCCGGCGAAGTCGCCGAGGTAGCGGACCATGTCGTCGGCGTTCGGGAAGTACCTGGGCGTGTAGCCGGTGAACAGCAGCGCGGGATCGTCGGACAGCAACGAGTTCCAGTCGACGCGCAGGTTCAGCTCGGGGTCGTCCCAGCCGGTGTAGATCTTGTTGATGGAGATCAGCTGCCGGTGCCGGGGGAAGCGGGTGAAGAAGGTTCCCGCCGCCGGGCCGGCCTCCAGCACCACGTGGTCACGTCCTGCCTGTTTGAGCAGGTAGGACGCCTGCAGTCCCGCTGGACCCGCGCCGATCACGAGACATTCGGTCGTTACCTCGCTGGACACGACGTTCTCCTTCACGCAGTGAGCTGACGCTTGTCGGGTTTGCCGCTGGGAGCGACGGGTGGTTCGGAGATCGCGGTGACCCGCGCGGGGGCGCAGGCCGCGCCCAGACGTTCGGTCACGAGCGTCCGGAGCTCGTCGAGACCCGGAACGCGATCGGCCTTCGGCACGACGAACGCGTGCACGGCCTCGCCGGTCTCGTCGTCCGGCACCGCGACGACGTAGGCCTCGGCGACGTCCGGGTGCTCGGCGAGCACCTGCTCGATCGGACCGATGTAGTGCAGGTTCGCGTTGACGATCACGACGTCGCGGGCCCGGCCGGTCAGGCGCAGGTGGCCGGAGGCGTCGAACCGGCCGAGGTCGCGGGTGCGGACCCAGCCGTCCACGAAGACCTCGGCCGACTCCTCCGGGTTGCCCCAGTACCCGCAGGCCTGGCCTGGAGTGCGGACGAAGAGCTCGCCGTCGCGGATCTCCACGTCCACCGGCGGTCTGCCCACCGTGCCGGGGGGATCGTCGGGCGTGGCCATCGAGATCATGCCGGTCTCGGTCTGGCCGTAACCGTGGAACAGCACCGGTCCCAGGGTGTCCAGGGCCTCGCGGTGCCGGTCGGGGGTCAGGGGAGAGCCGGACACCAGCAGCGCGCGCAGGGTCGACAGGTCGGCGGGGTCGCGCTTCTGGGAGGCGACGAGCTTCGCCAGGCCGGGCACGGTGATGACGCGCGCGGTGGCCTTGAGGCGGGTGATCGCGTCGGCAGGGTGGTCCGCGACGACGATCGTGCCGCCGGCTGTGAGGGTGAGGACGGCGTACTCGAACATCACCTGGCTCGACAGCGATCCGAAGACGAGGTACCGGTCGAGCCGTGTCGCCAGTTCCCGGATCGCGGGAGGCCAGGCGCCGGGACGGGCGGTCCAGGCACCGGTCATGGAGGCGTAGGTCTGGGCGCAGGCCTTCGGAGCGCCCGTGCTGCCGCTGGTGTGGATGAGCCGGGCGATGTCGCCGGGACGGCCGTCGCACCACAGGGGTCCGGGGGAGGAGGCGAGCAGGCCGGTGAGGTCGGCGTCGCGGAGCACGAGCTTGATGTCGAGGCTCAGCAGGTGCTCGACCTGCGCGTCCGTCAGGCCCGGCCGCACCCCGGCCACTCGCGCGCCGACCGCGTGGGCGGCCAGGATCGTCGCGAACGCCTCCACGGTCACACCGAGCAGCAGGGCCACGCCGTCACCGGGGCCGAGGCCCTTGCGGCGCAACCCGTTCGCGATCCGCGCGACCAGGTCGAGCAGCTCCGCGCCGCTCACCACGCGGGTGCCGTGCTCGAACACCGGCCGGTCCGCGGCGGTGGCGAGGACGTCGAGCACCGCCTGCGGGAACGGCCCGGTGTCACGCGCCGGCAAGGCATTCCTTCACGAACAGCACGAGCGGCTGCTGGTGCACCTCCGGCAGGTCCCAGTGGTTCTCCAGGTTCTCGGCCAGGTGGTGCGTCGCGGCGAGCACGCCGTGCCGGTAGTGGCGGACGACCGGGTGCAGGTAGCTCGCGCCGGCCGCGTTCAGGGGGTCGTTCTCGGCGACGCGGGGGACGGTGACGTCGAACGGGTCGACGGTGTCGTGGTCGGGGCCGTACTCCAGCGTCGCGACGAACCGGTGCTCGGCCGGGCCGAGGCCGCCGTCCGCCACGAACGCGACCGGCACCTCCTCGCAGTACCGCGCGGTGGCGCCGTCGATGCTCACGACGTCGCCCATGACCGCGAACTGCTGCCACAGGCACGACGACCGGTTCACCCTGGCGATGACGGCCTCGCTGATGGCCTCGGGTGAGGGCTCCAGATCCTTGCCCTGCCACGGGACTCCGTGGTTGCGGTCGCTCAGGACGCGGTGCAGCGCGCGGGCGCCGTAGCGGAAGCCGTGGATGAACCCGCTGGTCGACTTCTTGAAGTCCCGCGACTGGGTGATCGTGCCGGCGAAGTACAGGCCGGGGACGTTCGTCGACTCGAACGCCGAGGTCTGCCGCGGGAAGCGGTCCTTGATGACCAGCGCCGGGCGGCAGTTCTCCGCGAAGATCGAGGCGTCGAACTGGAACCCGGTGCACGCGATGACGCGGTCGTACTCCAGTTCACGGACCTTCTCGACCGTGCGCGCGTAGCGGAACTGGATCCGGAAGCCGCCCTCGGGCCGTGGCTCGATGCGTTCGACGGTGCCGTCGAGGACCGCGTTCTCGGACTTGAGCTGGTAGGTGTCGAGGAAGTTGTTGTTCACCGCCCGCAGGTGCCCGACGTAGTGCGTCTGCCAGGCGAGCCGCACCGAGTGCGGCCCGGCGACGTGGATGACGGCGGCGTGCTCGACCAGCGCGTCGGCGGTCTCGAAACCCGAGTTGCCCTTGCCGATCACGAGCACCCGACGGCCGGTGAACGACTCCGGGTCCGTGTCGAAGGTGTCGTAGCGCTCGGCGTGCTCGATGCCGGGGATCGGCGGCACGTGGAGCTGGGAGACCCCGGTCGCCATCACGAGGTTCTTCGCGTGCCACGTCCGTCCACCGCGGTCGGTGGCCGCGAACCCGTCGCCGTCGCGCGAGATGCTCGTGACGTCGACGTCGTAGTGGATCTCCAGGCCCGCCGCGCAGTCCTGGAGGTAGCGCACGATGTCGTCGGCGTCCGGGAAGTACCGGGGCGTGTAGCGGGTGAAGAGCAGCTCGGGGTCGTCGAGCAGCAGCGAGTTCCAGTCCATCCGCATCCGCTGCTCGGGATCGGTGAACCCGGTGTGGACCTTGTTGATGGAGATGAGCTTGCGGTGCCGCGGGTAGCGGGTGAAGAACGTGCCGGCGCCGCTGCCGCGTTCCAGGACGGCGTAGTCCCGGCCGTCCCGCTCGAGCAGCGCGGCGAGCTGCACACCGGCCGGTCCCGCGCCGATGATCAGGTACTCGTGAGCCATGGACGGGGAAGCTACCCACGCGATCTCAGAACTTTCTGAGATCGGCTGCCTACCGTCCGTGCGGTGACCGCGACCGCCTCAGACACGTCCGTGGACCTGGGTTCGCCCCTGACCGTTCCGCACCTTCTGCGCGCTGCCGGGCCGCTGCCCGTGCTCGTCGGATCCGATGTGCTCGACCGAGTCGAACGGGGCCGCGCCTACCTGCGCACGGTCCTGGCCGACGACGAGCGCCCGGTGTACGGCGCCAAGACCGGGTTCGGCGCCCTCGTGGGCTTCGCGGGCAGGGCCTCCGAAGCCGACCAGTGCGACAACACCCTCGCACACCTCGGCGCGGGCCAAGGCCCCGACCTGCCCCTCGACATCGCCAGAGCCGCACTCCTGGTGCGCACCTGGTCCCTGGCACAGGGCCTGTCCGGCGTGTCCGCGCACGTCGTCGAGGGCCTGTCCGCGATGTTCGCGACGACGTTCGTCCCGGCCGTCCCCCGCTACGGCTCCGTCGGCGCCAGCGGAGACCTCATCCCGCTCGCGTACGCCGCCCAGGCGTTGCGCGGCCGGGGACACGCCTACCTCGACGGCACCCGCCTCCCCGCCGCCGACGCCCTGGCCGCAGCCGGGCTCTCGCCGTTGCACCTGGACGGCCGCGACGCCCTCGCCCTGGTCAACGGCACCTCCGTCACGACGGCGGCGCTGGCCCTGGCCCTGTCGTCCGTGCGTTCCTCGCACCGAGCCCTGGCGGACCTGACGTGCCTGCTGGTGGACGTCGTGGGCGCCGACCCGGGCTTCACCGACCCACGCCTGATCTCCGCCTTCGGCCACCCCGGCGCGGTGACGGTGGCGGGGTGGATGCGTTCCACGCTCGAAGGCACCACCCCCAGCGGCCTGCGCGCACTGCAGGAGCCGTACAGCATCCGCTGCGCCCCCCAACTCCTCGGCGCCGCCGAGGACGCCCTGCGCTACGCCGACAGCGTCGTCGCCTCGGACCTCGCCGGCGTCAGCGACAACCCGCTGTTCTTCCCCGACGACGACCTGATCGCCCACGGCGGCAACTTCTTCGGCCAGCCCGCCGCCTACGCCGCCGACGTCCTCGCCATGGTCACCGCCTCACTCGGCAACCTGGCCGAACGCCAGCTCGACCTCCTCGTGGACCCGGCCCGCAACACCGGCCTCCCGCCGATGCTCGCCGCCGGACCGGGCCAGCAACACGGCCTGCAGGGCGTCCAACTGGCCACGACCGCCTTCGTCGCCGAGATCCGGCGAGGCGTCCTGCCCGCCAGCACGCAGAGCCTGCCGACCAACCTGCACAACCAGGACGTGGTGCCGTTCGGCACCCAGTCCGCGCTGCGCGCCTACGACCTCGCGGACCTGCTGCGCCTGCTGTGCGGCTCACTCGCCCTGGGCCTGCGCCAGGCCGTGCACGTGGGCGGCCGCCGCCCGACCGCGCCCCGGTGCGCGGCGTTGCTGGACGCGCTGGCTGCGGCCATCGAGCCGGTGGACCCGGACCGGCCGCTGGACGAGGACGTGCGCGTGGCGGCGGAGGTGGTGGTCAGCGGCCAGTGGTGAGGAGGTCGGCTGGGCGGTGGCCCGAGCTTCACATCGAGCCGCTACCCAGCCACACCGCTGTTGTACAGCAGACCTGACGCCTCACCACTCTGACGCTCGCCGCGGTTACCCCAAGCCGACGCGACCAAGCCAGCCGTCGCCGTGGCGCGATCGCCCAGCACCACCGCTCCGCCGCCTCGCCCTTCTCACGGACAGGCGCTGGCGATCTCCTCCCGCGCCACCAACGCCCCCTGCCCGCCCAACGGAATCCGCAACGTGAACCGAGCCCCCACCCCAGGCCGCCCCGCCGCCTCCACCGTCCCACCGTGCCCGGTCACGATCTCCCGCACCAGCGCGAGCCCCAGCCCGAACCGCCCCTCACCCGAGCCCCGGTGGAACCGCTCGAACAACCGCTCCGCCTCACCGGCCTCGAACCCCTCGCCATCGTCCGCCACGACCAGCTCGGCCACACCACCACCGGCACGCACGGCCACGGAGATCCGCCCACCCTCCGGCGTGTGCCGCACGGCGTTGGCCAGCAGCTCGTCGACGGCCCGGCGCAGCCCGGTCTCGATCCCGCAGACCACCACCGGGTGTCCGGGGTGGTCCAGCGACACCGTGATCCGCCGCTCGGCGGCGCGTTCCGTCTCGCCGACGACCGCGGCCTCGGCCACGTCGGCCAGGTCCACGGGTTTGCCGTCGAGCCGCTGCGGAAGCTGTGCGGAGGCCAGCAGGTCGTCCACCACGTCGGCGAGGCCTCGGATGGACCTGGCCAGGGCGTCGAGGTCGGGTCGCTGGTCGTCGGGCAGGTGGGAGGCGAGCAGTTGGGCGCGCAGGTAGGCGCGGGCGATGGGGGTGCGCAGCTCGTGGCTCGCGTCGGTGACGAAGCGGCGTTGCCTCGCCAGTGCTTCCGCCAACGGGCCCACCGTGCGGCGGCTGATGCCCAGGCCGATCAGCGCTGCCGCCAGCAGGCCGCAGACCAGTGCGATCGCCAGTGCCTGCAGCAGGTGTGCGCGGTCGGCGAGCTGGTAGCGCATGTCGAACACCGCCTGCACCGTCGTGCCGTCCGCGCCCGGTGCCGTGAGCACGCGGTACTCCGTGCCGTTCGCGATGACGTCGCGGGGCAGGGCGACGCCCGACCTGTGCACGGCGTCGATGTCGGCGCGCAGCGGGAACCCGGCGGGCACCTGGAGCTCACCCTCGTGCAGCACGCCGTCCTCCAGCACGAACACCCACGCGCACCGGGGCGCGACGCCCGGCACGCCGTAGTGGACGTTGTAGCGGAGCTCGCGCGACACCTGGGTTTCCTGCCCGTGCGCGATGACCACGTAGGCGATCACGCCGACGAACGTGATCATCAGCGTGATCGCCAGACCCACCAGCACGCTGACCCGCAGCCGCGCCCGGCGGACCTCCGCGCGCTCCGCCTCGGCCCACGACCTCACAGCGCCCCCAACCGGTAGCCGATCCCCTGAACCGTCTGCACGACCGAACGTCCCACCTTCGAACGCAGGTAGTGCACGTAGGTGTCCACAATGGACTGTGAGGGCGCGTCGCAGAACACCGTGCGCCGCAACGCCGCCCGCGTGTGCACCGTCTCCGGATGCGTGGCGAGCACCCGCAGCAGCGCGAACTCCCTGGTGGTGAGCGGCACTTTCTCGCCGTCGGGCAGCACGACCTGGTGTTGCTCGAGCTCCAGGCGGCCGGCGCCGATGCGCAGCACCGCAGCCAGTTCCGCCGCGCGCCGGCACAGCGCCCGCAGCCGCGCGGTCAGCTCGCCCAGGTCGAACGGCTTGGCGAGGTAGTCGTCGGCGCCGGCGTCGAGGCCGTCGATCCGGTCGTGCACCGATCCCATCGCGGTGAGCATGAGGGCCTGCGTCCGCACGGACCGGGAACGCAACCGGGACAACAGGTCCAGCCCGTCTACGACCGGCAGGACGCGGTCGATCACCACCACGTCGTAGGGCCGGGTGAGCGCGAGGTGCAGTCCGCGCTGGCCGTCGAAGGCGGTGTCGACGTCGTACCCCTCACCGCGCAGCACCGTGGCGAGCAGCTCCACCAGCTCGCGGTCGTCGTCCACGAGCAACAGCCGGAACCGCTGGACTGATCGCGACTTCGAAGAGGCCCGCACGAAACCACGATCGCACGTGATCAGCGTCGATTCAGGGGGCAACAGCCAACGGACAGGTTCACGGACGCGGCCGGAAGGCCTGCTGTGGCACAACTTCCCCGGTCGCACGGCTTCAGCGCTCCGCGGGCACCCGCTGATCAAAGATAAACATGTGAACCGCGGTCGTCGCGTGACCTGCGATCACGCGACGACTGTGAACGACCTACCAGGCGGGCGCCACGGCCGAGGCGGTCCGCAGTTCGCCGACCCAGCCCGCGGTCGCGATGGCGCGCAGGCCGTCGTCGCCCTCGGCGAGCTTGCCGTGCGGGCCGAGCACGGCGGCGTCCCCGTCGTGCCAGCGCACCGGCAGCTTGCCGTGGCGTTCCAGCAGACCGGCGAACTTGGTGGTCAGCTTGGCGGTACCGATGTGCACCCAGCGGCTCGGGAACAGCTCCAGCAGCTCGACCGTCGCCGGACCGAGCTCGGGCACGACGGTGATGCCGTGATCACGGCCGTACTCGACGAGGTCGCGCAGCGCGTCGGGATCGCCGTCCGGGAAGACGTGCAGGACGTTGAGCTTGTAGGCGGCCATCCGGTCGATCGCCCTGCGCATCTCGGCCGGTGGCAGCAGCGCGCTCGACACCCCGCGCCACGCGAACGCGGGGGAGTCGCGCACGTCGGCCGCGCGGACCGTGCCGTCGCGGGTCATCAGCTGCCGGAACGACTGCACGCCGTGCCGCAGCCCGGCCTGGGTGCCCGCGCGCAGCATGATCGCGTCGTTGCTGACCAGCAGCGCGTACCCCTCGGGGCCGAGCCCGCGCATGGCCGGGTCGTGCGACACCATCAGCATGCCGTCGGGCGACTCCGCCAGCAGGTAGCCGGTCTGCCGGAAGACGTGCTCGCGCAGCATCGCGGCCGCGGTGCGCGCCTGCCCGGTCACCCGGACTGTCACGTCTTCGGTCAGTACGAACGAGCCCGTGCGACGGGGCGCGCTCGTGGGCATGGGAACAATCACCGGTTTCCTCTCCAGCGAACTAACGCTGGGTGTATCAGCTGAGTTCCGGCAATCGGACGCGGAACGTGGTTCCCGCGCCTGTCGCGCTGGTCACATCGACCGTTCCGCCGTGCGCCTCGGCGAGCTTGCGGACGATCGCGAGCCCCAGCCCGCTGCCGCCCGTGCTGCGGCTGCGCGACTTGTCCGCCCGCCAGAACCGGTCGAACACGTGCGGCAGATCGTCCTCGGAGATGCCCGGGCCGGTGTCGGACACCGTGATCACGACCTCGCCGTCCCCGGCCGCGCCCCCGACCGTCACCGACCCGCCGGCGGGCACGTGGCGCAACGCGTTGGAGACGAGGTTGTCGAGGATCTGCCGCAACCGCAGCGCGTCGGCCCGGACGGTGAGAGCGGGATCCGCGGACGCGGTCAGCGTGACGCGGGCCTGCGACGCCCGTACCTCGTGCGCGGCTTGGAGTTGCTCCAACGCCCCCGCGACGTTGAGCCGTTCGAGTGTCAGGCGCAACGAGCCCGTGTCGGCCACGGCGAGGTCCTGCAGGTCGTCCACCACGTGCTGCAGCACGAGCGCCTCCTTGAGCAGCAACGCGACCAGGGCCGGATCGAGGTCGCTCACCCCGTCCTCCGCCGCCTCCAGCCAGCCCCGGATGTTGCTCAACGGCGTCCGCAGCTCGTGCGCGACGTCGCCGACCATCGCCTTGCGCGCCCGCTCCAGGTGCGCCCTGTTCGCCGCCATCGTGTTGAACGCCCTGGTCAAGACCGCGATCTCGTCCTGCCCGCGCACCGGCACCGGCGGGATCTCGCTCCCGCCGGACATGTGCGTCGCCGCGGCCGTCAACGCCCGCAGCGGGCGGGTGATCCGGGCCCCCGCCACCGCCGCCACCCCGATCGCCGCCAGCAGCACCGCCGCCGCGGCCCCCATCACCCGCCAGCCGTTGCCCGGCAACGAGATCGCGGCGGTCGGCGGGCCCGTCGGATTCGACAGGTACAGCAGGACGGGCGGCGCCACGTACGGCGCGAGCTGCTCCTTGCGCGACGCGGCCACGCACGCCGCGACGGCCGGCTGGTCCGGCGGCGGCACCCCCGAGGACTGCTTGTCCGCCGGGGTGAAGTCGGGATCGAGGTCCACCGGCGGCAACGAGCGGCGCGCCAGACAGGCGTTGACCAGGTCCTCCAGGTCGAGCAACGCGAAGAAGTCGGCCGCGGTGTCGAACGGCAGGTCCCGCTCCCGGCAGTCCAGCCGGGCCTGCTCCTTCCTGACCAGCCGCAGGCAGAACAACGCCCCGGTCCGGTCCTCGCGGTCGCGGAAGTCGATCGGCGTGCGGAACGGCCCCAGCACCCGCTTGTCGATCCGGTCGGCGGGCGCGCCGGGCACCAGGACCGGGTCGACCGCCAGCGGGTCCACCACCGCCGAGGCCCTGTCCGGCAGCTGGCCGCCACCCTCGCCCAGGTCGGCGACCGTGCGGCCGTCCTTGGTCACCAGTGCGATGCGACGGCCCGGCTGCTCCGACACCAGGCCGTCGACGTAACCGTCCACTTCGGACCAGTCGCGGTGGCCGGCGGCGTAGGTGAGCAACGTCGTGTAGATCTTGTGGTCCGAGGCCAGCTCACGGCCCTGCTCACGGGCGATCGACGCACGGGTCAGCTGCGTCGCGAGCCACGCCGTCGCGGCGATCGAGCACAGCGCGATCAACACCGCCACGACGAGCAGACGCGTGAAGACGCTACGGCGCATCAGCGCGCCCGGCCGTGAGCTTGTAGCCGATGCCGTACACGGTCACGAGGTGGGCGGGCGTCCGCGGATCGGCCTCGATCTTGCGGCGGAGGTTCTTCACGTGCGTGTCGATCGTCCGCGCGGTGAGGAAGCTGTCGATGCCGTGCATCCGCTGCAGCAGCTGCTCGCGGCTGAACACCCTGTCCACTTCGGACGCGAGCACCTCCAGCAGCCCGAACTCGCCGGGCGTGCACTCGACCGCTTCGCCGCGTACCCGCACCTCGTGGCGCAGCTGGTCGACCACGATCGGCCCCACCCGCAGCACCGGCTCCGGCTTCGGGACGGGCACCCGCCGCAGCAACGTCCGCACCCGCGCCACCAGCTCGCGCGGGCTGAACGGCTTGGTCATGTAGTCGTCCGCGCCGATCCCGAGCCCGTGCAGCAGGTCGTCCTCAGTGGACCGCGCCGTGAGCATGAGCACCAGCACGTCCGACTCGGCCCGCAACGCCCGGCACACGTCCAGCCCGCCCAGTCCCGGCAGCATCAGGTCGAGCACCACGAGAGCGGGGCCTTGTGCGCGGACGACGTCGAGCGCGTCCCTTCCGTCGTGGACGACGAGCACCCGGTGGTGGTCCTGCTCCAGGTACCGGCGCACCAGCTCGGCCTGGTTCTCGTCGTCCTCCGCGACCAGGATGAGAGCGCTCACCGGCCGATCATATGGACGCCCTCACGGCGATCACCGGTTCGTCACAGGATCCTCACAAATGCCTTCCAAGATCCACGGCATGCGCAGGACAGTCATCGGAGCGGCGGTGCTCGTCGTCGTGGTCGTCATCGCCGCGGTGCTGGTGGTGCGGTCCCGGCCACCGGAGCCGGCCGCGGCCCCGCCACCGGCGGTGAAGACCACGACCGTGCGGAAGGGAGACCTCACGAACACCCGCACGCTGCAGGCCCAGCTCGGCTTCGGCGCCGCCCGGCTCGTCAAGGGCACCGCGGGCGTCGTCACGAAGCTGCCCGCCACCGGCCACGCCACGGAGCTCGGCAAGGAGCTCTACCGCGTCGACGACCAGCCCGTCGTCGTGTTCTTCGGCGCGACGCCGCTGTTCCGAGCGCTCGACACCCCAGGTCTGAAGGGGTCGGACGTGGCGGTGCTGATGGACAACCTCGCCGCGCTGGGCTACCAGGTCGGCACCCGCCCCAAGGACGTCACGAAGGCCGAGTTCACCCCGCGGGTCGTCGAGGCGCTCAAGAAGTGGCAGCGAGCCCTCGGCGTCGAGCAGACCGGCACCCTGGCACCGGGCCGGGTGCTCGTCCTGGACCGCCCGATGCGCGTCGGCGCCGTGAAGGCCCAGCTCGGCGACCCCGCCACGGGGGACCTGTTCGAGGTCACCCCCACCACGCGCCTGGTCACGCTGCAGATACCGGTGGCGGAGGCGGGCGTGCTGAAGACCGGTCTGCCTGTCACGATCGTGCGCCCGGACAACCGCCCCGTCCCCGCCAAGGTGACCTCGCTGACCCAGGTCGCCGCCCCCGCCGAGAACGGCGGCGGCCCGAAGCTCGACGTCGTCGTCACCCCCGACGACCCGGCGGACGTCACCGACCTGGACACCGCGCCGGTGCGCCTCACGGTCACCACCGAGAGCCGCACCGGCGTCCTGACCGTGCCGCTGGCGGCCCTGGTGGCGCTGAAGGAGGGCGGCTACGCCGTCCAGCTGCCCTCCGGCGGCCTGAAGGCCGTCCGGACCGGCCTGTACTCGCAGGACCAGGTCGAGATCTCCGGCGACGGCGTCGTGGACGGCCTGGAAGTGGTGACGGCCTCATGACCCCGGTGCTCGCCCTGCACTCGGTGACCAAGAGATACCCCGGTGGCGTGACCGCGCTGGACGACGTGTCGCTGCGGGTCGCGTCAGGTGAGCTGCTCGCGATCGTGGGCCCGTCCGGCTCCGGCAAGTCCACGCTGCTTCACCTCGTCGGCACCCTGGACCTGCCCTCCTCCGGCACCGTCGAGATCGACGGCCAGGACGTGTCCCGCCTGCCCGACCGCCACCTGTCCGCGTTGCGCGGCAGCCGGATCGGGTTCGTGTTCCAGCAGTTCCACCTCTCAGACGGGCTCACCGCGACCGAGAACGTGGCCACTGGTCTCCTCTACGCCGGGGTGCGCCGCAAGGACCGCCGCCCGCTCGCGGTGGAGGCCCTGCACCGCGTCGGCCTCGCGCACCGGGCCGGCCACAGGCCGCAGCAGCTCTCCGGCGGCGAACGGCAACGCGTCGCCATCGCCCGTGCCGTGGTGAACAACCCGGCCCTGGTGCTCGCCGACGAGCCGACCGGGGCACTCGACACGGCCACCGGGCACGCGGTGCTGGACCTGCTGCGGGAACTGAACGCGCAGGGGACGACCATCGCGCTGATCACGCACGACCGCGACATCGCCGAGTCGCTGCCACGCCGGGTGGAACTGCGGGACGGGCGGATCGTCGCGGACACGGCGGACCGGCCCACCGTCACGTTCCCGAGCCTGAACGGCGTCACCGGATGAGCCGCCTGTCACCCGCCGACCTGCTCGCCCTCGGCTCCCTGGGCATCCGCACCCGCCGGCTCCGCGCCGCGCTGTCCGCGCTCGGCATCGCCCTGGGCGTCGCCACCGTCGTGGTGGTCACCGGCATCCCCGCTTCCAGCCAGCGGGCCCTGCTCGACGAGCTGACCGCCCTGGGCACCAACCTCCTGCGCGCCCAGCCCACCCCGCGCCCGGACGACCCGGTCCTGCTGCCCGAGTCCTCGGTGGCCATGGTGGGGCGCATCGGCCCCGTCACGGCCGCCGCCGCGGTCGCCAACACCCACACCCGAGTGCGCCGCAACGACCTCCTGGACCCCGGGCACAGCTCCGACATCACGGTCCTGGCCGCCACCGCGGGCCTGCTGGACACCGTGAACGGCCACGTCCGCAGCGGGGAGTTCCTGCCGCGGCCGGACTTCCCGGACGTGGTCCTCGGCAGCGTCGCCGCCGAACGGCTCGGCATCGCGGAGGCGGGCGACCGTCCGGCGATCTTCGTGGGGGAGAAGTGGTTCACGGTGACGGGCGTGCTCGGCCCCATGCCGCTGGCACCCGACATCGAACGCTCCGTGCTCGTCGGCTGGGACGCCGCCCGCACGCACCTGGGCTTCGACGGCCATCCGACCGTCGTCTACGTGAAGGCACGGGAGGAGTCCATCGAGGACGTCCGGGCGATCCTGCCCGCCACGCTCCACGGCGAGATCCCCGGCCTGGTGCAGGTGAGCCGCCCGTCCGACGCGCTCGCGGCCAAGCGCGCCACGCAGAGCTCCTACAGCGCGCTGTTCCTCGGCCTGGCGGGCGTCGCACTGCTGGTCGGCGGCGTCGGCGTGGCGAACACGATGGTGATCTCCGTGCTCGAACGCCGCAGCGAGATCGGCCTGCGCCGGGCGCTCGGCGCCACCCGCGGCCACATCCGCGCGCAGTTCCTCACCGAGGCCGTCCTGCTCTCCGGCCTGGGCGGCCTGGCGGGCACCGCGCTGGGGGCGGTGGGCGTCGCCGGCTACGCGGCGCTGCACCGCTGGCCGCTCGTCCTCCCGCTCGAAGTCCTGGCCGCGGGTGTGCTCGCCGCGTTCGTCGTGGGCGCCGCCGCAGGCCTCTACCCCTCCCTCCGCGCCGCCCGGCTCACCCCGACGCAGGCGCTCGCCGCGTGACGAAAGGAAGACCCGTGATGAAGAAGGCCACCCTGGCCCTCCTGCTGCTCCTGGCCGCGTGCTCCAAGCCCGAGGCCCAGCCCCAGGTCGCCTCGATCTCGACGCCGCCGAGCAGCGCCGCCGCACCGACGTCGGCCGCCCGGGAACAACGGCCCCGCGAACGCCTCGACATGACCCCGGAGGACCTCGAAGCCCTCCAGGCGCCGTACGACCAGTGCATGGCGAGCCTCGGCCTGGACAGGAAGGGACGAGCCGCCGAGGGCAGCGGCCGCCCGCAACCGACCAAGGAGGAGCTGGACAAGGCGCTCGAGAAGTGCGAGTCGAAGACGCCGCTACCGCCGTGGGAGAAGGACACCACCAACCCGGAGGCCGTCGACTTCGCCAACCGCGTGGTGCAGTGCCTGCGGGGCAAGGGAGTCCGGTACGTCGAGGTGCTCAACGAACCGGGCGCGGACATGATCGGTTACGCGCTGGGCGGCCCGAACAACGACGCCGCGTCGATCTCGCTCGGCCTGGAGCACGCCAAGGAGTGCGAGATCGCGAGCTCCAAGAAGTGACGCGTGGAGCGGGGGCCGTCGCGGCCCCCGCTGCCGGTCAGACGACGTCGAGCCGGGGCGCTGCGGCCGCGGCCTGAGCCGCCTGCGCGACCACCTGGGCGTCGCTGAGGTTGCCGACGCGGACCGCGAACGCCGGTACGGCGCGTTTGGTGGGTTTGGTGACGTAGACCAGGAACATGCGTGAGGTGCGGTCGTAGACGACGGCCTTGGCCTGGTTCCAGCCGATCTGGATGAACTGCCTCCTGATCACGCCGACGAACAGGAACAGCAGACGCTGGTTCGTGCACACGAGTACGCCCTGTCCTTCCCCCGCGGCACCGGTGAGGGCGAGCACCTGCTCCTCGGCGCCGAGGTAGCCGCCCAGGAGGTTGACCTCCTTCATCGACCCCACGAGCATCCCTCGCACGCGGTTCACCGCCGCCGCGACATCCGGTCGCAGCGCGGGTTGTGCCGGCTTGATCGTTTGCTCGGCGACCGGTGCTGGAGCGTCGACCTGGCGGACGGCGGTGTGGAACGTCCACCGCTGTCCGTCCCAGTAGCGGACGAGCGCGTCGTCGAGAGGATCAGGCAGCCACGCGGCGGGCCGCACGGGCGGAGCGGCAGGCGGGTAGGTCATGCCGTCACTCGCCATCGTCGGACAGGTCGCCGTCCGCACCGACGGACGCCATCGCGAGCGAACCCGGCGCACCCCGCCTGTTCGACTCCGAGGCGCGCCACTCCAGCGCCTCCGCGACGTCGTCGTACTGCAGGACGGGGCTGTTCTCCAGCTCGGCGACCAGATCCTTGACCTCGGCCGGCGTCGCGTAGAAGAACTCACGCCGATGGTTGACCAGGTTGACGCGCTTGTGGCTCAGCCGCTGGTGCAAGGCGGTTTCGAGGCCGACCGCGTCCTTGGAGAAGATCAGCGCGTGCGTGTCGAAACGGAACGGCACCGACGCGTCACCGAGCTCCCTGACCCGGTCCATCGGCTCCTGCCGCCGCGTCATGCCGATCTTCACCACACCGGGACCGAACGCACCGATGTTGGAGATCACGTACACGTAGCCCAGCCGCACGTTGGCTGCGCGTTCTTCGACCCCGGCGATGGCGTCCTCGACCGAGGCGAGCTGCTCCTGCGCCTTGGCCAGCGCGTCGAGGTCTCCGTTGGCCTCCAGCTTCGCGATCACTGCGAGGTAGTGGGCCTGTTCCTTGGCGAAGCGGGCGCGGTCACGCTCGATCTCCCTCGCGACCTTGGCCTCTTCGCGCAGCCTCTCGCGCTCGGCCTTGGCCTGCTCCCTCTCCTCCTCGACCTTCACGAGGTGATCAGCGGTCAGATCGATCTCACGCAGCCGCAGCAGGTGGTAGTCGGGGGAGATGGCGATGCGCATGAGGACACCGAGCTTGCCGATCGTGTCCTTCGTGGTGGTGAGGCGTTTCTTCACCGCCTCACGGGTGTGGGGCTTCACCGAGCGCACCGCGACGTCCGCTTCGGCGTTGTAGGCCCGCAGCATCAGTTTGGCCATGTCCCTGCCGAGCTTCTGCCCCTCTTTGACCGACCCGTTGACCGCCCAGTCGACATGACAGGACACGGCGTCGCCCTTGGCGGCCAGCTTGATCCGCAGCTTCAGCTCGGCCAGCGCGTCCTTGTACGCGACCGCGTCGCTCAGCGGATGCGCGTACTCGTAAACACCGACTTCCTGCAGCAGAGCCAGGTCACGCGTCTCCACCAACCGCGAGCGCCACTCGTCCACCTCCGCCTGGAGCTGGCGGTGCGTGGTGCCGAGCGTCATGTACTCGTTCTTCTTGTGCTCCACGGCCGCGCGCAGCTGGCGCAGCTCACCTTCCAGCGCGGGGGTCTCCGAGCTGCGCAGGTGGCCGACCCACCCGCGCAGCTCGGTGATCGTGCCGTGCGCCGCGGCCAGTTGCTCCCGCAGCGCGGCGACCTCCGCGTTCTCCCTGTTGCCGAACAAGACCACTCCCCAGGCGACGTGTGCGATGTGTCCGGTGCATCGCGTGGCCGTCCAACATCATTACTGGGCGAGCATGTCCTGCACCATCGGCACGACCTTCGTCCCGTACAGCTCGATCGTGCGCATCAGCGACTCGTGCGACAGCCCGCCGATCCCGTACTTCAGGTCGAACCGGCTCGCGTCGAGCTTCTTCATGGTGCGCGCCATCTTCTCCGCGACCGTCTGCGGCGACCCGACGAACAGGGCGCCGTGCGGCCCGACCTCGTGCGCGTACGACTCCGGCGTCGGCGTGGCGAACCCGCGCGTCTTGCCGAGCCGGCTGATCACGTCGAGGTAGTGCGGCCAGAACTCCTCCCGCGCCTGCTCGTCGGTCGGCGCCACGTGTCCGGGGGAGTGGATGCCGATCGGCAGCGGGTCGCGGCCGAACTTCTCCAGCGCGTGCTTGTAGAGCTCCGAGAACGGCGCGAACCGGCCGGGGTGGCCGCCGATGATCGCGAGCATCAGCGAGAAGCCGTACGAGGCCGCGCGCACCACCGACTGCGGGCTGCCGCCCACGCCGATCCACGTCGGGAACGGCTCGGTGTGGGGCACGACGTCCTGCTCGTGCAGCGACGCGCGGGTCTTGCCCTGCCAGGTGATCGGGCCACCCTTGAGCAGTTCGGCGAACAGGTGCGTCTTCTCCTCGAACAGGTCCTCGTAGTCCGCGAGGTCGTAGCCGAACAGCGGGAACGAGTCCACACTGGACCCGCGGCCCAGGATGATCTCCGCGCGGCCGTCCGACACCGCGTTCAGCGTCGAGAAGCGCTGGTACACGCGCACCGGGTCGTCCGAGCTGAGCACCGTCACCGCCGACCCGAGGTGGATCGACGACGTGCGGGCGGCGATCGAGGCCAGCACGACGTCGGCGGCCGACAGCGGCATGTCCGGGGTGTGGTGCTCGCCGATGCCGAAGAAGCCGAGGCCGACCTGGTCGGCGAGCACGCCCTGCTCGACCACGTTGCGGATGGTCTGGGCGTGGGAGAGCGGGGTGCCGGAGGCGTCCTGGGTGACGTCGCCGAACGTGTCGAGTCCGAACGTGGTCATGACTGCTCCTTGGTGAAGTTCTCGAATTCCTGCCTGCGGGCCGCGACGCCGAACACCGGGCTGCCTGGCTCCAGCAGCCGTCCCGCGGCCAGGGACCCCACCGGCACCGGGTCGAACCCGATGCGTTCCAGGAACTCCGCGACGGTCCGCACGGCGTCCGGTGAGTCACCGGCGACGCCGACGGCACGGCCACCGGCGAATTCCATGTCCTGGTAGGCGACGTGGTTCAGGGTCTTCACGACGTCGGCGCCCGCCAGCCGCCGCGCGACCTCCTCGCTCGTGCCCAGGGGAGCCTCGGCGGGCGGCCAGTGGTTCATGGAGTCGATGACGACCTTGCCCGCGAACATCCCCGGTTCGAGCGAGGGGAAGCGGTGCCACGGGATCGCCAGCACGACGAGGTCCGCGTCCGCCACGGCGTCGGCTGCCCGCAGCGCGACGGCACCGGGGGCGAGGAACTCGGTGATCATCTCGATCCGCGCCGGGTCGCCCGACCCCGCGATGCCCACCTCGTAGCCCGCCGCCAGGGCCAGGCGGGCGATGACGGGACCGACGTGACCCGCACCGAGAACAGCGATCTTCACAGCACACCCGACCTTGCTAGTTGATGTGTCATCTAGCTTAACCGGACCAGCCCCCGTTTATTCCGCCGGGGTGCCGGCTGGGCTACCTTCGACGCGTGTGGGATCTGGGTGACGCGTACGAGCGGTACGTCGGCCGGTGGAGCCAGTTGGTCGCGGTGGAGTTCCTGCGCTGGCTGGACGTGCCGCCCGGCCGCACGTGGCTCGACGTCGGCTGCGGTACCGGCGTGCTGACCGAGGCCGTGCTGGCGCACACCCGCCCGGCCGCGGTCACCGGTGTGGACCCGTCGGAGGGCTTCCTGGACCGCGCCCGCGCCCGTGTCCCCGACGCCGGGTTCGCCGCCGGCGATGCAACGGACCTGGGCGAACGCACGGCCGACGTCGTGGTCAGCGGTCTCGTGCTCACGTTCGTGCCCGACGCCGCCCAGGCGGTGGAGGAGTTCGCCCGAGTGGCTCCGTTCGCCGGCTCGTACGTGTGGGACTACGCGAGCGGCATGCAGATGATGCGGCTGTTCTGGGACGCCGCGAAGGACGTCGACCCCGCCGCGGCCGCGCACGACGAGGGACTGCGCTTCAGCGCCGTGAGCGGCGCCGAGCCCTTGCGCGCCTTGTGGACCGGCGCCGGCCTGCGCGACGTCGAGGTGACGGGCATCGTCGTGCCGACGGTGTTCCGCGACTTCGACGACTTCTGGGCACCGTTCCTGGGCGGCACGGGCGCCGCGCCCGCCTACGCCGCGACACTGCCGCCGGAGCAGCGCGACGCGATCCGCGATCTGCTCCGCTCCCGTCTCCCGGCGCGGGGCCCGATCGAGCTGACCGCGAAGGCGTGGGCCGTCAGAGGGTCGCGCTGAGGAACCGCTCCAGGTGCGGGTTCACGTCCGCGGCGTGCGTGAGGCTCAGGAAGTGCGCGCCGCCCTCGACGAGCACGAGCGGCTCGGCCTTGGGCAGCGCCGCGACGAGAGCCTCGGCCTTCGCCACGGGGTAGGCGAGGTCGGCGGTGCCGTGCAGCACCAGTGCGGGCACGGCGATCTCGGTGACGCGGTCCAGCACGCCTTCTCGGCCGACCAGGGCGTTCATGATCAGCCGCAGCCGTCCGGGCTCGACCTCGCTCCACTTCGGCGTCCACGCGGACGGGTCGTAGTCGCCCAGGCAGATCTTCGCGACGGCCTCGGTCACCGTCTCCGGGCCCTGCGCGATCCACACCTCGGCGAGCTGCTGGTACCCGGCGGAGATCTGCTCGTCCTCGGTCTCACCGGACGTGCCGAGCAGCACGAGCGCCGTCACCCGTTCCGGTGCCAGCAACGCCATCCGCAGCGCAACGAACCCGCCTTGGCTGGTGCCGGCGACGGCCGCACCGCCGATCTTCAGCTCGTCGAGCACGGCGAGCGCGTCGCGGGCGACGTCCCAGTGGTCGAACGGCGCCGTCGCGGGCGTGTCACCGTGGCCGCGTTCGTCGATCGCGATCAGCCGGTACCGGTCGCCGAGCGCCTCGACCTGCGGCGCCCACATCGACGCGTCCATCAGGAAGCTGTGCAGCAGCACGACGGCCGGACCGTCCCCGCCGTGGTCCACGTAGGACACCAGCTGCCCGTCCGCTGTGGTCACCGTAGCCATGCCGCACGCCCCGTCCCGCATAGTGGATCTTCAGCACCGTCCGCCCGGCCGGCGCCGCGCTGCCCGGATGCGACAAGTATTCAGGAGCGCGGTGCTGCTCCTGCCGCGGGCGCGGAGGAGGCGTGCGCGCTGCTGGACCAGGTGGGTCTTCCAGAAAGTTGATTCGCATCCGTACCAGCTTTCCGGAGACCCGCAACAACGCGCAGGTATTGCCCGTGCACCGGCTTTCAAACTTCACGTCGCGCTGTTAGGCGACGCCATCCCGGCACTCGATCCGCGGTGGCCGAACATTTGGCCCGGAGGGGTGGACCTCGGTCGACCACCTGGTCAGGTGACCGCCGATACGCAGGAAGAACGCACGCGGCGCGTCCCCGGCCACGCCTGGAATCATTCTTGAGGATAGGCTCGCCTAAACAAATCTCGAATTGCGGGGCTCCCGCGGTGGTGGCATCGTCGCGATTACCGAACCTTTCCCACCACGGCAGGAGCGGACATGACCACCCTTGAGAACCCGGCGATGCCCGCAGTCCACGATTGCACCGTGAGCGACTGCTCCTACAACCACGACGGATGCCACGCGTTCGCGATCACCGTGCGCGGCGACAACGGCGCCGCGGACTGCGGCACCTTCATCCCGTTGGGCACGAAGGGCGGCCTGGACAAGGTCGTCGCGCAGGTCGGCGCCTGTTCGCGCACCGACTGCGTGCACAACGCCTCGCTGGAATGCACGGCGCAGAGCGTGAGGGTCGGCCAGGGCGAAGGCGACCACCACGCGAACTGCCTGACGTACCAGCCGCGTTAGCCGTCGTCGTCCTTGCGGTCGACGGCCCGGCCCAGCTCCCGCAGGCCGACGTTGACCGCGATGATCGCCACCGTGCCGGCCGCCGCCACGACGTGCAGCCCGGCACCGGCCAGCGAGCCCACCGCGGCCGCGCACCAGAGCGTGGCCGCGGTGTTCAGGCCGCGCACCGACAGCCCGTCGCGCAGGATGACGCCCGCGCCGAGGAACCCGATGCCGGACACCACCTGTGCGGCGACGCGCGTGGGGTCGCCCTGGCCGTCGAAGCCCTGTGCGGACAGCAGGACGAACAACGCGGCACCCACGGCCACGAGGGCGTTGGTCCGCAGACCTGCCATGCGAGAGCGGTACTGCCGCTCGAAACCGATCAACGCGCCGAGGCCCATGCTCTCGGCGATGCGCAATGTCATGTCGAAGACGTGCATCGTGTGACTCCCCTTGTGTGCAGGGGGTGTGCGTCACACGCCAGAACTGAAGCGTGCGAGGTGGGATGACCTGCGCGGGCAACTGTCGCCTGGCATGTGTCGCTCACCTCGCTTCCTTGTGCCTGGTTGCCGAAACCGGGGGACCACGTTACCGGAGCGACTGCGGGCCGGGCAGGAGAGTGGGACGCGCGTCTCATTCCTCTGGGGAGTCTTCGGGCTCGAATCCGCCGGTTCAGAGCATCGCGAGCGGCGAAGGCCCGTCGGGCGGGGGAAAGGCGCTGTCGAGGTCGGCCAGATCCTCAGGGGACAGGCGGAGTTCCAGTGCCCGCGCGTTCTCCCGGACGTGGTCCGGTGACCCCGCTTTGGGAATCGCGTTCACGTACGGCAGCCGCAGCACCCAGGCGAGCGCGATCTGGGCGGGCGTGGCGCCGTGCCGTGCCGCGACCGACGCCAGCGCGGGGGAGTTCAGCAGCCTGCCCTGCTCGACGGGGGAGTAGGCCATGACCGGGATGCCGGTGGAGGCGTGCCACGGCAGCAGGTCGTGCTCGGGACCGCGGCGGGTGAGGTTGTAGAGGATCTGGTTGGTCTGGCACTGGCCCGGCAACGCCGTGAGCTCGCGCATGTCGTCCAGGTCGAGGTTGCTGACGCCCCAGTGCCGGATCTTGCCCGCCTCCAGCAGCGCCGAGAACCCCTCCACGGTCTCCGCGAGCGGCACCCCACCACGCCAGTGCAGCAGGTACAGGTCGAGCCGGTCGGTGCCCAGGCGGCGCAGCGACGCCTCGCACGCGCGCACGGTCGCGGCGGCGGACGCGTTGGACGGCAGCACCTTCGACACCAGGAACACCTCGTCGCGCCGGCCCGCGACGGCCTCGCCCACGAGCGTCTCGGACGCGCCCGAGCCGTACATCTCGGCCGTGTCGATCAGGGTCAGTCCGAGGTCCAGGCCGGTCCGCAGCGCGGCGATCTCGGCGGAGCGCCTGCCGGGTGTCTCGGCCATCATCCAGGTGCCCATGCCGAGTGCGGGGACGGTCTCGCCGGAGGGGAGCAGCACGGTCATGCGCTCCAGCTTGCCGGGTACGTTGGTCCGATGCGACGTGCGGGCCTGATCCTCCTGGTGCTGCTCGTCGTCGCCCTGGCGGTCACCGCCCAGCTCGTCGACCTGCCCGACGGCGCGGAACTCCGAGCCCTGGTCGGCCGCGCGGGACACGCGGCGCCGCTCGTGTTCGTGGCCGTGTGCGCGTTCGGCACGGCGGTGTTCTTCCCGAAACCGGTCCTCGCCACGGCGGCGGGGCTGCTGTTCGGCGTCGGGTGGGGGAGCGCGCTCGCCGTCGCGGGGTTCACGGCCGGCGCGATGATCGCGTTCGCGATCGCCCGCGGGCTCGGCCGCGACGCGGTCGAAAGCCGGCTCGGGGAACGGCTGGCGGTGCTCGAACGGGTCTTCGCGCGGCGGGGGGTCGAGGCGACGCTCGTGATCAGATTGTTGCCGATCCTGCCGTTCGCCCTCGCGAACTACGGCGCGGGCGTGACGTCGGTGCGCGGCAGGCACTTCGCCCTCGGCACGGCGCTCGGGCTGGTGCCCTCGACGATCCTCGCCGCCGTGCTGGGCGACGCGCTGAGCGATCTCGGCTCACCGCGCTCGATCGTCGCGTTGTCGATCTGGGCCGTGCTGGCGGCCGTGGGCGTGTGGTGGGGCCGGAAATTGATCACAGGAGCCGTACGGGCCTCCTAGACGCCCTTACGAGGTGCGCAAAAAGCCGCCCCGGCGGGAGACCGGGACGGCTTGACGCGTCTGGTGTGGATCAGGCCGTGCGGGTGCGGCGTCCGCGAAGCTCTTCGAGGCGCTCGTCGAGCAGCTCCTCGAGCTCGGGGATCGACCGGCGCTCCAGGAGCATGTCCCAGTGCGTACGCGGCGGCTTGACCTTCTTGATCTCCGGCTCGACCCCGTCGATGATCTTCGACTCGGTGCCGTGGAGACGGCATTCCCAGGTCGGCGGCAACTCGGCGTCGTCGGAGAACGGGACCTCGAAGTCGTGTCCCTTCGGGCAGGCGTACCGCGCTGCCCGGCGCGGAGCGAGATCGTGGTTGCGGTCGGTCTCGTAGCTGACTGCTCCGAGCCGGCTTCCACGCAAAACGCGGTCGGCCATGGCGGTGTCCTTTCGCTCGGCTCAGGGCCGGGGCCCAGGCTTCTTGCTCACCGTGTGCAACGCCCGGATTGCTCCGTTTGTTTCCGGCTCGCTCTCATGGTCGCCCACAGTGACGTCGTTCACTCGTCAACGAAGGCTTCCTACTAATGGATGCGATCGCCACAGGATCGTGACGCGTTATCAAGCTCCTGCGCTCATGCATCACTCTAATGGCCCAGTGGGACCGGTGGGTAGTCGCCTAGGCCAACCGAAGCTGACCACTTTGTGCGACGTCAGGGCCCAGGTCGCCCAACCTAAAGTGACGCCTGCAGAGCACCTGGTAACGGACAGTAGTTTCCGTGGCGTCCGTTACATCGTTGCTCTCCGTACCCGATCGGTGCTGTTCCGTGTCCGTCGCAGTGTCTGCGACCAGAACCGTGTCGCCGGCACGAATCACTCGTCCGGCCCGCACCCGCGCGTTGAACCGTCCCGGCACCCCGCACCAGCACAGAACCTCGACCTGGATGGCCTTCAGCTCGTCCGCGAGCTCGAACAGCCGCTGCGACCCCGGGAACATCTCGCCGCGGAAGTCCGTGGCGAGCCCGAAGCAGTAGACGTCGACCTGGACGTCGTCCGCGAGCTCCGCCAGCTGCTCCACCTGATCGGGCGACAGGAACTGCGCCTCGTCGACGATCAGGTAGTCCACCCGCCGCCCCTCGGCCCACTCCGACCGAACCATCTGGCGGAGATCGTCGTCGCTGATCTCCGCGGCCTCGCGGGTGATGCCGATGCGGCTGGAGATCTGGGGCTTGCCCGAACGGTCGTGCCGCACCAGCAGCAGCCCGCGCCGACCCTGGCGCGAGTTGTTGTGGTCGATCTGGAGCGCGAGCGTCGACTTGCCGCAGTCCATGGGGCCGAAGAAGAACTTGAGGTGCCCGACCACCGGCGTCGAGCGCCGGGAACCAGCGACAGGTACAGCGGAGAGGGCGTCTGTCGGATCGGGAAGGGCGTCCACGGCGGGTCACCCTAGTGCCTGGATCCCGATCATGAGGAATCCCCACGGTCTGCCTCCCTCCTGTCTCCGGTGTTTTCGGCGCGACCTGCTGTTTCGGGACGACATAGCCGCTGCGGGGGCGGATTAAACCTGAAGTCGGCTCGGATCACTCGATAGTTTCAGTGTTGACTGAGGCTCGGGTGTTGCTGAGTGGTGCGGAGGTGATGGGGAGAACGACGCATCGACGGAGAGCGGGCCTCGCGGGGTTTCGGGGCACGTGGCGGAACAGGGGAGCCGTGTGGCTCGGCCAAGACGCCGCGCATCGCAAGGTGGCTTGGCCGAGGGGAGTGCGTGGGCCGAGGGGAGTGCGTGGGCCGAGGGGAGTGCGTGGGCCGAGGGGAGTGCGTGGGCCGAGGGGAGTGCGTGGGCCGAGGGGAGTGCGTGGGCCGAGGGGAGTGCGTGGGCCGGTCGACGGCTCCGCCCCCGCCATTCCCGAGCAGGCGCCGCCACCTGGCGCCTTCGGCAAGCCGCCGGCGCGCGGTGTGACGGCCGCCGAACCGCGAAAGAACCGCCATCCACCTCCCTCGACTCACTCGATAACTTCAGTGTTGACCGAAACAAAACCAGCTCGGCGGTTACGCTTCCCGATATAGCTCGCCTCACGATATATTCAACGACATGAGTGGTCGGATCATGTCCGAGCAGACGTTCCTGGTGCTCACCGCGCTGGCGGAGGAGCCGTTGCACGGCTACGCGATCGTGCAGGCGGTGGAACAGCTGTCCGAGGGACGGATGGTGTTGCGGGTCGGCACGCTGTACGGCGTGCTGGACCGGCTGGTGGCGGACGGGTTCGCCGAGCGCGACCGGGAAGAGGTGCACCAGGGGAGGCTGCGGCGCTACTACAAGCTCACCGACTCCGGTGTGCGGGCGTTGCAGGCGGAGGTCGCGCGGCTGAGCGCCAACGTGCGTGCGGCGAGTGCGGTGTTGCGGGGGAGGGGCGTTCAGGCGTGGGCGGGTCGGGCATGAGGAACCTGGAACGGCGGTATCGCACGCTGCTGAAGGTGCTGCCCCGGTGGTACCGGCGGGACCGCGAGGAGGAGATGGTCGGGATCTTCCTGGCCGACCGGGACGACGACCTCGACCTGGAGCACAGCTGGCCGGGGTGGGGGGAGACGTGGGCGGTGCTCGGGCTCGCGGTGCGCACGCACCTGGCGGCGGGGGCGGCGCTCACGTCGGTGCCGGCGAAGGTGGTGTGGCGCGGCGAGGTCGTGCGGGCGCTGGGGATGCTCGGACTGTTGCTAGGCGTCTTCTTCGCCATGACGGCGGTCGTGAGCGTTGTCGTGGGGTTGGGCAGGCCTTACCAGTCGCCTGATCCGTGGTGGAGGGTTCTGGAGCTGGCGCCGGTCGTGGCGTTCGCGGCGTTGCTGTGGGGGCGGCGGACTCCGGCCAAGGTGGCGGCCGCCGTGCCCGCGCTGGCCGCGGTGGTCTCGCTCGGGGAGCCGGGGTACTTCCTGACGTGGAGCGTGTTCCAGGTGCCGCCGCTGGTGACGTTCGTGTGCCTGTGCCTCGGTTTTCACCGGGACGCGCCGACGCCACCGGCGCGCAGGATGCTGTGGTGGGGCGGGGGAGCGGCGCTGATCGGCGTGATCGGTGGCGTCTCCGCGGGGACCGGGATGCTGACGATCGGGTTGATCACCGTTGTCCTGCGGGTGATCTCGTTCGTGCGCGGTGACTTCGTGCTGGGGCGGGCGTTGTCGTTCTTCGCGGCGCTGCAGCTGGTGCCGTTGCTGTCCCTGGTGATCCCGTCCGGAGGGTTCTTCGTGCCGGCCGGGCTGGTGGCGGCGCTGCTCGTGCTGGCGGTGGTGCTGCCGGTGCGGCGCCGCTCGAAAGCGGCGCCGCAGGTGACCTAGACGAGCACGGGTTCCTTGTTGCCCACGGCCTTGATGGCGCGGCGGACGGGTACGAAGATCAGCAGGACGAAGCCCGCCACGAAGAAGATGATCAGGGCGAGGATGGCGGGCCGCAGGCTGCCGGTGGCCTGGCCGACGCCGGCGAAGACCAGTGGGCCGAGCCAGCTGGTGGAGCGCTCGCCGACCTCGTAGAGCGAGAAGTACTGGGCTTCGCGGCCGGGCGGGACCATCTGGCTGAACAGGCTGCGGGACAGGGCGTTGGTGCCGCCGAGCACGATGCCGATGCCCGCGGCGACGAGGTAGAACGACGTCTCGTCGCCGGCCTCGACGAAGAACGCCGCGGTGATCACGACGATCCACACGACCAGTGAGCCGAGGATCGTCTTCTTGGCGCCGACCCGCTTGGCGACGAAGCCGTGCAGCACGCCGCCGACGAACGCCACGAACTGCACGATGAGGATCACCGTGATCAGGGTCTGCTGGTCGAACTTGAGCTCGACGCTGCCGTACTGGGCGCTGACGTTGGCGACGGTGGCGATGCCGTCGGTGTAGATCAGGTAGGTGCCGAGGAACGCGAGGGTGAGCGGGAAGGCCTTGGCCTGCCTCAGGGTCGTGCCGAGTTCCTTGAAGCCGGCGGAGATCACCGAGGCGCCGTGCTCGCCGCCGTGCGGTCGCTGGTGCTCGGTGAGGGCGCGCAGCGGGATGATCGTGAAGGCGGCCCACCAGATGCCGGAGATGACGAACGCGATGCGCGCGGCGTCGCCGGAGCTGATGCCGAGGGAGTCGGCGGACAGGGTGATGCCGAGCTGGATGGCGAGGGCGACTCCGCCGCCGAGGTAGCCGAACGCCCAGCCGCGGCTGGAGACGGCGTCGCGTTCGTCGGGTGTCGCGATCTCGGGCAGGAAGGCGTAGTAGACGACGACGCTGGAGCCGTAGCAGATGTTGGCGATGATGAAGAGCAGGACGCCGAGCTTCCAGTTGGTGCCTTCGACGGTCGCGAGCGCGATGGTGGCCGCGGAGCCGGTGAAGGCGAAGAAGCCGAGCATCTTCTTCTTGTTCTGGGTCCGGTCGGCGATGGCGCCCATGACGGGCAGCACGATGACCTGGACGACGGTCGCGATGGAGAGCAGGTAGCCCCACAGCGAGCCGGAGGGGAACTGCAGGCCGAGGATCGTGACGTCGCAGCGGTCGAAGGCGTTGTCGTTGGCGCACGGGTTGGTCCCGTTGAGCGCGTTGTCGGCCTTGGCCGCGTTGGTCGCGATGCTCGTGAGGTAGAGCGAGAGGAAGACGGTGATCACGGACGTGGGGAACACGGAGTTCGCCACGTCGTACCAGACCCAGCCGCGTTGTTCTTTCTTGCGGCGCCCGGCGTTGTTGGCGTCGGCGGCGTCGTCGCCCTTGACCTTCATGTCGGCGGACTGTACTTGTCCGCCGACACGTCCATTGATCGACTGTCCAAGCTGTTACCAGCTGTTGCGCGACTGGAGAACTTCGCGCAGGACGTCGGGCCTGTCGGTGACGAGGCCGTCGACGCCGAGGTCGAGCAGGGCGCGCATGTCGGCTTCGTCGTCGACGGTCCAGACGTGGACTTCGAGGGACCTGCGGTGGGCGGCCTGGACGAAGCGGCGGTCGACGATCTGCAGGCGTCCCTGGCTGACGGGGACCTGGGCGACCTGGCCGCGGACGGCGAGTCCGGCGAGGGGGATGCGTCCGGCGGCCCAGAGCGCACCGGCGGAGCGGGGGCCCATGGAGGTGAGCAGTTCGGGGCCGGCGGTCCTGCGCAGGCGGGCGAGGCGGTTGTCGGAGAAGCTGGCGAGGCAGACGCGGTGCAGTGACTTGGCTTTGCGCAGCAGGGTGATGATGGGTTCGACGGCGTTCTCGGACTTGACGTCGATGTTGAAGAACGTGTCGGGGAGTTCTTCGAGGACGTCGGCGAGACGGGCGATGGGTTCGCGGCCGCCGACGCGGGCGCGCCGGACTTCGGTCCAGGGGAGTTCGGAGACGACGCCCTGGGCGTCGGTGGTGCGGTCGAGGGTGTGGTCGTGGTGGACGACGACCTGTCCGTCGCTGGTGGCGTGGACGTCTGTCTCGATGTAGCGGTAGCCCTCCTGCACGGCCCGGCGGAAGGAGCTCAGCGAGTTCTCCATGCCGGTGAGGTCGTCGACGTGCCAGCCGCGGTGGGCGAAGGCTCGGGGGCGCGGGCCTGTGAGGTAGGGATGTGTCACGTGCTGGAGTGTGCCTTCCGGCGATGGCTTCGGGGTGGACGGTGGGTGGCGTCACACTTTCTTCTTTTTCTCTATTACTTCAGTGTTGCCTGAAATAAAACCTGACGGTCTACCGGTCCCAACCGAACCTCCCATCCAAACCAGCAATGGAACAGGCCAAAGCAACGGAAGTTGATCAAACCCCACCCGAAAGCGACACGAACGGCCCTGCGGGTACTGTCCGGCTACCTACGAAGGTCGGGCTTTCTGGCGCGTCGCTGGAGACCACCCACCGCCATTCGCTACCGTCGCGCGCCATGGAGCGCTCCATGGAGGCGGATGAGCCCAGGCACTGCGCGTGGTGCGGGAGGCGGTTGCCCGGGAGTGGGCGGATCGGCCGGCCGCGGCGGTACTGCGCACAGCCGTGTCGTCAGCGCGCGTACGAGCGCAGGGCGGCGTTGCAGCGTGGTGGGTTGCCGGAGGACGCGGTGGTGCTGAGCACCGCCGAGCTGGCGGATCTGCAGGACAGGTTGTTCCAGCTGCGGTGTGCCGCGGAGGATGTGGTGACGGCGGCGCAGGACGGGGCCGAGAACGAGGAGCTGAGGAAGCTGGCCGCGGAGCTGGTGGAGTCGGCGAAGGGTCTGGAGCGGCTGAGATAGCCGTTCGCACATCAGCGAACTGACCGGCGTAGCGGGTTGCTTACGTCCGGTGATCGGACGATCATGACGCGCGTGACCTCCTACTGCCGCACGGTGCTGGACCGAGCGGGTGTCGGCTATGCCGTGACGGATTCGCGCGGGAACCTGTTGTGGTGCAACCGCGCCTTGGGCGCTGTGCTGGGGGTTCCGGTCGAGCAGGCGTACGGGCGGTCGTTGCCGGCGCTGCTGCCGGGGGTGCCCGAGGTGCCTGCTCCGGTGCGTGAGGTGCTGGTACCGGGTCCGAAGTGGCTCGAGGTGCGGTGCTCGCGGCTGGGTGACGACCTGATGTACGAGGTCGTGGACGTGTCGGCGTGGCGTGATCGTGAGCTGACGGTGACGCAGGAGGCGGACGCGTTGCGCCGGGCTCAGGCGCTGGGGCGGATGGGCACGTGGGAGTGGTCGATCCGCGAGGACCGGGTGACGTGGTCGGACACGCTGCTGGAGATGTTCGGGTTCGCGCCGGGGACGGCGTTCGACTTCGAGATGTACTCGCACCTGGTGCACCCGGACGACCTGCCGATGATCGAGGAGACGCTGGACGCGGCTCTGAAGACGGGGTCGGTGTTCACGTACACGCACCGGATGTTGCGGCCGGACGGCAAGGAGCGGGTGTTCGAGTGCTTCGGTGAGGTCGTCGTGGGGGACGACGGCACTCCGTTGCGGGCCTTGGGGACGGCGCACGACGTGACGCAGTCGTCGCGGGTGCACGACGAGCTCGTGCGGATGGCCGAGCAGGATCCGTTGACGGGTCTGCCGAATCGCCGGGCGTTGACGCGTGCGTTGGAGCAGGAGCTGGCGAACAACGGTTCCGGTGCGTTGCTGGTGCTGGATCTGGACAACTTCAAGGACGTCAACGATCTGCGTGGTCATGCGGTGGGTGACCGGGTGATGCGGATGCTGGCGAGTGCGTTGCAGTCCCGTTTGGGTGACAGGTTGATCGCTCGTCTGGGTGGTGATGAGTTCGCGGTGGTGTTGCCGGGGGCGTCGCCGAAGGACGCGTCGGAGGTCGCTGACGGGTTGCGGGACGCGGTGGCGGGTTTTCCCCTGGCGGGGATCGGGACGCCGGCGCGGATCACGGTGAGCACGGGGCTGGCGGAGTTCGGGCCGGGTGACTCGTGGGAGTTGGTGCTGGCGAACGCGGATCTGGCGTTGTACGCGTCGAAGGCGGCGGGCCGGGACCGGGTGACGGTGTACGAGCCGAACCACTACGCGGACACGGTGAAGCGGGTCAGTGTGCTGGACCGGTTGCGGGCGGCGCTGGCGGGTGGCGGTCTGGCGTTGTACGGCATGCCGATGGTGGAGCTGGCGACGGGGCGGACGCTGGGGCACGAGTTGTTGCTGCGTCTGGAGGACGGGCAGGAGCCGTATCTGGGGCCGGCGGACTTCCTGCCGGTGGCGGAGCGGTCGAACCTGATCCTGGAGGTGGACCGGTGGGTGCTGACGACGGCGATCGACGCGTTGGTGGCGCAGCCGGATCCGCGGTTGCGGTTCAACGTGAACGTGTCGGGGCGGACGCTGGAGGATCCTGACTTCGGGAACTTCGTGCTGGACAAGCTGGGGTCGGCGGGGGTGGCTCCTGGCCGGTTGGGTTTGGAGATCACGGAGACGGCGGCGGTGACGAACCTGGACGCCGCGGTGACGCTGGCGACGCAGCTGCGCAGTTTCGGGTGCCGGATCACGTTGGACGACTTCGGTTCGGGGTTCGGGTCGTTCGTGCACCTGAAGCACCTGCCGATCACGGGTATCAAGATCGACGGTGAGTTCGTGAAGGGCATCGAGACGAACGACGCGGACGCGGTGCTGGTGTCGGGGATCGTGCAGATCGCGAACGGGCTGGGGTTGTCGTCGGTGGCGGAGTGGGTGGAGCGACCGTCGCAGGTGGACGCTTTGCGCAAGCTCGGGGTGCGGGTGGGGCAGGGGTTCCACCTGGGCAGGCCGGTGCCGTTGCGTGACGTGGTGAGTGCGGAGCGCATGCCGCCGAATGGCGCATTGTCGTCTCAGGTGGTCGGAGCAGAGGATGGTGCGCGCTCCTGATTCCCGCCCGATGGGATGCCTGTGTCGTCTTGTGGTCTTCGTCGTCTTGAGTTGAGTGTTGCCGAGCCTGAGTCGTCGGTGGATTTCTTCGCCGGTGTGCTGGGGTGGACGGTGATCGCGGAACCGGGTGGGTCGTTCTCGGGCTGGGTGGGTGATCGGCTGGCGGCTCAGGTCGTTGCGGGGGACCGTGGCTGGCACGTGGTCTTCGGTGGTGACGAGCGGCGGGAGCTGGTCGGGAACTCCTCTGTGGACTCGGGTCGTGTCCTTCATGGTCCGTGGGCGCCGCCGCCTCGGCATGGTGAGCCGTGCTGGGTGGAGTTGATGACGGGGTCGCCCGAGGACGGGTCCTGGCTGGCGGCGCTCGGTTGGGAGAGCAGGTCCGCGGCTGAGGACTTCGTGTTGTTCACGTCCGCGCGGCATGGTGGTCCGCGTGCGGTGGCGGGGCGTTTGACGACGTCTCGTGCGGTGGGCTGGCAGACGTATTTCGCCGTGGACGACGTCGCGGCGGCGTGTGCGCGGGTGTCCGAGTTGGACGGCCGTGTGCTGATGGAGCCCACGACCGTGCCGACCGGGTTGATCGCGTCGATCGAGGCCCCGCGCGGCGGCTCGTGCGTGTTGCTGGAGAAGCCGGCGGGCTGGGGCGGGGCTTGGTGCGGCTAGGGAGCGGTCACTGGTCCAGTTCGGGTGGGAAGCCGCCGGTGGCGATGGGGCCCCAGCTGTCGATGGTGATGCGGATGAGGGACTTGCCCTGGCGGAGCATGGCGGCGCGGTACTCGTCCCAGTCGGGGTGTTCGCCTGCGATGCAGCGGTAGTACTCGACGAAGTCGTCGAGTGCGTCGGGGAGGTCGAGGACTTCGGCGGTGCCGTCGATCTGGACGTAGGCGTCGTCCCAGTCGTCGGAGAGCACGCAGATCGTGACGGAGGGGTCTCGGCGGGTGTTGCGGACCTTGGCGCGCTGGGGGTAGGTCGCGATGACGATGCGGCCGTGGGAGTCGACGCCGCAGGCGACGGGGGAGACCTGCAGGCCGCCGGTCGAGGAGCGGCGGGTGATGAGGACGCCGTGGTGGCGGGTGGAGAGGAACTCGAGCAGCTGCGGCCGGTCGACGAGGTCGGCCGTGGCGATCTTCGGCATGATGTGCAGCATGGCACGCTTCACCTCGTTCGACGGCACCGAACTCGCCTATCGGGAAATGGGTGAGGGGGTTCCGCTCGTGGTCCTGGCGGGTGGTCCTGGCCGGGCGTCGGAGTACCTGGAGACGCTGGGCGGTCTGGACGCGTCGCGGCGGCTGGTGGTGCTGGACAACCGGGGGACGGGGGCGTCGGACGAGCCGGCGGATCCGTTCACGTACCGGCGGGACATGCTGGTGCGGGACGTGGAGATGCTGCGGCGGCATCTGGGGCTGGACGTGGTGGACGTGCTGGGGCATTCCGCCGGTGCGGGGATCGCGATGGGGTATGCGGCGGACTTCCCCGGTCGTGTCGGGAAGCTGGTGCTGCTGACGCCGGCGTTGCGCAGTGTGGGGTTGTCGCCGGAGCAGAGCGACTGGGACGTGTTCCTGGCGGCGCGGGCGGATCAGCCGTGGTTCGAGGCGGCGACGGCGGCGCTGGCGCGCAACGCGGCCGGGGACGACTCGGTGGAGAACCGGGTGGCGGCGTCGCCGTTGCTGTACGCGCGGTGGGACGAGCGGGCGCGGGCGCACGCGGACGCGGAGCTGGGTCAGTGGAAGTACGAGGTGGCGCTGGGCTACAACGCCGAGGGCGCGTTCGTGCCGGGGGTGTTGCGGCGGGCGCTGACGGAGTTCGACCACCCGGTGCTGGTGTACGCGTGTTCGGAGGATCCGATCTCGCCGGTGCGGCGGTGTGTGCAGCTGGCGGAGTTGTTCCCGGACGTGACGCTGTACGTGCACGAGGGTGTGGGGCACTACCCGTGGGTGGAGGACCCGGAGCGGGTGTCGGCGCAGATCGCGGCGTTCCTGGGCCGCTAGAAGATCTGGGCGGTGGCGACGCGGTCGCGGCCGTTGCTCTTGGCCTGGTAGAGCGCTTCGTCGGCGGCGAGCAGCAGGGGGCTGAGCTCGGTGGCGGTGTCGGGGTAGACGGCGGCGCCGACGGAGGCGGTGAGGCCGGCGACGACCTGGCTTTCGCCGAGGCGGTCGAGCACGACGATGTGCAGGCTGGCGATCTCGAAGCGGATGCGTTCGGCGGTGGCGCGGACCTCGCCGTTGCTGACGCCGGGCAGCAGGACGGCGAACTCCTCGCCGCCGAAGCGGCCGACGAGGTCGTAGGAGCGCACGGAGTGTTTGAGCGCGTCGGCGACGGCGCGCAGGACGCGGTCGCCGGCGAGGTGGCCGTAGGTGTCGTTGATGAGCTTGAAGTGGTCGAGGTCGATGATCAGGACGCCGACGGTGGAGGTCAGGCGGCGGGCGCGTTGCAGTTCGCGTTCGGCGACGTCGTGCCAGAAGGTGGCGTCGACCAGGCCGGTCTTGGAGTCGGTGCGGGCGGCGACGCGGAACTGGGGCAGCAGCAGGCCCATGTGCAGGGCCAGGACGGTGAGCAGCAGCATCGGGGTGAGCCAGGGCCGCCAGTTGAGGATGATGGCGACGCCGGAGCCGAGGCCGACGGAGGCGAGCACGATGAGCACGTCGGAGGCGTTGCCCAGGGCGGTGCGGACGGGGTTCTGGCGGTTCGTGAAGTAGATCGCGGTGACGACGAGCGCGTAGTTGATGAACCAGTAGAGGAATCCGGCCGTAACCAGTGCCAGGAGACCGAGTGGTCCGTCAACGTCAACAGCGCGGTCGGGGAACCAGCCGAGGACGAGTTGCGCGGCGGCACTGCCCAGGACGACAGTGGCCGCGGAGAAAACCTTGCGGAACAGGACGGCCCGTCGCTTGTAGACCCGGAACCACGAGTGCGTGTAGCTGATGACGATCAGCGCCACGAGCAGTGGCATCGGTAGTACGAGCACGCCCGCGAACAGCCACACGGACTGCATGTGGGCGTGTGGCGATCCTTCGGCGCCGATTTCGCGGATCCGCTCGATTCCCCGTGCCGCTTCCAGGTGCAGTACGGCACCTCCGGCGAGCAGCAGGAACCAGGTCGGGTTCAAGGCCTCGGCAGGGGTACGCCATGCGGTGGCGAGCGTGACGAGGGTCGCCGAAACAACCACCGTCACGACATAGGCCAGCACCACAGGAGGAAGCGACCATAACTTCCACCGGCGCGGGTCGAGCCAAGGCACGCTGCCACCCCCACACCACCGTCCAGGAACCAACCACTGTAGCTACCGGGTCACGCAAAGTCGTGGCTCCATGTGGGGGACCTCACCGTGAGTAATCCTCACAGTTCGTGCCCTAAGTCCTTTCGCAGTTCCCGCACAACGAACACCCATAGGAGCAGTCATGATCAACCGTGTCTCCGCCGCCGGCCGTCCCGTTCGTCCGACCGACTGGAACCGCCCCACGGACTGGAACCGTCCGACCGACTGGCGTCGCTGAGCCGCCACAGGGTTGCCGCACCGCCTGCCGCGAGCACTCCGAGTGCTCCGGCGGCGGCGACGACCTGGTGGGCGGCGACGGTCTCGGCCGCCAGGCCCGCCAGCGCCACTCCGAGTCCCTGGGACACGCGCAGCGCGGTGACGGCCAGGCCGAACGCCTGTCCTCGTGAGGAGTCCGGTACGGCGCGCACGAACCGCGTGTTGGCGACCAGGTGGTAGGCGCTGGCCGCTCCGGACAGGGCGAACATTCCCACGCTGACGACCAGGCCCGGCCGCAGTGCGGCCGGGACGAGTACCGCGCACGCGGCGATGGCCAGCCACGGCATCATCCGCAGCTGCCGTCGTTCGCTCAGGTGCGCCACCACGAGCATGCCCGCGGCCGCGCCCGCGGCGTAGGCGCCGAAGAGCAGGCCGACGCCGGCCGGTCCGGCGCCCAGCGACGCGGCGTAGGGCACGGCGAGGGCCTCGCCGACGATGTAGAAGCCCGAGACGCAGGCGAGCGCGACCAGTGCGCGCAGCCGCCGGTCGCCCCACACCAGTTTCGTGCCGCCGACGAGGTCGGTGGGCCACGCCCGCACGTGCGCCCGTGCCGGTGCGGGCCGGTCGAGCAGGTAGGTCCCGGCCAGCAGTGCGGAGATCCCGAAGGTCAGGGCGTCGGCGACGAGCACCGGTGCGGGGCCGAGCCAGGCGACCAGGGCGCCGCCGGTGAGGAACCCGGCGACCTGCGCGGCCTGGGTGAGGGTGCTCAGGACCGCCTGGCCCATCGAGTAGCGCTCGTCGGGCAGGATGTGCGGCAGCAGCGCCGCCCGTGCCGCTCCATGCGGTGCCCCGGCGAACTGCACGAGCACGACCAGCGACGCCAACGCCCACAGGGGCAGTCCCGGCACGGCCATGACCAGCAGCAGCGCGGCCCGCACGAGGTCGGCGGCGACCATGACGCGTTTGCGGGCGAACCGGTCGGCGAGCCCCGAGAGCAGGGGCCCGCCGAGCAGGTCGGGCAGGAACGTCAGCGCGTAGGTCATCGCCGTGAGGCCCGCGCTGGCGGTGCGGTCGTAGACGTGCACCGTCAGCGCGACCCTGGCGAACTGGTCTCCGGCCACCGACACCACGTGCGCCACGAGCAGGGCGCGGAACTCGCGATCGCGGGCGAGGTCGCGGTAGCCGGGCATGCGCTACAGGATGGACGACCAGAACCCGCACTGGTGATCTCGGGAGAAATCGGCGGGTCCGATCTTGCCGGCGGCGAGTGACTGCACGCCGGCGCGCCATCCCGGGTGGCCGGTGCGGGCGAAGCGGCCCCACGCGGTGATCATGTAGTCCGACAGCTCCCGCTGACCCGCCGTCAGCGGCACGCCGAAGTCGAACAGCAGCGGCAGCTCCGAGGCGTGGAACGCGCCGTAGCCGCCGGGGAACGGCGGCATGCCGGGCAGGAACATCGGCACGTCGCGGTCGGCGAACTCGTATCCCGACACCGGTGCGTGCCTGCCCAGTTCGCGGCGGGTCACCTGCGAGGTGCACGACCAGGACCTGTCGGTCAGCAGCCGGGCGATCTCGTCGCGCGCGTCGCCGTTGCCGTTGACGGGGTAGCGCGCCGCGACCTCGTCCGCGTTCGGGCCGAACAGGGCCGTCAGGGTCGTCGCGTAGGCCTGTTCGGGTATGGGCTGCGGGAAGATCAGTGGTGCGAACAGCGTCATCTCGTCGTGCGTCGTGCCGACCATCGCCGGGACCCGGTGCATGCGGCCGGTGCGCTGTGCCACGACCGGGTCCACGGGCAGCAGCGCCGTGTCGTAGGCGGGGGAGGAGAACGTGTCGTGCACCGGCAGCAGTTTCTCGACCGGTTGCGCGCGCAGGCACGCGAGGTCGGCACAGCCGGCCGTGCCCACGCCGAGCTGCTCGACCTCGGTGCGCGGTTTCCACAGGTGCTCGAACTCGCCCGGCCGGGTGGACGAGGGCGAGTCGACGCCGCACGGACCGGACTGGATGATCGCCTTGGCGAACAGGCCCGCCGCGCGGGGTGAGGCGAGCTGGGCGCAGATGCTCAGCCCGCCCGCCGACTCGCCGAACACCGTGACGTTGCGGGCGTCGCCGCCGAAGGCCCGCGCGTTGCGCTGCACCCACCGCAGGGCCGCCTGCTGGTCGGCGAGCCCGAACGTGCCGGAGCCGGGCAGGCCGGGGTGGCCGAAGAACCCGAACACGCCCAGCCGGTAGTTGACGGTGACGACCACGGTGTCGTTGCGGGACGCGAGCCACCGGGCGTCGTACATCGACGCGCCTCCGCTGGTGAACGACCCGCCGTGGATCCACACCATCACCGGCCGCGGCTTGCGCGCGGTGCCGGCCGGGGTGGTGACGTTGAGGTACAGGCAGTCCTCGGTCTGCGACGGCGGGGAGCCCAGCCCCGCGGCCTGCGCGCACATCGGCGCGGGTGTCGTCGCGTCCCGCACGCCCTGCCACGGCGTGACCGGCTGCGGGTCGCGCCACCGGTTGTGCCCCACCGGGGCGGCGGCGAACGGGATGCTCCCGAACGTCCGCACCTGCTCGGACACCGTTCCGCGCACGGCGCCCTTGTCCGTGCGCACCACCTCGGCGTCGCCTCCGGCCGTCGCCGCAGGCGCCTGGATGACGGTGAGCGTCATCGCGGCGGCCAGTGCCACCGTTGCGATCTTTGCCATCAGAACCCCCTTCGGACTCGAACGTAGCGAGGCCGGGCAGGCGCGGAAACCGCACAAAGACCACATCTCGGGGCATCGAAAGGCGAACTCGGGGATCACCTGTTGCCGACATACCGACCGGTCGGTACCCTCCGAGTCGTGGGTGACTCAACAGGCAACGACCTCCCCGGCGGCCAGCGGCCCGAGGTCGACGCGCTGATCTTCGACTGGGGCGGCGTCCTGACCGTCTCCGTGCCCGAGTTCGTCGGCGCCTGGCTGCACGCCGAGGCCATCGACCGCGACGTCTACGGCCGCATCATGCGCGACTGGCTGGGCCGCGACGCCCTGCCCGGCAACCCCGTGTACCGCCTGGAGACCGGCGAACTCACCGTGCCCGAGTTCGAACGGCTGCTCGCGGCCGAGCTGATCACCACCAGCGGCGCGGGCATCGACGAGAACGGGCTGCTCAAGCGCATGTTCGGCGGCGCGACCCCCGACCCGGCGATGGTCGAGCTCGTCCGCGGGGCCCGCGCCGCCGGCCTGCACACCGCGCTGCTGTCCAACAGCTGGGGCGAGGGCTACCCGAAGGACCTGCTGCTCGAACTGTTCGACACCGTCGTGATCAGCGGCCGGATCGGCCTGCGCAAACCCGACGAACGCATCTACCACCACACTCTCGAGCAGGTCGGTGTCCCCGCCGCACGATCGGTGTTCTTCGACGACGCCCCCGTCAACGTCGAAGCCGCCCAGGCCGTCGGCATGCACGCCTTCCGCCACACCAGCGCGGACAGCACCCGCGCCCACCTCGCCACCCTCGGAGTGAACCTGTGACCGACCTTCCCGGCCTCGACCTGCAGGCCCTGGCCACGCACCTGGGCACGGGCCCGCTCACCGGCGAGCTGTTCCGCGGCGGCCGCTCCAACCTCACCTACCGCATCAGCGACGGCACCCGCACCTGGGTCCTGCGCCGCCCGCCGCTGGGCCACGTCCTCGCCACCGCCCACGACATGGCCCGCGAGTTCCGCGTCATCTCCGCGCTCGCCGACACCACCGTCCCCGTGCCCGGCGCCCACCAGCTCGTCGAGGACACCTCCGTCATCGGCGCGCCCTTCTACCTCATGCAGGAGATGCCCGGCGCCGCCCTGCGCGAACGCGGCCAGTGCCCGTGGCTCACCCCCTCCGACGCCCGCACCCTGTCCGAACGCCTCGTCGACGTGCTCGCCGACCTGCACTCCGTCGACCCCGCCTCCGTCGGCCTGCAGGACTTCGGCCGCCCGGAGGGGTTCATGGCCCGGCAGGTCAAGCGGTGGGGCAAGCAGCTCGACGCCTCCCGCAGCCGCGACCTGCCCGGCATCGACGAACTGCGCGACAAACTCGCCGACACCGTCCCGGACTCGCCGCGCGCCGCGATCATCCACGGCGACTACCGCCTCGACAACGCCCTGGTGACGCGGGACCCGCTCGCCATCAGCGCCGTCCTGGACTGGGAGATGGCCACCCTCGGCGACCCGCTCGCCGACCTCGGCCTGCTCTACGTCTACTGGGCCGGCCTGGGCGTCGACAACGACCCCATCACCGGCAGCGTGCCGTCCCTGCCCGGCTTCCTCACCGCCGACGAGCTCGTCGCCCGCTACACCGCCCGCACCGGCACCGACACCTCCGGCCTGGGCTGGTACATCGCCTTCGGCTACTTCAAGCTCGCCGTCATCGTCGAAGGCATCCACTTCCGCTTCGCCAGTGGCAAGACCGTCGGCGCCGGCTTCGAAAAGCTCGGCGCGTTCACCGTTCCCCTCGTGCGGCAGGGACTCGCCGCCGCCCACAAGGAGCTCTAATGGACTTCGCCTACGACGCCAAGACCGAGGAACTGCGCACCAAGCTCCTCGCGTTCATGGACTCCCACGTCTACCCGGCCGAAGCGGTCCTCGAACAGCAGCTGCACGACGCCGCCGACCCGTGGGAACGCCAGCCGATCCTCGAGGAGCTCAAGGCCGAGGCCCGCCGCCAAGGCCTGTGGAACCTCTTCCTGCCCGACGCCGAGCACGGCGCGGGCCTGACGAACCTGCAGTACGCGCCGCTGGCCGAGATCACCGGCCGCAGCCCCCACCTCGCCCCCGAGGCGCTCAACTGCGCCGCCCCCGACACCGGGAACATGGAAGTGCTCGCCATGTTCGGCACCGACGAGCAGAAGAAGCAGTGGCTGCAGCCCCTGCTCGACGGCGAGATCCGCTCCGCGTTCTGCATGACCGAACCCGAGGTCGCCTCCTCCGACGCCACCAACATCGCCACCCGCATCGAACGCGACGGCGACGACTACGTCATCAACGGCCGCAAGTGGTGGTCCTCCGGCGCGATGAACCCCAACTGCGCCATCTTCATCGTCATGGGCAAGACCGACCCCGACGCCGAACGCCACCGCCAGCAGGCCATGATCCTCGTCCCGCGCGACACCCCCGGCGTCACCGTCCAGCGCGCCCTGCACGTCTTCGGCTACGGCGACCACGCCCACGGCGGCCACGCAGAGATCCTGTTCGAGGACGTCCGCGTCCCCGCCTCCAACCTCATCGCGGGCGAGGGCGAGGGCTTCGCCGTCGCCCAGGCCCGCCTCGGCCCCGGCCGCATCCACCACTGCATGCGCCTGATCGGCATGGCCGAACGCGCCCTCGAGCTGATGTGCCGCCGCGTGTCCTCGCGCGTCGCGTTCGGCAGGCCCATCGCCACCCAGGGCGTCGTGCACGAGTGGATCGCCGAGTCCCGCGTCCGCATCGAACAGGCCCGGCTGCTCGTGCTCAAGACCGCGTGGCTGATGGACACCGTCGGCAACAAGGGCGCCCACACCGAGATCCAGGCCATCAAGATCGGCGTCCCGTCGATGACCGAATGGGTCCTCGACAAGGCCATCCAGGCCCACGGCGGCGCCGGCGTCAGCCAGGACTTCCCGCTCGCCGAGCTGTGGGCCGCCACCCGCACCCTGCGCCTGGCCGACGGCCCCGACGAGGTCCACCGCATGTCGCTGGCGAAGAGGGAACTCAGGAAGTACGTGTAAGGACAGGAAGACCACGCCAGACAGACCGACGTGCTGGCGATGCTCGACGACACGGGTGGCACCCCGACGCGCTCTTCGCCGAGGGGGTCACCCGTGTCAGAGGTGGCCCGGTCGCCGGGACCCTCGGCCGTTGCTGCCGCCGACGGAACAGCCCAGGTGCGGTGATCACGAGCGTTGTTGACAGGCCTTGATCATGGCCTTCGCGTCCCAGCGCATCTCCCGCGCGACCGCCGACGAGTGGATGCGCCGCTGGCTCACCAAGGGCGAGACAGGACTGCGCGACCGCTCCAGCCGTCCGCTCACGACCCCGAACCGCACCGCCCCACGACTCGAGGCTCAGGTGTGCCGGCTGCGGCAGACCCGCCACCACCGACCGGCGCCGCACTCGCCGGCCAACCACCCATCAGCCGGGTCAACAACCCTGCGGATCAACGCACCTACTCCACGAACAGGCAGAACGGGTGCCCGTCGGGATCGATGAGCACCCGCACGGTCTCCTGAGGCTGGGTCCCGGCGAGCACCGCCCCGCACGCCACCGCGTGCCGCACCGCCGCGTCGAGGTCGTCGACCTGCACGTCGAGGTGCTGCGACGCCGTCTGCTCACCCGCCGCGCTCGGCCACACCGGCCGGCGGAAGTGCCGTTCGCGCTCGAAACCGAGCGAAAGCCCGCCCTCGACGCGCACCAGCGCCCAGCCGTCGTCCGCCGTCTCGACGGTGGCGCCGAGCAGCCGCGCGTAGAACGCGGCGAGCTCGCGGGGCTGCGACGTGCCGACCGTGACCGAGGTGAGGGAGAGGCGCACGCCGCTCACGCTAGTGGTGCGGCCGCCGGTTGTCGGGCGTTCAGTTGTTCAGCGCCTCACGCGCCGCCAGGGCCGCCCGGCAGGCGTGCACGAAGTCCCAGAACACCTCGGTCGTCGTGTGCCGCCGATCCGACCGCGAGTTCTCCTCGAACATCGCCGAGCGCAGGGGAGTCGTCAGCTCCAGCTGCCCGCCCTGCCGCCCGCGGGTGCGGTTCGCGATGTTGGCCCGGTCGTAGCCGCCCAGGACGGGGTGGTCCACCGCGTCGACCGTGTGGAAACCCGCCCGCCGCAGCCGCGTCAGCAGCTCCAGGCGCAGCAACGCGTCGCGGCCGCCGACCAGCACCGCCCGGTCGTGGTCCTCCAGGCCCGCCGCGGCCGCCGTGCACCCGTGCAGGCCCAGCGCGTGCGAGGCACCCGACACCAGCTGCCGCGCCACCCGGTCGTCGCAGTTCGACGACGTCACGTGCAGCTCGTCGTTCGAGGCCGTGCGCAGGCCCTCGAACATCCAGTAGTCGTGGGTCTGGCCGATCGGCACCCTCGTGGAGGGGTGGAATCCCGCGATCGCGAGGCACAGCTCCGAGGTCCCGACCTCGATGCCACCGCCGTGCGGGGCGAGCACGACCGACGGGGTCCGGGGCCGGTGCCGCTTGAAGCGACGCCGGTAATCCACCCGTTCCACCAGTCGGGGATCTGCGTAAAGGTCGGAATTGGACGCGTAGACGTCCAGCGCCGTCCACTGGGGCTGCGGTCTCATGGCGGGCGGAAGCCTACCGGGCGTCACCCGGACGGCCGCCGCCCGCCGGGGGGATCAGGCGTCGATCTGGCGCGGCGCGTCCTCACCCGCGGAGATCGCGATCTTGCGGGGCTTCGCGCGTTCCGCGATCGGAATCCGCAGCGTCAGCACACCCGCGTCGTACTTGGCGTCGATGTGGTCGGTGTCGAGCGAGTCACCCAGGAACAGCTGCCGCGAGAACACGCCCAGCGGCCGCTCCGACACCTGCATCTCGACGTCCTTGCCCACCGGCCGGCGCTCGGCCTTGACGGTCAGCACGTTGCGCTCGACGTCGAGGTCGATCGCGTCCAGTGCCACGCCCGGCAGGTCGAAGGACACCACGAACTCCTCGCCGTCGCGGTAGGCGTCCATCGGCATCGCCGTGGGCCGCGACCACGTCCCCGCGGTCCCCATCACCTGCTGCGTCAGCCGGTCCAGCTCGCGGAACGGGTCAGTGCGCATCAACATCTGACACCTCCAGTCATCACTCGTAGGACTGTCAATGCGCTGCACCACTGTTGTAGCATGTCGTCGGAACGATGACAAGTCCCGAGCGTCATCGGGAGGATGACATGACGAACGACTACGACGCGGTCCGGTCCGCGGCCGCCGCGCCCGGTGACGCCACCGAGGTCCTCGCGGCGTTGATGCTGCTCAGGCAGCTGCGCGACGAGCTGTCCGGCTGGGAGCCCCAGCTCATCGAGGCCGCGCGGGCACTGGGCACGAGCTGGGCCGACCTCGCCCCGGCCCTCGGCGTCGCCAGCCGGCAGGCCGCCGAGAAGCGCTACCTGCGCGTGCGCCGCACCGGCGAGGGCGGCACCGGCGACGAACGCGTGCAGGCCGAACGCGACCGGCGTGCGGGAGACAAGGCCGTCACCGCGTGGGCGCAGAAGAACGCCACCGTGCTGCGCACCCTGGCCGCCCAGGTCGGTCCGCACGACCCCGCCGTGCAACAGGCGCTCGCCGGCGAGGACGCGGCCGGCCTGCTCGGCCCTCTGGCACAGGCGGGGCCCGGACTGCGCGACGGGCAGCCCGGTCTCGCGCAGCAGATCGCCGACATCGGCCGGCACACCGACCAGCTGCGCGCCGACGCCCGGCAGGGCCGTATCCGGTGAGCCGGAGGACGGCCACGGCCGGCAGACCCGGACACGCGTGTCCGGCTGTTCCGGCGGTGCCCGGCTCACCGGGCACCGCCTACAGCAGCGTCAGCCTCGCGGCGGAGGCGTCGAGCTCCGCGGCCACCCCCAGGGGCAACGACCACGAGCCCGCGCAGTGCCCGAACCCGAAGTCACCCAGGATCGGCACCCCCAGCCCCGACAGCCGGTCCGCCAGCACCGCCGACACGTCACCGCAGTCCGTCCACGACCCCAGCACGATGCCCGACACCGGCTCGAACCAGCCCGCCCGCAGCAGCTGCGTCAGGATCCGGTCCAGCCGGTAGGGCTCCTCACCGACGTCCTCCAGCAACGCGATCGCCCCCGGCACCGGCGGCGCCCACCGCGGCCCGCCGATCGAGGCCGCCAGCAACGCCGCGTTCCCGCCCGTGAGCACCCCTCGCGCGGTGCCGCCCACCACCGGCGTTCCCGCCGTCCACGACCGCGTGCCCGCGAACAGCACCTCGCGCAGCCGCGCCTGGGCCAGCGGGTCGTCGACGAAGTCCGAGGTGCCCGGCATCGGCCCGAACACCGTGGACTGCCCCACCGCGTTCAGCTCGGCGTGCAGCACCGTCACGTCCGAGGACCCCACGAACACCCGCGGCGGCAGGTCCTTCCACGGCACCAGGTCCGTCATCCGCAGACACCCGTAGCCGCCGCGCACGCTGAACACCGCCGTCACGTCCGAGCACCACGCCGACACGAACTCCGCCGCCCGCGCCTCGTCCGACCCGGCCAGGTACGGCAACGACCACGGCGCCACCACCGGTGCGGTGACCTCCAGGCCCCACGACCGCAGCACCTCCGCGCCCGCCGTGATCCTCGGAGCCAGGGCCGGACCGGCCGGGGACACCAGCGCGACCCGGTCCCCGGCGCACAGCAGACTCACTCCGACAGGTCCAGCACCGGCACACCCGCGGGCACGAACCCGAACGCCTGCCCGTAGAACGACAGCTCCGCCTCCAGCGCCGCCTTGATGTTCTCGGCCATTCGGAACCCGTGCTGCTCACCCTCGAACCTCAGGTACGCGTGCGGGATGCCCGAGCCGGCCAGGTCCGCGGCGAACCGGTCCGCCTGCTCCGGCGGGCAGATCTCGTCCTCCAGGCCCTGCAGCAGCAGCACCGGACCCGACGCCTGACGCGCCTTCGTCGACGGCGACCGGTCGCGGTAGCGGTCCGCGGCCTCCGGCAGCGTCCCGACCAGGCCCTCGACGTAACGCGACTCGAAGTCGTGCGTCTCGCCGCCCTCCGACGTCCAGCCGGCCAGGTCCAGGATCGGGAACGCGACCATGCCGCACCGGTAGACGTCCGTGGACGTCAGCGACGCCGCCGACGTCCAGCCGCCCGCCGAACCACCGCGGATCCCCAGCCGCTTCGGGTCCGCCGTGCCCTCCGCCGCGAGCTGCTGGGCGACGAACGCGCAGTCCTGCACGTCCACGACACCCCACTGCTCGCGCAGCCGCTCGCGGAACGCCCGCCCGTAGCCGGTCGACCCGCCGTAGTTCACCGCCACCACGCCGATGCCGCGGCTGGTCAGGTAGGCGATGTCGCTGTCGAGCTTGGGCAGCGCACGCCCCGTCGGCCCGCCGTGCACGTGCACCACGTACGGCGGCAGCTCGCCCTCGGGGCCCGCGAAGTCCGGGTTGGACGGCGCGTACACGTACGCCGGGATCTCGCCGAACATCCGCTCCACCGGCACCGGCAGGTACGCGGCCTCCGCGGAAGGCACGGTCTCCGAGCCGGTCAGGTAGGTCAGCTCACCGTTGGACAGGTCCAGGCGCACCACGGCGAAGTCCGACGTCGGCCCCGCCGCCGCGCACACCACGACACCGTCGCGCACCGACAGGTCCGGCGCCCACGTCGGCAGGTCGGTCTGCACGTCGGTCACCGTCGCGGACCGCTCGTCGAGCACCGCCAGGTGCCCCGAGCGCACCACCAGGTAGCGGCCCGGCGAGAGCGTCGCGAACCAGCGGTTGCCCAGCCGCCACATCGGGCCGCCCAGCTCCTCCTCGCACGGCGCCAGGTTCGTGCGGGTGCCGTCGGGGGAGACGCGGAACAGGTTCCACCAGCCGTCCGGGTCGGTCAGCGCCAGCAGCGAGTCGCCCTCCCACTCGAACTGGCACACCGCCTCCGTCGCCGACCCCGAGACCACCTCGTGGGTGGACGAGCCGACGTCGGCGACGCACAGCTCGGTGCCGTCCCACGGCATCTGCGGGTGGTTCCAGCCGATCCACGCGAACCGCGTGCCGTCCGGGCTGATCTTCGGGCCGGTCATGAAGTGGTGCGAGGCGCCCAGCACGCGGACCTCGCCCGCCGCGGTGATCGCCACCAGGTCGCGGCGCACGTCGGTGCGCGCGTCACCGGTGACGGTCTCCCGCACGCACCACACCTCGCCGTCCGGGCCCGCCGACAGGTCGGAGTAGCGCACCCCGTGGTGCCGGTGCGGGGCCTCGGTCAGCGGCTTGGGCTCGGGGGAGTCCGGGTCGAACACGTACACGCGCTGGTCGTCCCAATGCGTGAACGCCACCCGGTCGGGCGCCAGCACCACGAACGGCCGGCCGCCGTACTCGTGCACCCGGTTGCGGGCGTTCCACGGCGCGGGCAGCACCTCCACGCCGTCGCGCACCAGCGCCACCCTGCCGCCCTCGGCAGGCCGGCTCTCCGCCCACCACACCTGCTCGCCGTGCAGGTCGGCCCACTGGAACCCCCCTCCCGGCTTCGAGGTGTCGCCGGCGCTGATCGGCGAGGTCCAGGTCCCGTACGAAGCGATCTTCACCACAGCCCGACCCTATACGCGCGGTGTTTGGTGGGGGAGGACCTGCCGACGATCTCCGCGTGGCCTAGGGTCGTAGGTGCCATGGCTCGCGTCATTCACGTATTCCGCGCACCCGACCGGTTCATCGCAGGAACCGTCGGGCAGCCCGGCGACCGCACCTTCTACCTGCAGGCCTCCGAGCAGAGCAGGTTGATCAGCGTCGCCCTGGAAAAGCAGCAGGTCCAGGTCCTCGCCGAGCGCATCGGCTCGTTGCTCGAGGAGGTGCATCGCCGCTTCGGCACCGACGTGCCCGACGACGCCCCGCCCGACGACCTCGACACCCAGCCCCTCGACGTGCCCGTCGAGGAGGAGTTCCGCGTCGGCACCATGGGACTGGGCTGGGACGCCGAGTCCAAGGCGGTCGTCATCGAGCTCCTCGCGGTCTCCGAGGAGGAGGTCGACGAGGCCGTCGTGCTCGACGACACCGAGGAGGGCCCCGACGCCGTGCGGGTCTTCCTGTCCCCGTCCGCCGCCCGCGCCTTCGCCGAACGCGCCGACCGCGTCGTCAACGCCGGTCGCAAGCCCTGCCCGCTGTGCAACGAACCGCTCGACGCGGACGGCCACATCTGCCCCCGGCAGAACGGCTACCGCCGCACCGAAGAAGACTGACGTGGACACCTCGTCGGCCCTGCGGTTGCTCGAACACGGCCGCATCGAGGTCGAGGGCCGCCTCGTCGACGCCTCCAACGCGACGTTGTTCTGCAAGATCTCGCTGGACGGCGTCGACGCCCAGTGCGTCTACAAGCCCGTGCGGGGCGAGCGGCCGCTGTGGGACTTCCCCGACGGCACGCTCGCCGGCCGCGAGGTGGCCACCTACCTGATCTCCGCCGCGTCGGGCATGGGCATCGTGCCGCCCACCGTGCTGCGCCCCGGCCCGTTCGGCGCCGGCATGGTCCAGCTCTGGGTCGAGACCCGCGAGGAGGACGAGCTCGTCGACATCATCGGCGTCGACGACGTCAAACCCGGCTGGATCCCCGTCTTCCACGCCCACGACCGCTTCGGCGACCCGGCCGTCCTCGTGCACGCCGACCACCCGCGCATCGCCGAGATGTCCGCCTTCGACGTCGTCGTCAACAACGCCGACCGCAAGGGCGGCCACGTCCTGCACGCGCTCGACGGCGCCGTGTACGGCGTCGACCACGGCATCTGCCTGCACACCGAGCCCAAACTCCGCACCGTGCTGTGGGGCTGGGCCCGCGAACCCCTGCCCGAGCAGGTCGTCGAGTCGCTGCGCCGCCTGAGATCCGAGCTCGACGGAGCCCTGGGGGAGTCGCTGCACGACCACCTCACGCGCGCCGAGGTCCGGGCCGTGGGCGAACGGGTCGACAAGCTGCTGGCCGCCGGTGTCTACCCCGAGCCGTCCGGAGACTGGCCCGCCATCCCCTGGCCCGCGTTCTAGATCAGCCCTCGGCGTCGCCACCGCCGGTGCCGTGTGTGATCTGCACGGCGATCCGGCGCCCGGCGCCGGAAAAGGCCGCATCCCGCGCGCGCCGCGTCACTACGCTCGGCGACCATGCAGTTGATCAACCCGCCCAAGCCCCGCCCCGGCGACCGCGTCGCGATCGTGTCCCCGGCCTCCGGTGTGGCAGGCCTGTTCCCCCAGCCCCACGAACTGGGCCTGCGGCGCCTCGAACAGGACTTCGGCCTCATCCCTGTCGAGTACCCGGCGACCCGCAAGATGGGCTCGACCCCGCGGGAACGGGCGGACGACCTGCACGCCGCGTTCGCCGACCCGGACATCAAGGCCGTGATCGCCACGATCGGCGGCGACGACCAGATCACCGTCCTGCCGCACCTGGACGAGGACCTGATCAGGGCCAACCCCAAGCCGTTCTTCGGGCACAGCGACAACACCAACCTGCTGACCTGGCTCGCCAACCGCGGCATCACCGGCTTCTACGGCGGCAGCGTCATGGTCCAGTTCGGCCGGCCCGGCGCGATGCACCCCGTCACCGCGGACTCGCTCCGGGCCGCGCTGTTCACGCCGGGGCGGTACCGGCTGACCGAGACCACCGCCTACGGCGACCAGGAGGGCCCCTGGGACGACCCGCGCACCTTCGACGCCGAACCCGTCCTCGAACCGAGCGGCGGCTGGATCTGGCACCAGCCCCGCGGCGTGGTGCGCGGCCGGTCGTGGGGCGGCAACCTGGAGGTCCTGTCGTGGCTGCTGATGGCAGGCCGGGAGATCCACGCCCCCGAGCGCTACGACGGCGCGGTGCTGTTCTTCGAGACGAGCGAGGAGATGCCGTCCGCGACCGAGGTGTACCGGATCCTGCGCAACGCCGGTGAGCGCGGCCTGCTGGGGCGGTTCGCGGCCGTGCTCGTCGGGCGCGCCAAGGCGTGGTCGTTCACCGACCGGGACACCGGCCGCGCCGCCTACACCACCGCGCAGCGCGAGGCGGTCCTGCGGGCGTTCGCGCAGTACGCGCCCGACACGATGATCGTGTTCGACGTCGACCTCGGCCACACCGACCCGCAGGTCGTCATCCCCGTCGGCGGCACCGTCGAGGTCGACGGCCCGGCCCGCACGATCACCGTCACCTACTGACGGTGGCGGCCATCCGGAAAATATTCCCCGCCCATTGAGATCTTCCAATTGAGACAGTTCTGGGGTTTGACGGCGGATCATCGTGCCCCTATCTTCTGGGAGGCGTTCTGACCTGCATAAACATTCAAAGCTTGAATGCGGGACACGGGTGACATGACCTATTTCGAACGAATCGTCGTGGTGGGTGCCGCCGATCTCGGCGCCTGGGCGGCCACCTGCCTCGCGCGCCGGTTCGGACCCGTTCACCTGATCGGACCCGGCGCCGAGACGCTGGCCGACATCGGCATCCGGCGCTACCCGCACGCGGTCGTGCGCGACCTCGACCTCGACACGCCCGCCGTCATCGTCGACAACGACGGCGGGCGGCTGCAGCGCCTGGTGTGCGACCGGCTGCTCATCGCCGGGTGGCCCGTGCCGCTGCTGCCGGTCAACAGGTGGGTCGTGGACGGCAAGGTCGTCGTCGCCGGCGACGGGGCGGACCTGCGGCTGCTCTCGACGTGCTTCGACGCCAACGCGCTGTGGCGCCCGGCGCTGGCCGACTACCAGTTCCGCCGCGAAACGGGAGCGAACTCGCTAATCTGAGTTGAGTGATCGACGACGAGGCCAGATCCCGGCTGATCCGACGCTTCGGCACCGAGGTGACCGGGTGGATCGACGCCCTGCCCGACCTGGTCGCCACGCTCACCGCCCGCTGGGGCCTCACACTCCTGCACCTCATGCCCGGCGGCACCGGCGCCACGTTCCTGTGCACCGACGCCGTCCTCAAGCTCACCCCCGACCACGACATCGCCCTGCACGAGGTGCGGGCGCTGACCGCCTGGGCCCACACGCCCGCCATGGTCGACCTCCTCGACGCCGACCTCGGCCGCGGCGCGCTGCTGCTGCAGCGCATCCGGCCCGGCACCCCCGCCACCGACCCCGCGACGGTCGTCCCGCACCTGCACGAGGCGAAGCCCGCCGGATTCCCGCCGCTCACGGCACGCGTCGACTTCCTGTTCGAGACCGTGCTCACCCGCCGCACCGGCACCTACTACGCCACCGAACACCACCGCGCCCGCAAACTCGCCGCCGACAACGTCAAACCCGTGCTCCTGCACGGCGACATGCACCCCGGCAACGTCCTGCAGGGCCCGGCCGGCGCGGTCGCGATCGACCCGCGCGCCTGCGTCGGCGACCCGGCGATCGACTGGCTCGACTTCGTGCACGGAGGCCACGACCTGCACGGCGCCGACGTGGACCTCGACCGCGTCCACGAGTGGCTCACCGCCTTCAAGCCGTTCTACGGCTAACCTTGCGAGCCGTGCGTTCCCACGACTACGGCCGCGACGTCCTCTCGACCCCGAAGCGCAAGAAGGTCCCCGAGATCGCGGCCGAACCCGGCCTCGTCGTCGAGGACCCCGCCAGCGGCTTCTGCGGAGCCGTCGTCAAGTTCGAGTACGGCCAGGTCGTCCTGGAGGACCGCCACGGCCGCCACCGCCTGTTCCCGCTGCGCCCCGCCGGGTTCCTCGTCGACGGTCGTCCCGTCACCCTGGTCAAACCCGCACCGCAGGCGCCCAAGCCGAAGATCACCGCGTCCGGCTCGGTCAAGGTCGAGGGCCTGCGCGCCCGCACCGCCAAGGCCAGCCGCATCTGGGTCGAAGGCAAGCACGACGCCGAGCTCGTCGAACGCGTCTGGGGCCACGACCTGCGCGTCGAGGGCATCGTCGTGGAACCCCTGCACGGCGTCGACGAGCTCCCGCAACGCATCGCCGAGTTCGGCACCGCGCCCCACCGCCGCCTCGGCGTCCTGGTCGACCACCTCGTCGCCGGCTCCAAGGAACAGCGCGTCGTCGACCAGATCCGCGACGACAACGTGCTCGTCACCGGCCACCCCTACGTCGACATCTGGCAGGCCGTGAAGCCCCAGGCCGTCAAGATCAAGGCCTGGCCGGTCGTGCCGCGCGGCGCCGACTGGAAGACCGGCGTGTGCGCCCAGCTGGGCTGGGGCGAGCCCTGGGAGGGCTGGCAGCGCGTCCTCGCAGCGGTCTCCAGCTACCGCGACATCGAGTCCGACCTGCTCGGTGCCGTCGAACGGCTCATCGACTTCGTCACCGTCCCCCAGGACTGACCACGCCTCACCGCCGGCCGCACCTCACTCGGGGCGGCGCGGCGGAGTCCACGCGATGAAGCTCGTGCCGAGCGCACCGACCGCCAGCACGCCCAGCATCACGCCCAGCACCCAGAACACCTGGTCGTTGTCGGCCAGCGCCGCGTCCACCACCCGGCCGTCGCGCAGGTCGTACCGCACCGCCACGCGCGTTCCCGGCTGGTGGGCGGACCCGTTCTCCGACAGCGTCGCGACCTGCTTCGAGCCGTCGGGCAGCGGGTACTCGACCTTCACCGAGGCGCTCTTGCCCGACTTCAGCCGCTCCAGCACCGTCCCCTCGGCACTGGCCCAGGACCGCTGCTCGGCCGAGGTCTGGAGCACGATCACCAACCCCACGACCGCGCCCGCGAGCATGAGCCCGGACAGGACCCGGCCCGTGCGGGACTTCACCGACTTCGCCATCACGCCTCCTTCGCCCAGATCATCCGCCGTTGATCGATTTCGTTACGGTCCGGGGCCCAGCACGGTGAATCTCGGCGTCCGGTGCTCCCCGTTGGTGTATGCATGGGGCCATGGCCGCCCTGATCTGGCTGATCGTCGGGATACTGCTCGTCGTCGCCGAGGTTCTCTCCGGTGACTTCGTGCTGGTCATGCTCGGCGCCGCCGCGCTGGCCGCGGCAGGGGCCTCCGCACTGGGTGCCGCCGACCTGGTGAGCGTGCTCGTCTTCGCGGCGTCGTCGGTGGGCCTGATCGTCGCGGCCCGGCCGCTGCTCAAGAAGCGGCTGCAGCTCGGCTCCGGCATCCGGATGCACCACGAGGCGCTGCTGGGCGGCAGGGCCGTCGCGGTGACGAAGGTCGACGAGCACGGCGGGCAGGTCAAGATCGGCGGCGACACCTGGAGCGCGCGCACCCTCGACGGGTCCGTGGTCGAAGAAGGCGAAGCCGTCACCGTTGTCGAGATCTCGGGCGCCGTCGCCGTGGTGATAGCCGCGGTGTGAGCGCCCGCAGGAGGGTGTGAACCGAGTTGGACCCGATCACCGCTGTGATCGCCGCCGTCATCGCGATCTTCGTGCTGACCATCGCCGTCAAATCCGTGCTGGTCATCCCGCAGGCGCAGGCCGCGGTCATCGAACGCCTCGGCCGCTACCGCAACACCGCGGCACCCGGCCTGAACATCATGGTCCCGTTCATCGACAAGGTGCGGGCCCGCATCGACCTGCGTGAGCAGGTCGTGTCGTTCCCGCCCCAGCCGGTGATCACCCAGGACAATCTGACCGTGTCCATCGACACCGTCGTGTACTTCCAGGTCACCGAACCGCGCTCCGCGGTGTACGAGATCTCCAACTACATCGTCGGCGTCGAGCAGCTCACCATCACGACGCTGCGCAACCTCGTCGGTGGCATGAGCCTCGAGGAGACGCTGACCTCGCGCGACCACATCAACGGTCAGCTGCGCGGGGTGCTCGACGAGGCGACCGGCCGCTGGGGCCTGCGCGTCGCCCGTGTCGAGCTCAAGTCCATCGACCCGCCGCCCTCCATCCAGGACTCGATGGAGAAGCAGATGCGCGCCGACCGCGAGAAGCGCGCCATGATCCTCACCGCCGAGGGCCAGCGCGAGTCGTCGATCAAGACCGCGGAAGGCCAGAAGCAGTCGCAGATCCTCGCCGCCGAGGGCGGCAAGCAGGCCGCGATCCTGTCCGCGGAGGGTGAGCGGCAGTCGCAGATCCTGCGGGCGCAGGGTGAACGCGCTGCCCGCTACCTGCAGGCGCAGGGTCAGGCCAAGGCCATCGAGAAGGTGTTCGCCGCGATCAAGGCGGGCAAGCCCACGCCGGAGGTGCTGGCCTACCAGTACCTGCAGACGTTGCCGCAGATGGCTCAGGGCGACGCGAACAAGGTCTGGATGATCCCCTCCGACTACGGCAAGGCCCTCGAGGGGTTCGCCCGCATGCTGGGCGCGCCCGGTGAGGACGGGGTGTTCCGCTACGAGCCGCCGGCCACCGAGGAGGGGCAGACGCCCCGCCCGGAGGACGAGGACGAGTCGGTCGCCGCCTGGTTCGACCTCAAGTCCGACCCGAAGGTCGCCGAAGCCGTCGCCGCCGCGGAGGCGGTGGCGCGCCAGGAGGTGCCCGGTCCGCTCAGCGGCATGCCGCGCCCGGTCGCCGGCACCTCGCCGCTGCCGGAGCTGGCCGGGTCCGACTTCGAGGCCGAGCAGCCCCGGTCGCTGCACCAGCCGGGCGACCAGGTCTGACGAAACGACACGACCGAGCGGCCCATCCCGATCACCGGGGTGGGCCGCTCGGTCGTGTGACCAGCGCGAACAGAAAAGGTTCAAGAATTTCGGCGTCATGTGTCGATCGAACGCCCCGCCTGTTCGACCTGAGCGTGAAAGGGTCCACAACGGACCCGCACGAACCCACTGGGAGAGACCGAAATGAAGTTCATGCTGATCTGGCGCGTGACCTCCGACGAGGCCTGGGGCAACCTCGGTGAGATCGACTTCGACCAGATGCTCGAGACCGTCGGCAGGTTCAACGAGGAGCTCATCGAGGCCGGGGTCCTGCTCGCCGCCGAGGGTCTCGCCCCCGCCGAGGAGGGCGTGGTCGTCGACTTCTCCTCCGAGCCGCCCGTGGTCACCGACGGCCCGTACGGGGAGACCAAGGAGCTGTTCAACGGCTTCTACCTGATCAACGTCCCGACCATCGGGGACGCGGTCGAGTGGGCCAAGCGCATGCCGATGAGCGTGGCCGGGTTCAAGACCGAGATCCGCCGCGTGCCCACGATCGACGAGTTCCCGCAGGACAACGAGTGGATCAAGAAGGAACGGGCCTGGCGCGAGTCCACCGGCCAGCTCTGAGCCCACCGCCCTGATCTATTTTGGGCAGCATGAGCGACCCCACGGGACGCAAGGCAGTGGCGGCGGTGTGGCGCATCGACTCCGCGAGGATCATCGGTGCGCTCACCCGCTACACCGGCGACTTCGCGCTGGCCGAGGACCTGGCGCAGGAGGCGCTGGCCGAGGCGCTGGTGACCTGGCCGCGTGAGGGAGTGCCGAACAACCCGGCGGGCTGGCTGCTCACCGTGGGCCGGCGCCGGGCGATCGACGCGTTCCGCCGCCGCAGCGCCCGCGACGAGAAGTACGCCGCGATGGCGCACCACCTGCCCGAGGGCGGCGCGCTGACCGGCGCCGAGCCCGGACCCGCGCCCGACGACGTGCTGTGGGACCCCGACCAGATCGACGACGACACCCTCGCACTGATGTTCACCTCGTGCCACCCGGTGCTGTCGCGGGAGGCCGGGGTGGCGCTGACGCTGCGCGTGATCGGCGGTCTGACCAGCGACGAGATCGCCCGCGCGTTCCTGGTGCCGACGGCGACCGTGCAGGCCCGCATCACCCGCGCGAAGAAGACCCTCGGCGCGGCCGGTGTGCCGTTCGAGGTGCCGCCGGTGGCGCAACGGCCCGCGCGCCTGGCCCAGGTCCTCAGCGTCGTCTACCTGATCTTCACCGAGGGCTCGTCGGCGAGCTCGGGCGAGGAGGCCATCCGCTTCGACCTGGCCGGAGAGGCGCAACGGCTCGCGCGGATCCTGTCGCGGCTGATGCCGGAGGAACCCGAGGTCCACAGCCTGCTCGCGCTGCTCGAGCTCACCGCCGCCCGCTTCCCGGCGCGCCGCGGCCCCGACGGCGAGATCGTGCTGCTGGAGGACCAGGACCGGCGCCGCTGGGACCGGTCCGCCATCGCCCGCGGCCGCGCCGCGCTCGCGAAGGCCGCCGACGCCGGCCGCGGGTACGGCTACTACGGGCTGCAGGCCGCGATCGCCGAGTGCCACGCGCTGGCGTCGTCGGTCGAGGACACGAACTGGGACCGCATCGTCGCCCTCTACGACGGCCTGGGCCGCCTCGCCCCGTCGCCGGTCGTGGACCTCAACCGGGCCGTCGCCGTCTCGATGGCCCAGGGACCCGCCGCCGCCCTGCCGATCGTCGACGAGCTGGCGTCGGCCGACGCGTTCAAGGACTCGCACCAGCTGCCGGGCGTGCGCGGAGAGTTGCTGCGCCGCCTCGGCCGCCTCGACGAGGCCCGCACCGAGCTTGAGCAGGCCATTCGATTGTGCGGCAATGAACGCGAACGGGCCGTGCTGACGCGGAAGCTGGCGCAACTGCATCCATCTGACCACAGAGGGTGAACCTTAAATCGTTAGGGCGACATCGGTAGCACTCGACCGGGTGACGCGGGAATGATGTTGCGATGGACTCGCTGCCCGCCACCGTGGCCTCCGCGCTCATCGAGGCCGACAGCGAGACCACGGACTGGCCGGCGCGCTGGCAGGCGCTGACCGCCGTGTCGGTCGAACTGCAGTCGCTGCTCGTCACCGACCCCGGACCGCAGCTGGTCGCGTTGATCGAGGAGATCGTCACCCAGCTCGCCGACGGCGTCGCCACCAGCCGCCGCCATCGCGTCGAGCTCGCCGAACTGGCCCACCGCGTCCTGGGCATCCACGCCCGCGCGTGCGCCGAGACCGGCACCGACCCGCGGCGCCTGGCCGACTGGCTGCTCGACCTGCAGCTGCAGCACCCCGACGCCCCCGACGTGAGCCTCGCCGCCTACGCCGGCGCCCTCGACGACGAAGGCCTTGCCCGCTACCGGGAGCGGGCCGTGGCGCTGTTCGAACCGCTGCCGGTGATCGGGTTCGGCGAGACCGGCCGCTACGACCGCGCCCGCTGGGCGTTGCTGCGCGTCATGGAGGAGCTCGCCGAGTACACCGAGGACGTCGACCTGCAGCTGCTCGTGCTGTCCAAGGACCTCTCCTCGGGCTGGCACTACCTGCAGGTCGCGACCGTGCTGCGCGACAACGGCCGCTCGGACGAGGCGTTGGAGTGGGTGGAACGCGGGCTGCGCGCGGTGGGCGGGCGCGGCGCGTCGCTGCGGTTGATCGACCTCGCGGTGGAGGAACACCTGCGCCGGGGCGCGCCGCACCGCGCGCTGGAGGTCTGCCGGGAGGCGTTCTTCGCGCGGCCCAACCTCGACGTGTACCTCAAGATCCGGGCGCTGGTCGTGCACACCGACGAGTGGCCGCCGCTGCGCGCGGAGCTGGTGCGGCACCTGGTGCAGGACGGCAGCCGCCTGGCCGTGGAGGTGTACCGGCGGATCGTGGAGGTCGAGCTCGCCCGGCGGGGCATCGAGGAGCAGGACCTCGTCATGGATCTGCTCGAACAACTACGCGGACTGCAGCCCGACGCGTTCGCCGACTACCTGGACCACATCAAGTCGCGGCACGTGGCCGACCGCGAACTGCTCGACGAGTTGTCCAAGCGCGGATTCTGATAGTTCCCGGCTCGGATAGTCCGTTCTCGTAATATCCTAGTTCGCATGATCGAGGCCGGAGGGGATCCGGTCCGCCCACGGCCGGGCGCGCTCCAGCTGGGCGGACACCGACAGCAGCGTGCACTCGTCGTGCTGGCGGCCCACGAGCTGCACCGCCAGCGGCAGGCCCGCCGACGTGCGACCGGCGGGAACCGAGGCGGCGGGGTTGCCGACGATGTTCCACAGCGGCAGGAACGTCGTGTAGTGCGAGGCCGCGAGCAGCGCCGTGACGACGTTGCGGCCGTCCCACTCGCCCACGCGGATCGGCGGGCGGGTCAGCGCCGGGGTGAGCAGCACGTCGATCGAGGCGAACACCCGGTTCGCGTGCGCGGTGAGCGCCGCGTCGTCCTTGGCCGCCCACCGCACGACGCCGCGCGGCAGGCGCCGGCCCAGCTCGCCGATCGCGCGGGTGCGGGGCTCGAGCAGGTCTGGGAGTTCCATGTCCGTGCGCGCCAGGTAGGCGTTGTGCACGTAGCGGGCGGCGAACTGCGTGGAGGCGGTGACGTCGCGCATCGGCGGGTCGAGCCGCACGACGTCGTGACCGAGGTCGGTGAGCAGCGCGGCGGTGTCCTGCACGACGTCGCGGACCTCGTCGGCGATCGGGATGCCCGGCCCCCACGGCCGCAGCGACACCCCGATCCGCAGCCGGCCCGGATCCGTGCGCGCGGCCTGCGTGAAGCTCATGCGCGGCGGATGCGCGACGTGCGCGTCACCGGGTGCGGCGCCGTGGATCTGGTCGGCGACCAGCGCCCAGTCCAGCACCGTGCGGGTGATCGGCCCCGCCACCACGAGACCGCCCCACACCTGCGGCTCGGGTGCGAGCGAGATGCGGCCGCGCTGGGGCTTGAGCCCGAACAGGCCCGTCACGGCGGACGGGATGCGGATCGACCCGGCGCCGTCGGTGCCGATCGCGGCCGCCGCCAGTCCCGCCGCCACGGCCGCGGCCGACCCGCCGCTGGACCCGCCGGGGGAGTGCGCGAGCGACCACGGGTTGCGCGTCGGGCCTGCCCACGAGCTCTCGGTGAACGGCCACAGGCCCAGCTCCGGCATCCGGGTGCGGCCGATGATCACCGCCCCGGCCGCGCGCAGCCGTGTGACGATCGCGGAGTCCGCCGGCTGCGGGGTGCGCGCGGCGTTCGTGCCCTTGGTGGTGGGCAGGCCGGCCAGCGCGATGTCCTCCTTGACCGCGATCGGCACCCCCAGCAGCGGCAGGTCCTCGCCCGCGGACCTGCGCGCGTCGGCGTGCTCGGCCTGCGCGAGGGCCTGTTCGGCGAAGACCATCCGGAACGCGTTGAGCCGCGGATCGATCCGCTCGATGCGGCGCAGGTGCTCGGCGAGCAGGTCGCGGGCGGTCACCTCACCGGACCGCACGGCGTGTGCCTGCCTGGCCACCCCGGCGAAACACAGCTCCGTCAGCTCCATGAACCGACCCTAAGCGCCCGCAGCTGATCTACGGAATGGGAGTAGCGCACATGAGAGTCCTCGCGATCGCGGCCGCCGCACTCGTCGCCCTGAGCACCCTGGTGTCCCCGGCCTACGCCGCCGGGGCGCCGATCTACCGCTACGAGATCATCGACCGCGCCAACAGCTGGCTGACGGCCAACAACGGCACCCGCGTGCCCTACGACCAGAACCGCAAGTGGACCGACGGCTACCGCATGGACTGCTCCGGCTACGCCTCGATGGCCGCGCGCCTGGACAAGGTCCCGGACGCGCCCAACACCCAGGCGCTCATCACCACCACCTGGACGTCCCCCATCGCGATGAGCGAGCTCAAGCGCGGCGACCTGGTCATCGACGCGATCGGGGACGGCGACAACCGCCACGTCGTGATCTTCGACCGGTGGACCGACTCGACCAGGACCCGCTACTTCGCCTACGAGCAGCGCGGCGGCTGGGGCACCGACTGGCGCAGCCACACCTACGGCCTGGAGGCCAACTCCGAGTACAAGGCCCGCCGCCTGCTCAACGTCATCGACAAGTGAGCCCGCCGGGCCCGGGTCGTGCCGATCACGCGGACTGGGCCCGGCTGCGGTGGTTCGCGACGGCGACGCGGTTGGCGCACTTGGTCGAGCAGAACCGCCGCCTGCCGTTGCGGCTGGTGTCCACGAACACCGTGTCGCAGCCGTCGCGGCCGCACGAGCCGATGCGCCCCGCGTCCTCGCAGAACAACGCCGCCATGCCCGCCGCCGTGTACGCCTTGAGCCGCACGTCGGTCGGTTCGTCCTCGCGGGCGTAGTGCAGGTGCGGGGCGCGTCCGTCGTGCGTGGAGATGTAGTGCGTGGTCGAGGACTGGGCCAGCAGGTCGTTGAGCAGCTCGACCGTGGGGGCGCGGAACACCTCGCGCAGCCGTGCGATCCAGTCTCGTACGTCACGTTCCTGCCGTGCGTCGAGCGAGCCCAGGGGCTTGTAGTCCGACGCTTTCAGCACGTCCAGCAGGTGCGCGGACGGGTCGGCGTTGACCAGGGTCGCGGCGAGCTCGGCAGCCGTCCCGCCGTAAGGGTTGAAATGCACTAGACCATGACATCAGGCTTGGCTCATGATCGCCACCTGCCCCGCCTGCGACTGGCCGTGCACCTCCGCCGTCTCCTCGCACGGCGCCGTCGCCTACGTCCGCTGCGTCTGCGGCCTGTTCCTCGTGCTCGAACGCGGCGTCGTCATCGCGACCGCCGGGACCAGCACGTTCGCCCCGATTCACCACACCTGTGGTGATCTTGCTAGTGTCCCGGACCGTGAGCCGTCGTGATCTGCTGTGCGACACCGCGATCCAGATCCTCGCGGTGGAAGGCGGCCGGGGCCTGACCCACCGCGCGATCGACCGCGAGGCCGGCGTCCCCATCGGCACCACCAAGAACTACTTCCCGACCCGCGAGGCCGTCCTCACCGCCTGCGCCGCCCGCATGACCGCGCTGCACCGCGCCGCCGTGCAACGCCTGCGCGAGACGACCCCGGCCGACATCAGCGCCACCGACGTCGCCGAGCTCTACCCGGCCCTGCTGCGCCGCGCGGTCGCCGACGACCCGACGCAGATGCTCGCGATGGTCGAGCTGTACCTGGAGGCGGTCCGCCGCCCCGGTGTGCGCGAGGCGCTGTCGGGCATGGTCCTCGCGAACGCCGAGGCCGCCGCCGCGCTGCAGCAGGCGGCCGGCCTGCCCTCGACGGTGCGCGACACGGGCCTGCTCGACGCCTACTTCCTGGGTGTGGCGATCTCGCTGCTCGCGCTGCCGGCGGAGACGCTGCAGACCGTCGGCCTGGACGACCCGTACGCGCTGGGCATCGGCGTGTTCTCCGCGACCGCGCCTAGCGCCGGCCCGTCACCAGGACGGCGATCAGCAGAATCAGGCTGATCACCGCCGGCGTCGTGAGCGCCACCGCGGGCTGGGCCATCTCGAGGGGTTCACCGCTCTTCTGCGCGACGATCGCCCAGGTCGCGACACCGCCGCACACGAGCGTGATACCGCCCAGAACGACCGCCGCGCGCCTCTTGTGCCTCCTGCGCACCGGTTCGCGCCGCGCGTGGGGGCAGCGTGTGGTCAGCGCCGCGACGACGGCGCGGCTGTTCTCGGTGCGCCCGCTGACGTGCAGGAGCTGCCCGTCGGTGAACCGGACGGTGCAGTCGGAACCGTCGTAGGAGTACACCTGGGGCTCGGCGATGTCGAGGACCGCCACCTGGTCCCACCTCCACGACCGCCTCACGCCGCCGAGGACGTGCGCGATGCCGTTGTCGTCGAGTTCGAGCAGCTCGGGCTTGCCGGGTGTGCTCAGCAGGAGCACCGCGGAAGGCACGAAGAGCAGCAGCGCGATCACGGCGAGGACCAGCCCGTCCTCAGCGCCGCCGAGGTCCACCACGAACCCCGCGGCCGTCAGCGCGGCGCACGCGAGCGCCATGACCGACAGCACGACGCCCAGGACGCGTCTCCGGTCAGCGGGGACGGTGTGCGTGCTCTGCATCCGATCAACCTACGTCCAGCGCCGCTCTCAGCCTGGCGTAGGTCTGCTCGACCTCACCGGTGGCGTCGAGGACCGTGGCGGCCGGGGTGAGGTAGGCGGTGATGCGCTCGTGGCTGTGCCGGACGACCTCCGCGCCGCCGAGCGCCTCGACGACGTGGTCGATGTGGTGCTCCCGCCGCCGGTACCGGTCCATCGCCGTCTCGGGCGGTGCGAGCAGCACGAACTCCAGGTAGTCCGCGCCCGCGGAGGTGGCCGCGGCGGCGAACCTGTCGCGCTCGCCGCCGCGCATGATCAGCTGCGGCATCACGACGTCGTGGCCCGAGGCCAGGTGGGTGGCCGCCATGCCCAGCACGAGCGGACGCACCAGGTCGACCGCGCCGTGGAAGTCCTCGCGCCAGCCGCCGACGAGCCGGACGATCTCGTCGGCGTCGAGGTCGAGCGTTCCGGGGTGGTCGGCGGCGTAGCGGGCGGCGATCGTGGACTTGCCGACGCCGGTCGGGCCGTTGAGGTGGATCAGCCGGGGCACCCGGCCGAGGCTAGCGGCGCCGCCAGCAACGCCGGCGAGGTGATCCACGCCCAGCAGGACGCCGATCTTCGGGTCACGCCCTCAGCGGCAGACCTTCGCCAGCTCGTCGATCGCCGTCGCCACCAGCGCGATCGCGATGTCCGGCGACTTGCCGCAGCTCGCGGGCCGCGGTGGCACCGGCTGCTCGGTCAGCGCCACCCGCCACTCCCGCCCGTCGGCGTGCCGCACCGTGGCGGAGTCCGGGGTCTCGGCCACGACGGTCAGCACGTCGCGGGTCTCGCTGATCTTCTCGCGCACGGCGACCTCGGCAACCTGCCCTCGCGGGGTGAAGCAGGAGCGGCCGCGGCAGCGGTCGGCGACGATGCCCTCCGTGACGACGCGCTGGGCCAACTGGTGGTCGAGTCGTCCGTACAGGTGACCGGTGGGCAGCAGCACCCCGGTGGGCGCGAAGCGGTGGCCGCCGGTGTGGGTGCACTCCCACAGGTTCAGCGCGGTGGCGATCGGGCGGCCGTACAGGGCGCAGCAGACGTCGCGCTTGCTGTTGGTGCAGATCAGCAGCAACGGGTCGCGGACCGGGGTGCCGAACGCGGTGGAGCGGCCCGCTCCCAGCGCCTCGAAGTCGAGCTCGAGGGCTTCCTCCGGCGTGGCCAGGTCGGCCTGTTCCAGCCAGGAGGCGCCGGGCTTCGCCGAGGCCAGGTACAGGCGGCGGGTCGTGGGGACGTGGTCGTCGGCGTGCCTGCCGGGACGGCGGATCAGCAGGATGCGCACACCGGTGCCGGCGGCGCGGCGCTGCAGCTCGGCGCCCAGTTCGGGGTCGAGGTGGCTCTCCGTCAGGGCGTCGCGGCCCCAGGGGCCCGGCTGTTCCAGGCACAGCCACGCCGTCGCGGTCGCGGCCGTACCGGCCAGCGGTTCGCCCGCGAAGCCGGAGAGTGTCGAGCACCTCATCTGCACACTCTATACGGCCGTTCGGGTGATGACTAAGGCGACCCTTAGTTGATCTGTGAGTTGCGGCATCTCTGGTTGGCCTCCCTGGCGCGGGGCTAGGTTCTCGGTCATGAACGTCGCGGTGTGGATCGTGTCGGGTGTGCTGGCTGCCCTGTACCTGATGGCGGGCTTCACCAAGCTGGTCAAGGCCAAACAGGACCTGCTGGCCGAGCCGAGGATGGCCTGGGCGGGAGATTTCACGTCCGGGCAGGTCAAGGGCATCGGCGCGGTCGAGGTCGCGGGCGCGCTCGGGCTGGTGCTGCCGTGGCTGACCGGTGTCGCGCCGATCCTCACCCCCATCGCGGCGCTCGGCCTGGCGCTGGTGCAGGTGGGTGCCGCGATCACACACATCCGTCGTGGTGAGGGCGCCACGGTGCCGATCAACCTGGTGCTGTGCGCGCTGGCGGTGTTCGTGGCGGTCGTGCGCTTCGGTCAGCTCTGAAACCGCCGCACCCGGTCGCGCATCGACGCCTCGAGCTTGGCGCGGTAGCCGAGGAACAGCTTGTTCGCCAGGTAGGGCGCCCAGTTGCCCTGCCTGGCGATGTTGTAGACGCGGTGGCGCAGGAGCGCGCCCTCGGGATGGGGGTGCAGAGTGTCCTCGCCGCGGTACCACCAGTCGCCCCAGTAGGCGATCACGCCCTGCTCGCGGTCCACGAGCCGGTGCGGCCCGGACTCGCCGGCGTCGGCGAACATCCGCGCGCGCACGTCCTCCAGCGGCGCGTGCACCACGCCGGTCACTTCGAACAGCAGTCTCATCGGTGTCTGTCCTCCCAGTCGTCGTAGCCGCCGACGGTGCCCTCGCGGGTGGCGGTGGCGAACCAGGCCAGCCAGGCGCGTTCGGCGCGCAGCACGGCCATCCGGTAGTCGAGCTCGATCCACGCGAGCTGCGGCAGTCCCATGCCGGCGAGCTTCTCCAGCAGCACCGCCAGCGCGGCGAGCTGCTCACCGACGGCGGCTTCGCGCTGCTGCACCAGTTCCAGCGCGTCGGCCGGGGGCAGCAGGCCGACCAGGGAGATCCCGGCCTCGAAGCGCGGGTACTCCTTGGCGGGCACGGCGATCAGGTCGCGCAGCCAGTCGTGCAGCTCGGCCGTGCCCGCGGCGGTGACGGCGTAGACGGTGCGCTCGGGGCGGTTGCCGGCCTTCTGCACGGCGGAGGCGGTGATCAGCTCGTGGCCGCGCAGTGACTCCACCACCGTGTACAGCGAGCCGTAGTTGAGCTTGATGACCTCCTCCTGGTGGCGTTCCCGCATGGTCTGCGCCATCTCGTAGGGGTGCATGGGCCGCTCCGACAGCAGGGCCAGCACCGCCAGGGCCAGGGGGTTCGTGCGCTTGAACGTCATATCCGCTCCCGTATATCCGGTGCCGAGTATAGGCTGGGCGGCATGACTACGGTGATCACCGGGGGAAGCCGGGGTATCGGGGCCGCGACCGCGCGCAGGCTCGTGCGCGACGGGCACCGGGTCGTGATCAGCTACCGGCGGGCCGAGGACGAGGCGCGGGCGCTGGAGGCCGAGCTCGGCGTGCTCGCCGTCCGGGCGGACACGGCGGACGAGGCCGATGTGGCGCGCCTGTTCGACGCGGCCGGGGACGACATCACCGGCGTGGTGAGCAACGCCGGCATCACCTCCCCGTCCGGGCCGCTCGCGGAGCTGCGGACGGAGGACCTGCGCCGGGTGGTGGACGTCAACCTCGTCGGCGCGATCTTCGTGGCCCGCGAGGCGGCCCGGCGGATGAGCCGCGGCGCGATCGTGAACGTCTCGTCCGGGGCGGCGACGCTGGGCAGTCCGGGGGAGTACGTGCACTACGCCGCCACCAAGGCGGCCGTGGACGCGCTGACGATCGGCCTGGCCAAGGAGCTGGCGCCACGCGGGATCCGGGTCAACTGCGTGCAGCCCGGCACGATCCGCACCGACATCCACCACCTGTCCGGCGACCCCGGCCGCCCCGATCGCGTCGCCGCCCGGATCCCGCTGGGCCGTCCCGGTGAGTCCGGCGAGATCGCGAACGCCATCGCGTGGCTGCTGTCGGAGGAGGCCTCGTACACGACGGGCGCGATCCTGCGGGTGGCCGGCGGCATGTGAACCTGTGGCCTTTCGCCTCTGCGGCCGGTGTTCGCGCTGCCCCTAAGCTTCTCCGTCATGTCCGCGCCCACGCTCACCGACTTCGTGCTCGCCCACACGACGCTGGCCCCCGTGCCGCTGGTGCCCGAGGTGGCGCTGCACAGCGCGGCGGAGGCGATGGGCCTGTGGGAGCTGACCCGGCACGACCAGCCGCCGTTCTGGGCGTTCCCGTGGGCGGGTGGGCAGGCGCTGGCGCGGCACCTGCTCGACAACGCCGGGCTGGTGCGGGACAGGAAGGTCTTCGACCTGGCCTCGGGCTCGGGTCTGGTGGCGATCGCCGCGGCACTGGCCGGGGCGGACGTGGTGACCGCCAACGACATCGACCCGCTGGCGCTCGCGGCGGTGCAGCTCAACGCCGCGGCCAACGGCGTCGCGGTGAGCACGCTGGAGGGCGACCAGCTCGACAGCGACGCGCACGGCGCCGACGTCGTGCTGGCCGGGGACGTGTTCTACGACGCGGAGATCACCGCGCTGGTGCTGCCGTTCCTGAGCAGGGCCGCGGCGCGGGGTGCAGTGGTGCTGCTCGGGGACCCGGACCGCGCGCACCTGCCCCGCGACCGGTTCACCGTGTGCGCCCGCTACGAGGTGCCGGTGCCGCTGACGCTGGAGAGCACCGAGACCCGTTCCGCCACGGTCTGGCGCGCCTAGCTGGTCACCAGGCAGAACGGATGCCCGGCGGGGTCGGCGTAGACGCGGAACCCGGCGTGCCCGGACGAGCCCTCGAGCAGGGTCGCGCCCAGGGCCAGCACGAGCGGCTCGGCGACGTCGAGATCGGCGACCAGGACGTCGAGGTGGATCTGCTGGGGGTGTTCCTGGCCGGGCCAGCGCGGCGGCGAGTAGTCCTCGACGCGCTGGAACGACAGGCGCCGGCCGCCGGCCGTGACGAGCGTGGTCCAGTCGCCGTCGGAGTCGGTGATCTCACCGCCGACGACCTGCCGGTAGAACTCGGCGAGCGCGCCGGGGTCGGGGCAGTCGATCACCACGTCGTAGAACTCACCGATCACCACACCGGGGAATCTAGCCCAGCCGCTCCACCACGAACGCCGTGAGGAAGCCCGCGGTGGTGCACAGCCCGGTGTAGAGGCGGGCCCGCTCGTAGGCCTCGGGGATCATGGTGTCCGCGATCATCGCCAGGATCGCCCCCGCCGCGACCGCGGTGATCACGGCGATGAGCTGCGGTGACGCGCCGTCGAGCAGCAGGTTCCCCAGGGCGGCGGACAGCCCGCTGGCCACGGCGATCGCACCCCACACCCCGAACACGTAACCGGGCCCGCGACCGGCCTGTTTCATGCCGGCGACGCTGGAGAGCCCTTCCGGGACGTTCGAGATGACCACCGCCGCCAGCATCGCCACCCCGACGCCGCCGCCGCTGAGCAGCGACACGCCCAGCACGACCGACTCGGGGACGCCGTCGAGCAGCGCTCCCACGGCGATCGCGGTGCCGCTGCCCGCCTGCTCGTCCTCGGTCGGCTGGTTGCTGCTGCGCTTGCGGTGCCGCGCCCCGCGCCGCGCGAGCACCAGGTTCGCCAGCACGTAGCCGACCGCGCCACCGAGGAACCCGGCGGAGGTGGCGAGCAGACCGCCGGTCTTCTCCGCCTCGTCCATCAGCTCGAACGCCGCCGCCGCGGTCAGCACCCCGGCGCCGAACGCCATCACGACGGCCACGACGTCGCGGGGCACGCGCAGGAACCAGGCGACGAGCGCGCCCGCCACGAGCGCGCCGCCACCGGCCAGTCCCCAGATCCCCGCCTCGATCCACTGCGGCATGGCTACATCTTCGCGAAGAACACCTTCAGGTCGCCCGCCAGCAGTTCCGGCGAGTCGTGCCCGGAGTAGTGCCCGCCGGTCTCGAACTCCGACCAGTGCACGATGTTGCGGTGGTCGCGTTCGGCGAAGCGGCGGATGGTCTGGAAGTCGTCGGGGAAGATCGCGACACCCGTCGGCACCGTCGTCGGCTCCGCGGGCTGGTCCTCGCGGTGCGCGTCCTCGAAGTACAGCCGCGCGCTGGACCCCGCGGTGCCGGTGAACCAGTAGATCGCCACGTTCGCGAGCAGGAAGTCCCTCGTCACGGCCGGTTCGCCCATCAGCTGCATCGTCCAGGCGAGCTGGCCGACGGGGGAGTCCGCGAGCGCGAACGCCACGTTCTGCGGCCGTGACTGCTGCAGCTTCGCGTACCCCGACATGGTCTCCCAGAAGTTCTGCAGCACCCCCAGACGCCGGAAGTCGTCCTCGGTCAGGCCCTCCATCTCCGCCGGGTCACCCGAGGGGAACGAGAAGATCTGCGTGACGTGCACCCCCACCACGTGCTCCGGATCGGCCTGTCCGACCTGGGGCGCGATGATCGCCCCCGCGTCGTTGCCGTGCACCCCGTAGCGCCGGTACCCCAGCCGCGCCATCAGCTCCGCGAACGCCGTAGCGACGCGCCCGGAGTGCCAGCCGATCCGCGTCGTCGGCCCGGAGAACCCGAAGCCCGGGATCGACGGGATCACCAGGTGGTGGTCCTCGCGCAGGTGCTCGACGACGTCGACGAACTCCATGACCGAACCCGGCCAGCCGTGGATCAGCAGCAACGGCAGCGCGTCCGGGTTCGGGCTCGTCACGTGCAGGAAGTGAACGTTCGTGCCGTCGATCTCGGTGACGAACTGCGGGAACGAGTTGAGCCTCGCCTCCACCGCCCGCCAGTCGAACTCCTCGGCCCAGTACCGGGCCGTCTCCCGCACGTCCGCGACGTCGTCGCCGTAGCGCGACCCGGCCCCCGCGACCTGGTCGGTCCACCGCGTCCGCGCCAGACGAGCCCGCAACTCCTCGATGTCGGCGTCGTCGACCGCGATGTGGAATTCCCTGATCTCCGTCATAACCCGAGGCTAACGAGCCTTGCGGCCAGCCTCTGTCCTAAAGTGTCGGTCCATGTTGGAAACCTCGGCGCGCCTGCTGCGCCTGCTCGCCCTGCTGCAGTCACGCCGCGACTGGCAGGGCAGCGAACTGGCCGACGAACTGCAGATCAGCCCCCGCACCGTCCGCCGCGACGTCGACCGACTGCGTGAGCTCGGCTACCCGGTCAACGCCACCACCGGCTCGTTCGGCGGCTACCGCCTCGGCGCCGGCGCCGAGCTCCCACCCCTGCTGCTCGACGACAACGAGGCCGTCGCCGTCGCCGCGGCCCTGCGCACCAACGCCGTCACCGGCCTCGAAGAGGTCTCCCTGCGCGCCCTGCTGAAACTGGAGCAGGTCCTGCCGTCCCGCCTGCGCCACCGCGTCTCCGCCCTCGAACAGGTCGAGTCCGTCCCCCGCGACTCCCCGGCACCCGCACTGGACCCGGAACTGCTCTCGACCCTCGCCGCCGCCTGCCGCGACAGCGACACCCTGCGCTTCGACTACCAGGCCCACGACGGCACCGCGACCCGCCGCCGGGTCGAACCCCACCGCCTCGTCAACTGGGGCCGCCGCTGGTACCTCGTCGCCTGGGACGCCGACAAGCAGGACTGGCGCAGCTTCCGCGTCGACCGCATCACCCCACCGCAGCCCCCGTTCGGCCCCCGCTTCACCCCACGCGACCTCGACGCCACCACCTACGTCGCCTCCCGCGTCACCCAAGCCGCCTGGCGCTTCCAGGCCCGAGTCCGCGTCCACGCCCCGGCCGACGCCGTCGCCGCCCGCATCCACGCCGCCATCGGCACCGTCGAAGCCGTCGACGACACCACCTGCGAACTCGTGACCGGCTCCGACTCCGTCGAAACACTGGCCGTGTGGATCGGCATGCTCGGCTACGACTTCGAAGTCACCTCACCACCCGAACTCGTCGAACACGTTCGCTCTCTTGCGGCCCGCTACGCCCGGGCCGTACAAGACTGAGCATGGCCATCACCGGACGTGACATCGAGCGCCTGCTCTACACCGACACGCCCGACCCGATCCTGGTCGTGCACAACGGGAACACGGAGATCGTGGCCGCGGCGGAGCTGGGCGGCCACACCGGCGCCGTGGTGGTGTGCTCCCGCACCGAGGTGCTGCGCAAGGTGGGGGAGCGCGACCTCAGCGATCAGGACCTGACCGCGATCGCCGGTTCACTGTCGGCGGCCATACGAGACCCAGGTCAACCGCCGCCGCCTTGGCCCGCTTGACCAGATCCGGTCGTTCCGCGAGCCCGTGACCGGAGACGACGGGAAGCAACTCCTCCGTGGAGAGGTAGGCGCGCCCGGCCGGGAACCGGAAGCCGCGCTCGTGCAGCCGCAACCACGCTTCCAGCACCGGGACGCTGCCGTAGTCCCACTCCTCCGCGAAGGCCGAGAGGATCGCCAGGTCGTCGCCACCGACCCCGATGCGAGCACAGGCCTCGCGATGCCGCAAGGAGTCATCGACCAGCCGTCGCAGCACCGGCACACACCTCGACACGGGTGTCGCGGCCAGCTCGACGAGGGTGATCGCGTCATCGATCGAATACGCGGACGTCAAGGGCCGCATCGCGTCCCGCCAGGTCAGGCTGACCTCGTCCAGGGTCACGTACGGCTCCGACATCAGCAGCCAGCCCGGATCCGCCTCGGCTCCTGCTCCCTTGTGCAGGCTCAGGTAGAAGTGCTGCTCGCGGTCCCGCGTCATCCACACGCACCGCACGAAGCTCGCCCACTCCGCGGCGGACAACCGCGACTTCCAGAACAGCGTCGCCCGCCTCCAGTCGTCGACGCTGAACCGCAGATCGGGCGCGTACACCCTGTCCCGCAACACCAACGTCAAGGCCACCAGGTTCGCCGCGTACTTCGCCTCCCTCGCCGAGTCCGGCAGCGGGACCGGCTCGTACGCCGACCGTGCCACGCGGCGGTCGTCTCTCGTCTCCAGCAGCCGCACCAGCATGTCGAACATCCGGTCGTCGTCCGCGAACTCCCGCAGGAAGTCCAGCAGCGGCTTGCTCGTGGTCAGCGCCATGAACGACAGCACCGCGTACAGCTCGGTGTCGTCCACGGTGGTCTTGCGCCGCGACCTGGCCGCGTCCTCGCGCGCCAGCTCCGTCAGCGTCCGCCAGATGAACCGCGCCACCAGGTACTCGCCGAAGGTGGCGTGCAGGAACTCGTAGGTCGCGAGCTTCGTGTCGTCGCCCCGCACCGCCTCCGTCTTCTGCACGAAGAAGAACCGCCCCAGCGCCAGGTCACCGGAGGACAGGGGAGTGCGCGCACCCACGGACCTGTCCGCCGAGCCGACCTCGAGCAGCGCGGCGAGGTCAGCCGTCACCTGGTCCCCGGTCACCCACTGCACGCCGCGGTTGAACATCGCGAGCGCCACCACCGACAACCGGTCCAGCTCGAACTCGACATCGGAGTCCAGGTCCTCCTCGGTGCGCTCGACGGGTGACTTCTCGACCTCACGCCGGGCGAACCGCCCCAGCAGCCGCTCGTAGAGCTGCCCCCGGCTGATCTGCTGGTGGTCGCGCCGCAACGCCCCGTCCACCGCGTCGTACAACGCCAGCATCAGCAACAGCAGCGGCTGCTCGGCCAGCTCCGGGTACTCCAGCGCCACCTCGGCCGGCAGCGGCGAGCCACCCGCGTTCCACACCTCCAGCCACTGGCGCACCTGGTCTTCGGAGAACGGCAGCAACCGCACCACGTGCGACATCGCGGGCAACGCGAGCCCCGCGCACACGCTCAACCTGCTCGTCACCACGAACGCGGCCGGCCGTCGCTTGTCGGCCAGGTCCTGCTGGAGCTCCGCGACCGCGGTCAGGTACCGGTTCTGGCTCACGCCCGTCGCCTGCATCAGCTCGTCCAGACCGTCCAGGACCACCACGGGCACCGAACCCCCGGTGGCGCGGGAGAAGGCGGCCCAGCCGACGGGCTCGTCGAGCAACCGCTGCAGACCGTGCTCGATCTGCTGCCGCACGTCCGAGTCGGCCGGCACGTTCCTCAGCTCCACCCGCACGACGGGCGTTCCCGCGGCCGACAACCGCGCCGCCATCATCTCCGTGAGCACCGACTTGCCCGACCCGGGATCGCCCAGCACCAGCAATGGCGCGAACCAGGCCTCCACCGACGTCAGACGGCCCGCCAGGTAAGCGTAGAGGTCGGTCCGCTCCGGCATGTCGCTCCAGTACTCGGCCGTCGCGGGCACCGTCTCGCGGCCACTGTCCACCAGCAGCTGGAACCGCGGGTCGACGTACGCCTCACCGAGCGCCGGGATCCGGGACCCGCCCCCGGAGGGGACCAGCGGCCGTCGCAACGCCGCGGAGTACACCGCGGCCAGCTCCGTCAGCCGCACGTCCTCGACCCGCACGGCCGTCATCTCGCGCAGCACGTCCTCGAGCCGCGCGAGCGCCAACCTGGTGGCCCTGTGGTCCTCCATCGAGGACCAGAAAGCCACCTCCGGACAGTCGACCGCGAGCTGCCGGAAGAGCTCCTGGTAGCGCCGGACCGCCCGATCGGGCAGCACCCGGTACGACGCGAACGTCCGCTCCTGCTCCGCCGCGGTGAGCCGGTCCCACGTCGCCGATCCCGTCGTGACCCACTCGAGGTCCTGGTTCAACGCCTCGTAGAAGGTGCGGATCGAGACCAGGTTCGCCTCGTGGCTCAGGCCGGCCGACGGCATCGGCAACGGCTTGTCGAACGGGTTCCCGGAGTCCAGGAGGTTCTCGTCGTCCGCGGAGAACGAGAACGGCAGCTCGAGCTCCCGCAGCGCCTCGAAGTACGCGGTCATCACGACGACCGAGTGCGCTGCGTACAGGCGTTGCGTGCGGTCGTAGCGGTTGAGACCACGGCGCTTCTCCGACACCTTCGTGACGAGTTCGGAGAACAGCCGGGCGAAGTCGGGCTTGGCGTCGAACAGGTCCAGCACCTGTCCCAGCCCCAGCGACCCCACCAGCAGCGCGCCGCCGAGCACCTTGTCCATGGCGGCGACCACCGGGTGGTTCTGGCCACCGAGGATCTTCACCGCGTCGACGTAGCTGTAGCTGTAGGTCCTGCTCACCGGAAGTGTCTACCTGATCTTGCGCGTGCTCATCCCGAGAACACCACCAAAAGACCAATCACGACCAGCACGACCGGCAACGCGACGTGGCCCCACCTGGCGAGCGCCTTCGCCACCACCTGACGGGAGGCCAGGAACCACCCCGCCAGGCACCACACGCCGACCAGCAGCAGGAACACCACGACGTAGACCCACAGCGAGTCCGTCACGGTGAAGACCGGCACGTAGACGCCGATGTTGTCGCCGCCGTTGGCCAGGGTCACACCGGCCATCGCGAGAACACCGGGAGCGGCGTCCGGCTCGTCCTCGTGATCCGTGCCCCGCCACAGCGACCACGCGGCCTTGAGGCCGAGCGCCAGGGGGATCAGCCCCAGCCACGGGCGGAAGTGGGCGGGAAGCAGGGACGCCCCCAGCGCGCCGACCACGGCCAGCGCCAGGATGGCGGTGAAGCCCAGGTACTGGGCCGTCACCACCTGCCAGGCCGACCTCGCCCGCGCGAAGAACAGCGCGAGGAGCACCAGGTCGTCGACGTTCGTCACCGCGAACATGCCCGCCGCCTGGCCGATCACCCCGAGATCCACAGCGGCATTCTCGCCCGCGTGAAACGGATAGCTAATCCGCATGTGTGCTAGCGTGGCCACAAAGCGGATCACCTATCCGGATTGGGGAGTGTCATGGCACGCAGAGCAGTGATCACCGCGGGAACCGGAGGCATCGGGCTGGAGACAGCCCTCGGACTCACCGAAGCCGGCTACGCCGTCACCGTCGTCGGCCGCAACCCCGAACGAGGCGCACGAGCCGTCGACACGATCAACGCCAGGGGAGGGGAGCCCGCACGGTACCTGCGTGCCGACCTCTCCAAACTCGACGAAGTACGCGCACTCGCCGCACAGATCGCCGCCGAGGGGCAACTGGACGTACTCGTCAACAACGTCGGCGCCATGTACCCCGACCACACCCGCATCGACGGCGTCGAAGCCTCCTTCGTCGTCAACCACCTCTCGCCCTACCTGCTCACCGAATCCCTGCTGCCGGTGCTGACCGGACGCGTCGTGAACGTGACCTCCGGCGCCGTCACCGCCGCCAAGAAGGTCTTCGACGACACCGAACCACCCGGCGGCTACTACGGCTTCCACTGGTACGGACGAGCCAAGCTCGCCAACCTCGCCTACACCCTCGACCTCGCCCAGCGACAGACCACCGTGACCGTGCTCGCCGCCGACCCCGGCGGCGCCGCCACCGACATGACCGACGGCACCCTGCGCTCACCCAAGATCGTGTCACCCGGCCTGCGACTGCTCTGGCCACTCGTACGCCGCACCTTCGAACGATCGACCTCCGGACCCGCCTCCACCGCCGCACGCCCTTCGATCCGCGCCGCCACCGACGACACACTCGCCACCGGCACCGTCATCGGCCCCCGCGCCACCCCGGTCACCCCCCACCGCGCCGCGGCCGACCCACGCGTCCAGCACGCCGTGCGCCGACTCAGCCAGCGCCACGCACCACTCGGCCACGTACCGGATGGCATATCCAATTAGTCTGGAACACATGACCCCGCAGCGAAAGGACGCCGCCCGCAACTGGGAGCACATCCTCACCGTCGCCAGAGAACTCGTCGACGAAGGCACCCCGCTGCAACTCAACGACGTCGCCCGCCGCGCAGGACTCGGCGTCGGCACGGTCTACCGGCACTTCCCGACCACCGAAGCACTCCTCGAAACCGTCGCCACCCCCTGCCTCGAAGCACTCGCCGGCCGCGGCGAACAAGGCCTCACCCACGACGACCCCTGGACCGCCTTCGCCGACTTCCTCACCAAGGTCGTCGAAGGCCAGGTCACCGACCCCGCACTCGTCAAAGTCGCCGCCGCCACCCAGGACGTGCTCCCACGCACCACCGAACTCAAAGCACAGATCCTCGACACCGGCGCCAAACTGCTCGCCCGCGCACGCGAAGCCGGAGCCGTCCGCCCCGACGTCGACGACGCGGACCTCGTACCGCTCATGTGCGGCATCGCCTACGCCACCTACGTCCACAGCGCCGGCCCCGCCGAACGACTCACCACCGCACGCCGCTACCTCGACACACTGCTCCGAGGCCTACACACCTGAACGCGGGGGACCGGCAGCCACGAACGCCCGCAACTCATCAAGCCCCCGCGCACCACCATCGGTCAGCATCCACGTCACACCGGCCGCCTCGTACTCACCCGCCTCCGGTAACACGGCACCGCCCCACAACACGACATCACCATCGGCCCGACCACCCGACGCCACGAAATCCGCCTTCAACCGGGCGGCATCCGCGGGGGAGAGCACCACCAGACCATCAGGCCCGAACGTCGCCGGCACCACACCCGCCGCATGCTCCGCCGCACGAAACGGCGACGACCGCGGCCAGCTCCCACCCACCCAGATCGGCACCTCCACCGGCGAAAACCGCACCCCCGACACGTCGAACAACGCACCGTGGTGCTCCACCTCGGCACCCGACAACAACGCCCGCACCAACCCCACACCCTCCGACATCGCCTCCGCACGCGACCCGCGCTCGCCGAAGGGGGAGTAGTCCTGCGGCACACCCGCACCCACCCCGAGCACCAGCCGCCCACCCGACAACCGCTGCAACGTCGACGCCTCCAACGCCACCTTCCACGGACGCCGACGCCCCAGCGACGTCACCAACGGCCCCAGCGAAACCCTCGACGTCCGCGCCGCCACAGCACCCAACGTCACCCACACATCCGAGACGACAGGCTCACCCGGCACCACCACGTGGTCCCACAGGAAGAACCCGTCCCACCCCGCCGCCTCCGCCTCCACGGCGAGCGACACCAGCACGGACGGATCACCCAGCGACGAACCGAACGACGGCACATAGATCGCATAGCGCATGACCCGAGTGTGGCAAGCACCCCCGACAAGATCATTTCAACGCGGAGGAGCAGCGGAAACAGCCCTCAACGCCCCTCACCGGTCGCACCGTCGAGCTGCTCCCGCAAGATGTCCGCGTGCCCGGCATGCCGCGCGGTCTCCGTCACCACGTGCACCAGCACGTTGAACAACATCACCTCAGGACGCGGCCACCACGGCACATGACCAGGCGAATCCACCGCAAGCGCAGAAATCGTCGCATCCGAATGCGCCCACACACGCCGATAGCGACCCACGATCTCCTCACGCGACTCCGACTCGTCCGCCCGCATGTCCGACCCGCGCGCCGCCAAGTCGTCCCACCGGGGCAACGGCTCGGGGAACGGCCGGCCGAACACCTCACCGAAGTACCGCGACTCCGACAGCGCCAGGTGCTTCACCAACCCCAGCAAGTTCGTCCCCGAAGCCGTCAAAGGACGCCGCGCGTCCACATCGGGCACGCCCTCGAGCTTCCACAGCATCACCTCGCGCAACTCGCGCAGATCGCCGTGCAGGTAGTCCTTGGCGAACTCATCGATCATGAGCGAGCACCCTGCCATCTATCGCCACGGTGACGTAAGGCCACGAGGTCGCCAGGAGCGGGTGCTCGCGGACACCGGCTCCATGGCTGCCTCGGGAAAACCGGCCATGGAGCGGCGGGCGTCCCGACGACCTGACGACAGCGGGGTGCGGAAGCGCCGTGCGACGGCCGAGGAAGCGGACTTGGGGCGTGAGCGGCGCCGGGGGCGGCGGGAGAGCGTCTCCCGGCGGCCGGATCCACGTTACTTGACATAATGTAGATTATCGGCGAAACGGCGACCTGCGAAGATCGCTCCGGAAGGGGCCGCAACGCCCGTGTTGGCGCGTCTGCAAGTCGCAGCCAACGGGCAGGCCGGCTGCACTTGCAGACGCCACAACATCAGAACCACGGCGATGTCGGAGCGCGGTCGACACCGACGTGTCGTCAGTGAGACGTACGTAGCGAGGCGCCATTACGCTCACGATCCCCGACAAGTGACGCCACCTGGTCCAGCACCGTCCTGACCCGATCAGAACCTGGCGAAACGGACATTTCATGCATAATCGCCATTATCCAGCACAGAACAGGTCTTCAGGCCCGCGTGTGTGCATCGCCGTGCGCGAACCTCGCAACAACGCGTTCCGGTGCTGCCCCTCCGCCGGGACGACGCCCCACGCCACCCCCTGACCTGCGATTCGGAAGCCCTCCACGATCGCTCGTGCGCGACGACCGGCGAGCACTCCCCTCCCCTGTGCCGCCGCCGCGTCCGGGATTGTCGGTGGCGTGCGGTACAAGATCCATATGCACGTGCTCGCCGCTCAGGACGCCTTCTTCCTCGCCCGCCGGACCCGCAAGGACTCGCCGCACACAACGGCCGCCTACCAGCGGGATCTCGCCGGCGTGAACGCGCTCCTGGCCGAGACCCTCTCCTGCCCGGTCGAGGACCTCGTCGTCGCTCAGCTCACCGGGGCCCATCTGCGCAACGCGTTCGGGTTGTTCGCGGACGGCCACGCCAAGAGCTCGGTGCTGCGGGCGTGGTCGACGTGGAACCAGTTCCTGACGTTCTGCGTGGCCGAGGACCTGATCGCCGGCAACCCGATGGGGGCGGTCGCTCGTCCGAAGACGCCTCCGCTGGTGCCGAAGCCGTTGCGGGGTGAGGACACCCCGGAGCAGTTGCTGACGGCCGCGGCGGAGGGTGCGCGCAAGGGTCGTGATCCGTGGCCGGAGCGGGATGTGCTGGTGATCGCGCTGGGGCTGGTGGCGGGGTTGCGCAGTGCGGAGATGCGGACGCTCACGCTGGCGAGCATCGTCGGGCGGGAGGGTGATCAACGGTTGCACGTGAAGGGCAAGGGGAACCGGGATCGCAGTGTGCCGATCGAGCCGCCGATGGAGCGGATCGTCGACGCGTACCTGAAGAGTTGCCGGCGGCGGTTTCCCCAGGGGCGTTTTGATCGGGAGTCGGCGTTGCTGCGGGATCGGCACGGTGAGCCGATCGGGCGTGGTGGGCTGGAGTACCTGGTGAAGTCGTGTTTCCGGTGGGCGGGGTTGAACGACAGGGTGCCGACGGGGGCGAACCTGCACGCGTTGAGGCACACGTTCGCGACGCGGCTGGCTGAGGACGGGGCGTCGGCGAGCGAGATCATGGCGTTGCTGGGGCATGCGAGTCTGGCGACGAGTCAGAACTACATCGAGGCGACGGCGCGGGAGCGTCGGGCGGCGGTGGCGAGCAACAGGACGTATCGGGCGCTCAAGGACATCTAGCGGTGTTCGACCGCGGTGCGGGACCCTCGGTGGTGACGCGTGGGCCGGGGGTCGCCCGGTTGCCGGTTCGTTAGGCCGAGTGGGTGACCTGGTGGTGCGAAAACCGCATTTCAGGGGTACCCAATGAGAATGAGATCCGTGTGGCGTGGGGCCATCTCGTTCGGCTTGGTGACGATCGCCGTGCGCCTTTACACGGCTGTCGAGGAGCACGACTTCCGGTTCAACCAGGTGCACCGGGAGGACGGCGGGCGCATCAAGTACAAGCGCGTCTGTTCGGTGTGTGGTGAAGAGGTGGAGTATTCGGAGATCACCAAGGGCTATGAGCTGGACGACGGCCGGATGGTGATCATGGAGAACGAGGACTTCGAGAAGTTGCCGGTGAAGACCGACAAGTCGATCGACGTCCTGGAGTTCGTGCCTGCGGAGGAGATCGATCCGATCTACTTCCAGAAGACGTACTACCTGGAGCCGGACAAGGCGGCGGCGCGTCCGTACGTGTTGTTGCGGGATGCGCTGGTGAAGACGGGTCAGCTGGCGGTCGTGAAGATCACGATTCGGCAGAAGGAGACGCTGGCGACGATTCGGGCTCGTGATGACGTGCTGGTGATGCACACGATGTTGTGGCCGGACGAGATCCGCAAGGCGGAGTTCGACTTCCTGGACCAGGACGTGGAGGTGCGGCCGCAGGAGTTGAAGATGGCGACGTCGCTGGTGGAGTCGATGGCGGGTGACTTCGATCCGGACACGTTCACCGACGACTACCGGGACGCGCTGGAGAAGGTGATCGCGGCGAAGGCGGAGGGTGCGGAGTTGCCCGAGCAGCCGGAGACCGAGGAGAAGGGCGATGTCATCGATCTGATGACGGCTCTGGAGCGCAGTGTGGAGAAGGCGAAGGCCGGGCGGAAGGGCGCTGAGAAGAAGGCCGCGCCGAAGAAGAAGGCTTCGTCGGCGTAGATGGCCGGGCTCGACGAGTACCGGCGCAAGCGGGATGCGGCGAGGACGCCGGAGCCCGTGCCGGGTGCTGGGGCGTTGCCGTCGGGGAACGATGACACGTTCGTGATTCAGGAGCATCACGCGAGCAGCCTGCATTGGGATGTGCGGTTGGAGCGTGGTGGTGTTCTGGTGTCGTGGGCGGTGCCGAAGGGTTTGCCGCCGACGACGGACGTGGTGAGGCTCGCGGTGCACACCGAGGACCATCCGCTGGAGTACGCGGAGTTCTCCGGGGAGATCCCGAAGGGTGAGTACGGCGGCGGTGAGATGTTCCTCTGGGATCGCGGCCGCTATGAGACGGTGAAGTGGTCGGACCGCGAGGTCGACGTGGTCTTGCACGGTGGTCGTGTGCAGGGTCAGTTCGTGTTCTTCCGTTCGGGGAAGGACGGGAAGAACTGGATGGTGAAGCGCCGGCACGCGCCGGCGCGGCCGGACTGGCAGGTGTTGCCGGAGCTGCTGAAGCCGATGCTCGCGGTTCCTGGTCCTCTCCCCCACGATGATGATGATCAGTGGGCGTACGAGTTCAAGTGGGACGGTGTCCGGGCGATCTTGAGGGTCGAGGGCGGGCGTGTTCAGGCGTGGTCGCGGCTGGGCAACGACATCACGGTCGCTTATCCGGAGTTGCAGGGTGTGGGTGGGCAGCTGGGGTCGACGGAGGCCCTGCTGGACGGGGAGATCGTCGCGTTGCGGGACGGGCGGCCGAGTTTCAGCGCGTTGCAGAACCGGATGCACGTGACGAAGTCGGAGGCGGCGCGGCGGGCGGCGCGGCAGTTCCCGGTGACGTTGTTGTTGTTCGATCTGCTGCACCTGGACGGCAGTTCGACGCTGCAGTTGCCTTTTCGGCGGCGGCGTGAGCTGTTGAGGGGTCTGGAGCTGCGGGGTCCGAACTGGATGACTCCCCCGTCCTACGACGAGGACGGGGCGTCGGTGCTGGCGGCGAGTCGTGAGCAGGGTTTGGAGGGTGTGGTCGCGAAGCGGCTGGATTCGCCTTATCAGCCGGGTGTGCGGTCGCCGGTGTGGCGCAAGATCACGGACCTGATGGCGCAGGAGGTGGTGATCGGTGGCTGGCGGATGGGTGAAGGCAAGCGGGCCGGGGTGATCGGCGCGTTGTTGCTGGGTATTCCGCAGGACGGCGGGCTGGCGTTCGCGGGGTCGGTGGGCACGGGGTTCAACGACGCGGAGCTGGCGGTGCTGACGCCGCGGTTGGAGGCGTTGGCGCGCAGGTCGTCGCCGTTCGTGACGGAGATGCCGCGGGAGCGGTCCAGGGGCGCGAGGTGGGTGGAGCCGGAGCTGGTGGCGGAGGTGGTGTTCCGGCAGTGGACGCCGGACGGTCGGATGCGGTTTCCGGCGTGGCGCGGGTTGCGGCCGGACAAGACGCCGGAGGAGGTGCGTCGGGTTGTCGAGTGACGCGACGGTGCGGGTCGAGGACCGGGTGTTGAAGCTGACGAACCTGGAGAAGGTGTTGTACCCGGGGTTCGGGTTCACCAAGGGTGAGGTGATCGATTACTACACCCGGATCGCGCCGGTGTTGCTGCCTCATCTGAAGGACCGTCCGGTGACGTTGAAGCGGTTCCCGAACGGGGTGGACGGGAAGTGGTTCTTCGAGAAGAACGCGCCGGAGCACCGTCCTGAGTGGGTGCGGACGATGCGGTTGGAGTCTCCGGGCAGTGCGAAGGGCAACGAGACCGTCAACTACGTGATGGTGGACGAGCTGGCGACGTTGGTGTGGCTTGCGAACCTGGCGGCGCTGGAGTTGCACGTGCCGCAGTGGACGGTGGGGCCGCGGGGTGGGAAGCGGGATCCTGATCTGCTGGTGTTCGACCTGGATCCGGGTGCGCCGGCGACGGTGGTGGAGTGTTGCCGGGTCGCGGAGCTGGTGCGGGTGGTGCTGGACGACGACGGTGTGGATTCGTGGGCGAAGACGTCGGGCAACAAGGGGATGCAGGTGTACGCGTACGCACCGGCGAAGGACACCTCGGAGTACGCGAAGGCGGTGGCGCAGCGGTTGGCGCAGGAGCATCCGGCGTTGATCGTGTCGACGATGGCGAAGGCGCAGCGCACGGGGAAGGTGTTCATCGACTGGTCGCAGAACAACCCGGCGAAGACGACGGTGGCGCCGTATTCGTTGCGGGCTCGGGAGCGGCCGGCGGTGTCGACGCCGGTGACGTGGGACGAGGTCGAGGACTGCGAGGTCGTGGAGGATCTGGTGTTCACGGCGGACGAGGTGCTGGAGCGGGTCGAGAGCGCGGGTGACCTGTTCGGGAGTTGATGTTCTGGCCGACTGCCGATCTGGGGGTTTGCCGTGGACATCGAGCTCGCCGAGTACGACTCCGCCTGGCCCGGTCTGTTCGAGCGGGAACGGGTGCGGAGCTGGAGCACGTGGGGTCGACGTCGGTGCCGGGGTTGTGCGCGAAGCCGTTGATCGACTTGATGCTGGTGGTGGACGACCCGCTGGACGATCCGCTGGACGAGGTGCCGGCGCTGCGGGTGTGCCCAGGTGCGGCGGCATCTGCTGTTCCGCGACTGGTTGCGGGGCATTGCCGAGGATCGTGAGTTGTACGCGTCGGCCAAGCGGGAGCTGGCGGGGCGGTCGTGGGGTCGGGTGCAGGACTACGCGGACGCGAAGACGCGTGTGGTGGAGCGGATCATTCTGCGGGCGCTGGGCTGAAGCGGCGCCGGTAGTCCGACGGGGTGAGGCCGGTTTCGCGGCGCATCAGGGCGCGGAGGTTGGCGGCGGTGCCGAGGCCGGTGCGGCGGGCGACGACGTCGAAGCGCCGCTCCCCCAGTTCGATGAGCCGGCACGCGAGGGCGACGCGTTCGCCGGTGAGCCACGCGAGTGGTGTGGTGCCCAGTTGTGCCTGGAAGCGGCGGTGCAGGGTGGCCGGGCTGACGGCGGCGCGGGCGGCGAGGCCGGTGACGGTGAGCGGGGTGTCGAGGTGCTGCTGTGCCCAGGCGAGGACGGGGGCGAGTGACTCGTCGGGCAGGTCGGGTACGGGGCGTTCGACGAACTGGCGCTGGCCGCCGTCGCGGTGGGCGGCGAAGACGAGGCGGCGGCTGACGGAGGTGGCGATCTGGGCGCCGTGGTCGCGGCGGACGAGGTGCAGGCCGAGGTCGAGGGCGGCGGCGCTGCCGGCGGAGGTGAGGATGTCGCCGTCGTCGACGAACAGGACGTCGGGTTCGAGGTGCACGGCCGGGAAGCGGGCGCGGAAGTCGTCGGCCCACTGCCAGTGGGCGGTGGCGCGGCGGCCGTCGAGGACGCCGGCTTCGGCGAGGGTGAAGGCGCCGCTGCAGAACCCGACGAGGCGTGCGCCGCGGGTGTGGGCGCGGCGGATGGCGTCGAGGACGTCGGGGCGCCGGGGTGCGTCGACGTTGGGGCGGTTGGGGACGATGAGGGTGTCGGCGTGGTCGGCGGCGCCGAGGTCCGCGACGCCGGTGAGGGTGAAGAATCCGTCGCGCATGGTGGTCGTGGGTTCGGGTGAGCAGAGGCGGAAGTCGTAGAGGTGGCCGCCGATCTCGGGGCGGTGCAGGCTGAAGATCTCGGTGGCGCAGCCGAGTTCGAAGGGGTTGGAGTTCTCGTCGACGATGACGACGACGCGGTGCGAGGATTCTTGCGGCATGTGCGATTCCTAGCACTCACGTCCGGGTCGTGACAGCGGCGAGGCTGTGAGTGTGACCAATGAACCCATCGCCCTCGACGACGCCTTCGCCTCTTTCGACGCTCTGTGGAGTCCGCGGATCGTGTCCCGTGTCAACGACTACGACGTGCGCGTCACGAAGGTGCGCGGCGAGCACGTCTGGCACGTCCACGACGACACCGACGAGTTCTTCCTCGTGCTGGACGGTGAGCTGCGCATCGGGTTGCGTGAGGCCGGGGGCGAGCGCACGGTCGTGTTGCCGGCGGGTTCGGTGTTCACCGTGCCGCGGGGAACGTTCCACAAGCCGTCGTCGCTCGATGGTGCGCGGATCCTGCTGTTCGAGCCCACCGGAACGCTGACCGTGGGCGATCGGCACGACGAGGTCCCGGCCCACGTGGACGCGACGACGGGGCACGAACTGGGCTGACACGTTCCGGCCTCGCCTCTGTCCGGACTCGGGAACAATCATGTTCTGTGAAGTTCGGGGTGCTCGGTCCGGTGCTGGTCGACGGTGTGGAGGTCGCGGCGCCGCGGCAGCGCGCCCTGCTGGCGATGCTCGTGCTCGACGCCGGGCGGATCGTGGGGCACGACCAGCTGATCGGCGGCGTGTACGACGAGCCGCCCGCCGGTGCGGCGAACGCGCTGCAGTCGCAGATCTCGCGGCTGCGCCGGGCCGTGCCGGGGCTGGTGGTCGAGCACCACCCGGCGGGCTATCGGCTGGTCGCCGAGCCGTCCGACGTCGACCACCTGCGGTGCGTCGAGCTGCTCGAGGCCGGACAGGCGGCGCAGGCGCTGGCGTTGTGGCGCGGACCGGCACTGGCCGACGTCGACGCGCCGTTCGTGCCGGAGGCGAGGCATCGGCTGACCGAGGTGTTCCTCCGCTGCGCGATGTCGGGTGGGACGAGCGAGCAGCTGCGCGGCCTGGTGGCGGAGCAGCCGTTGCGGGAGGACGTGCGGGCGGCGTTGATGCGGTCACTGCACCGCGACGGCCGCCAGAGCGAGGCGCTGGAGGTGTTCGCGCAGGGGCGGGCGCTGCTGGCGGACGAGCTCGGTGTCGATCCCTCCCCCGTGCTCACGGCCGCTCATCTGGAGGTGTTGCGGGCGCAGGCGCCGCACCGGGGTGTGCCCGCGCAGCTCACCAGCTTCGTGGGCCGCGACGAGGACCTGCGGCGGGTGTCGAAGTGGCTGCGCGACAACCGGCTGGTCACGCTCATCGGTCCCGGTGGCACCGGCAAGACGCGGCTCGCCGTCGAGGTCGCGCACCGCGAACCCGGTGAGGTGGCGTTCGTCGACCTCAGCGCCACCGCCGACGTCGCCCGCGCGCTGCTCGACGGTCTCGGGATCCGCGAGGCCGGGCTGCTGTCGGCCGGCCCGCTCAGCGTCGAGGACCGGCTGCGGGCCGCGTTGGCGGCGCGCGAGGTCGTGCTGGTCGTGGACAACTGCGAACACGTCGTCGACGACGCCGCCCGCGTGCTCGGCGACATCCTCGCCGCGTGCCCGGACGTGCGGGTGCTGGCGACGAGCCGGGAACCGCTCGGCATCACCGGCGAGATCCTGAGCCCGGTCACGGCGCTGGACGACGAGGCCGCCACCCGCCTGTTCCTCGACCGCGCCCAGGCGGTCCGGCCGGGGTTTCACGCCGATCCCGGCCTCATCGCCGAGGTGTGCCGGCGACTGGACGGCATCGCGCTCGCCATCGAGCTCGCCGCCGCCCGCGTCCGGTCCCTGCCGCTGGCCGAGATCACCGCCCGCCTCGACGACAGGTTCCGCCTGCTGTCCAAGGGCAGCCGCACCGCCGCGCCCCGCCACCGCACGCTGCACGCCGTCGTGGAGTGGAGCTGGGAGCTGCTGACCGACGCCGAACGCGACCTCGCCGCCCGCTTCACCGTGTTCTGCGGCGGAGCGGGCCTGGACGCCGTCACCGCGGTGTGCGAGTCCGATGTGGACACGCTGACCTCGCTGGTGGACAAGTCGCTCGTCGAGGTCGTCGGCGACCGCTACCGGATGCTCGACACCATCCGCGCGTTCTGCGCCACCCACGCCCCGGACCTCGCGGCCGCCCACGCGCGCTGGTTCCTGCACCGCGCGCAGCACGCCGAACCGCACCTGCGCGCCCACGACCAGATCGAGTGGATCGCCCGCCTCGCCGCCGACCACGACAACCTCGTCGCCGCCGTCACCTGGGCCACCCGCCACGACGTGCGGCTCGCGCTGGAGCTCGTGGCCGCGCTCGCCACCTACTACTGGTTCCGCGGCCTGCGCACCGAGGCCGCCCAGCAGGCCGACGCCGTGCTGCACGCGTGCGGCGAGACCCCGCCGCCCGGTCACGAGCAGGAGTACGCGCTGTGCCTGCTGAGCGCCTGGCCGGTCGCGACCGGGGACCAGAGCGCCCGCATCCGGCAGGCCGACGCGCTGATGGACGGGCTCGCCGCCCCGCCGCGCTACCCGATCATGACCATGATGTGGGGCATGGCGCTCGGCGCGCCCGAAGGCGACTCCCAGGTGTGGCAGCGCCGCAACCGGCTGCTCGGCGACGACCCGTGGAGTGCCGCGCTCGCCCTGGTCGGCGACGGTCTCGTGGCCCGCATGGCAGGCGACTCGGAGAAGGGCGCCGACCTGCTGGCGCGGGGCGCGGAGGCGTTCACGCGGATCGGCGACCGCTGGGGCGCGGCACTCGCGTTCAACCAGCTCGGCGAGATCGCCCTGGCCCGGGGCGACGCCGCGGGCGCCCTGGCGCACGTCGAACGGGGCCGCGGGCTGCTCGACGAGCTCGGCGCCACCGAGGACACCGCCGAAGCCGTCATCGGACGCGCACAGGCCGCCCTGCTCGCCGGCGACCTCGACGGCGCGCGCACGGACTTCGCCCTCGCGCTCACCCTCGCCCGGCGCGCCGGGGCACTCGTGGTGCAGGCCGGCGCCCACCTCGGCCTGGCCGGGCTCGCCCGCGTCACCGGCGACTACGCGATCGCCCGCGCGGAGTGCGACCGGGCGTGGGATCGCTGCCCGGGCGGCTGGTACGGGCCTGACCAGATGCGCTGCCACATCGCCGTGGAACGCGGCCGCGTCGCGAAGGCCGAAGGCGACCCGGTCCTGGCCCGCCGGTACTTCGAGGAGGCACTGCGGCGGGCCGAGGGGCAGCGCGACCGCGTAACCGGGACCGCCGTGCGCGCGGAACTCGCCGCCCTGGCCGTGACCTGATCCGCCGCCACCACAACCACACCGGCAGCCTGTGGTGCGCGACGAACGTCCACAGGTCGTCCTCGGCGACCTCGTCGGGGTGGCGGCGCAGCACCTCCAGGCACTCCCGCGACACCACCCCGTGGATGCGCGCCACGTGCGCGAGCGCCGTCGCACCCTGGCGGCGGACCTCGATGCGGTCGTGGTCGAGCGCGCGGGCCACCCGCCGCGACACCACCGCGGGGTCCGGGTGCGACAGGGCCAGGCCGATCACCGCCACGCCGACCATGTCCTCGCCGCGGTCGAACGCCGCGTCGACCTCCTCGGGGCGGGCGATGCCCATCAGCGCCGAGCAGTCGTGCCAGTTCATGCCCTCGCCGCGCATCGCCCGGTCCAGCAGGAACCGCTGCCGCCCGTCGGAGCGTTCCCCGGTGTGCCCGAAGTCGGCGGCCAAGTAGCGCCACACGGCCGCGGTGTCGGCACGGGAGGTCGAGGCCAGGATCCGGCACAGCTCCAGCACGTGCTCCGGATCGCTCGCCCCGGCGAGCTCGCCCAGGACGCCGGGCGGGCGGCCCAGGTCCCGCCACGCCAGCCGCGCCAGCGCCGGCACCTCGTCCACGGCCACCCAGCCGTCGGCCCCGCCCCGCCCGATCTCGGCGGGCGTCAGCGAGGCCCGGCACCGGGCGTGTTCGAGCGGGATCACCCTCAGACCTGCGGCACCGCGCGCAACAGGGCACGCGTGTACTCGTGAGACGGGGTGAGCAGGACCTGGTCGACTGTGCCTTGTTCCACGATTTTCCCCTGATGCATCACCGCGACCCGGTCGGCGATCTGCCACGCCAGCCCTAGGTCGTGCGTGATGATCAATGAAGCAAGGCCCAGTTCCCGGCGCAACCGGAGCAGCAGCGCCACGATCTCCCCGCGCACCGAGGCGTCCAGCGACGCGACGGGCTCGTCGGCCACCAGCAGACGGGGTTGCAGCACCAGTGCTCCGGCGATCACCACCCGCTGCTGCTGACCCCCCGACAGCTCGTGCGGCAGCGACTCCAGGTACAGGCTCGCCGGACGCAGCTCCGCGCGTTCGACAGCGGCCGTGACCAGGGCTTCCTGCTCGTCGGCCAGGCCGTGCACGCGCAGTCCCTCGGCGACCGCGTCGAACACCGTGTGGCGTGGGTTGAGCGCGCTGGACGGATCTTGGAGCACCAGCTGCACCTGGCGCCGGAAGGCCTTGAGCGCCTTGCCCGTGCGGCCCACCTCGGCCTCGTCGAAGATCACCCGACCGGAGGACGGCTTCCGCAGCCCCATTATGGTACGGGCCAGTGTCGTTTTGCCTGATCCGGACTGGCCGACCAGCGCCACGATCTCGCCCCGCCCGATCGTCAGGTCCACCCCGTCGACCGCGCGGGTGCGCCCGTAGTCGACCACCAGATCCCGCACCTGCAGCAACGGCTCCGGCTCCGGCGCGGGCTCGGCCCAGCGGTGCGCGGGGTCGCCGATCACCGGGAACGCCGCCGTCAGCGCCGCGGTGTGCGGGTGCCGCGGGTTCGCGATCACCTCACGGGTGCGGCCGCGTTCGACCAGCTCGCCGCGATGCATCACGGCGAGGTCCTCACACGTCTCGGCGAGCACCGACAGGTCGTGGCTGATCATCAGCAACCCGAGGTCCTGCTCGGCCACCAGGCGTTTCATCACCGCCAGCACCTGCGCCTGCACCACCACGTCCAGCGCCGTTGTCGGCTCGTCCGCGATCACCAGGCGCGGCCCGCACGCCAGCGCCATCGCGATCATCACCCGCTGCCTCTGCCCGCCCGACAGCTCGTGCGGATACGCCCGCGCCTTCTCCCGCGGCAGCTCCACCTGCTCCAGCAGCTCGGCCACGCTGCCGTGCGTGCCGTGCAGCCGCATCGGCTCGGCGATCTGGTCACCGACGCGGCGCACGGGGTTGAGCGAGTGCATCGCGCCCTGGAACACGATCGACGCCGCCGCCCACCGCACCGCCCGCAGCCGGCCCCACGACATCGTCCGCACGTCGTCGCCGTCGAGCAGGATCTCGCCCTCGACCCGCGCGGTCCTGGGCAGCAGCCGCAGCACCGACATCGCCACCGTCGACTTGCCCGACCCCGACTCGCCCGCCAGACCGAGCGTCTGTCCCGGCGCGAGCGTCAGGTCCACCTCGCTCACGACGCGTTTCGGTCCGTAGTGGACGGAGAGGTTCCTCAACTCCAGCACCGGATTCACCTCCTCGGCGTCACAACGGCTTCCAGCGCCCGCCCCACGAGGGTGAACGCCAGCACGACGGCCACGATCGCCAGGCCCGGCGGCAGCAGGTACCACCACGCCTGCTGCGGCACCGCCCCGTGCAGCTGGGCCTGGTGCAGCATCGCGCCCCACGAGATCCGCGTCGGATCACCCAGCCCCAGAAACGCCAGCGTCGACTCGGCCACGATCGCCGACGCCACCGCCAGCGTCGCGTTGACCAGCACCAGCGGCACCACCGACGGCACCACGTGCCGCCCGATGACGTGCACGTGGCCGCCGCCGAGCGCCCGTGCGCGTTCCACGAACGGCCGGGCCTCGATCGTCAGCGTCTGCGCCCGCACCATCCGCGCCGTCGACGGCCAGCTCGTCAACCCGATCGCCAGCACGATCGTGCCCAGCCCGCGCGGCAGCACCGTCGACAACGCGATCGCCAGCACCAGCGCCGGCAGCACCAGGAAGAAGTCCGTGACCCGCAGCAACGCCCCCGCCAGCAGGCCACCGAAGTGACCGCTCACGATCCCGACGAGCGTGCCGATCCCGACCGACAGCACCGCCGCCGTGAGCCCGACGAACAACGACGTGCCCGTGCCCTGCGCCATCAGCAACGCCACCGACCGTCCCGTGTGGTCGGTGCCCAGCCAGTGCCCCGCGCCGGGTGGTTGCCACGCGTCCGCCGTCACCCGCGTGACGTCCAGCGACTCCGCGTCGATCAGCAGCGGCGCGAGCACCGCGACCAGCGCCGCCGCGGCGAGGACCGCGGCACCCGCGAGACCGGACCTGTCGAACCTGCTCATACGACCTTCACCCGTGGATCGAGGACCCCGTGCAGCAGGTCGGCCAGCAGGTTCATCACCACGACCGCGCCCGCCGTCACCACCAGCAACCCCTGCAGCAGGAAGTAGTCCGGCCCGGTCAGCGCGTCGTAGAACAGCAACCCCAGGCCCGGCCAGGAGAACACCGTCTCCGTCGTGATCGCCCCGGCCACCACCAGGCCGAACCGCAGGAACACCAGCGTGATCGCCGGCAGCACCGCGTTCGGCACGGCGTGGCGGCGCCGCACCAGGTCGTCGCGCAGGCCCTTGGCGCGGGCCGTCGTCAGGTAGGGGGCGTGCATCTCCTCCAGCAACGACGACCGCATCACCAGCGCGTACTCCGCGCACACCACCGCGACCAGCGTCACCGACGGCAGCACCAGGTGATGGCCCACGTCCAGGGCCTGCGACACGAAGTCCGGCGCCGTGTCGGTGTCGCGCATGCCCCGCGACGGGAACAGGTCCCCCGTCACCATCATCAGCAGCATGCCCAGCCAGAACGTCGGCACCGCCCACAACGTCAGCGACACCCCCGTCGTGACCTTGTCGAACGCCGAGTCACGCCGCCACGCCGCCCGCACCCCGAGCCACAGCCCCAGCAGCACCGCGATCAACGTCGCCGTGCCCACCAGCAGCAGCGTCGGCCCCAGCCGCTCCCCGATCACCTCCGCGACCGGGCGGCGGAACGTGAACGACGTGCCCAGGTCACCCTGCAGCAGCGAGGTGAAGTAGCTCCAGAACTGCTCGTGCAGCGGACGGTCCAGGCCGAACTGCGCACGCAGCTCGGCCTGCATCGCCGCCGTGGTCGGACGGCCGCGCGTCATCGAGACCACGGGGTCGCCCGGCACCACCCGGAACAGGAAGAAACCCAGCACCGCCACCATCAGCAGGCTGAGCGCGGCACCACCGAACCGACCGGCCAGACGCACTTACTCGCGCTCCCCCGCCGTCGCCGCACGCCGCCGCGCCAGCACCACGAACGCCAGCACCACCGCCGCGATCGCCGCACCGGCCGCGGCGAACCCGGCCCACCCCATACCGCCGGTCTGCGCGGTGCGCTGCGCCGGTTCGGCGCCGTAGTAGCCCCACATGCCGTTCTGCGCCATGATCACGCCGCCCTGCGCGGGCTGCGTCGTGAACCGCGCGAAGTGGTCGGACCGGTAGCCCTCCAGCGCGTTCTCGTAGGCCAGCACCACGGCGGGCACCTGGTCGTAGAAGCGGGCCTGCATCCGCTTCACGATCTCGACCCGCTTGGCCTCGTCGAACTCCGAGAGCTGCTCGGCGTAGAGCCGGTCGTAGGTCTCGTCGCAGAAGTAGGTGTCGGTGGTGCCGCCCTTGCCGTCCGCGCCCGGCCGTTGCGCGCAGGTGTGCAGGCTCAGCACGAAGTCCGGGTCGATGTTGGTCGACCAGCCCGAGAACGCCAGGTCGTAGGTCGCGGCGGTGGTGGACTCGTTGAGCTGGTTGTCCGACACCAGCCGCACGTCGAGCGGGATGCCGATGTCGCCCAGCGACCGCTTGAGGTACTCGCTGGCCTGCTCGTCGTAGGCCCGTCCGGCACGGCCGACCAGCCGCAACGGGAAGCGGGTCCCGTCGGCCTTGCGCGGGTACCCGGCGGCGTCGAGCGCCGTACCGGCCGCGGCCGGGTCGAACCTGCGCAGCTCGGCCTCGGACGGCTGCCAGTGGTACTTGCCGAACACCGGCGGCACGAGCCCGGCGCCCTTGTCCGCGTAGCCGAGGTTCACCCGCGCCACCAGGGCGTCGAGGTCGATGGCCTGCGCGATCGCCCGCCGCACGCGCACGTCGCGCAGCACCGGGCTGCCGTCACCGATCGGCTCACCGGTGCGGGTCTGCGCGCCTGGGTTGATCATCAGCTCGGTGAAGCGGCGGCCCATCGCCTTGTTGCGGGTGACACCGGCCTTGCCCTCCAGCGAGTCGAACTGCGCCGGCGCCATCCGGTTGACCAGGTCGACCTCGCCCTTGCCCAGCGCCTGCACCGCGGCATCGGAGTTCTGGAAGTACACGAAGTGCAGCTCGTCGTACTTCGGCGCACCGCGCCAGTAGGTCCTGTTCGCCTTGAGCTTGATGAACTGCCCCGGCACGTGCTCGGACAGCACGAACGGCCCGGAGCCCACGACCGGCATCCGGTCGTTGGAGTAGTCCTTGATGCTGCCGACCTTCGACCACACGTGCTCCGGCACGATCGGGACGTCCAGCGCCAGCATCGTCACCTGCGGCGTCTTGGTCCTGATGACGACCTTCTGGTCGGTCGGGGCGCTGACGTGGTCGAAGTTGGTGACGAAGCTGCCGTTGGCGGTCCTGGCGACCTCGTCGGTCAGCATCAGGTTGTAGGTGAAGGCGACGTCGCGGGCCGTGATCGGCACGCCGTCGGACCACTTCTTGCCCTCGGGGACCGTGAACGTCCACGTCAGCCGATCGGGTGAATGTTCCCATCTGTTCGCCAGGCCCTCGGTGACCGACTGGTCGTCCGCGGTGTAGGCGGTCAGGTAGTCGTACATCAGCCGGTTGATCTCGGTGCTCGACTGGAACACCGCGAGGAACGGGTTCATCGAGTCGATCTGCTGCACGATCGCGACCTTCAGGACCACCGGCTGCTGCGCCGGTGCCGGAGACGCCGAAAGGCCCAAAGTCATTGCTGCAGCAAGCAAGGCGCACAACTTCACCCGCACGAAAACCCCTCTTCCCCAGCAGCCCACCGCTAACTTACCGAGATGTGCGGATCATGATCTCGGCGGACATGGAAGGCGCCACCGGAGTCACCTGGACCGGGGACGTCGTTCCCGGTACCGAGCAGTGGCAACGGTTCCGGCGCCTGTTCACGGCGGACGTCAACGCGTGCGTCACCGGCCTCGTGGCGGGCGGAGCGGAGCAGGTGATCGTCAACGAGGCGCATTCCTCGCAACGCAACCTCCTGCTCGAAGACCTCCACGAGTCGGCGCGCCTGCTCACCGGCCGGCACAAACCGTTGTCGATGATGCAAGGTATCGACTCCGATGTGGACGGAGTGGTCTTCCTCGGCTACCACACGGCCGCGGGCACCCGCGGCGTGCTCGCGCACACGTACCTAGAGAACTCGATCACCGGCGTGTGGCTCGACGGCGTGCTCGCCTCCGAAGGCCGCCTCAACGCCGCGCTGGCCGCCGAGCACGGCGTTCCCGTGCTGCTCGTGACCGGTGACGACCTCACGTGCTCCGACGCCGCCTCCTACGCCGCCTCGGCGTGGACCGTGGCCGTCAAGGAGTGCGTGTCGCGGTACGCGGCCGTGTGCCTGCCACCCGCCGTGACTTCTTCACACATCACAGAAGCGGCCACCGCGGCGATGGCCGCGGCAGGGCGTCACGCCGGGGTCGTGGCACCCCATCGCATCGAGGTCGAGTTCGACGCCTCGCACCTGGCCGACGCCGCCGCGGTCGTGCCGACCGTCGACCTGATCGGGGTGCGCCGGGTCGGGTTCGACGCCGCGTCGATGACCGAGGCGATGAAGGCGTTCAAGGTCGTCACACACATCGCGGCCGCCGCGATCGAGGACCTGTACGGCTGACTACAGGTCCGCCAGGAGCAGCAGCAGTTCCATCTGCTCCAGCGGCAGCCACGGTGAGCCGGCCGCGCGGTGAACGGTCCAGTCATCGGTGTCGTCCAGCAACGCGATCAGCGACGACTCCGGGAGGTTGCGGTGCTGGGCGACCGCGCGCCGCACGGTGTGGTCGGGATCCGCCGCCAGCCCGGCGGCGAGTTCGGCGGGCAGGTCGGGGTCGCGCGGGGCGAGGCAGCGCATCCGAGGATCGGCGTCGGTGGCGAACCGGCGCAGCACCTCGGGCGGGAACGCGAGCACGTCGGCCGGCCGCCAGGTCGTGTGCTTGACCGGCCGGAACTCGCGGTCGATGCGTTCCGCCGTCGCCACGTCCACCAGGTGCGGGGCCCGCTGCGCCATCTGGGTGCGCACCTCGCTCTCGTCGTCGGCGAGCAACCGGGCAACGGCCGCGGGTGGCAGTGGTTCACGCGTGGCGGCCGCGGAAGCGCGGAAACACGGGTAAGGCGAGTCGACGTGCGGCAGCGGGTCGGCCATCACCCACTCCAGGCGCATCATGTACAGCTCGGACACCAGGACGCTGCGCATGAGCGCCAGTTCCATCTCCTCGTCGTCCAGATCGGGATCTACGTCGATCGGATGCGGCGCGGCCTCGAACCAGGCGTGGATGGCCGCTCGCAACGGCTCCGGCGTGTCCTGCCGGGCGTAGACGCCGAGCCGGACCCGCGCGCTGGGGTCGGTGCCGAGCACGGCCGCGGCAGTTCTGGCGGCAGCTGGGGGTGACGGGCCAGCTGGGCACGGACCTCCGGGTCAGGATCCGCCGCCAGCCGCGCGGCAGTGGCGGCGTCGAGGCGGAGGTGCCGGACCGCTCCCGCCCTGGTGACCGGATCGGCGATCAGGGCCGGCCGCAGGTCCGGAGGCGGAACCGGATGCGAGAACCGGGAGCGGTAGTTCACGCACGCGGCTGCCCGGACCTCGTCTTCCGCGTCGGTCAGCAGGAGACGCCTCACGTGCTCGGGCGCCTCTGCCCACCAGCGGCCCAGCGCCGCCCGGACCAGCGGGCTCGGGTCGGCCGCGAGGCTTTCGCGCAGGTCGTCCGGCAGGGCGTCGCTCTGTGCCAGGTACACGCGGGTCTGCGGCTCGGGATCGGTGAGCAGCAGCTCGAACACCTCACGCACCGTTCCCCGGTCGCAGCCCTTGACGAGCGCGGACCGGACGGAGGTGTCGGGATCGCGGGCCAGCCGCAGCCGTGCCGGGTCGGGAAGGGCCCGGTTGAGCGCCAACGTGTGCAGCAACCAGTGCCAGCCGGTGTCGATCATCTCGTCGGCCAGCTCGGGCGTCAGGTCCGGCCGCTTCCCGACCTCACCGCATCCCCGGCGCCAGGCGATCAGGCGGCGGACCATGTCCTGCGGCAGCGCCGGGTTGAGCGCGAGACCGTCCAGGGCCATCTGCAGGTGCACCGGTGTTCCCCCATCACGATCGGCACAGGGCCGTCACAATTCCACAGGACGGCGCCGGATACGGTGGCATTCATGCCGCTGGACGTGGCGCAGCTCTGCGCGCAGCTCATCCGGTTCGACACCACCAACCGCGGCGGCGGGGACTCCGCGGGCGAGCGGGAGGCCGCCGAGCACGTCGCGGCGATCCTGCACGACATCGGGGTGCCACCCACGTTGCTCGAACCGGCCCCGCGGCGCACCAACGTCCTCGCGCGCGTGCCCGGCACCGACCCGTCGCTGCCCGCCGTGCTGGTCCAGTGCCACCTCGACGTCGTGCCCGCCGATCCCGCCGAGTGGAGCTTCGACCCGTTCGGCGGCGAGATCCGCGACGGGTTCGTGCACGGCCGGGGCGCGGTGGACATGAAGGACATGGCGGCGATGACGCTGGCCGTGCTGCACCGCTGGCACACCGAGGGCCGCCGTCCGCGCCGTGACGTCGTGCTGGCGTTCGTCGCCGACGAGGAGGACCAGGGCGCCTACGGGGCGCATTGGCTCGTCGAGCACCACGCCGCCCACTTCGCCGGGGTCCAGGCCGCGATCAGCGAGTCCGGCGCGTTCTCCTTCGACGTCGACGGCGTGCGGCTGTACCCGATCGGCACGGCCGAGCGCGGCACGTCGCACATGAAGCTCACCGCCACCGGCCGCGCCGGGCACGGGTCGCGGCGCAACGACCAGAACGCGGTGACGGCACTGGCCACCACCCTGGCGCGGATCGCGGCACACCAGCACCCCGTGCGGCTCACCCCGACCGTCGAGGCGTTCCTCGTCGGCGCCGGCAAGGCACTGGGCGTGGAGGTCGACCTCGACGACGTCGACGCGACGCTGGCTCGGCTCGGTCCCGCCGCGAAACTCGCCGAGAACACCGTGCGCTGCTCGACCACGCCGACGATGCTGCAGGCCGGGTACAAGGTCAACGTCATCCCCGGCACCGCCACCGCGCAGCTCGACGTCCGCACCCTGCCCGGCACCGTCGACGAGCTCGTCGCCACCATCGACTCGCTGCTACCGCCTGGGGTGACCCGCGAGTTCCTCGAGCACCAGCCGCCCGTCGAGGCCCCCGTCGACACACCGTGGTTCACCGCGATGGCCGAGGCCCTGCGCGACGAGGACCCCGCCGCGGCCGTCGTGCCGTACTGCCTGGGCGGCGGCACCGACGCCAAGGCGTTCAGCCGGCTGGGCATCCACAACTACGGCTTCTCGCCGCTGCGGCTGCCCGCGGACTACGACTACCGGGCGATGGCGCACGGCGTCGACGAACGCGTCCCCGTCGCGGGCCTGGAGTTCGGCGTGCGCGTCCTAGACCGCTTCCTGTCGAGCTGAGCGCCGCTCGACGAGCTCCTGCACCGCGCTGGGCAGCGTCGTCTCGAAGTCGATCAGCTTCGCCCACGTCGGCGTCACCACGATCCGCACCATGCCGTCGTAGAGTGAGCGGACCTCGCGCTCCCACTCCACCCGCTGCTCCGCGCTCATCTCGTAGCTGCCGTTCATCCGCAGGTACTCCTGCGGGATGCCGTCGACCTCGTCCAGCTCGACCGTGCCGCGGATCAGCAGGATCTTCGGCGGGTGCACCTCGGTGTCGATCGTCAGCGCCACCACCGGATTGGCCCGCAGCGCGTGCAGCTTCGGCGCGTTCTTCGAGGTGCACAGCACGATCTGCTCGCCGTTCCAGGTGTGCGCGATCGGCACCGCGCGAGGCGTGCCGTCCTTCGCCACGTACGCCATCCTGAGCAGGTCGCGCTGCAGCAGCTCCCTGCTGTACGGGCGGTTCAGGACCTCGGTGATCTCGCTGTGCGTCATCGTCGTCATGTCCGGGGGACGGAGCCGTGACGACGTTCTCGACATCCCCGCCGAGGACACCTCTCAGCGGGGCGGCAGCGGCAGCTCCATCGCGGGCAGGCCGTCGATGCTCGCTATGTTGTACGGCTTCTTGTTCGTGTACTCACGAAACTCCTCGTCGCTCTTGCGGCCGAAGTAGTCCGCGTGCAGCTCCCGCTCCGAGCGGTAGTCCATGAACGGCACCGCGAACCCGCAGGTGTCGCTGATCAGCTCCGCCGTCACGACGATCACCGCCCGCAACGCCGGCCCGTCCGCCTCCCCGAACCCCGCCACCAGCTCGGCGAAGCGCGGGTCGTCGCGGAACACCGGCTCACCCCGGCCGTGCACGCGCACGATGTTCGGCGGCCCCTCGAACGCGCACCACATCAACGTGATGCGCCCGTTCTCCCGCAGATGCGCGATCGTCTCGGCGTGGCTGCCGCCGAAGTCCAGGTAGGCCACCGTGCGGTCGTCGAGGATCCGCAGCGTGCCCTGCCGGCCCTTGGGTGAGAGGTTGACGTGCCCGTCACCCGCCAGCGGGGCGGTGGCCACGAAGAACACCTTCTGGTTCTCGATGAACTCCCACAGCCGCGGCTCGATCCGCTCGTATTCCTTACCCATGCTCAGCAGTATTGAGCGCCTCGCGGGGCCTGTCAGCCACATTCCCAGGTGCTGAACGGGCACGACGCCGGCGTCGCCGTCAGTCCTGGCCTGAGGCCTTGCGCGCCTCCAGCTCGACCCGGTCCCAGTGCGCCTGCCAGTCCTGCTGCGGCAGGTTCGAGTTGCCCGCCCGCAGCCCGGCCACCCCGTCGAGTCCCTCGCGCAGGATGTCCGCGTGCCCGGCGTGCCGGTTCACCTCGGCGATCTCGTGGACCAGCAGCAGGTGCAGGGTCACGTACTTGCGCTCCTCCGGCCACCACGGCACCACACCGGGGGCGTCCAGCGGCAGCTCCTCGATGCTGGTGTCGGCGAACGCCGTCGCCCGCGCGAACAGCCCCAGCACGTCCTCACGCGACTCGTCCGCGGTGGCGAACATGTCCGAGTTCGGGTCGGCGTCCACGTCGAAGGGCAGCTTCTCGGGGAACGGGCGGCCCAGGCAGTCGCCGAAGTAGCCCGCCTCGACACCGGCCAGGTGCTTGGCCAGGCCCAGCAGGTTCGTGCCCGTCGGCGTCAGCGGACGGCGCACGTCGTATTCCGACAGGCCCTCGAGCTTCCACAGGAAGGACTCGCGGGCGGCCTTGAGGTAGCGGTGCAGGTCGGCTTTGGGATCAGAGGCCATGGCCCTCACCCTCGCAGAGCCGGGTCCGCCGCGGCGGCGATTTTCTCCAACCGGGCGTGGTGCGCCCTCCACCAGGCCCGGTCCACCGCGGGCATGTTCGTGTTGCCGTCCTGCATGCCCACCGCGCCGTCGACCAGCTCCCGCACCACGTCCGCGTGCCCGGCGTGGCGGTGCAGCTCGACGATCACGTCCAGCAGAACCTCCCGCAACGTCACGGCACGACGGCTCTCCGACCACCACGGCACCACCCCCGGCGCGTCCACCGGCAACGCCGCGATCGTCTCGTCGGCGAACGCACGCACCCGCCCGTAGAAGCCGACGACCGACTCCCGCGTCTCGTCAGGCGCGGCGTACATGTCCGAGGCGGGTAACGCCTGCGCGGTCGACCACAGCGGAGGGTCGGGGAACGGGCGGTCGAACACGCGGCCGAAGTAGTTGAGCTCCACGCCGGCCGCGTGCTTCACCAGACCCAGCAGGTTCGTGCCCGTCGGCGTCAACGGGCGGCGCACGTCGTACTCCGACAGGCCCTCGAGCTTCCACAGCAACGCCTCGCGCGCCTCGTTCAGATACCGGTGCAGCAGCGTCTTCTCGTCCACACCCCGCAGCGTCTCAGACGGCACCGACAGTTCTGAGGACCAGCAGGTCCAGGTGGTCCACCACCGGCCCGGACTCGACCGCGGCCGCCGCCAGCAACCGCTCCCTGCCCGCCGCGAACTCCTGCGCCGACAGCGACCGCAGCAACGTGTCCGCCTCCTGCCTCAGCGTCGAGGCCTTGTCCGCCAACGACGACGCCGTCACCTGGGGCACCGCCTCCAGCCGCTGCACCGCGAACCCCAATCCATCGGCCACCTCGGTGACCGTCGGAAACCCGGACAGCGCCCTCGCGGCCTCGGGGAAGAACCGGAACAAGCCGATCCCGTGGTGGCGCTCGCGGAACAACGACCGCAGCACCACCACACCGCCCGGCCGCAGCACTCGCCGCAACTCCGCCCCGGCGGCGGCCAGATCGCGGACGTGGTGCACCACAGTCGACATCCACACCACGTCCACCGACGCGTCCGGCAGCGGAACCGCGCCGGCGTCCCCGGTGAGCATCGGCAACCCCGACGCCTGCCTCATGTCCGCGGAGGGTTCCACCGCCACCACGGACACCTCCGAGAACCACGTCCCGAACGCCCGCACGAACAGTCCCGTCCCGGCGCCCAGGTCCAGAACAGTGCGCCCTGGCACGAAATAGGGCGCCACCGCGTCCCGCCACGACGACAGCCCCTCGAGCGAAATCTCACGGGCCACCCGGTACGAGGTGGCCTCCTCAACGTCGTAGCGCGTCATCCCACCAGGTAACCCCATACGTATGGCGGGATGACAGTGAGCCTTCACACGGACTACACATTGCGGAAGCCATGTCCCTGCCGTGGTTCGAAAGGGTTGCCCTGCATGCGAAAGAGCCATCTCAGACCCCTGATCGGGGTCACCGTCGCCGCGAGCGTCGTGTTCGCCATGGGAGGCGTGCCCACCGGCGCGGCCCCCGGCGCCGAGGAGCTGTCGACGAACTACCAGGTCAGCAACGTGCGCACGGTGGAACAGCGCACCAAGCTCGCCAAGTCCGGTGCCGCGATCGACTCGATCGAGGAGCACGGCATCGTCGTGATCACCGCGACGGAGCGCGAGGCCAAGAACCTGAAGGCACAGGGGTTCGAGGTCACCGAGCTGCCCAAGCGGATGGAGGCGAACTCGGCCATCGGCCCGTTCGACTTCCCCGCGGCCGACTCGAACTACCACAACTACGCCGAGATGACGGCCGCGATCAACAACGCGGTCGCGGCGTACCCGAACCTGATCAGCAAGCAGGTCATCGGCAAGTCCTACGAGAACCGCGACATCGTCGCCCTCAAGATCAGCGACAACGTCGGTGTCGACGAGGCCGAGCCGGAGGTGCTGTTCACGCACCACCAGCACGCCCGTGAGCACCTCACCGTCGAGATGGCGCTGTACCTGATCAACCAGTTCACGACCCAGTACGCGAGCGACGCGCGCATCAAGGGCCTCGTGGACACCCGCGAGATCTGGATCATCCCGGACGTCAACCCCGACGGCGGCGAGTACGACATCGCGACCGGCAGCTACCGGTCCTGGCGCAAGAACCGGCAGCCCAACGCCGGCTCGGCCAACGTCGGCACCGACCTCAACCGCAACTGGGCCTACAAGTGGGGCTGCTGCGGCGGTTCCAGCGGCAGCACCGGTTCCGACACCTACCGCGGGCCGAGCGCGGAGTCCGCGCCCGAGGTGAAGGTCGTGGCCGACTTCGTGCGCAGCCGCAACGTCGGTGGCAAGCAGCAGATCGGCGCGTCCATCGACTTCCACACCTACAGCGAGCTCATCCTGTGGCCGTGGGGCTGGACCTACGACGACGTCGCACCGGGCCTGACCCAGGACCAGCGCGACACGTTCGCCACCATCGGCCAGCAGATGGCCGCGACGAACAACTACACGCCCGAGCAGTCCAGCGACCTCTACATCACCGACGGGTCCATCCCCGACTGGCTGTGGGGCACGCAGGGCATCTTCGCCTACACCTTCGAGATGTACCCCGGCAGCGCCGGCGGTGGCGGCTTCTACCCGCCCGACGAGGTGATCCCGGCGCAGACCGCCCGCAACAAGGAAGCCGTGCTGCAGCTGCTGGAACGCGCCGACTGCCCGTACGAGGCCATCGGCAAGGAAGCGCAGTACTGCGGCACCACGCCGCCGCCCACCGGCAAGTACTTCGAGAACGCCGCGGACTTCCAGATCCGCGACAACACCACGATCAACTCCCCGATCGCGGTGGCGGAGGTGGCCGGCAACGCCCCGTCGACGCTCAAGGTCGCCGTGGACATCAAGCACACCTACCAGGGTGACCTGAAGGTGGACCTGGTGGCGCCGGACGGCACCGTCTACGTCCTGCACAACCGCTCCGGCGGCGGCACGGACAACATCAACACCACCTACACCGTCAACGCCTCCAGCGAGGTCGCCAACGGCACCTGGCAGCTGAGGGTCAACGACAACGCCAACCAGGACACCGGGTTCCTCGACAAGTGGAGCCTGCAGTTCTGACCGGCTGAGCGTCAGGGCGCCGCGGTCGCGGTGCCCTGACGCCCGTAGTCCTTCACGCGCATCGAGTCGTGCATCCGCACGCCCTTCGAGTTGAGCTTGGCCAGCGGCCGGATCAGCCACGACGGCAGCGACGTGAGCAGCTGTGCGCCTCTCAGGAGCGCCGACACGCCCAGTCGTGTGGACGGGATCAACGTCTTCGCGGTGCCGAGCGCGAACGCCCTGCTGGTGTGCACGATGTCGCGCATCTCGTCCGCGTAGCGCGTGAACGCCGCCTCGTGGTCCGCGCCGGTGGACAGCTCGCCCGCCAGCACGTACGCCCCCAGCACCGCGAGGCTCGTGCTGCCGCCGATCGCCGGGCCGGGGCAGTAGGCCGCGTCCCCGACCAGCGCCACCCGCCCGCGCGACCACGTGTCCTCGCGCAGCTGGGTGATCGAGTCGAAGTAGAACGCCCCGTCGCCGTCCAGGTGCTCCAGCCACGAGTCGACCTCGCGGTGCATCCCCGCGAACGCCTGCCGCAGCAGCTCCTTCTGCCGCGCCACGTCCCGGTGGTGGTACGCGAGCTCGGGCGAGCGGAACAGGAACACCGCGCGAGCGTCGTCCAGGTGCCGTGCGCCGTACACAGCCGCGGAACGCCCAGGCCCGATGTGCCCGGTCATCTCGCCCGGCACACCCAAATCCCGCGGCACGGACAACACCGCCAGATACGCACCCACGAACGTCTTGCCGACCTCGCCGAACACGAGCCGCCGTACGTTCGAATGCAGCCCGTCCGCGCCGATGACCAGGTCGAACCGCCTCGGCGCACCGACCTCGAAGACCACCTCGTCACCGATGGACGCGATCGAGTCGCCGAACACGTACTCGACGTCCGCGCGCGTGGCGTCGTAGTAGATCTCGCTCAGGTCGTCGCGCATGACCTCGACGTGCCGGTCCGACGCGGCCGCGAACAACTTCGTCACGTCGGCGCTGATCGGCTTGCGCGTGCCCTCGCGCAGGTAGCTCAGCCGCGTGGTCCCGGTCGCCAGCGCCTCGATGCGCGGCAGCACGCCCATGCGTTCGGAGATGTCCATGGCCGGCTTGAACAGGTCGACCGCGTGCCCGCCGGTCTTGCGCAGCGCCGGCGACCGTTCCACCACCGTCACCTCGTGCCCGTGCCGCGTCAGCCAGTAGGCGAGCACAGGACCGGCGATACTGGCCCCGGAGACGAGTATCCGCACGTCACAACCCCTTACTTAACGGTCGGTAAGTCATGTGGCCGACTGTAGCACCGCGACTTACCGATCGTTAAGTAACATTCCTCCCGTGGCACGGCAGAGCGACACCAAGCAGCGGATCATGCAGACCGCCCGGGAACTGTTCGCACACCAGGGCGTGCAGCAGACCAGCCTGCAGGAGATCGCCGACCGCCTCGGCATCACCAAACCCGCGCTCTACTACCACTTCGCCTCGCGCGAGGACCTCGTCCGCAGCATCGTCACCCCGCTGCTCGACGACGGCGAGGGGTTCCTCACGCGCATGGAGCAACGCCAGGACGTGTCACCGGTCGAGCTGATCGAGGGCTTCTTCGACTTCCACCACCGCCACCGCAAGGACATGATGCTGCTGCTCACCGAGCTGACCACGCTCGCGGAGCTGGGCCTGATCGACGTCGTGCTGTCCTGGCGCGCCCGCCTGACCCGGCTCGTGTTCGGCCCCGAGGCGACGCTGGAACAACAGGCGCGCGCGGTGCTGGCGTTCGGCGGCATGCAGGACTGCACCATGCAGTTCCCCGACACCCCCGTCGAGGAGCTGCGCGCGGCCACCGTGACGGCCGCACGCGCCGCCCTGGGCGTATAGCTCCACAAAAGCCGCCGTTCGGTCGCTGTCGGTGGACGCCGTGAAGGACGAACATCACGCGGTGCCCCTCCGCCGTGCATGGGTGCTGCCGCTGACGCCGACCACCGCCGTGCTGCTGATCGCGATCGCCCTCGTGCCGGTCACCGGCTCCCTCGAAGCCTGGCTGCCCGCCGTTCCGGTCACCGCCGCACTGCTCGCGGCCGTGGTCGCGGCCGCCGCCGGCCGCGTGTCCGGCGAACCGGCCGGGCACCCGTGGCCGATGGCCGTCGCCACCGGCGTGATCACCGCGAGCGTGCCGTTCGTGATCAGCGGCCTGCTGGGCGAGCCCGCGCCGGCACTGGTGGTGGTGCCCTGGCTGATCTTCGGCCTCGGCGCCGGGTACTGGCAGCTGCACCTGTGCGAGGGAGCAAGATCACGGCCTCTGCACGCCGCCATAGGATTCAGCAACACCTTCGTTTTCGCCGCCGTGACGCTGCTGTTCGCAGTGGTGTCCGCGCGGCTCGCCGACTAGATGAGAACGGACTCTCGAAACCGCGCTCGGCCCGTCTGAGCGCGAGGTAGGGTCCGGACACCGAATAACCGCCGGGAGAGACATGCGCGCCGTCGAGATCAGACCTGGGGTCCGGATCCGCTGGGTCGAAGTGCCGGGTGCCACACCGGCACGCGTCTACCTGCACGGACTGGGCGCCTCGTCGGCTCCCTACTACGCCGAGGCCGTCGCGCACCCGCTGCTGGCCGGGCGCCGCAGCCTCATGATGGACATGCTCGGCTTCGGCATCAGCGACCGCCCCGCCGGCTTCGCCTACTCGCTGGAAGGCCACGCGGACGCCCTCGCCGTCGCCCTGGCGAAGATCGGGCTGCGCCGCAGCGAGATCATCGGCCACAGCATGGGCGGCGCCGTCGCCATCGTGCTCGCCGCACGCCACCCCGAGATGGTGCGCTCACTCGTGCTCGTCGACCCCCACGTCGACCCCGCCACGCCCGCGCTCGGCGCGCCCGGCAGCCGCGGCATCGCCGCCTACGGCGAGGCGGACTTCCTGAGCCACGGCTTCGACCGCGTGCTGCGCGACGTCGGCCCGCACTGGGCCGCCACCATGCGCATGGCCGGCCGCGAAGCCCTCTACCGCAGCGCCGTCGACCTGGTCCGCGGCACGTCGCCCACGATGCGCAAGCTGTTGCTGGAACTGGAGATCCCGCGGGTCTTCCTGCACCCCGAGGACGCACCGCCCAGCGGCGGCCGCGAACTCGCCGCCTCCGGCGTGCAGCTCGTCTCCGTGCCGAACACCGGCCACAACATCATGATCGACAACGTCGAGGGCTTCGCGCGCGCCGTCGCCCAGCAGCGGCTGTCGGTCTAGCCGAGTTCGCGGACGATCGCGCCGGCCAGCAGCTCACGCACCCGGTGCGAACGCGGTGGGCCGTTCGGCGGCCCTCACTCCGGTTCTTGCTGGGTGGTGCAGTGGATGCCGCCACCGCCCGAGGCGATGCCGTCGATGTCGATCTGCACCACCGCACGTCCAGGGAACAGCCGCTCCATCGTGACCCTCGCCGCGGCGTCGGCCCGCCGGTCGCCGAACTGCGGCCCGATGACCGCACCGTTGCACACGTAGAAGTTGACGTACCCGGCCGCGAAGTCCTCGTCACGCACCCGCGTCGTCTCCGGCCCCTCCAGCACCTCGACCCGCAACGGCCTGCCCGCGGCATCGGTGGCCGACCGCAGGATCTCCAGGTGACGGCGCGTCACGGCGTAGTCGAACGACCCGGGGTCGTTGTCGAGCCCCGCCACCACCACGCCCGGCCCGGCGAACCGCGCGTAGAAGTCGGTGTGACCATCGGTGATGTCGCGCCCGGCGATGCCCGGCAGCCAGATCACCTTCCTGATCCCGAGCAGCCGCGCGAGCTCCCGCTCGACGTCGCTCTTCCGCCAGCCGGGGTTGCGGTTGCCGTTGAGCACGCAGCTCTCGGTGATGATCGCCGTGCCCTCACCGTCGACCTCCAGCGCACCACCCTCCAGCACCAGGTCCGTGCGCACCCGCTCGGCACCGGCCAGACCGGCGACGAACCCGGCGACCTCCGCGTCCCGGCGGTGCTGCTGCTTGCCGCCCCAGCCGGAGAAGTTGAAGTCGACCGCCCCTCCACCGCGCACGAACACCGGCCCGGTGTCGCGCAACCACAGGTCGTCGATCTCCGCGGCCACCAGTTCGACACCCGGCATCAGCGACCGAGCCAGTTCCAGGTCCTCGGCCCGCACCAGCATCGACACCGGCTCGAACCGGGCGATCGTGGTCGCGATCGTCGCCTGGTCACGCCGTACCCGTCCGAGCAGGTCACGGCCCCAGATGCGCTCGCTGGCGGCGAAGGCCATCCACGTCCGGCGATGAGGCTGCCCCTCCTCGGGCATCACCCACGACCCGATACCACCGACGGCTGAGTCCCTGTTCATGCTGTGGAAGGGGTCAGCGGCGCTTGGCGGGCTGCGCCGTCCAGTGCGCGGGCCGCGACAGGGAGGCGGGCAGCTTCGTCTTCGCGTTGCCCCGCGCGGCGTTGACCTGCGGCTGGGTCAGGAACAGGCACGTGCTCAGGTCCGCGCCCGACAAGTCCGCACCGCGCAGGTCGGCGCCGATCATGTCCGCCCGCGACAGGTCGGAGTTCGTGAGGTCCGCGCCGATCAGGTACGCGCCGCGGAAGTCCGCGTTGCTCAGGTTCTTGTTGCGCAGCCGTGCGCCGATCAGGTCCGCACCCCGGTACGACTTCGCGCTGGTCCGCAGCCGTTCACTGGTGCGCAGCAGCAGGACGTTCACCTTCGCCCGGATCTCGGCGACGTCGAGCGCCAGGATGTCGTCCGGCGAGGCGACCGTGTTCCGCTCCACCTCGGCGAAGGCATGCGCGAGGTCGTCGTGCGGGTCGAGGCGGTCCGCCTCGGCGAGGTACCAGAGCAGTTCGTGCAGCTGCCTGACCACCGGGAACACCGCGAACATCTGCTGCCGCCCGGCGGTGCGCCAGTCGACGCCCGCGAACACCGTCTGCGACACCCGCTGACCCGCGCCGAAGCAGTCGTAGACCGTGCAGCCGGCGTAGCCCTTCGGCCGCAGCTGGTCGTGGATGCCGCACCGGTGGTCGGCCAGCAGGTTCTTGCACGGCGTGCCCGCGTCCTTGGTGGCCGCGAAGTCGGCCGACCTCGCGAACGGCAGCGCGACGCAGCACAACCCGAAGCAGTTGGCGCAGTCGCCTTTCAGCTCGTCCATCGCCGATCAGCCTACTGGGTCGCCGTTGAGCAACCGGATCTCCGCCGTGACGGCCACCGCGTTCGCCGGCCGCGTGCCCCGGTCTCGGTAGCGGAACAGCAGCCGCCGGATCGACGCGCCGATCTCCGCCATCTCGTCCGGTGTCACGTGGATGAGCGCGCTGAACGACTCCTCCGGCGCCGGCTCGTCCTCGGTCTCCCACCGCAGCTGCCACGGACGGGCCTTGCCGCCCTGGTGCGGCGCCTCCTCGATCAGACCCAGTTCGGCGAGTTTGCGCAGGTGGAACGAGCACAGCCCCGAGCTCTGCCCGAGCCGGGCGGCGGCCTGGGTGGAGGTCAGCGTGCCGTGCTCGGCCAGCAGGTCGAGCAACGCGATGCGCACGGGGTGGTCCGGAAGCGGCCGTCGAGACATGGACGGCACCCTACCGATAACTTTGCAAAGACTGCTACTTTGCAAAGCATGTCCGACCGAGGCACCCCGCGCCGCATCACCGTCGTGGGCGAAGAGATCCTGACCCGCCGCTGCCGCGAGGCCACCGAGTTCGGCACGCCGGAGCTCACCCGGCTCATCGACGACATGTTCGCCACCAACCACGTCGCCGAAGGCGCCGCGATCGCCGCGAACCAGGTCGGCGTCGACCTGCAGCTGTTCGTGTGGGACATGAGCGACGAGTGGGGCACCCGCCACACCGGCCACATCCTCAACCCCGTGCTCGACGACCTTCCCGCCGAGCAGCGCAAGCTGCTCGAAGAACCGGAGGGCTGCCTGTCCGTGCCGGGCCCGTACCGCGTGGTGGCCCGTCCCGACCGCGCCGTCGTGCGCGGCCTGGACAAGGACGGCAATCCCATCGTCGTCGAGGGCAGGGGCTACTTCGCCCGCTGCCTGCAGCACGAGACCGACCACCTCCACGGCAGGCTCTACCTGGACCGGCTGACCCAGCGCGAACGCAAGTCCGCGCTGCGGGAGATGGCCGCCTCTCAGGACGAGGTCTTCGCCCGCCGCGCCGCCCGGAGCTCCTCCGCCGCCTCGTCCAGCTGACGCTCGGCGCGCTCGGCCCTGGTCAACGTCTGAGCGCGCGCGTCCTCCACGACCGCGAGCGTCTGCCGCACCGCTGCCACCTGCTCAGCACTCTCCTGCCTGAGCTGCGCGAACCGCGTCTCGAACTCGCCGCGTGAGCGCTCCAGCTCGGCCCGTGCGTCCGCGGCGGTCTGCTCAGCGCGTTCCGCCCGCACCACCGCCAGGTCACGAGCCTTCGCAGCCCGGCTGACGGTCTCCGCCGCCTCCGCCCGCGCCTGCTCCACCTGCACCGCGGCATCACTGCGAGCCTGCTCAGCGGCCTGCTTCACGGCAGCGGCCTCGGCCTCAGCCCGTTCGACCGCCGCCTGCGCCTCAGCGCGAGCACGTTCCACCTCGGCCAGCGCCTCGGCCCGAGCTCGCGCAATCTCCGCCTGGGCTTCGGCGTGCGCCTGTTCGATCTCCTTGGCCGCCTGCCGCCGCGCCTGCTCGGCGTGCTTCACGGCGTCGGCCTTGGCCTGTTCCGCCTCGGCCCGGATCTCCTCGATCAGCGCCGCCGCCTGCACCCTGACCTCGGCGATCTCGGCCTCGGCCCGCGCGGCCGCGTCGCGTGCGGCCTGCCGGGCCTCGTCCCGTTCCGTCACCGCCGTGTCGACGGCGTCGTCGGCTTCTTCCGCCGCCCGCACCGCCTGCTCGGTGGTCTCCTCGGCGGCCTTGCGGGCGCGCTCGGCCTCGTGCCGGCGCTGCTCGGCGGACGCCAGTTCCGCCCGGGCCTCCGCGACCCGCCTCGCCGCCTCGGCTTCGGCGGCCTGGACCAGGCTCTCGGCGACACTCGGGTCCGCCATCGCGTTCAGCTCGCCGACGGCCCGGCCGAGGGTCTGCGTCATCTGTTCCGACAACACCCGAAACCGGTCGAGGAGCTCTTCAGCCCTGATCTTGGCGGTACCGGAGACCCTCGGGAGATTCGTCACGGTGACGACCTCCAGGTTTTGCTCGGGGGTTTCCGCCAGCCGCTGCCGCTCCCTCCACGCCCGCCAGCGCGTGTGCTCGGGCAGATCGCAGTACTCCGAGGGCCTGCCAGGCCCGCCACCTCGGAAAACAGGCCGCTCGCAGCCGGGGAAGTTACAGCTCGTCTCCACGAGCGATATCGTAGCAGAATTACGTGTGCACTAACGTTATCCAACGCAACGCTACTCAATGGGCGGGAAAATTCTGACCGCCGATAAGTGAACATTATCGGCGGTCAGATTCGGGAGTCTTGGAGTTCCGTTGGCATGCGCGGTGCCGCGTTCCGCCACGCGCAGCGGAACGCGGCACCAGGTGGTGACTACCGGTGCGAAACCGCACCCCGGAAGACACCGGCGTGGTCAACGAGTTCGACCGCCAACATCAGCAGGATCGAACCCATGAACACCGCCAGCAGAACCTCCGCGGCCGCGGTCTCGGCCAGGAACAGGGTCACGACGCCCAACGCCAGCACCAGAACCGCCAGCCCCGTCTCGGCCATGCCGACACGGTCGAGCGCGTCTCCCCACCGCACCACGAGGAAGGCGGCGACGCCGAGCACGAGCCCGACCGCGGCCATCCCCCTCGGGTCCTTGACGAACGGCATCTCGCCGTTGACCAAGTAACCGATGTACGGAATCGCGATGAGCGCGACGAGAACCGTCGCGACAACGTCCTTCACTCCGAGCCTCATCGATCTCACCTCCTTCCACGGCCCACTCTTCACCGGCGATCGGGCAGCGGGCAGGTGCTCAGGGCTCCCCGTGACGGGGACCAAGGGCACGGGTTCACCGGGGCGGCGAGGACCGGGGGCGCTGTCGGTAGTGGGGACCTATGGCTCTGGAAGCTCCTGCACGGCAGCGGAATCATCGTTCGGTGCGAAACGATGGAGCCGAGAGGAGTGTGAACAGCATGCGGTGGAGACTGCTGCGCACGCGGTGTGGCCGGACAGCGGCGGCGGTGATCATGCTGTCCGCAAGCGTCGTCGGCAGTGCGAACGCAGCCGGCGCGCGCCTGGTCGAACTGTCGCTTCCGCCCGGAGCCACCGGCAGCGGGGCGTTGGCTGTCAACGACGAAGGAACGATCATCGGCACGGTCGGGTTCGCGGACCGCACGTGGCGGTCGGTGAAGTGGGACCGCCGTGGAGCCGTCGTTGTCCTTCCCGGCCTGCCCGGTGCGACCGAGACACTCGCCTGGAAGATCTTCGACGACGGTGTCGTCATCGGCACGGCCCGCGACGAGAACTACACCGCGCACGCCGTGCGGTGGGACCGAGCCGGCCACATCACCGAGTTCCCGTCTCTCGGCAACGGCTCCACCGAAGTCCTGGGACGCAACGCGACGGGCACCTACATCGGCACGAGCGTCGGCTCTGACGGCAGGACGCACGCCGTGCGGTGGGACAGCCGCGGGCGGATCACCGACCTCGGCATCCCCGCCGGCGCAACCGGCAGCGCACCCGCCGACATCAACGACGCCGGAGTCGTCGTCGGGGTCGCCGATCTCGCTCCCGGCGACACACAGCCGGTCATGTGGAATCGCCGGGGTGTCAGTGCGGAACTGGCGCGCTTGCAGGGCTGGAGCACGTTCCCGCAGAGCATCACGAACGACGGCCGCATCGCGGGCACGGCCACGGGTCCCACGCCGCAGGACCGCCTCGCCGTGCGCTGGGACCGGCACGGACGGATCTCGGCACTCGACCTGCCGCCGAACGCGACCGCCAGCGCCCTTGAAGCGACGAACGCGCGCGGCGACCTCGCGGGTACCGCGTTCTTCGGTCCCGATCCGGTCTGGCACGGCACCCGTTGGGATGACCGCGGCCGGGCCGTCGACCTGGGGGTGCTGCCGGGCAGCACATCCAGCTTCGTCCGCGGCATGAACGACCGCGGTCTGGTCATCGGTGACGCGGAAGCGCCGGGAGCCTCTACGCGCGCGGTGTACTGGGATCGGAACAACCGCATCCACGAGCTGGAGGCGTTGCCGGGCAGTACGTGGAGCTCGGCAACAGGCGTGAACAACCACGGTGTGATCGTGGGCTTCTCCAGCATTCCCGCGACGGGCTACGGACGCGCGGTCATGTGGCGCATCCGGTGACATCGGGCCGTCCGCGTCGCCAACCGGTGCGCGATCATGCCCGCATGACGAGCACATCCGAAGACGGCCGTTACCCGCTGAGCGAGCCGTACGAGTCAGGCGTGCTGGAGGTCGGCGACGGTCATTCGCTGTACTGGGAGGTCGTCGGCAACCCCGACGGCAAGCCGGCCGTCGCATTGCACGGCGGGCCCGGATCGGGGAGCTCGCCGAGGATGCGGGGCCTGTTCGACCCGGAGCGCTACCGCGTGGTCCTGTTCGACCAGCGCAACGCCGGGCGCAGCATCCCGTCCGCGGCCGATCCCGTCGTCGACCTGTCGGCGAACACCACCCAGCACCTCATCGCCGACATCGAGGCGCTGCGGGTCCACCTGGGGATCGAGCGCTGGCTGGTCGAGGGCGGCTCGTGGGGTGTCACGCTCGCTCTCGCCTACGCGCAGGCACACCCGGAGCGGGTGACCGAACTGGTGCTCGCGGCCGTGACCGACGGCGACCGCCGCGACACCGACTGGATCACCCGCGACATGGGGCGCGTCTTCCCGCGAGAGTGGGACCGGTTCCGGGACGCCGTGCCCTCCGCCGAGCGCGACGGTGACCTGGCGGCCGCCTACAGCCGGCTGCTGCACGACCCCGACGCGGAGGTCCGCGCCAAGGCCGCGTACGGGTGGTGCCTGTGGGAGGACACGCACATGTCGCTGGCTCCCGACGCGGAGCCGTTCCTGTCGGTCGCCGAGCCGGAGTTCCAGCTGACCTTCGCCCGCCTGGTGACCCACTACTGGTCCCACGGCTGCTTCCTGGAAGAACGGCAGCTGCTGCGTGACATCGAACGGTTGCACGGCATTCCCGCCGTGCTGATCCACGGGCGTTACGACGTCAGCACTCCCCTCGGCACGGCTTGGGCCCTGCACCGGGCCTGGCCCGGCAGCGAGCTCGTGGTCCTCGACGACACCGGACACGGCGGCGGCAGCATGAGCGCGGCGATCATCGCCGCCACCGACCGCTTCGCCCGAGGTCAGAGCATCGGGTAGACCGTCCGCAGAGTGGCCAGCACGAGGGCCTGGGTGACGGTGACGACCTCGCTGACGGACACCTGTTCCTGCGGGCCGTGCGCGAGCCGCACGTCACCGGGCCCGTACTGCAGCGTGGGGATCCCGGCGCCCGCGTACAGGCGCAGGTCGCTGCCGTACGGCGCGCCCTGCTCGGCGGGGCGGGCCGTACGGGTGACGTCCGCGTGCGCGTCGCCGACCAGGGCCGCGAGCGGATGGCCGGCAGGTAACCGGCCGCTGGCGAACTGGCCGCCGGGCCACGTCACGGTGGCGGGATGGGCCCGCAGCCACGGATCCGACGCGCAGGCCTCGGCCACGCACGCTTCGAGGTCCGCGCGCGCCTGGGCCGGGTCCTCCCCCAGCGCCACGCCCAGCCGTCCCTCGGCCACCAGCAGATCCGGCACGCTGCTCGCCCAGTCGCCGGCCTGCAGGGTCCCGACCGACAGCGGGTACGCGACGGTGTAGGCGGCCATGAGCGGATCGACGCCGGCGTTGCGGCGGGCCTCCAGGCGGGCGAGCGCGGCGTGGATCGGCAGGTAGGCGTCGATGGCGCTGACCCCGGCGTACCGGGTGCTGCCGTGCGTGGCCTGGCCGGGGACCTCGATGCGGAACGTCAGCGCGCCGCCGTTGGCGACCATGAGCGCGCCACCGGTCGGTTCGGTGATGATGCAGGCGTCGCCGGTGTGGCCGCGCCGCAGCGTGCCGAACGCTCCGAGCCCGCCGTCCTCCTCGCTGACGACGAAGTGCACGGACACCCGGCCTCGCGGGGTCACGTCGGCCGCGCGGATCGCGGCCAGCGTGGCGAGGATCGCCACCACACCGGCCTTCATGTCGCACGCTCCGCGGCCGTGCACGACGTCTCCCTCGACACGCGGGTGGAAGGGATCGCCCTGCCACTGCGCCAGGTCGCCGGGCGGGACGACGTCGACGTGGCCCTGCAGGATCAACGTCGGCCCGTCGCCCGTTGAAGGTGTGGTGCCCACCAGTCCCCATGCCTCCGTGCGCGGCGCCTCGCCGCCGGGGAAGTCGGGGTGCGCACGGAGTTCGGGAAGGTCCATCGACCAGAGATCGACGTCCAGGTCCAACCGTTCCAGGTGCCCCGCGAGCACGTGCTGCAGGTCGGACTCCGCGGCACTGCCCGTCACGCTCGGCACCGCGAGCAGGTCCAGCAGGAGCCGGCCGATCGCGGCCTCGTCCACCGCGGCCAGCGCCGCCGCCTCGACATCGTTGATGGTCACGAGCCGGAGATTAGGTTCGGTACGAGGGCGCCAACAATCATCAGAAGCGGCATCTAAGCCTGAATTCTTTGCAAAGATCAGACCGCCACGACGAATATTTGGCATGGACTCCATCGACGAAGCGATCATCCGGTGCGTGCTGCGCGACGCCCGTGCCACCTACGCCGAGATCGGCAAGGCGGCCGGGCTGTCCCCGTCCGCCGCGAAGAGACGCCTCGACCGGCTGGTCGCCACCGGAGCGATCCGCGGCTTCAGCGCGCTGGTGGATCCGCAGGCGATGGCGTGGCACACCGAGGCGTTCGTCGAGATCTACTGCAAGGGCAACCCCACCCCGGCGCAGCTGAGCAAGGCGCTCGAGGACATCCCCGAGGTCATCGAGGCGTGCACCGTCTCCGGTGCCGCCGACGCGATGCTCTACATGCTGGCCAGGGACATCCCGCACCTGGAACAGGCCATCCAGCGCGTGCGGTCGACCGCTCCCGTGGACCGCACCGAGAGCGCGATCGTGCTGTCACGGCTGTTGACCCGGCCCCGTCTGTAGCTCGCGGTGTCAGCTGCTCCGGCCCAGACGCAGGTTCGCCTCGTCGGCGGCCGCGGTCATCCTCTCCAGGAACGTCGCGACGGCGCTGAGTTCGGCCGGCGGCGTCGTGCGCAGGACGTGCGCGATCTCGGCGCCGGCGAGGCCGAGGAACTGGCGGGCACGATCGCGGGCGGCCGGTGTGGGGCGGAGAGTGACGCGACGGCGGTCGGCGCTTTCCCGCGTGCGGCGGACGTGGCCGGCGGCCTCCAGGCGGTTGAGCAGGATGGCGGTCGCGCCCGTGGTCATGCCGATCTGACGGGACAGCTGGGCCGGGGAGAGCGGGGTGTCCGCCTCGGCCGCCCAGATGATCTGGCCCAGGGCGTTGGCGTCGGCTCCCGGCAGTCCCATCCAGGTGGCGAGGTGCTGGTTGAGCTCACCGAAGTCGACCACCCAGTCGCGCAGGCGGTGCATCACCGCGATCTGCGCCGGCGTCCAGTCCGCGGTCAGCGGGTCGGTGTCTGTCATGCAGGTGCCTTTGTCTCAAAGTAGCTTTGGTGCAAAGCTACACGGACAGGGGAGTTCCTGATGGTTGAACGACACGCGGTGGTCTCCGGTGCGAGCATCGCGGGCCTCTCGGCCGCTTTCTGGCTGCGGCGCACGGGCTGGCGGGTGACCGTGCTGGAACGAGCCGAGGCGTTCCGCGACGGCGGGCAGAACGTCGACGTCCGCGGCGTCGCCCGCGAGGTGCTCGCCCGCATGGGGCTGACCGAGGCGGTCAAGGCGCAGAACACCACGGAGACGGGCACGGTCTTCGTGGACGAGCAGGGCAGGGTGCTCGCCGAGCTGCCCTCCGACGGCCCGGACGGCGCCACCGCCGAGCTCGAGGTGCTGCGCGGCGACTTCGCCCGCATGATCCTCGACCACCTGCCGGACGGCGTCGAGATCACCTACGGCGACACCATCACCGAGGTGGCCGACGACGCCGACGCGGTCACCGTCACCACCGCCTCGGGACGCGTGCTGAGCGCCGACCTGCTGGTCGTCGCCGAGGGAGTCCGCTCGGCCACCCGTGACCGGCTCTTCGGCGACCTGGTCGAACGCCGCGACCTCGGCATCGCCATGGTCTTCGGCACGATCCCCCGCACGGCCTCCGACGACAGCCGGTGGCGCTGGTACACCACCACCGGAGGCCGGCAGATCCACCTCCGCCCCGACAACCACGGCACCACCCGCGCCATGCTCGCCCACGCCCAGGCCGCGGACCTCACCCGGCTCGACCGCGCGGACGCCCTCGCGAGGTTCCGGGAACGCTTCGCCGACGCGGGGTGGGAAGCCGGTCGCGTGCTCGACGGCTTCGACACCTCCGCGGACGTCTACGTCGACCAGCTCACCCAGATCCGCATGCCCGTGTGGCACCGCGGACGGGTGGTCCTGGCCGGTGACGCCGGTTGGTGCGTGACCCCGATGGGCGGAGGCGGCGCCTCACTCGCGCTGATCAGCGGATACGTCCTGGCAGCGTGCCTGTCCACCACCGCGGACCGGTACCAGGACGGACTCGCGGCCTACGAGAAGTGGATGAGGCCGCTCGTCGACGACGTCCAGAACTTCCCGCGCTGGCTCGTGCCGTTCGCCTACCCCCGCACCCGCCTCGGACTGACGCTGCGCCGCCTCGTCGACAAGGCCATCACCTCGTCGCTGTTGTCTCCCCTGACGGCGAAGCTCACCCAGGTCGCCGACACGACCAGAGCCCTGCCACCCATCGGGGCAGCGCATTCCTGAGGTCAGCGCGTCACGGGGAAGTTGAAGTAGGTGTCCGGGAACGGCTCGTCGTTGAGCGTGAAGTGCCACCACTCCTCGGGCAGGTTGCGGAACCCGGCCCGCGCCATCGCCGCCTTCAGCAGCTGACGGTTCTCCCGCGCCTGACCGGTCACGCGCGGGTCGTCGGTGTGCGACAGCGTGTCGAAGCAGTCGTAGCCGGTGGCCATGTCCACGGTGTTGTCGGGGAAGCGGTCTGGCGCGTCGCAGTGCACCAGCCGCTCCCCCGGCACGTACGGCCGCTGGTACCGCGGAGGCAGCTTCACGATCGTCAGGTCGAGCGTGGACCCGCGGCTGTGCCCGGACTTCTCCGCGATGTACCCGTCCTCGAACAACCGCGTCTTGTCGACCCGCGGGTAGAACTCGGTCTTCATCCGCTGGTCGGCGAGGTCACGGGCCCAGCGCACGAAGTGGTCGACGGCGCGTTGCGGGCGGTAGCAGTCGTAGACCTTGAGCGTGTACCCCTGCCGCAGCATCTCGCGCTGCACACCGCGCAACGCCTTCGCGGCCTGCTTGGTGAGGATGCACAGGGGCGCGCGGTAGCCGTCGATGCGGGTGCCGACGAAGTTGTGCTCGGTGTAGTAGCGGATGTCGTGCCGGATGGTCGGGTCGACGTCGCTCAGCACGACGAACCCGCTGGTGGCGTGGGCGGGGTGGGCGAACGACAGGATCAGGAGCGCGGACAGCAGCAGGGCTCGCATGGATCTCATCCAAGCAGCGCTGCGACCGCGGTTGAAGTGTCGAGGCCGGTCAGCGGAACCTTCCGCAGCGACTCGGCGAGGCGACGTGCCGGGCCAGGTCATCGCCTCGGTTCCGTGACGGCGGCGGTGCAGCGCGCGAGCCGCCATCGGAGCGAAGTAGTTGGAGAGCAGGCCGACGGTGCGAATGTCCCGGTCGTGACCGTGCCGCACGAGGCGCCGGCCGGTGCGCCGGGGTCACTCGTGGAGCACGGACTCGATTCTGTCGATCATGCCCGCGAGGCCAGGCCGTCACCTGCACCGCGAACAACCGACTTCAGGAGTCGCTCGGCGAGTGCCGCGACGAGACCGCGCAGCTCGTCCGGCCTCTCGACCACGAACGGCAGGTCCAGCGACGCGAGCACACCGGGCAGCCAGTCGAGCCGTTCCACCCGCAGTTCGACCCGCGACCAGTCGTCGTCGAGAGGCTCCACCACAGCGACGCTCGCAGGAAGCCGGGTACGGATCTGCGCGACGGTGCCCTGGATGCGCACCGTCACCTCGTGCCGGTGCGGAGCGGTGGCAAGTCCGGTCAGAACCCGCTGCGCGGGATCGAGATCACCGGGCGGCTCGAACGAGCCGGGCAGCGTCCTGGCCGCGGCCATGCGGTCGAGCCGGAACGTCCGGTCCTCGCCGATCGCGGGATCGGCACCGGTCACGTACCACCGGCCCGAGTGCGCGACGAGCCCGTACGGGTGCAGCGTGCGTTCGCTGTGCCGGCCATCAGCGGCGGTGTAGCGGATGGCCACAGGCCGGTGGTGGGTCACCGCGTCGGCGAGTGCGAGCAGGACCGAAGCCTCCGGGACGGCCGGCGAACCGGGCTGGCTGGTGAAGGCGAGCGAGCCGAGCAGGGAGTCGAGCCTGCCGGCGAGCCGGGCGGGCAGCACCCGGCGGACCTTCGCCGCCGCCGTCTCGCTCGCCGTGCCGGTCATCAGGCCCGTGACCAGGCCGATCAGCACCGCCAGCGCCTCGTCGTCGCTGAGCATCAACGGCGGCATCCGGTACCCGGGAGCGAGCCGGTAGCCGCCGTGGCGTCCGCGCACGGACTCGACCGGGATGTCGAGGTCGAGCAGGTGGCCGACGTACCGGCGCACGGTGCGTTCGTCGACTTCAAGCCGCGAGGCGAGCTCCGCCACCGTCCGGACACCTCCGGATTGGAGGAGCTCCAACAGTGACAGCACGCGTGCGATCGGCCGGGCCATGGCCGAAATTCTCGCGCACATACCGGGCGGATTCTGTCCGGTATCGCTCCTAGCGTGCGGTCATGAACTTCGCATCCATCCGTGTCATCACCGCCGACGTCGCCCGCCTCGCGGGCTTCTACGAACGAGCGACGGGAGTGCGGGCGATCTGGGCCAGTGAGGACTTCGCTGAGGTCAGGACCTCGTCCGCCACCCTCGCGATCGGCAGCGTCCGCACCGTGGCGCTGTTCGCCGCCGGGTCGGCCGAGCCGAGTGCCAACCGCAGCGTCATCATCGAGTTCGAGGTCGGCGACGTGGACAGCGTGCACGCGGAGCTGACCGGCGCCGAGGTCGTCCAGGAACCCACCACGATGCCGTGGGGCAACCGGTCGTTGCTGGTCCGCGACCCCGACGGCAACCTGGTCAACTTCTTCAGGAGGGCCACGCTCGCAGCACCGAGTCCAGCGCGTCCAGCGCTCTGAGCCACGACGCCTCGACCCCGCGCGGCTGGCTGTGGAACGCCCCGGAGCGTTCGAGCGAGACGAACCCGTGCAACGTGCTGTGCACCAGCCGCGCGGCATCGGTCAGTTCTGGTTCCCACAGCTCGTAGCCCCGCAGGACCGCGCGGGTCATGTCGGCGTGCTTCAGGGCGCTGTCGGCGGCCGTGTCCGGGTCGAGTGCCATCTGCATCGCCGCGTAGCGGCCGGGGTGCTCGTGGGCGTAGCGGCGGTAGGCGGAGGCGAACGCGACCAGGGCGTCCTTGCCCGCACGGCCGCCGATCGACTCCGCCACGCGGTCCACGAGCTCCGCGAGCGCGAGGACGGCCAGGCGGACCCGCAGGTCCTGGGCGTTGCGGATGTGCGAGTAGAGCGAGGCGTCCTTCACCCCGAAGTGCCGGGCCAAGGCGGACACCGTCACGTTCTCGAAGCCGACCTCGTCCGCCAGGTCCGCCGCCGCCTGTGTCAGGCGGTCGGCCGTGAGCCCCGCACGTGCCATCCGTCACCCTTCCTAGGGTCCTTAATAATTTGCCTAGGACCTCTAGGTAAGCCTAGCGTCCGTGGTCATGAAGCCGCTGACCGAACACGAGATCCGCGCGTCCTTCGTCAATTCCACCAAGGGCGAGGCGAAGCGCATGCACGTACCCAAGGATCTGGGCGAGCGGCCGTGGGACGACCTCGACTTCCTCGGCTGGACCGACCCGGCCGCACCCGACCGCTCGTACCTCGTGATCGAGCTGGACGGACGGCTCACCGGCATCGCGTTGCGCAGGGCGGCGCAGGCCGGGCGGGCGCGCAAGACGATGTGCGCGTGGTGCCTGACCACGCATTCCGGCGACGGCGTGTCGTTGATGAGCGCGCGCAAGGCCGGCAAGTCGGGACAGCTGGGCAACTCGGTCGGCGTCTACGTCTGCGCCGATCTGGCGTGCTCGCTGTACCTGCGTGGCAAGAAGAGCGCGGGACCGGGCTCGCGGTTCCACGAATCGATCACGCTCGACGACCAGGTCGAACGGATGGTGTCCGGGATCAACGCGTTCCTGGACCGGGTGAACTCGTAGGTCTCAGAGCTCGAGCACCAGCTCCGCGGAACACGCGCGGGCACAGGGCCACGGGTCGCCGCACTCGGTGCAGCCGGTTGTCGCGGGCAGGTGCGTGTCGAGCACCTGGACCGCCCTGATCCGGTAGCGCTCCAGGTCGGTCTCCCAGTTGTGGCGGGAGCCCGCGGTCGCACTCGTCATGGTCATCAGTCCTCGGGTTGAGCTGGTGCACACAGCATGCACCTGTGACGGCGCTCACGGGCGGCAATTTCGCGAATCCCGACCTTCGGCGGGTCGGGAAGATCGAGCGATGTGCCGCCCAGGCCCCCTGGACGGCACATCGCTCGTCACACCGCGGACCCGCCGAGCTGCTCGAGGTCAGCCCGCAGGTGGGCGAGCGCGCTGCGGTAGAGCTGCGGCCCCACGGACACGCGGGCGACCCCGGCCGCACGCAGCGCCTCCAGCGACCCGCCCCGCAACGGCAGTCCGGCGTTCACCGGGGCGCCGACCTCGGTGACGACCGCGCGAACGTCCTCGGGTCCCGCTCCCGGCACGAACACGCAGTCCGCGCCGGCCTCCCAGTACGCCCGCGCCCGGTCGAGGGCGTCGGTCAGCCTCTTGTCCCCGGAGAACGGCGAGGCGGGGAAGAAGGAGTCGACCCGCGCGTTGATCACCAACGGCACGCCGATCCGGTTCGCGGCCGCGCGCATCTCCCCGATGTAGGCGGCACGCACATCGGCGTCCACCAGGCCGCCGTGCGCGTGATCGGTGTCCTCGACGTTGCAGCCGACGGCACCGATCCCGGTCAGCAGCTCGACCAGCTCGCCCGGAGCGAGTCCGTACCCGGCTTCGGCGTCGACCGTCACCGGAACGTCGACCGACGCCGCGATGCGCGCCGCGACGAACATCATCTCTTCCCTCGGCGCTCCCTCACCGTCGTCGTGGCCCAGCGCCGCGGCGATCGCGTTGCTCGCCGTCGCGACCACGGGGAAGCCCGCGTCGACGACGGCGCGGGCGCTGCCGACGTCCCAGGCGTTCGGCAGCACGAGCGGGTCGCCCGGGACGTGCAGCGACCGCAGGAGCTCGGCCTTGGCGGCCAGATCGGACATCACGTTCTCCTGTTCCTCGGCCGTCACCACGGATCCGGCAGGCCCTCTCCGGTGGTGACCAGGCTGCGCAGACTGCCGTTGACGTAGTGAAGCCAGGCCGTGGAGCACGCACCGAAGCACTCGACGTCTGGCACCAGACCGACGTGGGTGAACCTCAGCTCCGCACCGCCGCCGGCGGGGACGATGTCGAACACGATCTCGCTGCCGGTCCACTCGGACGGGTCAGAGACGAAGGACAGGAGGCTGTCCGTGACCTGCCAGACCACGCGGCGGCCCGGCGTCAGCTCGGTCACGCGCTGACGGCTGTAGTGCTGCGGAGGATGCCGATAGGTGAACTCGGCGCCCACCTCGTCGGTGCGTCCCTCGACCTCGCCCGTCCACCAGGCACGAACGTCCAGGACGGCCGCGTAGACCTCGTCCGGCGACTGCTCGACGGTGTACGAGGTGGAATAGCCGCGCTCGGTGCGCGGCGCCTGCGTCGTCATGGCTGGTCCGGTCCTGTCTCTCGATCCGCTGTGCCGCGCTGGATCCGCTCGGCGATCCGCTTGATCCGCTGCAGCCGGGCGTCCCAGGTGGTGCCGACCGCGGTCAGCTGGGCGACCGCGCGGGCGAGCTGCGCCTCGTCCACCTCGTAGCGGCGCTCGCGTCCGGCCGGCATCGCGTGCACCAGTCCGACGCGGTCGAGCACGCCGAGATGCTTGGCGACCGCCTGCCGGGTGACCGGGAGCCGCTCGCTCAGCGTGGTCGCGGTGCCGCCCCCGTCGCTCAGCAGCAGGTCGAGCATCCGGCGGCGGGTCGGATCGCCCACCGCGGACCAGAGGTCGTCGTCGATCGCCGCGCTCACGGCCGCGCGACCAGGCTGTCGGCACGCGCGACGAGACGCGGCAGGAAGTGGTCCCAGCCCCGGACGTGATCGGCGTAGGCCTGCTCCAGCACGGCGGCCTCCCAGCCGCGCTCCCGGAACCCGGTCTCCTTGAAGCGCAGCAGTGTGCCGCCGCCGGAGGGCACGAGGTCGATCGTGACGAGCAGCGAGTTGCCCGGCGCCGCCGACGCGCCCCGGTCGTAGATCCAGCGGAACGCGAACCGGCGGGGCGGGTCGGCCTCGACGACCGTGAGGTGTTCGACCTTCGCGTCCGGAGAGGCCGGGTCGCCGAAGGTGATCGTGCCGGTGCCGCCGGGTACGGGGTCGAGCTCGGCTTCGTCGGGCCACCACTCGCGCAGGTGCTCAGGAGAGCTGACCACCTCGTAGACCACCTCAGGGCTGGCGTCGATGCGCAGCTCGCGTTCGATGCTTCCGTGTTCCACGCCGTTCTCCTCGTTCGAAGTGCAACCATCGGTTGCGCTTCAACCTAAACGGCTTACCCATGTAGCGCAACCTTTAGTTGCGCAACCCGTGGGTGGAACGACGTCGCCAGGCATGCAACAGCCCCAGCAACTTGGCGAGGTCGACGTCGCTCACGCCTTCCTTGCTCGGTCTAGGCCGGCGCGACGGCGCGGCGGACGCTGTCGCGCAGGAAGTCCCGGCGGCGGTCGTGGGTCTCGGCGGGCTCGTCGGACGTGGCCGCGTACACGTTGCTGACCGGGGACCACGCCATCGACATGGCGATGACCATGGCCATCAGGTCGAAGGGGTCGCCGTCGCGGACCAGCCCCGCCTGCTGCGCCTCGGCGATCGCCTGGAGCTTGCTCCGGTCCAGGCGATCGACGTCGGCGACCAGGTGACCGGTGGGGCGTCGTTCGAGGCGGGCCCAGGTCGCGAGCCGGATGAGTTCGGGGCGCCCGAGGTACTCGTCGTAGAGGCGCACGGCCCAGTCGGCCAGGTCGGCTGCGTTGATGGGCACGACGTTGACGATCCGCTCCAGCGAGCCGAAGAAGATCGCGTCGAACAGCCCGTCCTTGTTGCCGAAGTAGGCGTAGAGCTGGGCCTTGTTGGTGCGCGCCGCGGCGACGACCCGTTCGATGCGGGCTCCGGCGATGCCGTGCTCGGCGAACTCGCGGGTGGCCACGTCGATGATGCGTTGCCGCGTGGCCGCGCCACGGGCGGTCAGCTGCTGGTCGGACATGGAAGCACTGTATCGACAGACCAGTCGGTTTACTTTTCCGACGTCTCTGCCTACTCTAAAATAGACCGAACAGTCTGTTTAAGGGGAATCATGCGGAGCACCACCGGCTGGCAGGCCGACGGAGACACGTTGCAGCGCGTGGAGCTGTCCCGCCGTGACCTGCGGCGCGACGACATCGCGGTGCGCGTCGACTTCTGCGGGGTCTGCCACACCGACCTGCACTCGCTGCGCGCCCACAACGGCGAGCACGCGCTCGTGCCGGGTCACGAGTTCACCGGCGTGGTCGTGGACGTCGGTCCCGACGTGACCGCCTTCCGGGTCGGCGATCCGGTCGCGGTCGGCAACATCGTCGACTCCTGCGGCGTCTGCTCGATGTGCGCGGCGGGCCAGGAGAACTTCTGCCGCGAGTTCCCGACGCTCACCTACGGCGGGACAGACCGCCACGACGGGACGACGACGCTGGGCGGTTTCTCCCGCGAGTACGTGGTCCGCGACCGGTTCGCCCATCCCCTGCCGTCCGGGCTGGACCCGGCCGCCGCGGCGCCGTTGCTGTGCGCGGGGATCACGGTGTGGGAGCCGTTGCGCGCCCTGGGAGTGGGTCCCGGAACGCGCGTGGCGGTGGCCGGCCTGGGCGGGCTGGGGCACCTCGCGGTCAAGTTCGCCGCCGCGCTGGGTGCGGAGGTGTCGGTCGTGAGCCGGTCGGCCGACCGCGCGAGCGACGCGATCCGGCTCGGCGCCCGTGACGTCGTCGTCTCCAGCGACCCGGACAGCACCGAGGCGGCCCGCGACAGGTTCGACGTCCTCATCGACACCATCCCGGTCCCCCACGACCTCGGCCCCTACCTGCGCCTGGTGGCCGTCGACGGGACGCTCAGCCAGGTCGGCTACCTCGGCGGCGTCACCGTCGAGACGATGGACCTGCTCCTCGGCCGCAAGAAGCTGAGCTCCGGTGGCAGCGGCGGTCTTCCCGCCACCGCCGCCATGCTGGAGTTCTGCGCCACCCGCGGCATCACCGCCGACGTCGAGGTCCTGCCGTCCGCCCGCGTCGGCGAGGCCCTCGACCAGCTCGACCGCGGCGACGTGCGGTACCGGTTCGTCCTCGACCTGTCCGACCTGGACTGACGTGCCGTGGCAGCGCTGGTCACTTCCAGGGCGTCCGGCGACTGACCCGGGGCATGTTGGAGATCTTCACTTCCGCGTGGTCCTCGTCGATGATGCCTGCGGCGGCTCGCCACCGCAGCTTGCCGGCCACGACGTCGGCGAGTGGTGCGTCCGCGAACTTGCGCCAGCGCCTCGACGGGAGACGTTCGCGCTTGAGCTCGGAGTCGATGTCATCGGGAAGGGCCTGCACGAGCACCACGTGCTCGCGTCGCCGGTCCGCCCGCGCGTTGACGCGCTTGCGCCTGGCGATGGCCTTGCGGGAGGCCTTGTCGTTCTGTCCGTAAGAGTTGCGGGCGTCCCTGGCGTAGCTCAGCGCCTTCTTCTCCTGCGGAGATCTCCTGGTCACAAGCCGATCCTAACGACGAGCGCACCTGGTTTTGCTCAGGCGTGCTAACTTTTGCTCATGCGAGCAAAGTCCGTGACCGAGCAGGCTCGGCGGGCGCAGATCGTGGCGGCGGCGATCGCCACGATCGCGGAGCTGGACTACGCGGAGACGTCGTTCAAGGCCATCGCGGCGCGTGCGGGGCTGAGCAGCACAGGGCTGATCTCGTACCACTTCAGGAACAAGCAGGAGCTCGTCGACGTCGTGTTCGCGAACATCTTGGAGCGCTTCCAAGGATTCGTGCGTGCGCGGATGGGCCAGGCGAGCGCTCGCGAGGAGCTGCGGGCGTTCCTGGTCGCCAACATCGCGTTCCTGCGCGAGCACCGCGCGGACATGGTGGCGTTCCTGCGGATCAGGGCACACGCGGCGGTGACGGACGGGGGCATCGCCGACTCCGATCACGTGGCGCTCGCCGACCTGCTCAGGCAGGGCCAGCAGGCCGGCGAGTTCCGCGTGTTCGACCCGGACGTGATGGCGGTGTTCGTCCTCGCGATGCGCAACGGCGTCGTGCTGCGGTCCGGGTCACTCGATCTCGACGTCTGCGAACGGGAGTTGGTCGCGGCCGTCGACCTGGCCACAGGGGGTTGATCATGCGTCGGGGCACGTTGTTGGTCGCCGTATTGCTGCTGCTCAGCGCATGCGGAAAGGGGGAAGCCATGCCGTCGGACGTGGTCATGACCGACGCCGGACTGCTGAAGGGGGAACAGCGCGACGGGCACCTGCGGTTCCAGGGAGTCCCGTACGCCGTGGCGGAGCGGTGGAAGCCGCCGGTGCGCGCCGCGGCCTGGAGCGGGGTGCGGGAGGCCTTCGAGCCTGGCAGTCCGTGTCCGCAGGTCGGGTCCAGCTACTCGGAAACGAAGAGCACGAACGAGGACTGCCTGTTCGCCAACGTCACGACGCCGTCGACCACCGGCCGCAAGCCCGTGCTGGTGTGGGTGCACGGCGACGGCGCGATCGGCGCCGGGCACTACTTCGACGCGGAACGCCTTGCCCGGCAGGGCGATGTCGTCGTGGTGACGTTCAACTACCGCATGGGCGTGTTCGGCGGGTTCGGGCTTCCGGGCCTGGAGCACTCCGGCGAGTTCGGGCTGCTGGACCAGCGCGCGGCGTTGGAGTGGGTCCAACGCACGATCACCGCTTTCGGCGGAGATCCGGGCAACGTGACGCTGTTCGGGGTGTCGTTCGGCGCGACCGCGGTCGGCGCCCACCTGATCGGTCAGCGGCCGCTGTTCCACAAGGCGATCATGCACAGCTCGTTCACGCTGGTCGACGTCCCTCGCGGCGCCTGGTTCCCGGACCTGGAGGCGTTGCCGTCGCTCGCGTGGCGGCCGGTGCCGGAGATCCAGGAGATCGGCGCGATGATCAGCTCCGAACTGGGCTGCGCGGACGTCGAGTGCCTGCGGCGGCTGCCAGTGGAGAAGCTGCTGGCCTACCCGCAGATCATGAACATCTTCCAGTCCACCGGCTACGGCGGTTCAGTCCTGCCGCGGCTCCCGGCCGAGTCGCTGGAGTCGGGTGAGTTCGCCGACGTGCCGATCCTGGCCGGCGCGACGCGCGACGAGCACAACAGCTTCGTCGGCCTGTTCCGGCCGGACCCGATGTCCGCCGAGGACTACTCACGGCTCGTGCGGGAGGCGTTCCCCGACCGCGCGGCCGAGATCGAGCGCGAGTACCCGGCCAGCGCGTTCGCCTCGCCGAAACAGGCGTGGGCGACGCTGCTGACAGACCGCGTGTGGGCGCGTGCGACGTTCCGGCAGAACACGCTCTACGCGAAGAAGGCGCCCGTCTACGCGTTCGAGTTCGCGGACCGCAACGCGGCCACGAACCCCGAGCTGCCGAAAGAGCTGCACGGCGCGAACCACTCGTCGGACATCGACTACCTGTTCCCCGACGGGGACTTCACCAAGGACCGCGGCCTGTCCGACCACATGATCAAGGCGTGGACGGACTTCGCCCGCACCGGGACGCCGGGGTGGCCGCGGTTCTCGGAGGGGCAGTACGTGCAGTCACTGGCTCCGGGCGCGATCGGGCCCGTCGACTACGCGGCCGAGCACCGGCTGGCGTTCTGGAACTAGGCGAGCGACTTGGCGGACTCGGTGATGTGTTCGATCTGGTCACGGGTGAGGCGCCGAGCGTCCCAGACGAGGTCGCCCACGTCCGCCGGGGCGGGGTCCGGCATGATTCCGGTCAGCGTCGCAAGATCGGCGGTGGGGACGTCGAGCAGGGCGGAGAGATCGCCGAGCAGATCAGGCGTGAGTTCCTTGAGGCCGTGGCCGATCCTCGCGTAGGTGGAGGCCGCCCAGAAGCGGCGGCCCGTGGTCACCACGTAGACCGACTTGGCGACGGCGGCCTGGTTCATGTTCCGGTTGCGCAGCAGGCCCAACACGAGCGGGCCGGGGCCTTCGCCGTCGATCCTGGCCAGGATGTTCTCGGGACTCGTGCGGTTCCGCTGAGGAACGGACCGCACGAGTGCGCGCACCTCGGCCTGCGCGCCGGGGCTCAACGGCAGGTAGGCGTGCAGTAGACCGGGAATGCATCCGCCCGCTGTCTTGTCGAGCGGCGCCAGTTCCTCCGGCACCGGCTGGCCGGCGATCACGAGCCTGTCCGATTCGTGCAGCTTCTCCCCCATGTGCGCGAGCCTAGGCGCGACATCGCTACCCTGGATCACGTGCCAGGCACCCGCAGCTCGCGAACCCGCGCGTATCTCGCGCGGGTCCTCGCCGTGCTCGCGCTGGTCGCCGGGATCGCGATGATGCAGGGCACGCCGTGCGAGGCGGAGTTCGCCTGGACCGCCCAGTGCCCGACGTCGAGCACCCACGCGGTCGCCCACTCCACACCTACCGAAGACGGCGGGCTGATCGAGGGCATCCTCGTCGCCGGAGCCTGCCTGGTGGTGGCGCTCGCCGTGCTGATCGGGTTCGCCGTGCTGCGGCGCTCCGGCTCGTTCCAGGTGCTCCTGACGCGCCTGCCCGCTGTCCTGTCCCCTCCTTCACGCCGGCTGGAAGTGCGGCTGACGCAGCTCTGCGTGCTGCGCGCCTAGACCGAACCCGTTCCGCGGGTCCGTCTTCCTTCGCCACACGTGGAGTTCTGCCATGTCCAAGAATGCTCGTCTGTCCCTGATCATCGTCGCCGTCGTGGCGGTCGTGGTCGCCGGTTTCCTCCTGTTCAGCCGCAACGACACCACCGCGGCACCCCCGTCCGCCGACGGCAAGGTGACCGTCGTCGAGTACCTCGACCTCGAATGCCCGTCGTGCCGCGCCGCCTTCCCCAGCGTGGAGAGGTTGAAGACCGAGTACGGCGAGCGCGTGACGTTCGACGTGCGGCACTTCCCCATTCCCAGCCACCGCAACGCCGAACTGGCCGCCGTCGCGGTCGAGGCCGCGGGCGCGCAGGGCAAGCGGGACGAGATGTTCCGGGTGATGTTCGACGCGCAGCAGGAGTGGGGTGGTCAGCAGACCTCGCAGCGCGCGGTGTTCACCGGCTTCGCCCAGGAGCTCGGCCTCGACCAGGCCGCGTTCGACAAGGCGCTGGACGACCCGGCGCTGCGCGACCGCGTGCTCGCCCAGCGCGCCGAGGGCAGCAAGGCCGGCGTCACCGGCACGCCGACGTTCTTCATCAACGGCACCAAGTTCACCGGCGCGCCCACCTACGACGCGCTGAAGGCCGCGATCGAGAAGGTGCGTTCGTGAACCGGATCGTCGCCTGGGTCCTCGCGGTCGGCGGGTTCGTCGGCCTGCTCGCGTCGTTCGTGCTGACGATCGAGAAGATCGCGCTGCTCAAGGACCCGTTCTACGTGCCGACGTGCAGCATCAACCCGGTGCTGAGCTGCGGCTCGATCATGAAGACCGCGCAGGCCGAGCTGTTCGGGTTCCCCAACCCGCTGCTCGGCATCGCGGGCTTCGCGGTGGTGATGACCCTGGGCGTGCTGCTGCTGGCCGGGGTCTCGCTGCCGTCGTGGGTGTGGATCGGGCTGCAGGTCGGCGTGACGTTCGGCGTGCTGTTCGTGCACTGGCTGATCTTCCAGTCGCTGTACGAGATCGGCGCGCTCTGCCCGTACTGCGTGGTCGTGTGGGCGGTGACGATCCCGATCTTCTGGTACACGACGCTGCGCAACATCAGGCCGACGTTCCAGCTCCACAGCGTCGTGCTGATCCTGTGGTACCTGGTGATCGCGGGCGGCGTGCTGCAGGCGTTCTGGTTCTACTGGTCGTCGCTCGTCTAGCGGCAAGGGCCCGGCCTGCGTTCGCGGAGAACGTCAGGCCGGGGCCCTGCTTGGATACCGGTGTGACCGCCTACGACGTCGCCCGCCTGCTGCCCGCCATTCCGGAACTGCGTGCGCTGTGCCGTGCGCTGGCCGTGCTGGACGTCGTGCTCGATCCCGACAGCGACGACCGCCACCACGACTTCGACACGGCTTGGGTGCCTGGTGAGGAACTGGCGTCCATGGACGACGGCTCGGGCAACGAGTACTCCGTCACGTTCACGGCCGCCGGGGCGTACGTGCGCGGTTTCGACCACGAGTCGCCGATGAGCCCCTACGCCACCGATGACGGCGAGCCGTGGCCCGGTGTGCTCGACTCCGTGCCGGACGTGTTCCGGGAGTGCGTGGAGGAACCGGCGTTCTCCGACGAGTTCGGCACGCCGTCCGTCACGGTGTGCCTGTGGCGTGAGCACGGCGACACCGCCTGGCGGCACGGGGACATCGCCTTCCCCGACGGCGACGAGGACGGGGCCGACTGGCTGTTCGCCCTGCTGACCGACCGCACGCCCGAGGCCTTTCAGGACTGGGCGCAGGACTACTACGAGATGCCGGTCGACCTCGGCGCGGTGCGGCACGTCTACGCCGGGCAGCCGTTGACCGAGGACGTCGTGACCGCGCTCAACCCCGCGACCACCCTGGCCGCCGTCGCCGACCAGGTCGTGGCGACCGGGTATCCGATCCGCTGACAGGCCTAGACGTCTTTGACAGCACCGAGCAGCGCGCGCAGCCCGTCGATCCCCGTGAAGTGGTGGCCACGCATCCCGGTCAGCTCCGCGGCCCGCACGTTCTCCAGCCGGTCGTCCACGAACAGGATGTCGTCGCCACCCAGCGCGTCACGGCACCACTCGAAGGCCGCGCGGTCGGGCTTGGCGTGGCCGATCCGGCACGAGAACGCGCGCAGCTCGAACAGGTCGAGCCACGCGTAGGTGCGCTCGAAGTTCCGGGCGTGGTCCTCGGGGATGTTGGACAGCAGGGCGATGCGCCGGCCCGCGTTGTGCAGTTCGTGCAGCAGCGCGACCATCTCGTAGTCGACGCGGTTCCAGCTGGCCACGTCCTTCTCGACCAGCGGCGGGTGGCCCACGAGGGCCCAGTACTCGTCGGCGGTCACGTCACCGCGGTCGTAGGCGGGACGGTGGGCCCAGTAGGCGTCCCAGAACTCCGGCTCGGTGCTCATCGTGGCCATGACCTCGGGCGACTGGTCGCGGGCGATCACGCCGAACATGTCGAACAGCACGATCATGCCGTCACCACCGCGACGCCCGCGGCGGTCAGGCCGTCGTCGCCCTCCGCGTCGGTGACGACGGCGTCCAAAGCCGACACCGGGACGACGTGGGCCAGGGCCGTGCGGGTCAGCTTGGAGGCGTCGACGGCGGCGATGACGCGGCGGGCCGAGGTGATGGCGGCTCGTTTCACCGAGGCGTCCTCCAGGTCGAAGGCGGTCAGGCCGTGTTCTGCGGAGAGGCCGCAGCAGCCGATGACCGCGGTGTCGAAGCGCAACGCCTGCAGCGACGCCAGGGCCAGCGGGCCGGTGAGCGCCAGCTCGCCGGGGCGTGGGCGGCCGCCGGGGACGAGCAACGTCAGGGTGGAAGAAGAAGACAGGGCGTTCACGGCGTGCAGCGACAACGGCATGACGGTCAGGCGCCGGTCGTGCAGCAGGCGGGCCACCTCGAGGCACGTGGTGCCGCTGTCCAGGACGACCGACTCGCCGTCCGCGATCAGGGCCGCCACGGCGGCGGCGATGCGGCGCTTGGCGGCCGTGTTGTCGTCCGAGCGCAGCGCGAACGGGGGTTCGGAACCGCGCAGCAGCAGACTCCTCGCGCCCCCGCGGTAGCGTTCGAGAACGCCCTGAGCTGCGAGGACCTCCAGGTCGCGGCGGATGGTCATCTCGGAGGCGCCGGTGAGCGACGCCAGGTCCGCCACACCGAGCGACCCGGCGTCGCGGACTGCCTCGGTGATCTGCTTCAGTCGGGACACGGTCGTGATTGAACATCAGTGATGTTCGAAACTCAATCTTTCGAACATTCGAATCGTTCGTTAGCGTGACGCAAGTGAACGCTCTCAAGGCCGCGCGGGTCGCCACCTTCACGTACTTCGCCCTCAACGGGTTCCTGCTCGGGCTGTGGCTCGTGCACATCCCGACGGTCGAGGACCGCACGGGCATATCGCACGCCGAGCTCGGCCGGTTGCTGCTCCTGCTCGGGCTGGGCGCGTTCATCGGCATGCGCCTGGGCGGCAAGTTCACCGACCGCGTGGGCGTGAAGCTGGTCGTGCCGCTCGCCGGTGTCGTGTGCAGCGTGACGGCGTTCTTGCCCGGTGCGGCGGTCAACCAGTGGACGCTCGGCGCGGCGCTGCTCATCTTCGGCATCGGCAACGGCCTGATCGACGTCAGCATGAACGCGCACGCCGTGGTGGTGGAGCGGCACTACCAGCGCCCGGTGATGTCGGCGTTCCACGCCACGTGGTCGCTCGGCGGTGTGGCCGCCGCGCTGACCGGTGCCCGCACGCTGAGCTGGGAGCTCTCCCCCGCCACGACCCTCGGTGCCGCGGCCGTACTCGGCGTCGTCGTCAGCCTCGTGACCGCCCGGTTCCTGCTCGACGAGAAGGAGGCGCAGCACGCCACCGAGCAGACCGGCAGGCGCAGGGCTCCGCGGCGGATCTGGATCATGGCGGTGCTCGCCCTGCTGGTGATGCTGAGCGAGGGCGCCGCGAACGACTGGAGCGTGCTGCACCTGCAGGACGTCCTAGGCGCGGCCCCGCAGATCGCCGCGCTCGCCTACGGCGCGTTCGCCACGACGATGACCGTCGGACGGCTGCTCGCGGACCGGGTCACCGCGAAGATCGGTCCGATGGCGGTGCTGCGCTGGGGCTCGGTCATCGGTGCCGCCGGCATCGCGACGGCCGCGCTGTCGCCGTGGATCTGGCTGGCCCTGGTGGGCTGGGCGATCGCCGGGATCGGCCTGTCGGGCACGGTGCCGCAGCTGTTCAGCGCCGCCGGCCACGCAGAACCGGGCGCCGCGGCCGCCAACGTCTCGCGCGTCGCGGGTCTGGGCTACCTCGGCGTGCTGGCCGGACCGGCGGTGATCGGCTGGCTGACCCACGTCGTGCCGCTCAACATCGCGTTCCTGCTCCCGGTCGCGCTGTGCCTGATCGCGGCGCTGTCCGCGGGCGTGTTGCGCACCGATGCCGCCGAGGAGAAGGTCACGGCGTAAGAATGCGCCCATGGATCTCGCCACTCTGGATCTCACCACCGCACACCTCGCCGACGCGTGCATCCGGGCCAACATCCCGGTCCGCACCGTCTCCCTGACGCCGGTCATCCCCGGCTCGAAGACCGGCGGCCGCGTGCTGCCCGCCCGGCACGCGGGCAGCGTCGACGTCTTCCTGGAGGCCGTCGAACGCAGCGAGCCCGGTGACGTGCTCGTCGTCGACAACGACGGCCGCACCGACGAGGCCTGCGTGGGCGACCTGATCGTGCTCGAAGCGCAGAAGGCCGGCCTCGCGGGCGTCGCCATCTGGGGGCTGCACCGCGACACCCAGGACATCAGGGCGATCGGGCTGCCGGTGTTCAGCCTCGGCGCGAACCCGACGGGGCCGTTGAGCCTGCGCGACCGCGCACCGGAGGCCCTCTCGACGGCCGAGATCGGGCAGTGGACCGTCACCTCCGACGACGTCGTGTTCGGCGACGACGACGGCGTGCTGTTCGTGCCGGCGTCCGAGGCAGGCGCGCTCATCGAGAAGGCGCGCGGCATCCGGGACGTCGAACGAGCGCAGGCGGACCGCGTGCGGCAGGGTGAGTCCCTGCGCGGCCAGCTGCGGTTCGGCGAGTACCTGGAGAGCGGTCTGACGTTCCGCGAACACCTGCGCAAGATCGGCGGCGCCGTCGAGGAGTGAGGCCATGACCCCCGAGACTTCGATCTCAGCCAGATACCGGGCCCGCGCGGACGCCTTCGAAGCGAAGGTCGCCCAGGTGGAACCAGACCAGTGGGACAACCCCTCGCCGTGTGCGCAGTGGACGGCGCTGGAGGTCGTGGACCACGTCATCGAGATGCACGGCGTGATGCTCGGCCACCCGATCCCACGCACCGAGGACCCGCTCACGGACTTCCGGGAGGCCCGGAGCCAGGTCCAGCAAGCCCTGGACTCCGACCGCGCGCACGACGAGGTCTCCACGCCCGCCGGCCCGATGGCGCTGGAGGACCACGTCGACCAGGTCGTCAGCGACGACCTGGTGCTGCACGGCTGGGACCTGGCCCGCGCCACCGGCCAGGACGAGACGATCCCGGCGGCCGACGTGGAACGCCTCTGGGCGACGGCGACGTCGGTGCCCGCCGACCTGATGGAACGCTTCCGCACGCCCGGCGCGTTCGGTCCCGGCATCGAGGTCTACGGCGCCGAGATCCCGGTGCCCGGCGACGCTCCGCTGCAGGACAGGCTGCTCGGGTATGTGGGCAGGGACCCCATGTCGAAAAGTCTCTGAGCGCTTCGACGGATGCGTGCAAGGCAGCCGCTGAGAGGAATGACATGGACTGGACCCTGGAAGTCATCGTCGTACCGGTGTCGGACCTCGACCGTTCGAAGCGCTTCTACGAGGAGCAGCTCGGTTTCAAGGTCGACCACGACACGACGTTCAACGAGGACACGCGCGTCCTGCAGCTCACCCCGCCCGGCTCCGGCTGCTCGATCGTCATGGGCAAGGGCATCGTCAAGGGCGAGCCGGGGACGTTGAAGGGCGTGCAACTCGTCGTGTCGGACCTGGAGAAGGCCCGCACTCAGCTCGTCGAGCGCGGCGTCGAGGTCGGCGAGATCGTGCGCATGAACGAGGCGGACGGCGGGTCGTTCATCTTCTTCGACGACCCGGACGGCAACAGCTGGGCCGTGCAGGAGATCAAGGCTCGCGCTACCGGTGGGGAGTGGAAGTGAAGTACATGCTGGTCAGCTACGGCGGCAGCCAGGAGGAGTGGGAGGGTCTCGCCGCCTGGTCCGACGAGGACATGCACCGCATGATCGCCTACATGCGCGACCTGGACGCCGAGCTTCGTGCGTCCGGTGAGTTGCTGCAGTCCGAGGGGCTGAGCGGTCCCGCGCGGGCGTTCGTGGTGCGGGGCAGCGACGACGGACCGGTCGTGGTCGACGGTCCGTTCGCGGAGTCCAAGGAGGTCATCGCCGGGTACTGGGTGGTCGACGTCGCCAGCCGGGAACGGCTGCTGGAGATCGCCCAGAAGGCCTCGGCGTGCCCCGGGCCGGGCGGGAAGCTGCTCAACCAGCCGATCGAGGTGCACCCGGTGATGGGCGCGCCCGACGTGGACGCGGACACGTTGGCGCCGTACCAGAAGTAACGGGATCTCTGTCGGCTTCGATCTGGTCGGCATGCGTTCCCGCTGCGTGGTTCTCGGACTCGGCCTGCTGGTCGGAGCTGGTACCGCAGCTTGTTCGTCTGTCACAACAGGGACAGCTGTGCCTGCGCAGCACACGGTCACCGTGGTGTCCAAGGTGACCGTGACGACCCCTGCGCCCGCTGGTCTTCGGGTGTTCGTGCCCGACGCCGTCGAACGCGGCGTGGTTCAGGTCCTCGAGGACGAGTACAAGATCTCGGACGTCGGCCTGGCGTCGTGTCCCGGTGGCCAGGTGGTTGCTCCGGAGACCTCGTTCTTCTGCACGGTCCGGATCGGCGGCAGGACGAAGTCCGTCAAGATCGTCGTCAAGTCGTTCGACGGCGAGTACGAAGTCGGGCAACCGACATGAACCGGTGTGGGGCCGGGCGAGAAGCCCGGCCCCACACGCGGTCACCTCAGGTCGTACGCGCGGATGATCGTCTGCTGGACGTCACCGCCCGCGTCCGCCGCCCGAGCCTTGAACGACACGTTCTTGGCCCCGTGCGGGTGGATCAGCGTGACCTGCCAGCCCGCCCGCGTCTTGCGCAGCGGCACCGGCTTCCACGTCTTGCCCTCGTCGTAGGACACCTGCACCGCCGGTGCCTTGATGTCGGTGACGGGGCCCGTTCCGTTGCGCTCCACCGTGATCGGCACGGTGACGACGCGACCGGCCTTGTTGTTCTCGTCCAGCGCGGGCGCGAACCGGACCGCCAGCAGCGGCACCGACTCGTACAGGTCGCCGGGCACGTTCTCCGAGTGGAACGACCAGTCCGCGGTCACCTGCGACGAGAACGAGTCCCGGGTCGCCTCGGTGTGGACGGTGTAGCGCTTCCTCTCCGCCGGCACGTTCGGGAGGTAGGCGTACCCGGCCTCCGGCTGGTCGGAGATGACCTTGCCGTCCATCGTGACGGTGGTGCGGCCGGTGGTCGACGCGGAGTACCCGTACATGCCCTGCGCGCTGTGCACGGGCAGGTCGAGGCGCAGCAGGTTGCCGACGCGTCCGGCGAAGCGCACGGTTCCCGGCGCGTGCGGCACGCCTGGGCCGTAGACGGCGCTGTTCCAGTGCTCGGTCGTGGCGCGGCCGAGCTTGAACACGCGCGGTGCGACCGAGAACTGCGAGCCGAGGCTGGGCCACTCGCCGAGCTTCGCGAACTCGGTCAGACCGCCGGACCACTCGACGCCCGGCGTGTAGAACTCCTTGAGCCGCAACGGCAGCGGGCCGGAGGCGCCGTTGTCGCGCTGGCCGATCGAGCCCGGCACGCGGGCGTGCGTGACGGAGTTGACGCGGGCCAGTTCGCGGTCCTTCACCGAACGCTGGACGTCCGCCGGCACGCGGGTCTTCTCGGTGATCCGCACGTGGTACTGGTACGGGCTGCCGTCGAACGTGCCGTTGCCGTCGGGCCTGGCGAGCACGGACTCGGCGTAGAACTCGAACTTCGGCCACGACGTCTTCGACGGGCGGACGCGGATCGAGTCGAAGCTGTTGAGGTACCAGGTTCCGCCGGTCGCGCCCCAGTTGGCCTGCATCAGGAAGCCGAGGCCCGCGGACACCGGCTTGGCCTCTTTCTGCTCGACCGCGATCACCGGCTGGGTGCCCTGCCGCGCGTCGAACACGATCTCGGTGTCGCCGGTGACCTCCAGCGCCGGTTCGGTCAGCGTGGTGATCAGGCCGCCCTTGGTCGGGTCGGGGTCACGCGTGCTGATCGTGCCGTCGAGGAAGAACTTGCCCTTGGGCAGGCGCTGCACGAGCGTGCCGGACGGGTCGTGGCGGAAGTAGGCCTGGGCCTGGTCGAGGTTGACGAACCGGTAGTCGTAGTACTGCGTCGCCGCGCCGTTGTGGTCGAGGAACGTGAGCTTCACGTCGTAGCTCTCGACCTCCTTCACGACGCCGACGGGCACTCGCACGCCGTCGGAGGACAGGACCACCGCGCCGTAGATGCCGTCCGCGACGGCGGCCTTGGTGTCGGCGGTGACCTTGGCGTCGGCCGTGCCGCCGGCGGGGATGGTGAGCTTCGCGGGCGAGACGCTGAACAGGCCGGACGCGGCGGGCTTCACCTCGGCGACGCTGAGGTCGACCGTCACGACGGAGGTGCCGTTGTTGCGGTAGGTCAGTTTCTGCGTGATGGGCTTGTCGTCGTCGTGCGGCCACTGCGCGGTGCCCAGCGTGAGGCTGCCGTGGTTGGTGGAGACCCCGGCGGACACGGCACGGCCGACGTCGAGACGTCCGGCACCCTGGTCGTAGATGGTGAGCGACGGGTTGGGCTTGGCGCTGTTCATGAGCGCCGCCTTGATGTCCTCCGCCTTCCACGCCGGGTTCTTCGCCGCGAGGATCGCCGCGGCTCCCGCCACGTGCGGGGTGGCCATCGACGTGCCGGAGAGCGCGACGTGCCCGTCGCCCACGGGCGTGCCGATCTGGCCGTTCTTGGCCTTCGCGGCCACGATGTCGACGCCCGGCGCGGTGATGTCGGGCTTGACGGCGTTGTTCACCCAGCGCGGGCCGCGGGAGGAGAACTCAGCGAGGGTGTCGTCGCGGTTCACGGCGCCGACGGTGAGGGCTGCGTCGGCGGACGCGGGTGAGCCGATGGTGCCGCCGGAGTTGCCCGCGGCGACGACGAACAGCGCGCCGGTCTGCTCGGTGATGCGGTTGAGCGCGAGCGACATCGGGTCGGTGCCCTCGTCGGGCCACGAGCTGCCGAGGCTCATGTTGACGATCTTGGCCTTGGCCGCGGCCCACTCCATGCCGGCGATGATGTCGCTTTCGCGGCCGCCGCCGTAGTCGCCGAGCACCTTGCCGTTGATGAGCTTCGCGTCGGGGGCGATGCCCTTGTACTTGCCGTCGCCGGTGACGGTGGACGCGACGTGCGTGCCGTGGCCGAGCCGGTCGTCGGTGGTGTCGCTGTCGGAGAAGTTCTTCGACTCCACGACGGCGCCCGCGAGGTCCGGGTGGGTCTCGTCGACGCCGGTGTCGAGGATGGCGACGGTGACGTCCTTGCCGGTGAAGCCCTTCTCCCACGCCTGGGGCGCACCGACCTGCGCGGCGCTGCGGTCCAGTGACGCGGTGACCTTGCCGTCGAGCCAGATCCTGCCGGTGCCCGCCGCCCGAGCGCCGGCCCAGAACGAGCCGTCCTTGCCGACCGTGATCGCCCGCGCGCCGATGCTCGGCAACGACTCGGCGTTCGCCGCGCTGATCCCCTGCCCCTGCACGATCAGCGGGATCGTCTTGCTGGCCGCGTCGTCGTAGCCGGATCTGTGCAGCAGCGAGACGTCGAACAGCCGCTCGTCGAGCTCGCCGGAGTTGAGCCGTGCCTGGGCGTCGAGCGGAACGACGTGCAGGTCGCCGCGCGGGTCCTTGAACGAGCGGAACCCGACGTCCTCCCTGCCCTTGGCGCCCTTGGCCTGGACCTTGCCGTTGTGGACGACGACCTCGTCACCGGTGATGAGCGTGACCTTCGTGGTCAGCCCGTCGGCACGCACCTGCTGGTCCTGCGGTGCCGCTGAAACGGGAACGGCTGCCGTGGCGGCAACCACGACAGCCGTGAGCCCTGCGGCGATGTGTGATCGTTTCAACGCGAACTCCCCTAGTTCACTGAAGAAGGAATAGCCCTCAGTGACTAAGACAGCTCGCAGAGTGGCCGCGTTGCGGCCTGGATCACATCAGTTGTTCACAGAGTTGTCTGGATCGCCCGTTCGACGGCCGCCTCGACGTGCAGGCGGGTGGTCGGGAAAACGGGAAGCAGCACGTCAGCCTGGGTGATCAGCAGCTCGATCTCGGTGCAGCCGAGGATCACGCCCTGCGCGCCTTCGAACCGTGCGATCACGTCTTGATAGGCACGGCGGGACTCGTCGCGGACGACGCCGACGCACAGCTCGTCGTAGATGATCCGGTGCACGGTCGCGCGGTCCTCGGGGGACGGCAGCAGGACTTCCAGGCCGTGGGACTCGAGGCGTTCGCGGTAGAACGGCTGGTCCATGGTGAAGCCGGTGCCGAGCAGGCCGACGGTGGTGAGGCCGGCCTGCTTGATCGCCCGGGCCGTCGTGTCGCCGAGGTGGATGACCGGGATGTCGACGGAGGCTTGGACCTGGTCGAACACCTTGTGCATGGTGTTGGTGCAGATCAGCAGGAAGTCGGCTCCGCCCGCCTGGACCTGCGCCGCGGCCTCGGCGAGCGCCTTGCCCGCGTCGTCCCACCGGCCCTCGACCTGCATGCGCTCGACCTCGGCGAAGTCGACGGAGTGCAGCACGACCTTCGCCGAGTGCAGCCCGCCGAGCCGTTCCCGTACGAGCACGTTCGCGAGACGGTAGTACTCCGCGCTGCTCTCCCAGCTCATCCCGCCCAGCATCCCGATCGTCAGCATGGCGCCAGTCAAGCACTCCAACGCGGGTCGCGGCCGGTGGTGGCCAGCAGCCGCTCGAACGGCGACGCGTCGGCCGGTGCCTCGGCGGGTTCCTTGAAGACCTTCCACTCGACGGCCATCGGTCCCATCTGGGAGACGAGATCGGCGACCTCGGCGAACACCTCGGGGTCGGGCTCGAAGCGCTGGCCGGTGGCCTGGGCGAGGTCGGACGCGTGGACGGTGAGGTCGAGCAGCGCCAGTCCGCCGACCGTCGACGCGGGCATCTGCATGCTGCCGGAGATGCCGTCGGTCGCGCCGGGCTGAGCCCAGGCCTCGACGAGCTTCGCCGTCTCGGCCGGGTACCGGGTGCGCCAGTCCGGGTAGGACGGGGTGTGGCTGAAGTCGGCGTCCTGCTTCGCGGCGAGCTTCTGGAACTCCACGACGACGTGCAGCAGGTGGTCGAGCAGGGCGCGGACGTCGTAGTCGGCGCACGGGGTGGGCTTGGACAGGTCGTCGTCGGTGATGCCGACGACGACGGGCAGTGCGTGGTCACGTGCTCGGTCGAGCAGAACGCTGAGCTTCATGGTTCCGAGCCTATTTCCGGGCGTCTGGTCCCTCTTGAAGAAACGCGCCAACCTAGGATTCGCGCTGTGCAGGGGCCGCGCCGGGACACTCGGGGAATCGTGGACGCGCGCGAGCTGTTCGCCCGCGTGCGGTTCCGCCGCCGGATGCCGTGCGCCGAGCTGCGGCCGTACCTGGAGCACTACTGGCTGATCGACGGACAGCTGGACGAGCCGTACACCGCGCACGTCGTGCCGCACCCGTCCGTGAACGTCGTCTTCGAACGCGGTTTCGCCCAGCCGGAGATCGCGGGCGTGGGGCTCGGGCTGTTCCGCCGGGTGCTCGACGGGCGGATCCGGGTGGCGGGCGTGCAGTTCCGGCCCGGCGGGTTCCGGCCGTTCCGGCCCGAGCCGGTGTCGGAGTGGACCGGGCGGCACGTGCGGCTCGACGTCCCGTCGTCGCTGGTGCTGGACGTCGAGGACGAGGACGAGCGGGTGGCCGCGCTCGACGCGTTCCTGCTGGGGCTCGGACCCGTGGCCGATGCCCAGGCGACGCTCGCGATGGAGCTGGTCCAACGGATCCGGGACGACCGGGAGATCCGGCGGGTGGCGGACTTCGCGCGGGACTGCGGCGTGGCGGTGCGCACGATGCAGCGGCTGTTCGCGGACTACGTCGGGGTGAGCCCGAAGTGGGTCATCCTGCGGTACCGCATCCACGAGGCGCTGGAACGGGCCGAGTCGGACGTCGAGTGGGCGCATCTGGCCGCCGACCTCGGCTACAGCGACCAGGCCCACCTGGTCCGGGACTTCACGCAGACCATCGGTGTCTCCCCCACGGCGTACGCGCGGGCGCTCACCTGAAGTACTGGCACAGCTCGACGAGGACGCCCTCGGGGCCGCGGACGTAGCAGGTCCGCAGCACGTCCTCGTACGTCTCGACGTTCTTGACCAGCTCGGCGCCGTGCGGTTCGAGGCGGGCGAGGGTGTCGTCGAGGTCGTCGACGACGAACGCGACGTGCCGCAGACCCAGGGCGTGGATCGGCGCGCGGGAACCGCCGTCGATGCTGCGCGGGGCCTGGAACTGGCTGAACTCGATCCGGTACCGGTCGTCCGGGGTCTTCATCATGGCGATGTCGCTGCTGGAGCCGTCGAGTCCGACGACGCCGTCGACGAACTCGCCCTCCATGTGCGCCTTGCCCTCCAGCTCCATGCCCAGTGCCTCGAAGAACGCGACGGTGGCCGCGAGGTCGGTGACGGTCATTCCGACGTGGTGCATGCTCTTGATGGTCATGCCCCTGGGACGGAGCCGCGGCCGGGTTCTCGACACCGGAAGTGGTCCAACTTCAAGGGCGGTTTGTGGCTCTGTCAACTGGACCGGTTGCGCGGCAGAGTCACCGGCATGAGCCTCGCATTCCTGATCACGACGTTGATCGCCGTCGCCACCCCCGGCACCGGTGTGCTGTACACGCTGTCCGCCGGTCTCGCGCACGGACGGAAGGCGAGCGTGATCGCCGCGTTCGGCTGCACGCTGGGGATCGTGCCGCACGTGCTGGCGACCGTGACGGGGCTGGCGGCGTTGCTGCACGCGAGCGCGCTGGCGTTCGAGATCGTGAAGTACCTGGGCGTCGCGTACCTCGTCTACCTGGCGTGGTCGACGTTGCGGGACAGGAGCGAACTGGTCGTGGACACCGCGGCGGCACCGGCGTCGGCGCGCAAGGTCGTGGTGTCGGCGGTGCTGATCAACCTGCTCAACCCGAAGCTGACGATCTTCTTCGTGGCGTTCCTGCCGCAGTTCGCCACCGGGTTCGGGCAGATGCTGACGCTGAGCGCGGTGTTCATGGCGCTGACGTTCCTGGTGTTCGCCGTTTACGGCGTGTTCGCGGCGTCGATGCGCGACCGGGTGCTGGCGCGGCCTCGGGTGATGGTGTGGCTGCGGCGGTTCTTCGCGGCCTCGTTCGTCGCGCTGGGCGCGAAGCTCGCGCTGACCTAACAGGCGGCGGCGCGTTCGAGCAGCAGGGTGCGCTCGCGTTCGTTGCGGGTGAGCGCGGCCGCCTTCTCGAACTCCGCCTTGGCCTCGGCGTTGCGCCCGAGCTTCGCCAGGAAGTCGCCGCGCACGCTGGGCAGCAGGTGGTAGCCCTGCAACGCCTTCTCGCCCGCGATCTCGTCGACCAGCGCGAGACCGGCGGCGGGCCCGAAGGCCATCGACAACGCCACGGCGCGGTTGAGCTCGACGATCGGCGACGGCGAGATGCTCGCCAGCACCTGGTAGAGGGTGGCGATGCGTTGCCAGTCGGTGTCTTCCGCCCTGCGCGCACGAGCGTGGCACGCGGCGAGGGCGGCCTGCACGTAGTACGGGCCGGGTGGCTGGTTGAGGGCCTCGGCGCGTTCGAGGGCTTTGAGACCACGGCCGATGAGCAGCCAGTCCCAGCGGCCCCGGTCCTGGTCGAGCAGCAGCACGGGTTCGCCGCCGGGGCCGGTGCGGGCCTTCGTGCGGGAGGCCTGGATCTCCATCAGCGCGACCAGGCCGTGGACCTCGGCCTCCTTGGGCGCGAGCTCGGCGAGCACGCGGCCGAGCCGCAACGCTTCCGCGCACAGCTCGGGTCGCAGCCAGTCGTCGCCCTGGGTGGCGGAGTAGCCCTCGTTGAAGATCAGGTAGATGACCTCCAGGACGCTGGCGAGCCGGGTGGCGAGCTCGGGCCCCTCGGGGACCTCGAACGGCACCCCGGCGTCGGCGAGCGCCTTCTTGGCGCGCACGATGCGCTGGGCCACGGTCGTGTCGCTGACCAGGAACGCGCGGGCGATCTCCTCGGTCTTGAGGCCGCCCAGCATCTTCAGCGTGAGCGCGACGCGGGCCTCGGTGCCGAGGACCGGGTGGCAGGCGGTGAACATGAGGCTCAGCAGGTCGTCGCCGATCTCGTCGTCAATGCCCTCGCTGGCGTCCGGCGTGGTCTCCTGGACTTCGCGGCCGATCTCCTCCACCTTGCGGTTGAGGTTCTCGCGCCGGCGGATCTGGTCGATCGACCGGCGCTTCGCCGTGGTCATCAGCCACGCGCCGGGGTTCTTCGGCACTCCTTCGGCCGGCCACTGCTCCAGGGCCGCGACCAGGGCGTCCTGGGCCATCTCCTCGGCGAGTCCGACGTCGCGGGTGTACCGGGCCAGGGCGGAGATGACCTTCGCCGACTCCATCCGCCAGACCGCGTCGATGGTGCGGTGCACCGAGCTGACCCCCATGGGGGAATCACACCACAGCGACCTGACGTATTTCCACGACGCACGCGGGGAGGGCGATGCGCTTCATCCGCTCGACGGCCTCCTCGCGGTCGCGCACGTCGATCAGCCAGTACCCGGAGACCCCGCACGCGTCCGGGACGAGGTCACCGGCGTCGAGCAACACGCTCGCGCGCGCCAGCGCGTCCCCGTGCAGTGCCGTCAACGGGATCGCGCTCCTGACGAACACCATGAACCGCACCGGACCTCCTCGTTCGCCGTCTGCCAGGACGTCGAACGAGGAGGTGCCGGAATCGACGCGATGATCAGCGTCCGATCAGGTCATCGTGCGGTGAAGTCGGCCGCGTGGTCGCGGGCCCACTGGGCGAACGTCCGGTAGGGCCTGCCGGTGAGCTTCTCGTAGTCGGGCGACACGACGAACTCGTAGTCGGCGAAGTCGTCGGGGTCGCCGCCCTCGTAACCGGCGATGCCGAGGACGTAGCGCGCGATCTCCTCGGGCCAGCCGACGCTCACGTAGTAGGCGAGCGCCTCCTCCACGGTGACGTCGCGGAACGTCAACGAGCGCCCGATCGCGGCACCGATGTCGCGTGCCATGTCCCGCTGGGTGATCTGCGGCGGGCCGGACAGGTTGTAGGCCTGGCCCGCGTGGCCGTCCTCCTGCAGGACCTTGATCGCCACGTCGGCGATGTCGGCCTCGTGGATCGGCTGCCCGTACGCGTCCGGTTCGGGGTGCACGATCGTGCCGTCCTCGCGGATCGACGGTCCCCAGAGGTCGATCTTGTTGACCGCGAACTCGCCCGGCCGCAGGTGGGTCCACTCGACGCCGGACGCCTCGACGGCCTGCTCGACCGGCAGGTGGTGGCTGGTGTCGTAGCCGTAGGTCACCGCGCCCGAGGACAGGGTGACGATCCGGCGGACACCGGCCCGCACGGCGCGGTCGACCACCTCCTGTGCGGTCGGCGGGTGCGCGAACAGGTAGAGCTTGTCGACGCCGTCGAACGGGATGCTGTCCGGGTCGTCGAGGTCCGCCTTCACCGTCTCCACGTGCGTGGGGAAGGCGGCCTTGGCCGGGTCGCGGGTGATGGCCCGGACGTGACCGCCGAGCCCCCGCACCACCAACCTGCCGACGTTGCCCGTCGCGCCGGTGACCAGCGTCGTCATCGCATGCCCCCTTCGATGCCGTCCAGCAACCTGTCGAGTCCGTAGTTCCACGAGCGGTGCATGTTCTCGGCGAGCGTGCCCTCGGTGTCGTAGGCGCCGGCGTTCCACAGCGCCGTCATCGCCGGGTAGCGCTCGACGTCGAAGTAGTCGTCCCAGAACACCTGCCGTGCGCCCCACCAGGAGTCGCCCGACTCACCGGTCGTCGCGGCGAGTTGTTGATCGTCCACTTCGGATGCCGCGGCGCCGTGCACGAAGCCCTCGACCGCCACGTGCGCGACGGTCACCTGCCGCGGTTCCAGTCCGGAGTCGGCGAGTGCGGCCAGCACGAACTCCTGGCCGTCCATGAGTCCAGGACCGAGCGGCGGCCGCACCATCGACACGTCCCGCATCCACGGATGCGCCTGGTAGACCGCACGCGTGCGGTCGGCGTAGTGCTGGACGCGCTCACGCCAGGTGCCCTCGGGCACGAGGTCGCGCTCCTGCAGCACCGCGTCGGCCATGAGGTCGATCAACTCGGCCTTGCCGGGCACGTGCGTGTAGAGCGACATCGTGCCGACGCCCAGTTCCTGCGCGACGCGGGCCATCGACATCGCGCCGAGCCCCTCGCGGTCGGCCACCGCGATCGCCGCGGTGACGATCTGGTCGACGCTCACCTTGGGTTTCCTGCCGACCGGCTTCGGCTCCTGCGGCGTGCGCCAGAGCAGTGCGAGCGTCCTGGCCGGGTCTCCCCCGCCGCTGCGTTCGGCGGCCATCCGTCCACCCCATTTCCGTAGGCCATACGGAAACAATACCGTATGGCCTACGGAAATGAAGCTCAAGCAGCGGACCGGTTGACGTACCAGAGCACCCGGACGCTGGTCGGGGACGTGGGGCGGAGCTCCGCACACACCTCGTGGACCAGAACGAGTCCGGTCTGCCTGCACATGCGCTCGTCGGTGGCCAACGGCGGCCGAGAGGTGAACCCGCCCGACGCGAGTCCCGCGCGAACCACCTCGGCGGCGCGGTCTCCGGTCGCGGTCAGCTCTCGCGCACAGTTGGCGCCATGGCCGGAGCCGCAGCGGCTGCCCTCCTCGGCCACCTCCAGCCCGGACGCGGCCGACACCACGCCCTCGTCGCCGGGCATGCTCGCTTCGATGTCCAGGAACACGGCGATCGCCATCCCTGCAACGATCATGGCGGGCAGCCAGAGGACGCCGATGAGCAGGCGCCGTTCGACGAGCAGACCGACGGCGATCACGATCGCCGCGATCATCGGGTGAAGCCAGTAGAGCTCCAACGCCGAGGGCACCCACCGGCCGGGCAGTTCCATCGCACGCGGCAGCACGAACCACGCCAACAGGGTCACCAGGAGCAGGCCGACCACGAGCCCAGTCCGCCACGAACAGGCGACAATGATCCACAGGACGATCGGCACCAGTCCGAACAGGCCGGTGTCCACGGACAGCACGTTCACGATGAATCCTGCCGCCAGCAGCACGGCGCGCCACCAGAGCGACTCCCCCAAGTTCTCCACGCGACCAGTAAAGCGGAAACGCCGCCCCGAAGATCGGGACGGCGTTTCCTCGTGGTGGGAGCTGGTTCAGGAGCGCCAGGCGAGCGCGGTCAGCATCTCCTTGCCGCGTTCGGCGTTGCGCGGGTGGCTGAGCACGTCGTAGCGGCCGGCCACGAGCTGGGTGACCGAGGCGAAGTCGCGGCGGCCGCGCGTGGCGGCGTACCGGGTGGCGGCGCTGGCCAGGCCGAAGACCGTACCGACGACGAGGCCCGTGACGATCGGGGCGAGCGCGCCGCCGGTCGAGAACAGGCCCAGCAGCAGACCGACGAACAGACCGAACCATGCACCGGACGCGGCTCCCGCGCCGAGGACGCGGCCCCAGGTCAGACGACCCGTGACGCGTTCGACGATCATCGGCTCGACGCCCACAATGGTGACGTCCGCGACCGGGAAGTCGTTGTCGGCCAGGTGGTCCACGGCCCGCTGGGCCTCTTCGTAGGTCCCGTAGGAACCGATGGGCCAGCCGGTGGGCGGAGTGGGCAGTGCGTTGACGCCCGTGGAATTCGTTCCCGTGGCGAACGGAGTCGCTGTGGTCATTTCCAACACCTCCGAATTGCGATCCCTACACCTGGTATTACGAACGTGGCACCGCCTTTGTTCCCGGAGTTGAGCTGGTGTGACTCAGCTCCCTCCTGGTAAGCGTGATGACCTGCGATTCCCCGTTTCCTGAGAATTCTCAGGTTTCTCATCGGCGCGTCCGCTGCCATTCCTCCTTTGTCAGCGCGTACTCGACCTCGCCGTGTTCCGCGCCGGGCAGCGGATCGGGGAAGTCGACGTGGAAGGTGCGGACGTGCCGCAGCCCGCACTTCTCCATCACACGCCGCGATCCGCCGTTGACGAACATCGTCGTGGCGACGACCCGCTGGACACCGCCCGCGGTGAAGCCTCGCTCGATCAGCGCCCTCCCGCCCTCGGTGGCGTAGCCGAGGCCCCAGAACGCGCGGTGCAGCCGGTAGCCGAGCTCGGCCTCGGTCGTGCCCTGGAACTCGAACCAGCCGATGAACCGGCCGGTCGCCTTCTCGACGGCCGCGTGGAAGCCGTCGCCGAGGTAGTTCTCGACCGGTGCAGGGTCGAGGTACCGCATGACCTCGGGGTCGGCGTGCAGCGCGCGCACTGCGTCCACGTCGGATCGGCCGAGGGGTCGCAACGTCAGGCGTTCGGTGTCCACAAGGAGATCCTGACGCGGCCGTCCACCGCTTTCGACCTGTCTACGAGGGGGTCTGCGGCGTGATCGTCTCCAGGACGTTCCCGGCGGCGTCCCGCACGACGACGCGGGCGTCGGGGTGCCGGTCGAGCAGGCGTGCCGCCAGCACGAACGTGCCGTTGCCCATCGTCGCGGGCACGTCCGCGGCACCGGGGCTGGTGTAGGTGATCGACGCCGCGCGCGGGTCGAGGATCAAGCCGACCGCCGCGGCGCTGGTGCTGCCGCCGTCGTAGTACTCGCCCTGCTCGTTGACCTTGTACGGCTTGAAGTCGTAGAACGCCGACATCGCCGCGACGGTCCTGCCGCGGATCTCCGTCAGGTCGTCGAGGTCGAACACCGTGCCGGGCGTCGGGTCGTGGTCCGCCTCGCGGCAGTAGAGCAGCAGGTCGCCGAAGCGGCCGGTGATGATCGTGTCGGTGGCGCTGACCTTCGCGGTGAGGCCGTGAGCGAACTGGTCGGGGTCCGGGACGGCCCGGTTCTTCAGGCAGGCGCCGAACCGCGCGGCTTCCGGCGTGTCCCGGGCGGCGGGCGGCTGCGGCCGGTCGACGACGGACGCGGTGGGCTTCGGCACGCCCCGCACGGCCGACTCCTCGCCGTTGACCAGTGCTTTCGTGCCGTTTTCCGCCTTGGGGAACCCGCTGGGCTCCAGGAACAGGCCGTCCACCAGCGCGGGCATCGCGCTGCTCTGGCCGGCGTCGGCGATCTGGGACAGGCTCAGGAACCTGACGTCCGGCGAGACCAGGCCCGCCATCGTGCCGCTCGGCGTGGTGAACAGGATCTCCACCTGACGCCGGCCCTCGACCACGGCCGGGTTCGGCACGGAGATCGTCGTGGTGGTGGCGGTGTTCGCGCAGAAGAACACGCCGGCCGGAACGCGGAACGCGGTGAGGACCGTGCCGTTCTTGGCGCTGGTCGCCATCGGCTGCCACTGCTCTGCGGGCGGGTGTTCCTTCGCGGCGGCGGCGCAACGGGCCAGCGCGTCCGGGGCGACCTTGCCGGTCTCGACGTGGTTGACGAGCTTGCGGTCCTTGCCGACGAACTCGCCGTTGTACTGCATCGGCGGGGCCGCCGGATCGGCCGAACCGCCGAGGAGGGCCTGGCTCGCGAAGACCGCTCCGGCGGCGAGCACGCCGACGCCGGCGGCGATCAGGACCGGCCTGCCGGTGCGGGCGGCCGGACTCATGCCCTCCGACAGCCTCCGGCGGGCCCGCAGGCGGACGTCGTCGGGCATGGGGCGGTGTTCGGGCAGCTGGTCGATCATCCGTTGTCCTCGGGGGTCAGGTCGCGCAGCCGGGCGCGGGTGCGGGAGACGCGGGCGCGCACGCTCGACTCGGCGATGCCGAGGAGCGCGGCGGCGTCGGCGGTGGACACGTCGCCGAGCAGGCAGAGCTGGGCGATCTCGCGTTCGGAGGCGGGCAGCTTCGCGATGGCGGCCACCACCTGGACCAGCCGGCGCTGGGCGTCGGTGCGGGCGGCGACCTCGTCGGCGTGGTCGCGTTCGTCCTGCGGGGTCAGCTTCGTGACCAGCCGCAGGGCTCTGCGCGAGGCCCGCCATTCGGTGCGGGCGCGGTTCGCGGTCACCGCGTAGAGCCACGGCAGCGCCGAGTCGCGCACCAGCTGGGCGTCGCCGCGCTTGCGCCACGCCGTCAGGAACGTCGCGGAGAGCAGGTCCTCGGCCTGTGACCAGGACGCGGTCAGGCGGTAGGCGTAGTTCCAGACCGCTTCGGCGTGGCGTTCGAACAGCTCGGTGAACGCGGCGTGGTCGCCTTTCGCGATCTGTTCCCAGAGCCGCGTGTCGGGCGGCCCGACGTTCGCGCGCTCGGTCGTCTCAGTCATCACACTCCGCCTGGGGCCGTCACAGGGCAGTGTGCTGCGTGACGCGCGTCACCCGGCCGGGAGGGAGCCGCCCCTCATTCGAGGCGTGAATGGCGCCGATGGCAAGATCTTCGCCGTGCCGATCGAGCAGAAGCAGCCCGGCAATGTCGAGGCGGAGACCCAGGTGTTCGCGAAGATCACGATCCCGGAGCAGGACGCGGCGACGATTCCGGGGGTGTCCCCGGTGACGCCCGCACCCGCGGTGGCCACTCCACCAGCACCTGCTCCGGCGGCTGCGCCCGCGGCCACTCCCGCGGCGGCGGCCAAGCCCAAGTCGCTGACCCGGCGGTTGGCCCGCCGGATCCTCGGCCCGACCTTGATGACGAAGAAATAGGCCCTGCGACAGCTATCGGTCCGGAACCTGCCCCAGGCCTCCGCAGACCCGGCAGGCGGACCGGTCCTCGTTGAGCCCGGAACCAAGGCAACGGCTGCACTCCTTCACAGAAGAACAGTGTCCGCTTCTACTCCAAGTGGCCGCATCCGCCAAGCAGGGACCCTCCTGGCAATAATGGGTGATCCCCATCGTTCACGCTCGGTGATCAGGCCTGGGAGGGCGGTCCGGCCGGAATCTCGTTGGCGCGTGCGACATTGCCTGCGACGATGCCTCTGCTTTCCCCGTGCGGGAGCTTCCACCAGCCGGAGCACCCGCGCGGGCACGGATGCGACATCTCGTGCAGCACAAGGCCTTGCGGACCGGGAACGGGTTGCTGCCACGACATGGTTCCGGACCCCGCGCACAGCAGGCAGGTGTCCTCTTCGCACTCCACACCTGTAGGTACTCCACACGGGACACTTCAGGCAATCGCTGGATCGAGGGGAGATCACCGATGGCAGTCGCGGTCGTGACGGGAGCGGGTTCCGGGGTGGGGCGCGCGGCGGCGCGAACCCTGCTGGCGGCGGGGTTCCAGGTGGCGCTGGCGGGCCGGCGCGAGGACGCGCGGCCCGCCCCCGCAGCGGGAGTCCCGGACTGGGCGCTCGGGGGGCCGGCCGATGTGTCGCGTGAGGACTCGGTCGTCGCGCGACACATCGGCCGTGTCGACGTGTTGTTCAACAACGCCGGGTTGACCTCTCTCCCAGCTCAAGCGGGAAGATTCTTCCCTCGCGGGTCGAGTTTTCTGCTTCGCAGCCCGATGCCGCCTGGATTACCAGCAAGGGACGGTGCACCGCCCACGGTCCTACACGAGCTCCACAGACCTGACATCCCACCAGCCCGGCGGTAGGCCCGGCCAACTTGACTGTCGCCGACCAGACGCGACAACTCTACAAGCCGCTCCACCAACTGCCCAACCTGGGAATCAGACGACGGTCTTTCGCCCTGGAGGCGAAACCGTCCTCGTCCTGCTCCGCAGGGTCCGTTGCTCCCCGGCCTGGAGGCCGGGGTATCCACAGAGGAATCCCGATGACCGTGATGGCGACGGCGATGCCTTACATCGGCAGGGGTTGAGCCTGGTACAGGCCGCCGCCTCGCTCGAGCAGGCCGAGGTCGACGAGGTAACGGCGGATGGTGACGTGGTCGACCTCTCCCCCGTCGCACCACGCCGCGAGCCGCTCGTTGATCTCCTTCTCCTCGTAGTAGGTGCGCGCGGTGAAGGCGTGCGCGGCGACGTGTTCGAGGATCTTGCGGCGGCGTTCGTGGGCGACCGGCAGCGAGATGAGCTTGTCGCTGCGGACGAACGGGGCGAGCCCGTCGGCGGGCATCGCCTCGGTGAGCGTCGCCGCGAGCGGTTTGAGGTCGGCGGGCCGGGCCGGTTCACCTTCGACCAGCCCGGCCTCGCGGAGCTTGCGCAGCGCGGTGCCGGCGTCCTTGACCTTCAGCCCGGAGGCGGCGGCGACGTCGGCCAGGGTGCCCGCGCCGAGGACGACGGCGGCGAACGCCCGCAGTCTCGTGGGTTCGGCCAGCGCGCGCACGACGGATTCCGGAGTGGTCATGCCTGCGAACCTAACGCCGCCGTCCACCTGTTTTCAGCGGGAAGCAGCCCCCTGCCACTCCTCGCTCATCGGCCCACGAGCCCTTCGGCCATGACGTCGCCGAGGTAGCCCTCGAAGTCCGGCGTGTCCGGTTCCAGCACGTGTCGCACCCATGCCGTGCGTTCGTGGGCCAGCGGCGGGAGCTCCCAGACGCAGCCGATGAGGTCCTTCGGGATGACGGTGAAGTGCGTGAGGTCGGGGTCGGTCGAGCCGAGGAACGGCTGGTCGCCGGACACGGCGGTGCGGCAGTGCAGGACGTTGTCCCAGACCCAGTTGTAGGCGTTGAGGTACATGCCGGCCGCGCTGCGGTGCAGGACCGTGACGGTGGCGGGCGGGGTCGGGTCCTCGAAGTCCGGGTAGATCCGCGGCAGGAACGCGTAGGCGGCGTCGCGGATGTCGTCGTTGATCTCCAAGCCCGGGGTGACCACCTCGTAGCGCTTGACGTGTCTGCCGGCGACGACCAGCGGTTCCCTGACCGCCAGCTGCTTCTCGTAGAAAGCCATGGGTCGAACGTATGAGCTAACCCTGACAGGGTGTGTCAGTGTGTGCCGCGTGCGCGCGAGTCGATTGGTGTCGTTGCTGCTCCTGCTGCAGAGCAAGGGGCGCATGACGGCGCAGGCGCTGGCCGACGAGCTGGAGGTGTCGGTCCGCACGATCTACCGGGACGTGGAGTCGCTGCACGCGGCCGGGGTGCCGCTGTACGGCGACGCGGGCCCGTCCGGGGGCTACCAGCTGCTCGACGGCTACCGCACCCGGCTGACCGGCCTGACCGAGCAGGAAGCGGAGTCGCTGTTCCTGGCCGGGCTGCCGGGGCCGGCGGCGGAGCTGGGCCTCGGGGACGCCGTCGCGGCGACGCAGCTCAAGCTGATGGCGGCGTTGCCGTCGCCGATGCGCGACCGGGCCTCGCGGATGGCCACGCGGTTCCACCTCGACGCGCCCGCCTGGTACTACGACGCGGAGCGCTCGCCGTTCCTGGGGGTCGTGGCCGACGCGGTGTGGCGGGAGCGGCTGCTGGAGGTCAGCTACCGGCGGTGGCGCGCGCCCGAGGACGTGACGCGTGTGCTGCGTCCGTTGGGCCTCGTGCTGAAGGCGGGGCGCTGGTACCTGGTCGCGCAGGGCTCGACGCGGATCTCCACGTACCGGGTCTCGCAGATCCAGGCGGCCTCCGTGTCGGAGGAGTCGTTCGTGCGGCCGGAGGGGTTCGACCTCGCGGCTCACTGGGCGGCGTCGCTGGAGGACTTCCAGGCACGGCAGTACACGGGGTCGGCGGTGATCAGGCTGTCGCCCGCCGGCTGGGAGGCGTTCGCGTCGCACGTGCTGCCGGTCGTGGCGCGGGCGGCGGAGGAGTCCGTCGTGCAGGACGACGGCTGCTTCGTGGTGACGATCCCGATCGAGTCGATCGCGCACGCGACCGGGATGTTGCTGCGGCTGGGCGGTGAGGTCGAGGTGCTGGAGCCCGGGGAGCTGCGGGAGCAGGTGACGGCGGCGGTGCGCCGGTTGGCGTCGATCTACCTCTGAACTGAGGTTCACGGGGTTGCGTCCGGTCCGCTGACGGACATCGCGCGGACAGGACGAGAGGGTGGGCGTCGAAGCCGGGTGGCCGCGGCCACGACCGGGCAGAGCGCGGCGGTGGCCAGGGCGCCGAGGGGGGTGTTGGTGGCCAGGATCAGCCGGACGGTGCTCATTGCGGCGGAGAGGACCTCCCCGCCGCGCCGGCGCATCTGCGCTTCGTAGCGGCCGATCGCGTCGGTGACGGTGGCGCCGCCGTCGGGGACGGTGTCGAGCTGGGCGAGCAGGTCGGCGGCGTCCTGGATGGCCGCGCCGGCGCCCATGCCCGCGGTGGGTGGCGTGGCGTGCACGGCGTCGCCGAGCGCGGTGATGCGGCCCGCGGCCCAGGGTGCGAGGTCGGCGGCTCGGGTCGACGCGGCGTTGAACCGGAACGCGGCGACGCTGCCGGGATCGGTGCGCGCGATGACCTCCAGGGTGTGGCCGGCCCACCTGTGGTCCCGGAACCGGTCGAGCAGCGCGGTTCGCAGCGCGGTGCCGTGCAGGTCCCGCAGGAAGTCGGTCCGGGCGGACTCGGGGAACATCGCTCCCCAGATGTAGGTCGGGCCGGTGGTGATGGACGCGCTCAGCTCGGGGGCGTCGAGCGCGGCGTTGCCGACCGGGTCGAGGAACCCGACGTACAGGGCGGCGCCCCGCGGGCCGATCGCCATGGACGAGCGTGTTCCCAGCCGGTGCTGCTCGGCGGCGGTGAGGTCGGCCCGCGAGGTGCGGCCGGAGAAGCCGATGATGCCGGCCGGGCGGTTGGTCGGGCCTGCCGCCAGGTGGCGCGCCACGACCGAGTGGGTTCCGTCGGCGCCGACCACCAGGTCTGCGGTGACCGGCGGGGCGTCGGCGAACAGGACCCGCGGCATGCCGCGGTCGTCGACGCCGACGCCCGACACGGCCCGTCCGAGGTGGAGGTCCGCGCCGACGGCCTCCGCCAGCAGCGTGCGCAGCGTGATGCGGTCGACGTCGATGCTCGCGCTGCCGGACAGGTCCAGGCCGTGTCCGAGCACGCGGCCGCGGTAGTCCCAGAACAGGTCGCGGTCCCGCAGGCGCAGCGCCGAGCCCGAAGCCAGCAACCGGCGCACGACCTCCGGAGCCACCAACCGCCGCAGCGCCGACTGTGCCCGCTCGTCGAGGGTGATGTGGTAGCCGCCGGTCGCGGCGACGTCGGTGTCCCGGTCGAACACCACCACCTCGTGACCACTGCGGCGCAGCCCCGCCCCCAGAGCGAGTCCACCGATCCCTCCTCCTACCACGACAACGCGCATGCTCAACTGCCTTCCGCCGTTCAACGACCCTTGACTGCCGACGCGGACGGTGCCAGCAGTGGTGGACACCGGATGGCCAGTACTGCTGGGACGATGACGAGATGGCAAGCACGTCACACCGGGCACTGCAAGTGCTGTCCCTGCTCGGCTCGCGCCGGACGTGGCGGCTGCGGGATCTCTCCGCCCGCCTCGCGGTCAGCGAACGCACCGTGCGCCGTGACCTGGACACCTTGCGCGACCTCGGATACCCGGTCGTGACCGTCCGCGGCCCGGACGGCGGTTACCGGCTCGGCACCGGTCACGCCCTGCCGCCCCTGCTGTTCGACCACGACCAGGCACTCGCGATCGCCATCGCGCTGCAGACCGCGCCCAGCTCCGTGTTCGGCCTGCAGGACGACACCGCCAGAGCCCTGGCCACCCTGCAGCAGGCCATGCCCGACACGCTCCGCGCCGCCATGGAGTCCCTGCGCCTGACCAGTCTGCGCAACTACTGGGAGTTCCCCGCACCGCCGATCGACACCGCCACGCTCACCACCGTCGGCCACAGCGTGCGTCTGCGCCGCGTTCTCGTCACCGAGGTCCTGCGCCCCGACGGGACGCGCGCCGCCCCCGGCGAAGCGGACTTCGCGGCGGCTCGCCGGCTCGAGCCGCACCATCTCGTGGTGTGGGCGGGACGGTGGTACCTCGTCGCCTACGACCTCGACGACCAGCACTGGCGGGTACATCGGGTGGACCGGCTGCACCCGCGGCACACCACCCGCGCCTTCGCGCCCCGCCGGCTCCCTGGTGAGGACGTCGCGCACTTCGTCATGAGCAGCCACGACCGCGGCGACACCCCCGCGGCCTGGCAGTGCACCGGCAGCGCCCGCCTCGACCTGCCCGCGCACGTCGTGGCCCGCTGGGCGCCCGGCGGCTCCGTCGTCGAACACCTGGACGCCGGCCACTGCCGTCTCACCCTCGGCGCCTGGTCCTGGGCGGGCATCGCTGGAATCCTCGCCACCTTCGACACCGACCTCAGCGACCTGCACCCGCCAGAACTCGTCCAGGCCTGCCGTCGCCTCGCTCGCCGTTACGCCGTCAACGCGGTCCAGGACAGCTGATCCCGAAGCGCGCGAGGTGGTGCCACAGGTGTTTGAGCACCTGCGGTGGCGCTTCGGCGTTCTCCAGGACGTGCGGGTCGAGGTGGCCGTCCCGCGCTATCGCGAGTCCCAACGCGACCGACTCGGGTGTGCGGTAACCGGCGTGGCGCAGCAGGTCCTGTGTGGACAGCCGGAACCCGGGGTGCCGTTCGACCGCGCACGGCAGGTCGACGTCGGGGAAGCTCGGGTCCAGGACGACGGCCTCGACGTCGTCGAGCGTGACGGGACCGTGGACGTGGGCCTCGACGTAGTTGTCGAGGGGGTCGCGGGAGTCGGCGTCGGCGAGCTCGATCAGGGCGAAGTGCCGCGCGGTGCCGAAGTCGACGGGGTCGAAGACGCTGTCGGGGTAGCAGAACGTCGTGCGGTCGAGCACCGCTTCGGTGAGGCGCAGGTGTGCGGAGCCGAACCTGGGCGCGCCGCCGTGCGGGAGCCTGCGGTGGTTGAGCGCCCCGTACTTCGGACGGTCGGCGGGATCCGCGTGGTCGTAGGCCCCGCCGAACAGGCGGCTCTCCCACTCCCAGCGTGCACCGCCCGGATGGGCGGTGAGGCCGCCGTTGCTGGTGCCGGTCTCGAACTGGGAGCGGTAGACGCCGTCGCGGACGAGGGCATCGAGGACGCCGCGGCCGGGGTGGAAGTTGAGCGTGACGCGCAGGTCCCGCGGCAGGGGTCCACCGGTCGACAGGGCGTCGACGTGAGCGATGGCCTTTTCAGACACCGCGCGCGAGCTCCCGGTCGTGCACCCGCCCCAGCGCCAGCTGTGCGGCCAGCGCCCCGAGCAGCGCCATGAACATGTCCCACTGGGTGTCCCAGACGTCGCCCTGGGTGCCGAGGAACTCGTCCGCGCCGGAGCCCGCGACCACGGCCGCCAGCCACTCGCCCAGTTCGTAGGTCGCGCTGAAGGCCAGGCAGACGCAGACGACGAGGAAGAACAGCCACCCGCCCGGCCGCAGCGGGGTCCGGCGCAGCAGGATCTCGCGGGCGAGCACGGCCGGCACGAACCCCTGCACGAAGTGGGCGAAGCGGTCGTAGTGGTTGCGCGCGAGGTCGAACCAGTCCTGCACCCAGAACCCCGCCGGCACGCGCGCGTAGGTGTAGTGGCCGCCCAGGACCAGCACCAGCGCGTGCAGGAAGATCAGCCGGTACAGCAGCGGGGTGAGGCGGAACCGCCGGTAGGTGGCCACCAGCAGCACCCCGCCGATGACGACGGGGGCCACTTCGAGGTACCAGGTGGCGCGGTCGTGCGGGCCGATGCCCGACGCGACCAGGGCCACGACCGTCAGTCCCAGCAGGACCAGCGGTTCCAGAAGACGTTCGTCACAGCTCACGGATCACCTTGCAGGGATTGCCGACGGCCAGAACGCGCGGCGGGATGTCGCGCGTGACGACGCTACCGGCTCCGATGACCGCGTTGTCGCCGATGGTGACGCCGGCGCAGACGATGACGCCGCCGCCGAGCCACACGTTGTTCCCGATGGTGATGGGCGCGGCGGACTCGAAGCGCTGACGGCGGGCCTCGTGGTCCTCGATCGGGTGCAGAGCGGTGAGCAGCTGGGCCCGCGGACCGATGGAGACGTCGTCGCCGATGGTGATGGTGGCGCAGTCCATGAGGATGGCGTCGTAGTTGAGGAAGCTGTTGGAGCCCATGTGGATCTGGTAGCCGTAGTCGCACTGGAACCGCGGCATGACCCAGGAGCCCTCGCCGAGGGAGCCGAAGAGCTTCTTGACGACCTCGCTGGAGCGGGTGGCGTTGAACTCGTCCACGAGCCGCTGGGCGGCCTGGCGTTCCGCGACGAGCTCGGGGTCGGAGTCCTTGTAGAGCTCGCCGGTCATCATCTTCTGCTTCTCGGTGATCATTGTTCGAGAGTGCCCGAACGCAGCAGTGCGCGTGCGCGGGTTGCGGCGATCTCCATCAGTGCCACGATGTCCGCGGCCTCGAAACCGGGTGGCGGTTCGACCGCGAGCACCACAGGTGTGGTGGTCGGCAGTGCGGGCCGAGGGGGCATCTGACCTGCTGGTTCGGCGGAAACCACCACAGGTGTTCTGGTTCCGACGGGCCCGGCGACGCGCTGGCGCAGGGCGTCGAGGAGTTCCTGTTCCGGTTTTCCCCTGAGCAGCAGCAGGACGAACGGGTCGGCGTCGAGCAGCCAGCCGACCTGCAGGGCGAGGGCGGCGGCGTGGCGGCACGGCAGTTCCCAGCCGTCGCAGTCGCAGTCGGGTTCGAGGTCGCCGATGCCGGGCAGCAGGTCCACTCCGGACTCTTCGGCGGCGAGGACGAGGTCGCGCGGCATGTCGTTGTCCAGCAGGGCGGCGATGTGGCCCGCGTGTTCGGCGACGCGGTCGAGGAACCGTCCCCATTGGACCTCGGAGAGCACCGGCAGGCTGACGGTGGTGCTGTGGACGGTGTCGTCGTCGTGGACCTGGGCGTGCAGGCGGCCGGGGCTAACGGTGATCGGGCCGACGACGCCGGCGTGGGCGTAGCGGCGGCCCAGGCGGACCAGGCCGGTGTCGAGAGCGGTGTCCGACAACGCCTTCACCCAGGCCTTGCCCCACCAGGTGCCGGCGACGCGGCGCGTCACCTTGGGGAACGCGGCGAATCCGCGTGCGGTCACTGTTCGCTCCTCAGCTGGACGAGTTCGGCCAGTTCGGCGTCGGTGAGTTCGGTGAACGCGGCCGCTCCCCCGTGCAGGACGGCGTCGGCGAGGTCGCGCTTGTCCTGCAGGAGCGCGGCGATGCGTTCCTCGACGGTGCCCTCGGTGACGAGCTTGTGCACCTGGACGGGCCTGGTCTGGCCGATGCGGTAGGCGCGGTCGGTGGCCTGGTCCTCGACGGCGGGGTTCCACCAGCGGTCGAAGTGGATGACGTGGTCGGCGCGGGTGAGGTTGAGGCCGGTGCCGGCGGCTTTGAGCGAGAGCAGGAACACGGGTGCGCGGCCGTTCTGGAAGTCCTCGACCATCCGCTCGCGCTGCGGCACCGGGGTTCCTCCGTGCAGGAACCGCGTGGGCTGCGTGATGTGCTGTTCGAGCAGCCGGGCCATGCCGACGTACTGGGTGAAGATCAGCGCCGAGCCGTCCTCGGCGACGATCGTCGCGAGCAGTTCGTCGAGCAGGTCGAGCTTGCCGGACGTGCCCTGCAGCGTCGGGTGGCCGAGGTAGTGCGACGGGTGGTTGCAGATCTGCTTGAGCCCGGTCAGCAGCTTGAGCACGAGGCCGCGCCGGGCCATGCCGTCGCTGGACGCGATCTGCTCGAGGGTCTCCCTGGTGAGCGCCTCGTACAACGCCGCCTGCTCGACGCTGAGCGAGACGTAGCGGTCGGTCTCGGTCTTGGCGGGCAGTTCGGGGGCGACGCCGGGGTCGGACTTGCGGCGGCGCAGCAGGAACGGCCGCACGACCTTGGCGAGCGTGTCGTCGGGTGCGGGCCAGCGGGTGCGGAACGCGCGGTGCGTGCCGAGCAGGCCGGGTGTCGTCCAGTCCAGGATGGACCACAGCTCCGACAGCGAGTTCTCGACCGGTGTGCCCGACAGCGCGACGCGGGCGGCGGCGGGGATCGAGCGCAACGCCTTGGCGGTGCCGGAGTGCGGGTTCTTGACGTGCTGGGCCTCGTCGGCGACGACCATGCCCCACGGGTGTGCGCGCAGCGCCTCGGCGTCCAGGCGCATGGTGCCGTAGGTGGTGAGCACGACGCCTTCGGAGGCGAGGGTCCGGTGTGGACCGTGGTAGCGGGTGACGGGTGTGCCGGGTGCGAAGCGGTGGATCTCGCGTTCCCAGTTGCCCAGCAGCGAGGCCGGGCAGACGACGAGCGTGGGCTGGTCGTGGCGGCGGTGCAGGTGCAGGGCGATGAGCGTGATGGTCTTGCCCAGGCCCATGTCGTCGGCGAGGCAGGCGCCGAGTCCGAGGCCGGTCATGTGGGCGAGCCAGCGCAGTCCGTGCAGCTGGTAGTCGCGCAGTCGTGCCCGCAACGCGGCGGGCTGCGGGAACTGCGGGACGGTCGTGATGGCGGTGGCGAGGCTGTGCGGTGCGACCTCGACGTGCTCGCCGCCGATGACCGCCACGCCGGTGAGGGCGGCGGTGACGGCCTGGGCCGCGGTGATGGGTTCGAGTCGCTGCCGGGCCTTGCGGCGCAGCTTCGGGTCGATCAGCACCCACTGGTCGCGCAGCTTCACGATCGGCCGGGAGGCCTCGGCGACGAGGTCCATCTCGGCGTCGGTGAGCTCGGAGTCGCCGAGCGCGATGCGCCAGTCGAACGAGAGCAGGTCGCCCGCGTGCAGCGGCCCGCTGGGTTCGCCGATGACGGCCTTCGCGGACAGGTTCGTGGCGAACTGGCGCGGCCAGTGGACCTCGATGCCGGTGCCGAGCAGTTCGCCGACCTCGTCGTCGGTGAGGTCGGCCTGGTCGAGCAGGCGTTGCAGCGGCGGCCAGTCGATGCGGGCCATCGCCCGGATGGCGTCGAGCTCACGGCCGGAGCCGCGCACGTCGCGCGGGTAGGGGTCGGTGACGGCGCGGACCTGCACGACGGCCCGGAACCGCATGTCGTCGGTGGTCTCGATGCGCAGGGAGAGGGTGATCTGCTCGTCGGCCCACGTCTTGAGCGCGGAGACGTCGCAGGCGTCGGTGCCGGCGAACGGTCCGGTGCCGGTGCGGGGCAGCGTGTCGGCGACGGCGTCGAGGAACTGGCGGAGCAGGTCGTAGTCGCCGTGGGCGGCGAGCTGGCGCAGGTGCAGCTCGTCGGCGTGGTCGAGCGGTCCGGCGCGCCAGGTGTCGTGGCCGCCGTCCGTCACGCCGGGCACGATCCGGCCGCGGGCGACGAGGGTGAGCGCGGTCGCGGCGGCCACCGACCAGTAACCGTCGCCACGCAGCACCTCGGGTAGGGCTTCGAGCAGGGGCTTTCCGTGGAGCTGGCCGAATCTGGGCGGGTCGGCAGGCACGAACATACTATGTACCGTACACCATACGGTACGGTAGTGTCGGGCTCGTGATCGAACACACGGGCAGCGGTGACCCGGCGCGGACGCTGGCGTTGCTGTGGCGCACCCAGGAGCGCGTGTCGCGCAAGGGCAAGCCGGACCTGAGCGTGGACCGCATCGTGCAGGCGGGCATCGCGCTGGCCGACGCCGACGGGCTCAAGGCGCTGTCGATGCGGCGGGTGGCCGAGTCGCTGGGCGTGGGGACGATGTCGCTCTACACCTACGTGCCGGGCAAGGGCGAGCTGATCGACGTCATGGTCGACACGGTGCAGGCCGCGACGGGGCGGGAGCCGGCCGCGGGCTGGCGCGCGCACCTCATCTACGTGGCGCGGGAGAACCTGGCGCTGTACCGGCGGCATCCGTGGTTGCTGCAGGTGGCGCCGTCGCGCACGGTGCTGGGCCCGCAGGTGGCGGCGAAGTACGACTTCGAGCTGAGCGGGCTGGACGGCATCGGCCTGTCGGACGTCGAGATGGACTCGGTGCTCGAGCTGGTGCTCGGGCACGTGCAGAACTCGGCGCGGGGGCTGACGGCGGCCGCGGTCACCGAGAAGGAGACCGGGCTGACCGACCAGCAGTGGTGGGACGCGGCCGCACCGGTCCTGATGACCGTGTTCGACCCGGCCCGCTACCCGGTGGCGGCACGGGTGGGCGGCGCCGTCGGGGAGGCGCACCAGAGCGCGTTCAGCCCGGAGCACTCGTTCGAGTTCGGGCTGGAGATGATCCTGGACGGGGTCGAGCGGCTGATCGGGTCGCGCGCGCTGTAACTCCTGAGTGACACCTGCCGGGATGCGTCGTTAATTCCCACGCGGTGCCATCGAGGTGCCTACAGTTACGCCACGCCGATCAACTTCACCGCTGGGAGGCCCGCTCGTGGTGATCGACTCGCAGCCCCGGCAGGCGCTGGTGCGCCGGTTCACCGGCCTGGCGCGGTCGACCCCTGGGCGGCTGAGCCTGATCGTGGTGGTGCTGGTCGTGGCGAGCCTGGCGAGCGGCTGGCTGGCGACGTGGAGCGTGAACCGCCAGGAGCGGGCACTGGAGGACCTGGCGACGCGCTCGGAGCCCCTGGCGCACGCGGCGCAGGAGGTCTACCGGGCGTTGCAGGACGCGGACGCGACAGCGGCCAGCGCGTTCCTGTCCGGCGGCCTGGAGCCCGTCCAGCTGCGTGAACGCTACGAGGCGGACATCGCGCAGGCGCAGGCGGCGCTGTCGGTCGCGACGGCCTCCTCCCCCGATCTCACCGCGACGCTCGCGGCGCAGCTGCCGGTCTACACGGGGCTGATCGAGACGGCGCGCTCGAACAACCGGCAGGGCTTCCCGGTGGGCGCGGCGTACCTGCGTGAGGCGTCGGGGCTGATGCGCACGCAGCTGCTGCCGGCGGCGCAGGAGCTGTACCGGGCGGAGACCGACCGGGTGGCCCGCGCGCAGGACGAGGCGAACTTCCCGGTCGTGCCGGTGCTGGTGGCGCTGGCGTTCGTGATCGGGCTGGTGCTGATCCAGCGGTACCTGACCCGCAAGACGAACCGGCTGCTCAACGTCGGCCTGCTGGTGGCGACCGGCGCCGCCACCCTGTCGTTGCTGTGGGTGACGACGGTGTCGGTGCTGGTCATGAACGACGTGGCGGACTCGCGCACCGCCTCGGAGAAGGTCGACGTGCTGGCGCAGGCGCGGATCGCGACGCTGACCGCCCGCGGCGAGGAGACGCTGACGCTGGTCGCGCGCGGCGCGGGCCAGTCCTACGAGAAGAACTTCGTCGAGGTCTCCAAACGCCTCGAAGGTCTGCTGGACCGCGCCAAGGCGCTGGGGAACACCGAGGCCGTCGATCAGGCGGGCCGGCAGTTCCAGCAGTGGCAGCAGGTCCACCAGCGCATCCGCGAGGCCGACGACGCGGGGCAGTACAACGACGCGGTGGCGTTGATCGGCAACCCGTTCTTCGACTCGCTGGACCAGTCGCTGGTGCGGGCGATCGGCGAGGCGCGGCAGGAGTTCAGCGACGAGGTGGCGGTGGCGCGGGCGTCACTGGCGGGCACGGTGGCCGGGGTGCTGGTGCTCGCGCTGGTCAGTGCGGCGGGATCGACGGCGGGGCTGTGGCAGCGCCTGAAGGAGTACCGATGAGGCGACTGGCGCTGGCGGCGGTGATGCTGCTCGGTGCGTGTTCGGCGGGACCGGCTCCGAGCCAGGTGGTGCCGCGTTCCGCGCCGGCTCCGCAACCGGCGAACGCGAGCACGGTGTCCGCGGCGCCGAGCAGCTCGGCGGGGGCGCCGCCGTCGTGCGACGCGACGGCGAGCCTGCGTCCGGGGCCGTTGCCGCAGGCGGGTCAGATGCCCGAGGGCTCGACGATGGCGAAGATCGCGCAGCGCGGCCGGTTGATCGCCGGGGTGGACCAGAACTCGTTCCTGATGGGGTTCCGCAACTCCTTCACCGGCGAGATCGAGGGCTTCGACGTCGACGTGGCGCGCCAGATCGCGAAGGCCGTGTTCGGTGACGAGAAGAAGGTGCAGTTCAAGGTCGTGACGGCGGCCGAGCGCATCCCGATGCTGCAGAGCGGCGCGGTCGACGTCGTGGTCCGCACCATGACCATCACGTGCGACCGGCTCAAGGACGTGGACTTCTCGCAGGTCTACTACCAGGCCGGGCAGCGGGTGCTGGTGCGCCGCAACTCCGGGATCACCGGCGTGGAGGGGCTCGCGGACAAGCGCGTGTGCGTGGCGTCGGGGTCGACGTCGCTGGGCAACGTGGTGAACCGGGCGAAGACGACCGTGAGCGTGCCGAACTGGACGGACTGCCTGGTGATGCTGCAGCAGGGCCAGACCGACGCGATCTCGACCGACGACACGATCCTGGCGGGGCTGGCGGCGCAGGACCCCTACACCGACGTCGTGGGGGCGCGGTTCACCGACGAGTCCTACGGCGTCGGTGTGCCCAAGGGTCAGGAGGACCTGGTCCGGTTCGTCAACGGCGTGCTGGAGCGGATGCGCACCGACGGCACGTGGCGCGCGATCTACGGGCGGTGGCTGACACCGCTGGGCCCGGCACCCGCGCCGCCTGTCGCGCGTTATCGGGACTAGGAGGGGTCCGCCGATGAGTGAAGAGCTCGATCTGCCCGAGACCGGGCCGTCGACGGCGCCGGGAACGGCACCCTGGTCGGCGTCGCAGGAGGCGTCGCGGTCGAACTCGGGGCGTGCGCGCCGCGGCAGTGCCCGGTCGATGAGCCGAGGCCGGTTGGGTGCCGGGCTGGTCGAGGTGCCGCGGGTGCCGTACCGGGATCCGAAGACCGCGGTGCTGGAGAACCCGGAGGTTCCGGAGGCGAAGCGGTTCTGCTCGAAGTGCGGCAAGAAGGTCGGCCGGCGCAAGGACGGCAAGCCGGGCCGGGTGGAGGGCTTCTGCCCGCAGTGCGGGCACGCGTACTCGTTCACGCCGAAGCTGGCGCCGGGCGAGGTGCTGCACGACCAGTACGAGGTGCTGGGCTGCCTGGCGCACGGCGGCCTGGGCTGGTTGTACCTGGCGCTCGACCACGCGGTGAGCGACCGGTGGGTGGTGCTCAAGGGCCTGCTGGACTCCGGTGACGCCGACGCGATGGCGGCGGCGCTCGCGGAACGCCGGTTCCTGGCCGAGGTCGAGCACCCGAACATCGTGAAGATCCACAACTTCATCCGCCACGAGAGCCGCGAGAGCGGCAAGCTCGTCGAGTACATCGTGATGGAGTACGTCGGCGGCGAGTCGATCAAGGACATGATCACGCGCCGGCGCCGCGACGGCCGCGGCGACGAGGCGTTGCCGCTGGCGCAGGCCATCGCGTACGTGCTGGAGATCCTGCCCGCGGTCGGCTACCTGCACGGCGTGGGGCTGTTGTACTGCGATTTCAAGCCGGACAACATGATCCACACCGAGGAGCAGCTCAAGCTGATCGACCTGGGCGCGGTGCGGCGCATCGACGACCACCACTCCCCCATCTACGGCACGATCGGCTACCAGGCGCCGGAGATCGGCACGATCGGGCCGTCGGTGTTCTCCGACATCTACACGGTCGGGCGCGCGCTGGCGGTGATGAGCTTCCCGTTCGACTTCCGCGGCCGCGGCAAGGACCGGCTGCCGACAGTGGAGGAGGAGCCGCTGCTGGGCCGGTTCTCCTCGTTCCACCGGCTGCTGCTGCGCGCCACGAACCCGAACCCGGAGCTGCGGTTCTGCTCGGCGGAGGACATGGCCGAGCAGCTCACCGGGGTGCTGCGCGAGGTGCTGGCGATCGAGGACGGCGTGCCGCGGCCGGGCCCGTCGCGGCAGTTCACGCCGGAACGCCGCCGCTTCGGCGTGGAGGGCGCGCTCGATCTGGCGGAGGTGGCGCTGGCGCTGCCGGCGCCGACGGTGAACACCTCGGACGCGGCGGCGTCGTGGCTGGCGACGGCGACGGCGTCGGATCCGGCGGGGCTGCGCAAGGCGCCCGAGGTCACGGTGGAGGTGCGGCTGCGGATCGTGCGCGTGCTGATCGAGTCCGGGGACACCGAGGCGGCGATGCGCGAGCTGGAGTCGCTGACGGCGCCGTCGATGTTCGACGAGCCGGAGCTGGACCCGGCGGAGGACTGGCGCCCGGACTGGTACCGGGGCCTGGCGGCGCTGGCCGACAGGCGGCCGCAGGACGCGCTGGGGTCGTTCGACGCGGTGTGCTCGGCGGTGCCGGGCGAGGCTGCCCCGAAGCTGGCGCTGGGCGTGTGCGCGGAGGCCGTCGGGGATCTGCAGGCCGCGGCGGGCTGGTACGAGCTGGTGTGGCGCACGGATCACTCGTACGTGTCGGCGGCGTTCGGGCTGGCGCGGGTGCTGCTCGCGTGCGGTGACCGGGCGCGGGCCGTCGAGGTGCTGCTGTCGGTTCCGGACACGTCTTCACAACATTTGGCGGCGCAGATCGCGGCGGTGCGCGCGCAGCTCGGCGACTGCGGCGCGGAGGACCTCGTCGCGGCCGGGGAACGGTTGCACGCCTTGGACATCGACGTTCATTCGCAGACGCAGCTGGCGGCGGAGGTGCTGGAGGCCGCGTACGACTACGTGACCCGCAATCAAGCGGCCGAGGGCAGGGTGCTGGACTGTGCACTCTCCGAACACGAGCTTCGGCTGGGTCTCGAGCGGCGCTACCGCACGCTGGCCCGGTTCGCTGCCACGCCGGAGGAACGGATCGCATTGGTGGACCGCGCGAACGCGGTAAGGCCTAGGACGTTGGTTTGATGGACACCCTGAAGTGCCCGGAGTGCTTCGCGCCCGTCGCGGCGGAGGACCGGTTCTGCGAGGCGTGCGGACGCAACCTGCTGGTCCGCCGCACGCCGCTGGGCGGACCGACCGGTCCCGCGCAGGCCTCGTGCATCCTGTGCGGATCGCCCGACATCGACGACGAGGACTACTGCACGCAGTGCGGCCGGCACCAGCCCTCGGCGCGGGACAGGGTCGAGTACGCGCTGGGCGCGGTGTCGGGCGTGTCGGACCGCGGCAAGCGGCGGGCGCGCAACGAGGACTCGATGGCGTTCGGTCACGTCGCGGGCAAGGGTGTCGCCGCCGTGGTCTGCGACGGTGTGGCCTCCTCCGAACGCGCGGAGCAGGCCTCGCAGGCCGCCGCCGACGCCGCGGTGGACGTGCTGCTCAACGCGCTGATCGACACCGCGGACGCCGAGCAGGCGATGGTCGACGCGGTCGCCGCGTCGTGCTCCGCGGTGGAGCAGCTGGTGGAGAACGAACCCATGGAGCCGGGTGCTCGGGGTGTCGCGCCGTCGTGCACGTTCGTGTCCGCGCTGGTCACGGGTTCGTCGGTGACGATCGGCTGGGTCGGCGACTCGCGGGCCTACTGGCTGTCGGACGAGGGCTCCAAGCAGCTCACGACGGACGACACGTGGGCGGCGCAGCTGGTCGCGGAGGGTGTGCTGACCGAGGAGCAGGCGCGCACGGACCGCCGCGCGCACGTGCTGTCGCGGTGGATCGGCGCGGACGCCGGACGGGTCGAGCCGCAGGTCGTGACGCTGAAGCCGACCTCGCCGGGGGTGTTCCTGCTGTGTTCGGACGGGCTGCACAACTACCGGCCGGAGCCCGAGGACCTGCAGCCACTGCTGCCGTGCGGGCCGGAGGAGTTCGTGAAGGTCGCGCTGGACGCGGGCGGGCACGACAACATCACCGTGGTGCTGGTGCCGTTCGCACCGGAGCCGTAGAGGTTCACTCCTTGCGGTGATCAGCCGCTCTCGTCGTGGTGGCCGGGTCGCCGGTCGCCACGACGGGCGAACGCTGCTGAGATGAGCTGATGCGGAGGGCGGTGTTGATCGCGTTGGCGGTGGTTGTCACCATCGTCGCCGTGGTCTTCACCTTCCAGCGCAAGCTCGTGTACTTCCCCTCCCCCGGTCCGCTGCCGAGCGCGGACGAGGTGCTGCCCGGCGGGCGTGACGTCCGGCTGGTCACGGCGGACGGCCTGCTGCTCGACGGCTGGCACTTCGAGCTGCCCGACGCGCCCGTGACGGTGGTGGTGTTCCCGGGCAACGGCGGCAACCGCGAGGGCCGGGTGTCGCTGGCGCGGGCGCTCACGTCGCGCGGGGTGTCGGTGCTGCTGTTCGACTACCGCGGCTACGGCGGCAACCCCGGCACGCCGTCGGAGGAGGGCCTGACCTTCGACGCGCGGGCGGCGCTGGACCTGATCGACGGGCCGGTCGTCTACTTCGGCGAGTCGCTGGGCGCGGCCGTGGCCGCGGAGCTCGCGACCTACCGCGCCCCCAAGGGCATGGTGCTGCGGTCGCCGTTCACGTCGCTGGCGGCGGCCGGGTCGCACCACTACCCGTGGCTGCCGGTGAAGATGCTGTTGCGGGACAAGTACCCGGTGGTGGAGAGGGTGTCTGCGGTGGACGTCCCGACGGTGGTGCTGCTGGGGACGAGGGACTCGGTGGTGCCGCCCGCGCAGAGCCGCGAGGTGGCGACGGCGGCGCGGGCCAGGCTCGTGGAGATCGACGGCGCGGACCACAACGACGAGGTGTTGCTGTCGGGGCCGCAGGTCGTCGACGCGGTGCTGTCGGTCAGCTGAGCGCGGCGATCTCGCCGGAGCCGCGGGGCACGAGCGAGGCGGGGACGACGGCGTGCACGGGCGGTGAGGTGTCGCCGTCGATGCGGGCGAGGATGAGCTCGGCGGCCTTGCGGCCGATGCCGGGGACGTCCTGGCGCACGACGGTGACGGCGGGGTCGAGCAGGTCGGCGAGCGGGAAGTCGTCGAAGCCGATGACGGCGACGCGCCGGTGCAGGTCGCGGTCGCGCAGCACGCGCATGGCGCCGACGGTGACGAGGTTCTGCGCGGTGAACAGCGCCGTGGGCGGCCGGTCGAGGTCGAACAGCTCGGCGGTGGCGGTCTCGGCGACGGCGACGCCGTGCAGGTCGGTGCGCACGAGCTGCTCGCGCAGGGTGAGCCCGGCCTGGGCGAGGCCTTCGAGGTAGCCGGTGTAGCGCTCCTGGCTGGTCCACAGGGTGCGGCGGTCGCCGAGGAACGCGATGTCGCGGTGGCCCAGGGCGGCGAGCTTGAGCACGGCGGCGCGGGAGCTGTCGCGGTTGGTGGTGGTGACGCAGTCGGTGCCGCCGAAGGTGGGCGGCCGGTCGACGAGCACCATCGGCGTGCCGCGTTCGCGTTCGTGCTGCAGCGCGTCCTGGTGGCCGCCGGCGGCCATGACGACGACGCCGTCGACGCGGCGCGCGGACAGCGACACGAGCAGTTCGCGTTGCAGGGTGTGGTCGTCCTCGGTGCTGCCGGCGAGCACGAGGACGCCGCTGCGCCGGGCGTGGTCCTCGACGGCGCGCAGCAGGGCGGCGTCGAAGGGGTTGGAGAGGTCTTCGAACAGCACGCCGATGGTGGCGCTGCGGCGGTCGGCGCGGCGCAGGCTGCTGGCGGTGAGGTTGGGCCGGTAGCCGAGGGTGCGGGCGGCGGCGCGGACGCGGTCGGTGACCTCCGCGCCGGCGCCGGGCAGGCCGTTGATGACGCGGGAGACGGTCTTGATGCTGACCCCGGCCAGCGCCGCGACGTCGCGCATCGTGGGTTCGCGTCTCTCGCCGGCCTGGTCCATGTTCCGCTCCGCTCACGTCCTACGACCCTTGCGTCAACGATGACGCGAGGGTATACCCGATTCACATCAAAACGTAGCCGCTTCACCGTCGCTCGCGGTGGGTCAGCGGAGGGCCGGTTACGTCAACGTTGACGTAGGAGTTGTCATGCGCAGAACGGTCGGGGTTGTCGGCGCAGCGGCGTTGCTCGTGTTCGCCACCGCGTGCGGGGGTGGTGGGTCCTCCGGCGGCGGGTCGACGCTGGTGGGCCTGGTGACGAAGACGGACACGAACCCGTTCTTCGTGAAGATGAAGGAGGGCGCGCAGCAGGCGGCGTCCTCGGCCGGGGCGACGGTGCAGTCGTTCGCGGGCAAGCAGGACGGCGACAACCAGTCGCAGGTCGACGCGATCGAGAACCTCATCGCGTCGGGTGCGAAGGGCATCCTGATCACGCCGAGCGACTCGAAGGCGATCGTGCCGTCGGTGGACAAGGCCCGTGCGGCGGGTCTGCTGGTGATCGCGCTGGACACGCAGCTGGAACCGGCGGACGCCGCCGACGCGACGTTCGCGACCGACAACTACAAGGCCGGTCTGCTGATCGGGCAGTGGGCGAAGGCGAAGTTCGCCAAGGACGGCAAGCAGGCCAAGATCGCGCTGCTGGACCTCAACCCGAACCAGGTGTCGGTGGACGTGCAGCGCGACCAGGGGTTCCTGGAGGGCTTCGGCGTCGACGTGAAGGACAAGACCCGCATCGGTGACGAGTCCGATCCGCGGATCGTGGGCCACGACGTGACCGACGGCGCACCGGAGGGCGGCCGCACGGCGATGGAGAACCTGCTGCAGAAGGACCCCGGGATCAACCTGGTCTACACGATCAACGAGCCCGCGGCGGCGGGCGCCTACGAGGCGCTCAAGGCGGCGGGCAAGGAGAAGGACGTCGTGATCGTCTCGGTCGACGGCGGCTGCCCCGGTGTGGACAACGTCAAGGCGGGCGTGATCGGCGCGACCTCGCAGCAGTACCCGCTCAAGATGGCGCAGCTGGGCGTGGAGGCGGTCGCGAAGTTCGCGAAGGACGGCTCCAAGCCGCAGAACACCGACACCGGCGTCACGCTCATCACCGACCAGCCGGCCGAGGGCGTGGAGTCGAAGGACTCGGCGTTCGGCCTGCAGAACTGCTGGGGCTGAGCCATGACGGCGGTGGTGGAGCAGCGGGACCGTTCGCTGCTGACGCGCGTGCAGCACGTGTTGCACGCGCAGGCGACGATCGGGCCGGCGGTGGTGCTGCTGGTGTCGGTCGTGGTGTTCGCGTTGCTGTCGGAGCGGTTCCTGACGCCGGGCAACATCTCGCTGATCCTGCAGCAGGTCGCGGTGGTGGGCACGCTCGCGGTGGGGCAGACGATCGTGATCCTGACGGCGGGCATCGACCTGTCGTGCGGGGCGATCATGGTGCTGACCTCGATCGTGATGGCGAAGGTCGCGTCGGAGACCGGCCTGCCGGGACTGCCCGCGCTGCTGCTGGGGTTCCTGGTGGGCACGGTGTGCGGCCTGCTCAACGGGCTGCTGGTGACGCGGCTGAAGCTGCCGCCGTTCATCGTCACGCTGGGCACGCTGAACGTGTTCTTCGCGTTGAACCTCTGGTACTCGGGCAGTGCCACAATCCGCGGCTCGGACATGCCGTCGCTGCTGCTGTGGACGGGTCAGACGTTCACCGTCGGCGGCACCCGCATCACCTACGGCTCGATCCTGCTGGTGCTGCTGGTGGCGGCGATGGCGTTCGTGCTGAAGAACACCGCGTGGGGCCGGCACGTCTACTCCACCGGTGACGACCTGGAGGCCTCGCGCCTGTCGGGCATCCGCACGGCCAGGGTGCTGCTGAGCGTGTACGCGACGGCGGGGCTGATCTACGCGGTGGCGGCGTGGACGCTGATCGGCCGGATCGCCTCGGCGAGCCCGCAGGCGGGGCAGACCGACAACCTGGACTCCATCACGGCGGTGGTGATCGGCGGGACGTCGCTGTTCGGCGGCCGTGGCGCGGTGGTGGGGTCGCTGATCGGCGCGTTGATCGTCGGCGTGTTCCGCAACGGCCTCGCGCTGGCCGGCGTGGACGTGCTGTGGCAGACGATGGCGGTCGGTGTGCTGATCATCGTGGCGGTGTCGCTGGACCAGTGGATCAGGAAGGTGAAGGCATGACCACCCCGATCCTGCAGGCGACGGGCCTGGTCAAGCGGTACGGGAAGGTGACGGCGCTGGCGGGCTCGGACCTGGAGCTGATGCCGGGCGAGATCCTCGCGGTGATCGGCGACAACGGCGCGGGCAAGTCGTCGCTGATCAAGGCCCTGTCGGGCGCGGTGGTGCCGGACGAGGGCGAGGTCCTGCTCGACGGCGAGCCGGTGTCGTTCTCCACGCCCCTGGACGCGCGCAAGGCGGGGATCGAGACGGTGCACCAGTCGCTGGCGGTGTCGCCGTCGCTCGACATCGCCGCGAACCTGTTCCTGGGCCGGGAGCTGCGCCGCAAGGGCGTGCTCGGCTCGGTGTTCCGGATGCTCGACCGCGCCGGCATGCGGGAGGAGGCGCGCCGCCAGCTCGACGCGCTGGGGATCATGACGATCCAGAACCCCGGCCAGGCGGTGGAGACCCTCTCGGGCGGCCAGCGCCAGGCCGTGGCGGTCGCGCGGGCGGCGGCGTTCGGCAGCCGTGTCGTGATCATGGACGAGCCGACGGCGGCCCTGGGCGTGCGGGAGTCCCGCGCGGTGCTGGACCTGATCCTGCAGGTCCGCGACCGAGGCCTTCCGGTGATCCTGATCAGCCACAACATGCCGCACGTGTTCGAGGTCGCCGACCGCATCCACATCCAGCGCCTGGGCCGCCGCAAGGCGGTGGTGGACCCGAAGTCGGTGTCGATGTCGGACGCGGTGGCGATCATGACCGGTGCGATGGAACCGCCTGACTGACGCCGAAGGGGTTGTCGATCACGTACCGCCACCGGCCGTCCGCGCCTTCGCGTGCGACGTCGGTGGCGGTGCCGTGCACGTCGCCGATGGTCCAGTCGACGATGAGCAACGCGATGCCGTCGTGCGCGTAGACGTGCCGCGGCCGCACGTCGATGGGCAGCCCGAGACCGAGGAACCGCTGGTTGGCCGCCTGCCGCGCGGCGCCGGTGACGGTGGTGCCGGGTTCGGGGACGAACAGGCCGCCGGGCTCGTAGACGGCGTCGACGGCCTGCGCGTCGCGGGAGTTGAACGCGGCGGCGAACTCGTGGGCCACACTGGCGGGGTGGATGGTCATGCTGTGAGCGTCGCGTTCGCCGGCGTGGGTCACCAAACGGTGACCTGGGACCGGCCGTCGGCCCAGTGCCCGGTGGAGGTGGCGCTGGCGGCGATCAGCGGCCGGTGGGCGACCCTGGTGCTGCGGGATCTGATGCACGGACCGAGGTCGTTCTCGGCGTTGCGGGCGGGCCTGCCGTCGCTGAGCGCGAAGGTGCTGACCGAGCGGCTGGAGTCGCTGGTGGCGCAGGGCCTGGTGTCGTGCTCGCGCTCCCCCGGTTTCCCGGTGCGGACGTCGTACGAGCTGACGTCCGCGGGGTTGTTGCTGCGGCCGTTGCTGGTGGAGCTGTACCGCACGGGCGAGGCGCTACTGGGCGAGCTGCCGGATGACTGACTCCAAGGGCGCGATGAGGTTGCGGGAGCGCAGGAGGCCTTCGGAGACCTCCACGACGTCGGGCTTCAGCCGCTTCCACCGCTGATCCTCGCCGGGGATCTGGACCAGGCTGAGCGCGAACACCGGCGTGCGGCCCAGCTCCTGTTCCAGGTCGGCGAGGACCTCCCGCAGCGAGTCGTCGAATCTGGCTCGGGTGTCGTCGTGCGCGTTCGGCGCGTCGCCGCTGAGGTGGACGACCCACGGGGAATTCCCGGAAGTGTTCATGCTCCACAGTAAGGGCAGTGCCCTTGCTGTGGAACGACTTACAACGGCACGGCGTCGAGTGCCTTGTAGATGCGCTTGTCGCTGATCGTGTACCGCGTCTTGATGGTCTGGGCGAAGTAGGACAGGCGCAGTTCCTCGATCATCCAGCGGATCTCGTCGAGTTCGGGGGCGGGTTCGTCGGGCGGGGTCTGCGCGCGCAGCTCCCGGTACTCGGCGTGGACCTGGTGGACCTGGTTGGTCCAGTCGAGGTCGCGGCGCGGGTTCTCGGGCAGCTTCTCGATGCGCCGCGCGATGCCCTTGAGGTAGCGCACGAGGTCCGGCAGCCGGTCGTAGCCGGTGTGGGTGACGAAACCCTTGTACACCAGCGAGTTCAGGTGTGCGCGGATGTCGTTGGCCGAGTCCGGGGCGCCCTTGAGGCCGCTGAGCGCCAGTTCGGCGTCGTGGGCGGCTTCGAGGACCTTGCGGACCTCCTGCACGACGACCCAGGTGGTGTCGTTCAGCGCGGCCTGGACCTTCTTGAGCTGGGCGGCGTAGGCCTTGGCGTCCCAGGCCGGGTCGCCCATGAGCCGGTCGACGGCGGCCATGATGCAGTCCGACAGCAGCGCGGCGACGCCGCCGTGGGGGTTGCGGGTGAGCGCGAGCTTGGCGGCGTTGTCGAGGTGGCGCTGCAGGTGCTTGACCGGCGAGTTGATGCCGAGCAGCAGAAGCCTGCGCACGCCGCGGCGGTGGGCGTAGGCCTGCCGTCCCGGCGTGTCGAGGACCTTGATCGCGACGCTGTCGCCCCTGTCGACGAGCGAGGGGTAGGCGGTGACGGTGATGCCGGACTGCCGTTGCTCGATGGTCTTCGGCAACGCGTCGAAGTCCCAGGTCGTGATCCCGGTGCGTTCGAGGTGGCCGGCGGCCTGGCTGAGCGACTCGCGGACCTCGTCGCGCAGCTTCTCCTTGAGCACCGCGATGTCCTTGCCCTCGGCGAGGGTGCGGTTGTGCTCGTCGACGACCTGGAAGGTGAGCTTGAGGTGGTCGGGGACGGCGTCGAACTGCCAGTCCTCGCGGTGCACGGTCACACCGGTGAGTGCCTTGAGCTCGCGTTCGACGCCGGTGAGCAGGCTGGACTCGCTGGGCTTGATGCGCGCGAGGACGGCGGTGGCGACGTCGGGGACGGGCACGAAGTTGCGGCGGATCTGCTTGGGCAGCGAGCGGATGAGCGCGACGACGAGGTCGTGCCGCAGACCGGGGATCTGCCAGGAGAACGCGTCGTCGTCGAGCGTGGTGAGCGCGGGCAGCGGGAGCTGCACGGTGACGCCGTCGTTCTTCGTGCCGGGCTCGAAGTGGTAGCTCAGCGGCAGCGTGAGCTCGCCCTGGCGCCACTGGTCGGGGTAGGCGTCGGGGGTGACGTCGGCGCGGTCGTTGACCAGCATCTCCTTGGTGAAGGTGAGCTGGTTCTTGTCCTTCTGCTTCTTCCACCACGAGTCGAAGTGCCGTGCGGACACGACCTCGGCGCCGACGCGCTTGTCGTAGAAGTCGAACAGCGTCTCCTCGTCGACGACGATGTCGCGCCGCCGTGCCCGGTTCTCCAGCTCGCCGACCTCGTCGAGCAACGCCCGGTTGGTGTGGAAGAACCGGTGGTGCGTGGTCCACTCCCCCTGCACGAGCGCGTGCCGGATGAACAGCTCACGGGACAGCTCGGGGTCGATGCGGCCGTAGTTGACCTTGCGGCCGGCGACGATCGGCACCCCGTACAGGGTGACCTTCTCCAGCGCGACGACGCTGCCGCGTTTGGTCTCCCAGTGCGGTTCGCTGTACTGGCGTTTGACGACGTGCTCGCCGAGGCGTTCGGCCCATTCGGGTTCGATCTTGGCGACGATGCGGCCCCACAGGCGGCTGGTCTCGACCAGCTCGGCGGCCATCACCCACTGCGGCGGTTTCTTGGCGAGCGCGGAGCCGGGGAAGATCGCGAACTTGGCGTTGCGGGCGCCGAGGAACTCGGTGAGGGGCCGGCGTTTCTCGTTGGGCGCCTGCTTCTTGAGGACGTCCTTGACGCCGATGTGGCTGAGCAGCCCGGACAGCAGGGCGATGTGGATGTTGCGCGGGTCGCCGGGCTGGTCGTTGGGGTGCAGGCCCATCTGCTTGGCGACCTGCCGCAGCTGCAGGTAGATGTCCTGCCATTCGCGCACGCGCAGGTAGTTGAGGAACTCGGCCTTGCAGCGCTTGCGGAACTGGTTGCCGCTCAGTTCCTTCTGCTGCTCCTTGAGGTACTGCCAGAGGTTGAGGAACGTGACGAAGTCCGATTCCTTGTCCACGAACCTGGCGTGTTGCTGGGTCGCGGCCTCCTGCTGGTCGGCCGGCCGTTCGCGGGGGTCCTGGATGGACAGTGCCGCGGCGATGATCATGACCTCTTTGAGGCAGCCGGTGGTGTCGGCCTCGAGCACCATGCGGCCCAGCCGCGGGTCGACCGGCAGCGCGGCGAGCTTGCGGCCGGTCGGGGTGAGCTTCTTCTCGGCGGCGTTGATCGCGCCGAGCTCCTGCAGCAGGCCGATGCCGTCGTTGATGTTGCGGGAGTCCGGCGGGTCGATGAACGGGAACTTCGCGACGTCGCCCAGGCCGATGTTGGTCATCTGCAGGATGACGCTGGCGAGGTTGGTGCGCAGGATCTCCGCGTCGGTGAACTCCGGGCGGGCCTCGAAGTCCTCCTCGGAGTACAGGCGGATGCAGATGCCTTCGCTGACGCGGCCGCAGCGGCCCTTGCGCTGGTTGGCCGACGCCTGGCTGATGGGTTCGATCGGCAGCCGCTGGACCTTGAGGCGGTGGCTGTAGCGGGAGATGCGGGCGTTGCCGGGGTCCACGACGTACTTGATGCCCGGCACGGTGAGGCTGGTCTCGGCGACGTTGGTGGCGAGCACGACGCGCCGGCCGGTGTGCCGCTGGAACACCCGGTGCTGCTCACCGACGCTCAGCCGCGCGTAGAGCGGCAGGATCTCGGTGTTGCGGAGGTCCTCCTGCTTGAGCGCGTCGGCGGTGTCGCGGATCTCGCGTTCACCGGACAGGAACACGAGCACGTCACCGGGGCCTTCGGCCTGCAGTTCGCGGACGGCGTTGATGATGCCCTGGGTCTGGTCGTCGTCCTCCTCCAGCGGCCGGTAGCGGGTCTCGACGGGGTAGGTGCGGCCGGAGACCTCGATGACCGGGGCGCCGCCGAAGTGCTGGCTGAAGCGCTGCGGGTCGATCGTGGCGGAGGTGATGACGATCTTGAGGTCGGGGCGGCGCGGCAGGAGCTGCTTGAGGTAGCCGAGCAGGAAGTCGACGTTGAGGCTGCGTTCGTGGGCCTCGTCGATGATGATCGTGTCGTAGCGCGACAGCGTGGGGTCGGTCTGGATCTCGGCGAGCAGGATGCCGTCGGTCATGAGCTTGACCAGCGTCTCGTCACCGGACTGGTCGGTGAACCGGACCTTGTAGCCGATCGTGTCACCGAGCTTGGTGCCCAGCTCCTCCGCGACGCGTTCGGCGACGGTGCGCGCGGCGATGCGGCGGGGCTGGGTGTGGCCGATCTGGCCGGTGATGCCGCGGCCGAGCTCCAGGCAGATCTTGGGCAGCTGCGTGGTCTTGCCGGACCCGGTCTCACCGGCGACGATCACGACCTGGTTGTGCTCGATCAGGTCCTTGATGTCGTCCTTGCGCTGGCTGACCGGCAGCTCGGCCGGATAGCTGATCTTGGGAACGGACTCCCTGCGCAGCGCGACCTTGAGCGCGGCCTCGTCGATCTGTGCGGCGATCTCCTCGGTGATCTTCTTGCGCGCCAGCGGGTCCTTGACCTTGCGTGCGCCGTCGAGGCGCCTGGCGAGCCTGCGTTGATCACGCGGCATGAGCTCGGGCAGGCGTTTGTGCAGTTCAGCGTGCGGGGTGTCCATTTGGGTTCAAGGATAGTCAGGGCGTGCGGGTTCGCTCGCGTCAATAACCGTCAGACCCCGCGGTTGGCGTGACGGCGTGGACGCGCGGGGCCTCTGGAGGCTGGTCTACCGCGCGGCGTGCTCCGCGCCTGACCTGGAAAAACGCCTGGAGTGGCTGACGGGGTGGCTCGCGCTGTCGTCGGCGGGTGAGATCGCCGACTTGGCGGTGCGCCTCGACGAGCAGCGCGGACACGTGGGCGTACTGGCAGGCGGCGACGCTGGTCTGCTTCGTGCTGTGCGGCTGTCCCGGACGCGCTGGCGCCGCAAGGGTGCTTGACGTCGCGGGTGTGGACCTCGACCTCGCACTGGCATGCGGCTTACCCGTCAGGTCGTCCCACGTAGGCGTGAGGCCGTCCGGCGTCCCTCCGCGTGGTCTCTGAGCTGGCCTGATGTCGAGGCTTCAAAAATTGTCAGACCCTCTCGCTAGCGTTCTCGGCATGGACTCGAACGCGTTGCGGGGCCCGGCGGACTCGCCCGGTGTGGGGGCTTCCGGCCGGGATCGCCGGGTGGAGCTGCTTGCCGGTGCGGCCGGCGTGCGCGGGGCGTGTCCGGGTCCGGTGGGTGAGGCGTGGGAGTCCGGTGGCCTGGCGGAGGTCACCGTGCGGGTTCCGCGGTCCGGCGTGTTGTTCGGGAAGGTGGCGTGATGGCCGTGCCAGTCGATGTGCCGGGCGGTGTGCCCGTGGATGTTCCGGTCGACGTGGTGGTGTGGCGGGCTCCCGGTCCGGCGTCGTTCGCGGAGGCGGCGGCGCGCTACGCGGAGCTGCGGTCCTCGCCGCTGGGCGCGTTCGAGCCCGCGGTCGCGGCGTTCGTGCGGGAGTTACGGCGCACCTCGCCTGATCCGTCCTCGCCGGTGTCGTGGGACGAGGCGCTGACGGTGGGGGTCGACGCGGTGATCGTGCACGTGGTGTGGCCGGGTCGGCGTCAGGTGCTGGACCTGGTGGCGTTGCTGGCGTCGCGGCACGGGCTGGTGTGCTTCGAGCCGGCCCGCCAGGCCGCGATGTCCTGACGCAGCGAGGCTTTCGCGTCCTGCGGCGCGAAGGACGCGTCGACGGCGTTGGTGGCGATGCGGGCGAGGGCGTCGTCGTCGAAGCCGAGGTGGTCGCGCAGCAGGCGGTACTCGCCGGTGAGCGTGGTGCCGGTGGAGGCGGGGATGTCGGTGCTGAGCGTGACGGTCAGGCCGGCGTCGACGAGCAGTGGCAGCGGATGAGAGGAGAGGTTTTCGACCAGTCCCAGCGCGACGTTCGACGACGGGCAGGCTTCGAGCGGTATGGCGCGGTCCCGCAGCAGCGCGACGACCTCCGGATCGTCGAGCGCCCGGAACCCGTGCCCGATCCGGTCGGCGAGCCCGACGGTCACGGCTTCGGCGACGCTCGGCGCTCCGCAGCACTCCCCGGCGTGGTGCACGAGGCCGACCCCGGCGTCCTTCGCGGCGCGGAACACGTCCGCGAACGGGGTGAGCGGGTGGTCTTCCGCTCCGGCCGCCCCGATGGCCACGACCTGGGGGTGCGCTGTCGCGAGGCGCAGTGAGTCCCGCAGTCGCGCTACCGATCGCTTCCTGGGGTGGTCCACGATCACACGGCATTCGATGCCGTGGGCGGCCTGCCCTGCGGCGAGCCCGGACAACACCGCCTCGAGCGGCATGTCCGGATCACCGAGTCGTTCTCCGTGCGCTGCCGCGGTGAACGTGACCTCGGCGTACCGGGTCCCCTGCGCTGCTTCCTCGGCGCAGAACTCGTACGCGATCCGGTGGAAGTCCTCGGCTCGCCGCAGGCAGTCCCGCACCGCCCCGTTGTGGGCGGCGAACTGAGCGAACCCGTCGAACGCCCCGGCCTGCACGGCGGGGACGTCGACGCCGTGGTGCTCGGCGAGTTCCGCGAGGGTGTCCGTGCGCACGGTGCTTTCGAGGTGCACGTGCAGGTGGGCCTTGGGCAACGCCGCGAGGTCGCGCATGGGCCGCGACGCTACCCAAGGCCCGTCGGCGGGCGCCCGGCATTTCGCGCGCGTCATCCGGTGGGAAACGCGCCGGCGGGTTCGTGTTCGGGGACGTCGCTGTGTCGGCCGGAGGAGATGCGTCCCGCCAGCGACCGCCCCGGGTTCTGGGGTGCGTCCCCTGGGCGGTGTCATCGGCACTCCGCTCGTCGCCGCCGTGTCCGTGCGCCGTGCCCGGACTGGCCGGCGCCATCGAGCCGCTGACGCGCGGGTATTCGGCGCGACATCGGGTGTGTGCCGCAGCTAGGTTCCGGTGCCATGCCTGATGTTGTGCAGACGCGCCACGGCGCGACGGTGCTGATGTGCGCCGAGGACGGTCCCTTGATCACCGACGAGCAGTCCGCTGTGGACCTGATCGGCACGTTGTGGGGTCAGGACGTGGGGTGGCTGGTGTTGCCGGTGGCGCGGTTGTCGGAGGACTTCCTGGTGTTGCGCACGCGGGTGGCGGGTGCGGTGGTGCAGAAGTTCCAGCAGTACGGGTTCGCGGTCGCGGTGGTCGGGGACATCTCGGAGCAGGTGGCGGCGAGCACGGCGTTGCGGGACTTCGTGTACGAGTCGAACCGGGGCCGGCAGCTGTGGTTCGTGGCGGATGAGGCCGAGTTGGACGCGCGGCTGAGCGCGGCGGCCTGACCAGTCCGAACAGCCCTATTGCACATCGCTTGCAATAGGTAGTGTCACGGGCATGGACATCCGCCGTTCGCTCTCCCAGCACAGTGGCCCGCGCCGCTCGCCGCACGAGGTCCTCCGCCGTCTCGCCGAGTGGGTGACGCCGGGGACGCGGCCGGAGGACCCGGTGCGAGAGCTGGAGGAACGGGTCGCGGCGCTGCTGGGCAAGCCCGCGGCGTTGTTCTTCCCGTCGGGGACGATGGCGCAGCAGGTGGCGTTGCGGGTGCACGCCGACAGGACGGGCCGCCGGTCGTTCGCGGGGCATCCGCAGACGCACCTGCAGGTGTGGGAGAACCAGGGCTACAACGCGCTGCACGGCCTGCGGTTTCATCCCGTGGGCGACCGCAACGAGCTGTTCGGACTGGACGATCTGCAGGCGGTGCACGAGCCGCTCGCGGCGGTGGTGTTCGAGCTGCCGCAACGCGACATCGGTGGCGTGCTGCCCGAGTTCGGGGACCTGGCGGCGCAGGCGGCGTGGGCGAGGCGGTCGGGTGCGGCCGCGCACTGCGACGGCGCGCGGCTGTGGGAGGCGCAGACCGGGTACGACGCGACGTTCGCGGAGATCTGCGCGTTGTTCGACACGGTGTACGTGTCGCTCTACAAGGGACTCGAGGGTGTGCGGGGCGCGGTGCTGGCCGGGGACGCGGACACGATCGGGCAGGCGTCGGTGTGGCGGCGGCGGATGGGCGGGGCGATCGCCGACGCGTGGCCGCTGGCCGCGATCGCGTTGATGGGCATGGAGGTGAACCTGCCGCGGATGGCCGAGTTCCGCGACCACGCCCAGGCCCTCGCTCAGGCGATCAACGCCGACGGGTTCGCGCACACGACACCGCAGGTGCCGGCCACTCCCCTGTTCCACGTCCACCTGCCGCTGTCGCGCCACGACGCGCAGCGGGCCGCGCAGCACCTGCTGGAGGAGACGGGGATCAGGTTGTTCCTGTACGCGCGGTCGAATCCGGATCCGCACCGGTGCAGCTTCGAGGTGAGCGTGGGGCTCAGCGGGCTGGAGTTCACGCCGCGCGAGGTGGTGGAGTTGATCAGAGGACTACCATCGCGGGTGTGAGCCTGCCCGAACCCGTCCAGCACGCGCTGGTCAGGGTCTCGCACTCGGTGCTGATCGACGTCGACGCGCTCGCGGGGGTGCGCGAGAGGTTCGACGACGAGCAGGCGGCGTCGCTGGCCGGGTATCTGCGCAGCGCGCAGTCGCCGAACACGGTGCGGGCGTACCGGTCGGACTGGATCGCGTGGGCCGGGTGGTGTCAGGCGGAGGGCCGTCAGGCGTTGCCGGCCGATCCGCTGGACGTGGCGGTGTACCTGGCGGTCGCGGCGGACACGGTGAAGCCGGACGGGTCGCCGGCGTTCGGGGCCTCGACGCTGGAACGCAAGTCGGCGGCGATCTCGGCGGTGCACGCGGCGAACGGGCTGCCGAGCCCGACGCGCAGCGACGTGGTGCGCCTGACGTTGCGCGGTGTGCGGCGCACCCGCAAGTCGCAGCCCCGCCGCAAGCGGCCGGTGCTGCTCGACACCCTCGAGGCGCTGCTGAACGAACGGCCGCCCGCGGGTCCGGCGCGGGCGAGGGACGCGTTGCTGCTGCTGGTGGGGTTCGCGGGGGCGTTGCGGCGCAGCGAGCTGGCGGGCATCGAGTTCTCCGACGTCACGGTGGACGTGGATCCGCGCACGCACGAGCCGTTGCTGCTGATCCGGCTGGGCACGACGAAGACCGACCAGACGGGCAAGCACCAGCAGTCGGTGGTGCTGCCGCGCGGGAGCAGGCGGCCGACGTGCCCAGTGTGCGCGTTCGCGGACTGGGCCGACGTGCTCGACGGCAAGGAGCTCTCCGAGACGGGCCTGCACCGCTGTCACGGCTTCGAGGCGGGTGCCCGGCAGGGGCCGCTGTTCCCGGTGGTGAACCGGCACGGCGGCATCGGGGCCAAGGCGATGTCGGGGCGCGCGGTCGCGGAGCTGGTGAAGCGGTACGCGGTGCGGGCGGGACTGGACCCGGCGCTGTTCGGCGGGCATTCGCTGCGGGCGGGGTTCGCGACGCAGGCGGCGCTGGGCGGGGCGAGCGACCGGGAGATCATGCGGCAGGGCCGGTGGACCAATCCGCGCACCGTGCACCGCTACATCCGCACGGCCAACCCGCTCGAGGACAACGCCGTGACCCGCCTGGGCCTCTGAATCTGTGACTCAGCTCTCACTCTGCGTAGTTAACTGTAAACAAGATCCCCTCCGGTAGGGCTGCACCACCCGGCCTAGCGCACTGGGCCGGAAGAACGCGCGCACCGGGAAGTTTCCGCCGTGTTTCCACGCCGTTTGAGCTGCTCTTTTGTTCCACGTTGTGGACGAAACCCGGTGTCCTGACCAGCGACTCAGTCCAAATCATGAAGCGATCTCGCATTCTGGGAGCGGCTGGTCGTATGCACTGAGAGCAATACGATCACCACGCCTGGTCATCGACGATGGTCGGGCTGTTCCACGGTGTTCGCCCCGGCACCCCTGTAACGCCGGAGCGATCACTCCCTGCACCGGAACAGGAGCGTTCATGAAGCGCAAAACCCTGGGCATCACCACCGCCCTGGTGGCCGGGGCGGCTCTGGCCGCCACGGGCACGGTGGGAGCCAACGCCGCACCACAGCCGAGGAACCTCACACAGCAGGAAGCCCTGCACGCCGCGGCCGGGCAGGCGGGGACGATCTCCTCCGCCCTCGGCCTGTCCGGCGGCGAACAGCTCGTCCCCCGCGACGTGGTGCGCGACGCCGACGGCACCCACCACCTCCGCTTCGACCGCACCCTCAACGGCCTCAAGGTCATCGGCGGCGACCTCGTCGTCGCCCAGAAGGCAGGCCGGGTCACCGGCGTGACCAAGGCGTCCGAGGCCTCCCTCGCCGGCCTCGACACCACCACGCCCACCACCGCCTCGAACGGCACGCTCGTCGTCTTCGCCCTCGACCACGCGCCCGTGCTCGCCTGGGAGACGGTCACCCACAGCGTCAAGGACGACCAGACCCCGAGCGAACTGCACACCTTCACCGACGCGCACACCGGCCGGACCCTGCTGACCTACGACGGCGTCCACGTCGCCGAAGGCACCGGCCAGTCCACCTACTCCGGCACCGTCGGCCTCAGCACCACCCAGTCCGGCTCGACGTTCCAGCTCAAGGACCCCGCCCGCGGCAACCAGGCCGTGCACAACCTCAACAACGGCACGGGCACCGGAACCCTGTTCACCGACGCCGACAACAAGTGGGGCAACGGCACCTACACCGACAAGGCCACCGCGGGCGTCGACGCCGCGTTCGGCGCCGCCAAGACCTGGGACTACTACAAGCTCGTCCACGGCCGCAGCGGCATCAAGAACAACGGCCAGGGCGCCCTGAGCAAGGTCCACTACGGCACCAACTACAGCAACGCCTTCTGGTCCGACTCGTGCTTCTGCATGACCTACGGCGACGGCGCCCAGAACCGCAACCCGCTGACCAGCATCGACGTCGCCGCGCACGAGATGTCGCACGGCGTCACCTCCGCCACCGCGGGCCTGGTCTACTCCGGTGAGTCCGGCGGCCTCAACGAGGCCACCAGCGACATCTTCGGCTCCACCACGGAGTTCCACGCCGCCAACACCACCGACACCGGCGACTACCTCATCGGCGAGAAGATCAACATCCGCGGCGACGGCAAGCCCCTGCGCTACATGGACAAGCCCTCCAAGGACGGCAAGTCGCTCGACTACTGGTCCGCCAGCGCCGGCAGCGTCGACGTGCACTACTCCTCCGGCATCGCCAACCACTTCTTCTACCTGCTCTCCGAGGGCAGCGGCCAGAAGACCATCAATGGCGTCGCCTACGACTCCCCCACCGTGGACGGCCAGCCCGTCACCGGCATCGGCCGCGACAAGGCCGAGAAGATCTGGTACCGCGCCCTGACCACGAAGTTCACCTCCAGCACCAAGTACGCAGCCGCCCGCACCGGCACCCTCGCCGCCACCGCCGAGCTCTACGGCGCCTCGTCGCCCGAGCACGCGGCGGTCAACCGGGCCTGGGCCGCGGTCAACGTCAAGTAGACCCGCCCCGGAAAGCGCCGAGGCCCGGACCGACCCCCTGCACGGTCCGGGCCTCGGCATGATCACCTCCCCGCGGCTCAGGGCTCCAGATCGGTCGCCGCCAGAAAAGACCCGTCCATGTGGAACGGCACCGAGTCGTGCGAATGCGTCACCAGCCACCGCCCGTCACGCCGCTGCAACCCCACAGTCGTGCGCATCCACATCGAGAACCCCTCGGGATAACCGACCGGCACCGCCGCCAGCCGCGCCAGCCCGTGCGCGAACGCCACGTCCCCGGACACGACGACCGTCAGGTCCCGGTGCTCCAGCGTGATCGGCCCCTCGAACCCGGCCATCCACCCCGCCAGCGACTCCACGTCCCGCGCGTCCGGCCCCGAGTTGCGCAACGGAGGCGCCAACGTGCACGTGACCACCTCCTCGGCGTACCGAGCGACGATCCGCGCCGGGTCACGCAGCCGCATGCCCTCCTCGTGCTCGGTGAACACCGCGCGGATGGCGACCTCGTCCTGCACCAGCGTGTGAGTCATCTCGGAACCTCCGTCGAAATCGGCTGACACACCGGTGTCGAGACGACGCCCGCGGTCTCGACATGGCGGTGAGAAGATTTTTCCGCCAGCCAGGAGCCGGGAGGCCGCACGTGAAGTACCTGATCCTGATCTACAGCAACCCCAAGTCGCGGGCCGCGTGGGACAAGCTCACCGAAGAGCAGCAGATGCAGTTCGGCAAGGACCACTACGACCTGTCCGACAAGCTCCGCGCCTCCGGCGAGCTCATCGTCAGCGAAGGCCTTCCCGGCCCCGAGACCGGCAAAGGCGTGAGCATCCGCAACGGCGAGGTCGTCGTCACCGACGGGCCCTTCGCGGAAGCCAAGGAGTACCTCGCCGGATTCTACCTCGTCGAAGCCGACTCGATCGACCAGGTCATCGCCCACGCCGCGACCCTGCCCGACGCCCACAACGACGGCATCGAGGTCAGGCCGGTCTGGGACATGTCCATGCTGGACGGCACGTGAACCCAGAAGTGGAGGGCCTGCTGCGCACACTCGCGCCGCAGGTCCTCGGCGTGCTCGTGCGCCGCCACGGCCAGTTCGACGTCTGCGAGGACGCCGTGCAGGAAGCCCTGCTCGGCGCCGCCCAGCAGTGGCCGGCCGACGGCATCCCGGACAACCCCAAGGGCTGGCTCATCACCGCCGCCTCACGACGGTGGATCGAGCAGTACCGCTCCGACACCGCCCGCCGCCAGCGCGAGGACAAGGTCGTCGCCCTCACCCCGACACCACCCGACCCCGTACCCGCCCAGGACGACACCCTCACCCTCCTCGCCCTGTGCTGCCACGAGTCACTCACCACCGCCTCGCAGATCGCCCTCACGCTCCGCGCCGTCGGCGGACTCACCACCGCCGAGATCGCACGAGCGTTCCTCGTCCCCGAAGCCACCGTCGCCCAGCGCATCAGCCGCGCCAAGCAGAAGATCAAGCAGTCCGGCGCGAAGTTCCGGCCCCCACAGGACCTCACCGCCGTCCTGCACGTCCTCTACCTGATCTTCACCGAAGGCTCCACCGCGAGCTCCGGCGACGACCTCGTCCGCGTCGACCTCACCGCCGAAGCCATCCGCCTCACCCGCCAGCTGCACAAACGCAGACCAGCCGACGGCGAGATCACCGGCCTGCTCGCACTCATGCTGCTCACCGACGCACGCCGCCCCGCCCGCACCGACCCCCACGGCGCACTGATCCCGCTCGCCGACCAGGACCGCGGCCGCTGGGACACCACGGCGATCGCCGAAGGCACCACCCTCATCAGCACCGCGCTCAAGACCGCGCAGATCGGCCCCTACCAGCTGCAAGCCGCCATCGCCGCCGTCCACGCCGACGCCAAGAAGGCCGAGGACACCGACTGGCACGAGATCCTCGGCCTCTACGACCTGCTCACCGTCACCGCACCAGGCCCGATGGTCTCACTCAACCGCATCGTCGCCGTCGCCATGGTCCACGGCCCCCGCCGAGCACTCGACGAACTGTCCACACTGGACCTGAACCACCACCGCGTCCACGCCGTCCGAGCACACCTGCTCGACCTGCAAGGAGAGCACGACCAAGCACGCCAGGAATACGACAAAGCCGCGAAACTCACCCTCAGCGCCCCAGAACAGCGCTACCTCAGGTCCCGGTCGCGCCACCCACGGTAGCGTCCGACGACGGAGCCTCCTGCGGCGGCGCCACCGGCACCACACCCGACAGATCCCCGCCGTTGTCGTTGGTGCGCAACACAAAAGGCCGCGTCTGCGTGTACTGCACCACCGAGATCGAACACGGATCCACCACGATCCGCTGGAACCCGTCCAGATGCACACCCAGCGCATCCGCCAGCACAGCCTTGATCACATCACCGTGCGAGCACAACACCCACACCGCACCAGGACCGTGCTCCTCGGAAATCCGCGCATCATGCGCACGTACCGCCGCCACCGCACGAGCCTGAACGTGCGCCAGCCCCTCACCATCCGGAAAAACCGCGGCGGAAGGATGCTGCTGCACGACCGCCCACAACGGCTCGTCGTACAGGTCCTTCAACGCCTTACCGGTCCACGCGCCGTAATCCACTTCGGACAGATCCGGCTCCGCCACCGCCTCCAAAGACCGATCGGCCAGCAACGGCGCCAACGTCTCCTCACACCGCTGCAGAGGAGACGACACCACCGCGCTGACCGGAACGTCCTTCAACCGCGACACCAGAGCCGCCGCCTGCGCCTGCCCCCGCTCGTCCAAACCCACACCCAGCGAACGCCCGGCGAGCACACCGGAACCGTTGGCGGTCGAACGCGCATGCCGAAGCAGGATCACCGTAGCCACGGACCCACCTTAGATCGGCTGCAGCAACCCCATCGACAGCAGCCCCATGAGCACCAGACCCAGCATCAACCGGTACCACACGAACGCCGAGTACGAATGCTTCGACACGTACTTCAACAACCACGCGATCGTCGCGTACCCCACCACGAACGAGATCAGCGTCGCCACGACCATCTGCGGAATCGACGCCTGCACACCCGTACCCGACCGCTCCAGCACGTCCGGAATGGAGAACAACCCCGCCCCGAACACCGCCGGAATCGCCAGCAGGAACGAATACCGCGCCGCCGCCTCACGCGTCAGCCCCAGGAACAGACCCGCCGTCAACGTCCCACCCGAACGCGACACGCCCGGGATGAGCGCCAGCGCCTGCGCCAGCCCCATCCCGATCGCGTCCTTCATCCGCAACTCGTCACGCTGCTGCTTCGCGAGGTGGTCCGCCAGACCCAGCAGCAGACCGAACACCACCAGCATCGTCGCCGTGATCCACAGGTTCCGCGCCGACGTCCGGATCTCGTCCTTCAGCAGATAACCGAGAACCGAGATCGGCACAGAACCGATGATCACGTACCAGGCGAGCTTGTAGTCCTTCTCCTTGCGGGCCTCCGCGCTGAAAAGACCGCGGAACCAGGCGCTGATGAAGCGCCCGATGTCCTTGGCGAAGTAGATCAGCACCGCCACCTCGGTACCCAGCTGGATGACCGCGGTGAACGAAGCGCCCGCGTCGTTGCCGAAGAACAGCGTCGACGTGATGCGCAGGTGCGCACTGCTGGAAATCGGCAGGAATTCCGTCAGTCCTTGGACCAGTCCGAGGACCAGAGCCTGCAACCAGCTCAACTACCCACTCCTGCCAGATCCAAAGCCTCGGCCGCGGTCCGAAGACCCGCGATCCCCTGCTCCAGATCTTGCAGCATCGGCGAAACGGACAACGTGGTGACCCCCGCCGCGGCGAGCGCCTTCATCCGGTCTGCTATGCGCTCCTTCGGACCCAGCAACGACGTCGCGTCCAGGAACTCCAGCGGAATCGCCGCCATCGCACCGGCGTAGTCACGAGCCAGGTACTTCTCCTGGATCTCCTCGGCCTGATCCGGGAAACCCATGCGCACCATCAGGTTGTTGTAGAAGTTCTGCTTGCGCGAACCCATACCGCCCACGTACAGCGCCGTGTACGCCCTGACCGGATCCGCACACGCCTTCCAGTCCTCACCGACGACCAACGGCACCGTCGGCACCACGTCGAACCCGTCCATCGTCAGCCCGGCCTTCTCCCGACCGGCCCTCACCGACGCCAGCGACTCCGCCGAGTACTCCGGCGAGAAGAAGATCGCCAGCCACCCGTCCGCGATCTCACCCGTCAGCTCCAGGTTCTTCGGACCCACCGCCGCCAGGTAGATCGGAATCCGCTCCCGCACGGGGTGGACCGTCAGCTGCAACGCCTTACCAGGACCATCCGGAAGCGGCAGCGTGTAGTGCTCACCCTCGTAACGCAACTTCTCCCGGGTCAGCGCCTTCTTCACGATCTCCACGTACTCACGCGTGCGCGCCAGAGGCTTGTCGAACCGCACACCGTGCCAGCCCTCCGACACCTGCGGACCCGACACACCCAGACCCATCCGGAACCGGCCACCCGACAGGGTGTCCAAAGTGGCCCCGGTCATCGCGGCCATCGCCGGCGTCCGCGCCGGGATCTGGAAGATCGCGCTACCGACGTCGATGCGTTCGGTCTGCGCGGCCACCCACGCGAGCACCGTCGGCGCGTCGGAGCCGTAGGCCTCCGCGGCCCACACCACCGAAAAACCGAGTCGGTCGGCCTCTTTGGCCAGCTCAAGGTTCGCGGCGTCGTTGCCGGCGCCCCAGTATCCGAGGTTCAGTCCGAGCTTCACACGGCGAGACCCTACCGGTCAGTAACACCGATTGCCAGGCTCAGCCGATGATCACCCCTTAGCATCGCGCACGTGGAACAGCGATACCTCGGCCGCAGCGGCCTCCGCGTGTCCAGAACGGCACTGGGCACGATGACATGGGGCCGCGACACCGACGCGGACGAGGCCGCCACCCAGCTCATGGCCTTCGCCGACGCCGGCGGCACCCTCGTCGACACCGCCGACGTCTACTCCGAAGGCGAAGCCGAACGCATCCTCGGCACCCTCCTCGGCGAAGTCGTCCCCCGCGACGAACTCGTCCTCGCCACCAAAGCCGTCGCCCGCCGCACCGAAGGCCCCTTCGGCGGAGGCGCCTCCCGCGGCGCACTGCTGTCCGCCCTCGACGGCTCCCTGCGCCGCATCGGCGTCGACCACATCGACCTCTGGCAACTCCACGCCTGGGACGCCGGCGTCCCCGTCGAGGAATCACTGTCCGCCCTCGACCACGCCATCTCCGCCGGCAAAGTCAGGTACGCGGGCATCTCCAACTACAGCGGCTGGCAACTCGCCACCGCCGCCCTGACCCCCACCACCTACCCGCTCATCTCCACCCAGGTCGAGTACTCCCTGCTCGAACGCGGCATCGAACGCGAAGTCGCCCCCGCCGCCCTGCACCACGGCCTCGGACTGCTGCCCTGGGCACCCCTCGGCCGCGGCGTCCTCACCGGCAAGTACCGCAACGGCACACCACCGGACTCCCGCGGCGCGTCCACCCACTTCGCCGGCTACGTCGAACAGCACCGCAACGACCGGGCCAGCCGCATCGTCCAGGCCGTCTCCACCGCCGCCGAAGGCCTCGGCACCTCGGCGCTGTGCGTCGCCCTGGCCTGGGTCAGGGACCGCCCCGGAGTCGTCTCACCCGTGGTCGGCGCCCGCGACACCAACCAGCTCCTCGCCTCGCTGGAAGCCGAGGAGCTGACGTTGCCGCCGGCGATCAGGGCCGCTCTGGACGACGTCAGCGCCATCGAACTGGGCTACCCCGAACGCCCCATGCCCTGACCCCTCGCTTCCTGGTCATTCTTGTACCTGCACATCGGGGGTGCTGGACCACCGACAGGTGTTGAATTTAGTCAACACTGAAGTTATAGAGATAATTGCTTCCGAGCAGCCGAACGGGGTTTCACCCCACCCCTTGCGTGACCTCCGACCGAACGTCGTGGATGCTGGAAGACCACGACGTTGTACGGAGGAACCGATCTTGCGCCGGCTCGCTGCTCTGATCTTGACCACCGCCGCTCTGACAGCGTGCGGCCAGAGCGAGGGGTCGCAGGATCCGCTGCAGGTCGCCGAAGTCCTCGAGGCGGCCAAGCCCGCCCGCTCCCCCGCCCAGACCGGCACACCGCCCGGCACCATCACCCCCGGCGGCACGTTCCAGGAGGGCGACACCACGCTGAAGTTCCAGGTCAACGGCCGCAACGTCGAGCTCGACCGGCTGCGCAGCGCGGTCTTCGAGATGACCACCGACGACAAGGGCGCGCAGACCAGGGGCCCCGGCCTGCGCGCGGGCGACGGCGCCACCAACGGCGTCCCCGACCGCTTCGGACGCCTGCTCGTCGTCGACACCCGCGGCGGGGAGTTCATCGCGTTCTCGATCAACCCGCTGATCATGCGCCAGCGCTACCCGATGCCCGGCACGCCCTACGGCATCGCCTACGACGCCAAACGCGACATCGCGTGGATCACGCTCACCGAGCGCAACGAGGTCGTGGGACTCAACGTCGCCGCTGGAGAACCGGCCGAGAAGTACCGGTTCCCCACCGTGCGCCAGCCCAACACAGTCAGCGTCGACCAGGAATCCGGGCGCGTCACCGTCACGTCCGGCGACAACGGAGGGATACAGGTGATCTCACCATGAACGAAGGGGTGATCGACGGGGACTGGGAATACCGGCCGCTGCGTCTGCCGCCCGGCATCTCCCGCCGCACCGCGACCACGCAGCTGGCCATCCACGCCGAGTTCGCGGGCTGGGAACTCTCCCGCACGCTGCTCTACGGCGACGGCTCCCGCAAGATCTGGCTCCGCCGCAAGCGCCAGCCCGACCTGGTGCCAGGCCTCATCACCTGACCACCAGCCCGTCACCGAACGCGACCGGCTCGCACTCGGCGATGAAGTCCGCCGGAAAGCCCCGCTCGAACGGGGCCGCCGCCTCCAGGCGCGCGACCGCTTCCGGCGGCAGCACGACCTCGCCCAGGCAGTCGAGCACCTGCTCCGGCGTACGCGCACCCACCAGCGGCAACGCCCCGGACGCGCGCACCCACGCCAACGCCACCTGGGCCGGCGTCGCCCCCAGCTCCTGCGCGACCGCCCGCACGGCCCGCGCCACGCCCTCCTCCCGCTCGGACAACGGGCCGGACCGCTGCGTGCCACCGGAGAGCTTGCCCGCGGCCAACGGCGCCCACGCCGCCACGGTCATCCCCAGCGCCGACGCCATCGGCAGCAACTCCCGCTCCACATCACGGTTGAGCAGGTTGTACGGCACCTGCAGCCCCGAGAACGCCGTCCAGTCCCGCCACTCCGCGAGCGTGTTCGCCCGCGCCACGAACCACGCCGGCGCGTCCGACACCCCGACGTAGAGCACCTTCCCCGCCCGCACCACGTCGTCCAGCGCCCGCATCGTCTCCTCGGCCGGCGTGTGCCGGTCCCACAGATGCACCCACAGCACGTCCACGTAGTCCGTCCGCAACCGCCGCAACGACTGCTCCAGCGACAGCACCAGGTTCTTGCGGTGGTTCCCGCCCGCGTTCGGATCCCCCGCGTCCCGCGACAACGCGTACTTCGTCGCCACCACGAACCGGTCCCGCCGCGTCAGGACCGCGCCCAGGACCTCCTCGCTCTCGCCGTAGGCCGAAGCGGTGTCGAGGAAGTTCCCACCGGCGTCGGCGTAGGCGTCGACCACCCGCCGCGCGAGGTCCTCGGAACGCAGCGTCATCGTGCCCAGCAACAACTCCGAGACGCGCAGGCCGGTCCGGCCGAACAGTCGGTATCTCATGATCCACAGCATCACCGCGACCGGCGAACCGAGGGAGACCGGCTCAGGGCCCCTCTAAACTCGCCGATCATGGCCGACAACGCACTGGGCCGCTTCCTGCGCGCCCGCCGTGAAGCCACCACTCCCCCGGCCACCGGGCGCCGCCGCACCCCCGGCCTGCGCCGCGGCGAGCTCGCCGACCGCGCCGGCATCAGCGTCGAGTACCTGACCCGCCTCGAACGCGGCACCGACCGCTCCCCCTCCGGCCAGGTCCTGTCCGCCCTCGCGGACGCCCTGGCCATGACAGCCGACGAACGCGTCCACCTGTACCGCCTGATCAAGGCCGGCACGACCTGCTCCCCTCCCCCGCCTCCGCAGCTGCGGCCCACCGTGAAGGCGATGTTGGCCACTCTCGAAGCCGCCGCGGCCGCCGTGCTCTCCCCCTCCGGCGACGTCCTCGCGAGCACCGCGCGGTTCCACGAGATCTCCGGTCTGGAGGACGAACGCAACCTCGTCCGCTTCGCCTTCAGCCCGCGCGCGAAGGCCCACTACCCCGACTGGGACCAGGTCGCGAACGACCGCGCCGCCACCCTCCGCGCGGCCGCTGACCTGGGCGATCACTCCGCCGCGGCGCTAGCTTTCGAACTCTCCGTCACCGCCGGCGCCGCGTTCTCGGACCGCTACGACACCGTGGCGTCCCTGCCTCCAGCCTTCGGCACCGAGCGCTGGGGTCCGCACCTCTTGGCGTACGAGACGTTGTGGTTCGCGGGTGAAGGCGAGCACCGGTTGGTGGCTTACTTCAGTCAACACTGAAGCTATAGAGTCTGACGAGACACGAACGGATGAAAGAATCCCCGTCATGCCTCGCCCGGAAAAACCGCTCGACCCGTTCGCCGGGCCTGTTGAACAGTTCGCGTTCGACCTGCGCAAACTCCGCGAGAAGGCCGGCTCCCCCGGCTACCGCGAACTCGGCAGGCTCAGCCACTACTCCGCCAGCACCCTCGCCGACGCAGCCCGCGGCCAGCGGCTGCCCAGCCTCGCCGTGTCACTCGCGTTCGTCCGCGCCTGCGGCGGCGACGAAGAGGTGTGGGAACAACGCTGGCGCGAGATCAGCGAGGCCGAACCGCGGCACCCCGAGGGCGACTCCCCCTACGTCGGCCTCAAGGCGTTCACCGAGCACGACGCCGACCGCTTCTTCGGACGGGAACGGCTCGTCGGCAAGCTGCTGGGCAAGCTGGAGCACCACGACACCGTGCTCGTCGTCGGCGCATCCGGTTCGGGCAAGTCGTCGCTGCTCAGGGCCGGTCTGCTGGCACGCGTGCAGGGTGAGCTGATCACCCCGGGCACCCACGAGACGGTCCCCGCCACCGACGGCCTGCTGGTGGTCGACCAGTTCGAGGAGATCTTCGCGCTCCCCCACCGCGACGAGTTCATCGCCGCCCTCACCCGCCGCGACGGCCAGACCGTGATCGGCATGCGCGCCGACTTCTACGGCCACTGCGCCCGCTACCCCGGCCTCGCCGGGGCGGTCGAGGACGCCCAGGTCCTGGTCGGCCCGATGAGCACCGACGAGCTGCGCAAGGCCATCACCCAGCCCGCCGTCGAGGTCGGCTGCGCCCTGGAGACCGGTCTCGTCGCCCGCCTCATCGCCGACGCCACCGGCGAACCCGGCGTCCTCCCCCACGTCAGCCACGCGCTGCTCGAGACCTGGCGGCGCAAGCGCGGCAACACCCTCACGCTCTCCAGCTACCACGAGAGCGGCGGCATCGCCCGCGCCATCGCCAACACCGCCGAGCACGCGTTCACCGGCCTCGACGAACACCAACAGGCCCAGGCGCGCCAGGTGTTCCTGCGCCTCGTGAACCCCGGCGACGGCACCGAGGACACCAAACGCCGCGTCACGCGGTCCGAGCTCGCGGCCGACGACGTCGTCGAACACCTCGCCGGCGCACGCATCCTCACCGTCGACGACGACAGCGTCGAGATCAGCCACGAAGCGGTCATCCGCAGCTGGCCGCGCCTCAGGGACTGGCTCGCCGAGACGCGCGACGACCTGCGCGTGCACCGCAGGCTCACCGCTGCCGCCGCCGACTGGGAGGCGCACGGCCGCGACCCGGGCTCGCTGTACCGGGGCGTGCCGTTCACCCAGGCCACCGAGTGGGCCGAACGCGAACCCGATGCCCTGAACGCCGGGGAGAAGGCGTTCCTCGACGCCAGCAGGACCGCGGTCGAGCACGACCTGGCCACCGGCAGGCGCCGCACCAACAATCTTCGCCGCGTGGTCGCGTTGCTCGCCGCACTGCTGCTGGTCGCCACCACCGCGACGGTGTTCGCCATACGGGCGCAACGCCAGACCACCGAGCAGCGCACCATCGCACTCGCCCAGAAGGCGATCTCCGACGCCAACGGCCTGCAGGAGCGCGATCCCGGCCTGGCCAACCAGCTCCGGCTGGCCGCCTACCGCCTCAGCGGCCTGCCCGCCGCCCGCGACAGCCTGCTCAGCACGTTCTCGTCACCTCAGGTCACCGTCGTCAGCGGCCACGACGAACCGGCTTCGTACGCCGTCTTCAGCCCCGACGCCAAGCTCCTCGCCACCTCCGGTGACGACCGGATGCTGATCATGTGGGACTTCACCGACTCCTACCACCCCACGGAGCTGGGCCGCGTCCGCGCGGGCGACCACGCCACCCACGGGATGTCGTTCAGCCCGGACGGCAGGACCGTCGCCACGGCCGGCTGGGACGGCTTCATCCGCCTGTTCGACGTCTCCGACGCGCGCAAGCCCTTCGAGAGGGCGCGCATCGCCGGTCACACCGGCCAGGTGCAGGCCGTGCAGTTCACCCCTGACGGCCGCTCGCTGGTCAGCAGCGGCGAGGACAAGACGATCAAGGTCTGGGACGTCTCCGGCCCCGCCACCGCGATCCGCACCATCCAGGCCCACGACGACAACGCGCACGGCATCTCGCTCAGCCCCGACGGCTCCACGATCGCGTCCGCCTCCTGGGACGGCACCGTCAAGCTCTGGGAGCTCGCGACCGGCGCACCTCTCGCCACCATCGACCCCGTGCCCGGTGACGTCGCGGTGGACGGCGTGGCCTTCTCCCCCGACGGCCGCACCATCGCCACGGGCGCGGACAACGGCGACGTGCGGCTGTGGGACGTCAGCGACGTGCGCAAACCCGCACTGCTCAGCGTCGCCGCTGGACACACGTTCTCCGTCCACACCGTGGCCTTCTCCCCCGACGGGAGGTTCCTCGCCAGCGCCGGCGGCGACAAGGGCACACGCCTGTGGGACGTGAGCGACCCGCGCAACGTCGCACTCGCCTCCGTGATCGGCGGGCACGGCGACGCTCTCACCTCGGTGACCTTCAGCTCCGACTCGCGCCACATGGTCGCGGCCACCAACGACACGGAGTTCCGCGTGCTCGACGTGGACAACCTCACCTACCCGCGGCACGAGCAGACCGCGTGGAAGCTCGACTACGACAAGCGCGGACGCTACTTCGCGACCGTGTCCTCCGACGGCGCCATCAAGCTGTGGCGGCCGGAGGACCGGCACGCCGAGGAGATCTCGACCCTCCCGGCGTTCGCACCGGACGACGAGGGGCAGACCATCGACGTCAGCCCAGTGGGCGACGTCCTGTTCGGCTCGACCACGGCCGGCGCCGCCCTGTGGGACGTCAGCGACCCCGCCGCACCGCGGGAACTGACCAGGGCGATCACGTTCGACGCCCCGATCGTCTCCGCCACCTTCAGCCACGACGGCAGGATGCTCGTCGCCGCCGACGAGGACGGCGGCGTGGGGCTGTGGAACGTCACCGACCCGCGCAACCCGGTCAAGGCCGGCGGTTTCGCCGTTCCCAGGACGAACACCGTCTGGCAGGTCGAGCTGTCGGAGGACGACCGCACGCTGGCCATCGCGAACGGCAGCCGCGAGCTCCACCTGTGGGACGTCAGCGACCCCGCCCGGCCACGGGCCCACCCGGCGCTGAAGACCGACGACAACCCGAGTCCCATCCGCCGCGGAGGGCAGGCGGGCCGGGACGAGGTCTACACCGTCGTGATCCACGGCACCGTGATGGCCATCGCGAACCAGGGCGGCAGCGGCGCGCTGTACGACATCAGTGATCCCGCACAGCCGCGCAAGCTCAGCTCCCTGCAGAACGACGGCGGGCCGCTGCAGCGCCTCGCGTTCTCCCCCGATGGCACCACCGTCGCGGCCGGGACGACCGACGACGTGATCCGCGTGTGGGACGTGAGCGATCCCCGAAACCCCCAGGTCCGGGCAGTGCTGCACGGTCACACGGAACGGGTGTGGGGTGTGGGCTTCGCGCCCGACAACCGCACCCTGGCCACCACCGGCGCGGACCGCACCGTCCGCGTGTGGGACATCGACGTCGAGGCGACCGCAGCGCGCGTGTGCGCCACTACGACGGCGCACCTGTCCAGTCGTCATTGGGACCAGTACTTCCCCGGCGTCGAACCGAGGCCTCTCTGCTGAACAACACCCTTCACCTTTCCTCTCACCGCATTTGTAGTGCGAAAACGTTGTGCGGTGTCGATGTCCGGGCGCCGTACAACAACGTCCGTGCAACGTGAGGCGCCTACCGGTCGAAGGTGACTCTTCAGTCAACACTGAAGTAATAAAATTTACCGAACTGGTTGTCGATATGATCAGATTCTGAGTCATGGAGCTCGTGCCGCACGAAGTCGGGGTCGCTCACAGCGCACTGCCGCACGACGAAACATCCGCCCGTGCCCTGCTCGCGCAAGCCGCGGCCCAGGGCCTGCACACAGTCGTCGTCACCGCCGAGGAAGGTGACGAGCGCGCGATCGCCGTGCTGCGCGAACTGCGCGCGGAATGGCAGACGGAGGACGGCCGCATCACCGCCCAGCTCGACACGGACGCAGAGGGCCAGTTGCAGCACCTCTGGGGACTCACGGCGGACGAGCGGGCCGCGTGGCTCACCGCGTTCCCCCGCCACGACGACCCGAACTGGTGGATGCACCGCCTGCTGGTCCTCAACCACCACCCGGAGTGGTCACCGCTCAAGGACTGGCTCGTCGACGAGCACGTGCGGCTCTTCGGCCGGCCGCCGGGACGGCGCCGCCCCAGCGCGGCAGGCCGCTGAAGTCGGGCCGGCACCACCGCTGGATCCAGGGGATCGGGACCTCCTTCGGGGTGTCCCGATCCGGCTGGACCGCGGCGAACGTCAGCACCGGCACGCCCACGAGCGTGACCAGCGCCAGCTAGTGCGGCAGCGCGCTGTAGTCGCGCGGGCTGATCCTTCTCCACCACGACATCGGATCGCTCGTCCGGTCCACCCGATCCGCGTCCACGACGGCGAACATCAGCTGAACCGTCCCAGGCACTCCCACGACGAGGATGCCGCGATGCGTGCCCGCGACCCACATGGCACCGGTGCCGGCGATGTTCGCGACGACGTCGTACGACGGTGCCGGGAACCGCACCAGCGCACGGCCCTCCGGCAGGTCCGCGATCCCGGCGACGTGATGCCCGCGCCGCCACGGGAACAGCCTGACCGGCACTGCGGTCCAGGTTTCCGCGGTCTCCACGGCTCGGGCCACGTCCCGTTGCCGGCGCGCTATCTCGACCGCGAGGGGAACGTCGAGCAGCACCGGCGCCAGCAGAGCGGCCGCGACCAGGCCCGTCGGTGCGAACGGCGAGATGCTCACCGCGACCAGCACGCCCGCGCACACCAGTGCCACCGCCGGGAAGACCCAGAACCAGCGCACCAGTGCTCGGGACATGAGCAGGCCGTCCCGGACCTCCTCGTCGTCGCCAGGACGGCCGAGCACCCGCTCCTCGCGTTCCCTGGCCTGGAAGTCGCCCTCGTCGACCACGGCCTTGTACATCGACGTCGATCCAGCGGCCCTGACCATCGCGCGGCCGTCGGCGTCGGGGCCGCACACGAAGACGTCTCCCCGGTCGAGCACCACCGGGATCAGGTCGTGGAACCACCCCTTGAGGACCAGCCCGCTCAGCAGCAGGCGGTTCACGGGGTCGTTCTCGTGCTCCTGCGCCACCGCCGCCGCCTCGCGTCGCCACGGTTCGTCCAGCAGGCCGCTACGCAGCGCACGACGCACGGACCGGTTCGGCAGCAACGCCAGCAACGACACCACCACCATCACGCCGAGCACGATCCGCGCCACCGTGTTCCCCGGTGTCTCCGGCACCAGGAAGGTGACGACGAGCGCGACGGCCGCGAAGAGCGACTCCACGCGCTGGCGCACGCCGATGCGGACATCGGCGAGCGCGAGACGGGTCGACCAGTCGTCCTTCGCGGGCACGTCCGTCCGCGGCTCCAGGTGGTGCAGCACCAGCCCCCCAGCTATGCCTTGGCGGCGACCTCCCGGATCAGGTTCGCGAGTTCGGCCGGCCGCTCCAGGGGGAGCATATGTCCGGCATCGGGCAGGACCACCGATGTTCCGCCGAACCTCACAGCGTCCGTCTCGGAGACGAGACGATCTTCGTCCCCCACCACGGCGACGACGGCCTTCTCCTTGGCCACCATCAGCCCGGCCTCGCGGTCGTAGCGGTCGACGGCGGGCCGGAACAGCGCGACGGTCTCCGGCCAGTGCCCCCACACCATGTCCGCCGTCAGGTCGACGTCCTCGTCCGACGGCTCGTCACCGAACAGCCACCAGCGCAGCCCGGCGGTCTTGGTCGGCTCGATCTTCTCCCGCACCGCGCGCACGATCGGCCCGAACGCCCGTTCCAGCTCCCGCACGAGCTTCCCGACGGCCTTGGGCCACGCGAGCGACGTCTCGGACAGGCCGCTCGCCGCCGTGGACACGAAGACGTTGCCCAGCACCCGTTGCCGGAACAGCCGCGGCCTGCGCTCGGCCATCGCGAGCGCCGCCATGCCGCCCATCGAGTGCCCGGCGATCACGACCTGGCCCTGCGGCACCGCACGTTCGATGAGTTCGCCCAGGTCCTCGCCGAGCTGGTCGATCGTGGCCGTCTCCTTGGAGGCGCCGTCCGACTTGCCGTGGCCGCGGTGGTCGTAGGCGATGACCTGGAACTCGGGGCTCAGCTGCTCGACGACCTTGTGCCAGGTGCGGTGGTCGAGGGCGTAGCCGTGGGCGAGCACGACCGTCACCGGTGACTCGGGGTCGCCCGCGCGCAGCACGTTGAGCTCGGTTCCGTCTTCCAGCCGCACCATGCGGAGTTCCTTTCGCCGTGTCGTCTGTTCGTCCTAACGAGACGACACGGCGAAAGGACACGCCCTAAACGCGGCCGAGCACCACAGGAGGTGGCAGCTGCCCGCCACCGACGCCCGGCACACCGCGGAAGTCGTAGGCCGTCGCCTTGCCACCGGGCTGGATGATCCACGCCTCCCCCGGCCCGCCCTCGGCCAGCACCGACTGCACGGCCTCCGCGACGTCCGCGGGCGTCAGCAACGGGAACGAGGCCGCGGCGAACTCCTCCTTCGCCGCGCCCAGCAGCAACGTGTCGACGAACCCGGGGCACAGCGCGGAGACCGTGATGTTGTCGCCCGCCAGCGCCTTGCCCGCCGCCCGCGCGTACCCGACAACCGCGTGCTTGGTCAGCGTGTACAGCGGATCGGACGGCATCGGGGTGATCCCCGCCAGCGACGCCGTGATCACGACCTTGCCGCCGCCCTGCCGCCGCAACGCCGGCACGGCCGCGCAGAGCCCGTACACGACGTGGTCGACGTTGACGCCGACCAGTTTGCGGTAGCGGGCGACGTCCAGCGCGTCCACACCGCTCTGCCCGCCGCCGATCCCGGCGTTGAGGTGCACGACGTCGAGGCGGCCGAGCTCCTCCTCCACCTGTGCCACGGCGGCGGGCATGGTCGCCGGATCGCTGACGTCACCGGTGATGGCGATGCCGCCCACCGCGGACGCGACCTGGTGCGCGCCGGCGGCGTCGAGGTCGAGCACCGCGACCCGCGCCCCGAGCTTCGCGAGCCGGCGCGCCACGGCGGCGCCGATGCCTCCCGCGCCGCCGGTGACCAGCGCGACCCGGCCGGTCAGGTCCACAGTGGACATGGCGTCTCCTCAGCTGTTGCGCAGGAATCGGTCGAGGACCCGGACGCCGAACTTCAGGGCGTCCACCGGAACGCGCTCGTCCACGCCGTGGAAGAGCCCGGAGAAGTCGAGGTCGGCGGGCAGCTTCAGGGGCGCGAAGCCGAAGTTGCGGATGCCGAGCGTCTGGAACGACTTGGCGTCCGTGCCGCCGGAGAGCATGTAGGGCAGCACGCGGGCGCCGGGGTCCTCGGCGATGATCGACGCCGTCATGGCGTCGACCAAGGCGCCGTCGAACGTCGTCTCGACCGGCGGGAGGCCGATCCACTCGCGTTCGACGTCCGGGCCGAGGAGCTCGGCGAGCTCGCGGTCGAACGCCTCCTCGCGGCCCGGCAGGATCCGGCAGTCCACAGTGGCCTCGGCGGTCGACGGGATGACGTTCGCCTTGTACCCGGCGGAGAGCATCGTCGGGTTCGCCGTGTCGCGCAGCGTCGCGCCGATCATCCGCGACAGCGCGCCGAGCTTGCCGATCGACCCCTCGATGTCGTCGTCGGGGAAGTCGAGGCCGGTGATCTCGGTGACGCCGTCGAGGAACTCGCGCACGGACGGCCGGATGATCAACGGCCACTGGTGCTGGTCGAGCTTGGTGACGGCGGCGGCGAGCTTCGCCACGGCGTTGTCGCGGTGGATCATGCTGCCGTGCCCGGCGGTGCCCTTGACGCGCAGCTTGAGCCAGCGGATGCCCTTCTCCGCGGTCTCGACGAGGTAGGCGCGGACGTCGTCCTTGAGCGTGATCGAGAAGCCGCCGACCTCGCTGATCGCCTCGGTGACGCCCTCGAACAGCTCGGGCCGGTTCTCCACCAGCCACTTCGCGCCGTACAGGCCGCCCGCCTCCTCGTCGGCGAGGAACGCGAACACGATGTCGCGCGGCGGCACGACGTTCTCGCGCTTGAAGTGCCGGGCCAGGGCCAGCGTCATGCCGACCATGTCCTTCATGTCGACCGCGCCGCGGCCCCACACGTACCCGTCCTGCACGGCGCCGGAGAACGGGTGCACCGACCACTCCGAGGCGTCGGCGGGCACCACGTCGAGGTGGCCGTGCACGAGCAGCGCGCCGCGGCTGGGATCGGATCCCTGAAGGCGCGCGACGACGTTGCCGCGGCCTTTGGCGCCCGACTCCACGTAGGTCGTCTCGTAACCGACCTCGGACAGCTTCTCGGCCACCCACTCGGCGGCCGCGCGCTCCCCCACGACCGTCGCGGGGTCACCCGTGTTCGTCGTGTCGATCCTGATCAGCTCGCTGACGAGGGTGACGACCTCGTCCTCCGCCAGTGCCAGTGCGTTCCCCGTTGTGCTCACCCCGTCTTCCTACCATCAGTCAGAACACCGACCAGCCCGTGAGAGTGGTGAAGCGGTCCAGCGCGTCGACGCCCGCGACGGAGTTGCCGCGTGCGTCCAATGCTGGACTCCAGACGCAGATCGCGCACTTCCCGGGGACGACGGCGATGATCCCGCCGCCGACGCCGCTCTTGCCGGGCAGGCCGACCCGGTAGGCGAACTGGCCGGCGGCGTCGTAGGTGCCGCACGTGAGCATCACGGCGTTGACGCGCTTGGCGCCGCTGACGCCGAGCAGCCGGGTGCCGTCGTTGCGGACGCCATGGCGGGCGAGGAACAGGGTGGCGCGGGCGAGGTCGGCGCAGCTCATCGCGATCGAGCACTGCCGCACGTACTCGTGCAGCACCACGTCGACGGGGTTGCGCATGTTGCCGTAGGAGGCCATGAAGTGCGCGAGCGCGCGGTTGCGGTCGCTGTGGTCCAGTTCGGACTTGGCGACCTCGGGGTCGACGTCCAGCGCCGGGTTGCCGCTCTCCTGCCGCAGGAACTCGAGCAGCCGGTCCGCGGCGCCGAGGCCCAGGTGGTCGGTGACGACGACCGCGCCCGCGTTGATGAACGGGTTGCGCGGGATGCCCTGCTCGGTCTCCAGCTGGACCAGCGAGTTGAACGGCGACCCGGACGGCTCGCGGCCGACGCGGGTCCACACGTCGTCGTTCTCGGCGAGGGCCAGAGCCAGAGTGAACACCTTGGAGATGCTCTGGATCGAGAACGGCCTGTCGCACTGCCCCGCGCCGAAGACCTCGCCGTCCAGTGTGGCGACGGCGAGGCCGAAGGCGTGCGGGTCGATCCTGGCCAGTGCGGGGATGTAGTCGGCTACGGCACCACCTGGCGTGACCTCCGATGCGATGCGGTCCACCAACTGCTGCAGCTCCATGCGCTCATCCCATCACGGGACGAGGATCACGCCACCGTGAACTCGTAGAACTTGGTCGGCTGGCCCGCGACGACGGTGCAGGGGACGTGGACGACACCGATCCAGGTCGGCTCCCCGTTGTCGTAGCGCGGCGTCAGCGCCAGGTCAGCGTTGCCGAGGTTGATCGACGTCGTGCCGGCGTTGGCCAGCGTCAGCGCGGGCAGGGTGCCGGTGGCGACGACCTGGAACGTGCCGGACGAGGGAACCGGCGTGTTCGGGATGGTCAGCGTCGACGACAGGTTCTGGACGCTGCCCGCGTTGTCCACGGCGATGTTCGTGGTGAGCGTGCCGTCGACGGAGCGGCCGCCGATCCACCACAGCGTGTTGCGGACGTCGTCGGACACGGTGGACGTCACCGACGCCGACGCCGGCGCGGTCGGCACCCCGACGGCGGCCGAGTCCGGCATGTTCGGTGAGCTGACCACGGTCGGCACGTCGTGCGTGCCCGCAACCGAGAACTGGCACGAGTAGGTGAGGCTCAGCTCGGCGGTCGCGGCGGAACTCGTGCCGGCCGTCGCCACGCTCAGCGCTCCGGCAACCATCAGAACTGCGGCTGCGCGCGTGAAAAGTCCGGTCTTCATCTGCAGGGACCTCCTGAGTACGTCATTGAACTGCAAGAAGGCGATGTTGCGTTACTCGTCAGTAAAGTAGCCAGCTCCGATTCGGCAAGGCAAGCGAAAACCGGCTTTTGTCACCTGCGTACGAAATGACTTACGGGTGTTTGTCAGTCGCGCAGCAACAAATAGTGCGCGCGCAGGGCGAGTTCGAGGTTGAAGCGCTCCTCCGCGTCGTGCATCCGGTCGCCGAAGAGTTCGTCCAATTGGTTGACGCGGTAGCGCACGGTCTGCGGATGCACCTTCAGCCGGGCGGCGACCTCGGGCGCCCCGCCCCGAGCCGACAGCCACACCAGGAGGGTCTCGGCGAGCTTGGTGCGTTGCAGATCGGTGAGCGAGGCGAGCGGCGCCAGCGCCCGTTCGGCGAGCTGCCGGGCCAGGAACTCGTCCGCGAGCACGGTCAGTTCGACGATGTGGTCGGCGCAGTCGAGGACCGGCCGGTCCGGCAGCACCTTCTCCCTGGACAGGGCGAGGACCCTGCGTGCGCAGGCCAGTGACCTGCGCACGTCCTGAGGAGCCACGGGCAGACCGACCGCGGCGCGCCATCCCGGCAGTGCCCTGCGCAGCCAGCGCGTCACCGCGGCCGGGTTCGGCACCAGCAGGTAGGGCGTGGCGTCCTCGAAGTTGACCAGCACGTCGGCCGGCAGGTCGTCCGCGGGCGCGGCGGACGGCTCGAGCGCGACGGCCACCAGCCTGTCCGGCATCGGCCAGACCGCCGCCCGCGCCGCGTCCAGCACCGCCTGCCAGTTGCCGGCCGAGTCGCCGACGAGCAGCTCCATCAGCTTGCGCCGCTTGCGTTCCAGCGTGCCGGCCGCACTCGCCTGCGCGGCCGCGTACCCCTCGACCGACAGGCTCACCAGCTCGTCGACGTGGGCGAACATCGCCTCTCCCAGCACCGACATGAGGCGAAGCGACAGTTCGCGCCGCTCGGCGAACCCGCAGACGTGCCGCCACGCCACCCGCGCGCCGATCCGGTAGGCGGCCTGCAGGCTGTCGAGGCTGCGCCCGGACTTGAACTCCCACGCCCCGAGCTTGCGGTGGATGTCGTCGTGCGGATCGGGTTCCGCATCCGGCGCGGCGATGCGGTCGACGAACTTCACCAACGCCTGGCGGATTCCGTCGACCACGTTGTCCCGGAACGCGCTGTATTCCGGAATCGATTTCTCGATCGCCTCGAAAATGCTCACCGAAACCGGCGTCACTTCCACCCGGAGCAACGGCGCCAGTTCGCGCGGGACCGATCTGCGCGGATCGTCCAGCCCAGTCACCCTGGCAAGTGTAGAAGGAAAACGAAACCGGGTCGTTCAGCCAACCGGGCCAACCGGTTCACACGAAGAACAACCGCGCGATGGCGTCGCGGGCGACCAGGAACCCGGCGATGCCGAGAATCCAGCCCGTCGTGCTCGCACCCTTCTCCGCGAACCACGTGCTGATCTTCGTGAGGAACGGCTCGATCCGCTCCCGCACGGCGAGCCTGGCGACGAGCAGGACGAGCGCCGGCACGATCATGACCAGGCAGTACCCGGCGAGCAGCAACCCGATCTGGCCCGCGTCGAGGTTCGCGGTGCTCATCATCCCGATCGCGCCGAGGTACGGCAGCATCGTCGCGAGCTCGACCACGCCCGCCAGCACCGCGATCCCCGCCAGCGCGGCCACCGACCCGTTGGCGTTGATCCGGTTCTGCCACTTGCCGGTGTTCGCCTTCTTCTTGCCGTCGAACCGGAAGCTGACCGCGAACAGCAAGACGCCGATCACCAGCTGGATCCACAGCGCGACAGGTCCATCGAGGTGGCCGACCACCTGCGAGGCGCCCAGCACGAGCAGAACGCCGATCACGAAGTAGAAGACCGTGATCGTGCCGAGGTAGACGGCGAGCCTGCTCACCTTCAGCCGCCCCGGCGTGAGCATCAGCCAGATCGGGATGAACAACGTCCCGATGCTCGTCGAGTCGAGCAGCGCCAGTCCCGCCAGCGCCGCCACCAGTCCCAGAGTCATGTGCTCCCCCACAGTTGTTCGAGGTGGCGGCCGATCACCTGCGCGGCCACCTCCTCCGTCATCACCTCGGGCTCCAGCGCCCGTTGCACCGTCACCCCGTCCACCAGAGCCGCGAGCCCGACGGCCTCCCCGCCGTCCAGGTCCGCGAGCTCCAGCACGTGCCGGCACAGATCCCTGATCACACGGGCGCCCTCCACGTGCCGTTGAAGCAGCACCGGACTTGCGGCCGCACGAGCAGCGAACGCGAGCCACACCCGTGCGCGCGCCGCGTTGTCCACGAGCGCGATGGCGCACAACGCCTTGTGCAGCCGTTCCTGGAGGCTCCCCTCCTCCTCCAAGACCGCCTGCACGCTGGCCGTGAGCTCCTCGGTGAGCTGGTCCTGCGCGAACAGCAGCAGCTCGTCCTTGCTGCGGAAGTACTTCTGCAGCAGGCCCGTGGTGGCACCCAGCTCCCTGGCGATCCTGGGGAGGCTCGCCGCGTCCAGGCCCTCGGTGTCGACCACCCGGTAGAGGGCGGCCACCACCTGCTGACGCCGTTCGACGGGATCCGCGCGTTTTGGCACAGTCGTGAGATTACGTCCTTAATCTGATCACTGCAACCTGCGGCCGACGCCAACGGCGAGAGTCATGACATCTGTCATGGGGAACTGGTGTGGGACGGCACTGCCGGTCCGCCGTTTCTCCCGAGATCGTTCACCCATGACAGCGATCGAGGTGCGGGGGCTGACTCGCCGGTACAGCGGGGGTTTCGAAGCTGTGCGGGGCGTGTCATTCGACGTGGAGCGGGGCGAGATGTTCGCGCTGCTCGGCACGAACGGAGCGGGGAAGACCTCGACGGTGGAGGTCGTGGAAGGACTGTCGCGCCCGGCCGAGGGGTCCGTGCGCGTGCTGGGGCACGACCCGTTCGCGGAGCGCAAGCTCGTGCGGCCGCGGATGGGCGTGATGCTGCAGGAGGGCGGTTTCCCGCCCGACCTGACCGTGGTCGAGGCTGCCCGGATGTGGGCGGGGACGCTGACGTCGCCGCGGCCCGTCGACGAGGCGTTGTCCCTCGTCGACCTGGCGCATCGGGCGTCGGTGCGGGTCAAGCAGCTCTCCGGGGGTGAGCGGCGGCGGCTGGACCTGGCGCTCGCGTTGCTGGGGAAGCCGGAGGTGCTGTTCCTCGACGAGCCGACGACCGGGCTCGACCCGGAGAGCCGGCGCAACACGTGGGAGTTGATCCGTGCCCTGTTGCGGGAGGGAGTGACCGTGCTGCTGACCACGCACTACCTGGAGGAGGCGCAGGCGCTGGCCGATCGGCTGGCGATCATGCACCGCGGCCGGATCGTGGCGCAGGGAACGGTGTCCGAGGTGGTCGACGCGTATCCGTCGCGCATCTCCTTCGTGCCGCCCGAGGGGATCGCGCTGCCCGTCGTCGCCGACGTGGACTCGTCGGGGCGCGCGACCGTGCGGACGAACGAGCTGCAGGCCACCCTGCACGAGCTGCTGGTGTGGGCTGAGCGCAACAACGTCGAACTGTCCGGATTGGACGCCCGGTCGGCGTCGCTCGAAGAGGCGTTCCTGGCGATCGCGGAGGAGGCGGCATGAGGGCCGTGGCTGTGGGACAGGCCGAGCTGAAGTTGTTCTGGCGCAACCGGACCGCGCTGTTCAACTCGCTGCTGCTGCCGTTGTTGCTGGCGCCGGTGCTGTACTCGGTGGACGCGGACGGCGTGCCGCTCGTCGTCGGGCTCATCGGGTTCGCGCTGCTGAAGGCGGTGTACTACAACCTCGTGACCACGTTCGTCGCGCGACGCGAGGAGCTGGTGCTCAAGCGGCTGCGCGTCGGTGAGCTGACCGACCCGGAGATCCTGGCGGGCGCCGCCCTGCCGTCCGTCGTGGTGGCGTTGGGTCAGATGGTGCTGTACACCGTGGTCGTCGGGGTGGTCACCGGCGTCGCGCTGCCGTCGCGGCCGTGGTTCCTGCTGCTCGGTGTGCTCGGCGGCGTCGCGGTGTTCGTGCTGCTCGCGGCGGCGTCCTCGGCGTTCACCCGGACCGTGGAGATGGCGCAGGTGACGTCGTTGCCGGTGCTGATGGCGTGCCTGTTCGGCTCCGGCCTGGTGTTCCCGCTCTCCGTGCTGCCCGACGAGGTCGCGTCCGTGCTGCAGTACCTGCCGCTGACGCCGGTGCTCGAACTGCTGCGCGCGGGGTGGGCCGACGGGCCCGTGCTGAAGCCGGTGATCGTCCTGGCGGTGTGGATCGTCCTGGGGACCTACGCTGTGCAGCGGTGGTTCAGGTGGGATCCGCGGAGGTGAACTTGCTCGGCTGGTGGCGGTCGCGGGGCAACGCGGCGCGGTTCGACCTGTTCGTCCGCTACACGTTCTACCTCAGCTACGTGTTCCTGCCGCCGCTGCTGATCACCAGCCTGGCCCCGGAGATCAGCACGGCCGCCCTGGTCGTGCTCGTCGCCGGGCTGCTGGTCTACGTGGCCCTCAGCTGCCGCCTGGTCCACCTCGGCATCGAGCACCACCTCGGCCGGGGCCCGTTCCCGCGCACCCTGCTGACGACCTACCTGATCGCCACCTGCGCGGCGCTGGCCGCCGGCGCGCTGGCCTACCCGGATCCGTTGCCCGGCAAGCCCGACAGCCCGGGCGACGGCATCTCGGTTATCTTCCTGGTCCTGGCGATCACCACCCTGTCCGCCGTGCTCCGCCCGCGCTACCTCGTGCTGGCGGCGCTGGCGGGCGGCGCCTGGATGCTGCTCACCGCCCCGCCCGGCCACGCCCTGTTCGTCAGCCTCATGCTGCAGTTCCTGGTGGTCGCGTTCCGCTCGACCCTCTGGATGCTCGCGATCGTCTGGGAGCTCGACCGCTCCCGCGAAGTCCGCGCGAACCTGGCCGTGGCCGAAGAACGCCTCCGCTTCGCCCGCGACCTGCACGACGTGGTGGGCCGCAACCTCTCCGCCGTCGCCCTGAAGGCCGACCTGGCGGCCCAGCTGGCCCGCCGCGGCCGTTCCTCGTCGGCGGTGGACGAGATGCTGGAGGTCCGCCAGATCGCCCAGGACTCCCTGGACGAACTCCGCGAGGTGGTCAGCGGCTACCGCACCGCCGACCTCTCCGTGGAGCTCGCGGGCGCCCGCTCACTGCTCGCCTCCGCCGGCATCGACTGCCGGGTGATAGGCGACGTGACGTTCGACGGCGAACCGGCCGGCGCCCTCGGCTGGGCGGTCCGCGAGGGCGTGACCAACGTCCTGCGCCACAGCGAGGCCAAGAGGTGCACGATCACGTTGCGCGGCAAGGTCCTCACGATGACGAACGACGGCGTCTCGCAGAACGCGTTCCGCTTCGGCAGCGGGCTGACGGGCTTGCACGAACGCGTGGCGGCCCTGGGCGGCTCCGTGACCGCGGCCCCGGAAGCCCCCAACCGCTTCGTCCTGACCGTGGAGCTCCCGTGATCCGCATCCTCCTGGCCGACGACGAACACCTGATCCGAGGCGCCATGGCGGCCTTGCTGTCGCTGGAAGACGACCTGGAGGTAGTAGCCCAAGCCGCCACCGGCGCCGAAGCCATAGCCACCGCCCGAGTCGTCCGCCCCGACGTGGCCGTCATCGACCTGCAGATGCCGGACCTCGACGGCGTAGCGGTAGCCCAGTCCCTGGCCGTCGAACTACCCACCTGCTCCACCATGATCGTCACCAGCCACGGCCGCCCAGGACACCTGAAACGCGCCCTGGCGGCAGGAGTACGAGGCTTCCTCCCGAAAACCGTCTCCTCGGACGTCCTGGCCACAGTGGTCAGAACCGTCCACACAGGCGGCCGCTACGTGGACCCGGCCCTCGCCGCCGAGGCCATCAGCGCAGGCGACAGCCCCCTGACCCCACGAGAAGCAGACGTCCTGGAACTGGCACTGGAAGGCGCCCCCATCGAGGAGATAGCCCGCCGCGCCTCCCTGTCCCCAGGCACGGTCCGCAACTACCTCTCCTCAGCCGTGGGCAAGACCGGAGCCTCGAACCGCCACGAAGCAGCCCGCTTCGCCAGGGCGAAGGGCTGGATCTAGCTCTCCCACCACCGAAGAACCCTCAGCGCGTAGAAGGTGAGCCACTTCGACGGCAACCCCTTCTCCACGTCGATCTCGAACCAGACCCGCCCAGGGTGCCGCCCACCCTGCAACCAGGTCCCGTCCTCCTGCCGAGCAGCCCGAACCACCTCAACGGCCTCCGCCATCCGAGGATCCTTCTTCCCGGCGGCCCGGAAGTAGTCCAAGGCGTTGAGCACGCTGTACCCCCACCGAAACGGGGACCGAAATACAAAGGCCCACTCCCCCACAGCCTCCCCGGTAGAAAGCCGTTTGAAGAGCGCGCGCTCCAACAGGTACTCGTCCCCACGCTCCCGAGCAGCCCGAGTAGCCACACTCCCACCAGTGGCAACCTCGTGAGCCAGCAACCCCTTCAACGAGTTGAGCGTCGAGTGGAACGAAGACCGAACCGACCCCTCAACCCACTCGCAGTTCCACCCGCCGTCCCCAAGCTGGTGCTCGACAAACCAGTCGGCGATCCCCTCGACAGGAGCCCCAAGCCACAGCCCGTTGGCCAAGGTCCACGAATTGATGCAGCAGTCAACCTCGCCACCCCAGTAGGGCAGGTCCTGGTACTCCCACCGACACCCGGCCGCAAGCAACTCAACGGTCCCCTCCAGCACCGCCGGCTCAAGCCCCCACTCCCGCAACGAAGTCAACGACCAGGTAGTGGCCGTCCAGGGCTGCCCCTCCTCCTTCCCGTCGAACCCAGCGGGAAAGAAGGCCCCACCACCCCACATCCCATCCGCACCCTGAAGCCCAACCAACCGAGCCCCGAACCCCTCAAGACCCACCCGAGCCCGAGTAGCACGCCAAACAGCCTCAGGTGCCCCCACCAAATCCCGCTCGACCTGCCACCGAAGCGCAGGGTCGGAGTCAAGCAACCACCCAGTAACCTCAACCACACCACGACCCTAACTGCAGCCCGCCGACCAGCACAGACACAACCAGGTCCCCCCGATTTTGGCGCGCGCTGACGATCATGTAACCTATGCACACACCACGGCGCGAGCCGGGGCACAACCGAATACGTCCGGGTGGCGGAATGGCAGACGCGCTAGCTTGAGGTGCTAGTCCCCGAAAGGGGGTGGGGGTTCAAGTCCCCCCTCGGACATAAGCATTACCCACATTGGCCGTGAGATTGATGGAAACATCAGCCTCACGGCCAATGTGCGTATAGAGGACTTGCAGGTCAAGCCGCTTGTAGACGTCAGCGAGGCTCTCAGGCTTGGCGTCAGCCAGCTTGGCGCCCACGTCCCCGAGCGCATCGATCATGGCCTGGATCTCGGCAGCCTCGAACCCGCGCGCGGTCGGCACGTCCACGAGTTCAGCCTGAGCAACCGCCCGACTCGCCTGTGCCTCGTTGATCCCCTCGACCAGTGCCGCCGGATCGACGCCCGCCTTGATCGCGTTCTGGAACCTCTTCAATTCCTCCTCCGCCTTTGTCAGCCGCTGACGGGCCGAACCGTGCTTAGTCTCGCTCCGCTTCTCGGGTTCCTGCGCCTCCAGCAGCGCCGCGACCGTTCGATCCACGTTCTCGGGTGCGAACAAACCGCCGATCCAGGCATTGACCGCCTCGGTCAACACGTCCTCGCGCAAATAGACCGACGGAGGATGTTCGCCAGCCACCTCAGAGCCTGGGACCAACGTCCGGCTGGCGCACCGGTAGTACATGGCCTTGCGCGGAGCACCCTCCATCTTTCGCTGGCATTCGGCATGCCGCAGTCGACCGCGGAACAAGTACGGCCGTTTCGTCGGCCGTCCCGACCGTTCCGCTTTGCACGCTGTCGCCAGCCCACCAGCGCCCTTGCCCTGCCGGATCAATTGCGCCTGTGTGAACTCCTCCACGCTGATGATCTGCGGATGCGCCGGCATCCTCGACCGAACAACCTTGTCCGGCGCCGCGCGACGGAATCGCACCACGTGACCAGCGGCCACGTCATCGGGATCAAGCAGCACCTCGTGACGCGTCCAACGCCCAAAGAACGCATACCCCGTGTACTTCGGGTTCTCGACAATCACCCGGACAGTGCTGCCCTGCCAGCCGTCCGCAAGGCGATGCTTGTTCTGCTCAGGCTTCTGCCTCGACGGGCACGGAATCCCATCCCGGTTGAGCCCCTCCGCGATAGCACGGTCTCCCATGCCCGCGATGTACTCGGCAAAGATGCGCCGAACGACCGCCGCGCAGAACTCATCGACCGCCAGAACTCGCAGCCGGAACCCCTCAGCAGCCTTCTTTGGGTTCGGATGCGGCCCGCCGTCCACCGTGACGAACCCGTAGGGCGCTCGGCCGCCCTGATGTCGCCCCTCGTTGACCACCTGGGCGTCCATCGCGGCGCGGACGCGTGCCTGCACGTGCTGGCGCTCGGACTCGCTCATACCTCCGAGCACGCTCATGAGCATCTTGTGCGAGGGGTTTCGCGGGTCGTATTTGCCGCCCAACTCCGGCACCCACAGGTCCACGCCGTACGCCTCGAACCGCGGAGCGATCAGCGAGAACTGGTTGCCGAACCAGCACCGCGTCCCCTCACCCACTACCACCGCGTGCCAGCCGCGGCGCGGATTCTTCAACTCCGCCAGCAGTCGCGATGCCTCGTGCCGCCGATCCCAGGGCACCGAACGCGACTGGCCAATGTCGAAGAACTCCGCGACAACTTCCGCGCCGAAGGGCTCTACGAACTTCGTCGCGTTCCCGAACTGCCAGCCGCGAGAGGTCTTCGGATCCTGGTTGTCCTCGGTCGAACAGCGCCCGTAGAGCGCCACCGGCCCGATGCCGTCCAACACGTCCTCAGCGACTTCAAGACCCCACAGGTCGTCAAGAGTGGGCCGGCGTAGGCGGACAGAAACGCTTCACCCTGACGAGATCAGGAGCTGGACTGGTCAAATTCCTGTTGTCTGAGGACCCCATCTCTCCCGACACAAACTGACATGGATGCCTGGCTCTGCCCTCCTTCGGAACTGATCCTCTCAGCGGCGGTAGTCACGCAGCCGACTATCCACCACGCGCCAGCCCGGCTGACGCTGGTCCCTGTCCGAACCTGTGCGTGCCGAAAACTACGTCCATGCAATTCGAGGCATGGCGATAGTCCTGGATGACTCTGCCGAGAAGATCTAGTCGGTCTGTGGCCAAGCGTTCGATCTGAGCGGGTTCGACAGGCTGAGGCCGGATCTACAGGAGTGCCGCGCCAGAGTGATCGGTGGTGCGGTGCTCGTTGTGGTGCCGCTCGTACTCACACAGTGCTTGCGCAGGTGGGCCTGATTCCGCATCAGCGTGCCGTCCAGCAGTTCGCCGCGAACGTTCTTGACCTCAGTCACCAGAACCTAGCGACGAAAGATTGAATCGTGTCGACCGGCCCTCTTCCATCCCAGCCTGCCTCCCTTGCCAGCCGGAGATCACCATCTTGCCAGTCGCCGCGACAAGCCGTCAGCGACGGCTGCTGATCACAACAGATCCCGTCATAATCCTGGGAGACGACGAGATAGGCGAAGCGGACCATCGCGGCCGCGATCATGCCGGATGATGACCGCTATCCACCGACGCCTGCTGACCTGCACGGACGCATTTCCCGGCACGCACAGGGCCGACGCCGCTACGCCCATGCATTCAGGTGGTCGACTTTACTGAGCTCGGTGACGCCTTACTGCAGCAGGGCTCGCAGCACCGTTTGGCGGTCGGTATCGCTCAGCTCGCTGAGGCTTGCAAGTACGTAGCTGGTGGCGATGGACGGTGGAAGGGCGATCGAATAGGCGTTACGGAGAAGGGTGGCGCTCAGTGGTAGCGGGTCGGAGGCGTGCTGGTCAACATCGTCGCTGTCAGCAAGCGCTCGTCGGGCGGCCGTCACGAGCTTGGACGCTAGTGCGCCTTGGGCGGCCGTGTTCTCAAGTGCGAGGGCGAGCAAGCGTGCGGCGATGTCGGTGGCCGTGAAGGGATCGGCGGCGGCGAGTGTTGCGCCAACAATGGCGGCGTAGAGCCAGTCCGGCGCGTCCATGGGGCGATATGGGCGCGAGGATTGGAGCAGGTCGGCGAACAGGGTGACGGTACGTGACCTGTTGGTCCATGCCGCCGGACGTGAAAGGACAACCGCGACTGACACCGGTGCCCATTCTTCGTCCTCAGCGAGCTCCATGAGGCGCTGGCCGTTGACGGGAAAGTCACCCACCCGCGCTTTGATCATTGAGCGAACGGCATCCTCGTGGCGATCGGACGTCAGGACGCTTTGCTCGAACAGGTAAGCGAGTAGCGCTGGGGTGGATAGAGCGGAGAGCCCAACTTGACGCGCAATGGACCGCAACACGTGATCGTCTGTCCAAATGGGTATCTGTTGGTCGAGCGCCAGGTCGATAACAGACATCCAACCGGCGAAGGCCGGCTCATCGGTATCCAGGACCGCGCGGCAGGCCGGCCGCGGGTAACGGGTGAGTCCCTGGATCATTGCCAGCAACTGGGCTGATTGACGAGCGAGCCGGTCGGCCTCGGCCTCCGACACCTCGGCCATCCGCCCAGACCGGGCATGAACGTCATAGAACCAGGTCGCCGTGGTCCGCTGGGTAAGACTGTCGTGACCGTTGCGGACGTCGCGCAAAACGTCATCGGTGGTGACGAGCCGACTGAAGCTGCGCGCGGCCAACTCCTGAACGTCGGCTGGCAGCGTGGCGAAAACGGCGACTGCGTCGATTCCGATCGCTACGTCCTTGTCGATGGCCCGCCTGACCGCAGCCATGGAAGCGGTGAACTCGCGCTGGTCGGGATGGAGCGCAGGAATGATCCCGACGCCTCGACGGACAATGATCTCCGTGTAACTCCGTTTGATTGCCTGGGTGAGGATGCCCAGCGGAAGACGTCCGATCATGAGATCTCGGGTCAAACGCCGCCGGCGAACGAGTTCTTCCTCAGACGGTGTGACCATCTCGGTGAGGCGAGCGAGGAGTTCGGTGGTGTCGTCGGTGCTGATCCTGCGCAGGTAGGGGCTGTCGGGCCACTGCTGGAAGAAGGCGTCGATCGCCCGGTGGAAGTCGGCGAGGACTGCGGGTGGCAGCGGGTCTCGTGAGGAACCGGGAGCCAGTAGCGACGTGAGGACGTAGGCGCTGAATTGTTCTGACGTGCCGAAACGGCGTAGCAGAGCAATCGATCCGTTAACCGTCTCGTCAGCCGGGCCGAAGCGACGGTGAAGCTCGATCCACATCTGCGCTTCGCCGACGTTGCGCGCTTCCAGTGGGTGCGGGGCCGTGGTGAGTGTGCGCCACGCGGCGGCGAGGTCGCTGCGTCGCATGAGGATATGGACAAGGGCCCAGCGACTCGACTCGTCGGTCGGCGCGAGCCGCATCAAGGTCTGCAGTAGTTCGGTGGCACGATGAAGGTCGTGACGTCCGTAAGCGAGCTGCGCGGCGGATCTGACCGCGTCGGCCCTTCCCGGCCAGTCATCTGCTGTCACGGCCAACAGTGACTGCAGCTCCTGCTCAGCTTCGATGGTCCGACCGGCTTCGGCGAGGGTGGTTGCCGCGCTGTAGCGCAGGGAAGGGTCGTGGAAGTCGCCTGCGGCCTCCAATAGCGTGGTTACGCAGCGATCGATCTGTCCGGAGGTCCTGTATGCCTGGGCGAGACTCAGCGCGGCAGTGATCGAGGTGCGCCGCTGACCTCGCAGCCGGTTAATGGCCGCACCTGGATTGCCTGCGGACAGTTCGGCCATGGCCCGGATCTGTTCGCCCGCCTCGGGATAGCGTGCCGCGAACTGGTCGAGCCCAGGTACGTCCTGGCTTTGGGCAGCCATCGCGTATCCGGTAAGTGCTTGGGCAAGCCGCTCGTCGTTATCACCGGCGAGGGCAACGGCTTGCCGCCAGTGAGGTACGGAGTCGGTGCCACTCGCCTCAGCGAGAAGCGCGTCAACGCGGGCCCGGGCGAACGGGTCTGTGAGGTGTTCGGCCGACGCCCGTGCCAAGGAAAGATCGCCAAGTTGGCTTGCCGCGACGGCCACGTACTCGCGCACCTCGGGCGTATTCGCCTCTGCCGCGGTTGCGCCGTCCTCGCCAGGCGTGCCCAGGCGGATAGCACCGACGAGATCGATCGAGAGAACCGCCGCCTGGCAGGCGAGAGCCGTGGGCTCGGCGCTGTCGCCACGCCAAGCGCGCCGTTCATCGCGGGCACGAACTGCAAGATCGCGGGCTTGCTGCAGGTCCCGATACAGTGCCGGTGAGTCGCCCAGCCGTGCGCGGTACATCAGCATCCGAGCCCGGGCAATGGCCAAACCCGACGTCCACTGCTGGTCGAGGGCGCGGCCGGTCACCTCTAGGGCGGCCTCCAGCGAAGCCACGCTGAAGGGTTCCTCCGGATCGCCAACAGCCAATCGCAGTGCAAAGCCTGACCGGACGGCCTGCTCCATAGGGTCATCGGGAACCCACTCCTGCAGGTGGGCCGATGCCCCTGCAAGGTCGCCCTCGAACAGGGCAGCAACCGCACGCGCTAACGGGTCCGTGCTGTCGGCGCATCGGCCGTTCGCGGTCAGGGCCGCGTCGCGACGACCTGGGTCGTCAATGTTGTCGAACAGTAGCGCGGCCCGGGCAAGCCAGCGATGACGGCGCGGGACTCCTTCCCGAGCGGCCCGAACGAACAGGTCGCCAGCGAGGCGCCGTGCCCCGTATGCAGTGGCGAGTTCACCGGCCGCAATCTGGACTTGCCAAGGTGCGTCGATCAGCCATTGCGGTGCGGCGTCCTGCCATTCGTCGACCACGTCGCGGGGCAGGGCGTCCATACTGGTCAGGGTGGTGACTAGTCTCCATGTTCGTGCCTGATCGTCGTGCCAGGAGGCCTCGAGTCTGGAATGGGTTAGTGGTGGCAGCTGATCAAGGCGATCCCGCAGTTGCTGTTCATCGGCAGCTGCCTGCGTCGATGGTGCTGTGGCAGCGATTGGTAGGCCACCTGATCGACGTGCTGTGGGCGCGGCCCGCGCCGTCGGGTGTATGCCTCGGCCTTCAAGATGTCGCCAAAGATCAGCCGCTTCCAACTCCCGATGGATCTGGTCATCGGCGAACTGCCCCAGGATGTCGTTGACCGTGTCGGGATGGCCGTCGACAAGGCCGCCCAGGCGTATCCGGACCAGCTCAGCGAGGTTGCGTTCGTCCATGGTTTGGACGTCAACCCGTCGTAGGTTCTTGAAGACGTGCTCGTCGTCGATTCCGACCCAAAGGTTGCGTAAGCGAGTGAATCTGGTTCGCTGCTGCTCCGCGACGAGGAAATGTTCGTCGTACTCCGCCCATGTTTGGGCATCTCTCGCTCGTTCACACAATTCGCGCAGTTCATCAGCACTAGTACCCGAGGCAAAGACGCAGTGCCCACCTGCCTGGAGCTTTGGGAGCCAGGCTTGGAGGAAGCCCTCGTTGGCCATCGCCGCGATCGTCCAAGCCCCCGTGTCGCGTTGCCGCTTGGACTGGTACCAGTACGGCGTTCCGCCGACGATTAGTCGAAACTCGGCACCCGCGCCCTCCTCGCCGGGCACCTCGATGCGCAGTGACTCGGCGACGCCGGCGATCACATCGAGCATCGCGCGTACCGCCCAGCGCCGCTCGTATCGGTTGCCCACCTTGTCGGCCGGGCCCCCGGCCATCGGCATGGGCGCTCCTCACGAAATGTCCGACTGATTCTACGGCCGGACGTCCCCACGGGTAACAGACCACGCCGACGCCTACGCACTAAGCCGATGCGAGACCGCTCAAGGCGCGCCTGGAGGAGGTCGCCATGCGCGTGGCTCACGGCTCCGTTCCCGCCTGGATCGACCCGATGCTCGGCTCCACGGTCGCTTCCCCGGTGTCGAGGGCGATTGGCTCGGCGTCGTGAGCTACGAGATCGACTACGCCGCCGGGACAAGCCGTACCTGGTCGATCAGCTGGTGCCGTTCCACGTACTCCGAAAGCTCTAGCCGTCCTGGCGATCCCGATCGGCTCTGACGCGCGACGTTAGGCCGATCGGGTTACCTCCAGATTCCTGCACGCATGCATCGTTGTCACGTGATCAACTCTTTGCGAGGCTGATCGGATGCCCGACGATCTGTCGTACTGGGACTGGCGCGACGCGTTGCTGATGCACCCGGAAGGACGCGCGAAGGGTGGCGAGCCCTGCGTCAAGTGCTCGGAACCGGTCCCGGCCAACGCGCATTGGAAGCATCGAGACCGGCATGTCTGCGGTACGCGCTGCAACTCCAACCTGGGTCGACAGATCAACCGACTCATCAAGAACACCGGCGACCTGGATCTACACGGCCGCGAACTCGGTGCTCCCGCGAAGATGACGAATCCGCGGACGAGCGGTCCGCGGATCTTCCGCACGATCAACGGGCAGGAACCACCGTTCGAGTGGGAAGGGTTCGGTGTCCGCCAAGGAGATCTGGTTGAGCGCTATGGCGTCCTGGTCGGGTACGCGTTGCTCAGTCGCGCCACCGAGGAGGCGTGGCCGAACTGGTGGCCGGACCACGTGCTGATCGCAATGGAGCTGCGGAGCAGACAACAGTTCATCTGCGGCGCCACCGCCGATTGGGACCTCACGCGCCTGCAGATCGGCTACTTCGGGCCGCAAGGCGAGCCACGCAACGAGGCGACGTTCACGAGCGGCGGCCAGCTGCTCCGATGGCATTGGGAACGCATCCGCGACGTCACCCCAGACGGCCAGGAGTTCAACTGGGAAGCGTTGGTCGCTGCGCCCGCCGACTCGCCGTACCGCGGCGACTGGTGGTCGCCGGCACGTACCGCGTTGAGCGAGAAGCGCAAGCGCGAGACGTCCACGAAGTCTCGGCACGCGCGACGGGTCAGGCTCGAAGACGCTGTCGTCGAGCGGTTCGATCCTGAGGAGATCTATGAGCGGGACGGGTGGGTCTGCCAGCTGTGCCTCCGGCCCGTGGACCGCACGCTGGCGTGGCCGCATCCCGAGAGCAAGAGCCTCGACCACGTGTTGCCACTCGTGGCGGGTGGCAACCACTGTCGCGCCAATACACAGCTCGCCCACTGGCTGTGCAATGTCCGAAAAGGCGCGCGGACGACTTGAGCGTGAACTCCGAAGGGCCGAGGTCCAGTAGTTCCTCGTAGAACCCGCCGATCTCCTTGTCCCGGTCGACGAGGTCGATCTCCAGGATCCAGTGGCAGATCTGGCCGTTGCGGTCGGTGCGGCGCATCAGCTGGTCGTTACCGGGGGCGATGTACGAGGCGATCTTGGCGCCGTCGGTGGTCTCGTGCGGGAACTGGTCGATCAGGTGGCCGCTGTACGCCCCGCCGAACTCCCTGTGGGGTGCCAAAACACGGCCCGATAGACCTGACCTGCGCATCAAGCCGCTACAGGTTCGTACTCGTTGATCAAGCCGCGTGCGCCACGTGGCGCCTTGTTGTATCCCCGGTTCAGCCGGGAGGAACTCGGAGGATGGTTCTTGGGTCCGATGGCTTACCTGGAGCCGAAATGCGAAGGGGACAAGAGCATGCCAGGAAAGCAGCGGTCGCGCCCAGGTGAGCTTCCCCGATAACCGAGGCGGTTGTTACCTGACTGCGGTCGGTGATGCCGGGATGGTAGTCGGTTCCGTTCGGGTGGTGTGCCAGGCGGTTTCGTACTCGTCGGGGCTGAGCCAGCCGAGGTCCTTCTGGATGCGTTCGGTGTTGTAGAACCCGTCGATATAGCGGAAGAGCTCGTTCTCGGCCTCGTCGCGGGTGCGCCAGGAGCGGCGATCCCACCCGATCGGTTCGTCGCCACCCCGGCGCTTTGATGAGCAGAAGCCGGAGGGGTATGGCATCCTGCTCAGCTGACCTCCGGTCGGCACGGCCGCCACAGCCGGCAGCGGACACGTTGAGGAGAAAGCCTGTGATCGCTCCCACCATGGAGGAGCTGCGCGCACCCGACGAGCGCACACAGCACTGCACCCCCTTCGGCTTGGGTATCACTCACATGCTCACGCCGGAAGCTGCCCTGGCCTATCAGCACACGTTGCTGACCGGCACCGACTTGGTCGACGAGGTCGCCGAGGGCACTCGCCAACACTTCGAGGCCCTGCGCACTCTCTACCTCTACGGCGTGCTGCGGTATGAGTTCTTCACCCTCGCCGGAGACACCGCGCGCCTAGTCGTCGAGCACGCTCTGCGCGACCGGTTCCTGGCCTTCTACGAACACCGCATCGTCCAGGTACACGCTTCCAGCGGGCTGGAACGTACCGTGGACGCGTCCACGTTCGACCAAGTGCTGGCCGCCTTCAAGCAGCGGCGCACTCCATGGCGGCTCAAGCTAGCCGCGCCCGGCAAGCCGATGGTGTTCGACGGCATGTTGAGCGCCTTGTGGGAGTGGGCACGACGGGAAGGGCTTCTGCCCGGCCAGCGGGCCAGAAGCATGCAGCGTGTACAGGTCTCGCTGCGCAACATAGTCGCGCACCCTTCCGGATATCACCTTGGAACTCCTGGCGACGCGGCACGGGTCATCCGCGACCTGGCCGAGATCATCAACTGCCTATGGGGCGTTCGGACTCCCGGTGGGCGTCTGCACCCCGCGCCCGTGCACAGGTCGGTGCTGCTCATCGCCTGGGACAACACCGGACGAGTGGAAATCGGCGGCGACGACTACAAGCCAACCGGGAAGATGGCACCAGATTCGACCTGCGTACTCGTGCGCGCGGTAGCCGAGGACCTCGAGCAGTTGCTCGGATACGACCCTCGGTTCGAGTCCACACACCGTCCAGTGCAACTGCTATGGGGACCTGGTTCCATCGACCATGCGCATGCTTGGACCCAGACGCACCAGCCCGAGGGCGACAAGGCCGACATGCTCGACCGCCACTTTGCGATTCGTCACCACGGTGACCACATCGACCCGCCCCGCAGCACTGCGGTGACCGCCGGACTGCCCACCGACCGGCGCAGCGGCACCTGGTTCCTCGTCAAAGCCGACGACCCGCTCAGTGCGTTCAACCACATCCGAAACCAGACTGACCGCACCAGCGCCTGCGCACGCCGCGGCGAATGCCGCAACTGCCCAACCCATACCGTCGCCCAGGGCGACTGGCGCACGATCCTCCAATACGCCGCCCACATCGGACTCGACACCGCTCCCCTGACACCGCCAGAGGTCCAGGTGCCCTCGTTTCTTCCTCCCTGGACCGACTCCTGAACGAAGTTCACACAGGTGCGGTTCGCCTCGCTGTCCCGTCGGCCAGCGAGCACGCCGGCCGACGGGACGGAGCAGTTCCTAGATCTAAAGCGGGCGATCCGACACCCTTTCCGAGAACACGCTCCACTGCGGCCACGACCTTCTCACGACCAGTCATGCGCAGGGAGCCACAGCGCGGCGACGGCGGGCAGACGGCGAGGTAGGCAAAGCGGACCAGTACGACCGCGATCATGCCGGATGATGATCGGCAACTCGCAGATGCCCGCTGACCTGCACGGACGTGTTTCTCGGCACGCACAGCGCTCTCGCATTCAGACACGTAACCGCCGCGTCAACGCGGCCAGCACCGCGCGATCAGCCCAATCCAACCTCTGATGCCGATAGCCACAACACAACACCGCGACCTCGTGCACAACACCGAGCAACTCGACGTCCTTGGCCGACGAGGACCGGCCGATCAGAACCAGCCAGCCACCAGCTGAACAAAGACGAGGCATAGCAGTCGCAGCGCCACGCCCACGATCATGCTGTCAGGCCATCAACGTGGTCACCTCAGCTCAACGGGCAAGTGCAGAGTTTCGGCACCCCACAAGCGACCAGTCACACTCCACAGTGGAAGTACGGCGCCCATACTGTCGGCTGGCGACGCCCACGCAGGTCTCGGAGTATTTCGTGCAGTGACTCAGCGCCCCGGTGAACACCGAGGGGTCTGCTGCACGAGTAGGTGACACTGTCACCTATCGGTGCAGCAGACCCATGCGCCTCGGCATCAACCTGTCTACCAGCGCTCCTTGAGCCAACCGACAGCCGCGAGATCGCGAGCCAACCATTCGTAAGCGACGGTCGTTGCGGCGCAGGAGTCGTGCAACGGCAGATCGATGTCCTGGACAACGTGCTGCTTGAACGCGGCACGCGTGATCTGCTGGCGATCGCGTCCGAACTCCCAGAAGGTTTGGTCATCGCGGCTGGTGATCAGTCGCATGTGGACCGGCGGGCTTTCGTTGTCTGCGGACGTCGGCGTGGGATCGAGAAGGAGTCGCAGCTCGACAGCGGTTGCGTCTTCGTCCTCAGCGAATCTGCCTACCAGGCCGTCGACTCGAAGCGGCATCATGCTGTACAGGCCCAGCGCGTCGCCAAACGTCGGAAAGTTCTGCTCCACGAGTTGCCGATAGCCGACCAACGCCTCACGCACCACTGCCGTGGCCAAGGTCAAAGTGAGCTCTGGCGAGTATCCCTGCCAGACCCACCTTCCGCGATGATCTATGTCCCCTTCTGGCCAAGGCGCCGCCAGCACGTCGCTCTCCTCGGTCGCGAGCTGGGCGGACAACCACCGGATGTCATCATCACCATCGACTTCGCGACCACTGCTCGAGCCCCACCTCATCAACTGTGCCGCGTCCGCTCGTTCCTTCCAAGCAGCAACCGTTTCCCGGAGCTCGGCTACGTTGATGAACCGGCTCGGTCTGCCGCGACCGTGGTCGACCACGAACTTCCCGAGCCAGAACGTGCGTTCACGCGCGAGCCACGAATTCGGCGGCACCTGCAACTTCCGGCGTGTGATCGTGGTGTTCAGCTCCCTCTGCAGGCTGTCCTGCGCAAGCTGCCAACGCCCGAAGTCCGCCGTCGGAAAACTGAAATTGGTCGATCGATGCCATCCCTGGGATAGGTGCGCGCGAGGTTCGGCGAGCCTGATCACTTCCGGAGGCGGCACTCTGTCACGGGCGCGGGCGAGCGTGAACCGGCCGCCTTTCAGCCAGGCGCCCCACTGCGTCAATTGCCCGTCACGATGGCGAGCGAGTCGATGCGCGAGCGGGCCGATCCCTTGGAGCAAGGCCTTCTCCGCGTCACGGAGCCACAGACCAGCCCTGATCGCAAGATCAGGCTCCACCGCGCCGCCTGTGACGTCGCGGCGTCGGAGCAAGGCCGCGATCGCCTCCTCGGGCGGTCCCTCCAGCGACTGGTGCTCCTTGGAGGCGATCTCACCGAGCACCCAGAACGCGGCGGCCGGGTTCACCCTCGCGAGGGTCGTCAGCAGTTCCTCCTGCCGACGCGGTGCCGCAGTTGTGACGGCGAAGGCCAGTGCATATCGCCATCGGGGAAACGCTCGCGCCCCAGCTGCGTCGTTCAAGCTCACCAGTCCCAACGCGATAGCCTGGGAAGCGAAGTACTGCTCGAACACAGGCAGCGCGAACGTCAGTTGGCGTCCGTCATGGACGACGAGACCAGTCTCTATGAGCCGGCGCACCCGTGGCGGCGGTCCGAACCGACGGCCTTCGGCGAGGTACGGCTCCTCCAGGACGGCGACAGCAAGCCTGGCGAGATCGTTCCACGTGTCGTCGGAGACATCTTTGCCGTGTGATTCCAGGACTTGAGTAGCAAGATCTGCGAGAAGCTGAGATCTCGTCACCTTGGTGTCCCGACCGGCATGTACACGGGCAGCCAGTGCCAAGGCGGTCAACGGGCTCGTCAAGAGATCAGACGTCTCGGCGGTCCACAAGCGGTGAGGAACGTAGTCGCCGAGCGCGAGTTCAACAAGGGCCGCCCCGCGGTCGACAGTCCATCGCGGAACGACAATCTTCTCCTTGTCCCCCAACGGAATACCTGGACGCGTGGTGGCGAGAATGCTGACTTGGGGCCACACTTGCACCAGTTGCCGTGCTTCGCTCAAGATGCCTGAGGCTTCTGCGATCGACACGCCGTCGAGCTCGTCGACGACGACGCGACAGCGACGCACCGGATCCCCACCCAGGTTATCCGCGATCGACTGCTCCAGTACGTCTACTACCGTGCGAGCGGTGAAGTACTGAGGGAGCTCGTGTTCAGGATCATCGGCGGCTGTCTGCAGGCCGTCCTCCCACCAGCGAAGTGCCTGCTCCGATTTCCCTGCACCGAGCGGTGCCACGAGCACTCGGACGCTGCCGGCCGGGACGTCCACAATCGGATCGTCAAGGCCCTTCATCCAGGCCAGCACTGCATCCAACCGCTCCTCCGGCACGAACGGAATCAAGCGATCCACCCGCCGAGCACGCGCCTTGCGGGCAGCGATATCCAATGCATCCGCTCGACTCCGCATCCGGAGACCGGACTGCACCACGCCCCTCGCTACTTCCGAAAGGAACCGGATGACCTGGGAGAGCTGGTGATCGGCAAGTTCGAGTCCAGTCCCCCCGGCGGTCTGAAGCCGTTTCCAGTCGAGGAGTTCATCGATGGAATAGGTCGACTCGTGGTCGTCCACAGGCTTATGGTGCACACCGCACAACAGCAATAGGTTCTCTTCGGAGTTGACCTTTCTGTAGCCGGGTACATGCCTTGGGCCTTTGAACGACTCAGACCTGATGTGCGCGATCTGGGCAACGACGGAGACGCGGCCACGATCTTCGAAGATCAGCTGTTGACCACAGCCTGGGTAGGCGCACCTGTTCGCACGGCCGAACAGAATCTTGAGCGTTCGCTCCTGGTATGTGCGCCCCACGGCAGCACCCTAGCCTTCCCACAGCCAGGCACAGCGACAACACGGCCCTTTGGAATGGTGCAGGGTGATTCGCGTGATCCGGACGCCCTCACAACTCGTGCGATCGCGGGCCTCTCAGCCAAGGACCTACCTCCCGAGCCGGAGAAGGCGCGAACCGCCAGCACCGATGTCAGCAGGGATAAGATCGCAGCGCGACCCGATCGCGCAGCGCAATTCGACGACCGGGTCGACCAGTGCGTGGCGGTGGCCGGGGCCGACTCCAGCGTCGCGGTGATGACCGCCTCGACCTGATCATCGGTGATCGTGCGCGGACGACCCGGACGTGCCTCGTCCAACAGGCCATCCCACTGGTCGATCCGCGTGTCGCCACGCCAGCTACGTGGGACGAGGTCCGTGGTTACACCAACCCGAAGCAGTTGATGTTCACTGCCGAAGAGGTGGTCGATCGGGTTGCGCTACTGGGTGTCCTCCCTCGTACCGGTCGAACACATTCGACCCCCTGTCTTTGGGCATTGACGTTGTTCTGGCTCAACTGTCCGCAGGTAGGAAACCGTCAGCGGAACGCGTCACCTAGCCGGTAGGTCAGAGCCACACCTTCAGGCCAGCCAACGCGAACGAACGCCTCGAGCAACGAATGAATCGCGGTTAGCAGATCGGCGTTCGAGGTCAGGTGGTCGCGGAACTCAGCGAGGTACCGTTCGATGAGCCCGATGACCACGTCTGACGCCATCGGGTCGTAGGTGTAGGCGTCACCAGACCTTACGTAGTCCTGAACCAGCCGCAGAGCCCGAGCAGGATCCACCGGCGCCAGATGCGACAGTGTACGAACAGCGTGATGCACGGTCGAGGGGCTCTTGAAACCGGTCAGCAGAGCCAACGCTGCGAACACCTCGCGGGCGAACCCGGGATCAGGGTCCCGCGCCGGCTCGTCACCGTTCGTGTGCGCTCCTGACGCGAAGTAGATCTCAGAGACCAACGCATCCGCACACCTGTGCACGTTCCGGGCTGTCGGGTCCGCATTACGCGACTGCTCAAGCGCCGCCGCACCAAGCTTCAGCAAATCGAACGCACGAGCACGTTCTTGGGCCCGGTAGTCACCGAGCTCCAGCCATGGCCGCAACTGGTCCGCCGCCTGTCCCGCCGCATCGGTGTCGGATGGAGACCTGAACCAACTGTCAGCAAGTGCAGTCGCAGTGGGCGTCCGCCACCGCAAAGCCAGATATAGAACCAGATCGCATAGCAGCTCGATACGATCGTCGTGACCTTCGTGGGTTCTCGTCTGCAGCACAGTCCGCCAGTGCTCGACATCGAGCACCGCACTGAGCACGGTGTCGATTTTCTCGTGGGAGGAGTCCTGGAACCTCGCAATCTGCCGAATCAACACAGCCGCCACCTCACGGTGCGGCTCAGCGAGCAATCGGGTCTGGAGAAGTTCTAGGCTTTCCACCTCGCCGTCACCGAGGAAGACCAAGCTATGTGCGGCGTACCACCGGATCACAGGGTCCTCGTCAGCTACGGCGTCCAGCAGGCGTCGCCTGATCTCGTCGCCGTACTCCGACGACCGCCACTCCGCGCGGCACTGTAGGTTGACGAGTCCCGATATCGCTCTGCGACGCGGTGTAGGAGACCAAGTCATCATCGCTACTTCAACGCTCCGTCCTCGGGAGACTCCGTCTCTGCTGCGGCCAGGCAGAGCTTGACGACCAGCTCGCCCAGCGGTGTGCCTGGATCCGGTCGACGATGCGTGACCAGCAGATCGGCCGCCCAGATGACGAGGCTCGCAGTGCGCTCATCCGGCCCGTCGTGGACCGTGCGCCACAACTCGGCCTCCAGCGCGCCAACCGCGGACGGATCCGCATCCTCGACGCTGGCCGCATCGATTGCTTGTCTGAGCGGGTCGTCGACCACCTGTTCAGGCAACGGAACGGCTGCTTCATCAGCGTCGACGACGGTGGGCGGGAGTGGCTCGGCGATCACGATCAGCTCGGCAATCCTGTCCGCAATGTCCGCCGGAAGATCCCGGATCGCCGCGTCGACAACGTGACGCTCCGATGGGGAGAGCCGTGGTACTGCGGCCCGCACGAGTGCGCAGGCGGACTCGCGCGTGCCCGAGTGGATGAACAGCCCGCCAGCCAGCAACGTTGGAACGAACGCGCGGCCGATTACGTCGAAGTTTTCCGCGGCCGCGTGCAGAACTCCGCTCCATGCCTCGGGGTGCCTGATCAATCGCACCATGGCTGCCACGAGTCGGTCAGCATCGGAACCGGACAACTTGCTCGCGCGCATGGCCTCCGCGAAAGCGTCCACCAACGCCGGAGACTCCCGGGCAACGGTATGCCTCAGCGACCCAACCACCACGTCGATACGACCGCTGGCCGTCGCTACCTCCACCGGATAAGACGAAGCGGGCGTGAGCACATACGGAGCCTCGGCAGTGGTCGCGGCGGCCAGTACCGGAACTGCTCGCTCGAGTCCCACCACTGCGATGTAGGCCTCGAACTTCCGTCCGATCAGCCACTTCACGTGCCCGATATCCTGGTTTCGCGTGCTCGTGATCGCCACAACGCCTCGCAACACCGACGTGATCTCCTCGCTGTTGTCATGCAGACGCCAGGACGACAGCAGCACGTCCTCTGCCAACTGGGCATCCGTCGTAGCGATCAGCGCGACGTTGTCTACGTAGAACTCGAGGTAGCGCGTGAGCCACCCGCTTATGACCTCTGGGGCGAGAGTCCGTCGTAGGACGTTCGCCGGTTCAGGACTCACTCCCAAGGCCCTGGGCAGGTAGCGGGCCACCTGCTGCCCGTACCACTCCCGTTCGGCAGGCTGTTGCAGCGAGGCCGTCATCAACTGGACCAGGAACAACGCCCGCTCCTCGGCCCCGGAGACGCCCGGCCCCAGCGGATCCAGATCATCCAGGGCGTGCATCAGCCGGAGAGACTGGCTCGCGAGGTCATGGTCGAATTCGTCGGCAAGGCTCGTGCCGGCGGTGGCCAGGATCGAGGCCCACAGGGCCAATACGCCACGAACACGCTTCTTCACCCTGTCCTCGGCAGCACTCATCACTCCCGCGATCCAGCCGATGATCGCGCAGTACGCAGGACCGGCCGGTAGCTCGATCAGCCATCGCAGGTCTTCGCCACGACGTGTTTCGCGCACCAGCACGGATGCGGCCGCGAGGCCAGCGATGCTGTGACCTGCTTCGGCCAAGCCGATCACCACCTCCGCGAACACCTGCCGGGTGCGGTCGGCGTGCCACACGGCGGCCAGGTGGAGGTCGATGCTGGGACGCGCGACCAACACGAGGTTCGGATCGCCGTCGAGCGCATCGCGAAGCCGTGACCGGTCGCCCTCCGCTAGCAGCAGCGCCGCGACGGCGTAGTCGAACAGGACGTGGTGGGAGAACACGAGCATGTCTGCTCCTCCCAGCGCCAGCCGCGCCGGGCTCTCCCTCAGCACGCCGTCACGCAGTACCGCTCGCCGGGCGGCAAGCGACGATTCCGGGATGATCGACGACCGCACCCGCAACGCGCGCTGCCTCACCATCTCCTGGCTCACCGCACCCAATACTCGGCCGCGTTCCTCACCGTCCGGCTGGTCCAGCACCCGCCTGCGCCAGTACCGCTGCAACAGGTCGAGCCGATCGCGTGCAGCCACCGGTTCGGCGGACGGAAGCAGCTGACACGCGAGCCTGAGGTTGAACGGGTTCCTGATTAGCTGGAGGAAGTCCTCGTCGGCGTACTCGACGAGAGCCCGGACAGTGGCATCCTCAAGCGCCAGCCGTTCGAGGTCTTCCGCAGCGAAGTCGCCGAGAACGACGTGCCTGACATCGCGGAGCTCAGGGTCGCGTCGTGCGCGACGTGCAGAGATCGGCACCCCGGCGAACGCATTGCGCCACACCTGGGCATAGCGAAGATCGAAGCTGCGCATCGTCGCGATAGTCCGCCAGCGAGACCCATTCAAATCGCCGACGAGGTTCGCCAGCCAGGTGAGCGAACCCTGCCTCGACGCGTCCAGCCCGTCGATTAGCAGCGTGCCCCGCTCTTCACTCTGCCAGCCGTTGAGCACCTCAAGTGCAGGGCGCGTCAGTGTCACGTCACCACGCACCGCCCCAGCTGCCTCGCCTAGGGTCTCCACCGTCAGCAAAACGACGTCCTCGCCACGTTGCCGCAGGGACTCCGCGATCCCGTACAACGCACCCGACTTGCCACTTCCGGGCTCCCCAGTGATCACAAAGCTGCGCTCAGTACGGAGCAGCTCTTCCAGCTCCGCGCGGTCCACTCGGGATCGGCCAACACCGCGAGCAGGAAGGCCACTATGGTCCGCCAAGGCTCGCAGATTGGCTTCGGTGACATCGCGCAACGTCTCAACGTCGTCCCGGCCGTTCTCGGAGGGCACGGCGCGGGCCGTAAGTGCGCCGATGAGAAGTGTGAGTGCGACGACCACGAACCAAGTCCATGGCTTGCTGTCGGAATCGGTGGCCAGGTTGATGAACACACCCGCGGCACTGGCCAGTACCGCGGAAACCAATCCCCACAACCATCTGCGCACCGTTGGGTCGCACCTCCCCCAGCACGACGTGCCGACGACTACTCCTTCGGCAGCAGATCAGCATGTGTTACCACGAATGCCGACAAGTGCGGACGACCATATCAACGGGTCAGCTGCAACCGCTCGAGCAGCCGAACACGCTCTGGTAGCCGTGAGCACGCTTCTTCGCATTGACGGCGTCTGTCCTCGGAATAACGGTCGTCCGACGCGGGGCCGGATCGGCGCCAGCGGTCTTGGGGATCTCCCACACCGTCGAAGCGGCGATCGCGACACCGAGCAGCGCGAGTTCACCGTGGATACGTCGATACCCCCACGACGGGTTCTCGGCCGCCAGGCGCAGGACGAGGCGTCTGATCGAAGCGACAGTGCGCGGGCGTCTGGGCGCCCGGTTCACGCTCACGCGAGCGTGGCGCCGCTTGATCAGGTCGCGATGCCACCTCAGCACCGTGTCCGGGCTGACCAACAGCCGAAGCCGGCGCAGCGACGCGCGGGCCAAGGGTACGAGCAAGGCTGCGAGCAAAGCCCTGTCCTCAGGCCACAACCGTGGGCGCTCATCGCCGAATTGCCTGCGCAGGCCCGCGAGTTGGTGGCGTAACGCGAGGATCTCCACGTCCTTCTCCCGATCGGTCATGCGCAAGAGCCACAGCGCGGCAAAGGCTTGAGAGACGGCAAGGTAGGCGAAGCGGACCAGCACGGCCGCGATCATGCCCGAAGATGATTCGGCAACATGTCGATGCCTGCTGACCTGCCCGGACGTAGTTCTCGGCACGCACAGGCCCCCGGAGTCACACTCTGCGGCATTGGCATGTGCGTTGGTCCGTTCGGGGCGTAGAGGCGCGTTGATAGACGTTGCTGGTGACGTCGCGGTGCACCATCGCACGATGCGTAGGTGGGTCATGGTGATCCTGGCCGGTGTGGCCGTGCTAGCTGTTGGCGGAGTGATGCTGGCAGTCGGGTTGGACACCGCGGACAAGATCGGCAGCGTCGTCGGTGCTGTGTGCGGCATGGTTGGCCTCGGCATGTCGGCCTATGGATTGGTCGTGGCGCGTTCTGCGGACCGACAGACGGCACCGGGGGCGCACACCTCCGTGACGAACTCGGCATCTGGTTCAAGCGTCACGGGTGGCGTCACCCAGGTCGGTTCGGTCAGCCGCGACTTGGTGATGGGTGGGATGAGCATCAGTGGCGCAAACCCGGTGGTCGCAGGACCGGGCAGCACCATCATCGGCCGCGTGGAACCGGTAGGGCCGCACACGTCGGCTGTGGCGGCCGAGCCGTTGCCTCCTCCAGCGGTTGAGCTGTGTATAGGGCGCAACGAGCAGATTCACGCGGTGTCCAGGGCATGGAGGACCGGTCAGTGGGCTGTCGTAACTGGTGGACCGGGGATTGGTAAGTCCACGCTGCTGGGCCGCGCGATCGGTCTGGATGTGATCGTCACGGCGTTCGGGGAACGCAGGTTTGTGGTGTCTTGCGATGGCGCCAATGCTCCAGGTGCAGTGATCGACAAGATGGCGACGGCGCTGGGTGTTGGCCTGGGTGAGCACTTGCGGAACCGAGTGGTGTCATTCCTGCGTGCTGCGCCTTGCGCGCTCGTGCTGGACAACTTCGAGACCGTAACCGATGCCGATCCGGCGGGGGCTGCAGAGTTGCTGTCGACACTGCGCGCAGTCCCAGGTCTTGTTGCAGGGATCGGATCACGTGGCGCACATGTACCCGCAGGCCTTGTCGGACTACGTGAGATCAACCTGGGCCCACTGCCCCAGGAAGCCGCAGTGGACGTATTCGTGGCTGTCGCAGACGAGCACCATCGTGCCGATCCCGCATTGGAAGCGTTGATGGCGGATTTGGACGGGGTGCCGTTGGCCATCGTGCTGATGGCCTCTCTCGCCCGCTCAGAGTCTCGCCTGGACACCCTGGCCGCGGCGTGGCGTTCCAAACGCACCGACCTTCTTCAACACAGTGCTAATTCCGACCGGACATCCAGCCTGCCGGTGTCGATTGAACTGTCCTGGGACCAGCTGAGCCCAGACGGGCACACAGCACTGTCACTGGCCGCGCTTCTGCCCGATGGCTGGCCCCACAACAAGGCCGGGATGTACCTGCCGGACGAACTGGCGGCCGGAGTGATTGAACTCAGCCATCGGGCACTACTGCATGACGACGAACTCCGGCAACGATGCCTGGCCCCCCTACGCCAACACGTCCTCGCACGACACCCACCCGGCCCCGCACAAGTCGGTTTGCTCACCGCGCAAGTCCACAGGCTCACCTCGCGCGCCGTACAGGTGGGCCGTGTGGGAGGCGCTGAAGCCGCAAAAGACGTTGCTCCTGAACTGACCAACCTGACCGAAATCATCCGAGCCGGACTTCCCAGCACATCCGACCTGGGCGACGCGGTGCCCGACCTACTGGAATTCCAACGCTTGACAGGCCTCGGAGATGACCAGATCGGCGTAGCCGCACTCGCTCATGCCAAGTCACCAACTTCCCGTGCAAGACAAGCCAGTGCGCTCGCTCAGCTCTACCTCCGCCGCAGCAACAACGAGCAGGCGCGTGGGCTGTTCAACCAGGCACTACCCCTCTACCAGCGCATCGGCTCAGTCCTGGGCGAAGCCAACTGCCTGAATAATCTCGGCCGGCTGGCGTTCCGCGAGTCCGACAACGAGCAAGCCCGTGGACTGTTCAACCAGGCACTACCCCTCTACCAGCGCGTCGGCGACGTCTTGGGCGAAGCCAACTGCCTGATCAACCTCGGCCGGCTGGCGTTCCGCGAGTCCGACAACGAGCAAGCCCGTGGGCTGTTCAACCAGGCACTACCCCTCTACCAGCGCGTCGGCGACGTCTTGGGTGAAGCCAACTGCCTGATCAACCTCGGCGAGCTGGCGTTCCGCGAGTCCGACAACGAGCAAGCCCGTGGGCTGTTCAACCAGGCACTACCCCTCTCCCAGCGCATCGGCTCAGTCTTGGGCGAAGCCAACTGCCTGATCAACCTCGGCGAGCTGGCGTTCCGCGAGTCCGACAACGAGCAAGCCCGTGGGCTGTTCAACCAGGCACTACCCCTCTCCCAGCGCGTTGGCGACGTCTTGGGCGAAGCCAACTGCCTGAGCAACCTCGGCCGGCTGGCGTTCAGCGAGTCCGACAACGAGCAAGCCCGTGGACTGTTCAACCAGGCACTACCCCTCTACCAGCGCATCGGCTCAGTCTTGGGCGAAGCCAACTGCCTGATCAATCTCGGCCGGCTGGCGTTCCGCGAGTCCGACAACGAGCAAGCCCGTGGGCTGTTCAACCAGGCACTACCCCTCTACCAGCGCCTTCAAGATCGACACTCGGCAGCAATCACACACGCGTGGCTCGCACGCACCACAGATAACGAACAGCACACCGAGCACAAGAGTCAGATGGAACGACTGGCCACTGAGCTAAACCTGCCAGACTTCCACGAATCGCTTCGCACCATCGCCGAGGGATGATCCCGAAGTTCCATCGTGCGGCGTTTGGATACAGACCCTGTAAGTCGCCGAACTGCACTAACACATACGCAACGTTCCTGCGTCCCGTGACTGTCCCGCGCTCGACGACACCACGCCAAGGGAGATTAATCAACGGTAGCTACTTGCCAGTCGGATCAGGCTCGACCGCAGCTCCGGGCTTAGGTTTGGTGGTAGCCAGCAAGCCTGACGCCTCTGTTACATCTGCGGCTAGTTCCACTACGTCGCCACCGTACGCATCGTGGTTGACGACACGCAGCACCAGGCAAAACGACGTCAGTGCACCGTACTGGGAGTACAGCGAATCTTGCTGCTCCACCAGGTATTGCGCTGCCGCGCGGTTGGTGACAGCAGATTGACCACAGACTAGGAACAGCGGGTGGTGTTTGCCTGGGACTACGACGCGGGCCAACAGCACGTACTCCGACACGCCCTGTTCACGAGTGAAAGCTCGGTCACCCACGCCGCAGTGCCAGTCCCTTCGGATCCTCCTCATAGGACGCCTGAGAGACACCCGGCAATAGCCAACGCAGGTGTGCAGCGGTGCGATGGTTCGACGACGGACCACCTACGCAAAACTCGACCTGATCTCCGACACCCTCAACAACAGCTGTGTGCAGCGCGATCTTGATGGCTGCCTGCGAGGCCATGTAGTCCTTCTCGCTCAGCACGACGTCCGTGGCCTCACCAGCCCGATTCGGCACGAACCCGTGCAGGTGCAGGATCTGACCGGGTTCGACGTGGTCGGCGATCTCGAAGTCAGGATGCGGGTCCCGCAACTCGATCACCGAGGTCCGCAGCTCGACCGGGGGCAGTCCGCGCCGCTTCCGGTTCTGCGCCAGCACACCGGCTTCCTCTTCGATGAACTCGTCGTAGTTCGTGGTGACCACACAACAACTCTTGCCGTGGTCAGCCAACGCGGCCGCGAGCTTCACCACCGCCGTCGCCAACGCCCCTGCCGCCACGCCCGCCCCTCGTAGAGAAAGCCCCGGATGTCGTTGCCCAGCTCGCCCTGCCAGCCGTCCGACCGGTTCGAGTAGAGCTGGATGACGATCGACCCGGCCTGCAACGGCGTGTTCGTGGCCATGATCGCCCGGCAGGCCTCATCACTGTCCTTGTGCTTGCGCAGCAACTTCTGCACGAGCGCGGGCCACGACAACCCCGTGCGGTCGATCGTGACACCCGCGCCGGCGTAGATCACGAGCGACTGCTGGTCGGCGACGCGTTCGATCAGGGTGTAGGTCTCGGGATCGTTGAAGAACGGGTCGGCACTGCGCGAGAAGGTCATGCGGTCCCTCCTCTGGGCGGCGTCCTTCCACAGCAGACGTTTGATCGCATTGGCGCGATGTTCGTTACGCCGCACCGATTCCACGTCGGACGGCTCAGTGCCGCACTGCCCGGCACCACACCTACTCCGGCGGCTGCATTCCAGAGCACAGCTCGTACGCCCTCGCGAACTCCATCGTCCCCACCCGCACGTCTTCCACGGTCCCGGTCGGCTCGCCGGACAGGAAACCCAGCGTGCCCGACGTGCCGGTGACCGTGACGAAGTAGCCGCTGACGCTGTAGCCCTCCTCCATCGGACTGCCCGCGTACGCCTGACGGACCGCGGCGAAGGTGCTGCCCACCCGACCTCGCGCTCGGTCTTCCCGCCACGCGGGATCCGTACGCCCAGCACCCGGCCAGAGCGGTTGAGCAACGCGAACACGTCCTGCGGTGCCGGCCCCTGGAGGTAGGTGCACACGCCACTCGTGCGCTGGGTCAGCGCCACCTTGCTCGCTTTGATGGCTTCGGCGGCGGTCATGCCGAGCTTGATCCCGTCGTAGCCGTCGGCGAGGACCGCCCGCTTCACCGGAGTGGCGGCCTGGGACACGGCGGCGACCAGGCGGGTGAGCACCTTCTCGTCGCCGAGCTGGTTGCTGTGCGAGCAGGGCGCGAACTTCGTCGCTTCGAGCAGGTACGCGATGGCGGTGGGGGAAAGCTCTTCCTCCTGGAGCGCGGGCAGGGTGAGGAGGTCCGCGGCCGCCACGGTCCCGGCCCGGCCGCCGAACGCCACGGAGAGGGCACGGCCGAGCACGCCGTGGTCCACCCGGCAGCTCTCGCTGGCCGTAACGGTCTTCGCACCCAGTGGAGTGCCCGGACCGGAACGCGCGTAGCCGAGTGCCGAGCTGACGGGCACGATCCCGTCGCTGGACAGAGGAAGCGAGTACAGGCGGAACCCGAACAGGTTCCGGTCGATGGACACGTCACCGGCGATCTGAGTGACGCGCGTGGCCGCCGGAAGCCAGGGCGGCAGATCCCCGCAGCCTGACACCAACGGTGCGCCGTCGGCGTGCTTCGCCAGGCACGTCGCACCCGTCGCGTCGCCTGCCTTCGGTACCTCGCGCCCCTGGGCGTGCGCCGATGCGTAGCCCGTGGCCAGTCCGGTGCCACCCCAGGGCGAGCCGAGTGCCGGCGTGCCCACGGTGATTACCTCCGACACCACGTCACTCTGACCGCGCAACGCGTACCGGATCGCCAGCCCGCCCATCGAGTGCGCGACCACGACGACCTTGCCGTCACCACCGTTGTTCCGGTGGACCTCGGCCACGCTGGCGACGAACGCGGCGAGGCACCCGGCTATCGAGTCGTCCGATGCCCAGAACATCGCCCGGGCCCGGTAGTCGAAGGTGAAGGTGGAGACGCGCGAACCGAGCCGTTGCTCCAGCACGCCGGCGACCGGCGCCATCGGGTCGCCCATCCACCCGTGCACCAGGACCACGGGCCTGCGGTCGGCGGGCACGTCGCCTGTTCGTTCCACGCAGGAGGGCGCCGCGACCGCCCCTCCCCACGCGATCGGCAGCAGGCTGAGCACGACCGCCAGCACCACCGCTCTCACAACGCCTCCGTGCTGCTGATCTTCCACGCCTCGCCGACCAGGACGAGGTAGACCGTCCACATGGGACTCCCACCGCGCAGCGCCGTCACTTTCGCTGTGCCGTCACCGTTGTCCTGGAACGAACTCACGTCGAACGTCAGCGGCGCCAGCGTGGCGAACTGCGCCACGGCGGCCGATTCGATCTGCTGCCCGTCCGCCACCGCGACCACCGCGCGCAACCGCTTCTCGTCGCCGCTCGTCAGCTCCGTGGTCAGGAACGCCGCCTGCTGCTCGGAAAGCGTCGGCGCGGCGGGAGCCGAGGACGTGGGAGGCGGTGAGGCCTGCGGTGGAGCGGACCGCACGAAGTACAGCGTCAGCGCCGTCGCGGCGCCCACCACCACGACAACGAGCGCGATCCAGGCTCGTCTCGACATGACCGGCGTGTCGCAGGCGGGCGCGGGCACGTTACCCGGATGTCCACTTTTGTTCCTGTATCGGGTTTTCGGTTGGGCGGTTCGTGTGGACTCGCGGTCTCATCGCTAACCGATGGGCTCGGCGCCGCGACAGTTCCCCTGTCGTTCCACGGAAAGAGGAGCCGGTTGTGCGGATTGCTCATGTCCTGCGAAGACGTTTCGCTTTGTTGGCGGTGCTCGCGGTGGTGCTGGCCGGTTTCACGGCTCCGGCGTCAGCGGCGTCGACCACGTTGTGCACCGGCTACGGCGGTTGTGCCGCGGTCAACCGCAGCGACTCCGGGTACAGCGCGAACAGCAGCACTTCCTACTGGGGCATGACCCCCGGCCACAACTGCACCAACTACGCCGCGTACCGGCTGTCCCGCAACGGCGCGGACGCGAGTTACCTGCGGGGCCACGGCAACGCCAACCAGTGGGCGTCCCGCGCCCGCCAGTTCGGCGTTGCGGTGAACCAGACACCGGCCGTCGGCTCGATCGCCTGGTGGGGCACCGGCGCGGGCCACGTCGCGTACGTCGAAGAAGTCGGCGCCGGTTTCATCATCGTCTCCGAGGACAACTACCCGATCGCCGGCAGCAGCGGCGAATTCCACTGGAAGAGGCTCACTCCGGGCGACCGCTACCCGGCGGAGTTCATCCACTTCAAGGACGTCACCCCCACTCCACCGCCACCACCGAACAACCCGCCGAGCGATACCGACGGCGACGGGGTGCCGGACGCGATCGACAGATGCCCGCTCGTACCCGGCAAGACCAACAACCGCGGCTGCCCCACCGACGAGCACACCGTCTCCGGATACTTCTACGGCAACGACGACAAACTCGACGTGGTGTCGTTCTACGACTACGGCGACGACAGCCTGGGCGCCTGGACCTTCCCCGGCACCGCGACCGGCACCGGCCCAGCCGTGCACCTCTGGCGCACACCGGTAGGCACGTGGAACTGGAGCAGCGCCGTATTCGTGGCCGGCGACTTCGCCGACAACGACGGAAAGACCGACGTCATCGGCTTCTACGACTACGGCAACGACGAAATGGGCGCGTGGCTGTTCCGCGGCACCGGCAACGGCCTGGAACGGGAACGCCTGCTCTGGCGCACCGGCCCAGGACGCTGGAACATGCTCAACGGCCGCACGTTCCTGGTAGGCGACTTCGCGGGCAACGACGACCAGGACGACGTCCTCGCTCTGTACAACTACGGCGGCGACGACATGGGCGTGTGGTCTATGCACGGCAACGGAAAAGGCGTAGACCCACAAACGTTCAACTGGCGCACAGGCCCGGGCATGTGGAACATGAAGAGCTCCAAATTCGTCGCGGGCGAGTTCACCGGCACCCCAGGCACAGACCTGGTCGCGTTCTACGACTACGGCAACGACGACCTCGGCACCTGGCTCTTCCCCGGCAGCGGCGACGGAATCGGCCAGGGCCGCATCTCCTGGCGCAGCGGCCAAGGCACCTGGCGACACCAGTCGGCCTACTACCTGGCAGGCGACTTCGGCGACGACAACCTGACCGACGTGGTCGCACTGTACGACTACGGAAGCGACGAACTGGCACAGTGGTCGTTCCGCGGCAACGGAAACGGCGTGGACCAGCAAACCTTCCGCTGGCGCACCGGCCCAGGCATGTGGAACCCCAGCAGCAGCAAGTGGGTGGTCACCAGCGGGTCCGAACTGACCGCGTTCTACAACTACGGCAACGACGACCTCGGCGCATGGCAACTGCCCAGCGCCAACGGCGGCGGGCACACCGAGGTTCCTGTGGCGTACCGGCGTCGGCATGTGGAACTGGACCGCGATGTAAGTGCCAGGCCAAGGTGCCGTGCAACCTGCATCCATACGGGTTGCACGGCACTAACCCAAACCATGCTCGCTTGTCCAGCCCATAGCCGACTGTCTGCACCGTTTCCACACCTGCCGCCGGTTCGCCTCGATCACGCGCCTGTTCCGCGTTCAGCCAGAAGGCCCACGACGGCAAATGTCCGAGTCCCTAACATCGACAGTCGGAGGCCGTAGGACGACCTTTCGACACGGGTCCCCCGCGGGGCCTGCCACCTGTCGGTTCCGACAGTTCGTCGCCACGATGGCGGTTCGCCGAACGAAATGCCCGGAAGGAGCAAGCTTGTCTCCTCGACGAGCGGTTGTGGTGGGTGGAGCAGGTTTTCTGGGGTCTCACCTGTGTGAGCGGCTATTGCTGGACGGCATGGAGGTGGTCTGCGTCGACAACCACGTCACCAGCTCACCCGAGAACGTCGCGCATCTGCGCGAGAGGGGAGCTTTCACCGAACTGCGGCAGGACATCACGTCACCGATCGACATCCCAGGCGACGTCGACGTGGTGTTGCACTTCGCTTCACCGGCGTCGCCCACCGACTACCTCCGTCTCCCCGTCGAGACACTCGAAACCGGCGCGGTAGGGACCCAGCGCACACTTGATCTCGCGCGGGAGAAAGGTGCGAGGTACGTGCTGGCCTCGTCTTCCGAGGTCTACGGCGATCCTGAAGAGCATCCGCAGCGCGAGGACTACTGGGGAAGGGTCAACCCCGTGGGGCCGCGCAGCGTCTACAACGAGGCCAAGCGGTTCGCGGAAGCGCTGACGTCGGCATACCGGCGCACCCGTGAGGTCAACAGCGCGATACTGCGGATCTTCAACACGTACGGGCCGCGGATGAGGCCGAGCGACGGTCGCATGGTCCCCACCTTCATATGCCAGGCACTGACGTCACAACCGTTGACCGTCGCAGGCGACGGCAGCCAGACGAGGTCCGTGTGCCACGTCGACGACCTGGTCGAGGCAGTGGTGCGGACGATCGAGACGGATGTCGCCGGCCCGATCAACATCGGTGGCACGGAGGAGATGTCGGTGCTCGACCTGGCGAACAGGATCAGAGAACTCGCAGGTTCGGCCTCGACCGTGGAATACGTACCGAGGCCGGTCGACGACCCCTCGCTGCGCCGCCCGGACATCTCACTGGCGAGCAAACTCCTCGACTGGGAGCCGAGGATCGGGCTGGACGCGGGGCTCAGGCGAACCATCGACTGGTACCGCGAATCGGACGGGATCAAGCACCTCGCGGCTCCGGACCCGTCGCGATCGCCCGAATCACCGCACTGATGTCACGCTCTTGGTCAGCGTGTTCGGACAACTGTCGCAACGCCCCGCCCACCACACCGGCTTCGAGCGCCCCCGCCTCGAGGACGAGCCTCAGGCTCTCCACCGCCAGCCGCGCGTCGAACACGACGGGCGAGGCGGGATCCTCGATCCGGCCGCGCAATCCGCCGACCAGTTTCCCCAGCGCCGTTCGCGCGAGTGCGTCGAACGCGCTGTCGCGGTCCACGTCGAGTACACGGGCAAGGCCGAGCGACTCACCGAGCGCGACGATCGCGGTGAGGTTGGCGAGGTTCACGACGAGCTTCATGGCCGCACCGGCTCCCAGGGGCCCGCAGTGCTCGACCTGGCCCAGCACGGCCAGGACGTCCTGACACCGTGCGACTTCGTCCTGACTTCCGCCCACGAAGATGTGCAGCTCGCCGGCGTTGACCTGAGGGATGCTCCCCAGCACCGGCGCGTCGATCAGGCCGACCTGCGAAGGCAGTGTCCGCCGCAACGACCGCACCGCGTCGGGACCCGTGGTGGACATTTCCACGACCGTCGTGCCGGCATCGACCTTGAGCGGACCGAGGACCTCGGCGACAGCGCGCCTGTCGCTCAACATCGTGATCACCAGGTCTCGACCGGTCACCGCGTCCTGTGCGGAGGTGGCGACCGTCAACGGCGCGCTCGCCGCAATCGTCGCCGCCCGGTGCGCGGTGCGGTTCCAGACGGCGAGGTCATGTCCTGCCTTTGCGAGCCGTTCCGCCATCGGCGCACCCATTCGTCCGAGGCCGAGGAACCCGATTCGAGTCATGGTCCGGTACCTTTCGGTTCATCTCGTTGGCTGGCCGCGTTGACGTGCGGAAAGTCTTCATCCGGTTGCCCGGCGTCCAGGAACGGGCACAGCCGAGCCCAGCCTTCGCCGGCACAGATGTCGATTTCCAGTAGGTCATCAGGACGAACGGCGAAGTACTCGCACACGCCTCGAACATGGGAGTCGTAAGCGTCACCGAAGGAGACGGCGTCGAAGTCCTCGACGCCGTAGACCGCTCGGTTGACCCGGTTCACGTAGGTGGACTCCCCTACGTCCATACGCTGTAACAGGGGACGCAGAATCTCGCGCCAGTAGACCTCGCACGAAGACAGCCACGCCCTTCTGTCCCGCGTGGTGAGGATGAAGCGACTGCCTGGATACGCTCGGTCCAACGCCCGGTACGCGGCACTGACCGGCGTGTCGGTGAGAGCATCCCTGTTCCTGAGCAGCGCCAGCCTCAGTCGATCCACCGGTGCTTCGAGAAATCGGGTCAGTTCCGCCCGTGACACGTCGTCATCCGGGAAGTGCTCCGTCGCGAATCCGAGCCACTGAAGCGCGCGGGTGAGACTCAGGGTCCCGGTTCTGCTGAGCCCGATGCCGAACACCTTTCGCGGGCTGCCGCTCGCGTCCCGGGAAGCGGGCCTCATCGTCATCGGTCCTCGTCGAACCGAACGAAGATCGAACAGTTCACGTCGATCTTCAGGCACGGATGACGCTGACGGTGCATCTCACGCCAGGCAAGTTGATCATCGAAGCCCGTGTCCGTTCTGCACCATGGTTCACCTGCCTCGATCCCGTGCACGATCTGCTCCAGACAGCGGCGTACCTCCGCCGTCTTGCCGATGTAGCTCGCGTTGAGGTGGCGGTGCGCCCACGACGCATCGCGGTACACGTCGGCCTCGAACCGCTCGTGCTCCCGTGAGGGTGGCCAGTCAGTGGCGGTGCAGCCGAAGAGAATCTCCGCCGAGGTGGCGTGAAATCGTTCAAGGATCATCTGCGGGCCGTCGAGAATCAGCGTGTCGAACGCATCAAGGCACATCACGTTCTCAGCCGGCTCGGCCGACTCGAGGTAGTCACGCACCAGGGTGATCTTGTGCTCCCACGACCAATCGCGCACGGTACGGCCGAGCACGACAACGGTGATGCCGAGATGGGCCCCGCACCTCTCCAGGAGTGATTCCCTGCCACTGGCGTTGTACGTGATCACGGTGAGTCTCGGATCGTCCTGAAAGGACTTCCCCAGCGACGCGTCGGCGAAGAACGAAAGCTGCGCCTGTTCCCACTCGACATGGACTGGATTGTCCCGCCTTCGCAGGGGGCCAGGACAATGAAGAACGACAGCGTCCGTGGTCAGACCGTACTGTTGCCGGCGCCGTAGATCGTTGCTCTGCAAGGGCCACGCTCCTGAAGGTCCGACAATCGGTTCTAGTCGTCAAGAGCGGCCGCAGTCAACCGTTCCCGTCACGAGACAGCAGCCCCGAGACCGCCGCCGCATTGACCGATATGGCGCTAGCGACATCACTTCGCCGTCTGTTTGGCTGGCTGGAGACGGTCGATGCCGGACGGAGGCCGAGTGCGTCACCACGAAGTGTTGGCATATGACACAGGTCGGCTGGAATCCGTTCTCGGCGCCGACCGAGTGCGGGCGTTCAACGAACGGCTCGAGTGGGCCGCCGGCGCGTTGAAAGGCCGGCGGCTGGTCAACGTCACCGGCGACGACCAGCGCAAGGGCGGCGTGTACGAGATCATGCGAGGCACGATCCCCTATCTGCGGGGCGCGGGCATCGACGTTCTCTGGGTCGATCTCACCACCTCACCGAAGGCTCGGCCCTCACTGGAGTTCTTCCACCTCCTGGCGCACGGGCGGTCAGTGGCAGCGGACTGGCGCGCGGAATTCCCAGTCCGGACAGCAGAGTTCGTCGAGTTCGGTCGTGCGGCCGCTCCCGAACTGGTGCAGCTCCTCCGTCCTTCGGACTTCCTCGTGTTGCACGACACCCAGACGGCGCCGGTCCTGCCCGAGCTGCGTCCGTGGCGAGACTCCCTCCTGTGGCACGCCCACATCGGAACCGGTGACCAGAACGAACTGGTCGACGGCTACTGGGAGATCGTCGGTCCGAACGTGGCCGCCGCGGGCGGAAGAGTGTTCTACCGTCCCGAATACGCGCCTCCGGCGTTGCGTGACAGCAGCATCTTCGCCTCGCCAGGGGTCGATCCGTCCGCGCCGAAGAGCATCCCGCTCGACCGCGACGAGGCAAGACGAGCGCTCTCCTCGCCGCCGGCGGCGTGGCCGTTGACGTGGCTGACCGGGCAGGACCGCCTGTTCGACGAACCGCATCAGGTTGTCGCGGCGCAACTCTCCCGCTGGGATCCGCTGAAAGACATGTCCGGAGCGTTTCGCGTCTTCGCCGAAGTCGCCGCACGAGTGCCGTCGTTCGTGGGGCTGGTGGTGGGACCGAGCGCCCAGTCCGCGTCCGAGCGGGCAGAACTCGAACTCTGCTTGGAAGAATGGAAGAAGGCCGCGCCGGACATCTCGTCCCGAGTCCACATCGGAGTGATCGAGAACTGCGGCACCGCCGAGCACGACGACGCCGTGCGAACCGTCCAGTCGGCCGCGGACGTGATCCTGCAGAAGAGCGTGCAGGAAGGCTTCGGGCTCACGGTGACCGAAGCGATGCTCCGAGGAAAACCGGTGGTCGCCGCCGCGGTCGGCGGTATCCCGCTGCAGCTGCACGATCGACACAACGGAGTGCTCGTCGATCCGGGCTCCGACGAGACCTCGTGGGCTGATCACCTGCACGAACTGGTCAGTAACAACGATCTTCGGTCACGTCTCGGCACGCGGGCACTGGGCGACGTGCTCGAGCATCACACCGTCGACAGACATCTGAACGCCGTGATCGACGCCGTGGCGGAGATGCCTCCCTGCGATGCGCCACCGGGGGGACGTTGATGGTCCAGGACCGCACACCCAGCCTGCCGCCGGCGGCCGAGGAACTGGACCGCCTCCTGCCGGCCGTGGCGATCTTCGGTGATCCACTGCGGGACCGCCCCACCGGTCGCAGAGCTCCGGTCGACGTGCCCGCGGTGAAGGCGGCTCTGGCCGGACTCAACGGTTTCACCGAAACCGCACACCGCATGAACAGCGTGACCACGATCCGCACGGTCGCCGCGAGTGAGGCGGACGGGCTGGCGATCGAGCTGAAGGCTCAGCGCGGAGAACCGCCACCACCGACACGGTCCCCGATCCAGCAGTACTTCCGAATCCGCACCGCGGCCCTCACGGCCGATCAGCTGCTCTGGCACTGTCTCCGGGTTATCGCCGACACGGCAGAAGACCTGGTCGACGCGCCGATGTCGGGCAGTGATCTCGGGCGACTCGGGTCCGCGGTCATCGCGGTGCTCGACGGCGATTCCGGACCACGGCACGAGTCCTCGACACCGCCACCGCCCTCGCCCCGGCGTGATCTGGCGATCGAGGAGGTGTGGCTCCGCCGCTGGATCATCGGTCATCAGCTGCACGCCTTGCTGAACGTCCACGCCGCCTACGCGGTGAACGACGCCGCCGAGGCACTGCGTCGCGGCAGCTACAACGCCGCCGTGGCGGCCGTCTGCTCCGCCACGTCCATCGTCGAGGGGTTCGCGGGCGCGCGGGCGCACGCGTTGGCCATTCCCGCAGACTTCTACCAGGAAGTGCTGCGCCCGACGATGCTTCCTCCGCTCACGGAAGTACCGCTCAGCGGACGAATGCACGTCGAGTACCAGGGCTACCGGCGTCGCATGGAGGAACTGCTGTGTCTGGTTCCCCAGCCGGCCGAGAAGCTCGCCGCGGCGCAGCCGAGGCTCGCGCTCGCCGTCGAACGGCTCGTGGAAGCAGACTTGATCGACGTCGAGCGGCACATCACCTCGGTCGAACCGCTCGTCGGTGACTCACGGTCGCTGATCCAGACCGGCAAGAGCACCGAGAACGCGGTGTCCTCGCTCAGACGTATCCGCCACCGTCGAGCGGCCGCGATCGCCCGGCACGTCAGGTTCCCCGATTCGGCGCTGTTGAAGGGCGGGCACGAAGCCGATCGAACCGGACACCCGTGAACGGCAGCCTGACGCGGCTCGGCGATCGCGACGTGCGACGCATCGGCTTCGGCGCCTTGCGTCTGCTGGGCCCCAACGGCTTCGGCGGTCCCGAGGTGCCGGAGAACTCCGAATCGGTGCTTCTCGCCGCAGCGCGGAAGGCCGACGTCATCGACACCGCGGACTGCTACGGCCCGCACCTGTCCGAGGAAATGATCGCTCGAACACTGTGGCCGTACCGCGAAGGTCTGGTGATCGCGACCAAGGGAGGACTGACGTGCCCGAGCCCCGGAACCTGGATCCCCGACGCGGCACCGGACAGGCTCAAGCGCTGCTGCGAGGAGTCGCTCACCCGCCTCCGGCTCGATCGAATCGAGCTCTACCAACTGCACGCCGTGGATCCGGCGGTGCAGTTCGAGCAGTCCGTCGAAGCGATGGCCCGCCTCCGCGAGGAGGGCTCCATCCGCCACGTCGGGCTGTGCAACATCACCATGAGCCAGCTCGAACGAGCACGTCGAATCGTCCCGATAGCGTCGGTGCAGAACAGGTACAGCGTTGCCGATCGCGGTGACGACGCCCTGGTCGATCGATGTACCTCTGAGGGCATCGCCTTTCTTCCCTGGTTCCCGCTCCAGCGTGGTTCACTGGCGCGAGCGGTCGCCGGCCCGCTCGCACTCGTCGCGCGAAGGCACCGGACCTCGACGGCCCGTGTTGCCCTTGCCTGGCTGCTGAGCAGATCTCCGGCTGTGGTGCCGATACCCGGTACGGGATCGCTCGACCATCTCGACGAGAACCTGTCAGCGGGCGACCTGACCCTCACTGGGGCTGATCTCGATCTCCTGGACGGGCGAGAACTGAAGGAGTGACGGCAGGTGAAGATCAGCGCTGTGGCGGCTTCCGACCTCAGGACCGAGGTGTTCCAGGTCAACTCGGCCGGAGATCTGGAGCATCGCTGGCTGGACACCACACGTCCCGCGGCGGAGTGGACCGCGTGGCGCAGAGCCCCGTTCGAGCCGGTGGCGGTCGCGGTCGCTGCCATCAGCGGCTGGGCCGAACAGATCGAGGTGTTCGTGCTGGACACGTCGGGCACGGTGTGGAACCGGTGGTGGTGGCACGACCGCGGCTGGACGCCCGTGGATCGGTTCAACCCGCTCGGCGCACCGTTCGGCAGGTCCGGATCTCGCGACCTGTCGGCGCTCAGCGCGGGCAACGGGCACTTCAACGTCTTCGTCGGAGCGGAGGACGGCCGCCTGGCGGTGCTGCCGCACATCAACGGGCCTCAGGGTCCGTACTGGCACCGTTGCGACACCGCCGAAAGACTCGGCGACGGCTGGTGGCCCGCCTTCTCCCCGGCATCGACCGGTGCGTACCGCCATCCAGAGCGGTGACGCTCGTGGAGAGGCAGGACGACATCCCGCCACGACGAGCGGTCCTTCAGGGCCCGTTCAGCCACAGGTCGGCTTCGATCGAGGCGGTGGATTCGCCCATCAGCACGGATCTGCACCACACCTCTGCCGACCAGATCCTGATGCGCGTGGCCTTGACGGCTTTCGCCACCTGCTCACTCATCTCTGCTCGTGTCAGTCCCAGAACGTCGCGCAGCACTCCCTCCGTCATGAACGCCGGATCGGCCGCCTCCTCGATCCACCTGTCCGCCGCGAATCCCATTCCGTAGATCTTCGGCCGATGCGCGATCTCACGGGGAAGTGTCCTCCTGGCGACGTCACGCAGGATCCCCTTGCTCCACGGGCCGGTTCGCACTTCGAGAGGAAGGTTCAGCACGAGTTCGAGCACAGCAGGGTCCAGGAACGGGACCCGTGCCTCGACAGAGTGCTGCATCATGTTCTTGTCCATGCGGTTCAACAGGTGACACAAGGTGTAGTCCATGCGGGCGAGAAGTGCCGCTTCCAGGTCCCCACGTGCGCCGGGGTGGTGGCGGTAGGCAGCGCGGGCCTCGACGGGTGTCACCAGGCCGTCCCGCACGCTCGTCAGCGACGACCAGGTCGGCTCCGTGCGCCGGCGCACTCCCAGCGCTCGGACTCTGCGCCGGATCGACCCGTTGTCCCCCGGGCCTGGAACCAGGAGTGGTTCCAGCGCTCGGACCGCTCTTGCCCACGGGGAGCCGAACCTCGACAGGGCAGCCCGGTGCAGGCCGCCATAGCCGGCGAAGAGCTCATCGGCGCCTTCTCCGGTCAGCAGCACCTTGAAACCCCGCTCCCGCGCTCGTGCGGCCATCTGTGCGACGACCACGGCGCTTGAGTTGGGCAGCGGTGCACCGAAGTGCACAGTGGACTCGACGAAACCGTCGCGCCAGTTCTCCGCGGTCACGTCCAGCAGGTCCAACTCCACACCGATCGCCGCGGCGGCACGGCGAGCTGCTGGACCTTCGTCCAGACCGGGGTCACCGGCGTGCCGCGCGCCGAATGCCACGAGACCTGGCTTCACCTCCGCCGCGTACGCCGTGACCAGGCTCGAATCGACGCCTCCCGAACACAGCGAGCCGATGGGGACGTCGGCGAGCAACGAATCGTGCACAGCCTTGCGAAGAACGTTCTCGAGTTCGTCCGTCCAACGACGTCGACGCCCAGGCCTCCCTGTGGCTCCTCGCTGGACACTGTCGGCAATCCTCGTCCAGGCGGAGTGCGCGATCTCTCCGGTGTTCACGTCGACCGACGTCCACACACCAGGTGCAACCCTCCGGATACCGGCCGCGAGCGTCGACTCGCCGGAGTAGCACGACCCCTCCAGCATCGACTGCAATCCGCCGGCCTGCCACACCGGGCGAATTCCGCAGGCGACGAGAGCCTGAGGCTCGCTCGCGAACCACAGCCCCTCGTCGTCTTCGGCGATGTAGAGAGGCTTGATGCCGAACCGATCTCGTGTCAGCCACAAGCGGCCACGGGCAGAGTCCAGGGCTGCCAGCGCGAACTGGCCGTTGAGCCGTGACACGTAGCCAGGCCCGTGTTCGACGAACCCACGCAGCAAAGTCGCCGTGTCCCCCGCGGATGCAAGACTCGCGCCTCCACCACGGCGCCGAAGCTCCAGGTGGTTGTAGATCTCGCCGTTGTAATTCAACGACCAGCCGCTTTCACGGTCGCACATCGGTTGCCGCGCCGCGTCGGTGGTGTCGACTATGGCAAGGCGTGCGTGCACGAAACCCACGTTTCCGAAGACCTCGGTCCCGGAGCCGTCCGGACCGCGGTGGCTCAACGCGGCCCGAAGCGCGGACAGCCGTTCGAGAGACGGCGCTGCTCCGTTCCGGAGAACGCACCCTCCGATCCCGCACACGACGACCAACCTACTGGTTTCCGCCGCTGCAGCGCTGTGCTGCTTCCGGGTGGCTTTGCTTCAAGATGCCATGACTCGACCAGCCCTGTTGCCACGTCGGATCGAATCCTGACTGGATCCCGTTACTCCAGTTCCCCACCGGCCGCGACAGGCAGGTCGACCTTCATCCGTCCAGAAAGAAGTCGACACGAAGCGCCGAGATTATCAAGGAGAAATTCTCGCCAGGACCGTCACGCTACCGGGCTCCACGTACATCGACGAAAAGCTTTCGGCATACGGGAAGCCCAGACAGACGACAAATGGCTCACCCTTGAATTCACGATCGAGACTTCTCCAGTTCCTGACCAGGAAATCAGCCGCAAGCCAACTCCCCTCCGACCGCGCCCCATAACAGAAGAACACACTTCCCGAACGATCCGGGCGGCCGATCTTCTCCACCACGGCAAGCCCCTGCTCGGACTGCACGAGCTGCTTGTCACCGCCCGCGCGATCTATTGACACCCGGTGCACGTCGTCCGCGTTGACGCCATATCCGATGAGCACCTCATTCTCCAGCGAAGCCGCCACTGCCCCACTCGCGAGGTAGTGCCTGCGATAGGAGTTGCAGCAAGCGCTGCCGATCACGATGAGTGCCTCGGTCGCATCGACCGTGTCGACGTCACCCGGAGGCGAAACATCGACGGAGGAGTTGATCCGACCGCGCAACCACAGATGGTCGACAAGTCCGCGCACGATGTCCGGCGCCCGCCCTTGATTGTTCTGAAGAAACGTGGTCACGATGTTCGACGCCTGCAGCTCATGCCGCGAGATGCTGAACCCGACCTGTCTCATACTGCCCTCAGGTCGCCATATGTTCGACAAGATGATTCTGACGTGATTCGACCGCCCAAGCCCGAGAAACCGGGCGATCTTCTCACGCGAGGCTTTGGCGATCCCCCAGAACACGACACCCAGAAGAGCCCAGAAGACAACGTTCGCCACCACGTTACCCAATACGCCAAGCCAGAATGACAGCACGGACACATGTTGTCACAGCGACAACGTCAACGCCATCACAGCGCGCAACCACGACTGGAATCTTATTTCAGGTTGCGACCACAACCCGGTCGTAACTCTGCGAACAGCAGCCCACTTACCGAGCCCCACTCAGGCACTGAATACCTGGGCGGGGCCACCATCAGCAGGCGCCGGGGAACACGACGAGGGAGCCGCCCTGACGCAACGTGCGGAGCGAGAGTCGCTCCCGGCGAGAAACGCCACGGAGACGATCACTTCCGCGACGCGGAGGTCAGGACACAACCGATCATCCAGGAGCCGGCCCGCACGGACCTGTCGCAGCGGTGCTCACAACCGGTCTGTCAGCTGGAGCCACCTCGAGCGCAGGCGAACACCACCTAGCCGCACCGTCGATCTATCCATAATGGACGATCACTTGAGTATGCCCGCAGGCACTTTCAGCGATCCTCACCGCTCACGCGGTCGACGTGAGGCGAGCAACAAGCTGCCGAAGCTCACGATCGACATCGACCTTCAGAAGCCGGAGTTTGCGTTCCGCCTGGTCTCTGATCGGCTGGTCGAACAGCGGTTCATACCAGGGCAGGAGAACCCACATCTCCACGCTGGCGTCGAGTCGCTTCAGTTCTTGCAGTCGCCACAAGCCATAGGTCGGTGTGGGATCGAGCACGAGCCGTCGTGCGGCTTCTACCGCGCCGTGGTCGGCCATCATGCGTTGGAACACCGTCGCCGGGTAGCCAAGACGAGCGAGCTCACTCACTCCCTGGCGCATGTCACCGCTGAACCGCTGCGCGAGCTTCGCACGCTCCGTCGACGCACTCACGTTCTGTCCATCGCTCGCCGACGTCGCGGCGTTAGTATCCCGCGCTTCGCGGTGGGCCGGGATGCGAAGCCCACGGCGTGGTTGCCGTCCGACAAGCTGCGGCACGTGCTGTCGCTCCCCGCGACAGGCTGACTCCGGCAAGACTTCGAATGGGTGCTTGCCGCCCCCTTATCGCCACTACCAGACTTCAGGAGGCGACGTCAGGTGGTGCGCGCATGTCGGGAGACGACGAAGAGGACCGGGCAACGGCGGCTACCACCCACTCGGAGATGAGCGGTTCCGCTCACAACGCCTTCCAGGCCCGGGACATCTACGGCGACGTACACGTCCAGGACCGCGGTTTCGCGCACGGCCGTCCGCGTCAACTGCCTGGCGCCGTGCGGCACTTCGTGAACAGAACCGCGGAGCTGGACCGACTGGACGACGTCCTCGACGCCGCGCGTGACACCGCCGCCGTCTGCGTGGTGACGGGCACAGCGGGCGTGGGCAAGACGTCCCTCGCGGTGCACTGGGCGCACCTCGTCGAGCACCGCTTTCCTGACGGTCAGTTCTACATCAACCTGCGCGGGCACGATCCTGGGCCGCCGGTGGCGCCCGACGCCGCACTCGACCAGTTCCTGCGCGGCCTCGGTGTTGCGGCCAAAGATGTTCCCGCCGACCTTCAGGCGAAGGCCGCGCTGTTCCGGTCGCTCGTCGCCGGGCGCCGGGTCCTCGTCCTGTTGGACAACGCGATCTCGCCCGAGCAGGTTCGTCCGCTGCTGCCCGGCACGGCCGGCTGCCTCGCGCTCCTCACCAGCAGGAGCCAGCTCTCCGGTCTGTCCATTCGGGAGGGAGCGTGGTCGGTGCCGCTGCACGTGCTCGACTCGGCCGAGGCTGCCGCGTTGCTGCGGGAGGTGATGGCGGGGCACCGGTCCGCCGACGACCCCGCCGACCTCACCGAGCTGGCAAGGCTGTGCGCGGGTCTTCCGCTGGCGCTGCGGATCGCCGCCGACCGTGCCATCACCCACCCGTGGACACGACTCACGGATCTCATGGCCGATCTGCGCGACGAGTCGGCGCTGTGGACGGCACTGTCCACAGCAGACGGCGACGAATCGGGCGCGGTGCGCGCGGTGTTCGCGTGGTCCTACCGGGCGCTCACGGCCGATGCCGCCCGTCTCTTCCGGCTGCTCGGCCTGCATCCCGGCGCCCAGTTCAGCCTCCCCGCGTCCGCCGCCCTGGCGGGGCTGGACGGCAGCACCACCCGGATCCTGCTGGACGGCCTGGTGGCGAACCACCTGATCGACCAGATCGCCTCGGACAGATACCAGTTCCACGACCTCCTGCGCGCGTACGCACTCGACCAGGCCCGCCTCGACGAGCCTCCCGACGAGCAGGTCTCGGCGACTCGGCGCGTGCTCTCCTGGTACCTGCACGCAGCGGATTCGGCCCGGCAGGTCCTCGCGCCGTCCCGGCACCGCATGCCGATCCGGATCGCGGCCGTGCCCGAGGGCGTCTCGCCTCTCACGCTGTCCGACCACCACCGCGCCGCGGACTGGTACGAGACCGAAAGGGCGAACCTCCTCGACGCGACGAGAACCGCGGCCCGCACTGGAAACCTGGCGATCGCCTGGCAGCTTCCCGCACTGCTCGCCGGGATCTACGACAACCGCGACTCGGGACGGACCTGGGCCGACGCGGAGCAAATCGCGCTGGACGCGGCCAGGAAGGTCCCCGACCAGTACGGCGAGGGGGTCCTGCTCGACCGCATCGGTATCAAGCACCGCGCACGGCGCGACATCAGCACGGCCACGAACTGCTTCGACGCGGCGATCGCGGCGTTCCGGGCGGTCGGAGACAGGCTCGGGGTGGCCAGGTCGATGCACAACCTCGGGCTGACCCGCCTGGTGGATCACCGGCCGGTCGCGGCGCTCAGCACGTTCGAGGAGAGCCTCTCGATCGCGTCGGAGGTGGGCAATCGACCTCTCGTCTCGGTGATCGAGGTGAACCTCGGCGTGACCTTGTCGCGGCTGGGCGACCCCGCCGCGGCCGCACACCACATCACCGCTGCGGTGGCCGTGGTGCGCGAGATCGGCGATGAAACGCTCGAAGCCCGTGCGCTGCGCGAACTGTGCCTGGTGCAGCAGGAACTCGGGAGATTCGACCTGGCGTTCGAAAGCATCCAGCGGGCGCTCGTGATCGCCCGCGACCACACATCGCTGCCACTCGAAAGCGGCTGTCTCGTGGCGCTCGGCAGGCTCCAGATCGCCATGAACGCACCGGAGCGGGCGATGGAGGCGAGCCGGCGCGCCGCGGCGATCGCTCGACGGTTCGGCAACCACACCGTCGAGTCCGAGGCGTTCGACGTCACCGGCCTCGCGTACCAGGAGCTCCACCGCTACGCCGACGCCGTCGACTTTCACCGCATGGCAGTGCGCATGCGTCGCGACCGTGAGGCCGGCTGGGAACTCGCGGTCTCCCTGGAACATCTCGCGACGGCCCTCGACCACACCGGCCGGACAGGAGAGGCAGTGGAGCGGCGGCGTGAAGCGCGGACGCTTCTCACAGGCTCGTCCTGGCCCGCTGCCGACGCACTGAGAGACCGCATCGACCGCCACCGAGGTCCCCGCACCTCATGAAGATCACGAGGACACGATGACGACCGGCCCGCGTTGGATCAGATCATCAGCGAGCAGCACGACGTCCGGTGACGACTGCGTCGAGGTGTGCCTCACCCCGGACGGCGTGCTCGTGCGGGACAGCAAACATCCCGTCCCTGCACTGCGCCTCCCCCATGACCAGTGGGCGGCGTTCCTCTCCATGATCACCAGGAGCGTGCTCACCACGCCGTCTCGGTGAGCCGCTCGACCCGCTGCGGCAGGCTCTGCGCGATCGGGCGCCCACCGGGCGCCTTCTGCAGGCACTGGTCCACCAGCGAGGCGAGCGAAGGCGGCGCGGTCGCGGGAACATCGGGTTTCACGGTCAGGTGCTGACGCTTGAGTTCGTCGCGCTTCCCCTCGAACGGCAACCTTCCCATCATCAGCTCGTAGGCCATCACCCCGAACGAGTAGACGTCCGACGCGCTGGTGACCCGCTCGCTCCTCCACCTCTCCGGCGCGGCGTACGGCGAAGACCACTTGTCCTTGCGGGTGAACGGCCCGGTGGACGCCTCGGAGTACCGGGCGATACCGAAGTCCGCCGTGCACCAGCGACCGTCCAGGAGCAGCACGTTGTGCGGCTTCACGTCGCGGTGGACCACCTTGGGGGCAGCGACGTCCAGGTCCGCGAGCGTCGCCGCGACGTCGCCGAGGATCTCCTTGCACGCCAACAGGTCGAGCGGTCCTCCTACCGCCGCCAGGTGCTCGTCCAGAGATTTCTCCGCTCTCGGCATGACCAGCGCCCACATCTCGTCGGTCTCACCGTCGTCGATGATCGGCACCACGTTCCGGACGCCGGCCACGTTCGCGAACAGCAGCTCTCGCTCGGCCCCTGGGTCCTTCGGCACGAGCTTGATCGCCCCGACGAGACCACCGGGCTCGGACAGGGCCTCGTACACGGTGGCCCAGCCGCCCTTCTTGATCTTCTTGCCGACGCGCCAGGTCCACCGTTCGCACCGAACGAGTTCGCCCTCCATCACACCTTCCTCCAACTGTCCTCAACCAGACGTTCAGGCCGCAGGTTCGGCGCGGTAAGGGTGCCGTCCATGGCCTGGGCGAGAGTGTTCGCCCACCTGTCGACGAAGTCGTTCATGTCGCCGGGCACCACCGGCATGAACGGCCACGCGTGTCTCCACTGTCCGCTCGCACCGCTGAGCGCCATGCCGATCTCCGGACTGGGCGACATCGAGAACGGGGTGACCGACGCGATCTCGTCCCGGGAGAAGACCATGAACCCCGTTTCGTACCACTGGAAACGTCCGGCATCCTCCACGTCGCAGTACCACAGCGAGTGCGAGCGGCCTTCGTAGCCGCAGTGGTTCACCGGCATCTCGACGCTGATCTCCGTGCAGGCGACGACGTCGAAGGGAACCTCGCCCCAGCCGCCCCACACGTTGTTCCGCACACGGGAGAGCCAGTTCAGAGAGAGCGTCGCGTCGCCCAGTCCGACGCGCAGTCCGTGATCCGTGACACCCACGTCTCCAGGAAAGGCCGCGGCCGACATCGTGGCCTTCAACTCCGCGACGATCCACTTCAGGATTCCCGCCGCCGCAACGACCAGGTCCTCCCGCTGCTCGCTCCTCGTCTGCACCAGCGACAGGTCCGCCGCCTGCTGAGCTCGCCTGCGTGCCTCGACCTGGCCCGCCGCCTGCAACGCGGCCACACCGGGGAGGGTGGGCATGATCTCGGTGCGCCGGAGTCTGCCGGGCAGATCGACCGACAGCGGCCGCGCGGCGGACGGTTTGGCCAGACACATGTCGATCAGAGCCGCGAGCCGGGAGGCAACACCCGGCAGAGCCGGAGGCACCTTGTGCAGGTGCTGATCGCGCAGTTCGTGGGTGTCGCCGCGGAACGGCCGCTCGCCCGCGAGCAGCTCGTAGGCCATGACACCGAACGAGTACACGTCCGCTGCGGTCGTCACCTCCTCGTCCCGCCACCGCTCGGGCGCGGTGTACGCGGAAGACCTGGCGTGGCTGCGCGTGTTGGAGTCGGCTGTGGACTCGGCGTACCTGGCGATGCCGAAATCGGACGTGCACCAACGGCCGTGCACCATGAGCACGTTCTCCGGCTTCAGGTCCCGGTGGATCACCGCACTCCCGTCGCGCTCGGCGAGGTCCGAGAACGTCTCGGCGACGTCGGTGAGGATCGCCGTGGCCTCACCGACGTCCAGCGGTCCCCCGCGCTCTTCCAGGTGCTGCCGCAACGACTTCTCGGCCCTGGTCATCACGATCACCAGGTGCGTCTCGGTCTCACCCCTGTCGATCACCGGTACCACGTGGCGCACTCCGGTGAGGTCGACGAACAAGAGCTCGCGTTCCGCTCCCGGCTCCTTGAGCACCAGCTTCGCGGCAGCGATCTCGCCGCGCTCCGTCCACGCCTCCAGCACCTCGCCAAACCCACCTCGGCCGAGCCGCTTGCCCAGAGTCCACACCTCGCGTTCGAGGCTCACCTGCATCTTCTGCTGTTCCCGTCGTTTTGGACCGATGCGCTACCGCCCTACCGGCCATAGTGCACCGGCGGCGTTCCCGCTCCTTCCAAAAGGGCTCGCACGTGCCTCATCCGGGTGATCAGATCGGGGTCGATCGTCTCCAGCTCGTCGAGGTTCTCCCGGAGGTCGAGCTGACGCGCCCACAGCACACCGCGTCCGGCTTCGAGCAGTTCGAGGGCCTGTTCGGGAAGGTCTGCCGCGACGGCGGAAGCGCCGGCGTCCGCGGCGAGACTCGACCACCCGGCCAGTGCGTCCTCGCTGTCGCTGCGCAGCGCGCCCGCCCACACCAGGTCCGGCAGCAGGCCCACAGCGGCCTCGTAGGACTCGACCGCAACCGGCCACGCCCCGCGCTCCGCAGCGGCGCGTCCGCGTGCCGCGCACGCGATCAGCCGCGTCGAACTCGCAGCGCTTGCCGTGCCGCCCGCCTGTTCCCACACCTGCTCGGCACGCACGGCGTCATCGGCCGCGCCGTCGCGGACGGAACGGGCACGCAACGCGCTGCCCAGGTTGAGCAGGGACTTGGCCCTGTCGGGATGCTCCGGCGGAACCGAATCGACCGCTTCGGTGCAGTAGCGCACGGCATCGTCGAGATCCACGTCGTCGCCGTCGCGCTCGTACTTGCGCAGCAGGACGAGTCCTAGGTTGGCCGCACGGCCCGGCCGGCCGATCGCCTTCTCAGGTGTCGCCTCGACCGCGCCACGGCTCATCCGGACGGCCTCGTCGAGGTCCTCGGGGTCTCGCTTCAGCCGGTACCTCAACTCCAGTGCGATGCCAAGGTTCGACATCCGACCGGCGCGATCCGGATGTCCCGCCGGCGTGTTCTCGACGGCCGCCCGCCCGGAGAGGACGGCATCGTCGAGGTCACCGCCGGACTCGGTCCTGACGAACCTGGTCATCGCCAGTGTCGTGAGGTTCGTCAACGCCCGGTTGCGGTCGACGTGCCCGAGCGGGAGTTCCTCCACCGTCTCGCGGTTCGCCTCGATCGCCTCGTTGAGATCGCCCAGCGCGCCGAACCGCTCGAACCTCGAGACAAGGCCGGCGGCGAGAACAGAAAGACACCTCAACCGGTCCATGGCCGAGAGCGACCGTGTGCCGGTGGCCTGCCGAGCGACGTCGATGGCCTCGTCCAGGTCCGTGGCACCACCGGTCCGCTCGTAGCGGGTGAGCAGGATGCTGCTGAGGTTCGACCGGTAGCGGTTGCGCCTGGGATCGAGTTCCGTGCTCTCGTCGACCGCGTACCGCTGATGCTCGACCGCGGCGTCGAGGTCGGCCTCATCCCCGCCGTGCACGAACCGCACGCGCAGCATCGCCCCCAGGTTCGAGCGGTAACGGGGCAACGACGCATGCCCGCCGGGAACGGCCGCGACCGCCCGTCGCGCGGTCTCGATCGCCAGGTCGAGGTGATCGGTCCGGCCCAGCAGCTCGAACGACGTCCGCAGCGCGTTCGCGCAGTTCGACAGGATCGCTCCTGCTCCCGGTTCGTTCTCCGGCAACGCCTCTACGGCCGCCAGGTGGTGTTCCACGCAGATCCGCAGGTCCTCTGCCGACGACGTCTCGTCGTAGTTCGCGCGGAGCACCATGCCCAGGTTCGAGAGCCGGCGCGCCAGGTCGGGCGAGCCGGGCTCGGTGCACTCGACCGCGCGATCACACGCCCGCACCGCGAATTCCAGGTCCGCGAAGTCCCGGTGCCGTTCGAAGCGTGTCAGCAGGGTGGTGCCGAAGTCCGACGCCCACGCTCCGAACCGGACGTCCTGGGGCGACCCATGGTCCCACGCGATGCGAAGCGCGTCGACCGCGGCGTCCAGGTCCTCGTCCGCTCCGGTCGCTTCGAACCGGCCGCGCAGGGTCAGGCCGAGGTTGGCCGCCCGCGCCGGCTGCAGGGCGTCGTCCTGCTGTGTCATCCGCAGTGCCTCCTGGTGAGATTCGACCGCTTCATCCAGAACGGACAGATCCCGGGTCCACTCGTACCTGAGCACCAGAGCGGCGCCCAGTGCGGTCAGCCTCACCGCTCGCTCCTGGTGCCGGCCGGCGGTCGCGGTCGCGCGCAGCAGGTCGATCGCCTCGTCGAGATCGGGAACGGATCGGCGCCGTTGCGCGCGGGAGCGGAGCGTGATCGCCAGGTTCGTCAGCCGCGCTGTTCGCCGAGGATCGTCGGCCGGTGTGGCGGCGACCGCCTCGCGGAGATGGTCGACCGCGGGGTCGCGCAGGTCCTCCGTTCCGGTGTGGTCGGCTAGCAGGCCAAGGCAGACGGCCAGTGTCGTCAGAAGGTTCGGGCGCGCCGGTGAACCGGGGTCGGAGGCCTCGACGGCACGTTCCGCCCAGTCGAACGCCTCCGCGAGGTCGGCGAGGCGCCTGGTGCGCTCGTACCTCATGCGCAACGCGGTGGAGAGGTTGGACATCGCCTCCAGACGGTCGGGGTGGGTGCCGCCACCGTCCTGCTGGAGCGTGGTGCGGTAGCCGGAGATCGCGTGCGCGAGCGCGTTGGCGTCGCCGGTCTTGATCGCTATCTCCATCATGTGCTTGCCGGTGCGCACGTTGCCCACGTCGTCGAGGTCCACGGCCGCCGCGATCGCCGCTCGCACCGCGGGTGCCATCCCCTCACTGTGCCGGGAGACCTCGGCGAGTACGGACCTGGCCGCCCCCAGCGCGGCCGTTCGCGCCTCACCTGGCGGCAACGCGTTGCCGTGCGCGAAGAGGAGCATGCCCGCGATCAGCGCCACGTCGACGGCGTCGTGTCCCGCGGGCACGGTGGCCGAGAGCAGCTTCTCCGCGATCGCGGGCGTGACCGGGTCCAGGACCCCTTCGCGGTTCCCGCTCTCCGCCGCCCGCAACCGGGCGGCGGCGGTCTCCAGTAACGCCTCGAACTCGTCCACGTGCTGCCTTCCCGTCATGGCCGTGCGGCCGGGTTCAGGACGGTCGACGCGATGCTTCCCGCACCGCGCGGCGGGTGGTTGAGCAGGCGTCCCACCTCGGTGAGCCGCCGATGCAGTGCCACGTCCGGCCCCGGCAACCCGCCTGTGGCGTCCTTCAGCTGGTTCCACAGCACGGACCGGCCCGTTTCCAGCGCCTCCAGGGCCTCTTCCGGCCGCCCGGCCTCGATCAGCGCCGCACAGGCGTCGGTGGCCAGGCCCTGGGAAGTGACCAGATGGGCTTCGCGTGAGCGGCGGTCCAGCCCGTGCCACGACGTCACCCCGATCAACCCGACCGCGTCGGTGTACGCCGAGGCGGCCTGCTGCACGAGCCCGTGGGCGGCGGCCACCCGGCCGCTCCAGCGGGCCGCCAGCATGCGCACCACCGGTGGAGCCTCCTGCTTTCCGAAGGCATCCGCGAAGCATGCGAGCGCTTCGTCCACAAAGGATCCGTCGCCTGTCTCCCGGCCTGCCGACCCCAGAGCGATACCGAGATCGGTCAGGTGCAGTGCGCGTTCGGGCCGTCCGGGCGGTGTGCCCGCTACCGCCTCCCTGGCCCAGGAGATCGCCTCGTCGAGCGTCTGCGGCTCGTGCGCGGCCGTGTGCAGTGACAGCAGCGTCATCGCGAGGTTGGCGCACAGCACAGCGCGATCCGACGAGTCCGGCTCGGCCGCGCGGACCGCTTCACGAAGGTGACGCACTGCGTCCCTGAGGTCCTCGGGTTCGTCGTCCCGGGCGGCCCGTGCGGCCAGCACGGTTCCGAGGTTGCTCCAGCGACCGGCCAGGACGGGCGAACCGGCCGGGGTCAGTTCGACCGCCGCGGCGGCGGCCTCGGCGGCGGCGTCGAGGTCTGCCGGACGGTGCAGGGCCTCGTACCTGGTCAGCATCGCACCGGCCACGGTCGACAGGCGGGCGGCGCGGTGGGGTCCGGGGAGCAGGTCTCCTCGGACGGCTTCCCGCGCCAGCTCCACGGCTTCGTCGACGTCTTCCAGCTCACCGAGACTTTCGAACCGCTCGCACAGCACGGCGGCGAGGTTGGCCAGTTGCGGTCCGCTGTCCTGGTGGTGTGCGCCCAGCACGGACACCGCACTCCGGCCGGCGACGACAGCGCGGTCGAGGTCTTCGGTCACGCCCCGGAGCTGATACCGGAAGCTCAACGCGACCGAGAGCGTCGAGCCGAACATCGCCAGATCGTCGCGTTGCCGCGCTCTCTCGACCGCGCGTTCCCCGGTCGCCACCGCGTTGTCCAGGTCCTGCGGATCGGCGGACCACTGCGCTCGCGCCCACCAGGCCGCGGCAAGATTGCCGAGGAACGTGGCCGCCGCGCGGTGTTCGCCTGCGACCGGGGCTACCACCTGCTGCGCGAGGTTGATCGACTCGTCGATGTCGGCGATCGATCCGTGCGCCTCGAACAGTCCGTGCAGGGCGAGGCCGAGCACGGAAAGGGCTCTTGGTGTGTGCGCATGAGATGTGCCGGCCAATGTCACGGCTCGTCGCCCGACCTCCACGGCCTCGCCGATCGCCGCGAGGTCTCCCGCGCGCTCGAACCGGGTCTGCAGTGCCACGCTGAGGTTGATCAGGCACGAGACCACGTGCGCGCTGTCCTCGGGCAGACCGTCTGCCGCCGAACGCACCAGGCCGATCGCCTCGTCCCAGTCGCCCTCCTGTCCCGTGCGGCACCACCGGTCGAGCAGGAGGAGGCCGAGAGTGGACCGGCGTACTTCCCTGGCGAGCACTTCTCTTGTGGCGCAGGCCGAGCGCGCCACGGTGATCGCGGTGTCCAGGTCCTCGATGTCGCCCGCGGCCCGGTAGCGCGCGGCCGAGGTCGCGGCGACGGCGTCTGCGGGTTCGGCCGGATCCAGTCCGGCCCTGAGCGCGAGGTCCGCTGCCTCGCGGCCACTCCGCACGGCTTCGTCGAGATCCGCCTCGGCGCCGTCCCGTTCGTAGCGGGCCAGCAGGGCACGGGCGAGTGTGGTCAACGCGTCCGGCAAGCCCTCCTCGTCCGTCGCGGTCACGAGCGCGCGGCAGACGTCGATCGCCTCGGTCAAGCCTGCGTCGTCTCCCCCGGCCTGGTGCCACGTCACCAGCGCCTGCGCGAAGTTGTTCCACAGCAACGAGTTCTCCGCGAGGATCACGCTCTCCACCAGCGAATCCCGGTAACACGAGACGGCCCTGCCGATGTGGGTGACGTCGCTCGTCCGGTCGAACGACGTGAGCCACACGGCTCCCAGCACGGCGAACACCCCGCCGCGGTGCGGGTCGTGCTCCGAGACGAGACCCGCCGCGCGCTCAGCTGCGGCAAGGGCGTCCTCCAGGTCGCCGGTGTCCCCTGACAGGAGGTGACGTTCTCTCAGCGCGCTTGCCAGGTTGGTGCACCAGGAGGAGAGCACGTCCGCCTCGGCGGAGGTGCCGCCGGAGACCGCCGCCGCCAGAAGGGTCACGGCCGTGTTGAGCTCTGCCGCCTCACCCGTGTCGAGGTACGCGACGAGCGCTGCCGCACCGAACTCGGCCGCCGAGCCGGGATCGATCAGCGCGTGGATCTCCTCCGGCACGTGCTCGGGAGCGACGTCGATCAGCGCCTGGAAGACGTCGATCGCCCGGCGCAGATCGGCTCGGGCCTGGTCACCGTCGCCCGCGACGACCCTGCACCAGTACAACCAGCCCGCCGCGACCCGCGTCTCCACATCCGGCCCGGAGTCGGGCCTCTCGGTGTCCAGCAGCGCGGCGGCCTCCTCGGCTGCTTCGTCGCCGAGCACGGCAGCACCGTCCCGCGTGGTCGCGTACCTCTCCACTCTGGACTCGACCCGGCGCAGCAGCAGCTCACGGTCGTCCGTCATGAGCCGGTGTGGGTGAAGGGCAGCCACACTTCCAGCGGCCGTCCCCCATCACGCATGTCACGCACGACCGCGTGGAGCATTTGCGCCGAGCGTTCGGGGAAGAACACGCCGCCCACGATCGATCGGAGGTAGAACGCCTTGGTAACCTCCGCGGCGACGGTGCTGTCGATCGACCAGGCGGTCGCGACGACGTTGCGGAAGCCGCCGTAGTTCATGGCCGCCGCGAGTGTGATCACCTCGTCCGGCAGGTGCAGTCCGCCTGTCGCGGTCCGGCACGCGGACAGGAACGCGAAGTCTCCCTCGAAGCGGGACTCGGCGAGCCGGACGATGGTCAGCAGGCCGTCGGACAGCATGAAGCCCGCCCGCGACGGGTCGTTCACGTCCTGCCGGCCGTGGCAACTGAGGTGCACGCGCCGATGACCCACGATGTCCTGCTGTACCGCCCCGACGGTGGCGTCCGTGCCTTCCCGCAAGGTCACGCCACCGGGGTAGCACCTGCGCAGGAAATCACGCTCGCGCGTCACCTCCTCGCGCAACGCCACCTGGTCCTGGTGGTCGGGAGCGCCGACGAACAGCAGCGGGGAGGTGACGCCCCGCTCGTCGCGGGACGGGCGGGAGAGGCCGAGCGCACGCACCGTCGGTGTGTAGGAGGGAATGACGCGGTCGATGACCGTTCGCCTGCTCCCGTCGAAGTGGTACCCGGCACCGTGCAGTGGCAGCAGCGTGAGCAGGCCGGTGGGGCACCACCACAGGCGGCGCTCAGGTTCGGCCGACGACTCGGTGATCCCGAGCTCGGCGAACACGGGCTCCGCCACGGCGTCCCACAGCCACTCGACGGTCTCCCGCAGAACGGTCTCCCGCTGTTTCCGCGCCTCGGCCTCCGCCTCGAGTTCCTCCACAAAGGACAGACCTGCCACCTGCCCGTCACCGCGCAGCGCGTTCAGGTAGGCAACGGTCCTGCGCATGACCTCGTCGGCCGTCAGCGGGAGCTCGACGGGACGCACTCCCTCCGGACCGACGATCAGCGCATCACACCGCAGCGTGCTGACGTTGACCACCACGACGGGCCCCTGCCGGACGCCGGAGATCAGCGCGTCGAGTCGCGGTGGCCGAAGGAAGTCCTCGAATCCGTGACCCCGAACGCGTTCGACCAGGCTGTCCCATTCCCTGGCCAGCGCCATCCGCCGATCGGCTTCGCTCGGATAACCGCCATCAGCTTCACGTGACACCAATCGAGCCCGTCCTGTTCCGGTGAGCCGTGATCCACATCAATCTCCGCCACCATATACTTCCTCGGCCAGAAGCAACGCCCCGCTGGAGAGTGATCACGTGAACGACCAGTTCGAGCCGGGTTTTCACGGCGACGTATCGCTCTTTCTGGCGAGGCCCGACAGAGATCTGGCGGATGCGCCCGGCAACGTGATCATGGGCCGGATCAAATTGAACTCCTGGCGGATCAACCGACTGGAAAAGATTCCATCCGACCTCGCCGGAAAAATCGGATACCTGATCCGGCTGAGCTATGACTTCGACCTGAGACCAGGGGTTCCTGAGCCCGGCTGGGCGACGGTGCGGTTCAGGTTCGCCGACTCAACGGCGACAGTCCTCGACGCGATCCCCGACCACGTGACCACACCCGTAGGCCGCACGACCTACCGGCTGACCGAACAACTGCACTTCGTGCCCGCGGTCGGCGACGCCCCCTCGCCGTGGCCCGCGGGTTCGCCGGCGACGAGCGTCGTCCTGCCCGCCGTGCGCCCGGAGATCTCGTGCTCGGGCACCCAGAACTCACACGTGGGATGGAGACACACGAACGGCATGCCGGCAGGCACGCACACGGCTTACCTGGTGCTCCTGACCTCCGAGCACGACGACCACGTTCACGTCATCGCCGAAGGACACTACGACTACATCCCGCAGGCCGGCGTCCGCCTCCGACCGGCGAGCACCGCGGACGCCTTCGTCGTGCGACTGCCCCGCAACGAGCACGAACGACCCGAGCCCGCGCCCCCGGCGATAGGTGGTCGCGTGCTGGTCTCCTATGCGCCGGAACACGAGTCCTGGGTGCGCTCAGTGGAGGAGACCCTCACGAAGGCGGGCTTCCGGGTCGAGTCCGACCGCTGTCCACTGCCCTCCGCCGAGGAGTGCGGCGACTGGGTCACCACTCAGGCCCTGCGCGCGGACCACGTGATCGTCGTGACCTCTCAGTCCTATGTGGATGCCACCAGGGCGGTCGCGCCTACGGGTGATCGGCTGCGCGCGAAGCTGGAGCACGGCAGCTTCGCCGGCCTGCTCGCGAGGAACGGCGCGAAGTGGGCGAGGAAGTTCCTGCTGGTCCGGCCGGTGGCGAACGGTGAACCGGCTGCGGACGTGCCGCGGGACTGGCTGCCCGAGGTCACCGAACTCACCGTCGAGAAGGACTCGGAGGCCGGGCTGGACGAACTGCTCGAGTGGCTCGCCCGAGCACCGACCGCGTGAGCGAATCGGGGTGGACGACGTCCGGTCACGCCGGCGAAAACCTGCTCCGGACACGTCTGCTCAAGCCCGTCGACGTGGCCCGCTACGAGGGCCGCGGGCTGAACTCCGGCGGCATCAGGTCCACCGAAAGCCTCGTCCAGCGCCGCGAGCTGGGCGTCCGGACAGCCTGTCCGGACGCCCTTGCGGCGTCCAGCGAGATCACAGCGGTTCACCCGGTTGTCCGGGGCCCTGTGCGTGCCGAAAATTACGTCCGCACAGGTCAAGCGGCGTGCCGATACTCGTGGAGGACTCCACCGAGACGGTCCCGTCGGAGCACCGCAAGGCGTTCGATCCGGTCAGGTCCAAGGGGCTGGTGCCGGGATCGCAAGGGTGCTGCCGCGGCGAGGGATCGGTGGGTACGGTGCTCGTTGTAGTGCCGCTCGTACTCACGCAGCGCGCGCCGAAGATGGGCCTCGTTCCAGATCAGTGTGCGGTCCAGGAGTTCGCCGCGCAGCGTCTTGACCCAGCGTTCCATGATCGCGTTCATGCGGGGCACCCTGACGCCGGTCAGGATCGTCGCGATCCTGGCACCGCCGAGGATCTCGTCGATCAGTGCCGGGTACTTGCCGTCGCGGTCGCGAATGAGGAACCTGATCCGCACGACGCATCCGGTGTCCTCGAGGTCCATGAGCAAGTTTCGGATCGCCTGGGTGAACCCAGGCATGGGTGGGGTGCGCGGTCGTGCCGACTATCCATGCACGGCGACTGGCGTGGTGGATGACGGCGAGAATGTACTGGCGCTGGCCGGTCAGCGTGACCGGCTCGATGAAATCCATTGCCAGGATCGCCTCCGCCTGCGAGCGCAGGAAGTCGCCCCAGGTAACGGTTGTCCGGCGCGGCGCAGGATCGACGCCGGCAGTCTTGAGGATCTCCCACACCGTCGAGGCGGCGACCGCGACACCGAGGAGCGCGAGTTCACCGTGGATACGCCGATACCCCCACGACGGGTTCTCGGCCGCCAGCCGCAGGACGAGCAGGCGGATCGAAGCCACCGTGCGTGGACGTCCGGGCGCCCGATTCACGCTCGCACGGGCATGGCGACCCTTCGTCAAGTCGCGATGCCACCTCAGCACCGTGTCCGGGCTGACCAACAGCCGGAAGCGGCGTAACGCCGCGCGGGTTAAGGGCTCGAGGAAGGAAGCAAGCAACGCCCTGTCCTCAGGCCGCAGTCGTGGGCGCTGATCACCGAGCTGTCTGCGCAAGACCTCAAGCTGATGGCGTAGAGCGAGAATCTCGACGTCCTTCTCACGATCGCTCATGCGCAACAGCCATAACGCAGCGAAGGCGTGGGAGACGGCGAGGTAGGTGAAGCGGACCAGCACGGCCGCGATCATGCCGGAGGATGATCGCTAGCACGTCGATGCCTGCTGACCTGCACGGACGTATTTCTCAGCACGCACAACGCCGCAGATGGTCAGGAGACCTCGTAAGGGAGCGCGGCGAGTTCGAGTAGCAGCTTCGACGTCGAGTTGAGTTCCGCGGCGATCGTGCCGAGCGTGGCGTCGGCCGGTAGCTGGAACCGGGCGCCGAACATGCATTGGCCGCGCTGCTTGGCCTGTTTCTCGCCGAAGCCGATGCCGAGGTGTCGCGGCCCGCCGTCAGCGATCATCTGTTTCCACGCTGCTCGGTCGTGCGGGGCCTTGGGGTTGGCCGAGGTGCTCACCCAGTCGTGTCGCGCGGCCTCCATCGTCGGCCACAGCGAGCGCAGGTAGGTCCAGTCGAAGTCTGCGGACGTGCGCACGTCCCTCTGCATGAGGCAGACCTTCACCGACGGTCCCTGGACACTTCCCCACCTAGGATCTCCCGCGTGCTTGGGGTAGGCCTGGACACTGAGTCGTTCCTCGGCCTCGACGTGGACCCAGTAGCCCGGTTTCCGGGCGGGCGCGTAGAGCCTCGCTACCCAGCTCTGGCCGGCCGACGAGCTCACCAGGTCGTGCTCGACATCGGGTGGTGGCCGCAGCTGGCGGTACACCCATGCCATCCGGGCACGCATGGCGATGACGAAGCCCTCGCCGTCTCGCAGGTCGTTCCATCGCGTGCCCGCCGAGAGCCGTGGCATCTCCCCGTCGACGTAGGACAACCAGGTGGACGCCGTCTGCGCGACCAGTGGGACGCTACTTCTGGACAACGCCCGCAGCAGGTCCTCCCAGCGCACCGAGCGCCATCCCGCAGAGCTGGGGACGTCGATCGGAAAGTGCTCCAACGTGATCAGCACGTGATGGGGAACGCCCGCGAAGTGGTCGCGGTAGCGCCGCAACTGGTCGAGCCCGAGGCCAGACAGGACCTTCGCCTCCGCGACGCAGCGCTTCTCATTGCCCACGCTGATGAGGAGGTCGACGCGGCCGCCGCTGCCGGCCGACGCCTCGCGTTCGACCGAGACGTGGGCCGGCAAGTCGCCAAGGCCCAACAGGTCAGCCACCGGGTCCGGATCCAGCTCGATCAGCGTCGCGACCAAGTCGCTCCACTTGTTCTCAGCGCCCAGCGGCACCAGATGGCGAATCGGCTTGGTCATGGTGCTGCATCCGTACGCACGGTCAGCCGAAAGCCTTTCTCCGTCGAGTCGAATGCTGCAACGGCAGTCGTCTCAGGGCACGGCCCAGATGACCGTAAACAAACATCGCGTTGGCCGAGTCAGGCGGTGACCTGCCCTGCTGCTCGACAAAATCTACGACAGACGACCACGCCACCCGCAGACTGCAACACATCTCGTTCCCCAGCGGACTCATCAAACGTGTGCAGATGCCGCGCGTGACGTGCAGCGACGACTTTTCGAGCGGCACAACCTTGCTCAAGCTCCGCATGGCCGTGTCGCCAACGACCGAACGAGTTCGCGCGCCTCTTCGCGAAAGAGAGCGCTGCAGTGCGCCAGAGTACGAGCGGCTCCAACGCGCACTTGACGACTCACCGACTCGTCATATGCAATCGCACGAGCAACCAGCGCGGCCTCCTCACGGAGATCACGACGCAGTTCCACCATCGCGTTGGAACAGCGAAGGCGCACAACGGGACCAAGATCGCAGTCAAGCGCCATCGCCCGCAACTCCCGCGCGGCCACGTCCGGTTCGATCGTGCCAAGCGATCGCAATACCTGCTTACGCAGCATCGGCTTGCCAACCGTCGACAAGAGAACCAGGATCTTCCGAGCATCTCGACGCCGAGCCGGAGAGATCTTGCCAAGAACAGCAGCGGCGTTAGCACGGGCGGTGACGGGGTTGGCGTCGTCGTTTGCGATCACCCAGAGCGCCTGCGACGCCTCCTCGTGACCTCGGATACCGAGTTCAGAGAGGTCCTCTGCCGCTCGCCACCGCATGCCCGCCGGAAGACGGAGATCGGTCGCGATGGCGCCGAGCACCTGCACCCCAGCCGCTCGATCGTCAACTGCGGCAGCAACGAGGTGCTTCGCGATCTTCCAACGCGCCACAGGGTGTGCTCGTTCGTCGTCACGCATGGTGCGCAGTGCACTCAAGCCGTCGACGCGACTCAACTCGATGAGCGCACGGACACGCCACAACACGGGGTGCAGGCAGTCCGCTGCCACCTCGCGCCACAGGTCTGTCATCTGTGGACGACGATGTAGACTAAGCTTCCTCAACATCACTGCGCATCGAAACCGCTCGCGCACGGGTTTCGTGACATCGGACGCGGTGTCGTAAGCAGTTTGTCGAATGCGATTTCGGTGTTCGACTCCAAGTTTGGCGATTTGCAGCCTCGCCGAGTCGGCAACACCGGGTTCATTCGACAGGTGCTCAAGATACCCAAGCGCTTCCTGGACAAGCCTCGCCGACGAACTCGCCAGCGCCGATGCAGCGACGACCTTCTCGCGCCGTGAGAATTCGGGCGCCGTCAGCACATCGCGGACCTCAGTTTCTATTTCCGCCGCCAGCGGATTCTCGCCCCACAGTCCAGGCCGAGGCAAGCGGTGCTCGATCGAAATTGTGTGGTCAGTAAGCAAGCCGCGCTCGACCTCCAAGCGGACGTCAGGTGGCAGGACACGAAGTATCCCTCGGCGAGCCGATTTCTCTGCGCCAGGATTTCTGGCAGCACCAACGGCAAGGTTCACGACGTCATCGAGCCTTGCTGGGATCAAGAAGTCGAGCCGTTCTATACAGGCTTCTCGTTCGCTCGGCGTGATCTCAGAGCTGGCCGCGAGATGCCGGAGTGCCGACGAGACGGTTTTCATCTCAGACTGGTCAAGCCTGACCAGTCGGTAACCAGCCGCGCATCTGATCGCGATGGGCGCGGACTCGTCGCGGAACACCTCCCTGTGGTGGTCGACGATTTTAGCCGACGCGGAGTTGTCCAGTTCCACTAGCCTAGCCATCACGCGACTGCGGGACTCGTCTCCCAGACAGTCATCCGCGGCTTGGTCACGAAGTTCTTCAACACCCTCGCCCGTGAGGTCAACTAACACTGATGCGACGGATTCCCGAACAACCCTATAGTTCGAACTCTGCAAGATCGCCCGGAGTGGTACAACCACGTCAGCCCCGAGCCGGACAAGGTCAAGCAGCGCCCGCCTCCAGCGAGCAGGCTGAACCTCGTGCACAGCAGCAAGAACCCGCGCCGTCGAGTCAGCGACTTGTTCGGGCACGAGGCGGGCCCACAGGACTGCAGCCAACAGGCTTTCCTGTGGCTCAAGGAAATCGTCGTGGACGATTTCTCGCAGCGAAACAACCACTTCCGCAGACTGCCCGAAGCCTAGTTCATTCAAAGCACTGATCGCATTCCATACCTCAAGGACGAGCGCATCAGGATCCTGCACAATCGAATGCAATCCGTCAGCCAGCCGCATGCGGTGGCCAGGCCCAACGGACACAAATGGCCTGACGACGTTCGCGTAATTCAGGCCCGCTATTCGTTCCGAAAGAATCTCAAGAACACCGTCGACGGCAGACTGATGAAATTTCGCCCCGAGCTGCAACATGCCTCGCGCTGCCTGCACTCGATCTCGAACAGCTCGCTTAGCATCCCCAAGTACAGCCCCCATTGCGGTCCCGACAACCTGCGTCGGATCACCCCCGCCGGAAGACAAAACTCGGGCGACGCCCCAAGCAATATTAATTGCGACACCGCCCTCTTGCATCAGACAAGACAATTCTCGCAACGCCTTGTCCCGATACTCCACTCCGAGGCCAAGCAGGGATCTCCACGCGCGCGCAATTAACTCGGGCCTGTTGTTTCCATGAGCAACTTTCAACAACGCTTCGACGATTTCAGCGTGAAGTTCAGGGCCTACACGAATGAGAGTATTGGCCGCTTCGCAGCGCATACGAGGGTCAGTGCCAATGCCACTTAGGTATCGGCGCAGCCTAGCCACAGCCGGAGATCTGTACGGTTCGCCAAGTCCGATGAGCAGGTCCAATGCACGAACTTCCTCATCAACGCCGAGCAGATGATCTTCAAGCACGCGCCGCGCGATTTCGGCAGACTCGTCGCAAAAATCTGGGCCGAGCTCTGCAAACAACTCTGCCACCCACATCAGGTTGTTCGCGCTGGTCGATGTGTCTCGCAGAACATCGCGCAACAACGGTAGAGTGTCACTTCTGAACTGTGGGCCGAGTTGACTCAACTCGCGAATACACCATACTTTATCAAAAGGATCGACCGCAGGTTCAACAAGAAGTCTCAAAAGCAACTTACGCGCTGCAAATTTATACAGAGGGCCGAGTTCGGCCAACGCAGCAGCAAAGGTGGTCCGACTACTTGAATGATATCGGAGGTCATCAAAGAGGACATTCAAATATCTTGCCGCCTCGTCCAACTGATCAGACCCTAGACACGCCAGACCCAACGCAGCACCACGACGAGAGGATGGATCGAGGACGGGGTCTCGCAGAACCGTCCTGAACGCATCGGCGCTTCTGCCGTAAAACTCGACACCAATCTCGATTAAGCCTGTCGCCGCTTCAAGAAAATCTTCTGTCGGCGTGTACTGGTTCTCCAACAACGCCGACAGTGCCGTTACGGCGTCTTCACGTGCGGCCGGACCGAACTTTGCCAGTACCACGGCTGCGGCTCGGCATTGAGCACCATTCGCTGATCGGGATGTCAGCACTGCCCGTAGACCACGTTCAGCAGTTTCCCGTTCGTCAGTGCTGCTCTGCGCCAGGGCTTCTGCCGCCGCCAGGCGGTGATCGACGAAAACCGTCTGCTCGTCGACGACCGACCGCAACAACTGGAGCGCTTCGCCGCCGTGGTTCGCGTCGCGCAATCTGATTGCAAGTGCGGTGGCCGCTTCCAGGCGTGATCGCCATGGCATGCAGACATCGCGCATCAGTCCGACCAGCCAGGTGGCCAGGCGCGGATGATGCGTAGCGCGGCTGGCCTGCCCGAGGATCTCCGTACTGAGGTAGTGCGTCGTAATCGCCCATCCCCGCACGGTTCCGAGGAACACGTCGATGACGTCCGCACTTGCCGGGAGGTGCTGGGCGAGCAGTCGAGCTGCCAGCAAGTGCTGTTCAGCCTCGCCCGTGTGCAGCCAACGCATGAGATGGTCGGCCTCGGCCGGCAGGAGGCGGGTGTAGTGGACCAGGACCGCTCGGCTGTGCTCACCCGCGTCCTCGGGCCGTGCGTCGTGCACCAAGCGGGCGAACGCGGTGTGATCGGGCTCGAAGTGTGGGGGAAGCTCTCGAGCCCTCGCAGAAGCGGCCAGGTGATCGGCGAAGCTGTGGTGCATGAACGCCAGGTCGTCGTCACCGCGGATTATCATCGGTCCCACTGCAGCAAGGAACGAGACGAGTCGTGTTTCCCAGCCGAAGGTGAGCTGATCTGCGGACATGTGTTTCGTGGCCCATTCGCAGGCTGCCACGACGAGCGAGGTGTCCGTATCCAGCCTCGTGCGACCAAGATGTTCGAGCAGTTTGACGCGGTGTGCCTCGAAAGGTCCCTCCATTACGACGTGTGTTGCGGCGAGCTGAGCCAGGTATCTGTCGTACAGCTCATACCGGTTGTCCGGTAGCGGCCGGTCACCGCGCTGTTCGAAGATGATCGCGGCGATCGTCGCGAGCAAAGGCACCCGCGCCAGCTCATCGAGGTGAGCATCGCGAACCTGTTGCAGGAAGCGGTAGGCACAGTTCTCCCCGACCTCTGCGAACCAGTGTTCGGCGAAACGTTGGACCGCCTTGTCGTCGAACGGCAGGAGCTCGTACCGGTTCGCACCGATGCGATGAAGCGGGGCGAGGCCACTCCCTTCGATCGGCCTGGTGGTGAGGACGATGCGGTAGGGAGATTCGTCAACGTCCGAGGTGATCATGGCCAGCACCTTTACCAGGTGCTCCCGCTCGGCGGGGTCGGCCACCTCGTCGAGAGCGTCGACCAGAAGCAACCAGCGACACCCCACCACCCTGCGCGCCAGGACGTCAGCGCCAACCTGGTCGCACAGCATCATGGCGGCGTACTCGACTCCAACGCAATCCGCTAGGAGCTGCGCGAAGGGCAGGCCGTCACGGGCACGGGCAGCAAGGTTTCGCGCGGTCACCTTCAGCGGCACCACGATCTCGAACAACGGCGGCTCGGAGCTGTCCGATCTCATCCAACGCTGTGCTGTCTCGGCAACAAGGCGCTGCAGCATCGTGGACTTCCCCTGCCCAGGGCCGCCGGTCACGATCAGATGGTCGTCGCCGTCGAGCGCCTGGCGAATCGTGCGAGCCGGCGGCCGGACCGCCAACCGAACCACACGGGCCGTAGGTGGCATACCAATCCATTGATCGTCCTCGTGCACGATCGGAACAGGCCGCGCGTGTTCAGGCTGCGACTCGTCGGTGGAGGTACCGAGGTCTTGCTGAACATGGACAGTGTCCAAAGACGGCTGCCGCGCGCCCCTCAGTCGATAGGGCGGTTCCTCCGCCATCGTCAGCTGCGCGCGCAGCAGCGATCGAACCTCTCGCGGAAGCGCGGGAAGCGTGTGCCAGCTTTCTGGTGGTTCGTGGTGTTCGTTGACCTGTTGCTGCACACCCTGGTGGAGGTGCACGTCACCATGGATGACACCAGCCAGCAAGGCGTTCCCCAGGACATCCCCCGCGATTTGGTTGGATGTCGTTGACGTGTTATCCCCGTCCACCTGATCGTTCTCCTGGCCCGAAGGGCGTGCTCGGGTAGCTCTGGCGGGCGAGTGTACGGGCCGCAGGTCCTCGCAGTGACTTGGAATTACTTGCTAAAGCTCAGCAATTGCCCCCAAGCTCTGTCCACATTGGATCGAGCTTGCCGCCTGTGGGGTTCCAAAACTAGGTCCAGAGTCCTGACCTGCGGCTCAGGCCTGTGCGTGCCGAAAACTACGTCCATGCAGGTTAAGCCGCATGGCGATACTCATGGATGACTCCGCCGAGACGGTCTTGCCGAGCTACGTTGAGACATTCGATCTGGTCGGGTTCGAGAGGCTGGGGCCGGACCTTCAAGAGCACCGCGCCAGCGAGTGATCGGTGGGTGCGGTGCTCGTCGTAGTGTCGCTCGCACTCACAGCGCACATAGGCCGATCTGATTCCAGGTCAGCCTGCGATCCAACAGTTCGCCACGAAAGGCCTTGACCCCAGTCGACAGAACTTAGCGACGAGAGGTTGAATCACATCGACTGGCCCTCTATACTAGGTTCGAGCTATCCAATAGCGCATGAACACACGATCTGCGCAAGCTTGCTACATATGGGGACTCAAGTCCCCCCTCGGACATAAGCATTATCCACACAAGTCGCGAGATTGATGGAAACATCAGCCTCGCGGCTTGTGTGTGAGTAGCTGACCTGCAGGTCAAGCCTGCGGCAGAGGTCGCTGAGGCTCTCCGGCTTGGCCTCGCCCAGCCTGACGCCGACGTCTCCCAGGTTGTCGACCATGGCGTAGAGGTCAGCGCTCTCGAACCCACCCGCAGTCGGTACGTCCACGAGTTCGGCCTGCGCAACCGCGCGCTTCGCCTGCGCCTCGTTCACAGCCTCGACCAGCGCCGCCGGGTCCACCCCCGCCTTGATCGCGTTCTGGAACCGCTTCAACTCCTCCTCGGCCGCTGGGCCGAGCGCCCAGCGTTGCTGGCAAGGATGTCCGCTTTGCTTGATCGACTGCGCACTCTGCCGGACGGCGACTGGCACCTGCTGGTGCCCGCGGCGGAGCAGTTCCCCGGTTAGGTGCACGTAGATCAGCATTATGCCGCGATAACGGTGAAGGAAATGGGCCACGCGCACGGCACCCTTGCTGCGTGGCGTAGGAGCCGACAGGGCAGCACGTTGCCCGGTTCAGTTCTGTCGAACCCGCTCCAGCGGTCCCAATGCGCCCTCGACCACGTCCATCGCCTCGGCCACGGCGGCCAGGCGCTGGAAGTAGGCAGGTTGGATATCTGCCTGCCCCTCGCCAATCCAGCCACACATCACCTCGAACGCCAGCGCGATGTCACCTGCCGCGACTGCCTTGCGCACGTCAGCACGCACCTCGTCCTGAGAGATCGGCGATTCATCCAGCAATTCGAGAACGACGTCCTGCAGTCGTTCAGCGGATTCGTTCGCTTTCAGGGATTCACCAATCTCCGACAGGTGCCGTGTCAGCAGGTCCCGGTAACGCCGCACCATCTCGGCCCGCAGCTGCCGAATCTGATATATGGCGGTCATGTTGTCGTCGTGCGCATCACTCAGAAGTTCCTCACTTAGCACCGACCACAGCCCGCCGAGCACCGCACCTTTGCGTCGCTCAGGAATTTTTTCCACCCACAGGGTGTTCATCACCAGCGAATCCGTGCAGACATCCCGGTCCACCGGATCCGTCGAGCGTTCCAGCAGACCGGTTATGATCCTCTCGAAAGTGGGACTCTTCATCCAGACCTGTCCGACCTCGAACGCAATCAAAGCTGACATCGTACTCCTGACCGTTGGTACGAAACCGGCTTCGCACGAAGCGCGAGCCGGTCATCCTCACGCTGCCTCGAAGAGACGAGGATGCAGCACCCGTACAGGGTCTCCCACACCGTCGATGCGGCGACCGCGACACCGAGAAGCGCGAGTTCACCGTGAATGCGTCGATACCCCCACGACGGGTTCTCGCTTGCCAGGCGCAGGACGAGACGGCGAATCGAAGCGACAGTGCGCGGACGTCCAGGCCGACGGTTCACGCTCGTTCGGGCATGGCGGCGCTTCATCAGGTCGCGATGCCACCTCAGCACCGTATCCGGGCCGACGCAGCGTCGCGCGGGCCAAAGGCACCAGCAGGGCCGCGAGCAACGTCCTGTCCTCTGGCCGCAATCGTGGGCGCTGACCGTCGAGTTGCCGGTGCAGAACCGCGAGTTGGTGGCGTAACGCGAGGGATCTCGACATCCTTCTCACGCTCGGTCATGCGCAGGAGCCACAGCGCGGCGAAGACGTGAGAGACGGCGAGGTAGGCGAAGCGGACCAGCACGGCCGCGATCATGCCCGATGATGATCGGCAACATGCCGATGCCTGCTGACCTGCACGGACGTATTTCTCGGCACGCACAAGGCCCGGACCGGGCAGACCAGCCGCCGCACGCGCAGGCGGACGACGACCTGGCAGCATCGACCGGCACATCCTTCACCGTCCGGTGGTGATACCCGTGCACCTTCGCCGTCGCAATCCCGCAGAACGGACACGGCACGGCCACATCCCGAGTGCGAGCCGTGACCGCCACCATGCCGTCGCCGTCCGACACGTCCTCAACGATCAACGCCGACCGTCCGGAGAACACCGTCCCCACAAGGGAATCGACCGTCATCACAAGATCATGATTGCGAACAGCTACTCGACGTCACCACCGACTACGAGCCAGAGTCGTTCGTTTGACAGACCCCGCTCAACTGTTGCGTCGCCAGGACGAAGAGCTGGTCGAGGTAGGCGTTCCCGGTGGGTTCTGTCAGCGGCCACCAGACGAATTCGTCATGCGTGCTGTCGACCTGTGGCCGGGCGTCGTGCTCGGTGCTGGCGAGAAAGGTGACGTTGACGGTGTGGGTGGAAGAGTCGCCGTGGGCTGAGGCCTCGAAAACGGTGGAGAAGGTTCCCAGCACGCTGCGCAAGGTCAGGCTCAGCCCGGACTCCTGCTCGGCCGTGCGCAACGCGGCCTCGGCGAGTTGCTCACCCTTGCGCATGCGGCCGCCCTGCAGCCACAACGAGCCTGCCTGAGGTTCCTGGCGGCGGCGGGTGAGCAGCGCCTCGCCGGCGCGGACGACGAGCGTGTCCACGCACACGACGGGCATCGTTTCCAGGATCTCGCGGTACAGCTGCTCCGGTACCCAGGCTTGTCCTGCCGCACCGCCGCCGTCACGCCAGTCGAGCGCGGGTAGAGCGGGCAGTGCCTCCGACTGCACGGACTTGAGCGGTCCAGCCATCACCCTCCGCCTTCCAGTGATGATCACGGCCGCGGCCGGACCCGTATTCCGGCCCGGCCGCCTCGAGCACATTTCCGCAGAAAGGTAGGGGCCGATTGCACGATGGGCCATCCCTCGTTCCGCACGCTGGAACCGATGCTGCTCTGCCGGGCTCGTTCCCAATTCTGTTCCGTGAAGCGGAACGGGTCTGGGGATGGACGGTGCTGCTGACGCATACTCGCTTCCTCCGACCGGCATTGCGGTGCCGGGGCAGTTCTCCCGGTCATCGAGAAATCTCGACTGCGACCGCCCCGAAAAACACCGCGGCCCGTTCTCACGAATGGAGATCACTCATGCCCCAGCAGGAATTCTGGCACGGTAAGCGAGTTCTGGTCACCGGCGGCTGCTCGTTCATCGGATCGCACCTGGTGGAGCACTTGGTCGGCGCCGGCGCCGAGGTGCGCGTCGCCGACGATCTCAGCTCGGGGCGTCTGGAGAACCTCAGCGCTGTTCCGAAGTCCGCCTGGGAGTTCGTGGAGGGCGACCTCTGCGACCCGCGGCTCGCCGCCGAGGTGATGCGTGGCATCGACGTTGTCTTCCACCTCGCCGCGATCCACGGGGGACGGGGGTTCATCGAGCTGCACCAGGCCGCGTGCTCGCGCAACTTCGTCCTGGACGGCGTCGTCACGCAGGCGGCAGTTGACAAGGGGGTGGAGAACTTCGTCTTCGCCTCCTCCGGCTGCGTCTACCCGGTCGACCTGCAGGCCGACGTGAACGAGGAGGTGCGGCTCACCGAAACCCAGGTGGGGCCACCGTTCCACGCGGACGGGATCTACGGCTGGGCCAAGCTGATGACCGAACAGCGGCTCGCCGCACTCCACGCCGAACTCGGCTTCCCGTCGGTGTCGTGCCGACTGTTCACGGTCTATGGCGAGCGCTGCCCGGAAAGCCACGCCCTGACCGCCATGGTGGGCCGGGCGTTCATCCAGCAGCAGCCGTTCGAGGTCTGGGGCGACGGGACCCAGATCCGCAACTGGACCTACGTCACGGACATCGTGCGCGGTCTGGTCCTCGCCGGAGAACGTCTCCACGACGGCAGCGCCATCAACCTCGGCACCGAGGAGCCCATCCAGGTCAGGGAAGCGGCCAGGATGATCCTGGAGTTCACCGGCCAGGCCGACACGGAGATCAAGCCGTTGCCGGACAAGCCGACCGGCCCGTACAACCGGGTCGCCTCCGCCGCCATGGCGTTCGAGCGCCTCGGCTGGACGCCAGAGGTGCCGTTCCACACCGGTCTCAAGAGGCTCACCGAGTGGTACTTCGAGTCGCGGCAGGCGGAGCGGATGACGACGGACGAGTTCGCCGAGCGGCTGACCACGAGGTAGAGATGACCGACGCACCGCAGTCGACGCCTGGTCTGGTGCTCGGCACCGGGGAACGCGGTCGCACGGCGTGGTCCAACTGGAGCGGGGCGGTCCGTGGCATCGCGGACCGGCTTCTCGCTCCCCGCACCGCGGACCAGCTGCGCGACGTCGTGCTCGACGCCACCGCACGCGCACGCGGCATCAGCGTGGTGGGGTCGGGGCACTCGTACGCGAACCTGGTCGCGCCGACCGGCCGGACGCTGGTCGACCTGCGCCACCACCGCGGCATCGTCGCCGTCGACCCGGCGGCCATGACGGTCACGGTGAAGGCGGGCACGACGATGCGCGAACTGAACCAGGAACTAGCCGCAGCGGGCTTGGCGTTGCCGAACCAGAGCGCGATCGACGAACAGACCGTCGCCGGCGCCGTGGCCACGGCGACGCACGGAAGCAGTCCCAGGCACGGCACGCTCTCCAGCCACGTCGTGTCGGCGCGCATCCTCACCGCGGACGGCCAGGTGCGCACGATCACGCAGGACGACCCGGAGCTCGACGGCGTCCGCGTGCACCTCGGGTGTCTCGGCGTGGTCCTGGACCTCACCTTCGCCGTCGTGCCCGGCCACCGGCTGCGCAAAGTCGTTCTTCGCAGGCCGCTGACGGAGGTGCTGGCCGGTCTCGACAGGTTCCGGGAAGTCCACTTCGGTGGCTTCTGGTGGTACCCGCACACCTCACAGGCGATCGTCTGGGAGGCCGCGCCGACGGACGAGCCACCGACCCCGTCACCGGGACCGCCCGGTGCCCTGCTCTCGTTGCTGTGCAACAACTCCTGGCCGCCGCTGGTGGCAGGCACCGCGCACTACGCTGCCGCCCTTGCCGCCGGCCGGGGACGTGCGCAGGTCATGCGCTGCGACGACGCTCTCCTGCACCACCTCCCACCACCCGTGCAGGGCACCGAGTACAGCGTCCCGTTCGACCGGGCGGCCGACGCGATCCGTGCCCTGGTCGGGGAGGTGCGTCGCGGCGGCCCACGCGTCTGCGCACCGGTGGACGTCCGCTTCACCGCCGCGGACACCGCCTGGCTCAGCCCGAGCAGGCAGGCCATCACCTGCCACATCGGCGTGACACACCCCGTGTCGGAGCGTGATCCGGAGAGGTGGATCGCACCGCTTCGCGCCGTGGAGTCGGTGCTGTGGGAGTTCGAGGGCCGTCCGCACTGGGCCAAGGTCCACTCCAGGACGGGTCAGGAGCTGGCCGCGCGCTATCCGGACTGGAGCCGGTTCCAGGAACTGCGCAAGGCCTGGGACCCGGACGGCGTCTTCCTCGGAGGGCACCTGCGAGAGCTCTTCGAACACTGACTCCACGAGACCATCAAGCGGCTGGCGCGGATCGGGTACGACGGCATCGACATCGGCGCCGCCGCATCCCACGCCTATCCGCCGTACCTGAGCCCGGCCAGGCGGCGCGAAGTGCGCAGCCCTGCTCGACGACCACGGTATCGAGGTCTCGGGTATCGGGCCCGCGCCCTCTGGAGGTCCCGGCTACAACCCGAGCTCTCCAGTGGTCGAAGAACGCGAAGCGACCGTGGAGCACTAGCGAATGTCCGGCCCAGGTCGCCGATGACGCCGCGCAGTACGGCCTCACCGTGGTGATCGAGCCACTCGCGGAGAACTCGAACCTGTGCGAGAGCGGCGAAGACGCCATGGAGCTGATGGAGGACATCGGGCGGTCGAACGTGAAGGTGATGTTCGACTGCAGCCACGTCCGCTGCCGGCGGGCCTCGGGGACGAGGACTGGGAAGGCTTGGTCGACACCTTGCCGCCCGGAAGTGCGCCGAACGCGCCGCCGCGTCCACGGCGACGAACCCCGCGCCCTGAACGCCGCCCGGCAACATGATCGAAAGGTGATCGGCACCATGGAGACAGTCGCCCTGCACACCAGGCTGAAGCCGGGCAAGGAAACCGCCTACGAGGCCGCGCACGCCCGGATTCCCGACGAGCTCGACGCGGCACTGCGTGCGGCGGGGGTGCGGTCGTGGCGGATCTGGCGCAGCGGTCTCGACCTCTTCCACGTCGTCGAGGTGGACGACTACGCGGCCATGATGCGGCAGATGCACGGGCACCCCGCCGACATCCCGTGGCAACAGAAGATGGACGAGTTCCTCGACGCTCCCCTCGACTACGACTCGGGCCGCTCGGACACGAAGTTCGTGTGGGAGCTGCCGTGATCGACGGCCTCGGCCTCGGCGGGTCCGCGCTGGGGAACCTGTACCGGGCCGTGTCCGATGTGGACGCCCGAGCCACCGTCGACGCCGCGTGGCAGGCGGGCGTCCGGTACTTCGACACCGCTCCGCACTACGGGCTCGGTCTGTCGGAACGGCGGCTCGGTGCGGCGCTCGCGGACCGGCCCCGGTCGGAGTTCGTCATCTCCACCAAGGTCGGCAGGCTGCTGCAGCCCTGTGACACAGGCGGTGATGACCTGGCCGAGGGTTTCGCGGTGCCCGCCACCCATCGCCGGGTGTGGGACTTCAGCGCGGACGGGGTGCGCCGGTCGCTGGAGGATTCGCTGGCGCGGCTCGGCCTGGACCGGATCGACCTCGTCTACGTCCACGATCCGGACGACCACGGCGAGCAGGTCCTGCGTGAGGCGTTGCCGGCCTTGGCGGAGCTGAAGGCCCAGGGCGTGGTCCGCAGGATCGGTGTGGGCGTCAACCTGTGGCAGGTGGCGGAGCGGTTCGTGCTCGAGCATCCCCTCGACTACGTCATGCTGGCCGGCCGGTACACGTTGCTGGAACACGCCACGACTGCGGACTTCCTTTCGCTGTGCGAGGAACGAGGTGTCTTCGTCGTGGCGGCCGGGGTCTTCAACTCGGGACTGCTGGCCCGCCAGGAGGTCCCGGCCGATGCCACACACGACTACACGACGGCACCGGCCGCGCTGGTCGAACGCGCCCGCAGGATCGCCGAGATCTGCCGGCGGCACGGCGTCCCGCTTCCGCAGGCGGCGCTTCACTTCCCGTTCGGGCATCCGGCGGTGCGGGCCATCGCGGTCGGCGCCCGGTCGGCGGCGGAGATCACCGAGAACGCCGCGATGGCCACCGGCGAAGTGCCCGCCGCCCTCTGGTCCGACCTGCGCGCCGAGAACCTGATCTCCTCGACCGTTCCCGTGCCGCTGCCACAGGGCTAGGAGACGGCGGCGCGCTGATCCCGTGCGGTCAACCGGTCGCCGGCGGGCTCCTCACCGAGACCGTTCCGCCAGACGAAACGGGTCTCGCATCCGAGCCGGTCCGGACTGCACAGTGTCGGAGAACCGCGGCGACACGATCTCCACGAGCTTTCGAGAGCAGAGTGCCCACCGCTTGGCGCGATCGAGACCCGGTCCACGTCCGCCGAATCCTTTGGCAACGTGACCGCGGTTAGATGCCGCCGCCCCCTGTCCAGCGGCATCCTCAACCGCCCCTTGGAGGTCAGCTGTGTTCGACGCTTACCGCAGCGCCTTCTCCAAGAGGGGGGCCGCGTCCTTCTGCACGGCGGGTGTGGTGTCACGCCTCTTCGTCGGGATCTACCCGCTCGCTCTGCTGCTGTTGCTGGCGTTGCCCACCGGCCAGTACGGGAAGGCCGCGTTGGTCAGCGGGTGCTGGACGATCGGAAACGCACTCGGCAGCCCCGTCGCCGGGATGGTCGCGGACCGTTTCGGGCAGTACAAGACCGTGCTCTTGTCCCTTGTCGCCCATTTCGTGCTCGCCGCGATGATGCTCGGGGCAGTCGCACTCGACTCGTCTCTCCCGGCGACCCTGGTCCTGGCGCTTCTCCTCGGCGCTTCGGTGGTCAACACCGGCCCCATGACACGTGCGCGATGGGCAGCGCTGTGGGCGGACGACACTCCTGAGAGGTCTGCGGCCTACTCGGTCGAAACGGTTCTGGACGAGGTCGTCTTCGCGATCGGTCCTCTTCTGGCGGCGGCACTCGCGATCGAGGTTTCTCCTTATCTCGCCGTCGCCTCGGCGTTCCTGCTCTCCGCCTGCGGTGGGACCTGGCTGCTGTTCCAGCGCCGCACCGAGCCGCTCCGGCGACCTCCCGCCGCCCGTGTGAACCGACGCCTCGCCGCGCGGTATCCGGGCATGCCGTTGCTGCTCGTACTGCTGCTCGCGGTCGGAGCGACCTGTGGCTCCGCGGAAGTGCTGCTCGTGGCACGCACGGGCGAACTGGGCGACCCCGGTGGCGCCGGTCTTGTCCTGGCCTGCTTCGCGGTCGGCAGTGGCGTCTCGGCCATCCTCTACGGCGCACGGACACGAACCAGGACGGCGCCGCTTCGACTTGCCTTGAGCGCCTCGGCGTTCGGCCTGCTCCCCGTCCTCTACCTCACCGCGGACAGCTTCGTCGCCCTCATGGTCTGCTCTGCGGTCAACGGTCTCAGCATGGCACCGACCGTGATCAACGCCTTCCACCTGCTCGGCGAGCTCGTTCCGGTGGAGATCCAGACCGAGGGGATGAACTGGGTGTGGTCCAGTCTCTCGCTCGGCTTCGGTTCGGGCACAGCCGCGGTCGGCAGAATCGCGGACGAGATGGGTTCCCGCGCGACCTTCCTCCTGCCCGTCCTGTGTGCACTGTCCGCCGCCGCGACGGCGTATCTGCTGCATTTCCGGCTGAAGCCGAGATTTGCGGCGGAGGAGCTCAAAACCCCGTGATGAACGAGCACGCACTTCCGATCCGACGACCTCGACGCCGAAATCGGCTGACATGAGCAGGGAAGGACTGCCTGACATGGTGAACGATGTTCTCGAAAGGCTTGAGGGTTCACGCGTGCAGCTGGAAGCCCAAGCCGCCGAAGCGGAGGAGCTGGGGACGCTTCCAGGGCACACTGCGGACATCCTGAAGAAGACCGGCCTGGTGAGAATGCTGCAACCTGCGAGGCACGGCGGGCTCGAGGCCGATCCGCGCGACTTCTTCGACGCGGTGATCCTCACCGCCGCGTCCTGCGGCGCCGCGGGCTGGGTCGCAGGCGTCCTCGGATCACACCCCTGACAGATGGCCCTGATGCCGGAATCCGTTCAGAACGACGTGTGGGCGGCCGATCCGGACACCTGGATCGCATCGCCGTTCTCGCCTTTCGGCAAGGCGCGCGCGGTCGAGGGAGGCTACCTCCTGAGCGGCAGGTGGCAGTTCTCGTCCGGCACGGACCACTGCGAATGGGCCTGGCTGGGTGCGACCGTGGTCGACGCGGAAGGCGATCGCGCCGGCTCCGAGGGCACTCTGCACATGCTGCTGCCGCGAAGCGACTACACGATCGTCGACGGGTCGTGGAACGCGGTCGGATTGCGCGGCAGCGGCAGCAAGGACGTCACAGTCAGCAACGCGTTCATTCCCGCCGAGCGCGTGATTGCGGAGCAGAAGGTCGTAAGTGGCCTCGCGGCACGAGAAGCAGGCAGGAGCGAGAACCTCTTCCGCATGCCCTGGTCCGCCATCTTCCCCAACGCGATCACAGCGGCCGTCATCGGCATGTGCCGTGGGGCGCTCGCGGCGTCCTTCGACTACCAGCGCGATCGGGTCGACGAGACGGGCAGGCTGGTTCGCGAGGACAAGTTCCTCCTGGCGCAACTGAGCGAGTGCTACTCCGAGGTCGAGTCCGCACGGGCTCAGATGATGGCCAACCTGAGCCGGATGTGGGACATCGTCGACTCCGGGAAAGAGGTTCCGTTCGAGATCCGCGCGGCCGCGCGTTGCGACCAGGTCCGCGGCAGCCGACGCGCTGTGGAGGCACTCGATCGCCTCTACAGCCACTCGGGCGGCAACGCCCTGCGCTCGGATCGGCCGATGCAGCGTTTCTGGCGCGACGCGCACGCCGGGCTGAACCACGCCATCAACGTCCACGCCGGCCCGTACCAGGCTCATGCGCTGACGAGGATGGGCGCCACGGTTCCCACCGCTCTCCAACGTGACATCTGAGTCACGAGAACCAGCAGCACCGATGACAGCGAAACCTTTCGCCACTTCACCTGTCACCACATTCCGACCTGACTCGACACAAAGGTGAGGCAGGAATTCTCATGACCGCGACCAGTGCGGTGAGCGAGCACGCGGCGGCCTCCACCACCGGTGCACAGCAAGGCGGATCGACACCGGGTCTGGCGCACTCGATCCGCTCGCAGATTCTGCGACACGGCAAGGACCGGCTCGCGGAGCAGGTTCTGGACCAGGTCAGAGCGAGCCGCACCGGCACCGCGATCGAGCCGACGACCGCAGCGTTCTACGACTGCGTCCTGGACAAGGCGGAGAACCGCTACTCCTACCGGAGCTACCTGGCACTGGATGTCCTGAGTCCTCTGCTCCCCACACCGGGAGACGTCCAGAGCGGGCGGGACCTGGTGTCGCACCTCTTGCTCGACCTGGCCGAGTTCGAGCAGATGACGTTGGACGACCACGACAGCGAGTTCCTGCCGAACGGCCGGCCGAGCCACCAGGTCGTGCTCAGGCGAATTCGCAAGACAGATCTTCTGCGGGGAAGCGCCGGTTCAGCGGACTGGAGGGCCTCCCCTGCAGGGGAGTCGGTCGAGAAGATTCTGCGGTTCAGCGTTCTTCCCGTCTCGGACCAGCACGACGAGTACCTCTTCATCCGGGTTCTGCAGTGCTATGAGGCGGTTTTCACGACAATGGCGACGATGCTGGAGCAAGCACTTCTGGCCGCGGGATCGGACCGCGTCCGGGAAGTCGCCCGCCACGTCGACTCGGCTGCGACGACCCTGGACCAGGCGTCAGGGCTGTTCAGCCTGCTCGCCACCATGCCTCCCGCGCACTTCCGGTCCTTTCGCATGCAAACCGACGGGTCGAGCGCCATCCAGTCGGAGGCCTACAAGCTGGTGGAGATCTTCTGCGCTTTGCCGACGAGGGCTCGACTCGACTCCCCCGCCTTCCTCTCCGTTCCCGACGTGCGGCTGCACGCCTTGTCCGGACACGAGACGTTGTCCTCGTGGTACGGCCGTCATCAGGACAGGTGGAGCGTCGTCGAGGGCGAGATGATGACGAACGCGTTGCAGCACCTGGAGCTGAGTCATCAGAAGTGGAAGCGCACTCACCACTCCATCGCGAGGTCCATGATCGGGACCATCGGTGGGACCGGCGGCACGGACGGCATCGAATATCTGCGGCGATGCATGGAGAACCGCCTCTTCTGGCGGATCAGCGAACAGGCTTCTTCTCACCACAACCCATGAGCCGCACTGGCGACGGAGGTCGAAAACAGCCGTGGACCTGTTGAAGTGGATGATCCGAGCACACGAGGAGAACACGAAGTGGCAGAACTCGTTCTCCCCGTTCTCACCTCACCCGTCGATGGAGGTCGGGGACGACGCGTTCGCGGCGGTCTTCCACGACTTCACGAAGAGGCTGGAGAAGAACTACCCTTTCTTCCACCCCTCGTACGCCGGGCACATGGTTCGTCCGCCGCACTTCGCCGCCACGATCGGCTACCTGGCGACCATGCTGGTCAACCCGAACAACCACGCGTTCGACGGAGGTCCGGCGACCGTCGAGATGGAACGGGAGGTCGTCGACCAGCTGTCCGCGATGTTCGGGTTCGAGAGCTCGCTCGGCCACTTGACGACCAGCGGCACGACCGCGAACCTCGAAGCTCTTTATGTGGCGCGCGAACTCCGTCCCGGCCGAGGCGTCGCCTTCAGCGAGGAAGCTCATTTCACCCACAGCCGCATGTGTCGCGTCCTGGGCTTGGAAGGTCATGAAGTGCGGGCAGATCGACACGGCCGGATGGACGTCGAGGCTCTTGAGGAGCTGTTGCGGACACAACAGATCGGTACGGTCGTCCTGACAGCCGGAACTACCGGGCTGGGTGCGGTCGATCCGATCCACGACGTCCTCGCGCTGAAGGAACGCTACGACATCCGCATACACGTGGACGCCGCCTACGGCGGTTTCTTCACCCTCCTGCGGGGATCGGGCGCAGCGGAAGCGCTACCGCCAGAACCGTGGCAGGCGATCTCCCGGTGTGATTCCGTGGTGGTCGATCCCCACAAGCACGGGTTGCAGCCCTACGGCTGCGGCGCCGTGCTCTTCAACGACCCGGCCGTCGACCGGTTCTACGACCACGACTCCCCGTACACCTACTGCGCGCCCGCCGAGTTCAACCCCGGCGAGACGAGCCTGGAGTGCTCGCGGGCCGGCGCGGCCGCCGCAGCTCTGTGGCTCACCTTCCAGGTCCTGCCACCGACTCCCTCCGGGCTGGGCCAGGTGCTCGGCGCGGGCAGGCGAGCCGCCCTGGACTGGGCTACCAGGATTCGGTCCTCCGAAGCGCTCGAGCTGTACCAGGAACCCGAGCTGGACATCGTCACCTACTTCCCGGCCGTCCGGCCGGCGAGCACGCGGCTCGTGGACGAGACTTCGGCGCGGATGCTGGAAAGCGGTGCGAGAGAAGCGGATCCCGTGTTCCTGAGCACTTTGAAGGTGCGGTCCGACGCACTCGTCAGCCGGCATCCCGGTGTCACCGCCGACGCCCCCGAGGCGCGGATCATCCGGAGCGTGCTGATGAAGCCCGAGTTCGAGGACTTCGTGCCGCGACTTCACGACAGGCTGGAAGCGCTGGCCTGCTCCCAGACCACCCTCCGGTAGAACGAGTCCCGCACAAGCCTGACGCCGCCGACCACCTTCTGACCGGCCAGTGACAGGTTCTCGCCATCGATCACATCTCGATCTCGTGCCTTGACTCCGCTTCAGCGGGCCGCATTTTCTCCGCGTCCCGTCAAGTGGTCGCCTACGCGCCGCCGGGCGCGGACAGTCCGCGGTTCCTCCGCACCGTGCGTCGGTCTCGACGAGGCCTGGCCGGCGGGGCGGCAACTCGTCCGAGGTCCCGGCTAGTCTCGTTCGACGACGACCGCGCAGGCGGTCAACCCCGCGCCCGTTCCGATCAGGAGCGCGCACTGACCGGCTCCCAGCAGGTCACCCGCCAGGATGTCAGCCAGGTTCGCCGGCAGGTCCCCGGCCCCGAGGTGCCCGGTCTCCGTCCCGAACGCGCGGTAGCGATCGCGCAGGGCTCGCGGCAGGGCACGCCGCACGACCTGGTCCGTCACCTGTGCGCCCAGCCGGTTCGACGAGACGAGTGCGATGCGGTCACGGGCCGTGTCCTCGTCCCCCAGACCTGCGTCGGCCAGTGCGATCTCGACGGCCTCCCGGATCACCTCGCGGGATCCCTTCAGGTTCGCCGCGAATCCGAGCGCGTCCGTCTGAGGACCGGAGACCGGCTCGGGCAGCGGGCGGAACGGGTGGAAGGCCGGGAAGGTCTCCTCAAGCAGCGGGCGGCCGGCCGAGCCGATGGAGCGGACCACCAGCGGGCCTTCGCCGCGTCCCAGGAGAACGGCGGTCGCGCCGTCCCCGAAGACGGTGGCGGGAGCCGTTCGCCACCGGTCGTACGGGAGCGCGCCGAAGTTGCCTGCGGTGGTGCACAACGCGTGCCGGACGCTGTCGTCCGCCTGCATCAGGGTGGTGGCCCAGCCGATTCCCGCGGCTCCGCCGTTCGACATCTGGGCCAGCCCGATCGCGACCGCCCGGGACGCGCCGAGCACCCTGGCGAGCCGGTGCGCGGGCGACCAGGGGGCTTCTTCCACTCCCGGGGTCATGCCCGCGTAGGCGACGAAGTCGATCTCCGCGGGATCCACCCCGTGTGTGGCGAGGCACTGCCGCGCTGCCTGCCACCCCATCCACCAGGCGGGCATCTCAGCGCCGACCGGCACCTCGGAGCACGCCGCCCCGGAGGCCTGTTCCGCGGTGATCGCTCCCGCTGCGACGGCACTCGTGGACGGGTAACGCTCGTCGGGCAACCACGTCGTCGCGGCGGCGATCCGGATCGTGCGCTCGACCTTCATACCGGCCGCTCATCGGGCCGAAGGCGGACGGGCACGGAGAACAGGCTGCGGTCACCCAGGTTGGTCGTCCAGCGGAGGTCCTCGATCGCGACGGCGAGGGACAGCCGCGGAAAGCGTGCAAACAACGCGGGGAGCGCCACGGTCGCCGTGGTCAGCGCCAGCGGGGCGCCTGCGCAAAAGTGCGGGCCGTGCCCGAAGCCGATGTGGGCGGGGCTGCCGGGGCGGGGCACGACGAGCTCATCCGCGTCCGGGTACGCCTGGGGATCGCGGTTGGCGGCGGCGACGAGCACGAGAACGGTGGCGTCGCGCGGGATCGTGACACCGCCCACCTCCACGTCCTCGGCGGCGAACCGCCAGGTCGCGCACGGCGTCGGCGGGTACCGGCGCAGGACCTCCGCGAGCACCGCCGAGCACGACGCCGGACCGGCCGTGATCGCGTCGAGCAGGTCGTCCCGGGTGGACGCCAGAGCGGCGGCGTGAGCCAGCAGTGTCGTGGAGGTAGTGGTTCCGGCGAACACGGTCAGGGCGACCATCGACATGATCTCGGCCAGGCTGAGCCTGCCGTGGGGGTGGTAGTCGCGGAAAGCCAGCTGCAGCAGCGTGTCGGTGCCGGGGAACCGGTCGTGGTCGTCGACGGCCTCCAGGATGAGTCGATGCTGTTCGTCCGCGGCTTTCCGAGCCTCCGCGCTCCGCGGATCCGCACCCGCGATCACCAGTCGGACGGCGGTGAGCAGCCGGTCGAGGAGGGTCTGCTCGATTCCGATGACCTCGCTCATCACCGAGGTCATCACCGGCCCGGCGAACGCGGTCACCAGGTCGGGGGCCGCCGAGGCGGCAAGGGTGTCGAGGCTGGTCCCGACGATCTCGGCGATCCGCTCGCGGCGCCGATCGACGGCCTTCGGGGCCAGGCACTTGGTGAGCAGGTCCCGCAGACGGCGGTGGTCGGCTCCGTCGGTGTTCAGCACGTGCCGGCCCAGCACCGCGTAGCTGTCCTCGGGGTGCCTGCCCCCGTCGAACAGGAGCGCGGGATCGGACAGCGTCGCCGGATCCTTCTTCAGCCGGGTGTCCAGCAGGACCGCTTTCGCCTCGGCGTAGCGGGTCACGACCCAGACCCGGAGCCCGGTCGACAGCACGACCTGCTGAACCGCACCTCCTCCGGACAGCGCGGCCAGCATCGCGTCGTTGTCGGCCTGGTCCGGGCTCAGCGCGAAGACGCGGGTCACCGGTTCACACCTCGCAGCCGGCAAAGAGCCGCTCGCGCACTTCGCCACGACGCCACTTCCCGCTGCTGGTCCGCGGCAGCCAGCCCCGGTCGACGGTCCGGACGTCGACGTCCGCCAGTCCGACCTCGTCGGCGATCCGGGCACGGATGCCGGCGACCAGGGCCGCCGGGTCGTCGGCTTGCGTCTCCGCCACGACGACCATGCGCTCACGGGCCACATCCGCCACGACGACCACGTGGCGCTGGTAGACACCGTCGACGTCGCGGACGGCCATCTCCACGTCGTGGGCGTGGAAGTTCCGGCCGGCCACCACGATCATGTCGCTCAGCCGTCCGGACACGTAGAGCTCGCCGCCGAGCACGAACCCGGTGTCCCGCGTGCGGAACCAGCCGTCCCGGATCGCGGCGGCGGTGGCGGCGCGGTCGCCGAGGTAGCCGCGCAGCATGTTCGGCCCCCGCGCCTCGATCTCGCCGAAGTGCCCTTCGTCCAGCACCCGGCCCGCGCCGTCGCTGATCCGGAACTCGACGCCGGGGAAGGCGGGCCCCTGCGACACGACGGGCACCGTGCCGGGCTCCGCGCCGTCGCGCGTCACGACACGGGCGCCGTCCCGCAGTGACGCCCGATCGACGTGGACCAGCTTCGCGACCTCGCCCGCGGGCTGCAGCGAGATTCCCACGCAGAACTCCGCCGCACCGTACCCCGGCGTCATCACGGTCGGCCGGGCGCCGAGCGGGCCGAGCAGTTCGCCGAACCGGCGCAGCGTCTCGGCGGCGACGGGTTCACCGGCGTTGATCGCGGCCTTCCAGCTCGAGAGGTCGATGCCGTCGAGCCGTCCGGCCGCGGCGGCGTCGAGGACGCGGTCGTAGGCGAAGTTCGGGCCGGTGAAGAACGCGATGCGCTGGTCAGCGAAGTACCGGATGGTCTCCGCGGTGCGCCGGACGAACGTCACGGGGCTGAACATGTGCAGGTCGCTGGCGGTCACCAGGTGGGTCAGCAACGTGACGAGGCCGAAGTCGTGGAACAGCGGCACCCACACCATCGCGGCGTCCCCGTCCTCCACACCGCCCCGCTCGGCTGTGCCGAGCACGCTGGCCACCAGAGCACCATGCTCGATCATCGCCCCCTTCGGCGAGGAGGTGCTCCCGGAGCTGTACTGCACCACGGCCAGGTCTTGCGGACCCGGCATCGTGGTCCGCGGTGCTTCGGGCAGCGGTGCGCAGTCGGCGATGCGGATGACCGCGACGTCCGGGTACCGCTCGCGCACGGCGTCACCGAACTCGTCGAACGGCGGGCCCACCAGGACGCACCGCAGGCCCGCGCCGCGGACCAGTGCGTCCAGCCGCTCCAGGGCGGACTCCAGTCCCCCGGCGAACGACGGCACGGGAATCGGCACCGCCGCGCTGTTCGCGGCGAACACCCCGAACAGCGCCGAGACGAACTCCGGCGACGTCGCGGCGAGGATCCCCACACGCTGGTCCGAGCGGTCGTCCAGGCCGGCGCGGCGCAGTTCCGCGGCGACCCCGTACGCCCGCGCCGGGATCTCCCGATGGGCCAGCGAGGTGTTCAGCTCCGGAAACACCACCTCCCCCACCGTCCGCCGCGCGAGGACCGGCAGCAGGTCCGCCATCGCGCGGAGGTCCCGGGCTTCTTCGAGCCAGCGGAGACCCGATCCCCCGCCCCGTGAACCGGAACGGGTGGCCGCATCGACTTCCAGCCGCAATGGACTTCCTCCCACCTCGTCCTGATGCGCCGACCCGACCGTGCGAACGCCACCTCACCGTAAGAAGGACACACCACGTCGACCATGTCGTGTTCCACCGCGTGGAACGAACATGACGTCCTGGCCGGACTTCACGCCGACCGCGAACCGGTCACCGCACCCCGGAGGAGCGGATCCCGGCTTCGACCAGGTTCGCCAGGTCGGCCACCGTCCGCACCCGGACCAGGTAGTCGGGATCCAGCTCGAGGGACAGCTCGTCCTCGATGGCGTTGACCGCGGTGAGCAGCCGCAGCGAGCTGGCGTTCTCGAGGTGGGTGAGCTGTGCGTCGAGGGAGATCTCGGCGGCGGGCACACCGAGCGCGGCCGACAGGTGGCTGACGACCACTCGCGCGAGGTCATCGGATGACGTCATCGGGAATCCTTTCGGCTACAACCGGACAAGCCTGGAAACGCGGTATCTTCCGGACGACCCCATCGGCCGGTCACAGCCGCGCGGATTCCGTTGTTCGCTTACCGCAACCGCCTGGAGAATGACGGAAAAGCAATCGGACGCCAGTAAATCCCAGCCGACAATCCTCGGCACACCCGGCGTTCCAGCGTCCGGAACGGGCGGTTGCCGGCAGATTCACCTCCGACTATTCATAACCGATGCTCGATGGGAGCTGCTGCCAAGTCATCCCACAACTCCCCCGCCTCCATTACGACACTGTCGTCCGCGTCAACTCCTGAGCGTCAAATGCCGCGTGGACTTCGGAGAGGTTCCACGACGATGACCCATCCACACAGGACAGACACCCTCCGGCCGTCGCCGACCCTCATCCGCCCGATCCCGTTCGAGTCCGTCGCTCCCAGGCCGGTGCCGGGCTGGAGGAAGATCCGCGTCCTCGTCGACGGACGTGCCGACGGCACCGTGCCGGGGTTCTCCCTGGCAGCCGGCGGACTGGAGCTCCCGGCGAACTTCCGCGGCGACCCGCAGCAGCACCCGGACAGCGACACGGTCCTGCTGTTCACCACCGGCGGCCCGGTCCTCACCTACCACGGCGAAGACCTGCGCTTCTGGTCCGTCCAGTGGCCTGGGGACCTCCTGACGATCCCGCGGGGCACGCCTTACGTCGTCGACGTCTTGTCCGAGCACCTGGGCAGCACCGGCTACGTGGTGCGCTCCACCAGCAGCCTGCTCGACGGCAACCTGGCCCGGCCGGACCTCGACGACCAGGCCGCGGCCATGGCCGGCGCCGCCCGCGAGCACTGGGAGAACCGGGCGCCCGCACCCGGCCGCTGCACCGCGGTGCCGTTCACGTCCGTCGCCCCCGTCGTCACCCCGCAGGGCCATCGCATCCGGCCGCTCGTCGACGGAGAACCCGGCGGCAACACACCAGGGATGCGTCTCTCCGTCGGTGGACTGGACGTGCCCGGTGCCTTCCTCGCCCACCCCCACCACCACCCCGGGACCGACGTCCTCGTGCTGCCCACCGAGTGCCCCGCGGAGGGAGCGCTCACCCTGCACGGGCAGCAGCTCGAACACGACGCCGTGCAGTACTCCGGTGACCTGCTCCCGATCCCGGCCGGGCGCGAGTTCGCGCACACCGTGCAGAACCTGAGCCTGACCGAGCCCATCGGCCGCGTCTACGAGTTCCGGTCGCAGCCCTCGGTCCTCTGCGACAACCCCAGGCTCCCTGGGTTGCTCCCGATCGCCGAGCGGCGGGGGCGTGCGGCGCTCGACCGTCTTCACGGCGTGGACGCGGTCACCGCGCACCTGCGCGCCGCGAACCCCGTGCACGCGCGCCTTTCCGGAACCGGGGCGAGGCCTTGATCACAGCACCGAACGCCGTACGGGAGACCTCATGGAGAACAGCCGCGACAGAACGCGCCACACCGGGCACCACCAGCAGTTCATCGGCGGGAAATGGCTCCCCGGCTCGGCGGACGAGGTCCTCGTGGACCGCAACCCGTTCGACGGCTCGACCGTCGCGGAGTTCCGCTGCGCGAGCGTCGCGGACGTCGACGAGGCATACCGGTCCGCCCAGCGCGCCAGGTCCGAGTGGGACGGGGTGAGTCCCGACGACAAGCGGGCGGTGTTCGAGCGAGCGGCCTCCTACGTCGCGGACCACACGCCGGAGATCGTCGACATCATCATCGACGAGCTCGGCGGCACGCGGCTCAAGGCGCATTTCGAGATCGGCCTCGTGCTGGGCATGCTCGCGGAGGCCGGCACCTTCCCGCTGCGCATGGACATGCGGACCCTGCCGTCCTCCAACCCCGGCCGGGAGAACCGGGTCTACCGGGAGCCGGTCGGTGTCGTCGGGGTCATCAGCCCGTTCAACTTCCCGTTCTTCCTCGGCATGAAATCCGTGGCGCCCGCGCTCGCCGCGGGCAACGGTGTCGTGCTCAAGCCGCACGAGGACACCCCGATCGCGGGGGGCACGCTGATCGCGGAGGTCTTCGAGGCCGCCGGCCTGCCCGCCGGCCTGCTCAACGTCGTGATCACGGAGATCGCGGTGATCGGTGACGCCTTCGTCGAACACCCCGTGCCGCGCGCCATCTCGTTCACCGGCTCGTCCGAGGTGGGGCGACACGTCGCCGAGGTGGCGGTCCGCAACCTCAAGAAGCCGGTCCTGGAGCTGGGCGGCAACAGCGCGCTCATCGTCCTGGCGGACGCCGACCTCGACGTGGCGGTGAACGCGGCCGTGTTCAGCCGCTTCACCCACCAAGGTCAGGTGTGCATGTCGGCCAACCGGGTTCTCGTCCACCGCGACGTGTTCGACGAGTTCGCCTCCCGGTACGTCGCGAAGGCCGCGTCGCTGCCGGTCGGCGATCCGCGCGACCCGGACACCGTCCTCGGCCCGCTGATCAACCAGCGGCAGGCCGACCGACTGGCGGAGCAGGTCGGACGGGGCATCGCCGAAGGCGCCGAGGTGCTGCTGCGCGGCGAGGTGGAAGGCACGCTCTTCCGCCCGACCGTGCTGACCGGTGTCACGCCCGGGATGTCGGTGATGCGGGAGGAGCTGTTCGGCCCGGTCGCGTGCCTGGTGCCGTTCGACACCGAGGACGAGGCGGTAGCCATCGCCAACGACACCCCCTTCGGCCTGTCCGGTGCGGTCCACACCAGCGACCTGGACAAGGGTGTCGAGCTGGCCAGGCGGTTGCACACCGGCATGGTCCACATCAACGACTCGACCATCGCCGACGAGCCGAACATCCCGTTCGGCGGCGAGAAGCAGTCCGGGTTCGGCCGCATGAACGGGGACTGGAGCCTGGACGCGTTCACGACGGTGAGGTGGATCTCGGTCAACCGGGGCCGCGCCCGCTTCCCGTACTGAGCCTTGACAGCTCTTCGGCGGGCGGGTGATGACATCCCGATTCACACCGAACCCGGAGGCTGACGCGGATTAAGATCATCCGAATATCTGTCAGATATTTCACCAACTTTCAGGGCAATACATCCGGTCTTCCGCGGTTGCCGACGCCGTAAATGCTCCGCGCCGCCGGACAATGCTAGCCTCGCAGACAACATATGCGGTCCACGTCCATGTCGATGTGACCGCCGCAAGCGGTGATGTTCGTCAACAACCGGGATCCGCCGCGGCAGCGGTCGTCACAATGGGAGCACGTCCTTGCGGATTCTCTTCACCGTCGCGAATTCACCGTCCCACATCCGGGCGCTGGTGCCGGTCGTCAGGGCCGCCGAGGCCGCGGGGCACACGGTGGGAATCGCCACCGGCGCGGCCTCCGCCGGGGACATCGCCGCCTACGGGATCGACCACCTGCCGGCAGGGCTCGACATCCTGGACCTCGTGGCGCGGACGCTGGAGAAGACCGGGATGACGTTCGCCGACCTCACGGCGATGGAGAGGACGGTGGACTTCTTCATCGGCCCTCCGGCCGAGGCGATGGCCACGGATGTCATCGAGACGGGGTGGAACCCCGACGTCATCGTCCGCAGCACGCTCGAGTTCGGCGGTGTGCTTGCCGCGGAGGTGCTGGGCGTGCCGCACGCCTCCGTCGCGATCGGCGGCGCGGTCAACGTGATCTCGCCCCCTTCCACGCTCGCGCCGCTGATGGCACCGTTGCGAGCCTCGTTCGGCCTGGCACCCGATCCCACCGGAGAAGCCAGCTTCCGTCACCTGCACGCCTGCCTGATGCCCGAGACATATGACGCGGCAGAGGCGACCGTTCCCCACTCCAGGTTCTACCGGCACGAGAACCCCGGCAGGCGGGGCGACGCCCTGCCGCCTGCTCTGGCGGAGCTGCCCACCGACAAGCCGTGGGTGTTCGCGAGCTTGGGCACGCTATCCGCGTTCGCGTCAGACGGGCTTTCTCTGCTCAAATCCGTCGTCACGGCCTTAACACGACTGGACTGCGTCGCAGTGGTCAGCACAGGACGCGACGTGGCGCACGAAGCGTTCGGCGTCCTGCCGTCCACTGTGGTCCTGGTGGAGTCGGTTCCCCAGCCGCTCCTGCTGGAGTGCTGCGACCTCTTCATCACACACGCCGGTCACAACAGCGTCCGTGAAGCGATGCGCTCCGGCGTTCCGCTCGTCTGCACGCCGCTGTTCTCCGAACAGCCGTACAACGCACGCAGGTGTGTGGAAGCCGGCGTCGGCGAGCAGCTGCACACCGAAACCATGACCACGGACGACGTCCTGGCCGCCTGCCGGAAAGTCCTGGAAGACCCGCAGTACCGCAGCAACGCCAGGCGCATCCGCCGCGACCTGCTCGCCCTGCCGCCACTCGAGACGTTCATCGCCGACCTCCAGTCATTGGTGGGAAGCGGACTTCCGAACAGCGGCTAGCCGTGCTGCTGATCCCTGTCGTCGACGACCTGGGTGTGGGCGGCGGTAGTTGTGCGTGCGGACTCGTAACGGCACTGCGGATGTCCGCAGTCACAACGGAAAGCGCTGTTCCCAGACTCGCCTGCAGGATCAGCCGAGTGGAACAGGACTGACGAGATGACCGTCATCACGCTCATTCCGGCGACCCCAGCCGAACCGGACATGACGTACTGATCCGAGCGTGCGGGCGCGAAGGCGGCTCCGCGCAGAGCAACTACCCGCGTACCCGTGTTCGCCGGGACGCTCCTGGCCCCACGACCTGGCTGGGCCGTGCCCGGCAGATCCGGGACCGTTCGTCCGGTGCGGGCATCCGCACCCTCGAATTCGCCACCGCGGCCACACCGCGCTCGAGAAACCACCCCACAGCCGCGTTCTCAGCCTTTCAGCACAGCTGTTCACCACATCGCGACGACAAGAACAACGCATGGCGATCGACATTTCCGGCACGATCGTGGACGCGATCACCTGCGCGCCAGGCGACCGCGGTCGAATGATCTTCCCGGAGTCCACGGCGGTCCTGACGCGTGCCGAGCTCGGCCCCCGCGCCAACGGTGTCGCCGCGGCATTGCTCGCCTCCGGCGCCGAACCCGGTGAGGTGGTCGGTGTACTGCTGCCCGCCACCCCCTCCTTCCCACGCTCTGCTGGGCGTGCTCACGATCGGCGCCGCCGTCAGCGTGCTGCCGCTGCCCGCCATCGCCCACGACCTCGCCGCGTTCATCCGGACCGTCGGCATCGCTGATCACGAGCCCGGTGGCGCGGGTGTGGCTCGCCACCGGGTCTCGTCTGCGATCAGTCCGCCGAGGCGTACTGCCGTGCCGGTACGAGGAAGCGCGACACGCTGCGCAGCTTCTCCCGCGTCTCCTCCAGTTCCCGTTCGGGAGTGGACTGGGCGACGATGCCCGCGCCCGCCCGCAGCCAGGTGTTGCCATCGCGGCAGAACACGCTGCGGAGAGCGAGGGCCGCGTCGATGGCGCCGTCCGGATCGACGGTCAGCACGGCGCCGCTGTAGAGGCCACGTGGCTGCGTCTCGGCCCGCCGGATCAGCTCGCAGGCGGGCGCCTTCGGGACACCGGACGCCGTGACCGCCGGGAAGAGCGCGGCGAACGCGTCCCAGCCGGTGCGACCCGGTGCGAGTGAACCCGAGAGCTGAGAAGCGAGGTGCTGCACGCTGCCGCGTTCCTTCACACCCATGAACTCCTCGACGCGGACGGTCGACGGCGTGCACACGGTGGACAGTTCGACCGCCGCCAAGCGCACCGAGATCGCGTGTTCGAAGACCTCCTTCGGGTCGCGGTAGAGCTCGTCACGCCGTGCCTGGTCGGCGTCGTGGTCGCCGAGGAAGGCGCGCGTGCCGGCGAGTGGCTGGGTGACCACCTCGCGTCCGGAACTCACGCTGACCACGATCTCCGGGCTGAACCCCAACGCCCTCCAGCCCTGCAGGCGCAGCAGGAACGAGCGTGCCGGGTTGTTGGCAAGCCGGCCGGTGAGGTAGGTCGCGGGCATGTCGATGTCCTCGGGTACCGGCACCACGCGGGAGAGGATCACCTTGTCCAGGGCACCGGAGTGGATCTCCGCGATGGCCGCCGCGACCGCCGCCCGGTAGCTCTCGGCGTCGTGGCCGTCCACGTCGACGTCGATGCGCGTCTCCCCCGGCTCGATTCCGCCGGTCAGCACGGCATCGGCGAGCCGCGCCTCCAGCGCGTCCAGGTCGGCCGCGGTGAGCGCGCGCAGCAGGGCGGTGCCGTTTTCGACGCGCACCTCACGCCTCGGGATCATCAAAGTGACCGCGCCGGTCTCCGGCACGTCTTCCACTCCGTGCAACGCGTAGGACAGTTCGAAGGTGGCCCAGCCATAAGCGCGCCAGTCCTCGACGTCGACCTCCGCGAGCCGGGAGGCGATCGCCGACAGCGGTTCGCCCGCTCGCGTGGCCACGGTCGCGTGGGCGCCTTCACCCCAGCAGATCGATCCCTGGTTCTCATAGAGCACGTTGTCCTCGGTCGACGTGGCCGCGAGCGCGGCGGCCACGCGAAGAGGATCGGCCGGCAACACGACCTGACGTTCCCAGTACTTCACCGTGGTTCTCCTAGGTTTGGCCGGTTCTGCCAGCCGGGTACACGGGCCCGGTCACGAACGGGCCGCAGTCGTGCGGCACGTGCTTGTGCAGGCTCGGGACGAGTAAGGGCACGCCACCGTCCACACATGAGCGCGGCTGTGCGGGACAAGTCCGCGCTGAGATGGGCGCCGTGGAGGTGGCGGATCGAGAGTTGGCGATGTGCTGACGACCGGCGGACTCGGCATCGACATGCAACCGGTTGCTGAGCAACGGCAGCGGTGTGTCCTCAGTGGACTCGGCACGCAGCTGCACGACCGGGCACGGGAATGCGGCACGCTCGACGGACCCATGTCGTGGGCGTTGGCCGCCGGTCAGGTGCCCGACGAGCGGAACGCCGCACCATTCGTCCGCCACGTGGCGGCTCAGAGCGGGGCCGGGTTGTCGACCCACAGGCGCACGGGGCCGCGGAAGCAGGCGTTCTCGTGGAACCGCACGACTTCGTCGGCCGCGAGCCGGAGATGGGGCAGGCGGGCCGTCAGTTCCTCCAGCATGACCCGCATCTCCAGCCGTGCCAGCGGAGCACCGAAGCAGGCGTGGATACCCCTGCCGAAAGTGAGGTGCTGCTGGGAGTTGGCGCGGCGGACGTCGAACTGGTCCGGGTCGCGGAAACGTGCCGGGTCGTGGTTCGCGGAACCGATGAGGAGCAAGAGCTTGGCGCCCGCCGGGACCTCGACCCCACCGATGTCGACCTGCCTGGTGGTGATCTTGCGCCAGGTGTGCAGGCTCGGGTCGAATCGCAGGCCCTCCTCGACCGCGTTCGAGATCAGCGAGGAATCGGCGCAGATCTCCTCCCATTGTTCCCTGTGTGTGAGCAACCGTTGCAGCGTGCTCGACGACGCGTTGGTCGTGGTCTCGTGGCCGGCGAAGCTCACCGCGTGGATGACGTTGACGATCTCCTCGACCGACAGCGCGGCGGGATCCGCGAGGTGCGAGCGGAGCAGGTCGCTGGTGAAGTCGTCCTTCAGGTCCATCTTGCGCGCGGCGACGAAGTGAGTGCAGTACCGCCAGTACTCGACCATCCTCCCCGCGATCCTGACCTGCTCGTCTGCTGTGGACCGACCCCAGGTGAAGGCCATGCGGTTGAGGGCGAGCGCCTTGAGAGCTTCCCAGTCCGACTCGGGGAAGCCGATCAGGCTGAACACGATCGTGGCGGGCAGCGGTGCCGTCAGCTCCTGCACCAGGTCGAACCGCGACCGGTCGATGACACCGTCGAGCAGTTCGGTGGTGCGGGCGCGGATGACCGGTTCGAGCCCCGCGACCCTGCGGGCGGAGAACGCCTTGACGTTGAACGCACGGATCCTGGTGTGCTTGGGCGGGTCGCAGTTCGAGACGGTCGGGGTAGCGTGGAACCCGGCGTCGAGGACCTCCCTCGCTTCCTCCGCGAGCGGGTAGAAGGGGGTCTGGGTGATCGCACCGGAGAAGCTCTCGTGATCGGTGAGGATCCTCTTGACGTCCTCGTGCCTGGTCACCGGCCACATGTCGAGTCGCGGCTCGTAGAAGACCGGACCCTCCTCGCGCAGAGCGGCGAGCGCCGGGTAAGGGTCCGCGATGTAGTCGGGAGCCAGCGGATCGAATAGGCCCTGCACAGGGCATCGGCCCGTGCTGCTGTTCAGCATCTCATCTCCACGAAGGTGACCAGGTGAAACGGGATCTCGGAGGAACAACTGCCGAGGCGCCCTCACAGTCGCCTGCCGAGCATCTCGGCCTCCCGGATGGACGTGAGCATCGTTCCCGGCGCGTACGCGTCCCCGATGACGTGAACGGGCACTCCGCGCGCCGACAACGGCTCCGAAAGCTCGTCGACCGGCCGGCGGGGAGTCGACCAGGTGAACAGGGCGACGTCCTCGATCTCGGTGAGCTGTCCGGTGAAGACGTTGGCGCAGCGCAGCACGTGGTCCTTGTACAGCAGCGGTTCGGTCGCCAGCTCGATGCGCACACCCGCCTCGTGCAGTCGCCGGTGGACGCCCAGGCGGCTCACGTACGGCACCCCGTCGCCCAGGGACGTCCTGGCCGTCATGACCACCACGTCGCGGTAGCGCCGCGCCAGGAGGTCGGCCACCGCGTAGGTCCCGGCCGAGTGGTCGAAGTCGAACAGCACCGCTGTGCCGTCACCGTTTCCGGCGTCGTCGCGTGCCAGGTAGTCCCGCACGCTGACGCCGTCCTCGCTGTCGGCGCCGAGGGTGGGTGGTCGCATCATGTGCGCTCCCGTGGCGAGGACGACGACGTCGGGACCGGTCGCGAGGACCGCCTCCTCCGTGGCGTGCGCACCCTGCTCGACGCGCACCCCGTTGCGCTCCACCAGCCACCGCTGGTGCTCCAAGACCGCGGTGATGTCGCCTCGACCCGGCAACATCGACTCCACCCCCGCCTTGCCTCCGAGACGTGGTCCGGCCAGCAGGGTCACCCGGTGCCCGTGTTCGGCGGCCGCCGCGGCGGCCTGCAGACCCGCCACACCGGCGCCGACGACGGTGACCTCGCGCCTCTTCGGCGACCGGCGGACCGGGCGAGCCGCTTCGCCGTCGGTGCCGAGATCGGGGTTGACCACACAGGCGATCGTGCGGCCGCTGGTGACCTCGCCCCAGCAGACGTTGCAGTACACGCACGGCCGCACCTCCCGCTCGCGGCCCGCCCGCACCTTGGCCGGGAATCCGGGATCGGCCACCAGGAGGCGTCCCAGACCGACCAGGTCACCGGTCCCGTCCCGGATCACGGCCTCGGCCTGGGCGGCGGAGGTGACCCGCCCGAACGCCAGGACCGGAGGGCTCACCGCCGCGTTGAGATCCCGTTGGATCCCGAGGTACGGGCCGGGCGGGTAGTGCATGTCGGGCACGTGGTCGCCGAAGCTGAGCGAGGAGTTGCCCTGACCGAACGCGAGGTAGTCCGGAGGTGTCTCCCGGCTCACCCGGTTCGCGATGCGGGCCGACTCCTGCGCGGTGATGCCCCCCTCCACCAGTTCGTCGCCCGGCATCTTCAAGCCCAGCACGAAGTCCGTCCCGCACACCGACCGGATCCCGGCGAGGACCTCGCGCAGGAACCTGGTCCGCCCGTCCAGGTCACCGCCGTACTCGTCCTGCCTGGTGTTCGACCACGGCGACAGGAACTGCGTGATCAGATGACCGTGCGCCGCGTGCACCTCGACACCGGAGAACCCCGCGCGTTGCAGGACGCCGGCGGAAGCCACGAACGCCTCGACCATCATCCGGACCTCCGCCGTGGACATCACATGCGGAACCGTCCAGCTGTAGGGGTCCGGCAGGGACGACACCCCGATCGAACTGTCCGACACAGGACCCCGCACCTGCTGCCTGCCCGAGTGCATGAGCTGACCGATCATCCGGCAGTCGTGCTCCTCGACCGCGGCCGCGAGGCGCTCGAAACCCGCGATGTTGGCGGGTTCGTACGCCGCCAGAGTGGTTTGCGCGGGCACCGGGCTCGGGTGGACGAACAACCCCTCGGAGACCACCATCGCCGCACCACCGGCCGCGCGCTCGGCGTAGAAGGTGACCGTGCGGTCGGTCACCAGCCCCTGGCGCGCGTAGTTGTTCATGATGGCCGGGAACACAATCCGGTTCTTCAACCGCGCGCCGCCCACCTCCAGCGGGGAGAACAGGTGCGGATATCGGTCCTGTTCCTCGGAGATCACGCGCGGATGCCTTCGCCCGCGGCTGTGATGATCTCGCGCAGCTCGCGGCCGATCCTGCCGATGTCCGGCTCCGCCCCGTCGAACAGCGCACCACCGTCGGCGTCGACGAAGATGGTGTTGATCTGGTCGCGGTGGATCGACCGCAGTGGTGCGGCGTAGGGCGACAGGGCGTGGATCGCGGTCTCCTGACGGCTGGACTCGCCGACGGCGAGGATCGTGATGCTGCCGTCGAAGCCGCTCGGGGGGTCGTAGGTGAGCATCGCCGAGAGGTTCGCCTTGTAGATGGCCATCCGGTTGCGGAAGACGTCGAGGTCCATTCCGGACAGGAGGTCGTGCTCGTCGACGTAGCGGACGACGTACTCGACCTGTGCCTCTTCGTCGAGCTCGTTCAGCTCGTCCCACGGCAGGTCGATCCGCACGGCCAGCAGGCGTTCGATGATGTAGACGTAGTCCATGATCGCCCGCTGCTGCAACGAGGCGCCGTCGACCGGAAGCTCCTTCCAGGGGCGGTTGAAGTTCGGCATCAGATGCAGGACGAGGCCGGTCCGTTCGCCCTGCTCGTGGAGCTGGCGGGCCGTCTCGTAGGCCGGCAGCCCGCCCATGCAGTTCCCGGCGACGTAGTAGGGGCCCTCCGGCTGGACGCGGCGCATCTGGCGGATGCCGTGCGCCGCCAGCTCCTCGACGGTCCGGTACGGCGGCTGTTCACCTTCCATGCCGGGGGTCTGCAACGCGTACACGCCCCAGGACTCGGGGATGTGCGGCAGGTAGTTGTTCATGTAGCTCACGCTGCCGTCCGTGGCCGGGTAGAGGAACAGGATCGGGCTGCCCTCCCTCAGCACCTTGACGTTCGAGCCCTCCAGGGTGAGCAGCCGGTCGTTCCCGATGTTCCTGTTCTCCAGCAGCCGCAACAGCGCCAGCCGCTTGGTGTCGGACAGCTGCAGGAGCCGGTCGGTCGTGTTCATCGCTTTCTCCTGGTTCACTGGTTCGTCAGTGCGGGCCGTCGAGCAGGCGCGCGACTTCCTCGTCCGACATCGACTCGAGCCGGTCGAGGGCCGCGCTGATGGCGAGGTCGTCCTGTGCGCCGCGGGTCAGACCGTCGTCGATCCGCGCGGCGAGCGCGGCCACCGCGGGGTTCGCGAAGAGGGTCTGCAGCTCCACCCGCACGCCGAAGCGCTCCTCGACCCGGAACAGCGCCCTGGTGGCCAGCAGGGAGTGCCCGCCCAGGTCGAAGAAGCCGTCGTGCCTGCCGACGCCGGTCCGGCCGAGAAGGTCTTCGTAGATCTGTGCGACGACCGCCTCGGTCTCGCCGACCGGCGGTGCGCACGGAGTGCCGGACGGAGCCGGCTCGGGGACGATCGAGGAGAGCGCCTTGCGGTCAACCTTGCCGTTGGGGGTCATCGGAAGCGTCGTGTGCACGACGAAGCGCTGCGGCACCATGTAGGCGGGGAGCACGGGAATGAGCAGCTCACGAAGCTCCTCCGGGATCGCGGTATGGCCGTCGGGCGCTGCCACGTGGGCGACGAGCACACCGTCCGCCGTGAGAGTGACCACGGCGTCGGCAACCGCGGGATGCCGGCGCAGCGCGTGTTCGACCTCGGCGGCCTCGACACGGTGACCACGTACCTTGAGCTGCTGGTCCGTCCTGCCGAGGAAGGTCAGGGTGCCGTCTGCCAGCTCGCGGACCAGGTCACCGGTGCGGTAGACGCGTTCGGGCACCTCCGCCAGGTCGGCGAACCGCTGCCCGGTCTCCTCGGGCCGGTTCAGGTAGCCGTTCGCGACGCCCTCACCCGCGATGCACAGCTCGCCCGGCACTCCTTGCGGTACGAGCAGGCCGCGTCCGTTGACGACGTAGAACCGGGTGTTCTCGATCGGCTCGCCGATGCGGACCGGATCGGTCGCGTCGACCTTCCAGCGGGCGGACCAGATCGTCGTCTCGGTCGGGCCGTAGAGGTTCCAGACCTCCTTGCACCCGCCCAGGAGCCGGTCGGCCAGGTCGCGGCTCAGTGCCTCCCCTCCGCACAGCGCGGTGAGCCGGGAAAGCCCTTTCCAGCCGGAGTCGAACAGCATCCGCCACGTCGAGGGCGTCGCCTGCATGACGGTGGCGCCACTGGTGTCCAGCAAGCGGGCCAGGCGAGCCGGATCCGTCGCCTCCTGCAGGGTGGCGACGACGACCGTCGCACCGGTGACCAGCGGGAGCAGGAGCTCCAGCAGCGAGATGTCGAACGACAGGCTGGTCACGGCGAGGAACACGTCGTCCTGGCGGATTCCCGGTTTCACCGCCATCGCGTGCAGCAGGTTCAGCAGGTTGTCGTGCCTCACCTCGACGCCCTTGGGCCGGCCCGTCGACCCGGACGTGTGCAGCACGTAGGCGGGGCTGCCGGACGCGGGTGGCTCCAGGAGCCCGCCGGGCTTCGTGTCAGGTGACTCGTCGACCGGCAGCGGCTCCACCTGCTCGGGCAGGCTGGCGGCGACGTCCGACGACGTGATCGCCAGGAGCATGCCGGTGTCCTCGACGATCCAGGCCATCCGCTCCGCGGGCAGATCGGTGGCCAGCGGCACGAAGACCGCGCCCGCGCGGACCGCCGCCAGCACCGCCACCACCATCTCGGGACCGCGGTCCAGGAAGATCCCGATGCGCCGCCCGCGGCCTCCCGCAGCATCGATCCGGCAGGCCAACGCCGACACGGCGCGGTCGAGCTCCGCGTAGCTCAGCTCACGGCCGTCGCAGCGGACGGCGACGCGTTCGGCAGCGGCGTCGGCCCATCGAGCCACGAGCCGGTCGACCGTGGTGTCCCGTGCGTGGTCCGACGCGGTGCTGTTGCGCCTGCGGAGGTTTCGGCGCTCCAGCTCCGTCATCAGGGAGACGTCGCCGATCGGGAGATCCGGTGAGCCGAGCAGTGACGCGGCGAGGTGCTGCCAGCGGCGAGCCATGGCCTCGACCGTCGACCGCTCGAACAGGGCGGTGTCGTAGTAGAAGCTGCCCAGCAGTCCCCGTTCGTCGACACCGGGGTGGAAGTGCAGTTCGAGGTCGAACTGGACGCTGCCGGTGTCGAACGGGCGCAGCTCGGCCGTCGCACCGGGAAGCCGCAGCGGGTGGAACGCGTCCTGGAACGCGAAGAACGCCTGGAACAGCGGACTGCGGCTGAGGTCCCGGCTTCCCGCCACCTCGCCCACGAGCGTCTCGTACGAGTAGTTCTGGTGGTCCCAGGCGTCCGCGCACACGGCGGCGGTCCTGCGCACCAGCTCGCGGAAACTCAGCTCGGGCGACAGGCCGACGCGCAACACCAGGGTGCTCACGAAGCATCCGGCGGTCCGCTCGAACGCGGGCTCCAGCCGGTTGGCGAACGGCGTGCCGATCGAGATGTCGTCGCGCTCGGTGGAGTGCCACAGCAGCACCAGGTAGACGGCGAGCAGCGTGGCGAACCGCGTCGCCGCTTCCTCCTGGCCGAACTCCGTCAGCCCGGCGACCAGCTCCGGCCTCAGGACGAAGTCGACCCGCGCGCCGGCGTGGCCGCGCCGGGCGGGGCGCGGGTGGTCCAGTGGCAGTTCCAGCGGAGTGCTGCCCGACAACGCACCCACCCAGTGGTCCAGGTTCGCGGCGGCGGCAGGGCTGGCGGCGTGCGTGCGTTCCCACTCGGCGTAGTCGGTGTAGTCCAGGCCCACGACCGCGGCCGGGTCGTCCTCGCCGCAGAGGATCTCGGCGATCTCCCGCACGACGAGCCCGGTCGTCCACCCGTCGGCGACCAGGTGGTGCAGGGTCAGCCCCCACACGTGTTCCCGCTCCCCGGTTCGCACGAGCATCGAACGCATCAACGGCCCACGAGACAGGTCGAACGGCGCGATCAGAGCGTCTCGCAGTGCCCGGTCGACCTCCTCGCGGGTGGCGCCGGGGAGGTCGGCGGTCCTGAGCACCGGCGTCGACTCCGGCTCGATGAACTGGACCGGCACTCCCCCGATCTCCTCGAAGGTCGCCCGCAGACCGGGGTGGCGGCGCCAGACCGTCTCCAGTGCCGAGGCGAGCGCCGCCGCGTCGACCGGCCCCTCGATCCGGTAGGTGACGGTGAACGTGTACGCCACTCCCGTCGGGTCGAGCTTGGTGAGGAACCAGATGCGGTCCTGCACACCGGTCAGCCGGCAGGCGGAGCGCCCGCCGAGCACGTCCAAGAGCTCGGACTTGTGCTCCTTCACCGCATCCTGCCCGGCAGGATCGAGGATTCCCGGGGCCGCCCGCAGTCGCAGCCGGTCCCCCGCCGGCGTGAGCTGCACGCCCCTGCCGACGAGTTCCACCAACGAGGTCATCGCGTTCACAGCTCCATCCGGTCCATCGATCCCACGACCGCCGCGGCGCCGGGCGCCGCCTCGCCGGTGCCCGTCGAGGTCTGCACCTCGGCCGCGAGTGCGGAGATCCCGTCCGCCTGCAGCACCCGTGAGACCGGGAGGGACACGGCCAGGTCCCGCAGCACCAGGTTGCGCAGTTCCATCGCCATCAGGGAGGTCATGCCCAGCTTGCTGAGCTGGACGTCCCGCTGGACGTCGTCCTGCCGCAGGCGCAGCACCCAGGCCACGCGGTTCGCCAGCCGTTCCTCGAAGTCCGCGCCGTCGTCGGCGCCCGCGGCCTCGTGCCGGACGACTTCTCCCTGCTCGGTGGACGAGCCGTCATCGACCGCGATCGTCCGCCGAGCGCCGGGGACGCGGTCGTGCCAGTACCGTTCACGCTGCCAGGGATAGGTGGGCAGCGGGACCGTGCGGCCGGCCGGCTGCACCCGATCCCAGTCGATCTCGTGCCCCGCCGTGTACAGCGCCGCCACGGCCTCCAGCAGGCCCGTCCGCTCGCCCCGCTTCCTGTGCGCCCTGGCGATCGTCGTGGCCGTCGCGCCGACGGAGTGCAGTGTCGAGTCGATCGCCGGACCGAGCACGGAGTGCGGGCCGATCTCCAGGAACACCTGGTGTCCCTGCTCGGCGAGCAGAGCGACGGCCGGTCCGAGCATCACCGGCTCACGCAGGTTCCGCAGCCAGTACGACGTGCCCAGTTCCTCACCGGCGCGCATCGCACCGGTGACGCTGGAGCAGAACGGCACCGCGGTCGGGGCCGGCCAGATTCCGCGCAGCCCGGCGCGGAGCTCGCCGAGCAGCGGCTCCACCTGGCTGCTGTGCCCGGCCACGTCGACGACCATGCGCCGTGCGAACACGTTCGCGCGCTCGAGCTCGCCGAGCACCTCTTCGACCGCCTCGGGACTGCCGGCCAGCAGCGTCGAGGACGGACTGTTGCTCGCCGCGATCTCGATCCGGCCGTCCCACCGGCCGACGAGCTCCCGCGCCTCCTGGAGGCCGAGCTCGACCACCGCCATCGCTCCCCGCCCGCGGATCGACGCCAAGAGCGCGCTGCGGCGGCACATCACCAGTGCGGCGTCGTCGAGGGACAGCGCGCCGGCGACGTGTGCCGCGGCGATCTCTCCCATGCTCTGCCCCACGACCGCGTCCGGTTCGACACCCCACGACCTCCACAGGGCTGCCAGCGCGACCTCCATCGCGAACAGGGCGGGCTGCACTTCCTCGATCAGCGGAATGTCGGTTTCGCGGTTCTCCCGCCGCAGGAACTCGAGGACGGAGAACCCGCTGATCCGCCGGATGGCCGCATCGCAGTCTTCGAGTGCGTCCCGGAACACCGGCTCCGTCGCGGCGAGCTCCTGTCCCATGCCCTGCCACGCGGCACCGTGTCCGGGGAAGACGAACACGACGGACGGCTTCTTCCACGTCGGCGCCGGCCGCCGTTCCGCGGCTGCTTCGAGAGCGTCGGCCAGTTCGGCGCGCGAAGCACCCACGACGGCCAGTCGTCGCGCGTGCGGAGAGCGGCGGGCGGCCGTGTAGCCGATGTCCCCCAGGTCCGCGTTGGTCCGCACGACCGCGGCGAGCTCGGTGGCGGCCTGGGCGAGCGCGGCAGGAGTGTGCGCGGACAGGGGTACGACCACCGGCTCCTGTTCCTGCTCGTCCGGTGCGTGCGGGAGCACCCCCGGCTCTCGGCCGGTCCGCGAGTGCACGCGTGACCAGTTCACGTCCTGCCCCTGGCAGTAGAGACGGCCGAGGGAGTCGAGCAGTACCGGGCGGCTCGGCTCACCGCGCCGGGCGGATGGCAGCACGTGGCCCTCGCACCCCGCCTCCGCCAGACACTGGGACACGTTGTGCACGAGGAGCGGATGCGGGTTCACGTCGATGAACTCGCGGTGCCCCTCCGCGAGGAGCAGTCGCACGACCTCCGCGAAGAGGACTGGCTCACGCAGGTTGTCGCACCAGTACTCGGCGTCCAGTTCGTCGCCGGTCAGCAACTCGCCGACGACCGTCGAGTAGAAAGGAATCGCACCGAGGTGGGGACGCACGCCGCTCAGCGCCGAGCGCAGCTCGGGCAGCAGCGGATCCATCTGGGGCGAGTGCGACGCGTAGTCCACCTGGATCGGCCGCAGGGTGATCCCCGACCGCGCGAGCTCGGACGAGAGGTTCTGCACGGCGTCCGCCGCTCCGGAGATCACCGTCGCGGCGGGACCGCTGCTGACGGCGACGGAGATCTCGTCCGCGCGACTCGCGATCAGCCGGCGAACCCGCTCGGCCGGAAGCTCGACCACGGCCATCGCGCCCGAGCCGGACGCGGCGCCGTGCACGATCTCGCTGCGGACGCAGACGATCCGGACCGCGTCGTCCAGGCTCAGGCACCCCGCGACTTGAGCTGCCGCGATCTCGCCCATGCTCTGCCCCACGACGGCGGCGGGACGCACTCCCCAGGAGCGCCACAGATCGGCGAGGGCGACCTGCACGGCGAAGATCGCCGGTTGCACCAGCCGCAGGTCTTCCAGCCAGGCCGGGTCATCGGCGAGCAGGACGTCCACGACGGACACGTCGAGGTAGGACCGCATCGCGCGGTCGCAGCGCCGCAAGGAGGCCAGGAAGGCGGGCTCGGGCAACAGGTCCCTGCCCATGCCGAGCCACTGCGAGCCCTGACCGGCGAACAGGAACACCGGGTTCCCGCGTTCTGCCGGCACGGCGCCGGTCACCGTGCCGGGCAGCGGACGGCCGTCGAGGTGCGCGGTGAGCCGCCTCGCCAGGTCGGCGTGGTCCTCCGCGGTGATCGCCAGCCGCCGCCTCTCCCCGGCTCCCCCGGCCAGGGCAGTGGACACCAGCGCCGACATCCTCGCGCCGGGTCGTCCGCACGCCTCGAGCAGCTCTGCCGCCGCGGTGCGGAGCCCGTCCTCGTCACGGGCCGACAGCGGCACCAGGTGCGCCCCGCCCGTGCCTGCTCCCTGCAGGACCACGTGGCAGTTGGTTCCGCCGAACCCGAAGGCGCTCACCCCCGCGAGCCCGGGGCGGTCCTGCCGCGGCCACGGCGTGCGCTGCGCAGCGACCCGCAACCGCAGGCCGTCGAAGTCGATGTGCGGGTTCGGGGTCTCGAAGTGCAGGCTCGCCGGGATCGACCGGTTGCCCAGCGCCAAGACGGTCTTGATGAAGCCCGCCATTCCCGCGGCCGCTTCGAGGTGACCGATGTTGGTCTTCGCCGAGCCGAGCACCAGGGGACGGTCGGCCGGACGTCCCGCTCCGAGCACCGCGCCCAGCGCTCCCGCCTCGATCGGGTCGCCGAGCATCGTCCCGGTGCCGTGCGCCTCCACGTAGTCGACCTCCGCGGGGTCGATCCCGGCGTTGGCGTAGGCGGCTCGCAGGACCTCCACCTGTGCGGCCGGGCTGGGTGCGGTCATGCCGTTGCTGAAACCGTCGTTGTTGATCGCACTGCCGCGGATGACGCAGTGGACCGGATTGCCGTCGGCCAGCGCGCGGGACAGCGGTTTGAGCACCACCACACCGCCGCCCTCGCCCCGCACGTACCCGTTCGCCCTGCTGTCGAACGCCTTGCACCGCCCGTCCGGGGCCATCGCACCGAACCGGTCCATCGCCACCATGCTGTCCAGCGCGAGGATCAGGTTGACCCCGCCGGCCAGTGCGAGGGACGACTCGCCGAGCAGGAGGCTCTGCCGCGCCTGGTGGATGGCGACCAACGCGGACGAACACGCGGTGTTCAGCGTGATGGCCGGCCCACGCAGCCCGAGGAGGTAGGAGACCCTCGCGGGGATGATGCTGAGGTCCTGACCCGTCGCGGTGTGCTGCGTGACCCCGGCGAAGTCCCCCGCCGCCAGCTGGGCGTAGTCGTGCCACATGGCGCCGAAGAAGACGCCGGTCCGGGTGTCCCGGAGGCTGTGCGGCGCTATGCCCGCGTCGTCGAGCGCCTCCCACGACAGTTCCATCGCCAGCCGCTGCTGCGGGTCCATCTCGGTCGCCTCGCGCGGTGAGACGCCGAAGAACTGCGGATCGAAACCGTCGACCTGGTCCAGAAAACCACCGCGCCAGCCACCGGCCTCGACCTGTGCCGACTCGGCGTCCCAACGCCGCGACGGCACGCGGGTGACGGCGTCCACCCCGTTCGACAGCAGCGACCAGTACGCGGCGGGGTCAGCGGCTCCCGGGAAGCGGCAGGACATGCCGACAACGGCGATGGGGTCGTCCGGGAGGGCACCGCGCGTGACCGGAGCCGGGACCGGGTGCGGCTCCTCGGACCGCGCGGAGGCGCACACCGCCCTGGCGAGTGACCTGGTGGTCGGGTTCTCCCACATCATCGTGGGCGGAAGCGGCCTGCCCAGCTCGGCCCCGAGGTCGGCCAGCAGGCGGACCATGCGCACCGATTCGAGGAGGTACCTGTTCACCCGCTCGTCCACGTCGACGAAATGAGCAGGGGTGCCGGTGAGTTCCGAGATGCGTTTCACGAGCCACTTTTCGACGGCAGTGGCGGAGAATTCCAAGTCGGACGACATCACTTGCTTCCTCGGCTCTCGATTAGTCGCAGACGCTTTCCCACGTGATCCACTGTGGAAGTGGATCACGATCTGGTCAAGACGCCGTCCCGATCACCGGAACGCGGACAGTTCCGCGGAAATTACGTCGCCGAACAGCCCTGACAAACATCGACAGAAATCAAGAATGCTTTCGCGCGAGAGGTCGTCCACCACCCGCGGCATCACGTCGCAACGGACCGGAGTTGTGAGTCCCGCATGCCCAGAGCGGCGTGGTGTGCGACCCGCTTGAGCTCAGGAGCCACTGCTCGCACGTCCACCCTGGCGGAAGGACCGACCACCGTGATCACGACCGGCGGCGCGGTTGCGGAGTCCCGCAGAGCGACCGCCAAGCTCGTCACGCCGGACCGCCACTCGTTGACGTCCACGGCGATACCACTGGCCTGCGCCGACACCAGTTGCCGTGAGAGCCTGCCCCCGTCCGCGTGCGCCAGGAGCAGCCTGCCCGCAGCCGTGCAGTGCAGGGGCAGCGTGTCGCCGAGGAGGGTCGCGAACCCCGCGGTACGGCTGCCGCACACCCGCTTGACGACACGGGCGACGGACCCGTCGCGCACGACCAGCAGAACCGGGTGCTTGACCGTTTCGTGGAGATCGGTCAGATGAGGGAGAACACGGTCGTAGAGCCCAGGTTCGACGTCAGCGCCGGAATACGCCAACCTCGCGACCTTGACCGTCAGCTCGTAACGCCCGGCAGCTGTCCTGACGAAGCCTTCGTCGCACAGGATGCCCAGCATCCGGTGCGTCGTCGACTTCGGCAGACCTGCCTTCCGCGCGAGCTCGGCGACGCCGACCTCACCTCGGCAGAGGTTGAAGGCCTCCAGAACGGCGAGCACCTTCGCCGCGGCGGTCCTGCCCGTCACGATGTTCCTATCCGGTCGCGGAGCATCGCCCCCGGTCGGTGAACCCGTGCGAGATGTGCTGATCGACAACACCGCCACCACTCCTCACGACCTCCTCGACGCACCCTGCGGAGGAGAGATGACTGACGCTATGGAATAGCGGTCACGGCGAACCTGCGGAACTCCGCAATCACCGCAGGTGACTCCGCAGGTACCTGTGCAACAGGCCACCACGCTGTTCCGCGGGGCGGAATGGCGGCTTGTTCCTCATCGGCGCCACGGAGATATTTCGAGCACAGCACACCGATGAGGGAGTTCTGTGAACCAGCACACCGACAACCCGGTTTTCCTGTTCGCCGGCCACGGCGGTTATCTTCCGGGTGGCCTGCACGAGTTCACGGACGACTTCGCGGGACTCCCTACCGTACTGGAGCGGATCAACGCGGCGTCCACGGCCGTAGGCGGACCCGAGGTGGCCGAGCTGCTCACCGACCGCACGGCTCCGACGCTCCGGAGCCTGGTCGAAGACAACCCCTGCAGACTTCACCTGGCGATCTTCGCGACCGAAATCTGCCTGTACGACTTCTACACCCGTTGCTGCGGCCTGTCGCCCGCCGTCCTGGTCGGCCACAGCCTCGGCGAGTTCGCCGCTCTCGTGGCCTCCGGATGTCTTCCACTCGAGGACGCGGTCCGGCTGATCATCGCGCGGGACGAGGCACTGCGCGGGGCAGGCCTGCCGACGGGCGGCATGCTCGCCCTGCGCACCGGCAGGCACCACGCCGCCGAGCTGCTCACCAGACTCGCCGATCAGCGGGTCGCACTCGCCGTCGACAACGGCACCGAGCAGGTCGTCGTCTCCGGGCCGGCGGAGTCACTGCGGCGCTTGACGCGCCTCGCCGCCGCGGCGGGTGTCGAGACGACGCACCTGCACGTGTCCTACCCCTTCCACAACGCGCTCCTCGACGAGGCGGCGGCCCGGTTCTCCTTCGCGGTGGACGCGGTCACCTGTGCGGCACCGGGCATCCCGGTCCACTCCCCCGTGCTGGGCCGACGGATCGTGCGCCCGGAGGACGTCCGCGAAGTGCTGACGTGCCATCTCGTGCGTCCGGTCGGGTTCCTGGAGACCCTGCTGGCGCTCGGCACAGAGGGGCACCGCACCTACCTCGAATGCAGCGCCAGATCAGTGCTGATGAAACTCGTGCGAGCTGCCGGCGGGCGTGCGCCCGTGAGCGTCTCGGCCTGAGCGATCCCCAGCTAGCCGGCCACCCGCGTGTCGTCGGATTGCCGCTGCTGCCGAACGCCGGAATTGAAGGCCTTCAGCACGTTGGCCATCAACGGCGAACGCTGCGACTCGTGCCAGGCAAGGGCGACGCTCACGGTCAACGCGTCGTCGAGGCACCTGATGGCGATGCCCGGCAACGGGATCGAACGGGCCGACTCCGGCACGACACCGATCCCGAGACCGGCCGCGACCAGAGCGAGGAGTGTCGGCATGTTCGACACCACGTGCTTGCGCTTCGGGCTGAAGCCGGCGTTCAGGCACATCTTCAGCACCGCCTTGGCGATGCCCGCCTCCGGCTTCACCTCGGTGATGAAAGCCTCGTCGCGGAGCTCCCCGAAGCTCAGCGAACTCCGCTCCGTGAGCGGGTGGCCGGCCGGTAGGACGACGACCAGCCGCTCGTCGAAGACGGGCAGCAGTTCCACGTCGTCACAGTGCACCGGCGGGTGCACGACCCCGAGGTCGAGAGTCTCCTCCCGGAGCATGACGCACTGCTCCTCGGTGGACAGGTCTGAGTGCACTTCGAACTCGAGAGCGGGCAGCTTCTCGCGGATCGTCTGGACGAGGAAAGGCATGTGCGCCAAGGCGGCCGATCCCGTGAGCGCGATCCGGAGGAGCCCCGACTGGCCTTCTCCGAGCAGCCGGACACCGTCGATCCCGGCGTCGATCCGGTTCAACGTGTTCAAGGCCTCGTCGAGGAAGAACTTTCCCGCCTCGGTGAGCTCCACCCTTCGCGTCGACCGCGCCAGAAGGCACACACCGAGCTCGTCCTCCAGCTGCCGAATCGCGTGCGACAGGGCCGGCTGGGCCATGTTCAGCATTTCGGCGGCCTGACCGAAATGGCGTGTTTCAGCAACTGCGGTGAAGTACCTGAGGTGCCTGATTTCAACCCTGTTACTCATGAAGAACCTCAATCATCCGGCCACGAGACCGGCTCGTTGACCTCGGCCCTCACGACCGCAACAACAGAGCGCATCCGAAGTGGCTGACCGCTGGCGCCACTGTGGTGCGCGCTGCTGCACGCCATCACGTTCGGTTGTCGACCAGCAACAGTATGTCCACTCCTGGCGGCCGCTGCAACCGCACAAAATGTTAGCGCTATCATTCACCTGCCGATTTGCGGAGTCCCAGTTCCAAGGCCTGAACAGGACCACTGCACCCGGTGGACTTCACCACTCCGCTGTCCCGGAATACGGCGACGCGGGCCACGAAAGAAATCTCTCGCAGCCAAACACACAGGCCGCAACGAATTGGAGACGGCTTCGCACCGTCGGCGTGCGGCCCGCCGCCGCGCCCGGAGCTACGCCTTCGGCAGAAGGCCCTCGAACGCCTCCAGCACGCCGGCCATCACCGGCGACCGCTTCGACTTGAGCCACGCCAGGGCCACGGGTACCACCGGCGATCCACTGAGCGGACGGCAGACGATGCCGGGGACGGGAACCGACCGGGCGGCGTCCGGCACCACGCCGACGCCGAGACCGGAGGCGACCAGCGCGAGGAGGCTCGGCATGTTCGACACCATGTGCTTCTTCTTCAGACTGAACCCGGCGTTCAGGCACATCTTCATCACCGCGTTGGCGATGCCGGACTCCGGCTTCACCCCGGTGACGAAGGACTCGTCCTGCAGGTCGGCTATGTCGAGCGACTGCTTCTCCGCGAGGGGATGGCCGACGGGGAGGACGACGACGAGGGGCTCCTCGCAGATCGGGATCAGCTCCACGTCCTCGTCCCCGTCGTGAACCGGCGGGTGCACGACCCCGAGGTCGAGGGTCTCCTCCCGGAGCTTGACCCACTGCTCCTCGGTGGAAAGGTCGGAGTGGACCTCGAACTCGAGACCGGGCAGCTTCTTCCGGATCGACTGGATCAGGAACGGCATGTGCGCGAAGGTGGCCGAGCAGGTGAGCCCGATGCGCACCAGGCCGGCCTGGCCCTCGCCGAGCAGTCTGGCGCCGTTGATCCCGGCGTCGACGCGGTTCAGCGTGTACAGCGCCTCGTCGAGGAAGAACCTGCCCGCGTCGGTGAGCACCACCCGCCGCGTGGTGCGGGTCAGCAGGCTGACGCCGAGCTCTTCCTCCAACTGCCTGATGGCATGCGACAGCGCGGGCTGGGCGATGTTGAGGCGTTTCGCGGCCTGACCGAAGTGGCACGTTTCGGCTACTGCGGCAAAATAACGCAGGTGCCGGAGCTCCACCCTGTTGCCCACGGTATCCACCATTCACCTTGCAGCGCCGGGCCAGCCGAAGCGAAAAACCTCACTGCCGTAACACTCGGCTATCCGGCTGCGACTCTATGTCAACGGACAAGGAGATCGCAACCGTCTACAAAGTGAACGTTCTTGACCTACCAGTCTCACGCGTCGGGATCAGCCCGGCTCGCCCGAAAATTCACCCGCACGGGGGATCAGGAGTGAGAACACAACGATCACGCAGGCGTCGGAGCGCTATTTCTACGAGCACTTACCGATCGGGATGATCTGCTCCAGCGGGTCCACACCGAACAGCAGAGGCGGCGCGCCTCGAGTCGCTGCGCCGGAAGTCCGTGCGCGGGCAATCGGAGTTCGATGACCGACTGGGCCGCCAGGGATGACGGATCCCGTCTACCTCCTGGCCGAGCACCTCACCGGAAACATCGGCGCGGTGCTGCACGACCTCGGCTGAACCCGCCCGGCGTCAGCTGGCCAGACCGGCGCACAACGGCTCGTACAAGCGTCCCACGTGCGCCAAGGCGGTCTGGACCTCCGGCCGCGTGACGAACGCCTGCGGCCCGCTGACCGACACCGCGGCGAACAGGGGACCGTCCGCGACGACCGGCACGGCACAGGTGCGCAGCCCCCGATGGGTGACTCCGTCGTCGTGGGCGACCCGGGAGGCGGCGCGTCCAGGGGAGGTCCGGTGCGCCTTCAGCGTCAGCACCGCCTTTCCGGCGGCGGTCTCCAGCGCGGACCAGGACCGGTCGAAGTCGATCGGGCGGGACAGCAGGCCGGCACCGGGTGGCTCGAACTGCTCCACGCAGCGGACCTCGTTGTCCTCCACGACCATCAGCTGGACGAGCAGGTGCGTCAGCTCGTACAGGCGCAGCATGCCCTTCAGCGCGTGCCGCCGCAGCAGGTCGTGGTCATGGGTCGTCAGGCCTGCCGTGAGCCGCAGGTCGCCCAGCTCGTACCCGTTGGGCGTCCGCCGGACGGCCTGCTCCGCCTCCAGGGTGCGCAGCAGCCGGTGCGTGGTCGTCTTGGCGAGCTGCAGGTCCCGTGCGATGTCGGCCAGGGCACAGACCCCGCCCCTCTCCCCCAGGTAGCGGATGATCAGCACCGCCTTCTCGACGGCGCCCTGGGTCTTCTCCACGGAACACGTCCCGTCCACCAGCGCCGTGCTCACCGAGGAAACGCGCGCAGACGTCATCTCCACCTCCGATGACCGGGATTCTGAAAAAGAATCATTGAACGCGGCGGAGCGTAACCAGGCGATTCCGCTCGGATCAACACGCGATCGTCATTTATCGATGAGCCGAATCGACTGATAAGCCAGCCACCAGGACCCGCTGTGACGTCACCGGCCCGCACTCGGCCGGACTCCCCCAGGCCTGCCTGTACCGCCTCTGCTCGCCCGGGGCACCCGCGCACCTGTCGCATGTGGACTCGTGGCCGTCGGATCGCGCGGAAGGCGGAAACCCGGACACCGCAGGCGTTCCAGACACCGGAACGGGTCACTGAGGGACTGTTCCGGTGAGCGGAATGTCGTCGGAAGACACCCGTTCGTTTCTTAGGGTCCTGGTGCACAAGCGACGCGTGCCGATCCATAACCACACAGCAAGGCGGAGGGGTTCATGACTCAGGCGGCGGAGAAGACAACTCTGAACACCGGCACGGTGCTCACCACGGACATGCTCGAAGCGTCGGCACGCCCCCTCGCCATCGCCCGGGACGACGACTTCGACCGGCGCGTGCGCCGCGGGTTCCAGTTCGTGCAGGAAACGCTGTCGGGCACCAAGGAGGTCTACGGGGCGACGACCGGGTTCGGCCCGCTGGTCACCTACGACGGGAGCGAGGACCAGGCCGCGCAGAGCGACAACGCCTTGCAGCACCTCACCGCCGGGCAGGGGCGTGAGCTGCCGCCCGAGGTCGTGCGCGCGACGATGCTCGTGCGCACCTGGTCGCTGGCGCGCGGCGTCTCCGGCATCTCGCCGACGGCGCTCGACGCGCTCTGCGCCGCCCTCGGGACCGACTTCACCCCCGTCGTCCCCGGCCTGGGCTCGGTGGGAGCGAGCGGCGACCTCATTCCCCTGGCCCACATCGCGCAGGCCTTGCGCGGCAACGGCCACGCGCTGGCGGGAGGCACGAGGATGAGTGCCGCCGACGCGCTGGCCGTGGCGGGCCTGCGTCCGCTGACCCTCACCGGCAGGGACGGTCTGTCCATGGTCAACGGCACCTCGGTCACCAGCGCCGCGGCCGGCCTCGCCGTGGCGTCGCTGCGGCGGTCCCACCGGATCGGCGTGCTGCTCACCGCGGCGCTGGCCGACCTGCTGGGCGCCGAGCCCGCCTTCCTGGTGCCCCAGCTGCTCGACGCGTACGGCCACCCCGAGGCCGCGACCGTCGGTGCCGCACTGCGAGCGCATCTGAAGGGTACGAGGCCCACCGGCGACCGGCCCCTCCAGGAGCCCTACAGCATCCGGTGCGTGCCACACCTCATGGGGGCGGCGCTGTCGACTCTCACCTGGGCGGCGGACGTGGTGGACCGCGACCTCAACGGTGTCAGCGACAACCCCCTGTTCTTCCCGGACGACGACGTGGTGGCCCACGGCGGCAACTTCTTCGGCCAGCCCGTCGCGTTCGCGGGGGACCTGCTCTCGATGACCGCCACGCAGATGGGCAACCTCGCCGAACGCCAGCTCGACCTGCTGGTCGACCCCGTGCGCAGCAGCGGACTTCCCCCGATGCTCACGACCCGGCCGGGCCGGCAGCACGGCGTCCAAGGCGTGCAGCTCGCCACCACGGCGATCGTCGCGGCTATGCGCCGGGCGTGCGTGCCCGCCAGCGTCCAGAGCCTTCCGACGAACCTGCACAACCAGGACATCGTGCCCTTCGGCACTCAGGCGGCCCTCACCGCGCTGGACCAAGCGCAGAACCTGCGGATCCTGCACGGCAGTCTCGCGGTCGGTCTTCGCCAGGCCGCGCACCTGCGTCCCCACGGTGCCCGCGCGCACGAGTGCGCGGAACTCGTGGACGCGCTGGCCCAGGAGATCCCGCCGATCGACGAGGACCGCGGGCTGGACGTGGACGTCCGCACCGCGGCGGACGTGCTCGACCGGTTCGTCACCGAACGGGTCACCGCCTGAGACGCGACCGGAGTGTCCGAAGTGGACCATTACGCGGCGCCCGAGAGCGCACGACCCGAACGGAGTGGACGATGAACACCACCGCGGTGGCACGGACACCGACGCCGTCCGCGGGCGAGAAGCAGGGACTCACCTTCCCCGCCCTGTTCGCCGCCGCGGCCTCCGCGAGCCCCTCTTCGGTCGCCGTGACCGATGGTGACCGTTCGTGGACGTGGGCGCGGTGGGAGTCCGACGCGGCCGCCGTCGCGAAAGGACTCCAGGACCGCGGTGTGAAGCCCGGCGACCTCGTCGCGGCACAACTGCCCAACAGCTGGGAGTTCCTCACCCTGCACGTCGCCCTCGCTCAGCTGGGTGCCGTCCTGATGCCCCTGCACCTGGCCCTGGGCCACGCCGAGGTCGACGCGCTGCTCGGTCTCGCCCGGCCGGTGGTGGTCGTCGACCGGGAGGAATGGGCGCGGATCCGTGCCGAGGGAGAGGGCGGTGCACCACGTCCCGTCGCGGTCACGCCGTCCATGCCGTTCGTGGCCCTGCCGTCGTCGGGCACCACCTCGACCCGGCCGAAGATCTGCCTGCACAGCCACGACGGCCTGCTCTCCAACGCCTCCGCGCTGGCCTCGACCAGTCCCCTGCACGACGGCGACGTCGTGGTCAGCGCGAGCCCGTTCTCCCACCTGTTCGGCCTGCACTCGGTCCACCTCAGCCTGCTGGGCGGTGCGGTGGTCGCCCTGCTACCCGGCTGGGACGCCGACGACTTCCTGGCGCTGGCGGACGAAGTCTCGGTCACCGTCCTCTGCGCCGTGCCGGCGCAACTGCACGACGTCCTCTCCCGGCTCGGCGGACGGTCGCTGCCCGCGCTGCGCACCGTCCGGACCTCCGGTGCACCCGTGCCGGCTCGCCTGGTCGAGGACCTCCGTGCGGCGGTGAACGCCCCCGTGCTGGTGACCTGGGGCATGTCGGAGATCGGCGCCGGCACCTCGACGCGGCCGGACGACCCCGACGAGGCCGCCTCGTCCACCGTGGGCCACCCCCTCCCCGGTGCCGAGGTCCGTGTGCGGAGCGGCGAGCTGCAGTTCCGCAGCGCCACGACGTTCCTCGGCTACCTGGCCGATCCGGACCTGACCCGGGCGTGCTTCACCGGCGACGGCTGGCTGCGCACCGGCGACCTCGCCCGGATCCGCGACGACGGACGGGTCGAGCACCTGGGCAGGGAGGGCGACCTGATCAACGTCGGCGGCCGCAAGGTGGTCGCCCGCGAGATCGAGGACCTCCTGGCGCACCTCGGACGCGTCGCGGTCGTGGGCGTGCCCGACGACCGGCTCGGCGAATACCCGTGTCTTGTCACCGATGACCCGCGCCTCACGCTCGACGACGCCGTGACGACCCTGGGGCAAGCCGGTGTGGCGGACTACAAGCTGCCGCTGGAGCTGGTCACCGTCGACGCGATGCCGTTGACGCCCTCCGGCAAGATCCGCCGCGGCAGGCTCGCGGAGCTGATCACCTCCCGCACCGCCGCTCGGGGACAGCGCACGACCACCGCGGATCTGCTCCGCGTCGTGCGCGAGTGCGCGTCACGCCTCCTCGGCAACGCGGCGCTCATCGACCCGGACAAGACGTTCCGCGATTACGGCCTCGACTCGGCGTCGTCCGTGCGGTTCCGCAACGAACTCGCCGCCGCGACCGGCCTGTCCCTGTCCAGCAGCGTCGTGTTCGACCACCCGACCCCGGCCGCGTTGACACGGCACCTCACCGCCGCCGCCCCGTGCACACCGCCCGCCGGGTTCGAGCAGCTCTACCGCCTGCTCTGCCGGAAGGACCCCCGCGCCGCCGCCGACATGATCCGTGCCGCGTCGGTGTCGCGACCGGTGTTCACGGCGAGCGATCCGGTTGCGGGACAGGTGGTTCCGCTCGCGAGCGGGCCTGGTCCCGTTGCGTTGGTCTGCTTCTCGTCGATGCTTCCCATGACCACGCCGACGAAGTTCACCGAGTTCGCCAGGGCCTTCGACGACGTCGCGGACGTGCACGGCGTCGCCCACCCCGGTTTCGCGGAAGGGCAGCCGGTGCCCGCCGACGCGGACGCCCTGGTGGCCGCGCACCTCGCCGCACTCACCCCCGTCGTGGGGAACAGGCCCTACCTGCTGTGCGGCTACTCGTCCGGCGGCTGGATCGCACACCTGCTCGCGGAACGGCTCGCGAACGACTCGACAGCCGGCTTGCGCGGTGTGGTGCTCCTGGACTCGTCGTGGCCGTCGCCGGACTTCATCCGCGACAAGGCCTCCACGGCCCTCGCCGGCTCGGTGGAACGCGAGGAGGCGCTCGGCATCGACGAGGTCGGCCTGACCCGGCTCACCGCCACGGGCGCGTACCTGCGCCTGCTCGACAGCTGGACGCCCTCCCCGCTCGCCACGCCGGTGCTGCACGTGGGGGCCGAGACCGACGGCGCAACCTGGCAGCTACCCCACGAGCCGGCCATGGCGTCCGGCGACCACCTGACCATGCTGCCCGCGGCCGGCCACGTCGTGGCGGCGTGGCTGGGCCGGTTTCCGGGAGGTGACGCGTCGTGCGATCGGTGAGGATGGGGAAGAGCGGTCTCACCGTGTCCGGGATCGTGCTGGGCTGCATGGGTTTCGGAGATCCTGGCGGTGGCACCCACCGGTGGGCGGTGGGGATCGACGACGCGCGTCCGTTGTTCCGGCACGCCGTCGAGTCCGGCATCACGACGTTCGACACGGCGAACGTGTACTCGCACGGCGCCAGCGAGGAGATCGTCGGGAAGCTGGTGCGCGAGTTCCTCCGGCGCGACGACGTGGTCATCGCGACCAAGGTGTTCGGCAACATGACCCAGGGCCCCAAGGGCGGCGGCCTGTCCCGCACCGCGATCCTGACCCAGGTCGACGAGAGCCTGCGCCGTCTCGGCACCGACTACGTCGACCTCTACCAGGTGCACCGGTTCGACCCGGACGTCACCGTCGAGGAGACGATGTCCGCCCTCCACGACGTGGTGCGCGCCGGCAAGGTCCGCTACCTCGGCGCCTGCTCCATGTCCGCGTGGCAGTTCGCCGAGCTGCAGCACGCGGCGGACCTGCACGGCTGGACCAGGTTCGTGTCGATGCAGAACCAGTACAACCTCCTGCAGCGTGAGGAGGAGAGGGAGGTGCTGCCCTTCTGCCGTTACCAGGGGGTCGGCGTCATCCCGTGGAGCCCGCTCGCCCGGGGACGGCTCACGCGGTCCTCCGACACCGAGACCACGCGCAGCCGTGTCGACGAGTCGGCCCGCCGCCTCTACGACGCGACGGCGACGGCCGACAAGGCGATCATCGACGCCGTCGCCGCGATCGCGGAGTCCCGCGGGGTCACCCGCGCGCAGGTGGCCCTGGCGTGGGTGGCGCAGCAGCCCGGCATCACCGCCCCGATCCTGGGAGCGACCAGGCCGCACCACCTCACTGACGCCGTGGCTGCCCTCGACCTCCAGCTGAGCTCCGCGGAACAGAACCAGCTCGTCGAGCACTACACGCCCCGCCTCGCCACGGGCGTCAGCCGGTCGCGCACGGGAGCGGCACCGGCGACATCGGCCTGAGGCCGTCACCGCGGCACGTCTCAGACAAGTCGTTGCTCCGGAGGTTGCGCGGGCCGAAGACAGCTGGGTGCCGCGGATCGACGACGACCTCCGAACGTTCATAGTCCACTTTGTACAGTCCACAGTGTTCAACTCTGCGGAACGACCTGCCACACAACCGATCCGCTGACGTAGCCTCAGTCTGTGAACTGGACCGTGGACGTGCCGGTGGACGCGTTGCCAGAACTTCCATCGCTGCCTCTGCCACTTCGGCTGAAGCTGGACGACGCACTGTCGCGCCCGGCCGCCCAGCAGCCCGAATGGCCCGACGCCGAACAGGTGCGTCGCGTGCGGACCGTGCTCGAGAGCGTGCCGCCGATCACCGTGCCCGCCGAGATCGACCGGC
>NZ_JAPJDL010000007.1:253692-354358 GCF_026242055.1 Lentzea sp. NEAU-D7 | reverse complement strand
TGTCAACTCGACGAAAAGCGTGTCGAGTTGACACCCCTTCTCTCATGCAGCAAGTGCTATGGCGCGACTCGTGATGGGACCCCACCGCCCTTGCCTTATGGAAAGACGGCTCGCCTTCGGCATCGCTTGGAGGGCGGCTCGCCTTCGGCATCGCTTGGAGGGCGGCTCGCCTTCGGCATCGCTTGGAGGGCGGCTCGCCTTCGGCTTCGCTTGGTTATAGGCGTACTGCGTCGCCTGTTGTTGCTGACTGCTTTGCTGCTTCGATCACTTCTAGGCCCGCTACTGCGTCTTGGGGTGAAACTGGGGGTTTTCCTGCTGCTACTGAGGCGTAGAAGTCCTGGTATGCGCCTGGTTCTGTGCGGTGAGGCTTGCCGTTCAGCTTGCCCCAGGCTTCTTCTGGTTCTTCGCCCCAACCCGGGCCTGCTGGGGTTTCTCCTGCCTTCAGGTGTTCTTCCTGGGGGTCCATGCCGTACTTCACGTAGGCGGCGTCGTGGCCCAGCACGCGGAAGCGCGGGCCCAGGTCTGCTGCCAGGGCGCTCATCCAGAGGTGGGAGCGGACGCCGTGTTCGTGGGTCAGGGAGAGGAAGACGTCGTCGTCTGCCCTTGCGCCTGGGCGGACGGTGGCTATTTCGGCGTGGACTGAGGTGGGGCGGCCGAAGAGGGCCACTGACTGGTCCACCAGGTGGGTGCCCAGGTCGAAGAGGATGCTGCCCAGGTCTGCCGGGTCGCCCGATTCCTTCCAGGAGGACTTGATCTCCGGGCGGTAGCGTTCGAAGCGGGACTCGAACTTGTGGACCGTGCCCAGGGTCTTCTCCGCCAGCAGGCGTTTCACCGTGAGGAAGTCGCCGTCCCAGCGGCGGTTGTGGAACGGGACGAGCATCAGGCCCTTGGAGGAGGCGATCGACGCCAGTGCTCTCGCCTCCATCGCCGAGCCCGCGAAGGGTTTGTCCACCACCACGTTGAGGCCGTGTTCCAGGACCTGGCGGGCGTGGGTCGCGTGGAAGCGGTTCGGGGTGGTGATGACCACCAGGTCGAAGTCGCCCGACCAGACTTCGTCCAGAGAGGACAGAAGGCGGGTGTTCGGGTAGCGGGCCGCCACCTCTGCCTGGCGCCTCGGGTTCGACGTGACGACGGCGGAGAGGTCCAGGCCTTCCGTCGCCTCGATGAACGGGGCGTGGAAGGCCGCCCCACCTAGTCCGTAGCCGACCAGAGCTGTGCGCATGCGATCAGCCTAAGCGGTCTCACCTGGTGGACGGGGTGTCGGAGGGACCGTCCGGCCCCCTACCTTCGTCGACCATGACCATGTCGTTGGTTAGCAGGCGCCACGTCGACTACGTGCGCGTCACCAGCATGGCCTGTCGTCGCTCCCGTTGATCTCAGACCCCCCGAATCAGCGAACGTTGGAGCACAGCCATGTCCTGGTCCTTCGAGACTGCTCAGATCCACGCGGGCGCCGCGCCCGACCCGGCCACTGGCGCTCGTGCCACGCCGATCTACCAGACCACCTCCTACGTCTTCAGGGACACGCAGCACGGCGCTGATCTCTTCGCGCTGGCTGAGCCCGGGAACATCTACACGCGCATCAACAACCCCACGCAGGACGTGCTCGAGCAGCGCGTCGCCGCGCTCGAGGGGGGCGTTGCGGCTGTCGCGTTCGCGTCCGGGTCGGCCGCGGAGACCGCGGCGATCCTGAACCTGGCCCGGTCCGGGGACCACCTCGTGTCCAGCGCGTCGCTGTACGGCGGTACGTACAACCTGTTCCACTACACGTTGCCGAAGCTCGGCATCGAAGTGTCGTTCGTGGACGATCCGGACGACCTCGACGCCTGGCAGGCCGCGGTGCGGCCCAACACCAAGCTGTTCTTCGCGGAGACGCTGGCCAACCCGCGCAGCCACGTGCTGGACGTCGAAGGGGTCGCCGGGGTCGCGCACGCGAACCAGGTTCCGCTGATCGTCGACAACACGGTGCCCACGCCGTACCTGCTCAGGCCGTTGGAGCACGGCGCTGACATCGTGGTGCACTCCGCGACCAAGTACCTCGGCGGGCACGGAACGGCCATCGCGGGCGTGGTCGTGGACGGCGGGAAGTTCGAGTACGGCGCGGAGAAGTTCCCGGACTTCCACGAGCCCGACCCCAGCTACAACGGGCTGCGGTACTGGCCGGTGCTCGGGCACGGGGCGTTCGCGGCGAAGCTGCGGGTGCAGGGGCTTCGGGACACGGGTGCGGCCATCGCGCCGCTGACCAGCTTCCTCGTCATCCAGGGCATCGAGACGTTGTCGCTGCGGATCGAACGGCACGTGCAGAACGCGCAAGCGCTTGCGGAGTGGTTGGAGGGACGGGACGAGGTCGCGAAGGTCCACTACGCGGGCCTGCCGTCGTCGCCGTTCCACGACAACGCGCGGAAGTACCTGCCGAAGGGCGCGGGCGCGGTCGTGAGCTTCGAGCTGCGCGGTGGTGTCGAGGCCGGACGGGCGTTCGTCGACGGCACGAGTCTGTTCAGCCAGCTGGTGAACATCGGTGATGTGCGGTCGTTGATCGTCCACCCGGCGTCGACCACGCACAGCCAGCTCACGCCCGAGGAGCAGCTCGTCACGGGTGTCTCGCCCGGTCTGGTGCGGCTGTCGGTCGGACTGGAGGGGCTGGAGGACCTCAAGGCGGACCTGGAGGCGGGCTTTACCGCGGCGAAGTCCGAGCTGTAGTGGGCGGCTGGCGGTTCGGTGATCCGTTCGGCCGGCGGAAGTGGTTCAGCCACGCCGGGAAGTTCGGGGAACTGCCGGGTTTCCAGCTCGCGTACGAGACGTGGGGGACCTTGAACGCCGAGGCCTCCAACGCGGTGCTCGTGCTCCACGCCCTGACCGGGGACAGCCATGTCGCCGGGGGCGTGGAGCCGGGTCACCCGACGCCGGGCTGGTGGGACTCCCTCGTGGGGCCGGGTAAGCCGCTCGACGCGTTCTTCGTCGTCGCGCCGAACGTGCTGGGAGGCTGTCAGGGCAGCACGGGGCCCTGGCAGCACCCCCGGTTCCCCGACCTCACCATTCGCGACCAGGTCGCGGCCGAGGTGCTTCTCGCGGACCACCTGGGCATCGGGCGGTGGGCCGCCGTGCTCGGCGGGTCCATGGGAGGCATGCGGGCCGTCGAGTGGGCGGTGAGCGAGCCGGAACGGGTCGAGTCGCTGCTGTTGCTGGCGACGACCGCCGCGGCGTCCGCCGAGCAGATCGCGCTGGCGTCCGCGCAGCTGCACGCGATCCGGGCCGATCCCGTGGGAGGACTGGGGATCGCGCGGCGGATCGCGCACATCAGCTACCGCAGCGAGCAGGAGTTGCAAGCCAGGTTCGGCAGGAGCAGGCAGGAGGACGGGCGGTTCGAGGTCGAGTCCTATCTGGACCACCACGCGGCGAAGCTGAGCAGGCGGTTCGACGCGGCCAGTTACGTCACGCTGACGGAGGCGATGAACTCGCACGACGTCGGGTATCAGCGCGGTGGCATCAAGGCGGCGCTGCGCAAGGTCACCGCGCGCACGATCGTCGCCGGTGTCGACTCGGACCGGCTCTATCCGCTGGCGCAGCAGGAAGAGCTGGCCGCGGGCATCCCCGGGGCCGACGACCTGAGGGTGATCGGGTCGCCGTACGGGCACGACGCGTTCCTGATCGAGAGCGAACAGGTCGGCGCGCTGGTCACGGAGCTGCTGCCCGTGCGGTCAGGTAGTCGTTGAGGCGTGCGGAGGCGGCCAGCATCGCCAGGCCCCGTGCGGTGAGGCGGCGGCGCCAGTCGGCGAGGGCGGCACCGAGGGTGTCGGTGCCGCCTGCCGTGCGGATCTGCTCGACCACCAAAGCTATGCGCGCCAACGGATAGCCGCCGCGCCGCAGCAGGTGGGCGAGTTCGGCGTCGCGGACGTCCTCGGCCCGGAACAGGCGGTGGCCGGTCGGTTCGCGAGACGGCACGAGGATGCCGGCCTCCTCCCACGCGCGCAGCGTCGCCGGGGTCACGCCGAGGCGCCGGGCCAGCTCGCCGATCGTGCGCGGCTCCAGGACGGGTTCGACGTCGGTCAGGTCCTGCACGGCCCGGCTGACCGAGTCGAGGGTCGAGCGATCGCGCAGCAGCTGTTCGTGGCCCCTGTCGATCGTCGTGAGCACGTCGTCCAGCGAGCCGGCGTGGATCGCGTTCATGATCTGGCCCGCGGTGGCGTGCCCGAAGGCCGGGACCAACGCTAGGAACGTGCGCAGCGCGGCGGCGTGGGTCTCGGTGTAGACGCGGTAACCGGACGGTGTGCGCTCGGCGGGCGGGAGGAACCCGGACTCCTCGTAGTTGCGCACCGCCTGGGTCGAGAGGCCGTGCTCGCGGGCGAGGTCAGTTGGTCGCACGGTTGAGACTTTAGATGCGAATGACGAGAAGATCGCACAAAAGTCTCAACGGAGCTTTCAATGTTACGGTTGAACCACATGAGCCAGGACATTCGCGAGTTCATCACCCCCTTCACCGAGCTGCTGGGCTTCGGGGAGCCGACCCACCTCGAGCACGCCCACACGTGGATCCGCAACGAGCTGTTCGAGCAGCTCGCGGGCTTGGGCTTCCGCTCGATCGCCCTGGAGACCTGCCGGATCAGGGGCTTGAGCGTCAACGACTACGTGCACGGCGGCCCCGGTGACCTCGACACGATCATGAAGGAGGGCTTCTCCCACACGTTCGGGGAGAACTGGCCCGCCAACCGCGAGCTCGTGCAGTGGATGCGCGAGTACAACGCGGGCAAAGCGCCTCGGGACCGCCTGTCGTTCCACGGCTTCGACTTCCAGACCGAGACGGCCAGCGCGCCCAGCCCGCGTCCCTACCTCGAACACGCCCGCGACCACCTGGGCGAGGACGTGGACCTGACGATCGACGACGAGAAGTGGAGCCGCGACGAGGCGGTCATGGACCTCACCCAGTCGCCGGGCCGGTCGGAAGAAGCGATCAGGCTGCGCGAGATCGGCACCGGGATGCTCCGGCGGCTGCACGAGCGCAGGAGCACCGACGAGGCCTGGGCCCGCGCGGAGACGCATCTGGTGGCCGGGCTGAACCTGCTCCGGTACCACCGGGAGTGCGCGGAACCGAACCCGCTGGGCGTGCGCCTCACCCGCCTGTGCCAGATGCGGGACGGCGTGATGGCCCGGAACCTGCTGGAGATCCGGCGCGCCGAGGCCGCGAACGGGCCGACGTTCGTGTTCGCGCACAACGCCCACCTGCAGCGCACCACCAGTTCGATGGAGATGGCCGGCGAACGCGTCGAGTGGTTGTCGGCAGGCGCGCTCGTGGCGCCGATCCTCGGTGACCAGTACACCGTGATCGGCGGCACGCTCGGCCGCAACGACTCCATCGGGCTCGGCGAACCGGACGAAGCCACCTTCGAGGGCCAGTTGCAGGACCGGTTCACGACCTGGGGCATCACGAAGGACAAGCCCGAGGGCTCACCTCGCACCGACACGGGCGCCGACCCCATGCTGGCGATGGCCTACTTCCCGCTCGACCAGCACCTCATGGACGGTGTGGACGCTCTGCTGCACATCAGGGTTGGTCGTCCAGCGACGCGGTGATCCACGGCGCGACGGGGAGGTCGCGCGTCTCGCACTCGATCGCCAGCTTCAGGGTCCACCGCAGGGCTTGCAGGACGACTGTCGCAAGCTCCTGCGGTTGACCGTTGGCCAGGGCGATCTCGATCTGCTCCGACGCCGCGTCCTGATCGCCGTGCACCTCGGCCAGCAGCGCGCGGATCGCCGTGCGGACGGGTGGGTCCGCGTCGTCGATCTGGACCTCGTTGCCCTCCTCGTCGAAGACCTGCATCTTCACCGGGGTGGCGCCGCCGGAGCCGAGCGCGCTGACCATGCTGCTGCACTCGGCGAACAGCAGGAGCACGAGCTCACGGATCTCCTCGTTGCCCTCGGGCGACCCGCTGAGGTACCCGGTCACGAGGTCTACCGCCACAGCGTCTTCCCCGGCCCTGGCCGCAGCCAGCGCCTCGCCGGCGACGGCCGTCAGCCGTGACCAGCGATCTGGATCCTGTGGTGGTGTCACAGGTACTGCCTACCGCGCGGTGTCACGCATTCGCAATGCCCCATCTTGATCAGAGTGCTACCCGGGTATGTCACTCCGCAGGTCAATGTGCGAATCGGCGGATCCACCTAGCATCGGCTGGTGTTCCGCGCGCTGTACCGAACCGTTCTCGGTCCTGATCGCACCCGAGTGCTCGCCAAGGCGCTGGGGCGGTGGCGCGTCCCGGTGCACGGCGCGCTGATCATCTACGCTGTCGTGTGGGCGATCGTCGCGAGCGCCGGCTACGTGCGCCAGGAGGACTCGGACGGCTGGTGGGTCGTCATCTTCCTGGTGACGGTCGTGCCGTACGTGCTGCTGATCTGGTCGCCGCTCTACGCCTGGCGGCTGGCGGTTCCGGGCTTCTACCTCGTCAGTCTCCTGTGTGCCGGCGACGGCGCCGAGACCTTCCAGTACTGGACCGCGGTGCCGCTGTTCGTCGCGGTCGCGGCGTTCTACTCGCGCGCGATCGTGATCGTGGCCACGTTGCTCAGCGGCGCGCTCATCATCGCGTCCGAGCCGCAGGCCGCGGACATGGCGTTCTTCGTGCCGATCGTGGGTACCGCGGTCTTCCTGTTCGGTGCGCGCGGCAGAGCGGAACGCGAACTCGAGGAGGAGCGCGACGCCAAGGCCGCGCTGGAGGAACGCGCCCGCATCGCACGCGAGATGCACGACGTCGTGGCGCACCACATGTCGCTGGTGGTGGTCAGGTGCGAGACCGCGCCCTACCGTCTCAAGGGGCTGAACGAGGAAGCACAGCGGGAGTTCGCGGAACTCGGCGAGGCCGCGCGTGAGGCGATCACCGACATGCAACGGCTGCTGGGCGTGCTGCGGACGAACGGCGAGGCTCCTCAACGGGAACCGCAGCCGGGCATCAGCCGCATCCCGGAACTGGTGAGACCCGGCGACGAGGCCGAGGTCGACGTGGACGACGTCTCGGAGGCGGTCGGCCTGACCGCGTACCGGATCGTGCAGGAGGCGCTCACGAACGCCACCAGGCACGCGCCCGGCTCGAAGGCGTCCGTCCAGGTGCACCAGAACAAGGGCGTGCTGGAGGTGTACGTGATCAACACCGCCGGCGGGCCGTCCAGGGGTGGCGGCAGCGGGCAGGGCCTGGTGGGGATGCGGGAACGCGTCGCGGTGCACGGTGGCACGCTGACCGTGAAGTCGACCGAGGACGGCGGGTTCCTGGTCAGGGCGAGAATTCCGTTGGGGGACAAGTGATCAGGGTGGTCGTGGTCGACGACCAGGAGATGGTGCGCGAGGGGTTCTCCGCGCTGCTCGACTCGCAGGAGGACATCGAGGTCATCGGTTCCGCGGGCAACGGCGTGCAGGGCGTCGCGCTGGCGCGTACGGTCAGACCGGACGTCGTGCTGATGGACATCCGCATGCCCGAAATGGACGGACTGACGGCGACGAGGTTGTTGCTGAACGGGTCGGACGACCTGAAGGTCCTCGTGCTGACCACGTTCGACCTCGACGACTACGTCTACGAGGCGTTGCAGGCCGGTGCGAGCGGGTTCCTGCTCAAGCACGCGCCCGCCCGCGAGCTGCTCAACGCCGTGCGCGTGGTCGCCGCGGGAGAGGCCCTGCTCGCGCCGTCGATCACCAAACGCCTGATCGAGGACTTCGTGCGGTCGCGCCGGTCCGACCGCGTCCGGCCGGCGCAGCTGTCGGTCCTGACCGAACGCGAGACCGAGATCCTCGTGCTGATCGCGCAGGGCCTGTCGAACACCGAGATCGCCGCGCACCTGGTGCTGGCCGAGCAGACCGTCAAGACGCACGTGAGCCGCGTGCTCACCAAGCTCGGCCTGCGCGACCGCGCCCAGGCCGTCATCGCGGCCTACGAGAGCGGGCTCGTGGTACCGGGGTAGCAGCGGGAAGACGGCACGCCGGGGTGACGATCCGGGGTCCGTGGTCTTCCTAGCGTCGGTGCATGCGCCGAGCCGTCCTGTTCCTCCTGCTGATCGCCCTCCCGTCGGTCGCGCCGTCGATCGCGCAGTGGCGTTCCGACGTCGCCCGCCGGGTCGCGATCGTCGGTGACCTGAGCACCGCGCGTGACGTCGTGGTCCTCGTGCCGGGGTCCGACGTGGACCTCGGCAGGTTCGAGCGCACCGTCGGGCGGATGGCGTCCAACTTCTACGAGCAGGCGCGCCGGGACGACCTCGCGGTGATCGCCTGGCTCGGGTACCGGACGCCGCAGGGGCTCGGCGTGGACGCGATGACGGGCTCGCTGGCGCGTCAAGGGGCCACGGCGCTCGCCGACTTCGTGCGGTCGTTGCGGACGCAGGCGCGCGTGCACGTCGTCGGCCACAGCTACGGGTCGGTGGTGGTCGGTCTCGCGGCGCACGAACTGGACGTGGCGGACATCGTGTTCACCGGAAGCCCTGGCGTGCGGGCGGACTCCGTCGAGGAGCTGGGGACCCGCGCTCGGGTGTGGGCGCTGCGGACCAGCGGGGACTGGATGAGGTTCGTGCCCAACGCGCGGTTGTTCGACCTCGGGCACGGCACGGATCCGGCTTCGGACGGCTTCGGGGCGACAGTGCTGCGGTTCGAGGGCGGGAAGCACGACACGTACTACGAGCCGGGCAGCGAGACGTTGAACGCTCTCGTCCGGATCGCTTCGGGTTCGGGGGAGAAGCTGTGAGAAATCCGTTCATCGACGCCGTGCGGGCGATCGCCGTCGTCACGGTCGTGCTCGGCCATTGGCTGGTGACCGCACTCGTCGACACGCCCACCGGCATGTACATCGACAGTCCGTTGAAGCACCTGACCTCGCTGACACCGGTCTCGTGGGTGCTGCAGACGCTCGGCCTGTTCTTCTTCGTGGGCGGGTATGCGGCCGCCCGCTCGAAGACGCCGTTCCTCGTCCGGCTCAAGCAGCTCGCCGTGCCCACGGCGCTCATGCTCGGCTGCTGGGCCGCTGTCCTCTTCGGACTGACGTTGCGCGGCGTGGACCAGGGCACCGCCTGGAACATCGGGTTCCTGGTCACGACGCCGCTGTGGTTCTTCGGCGTCTACCTGGTGCTGCTCGCGTTGAAACCGCTGGTGCGCAGGCTGGACGAGCACTCGTGGGGTGTGCTCGTCCCGGTCCTGCTGGTGCTGGTCGTGCCGTACGCGGTGTGGTGGGCGGTCTGGCAGCTCGGGTTCTCGCTGGCGCGCAGGAGGATTCCCGGACCGCCTCTGCTGGTGCTGGGCGTGCTCGGGTACGCGCTGCTGACGACGTTCGGAGGCTACCCGCTGTCGGCGGTGGGCATCCCCGGTGAGGCCGTCTCGAACCTGAACCCGCCGAACTACGCGACGCTCGCGCTGGCGTTCGCACAGATCGGCCTGGTACTCACGATCGCACCGCTGCTCACGAGGCTCGGCACGGCGAAACCCGTGGCGTGGCTGAACAAGCACGCGCTCGGGATCTTCCTGACGCACCAGAGCGCGTTGATCACCGTGACGCTGGCGCTCAGCGCGTGGGGTTCGCTGCCGGGGCTCCAGCAGCCACCAGACCATCCAGGCTGGGTGTGGCAGCGGCTGCTGTGGCTGCCGGTGTGCGCGGCCGTGACCTGGGGATGGCTCCGAGCGCTGCGAGCCCGATCGCCACGGCGTGCAGCACCACCACCGGCGGGGCCGGGTCCAGCGCCAGCATCGGCGGCACGCACGCCAGCGCCGTGAGCAGCCACGGCAGGCGGGTGTCGCAGCTGCCGGTGCGGGCGGTGTGGATCAGGTACCAGCCGAGCAGCAGGTGGATGAGGTTCTGCAACGGGTCCACGGGCAGCAGCACCAGCACGCCGTCGCCGAGGAACCCGCTCACCACGAACCCGAGCACGCCGAGCGTCCCGAACGACACGCCCATGGCCGTCGCGAGCCGTGTGCGGTGCGACTCGTGGGGCAGGCGTTGGAGCCGGACCAGGCGGCGTTCGAACCGGTGGAACAGCAGGATGAGCGGCACCAGCCCGAGCACCAGCCAGACCGGGGCCTGTGTCAGCCCGAGCAGCCCGACCAGCGCGCCGACCCCGGCCAGGTACGCGAGGTACACCGTCATCGGGGCGCGGCGGGCGAAGTCCACGACGTGCCACGACCGGCCGTCGAGCCACGAGGTGACGCGCCCGCGGGCCAGCAGCGCGAGGCACACCTGCGCCACGCCGAGCACCATCATCGAGCGCGGGTAGTCGCTGAAGAACACCAGCGCGGGCAGCGTGACGGCCCCCAGCGCGGCCAGGAGCCTGCGCGAGAGGACGGTCAGCGTGCCGTCCGCGTAGAAGAAGCCGATCTGCTGCATCAGCAACGCGCCGACGATCAGGTTCGCGTACCCGCCGGTCTTCCAGTCCGTCGACGTGCGCGCGATCTCGACCGCGAGCGTCACCAGCACCAGCACGAACGGCGTGGTGCGGCGGAAGTGCCGGTGCAGCCACGCGGCCGCCGGGGTCGCGGCCACGGCGAGCAGGTAGACCCCGAGGAACCACAACGGATGCGTGATCAGCCGGCTGTACGCGTCGACCTCCACGTCCATCAGGTTCAGCGCCGCGAACAGCACCACCCACAGCAGCACGAACGCCAGCACGGGCCGCAGCAGCCACGACGTCCGGCTCGACACCCAGCAGCCGAAGCCGCCCTGGTGCGCCTGCCAGCTGCGCAGGTTCGCGTGCCCGCCGGCGAAGAAGAACAGCGGCACCGCCTGCAGCGCCCACAGCCACGGCGTGCCGACGCCTCTGAGGTGCGCGAGCGTCGCCACCGTCTCGCCGAGCACGAGCAGCGCGAGGCTGAAGAGCCGCAGGAACGTCGCGTACCGGTCCTGCTCCGCGTGGGCCAGCACGAGGGGCAGCGAGTTCGCGGTCGTGCTCTCGCGACGCCGGCCGTGCAGCCGCGCCAGCAGGAGGAACACGACGACCGCGCTGCCGAACGCCCACGCCACCACGGGTTCGTGGCCGGGCGCTCCCCACCGCTGCCGCCAGGAGTTGAACTTCAGCCCCAGCGCGTAGGTCTCGGCCACCGCGTGACAGCTCTGCTGCGCACCGCGCGGGTTCAGCCGGCACTGCGCGTGCAGGTCCGTCGTCAGCCTGTCGTCCAACGCCTTGCGCGCCTGCGGCCCGAGCGGATCGCCCTTGTGGTCGGCGTAGCGCAACAGGTCGTAGCCCAGGTCGTGCGCCCGGCACGCCGCGCTGAAGTCCCACTCCGTGTCACCGGCCGGCCCGGAGCACCCGCCACCCGCGTCGACGACCCGCAGCGTCCCGTCCGGTGCCGTGATGGTCTGGGGATCGCGCCCCATCTCGCGCGCGAAGTCCGACGGCAGGTTGAGGTACGGGTCGTGCGTCGCGGACGGCGCCACGAACGCGTCGACGGCGTTGGCCGCGGCGATCACGTCGGCACTGGGCGGAACCCCGTTGTCCCCGGTGGCCGGGCGGGAGGCGACCACCCCGCAGACGAACACCGCGAGCGTGATCACCGTGAACCGGAACCAGGCCGGGAGCCGGAGGAGGAGTTTGCGCGCGCCCATTGTCGGGCAAGGTTACGGAAGGGTCTCGGCTGATCGCCAGTTCGCCAGGTCAGGCGCACGCCATCCGTCGATCGGTGGATCCCGGGCCAGCCCCGGTGGAGGCCGGGGTGCGCGACACGGCCGATGCCGCGCGGTTCGTCGCGCCGCCAGGCTCGAAGCATGAAACGCCTGCTCACACCTGATCTCGCCCGCGGCGGCATGCTCGCGTTGATCGCGCTGGCCAACTCGGCGGTCTACCTCCACGGCCGTCCGTACGGCGTCCGCCAGCACATCGTCGAGACGGACCTGGCCGATCGCCTGGTCAGCGCCGGTGTGGTGACGTTCGTCGACGCCCGCGCGTACCCGATGTTCGCCTTCCTGTTCGCATACGGCGTGGCCCGCATGGCGCCGGAACGGGCCCGGTCGCGCAACGTCTGGCTGATCGTCTTCGGGTTCGTGCACGCCCTCCTGCTGTACCCCGGCGACGTGCTCGGCCTGTACGGCCTGCTCGGGTTCGGGGTGATCGCGATGAGCAGGCTGAAGGACAGGACGTTGCTCGTGGTCGCCGCCGGCTGGCTGGTGCTGACCGCGGTGGTCCAGGGCCAGGCGTACGCGGCGCCGCCGAACGGGCAGCGGTCGTTCTTCCAGTCGTTCGAGACAGCGGACCCGCTGGCCGCCATGGCGCTGCACCCGGTCGAGTGGCTGCTGGTCCCGTTCGGGCTCTTCGGGGTCGGTGCCGCCGCTCTCACCGGCGTCTGGGCCGCCCGTCGCGACGTCCTCGCCGAGCCGGAACGCCACCGGCGGCTGCTGCGGCACGTCGCTACGTGGGGTCTCACCCTGGCCGTGCTCGGCGGGCTGCCCAGCGGCCTCGCGGTCGCGGGCTTCTGGCACACCTCCGCCCTGTGGCAGCTCGGCGCTCTGCACGCGGTCACCGGCGTCGCGGGCGGACTGGGGTACGCCGCGCTGATCGGTCTGATCGCGATCCGGATCACGCGGCCGAACGCGGTCGTGCGAGCGATCGCGGCGTGCGGGGAGCGGTCGCTGAGCTGCTACCTGTTCCAGTCCGTCGTGTTCGTGCTGCTGCTCAAGCCCTACACGCTCGGGCTGGGTGCGACGCTCGGGTCCGCTGAGGGCGCGGTGCTGGCGCTGGCGACGTGGCTGGTCTCGGTGCTGCTCGCGGACCTGCTGCGGCGCAAGGACATGCGCGGACCTGCGGAGACCTTGCTCAGAAAGGTGCGGGAGCTGCGAAGCTCACCGGCGTGAAGTCCATGGTCGAGCAGGAACGCCGGTGGAACCTGGTGTGGGCGCTCGCGCCGTACGGTCTCCTGGCCGTGGCGACGAGCGTCTACCTGGTGAGCCGGCCGGTCACCCCGGTGCCGCTGGTCGTGGTCGCCGCGCTGGCGGTGTGGCACTGGTGGTTCGTGATGGCGCACCCCGAGTGGTGGGAGCGCAGGACCGGGCTGATGCTGCTGTACTTCGCCGGCGTGCTCGGCGGGACCTTCTCGCTGCTGCTGCACGACAGCGCGTTCGTGATCTTCGTGCCGGCCTGCTACGGCCTCGCGTTCCTGGCGCTGCCGGGCTGGCTCGCCTACGTGGGCGTGCTGGTGGTGAGCGCGCTGTGGGTGGTGCCGCAGGGCACCGACGTCGGCGCGACCCTGCTGGCCAACCTCGGCGTCACCACCCCGATGGCGATCCTGATCGGCTGGATCATCCGCGTGATGGAACGCGAGGTGATCCGGCGGCGCGAGATGAACGAGCGGCTCACGGTGCTGTCCGCCGAGAACGCGAGGTTGCAGGTGCTGGAGGAACGCGCACGGGTGGCGCGCGAGATGCACGACACCGTCGCCCAGGGCCTCACCGGCATCGTGACGCAGCTGGAGGTCGCCGAGGAGCTGACGCCCGCCGGTGATCCGGCGCGCGGCCGCATCGCCACCGCCCGCCGGCTCGCCAGGGACAGCCTGGTCGAGGTGCGCCGGTCGATCGAGGCCCTGCGGCCGGGCCCGCTGCGCGACGCCCGGCTCGGTGAGGCCGTGGAACGGGCGGTGGTGGCGTGGCGGGAGGAACACGGCGTGCCGGTGCACTGCACGGTGACCGGCGACGCGCGTCCGTTGCCCGCGGAGACCGAGGTGGCGGTGCTGCGCGCGGCCCAGGAGGCCCTGGCGAACGCGGGAAGGCACGCCCGCGCCGGGAGGGTGGACGTCACACTGTCCTACATGGAGGACGTGGTGGTGCTGGACGTTCTCGACGACGGCGTCGGGTTCGACCCGTCGGTGCGCGGCTTCGGCCTGACCGCGATGGAGGAACGGGTGGCGTTGCTGGGTGGCACGGTGACCGTGGAATCCGCGCCCGGCGGCGGAACCGCGGTCAACGTGACGCTGGACGCCCGGTGATCCGCGTGGTGGTGGTCGACGACCACCCGGTGGTGCGGGACGGCCTGCGCGGCATGCTCGGCACGCAGGACGACTTCGAGGTCGTCGGCGAGGCCGCGAGCGGACAGGAGGCGCTGACCGTGATCGCGGCCGTGCGCCCGGACGTCGCGGTCACCGACCTGCGGCTGCCCGCGCCGAGCGGGGCCGAGCTGGTGCGGCAGATCCGCGCACGCGCGCCCTCGACGCGGGTGCTGGTGCTGACGACGCACGACACCGACGCCGACGTGCTGCCGACGATCGAGGCGGGTGCGATCGGGTACCTGCTCAAGGACGCGCCGCGGGAGGAGCTGTTCCGCGCGGTGCGGGCGGCGGCACGCGACGAGACGGTCCTGTCGCCCTCGGTCGCCACGAGGCTGGTGCAGCGGATGCGCGCGCCGGTGTCCGCCGCCCCGCTGAGCAACCGCGAGCGGGAGGTGCTGACCCTTGTCGCACAAGGGAAGACGAACCGCGAGGTGGGCGCTGCGCTGCACATCAGCGAGGCGACGGTGAAAACGCACCTGCAGCACGTCTACGCCAAGCTGGAGGTGCCGGACCGGGCTTCCGCCGTGTCCGCGGCGCACCAGCGAGGGCTGCTCTAGGACGCCACCACGGCGGGCGTGAGCGAGGCGAGCGCCATGCGGGACAGCAGCGCGGCCATCTGGTCGCGGTCGAGGTGGGCGCTGTGCGGCGTCGAGTTGATGAGCCCGAACACGGCGTGGGCGGCGGCCCGCGCCGTCGGTTCGTCGAAGTCCGGCACCGTGCGCCGGATCGTCTCCACCCACACCTCGACGTACCGGCGTTGCAAGGCGCGCACGCGCCGGCGGTCCGGATCGGTGAGGTTCGCCAGGTTGCGCATCTGCACGGTGATGAGCGCGGGGTCGTCCAGCGCGAAGTCGACGTGCCAGCCGATGAGCTCGCGCAACGCCTCCTCGGCGTTCGAGGCGGCGTCCACCCGCGCCTGGCCGCCGTCGAGCAGCCGTTCGGAGATCGACGTCAGCATCTCGCCGAGCATCGCGTCCTTGCTGCGGAAGTGCCGGTAGAGGGCCGGGCCGGAGATGCCCACGGCCGCACCGATGTCGTCGATGCCCACGCCGTGGAAGCCGTGGCGCGCGAAGAGCTCGGCCGCGGCGTTGAGGATCTGGTCCCGACGTGAGGGTTTGTCGACCACGGAAGGAGGTTAGCAGCCGTTCACTTCATCGCCCGATGGGTGGAATTCACGCAGGTGCAGGCCCTGATCGTTGACTGTTGACCAATACTTCACACAGGCCTTACCCGTGGGTAACCATTGACCCGCAATGCATCACATCCCTGCGGCCCCTTCGGGAGTCTTCGATGCGTCCTGCTCACCTCATCGCCTCGGTGGTCACCGCCGCCGCGGCCGTCATCGCGCTCGCCAACCCCGCCAGCGCCGCTCCGATCAACTACGTCGCGCTCGGCGACTCCTACGCCTCCGGGCTCGGGACCGGCAGTTACGACGGCGCCAGCGGTAGCTGCAAGCGCGGCCCGCTCGCGTACCCCGCCCTGTACGCGGCGGCGACAGCGCCCGCGACGTTCAAGTCCGTGGCCTGTTCCGGCGCACGGACCGGCGACGTCATCACCCAGGCCAACAACCTCACAGCCGCCACGAACCTGGTCACCGTCCAGGTCGGCGGCAACGACGCCGGCTTCACCGACGTCATCACCACCTGCACCTTCGGCTCGGACCAGGACTGCACCAACCGGGTGAACCAGGCCAAGACCTACGCCGCCACGACGCTTCCCGGGCTGCTCACCAACGTCTACAACACGATCAGGTCGAAGTCGCCGTCGGCGCGCGTGGTCGTGCTCGGCTACCCGCGCCTGTACAAGGTGCCGGGCACGTGCAACGTCGGCCTGAGCGACACCAAGCGCGCCGCGATCAACTCCGGTTCCGACGCGCTGCACAACACCATCGCCGCACGTGCGGGGGCGGCCGGGTTCGGTTACGTCGACGTGCGCGGTGCGTTCACCGGGCACGAGATCTGCTCGTCGAGCTGGTGGCTCAACAGCCTGAGCTGGCCGGTCGAGGAGTCCTACCACCCGAACCGGGCGGGACATCAGAGCGGCTACCTGCCCGCTCTGCGGTCGGCCGTCGGCTAGGTTGATTCCGGAACGTGAGAGTGTCCGAAAGGCGGCTTGACCTGCGTTCGGGTCACTCTCGAGCCGTTGCTGTGGACCGCCAGGTGAGCGGGCGTTAACATTGCCTTGTTAACGCCCGCTAACCTGAGGTCTGGGGAGCATGGACGCACCTGTCCTGCGCAGCGCAGCCGAGCCGTCGGACCGCTACGCCAAGGAGCACACCGCGCTCGTCGACGAGCTGCGCGGCAAGCTCGCCACCGCCGCTCTCGGCGGTCCCGAGAAGGCACGTCAGCGGCACGTCGACCGCGGCAAGTTGCTGCCGCGTGAGCGCGTCGACACGCTGGTCGACCCCGGTTCGCCGTTCCTGGAGCTGTCGCCGCTGGCCGCCAACGGCATGTACGGCGATGAGGCACCGGCCGCGGGCATCATCACGGGCGTCGGACGCGTCTCCGGCCGTGAGTGCGTGATCGTCGCGAACGACGCCACGGTCAAGGGCGGCACCTACTACCCGATCACGGTCAAGAAGCACCTGCGCGCGCAGGAAGTGGCGCTGCAGAACAACCTTCCGTGCATCTACCTCGTCGACTCCGGCGGCGCGTTCCTGCCCAGGCAGGACGACGTGTTCCCGGACCGCGAGCACTTCGGCCGGATCTTCTACAACCAGGCCACGATGTCGGCGCGCGGGATCCCGCAGATCGCCGCCGTGCTGGGGTCGTGCACCGCCGGTGGCGCGTACGTGCCGGCGATGAGCGATGAAGCGATCATCGTCCGCAACCAGGGCACGATCTTCCTCGGTGGCCCGCCGCTGGTGAAGGCCGCGACCGGTGAAGTGGTCTCAGCCGAGGACCTCGGCGGCGGTGACCTGCACTCCCGCACGTCCGGCGTCACCGACCACCTGGCGGAGAACGACGCGCACGCGCTGCGGATGGTCCGCTCGATCATCTCGACGCTCGGCCCCCGCGCGCAGCGTCCGTGGGACGTCGCGCCCGTCGAGGCGCCGGTGGTCACGGACGACCTCTACGGCGTCGTGCCGACGGACTCCCGGACGCCCTACGACGTGCGCGAGGTGATCGCGCGGGTCGTCGACGGCTCGAAGTTCCAGGAGTTCAAGAAGGAGTACGGGCAGACGCTCGTCACCGGCTTCGCGCGCATCCACGGCCACCCGGTCGGCATCGTGGCCAACAACGGCATCCTGTTCGGCGAGTCGGCGGTGAAGGGCGCGCACTTCATCCAGCTGTGCGACAAGCGGTCCATCCCGCTGGTCTTCCTGCAGAACATCACCGGCTTCATGGTCGGCCGCGAGTACGAGGCGGGCGGCATCGCCAAGCACGGCGCCAAGATGGTGACCGCCGTGGCCTGCGCGCGCGTCCCGAAGTTCACCGTGATCATCGGTGGCAGCTTCGGTGCCGGCAACTACTCGATGTGCGGCCGGGCGTACTCGCCGCGGTTCCTGTGGATGTGGCCCAACGCCCGCATCTCCGTGATGGGCGGTGAGCAGGCGGCGTCCGTGCTCGCGACGGTCCGCCGCGACCAGCTCGGCGACGAGTGGTCGGCTGAGGACGAGGAGGCGTTCAAGGCGCCGATCCGCCAGCAGTACGAGGATCAGGGCAACCCGTACTACTCGACCGCGCGGCTGTGGGACGACGGTGTCATCGACCCGCGCGACACCCGCACGGTGCTGGGACTTGCCCTGTCCAGTGCGGCGAACGCCCCCATCGACGATGTTTCCTACGGCGTCTTCCGGATGTGATCATGTTCGACAGCGTTCTGGTGGCGAACCGCGGGGAGATCGCGGTCAGGGTGATCCGCGCGCTGCGGTCGCTCGGGATTCGTTCCGTCGCCGTGTACTCCGACGCGGACGCCGAGGCGTTGCACGTCAGGCTGGCCGACGAGGCCGTGCGGATCGGGCCGGCCGCGGCCCGGGAGAGCTACCTGTCCATCGAGAAGATCGTCGCGGCCGCGGTGTCCACCGGAGCGCAGGCGATCCACCCCGGTTACGGCTTCCTCGCCGAGAACACGGCGTTCGCGGCGGCCTGCGACGCCGCCGGGATCGTGTTCGTCGGACCGCCCGCGTCGGCGATCGACGCGATGGGCGACAAGATCCGCGCGAAGCTGACGGTGTCGGCGGCGGGCGTTCCCGTCGTGCCGGGCCGCACCCGCGCGGGCATGTCCGACGACGAGATCGCCGAAGCGGCCCTGGAGATCGGCTTTCCGGTGCTGCTCAAGCCTTCCGCGGGTGGCGGTGGCAAGGGCATGCGGCTGGTGCACGAGGAATCGGCGCTGCGCGAGGCGATCGAGTCCGCACGGCGCGAGGCGCGCGGGTCGTTCGGTGACGACACGTTGCTCATCGAGCGGTTCATCACGAACCCGCGCCACATCGAGATCCAGGTCCTCGGTGACGCGCACGGCAACGTGATCCACCTCGGTGAGCGCGAGTGCAGCCTCCAGCGGCGGCACCAGAAGATCATCGAGGAGGCCCCGTCGCCGTTCCTCACGCCCGAGATGCGCGAGGCCATGGGTTCCGCGGCGGTCGACGCGGCGAAGTCCGTCGGGTACGTCGGCGCGGGCACCGTCGAGTTCATCGTGGACGGTGCGTCCGGCGACTACTTCTTCATGGAGATGAACACCCGGCTGCAGGTCGAGCACCCGGTGACCGAGATGGTCACGGGCGTCGACCTCGTCGAGTGGCAGCTCCGCGTGGCGTCGGGCGAGGTGCTCGACCTGACCGTCGAGCTGAACGGCCACTCGGTCGAGGCCCGCGTCTACGCCGAGGACCCGGCGCGCGGGTTCCTGCCGACCGGTGGCCGCGTGCTGGCGTTGAGCGAACCGGCCGACGTGCGCGTGGACTCCGGTCTGTACGAGGGACTTGTCGTCGGTTCGGACTACGACCCGATGCTCGCCAAGGTGATCGCGCACGGCCGCACCCGCGAGGAAGCGTTGCGGCGCCTGGACCACGCGCTCGGCCGGATGGTGCTGCTCGGCGTCACGACGAACATCCCCTTCCTGCGCGCGCTTCTGCGCGACGAGGACGTGCGTTCGGGCGCCCTGGACACCGGCCTGGTCGAGCGGAAGCTGGACTCGCTGACCTCCGCCGAGATCCCGGACGACGTGTACGTCGCGGCCGGCCTGGAACGCTCGCTGCAGCCGCACGGCGACGACCCGTGGGACCAGCCGGGCGGCTGGCGCGTCGGTGAGCACGCCTGGACGACCTGGCGGATCAACGACGTCGACGTGCGCGTGCGCGGCGAGGAAGTCGTTGTGGGTGCTGGAGAACCGGTCCGCGCTCGGGCGCGCCGCGAAGGCGCCGACCTGCTCGTCGGCTCCCGCCGCTACGCGATGGCCCGCGACGGTGACGTCCTGTGGCTGGGCCACGACGGCGCCTCCTGGGCGCTGGTCGAGGCCGAGTTCCTGGTCGGCGCCGCCGGCGGTGCCGCCGCCTCCGGTGGCCCGGTGAAGTCGCCGATGCCCGGCACCGTGCTGGTGGTGCGAGCCCAGCAGGGCGAGGAAGTGACCGCCGGTCAAGCGTTGTTCGTGGTCGAGGCCATGAAGATGGAGCACACCGTCACGGCACCCGTCGACGGCGTGCTCGCCGAAGTGAACGTGCAAGCAGGCCAGCAGGTCGCACTCGACCAGGTGCTGGCCCTCGTCGTCTCTCACGAGGAGTGACAGCAATGGTGGACTTCAGGCTCCCGAGCGAGTACGAGGACCTGCGCAAGACCGTCGAGGAGTTCGCCCGCGACGAGGTGGCGCCGGTCATCGGCGACTACTACGAGCGCTGCGAGTTCCCGTACCCGATCGTCGCGAAGATGGGGCAGATGGGCCTGTTCGGCCTGCCGTTCCCCGAGGAGCACGGCGGCATGGGCGGCGACTACTTCGCCCTGTGCATCACGCTCGAGGAGCTCGCGCGCGTCGACTCGTCGGTCGCGATCACGGTGGAGGCGGCGACGTCGCTGGGCGCCATGCCGATCTACCGCTTCGGCACCGACGAGCAGAAGGCCGAGTGGCTGCCTTCCCTGACGTCCGGCGAGAAGCTCGGCGCGTTCGGCCTCACCGAGCCGGGCTCCGGCTCCGACGCGGGCGCCCTCGCCACCACCGCCCGCCTCGAAGGCGACGAGTGGGTCATCAACGGCACCAAGGCGTTCATCACGAACTCCGGCACGGACATCACCGGCCTGGTGACGGTCGCCGCGGTCACGGGCACCCGGCCCGACGGCCGCAAGGAGATCTCCTCGATCATCGTCCCGTCCGGCACCCCGGGCTTCACGGTGTCGAAGAAGTACTCCAAGGTCGGCTGGAGCGCCTCCGACACCCGCGAACTGTCCTTCCAGGACTGCCGAGTGCCCGCCGCGAACCTGCTCGGTACGCGAGGCCGCGGCTACGCCCAGTTCCTGCGCACGCTGGACGAGGGCCGCGTCGCCATCGCCGCGCTGTCGGTCGGCCTCGCCCAGGGCTGCGTGGACGAGTCGGTCCGCTACGCCCACGAGCGCGAGACGTTCGGCGCGAAGATCGGCACCTACCAGGCGATCCAGTTCAAGATCGCCGAGATGGAGGCCCGCGCCCACACCGCGCGCCTGGCCTACTACGAGGCCGCGTCCCGGATGCTGCGCGGCGAGCCGTTCAAGAAGCAGGCGGCCATCGCGAAGCTGGTCTCCTCGGAGGCGGCGATGGACAACGCCCGTGACGCCACGCAGATCTTCGGCGGCTACGGCTTCATGAACGAGTACCCGGTCGGCCGGTTCTACCGCGACGCCAAGATCCTGGAGATCGGCGAGGGCACCTCCGAGGTGCAGAAGATGCTGATCGCCCGCGAGCTGGGTCTTTAGTCCGTTCCATCTAAATAGTTTCAAAACGCCGGTTCGAATCGCGCTGTCCGGCTACCGTCGTCTGCCTTCCGCACGAGTGTGAGGGTGCAGATGACAGGTAGCCGGACAGAACCGTTCTTCCCGGGTTTGAACGTTCTTCTCGAAGTCATTCGCGGTCTGTGCGACAGGCCCGGCTTCTTCTACCGGAGCAGGACCGAGGAAGTGGTCGGTGACCAGCCACTTCCGCTGCTCTACCTGGAGAGCGAAGCCAGTCCGACGCCATTTCTGCGCGCCCTCGAACACAAGCTCGACGAGGGTCGTCCGGCAATACCGCACGCCTATGTCGACGTGTCCGCCGTACGTGCGGAAGTGGACAAAAGATGGCCACCGGAAGCGCGTGAGACGCCGCCGTTGTTGCCGTTGCTGGACGTGTTGAGCCGGCAGCTGGCCGAGGTCCACGTCGGCACCGAACGGCTGACTCGGTTCGACCACTACCGGCTCGTCGACTGGCTCACGAGCAAGCGCCTGCCGCGCAAGCCCGGCCGTGACGACCGGGCGAGCGTCATCGAGCTGCTGCGGCAGTGGACGGGCCGTTCCGGCCAGGACGGAGACGCGCTGAACCGGGCCGTCGACGCGTTCATCCCCAACCTCGTGACGAGGCTGGGCCTGGGGCTGGTCGCGTGGGTCGGCAGCAAAGCCGGCTTCCGGTGGCTCGGCAAGCGGGTGCCGGGGCTCGCGCGCGAGTCGAAGTGGTTCATGCGCGGGCAGAACTTCGCGCTGCCCAACCACTCCATCGAGTTCCTCGGGTTCGCCGAGCGGCTCACGCTGGGCAGGCGCGAGTCGGAGAACGAGGAGCAGATCAAGCTGCTGCTCGTGCACGCGTTCCTGGAGGACCTGCGGATCTCCTACCGGCGGCGCCGCCGGTTCCTGCCGCGCAGGGCCGGGTTCCGCCGCACCGCCTACATCCCCGTGCTGCTCGACGGCGTCACCGAGGACAACGGCGGCTGGGAGCTGCTGGAGCTGATCAACGACGTCCGCAACGAGACGGGCGAGCTGGACCCGCTGCTGGTGATCGCGGCGAGCTCGGTCCAGCCGGCGCTGTCGCAGCGGCTCGGGACCACGCCGGTCGCGCCGGACGAGACGGCGGAGGCGTTGACGACCTGGCGGGAGGAGCTGCCGCGCAAGCGCCAGATGCTCGCGCCGGACGCCCGCTACCTGATGATCACGCTGCCGTTCCCCAGCTCGGACCGGAAGAAGTGGAAGGGAGCGCCCGCGTTCACCGCGGCTCCGGTGCGCTGGCTCGCGAAGTCGCGACGACTGGAGGCGATCATCGCGGCGGTGGTCGTGGTGCTGCTGGTGCCGGGGTTCGTGGCGGTGCAGAACAACGTCGAGGCCAACTGCTCCATCGTCGGCTCGGCGATCTCACCGGGCGTCTCGACGCGGCTGATGGACGTCGGCGGCAACGTGGAGTGCCTCGGCTACAGCGACAACACCAGCCAGGTGTTCGGCTCGAACGAACGGCTGCGGTGGACGCAGCAGGCGGTCTTCGCGCAGAACGAGGCGGCGGAACGGCTGCACGACTCGGAGCCCGCACGCCCGCTCGTCTCGCTGCTCTACTTCTCGAGCCTCACCCACAAGGACAGCAACCCCGACGCCGACCACTCCAGGGCCGAGGAGTTGGAGGGGATGCTGCTCAAGCAACGGCAGCAGAACGACAGGTCGAGCTCGGGACCGTTGCTGCGCGTCGTGGTCGCGAACGGCGGCGGGAAGATGGGCCGCGCGGACGACGTGCTGTCGGAGATGCTGATCCCGTTGCTGGAGAGGGACCCGAGCATCATCGGCGTGGTCGGGCTCGACCGCAGCGTCGAGCAGACCCAGAAGGTCATCAGCGCGCTCGGCTCGTTCGGCGTGCCGACCATCGGCACCACGCTGACCGAGGCGTCGCTGCCGAAGCTCTCGACGACGTACTTCCAGCTCATCCCCGGCAACGTCCGGCAGGCCGACCTCGTCAGGAGGTACGCGCAGCACGTCGGCGCGAGCAAGGTGTCGATCCGCCACCCCCGGCTCGGAGGAACGGACGTCTACCTCGACAACCTGGTCAACGTGCTGGGCAAGGAACTGGCAGCCTCGGGCGTGCGGTACGAGGCGATCGAGTGGGTGAACAGCCCGCAGGAGGTTCCATCGCAATGCGTCGAGGACCACTCCGGCGAACTGGTGTTCTTCGCGGGCCGCGAGGAGCACTTCGGCGAGTTCCTGCAGGCGGTCGGCAAGGACTGCTACGACAAGAACCGCCTGCCGCGCATCCTCGCGGACGACGCGATCATCCGGTTCATCGCGCAGAAGGCCAGCCGCACGCGCGACTCGCTGGCCGGCATGCGCGTGTCGTACGTGAGCATGGCCGGACTCGTCGTGCTCGCGGGCAAGTCCTGCGTGGAGGGCAAGCCCGACCAGAAGGTGCGCGGTGGCCTGCCGCTGGACGCCTTCTGCGCCGGCTACAGCAGGCTGGCCGACGAGATCCGGCAGTCCGCGCTGCCGCCGGAGGACAAGCCCGCGAAGCCGTGGCCGGGCGAGCACATGGCGGTCGCCTACGACGCGGCAGGCCTGTTCCTCGACACCGTGGGCAACGCCCAGGCGCGTCTGTCCGGGCGTGCCCCGCACCGCGGTGCGATCGCGGGGGAGCTGCGCGAGCTGGAGTTCTTCGGCGCGACGGGACGCACCAACTTCAAGGCGTCGCGGGTCGGTGAGACGCGGAACTTCACGATCCTGGAGATCGCGAACATCCACGACTTCGAGCAGCAGCCCACGTGCGTGTTCCTGACCGGTGACCTTTACGGGCCGGAGTCGCCGCGCCTCGCGAACGGATGCCCTGCCTAGATCTTCGGTACAGCCCGGTCGATGATCGAGGCGAAGTCGGTGGACCTGGGGAGCGTGCCGAACGCGACTCCCCAGTCCCCGCCCAGCCGTGAACCGAGGAACGCGTCCGCGACGGCGGGGTGCCCGTGCTTCACCAGCAGGGCACCCTGCAGGATCAGCGCCATCTTCTCCACGACCCGGCGGGCCTGCGACTCGTCCACATCGGACAGCGCGGTGCCGAGCTCGTTCAGCGCCCTGTCGACGCGCTGGTCGACCCCGGTGACGGCGGCGAGGAACTCCTGCACCGAGTCGGGCTCCTTCTTCATCGCCCGCAGGACGTCGAGCGCGGCGACGTTGCCGGAGCCCTCCCAGATCGACATCAGCGGTGACTCGCGGAACAGCCGCGGCATCCCGCTGTCCTCGATGTACCCGTTGCCGCCCAGGCACTCCAACGCCTCAGCGGCGTGCGCCGGGCCGCGCTTGCACACCCAGTACTTGGTGACCGCGAGCCCGAGCCGCGGCCGGTGCTGGGCGAGCCACATGGCGGTCGTGGTCGCCGCCTCGGACTCGATCGCGAGGTCGGCCAGCACGTTGCGCATGGCCGGCTGGTCGATCAGGTAGCTGCCGAACGCCTTGCGGTGCGCGGCGTGGTGCGCGGCCTGCCTGAGCCCGGCGCGCATACCCGCGGCGCTGCCGAGGACGCAGTCGAGCCGGGTCGTGTTGACCATCTCGATGATGGTCCGCACGCCGCGGCCCTCGTCGCCGACCCGGTGCGCGAACGCCTCGTCGTACTCGATCTCGGCGGAGGCGTTGGACTTGTTGCCGAGCTTGTCCTTCAGGCGCTGCAGGAAGAACCGGTTGCGCGTGCCGTCCGGGAGCACCCGCGGCACGAGGAAGCACGTGAGTCCGCCGGGTGCCTGCGCGAGGGTCAGGAACACGTCCGACATCGGCGCCGAGGTGAACCACTTGTGCCCGGTCAGCACGTAGCCGTCGGCGACCGGCCTCGCGACGGTCGTGTTCGCGCGGACGTCCGATCCACCCTGCTTCTCGGTCATGGACATGCCGGCGATCAGGCCCTGTTTGGACAGCGGCGCGCGCAGCCCGAAGTCGTAGTTCCGCGCGGTCAGAAGGGGTTCGTAGCTCTCGGCCAGATCCGGCGCGACGCGCAAAGCGGGCACGGACGCGTAAGTCATCGAAATCGGACATCCGTGGCCCGCCTCGACCTGGGACCACACGTAGAACCTGGCCGCCCGCTCGAGGTGTCCACCGTCGACATAGGCGTGCAACCCGTGCGTAACGGCGACGTCCATCAGTTGGTGCCAGGCGGGGTGGAACTCGACCTCGTCGATTCGGTTCCCGAATCGGTCGTGGGTGTGCAGCACCGGCGGGTAAGCGTTTGCGAGCCGGCCGCGCTCCTGCCACTCGTGGCTGCCCGCGAGCCTGCCCAGCGCGTGCAGTTCGGCGTCGTCGACCCAGCTGAGCAGGGCCGGGTCGTCCGCGACGTCGTGGCCGCTCAGCAGCGGGACCTGGTTGGTCACCTCGTGCGTAGCCATGCCCCGCACGTTACTACTCGCAAGTAACTTTAGGCAGGGGGCCGGTGAAGATCGCTGGCCCATTCGGGCTTTTGGGCGTGCCAAGGACGCTGACGAGGAATAACGTCGTTCTGGTGAGTGACCATGGGCACAGCTCGGCCGTGGCTGCGCTGAGCGCGCAGTACGCCGCGATGCGCGAAGGTGCGCCAGTGCGGCTCGCGAAGAAGACGTCGAACCTCTTCCGGTTCCGCGCCGACCAGGCCGGCGGCCTCGACGTCGGCAGGTTCGACCGGGTCCTGTCCGTGGACCCGGCCGGACGCACCGCACAGGTGCAGGGCATGACCACCTACGAGAACCTCGTCGCCGCGACACTTCCCCACGGCTTGATGCCGTTGGTGGTGCCGCAGCTCAAAACCATCACCATCGGCGGTGCGGTCGCCGGACTCGGCATCGAGTCCACGTCCTTCCGCAACGGGCTGCCGCACGAGTCCGTGCGGGAGCTGGAGATCCTCACCGGCGACGGCGAGGTGGTCGTCGCCAAGCCGGACGACGACCTGTTCCGCGCGTTCCCCAACTCCTACGGGACGCTGGGCTACGCGCTGCGGCTGGAGATCGAGCTGGAGCCGGTGCGCCAGTACGTCCGGCTGCGGCACGTGCCGTTCGGCTCCTTCGCAGAGTGCGCCGCCGTCATCGAGGAGGTCTGCGAGGACGGCTCGGCGGACTTCGTCGACGGCACCGTGTTCTCGCGGGGTGAGATGTACCTGACGCTCGGCCACTACGCCGACATCGCGCCCTACACGTCGGACTACACCGGCAACCAGATCTACTACCGGTCCATCCAGAAACGCCGCACGGACCACCTGACGATCCACGACTACCTGTGGCGCTGGGACACCGACTGGTTCTGGTGCTCGCGGGCGTTCGGCGCGCAGAACCCGGTCGTCCGTCGCATGTGGCCGAAGCGGTACCTGCGTTCGGACGTGTACCGCAAGCTCGTCGCGAAGCACCGGCGGCTGAGGCCGCGCACGGACGTCGAGCCGGTGATCCAGGACGTGGAGATCCCGGTCGCCGGACTGGCCGACTTCCTCGACTTCTTCGACCGGGAGATCGGCATCTCGCCGGTGTGGCTGTGCCCGGTCCGCCTGCGCGACACCACGGGCTGGCCGCTGTACCCGATGGACGAGGACACGTTGTACGTCAACGTCGGGTTCTGGTCGGAGGTCCCGGTACGACCGGGGGAGAAGATGGGTGACCGCAACCGGCTGATCGAGCGCGAGGTGGCGCGGCTGGGCGGCCACAAGTCGCTGTACTCGGACTCGTACTACACCGAGGACGAGTTCTGGCGGCACTACAACGGTTCGCACTACCGGTCCGTGAAGGCCCGGTACGACCAGACGAACCGCCTGCCTGATCTGTACGCCAAGTGTGTCAGGGGACGATGAATGCGGTTGGCCTCCATTTTCCAGAGCATCACAGGTGGCAGCGACGTTCGCTTCCAGGCCTACGACGGCAGTACCGCCGGGCCGTCGGCGGCCGCGGTGTCCATCGACATCAAAACACCGGAAGCCTTGTCCTACCTGGCTTCCGCGCCGGGTGAACTGGGCCTGGCCCGTGCCTACGTGACGGGTCACCTGGAGATACTCGGCGACGTGCACGCCGGGCTCTCCCGGCTGTCGGAGTTCTCGCTGCGCGAGCTCCCGTGGCTGCAACGGGTCGAGCTGCTGCGGTTCCTCGGCCGGATCCGGTTGTCGCACAAGGTGACCCCGCCGCCGCAGGAGACCCGCCTGCGCGGCCTGCGGCACTCCAAGGCCCGCGACTCGCAGGCCATCGCGCACCACTACGACGTCTCGAACCAGTTCTACGAGTGGGTCCTCGGTCCGTCGATGGCCTACACCTGCGCGGTCTACCCGGCCCTCGACTCCACCCTGGAGGAAGCCCAGTTCGCCAAGCACGACCTGGTGGCGCGCAAGCTGGGGCTGAAGCCCGGGATGAAGCTGCTGGACGTCGGCTGCGGCTGGGGCGGCATGGTGATGCACGCGGCCCGCGAGTACGGGGTGCGGGCGATCGGCGTGACGTTGTCGCGCAACCAGGCGGAGTGGGCGCAGAAGGCGATCGTCGAGGCCGGGTTGTCGGACCTGGCGGAGGTCCGGCACCTCGACTACCGCGACGTGCGGGAGACCGGGTTCGACGCGGTGTCGTCCATCGGCCTCACCGAGCACATCGGCAAGGCCAAGCTGCCGGCGTACTTCTCGTCGTTGTACCGGAAGCTGAAGCCCGGCGGCCGGCTGCTGAACCACTGCATCACCCGGCCGGACAACAAGCAGCGGGCGTTGTCGGGGCCGTTCATCGACCGGTACGTGTTCCCTGACGGTGAGCTGGTCGGGCCCGGCCACCTCGTGTCGCTGATGCACGACACCGGGTTCGAGGTGCGGCACGAGGAGAACATCCGCGAGCACTACGCCCTCACGCTCGCCGCCTGGAGCCGCAACCTCGACGCGCACTGGGAGGAAGCGGTCGAGGAGGTCGGCGAGGCCCGGGCGCGGGTGTGGCGGCTGTACCTCGCGGCGTCGCGGCTCGGGTTCGAGCGCAACAACATCCAGCTGCACCAGGTGCTCGGGGTGCGGCTGGACGGGACGACGTCGCACATGCCGTTGCGCCCGGACTGGCTGTCCTGACACGGCTGGGGCCGCGGCGTCACCGCGGCCCCAGCCGAACGTCAGCTCAGCTCGTCCACGATCTGCTTGGCCGTGTTGGACGGGATCGCGAACCCGATGCCCACGCTCCCGGCCTCACCGCTGCTCGACGCCGGCGAGTAGATCGCCGAGTTGATCCCGACCAGCTCGCCGGCCGCGTTCACCAGCGCGCCACCGGAGTTGCCGGGGTTGATCGACGCGTCGGTCTGGATCGCCTGGTACGACACGGAGGACGCGCGGCGGGTCTCGCCCGGCACCGTCACCTTGCGGTCCAGGGCCGAGACGATGCCGGTCGTCACGGTGCCCTGCAGCCCGGACGGCGAGCCGATGGCCATCACCGCGTCACCGACCTTCACCGAGCCGGAGTCCGCCCACTTGATCGGCGTGAGGCCGGACGCCCCGGAGACCTGCAGCACGGCGAGGTCCGAGGCGGGGTCGGTGTCGACGACGGTGGCCGGCAGTTCGCGGCCGTCGTTGAACTTCACGGTGACCCGGCCGCCGGACGAGGCGACGACGTGGTTGTTGGTGAGGATCTTGCCGTCCGCGGAGAGGACCACGCCGGAGCCGAGGCCGTTGCCGACGTTCACCTGGACCACCGAGGGCAGCACGCCGGAGGCGACGGCGCTCCAGTCCGGTGTGGACGTGTTCGCGATCGTCTGCGCCGACACGGAGGAAGTCGTGGGGGTGGAGTCCGGCGAGGCGATCACCGCTCCGGTGACGCCTCCGAACAGGCCCGCGACGAGTGCCGCGGCCGTGAGCATCGGCGCGGTCCGGCGCCAGAACTTCGGGGCGACGACGACGGGCTGCGGTTCCACCAGTGACCCGCTCATCGCGGGGAAGCTCTGCTCGGTCATGACTCCACGATGGACCCCCATCATGTGAGCCAGCTGTGCCGAAACCCTCGAAAACCCTGATAAGAACTAGCTGAGAAGGAGCGCGGAGACCTCGGCGGCCGACAGCGGCGGCCCGAAGTGCGGGCCCTGCCCGCCCTCGACACCCAGCTTCCCCAGCCTCGCGGCCTCGGCGGGGGTGCGCACGTCCTCGGCGTAGAGCGTCAGCTTCAGCATCGACGCCCACCGCAGCAGCGCCACCGAAGCGCTCTCCTCCACGCGGTTCGCGCCCTCGTCGAGACCGTGCACGACGGAACCGGTGAACTTCACGCCGCTCAACGGCAGCCGGCGCAGCCGGTCGACGCCCACGTTGCCGCCGTTCACCTGGTCGAGCACCAGCCCGACGCCGCGTTCGGCCAGGATCGTGAGCTCCTCCAGCTGGTCGTCGTTCAGCAACGCCGGCAGCTGCTCGTGCAGCTCGAAGCGCAGCAACGACGCGGGCAGGCCGGTGCGGTCCAGCACTCGGGCGACCTCGGCGACGAGCTCGGGCTCCTGGCACAGCCGCGGCGGCAGGTCCATCGAGAGCACGGGCATCCGCGGGCCCAGCGCCAGGTGCCAGTCGGCCGCGTGCCGGCACGCGGCCTCCAGCGCCCAGTGCACCAGGCGGACGACCATGCCGTTGTTCGACGACTGGTCGAGGAACGTGTCCGGGCACAGCACCCCGCGTTCGGGGTGCTCCCAGACGATCTTGGCCTCCAGCGCGAGCACCGAGCCGTCGGCCAGCGAGTGGACGGGCAGGTAGTCGACGCGGAACTGGCCCTCTTCCAGCGCGCCGGGGATCGAGGCCGCGAGCGCGTACCTCGCCTTGTCGTGCATGTCCCGTTCACGGTCGTACAGCGCCCACTGCGCCTTGCCGTCGCGCTTGGCCCAGCCGACCGTGACGTCCGCCGCGCGCAACAGGTCCGCCGAGTCGCCGTCGCGCGCCGCCCGCGCAACGATGCCGACGCTCGTGGTCACGCCGACGCCGTGCGAGTCGATCCAGATCGGCTCCTCCAGGCGTGCGGTGAAGTCCTCGACCAGGGCGACCACGCTGCGCACGTCCTGCGGGTCCTTGATCAGCACGCCGAACTCGTCCTCGCCGATGCGCGCGACCTTGGCGACGTCCTCGGAGAACACCGCCCGCAGGTGCGTCGCGACGTGCAGGAGCACCCGGTTGCCCGCCTCGTGCCCGAACGCGTCGTTCACGCCGCGGAAGCCGTCGACGTCGACCTGCACGAGCGCCAGCGTCTCCGGGCCCTTCGAGCCGGACACGCCCTCCAGCCAGCCGAGGAACTGCGCGCGGTTCGGCAGGCCCGTCTGCACGTCGTTGAGGCTCTGCCGCACGAGCTGCGTCTGCAGCGCGCGCATCTCGCTCATGTTCTCGATCATGGTGACGAGGTACGGCGGCGTGCCGTCCTCCTCGCGCACCACCGAGATCGCCATGTGCGTCTGGATCGTCTCGCCGTCGCTGCGGACCATCCGCTTCTCGACGCGGATGTTGTCGTGCCCGGACGCGATCAGCTGCTTCGTCAGCTCCCGCAGCCCGGCCCTGTCGTCCGGGTGCACGAGGTCGCGGCCGCTCATCTTGCGCAGGTCCTCGTGCTTGTAGTCGAGCATCGCGAGCAACGCCTCGTTGACGTCGATGATCTCACCCTTGACGCCGCTCACGACGATGCCGAACGCCGAGCTCTCGAAGACCGCGCGGAACTTCGCCTCGCTCGCCCTGACCGCGGCCTCGGCCCGGCGCATCGTGTTGATCGCGGCCGTGCGGCTGAGCTCCTGCTGGGCGAGCGTGCGGTCGCGCAGCCCCTCCGCGTACCCGGCGGCGAGCGCGGCGAGCTGGGCCGGCGTGACCGCGGTGTGCTCACTCAGACAGGTGAGCGACAGCTCCAGCGTCGCCGAGGCGATGAAGTCGTGCTCGACCATGGACCGGCCCACCTGCCGGGCCTCGTCCACGCCACCGCTGAGCAACTGCTCGACGTAGACGCCGAGCAGTTGCTCGAGTTTCGCGCGCGTGAAGTTCGCGACGAGGGTGCTGGAGATCGCCGCCGCCCAGCGAACGGCGGGCTCTCGGCTGTCGACCATGTTCATTCAGCTCAGGTGGCCGTTCGTGGGGACCGGGGTGATCTGCTTCGATCGGTTGACGCGGTACCACCACCAGGAGTGGGTCCAACGGACAAGCTTACTGATCACTCAGAACCTGTCCAACCGAACCGCGAATCCCGGCCGAGAATCGGCGGTTCGACCACTAATTCACTCGTTTGAACTAATGAATCACCTTGCTGAAGGCTAGCGAGCCAATTGTCAGGGGGTCTGTATCAACGTCGAACAACGGTGTGTAACCGGTCGCCAGGTACAGCCCTTTCGCCTCCGGCTGGCGCGGTCCCGTGGTGAGGTAGATCCTGGTGTACCCAAACGTTCTGGCCTCGTTCTCCAGTTCCACGAGAACCCGCCGCGCCAATCCGCGCCGGCGGTGTCGTGAATGCGTCCAGATGCGCTTCAGTTCGGCTGTTTCGGCGTCAAACCGTTTGAACGCACCGCCCGCTACGGCCACACCCGCTTCCACGAGAAGGAGGAACTGTCCGTTCGGCGGCTCGAACACATCCGCCGGTCGTTGCATCTCCTGTGCACCCATCGGGCCGTAGCGAGATGTGTATTCGTACGTGAGCTCAGCGACCAATGGCGCCGCGTCGGGATCCGATTGCCGGACGCGGCGCACTTCGAGAGTCGTCATGCGGCCTTGGCCCGGTCTCGCTTCGCGACCTCCTCGCGCACGATGGGGATCACGTACCGGCCGAAGTCGATCGCGTCGTCGAGCAGGTCGTAGCCCCGCGCGGACAGGATGTCGACGCCGAGGTCGTAGTAGTCCAGCAACGCCTGCGCGACGGTCTCCGGAGTGCCCACCAGCGCGTTGGAGTTGCCGGCACCGCCCGTCGCCTTCGCCGTCGGCGTCCACAGAGCACGGTCGAACCGCTCGCCGCGTTCCGCGACCGCCAGCAGCCGTTGCGAACCGGTGTTCTCCGGGCTGGTCGCCGAATGCCGGCGGCTCAGCGGCCCGTTCGCCTTCCGCGCCTCGATCCGGTCGACCGTGCGGTGGGCCTTCTCCCAGGCCAGTTCCTCGGTCGGCGCGATGATCGGCCGGAACGCGACCTGGATCCTCGGCACGTCCGTGCGCCCGGCGTCCTTCGCGGCCTGCTTCACCGACTCGATCTGCTGCGCGGTCTCGGCCAGCGGCTCGCCCCACAGGCAGAAGATGTCGGCCTCCGCTCCACCGGCCGCGTAGGCGGCAGGGGAGGAGCCGCCGAACGACACCTTCGGGCGTGGTTGCTGGACGGGGAACACGTCGCTCACGAAGTCCGCGAAGTGGTAGTGCTCGCCGTCGTGGTCGAAGGCCGACCGGCTGGTCCAGGCCTTCTTGACGATCTGGATGTACTCGCGGGTGCGGCCGTAGCGCTGGTCCTTGGTCAGGTAGTCGCCCTCGCGCTGCTGTTCGTGATCGGTGCCGCCGGTGATGAAGTGCACGGTCAGCCGGCCGTCGCTGATCTGGTCGAGCGTCGCGAACGTCTTCGCCGCGAACGTCGGGTAGCTGACGTTCGGCCGGTGTGCCAGCAGGATCTGCAGCCTGTCGAGCTTGCTGGCGAGGTAGGCGGCCGCCGCGGAGGGTTCCGGCGCGCCCGAGCCGTACGCGAAGAGCACGCGGTCCCAGCCGTGCTCCTCGTGCGCCCTGGCGAGCCTGAGCGTGTAGTCCTTGTCGAACGCGCCGCTGGACGACCGCGGCGTCGTTTCCGACCCGTCGTTCGTGGCGGCGATCCCGAGAAACTCAACTGGCATGACCGATTCCCCAGAACTGGTAGTGGGAGTGGGGCGCGTTGAGGGAGGCGCTCTTCGAGTGCACACCCGGACCCGGCTCGTCGCAACGACGTCCACAGAGCGGGATTTGCTTGCACACGCGGGGTACCGTGGTGGTGCTCGCGTTGAGGGACGTGGCTCGTTTCTCGTTGCCCTCCAACGGAAAGACGCGCATGCGCTCACTCGTCCTGATCGGTGGCGGCCCCCGTGCCGCCGGCCTGCTGGAACGCATCGCCGCCCAGTCGCCCGCCGTGGCCCTGACCGTGCACGTCGTCGACCCGTTCCCGCCCGGTGCGGGCCGGGTGTGGCGGCACGCCCAGTCCCCGTTGCTGCGCATGAACTCCATGGCCGAGGACGTCACCGTGTTCACGGACGACTCCTTCGACGGCCTCGGCCCGGTCCGTCCCGGCCCGTCGCTCGCGGAGTGGACCGGCATCGACCCGACGGCGTTCCCGTCACGTCAGGTGCAGAGCGGATATCTGGCGTGGTTCTTCGAGCACGTAAGAGAATCTCTGCCACCGAACATCTCTGTGACCGTGCATCAGGCCTCGGCCACGAAGGTCGCCGGCAACGAGGTGTGGCTCGACGACGGCTCCTCGTTGACCGCGGACGTCCTGGTGCTCGCCCTGGGACACCTCGACGCCGAGCCGGAACCCGAACACCGCAAGCTCGCCGAGCACGCCGCGGAGCACGGGCTGGTCTACGTGCCGCCGCTGTACTCGGCCGACGCGGACCTGTCGGCCGTGTCCGGTGACGTGGTGCTGCGCGGGTTCGGGCTCGCGTTCATCGACCTCATGGTGTTGCTGACCGAAGGGCGTGGCGGCCGGTACGTGCGGTCGGACGGCCGGCTGTCCTACGTGCCCTCAGGTGCGGAACCGACGCTGTACGTGGGCTCGCGGCGGGGCGTGCCGTACCACTCCAAGACCGGCTACCGGCTCCAGGGAACCCGCCCGGCGCTGCCGCACTTCTTCGTCGCGGATGCGTTGCGAGGCCGCGACTTGGACTTCCGGACCGACGTGTGGCCGTTGATGGCCAAGGAGATCGCCTGGGGCCACTACCACGAGCTCTTCACCGGACATCCTGGCCTGGTGCGGATGCCGTTCGTGGAGTTCGCTGCCTCGTTCACCGCCTTTCCCTGGTACAGCGCCGAAATGCGGGCGCTGGAAGAGCTCGCCGTGCCCGATCCCGCCGACCGCATCGACTTCGAGCGACTCGATCGCCCGCTGGCCGGCGTGACCTTCGGCTCCGCCGAGGAGTTCCAAGAGCACCTGAGGGCGTACGTCGAGGCCGACGTGGCCCGGCGCTCCGATCCGCGGTACAGCGCCGATCTGGGGGCGTTCCTGGCGTTGCTGTCGGTCTACGGCCAGCTGGCGGGGCTCATGCCGTTCGACGGCTGGTGGCACGGCTACTTCAGCTACCTGGCCTCGGGCCCGCCGCCGGACCGGCTCGAGGAGCTGCTGGCGTTGTCGCGCGCAGGGATCGTGCGGTTTCTCGGCGCCGACATGTGGGTGGAGGCGGTCGAGGGCGCCTTTGTGGCGGGCAGCGCGACGACGCCGGACGTGGTGCGCGCCAACGGTCTGATCGAGGCCCGCCTGCCCACGCACTCGTTGTCGCGCACGGCGGATCCGGTGCTGCGGTCGCTGCGCGCGGCCGGAGCGGTCTCCGAGGACGCCGCCGGGCTGGTGCGGGTGTCGCCGGTGGGGCGCCTGATCGACGAGAACGGAGACGAGGACCCGTTCCGGTTCGCCGTGGGGCCTTACACGACGGGGAAGGCGTTCGCGGCGTTCGCGCGACCGAACACGAACGCCCCGGCGTTCCGGCAGAACGACTTGCTGGCGCGGGAGGTCCTGCGAGTGCTAGGCGACTGAGGTGTAGCGCCCCTGGTGCCGCACCAGGGGCGCGGCGAGGTCGGAGTGCGTGATGTCCAGCGGTTCGCCGACCAGCGCCACGTGGTCACCGACCGCGATCCGCCGCGCCGTCCGGCACCGCAGCCGCACCGGCGCGTCCAGCAGCCACGGCACGCCGTCGGCGTCCTCCTGCCACCGCGTCGCCGGGCCGAACCTGTCGACGCCCTTCGTCGCGAACAGGTCCGCGAGCCCGGTCTGCGCGGCGTCCAGCAGGTGCACGGCGAACAGCGGCGCGGTCCGCAGCACCGGCCACACCGACGCGCCCTCGCCGATCCACACGACGACGAGCGGCGGTTCGAACGAGACGGAGGTGAACGAGGAAACCGTTGTGCCGACGGGACCTTCCGGTCCGGTGGCGGTCACGATCGTCACGGCCTGGGCGTGGTGCCGCAGCGCGTCGCGCAGCTGCTCCTTCATCGCAGCACCTTCAGCGCGTCGAGGTCGAAGTCCGTGACGTCGGCGGGAAGCGCGGCCTCGTTGAGGAACAGGGCCTGCGGCACCACCGCCCCCAGTTCGGCGAGCACCGGACGCAGGTGCACCTCGACGGCGAGCGCGTGCCTGTCGGAGGCGGCGATCTGCAGCGGGACGACGAGCTTGCCCTTCAGCCAGCCTGGCGGTGCCTGGTCCAGCACCGCCTTCAGCAGACCGGTGTACGCGGCTTTGTACGTCGGCGTCGCCACGACAAGCACCTCGGCCTGCCCGAGCACCGCCAGCGCGGCCTTGATCGTGTCCGGTTCCGTGAACACGGCCGGTGCCAGGTCCGCCGCCTCGACGACGGGCCCCTCGACGGACACGCCCAGGGTCGCGGCGAGGGCCTCGCGCAGGGCCAGAGCAGCCTGCAGCGTGCGTGAGGCGGGCCGCGGGTTGCCGACCAGAACACCGATCTGCGTCATGCCTTCCAGCACAGCCGCAGGGCCGGGGACCGTCAACCCGCGTCCACCACGCGAGAACTACTTGACGGCCTCCGCCGCCGAACGCCCGGCCACCCTGCCGGAGAACAGGCAGCCGCCGAGGAACGTGCCCTCCAGCGCGCGGTAGCCGTGCACGCCACCACCGCCGAACCCGGCTGCCTCACCGGCGGCGTACAGGCCCGGCAGCACCTCGCCGGACGCGTCGAGCACCCGCGACGACAGGTCGGTGTGCAGGCCGCCCAGCGTCTTGCGCGTGACCACCGAGAGCCTGACCGCGATCAGCGGACCGGCCTTGGGGTCGAGCAGCCGGTGCGGCTCGACGACGCGGATCAGCTTGTCGGTCAGGAAGTGCCGCGCCGCGCGGATCGCGTTGACCTGCATGTCCTTGCTGAGCCCGGCGGTGACCTGGCGATCGCGCTCGACGATCGTCTTCTCGAGCTCGGCCGCGTCGATGCGCGAGTCGCCGGTCAGCGCGTTCATGCCGCGGGCCAGGTCCGCGACCGTGCCCGCCTGGATGAACTCCTTGGAGTTCTGGGCGAACGCCTCCACGGGCGCCACGGCGCCCGGCAACGCGCGCTTGAGGACGGCCCTCGTGTCCTTGCCCGTGAGGTCCGGGTTCTGCTCGGAGCCCGACAGCGCGAACTCCTTGCCGATGATCTTCTTGTTCAGCACGAACCACGAGTGCTCGTGGCCGTGCGTGGTGATGTGCTGCAACGACCCCAGCGAGTCGAAGCCGGGGAACAGCGGGATCGGCAGCCTCTTGCCCTCGGCGTCGAGCCACAGCGACGACGGGCCCGGCAGGATGCGGATGCCGTGCCGCGACCACACCGGGGCGTAGTTCGCGATGCCCTCGGGGTAGTGCCACATGCGGTCGGCGTTGATGATCGCGCCGCCGGCCTTCTGCGTGATCTCCATCATCGAGCCGTCCACGAAGTCCGGCACACCGGCCAGCATGAACTTCGGCGGTGTGCCCATGCGCTCCGGCCAGTTCTTGCGCACCAGGTCGTGGTTGCCGCCGATGCCGCCGGACGTGACGATCACGGCCTGCGCCGTGAACGAGAAGTCGCCCGCGACGGTCCGCGAGCTCGGCTCGGCCCTGCCGGCCGACGAGGCTTCCAGCACGTCGCCGGACACGCCGTCGCACACACCGTTGGTGACGTTGACGTTCGTGACCTTGTGGCGGAACTTGAGCGTCACGAGACCCTTCGCGACGGCTTCCCGCACCCGGCGCTCGAACGGCTCGACGACGCCCGGCCCGGTTCCCCACGTGACGTGGAAGCGCGGCACCGAGTTGCCGTGCCCGTCGGCCAGGTAGCCGCCGCGCTCGGCCCACTGCACGAACGGGAACCAGCGCATTCCCATGTTGTGCAGCCAGGAGCGCTTCTCACCGGCGGCGAAGTCCACATAGGCCTGCGCCCACAGCCGGGGCCAGTGGTCTTCCTCCCGGTCGAACGCCGCCGAGCCCATCCAGTCCTGCAACGCCAGGTCGTGCGAGTCCTTGACCCGGAGCCTGCGCTGCTCGGGGGTGTCCACCATGAACAACCCGCCGAACGACCACCAGGCCTGGCCGCCGAGCGACGCCTCAGGCTCCTGGTCGAGGAGAATGACCTTGCGACCCGCGTCCGCGAGTTCTGCGGTCGCGACGAGACCTGCGAGGCCCGCGCCGACGACGATGACATCCGCGTCATGTGCCATCGGGCGAGTCTAGATCTACCGCTGGTCACACACGAGACCTGAGTCAATTTCACTTTTTGGGGGAGGGTGTTCGATGAGCTTCAGGCCGGCGTCCGAGGTGGGGTTCACCACCGCGACCACGCGTTTCGTAGCGCCTGGATCGGTCACGAACGGCGAGTTCGGCTTGTTCGAGTGGCGGATGGAGGCCCGTCGGCCGGGTCCCCGTCCGCACTTCCACAAGACCTTCTCGGAGTCGTTCTACGTGCTCGAGGGCGAGATCACCGTGCTCGACGGGGAGGAGTGGAGGACGGCGGGGGAGGGCGACTTCCTCTACGTGCCCGCTCATCGCCCGCACGCGTTCCGCAACGACAGCGACGCTCCGGTGCGGATGCTGATCCTGTTCTCGCCCGGGATCGCCCGTGAGGAGTTCTTCCTGGAGGTCCAGGAGGCGAAGAACCTCTCGCCGGAGGAGCTCGTCGCGTTCTACGAGCGGCACGACCAGTACAACCTCTGAGGGTGCCGTCGACCGTCACTGCCGGTGAGGGGGGTTTACCGGAGTGCCGGTCGACGGCGGGTTGACCGCGGCGCGAGCACGCGACGCCTGCGGAAGGGCTTTTCCAGCCTGGGGGTGCCGGATCGCCCTGGCGAGCAGCTCGAGCGCCAGCGGCCAACCACATCGTTGAACGTACAACCGGTCCGTCGTGTTCCGGTCGGCGAACACTGTGACCAGGCTCAATTCCTTCAGCTGGCCTTCAGGTTTCCTTCAAATCCGGCCGGGTACGTCACCAGGCGTGACAGCACGGCTGCCGACGATCACGAGCCTCGCCGAGCTCACCGGTTTCATCGGCGAGGACGTCTACGTGCGCTGGTCCAAGGGCCCGGAGGCCGACGCCGCCTCGAAGTCGCGCGACTCGCTGACCGGCGTGGAGCTCCCCGGCCTGTCCGCGAGCCCGTTGCGGGTCGAGCCGTGGTGGGACGACCGCTCCCGCGAACTGTGGGTGGCCCGCCGCCTGTTCGACTACCGCCACCTGCGCGACCTGCGCGGGCCCGACGTCCGCGCGTGGGTGCTGCGGGGCGTCGAGGTGGGCCGCGGCCCGGACAACGAACCCCTGGTCCGCTGCCTGGAGCCGCTCGCCTGGGTGGCGGACAGCGCGCTCGAGGAGTGCTCGTCGCTGGTCGGTTCCCAGCACTCCGACGAGTGGGGACCGCTCGACCGCTCTAACTCAGGTCGGTGAGCTTGCGTTCGGCGGCCTTCCTGGCCTTCTCCGCGGCGCTCGTGACCCGCTTCGCGTCCTCCAGCCGTTCCGCGGCCCGGTCGAACGCCCGCTGCGCCGCCAGCTGGTCTGCCTGGGCCTCCCCGAGGGCCTGCTCGGCCTCGTCCAGCGCCTGCTGGGCCTCGGCGCGCTTGCGTTCCTGCCGCTCCCGCCGCTTGCGGGCCAGCGCGTCCTCGCCTTCCTGAGCCGGCTCCGGCGTGGGTAGGGCGAACCCGAAGCCCGAGTACTCCAGCGCCTTGGTCAGGTGACCGGCACGCACCTGCTCGGCGGACTCGGGGTCGGCCATCGCGGCCGTCAGCGTGTTGCGCACCTGCGTGACGGCGTCGTCCGCGAGCGGCCCGGTCAGCTCCAGCGTGCGGTAGACCAGCGTCTCCATGAGCTCTTTGCGCTTGCGGCCCAGCTCCCGCATGGTCAGCTGCGCCGTGGAGAGGCCCAGCGCCTCCTCCAGGCCCTCGGGGGCGTCCCGGACGAGCTTGTTGACCGCCCAGGCGCCCACGGTGGGCTTGCGGAGCTCCTGGATGGCCTTCGCCAGGTCCTTGTCCTCGGCCTGCTTGGCCGCGGCGTTGCGGGCCGCGGTGAAGTCCTTCGGAGGCAGGCCGTAGAGCTCGTCGGCGACCGGCTTCAGGTCCATGGGCGCAAGGTAGCGCCTGACCGGCCCTCAGTCCTGCCGAATGATCTGGAGCGCGCCTCGAGCGGTGGTCACGACCAGGTGATCAGGGCCGAGCACGTCGGTGCCGATGGCCTCCACGACCAGCAGCAGGCTTCTCGCGAGTTCGCGCTCGCCGTTGTTGAAGAGAGCCACTCCGAGCTTGCCGGCCGCGAACAGCGTGAGCGGGTGGTCGGGGCCGGCGGTGCGGCGGTACGCGTTCCACACCTGCTCGCACACCCGTCGTGCGTCGGCGGCACGGCCCAGCGCGCCGTACGCGTCGCTGAGCATCGTCCGCGTGTAGAGCGAGTCCGGCCTCGCGACGAGGGACCGCTCGAGCACCACGACCGCGTCCCCGGGCCGCCCGGCGACCGTGTAGGCGTAGCCGAGATCGTCCAAGGCGCCGAGGAGATCAGGCGTGTCGAGCGGCTGGTCCCGCCACGGTTCGAGCGCCTGTTCGAGCACGGAGACGGCCTCGTCGCCCCGATCGACCTTGAGGCAGTACCGGCTGAGGAGCCTCGCCGCGGAGAGCGTGGCCGGATGCGCCGCGCCCTGGACCTCGCGGCTGGTGGCGAGGTCGATCCGCAACTGGGACAACAGCTCGCCCGTTCCGCTCAGCGCGGCGGCCACCTGACGAGCGCCGAGGAGAAGCCCGTCGTCGTCGCCGAACCGCGCGACGCTTTCCGCGTACACCTCCTCGCTGATCGTCCCGGCCCGGGCGAAGTCCGCGACGCTCCCGAGGAAGCTCGCTTCCCACAACCTCAGGAGCAGCACCGGCTTGGACACGTCCTGCGGACCGGTGTTGGCCCACAGCGCCTCGATCTGCCGCACGAGCTCGTTGCCGGAGTGGCGGCGCTGCCAGGCATCGCCACCGAACTCGACCCGGTCGAGGAGCAGCTCCGCGGCGAGCCGGACCCCGCCGTCCAGGTCGCGGACCACCCGTTGCACCAGCCGGTGCATGACCACGGACGAGTCGCCGGCGAACTCCACCAGCGACGCCTCGTGCAGCTCCACCAGCTCGTCGTCGGCCGGGTCGCCGAGCACCTGCCTCGACACGCCGTCCGGCGACAGCACCGACAGGATCCGCACGAGTTCGCTGTCCTGGAACGGTTCCAGCGCCATCAGGATCGCGGTCGCGGCACCGAGCGGGTACGGGTCGCCGTCGCGCCGGACGAGGTACCTGTCCGCCGGGAACTTCCGGAATTTCTCCAGGTACTTCGCGAAGTCCCACCGCGCGGCCCTGATCCGCGCCGCCGCCTGCGCGAGCGCCAGCGGCAGGTGCCCGAGCTCGGCGGCGAGTCCGGCGGCGTCACCGTCCAGCCCGGTGGCCTCGCGCAGGAACCGCTCCGCGGCCTGCGGCGTCAGCACGTCCACCGGCACCTCGTGGCCGATCTGCGACCCGCGCCTGGTACTGGTGATCACCACCTGGCAGGCGTCGGCGGACGGCAGGTGCGGCCTCACCGCGTCCAGCGACACCACGTTGTCGAACACGAGCAGGGCGTTCCCGGACCGCGTCCGCAGGTGGTTGCGGGCTCGCGCGAGGGCGATCTCGACGCCGTCCTCCGGCCGGTACAAGCCCAGCCGGTCGGCCAGCTCCACCATGCCGGCCCTGATCTGGTCGGCGGTCTCCGCCCCGACCCAGGCCACCAGCCACCCGTCCGACACCCGCTGCCGCGCGTAGGCCGCGGCCAGCTGCGTCTTGCCCACCCCGCGCTGCCCCGTGACGACGCACACGGGCTCGTTCAACAGATCGAGGGCCGACGGCGTTAGGAAGTGGGGTGGCTCGTGCGGTATCAGGCCCGTGACCACCTGCTCGGCAGGCACGGCGGGCAGACCGCGGTATTCCGCCCGCACCGGTATCCCGCCGTCCTGGTTTCGCACCGAACGATGCTAAGCCCGGCGATCGGGTAAACAGGATGGAGACATGCACACCAGGTGGAGATGGGTCCTGTTCGGCCTCGGCGCGGCCGTGGCCGCGATCGGTCCGCTCGCGGCCACGGGCGGCCCCTGGTACGGCTACGTCTTCGGCGGCCTGTGGTTCCTCATGGGCGGCACTGTGGCGTGGCGGACCTTCAAGATGGGCACCAAGGTCACGAGCGAGGGCATCACGTCGAACGGCCTCGACCGGCAGGTCACCGTCGAGTGGTGCGACGTCGAGGTGGTCGAACCCGCGCGCAAGAGGAACCTGATCTTCTTCCACACCATCGCGCCCACGGCGCGACTTCACCGGGGCCGGCACGCGCTGACCGAGCTGAGCCTGCTTTCGGTCAAAAAGGACTCGGTGCCCGAACGGACCGCGAAGTACGTGACGGAACTGCAGCGCGCCCTCGACGCACATCGCGCAGGCTGTCCGTCGTGCGGAGCGCAGCCTAAAGTGCTCGCCACCCCGCAGGGGATCGTCGGCCGCCTGCGGGCGAGATTGCGTGAGCTAATGGGCGGAAATAGCGATCAGTCCATCGCCTGATACCGGGATCCTGTTACACGCCAACGCCGTTCACCGTTGACACAGCCTTGACATTCCCCTCCATCAGCTCTTGACTGGAGGCCGGTTGCTCGTTCCACGGGGAAAGAGAAACGCGCAGCACTAAAAGCGCGCCCTTTCAAGCCGCTGAACAGTCCAATGTGGATCCGTGAATTAGTCCGGTCCGACGATTGCCCCTCGCGAGGCGAAGAGATGTGCTTCGGAGCACTCTTTACCCCACGAAGGGCACATGCGCCGTGAAGAACTGGAGACGCCGCACCGGCACGGTCTTGCTGACCGCGGTGCTGGGCACTACCGGGTTCGGCTTCGCCGCCACCCCTGCCATCGCGCAGAACGCACCGCAGCAGCAGCCGGCCGCTGACAAGCAGCTGGACAAGCAGGACCGGGCACTCGTCGACCAGGCGGCTCGCGAAGGCAAGCCGACCGTCGACCTGCTGGTCGCCGCCGAGGACGGCAAGACCGACGCCGCGGTCAACGACCTCAAGGCGCTCGGCGCCACGGTCCAGAAGACCGAGAAGGACGTCGACTACGTCAAGGTGACCATCCCGCGGGAGAACGCGGCCAAGGCCGCGAAGCTGGCCTCGGTCAGCACCGTGGACGTCGACGGCCTCATCGCCCTCGACAACCCGCGCCCCGAGGGCATGGAGCAGCCCGCTCCGCAGAAGGCGCCGGACTCGAAGACGCCGCGCACCAACCCGTACATGCCGACGCAGGACACGCAGGCGGCGCAGTTCGCTCTGGCGCACCCGAAGTGGGACGGCCGCGGCACCACGATCGCCGTGATCGACTCCGGCATCGACCTGGACACGCCCGCCCTGCAGACGACCAGCACCGGTGAGCGCAAGATCATCGACTGGTACAACGCGAACGCCACGAACTCCGGCGACGGCACCTGGGTCTCGATGACCAAGACCGGCCGCGTCGGCAAGTTCACCGAGGGCGGTCGCGAGTGGACCGCGCCGGCGACCGGTGGTCCCTACTCGTTCGGCCTCTTCAACGAGACCGCGGGCGACCTGAACCTCGCCAACAGCGAGACCGGCGGTGACATCAACCGCGACGGCGACCGCACGGACGCCTTCGGTGTCATCCAGGACATCACGACGAAGGAAGTCTTCGTCGACACCGACGGTGACGGCGACTTCACCAACAACAAGCGCATGATCGACTACAAGGTCAAGCAGGACGTCGGTTTCTTCGGTACCGACAACCCCGCGACCGCCGTCGTCGACCGCATCGCGTTCGTCGTGCAGACCGACCGCTCGGTCTACGACAACGCGGGCACCCCGTTCGTCAACCTGGGCATCTCGGCCGCGCACGGAACCCACGTCGCCGGCATCACCGCCGCCCACAAGCTGTTCGACGGCAAGATGGCAGGCGCCGCGCCCGGCGCGAAGCTGATGGCCATCAAGGCCTGCCTCACCACGCCGTCCTGCACGAGCTCCGGTCTCATCGACGGTGTCCTCTACGCCGCGCGCAACGGCGCCGACGTCGTGAACATCTCCATCGGTGGCCTCCCGGCCCTCAACGACGGCAACAACGCCCGTGCGGAGCTCTACAACCGCACGATCAACGAGTACAACGTCCAGCTCTTCATCTCGGCGGGCAACTCGGGCGCGGGCGCCAACACCGTCGGTGACCCGTCGGTCGCCACGGACGCGGTGAGCGTCGGCTCCTACATCACCAAGGAGACCTGGCTCTCCAACTACGGCTCGAAGACCGAGCAGAAGCAGAACCTGCACGGCTTCTCGTCGCGCGGCCCGCGTGAGGACGGCGGCTTCAAGCCGAACATCGTCGCGCCCGGCTCGGCGATCTCCACCACGCCGCGCTGGCAGGCCGGCGGCCCGGTGGCGGGCACCTACGCCCTCCCGCCCGGCTACTCGCAGTTCAACGGCACCTCGATGGCCGCCCCGCAGGCGACCGGTGCCGCCGCGCTGCTCGTGAGCGCGTTCAAGGCCACGCACAACGGCCAGAAGCCCACCAGCGCCGAGCTGCGCTACGCGATCCAGCGCAGCGCGAGCTACGTGAGCACCCTCGGTGCCTACGAGCAGGGCGCGGGCCTCTTCAACACCAACGCCGCGTGGACGCTGCTGGACAAGCACTCCGTGCCGGACCAGGTCACCACGTCCGTCGCGGTCAACACGGTCCTCGGCGGACTGCTGGCCACCCCGAACGTCGGTGTCGGCATCCACGACCGTGAGGGCGTGACCGCGGGCCAGGAGTACACCCGCACCTACACGCTGACCCGCACCACGGGCCACGACGACGAGACGTACAACGTTTCCTGGAAGGGCAACGACGGCACGTTCACGGCGCCGAAGAAGGTCGACCTGCCGCTGAACAAGCCGGTCCAGTTCGCCGTCAAGGTCAAGGCCAAGACCGCGGGCGTGCACAGCGCCGTCCTGCAGCTCGACAACCCGGAGACCCCCGGCGTCGACGCCCAGACCCTGAACACCGTGTTCGCGGCGGAGAACTTCAACGCCGCCAACAAGTTCTCGGTCACCAAGTCCGGCACGATCGCGCGCAACCAGTCGACCAGCCTCTTCGTGAACGTGCCCAAGGGCACGACCGCGCTGAAGGTCGACATGAACGCCGGTGGCGCCGAGGCCGGCAAGGGCCAGGTCCGCTTCCTGCGCTACACCCCGCAGGGCGTCGGCTTCGACAGCAACACGTCGACGAGCTGCTACAACCCCGACGCGGGTGCCGGTTGTGCCGGTGGCACGCCGACCAGCCGCACGGTGGCCAGCCCGATGGCCGGTGTGTGGGAGATCGTGATCGAGGCGCGTCGCACCTCCGACGCCGACGTGGCGCCGTACTCGGTGACCGCGTCCGTGCTCGGCACGTCGATCAGCCCGAACCCGGACGTCATCGCGTCCGGCACCGTGGGCACCCCGATCGAGCGCTCCTACACCGTCACGAACACGCAGGCCAGCTTCAACGGCCGGCTCGCGGCGGGCGCCGTCGGCAGTGCCAAGACGGCACGCCCGACGATCGCGAACCTGGAGTCCCAGCAGTACCCGATCGTGGTCTCGGCCGGCGCGTCGAAGCTCACCGTCACGATCGGCAACCCCGCCGACCAGGGCGCTGACCTCGACCTGTCCGTGTACAACTGCACGTCGGGCAGCTGCGTGCTCGCCGGTCAGGCGGCGGACGCCGACTCCGAGGAGTCGGTGACCGTCACCAACCCGGCCGCGGGCAACTGGGTCGCCGTGGTCGACGGTTACGCGGTGCCCGCGGGCACCACGGCGTTCGACTACTTCGACGTCTTCACCTCGGCCGGTCTCGGCACGCTGTCCGTCACGGACAGCAACGCCGACCGCGCCGCCGGAGCGTCGTGGAACGCCACGGGCGTCATCACGCCGCTGGGCCAGCCTGCAGCCGGTCGCGTGCTGCGCGGTGAGCTCGAGGTGCGCACCGCGGAGAACACCGTCGTCGGTGGCGGTGCCGTGATCATCCAGTCGGTCAGCTAGCAGCCCGGTAGTACGCAGAAAGCCCCAGGATCCACGAGATTCTGGGGCTTTCTACGGTTCGGGCAGCTTGTTGCCGAGCGGCTCGTCCAAGTCCACCTTGGACACGCCTTTGATCAGATACGCGTCTTCCACCTTGTCGACCGGCATCTCGGCGCGCAGGTAGCCGATTCTGGGATCCCGCGACTCGACGGTCGCGCCCAGCCTCTCCAGTGCCTGCTCGACCTCCTCGTCGCGTCCCGGCTGCACGGAGATCATCAGTGGCACTGTGAGGTGGCCGTCGCGTTTCGCCTGCTCGACCCGGAGCTTGTCCGGTTTTGCTGAGGACACGGTCGGCACCTCCGCCAAGGGCACGGCTGGAGACCCGTTCGTACCACAACTGCCGAGAGCCAGCGCGCAGAACGCGACGGCGAGCGGTCTTCTCATGCGTCTAGGACGGAACGCGCTCCGGGGGCGGTTGCACGATCGGCGCCAGGAGTTCGAGATGCCGCCTGACCTGCGCCTTCGAGGATTCGGCTACTGCTTGGGGCCCGCAAACGCTTGCTCCCGCAGGGCACCGTCCAGGCTCTCGCCGAACACCCGAGCATCCGTGTGCTGGTCGCCGGCCGGCTGGGCCTTCTTGACCCCGGTCACGGTCTTCGTCCTCACCTGCGGCAACGCGCCACCGTGGTTGCGCTGCACCCAGTCGACAAGGTGCTCGCGCGTCAGGCACCGCAGGTCCCAGAGCTTGCCGGCGTCAGCGGCGCTCACCAGCGCACGCAACCGCACGAACCCCTGCGTGGCCTGCGTGACCTGCAAGACCGACACGCGTCCGTCCCACAGATCGCTGCCCTCCAGCATGGACCGCATCTCCTGCCGCATCGCCTCGACCGGCACCGTCCAGTCCAGATCGAGCTCCACGGTCCCGAGCAACGCCGACTGCGTGCGCGTCCAGTTCTCGAAGGGCGTCTTGAGGAAGTACGACGTCGGCAACACCATCCGCCGGTCGTCCCACAGGTGCAGCACCACGTACGTCAGCGTGACGTCCTCGACGCGCCCCCACTCGCCCTCGACCACCACGACGTCGTCGAGCCGCACCGCGTCGCTGAACGCGATCTGCAGCCCCGAGATCAGGTTGCCCAGCAACGACTGCGCGGAGAACGCCGCCACCGCACCGATGACCGCGGCAGACGCCAGCACGGTGGACCCGACAGCCCGTGCCCCGGGGAACGTCATCAGGATCGCCCCGACCGCCAGCACGCCGATGACCACCAGGACCAGCCGCCGCACCAGCGTGACCTGCGTGTGCACCCGCCGCGCGTGCCGGTTGTCCGTGACGTCAGTGCGAATGCGCGACAGCGAAATGTCCACAAGGGTGCTGATCAGCGCGGCCAGCAACCACGCTCCAGCCAGGATCAACGCGATCCCCAGCGCGTGCAACGTGACCGGGGCGTCGATCGGGTACGCGCTGAGGCTTATCTGAGCGGCCAGCAACGCGCCGAACACCTGACCTGGCCGGTACATCCTGCCGCTGTGGGTGAAGCGGCGGACCAGCCGGTGGATCACCTCCACCGCGAGCAGTGCGAAGGCCACTGAGCAGCCCATGACGACGAAAAGCACTGTGCCTCCTCCCTCAACGAGGGTGGGTACCCGTCGTGCGGGCAGGAGAACACCATGAGTCAGCTCACGAAAAACGGGCGGACAGCCGCAGCTGCCCGCCCGTTTCTCTTGTCAGCTCAGAGTTCTGCCCTCGGAGGGAAGTCGTTCACCGCCTCAGCCAGGTACTCGGCCAGCCGTCCGTGGTAGGCGTCGTTGGGCACCCCGTTGGTGAGGTACTGCGCCGCCACCTTGCTCGCGTCCCCGGAGTCGCGCACCGCCGCGTCGAAGTCGACGATGTGGTCCGCGTCGTAGTTCCGGTAGTTCGTCAGCATGTCCGCGTTGAGCTGTTGCCGCTGCACTTCCCGCGGGTCGCCGGCCGCGAGGCCGAGCGGCGGGATCGTCGTGAGCACCACGTGCAGCGCCGTGCCGTCCTGCCTGAGCTGCTTCTTCAGGCCGGTGCGGCTGTTGATCAGATCCGTGAGCGAGGCACGGACCTGGTCGGCGGGCACGCCGCGCAGGATTTCCGCGCTGCCCAGTGCGACCAGTGCCGTCCGGGCGTTGGCCGAGCTGAGCACGGACCGCTCGATCTCGGTCTTGTAGTCGGGTCCGAGCAGCACACCGGTGTTGGGGAAAGATGCGAAGTCGGGCTGCTGGTAGCTCAGGAGAGCGTCATTGGCCGTCAGTGCCCGCTGGTGCGCCCGCACGTCGGAGACGTTGCCGTTGAACCAGTTCACGTAGTTGGACGCGCCGGACAGCGAGCGGCCGATCACGAACTTCCCGGTGGCCGCGAAGGGGACCACGTCGTAGATCGCGCCCTGCAACTTGCCGTTGACGTACAGCTTGGCCGTGCGCGTCTCCGCGTCGAAGGTGCCGGTGAGGTGCGTCCAGTCCGTTGTCGCCTCGTCCCACGAGGGCATGTCCCGCACCCACGGACTCGTCGCGCTGTCCGAGCCGCGCAACGTGAACATCCAGCGCCGCGTCGCCGGCGAGTAGTGCAGGGCGAACCCGTCGGCGTTGGCGCCTTCCTGGCTCACCGCTGTCTGCGCGGTGGTCAGCGACCGGGTCTTCACCCAGGCGGACACGCTGAAGTTCCTTGTGGTGTCGACCACCTTGCCGCCGGTGGCGAGCGCCGCGCCGCTGCCGCTGAGCAGCACACTGCCGTTGTGGTCCGGTGAGAACGCGACGTTGCCGGTCGCCGTGGCTGGAGCGGTGCCGGCGGAGTCGCGTGCCACGGTGCCGCTACCGTCGTTCAGCTTCCACCTGCCGACGTCCGGCACACCCGCGCGGCTCGCGTTGACCAGGCCGCCGGGCAGCACTTGCCCGACCGAGCCCAGCTTGCCGGGGAGGTGGTCGACCCAGGTGTCGCGCTGGACCGTGCCGGGAGGCGCGGTCGCGGACAGCGAGTCACCCAGCACCACCACTGTGCCGGCGGCTGCGTCCGCGGTGGACACGTCCACCGCGGAGACGAAGTAGCTTCCGTTCAGCGTCGTGGTGAACGGTGTGCCGGTCGTGTCGGCGACGTTGTTGTTCCAGGACAGGAACGTCGGCGCAGAGGCACCTCCGTGCACCGGCGCGAGCGTGGTGCCGGTGGGGATGTAGGTGCTGACGACGAGGTTGCCGTCGCCGCCGGGCATCGCGATCGGGTCGCTGTAGATCTCGGCGCCCGCGTTCAGGGTGACCGAGGCGTTGCCGGAGAACTTCAACGCGGACGGCACCGCGGCGGTCGCGGCCTCCGTGCCCGACTGCGCGGCCACCGAGGCCGCGCCGATCTGGAGCGGGGAGTCGTTGCCCACGTTGGAGAACTTGACCCGCACCTGCGAGCCCCGCACGGTCGGCTTCAGCACCGTCCGCAGTGTCCGCTCGGTGAACCAGTGACCGTCCGGCGGCACCACAGCCCCGTCGGCCGGGGCCGCCCAGGTGCCGACCCAGCCGGCGTCCACCGGCCTGGGCGCCATTGCCAGCACGTGCAGCGCGGTCGAGATGACGCCGGGTGCCAGTGCCGCGCCGGAGTTCGGCAGGGTGATCGACTTCAGCGTCTTGTTCGGGTCGGTGGGCAGGAACACCGGCCGGATCACGGGCCGGCGGGTGCGGTCGACGGTGCTGAGGACCTTCCAGTAGGGCAGCACGATCTCGTCCGTGTGCAGTGGCGCGGCGGTCCAGTCCCCGATCTTCGGCATCGTCGGGTCCGAGGTGGTGCCGTCGGTGTAGGTGATCGTGGCGTTGCGCGCCGCGGTCTCACCGGCCGTGCTGAGCACCAGCAACCCCACTGAGTTCGCCTTCACCTGCTGAGCGGCGGGGAAGGGGATGGTCTGGCCGATCGCCACGACGTTGTCGTTGCCGGTGGCCGGGTTGCGCGCGGGCATCGTGAACGTGGCGCCGTTGACGGACAGGACCGATCCGGGAGCGAGGCCGGCGGCGGCCATGGCCTCGGTGGACAGACCGGAGTTGACGTAGTCCAGTGCCGCGGTCGGACCGGCGTCGTTGCCGATGCCCCTGTTGTTCATGGCGTCACTGAAACTGGCCGTCGTGACGTTGTTGATGGGCAGGAACGTTAGGTAGTCGAGGCCGATCCGGTAGCGGGCGTGGGTCGAGGCCGGATCGGTGCCGACCGCCGTGAACGTGATCTTGTGCTTGCCCGCGGTGAGGTGCACACCGTTGAGCGGCACGAACTTCGCGACAGCCGCGGGGTCGTAGCCGTTGACGGGTGTCGTGTCGGTCCTGCCGATCGGCCTGTCGTCGATCTTCACGCTGAAGTTGCCGTAGTGGAACGCGGCGGTCATGCCGAGCCCGACGGAGTAGTCGGCCTCGATCGGCGTGCTGAACTCGAGGGTGAACGACTTGCCGAGCTCGTCGTTGTCGAAGCGGCGCTGAGCGCCGCTGTTCCAGGCGGGACCGCAGCAGTCGGGCATGTGGTCCAGCGTCTTGTCGGTGGCGACGACCGGCATGGCCTCGGCGTCGAGCTTGACGGTGGGCGAGAGCTCGAGGAAGTCGAACCCGGTCTTGAAGGTGGTCGCGGTCGAGCCGGGCTTCTTGTTCATGGTCACCTTGAGCCGGTGCCATCCCGCCGCCAGTTGGACGCCCGCGAGTTTCAGCTTGTCATACCTGGGTGTCGCGGAGTTGGAGACGAACGGCTTGCTCACCGGGGCGCCGTTGAGCGCGAAGGTGAGCTGATCCGGCCACGCGGTCGTACTGTTCATCAGCCCTGCGGTGATGTCGTAGTCACCGTTGGCGGGCACCCGGAACTCGAAGGTCACCCACGCACCGTCGGTGGTCGACTGCATCGACAGGTACTTCCCGCCGGAAGCCGCGGCGTCCGGGACGAAGTTGAACTCCATTCCCTGCGACTCCGGCGAGTACACGTCAGGGGTGTTCTCGAACTCGTACTTCGCCGTCGGAGCCGGCGTGACGAACGAGGGCGACACGTAGAACTCGAACGCCTGCGACTCAGGTGACAGCTTGTGGGCCTGGTCGAAGCTCCGCACGTGCAGCGTGTGCCTGCCGGGCGCCAGGTTGGACGGAACGGTGATGGAGGCGGATCCGTTGGTCGTGCTCACCCAGCCGCCGTTGTCGAACGTCCTGTTGTAATCGCAGTCCGTCGTGGAGGGCAGCGTCTCGGTACCCGCACCGGCGAAGGTGTAGGTGAAACCGGAGATGTACTTGGCGCCGTTGGAGTTGAAGGTGAACTTGCCGGGCTGGTTCTGAGGCCGCGACCAGTAGCTGCCGACGTAGTCGTCGCTCTTGATCGTCGGAACCTGGGTGATCGGTGTGCCGCGGATGTAGAAGTGGGTGTGCGGCGACTCGTCGGACCACAGGTAGTACCCGGCGTTGCCCGGGTAGATGTTCCGGCCGGCCGACTTGTACTTGTACAGCCCGTCGATGAGCGTGTTGTCGCTCGTGAAGCTGCCGACCGAACCGGACGAGATCTCCGGCGGGACACCGGTCTTGGCGACGGTGGTCCCGTCCGCGTTGATGATCTCGTGGAAGAGGTGGAGGTTGAGCGGCGGGTTGTTGCTGTCCTCCATCGTCGACGAGACGGTGGGCTTGGAGTCCGGCGTGAAGATCGAGCCGTCGCATATCACGGAGTTGCTGACCGAGTACGGCTTCGGGTTCTGGGGCCGGAACGAGAACTTGATGTCGAGGCGGGGGTTGTTGCCGAACCGCTTCCAGTGGTCCATCGTGTCCTCGTTGCCGGGCGCCCGCAGACCGAGGTTGAGCCACTGGTAGTCCCACCTGGCCGCGTCCCTGGCAACGCCCTCGACCTCGAATTCCACCTCGCGCGCGCCACCGCACTGGTCGCCGGCGTTGGACCACTTCGTGTCGATGTCGGTCGTGCTGGCGGGCCCCGGCCACCTCGTGCCGGAGTTGATGCCGGAACCGATCATCGCGACGGTCGGTTCCGAGGTGCAGCCCATCGCGGTGTGCGCCTGGGTCACCCAGAAACCGGCGTCGAAGATCGTGGCCTCGTAACCGAAGCGGTGGTTGAGCTCGCTCACGGGGAAGTCGAAGTAGGACCGGGCCTTGAAGCTCGTGCTACCGCAGTTGCTGTCGCGGTACCTGTCGCAGTAGCCGACCTTGGCCCAGTCGCCGGTGTTCCAGGTCTGCCAGCCCGCGCTGGTGACCGTGATCCAGTTCGTCCGGTTCTTCGAGAGCGGAGGATCGATGTAGACGGGGTACCGCACGTCCGGCCCGGTCAGAGCGCCGGGAGCGGGCTTGATCTCCACCTCCGTCGCGCCGTCGCCGGCGGGCTTGGCGGTCACGTCCAGCTTGGAGATCTTGCCGTTGGAGGGGTCGATGCCCTGAACCGAGCCCGGCTTGCCGGCCTTGGAGGAGTCCCACATGATCGGCGACGAACCGCCGAACGCGACGTTCCCCTTGCTGTCGCTGGCCTTCAGCACGTCGTCCGATTCGGACAGTTGAACGCCGTTGCCGGAGAGGCGGTACTTGATGCGGGTCAGTTCGGGGTTGGCCGCGGCCTCGGCGTTGTGCACGACGAGGACGTGCGAGTACCCGAGGTTGTTCGCCTTGACCTTGAGGTCTACTCCGGGTAGGACACCGGGGTAGGTGGCGGAGTCACCGTCGATGACGGGTTCGGGCAGCGGCTTGTCCCAGTTGAGCGAGACCGACTTGTCGCCGTCCTTCAGCGTCGCGAGCGGACCGTCGCCTCCGCCGGAGAACATCAGGTCCGAAGTGGATGCCTTGGGCGCGATCCTGCCGTCCGCGTGCCGCACCAACGAGTTGTCCGTGGCGATCCACTTCCCGTCGCGCTTCACGCGCACCGGCTGGTTGTGGACGCTGAGGGTCGTCGTGCCGTCCGGGTTGGCGCGCACGACGGAGTTCTCCGTCGTCTTCTCGGGGATCTCCACCGGCTCACCGGTTCGCCGGGCCTCGGTCGCCGCGTTCGACTCGGTCGGCGATGCGGCGGCGGGCTGCGGAGCGGCGGGCCCGGGCGCCGCCATCACGGGCTGGGTGAGGCTCAACGCCGTCGCTGCCGCGGCGAGCACGGCGACGGCGAGCCTGGCTCTGGATCCTCTGGCAGAGAGCGATCTTGGACGCACTTGTACAACCCCCAGGTCTGACCGGCTCGCGAGGTGCGGCCGCGGCGCACGATAACTCCGCCCAGTCCTCAAAGGCCAGAGGACGTTGGCCACTCGGGTGACGCTGTGAACAACATCTGAAATGCATCTTCCCGAACCGCCGGTCGCTGGCTTACAGTCCCCGTCGCGGTGCTCCGTGCGGGGTACCAGTGCGCTGGGGGGTGTACGTGTTGGACGGAGATTTCGCGCGTGCTGAATCGGCCGGTTCGGGCCTGAGACGCAGACGCAATCGAACCAGGATCGCACTTCTCGCGGTGCTCGCCGTCCTGTCCTCGACCGCCGTGGCCATCACCGTCACCAGGTCGTCGACGCAGGAGACGAGCACCGTTTCCGCGCGCGTGCTCGATCACGTCGATCTTCCCGTGGCACAACGGGAAGAGCCGTCGGCCCCGGAGAACGGCGAGCTGCGCGACGCGCGCTGGCCGTCGGGCGCCCGCGGCACCGTGCTGGCCACGAGCAACCCCCGTCAAGTCGCGAAGACGCCGGTCACCGTCGCGAAGAAGACCGGAAAGCCGCAGGTCGTCGCGGCTGCGGTGGTCGACCAGGAGCAGAGCCGCAAGGCCGGCGTCTCCGGTGTGGTCCTCGATGTCCGCCCGACCGGTGAGGCGAAGGACGGAGACACACTCTCAGTGGGTCTCTCCTACGGGGAGTTCGACAAGGCCATCGGCGGCTCCTTCGGTTCACGACTGGGTCTGGCCACGATGCCCGCCTGCGCGCTGACCACTCCGGAACGCCCCGAGTGCCGAGTCCAGCAACGAATCCCGTCTCACAACGACCGCGCCAAGCGCACGGTCTCCGCCGACATCCCCGCCGAACCGGTGCTGCTCGCCGCGGTGGCGGACCAGTCCGGCCCTCAAGGCACGTTCAAGGCGAGCTCCCTCGGTCCGTCCGGCAACTGGTCCGTCTCGCCCGGCACCGGTTCGTTCAGCTGGTCCTACCCGATCGACGTCCCGGCCCCGGCCTCGGGCAAGGTCGCCCCGAAGCTCTCGCTCGCCTACAGCTCTTCCAGTGTGGATGGACGGACGTCCGCGACGAACGGCCAGGCGTCGTGGATCGGTCAAGGCTGGGACTACACCCCCGGTTTCATCGAGCGCTCCTACAAGCCGTGCAGCGAGGACAAGACGCTCCCACAGGCCCAGCAGACCGCGGACAACTGCTGGCAGGGCCAGATCGTCACGATGAACCTCGGTGGTCAGTCCAACCAGCTCGTGCGCGACGACAACACCGGTGTCTGGCGCACCTCGGGTGACCACGGCGCCAGGGTGGAGCTCGTGCAGGGAGCCGCCAACGGCCTTGCCGAGGGTGAGCACTGGAAGATCACCACCACCGACGGTGTGAGCTACTACTTCGGCCGCAACAGGGGTGACGGCTACAACGGCCAGGAGGAGACCAAGTCCGCCTGGGGTGTGCCGGTCTACTACCCCAAGGCCGGAGACAGCTGCTACCGCGCCACTTTCGCCGACTCGTGGTGCAAGCGCGGATGGCGCTGGATGCTCGACTTCGTCGAGGACCCGCACGGCAACGTCACCTCGTACTACTACACGCCTGAAACCAACTTCTACGGCGCCAACGGCAAGAACACGGGCGTTGAGTACACCCGCGGCGGCACGCTGAGCCGCATCGACTACGGGCTGCGCAAGGTCGGCGGCTCCATCTACACCACGCCCGCGCCGAACCAGATCGTGTTCACCCCGGCCGCCCGGTGCGTCCCGGCCGACGGTTACAACTGCGACCTCGCGCAGCTCGACGAGTCCAAGGCCAAGTACTGGCCGGACCTGCCCCAGGACCAGATCTGCAAGCCGGGTGCGACGTGTGAGAACCACGGCCCGTCGTTCTTCTCCACCCAGCGGCTGAGCAAGATCACCACCCAGTACACCGTCGGCGGCGTGACGAAGCCGGTGGACGTGTTCGAGCTGGGACAGACCTATCCCGAGCTGGCGGACAAGGAACTGCGGCTCGACTCGATCAAGCGCACCGGCTACCACCCGGACGGCACGTCGATCGCCATGCCGCCGATCACGTTCGAGAGCCAGCCGCTCGCGAACCGCGTCGAGGGCTACAACTCGACCGGTGCCTACTTCCACTGGCGTCTCACGAAGGTCACCACCGACACCGGCGGCCGGATCAACATCACCTACAGCGACCCGGACTGCACCGCGTCCAGCCACCCTACGAACTTCGCCCAGAACGACCGGCTGTGCTACCCGGTGTACTGGACGATGCCGCTCAACAGCGACCCCGTGCTCGACCTGTTCCACAAGTACGTCGTGCGCAAGGTCGTCGCCGAGGACAGCAACAAGGTCGGCGACGACCCGCGACCGGTGTCCCCGCAACAGGTCACGACGTACCGCTACCTGGGCACGCCCGCGTGGCACTTCGACGACAACGAGCTCGTCAAGCCTGAACACCGCACCTACGGCCAGTTCCGCGGCTACGAGAAGACCGAGGTCCTCAAGGGCGACGGCGACGGCCCGGAGAAGGAGACCCTGACCCGGTCGACGTTCTACCGCGGCATGGGCGGCACCGTCACCGACTCGCGCGGACAGTCCGTTGTGGACAACAAACTCTTCGCCGGCACCGTTCGCGAGGAAGAGGTCTTCGACGGTGACGGCGGCACGCGCCTGTCGTCGACCTTCTCCACCCAGACGGTGGTCGGCACGCCGACGGCCAGCCGGGCTCGCCCGGGCCTGGAGCCGCTGACCGCCAACGTGGTCGAGGTCGCCGGCACCGCGTCCGTCACCTACCTCGCCGGTGGCGGGGAGAAGAAGGCCTCGACGGTCAACCGCCACGACGCCCTCGGCCGGGTGATCGCGAAGACCGACTCCGCCGACGGCCTCCCGGACCTGTGCACGACGAGCAGGTTCGCGGAAAACCTCGCACTCGGCATCCGCGACCGGATCTACGAGGTCGTCCAGTCCCAGCAGGCCTGTCCGGCGGAGGGCGTCGCGCCCGCGCCGGTCACCAAACTGGTCCGCACCTACTTCGACGGTTCGGCCACGCTCGGCGCGATCCCCGGCGTGGGCAACCCGACCAGCACCTCCGAGGCGGTGCGCGCCGCCGACGGCTCGCTCACCTTCCAGCCGAGCGGCACCATCTCCTACGACTCGTCGGGCCGGCCCAACAAGACCGTCGACGCGTCCAACCGCACCACCCTCACCAGCTACACCCCGGCTGACGGCGGACGACTGTCGAAGATCGTCTCCGTCAACGCGAAGAACCAGACCAGCACCGTCGAGTTCGAGCCGTCGCGCAACGCCACCGTCAAGACCACCGACGTGGGCAACCGCGTCACGGAGGCGACCTACGACGCGCTCGGCCGGCTGACCGCGTTGTGGAAACCGGGGCAGGCCAGGAGCATCAGCGATCCGTCGGTGAAGTACGAGTACGTCCTTCGCGCCGACGGGCCGCTCGCGGTGACGTCCAAGTCGCTCGTCGACAACGGCACCAGCAAGAACTACGTGACGGCGGTCAGCCTCTTCGACGCGTTCGGTCAATCGCGTCAGACGCAGTCGGAAGCACTCGACGGGTCGGCCAACCGCGTGGTCAGCGAGACGTTCTACGACTCGCACGGCTGGGCGGTGTCGAGCAACAACAACTTCCTCGTCGCGGGAGCTCCGGGCACGACGCTGGTCGACGTCGCGGAAGCGTCCGTCGACAACCGCACGGTCACTCAGTTCGACGGCTCCGGTCGCGCCGTGCAGGCCACGTCCTACAAGGGGCTCACGGCGGTCGAGCAGACCAAGACCGTCTACGGCGGCGACCGCACCACGACGTTCCCGCCGGCCGGCGGCGTGATCAACGAGCAGATCAACGACGCCCGCGGCCGGGTAGTGGAGACCCGCCAGTACACGACCGCGCCCGCGGTCAACGGGTCCGTCGTCTCCGGCGGCGCGTTCCAGGCGACCACGCGCCGGTACACCGCCAACGGCCTGCTGGACCAGATCAAGGACACGGCCGGCAACGAGTGGACGTTCAACCACGACCTGCGTGGCCGCGTCATCAGCCAGACCGATCCCGACGCGGGCACGGTGAGCACCACCTACGACGCACTCGGCCAGGTCGAGTCGACCCGCAACGCCGCCGGACAGACGTTGTTCTACGAGTACGACGAACTCGGCCGCAGGACTGTCGAGCGCGCCGACTCGAAGACCGGCGCGATGCTCGCGCAGTGGCGTTACGACGGTGCCACCAACGGCGTCGGCCTTCCGTTCTACAACACGCGGTACACCGCGAACGGCAACTTCGACTCCGGCCCCAGCGCCTACGACGGCGCGGGCAACGTGACCGACCTGATCCTGCGCGTTCCGACGTCGGAACACGGCCTGGCCGGCACCTACACGACGAAGACCGCCTACACGACGACCGGCCTGCCGAAAACCCTGACGCTGCCGGCGAAGGGCGGGCTGCCCGGGGTTCCGATCGCCACGTCGTACACCAAGTACGGGCTGCCGGAGAAGACCGAGGGCTACAACGCGTACGTCTCCGCGTCCACCTACACCCCGTTCGGTGAACCGCTGAAGTACGTGCTGGGCGCCAACAACGCGGCCACCGATCTGTCCTTCGGCTACGACGCCCACACCCGCCGGCTGGCACTCACCAAGCTCTCCGGCGGTCCGTCACCCCTGATCGACGAGACCACCTACAGCTACGACCACGCGGGCAACCTGCTCAAGCAGATCAACAACCAGGGCGACCGCGGCGTCCGCTCGCAGTGCTTCGCCTACGACACGCTGCAACGCCTCACCGAGGCCAGGACGTCGACCGACGCCTGCGCCACCGCCCCGTCCAAACTGACCCTCGGCACCCTGTCGCCGTACTGGCACTCGTGGACCTTCGAGCCGACCGGCCTGCGCAAGACCCAGGTCGCGCACAGCCTGACCGCGGGCCAGCCGGACAAGACCACCACCTACGAGTACCCGGCCGCGGGCACCGCTCGTCCGCACTCGCTGACGAGCACCTCCGACGGCACCTCGTACACCTACGACGCCTCGGGCAACACCAAGACGCGCACCCTGCCCACCGGCGTCCAAACCCTCGACTGGGACTACTCGAGCAGGCTGAAGTCCGTCACAGCGCCGGAAGGCACCACGTCGTACATCTACGACGCCGACGGCAACCAGCTGATCCGCCGCGACCCGGACAAGACGACGCTGTTCACGCCGGGCCAGGACCTCGTCCGCAACCACGAGTCCGGCATCGTCACCGGCACCCGCTACTACGCGCACAACGGCACCAAGGTCGGCATGCGCATCGCCGGCGGCAACTTCAAGTTCGAGGTGTCCGACCTCCACCAGACCGGCCAGCTGACCGTCGACTCGGTCTCCCGCGACGTCACCCGCCGGGCATCAGACCCGTACGGCAACGTGCTGGGCGAGATCACCGGCGGCCCCTGGCCGAACGGGAGAGGCTTCCTCGACAAGCCGGTGTCGTCCGTGACGGGCCTGACGGACATCGGCGCCCGCAAGTACGACGCGTCGACCGGCCGCTTCATCTCGGTCGACCCGCTGCTCGACCTCACCGCCCCGCAGACCTGGACCGGTTACACCTACGCGAACAACAACCCCACGACGTTCGCGGACCCGTCCGGTCTCTTCTGCGACGGCTGCGAGTACGCGGGCAGTGGCGACAACCACGGCGTCGGCTGCTCCTACGACCCGACCGGTTCCTGCCGCTCGCAGGAGGAAGTCGACCTCTCGTACCAGATCCGCACGGGCCGCAACGAGAACACGGCCAAGCAGCCGATGATCGGCGGCCGCCGCGTGCCCACGTTGAAGGAGCTCAACAGCCGGGTCGTTTACGGCACCTTCGGCAACAACGACTACCTGGAAGGCGTCGAGGCCTGGGCGAAGCGGACTTGTCAGCGTGCGAGTGCCGCGGATCGTGACTTCTGCAGCGCTGCCGACGCGATGGGGCTGCTGGAGCCGAACCCGGTGGGCAAGGCGATCCTCGAGGTCGCCTTCCAGTTCGTGTGCAACAGGTTCGCGCCTTGCGCGGTGGCTTCCATGGCCGTCGGGTTGCTGATCGCCATGAACGAGGGGCCTGAGGCCCAGGTCGACGCGGCGATGGACACCAAGGGGCCCCGTTCACCCAGCACCACCAAGAGCCGGACAGCTTCGTGTTTTGGCAAGAACAGCTTCACCGGGGACACGCTGGTGTTGATGGCTGATGGCTCGACCAAGCGGATCGATGAAATCCGGGTCGGAGATGAGGTCGCCAACAGCGACCCTGAGAGCGACACCGCGGAACAACATGCCGTTCGCTTCGTTCACGTCACGGACGAGGACAAGGATTACGTTGACCTGACCATCGCGACGCCGAACGGCGTTGAGGCGATCAACGCGACAGCTCATCACCGCTTCTACAGCGTGACAGCTGGTGATTGGGTGTTCGCCGCAGACCTGAAGCCAGGAGACCAGCTCAACACGTCCGGCAACGGTCGCGTGTCCGTGGCTTGGGCCCGTCATTACACAGGGCAATCCCGCACCTACAACCTGACGATCGACGTCGTACACACCTACTATGTGATGGCCGGCCGAACGTCGGTGCTGGTGCACAACGGCAACGACGAAGACTTTCCGCCGCTGGAAACTCAGGTGAAGGGCAGAAACCAGCCACTGACCAACAAGCAGGCCAAGGACCTCGCCGCTTACCTCGGCTACAAGAAGACGAGCACCTTGATCAAGGGTCAGATCGTGTTCGAGGGCAAGAAGGACTACATCGTGCAGGACATCGGTGATGGTGACGGGTCTCATAACGGCGGTACGTGGAAAATCGGAAAGACGATCGAGTCCCTCAAGAGCAAGAAGACCCGGACTGCCACCACGGACGCGCTTCTGAACGAGATCGGATGTTGATCGACATGGCGGAAGACCAGCCATTCTACTGGGGTGTGGACATTCCTGGTATGTCGTGTGACCAGAGCTCCCTGGTGGCCGCCGCAGTCGAGGGGCAGGCGCTCGATCTCCGAGTCGTGCAGGTGAATCCTGCTGAATTCCTCACCCTCCACCTGGATCAGGACACGGTCGAGTCTGTGTTGGCCGGATTGGCTGGCTCTCAACCTGATCCCGTTCTCGACGGCTTCAAGGAGATTCTTGCGGACTGGTTGATCTGGTTGAGCGGATCTCACGTCGAACCGGAGCGGTGATAAGAGGTCGAACGTTCTCCGGCTGAGCGTGGGCGTGGGGGGGGGGGGGGGGGGGCCCCCCCCCCCCCCCCCCCCCCCCCCCCCCGGCCGGTCGATGTGCGGAATCGGCCTCTAGCCGGGTAGCGGCGCCATTGAGCGAGCGGTAGCTCCTGGGTCACGCAGGCTGGACGCCATTGCGCTTCGGGTTTGAGTCTGCAAGACTCAAACCATGTTCACCACATCGGAGGCGCTGGACCTGGTCGAACGCGCCACCTCACCAGAGGCGCTGTTCGGCCCGCGCACCACCGACCCGGCCAAGCGCAAGCAGGCGAGACGCCGCTACCACGCGCTGGCCTCGGTGCTGCACCCCGACGTGGTCGGACCGGCCAACACGCGGGCACACGCGGCCTCGGCGAACCTGACGCGGCTGCACCACGAGTGGACCCACGGCACGACCGTCGAACTCAGGACCAGGACCGGCGTCTACCGCATCGGGGAGCCGTTCGCGGTCGGCAGCATCGCCAACCTCTACGAGGCCGACGGGCCGTACGTGGTCAAGGTCGTGCGCAACCCGGCGCTCAACCCGTTGCTGCACGGCGAATGGCAGGCGTTGCGTCAGCTGGAACGTTTCACCGACCGGAACCAGTGGTTGCGGCCCTTCTACCCGCGGCTGCTCGACACGTCGGGCGATGTCGCCAAGGGGTCCAGGGCTTTCACGGTGCTGGACCCGCTGCTGGACGGGTTCGTGACGCTCGCGGACGTGAAAACCGCCTACCCGCGAGGCCTGGACGGGCGCGACTACGCGTGGATGCACCGCAGGCTGCTCAAGGCGCTGGCCGGTGCGCATCAGGTCGGGCTGGTGCACGGGGCCGTCACGGCCGAGAACGTCATGGTGCACCCGGAGCAGCACGGGATCGTGCTGGCCGGGTGGTCGTTCGCCGTCGAGGAGGGCCAGCGGCTCCTCGCGACCAGCCGCACCATCGCCTATCCGCCGGAAGTCCAGGCGGGAGAACCGGTCACTGCCGCCACGGACGTCCACATGGCACACACGCTGATGATCGATCTGTTGCGAAGCGACGAACATCGGCAGATCGCGTTCGCCCGGGGGTGCACGCAGGAACGGCCGTCGCGCCGGCCCGACGTCGCCGACCTGCTGGGCGAGTACGACGAGCTGCTCGAAGAACTGTACGGACCAAGGGTTTTCCGCCCGTTCGCTCTGCCAAAAGGAGAATGACCATGGGACACGGCAAGTGGGATGACAACGCTTACGCGGCGGCGAAGACCTTCCGCGCGGCCAAGGGGATCGCCGACTTCGGTTACACCGCCGCGATCAAGTCGGCGCCTTCGTCGAGCTGGAAGGCGGCGGCGGCGCTCGACCCGCTGAACGTCGCGTACCGCGAGTGCCGGGACTCGCCCGACCACGCCGACTCGACACCGATCGCGGTGCTGTTCGACGTGACGGGATCGATGGGCGCGGTGCCGCGGATCATGCAGGGCAAGCTCGGTAAGTTGCACGGGCTGTTGCAGCGCAAGGGATATCTCGCCGACCCGCAGCTGATGTTCGGCGGGATCGGGGACGCCGACAGCGACCGCGTGCCGTTGCAGGTCGGTCAGTTCGAGTCGGACAACCGCATGGACGAGCAGCTGCGGGACATCTTCCTCGAGGGCAACGGCGGCGGGCAGAAGAGCGAGTCCTACGAGCTGGCCGCGTACTTCATCGCGCGGCACGTGGTCACGGACGCGTGGCAGAAGCGCGGGCGGAAGGGCTACCTGTTCATCATCGGAGACGAGCTGAACAAGCCGCGGCTGGAGGCCAAGCACATCCGCCGGATCATCGGTGACGACGTCAAGCAGGACATCGACCCGGTGTCGGTGTACCGCGAGCTCGCTCTCAAGTGGAACGTGTACTTCATCCTGCCCAACCAGTCGTCGTACTTCAACGACGACAGCATCGGTGACCACTGGCGCGCGATCCTCGGGCAGAACTTCCTCAAGCTGGACGACCCCGGCGCGGTGTGCGAGCTCATCGCCGCGACGATCGGCATGGAGGAGCGCGTGGTCGACCTCGACCAGGCTCTCGTGGACCTCGCCGAGATCGGGTCGGTCGCCGAGAGCAAGGCCGTCGGCAAGGCCCTGGTCGCCGTTGGCAACGCCGCACGGCCGGTCGTCGCCGCGCCGCTCGGCATCGACGGTCCCGACGACGTGGCGCTGAGCTGATGAACCAGGACCACGTGATCGTCGTCGGGCTCGGCTTCGGCGACGAGGGCAAGGGGGCCGTCGTCGACGCGTTGTGCGCGGAGGGGGGCGTGTCCACCGTTGTGCGGTTCAACGGGGGAGCGCAGGCCGCGCACAACGTGATCGCCGGCGGCAGGCACCACACCTTCAGCCAGTTCGGGTCGGGCACGCTCGCGGGCGTGCCGACCTGGCTGTCGCGGTACGTGCTCGTCGAACCGATCGCGCTGGCGACCGAGTCGCGCGAACTGGAGGCGCTCGGCGTCGCGAACCCGCTCTCGCTGATGTCGGTCGACGCCGGCGCGCTGCTCACGACGCCGTTCCACGTCGCCGCGAACCGGGCCAGGGAGAGGGCCAGGGGAGGCGACCGGCACGGGTCGTGCGGCAAGGGGATCGGCGAGACCGCCTGGTACGGGCTGCTCGCCGGGGCGAGCGAGGGGGACGTGGTGGAGGGGCAGCGGGTGCTCGGCGAGCCGGGCCCCGCCCCGACCGTCGGCGACTGCCTGAACCCCGCGGTGCTCCGGCGCAGGCTGGACGCGCTCGCGAGGTTCTACGAACCGCTGATCGGCGACGGCCCGGACGTCGGCGAACTGGTCGGGCTCTACACCGCGTTCGCGGACGCCGTCCGGATCACGACCGGCGACGAGGCAGGGCGGCTCGCCGACAGCGGACGGCTGGTCTTCGAGGGCGCGCAGGGCGTCCTGCTCGACGAGACCCACGGGTTCCACCCGCACACGACCTGGTCCACCACCACACCGCGCAACGCGAAGGCGCTGCTCGGCGGACGTCCGGCCCGCGTGCTCGGCGTGACCAGGACCTACCAGACGCGGCACGGCGCGGGCCCGCTGCCGACGGAGGACCAGTCAGTCCTGGACCGGTTCCCCGAGGCGCACAACGGCACGGGGGAGTTCCAGGGCGCGTGGCGGGCCGGGCACCTGGATGCCACCCTGCTGCGCTACTCCGTGGACTGCTGCGGCGGCATCGACGGACTGGCGGTGACCCACCTCGACGCGGGCGGCCTGAAGGTCGCCATCGGCGGGGCCCTGGAAGACCTGTCCGACCCCGTGACGTACCTGGAGGACCTCCTCGGAGTGGACGTCCTCGTCACCGGCACGGGGCCGACCAGGGCGGACTACGCGGTGCGGGAGAATTCAGCACATGATCGAGTCGACGTTGGTGTCGGTGGACGTGATCGTGCTCCGGTTTGATCCAGACGCACGCGCCGTGCTCGTGGGGGTGGCACCACGCGCACAGGAGCCGTTCGCGGGCGAACTGGCGCTGGCCGGCGTCCTGCTGGGCAAGGGAGAACGGCTGCGCGACGCGACCACCAGGGCCGTCACCGGCAAGCTGGGCCTCGCCGAGAAGTCCGTGACGGCGACCGGCCAGCTCGCCACGTTCGACGAGCCGTCGCGTGACCCGCGCGGCCCGACGCTGTCGATCGCGCTGTGGGCCACGGTGACCAGGCCGACCGGTGACCTGGCCGTCTGGAGCCGGCTCGACGCCGTGCCCGCGCTGGCCTTCGACCACGACCGGATCGTCGCCGACTGCCGGCCGATGCTGGCGGACAAGCTGTGGCGCGACGTGCCGTTCACCGCCGGCCTGCTCGGACCCGAGTTCACGACGGCGCAGGCGCTCGACGTCACCGAGTCGCTGACCGGCGACCGGCCCTACCCGGCCAACCTGGGCCGCACGATGGACCGCGTGCCGGGCCTCGGCCGCACCAGCGAGCACGCGGCCGCGTTGCCCAAGGGTGGCCGCCCGCCGCTGGTGTGGAAGTGGTCTAGGCCGTGTCCCGGAAGTACCGTCGGGCGGCAGTAGCGGCCGAGGGCCCCGGAGACGACACCGCCGCGACGCCCGAATACAACCCGGTATGAGGGCATCGCGGCGGCGCCGTCTCCGGGTCTCTCGCCCGCGCCTGCCACCGGACGAACTTCCGGGACACGGCCTAGCGAGGCAGTTCGGGCTTGAAGAGCCAGCGGGTGAGCAGTTCCCGGTGCCCGGCCAGCGAGAGGAAGTCCTCGGTCGTCACCACGCCGTGCCGGTTGCGGGCGCACCACTCGCGCAGCAGCGCGAAGAACGAGTCGTCGCCCATCTCGCGGCGCAGCGCGTGCAAGGTCAACGCCCCGCGCTTGTAGACGCGGTCGTCGAACCAGTCCGCGCGCGGAGGCCGTCCGATCACCAGGTTCTGCGGCAACCGGCGCAGCAGATCCCGTGCGGCGGCGGCACAGGCGTCGGCGGACCGGCCTCCGGAAGCCTCGGACCAGATCCACTCCGAGTAGCAGGCGAAGCCCTCGTTGAGCCAGATGTGCTCCCACGCGGCGATCCCGACCGAGTTGCCGAACCACTGGTGGGCCAGCTCGTGCGCCACCAGCCGCTCCGAACCCCGGCGGCCGTCCACGTGGTTGGCCCCGAACGTCGACAACCCTTGCGCCTCAACGGGAACGTCGAGTGCGTCATCGGTCACCACGACCGAGTACCTCGCGAACGGGTACGGCCCGAACAGCGACGAGAACAGCTCGATCATCGCGTCCTGCCGGCCGAAGTCGTGCGCCACGAGCCGGCGCAGCCGGGCCGGCGCCCACACGTTCGGCAGCGCCTCGACATACTGTCCGATCTGGACGGTCGCGAGGTAGGTCGCCATCGGTGCGGCCATCGAGTAAGTCCACCGAGTCGAGCTGCCCGACACCTTGCCGTCCACCAGCACTCCGTTGCACACCACCGTGTACGGCGAAGGCGCCGTCACCTCCAGGTGGTACGAGGCCTTCGAGGACGGGTCGTCCAGGCACGGGAACCACGACGGCGCCCCGATCGGCTGGGACGCCACGATCGCACCGTCGGTGAGCTGGTCCCAGCCGAGGTCGCCCCACTCGGGCGTCGCCACCGGCACCGGCACGCCCGAGTAGCGGACCTCGACCGAGAAGGCCCCGCGCACGGCCGCGCGCACGTTCAGCACGCCGCCGGCGTGCCCGTACCGCGCGGGTTTGCCGTTCACCAGCACCTTCGAGATCCGCAGTGGACCGAAGGACAACGAGAACGACGACAGCGAGGTGCAGGAAGCCTGCAGCACCGCGCGCCCGGACAGACGCGCGGAGTACGGCTTGTAGTCAAGCTCTAGTGCGTAATGGTGTACGGAGAAGCTCATGTCCACGCGGAGATCGGGTTGCCCAGCCAACGGGTTCCCGACGGTACATCCTCTCCGCGCATGACGAGCGAGGCGGGTCCGATCGTGGTGTGAGCGCCCACGGACACCCCGGGCAGCACGATGCCGTGCGGGCCCAAAGTGGAACCCGCGCCCAGCTCCACGCGGTCCATCCGCAGGATCCGGTCGTGGAACAGGTGCGTCTGCACGACACAGCCCCGGTTGACCGTCGCGCCGGCGCCCAGGGACACCAGGTCGGCCTCGGGCAGCCAGTACGACTCGCACCACGCGCCACGGCCCACCGACGCGCCCAGCGAGCGCAGCCACAGGTTCATCAGCGGCGTGCCACCGGAGAACCCGATGAGCCACGGCACCGCGAGCACCTCGACGAACGTGTCCGCCAGCTCGTTGCGCCACACGAACGCCGACCACAGCGGGTACTCGCGCACCTTGAAGCGGCCCACGAGCGTCCACTTGGCGACGACGGCCACCAGGCACGCGGCCACACCGGCACCGAGCAGCACGACGCCGGACCACCAGAGTCCGAACTCCTTCAGCGCGAACAGCACCAGCACGACCAGCGCGACGTTCAGCATCACCGGGACGAACCGGCACAGCTCGACCAGCGCTCGCGCCCACATGAGGTGCTTGGGCGGGTCGAACGTGCGCGACTGGTCCGACACCTCGGCGGCGCGCGGCAGCTTCATCGGCGGCATGCCCAGGTACGACGAGCCGGCCTTGGCCCGCTTCGGGGCCGCCGACAGCACGCCGACGAGCCCGCCCTTCGGGACGTTGCGGCCCGGCGCGGTCATGCCCGAGTTGCCCAGGAACGCCCGCTTGCCCACGCGAGCCGTGGCGATGCGCAGCCAGCCACCGCCGAGCTCGTACGTCGCGACCATCGTGTCGTCGGCCAGGAACGCGCCGTCGCCCACGCGGGTCATCTTCGGCAGCGCGACGACGGTCGAGGCCTCCACGTGGCGGCCGACCTTCATGCCGAGCAGCCGCAGCCACACCGGCGTGAACAGCGACGCGTACAGCGGGAACAGGGCCGAGCGCGCGTTGTTCATCAAGCGCTCGGTCGTCCACGCCGCCCACGCGGCACGGCTGTGCACGGGGTAGTGGCCCTCGCGCATGCCGATGCCCAGCAGCCGGACCGACACCAGGATCAGCAGCGCGTAGGTGCCGAACCAGATCGCCGAGGCGACGGGAACGTCCCACAGCGCCGACGTCAGCGTGACCGGCTGCCGCAGCACGTAGAGCAGGGCCGGAGCCGCCGCCAGCAGCGGCAGGGCGGCCAGCAGGCCGGACGAGACGCCGTACATGAGGTTCCAGAAGCGCGACCGCTCCGGACGGCGCGACGGGAACGACCGCGCCGCCTTGCCCTCGCGGGTGGCGGGCACACCGGACCAGCGCTGGCCGGTCGGCACGGACCTGACGACACCCGAACCGGGCGCCACCTCGGCCTTCTTGCCGATCCGCGCGCCGGGGAACAGCGTGCTGCGCGCACCGACGGTCGCGCCCGCGCCGATCCGGATGCGTCCGATGCGCAGCCGGTCGCCGTCGAGCCACCAGCCGGACAGGTCGACCTCGGGTTCGACGGCGGCGCCGCGCCCGACCTTGAGCATGCCCGTGACCGGCGGCAGCGAGTGCAGGTCGACGCCGGGGCCGATCTTCGCGCCCAGCGCTCGCGCGTAGTGCGTGACCCACGAACCGGAGAGCTCGGTGGCGCGCGACATCTGCGCCAGCATCTCGGCGGTCCACAGCCGCAGGTGGACGGAACCGCCGCGCGGGTACTCGCCGGGCTTCACCCCGCGCAGCAGCAGGCGGGCGCCACCGGCGGAGATCGCGAGGCGTCCGGCGGGGCTGAGGAAGACCGCGAAGCCCGCGGCCACCCACCACCACGACACGGACGTCCAGCCCAGCACGTTCGACAGGGCCGTCAGCGCGACGACCCAGCGGGCACCGGCGATCGTGAGCAGCGGGACCATCAGCAGCGTCTGGACGACGCCGGTCCAGCGGGGCGTCGGGGTGACCTCGTGCACCTCCGCGGCCTCGCCGTAGGACTCCAGCCGGCGAGCCAGCTTGTACAGCGTCGGGTTCTGGTAGATGTCCGACACCGACGTGCTCGGGTACCGCGTGCGGACCATCGAGACCAGCTGCGCGGCACCGAGCGAGCTGCCGCCGGACGCGAAGAAGTTCGCGCCCTCGGAAGCGGGCCCGGAACCGAGCACCGCGGCCCACTGCTCCGCGAGCCAGCCCTCGACCCCGGAGAACACCACTCCGGCGGTGTCCATCGACTCGAGCGGCCACGGCAGCGCGGCGCGGTCGACCTTGCCGGACGTGCGCGTCGGCAGCGTCTCGACCACGGCGATCAGCGGGACGAGAGCCGCGGGCAGCTCCGCGCGCAGCTGTTCGACGGCCGCGTCCTGGTCGAACTCGCCGTCGGTCACCACGTAGCCGACGAGGATCTGGTTGCCGCCCCGCGTCGTGCGCACGGCGGCGGCGGCACCGGCGATGCCGGGCAGCGCCGCCAGCGCCGCGTCGACCTCGCCGAGCTCGATGCGGCGGCCGCCGAGCTTGATCTGCTCGTCCGCGCGGCCGAGGAAGACGAGGCCTTCCGGCTCCGCGCGGACCATGTCACCGCTGCGGTACGCGCGGTCCCAGCCCATCGAGGGCAGCGGCGCGTACTTCTGCGCGTCCTTCTCGACGTCGAGGTAGCGCGCCAGGCCGACGCCGCCGATCACCAGCTCACCGGACTCGCCCATCGGCACGACCTCGCCGGCCGCGTCGACGACGACGAGCTCCCAGCCGTCCAGCGGCAGGCCGATGCGCACGGGACCGGTGCCGGTCATCTGCGCGGCGCAGGCCACGACGGTCGCTTCCGTCGGCCCGTAGGTGTTCCAGACCTCGCGGCCGTCGACGGCGAGCCGTTCGGCCAGCTCGGGCGGGCAGGCCTCACCGCCGAAGATCAGCAGGCGGACGTCGTCCAGCGCCTCGACGGGCCACAGCGCGGCCAGCGTCGGCACCGTGGAGACGACGGTGATCTCCTGTTCGACCAGCCACGGGCCCAGGTCCATGCCCGTGCGCACCAGCGAGCGCGGCGCGGGCACCAGGCAGGCGCCGTGGCGCCACGCGAGCCACATCTCCTCGCAGGAGGCGTCGAACGCGACGGAGAGCCCCGCCAGCACGCGGTCGTCCGGCCCGATCGGCTCGTCCCGCAGGAACAGGCGCGCCTCGGCGTCCACGAACGCGGCGGCGTTGCGGTGCGTCACCGCGACGCCCTTGGGCTTGCCGGTCGAACCGGACGTGAAGATGATCCACGCGTCGTTGTCCAGACCCGGCTCGCCGGGCATGCCGAGCGTGGTGCCGTGCCGCGTGAGGGAACGGCCCTCGCCGAGCACCGCACCCACTTGCGCCTCACCGAAAACGAGCTCGGCGCGCTCGTCCGGGTCCTCGAAGTCGACCGGCACGTAGGCCGCGCCGGCCGCGAGGGTCGCCAGGATCGAGACGTAGAGGTCGGCGGTGCCGGACGGCACGCGAACGCCGACCCGGTCGCCGACCCCGATGCCTTCGGCGGCGAGCTTTTCCTTGAGCTCCAGTACTTCCGTGATCAGTGCGCGGTACGTCAGCGCGGTGGTGCCGTCGTCGACGGCCAGCGCGTCCGGGTGCTCGTCGGCACTCGCGCGCAGGATGTCCAGGAGGGTGCGCGGTGGAGGCGCCTCGCCTGCGGTGAACATCGATCGAAGGACAACGGGTTCAGCCGCGATCGTCACGTCAGCGTCACTTCTCACCCTCTCGGCAACCGGTAGCTGCACAACTTTACAGCCACGTAACGGACTACCTCTCTCCTGAGTACGCACCCTCACAGGTGACCTCAGTCACCGCAACACCTTCGAGTGATGATTTCGCGTTGTGGCGCGCGAGGTTCCACTCCCGCCAGTCCTGCTCGACGGTGCGGTTCTTCATCCACCGCAAGGCACACGAGCGTTCATGTGCCGGCAACCTGACCAGCGCGGGCACCGCGTCCTCCGACAACTGCGACAGGTAGTACGTGTCGATCTTCTTCGTCGCCTCGAACCGCGACACGTTGTAGTCGGCGACCACCCGTTCGGGGTTCATCGTCACCACCGCGAGGAAGAACGCGGCACCGGTGGCCACGATCGCCTTGGGCAACCAGTTGGCGCGCAACGAGATCCCGCTCGCGATCACCATCAGGTACACGACCGCCAGCCACACCTCGCACGACGCGACGAGCAGCCGCAGCACCGTCCACCCGTACGCCTGCTGGTAGAACCACATGCGGCTCAAGGCACTCGCCACGATGACGAGCGTGAGAACAGCGAGCGAACCGAGCAACACCCGCAGCCACAACTGTTCCTGCTTCGTCTTCTTCACGGCGAACCGCGCGACGCCGGCGATCACGCCGAGCGTGAGGACGGCGACCCACAGCAGCTGCCAGAACCCGGTCCGCGCGTACTCGGCGAACGTCACGCCCGCCGTCTTCATCACGTAGGCCTCGCCACCGAACAGAACCGCGAGCTGCGTCCCCACGAACCCGGTGAACAGCAACACGAGCACGCCGACGGGCAGCCCGTAGTCCTTGAGCCGCAACGACCCCGGCTTGACCTCGGCGTCCTCGTCGATCTCCGGCGGCGCCGCCACCAGGTAACAGGCGCCCAAAGCGCCAAGCGCCGCGACGACCCCGTAGAAGACCTTCTGCACGTACGTGCCGAGTTCGAGCTCCGGCACCAGACCTTCGAGGAAGTCGCTGAACCCCTTGTCCGCCCCGGCCAGCAGCGACCCGAAGACCACCAGCAACACGAGCGCCACACCGACGGAGATGAACGGCCGCACCCCGATCGGCCCCCGCCTGCGGAACCCCTTGGCGACCCAGGGAATGGCCCGGAGCCCACCCAGCCCGACACCCACGGCGCCGAACACGAGCCCCCGCACGGTCTTCCCGCCCGCCATCGCGATCGAACCGCACAACATCGACGCCATCAGCGACAGCGGGAACACCCACTCCGCGGCCCGCAGGAAGCCCATGGCGAGGAACGCCAGCGCGCCCGCCAGCCACAACGCCCGCTCGACGGTCGGCCGACCCGCGTAGAACAGCACGCCGCCGACACCGACGAGTCCCGCCAGGAACCAGCCGATGCCGTTGTTCGGCACGGCGAGGAACGCCCCGCCCAGACCCGCGGCCAGGCCCGCGACCAGGGCTTTGCCGGGCGCGCCGGTCGTGGGTGGCCGCCACCAGGGCATGAACGGCACCCCCGGGGCGGTCATGGCGCCCGCTGGGGCGGGGTAGCGGGGCGGGCCCTGCCACGGGGACGGTGGGGGCAGGGTGGCGGTGACGACTGGAGCAGGCGAGGGCACCTCTACGGGCTTGGGCTTGTCCTCGACCGCGGCGTGCTTCTTCTCGGGGCGCGTCTGGCTCTCGGAGGCCTCGCGGGCTTCAGCGGCCTCGGTGGACTCGGTGGACTCGGTGGACTCGGGAGCTTCAGCGGCCTCGGCGGGCTTCGCCTTCGCCTCCACCTTCGCCGACTGATCTTGTCGGACCCTCCGAGTAGGTTGAGTCGCAGGGGTTCCCGGCTCGGGGGTACCCCTGCGCGAGCCTGCCCCGGCTTCGCCAGCGCGCTTGCCAGCGCGTTTGCCAGCGTCCTCACCAGCGTGTTCGCTGGCGTGCTCACCGACATCCTCACGAGCGCGCTCACCGACATCTTCACGAGCGCGTTCGCCGACGGCCTCGTCAGCGCGTTCGCCGACGCCCTCACCCTCCGCGGGCTTCGGCGAGCCCCCAGCGCCCGCCGACTCCCCCTCTCCGGACACCGGCCGATACCCGACCTTCCGGAAGTGCCGGTACCTCCGCCGCGCGGCGGCCTTCTCCTCGGGCGTCTCAGACGAGTCAGCCGAAGGCGTCGAGTCAGTCATGTCTCTCTCCCAAGCCCGAGAACGGGCGCGCTTCACCGCCGCACCGGCGATCGCGGGTGCGGACGAACAAGGTCAGCCAGAAGTCAGCGGGGCAAGGTCACCCGGATGCACGACCCGGGATCCACCACGGCGATCGTCCCGCCGTGCAGGTCCACCACCCACCGGGCGATGGCGAGCCCGAGCCCGGTCCCGCCACCGCCCGCCCTCTCCCCTCGGGTGAACCTCTCGAAGATCCGCGAGCGGTCGGCCGGCGCGATGCCCGGCCCCTCGTCCCGGACCTCCAGCACCACGCACGAAGCCGACGAGTACCCGGTCACGGACACCAACCCCCCGGTGGGTCCGTGCCGGGCGGCGTTGTCCACCAGGTTCACCAGCACCTGGTGCAACCGCTCCCCGTCGGCGAGAACGGTCAGGTCCCCGGCCACGTCGATCGAGAACGAGGCCGACGGCGCGGCCACCGCGGCCTCCGCCACCACGTCCGCGACCAGCGATGAGACGGACAGCGTCTCGCGGTTCAGCGACAGCACGCCGGCGTCGATCTTCGACAGGTCCAGCAGCTCCGTGACCAGCCGCCCGAGCCGCTCGGTCTGCGCCAAGGCGGTCCGCATGGTCGCCGCGTCCGCCACCGCCACCCCGTCGACCACGTTCTCCAGCACGGCCTGCAACGCCGAGATCGGGGTCCGCAGCTCGTGCGAGACGTTCGCGATCAGCTCCCGCCGCTGCTGGTCCGCGGCGGCGAGGTCGGCGGCCATCACCGTGAACGCCTCGGCCAGCTGCCCGACCTCGTCGGACGAGGTGGCCCGGACCGACCGCGAGTAGTCCCCGGACGCCATCGACCGCGCGGCAGAGGTCATCTCCCGCAACGGCGAGGTCATGCCGTGTGCCAGCAACTGCGAGGTCAGCAGCCCCAGCACCAGGGCGATGAGCGTCGTGCGAGGCGGCAACCACCCGGTCACGTAACGGAAGTAGGCGAACGAGACGCACCCGGACACCACGATCACGATGCCGAGCTTGAGCTTGATCGACCGCACCGAGTCCAGCGGACGCGGCAGCATGTCGAGCAGTTCCAGCAACCGCCTCACGAAGACACCTTCTTGGCGGGGACCTCCAGCGCGTACCCCACTCCGTGCACGGTCCGGATCAGGTCGGCCCCGAGCTTGCGCCGCAGCGCCTTCACGTGGCTGTCGACCGTCCGCGACGACGCCCCCTCGTGCCACCCGCACGCCTCCGCCAGCAACCGCTCCCTGGCCTGCACGGCGGACGGCCGCTCGGCCAGGAACACCAGCAGGTCGTACTCGGTCGGCGTCAGGTGCGCCTCGACGCCGGACCGCGACACCCGCCGCGAGGCCAGGTCGATCACCAGGTCGCCCAGCTCCATCGACTGCGTCGACGCCGCCCGCGACACCCGCCGCAGCAGCACGTGCACGCGTGCCGCCAGTTCGCGCATCGAGAACGGCTTCGTCAGGTAGTCGTCCGCCCCCACGGCGAGCCCGACCAGCAGGTCGGTCTCGTCCCCCCGCGCGGTCAGCATCAGCACCGGGACCGACCGCGACGCCTGGATCCGCCGGCACACCTCGAGCCCGTCGAACCCCGGCAGCATCACGTCGAGAACGACCAGGTCAGGGAGGAACGCGGCCGCCTGGGCGACCCCGGAGGGCCCGTCGTGGGCCACCGACACGACGAACCCCTCGGCGCGCAGCCGCGCGGCCACGGACTCGGCGATCGTGATGTCGTCCTCCACGACGAGCACCCTGCGCTGACCTGTCATGACGGCGACTTTATGGGTATGTCGTGGAGGACGCCGGGACAAGTTGTGAAGATCGTGTGCAGAAGCTTGTAGGTTCTCGGCATGAACGTCCTCGAAGCGGTCCTGGAGAGGATCACCTACGCCAACGAGGACAACGGCTACACCGTCGCCAAGGTGGACACCGGGCGCGGTGACCTGGTCACGGTCGTCGGCGCGCTGCTCGGCGCGCAGCCCGGTGAGTCGATCCGCATGCGGGGCACCTGGGGCTCGCACCCGCAGTACGGCAAGCAGTTCCACGTCGACGACTACACGACGGTCCTGCCCGCGACCATCCAGGGCATCCGCCGCTACCTCGGCTCCGGCCTGATCAAGGGCATCGGCCCGGTGCTCGCGGACAAGATCGTCACCCACTTCGGCGTGGACGCCCTGGACGTCATCGAGCACTCCCCGGAACGCCTCATCGAGGTCCCGAAGCTCGGCCCGAAGCGCACCAAGCTCATCGCGGACGCCTGGGAGGAGCAGAAGGCCATCAAGGAGGTCATGGTCTTCCTGCAGGGCGTCGGCGTCTCCACGAGCCTCGCCGTCCGCGTCTACAAGCAGTACGGGGACAAGGCCATCGAAGTCGTCCGGGAGGAGCCGTACCGGCTGGCGAACGACGTCTGGGGGATCGGCTTCAAGACCGCCGACGTGATCGCGAAGGCCGTCGGCATCCCGCACGACAGCCCGCAGCGCGTCAAGGCCGGCCTGCAGTTCACGCTCTCCGAGGCCACCACCGACGGCAACTGCTACCTGCCCGAACAGGCCCTCATCGCGGACGCCATCAAGATCCTCCAGGTCGACACCGGCCTGGTCATCGACTGCCTGGCGGAGCTCGTCGAGGAGGAGGGCGTGGTCCGCGAGGAGCTCCCGGACGACGAGATCGCCGTCTACCTGGTGCCGTTCCACCGCGCCGAGATCTCGATGGCGGCGCAGCTCAAACGGCTGCTGCACGCGGACACCGACCGCATGCCCGCCTTCGCCACCGTCGACTGGGACAAGGCCCTCGCCTGGCTCGGCACCGACCTCGAGGAGCACCAGGCGGCGGCGGTCAAGCTGGCCCTGACGCAGAAGGTCGCGGTGCTGACCGGTGGCCCCGGCTGCGGCAAGAGCTTCACGGTCCGCTCGATCGTCCGCCTGGCCCAGGCGAAACGCGCCAAGATCGTCCTGGCCGCCCCCACCGGACGCGCCGCGAAACGCCTCACCGAGCTGACCGGCCACGAGGCGCGCACCGTCCACCGCCTGCTCGAGCTCAAGCCCGGCGGCGACGCGGCGTACGACCGCGACCACCCGCTCGACGCCGACCTGGTGGTCGTCGACGAGGCCTCGATGCTCGACCTGCTGCTGGCCAACAAGCTCGTGAAGGCCGTCCCGCCCGGCGCGCACCTGCTCCTGGTCGGCGACGTCGACCAGCTGCCGTCCGTCGGCGCGGGGGAGGTGCTCAGGGACGTGCTGGCGCAGGGGAGCCCGATCCCGAACGTCCGCCTGACGCACATCTTCCGCCAGGCCCAGGAGTCCGGTGTGGTCACGAACGCCCACCGCATCAACAGCGGCGACTACCCGGTCGTCCAGGGGCTGCCGGACTTCTTCCTCTTCAGCGCCGACGAGGCCGAGGACGCGGCGACGCTGACCGTCGACGTCGTCGCGAACCGCATCCCGCGCAAGTTCCGCCTCGACCCGCGCAAGGACATCCAGGTCCTCGCTCCGATGCACCGCGGCCCGGCCGGCGCCGGCGCGCTCAACACCGTCCTGCAGGAAGCCCTCACGCCCTCCCGCGACAACCTGCCGGAGAAGCGCTTCGGCGGCAGGGTGTTCAAGCTCGGCGACAAGGTCACCCAGATCCGCAACAACTACGACAAGGGCCGCAACGGCGTCTTCAACGGCACCCTGGGCGTCGTCATCGCGCTCGACCCGGTCGAGCAGAAGCTGACGATCCGCACCGACGAGGACGAGGAGGTCGACTACGAGTTCTCCGAGCTGGACGAGCTCAGCCACGCCTACGCCATGACCATCCACCGCTCACAGGGCAGCGAGTACCCGTGCGTGGTCATCCCGATCACGACCAGCGCGTGGATGATGCTGCAACGGAACCTGCTCTACACCGCCGTCACGCGCGCGAAGAAGCTCGTCGTGCTCGTGGGCAGCAAGAGGGCCATCGGCCAGGCCGTCCGCACGGTCGGCGCGGGCCGCCGCCACACGGCGCTGGCGCACCGGCTCAGGACCTCGCAGACGCTCTGAGTTTCGTCAGTCCACGCTGCGCACGACGGTCGGCTCCAGCCCTTCGTCGTCGTCCGCGGGAGAACCGCGCCAGGGGAAGGAGAACTCGGCGGTACCGTCGTTGTAAAGGTGGTCCATGCCCTGCGCTCCCCTTTCCTCACAACAACTGTGGCGTTGCCAAGCGGAATGATATTGATTTTCGTCACACCGCGCCAAACGGCTGCCGCCCGCGTCCCAAGAACCGGACGGTAATCATCCGGTCGGTCGAACGGAGTGGCGGCGATCGGCCGGACGGCCGATGATCATCCATCATGCGGACCGCCGTCGCCCTGCTCGCCTGCCTCGCCCTCCTCCTCAGCCCCGCGCCGGCACCAGCGGAAGGTCCACAAGCGACATACGTGCTGCGCGTGCCCGCGCCGGTGGGCGACTCCGCGCAACGGTTGCTGGGCCTGGGTTACGACGTGCTGGAACAGCGCGACGGCGCCGACCTGTTCGTCGTCGGCGACTCTCGGACCGCGCAGGAGCTCCGCTCCGACGGCTACCGGTCCACCGTCGAGACGGTGATGCCCCCGTCCCAGCGTGAGCCGCGCTCGCTCGGAAGCACGACCTACTACGGCGGGTACCGGACGATCACCGCGCACCTCGCCCACCTCGACGAGGTCGCCCGCGCCCACCCCGATCTCGCGACAGTCGTCGACTACGGCGACTCCTGGCGCAAGACCCAGGGCGCCGGCGGGTACGACCTGAAAGCCGTCTGCATCACCCGCAAGAGCCCGGGCGACTGCGCGTTGACGCCCGCCGCGCCGAAACCACGCCTGTTCGTGATGGGCCAGCTGCACGCCCGCGAGATCACCACCGGCGACATGGCGTGGCGGTTCGTCGACGACCTGGTCGGCTCCGACCTCACGGCGATGCTCGACGACCTGGAGATCTGGGTCGTCCCGATCGCCAACCCGGACGGCGTCGAGATCGTCGAGTCCGGCGGCGACTCGCCCGTGCTGCAGCGCAAGAACGCCAACGGCACGTGCACCTCCGGACCGCGCGGCGTCGACCTCAACCGCAACGCGGGCTCGCACTGGGGCGAGGTCGGCTCGTCCACGAACAAGTGCAGCGAGACCTACCGCGGCTCGCGCGCCGACTCCGAGGTGGAGGTGCAGGCACTGGAGTCGTTGTGGCGCAAGCTCTACCGCGACACCCGCGCACCGGGTGACACCGCGGCCGCCTCCGCCGACACGACCGGCGCCGTGATCTCCATGCACAGCTACGGCAACTACGTGCTCTTCCCGTGGGGGTGGAGCACGCAGAAGACGGGCAACGACGCCGCCCTGCGCAGGATCGCGAACGACATGGCCGCGCTGTCCGGCTACACGGCCGGTCAGCCGGGCGAGGTGCTCTACAACGCCTCCGGCGCCACCGACGACTGGGTGTACGACGACCTGGGCGTGCCGAGCTTCGTGTGGGAGATCGGCGCCGGCTCCGGCAGGTGCGGCGGCTTCCTGCCGCCGTTCTCCTGCCAGAAGGACGTGCATTGGCCGAAAGTGCGTCCCATGCTCGTTTCGGCCATGAATGCAGCAAAACGGCCCTACTGAAGCATTGTGGGGGCATGGGCACACGCTTGCTCGCCACTCTGGCCGCATTCAGCCTGCTCTTCACCGGAACCGCCGTCGCCGACGAGACCCAGGTCGACCGCCGGGTCGTCCAGGAGGGCCTGACGACATGATCACCGCCGGGACGGCCCAGAGCGCTCAGATCCGCATGTCGGGTGGCGGACCCGCTTCACCGCGTGGTCCGGCACCGCGGAGATGAACAACCAGCGCCTGGAGTGGCATGTCGGTCGGTTCCGGCGGGCAGGGCCCCACCCTCCCGGGGGCTGACCACCCAGGTGGCAGGAACCTGACTTTACCTGCGGGAACGCGCTGTCAAGCCCCCGTCCGGCGATCTATGGACAACTCACCGGGGCCTGCGGAGTTGTCCACAGATCGGCGAGCGGCCCCTTGACGGACCGAATTTGCGAATAGCGTGGAGAGGCCTGGTGGTCAGCCCCCTTGGGAGGGCGGGGCCCGACCGCCGCCCGATTTCACGCCGAAGCGCCAAACCGCAGCCCGGCACCAGGTAGGAGTACAACAACACCAACTACGTCATCCTCGGCATGCTGATCGAGAAGGTCACCGGCCGCGAGTACGAGCAGGTCGTCGCACAGCGCGTTCTGAAGCCGCTGCGCCTGCACGAGACCACGTTCCCCGGTGACGACCCGGAGATCCGCGGCCCGCACGCGCACTCGTACGGGATCGTGAACGGGCAGCCGGTCGACACCACGCGCTGGAACCCGTCCGTCTGCTGGGCGGTCGGCGGCGTCATCACGACCACCAGGGACCTCGACACCTTCTACGCCGCACTGCTCACCGGCAAGCTGCTCAAGCCCGCCCAGCAGGCCGAACTGACGAGGACGACCCCGGTGAGCACCGACTACGGCCTCGGCGTCTTCGTGGAGAAGGCCCCGCGCGGCACGATGATCATCGGCCACCCCGGTGGCGTGCCCGGCTTCGCGAGCTACGCCTACTCGACGCCGGACCTGAAGCGGCGGGCGGAGTTGTCCATCAGCGCCGGCGTCGGCACGGGCGACCCGACGAACGCCTACGACAAGCTGATCAACGAGATCTTCTGCTGAACGGAGCAGGGGACATCCCGTCTCCCGCCGGTGGTTCCTCAGCGAAACCCCTAGGGCCTTCGTACGACTGAAGGTGGATGCGGGCCGGCACCCCGCAACGACAGGGTGTGAGCATGGGGAATCGATTGGTAGCCACAGTTACCGCAGCGAGCCTGCTGGCTCTGACCACCGCGGGCGTCGCGTCGGCGGACACGTCGAGCGTGGACCGCGAGGTCGTCCAGCAGGCCCTGGACCAGATCACGCGGAGCGGGGCGGCTCTGGGCGTGCAGGCCAGAGTCGTGGACGGGCGGCAGCGCTTCACGGCCGCCTCCGGCAAGGCCGAGCTGAACAGCGCCAGGCCCGTGCCGCAGAACGGCAGGTTCCGCGTCGGCAGCATCACCAAGACGTTCGTGTCCACGGTGACGCTGCAGCTCGCCGGTGAGGGCAAGATCGACCTGGACGCCCCGGTCGTCCGCTACCTGCCCGGCCTGATCGACAGCCGCATCACCGTGCGCCAGGTTCTGCAGCACACGAGCGGGCTCTTCAACTACACCGACGCGTTGCCGCTCAGTCCCGAGGAGTTCGAGCAGATCCGCTACAAGAGCTGGTCTCCGCAGGAGCTCCTCGCGCTCTCGACGTCCAAGCCGCTCGACTTCGAGCCCGGCACGAAGTGGAGCTACTCCAACACCAACTACGTCGTAGCCGGTCTGCTGATCGAGAAGATCACCGGCAAGCCCTACGAGAAGGCGGTCGAGCAGCGGATCCTGAAGCCGTTGCGCCTCGACGACACCGAGGTGCCGGGAGACGAGGTCCGCATCAGCGGCCCGCACGCCCACGGCTACTGGACCGTCGCGGGCAAGCCGTCCGACATCACCCGCATCAACCCGTCGGTCGCCTGGGCGGCCGGCGAGATGATCTCCACGACGCGCGACCTGGACACGTTCGTCACGGCCCTGTCGAGCGGCAGGCTGCTCAAGCCCGCGCAGCAGCAGGAGATCAGCAGGACGACGGCCGTGAGCCCGGAGTACGGACTCGGCCTGCAGGTGCAGACGTTGCCGTGCGGCACCAAGGTGTGGGGTCACGGAGGCGGCATCCCCGGCTACTCGTCGGAGATGATGACCACGCCCGACAGCAAGAAGCGCTTCGAGCTCAGCGCCACCAGCGGTCCCGCCCAGGGCGACCCCGGCGACGCCTTCAACAAGCTCCTGACCGAGGTCTTCTGCTGATTCCGGGCACACAAAAGGGGAGCTGGGTTGACCCAGCTCCCCTCCCGGCGTTGTGAAGGACTACCCGAGGGCGTTCTTCATCGCTGTGATCAACTCACCGTTCGCGGTGTCACCGTTGAGCTCCCAGAAGAACGCGCCGCCGAGACCCTGGCCGCGTGCCCACTGGATCTTGCTGGTGATCGTCTGCGGGGTGTCGTAGCTCCACCACTCGCCGTTGCAGAACGCGTAGGCCGTGCCGGCGATGGTGCCGGTGGCGGGGCACTTGGTCTTCAGGACCTTGTAGTCCTCGATGCCCGCCTCGAAGGTGCCCGGAGCCGGACCCGTCGCCGTGCCACCGGGGGCAGCCTGCGTCACACCGGTCCAGCCGCGGCCGTAGAAGCCGATGCCGAGCAGGAGCTTGCTGGCCGGAATGCCCTTGGAGCGCAGCTTGGAGATCGCGGCCTCGGAGTTGAAGCCGGCGGTCGGGATGCCGGTGTACGACGTCAGCGGGGAGTGCGGAGCCGTCGGGCCCTTGGCCGCCCACGCACCGAAGTAGTCGTACGTCATGACGTTGAACCAGTCCTGGAACGGCGCCGCGCCACCGTAGTCAGCCGCGTCGATCTTGCCGCCGTCGGAGCCGTCAGCGGTGATCGCCGAGGTGACGAGGTAGTTCGGGCCGAACCGCTCGCGCAGCTTCTGCATCATGTTCTTGTATGCCGCGAAGCCACTGGTGTCGCACGACAGACCACACGCGTTCGGGTACTCCCAGTCGATGTCGATGCCATCGAACAGGCTCGCCCAGCGCGGGTCCTCGAGCAGGCTGTAGCAGGAGTCGACGAACGTCTGCAGGTTCTTCGACGCATCACCGAAACCACCGGACCAGGTCCAGCCACCGAACGAGTAGAGCACCTTGAGGTGCGGGTACTTCTTCTTGAGCTTCATCAGCTGGTTGAAGTTGCCGCGCACCGGCGCGTCCCAGGTGTCAGCGACGCCGTCGACGCTCTCCGCCGCCGTCATCGACTTCTCGATGGCGGGGTAGGCCTCACCGATGGTGCACTTGCCGCCGGTCACGTTGCCGAACGCGTAGTTGATGTGCGTGAGCTTCGACGCCGAACCCGAGGTGTCGATGTTCTTCACCTGGTAGTTGCGCGCCGGGTACACGCCCCACTCCGCGAAGTAGCCCAGGTTGATCTTCCCCGGAGGCGGGGGCGGGCCGGTCGTCGTCGTGGTGGTCGTGGTCGTCGTGGTGGTGGTCGTGGTCGTCGTGGTCGTCGTCGGGTTGGTCCCGCCGGCCTCACACGAGCCACCGTTGAGCTTGCAGTTGGTCGGCGCACCGAACGTGCCGGTGTACGAGCCGTTGAAGCCGAAGCTCACCGACCCGCCGACGGCGATGCTGCCGTTCCAGGTGTTCTTGACCGTGACGGTCTGGCCGCTCGTCGTGTACGAGCCGTCCCACAGCGAGGTCACCTTGTGGTTGGCGGGGAGCGTGAACTCGACGGTCCACGCGGTCAGGGCCGCCGCGCTGTTGTTCTTGATCGTGTACTTGCCCTCGAAGCCCGTTCCCCAGTCAGAACCCTTGGAGAACGTGGCGGAAACGCCACCGGCGCCGCTAGCAGCGGGCACGACGACGATTCCGAGGACCATCGCGGCGACAGCCGCGAAGAGAGCAGCTAGATGCCATCGGGACTTGGACATCGGTCTCCTCAGTCGCAGGGGGTACCGGAACGATGTGGTTTAGACCACTCGAAGGTCAAGGTCTAGACCTCTGCCGTCACTCGAACGGAGCAGTCCGAAAACGGTTTAGCTGCTCCCGGCCGTCCAGATTCCGGCTGGTTGGTTAACCATTTGGGCCGGGCCAAGACGGCAGTCGTCGGGAAGTTCGCACCTTCGGGTCAAACCGACTCGTCCGCCGAGCGTCACCCCCGCCCGTTCCCAACGATGAGGACGTGAACCTCACCGTTCCTGAACAGGCAAAACGCACACCAAGCCTCGACTCGGTCCCGGCGGCCGTCGCCGACCTGCGCGCAGGCCGGCCGGTGATCGTCGTCGACGACGAGGACCGCGAGAACGAAGGCGACCTGGTCATGGCCGCCGAGCACGCCACCCGGCAGGCACTGGCGTTCTACGTGCGGCACACGAGCGGTCTGATCTGCGCGCCGGTGGCCCCCGAGGTCGCCGACCGGATGCGGCTGCCGCTGATGGTCCAGGACAACGAGGATCCCGAAGGTACCGCCTACACCGTCTCCGTCGACGCCACGAGCGGCATCGACTCCGGCATCTCCGCCGCCGACCGCGCCCGCACGCTGCGCGTTCTCGCTGATCCGTCGAGCACTCCGCAGGACGTGCGCCGGCCTGGACACGTGTTCCCGTTGCGCGCCAGGGCAGGCGGCCTGGACGAGCGGCGCGGGCACACCGAGGCCGCCGTCGAGCTGATGAGGCTGGCCGGGTGCGAGCCCGTCGCCGTGATCAGCGAGGTCTGCGACGAGGACGGCGGCGTCGCGCGGCTGCCGCAGCTCAGGGCGTTCGCGGACCGGCACTGGCTGAAACTGGTGTCCATCGAGCAACTCGCGGCGTTCGCGCGGGAGAGCGCGGTCGCGCTGTGACGCTGCTCGCGACCGTCTTCGACCTCGACGAGACCCTCGTCGACAGCGCCGCGACCTGGAACCAGGTGATCGGCACCGTCGCGGCCCGCCACGACCACCGCTGGACCCACGCCGACTGGGTGGCGATCCAGGGCACGAGCACCGCGAACTGGAGTGCCTACCTCGCGCAACGGTGCCATGGCCTCACACCGGAACGCGCGGTGTCCGAGTGCGTGGACGGCATGGTCGACGCGATCGCGCGCGGCACGTTCGGCTTGCTGCCCGGCGCGGCGGAACTCGTTGCCCTGGCGGCAGAACTCGGGCCGGTCGGACTGGTGTCGGCGTCACCGCGGCGGTACGTGCGGGCCGCCGCGTCGGCATCCGGACTCCGGCGGCACGTGGAGGCGATCGTGACGGGCGACGACGTCGTGAACGGCAAGCCCGCGCCCGACGCGTACCTGCTCGCCGCGCGCAAGCTCGGCCTCGATCCCGTGAACGTCCTCGCGGTCGAAGACTCCGCGTCGGGGATCCGTTCCGCGCACGCGGCCGGGATGACGGTGCTCGCGATTCCCAGCGCCTCCGCGGCCCGCGACTCCGAGGTGTTGCGGCTGGCGGCGTGCACTGCCTCCGACGCCCGTGTCGCGGCGAAGGAGATCTGCCGGCTGTGGGTGAACGTGTACGCGCTCAGCCGATAGCGCGCTCCGCACCCCAGGCCGCGACGTCCTCCCGGCTCTGCAGCCCCAGCTTGTCCCGCAGCCGCTGCAGCCGGGAGGCCACGGTCCGCACCGACACGTTGAGCCGGTTCGCGATCTGCTGGTTCGTGAGCCCGCTCGCCAGCAACGCGACCACCCGCCGCTCGTGGTCGTCGAGGGAGTCGAACGCCGCCTCCGTGCGGTCCAGCCACACCTCGTCCTGGATGAACGCCTCGGTGTCCGCGGCGGTCAACGGAGTGGCCGCGGCCTCTGCGCGTGCGGCGGGCAGCATCAGCCGTGCGGTGCGCATGGCACCGGCGACCTTCTCCGCCCAGAACGGGTTCGGCACCACACCGACCGATCGGCGCATGGCCCGTCCGGTCGCCTCCAGCCGTAGCGCGCGCTCGGCCTGACCGCGCGTCAAGGCCACCACGGCAAGGCCTTCCAACGCGTCCGGCGCGGTCAACGGGTTGAGACCGTCCATTCGCAACGCCTCCTGGAAGGCGTGGGTGGCCTCGTCCAGGTCGCCCTGCACCAACGCGACGGCGCCGCGTGTGTTGAGAGCCGAGGCGATGCGCGCGGGAACGCCTGACGCGCGCGAGATGGGCAACGCGGACATGACGTTCTTCTCGGCACGTTCGTGCTTGCCCAGCGACAAGGCCGTGCGCGCCAGATCGACCAACGCCGTCGCACGCGCGAGGGGCTCGCCCAGCAACTCCGCGACGCGCAGGCACTCGGTGTTGTTCTCGACCGACGCCTCCCACTCGCCGGACGACTGCTGCACCGCCGCCAGGGTGCTGCGGCTGCTCATCACCAGCGCGGGCTGTCCGATGTCCCTGACCAGCCGCGACGCCTCGGCGGAGAGTGCGGCGGCCTCGTCGTGGTCGCCCTGCTCGGCCGCGAACCGGGCGGCGTGGTTCAGCGCCACGCAGCGGTAGTCGTCCCGGGTGGACGGCCGGCGCAGCGCGTCCCGCAGCATCACCCGCGCCTGGCCGAGCAGTCCGCGTCGCGCGGTGCAGTCCGCCAGGGCCGCGGTGAGCAGCAGCAACCGTTCGTCGGCGCGGTCGGCCGCCCACTCGACGGTGCCGAGCAGGCTGTCGACGTGGTTGTCGAGCTTGTGCTGCACGTCCGCGGGCATCGACAGCGGCGCGGTGATCAGCACGTCGGAGAGGTCGGTGAACCAGCGCGCCAGCGCCTCGTAGGCGATGTCCAGCTCGCCGGCCGCCAGCAGCTTCTCCCTGGCGTGCAAGCGGATCGTCTCCAGCTGGCGGAACCTCGTCGTGCCGGGGATGGCCGCCAGCAACGACTTGGCCTGCAGCCGTGACAGCACGTCCAGCACGGGCTCCGCGGAGCGTTCCGACGAGCAGACCTCGTTGGCCGCGGCCAGGTCGAAGCCACCGTCGAAGACGGACAGCCGCCGCAGCGCGAACTGCTCGTCCGGCTGCAGCAGCTGGTAGCTCCAGTCGATGGCCTCGCGCAGCGAGCTCTGGCGCGACGGCGACTTGCGGCAGCCCAGCGTCAGCAGTTCCAGGGGCTCGTCCATGCGGTCGCAAATGGCCGTTACCGGCAACAACTGCACCCAGCGCGCCGCCAGTTCGATCGCGAGCGGCATGCCTTCCAGCCGTGCGCACAACAGGGCGACCGCCGCGGTGTCGTCGAGCGTCAGCCGGAAGTCGGGCTTGCGCTCGCGCGCCCTGTCCACGAACAGCTTCACGGCCTCGGAGCGCGGCGCCGCCGTCGTGACCAGGTCCCGGTCCGTCGAGGGAACGGGCAGGCCCTCGACGTGGAAGCTGACCTCGCCGGTGATCCACAGGGCTTCGCGCGACGTCGCGAGCACCCGGACGCCGGGGCAGCGGTTGAGCAGCACGTCGGTGAGCTCGGCGCAGGTGTCGAGGAGGTGCTCGCAGTTGTCGAGGACCACGAGCACCTTCATGTTCACGAGCGTCTCGACCACGGTGTCGCGCAACGGTTCGTCGGACTGGACGGTGACCCCGAGCGCGTCAGCGAGGGCGGGCATGACGTCTCGGGAAGCGGTGATCTCGCCCAGCTCGACCAGGAGGACCCGGTCCGTCCGTCCGCGCCGCAGCCTTCCCGCGGCCTCCAGCGCGAGCCTCGTCTTGCCCGCACCCGCACTGCCGACGAGCGTAACGAGACGATGCCTGCGCAGGAGCTGGTCGAGCTTCGACAGCTCCTGCTGGCGGCCGACGAACGTGTCGCGCGCCGCGGGCAGGTTCGAGAGCACGCGCACGTTCTGCCTGGTGACGGGCGCTGCCGTGGAGACGGTGACCCGGCGGCGATACGCCCGTTGGCGGCATGCGTTGGAGCAGTAGGACCTGCGTTGCTCGGAGGTGGCGGGAGGCATCGTGCCGTCGCATAGTGCGCAACGCCCGTTGCTGGTCATAGGTCCCTCTCCTCAAGCCGTAACGGCAGGCATTTCCTGTCTCGGTGCGGCGTTCTCGCAGGTCGTGTGCGGTGGCCTGGCCTGTGCAACCCGTTACGCCTGCGTGCGCGTGAGACGGTTCGCGACCTGTTCGTTATGCCTGCCTTCCCGTGGCCCTCGTTCGGGAACAAACTGGTGACTGGTCCGGTCTGACAGGGAGTGCGCATGACGTTGACGACGAGCACCTCGTGGGCGAGCGCAGGTCTGCAACTGGTGGACAAACCTCGCACGATCACCGTCGGCATCGCCGACGACGAGGTTCTGATCCGCACGGGAGTCCGCGGTGTGCTGGAACGGTCCGGAAACGTCGTGGTGGTCGGCGAGGCCGGCGACGGCGGCGGAGCGCTCGAACTCGCGCGGCGCCAACGCCCGCAGGTGCTGCTGATGGACGCCTCCATGCCCGGCATGGAAGGCCTCGCGGCGGTGCGGATGGTGCGCAGGCACGTGCCGGGAACGCAGGTGATCATGCTGTGCACGCCGCACACCGAGGAGATGCTCTTCCCCGCGTTGCGCGCCGGTGCGGCGGGATTTCTGTTCAAGAACGGTGAACCCGACGCGCTGGTGAACGCCGTGCGCGCCGTCGCCGCCGGAGAGGCGATCCTCTCGCCGTCCGCGACGCGTGCGTTGATCGACCACTTCACCGGCGCCGACTCGGAACGCCGTGACGCCGCGCGCAGCCGCATCAGCCTGCTCACTCGACGCGAGCAGGAAGTGTTGGTGTACCTGGCGCAGGGCATGGCGAATGCACGGATCGCACGGCTCATGTACCTCTCAGAAGGGGCCATCAAAGCCCACGTCAGCCGACTGCTGACGAAACTTCGGTGCGACAACCGCGTCCAAGCCGCTCTCATCGCACGCGACGCCGCCCTTCCATGCTGAAACCGACAACTCCTGCCACGGCGCGACGGTCAGCCTAGCCACGGATTTTCGCGCCGCGAAGCAGGTCACCCGGTTGGCCCCGTCCGGAATGATGTCGCTTTCCCGCCAGCGTCTTGGTTGGAATGGCGTCATGCTGGTGGGCATGCCGCCGGCCACGTTCTCGGAACAGTTGCACTTTCAATCACCTCTGTGTCCCGACAACCTGTTCGGCCACCTCATCGCCACCGCCGTGCCCGGCGTGGAGGAGTGGCGGGACGGTGTCTACCGGCGGACCTTGCGACTTCCTTGCGGTTTCGGCATCGCGGCTTTGCGGCCGTTCCCGGACCACGTCGAGTGCACGCTGGAACTGTCGGATTCTCGCGATTCGGCTAGTGCTCTAGACCTGTGCCGATTTCTGCTCGATCTCGACGCCGATCCATTAGTCGTCGATGCGGCGTTGTCCGCGGATCCCCTTTTGGCGCCGTTGGTTTCGGCTGCTCCTGGGCGTCGTGTGCCGCGCACGGTCGACGGCGCGGAGTTCGCTATTCGCGCCGTGCTGGGTCAACAGGTGTCGACGAAGGCCGCGCGCACGCACGCCGCACGCCTCGTGGCGGCTTTCGGTACGCCGGTGGGCGACCTGTTCCTGTTCCCGCTGTCGTTCGATCCCGCGGCGCTGGCGGTGCCCGAGTCCCGCCGCCGCACGATGGCCGCGCTGCTGGGCGCGCTGGAGTCCGGTTTGGACCTGTCGCCCGGTGCGGACCGAGCCGTCGCGCGCGAATGGCTCTCGTCGCTGCCGGGCTTCGGCCCCTGGACCGTCGAGTCGATCCTGATGCGCGCCTTGGGCGACCCCGACGCGTTCCTGCCGACCGACCTCGGAATCCGCCTGGCCGCGGAGGCCCTGGGCCTGCCGTCGACGCCCGCGGCGCTGGTCAGGCGCTCGGAGGCGTGGCGGCCGTGGCGTTCGTACGCGGTGCAGCACCTGTGGGCGACCGGTGATCACGAGGTGAACCGAATCCCGGCCTGACCTGCACGCTCGAGTACATCGCCGTCGAGCCGTCCCGCACGAATCCGGGCAACGCCGGCGGATCCTGCGCACACCCTTGCAGCGCCTCGAAAACCTCGAGCGCCGTCGCCGGCCGCCCGTCGGGTTCCTTGGCCAGCAACCGTTGCACCAACGGGTCGAGCGCGCCCGGGACGGGCCGCGGCGCCTCCTTGACGTGCTTGTCGAACACCGCGTAGGCCGTCGGCCCGGTGAAGAGCTGTTCGCCCGTCAGCATCTCGTGCAGCACGCACCCCAGCGCGTACAGGTCGCTGCGGGGCTCGGCGGTGCCGCGCTGGATCTGCTCCGGCGCCATGTACGAGGGCGTGCCGAGGATCTGACCGGCCCGGCTGAACGGGGCGACGTCGCTCTCCCGCAGCAGCGCCAGGCCGAAGTCCAGCACCTTCACCGCCCCGTCCGGACACAGCATCAGGTTGGTGGGCTTGAGATCGCGGTGGCAGATGCCGCGCTCGTGCGCCGCGGCCAGGACCGCGGCCGTCTGCGCGGCGATGTTCGCGGCCCAGGCCTCGGGCAGCGGGCCGAACTCGCCGACCAGGTCCGCGACCGTCACGCCGTCGACGAACTGCATGACCTGGAAGAGGCGCTGCTCGAACGTCCCGAAGTCGTACAGGACGGGCACTCCGGGGTGCTCCAGCCGGGCGACGATCCGCGCTTCGCGCGCGAACCGCTGCGCCACCTCGTCGTCGCTGCCGGGCAGCCGCAGCAGCTTGACCGCGACACGCCGATCCAGGCGCAGGTCCCGGCCCTTGTGCACGGCACCCATGCCACCCCGCCCCAGCGGCAGGTCGTCGATCTCATAGCGGTCGGCGATCAGCACTCCGGCGCCTAACTGCCGTCTCCTGTTCGCCGACCCCGCGCTTCCTCGTACGCGAGGCGACCGTAACAGCGTTTCAGGACATCCCGATCGGGTGAATCTGCCGGAGTCACGCCGGCCCGACCTGTCCGCTCAGAAGTCCACTGTAGCCCAAACGGACCAGGGTGGCCGCCTCGTCCAAGCCTGCTTCCAGTGCCTTGAGCTGCGCGAACGCCTGTCCGTACCGCTGTTGTTCCGCCAGCGGCAGCGACGGCACCTGCGTCCGGCGCACGTCGAGCCGGGTTGAGCCGGTCGGCGTCCTGGCGAACGCGGCGCGCAGCACGCCCTCGAGGAAGTCCGGGTCGAGCCTGCGCGGATCGATCTCGTACGTCGCGCCGGTGGGGGACGTGACGACGTGCCTGCCGGGCGCCGCGCGGACCAGCTCGCCGATCGTGGTCATCGGGGGAGCGTCCTGCTGCCGCAGCTCGGGCAGCGGAGGTAGGCCGAACGTCGGCTGCGCCGCGAGGTAGGCGGACGCGTCGGTGCCGCTGCGGCGTGACGGGCTGAGGTCGACGTCGTCGTCGAGCAGGTCGATCACCCGCGTGTTCGGGTCGAGCGGTCCCGGTGCTTCGAGGAGCGCGATGTGCTCGGGCGCGCGGCCGATCGGGTTGCGCAGCAGCCACAGATCGCGCCCCGGCTGCACGGTCATCACCGCGCGCAGCGCCCCGGCGCGCAGCAGGTTGCCGCGGATCCGCTTGCCCGGCCTCCGCGACGCCGCCGCGGACGGCAGCAGCACCGCCACCAGCCCGCCGGGTTTCGCCAGCGACAGGGAGTGCTGCAACCAGGCCAGCTCCGGTTCGCCGCGGGGCGGCAGGCCGTAGGTCCACCGGGCGTCGCCGACCAGCTCCTCGTGCCCCCACGCCCGGTCGTGCCACGGCGGGTCGCACACCACCGCGTCGGCCTTCACCTGGACCCCGTTGTGCCGCAACGAGTCGCCGGTGAAGATCTGCGCGGACGGCAGCCTGCGCCGCGCGATGACCGCGGACACGGGATCGAGCTCCTGCCCGATCTTGTTCCGCGCCTTCGACGCCTTCAGCAGGTTGCCCGTGCCGCACGCCGGATCGATCACCGTGTCCCCGTCCGTCGTGGCCAGGACGACCTCGACGACCTCGGGCGGTGTGGGGTTCAACAGCCGCGAGTGGGCCTCCAGGTACCGCTCGTGCAGGAACTCGAACGTCTCCGCGTCGGCCTCGACCGCGGCCAGCGCCTCGCCGAGCTTCAGGTCGTCGGCGGTCCGCAGCTGCGTCCACAACCGCTCCGCTGGCGAGACCCGGAACGGCTTCCCGTTGCGCCGAAGCCATGACTCCACGTCGCGCAACAGGTACAACGGACTGGAGGCCGTCCCACCGACCGGCGAGGGGAAGTCCTCGAACCGCCGCCGCCAGTTCGACACCGCCGCCCGCCCGACATCGGCGAGGCGCGCTATGTCACCGGCGTTGACCGTCTCATCCATGTTCACAACCGTATTGCTTGTGAACTCACTTCACAACTGATCTACTGGAGACATGACACATGAGCTGCGCATCGCCGTGGCGACCGATCCTGGGCTCGTCCGCGAGCACAACGAGGATTCGGTCTACGTCCGCGCGGACCTGCAGGCCGTGGCGGACGGCATGGGCGGCCACGAGCACGGTGAAGTGGCCAGCGCGCTCGCGGTGAACGTCCTCGCGGGCTGGGAGGGCGACCTGGGGCCGGCGGTGGCCGAGATCGCGCGCAGGCTCGACGCCGAGACGCCCCAGGGCGCCGGCACCACGCTGACCGCCATCCGGTGGGAGGGCCTCGCCTTCCAGTTGGCGCACATCGGTGACTCCCGCGCGTACCTGCTCAGGGAAGGCGAACTTCGCCAGATCTCCCACGACCACACGATGGTCCAGGCTTTGGTGGACGCCGGCCGCATGACGCCGGAGGAGGCGCTGGTCCACCCGCGCCGCGCCTACGTGCTGCGCGCCTTGCAGTCCGGCAACTCGCACGACCCGGACCTGACGTGGCACCAGGCCAAGATCGAGGACCGCTACCTGCTCTGCAGCGACGGCCTGACCGACTACACCGACATCGACGACGTCCACGACGTCCTGCTGTCCACTGAGGACGGCACGGAGGCGGCCTGGCGGCTGATCGCGCTGGCGAACGGCAACGGCGGCCCGGACAACATCACCTGCGTCGTCGTCGACGTGGTCCGCAAGAAGTGGTGGCAGCGCTAGCAAACCGCCGGGGTGCTGTCCGCGGGCCACAAATGGAAACGGTCCCCGGCACAGCGTGCCGGGGACCGCAGCTCTACAGGGGTGTCACAGGTTGGCCGGCATGCCCGACTCGTCGGCACCCGCCGTCGAGGAACCGCTCAGCAGGTCCTTGACGATCTTGTTGGCTTCCTTCACCGCGGGCGTGATCATCTTGATCTTCACCTTGCCGTTGGTGAGCTCGCCACCGACCTCGAACGTCTTGTCCTCGCCCGGCAGCGGAAGCGCCTGGCAGCCCGTGTACTGCTTGCGCGGCGTGGCGCCGGTCTGGAAGAAGAAGACGATCGGGTCGTCGACGCAGTCCGTGTTGTACGGGAACAGGCCGTGCGAGCCCTCGTTGTCGACGCTGATCAGCTTGGCGTTCGGCAGGGCCTTCGTGGTGGCGAGGCCACCCTCGTAGGCGGTGGCGGCGTCGAGCTCCGACTGCGCGACCAGCAGACGCGGGAACGTCTTCTTGTCCGGCTTCGGCATCGCGTTCTTGGTCGGCCAGTACGCGCACAGCGGGGTGCTCATGAACGGCGCGATGAACGGCGCGTTCACGGTCAGGTCGGCGAGCCAGTAGTTCCAGTAGTGCAGGTTCTGGTTCCACTGACCGTCCTGGCAGCGGATCGCCTCGAACGTCGCGTCCCAGGTCTCGACCTCGGCGGCGGCCGTCGTGGTCTTGACCGCGACGCGCTCCTTCTTGGCGATCGCGGCGAGCGCGTTGGCCTTGGCCTTCGCGATGAACGCCTTGTTCTCGTCGCTGAGGCCCTTGGTGGCCAGCATCTTCGAGACGAGCTGCTCGACCTTCTCCGCGTCCGTGCCGGTGGCGGCCGGGGTGCCGATCACCGCGGACACCGCGGCGGCGGCGGTCGGGTACTGGCTCGTGTCGTACATGGCCGGGATCACGAACCACGCGACGAACAGCTGACCCAGGAACTCACGGGTGCCGCCGGCCTTCTCCCAGTTGCGGCGGATCTCCATCGGGTCGGTGCCCTGGCCGTACTCGGCGTCGTTGCGCGCCATGTACGGCAGCAGCGCCTCCTGGAACTGGCGGTCGCGGGTGCGCGGCTGCAGGTCCCAGGTGTTCTCGAGGGTCGTCTGCGAGGCGTCGACGGCCGAGTCGAGCAGGAAGCGGTGCGCCTTGCTCGGGAACGTGGCGGCGTACCAGGTGCCGAGCCACGTGCCGTAGGAGTAGCCGATGTAGCTCATCTTCTTCTCGCCGAGCACGACGCGGATGAAGTCCATGTCGTATGCGGTCTGCTCGGTGGTGATGAACTTGGTCAGCGGGTTCTCGAGGCAGCCGTCGACCTTCGCCTTGTTCAGCACGTTGATGTCGGTGCTGTTCGGGACGGTGTAGCTGCAGGTGAGAGGCGTGGAGAGGCCGACACCGCGCGGGTCGAAGCCGATGAAGTCGTACTGGCCGGCGAGGACTGGGGCGCGCAGGGCCATCGCCGCGCCCCACGGCAGGCCGGAGCCGCCGGGGCCACCGGGGTTGACCAGCGCGATGCCCTGACGGCTGGTGCCCTTGTACGCGGTCTCGGTCTTGGAGACGCGGATGCCGATCGTGTTGCCGTCGGCCGGGTTGTGCCAGTCGCGCGGGACCTGGATGGTCGCGCAGGCGAGACCCTTGACGGTCTTGAACCTCTTGACGGTCTCCTCGGCCACGCCGGGGAAGGTGCACTCCTCCCAGGTCACCTTCTGCGTGGCGAGAGCACCCGCGAGTGCCTGCGTGTCCGGGTCCTGCTTGGCGGCCGCGCTCGCCGTCGGCGTGAGCACGATGCTCGTCGCGATCAACGCCCCTGTGACCGCGGCGATGCCGCCTCTGAAGTACTTCCTCACGGTGGATCCCTTCCTGCCCCCGCACGGCCTGGGTGAGACCGCGCTTGCAAAAGAGGAGAAGGGAAGAAACTGCGTTTAACACTCCTGGGTGATGGCAGAAAGTCGCCATGTCTGGAAACTGTCACCGATCGTGTTCGCAGAGTGATGAAGATCGTAAGCTCCACGACGGTGGGTGACTAGAGCCAACCTCGCCGTGACGCCTGGACGCCGAGCTGGAACCGGGTCTGCGCCCCCAGCAACTGCTGCAGCCGACTCACCCTGCGGTGCACCGTGCGTTCGCTGACGCCGAGCTCGCGCGCGATCGACTCGTCCGTCAGACCGGCGCTGAGCAGCGCCATCAGCCTGCGGGTTGCCGTGGTCGGCTCCTGCTGGCCGTCCTCCCGGCCGCCGGGCGTGATCGACACGGCCATTCGCCAGAACGCCTCGAACAACTCGATCAACGCGCTGAGCAGCACGGACGGGTGAATGAGCAGTGCGACCACGTTCCCGCCCGTGACGGTCGGCACCGCGATCAGCGCCCGGTCCGAGTCGGCGATCACGAGTTTCAGCGGCACGCCCGGGAACGTCCGCGCCTGCTCGCCCACCGCGATGCTCTCCTGCACGGACGCGAACCCGCGTTCGCTCTGCAGCAACGCCGACTCGTACACGACCCGATAGGCGACACCGCGTGCCAACGCCGGAGGCTGCACGGGACTCGCCTCGGGCTGCGGGCTCAGGTACGAACCGGGATCGAGCGCCCGGATCTCCGACTTGGCCTGGCTCTGCATCTCCTCGAACGCGCTGATCACCTCGTCCGCGTCCTTGAGGACCTCGACGAAGTCGACCTCTTTCGCACCGCGCTCGGCGTAGGCGGCGGCCAGGACCTCGGCGGTCTCCCTGGCCCGCGCGGCCGCGGCCTCGTGCCCCGACGCGATCGCGGCCAGCGCCGACCGCGGCGGGCGCACGTCGTTGTTCCGGATCAGTCCGAGCCGTTCGAGCTCCTCGTGTGCCGGGCCGGGCTCGATGACGTCTCCGCGCAGCATCGCCAGGTAGAGCTTCTCGGCCTCCGGCGACAGCCCCCCGTGCACACGACTCCCCTCAGTGGTTCTGAACCGAAGGTACCTGGCCAGATGGTTGCAACAGGCGTTAGGCGAACCGGCGCATCGCCCCGAGGAACAGGGCGTCGAACGCCCGGTCGGACAGCACGCTGCGCGCGAACAGGATCGGCCGCGCCCCGAACCCGGCGGCGTAGCGCGTGCGGGGCCGCCGAGCCCGGGCCGCCTTCACGATGACGTCCGCGATCACCTTCGGCTCACTCGCGCGATCCATCTGGGAGAAGAACCCGGACAACTGCTTGACCTGCCCCGCATAGGCGCCGCCACCGGAGGTCTTCTGCAGGTTCTCGACCGCGATCCCGCCCCACTCGGTCTTGATGCCGCCGGGCTGGATGACGACGACGTCGATCCCGAACGGCTTCAGCTCGAGCCTCAGCGAGTCGCTGAGCCCTTCGACCGCGAACTTCGTCGAGTGGTACCAGGCCCCGAGCGGTTCGTAGATCCGCCCGCCGATCGACGAGACGTTGATGATCCGGCCGCGGCCGGCCTCGCGCATGTGCGGCGACACCAGCTGGACCAGCCGCGCCAGCCCGAACACGTTCACCTCGAACTGGTACCGCGCCTCGTCCAGCGGCACGTCCTCGACGGCGCCGTACGACCCGTACCCGGCGTTGTTGACGAGCACGTCGATCCGCCCGGTCTCCGCGATGACCTTCTTGACGCCGTCGACCATCGACTCGTCCCGCGTCACGTCCATCTCCAGCACCCGGATGCCCCGCGCGGCGAGCCCCTCCATCCGCTGCACCCGGCGCGCCGCCGCGTACACCGTGTAGCCGGCTTCGTGCAGCGCGACCGCCGTGGACTCGCCGATCCCCGACGAGGCACCCGTGACCAGTGCGACCTTCATGACGCTCTCCTGACTGACCGGTTGGCTGAGTTAACCAACTGTTTGGTTGCTAATTCCAGGCAACCAGATCGGCGCAGCCTTGTCAACCAACCGGTTAGTTGTCAGAACCAACCAGTTGGTTAAGATGCGGGGTGTGGTGAGGGACAAGGAAGCGACCAAGGCCAAGCTCCTCGACGCGGCGATGGACGAGTTCGCGCAGTACGGCATCGCCGGTGCGCGGGTCGATCGCATCGCGGCCAAGGCCGGGTGCAACAAGGCGATGATCTACGCCTACTTCGGCAGCAAGGAGGGGCTGTTCGACGAGCTGCTGAAGATCCAGATCGACCGCATGATCCAGCAGGTCCCGATCACGCCGGACGACCTGCCCGGCTACGCGGGCCGGTTGTTCGACTCCTACCGCGACCAGCCGCAGCTGCTCAGGCTCGCGGCGTACCACCGGCTCGAGAACGGCTTCGAGGCCGTTCCCGCGGCCGAGGCCGAGGCGTACCGGCACAAGGTCGAGGCCATCGGGCGGGCGCAGATGGAGGGCAAGATCTCGGCCGAGTTCAACGCCAACGACCTCCTCGACATGGTCGTGCACATGTCGATCCTCGCGTTCACCACCCCGAACGCGACCCGTGCGCTCGTCGAACGGTCGGTCAGCCGCCTGATCGCGGAGTAGCCCCGATCAGGGGCGGCGCAGCAGGTAGGTGTCCATGATCCAGCCCTTGCGCGCACGGGCCTCGTCACGCACCTCGCGGATCCGCGCCGCCACGTCCCCGACGCGGCCCGACACCAGGATCTCGTCCGGCATCCCGAGGTAGGCGCCCCAGTAGATCCACGTGTCCGGGTCGACGCCCTCGAACGAGTACGACGCGTCCAGCATCACGGCCACGTCGTCCACATCGGACGGCCAGCCGCCGGCCAGCCTGCGGCCGGTCGTGATCTGCACCGGCTTGCCGACCTGGTTCAGCGACACCCGGTGGCCCGCCGTCAGGGCGGCCACCGACGTCACGCCGGGGATGACCTCCACCTCGAACGACTCGCCGCGCGCGAGCAGGTCGTCGAGGATCGCGAGCGTCGAGTCGTACAGGGACGGGTCGCCCCAGACCAGGAACGCCCCGACCTCGTCCTCGCCCAGTTCCGACAGCAGCCCCAGGACGACGTCCGCGCGGTCGCGGCGCCAGGCGTCGATCGTCGCCTTGTAGTCGGCGGGGTTGCGGTCGCGCTCCGGGTCCCGGCCCTCGACCCAGCGGTACGGGCGCGTCACGTGCTCCGCCAGGATCGACGCGCGCAGGTCGACGAGCTCCTGCTTCACGGAACCCTTGTCCAGCACGAAGTACACGTCGACCGTCTGCAACGCCTTGACGGCCTGCACCGTCAGGTGGTCGGGGTTGCCCGCGCCGATACCGATGACCAGGATCTTTCGCACCGGCACACACTAACTACAGGGGGCGCTCGTCGAGGAGCCGCACGGTCTTGCCTGTGCGGGGACTCACCTCCAGCGCGGGCACCCACTCCACCGCGAGCGGCGCCACGACTCCGCGTCCGACCTGCAGTTCGAACCGCGGGCTGATCACGTTCACCTCGGCCCGCACGGCGGCGACGTCCTGCGCCGGACCGGCGATCCGCAGCACCAGCTGGTCCCGCGCGTCGATTCTGCGGATCACGACCTGCACGCCGTTGTGCTTGATGCCGGCGCGGTCGACGGCTGCCCGCAGGTGGTCGAGGTGCAGCGTCACGGGGCCGACCCGCGCGCCCTCGTCGGCGCGGCCGAGCAGGCGGAAGATCCCGTCCTCCACGTCGACCCACTCGGCCAGGTCGCCGACCGGGTACCGGATCATCGGCTGCAGCCGCCGGGTCAGGTCGGTCTGCAGCAGCCGGCCCGGCCGTCCGGGTGTGGTGATCGGCTTGCCAGTGCCGGCGTCGACGATTTCCAACACCGAGCTGTCCACAAAGGAGCGGAACACCCGCGGGTCGTCCGAGCCGAGCACCGCCGTGCCGATGATCCCGCCGTCCACGCTGCCGTAGACGAACGAACGGAACTCGGCGCCCGGGAACGCCTGGAGCAGGAGTGCGCGCTGATCGTCGTACAGGGCCTCGCCGCTGAACAGGACCAGCCGCACCGAAGGCAACGAGCCGGCCTCGGAACGCACGTGCGCGGCCAGCCGGCTCAGCGTCGTCGGGAAGCCCGCTACGACGGTGGCGTCGAAGTCCTGCATCGTGCTCAGCGCGAACTCGACCGGCGCGCTGCCGGTGACCGGCAGCTGCACCAGGTCGATCGGCGAGTGCTGCAACGCGTTCAGCGCGAAGATGAAGCTGGAGTAGAGCTCGCCGGCGGCGAAGAGGTTCGCGACGCGGTCACCGTGCCGCAGTCCGGCCGCGGGCAGCGTTTCCGCGTACGTGCGGCACATCGCGTCCCACTCGTCGTTGGTGTAGAAGGAGACGCGCGGGGCCTTGGTGGTGCCGCCGGTCTTGAAGATCAGGCCGTCGGTGTGCGCGCGGGTCAGCACCTGGTTGTCGCGGACGGTGTTCGCGGCCCAGAACGCGGCCTGGTCGACGATCGGCAGCTCGGACAACGAACTGGAGGAGTCGTAGCCGTCGTAGAGGTCCCGGTAGAACGGGGAGTGCGTGCGGGCGTAGCAGACGAGGTCGAGCACGGACATCGTTCACACGCTCCTGCTGCTGCGCCGGTCGACGACCGCGATCAGCTTGCCGCTGCTCTTGGTCCGCTGGAAGCCCGCGAGGACGGCGTTCTCGACGCGCACGGTCAGCAGCCCGTCCTGCTCGACGGCCTCCGCGACCTCCGGGTACCGCGACAGCAGCGTGCGGTGGGTGACCGAGGGCTCCGGTGCGCGTCCGCTTTCGAGCCTCACGACCAGCTCTTCGCCACCGGCGTCCTCGTTCAGCTCGACCTGCAACGCGCCGGAGTAGCTGTGCTCGTCCTCCAGGATCGTGAGGAACCGCCGGTAGTTCAACGTCTGCGCGGCTGCCCGGAACACGTCCCCGGTGCGTCCCAGCAGCTCGAACCGGGGCGTCCGGCGGCCGCACGGGCAGTCGCCGGGGACCCAGCGGCCCAGGTCGCCGATCTCGTAGCGCTCCAGTCGCTGGCCACGCCGCGTGTGCGTGGTGAAGACCAGCCTGCCGGGCTCACCCGGCGGCACCGGCCGGTCGGTCTCGGGGTCGAGGACCTCCAGCGTGTGCAGGCCGGTGAACAGGTGGTGCACCTTGCCGGACGACGCCTGGCACTGGTAGCCGACGGGGCCCGCGTCGACCGTCGCGTAGGCGGCCGAGCGGACGGTCTCGACGCCGAACTCGTCCCGCAGCCGCGCGACGGCCTGGGCGCCGAAGTGCTCGCCCGCGTAGAAGATCTTGCGAATGCCGCCGTACTCCTTCAGCATCGGGCCGTGCTCGGCGAAGAGCCTCTGCACGAACGACGGCGCGGTCAGCAGCGTGTCGACACGGTTGTCCACAATGGCCTGTGCGATCGCCTCGAGGTGCCCCCACTCGCCGCCCATCGGGAACTGCACGGCGTTCATCCGCTCCAGCGCGGAGAAGAAGCTGACGAAGCTCGCGTACATGTGCCCGTTGAAGAACAGGTTCATCACGCGGTCCTGGCGCGGGTCGAGCCCGGTGGCGAGCAGCGCCTCGGCGCCGACCCACATCTGCTCGTCCCAGTCTGCCCAGGTGTACGCGGACAGCTTGGGCGCGCCGGAGCTGCCGCCGCTGCGGAAGTACACGTCCGCCGGACGGTCCTGCAGCGTCTCGAAATCCGACTTCGGGGTCACCGGAACCGGGGGAACCGGAAGCTGCCGCGACTCGGCCAGGTCGTCCAGCGAGGCGTCCGCGGCGAACCTGTCGTCGAGCCGCACGGACACCCGGTTGCTGTAGCGCTGCAACGCGTAGACGCCGTCGTGCGGCTCACCGCTGTACCCGCCGAGCATCGAGCCCGGCGTGGTGATCCGCTGCATGCCGACCGAGACGAACGAGCGCGCGAGCGCGGCCGTGTCGGGCCGGTTCGCCGCGAGGCCGACGGTCTGCAGGTAGCGGCGCATCGGCCGCAGCACGGAGGTGATCTGCTTGCGCGGCAACGGCTTCACCCACACCGTGCGGAACAGCGGTGAGGTGCGCGGGGCGAACCGCACGTCCGCCAGCACGCGCCAGTTCTCGCCGGTGTGCACCTTCGTGAACCCGAGGTGCTCTTCCAGCCGGGTGACGAGCACGGTGGTCGTGATCTCCGCCCACTCGGCCTGCGAGGGTTCGCGGGTGGGCGGCCCCGTCCGCTCCAGCACGGACGCGAAGCGCTCGGCGAACGCGAACACCTGTGACGAGTCCTCGGTGTCGAGGTAGATCACCTGCGGGCTGGAACAGGCCTGCTGCTCCAGCCGGCACACGTCCTCGGCCAGTGCGCGCAGCGTGTCCACATCGGACCACGAGTCGCGGGTCAGGTAGGCGAACGACAGCTTCGGTCCCCAGTCGACCACCCGCGCGCCGGGCTTGACCAGCTCGGTGACCCCGGCGATCGCCTCCTCGCCGCCCCACACCGCGACGGCGTCGGCGGCGCCGAGCACGCGCGACATCCAGTCGGTGCGCGACGAGGAGAAGTGCAGCACGACGAGACGGGCGGCGATCTGCCCGGTCTGGTCGTGCGACGCCAGCGCGGCGAGCACCTCGGCGGTGAACCCCGAGTCGTCCGAGGCGACCTTGACGACGTTGAGGTTGCCCGAGAGCAGGCCCTCGACGGCGCTCAGGACGCCGGCGGCGGGTGCGTTGCCCGCCGTCACGTGGGCGAGCAGGCCGAGCGGCACCCAGGCCTCGTAGGTGGGCGTGCGGAAGTCGAAGCGGACCATTCGCGCCGGGTCGAGGCCGCCGAGCTCGCGCTTCAGCTTGGTCTCCAGCGCGGCACGGCTCAACGCCTGCCGCAGCGCGTCCAGCGTCCCGTCGACCTCCACCTCGTCGAGGCCCCACGCGACCAGCGACGCGCGGTGCTGGTCCAGGTCCAGCTCCTCGGCGGCGGCGAGCACGACGAGCGGGTTCAGGCGCGGTCCGGTGATGACCTGCTGGGTGCGGTCGTCCAGCGTGTCGAGCCGCGACGCCACGGCTTCGTCGCCGACCCATTCACCCTGCCAGAAGTGCCTCATGCCTTGCCTTTCAGGAGCTCTGCTGCCGCGATGGCGCAGGAACGGTTGCGGGAGACACCGGCGCGGCCGAGGATCTCGAACCACGGGGTCTCGTTGCCGCAACCGCACTCCTCAGGTGCGTGCAGTGCGGCCAGGTCGCCCATCAGCACGCTCTGCGCGGGCGCCGAGGTGATGTACGGGGACACGAACTGGATGTAGCCGGACTCGCCGTACGGCAACGGTTCCAGCGTCCGGACGTCCCGGACGATCGCACGTGACCACGTCGGCACGTGCAGGTTGTGGTGTGCGCATTCGACGTACGGCACCGAGTGCTCGACCGAGCCGTAGCTGTCGCGGATCCGCACGTCCGGGATGCCGAGCATCTCGGTGACCTTCGCGCGCAGCTCGGACTTGGAGATCTGCTTGTCCGCGTTGCCCTTCCAGCCGCCGCCGAACCACACCATCGAGCGTTCGCCGAGCCGCAGCGGTGCCACGCCCATCGCGCGCATGCGGTCGAGGGTGAAGCTGAGGAACGCCGGGAACCCGAAGATCCGCACCGGCCGGCCGCTGTCCGCGAACCGCTGCAGCGCGCGGATGCTGCCGAACGCGTCGAACTCGTGCCCGGTGCCCGTGTGCGCGAGGCCGTGGTGGACGGACTCCACGGGCGCGAAGTCGGTCATGAACTGGCCGGTGAACGAGCTGCCGAGCTTCACGCCGGGTGCCGGCTGGTTCAGGTTGATCAGGTAGTGCACCGGTTCGGACGAGATGAACCCGTTGTGGTCGTAGATCCGCGCGACCATCCGCCGGCCCGCCCGCAGGGTCCAGGCGTCCCAGAACATCTGCGACTTCTGCCCGGTCGTGCCGGACGAGGTGGCGTGCACGACGACGTCGGCACGCGGCACCGACAGGACCTCGTGCATCTTGAAGAAGTCGGCGTGCACGAACGGCTGGTCCGTCACGTCCTCGAGCGGTCTGCCGTTCCACAGGCTGCGGAAGAACTCGTTGCGCTGGGCGTGCCAGCGGTTCGACTCGTTCATCGCTTCCAGGAACAGGTCCGTGTCGCTGTGGTCGTACGGTGCCGCGATGTCGCACAGCGCCTGGACGGCGCGCAGCGACGGGTCCGGCACCGTTGCCGGGCCTAGGTGCGGGTTCATGCTCGAAAGACTCCGTTGGTGTTGAGGAACTTCTGCGTCCACAGTTCGATGTACTGCTCGGTGAAGGGCCGGAACGCCTCGTCGATCGCGAGCCCGCGGAAGTCCGGCGGCTGCGGCGTGTGCACCATGACCACGTAGTCGTGGTAGACCTCGCCGTCCCCGCGCATCGCCGGGTACAGCGCCACGGGCAGGAAACCGAAGGCCAGCAACGCACTCAGCTCGTCGAACTCGTGCAGCGGCACCAGCGTCTCGACGTGCGGCGCGCCCAGCCCCGCCAGCGTGTCGATCACGCCGCCGAGGTGCGGGAGCAGCGCCTGGGGACTCGGCGTGGCGCCGAAGATCGTGCAGTAGCCGTCGTGCCGGTTGAGGTGGCCGTAGATCTGGTACTCGCCGCGCTCGTCGGCCAGCAGCACGTTCGGCCTGTGCAACGGGTAGAACCGCCGCGCGGGGTCGTTGATCGTGTGCTCGAAGTGCCGCTGCACGAACTGCGGCGCCTCGACGACCTCCAGCCGCGACACCTCGGCGGCGGTGAAGGTGGTGTCCTCGACGAACTCCGGCAGCGTGGGCAGGCCGATCTGCGCGTGCGTCGCCGTGACGAGCTTCTCGAGGCTCGCGGGCACCTTGTGCACCTCGGCTCGTTGCGCGAGAACGCCGTCGCGGTGCTTGGCCAGCAACGTCATCGTCTCGCGCTTGGCGTGCTTGAACAGGTTCGGCACGAGCCCGAGCGGGTGGAACCCGTTGCGCAGGCACACCCGCTGCGGCGCGAGGTGGATCGTCCGCGCGGTGCCGTAGACCGAGTCGACCTGGCCGCTCGCGAGCATCCGGCCGGTGATCTGCCCGACGGCGTGGTGCGCGACGCCGCCGCCCTGCGCGTCCGGGTCCACGACCAGCCCGGCGATCTTGCCGAGGCGGTCCGCGCTCTCGACGTGCCCGGTGATCGAGGCGACGACCCGGCCGTCCCTGCGCCACACCAGCCACGTGGTGTGCGCGGCCTCGATCTCGGCGGCCATGACGTCGGGGTCGGTGCCCATCGCGATCGGGTAGTTCGCGCCGTGCGCCCGCCGGTAGAGCCTCAGCAGGTCGTCGACGTCGTCGAGTCGAGCCGGCTCGAACTCGGGTGCCACTCCTGTGTCTCCTTCAGTGCATGCGAAAACAAGCCGATGCACGGGGCACGACTTCCTGTTAATGCGACGGGATTTTTCTGAAAGTCAGGCTACTTGCTGGTACTACCGCCGTTCAGGTGACCAGAGCGCTGGAGCTGCGGAATTGATTCCTGAGGGCAAGCGGGATCACAGCGAGTATCAAATCCGCCTCAACGCCCAATGGTTCGAATGGGTTAACGGCGCAGGTAGGGCTTGTGACGGAGATCGCGTACCGGAATTTCGCCCCACCAGTTGAAACGCAAGTGGTCGCCATTTCAACGAAATGGCGACCACTCGGAAAATGAGCAACTAGTGGGCGAGCACGTGCAGCAAACACAACCGCTACGTA
>NZ_JAPJDL010000007.1:164993-253682 GCF_026242055.1 Lentzea sp. NEAU-D7 | reverse complement strand
CCTCCCCCTCGTGCCCCCCCCCCAGGACAACCCCCTGGGGCCCCATTAACACCCCCCGCCCCACCACTCGGAAAATGAGCAACTAGTGGGCGAGCACGTGCAGAATCCTCACCGGCTTCTTCGGCAGGCCGTCGAGCGTGCCGTCCGGCTGCGGCACGATCCCGGCGTCCACGATGCGGTCCAGCGTGTCCATGCCGTAGATGACGTGACCCATCACGGTGTAGAGCGGCTTGATGTTGGCGAACGAGTGCACGATGAAGAACTCGCTGCCGTTCGTGCCGGGGCCCTGGTTCCCGTACGCGATGGTGCCGCGCGGATAGGTCTCCTCGCCCGTCACCTCGTCGGCGAACCGGTAGCCGGGCCCGCCCTCCTCGGCGCGGTAGATGTCACCGCACTGCAGCACGCCCAGGCGCGCGGTGTCGGTCAGGCGCCAGCACTGCGACATCGTGTAGAACCAGCTCCGCGCCAGGTGGGCGAAGTTCTCCACGCCGCACGGGGCGTTGGCGCGGTCGAGGTTCGCGATCACCACGCCGTAGTTCGTCACGATGGTGACCTTCACGGTGCCGCGAGCCGGCACGACGGACTTGGGCGGCTGGACCGGGCGGGCGGCCGGGTTGTCCGGCGTCGGGATGAACTCGCAGCGTGCCGTGGGGGTGGCCGGGGCGGCGGACGCGACCGGGGCGAGGACGACCATCATCAGGACAGCGAGCAGTAGCCTCATGACTGCCGACCGTAGTCGCCACATAACCCCTTGTCAGCCCGCTCGGGTCGGGTCACACGCCGACGGCCTCGCGCGGCTCGGCCACGGCACGCCGGCGCGGCTTGCGCTCCAACCACCACTGCGAGGCCAGCAGCGGGATCGTCCACCCGGCCCACGTCGTGATCCCGGCGATCGTGTTCGGCAGCTCCGCCTCCGGCACGCGGTCGGCGAACGCGAGGAACGCGACGACGCCCCAGATCCGGTTGGTGATGATCGAGACGGTCAGCACGAAGCTGCGGATCATCCACTTGCGGTGGTCGCGGAACCGGCGCTGCCTCGCCGCGCGCCACGCCAGCCACGTGAAGGCCAGCCACAGCACCGCCAGCAGCACGTTGCTCACCTGGGCGACCGGTCCGAACGGCGTCATCCAGCCGATGACCAGACCGGACAGCCCGGACGGCAGCACACCGGCGAACACGTAGACACGGCCGATGCGACGGTGCCACACGGGAAAACGGCCGCGGAACCACGGCCAGATCTGCACCACGCACGTGATGATGGCGATCGACGCGCAGACGACGTGCACGACGAGCAGGGGGTAGTGCGGTCCCCAGTCCGACTGCACGCGTGCTTGCAGACGATCACCGGTCAGGTACGGCGGCAGCGAGAACGCCACGAACGCCACCACCACGAACACCAACGGGCCCACCCAGGGCTTGCGCAACCACGTCATGGCGCCACTGTGGCGACTCCCGCTGACCGATCGCGCACCGCTCGCTGACGTGGCCTTCTGACACCTCGCTGACATCTGACGGGGTGTAGCTGTCAGGTCGCTGTGAGCGCCCGTCGGCAGTGTCAGCGCCATGAAGCCGACAGCCCAGGTCGCCACGGCCGCGGACACCACGCCCATGTGCACGGACGGCGACCACGTCGGCTTCGTCGCGGCGGGAACGCCCCGCACAGACGAGAACGGCGTGCACCGCACCGCCCGTCTCGCGTCGAGCGCTTGCTGAGGGGGCGCGCCGTGACCGGCTACATCACCGACTGACCGCTCTTCGCACCACCACCGCAGAACCGTTGAGGGAGAAGCATGTTCAGCAAGATCGCCAGCACGCTCGGGGCAGCCGTGATCGTCGGTGGCGCGATGCTCGGGCTCACCTCGCCCGCGCAGGCCGAGTCGGCGCCGGGGTGTGGCCCGGTGACGCCGATCGGTTCCACCGCCTACATCAAGAGCGGCGGCACCACCATCGGCTCGGTCAAGCAGTTCAAGGGCTGCAACAAGAACTGGGCCTACGTCTACGTGTGGGAGGGCTTCCGCTCCTCGCACTCCAACTGGGACGTCTGCGTCTCGGTCGCCACCGGTTCCAGCGCGCCCTACTCGCTCGAAGGCCTGCAGTGCCACGGCAAGAAGGCCGACAACTGGTCCTCGGGCACGAACACGCTGAACGTGTGCACCCACGCCGTCGGCAACATCCGCTGGGGCTCCAGCGAACCGTCGGCTCGCACGAGCATCCGCTGCTGACAGCGGACCACGAACTCAACACTCACGACACGCCGTGCACGAAGGTCCGCCGGACCTTCGGACGACAAGGGGAAAACGATGAACGTCAAGAGAATGATCTCAGGGGTCGCCGGTCTCGCGATCGGTCTGGGTGTGCTGGTGCTCGGTGGCCCGCAGGCCAGCGCCGCCACCAACTTCGAGCTGCCGTTCCCGTGCGGGCAGACGTGGTCGGGGCAGACCAGGACCAACCACAGCCCGCAGCTGGCGATCGACCTGAACCGCAGCGCGGACGAGGGCGACGCGGTCGTGGCTTCCGCCGCGGGCAAGGTCAGCAAGGTCCGCAACGAGGGCAGCACGAGCTACGGCCGCTGGATCGAGATCGACCACGGCAGCGGCTGGACCACGCGCTACGCCCACCTCTCCGCGCAGCGGGTGTCGGTCGGCCAGAGCGTCTCGCAGGGGCAGACCATCGGCAACGTCGGCAACACCGGCGGCTCGACCGGCGCCCACCTGCACTTCGAACAGCTGCTGAACGGCTCACCGCAGAAGATCAAGTTCTCCGGGACGACGATCCTGTACTACGGCACCCAGAACTACAAGTCGAAGAACAAGTGCGACGGCGGCGGTGGCACCACCAACCCGTACACGCCGGAAGAGGCGTGCGGCGACGGCTACAAGGTCATCGACGGCGCTAACGTGACCGGTGCGCGGGTCTCCCTGCTGTACAACGCCTCCAACGGCTACAACTGCGTGGTCACCATCAAGACCACCAAGCTCGGCACGGCGTCCGACGTCGGCGCGTTCCTCGAGGTGCAGGGTGAGGCCCGCACGACCGACCGCGACGAGTACGGCTACTACGCCGGCCCCGTGAAGAAGAAGGCGCCCGGCAAGTGCGTCAAGTGGGGCGGCATGGTCGGCACCTCCAGCTACACCAGCGCTTTCGAGCACTGCGGCTGATCAGCCGATCAGGCTGTCCAAGAGGTTGTCCCTGCGCAGACCGGGTGTGCCGAGCAGTTCGGCCGCCCGGTCAGCGTGCTCTTCCCGCCCGGCCCCGGCGAGCACCAGGCGGGCGACGCCCTCGCCGTACCGGTCGCCGCGGGCCGCGGTGATCTCCAGGCAGCGTCCGGCGTCCGCGGCGGCCTGCTCGGGCCTTCCCGCGGCCAGCAGCACTTCCGCGCGGCACAGCAGTGCCTGCCACTCGTCGTTGTGCTCGCCCGTGACCCGGCACAGCTCGATGCACTCGCCCAGCGCGGCCTCGGCCTCCGTCAGCCTGCCGAGCCGGAACAGCGCCTGTCCCTGCGAGGCCAGGGCGTACGCCGTTCCCGCCTCGTCCTCGTGCTCCCGGGCGAGCTCCAGACTCAGCACGGCGGCGTCGAGCGCTTCTTCGTACCTTCCGGCGACCTGGTGCACCTGGGCCAGTGCGGACAGCGGAACCCTCTGCGCGCCGGCGGGTCCGTGCTCCGACATGAGCTCGATCGCCCGTGCCAGGGTCGGCGCGGCCTGCTCCAGCTCGCCCAGTTCGCGCTGGATCGTGCCGATGCCGGACAGCGCACGCCCCTGCCCGAACGGGTCGCCGGCCCGCGCCTGCAGCACTTCCTCCAGCTGGGCCAGGGCGATCTCGAACGAACCGATCCGGCGGTTCGCGGCCGACCGCACCAGCAGCGCCGTCTGCAACGCGGACGACGTGCCGAGGGTGCGTGCGGCCTGGTCCGCGATCTGACCCAGCTCGACCAGGTCCGCGACCCTGTCCTGCTTGAACAGGTGCGGGTAGAGCATGTGCGCGATGGCCAGCCCGTGCTCGGCCAGCGCGGGCGAGTCCACAGTGGAACGTGCCGCCGCCAGCAGGTTCTCGGCCTCGTCGTTCAGCCACCGCAACGGTTCGCCGATGTCCTGCTCGCTCGCGGAGTACGTGAGCGCGCCGTAAGCGTGTGGCCGCAGCCTCTTCAGAGCCGCGGCGAGCGTGGCGCGGTAGTGCGTGAGCGCACGGGTGAGCGCCTCCTGCTTCTCGTCGTGCACGTGCTCGGCGCCGAACAACCGCAGCAGGTCGTGCACCCGGTACCGCTCCGGCCCGCACGGTTCCACGAGCCTGGCGTCCACCAGCGGGTCCAGCACGCGGTCGACGTCGTCCTGCCCGAGCAGCGCCTGGACCACCGGCCCGGCCACCGTGGGCACGTTGAGGCAGCACAACAGGACGAACGCCCTGGTCGAGTCGGCGTTGAGGCCCTCGAAGCCCAGCTGGAAGCTCGACCGCACACCGAGGTCGTCGAAGTGCAGCTCGTCCAGCCGATGGCGCTGGTCCGCGAGCCGTCTCGCCAGCGTCCCGGTCGTCCAGTCCGGGCGCGACCGCAGCCGCGCGGCCGCGATCGTGAGCGCCAGCGGCAGGTGGTCGCAGGCCCGGGCGACCTGCCTGGCCGCCTCGCTGTCGTCCCCCAGCAACCGCAGCGCGTCGGCCTCGGGCAACGGGTCGAGCCGGACGTGCCGGGCGCTCAGCGTCGCCAGCATCCGGCGGCTGGTGACCAGCACGGTGGAACCCGGTTCGCCGGGCAGCAGCGGGCCGACCTGCGCCGCGTCCACCGCGTTGTCGAGCAGCACCAGCACCTTCCGCCTGGCGAGCGTCGACCGGTAGAGCGCGGCCGCCTCGGAGACGTCCGCGGGAACGGCCAGCGGTGGAGTGCCGAGAGCACGCAGGAACCGCCTGATCACCTCGGCGGGGGAGAGCGGCGACCGGCCCGGCGTGGCACCGTGCAGGTCGGCGTACAACTGTCCGTCCGGGAAACGTTCGGCCATCGCGTGCGCGGCGGCGGTGGCGAGCGCGCTCTTGCCCTGCCCACCCGGTCCGTGCACGGCGACCACCGTCTCGGCCGAGCCCGTGATCAGCGCGATCTCCGCGCCGCGGCCCACGAACGGGTCGGGTTTCGCCGGCAGTTCGCGCGGCACCGCGGGGAGGTCGCCCCGCAGGATCGCGGCGTGCAGGTCCCGCAGCTCCTGGCCGGGATCGAGCCCGAGCTCCTCGGCGAGCAGGCGGCGGCCCTCGTCGTACGTCCTGAGCGCGTCCGCCTGCCGCCCGCCGCGGTGCAGGGCGACCATCAACGCGCCCCGCAGCCGTTCCCTGGTCGGGTGCTGCGTGACGTACCCGGTCAGCTCGCCGATGATCTCGTGGTGCCGGCCTTCCCTGATCGCCTTGTCGGCCCGGCGCTCGACGGCCGCGAGCCGTTCCTCCTCCAGCTGGTTCGCGAGCTGGGTGTTCGTGGTCAGCTCGGCGAGCGCCGGCCCGCGCCAGTACCCCAGCGCCTCGTCCGGGTCCCGCGCTTCCCGGAAGAGCCGCAGGTCGAGGGACAGTTCGGGGATGTCGAGCCGGTAGCCCTGGCGCGACCACTCCAGCGACACGCCGGGAAGGTCCTTCAACGCCCTCCTGAGCTGCGAGACGTGCACCTGCACGGCCTTGCGCGCGCTGGCGGGCGGATCACCGTCCCAGAGGGTCGACATGAGGTGGTCGACGCTGACGGTCTGACCGGCGTGCAGGAGCAGCACCACCAGGACCTGTTGCGGCTGGCCTGCGGGAACGCGGACGTCCCGCCCCTCGTGCGTGACGAGCAGCGGCCCAAGCACTCCGAACCGAACGCCGTCCACCGGCTCACGATAGTCCGTTGATCGTCGCGCTCACCTCCTCCTGCGAGCAACGGTCAACGACGAAGGTCTTGTGAACGGGCTTACCGGACGGCGGGTCGGAAATATCGGTGGCACAAGGTGCACGAATCACCGTCGAGCAGCGAAAAGTCGTGCGAAAATCGTCGGGTACCACCCACAGGCACGGATCGGCGACAGACGAGATCAACGCAGTCGCAGTGGTGGAAAACAGAAGAGGGATTTGCGGTAGCGTCCGTATTGGTGGGTCACCTCATTGGAGTAACGACGGTGCCGCGATCATCCCGAGTCGGGCATCATCACCTGGCTCGACCGATGTCGTAGAACGAGGGGTCTCGTGTGACCATCTTCCGTACCGGCCACACCGGGGCGTGGTGGATGTACCTGGTGGCGGGTCACCTGCTGCTGGGCGTCTACTACCTGATTCCGGTGAGTCCCGCGGGGACAACGGGGCAAACGGTACGGGTGGTGCTCTACTGCACGATCAGCGCTTCGGCCGCGGTCGCGACATTCGCGGGTGTCAAGCGCAACCGTCCCCAATGGAGGCGGCCATGGGTGTTCCTCGCGCTCAGCCAGGTCGTTTACGCGATCGCCGACCTGACGTTCTACGCATCGCACTACATCTTCGAGTACACGGTTTACCCCTCGTACGCGGACATCTTCTACCTCGGTCATTACCCGTTGATGGTCGCGGGCGTGATCCTGCTGATCCGCCGCCGCACCCCGGGCCTCGACCTGCCGAGCCTGCTCGACGCCGCGGTGCTCGCGGTCGTCGCGGGCATGGCGTCCTGGCTCTACATGATCGGCCCGCAGGCCCGCCTCACCTCGCCGGTCCTGGTGAAGATCGCGTCGCTCGGCTACCCGATGATGGACCTGGCGCTGTTCGTGGTGGCGTTGCGGCTGATCTTCGGGGCAGGTCCCCGGCCGCGCGCGTTCGTCCTGCTGACGTGCAACCTGCTGGGCATCCTGACCGCGGACACGCTCTACGTGCTGCAGCGCCTCGACGGCAGCTACCACGCGGGCAACTTCCTCGACGCCATCTGGTTGTCGGCGAACCTGTGCATGGGAGCGGCGGCGCTGCACCCGACGATGGCGCGGCTCGTGGACCGCGGGCACGTCAAGGACGTCGGGCTGAGCCGCGGCCGGATCATCGCGCTGTGCTCGGCCGCCCTCGCCGCCCCGGTCCTGATGCTGGTGCACGACGTGGGCCAGTCGTCGCAGGACGTCCTGGTGATCGCCGCCGGAAGCGCCCTGCTGTCGTTGCTGATCATCGCCCGGCTGGCGGGGCTGGTCGCGGACCAGCGCAAGCTCGCGATCACCGACAGCCTCACCGGGCTGCACACCCGCAGGTTCTTCGAGGCCCAGCTGCCGCTGGAGATCTCCCGCGCCCGCCGGAGCGACGGGTCGGTCGCGGTGTTCATCATCGACGTCGACCGCTTCAAGTCGATCAACGACAACTACGGCCATCCCGCCGGTGACGACGTGCTGATGGAGGTCGCGGCACGGCTGCGCGCGGCGTCCAGGGCCGGTGAGGTGCTCGCCCGCTACGGCGGCGAGGAGTTCGCGCTGCTCGTGCCGGACGCCGGCCCCGGCCGGCTGTCCGTGATCGCGAACCGGCTGCGCGAACGCGTGGCGGAGAAGCCGATCCCGGTCAACGCGGGCAACGACGACATCCCGTTGTTCGTCACGGTGTCGGTCGGCTCGGCGAGCTTCCCGACGCACGGCGACGGTCCCGACGACATCGTGGTCATCGCCGACCGGGCGCTGTACGCGGCGAAAGCGGCCGGGCGCAACAGGATCGCGGTCGGTCCGGAGCCGCTGCCCGCGGTCGACCCGGACACCGACGGCGCGATGGCGGAGTTCCTCTGCCAGGTCGCGGACCGGGTGGACGGCTGGCTGCACCGCTACGACCACAGCCGGTCGGTGTCGCGCTGGGCCGGTGTGGCCGCGGGGGAGTTCGGGCTCGACGCGCCCACGATCAGGGTCACCCAGCTCGCCGGGCGCCTGCACGACATCGGCAAGGTCATCATCCCCGAGGTGGTGCTCACCAAGCCCGGCGCGTTGTCGGAGGAGGAGTGGCGGCTGCTGCGCCAGCACCCCGACTTCGGCTACCGGCTCGCCCGGATGGTGCCGGGGTTCGCGGGTGTGGCGCACGTCATCAGGCAGCAGCACGAGCGCTACGACGGCGACGGGTATCCGGACGGGCTGCGCGGCGCCGACATCCGCGCGGAAGCCAGGATCCTGTCCGTGTGCGTGGCGTGGGCCGCGATGAGGTCGAATCGTCCACATCAGACCGCCCTGGACGAGAACCGCGCGCGGCGGGAGCTCTGGTCCGGTCGCGGCCAGCAGTTCGATCCGGACGTTGTGGACCTTTTTCTCGATCTGCACGCACAGGGCAGCATCGGAATGTTGCGTCCGTCCGGATTGTCCATTCAGGAGGCTGGTTTCCCGGCGGAGTTCCGGCCGTGATCAGCTGACGGTGGCATGCTCTGCGCCATGAGCACGGAGTTCGCCATCCCCGCCGAGGTTCCGAGTCCGGAACGGCCGGCCCCTCCCGGCGGACCGCTGGGCAGGTGGTTGCTCGCGGACCGCGTGGCACCTTCGGGTCCCGAGAGCCACGAGTCGCACGCCAGGCCGCACCCGTGGTGGAAGGTCATGACGCTCACCGGCGTCGACTACTTCTCCACCCTGTCGTACCTGCCCGGCATCGCCGCGCTGGCCGCCGGTGCGCTGTCCCCGCTGGCGACGTTGCTCATCGTGGCGCTGACGCTGTTCGGCATGCTGCCGATGTACCGGCGGGTGGCGCGGGAGAGCCCCCACGGCCAGGGCTCCGTGGCGATGCTGGAGGACCTGCTGCCGTTCTGGCGCGGCAAGATCTTCGTGCTCGTGCTGCTGGGGTTCGTGGCGACGTCGTGGATCATCACCATCACGCTGTCCGCCGCCGACGCCTCGGTGCACGCGCTGGAGAACCCGTACGTGCCGGAGTCGCTGCACGGCACCGAGCTCCTGCTGACGATCGTGTTGCTGCTGATCCTCGGCGGTGTGTTCCTGATGGGCTTCAGCGAGGCCGTGGGCGTCGCGATTCCGCTGGTGGCGGTGTTCCTCGCGCTGAACGCCGTCGTGGCCGTGGTGGGGCTCGTGGAGGTCTTCGCGACGCCGGACGCGCTCGACCGCTGGGTGTCGGCGCTGGGTGCGCACGGCGACGGGTTCTTCGGCGTCGTCGGCCCGGCGATCTTGGCGTTCCCGCTGCTGGTGCTCGGTCTGTCCGGGTTCGAGACGGGTGTGAGCATGATGCCGCTGGTCGCGGCGTCCGGTGACACGCCGGAGAAGCGCCTGGACAGCCGCGTGCGCAACACCCGCAAGCTGCTCACGACCGCCGCGCTGATCATGTCGGTGTACCTGCTCGCGACGTCGTTCATCACCACCGTGCTGGTCCCGCAGGACAAGTTCGCGCCCGGTGGGCCCGCGAACGGCCGTGCGCTGGCCTATCTCGCGCACGAGCTGCTCGGCGAGGTGTTCGGCACGGTCTACGACATCAGCAGCATCCTGATCCTGTGGTTCGCGGGCGCCTCGGCGATGGCCGGTCTCATCAACATCGTGCCGCGCTACCTGCCCTCGTACGGCATGGCGCCGGAGTGGGGCCGCGCCGTTCGTCCCGTCGTGATCGTCTACACGGTCATCTGCGTCATCATCACGATCATCTTCAACGCCGACGTGAACGCGCAGGCAGGCGCCTACGCCACCGGCATCCTGGCGATGATGGTGTCCGGATCGTTCGCGGTGACGGTGTCCGCGTGGCGCAAGAGGCAGCGCGGCGCGAGCATCGGGTTCACCGTGCTGACGCTGGTGCTGCTGTACGCGCTGGTGGAGAACGTCATCGAGAAGCCGGACGGCATCACGATCTCGTTCGGTTTCATCGTCGGCATCGTGGTGATCTCCCTGGTGTCGCGCATCTCGCGCACGACCGAGCTGCGCGTCGACAGGATCAAGTTCGACGAGCAGGCCCGCCGGTTCATCACCGACACGATCGAGAACGACGGCCTGATCACGTTGATCGCGAACCGCCGCCAGGACGGTGACAAGGCCGAGTACGACGAGAAGGAGACCGAGCAGCGCGGCATGAACCCGGTGCCGGGGTCCGCGGACGTGATCTTCCTGGAGATCGACATCGTCGACCCGTCGGCGTTCAGCAACGTCCTGTGCGTGTCCGGCGTCGAGGTGGACGGCCACCGCGTCCTGCGCGCCTCCGCTCCGGCCGCGCCGAACGCCATCGCGGCGATCCTGCTGGCGTTGCGCGACTCGACCGGCGTGATCCCGCACGCGCACTTCGAGTGGTCGGAGGGAAACCCGCTGGCACACCTCTTCCGGTACCTGATCCTCGGCCGCGGTGACACGCCTCCGGTCGTACGGGAAATCATCCGCTCGGCTGAGTCGGATCCGACTCGACGCCCACGCGTGCACGTCGGTTAGCTGGAAGACTCCCCCTGTACGTCCGGCTACAGGGGGAAGGACGCCGCATGTTCCGAAAGTTGTTGGTACCACTCGTTGTTCTGGGGACGGTGGCGGCGGGGGTCGCTCCGGCCGCCGCCACCACCCCAGCGCGTTCCTGCGCGGATCTGGTGCGCTCGTTCGACGTGCCCGACGCCCGCACCAGCGTCACATCGGCCGCGGTTGTCAGCGGCACCACGGAGTTCTGCGACGTGCGCGGCACGATCGAACCGAACATCCGCTTCCAGCTGAAGCTGCCGCTGCGCGGCTACCAGGGCCGCTACCTCCAGTACGGCTGTGGCGGATTCTGCGGCGCCATAGGCGATCCGGCCTTCCCGTCCGGCTGTGGACCGGCCTTCGGTGACGCCGCGGTGGCCGCGACCGACGACGGCCACCAGGCGCCGCCGGAGAACCCGTTCGACACGACGTGGGCCGTCGCGGACCAGAAGGCCCGCGACGACTACTTCTTCCGCGCGCCGCACGCGTTGTCGAAGGTGTCGAAGCACATCATCTCGGTCTTCTACGGCAAGGCGCCGTCGAAGTCCTACTTCAGCGGCTGCTCCAACGGCGGCCGTGAGGGCCTGCTGCTGGCCCAGCGCTACCCGCGCGACTTCGACGGCGTCATCGCGGCCGCGCCGGGCGCCTACTACACCGCGCTGATCGGCTACCAGGCGTGGATCGCGCGCAACACCATCCCGAACGACAAGATCGTCCTGCTGCACACCGCGGTGATGGCGGCCTGCGACGGCCTGGACGGCCTGGCCGACGGCCAGATCGACGACCCGCGCCTGTGCCGGTTCGACCCGGGCACTCTGGCCGGGCAGCTGACCGACGACGAGATCGCGCGTGTGCGCCGCCTCTACGCCGGGCCGTCCGACGGCGGCGTGCGGCTCTACCCCGGCGGCCAGCCCTACGGTTCCGAGCTCTCGTGGACGTTCTGGCTCAACCCGACTCCCGGTCTTGGTCGCGGCATCGCTCCCGAGCTCGCGGACAACGGCCTGAAGCACCTCGTCTACCCGATCGGCAAGCCGCACTCGTCCCTGGAGTCCTTCGAGTTCACCGTCCGCGAGTTCCGGCGCCTGGTGCCCGAAACCGTGAAGGCGAACTCGCTCTCGCTGGACCTGCGCGCGTTCCAGCGAGCCGGCGGCAAGCTGATCATCTGGCACGGCGCGGGAGACCAGGGCATCCCGTTCGAAGGCACGCTCGACTACTGGCAACGCCTCACCGGCGGCAAGAACCCCTCGTGGGCAAGGCTCTTCGTCGTGCCGTCGATGTGGCACTGCGCCGGCGGCGACACCCTGACCGACTTCGACCCGTTCCGGGCACTCGTGTCGTGGGTCGAAGGAGGTCAGCCACCGTCCCGGATCCTGGCCGTGGGCCGGGACTCGGACGGCAACGTCGTGCGCACCCGCCCGGTGTTCCCGTACCCGTTGCGGGCCCGGTACGACGGCTCGGGCTCGGTGGACGACGCGGCGAACTTCGTCGCCGCGCCCGGCTTCGGCTTCCAGGACCGGATCCGGTGGGCCGGCGAGGACCTCTACCGGTCCGGGCCCGTCGCGCCCTAGCGGAACTTGTGGATGGCGGCGGTGATGGCCTTGTCCATGCTGTTGCCCTCCATGATGACGTGCCCGGCGTCGTTCAGGATGACCAGTTCGGCGTCGGGCCACCGCTTGGCCACCTCCCACGCGGTGTACAACGGCCCGCCGAAGTCGTTGCGGCCGTGGATGAGCACGCCGGGGATGCCCTCGAGCCTGCCGAGGTTGTCGAAGATGTGGTCCGGTTCCAGGAACGCCTCGTTGCCCCAGTAGTGGGTCACGGTCCGCGCGAGCCGGTAGCGCGTCACGGGGTCGGCGTACCTCGTGCCCTCGAAGTCGTTGTCGCCACCCGTGATCGTGGCCAGGTCCCACTTGCTCCAGTCCCAGGCGGCCTTGTCCCTGACCACCGGGTCCGGCGAGTTGAGGAGCCTGTTGTACGCCAGCGCCAGGTTGCCGTCGCGGTCCTCCTCCGGGACGCCGTCGAGGAAGGCTTCGAAGTGGTCCGGGAAGAACATGCCGAGGCCGCGGGTGATCCACGCGTGCTCCTCGGGGCGGGAGGTGGTGACCGCCGGGATGATGATCTCGCTGACCCTGCCGGGGTGCTGGACGGCGTAGGCGAGGACGAGGGTCGAACCCCACGAACCGCCTGCCAGCAGCCACTTGTCGATGCCGAGGTGGTCGCGGAGCTTCTCGGCGTCGTCGATCAGGTGCTGCGTTGTGTTGTGTTCCATGCTGGTCGCCGGGTCCGCGACCGACGGCGTGCTCCGGCCGCAGCCGCGCTGGTCCCAGAGGACCAGGTTCCAGTGGTCCGGGTCGAAGTCCTCGCGCCACCTCGGGTGCGAACCCGATCCTGGGCCGCCGTGGAACACGCACGCCGGTTTGCCGTCGGGGTTGCCGCTGGCCTCCCAGTGGATCAGCTGGCCGTCTCCTACGTCGAGCATGCCTTGGGCGTAGGGCTCCACCTGTGGGTACATGCCGAGGAGGGTATTGAGGACCAGGTCCGGGGCCGACCGGATTTCGGGCCTATGCCGACACGTCCACTGCCGCAGCGGCCGTGGACGTGTGACGGGCGTACCGGTCCTGGTGCGGTGTCAGGACTTCTGCTTGGCGCTGATCTGGTCCAGCACCTCGGTCTGCGACACGATGATCTTGCCTGCCAGCGCCTTGGAACCGATGTGCTCACCCTTGGCCTGGGCGTCCTTCGCCATGTCCACGCCACTGCGGAGGTGGCGGGAGAGGGTGGCGAGGAAGAGGTCGTCGTACTGCTTGCCGGTGGCGGACTTCAGCGCCTCGACGTCCTTGGCGGTCATCATGCCCGCCATCTTGTGCGTGGCGTTGGCGTCGTCGCCGGGCACCTGGATGTTCCAGCTGCGCAGGTAGGTGGCCATCTGCTCGATCTCGCCCGCCTCGGCCGTGGCGATCTTGTCAGCCACGTTGACGACGAACTCGTCCTTGGACTTCTGCATGGCGACCTTGGCGATCTCGATCGTCTGGCGGTGGTGGGGGATCATTCGCAACGAGAACGTCGCATCCGCCTCGTTGGCCGCCGGTTCGCCCGAGCCGCTACCGCCGACAGACGAACAGCCCGTCAGCGCAAGCAGCCCCAGCACGATGATGAGCAGACGCGCTCGCATGAAGCCTCCCGTCCAGTGTTCCCTGCCGAGGGATACGGGTGGCCGAAGTGTCCGGTTCAGCGAAAGTTCCGCAACCTAAGTGGTTCGGTGGAGTTCGAGTGCCGCGAGGACGCCCTGCACGACGTCGGGGTGGCCGAGCGGCAGCGGTACCGGCGTCGTGTTGGTGTGGGGGATGACCTGGGCGAACGGGACGTCCACCGGGACCTCGGGGTCCACCAGCAACACCGAGCGCACGAGGTCGCGGTGCGCTGACACGAGGTCGATGACGTCGGCCGCGAGCGGTCCGCTGGTGAGGACGTCGAGCACGCTCCGCGCGTCGTCGCGGTGCCTGGTCAGCACGGTGTCCACTGTGGACTTCCAGGTCGGCGCCGCGGGAGCCCGCAGCCAGACGATCCGCAGGTGTTCGGTCAGCGGCCGCCAGGTCGCGGGGATCTCGTCGTGGACGGCCTCTCCCGCTGGATCGATCACGAGGACAGTGGGGGCACCTGCGGGTCCGTCGGTGACAACGCCGGGACCGGCAGCCCTGCTGGGCTCGTCGAATTCGCGCATGGCAACGGGATACCCAGTGTGCGGAGTTCGTACCAATGGGCCAGCTGGTCCGCATGGGGTGACCCGAATGGCGGAGTAAACGTTGTCATTCGACGTGAACTCGTTGGCGGGCACCAGTTTTCGGTTCGTGTCCGGTGATCGCTTGACCGTTTTCAGAAACCCGGTTTATGGTCTAGACCACAGACCGAAACTGGATCGGCGAGCGATCTAGAACGCTCCCGGTTCCCGCCCCCTGCCTACGGGTCACCCCGTCTGGGAACGATCCAAGGAGTTCGGACGAATGAAACTCATGCGCAAAGCGGCGCTCGTCATGGCCGTTGTCCCTGCCATCGTCTTCATCACGCCGGTCGGTTCGGCGAACGCGCACGGCTACGTGTCGTCGCCGGCCAGCCGTTCGGCGCAGTGTGCCAGGGGAGACGTCTCCGTCGACCTGTGCGGCCAGGCGAAGTACGAGCCGCAGAGTGCCGAGGGCCCCAAGGGCCTGAAGAACTGCAGCGGTGCGAACGGCGCCTTCGCCCCCCTCGACAACGACGGCCTGCCCTGGAAGGTCACCAACACCGGTCAGACCCTGTCGCTGACCTGGACCTTCACCGCCCGGCACGCCACGCGCGACTACGAGTACTTCATCGGTGGCACGCGCGTCGGCTACGTCGCCGGCAACAACCAGCAGCCGAACAACCCGACCACGCACACGATCAACCTCGCCGGGTTCTCCGGTCGCCAGAAGCTGTACGCGATCTGGAACATCAGCGACACGGTCAACGCGTTCTACTCGTGCATCGACCTCAACATCGGTGGTGGGGGCACGACCCCGCCGCCCACCAGCACGACCACCACTCCTCCTCCCACCACCACGACCTCGTCCACGACGACCACGCAGCAGCCGCCCGCCGGTGGCACGTGGGCGCCGAACACCTCCTACGCGGCCGGTTCGACCGTCACCTACGGCGGCTCGACCTACCGCTGCCGTCAGGCGCACACGTCGCTGAACGGCTGGGAACCGCCGAACGTGGCGGCCCTGTGGGAGAAGGTCTGACCTGATGAAGCGCCTGGTGATCGCGGTCGCGGTCCTGGCGCTGGCGGGGTGCGGCGGAGAGGCGGTCGTCCCGGAGGGCCAAGGAGCCCACGGGCACGGCGCGAGCTCCGCCGCACCACCCGTTCCTGCCGCCAGTGCGAGGTTCAACGACGCGGACGTGATGTTCGTGCAGATGATGGTGGACCACCTGCAGCTCGGCATCAGCCTCTCGCAGGTGGGCCTGGCGAAGGCCACCACGCAGGAGGCGAAGGACCTCGCGGGCGCGATCGACGTGACCCAGCGCGAGGAGCTCACGATGCTCAAGTCGTGGCTGAAGCTCTGGGGCAAGCCGGAGGGTGACGGCGCGAACCTGCACGCCGCCCACGGTGGCCAGCCGTTGCTCGACGACAAGGTCATCAACGAGACCAAGGAGAAGAGCGGAGCCGAGTTCGACCAGCTCTTCCTCAACCTGATGACCGGGCACCAGGGCGCCGGCGTGGAGATGGCGCTCACGGAGAAGAAGGAAGGCATGAACCCCGAGACGACGGCCTATGCGGAACGGGTGGTCAACACCCGGCAGGGCCAGATCTCGCAGATGCTGAAGATCATCGGCGGAGCGTAGGGGTCAGCGTTCCGCCAGCGTTCGGTCAGCGGCCCGGCGTTGCATCCCGAGCATGGACGTACTGATCTCGGGAGCGGGAATCGCCGGGCCCGCTCTCGCGCACTGGCTGAGACGTTTCGGCTTCACCCCGGTGGTCGTGGAGCGGGCGCCGTCGCTGCGCGACGGTGGCCAGGCCGTGGACTTCCGCGGCGAGGTGCACCTGTCCGTGCTCCGGCGGATGGGTGTGCTCGACGCGGTGCTGGCCGCGCGGACCACGCCGCGGGACATGGTGTTCCGCGGCGTCGACGGCCGCGAACGGGCACGACTGCCCGCCTCGTTCACCGCCGGGGACGTGGAAATCCTCCGCGGCGACCTGTCGCGCCTGCTGTACGAGCTGACCGCTTCCGACGTCGAGTACGTGTTCGGCGACTGGATCACGGCACTGCACGACGACGGCGCTGGCGTGGACGTCACGTTCGCGCACGGGACGCCACGGCGCTTCGACTTCGTGATCGGCGCGGACGGCATGCGGTCCGGGGTGCGGCGACTGGTCTTCCCCGAGTACCGGCCGAAGTTCCAGGGCTACTACTTCGCGATCTGGGACGCGGAGGGCGACGACCGGGACCTGACGTGCTCGCCGGGCGTGCTGACCTCGCCGGGATGGCTGCTGTACAAGTCGCCGATCCCTCCCGAGCTGATGCCGGACGAGGTGGTGTCCCAGGGCGTCTACCTCGACTCGATCAGCCAGGTGCGGATGCCCTCGGTGAGTTCGGGGCGGGTCACGCTGATCGGCGACGCCGGGTACGGCTCCACGCTGGGCGGCATGGGAACCGGGCTCGCGGTCGTCTCCGCCTACGTCCTGGCGGGGGAGATGGCGGCGGGAGGGGACGCCTTCGCCCGGTACGAGGCGCTGATCGGGCCGTACGCCCGCGGCAGCCAGGGCAACCCCGGGCCGTTCCTCGCGCCCGGCAGCAGGCTCGGGATGTGGGTGCGGGACCGGATGTTCGGGCTGCTGCCGAAGATGCCGGTGGTGGCGCGGATGGATCTGCGCGCCGCCACCGCGATCACGCTCCCCGAGTACGCCACAGCTCACCGAGCGCCTCGTCCACCTGCTGCTTGACGGCGGTGTGCATCCACCCGAACCCGAGCTCCTGCTGGGCCGCCAGCAGGAGCTCCTCGGCCCGCGCCGGATCTCCCCGCCGCTGGGCGATCTTGGCCAGTCCGGCGTTCGCGAGCGCCCGGGTGGCCGTCAGTCCCGCCCGCGCCGCCATCTCCAGCGCCTGGAGGTAGTCGCGCTCGGCCTGGTCCTCGTCGATGTCGAGCAACCGGTCCGCGCGTCGGCCCCGCAGTTCGGCCAGCTCCTCCACGGCGCCCAGCTCGGTGACGGCGCGCAGCGCCTGGTCGGTCAGCGCGAGGGCTTCGGCCGGGTCCTCGGTCAGGGTGGCCAGCACGTCCAGGACCTGCGCCGATCCCCAGCGTTCGCCCAGGTCCTGGAACCGCCGCAGGGCTTCGCGGGACTGCTGGATCGCGAGGCCCCGGTCACCGCTGGCGGCCCAGGTGGTGTAGGCGTTGCTGAAGCCCATCAGGCCCTGGATCCACGGGTCCTCGCTCTTCTCGACCTCGTCCTGCAACGCGGTGCGCGGTGCGGACGGGTCGGGCGGGCCGCTGAGCATCGCCCAGGCGATGAGCACGAACGGTTGCCTGATCGGGCCGCGCAACGCCAGGAGCTTCTCCTGCACGCGTTCGGGTTCGGCCAGTGCCAGCAGGACGGTGTACTCCTCTGTGGACTGTTCCGGCAGCAGCGCCAGCAGTTTCCGCGCCGCGCCCTGGACCTCCGTGCGGCTGCCCTTCAGGTACCAGTACCAGGCGAGGTCGCTGACGAGCCGCAGCGCCCGGCCCGGGTCGGCCGAGGTGGTCCAGTCGAGCGCCTGCACCAGGTTCGCGTGTTCGGCGCTCAGCCGCGCGAACCACCGCACCTGATCGCTCCGGCGCAGCTCGGGATCCGCGCGGTGCGCCAGTTCCTGGAAGTACGAGGCGTGCGCGGCGTCGACGCGCTTGTGCTGCGAGCAGAACTCGCGGATGGTCTCCAGCATCCGGTAGCGGCCGTCGGCGGCTTCCACCAAGGACTTGTCCACCAACGCGTCCAGCGTCTCGAGGTCGTGCCGGCAGACCTCCTCGACGGCCTCCAGGCTCGCCCCGCCGCTGAACGTCGCGAGGCACGCGGCCAGGTCGCGTTCGTCCTCCGACAGCAGGTCCCAGCTCCACTCCACGACGGCCCTCAGCGTCTGGTGGCGCGGTGCGGCGGCACGGTTTCCCTTGGTGAGCAGGCGAAATCGGTCGTTCAGACGGGCGGCGATCTCCTCGGTCGTCAGCGTGCGGGTGCGCGCAGCGGCCAGTTCGATCGCCAGTGGCAGGCCGTCCAGCTCACGGCAGATGTCGACCGCGTGCCGGTCGCGCACGAACGCGGGGTTGACCAGCCGGGCGCGGTCGGCGAACAGCGCCACGCTCTGCTCGGGGTCCAGCGGCGGCACCGGGCACAGCGTCTCGCCGGTGATGCCGAGCGCCTCCCGGCTCGTCGCGAGGATGCGCACCGACGGGCACGTGCTGAGCAGGTGCTGGGCCAGCCGGGCGGCCTCGGCGATCAGGTGCTCGCAGTTGTCCAGCACCAGCAGCGTGTCGCGTTCGCGCAGCGCCAGCGTCAGCCGGTCCTCCGGCTCCAGCACGGACTCCTTGAGCCCCAGCGCCTGCAGGGTCGCCGCCGCGACGTCCTTGGCCGGTGCCAGGTCCACGAAGATCGCGCCGGGACCGGCGGCCTGCAGCGCGAGCCTCGTCTTGCCGGCGCCGCCGGGGCCGGTGAGGGTGATGAGCCGGGCGGACAGCGAGGCGATCCGCGCGAGTTCCTCCTCCCTGCCGACGAAACTGGTCAGCTGGGCGGGAAGCTCGCGATGCGTCTGGCCGCGCAGGACCTGCAGGTGCACGGCGCGCAGTTCGGGCGACGGGTCGGTGCCCAGTTCGTCGGCCAGCAGAGCGCGTGCGTCTTCGAACGCCTGCAGCGCCTCGGCCTGGCGGCCCTGCTGGTTCAGCGCCTGCATCAGGTATCCGCGCAGGCGTTCGTCCAGCGGGTTCTGCCGCACCAGGTCCTGGATCTCGGCCACGTCGGCCTTGCCGAGCCGGATCCGTGCCGCCACCAGCGAGCCCGCGGCGGCGGAACGGTGCTCTTCCAGGCGGGTCGCGTGGTCCGCCAGGGCGACATCGGCGAGCGCCGGGCCGCGCCAGAGCTGGAGTGCCTCGGACAGAAGGGATTCCGCACCCCGCGGATCACCCTGCTCCAGCGCCTGCCGGCCGTCCGCCGCCAGCGAGACGAACCGGTGCGCGTCGACCTGCGAGGCGGGCAGAGCCAGCCGGTAGCCGGCCGGGTGGAACTCGACCAGCGCCGCGTTCCCAAGTGCCCGGCGCAGGCGCGAGACCTGGCCCTGCAGTGCGTTCGCGGCGTCCGCCGGCGGCTGCGAGCCGTAGAGCTCGTCCACCAGGCGGTCGAGCGGGACGATCTCCCCGGCCCGGATCGCGAGGAGCGCCAGCAGGGTGCGCGGGCGCGGGCCACCCAGCGCGATCTTGCCGTCGGGGGAGTGCGCTTCAACTGGGCCGAGGATGCCGATGTGCACGGTGTCAGCGTACGAAGCGCCCGGGACTCGTACCCAGGACACGGCGGAAGTGGCGCGTCAGGTGCGACTGGTCGTGGAACCCTGCCAGCACTGCCGCCTCCGCCGCCGACCGTCCCTCGACCAGGTGGCCGCGCGCGAGATCCACCCGGCGGCCGGTCAGGTACTTGTGCGGCGGCAACCCGAACCGGCGGCTGAACGCCCGCACGAGGTGGGTCGGGCTGGTCTGCAGCTCCCGCGCGGCCGCGTTCAGGGTCGTCCCGTCCGGCAGGGAGGCGTCCAGCAGCTGCCGCAACCGGTCGGCGAGAGTCGGGTCCGCGTGCACGGCGGGTGCGGTGCCGGCGAAGTGGTGCGTGAGGCGTTCGGTGATCAGCGCCAGCCTGCTCGCCGCCTCGAACGGCTTGTCGAGCGCCAGGTGCAACTGGTGAACCCGGTGCCGCAGCAGCGGATCGGGCAGCATCGGCGTGTCGACGGCCTTGCCGATCAGGTCGGGCGGCAGCACCGAGCCGTCCAGGTACAGCACGCGCTTGTGGAACCCGGTCGGATGCGCGGAGCGGCCGTCGTGCGGCACGTGCGGCGGCAACAGCGTGACGCCGTCGACGAGCGCGCCGTGCTCGTGGCGGTCCAGTTCGTACCGCACGGCACCGGTGTCGAGCACCATCAACGTCCACGCGTCGTGCGTGTGCGCCGGGTAGACGTGCGTGGTGAAGGAGGCGTGGAAGACCTCCTTGATGCCTTCCACGCCCGGCTTCCAGGCCGTGACGCTCATGTCAGAAACGTACAAGACGGCACACGAGGACGTCCGCGATCGTGGAGTCCATGTTCGACACCAAGATCGCTGTGTTGCTGCGGGACGACCTGGCCGGATGGCAGGCGCTGAACGTCACCGCCTTCCTCGTCAGCGGACTGCCCGAGACGCTGCGCGGTGAGCCCTACGTCGACGCCGACGACGTGCGCTACCTGTCGATGTTCGGCCAGCCCGTCGTGGTCCTGCAGGGTGACCAGGACCTGCTCAAGAAGGCCCACGAACGCGCCCTCAACCGCAAGCAGCCCATGAGCATCTTCACCGCGGACCTGTTCGCCACCGGCAACGACGAGGACAACCGGGCAGCCGTCCGCAAGGTGCACACGCAGGACCTCGACCTGGTCGGCATCGCGGTCCACGGTCAGAAGAACGCCGTCGACAAGATCTTCAAGGGCGCCCGGATGCACCCCTGACGAAACCGGGTTCTAATGCGTGAGTGATCAAGCTGCTCCGGATGGCCGTGTTCCTGCTGGTGCTTTCGGCGGAGATCTACCTGGTCGTGGTGCTGGGCGACGACTTCCGCCCGTTCCACCACTTCAGCTACTTCACCGTGCTCTCGAACGTCTTCGCGGCGGTGGTGGCGTTGCTGGGCGTGTTCAGCCCGGTGTCGGCGCAGATCAGGGGCGCGGCCGTGCTCTACATGGGCACGACGGGCATCGTGTACTGGCTGCTGCTGCGAGGCATCGACGTGCAGACGCCCGCCTACGCGAACTGGGTGCTGCACACCATCGTGCCGATCCTCGTGGTCGTGGAGTGGCTGCTCGCGCCGGAGAAGACCAGGCGGTGGTGGGTCTGGCTCGCGTTCCCGCTCGCGTACCTGGTGTACACGCTGGTCAGGGGCCCGATCGTGGCCTGGTACCCCTACCCGTTCATGGATCCGCGGCAGAACGGCTACGGCGCGGTGCTGCTGAACTGCCTGGTCGTCGCGGTGGTCTTCGGCGTGCTGGCGTTCGCGGTGTCCTGGGCGGGCAACAAATTGGCCCAGAAAAGCAGTCTGTCCTTGTCCCGCGACTAGGGCCAATGGTCGCCCTACGGTCGAGACATGACCAGGCGACTCGCGTACGCGCAGCTGACGAACTCGATCGGGGACGGCGGTTTCCTCGTCGTCTCCGCTCTCTACTTCACGCAGGTCGTGGGCCTGAGCGCGGCGCGGGTCGGCTTGGCGCTGACGCTCGCGTGGGGCGTCGGAGCCGTCGCCGGTGTCGCACTCGGGCACCTCGCCGACCGCCTGGGCCCGCGCACCACCGCGGTCGTGCTCGCCCTCGCCACCGCCGCGAGCATCGGGATCCTGCTCCTCACCCGCAACTTCGCGGCGTTCGTGCTGGTCATGTGCCTGTACGCGAGCTTCCAGAGCGGCCTGCAGGCGTCCAGGCAGGCCCTGCTCGCCGGCCTCACCACGCCGGAGGAACGCACACGGGCACGGGCCCGCATCCAGTCCACGGCCAACGCGGGCATCGCGATCGGCGCGGCGGCAGGCGGGTTCGCGCTGCACCTCGGCACCGAGATCGCCTACACCGCCGTGTTCGTGCTCGACGTGGTCGCGTTCCTCATCGCCGCGGCCGTGCTGAGCACGTTGCCGGAGACCGTGATGACCAGGGCGAAGGGCAAGTTCGACGTCCTGAAGGACCGCCCGTACGCGCTGATCACGCTGATCAACGCCGTGATGCTGCTCTACATGCCGCTGCTGAGCCTGATCATCCCGTTGTGGATCGTGCAGCGCACCGAGGCGCCGACGTGGCTCGCGGCCGCGTTGCTGGTGCTCAACACCGCGGCCGTCGTGCTCTTCCAGGTCCGGATCGCGCGGCGTGCCACCGGGCTGAGCCAGGCGTCGCGGCTCGTGAAGCACGCGGGCCTGATCATGCTGGCGTCCTGCGTGGTCTTCGCGGCCACGGCGTTCAGCGTCGGTGCCTGGCCCGTGGCGGCGCTGCTGATCGCGGCCGCAGCTCTGCAGGTGCTCGGCGAGATGATGCTGGCCTCCGGGGCGTGGGAGATCAGCTTCTCCCTCGCGCCCGCCGACCGGCAGGGCCAGTACCAGGGCTTCTTCGCGACCGGAACGGCCGTCGCGCGCATGGTCGGCCCCGCTCTGCTCACCACCGTCGTGCTCGGCTGGGGAGCACTCGGGTGGCTTGCGGTCGGCGGGCTCTTCGTCGTGGCCGGTTACGCGATGGGCCCCGCGGTGCGCTGGGCCCGCGAGAAGAACTCCACCAGCTCCGGCGCCATGACCGACGACTTGTACATGTGCGTCTGACCGGGCAGCGTCCGGTGCTCCGCGTCCGGCCCGAGCACTTCCGCGACGTTCTTCATGGCGTTGCGGAGGTACTCGGGGCTCTTGCCGCCGTCCATCGCGAGCGTCGGCACCTTGACGTTCCAGCGGTCGGTGGGGAGCTTCGAGCCGCGGCCGTCGTCTCCCAGGATCATGAGGTCCCACGGCAGCGTGTGCGCGACCGGCTTGAGCTTCTTCCACATCGGTGTCAGCTTCATGACCGCGAGGCCGAAGGCGGGCACGCCGACCATCTTCATGAACGTCGAGAGCATGCCCGACCGGTCGTCGCGGGCCAGCATGTCGTTCATCTGCCGCACGATGTCCGCCGGTCGCGGCTTGTAGGTGTCGTCCACGACGAACGGCGCCTCGTAGATCGCGAGCCGCGAGATGCCCGGCAGCCGCGAGGCGGCTTCGAGCGCCAGCACCGCGCCGGAGGACACGCCGAAGACGAACGCGCTGCCGCCGGCCTCCTTGATCACGGCGTCGATGTCCTCGACCTCGCGCTCCAGCGCCCACGGCGTCGCGCCGTCGCCGGTCTCGCCGCGCCCGCGCCGGTCGTAGGTGTGGACGGTGAAGTTCTTGTCCAGCACCGAGGCGAGCTCGGTCGTCGGGCCGAACATGCGGTGGCACATCGCGCCGTCCACGATGATCAGCGCAGGCCCGGAACCGGTGATCGAGTAGGCGACCTCGGTGCCGTCGGCGGAAGTGGTGAAGCGCGTCATTTCTGCTCTCCCAGGGTGGTGTCGAGGAAGTCCTGCCAGTCCTGTTCGGACTCGTCGCCCTCGAAGACGTGGTGTGCGGCGATGACCGGGCCGGAGAAGCCGCGCATGAACCGGTACATGCCGCGTTCGGTGCGCAGGCCGATCGTGTGGGCGTTGCGGTGGAACTCGACGGCGTCCGGGAGCTTCTCGGCCAGTGCCGCGTCGAGCTTCTTCCAGGCCTCGTCCCAGTCGCTGATCATCGGTCCGAAGACCGTGAGCGGGCGGGCGGTGCGGCCGGGGAACCAGGTGAGGTACTCCTGGAGCGTGCGCCGGAACAGCGCACCGCCGAGCGTCATCGCCTCGAACTCGTCGGCCCAGTCGTCGCCGGGCAGGAAGCCGCTCGTGACCATGCGGAGCACGGTGCTGCCGTGCTCACGGCCCTCGACGAGGAACTCGTAGGCGATGAACCGGCCGTCGGGAGCCTTGCCGCTGTCGTACGCGAAGTGGCGGCCCGGCTCCGACGCGGTGATCCCGCTCGTCGGCTCGTAGCCGCCGAAGGTCATCTTGACCTGGCCGTTCGCGACCTCGTTGCGGCCCATGAACCACGAGTCGATGCCCGGCCCCGTCGCGATGGCCGTCCAGACGTCCTCGACGGACGCGGGCACCTCGATCTCGTCGGTGCTCTTGAACTCGTGGCCCATCGGTTCTCCCTGTCCTGGTGCGTGGATGGTCCCATCCTGCTGCCGACGAATCTATTCGTCAAGGCAGTCCGACTGGTCTTGACAAAAAATATTGTCGGTGGTTCCGTTCTCGCCACACCGAACTGCTGGAGGAACCCATGTCCCGCATCGCCTGCGGCGTCGTCGCCGGTCCGCTCTACCTCGTCGTCGGGTACGCCCAGGCGTTCACCCGCGAGGGCTTCGACCTCTCGCGGCACCCGTTCAGCATGCTCAGCCTCGGGTCGCTCGGCTGGGTCCAGATCGCGAACTTCGTCGTCAGCGGAGCGCTGTTCCTGGTCGCGGCGACGGGCATGGCCCGGCACACGACGTGGGGAGCGCGGCTGATCGGCCTGATGGGCGCCGGGATGATCCTCGGCGGGGTCTTCGTGGCCGATCCCGCCATGGGCTTTCCCGCCGGAGCGCCTGACGGCCCGCCCGCCGCGCTGTCCTGGCACGGCGCTCTGCACGCCGTCGCGTTCGGGCTCGCGATGATCGGCTGGATCGGGGCGTGCTTCGTGTTCGCGCGTAGGCTCGGGGGATGGCTGGCGGTGATGAGCGGCCTGACGGGCGTGCTCCTGATGGTGCCGATGGCGTTCCTGGGCAACCCCGGCGGCACGGTGCTGCTGTACGTGGTCGCGACGATCGGCTGGGTGTGGACCTCGGTCGTGTCCCTGAAGCTGAGCCGGCCTGCCTTCTCGAGCTGATCTGCCCGGAGTGCGGGCGCGTCACCACCGACGAGAACGCGCCCGGATGCCCTGCCTGTCAGACGAGCTGATGCGCGTGCATCTTGCTGATGTCGTAGGAGACGCCGCAGAAGGTGCACTGCAGCCCGTACCTGCTGCTGATGGTGAACAGCGGGATGAAGAAGATGGTCGGCTTCGTGTAGCGCCGGAACAGGTTGTGCGCCGCCTGGTGGTGGCAGTGCCCGCACACCAGCGTCAGCATCCGCAACTGCTCGATCGTCGTCCGCCAGCCGAAAATGACCATCTGCTCTCCTCCTACCGGATGTCCTTCTGACGTTCGAGCACCCCTCCGAGTTGCAGTGGACCCGCGGAATTCAGAAGGTGGACAGGTGGACACCCTGCTGCGGCCCTGGCACCCCGACGACGCCCCGATCATCCTGGCCGCCTCGGGCGAGGAGGCGATGGACCGCCAGTTCACCTCCCAGATCGACTCCCTGCCCGCGGCCGAGGAGTGGATCGCGCTGCTCACGTCCCGCCGCATCGACGACACCGCCTATTCGTTCGCCGTGCTGCACGAGGGCGTTCCCGTGGGCAACGTCGCCGTGTCGAGCGTCGAACGCCGTCACCTGACCGGGTGGGTCTCCTACTGGATGCGGGAGGAGGCGCGGGGCAAGGGGCTCGCGACGAGGGCGTGCCGCGAGGTCAGCGAGTTCGCCTTCTCCGAGCTCGGCCTGTTCCGCCTGGAGCTCGCGCACCGGCTCGACAACCCCGCCTCCTGCCGCGTCGCGACGAACGCCGGCTTCGCGGTGGAGGGGGTCGAGCGGGCCAGGTTGCTCTACGACGGCGTCCGCTTCGACACGGAGACCCACGCGCGGCTTGCCACCGACTGAGGTTCACGTCGCTCTTCGGCGGGTAGCCGGGAGTGCATGAGCGGACTGCAGGACGAGCTGCTGCGGACGTTGGTCAAAGTCGCCAACGCTTTACGTGGCGCGGAGATTCCCTTCGCGCTGACAGGCGGATGTGCGGGATACGCGCGCGGAGGGCCGGCGAGCGAACACGACGTCGACCTCCTGGTGCGCCCGGAGGACGCCACGGAGGCCGTGCGCGTGCTGGTGAAGCGCGGGCTTCGCGCCGCCGAGCCGCCGGAGGACTGGCTGCTCAAGGTCTACGACGGTGACTCGCTGGTGGACCTGCTGTTCCGGCCGAACGAGCGCATCGTCACCGACGAGATCCTCGCGATGGCCGAGGAGATGCCGGTCGGCTCGGTGATGCTGCCGGTGATGCCGGCGACGTTCGTGCTGAGCAGCAAGCTGCTGGTGCTGGACGGCCATCGCTGTGACTTCAGCGAGCTGCTGCCGTTCGCCCGTGCGCTGCGAGAACAGATCGATTGGGAGCAGGTGCGCGAGGAGACCAAGGAGTCGCCTTACGCCGAAGCGTTCCTGATGCTCATCGAACGCCTCGACATCATCGGGAGAAGCCATGAGTTCCGAGCAGTACCTGGCGGCAAATCTGCGTAGGGCGGTGGCCGAGGACCCCCGGACCGCCGAACTCGGCGTGCGCGTCACCGTGCGCGGCGATCACGTGATGCTCTCCGGCGACGTGGCCTGCGCTGAACGCAGGGCGGCGCTGGAGGAGGTCCTGCACGAGGCCGCCCCCGAGCTGACGATCTTCAACGACGTGCGCGTGACACCTGCGGGCGAACCGGAGGGTGAGGAGGACCTGCGATGATCCGAGTCGCTGCGGTCGGGGACATCCACCTCGGCGAGGACATGCGCGGGCATCTGCGGCCGGCGTTGGAGAAGGTCGGCGAGCACGCGGACATCCTGCTGCTGGCCGGTGACCTGACCCGGCACGGCACGGTCGTCGAGGCCGAGGTGGTCGCGGACGAGTTCGCGGACCTGCCGGTGCCCGTGGTCGCCGTGCTGGGCAACCACGACCACCAGGACGACAAGCCCCTCGAAGTCACCAAGACGTTGCAGGACAAGGGCATCCACGTGCTGGAGGGCACGACGTTCACCCACCGGGTCAACGGCTGCTCGATCGGCATCGCGGGTGTGAAGGGGTTCGGCGGCGGGTTCGCGGGCAAGTGCGGGAGCGCGTTCGGCGAGCGCGAGATGAAGGCGTTCATCCAGCACACCTGCGACATCGCGGAGAACCTCCAGCAGGCCCTGTCGGAGCTGGACACCGACATCAAGGTCGCCCTGACGCACTACGCGCCCGTGCCGGACACGTTGCGCGGCGAACCGCCGGAGATCTACCCGTTCCTCGGCTCGTACCTGCTCGGCGAGGCCATCGACGCGACGGGCACGCATCTCGCCGTGCACGGTCACGCGCACTTCGGCACCGAGCACGGCATGACGCCGGGCGGGGTGCGTGTCCGCAACGTCGCGCAGCCGATCATCCGGTCCGCCTACACGGTCTACGTGCTGGAGGGGAACCCTTCATGACCGTCGGGGACTTCATCGTCCAACGCCTGCGCGACTGGGGTGTGAAGCAGGTGTTCGCGTACCCCGGCGACGGCATCAACGGGATCGTGGCGGCGTTCGGCAAGGCGGACAACGAGCCGAGGTTCATCCAGACCCGCCACGAGGAGATGGCCGCGTTCGCCGCGGTCGGCTTCGCGAAGTTCAGCGGTGACGTCGGCGTGTGCCTGGCCACCAGCGGTCCCGGCGCGATCCACCTGCTCAACGGTCTGTACGACGCGAAGCTCGACCACGTGCCGGTCGTCGCGATCGTCGGCCAGACCGCCCGCACCGCGCAGGGCGGCAGCTACCAGCAGGAAGTCGACCTGCACTCGTTGTTCCGCGACGTGGCCTCGTACCTGGTCGACGTGACGGTGCCCGAGCAGCTGCCGAACGCGCTGGACCGGGCGATGCGCACGGCCGCCGCCGACCGCGCGCCGGCCGTGCTGATCATCCCGAACGACGTGCAGGAGCAGGAGTACGAGGCGCCGAAGCACGAGTTCAAGTACATCCCGTCGAGCCCGCCGTCCCGCCCGGTGTCGTCCGTCGTGCCCGCGCTCGACGAGGTGCGGCGTGCGGCCGAGGTGCTCAACAGCGGCGAGAAGGTCGCGATCCTGATCGGGCAGGGCGCCCGCGACGCCGCCGAGGAGGTGCGCGCGGTCGCCGACCTGCTCGGCGCGGGCGTCGCGAAGGCGTTGCTGGGCAAGGACGTGCTGCCGGACGACCTGCCGTACGTCACGGGGTCGATCGGACTGCTCGGCACCAGGCCGTCCTACGAGATGATGCGGGACTGCGACCGGTTGCTGATCGTCGGCTCGAACTTCCCGTACTCGCAGTTCCTGCCGCAGTACGGCAAGGCGCGCGGCGTGCAGATCGACGTCGACGGCCGCGCGATCGGCATGCGCTACCCGACGGAGGTCAACCTCGTCGGCGACGCGCGGGAGTCGTTGCGCGCGCTCATCCCGTTGCTGGAGAACAAGACCGACCGCTCCTGGCGGGAGACGATCGAGGCGAACGTCGAGCGCTGGTGGGAGGTCGTCGAACGGCAGGCGCAGGTGCCGGCCGATCCCGTCAACCCGATGCGCATCGTCTCCGAGCTCTCGAAACGCCTGCCCCACAACGCCATCGTCACGGCCGACTCGGGGTCCGCGACGAACTGGTACGCGCGGCTGCTCAAGATCCGCGGCAACGTGCGGTCCTCGCTGTCCGGCACGCTGGCCACCATGGGCTGCGCCGTCCCGTACGCGCTGGGCGCCGCCTTCGCGCAGCCGAACAGGCCGCTGATCGCGCTGGTCGGCGACGGCGCGATGCAGATGAACGGCATGGCCGAGCTGCTGACGTTGCGGAGATACGGCATCCGTTGCGTCGTGTGCGTCTTCCACAACAACGACCTCAACCAGGTCACGTGGGAGCTGCGCGCGATGGGCGGGGCACCGAAGTTCGAGGAGTCGCAGACACTTCCGGACATCTCGTACGCCGCCTTCGCCCGCTCGATCGGCCTGCAGGGCATCGAGATCAACGACCCCGCGCAGCTCGGCACGGCGTGGGAGACGGCGCTCGCGTTCGACGGCTCGACCGTCCTCGACGTGCGCTGCGATCCGAACGTGCCGCCGATCCCGCCCCACGCGACGTTCGAGCAGATCAAGGACATGACCGAGGCGGTGCTGCGTGGCGACCCGGACGCCTGGGCGCTGATGACGCGCGGCCTCAAGACAAAGATCCAGGAGTTGCTGCCGTGAAACTGGGCTATTTCCTCTCTTCAGAAGAACACGGACCGCGTGAGCTGGTCAGGAACGCGAAGATGGCCGAGGAGCACGGCTTCGAGTCGCTGTGGATCTCCGACCACTACCACCCGTGGAACGACGAGCAGGGCCAGTCACCGTTCGTCTGGGGCACGATCGGCGCGCTGTCCGAGGTCGTGTCGCTGCCGATCACCACGGCCGTGACCTGCCCGACCGTGCGCATCCACCCGGCCGTCATCGCGCAGGCCGCCGCCACCGCGGCCGTGCAGACGCAGGGCCGGTTCGTGCTCGGTGTCGGCAGCGGCGAGGCCCTGAACGAGCACGTGCTGGGCGACCACTGGCCGTCCGCCGACGTGCGGCTCGAGATGCTGGAGGAGGCGATCGGCCTCATCCGCACGCTGCACCAGGGCGATGAGGTCACCCACCACGGCAAGCACTACACCGTCGAGAACGCCCGCATCTACACCTTGCCCGAGCGCCCGGTGCCGATCTACGTCTCGGCGTTCGGCCCGAAGGCGGTCCGCCTCGCGGCCCGCTGCGGCGACGGCTACGTCAGCGTCGGCCCGGCCGGCGACCTGGTCGAGAAGTACCGCGCCGAGGGTGGCCGCGGCCCGGCACAGAGCGGGCTGAAGGTCTGCTACGCGGCCTCCGAGGAGGAGGCGGTGGCGACCGCGCACCGGCTGTGGCCGAACGACGGCCTGCCCGGCGAGCTGGCCCAGGTGCTGCCGACGCCCAAACACTTCGAGCAGGCGTCGGAGCTGGTCACGCCGGAGATGATCGCGAAGTCGATGCCGTGCGGCCCGGACCCGGAGAAGTACGCGGAGAAGGTGAGGGAGTTCGCCGAGGCCGGGTTCGACGAGGTCCACGTGCAGCAGATCGGGCCGCAGCAGCAGGAGTTCTTCGAGTTCTGGGCCAAGGAAGTGGTGCCTCTGCTCGATGTTTGATGCTTTTGGCGCAGGGCACCCGGTCCTATGAGGAGTTTCCTGCGCGAGCACAGCCTGACGCTCGTCTTCGGCGGGTTGTTCCTCGCGGCGCTGGTCGGCCAGTTCTTCGCGGGCCACGCCGACTACAACGAGCGTCAGGCTGCGCTGGGTCAGCCGTTGCTGACGTTGGGTTCGTACCTGTTCTCCGCCGACTTCCTCGTCGACGTCGTGGAGAACTGGCAGTCCGAGTACCTGCAGTTCTTCCTGTACGTCACCGCCACGGTCTGGCTCATCCAGCGCGGCTCCACCGAGTCGAAGCCCGCGGAGAAGGTCGGCCACGAGACCGACGAGGAACAGCAGGTCGGCGCGTACGTCAAGAAGGACTCGCCGAAGTGGGCGAAGGCCGGTGGCTGGCGCACCGCCTTCTACTCGAAGTCGCTCGGGCTCGCGATGCTGGTGCTGTTCCTGATCTCGTGGACGCTGCAGTGGGTGGCGGGCTGGTACGCCAACAACTCCGACCCGCTGGCCGAGCAGATGGGGCTGTTCCAGTACTTCCTGAGCGCCGACTTCTGGAACCGGTCGCTGCAGAACTGGCAGTCGGAGTTCCTCGCGATCGCGTCGATGGCGATCCTCAGCGTCTACCTGCGGCAACGCGGCTCGCCCGAGTCGAAGCCGGTCGGTGCGCCGCACTCGGTGAGCGACAGGTCGGGCTGACGAAGAAGGCGCGGTGGGACAGCTGCCCCACCGCGCTCTTCAAGGCGGCGCGACCACCTTCGCGGGCCGTCGCCGCCGCCTAGGCGAGGATCTCGCCGACCGTGCCGGCGCCCACGGTCTTGCCGCCCTCGCGGATCGCGAAGCCCAGCCCGGTGTCCATCGCCACCGCCTTGCCCAGCTCCACCGTGACCTCGACGGTGTCACCTGGCAGGGCCAGCGTCCTGTCGAGCTCCACCACGCCGACGACGTCGCCGGTGCGGAAGTGGAACTGCGGGCGGTAGTTCGACGCAATCCCAGTGTGCCTGCCGCCCTCGGCGTGCGAGAGCAGGTACACGGACGCGCGGAACCGGGTGTGCGGCGCGACGCTGCCCGGCAGGGCCAGCACCTGGCCGCGCCGGACGTCACCGCGCTTCACCCCGCGCAGCAGGATCGCGGCGTTGTCCCCCGCCTGGGCCTGCCGCATGGGCTTGCCGAACGTCTCGATGCCGGTGGCCACGGACGACACGGAGTCGCCCAGGCCGAGCACCTCGACCGCGTCGCCGACGCCGAGCACGCCGCGTTCCACCGCGCCGGTCACGACGGTGCCGCGGCCGGTGATGGTCAGGACGTTCTCGATCGGCATCAGGAACGGCCCGGTGACGTCCCGCTCGGGCACCGGCACGTGCGAGTCCACGGCGTCGAGCAACGACACCACCGACTCCACCCACTCCGGGTCGCCCTGCAGGGCGCGCAGGCCGGAGACCCGCACGACCGGTGTGGCGTCGCCGTCGAAGCCGTACTGCGAGAGCAGGTCGCGGATCTCCAGCTCCACCAGGTCGAGCAGCTCCGGGTCGCTCACCGCGTCGGCCTTGTTCAGCGCCACCACCACGTACGGCACTCCCACGCGGTGCGCCAGCACCACGTGCTCGCGCGTCTGCGGCATCGTGCCGTCCTCCGCGGACACCACGAGGATCGCGCCGTCCAGCTGCGCCGCCCCCGTGATCATGTTCTTCACGTAGTCGGCGTGGCCGGGCATGTCGACGTGCGCGTAGTGACGCGTGGGCGTCTCGTACTCGACGTGCGCGATGTTGATCGTGATGCCGCGGGCCAGCTCCTCGGGCGCCCGGTCGATCCGGTCGAACGCCGTGAAGGTGGTGCCCGAAGGGTCCATTTCGGACAGAACCTTGGTGATGGCCGCGGTCAGCGTGGTCTTGCCGTGGTCGACGTGTCCCATGGTGCCGATGTTGAGGTGTGGCTTGGCACGCACGAACTCTTGCTTCATCGTCCTGTGTCCTCGGGATGTGCAGCTGGTTTCTCAGAACCGCGGACCGCTACGACCCTCCTCCAGTGGTCCTGAAGGATGGACTGGAGAAGGGTCAGAGTCGGGCGCCGGCCAGCTGTGCCGGGACGTCGGCGAGCGCGCACGCAGGAACACCTGCGAACGTGTTGCGCTCAGCCGTCAGGAACATGCGGTGATCGTGACAGGGCGGCTAGAGCGCTGTCACCTGGTTTTCCGCGAGCCCGATCAGCGCCCGCGCGGCAGGGCTGTGCGGACCCTCCGCGCGCCACGCGAACGCGAGCCTGCTGCGCGGAGAGGGATCGGTGATCCGCACGGCGTGCAGGCCGGAGACCATCGACGACGCGAGGATCGCCGGCCCGAGCCCGCGCTGAGCCAGCGTGATCACCATCGGCGGCGCGGACGCCTCGAACGCGATCCGCGGCCGTCGCGCACCGCAGGCGGCGTCCAGCGCCCCGCGCAGCCCCGTCCCCGGCGGCAGGCTGATCAACCCGCGCTCCAGCAGCTCGTCCAGTGCAACGGATTCCCTGCCGTACCAGGCATCCGAGTCCGCGACCGCGGCCACGAGCGGCTCGTCGGCCAGCACCCGGACGGACAACCCCTCCGGCTCCGCGCCCGCGTAACCGACCAGTGCGAAGTCCAGCCGTCCGTCCACAAGCGACGTGATCAGCTCGTCGGAGTTGGCCTCCGCCAACGTGATCTCGACGGCCGGGTGAGCGGAGTGGAACTCCGACAGCAGCTCGGGGAGGTCCATGATCCCGCACGACACGACCATCCCGACGCGCACGGACCCGCGCACCAGTCCGGCCATCTCCTCCACTGTCCGCCGCGCCGACTCCACCGATGCCAGCGCCGCCCTGGCGAGCGGGAGCACCGCCGCGCCCACGTCGGTGAGCGTGACCGTGCGGCCCGACCGGTCCAGCAGCGCGTGCCCGAGCTCCCGTTCCAGCCGCCGGATCTGCGCGCTGACGCCCGGCTGCGCGACGTGGACCCGTTCGGCGGCCCGCGTGAACGAGCCCGACTCCGCGACCGCCACGAAGTAATCCAGCTGGCGAAGCTCCATAACCAACGATTATAGACGGCGGTACAACTAGTTCTTGGACATATAAGCGCAGGCCAATGACCCTGGAGACATGCAGATCTTCTACCCCGGAGACGCCGGTTACGACGAGGAGCGCAGCGGCTTCCAGACCGGACTCCGCCACGAACCGCAGGTGATCTTCGCCGTGGAGACCGCGCGGGACGTCGAAGAAGCGCTCCGGTACGCCGGGAACCACGGCCACGAGTACGCGGTCCAGGCCACCGGGCACGGCCTCACCACGCCGACCACCGGCGTCCTGATCTCCACCAGGCGCATGAACGAGGTCCGGATCGACCCCGCGACCCGGACCGCGAGGGCCGAAGCCGGTGCGGTCTGGCAGCAGGTGGTCGAGAAGGCCGCGGAACACGGCCTCGCCCCGCTCAGCGGCGACGCGAGTGACGTCGGGGTCGTCGGCTACACCCTCGGCGGCGGGTTCAGCGTGCTGGCTCGGGAGTTCGGTCTCGCGAGCGACCGCGTCCGCACGACCGAGAAGACCGGTGACGTCGTCACCGCGCTGGAGTTCGAGCTCCTGCCCGTCACCGAGGTGCACGCGGGCGAGATGTTCTTCGAGGCCCGGTACGCGGAAGCGGTGTTCGAGGCGTTCCACGGCTGGGACCTGCCGGACCACGTCACGCCGGCGCTCACGACCCTCGGCGACGTCGTGCGCGTGACCTTCGCGAGCACGAAACCGTTCGACGTCGGCCATCTCCGCGTCGCGCCCGTGCTGAAGGAGGAGTTCGGCGTGAAGCCGTTCGCCCGGGCCGCCGGCAGGCCGCTGCCGCCGCACACCTACCAGGGCGACAACGTCCTGCTGGCCGACCTGCCGCTGGAAGCCCTGCACCGGGCCCGGGAGACGGCCGGGCGCTCCAGCACCGAGATCTTCCTCGGCCTGCTCCCGCTCGGCGGCGCCCTCGGCACCGGGGCCACCCACCTGCTCAAGCTCATCTCGCCGCGGCTGGGCGTCGAGGAGCAGCACGAAGAGGTGTTCGACCAGGTGCGTTCGTCCGTGGTCGGACGGTCGCGGAACTTCCGCTACGCCGTAGGCTGAACCGCATGACCCGAGTGGTTCTCGTGGAGGACCACGACATGGTCGCCGAGGCGATCGGCCTGGCCCTGGAACGCGCCGGGATCGAGGTGATCGCCCGCGCGTCCACCGTCGCGGCGGCGCTCGCGGAGACGAGCCGCGGCGAGCCCGACGTCGTCCTCCTCGACCGCAGACTGCCGGACGGCGACGGCACCGCGCTGATCGGGCAGTTCGTCGCGCTCGGGGTGAAGGTCCTGGTGCTGACCGGTGAGGCCACGGCGTCGGTCGCCGCGCGCGTCGCCGAGGCCGGTGGCGCGGGCCTGATGCTCAAGTCGGCACGGCTGGAGGACCTGGTCGACGCCGTCCGCCGGGTCGCGGCGGGCGAGGTCGTGTTCGACCCGAGGCTGCTCGCGGGCGTGCTCGACCGGCTGACCGGCCGTGTCAGCGCCACCGGCGCGACGCTCACCGCACGCGAGCGCGAGACGTTGTCGCTGCTCGCGGACGGTGCCGGTGCCGAGCAGATCTCGACGCGGCTCGGCGTCGCCCGCAACACCGCGCGCAACCACGTGCAGCACGTGCTCGACAAGCTCGGCGCGTGCTCGAAGCTGGAAGCGGTGTCCATCGCCCGCCGCGAAGGCCTGCTCGACTGATGCATCTGCACCAGCCGGCCTGAGGCAGATGCATCTGCACGAAGGGCCGACCTTGGAGCAGTGTGGTCGTGTGGCCGGAAGCGCGCTCGTCGAAGCCGTGTTCTCCCTGCCGGAGAACGACCGGCGCGGTGGTGTGGCGCTCGCCCGCGAATTCGCCCGCCGGGCCGCGCAGAGGTGTGGCTACCGCGGCCACCACGAGGACGTCGTCCTGGTCGTCAACGAACTCACCACCAACGCCGTCTGCCACGGCAGCGGCCGCCCCGTCGTGCACATCTCCGGTGGCGAGGAGCAGGTGCTGGTCGAGGTCGTGGACGACGCGGCCGCCCCACGAGCGCCCGGCTGGGGACTCCAGCTCGTCGCCGTCCTCGGTGAGAGCTGGGGCGTCCTGGAACGCGCCGGCCAGAACGTCGTCTGGTGTGAGCTGACGGCCTAGCCGCCATGATGAGGCCGTGCACCCGGACGCCTTCCGCGACACCGACCTGTTCCGGCTGCTCGTGCAGGGCGTCCGCGACTACGCGATCTTCGCGCTCGACCCGGGCGGCCACATCGCGAGCTGGAACGCCGGAGCCGCGCGGATCAAGGGGTACGCCGCCGAGGAGATCATCGGGCAGCACTTCTCGGCCTTCTACCCGCCCGAGGACGTCCAGTCCGGCAAGCCGGAGTGGGAGCTGCGGGTCGCGAAGGCCGACGGCGCGATCGAGGACGAGGGCTGGCGGGTCCGCAAGGACGGCACCCGGTTCTGGGCGAACGTCATCATCACGGCGCTCCACGACGACAGCGGTGAGCTGCGCGGGTTCGGCAAGGTCACCCGCGACATGACCGAACGGCGGCGCGCGGAGCAGCAGCTCACCGACCGGCGCCGGCTGTTCGCCCACCTGGTCGAGGCGCAGGAACGGGAACGTCAGCGCATCGCGTGGGACGTCCACGACGACACGATCCAGGCCATGGTCGCGGTCGACATGCGGCTGCAGCTGCTCGCCGGCAAGCTGCCCGCCGAGCACCGCGAAGTCGTGGAGCAGCTCGACGGCGCGGTCCGCGCCTCCATCAGCAGGCTGCGCGACCTGGTGCACCGCGTCCGCCCGCCCGGCATCGACCGCCAAGGGCTGAGGAACTCGCTGGCCGCGTACCTCGCCGACACCTCCACGGCTGCGGAGATCCGCTACGCGCTCGAACGGGAGCCGGGCGCCGACGCGGCCATCACGATCTTCCGCATCTGCCAGGAGGCGCTCACCAACGTCCGCAAGCACGCGCGAGCCTCGTCCGTCCTGCTCGACCTGTCCACGGTGGACAGGGGCTTCCTGGTCAGGGTGGTGGACGACGGCGTCGGGCTGTCCGGCCTCGACACGAACGCGGGCCACTTCGGACTGATCGAGATGCGGGAACGGGCGGAGGCCGCCGGAGGGTGGTGCACCGCGACCGGGCGGGAGAACGGGGGCACCGTCGTCGAGTTCTGGCTCCCGGACGTGCGGTCGTGATCGTGCGGGTGGCTCGTCGCCGACGACGAGCCGGACCTCGAGGTGCCTGGCCGAGGGCGTGCGCGACACCGAACTGGTCGCCGCCGTCCGGAGGTTGGCGGGCGGGTAGGTTGTGGTGGGGAAGCAACGGCCGTAACGTCGGGGATGTAGCCGGGTTCAGCAGCGTGCTCGGAGTCAGAGTCTCGTGCGCTTCGGCCACCGGGGAGTGCTGGTGAACGAAGAACAGTTCAAGGAATCACCGCTGCTGACAGTGCGTGCCGCCGAGGTGGCCGGGCTGATGGTCGTCGTGGTCGAAGGTGAGATCGACGTCGACACCGCCGACGAAGTGCTGGACGCCGTTCGTCTCGGCTTCGTCTCCGAGGGGCCCGCGCTGATCGCCGATCTCACCCTGGTCACCTTCTTCGGCTCCACCGGCATCTCGACTTTGATCTCGGCCCACGAGCTGGCCGAGGAACACGGCAGGAAGCTCCACGTCGTCGCACCGCAGCGCGCCGTCAGGAGACCGCTGCAGGTCACGGGCGTGGCCGACGTCCTCTCGCTGTACGACTCCGTCGAGGAGGCCGTGTCGGCGCTCAAACCGGTGCCCAGCGAGTAGGCACCGGTCCGCACGTCGTCAGCCGGCCAGCTCGGCCAGCTTCGGCACCACGTCGTCCGGCGACGGCATCGCGGCGATCTCCGCGGCGATGTCGGCGTTCGCGGCCCGGACTTCGTTGTCCCGCAACAACTTCCGCGCGACCTCGTGCACCGCGTCCGCGGTGAAGTCCTCACCGACGAGCCGGCCGCCCAGGCCGGTGTCCGTGACGATCTCGGCGTTGCGGAACTGGTCGGCGCCCTGCGGCAGCACGAGCTGCGGCAGGCCGTGCGTCATCGCGGCGACCGTGGTGCCGGCGCCGCCGTGGTGCACGACGAGATCTGCGTGCGCGAGCAGATCCGCCTGGGGCACCCACGGGAGCACGTGCACGTTGCCCGGCACGTCGGTCAGCACGGACGGGTCGACCTGCGGCCCGGTCGCGACCAGCACCTCGGCGTCGAGACCGGACACGCCGGCGATCGCGGTGCGCAGCACGTCCGGGTTCGAGAACGCGGTGCCGAACGTCAGGTAGACCAGCGGCCTCTCGTGCTCCACGACCCAGTCGGGCAGATCGCCCGGCTCGGCGAACGGAACCGGACGCATCGGAATTCGATTCACGTCCGCGAGGTAGGCCAGGTCCTGCAAAGACGGCGGGAAGACGTCGACATAGGTCGATCCGAGTCCGTAATGGTGCCCATTCGGCAGGGTGATGCCGAGCTCGGCGACGTACTCCAGAAGGAGGTCGCTCATTGCCTCCGGAATGAGGCTTTCGTCCATCTTGCCGAATCCGTGGCAGACCGCCGGAATCCCGGCGCGCAGGGCGGCGAGGCCCGCACCGGGGTTGATGAGCTCGAAGACGACGAGGTCCGGCTTGTCCCGTTCGAGCACCGGTTCCAGATCGTTCACGAAGGCCCTGGGCAGCACGGACCCGAAGGCGTCCACGGCGGTCTGCCGCAGCATGTCCCGGCGGAACCCGTCCGTGCCGTGCAGCGCGTTCGCCTGGCGGAACGCGTCCCAGATGCTGATGCCCGCGTCGACCACCGTGAACCCGAGCTTTTCCACGGTCGGGTGGAATCCCGGGTCGACGGCGTAGAGAACGTCATGTCCTTGCGCTCGCGCGGCGATCGCGAGCGGAAGTATCGGGTAAACGTGTCCGTGTGAGCCTAAGCTCGAGAAGAGAATGCGCACTCGGTCAGATTAGGTGCTGCTCTATTGCATCGGGAGACTTTCCCACCGTTCCGCCACGTCGTTGGGTGAAGGCATCGCCGCGATCTCGGCGCGCACCTCACCGGCGGCCCGCTGCAGCTTCGAGTCCTCGATCAGCTGGGTGAGCAGCGCCGCCGTGACCTCGCGCGGCTCGGCCCGCAACCCGGCCCCGCGCCCGGTGACCGCCGTCGCGTGCACTGTCCGGTCGCCGGGTCCCGGCTCGACCAGCTGGGGCACCCCGGCCGCGAGCGAGCCGAGCACCGTGCCCGCCCCGCCGTGGTGCACGATCCCGTCGCAGAACGGCAGCACCCGCGGCAGCGGCACCCACCCGACCGTCCGGACGTTGCCCGGCAGACCCCCGGTCCGGTCCGGACGGACCAGCACGAACTCGGCGTCCACGTCCTCGGCCGCCCTGACCACGGCCGCCATCATCCGCCCGGCACCGGGACCGGGCGCGGTGCTGCGGCTGACGAGGATGCGCGGCTTCCCGGACGGCTCGGCGAGCCACCGCGGCACCTCGCCCTCACCGCTGTACGGCGCGAACCGCATCGGCTCGCCGCCGGGGAACTCCGCGAGCGACGGCGGCGCGGTGCGCAGAACCGTTGCGGGAGAACGCACTTCGGCCTTCATCCGCGCCCCGACCGCGGCCGTCAGCTCCAGCCCGTCGAACAGCGACACGTCGTGGACGATCGACGGCACCCCCAGCGCCGACCCGGCGGCGGCGAGCGGTTCGTGCACCACGACGTCCGGGCGCCACCCGCGGGCGAACGCCTGCAGCGGCGCGGTCATCGCGTCGCCGACGCTGCCGAACATCCGCGACACGAAGTCGAGCCGGCCGCTGCCCCGCAGCTCCCTCCTGGCCACCAGCGGATGCGTGAGCATGATGCGCAGCGCGATCGGTCCGAAGCGGACGCGGGACGGCACGACGTCCTCGACCCGCAGACCGGAGTCGCGGACCCGCAGCGCCTCGCCACCCGTCGCGACCACGACCTCGTGACCCGCGTCGCGCAACGCCAGCGCCAGCGGCATCAACGGGAAGACGTGACCCAGGAGGGGAGCGGCGACTACGAGAACACGCATAGATCCAGGTTAACCACACGCGCGGAGTTGCCCCGGTCTACGGCTCGACCAGCCGCCGCACGGCCTCCTCGACGCACCGCCGCCGCTCCAGGTGGTTCGAGCACGTGCCGTTGGACCACATCGAGGCGATCGCCAGCACCAGCTGCACCACGTGCTCCGCCGAGAACCGCGACGACACCACCCCGGCCTCCTGCGCGGCCCGGACCGCCTCGACCTCGGCCACCCGGCTGACCGACCCGCGCCGCTCCAGCCGCTGCCAGGTCGCGAGCCGCGCGAACTCCGGGTGACGGTGCTGCAGGTCGTACAACCGGCCCGCGTATCCCGGCAGGTCGTGGGCGTCGAACTCCACCATGGCGGCGCCCACCACCTCCGACTGCACGGCCTCGAACAGCTCGTCCTTGCCGCCGTAGTAGTTGTAGGCGAGGCCCGCGGAGCACCGGGCGATGCGCGCGATGCGTTCCATCCGCGCCCCGGCGATCCCGTAGGCGGCGAACTCGACCAACGCGGCGTCCAGCAACCGGCGGCGGGTGCGTTCCCGATCGCGGCTGTGCATGGGACCAGGCTATGGCGAAAGGGCCGCACCCCTGAAGAGTGCGGCCCTGGTCTTGCCGGAGAACTACTTGGCCATGTCGAACCAGTTGAAGCCCTCGACCATCTGGCGGGTGGTGTCGCTGACGTAGCGCGGGCCGGTGAGCTCCCAGCGCGTCACGGTGCGGTAGGTGCCCGGCTCCAGCGACTCGTCCGCGCGGGTGTTCTCGTCGTCCTTGACCGGGATGTACTCCTTGATGGACTTCTTGGTCAGGGTGACGTCGAGCGACTCGTACGCGGACTGCGTGTAGAGGTAGTTGCCCTCACCGCTGTCGAGCGCACGGCCCGGGTCGGCCAGCTTCAGCTGGATCGTGCTGCCGTTGAACGAGCCGGTCGCGGACACGACGGTGACGATGTGGCCACCGCTGCGCTGCAACGAACCGGTGGTGGGGCCGGCCTTGTAGCGGCCGTACACGAGCTGCAGCGGGCCCTCGTTGAGCTTCTTCGCGAGCTCGCCCGCGAAGTCGGGGTTGTTGTGCGTGCTCGTCACGCCCGTGGAGGTGGTCCAGCCGGCGTCGCGGGCGGGCTTGGTGGCGATGTCCCAGGCCTTGCGCAGGTTGGTGAGGTTGGTGCCGCCGTCGTACTGGGCGTCGACGCCGATGCGCCCGATCGAGTTGGTGATGACGCTGTAGTCGGCCGGGTCCTTCGGGTTGAGGTTGCCGACCTTGGTGGTCAGCCAGCCGACCGGGGCGTCCTTCTCGTGACCCCAGTAGTGCAGGACGTTGTAGAGCGACGCGGGGCCGCAGTAGGCACCGCCGTTGTTCTCCAGGCCGGCGCGGTGCTGATCCACATCGCTGACGCCGCACTTCTTGACGTTGAAGTCGGCACCGGCCAGGTCGGAGGCGCCGACGCACGGGGGCGGCGTGCCGATGATCGGGTCGGCCACCGCGGTGGCGGGAGCGACGACGGCGGTCAGGGCGGCGGCGGCGATCAGAGCGTTGCGGATCATGTCGGTTTCCCCTTCGAGATCTTGTGTTCCCCTGCGGTGACACAAGATTCGCCGAGGCGAACCCCCAAGGGCATGAGGGGAGAACCCTCAACCCTCCGGCGGAAAAGATGGGTGTATCAGGGACACCCCCACGTCGCTCCGTCTCAGGCGAGTACGCGTGCGAGGTCCCTGCGACCTGCGATTCCGAGCTTCGTGTAGATCCGGCCGAGGTGGTTCTCGACGGTCTTCGGCGTCACGAACAGCTCCTGCGCGATCTCCCTGTTCGCCCGGCCCGCCGCCGCCAGGTCGGCCACCCGCCGTTCGGACGCCGTCAGCGCCTCCGCCCCCAGCACGACCTGCCGTCGTGGCCGGTCGCCGAGGGCCTCCAACGCCTCGGCGGCGCGGGTCTGCAGCACCGCCGACCCGCAGTCGCCCGCCAGTTCGATCGCCCTGTGCAACGGCTCCCGCGCGTCGGTCCGCCGCCTCGCCACCCGGAGGGCCTCACCCAGGTCGACCAGCGAGCGGGCGAGTTCCAGGCGTGAAGGCGAGTCCTCCAGCACGGTCACGGACTCGGTCAGCAGCTCCAGTCGCGAGTCGGGGTCGGCGTTCGAGAGCAACCGCAGAGCCGCGCCGACCTCCGTGGCCGCGCCCCACCTGCGGGCCACCTCCACCTGCTCGGCGGCCAGTTCCAGCGCGAGCTCCTGCTGGTTGAGCAGCAACGCGGCGCGCGTGGCCGGAGCGCGCCACGGGATCGTGGGTGGATCGACGTGCACCTGGTGCATCGCGTCGCGCTGGCGGTAGGCCTCGAACATCGCACGCCGTGCGTCGCCCTCGGCCAGTGCGATCAACGCGCGCACCTCGTGCAACCAGATCATCGGCATGGTCAGCCGGGCATCGGCGTGCGCACCGTCGAACGCGTCGATGAACGCGGACGCCGCCGCGACGTCGCCTCGTTCCAGGGCCGCGTAGACCGCGAAGTGCGTCGAGGTCGCGCGCAGGCTGATCACCTCGGACACCGGGTCCTCGTGCGCGACGGCGGCCAGCGCGCCCTCCGCCTCCGCCTCGACGGCCTGCATGTTGCCGCAGCGCCAGTTCAGGAACAGCGACGCGTTCGCCACCATCGCGAACTCGATCGGCGACCCGTGGGCCCGCACCTTCAACCGGGCCCGCTCGATCTCGTGCCGCGCGGTGCCGACGCCGTCCGCCGCCATCAGCGCGAGCAACGCCACGAGCCAGGCGACCATCGCGTCCGTGCTGCCTGTCGCGTCGTCCAGGTACGCGCCGTTCGCCAGCGCGCGCGTCGCCGTCGCGGCGACCTCGTCGTGCGGCCACACCTCGTAGCGGCCCATCTGAGCGAGCAGGCCGAGCAGCGTGCGTTCGTCCGGGGTGCCGCCCGCGAGGCCGGAGTAGGCGCTGAGGTGCGCGGACGCGACCTGGCGCTGGTCGGGGAGGAACGAGCGGAACACCGCCAGCCGTGCCTCCAGGTGCAGGCGCGACTCGCCGTCCGGGCGTGCCCCGATGGCCTCTTCGAGTTCCGCGATCGCCGCGGCGGGGCCTTCCAGCGCGGCCGTCGCCGAGGCCGCGGCGGCGACCAGTTCGGCGTCCGGAAGTCCCTCTGCCGCGGCCTTCAGGTGCCGGTGCGCGTTGACCGCGTCACCGAGCCGCAGCAACGCGCGCCCGAGTTCCGCGCGCAGCCCGGCGTCGGTGGGCCGTTCGTCCACCGCTCGCGTCAGATGTCCCGCCGCGGTGCGGGGGTCGCCGGCCGAGAGCAGCGTCGCCGCGGCCTTCCTCAGCACGTCCGCGGCGTTCGGCAGCGTCCCCTTGGGAGCGTGCACGAGGTGTGCGGCCACGCGGTCAGCCGGTGCGTGCGACTCCTGCAACGACTTCGCGGCCCGCGCGTGCAGCGAGGCGCGCGCGATCGGCCCGAGGCCGGTCAGGACCGCCTCGCGCACAACGGGGTGCACGAACTCCAGGTGCTCGCCGGTGACCAGCACGTTCGCCGCGGTCAACGCCTCGACGGCGGCCGGGAGGTCGGTGACCTCCGCCAGTTCCGCCGCCTGCCACGGATCGGCGTGCGTGCCGAGCACGGCGACGGCGCCCGCGAGCGCCACCGCCTCGGCCGGCAGCCTTCCCAGCGTGGCGCGGAAGACGGTGCTGGGGCCGAGCGTGCCGACCTTGCCGGCCGTCTCGGCGTCGTCCAGCGGAAGCCCGAGCGCCGCGAGCTCGTCGACCAGGACGCCGGACAGGAACGGGTTCCCGCCGCTGGCCGCGTGCAGGGCGGTGATCACCTCGGGGTGCCCGCCGACCAGGGCGCTGAGCGCGTCCGTGGTGAGCGGACGCGGCAGCAACCGGTCGGCGGACACGCTGAGCTGCGCGAGCGGCCCGAAGTTGTCCATCGGCGGTCTGGTCGCGACGACCAGCGCGATCGGCAGGTCCGCGATCCGGCGCGACAGGTAGACGAGGAACTGCAGCGACGAGTGGTCCGCCCAGTGCGCGTCGTCCACGGTGATCAGCAGCGGCCGGGTGGACGAGAGGTCCACCGCGACCCACCACAACGAGTGCAGCGTGCGGGCGAGCTCGGCCTGGCTCGGGTCGAGCGCGGCGTCGTCCAGGGCCTTCAGCGCCGCCCCGGACGGACCAGCGAGGATCTTCTCGCGCAGCTCGCCGGAGTACCGCGACACCGACCGCTCGACCATCTGCCGGACGACGCCCCACGCCATCGCGCTCTCCATGGCGTCGCCGACGGCCTGCAGCCGGCCGAACCCGCGCTCTTTGGCCAGCTCGCGACATTCGTGCACGAGCCTGGTCTTCCCGATGCCCGCACGGCCCTCGATGACGACGACGCGACCCTCACCACGGGTGGCTGCGTCCAGAGCTTCACGAATGTGCGCGATCTCGGAGTCACGTTCAAGTGGTTCGCGCACGAATTGATCGTAGCGGCCGTTTCGCGCGCTACATGCGGATCATCGGCTGCGCAGAAGAGCGACTTGATGCTCCATTGGAGTGATCGTCAACGGATGCACTCGCTGCCGCCGGAGCTGCCGCCCTGGTCCAGGGCCTTCTCGACGAACGTCCTGGCCTTGGCGGGATCGACCTCGAACCCGAACCCGGCCTCCCGCTCGACCGGCGCGTCGACGGGCAAGGTCGTCACGCTGATCCCGATCGGACCCGTGAACCGCTGCGCGAACCCCACCAGGTCCCAGCCGTCGTCCACGGTGATCGACCCGCTGACCTCGCGCGCGAGCGTGAGCGCGTTGTCCTTGGTGATCTTCGAGGCCAGATCGGCGAGGAACACCTGCTGCCGCCGGGCCCGGTCCAGGTCGCCGTTCTCCAGGCCGTGGCGCTGGCGCAGGAAGGCGAGCGCCTGGTCGCCCTGGAGCACCTGCCTGCCGGCTGGGAAGGCGGCCTTGGTGATCGGGTCGTTCGACGGCGCCTTCAGGCACACCGCGACGCCGCCGAAGAGTTCCGAGATGCGGCCGATCGCGGACATCTTCACGGCGGCGTGGTGGTCGACCTTCGCCCCGGTCGTCTTCTCGACGGCCGCGGTCAGCTTCGCGGGGGACTGGGCGAACAGGCCGTTGATCTTCTGACCGTCCACGAGGATGTCGCGTGGCAGCGACACCACCGAGACCGCCGTCCCGTCCGCCTGGAACCGGGCGAGCATCAGCGCGTCGGTGAAGTTGTGGTCGTCGAGACCGATGAGGAGCACGTTCTGCGTTTCCTGCGGCGCCGACACCGCCGGTGGCGCGGCCTCGGTCTTCTTGATCGTCATCGGGACGACCACGGCGGCGGCCGCGGCGGCCGCGGTCAGCGTCGCGACGCCGACGATCAGCCCCAGCGGCTTGCGCTTCCTCGCTTTGTGCAGGTTGGCCAGCACGGTCCGGGAGTCGACGCGCTCCTCGGCCTCAGCGGCGATGGCCTGGCGGATCAGATCGTTCATGAGTGCACCCCCAGGGTGGCGGACCGGGCGAGTTCGTGAGTGCGCAGCGTTTGCAGCGCGCGAGAGAGTTGGCTGCGCACAGTCGATTCCGTGCAGCCGAGCACCTGTGCGATCTCCGCGTCGCTGCAGTCCTCGTAGAACCGCAGCACCAACGCGGCGCGTTGCTTGCGCGGCAGGATGGCGATCCGTGCGCGCATGGCCTCGCGTTCGGCGTGCGCGTCAGCCGGGTCGGCCATCGACGGCACGTGCTTGGCGAGCTCACCGCGTTCCACGGCGATCTCCCGCGCGGCCCTGCGGTGCCGCCACGACAGGTAGTCGTTGGTCACCATGCGCTTCACGTAGAGATAGGGCGCATCCATGGCCCCGATGCGTTCCCACTTGCCCTGTGCGCGCATGAGCACGTTCTGCACGATGTCCTGCGCCAAGTGTTTGTCGCAGGTGATGGCTGTGGCGTACCCCAGCAACCGGTCCAGCCGATCAGCGACGAACTGGTCGAACCCCACGCCGCCCCCTTCTAGTCGTCAGTCGTTTGCGGAGTGGGAAACCCCCTTCGCCGCTCGATCCGCTGCATCGGCTTTTGTGGCCCGGGCCACAGATGTCTCGGTTTGGACGGATTTTGACGTGAAGTCTTTTCATGTTCATGTCCGTGGTCGAGCCTTCACCTCATGCGCATCATCCCTGCACTCGCGCTGTTGTCGCTGCTGCTCGTCCCCGTGGACGCGGCGGCCGCTCCCAACGGCAACTACTACCTGCAAAGCGCCGTGACCGGCCAGAACGCCGCCGTCTCCGGCTCGTCCGCGGTCCAGCACCGCCCCAAGGGCAACGAGGACCGCCAGCAGTTCTCCTGGAACGGCAGCACGCTGGCCGAGGGCGGCCTGTGCCTCGGCCGGGCCGGCGACGCCACCCAGATGATCAGCTGCTCCAGCCCCGACGCCCGGTGGGTGGGGCTCCTCGACGACCAGGACAGGTACCGCTTCAAGGACCCCGGCGCCGACCGCTACCTGGTCGCGTCCGGCACCGACCAGATCCGCGTCGGCACCGGCGCCGACACGTGGTTCCTCACCCCGGTCACCCCGGTCCGCGTCCAGCCCCCGGCCGATCCGCGCCTGGACGAGATGACGTTCCTGACCGCCCACAACGCCTACGCGAACGGCGTCGACGGCGGCTTCATGTTCGCCAACATCGCCCCGAACCAGTCACGCGGCATCGTGCAGCAGCTCAACGACGGCGTCCGCGGCTTCATGCTCGACATCCACCAGACCCCCGACGGCGCGATCCTCTGCCACAACAGCTGCACGGCCGTCAGCCGGCCCGTGGCGTTGAACGTCGACATCCAGCGCATCGTCGACTTCCTGAAGGCACGCCCCACCGAGATCGTCACGGTCTTCCTGGAGGACTACGTCTCCGCCGACGTCCTGCGCAACGAGCTGGCGCGCGTGAACGGCCTGGGCGACGTGCTGTTCCACGCCGAGGGCGTCCGGGAGAACGGCTGGCCGACGTTGTCGCGGATGAGGGCGTCCGGCAAGCGTTTGCTCATCTTCACCGACCACGGCCGCGACGGCCGCGAGAATTCCGGCGTGCTCTACCAGAAGGACTGGACCGTCGAGAACCACTGGTCGATGGGGTCCGGCACCGGCGCCTCCGACTGGTCCTGCTACTCGCGCTGGGGGGACAAGCCGCTCACCGCGACGGAGACAGGCTTCCGCCCGCTGTTCGTGATGAACCACTTCCGCGACGTCCCGGTGCAGGGCACCGCCGCCACGGACAACTCCAAGCTGGTCAACCGGGCCCAGCGCTTCTGCGAGCCCGCGGCCCGCAAGACCCCGAACTACCTGGCCGTCGACTTCTACCACCTCAACACGCCGTCACTCCCGGCCGAACGCCACCCGTCCGGCGCCGGACCCGTCGAGCTGTCGGCCACCCCGTCCCTCTGCCTGGACAACGACAACGGCGGCACCGCCAACGGCAACCCGGTCCAGATCTGGGGCTGCAACAACACCTACGCGCAGAAGTGGCGCGTCGTCGCCGACGGCACCATCGCCATCGCCGGCAAGTGCCTCGACGTCAGCAACAGCGGCACCACCAACGGCACGAGCGTTCAGCTGTGGGAGTGCAACGGCACGGGCGCGCAGCAGTGGCGCGTGCGGTCGGACGGCTCCGTGCAGAACCCGCAGTCGGGGCTGTGCCTGGACAACCCCGGTGCGTCGACCACGCCCGGCACGCGGCTGAACATCTGGAGCTGCAACGGTTCCGCGGCCCAGGCCTGGAAGTTCCGCTAGGACTCTTGAGTGGGCCTGCCGGTGCGGGCCCACTCATCTCAATCGCTCAGCAGAGTGCTGAACACGTTGTCGCGCAAAGTTCCTGAGGACTTCACGGCTTCCTCGTAGCGCTCGATCTGCTTCGCCAGCAGTTCCATCGTGGTCGCGATCTCACGCTGCACGCCGAGAGAAGGAAGCGAAAGCGGGAGCAGTTCCATCCGCTTGGAGTTGATGTGGGGAATGGCGGTGGAGGTGGCGACCTGCGTCGTGATCCACGCGTGCATCTCAGGAGAGTTGAGGTAGTGCACCAAATACTCCGGCGACACGCCACTCCCAGGACGTATGCGCAGGCAGCTCGGCCCGAGGATCCACCCCGCCTCGCCTTCGCTCACCAGACCGTGCCGTCCGAGCGTACCTGACCGCGCGGCCACCACGTCTCCAGCGCGGAGCAGGTACCGCTCCCACTGACCTCCTGAGGTGCGGACGGTCTGAGGATCGAGCGTGTCCAGTTCGTCGTGGCTCAAGTAACCGCGCTTGATGTTGCGTGGCAGTAGAAGTGGGATCCAACCCGGTGTGTGGACACCACGTTCGCGGACGATGTGCCCGAGTCCGACCTGGATTTCGCACACGTCGCCGAGCTTCACTTCCTGCCGGTCCTCGGCAGCGAGTTCGACGAGGCTCTCAAGCCGCGCGTCCAGGTCGCGACGCTCGGCCGCAATGCGCTCGCCGAGGTCGTCGAGGTGGCGCCATCGCGTCCTGATTTCGATGAAGTGCTCGCTGGAGCTGCGCTCCCACGGAGCAACAGGCTTTCTGACATAACGGGTTGGCTGGAGGTTGTAGTTCTGGTCGCGGATCTCCTCGAGCCGGGCGGTGTAGGAGAACCCGTCTTGCGCCGGGACCTTCTCACCGCGCTGCCACCCGCGAGACGCGTGAACGAGGCGTTCGATGTCCTCCTCGCGGAGGTGCCGGGGTCCTCGTGTCCTCTGCGTTCCGATTCCCGAGGCATCGATGAACAAGACGGAAGCTGTCGGATGCTCGTGGATGCCAGGCTTGCGCAGCAGCCATAGCGAGACAGGGATTCCGGTCGAGCTGAAGAGTCCCGGAGGCAGTGCGACGATGCCTGCGACCAGACCGCTTTCGACCATGCGGTGTCGAACCTGCTCGTCCTGCCCGCTGGTGAAGAGTGAACCGTTCGGCGCCAGCAGGGCGGCGCGTCCACCGGGCTTGAGCTTGGCGACCGCGATCTGGAGGTACGCGAGGTTCGTGCGCTTTGAGGAAGGAATCCCAAAAGGCCAACTGTCGTACTCGGCTTCGGCGGGAAGCGTTCCGCTGAAGGGTGGGTTCGTCACCACGACGTCGAACTGCTTGCCTGGGAAGGAGCCGCGCAGGAGCTGGGGCCCAGCCCGGTGGACCTGGCCCTCCAGGTCGTGCAGCAGGAGGCTCAGCACACTGATGCGGTACGACTGATCGCTCAGCGCCTGCCCGAAGAGCGAAAGGCCCGCAGCACCCGTCTTCCCCGCCGCTGTCAGCAGTTCGCCCGAGCCGCACGACGGGTCGTAGATGCTTTCACCTTCGCCTATCGCGAGGATCTTCATCATCGTCCGGACCACGGTCGGCGGAGTGAAGTGGCCGCCGGACTTGCCGAGATCGCGGTTCAGGTGTTCCAGCAGGACGTCGAAGGCCTCGCCGAAATCGACGTCGACCGGAAGTTCGGAGACCAGCCTGACCGCGGCGACCAGAGCATGTTCGTTCAGGGTGTCGTGGGTGTTGGAGAACAGATCCGAGTTCGGCCCCCATGAGAATGCACTCTGCAGCCAGTCTCGCATGGCCCATGGCGGCGCCACGACCAGTTCGGACCAGTGAACAGGCTCGGTCTTGCGGAGGTGCAGCAGCGCCATCGCGAACTGTACGGAGGACATCAGGTCCAGCTGGCCGCGCAGGACGTTCGTCAGACTCCGCAGCGTGGAGTGCATCTCTTCGCGCACGCTCGGGTCATCCGCCGCAACAGCAGTGCTCATCCCGCTGTTGCGGGTGAACCTGTCCCCGTACGTGCTGCCCGGAGCCTCATCCGGCTGCAGTCCGTTGCGAGGGATCTTGCGCTGGCTCAGCCAGTGCGCCATCTCCGCCGCGTCGAAGAGTTCCTGTCCCGCGACCACGTCGGGAACGGGGAAGTCGGCGTGCCGGGTCCGCCAGTTGCTGGCCGCACTCACTCGGACGCCGGCCAGCCTGGCTATCTCGGACAGGGGCAGTCCGTTCTTGTTCACGTCACGCTCCCTGGCGATCACGACGTTCGAGAACCTGAGGCACCGTGTCCACGGCTGCGACTTCCGTGACGAGGTCAGCGGAGATGTATCCGCACACGCGGTAGAGCACGTCGTGGTCCGCCTTCAGATCGCGGCGGTGGATCGGCTCGTGGTGCATCACGCGGTTGCGAAGCCTCAGCAGGTTCACGAGGCTGAGGTGCAGCTGGTCGCGTCGGCCGCTGTAGTGGGGGAACGCCTTGTGCAGCGCGGGCACCCACAGCGCTCGGTCGTTGGACCTGCTGGTCAGAGACACCCAGAACCCGAGGCTGAGCTGGGCGACCACGTCGTCGGCGTCAGCGCTGGCGGCCTTCTCCCGCGCTCGCTTCACCAGCAGCTGGCCGTTGCCGGTGAGCGAAGCCACCGACCACCAGTCTGGTCGGTGGAACCTGGCGTGCAGCTGATCGTGCATGGCGTTCCGGAGCCCGATCTCCGCGAGCCCGAGCAGCGGATAGAAAGCGGCGCTGACCTGGATGTTCCAGGTGTAGGCGCGCAATGCCGCCGCCTCATCACCGCCGTTGGCGGCGAGGTACGGCGAGAAACGCGCCGCGGAGAGCACCTTGATGATGCCGTTGCTCGAAGTCATCACATTCCCCCTGGATCGTGAGACCACGGCGCGACCTGCCGTGGTACGGTGCATGAGTAGGCCCCAGGTTCGCCTCTGCTTCGGCATGCCACCTGGGGCATCGTCTTTGGCGCACCCGATCCGGGATTGCCGAGTAATCGACAGCGGTGTTGTAGGAGAAACGGTAGACCGCTGTCGATCACTCGTCAAGTACGTTTGCGTACTTCAATCTGTGAACTCTGCAGTACGCATGGGTACACGGGCCGCTAGACCTTGCGGCCGATGCCCACGTAGACGTCCTGCGGGCCGCCTTCTCCGGCCGGGCCGAGTTCCGGGTGCCAGTTCGGCGCCGGGACGACGCCCGGCTGGAGCACCTCCAGGCCGGCGAACATGGGCTCGAACTCCGTGAGCGAGCGGAAGTACATCGGGTCGCGGCTGTGCTGCATGGCCTCGACGACGGCGCCCATCTCGTCCGGCTTGAAGTCGGCGGTGAGGTGCGACAGGGCGACGAGGCTGCCCTCGGGCACGGCGTCGCGGTAACGGGCGACCACCTCGGCGGGGCCCTTCTCGTCCGAGACGAAGTGCAGCACGGCGATCATGAGCAGGCCGACGGGCTGCGAGAAGTCGATCAGGTCCTTCACGACCGGGTCGGACAGGACGTCGTCCGGGCGGCACATGTCCGCCTGCACGACGCCCGCGTTGTCGTTGCCCTCCAGGATGAGCTGGCTGTGCGAGACCGCCACCTCGTCGTAGTCGACGTACACGACCCGTGCGTCGGGGTTCTCCTGCTGCACGATCTCGTGCACGTTGCCGACCGTGGGGATGCCTGAGCCGAGGTCGAGGAACTGCGTGATGCCCTGCTCCATCATCAGCAGGACGGCACGGCGCATGAACGAGCGGTTCGACGCGGCGATCGCACGGCCGTCGCGCAGGATCTGCAGCACCTTGTCGCCGACCATCCGGTCCGACGCGAAGTTGTGGCCACCTCCCAGCAGGAAGTCGTAGACGCGTGCCGCGCTGGGCACGTCCGTGTTGATTCCCGCGGGGACCCAGGAGAAAGGCTCGGCCATGCCGCAGAACCTACTCGAACGCGTGCACGCGTGTAGCGGCCCGGACCGGTGACAGCGTCATCCAGAACGCGCGAACCGGCTGGAAACGTGCTCTGCCAGCAGCAATGCGCCGGCTTCGCGCGCTTCCTGGTCGAGCCAGCGCAAGTGGTCGTCCGCGCGTGCCGAACGGAGGTTCCTGGCCGACTCCACGGCCTCCCGCGCGAGCTCGGTGGCCGCGGGGAGATCACCCAGGGCGAGGTGGTTGCGGGCCAGCGCCGTCAAGGTCAAGGTGCGTGCCCGGCCTTCGCCACACGTGCCGACCTTGCCGGCGAGAGCGGCGATGGCCCGCGCGGGATCGTTCAGCGCGCGCCGGTCGGCCCAGGCGTTGTGCGCCGCCACGAATCCGAGCTGGAACGCCTTCAGCGCGTCGTCGGGAGCGTTGTGGTGCAGGAACATCCGGCCCGCGCGGGTCAGCACGGAGGCGATGAGCGCCTCGTTCTCCGCCTGCCGCGCCAACGTCAGCGCCTTCGCGAAGTGCGGCAGGGCCGTGCCGGGCTGTCCGCTGTCGAACGCCGTCCACCCGGCCAGTTCGTGCGCCTCGGCGACGGCGGTCCACGAGGTGTCGTCCACGACGATCATCGGTTCGACGGCGGCGAGGTGCTCCAGAACCGCGCTGTGGCAGGCGATGCCGCCGTAGCGGCGGTCGAGCGTCCGCAACGCCTGAGTGCGCGCGGCGATCGCTTCGGGGGAGATGCGGCGCGACGGCATCGCGGGCGGCAGCCAGTCGAACGTGGGCGCGCCGACCGTGATCCGGGCGGCGTGCTCCAGAAACCGCTGCCGCGCCTCGGAGTTCGCCCTGACCAGCTCCTCGGCCTCGGGAAACCCGTCTGCCACGGCGGCCGTGCACCACTGCACGGCCTCGGCCTCCTCGCCGAGTGCGAACAGGACGTGCGCCAGCCGCACGGCGGCGTCACCGAGGCGTTGGTCTGCGGCGACCCGGAAGTGCACGGCCGCCTCGCGCAGGCGACCCGCCCGTTCCGCGGCCTCTCCCAGGCGGTACTGGCGCTCGACGGCGTCGTCGAGCTCGAACTGGGCCAGCAGCTCACTCATCACTGCCTCCGAGGATTCGTCGCAGCTCGGCACGGCCGCGGGTGAGGTGCGTGCGCACGGTCGACTCACCGACCACCAGCACCGCGGCGATCTCGCTGACCGAGTACCCGAGCAGGTGGTGCAGCGCCACGGTCTCGCGGTGCCTGGGGGAGAGTTCGCGCAACGCCGCGTGCAGCGCTTCCACGTCGTGCGCCGGCTGAACGACCTCCGGCACCTCGGCCAGCGGTGTTTCCCTCCCGTACCGCTGCTGCCACCGCCGCATGAGCCGTATGGCGACCTTGAGCACCCACGCCTCAGGTTTGTCGTACGCGTGGATGTCGCTCCATCGGTGCTGTGCGATCAGCATCGCGTCCTGCGCGATGTCCTCGACCGCACGATTGTCGCCGCTCAGAGCCGTCAGCGTCCTGGTCACCACGGGCAGGCACTCGCGGAAGAACTCCGCGAAGCCCCGATCCGGTGCGCTCAACGGCCTTCCCTTCAGCGTCCGCAGGTGTCGTTCACCGCCCTCGGGCGACCTTCACCGGTTACAGGCGGTGAAGCCACCGAAGGCTGACAGACGGAAGGGAATTCACCCGTTCGGAGTGCCTAGGGGAGGAGGTGGCGGAAGGCGGCGACCAGCAGCATGCGCTGTTGGTCGACGTCCACGCCCTCGTCCAGCTCGTCGTCCTGGCGGTACTCCCGGCCGCTGGGGGCGCCTCGGCCGCCGAACGACTCGACGCGCACGGCGATGTCCACGACGTCCGAGGACAGTTCCACAGTGGACTCGTCGTCCGGGATCGGTTCGTTCTGGTGGAACAGCTCGTAGGAGAACCGCATCCCGATCGTGCCGTCGAACGTGATCTGCTCGGTCGGCAGCCGCATCGCCTCGAACACCGCCCGGTACAAAGAGGCACCGGTGAGGTGCAGCGGGGTCATCACGACGTGCGTGGTGCCCAGGTCGTGGCTGCGCACCGAGATCGCGACGGTCGGTCCGTCCGGCGTCGGCGGGACCGGTTGCGGGAACACGGGAAGCTCCGACTTGCGGTCGGAACGCCAGGTCGCGACGAGTCGGTCGGCGGCGTCCACGAGGTCGATGTGCTTGCGGGGCGCGAGGAGGGGCGGCAGCGGTTCCTCGTCCAGCCGCACGATGAACAGGAAGGCGCGGCGGCGCGTCATCTCCAGGGTGAACGCCGCCGTCCACTCCGCCGCCGGCTCGCGCCGCGGGGTGTTCGCCGACCACAGCAGGACGTGGTAGTCGGAGGTGGCCAGTGCCTCGTCGATCGAGGTGGAAGCGTTGCCGCCGGTCGTGATCTCGTCCTCGGCCAGGTAGGCGTTGACGTTGCGGGACTCCAGTTCGGCACGGAGTTGCTCGGCGTGCGCACGGTCCTTTCCGGCGAACGACAGGAACACCTTGGGACGGGTTTCGAGCGGCACGGGGTCTCCGTTCTTCCTGAGTCTTCTGCGCAGCGGGCCCGCTGAGGTCTGGAAGCCCGCGTCGCCGTGCAGGGACCAGCACGCCCAGTCCGCCGGGTGCCGATCGGCGACTTCGACCAGTGCGTGCTGCAGGGCGCGATCTCGGGGAAGCTTCGCCAGGTGGCGGCCGAACGCGTCGAGCACCTTCCGCGCGGCCGCGTCCTCCGCCTGCCAGTGGGCGGCGACGACCGCGCCCGGCCCCGTGGCCGTGACGGCGCGGACGATGCCGGGCTCGCAGGCACCGAGCACGACCGTGCCGCACGCGCTGAAGTCCATCTCTCCCAGCGCTTCCACGGACACCCGTTCGTCGGCGAACTGAAGCCACGACTGGTCGGGGTTCATGCGGTCGTGTTCGGCCTGGGCGTCGATGCGGATGCGTTGGGAGCGCCCCTCTTCGAGAGTGCGGCGCAGCGCCGAGGCCTCCGTGCAGATCGCCGCCTCGTCGCCCCTCTGCCCGCGGGCGCCGCGCTGGCGGGGGCGCAGCGCGGACAGGCACGGCAGGCTGGACAGCGCGTGGGTCATGCCGAGGAAGAGGTTCGTGCCGGGGACGGGCAGGCCCGCCAGCGGGACGTCCGCGAGGACGCCACCCGCCACGACGACGATCCTGGTGGCCTTGGGCGGCAAGGCCCCGACGACGTCCTCCAGCCCGATCAGACCGGCCAGCTCGGCGAGCAGCGCGCCGAGGACCGCCTTGTCGTACTTGGGTTTCCAGGCCTTGAGCCGGCGGACCGTGTCGGTGAGGTCGCCGATGTGGACGGAAGTCGTCACGTGCGTGATCCTGCGGCCGACGAGCACGTGGTGGAGCTGGTCCGGCGTCGCGTGCATCATCCACACGACCTGGTCCCTCGGCAGGTGCCTCGTCGCCGCGGCGAGCCAGCGCCGGGCCGCCGGGAGGTCGGCGAAGCCCGGCAGATCGCGTCGTCCGGGCCCGGCCAGCGCGGCCTCGACGGCGACCACCAGTCCTGCCAGCGCTTTGTGACCCTCGCGCCGGGCACGGCGGGCCGCGGCGCTCACGCGGCCGTCCCGCACGTCGGGGGCCGCGCGCAGCAGCCGCAGCTTGACGCTGGGGCTGTCCCGGTGGTCCGCGAGACCCTCCTCGACGCGGTGCGACTCGGCCCAGTGCCGGGCCGCGACCTCCTCGTGGCCCGCGTCGGCGAACGTGTCCCCGAGTTTGCGCAGCGCCAGCGCGGTGAGCTCGGCGTTGCCCGCCTTGCTCGCGACCTCGAAGTGCTGGGCGGCCTTCTCGAGCCTGCCCTGCGCGTAGGCCAGTTCGGCGGCGGTCAGGTGCCACAGCGGCGAGTTCCCCTCGCCCAGCATGCCCTCGGCCTCGAGCAGCTCGTCCCGGGCGATCAGGCGGCGCACGTGGGTGAGCCGGCGTTCCGGCCGGAGCGCCTGGGTCGCGTCGGGGAGCTGCGAGATCACCTCCGGACCGGCCGCGGCGGCCAGCAGCGGGAAGAGCCTGCGGGCGGTGCCCGCCTGCCTGGTCATGACGAGCAGCACGGTCAGCTCGTACAGAACGGCGAACCTCAGCGCGGGCTCGATCTGGTAGCTGGTGACGCAGCGCGTCATCACCGCCAGCGCTTCCTCGTACCGGACCTCGCGCCGCAGCGCCGCGGCACGTTGCAGGAACTCGGCCGGCGTGCGAGGAGTGCGGTCGCGCAGCTTCGAGACGCGGGTGCCCCTGCGCACGTCGAGCAGGAGCCGGTCCCTGCCGATGTGCTCCAGGTGCTCGGGACGCCCGGCGCGGCGGAAGTGGCGTTCGGCGGCGTCGAGCTCGCTCTCCGCGGTGGGGTAGTCGTAGCGGTCCGCCGCGGCCAGCGCGGCGACGCGGGCGAGCCTCGCCTGTTCCAGTTCGGTGAGTTTCAGCTTCCGCAGCTCGCGCACGTCCCGTTCGGCCGCGACGTGATCCGTTGCGGCACTGCGGATCTGGGCCCGGAGGATCCTCAGCGTGGTGTCGTTGCCCCCGCTCAGGTACTCGTCGCACCGTTGCGCGGCCCTGGCGATGGCACCGAGGTTGAGCAGCGTCGCGCAGTGGTCGTGGGCGACGGCCGGGCTGATCTTCGCGGCCCTCACGTAGGCGAGGTCGACGCCGAGGACGTTGCCGCGCAGTGCGGCGGACCTGGCGGCCTTGACCGCGTCCGCGAGTGGGGTGCCGGGTTCGAAGTGCATCAGTTCCCGCGGCTCCGAGTGCTGCCGCTGTCCTTTGTGGCCGGTCCGCCACCGGTATAGCCGGTGCCGATCCCGCCCATAGCTCCGTCTGATCGGGACGGCGAACACGTGGCCGCCGAGGTGACCGCGCTGCCCGCGGCCGCGACGAGCACAGCCGCGACCAACGCGATGAAAAGCGTTCGTTGGCGCATGCACGATCCTCCGTGCGTCGCAGATTAACGATCCAGACGGCCCACAGATCGTTTGTCCACTTTCTGTCAACGAATCGCTCAAACGATCTTGTCGGTGCTCCTCGGCACACTGGATCCACCACCGATCCGAGGAGACCGTCATGTGCTGGAACTGCGACCACCCCGCCGGCCGCATGGAAGAACACCTGGCCACCCTGCGCCGCTGCATCGACGTGCGGGGCTGGGCGGTGCAGGCGGTGGAACGGGACCGAGCCCATCCACCCTGGGCGTACACCGTCGGCCTGACCCCGCGCGGCCTCCCGGAACTCGTCGTGACGGGCATGGCCGTGCTGGAAGCGGGCCGCCTGCTGGACGACATGGCCGAACACCTCGTCCACAGCTGCCTGCCCGAGCCGGGCCACCGCTTCACCGTGCCCGGCGGCCCACTGCTGGAGGTGGTCCGCGTGGCACGCCCCTGGGCCCACCTGCTGGTCTCCGCGCGGCTGTACGGGGAGGGCATCAAGGCCTTGCAGCTCGTGCACGCCGACGAGTCCGGGCGCTGGCCGTGGGACAGCTCCTTCGAGGGGGTGGTGGGAGGCCAGCCGGTGCTGGGGGTGAGGGCGGGGCCGCCGGGCAGGTGAGCCGGGCCGCCGGTGGCGCGGCGGAGGTGTCGCAGCGGGGCCCGCCGGGGGTTCGGTTCCGATGCCTCGGGTCCGCCGTGCCACAGGTCCGCGTGCCGTTTGCCGCCTGCGCGGCTTCCGGCTCGGGTGCGGTCGTCTGTCGGCGACCCGCAGCGTCTGCCGGCGCGAGGGCGCGTCGCGGCTCAGCGGACCCCGTTCGTGCCGTGGGCCCGCCGCTCTTCGCCTGCCTGCGGTCACGCAGCCCTGCAACCGCACGGCACCTGCCGGAGCGCGGGCTCAGCCCACCTGGCGCGGTGGCGTCGTGGCTCGCGGACACCGTTCGTGCCGTGGGCCCGCCGTCCTTCGCCCTCCGCCAGCGCAGCTCCCTGCTCACTGACGCCGCAACCTCCAGCCACACAGCACCCGTTTGCGCAAAGGCAGCCCGACCCCGAGCCGCAACCCTTCAGCCGCGCAGCACCCGCTGGCGCGGAGGTTCCGTCCAACCCAGGCGCCGCAGCCCTTCTGCCACGCGCACCGCCAGCGCGAAGACTCAACCCCGACGCCGCAGTCCACAGCCACACGGCCCCACCGGCGCCACGACCTCAGCCCACCGCCCGGTTGATCCGCTCACCCAACCCCCGCAGGTGCTCCACCAGCTCACCAGGCCCGTGCACCACGAAGTCGCACCCCAGCAGAGTCAGACGAAACGCGAGGTAGTCGATCGTGTCCTCGACGCTGTGCCAAGAACACGACCCGTCGTCGAGAGCGGTCAGGTCGCCCGCGAAGTCCGTCAGCCGCGCCCGTGCCAGTTCCACGGGCAACCGCAGGGTCGCGCGGGCCCGGAAGGTCGGCGCCGAGTCGTACATCTTCCGCGTCACGAACTCCGTCGCGTCCCCGCCGGGCGGCACGCGGGGTGTGAAGCGGGCCCCGGTGGCCAGGGCGGCGGAGACGCGGTCCAGCCGGAAGATCCGCCAGTCGTCCCGGTCCACGTCGAAAGCGAGGAGGTACCAGCGCCGGCCGAGCGCTACCAGCTGAATGGGCTCCACGTGCCGTTTCGACGTCACGTTCTCGTTGGCGACGTAGGCGAACCGCACCCGTTCGCGGGCGGCGACCGCGCCGGCGATCACGGTCAGCTGTCCTGGGTCGACCAGCGCGGCGTACGAGGCCGGGGTGGGTGCGGTGGCCGAGGTGAGCGACGAGACGCGCCGGGCCAGCCTGGACGGCAGCACCTGCTGCAGCTTCGCCAGGGCGCGCAACGACGCCTCGGCGATGCCCGCGACCGGTTGCCGGGCGGCGGTGCGCAGGCCGACCGCGATGGCCACGGCCTCCTCGTCGTCGAGCAGCAGCGGTGGCATCGCCGCGCCCGCGCCGAGCCGGTACCCGCCGAGCACGCCCATCGACGCCTCGACGGGATAGCCGAGGTCGCGCAGCCGGTCGATGTCGCGCCGCACCGTGCGCGGCGTGACCTCCAACCGGGCCGCGAGCTCGCTGCCGGGCCACTCGCGCGGTGTCTGCAGCAACGACAGCAGGCGCAACAACCGGGCCGCATCACTCATGCCGCGAACCTAGTTCAGAACTAGGACCGATGTCGTCCTACATGGCTCATACGGTTGCCCCGACGAGCAAAGGGGAGACCGGATGAACATCGTGCCCGAGGGCTACCACACCGTGACGCCGTGGCTGATCAGCCGGGGCAGGACGGCCGAGCTGATCGACTTCATCACGGAGGTGTTCGACGCGACCGAACTCGGCCGCGTCGGCGAGGCACCGGAGATCGGCCACGCGGAGGTCCGCATCGGCGACTCGGTCGTGATGCTGTTCGACCACCCGGACTGGCAGCCCACACCCGCGTTCCTGCGCCTCTACGTCGCCGACGACGCGACCACGCTCCAGCGCGCCGTGAAGCTCGGCAGCAGGATCGTCACCGAGCCGACCGAGCTGTTCTGGGGAGACCGGGTCAGCCGGTTCGCCGACCCGTTCGGCAACCTGTGGTGGCTGCACCAGCGGATCGTGGAACCCACCGCGGACGAACTGGCGGCGAGGATGGCGGACCCGAAGTTCGTCGAGGCCATGAACTACGTGCAGAGCGCGGACTTCACCCCGCGGACGTGACTCGGTCCGAGGTACAGCCCCACGGCGTCGAACTCGTCGTGGGGCTCATGACCGCCCGGCGCGTGAGAGGAAAACCCTTAGCCGGTGACCCGGTCCCGCTCGTCCGCGGTCAGCGTCGGCTCCGGCGCCGCCGACCGGGGGCCGCGCATCGTCGCCAGGAACACCTTGGGGCTCATCAGGTTCGCCATCGGCGCGGACAACGTGAACGCCTCCAGGAACGCCCGCGTCACCGGCGGCTCCGTGGTCGCCGTGCGCACGAGCCGGTCCACATAACGCTGCAGCACCCGCCCGGCCAGCGGCAACGGCTTCCCGACCGCACCCGGATACAGGATGTCCTGGTTGGTCGCCATCGCCCAGGCCCCGTCGACCACCTTGCCGATGCCGCGCTGGATCTGCTGCTCGGAGTGCCCGGCCGCCATACCGGCGTCCAGTGCCTGCGCGCTCTGCGCCGCGACCGACATCCCGTGCCCGTAGACGGGGTTGTAGGTGGCCACCGAGTCGCCCAGCGCCAGCAGGCCGCGCGGCCACGACTTCAAGCGCTCGAAGAACATCCGCCGGTTCGCGGTGCTGTGCGATCCGTACACCGGCGACAGCGGCTCCGCCTCGGCGATCAGCTCACCCACGACCGGGTTGCGCACCGAGCCGGCGAACGACACGAACTCCGACTCGTCGGTGGACGGCTCACCGCCGCGCGTCCCGGACAGCGTGACCAGCCACTTGCCGTCCTCGATGGGCAGCAGAGTCGCGGTGCGCCCGGGGAACGGGTCACGCGGGTTCGCCTGCACGTTGACGATCGGGAAACCGGAGGCGGCCGTCGGGGGCGCCTGGAAGATCCGCGTGGCGTAGGCGAGTCCGGAGTCGACGCTCTCGGAGTGCACGGCGGGCAGCCCGAAGTCCTCCAGCCACGCGGGCAACCGGGAGGCACGCCCGGTCGCGTCCAGGACCAGGTCGGCCTCCAGCGAGATCTGCTCGCGGGAGATCCGGTCCTCGACCAGCACCCCGGTCACCGCGTCCCGGTCACCGAGCAACGACACCGGCTCCGTCCCGGTCAGCACCGAGATCTTGTTGTCCCGCAACGCCTGGCTGCGCACCACCCAGTCCAGCAGGCCGCGGCTGCACGAGACGATGAACTGCATCTCGGGGAACCGCGGCACCCAGCCCTGGGCGCTCAGCGACACCAGGTCGTTCGGCACCCCGATCCGGTGCGCCCCGGCGGCGAACAACGCGTCCAGCGTGCCCGGCAGCAACGCCTCGATCGCCCGCGCGCCACCGGACATCAGCAGGTGCGCGTGCCGGGCCTGCGGCACGCCGGAACGCGGCGAGGGGCCGTCCGGCAGCTTGTCGCGCTCCACCACGGTGACCTCGTCGAAGTGCCGGACGAGGACGGACGCCGCGAGCATGCCCGCGAGCCCACCGCCGAGGACAACGGCGTGTGTCGGTGCCATCTAATCCATTCCCCCTGCTGCTTGCACGCGTGCCGCGTCGGCGACGGCGGCGTCGACGATCGGCGAGTGCTGGTACGCGCGTGAGATCCGGACCCACCTGTCGTGCTCGGCGGTCAGGTCGGTGCCGTCGACGATCACCGAGGCGGGACGGCGTTCGGGTGCCCGCGCGCGGCCGTCGGACGAACCCGCGGCGCGCAGCTGGGCGGCCTCCACGACGGCGGCCAGTTCGTCCGTGGGCAGCGAAGCCTGCCGTGCCAGGGACGTCGCGGCCTCGCCGACGCTCAGGTCGAAGTAGGGCGTGAGCGCCCAGCGCCAGTCGTTGAGCTCGATGATCTGCCGGCGCACGCGGTGGTGCGGGTTGAGGAACTTGCCGGGCGCCACCAGCACGATCCCGGGGTTCACGTGCACGAGCGCGCGGTGCAGCGGCCGCAGCGCGAAGTACGTGCGCCAGCGCCGCACCCACAGCGAGGGCGACGGGCGGCGCGGCCCGAAGACCGGCAGGGCCATCGCGATCACCAGCGGGATCATGCTCAGCGACGCCATCAGCGGAGCCGTCGTGCTCAGCACGTCGAAGCTGCGCTCGCCGGCCCAGTCCATGAGCAGCACGAACAGCTTGATGACCGCGAACGCCATGGGGAACAGCGCCGCCGCGCAGTACCAGCGCAGCCCGAGCCGCAGCCACGGCCGTGCCGAGATCGCCTGGTCCCGCGAGCCCTGCCAGCAGTGGTAGGCCTGCCCGCCGCAGCCGACCCCGGTCGCGAGGAGGTAGATGAACAGGAAGACCGCGATCGTGGGCTGCGTCGCGTAGTAGGTGTCGAAGTCGACCTGACGTTCCTCGTCGACCTCGGACTTGAAGAACAGCACGACCATCGCCGCGACGATCGTGCTGTAGCTGACGACGATCAGCCGGACCCGTTGCCACGCCTGGGCGGCCGGGTAGCGCCAGTAGATCACCAGCGCGAACGCCGCTCCGGCGAAGCAGACCACAAGGCTGTAGACGAGCAGGGCGGCGAAGTTCGGCACGCCGCTCGCCCAGTTGATCCAGGTGATGTTCGCGGGCGCCGCGAAGAGCACGGCGAACGCCGAGAAGAAGACGGTCGAGATGAGCGCGACGACACGGGGACTGCCCCAGCTCGACCGCAGCGCGCGGATCTTGTACGCGAGGAGGAGCAGACCGACGATGCCGCAGGAGAGGTAGATCAGGTTAAAGATCGCCACGACGCACCCAGCGAGATCTTCCTTCGAGTGACTCGGCCACCCGGCGCACGTGCGCGGGTTCCTCGGTGGTGGCCGTGTCGGCCCACACCCGGTGTTCCGTCAGCCTTTCCAGCAGGTGGTCGGCGAGGTTCTCGGCCTCGCGCTCCTCGTCCTCGGTCAGCGTCGTCCGCCCGGCGATGATCTTCGCCATCCGCGGCAGCAGGTGCGGCGCGAGCCTGCGCATGCCCTCGTCGCGGGTCAGCGCGACGGGCTGGTGCTTCAGCAGGACGTGCGCGAACTCGTGCAGCAGCACGTGCAGGCGGTGGTACCAGGACGGGGAGTCGGCGCAGATGACGAGGTACGTGCCGTTCTCGAGCAACGCGGTCGCACCGCTCAGGCAGACCGCGTTGGTGATGGCGGCGAAGCGGACGTCGACAGCGCGCCCGAGCCGTTCGCTCATCAGCTCGCAGACCCGGCGGCTCGCCTCCTGGTGCGTGGCGTCGGGCGGCAGGTCGAGGTCGCGGGCGACCTCGTCGACCAGCTTGCGCAGTTTCCTGCGGTTCACCCGTCGCCTCCTCTCGATGTCGTCTGCAGCGGTCCAGGCTGAGATCTTCACGCCGGCGTCGTCATCAAGTGTGGTCCGCGGACGTGCGGCGGCTGTTCAGCGGGAACGACCACCCTTCGCCGACTTCGAGCGCCTGCCGGAACCCTTCTACCGCAGCGGCCCTGGCTTGCGGGGACAGATCGCCGGTGCGTTCGGCCAGACGGGTGACGAATTCGACGACGCCGAGTTCGCGCAGGGCGAGGAAGTCCGTCAGCTCCGAGTCGACCCGTGCGGCCAGGTCGTCGTCGAAGAAGTACGCCGGATCGGCGCCGAAATGGTCGGCCAGGCCGAGGATGTGCTTGAGCCGCGGGTTGTCGCTGGTGTTGCTCAGGAGCTCGCGGATGTAGCTGGCGGAGATGCTGCCGAACTGGCCCGACGCGCTGATCGCGGCCGCGACCTCCTCCGGCGACCACGGCCCGCGGTCGGGCGGGTGCACTGCCTCGAAGAGCGTGCTCAACGCCGTCGGGCGCCAGCCTGGCCGTTCCGCCGGGTGCAGCTCACGGCGTCCGTCGAGGAACGCGGCGGGGTGCACGCCGAGCGCGTCGGCCAGGTCGACGATCGCCTGGCAGGTCGGGTTGTCCTTCACGCCGAGCCGCAGCTGCGAGATGTAGCCGTGCCCGATGTCCCCGCCCCGTGACTTCACCGCGGCGGCAAGCGCTACGTTGGTGACCTTGCCTCGGCCATCGGGCGGGTTGTTGCACAGCTCGTTGAGGACCTCGGCGAACGGCCTCACGCCACACCTCCGCTGGAGCGACCAAGGGCCTTGGGGATCTTTCCACTGTTGTGGAACCAAGAGAGCATATGGCATCACAAGGGTTGAATCCACCTGTCCGTAGCTCTATGATCACACTCCGCCGCTTGCACTGATGTGTCGCGTTTGATCCGAACGACGTCACGGCAGTTGAAAGTGGCAGATCGGGCCGGTCAGAGCTGAAGTCTGGGGGGACTCATGGCGACTGCGCGGATGGGGCTACCGGTGGACCACGGTTCTCTGCGCCTGCACGACGAGAGCGCTCCCTCGCGCTGCGGCTCGTGCGCACAACCCGTTGGCGCGTGGGCGACTGACCGCTTGACGGGCCTGCTCGGCCGTTGGGGCTGGGACGACCAGGCACCCGCGACGTACCGCCGCGCCCAGCGCCGGTGGGAGCAGGTCGCGCTGCTCATGATCGACCTCGACCGGTTCAAGAAGATCAACGACGAGTACGGCCACCCCGCCGGCGACGTCGTGTTGAGCGATGTCGCCGCGGTGCTGACCGCTCACACGCGCCCGACCGACCTCGTGTGCCGCCACGGTGGCGACGAGTTCCTCGTGCTGCTGCCCCGCACCACGGGCCGAGAAGCGGTCATGGTGGCCGAACGCATCCTGCGCGGCATCCGCGCGCTGCAGACCGAGATCACCACGAACGACGGCTACCACGTCACCCTGCACGGCCAGACGGCGTCCATCGGCGTCGCATCCCACGTGCCCACCGCCGAGGACACGCTGATCGACCTGGTTCGCGACACCGACGCGGCCCTGCAACGCGCCAAGCGCGGCGGCCGGGCCCGCGTGCAGATCCACGACCCGGGCGCGTACGCCGCCGAGCGCAAGGCGGACTCCGCGGCCCTGCACCACCTGCTCGCGTTGCAGGACCTGATGAGCAGCGACCAGTTGCCGCAGGTCCTGGTCGCGCTGTCCGACGGTGCCAAGAACGCGGAAGAACTGCTGTCGAACCTCGGTCCGAAGGTGATTCTCACGCTGGAACGGCTGCAGGACAACGGTTTCGTGCTCCGCCGCGCGGCCCGCTACGAACTGACGGCCGCCGCCCGAGAGTGGATCACGGACGTGCTGCCCGCCGTCGCCGCGTGGACCAACCGCCACCACGGCCTCGTCCACTAGCACTTCCGGCGGCAGCTCCGGGGTTGGCAGCCGTCCGGCGAACACGGACAGTGTCACCCGGATGACCCCGGCGAGCGGCTGCCTTGGAGGCGGTAGAAGTCGTAGCGTGGTCGCGGGGTGATGTCGGGTGGCGAGAGTCGAGAACACCGTGTCCGGGGCCTCCTACGGGAACCTGGTGCAGGCCGGATCGATCGGAACGGTGCACGTCCATTCCGGACCACCTGGAAAACCTGTGCCGCAACAGCTTCCGCCGGCGCCGAGGCTGTTCGTCAGCCGCGCGGACCAGCTGACCGAGCTCGACAGGTGGCACGAGCGCGCGGATCACCAGATGCTCGTCGTGGTCAGCGGGCCCGGCGGTGTCGGCAAGACCTCGCTGGCGCTGAGATGGCTGCACGACACGCGTGACCAGTTCCCGGACGGTCAGCTGTACGTCGATCTCGGTGCCCACGCGGAAGCCGCGCAGCCCGACGACGTGCTCGAGTGGTTCCTCGGCGCACTCGGCGTCGAGGTGGTGCCGCCGAAGCTGGCCCAGCGGCAGGCGCTGTTCCGGTCGCTGACCGCGGACAGGTCGTTCGCGGTCCTGCTGGACAACGCCGCCAGCGCGGCACAGGTCAGGCCGCTGCTCCCGGCGTCGCCGAGCTGCGCGGTCGTGGTGACCAGCCGGTGGAGGCTCAGCCCGCTCGCCATGGACGGCGCCCGGTTCATCGAGGTCGACCCGATGGACCTGCGGGACTCCGTCGAGCTGCTGGAGCGGGTGGTGGGGGAGCCCAGGCTCGCCGTGGAGGCCGAAGCGGCACAGGAGCTCGCGCGGCTGTGCGGCGGAATGCCGATCGCGCTCGGGGTGATCGGCGCGCGGCTGTCCCGGCGGCCGCGGCGCACGCTGGCCAAGGAGGTCGACGAGCTGAGCGCGGAGAACCGCCGGCTCGCCGGTCTCGACCTCCGCGGCGGCACGACGTCGGTGAGCGCGGTGCTCGACCTGTCCTATGTGGAACTGCCGCCGCGTCAGGCCCGGCTCTACCGCCTGGCTTCGTGGCATCCGGGTGTCAGCTTCGGCGTGGGGGCCGCGGCGGCGATGCTCGCGGACGACGTCGGTGAGGTCGAGGACGACCTCGACGACCTGGTGGAGAAGAACCTCCTCATCGAAGCCGGTGACGACCGGTTCCGGTTCCACGACCTCCTGCGCCTGCACGCGCGCGGGCAGGACGACGCCGAACGCGAAGAGGCGGTTCACCGGGTGGTGGAGTTCTACCTGGACAAAGCAGTGGTCGCGGACTCGGCCGCGATCCCCGGCCGTCCGCGCGTTGGGCCGCGCTTCAAGTCCGCCGACCCGGACGTGTTCGCCTCGCGGGCCGAGGCGCTGGACTGGCTCGACCACGAACGCGACAACCTCGTGCAGTCGTTGCGCGCCGCCGACGACCACGGCTGGCCGGACCTGGTCTGGCAGCTGGCCGAGGCGATGTACGCGCTGTTCCAGCGCCGGCACCACTACTCGGACTGGGTGTTCACCCACGAACTCGGCGTGCGGGCCGCGCAGTCGTGCGGCGAGAGGACCGCCGAAGCCAGGCTGCGCAACCAGCTCGCCGTCGCGTTGCGCAACCTCGGGCGTCTCGACGAGGCGACCGCGCAGGTCCGGACCGTGCTCGACCTCGCGGGCGACCACGACCTCGGCAGCCGGGCGACTGCACTCGTGCAGCTCGGCTACACCTACAGGTTGAAGGGCGAGTTCGAGGTCGCGCTGCGGTACTACCGCGAGGCCGTTGACGTGGAGACCCTCCACGAACGCACCCGTGGCATCGGCCTAGCCCGGCGGCGCGTCGGCGAGGTCCTCGTCGAGATGGGCCGCCTCGACGAGGCGATCACGGAACTCAGGGAGTGCGAGACGCTCCTCGACAACGACGTCGACAAGGCGCGCGCACGGATGTTCCTGTCCCGTGCGCTTCTCCACTCGGACCGGCCCGACGAGGCCGCGCGCCTCGCTGACGGCGTCCTCGCCGACGTCCGCGACGCCGGTTCACCGGTGCACGTCGCCGATGCCCTCGAGCTCAAGGGCGAGATCGCCGAACGGCAGGGCGAGTTCGTGCACGCTCGCGACCACTACCGCTCCGCCCTGGCGTGCTACGGCGAATCCTTCGATCCCAGCGCCGACCGCCTCCGGGACCGGCTCGCGGCGCTGGATCGGCACGACCACGAGCGAACACCCGACGTACCGCAGCAGCAACAGCCCGGCGACCGCTACCGCGATCTCGGCTGACGGCTCAGGCCCGGTCAGCAGCACGTCCGCGAGCGTCCGCCACTTCGGCGCCGCCCGGTCACCGCGGACGAGCAGCACGCCGTCGCGCCTGACCACGCCTTCGTCAACGACCATGGCGCACCGGCGAGACAGGCACGGCGTGCGCGGGCTCCGGGATGCCGAGCAGCCGGTACATGGCCGCCCGCAGGATCTCGCCGGACCGGTCGAGCCGCGAGCTGACCAGGCCCGCGAACCCCGGAACGGCCACGGCCTCCGCGAGGTCGCCGGCGTACCTCGGAACCGCCTCGCTGATCACATGCGCAAGGCTGCCGCGACGCACGTCGGGACACGTGGCGAGCAGCAAGCGCGCACCGACAGCGGCGGCGTACTGCGTCGTGGAACCGTGGTCACCGACGACGACGTCGCTCGCGATCACCGCCGCCCGCCAGCCCTCCTCCGGCGGAACGACGACGACGTTGCAGTCGGCGAGCCAGGACCGCACCTGCCACGCGCCGTGCACGGCCCAGATGTTCGGGTGCAGCACCACGGCCACCCGAACCTTGCCGCTCAGCTCGCGGTAGAGCTCAGGACGTTGGTAGAACGTCGATTCCGCGGTCCACGTCGAACTGATCGTGACGAGCGTGTCACCCGGCCCCACACCCAGCGCCCGCCGGTACTGCTCGCGAAACGGCAGACTGGCCCGCATCCGGTCGAGGCAGATGTCCCCGGCGACAACGGCGGCGGACAACGCCTCAGGACACGACTCGGCGAGCACCGCGAGCTCGTCGTCGTGCGACAGCACGATCGCCGACGCCGCCACCTTCCCGTCACGCACCAGCATCTGCCGATCGAGCCCGTGCACCGGCTCAGCCTCCGGCCCCGCGGCCCGGACCCGCCGGCGAGACTTCATCGCGCCCGCCCCGTGCGGCAACACGAGCACAGGCCCCGGCGCCCGGTCGACGAACCGGTAGCTGGCCGCGAGCACGAGGTCGAACTCGTGCTGCAGAGCCATCTCCCACCCGATCACCAGCCCGCCGGCCGCACTGACGAACCGCGCGGTGGCCGCGTCCGGCTCGGGCATCGTGAAGTACGTCTGGACGCGGAAGTCGCTGTCCAGCAAAGGCAAGAGGTCGAACAGACGCGTGCCCGCCACCACGCTGGGCACGATCACGAGCACGTTGCGGCATCCCGGCACCGTCACCCGGTGCGCGCCACCCGCGCCGAGCGGGGTGGTGAACCAGTTCATCCCGGCCTCCATCGGTCGAAGCGATGAGAAGACCGTCCCGCCACGAGTGTTCATCGAGCTGTCAGAAACTCTTCGCGCACTTCAACGCGCTTGCGATCAAGCGACCTGTCCTCTTCTGCGCGCAATTCACGTCCATATGTCAATGGACTGTCACCGAACTGTCACGTTCGGCCGAACGAGTGCATTGCATTGGTGTTGAACAGGGAGGAGACTCTTCGGTCGGGGATGAGGGGTGGCGCTCGTGGATGCGCGATTCACGATTTTGGGGCCAACGGGGATACGGGTCGGCGACGACGTCGACACGCAATGGGGGCCGCCCAAGGAGCGGGCCATGCTCGCGGTCCTGCTCACGCGACCAGGGGCCTCCGTACCTGCGTCGGAGTTGATCGACTGGGTCTGGTCGGACGAGCGCGAACTGCCGAAGAATCCGAACCAGGCGCTGCACCTGTATTCCTCCCGAATTCGCAACGCACTCGACTCCTTGCCGAACCGTGTGGAATTGTCGGTGTCCAATGGCGCGTTCAGGCTGAACGTGTCACGCAACGTCGTGGATTATTTCCAGTTCCGCGACCAACTCGGTCGCGCACGCGAACTTGCTCGCGGTGGTGACCACCAGCAAGCCCTGAGTGCGATTCGGTCGGCATTCACGATCTGGCAGCGCCAGGTGCCCCTCGAGGACCTCAAGTCCGATCGTGCCGCGGCGTGGCGGCGCAACGCCCTGCTGAACCAGCAGATACCTGCCTACAACCTCTTGTGCGGTGAGCTCCTGGTGCTCGGCGAGTACAACGCGGTCCTGGAGACACTCGACGACCTGGAACCGGACTACCTGCTGCACCCGGTACTGCTGAAGCGGCGACTCGACGCGTTGCACCGGTTGATGCGGACGGAGGAAGCCACGCAGCTGTATCTCAGCATGCACAAGGCATTCCGGGTCGACCGGAACGACGTGGCTGCAGACGATCTGCGCAAGTTTCACGACAGGCTTCAGGAAAACGGTGTGGTCCAGGTCGAACCGGTCACCGGAACGGCGAACGTTCCGGCGCCACAACAACTCCCACTGGACGTTCCCGCTTTCGTCGGTCACGAGGACAAGCTCGCCGCGCTGGACGCCATGGCGGCACAGCCCGGTGTCGTGGTCGTCTCGGGTTCCGCTGGGGTGGGCAAAACTGCGTTGGCGGTGCACTGGGCGCACACCCACCGTTCCCACTTCCCGGGCGTGCTCTTCGTCGACCTGCAGGGCTTCTCCGACGGAGCCGTCCTCGACGCCTCGTCCGTCGTCGACCGCTTCCTGCAGGGCCTGGGCGTACCGCCGGACCGGATCGCCAACCCGGAGCACCGCCTGGCCAAGCTCCAGTCGCTGTTGTCCGGTCGCCGGCTGTTGGTGGTGCTGGACAACGTCCGTGACGTCGGTCAGATCCACCCGCTGCTACCGCTGTTCTCGTCCTGCGTGGTCGTGGTGACGAGCCGGTCCAAGCTGTCCGGGCTCGCGGCTCGCATCGCACCGCGACGAATCCCGATCGGCCCGCTCGAAACGGAAGACGCGGGCCGCTTGCTGCTCGACCGAATCGGCGAAAGGGCCGGATCCGGCGGCGAACTGGTTGAGCTGACTCAGGTCTGCGGAGGTCTGCCGATCGCGTTGAAGGTTCTCGCCAACCACATCGCGACCAGGCCGGGCGTGCGGTTGAGCGCGTTCGTCGACCACTTCCGCGAACGAGGCGTCCTCGACATCGGAACGATGCATGGCCCACGTGCGGTGTTCATGCAGTCGTTGCGCGCCTTGGAACCTGACGCCCGCTTTCTGTTCCGCACGATCGGAGCACACCCAGGGCCGGACATCAGTGTGCGCGTCGCGGCCGCCATGGCGTCGCTGCCCGTGCACCGCGTGCAGGAAGCCCTGGACGCCCTGGTGGAGGCCCACCTGCTGGAGCAGGCCGGTGAACTGGACCGGTTCAAGCTGCACGACCTGCTGCGCGAGTTCTCGGCCGGGCTGCTCGAGGATCCAGCGGAGCGGACGGTGGTCGAACACCGGATGCTCGACTTCTACTTGCGAACAGCGGAGAACGCGGACGTGCGGGTGTTGCCCGCGATGGTCCGCGTGCCGACGCTCGACGTCGAGAACGACGTTGGAGCGATCGAGTTCCGCGACTCGGCCTCCGCCCACCGCTGGTGCACTGTCGAAGCGCGGAACATCGTTGCTCTCGTTCGGTTCGCGATCGACGCCGGGCACTTCGAGTACGCCATGCAGATTCCACAGCTGGTCGGCCAGATCTGGCTCAGGCAAGGGCTGACCGCCGAGGTGCTTCACCTACTGCACGCCGGACTCGACGCGGCGAAGTCGCTCGGCGAGCCGGCGAAGATCGCTGCGGCCGACCTGATGCAGCAGATCGGTCACACCTACCTGCTGCGTCAGGAGTACGGGCGAGCGGAGCACTACGTGCACTCCGCACACCTCGGCTATCTGCGGGCGGGTGGAGAGCAGACTTCGGGGATCGCGATCTGCCTGCACACCGGCGCGCGAATTCTGGTGGCCACGGGGAACATCCCGATGGGTCTTGATTCACACATCAGGGCGTTGAACCTGGTGCGTCAGCTGGGAGAAAGCGGCCGTGGCCTGGAGCGGATCTTTCTGTTCAGGACCGGGGAGGCCTATCAGAAAGCTTTCGAATACGAGAAGGCTGCGTCTTACTACCATCAGGCACTGTCGTTGGCTCAAACGCAGGGTGACGAGGCATCCGAAGCGACGATTCTGCAGCTGCTCGGCTCACTGAGTTTCGCCCGTGAACGCACCGCCGAGGCGCGAGCATTCGCTGAAGACGCCTTGTGGAAGCACGCCCGTCAGCTCGCGATCGGAAGAGTTGGTGAAGTGTGTGCGCTGTTGTCGCAGATCGAGGTTGAAGCGGGCAATTTGTTGAACGCTAAACAGTATGCGCGTCAGGCTATTCGCTTCTGCGGTCGTGCCGGAGCGTCGTTGAGCGAGGCGACCGCTCTCTGCGTGCTCGGCCGGATTCTCGGCCAGGCTGACCAGCGCGAGGGTGCCGTCGAGGCGCTCGAGCGGGCCGAGGCGATCCTGCTCGACCTGGATCCCGATCGCGCGGGGCAGGTGGCCTCCGAACTGCGTCACCTCCAAGCGGAAATCGGTGTACCCGCTGCTCGGGTGCATTCACCCGTTGTGGAGCGCGACGCCCAGGTTCGCCAAGCGTAGTTATTACTTGAGAGTATCTTTCTGGGCTTGATCACCCGGTCGGGTGTCCCCCGATTTGACGTGACGGTGGGGTGCTTGGAACTATTCCAAGCCGTAATGACTCTGGTCCCCGACCGCATCACGAACTAAGGAGCGGACGATCAAGCCCCTCAAGAAGGTGCTGGGTTCACTGGCGATCGCTGTTGCCCTCGTTGTGGGTCCCGTATCGGTGCAGGCCAACGCGGCTCCGACGTCAGTCGAGACGAACAGTCGCCACTGGGCGGACTGCGTCGAGTACGAGATCCCTCAGAACGCCAGCCTGGACTAGTTCGAATTCGAACCGGGACCCCCGCCCGGTTCTGAAAGAAATTTGCATTTGGTCGTCCCAGGTGGGTAGTGGCGCGCCCACCTGGGACAACAGACGAGCATCGGATGCCCGTCCAGGTGGTGCCGGCGCCGTCGAAGTGGTCTACGCCGTCGAGTCGACGCCCTTGATCCGGCCGTCCCGGAACGCGTCCACGAACAGCCGGTGGTCCTCCCGCGTCTGTCGCGCGTATCCGAGGGCGAACTCGACGACGGACTCGGAGAACTCGGCGTCCCGGTCCCCGATGGCCGCCGCGATCGCCTCCTCGCACTGGAAGTCGACGAGGGTCTGCGCGGAGTCCGAGTCGGCCACGCAGTGCATCTTCGCGGTGGCGCGGCCCAGGTAGCCGAGCACGGGCAGCATGTCCGCGGGCTCGGTGAGGTCGGACCAGTCCAGGTCGGCCTCGTACGGGGAGAGCTCGGAGACGACGTAGCCGACGCCGCCGATCTCGGTGTGGCCGAGCCACGGGTCGGCGTGGGCCTGCAGGGCTCGCTGCGAGACGGCGGTGCGGTGGCCGTGGTCTGTGAAGTACTCGCGGATCCTGGCGTCGGGGACGATGCGGCTGGGGGCGGCGACGTTGGCCTGCTTCATGGACAGCACCACGTCGTTCTCCAACGCCTGGGAGCGGCCCTCCACCAGGATGTTGTAGGCGTGCAGGCCGGCTGAGCCGATGCCGAAACCGCTGCGGCCCACCACGTCCTTCACGGCGTAGGTGCGGCTCGACGCCCGTTTGCCGGTCGGGATGGTGTCCAGGTAGGACTCGTAGGCGAGCGTGACGGCCTTCAGCACGTCGGCCGGCAGTTCGTGGATGCCTTCGCGGTCGCGGCGGAAGCGGCGTTCGTAGTCGACGATCACGGTCTTCTCCTCCAGAAGGCCGATCCGGGTCGCGAGGCGGGCGCGTTGCAGCACGCGGTGCAGGGCGCCCTCGGTGCTGTCGAGGCGCAGGCTGAAGAGCTCGTCGTCCGGGTGCTCGGCGAACGAACGGACCTGGGCCACGTAGGCGGTGACGTAGGTGTTGATCAGGTCGGTGATCACGCTGTCGGGCAGTGCCTTGCGCCAGCCGAGGAGGGCCATCGAGGCGGCGAAGCGGCGGAGGTCCCAGGTGAACGAGCCGAGGTAGGCCTCGTCGAAGTCGTTGACGTCGAACACCAGCGTGCCCTCGGCGTCCATGTAGGTCCCGAAGTTCTGCGCGTGCAGGTCGCCCTGGATCCAGATGCGGCCGGTGCGCTCGTCGGCCCACTGGTCGGGCAGTTCGGCCATGTCGGCGTAGAACAGGCAGGCGCTGCCGCGGTAGAACGCGAACGGCTCGGCCGCCATCTTGCGGAACTTGTGCCGGAACGCGGCGGGGTCGGCCGCCATCAGGCCGGCGAAGGCCTCTTCGAGCACGCTCACGATGCGGTCGCCACGTTCGGTCATGGTGCATCCCAGCACGCGGTCGTCCGGGAGAGAAGCCGGGCGCGCGCAAAGAGCGGGCAGGAATCGAGAAGCTCGCACGAGGACGCCCGCCTAACGTCGTGGGCATGTGCTTCATGTTCGGTGCGAGCGAGGAGCAGATTCGCCGGATGCTCGAAGAACAGGTCGTCGAGGAGGTGCCGGTGGCCGAAGACTGGTCGCAGGACTAGGGAACGCGTTCATGCCCGGCGAAAGACTGCCGGGCATGAACGGATCGATGTCTCGCCGGAGCGTTCTCGCCGCGGGTGTGGCGGGCTCGGCGGCGGTTCTGCTCGGCACCGGGAACGCCTCCGCGGCGGCCCTCGTCACCCAGAGCGAGATCAACTCGCAGCCGACCTTCTACGAGGTGAACGGCGCCGCGACGTCCTTCCGCTACGAACCCGGCTTCTACTCCCGCCTGGAGGCCTGGCACGTGCACTGGCGGAACTGGACGCCGTACCACTGGACCGCGCCGCACAAGATCTACTCGTACGGCGCGTACGTGAACAAGTCCGGCATGCACGGCGAGGGCAGGGCGTTCGACCTCGCGCGCATGCTCATCACGAACCGCGACACGGGCGCGACGTTCACCGCCTTCAACGGCCGGTACGACCAGTGGAGGAACTCCACCGGCGACGCCCTGCGCACCGCGCGGATCCGTTACTGGGGAACGATGGCGTCACTGCACTACCACTTCCGGCACGTCATCTCGTACCTGGACGACGCCGAGCACCACAACCACGCCCACGTCGACAACGCGATCTCGGGCAGCGGCGACTCCAGCTTCACCACCGGTTCGGCGACCCAGACCTACTTCGTCCAGGCCGCCTGCCAGTACATCTGGGGCTACTCCACCGGCATCGACGGCGACTGGGGCCCGCAGACGCAGCGCGACTCCTCGGCCGCCCTGGTCCGGGCCGGCTCCGACGGCGTGATCACCACGCAGAGCCGGTGGCTCGCCTTCTGCAAGGCCAGCGCGCAGCAGGCCTGGGCGCTCGTGCCCTGAATCCGTTGACCAGCAGACGATCGACGGGTGGTTGACCAGGGCCGGTCTGCACCACGGTGAGGACATGGAACGCACACACCGGCGCCCTGCCTTGCTGATCACCGCGCTCCTCTCGATCGCGATGTTCACCGCCGGCAACTCGGCCGCAGCCCCTCCGGAAGAACCGTCGAACCACTGGCAGTACAACCACTGGCCGCAGCAACAGCCGTGGCAGCAGTCCAGGGACTCCGCCCGCGTGCTCGCGCAGGCCGGTTTCCCGGGCCCGATCGACCCGCAGAACTGGGTCAACCCCGACCACATGACGTGGGAACGGGACTACAAGAAGATCCCCGGCACGAACTGGGCCGACCCGTCGGTCAAGGGCTCGGTGCGCACCTTCAAGGGCGCGCTGGTCCTGCTGGACTACCCGAACCAGCCGTTCGTCGTCACGCAGGCCAAGAACTCCACGGTGTTCGGCAACCCGAGCGCCGAGGCCAGCAACGTGCCGCGCGCCCAGGTCGGGCAGTTCTACCAGGACTTCCTGAACAAGCCGAACGCCCTCAACCGCGGCCACACCGTGCACGAGTACTGGATGGAGACCTCCGGCGGGCGCTACGGCGTCGACCTGAAGGCGTTCGGCCCGTACACGATGCCGGGCAAGGACCACGAGTACGCCATGGAGTTCCAGGGCGGAACCGGGTGTCCCGCGGGCGATTCCTGCAACCGCAACATCCGCACCGACGGCCGTGCCGCGTGGGTGGCCGACGTCGGTGCGGAGGTGCCGGCGGGCTACGACTTCATCTACTACCTGTCGGCGGGCCAGGACGAGTCCGGCACCTGGCAGGAGTTCGGGATGATGAAGTTCCGGACCAAGGAGGACGTGACCGACGACTTCGGCCCGCCGGACCCCGCGCTGCCGAACTGGTCGAGCACCCGTTACGTCGACTGGACCTCGTGGGCCGCGGGCTCGTCGATCTGGCCCAACGCGGGCGGCGGCTCGTCCACCCAGGCCGAGAGCTCCGGCCAGGGCGTGTACGCGCACGAGCTGAGCCACATCCTCGGCATCGGCGACAACTACAACAACCCGTACGGCAGCCCGCCGCGCCGTGACTACAGCGGCCCGTGGGACATGCTGTCGCGCGGTTCGTTCAACGGCCCGGGCGGTCCGCACTCCCGCTGGACCATCCCGGCGACCGGCGGCGGGTCGCTCGGCGCCCAGCAGACGTTGCGCAACAAGATCAAGCTCGGCATCGTCGACGAGAAGAACGTCCTGCGGTTGTCCCGCGAGGCCCTCGCCGGCTCCGGCACGGTCATCGCGAAGATCACCGCCCGCGAGGTCAACCCCGGCGCCACCGGCCTGACCGGCATCAACCTCGCGCTGGGCACCGGCGACAAGTCCCCGTCCTGCAACGTCTCCACCAACCCGTTCTGCGACGGCGGCGGCTACAACAACTACACGCTCGAAGTCGTGGACCGGATGGGCGCCGACTCGTTCACCCCGGACTCCGGCGTGATGCTGGCCAAGACCAAGAACGTCGACGCCGCACCGTTCACGTGGGTGATCGACGCGAACCCGCAGGACATCGGCATGACCGACTACGTCCTGCCCGACGGCACCAAGGTCCCGATCACGATCGGCGACTACCGCCAGCTGTCCGACGCGCTGTTCCACGCGGGCACGAACTCCGGCAGCGAGTTCGAGTTCGTCGACACGGCCAACCGCCTGCACTTCTACGTGCTGGACCTGCAACGCGACGCCCAAGGCGTGCTGTCCTACACGGTGGCGATCCGGTCGCTCGACGGTGCGGGTCCGCAGCAGCGCGGTGTGCGGGTCAACCCGACCGCGGCCCGTGCCGACTCGTCGGGCGTGGCGACGTGCCGCTTCCCGCTGACCAACACCGGTCGCACGGCGCCTCCCGGTGGGCAGCACCCGGAGCCCGTCGACCAGTACCTCGACGGTGACGTCTACCGCGTGACGGCGAAGGCCGCGGACGGCTGGACGGTCTCCGTGCCGAACGCGCTGGCCACGGCCAAGTTCGGCGGACGGGTCGACGTTCCGGTGCACGCACAGCGCAACGGCGGGCCGCTCATGTCCAAGGTGACCTTGACGGCCGTGTCGGAGAGCAACCCCGGCAAGTCCGCGACGGCCACCTGCACGGTGACCGGCCGCTAGTGGCGACGGCTCCGAGCCGGCCCGCGCCGGCTCGGAGCTTCCCGCTGCTGCACAGGTCCTGACGTCAGCACCACGAAGCACCCCGTAAGCAGGACTGTGCCGCACGCCGGCCACGTCAGCGTCTGGACCGTCGTGATCGGGGCGATCACGCCGATGCTGAACAGCAGCAACGGCATGCCGAGCGCGTAGCAGACGCCGGCGGCGAACGTCCGGCCCGAGCCGCTGAGCAGCAACGGGATCGCGGCCGCTGCGGTCAGGACCGCGAACAAGAGCCACGCGTAGGTCAGTCCGGTGTGCAGCGCGACCGTGACGTCGAGGCCGTCCTCCGCACGGATCGCGGCCTCCTGCTCGGGCGCGTAGCGGAACCCGACGGCGGCTCTCGTCCCCGCGGCGGCGGCTGTGAGCAGCAACGACGCCCCCAGGATGGTGCGACCGCGCCGGACGGGATCGACTCGCTTCCTGGTGTCCACGCACCCAGTCTGTTGGCAGCCGGCGGCACCGCGGCGCCGCACACGCCCAAGTGCACTCAGTGGTGGTACGGGATGCGGGCCATCGGCTCGACCAGTTCGTGCTCCTCGTAGGACAGGTGCGAGAGCAGCGTCTCGGTGAGCAGGTCGACCGCCTCCTGCACCTGGACGATCTTCCGCGGCTCCGCGACCGTGGCCACCAGGGCGGCGTCCAGGCGTTCGAGCACCTCGTGGATGACGTGGTGCTCCTCGGTCAGCCGGTCGAGGACGGGCCCGAGCCGTGCGTCACCCGCTCTGAGCTGCGGGTAGAGGCTGGTGTCCTCGAGCGTGTGGTGGATGGTGACGAGCCGGCAGTAGCTCTCGCAGTACGCGCCCATCGTCCAGTTGTTCTGGCGCATGGTCATCGTGTTGATCTCGGACCGCGCCTCGCCGACGTCGATCGTGCCGTCCACGGCCTGCTTGATGATCGAGCGGACCTTCGTCAGCTCCTCGCGCAGGTGGTTGTGGACGCCGATCAGCTGACGGCCCATCGCCCTGCCCGAAGCGGTGTAGACGGCGTCCGCTTCAGGCGCCGGGCCTTTTGGTCGCGTCGACTCGTCCCACAGGAGTTTCGGACCGCGTTCCTTCTGCACGATCTCGCGCACGGCCGGTGCGACCTCTTCCGCGAACGTGCGCAGCTCGTCGTCGGTGTTGACCATCAGGACGAATCCGCTCATGCCGTCGTCGAGTGCCAGTTCGGCGAGTTGTTCGGCTGTGAACTCGGTTCCGATGTTGTAGATGCGGCGGATGTCCTCGGGCTTGCGCCCGGCTTCTTGTGCCGCCTCGTCGATGATGGCGTTCATCGCTTTGAGTTGTTGCGGTGGCGCATAGGGACTCGACGGCAGCCAACCGTCGGCTTTCTGGCCGGTGAGCCGCAGTATCCGCTTCTTGTAGGCACCGAGCCAGATGCCGATCTCATGCACGGGGAACGGTCCGGGCCGCGCCCCGTTGAGCGAGTAGTGCTTGCCGTGCAGGCGAATGCCGCGACCGGGTGTCCACAGTGCCTTGATCACCGCGATGGCTTCTTCGAGCGCCTCGACCGACTCGGCGGGCGTGCGGTGCGGCCCGTCCATGGCGGCGATGGCGTCCCAGAACGCGCCCGCGCCAAGCCCGAGCTCAACGCGCCCACCGCTGATGACGTCAAGGCTCGCCGCCGCGCGCGCAAGCACGGCAGGCGGCCTGAGAGGCAGGTTCGCGACGTTGGGGAACACGCGGACGTTGGTGGTGGACGCGGCGATGACCGACAACGACGTCCACGTGTCGAGGTTCGCCGCGTTGTACGGGTGGTCCTGGATGCTGACGAGGTCCAGTCCGAGCACGTCAGCGGCCTGAGCGAGCCGCAAGGTGTCGGCGAACCGCTCGGCGCCGGGCGGCAGGAACACCCCGAACTCGAGTGGGTGGCCGTAGTCTGTCATGCCGAAAGTATGCCACGCAGATGTTCTGCTTCACAGACGTTCTGTCGCGGCTATCATTGGCCGGGTGACCGCGCTAGAGGACGACTTCGGCTGGACCCTCGGCGTGGTGTTCCGCGCCTTCGTCAAGGCGACGAACCAGGCCGTCGGCGACCTCCCGGGCGGCCACCGCGGCTACCAGATCCTCACCGCCGCCACCCGTGACCAGCCGGAAAGCCAGTCCGCGCTCTGCCAGCAGCTGGGCATAGACCGGACGGTCATGACCTACCTGCTGGACGACCTGGAACGGGCGTCGCTGGTCGAACGCCGCCCGGCCCCCACCGACCGCCGCACCCGCCTGGTCGTGGCGACCGACGTGGGGCGCGCCCGGTTGCGAGAACTGGACCTGCGCCTGTCCCACGCCGAGGCGCACGTCCTCTCCGGCCTCTCCGCGGGCGACCGGGAGACGTTCAAGGCGCTGCTCTGCAGGCTGGCCGGGCACGTCAACGAGCTGGACCCGGTGCCGAGTGCCTGCCAGGCCGTGCAGGACATCGCGGCGAGCACGCCCTAATCGAGCAGCGCCAGCGCGTTGCGGATGCCTTGCTCCAAGAGGTCGTCGGCGAGCTTCTGATCGGTCAGGGCGCGGGAGAGCTGCAAGGTGCCGACCATCAGGGCGTAGACGCTGAGAACCGTGGTGCGGGCCGACTCCGGGTCTTCCGGCGCCAGGCGCGCGGCGAAGTCGTCCATGATCGCGAGCACGCTGTCGGTGTAGGTCCGCCTCGTCGGCTCGCCGCACCGGCTGATCTCGTCGAGCAGGGCCGCGGACGGGCAGCCCTCTTCCGGGTGGTCGCGGTGCTCGGGGGAGAGGTACGCGCGAACGATCTGCTCCAGCCCGGCGCGGCCGGGTGCGACGGCCGCGAGTCGCTCGCGCTGCTCGCGCAGCTGGTCGGAGACCGCGGTGGCGACCAGGTCCTCCTTGGACTCGAAGTGGGCGTAGAAGGCGCCGTTGGTGAGTCCCGCGTCCGCCATGAGCGTGGCGACGCCGGAGCCGTCGATGCCGCTGCGCTTGAACCGGCGGCCCGCCGTCTCGATGATCCGCTGCCTCGTCGCGAGCTTGTGCTCCTTGCCGTACCGCGCCACGTGCCCCTCCGCGCCTCGATGTTAGTACGATCATAATTCAAATCCGCCGGATCCCTTGCCGCTGGCTCACGTCCGAGCTTATGGTCGTATGGTCGTAATACAATCGCTTGGAAGGTGGGCTGACGTGCGTGCGTTCATCGTCGACCGCTACGGGAAGAGCGGCAACGCCCTCCGGGCCGGTGACGTGCCCGAGCCGGAGGTGGGGGAGCACGACGTCCTGGTCCAGGTCCACGCCGCGGGCGTCAACGCCCTGGACCTCAAGATCAGGGACGGGGAGTTCAAGCTCGTCCTGCCCTACCGCCCGCCGTTCGTCCTGGGCAACGACGTCGCCGGTGTCGTGGTCCGGGTGGGCGCCGGGGTGCGGGGGTTCCAGCCCGGTGACGAGGTCTGCGCCCGGCCGGACAAGGGCAGGATCGGCACCTTCGCGGAGCTCATCTCCGTCAGCGAGGACGACCTGGCGCTGAAGCCGGCGAGGCTCACGATGGAGGAGGCCGCCGCCATCCCTCTGGTCGGACTGACCGCCTGGCAGGCGCTGGTCGAGGTAGCCGGCCTGCGCGAGGGGCAGAAGGTCTTCATCCAGGCGGGTGCCGGCGGCGTGGGGACGTTCGCGATCCAGCTGGCGAAGCACCTGGGCGCCACCGTGGCCACGACGACCAGCACGGCCAACGTCGACCTCGTCCGGCGGCTCGGCGCCGACGTCGTGATCGACTACCGCGCGGACGACTTCGAGGCCGTCCTGCGCGACTACGACGTGGTGCTGCACAGCCTGGACGACAAGACGCTCGAGAAGTCGCTGCGCGTGCTGAAGCCGGGCGGAAAGCTCGTCTCGATCTCCGGCCCGCCGGATCCCGCCTTCGCCAGAGAGCTCGGCGGGCCGTGGATCCTGCGGCCGGTGATGAGGGTCCTGAGCCACCGCGTCAGGAAGGCGGCACGACGCCGCCAGGTCGCCTACTCGTTCCTCTTCATGCGGGCGAACGGGCAGCAGCTGGCCGAGATCACCTCGCTCGTCGACGCCGGGGTCGTCGAACCGGTCGTCGACCGGGTCTTCCCCTTCGAGGCGACCAACGACGCCCTGGCGTACGTCCGAACAGGACGCGCCAAGGGCAAGGTCGTCGTGAAGGTCAGGTAGGAGCCAGCCCGAGAAGGAGTTGTCATGACCGTGCTCACCGCTCACAAGGACACGCCGACCCAGACCGTGGACGTCGGCGGAACGACGTTCGCCTACCGCCAACTGGGCCCGGACACCGGCACGCCGGTGATCTTCCTGAACCACCTGGCCGCCGTGCTGGACAACTGGGACCCCCGCGTCGTAGACGGCATCGCCGCCAGGCACCGGGTGATCACCTTCGACAACCGCGGAGTCGGTGCATCCCGAGGCAGGACACCGCGCTCGGTGGACGCGATGGCGCGGGACGCCGTCGCCTTCATCCGGGCACTGGGCCACGACCGGGTCGACCTGCTCGGCTTCTCACTGGGCGGCTTCGTCGCCCAGGTGATCGCGGCGGAGGAACCACAGCTCGTCCGCAGGATGATCCTCGCGGGCACCGGCCCCGCCGGTGGCGAAGGCATCGACAGGGTCACCGCCGTCACCCTGCTCGACAGCCTGAAGGCCGCACTCACCTTCAGGGATCCCAAGGAGTACCTGTTCTTCACCCGGACCGCCGACGGCAAGGCTGCGGCCCGGCAGTTCGTGAACCGCTTGAAGGAACGCACGCACGACAGGGACAGGTCGATCTCCGTGACGGCGTTCCGCAACCAGCTCAAAGCGATCCACGAGTGGGGCGTTCAGCGGCCTTCCGACCTGACGGTGATCCAGCAGCCGGTCCTCGTCGCGAACGGCGACCACGACAGGATGGTGCCGAGCGGCAACTCCGCCGACCTGGCCCGGCGTCTGCCCGACGCCCGGCTCACGCTGTACCCCGATGCCGGGCACGGCGGCATCTTCCAGCGCCACGAAGAGTTCGTCGCCGAAGCTCTGGAGTTCCTCGAGGCGTGACGGATGCCGTCACTTGGCGGTTTTCTTCGCCTCCGCGACGGCGGTGTTCCAGGCCTCGTCCGCGCGCTTGCCCTGCTCGACGGACTGCAGGGCCGGGCCGAACACGTTGTCCTGGATCTGCCCGTCGGCAGGGCCCTTGTGCTGCGCCGCCTTGACCTTCTGCACCTGCGCGGCGAACAGCGCGCCTGCCTTGACGTTGTCGAAGTAGGTGTTGACGTGCTCCAGCAGCGACCTGTTCTCCAGGGCGTCGATCTGGCTGGGGAACGTCCCCTTGGCCTGGAACGCCTTGACCTGCTGTTCCGGAGCGGTCAGCCAGGCCGCGAGCGCCGCGGCCGCGGCCGCGTTCTTGCTCTGCTTCGGCACGGTCAGGTACGAGCCACCCCAGTTGCCGCCGCCGTTGGGGAACACGTCGGTGACGGCCCACTTGCCGGCGTTCTCCGGCCCCGCCTGGGCCTCGATGACGCCGAGCATCCACGACGGGCACGTCTTGGTGGCGAACCTGCCGAGCTTGAAGCCGGTGTTCCACTCGTTGCTGAACGCGACGAGCTTCGCCGACTGCCCCTTGGCCACGGCGTTCGTGACGGCGGCCCAGTCGCTCCTGATGTCCGGGTTCGACTCGACGACCAGCTGGTCGGACTTGTCGAAGTAGCCGACGTCGTGCTGGTTGTGCATGGCGTTGAAGATCTGCGCCGCGCTGTCGAACCAGGCCACGCCGGGCACCTTGGCGACGAACTTGTCGCCCGCCGCGAAGTAGCTGTCCCACGTGGCGAAGAGCCGCTTGACGTCGTCGGGCTGTGAGGGCAGGCCGGCCTGGGCGAAGAGGTCCTTGCGGTAGCACATGGCCAGCGGGCCGATGTCCGTGCCGTAGCCGATCAGCCTGCGGTCCTTGGTGGTCGCGGCGTCGGCCTTCCACTTCAGCCAGCGGTCCGGAGTCACCTCCTTCGGACCGATCTCCAGCAGGTCGTGGAACTGGTCGGACTTGGCCATGACCTGGCTCAGGTACCCCTCCTCGACCGCCTCGACGTCGGCGAGGCCGGCCCCCGCGCCCAGCTTGGTGAAGAGGTTCTGGTGGTGCGGAGCGCCCTGACCCGTCTTGCGGTGGGTGATCTTGACGTCCGGGTGCGCGGCCTCGTACGCCTTGAACAACTCCTCGTAACCGAACTCGTTGAACGTGGCCACGGTCAGCTCGGTCTTGCCGTCAGCGCTCCGGTTGGCCACCCCACCCGCACCACACGACGTGACGGCGGCGGACACGACGGCGCAGATCACCACGCTGATCCAGCGGTTCGGACGCACGCGAAGCTCCTCTGACGGCGACAGCAACTGGGAGCGCTCCCAGATTTGGGGAGTCTGAAGACGTCAGTCGAAGGTGTCAAGCACCTTCGCTCAAGACGTACTCTTCGTACTCAAACGGTTGCAGAGAAGAAGAAACTTGTCATTTACGACTTAAATGGCGCCGGTCTGGGCGGTTTCGTCGAGTGGCTGGGTGAGCGCAAAGTTGTCCGCAGTTCTGGGAGCGCTCCCAAAATCATCGGAGGCTTCGCTCGAAGTGAGCAGCTCTGCCAGGTGTCCTCAACAGGACGCTGCACGAACGTCCGGATCTACGACGGGGATCCGTGAGCGTGGCCCCGACTGGGGTCTGGGCTTGGCCTCGGAGAACGCACGAAGGCGACCCGGTTCGTGCTGTCCACGAACACGAACCGCCTCGTCTTTGGTCCCCTGGAAGGGCGCTGAACAGCCTCCGGCCTGGTCACCGCTCGTCGCACCTATCGCGATCCCAAGGCCTCGGACTTCTCTTAGACGCCCCAATTGGCAGCGCACAGAGGCTTCGGCTGAACAGCTGCGTTTCGCTCGACGTCTACCCGCACTGGCGCACTGAGTCCGAACGCAGGGCCTCGTCGCGGGTTGTTCACGCCAGTCGACGGGAATGCTGAAAGCTTCACGGCTCCATATTCAGATGCTGATCCTTCGGGGCGAGAGGCTTGCTGTTCTTGGTAACTTCCCACTTGCCTTGCACAGCCGCGTCGAGCGCCGACTCGTCGAGTCGCACTCCCAAGGCGGCAGCCAGTACGTGTGCGGCAAGCCTTGGTGGAATTGCGTTGCCGATCTGCTGGGACTTGTCCCTGCCCGCCCACGGGTAGTCGATGGGGAACGTCTGCAGACGCCCTGCCTCAGCGATGCTGAACCGCTCAAGTTCGTGCTCATCATGCGTCACAAGGCGATTGCGTGAAACCTTGCCCGTCACAGTGGCCGCAGGCTCGTCGGATGTGCGCCTTCCGCGAGCCTTGGGATCTCCCCCGGTGCCGTAGTTGGAGATCACGACGTACGGTGAGTCGCGGTGAACCGCCTTGCCCATGGTCTCCCACGGCAGCAGATGCGAATCACCTTCGGTCGGCGGCACGCCCTTGCGGTAACGGCGATGCGTCGGCGCCGGAAGGCTTGGCTTGCGATCACGCCGAGCGATCAGGATCGCTCGGCGCCGTGTCTGCGGTACTCCGTACATCTCTGTGTGGAGAATGCCACAGTCCGCCTTATAGCCAACGCCCTCTAGCGCTTCCCTCACGGCGTTCCACACTGGCAGCACCGCGGGAACCTGCTCCAGCACGATGGCGTCGTATGGCCTGCCGTCCTGGACTGCCTCCAACGCCCATCGCAGCGGTTCCAGGACCAATCCCGTGCGGTCGTCGTCCAACTCGGCCAGGCTTTCCTTGACCTTTTCGCCTGCCGCCATTCGCTTGACGAATCTGAGCACCTGCTCCAAAGCACGGCGACCCGTGCCGCTGCCTGCGACTGTGTAGGTCTGACACGGCGGACCGCCCGCCAGGACCGTGGCCGTCTTGAACTTCGACGGCATGTGGTCGCGAACATCAGCCTTCCAGGTCCGAAGCCCTGCCTCGACACGGGTCGCGCAGGCGTTGCCGTCCCACTCGATCCCGTCCACAGCCATACCCAGCCAGTGTGCGGCTACGTCCAATCCTCCAGGCCCGGCAAAGAGATCCACCATGTGGATCTGCCCAGGCTGAAGAGATACGGGCTGCTCAGGGATCATGGGCACGGAGTTTATCCGGTGTCCCTCCACGTCCCGAGGAAGCGGGTCAGTGTCCATCCAGAACCTTGCGGATCGCCAGTCCGAGGGCGTGGCCCACCGGTGGCGGCGAGGCGTTGCCCACTTGGCGGTACTGCTTGGTCTTTCCACCGGCAAAACGCCAGTCCGCTGGGAATCCCTGGAGGAGGGCAGCCTGCGCGACGGTGAGCTGGACCATGTGAGCAGGCCCGGCGGTGGGGTCCCAGTGGAAGTCCGCCGGCGGCGGAAAGTCGGCAACTGTGCCACCGTTGACCCCCATCGCCTCCCACGCTCGTTTCGACCCGGTCGGTCCGAGGTCGGGCCCACCCCTGTTCCAGGAGCCGCCCACCAAAGTGGGAGCGGGCCGGTCGGCTCCCGCCGCCCACTCGGCTGCCTGAGTCCATCCCCGGGAGGCCATGGAGTCCAGCAGTACGGCCCCTACGGATGGCGCGGGTCCCTGCGCTGGGGGCAGCTCGAAGTCGTCCGCCGACCGATCCTTGAAAGCGACCAGAACACCCTGCTTGCGGTCCTGCGGCACGCGGTAGTCGGACGAGTTGACAACCAACCACCTGGCGCTGTATCCGAGGTGAACGAGCTCGGCTGCGATCTCCTTGCGCGCGTCCAGGTACTGGTCACTGGTCGCCAGGTCGGGCACGTTCTCGATCAGCAAAGCCCGCGGTTGGACGCCGTGCATGAGCATGATTGTGGCGTCGAGGAGCCTCAGCTCGACGTCGCTGCCGCGAGGTCGGTTGGTCGCGGCCGACGACTTCACCCGTGGCAGGCCCGCTGACAACAGGTCCACGTCGTACACACGCTGGTCGTCAGCGGGATCAAAGTCGAGCAGGTCCATCTGTCGAACATCCCAGTCCGGCCGGTTCAGGCGCAGGGTCTCGCACGCGACATCGCGGTTGTCGAGAACGACGACAGGGTCGAAACCCGCACGCTCCAGCCCGAGCGCGAGGCCTCCCGCGCCTGCGCAGACTTCGAGCGACCTGAGGCGCTTCTGTTCCACGGCCGATCCCCCCGATCGAAATTTCGCTGCTGGCATATGTTGTGCGTCCCCTCGTACGGCATTCGCAGTCAGGTGATACGGCAGCTCGACCGCCATATGTCACTCGTTCTCGACGTCTTGCTTCTTCTTGGAACGGTCTCGAAGAGGAGCCTCAGAGAGGAGCTTTTCGAAGAACGGCAACAAGATGTCCACAGCCTGCTTGTCCACGGCACCGTCGTCCGGACCGTCCGGCAGGCGTGTCCGCGGCACGTCGGGCATGTGCGCCGAGTCTGCGATCCAGTCTCGGAGCGCGTCGTGGTCGACGGGCTGGTCCGGCGCGAGCACGTCGAAGATGAGCGTGCTGCCCGCCGCGTTGATCGCTTTCGACAAACCGTTGATCTGATCCGACGCGTTCGAGACCTTCTGACTGATCAGGCGCTCGACAATGCGGATGATCGCTGCAGCAGTCGGGCGGTGGTCGGCCACCTCCAGACGCATCACGCTGTTCATGACGTCCTGGTAGACACAGGCTGTTTCCACCGGCCGGTAGTCGGCGCCGTCGCGGAAGAACTCCGCCACCCACCACAAGCGAGAAAACGCCTGTAGATCGTGTCTGCCGCTGAACCGCGTCGTCGGCGCCATACCTGACTTCTTGTCCTTGTGGCGCCACACCACGTAATCGGGGGCGACGAGCATCGCGAGGTAGTTCCAGAGCCGGCCATCAGCGGCCTCGGCACGCGTCATCCGCAGCGTGGCGTGCAAGCGCGGCGCTAGCCAGGCATCGACCCGAGGCTGCTGATCCTCGAAGCGGTTCATCGCCTCGTCTATCAGCGCGCGCACCGGCTCTGTACGCCACCGAGGCTCGTCTTCCGACAATGTCGTGGCGGCCTTGCGCAGGGCCGTCTGCGGCGGATTTTCCTTGCCCGCCTGCATTCCACGGCTGAGGTACTTGGTCACGGCCGCGTCGGAAAGAAGCCCGAGCACTGGCGGAAAGACCGCGGCGAGCACAGGACTCATCAGGACCCGTTCCTATCCATGCTGTCGACCATGCGCACCGCGTTGGTCAGCTTCTTGGTGACCTGACTGCGCTTGCCGGCCGCGTACTGGATGTTCGTCTGCAGCTCCGGCCATCCGGATCCGCTGGTGCGCCGCTCGTTGATCTCGAACAGGGCGTCGGTCAGCTGTCTGCCTGGCAGCACGTCGGGCAGCATCATCCGGAGGACTGGCTCACGCCAACCGCTGGGCACGACTGGAGTTCCGTCGTCGTCCAGGTCGAGCTCACTGATCGCTGTGTGGAACATGGCCGTCCAGACGTCCTGTGCGATCTGGCTCGCAGTCATGTCACGCACGAGCTTCTCCCCTGGGGAACCTCCCTTGTCGTTCATGATCTCGACCAGTCCCTCGACCGCCGTGGTGTTCAGGTAGACGACGGGGATGTCGTTGACCGTCTCCACGATCCACAACGAGTCCTTGAACGGTCGTAGCCATTCCTCCGGACCTTCGCGGAAGTCGGTCTCCACGATCGGGATCTCACGCTGGCGCTTGGGCGTCACCGCCTTGAGGTCGATGCACCAGTCCTTGTCTGTGGCACCGATGATGCGTCCCTGCACGCCACCGATCTCACCGGTCACCGCAAGCGCCAGAGACGCGCGGTTGAGGTGACGACCATGCACCAGCTCGATCTGTCCGTGCCAGTACCCGTCGCGTCCCTTCGAGAGACGGGCGGTGCTTCGCGCGTTCGTAGCGTTCTCGGTAAGAACTGCCAGGCAGACAAGGTCGGACCACGGCCCCACCGCGATCTCCTGCTCGGGCAGTGTCGCCTTGAGCTGGAGCGTTGCCGCATCCCATTCGGTGCGCCCGGTTTGATGCAGGGCGATCGTGCGCTCGGATTTGGAGATCTGCATGTACGGCAAGCTCCTGCCGTCCACGGTCACCGAGACGACCTCGAGATCGACGGGATCGAACAGGGTCTGATAGGGGAACACGTGCTTCACACCGCACCTCCGCGCGCCTTCTGGATGTCGACCACCAGGCGGGCGAGACTGCCTTGCACAGGGTGGGTCGACGGATCGGTGACACCGGAGAAGGTGGCCGAGCGCACGCCGGCGCCGATGACCAGATTGCCGTCCTCCATGCGGCAGTTCTCGGTGGCGATGAGCTCCTTCCAGTCGACGGCAGGACGGCCACCGGACCGCACATCGAACTTCGCGACCGGCGTGAGGAGCCACGGATCGTCCGCGTTGGGAAGCTTGAGGTCGACACGGACGTTCCAGGCTCCGGTGTCGTCCACGTGCCCGCTGATGTTGCGCACCGTCGGGACACCCTGCGCGCCACGGGATCCGGTAGCGCCGTACACGTCGAGCTTCAGCAGCTCCCGGAGCGCCGCGGGCCCCTCACCCTTGCTCGTGGAGCGGCGGCCGACGAGCTGCCGGACCGCCTTGTCGATCTCGAGGCGAAACTCCCGAAGGCGGCTGAGCGCACCGCGTACGTAGACAGAGGTCAGTTCCTCCGTGTGTTCCCAATCGTCGTGCTCAGGAGGTTCGGACGCGCGGAGGAACTGCTCGGCGAGGGCTACATCGCCGCTGTCCCGGCCGGTGGCGTAACCAGCGAGCAACACCGCATGAAAGCGCGTCGCCCCCAGTGGTAGGTCTCGCGGTCGCTTCTTCGTGACGGTCATCCGGGTGCCTCGCATGTACACCACGCGGTTGGCCTCGTCGTCGTCCTCCTCTGCGGGAGTGACGAGCAGAACAGCGTCGTGATCGCAGCCCTTCTTCTTGCCCGCTTCCCCTCGGCGGGGTGGGACAACGAGGCGCACGTCAGCACGAGCCACTTGAGTGCCTGACGTCAACTCCTCCACCGTGTCCCCGTCCAGGTATGCCTGGAATGCACGGCTCAGCGCAGCGTGGGAGGCGTGCGGGTCGACCCGCTCTTCGACGAGCGTCTGGCCGTTTCGCATCGTCACGACGGTGGCCTCCAACAGCGGACCGCCGTCCCGCCCGCCGATCATCGCCGCCCAGAAGTTGTCGGCCAGCGACTTGACCAGCTTCTCGTGCATTTCCGGCAGTTGCACGGTGTCGCCAGATGCGTCGTGGGCGCCGACGATGAGGAACGACGTGCCAGGCTCCTTCGTGAGCCGTTCCAGGTGCAGGTCGTGAACAGTCTGATCGTCCGCCCACCACGAGCGGGAAACACCCTCGTGGTCCGGATCCGTCTCCCGCTGGCCGAACCACGCGGGGCCCGCGAAAGCGAGCTCGTCGACCTCGCGCCACGGCAGGTCGAGTCGCCCGATCACCCGTCGCTCGGTGCGTCCCTCGTGGGGCTCGGAGAGCGTCGAGTTCATCAGCACGAGGCTGAAGCGGCTCGTCGCCCAGAGCGTGACCTTGCCGAGCCCGTACGACCCACCTGCCTGCTTACCGGACTCCTTGTAGCTGTCAAGCTGTCTGCGGACCACTGCGGCGAACCTGCCGTCGCCGTACTCATCACCAGTGAGTCCGGCAGCGTTGTAGTCATCGACCTTCAGCAGGACAAGCGAGTTCCTCTCATCCAGGTCGTCGAGTGCGGCCCGCAGGCTATGAGAGACCTTCTGCCCCGCGGCCGCCGCCTGCTCGTAGTGCCCACGAAGCTCGTTCCAGTTCACCGCTTCCAGGAACGTGTCGAGATGTTGTCCGTTCAGCTCGTGCAGGGTGTAGCGCACGCGGACGGGCTTGCTTGAGTCGTAGCGCTCGTCGAGGGAGTTCTGAGTCGCCTCACGAGCGAGCGCCGAAAGGTCGGCGTCGAAGGCGAAAGCCGCAGCATTCCCATACTCACGCCCACCATCCTTGTGCGCGAGGCGGTGGTGCCATTGAAGAGGCTTCTTCGGCGCCACATCGGTGCGGTTGTAGATCGACGCCGGGTCAGTGCCGAGGATCTCGGCGATCCTGCGCTGAGTCTCCGGCCGGGGTTCGGCACGGTTGTTGACCCACGCGGAGACCGCCGCTCGGGTGATCGGAATCTTGTCGGCGAGCTGCGCCTGAGTCATGCCGGCCTGGTGGAGCTGGCGCGCCAACCAGGAACCGAAGATCTCCCCGTGCTGTGGGCTCATCGCAGCCGTAGCCTCCACGCCTCGTGTCCGGCTCACCCCATCGAGCAAGCTCGGTCACACTATCAGCTGAAATTTGACAGAGCTACATGAATCAAAATTCAGTAGATAGCGTTGGGTCCATACGACCCTATGGACACGTATCGCCGCGACCGCGCGTAGTGCTACCTCCTCCGTCGACTCTCTACGACCTCGCGCACGCGGACGGCGGCCGCGTCAGCCGCCTCGTGTTCCCAAACTCGAACGACCAGCCATCCGTCGCCGGTCAATCGCGCGTCCGTATCAGCGTCGCGGCGTCGGTTTCCCTCGATCTTGGTTCGCCAGAACTCCGCATTGGTCTTCGGCCACGTCGCGTGCTCGGGGCAGCCGTGCCAGAAGCAACCATCAACGAACACTGCGACCTTGATCCCGGTGAAGACGATGTCCGCCTCCCGTCGTACCCCGGGCATCGGACGGCGGTGCACCCGGTAGCGCAGGCCTGCGGCGTACAAGGCCTTACGCAGGTCAATCTCCACCTGTGTGTTCCGTGACTTCTGGCGGCTCATGCGAACACGGGTCTGCGGTGTCGTCTCCGGCGGCTCCACGGTGACATTGTGTCGCGCCACCAATCGCCGTCGGCGGTCAAGGGCCGCACGGAACGTCGATGGATGGACTGCATGAGGGTCGGTACACCCTCGACGTGGTAGTCCAAGGAGATGTGAAGGCTCGGCCAGCCTGAGGTTCGGGGCGAGTCTGATGAGCAAGGCTCGAGGCTAACGCGTAAGAAAGTACGAACGGCCGGGGGTGTGGGCGCGTGGCCCGCACCAACCCCGGCGGTCGGGGGTG
>NZ_JAPJDL010000007.1:0-164983 GCF_026242055.1 Lentzea sp. NEAU-D7 | reverse complement strand
CGCGCGCCAACCGCGATCAAATCACGCACCGGCGGGCTGGGTTCGCGCTTTCCGCGAACCATCCCGGCCGTTCGGTGGTGCCCCCGGCAGGATTCGAACCTGCGCTCCCGCCTCCGGAGGGCGGTAACCACACCTGCTTTCACCTGCACGTATGCAGAGAATGATCTTCCCATCGGCACACGACGGGCACGTCACGGATAGAGGGTTCGCACGCAGCCGAAGGCGCGACAGCTCCCCAAGTGCAAAGACGGGTACTCCAGCTCGGAGAACCCCGCCTGTTCGTCACTCTCCGGTTACACGTCGCTGGCCACCCGGCTTGCCGGATCACCGCCAGCGAACGCCCGACACGCGAAAGCCCCTCCTGGGACCAGGAGGGGCTTTCGGCGTTTCCGGCCACTTTCGCCTTAGCTACTCAAGACCTGGCGCAGCCGGCGGTCGGACACGCCGAGTTCGGCCGCCACAGCCGTCTTGGAGGGCTTGTCCGACGACGCGAGTCGCTCAAGCGCCCTGGCGCGCAACACATCGGCCGGCACGCGCTTCCTCTTGCCCCCTTGGCCTTGCTCGATCGGCCCGATGTTCGCGGCCGAAGCCTTCAGCGTCACTCGCTTCGCCACCGGCGCCAGCGCCTGCGGCGAAACTTCCGCCTTGGGCTTCACAACCGGCGCCTCCGGCAGGGTTGCACTCTCAGGTTGCCCAGTCGGGGACGGCGACGCGGCCGGAAGCTCGGACAGGACGAGCTTGGTCAGTGCCATGAACGCCAGCGTCGGCACCGACGAGAGCAGCCACCCGGAAGGGCTGGGGGTGGCGACGGCGAGCTGAGCGGCAAGGGAGAGCAGGCTCGCGCCCACCAGGATGGTGAGCGGATAGGTGATGCTGCGACCACTGCGGCGCCGCTGACGAATGGTGAGCAGGGCGGCGATGGGCACCAGCTCGGAGACTGCGGCATTGACCCATCCGAAAACGTCTGGGGTGCCTGCCGGCAGGTGGATCATCGACCACTCGTGCACGTGCGTGAAGCTGACCGCGCCCGCGGCGCAGCCGACAGCGCCGAGGATGAGGACCTGTGCGCCGCGCTCGATGCGCTCCGCGCGGGCAAGGCTAGGCGTGTCAGAGCACGCCAAAGTAGGATCTTTCATGGGTCGGGGGCCTTTCCCGATCAAGAGCCCAGGTCGAGTGCTGCCAACACTGCCTGGGCTCGCTTTTGCCAAGACCCTCTCAGGTTACCCGTGTCGGATGACCCCCGACAAGGTGTCATGATGCACGTCTGACGATCAGCGAGGGCTTTCGAGCTGTTTGGGACCAGGCTTCGGGTCCTCGATGTCGACCTTGACCAACTTGCCCAGTACGGAGACCGAGACGCGCCTACCCGCGTGCGGCTTCTTGAGCACGAGCCAGACGATCACGCACGGGACGACGAGAAGCGCCAGGATCACGGCCGCGCCGAGCATGGGACCGGCCGAAACGGCGAAGTCAAGGAATGGCGTCAGCACGCGCGCACCTGTCCGGCGACCAGCTCGAAGTTCTAGTCACCTGTCAGGTGGGGTGTGCTCGCTGCCTCCCCTTGGAGGCTTTGGCTGTCACTTCAGCCGTGCGGACGAACCACGGTGCACCAACCTTCGAGCGGCCCACCCGCTAATCCTTTGGTCCGAAGATCCTTTAGTCCTTTTACGGGCCGTTGGTGCGCTTCGATGCTACCAGCGACGGACTCGACAGCGGGTGGTCAGCGGTGGCGCGCTCCGCGTTCCTCTGGTCGAGCGGGAGCGTCCTCGCGTGGTTCGAGCGCGTCAGCGAGCACCCACTGTGCGACGCGAACCCCTGCGCCTTCCTTCGGGATCACGAACGCGACGTAACCGACCCAATGGCCGGTCGTGGTCATCTCCCACATGGACAGCTCGCCGGGAACGCGCGCCTGAAGGTTGAGCCCCTCCTCGAAGGGCTCGCGGGGACGGTCGATGCGGAACACTGCGCCAAGATCGACCCAGACAGCTTTCGGTGGCTTGCACACGATCTGCCGGCCCGTCTTCCGCGGCGGCCTAGCCCCTTCGAAGCCTCGCTGTTCGAACACGGGTTCGAGTATGCGCGCGAAGGTCGGAACGCGAAACGGGGCACCCCGGAAGTCCAGGATGCCCCGCCCTGCGACTGACGTCAGCCGTTGCTGATGTGCTTCACGAACCGTTGCCAGCCTTGCGCGCCGAACTCCAACACGACCGCAGGATTCTTGCTGTCGCGCACAGCGCCCGGCCTCACCTCGACGCATTGAGCGTCGTTCCCGCCGTTGCTGTAACTGCTCTTACGCCACTGCCCACCCGTGGTGTCAGCGGCCAACGTGCCCATCGTCTTACGCTCCTAGCTGTTGTTCGAGGTTAGCGATCCTGCGGTCCAGTATCGCCGCCGACTCCTCCTCGTTTTTCGCCAGAGCCCACGCCTGGTCGAACGCAGCCTCGTACGGGGCCGTCTGTTTGATGTAGTCGGTCCGAGACAACGACACGGTGTAGGCGATCTTTTCGAGCCTGTCGGTCGGCTTGCGGGGATCGAAGTGCAACAGCGTGAACGGGCAGCTCAACGCGGGCACGCCGCCTACGTCGTAGGTTGCCACCCTGAACTCGACTTCGGGCAGCCGAAGGAACTCGTCGCGGAAGTACACGAGCTGGTTCAACAGGACACCCGGTCCGCCGAACTCCCGGTACAGGGCTTCTTCGCCCAGGACGATCTGAACCTTGGGGCCGCCTGCGTGGATCACTTCAGCTCCGCGCTTCGGCCGTGCCGCGGCCATCGCCGGCACTTCCTTCGCAGGGACCGACAGCGACCGCTCAAGTGCGGCAAGCGCGAACTCGAAGTTCTCCAGCAGTCCAGGCCACTCGGGGTAGACCATCTTGATCGTGGACGCGAGTCGTTCGAGTGAGACGTACTTCCGCGACGATTGAGGAACCGGGGTTGCATCGGCCCGTCGTCGAGCCAAGATGCTGGCCTGTCGAAGCTGATCGGCCTCTGGCTCTCCGAGCCCGTAGAGCGTGATCATCTTCTCCACGACGTCGGGCGGTGGCGCCACATCGCCGTTCTCGATCTTGCTCAACTGCCCGCTGTACTTGTCGAGCGCCTTCGAGGCAGCGGTGAACTCGACGTGTGCGGCCTCCCGAAACCGGAACGCCAACTCCCCGCACTCAAGGCGAGCGATCAGGGGATCGGTGCCCTCGTCATCTGCCATGCGTGAAGTGTGCCGCACGGCCCGGCGCCAGCGTGCCGCACACACAGAGCTGTTATTTGAGTTGCAAACAATCACCCGTTTGGTCGCAACACTGTTTGCAACTCTGTCATAGAGTCTGCTTGCAGCTCCGCGCGGACCGGTTAGCGATCCGCATCCGGCGTGGAGCGGCAGCCAGCGAGGCAGGGCAGGCAGCGAGGCGCGGAGTACGAGGCCCCGTACCCGCTCCGCGCTAGGACACCGCGCCGCCCTCCTCGCTGGCCCGAGACTGCCCAAGGAGGTCGGGGAATGTGGACGTCGATATGCACGGTGGTACTAGCGATGGGAACCCTGAAGGCACGCCAGGTGTGGTGCGCGTACCAATGTGGGTGCCAGGGGTGCAGCGCGAGCCCGACAGTCCGGGCGCTCCGCAAAATGGGCCGGCGATGACTACCGACCTGGTCCGCGTAGCGCTGCCTGCCGGCGGCCTCGGTGTGCACCTGGCGGAGCTGAAGCGCCGTTGGTGGACGTTGCATTACGTTCCAGACGCTGAAAACCCCGTGGTCATCGCGGGTGCCTACTGGCACGAGGACTTCGTGGACGTCGTGCAGATTTTCGGTCCCGTGGAATCGATCGCCTATCGAGCGCCGATGCGCCCTGGCTGGGATGCGTTCCGCCCTCGCTCGCTTGTGTGGTCATTCAAGGGCGAACCGAACTGGTCGATCCGGAACGTGTTGTTGCTCCACGACCCGGAGGAGCCACTCGCTCCCCGCATCGAAGCGAGCCCTCTCCCCGAGTGTCAGATCCTCCCTCAGCTGCTCAGGCACCACGGCACGTTCGTGGTCGAGTCGCCGAGGCAGCCCCCGAGGGTCATGACGGTTCCTCCGCCCGCGCAGCCGCTCCCTGAACTCGGCGAGCCGCGAGCATGAGCACAGCAGCACCGCCCGAAGGCCTCCCCAGCGCCACGAGGTACACGATCATCGCGCTTCTGCTGACGGCCCCGAATCGGACGTGGGAGCCGAAGGAAATTCAGCGCCTGACGGGCTTCACCTACGGCGTTGTACGCGGCGCACTCGAAGCGCTCTTCGACTCTCGACGGATTGTGAAGGTGCCCGGCAAGCGCAAAGGGCGGTACCACGTCCGCCTGACTTCAACCGGCGTGGAGTGCTGCACCGCCTGGATTGCGCAGCATAGCTCGACGGCGCTGATCAACGCGGCGAAGTCGACAGTGCAGGGACGCGCGATCATCGAGGCCTTCACCGTGGCCACGCTCATACAGCTCGCCGACTCATCGCCGTCAAGCTCGCCCCTGTAGCCCAACTGGTAGAGGCACGCCCCTTAAAAGGGTGTCAGTAGCGGTTCGACTCCCGCTCAGGGGCACTAGGCGCCCGCAGGAGAAGCGCGGCGTCACAACAAGAATCGATGGAGGGACACAAGATGACGGCAACGCTCGACTCTGCGGCCACCCAGGCCGCAACCAGGCTCACCCAGGCCACGGTATCGACTGAGTTTCGCATGCAGTGGCGCAGCCAGATCATGAAGGACCACAGCCTGCCGTTCATGGAGGCTGACCAGATCATCTCGGACACGTTGAGCTTCCTGACCGTGTGCGCCACGTACCCGAACACCGGCTTCCGGCCAAGCAAGAAGGTCGACATCGGCTGGCACCAGTTCATCCTCAACACCAAGCCGTACGCCGAGTTCTGCCAGCGCGTCGCCGGGCACTTTATCCACCACATCCCGGACGAGTTCACCGCGCCGCGCCGCGAACGCGCCTCCGTTCAGGAAGCACTCGCCCCTACGGTAAAGGCGATCACCGACGCCGGATTGCCGTTCCATCCGGACCTGTGGCTGTCGGACACCGGCAGTTGTAGCCAGTGCCACGATGGTTGCACCGACTGCGGCCAGGGCGGCGGCTTCCACTAGCAGCCCGAGACAGAGGAGTCCGACGATTAACCGCCTCAACTGGAGTGACCTGCCCGCAGGCGTGGCCGCCGCCGTCAGCGAACACACGGGCCACGTGACCGAAGCAGAGGACGCCTCTGCCGGCCGCAACTCCGCGGTCGCTGCGTCGCTCATGACGGCAGGCGGCTGGATCTTCTGCAAGGGCATCAAGGCGGACGATCGCCAGGCCTTCATGCACCGCAACGAAGCCGCGGTGAACCCCTTCCTTCCTCGGGACGTGGCTCCGCGGCTGCTGTGGCAGGTCGAGAACGACGGGTGGTTGCTGCTCGGATTCGAGCACGTCTCCGGGCAGCACGCCGACTACTCGCCGAACTCCCCGGACCTGCCGCTCGTGGCAAAGACCGCGCAGGTGATCAGCCAGACCGAAGCGCCAACGATCGCGGACGACAGGCGCGCGATTCAGGGACAGTGGGCGGCGGCCCTGGATCGAGAACTGGCCCTCGCGCCGCCCGACAATGCCCACTCATGGTCACGTGAGAACGCGCTGACGATCAAGGAGTGGGCACGCCGTGCCCCGTCCTATCTCGGAGGCTCCGCGTTGATCCACTCTGACCTCAATCCGTTCAATGTCCTCGTGGCGGATCGAGCACAGGTCGTGGACTGGGCGTGGTGGAAGACGGGACCCGCGTGGGTCGACGCCGCACACCTCGTCGTGCGTCTCATTGCCGCTGGGCACTCCCCGGCGGAAGCCGAGGCATGGGCAGCCCAGCTCGACGGGTTCGGCTCTGCGGAGCCCGAGGGCATGACGGCGTTCGCAGCGTCGCTCGTGCGCCTCTGGGAACGGAAGTTCGCCATCAGCGACGCAACAGAAGGCGCGCGTCGCTGGCTTGAGTACAGGCTCAACGGTCACTAATCCTCACGCACACGAGAGCCCCCGCCGATCCGTTCGGCGGGGGCTTCTGCCGTTCATAGCGGTAGCCTTGAGGTCGTGACTGGAGACGTTGAGACTGGCGCTGAGCAGCGCAATCGCGCAGAGCTGGCCGATCTGCTGCGCCGGGAAATCGACTCCGGGAAGTACCCAGTCGGGACGAAGCTCCCGAGCTACCGGCAGTTGGCGGAGATGTTCGGTGCCGCCCCCAACACGGTCGGCGAGGCGGTGCGGACGCTCGCAGCAGAGGGCCGCGTCAGGGTGAAGCCGAACGCGGGTGCCGTCGTCGCCGTCCCTCACCCGAAGACGCCGGAGCAGCAGCTCCAGGAGGCTCGCGCCGGCCTCGTCGAAGTGCGCGAGCGACTGCGTTCGGTGCGCCGCGATGTCGACGCCCTCGATAGCCGCGTCGCGGACCTCATCGCCGGACTTCCAGCCGACTAGCCCGGAACGACCAAGAGCCCCTCACCCGGCGAGGGTGAGGGGCTGTCGCGCTTCCGGGGAGTGGTCGAGGCTCAGGAGGCGGAACTTCCGGTGCGCCAAGGCAGAGCAAGGGCGGAAGTTCCGTTCGGGACAGAGTGGAGCAACTTCCACTCGCCGTCCACGAGCTTCCAGACCTCACCGCCACGGGTCTCGCCGTAGCCACCCCAGGAAACTGCCGCCCTGGCGCGGCCGACGCTGGAGTGCAGCTTCCAGGTGGGGCGACGGAGCGGAACACGGCTGGCGTAGCACTCCGGGTCGACCGGAGGCGGGCTGCCCATCGGGCGCTCGTCGTAGTGCATGTTCTGGAAGGTCACGCGGCAGCCTCCTCCGTGTGGATGATCCCGTTGTTGAGGTGGTTGGTGAGCAGCTCCAGGCCGCGGGCCAGGCGCTTGCTGATCGCGCGCTGGCTGACCTGCTCGTGCTCAGCGATCTCGTCCTGAGTCCAGCCGCAGGCGTGGGTGAGGAACAAGGCGACTCGAAGTTCTCGGGTCAGCAGGGTCTTGTGCCAGGCGGAACTGATGTCCGCCAGGTGCGCCCAGTAGGTGCCGGCATGGGATGCGACGGAAGATGCTCGGGGCATGTCCGGGTCGGGGGCCTGGGAGTTCTGCATCCCCCAGGCCCACGCCCTACCCCAGACGGTCGGCAGGAGCCGCTCGACCTGTTCCGGGGTGTAGGTCAAACTTCCGCCCCCAGGCGGTCGGTCGACACGACCCGGTTGGACCGGCGAACTACCGGGCGGTACTGATCCCGCAGCCTCGACCAGAACCACCGGACGAGGTGGCCAGGGTTGGTCTCGTCCGCGAGGTAGGCGAGGACCCTGTCCGGGTTGGTGGCGGCAAGGATGGCCGCGTCCTGCCGGAGGTCGGCGATCTCGACGACGTGCCCGAAGTCGCGGGCGATGCTTCCCGAGGCGATGTTCATCGCCTCCACGACGGGGGCGAGCTGAGCCACGCGCCAGTCAGTCCGGTCGGTCAACGAACCACCTCCAGTGGGCCTACGGCCCCGTCCTTGGTCACGGCGACGATCAGGCCGGGGTGCCCGGTCGTGCCCTTGGCGTGCCGCCACCAGGTCGATTCCGACTCCAGTGCGGGCGGCTGGATGAACAGGCGACGTCCGTCGCTGTCGACGTGCTCGTGGTGTAGGTGGCCGGCGAGCAGCAGGTCCGCCTGATGCATCGGCGAGGCCGTGTTGAACGCCTGGCCCTTCCACCACTCGAAGTGTTTGCCGGGCTTCCACTGGTGCCCGTGCGCGTGCGCCACGACGGTCCCGGCCACGGGGAGCACGACGGTCAGCTCATCGGTCTCGGGAACGTAGAACTCCACGTGCCCGAAGGCGTCCGGGTTGAGCTTCGCGGCGTCGGAGACGGCGATCAGGGACTCGGTGTCGTGGCTGTCGTCGTATCGCGTCAGGCCCTTGCCCTGGATGCGGACCGCCTGGTCGTGGTTGCCGGGCACCGCGGCCTGGGTCAGCCGGCGAGCCAACGGAGCGAAGGTGAGCAGCGCGTGCAGCATCACCCGGCGGTGCAGGCGAATCTGCTCGGTCTGCGTGAGCCGGGTGCGCCACACGTTCGAGCCGCCCTGCGAGACGAACCCCTCGGTGTGGTCACCCAGCCAGCCGATGTGGACGTGGCCGATGTCGAAGCGCTGGCGGTAGAGCTCCAACAGCTCGGCTGCCCGGTCGATGCCGTCGACCGCGCGCTTGAGCGTGCCTTCCACCCCGTCGCCGTCGATCTTGCCGAACTGGGTGTCGCCGAGGGCCACGATGAAGCCGTGGTCGCCGTCCGCTCGGCTGGCGGCTGGCTTCTGCACGTGGATCTCGGAGAACAGCTCATCGAGCGGCGGGCGCTCGGTGCTGGCCGCGGTGCCGCGCCGGGCGAAGCTGTACCGGGTGGAGATGCCGGTCTCGCCCGAGGCCATCGTCCACTCCGAGGAGCGGAAGCCGGTCACCTCCCACAGCGCCGGGTCTTCGCCCTTCTCGCGCAGGACGTTGGCCGCCGCGCTCTCGTCGACCTCGACGTCACTGCGGACGACGACCTCGGCGGTGTCGCCGGAGACCTCGACCGCGCGAGTGAAGCCGCGCTCGGGATTGGCGGCTCGCGGGGGGATCGCAGGGCCGACCGGCTTGGCGAGGAGCTGCTCCGTCAGGCTGTCAGCCAACGTGGACACCCCCTTCCTGGCGAGTGGCTCGCCGGTAGTTGCGGATGGTGGACGCGGACACGGTCAGGCCGTGCTCGCGCAGGACCGTGGTCAACCAGTCGGCGGAGGTGGTGCCGAGCAGGTGCGGGCGCAGAGCGGCCCTCTGGTCGGAGGTGAGGCCGTCCCAGAGGGCCGCGAGGGTGGGGCCTGGAGTCCCAGGCAGGGGTTCGGTCACTCGGGCTGCACTGCCTTCCTGAGGGCGGAGCTGCTCACGATGTGGAGGAGCTGTCGGAGCACGGAGCGGATGTCGGAGGCGCTGTAGCGGCTCGGGCGCTTGGCGATGTCGGAGGCGAGCACCACCCAGGCCCCGACGCCGTGCTGCCCCTCGACGACGCGGACGTAGCAGGGCGCGTGCACCGGCCCCCAGAAGTCGGACAGCACCACCTGGTCGCACTCAGCGCCGGTCCAGTCGCTCGTGCCGTCCGAGCGCGTCACCTTGCGGCACAACACACAAAAGCGATCAACCAACCCGCCGTGCTCTGGGTGGAAGCCGAGATCGCGTGGCTCAGCCGGGTAGACCGGCACTCGGACGGTGATCGTCTCGGCGCTCACGCCGGCACCACCTCGACGCGCTGCACGACGGTCACGTCCTCGGGGTAGTCGACGACCTCGTCCCCGAAGAACTGCCAGTGCCCAACGTCCTCGCCGTCGTCCACGAACAGGGCCAGCTCGCCGTCTTCCTCGCCGTACCGGATGACCAGGGCGAGCTGGCCGTGCGCAAAGTCCTGTGAGGTCACGGGTTCTTCGGACCCCAGAACAGCTCGGCGATGTCGGCGACCTGTGTCGCGTGCATGACCATCGCCGGGCGCTCGACCGGCGCAACACCGCGACGGTGCAGAGCCTCCCGCCACTCCACTGCGAGGGCGGCGACCGCGACGAGGCACTCAGCCAGGTCCTTGGGCTCGTGCTTGGTGAGCGCCAGGGCAGTCTTCTCCAGGAGCAGGTCGCGCCAGGAAACCACGCCGTACCGCGCCGCCTCGTCGAGGTTCCGGCGGGTGTCGCCCAGCATCGAGCGGAAGGCGGGGCCGGTTCCGTCCGCGCGGTCCGGCTGGCCGGCGGAGGTGGACAGCCCGAGGGCGGCAACCTCGGCATTGCGCTCAGCGCGGACCTCGGCCAGGACCTCGTTGGTAATGCGCACGCGCTTGGTCATGCCGGTCAGTTCGGCGTAGTTCAGCACTGTGTAGGGCTCCAGGTGTTCGAGGTAAACGAGGGGAAGGTCTTGCAGACGGAGCTGGTCGGTAAGGTCCCCGGACCACCAGACCTCGGGGACGTCGCGGGTCACGCCGCGACCAGCTCCTTGGGCTTGAAGGCGTCGAAGATGGCGTCGCGGCCACCGGCCAGGTAGGTGTCGGTGACGTCGCCGATCTGGGGCGACAGCCGCACACCCTTGGCGGTGCGCAGGGAGCGGGTGACCTTGCTGACGAACTCGGCGCCCGCGTCGTCGGGGTCGCCCCAGACGTACACCCGCGAGAAGCCGGCCAGCATCCGGCGGTGCCGAGCGAACCAGAGCTTGGCGCCGGGGATGGCGACGGCGTACAGGCCGAGCATCCGGAGGATGACCGCGTCCAGCTCGCCCTCGCAGATGTGGATCTCGTCCGCGGCCTCGTGCACGGCGCCGACGTTGAACATCCGGGGGGCGTCGCCCTCCAGCGTCATGTACTTGCCGTGGAACAGCGCCCGGTGGTCGTGCTCCTGGAGACACCGGAAGCGGATCATCAGCGGCTTGCCGTTGCGGTCCAGGTAGGGGATCGCGAGGAAGCCGCGGAACTTCCCGTGTCCAGGGTGGGGGTCACCGACGACGCCAAGCCGGAACGTAACCGCCGCCTCGCGGCTGATTCCCCTTGCGACCAGCCACCTTGCGGCGTCCGCCGTAAGCGCTGCCTGATAGCTCGTCGTCGCCTCCTCCAGCGCTTCCCGTTGCGAGTCCGAGAGAGGCTGCAAAGGTTCGTGCTCCGACAAAGTCGAGGTCCTCCTTGAGCTGGATCAGGTTGAAGCTGTCGCCCGCCCGGCCGCAGGAGTGGCAGTTCCACAAGCCTTTGTCGAGATCGACGCTGCACGAGGGGGTCCGGTCCTCGTGCAGCGGGCAGGCGACCATCTGGCGGGTGCGGCCGGAGAAGCGGACGCCGTAGTGCTCGAAGAGGGCGCCCAGGTCCGGGCGCTCGACGTCCGTCACGCCAGCTTCCGGCCGCGCAGGGTGCCGGTCGCCCGGTCGTAGCCCAGCTCGGCGAGGCTTGCCGGCGTCGGCACGACGTCGAAAAGCAGTTCGGCGGCGCGGATCTGGCGGACGCCCCAGTGCTCGATGCCGAGGTCGTCGGCCTCCAGCCGGGCGTCGATCTCGAACTCGACGGTGGCGATGTCGGTGCCCTGCGGCCAGGCGCGCAGGTCCATCCACTCGCGCCACTCGCCGCCGAGGATTTCGGCCTGTACGGCGAGCTTGTCCATCGCGTTGGACATGGCGACGAGGTAGGGCGTCACGTCGGAGTGCTTCACCTGGTGAGTCCGAAGTAGTCGCCCACGGTCGTCAGGACGAGCGCGTCCTTCCAGTTCATGCCCCGGCGCTTGACCACGGCGATGCTGGCGACGCGCGCCCGTTCGAGGTTGCGATGCTTGGCGAAGTGGCCGCCCTCGACCAGGGCCTGGCGGACGAACTCCGTCACGTGGAGCTGGCCGGCCTTGGCCTCGATCACGACGAACTCGCCGGGGTTGGCGAAGTCGCGGACCACGAGGTCGCCCTCGTCTTCCTTGCCGGTCAGCACGAGGCGCTCCACGTCCAGGCCCGCGTCACGCAGGCCGTTGCGGAGGTCGCTCTGCCACTGGGCGCCGCGGCGCCGGTTGGCGGCGTTGCGCTTCGCGGTGTCGGTCAAAGTGAAACACCTGCCAATGCGGGGTTTTGGGTGTCGATCGCGTGGAAGCGCGTCTTGTCGGGCTCGCAGCGCAGCGCCGCGTAGGTGCGCGCTGTCGGGTCGGACGGCCCCATGCGCTGCTTGATCACCGCGATGCGGTAGATGAGCGACGTCGGGTCCAGGGCCACGGACAGCGACAGCTCCGGCTTCTCCGAAAGGCCACCCTTGACCTGGTCGCGAGACGGCGGCGCCCACGGGTCGCTCTTGGCTTCCCAGGACTTGTCGCTGGCGTGGTGCAGGAGGATGACGGTCGCGCCCGTGGCGCGGGCCAGCTCGGTGGCCGAACTCATCACCGCCATCTGCTCGGTGTAGTCCGACTCGGCGCCGTCGAAATCCATCAGGTTGTCGAAGACGATGACCTGCGGGTACTCGTTCCACAGCTCGATGTATGCCTCCAGCTCCTCGTCGACCGCCTGCCAGGTGATCGGCGAGCCGAAGCTGAAGGTGATCCGGGAGTCGGCGAGCGCGTCGAGGTACTTCTGGCGGTGGTGGCCGCCTTCCGCCATGCCGGCTTCGACCATCTCCGTCGTGTGCCCGAGGGCCATCGACGCGAGGCGGGACGAGGCGGTGAAGGCGCTCATGTCGGCGCTGAAGTACAGCGTCGGCAGGTTCATCTGCGCGACCCAGAACAGCGCCAGGCCGGACTTCTGCGTGCCTGACCGACCGGCGATCATGATTACTTCCCCGTGACGGGGCCTGCATCCCAGGTCGTACAGACTCTGGAATGCAGGCACCCGAGGAAGCTCACGGCCGGACTCGGCGTGCAGACTCAGCGACCGCGAGGGCGTGAGCAACTGCGATGCCTCCTAGACCCGCGGGGGCCAGTGGTAGTGACCGGGGGTCGACTCCTCCGCGTACGGCACGCCGGGCAGCGGGTGCGCGTACGGGGCGACCTGGTTGAAGATCAGCAGGTCCGCGGTGGAGCCGTCCTCGTGAACGTCGGTGATGAGCGCGGCGCGCGTGGCGCCGCCAGGGTCGGTCGTGTAGTGCACGAGCCGAGCCACGCTGGGAGTGGGGGAGGAGGCGGACCGGGAGGCCCGCCTCGTGCCCTGCTGCGCCTCGGCCATCAGTCGAAGTCGGGCGCGTCCGACATGGCGGCCTGGAGCGCGGCCTCGCGCTTGGTCGCGTAGGCCACGACCTTCTGCATCGTGGCGCGATCGACCTGGCGCCACACCCAGGCGGGCTTGCTGCCGGGCGTCTTGCTCGGCACCTGCGCCAGGGTCACGACGGTCGCCTGACCGACGAGCTGGCCGAGGTCGCGGGCCAGGACGGTCTGCTCGACGCGGACGCCCTGCTGGATCTCCGGCTCGCCGTTGTCGAGGTCGGCCGCGGTCTGGAAGGCCGAGATGTCGACGAGGGCCGAGTCCTTGGGGCCGTGCGGCGTCGGCCGCTGGCGCTCGAACGACTTGACCTCAACGAGGATCGCGACAGCGCCCTGGAGTTCGGCGGGCTTCAGCCAGCCACCGGACTGGTTGGGGATGTCGGCGAAGGACAGCACTGTTGGGGTTCTCCCTAGGTTGGGGGTGATGAGGTGAAACGGAGAGCCGAGGATCTCAAGTTACCCATGCGGCTCAAAGAAAGGCGAGGTCAGAGCCCCGCCGAAGATGTTCTCAGGTTACACAATCCGAACTGGAAGTGCAACCCTTGTTAGCGCGTGATGTCGCGGAGCTTCTTTGCGGAGGCGCGGTTCTGCGCCGCCGAGAACTCGGCGAACGCGGCCTGGCCGGCGAGCGTCTCGATCTGGGCCGCCGTCTCCTGCGCGACCATCTCCTGCTCGCGGGCAGCGCTCTCCAGCGCCTCCGCGGCCTCGGTGAACTGCGCCAGGGCACGACCGGCCTGGACGTCGGCCAGGGTCAGCCGCTCGGACAGCGACGGCTCGGTGGGCTCGACGACGGACTTCGAGAAGGGGTTCTTGAACACGGGCGCGGGACCTCCTAGCGAGACTGGACGAGGGGCAGGCGCAAGATCAGGCGGCAGCCTTGAGCGCCCGGCCCTTGGCCTTGTAGGCGTCCATCAGGGAGCCGTCCGCGAAGGCAGCCTGGTTCGCTGCCCAGAGCTTCTTGAGTGCGTCGACCGACGTACAGGCGTCGATCTGCGCCAGCATCGGGTTCACCGCCGGCTTGTCGTCGGTCGGCCAGGGCGGCTCCGAGGGCGAGGAGCTGGCGTTGGCCCAGACGTCCTCCGCGGTGGTCCCCTCTGCGACCGGCTTCGCGCCCAGCTCGTCCTTGAGCAACTTCATCGCCCGAGCCTCGGCCTCAGCCTCCGAGTCGCTGGAGCTGCTGGCCTGCATCCCTGCGGGCATCGGTGCGCCCGAGGCGATCTTCGCGGCGAGCTGAACCAGCTCGTGCAGCGTGCGCTGCTCCGTCGTGTAGGAGTCGAGGCCGAAGAAGGCGGTGAGGTCGTCGCGGATCTCGGTCGGCGAGCCGTAGAAGACCGCCCAGGGGTCGGCCTTGTCGCCCTTGCCCTTGATGGTGACCGTGATTCCGCGTGCCTTGCTGTTCTCGTTGCTCACTGGGGTGTGGGCTCCTCTCGTTCGATGTTCTCAGGTTACCCAATCACAGATGATTGTGCAACTTGAGAGTCTGTGGCCTGGCTCACCGGCGGCGTGAGGATGAGGTCATCCCGGACCGGCAGCTCGTTCGAGCGCCGACCGCCGACCGCACGGCAGTAGTCCCGCACTCCGCACCCTCGGCACAGCGACGTGACGTTGGGCAGGAAGACGCCGTTGCGAATGCCCGTCCACGCCATCGCGTACTGCGCGTCGATGTACTCGTCGCTGTAGACCGTGAGGTCCTTGAGGCCGGTCAGCTCGCCGTCGCTGGCCATCCAGTAGGCGCCCCACTCGGCGTCGATGCCGTACTTGCGCCACAGGGCCACTCGATAGCTGCCGAGCTGGACCGAGGACAGCGGTACCGCACCAGTCTTGAGGTCGACGATGACGACCTGGCCGTCCGGCGTGATGTAGACCCTGTCGATATAGCCCAGGAACGACTCGTCCGCGATGTCCTCGTTGACCATGACCTCGATCCCGACCGAGCCGTCCGGCAGGATCGCGATCTTCCAGTCGCTGGCGGCCTTCCATGCCAGCCACTTCTCCACGTAGATCGGGCCGTAGACCAGCCACCACTCGTAGTCCTTCTTGTTCGGCCCGCCCGTGGGGCCGATGTTCTTGAGCTTCTTACCCGAGGGCTTGACCTCGACGCCGTTCTTGCGCTCCTTGGCGAGCAGGCTGTCGAACGTCTCCTTGAAGCTGGGGATCTCACCGACTCGACGACCGACCTCGTTGAGGTCGTGGGCCTCGGTGATCGTGTGCACCGCTGAGCCGGCAACCGTCGCGTACCAGGTTGAGCCGTTGAGCTTGTGGCCGCGCTCCAGGCGCCAGCGCTCCCCGCACTCGGAGTAGGACGACAACGAGGAGTAGGACAGCCTGCTGGGAACCTGGATGGTCAAGCGCCCACCCGCGGCGCGACGATCTCGGGGACGATGATCTCGGGGGCCAGGTCGGCGTCCTCGACAGGTTCGATCGGCACCAGGTAGCGGCGCACCCAGCCGTCGTCGAGCAGCTCGGCCTCGCACTCGTCCAGCGGGATCGGCTCGTAGCCGAGCAGGGCGAGGTGGGTCAGCGTGTGCGTCACCCAGCGAGAAGCGGTGTCGGGCGCGACATCGACGTAGAAGTTGAACTCCTCAGTATCGAGGTAGAAGCGGACCCGTCCGGCCGCCATGCCCGTCAGGAAGGGCGTCCCCCTGGTGTCCGAAGCTGCGCGGTCGTCGCCGTCGAAGACGGTCGGAACCGCACGTGTTGGGGCCGTGTCGTGCAGTGGTGCCGTGTGCACTGAAGCGCGTCCTTTTGGGTAGGTTGAGATCGGGTAACTTGAGAAGTTCTCCTCTGTTGTACCCGATCTTGCGCTGCTCGTCAACGGGGGGCGGGAGACGGACCGCGTCACTGTCTGTTGTCGGATTTCACCTGATTCATCGATCATGGAATCACGGCCGTTACCCCTACTGGCCAGTAGTAAACATCCAATATAGTTTTGCATCAAACAGAAGCGCCCCAGGCCGAAGGCCGGGGCGCTGTCATTTCGTCACTGAGTGACTGTGCAAGTGTGCGTGCAATTGCGTGATCAGGTGAAGTTTCAACCAGTTAGGATTCGGACACCGGGAGTGACGCAGTGTCACGGCGGTCGCTGCTCCCTCCGTCGAGCGAGGGGCGACGGATCAGGTCGTCGTCCTGTGGCTCGCGCGGGACGTAGAAGAAGCCTTCGTCGGTGTCGGGGTCGTAGTGGACGACCGCGTTTTCCAGCTTGATGGCGTCCAGCCAGTTGGTCAGGCGCGTCTCGTCTTGCGGGCGGAGCTCGAACCCTTGTCGCCGCCGCGCTTCCAGCCTGAGCATGGTCAGCGGCGTTGCCCACTGGTGTTCCTCTTTGACTTTCCACGGCACCAGTTCGGGGTCGCGGGCCATGCGTGCCTCAAACCCGCTGCGGCGACGATAGTTGGACCACATGGAGATGGTCGTCTCGATGTTGTACTTGCGCAGGTACTCCTCGACCATCCAGCGGAAGGGCTTGCCTTCCTCCATCCAGCGGCGAACCTCGCCCTCGTCCTGGATCTTTGACCTCGCCATGTTGCACACCCTTTATGGTTGTCCCCTGATCAATCCGTGTGTAACCTTGCCACATTGGAACTTTTGTCGCAAGTAACATTTTAGGCGATCCTAAGTGGTTGCACGGGCAACTTGGGGAGATGGGGATGAGGGTTACCGTCACGGTGTGCGACGTCTGCGAGGACGCCGAGCGGGAGACCAGGTCTTGGCAGATCCGGGACGTGAGTGGGGGCGTGACCGGGAACGTGGACCTCTGCGAGGAGCACGAGCAGCCCTTGGCGGCGCTGCTCGCAAAGGCCCCCGCGTCGAGCACGGTGAAGACGAAGACCAAGGCCAGGGCAGCGGGTGCCACACCTGCGAAGGCGCGCTACCGCCCGCACGGGATCAAGGTAACGACGCCCGAGGAGATCGAGAAGAAGAAGCGCGAACAGGGCGCCTGATCGCACAACGACGAAAAACGCCCCGCCCGCTGGATGAACCAGCAGGCGGGGCGTTTGCGTTTCCGAGATCAGCTCTCGTCGGAGCCGCGGGTTGCCGGCGAGACGGCGCCGCGTGCCCAGATGACGAGGACGGCGGTACCGAGCAGGTCGACCGCGCCAGCGATGGCGGCCTCGGCCTCCGGGTCGATCGGCAGGACACCGAGGACGACGAGGGTGTGCAGCAGGCCGGTCAGGGCGGCGACGATGGCGCCGCGGATGACGAGGGGCTCGCGGGAGGTGAGCGGGGTGGAAGCCACGGGGCTACTCCTTGGGTGAGGGTGGGTGGAACGCCGAACGCCCCCGCTGGCGCTTGGCCGGCGGGGGCGTTCGGGGGATGAGGGCGGGCGGGGTTAGCGCCCGGTGTTGTCGATGTGTCGGTCGAGGCGCTCGGACACAGCCAGGCGCTCGGCGCGCTCGTGGGACAGGTCGCGGGCAAGGCCGCTGATCTCCTGGCCGTGCTCGCGCAGCGCCTCGTCGTGGCGGGCCTGCCCGGCGAGGACGGCGTCCAGGCGGGCGATGACCTTGTCCACGTCGTCGCGCAGGTTGGTCGAGTGGCTGTTCTGGACCTGCGCGCGGGCTGCGGCTGTGTCGGTCTGGACTGCGGTGAGCTTCTTGTCCGTCTTGCGGAGCAGTCCGGCGACGACGCCGAGGAAGCCCAGGCCTGAGGTGATCAGGGCAACGATGACGGGGTCGCTCACGCGCCACGCTCCTTGAGTTGGTGCACGAGCAGCTCCAGGCGCTCGATGCGGTTCTCCTGCTCCTGCACGACCGAGAGGAGGGCGACGCCGAGCAGGTCGTAGCGCAGGGACATGATCACGCCGTCCTCGTTGCGCTGGACGATCTCCGGCAGCGTCTGGTCGACCTCCTCGGCGATGAGGCCGAGTTCGTTCTTGTGGTCGGTGTTCTTGCGGTCGTAGACCCGCGGACGCAGCGCGAGCACGCGCTCGGGCTCGATCCAGTAGTCGCGGATGTTCTCCTTGAACCGCCGAGCCGAGGTGTTCTGGCAGAAGTTGCGGTTGCCGTCGACCCAGGCCGCGAACCACGGGCCGGGGCCGGGTCCGTTGGTGTGGACGCGGTCGGTGCCCCAGGCGCGGTTGACGTGGCCGTCGATCTCACCGCCGCCGTGCCGGTGCCCCCAGACCGCGTAGTTGCCGTGGCCGTGGTCGGCCCAGCTCTTGTTGTTCCACAGGTAGTCCAGGTCGCCCTGGAGGCCGGTGATGTCGCCCTTGCCGTGCGTGTGGCCGGAGGGCGGGAACGAGGAGGGCTTGCCGCTCACGCTGTCCCAGGTGTGGGTGTGCGCGGACGGGGTGAACGAGCTGGGCACGCCGTCGAGGTCGTTCCAGTGGTGGCGGTGTGGAGCGGGGGCGAAGGTCGCCGGCTTGCCCTCGATCGTGCTCCACACGATGACCGGGGCGAGGTCGACCCAGCCCGAGCCGTTGTGCCACTCCCAGCGGCCGGTCGAGAGGTTGAGGCCCAGCGTGCCCAGCCGCGGCGAGGCCGGGCGGGTCTCGGTACGCCAGACGCGGACACGGCCGCCCGTGAACTGCCTCTCGTCCTGAGGCACGGTCGTGCCGATGTTCGTGGTGCCGGTCGGTACGGGAATACGGCTCAGGCTCAGCTCGAAGATGCCGCTGTCGGTCTGCGTGAGCGGCGGGGCGCCTGCGCCCGGCTCGCCCTTGACGACCTCCAGGCTGATCTCGTTCTGGCTCGGGTCGAGGCGCAGCACGACGCGGTCAGAGCGCGAGGCCGATTCGGCTGCGGGAATCGGGACCTGCTCCACGCTCGTGGAGACCACGACGTGCCCGCGGACGATGGCCGTTCCGGGCTGAACGTTGACGTACATGCCGCCCGCGTCGGCGCTGACCGAGAAGGCCGAGCCGCTCGCGCTGTCCACGACGCCGGAGTCCTGGAGTTCGCGGAAGAGGTGGCTGTACTGGGATTCGGTGGTGGACTGGTTGTCGAACGGGTACGAGCTGACTGCCACGGGGGCGGCCTCCTGCGGGCACGGGGAAGCCCCCTGTGCGGCGTGGCACAGGGGGCTTCGGGAGACGGAGAGCTAGGCGGGGTCCGGCTCGGGCGCCGGGTCTGCCGGCTGCTCGTCGAGCGGGTGAATCTCGCTGGCGATGACCGCCAGGGCCACGACGTAGCGCAGCGCGGGCTGGAAGGCCGCCGGGTTGGGGTCGTCGACCTTTGGGGCGTCGGTGAAGATGCCGAGGATCATGTCCGCGGCTTGGTCGTATTCCCAGCCGAGCATGCGCAGCGGTACCCCTGGGGCTGCGCTCGCGTTCGGGGTTGTCACTGGCGCCTCCTACTGGTCGGCGAAGAAAGTCGCATTGATCGTCAGCCAGCTATTGCCGGCATTCATGCGGTGGATCTCGCCGTTGGCGCGGATATCGACCCGGTTGAAGGTGTCACCCATGTTCTGAACGGTCAGGTGGGTCGCCGAGGGACGGCAGCCGATCGGGAGGGTTGTGATGTGACCGGCGCTGCCTGAGCGAACAAGGCCGCGCACTTCCACTAGCGAGCTTGGGCCTTTGCGGTACTGGGCGGTGGCCCACTCCTCGCCGTAGTTGACCCACCCGTTCAGCAGGGTGAGAGGTTCCCAGCAGTCGTCGATTTCGCCTGTGCCCCAGCGAACATGGGCACTTCCCCCGCCGGAGTCGTTGCGGGTGACGATCATGACCCAGTGGGACGGGATCTCCCAGATGGTGTCGTAGTCGTCGGCGCTGGTGATGCGGAAGTTGTCGGGGTAGGTGTCGCCGTTCGTGCCGATGGGAAGCACGTACCAGAGCGTGGTGTAGTTCCCCATCGGGATTCGGCCACCTGTGACGGTGACGCTGTCGCCGCCCGGAACGGCGCTGGGGATGACCGTGCCGTCCGGTGGCATCCGAATCCACCACGACGTGTCGGTGACCAGCATCGGGTGGTAGCCGTGCGCGTAGACCCGGAAGTCGTATGACCATCGGACGCTGCGGTCCCAGGCCACTGTCTTGACGCCGCCGCCGGTCATTCCGAATTGGACCCTGATGGCGTGCAGCGCTGGGTCCGGGCCGTTGTTGAGGAACTGGTGTCCCATCAGGCCTCCATCTCCACGCCGCAGGCGTGCAGCGCCGCGCCGTAGTTCCCATCGGCCCATGCTTGGATGCGCTGGCCCGCTTCAAGGACCTGCGCGCAGTCGAGCGTGAAAACTCCGCCGGGACTGAGCTTGAGGTTGTGGAGAACGAACACGTCCTCCAGCATCAGGAAGTTGGCGCTCGCGGACTCGCTTCCCGTCCTGGAGTTGGAGAGCAGCAGACTGGTCAACACCCAGCGCTTGCCTGCCGGCACCGTTGCAACGACCTCGCCGTACTCGTTCCCGAGTTCCTCGCGAACAAAGGTCTTCGGCGTCACCGCCACGAGCTACCACACCCCCATGAGGCTCATGACCGCCGCGTCGTCCGCGGCCGTCGTTCCGATCTCTGCGTTGCGCTCCAGGGCGCTGATGCGCTTGCGCGCATCCTCCAGGCGCCGGTTCAGCGTCTCGTTGCGGTCGAACTGCCTCGGGTCGCCGAGGATCGCGCCGAGCTGCACGCCGGTCGCGCCGACCGCGAGCACGTAGCCGGTCGCGACGGCCGTCACCTCGCCCGAGCCGACGACGGCTGAGACGCGGTCGCCCAGGTACCAGTCGACGCCGAAGCGCATCGTGCTGTCGTCGGTGGGCACCGCGCGCATGGCGACGGCTGTGAAGCCCTCTTCGGCGAGGACCTCGTCAGCGGCCTGCTGGTACTCGTCAGGGTCGTCGGTCTGGCGCTGGTCGACGAACCGTTCGATCCGCCGGCCCCAGTCCTGTTCCGCCTCGACGGCTTCCGGCGTGGTGGCCGCGAGGAAGTCGCGGTTTTCGAGCTCGCCCTGGCCGCCTACGATCACGCGCGTGACGCCGGGGGCTGCGATGGCGACGGACTGCGAGGCCAGTGTGCCGTTGAGGACGTCCAGGCGGATGTCCATGCTGCGGTCGATCACCTGGTAGGTCTCGAACACCAGCTCGTCCCCACGCTGCACCACGCGGAACCCCAGGCCCGCCATCACGGCGATCTCGGAGACCAGCGCGCCGAGCACGGGGAAGCGGGCCGACTTCTTGACGCGGGGGCCGCGCGCGAGGTTGGAGCCCATGCGCAGCCGGGACTTGCGTCGCGCGGCCGGTGCGCCAGGTCCACAGTTGGCGTTGACGTAGCCGTGGATGACGCTCTCGGCGTCGCCCTGGCGCACGTCGTGCGAGGCAGTCTGTGTAGTTGGGTCCGGATTCGACGGCTGAGGCCAGGCCAGCATGTCGGCGAGCACCACGGAGTCCGACACGCCCTCGAAGCTGACCATGCCCGCGGTGTCGTTGGCGGAGGTGACCGTGACCGGGCTGACCGTGGGGCCGGACATCAGGATGTCCTGCGGGCCGGTGACGATGATCCCGGCGCCGGGCTGACCGAGGGCGCCCGCGAGCGGGTGCTCCGCGGGCAGCTCCAGCTTCCAGACGCCGATCCCGTTGTGCTCGCCCTCGATCCGGAGGTTCAGCTCCTCGGGCCGGATGAGGCCCAGGCGCGACAGGTCCCGGTTGCGTACCTCGACCGTGAGATCGGCGAGCCGCACTAGATCACCATCCACTTCCGGGGTCGCCAGGTGCACAGGATTCGCGACTCGGGGATGACGTCCTCCAGGCTCACCGTCGCGGTGGTCGTGCCGGGAGGGATGCCCCAGAAGCGAGGGGCCGGCGCCAGCTCGCCGTAGCGATTGCGCCCGAGGTTGTCCACGACTGTGCCCAGGCTGGCGTCGAGGAACAGGCTTTCGCCGACGCCGAGGACGCCGCGCCAGTACAGCACTTCGCCGGTCGGCGAAGTGGCCTTGAAGTCGCGGCCGGGGCCGACGATCTCCCAGACGGGGAACGAGCTGGCGTCGCCAGAGTTCTCCAACTGGATCTGGCCGATGGCCTGGCTGGAGGCCACGTTCATGGTCGTGAGGCTGCCCGCGAGCAGGCCGCGGATCACGGCCTGCTCGCCGATCATCTTGCGCGTCGGCACGCTGTAGGTGAAGAACGGGTTTCCGGCTCGGAGCGTGATCACGATCAGCAGGTCGGTCTCGCCGATCGTGTCCACGCCGAAGCCGTAGTCGCCGCCTCCTACGCGGACCACGCTGGTGGTCCACGAGGTGCCGTCGTCCTCGACCCAGCGCAGCGTGCACGGCTCGGCCAGCATGACCGCCAGCCGATTCACGAGGCGCTGTAGCTCCGCGCGGTCGGGAGCTTCGAGCAGCAGGGGCAGGTCGATGTCGCGCGGCAGGACGCGCCGGCCGCGGTAGATCGCGCCGTCACCCGCACCGCTGAGCCACTGCACGGAGACCGGGGGCAGGCCCAGCCCGGTCACACCGGACAGGGCCTGGACCCCCCTTCCCTTGCGCAGTGCGTCGTCGAGGTCGAAGACGTCCACTGTGGATTCGAGTTGCAGTCGTGGCACTTACCAGCCCATCCTTGCGCGACCGGCGGCTGCGAACAGGTCCTCCTCGGAGGAGATGGACGAGCCGGGGGCCGCGTAGTAGTTGAGAACCTTCTGGGCGCCCTCCCTGCTGCCCGCCAGCGCGCCGTCCGCCAGCCCCGCCGCCCGTCGCGAGACGCCAGGGGCGTCCACTCCAGGGATGGCGAAGTCGGTGTCGGCCACGTCGTCGGTGAGGCCCCGCAACGACTTCCGGACCGCGTCGTAACGCGATTCGAGGCCGTCGATGAAGCCGTCGATGACGAGCTGGCCGGCGCCGCGCAGGATGGTCCGGTCGCGAGGAGCCGGTCCCTTCCAGTCGGGCAGGAGCGCGGTCAGCTCGGCGAGCGCGGCCTTCACCCGCCCGAAGGCGCTCCGTAGGCCTGCGAGGAAGCCGTCGATCACCTTGTGTCCGGCGTCGACGAGGAGCTGGCCGAGCGGCCCGAGCGCCGCGACGATGCGGTCCGGGATACCCCGAACCCAGTCGATGACGCTGTTCACGCCGTCACGAGCTGCGTCTGCCATCAACCGCCAGGCGTCACGCGACTTCTGACGCATGTCCTCCCAGCCGGAAGACCACAGCTCCCGCATCTTGCCGAGGCCGCTTGTCAAGGGCGCCAACAGGTTCACGCCCATGAACGTGGCGAAGGTGCCGGTGATCATGGACCAGATTCCCTGACCGATTTCCTTGATCCCGCGCCAGACTCGATCCCAGTCCGCCGTCAAGAATCCGGCGAAGACGTCCCAAGATCCCTTCATGGCAACGAAGGCGCCAGAGAAGACATCGGCCAGTCCAGTTAGGACAGACGCGAGATTTTCGCCGAGGAAGGACGCCAGCAGGCGTGCCGCGGGCAGGACATCCTCGCGGAAGACGCGCGCGGCCTCGGCGCCCTTCGAGACCATCGGAGCGATGACCTCGGCCACCTTGACGATGGCACCGACCAGCGCTGGCAGAACCTCCAGCGCGAACGCGACGAACGCGGGAACGAGGGTCTCGCTCGCGAGCGTCGCCAGCTCGGCGAAGCCGGGCAGGAGCGGCGTGACCGCTTCCGTGATCCGCGCGAGGGCGTCGGCGACGAGCGGGATCAGCTTGACCAGCTCGGGCAGCAGTCGCTCGACCATGCCGCCCCACACGCCGACCATCTGCACGAACAGCTCGGCGAGCTTCGGCAGCAGGTCGCTGGAGGTCAGCGACGTCAGCGCGGTCACGAGCGCGTCGCCGATGAGCGGGAGCAGGCGCTCCAGGACGGGCACCAGACCGTTGATCGCGGTCGTGAGCGCCGGGACCAAGGCCGTGTCGGCTGCTCGCGCGAGCGCGTCGGCGACACGCAGCAGGACCGGCGACAGCGCCTCGGTCACCCGCAGCAGGCCGTCGCCCAGGACGCCGACCAGCCGGGTGACGCTCGGCGCGAGCCGGATCACGACCTCAGCCAGGGTCCCGAGGACCTCGGCCGCCAGTGGCCCCAGGACGCGGGCGATCTCGCCTACGAGGATGGCCAGCTTGCCCAGCGCGACAGCGACCGGCCCGAAGGCGGGTCCCAGTGCGGCCAGGGCGTCGCGCAGCGCCTCGAACATCAGCACCAGCGCGCCCTGGAAGGCAGGATGACTCAGGGCCGTAGCGACGTTGTCGAGCAGCGTGCCGAGCGCCTCGCCGACCACCGGAAGGATGGCCGTGAGGGTCCGGCCCAGCGTCTCCAGCAGGCGCGTAACCGCGGGACCCGAGATCGTGGCGATGAGGTCCATCGCCTGGTGCGCCGCGCGGAAGACGTCGGTCATACCGCTCTGGAAGCGCTCGCCGTTGACGATGTCGGCGATCCGGGTCAGCTTGTCGGCGAGGGTGCTCAGGGTGGAGCCGCCTGCGGCCTCGGCCGCCTTCGTCATGCCGAGGAAGATCCGTCCAACTTGGACGATGATCGTGCCGAGGTCGGCGAGTGCCTGGATGCCGTTGTCGATCCAGGTCTGGAGTCGGCCGTCAGCGGACGCCTGTCCGAGGAAGTCGTCCAGGCGCTGGGAGATGTCGACGAACCACTGCGCCAGCCGGGGCAGGTAGGACGAGCCGACCGTGCCGAGCTTGGCCAGGATTCCGGCGTAGGCGTCGGTGCCCTTGCCGGCGAGGCGGATGGACTCGACCAGCGAGTCGAACATGCCGCCCAGGACGTCCGCCCCGAGCGCCTTGCGCAGGGAGTTGGACAGGTTGGCGAAGAACCCGCCCAGCGCGTCCGCGGTGCGACCGGCGCCCTTCTCCAGGGAGGGGAACAGGTCGTCGACCAGCCGGCGAATCGGCGCCTCGGCCACCTTCCAGAACCGCTCGGAGAGCTGGTCCTGCAAGCTGGACAGCCGAGTCTTGACCTCGGGGAGGACCTCGTTGAAGTCCTTGAGGACCGCGATGGCGACGCCCACTCCGACCGCGATGCCGCCGAAGATGCCGGGCAGCGCGAGCGCCGCTCCGCCGATCTGCGCCAGCGACGCCGACAGCGTGAAGAGGTTGCTCACGGCAGTGAGCGCCCAGCCGGCCAGGCCCGCGATTGCGAGGGCGATCGAGCCGATGATCGGGACGTTCTTGTCCAGGTCGGACAGAGCCTGGCCGAGCTGGCGAATCCAGTTGGCCGCGACTCGGGCACCGGACAGCGACGCGAGCACGGCGCTCACTCGCGCGGCCGACGCCTTGTTGATGTCGACGATGATCTCCACGCGGCGTGCGCGGGTCATCGCGGCGAGCTTCGCCCTGGACGCCTTCTCCGACAGCGCGTTGACGTCGGTGTGGATCTCGGCCGTCAGGTTGCTGATCCGGTCCTCGATCTCCTCGATCTCGCGCTCCAGCTTGCGCCGGGCGACGGAATCGAGTTCGGGCTTGATCTGCGCCTTGAGCTGCTCGATCTTCTCGGCGTGCGCCTCGATCTGGCGCATGGTGCGCTGCACCGCGGCCTGGTCGAGGGTCGGTGCGATGCTCACGCCGTCGAGGCGTGCCTGGACGCGCTTGCGGATCTCGTCAGCCTTGGCGTAGTTGACCGCCAGCTCCAGGTCCTGGTGGATCTTGAGGTTGCGCTCCAGCTCCGCCTTGGCTTTCTCCAGCGAGGCGCGGTCGGGCTTGACCTTGATCTCGACCTCGCGCAGCTTCTCCAGCTCGGCGTCGATCTTCGAGATGGTCGACTGGAGCGAGGAGACGCTGCCCTTGTTGACGCGGAGGTACACGGTGGTCGCGGCGTCGAGTTGGGCCTGAAGGTCCTTGCGGGCCTTCTCCAGCGACGCCTTGTCCATCTTGACCTTGAGGTCGATCTCGGCGAGCTTCTCCAACTCGGCGTCGATCTTGGCGACGGCGCGCTGGAGAGAGGACGCGCTGCCGGGCCGAACCTTGAGGTCCAGTGTGGCGATGCTGGCCAGTTGCTTCTCCAGCGCACCCAGCTTGCTCGTCAGGTCAGCGCGGTCGAGCTTGACCCTGATTTCCTTCTCATCCAGCGCGTCCAGCTCGGCGCGCAGGCGCGTGATGGCCCGCTGCACCGACCCCTGGTCGTCCATCTTCACGCGCAGCGTGATCGCGTCGAGCTGCTTGGCCGCGGTCTCCCGCACCTTGCGCGCCTGCGCCGCAACGCCGCTCATGTCGAGGTTCGGCTTGATGACGACCTTGACGTCCCGCAGGGCCTTCTCGATGACGTTGAGCTGGCGCTCGGCGTCGGGCCGGAACTCGTCCGTGTTCGGCAGGACCTTGACCGCCACGCGGCCGATGATCTGAGTGCCGGGCATGGGCTACCTCCGGGAGATGCGCGCGTGCAGATCCGCGACGCTCACGCGCTTCTTGGGGGCGGCCGTGGGCGCGGTCTTGGGCTTGTCGTGGGGGCGCGGCCATTCCGGGAACTTCGGAGGCGTCTTGCCCCAGTTGCCGGTCGCGCGGGTCTGCAAGTTGATGGCGTCGTAGGTGTCGGCCTGCATGTGCCGGTCGACGCCCCAGCCGAAGTGCTGCATGCCGCCGTTGGCGAATGCGGCGGTCATGGAGGTGTCGGGAAGCCTCTGCACCAGAGCGAGGACAAGGGCCGGAGCCGGTCCGCGGCACTCGATCACGTCCACCAGGTCGATGCCGTAGTGGAAGCGCAGGTCCGCGTACAGGCCCCGGCCGTAGTCGTCGATCAGGCGGCAGAGGACGAGGCTTCCCCCACGGACTGGCCCTCCGTGTAGCGCTCGAACACCTCGGCCAGCACGCCGAGGTCGTCGCCGATGGAGTCGATGAGCAGCTTGGCCTGCGCTGAGTTCTGCGCGACGATGCGCAGCGCCTCCTGGAAGACGGCCACCTGGTCGACTTCCTCGTCTTCGCCCGCCTCGGCCTCCATCTGCTTCTGGATGCCGATGAGCTTGTCGCGCTGGGACTTCTTCATCCGCAGCGGGTTGAGCAGCCGCACGGTCTTCTCGCCCACGGTGATGTCGGTGGAGCCGTACTTGCGGTCGGCGGCGGCGCGGATGTCGTCGAGGGAGAAGCTGGACACGGTTTGCGGACCTCCGGTTTTGGGGCAGGACAGGGGAAAGCGGACCGAGGGGGCGCCACCGTGAGGGGCGGCCCGGCGTGCACGCGGGTCCGCAAGGCACGTGCACGCCGGGTGTCAGGGGGAGCGCGCGATCAGGACTTCGCGCCGGACTCCCAGGAGTCGCCGTCCCAGTGGGCCTGCGTGGAGTCGCCGAGGGTCACGTACTGGCCGGCGGTCCACGTGGTCGCCGGGGAGGCGGTGATCGTGCTCGCGCGCAGCGCCGCCAGGCTCGACGGAAGGGCCGCACCGGACGGGGTGAAGGTGCCGGGCGTGCCCGCCGTTGCGCCCGTGGCGACCACGGACGATGGGGTGCTCGCCAGCGGGGTCACCGCGTAGGTCCACGTGTTCGTGCCGTGCACCAGCGGAGTGATGCCAATCGGCATGCCGGCGAGCGACTCCGTGTCCGACAGCGACATGTCGTCCGCGCGGTAGATTTCCGCCTTGGGCGCGTAGAAGGCGAAGATGTTGTCGCCGTCCACGAACACGATCAGCACCGCGCACACGGTGGGCTTGGGGTCGGTCGGGACACCCAGCGTGCCGTTGGCCAGCAGGGGCGCGTTCGCGCCGTAGAACAGGCGCAGGCCGCGAACGTCGAACTGCTGGAGCGTGAACAACATCCTCTCGGTGCGCGCCGAGTAGCGGGTGCGCAGCGTCTTGTTCTGGAGCGTCGCGAGGACCGTCGCCTCACCGCCCTCGGAGGTGATGCTGAGCAGCTCCTCCAGCGAGGTGTGGCCGACGTTGTCCCACGGGGCCGCGGGCGAGGTCAGGTCCGAGGGCATCTCCGTGCCGGTCGGCGCCAGCAGGTAGTTGCCGGTGTCGATGACGAGAGTCGCGCCGTCGTCGAGTGCCAAAGTCGTTCCCTCCCAGGGGATCGAGGGGTCAGCAAGGACCCCGCTCCTCGACGAGGGCGGGGTGAGGGTGAGGGGGAGTCAGCGCCTGCGCGGCTTGCGGATCTCCAGGTCGTAGGTGCTCTCGTAGCGCCACATGCCGGTGGGCAGGTCGGCGTACTGCACCGGTCCTGAGCTGGTGGCCCAGTCGGGCTTGCGGGAGGGCTCGCCGCGCATCTTGATCGAGACGATGGACCCCAGGCCGGGGTAGTTGACGTGGGCGAGCCAGGCGTTGCGCATGACCACGCGCACGGCTTCCGACACCAGCGCGCCCTTCTCGTCGCCGTCCGGGTCCTGCGTGTAGACGTTGATCGAGAACCGGGCCTGGTCGGTGAACCGCGGGTCGCCGCGCCAGTCGCCCAGGGCGGGCAGCCGGCGCACGAGGATGAACAGGCCGGGCGCGTCGTCGGCGATGAGGCTGACGACCGGCACGTCCGGCAGGCCCTCGCGCAGTATGCGCAGGCAGATGTCCTCGATCGGCGTGAGCTCGACCAGGGCCAGCACGCTGGCGGGGAGGTCGATCATCGCCTGCCCCTGCGGGGCTTGCGCTTCACGCTCATCGCGTCGCGGAGGACCCCGAGGCCCTCCATGCCCGCGCGGCCGTCCGGGTTGTCCTCGGTCGGCGGAACGGGGGCGCGGCCGAACTCGATGCTCAAGGCGGCCATGAGGCCGCGCTCGTCGTCGAGGACCACGTAGCGGTCGATGTCGCCCTGCTCCACGTCGATGCTCGCGTGGCCGTCGTGGCGGTGCGCGGAGAGGCTGGCCTCGGCGTGCCCCGCGCGCTCCAGGGTGATGTCGTCCAGGCCGTCCTGCACGGTCCGGTGCAGGGCGATGAGCTTCTCGATCTTGTGGCGCCCAACGCGCCGGTACACCTCAGCCACTACGGCCTCTCTCGGATGTCGAGTGACCAGTGCCGGGTGCGGCGCGTGCCGTGGTGGTACTGCGGCGGCGAGACGATGTCCCACTGCCGCCCTTTCCACTCCACGCGAGACCAGAGGTTCACGCCCTCCAGGTCCGCGGACACGATCATGCGGGTCACGTTGATCTGTTGCTGGCCAGGCACCTCGGCTCGTGCGGAGCGCTGCGGGATGAACGCCGCGCGCACCTCGTGCGGGCCGTCCGGCTCGGCGCGGGTCACGTGGTTGCCGCGCCGGTCGGTGGTCTGGGCCGTCTTCCAGATGCGGGCGCGCTGCCCGCGCTTGCGCTGGTGGCTCACCAGGGGCTCTCCGGGTCGGAGAACATCGGGAACGGTTTGCCGCCGCCGGTCACCGGGACGTACGAGGCATCCGGCTTGGGGCGCGTGGCCCAGCTCGTGACGGGCGCGGTCAGCAGCGCGGTCTTGCCAGACATCGAGGTCAGCGCTCGCAGCTCGTCGCGGTTGAAGTGCGCCGACCCGGCGCGGTCGCCCAGCTCGGCCCAGGTGAGCGTCTCGTCTCCTGCGCGGCTGGTGACGTAGCCCTCGGGGTTGCGCATGTAGCGCACCGCAGCCCCCAGGACCATCGTGCGGACGAGCTGCGGAGCGGTCAGCGGATCAGGCCAGGGGCGGCCGTAGTGCCTGGCCCAGCCAGACAGATCGTCGAGAGCGGCAGCGCCCAGGCGCTCCTCGTCCTCGTCGAGCGTCCAGTCCAGGCGGGCCTTGAGCTGCTCCAGCGTGGCGAAGGGCTCCATGCTCATGCCTCCTCGGTGCGCACGGGGGCAGGCGGCACGCCCGAGGTGGGCGTGCCGCCGTGCTCAGGGGGATCAGGCGTTGGCCGGGTCGGTCTCCGGCTTGCGACCGGTCGGGGTCCAGACGCTCGCGTCGCTGATGCCGGTGATCTTCGCCAGCTCCGAGGCTGCGGCCGGGTAGTTCGAGGCGCCGTCGAGCGTGAGCTTGATGCCGCGCACGAAGTGCTCGCCGGCCGAGACGATCTCGGTCTTCTCGACCTCGTCCCAGCCGACCAGGACGTCCTTGACGTCCCGCACGCCCGCGTAGCAGTTGACGACCGAGCGGTCCTGCATGTGCTCGGAGTCGTAGTCGCGGACCCAACGCAGCGCGAGACCCTCGAAGCTGGTCGTCGCGCCGTAGGGCACCGACTGCGGGACGGACGGCGCCGCGGTCGCCATGATGAAGGCCGTGTCGGCGAAGGCGTAGGCGTCGGTCGCGCCGATGGTCTGGTCGACCACGAACGTGAAGCCAAACTTCTGGCCCAGGCTCGCCAGGCGCAGCGCGCTCTCTGCGGTGTCGTCGCCGACGTACTGCGCGAGGTTGAGCTTCTCGTCGGCCAGCAGCGCCGCCTCGAAGTCCGAGCCGACCAGCATGAACCGCTGGCCCTCGGGGACCTGGAACTTGTTCAGGACCCGGCGGGCCTCGATCAGCGCGCCGCGCAGGTTCTGCTGGGTGTTGCCGACCACGACGTTGTAGGCCGCGCCGGTCAGCGTGGTGACGCACTTGCGCGCCAGGCCGCGGGCGACCGCCTTGACCTGCGGGCGCAGCAGCTTGCCCCACTGGTCGATGTCGAAGTCGTTCTGCTCGTCGGTCAGCTTGACCGCCGAGTAGAAGTTCCCGCCGAACGTGACGGGGATCTTCCGCTCCGCGTACTCGTCGAAGACGATGCCGCTGGAGCGGTCGTTCCGCCAGGCGTACTCGTGGAACGGGAGCACGCCCTCGACCTTGACCGAGATCGTGTCGTCCTTGGCGCCCTTGAAGGCGTCCACGGACTCCTTCTTGAACAGGTTCGGGACGACGAGTTCCTGCTCCAGCATCCCGATGGCGGTCGCGACCAGCTTCTCCGGCTTGACGACCTGGTGCTGAGGGGTGGGCACTGTGTGGCTCCTCCGGGCATGACAAAGCCCCCGGCCGATCCGGCCGGGGGCTACGGGTGGGTGGGGGTGTGCTGGCTAGCGCGGTGCTAGCGCCGGGTGCGGCGGGCGAGCTTGCGCGGGTCCATCTCGCCGTCGTCGCCGTCGTCGGGGGTCAGGCCCCCACCTAGCACGAGGGGGTCGCCCGCGGGGGCGTACTTCTGGAGGGTCTTGGCGACCGCCTCCAGCTCCTGGGCCGTCTTGCCCGTGAGTAGCGCGGCCAGCTCGTCGGGCAGTTCGTACTTGCGTGCGACCTGCTCGCGCACGAGCTGGTGCTCCAGGTCCTGCACCTTCTCGGTCAGCGCCGCGGTTGCGGCGGCGACCTCCTCGGGGGTCTTGGCGTTCTCCAGCGCGGTCTGGGCCTCGCGGAGCTGCGTGCGGTAGCGCCCGGCGTCGTTGCGGGCCTTCTCCAGCTCCTTGCGCACCCAGGTCGGCAGTTCGGCCTCGGCCTTGCCGCCCTCTACCTCGGGGGCCGCTGAACCGTCGCCGGGAACCTCGGCGCCCTCGGCGGGCGGGGTGCCCCCCTCGGCCTGCTGGTCACTGGCCGGCACTTCCTCGGTGGGCTGGACGGGCTCGGGCACGGGACGCCTCCTGGACGCTCTCGGGATGGATCACGCCGCGTCGCCTGGACGCTGGCGGGCCTGGCGCTCGGCCTGGCGCTTCTCTTGGTTGATGTGGCGGCGCCACTCGCGCAGCGCTGCCTTGCCCTTGAAGCCGCGGTCGGCGATGAGGGTTTTCCACTCGGCCTTGTACCTGCGGTTCAGGTCGGTCAACGACGACTGGCTGAACTGCTCGCGGCTGTAGATCGGCTCGGCGTAGCAGTGGCAGTTGTCGTGGTACTTGTCCAGATCGCCGAACGTGACGTCCGCGCTGGACCCCTCAGCCGACTTGTAGACGGCGCCACGGGAGATGAGCATCGCGCACCAGCCGCACGGCGTTCCCGTGCGGGAGAGCCGGACGTAGCCCAGGACTCGCCGGTCGCGCTGACCGGCCGCCCAGACGGTGCTCCTGGCACCGTTCATGGCGACGCGCTCGGCTGCGGCTGCCTGTCGGGCTCCGGCCTGGCGGTGTGCTTCCGCCCGCTGCACGTCCACAGTGGACGCGGGCTGCTCGTCGTCGATCTCGTCGAGCTTGCGATCGAGGTTGTCCAGTCCGAGCGCTTCGAGCACGAGGCGGGCCTCGGCCTCAGCCTCGCGCTCCAGGCGCTCCAGCTCGCGGTCGAGGCCGTCGATCGTCTCGACGGGGACTCGGTCATCCTCGGTGGGATCAGCAGGCCGCTCCAGCGCCCCTGAGTCGTCCTCTGTGGCCCTGTCCGACGCCGGGCGGCTCGCTGTGCCGGCGGGCTTCTCGACGTCCTCCTGGGACGGCTGAGAGCCTGCCAGCGCGGCGAACTCAGCGCGCAGCATGGACAGGGTGACGTAGGGCGGATCAGGGCGTCGCGGGTCGGCCACGGTGGTGCCAGTGCGCAGCGCGCGGCTGAGCCGGTAGTAGGCCAGCGCGAGGTTGCGCGCCTGACCCCTGCGGGTCATCACCAGCCGGACCGCCCGCGCCAGCCAGGCTGCGCTGAGCGCGGTGGTCCTGGCCGGCGGAACCCTCGACCACAGCTCCAGGGCCTCCTGGATCGTGGCGACACCGAGCTGGTTGAGGGCGAGGTGGTAGGCGATGGCTGCGGCGTCGGCTTCCGACGCCTGCGGGGCAGTCAGCGGGTCACCCCCTGTTCAGTCAGGCGGCCGGGACGTCGGAGAACTCGACCGGGGTCGGAGGGGTCGTCGCGCGCCGGACGGAGGCGGCGAGCATCAGCTCGGCGTCCTCCTGCTCGCGGAGGTCCTCCCAGTCGTCGATCTCGTTCTGGGTGACGCCAGGGATGCGCCGCCACAGACCGCGCTTGGGGACGTGGAGCTGGTCGGCGAGCTTGCCGAGGGCGTCCGCGGACTGCGCCAGCGAGCGCTGCTCCATGTCGCGCCAGAGCACCTCGCCGTGCCAGTCCTCGGCCGAGACGGTGTCGCCGGCCAGCTCGGCGGCGAGGCGGAAGACCCGCTCCCACGCCTCGGAGAACACGCGGCGGAACTCCTCGATCTTGCGCGACAGCGCGGTCTCCGCGGCCAGCAGGGCTTCGGCCGACAGGTTGGCGATCTGCCCGAGCAGGTGGTGCGGGGGAGTCTGCGACACGGCCGCCAGGTGGCGGATGCTCATGTCGATCGACTCGATGAATCCGCCGAGTGGGGTCTCGTCCAGCGTGCCGAACTTGACGTCCGCGTCGTCGCTGAACAGGAACCGCTTGGCGTTGAGGTTGACCGGCAACGGCTGCGGGGCGCCGTTCTCGTCGAGGATGGGCTCGCCCGTCTCCGGGTCCCGCTTGATCGGCGGGGCCATGCCCGAGGCGTAGCGGACCTTGAACGAGCCGCCCGTCTGCGCGATGAGCAGGTCGAAGACCGTCTGGTTGATCCGGTCTTGCAACTCGATCATCGGCTCGATCACGCCGATGGTCCGGCCCTCCAGGTCCACCAGGGCGGCGAACCTTGTGACCGGGCACTCCGACGAGCCGTGACGACGGCCGTTCTGGACCTTCACGCTGTCCAGGTCGGACAGGGACTTGAAGGTCACGCGGTACTCGTTGCGCGAGTCCCACAACCGGGCGATGCCCCGCTCGTCTCCGCGCGGGAACTGGACGATCGTCAGCGCGGCGAACGGGACCTCGTCGTTGGCCGGGTCCTCGAACAGCGCCGCGGTCTTCATGGCCGACAGGCCCTTCGAGCGGACGCGGCCCTTGACCTTCTCGGTCAGGGCGAAGGAGTGGCCGTAGCTCAGCGCGCCGCGGTAGATCGCGGACTGCCGGCCGCCCAGTCGCGAGCGCTCCCAGTGGTCCCACTCGGGCAGGGCGGCCCCGTCGTTGCCCTTGGGCAGCTCACCGGGGCGACCGCGCCGGAACCCGTCCACGCACAGCGCCTGCGCCGGAGTACCGACGAGCAGCGGCATCCAGTTGGACACCGACCGCCGAGCCAGCAGCTTGTACTCCGCGTCCGCCGTCTCCGGCATGTACGGGTCGTCGTGCCGGCCGTGCAGGTAGTCGTCGATCCGCTCCAGTCGCGGCTTGTCCTTGTAGAGGATGCCGAGGAGCTGCTTCGCGAGGGACACGGGACTCGTGCTGGACAGGGGAAATCACCTCACATGAAGTAGCCGCGCCCGGTGCGCTTCTTGGTCTTCTTGCCGCGGGTGCGCAGGTCGTAGAGCGCCTCGTGCGCGAGCATCAGCGCCGCGTAGAGGTCGACCTTGCGCGGGGAATCGGCCGACTCCTTGCCGAAGGACAGGCCGTAGTTGTTGGTGCGGCGCCGCGCGTTGAGGACGTGCCGCTTGAGCGCCAGATCCCCGTTGTGGACCAGCTTCGCGTCGAGGATTGACCGCATGAGCCGCTCGTGCGCCAGCGTCGAGCGCTGGAGTGAACCGCGCATGTCCCAGGCGATGGCGTTGGTACCAGGCGCCTTCACGGCCAGGCCCTCGCCGTACGCGGCGGCCCAGTCGGTGATGTAGGACTCCCAGAGCGCGACGTCGGCGTACATCGCCTTCACGTCGTAGAGCTGAAAGGTCTCGTGCACGCGGCTGTTGACCAGCTCGCGGTTGACTTCCCAGTTCTCGCCCTGTGGGCCGTCCGGCTTCTCCCAGAGGTCGATGACGAACGCTGCCATGTCGGCGACCCGGATCGCCACGAGGGCGGTCGCGTCGTCCGTCTTGCCGCCGTCGAACCCGAGGACGATCTCGTCGCCGGGGCGCAGCACCAAGTCGTCGCGCTGGCAGGCTTTCCACTCGGCTGGCCCGTACAGCGCGTCCTCTTCGGCGACGATCTGGTTGAGCCACATCCGGCGGGACCGGCTGGCCGAGATCGTCAGATCGAGGACCGACTCGATGATCGCATCGACGTTGAGCCACACCGCGTCACCCCGGATCTTGGGGATGACGATGCGCAGCGCCTCAGGCGTCAGCGGGGTCTTCGGGTGGGCCTCGATCGAGTCGTAGAGGTAGCTGATCTTGGCGGCGCGGCCTTCGAGGATCTGCTCGAACGAGGCGCGCATCTTCTCGGCGACGGAGTTCTCGCCGGGGAGGTAGGCGTTGGTGATCGCGAGGTAGCGCGAGTCCTTTTTGGTCGCGTTGCCGTCGATCGTCTCGTACATCTTGTGGCCGTTGTTGCCCGCGATCCAGTGGTGCGTCTCGTTGAGCAGGACGAACGTGGTCCGCTTGCCCTCGATCGCGCGATAGGACGAGGTGACGGCCTCAAGGCGTGCCTTGCCGCCGTTGGCGCGGATCAGCTCCGCGCCGTCCTTGATGCGGTAGACCTGCTTGAACCGGTCGCTCATCAGCGAGGGGATGAGCGCCATCGTGTTGGTGGTCTGCGACTGGTTGACCGCGGTGACCTGAACCCACGCCTGCGGGTGGGGGATGCCGACCGGCTCGTTGGTCTTGGGGTCCCAGTGGGAGAAACGCGACGGGCCGACCAGCTCGACGAGGCAAAGCACTGCGAGCAAAGGGTCTTTGCCCCATCCTTTGCATCGCTGCAAGACACCCTTGCGGTAGATGAAGCGGCCGTTCTTGTCGACCGCGTACCACCACAAGACGAACCGGAGCTGCTCCGGCGTGAACTTCCAGGGGCCGCCGTCCTCAGCGCGCAGGTACTCCGCGCACCAGCCGGCGATCTGCCAGCCGAGCGTGAACTGCGGAAGTTCCCAGGCGCCAAGGGGATTGCGCATCCAGGTGGGGCCGAGGAACGACGGCTCAAGGGCGTCGATCTCCTCGGCGGTCAAGGGCGTGGTCGCCACGATGTGCCTCCTCGGGCGGGGGACCGCGCGGAGGCAGATCAGGCTCAGGCGAGGCCAAGGTCCTTGCGGTAGTCGGCGATGGCCGTCACGGAGGCCGGGGTGGTTTCCTCCTCCGGCTCGTGCAGCTCGATGCGCACGCGGCGGCGATCACCTTCGGAGACCAGCAGCCGCTCGAACGCGGAGTAGATGGTCTGGAGCATCTGCCCTGACCGCTTCCCGCCCGGCGCGTTCTTGTAGTACGAGAGGTCTTCGCACAGCGAGTAGGCGAAGGCCCAGTCGCTGTCCTGGTAGAAGTCGGCCTGGCCCGACGTCTTCAACGCCTTGTAGAGGCGGAGCGCGATCGGGTGCCAGTTCTTGTCCGGGTGAGGGACGGTGACCGAGCGCAGGACGCCGCGGGTTACCGGCGTGGCGTCGCCGCCCTTGCGCTCGCGCGGTCGGGCGAGGTTGTCCTCGCGCTCGGGAACGGGGCCGGGCACTCGATCACCTCCTCGAAGATGGGGACGCCCGCCCCGCAGCGAAGGGCAGGGCGGGCGTGGTCGCGCCGATCAGAGGCTGAAGAGGTGTGCCCAGTCGTCGCTGTAGCACTTGCCCCAGATCGTCGTCTGGTTCGGGCGGTACTTCCGCTGGAAGGCCGCCATCGCGTCGGTCGTGGGCGGGTCCCAGCGACCGTCAGCCCAGCCGGCGTGGCCGGGTGCGAGGCCGAGCTGCTGGAGCTTGACCTGGATGGCCCGGATGTGGGGCCGCTCCCAGTCGTACTGGGCGCCGGGTGCACCGCCATGCTGAGCGTTCGGGCCACGCCAGTCGCCGAACCAGTGGCCAGCCGGGAGGGGCCAGGCCGGAACGGTGGGCTTGGGCGCCGGAGCGGGGGCCGGCGCTGGAGCACTGGTACCCGTCAGCATTGGGATGTTCCACGGCCGCGGGTCGAGCAGGCGCCGGTCGCTGTGCACGCTGAAGTGCGCGTGCTCCCAGTGCCCGTTGCTCGGCGTCCACTGGTACGGACGGAACTGGGGCCGGGTGTCCATGAGCAGTGCCCGGTGGATCGCGTACTTGAGGCGGTTCTCGCCCTGGTCGCGGCAGGCCACCTGGAGCTGGTCCGTGAAGGCGTTCAGGTCCAGCCCGATTGCCGGGTGGTTGGTGATGTCCAGCGCCGTCACGTACGCCTGGCCGTCGATCACGACCCACGGGTTGTGGTCGGACGCCGAACCCTGCGCGCGGTGGGCCGCGTCGCCGATCCAGCCGTCCGAAGCCCTGCTCCGGTTCGGGAACTTCTGATCGAACTGCGCTCGGAGGGTTTCCAGCGCGGGTGCCAGGAGGTAGGACAAGGGCTCAACTCCAATCGGAGGGCGCGCAAAAAGCCCCGCCAGCCGATTCGCTGACGGGGCTTTCGCGCGCAGGCGCGGCAGGATTCGAACCTGCGCAACACGGTTTTGGAGACCGCTGCTCTGTTCCGCTGAGCTACGCACCTTTGATGCGGGCGAGGTGCCGGCGACCGCGCCCGCGGGACTTCACAGGAGGCCGGGGTGTTCCTCCGTGCGCCGGTATTTCGCGTTCTGCCTCCTCCAGTTGGCGGCTTTCGCCGCCGCCCCTTCTTTGGAGGACTTCTGCCGGTGATGCCACCCGCAGAGCGAGGTGAGGTTGGCGTCTCGGTGGTCGTCACCGGGCAGAACGTGGTCCACGTCGCTCGCCGGTTCTGCGCACCGTTCCCCGAGATCGTCGAGGTGCGTGCAGCGAAAACCGTCGCGTCGCAAGATGCGAGCGCGGATGCGAACCCAGCCGGCCGGGAGGCGACTACGCCGGTCAGAACCGGACCACTGGGGCATGGCGAATACCGCCTCACGACGTGGAAGAAAAAGCCTCGACGACGTAATGCAGGGAGAGGAGGACCTGCTGTCGACCCGAGGCGGTCTGAAAGGGAGAAGTCCCAAAGGCTTTTGGGTTTGCCTGATGGTCTTGATCAGGAGGCCCCGACAGGGGCCTAAGCCTTCTGGCTAAGTGCTATCTCCGTCAGCCTCGATAGAGGCTGAAGCCTTCAGGCTTTATCCAGCCCATCAGGCTTGTACTAGTAATACGGCTGTTGATCATGGTCGTAGAACCACGTCGATGTGTAACCTGAGTCACAGCCGTCAGGCTGTGCAGCGGCGAGGAGCTGGAGAGGCCGGGTGCCCTGGCGGGCACGCAGCGGCGAAGGGCTAAGGCTTCGCCTGCGGCTTGGCGCTGAGGCCCCTCCGGGGCCAACGGAGAAAGCGCCTTGGGTCATGAGCCTGCGGTGCCGGCGGAGAGAGCACGAGAAAGCGCTGCCTGTGAACGATTGTGCACTCTAAGTGAAGGAATGCGGGAATCACTCGAAAGAGTGAAAGAGGGCAGGGCGGAGAAGTGGGTAGATGGTGTTAATCTGTGGCTGCTAACTGCTTATCCACCAGACTCAACGCACGGAACTTTGGCGGCACTCCTCTCACCGACGCCGAACCTGCGCAAGCAGGGAACACGAGGAGGAGCAATGTCGCTGGAGTCACCGGAGTCGCCAGAGAGAAGCAGCTGCGGGAAATGGGCCGACTGGCTTAAGAACGCGCGGATATTGGTTAACCGTGTCGTGCTTATTCTTCTGCCGGCGCTCCAAGTCGTGGATCTGGTGGTCCGGATACGGAGTGGGATCGAGTAACCACACGGCCCTTTTTTTCGCCGTCTTGTTACGGCCACCTCCCCGCGGTGTCGAGCCCGCGCGTTGAGCCCGTGGCCGCGAAGGCGAAGAAGCAAAGCACAAGCCGCAGAAGACGCCCGCTTCCGTGACCGCCGGCTTCATGTCAGGCCGCCCGCGTAGACGCCTTCTCGCAGGTAGAAGACCACCCCAAGGTCCTTCCTGCCGCTGTGGGCCGCAGGCCCCCGTTGAGGAAAACCGTCAGATTCCGCTCGCCGCTGGCCCTGGCTCATGCGCCTGTCTGTAGTTGCTGAGCTGCGGCGACACTGAGCGTGGCCTCCGCTCGTAAGCTTGCGAGCGACCTTGGAACCGTGGCAGAACCTCAGGCGCTAAGACATGGCGGTGCCGGCTCGGGCTCGCAAGGGGTCATACCCCCAGGGGGTAGCTGGTCGGATCGGGTGGCGTACCCTCGCGCGCTGCCCGTGCGCGGTTCCTCTTTCTGACGAGACAGGCAGGCAGTCGGTGACCCACGTCACACCAGCCAAGGTGACGGCCGGACGGGGTGTCAGCGTGCCGGGCCAGCGCGCATGATCAGGGCCAACGCTGGCCTCTCTACCTGCTGATATGGGCTCAGATCGCCCGTGCTGGCAGGGGGGAGTTAGAACACCTGGCAGGCGGTAGCGCGCGTCTGTGTCGCTCTCAGCTCCCCGTATGTGCCTCGATGCTCTGATCAGGCAATATGTGAACGGGTAGGTTGAGGACACATGGTCTGAACTGGGAAAACAATCCGGATTTGACTGCAATGGGCAACCTGAGTAATGTTCTCGGTGTCAGGAACGAAGGCCCCGGAACGCAGGGGACGGACTCCTGAACGCAGGATCTTTGAGAACTGAATTCGCAAGTTGCACACCGGGCGACGATTCGCTAGGGTTCATGGCAACGCATAGCGAGCCACGCCGGGTGCAATCGGGCAGGCAAAGTCAAGGCAGCGCACGGGAAACCATGTGAAGCCGGTTGGATCACTCCGCAACGGGCGGGGGTTAGGTTGACCGGCTGACCTGCCGAGACAAGCTGAAGCGAGTGCGAACGGCACGGCAAAGCACCGCAGATCGAAGAACCAAGCGGCGCTCCAAATGGGTAACTTGCGAATTCAGATCAGACCTGCTAAGGTTTGACACAGCACGGAAGAGAGGGACCGGATACTGGTCGCCAGAAATGGCTGCTAAGTCCGGAGCGTCCCTCAAGCTAGCCACTCCAGGCTTGCTCTTTGGGAACTAAATAGCGTGTAACCGGAAATGCGGCATCGCATACGGGCAGCCCGTTAGCCCCCTCGGGGGCACGTGGATGGGCCAGCCGATACCCCTGGGAAGTGCGTGGATGACACATCACGTGCGGAGCCCAGGCAGGAACGATGCTGCCGAATTCTCAGACCTCGATGGGTAACTTGAGAGGTCAGTCTGTCGCTGACCATCTTCAGGATGGCCATGCCTCGGAAGCGGCGACAGGCGCAAGGGCGGAGTCACTTCACAGGGGTGAAGTGTGCCTTCTCTTGCCCGATTGGGCAACCTGAGTGGTTTGAACAATGGGAGACAACAATGCCCGGTACTGAGGCCCTTCTTGCCGCCGTCGCAACGTTCGGCGACAAGTGGGCGGACGGAATGCTCGCTTCCCACGTGTCGGAATCCCTCGCGTGCAGTGAGGTGGACGTGCTGGCTGATGTTCTCTGGCTCCTGGGCTGGAGGGAACAGGCGATCACCTGGCTTTCCGAGCACGGGGAGTCCTCCTCGGAAGAGGACGAGGACGAACACTTCGAGTGGACCCGCGAAATCGCGGAGCGAGAACTGGCGGCCAGAAACGCCGATTGATGTCCGGTCGAGGGGTGCGTGCGGCTTCCGTACGGCCCCTGGCTCAGGTCATCAATCGACGAAATCAGGAGCCTTGAACATGAGCACGATCATGCGCTTTTACCGCACGTACACCCCGGCGCAGTACGAGCGCGCCGTGGAGTTGTGGGGGAATCTGCTGGACTCCCACGTGATCCGCCTGAGCGGGGACACGTGGGGGAGAGGCATCGAGAAGATCGAGCCTGACCACCTGCACCAGCTCATCATGAGCGACGGCGCGGAAACGTTCGACTACGAGGCCGTGACCGTGACCCTGGTCAGCTACAGCGACCACCACGGAAGCGAATTCGACGCGGCGAACGTGCTTGCCCTGGAAGGCACCCCCGGCGTGGAGACCAAGACTGAGGGGCGCGGGGGCGAGGGGTACGCACAGGTGCAGCTCGGCGAACTGCCGGGCGACCTGGGCGAGGACATCGACACGTGCCTGGAGTGGCTGGCACACATCGTCGAGTGCGTCGACAGGATCGCGGACTACCCGGTCTTGGACCACGACAAGCTCTACGAGTACGAGCAGGAGCTGCGCGAGGCCGCGTGGGACGAGTGGCTGCGTAGCGACCTGATCGGCGAGCTGGACAAGTGGGCTGGCGGGGACGGCTGGGAGGACTTCGGCGTCTCCGACGATGAACTGCGCGAGATGTTCTACGGCTACATCCCCGCCTACTGGGAGTTCCAGAGCGCGACGTCCATCACGAACACCAGCTTCCGCGAGATCACCGAGCACATCCAGGGCACCGTGCTGGCCGCGTGGCGGAAGTGGGTCTACGACCCTGCGCAGCCTGCCCTGCCCCTGTCTGTCTGACCAACCGGCGAAACCCCGCGAGGGGTCCACGGGACTGGCATGCCCGTGCTGATGAGCCTGCCGCATAGCAAGGGATTGGTGAACGAATGGCCTACACGCGGGACCAGGTCCTCGCTGCCGTGAACAACGGGTCGGACCTCGTGCGGACCGCTCTCGAACTGGGGGACCGGGACGACGACCTCCTGAACCTGGTCGTGAACACCGTCATGTCCGTACTGGATGACCCGGAAACGGACCTGGATTCGGCCATCAGAGAGAACTACGAGACGGACCCAAGCGAGGTCCTGTCGTGGTGGACGAACTGGAGCTGACCGGCGAAACCGTCCTATCCGGACGGTCCACGGGCTTGGCATGCCCGTGCTGATGAGCCTGCCCACGACCTGAGTTGTCGCCGGTCTACCCGAGCGCGCCAGGCATCGCACCACCCCCTTCCCCGCGCACAGCCAAGGAACATCCATGCCCGACGTGAAGGTGTCCGTCCGCAACATCACCCGGATTTACCGCGCTGCCACCACGGATGACCGGGTGGAAGGGCGCGGCTGGTACGCAACCGCACGAGAGATCGCCGAAAGCCTGGACCCAGAGGACCCCGCGCGGGCGGCGGCCGTGATCGCGGTGTTGTCCCCGCAACTCTCGTGGCGGCGCAACGTGATCGAGGCGCAGAACGCCTACGCCGGACGTCCCATCAAGACCTTGGGCCTCAACGCGGAGAAGGCGAGACGAATCCTCGCGGGAGAGAACCCCGAGGACGTCGTGAGCGGACCCAAGGTGCGCGCCTTCTGGCGCACCATCGCGGACCCGTCCGACCCCCGCGCGGTCGTGATCGACCGGCACGCGATCGATATCGCGGCAGGCCGCGTGCTCGGCGACAAGGTGCGTGGCGTGCTCCTGAGTCGCGCTGGGGCCTACGACGAGGTGTGCGACGTCTACCGCCGCGCGGCCCGAATCCTGTCGCGGGAGTTCGGCACCGACCTGTCGCCCGCTGCTGTGCAGGCGACCACGTGGGTCCACTGGCGCCGCGAGTACGCCGCGCTGTACGTGGCCTGACTGGCGAAACCGTCCTGACTGGACGGTCCACGGGATTGGCATGCCCGTGCTGATGAGCCTGCCCAAAACCAAGGGGAATCAATGAACGAGATGCCGCGCGTCTGGATCGGCTGCATTGGCTGCTACAACGGCGGATTCTTGGTCGGCGAATGGGTGGATGCGGACGAGGCGGACACCTACGCCGAAATGGACCAGTGGACCAGCCTGATCGACAGCGCGAGAAACTGGCCGAACGGCAAGGCCCAGGCCTACCACATCGTCGAGGCCCACGAGGAACTGTGGTGCTACGACTCGGAAGGGTTCGGCGACCTGATCAAGGGTGAGTGCTCGCCCGGTCAGGCGGCCGAGGTCTGGCAGCTGGTCGAAGACCTCGGCGACGACGAGCGCGACGCCTTCGGCGCGTGGCTCGCCAACCAGCACCTGTCGGCCGACTCCGACCACCTGAAGCAGTTCCAGGACTCCTACCAGGGGAGAGCTGACAGCGCGGAGGACTACGTCCGGGACTGGATCGAGGAGTGCGACGGAGTCGACACCTCGCAGTTTCCGTATAGCTGCATCGACTGGGATGCGGCTGCCCGCGAGTTCTTCATGAGCGACTACGACGCGCTCGACGCACCGGACGGTGGCGTCTTCATCTTCTCGCACTGACCACGGCGAAACGGGAGCCAACTCCCGTCCGCGGACCTGGCATGTCCGTGCTGACGAGCCTGCCATCAATAGGAGGAGTGGTCTTGATGACCGAGCCGCAGTTCGACGTGCTCTCAATCGCGAAGGAAATCGCGACTGAGCTGGGCGACGGCTGGAGTGCCTCTCCCGGACAGTGGGAGAACAAGCAGAACGCCTTCCTGACGGGTCCGGATGGCCTCGAATTTCACTTCAGGTTCAACCATTACGCCAGCGTGACCCACTTCCAGATCGGGCTCTCCGTGAGGGGGCTGTACCGCTTCCGACCGCCCGGCATGATCGTGGAAATCCAGGCCTCGGTGCGCAAGACGCCTGAGGAGATCGCGGGCGACATCAAGCGCCAACTGCTTCCCAGGGCGCTCCCGGTGCTCGGGGAGACGCTGGCGCGGAAGCGGGCTCACGACGAGGAAGAGGCGGCGATTGTTCGCCGGGCCGAAAGCATCCGGTCTGCGCTAGGCGACCGAGCCTACGTACAGAAGCAAGACAACTCAGTGCGGCTCGGCGGGAACGACGAGGAGATGCGCGTTGAGGTGGACGCCCGATACGAGCGCGTCTGCTTCACGGTCGAGACGACTCCTGAGCGGGCAATCCTGCTGGCGCAGGCGATCGGTCAACTCTGAGCACCTGGCCGGCACTGGCGAAACGGGAGGGGACTCCCGTCCACGGACCTGGCGTGTCCGTGCTGACGAGCCTGCCAAATCCCTTGGAGTACCAGTGAAAACTCGCAATGCCCTGATGGTGTTCGCGGCCGTCTGGATCGTCACGGTCGGCCTGGCGGTCGGCATGGTCTTCCTGGTCGCCTGGATCTCGCCCGAGACCGTTCAAGGCGTCTTCTGCGCCCATCAGTACGAGACGACCACCCCGAACGGGGTCACGTACCGGGTGTGCGTCCGCACCCCATGAGTCTGGCGAAACCGTCCACTTACGACGGTCCACGGGCCTGGCATGCCCGTGCTGATGAGCCTGCCATGAGAAGGGGAGCCCATGACAAGCACGCTGATTCCCGAGTTCCGCTACCGCATCGAGCACGACGAGTACGCGGAGAACCCGCGCACGACGGGGGCCGCTGTGACGAACGTGATCACTTTCCTTCGCCGCAACTACCTCCCGATCGACGACGACTTTGGACCGCTGTCCGCCGCCTGGATGCGTTTGGCCTACCGCTACTCCAGCCCGCTCGCTGTGCGGATCTTTGAGCGCTACGCACGGGCGATCCACGGTGCGGTCACTCTGGTCGACCGCCCGAGCGACGGAGCGTTCGCGATCTGGTACGTGATGCCCGACGACGTGGACTTCTGGACGGGTGCCAAGCGCGGCAACCCCGAGCAGATGGAGAGCGGGGGCTTGCAGCTCCTGCGTGATGAGCGGGACGAGTACCGCTCCTGGGCCAACAACGAGGCTGTCCGCTTCGTGATCGAGAAGCGAACGACCTGGACCAACCCGGACCACGAGGACCGGGACTCCTGGGAGGAAGTCGAAGCGGTCGGCGGCTTCTTCGACGAGGGCGAAGCCGAGGCAGAGGCGCGGGCGGCACTGAGCCGCCGGGAGGAGGACGCCCGCTGGGAGGCCAGCTCCGACACGCCGACACCTCCCGAGAACCTCAAGGACGAGTCGGGTCACGGGGACGAGGACGAGGACGAGGTGCCCGACGTGGTCTGGGATGCGGTCGTTGCCGGCCCAGCCAGCCTGGAGCGCGTCGTGGCGGCCACGGAGGGCGAGAACCCGGCCTGGGACGTCGGCTCCGTGATCAACGAGGCCGTCAGGGTCGCGGTGCGAACGGTGCGCGAGTTCGACGCCGCGCAGGGACGTGAGCCCGATCCGAGATGAGGCGAAACCCGGCTCGCAGCCGGGTCCGCGGGGCTGGCATCCCTGCGCTGATGAGCCTGCCAAGAGCCGAGAGGCGCCACATGAACGACATCAAGTCGACGCCGCCCGAGCTGACCAATGCGAGTAGTGACCGCTGGTTCGCGGTCGACTGGCCATCGCAGGACGGCCGGAACCTCAACCGACTCGCCAACCCCGTTGGGTACCAGCGGTTGCACTTCGGCGTCCGGCTCAGGGAGACGGATGAGTGGTCGACGATCCGCGTCGGAAAACCCGAGCGATTCATGACCGAAGCCCCGAGAACCTACGAGGAGTTCCTGTGCGCGGCCCAGGAGTTCGTCCGCGTGATCGAGGGCGTCTAGGGCGAAACCGTCCAAGGCGGACGGTCCGCAGGGCTGGCATCCCTGCGCTGATGAGCCTGCCATGCGAGAGGGGAACGAAATGCCGCACCTGGTGTTGAACGAGGCCGGCGAACGCATAAACGAGGGTGACTCGATCGCGAACTTCCGCGGGATGCCCGGAACCTTCCTGCGGGTCACGCGGGGCGCTGAGTACAACGGCACCGCCAAGGTGTCGGTTCGTGATCCGGGCGGATGGGAGCGAGAGAGCTACGCGGACGCCTGGCGCCTGCGGGTTCGGACAGTCAGCGAGTGGGTGGCCGCGCAGGATCACCGTGCCATCACGGACGAGAACGTCCGCTGCATCATGGAGTTGATGAGCCAGGGGGCCGACCACTGGATGGACCCGCTGAACCTGGCGAACGAAGCGGAAACCCCGTCGGGGACCAGGTTCACTGTGGTCGACATGGCAAACGACCGGGACTTCCATCTGACCTACGGCGACATCCGCATCGCCTTCCTGATGCTGGCCGATCCCGAGCAGAAACTCGTCCATGCCCGATCCGCCCACTACTTCCGTACGGCGTGGGCGGACAGAGACGCGGACGGCATCCAGGTTCAGGACCTGGACGCCGTTTCGGGTGACCTGGTTGCACAGGTCGCGTGCTTCGGCGAGGTGAGGCACTGATGTTGCCGATTCGCCAGGAGCAGTACTTCCACAGATAGCTCAAGCAACGAAGGGAATGCGGCCATGTCGATTCGACTGCTGCGCAAGGTGTTGGCCCTCGTCCTGGTGACGGGGCTGACGATGACGAACCTGCCGGTCGTGCCTCTCAGAGAGCTCCAGGAGGACGACCCCGGCTGGATCTGCCAAGTAATGGGCAACAGGTTCTGCGGCCCCGCGGACCAGCTCGCCGGCTGACGAGAGGAGAGGGACACCATGCCGCCGATCAGGCAGTACCAGTGGCACCCGTTATGACAGGGCGAAACCGTCCATTGCGGACGGTCCGTGGGGCTGGCATCCCCGCGCTGACGAGCCTGCCGAACAGAGGGAGTGTGGACGATGAGCGAGTTGCGGGAGTTCGCCGTCAGGCTGCGAGACGAGCAAGACCGCACGACGGTCTATCCGCTGGCCTACGACGCAGACCAGGCCGAACTGCTGGCCCGACTGATCACGGGGTCCTGGGGTCACACCGCGCGGGCGGAGGTCCTGGGAGTTCGGCCCATTTGCGACTACTGCGACGGGGTCGCGACTCGCGTGGAGCGAGGCTCCCTGTGCCCGCTTTGCGAGAGGCACGCGAGAGAGCAGTACCGCAGCGACTGGCGCACGGAGACCTACCACCTAGGGGACAAGCACTTTCTGTCCCTGGTCGAGGTGGGACTGGCCGGCGCCGAGCACTGATTGAGGCGAAACCCCCACGGGGGTCCGCAGGGCTGGCATCCCTGCGTTGACGAGCCTGCCAGCAGGAGGAGTGCCCATGCAGTTCTACGAGTTCCGCCAGCTCAACACGGGTGGCCGATTCGTGTACGACCCGGAGCGCGGGATCACGAAACACGTGGTGATCGAGGCGGCCTCCGCAGATGAAGCCAACCGCCGGGCTCGTGAGATCGGCCTGGATTTCGACGACGAGGACAACTGCTGTGGTCAGCGGTGGGTGCCGGCGGAGGACTTCGACGGCAGCGGCGGCTACGACGAGCCGATCGTTGAGGACGGCTGCACCCCGGCGCGAGAACTGGTCCCTGATGCGGGTGACGACGAGCTGAAGGGGGCGCACATCTTTGTCCACTACGCAGATGGGCGAGTGCAGCCCCACGCCGTCTCGCTCCACCACCTCGCATGAACGAGGCGAAACGCCGTGAGGCGTCCGCAGGGCTGGCATCCCTGTGCTGATGAGCCTGCCGAGATGAGGGAGACAAGATGACCAAGGCCAGTGAGGCGAGGGGTAACTTCGGCGGCCTGTGCTACACGCCGGGCTGCCCGGAGATCGACGCGATGGGGTCCTCGATCTACCACGCGGGCAACGACCGCAACCGGTGCGACGGGTGCCTTGACGCGCTCGACATCCTGATTCCAGCCATACCGCGGGAGGTGTGGCGCCTACGGCTGGTGAACGACGAGGCGATGAGCGCCCACGTGCGCCACGTCGTGGCGCTGCCCTATGACGAGCTACGCAAGCGCGCGGCGCCGCTACTGGAGCGCAAGGAGCGCGCGTATCAGGACTTCGCGCGTTTGGCGCGGGCGGCGGGGGACGGAGCGTTGGTGCGCGACCTCGTCGCGCGCATCGTCGAGGTGCCGCATCTGGTGATCGACTCGACGGTAACCAACTTCTGGGTCCGCCACTTCAACGAGGCGAGGAAGTAAGGCGAAACCCGGCGCGAGCCGGGTCCGTGGGGCTGGCATCCCCGCGCTGATGAGCCTGCCACGAGGAGGACTGAGTGCAGCACACCATCCAGGAGCGCTTCCAGCAGTTTCACCTGGACAACCCAGAGGTCTTCGAGGCCTTGGAGCGTCTCGCCGGCGAGTGGTTCTCGGCGGGGATGCGCAAGCTTGGGGTGAAGATGCTCTGGGAGACGATGCGGTGGGAGCGCAGCAAGGCTGCCGCGCCGGGCACGTTCGCCCTGAACGACGCCTACACCAGCCGCTACGCGCGGGAGTTGGTGAACCGGCACCCCGAGTGGGCGCCATACATCGAGCTGCGCGAACTGAGGGCCGCCTGATGGCGCCGCCCGAGCCGATCATCAAGCGCGGCGAAGAGGTTCGCGTGGTGTCGGAGACTGGCGGGGAGAAGGGCAAGAAGCTGGCTTCGGTGGGCAGCCTCGACCCAAAAGCCCTGCTCGTGCTGGCGGAGGCGTCCGGGTTCGGTGCGGCGAAGTACTCGCAGCACAACTACCTGCGCGGCTACGCCTGGAGCCTGAGCTTCGACGCCTGCATGCGCCACCTGCTGGCGTTCTGGGCTGGCGAGGAGCTGGACCCCGAAAGCGGCCTGCCGCACCTGGCGCACGCCGCCTGGCACTGCCTGGCGATGCTGAGCTTCCTGCTCCGGGGCATCGGCACTGACGACAGGTTCGACGCGCCCAAGCGCCCCCGCCAGTGACGGCAATTCGTGTAACCCTCGTCAATCAGGTTGCCCACGGCTGGCCGATTGGGTAACCTGAGAAACGACAGGGAGGGAGCTGCAACAGTGAGTAACAAGAGCCCGGACGGCGCAGGCGTTCCCGTCGCGCAGGGGCCGCCCTTCGAGGACGGGGACGACGTCGTCCTCCGTGCTCATCCTGAGTCTCAGCTCTTCGCCATCATCGGGAAGGCCGAGATCCCCAGTGTCGAGGGTGAGCACTACTTCGGCCGCGCTGAGAACGGAGGCGTGGTTCTTCTTCGTGCGGCTGACATCATGCTCGCGCCGGCACCCGAGGAAGGCGTCCCCGCGTTCGTCTCGGGAGAGCCGGTGTGCATTCTGTCCACCGCGTTTCCCGGTTGGGCGCCGGTCGGCTCAACGGGCATCGTGAACGACGTCTCCCGCGGCGTGGTCTACGTCCGCATGACCGAGTCGGCCCACGTCATCCCGTTCGACCCCAAGGACCTTCAGGTCGTGCACGCCTCACGATGGCATGGCCGATTGGGTAACCTGAGTGATCAGGTTGCCCAGTGAGGATCACGCCTCGCAAGCACGAGGTCGCGGCCATCGTGGAAGTGCTGGAAGACGGCAGCTACGAGTCCGCAGAAGCCCTAGCGAAAGCCGTGATCAAGCGCGTAGGCGAGGTACTCGCTGACCGCGAGTTCTACGCCTGGGTGCACCGCTTCGGTCCGGGCGAGATGCAACTGGCCTGGGGTCCGTTCACCTCGGACTCCGAGGTCGTCAAGTTCGCCACCAAGGCGAAGCTCGGCGGCCAGTCGATGTCGCTGCGGCTGTGCAGCACAGGCGCCTTCACGGAGCGCCTCAAGAAGAACCCCGGCGTCCCGGTCGCGGCATGCGATCAGTGCTTCCACCTCCAGGGCGCGCACGAACTGGCCCGCTACGGCGGCAAATGCTCCGTCCGCGGGTGCACCTGCGGGCAGGACCAGCAGTAGTCCCTTTCTCCCCTCGCTCGGGCCGCTGTCGGAGGCGGCCCGAGTGCATCCCTTCTGGAAGTGACCTTGTGAGCAGCTTCAAGACGGTTTCCCATGTCTGGTGCGACGCCTGTGGGAAGCGGGGCTTCACGGACGACCACGACGCCGAGAAGGCCCTCGGCCGTGCACGCGCTCGTCGGGAGCGCTGGGCAGACCAGAACAACCCGGCTTCTCGGCGCGGCATGAAGCGCGAGAACCGGATCTACGAGTGCCCCGAGGGCCTCCTGCACCTCACTGAGCAGTCGCGCCGGGTCCACAACGCCCGCGCCAAGCATTGGTCGGAGGTGGCCGCATGAGCTGCCAGACGTGCTTGGCTCGTCGCTTCGCGCTCTCGTCGGAGAGGGGCAACCTCACCCGCGTAGCCCGGATCGCGGTGCGCAACGAGACCAGCCGCAATCTCGCGTTCGTGACCACCGCCAAGGCGGCGGTCAAGGCCGCAAAGACGGCCCTCGCTGAACACGAGGCGCAGTGCGAGGTGGCCGCGTGAGCAGCAAGCTCCATCGCGCGATGGAGGCGGTCCAGGAGGCCGTCTACGAGGAGAACGAGCGTGGCGGCGAGGCCCGCGGACTCCTAGCGGAGATTGGGCGACTGGTCGGGGTCAACCTCGGCGAGAACCCGCTCGGCGGTCAGACCTGGGACCTGGCGAACATGCGTCGCGTCGTGGACGCGGTCGACGGCCTGCGCCGACAGAACGCGCAGCTTCGCGGTCTTCCGCCGGACGGCTTCGCGTTGGGCGCACTCCGCGAGAGCGTCGACTTCCGCGAGCGCGGCTGGTGAGCATCCCGCCCTATCGCCGCGTCCCCTTCTTCGTCACGGTCGGCGACCTGCCTGCGCAGCTCGTCGGCTACCTCGACCGCCGAGCCTTGGAGGCCGACTCCGACGCGGCGCTGGTCTCGATCCTTCGCGCTGTCGCAAACGAGATCGAGAGCCAGGTCGACGAGGAACGCGGCCAATGATCCTCCGCTGCAAGGACTGCCGGGCGGTCTGGACGTCGCCCGGCGTCCGCGAAGACGGCTGGTACGAGGCCATCCGCTGCACCTGTCCAGTCGGCTCCGAGCCCGAGTTCGAGGACCTCGTCGAGTGCATCGCCCTGGAGATCCATCGCGTGATCGCGAGATCGCTGGGGTTGCTCGATCCCCAACCCATCAGTCCCGTTCCCTCCATTAAGGACGGTTCCGCTCAGTGAACACCGGCCCCATCACCCGCACGGTCCCCGAGCTTGCCCACGAGGCCGACCTCCTGATCGTCGGCTTCCCCGAGGAGCGGCGCCACTACCCGCAGTTCCGCCACCAACAGGTCATGGCTGCCTCGACGCCGCTGTTGTTCCGCCTGCGGGGTCGCAAGTTCCGCCGCGCGTTCTACACCAGCAACGCGCAGAGCCTGCGCGGCTTCGATCGCGTCGAGGACCTGCTCCACGAGCTGGTCGCGCACGGGCTTGGCGAGATGGTCGTGCACGCTGATGCCTACGAGCGCCTCAAGGCGGAGGACGAGGCCGGCGAGGTTGAGGCGGGCGAGCTGTACGCGGACCTGCTGCGCTCCCTGCGCCAGGGAAGGGCGTTCGAGGCGTGACAATCGCCGAGCTGGTGACGCGCGACCCGCGCGAGGACAGGCTGCCCCGTTGGGTCCAGGTGAAGCTGGAGCGCCTGCGCGACTCCGCACGGATCGCTGCCCGCGAAGTCGAGTACGCCGACCGGCGAGCGGCCGAGGCCAGGCTCGACACCCGGCCGGAGGAGTCCGACGCGATCTTGGTTGCGGCTAGCGACGAGATTCCGATCGGTCTGGGCAAGGAGCCCCGCATCAGGTTCCGCGCGAACGCGGAGGACGGCCTGTATGTCGAGGTGTGGCTGGAGAACGACGTGGTCTGGGTGCGTGGTCCGTGGGGGCTGGTCGTCCACCCCTACTCGGGCAACGTCATCAAGCTGACGTCGCAGTGATCGAACGCTGAATGCACAGGCGGGACACCCAGATTCGGGTGTCCCGCCTCTTCTGGAAATCGAATCGGAGAGTCAACCCATTGCCCCCTCGTCATCTCACTGTCGCCGACGTGTGCGCTGATCTCGGGATCGCCCGGTCCACCTTCTACGACTGGCGCGCAAAGCAGCGCGGCCCGAAGTGCATTCGCCTGCCAAACGGCGAGCTGCGGGTTCGGGCTACTGAGTACGAGCGGTGGCTCGAACAACAGGAGGAGTCGCCATGACGGACGAGACCAGTTACGACGTCCAGGTTTTCGCGCTCGACCCGTACGCCCACAAGGGCAGCAAGAAGGTCACCTACTGGGTGCGCTGGCGGGTCACCAAGAAGCGCTTCAAGTCCAAATACGGGACCAAGGCCCTCGCGGAGGCGTTCCGGTCCAACCTGATCGCCGCAGCCCGCAAGGGTGAGGCGTTCCGGACCTTCGACGGACTGCCGGTCTCGATGGCCCGCCAGTCCGACGAGATGAGCTGGTACCAGTTCGCCTGCGCGTTCGTCGACATGAAGTGGCCGCACGTCGCGGCCACGACCCGCCGCACGCACGCCGAGGCACTGACCAGGGCCACGCCGGCGATGTGGTCCTCGACCAAGGGCAAGCCGGACGATGCGCTGATCCGTAGCGCGCTGACCCGCTGGGCGTTCAACACCAATCGCCGGGACGCGGCCGACATGCCTGAGGAGGTGCGCCGGACGCTGAGGTGGGTTGAGGCGAACACCTTGCCCGTGGCGTCGCTGCGCGACCCGCAGGTGCTGCGCCCCCTGCTGGACAGGCTCGCGGTCAAGCTCGACGGCAAGCCAGCGGCACCGAGCGTCGTCTCCCGTCAGCGCAAGATCCTCGGCACGGCGATGGAGTACGCCGTGGAGCGCAAGCTCCTCGACTCCAACCCCATCCCGGCTCTGAAGTGGATCGCGCCGCGGAAGACGGTCCAGGCGGTCGATCAGCGCCGAGTCGCGAACCCGTCGCAGATGCGCGACCTCCTGGAGGCCGTGCGGTTGCAGAAGCGCAGCGGCCCTCGCCTGACGGCGTTCTTCGGCTGCCTCTACTACGCCGGGATGCGCCCAGAGGAGGCCGTCGCGCTCTCCAAGCGCCAGCTCTCGCTGCCCGAGGAAGGCTGGGGTGAGATCCACCTGGAGGACGCCCACCCGTACGCGGGCAAAGACTGGACCGACAGCGGGAAGAACCGCGACGAGCGAATGCTCAAGCAGAGGGATGCGGGCACGATCCGCCCGGTTCCCAGCCCTCCCGAGTTGACCGCCTTGCTGCACCGCCACATGCGGACTTACGGCACCGCGAGGGACGGCCGCCTGTTCCGTGGCGAGCGCAACGACGACGAGCTGCCCAAGCTGACGATCCTGCGGGCGTGGCGCAAGGCGCGCGAGAAGGCATTGCCCGCCGAACTGGCGGCGAGCGACCTCGCCGCAACGCCTTACGACTTGCGTCATGCCGGCATCTCGTTGTGGCTCAGCTCTGGCGTGCCGCCGAAGCAGGTCGCCGAGTGGGCAGGGCATTCCCTGGAGGTACTGTTCCGGATCTACGCCCACGTGCTGAGCGGCTCCAACGAGGCGATCCGCGCACTCGTCGAGGCTGGACTCAAAGAGGCTTCGGACGACGCAAAGTGACGTGATCGAGGTCACGGCCAGCATGCCGCTTCGAGGCCCTCTTGATCAAGTTCGGGGCGATCTCGTCGGCACACCATCGGCACAGACGCCCGTAAACGGCCGTTTTTGGCCGTGCACAGCCGGACAAGCAAAAGGCCCGCTGGTCTGCATTCGTGCAGTTCAGCGGGCCTTTTTGCGTGGTGCCCCCGGCAGGATTCGAACCTGCGCTCCCGCCTCCGGAGGGCGGTGCTCTATCCCCTGAGCTACGGGGGCCGTAGCTACGTGGAAGATCCTAGCGCACTCGCGCGACTGTGTTTCACACCTACCCCCGGTAGTACCCCTGAGCGTGGCCTCCGTCACCAACAGCCCTGGTGAGGAATACTCCGGATTGCACTCATGCGCATGTCGCTATATGTTCCGAAGCATGGGTCATGGCCATGGACACGGATCAGCGTCGGCGAGCGGGCAGCACGCCGGCAAGCTCTGGATCGCGTTCGGCATCGGTGCGGTCTTCATGGTGGTGGAGTTCGTCGTGGGGTTCGCGACGTCCTCGCTCGCCTTGATCTCCGATGCCGCGCACATGCTCACCGACGTGCTCGGGGTCGGCATGGCGCTGGCCGCGATCATGGTCGCCAGGAGGGCCAAGGCCGGGAAGAACCGCACGTTCGGCTTCTACCGGGCCGAGGTGCTGGCCGCGCTGGCCAACGCCGTGCTGCTCTTCGGCGTGGCCGGGTACGTGATCTACGAGGCGGTCGGCAGGTTCCAGGACCCGCCCAGCGTGCCGGGGTGGCCCGTCCTCATCGCCGCGGCGCTGGGGCTCGCGGCCAACCTCGTCTCCTTCAGCGTCCTCAAGGAGGGCGCCAAGGAGAGCATCAACGTCAAGGGTGCGTACCTCGAGGTGCTGGCCGACCTGATCGGGTCGGTGGGCGTGCTCGTCTCCGCGCTGGTCACGATCACCACGAGCTGGAAGTACGCGGACCCGATCATGGGTGTGCTGATCGGCGTGTGGGTGCTGCCGCGGACGTACACGCTGGCCAAGAACGCGCTGCACATCCTGTTCCAGCACGCGCCGGAGCGGCTGGACGTCACCGAGATGCAGAAGGCGCTGACCGAGCTGCCGGGAGTCACCGAGGCGCACGACCTGCACGTGTGGACGCTCACCAGTGGCATGGAGGTGTGCTCGGCGCACCTCGCCACCGCGAAGGACGCCGACCACGAGATCGTGCTCAAGGCCGCGCAGTCGTTGCTGGCGACCAAGTACCACATCGAGCACGCGACGCTGCAGGTCGAGGGTGGCTCGTCAGCGCAGCGGTGCCGGGAGCTTTCGTGGTGAGCCAGGCAGGTCGCGGATGCCGTCCTTGGTGGACCGGGCGCCGGTTCGTGACGGAATGACAGGAAGCCTGGGCTGAGGCACCGCCACCCACACGCGGCCTCGTTCGAACGGCACCACAACAGCCTCCCCAGTCACCGCACCTGAACTGTCAAGATCTCACCGAAGTATGTCTGAAAGGGATAGATCCTTTCAGGTGAACGGGAAAGGCCGCGCTCCGTGACGGAACGCGGCCCTTCTCGTCTGCAGGAAGGTCAGTTACCCGCTACAGCCCAGCGCACTGTCCTGCCTTCGGCCCCTTCACGTCGTTCGCGAAGCCGTTGTTCGACGGCGCCGGGTCGTTGCCCGTGCAGGACAACGGCCCGCCGACCGAGGTGGCCGCCACGACTGACCTGGTCTTGTTCGACGTCAGTGACACAGGGCCACCGACCGAGGAGTTCTCCACCGCGACCTCCGATGAAGAACCGTGCACGGTCACCGGGCCGCCGACCTTCGTGCCGACCAGCACCACGGACGCCGCGTCAGCCGCCGACAGCGGGCCCTTGATCTCGCCGCCGAAGACGTAGAGCGTGGCGCCCTTCTGCACCGTCACCGGGCCGCTGATCGTGGCACCGTCCACATAGGTCACGCCCTTGACCTGCAGCGGCCCGTTGACCGTGCCCGTCACCGTGGTGGTGGCGGCGGGCAGCGGCTTCGACATCAGCTCGAACTCGGCCAGCGTCACGTCGCCCGCGAACTCCAGCCGGTAGAAGTTGTACCGGCCCGGCGAGGCGATCTTGAACGACCGGGTGTACTGCTGCCACTGGAAGTTCTCACCGGAACGCTTGTCGACCGTCGACCACGTCTTGCCGTCGTAGGAGCCCTTCAGCTCCCACGCCGACGGCGACGTGCCCGTCTTGCCGTTGGTCAGCGTGTAGAACTCCGCCTTCTCCTTCGCGTCCGCGGGCTTGAAGTCGAACGAGCGGACCACCGCGGAGGTCGACGAGTTGTTGTCCACCAGAGCAGCCGTGGACACGCCGGAGGCGACGTCGCGCAGCGGCGTCGGGACCGCGTCACCGGTGGTGATCGAGTCCGGCACGTCGTTCACGCCCGTGCCCCAGGCGGAGGGCTTGGGGCCCATGTCGAAGTCGATCGTGGCGCCGGCCGAGAGCAGGTCGTGCGGCAGCGACGTCTTGTTCCACGTCTTGCCGTTGACCTTCACGCCCTGCACGTAGATGTTCTTCGCGTTGTTCTTCGGCGCGTTGACGACGAGCTTCTTGCCGTTCTCCAGCTTCACGGTCGCCTTGGTGAACAGCGGCGAACCGATCGCGTAGGCGGGCTTGCCCATCTGCAGCGGGTAGAAGCCCAGCGACGAGAAGAGGTACCAGGCCGACATCTCGCCGTTGTCCTCGTCACCCGCGTAGCCCTGGCCCTGCTCCGAGCCCACGTACAGGCGCGACAGGATCTCGCGCACCTTCTCCTGGGTGCCCGAGGGCTTGCCCGCATAGTTGTACATGTAGGCGATGTGGTGCGACGGCTGGTTCGAGTGGCCGTACTGGCCCATCCGCACGTCCCGCGCCTCGATCATCTCGTGGATCACGCCGCCGTAGCCGCCGGGGAACTTCGCGGTCTCCGGCAGGGTGAAGAACGAGTCGAGCTTCTGCGCCAGCTTGTCCCGCCCGCCGTACAGGTTCGCGAGACCCTGCCCGTCGTGCGGCACCGTGAACGCCATGTTCCAGCCGTTCGTCTCGGTGTAGTCGTAGCGCCAGTCCTGCGGGTTGTACTTCGCCGGGTCCTCGACGCGCCGCGAACCGTCGACGTTGCGGCCCTGGAAGAAGTCGATCCGCTTGTCGAACGTCAGCACGTAGTTCTGGGCACGGTTGAGGAAGTACTCGTGCTCTTCCAGGTACCGCTTCTCGCCCGTCTTCTCGTGCAGCGCCTTCGCCATCGACGCGATGCCGAAGTCGTTGAGGTAGCCCTCGATCGCCCACGACCACGCCTCGTGCAGCTGGTCGTTGCCGGTCCAGCCGAGGAAGATCGACCGGTCCATGCCCTTGCGGCCGACGTTGTTGCTCGGCGGCACGACGGACGCGTTCTTCACCGCGGCGTCGTAGGCGGCCTTGATGTCGAAGTTCGAGACGCCCTTGAGGTACGCGTCCGCGAACGCCACGTCGGAGCTCGTGCCCGTCATCAGGTCCGCGTAACCGGGGGAGGACCAGCGCGAGATCCAGCCGCCGTCCTTGTACTGCTGGACGAAGCCCTCGGCCATCTCGCCCGCCTTGCTCGGCGTGAAGAGGCTGTAGGCGGGCCAGGTCGTGCGGTAGGTGTCCCAGAACCCGTTGTTGACGTAGACCTTGCCGTCGACGATCTTCGCGCCCGTCTTCGTGGGCGTGCTCTCCCCGACCGGCGGCGACACCGGGGACGCGTACTGGATCTTGTCGCCGACCTTCTCGAAGCCCGAGTTCGGGTAGAGGTAGAGCCGGTACATGTTGGAGTACAGCGTGATCAGCTGCTCTTCGGACGCGCCCTCGACCGAGATGATGCCGAGGATCTTGTCCCACGCGGCCTGGGCGCGGTCGCGCACGGCGTCGAACGTGTCGGACGCCGAGACCTCCTGCTCGAGGTTGGCCCGAGCCTGGTCGACGGAGATCAGCGAGGTGGCGATCCGCAGCTCGACGGTCTTGTCGCCGAACGAGAAGTAGCCGCCCACGTTGTCACGGCCCGCGCCGGTGAGCCGGCCGCTCGCCGTGACCGCCTTGTCGACCTTGCCGTAGACGAACAGGCGGGTCGCGCCGGTGGAGAGGCCGCTCTTGACGTCCGAGTAGCCCGTGACGACGCCGTTGGCCGCGTCGAGGGTGACACCACCGAGGTTGTTCACGTTGTCGAACACGAGGTTCTTCTGGCCCTCGTCGGTGAACGTGAACCGGAAGACCGCCGCGTGGTCGGTCGGGGTGATCTCGGTCTTCATGCCGTTCTCGAAGGTCACGCCGTAGTAGTGCGCCTTCGCGACCTCGTTGTCGTGCCGGAACGGCAGGGCCCGCAGCGCGCGGTCCTGCGTCGGCGCCTTGTCCGACGGCATGACCTGGAACGTCTGGCGGTCACCCATCCACGGGCTGGGCTCGTGGGAGGTCGTGAACGCCTGCAGCGTCGGCAGGTTCTGCGCGTTGTTGCGCTGCTGGTACTCGTACAGCCAGCTCTGCGAACCCGCGTTGGTCATCGGGGTCCAGAAGTTGAAGCCGTGCGGCACCGCGGTCGCCGGGAAGTTGTTGCCCCGCGAGAACGAGCCGTTCGAGTTCGTGCCGCGCGTGGTCAGCACGTAGTCCGACGGCTTCGCGTACTGCTTGGTGACGACGTCGCCGATGCGGATGTCGTCGAACCAGGCGCCGAACTCCGTCGGGCCCTTCGGGCCGTCGTAGGCGACCAGGATCCGCTTGATCGTCTTGCCGGCCGCGACGGCGCCGATCGTGGACGCCACCTTGTTCCACTGGTTGGCGTACAGGAACTTGCCCGCGCCCTGACCCTGCGGCGACAGCACCGCGCCGTGCTGGTCGACGGCCTTGAGGTCGCTCAGGTACGTGCCGTCGGAGAACGCCAGGTCGACCGACGAGTACGTGCTCGGGTAGTTCAGGTTGTCGGTCACGAAGTCCGGGAAGATCATGTACGACAGCTCGGTCCTGGCGCCGACCGGGACGTCGACGTCGAAGACCTTGTTGTAGCTGTACGCGCGGCCCTCGGTCGTGTGCTTGCCCTGGGCGCGGAACGCCTTCACGCCCGTCCAGCCGACCCGCGACTTGGCCGTGTAGCCGCCGGTGGGGCCGTTGCCGACGAGGCTGCGCATGTTCGGCGCCGGGGGCGTCGTCGTGCCGTCGGACAGCTCGACCTCGGCGAGCTGCACGATGTTCGCGCCGTGGTTCGCCGTGATGTCGAGCTTGTAGTGCCGGTACGACGCCGGGGAGGCGATGTCGTAGACCTTGGTCTGGAACCGGTCGGTGAAGTTCTCGCCGGCGCGGGTGTCGAGGACTGCCCAGTTCGTGCCGTCGTTCGAGCCCTGCAGCGTCCAGTCCTTCGGGTCGCGCTCCGGTGCGTCGTTCGCCGAGGAGAGCGAGTACTTCTTGATCGTCTGGGCGCTCGTCCCGAAGTCGAACGTCACCCAGCCGGTCGTGGCGAAGACCAGCCACTTGGTGCTGGTGGTGCCGTCGACGAGCTCGGCCTTGCCTTCGCCCGAGCCCGCGTTCTCGCCGTTGACCGCCAAGGTCGCTTTGTCGGCGACGTTGCCGGGCAGCCCGGTGCCGCTCGAGCCGATCACGCCCGCCGACTTCGGCTGCCCTGCGGCGTCGGTCTCGACCGTGCTGACCCACGACGGTTGCGGTTGATCGTCCTCAAAGGACGAGAAGAAACCCACGCCTGGCTCCTCTGGTGCGGCGGCCGCGTGGCCGTTGGTGACGCCGCACACCAGTGTCGCAGTGATCGCAACGCTCAACAGAGTTCTGGTTCGTCTCTTCCCCAGTTGCCTCATTGCAACCCTTCCGCCGCCTGGCCTGCCCCTTTTGGTGGGGACCTTTTCTGCACGTGACATCGTTGTCAAGGGACCGGACGGGAATTGTCGCGCAACCTGTCCTCTCAACAGTTGCGCGCGACACGAGTCGATCAAGATCTAGAATCGTCAGGTGCGCGACCGCAAGCCGCCAGAGGTGGGTACACCGGCGGGAATGCGCGTGCTCAACCAACGCGCTGTGCTCGACCTGTTGCGCCGTTCGGGTGCGGCCACCCGTCCGCAGATCGCCAAGGACACCGGCCTGTCCAAGCCCACGGTCGGGCAGGCGCTGGCCGACCTCGAACGCCACGGCCTGGTGCGCCCCACCGGTCGCACGACGTCGGGTCCCGGCCGGTCGGCCGTGGTCTACGAGCCGGACGCCACCGCCGGGTACGTGCTGGGCGTCGACATCGGCCGGGAACGGGTCCGGGTGGCGCTGGCCGATCTGGGCGGGGCCGTCGTGGCCCGCGTCGACGAGCGGAACCGCAGCCGCTCGGCCGCCGCCGTGGTGCGCGCGGTGACCGGCCTGGCCGAGCGGACGGTGGCCGATGCCGGGATCGCTCTCACGGACGTCGTGGTGAAGGTGGTCGGCAGCCCCGGGGTGATCGATCAGCGGTCGCGGGTCGTTCGGCACGCGCCGCACCTGCCCGGCTGGGAGTCGGAGGGTGTCCTGGACGGCCTGGAGTCGTCGCTCGGGCCGGTGGTGGTCGTGGAGAACGACGCGAACCTGGCGGCCCTGGGCGAACACGTCCACGGGGCGGCTCAGGGCGCACGCGTGTTCGTGTGCGCGACGGTCGGCACCGGCGTCGGCATGGGGATAGTCGTGGACGGCACGCTGTTCCGCGGTGCGCACGGGGCGGCCGGCGAGGTCGGCTTCCTGCCGTACGGGAAGTCCGCTTCGGACGTCCGGCGTGGACAGTTCGAGGACGCGGCGTCGGCGGGATCCGTTGTGGCACTGGCGCGGGAGCGGGGCCTGACGGCGCGCACGGCCCGCGAGGTGTTCGGGCTCGCGCGCAAAGGCGACGGCCGGGCTCTGGGGATCGTGCGGCTGGAAGCGGAACGGCTCGCGTTCCTCGTGGCCGCCGTCACCGCGGTGATCGACCCGGAACTGGTCGTGCTGGGCGGTGGCGTCGGGTCGAACGTCGACCTGCTGCTGGAGCCGCTGGAGGCCTCGCTGCGCACGATGACACCGTTGGCGCCGCGGATCGTGGCGGGCTCGCTCGGTGACGGCGCGGTGCTCTCCGGGGCCGTCGCGATGGGCCTCGAAGCCGCCCGGGAATTGGTCTTCGAAGTTACTCTCTGAGTGTAGTTGAGTACCCCTCACCTGGTAGTTCACTCAATTGTCGTAACTGTTAACGGCGTTTTGTGGCTTAGCGTTACCGGAACCTCCACCTGGAGGGTTGTGTCCTTCCGTTGCAAGGGGAGTCGGTAGGGGGATGCGGGGGACGTAGCCCCCTACCGGCCGTGCACTGGGCAGGTGCCGCGCCCGCACCACCATCAGCCTGCCCAGTGCAGCCAACGGGCTAGCGAGGTGTCGGCCGGTGGACGTTGTCCGCCGTCGACTCGTGGTGGGTGGAGTCCGCGATCCAGCTGCCCGGGATGGACGAGTCGACCACGCCCTCCTCGAGCCACGCGTAGTTGCCGTCGAGGACCTGCCGCGCCAGCACCTGGTCGCTGTCGTCGGTGTTCTTCCAGAGCTTCTCGAACAGCTCGTCGACCCGGATCCGCGCCTGCTTGGCGAACGCGTCCGCGAGCGCCTGGGAGTTGGGGTTCTCGTCCTGCGCGGCCCGCACGCACGCGGCGCTGATCGCGAACAGCTCGGCGCCGATGTCCACGATCCGGCTCAGGAACCGCTGCTTGCGCTCCATCTTCCCCTGCCACCGCGACATGGCGTAGAACGTCTGCCGCGCGAGCTTGCGCGCCGACCGCTCCACGAACCGCAGGTGCTTCGCGAGCGGCCCGAACTCCGTGTAGCCGGCCGGGGTCTGGCCCTTGCCGACGACGAGCGTGGGCAGCCACTTCGCGTAGAACCCGCCCGCCTTGGCCGCGGCCTTCATCTTGGCCTGGCGGTCGGCGTCGGGGTCGATGATGTCGCCGGCGACGCTGAGGTGCGCGTCCACCGCCTCGCGGGCGATCAGCAGGTGCATGATCTCCGTCGAGCCCTCGAAGATCCGGTTGATGCGGAGGTCGCGGAGGACCTGCTCGGCCGCGACGCCGCGTTCCCCTCGCGCCGCCTGGCTCTCCGCCGTCTCGTAGCCCCGGCCGCCGCGGATCTGGACCAGTTCGTCGGCCACCAGCCACGCCTTCTCGGACGCGTAGAGCTTCGCAAGGGCGGCCTCGATGCGGATGTCGTGGCTGCCGGCGTCCGCGAGCTCGGAACTGAGGTCCAGCACGGCCTCCAGCGCGTAGGACGTCGCCGCGATGTAGGCGATCTTGCCCGCGATGGCCTCGTGCCTGCCGACCGGAAGACCCCACTGGATGCGTGCGTTCGACCATTCGCGCGCGATCTTGAGGCACCACTTGGCGCTGCCCGCGCAGAGGGCGGGCAGGCTGAGGCGGCCGGTGTTGAGGGTGGCCAGGGCGATCTTGAGGCCGGCGCCCTCCCTGCCGATGACGTTCTTCTTGGGGACGCGGACCTGGTGGAACCTCGTCACGCCGTTCTCCAGGCCCCTCAGGCCCATGAACGCGTTGCGGTTCTCGACGGTGATGCCCTCGGCGTCCGCCTCCACGACGAACGCCGTGATGCCCTTGTCCGGCACCTGGGCCATGACGACGAGGAGGTCGGCCACGACACCGTTGGTGGTCCAGAGCTTCACGCCGTTGAGGACGTAGTCGTCGCCGTCCGGGGTGGCGGTGGTGCCGAGCCTCGCCGGGTCGCTGCCGACGTCCGGTTCGGTGAGCAGGAACGCGGTGATCTCGCCCTTGGCGCACCGGGGCAGGAACTCCTGCTTCTGCTCGGGGCTGCCGAACATCGCGACGGGCTGCGGGACGCCGATGGACTGGTGGGCGGAGAGCATGGCGCCGAGCGCGGGGCTGGCGCTGCCCACCAGCATGAGGGCCTTGTTGTAGTAGACCTGCGTGAGGCCGATGCCGCCATACTCGGGCTTGATCTTCATGCCGAACGCGCCGAGGTCCTTGAGGCCCTTCAGGACGTCGTCGGGGATCTGCGCGTCGCGTTCGATGACGGTGTTGTCGATGCGGGTCTCGGTGAACTTCCGGAGCTCTTCGAGGAATGCCTCGCCGCGCGCGCGGTCCTCCGCGGTGCCACTCGGGTGCGGGTGGATGAGGTCGATGCGGAAGTGACCGAGGAAGAGCTCCTTGCCGAAACTCGGTCGCTGCCAGCGGGTCTCGCGTGCTTGTTCGGCGACCTGCCTGGCCGCGCGCTCGTCGACGGTCATGGTTACCTCCGAGTAGGGGTGTGACCCACGTTACTCAGAGGTAGGCGGATGTCCATGGGGTTCGAGGACGCCCGCGCGGGTCGGCTCGCGGGCGTTCGTCGCGTTCCGGCGGAGGGGGTCGCCTTGCGTGCGGGCTGTTGCCTTGCCGTCGGCCTACGTCGGACAGCCCGCCCGTCGCACCCGCGGGGCAAGGGAAAGGGCCGCCCCCACACCTCTGGGGACGGCCCTCGGAACCTGATCAGCGACACCGGGCTACGGCAGCGGTGCGGCTCCGCGCTTCGCCAGGTAGTCCTTCATCAGCTCGGTCTCGGCGGACTGCGACTTCAGCATGTTGTCGGCCAGCGTGCGCACGACCGTCTGACCGGCGGCGGTCGAGGCGTACTCGGCCATCGGCGCGCCGCCCACGTGGTGGCGGAGCATCAGCTGCAGCCAGTACACGTCGAACTCGCGGCCGGCGGCCACCGTGCGCAGCTTGGTCAGCTCGTCGGTCGTGGCCATGCCGGGCATCAGGGGCTTGCCGGCCTCGGGCGTGGTGGCGCCGTGGCCGTGGACGCCGGCGGCGTCCATCCACTTCATGTAGACGCCCGAGATGTTCTGCTCGTGCTCGTTCCACATCATCAGCCAGCCCTTCATCCGCCCCACCTGTTCGAGCTGGGTGGAGGAGATGTCGAAGGCGAGCTGGCGGATCTCCGGGTCCGTCGAGCGGTCCCGGGCGATGTTCGCCATCTGGATGCCCTGCAGGTGGTGCATGGCCATGTCCTGGCAGAAGCCGACGTCCACGGAACCGGAGGCCGGAGCCGCGGAGGACGTGGTCGAGCCGGGGAGCTTCACGAGCAGGCCCACCGCCGCGCCCAGCAGGAGCACGGCGAGGACCGCTGCGCCGATGACGAGGACCCGGACCACCCCGGAGGGGCGGCCGGGTGCCTCGTCGGTGCCGGGAACGGTCATCAGCTCGACGGCGGCGTCGAGGCGGAGCCCGACGCGGGCGGCGTGCTGGGGTTCTGCTGCGGCTGGCCCTCGGTCACGGAGTCGTCCTTGCCGCCGTCCATCGGAACGGCGTCGGCGCCCGGCTTCTCGGCCACGAACGGGGCCGGGTTCGACAGGAACGCCGTGTTCTCGCAGGACGCGCCGACCTCGGGGTAGGTGTTCGCGTTGCGCAGCAGCGACGAGATGAACTGGTCGACGCGCTCGTCGTCGGCGCTCTCGACCTTCAGCTGGTGGCCCCAGGACTGCAGCGAGATCGGCTTGTCGAGGCCGGGGAACGGCGACAGCATCATGTACGGGATGCCCTCGACCTTGGTCTTCAGCTTGGTGAGAGCGTCGTCCTTGACCTGGTCGGGGTTGTACGCGATCCACACGGCGCCGTGCTCCAGGCCGTGGACCATGTTCTCCGTGCGCACGGCCTTGTCGTAGACGACGCCGGTGCAGTCGGCCCACTGGGCGTCGTGCGGGCCGCCGAACGCGGGAGTCTGGTCGTACGCGACGCGCTGGGTCGGCTCGACGTGGCGGGAGCCCTTGTACTCCTTGATCACGATGCCCGCGAGCGCGGTCGACGGGTCCTTGTTCGTGTCCGAGGGCTTCCACTTGGCCAGGGCGGCCTCTTTGACGTTGTTCGCGTGGATCTGCGAGTACGCATACCCGAAAACACCGCCCGCGAGGCCCAGCACCGCGATCACCGCGATGATCGTGCCCCACGGCTTCGGCTTGCTCGCCACCACCGAGGAACGGGCTGCGGCCACGCTGTTGCGTGTGGCCTTCGTCTTCTTGCCGCTGGTCATGTCCGCCTCAGATGTCGTCCTGGTCAACCGGCGCCAGTGTAGGGACATCGTGTCTGGTCACTGTCAGCGCAGTGCGATACCACGTGCGCGTTAACACTTGCCGTCTCACCCTCCGAGACCCGGTAACCCGGTCGAGACCTGCGACAACGCTTCTCTAGACTCTCCGGGCGTGACTCCTGAAGTGCTCGCCGATCTCGTTCGGACCGCGGTTGCCCGGTTGCTGGCCGACCGGGGCCTGGACACCACCGCGCTCCCCGAGCAGGTGACGGTCGAGCGACCCAGGAACCCCGAGCACGGGGACTACGCCACGAACGTCGCGCTCCAGATCGCCAAGAAGGCCGGCGTCGCGCCCCGCGAGTTCGCGACGTGGCTCGCCGAGGCCCTGCTCGCCCAGGACGCCATCGCCCGGGCCGACGTGGCCGGTCCCGGCTTCCTGAACCTCACCATCGCCACCGAGGCGCAGGGCGCGATCGTTCGTGCGGCCCTGGAGACCGGGTACGGCACCGGCACCGAGCTCGGCGGCAGGCGGATCAACCTGGAGTTCGTCTCCGCGAACCCCACCGGCCCCATCCACCTCGGCGGCGCGCGCTGGGCCGCCGTCGGTGACGCGCTGGGCAGGGTGCTGCGGGCCCGCGGCGCCGAGGTCACCCGCGAGTACTACTTCAACGACGCCGGCGCGCAGATCGACAGGTTCGTCCGGTCGCTGATCGCCGCCGCGAAGGGCGAGCCCGCCCCCGAGGACGGCTACGCGGGCACGTACGTCAGCGACATCGCCGCCGAGGTGCTGCGCCGCGAGCCGGGCGCGCTGAGCGACCCGGAGACGGTGCGCAAGATCGGCGTCGGGCTGATGTTCGAGGAGATCAAGAGCAGCCTGCACGACTTCGGCACCGACTTCGACGTCTACTTCCACGAGGACTCGCTGCACCAGAGCGGCCGCGTGGACGAGGCGATCGCGAAGCTCAAGGCGAACGGCTCGCTGTACGAGAAGGACGGCGCCTGGTGGCTGCGGTCCACGGACTTCGGTGACGACAAGGACCGCGTCGTCATCAAGAGCGACGGCAACCCGGCCTACATCGCGGGCGACATCGCCTACCTCGTCGACAAGCGCGGTCGCGGCTTCGACCTGTGCATCTACATGCTCGGCGCGGACCACCACGGCTACATCGCGCGCCTCAAGGCCGCGGCGGCCGCCCTGGGCGACGACCCCGACAGCGTCGAGGTGCTGATCGGCCAGCTCGTGAACCTCGTCAGCGACGGCCAGCCCGTCCGGATGAGCAAACGCGCGGGCACCGTCATCACGATGGAGGACCTGGTCGACGCGGTCGGCGTGGACGCCGCCCGCTACGCCATGATCCGCTCGTCGGTCGACTCCGGCCTCGACATCGACCTCGACCTGCTGCGCAAGCACAGCAACGAGAACCCGGTCTACTACGTGCAGTACGCGCACGCCCGCACGTCGTCGATCCTGCGCAACGCCGCTGATCTCGGCATCACCCCAGGTGAGGACTTCGCGCTGCTCACCCACGAGCGCGAGGGCGACCTCATCCGCACCATCGGCGAGTTCCCGCGAGTGGTGGCCACCGCCGCCGAGCTGCGTGAACCGCACCGCGTCGCCCGCTACCTCGAAGAGCTCGCGGGCACGTACCACCGCTTCCAGCAGGACTGCCGCGTCCTTCCGCGCGGCGATGAGGAGACGACTCCGTTGCACCAGGTCAGGCTTCAGCTCGTCAACGCGACCAGGCGCGTGTTCGCCGCGGGCCTCGGCCTGCTCGGCGTGACCGCCCCGGAGCGCATGTGATGCGCGCGCATCCGGCCGGACCCCGGCACGCCGACGTCATGGCATCCGGCACCACCGCCGGCGACCGCCCTTCCAGCGCGGACCAGCTCGACTACCTGCACCCGACGGTGTGGCCGCGCAACGCCAAGCGCAACGACGCGGGCGTCGTGGAGCTCGCGGGCGTGGACGTGCGCGGGCTCGCCGAGCAGTACGGCACCCCGTTGTTCGTCATGGACGAGCAGGACTTCCGCGCGCGTTGCCGCGAGCACGCCGAGGCGTTCGGCGACCCGACGCTCGTGCACTACGCCTCCAAGGCGTTCCTGAGCGTGCAGGTCGCGAAGTGGGTGGCCGAGGAAGGCCTCTCGATCGACGTCTGCAGCGGCGGCGAGCTCGCCATCGCGCTGCGGGCGGAGTTCCCGGCCGAGCGCATCGCGTTGCACGGCAACAACAAGAGCGTTCCCGAGCTGATCGCGGCCGTCGAGGCCGGCGTCGGCGGGATCGTGCTCGACTCGTACCACGAGATCGCGCGCCTCGACCAGATCGCGCGCGACCGCGGTGTGGTGCAGAAGGTGCTGATCCGCGTGACGGTCGGCGTCGAGGCGCACACCCACGAGTTCATCGCGACCGCGCACGAGGACCAGAAGTTCGGCTTCTCGCTGTCCTCCGGCGACGCGGCCGAGGCGGTGCGCCGCGTGCTGAAGGCCGGTGGGCTCGAGCTCGTCGGCCTGCACAGCCACATCGGCTCGCAGATCTTCGACGCGTCCGGCTTCGAGGTCGCCGCGCGCCGCGTGATCGGCCTGCTCGCGGAGATCCGCGCCGAGCACGGCGACGTCCCGTCGCTGAACGTCGTCGACCTCGGCGGCGGTCTCGGCATCGCCTACACGCCGGACGACGACCCGCCCCCGCCCGCCGAGCTCGCGCGGCAGCTGCACAACATCGTGCAGAAGGAGTGCGAGCACAACGGCCTGGAGATGCCTCGCATCGCGGTGGAGCCCGGCCGCGCGATCGTCGGTCCCGGCACGGTCACCGTGTACGAGGTCGGCACGATCAAGGACATCGAGCTCGACGGCGGCGCGCGGCGCCGGTACGTCAGCGTCGACGGCGGCATGAGCGACAACATCCGCACCGCTCTGTACGACGCGGTCTACGACTGCAAGCTCGTCTCGCGCGCTTCCGAGCCCGAGTCGAGGGCCGTGCTGTGTCGTGTGGTGGGCAAGCACTGCGAGTCCGGTGACATCGTGGTGCGCGACTGCTGGTTGCCCGACGACCTGGCGCCGGGCGACCTCGTGGCGATCGCCGCCACAGGGGCCTACTGCTACTCGATGGCGAGCGGGTACAACCGACTTCCACGGCCCGCGCTCGCCGCGGTGACCGATGGAGAGGCGCGGCTGCTGCTGCGTCGTGAGACCGAGGACGATCTGTTCCGTCTGGAGGTATGAAAGCCGTGAAACCGATTCGGGTCGCCTTGCTGGGATGTGGCACGGTGGGCACGGAGGTAGTCCGGCTGCTGACGGACCAGGCCGAGGACCTCACCCAGCGCATCGGCGCGCCGGTTGAGCTCGCCGGCATCGCCGTGCGCAGGCCGAACAAACACCGTGAAGTGCCGGAGCACCTGCTGACCACGGACGCCGAGGCGCTCGTCAAGCGCGCCGACGTGGACGTCATCGTCGAGGTCATCGGCGGTGTCGACCCCACGCGCGGCCTGCTGCTGGAAGCGCTGCGCGGCGGCAAGTCCGTCGTGACGGCGAACAAGGCGCTGCTGGCCGAGCACGGTTCCGACCTGTTCGAGGCGGCGGACGCTTCCGGGGCGGACCTCTACTTCGAGGCCGCCGTCGCCGGTGCGATCCCGTTGCTGCGCCCGTTGCGGGAATCCCTTGCGGGAGACCGGATCACGCGCGTCATGGGCATCGTGAACGGCACGACGAACTTCATCCTGTCGGCGATGGACGCCACGGGCGCGGGGTACAGCGAGACGCTCGAAGAGGCCTCGCGCCTCGGTTACGCCGAGGCCGACCCGACGGCGGACGTCGACGGGTTCGACGCCGCGTCGAAGGCCGCGATCCTTGCCTCCCTTGCGTTCCACACGCGCGTCACGGCCTCGGACGTCTACCGCGAGGGCATCCGCGCGGTGTCCGCGGCGGACATCGCGGCGGCCAAGGGGCTCGGCCGCACGGTGAAGCTGCTCGCGATCTGCGAGCGCGTGACCAGCCCGTCCGGCCAGGAGTCAGTCGCCGTTCGAGTGCACCCGGCGATGATCCCCAGGACGCATCCGCTGGCGAGCGTCAACGGAGCGTTCAACGCGGTGTTCGTCGAGGCCGACGCGGCGGGGGAGATGATGTTCTACGGGCAGGGCGCCGGTGGCGCCCCCACGGCGAGCGCGGTCGTCGGCGACCTGGTCGCCGTGGCGCGCAACATGGTCGCGAGCGGGCACGGCCCGCGCGAGTCCGCCTACGCCGCGCTCACCGCGCAGCCCATGGGGAACACGCCCACCCGCTACCACATCAGCCTCGACGTGGCGGACAAGCCCGGTGTCCTCTCGCAGGTCGCCGCGGTCTTCGCCGAGCACGACGTGAGCATCGCCGCGGTGCGCCAGGAAGGCCGCGTCGAGGACGCCAGCCTGGTGATCGTCACGCACGCGGCGACCGACGCCGCGCTGCGGTCCACTGTGGACAAGATCGGTGGCCTCCCCGTGGTGCGGGACGTCGTCAGCGTCATGAGGGTGGAGGGCGAAGAGTGAGTCCAGAAGGAATGAGCACTGCGAGAGCAGGCTGGCCCGGTCTCATCAACGCCTACCGGGACCGCATCGAGATCCCCGCGGGCGCCGAGGTCGTGACGCTGCACGAGGGCGGCACGCCGCTGGTGCACGCCAAGCGCCTCTCCGCCGCCACGGGGTCCGACGTCTGGGTCAAGGTCGAGGGTGCGAACCCGACGGGCTCGTTCAAGGACCGCGGCATGACCGTGGCCATGACGTACGCGCTCGCCTCCGGCCTGAAGGCGGTCATCTGCGCCTCCACCGGCAACACGTCGGCGTCCGCCGCGGCCTACGCGGCCAAGGCGGGCCTGACGGCGGCCGTGCTGGTGCCCAGCGGCAAGATCGCGATGGGCAAGCTGGCGCAGGCCGTCATGCACGGCGCGAAGATCCTGCAGATCGACGGCAACTTCGACGACTGCCTGGAGCTCGCGTCGAAGACCGCGGCCGAGTACCCGGTCACGCTGGTGAACTCGGTCAACCCGGTGCGCCTCGTCGGCCAGCAGACCGCCGCGTGGGAGGTCTGCGACGTGCTCGGCCAGGCGCCGGACGTGCACTGCCTGCCTGTCGGCAACGCGGGCAACATCACCGCGTACTGGAAGGGCTACACGTCCTACGACAAGGGCCTGCCCCGCATGTTCGGCTTCCAGGCCGCGGGCGCCGCTCCGCTGGTCAGCGGCCAGCCGGTGCCGAACCCCGAGACCATCGCGACCGCGATCCGCATCGGTTCGCCGGCGTCGTGGACGGGCGCGGTCAACGCCAGGGACTCCTCCGGCGGCCTGATCGACGCCGTCACCGACGAGCAGATCCTCAGCGCGTACCGGCTGCTGGCGTCGTCCGAGGGCATCTTCGTCGAGCCCGCGTCGGCCGCGTCCATCGCCGGTCTGCTGAAGACCGCCGAGGACGGCAGGCTGCCGAAGGGCTCCACCGTTGTGTGCACCGTCACCGGTCACGGTCTGAAGGACCCCGACACGGCGCTGCTCGGCACCACCGAGGTCGAGCCCGTCCCGGTCGACCCCGGTGCCGTCGCGCACGCGCTGGAGCTGGCGTGAAGTTCCTCGTCTCCGTCCCCGCGTCGACCGCGAACCTCGGTTCGGGGTTCGACGCGCTGGGCATGGCGCTCGGCATGTACGACGACGTCGAGGTGGCCGGCGGCGAAGGCGTCGACGGCCTCTCGATCACCGTGGATGGTGCCGGATCAGGCGATGTCCCGCTCGACGAGAGCCATCTCGTTGTGCGGGCCGTCCGCGCCACCGGCTACACCGGTGGCCTGGCCCTGAGGTGCCGCAACACCATCCCGCACGCACGGGGACTGGGCTCGTCGGCCGCCGCGATCGTGGCGGGTGTCGTAGCCGGGTTCACCCTGCTGGGTCGCGAGTTGGACACGGGCGCGTTGCAAATCGCCGCCGAGTTCGAGGGGCACGCGGACAACGCGGCCGCCTCGCTGTTCGGCGGGGTCGTCGTCGCGTGGTCCGAAGGAGAGCGGTACCGCGCCGTCCGGATGGACGTGGACGCACGGGTGCGCCCGGTCGTCCTGATCCCGTCGCAGGAGTCGTCCACCAAGACCACGCGCGGCCTGCTCCCTTCCGAGGTGCCGCACGCGGACGCCGCGCACGCCGCGGGTCGGGCTGCCCTCGCGGTGCACGCGCTGACGTCCGATCCGACGGTTCTCCTTGCGGCCACTGAGGATCGACTCCACCAGAACTACCGCGAGCCCGCATGGCCGGACACCGTTCGGGTGATCAACGATCTTCGCAAGCTGGGAGTTCCCGCCTGCGTGAGCGGAGCGGGACCCACCGTGATCGCCTTCGGTGATCTTCCGGCCGAGGTCGACACGCACGGCTTCGACGTGCGCAGACTCGACGTCGACGCCGCCGGCGTGCGCGTTCGGCCATTGGACTGACACGCCCGACCCCGGTTGTTGCATGGCGGGGGACCTGCGTCTACCCTCGGGGGCGATCAGTCACTGCGCGCACGGGCGCCGGTGTCGCGCTCGGACATTCGTTCCGGGTCGCAATCCTTTTGTGTTCCGGCTCTGTGCCGTGCGGGCGGGGCGGACGCGAAAAGGCACCCGATCGCCGTGTGATCTGAGAAAAGTCCCGTGCTTGAGGGAAGCCGTCGTGCTTCCGTCTTCATCGGACTTGACCGCCGTTCCCCGCTGAAGTGGGAAGGCGGGTCCGCTGGGCCGCGTAGGAGGCGGGGCCTGGTCAGGAAGGACTTGTGTGACCAACACCGATTTGCTGAGCAGCGAAGTCGCAGCTGCCGCTGGTTCTGGAGCCGAGGAGAACGCTCTGTCCACCCCATCGAACGGCACGACGCCGCGCCGCCGCGCGGGTCTGTCCGGCATGGTGCTCGCTGAGTTGCGCGAGCTCGCCGGCCAAATGGGCATCACCGGAACCGCAGGCCTGCGCAAGGGCGACCTGATCGCGGCCATCAAGGAGAAGCAGGGCTCCGGAGCCCCGGCGAAGGCGGAGAAGCCCGCGAAGACCGAGAAGGTCGCCGCGAAGGCCGAGGCACCCGCCGAGGCGCCCGCTGAGAAGCCCGCCGCTGCCAGGGCCGCTGAGAAGCCTGTTCAGCAGCAGCTCGACGTGGCGGAGAAGCCCGCCGCGGCCGAGTCCGGCGCGTCTGACGACTCCCGCTCGTCCGAGGACGGGGGGCGCCGCGGAAACCGTCGCCGCCGTTCCGGCCGTGGCGGCGGCAACGCCGAGGGCGATGGCCAGCCGCAGCAGGAGCAGCAGCGTTCCGAGCGCCCTGAGCGCGCCGACCGTCCTGAGCGGACCGACCGGCCGGAGCGCGCTGAGCGCCCCGAGCGCGGTGAGCGCCAGGACCGCGGTGAGCGCCAGGACCGCGGCGAGCGCAACGAGCGTTCCGACCGGGGTGACCGCGGCGACCGCAACGAGCGCGGCGGCCGTGACCGCAACCGCGACCGCGGCGAGCGTTCCGACCGCGGTGACCGCGGCGGCGACCGCCAGGGTGGCGGCCAGCCCGACGGTGACGACGACGGTGGTCGCCGTGGCCGCTTCCGCGACCGCCGCCGTCGCGGTGGCCGTGGCGAGGACCAGGGTGGCGGCGGTCGTGGTGACCGCGAGACCGAGGTCCGCGACGACGACGTCCTGCTCCCGGTCGCGGGCATCCTGGACGTGCTGGAGAACTACGCGTTCGTCCGCACCTCCGGCTACCTCGCCGGCTCGAACGACGTCTACGTCTCGCTCTCGCTCGTCCGCAAGTACGGCCTGCGCCGCGGTGACGCCCTCACCGGCGCCGTCCGCCAGCCGCGCGACGGTGAGCAGCAGCGCCAGAAGTTCAACCCGCTGGTCCGCGTCGACAAGATCAACGGCCTGGACCCGGAAGAGGCGCGCAACCGCCCGGACTTCACCAAGCTGACGCCGCTCTACCCGAACGAGCGTCTGCGCCTGGAGACCGAGCCGCACATCCTCACGACCCGTGTCATCGACCTGGTGATGCCGATCGGCAAGGGCCAGCGCGCCCTGGTCGTGTCGCCTCCGAAGGCCGGCAAGACCTCGGTGCTGCAGTCGATCGCCAACGCGATCACGACGAACAACCCCGAGTGCCACCTCATGGTGGTGCTGGTGGACGAGCGTCCGGAAGAGGTCACCGACATGCAGCGCTCGGTGAAGGGTGAGGTCATCGCCTCCACCTTCGACCGGCCGCCGTCGGACCACACGACCATCTCCGAGCTGGCGATCGAGCGGGCGAAGCGCCTGGTCGAGATGGGCCACGACGTCGTCGTGCTGCTCGACTCGATCACGCGTCTGGGCCGTGCCTACAACCTGGCGGCACCGGCCTCCGGCCGCATCCTGTCCGGTGGTGTCGACTCGACCGCGCTGTACCCGCCGAAGCGCTTCCTCGGTGCCGCTCGCAACATCGAGGGCGGCGGTTCGCTGACCGTCATCGCCACCGCGCTGGTCGAGACCGGCTCCGCCGGTGACTCGGTGATCTTCGAAGAGTTCAAGGGCACGGGCAACGCCGAGCTCAAGCTCGACCGGAAGATCGCGGACAAGCGGACGTTCCCGGCCGTGGACGTCGACTCGTCGGGTACCCGCAAGGAAGAGCTGCTGCTCTCGCCGGACGAGATGGCCGTCACGCACAAGCTGCGCCGGGTGCTCCACGCGCTCGACGGTCAGCAGGCGATCGACCTGCTGCTGGACCGGCTGCGGAAGTCGCGCACCAACATCGAGTTCCTGATGCAGGTCGCGAAGACGACGCCCGGTGCCGAGCAGGACTGACGCCGTGTGAGTTTCACGTGAAAAAGCCCCCGCTGCAGGTCAGCGGGGGCTTTCTCATTGCTCTTCACTCGAATGCCGGAGCCGGTCCGAAACGGCCTCAGCGGCAGCCGGCGGTCTGGCGGTTCTCGTCGTTCTGCACCAGCAGCTGGAACACCAGCCCCAGCAGCACCGGGACTCCCACCACCGTCGCGGCCAGCACGGGTACCTCCACCGCGCCCACGACGACTCCCAGCACCAGCACCGCGGCCAGGTAGGGCCACCGCAGCCAGGCCCGCTGCCACGCCCGCCTCCACCGCACCCCGCCGGAGACGGCGGCGGCCACGGCCACCCCGGCCCCCGACACGACCGGCGACAGCGGCACCGTGGTCCAGGACCCGACGAGCAGCCCTGCCGACCCCATCAGGCCGAGCACGGCGGCGGAGAAGAGGAACGGCACTGCCAGCCACATGTGCTGGTTCATCGGCCGCTCAGCGGTGCAGAACACGGCACACAGTCTGATGGACGCCGACCAACAACACAGAGCCGTATCTGGTCGAACGGCGACACCTTGCGCTGAACGGCGTATCGCGGCGGTTAAGCGGTTGTGACTTAAGCCACCGATCACTCCCGGGAACAACCGCGTTTTTGCACGTGTTGAACGGTCTGGCAAACTAAACGGTCGAGTCCGGCTCCGGTTCACCCGTTCACCAACAGGGACCCGGCGGCCATCCTTGAAAGGGACAAGATCTTGAAGAGTGGAATCCACCCCGAGTACACCGTCACCGAAGTGACCTGTAGCTGCGGGAACGCGTTCACCACGCGCAGCACCACCTCGGCGTCCGAGGTTCGCGTCGAGATGTGCTCCAACTGCCACCCGTTCTACACGGGCAAGCAGCGCATCCTGGACACCGGCGGTCGCGTGGCGCGCTTCGAGGCGCGTTACGGCAAGCGCAACAAGTAGCTGCTTTCACGGCGCCTGACCTCGGCCTTCGGGCCGGGGCGGGCGCCGTCGCCGTTTCCAGGGAAACACTACGAAAGCAGGAGACGTGTCGCAGTCGCTGGACAGCTTGCTCGCCGAGTACGACGAGCTGGAGAAGAAGCTCGCCGACCCCTCCGTGCACGCTGACCAGACGGGGGCGCGCAAGCTCGGCAAGCGGTACGCCGCGCTCGGTCCGATCGTGAAGACGGCGCGGGAGATCGAGCAGGCCAGGAACGACCTGGAGGCGGCCAGGGAGCTGGCTGCCGAGGACCGGTCGTTCCAGGAGGAGGTCGAGCAGATCGAGGAGCAGCTCCCCAGGCTGGAGGAGAAGCTCAACGAACTGCTGCTGCCGCGCGACCCGCACGACGGGGACGACGTGCTGCTGGAGATCAAGTCCGGCGAGGGCGGCGAGGAGTCCGCGCTGTTCGCCGGGGACCTGCTGCGCATGTACACGCGGTACGCCGAGCGGCAGGGGTGGAAGGTCGAGATGCTCGACGGCACCGACTCCGACCTCGGCGGGTTCAAGGACGTCACCGTCTCCATCAAGGCCAAGAGCCCGGTCCCGGACGGGGTGTGGAGCCGGCTGAAGTGGGAGGGCGGCGTGCACCGCGTGCAGCGCGTGCCCGTCACCGAGTCGCAGGGGCGCATCCACACGTCGGCCGCCGGCGTCCTCGTCTTCCCGGAGACCGAGGAGACCGCCGCGGTCGAGATCGACGAGAAGGACCTGCGCATCGACGTGTACCGGTCGTCGGGCAAGGGCGGCCAGTCGGTCAACACCACCGACTCCGCGGTGCGCATCACCCACCTGCCCACCGGCATCGTCACGTCCTGCCAGAACGAGCGCAGCCAGCTGCAGAACAAGGCCCGCGCCATGCAGGTGCTGCAGAGCCGCCTGATCGCCCTCGCCGAGGAGCAGAAGGCGCAGGAGCAGTCGGACGCGCGCCGCACCCAGATCCGCACGGTCGACCGCAGCGAGCGCGTGCGGACGTACAACTTCCCGGAATCGCGAATTTCTGATCACCGGGTTGGGTACAAAGCGCATAACCTGGACCAGGTGCTCGACGGTGACCTGGACGCGGTGGTGGACGCACTCGCCGCCGCTGACCGGGCAGAACGGCTCGCAGGCGGGTAATCCGACGTGAGAGGGGCGCGTTGTGGCCGAGATCCTGGTTAGTCCGCTGACAGCGCCTCTCGACCGGCAGGTGGACGTGGTCGTCGCCGGGCTGGAACCCGGCCAGTCGATCACCGTGCAGCTGTCCACGGGTGATCGCGCCTCCCGTGCCGTGTTCGAGGCTGACGACCGTGGCGTCGTGGACCTCACACGGCACGCACCAGTCGATGGCAGCTACGACGGCGTCGACCCGATGGGGCTGTTCTGGTCGCTGGAACGCACCGGCGGCAAGGCCGGCCCCACCGTCCTCTCCGTCGAGGGCGTGGGGGACCGCGTGCTCGACCGGCAGTCCGTGCCCGAGGGCGTCGAGCGGCTGGAGGTCCGGGAGCACGGTCTCGTGGGCACGCTGTTCGCCCCTGAGGACGACGGAGGCGAGCTGCCGGGCGTCATCGTGCTCGGAGGGTCGGAGGGCGGTCTTCAGGAGGCTGACGCGGCGCTGCTGGCCGCGCACGGGTTCGTCACGTTCGCGCTCGGCTACTTCGGCGTGGACGGGCTGCCGGAGCACCTCGAGGACGTCCCGCTGGAGTACTTCGGCAAGGCGATCGAGCACCTGTCCGAACGCGCGGGCGAGATCGGTGTCGTCGGCGGCTCGCGCGGCGGTGAGCTGGCGTTGCTCGTCGGGTCCAAGTTCTCGCAGGTCAGCGCTGTTGTGAGCGTCGTCGGCAGCGGTGTGGTGACGCAGGCGATCGGGCCGGGCGCGAACCTGCTGCAGAAGCTCCAGCACGAGGCGGCGTCGTGGACGTGGAAGGGCGAGCCGCTGCCGTACCTGCCGTACTACGTGGGCGACGAGCTGCGCGCGAAGATCGTGAACGGCGAACCGGTGCCGCTGCGGCTCGCGTTCGACACGAGCGACGGCATCCCCGAGGACACCGAGATCCCGGTCGAGAACATCGCCGGAGGTGTGTTGCTCATCTCGTCCGGGCAGGACGACGGGTGGCCGTCGGCCGAGCTGAGCGACGTCGCGATGCGGCGGCTGAAGGACCACGAGCACCCGTTCCCGTACGAGCACGTCGTGTATCCCGAGGCAGGACACCTGATCGCGGGCCCGCCGCACCGGCCGGCCACCGACGTGACCTATCCGGGGCCGGGCGTCACCTTCTCGGGTGGTGGTGTTCCGCAGGCCACCGCACGCGCCCGCGCGAACGCCTGGAAACGGACGGTTGAGTTCTTGCGGGAGCAGCTCGGGAGCTAGGTTGTGTGCTTATGAGCGCACACTTTGATGTCGTCGTCGTGGGTGCGGGTCCCGGCGGGTACGTCGCCGCGATCCGTGCGGCTCAGCTCGGGCTGAAGACCGCCATCGTGGAGGAGAAGTACTGGGGCGGTGTGTGCCTGAACGTGGGCTGCATCCCCTCGAAGGCTCTTCTGCGCAACGCTGAGCTCGCGCACCTCTTCACGCACGAGCAGAAGACGTTCGGCATCAAGGTCGACGGAACCGTCAGCTTCGACTACAGCGCGGCGTGGCAGCGCAGCCGCAAGGTCGCCGACGGGCGCGTCAAGGGCGTGCACTTCCTCATGAAGAAGAACGGCATCACCGAGTACAACGGGTGGGCCAACTTCACCGACGACCACACGCTGACCGTCGGGGACGAGACGATCACGTTCGGCCACGCGATCATCGCCGTGGGCGCCACGACCCGGATGCTGCCCAACACGCAGAAGTCCGACCGCGTCGTGACCTACGAAGAGCAGATCATGACCGAGGACCTCCCCGAGTCGATCATCATCGCCGGTGCGGGCGCGATCGGCGTCGAGTTCGCCTACGTCATGCACAACTACGGCGTGAAGGTCACCATCGTCGAGTTCCTCGACCGCATGGTGCCGCTCGAGGACGAAGAGGTGTCCGCCGAGCTCCTCAAGCGCTACAAGAAGCTGGGCGTCGACGTGCGCGTCGGCACGCGGGTCGAGTCGATCGACGAGTCGGGCCCGAAGGTCCGCGTCACCGTCTCGAAGAACGGTGCCGAGGAAGTCCTCGAGGCCGACAAGGTCATGCAGGCCATCGGGTTCGTGCCGCGCGTCGAGGGCTACGGCCTCGACAAGACCGGCGTGAAGCTCACCGAGCGCGGCGCGATCGACATCGACGGCCGCGGGCGCACCAACGTGCCGCACATCTTCGCGATCGGCGACGTCACCGCGAAGCTGATGCTCGCGCACACGGCCGAGTCCATGGGCATCATCGCCGCGGAGACCATCGCGGGCGCCGAGACCATGGAGCTCGACTACGTGATGATCCCGCGGGCGACGTTCTGCCAGCCGCAGATCGCCTCCTTCGGCTACACCGAGAAGCAGGCCCGCGAGAAGGGCTTCGACGTCCAGGTCGCGAAGTTCCCGTTCACCGCGAACGGCAAGGCGCACGGCCTGGCCGAGCCCGGCGGCTTCGTGAAGCTGATCAGTGACGGCAAGCACGGCGAGCTGCTCGGCGGCCACATCATCGGCCCCGAGGCGACCGAGCTGCTTCCCGAGCTCACGCTGGCGCAGCAGTGGGACCTCACCGTCCACGAGGTCGCGCGCAACGTCCACGCGCACCCGACGCTGTCCGAGGCGGTCAAGGAAGCGGTGCACGGCCTGGCCGGGCACATGATCAACTTCTGAGATAGCTTCTTCTCGATGATGAACCGGCAGCCGATCCGCCTCGCCGTCTCCGAGGCGGCGAAGATCCTCGCCGAGGCGGGGGTGGACAGTCCGCGCGTCGACGCGGAGTACCTGGCCGCGCACGTGCTCGGCGTCGAGCGCGGGCGGCTGCCGCTCATCCCGCTGGTCGATCCGTCGGTGATCGACCAGCTGCACAAGCTCGTGCGCGTTCGCGCCTCGCGCATCCCGTTGCAGCACATCCTCGGCTGGGCGCCCATGGGCACCATCTCGGTCGAGGTCGGGCCGGGGGTGTTCGTGCCGCGGCCCGAGACCGAGCTGCTGATGGAGTGGGGCCTCAAGGCGCTCGTCGGCGTCTCGTCGCCGGTGGTCGTGGACCTCTGCACGGGAACGGGCGCGCTGGCGTTGTCGATCGCGGCCGCCCGCCCGGACGCGGTGGTGCACGCGGTGGAGATCGACCCGCAGGCGCTGTCGTGGACGCGGCGCAACGCCGACGCGCGGGTGGCGGCCGGGGACACGCCGATCCGGCTGCACTCGGGTGACGCCACCGACCCGTCGCTGCTGTCCGACCTGGACGGTCTGGTGGATCTCGTGGTGTGCAACCCGCCCTACGTGCCCGAGGGAACCCCGGTGCAGCCCGAGGTGGGCGTGCACGATCCGCACCACGCCGTGTTCTCGGGCGCCGACGGGCTGGACGTGATCAGGCACGTCGTGCGGGCGGCCGCGCGGTGGCTGAAGCCCGGCGGGTCCGTCGGGATCGAGCACGACGACACGCAGGGCGAGTCCGTGCCGGCGCTGCTGTCCGCGCGGCGCGTGCTCACGGACGTGACCGACCACGCCGACCTCGCCGGGAGGCCGCGGTTCGCGACCGCCCGCAAGGTCGGGTAGCGGGTCAGAAGAGGGCGTCGAAGGCCTTCGACAGGTCCTTCACCTGCTCGCCCAGGCCGCGGTCCGACAGCTTGTCCATCAGGTGGTCCGCGACGTCCTTGCTGGGCTTGGGTTTGCGGGCTTCGGCGCGGAGGTCGTCCACCACCTCGATCGTGGACGTGGCCGCCTGGGCCTCGTTCAGGTCCTCGCGCAGCTCGTCGAGCAGCCGCAGCACGGTGCTCACGTCCTTGATGTGTCCGATGTGGACGTCCCCGGTCCTGGCGCGTCCGCTGGTCCCGATGTTGCTGCCGATCACCGGGCCCTGGATCTCGAAGTTGCGCTCGTTCATGAGGTTCCCTTGCCGACGTTCGTCTTGCCGGTGCGTGCCTTGCCCGACGTGCCGATGTTGCTGGAGATCACCGGGCCGGTGATGTGCACGTTGTTGCTCGTCACCTGCATGGCCTGTTCCATGAACTCGGTGACCGAGATGCCCTTGCTCTCCAGGAACTCGCCGAGCGTGCGCAGCAGCCGTGACTCCAGCACCTTGATGTAGCGCTCGACGTCGGTGAGCTGGAAGTAGTTGTCGACCTGGCTCCTGCTAGCGAGTTCGCGCAGGCTGTTGCTGGCGCCGTAGCGCTCCGCGACGTACGTGCCCTCCGCCTGCGGGATGGGGTTCATCCAGCCGACCGCCGTGGTGAACCGCTTCGGGATCGAGGCCGGGAACCTCAGCAGGTCCACGATCGCCTCGACGAACGGCCGCAGCGACTGCTCGGGCAGCATGTCGATCTTCCGGTGCTCGGAGTTGATCGGGTGCAGGATGCACGGCGTCCACTCGACGTAGAGCATCTCGTCGTCGAGTCCGAACGTCAGGTACGCGGAGATCACCACGTCGCGGTCCCACGTCTCGACCTGGAACGAGCGGAAGTAGCGCATCCACTCCATCGGCCTGGTGATCAGATCGTCCACAACGGACCGGCTGACCGTGTCCTGCGGCGAGTGGTCCTTGTCGGGCAACACGATCCGCGCCTCGGCGTCGTCGATGTGGTCGATCAGCTCGACCGAGGAGATGACGACGCGGTCGCCGGTCTGGAGGTTGCGCAACCGATGACCCGGCGACAACGACGGCGAACGGCCCGTCTTGACCAGCTCGCTCGTGATGCGCTCGTACAGCTCCGGCAGGGCGAATCCCGGCAGTGGCGCGTCGAGCTTCCCCTCGGCGGGCTTGAGGGGCAGCGCCATGGACCACGGTTCGAACATCGCACCGGAGCCGACGAACGGCCGGTAGCCGTGGTAGACGATCACCTGAGCGCCGTCCGCCTCGTCAGGCTCGTCGTCCTCCTCGACCGGGTAGAGCGCGAGCGCTGCGGCGTAGTTCGCGTGCCCAAGCCCCCGGAACGCCCACTCGTTTCGCCACAGCTCCTTCTCGCCCTTGCTGGTGCGGAACCCCGCGCGCCGGAAGCTCTTCGTGACCAGCAGCCACGTCACGACCCGATCCGCGAACAGCACCGCGAAGATCAGCACGATCGCGATGATCAAGACCGCGAGCGCGCCGTCGCTGCTCTCCGGCCCGCACTCCTCGTACCTGGGCCTGCAGTACGAGGTGGAGTCGTCGAGCTCTTCGATGAACTTGTACAGCACGAAGAAGAGCGCGATCGCGCTGGCGATCGCGCCGAGCACGGCCGGCCCCCGCTGCGCGACCCGCCGCGGCCGCGCGAACGCCATCCGAGCCCCGGCCCCGGCCGCCGCGAGGGAGGCGATCACCAGCCAGATCACGAGCACCGTCCCGCTCGCGGCGAACAACGCCGCCACCGCCAGCACCAGCAGCAGCCCGTCGCGCACCTTGCGCCGAGTACGCGCCGCCACCGCCTCCCGCAACACCGCGCCGGAGTTGACGCCGGGCGAACGCGGAATCGACCGAGTGGCCTCCACGAGGTACTCGCGAATGGCGGAATCCGCGAACTCCTCGTCGCGGTGAGCGGCTCCGCAGAGGAAGCGGGTCGTGTCGTCGCGCAACTTCGGAGAATCGTTTCCCGTCGCCGGCGCGGGAGTTGACATTGTCCTGTCCACTTTCTGTCATTGAATAGAGCACTCTGTCTTTGTGCTGGTCAGGGACATGGTGAGACAACAACAACACGTAATTGAACTCTGCTGCAGGGACGATAGTCGTTCCTGATCGGAATGGGGCGAAGATGGCGAAAATAGGCATTGTCAATGCGCCGAAAGAGGGCAAACGACGCGCTTGCCGGACGCGCCATCCCGACGCCGCCGCTCCGGCGCCGCGTCCTGCCCGGTGTGGGGAGTGGCCAAATCCTGGCCAATAACACGACGTTTGATGCCGGTGGAGCCGAACGGTCGTATGTTCTCCGCGGGGAGGGCACGCGGTCACGCGCTACGAGGAACCGCCGCCTCGCGCGTGACCGCGTGTGCGCCTACCTCTGGTCCTCTTCTGCTTCCGCCGGCACGGCTTCGCGAACCGGAAGCCAGGCGACGAGGAAGATGAACGCCGCGTTCATGAGCAGGGCGACCAGCAACATCAGGCTGCGCCCCAGCCCGACCTTGTCAGGTTCCAGGTGGGGGACGAACCCCGTCCTGTCGACGACGAGGTCCATCTCCGCGCCGGGCTTCTGAGCAGAGTGGGACGACGTCGGCGTGTAGTGCACCTGCCGGTCGCCGCACCGCAGCTCGTTGCTGTAGGTCGTGGGGCCACGTCGGCCGGGGTGTTCCTGGACGCTGATGACGTCGCAGCGCAGGTTGTCCCCGAACGCGGTGAGCCACAACGAATGACTGCCGACGTTCGAGGGGAAGACGGTGACGATGCCGATCACCATCGCGGGAAGACCGGCCCACCTCGACGGCTTGGGCCGGTAGCCCCCGGCAGCGAGGACGTAGAAGATCAAGCAGGCGACCACGGCGAACGCCACGAGGATGAAGGCCTTGCCGACCGCCATGAAGAGGAAGCTGCCCGCGATGATTCCTGAAGCGAGCAGGCCTGTGCGAACAAGTTGCTTCGGCTGGAGCTCGGGTCTGGGGCGGGTCACTCGTCCAACGATCCTTGCTGTCTCGGGAACGTTCGGCCCTGGCTCTCCAACTCGTCGTACTTCGCCCACTCACGGAGATGGTCTGCCGTAGCTTTGGCGACCCAGCCGCCGTTCTCGATGTTGGGCATCGAGTGCGGCGTCACCGTGCCGTCTGGGCGCGTGCGCGGCTTATAGGGTGTGTAAGCCCCGACCGCGTCCTGGGATTTCTCGGAAACCCTCTTGACGTGCTCCCTGTTGCTCCACGGTTCCTCGTACTTGTTCTTCCAGACGTTGCCCGCGTCTCCGTAGCCGTCCTTGAACTCGCGACCTGCCTGCTTGAGCTTGTCACCGGCATCGCTGAGCGAGGGGCGAGTGCTGCCCCAGTCCTCCAGCCGCTTGCCCGCATCCGCGAGACCGTCTCCCCGGGGCGACGGAGTGCGCGGCGCGCTCGTGCCGCCGCCATTGCCGAACCTGCCGAGGCGCTTCAGAGCGTCGCCCAGTTGTCCGAAGAGGCCCTTCACGCGGTTCATGATGCGCATGACCAGCTTGACCAGCTTGGCCAGCTGTTGCGTGATCTTGCCGAGCACCATCGCTCCGCGCCCCACGGCCCATGCCGAGAACGCTGCGATCGAGCTGCCCAGCGACACCACCGACGACGCGAGCGCGATGACCGCGTTGCGGATGACTTCCCAGATGAACAGCGCGATGAGATCGCGGATCATGCCGCGGATCGCCGCCGTGATGGTGCCTGCGGTGGCCACCTCGGATGCGACGTAGGTGCTCATCTTCGACACCATCGCGATCTCGGCGGCCAGTTCGCCCTGGCTCTGCCGGAACCGCTCGGCCGCGGTGCCCTGCTCCCAGCACGGGAGCTCGCTCTTAACGGCCCTGTCCTGTTGCTCACTGATGTTGTGGAGATCGTCCGCGACCTGGTTCCACGTGGTGACAGCAGCCTTGATCTTGTCGCCGTTGCCGGCCAACCAGTCGAGCGGTTCGCGCAGAAAGCTGAGATGTTCGATCAGCCAGCCGATGCCAGCGGTGGCGAGCGCGCCCACCGGATCCATGACGGCGCCCAGCACGTCGAGGCCGAGCGCGGCCGCGTTCATGCCGAACTCGGCGACGTCCCCTTCTCCGAGGCGCATTGCCGAGTCGATGGTCTGAGCCAACGACTCGACAGGGCCTGCGCCCGCGTAGTTGTCGGTGTGCAAGGCTCCATCGCCGAAGCCGGTCCAGCTCATCGAGGGCCTCCGAACCTGTCGCGGTTCGCGTCTTCATGGGACTCGTAGGTCTCGGCTGTTGCCACGGTGTCTTCGGAGGCTTTGCCGACAGCAGTGGCGAGTTCCCTGATCGCGGCGGTGGTGCCCTGCGCCCACTCCTGCGCGTTCGCAGCGAAGAAGGACAGCAACTGGCCGAACGTGTCGCCGCCCAGGTCGACCGCGGCCGCCTTACTGCCGACGGCGTCCAGTGCGTCTTCCCGCGTTCGCTGGCCCTTCGCGAACTTGAGCAGTTCGACCGGGTCAACGCCGAATCCCGGGCCGGTCATCGGAGCACGCTCCCGAATCCGTCCTCGTCATCCTCCGGCGGGCGCTGTGGCCTCGGCTGCAGCTTCGGCGCGGGCTCGTTCCACGAGACCTCGCGCATGACCTGACCCTCCGCGGGCGGTGGCGGCGCTTCTTCTTCCTCCTGCTGCGGGATGAAGCTGCGCAGGAAATCCATCGCCTCGGTGCCGCCGAACTCAGGCTCCACAATGGACGCGACCTGCTCGGCGGCCTGGATCTGGGCCTTCTGCACGGTCTGCATCACGAGCTGGCTCAGCTGCACGTGCGTCAGTCGCATCGCGACGGGCGAGAACTCGATGTGCTGCAACGCGCCGTTCGGAGCGACCTGAACCGTCACCGCCTCGTTGGGGGAGGTGACGGTGCTGCTGGCCTGCTGGATCTGCTCCTGCATCTGCTGGGAGCGCTGCTGGAGCTGCTGCGCCCTTGACTCCAGGTCCGCGATCATCTGTTCGGGGTTCATCGCTCGCTCGTCATCGCCAGCACCTGTCCGAGGTGTCGTGCCAGTCCCATGTTGTCGGCGGGGCTGATCGTGAACCAGCCTTTGCGGGTCTCGACGTTGGCGTAGCGCCCCTGGCTGGTGTCGACCCACGTGACGGGCGGGAAGTCGCGGGTGGTGCGGCCCTGTCCCATCTGCACCAGGAAGTGTCCGTTGCCGATGGCCGGGCCGGTCAGCATCTGCTTGGCGATGCGGACCTCGTCGCTCTCCGCCGTGCGGACCGACTGCCGGAAGCCCTCTTGTTGCTGCGGAAGGCTTTCGAAGGCCTGGGCCGGCACCGTCACGAGCTTGCCCGGCCCCGGCCTGCCGTGCGGCATGGCGTTCGCGAGGCAGGTGGCGATCTCGTTGGGCTGCACCAGGCTCAGCGTGACGCCCGTGTCCTCCTGGACCACCAGCACCGCGTAGCCGCCGCGCGCCACCACGCTGGCGCGAACGAGCTTCTGCTGGGTCATGTCCGGGATGCAGAGCGCGATCACGCGGAGTTCGGGGCGCGCCAACAGGTTCAGCGCGTCCTCGAGGTCGGGCTCCGGCCTGCCCCGCCGTGCCAGGTTCCGGCGTTCGAGATCGGCGTGCACGGCGGCCTTGATGCGGGCGCGCTCGTCGAGCGTCTCGCCGTGCTGGCTGATGTCGAACGGGTACGGGATGCTCCCCGCCCGCAGGTCCTCCCAGAGGACCTCGAACGCGGGCAGGGAGAGCTGCGCGATCTGCCTCATCCGCCGATCACCGGCGGCGCGACCATGCGATCGTCGTCGAAGAACTCGTCGGTGGGGATGAGGTAGTTGGACTTGTGCTCCTTGTCCTCCTCGCCACTCCCGGCACCGGCGCCACCTCCGGCACCCATGCCACCCGCACCGGCGGCGCCGCCACGGCCCGCGGCACCAGCACCGCCGGCACCCGCGGCGCCACCCGGACCACCCGCGACGCCGGCGCTGCCACCAGGGGTGGCGGGACCGAAGCTGCCCATGCCACGACCTGAGCCGCCCACACCGGCCATGCCGCCGGGACCCATGCCGCGGCCACCCGCACCGCCACCGCCGGGGCCACCGGGACCGCCGCCGCGGCCACCGCCAGGACCACCTGGTCCACCGCCGCCGGGCCTGCCGTTCACGCCGCCGCCGGGCGGTCGCACGCCGGGCGGGAGCATTCCCGGCGGGAGTGCTCCTGGAGGACCGACCGGGGGCCGGTTCTGGCCGCCGCCGGGCGGGTTGTTCGGGTTGCCCGGCTGGGTGAGTCCGGGCGCGACCCACGCGGGGTTCGTCGTGTTGTTGTTGCCGGCGTTCGGCGACGGGATGCCCGGCATGCCCGTGCTGGTGGAACGAGGCTGGAACGTGCTGGAGTTGCTCAGGCTCTGGGAGTGCGTGGTGCTGCTCGTCTGCGTGACGCCCTGGTCCCTGGTGACCTCAGGGATCACGTCCATGGCGGGCATCGACTGCGCCGCGGACATCATCGTGGTGTCACGCTGCTGCATGACGCGCACGGCTTCCTGCTTGGCCTCGACCTTTTCGTTGTGCGTGGTGTACATCTCGATGGCGCCACCGATCATCGCCGGCGGAGCGATGACCGCGGCCGCACCCCACTTGCCCGCGATCTGCAACGGGTTGTAGTCGACGGGCTTCGGCATGCTGTGGTGCGCCTGCACCGCCGCGTCCCGCTGCGTCGCGATGGCCCCGGCCGTGGCGTGGAACGCCGAGCCCGTGTCGTGCGCGAACGTGCTGACCTTCGTCAGCGCGGCCCGGACCGCCTCGGCGGCATTGCCGTTCCAGCCGCTCTGGGACTCGTTGACGATCTTGTTGAAGTCGTGGGCGAGCTCGCGGAACTTCGTGCCGAACTGAACCCAGACGTCGATGACGCCCGTCGCGGCGTTCGGGTCGTAGTTCTGGTTGACCAGGCCCTGCATGTGGTCGTGTTCCTGGGCCGGATAGTTCTCCGTCGACGGTTGGACGACGGGCTTGACGGGCGCCATGAGATTTCCCCCTTGGATGGCGTTACGGCAGCTTCGCCGCGACCTTCTCTGCGGCCTTTTCGGCACGGTCGCATGCTGCGGCCGTGTCTTCACGTGCCAGGTCCACCGTCCCGATCACCGAAACGGTCGAGCTGTCGGTGACGGAAATCCAGATGGCGCACGTGCTCTTCGCGCCCTCGAACCCCTCGGAACGGATCGCGTCGAACTTGCCGATCTTCGTCTCGACGTCCTTGTCACCCTTGGTGTTCAGGTCCTTGACGCCGGCATCGGGACGAACGCTGACGCTCACACCGCCGTCGCCGCTGACCTTCCAGCGGCAGTTGTCGGCGGACCCGAGCTTCTTCGCTTCTCCGGGGTATTCGAGTCCGAACCCCTTCGCCTCAGCCTCGCTGAGGAGGTCGCAAGGCTTGACGGACGCGAGTCCGGACACTGCCCCGGAGGTGGTCGTAGGAGTCTCTCCGCCGCTCGGCCCTGGCTGCGGGGTGCCCGTCGTACCGGTGCACCCGGCGGACAACGCCGTGAGACCGATGGCGGCGGCGATCAAGGTTCGCTTCATTACTTCCCGTTCAGCTTCTTGAGGGAGTCGGCGTGCGATTGATCGATATTTTGGTAGGAGGCCCGACTCTTCTCCACCTGTTCGATGAGCGACTGAATGACCTTGGTGATGTCGACCAGCTGCTGCGTGGCGTGTTCGCCGAACTGCTTGTTGAGCTGGCTCATCGTCTGCGCGTAGCCGCCGCCGAGCTTGGTGTCGGCCGTGAGTTCGCGCTTCGCGTCGAAGACCTCGGCCAGCGCGTCCTTCATCTCGCGCAGCTTCCTCACCATGCTGTCGACGACGGCCGGATCGACGGAGAAGCTTCCGGATCCGGTGGCCGACGCCACCGCCTTGCTCGCAGCCGCGATGTCCGCGACACCGGTGCCGAGCACGGCCTGCACGTTCTGCTTCGGCAGGAAACTGCCGCGCTTCCCCCATGACGTTGCTTCCTCGGACACAGAAGCTCGACCCTCCCCCATTGCGCTCCGTGGTCGACTCATGACCATACAGTTGTGCGGCCGTTTGGGGGATGCGTTGAACTACTCAGCCTGTTCGGGCCGGAACTTCACCTGGTCAGAGCGGTCGCAGACGCGCGAAGTGAGAACCGGGCCGCACGTACGGGACCGCGAACGAGATCTCGGAGAGTGTCCGGTCCGGCCCGCGGGGGAGAGGGATAGGACAGGCCTTGCGTCACCCGGCCGTGGAGGCTGGCTAGGCTCACCGAGGTGAGCACGGTCTACGACTGCAGCGAACCGGGCAATCGCGCGGCGGGGCTTGCCGCCGCCGCCGGCGCGGTGCGGAGCGGGCGCCTTGTCGTCCTGCCCACCGACACCGTCTACGGGATCGGCTGCGACGCGTTCGACGCGGAAGCCGTCCGGAGTCTTCTCGACGCCAAGGGGCGTGGGCCCGACATGCCCGTGCCCGTGCTGGTCGGGTCCTGGACCACCATCGACGGGCTGGTTCTCAGCGTGCCGCGGCAGGCGCGGGCCCTCATCGAGGCCTTCTGGCCCGGTGGGCTCAGCATCGTGCTGCCGCACGCGCCCAGCCTGGCGTGGGATCTGGGGCAGACGCGCGGCACCGTCATGTTGCGCATGCCTTTGCACCCTGTCGCCCTCGAGTTGTTGCGCGACGTCGGTCCGATGGCCGTGTCCAGCGCCAACAAGACCGGGCACGCGCCCGCGTCCAGTGCGCAGGAGGCTCGTGACCAGCTCGGCGACGCCGTGCCCGTGTACCTCGACGGTGGGCTCAGCGGCGAGAACATCGCCTCCACCATCGTCGACCTCACCAGGCCCGACGCGCTGATCCTGCGCGAGGGTGCGGTCAGCAAGGAAGACGTCAACGAGGTGCTCGGTATCGAGGTCGAGGTCGCGCGGTAGCCGGCGGCTGCCAGAATTGATCATGGTCGCCGCGGGTACCGTGGCGACCACCCCGAACACCCCCGATTGATTGGTAGGCCCGTGGGGCCCGCATCCTCGTTCATCCTTCCCGTGCGCGAGTACCTGCTCGTCGCGTTGATCGCTGCCGTCGTGACGTTCCTGCTCGTCGGCCTGGTGCGCGCGATGGCGTTCCGGCTCGGGGCGGTGGCGTACCCGCGGCAGCGTGACGTGCACGTGCAGCCGATGCCGCGCATGGGTGGTGTCGCCATCTACGGCGGTGTGCTGGCCGGCATGTTCGTGGCGCACCAGCTGCCGGTGCTGCGGGCCGCGTTCGACTTCTCCAACGACCCGTGGGGCGTCATCGTCGCGGGCGGCGTCATCGTGCTCGTGGGCGCTATCGACGACAGGTTCGAGCTCGACTCGCTCACCAAGCTCGCCGGCCAGGTCACGGCCGCGGGCATCCTCGTGCTGTTCGGTCTGCAGTGGATGATCGCGTGGGTGCCGTGGGACGGCGGCGCGACGATCTCCCTCGACCAGAACCAGGGCGCTCTGCTGACCGTGCTGCTCGCGGTCACCATGATCAACGCGATGAACTTCGTCGACGGGCTCGACGGGCTCGCCGCCGGCATCGGCCTCATCGCCGCCGCGGCGACGGCCGCGTTCTCCATCGGTCTGCTCGTCGAGCGCCAGGGTGCCGTCGAGGCCTACCCGCCCGCCCTGATCGCCGCTGTGCTGGCGGGGGCGTGCCTGGGCTTCCTGCCGCACAACTTCAACCCCGCGCGCATCTTCATGGGCGACTCGGGCTCGATGCTCATCGGCCTCATGCTCGCCGCCGCCACCACCAGCGCGTCGGGCAAGATCAACCAGGCCACCGGCAGCGCGGCCGACCTGCTCGGTCTGCTCTCGCCGCTGATCGTGGTCGCCGCGGTGCTGTTCGTGCCTCTGCTCGACCTGCTGATGGCCATCATCCGCCGCACGCGCCGCGGCGAGAGCCCGTTCTCCCCGGACAAGATGCACCTGCACCACCGGCTGCTGGAGATCGGGCACTCGCAGCGCCGCGCCGTGCTGCTCATCTACTTGTGGGCCGGTGTCCTGGCGTTCGGTGCCGTCGCGCTCACGCTGTTCGACCCGATCATCGTCGCCACGTGCTTCGTCATCGGGCTGATCGTGACGTTCGTGGTCTCGGTGATCCCCCGGCTCAGGGACGCCCGCAGCAAGTCCTGAACGGAAACCTCCGTTCGCCCGCGAGACACGGGAAATTGGTCCGCCATCTTGTTTGGGGCCGCTTAACCACCGTTAACGAGGGGCTGCCCGCAGGTGCTGGAATGCGGGTTCCTAGACTTCGGGACATGAGCGACGCGGACAAGGCCGTCACGCACGAGCTGACCGTCCAGCGACTCGCCGGGGAAATGTTCCGCGAGGCCGCGTGGGCCGCGCTCGGCACGTTTGTCCTCGGCGTCGTCGTGTCAACTGTGATCTGGGGGACCGCTGGTCTCTTCGGATCATTGATCGGTGGTGCGATCGCCATCGGTTCGAGCCTTGCCACGTTGTTGTTGATGCGCAAGACGGCGGCGCTCGATCCGATGTTCGTGATGGTCGCCGCACTCGGTGGATTCATGGGCAAGCTGATCGTGTTGCTGCTCGCCGTGATCCTGCTTCGCAACCAGTCCTGGCTCGAACCCAAGGCACTGGGAATCACCCTGGTGGCGACTGTGCTCGTCACGTCGTTCCTGGAGGCCAGAGCCTCCAAGCGCAGCCGTAGCCAGATGGTCGTGCCCGCCTCCGAAGGCGCCTAGACCTGCTGATATGGTCCGCGCAGACCAGGGACACCCGATAGCAGGGGTGCCTCTGGTAGTCGCTTGCGAACCGTAAGGTACGTTAAGTCCAGATCGTGACGATTCCCCCGGCGGAGTGAACGCCGGCCGGGAGAACCGGAAGGAACACAGTGACCAAGTTGCTGGCTTCGGGGGGCGAGTTCGTCGCTCCCGGCGTGAAGGACTTCTTCCTCCCGCCGATCTTCGGCTCGGTCACGAAGCCGATGGTCCTGCTGGTGCTGTCGATCGTGATCATCGCCGTCTTCTTCATTGCGGCGACCCGCAACCTCAAGGTCGTTCCCGGCAAGTTCCAGTTCGCCGCCGAGTCGGTTTACGACTTCGGGCGCAACAACATCGCCCGGGAGCAGATCGGTGCGAAGGACTTCAAGCCGTTCATCCCGCTGATCCTCACGATCTTCTGCTTCATCTTGGTGAACAACCTGTTCGGGCTCATCCCGATCGTCCAGTTCCCCACGATGTCGCACATCGGCTTCCCGCTCGCCGTTTCGTTGCTCGTCGTTTACCCGGTGTACCACTTCGTCGGGTTCAAGCGTCACGGCTTCGTGGGCTACTTGAAGCACCAGACGGTTCCGCCGGGCGCGCCGTGGTTCGTGCTCCCGCTGCTGATCCCGATCGAGTTCTTCCAGAAGTTCGTCCTGAACCCGCTCACGCTGGCGATCCGAGTCTTCGCCGCCATGTTCGCGGGTCACCTGCTGCTGCTGGTGTTCACCCTGGCTGGTGAGTTCCTGCTGCTCAACGGCGGACTGACCGTCATCGTGGCGCCGGTGTCCTTCGCCTTCGCCATCGCGCTGACCTTCCTGGAGGCACTGATCATGTGTCTGCAGGCCTACATCTTCGCGCTGCTGTCTGCCAGCTACATCGGCATGGCGCTGGCAGAAGAGCACTGAGAAACAGCACAAAGCCTCCGATCCGCGAAATCTCGCGGACCGAGTTGGAAAGGGAACAGCAACAGTGAGCGCTATCCAGATCGCCCAGGACGCCGTCAACCTGAACCAGGGTCTCGCGGCCATCGGCTACGGTCTCGCGGCCATCGGCCCGGGCATCGGCGTGGGTCTGATCTTCTCCTCGGTCATCAGCGGCACCGCCCGCCAGCCCGAGGCCCGCGGCGTGCTGCTCGGTCTCGCGTGGACCACCTTCGCCATCGTCGAGGTCCTCGCGCTGATCGGCTTCGTCGTTTACTTCATCGCGACTGCCTGACCGAATCCTGATCGCGTTAGGAGAAACCGTGATGGACACCCTCATCCTGGCGGCGGAGGGACCGGTCAACCCGGTCCTCCCGCACACCTCGGAGATCATCCTCGGTCTCGTCGCGTTCCTGCTCCTCCTCTTCGTCATCAAGAAGTTCGTCTCACCGCGCTTCGAGGCGTTGTACGAGGAGCGGACGGCCAAGATCGAGGGTGGCATCGAGAAGGCTGAGCAGGCCCAGGCCGAAGCCCAGCGTGCTCTCGAGCAGTACAAGGAGCAGCTGGCCGAGGCTCGCGCCGAGGCCGCGCGCATCCGCGACGACGCTCGGGCCGAGGGCCTGCAGATCGTCGAGGAGATGCGCGAGCAGGCGCAGGCCGAGTCCGCGCGCATCGTCGCGCAGGGCCAGCACCAGCTGGACGCTCAGCGCGCCCAGATCGTCGCGGAGCTGCGTGCCGACCTCGGCCGCACCGCTGTCGAGCTGGCGAGCAAGGTCGTGGGCGAGTCCCTCGAGGACGACTCCCGCCGCCGTGGCACCGTCGACCGCTTCCTCAACGAGCTGGACGCCGTCGCGGCGCCCGCGAGCAAGTAGAGGCTGCCGATGACGTTGCATGCCGCTAGTCGTGAAGCTCTGGCAGCCGCGGAACTGCGGCTGCTGGAGCTGGCCGACGCCACCACGTCGACGGACGAGCTCGCCAAGCTCGGCGAGGAGCTTTTCGCCGTGCTCGACCTGCTGGTCGGTCAGCGCTCGCTGCGCGGCGCGCTCGCCGACGCCTCGTCCGAGGCCGCCGGTCGTGAGCAGCTGGCTCGCGGCCTGTTCGCCGGCAAGGTGAGCGACGCGACCCTGCAGATCCTGGTCGCCGTCGTGACCTCGCGCTGGTCCAGCCCGCGCGAGCTCGTGGACGGTGTCGAGTCGCTCGCCCGCACCACGCTGCTGGTGCGTGCCGAACGCGACGGCCAGCTGGACTCGACCGAGGACGAGCTGTTCCGGCTCGGCCGCATCGTGGCTGGTTCGAACGAGCTCGAGCTGCTGCTGGCGGACCCCGCCGGCGACGCAGCCGGCAAGGTCGCGCTGGTCGACTCCCTGATCGAGGGGAAGGTCAGCCCGGTCACCAAGACGCTGGTGGACCAGCTGGTTCGCAACCCGCGCGGAGTGCGCGTGGCGGACGGGCTCTCCGAGCTCGCCGACCTGGCGGCCAAGCGCCGTCAGCGTTCCGTCGCGCACGTCCGGTCCGCCGTGGCGCTGACCGCGGAGCAGGTCGACCGCTTGACCGCGACGCTGACCACGATCTACTCGCGCCCGATCGCGCTGCACGTGGAGGTCGACCCCTCTCTGGGCGGTGGCCTCTCGATCAAGATCGGCGACGAGATCATCGACGGAAGCATCGCAGGCCGGTTGGCGGCACTGCGCCGCAATCTCGCCAGCTAGCCCCCGAGCCCTTTCCCAAGAACGAAGAAGTGAGAGCAGGAACGACATGGCGGAGCTGACGATCTCGTCGGACGAGATCCGCAGTGCGATCGAGAAGTACGTCTCGAGCTACTCCCCGGAGGTCAGCCGGGAAGAGGTCGGTACCGTCTCCGAGACCTACGACGGCATCGCCATCGTCGAGGGCCTTCCGGGCACGATGACCAACGAGCTGCTCGAGTTCCCCGGTGGCGTCCTCGGCGTCGCCCTGAACCTCGAGGTCCGCAACATCGGTGCGGTCATCCTCGGTGACTTCGACAAGATCGAAGAGGGCCAGGAGGTCCGCCGGACGGGCAAGGTCCTGTCCGTGCCGGTCGGCGACGGCTTCCTCGGTCGTGTCGTCAACCCGCTGGGTACGCCGATCGACGGCCTCGGTGACATCGTCGCCGACGACACCCGCGCCCTGGAGCTGCAGGCCGCGTCCGTGCTGCAGCGCCAGCCGGTGTCCGAGCCGATGCAGACCGGCATCAAGGCCATCGACGCGATGACCCCGATCGGTCGCGGTCAGCGTCAGCTGATCATCGGTGACCGCAAGACCGGCAAGACCGCGGTCTGCATCGACACGATCATCAACCAGAAGAAGGCCTGGGAGTCGGGCGACCCGAAGCAGCAGGTCCGCTGCGTCTACGTCGCCATCGGCCAGAAGGGCTCCACCATCGCGGGCGTCAAGGCCGCGCTGGAGGAGGCGGGCGCACTCGAGTACACGACGATCGTCGCCGCCCCCGCTTCTGACTCCGCCGGCTTCAAGTGGCTGGCGCCGTACACCGGCTCCGCCATCGGCCAGCACTGGATGTACCAGGGCAAGCACGTCCTGATCATCTTCGACGACCTGACCAAGCAGGCCGAGGCGTACCGCGCGATCTCGCTGCTGCTGCGCCGCCCGCCGGGCCGCGAGGCCTACCCCGGCGACGTCTTCTACTTGCACTCGCGTCTCCTCGAGCGTTGCGCGAAGCTCTCGGACGACCTCGGCGGCGGTTCGATGACGGGTCTCCCGATCATCGAGACCAAGGCGAACGACGTGTCGGCGTACATCCCGACCAACGTCATCTCGATCACCGACGGTCAGTGCTTCCTCGAGTCCGACCTGTTCAACGCCGGTGTCCGCCCGGCCGTCAACGTGGGTATCTCCGTTTCCCGCGTCGGTGGTGCCGCGCAGATCAAGGCGATGAAGGACGTCGCGGGCTCGCTGCGTCTGGACCTGTCGCAGTTCCGCGAGCTGGAGGCCTTCTCCGCGTTCGCGTCCGACCTCGACGCCGCGTCGCGCGCCCAGCTGGACCGCGGTGCCCGTCTGGTCGAGCTGCTCAAGCAGGGCCAGTACTCCCCGGTCCCCGTCGAGGAGCAGGTCGTCGAGATCTTCGCCGCGACCAAGGGTCACCTGGACGACGTCCCCGTCGCCGACATCCGCCGGTTCGTCGCGGACTTCAAGGACTCGCTGCGCCGCAACCACGCGGACCTGCTGGGCTCCATCGTGGAGACCAAGAAGTTCCCCGAGGACGCTCAGCAGCGCGTTGTCGCCGCCGTGACCGAGTTCAAGAAGCAGTTCACCGCTTCGGACGGCACGACGATCGTCAACGAGGCGTCCGAGAAGGCGATGGACGCCGACAAGGTCGCCCAGGAGTCGGTGAAGGTCCACAAGCCCGAGCCCACCAAGAAGTGATCTGAGCCATGGGCGCACAGATTCGGGAGCTCCGCCAGCGGATCCGAACGGTCAACTCGACCAAGAAGATCACGAAGGCGTACGAGCTCATCGCCACGTCTCGCCTCGCCAAGGCGCAGACCAGGGTCGCGGCCTCGCGCCCCTACGCGGACGAGATCACGAACGTGCTCTCCGCGTTGGCCGAGGCCTCGGCGAACCTCGACCACCCGCTGCTGTCGGAACGCGAGAACCCCAAGCGTGCCGCCGTCCTGGTCGTGACCAGCGACAAGGGCATGTGCGGTGGTTACAACGCGAACGTGCTCAAGGCCGCTGAGCAGCTGATCCAGCTGCTCAAGTCCGAGGGCAAGGAGCCGGTGCTGTACGCGACCGGCCGCAAGGCGATCGGGTACTACAACTTCCGCCGTCGCGAGGTCACCGCGTCGTGGAGCGGGTTCTCCCAGACCCCGCACTACGTCAACGCCGTCGAGGCGGGTGACGCGCTGGTGGAGGCGTTCCTGGAGGGCACGGAGAACGGTGCGCAGGGCGTGGACGAGATCCACGTCGTGTACACCGAGTTCAAGTCCATGCTGAGCCAGACGCCGACCGCCAGGCGGATCGCGCCGATGGACGTCGAGTACACCGGTGAGACCCCCAAGGGCCCGCGCGCGGTGTACGACTTCGAGCCCAGCGCGGAAACGCTGCTCGGAGCGATGCTGCCCAAGTACGTGAAGACGCGGCTGTTCTCGGCCATGCTGGAGGCGGCGGCTTCGGAGTCGGCGGCTCGTCGTACGGCCATGAAGGCGGCGACGGACAACGCGACGGAGCTCGTGCGCAACCTCAGCCGGGCGGCGAACTCGGCCCGTCAGGCCCAGATCACCCAGGAGATCAGCGAGATCGTCGGTGGCGCCTCCGCGCTTACCGGTGGCGCAGGAAGTGATGAGTGACATGAGTGCTACTGCCACCACCACCCGCACCGGCCGTGTGGTTCGGGTGATCGGTGCGGTCGTCGACGTGGAGTTCCCGCGCGACGCCGTGCCGGAGCTGTTCAACGCTTGCCACGCCGAGATCACCTTCGAGGCGGTCGCCAAGACGCTGACCCTCGAGGTCGCGCAGCACCTCGGCGACAACCTGGTCCGCACCATCTCGATGCAGCCGACCGACGGTCTGGTGCGCGGTGCGACCGTGACCGACACCGGCAAGGCCATCTCGGTCCCCGTCGGCGACGTCGTCAAGGGCCACGTCTTCAACGCCCTCGGTGACTGCCTCGACGTTCCCGGCCTCGGCCGGGACGGCGAGCAGTGGGGCATCCACCGCAAGGCGCCCGCCTTCGACCAGCTCGAGGGCAAGACCGAGATCCTCGAGACCGGCATCAAGGTCATCGACCTGCTCACCCCGTACGTCAAGGGTGGCAAGATCGGCCTGTTCGGCGGCGCGGGTGTCGGCAAGACCGTGCTCATCCAGGAGATGATCACGCGTATCGCGCGTGAGTTCTCCGGTACGTCGGTGTTCGCCGGCGTCGGTGAGCGCACCCGTGAGGGCACCGACCTCCTCCTCGAGATGGAGGAGATGGGCGTTCTCAGCGACACCGCCCTGGTCTTCGGTCAGATGGACGAGCCGCCCGGCACGCGTATGCGCGTCGCGCTGTCCGCCCTCACGATGGCGGAGTACTTCCGCGACGTGCAGAACCAGGACGTGCTGCTCTTCATCGACAACATCTTCCGGTTCACCCAGGCCGGTTCCGAGGTGTCGACCCTGCTGGGCCGCATGCCTTCGGCCGTGGGTTACCAGCCGACGCTGGCCGACGAGATGGGTGAGCTCCAGGAGCGCATCACCTCGACGCGTGGCCGGTCGATCACGTCGCTGCAGGCCATCTACGTGCCCGCGGACGACTACACCGACCCCGCCCCGGCGACGACCTTCGCCCACCTGGACGCGACGACGGAGCTTTCCCGTCCGATCTCCCAGAAGGGCATCTACCCGGCCGTCGACCCGCTGTCGTCGTCGTCTCGAATCCTCGAGCCGTCGATCGTCGGCGAGGAGCACTACCGGGTCGCCCAGGAGGTGAAGCGAATCCTGCAGAAGTACAAGGAGCTGCAGGACATCATCGCCATCCTCGGTATGGACGAGCTTTCCGAGGAGGACAAGGTCCTCGTCGGTCGCGCGCGTCGTCTCGAGCGCTTCCTCGGCCAGAACTTCATCGTGGCCGAGAAGTTCACCGGTCAGCCCGGCTCCTTCGTGCCCATCAAGGACACGATCGAGGCGTTCGACCGCGTGTGCAAGGGCGAGTTCGACCACTACCCGGAGCAGGCGTTCTTCTCCTGCGGCGGGCTGGACGACGTCGAGGCCAACGCCAAGAAGCTGGCCGGCAACTGAGCTAGGTTCTCCGAAGGGCCGTTCCTCCTTTGTGGAGGGACGGCCCTTCCGGCGTTTCCGGAGCACATGACGTTTCCGTTGGACGGAAACCGCCCTCCCGGTCGCGGGCCCTGCCGTCGCACCATGCTCGGCAACACCAGGGCACCTCGACGAGGAGGAAGAGCGCGTGAACAAATGGGTGCTGCCGCTGTGCTGGACCGCTGTCCTGCTCGACGGCTTTGACCTCGTGGTGCTCGGCACGGTGATCCCTGTGCTGTTGCAGGAGAAGCTGCTCACGACGGCGAGCGCCAGCGCGGTCTCCACGGCCGGCCTGGTCGGGATGATGCTCGGCGCGCTGGTCATCGGGACCATCACGGACGTCATCGGGCGCCGCAAGGTGATGATCTACGCCGTGGCCGGGTTCTCCGTGTTCACGCTGGCCTGTGCGTTCGCGCCGGACGCGACGACGTTCGGGATCCTCAGGTTCCTCGCGGGGCTCGGCCTCGGCGGGTGCCTGCCCACGGCGATCGCGCTGGTCAACGAGGCGCGGCCGCAGCAGGGCGGGCGGGCCACGACGCTCATCATGACCGGCTATCACGTCGGTGCGGTCATCACGGCGCTGCTGGGGATCGTGCTCATCCCGCAGCTGGGCTGGCGGTCGCTGTTCGTGGTGGGCGCGGCACCGGCGCTGGTGCTGATCCCGTTGATGGTCAAGCACTTGCCGGAGACGGCGGCGCGCACGGCTCCCGCGCTGGAGGCCGTCGGTTCGCTGTTCAAGCCGGGCCTGCGGAAGGCGACGATCGCGTTCTGGGTGGCGTCGTTCATGGGGCTGTTGCTCGTGTACGGGCTGAACACGTGGCTGCCGCAGATCATGCGCAGCGCCGGGTACGAGCTCGGTACGGCGCTGGCGTTGTTGCTCACGCTCAACATCGGTGCTGTGGTGGGACTTCTGATCGCCGGAGCGGTCGCCGACCGGATCGGGATCAGGCCCGCAGCCATCGGGTGGTTCGCCGCCGCCGTGGTGTTCCTGGCCCTGCTGAGCATCAAGCTGCCGGGTGTGGGCGTGTACGTGGCCGTGTTGCTGGCCGGGTGCTTCGTGTTCAGCGCGCAGGTGCTCGTGTACGCCTACGCGGGGCGGGTTTACGAGGAGAACCGGGCCACGGGTATCGGATGGGCCGCTGGGATCGGACGGCTGGGCGCCATCAGCGGGCCGTTGCTCGGCGGTGCGTTGCTCACGGCTGGATTGGCGCACCCGTGGGGCTTCTACGCGTTCGCGCTCGTAGCGGCGTTGGGCGCAACGGCCGTTGGTGCGATTGGGCTGAAGGCGAAATCGGTCGTGGCGCCCGCCGGCTGATGGCAAGGTCGGGTGCATGGCCCGACACGTTCCGCACGACGACCCGGGGACGCCGGACGTCCGCTCGCCCTGGCGGTACCTGTGGTGGCTCGTGCTCGTGCAACGCGGGCGGGTGCTCGCCGGGGCGTGGTGGGGCTCGCTGTCGATGTGCGGGCTGATCCTGCCGCCGTACCTCATCTCGCGAGCGGTCGAGGCCGGTGTGCGGGGCGGCGACAGGACCGCGTTGCTGGGCTGGTGCGGCGCTCTGCTCGCGGTGGGCCTGGGCCTGGCACTGGTCTTCATCGCCCGCCACCGCACGATGACGCTGGTGCGGACCGACGCCTCGCTGCGCACGGTCCAGATCGTCGTCCGGCACGTCACCCGGCTCGGCGGGGTGGTCCGGCGGAAGCTGTCCACAGGGGAGCTCACTTACCTGCAGAACGGCGACACGGCGCGGATCGCGCACGCGCTGACCAGTACCGGGCCCGGAGTGGGTGCCGTGGTCGCGTACGTGGCCACGGCGGTGTTGCTGGTGCGGATCTCGCCGTTGGTGGCTGTGGTGGTGCTGCTCGGGGTGCCGGTGCTCGCCGTGGTGACGGGGCCCGTCCTGAGCCGGTTGCACGCCGTGGAGGCCGGGTACCGGCAGCGGCAGGGTGAGCTGAGTGCGCGGGCCGGGGACATCGTGGGCGGGTTGCGGGTGCTGTCCGGGATCGGCGGGAAGCCGGCGTTCGAGTCGCGGTTCCGGGCCCTGTCGCGGGAGGTCCTCGAAGACGGCTACCGGGTGTCGGCGTGGCTGAGCTGGGTGCAGGCGCTGACGTGGGGGCTGCCCGCGTTGTTCCTCGCCGTCGTCACGTGGATCGTGGCGCGCATGGCGGTCTCCGGCGCCATCTCGATCGAGGAGATGATCGCCGTCTACCTGTACGTCACCACGCTGACCGTGCCGGTCGGGTTCTTCATGGAAGGGGCGGACGCGATTCCCCGTGCGCTGGTGTCGGCGCGGCGGGTCATCGACGTTCTCCGGTTGCAGCCAGAGGAGCCGGACGCCGATTCCGTGCCGCTGGACGTGAAGACCGGCGCGCTGACCGTGGTCGTCTCGGCGAACGCGACGCTGGCGAGGGACGCCGTCGACCGGCTGCCGGGCGTGGTCGCGGACAACGACGACTACCTGTTCCCGGGGACGGTGCGCGAGGCGGTGTCGGTGGCGGTGCACAGTGACCGCGAACTGGACGAGGCGTTGTACGCGGCGGCCGCGGTGGACGTCGTGGAGGCGATGCCGGACGGCCTCGACTCACCCCTGGAGTCGCAGGGCCGCAACGTGTCCGGCGGCCAGCGGCAACGGCTGCGGCTCGTGCGGGCGTTGCTGAGCGAACCGGATCTGCTCGTGCTGGTGGAGCCGACGTCCGCCCTGGACGCGGTGACCGAGGCGGCGGTGGCGAAGAGGGTGCGGGAGAGGCGGTCGGGGCGGACCACGGTCGTCGTGTCGTCGTCGCCGTTGTGGGCGAACCAGGCGGATCAGGTCGTGCACCTGGAGGAGAGCCGATGACCGGGCTGCCGATCGCGGACCGCCGCGAGGTGCGGCAGGCCGCGGCGCGGCTGCTCCGGGGCGAACGGCGTGCGCTGGCCGCGGTGCTCGTGCTCACCGCGCTCTCGGCGTTGTCGGGGCTCGTCGGGCCGTACCTGCTCGGCAAGATCGTCGGCGGGGTGGAGGCCGGCTCGCTGACGCCGTCCACTGTGGACCAGCTCGCGCTCGGGGTGCTCGGTGCGGCCGTCGTGCACCTGGTGCTGGTGCGGTACAGCGCGTTGCGGGCGGCGAGGCTCGGTGAACGGTTCCTGGCCTCGCTGCGGGAGGAGGCGGTGACGCGCACGCTGGCGTTGCCCGCGCGGGTGGTCGACCGGCTGAGCACCGGCGACCTGATGACCCGCGTGACGAGCGACGTCGGCGTGGTCGGCCAGGCGTTGCGGGACAGCGTGCCCGAGGTGCTCGCGGGCGCCACACACCTCCTGGTCGTGTTCGTGGCGGTGTTCTGGCTGGACCCGGTGCTCGGCCTCGTCTCGCTGGTCGGCATGCCGTTCGTGGTGTGGGTGGTGCGCTGGTACCTCGCCCGTGCGCGCGACGCGTACCTCGCGGAGAGCGAGGCCAACGGTGACGTCGCGGAGATGTCCGCGGCGGTCGGCGAGGGCAGCCGGACGATCGAGACGTACGGCCTGAGGGCCCGGATGCTGGCCGCCGCGGACGGCACCGTCGCGCGGTCGTACCGGGCTCGGCTGCGGACGCTCGCGCTCAGGAACGTGCTGTTCCCGGTGACCACCTTCGTGAACACCCTGCCGGCCGTGCTGGTGCTGCTCGTCGGTGGCTTCTTCTACGCGGCCGACGGTGTGCGGATCGAGGTCGTCGTCACGGCGGTGTTGTGGGTCTGGCGGCTGGTCGAGCCGATGGACCGCATCCTGTTCTGGGTCGAGTTCCTGCAGCGCGGCGGCGCGTCCTTCGCCCGGATCGAGGGGATCGGGGCCCACGCCGAACCCGCGCCCGCCGTCCGCGAACCGGAGGGCGACCGCATCGAGGTGAGCGGAGTCCACTACTCCTATGTGGACGGACACGAGGTCCTGCACGGTGTCGACCTCGTGGTGCAGCCGGGAGAACGGCTGGCGATCGTCGGAGTCTCCGGCGCGGGCAAGTCGACGCTGGGCCGGTTGATCGCGGGCGTCGACCGGCCGGGGGAGGGGTCGGTGCTCGTCGGCGGGGTGCCCGTCGCCGATCTCGCGGCAGCAGGCGAGCAGCGGATCGTACTGGTGACGCAGGAACACCACGTGTTCATCGGGACGGTCAGGGAGAACCTCGCGATGGCGGCCCCGGACGCTCCGGACGACCGGTTGCTCGAAGCGTTGCGGACCGTCGGCGCGACGTGGTTCGAGGAGTTGCCCGAAGGCCTGGACACGCTCCTCGGTGCGGGCGGGCTCGAGCTGGATCCCGCCCAGGCGCAGCAGCTGGCGCTCGCACGCGTCGAGGTCGCCGATCCGCACACGCTGGTGCTGGACGAGGCGACGTCCTCGCTCGACCCGGCCACGGCCAGGCACGCGGAGCGCGCGATCGCGGCCGTGCGGGAGAGACGCACGGTGATCGCGATCGCGCACCGCCTGCAGACCGCGCGTGACGCCGACCGGATCGCGGTCGTGGACGCGGGTCGTGTCGTGGAGTTGGGATCCCACGACGACCTGGTCGCCAGAGACGGCACTTACGCGACGCTCTGGCGTTCCTGGCACGGCGCCTAGACACCGCTTAGGGGAGCTGAACGACCTTGGGGACGCCCTGCTGCCGCACGGTGACCTCCTTGGTGCCGGCGGGCGCCAGCCAGGCGTGGTCGCGCTCCTGCGGGCCGATGGTGGCGCCGAAGTCGGCGACGATCGTGCCCTGACCGTCCGGCAACGCCAGCACCGCGGGCTCGCCCTTGACCGCCCTGCCGCCGAGCACGGGCGCGCTGAACGTGCCGTCCGGCTGGTAGAGCGCGCCGTACAGCTCTCCGTAGGCCTCGAACATCAACGCGTAACGACCGTCCGGCAGCCACGCGCAGACGCTCCAGTCGCCGGTCACGTCCCAGCCGACCAGGTAGTCGAGCAGTGCCCGCTTCTGCAGCTCGCGCTTCGGGTCGTCCGCCTTCGTCCCCGGCGGCGTCCGTCGCTCCTCGGGCGTGCCCGTCGCGCAGTTCTGCCCGCTCCAGCCCAGACCGGGGTGGGGCACGAACGCGCGGTCCGGCCGGTAGTCGTACCTGCTGAGGATCGGCTGCCGGGTGAAGTCGTCGGGTTGCGGCACGGAGTCGCCGCGCACGAACACCGGCCGATCGGCCAGCGGAGCCACCGTGAACACGACGCCGTCCTCGTCGTGCGGGGCCGTCGCCCAAACGCGAGCAAGGCGGTTGTCCGGACCGCGCGCCGGTTTCAACGACCAGGAGACCGTCCTGCCCAGCGTCAGCACCACGTAGTGGTCGCCGAGAGGACCGAAGCGGTACAGCCCCGTCTCGTTGTCCCTGGCTTCCGCCTGCACGACCTCGCGGCCCGCCACCGCGCCGTCGGCGACCAGGCCCACGAGGGTCGCGGGCCGTGCGGAGTCGCGCACCCGCACCTCCTGCGCGACGAGGGCGATCGGGCCTGAAGGGGTCTGTCCCGTCCAGAACACGTTCGCTCGCTTTGAGACTTCCGTCACGGGCTCGTACGGCTTCCACGGCTGCTTCTGCGCCTCGTCCCATAGGTGCAGCGCGGTCGCGATGAGTTCGGAGTCGCCGGCGTGCGGACCGGTCGTCGTCGCCGTCAGCCGCGGATCCTCCGGCGGTTCCGGCGAGCGCGTCAGCGCCACCCCCGTCGTCACGCCTGCCAGCAGTGCCACCGCCGCGGTGATCGCCACCAGCTTGCGCGTGTGCCTGCGTCGTCCCCCGGCCATCACGTCCCCCACGAATCCCGGCCGCACGTCGAGTTCGGCCGTCGCGGCCTCCATCGCCTGCTTCAACTCCACGTCAGCACCTGCTCACCCATCAGTTCGCGCATGCGGGCGAGGCCGCGCGAGGTCTGGCTCTTCACCGTGCCGACGCCGCATCCGAGTGCACGCGCGGTCTCCGCCTCGCTGAGGTCGTCGAAGAACCGCAGCACCAGAACGGCGCGCATCTTCTTCGGCAGCTGCGCCAACGCACGCACCACAATGTCCGCGTCCACGACCTGTTGCTCGTGCCCGCGCGCCGCAGGCACCGCCCCCAGTTCCAGCGGTGCCTCCGGTTTGCGGGAACGCCGTCGCCACCGGTTCGCGGCCGAGTTGGCCAGCGCGGCGCGTGCGTACGCCTCCGGAGAGGAGCTGATCCGGCGCCACTTGCCGTACATGTTCATGAGGACGTCCTGCAGAATGTCCTCAGCGGCGCCTTTGTCGCCGCCGCACAGCAGGTATGCGGTGCGCAACAGCGCCTGCGACCGCAACGCCACGAAGTCCTCGAAGTCCTGCATGTCCCCCCTTCGGCGGTCGTCGGAGGTACTGACACCGGGCGGGGCGGCAAGGTTGTCAGGCGACCGTTTAGACTCAGTTCGACTCCAGACGACGAGGGAGATACGCGTGGCCGAGATGACCGTTGAACTGGTCGCCGTTGAACGCCGTTTGTGGTCCGGTAAGGCCACCTCTGTTTCGGCGCAGACCACCGAGGGCGAGATCGGCATCCTGCCCGGTCACGAGCCCGTGCTCGGCCAGCTGGTCGAGGGTGGCGTGGTGCGCGTGCGCACGACGGACGGTGGCCTGGTCACCGCCGCCGTGCACGGTGGCTTCCTCTCCGTGACCGGCACCGGCGTGTCGATCCTCGCCGAGGACGCCGAGCTCGCGGGCGAGATCGACGTGGACGCGGCGCGCACGGCGCTGCAGGACGCGGACGACGCAGAGCGCGCACGTGCGGCAGCGCGCGTGCGGGCCGTGGAACAGTCGGCCTGAGACCGGGCACGAGGCCGCAGCCGTGGGGATCACCGAGATTGCCGGCCTGATCCTTCTTGGGGTGGCGATCGTCATCACCTGCTTCGCCTGGCGCCGCATCCGGCTGCTGCGTGAGGGTGGCGTGCACGTCGCCCTGCGCAGCAAGTTCGATGATCGCGGGCGTGGCTGGCACCTGGGCGTGGGGCACTACCGGGGCGACTCGTTCGCCTGGTTCCGGGTGCTCTCGCTCGGGTCAGGGCCGAACGAGCTGATCTCGCGGGACGGCCTGGAGATCGACGCCCGGCGGGAGCCGACCGGGCCCGAGGCCTACGCCATGCCCGTGGGGGCGACCGTGCTGCGCTGCCGGTCCGCCTCCGGCGAGGTAGAGATCGCCATGGGGCCGGACGCCCTGACCGGGTTCTTGTCCTGGTTGGAGTCTTCTCCGCCCGGGCGGTCCATTCCCTGGGCTTCCTGAAGTTCGTGCGAACGACCCGCCGGGTTCTCCCGGCGGGTCGTTTCGCGTTCGTCAGGCGTTCTCGCCCGGCTGCCACAGGACGTCGCCGTCCGGGTTCGCCACGCGGGCCAGGATGAACAGCAGGTCCGAGAGCCGGTTCAGGTACTTGGCCGTGAGCACGTTCGTGTGCTCGGCGTCCTCTTCGATCAGCGACCACGTGCGCCGTTCCGCGCGGCGGGCGATGGTGCGCGCCTGGTGCAGCAGGGCCGCTCCCGGCGTGCCCCCGTTCAGGATGAACGAGTCGAGCTTGCCCAGGCGTTCGTTGAACGTGTCGCAGTAGCCCTCCAGGCGGTCCACGTAGGCCTGGGTCACGCGCAGGGGCGGGTACTTCGGGTCCGGTGTGATCGGGGTGCAGAGGTCCGCTCCGACGTCGAAGAGGTCGTTCTGCACCTTGCGCACCACCTCGAAGACGTCCGGTGCCAGCTGGCCCAGCGCCAGGGCCACGCCGAGGGACGCGTTCGTCTCGTCCACGTCCGCGTAGGCCTCGATGCGTGCAGAGGTCTTGGGAACGCGCGAGAAGTCGCCGAGTCCGGTCGTGCCGTCGTCGCCGACCCGTGTGTAGATCTTGGTGAGATGCACCGCCATGCCTGGCACTTTAGAGCCGTACGTAGGATTGCCGCGTGAGCGAGCATTTCCGGGTACACGGTGGCGCAAGGCTGGTCGGCGACGTCGACGTCGTTGGCGCCAAGAACAGCGTGCTCAAGTTGATGGCGGCGGCCCTGCTGGCCGAGGGCACCACGACCATCACCAACTGCCCGGACATCCTCGACGTGCCGCTGATGGCGGACGCGCTGCGGAGTCTCGGGTGCGAGGTCGAGCTCGAAGGCGACGTGGCGAGGATCACGACCCCCGCCGAGCTGAGCCACCGGGCCGACTCCGAGGCCATGGGCAAGCTGCGCGCGAGCATCTGCGTGCTCGGGCCGCTGGTCGGGCGGTGCAAGCGCGCGGTCGTGGCGCTGCCCGGCGGTGACGCGATCGGCTCGCGGCCGTTGGACATGCACCAGAGCGGGCTGGAGAAGCTCGGTGCGAGGACGTGGATCGAGCACGGCTGCATCGTCGCCGAGGCCGAGGGGCTGCAGGGCACGCAGATCTGGCTCGACTTCCCGAGCATGGGCGCCACCGAGAACATCCTGATGGCGGCCGTGCTCGCCACCGGGACGACGGTCATCGACAACGCCGCTCGCGAGCCCGAGATCGTCGACCTCTGCCTGATGCTCAACCAGATGGGCGCGAAGGTCGAGGGCGCCGGCACGTCCACCCTCACCGTGCACGGCGTGACCGAGCTCAAGCCGACCGAGCACCGCGTCATCGGTGACCGGATCGTGGGCGCCACCTGGGGCTTCGCCGCCGTCATGACGCGCGGCGACGTGCGGGTGCGCGGTGTGAATCCGCACCACCTCGACCTGGTGCTGGAGAAGCTGCGCATGGCGGGCGCCGAGGTCACCGTCTACGAGGGCGAGGACGAGGGGTTCCGCGTCGTCATGGAAGGCCGGCCCAAGGCCGTCGACTTCGTGACGCTGCCGTATCCGGGCTTCGCCACGGACAACCAGCCGTTCGCGATCGCGCTGTCCACGGTCTCCGAGGGCACCTCGATGATCACCGAGAACCTGTTCGAGTCACGGTTCCGGTTCATCGACGAGATGATCAGGCTCGGGGCCGACGCGCGCACGGACGGCCACCACGCCGTGATCCGCGGGATCGAGAAGCTGTCCAGCGCGCCGGTGTGGGCGTCGGACATCCGCGCCGGTGCGGGGCTCGTCCTCGCCGGTCTGTGCGCCGACGGGGCCACCGAGGTCTACGAGATCTTCCACATCGAGCGCGGTTACCCCGGGTTCGTGGAGAACCTCCGCAAGCTGGGTGCGAACGTGGAGCGCGTCAGCGTCTGATTGCGCTCGCCCGCTCGCGCGGTGAGATTCGCCGGAAAGTCGAACTCACGTCTTGAGCACCAGCCGCGCGTTCGGGACGTCCGCCGGGAACACCATCACCTGGTAAGGCGCGTGTCTCGAACGCGTGGCACGCACCCCGTTCTGCTTGAGCTTCTGCACGAGAACGTTCGCGGCCTCCTCCGTCGGGACGACCGCGACCTCGCTCAGCAACCCGAAGTCCGTGCCGTCCAGGTCCGGCACGGGCCGCCTGTCGTTTCCCGCGAAGTACCTCAGCACCAGAGCCAGCAAGCCGAGGACCGCGAAGACGATCCCGGTCTGGTAGAAGCCCGTCACCTCTTCATCATGCTCCCAGTGGTCACGATTCAGTGAGCAATCGCACGCGCAGCGTCGGTTACCGGCCAGTACGCTCCGGAGAACGACGACGTGGGAGGTTGCTGTGCCGTACCCAGCTGACCGTGAGCGCGACCGGCCCTGGGTGATGCGCACGTACGCGGGTCACTCGTCGGCGGCCGCCTCCAACGCGCTTTACCGCCGCAACCTGTCGAAGGGCCAGACCGGGCTGTCGGTGGCGTTCGACCTGCCGACGCAGACCGGCTACGACCCCGACGACGAGCTCGCGAAGGGCGAGGTCGGCAAGGTCGGCGTGCCCGTCAGCCACATCGGCGACATGCGGCAGCTCTTCGACCAGATCCCGCTCGCCGGTGCCAACACGTCGATGACGATCAACGCGACGGCCATGTGGCTGCTCGCGCTGTACGTCACCGTGGCCGAGGAGCAGGGCGCGGACCCGTCGGCGCTCGCCGGCACGACGCAGAACGACATCATCAAGGAGTACCTGTCCCGCGGCACCTACGTGTTCCCGCCGGGACCGTCGCTGCGGCTGATCACCGACATGGTCGCGTGGACCGTGTCGAACGTGCCGAAGTGGAACCCGATCAACATCTGCAGCTACCACCTCCAGGAGGTCGGCGCGACGCCGGCGCAGGAGGTCGCGTACGCGATGTGCACCGCGATCGCCGTTCTCGACTCGGTGCGCGACTCCGGCCAGGTGCCGCAGGAGAAGTTCGGCGACGTCGTCGCCCGGATCTCCTTCTTCGTGAACGCCGGTGTGCGGTTCATCGAGGAAATGTGCAAGATGCGCGCGTTCGCCCAGCTGTGGGACGAGATCACGCTGGAGCGCTACGGCGTCGAGAACCCGAAGCACCGCCGGTTCCGCTACGGCGTGCAGGTCAACTCCCTCGGTCTCACCGAGGCGCAGCCGGAGAACAACGTCCAGCGCATCGTGCTGGAGATGCTCGCGGTCTCGTTGTCCCGCAACGCCCGTGCGCGCGCCATCCAGCTCCCCGCGTGGAACGAGGCACTCGGTCTGCCGCGCCCGTGGGACCAGCAGTGGGCGTTGCGCATGCAGCAGGTGCTCGCCTACGAGACGGACCTGCTGGAGTACGAGGACATCTTCGACGGCTCCCCGGTCATCGAGGCGAAGGTGAACGAGATCCTCGCCGGTGCCCGCGAGGAGATCGACCGCGTGCAGGCGATGGGCGGCGCCGTCGCGGCCGTCGAGTCCGGCTACATGAAGTCGAACCTCGTGTCCTCGCTGGCGGATCGCCGCCGCCGCGTCGAGGCGGGCGAGGACATCGTGGTGGGCGTCAACAAGTTCGACACGACCGAGCCGTCGCCGCTGCAGGCCGAGGGCGCGAACTCGATCGAGACCATCGACCCGGTCGTCGAGGCGCAGGCCGTCGAGGCGATCAGGCAGTGGCGTGCCAACCGCGACAACGCTGCTGTGGAAGCGTCCCTGGACGCCCTGCGCGAGGCCGCGAAGACCGACCAGAACCTCGTCGAGGTCACGCTGGCGTGCGCACGTGCCGGCGTGACGACGGGCGAGTGGTCTCAGGCGCTGCGCGAGACGTTCGGCGAATACCGTGCTCCCACGGGCGTTTCCGGCGCGTCGGCGTCCGGTGAGGCGGGCTCGGAGATCGCGCGGGTGCGCGACCGGGTGCGCTCCACCGGCGAGGAGATGGGCGAACGCCTGCGCATGCTCGTCGGCAAGCCGGGTCTCGACGGCCACTCCAACGGCGCCGAGCAGGTGGCCGTGCGCGCCCGCGACGTCGGTTTCGAGGTCGTCTACCAGGGCATCCGCCTCACGCCGTCGCAGATCGTCTCGGCCGCCGTGCAGGAGGACGTGCACGTCGTGGGCCTCTCGATCCTCTCCGGCTCGCACCTGGAGGTCGTGCCCGCCGTGGTCGACGGCCTGCGCGAGGCCGGTGCCGGGGACATCCCCGTGATCGTCGGCGGCATCATCCCGCCGGACGACGCGGCCAAGCTGCGCGAGCGCGGCGTGGCGCGGGTGTTCACGCCGAAGGACTACGAGCTGACCGAGATCATGGACGAGATCGTCACCGTGATCCGAGAGGTGCGCTCGCTCTCGTAGGGCCTTAGTGTCGCGGAATGGTTGACGTTTCGCGGGACGGGTCCGTCGTCCGGATCACGATGAACCGCGCGGCCAAGCGCAACGCGCTGTCCGCCGAGCACCTCACGGAGCTGCTGGACGCGTTCCGCGAGGCACGCACGTCGGACGCGGCCGGGATCGTGCTGGCCGCGGAGGGGCCCGTCTTCTCCGCCGGGCACGACTTCGCGGACGTGCACGCCCGTGACGAGGAGGGCGTGCGGCTGCTGCTGGAGCTGTGCACCGTGCTGATGAAGACGATCCAGTCGGCGCCGCAGGTCGTGATCGCGCGCGTGCAGGGGCTGGCGACGGCGGCCGGATGTCAGCTCGTGGCTTCGTGCGACCTCGCGGTCGCGGCGGACACGGCCGGGTTCTCGTTGCCCGGAGGCAAGGCCGGGTGGTTCTGCCACACGCCCGCGGTGCCGGTGGCGCGGTCGATCGGGCGCAAGCGGTTGATGGAGCTCGTGCTCACCGGCGACGTGATCGACGCGGCGACGGCGGTGGAGTGGGGGCTGATCAACCGCGCCGTGCCGGCGGACGAGCTGGACGCCGCCACGGACGACCTGCTGGCGCGCGCCACGCGGGGGAGCAGGGCGTCGAAGGCGATCGGCAAGCGGACGATCTACGCGCAGCTGGACCGGCCCGAGATCGACGGGTACGAGATCGCGCTGTCCGTCATGGCCGAGACCTCGCAGTCCCCGTCAGCCAAAGAGGGACGGGCGTCGTTCCTGGAGAAGCGGCCGCCCGTGTGGCCCGACTAGTCGCGAGGAGCCTCAGCGCGTCGGCGTTCGGGCCCGGCTCCGCCTGGTAGACCACCAGGAACTGGCCGGGTGCCTCGCGGACGTCGAACGAGTGGTAGTTCAGCTTCAGCGCGCCGACGGCCGGGTGCACGAACTCCTTGGCGTCCTGGGTCTTCCCGCGCACCTCGTGCTGCTCCCAGAGCTCGCGGAACACCGGGCTCTCGCTGAGCGCCTCCACCATCTGCCGCAGGCGCGGCGACCTCGGGTCGGCGGTCTGCCGCAGGTGCGCGACGGTGCTCTGCGCGACCCAGTTCCAGCGCGGGTAGAAGCTCGCGGCGGCGGGGTCGAGGAACGTCATCCTGGCCGCGTTGTCGGCGGGCGAGAACGGCTCGTAGAGCGCCTCTGCCAGCGGGTTCACCGCGAGCATGTCGAGCAGCGAGTTCATCACGAACGCGGGCATGTCGTGCATGCCGCCGATGAGCCGCATCAGTTCCGGGCTGACCTTGTCGGTCGAATGACCTTCGTCCGCGACGACCCCGGCGAGGCGGTGCATGTGCGCCCGCGCGTCGGTGTCGAGCTGGAGCGCGCGGCTCAGCGCGTCGAGGACCTGCGCGGACGGGTTGGTCTCGCGGCCCTGTTCGAGGCGGGCGTAGTAGTCCGCGCTCACCCCGGCGAGCACCGCGACCTCTTCCCTGCGCAGGCCCTTGACCTTGCGCTGGGTGTGGCTCGGCAGGCCCGCATCCTGGGGGTTGACGCGGGCGCGGTGGGCTTTCAGGAACTCGCCTAGCACGCTTCCGAGGTTATTACCCGGCCGCGACTTCTGCCTGGGTGTGCCACACCTAGGCAGGAGGTGTCCTGGCAGACACCGCGCCGCGGGCCGAAAGTCGGTGCCATGAGCGAAAAAGTTGTGGTGATCAGCGGAGCTTCCAGCGGTATCGGCGAGGCGACGGCCCGAGTCCTCGCCAAGGCCGGGCACAAGGTGTTCCTCGGCGCACGGCGGGAGGACCGGCTGGCGGCGCTGGCCGACGAGATCGGTGGCGCCTACGCGCCGCTGGACGTGACCTCCCGCGAGTCCTTCCAGTCCTTCGTGGACGCCGCCGTGGAGCGGTACGGGCGGGTGGACGTGCTGGTGAACAACGCGGGCGTGATGCCGTTGTCCCTCATGGGCTCGCTGAAGGTCGACGAGTGGGACCGCATGGTGGACGTCAACATCAAGGGCGTGCTGAACGGCATCGCCGCCGTGCTGCCCCGCTTCACGGACGGCGGGCACGTCGTGAACGTCGCCTCGATCGGCGCGCACATGGTCATGCCGACCGCCGCCGTGTACTGCGCGACGAAGTACGCGGTGTGGGCGTTGTCCGAGGGGTTGCGGCAGGAGCGCGACGACCTGCGCGTCACCGTGATCTCGCCCGGCGTCACGGAGTCCGAGCTGGCGGACACCATCACCGAGGACTTCGCGGCGTCGCTGATGGAGGACTTCCGCAAGCTCGCGCTGCCGGCGTCCGCCATCGGTGACGCCATCGCCTACGCGATCTCGCAGCCGGCGGAGGTCGACGTCAACGAGATCGTCGTACGGCCGGTGTCACAGCGTTAGGCACCGGTGGTCGAGCCCGGCCGGAGGATCATCAGCACCGTCACGGTGGCCCACAACAGGTTGAAGATCCCCGTGTACATGGCCAGGTGCTTGACGTCCTTGGTCCTGATGGCCTTCTCCTGGCCGGGAAGGATCTTCAGGGCGAGCACGAACGCGGCGGCGGTGGTGAGCGCGATCGACACGATCACCCAGGGGTGGCCGGTCACGCCCATCACGCCGGCCGTCGCGAACCCGAAGACCGGCACCGAGATGCCGATGAGCGCGTAGACGCGGCAGATCCGGTGCAGGAGTTCGGGGTTGCCGGCCGTGGTCACGGCCTTCGGGAACATGCTGGCGGCGACGGTGACCGGGCCGATCGCGACGATGGCGGCCAGGACGTGCAGCGAGAGGAAGAACTTGCTCACGCCGCGCTCCACACCGTGCCGCGGCGTTCGTGGGCGAACAGCGTCTCGACCTCCAGGGCCTGCTGGGAGCCGACCTCGCGTTCGACGAGGTAGAGACCGAGGTCGACGCCGGACGTGACACCGGCCGCGGAGACCAGGTCGCCGTCGTCGACGATGCGGGCGCGGACCGCGTTCACCCCCATCGACTCCAGCGCTGTCAGGCCGAGGTGGTTCGTGGTGGCGTTCCGGCCCTTGAGCAGGCCGGCGATGGCCAGCACGAGCGATCCTCCGCACACGGTGGCGATGACCGCTTTCGAGTCCCGGAGCACGGGCCCGAGCGTCGCCGCTGCGGCGCTGAGCAGGGCGAACACCTCGTCGTCCTGCATGGCCGCCGCACCGGGCACGACGATGACATCGGTGCCGGGGTCGAGCCGGGCGGTCGCGTCCAGGGACAACAGGTTCATCCCGGCGGGGACCTGCCGCGGTCCCTCCACCGCCACCAGTTCGGTCGGGATTCCGCCCGCCATCAGCGTCTCGTACGGGCCGATGACGTCCAGCGGGTCGAAACCGTCGAACAACACCACTTGAGCTCTCACTGCTGCCTCCTCACGTCGGTGATCAAAACCGTAGGAGCGGGGACGGCCGTGCAGAACTGGCTGGAATGCCATGTTCCAACGGATTCTCGCCAGCTACCGTGGTGGACGTGCACGAGGTGGCAGTGGTAGCGATGGACAGCGTCGTCCCGTTCGACTTCGCGACACCGGTCGACGCGTTCAACTGGGTCGGGCGGTACCGCGTGCGGGTCTGCGGTCCGAAGAGGACGGCCGACGCGGGCTGTTTCGGGATCAAGGTCCCGCACGGCCTGGAGTTGCTGTCCGAAGTGGACACGATCGTTCTTCCGGGTCACGATCCGGCCATGGTCGTGCCGAAGCCGGTGATCGACGGGTTGCGGCAGGCGGCGGCGAGAGGGGCGCGGATCGCGTCGATCTGCACGGGCGCGTTCGTGTTCGCGGCGACCGGTCTGCTCGACGGGTTGAGGGTGACCACGCACTGGCTGGGAGCCGAGGAGCTCGCGGCGCGGTATCCGGCGCTGGAAGTCGATCCGGACGTGCTCTACGTCGACAACGGCCAGTTCCTGACGTCCGCCGGTGCCGCCGCGGGCCTGGACCTGTGCCTGCACATGATCCGGCGCGATCACGGGTCGGCGGTGGCGGCCGACGCGGCGCGGTTCGCCGTGATGCCCCTCGAGAGAGAAGGCGGGCAGGCTCAGTTCATCGTGACACCGCCCGTGACGCCTCAGGGAGCAGAGCTGGAACCCGTGCTGCGGTGGATGGAGGCCAACGCGTCGCTCGACCTGACGCTGGAGGACATGGCCAAGCAGGCGGGCATGAGCACGCGGACGCTGAACCGGCGCTTCCGCGAGCAGACCGGCACGACGCCGCTCCAGTGGCTGCACCGCGCGCGGGTCCGCCAGGCGCAGCACCTGCTGGAGACGACCAGGGACCCGGTGGAGCTGATCGCGAGCCGCGTGGGCTTCGGATCGGCCACGGCGTTCCGCGACAGGTTCAAGCGGATCGCCGGGACCTCACCGCAGAGCTACCGGGCGGCTTTTCAGGGCAGCCACGCCTAGGGCTGGGAGTGTTCGTGCAGCAGGAGAAGCGTGTACGCGGCGATCGACTGGGCGTCGGTGATCTCGCCCTTCGCGATCATCGACTCGAAGTCGGCGCGCGGGAACCACGCCGACCGCATGTCCTGCTCCTCGTGCTCCCGCTCGTGGAATCCCTCGGAGAGGTCGGTCGCGAGGAACACGCGGCCGCGCTGCGACGACATGCCGGGCGCGACGTCGAGCACGCCGAGCTCGATCATCCGGCCGGCGCGCAGCCCCGTCTCCTCGCGGAGCTCGCGACGCGCCAGCTCCAGCGGGTCGGAGTCGGCGCGGTCCGGCGCGGTGCCCTGCGGGAACTCCCAGCGGCGCAGGCCGATCGGGTACCGGAACTGTTCGACGAGCCGCACGCGTTCACCGTCGAGCGGGATGATCAGCGCGAAGTCGGGCTTGTCGACCACGCCGTAGATGCCGCTCGAGCCGTCCGCGCGTTTGATCTCGTCCTCGCGAACGGTCATCCACGGGTTTGCGTACACCTCACGGGTGCCGAGGCTTTCCACGGCACGGACCGTACCTAACGCCCGGTTGTTGGACACACCCCGTAGCCTGTCGCGGTGCGTCTCGTCATCGCTCGCTGCAAGGTCGACTACGTAGGCCGACTCACCGCCCATCTGCCCATGGCGCAGCGCTTGCTGCTCATCAAGGCCGACGGCTCGGTGTCGATCCACTCCGACGACCGCGCCTACAAGCCGTTGAACTGGATGAGCCCGCCCTGCTGGCTGATCGAGGACCCGGACATCTGGACGGTGCAGAACAAGGCGGGGGAGAAGCTGATCATCACCCTCGACGAGGTCATGCACGACTCCAAGCACGAGCTCGGCCCGGAGCCGGGCCTGCAGAAGGACGGCGTCGAAGCCGACCTGCAGAAGCTCCTCGCCGAGCACGTCACGACCCTGGGCGACGGCTGGTCCCTGGTGCGCCGTGAGTTCCCGACCCCGATCGGCCCGGTCGACCTGATGTGCCGCGACGCCGCCGGAAAGTCGGTCGCCGTGGAGATCAAGCGGCGCGGTGAGATCGACGGGGTCGAGCAGCTGACCAGGTACCTGGAGCTGCTCAACCGCGATCCGCTGCTCGCGCCGGTGCAGGGCGTGTTCGCGGCGCAGCAGATCAAGCCGCAGGCGCGGGTGCTGGCCGAGGACCGCGGGATCCGGTGCGTGGTGCTGGACTACGACGCGTTGCGCGGCATCGAGCCGGACGAGTTCCGGCTGTTCTGACCGTCAGCTCACGAGCCCGGCACCCACGCGGTGCCGGGCTCGTCGTGCTTCCTCCCCTTCGGTCCACCAGCCGCCCAGCTTCAGCGAGCGACTCGGCTCACCTCGTGGTTTGGTGATCATCCACACGGGGTAGGAACTCGCTCACCTGGAGTACTGTCCTCTCCTGGTCGTTTCTGTTCGACTTTGTTGGAAGGCTTGGAGGTGGGCAGTGTCGATGTCGGTGCTGGCCGAAGCGGACCTGCGGCTTGACGCGGGACCGATCGACTACGCGTTGCTCGTCATCTACTTCGTGGTGGTTCTCGGCATCGGCGTGATGGCACGACGATCCGTCTCCTCCAGCCTCGACTTCCTGCTGTCCGGGCGGTCGCTGCCGGCGTGGGTCACCGGTCTCGCGTTCATCTCCGCGAACCTCGGCGCGCTCGAGCTCATGGGCATGACGGCGAACGGCGCGCAGTACGGCATGGCGACCGTGCACTACTACTGGATCGGCGCCATCCCCGCGATGGTGTTCCTCGGTCTGGTGATGATGCCGTTCTACTACGGCTCGAAAGTGCGCAGCGTCCCCGAGTTCATGCGCCGCCGGTTCGGCAAACCGGCCCACCTGGTCAACGCCATCAGTTTCGCCGTCGCGCAGATCCTGATCGCGGGCATCAACCTCTTCGCGCTCGCGGTGATCATCGACGCGCTGCTCGGTTGGCCTCTGCCGGTGTCCATCTGCGTCGCGGCGCTGGTGGTGCTCGCGTACACGACGCTCGGTGGCCTGAGTGCCGCCATCTACAACGAGGTGCTGCAGTTCTTCGTCATCGTGGCCGCGCTGGCGCCGTTGACGATCGTCGGCCTGATCAAGGTCGGCGGCTGGCAGGGGATCGTCGAGAAGGTCACCGACCAGGAGCAGCTGAGCGCGTGGCCCGCGACGGAACTCACCGGCATCAACAACCCGGTGTGGAGTGTGATCGGGTTGGTGTTCGGTCTCGGCTTCGTGCTGTCGTTCGGTTACTGGACGACGAACTTCGCCGAGGTGCAGCGCGCGATGAGCGCGAAGTCGATGTCCGCGGCCAAGCGCACGCCGATCATCGGCGCGTACCCGAAGGCGCTGATCCCGGCGATCATCATCATCCCCGGCATCATCGCCGCGCTGATCGTGCCGGAGATGGCGCAGCTCAAGGCCGGTGACACGAGCGGTGGGGTGGCCTACAACGACGTGCTGCCGCTGCTGATGCGCGACCTGCTGCCCAACGGCATCCTCGGCATCGCGATCACGGGTCTGCTGGCGAGCTTCATGGCCGGTGTCGCGGCGAACGTCAGCTCGTTCAACACCGTCTTCACGTACGACCTGTGGCAGGACTACGTGAAGAAGGACAGGCCGGACGAGTACTACCTGCGCATCGGCCGTCTCGCCACCGTCGGCGCGTGCGTCCTCGCGATCGGCACGGCGTTCATCGCGGCGGCGCTCGGCGGGTCCAACATCATGGACTACATCCAGGCGCTGTTCTCGTTCTTCAACGCGCCGCTGTTCGCGACGTTCATCCTGGGCATGTTCTGGAAGCGGATGACGCCGACCGCCGGTTGGGTCGGTCTGCTCGCGGGCACGTTCACCGCGATCTTCATCTACGCGATCTCGGAGCCCTCGTTCGGCATCAACCTGCTGGAGCTGCCCGGTCAGGGCGCGAGCTTCCTCGGCGCGGGTCTCGCGTTCGTGGTCGACATCGTCGTGAGCGCCGCGGTCACCATGGTCACGAGGCCCAAGCCGGACAGCGAGCTCGTCGGGCTGGTCTACAGCCTCACGCCCAAGGAGGACAGGGCTCACTCCACCACCGGTGAGGACGCGGGCTGGTACCGCTCGCCCGCCCTGCTGGGCGGCGGAGTGCTGGCCCTGACCACCGTTCTCTACTTCATCTTCGGCTGAGGGAGGCTGTCATGAGGTTGTTCGACCTGCGACTGATCATCGCTTTCCTCTTCGGCCTGTACGGCGTTGTACTGGTCGTCATCGGGTTCGGGTTCACGACCGACGAGGACCTGAAGAAGGCCGAAGGGGTCAACATCAACCTGTGGGCCGGCATCGCGATGGTGGTGCTGTCGGCGGTGTTCGCCGCGTGGGCGATGCTGCGCCCTCAGTTCGCGGACACGGACAAGCAGCCGCTCAAGGAGCTATGACTGCGGACGGCCGGGGTAAACGGGGTTGAAGGCCTCGATCGTCCACGCGTCGAGCCAGTTGAATGCGCGGCGAATTCGGTTTCGCACGTCTCTCCTTCTGTCGGGGTCTTCACCATGTACATCGCGTTGATGTTCTGAATCGTTCCCGTAGCTGTGGGTGACATGTGCCACGGGGTAACTCGGGGTACCGCCCACGAAGGCGCGCAAAGGTCGCTACCGTGCACGTCGTGCCTCGTTTTCGTGCCACCGCTGTGGTCGCCGCCGCCGCGTTGCTGATGGCCGGCTGTGCGACCGGGCCGGGTCTTGCCAAGACCAACTCGCCGCGCCGCACCGTGCAGGCGGGTGCGGACACGTCGACGTCGACCGACCCGTCGGTCAAGCAGTCCGCGCAGCCGGGCAAACCGGTCGACCCGGCGTTCGCGCCCGAGCGCCTGCGACTGGTCAACCCGTGCGCGTTGATCGAGAAGGAGCTGCTGCAGACGGTCGGCACGCCGTCGAGGTACACGAGCAGCTCCTACACGCGCTGCTCCAACTACATGAAGGACAAGGCCGGCAAGACGCTCAACATCACGCTGGACATCGGCTACTCGCTGACGTCCACCGAGCTGAAGAAGGCGACCAAGCAGATCGCCGGCCTCAAGAGCGGTGAGCAGAAGCTCAGCGGCGCCTCGTGCTTCATCTCGGCCGTGACGCAGGAGAACCCGGCGCAGGCCGTGCGGCTGCAGGTCAGCACGGGCAACGACGGCGCCGAGGCGTGCGAGCCGGGGCGCAAGGTGCTCGAAGGCGCCGTGCGCAAGCTCAAGGGCAACCCGCAGAAGTACAGCCCGCCGAAGGGCTCGCCGGTCGAGGTCGACCCGTGCACGATCGTGGAGAAGTCGACGCTCGCGCCCGTCCTCGGTGCGTCGCCGCGTGCGCTGCCGTACGGTCTGCACCAGTGCTCGTGGACGGGGCAGAGCGCGCAGATGCAGATCGAGTTCAAGACGGCGCGCATCCCGAAGGACGGCAAGTTCGACAGCAAGTCCGTCGAGACCGATCTCGGTGGCGGGCTGAAGGGCTACCAGTCGTTCAGGGACGGCGCCTACCCGACGTGCGAGCTGGTGCTGATCCGGACGAGGGACCAGGCCGACGCGGGTGAGATCGCCGAGTTCATCGTCGCGGCCTCGAAGGAGAAGGAGCTGGATCGCTGCCAGGCGGCGCAGGCGTTCGCCAAGGCGGTTCTTCCTTCACTGCCCCAGGCCTGACCGTCCCGCACGGGACCAGGCAGGGGCTGAAAGTTCCCCGAGTACGCGTTAGTGTCGAGGTTACTGGCGAGTACCGGGAGGAGCCCACATGACGCAGACCGCTTCGGACAGCGCGCTGTCGGACGATGGCGAGCAGCGGCGGTTCGCATCATTGGACCCGCGCACGGGTGAGGTCGTCGCGCACCACCCGATCCACACGGCCGCAGAGGTCGAGGACGCCGTGTCCTCGGCGCGCGAGGCCGCCGCGTGGTGGGCGGGTCTCGGCTTCGAGGGCCGCAAGACCAAGCTCGACGCGTGGCGCAAGATCCTCTCGCAGCGCTCGGACGAGTTCATCGGGCTGATCAGCTCGGAGTCGGGCAAGCCCGCCGACGACTCCCGCGTCGAGGTCGCTCTGGTGATGGACCACCTGCACTGGGCCGCGCGGCACGCCGGTCGTGTGCTGGGCAAGCGCCGGGTGTCCTCGGGCATGCTGATGTTCAACCACAGCGCGACGCTGGAGTACCGGCCGTTGGGCGTCATCGGCGTCATCGGGCCGTGGAACTACCCCGCGCACACGCCGATGGGGTCGATCTCGTACGCGCTCGCCGCGGGCAACGCCGTGGTGTTCAAGCCGTCGGAGTTCACGCCGGGCGTCGGCACGTTCCTCGCGTCGACGTTCACCGAGGCGGTGCCGGAGTACCCGGTGTTCCAGGTGGTCACGGGCTTCGGCGAGACGGGTGCGGCGCTGGTCGCCTCGGGCGTCGACAAGATCGCGTTCACGGGCTCCACCCGGACGGGCAAGAAGGTCATGGCCGCCGCCGCGGCGTCGCTGACGCCGGTGCTGGTCGAGTGCGGCGGCAAGGACGCGCTGATCGTCGACTCGGACGCCGACCTGGCCGCTGCCGCCGAGGCCGCGATCTGGGGCGCGGTGTCCAACGCCGGCCAGACGTGCGCGGGCGTGGAGCGGATCTACGTGGCCGAGGACGTCGCCGACGAGTTCACCGAGATCGTGGTGAAGCGGGCGAAGAAGCTCAAGCCGGGTGGCGAGCCGAACGCGAACCTCGGGCCGATCACGATGCCGTCGCAGGTGGAGATCATCCGCGAGCACGTGCAGGACGCGCTCGACCGCGGTGGCAAGGCGCTGGTGGGCGGGCCGGACTCGATCAGGCCGCCGTACGTCGAGCCGGTGGTGCTGGTCGACGTGCCGGAGGACTCGCTGGCGGTCACGGAGGAGACCTTCGGGCCGACCGTGGTGATCAACCGGGTGCCGAACGCGCTGGAGGGCGTGCGGCTCGCGAACCGGTCGAAGTACGGGCTGGGCGCCGCCGTGTTCTCCAAGTCGCGCGGCGAGGAGCTGGCCGCCGAGCTGCGCGTCGGGATGGTGTCGGTCAACTCCGTGCTGACCTACGCGGCGGTTCCCGGCCTGCCCTTCGGTGGCGTCGGCGACTCCGGGTTCGGGCGCATCCACGGTGAGGACGGGCTGCGCGAGTTCGCCTACGCCAAGGCCGTGACGAAGCTGAAGTTCAAGTCGCTGATCGACATGGCGACGTTCGACAGGCCGTCCCTGGCGGGCAAGCAGATGCTGCGCCTCGCGCGGATGCTCTTCGGCCGCTGAGCCGCCGAGGAGCACCCGCGCCGGGTTCTCAGACGCCGAGCTGCTTCTTCATGTCGTCCAGGACGACGTCCGCGGCGAGCACGCCGAGGCCGAGGAAGTACGTCTCGTCGAGGACCGGCTTGGCCTTGCCCGCCTTGACGGCGTTCAGGCCGCTCCACAGCGGGCCGCCGACGACAGCGCCCGTCGCGGTCTTGGCCGGGTCGCCGTAGGTGGAGTAGAGGATGAAGTCGCCGTCGGCCTTGCTGATCTGCTCCGCGCTGACCTCGGCGGCCAGGTCGTCCACCTGGGACGAGGTCGGCTGGCCGATCTTGGCGTCGACCAGGATCGTCCCGATGAACGACTTCTTGGCGTAGAGGCGAATGCGGCCCGGCATGAAGCGCAGCGCCGTCACCGTCGGACGCACACCGAGCTTCTTCTCGATGGCGTCACCGGTCTCGACGGCCTTCTTCGTGTAGTCCTCGAGCATCTTCGCGGCGTCGGCCTGGCGGTCGAGCGCGGCCGCGTTGAGCAGGAAGTTCTCCTTCCACACGTAGCCGGGGCGCACGCTGAACACCGTCGGTGCGATCGCCGAGAGCTTCGGGTAGAGGGCCTCCGCTCGCAGCTGCGAGCCCAGGATGAGGTCCGGGTTCAGCTTCGTGATTGCCTCGAGGTTGAGGTTGTTGGTCGTGCCGACGTTCTCCGGCGTGCCGCCCTTGGCGCCGATGTAGGACGGCATGGTCGGCGAACCGTCCGTGTAGGCGATGCCGACCGGCTTGATGCCGAGCGCCACGACGTTGTCGAGCTCGCCGGTGTCGAGCACGACCACCCGTTCGGGTTTCTTCTCGAGCTTGGTCTCACCCATCGCGTGCTTGATCGTGCGGGGGAACTCGCCGGGCTTCTGCGTCGTGCCGAAACCGTTGCTCAGTTCGTACGCCTTGCCGAAGTCCTCGCCACCTTGGGCGACGGTCGGCTTGTCCGGCGTGCTGGAGCAGGCGGTGAGGGTAAGGGCGACTGCTACGAGCAGCGCTGCTCTCTTCGACACGACGTTGTTCCTCCACTACGGAACGTGATGTTGACCTGCATTTCTTAGGGCGGCCTAACGGTACGCGGGTCGTTTGCCAGTTCCGAGCGTCAGACCCCCGGAGTAAGAAGGAACACGGCACCGACTTCTCGGGAGGGCTGTTCGATGAAGAAGATCATCAATGATCCGGACACCGTGGTGCAGGACGCGCTGCGGGGCATGCAGGCAGCCCATTCCGACCTGCTGACCGTGCACTACGACCCGGCCGTCGTCGTGCGCGCGGACGCGCCGGTGCGGGGCAAGGTCGCGATCATCTCGGGTGGAGGGTCGGGGCACGAACCGCTGCACGGCGGGTTCGTCGGGCGGGGCATGCTCGACGCGGCCTGTCCCGGTCCGGTGTTCACCTCGCCCACGTCGGACCAGGTGGTCGACGCCGTGTCGCGGACGGACGGCGGCGCGGGCGCGTTGCTGATCGTGAAGAACTACACCGGCGACGTGCTGAACTTCGAGATGGCCGCCGAGCTCGCGGAGTCGGAGGTCAGGTCCGTCGTGATCGACGACGACGTGGCGGTGAAGGACTCGCTGTACACGGCCGGGCGTCGCGGCGTCGGCGGCACGGTGCTGCTGGAGAAGATCGTGGGCGCGGCCGCCGAGCGCGGTGCTGATCTGGCCTACTGCGAGACGCTGGCCCTGAGGGTGATCGCCTCGGTGCGGTCGATGGGCCTCGCGCTGACCGCGTGCACGGTGCCGCACGTGGGTTCGCCGTCGTTCGAGCTGGGCGACGACGAGATGGAGATCGGCATCGGCATCCACGGCGAACCTGGCCGGCAGAAGGTGCACGCCGGTACCGCCGCGGAGATGGTCTCGGCGTTGCTCGACCCGATCCTGGAAGACCTGCCCTTCGCGTCGGGCGACCGGGTGCTGCTCTTCACGAACGGGATGGGCGGGACGCCGCTGCTGGAGCTGTACCTGGCGCACGGCATCGCGGAGCAGTTGCTGGCTGATCGGGGGATCACGGTGGAGCGAAGGCTGGTCGGCCCGTACATCACGAGCCTGGAGATGCAGGGGATGAGTCTCACGCTGCTGCGCCTCGACGACGAGATGGTCGAGCTGTGGGACGCGCCGGTCCACACGCCCGCGCTGCGGTGGGGAGTCTGAGGTGGGCTGCACGGCAGAGGACGTCGTGGCGGCACTGCGAGCCGCCGCGGCCGTCGTCCAGGAACACCGCGACGAGCTGGTGCGCCTGGACCAGGCGATCGGCGACGCCGACCACGGCGAGAACATGAAGCGCGGCTTCACCGCACTGGTGTCCCGTTTGGACACCGAGCCACCGGACACGCCCGCCAGGGTGCTGAAGCTGGCCGCCACGACGTTGATCTCGACGGTCGGCGGCGCGGCGGGCCCGTTGTACGGCACGGCTTTCCTGCGCGCGTCGTCCGCGGTGGGTGACGCGGCCGAGCTGGACCGCGACGCGGTGGCGCGGGCCCTGCAGGCCGCACTCGACGGCGTGGTCGCGCGTGGCAAGGCCGTGGTGGGCGACAAGACGATGGTCGACGCCCTGACCCCGGCCGTGACAGCCGCGGCGTCCGCCGAGGGCACGGTGGCCGCCACCCTCTCCGCGGCCGCCGACGCGGCGGAGGAGGGCGCGTCCTCGACGGTGCCCATGGTGGCGCGCAAGGGCCGCGCCTCCTACCTGGGCGAGCGCAGCGCCGGCCACCTGGATCCGGGCGCGAGGTCGACGGCGTTGCTGTTGCGCGCTTTCGCGGACGCGGCGGCCAAGGCATGACGGCGGCGGCACCGGCGAGCCGAGTCGGCCTGGTGGTCGTCTCGCACAGCGACATGCTGGCCAACGGCGTGGCGGAACTGGCCGTCCAGATGGCCCCGGACGTCGCGGTGCTCCCCGTGGGCGGCACCGAGGAAGGCGGCCTGGGCACCGACTACGGCGCGGTGGTCGAAGCCCTGGCCGACGCGGACTCGGGCGCGGGCGTGGTCGTGCTCTACGACCTGGGCAGCGCCAAGATGACGGCGGAGATGGCCGTCGAGTCGGCGGACGACCCCTCCCGCTACGCGGTGGTGGACGCCCCCTTGGTCGAGGGCGCGGTGGCAGCAGCGGTAACAGCCCAGGGAGGCGCCCCGTTACCTGACGTGGCCAGCGCCGCCGAAGGCGCCTCCGGCGAGGCCCCGGTGGCCGCGCCCACCCGCCCGGCACTGCACCTGGTGCCGGACGCCGTGTCGGCAGAAGTGCTGCTGACCAACGAGGTGGGCCTGCACGCCCGCCCAGCGGCCCTGCTCGCCAGAACAGTCGCAGAACTGGACGCCGACGTGGTGGTCCGCTACGGCGACGAGGAGGCGAACGCGGCAAGCGTGCTGGCCCTGATGGGCCTGAGCGCACCGGGCGGCAAGTCGATCACCGTGGTGGCCACGGGCAAGGACGCGGCGGAGGCGGTGCGGCGCATCGAGGAGCTGGCGGAAAGGGGTTTCGACGACTGACGCTGCCGCCGCCACGCTCCCGAACCGCACCTCAGCTCTGCGCTGAGGCGGGCAGCGCTGAGGTGGCCAGGGTCTAGAAGCAGGAGGTGCTGGGGCCGGTGTCAGGGCCGCGTGGTGTCAGGTGCCGTGGGCACCCGTGCCGTTCGTAGTCGATGCTCTGGCTGCGATCTGCCGCAGCGGTCCCAGCTCATCTGCGGTGGACCGCAGGTGGTCGGCGTGGCCTGCTCACCACGCCGGCCATCGCGATCCGGTACCGGTGTTCAACCAGCGTGATCCGGCCGCGTCGGCTCACCGTCCACTGCGGTCCGCCGCGACTCACTCCTCGCGGACCTCCGCGCTCGGACTCGTGCCGCTCGGACTCGTGCCGTCCGGACTCGTGCCGCTCGGCCCCGCGCCGCCTAGCCCCGCGCCGCCCGAACCCACCCGCTGCGGTCCCGTCCTCCACACGCCCACACGCCCGCACGCCCGCACGCCCGCACGCCCGCACGCCCGCACGCCCGCACGCCCGCACGCCCGCACGCCCGCACGCCCGCACGCCCGCACGCCCACGCGGCCGGGCCAAGCCGTCCCTCGGCCCCAGACGGCGCAACCCTCCGTTCCCCCACACGGGTTCATCAGGCAAAAGGCCGCTGCCAGGCATCCGCTAGACCGATAACTGTTTCGATCCCGATGGCGAAGCTCACGACGCCCGCCGGCGCTGGGAGTGGCATAGTCGCCCGCAAGTTACTCCTTGGTAGCCCACGCTTTACCCCGCAGGGAGGTCTGCAGTGGCGCGCGAAATCAACACCGTCGGAGTCGTCGGCTTCGGAACCATGGGCGCGGGCATCGTGGAGGTACTCGCACGCACCGGGCTCACCGTGAAGGTGGTGGAAGTCGACGCGGCCGGCGTCGAGCGCGGTCTCGGGCACCTCGAGCACTCGACGCAGCGCGCCGTGAAGCGGGAGAAGCTGACCGCGGACGAGAGCGCGGCGCTGCGCGGCCGGGTCAGCACGAGCCTCGACCTGGGCAGCCTCGCGGACTGCGACCTCGTCATCGAGGCGGTGCCGGAGAGCATCGAGCTCAAGGCGCGGATCTTCAAGGACCTCGACGAGGTCCTGAAGCCCGAGGCGATCATCGCGTCCAACACGTCGTCGTTGTCGATCACCGAGATCGGTGTCGTCACGAAACGGCCCGGCAAGGTCGTCGGCCTGCACTTCTTCAACCCCACGCAGGTCCTCAAGCTGGTCGAGGTCGTGCGCACGGTCGTGACGGAGCCGGACGTGATCACCGACGTGGTCGCGTTCGCCGAGCGGCTGGGCAAGTCGCCGGTCGTGATCGGGGACAGGGCAGGCTTCATCGCCAACGCCCTCCTCTTCCCCTACCTCAACCACGCCGTGAAGATGCTGGAGTCCAAGTACGCGACGCGCGAGGACCTCGACGCGGCCATGCGGTACGGGTGCGGTTACCCGATGGGACCGTTGGCGCTGCTGGACCTCATCGGTCTCGACACCGCGTACGAGATCCTCGACACGATGTACCACCAGTCGCGCAACCGCTTGCACTCGCCGGCGCCGCTGCTGAAGCAGATGATCACGGCCGGCCTGCTCGGCAGGAAGACGGGGCGCGGTTTCTACACCTACGACGGGCCCGATTCGCCGGTCGTCGTCGAGGACGTGCACACACCGTCCGAAGTGGACAGCGCTACGCAGGCGCGTGAGGTCCAGCGGGTCGGCGTCATCGGAACCGGCACGATGGCCACGGGCATCGCCGAGGTGTTCGCCAAGCGCGGGTACGACGTGGTGCTGCGGGCGCGGAGTCTCGACAAGGCGGAGAAGGCGATCGGCGCGGTCCGCAAGTCGCTCGACCGCGCGGTCAGCAAGGGCCGGCTCTCCGAGGCGGACCGCGACGCGACGCTCGCGCGCATCTCGCCCGCCGTCGAGTTCGTGGAACTGGCCGACTGCGATCTGATCGTCGAGGCGGTGGCCGAGGAGATCGGGATCAAGAAGGAGGTCTTCGCGGCACTCGACGAGGTGTGCAAGCCCGGTGCGGTGCTCGCGACGACCACGTCCTCGCTGCCGGTCATCGAGGTCGCGGCAGCGACCAGCAGGCCGGCGGACGTCGTGGGCCTGCACTTCTTCAACCCCGCGCAGGTCATGAAGCTGGTGGAGGTCGTGGAGACGATCTCCACGGGCGCCGACGTGGTCGCGACGGCCCGCAAGATCTGCCTCGACCTCGGCAAGCACCCGGTGCACTGCGGCGACGTGGCAGGCTTCATCGTCAACGCGCTGCTCTTCCCGTACCTGAACGACGCGGTGAAGATGCTGGAGGCCCACTACGCGGAGGCCGACGACATCGACAACGCGATGAAGGTCGGCTGTGGTCTGCCGATGGGACCGTTCGCGCTGCTCGACGTCGTGGGGCTGGACGTGTCGCTGGCGATCCAGCGCACGCTCTACAACGAGTTCCGCGAGCCCGGCTTCGCGCCGGCGCCGTTGCTGGAGCACCTGGTCACGGCCGGTCGTCTCGGCCGCAAGACCGGCAAGGGGTTCCGCGACTACTCGTGAGCCACTCACAGGGGCACCATGTCGCGTCTGGCATGGTGGGAGCCATGCGGCGACTGGTGCTCCTGTTGGCTGTCCTCGTGTTCGCGTCCGGCTGTGCGCGGGCGGTCGTCGAGGGCAGTCCGGTCGCGCAGGCTCCGCTCGACGTGACCTCACCGTTCGACAAGGAGGGGTCCACGGACCCCAGTGCCGAGCCCAGCGAGTCCGAGGACCCGGAGACCGCGCCGATCGACGGCGAGATCACGCCCCACTGCGCCAAGCTGAAGTGGACGGACCTGCCCTACCCCGGCGCCAAGGCCGAGACGCCGCCCACGCAGATCAACTACGACTCGACGTTCGAGGAGTCGTGCCGCTGGACGACGAAGATCGACGGCGTCGAGGTCGGTGTCTCCCTGCGCTTCCGGGAGGGCACGCCGATCAAGATCGAGCGCACCACCGGCGAGTGGGACGTGAAGGGCCACAAGGTCGCGTACCTGAACCGCACGGGCGAGCAGGAAGTCGAACCGTCTTGCGTGCTCGCCCTGCCCTACAGCGGTGGCGGGCTCGGCATCATCGTCATCGACTCGAGCGGCAAGTTCGGCGACGTCTGCGAGCAGGGCCGCAAGGTCGCCGAGGTCATGATCGACCGCGAGACGGCCTAACCGCAGCAGCCTCCGCCGCAGCACCCACCGCCGCCACCACCACCGGGCGCGGCCTGCTGCGTACCGCCGATACCGGCCATGGACAGCAGCTTCACGGTGTCGGGATGGCCCTCCGGGCAGTTCGCCGGCGAGGACGACTCGCTCATCGGTCGCTGCACGTCGAAGGTGTCGTCGCAGGTTCGGCAACGGAACTCGTAGGTCGGCACGCCCTGATTCTACGAGCGGTTAACGTGTTGTCGTGCCACGTCGTAACAGCCCCAAACCCAACGAACCCCGTCCCCTCGGTGGGGGTGTGGGCTGGGCGCGCACCGAGTCGGGCCCGGACGGCGACTGGCTGGTCCGCGCCATCTCGGGTGCGCAGGCGCAGAAGACCTACCGCTGCCCCGGCTGCGACCACGAGATCCGTCCCGGCGTCGCCCACGTCGTGGCGTGGCCCGCCCAGGAGACGGGCTCGGTGGAGGAGCGCCGGCACTGGCACCAGGCGTGCTGGGACTCGCGGGGGCGGGGGGGGGCGGCCGCCCCGCGGGGGGGGGGGGCAGGTCCCGGGGGGGGGGCGCCGCGCCGCCGGGGCCCCCCGGGGGGGGGCGCCCGCGGGGGCCGGCGCGGCCCGCCCCCACGTCGCTGGTAGTCGTCAGATACCGGTCTGCTCGCGCCACCGTTCGAGGCGGAAGCGGAACTCGTCCGGCTGCTCGACGGGCGGCAGGTGCCCCGAGTTCTCGATGCGTTCGCTCGTGGAGTGCATGAGCGTCACGGCGAGCTTCGCGGCGACGTCGGGCGGCGTGAGCTTGTCGTGTTCGCCCACGAGCACCAGGGACGGGACGTTCAGCGACTCCAGCACGTCCGTCGAGTCCGGCCGCTTCGCCATCGCGCGCTGCCACCACGCCACGTCCTCGGCCTGCTGGTCGAGGATCATGGTGCGCACCGACGCCCGCGCCGTGTCCGACGCGTCCGGGCCGAGCAGGTTCGGCAGCATCGCGTCCGCCAGCCACTCGCCGACGCCCTCGCGTTCGACGCGGTCCGCCATCGCGTGCCGGTTCGCGGCCGCTTCCGGCGTGTCCGCGGTGTGCTTGGTGTCGACGAAGACCAGGCCCTTGACGCGGTCCGGCGCACGCCTGAGCAACGCCATCGCCACGTAGCCGCCCATCGAACAGCCGCCGAGCACGACGCGATCAAGGTTCCGTTCGTCGAGCACACCGAGCACCTGTGCCGCGACGGTGTCGAGGTCGGGCTCACCGCTGCCGCGCAGCGACGGCGTCAGCGCGCCCGGCACGTCCCACATCCGCGCGTCGAGCGGAAAGGCGTGCAGCAGCACCAGGTCGTCCATCAGCTCTCCCACTCCGGCGCCAGCACCGACCACACCTCGAGGTCCTGGCGAACCCCGCGGTGCAGGAAGTACGAGCGCAGCACGCCGTCCCTGCTCATCCCGAGCCGCCGCGCGACCGCGATGCTGGGCGCGTTCGCCGACGACACCAGCCACTCAACCCGATGCACGCCGCGCTCGCGAATCACCCAGTCGATGAGGAGCTTCGCCGCCCGCGTGACCAGTCCCTTGCCGGTCGCGGCCGGCTCCAGCCAGCACCCGACCTCGGCGCGGCCCTGCGGGACGTCCATCACGCGCAGCAGCACGCCGCCGACCAGCTTGTCGTCGAGCCAGATCCCGAAGATCCGCCCGGTGTCGGCCGCGGCCTTCTCCGCGTAGCCCTGCAGGAGCTCGCGGGTGCTCTCGAGGTCCTTCGCCTTGTCCGCGAACCCGATGTGCTGCCCGATGAACTCCCGGCCGCGCTCCATGTGCGCGAAGAACTCCTCGGCCTGCCACGGTTCCAGCGGCCTGAGCTCGGCACCCTCCGTGCCCAGCGACTTCACGAACATCCTGTTCCCCCAAGATGGTGTGTTGTGACGACACGAATCGTATTGGTGCGCCACGCGCAGGCCGTTCCGCCGCCCTTCGGCCTGCCCGACGACGGCCGCCGCCCGCTGACGCCCGCGGGCGTGGAGGCGGCGAGATCGTTGGCCGAGCGCCTCGTCGCGTACGGGCCGGCCGCGGTGCTGTCGAGCCCGCAGCTGCGCGCGGTGCAGACCGTCACACCGGCCGCCGACGTGCTGGGGCTCGCCGTGACGACGTGGCCCGAGCTGCGGGAGTGGGAGTCGGGCATGCTGCCGAGCGCGGACTGGGAGGAGCGGTACGCCCGCAGCTGGGCTGATCCGGGATCCGCGCAGGGCGAGGGGGAGAGCCTTGACGCGCTGACCTCGCGGGCCGGGAAAGCGTTGGCGCGCATGGCCGCGGAGTACCCGGAGGTGACGGTGCTGGTGGGGTCGCACGGGACGTTTCTGGCGCGTGCGCTGATCGCGGCGGGGCGCCGCGTGGACTGGGCGTTCTGGCGTGCGCTGCCTATGCCGGCTGTCCACGAGGTGGTGGTCTGACCTGCGCGGACGCGGAATTGTTGGTGCTGGCTGGGATAATTGAGATCAGGGGTCCCCCTGGGCGGGGGACCCCTGCGCGAGCTTGCGGCGCCGGATTTTTGGCCTGCTGCGCTCGCGTGAGCTTGGGCGGCACGAGCCTGTGCTGCTGCTACGGCGCGACTGCAGGAGCCTCGGGCTGCCTACCGTGGCGTGCGCTTGGGCGGCAGGGGCCTGGGGCCGCCTGCCGCCGCGTGAGCTTCTGGAATCAGGACTTCTTGGCGGTCTGCGGACGCGCGAGTTGTGCCGTGGGGCCGTCGACCTGAGAGGCCTGAGCCTTGGGAGCAGGTACCGGCTTGTTCGGCGCGGCGGGCGTGGCCTGCTGAACCGGAGACGCCTGCTTCGCAGGAGCCGGAGCCTGGGCCGGCTTGGCCTGCGCGGGAGCACTCGGACCCTGTGCCGGAGCCGCCTGGGTCGGAGCACCGGCCCCCTGGGCCGGAGCGGCTTGTGCCGGAGCTGAACCCTGCGCCTGCCCACCCGAACCCTGAGCGGAAGCGCCAGGCCCCTGAGCGGGAGCATTCGAACCCTGCGCCGGAGCGCTCGGGACCTGGGCCGGAGTGCCCGGCCCCTGCGGCGCGGTAGCGGGTGCCGGCTTCTCCTCGTCCACCGGGTCGAGCAGCGGCACGACCTCCTGCAGCGCCGTCCGCACGTTGTGGAGCTGGTGCGAGAGGCGGTTGCGGAGGTTGCGGAGCTGTTCGACGCGCTGCGTGGCGGCGGTGGTGCGGCGGTTGGCTTCCTCGGTGGCCTCGCGCACGCGGCGGTTCGACTCGTCGGTCGCTTCCTGGATGCGGGCGGTGGCCTCGGCGATCGCGTCGTGGCGGCGGCGGTTGGCCTCTTCGGTGGCCTCGCGGACTCGGCGTTCCGCGTCGGCCTTCGAGGTGCTCTGCTCCTGGGCGATCGCGGCTCGGACGCGGGCGGCTTCCTCGGCGGCCTCGCGCATGCGGCGGTCCGCCTCGGTCTTGGAGGCCGCTTCCTGGGCTGCCAGGGTCGCCATCGCCTCGGAGCGGCGGGCGGCCATCGCGATCTCGAAGTCCTCTTCGACGGTCACGCGGCGCTGCTCGGACTCGTCGGCGATCTTGCGGGCGGCGCTCTCGGCCTCGGAGACGATCTTCTCGGCCTCGTTGCGCGCCGTCTCCAGCACGCCCTTGTGCTCGGCCTCCATGGCCGCGCGGCGTTCGTCCAGCTCGGCGATCAGCGTCTCGTAGCGCTGGCGCAGCACACCCGCGTCGGCTTCCGCCTTGGCGCGGATGTGCCCGCCCTCCGCTTCGGCACGGGCCTTGATCTCGTTGGCCTCGTCCTGGGCCAGCCGCAGCATGCGCTGGAGGCGCTCGGAGAGCCCCTCCAGCGTCGTCGGCGGCAGTGACAGGCGCTCCACCTGGTTGCGCATCTCGGTGATCTCCGAGCGTGCGGCTTCCAGCTGGCGCGCCAGGTCGGACGTCTGGGACACGGCGGCATCGCGGTCCGCGGCGAGCAGCCGCAGGTCCGAGTCGAGGCGTTCGAGATGATCCTCGACCTGAGCGCGGTCGTAACCGCGCTTGACGATGTCGAAGCCGGATCCCAGTGGGACGAGGTCACGGTCGTCGGCGAGGCCCATGCCCCTCACGCTACCCGTTCGGGTAACCCCGGAAGGTCATACACCCCGGAATCGATTGATAGCTGTGAGGTGCTTCGCGCGCAGTTCGTGATCCAGCACACCAAGACCTTCTTCCGGCGCAAGGCAGAGCACGCCGACCTTGCCCTGGTGCACGTTGCGGTGGACGTCGTGCGCCGCCTGGCCCGTTTCGTCCATTGAGTACACCTTGGACACCGTCGGGTGGATCTTTCCCTTTGCGATCAACCGGTTCGCCTCCCACGCCTCGCGGTAGTTCGCGAAGTGCGAGGAGATGATGCTCTTCAGGTTCATCCACAGGTAGCGGTTGTCGTACTGGTGCATGTACCCGGAGGTCGACGCGCACGTCACGATCTTGCCGCCCTTGCGCGCCACGAACACCGACGCGCCGAAGGTCTCGCGGCCGGGGTGCTCGAACACGATGTCCGGGTCCTCGCCGCCCGTCAGCTCACGGATGCGAGCGCCGAACCGCTTCCACTCGCGCGGGTCCTGCTCGTGCTCGTTCTTCCAGAACTTGTAGCCCTCGGCGGAGCGGTCGATGATCAGTTCGGCGCCCATGGAACGGACGATCTCCGCCTTCTCCGGCGAGGAGACGACGCAGATGGGCGTGGCGCCACCGTTCAGCGCGAACTGCGTGGCGTACGAACCGAGGCCGCCCGACGCGCCCCAGATCAGCACGGTGTCGCCCTGCTTCATGTTCGCGCCGTTGGTCGACACGAGCTGGCGGTACGCGGTGGAGTTCACCAGGCCCGGCGACGCCGCCTCTTCCCACGTGAGGTGCTTCGGCATCGGCATCAGCTGGTTCGACTTCACCAGCGCGAGGTCCGCGAGGCCACCGAAGTTCGTCTCGAAGCCCCAGATCCGCTGCTGCGGGTCGAGCATCGTGTCGTTGTGGCCGTCCGGCGCCTCCAGCGGCACGTCCAAGCAGTGCGCCACGACGCGGTCGCCCGGCTTCCACGCGGTGACGCCGGGACCGGTGCGCACGACGACGCCGGCCAGGTCCGAGCCCACGACGTGGTACGGCAGGTTGTGGCGGCCACCCAGCTTCTTGAGGAAGCCGAACGTGGACACCGGCTCGAAGATCGAGGTCCACACGGTGTTGTAGTTGATCGCGGACGCCATGACGGCGACCAGCGCCTCACCAGGACCGAGCTCCGGCGTGGCGACCTCGTCGACGTGCAGCGACTTGCGCGGGTCCTTGTCCCGCGTCTCGAGGCCCGAGAACATGTCGGCCTCGTCCGCGTGCACCGTCACGCCCCGATAGCTCTCCGGAACGTCCAAGGAACCGATCGCGTCCAGCTCGTCGGCCAGGATCGCGTCAAGGATCTTCTGCACGGCGGCATTCCTTCCCGAGTGAGGGATAGTCGCAGGTTGCCGGAGGTTACTCAGCAGTAACCGATTCAGATGCGCGCTTGTGAGGGATTCCACTCAGAAGTGTTGACCGGGCGGCCAACCAAGGAGGACGATCGAAGCGTCCGAGCAAGGAGGAGGTGGTGGAGATGACCAAGGCGTGGACCAGGTGGCAGGACTGGGCCGAGGTGGCGATCGGCGTTCTGGTGCTGCTGTCTCCGCTCGTCGTGGACACCTCGAACGCGGCCATGTGGACGATGATCGTGCTCGGCGCGCTCATCGCGGTCGACGGACTCGTCGACCTCGCCAGGCCCGCGATGATCTACGGGGAGTACGTGCAGATGGTGCTCGGAGCACTGCTGTTCATCTCTCCGTGGGTGATGGGCTACAGCGACCTGATGGCGGCCTCGTGGGTCTCCTGGGTCGGTGGTGTGCTCACCGTGGCCGCGGGGGCGCTGGCGATGCCCTCCGCGAACGCCGCGCACTCGGCCGCGGCGCAGCCGCACTGATCAGCCGGAAAACCTGTGGGCCCAGGAGCTTCTTGGGCCCACACAGCCGTGGAGGAACGCGTGGAGGACTCGGCCAAGGAACGCATCCTGGCCGCGGCGGAGGAGCTCTTCGCCGACGGAGGCTTCGACGCCACCCCGACCTCGAGGATCGCCGAACGCGCCGGCGTGCCCAAAGGCCTGGTGCACTACTACTTCAACCGCAAGAAGGACCTGCTCGCCGCGCTGGTCGCGCGGTTGCCGGACAGCACGGTCGACCACCGCAGGGTCGTCGTCGCGGGAGATGTCGCGGAGTCGCTCAGAAGGCTCGTGGCCGCGCTCGACGCGCGCCTGAACGCCTCGCCGCTGCTGTCCCACCTGCTGTGGCGTGAAGCGGATACGCATTCGGCCGTGCGCGACGCGATGCGGGCGCGCTACGACAACGTCGCGGCGCAGATCAAGCAGGTCATCCTGGCCGCGGGCGGCGCCGCCGTCGCGATCAAGGACGTCGAGGCCGCCGCGGCCCTCCTCGCGCTGGCCGTCAGCTACCGCCATTCGGTGGCGAGGCACAGCGACGAGGAGGACCCGATCGACCGCGAACTGGCTTTCGTCGCTAGCGCTTTGCAGGCTCGACCAGCTCGATGAGCACGCCGCCCGCGTCCTTCGGGTGCACGAAGTTGACCCGGCTGTCGGACGTGCCGCGCTTGGCCGCGTCGTAGAGCAGGCGCAGGCCCTTCGCCCGCAGCGCGTCCGCCGCGACGTCCACATCGGACACCCGGTAGGCGAGCTGCTGCAGGCCGGGACCGGAGCGGCCGATGAACTTGGCGATCGTGGAGTCCTCGTTCAGCGGCGCCAGCAGCTGGATCGCGGTGCCCGCGTGGTCGCCGGGCGCGTGCAGCATCGCCTCGCGCACGCCCTGCTCCTCGTTCACCTCTTCGTGAGCGACCTCAAGGCCGAAGTTGTCGCGGTAGAACGCGATGGCGACGTCGAGGTCGGGCACGGCGATGCCCACGTGGTCGATCGCGGTCACGAATCGAGCGAGGTCTGCGTTCATAGCGGGCAAGGGTATCTACCTGATCGGTGCAGGTGCTCCTGTGCGGGGTCTCACACGATTACCGCCCAGTAGCCCCAGGTATGGTGCCTAGTTAACGACCGTTCGCTCTTCCAATGGAGGCAGTTGTGTCCGGTTCCGTGATCGTCGCCGGGGCGCGTACCCCGATGGGCCGACTGCTGGGGTCGCTCAAGGACTTCTCGGGCGCCCAGCTGGGTGGCGTCGCGATCAAGGCGGCACTGGAACGCGCCGGCGTGGCCCCCGAGCAGGTGCAGTACGTGATCATGGGTCAGGTGCTCACCGCCGGTGCGGGCCAGATTCCCGCCCGCCAGGCCGCGGTCGCCGCGGGCATCCCGATGAGCGTGCCCGCGCTGACCATCAACAAGGTCTGCCTGTCCGGCATCGACGCGATCGCGCTGGCCGACCAGCTGATCCGCGCCGGCGAGTTCGACGTCGTCGTGGCCGGTGGCCAGGAGTCGATGACGCAGGCGCCGCACCTGCTGCCGAAGTCGCGCGGCGGGTTCAAGTACGGCGACGTGACGATGGTCGACCACATGGCGCACGACGGTCTGTTCTGCGCGTTCGACCAGGTCGCGATGGGCGTCTCGACCGAGAAGTACAACGGCCGCTACGGCGTCACCCGCGAGGAGCAGGACGCGTTCTCCGCGCGGTCGCACCAGCTCGCCGCGAAGGCCGCCGAGAACGGCGTGTTCGACGCCGAGATCGCGCCCGTCGCGATCCCGCAGCGCAAGGGCGACCCGATCCTGTTCAGCACGGACGAGGGCGTCCGCGCGGACACGACCGCCGACTCGCTCGGCAAGCTGCGCCCGGCGTTCGCCGCGGACGGCACGATCACCGCGGGCTCGGCGTCGCAGATCTCCGACGGCGCGGCCGCCGTGGTCGTGATGAGCAAGGCCAAGGCCGAGGAGCTGGGCCTGGAGTGGATCGCGGAGATCGGCGCCCACGGCGTCGTCGCGGGTCCCGACGCCTCGCTGCACGAGCAGCCGTCCAACGCCATCAAGGCCGCGTGCGCCAAGGAGGGCATCGACCCCGCCGACCTCGACCTGATCGAGATCAACGAGGCGTTCGCGGCGGTCGGCATCGTCTCGTCCCGTCAGCTCGGAATCTCCGAGGACAAGGTCAACGTCAACGGCGGCGCCATCGCGCTGGGCCACCCGATCGGCATGTCCGGCGCCCGCATCGCGCTGCACCTCGCTCTCGAGCTGCAGCGCCGGGGCGGCGGCGTGGGTGCCGCGGCACTGTGCGGTGGTGGTGGTCAGGGCGACGCTCTGATCATCCGCGTGCCCGCCAAGGCCTAGTGTTCCCGGCTGTGGCCACAGCTGTTGACGTAGCAGGACTGGTCGACCGCGCGCGTGACGGCGAGCCGCGCGCGGTCGCCAGACTGATCTCGCTGGTGGAACAGGCGAGCTCGGCCCTTCCGGAGGTGGCCGCGGCGCTCGCCCCGCACACCGGCAACGCCCAGGTCATCGGCCTGACGGGCGCCCCGGGCGTGGGCAAGTCGACCTCCACGAACGCTCTTGTGCGCGCCTTCCGCGCCGAGGGCAAGCGTGTCGCCGTGATCGCCGTCGACCCGTCCAGCCCGTTCTCCGGCGGTGCCCTGCTGGGCGACCGCGTGCGCATGGGTGACCACGCCACCGACCCCGGCGTCTTCATCCGCTCGATGGCCACCCGAGGCCACCTCGGCGGCCTCTCCTGGGCGACCCCGCAGGCGTTGCGCGTGCTCGACGCCGCCGGCTTCGACGTGGTCCTCGTGGAGACGGTCGGCGTCGGCCAGTCCGAGGTGGAGATCGTCGCCCTCGCCGACACGACCATCGTCCTGCTGGCGCCTGGCATGGGCGACGGCATCCAGGCCGCGAAGGCGGGCATCCTGGAGATCGCGGACGTCTTCGTGGTCAACAAGGCCGACCGCGACGGCGCGGACCAGACCGCGCGCGACCTCAAGTACATGATCTCGCTGGGTCGCCGCGACCGCTCCGGCCCGGCCTGGCGCCCACCGGTGGTCAAAACGGTGGCCGCCCGCATGGAAGGCCTCGACCGCGTGGTCGAGGCGATCGCCGAGCACCACACCTGGATGGCCGAGCACGGCGAACTCCTGGAACGCCGCCTGCGCAGGGCGGGCGCCGAGATCGAGGCGATCGCCGTGGACCGCGTCCGCACCCGCTTCGGCCCGGTGGACCAGCTCGCGAAGCGCGTGGTCTCCGGCGAACTCGACCCTTTTGCCGCGGCAGACCTGTTGATCAGCGGTAATCTGCGGCCATGACCGCTTGGGGAGCACCTCCACCCGTCATCGTCGACCTCGGCAAGAGCGACACCCGCAAGGTGCTGATCGGCGGCTCGGTCGCCGGGGTCCTGGGCATCCTCGCCCTGGTGGGCGCCGTCACCGCCTTCGTGGACGGCGAACCGGTGGGCGGCAGCATCGCCGCCGTCATCGGCATCGCGTTCACGGGCATCGGCGTCATGGCCGTCGTCAAGTGGAAGACCATCTCCCGCCCCCGCAAACTGGTCATCGAGCAGCAGGGCATCCGCCTGGACGACCCGCAGGGCATGCCGTGGGCGGTGGCCTGGCAGGAACTGGGCGCGATCTCGATCTCCCGCACCCGGGAACGCGCGGTCCAGCTGGCAGACGCCCTGGTGCCCAGAACCCTGGTGCGCGTAGACCTGCACCCGCGCGACCCGCGCCAGTTCCGGCCCGCGCACCCGACGATGGAGCCCCTGTGGGAGTTCCACCGGGTGCAGAACGGGTACCGGCTGCCGCTCGGCGACTCGGCCGGGTTCATCGGCCCGATCGACCACGGACTGAGGACGTTCGCTCCGCAGATCTACCGCGGAGTGATCGACGAGGGCTTCACGGTCGGCCTGCACTGAGCAACCAGCCGCTGCGCGGCAACGGCGGAGCCGAGCCACCCTCCCACCCAACGCAATGGCGAAGCCGAGGCGTGTGAACTACGGCCTGCCGAATAAGCGGTGGTGGCGCAACCCCGACGGCGATTGGGGCTTGACCTTGAGGGGGCGGGATGCTCCCCTCATGGGCACGGCCGGGCGCTTTTCAGCCCGGCCTTTTCCGGCCGTTTCAGCATCCCGCCAGAGGCTCAAGGTCAAGCCCCAATCGCTATCGACGCGCAGCGGCGATGACCGGCACCGGCTCGGTACTGCCCGCCCAACCACCCACGCAAAGCGACCCGAACGCATTGGCGGCCGCCCCGCTGGAACCGGCGCCAGCCGGCGCAAGCCGACCCGCGCTCTGCGAAACCCAGCACGCCACACGCACCCAACAAGACGCCCCTCTACTCTCAGTAGTCCCAAAGTTCACTGTTTGCAGTGCTGGTCTCCCCCTTGACTACGCTCGGGAGTTACCCTCAGTCGTTCGTGCGGTGGTCACTTCTATCCCCCTGAGGGGTGAAGCCGTGGGCGTCAAGGTGAGCACGGAACAGCGGGTGCTGGACGTGGTGCTGTCGTTCGCCGAGGACGACACCCTGCCCGAACTGCTTCGCCACGTCGTCGAGTCCGCCTGCGAACTGATCGAGGCCCCCTACGGCGCGCTGGCGGTGATCAACGGCCACAAGGAGCTCACCGAGTTCGGCGGCCACCACGACGGCCAGGTCGAGATCACGTCCGGTGACCCGCGCTCGATCGGAGTAGCGGACTTCCTGGGCGCGCCGATCAAGGTCCACGACGAGACGTTCGGCAACCTCTTCCTGGCGGGCAAGGCGGAGTTCACCGCTCAGGACCGCGACATCCTCGCCGCGCTGTCGACGGCGGCGGGCAGCGCCGTCGGCCACCTGGACCGCTACGAACAGGCACGCAAGCGCGAGGTGTGGCTTCGCGCCGCCGCCGAGGTGACCACCGACCTGCTGATGGGCACGAACGGCCGTGACGCGCTCTACCTCGTCGCGAAGACCGCGCGCACGACGGCGAACGCCGACTTCGCGGCGGTGGTGCTGCCCGATCGGAACGGTGATCTCGTCATCGAGGTGACCGACGGCGGTTCGTACGACGCCGAGGGCATGCGGGTGCCGAAAAAGGGCACCGCCACCTACCGGGTCTACCAGTCGGGCCAGGGCGAGTGCCACGACGAGGGCAGGCTGGCCGCGGTGCCGGGAGCGTCGGCGATCGTGCCGCTCACGGTGGGGGAACGGACGATCGGCGTTCTCATCGTCGCGCGACCGCCGGGTGAGCCCAGCTTCGACGACCCCGATCTGATCGAGGCCTTCGCGGCGCAGGCCGCGCTGGTGCTGGAGTTCACGCGAGCTAGGAGCGACACCGAGCGGCTCGCGGTGCTGGAGGACCGCGACCGCATCGCGCGGGATCTGCACGACCTGGTGATCCAGCGGCTGTTCGGGCTCGGGCTCGGGTTGCAGGGGCTGATCGGGATGAGCGGCAAGCCCGAGCTCGTCGAGCGGATCAGCGGGTTCGTGGAGGAGGTCGACCACACGATCCGCGAGATCCGCCGCACCATCTTCTCCCTGCAGGAACCGCCGTCCGGGAGCACGAGCCTGCGCGGCCAGCTGCTCAACGCGGTGCACGAGTCCGCACGCCTGCTCGGCTTCGAGCCGGACGTGTCGCTCGAAGGGCCGTTGGACAGCGTTGTGCCGGACCAGGTTCGGCCCGATTTGCTCGCCACGCTCCGGGAGGCGCTAACGAATGTGGTGCGCCACGCGAGAGCTAAGCATGTCGCTGTTGCCGTGAGCGTGGATCGCACCGTGACGAGCCTTGAGCTCATGGTCAAGGACGACGGCCGGGGCTTGCCGTTGGCTGACGATTCCGACGGCGTGCCCCATCACGCCGGTGGACTGGCGAACATGGCGGCTCGGGCGCGGCGTCACCACGGCGACTGCGCGGTCGACTCGATCCCCGGTGCGGGAGTGAGCATCACCTGGTTCGTCCCACTGGTGCTGCAGGAGGCGAGATGGCGATAGCGGTGCTGCTCGTGGACGACCACGAGATCGTGCGGCGCGGGCTCGTGCAGTTGCTGGCGCAGGCGGAGGACGTCGACGTCGTCGGCCAGGCGGACAGCGCCACGGCCGCGGTCGCGCAGGCGACCCGGCTCAGACCCGATGTCGCGATCATCGACGTGCGGTTGCCCGACGGCGACGGTGTCACGGTGTGCCGGGAGATCAGGAGCCTGGTGCAGCCGCCGCCCGCGTGCCTGATGCTCACGTCCTACTCGGACGACGAGGCGCTGTTCGGCGCGATCATGGCCGGCGCGGCCGGCTACATGCTGAAAGAGGTGTCCGGCAACGACCTCGTGGCCGCCGTCCGCACCCTCGCCTCGGGCGGGTCGCTCCTGCACGCCGGCGTCACGGCCACCGTCCTGCAACGACTCCGCGGCGGGCCCGAGGAGGATCCGCGCTACGCCGCGCTGAGCCCCCAGGAACGCCGCATCCTCGACCTCATCGCCGAGGGCATGACCAACAGGCAGATCGCGAACCGCCTGTTCCTCGCCGAGAAGACCGTCAAGAACTACGTGTCGTCACTCCTGCACAAGCTGGGCTTCGACCGCCGCACCGAGGCGGGCGTCTACGCGGCCCGGCGCAGACGCGCCCACCCCGGCACCTTCTAGGCGATCTTCGGCAGCGGGTTCATCGCCACCGCCGGAACTTCCTTCTCCGCCAGGCGTTCCGTCTTCGCCCACGTGTTGCGCCCGGCGAAGTGCCGGTACAGCGCGCGCAACGTCGACACCGAACCCAGGATCAGGAAGAGCGGATAGGCCAGGCTGACGAGCAGGCATCTCCACAGCGGTTCGTCGCCGTGCTTGAGCCGGTGCACCAGGCCCCAGATGAGGCCGGGCAGCAGCAGGGCCACCAGCCAGATCCCCAGCGCCAGCAGGGTGCTCGAGCCGCTCGCGGTGAACCCGCCGATCTCCAGCCCGGTGAACTGCGCGTAGAAGTTGACGCCCACCAACGCGGTGACGAGCACCGTCATCGGCGCGACCAGCCACGGCGTCAGCAGGTACTGCAGGAACTCCATCAGCGCGACGGAACCCACGTGCTTGGCCCTGATCAGCTTCGGCACGTACCCGAGGCACTGCAGGTTGCCCTGCCCCCACCGGGTGCGCTGCCGCAGCAGCCGCTGCACGTCGACCAGGCCCTGCTGGGTGATCGTCGCGTGGGTGGCGTACCGGATGCGCTGGCCGGTCAGGTGCACGCGCAGACCCAGCTCCAGGTCCTCGACCAGGCACGCCGACCACGGCGCCTCGCCCAGGTCCATCAACGTCCTCAGGCGCACGAACTGGCCGTTGCCGCCGAGCCCGACCGTGCCGACGGCGTCCCGCAACGACTGCGAGGCGTCGACCACGCAGCTGAACTCCAGGTCCTGCAGGAACGCCAGCAGGTTGGTGCGGTTGTGGATCCGGACACGGCACTGCACGGCGCCGACGGCGCGTTGTGCGAAGTACGCGGAGATCTCGGACAGCATGCCGGGCTCGCCGCGGCCGTCGCCGTCGATCACGCCGACGATCGTGCGGTGGACCGTGCCGGCCTCCTCCGCGATGCCGCGGATGTAGGCGAAGGCGTGGTTCAGCGCTTCGCCCTTGCCCTTGCGGGCGTCCGGCAGGGTGCGTCTGAGCACGTGCAGCCGGTGGTCGTCGATCTCGGCGAGCACGCGCGGGGTGCCGTCGTCCGAGCCGTCGTCGACGACGACGACCTGAACCGGTGTGCGGGCTCCGTCCAAAGCGAGTGCGGCACGCACGGTATTTGCTACGACACGTTCCTCGTTCAACGCCGGAATGATGATCCAGTACTGCAAAGGATGCCGCGAGGGAACTCCCGGTCCGCCCGGTTTCGGACGCCACCAGACAAACAGTGCGAGCACCAGGTTGTAGCAGGGCCAAAACACCAGCAGGACGAGCATGAACGTCGCGAATTGTGTCGTGTCTGTCATGACACAAACCTGTCTACAAAAGCGGTTGCGGGAGCAACAACAACGGACCGGATGTGAAGTTGAGTCATTCTGGCTCCTGGTAACGAAGCGCTGGGCCGGTGCGAGATACCAGACAGCAAGGCCAGGAGCAGGTGTTCAAGGCGAAGATCGTGGTCAGCTTAGCAGGTCGTCACCTGGCCATATCGGGTACGAATAGACCTTCGTTACACGAGGTTCGCACAGTCGATCACCGATATGGCGGTACCCCGCGAGACGGGTACCAATTGATTGTCGGCGGTGCCCGAACACCGCGATGATGGCGCACGTTCGCCGCGCGTGCCTGGACGTTCAAAGAGGTAGAAGATGGGACTAAGTGCCCTGGTGCCCGGCCCTCGGCAGTTCTACCGGGGGGAGGTTCCCGAAGTTTTCCTGGTCGCGGGAACGCGCCCTGAAGCAGTGAAGATGGCGCCGGTGGCCGCGGCGATGTTCGCGTGCGGTCGTCTCCGGCCCGTCCTCGTGAATTCGGGGCAGCACCCGGAGATGGTCGACCAGGCGCTGGAGTCGTTCGGCTTCACGGCCGACGTCAGGCTGAAGCTGAACCGCGTCACCGGCGGCCAGGCCGAACTGACCAGCCAGCTGATCGAGGAGCTCGACCGGCTCTTCGCCGAACGCACGCCGGGCGCGGTGCTCGTGCAGGGCGACACGACGACGACGCTCGCGGGCGCGCTCGCCGCGTTCTGGCGGCAGATCCCCGTCGTGCACCTGGAAGCCGGGCTGCGCTCGCACGACCTCACCTCGCCGTTCCCCGAGGAGGGGAACCGCAAGATGGTGGGCCAGCTCGCGTCACTGCACCTCACGCCGACCGCGGACTCGGCCGCGCACCTCGCCGCGGAGTCGTTGCAGGGCAACAACGTCCTGACCATCGGCAACACCGTGGTGGACGCCGTGCTCGACGTCGCCGCCCGCCGCGCGCCCTACGGCGACAGCCGGCTGCAGGAGATCGAGAACCGGGTCCACGCCGGACAGTCGCGGCTCGTGCTGGTCACGGCGCACCGCCGCGAGTCGTGGGGCGAGCCGCTCGACCAGGTGCTGCACGCCGTCGCGGACATCGTGCGGGAACGGCCCGACGTTGAGGTCGTGCTCCCCGCGCACCCGAACCCCGACGTCCGCCAGCAGGTGGTGGACGTGCTGGGCGGCGTCGCCCGCGTCACGGTCACCGACCCGCTGCCGTACGCCCAGATGGCCCGGCTGCTCGCGCAGAGCACGCTGGTGCTGTCCGACTCGGGCGGCATCCAGGAGGAGGCGCCGTCGTTCGGCGTCCCGGCGCTGGTGCTGCGCGACGTGACCGAACGCATGGAGGCGGTCAACTCGGGCTGTGCCGTCCTCGTCGGCACCGACCGCGAGCGCATCACCGCGCTCACCCTCCAGCTGCTCGACAGCCCCTCCGCGCGCGAGGCGATGACCGCCGACGGCAACCCGTTCGGCGACGGGCTCGCGTCCGTGCGCACCGAACAAGCACTGGCCTGGCTGCTGGGCCTGCAACAGCAGCGACCCGCCGAGTTCGCTCCTTACGCGGGCAGCGCGACCGTGCGCATGTCCGGAGAGGTTGATGTGGCATGAGAAGCCGACTGCTCAAGGTCGCCGCCGGGGTTGCGCTCGCGGTAGCGATGGTTCCCGCGCCCGCCGCCCAGGCCGCGCCCCTCCCGCTCAAGCTGGACGCCGTCGGCGAGCTCGCGGAGAACGTGCTTCCCGCGCCGCCGCTGACGACCACGAAACCGTCCGCGACCAGCTCACGCATCACCAAGCGCACCACGCAGCCCGGTGTCATCTCCACCGCTTTAGGCACGCTCGGGCTGGCCTCGGCGCAAGCCGGCACGAACGGGGGCGGCGCGCCCGGTGCGAAGGCGTCGCAGAAGACGCTGATCCTGTACGACAGCACGGGGCCGTGGGCGTGGCTGGGTGAGGCCTACGCGGTGCAGGCGGGCAACCTCGCGTCGCACGGCAGCGCGTACGCCATGCACCCCGTCGGCTCGTACACCGCCGGCGAGATGTCCGGCTACACCGGCGTGATCTACATCGGCTCGACCTACGACGAGCCGATCCCGGTGGCGTTCCTCGACGACGTGCTCGCGGGCAGCAAGCCGGTGCTGTGGATGGCGCACAACATCTGGCAGCTCACCGCGCGTGCCCCGAGCTTCCAGGCCACGTACGGCTGGAACTGGGTGCAGTACGACACCGGTGCCGCGACCACCGTCCGCTACGAGAACACCGACCTCGGCCGCAACCCGCTCGCGACCCCGTCCGGTCTGATGATCACCTCGATCACCGACCCGGCGATCGCGTCGGCGCCGGCCGTCGCGACCGGCTCGGCGGCGGGCCCGATCAACTGGGCGACCAAGGCCAGGAACCTGACCTACATCGGTGAGATCCCGTTCAGCTACGTCGACCACGGCGACCGCTACCTGGCCGCGGCGGACCTGATCAGCAAGGTCTCGAACCCGGCGATGGCCGACCGCAAGCGGGCGCTGGTGCGCATCGAGGACGTCGGCCCCGACGCCGACCCGAACGAGCTGCGCGCGGTCGCGGACTACCTTAAGTCGCAGAACGTCCCGTTCAGCATCGCCGTCTACCCGCGCTTCGAGAACCCGCTGGGCGCCGACAACAACGGCGTGCCGGAGGCGGCGAACCTCGCGCAGAAGCCACAGGTCATCAAGGCGCTGCAGTACATGGTCCAGCGCGGCGGCACGATCCTGATGCACGGCTACACGCACCAGTTCGGGAAGCTGGTCAACCCGTACGACGGCCGCAGCGGCAACGACTTCGAGTTCTACACGGCCCACGTCAACGAGAACGACAGCGTGATCTACGACGGCCCGGTCCCCGGTGACTCGGCGGCGTGGATGCAGGGCCGGATCAACTCGGCGACGACCGCGCTCGCGCAGGCCGGCTTCCCGAAGCCCGCCATCTTCGAACCGCCGCACTACGCCGCGTCGGCCGTGGACTACCAGGTCATCCAGCAGAACTTCGGCAAGCGCTACGACCGCGGCCTGTACTTCGCCGGGTACTGCCCCGGTGGCGCGTGCGGCGCCGGCACGCCGCAGTACGACAAGATCTACGGCCAGTACTTCCCGTACCTGGTCCGCGACGTCTACGGCTCGGTCGTGGCGCCGGAGGCGGTGGGCAACGTCGAGCCCGAGCCGTTCAACAACCACCCGGCTCGCCTGCCGGCCGACCTGGTCAAGACGGCGAACCAGCTCAAGGTGGTCGATGATGGTGTCGCGAGCTTCTTCTACCACCCGTACCTCGGTACCGGGTACCTGCAGCAGACCGTCTCGGGGCTGAAGAACGCGGGCTACCAGTTCGTGTCCGTCGGCACCGTGATGGCGGGGTGACAAGGAGGTCCGGTGCGCTGGACGTGGGCGGTGCTGCTGCTGGCCGGGTGCTCTGCCGGTCAGGTGGCGCCGCCGCACCCCGGCGCCACCGACGAGGGCTGGCAGGTCACCGTCTACTACACGGCCGTCGAGTCGTTCCACAGCGGACCCGCGGTGGCCGTGCGGGGCTGCCGGGTCATCGACTGCGAGCACGGTGACGACCTGCTCGGCACGGTCCCGCGGTCGTTCGCGCGGGCGGTCGAGGACGAAGGTACCGGCCGGATGACCTCCGGCCGGTACCTCAACTGGTCCCACGACAAGGGCTACTGGCTGGACGACGAGCCGCGCGACTCGTTCGGCAAGCCCCTGAAGCCCTTCGTCTCCGCCGCCGCCGACGGGGTCAGGACCGGCTCGCGGATCAAGCTGGTCTCGTGTGGACAGACCCCCGAGGGCGGCAACGTCGACCCGGTCGTGTGCCGCAAGCTCGCGTCCTCCTCCTGGGAGATCACCGACGAGTTCACGCCAGGGCTCGGCGGCGAGCGGCACATCGACCTCTACCTGGGCGAGGAGACCGGACCGGGGTTCACCGAAAGCCCCTGGTACACGACGTTCGCCCAGGCCGTGCTGGAGATTCACCAGCCGAGCTGAACCGCCAGCTCCCGCGCCCTGGTGAGCGGGTTGCCCGTGCTCTCGCCGGGTGCCGGCAGCGGCACGCCGGGGCAGCTCAGGTCCTTGCGCGGCACCACGCCGTCGACGAGGTAGCTCTCCACCACGTCGCTGACGCAGTCGTTGCCGAACTCGTAGATGCCGTGGTCGCCCTCGTCCCGCACGGTGAGCATGCGCGAGTTGGCGAACTTCGCGTGTGCCCGTTGCGCGCCCGCGAGCGGCGTCGCGGGGTCGCGCACCGACTGGACCATGAGCGCGGAGTCCACGCCCTTGCCGGTGGGGCGCTTGAGGTGCACGTCGGGGCGGTCCCACCACGCGCACGGGCCGGTCACCTGGTAACCGCCGACGAGCGAGTACTTCTTGACGCTCCTGTTGCCCTCGCGCTCCAGCGACTTGCGGTCACCGCGGAACGGGGTGTCGTTGCACATGATCGACATCTGCGTGCCCATCAGCGCGTCCGGGTACTGCTTCGGCGCCGACTTGGCCAGCGCGGCGGGCTGTGCGATGTACGCGAACAGCTCGGCCGTGCCCGCGAACGAGTCCTTGCTGTACAGACCGCCGAAGATCAGTGCGTCCAGCAGGACCGGCGTGACGACGGTGCCGTCCGGCAGCGTGAGGGGCTGCTCGGCCAGCCGTGCGCGGGTGGTCTCGTACTTCTGGCGCACCTCCTCCGCGGTCTTGCCGAGGTGGAACACGTTGTCGTACTTGGCGACCCACGGCAGGAAGTCGACGCGGAACCGGAGCTCGGCGCCCGCCGGGAGGTTGTCGAACACCTCCTGCCACGACTCGGTGAACTCGGTGTTGGAGTCGAGCACGATCTTGTCCAGCGTCTTGGGGAAGTAGGTGGCGTAGTAGGCGCCCATCCAGCTGCCGGCGGAGTAGCCGATCCAGCTGACCTTCTTGCGGCCCAGGATCTGCCGGAGCAGGTCGAGGTCGCGCACCGTCTGCTCGGTGGTGATGTACCTGCCGAGCTCGCCGGACTTGGTCTGGCAGAACTTCGCCTGCAGCTCCATGCCGCCGTAGATCAGGTCGAGGCCCGCCTCGCTGCGGTCGCGCCAGTCGCTGGCGAGGCGGTGCTGGTAGCCGCCGCACGTGACGTTGTCGCTGCCTCCGGTGCCGCGCGGGTCGATGCCGACGACCTCGGCGTTCTCGCTGAGCTTCGGCCGGTTCAGGTAGATCATCGGCAACGTGCGCCCGGCACCGCCGGGGCCGCCGGGGTTGGTGAAGACCGTGGTCTTCGCCTTGCCGTTCAACGGAACGGTGCGGCTGACGGCGATCGTGATGGTCTTGCCGTTGCGCGGGTCGTTCCAGTCCATCGGCGCGGTGAAGCTGCCGCACTCCAGCCGTTCGAATCCCGGCTCGTCGGTGCACTTCTGCCACGTGATCCGCTGGTCGGCCAGTCCGGCCGCCTGGGCCGGTGGCGCGATCAGCAGCGATGTCGCGGTGACGGCGGCGAGTGCCGCCGCGATCTTCTTGCGGTGCATGCGTTTCCCCCTGCTACTTGCCGAGATGGGTCGCGAGCCGGCGTGCGTTCGCGAGCGGGTTCTGCTTCGTCTCGCCCGGGGCGGGGAGCGGAACTCCCTGGCACGTCAGGTCCTTCACGGGCGTGACGTCGTCGACGAGGTAGCGCTCGACGATGTCGTTCACGCAGTCGTTGCCCAGGCCGTAGATGCCGTGGTCGCCCTCGTTCTCGACGGTCAGCATCACCGAGTTCCTGAAGTTGCGGTGTGCTCGCTGCGCGCCTTCGAGCGGCGTCGCCGCGTCGCGCACGGACTGCACCATCAACGTCGTCGGCACGCCGATTCCGGTGGGCTTCTTGAGGTTCACGTCCGGCCGGTCCCAGAACGCGCACGGACCGGCGATCTGGTAGTAGCCGACGAGCGGCCACTTCGCGCCGTTCACCGCGGCCTCGCGTTCGAGGAACTTCCTGTCACCGCGGAACTTCGTGTCGTTGCACAGGATCGAGTAGGCCGTGGCGGTCTGCGCGTCCGGGTAGGTGGCCAGTGCCTTCGGCTGCGCGGGCACGGTGCCGGCGAGCTCCGCGAAGATCTGCGTGCCCTGCTCGAAGCTGTCCTTCACGTAGAGCGTGCCGCGCAACAAGAGGTCGAACTGCACGCCGTTGTACACGCCTTCCGGCCGCGTCACGGGCTGCTCGTTGAGCTTGGCGCGGGTGCGTTCGTAGGACTGGCGCACCTCCTCGGCGGTCTTGCCGAGGTGGAAGACGCTGTCGTACTTCGCCACCCACGGCAGGTAGTCGACCCGGAAGCGGCGCTCGAAGCCCATGCCCCAGTCGTCGAACGCCTCCTGCCACGGCGAGGTGAAGTCGACGTTGGAGTCGAGCACGATCTTGTCCAGCGTCCTGGGGAAGTACGTGGCGTAGTAGGCGCCCAGCCAGCTGCCGCCCGAGTAGCCGAGCCAGCTGACCTTCTGCTTGCCCAGCACCTGCCGCAGCAGGTCCAGGTCCTTCACCGTCTGGTCGGTGGTGACGTACCTGCCGAACTCGCCCGACCGGGCCTGGCAGAACTCGGCGTGCAGCTTCATCGCGCCGTAGACCAGGTCGAGGTTGGCCTTGCTGCGGTCGCGCGGATCGGTCAGCCCCGTCGCGTCGAAGCTGCCGCAGGTGACGTTGCTGCTGGCGCCCGTGCCGCGCACGTCGATGCCGATGATCTCGGCGTTGTCGCTCAGCTTGGGCCGGTCGAGGTAGACCAGCGGGAGGGTGAGACCGGGTCCGCCCGGCCCGCCGGGGTTGGTGAAGACGGTCCGCTGGGCCTTGCCGCTCTTCGGCGCCAGGCGGCTGACCGCGATGGTGATCGTCTTGCCGTTGCGCGGGTTGTTCCAGTCCATCGGCGCGGTGAAGCTGCCGCACTCCAGCCGGTCGCCGCCCGGCGGAAGCCCCGGCGGCGGCGTGTCGAAACACTTCTGCCACTGGATCTTCTGCGTGGGTGCCGCCGTCGCCTGTGGTGCGATGAGCAGGGATGTCGCGGTCACGACGGCCAGTGCCGCCGCGGTTGTCCTTCGTAGCATTCGAGCCCCCTCCAATGTGCCTCAAGCACATCGGTTCCGGGGACGCTGGACATCGGCTGAAGGATGACGGGTTCGTACGACTTGGGTCTTAGCCCAACGCGGCCAAGAGGCCATGACAAGCGTCATCGAGCCCTGACGGGCCGAAGGGCCGTCCCCCGGGAGGGAACGGCCCTTCGGAAGGCGGAACTCAGCAGGACTGCTTGTAGAAGTACTTCGAGTTGGCCGACGCGTCGTCCTTCGTGATGGCGACGAGGTCCGTCTCGATGTTGCGCTTGGTCTCCTTGCCGTCGATCGCGGCCAGCGCCTGCTCGACGCCCTGCTTGCCGATCGTGCCGGGGTCCTGGGCGATCAGGGCCTGCACGGTGCCCGCCTGCAGGTCCTTCACCTGGTTCGGCGAGGCGTCGAAGCCGACCAGGTTCACCGTGCCGGTCTTGCCCGCGTTGCGCAGGCCGGTCGCCGCGCCCTCACCGGTGTTGAGGTTGGTCGCGAACACGCCGATCAGGTCCGGGTTCGCGGCCAGGGTCGCGGTCACCTTCGAGGCCGCGGTGGCGGGCTCGTTGTCGGTGTACTGCTGGCCGATGTACTTGAGGTTCGGGAAGGCCTTGATGGCGTCCTCGAAGCCCTTCGCGCGTGCGTCCGTGGTGGACGTGCCGGCCTTGGTGTTGAGCACCAGCACCGAGCCGGACTTGCCGGCGGCGAGCTTGTTCAGCGTCTCGGCCGCGAGCTTGCCGCCCTGCTCGTTGTTGGACGAGATGGAGGAGACGCCGATCGAGGTGTCCTGCAGCTTGGTGTCGACCTCGACGACCTTGATGCCCGCGTCCTTGAGCTGCTTCATCGGGCCCGCCATCGCCTTGTCGTCGGTCGGCGCGATCAGGACCGCGGCCGGCTTCGACGCGAGGATGCCCGTGACGATCGGGGTCTGCTGGGCCGCGTCGAACTTCGCGGGGGCCTGCGTGTCGAACTCGTAGCCCGCGGCCTTCGCCGCCTCCTCGAAACCGCACTGCATCGAGATGTAGAACGGTTCCGCCGTGATGCCGGGGATCAGCACCAGCTTCTTGTTCGCGGCCGAGTTGCCCGAACCCGAGTCGCCGATCTGCCCACCACCGCCACAGGCGGAGACGAGGAGCAGTGCGGCTGAGACGACCACTGCGGAGCGGATCTTCATTGGTCCAGCACCTTCCTAACGTCGGTTGCGCGCCCGCCGCCGTGTCTGGTCCAGCCACACGGCGGCCACCAGCACGATCGCCACGGCGATAGGCTGCCAGAACTCCTTGACCCCGATGATCACGAGGCCCTTCTCCAACACCGCCGGGATGAACACGCCGAAGACCGTGCCCAGCACGGAACCCATGCCGCCGAAGATGCTGGTACCACCCAGTACGACGGCGGCGATCGCGTTCAGGTTGTCCGTCTCGTGGCCGGTGACGACCGCGACGCGGAAGAACGCGTTGCCCATGAACCCCGCGAGACCCGCGAGGGTGCCCGCGAGCAGGTACACCTTCGTCAGGTGGCCGCGCACCGAGATGCCGACGCGCCGCGCCGCCTCCTCGTTCGAGCCGACCGCGTAGGTGTAGCGGCCGAACCGCGTGGTCGACAGCAGCAGCGCTCCGAGAGCGGTGACGACCGCGGCCACGATCACGATGTTCGGGATGCCGAGGTACGTGCCGGAGCCGAAGGTGCGGTTCAGCCTGTCCGGGATGCCGGACAAGTTGGAACCGTTGTTCAGCAACAGGGCCGCGCCCTGCGCCGCGCCGAACGACCCCAGCGTCACGATCAGCGCCGGGATCTTCGCGCGCGAGATCAACAGGCCGTTGAGCAGACCCCAGACCGCGCCGCTGACCACCGCGACCAGCAGCCCGAACGCGATCACGCCCCAGCCGGCGTTCGTCGCGTCGCCACCGGAAACGGCGTTCATCGCCATGGCGGAGGACACCGACGCGAACACCAGCACCGAACCCACGGACAGGTCGATGCCGGACGTGATGATCACGAACGTCATGCCGACCGACAGCACCAGCAGCACGGCCGTCTCCGCCAGCAGGAACTGCAGGGTGGTCACCTGGAAGACCGCGTCGGGCCGGATCGCTCCGAACGCGGCGACGAGGCCGAGCAGCACCAGGCCGATCCAGAGCGTGTTCGCGCCGGTCAGACGCTTGAGCAACGGCGTGCGCTGCTCGTCCGGCAGAGATGACATCGTTGTCGTCTCGTCAGTCATCAGTCCGCGTCCTCCTGGGTCAGCGCGCCGGTCATCGCGCCGACGAGCTCTTCCACGCTGGTGTCCGCGGCCTTGAAACGAGCCACGCGACGGCCGAGGCGCAGCACCTCGACGCGGTCGGAGACCGACAGCACCTCGGGCATGTTGTGCGAGATCAGCACGACGGCGACGCCTTCGTCGCGCACGCGCTTGATCACGTCGAGCACGCGTTGCCGCTGCACGACGCCGAGTGCGGCAGTCGGCTCGTCCATGAACACGAGCTTCGACGCCCACGCCACCGACCGCGCGACCGCGACGGACTGGCGCTGGCCACCGGAGAGCGCCGCGATCGGCACGTCGACGCTCTGCAGCGTCGCGCCGAACCGGGTGAAGTGCTCGGAGGCCTGCTTGCGCATCGCCTTCTTGTCGAGCACGCCGAGGAGGCCGAGGATCCCCGGCTTGAGGATCTCCCGGCCCAGGAACATGTTCGCGGCCGGGTCGAGGTCCGGCGCGACCGCGAGGTCCTGGAACACGGTCTCGATGCCCAGGTCGCGGGCGTCGTTGGGGGAGTTCAGCACGACCGGCTCACCGTCGAAGATCATCGTGCCGCCGGTCGGCCGCTCCACCCCGGACAGGCACTTCACCAGGGTGGACTTGCCGGCGCCGTTGTCGCCGATCAGCGACACGACCTCACCGGCGTGAGCGGTGAACGAGGCACCGCGGAGAGCTTTCACGGTGCCGTAGTTCTTCGTGAGATCACGAGCCTCCAGCAACGGCTGGCTCAAGGCGTCACATCCTCCACTGTGGACAGAACGGGCGGACGGCAGCGGATCGCCACCAGATCACCGGTCAGACCGAGCTCACCCGCCGCGTGCGGCACGACGAGCGTGTGGCCCTTGCGCACTTCCAGCTCACCGAGCTTGCCCGCGCCCTCCAGCACCACCAGCACGGCGAACGACGGCTCCAGCGTGAAGGAGCCCTCGACGTGAAGGCGGTCGGCCTGGAAGAACGGGTCCGCGTCGTGGCCGAGCAGGTCGACCGACGGCGCCCACTTCTCGGACGTCTGGCGCACGAGCTCGTCGAGCTTGCCGTTCCAGCCCCGCCGGTCGACGCAGTCGAGCGCGACGTCGTAGCCGAGGCCGAGGTGGCCGACGTCCGCGTCGGCGAGGAAGCCCTGCCACTCCAGCGTGACCGAGAAGTCCGTGGGCTGCTGCAGTTCGACGATGAACACGCCCTCGCCGATCGCGTGCGGCACGCCGGCGGGCACGAACACGGTGTCGCCGGGACGGACGCAGACCGGGTTCAGCGCGTCGAGCATCGCCTTGGTGTCCTGCGTGGCGACCCAGTCGGCGACGGTGTCCGCGGGCACGTCCTCGCGGAATCCGATGTAGACGGTCGGGTTCGCGCCGGTCGTGCCGACGACGATCCACGCCTCCGTCTTGCCGTGGCGGCAGTTCAGGTGGGAGGACGCGAACGCGTTCGACGGGTGGCAGTGCACCGGCAGGCGCTGGCCCGCGTCGAGCAGCTTCACCAGCAACGCCGTGTCGCCGCCGAACTTCGCCGCGTGGTCCGCGCCGAGCCATCCCAGCGGGTCCGCCTGCACCGCGTCGCGCAGCAGGACGCCGTCCGGCAACGTTGTCAGACCGGCGTCGCTGCGCCCGTAGAGAGTCGTCGTCGACGCCACCCAGTCCTCGGGGCCGAAGTCACCGCTGGTCCCGCCGCGCAACGCGGCGATCGCCTCACCGCCGCGGTAGAACTGCTTCGGCTGGTTGGCGGGCAAGTTGACAGGCTGGTGGAGAACACCAGAACTCACGCGTGGACCTCCCCGGATCCTCGTGGCACCAAGCGCACCGGCAGCACGACGCGGCGCGGTGGTGAGTTGTCGCCATCCAGTCGGGCGAACAACAAATCGGTGGCCGCCTTGCCGAGCGCGCTCGCGTCGTGCGCGATCACGGTCACCGGCGGCGACAACAGGTCAGCGAGTTCGAAGTCGTCGAAGCCCACCAGCGCGGGCCTCTCGGCGACGCCCGCGAGTGCGCGCAGGATGTAGACGGTGATGCGGTTGTTGCCGGCCACGATCGCCGTCGCGGGCTCCCGCATGCCGTGCAGGCGCTGCAACGTGGTCCTGACGCTGCTTTCGTCGTGCGGGCCCATCGCCACGAGCTCCTCGTGGTACCCGATGCCCGCTCGCACGCACCCTTCGCGGTAACCGCGCAGGCGCTCGTTGGCCGTGAAGATGTCCGGCGCGTCACCGAGGAACGCGATGCGGCGGTGCCCGTGCGAGGCGAGGTGCGTGACCGCCTCGACGGTGCCGCCGATGTTGTCCACCAGCACGGTGTCCGCCACGACGTCACCCGCGGGCCGGTCCAGGAACACCACGGGCGTGCCCGCGCGCATCTCGGGAACCAGGTAGCTGTGCTGCAGGCCGGCGGGCACGATCAGCAGCCCGTCCACGCGCCTGCTGCAGAACTCCAGCGCCAGCTCGCGTTCACGCCCGGGATCCTCGTCGGACGACCCCGAGATCACCTGTCTGCCGCGCAGCCGGGCGATTTCCTCGACAGCGCGGGTCACGCCGGAGTAGAACGGGTTGCCGACGTCCTCCAGCACCAGCCCGATCGTGCCGGTGGACGAGCCCCGGCGCAGGTTGCGGGCACTCAGGTTCCTCCGGAACCCGAGCTGGTCGATGGCCGCGAGCACGCGCTCGGCGGTGGACGGGTGCACGCCCGGCTCGTCGTTGACCACGCGCGAGACGGTCTTGATGCTCACGCCCGCCAGCCGCGCGACGTCGTTCATCGTCGCGCGACGTACCTTGCGCTGACCGGCTACGGGCCCGCTGGGGGACAACGTTGTCATAGTGGGCGTATCTCACCTCGGCTTTACGGGCTTGTCAACAGTTTCCTGCCCGGTCAAGGGGCTGCCGCGGGTTGACGCCCATGGCTCACAACGCTGACTGGGACGCGACGAGCCGGGTCATGTGCGATGACGGTGTGACGCCCAGTTCGCGGTGCAGAAGGGCGCGGTAGTGCTGGTAGTGCCGCAATGCCGACCCGCAGTTGCCCTGGGCGAGGTGTGCCGCGATCACCGACCGGTGCGCGGTTTCCCGCACCGGGTCGATGGAGATCGCGGTGAACGCGGCCTCCATCGCGGCGAGGTGTGCGCCGGCCGAGATGAAGTGCTGGGCGATCGCCTCCAGCGCGTGCAGCCTGACCTGTTCCCAGCGCCGTCGCTCGGCGGCCAGCCACTCCTCCGGCCAGTACGGCAGCAGATCCCTCGACAACGCGCCGACGAGCCCGGCCGCGCCCGCCGCGGCTGTAGCGCCGACGACGTGGTGTGCCGCTTCCACGGCAAGGCAGAAGTCGACGGTCAGAGCGGGGGACAGCCGCAGCCGGTCCACCGAGGGTTCGACGACGGGGCGGTCTGTGGCGCGGCGCAGGTGCCACAACGCCTGCCGCACGTTGGCGGTCGCGCGCTGCCTGCGGCACTCGGGCCACAGCTGCTCGGCGGCGGCCTGCCGGCTCACCGCGTCGCCGTGGTGGATCGCGAGGAAGGCCAGCAACCGCTGGGCGCCCTTGGGCAGCACGACGTCCCCGCGGCCAGTGAGCAGCTCGAACCGGCCCAGCAACACCAGGTGTGCGCCATCGGCGTCTCTCATCGTGATCCTTCCGTCGGCCGTTTCGAGCATCGCCCGGTGGCGTCTCCGGGGCATCTCTCGTCCGCCTGCGGCGGCGTCCGCCCTTCGGCCGTCCGGTGGTGGCCCCTCAGTCGTGCGCGCACTTGACCGCCACCCGGTAGGGAGTCCGCGGCGACAGCGCGTCGCCGATCACCCGGCAGCCATAACGCCAATGGCCCAACGGACGCGCCTGTTCCGGTCCAGCCCATCGGGTGACGTCGATGCGGCGGCGACAGGACGTCGTGCGTTACGGCGATGCCGGGGAGACGCGGGCATCGGAGCGTGTGCGGTGTCGGGACCGCACGGCCCTGACATCCAGGACAGGAGAACGACCATGACCGATGGCCAGAAGAGCGTCGAGATCCGGCTCACCCCGGACGCTCTCGTCAAGATGAAGGCGAACCACTACAACCTCTGCTTCGCGAGGAAGGTCAAGGACACGTACAACGTCGTCTGGAAGTCGGCCGACAAGGAGACGTACCTCGGCTCGAACACGTTCTCCTGGAAGCCGGAGTTCCAGTTCTTCGTGACGAACTCCTACCCGGACAGCCCGCAGGTGATGGTCGCCGACGACGCGCTGGACGTCGGGCTGGGCTCCCTGGTCGAGATGGACAAGTACGGCGAGCTCAAGGGGCCCGGCACCGGCCCGTCGCCGACGGCGATCACGTTCCAGAACGACTTCGGGGACATCCATCCGGTGCTGGCCGCTGTCTCGGTGGACGGCGCGGGCAACAAGTCGGTGACGCCGATCTACGCGGCGCAGGACAAGGTGGTCATGGGAACCGACAGCCTCACCCCGGTGGACACCGTGCTGGTCTGGTTCGAGCAGAAGATCGCCACGGGCACCATGTTCAGCGAGGCCAGGTCCAGGCAGGTCGAGATCGACCTGACCACAGCCGACCACGCGGTCCGGCTCTACGACGGTGCGAAGTGGACGACACCGATGAAGAGCGAGCTCGAGGCGGACCCGGTGACGATCCTGACGGTCGTCGCCGGCCTGACCGCGTTCGTCGGCGTGGTCGACCTCGCGTGGAAGATCAACTCGTTGTTGACCGGCATCTACTCGAGCATCAGGGTCGAGGTGAGCGCGACGGACAACAGATCCGTTGTGGTCACGTACGGTCACGGCCCCGGCGCCACCGCGGCTGAGCTGCACCGGACGCGGTCGTCGCTGCCGGACCCGGCCCTGAACGACCGGCTCGCCGAGCTCACCCTGGAGGCGTTGGCGAAGCTCGGCGTGGGCTGCACGTCGCTTCAGGCGATCCCGGCCTGACGGCTCGTGTTGTCCGGAACCGGACAGGTGATCGTCATGGTCTTGACCTGGACCGTGTGCGCTCAGCGATGATCTGGTGACGGACCGCGTTGTACCCCGGTCCGGTGAGCAGACCCCCGGGCCGGGGTGCGCGTGCGGCGGTGGTCGCGCCCCGGCCCGGTCCCTCACCGCGGGACCACCCGACCGGACCACTCGGCCAGGGCCGGGAACCACCACTAGGGTCGATCACGTGGACGCACTGGATCCCATCGAGTCGGTCAACACCTTCATCGGCACGAAGGACGAGGGAAACACGTTCCCCGGCGCGTCCATGCCGTTCGGCAAGGCCCACTCCAGCCCGATCGGTTCCCACTACGCCGGCTACCGCTACGACGACCAGCAGATCCGCGGCTTCGGGCACTTCTTCCTGTCCGGCGCGGGGTGCTGGGAGCAGGGCGGGCTGGTGCCGATCCTCCCGGTGACGCAGCTGCCGCAGACGTTCGACCACAAGCGGTACGCCAGCGCGTACACGCACGACGGCGAGATCGGCAAACCCGGCTACTACAAGGTGAAGCTGGACCGCGACATCACCGTCGAGTGCACCGCCACCACGAGGGCCGGCGTCGAGCGCTACACGTTCCCCGGTGGTGTCAGGGGCACGCTGCTCGTCAACGTCGGGCAGGCCAACGACAAGGAACCCGTCAGCGCCAGCTCCATCAGGGTCGTGGACGACCGCACGATCACCGGAACCGTGGAGACGCAGGCCTTCTGCGGTGGCCGTCCGTACGTCACCTGCTTCACCACCAGGTTCGACCGCCCCTTCGAGGAGTTCGGCACCTGGGGCCCGACCGGACCCAGGCCCGGCCGGCGCGACTCCGCGGGAGGCGCCGGACTCCGGGGAGCCTGGGTCACGTTCGCGCCGGGCCCGGTCACGGCGGTGACCGCACTGTCCCAAGTGGACGAGCAGGGCGCCGCGAACAACCTGGAGACCGAGACCGCCGGCAAGACCTTCGACGACATCCGCAACGAGGCGCAGGAGGCCTGGCGCGCGGAGCTCGGGTGCATCGAGATCGAGACGGAGGACTGGGACGAGCGGGCGGTCTTCTACACCGCGCTCTACCACGTGCTGCTCCAGCCGCTGACCGGCAGCGACGCGGACGGCCGGTACCGCGGCTTCGACGACCAGATCCACCAGGCCGACGGCTGGACCTACTACGAGTACTACTCGCTGTGGGACACCTACAGGGCCCACAACCAGCTCCTCGCGCTGATCCGCACGACCAGGAGCAAGGACATCGCGCGGAGCATCCTGGCGATCCACGAGCAGGGCGGCTGGCTGCCGCGCTGGGCGTACGCGAACCAGGAGACGAACTGCATGACCGGCGACCCGGTCACGCCGTTCCTGGTCGACCTGTGGCGGTTCGGTCATCTCGCGGGCTTCGAAGAGCAGGCGTACCAGGCGTTGCTGCAGAACGCCGACGGCGTCCCGCCGCAGAGCTCCCGCTTCCAGGGCAGGTCCGGCAACCCGAACTACCTCGCCAAGGGCTTCGTCCAGTACGACAAGCGCTTCCCGAAGAAGGGGCAGGACACCGATCCGCACCACGGCGCGTCGGCGACCATGGAGTACGCGCTGGCCGATGCCACGCTCGCGATCATGGCCGAGGCGCTGGGCCACACCGAGGACGCCGAACGACTGCGCGCGCGGGGTCTCAACCACCGAACTCTCTGGGACAACAGCGTCACGGACCGGGGCTTCACCGGCTTCCCGCGGCCCAAGCTGCAGAACGGCGCCTGGCTCACCCCGTTCACACCGCAGGGGCCGGAGGGGTTCCACGAGGGAACGGCGTGGCAGTACCAGTGGCTGTGCCAGCACGACATCACCGGACTGATCACGGCGCTCGGCGGCAAGGCGGCGGCCGAGGCGCGGCTGGACGACTTCTTCGCCTACGCGGACCTGCTCGTCGACCCGAAGCGGACGGTCCGCGAGAAGTGGGTCGTCGGTCCGTACGACTACTACAACCAGTTCAGGTACAACCCGAACAACGAACCCGACCTGCACGTGCCCTGGATGTACGCGCTCATCGGGAAGCCGGAGAAGGCGTCGGTGGTCGTGCGGGCCGCGCAGACGCTGTTCGTCAACGGCCCGGCGGGCGTCACGGGCAACGACGACCTCGGCACGATGTCGGCCTGGTACGTGTTCAGCGCGCTCGGGATGTACCCGGCGGTGCCGGGAACCGGTGAGTTCGTGCCGCACGCCCCGAGGTTCACCAGAGCCGTGATCCACCTCGAGAACGGCAAGGACGTCGTGATCGAGGCGGAGGCGGCCGACGTCACGAAGACGCAGGTGGTGCAGCGGATCCGGAGCGGCTGGCGCTCGAAGGCGAAGGACCGGGTCGAACTCGCGGAGCTGGTCTCCGGCACCACGCTGGTCGTGGAACTCCGCACACCTTCCAACTGAGACGACGAGACGGTCGTACGCTCGTGTGATGGGTGTCTGCCCGAGCTGTGGCACGGAGTTCGCGTCCCTGCCGTCGCGGGCTCGGTACTGCTCGAACGCGTGCCGTCAGCGTGCCTACCGCCGGCGTTCCACGGGGACGTCCACTGTGGTCGCCGAGCTGCCCGGCCACGACGACGCGTTCGTCGGCAGGGAGCGCGAGCTGGCGGAGCTGCTCCCGTTGCTGCGCAAGCACAGGATGCTCACGCTCGTGGGGTCGGCCGGGATCGGGAAGACCAGGCTCGCGGTCGAGCTCGCCAGGCGGGCCGGACGCGCCGAGGTCCGCATGGTCGAGCTGGGCAGGCTGACCCGGCCGGAGCAGGTGGTGGAAGTGTTCGCGGAAGCCGCCGGCGTGCACCAGCGCGCCGGTGTCGCGTTGCGGACGACGTTGCTCCAGGAACTGGGCGGCCGGCGGGTCCTGCTGCTCGCCGACAACTGCGAGCACCTCGTCGAGGAGTGTTGTGCCGTCGTGGACGCGCTGCTGTCGCGCTGTCCGAACGTGCAGGTTCTCGCGACCAGCCGGGAGGCCCTGCGGTCGATCGGCGAGGTCGTCTACCCGCTGCACGGCATGGCCGACGCGGTGGAGCTGTTCGCCGAACGCGCGGGAACGAGCGGAGACCCCGAGGCGGTCGAGGCGATCTGCGCACGGCTGGACGGCGTGCCGCTGGCCGTCGAACTGGCGGCGAAGCTCTCCGGCTCCGTGCCGTTGCACGAGATCGCGGAGCGTCTCGACCACCGGCTCGACCTGCTCGGCGGCCTGCGTGCGGCCATCGCGTGGAGCCACGACCTGCTGACCGGGGCCGAGCAGGAGCTGTTCCGGCGGCTCGCACTGCTGCCGGGCGGGTTCGGGCTGGACCTCGCCCGGGTCGTCCACGGGGGCGAGGTGATCGGGCCGCTCACGGCGTTGCAGGCGAAGTCGTTGGTGGTGCGGGAGTCCGGCGGCCGGTTCCGGATGCTCGAATCCGTTCGCCTCTACGCCCGGGAACGGCTGGAGGAGCACGGCGAGCACGCGGTGACGGCGGAACGGATCATCGCGTGGCTCTGCGAGAAGGGCGAACCCGGCGTCTCGTCGTCGATCCTCGCGCCGGAGCAGGTCGAGGCGCAGCACCGGGAGTACGACAACGCGGCGTACGCGTTCGCTCACCTGGTGGAGCCGCAGGACGACCGGCGGCTGTTGCTCGCCACGATGCTGCTCAGGGTGTGCTTCGACCGCGGGCGCTTCGCCCAGGCCGGCGCGGTGCTGACGCAGGTGCTGCACCAGTCACCCGCCGACGCCCGTTACCGGATCCTCGCGCTGGAGTACGCGTCTCTGCTGGCAAGCCACGAGGAACGGCACGAGCAAGCGGTGAAGTACGCCACCGAGGCGATCGAGACGGCGAAGTCCGGTGGGCAGGACCTGATCATGTGCCGTCTGTTCCGGACGTTGGCGGCCGCTCACGACGGCGCGGGCGACGTGTCGAACGCCGCAGAGGCGTTGCGCCGATCGATCCAGCACGGCGTACGCAACGGCAACGAGGTGAGTGTGGCCGTGTCGAGCCACAACCTCGGCTGGCGGCTGCTCGCCGACGGTGCGGTCGACGCAGCCGAGGAACTGGTCGACGGCGCGTTGCCGGTCCTCAGAGCCCATGCACGCCAGGACGTCGTGGCCATCGCCGTGCACACGGCGGGGTGCATCGCGTTGGAGCGCGGGGATGTGGTGACGGCGGGGGTCCGGTTCGCGGAGAGCGCGCGGATGACGGCGGACGCACCGCGGGCCGCGCTGGAGCCGGTCGAGGGCCGTGGCCTGGTCGCGGTGGCGTCCGGCCGGCACGAGCTCGGCGTGCGGCTTCTGGCCGCCTGCCAGCAGATGCGCGCGACGTGGGTTGTTCCGCCGGAAGCGTGGTGGCGGCGGAAGACTGCCGCCGCGCTGGACCTGGCACGGGAATCCCTTTCCCAGTCGGCATTTCAGCGAGCGCTCGGCGCGGGCAGGGCGATGGACGCGCGGCACGCCCTGGAAACCGCGCTGGACCAGGAGGCGGTGCGGCACCCGGTGCTCAGCGACCGGCAGCGGATGGTCGTCGAACTGGTGGCGCGCGGCCTGACGAACGCCCAGGTGGCGGCCAAGCTCGGGATTTCGCGCCGCACTGTGGAATCCCATGTGCACAACGTGAAGACCGCGCTGGACCTGTCGACTCGCGCGCAGCTCGCGGAGTGGGCCCGGTCGCACTGACGCGTCCAACTGAGACGTAACACTGCGGTACATCCGGATGACTTCTGGCCCCCCGCCGTTCATGGTGAGCACGACTGCGGAAGGGGGAGGCGACGTGGAACCGTTCCGTCTGCTGCACCCCGACCTCGTGCCGCAGCGGCGCGAGTCGCTGCAGCACGCCGCGTCCACGCTCGTCCAGATGGGGCTGGACGACACGGTGCTCTCGGCGTCGCCCGTGCACCAGCGCCTCGCGCGCGTGGTCCTCGCGAGCAGCGGCGTCATCGAGTGGACGCCCGGCTACCGGGTCCACGACTCCGGCCTCGACGAACGCTTCGGTGTCGTGCGGGTCGGCGGCGACCGCGGCGGCGTCTTCCTCTCCAGCGTCCTCATCGCCTACCTCGACGTGCTGGAGAACGCGGCCAGGATGGGCACCTCGATCCACGAGGACTCCTGGCGCACCCTGCTCTGGGCGCCGACCGCGCTCTTCGACCACGTGCTGCGCCGACCCCAGGTCGGCATGACCGTCGTGACGCCCGGCTGCGGCACCGAGAACCTGCCGCTCGAACGCGTCCAGGCCGGCCAGCGCCTCTACCTCGCGCTGATGCAGGCCGTCCGGTTCGCCGTCAGCGGTGTCGTGCGCGCACAGGACGACCGCCCGCTCGTCGAGGACTGCGTGACGCTCGCGACCGCGTGCCTGCGCGCCGCGGCGGTGGCGCTCGCGTTCGCCGCCGACGTTCCCGGCCACACGCCGCAGCCCCTCGCGGAGACCGCCGAGCACCGCTACCTGTGGCAGGTGATCGGCGAGGTCCGCGCGGCCGTTCCCCGTGCCCGCTTCGAGCAGTTCGCCTCGGCGCTGCGCAGGTTGAACGACATCCACACCGCTTGCCCGTTGCTCGTCTCGGGCGGCTGACCTCGTTCGTCTCGACTTCGCGGCGACTTTCGTCGTTCCGCGACCCGGTGCGACAGGTGCTGACCTACCGTCTCGCCCATGACGGAGGAACGGTCGGCGGTCGTGGTGCGGGACGTCCGCAAGAGCTACGGCGACCTGAAAGCGGTGGACGGGGTCTCGTTCACCGTGGCGGAGGGCGAGTTCTTCGGAATCCTCGGCCCCAACGGCGCCGGGAAGACCACCACGCTGGAGATCGTCGAGGGGCTGCGCAAGCCCGACAGCGGCGAGGTGCGGCTGCTCGGTGAGAGTCCGTGGCCGCGCAACGTGGAGTTGTTGCCGCGCATCGGTGTCCAGCTGCAGGCGACGGCGTTCTTCGACAAGCTGACCGCGAAGGAACAGCTGCAGACGTTCGGCGCGCTCTACGGCGTGAGCGCCGGCACGGCCGCGGACATGCTGGAGCTGGTCGGCCTCGCGGACAAGGCGAACGAGCAGGAGAACAAGCTCTCGGGCGGTCAGCGCCAGCGGCTCTCGATCGCCTGCGCGCTGGTGCACGACCCGGACATCGTGTTCCTCGACGAACCGACCGCGGCGCTCGACCCGCAGGCCCGCCGCAACCTCTGGGACGTGCTGCGCGCCATCAAGGAACGCGGCAAGACCATCGTCTACACCACGCATTACCTCGACGAGGCCGAGATCCTCTGCGACCGGGTGGCCATCATGGACACCGGCAGGATCCTCGCGCTCGACCGGCCGGCCGTGCTGGTGCGCGGCCTCGACGCGCCGACCCACGTGACGCTGCAGAAGGGCGTTCTGTCCGTTGTGGACGCTTCCGCGCTCGACGGCGTCGACGAGGCCCACGAGGACGAGGTGTCGCTGACGCTCTCCACGCGCCGCCCCGCTCCTGTGCTGTCGGCGCTGGCCGACCGCGGCGCGCTCGACGGACTGCAGGTCCGCACGGCCACCCTCGAAGACGTCTTCCTCAACCTGACCGGCCGGGAGTACAGGGCATGACCGCGTTCAAGACGCTTTCGGTGGCGATGCTCAAGGGCTTCGTCCGGGACAAGGTGACGCTGTTCTTCACCTTCCTGTTCCCGCTGATGTTCCTCGTCATCTTCGGTCTGCTCCTGCGCGACGGCGGCACGGACAAGACGAGGATCGCCCTGGTCGGTGACGGCCCGATCGCGGCCGCGCTGCGCGACAGCGGCGCGCTGGAGCTGGAGTCCTACAACGACGTCGACGCCGCCGTGCGGAAAGTTAAGGACGGCGACCTCCCGGCCGCCCTGATCATCCGCGGGCAGCAGGTCGACGTGCGGTTCGCGCAGAGCGACCAGGTGCAGTCGGCGACCGTGCTCGGGATCGTCAACGGCTTCGTGGACAGGGCGAACCTCGCCGCGACCGGCCAGCCGCCGACCTTCACGTTCGCCGCGGAGAAGGTCGAGGACGCCTCGCTCAAGCCGATTCAGTTCCTGACGCCGGGCATCCTGTCGTGGGGCGTCGCCGTGTCGGCGGTGTTCGGTTCGGCGCTGACCCTGGTGTCGTGGCGGCGCAAGCAGGTGCTGCGGCGCATCCGGCTCGCGCCGATCTCGACGGCGTCCGTGCTGTCGTCGCGGATCCTGGTGAGCACCGGCGTCGCGCTGATCCAGGGAGCGACCTTCATCGGCATCGCCTCGCTGCCGGTCTTCGGGCTCCAGCTGTCGGGGCAGTGGTGGCTCGCGATTCCGTTGCTGCTGCTGGGAACCATCGCGTTCTTCGCACTCGGCATGCTGGTCGGCGCGTTCGCCAAGACCGAGGAGGCGGCGTCGGCGGCCGCGAACATCCTGGTGCTGCCGATGGCGTTCCTGTCCGGCACGTTCTTCCCGGTGGACCAGGCGCCCGCGTGGCTGCAGACCGTCTCGAAGATCTTCCCGTTGCGGCACATGAACGACGGCATGCTCGACGTGCTGGTGCGGGGCAAGGGGATCGAGGCGCTGGTCGTCCCCGGCGCCGTCCTGGCCGGCTTCTCACTGGTGGTCGGGTTCGTCGCCTCCCGCGTCTTCAAATGGGAGGAATAGGACAGGCCCCGTGCTCGTGTGCTTCCCGTCACGGTTCATGATGGGGCCATGACGTTCTCCAGCGTGGTCGGACGGTTCCGCATCCTCGCCCTGGCCGAGGCCCTCTCCTGGGCGGGCCTGCTGCTCGGGATGTTCTTCAAGTACGTCGTCGTGCAGAACGAGATCGGGGTCAAGATCTTCGGCCCGATCCACGGCTTCGTCTTCGTCGCCTTCATCCTCGTCACGCTGATGACGAAGGAACCGCTGAAGTGGAACGCCCGCACGCTGGTCCTCGCCCTGCTGTCGAGCATCCCGCCGTTCGGCACGGTGCTCTTCGAGCGCTGGGCCTCGAAGACCGGCCGCCTCAGCGAGCCGGCCGCCGAACAGCTCTGAGATGCCTCTCGGGGGCTCCGCGGTGGTAGATCCGCTCGGATTCCTCGATGTTGTCCAGGAACTGCTGGTACTGCACCGCGAGCAGCAGGTGCGCGGCGCGGCGGGCGACGTCGAGGGCCTCCAGCGGGCGGCTGTCCGGCCGGTGCCGCAGCCAGGCTTCGCTCCACACGCGGCGGATCAGGTCGCGCAGTTCGGGACGGCAGAACTCGACGAGCCGGCCCGCGTCCAGTGCGGGATGGCCCCAGACCACGTCGGACCAGTCGATGACCACGCCGCTGCTGAACCAGTTGCCGGGGTGGAAGTCGCCGTGCACCAAGGTGTCAGGCAGTCCGAACGACGGCATCGGCACCACGCACTGCCGTAGCCGGGGTTCGCCCGCCAGCGCGTGCTGCACCGCGACCCAGCGCGGCACGATCTCCTCGACGTGCTCGGGCCTGGTGTCCCAGCAGCCCTCGCCGGGAGCCTCGCCGAGCAGGACGCGCAGCGGCGCCGCGGCGATCAGTTCGGGCACCAGGCCGGGGTCGTGGGCGGCGACCATCCTGATCACCTCGCCCTCGTTCGCGAAGAACGGCGGGACGGCCTTCAGCCACGCGGAGCCGCGCGCGGTGGGCAGGCGGTGCACGCTCGACAGGTTCCACGACTTCACCTGGACGGCCGGGCCGGTGCGTTCGACGTGCTCGTCGGCCCAGGCGACCAGCTCGGACGGGCCGCCCGGCCGTGCCCACGGCAGCCTGTGCGGAGCGTCCGGGGCGGGTTCCTCCGCGGGGTGGAGGTGCGTCCTGTCGGGCTCGCCGTGCGCCTCGACGTGGTAGGTGACCACGCCGCCGCCGGACCGCTCGCCGCCCTTCGCGGAGATCAGCCTGAGCACGCTCGTCCGGACGCCCAGCAGTCGTTCCAGCACCTCGTTGACCGGTTCGACGTCGGCCCACCAGCGCGAGCCGACCTCGATGGCGTCCGTGCGGCCCGCGAACCCGGTCGGGGTGCTGACCAGGGCGATGACCGATCGTGCGGTCACGGGGTCACCAGGCGCAGGGCCTCGCGGAGCTCGACCTGCGGGTCGCCCTCGTGGTAGATCCGCTCTGAGGCCTCGATGTTGTCCAGGAACTCCTGGTACTTCACCGCGTTGTGCAGCCGGGACGCGCGAGGCGCGACCTTCAGGGCCTCCAGCGGTTGACTGTCCGGGCGGTGGGAGAGCCACGCCTCGCTCCACACGCGGCGGATCAGGTCGTGCAGTCCGGGCTCGGCGTACTCCATGAGCCGGCACGCGTCGAGCGCCGGGTGGCCCCAGACGGCGTCGGACCAGTCGATGACGACTCCGCTGCTGCGCCAGTTGCCGGGGTGGAAGTCGCCGTGCGTGAGCGTGTCGGGCAGGCCGAAGTCCGGCATCGGCACGGCGGACGGCCGCAGCTGCGCCTCGCCCGCCAGCGCGTGCTGGACGGCGACCCAGCGCGGGACGACGTCCTCGATCTGCTCAGGGGTCACCGGCCAGCAGTTGGCGCCCTCGGCCTGGCTGAGCAGCACGCGGTTCGGTGCGCTGGCCAGCACCTCGGGCACCAGGGTGGGGTCGTGGGCGGCGACCGTCTTGATCACCGTGCCCTCGTCGGCGAAGAACGGCGGCACGGCCTTGAGCCAGACCGGTCCCCGCGCGGTGGGAAGCCGGTGCACGCTGGAGAGGTTCCACGTCCGCACCTGGGCCGCCGGGCCGGTGCGGGTGACCACCGAGTCCGCCCACGCGACGAGCTCGGACGGTCCGCCGAGCCGTGCCCACGGCAGCCTGTGCTCGGCGTCCGGTTCGGGGGCGTCAGCGGGGTCGAGGTGGGTTCGGTCGGGTTCGCCGTGCGCCTCGACGTGGTAGGTGACGACGCCGCCGAACGGCACGCTGCCGCCCTCCACCGAGATCAGGCGCAGGACGCTGGTCTCCACCCCGAGCAGGTCGCGCAGGGCGGTGTTGACCGGCTCGACGTGGTTCCAGTTCGGTGTCTCGACCGGAATCGTCCTGGTGCGCCCGGTGAACCCGCTGGGCGTGCTGACGAGCGCGACGATGGAGCGGTCCGGTCGATCCCACATGAGCCCATCAGGCCACAGGCCGGCCTGACCGCCCAAACGAATTAGTCCTCGAAGTCGCCGCTGGCCCTGCGGACCTTCGCGAGCAGGTCCGTGAGCTGCTCGGTCTGGCGGTCGGTGAGGCCCTTGAGACCGAGGTTGACGTCGACGACGGCCGCGGTCGCGCTCTCCCGGCGCTGCAGTCCGGCTTCGGTGATCTCGACCAGCGTGGTGCGGCGGTCGGTCGGGTGCGGGGTGCGGCGGACGAGGCCGTCGCTCTCCAGCCGGTCGACGATGTTGGTGACGCTCGTCGGGTGCAGTTGCAGGCGCTCGCCCATCACCCGCATCGGCAGCGCGCCCTTGCGGGAGAAGTAGAGCAGCACCAGCGCCTCGTAGCGCGCGAACGTGAGTCCGTGCGGCTTGAGGGCTGCGTCCACGGCGGACTGGATGATTTGCTGGACACGCATGACGCTCGTGACGGCTGCCATCGCCGTGGCGGAACCCACCCGGTCGTCCCACAGTTCGGCCGCGCGGGCGATCGGATCGAACGGCAGCGGTGTCATGGGCACGGAAGCTACCAGTCAGTACCACTCGTGGATCAGCAGGAGGCACGTGTGCTTGTCGCGTTCAGCGTTGCTCCGTCCGGTTCGGACGAATCCGGAAGCGTCGCGAAGGCGGTCGCCGAGGCGATCCGGGTCGTGCGCGAGTCCGGCCTGCCCAATGAGACGAACGCGATGTTCACCCTGATCGAGGGGGAGTGGGACGAGGTGATGGACGTGGTCAAGCGCGCGACGGAAGCCGTGCAGGCCAGTGCCCCGCGCGTGTCGCTCGTCCTCAAGGCGGACATCCGGCCCGGCTACTCCGGCCAACTGAGGGCCAAGGTCGAACGCGTCGAGGAGCACCTCTCCGACACGCCGTGACCGCGGAGGTGGCCAGGAGGCTTTCCGAGTCTCCTCGGATGGCCGAACGCCTTACGCCGTGACGGTGAGCGCACCCGTGCGCGGGGGTCCACTGGGCTAGCGTGTCGGGCGTGGACGCGAGACAGCTGTGGTTGAGGTTCGAGCCCTACCACGACGTCACGTACTTCACGCCCGAGTCCCGCGCGGCGACGGACGCGCTGGGCTGCAAGGGCGGCTGGATGGGCTACTTCGGCATGCGCGCCGCACCTCTGGGGGCCGCGTCGCCGGAGCTGGCGACGGCGGTCTTCTACAACTTCGCGCCGCGCATGGTCTCCCGTGCGCTGCCGGACGCGTGGGCGGTCGCCTCGCCCTCCACGTACCTGCGGGTGCGGCTGGAGGGCGTCGACGGAGCGTTGCGGCGCCTGCTGGGCTCGGTGGACACCGCGGAGATCGCCGAGGCGGCGACGCTGGCCAGGACGGCGGCTCTCGCGGCCCCGATCGCCGGGCGTCCGCTGGCCGCCGCGAACCGCGCGTTGCCGTGGCCCATCGAACCCCACCTTGCCCTGTGGCACGCCTGCACGATCCTGCGCGAAGCCCGCGGCGACGGCCACGTGGCGGCCCTGGTGGCCGCGGGCGTGGGCCCGTGCCAAGCGCTTGCGCTCTACGCGCGTGAGCATTCCCTCGATCCGGCATACATGCGCACCGCGCGTGGTTGGACTGTCGAAGAATGGGAAGCGGTTTCTGATCTGCCCGGCGACCTCGCCGCAGTCGAGCGCGCGACCGACATGGCCGCTCTCGCACCGTGGGAAGCGCTGGGTGCAGTAGGTACGAAGCGGTTCATCGACCTGATGACACCGCTTGCTCTACGCATCGCCTCAGCCAACGAGGCGATGCGCGTCAACCCGATGGCCCTGGACCCGGTCCGGGAACTAGCCGTGCCAGGATGGAACACGTGACAAGGCCTGATCCTCGCAAGACCGCCGCACTGTCCGCCGCACTCTCCGGCGCCGTCGACCTGGGCGCCCTGAAGGCCCGAGCCGACGCTGCCCGCACCGCCGCTGCCAAGCCGGCCCCCGCCGGTGGTGCCCCCGCACCCGACAACGGTTCCGCGCCGTGGATCGTGGACGTCACCGAGGCCTCCTTCCAGGCTGTGGTCGAGCAGTCCCTGCAGGTGCCCGTCGTGGTGCTGCTGGGCGCCTCCTACAGCCCCGAGTCGCAGCAGCTGGCCGCTTCGCTGACCCGCTTCGCCACGGCCTCCGGCGGCGCCTGGATCCTGGCGCGGGTCGACCTGGAGACCGCGCCCCGGATCGGGCAGGCGTTCGGCGTCCAGTCGGTGCCCACCACCGTGGCCGTTGCCGCAGGTCAGCCTATCGACGCTTTTGCCGGGCCCATCGCCGACGCCGAGCTGTCGCAGTGGATCGCCCGGTTGCTGGACGCGTTGCGGGAGCGGCTGCCCGGGATTCGGGCTGGTGAGGCTCGGGCCGGGGCTGTTCCCGGGGTTGAGGAAGACGTCGTCGAGGACCCTCGGATCGTTGCCGCCGAGGAAGCCTTCGAGCGTGGCGACTACGTCGCCGCTCAGGGGTACTACTCGGAGATCCTCGCCTCCGAGCCCGCGAACGAGCTGGCCAAGGAAGGGCTTGCGCAGGCTCGGTTCGCTGAGCGGGCCGAGGCTGTTGACCCTGCTGTGATCGCCAAGGCTGATTCGGCGCCTGAGGACATCGACGCCCAGCTTGCCGCTGCTGACGCTGAGGTCGCCGGGCAGATGGTTGATGAGGCGTTTTCCCGGTTGGTCGAGACTGTTCGGCGGGTTTACGGGGAGGATCGGGATCGGGTTCGGCAGCACCTGGTGGGGCTGTTCGAGCTGTTCCCGGCTGATGATCCTCGGGTTGCTGCGGCTCGGCGGAAGCTGGCTTCGGCTTTGTACTGATCTTGTCGGGGGTTGTGAGTAGGTTGAGTTGTAGGGGGTCCCGGGGCGGGGGGACGCCTGCGTTGGCCTGCCGCGACCTTGCGGGTGGTCGCCTTTACCTGCCGCGGCTTGGTGGGTGGTCGCCTTGCGGGCGGCGGCTTGGGTTGCGTGCTTTCCCTGGGGGCGCTGCCCCCAGACCCCCGGCAATCTGATCAGGGGGCCAGCGCCGTGCGCGGGTTGATGGCACGCCTGTTGAGTTGGGCGGCTGCCTGTTGCGTAGCTGGGTGCGTTGGCGGTGGGGTCCCATCACAAGCCGCACCAAGAGCGGGCCACATGCGTGAAGGGGTGTCAACTCGACGA
>NZ_JAPJDL010000006.1 GCF_026242055.1 Lentzea sp. NEAU-D7 | reverse complement strand
GGGTGGGCGTCTGCGAGTACCGCTGCGGTACTCGCAGACGCCGTTCCGGCCTACTTGATCTCGAAGCTCTGGCCGTAGACCTTCCACCTCAGCGGTGTGTTCAGGTCGAGGTTGCCCGCCTTGAGCCACACGCGCTGCGCGGTGTCCACGCGGGTCGTGTCCTCGTGCGCGGGCTCCTGCTTCATGGTCCACACGCGGGCGTCCATGAAGGCGTTGAGCCACGTGGTCTCGTTGCCGCCCTGCGACGGGGGCTTCGCCTTGGCCAGCGCGCGTTTGCGGATGCCGGAGAAGTCCAGGCTGCCCCAGCCGTCGCCGTGCATGACGATCGCGTCGTAGTAGGCGAACTGGCCCAGGGCGCGCACGCCGTCGGCCTTGGCCTGGCGCAGGGCCGGGTTGAAGTACACGCGGTCGCGCTCGGACTCCTGCGCAGCCTTGAAGACGGAGTCCTTGGCCGCTGTCTTCCAGTCCTTGGTGTAGTTGGGATCCAGTCCGGCGTGCGAGTCGGTGCCGTTCACCCTGCGCAGCGCGGGGAGGTACTTCTCCAGCACGTTGCCGGGTTTGCGCTGCTTGTACAGCTCGACGAGGTCGAGCATGTCTCCCGTGCCGCTGCAGAAGCCGATGATGCCGGCGGTGTAGCCGCGGCCGTCGTCGATGTCCTCGATGTAGCCGAACTGGGCGCGCCAGTTCGTGGACGAGTTCTCCGCGCTGGACACGATCTGCATCGCGATGTCCTTCATGCGCGGGTCGTTCAGGTCGGCTGCCTGAGCGGTTCCCGTCGTCGCGGTGGCGAGCGCGACGCAGGTGAGAACCGCGGCCGCGATGCGGCCTGAGATCTTCACGCGTTCCTCCCGGGGTGTCCCGGGCGGCGGTGCGGCAACGGTAAGGGGTCCGGACCTTCATCGGCAAGAGTGTTTACGAATTTGCGAAGGGCCGGCCCGCGGGACGCGAGCCGGCCCCTGCCGGTCGTCAGCTGGTCTCAGCCGCGCACTTCGTGTCGTTCGGACGCTGGCCGCCGAGCAGGTACTCGGTGACCTTGTCGTTGGCGCACTTGTTCTTGCCGACCACGTACGTGCCGTGGCCGCCCTGGTCGACGGTCAGGATCGCGGCCCTGTCACCGAACGCGCGACGCGTCGACAGGGCACCGGCCAGCGGTGTCGCGGGGTCGCGTTCGTTCTGCACCAGCAGCACGTTGCGCGGGCCCCGGTCGGACGGCAGGACCTGCTTCTCCACCGGCTTCGGCCAGAACGCGCACGGCTGGATGTTCGCGGCGGCCGCGCCGAACATCGGGTGGCGGACGCGGTCGATCGCCACGTTGCGCTCGTACGTGCCGACCGACGACGGCCAGGCGGAGTCACCGCAGATCACGTGCAGGCGTCCCGCCAGGAGGGCCTGGACGCGCGGGACCTCCGGGTACTCCTGCGGCGGCTGCGGCTGGCCGGTGTCGAAGGCCTTCCAGGAGGCCGCGAGCTGCGAGAAGGCCGCGTCACCGGTGGCGTAGAGCGCCGTGAAGGTGCCGAACCGGAACAGCTTGCCGTCGTAGCCCTCCACCGAGGGCTTCTGGTCGAGGCGTGCGGCGAGGTCGAAGAACTTGGCGCGCACCTGCTGCGGCGTCGTGCCCAGGCCGTACTCCGGGTGCGCCGCGGCCCACTTCGCGAAGTCGGGGAACGTGTCCTCGACGCCGCGGCCCATCAGCCTGCCGCCCTCGACGTCCCAGCCGGTCTTCGGCAGGTTGCTGTCGATCACGACGCGGTCGGACGTCTTCGGGAACAGCGTGGCGTACACCGAACCCAGGTACGAACCGTAGGAGTACCCGAGGAACGACGCCTTCTTCTCGCCCAGCGCCGCACGGACCGTGTCCAGGTCACGCGCGATGTTCTGGGTCGTGTTGTACGGCAGTTCGTCGGCCGTGGACGACCTGAGGCACTGCTCGGCGATCTTCTTCACCTCGTCGGCGCGCTGGCGCACGTCGGCGGAGTTGTTGGCGTACGGCGGCACGCTGCCGTCCGCCATCTGCTCCTCGGTCATGTCGCACGTGGACGGTGAGCTGTAACCGATGCCACGCGGGTCCATGCCGATGACGTCGTATGCGTCCTGCACGCTCTGCGGCAGTCCCAGCGTCTTCAACAAGAACGGGAAAGTCAGGCCCTCGCTCGGCCCGCCGGGGTTGGTCAGCAGGATCCCCTTGCGCTTCTCCGGGTTCTTGCTGGCCAGCCGCGAGATCATCACCTCGGTCTTGCGGCCCTGCGGCTTGCGGTAGTCGAGCGGCACCTGCAGGGTCCCGCACTCGAGACCGGGCATGGCCACGTCGGACGGGCACGCCGCCCACTTGATCTCCGTGACCGGCGCCGCCGACGACACCCCCGGTGTGATCACCAGCGCTGCCGCCGCGGTCACCACCGCGGCCAGCGACATCGTTTTTCGCATTAGCAAATACCTCCCCGACGACGTGCCCCCTCGGCACGTCAGACCAATGAGAATCAGGCGCCCATGCGGACGAGAACGTCCAGCTGCGCCTTGTTGTAGAGCTCGACCAGGACCTTCACGACCGTCCGCCGCGCGTGCTCCACGCCTCGCGGGGCGTCGCTCCACAGACCGGCCGGATCCGGGAACGCGGCGCGGATCTGAGCCATGTACGGCATCTCGCGCATGGCGTCCGCCACCCGCTGCCGGGTCTCCTCGTCCGCGTCCTCCGGCAGGGTGTCGAACGCGACCACCGCCGGATGCCGCGAGTAGCCATCGAGCGTCCCGGCGTACTTGGCCAGCGTCTCCGGCGAGAGCAGCTGGGCCAGCACGACGGTGAACGCGCGGTCCTGCGGAGACAGGTCCGCGTTCTCGATCATCGCCGCGACGTCCGGCGGCAGGTCGGTCGGCGTCTCCTGGCTCAGGACCAGTGCCAGCTCGGCCCTGATCCGTTGCAGGCGCTCGATCGTCGTGCCCAGCTCGGCGTCGAGGGCGCGCAGCGCCTCACCGGGATGTTCGTCCCCGTCGCCGAGCTCCGCGATCTGCGTCAGCGACAACCCGAGATCGGTGAGGCGCTTGATCCTCAGCACCCGCACGAGATGGGGCACGCCGTAGCTCTTGTAGCCGTTGGCGCGGCGTTCCGGCTCGGCGAGCAGGCCCACGTCGTGGTAGTGCCGGATCGTGCGCAACGTCGTGCCGGCGAGATCGGCCAGCTGACTGGTGCTCCACGCCACGACGTCCTCCTCCCCGGTTGCTGACAGGACCCAGTTGAAACCATGCCGCTACGGCACGGTCAAGGCGGTCCGCAACGTTCAGACGAAGGTTGGGCGGAGAGTCCACTTTCGTCGCACGCAAAAGGCCCCCGGCAAGACACCAGGGGCCTTTTGTCGCGTTACAAGGACTTACAGGAACTGGCCACCACGGGTGACCGCGCCGTACGCGTCCACGATGCCGTGACCGTAGAAGCCGTTGAACTTCGCGTCACCCTCACAGGTGGCGTCGAACTCCGGCGTGCGGCCCACGTTGACGTACGACACGGTGCGCGGGTTCGGGCAGGCGCGCTGCGTCGCGGTCTTGTAGAGCACCTTCTCGACCTTGTCGGGGTCGAGGGTCAGGCCGGCGTTCTTCTTGTCCTTCTTGCCGTACTGGCTGACGATCAGCGCGGCGACACCAGCGGCGTGCGGGGCGGCCATCGAGGTGCCCTGCAGGTACTGGTAGTAGCCCACCTTGTCGCCCTGCACGGCCTTCTTCACGCCCGCGCCCAGACCGATGTCGGTGATGTTGCCGGCCTCGTCGATGTTGCCCTCGGCGAGAGCGACGTTGCGCGGGTAGGTCGACAGGATCATGTTCTCGTTGGTGCGGTACCACGGCGTGCCGAAGTAGTCGCGGAAGTAGCCACCGGGGGCCGAGACCGCGGTCTGCTCGACGCCGTAGTTCGAGTAGTCGGCCTTGTTCGTCGACGGGCCGAGCGACGACACCGAGATGACGTGGTTGCCCTCGGTCGGGAGGTTGAGGCACGTCGCGTTGTCGACCGGACGCGTGCGGTTGTGGCCCGGCGGGTAGTTCGGGCTCACGGTGTCCTGGCGCGGCTTGCCGAGGTCCTCGTGGTTGTTGCCACCGGCACCGATCAGCGTGACGCCCTTGCGGTGCGCGTAGTTCAGCGCGCGCTGCACGGTCGCGATGATCGTGCGCTGCTCCAGCTGCTCCTCGGCCGAGGCCGTGGGGTCGTTGGCGCAGTTCATGTACCAGGGGTCGACGTAGAACGACATGTTGATGACGTCCAGGCCGATGTCGGCGCCGTAGGTGATGGCGTCGACGACGGGCTGCAGGAAGAACGAGCCCGCGTCCTGGCCGCCGCGGATGTTGACGAGCGACACGCCCGGTGCGACACCGGAGATGCCGAAGCCGTTGGCAGCGGCGCCGATGGTGCCGGCGACGTGCGTGCCGTGGCCGCCGTCGTCCCAGTTCGCCGGGTCGACGCAACCGCGGAACTCACACGGGCCGTCGAACAGGCCACCGTCGGAGTCGTTCGGGATGTCGACGGTGAAGTTGCGCGAGAGCTCGTTGTTGAAGTTCGGCGCGATGTCCGGGTGGGAACCGTCCACACCGGTGTCGAGAACACCGACGTACACGCGCTTGTCGCCGGCCTGCTTGGCCCGCGCGATGTTGGAGCGAACGAGGTTCAGGCCCCACAGGTCCCCGTCGAGCGGGTCCATGCCGGCCGTCGAGCCCGACTGCGCGGGCGCCTTGTTCGGCTTCTCGGTCTTGTTCTCCTTCTCGACGTTGTCCCGCTTGACCTTCTCGGCCTTCGCCGCGGGCGCGTGCCCGATCGGCTTGGTCCGAGCGGCACCGACGATCGCGCTCGAAGCGGAAACCTTCTCCGCGAAGCCGTTCGCGGGCGCCTTGACCGTCAGCAGGCCGACGGCGTCGTTGCTCCGCACGACCTCGCCGCCCGCCGCTTCCACGGCGTCGATCGCGAAGTCGCGGTTACCGGGTTCTTCCAGAAGGACGGTGTACTCCGTGGTCGGCCCTGTGGTGGCCGGAGCGGCCCCCGCCGCCGAAGTGCCCGCGGCGATCAGCGACACCGTTGCCGCCACCGCCATCACGGTTCTGCGCGTTCTCACCTAGCTGTCTCCTCACACCCGGTCAGGGCTGGATCCAACAACATGGTGCGGCCCCCGATTGCCGCCCAAGTTGGACACACTGACACGAAAATTCGCCGCGCATCAGCGCCTTTCGTACGGAATCGAACTGTAGCCGATCGGAAGCGGAGCGTGATGTTATGAGAAGAAATCTTGACTTAACAAGATTCAAGGGATGGACTTCGCGATTATGCGAAGACGGGTAATGGCATCGTCGGCGTGCCTGCTCTTTCTCCTCTCAGCCTGTGGTGACGCAGGTCAGGGGTCTCCGACGCTGCCTACGCGTGGTCCCAAACCAATCGTCGGGGTAATCCTTCCCGACCGAACGACATCCACGCGTTGGGAAGAGCAGGATCGCCCTCTGCTCACTCAGGCGTTCAACTATGCGGACATCGAGCCGTTCATGGAGAACGCCGAGGGCGACGAGGCGAAGTTCGCGCAGATCGCCGACGAGATGATCCGCCGCAAGGTGAAGGTCATGATGATCACGCCCTTGTCGGCGGCGGGCGGCCTCGCGGTGCAGAAGAAGGCGAAGGCGGCGGGCATCCCGGTCATCGACTACGACCGCGTGACGCTCGGCGGCCAGGCGGAGTACCACGTCGGTTTCGACAGCGTGAACGTCGGCCAGTTGCAGGGCGACGGCTTGCTGAGCTGCCTCGGCGACAAGCCGGGTGCCCAGATCATCGAGATCCAGGGTGCTCCGACCGACCACAACGCGACGCTCTTCGCCCAGGGTCAGAAGTCGCGGCTGTCCTCGAAGTACGACAGCGGCGCGCTCAAGCTCGTGAAGTCGCAACCGGTCGCCGACTGGAACAACGACCTCGGCGGGCAGCTGTTCGAGCAGATCCTGAACGAGAACGGCGGCAAGGTCGACGGCGTGGTCGCGGCCAACGACGGCCTGGCCGGCGCGGTCATCGCCGTGCTCAAGAAGAAGAACCTGAGGGTCCCGGTCACCGGCCAGGACGCCACTGTGGACGGTCTTCGGGCCGTGCTCGCGGGCGACCAGTGCATCACCGTCTACAAGCCGGTGCGTGACGAGGCCGAGGCGGCCGCCAGGCTGGCGATCGCCATCGCCCGCGGAGACCTGGAGGGTGCCGACGACCTCGCCACCGGCAACCTGCGGGACCCCGTCGCGCGGCGCGACATCAAGTCGGTGCTGCTCGGCGCCACGCTGATCAAGAAGGACACCGTCCGGACGCTGGTCACGGAGGGCATCGTCAAGCCGGCGGAGCTGTGCGCCGGCGCGCTCGCCCAGACCTGCGCCCAGCAGGACATCCTCGGAGGTTAGAGCCCCGTCACGGCCTGTCTTGATCAGGCAGGTCGTGACGCCCCGAGATGAACTCCTGCACGGCGATCTTCGCCTTGATGATCGGTTGCCGGATCCTGGCCTCCCGGCGGTACGCGCGGGTCAGCTTGCGCGAGCCCTCCAGGTAGCGCCAGCGCGCCCACGGTGAGCCGGGCCGTGCGAGCCGCACGGCGCCCACGGCGGGCACCACCGGCACGAGCAGGCCGAGCAGGCCGGTCCAGATCTTGCCCTTGAGCAGCGCCACGATCGCGAAGCACAGGTTCACGGAGATGATGATCAGCCGGAGCGTGAACGTGGACGCCGGCGTCGTCTCCGGGTTGAGCTGCAGCACCTCGTCGTAGCCGAACGGCCGCGCGCCGAGCAGGAACGTCCCGGTGAGACCGACGGCGAGGAACACCGCGTCCACGGACAGCCGGCCCGCCTTCGTCCAGTACACGTCTCTGAGGTGCAGAATCAGCGCGAACTCGTCCAGCACCAGCGCCGCGCCCACCCCGAGACCGGCCGCCGCCGCCAGCCGGGCGCCGTGCAGGTCGTCGGGGATGACGAGGCCCGCCACGCTGGACAGGAGCAGCAGCACGGTGCCGAACACGACGTGATGCACGTGCGTGTCGCCGTGCACGATGTTCCCCGGCCACCAGCGGACCTTCGCCCTGATCATGCGCACGCTGATGCGGATGAACACGAATGTGGTCACCAAACCGATGAAGAAGAAGAGCAGTCGTTCGCTGCCGGTCAAGCCACGGCCCCCTGGGTCAACGACCCTCCAGGTTACCGGCCGTCGGGCATGTTCATGTTCTTCACGGTGCCGATCTGGAGCACAGTGCCGTGGATCTCGCCGACCAGCTTGTTGGAGGTCTTGCGGCCCTTGCCCCGGTCCTTCCGGGTGGCCTCGGCGCGGAGGAGTTTTTCGGCCAGTGCGGCGAGTCCGCCGGAGATCTGGGGTGCGACGGTGACCTTGATCGACATCGCCGTCTGCTCCGACACGAGCACCTCCGCGAACTCATTTGGCATCTCACGATAGCAGCGAAATCGATGGCTCGACTGAGGGCGGGGAGCCGTGGTTGACTGTCTGCGGTCGTACGTTTCGTGTTCGTGGATCACCCCGCTCGCGGAACGAGGTTGCGAGTGAGCGGGTTCTCCAGGTTCCGGAGAAGACGCCGCCGTGACTTGACCCGGTGGTCGCGAGCGCGATCCGGCACCTGTTAGAGGAGAAGTAGCAAGATGGCAGTACAGGGCACCGTCAAGTGGTTCAACGCGGAGAAGGGCTTCGGCTTCATCTCCCCTGACAACGGTGGCGCCGACGTGTTCGTCCACTACTCCGAGATCCAGATGAACGGCTACAAGGCTCTCGAGGAGAACCAGCGGGTCGAGTTCGAGATCGGTCAGGGCCAGAAGGGCCCGCAGGCCCAGGGCGTTCGCGCCGTCTGAGTCTGACTGATCAGCACATCTGATCTAGACAAGCCGCCTGTCCACTATCGGACAAGCGGCTTTGTCGTATCTTGTGCCCGATTCATCGCGCTCAGTAGTTTCGCCGCATGGGGAGACTGTTCGTAGCCGCTCTGTTGCTCTTCGTGGCCGGGTGCTCCGGCGGTTCGGAGGCGGTCCCAGGCGGCGGCAAGATCGACGCCCTGCTCGCCAAAGCGCCCGTCTACGCAGGTCAGGTGACGCCCGGCTCGGCCGTCGACCGCATCAGGAAGCGCGGCGAGCTGCTGATCGGCGGCTCCCAGGACGCCCCGCTGCTGTCCCAGCTCGACCCGATCAGCGGCGAGCTCACCGGCTTCGACGCCTACCTGGGCAAGCTGCTGGCCCACCACATCCTCGGCAAGCCCTCGGCGGAGCTGCTCTCCGCGACGTCGGAGACGCGCGAACCGCTGCTGGCCAACGGCACGGTCGACGTGATCATCCAGACCTACACGATCACGCCCGCGCGCAAGGAGCGCGTGTCGTTCGCCGGGCCGTACTACCAGTCGGGCCAGTCGATCGCGGTGCGCAAGGGCACGTCCGGCATCTCCGCACCCGCTGACCTGGCCGGCAGGACCGTCATCGTCGGTGCGAACACGCCCGGAGTGAAGGCCGTCCAGGACGCGGCGCCCACGGCGAAGATCGTCGAGTTCGGCTCCGACCCCGAGTGCCTGACGGCGTTGAAGCAGGGCCGCGGCGAGGCCTACGTGCAGGACCAGGCGATCCTGGTCGCCGACGCGTCCAAGGACAGCGAGCTGCAGCTCGTCGGCGAGCCGTTCACCGAGGACCCGTACGGCATCGGCATCAGGCACGGGGACGCCGAGTTCACGGCGTTCGTGAACGACTGGCTGCGCGAGCTCGGCAAGTCGGGGCTGTGGCAGGAGGTCTGGAAGCAGACGATCGGCACCGTGGTCACCGGCGACGCGCCGGCGCCACCCGCGATCGCCTCATGAGCCTGGTCCTCGAAGGCTTCCTGAACACCGTCGCCCTGACGCTGCTGTCGTTCGGCGGCGCCCTGCTCGCCGGGCTGCTGGTGGCCGTCATGAGGATCGTGCCGGTACCGCTGTTGCGCGCGGCGGGCGCGGTCTACGTGGAGGTGTGGCGGAACGTCCCGCTGCTCGCCTGGCTGGTGCTGTTCGTGTTCGGGCTGCCGGAGGCAGGCGTGAAGATGCCGCTGTTCTGGACGGCCTTCACGGCGATCGCGCTCTACGAGGCGGCCTTCGTGGCGGAGGCGCTGCGGTCGGGCGTGAACGCGGTGGCGTCCGGGCAGGGGGAGGCCGCGCGGGCGCTGGGGCTGTCGGTCCGGCAGTCGTTGCGGCACGTGATCCTGCCGCAGGCCCTGAAGAACGTCGTGCAGCCGCTGGCGAACATCGCGATCGCGTTGACGATGGCCACGGCTCTCGCTGGTGTGGTCGGAGTAGTGGACATGACCCGTGCGGCGCAACGGATCAACCTGGAGTTCGCGCAGCCGTTGCTGGTGTTCACCGGCGTCGGACTCTGTTATCTGGTGATGGCGGCCGGAATCGGGTTCGGGGCACGTGCGCTGGAACGGCGGCTGCCCTGATGTTCGACGCTCCCGGCCCCCGGTTCCGCCGCCGGGTCTTCTGGGTCTCCGTGGTGTCGGGGCTGGTGCTCCTCGGGCTCGTCGCGCTGGGGTTGCGGCAGTTCGCGGCCGGCGGGCAGCTGGAGCCGGTTCGGTGGAGGCCGTACCTGACCTGGCCCGTGTGGCGTTATCTGCTCGGGGGCCTGTGGTCGACCGTGGTGGCGGCGTGCGCGACGGGGGTGCTGGCGATGGCGGGTGGGTTGCTGCTCGCGTTGCGGCCCAACCGGTTCACCCGCGCCTACGCCGAGGTCATGCGCACGGTTCCGGTGCTGCTGCTCGTGTACGTGATGCTGTTCGTGCTGCCGTCGTTCGGCGTGAACCTGCCGCTGTTCTGGAAGCTCGTGGTGCCGCTCGCCCTGTCGCACGCGGCGTCCTACGCGGTGATCTTCCGGGCGGGCGTCTCCGCGGTCGATCCCGGCCAGCGCGAGGCGGGGCTGTCGCTGGGCATGCCGGACGGCGTGGTGACGCGGTTCGTGGTGCTGCCCCAGGCCGTGCGGCACATGACACCGCTACTCGTGACCCAGGCCGTCAGCCTGTTGAAGGACACCTCGCTCGGGTATGTGGTGTCCTACGCGGAGCTGTTGTTCAACGGGCGGGTGCTCGCGAACTACAACGGCCTGCTGATCCAGACCTTCGTCGTCGTCGCGTTCGTCTACCTCGTGGTCAACCTGGCGCTGTCCAGGCTGGCCCACCGGCTGGAGGCTGCTCGTGCCCGCACTGCTCGCTGAGGTGACCCGGTCGGGGTTCGTGGAGAGCCTGCACCACGGCAGCGTCGTCGGCCTGCTGCCGTCCGGGGCGGTGGGCGTCTCCGCCGGCGCGGTGGAGGACCCGGTGCTGCCGCGGTCGTGCATGAAGCCGTTCCAGGCGCTGGCGTGCCTGTCCGCCGGAGCGCCGCTGTCCGGGCCCGCGCTGGCGATCGCGGCCGGCTCGCACACGGGGGAGAACCGGCACGTCGAGCTGGTGATGCAGGTGCTCGGCGGGTTGCCGCTCGGGCTGCTGCGCTGCCCACCGTCCTGGCCGGAGGACGAGGAGACGCGCCAACGGCTGACGGAACCTTCCCGGGTGCGGATGAACTGCTCCGGCAAGCACGCGGCGATGCTCGCGGCGTGCGTGGCGGCGCGGTGGCCGACGCAGACCTATCTGGACACTTCGCATCCCCTGCAGCGGCTGGTGGTGCGGACGGTGGAGGAGTTGTCCGAAGAGTCCGTTGTGCACACTGCGATCGACGGCTGCGGTGCGCCCGTGCACGCGTTGTCGTTGCACGGCTTGGCGAGGGCGATGCAGGGCTTGATGCGCACGCCCGTCGCCGACGCCATGCGCCGGTTCCCCGAGTACGTCGGCGGGACCGGGCACGTGAACACCGTGGTCATGCAGCAGCTGCCGGGCGTGGTGGCCAAGGGTGGCGCGGAGGGTGTGCTGGTGCTGGGGACCGCGGCCGGGCACGCGGTCGCGGTGAAGGTCCTCGACGGCAATCCCCGTGCCACGACGGCGATCGGGCTCACCGCGCTGGCGGCCACGGGGTTCGACGTGTCGCCCGCGAAGGAGTCCCTGTCCGTGCCGGTGCTCGGTGGCGGGCAGGTCGTCGGGGAGGTTCGCGTCGTGTTCTAGAACTTCTCGGGGACGTCGAGCATGCCGAGCTGGGCCATGACGGTCGCCGTGTCGCCGTAGATCCGCTCGCAGACCAGGATGTCCTTGTCGAAGAGGAAGAAACCGGCCATCCTGACCTTGAACGACCGTCCGGTAACTTCTTCGCCGATGAGGCTGCCCAGGTGCGTGCCCTGCAGTTCGAACTCGACGATCACGGCGTCGTCGGCGTGGTGGACGTCGATGATCTTGTTCCGCTGGTCGGGGAACGCCGCGCGGGTGCGCTGCCAGTAGCCGCGGACCGCGTCCACGCCTTCGAAGACCTGGCCGGACGCCATGATCTCGTACCGGGGGTGCGGAAACGTGTTCAGAGAGGTGTCGAAGTCGTGGTCGTTCTGCGACTCCATGTGCTCCAAGACGATCGCTTCACGCAGCGCTCTGAGCGCCTTGGACTCGGTCATACCGGCCGACCCTCCTACGTACGCCGTACGTCGCAGGGAAGCTACTCCACGTCGTGCGGTCTCCGCCAGTGTCCTCGCCACGTGAGCCGCTGACCCGCGACCGCATCGTGGATGCGGCCGTGAGGTTGATCGAGTGCGAGGGAGTCGAGGCCGTCTCGATGCGGCGCCTGGCCGCTGAGCTGGGCGCGGGCACGATGTCGCTGTACAACCACGTGCCGAACAAGGCCGTGCTGGTGGACCTCGCGGCCGAGCGGATCATGGCGGAGGCGCGTCCGTACCAGGTGGACAGCGACGACTGGCGTGATCACATCCGGGCGCACGCCCGCGCCGTGCGGGAGCTGGCGCGCCGCCACCCCCGTGCGTTCGTGATGCTGGCGACGCGCCGGCTGAGCAGCGAGGCGGGGTTCCGGACGATCGAGGCGGCGCTGATGAACTTCGACCGCGCGGGGTTCCGGGGCAAGATCGCCGTCGGGATGATGCGGGCGATGGTGTCGTACCTGCTGGGCACGCTGATGAGGGAGGTCGCGACCACGCCCGAGCTCGGCGGGATCGCGTTGTCGCCCTATGTGGACGTCGACGTGTCGGCGTTCCCGTTGTCCGCGGAGGTGATCGGTGAGCTGGGGACCTACGACCACGATCACGAGTTCGAGTTCGGCCTCGAACTCATGATCGCGGCGTTGGAGCGCTACCAGGACTAGGGGCGCATCTCGTAGCGGCCGGAGAGCGCTTCCACCTGCTGCCACACGGCGTCGAAGCGGGCCTGGTCGACGTGCGGCTTGCGGATCTGCCCCACGGCCCACTGCTGCTGGGCCTCGGTGCTGCTGGCCTTGCCGTGCAGGGCGGTCGCGTAGCCGGCGAAGTCGCGGACCAGGACGTCGAAGATCTGGTCGAGCACGTGCTGGTCGGTGTTCGTGATCTTCGCCTGCTCCAGGACCAGCTGGCCGTAGACGACCAGGGTGAACAGGTGGCCGAGGTTGAGCAGGAAGTCGAGGTCCTTCTGCTGGGCCTCGTCCGGCGCCGCCGTGGTCAGCAGCGTCTTGACGGCCTTGGCCTGCTCGTGGAACAGCGCCACGTTGGGCAGGTGCGCGTGCTCGGTGTAGATCGGCTCCCAGTCGTGGAACTGGATCTTGCCGAGGCCGCGCGCGGGGCCCTGGTGCCAGAAGAAGTCGTCGTCGGTCGCGTCGTGGCGCGTCGGGACCTCGTCGTAGGCCTTGGGGTTGAAGAAGTAGTTCGGCATGAACTTGAGCACCAGGGCCAGGTTCACGTGCACGGTGCCTTCGAGCTTGGGCAGCGCGCGGATGTCGGCCGTGGCGCGCGTGAAGTACGTGTCCTTCTCGAAACCCTTGGCGGCGATGACGTCCCAGAGCAGGTCGATGACGTTCTCGCCCTCGCTCGTCACCTTCATCTTGGTGATGGGGTTGAAGAGGAGGTAGCGGCGGTCGTTCTCGCCGGCGCTGCGGAAGTAGTCGACGCTGCGGTCCGCGAAGAGCTTCATCGCGGTGAGGCGCGCGTAGGCGTCGACGAAGTTCTGGCGCACGTGCGGGAAGTTCGTGACCGGGTTGCCGTAGAGGATCCGGTTGTGGGCGTGGGTGATCGCCTCGTAGAACGAGTGCTCGCAGATGCCGATGCTGGCCGTGCAGAGGTTGAACTTGCCGACGTTGACGGTGTTGAGCGCGGCGGAGAAGGCGTCGGGGCCGCGGTGCAGGATGTCGGCGTCGGTCAGGGGGTAGGCGTCGAGGCGGAACTCGCTCACGAACATCTGGCTGTCGACGACGTTCTTGACGAGCTCGAAGTTCTCGTGCTGGCTGTCGACGGCGAAGAAGACGTACTCGTCGGAGTCCGCGAGCTTGCCGAAGACGCTGACCATGCCGGCGACGTTGCCGTTGCCGATGTAGTACTTGCCGCCGGTCGCGGTGTAGCCGGTCTCCGTCTTCGTGACGATCATGTCGGTGCTGTAGACGTCGGCACCGTGCTCCTTCTCGGAGAGGCCGAACGCGAAGACCGCGCCGCTGTCGAGGAGGGCCGCCGCCTTCTGCTTGGCCTCGGAGTTGTCGCTCATCCAGATCGGGCCGAGGCCGAGGACCGTGACCTGCCAGGCGTACCAGTACTGCAGGCCGTAGAACCCGAGCACCTCGCTGAACGCGGCGTTGCGGGCGGCGTCCCAGCGCTTGGTGCCGTCGACGCTCGCGGGCGTGCAGAAGGTGGCGAAGAGCTTCTCGCGCTTCACGAAGTCGAGGAACTCGGTGTACCAGACCTTGTCCTGCGCGTCCGCGATGAGCTGCCGCTTGCCGCGGGCCTCGAACCAGTCGACGGTCGCCCTGAGCAGGCGCCGCGTCTCGTCGTCGAGGTGGGCGGGGTCGTAGTGGTTCGGGTCGAGCAGCACTGGCGCCTCCTTGCGTCTCCTCTTTCGGACGCTACCAGTGAGTAACTTGTGGGTCTACGTGGGGTTTCCCTCGTCCTCAGAAATTGTCGGATCCCCGGCGTAACGTGCTCCGCATCACATCTTCGGGCTGGGAGGCTGCGTTGCGATGACGGTGGTTGTGGCGATCGGTACGCGCAAGGGGCTGTGGCTCGCCCGCAGTGAGGATCGGGTCTCGTGGCAGGTCGACGGGCCGCACCACGCGATGCAGGAGGTGTACGCGGTCGCGTTCGACTCGCGCGCGGGCCTTCGCCTGATGGCGGGAGTGTCCTCTCCGCACTTCGGCCCCGGAGTGTCCATCTCGGACGACCTGGGGGCCACCTGGGAGGAGTCGTCCACGCCGCCGATCGCGTTCCCGGTGGAGGAAGCGGCCCTCGAACGCGTCTGGCAGCTCCAGCCCGCACCGGCCGCGCAGCCGGGCGTGGTCTGGGCGGGCACCCAGCCGTCGGCGCTGTTCAAGTCCTCCGACGGCGGCCGCTCGTTCGAGTTCGTCGAGGGCCTCTGGAACCACCCGCACCGCCCGGAGTGGGAGGCGGGCTTCGGCGGCCAGGCCGTCCACACGATCGTGCCCGACCCGGTGGACCCGGACCGCCTGCTGGTGGCGATGTCGACGGGCGGCGTCTACCGCACCGCCGACGGCGGCAAGTCCTGGGAAGCCCGCAACAAGGGCATCAAGGCGTACTTCTTCCCGGACCCGTGGCCGGAGTTCGGCCAGTGCGTCCACAAGGTGGCCCAGCACCCCGCGGCGCCGTCGCGCTTCTACGCCCAGAACCACCACGGCGTCTACCGCAGCGACGACGGGGGCGACTCCTGGCAGTCGATCGCCGACGGCCTGCCCACCGACTTCGGCTTCGCCATGGTCGTCCACCCCCACGACCCGGACACGATCTTCACGTTCCCGATCGAGGCGGACGGCCGCCGCTTCCCGCCGGAGGGCAAGTGCCGCGTCTACCGCTCCCGGGACGCGGGCGCCACCTGGCAGGCCCTGGGCGAAGGCCTTCCCGACGACTTCTGGACAGCGGTGATGCGCGACGCCATGTGCACGGACGACGCCGAGGTCCCCGGCGTCTACTTCGGCTCCCGCTCGGGCGAGGTCTACGCGAGCCCGGACGAGGGCGAGACCTGGCACCGCGTGGCGGCCCACCTGCCAGACGTGATGTCGGTCCGAGCCGTGGTGGTCCCGACGTGAAGGTGACGGTCCTGATCCCAGGAGTCCTCCGCGCCGCCACCGACGGTGCCGCCCACTTGGACGTGGAAGTCCCGGACCCGGCCACCCTGGGAGCAGCCCTCGACGTCCTGGCCGACACCTACCCGCAACTGGACCGCCGCCTGCGCGACGAGCGCGCCGGCCTGCGCCGCTACGTGAACTTCTACGTCAACGGCGAGGAGTGCCGCCGCCTGGCAGGCCCGGCCACCCCGCTCCCGTCAGGCGCCGAGATCCAGATCCTGCCGTCGGTGGCTGGAGGCTGACGCCGCTCCCCGCCGGGCCGCGCCGCTCCGGGGACGGCGGCGCGCTCGGCGACGGGCAGCGCGTCCGGGCAACGGCTGCCCGGGGTTCGGGCTGCCTGGTGACCTGGGCTGCCTGGTGACCTGGGCTGCCTGGTGACCTGGGCTGCCTGGTGACCTGGGCTGCCCGGTGACCTGGGCTGCCCGCGACTCCGGCCTCGCTGCGCGCCACCGGCACTGCTTCACTGCGGCTGCCGCCACCTCGCCGCTACTGCGGCTGCCGCCACCTCGCCGCTACTGCGGCTGCCGCCACCTCGCCGCTACTGCGGCTGCCGCCACCTCGCCGCTACTGCGGCTGCCGCTGCCCGGCCGCCTCGGCGGCCACCACCCCGTCTCCGACCGGGCCTCGCTACGTGCCACAGGCACCGCTCCACAGGTCTGCCGCCACCCCGCCGCGCACAAGGGCTGGCGCCACCTCGCCACAGGCTTGCCAGTCGTTGTGGTTGCCGACGCCCCCCACCGCTTCGGCTGTGGTCACCGCCCCGGTACCGGCCTCCCGCCGGTCCCGCAGCCGATCTCCCGCCACCTCGCCGCCGGCCTGCCGCCGTTTCTGCCGTCGTTTCTGCCGTCGGTCTCCCGCTATCCCGCTAATGAGGCTGTCGCGCCGTCCCCGCTGCTAGTCACCCGCTGCTGCACTGTCGCCATCCCGCCACCGGCCTGCCCCGCGCCAAGCCGGCTGCCGGCGCCCACCACCTCGCCCAGCGACCACCACCTCGGCCGCAGCCGACGCCCGTCTGCCAGCTGCCACCCTTCCCGGCGACCGCCACGCCTCCCGGTTGCCGCCACACATCCGCCTGCCCCAGCGCAGCCGCCCAGCCAGCCACCCGATGACCGAGCCCGACCCCGGTCGCGCGAGCGGTCACACCAGCAGCAGCGACTTGCCGAGGGTGGCGCGTTCCTCCAGCGAGCGGTGAGCCTTCTCGGCCTCCGCCAACGGATACGTCGCACCGATCACCGGCCGGATCCGGCCCTGCGAGGTGAGGGCGAGCGCGTCCGTGAGGAGTGCACGCACGGTCGCCGGGTCGGGCGGCCCGGCCGCCAGCACGTTGTCCACGTGCACCTGCCGACTGGCCGCCAGGTCCGGATCGATGTCGGCGAACCCGTCCGAGGTGCCGTAGGTGATGAAGCGACCGCCGGAGGCCACCGTCTCGAACACCGCCCTGCCGAGCGGTCCTCCCGCGCCGTCGAAGGCCACGCCGACGCCGCCCGTCGCCTCGCGGACCTGGTCCTGCCAGCCGTCCAGCGAGTAGTCGACGGCCAGGTCCGCACCCAGGTCGCGGCTCAGTGCGAGCTTGCGTTCGCCGCGGGCCGCGGCGACGACTCGTGCGCCCGCGTCGCGCAGGAGTTGCACGAGCAGCGAACCCGCGCCGCCCGTCGCGGCCGCCACCAGGACCCACTCGTCCTTCCTGATCTCCGTGCGGCGGGCGAGCATGAGCGCGGTGACGCCGTCGTGCACCAGTGCCGCCGCCTCGGCCGAGCCCAGGCCATCGGGGACCGCGACGATCTCCTCGGCGGGGAAGACCATCTGCTCCGCGTAGCCGCCTGATCCGCGGCTGATGACGTGCCTGCCCAGCCACGCCGGGTCCACGCCTTCGCCCACCGAGAGCACGTGACCCGCGCCGCCTCCGCCCGGCACGTAAGGGAGGGTCAGCGGGAAGTACTCGCCGCCCCAGCCGTTGCGCAGCAGCGTGTCGAGGAAGATCACGTCGGCGACGGCCATGCCCACCACCACCTGGCCCGGGCCCGCCACCGGCGCGGGAACTTCCTCCGCGCGGAGCACCTCGGGACCACCGAACTCGTGCACACGGACAGCACGCACCACAACCACATCCCCCACCTTGATCAACCTGGCCGCGTCCCACCGTAAAAGCTCCAGTTCGGTGGAGATCAAGCCCGGATCTCAGCAGGTGGCGAAGTCGTCCAGCAGTGCCGAGGCGACCTCGACGTCCGGGCTGAGCTGGCGGTCGGACATGTCCGGGTTGAGCTTCGACTCGGCGGCCTCGAAGGCGGCCCGCAGCGACTCGGTCCGAGGTGTGATGCCGCGCAGCCGCAGGGCGCGGACGGCGGCCACGACCTCGCACGCCAGGACCAGGCGGAACGCGCTCAGCGAGCGCAGGGCCTGGGAGGCGGACTGGAACGCGAAGCTCGAGTTCTCCTCCTGGCCGCGCGACACGACGGCGTTGCCGATGCTCGCGGGCTCGGCGAGGGTGCGGACCTCGGCCAGCGCGGAGTTGGCGCTGTACTCGAGGATCATCACGCCCGAGCTGCCGGGGACGCCCTCGGCGAGGAACGGGCGCAGGCCGGTGAAGCTCGGCTCGACGAGCGTCGCGAGGCGGGCGGTCGAGATGTGGCCGGTGTGCAGCATCGAGAGCCGGAGCCGGTCGAGCGCCTGGCCCAGGTACGCGCTGTGGAACGCGCCGTGGTGGTAGGCGGCGTCGTCCTCGGGGCCGAAGTGGTCGGAGACGATCAGAGGGTTCTCGGCGGCGGCGTTGAACTCGACGTCGAGCACGTGGGCCAGGTCGGTTGCGGCGTCGACGGCCGGGCCGTGGATCTGCGGGAAGCAGCGGTAACCGAACGGGTCCTGGATGCGCGCCGGCGGGCGTGGTGGTTCGCCGATGAGGCGGCGCATCTCGGCGGCCACCGCCACCTGACCGGGGTGCGGGCGGCCGAGGTGGACGCGTTCGTCGTAGGCCTCGACGGCTCCGTCCACGGCGAGGAACGACAGCGCGGCGACGACGTGCGTGGCCTTGAGGAGCTGGTGCGCGTCCTGCCAGGCCAGGCCCGCCATGCCGATGGTGAGGGCGTTGCTGCTGATCAACGCCAGCGCGTCGCCCGAGTCGAGCTCGATCGGGTCAGGCGTCTGCGTGGAGCCGAGCCAGTAGCGCTCGCCGAGCAGCGTCAGGCCGGTCTCGGCGAGTGCGGTGAGGTCGCCCGTGCCGATGGCGCCGTACTCGTGGACGCCGGGGTAGCAGCTGCTGTTCAGGGCGGCGAGCAGTGCGTCGGCCACGGCTCTGCGCACACCGGCGCCGCCCGCGAGGAGCTGGTTGAGGCGCACGACCATCATGGCGCGGACCTGCTCCTCCGGGAGCATGCCGCCGAGCCCGCCCGCGTGGCTGCGCAGCAGGCGCAGGCCGTGCTCCGCCCAGCCCTCCGTGCTGATGATCTGGTTGCGGTTCGCACCGACGCCGGTCGTGCGGCCGTACACCTGTCGCCGCACCACAAGGCGCTGGCTGGCACCCCACGACGCCTCGAGGCGTGCGAGGCCGTCAGCGTGCAGGGCCACCGGCGCGTGGTACCGCGCGACGCGCACCACCTCGTCGGCGCTGAGGGACCGACCGTCCAGCACGACAGGGGAGTCTTCGACCATGGCGCCAATGTGAGCACATAGGGTTCAGAGGTGCTCGTACTGCATGGCCTGTGCACGACCGACGGTGTTCTAGCACTGTGGGCCGAAGACTCCGGGCTGCCCGCACGCAGCGAGAGCACGCGCCGGGACGCGCCACACCCGTTCGCGGCGTCGGCCGAATCGCTGGCCGCCGCGCTCGGGCAGGAACCGGGCAAAACGACCACACGGGCGTTGCTGCTGCCGTCGTTCTCCTCAGGGCCGATGGCGTCGCCTGAACTGGTGCGCGATCCGTTGGCGGCGGAACGAGCGCAGCGCGGCAAGGTGCAGCTGCGGCAGTGGGGCGTGCCCACGATCCGCCTCGACGGTGCCCCGGAACGCGGCGCCGAGGTGCGGCTGAGCGCCTCAGCGCGGTTCGTGTTCGACGTGGCCGGCTTCGCCACCGACCTGGTCGACCGTGGTCGCGTGCTGCCGTCGGTCGCGCCGGACCGGGCCGTCGCGCAGTGGGTGCCGCTGCTCTCGGGAACGGATTCGGCGCGGTTCGCGGCGTTGCAGGCCGCGATGCCGCCCGCCTGCCGGTGCGAGCAGATCGTCAGCGACCCCGCGGAACTCGTGCGCGCGGCCCTGACGACCGCGGTCGACGAGCAGGTGCGGAGCCGGCTGGGCGGCACGGCTCTCGCCCCGGCACGACGTGGCCCCGCGACGACGACGGCGGAGTCCTGGCTCACCGCGCTCACCGGCGAGCCCGTGTTCGACGCGGACCCCGTCGAGCTCTACGAACTGCGTGAGCGACTGGACCGCTGGCGTGACACCGCGGGCAACGAGAGCCCTGTGCGCACGTGCTTCCGGCTGCGCTCGCCGGAGCAGCGCGACGACGAGGAGTGGGCCGTCGAGTTCCTGCTGCAGGCCGTCGACGAGCCGAGCGTCCTCGTACCCGCGCACCAGGTCTGGTTCGCGGACGACAGCGTCCTGCGGCGCTGGATCCCGGCACCGCAGGAGCACCTGCTGGCCGACCTCGGCCGCGCGAGCAAGCTGCACCCCGACCTGGACGAGGCGTTGCGCGGCTCGCACCCCGCCGAGATGGAGGTCAGCGCGGAAGGCGCGTACCGGTTCCTGACCGCCGCACCGGTGCTGGCGCAGGCCGGGTTCGGCGTGCTGCTGCCGTCCTGGTGGCAGCAGACGACGAGGCTGGGCCTGAAGCTCACCACGAAGAGCCGTGGCACCGCCGGCACCGTCGCGAAGGAGAGCGAGATCGGCCTGAAGTCCATCGTGGACTACAAGTGGGAGCTCGCTCTCGGCGAGGACACGCTGACCGACGCCGAGCTCGCCGAACTGGCCAGGGCGAAGGTGCCGCTGGTCAAGGTGCGCGGCCAGTGGGTGCAGGTCGACCAGAAGCGGCTCGCCGCCGGGCTCGCGTTCCTCAAGCGCGGCGGCGGGCAGATGACCGCCGCCGAGGTGATGCTCCACAGTGGACTCACGGAGGAGGACGAGAGCCTGCCGCTCCCGCTGATGTCCGTCGAGGCGGACGGCTGGCTCGGCGACCTGTTGTCCGGCAAGGCCGACGAGCAGCTGGAACCCGTGGAGCCGCCGGAGAGCTTCCTCGCGCGGCTGCGTCCGTACCAGCAGCGCGGCCTGGCGTGGCTCGCGTTCCTCGACAAGATTGGCCTGGGCGCGTGCCTGGCCGACGACATGGGCCTCGGCAAGACCGTTCAGCTGCTGGCGCTGGAGGCGTTGAACCGCGCCGGCGGCAAGAGGCCGCCGACGTTGCTGATCTGCCCGATGTCGGTCGTCGGCAACTGGCAGCGCGAGGCAGCGCGGTTCACCCCGGAGCTCTCGGTGCACGTGCACCACGGCGCGGACCGCCAGAACGGTGACGCGCTGCGCGAAGCCGTCGAAAGCCACGACCTGATCCTCACCACCTACGCCTTGGCCGCGCGCGACGCCGAGGCGTTGAGCGACCTCACGTTCGACCGCGTGGTGCTCGACGAGGCGCAGAACATCAAGAACAGCGCGACCCGCCAGTCCCAGGCGGTGCGGCAGCTCAAGGCACGCCACCGCGTGGCGCTCACCGGCACGCCCGTCGAGAACCGCCTGGCCGAACTCTGGTCGATCATGGACTTCGCCAATCCGGGCGTGCTCGGCACGGTCAACACGTTCCGCGCCCGCTTCGCCGTTCCGGTGGAGCGCCACAACGACCAGGACGCCGCCGCACGGCTGCGCAAGATCACCAACCCGTTCGTGCTGCGCCGCGTGAAGACCGATCCGCGCATCATCAGCGACCTGCCGGACAAGGTCGAGATGCGCCAGCTCTGCAACCTCACCACCGAGCAGGCCTCGCTCTACCAGGCCGTCGTCAACGACATGCTGGAGAAGATCGAGGAGGCGGAGGGCATCGGGCGCAAGGGACTGGTGCTCGCGACCATGTCGAAGCTCAAGCAGGTCTGCAACCACCCCGCCCACTTCCTCGGCGACGGCTCCCGCGTCGCCGGCCGCTCCGGCAAGCTCGCACGCCTCGAGGAAGTGCTCGAGGAAGTGCTCGCCGAGGGCGACAAAGCGTTGTGCTTCACGCAGTTCACCGAGTTCGGCAGCATGCTCGTGCCGTACCTGGCCGCGCGCTTCGACACCGAGGTGCTGTTCCTGCACGGCGGCACGAACAAGGCGTCCCGCGACCGCATGGTCGAGCGCTTCCAGGACAGCAAGGGGCCGTCGCTGTTCCTGTTGTCGCTCAAGGCGGGCGGCACCGGCCTCAACCTCACCGCCGCGAACCACGTGATCCACTTGGACCGCTGGTGGAACCCGGCTGTCGAGGACCAGGCGACCGACCGCGCGTTCCGGATCGGCCAGCGCCGCAACGTGCAGGTGCGCAAGTTCGTGTGCATCGGCACGCTGGAGGAACGCATCGACGCCATGATCGAGGAGAAGCGCGCGCTGGCCCAGCTGGTGGTCGGCGCGGGCGAGAACTGGCTCACCGACCTGTCCACCGCGCAGCTGCGCGACCTGCTGACGTTGTCCGGGGAGGCCATCGGTGAGTGAGCACTGGTCCGGCGAACGTCCCCGGTACGGCAAGACCATCAAGGTGGACAACGGCCTCAAGGCCAAGAGCAAGCGCGGCGACATCGGGGCGACCTGGTGGTCGCGCCGGTTCATCGAGGTGCTGGAGTCGTTCGGCATGGGAGGCCGGCTGACCCGCGGCCGCACCTACGCGCGGCAGGGCCAGGTGCTGTCGTTGTCGCTGTCCACGAGCATGGTCATCGCCCTCGTGCAGGGTTCACGGCCCACGCCGTACAAGACGCGGATCGCGATCAAGTCGTTCACGGGCCAGGAGTGGCAGCGCATCGAGCACGCGCTGGCCGGCAAGGCCCTGTACGCGGCGAAACTGCTGGCCGGCGAGATGCCCCCGGACATCGAGACCCTGTTCGCCTCGCTGGGACTGCGGCTCTTCCCCGCGACGCAGCGCGAGCTGACGATGGACTGCAGCTGCCCGGACTGGGAGGTGCCGTGCAAGCACCTCGCCGCCACCTGTTACCTGCTCGCCGAGTCGTTCGACAACGACCCGTTCGAGATCCTCGCCTGGCGCGGCCGCAGCCGCGAGGACCTGCTCGACCGTCTCCGCGCACTGCGCGGCAGCGTGCGTTCCACCGTGGTCCGCGAGGAGGCGCCGCCGCTCACCAGGTGCCTGGACACGTTCTGGCAGCGGCAGACCACGTCGAGCCTCAGCCTCGGCGACCCCACTGCGGCGGTGCGCACGGACGCGGTGCTCGATCAGCTCGACGGTGTGCCGATCACCGTGGGCGGGTCGTCGCTGGCCGGCCTGTTGCGCCCGGCCTACCTGTCGCTGAAGCCCGAGGAGTGAGGGGGGGGGGCCGGGGGGGCTCCGGAACGCGGGGGGGCCGGGGCCCGGGGGGGGGGGGCCGGCCTACCGGCCGCTGAAGCCCGAGGAGTGAGCGGCGCTGACCGGCTTCCAGCGAAACCGGTCAGCGCCGCTCACGAGCTCGAGTCGTCCGTCCGCGTCAGCGGATCCAGCCGAGGCGCAGGAACACCGACTCGCCCGGAGCGTCGTCCAGCCCGTCGTTGTCCACCACGCCGACGAGCCGCTGGAGCGGCCAGGTGCCGATCACGGCGAGGCCTTCCGGCTTGTCGTGGGTGGTGGCGCCGCCGGCCTGGAGGGCGGGGAGGAGGTCCTCGGCCTGCTTCTTGGCCACCAACGGCTTCTCGGCACCCGCGGCCACCGGCGTCACGCCGGTGATGTCGACGCGGTAGACCTTCTTCGTCCTGGCCGCGTCACCGCGCTGGTTGTCGCGCTCGAGGACCAGCAGCGTGCGGTCGTTCAACGCGGTGATCTCGGACAGGCCGATCCACGCACCGGCCTGCGGAGCGTCGAGCGGGTACGCGGCGAACGCCCACTCACCGGTCGCCGGGGTGTAGCGGGCCAGCGTCGCCTGGCCGAGCCTGTCGGCCTTCCACTCGCGCTGCACGGCGAGCCACACCTGCTCGGACCTGCCGCTGCCGATCACGGTCACGCCTTCGAACCCGTTGCCGGTGGCGGTCTTCGCGATCACCTCGGGCAGCGGGACCTCCTTGGTGACAGCGCCGTTCGCGGCGACCTCCACGAGCAGGTTCGGCTTCTGCTTGCCGTCGCCTTCCACCGCGATCCAGTAACCGCTCCCGCGCGCGGCGATGCCTTCACCGTCGTAGCCGACGGGCTTGCCGTCCTTGGTCAGCGTCAGCTCCGCGCGCACCTTCGCGGGCGCGGCCACGGTGTCGACGGTCAGGATCCGGGTCGGGCTGTAGGCCGAGTCCGTCACGGCGACGACGTCGCGGTGATTGCCCGGAATGCCGGAAAGCCCTGACAGAGCACCGAATCCGATGCCGTCCGACACGATCGACGGCGTCCCCTGGTTGCGCTGCGACGACAACGCCAGTGGCTTGTGGGTCAGGCGGTACCCGCTGAGCGACGAGCGGATGCCGTCCCCGGCCGCGTCCTCCTCCGCGGCGACCACGAGCGTGCCGGTGGCCGGAATCGGCAGCAGGCCCTCCGGCCCGACGCCGGTCGGCAGCGCCTGCAGGAAGCGTGGCCTGCGCGGGTCGCTCACGTCGTAGACGGCGACGAGGTTGGCGCGCTCCATGCCGACGAACGCGTACCTGTCGCGCCCGAAGGTGGCGACGGCCAGGCCCTCCGGCTCGACACCCTTGTTGTCCGAGCGGCCGTCCGGGTACTGGCCCTGCTCGACGGCGATCCGCTGGAGGTCGTTGCCCGAGGAGAACACGACCTCGCCGGAGCCGGCGTCGAAGACCGTCCACGTGCGCGAGCCACCGAGGTAGTCGCCCTCGTCGGCGGTGCCGAGCGTGCGGTCGTCCAGCCAGGCGACGGCGTCGGGCTCGCGAGCCGCGGTGATCGTCTCGGTGGGTTCGAACCTCCCGTCGTCCTTGGTGTCGGTGCGGGCGACCGTGGCCGTGCCCGCCGAGAAGTGGCGCACGATCCGGCCGGACCGCAGGTCGACGATCGCGATGTGGTTGTTCTCCTGCAGCGTCACGGCGACCTGGCCGCGTCCGTTGATGCTGACGTACTCCGGCTCCGGGTCGGCCGGCGCGACCTGAGCGATCCCGGTCAGCTCGACCTCGCGCAACTGCCAAGACGCCGGCCCGCCCCCGACCAGGTCGACGATGGTCAGGTACCCGGCAGGCGCCTGGGGGAGCGCGCCACCGTTGACGTCCTCGTCGCGCTCGTTCTCGACCGCGATGGCCGCGTACCGGCCGTCCGCGGAGATGTCGATCGAGTCCGGCTGCCCGCCGAGCTCGTGCGTGGCCACGACATGCCGGCTGCCGAGGTCCACGACCACCAGCACACCCGACGGCTCGGTGTACGACTTCGAGGTGTCGACCGCGACCAGCGCGAGTCGTCCGACGATGTCGACCGAGGTCGGCTCGCCCGGCATCGGCAGCACACCGTCCGGCGTGAACTCCCGCCCGGCCTTGGCGAACCCGATCCGCCTCCCCGGCGAGTCGGTGTAGACGACCAGCTCGCCGTCCGCGGTGGCAGCCGCGATCTCGGCGGCCGTGTGCTCGGCGGCCGAGCTGTTGCGGAACACCGGCATGGTGTCGAACCGCTGGAACCTCGACGGCGCCGACGCCCCGGCCGGCGCGGCCGAGACGAGCAACACCAAGGCCACCAGGCCTGTGCACAACCGGACCACTGGTCCTCCTCAACGGTCGGAGGCGCGCAGTGTGGCCGACCGAGTGGTCCGCGGGATGAACGCTCGCTGATCATCCGGGGTGGTTCGGGTTCAGGCTCGGCTGCGTTGGTGGGGAAGGGGATCGGCCGGGTGGCCTCCTTTCGCGTCAGGTGGTGTCGGGGCGGAGTGGGCGCGCCGGTGGGCTGGTGGGTGGGCGCGCCCTATGGCTGGCGGGGCAGGTGCACCTGGTGGGGCGGGTGCTCTTGGCGGGTGGGCTGGGGTTCCTGGTGGGCGGTGGGTTGGTTGGGCAGCGTGTGGCTGGCTGCTGGTGGGGACCTGATGGTTGGTGGATGGCTGACAGAGGCGCTTCTGGTGGTTGATGGGGTGGCGGGGTGGCTGGCTGCCGGTGAGCGGGCTCGCTTGGGGGCCGCGGTTCAGCTGGTGGGCTGGCCGGTGCCGGTGCCGGTGCCGGTGCCGGTGGGCTGCTGGCTGTCGGCGGGTGAGTTCGCTGAGGGCCGCAGGTCAGCTGGCTGGTGGGTGGGTTGGCTGGCTGTCGGTGGGTGCGCTCTCCAAGGGACTGCGGGTCGGCTGGCGGTGTGGCCGGAGGGCGGGCTGCTGATGGTTGGGTGCGCCAGCGGCTGGTGGGCGGGCTGCTGGTGGGCGGGCGCTCCGGTGGCTGGTGGGCGGCTGACTGGGTGGGGGCACCTGAGTGGGCCGGTGACTGGCGGTGTGGCTGAATGCCGGTGAGTGGGCGCGTCGGCGGTTGGCGGGCAGGCTGACGCGGTGGTTGCTCTTGGTAGGTGGTGGGCTGGTTGATTGGCGGGACGGCTGGTGCCGGTGGGCTCGCTCAGTGCTGCAGGTCGACTGATGCGGTGGCCGGAGGGCTGGCTGCCGGTGGATGGGCTCGCTAGGGGCTGGGTCAGCTGTTGAGCCGGCCGGTGGTTGCCGGTGGCGGCTTGGGTTTGTTGGTCGGCTGGAGGCCGGGCTGGCGGCGTGTTGGCAGGTTGGCCGGTCAACGAGGCTTTTCGTTGTAGGGCTTGGACATCTGCTTAGGGCCGCAGCTCGCGTGCACTGCCCGTACTCCCGCGGCATGAGGTCGGGCGTGCGTTCAAGGGATGCGGTGGTTCGGGGTGGCGCTGCACGCCGAGGCCGTATGACCCGCTGAAGGCGGTGGCCTGCTCCGCCGCTCGGTGGGCAGCAGTCAACCGCGTATCAGGCTGCGGATCCGTTGGAAGCACTGGGATCCGGCGCGTTCAGGCGCGGGGAGGCAGTGCGGCGGGGAGTGAGACGCAGCCTGGAGAGGGCCGGTGGACCCGTTGGGTGCTGTGCGGTCCGGGCGCGGTGGCTTGGGGGCGCTCGGAGGGCTCGCGGCTCGGGTCTGTCGGCTGAGGGCGTGTGGGCGGCTGGGCCGCCCCTTGGCCTGGGGTCAGCGGAGGAGTTTCTGTTTGGAGCGGTTGGCCCACAGGGTCACGCCGGCGCCGGCGAGGCCCACCTGGAGAGCCAGTTCGATCCAGTCGATTCCCGGGGTGTTGGCCACGCCCAGGACCGTGGCCGCGGCGGTGCCCAGCAGGGCGGCGACGATGCCTACGAGGATGGTCGCCAGCAGCGACACGTGTTGCCTGCCCGGGACCACGAGGCGGCCCAGGCCGCCGATGATGGCTCCGAAGAGCAGCGCGGTGAACAAGCCGCCGATTTCCACTGTGTACCCCCTGGACTCTGGTGCGTTGCCCTTCCAGGGTCCGCCGGGCGCAGGGGCCGCGAATCAGGTCTTTCCCTGACTGCTCCCTGAACTCGCCCCTAGGAGCACGGCGGCTGTGGCGGAGAGTTCGCGGCCCGGCACGTCCGGGTCGCAGCCCACCCTGGCGAGGCGGGCGCGGATGGCCGTGGGGGAGCGCTCCATGGCGTCGGCCAGGGACCTGATCAGCTTCGGGGAGTCGGTCTCGGACGCGGTGAGCCAGGCGGTGCGCAGGTCGGTGTCGAGGGCTTCGGTCCAGGGCTGGTTGGCGTTCGCGTGGCGGGACGGGCGGCTGCGCAGGCGCGTGTGGGCGCTCAGCACCCGCGCGAGGAGCTTGCCGACCGTGACGCCGCCCTCTACCGGCAGGCGCAGGCGGCCGTCCGCGACCACCTCGCCCGAGTCGAGTGAGCCGAGCAGGTCGAGCACCACCGACTCGTCGGAGTCGGTCGTCGCGCTCAGCCGGTAGTGGACCTCGCCGAGCTTGATCTCGTTGTGGAAGGTGGATGTCATGGGGTCGACGTTAGGGAGGGGGTCTGACGGTTTTCCGGGGTGGCGCCCCTGGAGGCCTTTGTGGTGCCGGGAGTTCACCCGAAGGGGTGGAGGGCTACCCGGAGGTCACGGCGTTGCGGCCCGTCCCGATGTCGGCGGCGTCCGCGGCGGCACGTCCCGCGCCCCACCCGGCGGCTGACCGCACCGTGACGCGCGAGGTGCGCGTGCGCGTGAACATCTGCTCGAACAGCGTGTCCACGGCCTGCTTGCGGTCCGCGAGCACCGGCAGCAACCGCTCGTCCGAGGCGATCGGGTCGTCCGGCGCGGCGGGCGCGGACGCCACCGCCTCCAGCCGCTCCCCGATCCGCGACGCGTACGCCACCAGGAACGACTTCCGGAACGGCCGCGAGCGCGCCTCGCTGCCCTTGCCGGCCCGGCCGCCGACGGCGACCATCGCCCGTGTCGCCTGCACGAGCAGAGACGTCGACAGCAGCTCCACGCTCTCCAGGTCGACCTCGTCACCGACGAGAGCGATGAACCCGAACCCGTCGTAGGCCACCGCCCGCGACCGGAAGGCCTCCGACACCACGTGCACGAGCTGCGACTTCTCCTTGAAGTAGCTCTTGTCGAGCCACATCCGCCGCGACGTCGCCTGCGCGGGCAGGTCCGCGTCGAGCATCGCCCGCTCCAGCGCGTGCCGGTTCATCAGCTCCTGCGCCTTGGCCGACAGCGCCTCCGCCTCCTCGGGGAACGCCGTCGACTCGGCCTTCGCCAGCAGCCCGCGCACCCGGTTGAGCACCTTCGGGTCCAGCCCCGCGCGCACGGCCGACATCAGCACGTCACCCGGCAACGGCAGGATCTGCGGCAACGACGGCAACCGCCCGAGGAACTTCAGCAGTTCCGCGGCCGTGCGGTTCGCGTACGACAGCGTCTCGATGTGACGCGTCGCCCACGCCTCCAGCAGCGGCCCCTCCCACCACACCGAGGCGCCGATCTCGTCCAGCTGACGCTGCCACCGCGGATGCACCGTCGCCGGAGCATGCGGCGAACAGGACAAAGCGATCACGTCCACCACGAGAGAGGTAGCCGACTCATCGAGCGAACGCGACACCATCTCGCGCACGTCGTACGGCAGCCAGCCGCGCTGCCAGAGCGCGTCGACCGCTTTCACCAGTTCCACGCCACGCAGTATGAGACGTCCGCCATGTGCACAGGTCGGGGACCACCTGGTAGACACGGGATGTGATCGAGCTCCAGTTCCGCGGCCGGACCGTCGTCCGCGACCACGCGCTGGTGATGGCGATCATCAACCGCACCCCGGACTCGTTCTACGACAAGGGCGCCACCTACGCCGAGGACGTGGCCATGGAGGCCGTGCACCGCGTCGTGGACGAGGGCGCGGACATCGTGGACATCGGCGGCGTGAAAGCCGGCCCCGGCGATCTGGTCGACTCCGGTGAGGAAGTGCGCCGCGTCGTGCCGTTCATCACCCGCGTGCGCGACGCCTACCCGGATCTGGTCATCAGCAGCGACACCTGGCGCGCGGACGTCGGCCGGCTCGTCTGCGAGGCCGGTGCCGACCTGCTCAACGACACGTGGGCGGGCGCGGACCCGGAGCTGGCCGAGGTCGCCGCGGAGTACGGCGCCGGCTACGTCTGCTCGCACACGGGCGGTGCGGTACCCCGCACGCGTCCGCATAGGGTTAGTTACCCGAACCTCGTCGCGGACGTCATCGCGGAGACGACGGCGCGCGCGGAGAGGGTGGTCGCACTCGGTGTGCCTCGCAAGAGCGTGCTGATCGACCCCACACACGACTTCGGCAAGAACACATGGCACAGCCTCGCGCTGGTGCGGCACACGGACGAGCTGGTGGCGACCGGGTGGCCGGTGCTGATGGCTCTGTCCAACAAGGACTTCGTCGGGGAGACCCTCGGCGTGGAACTGCACGAGCGCGTCGAGGGCACCCTCGTCGCGACCGCGATCGCGGCGTTGGCGGGCGCCGCGGTCTTCCGCGCGCACGAAGTGGCGCGCACCAGACGAGTACTCGAGTCCGTCGCTCGACTCTGAGCTGGAGGTATCAGGTGGACGACGTCTTCGCCCGGTTTTCGGATGACCGGTGGGACGACTTCCTCGACGAACTCGACAAGATCCGCGTGAGCGTGGTGGATCCCGCGGAACGACAGCAGATGAAGGTCACCGCACGCCGTGACGCACGAGAAGCGGGCACTCAGCCGTTGCTCGTGCGGATGGCCCTCGCGGACCACTACCTGAACCTGCTCGCCATCGGCGTGTGGGCGGGCGACGAGAGCTGGCGCGCCGATCTGCGCGACCTGGTCGTCTCTCTCGTGCCCGCGGACGACGAGTCACATGACGACGCACTGCTGAGCTCTGTCATCGCCGTGGTGCTCGCACAGCTGCTGCAGGACGCACGCCTGCGCGGCGGCTCCGAGGCCGATGTCATCGCACGGTCGGCGTGGGAGAAGGCCCAGGAGTGGGCTGCCTACGCCGAGGACCGTCACGTGGAACGGCTCCTGCACGCCTCCACAGAGGCCGGTGCGCGCGTGGTGACGGCCTCCGAGGTCCAGGAGGTCATCGAGCTCGCCACTGCCGCGGCGGACGACCAGCACGCCGAAACGATCGCCGCACTGGAGACCGAGGGCTTCACCGCGGAGTTCATGAACGGCGTGTGGGTGGTGGAAGGCGAGTTCCGCAACGCGGTGCGGGCCGCTGCGCGCGCGATCACGCTCACGGGCCACGGCTGCGTTCTCGCGCGCAACATCCGGTCATCGGCTGTGATGTTGTGGCACGAGAACACGCTCGCCATGGCGGACTCGAAGGTGCCGCGCTGGCGCGTCTACCCGATGCTCGCGCCCGTTACGCCGCAATCGAAGTTTTCAGGTGGTGAAGGCCTGCCGTTCACCCGCGAGACGCACCCGTTGGCACCCGCTCCAGAAGTCGTGCGCCGGTTGGCGGACGCCGTTGGTGTCAACCTGTCCCATCTGCTGGCTGCATTGCGGTGAAAGGGTGATCTTTGACTTTCCGCAACCTCGACTCGTTATCTTGGTGTCATGCCCAGATTTGCCGAGTTCGATGTGGAAGGCCTGCGGAAATCCAGCGCCGTAGCGGACTTTCCCTGGTCAGAGACGTGGGTCACGTTGATCCGCGTCGATGCCAAGGGAGTTGTCCGGCAAGCCAAGTCGTTGACGGAGAAAGTGTCTTTGCTGACCGTGGCGTCGGACAAGGACCTCGTCATCGCGTCCTGTCCCGAGATTTACGCGGTCGACGACCTGTCGGCCGCCCGTGCCGCCGTCAAGGCTTCGGTCGCACGCGAAATGATCCCAAGCCTCGGATGAATGACTCCCTCCACTCGGGCTCAGCGGCGAGCGCGAGTTCAGGGAAACGCCTCAGGAGCGTTCCGAACGCGATCTCACCCTCGATGCGAGCCAGGCGCGCCCCCACGCAGTAGTGGACCCCGTGACCGAACGCGACGTGTGGGTCTCGGCCCAGCTGCAACACGTCCGGGTCGGAGTACCGGGACGGATTCCGGTTCGCCGCCCCTGGTGAGACGGTGACCTGCGAGGCTTTCGGAATCGTGACCCCTCCGATCACCACGTCGGACGTGGCGACGCGACCCACCCCCAACGCGAGCAGGCCGTTGCCGATGAGCTGCACGGTCGTCTCGTGTCCTGCTGTGATGAGCAGCACAAGGGTGGTCACGAGGTTCGGTTCGTCGCGAAGCTCGGTGATGACGTCGTCACCGGGCTCCTTGATGGCCACCAGGCGTTCGGCGTACGCGGCCAACCTGCCGTACGCCTCGGCCGTGGTCGCCGGTGCGAGCCGCCGGAAACATGTTGCTGCTCGAAGCACGGCGTCTGCTGGGAGAGGCACGGCCCACGCATCCGTTCGCGCGGCTCTGCGAACTCGCTTACGTGGAGGCGTTGCTGGGCAACGACTCCGCGGCGCTGGAAGAGGTGGCCGCTCGGTTCGAGGAGGCGTGCTGGCCGCACGAGGACTCACGAACAAGGAGATCGCCGAGTCGTTGGTGATCTCCGTGCGGACCGTCGACAACCACCTGTCCAACACCTACGTGAAGCTCGGGATCGCGACCCGCGGCGAACTCGCGTTGGTCCTAACGGATGACCTCGGCGGTCAGGGATAACGCCCGGCACGGGTCCGAACGACAGGTCCGGCATGAGCAACGGGTACGCGGTCGCCGACGTCGAGACCACCGGGCTTTCGCCTGGTCAGCGCCACCGGGTGATCGAGGTCGCGGTCGTGCACCTCGACGCCTCCGGCCGCCGGACCGACGAGTGGTGCACACTGGTGAACCCTCGCCGCGACCTCGGTGCCCAGCACGTGCACGGCATCAGCGCCGCGGACGCCCGCCGCGCGCCCGAGTTCGCCGGGATCGCTGGTGAGCTCGCCGCGAGGCTGTCGGGACGGGTCCTCGTCGCGCACAACCTGTCGTTCGACCTGCGGTTCCTGCAGGCCGAGTTCGCGCGGCTCGGCCACGAGCTCTCCGCCCCGGCCGGGCTGTGCACGATGAACCTCGCGACTCGTCACCTGGGCGCGTCGTCGCGGTCGCTCGCCGCGTGCTGCGAGGCGGCCGGCGTCCCGATGGGCACCGCGCACTCCGCACTGCACGACGCGCGCGCGTCCGCCGGGCTGCTGGCGCGGTGCCTGGACCGCATCGGGCACGTGGAACCGGTGCGGCTGACCGTGCCGCGGACCGTGAACGCGTTCGCCGTGCAACGCAGCCACGCGCACGGAACCGAACAGCACTTCCTGGCCAAGCTCGTGCGCCTGCTTCCCCGCGTGGAGACGGCGTCGGGTGACGAGTACCTCGACGTGCTCGACCGTGCGCTGGTCGACCGGCACCTGTCGCACGAGGAGCAGGAAGAGCTGGTCGAGGTGGCTCGTGCGCTCGACCTGAGCCTGCCGCAGGTGATGGAGCTGCACCGCGGTTACCTCGCCGCCCTGGCGGACGCCGCCTGGGAGGACGGCCGGGTGACCGCGGACGAGGAGGCCGACCTGCGCCTGGTCGCGTCGTTGCTGGGCGTGGAGGTCGCCGGTGCGCTGCGCCGGCCGGTCCGACTATCGCCGGGGGATCCCGTCGTGTTCACCGGTGAGATGCGCGAGCCCCGGGACGTGTGGGAGAGCCGGGCGCTGTCCGCCGGGCTCACCGTGAAGGCGGGCGTGACGAAGAAGACGGCGGTGGTGATCGCGGCGGACCCGGACTCCATGTCGGGCAAGGCGGACAAGGCGCGCAACTACGGGATTCCGATCGTGTCCGAGGACCTGTTCGCCGGGTTGCTCGGGCAGTTGAGCGGGTCGGCGTGAACGCCGTGGACCGGGTGGCCGAGCTCCTCCGGGAACGCAACCGCATCGACGCCGAGCTGTCGTCGTGCATCGGGCGACCGGCGTTGACCGGGCACCTCGGCGAGTGGATCGCCGCCAAGGTCTTCGGCATCGCTCTGGAGACGTCCAGAGGCATCAACGGCAGGTTCCGCGACGGCCGGACGGTGGACGTGAAGTGGTACCCGAAGCGGGAAGGGCTGTTGGACCTGAAGCAGGAGGGGCCGGACCTGTACCTGGTGCTGGCCGGGCCCAAGGTGCCTCCGGCCAGCTCTCGCGGCACGACGAGACCGTTGGTCATCGACGCCGTGTACCTGTTCGACGCCGCCGCCATCGTGGCGGCGCTACGCGCGCGTGGACGCAGGATCGGCACCGCGTCCAGCGTGCGCGCTGAGCTTTGGGAGGCCGCGGAGATCTATCCGCGGCACAACCCGTCGTTCCCCCTCACTTCCGAACAACGCGAACAGCTGGCGTTGTTCGGAAGCTAGTCATCAGCCGTGAGGCTGTGCCCGTCCCACGTGAAGCGCACGGTCGTCACGGCGTCGTCCCCGTCCGTGCCGGTCGTGAGCTGGTGGATGGCGATGCCGGTCAGCTCCCGGTAGTCGCACCACTCGTGGTCCGACGTGAGCACCAGGTCGAGGTCGAAGTTGACCAGCAGTTCCAGCAGCTGGCCCCGGTTGGTGGCGTCGACGCCGACGAAGACCTCGTCCAGCAGGATCAGGCGGGGTGCGGTCGGGGTGGCGTGGTAGTGCGCGGCCGCCGCGGCGAACAGCGGGAGGTGCAGCACGATGGCCTTCTCGCCACCGGACAACGCGCCGTGCACGCGTTTGGTGACCGGGACCCAGCCTTCGCCTCGGTCCACCTTCACGACGAACTGGTGCCACGTCGTGTAGTCGAGAACCTGGGCCAGTTGTTGTTCCCAGCCCGTGGCGGAGTCGTGTGCGCGTGCTTCTTCCACGCGCTCGCGGAAGAACTGGTGCAGCAACGCGCGTTCGTCGTCGTTGAGGTCTGAACGCAGCAGCAGGTCGCGAGCCTCTCGCGTGCCCGGCGGCAGCTGGGGATCGACCTGCCAGTCGAGCTGCACGCGGATGCCGGAGGCGGTCTGGACGCGCTCCAGGTGCTGGTTCATGGTGACGACGAGTTCGGACGCGCCCTGGATGCGCTGGGCGATGTGCCTTCGGGTGTCGCCGGTCAGGGTCTGGTCGAAGAGGTCGCGTTCGCCGTCCGTGATGTGGGAGCGCACGCGGTCGCGTTCGGCTTGCAGCGTTTCAAGCAGGGCGTGCGCACCCATGCGCGCGCCGTCCAGCGTTGCGGTGAGCACGGTGACGTCGTCGTCGGGGTCGAGCGACAGGTGGATGCGTCCGGCCAGCTGGTGCTGCGCCTCGTGCACGGCGGCGCCGAGACGGGACTCGGAGTCGCGGATCAGGCGCGGGTCCACCGGTTCGTCGGGCACCTCACCGGCGTCCGCGGGCAGGTGGCCGCTGGTCAGGTGCCGGTAGCGGGCTTCGGCCGCCTCGTGCACGACCGCGGCTTCCGCGGCGCGCGCGGTGTCGCCCTTGCGCTTCTCCTCCAACGTTCCGAGTGTGCGCGCCAGGCCCGTTTGCTTGTCCTGCAGCAGTTCGCGTTCCTCGGCGATCGCGAGAGCCTTGGCGCGCAACGAGATGAGCTGCTGGTCCAGTGCCTGGAACTCGGAGCCCGCGGCACGTTCGACGGTCTCCAGCGTGATGGCGAGGTCGGCGGCCTCCTGCTGGCGGGCGGCCGTCGTCTCCTCGGCCTCGTCGGCCAGCGCGCTGCTCGTCGAGGCGCGGGTGCCGGCCTCGACCGACAGCGCCTCGGTGGCGAACGCGTCGTGGCGGTCGTCCAGCCAGCGGTGGGCCGCGGTGGCGAACGCCGCCAGCGCGTCCGCGTCCGGGACGTCGGTGGTGGCGGGGTGCTGGGCGACGACGGCCTCGGCCTCGGCCACCCGCTGGGCGGCGGCCGCGACGGCGTCCTTCCTCGCCGCGCAACGCAACTGCGCCTTGGTCCGCTGCTCCTCGGCGATCTCGATCGGGTCGGTCGAGGGCTGCCTCGCCAGTTCGCCGGCGAGCGTGGCGCGGCGCACGGCGATCTGGTTCAGCGCGGCGTCCACACCGGACAGGTCGGTGGCGAGCTGCTCGATCAGGCCGGTCAGTTCGGCGATCCGCCCCGCGCGGGCCCGTTTGCGGGCGTCCGCGCCGATGTAGGTGGGGAAGTCCTTGGTCCAGCGGCCGTGCGCGCTGGCCAGGCGCCACGTCCCGTCCGCGCCGATCGCGACGGCGTGACCGGTGGCCGTGTCGCCGAACGCGACGCTCTCCAGGAACCGGCGACAGCGCTCGTCATCGGTGACGAGCACCTCCAGCAGCGAGTAGCCGGCGGCGGGAGGCGCCAGCGACGGTTCGGCGAAGCGGTCCTGGTGCAGCAGGCCGAACGAGCTGTCCGGCGTGATCCACGCGTCGAGCAGGCCCGACGCCTCCAACGCCGCCTCGACCGCACCACGCACGGGCAGCGGTGTGCCGGGGCGGAAGTCGACCAGACGCCACAGAGGGGCGCCCACGGCGTGAGCGCGGTACTCGTCGCCACGCGTGTACGGCGCGGGCGGAGGCACGTCGACCTGGTTGGCGAGCTTCTCGCGGATGGCGTTGTACTGCGAGAGCTGGCCGTTCAACGCCGTGCGCGTCTCCTCCAGACGCGCTTCGATGCGGCTGAACTCCTCACGTGCGCGCGCGGCGGCCTCGACGACCTCGCCGTGCTCGGACACGTTCAGCTCAGAACAGCCGTGCGCCCACGTGTCGAAGTCCGCGCGGAACTTCGCAAACGCTTGCTCGAACGTCCGCTGCGCCGCGGCTTCCGCTTCCGTGGCGAGTTCGAGCTCGTCACGAGTTTCCTCAAGCCGTTGGCGTGCGGCATTGCGTGCGTCTACGGCTTTCTCGTGCGCGGCGACGGCACGACTGATCGCGTTGATCTCGGTGGACCGCGACTCGATGGCGGCGGTGAGCAGCTGACGGCCCGACCGCGCGTCGGCGTGCGACTCGATCTCCTCGAACACCGACGGCATGCCCGCCTGCTCGGCGGCTTCCCGTGCGATCACGGCGGAGCGTCGCAGCTCATCGGCGCGTGCGGCCGCATCGGACTTGGCCTGCTCCGCACGTTCCTCGTCGGCAACGGCACGCGCGCGGAGTTTCACGGCGTGTGCGGAGGCCTCCGAAGCGCGCAGGTTCGCGGCGGAAAGCTGCTGCCGCAACAGGTCGAGCTGCTTGCCCTCCTGGTACGCGGGCAGGTCGGAGATGCCGGAGATCTCCGCGTCGACCGCGCTCGCCTCCCGGCCCAGCGCCGCGAGCTGCTCGAACGCCTCGTCGGTCAGCGTGATCTGCCGCTGGTAGCGGTGTTCGCTCATCCGCGCGGCCCGCGTCAGGTCCTCGAGCTGCTCGGTCGCCGACTCCAGCGCCCGTGCGGCCACCCCGAGAACGCGCTGGGCGTAGACGCGCTGCACGTCCGCGAGCCGTTCGGCGGTGGTGATCTCCTCGTCGAGCCGCCGCAGGTCCTCGCGCTGGCGGTCGAGCCGTTCGAACCCCTCGGCGATCTCGGTCAGGTCGGACTGGTCCAGCGGCGGAAGTGCCTTGGACAGCAACGAGGACAGCACGCCCGGATCGAGCCGCTCGGACAGCTTCGGCGTGCGCAGCTGCAACAGCGCGGTGATCAGCGAGTCGTACCGTTGCTCGCTCACGCCGGGGAACAACGTCGTCCGCACCGTGTGGCGGTAATCGGCCGGTGAGGCGTGCACGACGCCGTGGTCACCGATCGCGGCGGCGAGATCGGTCTTGGTCAACGGGCGTCCGGCCTCGTTCACCAGTGCCAGATCGCCGATCCGGAGCGACGTGGTGAAGTACGTGGCGATGACGTTCGTCGTGTTCGTGGTGGCCTGAAGGCGCGCACCGCACGTGAACCACTGCTCGCCGTGCTGGAACTCCAGCCACACGTACCCGACGCGCGTGCTGCCCTGGTTGCCCTCGCCCATGAGGTTCCAGTGCATCGTGCGGTCCGCGCTGCCGAACGTCGACAGCCGGTGCGGACGCAGGTTCGCGTCGAATAGGTACGGCAGCAGCAGCTCGAGCGCCTTCGACTTGCCCGTGCCGTTGGGACCCCTGAGCAGCAGTCTGCCCTGGTAGAACGAGAAGATCTCGTCGTAGTAGCGCCAGACGTTGATGATGCCGGCGCGGCTCGGTTGCCACCGGTCAGTCATTGAGCTCCTCGACCGCGTACCTGGCTGCGGCGGGCAGCCTGTGAACGGTGCCGTTCTCCGTGCGTGCGAGCCCGAACGCCTCCAGCAGCTCGAGCGCGTCCGCCGCGAGCCTGCCCGCGCCACCGTCCGACTGGTAGGCCTTGGCCCAGGTGCGGAACTTCGTGAGCAGCTCGCGTACTTCTTCTACCAGGTCCTCCGTGGTGGCCGGACCCTGTGCCAACCGGTCGAGCAACAACAACGCGGCGACCTTCGCGTGGTTGTCGTCGTCCGGAAACCTCGTGTCCGTGGCGATCGCGTCGGCGTCGACCACGAGATAACCCTCTGCGCGTTCCTCCAGCGTGCATCCGGCGAGCCGGATGCCCGTCTGGACGACCTTGCGCCCGGCGGGGGCCGTCAGGAACGCGAGCTGGTTCGCGTTCAGATCTTCCTTGTACAGCACCGGGTCGTCGATGAGCCTGCGCATCACGGAGTGGCGCTGCCACAGGCTGCGGTGCGCGGTGTCGTAACGGGTCTCGCGGGTCAGTCCGGCGATCGTGTCCACTGTGGAGGGCGGCACCGGTGCGGCCAGCAGGCGGGTGATGAGCGTCGGATCCGCGCGGACGTGCTCGCCGGTCTCGACGGCGCCGTGCTCCTCGAGGAACGTCAGGACGTCGTTGAACGCGTTGCGGTCGCTGCGCCTGGCCGGGTCGAACTGGATGCCGTCTTCGGCGGCGGCCTGTCTCGTGCGGGTGGTCAGCTCGTCGAGCGTGCACACCGGCGTCGCCAGCAGCTCCGCGCACACCAGACACAGCAGCGTGTAGCGCCGCCGGTCGAACGCCGGCCGCGTGCGGTCAGGCCGTTGCGTCACCTTGAAGAGGCGCGCGTACCCGGCCCGCGGCTCGACGACCACACGCCAGCCGCAGTAGTAGTCGAACCACTTCGTGATCGGCTCGCGGCGCCTCCGGATGAGGTCGAAGCCGTCGGGGTCCTGCGTCGCGGTCAGCAACGGCCGCGCGAGCAGCAGACGAACGCCACGCGCCACCTCTTCGCTCTCCAGCCGTGCGAGCTGGTTCCCCGTGCGGCTCATCGGCTCTGCACGTCGATCACGTAGTCGGGCCCGCTCAGCGTGCCCTTCTGGGTGGTCATGGTCGCCCAGCCGCGCGCGTTGCGCAGGTTGATCTGCATCCGCCCGTCGCTCGTGCCGGCCGTGCGCGTGCCGGTGCTGTCCGGATCGCTGCCCAGCGCCCTGCCGACCAGGTCGATCAGCCGGTGGAAGGTGTCGTGGTCGAGGTTGGTGAGCGTGGAGATCCGGATCGCCCCGTCGGTCTGGATCTGCGACCACGCGTACTCGAGCTCGGCGCGTTCCCTCTCCGCCTGCTCGCGGCGGTTGCGGCGCACCTCGTCGACGTTGCGGACCTTGCCGGTGGCACCGATGTGCTCCTGCTTCCCGGTCGCGCGCAGCTGCGGTGACACGGGCACCGGCGGCGTGTTGTGCCACGCCTCGCCGCTCGGTAGCAGCTCCCCGTCGGCGTGCGCGAGGTGCGCGTGCCTGGCAGGCCACAACCCGAACGCGGCGTTGAACAGCTCGTGCGCCTCGTCCTCGGTCTCGGTCCGCGCGAACCACCGAGCGAGCGCCCGGAAGTCGGCCGCGGTGTTCGTGGGCTTCTTGCGCTGTTCACTGATCCGGTCGAGCACCCGCAGCAACTGCACGATCGCCTTGCGCGACACGTCCTGCAGCTCCTCGACGCGCGGCGGGTTGTCGCAGAACCAGACGCGCAGGCTGCTCCAGTTCTCCTTGCGCTGCTGCATCCACTGGTCGTGGACGAGCCCGGCACCGCTGCGCGCGCGTTCGAGCAGCTCGGCGGAGTCGATGGCTTGGACGGCCTCGCGGATCCTCACCTTGCGCGCGTCCAGGTCCGCGATGAAGTCGCGCAGGTAGGTGACCGTCGTGCGCTTGACGTCCTGGAACGTGGCCAGGTCGGCCTGGTCGTCCCTCAACAGCCTCTGCAGGTCGGCGTTGAACCGCGTCGTACCGGTTTTGAACGTTTCCAGGTGGCCTTCGAGCTGGGTGAGCGTGGTGAAGGTCCGGCGCTCGTCCAACGGCTCTTCGAGCTCGTCCAGGTGGGCCGCGATGGCGTCGAGCACGGCGGTCTGCAGCGCGCCGTCGGTCGTGAGGATGTGGACGGCGTGCCGGATGCCGGCGTACGCGGCCTCACCGGGTTTCGTCAGGCCGTACCGGTGCTGCGAGGCGTCGAGCAGGCCCCATCCACGCAGAGCAGTGAGGGACGCGGTGAGCTCCTCGTCCGTCACCTGCTCGGACCAGCCGACGCTGCGCAGCCGTTGCTGCACGTCATCGGCGGTGAGGACGGTCTGCAGGCACTCGTTCGCCACCCCGAACACGCGCATCACCGCAGTGTGCAGCTCCGCCTGGTCGGTCGTGGTGAAGCGGAACAGGTCCGCGGGCACCGGTGGAAACGTCGTCACCTGTGCCACCGTAGCTTGTCGGAGTAGGGCTTTCGGGTGACAGGGTGGGCGGCCATCAGGCCTCCCAATCGCTCAGAAGGTCATCCAGTACGAGTTCCTCCTCGATGCGACGGCCCGTATGACTCATCGCCGGTGCCAGGGCGGGATCCCAGCGTGCTTCGACCGGTGTACCGGCCAGCGGACGACCCACCCCACCGGCAGCGAGGTAAGACGCGGTGTCGAAGCGCCACGGCGTGAAGGGCACGCGGTCCTGCAGCACGTTCGCGATGCGGATGCCGCCCCAGTCGAAGTCGCCGTGGTAACGCAGGGTGCCGCGCGCGGAGACGATCAGGCGGAGCAGGTGCATCACGGCGGCGCTGGGCTGGCCGCTCGTGCAGACCAACGGTGGGCAGGACGGCCCGAGGTGGTCGGCCGCTGCCGCCACGACGACCGGGTTCTCGCAGACGAACACGTCCAACGCCGCCAGCCGCGGGAGATCACGGACGAGCTGGCGCAGGGTGAGGTGCACCGGTTGACCGAGCCATGCTTCCAGGCCCTGATGGCCGCCGAAGCCCAAGGTGATGACCGTGGTCGACAGTTCGTCCCGCGTCAGGCCGACCGACGCCCACACCTCTCGGCGCCATTCCGAGCCGCTGCCGTCCGGCAGGCCGCTCAAGGCGAGCACGGCACGAAGTACCAGTGTCGCCAGCGGACGATCATCGTCCAAGGCGTGGGCGTCGCCTGTCATCCGTGCCGCGAATCGTCCGATCGGCTCGCCGCGCGAAGGCAGGCTTCTCACAACGACGTTCAAAGTGGTGGGCAGATCGGCCGCGCCTGTGGGGTCGGAGCGAGGCGTTTGACCAGGCCGCTCATGCGCAGCGAAAGGGCCCTATCGGCGAGACGTGGATCGTCCAGCTCCTCGAACGCCCTGTCCCACAAGGTCTCCAGGTCGACCGGTTCCGTAAGCGGGCCGGTCAGTACGAGCACCGCCGGACCGAGGCAGTCTGGATGGGTGCCGGATCGGCGCAGCAGCCCGTCGACTGCGGGCAACGGCACGTTCAACGCCCGGCCGGGGGGCGATGCACTGCCGGACCTGTGGGCGTTGAAGGAATTGCTGTCCGCACTGCGCGGGGTTCCTGGTACTGGTGAACCCCGGCGGGCAGGCGGGCGCGGATCTGCGGGGCGAGCACTTGGTGCAGCTGGCCACTGCACAACCCGGCTGAGGTGTGCCGTAGTCGTGGGCACGTTTGGAACCGACGAGTCCGCGAAGTGGGTGCAGGCTTGTTCAACCTGTTCCAGCACGCCACACCGGATGCATGTAAGCGCGGCGAGTGTCTGGAGCCGCATCACGGACGAGGCTTCCGTCGGCGCTCCGGTAGATGCAGTCAATGCCGAGACGGTGCAGATAGTCGATGCCGTACTGAGCAAGCCTCAACGGGAACAGGGGGCTGAGCCGCGTCACAGGTCGACGGCTTTGAGCGGAGTAGTCCAGCGACTGCGCTGTGGCTTCGCGGACTTTTTCGTGGTTGGCCAGACTCTTGGCTTCCACGATCTCGACCTCGTCCTGCTCGACGCGGTACAGGTCGGCGCGCTTGTCGTTATGCGTGCGAAAGCTTGTGAACACCACGTCTGTGTGGAAGTGCTGGTGCTGGGACACCAGCTGACTTTCTACGCGATCGTATTGTGCATTGCGCTCGGCGACGTGCTGCGACACCACGTCGATGTGGAAGTTCTCGACCGGAATTATGTAGGAACCAGTGGTGAGTGCTTGGTTGATGGCAGTGAGCTCTGCACTGATTCGAGCTTCCGTCACAACAGTCGCTATCTGGAGCTCGGTCAGGATCCGCTCCGCGCGTTCGTCGGTAACCAGCCGCTGGCCCGCTGCGTTGTCACCCTCGTCGAATCCAAGCCTGCGCCATACCTCGCGCTGGGGTCGCTCGATCACGCGGATGTTGCGCACGCTGTAGACGTTGACAAAGCTTCGCCCGCTGTCGAACTGATCCCACATCCGATCGGCGAGAGGCTGGTTGCGAACGAGATATCCGACCTCACCTGCTGCCTTGACCTTGTTGTCTCCGGTGAACACGACGACGTCTCCAATGCGGAGCCGGTCCATCATCCTGTCGTGCGTGGCGATCGCGCCCCAGCAGTGAGCTCTTCCGGACGGGTGGAGGTCGCGTAACGCCGCCAACTCGGGCGCCTGCGGCAGCTCGCGGTGCTCGTTCGATTCGAAGTCGATGCTCGCTTCAATCGTCTTGTGGTAGCGGCGACGCGTCTTTGTATTGCCGTAGCAGGGCGCCAGAAGGACGTACGGCCGTGTGCGTTCATCCCCCAAAAGGTGACAATATCCCGTCGGTTTGTGTTGTCGCTGGCTGTTGAAGAGCTACCCAACCGGTGATCAACGGTGATATCAATGTGAGTTCGAGTGGGTGCACAGGAGCCGTTGGGGCGGATGTCGGATGAGCGATCTCAAGCTGTTCCGGAACACGGCTGGTCGAGCTGAGGAACTGGCGAGCGGTTCGGTGGCGTTGGAGCGTCATCTGACCGCCTGGGGCCCGAAGCCGCGAAGCAGATCGACTGGACGAACCCGAGGCTGGTCTGTGTCGCCGGCGACTTCACGCCTTACGACGAACATGCGGTCCGTCAGAACAACCACAACATCGAGCTTGTCCGGTACCGTGACTTCGGTGGTGAGCTGTTGACCTCGGTGAGCACGACTACACCGATGCTTCAACGGCCAATTCCGATGAAACTGGCGTCATCAGCCGAGCCGACTGCGGTCGATTACCTGACGAAAGCACCCGACGACCTGAAGTACCTGTATGCCGATCTGGATGCGAGACTCCTCGCATTCGGTGATGACATCCAGAAGACCACTGGGAAGCTGTACTTCTCCTACAAGCGGCTCAAGAAATTCGCTTGTCTCGAGGTGCACCCGCGAAGTCGCGCCCTCTTGGTCTACCTCAAGGTGAGCCCGGAGTCCGTGGACCTCGAGTCGAGCTTCTCCCGGGATGTGCGCAGCATCGGCCACTTCGGCACCGGCGATCTTGAACTGCGCATCACGAACTAGTCAGACCTGGACAAGGCAGAGCCGTACCTTCGCATGAGCTACGACATCAGCTGACCGTACGACGTGAGCACTACAGCTGATGCCCCGTGGTAACGCTGCGAACGGTGGTCACGAATACCGGGGCAGCTGATGCGAGTGAGGAGTATCGTGAGCGGTGTTCAGCACCTGTCGATGCGGGTGCCGTGGCGGGATCGTGCGTGGGACCAGTTCGTTTGTGATGACCCGTTGGGGAACTCCTCGTGCACTCTGCTAGCGAACATCGGCCCCAACCGCGACGACTCCTTCGAGGCCGCGAACGCGTCGGCGGGCATCGACACCCTCGACCAAGACAGGCTGCCGTGCCTGAGTGAACGCGCCACGTTCATGTCACCGCTCGGGTACACGGTCATGAAGACGCACCCGTACGCCTGGAACCGGGCGCTCAAGGGCAAGATCCACCCCACCCCTGTCTCTCTGCCGGGCTATGCGTTCGAAGCCGTTCCCTTCCGCTGGCTCAACCGAACCTCGCTCGCTGAAGACATAGGAGCGAGTCGGGTACCGGCGTTCAACCCAACGGCGGAAGACCACGTCGACGATGCTCTCGGATTCGACGGAGCCTCTTGGGTGATGGACGGGCACAACCAACGGGCCCTGCTGGACGCGTTCTTTGCGTCGGTGGTGGCCGGTGACTCTCTCGTCTTCATCTACCTCAAGCACTCACCACTGCAGGAGCAACGCACCGACCGCCTCCTCGTCGGCGCCGCCCGTGTCACTGGAGTGACGTTGCCGCCGATGTGGAAGCAGACCGGGCACCCTCCGTTCAACTCCTCCATGTGGGAGACCATCGTCGAGCACAGCCTGCGTCCTGACATGGTCGACGGGATCCTGCTGCCCTACCAGAAGTTGATTCCGCTCCTTGATGACGGTGTCGATGTCGACAAGGCACTCGCGTGGGCGCCGGAAGGCCGCGATGTCGAGTTCTCCTACGTGACCGAGCATCTGTCCGATGACGCCGCTATCGAGGCACTCGCCTCCCTTCAGCAAGCCGCGCTCGGAATGCGCGCCCTCGACATCGAGGTACCCGACACCGCGCTCTGCTGGATCTCCACGCAGACCGAGCGCCTGTGGCAAGTCCGAGGTCCGGTTCCCGGCCTACCTGCCGCACTGGCCTACATCGGCGTGGCCGAGCCTTATGTCGCCGCACGGGCCGTAGTCGACCACGTTGGCGAGACTGACCCCTGGCCGTTCCTCGAAGGCATCTTCGCCGACCCCGGCACGGCCCCTGACGCACTCCGTTCGCATCTGCCCAGACCAATCGGCCGCATCTGGAGCAAGCTCCCCGCCGAACACCAAGCAGTGCTGCAGCTGCTGTCAGCACTCGACATCGCACCCGACCAGGTGAAGATGCTCATGGACGGCAAAGCTGAGGTCGAAACCTCCGCGGAGGAACTGCTGGAGAATCCGTACTTCGCAGCGACGTGCACCTACACCATGCCGGAACACGTGCCGTTTTCCGCGGTGGACCGGGCATTGTTCCCGCCGACTTACGTGACGTGGACACCCGCGGTGCCGGATGAGATCAAGCTGGAAGGGCCGCTGGACCGTCGCCGTATCGAAGCTCTGTTGACCGATGTGCTGGAGCGGCAAGGCCGACAGGGTGACACCGTTGTCCCCCAAAGCGAAGCTATAGAACTTGCCAACTCGGTGAACCTGAGTCAACCGCCGAACCTCACCCAGGTCATCACGACGGGCCTCGATCTCGACCACGACTCGTTGGTCGACCGGTCTGAATGGTCGCCGCTGACCAGCGTCCCCCTTGCGAACGGATCATCGGCGTACAAGCTCACCCGATACGAGAACACCTCCGATGTCATCCGCGACTGGATCGCGGCGCAGGAAAGCCACACCAACCTCGGCGTGCTGGCCAACGCCCGCAAGGTGCTTGACGAGGCACTTGACCGCAACCAGCAGGTCACCACGACATCCGAGACGACCCACAGCGAGCTGGAAGAACGCGCCCGCACCGAGAAGGCCGCCGGTCTCTCGGCTCTGCACAACTCCTCGCTGTCGGTTTTGATCGGGCCGGCGGGGACTGGCAAGACCACGTTGCTCAGAGCCCTGGTCGAGCATCCCGGTGTCGACGCGGGCGGAGTACTGCTGCTTGCGCCGACGGGAAAGGCGAAGGTCCAGCTAGACACCAAGGTCGGGCTGACGGCGAAGACTCTCGCCAGTTATCTGACCACGACGGATCGCTACGATGGCGATACTGGCCGCTATCTCGTCTGGGGCGACCAGAAGCCGCGTCAGAGCTTTGGTCTCGTCGTGATCGACGAAGCATCCATGCTCACCGAGGAGATGCTGGCTGCCACCCTCGACTCGTTCACCGGAGTCAAACGCCTCGTTCTCGTCGGCGATCCGAAGCAGCTGCCACCGATCGGTGCCGGGCGACCATTCGTCGATCTGGTCAACAAGCTGCGTCCCACCAAATTCGCGGATTGGTTGCGGGTTGCGCCTGGGTACGTAGAGCTGCAAGTCCCCAGGCGGCAGCTGCCGGACGGAGGCATCGGCACTCGTCACGATCTGGAGCTCGCGGCCTGGTTCGGGGACGGTGTCCGCGGAGCGGCCGACGACGATATCTGGACCGTGCTCGCAGCCGACCCGAACCAGGCGACGGTGCGCTACGAGTCCTGGGGCGATCGATCGGCGGTCCAGGCGTTGACAGACGTGATGCAGGAAGAGCTCGCCCTCGACGGGCATCTCGACCAGGTACGGGCTTTCGCCTGCACCTACGGCGGAACTATCAACGGTGAGTACCTGAACTGGGAACCTGGCGCCGGGAGCGCTGCTGAGAACTGGCAGATTCTCTCGCCAACCAGATCTCGCGCGTTCGGAACCGTCGAGCTCAACCGCCACATCAAGCGGACTTATCGAACCTCGGACACCCGTTTCGCCCAGCGCACTTACAAGTCCAACATCGCCGCACCGATCGGTCCCGAACTCATCGTCCGCGGTGACAAGGTCATGCAGACCATCAACCGGCGACTCAAGGCATATCCAGCCGATGGCGGACTCAACTACGTCGCTAACGGTGAGATCGGTGTCGGTATCGGCCGTACGCCAGCGGCGAAGCGCCCCAAGAAGGCGTTGGCCTTCAACGTCGAGTACTCCTCGCAGCCTGGATTCCAGTACAGCTACTGGCCGACCTCCCGTGAGGACGTCCAACTCGAACTGGCCTGGGCCGTCACCGTGCACAAGTCCCAGGGGTCCGAGTTCGGGATCACCTTCCTGGTGCTGCCAGCCCGCACCAACGTGTCGCGGGAGCTCATGTACACCGCAATGACCCGGCAGAGAGACAAGGTCGTCATCCTGCACGAGGGCACTCTTGCGGACCTGCGCGACCTCGCACAGCCATGGCGGTCGGAGACATCCCGCCGCCTCACCGACCTGTTCACCGCCCCGGAGCCGGTGTCTCTCAAGTTGCGGGGCGAGGCGCGGCGGTACGATCGCAAGCTGATTCACGTCTCCGCCGACGGCACGCCGATGGCTTCGAAGAACGAGGTCATCATCGCCGGCCTGCTGGACCAGCTCGTTCCCGGACAATGGGAGTACGAGAAGCCATACATCGGCAATGACGGTCGCGAAGTACTGCCGGACTTCACCATCGCCACTGCGGATGGCCGCACTGTGTTCTGGGAGCACGCCGGCATGCTCGACCTGCCGGACTACGCCCGGAAGTGGGAACTCAAGAAGGCCTGGTACACCGACAACCGCGTTCTTCCGCATTCGGACGGCGGTGGTCCCAACGGCATCCTCCTGTGGACCGATGACCGCAAGGGAGCCGATGCCCAGGCCTGGCTCGCCCTCGCCGCCGAGGTACTTGGCGTCGACAGCACGACCGTGGTCTCAGGCGGGCACTCCGGAACGACGACTCGGCGCGTATCCAAGAAGGTGCCTACCCGTCGTCGCTAGGGATGGGCAGGCACCGGAAGTTCCTTGGAGTTGTTCATGAGTGAGACGCGACCGTTTCGTCCGCGGTCGAGCTCAAGGTAGAAGCTATGGCGTCTGCGGAGTTGCGAGCCAGTTCGTAACCGAGATCGCGCACGGTGCTCAAGGAGCGCATGAACTCAGCAAGTCGGCGGAATGCTGTTCCGTACTGCACCTGGTGTTCAAGGGGCAGGAGCAGAATCCGGACCTTGCGCGGATCGATGCGACTGCCGGACCCCGTCGAACTTGTCATCGAAACCGCCTGCCGCCCTCCATCGGTGCTGGAGAGGTAACCGGCCAGGTACCAGGGGTCCAGGATGTCGCTCTGTGTGCGGATCAGGTGAATGCCGACATCGAGGTGCGCCCCGGCGTCATCCTCTGTGGCTACTCGGGCGACTGGCTTCTTCGCGAACATCGGCACGAGGACATCGCCTGCTCGGATCGGAGGGTTCTCGAGAATGTCGTCGGGAACGCACCCCATGCGCGATGGCCCGCGACCGAGGGAGATGTCCCTGCTCGTGAGGTAACGGGCTGGACCTGGCGTTTGTGACAACGCGCTGATAGCCAAAGGGCGACGAAGTAGCACGACTCCCGACTTGACCAGGTCGTTCAAGGTCACGGTCCGCGTGTCTGCCGACCGTGGAGCCGGTACTTCCGGAAGTGGCGGGACCGCTTGTTTCAGAAGGTCAAGTGCGTCTTCAAAGTCGCCACGCGTCGAGTTCAGTGCGGCGGTCGATGTGGCTCGGCGCACCGGCAGAGGCAGGTGACGGCGAGGGGTCAGGTCAGTTTCCTCGTCCAGCAGAGTCATGACTGGTACTGCTCGGGCGACTCCGGGACGCTCGGCGAACTCGTCTGGCGCTGCAACGAATTCTGACCAGATCTCGGTGACCAGCGTGCGTATCTGCTCGCCTTGCCCGGCCGCGCTTTGATGGTCGCGTGCCACGTCACTCGTGTCGACGAGCAACATCCGGGCAGGGATCGGTTGATCGACTACCGGGCGCTCCAGCAACCAGATCTGCAGAGACAACGCGTAGTGGGTGGCGAATCCTGGCGGTAGTGAGATCAGTGCTCTGAGGGCTCCACGCTTCGCCAGTTCGGCGCGGATGCGTCGCCCGGAACGACGGAAGGCCACACCGGGCGGTAGGAGCAGCACTACCGGCGCACCAGGGGCGGCGTATGACAGTGCTCGTTGTACCCATGCGAGCTCGGACTCCGCGCGTGGCGGAAAACCGTACTCCCAGTCAGGCCCGTCCTCGAGCTCCTCGTACGACCAGCTGCGCTCAGCGAACGGTGGGTGCCCAAGAACCGCAGCTGCTCGCCCACGCCGGAAAGCCGGATCTGTCAGGGAATTCTGCGCGTGGACGGTGAAGGGGACCGAACGGCCGGCAAAGTCCTTGTTGCGGAATGCCAGGCGGAGCGCGGCGACGAGTGCGATCGCTGGATTCACGTCCTGACCCTGTACACGGCGGTAACCATGTTCAGCTGCGGCGAGCAGGAAGGTGCCGCTCCCGCACACCGGGTCCACCACGGTTCCCGAGACGTTCCCCGTCAAGTCCACCATGAGATCCGCGAGTTCCCGTGGCGTGGCTGCGAAGCCGGTTCGAGCGCCCTGTGCGAGGAAGCGCTCGCAGAGTTCGTGGAACGTGGCTGCGGCGCCGTTCGTCATCGCGGCAGTGGCAGCTGCGGTGAGCAGACTGAGGTGTCGCGCTCCCAGGTCGTACTGAAGCGGCAGGAGCAGCTCGCCCAAGCCACCGGCGTCGGCCCCTGGCGCCTCGGTGAAGGTGTGCTCGGCCCGCTGCATGAGGTCTGTGAGACCGGCCTTGTCATGTGGAACTTCCTGCATCTGGTGCTGATGCAGGTGAAACAGCAGAAGTCCGGCGAGCGCAAGAGCGGCTTCGCTCGGCATGACGTCACGTGCGGACTCGAACGCTTGCCACAACTTCTCGGCCGGAGCGATCGAACTGGTCTTGCCTTGCTTGGCTAGCCAGGCCTCCACCGCGCCGAGGTCGAAGCGCGGACTGCGATCCGTCCCGCCCACCGGCTCCGGGAAGTCACCGTGCCGCTTGCGCCAGTTGCTGACGGCTGTCGGCTTCACGTCGGCGATGCGGGCGATGTCCGCAGCGGTCACCTCCACCCGTCCGGCAGTCATGCCACACCTCTCGTCTCATTCATCTACCTGCATAAACGTCGTTCCGATCATACCTTGTCGTGTAGTGAGGGCGTTAGCAACCGCACTGTCCACCTTTTGTCCACAAATTGTGGTTGGCACTATTCACAGTGAGATCTGGTACGGTTCACGTGATCCTCTCGACTGGGAGTGACAGACAGTGCGGATCAAGACCTGGGAGGGTCTCGTGACCGACCACTCGCCGATGCCGGCCGGCCTGCGGGGTAACCCCCGGCTGCTGCGCATCAGCGCCTCACTCGCCGGGCAGGCAGAGGACACCTGTCCGGATTACACCGCAGCCAAGGCGCGGCCTGCGGTCTCGGCGAGGTTTCCTGTGCGGTACCCCAAGGCCAGGCTCGAGGACTTCCCGCTCGCACGGGTTCAGAAGGTCCTCGACCGGGTCGAGTTCGGGGGCGACTCGATCGACTCCGCCCTCCAGGACGTCGAGCGGTGTGCACCACCTCTTCACGACATGCAGCGCAACTTCGTCCGGCATGCGGCGCGGTCATATCTGGCCAACCAGCGCCCGCAGGACGCACCTCCCGTCGTTCCCTGCCGACATGAATGGGCGGTTCGTGGCACCAAGGGGGACCGGACCTGGGAGAGCACCGCATGGGGGCGGCAGTACCACGACCCGGCCACCGGACTGCGCGAGTTCCGGTTCCTGGTCCTCGGTCAGACCGGGGAGCAGAGCGGGAAGAAGGATCGCCCGGCAGCTCAGATCGCACACGCGGCCCACGTCGCGGCCTTCGGGCAACCAGCTGAGCGGGCGGAGTGGAACAACCAGCCCTACCGGCTGCTGGGCGCAGAAACCGTGAACTGGGTTCGTGTCGCCGAAGTCGGTCTGATGGACGGTTCATACGAGTTGCTGTTCGAGGGCACCCCGGAGCAAGCACGGGCGTACTTCGCCGAGCACGCGAAGGACCGGATCACGAGTCTGGTCCGGGGCGGGCGTCAACGTCCCGGTGCGTCGTGCCTCAAGTGCAAGCTATTGACCTCGTGCGACGCGTTGCCCAAGACACCCGGTCTGCTCGGCCTTCCGTCCCGGCGTTCCCCGTGGCCGCTGCGGAAGGTGTCGGTGAGTGATCTCAGGTACCACAGCGACTGCCCCGGCATGGCCTTCGGCTACAGCAGCCGCCTGCCGCGTGCCAACGAGTACAGCCTCGAAGCCCAGCTCGGCAAGGCAGTGCACTGGTGGTTGGAGCGGAACCACCGTCACGGCGCGGGCGAGTGCAACGCCTTCGACATGCCGATGGCGGACCACCGCTGGGGTGAGGATCCCTACATCATGTCTGGGGAATGGGCGCGGATTGGTTCCCAGATGCTCGGCTGGCACCTGGACATCTGCCCGTTCAACGCGGGCTCGATCACCGACGTGTCAATCGAATCCGATCTGGCCTTCCACGACACGAGCGCGAACGTCGTGGTCGTCGCCAAGCCGGACATGCTCTTCCACGACAACGGTGCAGTCGTGTGGCGCGAGATCAAGACGACGCAGCGCGACAGCCGCTACCACGACGACCCGCTCGACGCCCACCCCCAGCTCGCGTTGGCCACCGTGTTGCTGGCGGACGGTCACCTGGGAGGGGATCTGGCAGGAGCTCGTGTCGAGTTGGAGACCCTCAGGCCTGACAGCGCGAACCTCGAGTGCATCGAGCCGTTCCATGAGCCGGAACGGGTCGCCAAGGCGCGTCGGATCCTGCACGACCTCGCCGAGCCGTGGCGTAGCGACGAGATCTTCACGGCCAGGCCGACGGGCCGGGTCTGCGGCACCTGTCCGGTTTCACAGTGGTGTTCCAGCGCACTCGGCGGTGGGCGGTGACCGGGCTGTCCTATTTCGACGGTGAGCCGCTTGTGCGGCTACTGGCGACCGCCTTCGTCCGGCTCTCGCAACTGCGCTCGGCAGGAGATCCCGTATACCCGGATGCAGTGCAGAACGCGTACAACCATGTGGTCCTGCACTGCATCCGGCGGGATGTTCGCCCGCCGGGCAGTGTTTCTGAGCTGGTGCGCTGGGCAGCCGAACGGCCGTTGTCCCGCTGGCCTCTCCACCTGTCGGCCGACCTGGGCATGGGCGATCGCCTGCTGGTGGACCCGGAAACCGGCAGCCCGACCCAGGAGTGTCTGGAGTGGGCGGTATCCGCGCCCGACCCGGCGGCGGAGCGGTTCGAGAACGACCTCATGTTCGAGGTGCTCGGCCTCTGCAGGGCGGCTCGGTCACCCGAGGCCTACACCGCATTTCGCAGGCTGCTCATCGAACGGCCGACGCTGACCGCGACCGAGCTCGTGTTGCTCGGTGAGGATCTCGACCTCGGGCTGCTGCACGACGCGATCAAACGGTCGTACGCGCCCATCACGGCCGCGTATGTCCGTGATGGCAAGGCAGCTGCATGTGCGAGTTGCAACTGCCTTCTCGTTCCGATCGGCGAGGCCCGGTACGTCTGCCAGCTCGACCGGTGTCGTCGCCAGGCTGTCCGGGTCGCCCGCGGTCTGGACCCCGTGGCCGGTGGCGGCGTCTACCAGCTCACCAGACCGTTGCGGACGTTCATCACCGGTCCTGGGCTTGCTGAGACCGCCCTGGAGGGCGAGCTGCGTGCCCTCGGCCTGGAGCCGGAGATGTGGCCAAACTTCGACGCCTACGACCTGTGCGTGCGATTTCCGGATGGCCGCGTGTGGGCGATCGACGTGAAGGACCGCGCCAACCCGGCGCTGCTCGGCCGGTCCACCCTGCCGTTGCGCCCCGACCCGCCATACGACCGTGGCTTGCTCGTCGTGCCGCACTACCGCTTCATCGAACGGGATGGCTACCGCGAGGTGTTCCGCCAGCACCTGCCGGACGAGTCCGCGGGACGCGTCCAGTTGTTCTCGGACCGCGAACTCGTGCGAGAGGCGAAGGCATTGCTTCGCCGCAAGCAGAGGAGAGGCCAGGATGCGTGACCGCAGCAGCTGGCACACCGCATTGTCCGCCCAGCTCCGGGATGCATGGCCCGAGGACATGTCGTCCTTGCGGCCTGGTGACCTCTTGGATGTCGAGCTCGGCCTGTACCTGCTCGAAACCACGATGCCGACGCGCACCGCGGCGGACGGGTGGACGCTCTTCGGCGGCTACCCCTATAGCGAAGCGTTCGGTGATGTCCGCACGGAGGCCCAGCGGCTGCGTATCCGGCGCGGCCGTCACTATCTGCTGCCCTTGCGGCGCCGCCGCGAGTGGCTGCTCGCACTCGCTGCCTACGCGCGTGTCCCGCAAGCGTTGCGCGGCTACGACCTGACCTCGGCTGACGACGTACCGATCAGGCGAGCGCCGTCTAGGGTACCGCGGCGCTTCGACCGGTACGAGCAACTCCTCACCAGCCCTCCGCCGTTCCTGACGCAGCGCGTGCCGGTTGCAGGGCCTGGCGAGCACTGGTTCCCGGTACGCGACCGGCGGCACGCGGTGACCTTCACCGATGATCTCTTCCCCGCCCCCGCACCACAGGCGCACAACCTGGATGCGTTGCCCAACGGCCGCGGCGCGCCCATAGAGGTCACGTGGGAACAGCTCGAACAAGCGGCTGTGCGAATGGACGAGATCGAGGCGGAGCAGAACGGCGGCAAGCCGAACATGTGGGCAGCGCGGCTCGGCCGGGTAAGCTTGCTGGTCCGCGAACGCTCGGAGTTCGTCGCGGACAGGCCGCTGAGGATCGACGGTCTGCTCAACCTCGTCGGCATGGTCGGAGCAGGCAAGAGCACGCTTCGCGACATCCTGGCGTTCTGGGTGGTCACCGTCCGGCAGCTGCGCATCACCATCGTGGTCGGTGACGTCGCGGAGACGCTGAACGTCGTCAACCTGTTCAACAGGCTAGGAGTCCGAGCCGCGCCCGTGCTCGGGCGGTCAACGCTGGAACGGCACATCCAGCGTTTGCACCGGCGGGTGACCACCGCGGGTGAGCCGACCATGCTGACCCACGATCACCCAGGCTTTGCCTACGTCAACAGCGCCTGCCCCCTGGACGCCCTGCGCGGTCTCGACGCCGATCGGGCGTTGCGGATCGGTCAAGCTCCGTGCACCAGCATCTATCCCGCCGCGAAGCGGGCTTCCCAGTCGCCTGCCGCCCTGTTCTCCGAAGAACGTGAGCCCGAACCTGTCGCTCCTGAACGATCCAAGCGCCACAGCTGTCCACTATGGACGCGCTGCCCGCGCCAGCACGGAGCCAGGGAGCTCGTTGATGCCGACGTGTGGGTCGCTACGCCGGCCAGCCTCGTGCACACGTCCGTCCCGCAGCCGCTGCACGAGCAACGGTTGCGGTACCTGGAACTCGCGTGCCGGATGAGCGATCTGGTCGTGGTGGACGAGGCCGACCGCGTGCAGATGCAGCTGGACACCGCGTTCGCCCCGGCAACCACGCTCGTCGGACGTTCGCCCAACTCCTGGTTGGACGAGGTCGCCGGCCACAAGCTGCTCGAACTGGCCCGGCAGGGCCGGTTGCAGCTTTCCGCCCAGGACGTCGACGACTGGACGAACGCCGTCAACACCGTCACCGCGGCCACTGATCGCCTCTACGCACTGCTCATCCAGGACGCTTCGTTGCGTTCGTGGATCACTCAGGACTACTTCAGTGCGATCACGTTGCACCAGTGGCTGATCAACGCGTGGTTTCCGGACTTGCGGGAAACCGATCCGAAGCCCCTGCCCGACGGCACGACGGTCGAGAGACGTACTGCGGCGCGGGAGCGCATCGACCGAATCCTTGACCGCCTTCGCGACGACCCGTTGCAGCGACAGGTCTTGGCGGACAACGACGACGGCGTTGCTGAGATGGTGAACGAACTGGTCGACCTCACGCTGGGCCTGCTGCACGCACCACACGGATCGGGCACTCGCACTCGGGTTCGCTCAGTGCTACTGGATCTCGTCGCCGGCGATGCGGCGATCGTGGAGGAACTCGACGTGCACGCACCTCGTTTCGAGCTCACCCTCGTCCTCGCGGCACTGCACCACCGGCTGAACTTCATGACCGACATGTGGCCCCGAGTCGAGGCAGCGCTCAACCTCGACTCGACGTCGAACGTGCTGTCCCGCCGTCCGCCGCGTGACTTCGAGCCGGTGATTCCCGAGTCCCCGATGGGCAACGTGCTGGGCTTCCAGTTCCAGCTCGACGATCGCCGCAAGGACGGCGAGCAGAGCGGAGAACTTCGGTTCTTCCGGTGCAGTGGTGTCGGCAGGGAACTCCTGCTCGACCTGCCAGACCTGCCTGCGGTCGACGGCAGGCCGGGTCCGCACGTGGTGCTGATGTCGGCCACCAGCTGGGCCGGGACATCCAGCCGCTACCACGTTCACGCTGAAGTGGGAGCCGTGCTTCGCCCTCACGACGAAGAGGTTGACGCCATCCTGCGCACCACGTTCCGCAAGGAGTTCCTGTACTGGCCCGACAGCACCAACCCGATCCGGTTGTCCGGCTGTGAACCTGACAAACGCCCGCAGGCGCTGATCCAGATGTTGCACCAGCTCGCCGAGCCCGACCGTAGTCTCGCCGGTTCACGAAGCCCGTTTGAGCTGGAGCTCGCCGACATCGACGATCCCGACCGGCGCCGGATCTTGTTGCTGGTTGGCAGCTACGAGGAGGCGAAACGCGCGGCGCAGTACCTCAACTCGCTTCCGGAGTGGACCGGGCGCATCACCCAGCTGGTGTCCGACGATGCGGACGTCGACTCCGCATGGACCGCTCTGCCGCGAAACAACGATGTGAAAGCGTTGCGCCGTGGCGATGTCGCAGCGTTCGCCCGCACCGGTGGCGAGATCCTGGTCGCGCCTCTGCTGGCGGTTGAGCGGGGACACAACATTGTGATCCCCGGCGGGAAAGCGGCCATCGGCACCGTGTACTTCCTCGCTCGGCCGCACCCGCGTCCGGACGACATTTCGCTCGCGATCCAGGCGATCAACGACTGGGCGGTGCGCCAGGTGCGTGGACCAGAGGGGGAGTTCCATCAGGCCGCGCTTGCCGCAGGCACCCCGGACCTCGCCGCCCTGGCGTTCCGCCGGGCTGCCCGCGGCAAATGGAACCGCTTCCTGACTCGTCGCCTGTCATGGACGAGCCTGCCCGAGGACGAGAAGGTCGCCTTCACCTGGGACCAGCTCGTGGTGATGTGGCAGGTCATCGGTCGACTGGTGCGCGGAGGGGTGCCGGCCCGCGTGGTGTTCGTCGACGCCGCCTTCTCTCCGCGTGAAGCCGGTCTGAACGCGACCGACACGCCGGCGAGCAGCCTGCTGGCCAGCATGCGTGAGCTGCTCACCCCGTACTTCGACGACGACCCGTCCGTGACCGACATCGACAAGTCCCTGGTCACCGCGCTCTACGAGCCGCTGTACCGCGCACTCGCCGAGATGGACTGAAAGGCCCAATCCCATGGCATACAACAACATTCAGCCTGCATCGTTCATCCCATCGGCGGACGCGGGCCCGTTCTACGTGGCCCATCACGCGTTGTCGTTCCCGCGCTCCTGGCGTGACCCGCTGCTACGCCTGTACCGGCACGGCCGGTCCGACCGGATCAAGCAGGTGCCGATCCGCAGGCTCAACCACGTCATCGCCGCGCTTGCCCCGGATCTCATCTCGGTCGCCACGAACGCCCCGCTCGACGACGGCAAGCCCTGGCTGTACGCCGCCGACCCGTACCCCAGGTCGGTGATGGCGAACTTCATCCACGCGTGGTTGCGGGACATGCAGCCGAGTCCAGAAGCGCACTCACTCGTCAAGGAGATAGCCGGCGAGCTGGCCATCGGCTCACTGAACTGGGACCTGGTCAGCGTCGACATGCTCGAGCAGACGGTGTCCGATGGCGGCACTGCCGTTCCGGCGTCCCATCTGTGGCGGCTGCTGCCCGAGACCTTCGCCGCTCGGATCACCCAGCTCGAACCGTACGAGCACTTCGGCGAGAAGCTCAGCTTCCGTCAGGTAGCTCAGACCGCGGGCGCACCGGGTGCCGAACTCGTTTCGTGGCCGCCGCTTGAACACCTCTCCGGTCGCGGCGAGAAGAGCAGGCCGTGGAGCTACTCCGCGTACATTCGGATTTCCCTGCGCACCGTGCCGTTCTCCGCCGTGCCGCGCATCAACATCAGCACCGGTGTGCGGCGCTGGGTACGTGGCAAGGTCTGGATGCCCACAAAGGGAAGCGTTTCCGTGTACCTGCTCGCCGACGAAAGTCTCGTGCTCGACGGCCCGTCACCCGAACGCTTCGCGGTGGGTCAGTTGGCGTGGAACACCAGGACGGGGGAGAACCAATGGAAGCAGGGCGGTCCGGAGGGGATGCTCCAGCGGGTGTCGGCACTCGGCAACCTCCCGTCCGCCGAGCTCATGGTGAAGGAACCCGAGACGTGGCTGGACGGCAGGGACGGCCTCACGGCTGCAGTGCTGCACCACACGATGATGGGCGCTCACGGTGTCAAGGCCGGGATCATGCCGAGCGAGCGGCGCCGGTTGACCGAATGGGCAGCACAGGCGCTCCAACCGGAGTTCGTCCCGAGCAGTGAGCTGACGAGGAGCAGGCTCCAGCCACAGGTCCCGCACAAGCTGCTCCAGGAGAACGCCCCGCTGAAGAAGGACGCGACCGAGGCGGAAGCGGCCGAGACGGCGGCGCGCAACGCCGAGATCGCGGAGGCCAATGCGGCGGAGAAGCGTGAACTGGTCGCCGCTGCGGTGGGACAGGGCGGTCTGAACATCATGTTGCTGAACCAGAGCGACGTGATGCGCGACCACCTCGTCCGTGCAGCTGAAGCCAGCCTCGGGCTTGCGGAACACCGTGTGCAGGCTGGCCCTGATCTCTGGGCCTGGGAGCACCCGGAGCTCACCGTGCGACTGCACGTGCGCGAGCTCGGAGCCTTGGGTGACAGCATCGGTGGAGACAAGGCACCGCGGCGGGGAGCGGACTGGGACGCGGCCATCCTGGAACGCCGTACTGGAGTGCGTGACACGTTGCGCGAGTGGATGCGTGATGCCACTGGGCCCGCATCGGTCGTCTTTGTCGAACTGGAGGGACGCAAGGCCTTCAAGCGAACCGCCGATCCAAAGCACCCCATCAGGCTCGGCTGCGCGGACGCCGGTTTGGTCAGCCAGTTCCTGGAAGTCCCCTCGGCATCCGACGACGAAAGCGCACCGCACCGCGCGGCGGCGGCATGGGCCGACGGTCTGCGGCAGCTGGGCATGCGGTTCGTGCCCAAGCACGCGGTCGGTGAGCACATCCCGGCTGAGCTCAATCAGGTGGCGTTCTGGCTCGTCAAGCGTCGCGTCAGTAGCGACAACCAGTATCCCCAGTTCACGCCGATTGCCGTGCTCATCCGCGGTGGCCAGAGCTGTGTCATGGGCCGGACGCCGCAGATGCAGGAGTGGGTTCCGTATCCGGAGCTGCTCAGGAGTCTCACCGGGCAGATCCGCGGTGACGACCTCAAGACCAAGGCCCAGCAAGAAGACATCACGGCCCAGTTCATCCAGCAGACGCTGTACAAGCTGCGCGGCGAGCCCACGCTCGCGTACACGCACGCGCAGAACACCAGGGAACGGTGGCCGTGGCTCACGAACAGTGGGCTCGTCCCCGACAAGGTCCGACTGGGCAACGGGCCGTTGCAGCGGCTGGCCTCGCAGGGCAGGCAGTTGAGGATCGTGCGGGTCGCGGGCAGTGACCGGAACGAAACCCCGCAGTGGTGGGCGCCGGACAAGACCAGTGCCGGCATTTCCAAGGGCCTGTGGGTCGTCGACGATGAACAGGGCCGTGTGTTCTACAGCACCTCCGACAAGGCCAGCCAACACAAGGTCGGCCGGGACGTCAGCAAGTTCACCGAGCACCGCAATAGCGGTGGGTCATCCCAGCGCAAGCCCGACAAGTCGGCATGGAACCCCGAGCTGTTGGAGCTGGCAATGGCCGCGTTGCAGCCCGGCGACGAGGCGGAGCGGTGGGCGATGTTCGTGCACCAGCAGCGCTTCGCCGACGACTACACCGATGCGCTCGGGTTGCCGCTGGTACTGCACCTGGCGTCGCTCGCCCATGACTATGCCTTGCCCCATGAGGACCCCGAGCAGGCAGAACCGGGGGCGGCGGCGATCGGCGACACTCCCGAGCAGCTGGAGCTGGACTGGGACGACAACGCCGACTGATCAGTCCTCAGTGGATGCCGGGACGCGTGATGCTCACGCGTCCCGGCTACGTGCTGTGACGATTCTCAAGGTGGTCGCTCGTAGGACTGAGCGAGGTTGAGCCGGTTCGGTGTGTTCTGCTCGGCCGCGTTGCCCAGCACAGGAAGCTGCGGGACCGTCGAAGTTCGGGGGTAAGCGCAGGTCCGCATGCTGCTCAGGGGGTGTCCATTCCGTGCACGCACTGATCGCCAGTCCATTTCTGGACAACTTCCTCGTCCTGCGGCCGGGAAGCACGTCCGGGATCAAGTTGCCGCACCGGCATTGGATCGAACTCCAAGGCACCGCACCGACGAGTCGGTGCCCGGACTGGCTGGTCGATGCGGTGGGGCGCTCCTGGCCCGTCGGTGAAGATCGGCGAGGTCGGTCCGACCCACTGACGTGGCAGGCGCTGTGTCCCGGCCATAGCTGGTGGCCGGGACACAGTCGTGCAAAGCACCATCTTCTCGTTGTCGAGTGCGTTGTCCGCATACGGACCTGTCGCCTTGGAGAACGCCGAGAGTCATTGCCGACAGGCACGTTAGGAAGCTTCGCGCTGCCTGTGTGTCGGTGAATCTGGTCTACATGACGTCAAGCACCCAGTTCACGGCGCTGGCGCTCTGTTCTCGGTGGACTCGAAGATCAGGTCGACGGATCACACCGTACCGCTGGCCGCAGCGGGATGGCGCGGGCCGTGGCCAGGCGGCGGGGTGAGCGTCGACGTGTAGTTCTCGCCGTCGACGAGAGGGACGTCGAGATCGACGCCGGCGGGAGCCATGCGGTCGTACTCCTCAAGAACGAAGTCCTTGGTTCGGTACGTGCCGTACTTCGCGATCTCGTTGTTCTTGAGGCCGCCACCCGAGTCCGACTGGAAGGTCTCCAGGATGTAGTCCACATCGGGACGATCTATGCCGTAGAGGTGGAAGAAGTACGCGTCGAGCTCTGCCCGGATCCGCGCGCGCCGTTCCTCGTCCCACTGGAACGGTGGCCCGGAATCCCCAAGATCGCGCGCAAGCCCCGCCATGTCGTACGCCGCATACGCGAGCTCTAGGATACGTGGAACGATAAAGACTGTGTGCCGCTTCAGGTCCTCAGGAGACGGAACTGGGAGCTGCTTCCAAATCATCAGAGCCATGTGTATTCCACCCCCCACCTTCTGGCGGCTTACAAAGTCGAATACGAGTGAGCTCTGAGCTGCCACAAGGGCTGCGACAAGTGCTGGAGACACGTGCGGAAGCATTAGCGGCAACGTGTGGCCGACAGCAGTTCGGGGAAGGAACGCGGGAATCGCTGTACGTTCATCGGTCGCCCGGCAGACATCGCGCCAGCCGCATAGCCACGCCCGATCCCAGTTCAGTGTGCCAAGACGCAGGTTGATTCCTGCGATCTCAACCTGCTTGTTCCTTCGGCGTGTGGGAATATGTCCGGACTCCTGCACCCAGTAGCGCGGATCGGCTACTGTCGACGGATCTCGCTTTTCGGCAAGGGAGACCCGACGACGGTCTTCATTTCCGGTGCCAAAGTATGAGTTCCAGCGATGATCGGCATGGTGTACCATTTTTGCTTCGTACAGTGGGAGCATTCGCTCTTCGCCTCGCGTGAAGATGTTGCCCTCAAGACGCCAGCCTGCCGATGTCAGCTGTTCATGAGTTCGGAAAAGGTCGGAATCGTCTGTCATGTGAAACGGAGTTGGTTCGAACTTGATGCGCCACGGATTGTTGACCGTGTTTGATTCGCTTTGCAAGATGGGAATTCGGCGATAGATCGCTACAGTAAGGTCTGCTTCGCGGCGAGTCCGGCAGATCGGAAGACTTCCGGTGTTGGGGCTGATAATGGCTATCTCATTGGGGCTGAGTGCAAAGATGCGGTCAGCGTCATCGAGATCAGGCGTATCCGCGAGGCAGAAGGCAAATGCCGCTGCGGGTTCACGCAGATCCCGGCCGACCAGTGACAGCATGCAGAACCTGTACCTCGAGTCAACTCCGATAAAGAGGGGTCTGCGGTTCTCGAAGTCGTAGAGATGAGAGATGGCGCCGCGGTAAGTAAGATCACCGAACAGGAACTGCGCTCCAGCGCTCGTCGCGATGGCGGTCGGGATAATGCATCCGATGCGACCTGGAGGTGCCACGATGGTCATGAATCGCTCCGCGAAGAGCTGATCGGTCTGAAGCATGGTGACACCCTTGACTGAAAGCCCTTTGCCGCATAGCGGGAACACTCCGGAGCTTCCTGCGAAGAGGAACGTTGACTTCACCCTGCGACGCGCTGCCCAGTAGCGTTCTCCCGCATCCGGGTACTCCTCGCACCACTCAGCAATCCGCGTTCGCCGCGCCGTGCCCGAGATTGCTGCGATCGACGGCTCGACCACGTCGAAGTACTTCTTGTCTTCGAAGTCGACCTTGTCCCACGGCGGGTTGCCGAGGACGCACGAGAAGCCGCCCGCCCAACCGGTGGCCAGATCCACTCCAGAACCGTCCTCAGGCACGGTGAAGACGTCCGGGAACGCCAGGTGCCAGTGAAAGAAGCGATACTCGTCACGAAGCCGCACGATCTCGTCGTGAGTCCCCTGAGATGCGGCCGTCGCCGCAGGATCCTGAAGCTTCAGGAAGACGTCGTTCGTGATCGGGGTCGGCGCGTCCTTCGTCTTGTGCCACACAAACGCCGCACACCATGCGTCCGCCACGTGCCGGGCACGCTGGTATGCGGCCGAGTCTTCCCAATCCCGATAGTCGGCTGCTTGCCGGTGAACGTCCGCCAGCGTGTCAGCCGGGGCGTCGGCGATGCGGCGCAGACCGGCAGCGAAAGTAGCGTTCGCTACCTTCGTCTCGACAGTCCGTTCGAAGAGCCCGATCCAGCCCTTGCGCTCCTTGTCGTTCTGCTTCTCCAGTGAGGCCGCGTGCTTTGGATCATCACCTTCGACCGACTTGAACGCCTTGTTCGGAATGCCGTCTCGGAGCAACGCCGGCGTGGCACCGATCAGACCGTTGCCGTGCTTGATGTGCGCGTCCAGGAAGCCCAACGGCTTGCCAGGCTCCAGGGCTTCCAGCCACAGCGAGACCTTCGCCAGTTCGACGGCCATGGGGTTGAGGTCGACTCCGTACACACAGCGGGCGATCACCTCGTGCAACGCGTGGCGTACCGCGTCGAGAGTGGGTTCCGGATTCTTCTCCCGCACAGAGGCGACGCGTTTGGCGATGCGGCGGGCAGCGGCGACGAGGAAGTGTCCGGAGCCGCAGGCCGGATCGCAGACGGTGAGTGACAACAACTCCGCGACGATGCTGTCGGTGGCGTCAGGCTCACCGGCAGCCGAAGCCTTCACCTCGCCACGCTTCTGAGCGTCGTCGATGACCGGGTCCAAAGTGGAGTCGAGCAGCGTCTCGATCAACGAGCTCGGCGTGTAGTACGAGCCGGTCTTCTTCCGGTCGTTGCCGAGCCGGTCGATCAGCTCGAAGGTCCTGTCCACGGCGCTGTGCTTAGGCACGAGTTCGAGCAGGGACTCGTAGATGGAGCCGAGCTCCTCCGCGCCCATGTTGCGGTAGTCCACCCGGCGCCATCGTCCGGAGTCCTCGTCCCGGACACGGGACAGGTGACGCACAGCGTCCAGCAGATCGACATTCGCCAGGAACAACCCGCGCAACGGCGCATCGGCATCACTGTCGTCGAACAGACCGCCCAGACCGGGCAGACCCAGCTCCGGCCGGCCGTTCTCGTCACCGAGCGCGTCAAGGACGATCCGTAGGGCCTGATAGAGGTCGGTGTGGGCGGTGCCTTTCCGGCGGTTTGCCTGGTGCCGCAGGCGAGCGGAGGAGAAGTAGTTGGCGTAGCGCCGACGAGCTTCCGTAGAGGCCTCCTCTGGATGGAGCACCTCCCGGTCCTCTGCGACGAAGAGGAAGATCAGGCGATAGACGAGACGCAGCAAGGCCGGATGGAATGTGTGGACGTCCAGGCTGTTGCGGAGTTCGGCATTGGCAGGGTGCCTGAGGAAGCCCGTTCCCAGGCTGATGATCGCCTTCTTGACCCCGTCCCGATGGTGGTGCAGTGCGCGGACGCCCGAGTCGATGGCCTCGACCCGCCACTTCTCCAGCCAGCACGCCGAAGGCGCTTCACCCTCGTCGATCTTGAAGCGGGTGACGTGCAGCAGCCGGTAGAGCAGGACGAACTCGCTGAACAGTTCGCCGTCGAAGATGGCCTCCAGGTCGAACTCGACGTAGGAGGCGGTGGCGAGCGCATTCGAGTCGCGCAGCAGCCGCAGCTGGCGGCCGTTGCTCACGATGCCCCACAGGTGGGCGTCCGCGCGGTTCAGACATTCCTGAACGAGCGACTGCGGCGGCACGGTTCCGGCACCACCGGGGCGCTTGTCCAGCGACGAGTTCCAGGCCGCCAGGTGCACGGGAACGTGGTTCCACCGGTGGCTGATCGCGAAGGTCTTGCTGCCGTCATCGGAGACAAGCCCCGACGTTCCGAGCGCGGTCAGTTCTCCGAAGCCCAGTTCGGCGAAGAGAGGCTCCAACCACTGCGTGACGGCGAGGCCGGTGGGATCGGCCGGGGTTTCGGCTTCCGGCGCAACGGGAAGCCGCTCTCGCAGTTCACGCCAGACCGCCTTGAGGTAGTCCCAGCGGCGCTCCGCGTCGTCACGCACCGAACGCTTGCCGACCACGCGGTAGTCGACGGGTTGAGAGCCCTTGACGTCCTTACCGTCTCTGATGCGCGTGAGCATGTCGGCAGGCAGCAGACCGCCGACGGTGTGGATGGCGGACAGGATCTGGTTGCGGGCGAGCAGAGACATCAGGCGGCTCCTCCCGCGTTGCCGGACACCGGGAGGTAGACGTAGACGCCGAGGATGTCGGCGGATCCCTCGGTAGAGACGTTCAGGCCGCGCACGATCTCACCGGAAGCGCTGCGCACCCGGCGGTGGGACGCGAGAAGTTCGTCGGCGAGCTCCCGTCCGTACGCCTTCAGATGCTCGTTGGTGGCGGGTAGCCCTTCCAAGACACGGGTCATGGTGCTTTCACCGAAGGCGGGATGGGTGTTCTCGTCGGCGGTCAGGTCCAGCAGTCCCAACGCATCCTCCGTGGAGAGCCAGGTGGCGCTCGCCGGGGCACCGCGGAACGCGAGCAGGCGGGCGTCCTCGGCGACAAGCTGACGTTCGCCCGCGCGGGACGGAAGCGTGAGGTGGAATCGGTAGCGCACGAGCAGAAGAGTTGTGCGGGTTGCCACCTCACGGGTGCGGATCACACCGCAACGACGAGCGGGCCTGGGGCCGTCGATCTTGCTGTCGAGAGCAGCGTTGAGGACGTAGCCCGCCATCGCTCCCACAACCGGGTCGGTGCGCGTCAGGGCGGCTTCGCCACGCGCCACGGCGGCCGTGGAGCGGAAGGGTACGGGACGTTCGACGGCGTCGCCGCCCAGCACCGGAGCGACGACGTCACGAAGTCCAGCGGGTGTGCCGCTGAGGTCTGCGGTGAAGCCGTCGCCGTCATCGCGCAGCACAGCCTCAAGTCCAGCCATTGCCTGCCGGACGAATCCGCGGATTTCCCCGGCGCGGCCCAACGTGTCCCGGATCGCCGCCACCTCGCGGGCGACTTCCTCGATGTGGATGGCACGTTGGGTGAACCGCGACCGGGAGGCCTTCTCCCGTTCAGCTGCCGACTGCCACTCCACCGCGATCTCGTCGGACCTGGTGGCGAGGTCCTCGGGCTCGAACAGGCCTACCTGCTGAGGTTGCTGGCTGCGCATCAACAGCCATTCGACGATCGCGTCCGTCACACCGGACGACATGGCGTCGGGCACGGAGACCGAGACGCCGAGGTCCTTCCAGATCTGTCGGTGCTTCTTGATGAGGACTTCGAGGACCTTGCCATCGATGCCGTTGTCGTTGCCGTACAACGTGATGACCTTGACGATGTCCCGCTTCTGGCCGAAGCGGTCGACACGACCTTCGCGCTGGTCGTGTCGCGTCGGGTTCCAGGCGAGGTCGTAGTGGACTACCGCGTCGAAGTGGTGCTGGAGGTTCACGCCCTCCGACAGACAGTCGGTGGCGATCAGCACCCGGCGAGCCGCGGGGTCTGCACCAGCGATCTCAGCCAGCTCCTCGATCCGCTGCAAGCGTTGCTGCGGGGAGAGCGTGCCGGTCACCGCGCGCACGACCATCTTCCTGCCCAGCTTCTCCGCCAGATGTTCAGCCACATACTCGGCGGTGGGGATGTATCGGCAGAAGACGATCGGGTGGTGCCCCTCCTTCAACAGCACCTTGAGGTGCTTGGTCAGGGCCGCCAGCTTCAGGTCACCATCCGGACCTTCCAGCTGCTCCGCCCGGTCAGCCAGCTCCGCGAGCCGGGCGCCCGCGTCTTCGATCTCCGCGCCCGGCGCGACATCGAGGCCTTCCAACGCATCGACATCGGAGGCATCGCTGGTGAGCGGAGCGCCGAGCTTGTCGGCCTCCTCGGCTGTGCCGGCCAACGCTGCGGCGGAACGGGTGCGCAGGGTCTGGGCAGCGGCACGCGGGGAGGAAACCAGCGAGCGCAACAACGCGATCGCCGACCACCAGGCGATTCGGGCGTCACGCTTGCTTCGGTCCCGCGCGTTCGTGACGCGTTCGCCGGCGTAGGCGATGGCGTCTTCCAGCAAACTCCGGTATGCGGACGACAGCTGGTAGGTCTCGTCTTTGAACTTCCGGTCGACGGGGAACTCGGTGTCCTCGCGCAGGCTGTCGTCGGACAGACCGTCCTGTTTCGTGAGGAACTGCCGCACATCGGCTCGCCTGCGGTGCACGAAGTGCCCGGCGAGCAGCTTGCGGCCTGCCTCCGTGTCGAGGTTCACGTTGGCGAGCTCCGGGCGTACCAAACCGAGCAGGTTGCGGAAGGCGCTTTCCTTGCCGCTGTGCGGTGTTGCGGTCACGAGGAGCAGGTGGCGCTCTTCGTCGGCGGCTACGCGCTGCAGGAGCTCGTAGCGCAACTGGTTCTGAGCTGAGGTGCGCTCGTCCGCGGCGACACAGGTGTGTGCCTCGTCCACGATCACCAGATCGGGGCAGTGCCGGACGAAGTCGTCGCGGTGCCGGGTCGACTTGATGTAGTCGGTGGACACGATCACGTGCGGGTGTTTGTCAAAGAGGGACTGTCCCAGGTCGAGTCCACGTTCCAGCTTGGCGACGGTTGAGGCGAGCACCAGCTCCGCGTCGATGCCGAACTTGACGCGCAACTCGTCCTGCCACTGTTCGGCCAACGCCGGCGAGCACAGCACAGCCAGTCGCTGCGCGCTGCCCTGGGCGAGCAGTTCGCTCGCTATGAGGGAAGCCTCGATGGTCTTGCCGATGCCGACGTCGTCCGAAATGAGCATCCGGACAGTCCGCTGTCGCAACGCCATCATCAACGGAACGAGCTGGTACGCCCTGGGTTCGACGGCGATACCCGCGAGAGAGCGGAACGGCCCTGCACCCGAACGGAACCCGATGCGCAGAGCAGAACGAAGTAGTCCCGCGGCGCGTGCGTCGCCGAGGTCGTCCACGGACGGCGGCGGGAACTCGGCGCCGCGAACATCCTCGAAGGCGGGGAAGACTGCCGCGATGTCGTCGTCGGCCCCACCCAGTGGACGCAGGACGAGCATGTCGGCGGCGCTTTCGGGAAGCACAACCCAGTCACGTCCGCGAGCAGTGACCAAGGCGCCGGCGGCGAATGTGGTCGTCATCGGTGTCATTGTCTCTTTCATCGTCAGACGGCCACACGCCCGAAGTAGCGCTCGTACTGGTTCGCGATCGTCGTCCAGTCCGCGTCGTACGGGAACCGCACGATTTCCCAGCCCAGGTCGGTCAGACGTCCTTCGGCCTCGGCGTCGCGTCCGGCGACCGACGGATGGTCGTGGACCGGCCCGTCGACGAAGACCGCGATGTTGACCCCTGGCAAGCGATACACGAAGTCCGGCCGTGCGACCGCTTCGGCGACAAAGGTCTGTGCCTCGTCAGGAAGCCGGAGGCCTCGCTCCTTGAGCCAGGACAGCAGGTCACCTTCCAGCGTGCTGTCAGCCTGCGCTGTGAGCCGGGCCAGCTGCTCCGTGCGCGACTCGTCCCTGCCGGTCGTGAGCGACTGTCCGTTCGCAAGGCGCACCAGCAGGTCCCGCACAGAGAGACGATCGATCGCACTGTGGTTCAGCTGGTTGCCATAGGTGAGCAGACATTCGTAGCAGCCTCGCGCGCAAGGCCTTTCGGGATGCGGGCCCTTGAGGTCGTTGCCGTCACTGTCGAAGTGACAGATGGCCAGAGCGAACTGTGCGGCACGCGCGAGCGCGTCCTGTTCGGACTGCATCAACCGCAGCACACCAGCACCACCTTCCGCGGCCTCGGTGAACAGCATGCGGTCGCGGGGGCCGTCATCGGGCGGCAGCAGCTCGCTGGTGAGTTCGGAGTCCTCCAGCTCGAACGCCGCTTCAATGCCGCGTTCCAGCGCGTACATCAGGGTCAGTGCCATCGGTTCGGGGATCGGCTCGGTCAGCTTCACCACAAGGATGTTGCGCCGGTCCTCGACATAGGGCAGGACGCGCTTCCTACGACGGCTCTCGTTGCCGTCGGCGTCGATGACGGGCATCTCGCTGGAGTCCCCCGACGCATCCGCTGCGTCGCGTTCGCTCATCCAGCGGCCGTCGGCGGGGTCCAACCAGAAGCCCGGCGGCTCGTCCTCCCTGGCCCTCACCCGACCGGTGTTGGTGATGCGCACGGTCGCGGAATCGCCATATGTCAGCCTGGCGAGCGCGCCGCTGCCGTCGGAGACGATGGCGTCTCTGCGGCCGGGCCGCAGCCCGTGGTCACGGAACCGGTACGAGGTCACCAGCCGGAAACCCGCACGGCGGCGCTCCTCCTCGTCTGAGGAGATCCGCTCCCGTCGACGGGTGTAGACGGTGTGGAGTTGGAGCAGGCCGGACAACTCCTCCCGCAACGGCTCATTGCACATGTCGCATTTGTCGTGACGATCCCGTGGGTCGTGGTGATATCCGCAAGCCGCGCATCGCTTGGCGGATGTCGTCACGACGTTGCCCGCCTCGTCCGGTGGCAGCTGAACTCGTGTGACCTGGTAGCGGGCGCCTTCGTGATAGATGAGCGCGCCGGGTCCGAACTCGCGGATCGCAAGGAAACGGGGCCGCTGGAGGTAGTCACCGTCGCGGAAGCCGCGGCCGGTCATGGGGATGTACGCGGCGAGCGGCAGGCGAGGGAACGAATAGCCGGGCAGGAACCCCTCACTGGCGAGATACCGGTACGGGTTGAAGTCGGACAACACCGACTTGCTGTCCGCGTTTTCGTTCTTGAGCAGGTTGAGTTGGGTCTCCGCCTCCCTGCGGCGGCCGACAGCGATATTGCGGTCGCGTTCGGAAAGCGTGTGGTCCAATACCCGGCGGTTCTGCTCGGCCTGATCGACGAGGGCCGCCTTGAACAGCCCGCGCCACCGGTCGAATGCCGAGTTGAACTGCTGAGGAGCGGTGCGGACGGTGTCCTCGATCCACTGGTCGTGCCACCACGTGGTGGCCGTGAACTGGTCCAGCAGCCCGCCGAACACCTGACGTGCGGCTGAAGCGGTACGTTCCCGCGCGCTTGTGTCGTTGAGTTTGGCAATGATGTCGTCGTGCAACGACAACGAAGGGTTGGGCGTGCGCGCGTCGTCCAGGTAGCTGACGTCGATAATGCCAGGGATGGCCTGCCCCAGCCGGAGCGATGACTCGGCCAGCCAGATGGCCTGGACATGAGATCGCACCAGATCCTCGTTCGCGAGGTCGAGGCGAGGCGGCGCGACGACGCCGGCGACCATCCGATCCGAGCGCCGGAAGTAGTACTGGTCGTGGCTGTTGCCGGTGGCGCAGTACGTCGTCACGAGCGCGGGTTGTCCCGACCTGCCGGCACGACCGCTGCGCTGCGCGTAGTTGGCGGGCGTGGGCGGCACGTTGCGCATCATCACGGCGTTCAGCTCCGAGATGTCCACACCCAGTTCCATGGTCGGTGAGCAGTAGAGCAGCTTGAGCTCGCCTTTGCGGAATGCTTCCTCGCGCCGCTCTCGTTCCTCGGGATCGACCTGAGCGGTGTGCTCCCGGGCGGTGAGTCCGCCTAGTGCCCCGGCGGTGTTGCGGTAGAGGTCGCGGAAGAACGTATTGATCCTGGGGCCTTCACCGGCGGCGTAGGTACGAGTCAGTGGATCGTGAACGCCGGTCTCACCGGTTCCCGCCTTCCACACAAGGGCAGCCGCCGAGACTCGATAGCCGGTGATGGTGGATCCTGCTGATCGCCGGAAGCGACCCGATTGCTGCGGCGCCACAGCAATCTCGTGCACCAACCGGTTGCCGGCGAGGACCTTCAGCAAGTCCGCGATGACCTGCTGGGCATCGTCAGTCGAAAGATCCTTGAAGTGCACCCGCCGGAGATACTTGCCGAACTTGGCGCGGCCGGACAGGAACAAGCCCGAGCGGTCCATGCCGGGCCGAGAGGGCCGCGGATAGGCGGTGCCCACCTTGGGGCGATCATTCGATGACAGCACCCAAGGGTCGACCAGGCGCTCCTCACTTGCTCGCTGCAGAGTGTCGAAGTCCTCCCTGAAGTACTGCACGTCGATGGCCAGGGCACGGCGCATCTCGTCCAGCAGGACCTTCATGATCTCGGCGCGACGGCCAGGTTTCGCATCGCGCAAACTCGGATGGCTGGTGGACCACAGCTCGTCCTTGCCCGCGACCCAGTCAAGATCGGCGTAGTGGATCTGCAGCAGGCCGGTCTGCTCGAGGTTGGGCATTGTGATGCGCCAGCCCCGTTCCAGATCGAGATAGAGGCGAAAAGCAATGACATCCCGCAGTGTCTTGGCTGCGTTGCGAGCCAGCGATGGAGGAAGATCCGCCGTACCCGCATAGTCAGCAGACTCCAGGCCGAGCGCGACCGCGACGCGGGACGGCATTTCCTCGTGCTGGATCCCGTCTTCGCCCGCTTCGAGCACTGCTCGGTACAAAGCACCGCGCAGTTGGATGATCTGCACGAAGTCGTTGAAGTGGCCCGCTTGCAGCGATGCGTCCTGCCGGTTGTCGACGAAGGTGAGCAGCTTGCGGGCTTTCTTGTCGAGCGCCTCGGCGGGAACCTCCTTGAGGGACCGCACGATGGAGGTCGACACGAGTGAGGTCGCGGAGGAGCGGCCCTCTTGGTCGAGTGTGGCGAGCTTGGCGAAGTCCTTGCCCCTGACCTGTTCATAGCTCACTCCACAATGGAGGCAGAACAGGAACGGTGCCGGGATGAACGCGGCCGTCAGCTCTCCTCGGCCCTCGTTGCCGTAGGGGTCGACGGTGATGGCGCGCGGAAGCCTTCGTTGGTATGAGTCTTTGACGAACTCGTTGCCGTGGTCGTCGGTGTCCAGCCACGACTCCGGCAGTCGCCGCCTGGCGTCCTCGGGCGAACTTGGCCAGGGACTGTCGGAGTCGATGTACAGGTATCCGTCGCCTGCTCGCCCTCCGGATGCTGCGGTGTCCCGGCGGGGTTCGTAGAAGGTTCTGCCGTCCCTCGTCGTCCGCCAGACAGTCAAGTACTCCTGGCCGCAGTCGCGACAGAAGGCCAGTGGGAGCAGGATCTTTCCGTCCGTACCCGGCTGCACCAGCTGATAGTCGCGCGTTCGGTGCCGAGTCTGTTTGTCTTCGAGCGTGACGAGGACTGTGTCGCCCTTGGACAGAAACTGGTGCAGGCGGAAGGCGAACAGCGGGCGTTTCGTGACTGGATGACGGACCCCCGCACCGGCCTCCAGCGTGCGGCGGATCGCCTTGACGCAGGTCTCCTCGTCCACCCCGCTGTCGTGCGCGAGTGCAGCGGCCGCCACTTCGATCTTGGCAGGCTTCTGGCGGACCAGACGGCCCGACGGATCGGTGGTGAGACCGAAATGCGCTTCGATCCAGCGGGCCAGTGGATCAGCCACCAGATCTGCATACGCGCGCGGTGCGTCAGGTGCTCGGAGGCGTTCGGCGGGCACGGTCTCGGGGGCCTCGCCGGTGGCGCGTATGAGCGTTTCGCCGATGATGTTCTTGGGGCTGATGGGGACGCCGAACAGGGTGCTCGCGACTTCCGCGACCACCTCGCGCTGCTCTTCGGCTGTTCCCTCGGTCGACATCGTGGCGGATGTGCCCACACATTGCAGCCGATCAGCCTGGCATGCTTCGCGCACGCGGCGAACGAGCAGCGCCACGTCGGCGCCCTGCCTGCCGCGGTAGGTGTGCAGCTCGTCGAGGACCAGGAAATCCAGCCCCTTGGCCATCTTGATTAGTGACCGCCGGTCGTCGGGCCGGGTGAGCATCAACTCGAGCATCACGTAGTTCGTGAGCAGGATGTCCGGTGGGTTGTCGCGGATCTGCTTCTTGCGTTCGTCTGACTCCTGCCCCGTGTAGCGCGCGTAGGTGACCGGTTCCCGGCCCTTTCCGTAACCGTCGAGCAGGTACTTGTCGAGCTCCTTCAGTTGGCTGTTGGCCAGGGCGTTCATCGGGTAGACGATGATTGCGCGAACTCGCTTGGTGGCATCGGCACCCTCTCGGCGCCGGTCTTTCAGGACCTTGTCGACGATCGGCACGATGTAGGACAGCGACTTGCCGGAACCGGTGCCCGTTGTGAGGACATAGGACTCACCGGACTGAGCGGCGTCGACGGCCTCACGCTGATGCCGGTGAAGTGACAACGGGCGGCCGTCACACACCGTGCCGCCCTCGGTCTTCTCCGCCTGGAAGATGCGAGCGCATTCCTCGTGCAGCACGCCCTGGTTCGCCAGCTCGAGCACGGTGCCGGCCGAGTCGAAGAACGGGTTCAGCGACAGCCACGGGTCAGGCCATTGGGTTTTCGCGTCCAGGTCCTTCTTGACGAACCCGGCGATCCGCTCGTCGCGAATGATCGTGCCGCCCTCGGTGAAGGCCCGGTAGTCCTTGATGAGCTTGCGGTGCACGCCGAAGACGTCCATGCCGGATGAGGCCGTCCGGGTCTCCGGAACACTCTCGTCGATCGTGGGCTTCATCTCGCGAACCTCGGGACGCCGAGTGACCGGGTTGAAATCGTGCCAGCCGCGGACGCTTTCCTCACCTACTGCCAGCGGCAGCAGGGTCTCGCGAACGGTGACGGCATCGGCGGGTCGATCAGCGGGTGCCTTGGCCAGCAACCTCTCGATGAGCATGGCCAGTTCCTCTGGAACGTCTGATCGCAGCAGCTGGACCGGAGGAGGTGCTTCCTCGAGATGCTTCTGGCCTAGCTCGTGCGAAGACGCGCTGTGGAACAGCGGCACGCCGGCGAGAAGTTCGAACAGGACACAGCCTAGGGCGTACAGATCTGCCGCTTGTCCCACCGTGGAAGCGCGGAACTGCTCAGGTGCCATGTAGCGGGCAGTGCCGACCGTGACCCCAGTGCTTGTGAGCCGGCCTTCGTCGATGTCGTCGACGATTCGGCCCATACCGAAGTCGAGCACCTTCACGGTTCCGCCACGCAGAACCATGACATTGGACGGCTTGAGGTCACGATGAACAACGTTCTCGGCGTGGGCTGCTGACAGGCCGTTGGCAATCTGCGCGCCCAGTGCTGCCACCCACGAGACCGGCAGTTGCGGCTGTTCGGATACGAGATCGGCCAAGGTCCGCCCGTCGAGCAACTCCATCGCCAGGTAGGGGTGTCCTGACTGGTCCACGCCGCCGTCGATGGTCCTGGGCAGGTTCAGGTGGTTAAGCATCCGCATGATCCGGACCTCGCGGCTGAACCGCTCGACCACGTTGGTGTCGAATGCCGAGTTGAACACCGTGCCGAGACGGCTTCGCAAGATGAGCTTCACCGCGACTATCCGGTCCGCAGCTCTCTCAGCTGCCTGCAGATCCTCGGCACGGTGAACTTCACCCATGTTGCCTGCGCCGATGGGTCCCGCCAGACGGAACCGTCCTGCAATGACTTCTGGGTCAGCTGGCACCGTTCGACCTCTCCGTAACCTGTGCACGACAAGTTCTACGCCACATCCGGCCCGCGCGCTGGCATATGGCAGATATCGCTGCTCCTGTCGCTGACCTGCATGTCGGCAGTCGTACGGCTTGCGTTACAGTTCGTAGTAGGAGGATGCCTGGGTATGCGCACCGGTTCGTTTCGGTGTGAAACGTGAAATCCTAAATGGCTGGCAGCTTGGGGACTGGCTCGGTTTCGATATTTTCAGGTCTGCAGGTGGGTGGCGGTCAGGGCACAAGCAAGGGGATCAGCTGCTCGGAGAGCGTGAACCCGGATGCCCACCCGAAGTTAGTGTGATCGTACTCGGTCGCGAGGACATCCACCGCTTCTTCTGGCACGACTCCCTTGTCGCGAAACTCTTGGACGATCCTCTTTGCCGGGCGTACGAATCCCTTAAGTTGTCTATTCGGATCGTAGTCGCCCAATGCATAGACTTCGTTGCGGCTGATGTAGCCATTCTTGGTGGCAGCCACTCGAATGGCCTTGGCCTGAACAGGTGCCTCGTAGTCGAGGCGCACGAGGAGGTCCTTCAGGGCCTCGGCGCCCCAGTCGCCGGTAGGCAGGTCTTCGTCGTCCGCAAGTGAGTTGCCGATTTGGTCGACGAACGCCGCTGATCCTTCGTCGACCGAGACCTGAAGTGTGGACTTGGCGTACTTCAACAGCTGGTCGGGCTGAATCATGAACAGCCGCGTGCCGGCGCGCTCGTGCAGTTCTTTCACCAGGTCGCGATGCGGGCCTCGGAGTTCACCACGGGAAGTCATCCTCCACCAGTCCGGCTTGCTGTCGGCAGTCACGAACAGCACATCGCGCTTGCTGACTCTCGCTTCTTGAAGAAGTTGCTCCCACGCGAGGTAGTCGCCGTACGCGCCCTACTCGCCTTTGCGCTTGACGTCGGAGAACCCCGGCGGAATCTCGGCCGCGACCCGCTCGTTGCCCTGCTTCACAAGATCATCGAACTCGTCGGCAGAGACAGCTGCGCCGACTTTGCCGTTGAGGATGTCTTCGAGTTCGGTCAAGACCGGATCGATATTGGTGTTCCGAGCGAAGGCGGCGTACTGCTCTTCCTCGTGTTCCTCGATCGTCCTCCGGATGAACTCGATGCTCTTCTGGGCGGTCCTGATAATTGCTCCGGTGCTGTCGGTCGACAGCGACGCGAGTTTCGCCCAGTTGGTGATCTGGGTTCGTGCCTTGACGCTCAGTTCGTCGAGTTGTTTGAGTGTCTCGGCGGCCCCTCGCGGATCGCGCAGCACGCTCTCGCGGTGGATCCGCGACTTGTCGTACAACGGCTTGGCGAGCAGGGGTGATGCCTCCGGCGAACAGCAGAATCATCAGCGTCTTGACGAATTCGTGTTCGTAGGGCTGGTCGACGGACTCCCACGTAGATCCCTTGAAGGTGACCGGTTTGCGTGTGCCTGCGTCCGCGGCAGTGAACTGCGAGTGGCTCATGGTCTGGACGAGCTCGCCGCCGGTGTCCGGGGTGATGGTGACGGTGCAGCTCCAGGACGCTCCTAGGTACCGCCAGTCGCGGTCGCAGAACGTCACGACACCGGTGCCCTCGGTGGGTTGGGGCCAGATGACGGCGCGGGCGGCGATAATCAGGCCGTAGGTGCAGTGGGCTCCCGCGAGGGCGAGGGGCCCGCTCCGACGTACCAGCGGACGTGCCTGCGGAGGCGGCGCACTTCGGCCCGCGGGCTCTGACGGCGCGAACGGCTGTCCTGCCACCAGATGCCGGCGCCGATCAGCACGACGGCGCCCATGGTCGGCGACGGAGCCGGGGTGAACGACTCGCGGGTGGGCACGAAGTCGAGCTGGCCCAGGCGTTGCATGGGGACTGACGTGTCGATGGCGATCCGCTTCGTCACTTCTTGTGCTCGGGGTTCTGCTGATCGTCGCCGCCCATCGCCTTGTTCATCTCCTTGCCGAGCTCCTTCGCCGGGTGGATCAGGTCGCCGTAGTGCGGCATCAGGTGGCTGATGTCCCGGCTCGCCACGGCACGCACCCAGTTCTGGCCGTCGAGCACGCCCTTCGTCATGGGTGCGTCCACGTGGTCGCCCGTGCGGCCGCCCCAGTGCGTGGGATCGCCCAGGTTCTCCCTGCGCGTGGTGAGCGGCGGTTGGTTCATCTTCTCGTAGAAGTCCCTGACCTTCTGCTTGCGCGCCGGGCCGTTCTCCTTCACGCGGTTCGCCCAGTCGTCGACCTTCCGGCTCGTGCGCTGGGCGAGGTCGTCGACCTTGTTCATCGCGTTGTCGACGCCGTCCTGCACACGCCTGCTCGCGTTGCCGAGTCGTTCGCCGACGTTGTCGAGCGTGTCGGCTCTCGACACCTTCGTAGCGGAGTCGGATGCCAGTTCCGCCGCGCGCTGGTTGCCGTAGCGGCTGTTCGGCATCTGCCTGCTCAGCGCGGCCAGTTCGTCGGCCTGCCTGCGCATGGCGTCGCCCGCGCTCTTCGCCAGGGAGCCGAGCTTGTCGAGGGCCTTGAACAGCTTGGCGACGAACCTCGCGATCTTGGTGCCGATCTCTACGGCCTTGGTCACGGCGCGCGTGATGAACGCGGCGATCGAGGCACCGGCCGTGGGGATGGCCGACGCGGCGGCCGGGATGCCCCACATCAGCAGGGTGCCTGCGAGGTCGGCCAGCAGATCGCGGATCAACGCCCTGGTGGCGGCGACGATCGCGCCGGCCACCTTGATCTTGTTCGCCGCGGAGGACGCTGCGGCCGAAGAGCCCTCCAGTTGGGCCACCAGGGTGCTGCACCGGGTCCGGTACGCGTCGGCGGCGTCGCCGGTCCAGTCCGCGAGCGACTTCGCCTGGTTGCTGTAGGCGGTGGCCTCCTCGCTCAGGCGCTTGGCGATGTTCTCCCAGGTGTTGCCTACCGCCTCGATGGCGGGAGGGTCGCCCGCGAGCTTGTCGAAGGGTTCGCGGATGAAGCCGACGTTCTCGATGATCCAGCCGACGACGGACGAGGCGAGTGTGCCGAGCGGGTCGGTGAGGAGACCGGCGACGTCGAGGACCATCGCGGCGCTGTCGATGCCGAGGGCGACCGGGTCGATGTTCTGGCCCTCGGTGAAGTGCTTGACCAGGTCCTCGCCGGTGTCGGCGAAGCCGGCGCCGGCGAACAACTTGTCGTCGTCGTCCTTCTTCTTGGCGATCAACGGGTTGCTCACGGGTTCGTCTCCAGGGTCGGTCGAGGCTGCTCTCGTCCTTCCGCACCGCCAGGCTTCTTCTTCCTGAACATGCGGAGGGTGATCAGGAACGCGCTTGCCGCTGGGATCACGATGCTGAGCGCCGCGAGGGCTTTGACGGGCTCGCGCCGTTCGGCGAGGGCCCATCTCTCGGTGGCCGCGTAGGACCTGCTGAACTGCACGAGATTGGTGGTCATCGGCACGCGCTTGCCGATGTCGGCCGGCGTGAGCGAGGAACTCCCGTTGCTGTAGTGAAAACGCTCGCCTTCGTTGGAGACGATGGTGGCGTCGCAGCGCCAGAGCGCTCCGAACGCCCACCAGTTCCTGGAGCAGGAGATGTTCTCCGCGTAGCCCATGGTCTCTCCGCCGGAGCCCGCCTCGCCGTTGAAGAAGCGGGGACCCGCCTGGGCGAGGTAGAGGGCGACGACCCACAGGACCGCGGCGATCGCGATGCGTTTGATCATCCGTGCACTCCCCGGAGTGCGTCGCGGTTGCCCTCGTCGGTCTGCTGGTAGGTCTCCGCGGTGGAGCAGAGCTCGTCGCCGGTGGCCTCGAACGCCTTGGGCAGTTCGGCGAGGAGCAGCTTCGCCTTGTCCAGTTCGTCGTCGAAGATCCACGACCACGCTTGGCAGAGCTCACCCATCGCGTTGGCGCCCAAGCTCACCTGGGAGGCGGAGGCGACCTCCTGCAGGGACGGGGAGAGCCGTCCGACGATCTGCTTGCCGTGGGCCGCGATGGCCTCGGACTGTGCCGCGAAGCCCGTCATCGCAGCACCGAGTTCCCGCCGAAGTCGTCGTCATCGCCCCTGGGTGGTGCGGGACGGCCTGGTGCCGGCTTCGGTTCCTCCACGGTGCCCGCCGGGTCGATCACGGCGATGCCCCGTTCGACCTGTTCGCGCAGGAAGGCCATGCCCTCGCCGTCGCCGAGGATCGGGCGCACCGTGTCCTCGATCTTGCGGGCTGCCTCGACCTGGGCTCGGCGGATGGTGTCCATGATCGTGCGGCCCAGGGCGGTGTGGCCGAGGTCGTCGGCGCGCGGGGTGAGCTGGAGTGACTCGATCCGGCCGCCGGAGCCCACGGTGACGAAGACCGAGCCGTCAGGGCTCTGGGCCTCGGTGCGGGATTCGCGGAACGCCGTCTGGACGGCGGTCGCTTGTTCCTGGGCCTGCTGCAGGCGCTGTTCGAAGTTCGCGAGGAACGCGTGCGGATCGGTCACGATCGAATGATCGCATTTGTACGAACTCTGCGCGCACGGTTCGGCACAATGCGTGCATGGTGAAGCCGCTCATCACTCGGGAGATGCGGGAACGCGCTCGGCGCGCGCCCAACAGTTGGTTGCACGTGACCGATCCGGGCCATGAGGGCGCCTCCACCGAGGCGGTGATCGGGCGTTACCTCGTCGACGCACGCGGGGAGATCACCGATCAGTACGTGCCCAACCCCCGCTATCAGGCGCGGGAAATCACCTTCGAGAACGACCTCGAGTCGTTGATGTACCTCGTGCACCGCGGGTATGCGGACAAGGCGGAACTGGTCGACGCGGTGCTGGCCGCCGAACTCGTGCTGCCCGCCGATCCCGCTCGCGAACCGAGGAAGCATCTCGTCCTGCGCAAGGACGTCGTGGACGTCTTCGCCTCGGAACGGGCGCGGCCGCGGGACTGGCCGCCGCACTGGCACCGGTTCAGCGGGGTTGAGCTGGCAGTCGTGGTGGACGCGCTGGAGTCGCCTGTCACGGTGCTGGTGACCGCGCAGGGCGGGGTTCAGTTCGAGATACCGGGCGACCTGCTCGTGGACGGGCTGCGCGCGGCGATCACGATGGGGTGATCCGCGTGGTGGCGTGGATGCGCGAACGGACTGCGTTGCGCCGATCGGCCTAATCTCCCGCCATGCGGACGAGGCTGACCCCCATGCAGCAGGCGGTGGTGGACGCCGGGCGCCCGTTGCCGCAGCTCACCGATCCGCTGGACGTCGAGCTCCAGGTCAGTGCCTTCGTGGGGCCGTTCGCGGACAACGAGGAGCTGTGGGAGGTCGTCGTCCGGCACCTGGGGGAGGTGCCGAGCCGGCGCAGCGCCGCGTTGCTGACGGCGCTGGGGCATCTGCTGCCCGGGCGGCCCGGGGTGTGGGCTCAGGAGGCCGCTCGTCACCAGGCTGAACCGAAGTGGGATCTGGGAACGCTCACATTCGGCGAGTGCTGGATCGGTGACCGATCGATCGACGCGGGATATCTGGCACTGCTGTGCAGTTATTCGTACGGCGACGCGCCTCATGCGATGGTTTTCATGATCGATGAAATCAGTGGCAGCCTCACGCGGCACGCGTTTCTCACGCGGCAGGTCGGGGAGGCACTGGCGCGCCTCAGGGACGAGATGCGGCTCGAGCTGATCACTCCCGTCGCGGCTCACTGGCTGCTCAGCCGCAGCTACGACCGGTTCGAGCGGCGTCCTGGGCTCGGGGTCAGCATGGACGTGCACCAGACGCGGTTGGTCGCACGAAGGCGAATCGCACTCGCGATGAATTAGGTGCCTGTGCGAATCGCAACGTGGTGATTCAGCCGACTGTGCACATTGTCTGTAGCTCGATCGTGGGAGGACTATTACTGTCCGGGTTGTCGATCACAGGGGAGGGATGGTCGTGGCTGTTCTTCTCGGGCGTGATGACCAGGCCCTCAGTCGTGTCCCTGACCAGGCGCGGCACCCGTGGTTGTCAGTCGCGACCCAGCGCTTCGGGCAGACGACCGCGCTGAGCCAGTTGCTGCTGGGCGCGACGCTCGGCTTCGGCATGACGTTCTGGGACGCGTTCCTCGCGCTGACGATCGGGGCCGTGCTGCTCAACGCCGTGGCGATCACGGTCGGGCTCATCGGGCAGCGAGAGGGGCTCTCGACGGCGATCCTGAGCCGGTGGACCGGGTTCGGGCACGCCGGGTCGGCGGTGCTCGGGCTGGTCATCGCCCTGTCGTGCACCGGGTGGTTCGGGGTGCAGACCGGGCTGGCCGGCGTGACGCTCGCGGGCGTCGCGGGGGTGTTGCCGGCGCCGGTGTGGTCGTTGCTGTTCGGGATCGTCGTCACGGTCATCGCCGCCTACGGCGTGCGGTGGATGGCGTGGACGGCGTACGTGGCGGTGCCCGCGTTCCTGCTGTTGCTCGGCTGGCTCGTGCTGACCACCGTCAACGATGTCGGCGCCGCGCTCAGCGGGCCCGCGCCGGGACCGTCGATCGGGATGCTGACGGCGATCACGCTGGTCACCGGCAGTTTCATCGTCGGGGCGGCGATCGCGCCGGACATGACGCGCTTCAACCGCAACGAGTGGGACGTCGTCAAGCAGACGGTTCTGGGCATCACGCTCGGCGAGTGGGTCATCAGCCTCGCCGGTGTGCTGCTCGCGCACGGGCTCGGCACGACGGACGTCATGGGCGTCATCGGCGCCTCCGGCGGCTGGATCGGGGCGCTGATCGTGGTCACGGCGGTGCTGAAGATCAACGACTGGAACCTCTACTCGGCCTCGCTCGGGCTCGTGAACTTCTTCGACGCCGTGTTCGCGCTCCGCATCAGCCGGGCCCAGGTGACCGTCGTCGTCGGGTTCGCGGGCAGCGTCCTCGCGGCGGCGGGCATCGTGCACCAGTTCAGCCACTTCCTGGTGCTGCTGGGCGTGGTGTTCCCGCCCGTCGCCGGGATCATGATCGCCGAGTACTACGTCGTGCGGCGGTGGCGCAACGAGATCATCTCCACCCGCCCGTACGTGCCGCGGTCGGCGCCCTCGTGGGTGCCCGCCACGGTGGTCATCTGGCCGGCTTCGGCTCTCGGCGGCGAGCTGCTGCCGTTCGGGCAGTCCAGTGTGAACTCGCTGGTGCTCGCGTTCGCGCTGTACGTCTGCGCGGGGCGGCTGGACCTCCTGCGCATGAGGACGCGCCGGGCCACCAACCGTAAGGTGGTCGAGGAAGCGTCGGCCGCCTGAGGGGTGGACATGCACATCGGTATCGACGTCGGCGGCACGAACACCGATGCCGTTCTCGTCGAGGGCCGGAGGGTTCTGGCGGTGTGCAAGGCGACGACGACGGCCGACGTCACGACGGGGATCATCGAGGCCGTGGGCGGGCTGCGGCACGCGTTCGAGCCGGCGGCGATCACCGCGGTCATGATCGGCACGACGCACTTCGTCAACGCCGTCGTGGAAGGCCGGGGGCTGGCGCGGACGGCGGCCGTCCGGCTCGGACTTCCCGCCACCACGGCACTTCCGCCGTTCGTGGACTGGCCGGAGCCGCTGCGGCGGGCCATCGGCGGGCACGCGTACCTCTGCCACGGCGGCCACGAGTACGACGGCCGGGTCATCTCGCCGCTCAGGGAGGACGAGCTGCGCGCCGTCGCCGCCGACATCGCGGACAAGGGCGTGCGGTCGGTCGCCATCACCTCGGTGTTCTCGTTGGTCAGCGGCGAGTTCGAACGCCGGGCCGCGGAGATCCTCACGGCCGAGGTGCCGGGACTGCTGGTGAGCTTCTCGCACGAGATCGGCCGGCTCGGCCTGCTGGAGCGGGAGAACGCGACGATCATCAACGCCGCGCTGCGCGTGCTCGCCGAGCAGATCGCCGACGGCCTCGTGGAATCCCTGACGGCACAAGGCATCGACGCTCCGCTCTACCTCAGCCAGAACGACGGCACGCTGATGGACCTGGAGTACGCGCGCTGCTACCCGGTCGCCACGTTCTCCTCGGGGCCGACGAACTCCATGCGCGGCGGCGCGTTCCTGTCCGGGACGGACGACTGCGCGGTGATCGACGTCGGCGGCACGACGACCGACATCGGCATGCTGCACAACGGTTTCCCGCGCGAGGCGTCGTCCGAGGTGCTCATCAGCGGCGTGCGCACGAACTTCCGGATGCCCGACGTCCGCTCGGTCGGCCTCGGGGGCGGCAGCGTCGTGCGGCAGCGGCCGGAGGTCGGGGTGGGCCCGGACAGCGTCGGGTTCCGGTTGTCCCGGCAGGCCCTGGTGTTCGGCGGCGACACGCTGACGGCGACGGACGTCGCGGTCGCGGCGGGCCTCGCCGACATCGGTGACGCGAGCCTCGTGCGGCACCTCGACCGCACGCTCGTGCGGTCGGTGCTCGACCACGTCGACGACCGGATCGCCGCGCAGGTCGACCGCATGCGCACGAGCCCGGCGCCGTTGCCCGTCGTGCTGGTCGGCGGTGGCAGCGTGCTCGTGCGCGACGGGATCGAGGGCGTCAGCGGCATCGTCAGGCCGGAGCACCACGCGTTCGCCAACGCCATCGGCGCCGCGATCGCGCAGGTCGGCGGCGAGGTCGACCGGGTGTTCACGATGGAACCGGCACGGCGTGACGAGGTGCTCGACGCGGCCCGGCAGGAGGCCGTGGACAAGGCGGTGGCGGCGGGCGCGGACGCCGGCACCGTGCGGATCGTCGAGATCGAGGAGATCCCGCTCGCGTACCTGCCGGGCAACGCGAGCCGCGTGCGAGCGCGTGCGGTGGGTGATCTGCTGCTCGGCCACTAAAGTCCCGCGCATGCACCTGCTGCAGCCCGACGAGGTGGACCGGCTCGCCCTGGGTGTGGTCATGCTCGGCAGCGGTGGCGGGGGCGGCGAGCAGGAGACCCACGCGTTCGCCGCGATGTTGCGGCACGAGATGCGGCAGAGCGGACCGGTCACGGTCCTCGAACCGGGGGAGGCCGACCCGGACGGCTACGGCGTGCGGGTCGGGCTGCTCGGCGCCCCGACCGTGATGATCGAGAAACTGCCCTCCGGCCTGGAGGCCGAGGAAGCCCTGAAGGCGTTGCAGGCTCACGACTCCACGGCCGCGACGGCTGTCATCGGGTGGGAGATCGGCGGGTGCAACGGCCTGTTGCCGCTGCTCCTGGCCGCACGCCTGAGCCTGCCGTACGTCGACGTCGACGGGATGGGACGGGCGTTCCCGCGGATCGACCAGACGACCTACGACGCGGCCGGGCTGCCCACGACCCCGCTCGCCATCACCGAACCCAGCGGCAACCGGGCGGTGCTCGACTCGACCGGCATCGAGAAGCTCGCCCGCACGGTGATGGTCGACTTCGGCGGCTGGGCGATGATGGTCGCGAAGCCGCTGAAGCTCGCGGACGCGATCGGGGCGGGCATCACGGGCTCGCTCGCCCGCGCCCTCGAACTGGGCGAGATCTGGTCGCGGCACTCGGACCCCGTCTGCGAACGGGCCAAGGCCTCCGGTGGTTTCCTGGTGACGCGGGGAAAAGTCGTCGAGGTGTGGCGCGAGTCGGTCGGCGACTTCCCGCGCGGAACGGTGGCACTGCGGCGGCTGGACGCCGACGATGCGTACGTGCGCCTGGAGATGCAAGGGGAGTACCTGGTCGCGCTCGCGGACGGCGAGGCGCTCGTGACGACACCTGATCTGCTGTGCTGCCTGGACGCCGAGACCGGTCACCCGCTGTCGGCCGAACGGCTCGGGTTCGGCGCGGTCGTGGACGTCGTGGCCCTCCCCGCACCGGCCCAGTGGCTGCCCGCGGAGATGCTCGGCAGGGTCGACCCGCGGGCGTTCGGCTACGACCTCGACCACGTGCCGTTCCGGGGCGCCGAGTGATCGGCGACGCCGACTCCCTGACCGTGCGCGATCTGCTGGAGATCGGCGTCTTCGGCGACGCGACCCTGCTGGCGGGCGAACGCGGCATCGGCACCGAGGTCTCGGACGTGCGGCTGGCGGCGGACATGACGGCCGTCGAGGCGTGCTCGGCCGGAGACCTCGTGATCCTGACCGGGCACCAGCCTTACCTCGTCGAGGTGGCGCTGCGCCGGGCGTACAGCGCGGACGTGCGGGCCGTCGTGCTGGTGCGGCCGTCGACCGGCGCGTACCAGGCTCCCTCCGCCGCGACGATCTCGTTCGCGAACCGGCTCGGCGTGCCCCTGCTGCAGGCCGACGCGGACGACCCGCTGCTGGTCGCGGACGCGTTGCGCACGGCCGTGCGGCGTCCCGAGGTCGCGGCGGCCCGGCTGCTCAACGCGGTCACCGCGCGGCTGGGGCGCAGCAGGCCCGACCCGCGTTCGGTGGTCACGATCCTGTCCGGCGAGCTGCACGTGACGTGCGCCGTGATCAGTGCGGACGGCACCGCGATCGAGGGGGTGTCGCCGCCCGGCTTGCCACCGGAGCTGCTGGCCGGTTCCGTCGCCGCCACCGCCGAGATGGCCGGGGGCTTCGCCGTGGCCGTGCCGGTGGAGACCGACCGGACCGGTCACGTACACCTGTGGCTCGTCTCGCACGCCCGCGGCCGCGCCAGGCGCTGGGCCGAGACGGTCCTGCAGATCAGCCAGGTCGCGTCGTGGGCGCTGGGCAGCTGGGTCGCCGCCGAACGGCTGGAAGCCGAGCGCCAGGCCCGTTCCCGCGGCTCGCTGCTGTCCGAGCTGCTCGCCTCCGGCGACGACGTGCCGCCGCAGCTGGTGCAGCAGGCCGTGCTGGCCGGGTGGCGACTCGACGGCTGGCACACGGGCGTCTACGTGGTGCTCGCCGCGCCGGGCGTGCTCGACACCGCGGGCACCGAACGGCTGCGCGTCGAGCTGTCCCGCCGGGGCCTGCACGGCCAGCTGGTCGAGGGCGCGGAGGGCTGGTCGTTCTGGCTCACCAACGACTCCGAGCCGCCGCAGTCGCAGCACCGCGAGCTGACCGCGAAGATCGCCCAGGTGCTCGGCGGCTGCGCGCTCGTCGCCGGCATCGGGCGGCCGCACCCCGGTGTCACCGGCGTGGGCAGGACGCTGGCCGAGGCGCGCGAGGCCGCCGCGATGACCGGATCGGCGAAGGTCGTGCACGTCGACGAACTGGGCGTGCGGCGCCTGCTGTCGATGGCGGCCGAGACCCCGGCGCTGGTCGACCAGGCCGCGCGCCTGCTGGCACCGCTGGCGGACGTGGAGGACGGGCAGCTGCTGCGCACCCTCGCCGTCTACCTGGACGAGGAGTCGGTGACCTCGTCCGCGGCCGTGCGGCTGAAGGTGCACCGGAACACGGTGTCGCAGCGGATCAATCGCGTCGAGCAGCTGCTCGGGGTCAGCCTGCTGAACCCGGACGAGCGGCTGGCGGTGCACCTGGCCTGCCGGGCGGTCCGCGCCTCCGACGAGTGAGCGTCAGGTCGGCACGAACGCGGGCAGCACGGCGTCCACCTCGAACCCGCCGTCGTCCGTCGGTCCCGCGGTGAGGGTGCCGCCGACCATCTCGACGCGGCCGCGCAGGCCCAGCAGGCCGCTGCCGGACCCGGCGGTCAGCACGAGACCCGGTGCGGCCGGCGGCCTGGTGTTGCGGATGACCGCGCGGACACTGCTCGGTCCACAGTGGATGGTGATCTCGGTGAGGGCGCCCGGTGCGTGCTTGTGGACGTTCGTCAGCGACTCCTGGACCACCCGGTACATCGTGCGGCGCACGGCGGGGGAGATGGTGTCCGCGTCGCCGTGCTCGGTCAGGGTGATCTCCAGGCCGGTGGCGGCGGAGTCGGCGACGAGCCGGGAGAGCCGGTCCGGCAGCACGTCCGGGATGCGGGCGGCGCGGCCGGAACGCAGGACACCGACGAGGTCGCGCAGCTCGGCCAGCGACTGGCAGCCCGCGGTGCGCAGTTCCTCGGCCGCCTGGCGCACGCCGTCGTCCCTCGCGGCCATCCGCAACGCGCCGGCGTGCAGCACCATCAGGTTCAGCCGGTGCGTCACGACGTCGCGCATCTCGGCGGCGAGCCTGGTGCGCTCGTCGGCGCGGGCCTGCTCGGCCAGCAGCTCGCGTTCCCGCTCGGCGAGTTCGGCCGATGCGCGCGCGAGCCTGCGCCGCGTGCCGGCGTACAGGCCCGCGAGCACGGCGATCACGATCACGCTGGGACCGATGACGCCGACGGACGCCATCGACGCGTAGGCCGGCGTCACGCGGGTGACGATACTGCCGGTTTTGTGCCTTGGATCACCTACTGGAGCAGGGGGTTGACCCTACTTTCGCAGGTGGCGGCACCCGATCATTCCGCCTGCCGGACACGTGCGTCCGTTCACTGCACGTCCTTGCGGAACAGGGCCGTCCAGAGGAACGACCTGCCGAAGCGCGGGGAGTCCGGTGGCTCCTCCGTCATCCGGCGCAGGTCGATCTCCGCGAGGTCCTGGAAGATCCACCGCAGCTCGTCCGGCGTGTAGCCGACGCCACCGGACAGCCCGGACCGCTGGTACAGGTCCGCGTCCGGCACGGCGGTGCCCTCCTCGGAGGTGAAGCAGGTGAGCGCGAAGTGGCCGCCGGGCACGAGGGCGCGGTCGAGCAGGGCGAGGTAGCCGACGCGGCGGTGCGGTGGCAGGTGGTGGAAGCAGCCGGAGTCGTAGATCAGGTCGTACGAGCCTTCGGTCGCGAGCGCGTCGCCGTGCCGGAAGCGGACGCCCAGCCCTTCGGCGCGTTCCTCCGCCCACCGGATGGCCGTGGCCGAGATGTCCACGGCGTCGACCTGGAAACCGTTGCGCGCCAGGAAGATGGCGTTGCGACCGGGCCCGCAGCCGACGTCGAGCGCACGGCCCGGCACGAGCGTGCCGCGCTCCACGTGACCGGCGAGGTTCTCGTCCGGCTTGGTCACGAAGAACGGGACCTCGCGCGAGCGGTCCGCGTAGAAGCGGTCCCACCAGTCGCCGCCGCAGGGCGCGGACAACTCGTCCAGCAACGCCATGACGTCGTCGATCGTGCGCACGGTTCGATTCACACAAACCCCCAGGTAGACGCTCTGCAAGTCTACCGGGGACAGGGCTGCTGCAGGTGGTGGCAGGCGCCGGCCGAGGACGGGTAAGCGGTGAGAAGGTCAGAACGGCTCGTAGCAGTCGAACGTCTCGATGGCGCTGATCAGCCCGTCACGCGTGTCCACGAACTGCGCGATGTGCGCGACGAGCTGCCTGCCGTCGCGAAGCACGCCGGTCCAGGTGGGGCGCAGGATCGCGGTGCTGCCGGACACCACCGCCGAGTGGACGTCGTACTTCTGGCTCGACAGCAGCTCGGCGCCCTTCTCCGAGTTGGCGATCATCTCCTCGGCGGACGACCGGGCGCCGGGCGGCTTGACCAGGTTCGGGTGCTCGACGGTGACCGCGTCGGCGGTGAAGAAGCGGCGCAGCGCGGAGCCGGACTCGCCGGCTTCGAGGGCGCGGTGCAGGGACATCGCGAGACCGATTGGATCCATACTCACAACCATAGTTGTACAACCTTGGTTGTCAATGTGAGGATCGTGCCGTGGACCTGATGGACATAGACCTGGCGACTCTCGCCTACCTCACCGGCAGCTCCGCGAACGACGCGATCCTCAAGCGGCTGCGCGAGATCGGGCACGAGGGTGTCCGCGTGTCGCACGGGTACCTGATCCAGCACCTCGTCGAGAGCGAGCCGAAGGTGGGTGAGCTGGGCGAGCTGCTCGGCGTCACCCAGCAGGCCGCCTCGAAGCAGTTGCTGGAGCTCGAACGCCTCGGCTACGTCCGGCGCGTGCCGGACCGCGTGGACGGCCGGATCAGGCGCGCCCAGCTGACCGACCGGGGCCGGCGGCTGGTCGAGGACAGCCGCCGGCTCCGGCGTGAGCTGGACGTGCACGGCGATGACGAGGTCAAGCGCGCGCTGGTCAGGCTCCTGGTCGCGACCGGCGGCGCCGAGAAGGTGTTGAAGCGCCAGGTGGTTCCCGACGCCTAGGGCCGGAAGACCGGCTCGATCCCGTAGTTGCTGCCGAACCAGGTGTCGGTGGGGAAACCGCCGCTGTAGCTGTACACACCGGCGTTCACCGGGATCTTGAACGGCGTCTGCGCGAGGTTGCCGACGAAGTAGTTCTCCGTCGCCTTGTAGCCGCCCGCGGGCGTGTAGTACGAGACGACGTACTCGGTGCCCGCGACCACGGGAACCGTTGTGCCGAAAGTGATCCGCTGGCTGTGCGCCGCACCGGGAGCCTCCTGCTCGGCCAGCAGCGTGCCGTTCGACCACAGCCGCGCGGTCACAGGTCCGGTGTGGTCGCCGCGCTTGATGATCACGGCCGGGATCGAGCCGGGGCGGTCGACCGCGAACCGCAGGCCGACCTCCACGGCCTGCTCGTCGGGGTCGTCGATCGTCGGGTTGTGCGTGTCGTGCAGGACGAGCGACGTCTCGTGCTCGAGCGGGGGAACCGTCGAACCGCCGACGTGGATCGTGCGGGACACGGTGGTCGGGCCGGTCGTGGACGCGGTACGGGCGCGCGCGTGGATCGTCAGCGGGCCGGAGACGGACGGGAAGAGCCGGACCGACCACCGCTCGCCGCGCGCGTCGACGGGGGTCCAGTTGGTGCCGTGGTCGGTGGAGAACTCGACCTGGGTGATGCCGCCCGACTCGCCGTTGACGGCGCCGCCGATCACGAGCAGCGGCTGGTTCACCGGGACGGAGACCTCGGCGGTGGGCGAGAAGATCATCGCCACCGGGTTGTCCGCCGCGAGGGCGGGAGTGGGAGAGACCAGGACAAGTGCCAGCAGCAGTACTGCTATTCGTCTCATGTACGGCGAATCGTCCCCGGTACAGGCGCAGTTACGGCGGCCCGCTGTTCGGTCGTGCACCCGTTCGGCTGACGGTCGTACCCGTGTCCGCCAGATGTCGTTGACGAGTGCATGACCTGTGACAACGAAGTCCCGGTCCCTCCAGCCGGGGCCCCGGTTCGTCGTCGGCAGTTCCTCGCGTTCCTCGTGGCCGCGCCGGTGCTCACCGTCGCGGTTCCCGGCACGGCCGAGGCCGTCATCCCGACGCTGCCGCAACCGGCCGAGATCCTCGATCTCGGCGACGTCCTGATTCTCGCCGGTACTCCGACCGCGGGCGCGCTCGCCGTGCTCAGCGTCGGGGAGGACGGCGTCGTGACCCTCGACCTGCCCCGGGCCGAGGTCGGTCAGGGCATCACCACGGCCTGCGCGATGCTCGTCGCGGAGGAGCTCGACCTGCCCCTCGGCCAGGTCCGCGTCACGCTCGCCGACGCGCGGCCCGAACTGCTGATGAACCAGCTCACGGGCGGTTCCAACACGATGCGGTCGGTGTACGGCCCGGTCCGGCAGGCGGCGGCCGCCGCACGGGCCAGGCTGCTCGCGGCGGCGGCGGGGCAGTACGGCGTGGACGTCTCCGGACTGTCCACCCGCGACGGTGCGGTGATCCTCCCGGACGGCCGTCCCGTCCTGTACGGACTGCTGACGTCGGCCGCCGCGCAGCTCACGGGAGTGTTCGCGGCACAACCGAAACCGGCCTCGGAACACCGGCTCGTCGGCACGCCGCAGTCGCGCATCGATGCCCGTGCGATGGTCACCGGTCAGTTCCAGTACACCCTGGACCGCGACGTGCCGGGCGCCATGCCGGCGGTCGTGCGCAGGCCGCCGACGATCAACGGCTCGGTGAGGTCGGTCGACTCGGCGAAGGCCAGGGCCGTGCCCGGTGTGCTCGCGATCGGGGTCGTGCCGACGGGCGTGGCGGTCGTCGCGGAGACGTTCGGGCAGGCCATGGCCGCCCGGGACGCGCTGGAGGTCACCTGGAACCCCGGCACGGTCGACTCGTTGTCCGACAAGGAGATCCGAGCCGAGCTGCGGGCCGCCGCGCTGCCGTTCGCGGTGCCGCCGCTGCTGACCCAGCACCTCGACATGGAGTTCGACTTCGCGTTCGTCAGCCACGCGCCGATGGAGACGAACTCCGCGATCGCGGACGTCCGCGACGACCGGGCCGAGATCTGGGCCGGGTTGAAGTCGCCGATCGTGGCGCGGCAGACCATCGCGGCGGCCATCGGCCTGCCCGAGTCCGCGGTGACCGTGCACGTGACGCAGGGCGGCGGCTCGTTCGGACGCCGGCTCTTCTTCGACGCCGCGATCGAGGCCGCGCAGATCTCCAAAACCCTGCGGCGCCCGGTGAAACTCATGTGGAGCCGCACGGACGACATGCGGCACGGCCGGGCTCGCGCCGCCAGCCACCACAAGCTGCGCGCGACGTTCGCGCTCGGCAACGTGCTGACGTTCGAGCACCGCGTCGCCTCGGTCGAGACGGACTTCCGGCACGGTCTTGGCGAGATCCTCACCGCCACCGCCGCGTCGCTGCCGGTCGCGGGGAACCTGTCGTTCGCGCAGACGGTGTTCCTCACGACGTGCAAGGTGCCGTACGACTTCGGCGTGGTGACCTCGCTGCTCAACGAGGTGCCGCTGCGCATGCACACCGGGTCCTGGCGGTCGGTCTACTCGGCGAACACCCGTGGTGCGGAAGAGGTTCTGGTGGACCAGCTCGCGGCGAGGATGGGCAAGGACCCCGTCGCGTTCCGCCGCGAGCACCTGAAGACCGCTCGGCAGCGCGCCGTGCTCAACAAGGTCGTGGCGGAGGGCGACTGGGGCCGTGCGATGCCCAGGGGCTTCGCGCAGGGCATCGGTTTCCACGACGAGTACAAGTCGTGCACGGCGTGCCTGGTCGAGATCGACGCCCGCGACCCGCGGAACCCGCGCGTGGTCAAGGCGGTGATCGCGGTCGACGTCGGCCGCCCGATCAACCCGCGCGGCCTCGAAGCGCAGATGCTCGGCGGCCTGACCGACGCCATCTCCACCACGCTGCGCGCGGGTCTGCACATCGACAGGGGCCTGCCGCTCGAGGGCTCGTTCTCGCAGTTCCACTACGCGCGCCAGAAGGACACCCCGAAGGACGTGCGGATCTTCGTGATGCCGGCGACGGGCGAACCGGGTGGCGCGGGCGAACTGGGCGTGCCGGCCGCGGTCGGCGCGATCGCCAACGCCTACGCGCGGGCGACCGGCGTCGTGCCGCGCAGCTTCCCGATCAACTTCCCGGTCGACTTCGAGCCGTTCCCGCGCTGAAGGAGCGTCCCCTGTGCCTACCTACACGTTCGTCGTCAACGGGAAGCCGGTCACCGTCGACGCTCCCGCGGACCTGGCGCTGCTCTGGGTGCTGCGCGACAAGCTCGGCGTGCGCGGTCCGAAGTTCGGCTGCGGCATCGGTGTGTGCCGCGCCTGCACGTCCCATCTGAACGGTGCGGAGATCCAGCCGTGCGTGACGCCGGTGGCCGAGTGCGCCGGGCAGTCGGTGACCACGATCGAGGGACTGGCGTCGGGTGACGACCTGCACCCGGTCCAGGAGGCGTGGCTGGAGCAGGACGTCGCGCAGTGCGGCTACTGCCAGCCGGGCCAGATCATGGCCGCGGTGGCGTTGCTCCGGACGAAGAAGGAGATTTCGGACGAGGACGTCGACCGGATCGCCAACGTCTGCCGTTGCGGTACCTACTTCCGCATCCGTCAGGCCATAAAGTCGGCGGCGGCCAAGATGTAGAAGTCAGCCGGATGGGTGCCGGCGCAGGAGGATCCCGTGCTGGCACTGTCCGTTTTGCTGCTGGTCGCCGTGCTGGTGTGCGCGGTCGTCAGGCCGTGGGGCTGGCCCGAGGCGGCGGTCGCGGTGCCGGCGGCGGTGGTCGTCGTGCTCGCCGGTGCGCTGCCCGTCGACCACGTGGTGGACGAGGCGGTGCGGCTGGGGCCCGTGATCGGGTTCCTGGCCGCGATCCTCGTGCTCGCGCAGCTCTGCGACGACGAGGGCCTCTTCCAGGCCTGTGGCGCCTGGATGGCGCGTGCGTCCGGCGGCAGACCGAAGACGTTGCTGGGCGGGGTGTTCGTCACGGCCTCGCTGACGACGGCGGTGCTGAGTCTGGACGCGACGGTCGTGCTGCTGACGCCGGTGGTGTTCGTGACGGCCGCGCAGCTCGGTGTCCGGCCGAAGCCGCACGTCTACGCGTGCACGCACCTGTCGAACAGCGCGTCGTTGCTGCTGCCCGTGTCGAACCTGACGAACCTGCTGGCGTTCGCGTCGAGCGGGCTGAGCTTCACGCGGTTCGCGGCGCTCATGGCGTTGCCGTGGGGCGTGGCGATCGTGGCCGAGTACGTGGTGTTCCGGCGGTTCTTCCGCACCGATCTCGACGCGCCCGCGCACGCCCCGGTGGAACAGCCGCGCCAGGAGCTGCCGGTGTTCGCCCTGGCCGCGGTCGGGCTCACGCTGGCGGGGTTCGTGGTCGCGTCGGCGACCGGCGTCGACCCGGCGTGGGCGGCCTGCGCGGGTGCGCTCGTCATGGTGGTGCGCGCGCTCGCACGGCGCCGCACCACGCTGGTCAAGGTCGTGCGGGCGGCGTCGCTGCCGTTCCTCGCGTTCGTGCTGGGGCTCGGTGTCGTCGTGCGGGCGGTGGTCGACAACGGCTTGGACGACGCCCTGCGGCTCGTGATCCCGGGCGGCACCGGCCTGCTCGCGTTGCTCGGGGTGGCCGCGGTCGCCGCCGTGCTCGCCAACGTGATCAACAACCTGCCCGCCGTGCTGGTGCTGCTGCCGCTGGTCGCGCCAATGGGGCCGGGCGTGGTGCTGGCGGTGCTGCTGGGCGTGAACCTCGGCCCGAACCTCACCTACGCCGGGTCGCTCGCCACGTTGCTGTGGCGGCGGATCGTGCAGGACCACGACACCGAGGTGAACCTGCCGGAGTTCACGAAGCTCGGCCTGCTCGCCGTGCCTGCCACCCTGATCGGTGCCGTCGTGGCACTGTGGGCGTCCCTGCACGTGATCGGAGGATGACCATGACGGTGGTCGTGTGGATCGCCGACGACACCTGGCAGGACTGCGTCGACGCGGCCCGCGCTTGCTCGGGGGACTTCCTGCTTCTGCACGTCAGCGACCACGACGTGCCCGGCGCGGCGCACGGAGCGTTCGCCGGGCTGTTCGGCCGCGGCCATCCTTCGCGCGACCCCGGCACGCGCCTCGACGACCTCGCCGCGGACCACGCCTCGCGGCTCCTCGAAGCCGCAGCCGAACGCCTCGCGCTGCCGTGCACGACCCAGGCGCGGATCGGCAGGGTGGAGCACGAGGTCGTCGCGGCCGCCCAGGAAGCGTCGCTGCTCGTCCTGTGCCGTGACGGCGACGTGAGCCACGCCGGTCCGCGCAGCCTCGGCCCGGCCACCCGGTTCGTCGTCGACCACGCGCCCTGCCCGGTGCTCCTCATCTGGCCGTCATAGTTGCGTTTACGCAAACTTGCGCGTACGCAGTTTTAGGGCCTAGTGTCGGTGGCATGCGCGCCAAAGGCATCGCGTACGACACCGGTTTCGTGCGCCACGGAGAGATCTCGCTGGAGAAGTTCGACCTGGACGTGGTCAGGCGGGACCTGACCGTCATCAGGGACGACCTGCACTGCAACGCCGTCCACCTGGTCGGCGGTGATCCGGAACGGCTCGAACGGGCCGCGGAGATCGCCGCCGGGCTGGGGCTGGAGATCTGGTTCTCGCCCTACCCGCTGGAACTGGCCCCGGCCGAGATCCTCGGCCTGTTCGCGGACTGCGCGCGGCGGGCCGAGAAGGTCCGGCTCGCGGGTGCCGACGTCGTGTTCGTGACCGGCGTCGAGCTCAGCATCATGAACTCCGGCTTCCTGCCCGGCGACGACGTGATGCAGCGCCTGAGCCGGCTCTTGGGGCAGCCGCAACGGATGCAGGAGGCGGGCGCGAGGCTCAACGGGTTCCTCGCCGAGGCCGTCGCGGTGGTGCGGGAACACTTCGGGGGCAGGCTCACCTACGCCTGCATCCCGTTCGAGAACCCCGACTGGGACCTGTTCGACATCAGGTCGTTCGAGCTGATCCGGTCCGCCGAGGTCGCCGACGTGTACGCCGAGAGCATCAGGACCGTGGTGGCGCAGGGAAAGCCGGTCGCCATCACGGGCTTCGGCACGGCGGCCTGGCGCGGTTCCGGCGCCGTGGCACCGCGCAGCATGGAGATCGTCGAGCACGACGAGGCCGGGGTGCCGGTGGGGGTGAAGGACGGCTACGTGCGCGACGAGGCCGAGCAGGCCACGTACCTGCGCGAGGTGCTGGAGACGTTCGATGCCGAGGGCGTCGACGGTGCGTTCGTCTACATGTTCGCGCTCAGCAACTACACGCATCGGCCGGACGATCCGAGCCGTGACCTCGACATGGCCAGCCCCGGCGTCGTGAAGGTCTTCGAGGACCTGACGTGGGAGCCCAAGGCCGCGTTCGGCGCGGTCGCCGAGGTCTACGCCCGGATTTAACCGCTTGGCGCCGCCGGGGAACGACGGCCAGACTTGCGGGCATCATGAGCAGCAGGTTGCGAGCGATCGCCCACGACACCGTCGCCATCGCGGAGCGCGGCTCCTACTCCACCGCCTCGGGCGAGGTCGTCGTCGCCGTCGCTCCCGCCGTCGCGGGAACCCGGCTCCACCTGCCGGACGAGGTGCTGCCGCTGCCCCCGGAGACCGAGGGCGTGCGGATCGACGTCACCAACGAGTCCACTTTGGATGCCACCCGTCGCCTCGGTGGCGATGTCGCGGCGCTGAACTTCGCCTCCGCCCGCAACGCCGGAGGCGGGTTCCTCAACGGCGCGCAGGCCCAGGAGGAGAGCATCGCCCGTGCGTCGGCGATCTACCCCTGCCTGCGCGCCGCCGGTGAGTTCTACGCGTACCACCGCGCCCACGACGACCTCACCTACAGCGACCGCGTGATCTACTCGCCGCGCGTGCCGGTGTTCAAGGACGACAGGGGAACCCTGCTGCCGCAGCCGTACGAGGTCTCGTTCCTCACCGCCGCGGCGCCGAACCGGTCGGCGATCCTGCGCAACCAGCCCGAGCGCGCCGGCGACATCCCGCTCGCGTTGCTGCGACGGGCCATCCGCGTGCTGCACGTCGCGGCGGCGCACGGGCACCGCCGGCTCGTGCTCGGTGCCTGGGGTTGCGGGGTCTTCGGCAACGACCCCGCCACGGTCGCCCAGGTCTTCCGGATCGCCCTGCGGGACAACCGCTTCTTCGACCACGTCGTCTTCGCGGTGCTCGACCGGCAGAAGGGGACGCCGACGTTCGCCGCGTTCGCCGGCACCTTCACCTCTGCTCGGTGAACCCGTCGGGGATCGACGTCCTGAGCTGAGCGAGGTTCTCCGGCGTGGGAGGCAGCCACGTGACGTCGAACGCCGTCGCCCCGTCCTGCTCCCAAAGCCAGCGCTTCGGCAGGTAGGTGGCGGCGTCCACCCACATCTGGGTGGTGGGCTCCGGCTTGAGCCCGGCGATGGTCAGGTGCACCGTCGGCGACCCGCCGATCGGCTCACCGGGCCCGGCGACGGTGATGCGGCCGTCCCGGATCGCCTGCTGGATCCTCTCCGGCGTCCACACCTCGTTGTCGGGGCTCTCACCGGGTTCGGCGCGGAAGGTGCGGGTCCGGTGGTCGGTGAAGACGTTCCCCGCCGCCGAGCGGCTCAGGTCCACGATCGTCCTGCCGTCCGCGGACGCCCGGTACCGGAACGCGCTGCCGTCCGCGGCGTGCCACCGTTCCACCAGCCCCTTCTCGCCCGGCGCGAAGTACTTCTCGCGGTCGTCCGCCGGAGCCTGCTCGTGGATCACCATGCCCCGCACGCCTTCCAGCGCGCTGCTGGTGCGTTGCAGCGCGACCTCCGCCGGTACCGCCGGTCGCGGAGCCGGCACCAGCACGACAGCGGCGGCCGCGGCGACGGCGATCAGCGGAACCGCGAGCCACGTCCAGCGCCTGCGGGACCGTCCGCGCCGCACCGAGGCCAGCAGTGCGGCGGGATTCGCGGTCACGCCGGCGACCTCGGCGCTCAGCACCGTGCGCACGTCGTCGAGCAGTTCGTTGTCAGACACCATGAGCGTTCTCCGTGATCTGTTCCCCGAGCAGCTCACGCAGTCGTGCGACGGCCCGGCTCGTGTGTGCTTTGACGGTCCCCTCGGACGTGCGCAGCGCCTCCGCCGTCTCCGCCACCGACATCCCGGCGAAGTAGCGCAGCACCACCGCCTCGCGCTGTCGTGCCGGAAGCTTCGCCAGCGCCCGCCGCAACACGTCGCGGTCGACCACCGTGTCGGCGGGGTCCCGTCCGGAGGAGACCTGGCCCGCGTTGGTCAGCTCCTGTTCGGGCACCCGTCTGCGGGCGCGGCGCCACCGGTCGCGCGCCAGGTTGACCAGCACCTGGCGGATGAACGCCTCCGGGGCCGTGTGGACCGACGTCCAGCGCGAGGCCAGCCGCATCAGCGCTGTCTGCAGGATGTCCTCGGCGTGACCGACGTCCCCCACCAGAAGCACGGCTGTGCGCAGCAGCGCGGTCGAACGGTCCAGCACGAACCGCTCGAAGTCTGCGCTCGATTCAAGTTGCACGCACAGGTAGACGACGCTCTCCCGGCCTCGGTTGACATGGGTGGGGCATCGCTCACGAAGAGCCGTTCAAGCCCCTGACCTGCAGTGAGCCAAAATGGCATCACTTTGAGCCAGAATTGCTTGCTGGTGGTGCCACCGTGTGCCATAGTGATGCCATGGATCTGACCCCGTATGTGGCTTCCCTCGGCCGCGAGCTGCTGACCGCCGTCGAGACAGGCGGCGACGAAGCGAGTGCGCTGGTCGAGCGGTTGACCGTGACGATGGAGTCGGCGATCCGGCTGGCGCTGCTGGAGGCGCTGTCCGCTGCCGCCGACGAGATCACCGCGGACCTGGCACCGGACTCGGTGCAGGTGCTGCTGCGGGGCCGTGACCCGAAGTTCGTGGTGACGCGGCGGGCGCCGGAGCAGCCCGCCGCCACCCCCGAACCGGCCGCCGCCGCCCCCGCCGAGGACGTGGCGGCGGGCTTCGACGACGGCACCACCGTGCGCATCAACGTCCGGCTGCCCGAGCCGCTCAAGGCCGCGATCGACGAGGCCGCGGCCAAGGAGGGCCGTTCCGTCAACGCGTGGCTCGTGCGCGCCGCCTCGGCACAGCTGAGCCCGAAGCGCGACGCCGTCGCCGACGCGCTGACGGGCGGCGTCCCGGCACCCCAGCGTTTCGTCGGCTGGGTCCGCTAACACCGCTCCCGCACCACTTCGCCCCGACCTGCGGGGATGTTCCACCGACACCTTCTGAGGGGACAGCCATGCCTTCTTACGACACGCCAGAACCGATTTCCGTACTGCTGGACGTCTACGCGGGGTACGTCCAGATCACCGCGAGCGACCGCACCGACACGAAGGTCGACGTGCGGCCCTCCGACCCGGCCGACTCCTCGGACGTCGAGGCCGCGCAGAAGACCAAGGTCGACTACGCCGACGGCACGCTGACGGTGCGCGGGCCGAAGCGGACGTTCGACTTCTCCAAGAAGACCAGGTCGGTCGACGTCGTGATCGAGCTGCCCACGGGGTCCAAAGTGGACGTCGACGTGTCGGCCGGCGGCGTCCGCACCTCCGGGGTGCTCGGCGTGACCGAGGTCGACCTGTCCGCGGGCAACATCCACGTCGACCGGACCGGGCCGCTGAGGGCCGACACCGGTGCCGGAGCGGTCACCGTCGGCGTGGTCGAGGGCAACGCCGACGTCAAGACAGGCAGCGGCCACATCCGCATCGGCACGGTCCGCGGAGCGCTGGTCGCCAAGAACTCCAACGGCCACATCGACGCCGGCGTGGTCGAGGGCGAGCTGAAGGCGCGTTCCGCCAACGGCGACATCACCGTCGAACGCGCCGGTGGGCCCGCGGAGGCCAGGACCGCGATGGGATCCATCAACGTCGGCGAGGTCGTCCGCGACACCGTCACGCTCAACACCGCGATGGGCGGCATCGAGATCGGGATCGCCCAGGGCACCGCCGCGTGGATCGACGCCAAGACCTCGTTCGGCCGCGTTGCCAACACGCTCGAGGGCAGCGACGGCCCCGGCAACTCCGCGGAGACCGTCAAGGTCACCGCCCACACGTCCTTCGGCGACATCACCGTCCGCCGCAGCTGAGGGGGAAACCATGTACGCGATCAAGGCAACCGGCCTGCGCCGCTCCTACGGCGACAACGAGGTGCTCAAGGGCGTCGACCTGAACGTCCAGCGCGGCACCGTCTTCTCGCTGCTCGGCGCGAACGGCGCCGGCAAGACCACCACCGTCAAGATCCTCTCGACGCTCATCCGCGCGGACGGCGGCAGCGCGTCCGTCGCCGGTCACGACGTGGCGGACGACCCGGACGGCGTCCGCGCCGCCATCGGTGTCACCGGCCAGTTCTCCGCCGTCGACAACCTGATGACCGGCCGCGAGAACCTGAAGCTCATGGCCGACCTGCACCACCTCGGCAAGGTGGACGGCAGGCGCAAGGCCGAGCAGTTGCTGGAGCAGTTCGACCTGGTGGACGCGGCCGACAAGTCCGCGTCGACCTACTCCGGCGGCATGCGGCGCCGGCTCGACCTCGCGATGACGCTGGTCGGCTCGCCACAGGTGATCTTCCTGGACGAGCCGACGACGGGCCTCGACCCGCGCAGCCGCCGCACGATGTGGCAGATCGTGCGGCAGCTGGTGGCGAGCGGCGTCACGATCTTCCTCACCACCCAGTACCTCGAGGAGGCCGACGAGCTCGCCGACCGGATCGCGGTGCTGGACCAGGGGAGGATCGTCGCCGAGGGCACGGCGGACGAGCTCAAGCGCCGCATCCCCGGCGGTCACGTCCTGTTGCAGTTCACCGATCCCCGGCACCTCGAAGCCGCCGTCCGGATCGTGGGCGACTCCTCCCGCGACGGTGAGGCGCTCGCCCTGCGCGTGCCCAGCGACGGCAGCGTCCGCTCGCTCAAGGCCCTGCTCGACCGGCTCGACGACAACGCGGTCCTGGTCGACTCGCTCAGCACCCACACGCCCGACCTAGACGACGTCTTCCTCGCCCTCACCGGCAGCCCCGACAAGGTGGTCCAGTCATGAGCTACGTCCTGACCGACTCGGCGACGATGGTGCGCCGCAACCTCAGGCGAATGATCCGCTACCCGTCCCTGACGGTCCAGCTCCTGATCATGCCGGTCGTCTTCCTGCTGCTGTTCGTCTACGTCTTCGGCGGCACGCTGGGCGCCGGGCTCGGCGGGCCCTCCGGCGGCCGCGCGGAGTACCTCAACTACGTCACGCCGACGATCATCCTCATGTCGATCACCGCGGCGGTGCAGGGCACGAGCATCTCGATCGCGATGGACATGACCGAGGGCATCGTGGACCGCTTCCGCACCATGGCGATCGCCCGCGTGTCCGTCCTGACAGGACACGTCATCGGCAGCCTGGTGCAGACGGTCCTCGCCATGACGTTCGTCTTCGGTGTCGCGGTCGCGATCGGGTTCCGGCCGCAGGCGAGCGCTCTCGGCTGGCTCACCGTGGCCGGCCTGCTGGTCGCCATGTCGTTCGCGATGATCTGGCTGTCCGCCGCGCTGGGCCTCGCCAGCAAGTCCGTCGAGTCGTCGAGCAACGTCGGCCTGCCGCTGATCCTGCTCCCGTTCTTCGGCAACGGTTTCGTGCCCACCGACTCGATGCCGACCGTGCTGCGCTGGTTCGCCGAGTACCAGCCGTTCACCCCGTTCATCGACGCCCTGCGCGGTCTGCTGATGGGCACGCCGATCGGCAACAGCGGCTACATCGCCTTCACCTGGTGCGCCGTCATCGGGATCGGCGGCTACCTGTGGTCCAAGAAGCTCTTCAACCGCGAGTCCACCCGCTGAAGGAGGAACCGACCATGTTGCACGGCCTTCCCACGGACCGCGACGTCAGTCCGTTCGTCCCGCCCAGCCGGGTCTCCCTGGCGCGCGAGACCCGCCCGGTCAGCCCGATGCTCTTCCCCGACGGCCACGAGGGCTGGTTCATCACCGGCTACGAAGCCGTCCGGCAGGCCCTGGCGGACACCAGGTTCAGCAACCGGCAGGACCTCGGCATCATCCACGTGCCGTTCCCGACGCCCGGCATGCCCGAGCAGACCGAACCGTCCCCGCAGACGCCCGGGCTGTTCATCAGCATGGACCCGCCGGACCACACCCGGTTGCGCCGCAAGCTCACCGGGGCGTTCACCGTCAAGCGGATGAAGGCGCTCGAAGAGGGCATCGTCGAGATCACCGAACGGCAGCTGGACGCCCTGGCGGAGCTCACGCCGCCGGTCGACCTCGTCAAGGAGTTCGCGCTTCCGGTGCCGTCACTGGTGATCTGCGAGATCCTCGGTGTCCCCTACGCGGACCGCGACACGTTCCAGACCAACTCCTCCAAGTTCATGGAGAGGGAGGTGAACCTCGAGGACAAGATGGCCGCCTACATGGCGATGAACACCTACCTGGCCGAACTGGTCGTCAGCAAGCGCGCCGAACCGGTGGACGACCTGCTGTCCGATCTGGCCCGCGACGAGGACCTCAGCATCGAGGAGCTCTGCGGGATGGCGTTCCTGCTGCTGCTCGCGGGCCACGAGACGACCGCGAACATGTTGTCGCTGGGCACCTTCGCGCTGCTGGAGCACCCGGACCAGCTGGCCGCGCTGCGGTCGGACCCGGCGATGATCCCCGACGCCGTCGAGGAGCTGCTGCGCTACCTCGCCGTCGCCGACATCTTCTTCCGGTACGCCGCCGAGGACATCGAGTTCTTCGGGGAGACGATCCCCAAGGGTTCGTCGGTCATCCTGTCGTTGTTGGCGGGCAACCACGATCCGGAGCGTTACGAGCACGCCGACACGCTCGACGTGCACCGCAACGCCCGTGGCCACCTCTCGTTCGGGCACGGCGTGCACCAGTGCCTCGGTCAGCAGCTGGCCCGCATCGAGATGCGCGCCGGGTTCGAGGGACTGCTGCGCCGCTTCCCGTCACTGGAACTCGCCGTGCCGGCCCGTGAGGTCAAGCTCAGGACCGACATGAACATCTACGGCGTGCACGCCCTGCCGGTCACCTGGTCGTGATGCCCGTCAGACGGTGAAACCGCCGTCCGCGTTGATGATGGCGCCGGTGACGTACGCACCGGCCTCACCCGCCAGAGCCGCGACGACAGCGGCGATCTCCGCTGGTTCTCCGTAGCGCCCCAACGCCGTCAGACCCCGGATCGTGTCCGCCAACGGCCCGTCGGCCGGGTTCATGTCGGTGTCGGTCGGGCCGGGGTTCACGACGTTCACCGTGATGCCCGACGGACCCAGTTCGCGCGCCAGGCCCTTCGTCATCCCGAACAGCGCGGTCTTGCTGGCCGAGTACAGGGCGAAGCCGGGAAACGGCGAGTACACGGCGACATTGCTGCCGATGCTGATGATCCGGCCACCCTCACCCATGTGCCGTGCCGCCGCACGCGCAGCCAGGTACGGCGCGCGCACGTTCACGGCCATCGTGAGGTCGAACTCCTCCCGGCCGAGCTCCTCCAGCGGTCCGACCCGGAAGACCGCAGCGTTGTTCACGAGCACGTCGAGCCGTCCGAAGTGGACCGCGGTCTCCTCGACCGCGGCCACGACGGCGTCCGGATCGGCGCTGTCCGCCTGGATGGCGAAACCGTTGTCCGGCTTGGTGTTCTGGTACGTGACCGCGACCTGCGCGCCGAGTGCGGCGAGCTTCTCGGCCACCGCGGCTCCGATGCCCCGGCTCCCGCCGGTGACGAGAGCCGCTTTCCCCTCAAGTGATCCCATGCCGATCAGCCTGCTGGAACCGCGGTCAGGATTCTGGCGGGAATCGGACCGTCAGTTGGCGCCTCGGGTGTAGGCCCACGCGGTGCGGTTGAGGGTGTCCTCGATCCCCGTGAAGCCCTCGTTGGGGTTGAGCACGTCCTCGTGGAAGTCGACGTCCACGTCGTCGGCCGTGCCACCGATGCCGTCCGGGCCGACGCCGAACATGCCCTTCGGGTTGCCGCCCTGGTCCATGATCGCGTCGAGCGCGTTGAACTGGTCCTGGTGCCAGCTGCCCGACATGTGCCCCGCCTCGTGCGCGGTGATGTTGCCGATCGCCCGGCCGATGAACGCGATCTTGTCACTGGCCGGCGTGATGTAGGCGTTCAGCGACGTCTGCGACTGGGAGGCGGGTGCGCTGAGGACGTCGAGCAGCACCAGCGAGGTCTCCTCCTTGCCGAAGTTGCCCGCGTCGATCGACTGCGCGATGCCGACGGTCGGGATGCCGGACTCGGCGATCGAGCCGCCGACGACCACGCGGCTGACGTTCTTCTGGCCCCACGGGTCGGCGTGGTCGCGGCTGTTCAGGATCCGCACGGCGAACCGCCTGTTGGTGCCCTTCGCGGCCAGGTCGTGCTCGACGTTCTCTCGGACGGTCGCGACCACGCCGTCGATCACGGCGTTCTCGTCGGCGCCGGTGAGACCCCAGCCGGGCAGGAACTTCCTCAACGGAGAGAGGTCCTTGTTGCCCGCCGAGGGGTCGACGCCGAAGATCCGGGTGTTGACCCGCGCGCCGTCGAAGTCGAGGAAGATCGTCAGCACCTCGGGGCGCTGGTTGAGCTCCGAGCCGGGGCGATAGGCCTCGACCGTGACGTCGTAGCGGCCGTCACCGTTCTCGGCACCGACGGTGTAGCGGCCGTCCTTCGGCGCCACGAAGTCCGCGACGGCGTTGCCACCGGCGGGCATCGGGGAGTTCTCGGCGTACAGGAAGCTGAAGTCCTGCGACGAACCGAAGACCTCGCGCCCGGCGGGGTCGTGGACGACGACCCTGGTCGCTTTGCCCGCCGCCGACGCGCCCAGCACGTCACCCGCCTTCAGGTCGACCGAGAAGTAGTCCCTGTCCGCGGGGCCGCCGCCGGTCGCGATGGTCAGGTCGTAGGTGCCCTCGGTGAGGACGCGCTTGCCGGTGCCGGGGGTCATCGGGTCGGCCGGGATCCCGCCGGGTCCGGCCGCCGCGACCATGAGGTAGACGTCCTGTCCGGCGGGCACCGGGACCCTCAGCCTGCTGTCCGTGCTGCCCGCGAGGTTGTCGTGCTGGTCCAGGAGCCGCCCCGTCGCGTCGAACGAGGCGAGCAGGGTGTCCAGGTCACCGGTCGGCGTGTCCGTCTCGACGAGGACGATCCGCCCCTCGGCACCGCCGGACAGCTTGTAGAAGTCGTGGTCGCCGGTGCCGTCGCCGCCGCTGCCGTACGGGCCGTCGCCGATCTTGCCGCTGGTGCGCACGGCCCTCTCGCGGGCGGGCACACCGGGGTCGCTCGCGAGCGGGACGGCGTCGTTGGTCTCGGCGAACGGCGCCGCCACGGGGATCGTGGGGTCACCCGCGAGGTCGCCGGTGATCGTGAGCTTCGGGTTCTTGCCCCTGCCGGTCCCGAACCCGGCCACGTGCTCGGCCTTCGAGGGCGCGTCGTTGGCGCCCTGCCCGGTCTCCTTCTCGGTGTAGGCCAACGGCTGGCCCGCGCTCTTCGCGGCCACGCGCGACTGCTTGCGGGCCTCCCGGTTCCGCTGCACCGCGGCCCAGTCGACCTTCGCCTCCGCCGGCAGGAAGGCCAGCATCGGGTCGGGCTGGAAGGTCGGTGCCGCGGGCTCGGCCGCCGACTGCCCGCCGACGACCAGAGCCAGTGCCATACCTGCTGTGAGCACGCCAAACAGATGCTTTCGCATGGTCAGTTCCCCCGGTTCGGTCCTTCCACCGAGGAAACCAGCGCCGTGCGGGCCGGACGACCGTTTTGGTCAGCCTTTGTCCATTTCAGGACATTCGTGGATCAGGCCGCGGCCTTGCGCATCGGCTGCGCGACCTCGTGCAGGTGCTGCAGGACGAATCCGTAGGACCGGAACAGGCCGCACTGGGCGTAGGAAATCCCGTGCTGCTCGCAGAACTTGTGCACGATCGCCTGCGCGTGCTTCAGGTTCGGCCGCGGCATGCTCGGGAACAGGTGGTGCTCGATCTGGTAGTTCAGCCCGCCGAGCAGGATGTCGACGAACCAGCCGCCCCGGATGTTGCGCGAGGTCAGCACCTGCTTGCGCAGGAAGTCGAGCGAGTGCCCGGCCGACAGCACCGGCATGCCCTTGTGGTTGGGGGCGAACGAACATCCCATGTAGAAGCCCCACAGCGCCTGGTGCACCAGGACGAACGCGATGGCGTACACGGGGGAGAGGACCCAGAACACGACCGCGAGGTACACCACGACGTTCGCGATCATCACGGTCCGCTCGCGGCCCGAGTACCGGATCGAGTGCCAGTGCAGCGCGAAGCCTTCCAGCAGCAGCAACGGGAAGAACAGCACCGCCTGGTGCGAGGCGATCCACCGCAGCGGGCCGCGCTTGGCCGCGCCCTGCCGTTGCGTGAACGCGAGCACCGAGATGTCGACGTCCGGGTCCTCGTCCTCGTGGTTCGGGTTGGCGTGGTGGCGGCTGTGCTTGCCCACCCACCACTCGTAGCTGACGCCGACCAGCCCGCTGTGGGCGTAGCCGGTGATCTCGTTCCACTTCTTCGAGGCGAAGATCTGCTTGTGGCCCGCGTCGTGCCCGATGAACGCGAGCTGCGTGGACATCACGGCCAGCACGACCGCGACCGCGAGCTGCCACCACGAGTCGCCCAGCAGCGCGAACGCCACCCAGGCCGCCGCGTAGACCACGAGGTTCACGCCGATCCGGGTGAAGTAGTAACCGCGCCGCCGAGCAAGCAGGCCGGCCTGCTTGATCTCGGTGGACAACTGGGCGAAGTCGCTCGCCTGCCGGAGTGCCATTCGCGCAGAATGCCTGATCGCGGCGACTAAGTCATGCACGGCCCGTGAAGTCGTTACCAACCACGCGGGTCAGACCGGCATCGGCACGTCTACCAGCTCACGAGGCAGAAGGGGTGGCCGGCGGGATCCGCGTGGACGTGGAACCGCTCGCCGCCGCCTTCGAGCCTGCGCGCACCGAGGGCCCGCACCTGCTCGCCCGCCGCGGCGAGATCGTCCACCCGCACGTCGAAGTGCATGTGCGCGGTCTCGTCCGGCCATTTCGGCGGTTGCCAGCCCTCGACCCGTGCGAACGCCACGCCGGGACGGTCCGGGGCGTCACCGATGACGACGAACTCCTCGTCGTCCTGCACCCGGACCATCCCGAGCAGCTTCTCGTAGAACTCCGCGAGGCTTCGCGGATCAGGGCAGTCCACCACCAGGCCGTGCCAGCGTCCGATCATGCGCGGGATGCTGGCACGGAACCAGGACAGCTGCCGTCCTGGATCAGGCGAGTGGCATCGCCATCACCGCCGGCGTGGTGGGTGCCGGCGAACCTCCCACCGGCTCCACGGTCAGCGCGACCTCCTGCGCTCCGGTGAGCCCGTTGACGACGACCGGTGACGACCGCGAGTCGAGCAGCCCGGCCGGCTTCGGGTCACCGTCGGCGCCGATCAGCCAGAGCTGGTAGGTGTGCCCGTCCGGTGCCTGGGGCAGGTCCTTGGCGAGGAACAGCGCCTCGTCGCGGCTGGCCGAGATGACAGCGGTACCGGTGGCGCCGTTCGGTGCCCTGCCGTTGATCAGCTTCGCGTCCGGCGTGGACAGGAAGTCGGAGAACCGGCTGTACTCGCTGGAGAGCTGCGCCAGCTGCCGTTCCTGGTCGGACTGCGAGTACTGCACCGTCACGAACACCGCGGCGACGAGGCAGGCGGCCGCGAGCAGCCCTCCCGCCCAGCGCTTGCGGCGCGGGTCCGGCACGCGTGCCGCGTGGGGGGACAGCTGGCGGGTCTCGGCCGCCGCCGCGAGCACGCGGGCGCGGAGCTGGGGAGGGGGTGCGTGCTCGACCGCGCCGCCCAGCCGCGCGGCCGTGGCCGCGAGCTCGGTGACCTCGACCGCGCAGCTCTCGCAGCGGGTCAGGTGCGCCTCGAAAGCGGCTCGTTCGAAGTCCGACAACGCGTTCACGGCGTAGGCGCCGGTGAGCGTGTGCAGATCAGCGGATGTGGTCCTCATCCGGTCACCCCCATGCAGTCCCGCAGTCGGATCAGGCCGTCGCGCATGCGGGTCTTGACCGTGCCGAGCGGAATGCCCAGCAGACTCGAGACCTCCGGATACGAATAGCCCTGGTAGTAGGCGAGCAGCACGGACTCGCGCTGCAGCTCGGTCAGGAAGCTCAGACAGCGCCGCACCTGACGTTGCTCGAGCCGGCCGTCGACCTGCTCGCTCACCTCGTCGAACGGCCTGGCCGGGTCGAGGCGGGCCGCGCGGTCCTCGCGGTGCGTGGCGGCCTGGGCGGACCGGACGCGGTCGACGGCCCTGCGGTGCGTCAGCGTGAGGATCCAGGTGGTGGCACTGCCCCGCTCGGGGTCGAACCTGGTCGCGGTCCGCCACACCTCGAGCATCACCTCCTGGAACACCTCCTCCGACTGCGCCTGGTCCCGCACGACGCGCCTGATCAGCCCGAACACCGAGCCGGCCACGACGTCGTAGAGACGCTCGAACGCCGCCTCGTCGCCCCGTGCGACCAGCGCGAGCAGGTCGTCGGCGGTCGGGCCGACGTCACGAGGGGTGCTCTGCAGGCTTTGCAGCGCCCGCTCACGCTCTGGCATCCCAGGTCCTCTCCTCGGCTGTTGTCCTCTGGTTGTTCGCAGCAGAGGCGCAGATGGATCGGTCCGGATCGCTTCGTCACACCGAGGTGTGGCCGATCGTGTTCCAGCCGCCTTGGAAAACCGCTCGTCAGTCTGTTGTGGACACTGCGGTTGGTAACGGATTCATAACCACACCCATCCGCTTCCCGGGGCGCGGCGAATCACGAGTAGCAACTGCTCGATCACCCTTTGGAGATGTCTCGTCATGAACATGACCGTCCGCAACACCGTTCTGGCCGTCGGCGCCGCCTCGCTCGCCCTGTTCGGCGCGGCGTGCGGCTCGGGTGACATGGCCAGCAGCGGCAGCACTTCCAGCGCCGCGCCCACCACGACCACCCAGTCCTCGGCCGCGATGGCCGACCCGGCCGCGAACCTCGTCGGCCCCGGTTGTGCCGACTACGCGAAGCAGGTCCCGTCCGGTGCGGGCTCGGTCTCCGGCATGGCCGCCGACCCGGTCGCGGTCGCCGCGAGCAACAACCCGCTGCTCACGACCCTGGTGAGCGCGGTGTCGGGCAAGCTGAACCCGAAGGTGAACCTGGTTTCGACGCTCAACGGTGCCGAGTTCACCGTGTTCGCGCCGGTCGACTCGGCGTTCGCGAAGATCGACGCCGCGACGATCGAGAAGCTCAAGACCGACGACGCGCTGCTGACGAAGATCCTGACCTACCACGTCGTTCCCGGCCAGATCACGCCCGACAAGATCGCCGGTGACCAGAAGACCGTCCAGACCGGCACCGTCAAGGTCACCGGCTCCAAGGACGCGCTGAAGGTCAACGACGCCAACGTGATCTGCGGTGGCGTGAAGACCGCCAACGCCACCGTCTACCTCATCGACTCGGTGCTGCTGCCTGCCTGACATCACCCGCTCGGCACCTGGGCACTCACGTCTCGGACGTGAGTGCCCAATGCCGTGTTCCAGTCCAATGTGGATTGTTGAAAAACACTGCACGTGAGCCAATCCGCTCAGCGGTCTGTTCCGAACAACAGATGTGAAGGCAACACGATCCGTCCTCATCGGCCTTGTGTCGGTGGCCGTGGCGTTGGCGGTAGGGCATCTCGTCGCAGGGCTGGTGAGTCCGCTGGCGTCGCCGTTCCTCGCTGTCGGCAACACCGCGATCGACCTGACGCCTCATCCGGTCAAGGACTTCGCGATTCGCACGTTCGGTGAGAACGACAAGCTGGTGCTGCTCGGCGGCATGGCGGTCGTGCTCGCGGGCCTCGGCGTGGTGGCGGGGCTGCTGTCGCGGCGCAGTCCGTGGCCCGGCACGGCTCTCGCCGCGGTGCTCGGTCTCGTCGGCATCGTCGCGGTGCTGGCCCGGCCGACGACGACCACGTGGGGTGTGATCGCCCCGCTGGCCAGTCTTGTGGCCGGTGTGGCGGCGTTCCGCTGGTTGTGGTCCCGCGGCCAGGCTCAGACCCCGGCTCCGGCCGAGGCTCCGGGCAGGCGGAAGTTCCTGCTGTCGACGGCGGCGATCGCCGCGGTGGCGGGTGTCGCGGCGGCGGGCGGGCAGTGGCTCGCCGGCCGGGTGGACGTCGAAGCCTCGCGGCGCGGGATCACGTTGCGGCCCGGGAAGAAGGCGCCGGAGATCCCGTTCGACGCTGACTTCGCGCGTGAGGGCACACCGTCGTTCCTGACGCCGAACGAGAAGTTCTACCGCGTCGACACCGCGCTCACCGTGCCTCGCCTGCGCGCCGAGGACTGGCGCCTGCGGGTGCACGGCATGGTGGACAACGAAATGCTGCTCACCTACGACGACCTGCTGCGGCGTCCGCTGGTGGAGAAGACGATCACACTGGTGTGCGTGTCCAACGAGGTCGGTGGGCCGTACATCTCCACGTCGAACTTCATCGGTGTCGACCTCGCGGACCTGTTGCGGGAGGCCGGTGTGCGTTCCGGCTCCGACCAGCTCGCGACGCGCAGCGTGGACGGCTGGACGTGCGGCACCCCGGTCGACTCCATCATGGCGCCGGGCTCGAACGCGATGCTGGCGCTGGGGATGAACGGCGAGCCGCTGCCGCTGGAACGCGGCTTCCCGGTCCGCATGGTCGTGCCGGGCCTCTACGGCTACGTGTCGGCGACGAAGTGGCTGGTGGACATGGAGCTCACCACCTTCGACGCGTTCGACCCGTACTGGGCGCAGCGCAAGTGGGCCAAGAAGGCGCCTGTCAAGACCATGTCCAGGATCGACCGGCCGAAGTCCTTCGAGAGGGTGCCGGCGGGCCGGTTCGTCGCGGCGGGCATCGCCTGGGCCCAGCACACCGGCGTCGACCGCGTCGAGGTCCGGGTCGACGGAGGGCCCTGGCAGGAGGCGACGCTGAGCCGGGAGGTCAACGTCGACACCTGGCGGATGTGGCGCATCGAGCTGGACCTGAAGGAGGGCAACCACACCGTGGAATGCCGTGCCACCGACCGGAAGGGCTACACCCAGACCAACGAGCGTGCCGCCCCGATCCCGGACGGCGCGTCCGGCTGGCACTCGATGGTGTTCACCTCGGTGGCGGGATAGTCGTGCCCAGCAGGACAGTCCACATAGGACAGAAGTAGCAACACGAGATTTGTAACGGGTCTATAACCAGACCCATCCGTTCGCCCAGCTGTGGCGAATCACGAGTAGCAACTGACCGAACACTCTTGGAGATGTCTCGTCATGAACATGACCGTCCGCAACACCGTCCTGGCCGTCGGCGCCGCCTCGCTCGCCCTGTTCGGCGCGGCGTGCGGCTCGGGTGACATGGCCAGCAGCGGCAGCACTTCCAGCGCCGCGCCCACCACGACCACCCAGTCCTCGGCCGCGATGGCCGACCCGGCCGCGAACCTCGTCGGCCCCGGTTGTGCCGACTACGCCAAGCAGGTCCCGTCCGGCGCCGGTTCCGTGAGCGGCATGGCCGCCGACCCGGTGGCCGTGGCCGCCAGCAACAACCCGCTGCTCACCACGCTCGTCAGCGCGGTGTCCGGCAAGCTGAACCCGAAGGTCAACCTCGTGTCGACGCTCAACGGTGCCGAGTTCACCGTGTTCGCGCCGGTCGACTCGGCGTTCGCGAAGATCGACGCCGCGACGATCGAGAAGCTCAAGACCGACGACGCGCTGCTGACCAAGATCCTGACGTACCACGTCGTTCCCGGCCAGATCACGCCCGACAAGATCGCCGGTGACCAGAAGACCGTCCAGACCGGCACCGTCAAGGTCACCGGCTCCAAGGACGCGCTGAAGGTCAACGACGCCAACGTGATCTGCGGTGGCGTGAAGACCGCCAACGCCACCGTCTACCTCATCGACTCGGTGCTGCTGCCCGCCTGACATCTCCAGGGAAGGCAGTACCGCGACTCCGGGAACCGTGCTCACGTGCGGTTTCCGGAGTTTTTTCACGTCTGCTCGTCGGGAAGTCTGATGTGGACGGACGTCGCGTAGGAGGACACGAACAGCGCGTGGTTCTCCGGTTCGCGGATGACCACGATGATCACCGTGTCCGGGTTCGCCGCCCGCACCGTCCTGGTGATCAGGTAGGCGTTGAGGTCGTCCGGGACCGTGACGACGACGCGATCGGCGATGTCGGCGCGTGCGTCGTCCAGCGCGCATCTGTCCCGCCCGTCCCCGAGGACCGCGGTGGCACCGTTGGCCGTGGCCTCGGCGACGGCGAGGTAGTCGGTGTCCAGCACGGTCAGCAGGGCGTCCGGCTGCGAGGCCAGCACCGAGTTGATGGCGCGCCGCCCCGTGTCGCCGTAGCCGATGACGAGGATGTGATCGGTCACGTCCAAGGATTCGGGGCGCCGGCCGGGCCGGATTGCGTCCGTTCAGGTATCTGCTGAACGCGACCGGTAGTCACTCCATCAGGTGGATCGGGGGACAAGGCCGATCCGGCATGCCCGCGGCGCACGGATGTACAGCGCGCGGATCCGCCAGATGCGGTTCAGCCGGCTCGGGACGGCGCCACGCACGTCCCTGTGCGTCCGGTTTCGGAAGTGGGCGCACAGGGACGCGGCCCGCCATGTCGATCACTGCGCGTCGACGTCATGTGCACGATCTCGTGTCGCAAAGTAATCGCGAATTCATGTTTCGAATTAATTCGCCGCTTTGAGCTGCGTGAACGAAATTGATTCCACTTTCGAGTGAACCGGTGTCCGTGGGGTGTCGAATACACGGATGTACAGGTGCTGATTCGTCGAAAGGGGGTGATTACATGAAGTCGACATGCTCCACAGCACTGCGGCGGACGCTCGGTGTGGCCGGATTCCTCATCGGATTCGGGCTCCTGTCCGCCGGAGTGGCGAATGCCGACGAGGGGGACTCGCCCGGCCTGCTGGACGGGGTCACCGCTCTCGTCGCTCCCGTGACCGAACCGGTGCTCGCACCGCTGGCACCGGCCGTGGACACCGTCGTGCAGGCCCTGAGCCCGGCGTTGGAGCCACTCCAGCCCGTGACAGCGCCGTTGCTCGCCCCTGTGGCGCGCACGGTGCAGGACGTGCCGGTGGTGCCTCGGGCCCTGGAGCCGTTGGTGCCGCAGCCATCTGAACAGGCTGACGTCCCACCGCCGGTCACGCCGTCACCGGTGCCGCTCGCACCGGCCGTCGTGCCGGAGGTCCACGCCGCGGCGCTGCCCGACCGGGTCGTGGTGACAACACCACCGCGGCAGCAAGAGATGTACGCACCTGACGTGGCGCCCCCGATCGAGGCGCCCCAGAAGCAGTCACCTGAAGTGCCGTCCGCTCTACCCGGCACGACAGGATCAGCGTCCTCGAGCGGATCGGGGAACACAGCGGTGCCGGACCTCCCAGCGGGATCGGGAGTTCGCCCGCACAGCGAGTCGCTCGTCGTGAGCCGGGACCACCAGGTCCACGGGTCGTGGTGCTACTACTACGGCCGCAACCATCCCAGTTGACCAGTCCTGCCAACCAAGCCGACCAGATCACCAAGCTTGATTGACAGGAAGGTTCGACAATGCACAGCTCTGTGCGACGCGGCTTGCTGGCCGCAGCGTTCTCGGGAGGATTCCTCCTGTTCGGAACGGCGATGGCAAGCGCCGACACCGGGGGCAACGGTCTCCTCGGCGGCGTCGGCGACGTCGTGAACTCGGTCGTGAACGGTGGCAACGGCGGTGATTCGGGTGACGGCGGCAACGCCACCAGCTCGAACAACGCCACGTCCGGCAACTCGGGTGACTCCGGGAACTCCGGCGCCACCGGCGGCAACAGCGCCTATGGCGTGTGTGTGCTGGCCGAGTGCCACACGAACGTCAGCTCGGGCGACTCGGGTGACACCGGTGCCACGGGTGCGACCGGTGACGCTTCCAACCACAGCACCACCGTGGGCGGGAACTCCGGTCCTGCCGGCAACGGTGGCGACGCCACCGCGGCCGGTCGTGCGCAGAACACCGGTGCGACCGCGGGCAACGGTGGCAACTCGGGCAACGGCGGCGACGCCACGAGCTCGAACACCGCGCGGTCGGGCGACTCCGGTGACTCCGGCAACTCGGGTGACACCGGCGGCAACAGCGCCTATGGCGTGTGTGTGCTGGCCGAGTGCCACACGAACGTCAGCTCAGGCGACTCCGGGAACACCGGTGCCACCGGCTCCACCGGTGACGCCTCCAACCACAGCAACACCGCGGGTGGGAACTCCGGTCCCGCCGGCGACGGCGGCGACGCGGCGGTCATGACGAAGGACCAGAAGTGGGGCCACCACGACAAGTGGAGCAACCACGGCAAGTCCGGTTCGGCCAAGGCCACCGCGGGCAAGGGCGGCAGCTCGGGTGACGGCGGCAACGCCAGCAGCTCGAACAACGCCAAGACCGGTGACTCGGGTGACTCCGGGAACTCGGGCGACACCGGCGGCAACGAGGCCGTCGTCCGCACGACCGGTTCCGAGCGCGGCCACGGCTGGTCCTGGAACGGCACCAAGTCCTGGACCACGGTGACGTCGGGCGACTCCGGCGACACGGGTGCCACCGGCACGACCGGTGGCGCGGGCAACCACAGCGTCACCAAGGGCGGCAACTCCGGCCCGGCCGGTGACGGCGGCGATGCCTGGGCGGTGACCGAGCAGGGCAAGTCCTGGAACCACGGCAAGTCCGGTTCGGCCAAGGCCACCGCGGGCAAGGGCGGCAACTCGGGTGACGGCGGCAACGCCAGCAGCTCGAACAACGCCACGACCGGTGACTCGGGCGACTCCGGGAACTCCGGTGCCACCGGCGGCAACAAGGCAGTGGTGAAGACCGAGAACAAGCACCACCGCGGCGGCAACTGCCACGGCTGGAAGCACGACTGGAAGAACCACGGCACCAAGTCCTGGACCGAGGTCACCTCGGGCGACTCCGGTGACACGGGTGCCACCGGTTCGACCGGCGACGCCTCCAACCACAGCACCACGGCCGGTGGCCACTCCGGTCCCGCGGGCGACGGCGGCGACGCCACGTCCTGGACCCGCGGGAAGCACTCCGTGAAGGCGTGACCACCAGGTGATCACAGGGCGGGGCCGGCATCTGCCGGTCCCGTCCTTCGCTTTCCGGCGATGTGTCTTCCTCTGCCAGCGGGGTAGTCGACTGGGGGAGAACGCGATACCGGAAGAGGAGGAAACCGTGTCGATCAACGCCGACGCCCAGACGGTGACGGGTACGAAGGACAAGGACTACAACATCATCTGGTTCGTGGAGGCCTGCCTGAGCAACGCTCTGCGGCTGGAGACCTACGTCCAGGACGCGGAGAGCGCGGGCGACTCGGAACTGGCGGAGTTCTTCCGCCGCGCGCAGGGCGAGAGCCGCAAGGGCGCCGAGCAGGGCAAGGAACTGCTCGCACGGCGACTCGGCAAGTAGCTCACCGGATGTTCGCCGCCAGGCCCTGGACCTCCGGCAGGACGGTCGGGGCCGGGCGGCAGGCGGGCGTCGAGTCCGGTGTGGACCGACGATCCGCTACCGGCGGAGCCCCGCCAGCGCCTCGCTGAGCGTCGGGTGGACGCGGAACACCGTGTCCATGCCGGAGAAGTGAAGAGTTCTGAGCACCGCGGCCCTGTCCGCCACCACGCGGAGGTCCGCCGCGCACCGGTGAGCGGTCAGCAGGGCGCGGATGCCGGAGGAGTCGAAGAAGGTCACCTCACGCAGGTCCACGACCAGCACAGCGGGTGACTGGGACAGCTGGATGGTGACTTCCGCGCGCAGCAGCGGTGCGGTGTCGATGTCCACCTCACCCGCGACGGTGACGACCGGAACACCGTCCTGTCGCGAGCCGCGGACCGAGCAGCTGGGCGTGCCGGGATCAAGTCCTTGCTTCAACACGGTGACTCCACTCCGTGGTGGTGGGACGTTCACCGAGCTTCTGGTTGAACTCGACGGCGGGCTGCGGGACTTCTCTCCACGGTAGGCCTTGAAACCGCGGTCCACAACGCGAAGGGACAAGTGGTGCCGCATCTGGCACGGTCCAGGCGGCGGCAGCGCCACGCCGGCCGCCTGCGGTCCGTGCCCGGATCGCCTACCGTGGGTCAGGGGTTCAGAACCCAGCACCCGGTCAACCCCGTCGCCGTCACCGGTGTTCACCGGGCGGGAAGGAGACGATCCGAGGTGCCGCAGATGCCGCCCAGCGACGAGGACTGGAACCTCGACCGGACCAGGTTCACCGCCGACGCCGAGAAGGCGATCGCGTCCGGCCAGGCACCCACGCGCGATCACGGGGCACCACTCGGGCCGCTGGCCCAGCAGTTCGCGACCTTGACCTACTCGCTGCTGGACGCCACCACGACCGGGGAGGTGCTGGAGCAGGTCGTCGAGGCCGCGTCACGGGTCGTGCCCGGCGCGGACCTGGTCAGCGTCACCCTGCGGTCGCGGGACGGGAAGTTCCACACGCCGGTGGAGACCGACCGGGTCGCCACCGAGCTCGACCAGCTGCAGTACGACCTGGGGGAAGGCCCCTGCCTCGACGTGGCCGATCCGGCCGGCCCCGCCGTCGCGACCGCCCCCGACCTCGCCGCCTCGACGTCGTGGCCCCGCTTCGGCCCGGCAGCCGCCGACAGGGGCCTGGGCGCGGTGCTGTCCACGGCACTGCTGCCCGAGATCCAGTCACCCCGGCTGTCCGGCGCGCTCAACATCTACTCGCACCGGCAGCACGGCATCGACCAGACCGACCACGCGATCGCGTTGCTGCTGGCCACGCACGCGTCTCTCGCGCTGGCGCACACCGAGGCCGTCGACATCGCCACCCTGCAGGCCGAGCAGCTGCGCCGCGCGATCGACTCGCGTGACGTCATCGGCCAGGCCAAGGGCATTCTCATGGCGCGCCGCGGACTCACCGCCGACGAGGCGTTCGACCTGCTCCGCCGCTCCTCGCAGCACCTCAACGTCAAGCTCGTCGAGCTCGCCGAGACCATCGCCGGCCGTCACGACGAGCTGGAACTGCCCTGACCCGCCACCGCGGTGAAGTGCGCGGCGGGGGAGGGCTTCGTAGGCTGGAACTCGACGTGTGACCGTCGGCCAGAGGAACGCTGTTGGACGGGCAACGCCAGGACCGGCTCATAGAGCAGGTGCTCGAGTGCAGGACGACGTCAGGGCGTGCGGAACTGGGGCATGCCCTCAGCCTCGTGTGCGTGCGCGCGCTGCCGGACGTCGATGGCGCCGCGCTCGTCTTCTACAGCGGCTCGCGCGCTCAGGAACTGGTCGGTGCCAGTGATCCGTGGGCGGCGGGCATCGAGGAAGCGCAGTACACCGTGGGCGAGGGACCGGGCTTCGCGGCCGTCGCGGCGCACGGCCCGGTGCTGGTTCCCGACCTCAGCTTCGACGAGGTTCGGTGGCCCGTGTTCGCCGGGGCCGCACGGGGTGCGGGCCTCGCGGCCGCGTTCTTCTTCCCGCTGCGCATCGGCGCGATGCTGCTCGGCACGCTGGGGCTGTACCGCCGCCGGCCCGGCGTGCTGCCCGCGGAGTTCGTCTTCGAGGCGGCGTTGCTCGCCGACCTGATCTCGCACAAGCTGCTCCTGCAGAACGAGGAGATGGCGAGCGAGGAACGGATCTGGCTGGAGACGTCGTACCAGGACGTCAACATGGCGACCGGAATGCTGGCGGCCCTGATGCGGATCAGCCTGGAGGACGCGTTCCTGCGGTTGCGGGCGCACGCCTTCGCCAGGGGCAGGTCGGTCGTGGACGTGGCAGGCGACGTGCTGGCCCGGCGTCTTCCTCTCGACCAGCTGACCGACTGACCTCGCCGATGTCCTAAATGGACTTTCCGCTTCTGGTGTTGTGCGGCCTGTGCCGCGGGCACGGCGCCATGCCGGGTCGTATGCTGCGGGAGTGCCCCGTGCCCAGGAACAGATCGCCGTCACGTTGAGCGAGCTCACGGCGAGGCTGGTGGGCCGTCATGACGCTGATTCGGTGCTGCGCCTGGTCACCGCGGCGTGTGGGACGCTGCTGTCCGCGTCGGCGACCGGGGTGTTGCTGGCGGATCCGCGTGGTGGGCTGAGCGTGGTGGCGGCCTCCGACGAACGGGCCCGGTTCCTGGAGTTGCTGCAGAGCCAGATCGACGAGGGCCCGTTCGTGGACTGCGTGCGCGACGACGCGATGGTCGGCTGCCCGGATCTGGAGGACGGCCGTGGTCATTGGCCGGCGTTCACGCGTGCCGCGCTGGATGCGGGGTTCCGCGCGGTGCACGCGGTGCCGATGCGTCTGGCGGGGGACGCCGTCGGTGGCCTGAACGTGTTCTACGCGGCGGTCACGCCGTGGCAGGACTGGCAGCGGCGGCTCGGGCAGGTGCTGGCCGATCTGGCGGTGCTGGGCCTGTCGCAGGACGACGACGACCCCGCGCGCCGCCACCGGCTGGCCGAGCGGACCCTGACCACGCTCAACGACCGCGTGATGCTCGCGCACGCGATCGGCATGGTCGCCGGTGGCCTCGACACCGGCACCGACGAGGCCCGCCGCCTCATCTTCGATCACGCCACGAGGAACCGGCGACCGATCCGTGACGTCGCCCGCGGGCTCACCGGCGGAGACCTGGACGCGGCCGCGCTGCGACCGGCGGACGCGCACTAGTCTCACCGGTCCGCAGGCGGAGTCAGCGCGCCGTGCCGCGCAGAGGCGCTCCGGCGTCGTGCAGGTGCCGCAGCACCTGGGCGTAGGAGCGGACCATGGTGGTCTTGCTGTACGGAATGCCCTGCCTGGCGCAGAAGTTCTCCACGACGGGCTGCGCACGGCGCAGGTTCGGGCGGGGCATGTGCGGGTAGAGGTGGTGCTCGATCTGGTGGTTCAACCCGCCGAGCAGGGCGTCGACCCAGCGGCCACCGGTGACGTTGCGCGAGGTCAGCACCTGCTTGTGGAGGTGGTCGAGGCGCTGGCCCTCGGCGATGATCGGCATCCCCTTGTGGTTCGGCGCGAACGAGCACCCCAGGTAGACGCCCATCAGACCCTGGTGCACGGCGATGAACACGACGGCCTTCAGCGGTGAGAGCACCAGGAACACCGCGACCAGATAGCCGGCCAGCGGCACGAACTGGAGCGCGGCCTCACGCCACGGGTTGCGCAGTTCCCGGCGGAACAGGGCGACCAGACCGGAGATCCGCAGCACCGCGGCCTCGGCGAGCAGCAGCGGGAAGAAGAGGAACGCCTGGTGCTTGGTGATCCAGCCGTACACGCCGCGTTTGCCGTGCGCCTGCGCGCGGCTGAAGGCGAGGGCGTGGATCTCGATGTCCGGGTCCTGGCCCTCGTGGTTGGGGTTGGCGTGGTGACGGGTGTGCTTGGCCACCCACCACTGGAAGCTGATGCCGGTGAGGCTGCCGTGCAGGTGTCCGACCAGGTCGTTGTGGCGGTGGCTGCGGAAGATCTGCCGATGTCCCGCGTCGTGCCCGATGAACGCGAGCTGCGTCGACGCGACGGCCAGGGCCACCGCGAGGAGCACCTGCCACCAGGAGTCGCCGAGCAGGACGAACGTCACGGCGATCCCGCCGAGCAGCACGGCGTTGATCGCCATGCGCAGCGCGTAGTAGCCGCGGCGGCGGTCCAGCAGGCCGGCCGCCTTGAGCTCCTTGGTCAGGCGGGCGAAGTCGCTGCCCCGAGGCCGTTCGGCTGTGGTCGTCGACACGTCTTGGGTCGAGGTCATGATCCTGCTCCGGTTTTCGGTTGGTCGGCTTCGGTGTCCAGCCCGGGTTCGTCCGGTCCGGACTCCTCAGGTTCACTGGTGCGCACGTCGGCGGGTGCCACGTGTTCGTCCGCCTCGCTCAGCAGCGAGCGGATCGCGGAGTTGAGCACCGCCAGCAGCGGTACCGCGAGCAGGGCACCCGCGATGCCCGCGACGAGCAGTCCCGACGCGATGGCCAGCACCACCGCGAGAGGGTGCAGCTTGACCGCCCGTCCCAGCAGGAACGGTTGCAGGACATGACTTTCCAGCTGGTTCACGGCGATGACGATGATCAGGACGATCGTGGCGGTCACCGGGCCGTTGGCGACGAGCGCGATGAGGACGGCCACGCCACCCGCCACCACCGCACCGAAGATCGGGACGAACGCGCCGATGAACACCAGTGCCGCCAGCGGAACCGCCAGCGGCACCTTCAGCACGGCCAGCCCGATGCCGATGCCGAGCGCGTCCACCACGGCGACCGCTCCGGTCGCGCGGACGTAGCTGACCAACGCGGCCAGGCTGCGCCTGCCGGCGACGTCCACCCGCCTGCGAGGTCCGTCGGGAACGACGCGGATCAGGAACTGCCAGATCCGCGGGCCGTCGTAGAGGAAGAACGCGAGCGAGAACAGCACCAGCAACATCTCGACGAGGGTCTCGCCGACCGTCGCCGCCGTCGTGAGAGCACTCGACGTGATGCCGGACTGGTTGTCCTGCAACGTCTTCACGACCCGGTCGGCGAACTCGCGCAGCTGGCCCTCGCTGAGCTGCAACGGTCCGTTGACGAGCCAGCCGGACACCGCGTCGATGCTGCGGGCCAGCTGCGCCGCGAGGTCAGGCACACCGTTCACGAAGGTCACCACGACGAACGTGAGCAGCCCGCCCAGCACCGCCAGCCCGCCGACGAGCACCACCAGGGTCGCGAGACCCCGGGGAAAGCGCTTCGCCATGAGGAAACCCACGGCCGGCGCGAGCAACGCCGCCAGCAACAGCGCGATCGCGAGCGGCACGACGAGTGACGCCAGCCTGCCGAAGATGACGCCGACGACGTAGAGCGAGGCCACCACGACGAGAAAGCGCCAGCCCAGAGCCGCGCTGACACGCAGTGCACGGGGAATCGGATTTCCCGTGGGAGACGTGTCCCCGCGGTCGGTCGTCACGACGGCAGTACCTCCGGAGTCGATCTCCGACGCCGGGGTCTGGGGTCATCGGTGAAGTGAGAAGCGCGTAGTTCCGCGCCTGTCCAGAGGATTCCCCGCCGTCACTGCTGCAAACCCGGATGGAGTGTGGCGAGGTCGAAGTGCCGCCGGAGATCCCGGTCAGGCACTCCGCCGGTGGCGCGGCGCGACGGGCCGAAAAGCAGAGGAGCAGGCCGAGCGGGCCGAGCCGGCACCTCCTTCGACCCGTCGGCGTGTGTCAGCTCGGACGGTGACGTGGTCACGACGCCGCTCAAGCGAACCGTCAGCGCAGACTTCGACCGGATGGTCTGCTTCGTGATCGAAGTCGTTTTGTCCGAAGTGGATTCGCCACCGCGGTCGACCTGCTCAGCGCGGAGGCGGGTTCTCCCGGCTGCGAGCTCGTACTCCCGATTTGTCGAGAATTCGCGATGAAGTACCGGCAGGTTCCTGGGGCGGAGTCCTTTCGTTGCTCCTGTCGAGGGGCTGCGATCTGTCCGGGCGAATGCGGGGTGAGTGTGCGGCCTCGTCGAGCTGACCGCGGTTTGGGGTGTCCACGATCTGTCCACTTTTCCTCGTGTAACGAATTTTGTGGCCCGACGATGTATTGCCTGTCAACTCGGGTTCGGCGAAGTCAACGGACTTGTGGATGGTAGCGGTGGGACACCCCGCTCGGTCTGAGGGAGCGTGGGTGGTTCTACGCGGGGTTCCTGCTCGTCGCCGTAGTGGTGATGTCGATGTGGCTGGGGTTGTGCGATGCGGCTGGTCAGGCTGGTCGCACTCAGCCTCGCGAACCTGAATGCGGCACGCTCGTGTTTCGCATAAATTCTCTCCGGCCAGGAATTGATGACGGATCTGCAGGTCGCACACCTGTGGTGCCAGTGGAAACGGTGTGGCCGGACACGCCCTCGTTCATTCGAAGTCAGCCACTTGGGTGTGCTGCGCGTTGTGGCTGTTGGACTGTGAAACCGGCCGCGTGACGCCGTTGTCGCGGAACGCAACTTGATGACATTGCGGTACATCGGTAACGCCTCCGAGGGTTTCGCCGATCAGCCCGGCGACAATTATTTGGGGAGGATCGGAGCGTATGACGGAGATTGTCGCGGCCTTGGCGCTGTTCTTCGCCGGACCGACGGCCTGGAGTCGACTGCTCCTGCTCGCGGGCCTGGTGCTCGCGCTCGTCAATTCCTACCGCTTCTTCACTGGTCGCGAGAGCGTCGTGATGGCCGCCGACGGTGCCCCGCCTCGGTATGTCCACGCAGGGCGGACGCGCTATCTGCGCGGACCTGACGCCGCCATCTACACCCCGCTCGCCCTGGTGCTTGCCGGAGCGTGCGTCGGCGTCTTCCGCTTGGCGCCGTGGTTCCTGGTGTGCTCCGGGCTGCTTGGCGGGCTGGTGTTCCTGTCTCTGAAGAGACTGCGCGCTGAGCACGGCCGGCGTGGTGAGGACTCGGTCGCCGGTCCGGTGCTCGCGGTCTTGCTCTCGACCGCGACGCTGCTGCTGGTCGGCCTGGTGCTGGCGGTTCGGCTCGCGGTCGCGCCCGACCCGTCGGTCGGCTTCGCGCTCTCGTTCACGAAAGACGCCCTCAAGGAGGTCGCGCGCTCGGTCGCACTGCCGTTGGTCGTGCTGGCGGCCTTGCTGTTCGCCGAGCGCGTGGTGGACTCGCGGAGGGTCGCCGCCTGGCGGGGGAAGCTGCCGAAGCGGCCTTCGATCGTCTACCTGGCTGGAGTGGGCGCTGTCGTGCTGCTGTTCGTGGCGCCGATCTTCTACCCCGAGGGCGAAAACGACGCGGACCTCGTCTTCTTGGAACTCGCCACCGCCGAATACGGCAAGGTCCTCTTCATCTGGGTGCTGGCGGTGATCCTGGCCCGCTACGCCATCGGGTTCCAAGCTCGGCCCGGCAAGTTCCGCGCCGACCTCTCCGTGCTCGGCGCCCGCCGTGCGCTGGCGAAGAGCAAGCACGTCGTCTACACGCTCATGATCTTCGGCGCGGTGGGCGTCGCCGGTCTGCTCAAGGGAGACATCGGGCCCACCATCCCGCTGTTCGCCGCCACGTTCACGGTCGTGGTCTTCTTGCTGCGCCTCCAGGTTCGCTCCGGTGCGCGGCTGCGGAACACGCTCAAGGCCAGCCGGTCGCTGTGGTCCGCGCTGGGCTTGGTGGTGCTGGTCGCAATTCCGGTGTTGCAGATGCCGTACGTGCAGACGCGGCAAGACGCGTGGCATCGCCCGTGGACGTTCAACTGGTCGGTGGCCTGCGCGCCCGCACCCTCGGGCGTGATCGTGCCGACCGACACGCCGGACGGTCTGCTGCCTTGCCTGGAGACGCTCGACGGCGCCTCCGCGGGCAAGCGCTCGCAGATCGCGCAGTCGATGGCGGCGGTCGCGGACGGCGGGCTGTGGGGCCGCGGGCTGTCCGACACGCTGCTGGGCCAGTTGCCCGCGGGCAGCACGGACTTCATCCTCGCGGTGGCCTGGAACAAGCTCGGAGGCATCGCGATCATCCTGCTCGCCGTGCTGCTGGCCATGCTCGCGGTCGCCCTGGCTCGCTGCCGCACACACCTGGACCGGTTCGCCGACACCGACGACCAGGCCGTGCAGCGCCGGATCCGCGCGGCCCGGCTGTTCGCCGCCGGCCTCGCCGGCATGCTGGTCGCCCAGTTCGGCTTCGTTCTGGTCACCACGCTGAACCTGTTGCCGCACTCGGGCATCACGGCACCGTTCCTGTCCCGAGGCGGCCAGTCCACGCTCGCACTCACGGCGGGCGTGCTGATGGCGGTATGGCTGCTGTATCGAGCCGACCGGCCCGCGTGCCCGGTGCCCACCACGACGGCGCGCGCCGTCGTGAACCACACTCCGGTGCCAGCCGGGCTGCACCACGGCCGGCTCCGCCGGGTCGCGCCGGTCGGTCTGATCGCGATGTTCCTCAGCTCCGCGTTCCTGGCCACCACGATCACCATCGCGCCCTACGGCAGGTACGCCGAGGACCGCGTGTTCTGCCTCACCCAGGACGCCCGCGTCGATCCGGCGCGGTGCTCCACCGACCGCACGGCCAACCGTCGCACGTCGGCCGAACTCCGGATCGGCGGCCAAGTCCAGTACGTCCGGGATCGCGCCGAACAGGAGTGGCGCGAAGGTGACCAGCCCGCTCTGTCCTTCTCCGACCTGACCGGGCTCCTGCACCTGCACGGCACGAGCAGCTCACTGGCCTACGCGCTCGACCCGATCCTGGATGGAGGCTCGGGCACCTCGCTGCGCGAACGCGTCCTGCCCACGCCCGGCGGACCGCGGGCCGGGTACGTCGACCTCACGATCGACCCGAAGCTCCAGAAGGCAGCCACCGAGGCTTTGCGCGCCGACGCTGACGGCAAGGGCCCTCTCGCAGGCGGCATCGTGATCGTGGACGCGAGAACCGGGCACGTGCTCACCGCCTCCAGCGCACCCAGTGCGCTTGGCTGGAAGGAGGACGTCGAGCCCGCGGAACCGGATCAGGGCCAGGTCGAAGCGTACTACCAGAGCCACCGCAACTACGGGCCCATCAACGGCGACCGGGTCGACGAGTCCGACCGGGACTGCCACACCCTCGAGTGGGACGGCCGCTGCAAGAAGTGGTCCCTCGACAAGAAGATCGAAGACTTCGCAGCGGAGTTCCTGGCCGAGCGCCGCCGGTACGCACCGGGCACTCCGGACGACAAGCTGCCCACCGCGGACCAGAACCGTGCCCTCGACCGCGCCTACGGTCTCGGCTCGACGTTCAAGGTCGTGCTCGCAGCCACGTACCTCAAAGAACCCGGGACCACCGCGCAGACCAAGATCCCCTCACCGCCGACCTACAAACCCCGGTTCGGGCTTCCGATCAAGAACTACGTCGCTGGTCCGTGCCGCGGCACCGACGCCGCCGGGAAGATCACCCTCAAGCAGGCGCTCGCGGTCTCGTGCAACACCGCGTTCGTCGCGCTGGCCGAACAACTGGGCTGGGCGAAGATCCGCGACACCGCCACCGCACTCGGCTTCTGCGCGCTGGACCGCAGCACACCACAACAACGCGCGTGGCTCGCCGGTCCGGCGGCCGGCGCCGCTTCCTGCGTGCCAGCCGACGTGGACGCCGAGGGCATGGCAGGCATCGGCAACAACACCCTGGGCGGTGGCCGTGTGGTCGGCACGCCGTTGCAGATGGCCACCGTGATGACCCTGCTGCGCAACGGGGGCAAGGCCGTGCAACCCACCGTCGTGGCCGCCTCCGCCGATCCGTTCGGGCGCAACGAGCGACGCTACAGGGGCGAGGCGCGGCAGGTGCTCACGGAGGCCCAGGCGCGGGAACTGGACGAGGCACTCGCGGGCGTCACCGAGGACGACGACGGTACCGCGCACTTGCTGCGGGCTGGAGACCACGCGCTGCGCGTCAAGACCGGCACGCACGAGCTGTACGGCCCGGACGAGGAACCGCCGGCGGGCGAGTTCGCCAAGCAGGTCGCCTGGGTGGTCGGCGCGCTGGACTCCACCGCCGGGCCGGTCGCTTTCGCGATAGCGGTGGAGACGAAGGACGAGAACGAGGGATCGCGCCGGGCCAAGTGGCTCGCGCAGAGGGTGATCGACGAGGTCGTGGAGGTGCGGGGATGAGCGACGAGCGCTGGGTCGGGGACGTGCGCGCCCTGGTGATCACCAGGGTGCAGGAGGAGCTGTCCGTGCAAAGGCTGCTTACCGACGACCAGGTGCCGCATGTCCTCGTGCTCACGCCGTGGGCGTTGCCCGCCAAGGCGCAGAACGACGTGCGCAATGGAGTGCGCGAGGTGCGCGCGACGTTCGGGAACGGGGACGGTCGGGTGCGCGTCGAGTTCGACACCGCCGTGGACGCTCCACACCCGTGTGCGGTCCGCTGGGGACTGCCCGAGGCCGAGACCGCTGAAGCCGAGCCGGAGGAGAGCCACGGGTCCGCGCGCCTGCTGGTGCTCGGTTTCGCGGGCGTGGAATTCCACTTCCTGCTCGAGCCCGCGGCAGACTGGCTGCCGCTGGTGCGTCCGGCTGCCGGCTACGACGGCGTCGGGCTGTTGCTGCCCCAGTCGCTCGCTGGGATCCCGCACGGCCACCTCGTGGACCTCTGCTATCGCGACGGGGTGCTCAGCGCACGCCGAGCCGCCGAGCGGCTCGACTACGTCGTGTCCGTCGACGGGGTGGACCTGGTTGCGGACGGCGCGCCGGTGCCCGCCTCAGGCGAGATCCGCTACGTCTCGCGGGTCGGTGGCGAAGCCCGTGCGCTGACCTACGAGCTCGTGGACTGGAGCGACGAGGTGCCCGGCCCCGGCGGCGGTGCCGACGTGCTCGACGGCGCACCGCACCCGGCCGAGTACGCCGATCCCGGCCATCCCGGCACGCTGCTGGTCCAGCCGCCCGAGCCGGGCACGAAGGCGGGCGGGCGCCGGTTCCCGCTGCCGACGGGACGCGACGACGTCCGCGTGCGCGACGTGCACGTGCAGGTCCTGCACACCACGGCGACGCACCCCGGCTCGGCAGAGCGCTCGCACGTGAAGATCTACCGTTGCGCCACCCCTCAGCACGCCGCGTACCTGCGCCGGCACCTGGCCACCCAGGCGGGCCTGGTGCGGCAGGCCAACGCGGTCGCGGGCAGGGCCGGCGAACGAGCCTGGGCGGTCGCCCCCATCCACCTGGTCGCCGCGACCCCGCCGCCGGAGGTGCTGACGACCCGGGCCGTGCCGATGACAGTGGCAGGCGGACCCGAGCACCGGTTGTCCGCCTGGTTCGGCGTGCCCGGCCAGCCTCAGCCGGACTGCTTCGTGCTCGTGGCGAGCCCGCTGCTGGACGTGGTCGGCTGGGCCGGTTACGAGCAGCTGGGCAAGGCACCCAGCGGCGTGCAGCTCGCCGCGCTGACGGCACTCGCGGCCGGTGTGGACAAGCTGCACGACCTGGGCGTGGCGCACTGCGACATCAAGCCGCAGAACGTGTGCCACCACCTCGACGCGCAGGGCCGGAGCACCTACGTGCTGATCGACGGCGACGCGATCACCCGGTCCGTGGGGCCGGTGGGCGAGCTGCGGTTCACCCCGGAGTACGCCTCCACGGAGTTGATCAGGGCCGCGCGGCAGATCCGCGCGCCCGGTGCCCGCGACACCATCGACCTCACCGAGCACGATCGGTTCGGATTCGTGCTCGTAGTGCTGACCGCGCTGATCGGCGTGGACAAGGTCGACGCTCTGGTGCGCGGTGAAGAGGGCAAACGGCCGGTCGACTCGGTTTCGCTCGTGAGCGACACCCTGCGGGACGCGTGGTCGCCGGAGTGGGCGAAGTTCACCGCCCAGCTGACCTCCGCGTTCCAGCCGGGCGCACTGCTGGAGAGCTCGTGGACGGCGACCGCGTGGCTGGAGCGGCTGACCGCGCTGTGGAGCCCGGAACGCGTGGAGCCACCGGCCGAGGCGGCCCGGATTGCGGCCGGCCGGTTCGGCCGCGAGGTCACCGCCATCCGCACGGACGTGCGCGACGAACGCGCGCCCGCGTGGGCGGAATGGCGTGACGAGCTGATCGACCGGCTGCGCGCTGCTCAACAGCAGGTCGCACGTGATGCGTACGGGAAGTGGTTGTGGCTGGGGCGGATCGCGTTCGGCGTGTCGTTGCTGCTGCTCGTGTTGACGCTCGCGGGAGGACTGAAGTGATCGCGAAGTACCGGAAGACCGGACCTGACCACCTGGCCGCCGCGGTGAGGGCGCTGACGCTGGGTGGTCGCGCCGACGACGGCGTCGACCACCGCGTCGTCGACTGGGTGATGGGCGGTCTTGCCGAGTCCGCCGCGCGTGACGTGGAAGCCCGCCTGAACGGCTACCTCCAGGAGGCGGCCGATCTGGGCCGGTCGTACGCCCAGCGACGGTGCCGGCTGTGGCTCGCCGCCTGCGTCCCCGTGTTGATCGTGCTAGCCGTCCTGCTCACCCTCGCCGCGTAGGGGACCGCCGATGACCAGAAATCTCGACCGGTTGCGCCGGTGCCCCGCCTGCTACGCCGATCTCGGTGTGCCGCCCGCACTGGACGACGACGGCTACCCGCGCTCGCCGAGCCTCTGGCTCCAGGTGCACGGCACCCAGCCCGGCGACATGGAGTGGCGCATCGGCCTGTTCGGTGGTGCCCAGTCGTGGGCGTCCGCCGGCTTCCAGGAGCGCCGGATCCGGTGGTACTACCGGATCTGCGGCGACGGTCATGTGTTCCTCGACCACATCCGCAGCACGGGTGCCCGCCACGATCCGGAGTGGACGGTCGACAGCACCGACGTGGCCGCCGTGATCGGCGGCACGGCCGCGGGCAAGAGCTACCTCGTGCTGCGCATGCTCAACCAACAGCTCACGCCGACCGGCCTGGACGCGCTCGACTGGGACGCCGACGGTACCCGGATCGACCCGCAGACCTCGGACGTGCTGGAGGAGCACCCGCTCAACGTCCTCACCGCGCATTACGCGCGCACCGAGGAGGACGGGCAGCCCATGAACGCGACCCAGCTCGACGAGATGATGCCGGTCGCGTTCCTCAACGACACGGTGTCCGCCGATCTGGTCGACCAGATCGATCGCATCCACGAGACCCACGCCGCGGGCGCCGAGTGGGGCAAAAGCATCCGGCAGCCCATCGTGCGGCGCTACCAGATCGGGACCAAGCGGGTGCTCACCGCGATCGCCGACCTGCCCGGCGAGCTGTTCGACCAGCGGACGGTGCAGGCCGACGACCGGCAACGGCAGTTGCGCAACTACGGCACGCTGGTGTGGGTCGTGGACCCGGTGGTCACCGAGTTCTCGCACCTGCTGCCGGAGTTGCAGGCGCCGCGCGTGATGCGGGCGAGCATGCGGCCCGCCGCCGACGTGAACACCGACCACGACCGGGTGCGGCGCAAGCGCAACGGCGTTCAGGATCGGCTGGCCCGCCAGCTCGCCGAGTTGTCCGGCGCGCTCGCCGTCGACCTGGGCGGCACGCAGCAGGTGCTGGTGTGCGTGACGAAGGCGGACCTGGTCCGGCTGATGCTGGAGGGCGGCCGCTCGCTGCGCGACATCGGCCGCGACCCGGACGGTCTGGACTACCACGACGGGCGTCCCGACGACGTGGTCACCGGCACTGCGCGCTACCTGCTGGAGGTCGCCAAGCGGCACACGACGGCACGGCTGCGGCTCGCCCCCGGCGCCGCGGCCGTGGCCGAGCGGATCACCCGCAACCAGTACGACGGCGAGGTGCGCACGAAGGCAGCGGTGCAGATCGCCGAGGCGCTCGTGACGCACTTCGACAACCCGGTCGCGCTGTGGAACCTGGTGCACCTGGGCAACAAGGACACGGTGAAGATCCCGCCGGGTGACCCGTCCGCGCTCCTGCCGCCCGGGCTGATCCAGGTGCCTTCCCTGGACCGGCACCTGACCAACTCGCTGGAGGTCGGTCAGGCACGGGTGATGCGCACCCGTGACCTGGTGATGTCCGCGCTGACGTGCGGTCTCGTCTACGGCCTCGGATTCGGTGAGCAGATCCAGCGGATGCTCGACCAGGAGTGGCGCGAACTGCGCTTCTTCCTGTGCTCGCCGCTGGGACAGGTCCCCGTGCCGACCGCGGACGACGCGGTGAGCTTCAAGCCTTTGGGCCGGGGGCGCTTCACCGACCTCAGCGCGCCGTCGAGCGCGCTGTCACAACTGCTGCTGTGCGTGCTGGGGAGGCTGCGGCCATGACCGAGTTCGTGCTCGTGGAGTACGGAGACCTGGAGGGCGGCGGCTTCGTGCCGCACGTCGACGAGGGCAGCCCGGAGCCTCCCCCCACGTTCGCCGCCGCCGCAGCGAAGCTGGTGCGCGGCAACGTGCCCCAGCCGCCCGAGCCGGTCGACGACGGGCACCACCACCCGATGTGGAGCCTGCGGCAGGTGGACGTGGAAGATGTGCCGCACTGGTGCTTCGCGGTGCAGGGGCGCGGTGGTGAGTTCGGGCAGGCGGGCATGTGCCAGTTCCTGTTCGCGGGCGCGGACTTCCCGCCCCACCTGCTGTGGAGCAGGGCGAGCGCGTGTGTGCGCCCGGACGGCCGGTTGGCGCACCCGGACGTGGTCGGGATCGCCGACGCCTGGCGGCGTCCGGTGCCGTGGGACGCGCTCTCGGCGGGGTTGCGCGGCTTGTTCTCGTGCGACACCAAGATCGTGCTTCCCGGATCGGCGGTGGACGTCGCCGCGACGATCGGCGCGCTGCTGGCCGTGTTGCCCAAGGACGTCGCGGCCCGGCACGTCTGGTCGACGTACCTGGTGCGCAGGCCCGTGCAGGATCCGCGTCCGATCGTGACGGGCCGCTGGCCCCAGGAGCTGCCCGGCGGAAACGCGGGACTGCGGTCCTGGCTCGACCGCGCGCCAGAGCGCGCGGGCTCGCCGGTCGGACATCCGCAGGCGAGCGCGGTCGTGGACTGGCTGGTCGGTCTCGCCACCAAGGGAACAGCGTTGCCACCGGACTACGCCGCACAGCCCGGCCTGGAGGCGCTGTCCGCGCTGGTCGCGGCCGAGCAGCTGGACTTCCACCGGGCGGACGTGCCGCGGCTGCTCGACGCGGGTGATGATCGACTGACCTTCGGCCGAGGCCGCGACCTGCTGGCCGAGTGGACCGCGGACTCGCCCGTCGAAGCGATCGTCCGGTTGGTCCGCGGGCTGCCTGAGGCACTCGAGCACGTGGTGTTCGACACCGTGCTCGACGTGCATCAGCGCGCCGCGCCGGGCACGAACCCGGCGCTGTTCCCGCCGGCCGCGTCGCGGGTGCCGGGGTGGGATCTGAAGCTCGCCGAGTTGTTGTGCGCGCGGCTGGACCGGCACGAGCAGATGGTGGAGTTCGTGCGCGACCACGTGATCGCGCCCGGCCGGCCGTTGGACGGCCTGGTCCACCGCCACGAAGAATGGCTGGACCTGCTCGGGGTTCCCCCGAGCGACCCGGCCTCCGTGATCTACGGCGTGCCGACCGACCGGATCGTGGCGGAGATCCGGGACACCGGGGCTCTCAGCCCGGACAGCCTGGCGTTCCTGGACGCCGCGCCCGCCCCGATCGCTGAGGTGCGGCTGGTGGTGGACGGACTCACCGGCGTGCCGCCCCAGGCCGCGGCCGGCTTCGTGACGCTGTGCACGGACGATCGGCAGGCGTCGGACCTGCTCAAGTACGTACTCGACCGGACAACGGGGAAGAGCGTCGTGAGCTCGGTCGAGAAGTGGCTGCTCGACGTGCACGGGCTGGTCGAGGCCAAGCGCCGGCCGGTCGTGCTGTCCGAAGGGCTCGCGCACCTCCTCGGCCGGGGCGGGAAGCTGCCGGTGTCGTTGCTGGTGCTGGCGCAGCAGACCTTCGCCGAAGGCGTGGACCTGGCCGAACCAGTGCGGCGCGAGGTTTTCGCGCAGACAGCGGCTGAGCTGGAAGCCGGCGCGAAGAAGAGCACGACCGTCGGCGGGACCGCGCCGGCGCACCGCTCCCGCCAGTCGAAACCGAAGGCCACGCCGCTGCGGCACACACCGAGCCCTGTCCCGCGCACACCGACGCCCAGCACACCGCAGACCGCGCCCCTCCGCACCCCGGTCGTCGACCACGGCGCGTTCGTCGACGACAGCCCGTTCGCTGATCGCAACCCGTCCGCTGACGGCAGCTGGTTCGGTGACCACGGCTCATCGTCTGAGGGCACCCCGTTCGTTGACGACGGCTCGTCCGCGGACCACGACTCGACGAGTCGTCACAGCCGGCCGCGGGAGCGGGACGTCGAGCCCGTCGTCGGCAAGCGTCGGAGGTTGCCCGACCTGTCTGCCCACTGGCCGCTGATCGGGCGGCTGCTGGTGGTGGTGCTGGCGCTGGCGCTGCTCACCGCCGTCTACTTCCTGACCCGCCACATGCTCGAGCGATGATGACCCCGGAGAGCCGACGATGCACCCGCACATGCCCCCGCCAGGGCCAGAGACGCCGGCCGACCAGGTCGACCGGCTGGCCACCCGCGCGATCATCGAACTGGACCGGCTGGCGAAGTGCGGCCAGGACACCCGCCCGCCGCACCTCGCGCAGCTGAGCGCCGTGCTGGGCGAGGGCGTGCAGCAGGCCAGACAGGCCCAGGCCGGGTCGGCGGCCGTCAACCGCGCCTCGGAGGTGTGGAAGCTGCGCGAACCCGGATACCTGCGTGCGATCGTCGAGTACCCGATACCCCGGCCGGGCAGCACGTTGCCGTTGGTGCCGGTCGTGCTCACGTGGGCGATTCTCGGCATCGCGGAGTACAGCTACGTCAAGGACTTCACCTCGATCGACGCGGTGGCGCGCCCGTCGTTCTTCGCCGACTGGATGACCCAGCCGCTGTGGCGAGGGCCGGTCGGGTTGTCGTTCGCGATCGTTGTCACCGTGCTGGTGATCATGTGGCGGCACCGCGGCCCGGCCAAGGCCCAAAACCTGGCCGACGACGTGGACCGCGTCGTGCACAGGCTGGAGGTCGATCTGCTGGCGCCGCTGGCCGTGTTGCGGTCGGGCCTGGCACCTCTGCAGGTTGCGGAACACACCCGGCAGGCTGCGGTCGAGCTGTCCGCCGCCGCCCGGCAGTTCAGCGGCGCGACCCGCGAACTCGCCGGCGCGACGACGGTGGTGGACCGGCTGGTCGCGGGCGCGGACCGGCTGATCGCCACACTCCCGGAGCTGGGCAAGCAGGCCGAGCGGCTGGCCGAGGTTCGCGAGGAGCTGGACCGCACCGCCGGCGTGATCACCAGTCGGCTCGACCCGCTGGCGTCCGTCGTCTCCGATGTCTCGGGCGCCGCCGAGGCCGCGCAACGGGCGGTGGATGTCTCCGAGCGGGTGATGTCCCGGTCGTTCGAGCAGCTCGTCGAGTCGCGCTCCATCGCCGACAGACACGTCGGCCACACCGAGGCGCTGGCCGCCGCGCAGGCGCCGTTCACAGCGGTGGCCGATGTGGTCGCGCAGGCCGCTGGCCGGCTGGACAGCACGTCCGCACTGCTGCAGAAGACCGTGGCGGAGCTGGGGAAGGTCGTGGACGAGGTGAACTGGCTGGCGCTGGTGTCCGACGGCCTGCGTGCCGCCGATGATCAGCACGAGGACAACCGGTGAGGCGTCGCCGCGCAACGGCGTCCGGCACTTTGGGCATGGCCGGCTGGCTGTTCGCCGAACTGGCCCTGCTGCTGGTGGTTGTGGTGATCGGCTCGGAGATCTCCGACCCCCGCCCCGTCACCGCGGCGCCGACCAGCACTAGCACCACCACCACGACCACACCACCACCGAGCGTTGGGGCACCGCAGGGTTTGTCGTTGACCAGCAGGAAGTTCCGCATGCCCGCGACCCCGGACGCCGAGGCCGTGGCGAAGTTCCGCGACCTCATGACCGCCGAGATCGGGCCTGACGCGAAGGTGGGCCTGGTTCTGTTGTTCGGTGTCTCGCGCACGGGCTCGCTGGGTGACGGTGCCGTGGTGTCGGAACACCTGCGTTCCCTGGTGGTGCCCGCCGGTATCACGCAGCTGGCTTCGGCCGTGGACGTCCGTGCCTACATCGGCAGCGCGTCGGACGGAGCGAGCGGCGACGTGCTGGTCGAACTGTTCCTCATGAGCGGCCCGTCGTGATCGGCTTCTCGCGCTTCCGGAGATCCGCCGCACCCGAACCGGACCTCGTGGCCCACCGGGGAACCGCGGTCGTGGACGGCACCGGCTACGACGCCGGCGACGGTCTGTGCGATGCGCTTGCCACCTGCGGGATCGAGGCGGCCACCATCGATCCGTTCGAGATCGACGCGGCGACGGGCGTGGCGGTTCTGCTACTTCCTCTGCGCTCCAGCACTCTGCCCACCTCCTGCACCACTGCCCTGTCGATCCTGGGCCGGGTGGCGGCAGACCCGGCAGCCGCTTTCAGCGGTCGCCTGGTCCTGGTGTGGTATCTGCGCCGAGCGGCCAGAGCCCGTCTGTCGCCGGTGGGCGTGGCTCCGATGTGGAACGCGAGTGAACTGCTGCTGGCCACCTCGTGGAGCCGTGAGCTGGCCAAGCACCACGACGAACACGCTGCCGCCCAATGCCGCAGCACCCGCGTGTCGCGGATGGTCCAGGCCCCGACCCACTTCCGCCTGGGCGTGAACCGCGTCCCGGACGTCCTGCGCACCCTCCGCACCCTGGACGCGAACCTGCTGCACTCCCTATGTGTGGAGGTCGGCCCGGTCGACGACGTGCACTGGTCCGGCGCGGAGTCGGTGGCGGCAGCGGTACGAGCCCGGGCGTAGCGGCCTGGCCGGACGCACCGTCACCCGTCGCGAGGAGTTTTGACGGGCCGGGAAGAACACGTTGGTGGTGGCCTGGTAGCGGGCGCAGTCCGGGAGGTTGCGCAGGCTGTAGTACTCGGCGCGGCGTGCGCCGGTGTGCTTGGTCAGCGTGACGTACAGGGTCCAGGAGGTACCGCATCCACTGGAAGAAGTAGTTCGGGTGCCTGCGTATCGGTTCGTTGACAAGCGAAATTGTTCACCCGTTTGGTCCCGTAACGCTGTGTGATGCCGGGACGATGTAGTGGCCGTCCGGATCGTTGATGGCGTAAGAAGTTGGGGGCGGCGAACTGGTGGGTTTCCTGGAACGCGTCCGAGCCAAGCTCGCGGCACCGGTGTACCCGCCCGCGCCGCCGATGCGACCTCCTGTCACACCGCGGCCGGGAGGTCCACCCGCTCAGGTCCATCCCTTCGCCGTGGCGTCCCGCCGTCCGGAGTGGGTTCCCCGGGGCGTGACGGTCCGCATCGGACCACACGTGATCCAGGGAGGAATGCTGTACGTCGGTCCGGTACCTCGGGACGTGCACGAGTCCAACGAGATGCCGGAGAGCATCGACCCGGCTCTGCCGATCGATGATGCTCACCCTGACCACGCCGGCGTCGGCCTGCCGTACTGGCCCGCCTACCACTCGATCTCACCGCGGTCCCGCAGCGCGTACCTGTCCTGGCTCGCAGGCGGGCGGTCGGCACCGGACGCCTGCATCGGGTACGTATTCCTGTACTTCTACGGTCTTGAGCGCCGCGTGTTGCTGGACGCCGTCCACGATCCGGTGGCACGCGTTGACGTGCGGTGGATCTACACGGAAGTGCTCCGGTTGTTGCGGGTGTACGGCGGCAACTCGTCCTTTCACTCATACGCCTCGGAGTTCCAGCACTGCTTGGAACTCCTGCTCACCACCCAAAGCCCGAATCCGCCAGCGAGTCCGCCGGATCCGGCGACGACCGACAAGTACCCGACGCCGTTCGCCCTGGCACTGGGGTTGGGGGTGTTCGCCAGGGACGGTCTGCCGGTCCCCGCCGAGTGGGCGCACAGCTGGGCGTTGCTCAACCCGGAGATCTACCCGCGCACTCCGGCGGCTCGGTGCCCGGAAGAGTTCCGGCGGCTGTTTGCCACCCGCTACGCGCGCGAGCACGGAAACGGTCTGGTCATCGACCCGGTCAGGCCCCGTCTGTCGGTCGAGTACCGCCCGGCCAGCAGCGATCTGGACACCACACTGCTCGAACTGAGCGTCCCGGACGTGGTGACCGAACCGGTGGCGACTCGCGCTCTCGCGCAGCTGGTTGCGCAGTGCACCACGTTGCTCGACGCGTACAGCCGTCTGATCGGCAGACAGCCGGAAGCCAGGAACACGCTGGCCGCAGTGGCGTTGTTGCCGGCCGAACTGCTCGACCACGACGCGGAAGCACTGCGGCCGCTGCGGGACCTCGTCCAGCGCACGCTCGGTCCGTCCGTCGGGCCCGTGGTGGTGGAGTCGGCGGAACTGATCGCGGTGTGGCCGTCCCGAGTACCGGGCAAGTTCGCCAAGGCCGACGCAGTGAGCCTGGCCCAGCTGCTGGAACGGCTGGGACTCGGCGTGGAGCCCGATGTCCGCATGGGCGGACCCGTGTTGTCAGGTGGTCCCGCGGTGTTGTTCCGCGCGACGGACGAGCTGCCCACCACCCCGAGTCACGAGTACACCGCCGCGACGACCCTGCTGCACCTGGCCGCGGTGGTCAGCGCTGCTGATGACGACGTGTCCGAAATTGAGCGCGCGCATCTGATCGAGCACCTGGAATCCGCTTTGCACCTGTCCGCGGGCGAACGGCTGCGGCTCACCGCGCACCTGGCGTTGCTGCTGGCCTCGGACACGAAACTCACGGGCTTGAAGAAGCGGCTCACCGCGTTGAGCCGTCAGCAGCGCGACCACGTCGCAGACTTCCTCACCATGGTCGCCGCGATCGACGGCCACATCTCGCCCGCCGAGGTGAAGACGTTGCGCAAGATCTACACGCTGCTGGAGCTCGATCCCGAGTCGGTGTACGCGAAACTGCACGTGTCCGCCGCCGGGCCTCCGCCGGCCACGGCCCCGGTCACCATCGAGACCGGGGACGGGCGGCCGACCGGGTTCCTGATACCGCGGCCGGAGTCGGCACCTGCCGGGCAGATCGTCCTCGACCGGGCGCTGGTCGAGCAGAAGCTCGCGGAGACCGCCGCCGTGTCGGCACTGCTCGCCGACATCTTCGTGGACGAACCGGAGGAGCCCGCCGCGCCGGCACCAGCGGGCGTTGTGCTGGTCGCTGGTCTCGATCCCGCGCACTCCGCGTTCGCCCGACGGATCGCTGACCGTCCTGAGTGGACGCGTCAGGAGATCGAGCAGCTGTGTGCTGAGATGGGGCTGATGCTCGAAGGCGCGCTCGACGCGGTGAACGAGGCCGCGCTGGACGCCGCGGACGAACTCCTCGTCGAGGGCGAGGACGACGTGTTCCTGATCAACGACTACGCGCGAGGAGGGCTGCTCGTATGAGCGACACCCGAATCCGTCCCCGCGACCGCGATGCGATCATGCAGTCCCTTCGCGCGGGCGTGGTCCCGCGGGTCGGACAGCAGCACATCCAGGTCGGGCGCCACAGCGAGGTGCAGTCGCTGGTCCGTGACATCGACCGCGTCGCGGACGGTGGTTCGACCGCGCGGTTCGTGATCGGTGAATACGGTTCAGGCAAGACGTTCTTCCTGCACCTGGTCCGGTCGATCGCGCTGAAGCAGAAGCTCGTCACAATGCACGCCGACCTCGCTCCGGATCGGAGGTTGCACGCGACAGGTGGCCAGGCCCGTAGCCTTTACGCCGAGCTCACTCGCAACACCGCGACGCAGGCCAAGCCGGACGGCGGGGCGCTGGGCGCCGTGGTCGAGCGGTTCGTGTCCCAGGCGATGACGGCGGCGCGCGAGCACGGCAGCAGCCCGGAAGCCGTGATCAGGGAACGGATGGCCGAGCTGTCCGAACTGGTTGGAGGGTTCGACTTCGCCGAGGTGATCGCGGCCTACTGGCGTGGTCACGACACCGGCAACGAGCAGCTCAAATCCGACGCGGTGCGGTGGCTGCGCGGTGAGTTCTCGACCAAGATTGAAGCGCGTGCCGCCCTCGGCGTACGCACTATCGTCGACGACTCGAGCTTTTACGACCAGCTGAAGCTGTTGTCCCGCTTCGTCCGCATGGCCGGCTACAGCGGTCTGCTGGTGTGCCTCGACGAGATGGTGAACCTGTACAAGCTGACCTCCGCGCAGGCGCGATCGGCGAATTTCGAGCAGATCCTGCGCATCGTGAACGACAGCCTGCAGGGCACGTCCTCCCATCTCGGGTTTCTGTTCGGCGGCACGCCGGAGTTCTTGATGGACACCCGTCGCGGGCTCTACTCGTACGAGGCGTTGGAGTCGCGGCTGGCCGAAAACGCGTTCGCCATCAACGGGTTGAGCGACTTCTCCGGTCCTGTGCTGAGGTTGCCGAGCCTCACGCAGGAAGACTTCTACGTGCTGTTGACCAAGCTGCGCCACGTGGTCGCCGGCGGAGATCCTGCGGCGTACCTGGTGCCGGACGAGACGTTGCAGGCGTTCATGCGGCACTGCGCGGAGCGAATCGGTGACGCCTACTTCCGCACGCCGCGCACCACCATCAAGGAGTTCCTGAATCTGTTGGCAGTGCTGGAGAACAACCCGGGAACCGACTGGCGCAGGCTCGTTGGCGGCGTCAGGCTGGAGGCGGAGGTGAACCCAGACCTGGAGCCCGTCGGCGAGAGCGCGGATGCCGGTGAACTCGTCGACTTCACCCTCTGAGCCTACGCACTCGGCGAACTTCTCGGCGCTGCACCACGCCGTGCGGAGGTGGGTGTGGCGCCGGGAGTGGCCTGATCTGCGCGACGTGCAGGAGCTCGCGATCCCGGCTGTGCTGGCGGCTGACCGTGACGTGATCATCGCGGCGGCGACGGCGTCCGGCAAGACCGAGGCGGCGTTCCTGCCGATCTGTTCGGCACTGCTGAACAATCCGGGCCCCGGTATCAGGGCGTTGTACGTCTCGCCGCTGAAAGCGCTGATCAACGACCAGTACCGGCGGCTGGACGACCTGTGCGAGCAGCTGGACATCCCGGTCCACCGCTGGCACGGTGACGTCGCCGCCGCTGCCAAAGCGAAGGTCTTCACGCAGCCAGAGGGGATTCTGCTGATCACCCCGGAGTCGCTGGAGGCGATGTTCGTCCTGCGCGGGCCGGAGGTCTCGCGCGTCTTCACCTCTCTCGGGTGGGTCGTCGTAGACGAGATGCACTCGTTCGTCGGCGGAGAAAGGGGCGCTCAGCTCCAGTCCCTGTTGCACCGGCTGGAACTCGCGGTACGGCGCACCGTGCCCAGGATCGGCCTCTCGGCCACGCTCGGCGACATGGCCGCGGCCGCGGACTTCCTCAGGCCCGGCGGAGGCGGCCGGGTGCGCTTGATCGAGTCGAACGACCGCGGTGCCGGGCTCAAGCTGCTCGTGCGTGGCTACGTGGAGGTCACTCCGGAAGAGGAGGTCGCGGACGAGCCGGTCAGCAGCCTGGCCATCGCGGACGACCTCTACGAAGTGTTGCGTGGTGGCAACCACCTCGTGTTCGCGAACCGCCGTGGTGCCGCGGAGTACTACGCGGACCGGTTGCGCGCGATGTCGGACGCACGAGGCGTGCCGAACGAGTTCTTCCCGCACCACGGCAACCTGGCCAAGCACGTGCGCGAACAGGTGGAGGAACAGCTCAGGAGCGCCCGGCCCACGACGGCGATCTGCACATCGACGCTGGAGATGGGCATCGACATCGGAACGATCACTTCGGTCGCCCAGATCGGTGCCCCGCCGAGTGTCGCCGGACTGCGGCAGCGCTTCGGCCGGTCCGGCAGGCGTGGTAGCCCGGCGGAGCTCCGTATACACGTGGCAGAGCCCGAGATCGCGGTGACGACGCCGCCTACGGACCAGTTGCGGGCGGAGCTCTTCCAGACCGTCGCCATGATCGACCTGCTCGGGGAGCGCTGGTTCGAGTCATCGGACCTGTCCGGGCTGCACCTGTCCACCCTGGTCCAGCAGGTTCTCTCGGTGATCGCGCAGCACCAGGGCGCGGCACCGGAGCAGCTGTGGAAGGCGTTGTGCGGCAACGGTCCCTTCCACCGCGTCGACCAGAAGATGTTCGCCCAGCTGCTGCGCGACCTCGGAAAGGCGGAGCTGATCGAGCAGGAGCCGGGAGGCCTCCTCCTGCTGGGGCCGGTGGGTGAGCGGATTGTCGGGCACTACAGCTTCTACGCGGCGTTCGCCAGCTCCGACGAGTACCGCTTGGTCCACGGGAGCCGCACGCTCGGCACGATTCCGGTGCTGTACCCGGTGATGCCAGGTCAGTTGCTCGTCTTCGCGGGTCGTCGCTGGCAGGTCCTGACCGTCGACTCAGCCAGCAAGGTGATCGAGCTCGACGCTGCGAGGGGAGGCCGGGCGCCGTCCTTCACCGGTGTGGCTGCGGAGGTCCGCGACGAGATCAGGCAGCGGATGCGCCGCTGGTACGAGTCCGGCGCGGTGCCGCCGTACCTGGACGCGACCGCGCGGAAACTTCTGGCGGAAGGCCGTGACTCCTACCGCAGACTCAACCTCGCCGAGGCTCCGGTTCTGGCCTGGGGCAACGACACCGTGGTTTTCCCGTGGCTGGGCGACCGAGTGCTCGACACGCTGGCGGTGTGGTTGACCACGGCCGGTTTGGAGACGAGCAGGGACGGTGTGGCGCTGTCCGTGTCGAACTGCGGCCCGGCCGAACTGGGGCATGTGGTCAGGCGACTGCTCGCGTGCGACGAGCCGGCCGACGTCGAACTCGCCGCCGCGGTGCCGAACACCGTCGTGGACAAGCACGACGTGCACCTGGGCCCGTCGATGCGCGCCTATGGCTACGCCAAGGGACATTTGAACCTGCCCAAAGCCCGCGAGGTGCTGAAGGCGCTCGCGGAGACGTTGCCGCTCGTCGACCCCGATCCGATCGATGGCGCCTCGGTAGGACGGCCAGAGGCGCCCGCGCGCGGCCTGCCGTTCGCCGTGGTGGACCTGGAGACGACAGGCTTCGCGCCACGCCGCCGCGATCGGATCATCGAGATCGCCATCGTGCGCCTGGCACCGGACGGCACCGTGCTGAGCGAGTGGAGCAGCGTCGTCGATCCGCAGCGCGGGGTGAACGCGTCCTGGGTGCACGGTCTGACCGATGCCGACGTGGTCGGCGCGCCGACTTTCGCCGAGATCGCGCACGAGGTTGCCGCGCAGTTGGACGGGGTGGTCCTCGTCGCGCACAACCTCCCGTTCGAACGACGGTTTCTGGAGGCGGAGCTGGAACGTGCCGATCTGCGCCTCACCTCCGCAGCCGGGCTGTGCACGATGGAAGCGGATCGCTGGCTGCACGGCGAGGGCAGGAGAAAGCTCGTCGATTGCCTTGCCGCCGCCGGAGTCGAGGCGGGTGAACCCGCGCATCGAGCGCTGACCGACGCGCGGATGACCGCACAGCTCCTGCGTGTCCAATTGCCAAGACTGGAAGCTGCTGGAGGCTGCTGGACGGTGTAGCGGCATGGTGGTCGACGTGATGGGGCAACGCGTCGCACCATCGGCCAACCGGGTCCGGCTCGTCAGCGGGACGACGAGCGGCGTCGCTGCAGGTGGCACCGTGCTGCGAGACCTCGGCAAGGCAGATGTCGTCGCGATAGGACAAGTGCTCGCCATGCGTTGAGACCGGCACTCAGCGCCACGACGGCTGCTGGTGGATGAGCACTTGGCTGTTGAGGAGCGGATCAGTCCTTCTCGAGGCGTGTGCGCCCGCCGGTGGCCGGGATGAGCGACTGCTGAAGGACGTCGTGCCTGGGCTCAAAGTCAACACGACATCAAGATCATGGACGTGACCGGCCGCACTTCGGCTACCGAACGGCGTCGAAGGAATCACGCGCTTATGTGCGCTGATCACCGACCTCTCCGATGGCGTGGCACAAGTCCGGATGCTGATCGCAATTGGAACTGATCTGGGTCCACGGGTGACAGCTCTCGCCGCGGTCCCGAACCCAGATACCGCGGTCAAGGTCACACGGGAGCAGATCGTCGCGGTACTGCAGCGGCAGGCAGACGAAAGGTCGAAGAGCGGGCCGAGAGCATCCACGCGAGTTTGGCGGCGACCTGACCCGCTGCGCTAGCTCAGAAGCCCGCAAGAAACTATGCCTGAACCAGCCCGGTCACTATCGCCTCTGGCCGCAAGACCACCGTGAACTGCCAGTACGTGCGTAACACCAGACTGGTCGACTCACTCGTCCCGCCAAGCGATGAGCGCGCTGCGTACCTCGCCCGGCGCGCCTGCCTGCTACGACCGACAACACGCCTGCGGTGTGCGCCACAGCGCCACCTCGCCAATCGGCTCGCCGACATCCTCCCAGCCGCACCGCCCATCGAGAGAACACCGCCTGGGCGCACCACCTCACAGCAGCGGGACTCCTTGATCGCAGGGATGTCCTTAACCCGCAAATCATGGTCCACAACGAGGCTGCGGAGAAGCCGGATCAGTACCCGAAAAGCAGAGAAGCAGGCAGAGACGAATCTCTGCCTGCTTCTCTGGAGTACGCCGCCAGGGACTCGAACCCCGGACCCGCTGATTAAGAGTCAGCTGCTCTAACCAACTGAGCTAGCGGCGCTTGTTTGTGTGCCGGAGCCTTGCTCGTTCCGACGACAAGAACGTTAGCACAGGGGTTCCAACCGGTTTTCACGCGGGTCACCTGTTCGACTTGTCGAACCCCGTGTGCAGGAGCCACTGGGCCGCCGCGTAGGTCGGCATGACCCCCGCTGACGCCACTCGGGCGGCGCGTCCTGCGAGGACGAACCGGCTCGCGCCGAGCAGTGCGTCCGACACCGCGAACAGGGCCGCGCCGCCGAGAACCCGTCGCGCGCCGGGGCCTCGGGCCGTCGACGCGGCGGCGACCATCGTGCCGAGTGTCAGGGCGTAGAGGCCCACCGGCTTGCCCAGCGGGCCTGCCGCGCGGGCGAACACGGCGGCTCCCGCGGCCGATGCCGCGACGATGGGCACGACCGCCTTCCGGGAGCCCGGTGAGGAGCGGCGGGCCAGGGCCGCGGTGTAGCCGACGTGGGCCGCCAGGAAGCTGAAGAGTCCTGTTCGGAACGCCCGGTCCGAGTCGCCGAGCAGCGCCACGTCGCCGAGCCACGAGCCGGCGAGGCCTACCGCCATGCCGGCGTCGCGGGGTGGGCTGGCCACGGCCAGGACGGGCATCAGTGCGGTCTTCGTCACGGGGCGCACGGACCTTGCGCCGCGCACGGCCGCCGCGATCGAGTCCGCGACCGCGGCGACCGCGTACGCCTGCTTCTTCATCGAGCACCTCTCGCCATCGAGGCGCTCAGCGTAAGAGTTCCGTGTCGATGGCGCCGCCGTGGCGTCGATCACGAACGACGTCTGCGGTGAGGCGTTCTCCACGCCGGTGGGCCCGGGTTTTCCCGAGCAGCCGGCGCAGTGCGGTCGGCGTGTGTCCGAGGTGGTCGCGCACCGTGCGGCACAGGTGGGCCTGGTCGGCGAACCCGAGATCGGCGGCGAGTGCGGCGAGACCGGGTTCGCCCTGCTCCAGGCGATCGAGCGCGCGGGAGACGCGAACACCGTTGCGGTAGCGGGTCAGCGACACCCCCAGCACGCGGGTGAAGGCACGACTCAGCCGGTACGGCGAGACGCCCAGGAGGCCGGCGAGCGGGATCAGGCCCGAGGCGGCCGGGTGGTCGTCGCCGATCACGCCACGGGCCCTGGCCACCAGCGCCTCGTCGCCGCCACCGTCCGGAGCCCGCGTGGTGACGACCTGCCTGACGGCCTGCGCCACGAGGCCCACCAGCTCCTCGGACCCGTCGTCGCGCGCGGCCGCGAGGAGCCGCCGGTGGGCGAGGTCGAGCCGGCCGTCCACGTACAGCGACGGGCCGGCGAACCTCGGTGCGTCGCCCGCCAGCGCGCGCCACAGGCCTGGCCGCAGGCTGATCGACGTGCACACGTCGCCGCCCGCGGGATGGGAGAACTGCTCCTCCTCGCCGGGCAAGCCCAGATAGCCGAGCGTGCGGTCGAGGTCGGTGCACCCGTTCCGGACGCGGCGGCGGAACCCGCCGCTGCGCACGAGCACGAGCCGCACGTCCGCGCTTGGCTGCTCGGCCGACCAGCCGCGGTGGTCGGCGCGGCAGTCCACCGAGGACACGGTGAACTCCGGGCGGGCCGCGAGAACGGTGAAGGACAGCACTCACCCAGGCTAGAGACGGGGTCTGACGATTTCTGGGCGCAAGGATGTTCAAGACCCGGGAGGCGGTCGCGGCGCAGGCTGGTGCGCACCACAACAGAAGGAGCGCACCATGCCCGCACTCGCGCAGCTCACCACCGTCGTCCTCGACTGCGCCGATCCCGGTCCGCTGGCCGAGTTCTACCGCGCGGTCACGGGGTGGAAGGTCACCTCCAGCGACGACAACTCCGCCTACCTGGGCGAGGATGGCGTCCAGCTCGCGTTCGTCCGCGTGCCGGACTACCGGCCGCCCGCGTGGCCCGGTTCCGACAAGCAGGCGCACCTGGACTTCCACGTCGAGGACGTCGCGCTCGCGGTCGAGCGGTTGCTGGAATTCGGCGCTACCAAGCCGGATTTCCAGCCGGGGGAGGGGCAGTGGACAGTCCTGGCCGACCCGCAGGGGCATCTGTTCTGCCTGTCCGCGTGACGCCGATCGGCGAGAAGTCGTAGTCCGACAACGGGAAGCTGTTCGCGGCGCGGCGTGCGCCCACCGTCGAGGTCGGTCGCAGCAACGTGGCTTCGCCGTGCTGGTTGAAGTAGTAGCTGTGCGCGGTGGCGCAGTGGCCGAGCGAGAACACCGAGTTCCGCGTGACCTTCGTGCGCATCCGGTCGAGGAACTCGTCGTTGGCCCGCTGCGTGACCTCGAAGACCGACGCACCACGGGAGCGCATCGCCGTGAACAGCCGCCGCATGTGCGTCATCTGGCACTCGATCGTCGTGAAGTACGACAACCCGCTGTAGGAGTACGGACTGTTGAGCGACAGGTAGTTCGGGAACCCCGGCACCGTCACGCCCTCATAGGCCTGGAACCTGTTCTGCCGCCACCACGCGCCCAGGTCCCTGCCCTCGCGGCCGATCACCTCGAAGGCCGGGAAGTTGGTGTCCCAGAGGTCGAACCCCGTCGCCAGCACGAGCACGTCGATCTCGGTCCTGCCCTCCGCCGTGACGACTCCGGACGCGTCGACCCGCTCGATCGACGACGTCTCGAGTCGCACGTGCGGCAGGGTGAACGTGCGGAAGTAGTCGTTGGAGAAAGTGGGCCGCTTGCAGCCGAACGAGTAGTCCGGGGTGAGCCTGCGCCGCAGTTCCGGATCGCGCACCTGCCGGTGCAGGTGCAGGCGGCACCACCGCTCGGCCAGCCGGTTCACCACTCGCAGCTGCCTGTAGCGCACCACCCCCGAGATCATCATCAGCTCGAGGACCGCGCTGCCCAGCCACCGCACGGCCCGCTGCGCGAACGGCAGCCGCGCGAACAACGTCCTGACCGCGGGGGGAACCGCGTGGTCCGGCTTCGGGCTGACCCAGATCGGCGTGCGCTGGTAGACGGTCAGCGCGGAGGCCTGCCGGGCGAGTTCGGGGATCAGCTGCACCGCGGTGGCACCCGTGCCGATGATCGCCACCCTCTTGCCGGTCAGGTCGCAGGGCTTCCACGCGGCGGTGTGGACCACCTCGCCCCGGAACGACTCGATGCCCTCGATGTCCGGCATCTTCGGCATCGACAGGAACCCGGTGGCGGTCACGAGGTACCGCGCGGTGAAGGTCTCGTCGCCGGCGGTGACCTCCCAGTGGTCGTCCCGCCAGCGGGCCCCGGTCACCGTCACGCCGAAGCGCATCAACGGCCGCAGCCCGTACTTCACCGCCACGTGCGCGGCGTACCGCTTGAGCTCCTCACCCGGCGCGAACAGCCGTGACCAGTGCGGATTCGGCTCGAACGAGTACGAGTAGGTCGGGGACGGGATGTCGACGGCGAGCCCCGGATAGCGGTTCACGTGCCAGGTGCCGCCGAGGTCGTCCTCCCGTTCCAGGATCAGCAGGTCGTGCAGCCCGAGCCGCTTGAGCTCGATCGCCGCGCCCATGCCGCCGAATCCGGCACCGACCACGATCGCGTCGTACTGCGGGGCCATTCCCGACCTCCTGCGTTGAGCGGAACCGCATGTCAGTTTCGGAACCGTATGTCAGTTTCGTGGATGATCGCAAGACTCCGCAGGTCATAGACTTGAGGAATGACGTCCAGCGCCGAACCCGTCAGCCGTGCGGAGCGCAAGAAGCAGGAGCTGCGCCGCGAGATCATCGACGCGGCCTTCGACTGCTTCGCCGAACGCGGCTACCACGCCACCGGGATCGCCGACGTCGCCGCGCGGCTCGGCATCGGGCACGGCACGTTCTACCGCTACTTCCAGAACAAGCGGGACATCGTCGACCACGTCGTCGACGACCTGGTCGGCCGCATCACCGGCGCCCTCACGGCGGAGAACGCCCCGGACGCGGTGTCGACGCTCGCCGAGTACCGCGAGCAGTCCGCGCGCATCGGCGAGGCGCTCGGCCGGATCTTCGGCGAGGACCCGCGCGTGCCGCGGCTGCTGCTGTTCGAGGCCCCCGGCATCGACCGGGCCATGGCGGAACGGATCCTCGACCTGTTCGACCTGGCCGCCGCGCTGACGTCCGCCTACCTCTCGCACGGCGTCGAACTGGGCTACCTGCGAGCGGATCTCGACGTCGACAACACCGCCAGGGCCATCAACGGCATGATCCTCGGCACCGCGATCTCCTCACTGCGCACGCCGGAAGCCCAGGCCGCGCAGAGCGAAGCGCTGCGGCGCGTCATGTACGACGGGATCGCGGCGCGCTAACCGAGCCACGTCCGGGCGGCGACGACCAGCGCGTCGACCCCGGTGGTCAGCGTCGGCTCGACGTCCGGCGCGTACTCGGGGGAGTGGTTCATCGCGACGGGCCGGCCGGGTTCGCGGGTGCTGAAGTCGGTGCCGCCGAGGAACCAGAACACGGTCGGCACACCCGCGGCGGTGCCGAACACGCCGACGTCCTCGCTGGCGTTGACGACCGCGCCGGGGATCAGGTTGCCCTCGCCGAAGTGCTCGGCGAACGCGGCCATCGTCTTCGCGGTCGCGTCCGGATCGGACACGAGCACCGGAGTGCCGTCGTACCAGTCGAACTCGGGTTCGCGCGGTGCCCCGGACGCGGCGGCCTCGGCGCGCACGATCCGTTCCACGGCCGCCCGGACGATGCCGCGGACGTGCTCGTCGAACGTCCGGATGTTGACGCCGATCTCGGCCGTCTCCGGGATGACGTTCTCCTTGGTGCCCGCTTGCAACCGTCCGACCGTGACGACCGCACGTTCGGACGGCGCGACCTCGCGCGCGACGATGCCCTGCAGCCGCACGACGGTGTGCGCGGCCATCAGCACCGGATCGATGGCGGTCTCCGGCGCGGAACCGTGGCCGCCGCGCCCGAACAACGTGACGCGCACCGAGTCGGAGGCCGCCATCAGCGGACCGCTGCCGTGCGCGATCATCCCGGCGGGCAACGGGCTGACGTGTTGCGCCAGCACGACCTCGGGCTTGCCGAACCGGTCGAACAGGCCGTCGGCGACCATGTCCCGCGCGCCACGACCCAGTTCCTCGGCCGGCTGGAACACCACGAGCAACGTCCCCGACCACTCCTCGCGGGTCTGCGACAGACGTTCGGCCGCACCGATCAGACACGTGGCGTGCATGTCGTGCCCGCACGCGTGCGCAACCGGCACGTCCTCACCGTCCGAACTGGTCGCACGGACCGTTGAGGCGTAAGGCAGTCCTGTCGTCTCCTGCACGGGCAACGCGTCGATGTCCGCCCGGAGCATCACGATCGGGCCGTCACCGTTGCGCAGCACACCCACCACGCCCGTGCCACCGACGTCGGTGGTGACCTCGTACCCCAACGGCCGCAACGCGTCCGCGAGCACCCCGGCCGTGCGGAACTCCTGCAGCGACAGTTCGGGGTGCTCGTGCAGATCGCGGTAGAGCGCGTGCAGGTCGGGCACGGGGTCTCCTTCAGTCGAGCTTCGGCAACTCGTCGACGAGCACGGCCAGCGACCGCAGCAGCGCCTCGCGGTCGGCAGGGGGCAGCCGGGCGAGCAGGCGTTCCTCGCCCCGCTGGATCTCGGCCTGGACCGCGCCGTGCCGGCGACGGCCTTCCTCGGTGATCGCGACGAGCCGTGCGCGCCGGTCCGCCGGATCGCGCGTGCGCTCCAGCAGGCCGTCGGCCTCCAGTTCGTCCAGCACGCCGATGATCCGGCTCTTGTCCGCGCCGATGAACTCCGCCAGCGCGGCCTGAGTGCGCACCGGCCGGCCCTCGAGCGCGTCGAGCACGACGTAGCCCCACATGCTCAGGCTGTGCGCGCGCAGCACCGGCTGCTCGGCGGCGACCAGCGCTCGCTGCAGCGGTGCGATCATCGCCGCGAGGTCACGTCGCCGACCGTTCACGGACACGATGATAACGACCTTGCGGCATTGATATGCATGTGCATACCGTAAGCACATGCATATTAATGACCTGCTGGTCCTGCATCGCGGAGTGGTGCGGACCAGCGTCGAGATCGTGTCCTGGGTGAGAGCCGGCGACATGGGCAGGCGCACGCCGTGTGCCGAGTGGACACTCGCCGATCTGCTCGCCCACATGACCGCCCAGCACCACGGTTTCGCAGCCGCGGCCCGTGGCACCGGCGACGACCTCGCGGCCTGGGAGGTGCGCCCCGCCGGTCCGGCCGACCACACCGAGGCGGCGGAGGACGTCCTGGCCGCGTTCGCGGAACCCGTTGTGCCGCAACGGGAGTTCGTGCTACCGGAGTTCGGGGCGAGCTTCCCGGCGGTGCGGGCGGTGAGCTTCCACCTGATCGACTACGTGGTGCACGGCTGGGACGTCGCGCGCTCGCTCGGGCTCGGCTACCGCCTTGCTCCCGAGGTCGCCGAACCCGCGTTGCGGATCGCGCAGGCAGTGCCGGACGGCGAAGCCAGGCTGAAGCCCGGAGCGCCGTTCAAGCCCGCGGTGGACGAGAACGGCCCGGACCCGCTTCGCCGGATCCTGGCTGCACTGGGACGGTCGCCGGACTGGGTCTGAGTCCTAGGACCAGTCCCAGCCGATGCCGAGCACACCGGGCTGGACGTCCTTCGCCGTCAGGTGGAGCACCCGGCCCGGCGCGAGCGCGAGTTCCTCCCCGTGCACGAGCGCCGCGTCCACGCCGGGCTGCGCGAGGGCGTAGCAGCGGACCGGGAGGCGGGGCTCGGTGAACTGCACGCTCATCACGTAGGCGCCCACGGGATAGCGGAACGCACGGCGGTGGTCGTCGGCCACCGCGCCCGTCTCCGCGATGGTGAAGCGGTACTCCAGCAGGTGGGTCTGGCCCGCGCGCAAGGTGTGGTCGAACAGCAGCTCCGCGGCGATCACCGGCGCTCGCGGGTGTCTGCGCACCCGTCCCAACCGGCAGTTGCGCACGGCCTCCGCGCTCAACGCCTCCGGTGGCGTGCCGTCGTCCGCGCAGTACACGGCCAGGTAGCGGTCGGGGTGACCGGCGACCGCGCGCAGCACCTGTCTGGTGTGGATCGAGCGGAGCGCGCCGTGGCCGTCCACCGTGGCCGCGTCGTCCTGCGACCACAGGCGCAGGTCGCTGTCGGACGGGCCGATCAGCGCCTCCACCGTCTCCGCCAGCGACTGCGCGGGCTCCAGCATCCGCCCGTAGCGCCGGGGCTGCCGCTGCTCGGTCACCCACCTGCCACGCGGGCGCGGCGGCCCGAGCAGGGCTTCCAGCGAGTGCCGCGGCAAGCCGAGGATGGTCTCGATGGCCTGGACCGCGCGCAGCGAGTCGGCGCGTTCTGGACGGCTGCGGCCCAGTCGCCAGTAGCTCAGCGTGGACAGGCTGACGTGGATACCCCGGCGGGCCAGGCGGTCGCGCAGGCGTTCCAGCGTGAGACCGCTGCGCTCGATGGCGGCGCGCAACGCGGCGTGGAACGGACCTGAGTGCAGCAGCACTTCGACCTCGTGGCCGACGTCGGGCGGAACGGCCACCGCGCACCCCCTCCACTGTGGAAGAAACAGTTTAGAAGGCCGCTCACGCCCGATATGACCGACGAAGGTGGGTATCCCTCCACAGTTTTGAAGGCGCCTTCCACAGTTGTGGACATCCGCCAGAAGCGACCTTGACCGCGTCGGAGCACCGGTATGTCATCGGCGCGGCGGCCCCTGCAAACGCCGCCGAATCCCTGCACTGTGCCGATTTCCCCCTGGAGGGCACATGTCCCGTCCGTTGTCCGCGCGCCGATTCGCCGCGCTCCTCTCCGCACTCGCGACCGGTGCCGCCCTGGCGGTCGCGCCGTCCGCGACGGCCGCCGAGACCGACCTCGCCACGACCGTGCGCGCCACCGTGCTCCAGCAGCACGGCGACGCGCTGAAGCGGCAGTGGGACACGCAGACCCTGCGTGAACCGCTGTTCGAGCCGACCCGCACGTCTGGTGCGTGGGTGTTCGGCAGCACCACCATCCCGCTCGTCCACGGCCAGGAGCACGGGGCACCGCACATGGCGTTGTTCCTGGCCCGCAAGGAACGCTCCGCTTGGCGGGTCGAGCTCGACGGCACCTCCGGGTTCGCCGCCCTCGCCGCACAGGCGCCGTCCGGTGTGCTCAGCGACGGCGAGAAGCGGACGTTCGCGGCCAACCAGAACAACCGCGCAGAAGCACTCGCCCCCACCGGTCTCGGCCTGCCGTGGCCGGTGAACGTGGCGTGGTGGATGGGCGGCGGCCCGCACGGCAACAGCGGCAGCAGCCGGCCGTTCAGTTCCATCGACTTCAACGGCGGCGACGGACGGGTCCTGTCCGCGGGCAACGGCCGCGTCTACAAGAGTTGCGTCGTGGGCCGCAGTGCACTGGTGAAAGTCGTGCACGACAACGGTTACAGCACCACCTACTACCACATGTACAACCTGACGACGCTCGCCGACGGCAGCGCGGTGCGCACCGGCACGTACCTCGGCAACATCGGCAACGAACTGCCGTGCGGCGGTTCGAGCACCGGTGCGCACGTGCACTTCTCGTTGCTGCGCGGCAACACCCACGTGAGCGTCAACGGGATGACCATCGGCGGCTGGACGTTCTACGAAGGCTCGCAGGCCTACGGCGGCTATGCGCAACGCGGCAGCACGCGCGTCTCCGTCGGCGGCCGGATCACGAACTACGGCGGTGGCGGCACGACGCTGCCCACCGGCACGGTCGACGCGGGCCCGAACAGCACGGTGAACCTGCGGTCCGGTCCCGGCCTGAGCTACTCGATCGAGGGCACGGTCGCGGACGGTGCGGTGGTGGCCATCGCGTGCACCAGCCGCGGCGAGACCGTCGAAGGGGTCTGGGGCAGCACGAACCTGTGGAACCGGCTCGAGGACGGCAAGTGGATCAGCGACGGTTTCGTCGACACCGGCTCGAACGAACCGGTGGCCGCGGACTGCTGAGTCGTTGAGGGCGCAGCTCGGAGAATGAGCGTGGAAAGCAGAGAAGCAGGCAGAGACGAATCTCTGCCTGCTTCTCTGGAGTACGCCGCCAGGGACTCGAACCCCGGACCCGCTGATTAAGAGTCAGCTGCTCTAACCAACTGAGCTAGCGGCGCTTGTTTGTGTGCCGGAGGCTTGCTCGTTCCGACGTGAAGAACGTTAGCACAGCGCCTCCGCGCGTTCCCAATCGGCTGGTCAGCGCCGGTTTGGGGGTGCGTCGGCCACGTAACGATCCGGCCACTTGCGCAACTTCGGGCCACCCCCTGTCGTCACCTAATCGGGGGACGCCGAAACACCTTCGTGCAGGCAGTCTCGGGAGCGGCGACAAGCAGATCGGAAGTACGTCGATGGGGATGTGGAGCAGGCGCGGTCGTGGGGTGGTCATGGCGGGAGTCGCTGTGATGCTGATCGCAGGCTGTTCGGGTGGGGGCGATGGTGCGGCCGGGGGTGCCGGTGGGGAGTCGAGCGCTCCTCCTCCGCCTCCGCCGAAGCCCGTCACGCTGACGCTCGCGCTGAACAACGGCTCGGCGAACGTGGCGCCCGGTCTGCCGGTCATCGCGACGGCGGCGGACGGGAAGCTGACCGACGTCAAGCTGACCAACCCCGACGGCAAGGTCGTCGAGGGCAAGATGAACGCCGAGTCGACGCAGTGGACCAACACCGAGCCGCTCGGGTACTCCAAGACGTACAAGCTGGTCGCCACCGCCACCGGTGAGGACGGCAAGACGGAGACCAAGGAGTCGTCCTTCACCACGGTGAAGCCGCGCACGCTCACGTACGTGTCGACGAACCCGCAGGACGGCACCACGATCGGCGTGGGGCAGCCGCTCGCCTTCTACTTCGACGAGCCGGTGGCCGACAAGGTCGCGGCCGAGAAGATGCTCGAGATCACCACCGAGCCCAAGGTCGAGGGCGCCTTCTACTGGTTCAACAAGAAGGAGGTGCACTGGCGTCCGGAGAAGTTCTGGAAGCCGGGCACCAAGATCACGATGAACATCAAGGTCTACGGCAAGCACATCGGTGACGGCATCTACGGCCAGGAAGACCGCACGATCACCACGACGGTCGGCGACGAGGTCATCCACGAGGCCGACGGCCAGACGCACCAGGTGATCACCAAGGTCAACGGCCAGGTCGTGCGCACCATGCCGACCTCGATGGGCAAGCCGGCCGACGCCACCCCCACCGGCACGTACGTGCTGATGGAGAAGTACAACCACATGATCATGGACTCGACCACGTACGGTCTCGCGCTGGAGAACGGCGGCTACAAGACCCCGGTCGACTGGGCGTACCGCATGTCCAACAGCGGCATCTTCTTCCACGGCGCCCCGTGGTCCATCGGCGACCAGGGCAAGCGCAACGTGAGCCACGGCTGCCTCAACCTCTCGCCGGAGAACGCCAAGTGGGTGTTCGACAACAGCAAGCAGGGCGACGTCGTGATCGTCACCAACTCCGGCGGTCCCGTGCTGGAGCCGTGGGACGGCTTCGGCGACTGGCAGGTCCCGTGGGCCACCTGGATCCAGGGCAACCGCTAGCGGCCTAGGAGACCGTCACCTGACCGCCCGACACGGTCAGGTGACGGTTCACCTGCACCGCCTCCAGCATCCGCCGGTCGTGCGTCACCAGCAGCAACGTGCCGGGGTAGTTGTCCAGCGCCGACTCCAGCTGCTCGATCGCGGCGAGGTCCAGGTGGTTCGTCGGCTCGTCCAGCACCAGCAGGTTGACTCCGCGGCCCTGCAGCAGCGCCAGTGCCGCCCGCGTCCGTTCCCCCGGTGAGAGCGACGCCGCCGGGCGCATCACGTGCGCCGCCTTCAGGCCGAACTTCGCCAGCAGCGTCCGCACGTCGGCCGGGTTCATCTCCGGCACGGCCTCCTGGAACGCGTCCACCAGCGGCAGGTCGCCCAGGAACAGCCCGCGCGCCTGGTCCACCTCGCCTACCACGACGCCGGAGCCCAGCGCCGCATAGCCGGACGTCAGCTCGGCGCGACCCAGCAGCGCGGCGAGCAACGTCGACTTGCCCGCGCCGTTCGCGCCGGTGATCGCGACCCGGTCCGCCCAGTCGATCTGCAGGTCCACCGGGCCGAGCCGGAAGCCGCCGCGCTCGACCACGGCCGCCCGCAACGACGCCACCACGGCACCGGAACGCGGGGCCGCGGCGATCTCCATCCGCAGCTCCCACTCCTTGCGGGGCTCCTCGACGACGTCCAGCCGCTCGATCATGCGGTCGGTCTGGCGGGCCTTCGAGGCCTGCTTCTCCGTCGCGTCGGCACGGAACTTGCGCGCGTTCTTGTCGTTGTCGCCCGCCTTGCGCCGGGCGTTCTTCACGCCCTTCTCCATCCACGACCGCTGCATGCGCGCACGGGCCTCCAGCGAGGCCTTGGTGTCCGCGAACTCCTCGTAGTCGTCACGGGCGTGCTGACGGGCCCGTGCGCGCTCTTCGAGGTACGAGTCGTAACCGCCGCCGTAGAGGCGCACGGAGTTCTGGTGCAGGTCGAGCTCCAGCACGCTCGTGACCGTGCGGGCCAGGAACTCGCGGTCGTGCGACACCACCACGGTGCCGGCGCGCAGGCCCGTGACGAACTTCTCCAGCCGCTCCAGGCCGTCGAGGTCCAGGTCGTTCGTCGGCTCGTCGAGCAGGAAGATGTCGTAGCGGCTGAGCAGCAACGACGCCATGCCCGCCCGCGCTGCCTGGCCACCGGACAGCGAGGTCATCAGCGCGTCGAGGCCGACGGTGAGACCCACGTCGGCGATGACCTCGAGCGACCGCTCCTCCAGGTCGGCGCCGCCCAGCGCGAGCCACTGGTCCAGCGCGTCCGAGTAGCCCTCGTCATTGCCGGCGGTCAGCGCCTCGGTGGCCGCGTCCAGGGCGGCCTGGGCGTCCGCGACACCCGTCCGCCGGGCGAGGAACTCGCGGACTGTCTCGCCCTCGCGGCGTTCGGGTTCCTGCGACAGGTGCCCGACGTTGGCCGCGGGCGGGCTCAGCGTCACACGACCGGACTCGGCGGGAACGAGCCCGGCCAGCGTCTTCAGCAACGTCGACTTGCCCGCGCCGTTGACGCCGACGAGCCCGATGACGTCGCCGGGAGCGACCACGAGGTTCAGCCCGGAGAAGAGGACGCGGTCACCGTGGCCGGCGGCGAGGTCCTTGGCGACGAGCGTGGTCATGAAGACTCCCGAAACGTGAAGAAAGGCCCCCGCTGGTGCGGAGGCCTTTCGACAAAGGGTGAGTGACGGGACTTGAACCCGCGACACCTGGGATCACAACCCAGTGCTCTACCGACTGAGCTACACCCACCATTGCCAGTCGTTGACCGGCGAGGGAAGCATAGCAACGGCATCCACTGATATTGAAATCGGGGGTCAGTCGACGTTCTTGAGCAGGTCAGCGGCCACGGCCTGGGCCTGCTCGGTGGACGGGCCCGGCTGCGGCACGAACGCCGTCCGCCGGTAGTACGCGAGCTCCCGGATCGACTCGACGATGTCGGCGAGCGCCCGGTGCGCGAGACCCTTGCCCGGCTGCGCGTAGTAGATGCGCGGGTACCAGCGCCGGCACAGCTCCTTGATCGACGACACGTCGACCATGCGGTAGTGCAGGTGGGCGTCCAGCGCCGGCATGTCGCGGGCGATGAAGCCGCGGTCGGTGGCGATGGAGTTGCCGGCCAGGGGAGCGGTCCGCGGGTCGGGGACCCACTCCTTGATGTACGCCAGCACGGCGGCCTCGGCCTCTTCCAGGGACACCGTGGACGCGCGCACCTCCTCGGTCAGGCCCGACTTGGCGTGCATCTGCATGACGACCTCCGGCATCGAGGCGAGCACTTCGTCATCCGCGTGGATCACAATGTCCACGCCGTCGCCGAGCACGTTGAGCTCGGCGTCCGTGACCAGTGCCGCGATCTCGATCAGAGCGTCCTTGCCCAAGTCGAGTCCGGTCATCTCGCAGTCGATCCACACCAGACGATCCATCACGCCCGGAACATTACTGCGCGGAGCGTCAACTTCGAGTGGCGGCGTGCAGCAACCTGGTTACGCTCCTCGTGCATGACGGCTCAAGCTGAGATCGCTGCGGGATATGCGTCGGAGAGCGCGGCCATCGAGCTCGGTGCCGTGCTGGTCGGCGGGACGGTGGAGCCGACCGCCCACGTCCGCATCCCGCTGGCCATGGTCAACCGCCACGGACTTGTCGCGGGCGCAACGGGAACCGGCAAGACGAAGACCCTCCAGCTGCTCGCCGAACAGCTGTCGGACAACGGCGTGCCGGTGCTGATGGCGGACGTGAAGGGCGACTTGTCCGGTCTGTCGCAGCAAGGTGCGGACAGCGACAGGACGAGGGCCCGTGCCGCGGACACCGGTGACGACTGGCGGCCGGCGTCGTACCCGGTGCAGTTCCTGTCGATCGGCACGGGCGGTCTCGGCGTTCCCCTGCGGGCGACGATCACGAGCTTCGGGCCGATCCTGCTGTCGAAGGTGCTGGGCCTGAACGACACCCAGGAGTCGACGCTCGGGCTGATCTTCCACTGGGCCGACAGCCGCGGTCTGCCGCTGCTCGACACCAAGGACCTGCGCAGCGTCATCCAGCACCTCACGAGCGACGAGGGCAAGGAGGACCTGAAGGGCATCGGCGGTGTGTCCGGATCCACGGCCGGTGTGATCCTGCGGGCGCTGGTCAACCTGGAGGCGCAGGGCGGCGACAGGTTCTTCGGCGAACCGGAGCTCGACCCGGCCGACCTGATGCGCCAGCGCGACGGCAAGGGTGTCGTGAGCTTGCTGGAACTGGCCGAGCTGCAGGGCAATCCCGCGCTGTTCTCCACGTTCCTGATGTGGCTGCTGGCCGAGCTGTTCGAGACGCTGCCCGAGGAGGGTGACGTCGAGAAGCCCAAGCTCGTCTTCTTCTTCGACGAGGCGCACCTGCTGTTCTCCAACGCCTCCAAGGCGTTCCTCGACCAGATCACCCAGACCGTGAAGCTCATCCGGTCCAAGGGCATCGGCGTCTTCTTCTGCACGCAGCTGCCGACCGACATCCCGAACGAGGTGCTGTCGCAGCTCGGCGCCCGCGTCCAGCACGCACTGCGCGCGTTCACGCCCGACGACCAGAAGGCGTTGGCGCGCACGGTGAAGACGTATCCGACGACTCCGCACTACGACCTTGAAAAGGCCCTCACGTCGCTCGGCATCGGCGAGGCGATCATCACCGTGCTGAGCGAGAAGGGCGCGCCGACACCGGTCGCGTGGACCCGGCTGCGGGCGCCGCGCTCGTTGATGGACACCATCGGCAACGACGCGATCAAGCAGGCGTCCCAGGCGTCGGACCTGCACGGCAGGTACTCGGAGACCGTCGACCGCGAGTCGGCCTACGAGCAGCTGATGCGCAAGGTCGCGCCGCCGCAGGAGGAACGAGCCCCGGACGCTCCCGCCCAGCGCCAGGAGAAGGAGGAACCGGGGCTCGTCGAGAAGGTGCTGGGCAACAGCGCCGTGAAGTCGTTCCTGCGGTCAGCGGGCAGCGCCCTGGCGCGCGAGATCACGCGCGGCATCTTCGGGACCTCGCGCAAGCGACGCTGACAGCACGGCCGCGCCGATGCACAGGGCGCCCGCGACGTACCAGGCCAGGTCGTAGCTGCCCAGGTGGTCGCGGGTGAGCCCGGCCGCCGAGGCCGCCAGGGCCGCGCCGAGCTGGTGCGAGGCGAACACCCAGCCGAACACGACAGGGCCGGACATGCCGAAGTACTGGCGGCACAACGCCACGGTCGGCGGCACCGTCGCGACCCAGTCCAGGCCGTAGAAGATGATGAACACCAGCATCGACGGGTGCGCGGACTCGCTGAACAGCTGCGGCAGCAGCAGGAGCGAGAGGCCGCGCAACGCGTAGTAGCCCGCCAGCAGCAGCCGTGAGTCGACGCGGTCGGTCAGCCAGCCGGACGCGATCGTGCCCACGACGTCGAACACGCCGACCAGCGCGAGCAGTCCGGCCGCGGTCGTCGTCGGCATGCCGTGGTCGTGCGCGGCGGGGATGAAGTGCGTGCCCACCAGGCCGTTCGTGGACGCTCCGCAAATCGCGAAACCGCCGGCCAGCAACCAGAACGGCCGGGTCCTGGCCGCCGTGGCCAACGCGCCCAGTGCACGCTTGGCCGCTCCGCCCTTCGGCGGTGGGGGAGTGTCCTCGGTCGCGCCGAGCGGCAGCAGTCCGACGTCCCGCGGGTACTCGCGCAGGAAGAGCCCCGCCAGCGGCACGACGGCCAGCGCGGCGATGCAGATGACCAGCGAGGCGTACCGCCAGCCGTAGGACTCGGACAGCCACGCCACCGTCGGCAGGAACACCAGCTGGCCGGCCGCGCCGCCCGCTGTCAGCACGCCCGTGACCAGGCCGCGGTGCCGCACGAACCAGCGTCCGGTGATCGTCGCGACGAACGCCAGCGCCATCGAGCCGGTGCCGAGGCCGACCACGACGCCCCACAGCAGAACCAGCTGCCACGACGCGGTCATGAACACCGTCAGCCCGCTGCCGATCGCGACCAGCGTCAACGCGCAGGTCACCACGAGCCGCACGCCGAACCTGTCCATCAGTGCGGCCGCGAACGGCGCGGTCAGCCCGAACAGCAACAGGTTGATCGAGATGGCGAGCGAGATCGTGCCGGTCGTCCAGCCGAACTCCGCCTGCAACGGCTCGATCAACGCGCCCGGCGCCGCGCGGAACGAGGCGGCGCCCACCAGGGCGATGAAGGACACACCTGCGACAACCCAGGCCCAATGGAGTCTCACGCCGACAAGGTTCGGTGATCGCCGACCTGGCGACCAGTGGCCCGATGGCCAACATGTGAAAGAATCAGGCCATGCACCGGATCGCCGTTCTCGCGCTCGAGAAGTCCGTCGCGTTCGACATCGGCAGCTCGACGCACATGTTCGGGCGGCTGGAAGACAGGTACGAGGTCGTCGTCTGCTCGCCGGACCGCCGCCCGATCCCGACCACCGGCGGCTTCACCATCGCACCGGACCACGGCCTCGAGGTGCTCAGGGACGCGGACACGGTGCTCGTGCCGGGCACCCACTACCAGCCAGCACGTGAGGGCCGGCTCGAACCCGCCGTCCTGGAGGCGCTCACGACGACGAAGGCGCCGCGGATCATGTCGATCTGCACCGGCGCGTTCGTGCTCGCCGCGGCCGGGCTGCTCGACGGCAGGCCCGCGACCACGCACTGGAAGACCACCGACCAGTTCCGCGCGCTGTACCCGGAGGTGCGCCTGAACTCGGACGTGCTGTTCATCGACGACGGCGACGTGCTGACGTCCGCGGGCGTCGCGGCCGGCATCGACCTGTGCCTGCACGTCATCAGGTCCGACCACGGCAGCGAGGTGGCGAACTGGGTCGCCCGCTACTGCGTCGTCCCGGCGTGGCGGCAGGGCGGTCAGTCCCAGTTCGTCGACCGGCCGGTGCCGAACTACCCGGACACCTCGACCGCGCTCGCCCGCGAGTGGGCGCTGGAGCGGCTGCAGGAGCAGCTCGACCTCGCCGCGATGGCCGCGCAGGTGCGGATGAGCGTGCGGACGTTCACCCGCCGGTTCCGCGCGGAGACCGGCATGTCACCGGGCCAGTGGCTGACGCAGCAGCGCGTCGACCGCGCCCGGCACCTGCTGGAGTCCACCGACCTGCCGGTCGACCAGGTCGCGAACCACGCCGGTTTCGGCACCGGCGCGGCTCTGCGGCAGCAGCTGGCCGCGTCGATCGGGATCTCGCCGAGCGCCTACCGCCAGTCGTTCCGCTCGGCCTGATCGTCCACAGTGGAGTCGATCAGGAACGGGCGCAGCAGGTCCGGCACGGCCTCGTCGGCGAGCGCCAGCCCGTGCGACTCGCCGACGTCCGTCACGTGGTAGATGCCCGCACCCGCCGCCGTGGTCGCGCCGATCGTCATCAAACCGCTGCGGCGCTGGAAGAACGACCGCTGGATGCGCCAGCCGATGATGCCGGTGCGCTGCAACGCGACGGTGCTGCGCACGAGGGAGTTGTTGCGCGTCACCAGATACCGCTCGTCCAGTGCGTTGCCGAGCGACCGGTAGTTGTCCCAGCCGACCAGCGCGGCGAACGGGATGACCGCCACCGGGATCGGCCACGCCCACGACGGCGCCCAGACCGCGAGGCCCACCGCGATGACGACCCACGGCAGCACGTGCCGGAACATGCTGCGGCGCAACGCGGCGAACGGGTGCTTGCGCAGCCGGAGCGTCGTCGGGTCGTCGCCGACCTTCAGCACGTCGCGCGACACCTGGTGCGCCACCGACAGCGGCGCGGGCGGCAGCAGCAGGTTGCTCTCGCCCTTCGAGCCCAGGCCCGTCGTCACGGCGGCGAGCTTCGCGCCCTTGCCGGCGCGGACCAGCAGCGGTTCCTGGACGTCGACGCCGCGCAGGCGCTGCTCCTCCACCGAGACCGAGCGGGTGGTGAGCAGACCCCGTTGCACGCGCAGGGTTCCGTCCGGCTCGCGGGTCAGCCGGTAGTTCCAGAACTGGAGGATGTAGAGCGGGATCGACAGCACCAGACCGATCACGGCCAGCGCGACCAGGAACCCGGCGAACAACGCGAGGCTCGGGTTCTCGAACAGCCACTCCCACAGGTCCTGCACCGGGTGCAGGCCGAGGTCGTCGGCGTAGTTGGACAGCACGCCGAACACCGCGCCGATCGCGACGAGCCCCGACAACGACAGCGGCGCGAACTTCAGCCACTTCAGGTCGAGCTGCGAGATGACCTCGGACTCGGGCACCGGGGCCGGCTCCGCGTCCTCGCCCTCCGCCGCCTGAGCCGTCCGGGGCGCGACTCCCTTCTGCAGCAACAACAACCGCAGCCGTTCGGCCTCCTGCTGCGTCACCGCGTCGAGCGTCAGGCCGTCCGTGCCGGGGACGTCCTGCTGTCCCGTGCCGATCCGCACCGCCGAGAGCCCGAAGATCCGGTGGCCCGGCTTGGAGGTGAGGTCGACCGTCCTGATGCGATCACGCGGCACCGCGAGCTGCTTGCGGGTCAGCAGGCCCGTGTGCAGCTCGACCTGGTCGTCGGTGATGCGGTACCTCGTGGTGCGCCAGATGAGGTAGCTGAACGCGAGGATCGCCGCGACCGTCGCGCCGCTGGCGACGAGGCGCCACTTCTCGCCGTTGCCGGTGAACAGCAGCACGAGGATCGGCACCAGCATCGCGACGCCCTCGTTGAGCGGCCGCACGACCAGCATCCGCACGTGCAGGCGGTGCCACTCCTGCAGCGGCTCGACGAACTCCGGTGCGGCCGGAAGCCCGGCCGGCACCTCGGAAGGAGTGCTCACGTGGCATCACCGGGCGTGGCCTGAGTCGTGTTGGTCAGTTCCACCACGAGTCTCTGCGCGACCTCGTGCTCCAGGCCCTCGATCTCCACCGGACCGGCGGCCGACGCCGTCGTCACCGTGACGGTCGACAGGCCGAGCATCTGCTGGAACGGCCCGCGTTTCGTGTCGATCGTCTGGATCCGCGACACCGGCGCGACCCGCCACTCCTGGCTCAGCCAGCCGGAGAGGGTGTACACGGCGTCCGGCGTGGTCTCCCAGCGGTGGACGCGGTAGCGCCAGGTCGGCTCGACCGCGGTGTGCACGATCCCGACCACCAGCGTGGCGATCATGAGCACGAACTCCCACGTCGGCGGCTCGTCCACCAGCAGGAACACGACGAGCTGGGGCACGAGCAGCACGAGCCAGAAGAGGGCGGCCTGCATCGTCCACAGCAGGACGGACTTCGGGCTCACCTGGTGACGAGGCGTGCGCAGTTGCAGAGTCACCCCTCAAGGGTGCCTCACCCGTACACGGCGGTGTGGCCAGGCGTGTCAATTGGTGTGTCGACGACCGAGGTGGTCTTGCTTGCGAGGGAGGCAAGACCACCTCGGGCGGGGCGGGTCGATCAGGGGTGCGAGCAGTACGGCGGGGTGAAGCCGGTGTCGCGGTCACCGGCCGACGCCGCGCCCGACATCGCCAGCAGCGCCCCCAAACTGAGGATCACGGCCGCGACGGTTCGAGCGATAGTGTTCAACTTCATTGAGGGGCTCCTTCGTTAGGTGGCGGCCGTGGATGAGGGCAGGAAGTCGTTGACGAGGTTCGGTGCTCGGTTGCGGGCGGTCCGGCTGCAACGCGGTTTGTCGCAAAAGGACCTCGCGTGCCCCGGTGTCTCCATGAGCTACGTGTCGCGGCTCGAGTCCGGCGAACGCGTTCCGTCGCCCACCGTCGTCCGCAGGCTCGCCGAGGTGCTCGGCGTCGACCCGTCCGAGCTGGTGGTCGACGAGGACCGCACCGCGATGCAGGACGAGGCGCTGGCGTGGTGCGAGGCGCTGCTGGCGTACCACGACGGCGACCTGGTGCTGGCCGTCGATCTGCTGGAAACGCTGGGAAAGCGGTCGGACGAGGAGATGTTCGGCTGGTGCGTGCGCTGGACGCGCCTGGTGATGCTCGCGCGGCAGCGGGACCACGAGGGTCTGCTGCTGGCGGCGGCGAAGCTGCGCAAGTCGTGGTCTCCCGGTCCGGCGGTGGACGCGCTCGTGGAGATCCTGCGCGCATCCTCGTTGCGGCGCCTCGCCCGGACGGCCGAATCCGTGCGGGCCGCCACCGAGGCCGTCGAGCTGGCGAGCGGTGACGGCGAACGGGTGCGCCGCGTCCACACCCGCGCGCTCATCGCGCTGTGCGCGGAGCTCACCGCGGCCGGGCGGCTGGCCGACGCCGAACAGGTCGTGGACCAGCTTTCCGCGCGGCTGCCCGAACTCGGCGGCGACCGGCTCGCGATCTCCACGTGGTGGGTGCGCGCCAAGGTCGCGGATCGCCTGGGAGACCGGATGGAGGCCGCGCACTGCATCCGCGAGGCCGTAGCGCTGCTGGACGACTTCGACGGCGATCCCGAGTACCGCTGCCGCGTCCGGCTGGCCGGGGCGTCCATCACGTTGCGCACGCCGGGAGCGAACCTCGACGAGGTGGTCGCGTTGCTGGACGAGGTGGAGACGACGGTCGCCGCGATGCGCCGGCAGGACGGTCTGCTCGCGCACGCCCGCGCGTTGCGGGCGGAGCTGGCGCTGCGCGACGGGGAGGTCGACCGGGCCCGCGAACTGGCCGAGGTCGCGCTCGCCACCGGGGAACTCGACGCCGAGCAGCAGCTGCGGTGCCACCTGCTGCTCGTGCGGGCCGCGGACGAGGTCGACGCGGGCGGTGGTGGGGACGCGCGCACGGCGCTGGCCGCGATGCTGGAGCACATCAACCCCGAGGTCGTCGACCCGCTGCTGTGGCGGGACGTGGCACGCATCGCGCTCCGGAAGCACTGACGAGAGCACTCGGCGGCGTTGCCTCCCCATGACCGCCCCTCGCTCACCAACTGGACACCTTGTTAACGGAGCATGACACAGACCAGTTACCCATCACATCACCCAATTCAACCGCGCGCAGGTGGGTAAAACACCCGGGAACCGGCAGTTCCTCGTCAGGGACAAGCGGCCGAACGGGCGATGGTCAACAAGTGCGGTCGGACCAGTTGTCAATAGATTGACAATGCATTACTAGATGGTGGTCAGGTTCATCCACCACACGATGGCGCCGGCCCGGCCGTTGACGTCAAGGGTCGCGTAGATGCGCTGGAGGTGGTTCTGCACGGTCTTGGGGGACAGGCCGAGCGACTCCGCGACCATCGCCGTGCTCGCCCCGGCGGCCACGAGCCGCAGCACCTCGATGCCGCGTTTGGTGAGCCCTGCCCGCAGTGCGCGGGCGATCCGGGTGTTCGTGTGTTCCGCGGTACCGGTTTCGTGCAGCTCGCCGGTGCTCGGAACGCGCACCACCGCGTCCTCCCGCTTCGGCTCGAAACGCCTGTGCGCCAACTGTTCCACGAGCCGCGACGACAGGTCGTGCTCGCGCATCCGCAGCAGATCGCGGCCCTCCTGCAGTTCCCACAGCCGGTACTGCTCCAGCTGCATCCGCGCGTGGCGCAGCGCCCGTTCGAGATCGCCGGACCGTTCGTGCGCCTCGCTCAGCTGCTGGTGCGCGTGCACCGCCACTTCCCGTGCCAGGCAGCTCATCGCGAGTTCGGCGGCCTGGGAGAGCTGGGCGATCTGCTCGGGGTAGCGCGCCCGCGCGCCGCTGAGCCGCGCCCGTGCCATGAGCGCCTCCGCCCGCGCTACCGGGCGGTTCCTTCCGGCAAGCAACTGGTCAGCGCGCTGCCAGCTGCGGTGTGCGCGGTCAAGTTCACCCAGATCGATGCGCACGTGTGTCAGCAGTACGTTGACCATCGCCATCCGCACCGGGTCGCCGAGCGTCTTCCAGCGGTCGCGCACCTGGGCGCACAACGCCTCCGCGCGGCGGAGCTTGCGCACGCACGGCTCTCCGTCGAGGCTGCAGCGGTTCTCCGCGGTCCGGATCATGCAGTGCTCGTGGTACTGCATCCGCATCACCCGTGCCTGTTCGAACAGCACCGAGCCGATCAGCTCGTTGTCGCCGGTGAGCTCCGCGAGACCCAGTGCGCGGGCGAAGGAGTTGAAGCTCCGCTCCCGGGAGTCGAGCCGCAGCTCCACCACGGCACGCGAGAAGCTGCACCGGGCCTGCAGTCCGATGTGGCGGTTGGCGGCCGCGATCGCCTGCACCTTGTCGATCGTGTCGAGCGCGCTGGGCCACAGGCCCCGCTTGCCCAGCGCCACCGACTGGGCCAGGACGCCTTCGGCCACGCCTTCCGCGTCGTCCAGCCACGAGTACGCGGCGACGGCCTTCTCCGCGTACTCCAGGGCCTCGCCCGGCCTGCCCTCGTCCAGTGCTATCCGCGCCTCGCGCAGGTTGTGCACGGCGTTGGATCGCGGATCGGCGGTCCTGCCGGGAACCGTCATGGTGGAGCCCCCTCATTCGGAGGCTCACCCTAGTGGTGCTCGCGCAATTGACGTTTCAACACTTTTCCGGCCGCGTTGCGCGGCAACTCGTTGACGAAGAAAACATCCCGGGGAACGGAGTACCGCGCGAGATTCGCCTTCACGTGTTCACGCACGTGTTCGGCTGTCAGGGTTTTTGCGCCGACAACGAACGCGGCGAGGCGCTGGCCCCATTCCTCGTCCGGCACGCCGAGCACCGCCACCTCCGTGACGCCGTCCAGCGTCGAGAGGAGTGCCTCGACGTCGTGCGGGTACACGTTCTCGCCGCCGGAGACGATCATCTCGTCGTCGCGGCCGGCCACGAACAGCAAGCCGTCCTTGAGGTAGCCGAGATCGCCGGTCGACATCAGGCCGTTCAACGACTCCTTGCTGGTGCCGTTGGTGTAGCCGTCGAACAGCATCTCGTTGCCGACGAAGATCCGCCCGGTCTCGCCGGGCGCCACGGGCCTGCCCTGATCGTCCACAATGGCCAGTCTCGTGCCGAGCGGCGGCTTTCCGGCCGTGCCGGGCTCGCGCAGCATCTCCTCGGGCGTGGCGATGCTCGCCCAGCTCACTTCCGTTGAGCCGTAGAGGTTGTAGAGCACCGGCCCGAACTCCTCCAGCGTGCGGGCGGCGACCTTCGGCGGCAGGGCGGAGCCGCTGGACGCGATGACCCGCAGCTTCGGCCGGTGCTCCACCTCCAGCATGCGTTGCAGCATCACGGGAACGACGAACATCGCGGTGCACCTGTCGGCGTCCTTCAGCGCCTGCGCCGGGTCGAACCTGCGGCGCAGCACCAGGGTCGCGCCGAGCACGAGCCCGAGCTGGAACGCGGCGAGGCCCCAGGCGTGGAAGAGCGGGGAGGTGATGGAGATGACGTCCCCGTGCCGGAGCGGGATCCGGGACAGCAGCGCGGCGGCGGGCGCGAGGCTCGCGGGCTCCGGCCTGCGGGCGCCCTTCGGCGTGCCGGTGGTGCCGGAGGTGAGGATGATCAGCCGGCCGCGCGGGGGCCTGCGGGGGAGCGGCTTCGCGGGCCCGTTGGCGATCAGCGACTCGAGCTCGTCGGTGAAGAAGGTCGGGAGGTCGGGCAGGACCCCGGCGAACTCGCGGTCGGCGATGATCCTGTCGATCTTCTGGTCCTGCGCGACCTGGGCGAGCTGCCCCGCGCTCAGGCCGGTGTTGAGCAGCACGGCGTCCGCGCCGATCTTCGTGCACGCGGTCATCGTCTCGATGAAGGCGCGGCCGTTGCGGCACAGCAGCCCGACGCGTTCCCCCGGGCGGAAGGCGTGCGCGAGCCTGCTCGTGCGCTCGTTCACCTCCGCGTAGGTGAGCACGCCGTCGTCGTCGATGATCGCCGCGCGGTCCGGGTGGCGTCCCGCGCCGGTCTGGTAGCCCCATGCGAGCGTGATGTTCCAGTGCAGATACCCGCGTACGGTGCCGGCGAGCCCTCGCGGGCCCAACGGCCGGATCACTCCGGCTTTGACCAAGGTCAGCAGCACGCGGGTCACCATGCGACCCACTCTGCCATCTACCTACTTGCGAGTAGGTAACGGTGTGACGGCAGTCACATGTCTGTGTTGGACGCGCTCACGACGGCGTCGCGCAACGCCGCCCGCAGGCGGCCGACCTCCAGCGGTGTCAGCACAGCGGCCTCTCCCGGCGGCACGGTGATCACTATGTGCCCCTGGCTGACGAACACCGTCATGTCCCGTCGGCGCGAAGCGATGTCGCGGCAGCTCACCTGCCACTCCTCTTTGGCTCCCACGGGTTTCTTCCTCCAGCTCACTCGGCGCGCCGGCCCGGTGTTCCGGCGCTCGCGTCAGAGAGACGCGCGCCACCGCTCGTCATGACGACGGTTCGGCGTTCTCCGTCCGGCGACCGTGCCGAGCTGCGGATAGCGTCGCATGTGGGACGACACCAGGTCACCTGGAGGGGTGAAGATGGCGGAACCGCAACGCATTGTGATCGTGGGTACGGGCCTCGCCGGCGCCTCGGCGGCGGGAGCGCTCCGGGACCGCGGCTACGGCGGCAAGATCACCATGTTCGGCACCGAACTCCACCGCCCGTACGAACTTCCCGCGCTGTCCAAGGACGTGCTGCTCGGCAAGGCCGCGGAACCCGCGTGGGTGCACGAGCCGGGCTTCTACTCCGACAACGAGATCGACCTCCAGCTCGGAGTGTCCGTCCTGGAGCTGCGGACCGGCGATCACACGATCGTGGACTCGGACGGGGCGGTGCGGCCCTACGACCGGCTCCTGCTCGCGACCGGCTCGCGGCCGCGCGTTCTGCCTGGCGCGCAAGGACATGTGCTGCGCACGCTGGACGACTCGCTGGCGCTCAGGTCGGCGTTGCGCGAGGGCAGGCACGTCGTGATCATCGGCGCGGGCTGGATCGGCTGCGAGGTGGCGTCCGCCGCCCGCACCCACGGCTGCCGCGTAACGGTGGTCGACCCGCTGGCCGAACCGCTGGTGCGCGTGCTGGGTGCCGAGATGGGCGCGGTGTTCCGCGGCCTGCACGAGGAGCACGGCGTGGAGTTCAAGCTGGGCACCGGGGTCGCGAGCTTCTCTCCGTCCGGTGTGCGCCTCGACGACGGCACGGAGCTGATCCCGGACGTCACGGTGCTGGCCGTCGGAGCGGCACCGCGACTCGAACTGGCGGAAGCCGCCGGTCTGGAGCTGACTGACGGCGGCATCGCGGTCGACGCCGCGTTGCGCACGTCCGCCCCGGACGTGTTCGCGGCCGGCGACGTCGCGGCGCAGGACCACCCGCGCTACGGCCACCGCGTCCGCGTCGAGCACTGGGCGAACGCGAAGGACCAGGGCACGCACGTGGCGGGGTCGCTGATCGGGTTCGACGAGCCGTACCTGAAGTCGCCGTACTTCTTCACCGACCAGTACGACCTGGGCATGGAGTACCGCGGCCTCGCGGGCCCGGACGACGAGCTGGTCGTGCGCGGCGACGTCGCGTCGCGGGAGTTCATCGCGTTCTGGCTGCGCGACGGACGGCTGCGGGCGGCGATGAACGTCAACGTCTGGGACCACGGCACGGCGTTGAAGGCGCTGGTGGACGCGCAGGCGACCGTGACGCCGGAGCAGCTGCGCGAGGCGGACCTTGGAGCGCTCGTCTAGATGCAGGAGCCGTGCATGGGGCCCTCGCCGCGCGAGAGGTCCTGCAGGGCCTTGCGGATGATCATCATCTCCTGGTGGGAGAAGCGGGAGTGGAAGGCGCGTTCGACCTCGGCGAGCGCGTCACCCGCCTCCTTCTGCAGCTCACGGCCCTTGTCGGTGATCACCGGCGTGCGCACGCGACGGTCGTTCGGATCGGGGACGCGCAGGATCAGCCCGGCCCGTTCCAGCTTGTCGAGCTCGCTCGTCAGCGTCGTCTTGTCGAGACCGAGCATCGCGCCGAGCTTGAGCTGGGTGCGCTGGATCTCCTCGTTGGCGAGCGCCTGCAGCACCAGCTGGCCACGCAGCGAGATCCCGAACTTCGCGATCTCGTCGGCGAACGCGGATCCGACGCGTTGGGCGGCGCGGTGCAGCAGCCAGTTGAAGTCCCACTTCTCCAAGCAGGCTTCGATGACTCCGGACTGCTCCTCCATGTGTTCCATCCTACATCCCGGAAGAGATGTTCTCGACTCGGAACATCTTGACTCGGAAGTTCTTTGCTCGTATGTTCCGAGTATGACCAATCTGCTTCACATCGACACGAGCATTCGGTACGAGGGGTCCGTCACCCGCGAGATCTCGGGCGCGTTCGCGGAGAACTGGCGTGCCGCGAACCCCGGTGGCGGCTACGTCCACCGCGACCTGCACGCGTCGCCGATCCCGCACAAGGACGGCACGGACCAGGGCATCGCCGCCGACCTGATCGCCGAGGTCGACGCCGCCGACGTGATCCTCATCGGCGCGCCGATGTACAACTTCTCGATCCCGTCGACGCTGAAGGCCTGGATCGACCAGGTCGCGACCTCCGCGAACTTCGCCCGCGAGGACGGCACGTTCGCGTGGGGCGGCAAGCGCGTCGTCGTCGTGACGGCACGCGGCGGTTCGTACAAGCCGGGCACGCCGCGCGAGGGCTTCGACTTCCAGGAGCCGTACCTGCGCGCCGTGCTGTCGATGGTCGGCCTCGACCAGAACCTGGAGTTCGTGCACGCCGAACTGACGCTGGCGGACGTGGTGCCGCAGATGCACCAGTTCCGCGAGCTCGCGGTCGAGTCGCTGGCCGACGCGCACCGCGTGGTCAAGGAACTCGCCAGCGCCTAACCTCCGTCGTGTGATCGACAAGGTGGCATGGATCTACCTGGACGACGGCCGCGTGCTCGGCACCCGGTCGGCAGGCAAGGACACGTACTACCTGCCCGGCGGCAAGCGCGAGCCGGGCGAGTCCGACGTCGAGACGCTCGTGCGCGAGATCCGCGAGGAGCTGTCCGTCGAGATCGACGCCGCGTCGGCGCGGTACGTGGGGACGTTCGAAGCGCAGGCGCACGGCCACACGTCGGGGGTGACCGTGCGGATGACCTGCTACACCGCGTCGTTCGACGGGGAACCGGTGGCATCGGCCGAGATCGAGGAGCTCGCCTGGCTGACCACCGCCGACGCGGACCGGATCTCACCGGTCGACCGGATCATCTTCGCCCACCTGAACGAGGCAGGGCTTCTTCGCTGACCCTCTGAAACGCGGAAAGAGGAGAGCGCTGCTCTCCTCCCACTTCAACATATAGCGCACCCGGGGCCTTGCCACAAGACCCCGGGTGTGCTTCATCATTTCCCGGCCAACGTCATCCACCTGGGGAAATGGGGATCACTCCATGATCGACGTCATCATCGCCGGCGGTGGACCGACCGGCATGATGCTGGCCGGCGAACTGAGGCTGCACGGCGTGGGCGTGGTGGTGCTGGAACGGGATCCGGAGCCGACCGAGGTCGTCCGGGCGCTCGGCCTGCACGCGCGCAGCATCGAGGTCCTGGACCAGCGGGGCATCGCCGAGCGGTTCCTGGAGGCGGGTACGACGCACCCGCTCGCCGGGTTCTTCGCGGGCATCGACAGGCCCGCGCCGGAACGGCTGGACACGAAGTACCCGGTCGTCCTCGGCCTGCCGCAGCCGCACATCGAACGCCTGCTCACCGAACACGCCGTCGAGGCCGGTGCCGAGATCCGGCGCGGCAGCACGGTGACCGCGTTCACGCAGGACGACGAGGGGGTGACCGTCGAGCTCGCGGACGGCACGTCGGTGCGGGCGCGGTACCTGGTCGGGTGCGACGGCGGGCGCAGCACCGTGCGCAAGCTGGCCGGCATCGACTTCCCCGGTGAGCCGTCGCGGGTGGAGACGCTGCTCGGCGAGATGGAGATCGGCATCCCGTGGGAGGAGGCGATGCCGCTGATGCTGGAGGTCCGCAAGACGCAGAAGCGCTTCGGCATCGGCCCGATCGGCGGCACCGCGACCTACCGCGTCATCGTGCCCGCGGAGGGCGTGAACGAGGACCGGACGGTCGCGCCGACGCTGGACGACTTCAAGGAGCAGCTCGTCAAGATCGCCGGAACCGACTTCGGCGTGCACGCGCCGCGGTGGATGTCCCGCTTCGGCGACGCCACCCGGCAGGCCGAGCGCTACCGCTGCGGCCGCGTGTTCCTCGCGGGCGACGCGGCGCACGTCCACCCGCCGACCGGGGGCCAGGGGCTGAACCTGGGCGTGCAGGACGCGTTCAACCTGGGCTGGAAGCTCGCCGCGGCCGTGCACGGGTGGGCGCCGGAGGGGTTGCTGGACACCTACGAGGCCGAACGCCACCCGGTGGCCGAGGAGGTGCTCAACAACACCCGAGCGCAGATCGAGCTGATGAAGGTCGAGCCGGGCCCGCAGTCCGTGCGGCGGCTGTTCACCGAGCTCGTGCAGTTCGAGGAGGTCAACCGGTACCTGACCGAGAAGATCATCGCGGTCTCGATCCGCTACGACCTCGGCTCGGAGAACGACCTGGTGGGACGGCGGATCGGCGACCTCGCGCTCAAGCGCGGCGGGCTCTACGCGCAGATGCACGCCGGGCGCGGGATCCTGCTCGACCAGGCCGGGACGTTGTCGGCGGCGGGCTGGGCGGACCGGGTCGACCACGTCGTCGACGTCACCGAGGACCTCGACGCGCCCGCGGTGCTGCTGCGGCCGGACGGGCACGTGGCGTGGGCCGGCGAGGACCAGGCAGGCCTGGAGGGGGCGCTGGCCCGCTGGTTCGGGACGGCTCGCTGAGGTCACCCGTTCGGGGGCCGGAGACGCTTTGTCACACTGTGCGGCGTGTCCGAGCCGATGACAGCGGTCCTCTTACGAGCGGCCGACCTCACCGCCTCGGGGAAGCCGCGGCAGGCGATCGACCTGCTGCGGCCCCTCGTGGCGGCGAACCCTCGGCACGCCGAGGCCTGGTGCCGGCTCGCCGCCGCCCAGCTCGACCTCGGCGAGGCGGACAACGCCCTCGACTCGGCCAAGCGCGCGATGGTCCTCGACGGTGAGCCCGCCTGGCCTCAGCGGCTGGCGGCACTGGCCCTGAGCGACCTCGGCCGGCACCAGGAGGCGGCGGTCGCGGCGCGGGAGTCCGTGCGGCGCAAACCCGGCGACTGGCGTTGCTACGTCGTGCTCGCCGAGGTCCTGGCCGACGCGCCGGACGGCGCCGTCGAGGCGTTCGACTCGGCCCTGCACGCCTCCCAGCTCGCGCCGACCGAGGCACGGGCGTTCCAGGTGCTCGGCGACGCGGCCCTGCGGATGCGCGACTGGGGCACCGCCGAGCACGCGTACCGCACGGCGATCAAGCTCGATCCGTCCGACGCGGACTCCAAGGCGAACCTCGCGACCGTGCAACGGCGGCGTTCGGCCAGGCCCGCGCCGCTGCAGTTGAACAAGGTGCAGGTGTGGCGCGCGCTGCGCACGCTCTCGTTGCTGCTGGTCGGAGGCGGGTTGCTCGGGTTGTTCGCCGGCATGCCCCGGCCGACGCCCTACCTGGGCTTCTTCACCGGCGCGCTGGTGCTGTGCTGCCTGGTCGTGGCGTTGCGCCTGCGGCCGTTCAAGCTGCTCTTCGGTCTGCGCAAGCTCGCGGTGACCGTCTCCCTGCTCGCCGTCTCGGCCCTGGTCCTGCTCGGCTGGACCGTCGCTTTGTTCTTCGGGGCTACGACGATGCAGCCACTTGTGCTTTCCTGGTTGTGCGCTGTCGTGGGGGGAGCGCTCGTCTACGTCGGTGGAGGCAGGAAGCGGTGATGCGTCGCAACGCGGTCGCGCTCGCGTTCCTGCTGTTCCTCGGACAGCTGTTCATCGCCGCCGCGCCCGCCGAGCCCGTCGTCTCCGGTTCCGTCATCCGGCACGGCCACGACTTCGCGAACCTGCCGGTCACCGCGCCCCAGCCGCACAACCCGCACGCCGCCCAGGTGCCGCAGGCCCAGGTGGCCTCCGACGTGCCGCCGGTCGCGAAGCCCGCGATGCCGGTCCGGTTCGTCATCTCCTTCGCCCGGCGCGTGCACCGCACGCCCGACGGTCTGCGCTGGACGCCCCAGCCCGCTCGCTCACCGCCTTCCGGTCGCTGAATCCCCTTTTCCAGCAACCCACTCCGGAAGGTCTTCTCACCCATGTCGCGCGACACCGCGCGACGAGGGCTGCTCGTGCGCGCACTCATAGCGCTCGGGGTCCTCGTCGCCTCCGCTTTCCTGCTGCTCACCACCGATCCCCGCCTCGGCCTCGACCTGCGCGGTGGAACCCAGATCGTCCTCGAGGCCAAGGGCGACGCCGACGCCGCCGACCGTTCGCTGGAGGTGCTGAGGCGCCGAGTGGACGCGCTGGGCGTCGCCGAACCGGTGATCGCCCGCTCCGGCGAGAACCGCATCGTCGTCGAGCTGCCCGGCGTCCAGGACCCGCAGGAGGCCGTGAAGGTCCTCGGCCAGACCGCGCAGCTCACCGTGCAGCGGGGCGGCCAGACCGTCATGACCGGCGAGGGCATCTCCGACGCGCAGTCCGCGCGCAACCCGCAGGGCGCGGGATTCGTGGTCAACATCCAGTTCCAGGGCGACGCCCCGGCGAAGTGGCAGAAGGTGACCGGCGAGGCGGCCTGCGAGCCGTCCGGCACCCCCGGCCGGCAGATCGCGTTCGTGCTGGACGGCAAGCCGATCTCGTCCCCCGAGGTCAGCCTCGACACGCCCTGCGGCGCCGGTCAGGCGGGCGGCTCGACCACGATCACCGGCCGCTTCTCCCAGGCCGAGGCCAAGGAGCTCGCGCTGGTCGTCCGTTCCGGCGCGCTGCCCGTGCCGGTCGAGGTGATCGAACAGCGCACCGTCGGCGCGACCCTCGGCGCCGAGGCGATCGAGGCCAGCGCCAAGGCCGCGATCATCGGCATCGCCCTGACCTCGCTGTTCCTGATGTTCGCCTACCGGCTCGCCGGATTCCTGGCCGTGGTCGCACTGGTCGGCTACGCGGGTGTCGCGTACGCCGGACTGCTGGCGGTGGGGGCGACGCTGACCTTGCCGGGCCTGGCCGGCTTCGTGCTGGCGATCGGCATGGCGGTCGACGCGAACGTCCTGATCTTCGAACGGGCACGCGAGGAGTACGCGAGGAAACCCAACCTCCGCCGCGCCTCGGAGAGCGGCTTCCGCGGCGCCCTGAGCGCGATCGCCGACTCGAACGTGACGACCCTGCTGGCGGCCGGTCTGCTGTTCTGGCTGGCCACGGGCCCGGTCCGCGGCTTCGGCGTCACCCTGACCATCGGTGTGCTGGCGTCGATGTTCAGCGCCCTGGTCCTCTCCCGCGTGCTCGTCGTCTGGGCGCTCGGCACCCGGTTCGTCACCAAGCGGCCGCGCCTGAGCGGCCTGCACACGCTCGGTTTCGTCCGCCAGCGCCTGTCCGTCGTGCTGTACCGCCGCCCGTCGCTGTGGCTGATCAGCGCCGGTGCCGTGGTGCTCGTGGCCGTCGCGGGCCTCGTCGCCCGAGGCCTGAACCTGGGCGTCGAGTTCACCGGCGGCCGCATGCTCGACTTCGCCGCCGGCGGCCCCGTGGACTCCGGCCGGGTGCGCACCGCCCTGGCCGACGCGGGCTTCTCCGACGTGGTCGTCTCGTCGTCGGGCAACGAGGTCTCCCTGCGCACCGCCCCGATCGACGACGCCACCTCCGCACGCCTGGGCGAGGTCGTCTCCTCGGCCGTCGACGGCGGCGCCCGCCAGTCCAGCAACGAGCTCATCGGCCCGTCGCTGTCCTCGGAACTGCGCCGCAACGCCGTGATCGGCCTCGCCATCGCCGTGGCCGCCCAGCTGGGCTACCTGGCCGTCCGCTTCGACTGGCGCCTCGGCCTCGCCACGGTCGCCGCGCTGCTCAGCGACGTCCTCGTGCTCATCGGCGTGTTCGCGTGGATGGGCAAGACGGCCGACGGAGTGTTCCTCGCGGCCCTGCTGACCGTGATCGGCTACTCGGTCAACGACTCGGTCGTCGTCTTCGACCGCCTCCGCGAACTGCGCGGCTCCCGACTGAAGGCCTCGTACCCGGACGTGGTCTCGGACGCGGTCGTGCAAACCGTGCCGCGCACCGTGAACACCGGCCTGGGCGTGCTCTTCGTCCTGGCGGCGTTGCTGGTGCTCGGCGACGGCTCCCTGGCCAACTTCGCGATCGCCCTGCTGATCGGCCTCGTCGCCGGCACGGTGTCCACAGTGGTCACCGCCGCGCCGATCGCGATCTGGCTGGAGTCGCGCTGGCCCAGGCGAGCGGTTTTGAAGAAGCGCCCGGTGGAGGTACGCGCCTAGCGTTCTGCGCATGATCACTCATGTGCACTCGACCACCATCAACGTCCGCGACCTCGACGAGGCTCTGGGCTTCTACGTGGACGTGCTGGGCTGGGAGAAGCGGCAGGACAGCAACGAGGCGGGCATGCGCTGGCTGACCGTCGCTCCTCCCGGCGCCCAGACGGCGTTCGCGCTGTCGCAGGCGGACGGGCCCGTCGTGTCGTTCGCGGCGGGCTGCGGGATCTCGCTGATCACGGACGACATCGACGGCGACGTCGCCGGGTTCGTCGCGAAGGGGGTGACGGTGAAGGGGGAGCCGGAGACCATGCCGTGGGGTGATCGGGCCACCTGGTTCAGCGACCCTTTCGGCAACGAGTTCTTCCTAGTGCAGCTCGCTTCGTAGCAAAGTAGGCGGCATGACCTCCTTCGCCGCGTACCAGAACGAGATCTACCTGCAGGGGCTCGGTGGCGCCGTGCCGCCGTTCACCACCGATCCCGACGCGCTGGAGCAGTCCGCGCGCGACAGGCTGGGACCGGGCCCGTTCTGGTACGTGGCGGGAGGTGCGGGGTCGGGCGCCACCGTGCGGGCGAACCGCGAGGCGTTCGACCGCGTGCGGATCGTGCCGCGGATGCTGACCAACGCGACCGAGCGGCATCTGGGTGTGTCGGTGCTCGGCACTGAGCTGCCCGCGCCGGTGATGCTCGCACCCGTTGGCGTGCAGTCGATCCTGCATCCGGACGGCGAGCTGGCGACCGCGCGGGCCGCCGCCGAGCTCGGCGTGCCGATGGTGTTGTCGACCGCCTCCTCGCACACCATCGAGGAGGTGGCCGAGGCGTCCGGCGACGGGCCGCGCTGGTACCAGCTCTACTGGCCGAACGACCCCGACGTGTGCGCGTCGCTGCTGGACCGGGCGCGCAAGGCCGGTTACACGGCGCTGGTCGTCACCTTGGACACGTGGACGCTGGCGTGGCGGCCGCACGACCTGGACCAGGCCTATCTGCCGTTCCTGCGCGCGGTCGGCACGGCGATCCCGTTCAGCGACCCGGTTTTCCGCGCCGGGCTGGAGAAGTCGCCCGAGGAGGACCTGCCGATGGCGATCCTGCGCTGGGTGCAGCTGTTCACCGGCACCGACAAGTCGTGGGAGCAGCTGGCGTTCCTGCGCGAGCACTGGGACGGGCCGATCGTCCTGAAAGGAATCCAGCACCCCGACGACGCCCGCAAGGCCGTCGAGTGCGGAATGGACGGTGTTGTCGTCTCCAACCACGGTGGCCGTCAGGTCGACGGGGCTGTCGGGTCGCTGGACGTGCTGCCCGCCGTCGTCGAGGCGGTGGGGGAGCAGATCGACGTGCTGTTCGACTCCGGCATCCGCACCGGCGCCGACATCGTGAAGGCGCTGGCGCTGGGGGCGAAGGCCGTGATGGTCGGACGGCCCTTCGCCTACGGGCTGGCGCACGGCGGACAGGTCGGCGTGCGGCACGTGCTGCGCAGCCTGCTCGCGGACTTCGACCTGACGCTCGGGCTGTCCGGGCACCGCAGCCCGGCCGACCTGGGCCCGGACGCGCTGCGGTTTTCCTGAACGACGAAGGCCGGGTCGCAGCGGCTGCGACCCGGCCTTCGCGTGTCCTCTTACGGCATCGTCGCGGTCATCCGCGTCAGCGTGCCGAAGTCGGCCGGCTGCACCCGCAGCCAGCCGTCGCTCTTGGCCGCGAGGTACCGCCCGCTCGGCGTGTCGATGTACGTCAGCGGGTTGATGCAGCGCTGCTTGCGGCCCAGGTGATCGCGCTTGGCCGAGAAGACCTGACCGCCACCGGTGCGCGGCTGGCTCATGATCTCGTTGAGCTGCGCGACGAGCTGGTCGTTCGGCGTGCTCGTCGGCCTGCTCTGCTGCAGGAACGAGCCGGTGTCCTCGTAGGACGGCTGCCGCTTCTTCTGCAGCGCCTCCTCGGGCAGCGTGATCGGGTTGCCCCGGCCCGCCGGCGTGGGCGGCAGAGCGCCGATCAACGCCTGCGGAGCCTCGTCCGCCCGCACCGGCTCGAGCACGAACTGCTGGTCCGGCGTGAGCAGGATCCGCAGCGCGTCCTGGCCGTTCGACACGACCAGCACGCTCTGCTGAGGGCCGTCCTTCAGGCTGAAGAACGCCCAGTACTCCACGCCGGCCTCGACCACGAGCCGCAGCGCGTTGGTCAGATCCGGGTGGATCTGACCGCCACGCGCGAGCCCGTACTGCTCGAGCTGCGCCCACGCCGACCGCTGCAACCGTTCGAGCTCGCTCACGTCACCCGACTCGAGGAGTCCCTCGTCGAAGTCGACCTGGGCCAGCAGTGCACGGTGCAGCGTCGGCAGGCCCGCGGCCTGCCACGCCTGGTAAAGCGCCGTGACAGGGATGGCGACCCTGCTCCGCAGCACGTTTCCCCCTTATCCGCCGATGACCGGCGGAGCGACCATCGTTCCGTCGCCGAAGATGTCTTCGGTCTCCTGCAGGTACGACGCGGACTTGTGCTCCGAGTCCTCCGCGCCTTCACCACGAGCGCCACCGGCGCCCATACCTCCGGCACCCATGCCCGCCGCACCACCACGACCGGCAGCACCCGCGGCACCCGCGCCGGCAGGCCCGAAGCCGCCGGCACCACCACCGGGACCACCGGCGACACCGGCCGCGCCACCGAAGCCGCCGCCCATGCCGCCAGGTCCACCCATGCCCTTGGCCGCCGCGGCACCACCGAGGCCACCACCACCGGGCCCGCCGAGACCGCCACCGCCGCCGCCACCACGACCGCCGCCGGCACCACCACCGGCACCACCGCCGCCGGGGCCGTTGAGCCCACCGGGACGGTTGCGCGGGTTGTTGGGGTCGAGCGGGCCACCGGGCCTGCGCGGGTTGTTCGGGTCGAGCGGACCGCCGGGCCTGCGCGGGTCGTTCGGGTTGTAGATGCCGTCCGGCGGCACGGTCGGAACGCCGATGTCGGGCCGCGGGCGGCCGATGTCGGTGGGCGGCGGGGGAGTGAACTTGGGGTCGTTCACGCCGGACGTGCCGGTGTCGTCGCCACCGCCGGAGCTCGGCGGCTTCCAGCCGGACAGGTTGGTGCCCCCGTCCCCGCCACCGCTGCGGTCACCACTGCCGGGCGGGGGGTTGCTGCCGATCGGCGGCGGGTTCTTGCCGTTGGAACCGACCTCGTCGATCCGGTGGTCGCCGCCTGTTCCCTCTTGAACGCTTCCCTCCGTGGCGGTGGGCGCGATGAACGTCGGCTGGTTGTTCATGGTCGCGTTGACAGCACCGGCGTACTGGTTGAACGCCCGGATGTTCTGCTCGCTGACCTGCTGGTTCTTCTCGACTGCCTGGTCGTAGTCGGTGTCCCAGGGCGCCAGGTCGTTCAGGAACGGCTTGTCCGGCACGGCCGGCGGCTTGGACATCGAGTTCGCGGCGTTGACGTACGCCTCGCCGACGGTGTCCGCGTTGGTACCCGCCTGCGTGGCCGAGTCGCCGGTGACGGTTGCCCAGGTGGCGAGCGGTGAAGTCCCGCCCCGGGCCGCGTCACCCGCGGAGCCTTCCCAGGCTGCACCGGAGTCGCGCACGGCCTTCTCGATCAGCTGAGCGACGTCTCCGTGACCGCTCGAGAGATCACGCCATGCCTGAGACGTGATCGCGGTGCTCTGACTCGGACCGCTGCCGGCCTGGAACCACTTGTAGATCGTTTCGCCGCCCGCGAAGGGGAGCAACGCGAAACCGCCGATGTTCGGCTCATCCCCAGCCATCCCGCTACCCCTTCAGGTTCGTGATGATCAGTTGTGCGACCCGTTCCGTCTCCGGGCAGGGCTTCTTGGTCCCTCGTTCGTCCGAGGCGGTGGAAATCTGCACCGTGACCGAATCGGTCTTGGAAGCCTGGATCGAGGTCAAGCAGTACATCGACGCGTCGGTTCCGTCCGTGGAGATGACTCGCACGCCGTCGATCGTCTTGTCCACGAAGACCCCGTTCTTCTTGGAGTTCTCGTTCATCGCGTCGAAGTCCTTGCCGGTGGTCACCGAGATCTCGTACGTCGAGTTCTTGATGGGGTCCTGACCGTCCCAGGTGCAGTTGGGACCAAGTGCGGACGTGCCGGGTTCCGCCGTGCGCACCGCACCGAGCGTCGAGATCTGGCTGGCGGTGAGGATGCTGCACGGTGCGCTGACGAACTTGGCGATGTCGAGTTTCGGGCCCGATGCCTCGCTGGTGGGCTGGCTGCTCGTCTGCTCGCCACCGGTCGGCGGAGCCGTGGTCGGGTTTCCACCGGTCTGGTTGCCAGTGCACCCCGCCAGCGCAACGAACGCGAGCACAGCGGTCAGCAGGGCGGTCATGCGCTTCAAGGTCTGTCAGCCCTTCATCGCGGACTTCGCCGCATCGTCGGTGGCCTGGTACTCGGAGAGGGCCTTCTCGATGTTCTTGATGGTCTGTTCCAGGGCTTTCTGGGCCTCCTGGTTCGCCCAGAGATAACCACCGGGTTCGGCGCCAGCGGTTCTGCGCATCGCGAGGGTCGCGATGCCGCTGTACGGGTCAGGGCCCGGAGCACCTGCGCGCGAGATTCCTTCGCTCGTCCTCCGCAGGCTCATGAGTTCCTCAAGTGCCTGCTTGAGGCCGTCGATCATCTTTTGGGCCTGCTCCGGTTCGACGCTGAACTTCGCGACTCCAGCACCACCCGCGCCTGCTGCCGCACCGGCGGCGGCGCCGGCGGCCGCCCCCATCGCCGCAGCTTTGATCGGAACGAGTGCGTCGAACATCAGCATCCTGGCCAGCTCCCCTCAGAACTCCACACCCCTGTTGGAGGATTTTCGCATAGGACCGGTTCCCGGTGGAGCCGATCGAATCAGCTGATCAGGTCACATGGCCGATTCGTTCAAGACCCGGCACCGCGACCGGCCTAGGTTCGGGGACATGATCGAGCAAGCGAGGACCTTCCTCTGGCACAACGCCCGCACGCTGGAACAGCGCTGGTTCGAGCACGCCTTCTTCGGCGGGAGGGCCGAGCACGTGGTGCAGGCGGTGCTGGCCTACCGCAACGACGACGGCGGGTACGGCTTCGGGCTCGAACCCGACCACCGCGGTCCCACCAGCCAGCCGCTGCACGCCCTGCGCGCGCTCCAGATGTTCGGCGAGGCCGGCGCCCCCGAGCATGCTGAATCGATCCTGGCCTGGCTGACCGCTACCTGCCCGGACGGCAGCGTGCCGTTCGGCATGTCCACCTCCAAGGACCACCCCAAGGCGCCGTGGGTCGCCGCCGACGACCAGGGTGGGTTGCTCCTGACCGCCCAGATCGCCGCCGCCCTCCACGCGCTCGGGGTGGCGGACCCGTGGCTCGACAAGGCCACCGGCTACTGCTGGCAGGAGATCGAGAAGCTGGAGAACACCCACCCGTACGAGCTGCGGGCCGCGGTGATGTTCCTCGACGAGGTGCCGGACCGGGCCCGCGCCGAACTGGCCGCCGAGAAGCTCAGGCACCTCAAGCCGAGCACCGAGGGCTACGCCGACGGCGAAGGCTTGGAGCTGCACATCTACGCGTCGAAACCGACAAGCCTCGCCCGCGCCTGGTTCACCGACGAAGAGTTCGGCGAGGACCTCGACGCACTGCAGAAAGGTCAGCAGGCCGACGGCGGCTGGAACTTCGGCTTTCCAGCCTTCACGCCGATCGTGGACTTCGAATGGCGTTCCATCGCCACGGTCGACGCGCTGCTGACCCTGCGCCGCTACGGCCGGATCAGCTGACCCAGCGGCACGCCGGCCAGCGCGCGCACTTCGCGGGCCAGGTGTGCCTGGTCCGCGTAACCCGCTTCGAACGCCACGGCCGAGAACGGCACGCCCTTCCAGGCCAGCCGCAGCGCCGCGTCGAAGCGCAGCACCCGTTGCAGCACCTTGGGCGGGTAGCCGAACGCGTCCAGGCACCGCCGCCGCAGTTGACGTGCGCTCAGCCCGATCTCCCACGCGACGGTGCCGACGTCGCCGGACCGCAGCAACGACGCGGTGGCGGCCAGAGCGGGATCCACGACCACCCGCGAAGCGCAGAACGACACCATGTCCGAGAAGGAGTCGAGCCGGGCCGAGGGCACTAGTTCGGACAACGGCACCCGCAGGTCGCGGATCGCGTGCGCGGGCACCCCGAACACCGACGGGAACGCACCCGGCGGCAGCCGCACGCCGTACAACGTGCCGGGAGCGACCGTGGCGAGTTGAGCGGAAGTGTCCGGACCGGCCACGAACAGCGCGCCGGACGCGGGTGTCCACATCAGGTCCGTGCACCCGTCCGGCACCACGCGCTGCACGGTCGGTGACGACACCGTGCGCGTCCAGAGGCAGGCCAGACCCGCGGGAGCGGGACGTTCGGCGTACACGAGCCGACCGTACCTGCTCGGCGGCAACAGAAAACGGGCCCGGTCACGTGACCGGGCCCGTTCTCGAGTGGACGATACTGGGATTGAACCAGTGACCCCTACCGTGTCAAGGTAGTGCTCTCCCGCTGAGCTAATCATCCGCGCGTTGCGGATGCCATCTTAGCGGACGGGCTCAGCGGGTCGCGAACCCAGGGTCAGGTTCCGAACTTCACCCAGTTCAAGCTGACGTAAGGCGCGGGCTGGCCGCTGTTGAACGTCACGTACACGTCGTGGGTGCCCGAGATGTTCGAGATGTTCGCGGGGATGGTTCTCCACGCGTCCCAGCCACCCGTGTTGCCCACCGCGAACGATCCGACCGGCGTGGCCGTGCGCGACCCGAGCCGCACCTCGACCAGACCGCTCACGCCGCCTCCCGCTCCGGAGGCCACGCGGGCGTAGAACTGCCGGGCGGGTCCGGTGCCGAAGTTGACGCCGGAGAACTTCACGTAACCGCCGTTCGCGATCTGGTGCACGCCCGTGCCGCCGTCACCGGGTGCCACCGAGCCGCCGGACCGCTCGGAAGCGTTCTCCGCCTGCAGCTCGCTGTACGCGGAACCCCCGCCGCCGGGGTTCGACGTCGTGGTCGTGGTGGTGGTAGTCGGGGTGGTGCCGCCAGCCGAGTAGACGGCCACGTAGTCCACGACCATCGAGTGCCCGGACTGGGTGGCCGCGACAGGGGTCGGCTGGTTGTTGTTCAGCGCGTTCGGGAACGCGCCGCCCATCGCGAGGTTGAGCAGGATGAAGTGCCCCGCGTGCGACGTCATCGCGTTCCAGACGTTGACGCCGACACGAGCCTGCGTCACCTGGTGGAAGGCCTGGCCGTCGACGAACCACGTGAACGTCTTCGCGGCGTCGTCCCACTCGAAGCGGTAGGTGTGGAAGGCGGACTGGCAGGACGCGCCGGGGCACGTCCGCGAGTTGCCGATGCCGGTGAACTCGCCGCAGGCACCGCCGGGAGCGACGTCGCAGTGCAGCACGCCCCAGACGGAGTTGATGCCGTTGACGTTCTCCATGATGTCGAACTCGCCGATGCCCGGCCAGTTCCAGTAGTTGCCGCGGTACGGAGCGCCGAGCGTCCAGAACGCGGGCCAGTAGCCCAGGGCTGCCTCGCCCGTGACGTTCGGCATCTGGATGCGGCCCTCGATGGCGAGCTTCCCGCCGGCCGCCGGCTTGAAGTTCGAGCGCTGGGTCTCGATGCGCGCCGACGTCCAGTTGCCCCCGCCGTCCTTCAGGGCGGTGATGCGCAGGTTGCCGTTGCCGTCGAGCTTGAGGTTGTTCGTGCTGTTCGTGTAGTTCTGGATCTCGCCCGTACCCCAGTTGGCAGGTCCGCCGGGGTAACCGTGGCCGGTGTCGATGATCCAGTTGGCGCTCGACGGCAGCGATCCGTTCGAACCGTTGAAGTCGTCACCCCACACCTGCGTCCATCCCGCGGCAGGGGGTGGGATAGCAGCGTTGGCGGACATGGCGACGATCGCCAGGGGTACCGCGGCAATAAGAGCTGTCGTGGCCGCGAATATGCGGCGGCGTTGCCTCATGCGCGAGTGACCTCCTTGTCACGGGTGCAGTCCATTTATGAGAGCGCTCTCACGGTGTAAGAGCAATCGCCCGTTCGGACCAACGACTCGGGGCGGACCGTCTCGATTGGACTTACTTCGCGTCGGCGTAGCAGGTCACCGGCACCGCGTTCATCGGGAAGCGCACCGATGTCTCGCCGAACAGCAGCCGGGTCGCATCGCGCCCGGCCGCGGCGATCGCCTCGACCACGGCGTCGGCGTCGGAGCGGGGGCAGTGCACGAGCACCTCGTCGTGCTGGAAGAACACGAGGTGCGCGTCGGCGGGGAGTCTGGTGCGCAGCACGCCCAGCAACGCCGCCGTCCAGTCCGCCGCGCTGCCCTGCACCACGAAGTTGCGGGTGAACCGCCCCCAGTTGCGCGCCGCCTGCCGCGAGGAGCTCGACGACTCCCCGGAGTCGTCGGCGCCCCCGGTCAGCTCCTGCCACGCCGCGGACGGCGCCGGCGACGTGCGGCCCAGCCGCGTGCGCACCATCCGGCCCTGCTCGCCCGCCCTGGCGGCGTCCTCCACGTACCCGACCGCGATCGGGAACCTCTTGCGCAGCACGGCGAGCAGCGGACCGGCCTCACCGGACGTGCCGCCGTACATCGCCGACAACATCGCGATCTTCGCGCGTGACCGCTCGCCCTTGAACGAGTCCGCCGCCAGCGCCGCGTAGAGGTCGTCGTCCCCGCAGACCTCGGTCAGCCGCGGATCCCCTGACAGGGCAGCGAGAATGCGCGGTTCGAGCTGCGACGCGTCCGCCGCGACGAGGCACCAGCCGTCGTCGGCGATCACCGCCTGCCGCATCAGCCGCGGGATCTGCAGGGCCGCTCCGCCCCGCGACGCCCAGCGTCCGGTGACGACGCCACCCACGACGTAGTCCGGCCGGAACCGCCCGTCCTCGACCCACGTGTCGAGCCACGACCAGCCGTGCGCCACCCACAGCCGTGCGCGCTCTTTGTAGTCCAGCAACGGTTTCACCGCGGGGTGGTCGATCTTCTTCAGCACCCACCGCCGCGCGGAGGGCACCTCGATGCCCGCGCGCGCGAACGCCCGGACGATGCTGGCCGGGGCGTCCGGGTTCATCTCCCGCCCGCCGAACGCCTCCTGGATCTCGTTCGCCAGGTCCTGCAACAACTTCGGCCGCTGGCCGGGCGCTGGGCGCGGCCCGAGGACCTCCTCCAGCAACCGGGTGTGCACGTCCTCCCGCCACGGCAACCCGTGGTGCGTCATCTCCGCGGCCACCAGCGCCGACGCCGACTCCGCCGCGATCAGCAGACCCAGTGCCGGGTTCCGCTGCTGGGCGCGGAAAACCAGCGACAACGCGTCCAGCGGATCGGTGTCGCCCGGCAGCACCACCGGATCCGGCCCGAACAACGTCAGCGCGTCGTCCTTCTTCGGCGGCCCGGAGTCGGCCGGCGCGGGCAGCCCGAGCACCCGCGCCAACGCCCCGGCGAGCTCCTTCGGCTCGCGGTGCCTGCCCTCCGCGCCGAGCAGCAACGCCTCGGTCAGGTGCAGGTCCCAGCACCGGTCGACCCGCACCCCGGCGGCGAGCAGCACGGGGTAGACCTCGGACGTGTCGGCCCAGACCCAGCGCGGTCTGTGGGCGCGCTCCAGCGACGCGACGGCGGCGGCCGGCGACGAAGCCGTCATCGCGGGACCCGCCGGAGTCCCGTCGTCGTGCAGCTTCTGCCACCGGCCGGCGCCGTCGGCGTCGATGACGAGGGCGACCAGCACGTTCCCGATTGTGCCGGGGAGGTCCGACAATTTCAGTCCAGGGTGAAACCGGCGCCATCACGCGTAGCTGTTGGACCTTCTCCAAGCCAGTAGACATTGAGGTGAAGGAAGAACGGGAAAAGGCCACGATGGTGTGGTCTTCCTACCCCTCGGCTGACCAGCGACCGACTATGTGACGGTGGACCGAGCACTCAGCGTTGCCGCATTGCTGGATCCCACCCAGCAGGTGGTCCCCTTTCACGGCAGAGAATCCGAGCTGCACACGCTCACGCTCTGGCGCGACAGCCCCGTGCCACAGGCGTCACTGCTGCTGCACGCCCCCGCGGGCGCCGGCAAGACCAGGCTGCTCCAGCAGTTCCGGCAGGAGTGCTGGGACGACGCCGCGCACGGCAGGCTGCTGGTCATCGACGACGCCGACCGGCTCCGCTGGCAGGACGTCTTCCTGCTGCTGCAGGACACGCTGCGGCACGGACCGTCGCGCACGCGGGTGCTGCTCGCGGCGAGGACCACGGGCTGGTGGTGGTCCTCCACCCGCCAGCGGATCGCGGACTTCGACCACGAGGTCATGGCCGTCGAGCTCGACGCGACGCTCGACGACCGCGAGGAGTCGTTCACCCTCGCCTGCCAGCACTTCGCCAAGGAGCTCGACGTCACGGCGCCGGACGAGCCACCGCCCAACATCGCCCAGGAGACGGTCCTCGACCTGCACATGGCCGCGCTGACCGCGGTGCACGGCGATCCGTGCGACGTGAACCGCACCCAGCTCGTCCGGCAGCTCCTCAAGCGCGACACCGGCCGCAAGACCGGCCGCATCGCCGAGGACTACCTGGCGGTCGCCACCCCGGACACCCCGGACCCGGACCTGCTGGCGCGCGCCGCCCACCGCTGGCCGGCGCTGAGGCCCCGGCTGGACGAGCTCGTCGCGGACAACCCGAAGATCGTGCGCGACATGGCCCGCGACAGCCTCCGCATCGCCGCGGAGATCGGGTCCGCCGCCACCGCGGAGGCCATCGCCCGCGAGGTCTTCCGCGACGAGCGGTTCGCCACCGACGCGATCCCGTCGATCCTCACCCGCAGGCTGCTCGACCGCGCCGACGGCGTCCTCGACCGCGCCGAGATGTACGGGATGCTCAGTGCCCGCACGATGCTGTGCGGTCTGCGCCAGGAGTCCGTCGAGGCCTCCCAGGCCGAGGTCGAGTGCTACCGCGAGCTCGTGGCGCAGGACCGGGAGAACCGGCCGCTGCTCGCGGACGCGCTGGGGGACCTGGGGCTCAGGCTGATCAACGCCCAGCGCCACGACGAGGTGCTGGCCGTCTCCGAGGAGGCGATCGACCTCTGGCGCGAGATCGCGGAGGACGACCCGGAGACCATCCCGCAGCTCGCGTCCGCGCTGGAGCAGATCAGCTACCGCTACCAGACGCTCGGCCGCGACGAGGACGCGATGACCGCCATCAGCCGCGCCACGCTGCTCTTCCAGGAGCTCGCGCGCAACAACCCGGCGCTCTTCCGCGCCGACTTCGCCAGGGTCGCCGCCGCGATGGCCCGCCGCTTCCACTTCGAGGGCAACAGGCAGCACGCGGCCGACTCGATGCAGCTCTCCCTCGCGAACTGGAGGGTGGTCGCGCAGGAGGACCCGCGCTTCGAGCCCGAGCTCGCCCGCAACCTCGTCACGGCCGGTGCCATGTTCCTGGACCTGGACAGGGCCGAGGCCGCGAGCGAGACGCTGAAGGAGGCCGTGGACCTGTTCCGCCGCCTCGCCGTCGCCCACCCCGAGACGTTCGGCACCGAGCTCGCCGACGCGCTGACGCGGCGCAGCCAGGCGTTGCTGGAGCAGGCAGACGACATCGATGCCGCGCTCACCGCCCGCGAGGCCGTCATGCTCTGGCGTGAGACCGGGGACCGCAAGGGCCTGGCCGCCGCACTGCTCAACGTCGCCAAGGTCGTGGGCGACGCCGGCGCGGCCGAGGAGGCCGTCGAGGTGTACCGGGACCTGGTCACCGAGGACCTCGTCTCCAACCAGGCGGGTCTCGTGATCGCGCTCGCGACGCTGGTGGAGCAGCAGCTCCTGCACGGCCAGGACGGTGAGGCGATGACCACGGCCGACGAGTGCCTCGACCTCTGCCGGCGCCTGCCGTCCCAGCTCGTCGAGTTCTTCGGCGCGAAACTGGCGCCACCGCTGCAGAACACGGCCCGCGCGCTGTCCGAATCGGACCACCACGTCCGCGCGGTGGGGATGTCGGAGTTCACGGTCGAGGTCTGCCGGGCGCTGCGGCCGCGGACGGCGCCCACGGTCTACCTCTCGGCCCTCCAGCGGCACGTGTGCAGACTCCGTGCCGCGGAACGGAAGGAAGAGGCGCGCAACACCGCGCACATCGCGGTCGTGCTGTGGCACCTGGCCGGGCTCGATCTCGACCTGAGCGCCGACTACGCCGACGCGGTCACGATCTACGGCCGGCTGTGCGCCGAGACGGGGTACGAGACGGAGAAAGCACTCCGGCTCACCCGCCGCGCGGTCGAGATCCTGCGCGCGGTGGGTGAGCCGGTGAAGCTGCGGTTCGCCCTGGAGACGGCCGAGGAGCTCAGCTCCTGGTGAGCAGCGACCGGGCGAAGAACGCCACGTTGGCCGGACGCTCCGCGAGGCGGCGCATGAAGTAGCCGTACCACTCGTCGCCGTACGGCAGGTACACGCGCATGCGGTTGCCCTCGGCGGCGATGCGGCGCTGCTCCTCGGGCCGGATGCCGTACAGCATCTGGAACTCGTAGGAGTCCTTGGCGCGCGCGGACGCCAGGTCGGCGGCGATCGCGATCAGGCGCGGGTCGTGCGAGGCCACCATCGGGTAGCCCTCACCCTCCATGAGGATCTTCAGGCAGCGCACGTACGACAGGTCGACGTCGTGCTTGTCCTGGTACGCAACGGAAGCGGGCTCCTGGTACGCGCCCTTGCACAGCCGCACGCGCGAACCGGCGTGCGCCAGGTCGCGGCAGTCCTGCTCGGTGCGCTTCAGGTACGCCTGCAGCACCGCGCCCACCCACGGGAAGTCCACCCGCAGCTCACGCAGGATGCCCAGCGTGGAGTCCGTGGTGGTGTGGTCCTCCATGTCCAGCGTCACGGTCGTGCCGACGACGGCGGCCGCCGTGCAGATGCGCCGCGCGTTCTCCAGCGCGATCTTCTCGCCGTCGATCGCCAGCGACTGGCCGACGGCCGACAGCTTGACCGACACCTCGGCGCCCTCGGTCAGCCCCTGCGACTCCAGCCTCGACAGCAGCGTCAGGTACGCCTCGACGGTGGCGTTGGCCTGCGACTCCTCGAAGGTGTCCTCACCGAGGTGGTCGAGCGTGACCAGGCGACCGTCACCGAGCACCTCGGCGGTCGCGCGGATCGCGGAGGAGACGTCGGCGCCGGCGACGAACCGCTCGACGACGGGCCGGGTCAGCGGCGTCGACTCGACGAGCTTGCGGGCACCCGCGCTGCGGGACGCCAGGAGGAGGCTGGAGCGCAACATAGGTTCACGTCCTCGGGGTGTGAGAGGTGAGGGGAACGTCGATGTGCTTGTGGCTCAACGACGTTCCCCCCACTTCAGGAGGGCTTGGGTATCAGCCCTGGTGCGGGTGGAGGTGGGAGGTGGGCGCCGCGAAGGTCTCCTTGATGGAGCGCGGGCTGACCCAGCGGAGCAGGTTGTGGACCGACCCCGCCTTGTCGTTCGTGCCGGACGCGCGACCGCCGCCGAACGGCTGCTGGCCCACGACGGCACCGGTGGGCTTGTCGTTGACGTAGAAGTTGCCGGCGGCGAACCGCAGCTCCTCCTGCGCGTGCGCCACGGCGGCGCGGTCACGCGAGATGATCGAGCCGGTCAGACCGTAGGGCGCCGCGCTCTCCATCTGCTTGAGCACGGTCAGGTAGTCCGCGTCCTCGAACACGTGGATCGCGAGCACCGGGCCGAAGAACTCGGTGGTGAACACGGAGTTCGTGGGATCGGAACCCAGCAGCACGGTCGGCCGGACGAAGAAGCCGTCGCTGTCGTCCGCGGTGCCACCGGCGGCGATCTCCAGCGACGAGTCCGCGCGGGCGGCCTGCAGCACGCCCGACAGCTTGTCGAACGAACGGCGGTCGATCACCGCGCCACCGAAGTTCGAGAAGTCGGTGACGTCGCCGTAGGTCAGGGCGTCGACCTCGGCCAGGAACTGGTCGGAGATCTTGTTCCACACCGAGCGCGGCACGTAGGCGCGGGACGCGGCGGAGCACTTCTGGCCCTGGTACTCGAAAGCACCGCGGATCAGGGCGACGCGCAGCACGTCCGGGTCAGCCGACGGGTGCGCGAGGATGAAGTCCTTGCCGCCGGTCTCGCCGACGATGCGCGGGTACGAGCGGTAGTTCGCGATGTTCGAGCCGACCTGCGCCCACAGCTTCTGGAACGTCGCGGTGGAGCCGGTGAAGTGGATGCCCGCGAGGTCGGGGGAGTTCAGCGCCACCTCGGACACCGCGAGGCCGTCACCGGGCAGCAGGTTGATGACGCCGGGCGGCATGCCCGCCTCTTCCAGCAGCCGCATGGTGAGGTGCGCGGCGAACGACTGCGTGGGCGACGGCTTCCACAGCACCACGTTGCCCATCAGCGCGGGGGCGGTCGGCAGGTTGCCGGCGATGGCGGTGAAGTTGAACGGCGTGATCGCGTAGACGAAGCCCTCGAGCGGGCGGTGGTCGGTGCGGTTCCACACGCCGGGGGAGGAGATCGGCTGCTCGGCCAGCAGGTTGCGGGCGAACTGCACGTTGAAGCGCCAGAAGTCGATCAGCTCGCAGGCCGAGTCGATCTCCGCCTGGATCGCGGTCTTCGACTGGCCGAGCATCGTCGCGGCGTTCAGCGTCTGGCGCCACGGGCCGGCGAGCAGGTCGGCGGCGCGCAGGATGATCGCGGCGCGGTCGTCGAACGACATCGCGCGCCACGCCGGAGCGGCCTCGCGGGCGGCCCGCAGCGCGTCGGTCGTGTCCTGCTGGGTCGCGCCGGCCAGCGTGCCGAGGACCGAGCGGTGGTTGTGCGGCTGGACGACGTCGAACCGCTCGCCGCCACCCATGCGCTGCTCGCCACCGATGGTCAGCGTCAGGTCGAGCGGCTCCTTCTGCAGCTCGACCAGCTTGGCCTGCAGCTCAGCGCGCTCCGGGGTACCGGGGGCGTACTGCAGGACCGGCTCGTTGACCGGGGCGGGAACCTGGGTGACCGCGTCCACTCGCAACTCCTTATGGGCTTGTTCGGTACGCACACCGTAAGTCCGCGTGACCTGGCCTCGGTTGTGTAACAGGCCAAGATTCACCAGGTCAGATGTACGATCGAACAGCCATGAGCCTCCGCCACATCCTGATCGCCCTCGGTGATCCACTGGTCGAACTGCAGGTCGCGCCGCGCGGCCTGGAGGTCGACGTGCGCGATGTCGTGATCATGGACCCGGACGACCCGCCGGACGTGGCTCAAGGTGACCTCGCGCTGGTCATCGGCGCACGTGGCCGGGCCGCATTGCCGCTGATCAGGGCGGCAGGCCGAGCGAAAGCAGCCGCGGTCGCCGTCAAGGAGTCGTCCAAGGCTCTCGAACAGGCCGCCGTGGACGCCGGCGTGGCGTTGCTCGAAGTCAGGCCCGAGGTCCGCTGGGGCCACCTGGAGTCGCTCGCCAAGGGCGTCCTCACGACCACGACCGACGACGGCGAGGTCCTCGGCGACCTGTTCGCGCTCGCGCAAACGATTGCCACCCTGACCGGCGGCATCGTCAGCATCGAGGACACGGCGAGCCGCGTGCTCGCGTACTCGCGCTCGTCCGACGAGGTCGACGAGCTGCGCCGGCTGTCGATCCTCGGCCGCCAGGGCCCCGAGCCGTACCTGAAGATGCTGCGCGAGTGGGGCGTCTACAACCTCCTGCGCTCGGGCGAGGAGGTCGTCCGCATCGACGAACGTCCTGAGCTGGGCATCCGCCGGCGCATCGCCGTCGGCATCCACGCGGGCCAGCAGCCGCTGGGCACGATCTGGGTGCAGGAGGGCGACCAGCCGCTGACCGAGCAGGCCGAACGAGCCCTGCTCGGCGCCGCCCGCGTCACGGCACCGCACCTCATCCAGCAGCGCAACCAGCCCACGTCGCGGTTCCGCGAGAACCTCCTCGCCGCCCTGCTCACCGGCCGCATGGACGCCGCCACCGTCGCCGGTCAGATCGGCGCCGACCCGGGAAAACCCGCTGCGGTCGTGGTGTTCGCGGTGCGCAGCGCCGAGGGCGACCGCAGCGAACACGAGCTCCGCCGAGCCGAGATGACCGGCCTGATCTCCGTGCACGCGGCCGCGTACCGGCGCAGCGCGCTGGTCAGCGAGTCCGGCGGCCGCACCTACGTCCTGCTACCGGACCTCGCCCCGAACGCCCAGCTCCTGAGCCTGACCAGGGAGATCGTCACCACCGCGCGCCGCCACCTGCACACGGCGGTCCAGGCGGCGGTCGGTTCCACGGTGTCCACGCTGGACGACGCGCAGATCTCCCGCCAGGAGGCCGAACGCGTGCTGGACGCGATGGCCCGCGACCTCGACGCCGAGGTGGCGACGCTCGCCGACGTCCGCTCGCAGGTGCTGGTGAGCGAGATCCTGGCCCTGCTCCAGGACAACCCGCGCATCCGGGACCCGCGGATCGACGCGCTGGACCCGGAGCTCGCGAAGTCGTTGCTGGCCTACCTCGACGCGCTGGGCGACGTGCGCGCTGCCGCGGACCGGCTGCACGTGCACCCGAACACCCTGCGGTACCGGCTCAAGCGGATCGACCTCGACCTGGACGACCCGCTCGTCCGGCTCATCGCCCAGCTTCAGCTCAGGATGCGGTAGAGCAGCGCCCGTTCCGCGATCGTCCACGTCGTCGTGGTGAGCAGGTACAACCCGGCGGCCAGCGGCAGGTACGCGGCCACCAGGATCGTCCCGAACGGCAGCACCTTGACCAGCCCGGTCATGAACCCCGGCGCGGGCGTGGTGGTCATCCGCGACTGCTGCCACCTCGCGGTCAGGTAGGCGACCACGGCGAGCAGCCCGAACAGCACGAAGAACACCCACGCGAAGCCGGACGTGAAGTGCGTGCCGAGCGAGACGCCGAACAACGTGCCCTCCAGCAACGGGTTCGGCGTCGTCACCACCTGGTAGACGACCATGAAGAACGGGACCGTCGCGAGCATCGGCAGCATGCCCGCGAACATCGACACACCGTTGCGCTTGTAGACCTTCTGCGACTCCTCGGAGAACCGCACCAGGTCCTTGCCGTACTTCTTCTGCAGCTTCTGGATCTCGGGTGCGAGCTCGGCCTTGGCCTTCTCGCCGCGCACGGCCGCGCGGTAGAAGGGGTGCAGCGCGAGCCGCACGACGATCGTGAACAGAACGATGGCGAGCGCGGGCATGCCGAAGCTCGCCAGGGCAGCGCCCAGGTCAGCGAACAAGGGGGTTTCTCCGTCTTGAGTTGGGATGTGCGGGACGTGTCAGAACGTCCGGCATCCCGGTGCTCGGGGACGGGACCTGCCTGCGGCATCAGGGTTTCGCAGCCGCAGCTGTGCCGTCCGCTGGGCTCGTTCGCGGATCGAGAGCGATCGCGCCGGCGCCACCGACAGCGGCACCAGCGCGACGACCACGATCAGCGCGAGGGCGAGCGCGGTCACGGCCGCGACGACCTCGGTCGGAGACGAGAACAGCGTGAAGGCGTAGAGGGCGGGCAGGAAGAGCGCGAGCACGAGCATCGCCCGCTGCTTGGTCTCCGGCCGCCACATGCCTTGCAGACTACCTGTGCTTGACGGGAATTGGGGCGGTCTGCAGGACAACGCCTGTTTCGTCGGAGAGCCTGACGTCCTTCGGCTTGCCCAGGCTCGGCCACCAGGCCAGGACCCGGCCGTTGCCGATGGTCGCGGTCACCTGCAGCCCGTCCTCGGTGCTGATGACCACCTTGCCGACCGCACGGCTCACCCTTCCGGTCAGGACGGTCATGGCGTTGCGACCATCCACGTCGTACATGCCCACGGACGGGGCGAAGTCGGCGAACAGCCTGTCGCCGAGCGGTTCCTGGTCCTGGAGGTTCCCGCGCCCGTTCGTGCCGACGCCCGTCGGTGTCCGCAGGCACAGCATCTCGGACTGCGGACCGATGTACTGCACCATCGTCATGTCTGCGCGCTGGTCGACGACGGCCACGTCCCGGGGCGCCGGCCAGTCCGGCCCGTTCACCCCCCGTTCGGCGTCGTGCCGGTCGAGCGTCCTCCCGCAGTCCGCGAACACGGGTCCCAGGTCGCCGGGCGCTCTGGGTTCGGCGGTCCACGCCGCGGAGGCGTCCTGGTTCGTCGGGGTCCACAGCACCAGCGTCACGGCGACGGCGGCCACGAGGGCCGTCGCGGGCACCGTGAAGCGCCACCAGCGGCGGGACGGCTTCTGGCTGATCTCGTTCAGCAGCGCGTGCTTGCGGACCTGGAGCCGCATCGGGTCGAGCTGCGGGATGTCCGGGGTGATGTTCACAGCGCCTCCTCCACCAGTGCGCCGCGCACGGTGCGTTGCGCGCGAGCGAGCCGGGACTTCACCGTGCCGACCGGGATGCCGAGCACCTGGGCGATCTGCGCCTGGCTCAGGCCCGACCAGGCGGACATCTCCAGCACCTCCCGGTCTCCGGCCGGGAGCTTCTCCAGCTCCGCGATCACCGCACGCGTCCTCGCCTCCGCGTCCACCCGCCGCGCCACGTCGTCGGCGTGGTCGTCGTCGGCGTGCTGCGGCGCGACCTTGCCCAGAGCGGCCCTGTACCGCGTGCGGGCGCGCTGGTGGTTGCGGGTGACGCCGAGCGCGACGGTGTAGAGCCACGGCAGCAACGACTCCCCGACCGTCACGGACGTGCGCTTGCGCCAGGTCTCCATGAACACCACGGACACCAGGTCCTCGGCGACCGCCCACGTACCGGTGCGGCGCAGGCAGTACGCGAACACGGCTTGGGCGTGGCGTTCGAACAGCATCCCGAACGCCTCGCTCACGCCGGCCCGGACCTGCCCCCAGAGTTCTTCGTCGGTCACGGACCCTCCTCTCTGTCCCGCCTATGTCCGCGGCGGGCAGAGCGGTTCACGACTCGACCAGACCCGGCCGTTCGGGGTGGTCGTAGCGCACGAAGAGGTCGGCCACCGGGTCGTAGTCGTCGAACGCGGGCAGCGTCCACTCCTCGGTGGTCTTGCGCTTCAGCGCGCCGGGGGAGAGCCACAGGTGCACGGTGAGCTCGGCCGGCAGCCACCGGTCGAGCATGAGCGTGCCGTCCACGAGCACGACGCCGTTCTCCGGCAGGTCGACGTACTCGGCGCGGCTGGCGCGATCCGTGGTGGCGTTCCACAGCGACGGCAGCACCCTGCCGTCCACCGCCGGGTCGAGGACCTCGCGCTGCAGCCCCTTGTAGTCGAACCAGTCGTGCCGGTACGAGTACGAGTCGGTGCGGCCGTGCTCGAGCCGCACGGAGGCCGGGCGCAGGAAGTCCTGAAGGGACACTCGCTGCACCGCGCGACCCATGGCGCGCAACGGTTCCACGACGGCGTCCGCGAGCCTGCCGGGTTCGGCGGCGGGTGCGCCGTCGATCAGCACGCGCACCCGCCCGTCGATCCCCGACACCTGGCCGGCGATCTCGCCGACGAGCGTGCCGAACGTGAGCGGCCGGACCTTCACGGGTGCCAGTCCGCCCAGGCCGTGTCCCACCAGATCTCGCCGGACGCCAGCATCTTCTCGATCTTGAGCCCCTCGGCCCTGATCGCCTCGGCCTCGGCGGCGGAGTACTTGCCCGACGCGACCTGCTCCTCGAACTCGTCGAGGTCGCGCTGCTCCCACGTGCCGTCCGGCGCCAGGGTGTAGTCCAGCGCGTGGTCGAGGGTCTCGAACCCGTCCTCGACGCGGCGGTAGGGCGCCTGCAGGTTCAGGTAGTAGTTGCCGAACACCCGGTCGTCGCCCTTCCAGAACAGGTCGACGGAGTAGGCGTCCTGCGGGCGGTGCAGCATGAGCTTGCCGTGACCGCGCCAGAAGCCGCGTTCGGGCTTGTCCCACGGGTGCGGGTGGTGGTGGTCGGGGTAGGTGAGCCGGGTGCCCGGTTCGACGAACACCGCGAGCAGCCCCGGCTCGTCCGCGACCACCCTGGTCGGCATCTCCGACCAGACCTTGCCGTGCAGCACCTCACGCCGCACCACGACCTCACCGGGCGTGAACAACCTCATGGTCAGAACTTACGTGATCACGCTCCGCCGCGTCCTCGGCCAGCATCCTCCGCTTGAGCACGGGCACGGCGTTGGTGACGCGCAGGAACGTCCGCGAGAACGCCGCCACGACCGGTCCGATCACGGGCTTGTGGACCAGGCTGGTGCCGTCCATCATCTCGCGCGACGCCTCCACGGCCTCGAAGCCGTACTCGATCATCTCCCGCTCGTACTCGCCGATCGCCCGCACGGCGTCCTCGCCCGCGCGGGCCTCGACGAGCTTGCGGCACAGCAGTTCCGCGTCCCGCAGCGCCGTGTTCGCGCCGATGCCGCGGCCGGGCGTCATCAGGTGCACCGAGTCGCCGATCAACGTGACGTTGCTCGGCTGCCACGGCCGCAGCCGTTCGGACGTGCGGACCCTGATCGGGAACACGGTCTCCGGGACGGCCAGTGCGAACAGCTTGCGCAGGTTCGGGTGGAACTTCGGGGTCAGGTTCAGCACGACCTGCTTGAGCTCCGCCGGGCTCATGCCCGTCATGTCCGGGAACTTCTCGTGCGAGGCCGCGTAACCCCACATGATGTAGTCGTCCTCGACGCCGGTGCCGTCGAAGCGCATCACGTGGATGATCACGAACTCGCCGTGCGGCCCGAACAGCAACGTGATGCCGCCGTCGGCCAGCGGGGGCAGCAGCTTCGCGTTCTCGTCGGTCAGCGGCAGCTTGCCCGCGATCGACGTGATGCCGGTGTCGACCACTTTCGCGTCCGGCAGGTACTGCCTGCGCACCCTGGACTGCGCGCCGTCCGCGCCCACCAGCACGTCCCCGGTCTCGGACGTGCCGTCGTCGAAGAACGCGGTGACGGTGCCGTCGTCGTTCTGGGTGAAGTGCGTGAACGTCTTGTCGAACCGGACGACGTCGTCCAGGCCGCCGAGCAACGCCGTGCGCATCGCGATCCGGCTGACCGACTTCTCGCTGCGGGTGTCGTCGCGGTCGGTGTCGATGTCGCCGACCAGCAGTTCCTTGTACTTCTCCGTCCGCATGACTATGCGCCGCGGTGGCCGGGCGGTGGTGCGGACGAACTCGGCGAAGACCTCCGGCGGCAGGCAGCTGTGCAGCGCTTTGCTGCCGTCCGGGCTGATCCCGACGCGGTAGCCGATCAACATGCTGCGCGGCGTGCGGTCGCGTTCGAACAGCGCCACGTCCACACCGGCCTTCTTCAGCCCGTGCGCCAGGCACAGGCCACCGGTCCCCGCTCCGATGATGAGTACACGCACGAAAACTCCCCCTCGCCAAGTGTCTTAGCAAGGAAGATATTCAGTTCCTGAGAGTCTTGTCAATCGTCCTGACTGAGTCTCCGGAGTCGTGCGGTGGCGATGGCGAACCTGACGTCGTCCGGCGGCAGCAGCTTGACCAGCTGTTCCAGCGCCTCGACGTCGTGTTCGCCGGAGTCGGTCTGGGTGAACGTCCACAGCGCGTTCGCGTCGCCGCGCTGCAGGACCGCCTTGCGCACCCCGGTCGCCAGGTCGTCCCGTTCTGCCAGGACGACGGGTGCCTCGGAGCGGCGCAGCAGCGAGCCGCGGTACCTGCTCGCGGCCAGCGGCACGTCGCCCGCCTTGAGGGCGGCCCGCACCGCCAGGAAGTCGGTCTCGACATCGGCGGTGAGCCGGTACGGCCTGGTCGCGAGGACGTCCGGGCCCAGCTGCGCCCGCAGCCGGTGCAGCTCGGCGCGCACGGTCGTGGGGTTGCCTCGTTCGCCGTAGAGGCGCAACGCGAGCTGGCCGGCCGTCAGCCTGCCCTGCAGCGTCAGCGCCGCCAGGATCTCCGCGTGCCGCAACGAGATCGGGACCTCGCGGCCGTCCAGCACGACCTTGGGCTCCGGCAGCAGGAACGACAGCGACAGGACGCTGCGCCGCACGTGCCGTTGCCGGGGAACGCGCAGCAGGTAGCCGTGGGCGAGCGGCTCCAGCACGGCCTCGCGGCCGTCCGGGAGCTGAACCCGGTCCGCGGAGACGTCGACGCGCGAGGGCAGCAGGCCGTACGGTTCGACGGCCACGACCCGGCCGGTCGGGCTGAGCAACGCGCCGGGCTCGCCGCGCAACGCGATCAGGTGGCGCATGTTGCGCGCCCGCAGCTCCTCGTCCTGCGCGTGCATCCGGGATAGCATCTCCGACTCGGCGAGGCGGGCGGACGCCGAGACCAGCGCCACCATCGAGGGATGCACCGTCTCGATCGGGCCACTGAGGTCGACGACCCCGATCGTGGTCCCCGTGTCGGGGTCGCGGATCGGGCTCGCCGCGCAGGTCCAGTGGTGGTAGGTCCGCACGAGGTGCTCGGCCGAGTGGACCGTGACGGGGGAGTTCACCGCGAGCGCGGTGCCCATTCCGTTCGTCCCGGCGGCACCCTCCGACCAGAGCGTTCCCTCCGCCAGGCCGACGTCCTCGGCGCTGCCGCGGGTGTCCTTGGAGCCCTCGCACCACAGGATGTGGCCCTGGGCGTCCGCGACGATCATGATGTGCTTCGCCTCTTCCGCGAAGCCCAGCAACGTCTCGCGCAACAGCGGCAGCGTCGGGTGCAGCGGATGCCGTTCGCGCAGGTCGGAAAGCTCGTCGGCGGCGAACACGGTCGGCGCGGTGTGCAGGTCGGGATCGACGTTGGCGGCGAGTGACCGTTGCCACGACGCGGAAATCACCGAGCGTGGCAAATCAACCGTGTGGGTACCACTCAACACGGCTTCTCTGACTCGACTCAGCAACAGTGCGTGTTGCCCGGGTTCGTGGCTCACTGATCCATCCACGGCTTGCAACGAGCATGCAACGTTCTGCTGCCTACTTTCTCATTTTCCCCAACCCAGGCATCGAGTGGGCCATCTCTGGCAGGGAGTCGAGAATGACGCAGTACGCGGCGCCGGGGCAGCCCGGCAGCGTGGTCGCGTACCGAGCGAGGTACGACCACTTCATCGGCGGCGACTACGTGTCACCCGTGACCGGTGAGTACGTCGAGAACGTCACTCCGGTGACCGGAGACGTCTTCACCGAGGTCGCCCGCGGCACCGACGCCGACCGCGCCCGTGCGATGCACGCGGCCAGTGGCGCCGCACGCGCGTGGGGGAGCACCACGCCCCGAGAGCGCGCCACCGTGCTGGGCGAGATCGCGGACCGCATCGAGGAACACGCCACCGAACTCGCCGTCGCCGAGACGTGGGACAACGGCAAGCCGGTCCGCGAGGCCCTGGTCGCCGACCTCCCGATGCTGATCGAGCTGTTCCGCCAGTACGCCGCACTCGTCCGCGCCGAGGTGGGCGAGGTCGAGCAGGTCGGCCGCGGCACCTTCGACTACCGCTCGTTCCAGCCGATCGGCGTCGTGCACGAGCGCGTCTCGTGGACGTTCCCGTTGATGAACGCCTGCCGCGTCCTCGCACCCGCGCTGGCCGCCGGCAACGCCGTGGTGCTGGAGCCCGCGCTGCAGACCCCGGCGTCGATCCACGTGCTGCTGGGCGTGATCGCCGACCTGCTGCCGCCCGGTGTCGTCAACGTCGTCACCGGCTCCGACGACCACCCCGTCGTCGCCGGCCGCTGCCCGAACATCTTCTTCTCCGACGTCCTGGCCCGGCGCGACGGCTTCCTGGACAAGGCGCTGGAGGGCTTCGCGATGTTCGCGGCCAACCAGGGCCAGGTCTCCACGGCCCCGTCGCGCGCGTTGATCCAGACCGCCGTCTACGAGGAGTTCCTGCACCTCGCGACGGTCCGGACGGAGGCGTTGCGCTCGGGCGACCCGCTCGACACGGACACCATGGTCGGCGCTGTCGTGAGTCTTGCGCAGCGCGATCGAGTTCTTGCGTACGTGGAGCGCGGCAAGGCCGAGGGCGCCCGCCTGGTGACCGGCGGCGAGGCCTCAGGGCACTTCGTGCAGCCCACGATCTTCGAGGGAGACCACCGTTCGGGCGTGTTCTCCGACGACGTGCTCGGCCCTGTCGTGTCGGTGACCAGGTTCGACGACCGCGACGACGCCCTGAAGATCGCCAACGAGGCCGTCGCCCAGCTCGGCGCCGGCATCTGGTGCCGCGACGTCGCGCTCGCGCACAACGTCGGCCAGGACCTGCGCGCCGAACGGGTGTGGGTCAACAACTACCACGCGTACCCGGCGAACACCGCCGTGCTCGCCGAGTACCGCCGTGTGAAGCACCTGCTGGTCAGCTACTCGGATCGAGGGCAGGGCTACTTCTGAGTCACTTCTTCCACGGCACCTGCGGGCTCGCGTAGAAGTTGACGCCCTGGACCTTCCAGCGCGGTCCCTGCGCGCCCAGGCGCGGGGCGAAGCGGTCCCAGTCGTGGACGGCTGCCGGAGACCAGCCGAGCTCGGCGGCGACCGGCAGCCTCGGGAACGCCATGTACTCGATGTCGGCGGAGGTCCTGATGGTCTCCGTCCACAGTGGAGCCTCGACGCCGCGCACGCCGGCCTCGGTCACGCCCTGCAGGTACGCGCCGGGGTTCCAGCCGTAGGCGTCCCTGACCTCGACGAGGCCCGCCCAGTCCAGGCCGAGCTTGGTGTTCTTGTCGTACTTCATGTCGAGGTAGACGCGGTTCGCCGGCGACATCAGGATCTTGTTGCCGCGCTGCGCCGCCGCGGCCACGTTCGCGTCGGCCGTCGTGGTGCCCCAGAACTGCGGGACGACCGCCGTGTCCTGGGTGGTCTTGATGAACTCGTGCCAGCCGGTGGTGGTCTTGCCGTACTTCTTGACGATGGGCAGGACCCGGTTCATGAACGTCACGTAGTCGGCGTCAGGGGTGCTGAGGGCCTCGTCGCCGCCGATGTGGAAGTACGGGCCGGGGGTGATCGCGGAGACCTCGCGGACCACGTCCTCGACGAACTCGTAGGTGATGTCCTTGTTGATGCAGAGGGAGCTGAAGCCGACCTCGGTGCCGGTGTAGAGCGGGCGCTTCTTGCCGTCGCAGTTCAGCTCGGCGTAGCTCGCCTGGGCGGCGTTGGTGTGGCCCGGCATGTCGAACTCGGGGATGACCGTGATGCCCCTGCTCGCCGCGTGGGCGACGATGTCCTTGTACTGGTCCTGCGTGTAGAAGAGCCTGCCCGTCCGGCCGCCGACCTCCGTGCTGCCACCGATCCTGGTCAGCTCGGGCCAGCTGGCGATCTCCAGCCGCCAGCCCTGGTCGTCCGACAGGTGGAGGTGGAAGTAGTTGATCTTGAACGCGGCGATCTGGTCGATGTAGCGCTTCACCTGGTCCGGGGTGAAGAAGTGGCGGGAGACGTCGAGCATCGCGCCCCGGTGGTGGTACCGGGGGTGGTCCAGGATGCTGGCGCCCGGCACCGTCCACGGCCCCGGCTGCCTGGTCTTCGCCTCGGCCCTGGGCGGGAGGAGCTGGCGCAGCGTCGCGATGCCGTTGAAGTGGCCGGCCGGTGAGTTGGCCCGGATGACCACCTGCTTCGGCGTCACGTCCAGCTGGTAGCCCTCGGGCCCGGTCCTGGGGTCCGCGCCGTTCGTCAGGACCACGCCGTCACCGGAGATGCCGTCCGTGATCGGCAGCGCGTAGCCCGTGGAGGGGCGGAGGACCTTCGCCAGCAGCTCGGCCGGTGTGCGGGCGTCGCGGGTCGTCAGCTGGATCTTGGCGGACGCGGTGAGGGTGAAGGTGACGTCCGGGCGCGGCCGCACCTGGACCGGCTGGGGGACCAGCTCTTGCAGGGGGCTCTTGGCTGCCGCTTCTGCCGTGTTGGTCACCAGCACTCCTGACCCGGCGATCACCAGTGCCGCCAGTGCGGCCTGCAGTTGTTTCGCTTTCACGCCATCCTCCACGGGGCACGGGGGAGTCGGCGGCGTTCTGCCACGGTTTCAGGGGTGGTGATTCGGTGTCAAGGTTCAGACCAATTTCTTGGCTGTTCCTGGGGCTCCGCCCCAGACCCCGCCAATCTGATCCAAAGCCGGGTCCACGCCGTGCGCGGGTAGATGGCACGCCTGTTGCGTTGGGCGGAGGCGCGTTGCTTTGTGGGGCGCGTCGGTGGGGTGGCTTCGTCACGAATCGAGCCAAGAGCGGGCCACATGTGGGTAGGGGTGTCAACTCGACGAAAAGCGTGTCGAGTTGACACCCCTACTCACATGCAGCAAGAGCTGTGGCACGACTCGTGACGAAGCCACCCCACCCGGAGCGTTTGGCAAGGACGGCTCGCCTGCGGCATCGCGTTCGATCAGGCGCTTTGGCTAGAGGTGTTCCTTGCTCAGCTTGCGCCACAGGGCTGGGAGGGCCGCTTCCGTCTGGTGCGCCAGCTCCACCTCCTTGCCGTACAGCAGGCCGAAGGTGAAGCCGTTCTCGTCGCCCCTGCCCAGCTCCAGCAGGACCGGGCGTGCGACCACCGAGTCCTGGTGGTCGCCCAGGAGGGTCTGCACGTCCTTCGCCCGCTTGCGCAGGGCCTTGGCGTGCTTGCCGAGTGCGGGCTCGGCGACCTCGGCCGAGTAGCGGAGGCGTTTCGCCGCCTTGCGGGCCTCGTGGAGGGGTTCGTCGCTGTCGTTGGTGGCCAGGGCTTCCTCCACGCGGACGTCCAGGCGGTGGCGGGCCTTCTCCACGAGGCGCGGGAGGACGTCCTTCGCCTTGCCCGACGCCAGAGACGTCAGGGGAGGTGCGGTCAGCAGCGCGTCGACGGTGTTGAGGAGGGTGAAGTAGCGCTCGCTGTCCAGCGCGGCCACGGAGTCCTTGTGGGCCTTGGCTTCCAGCGGGGCGAAGTGGCGGGTCGTGCGGGCGGCCACGTCTCCCAGGACCAGTTCCGGCGGAAGGGCGTGCAGGCCCTCCTCGAAGCGCATGCGGAGCACTTCCAGGTCTCGTGAGGTGCCCAGGACGGAGGCCAGCCACTTCAGTTCGTCGGTCAGGGCCCGGGTCTGCTCGCGGTCGACGATCTTGCCGAAGGCCTGGAGGGCCGAGCGCATGCGGCGGGTGGCCACTCGCATCTGGTGGACGGCGTCGTGCTCGTTGCGGCGGACTCGCGGGTCCTGGTTCTGCAGTGCGGCTCGTTGTTCGTAGAGGTAGGCGAGGACCACGTCGCCCGCGGTCGGCTTCTTGCCGAGGGCGGGGCCGGAGTCCCGCTTCACGCCGATCACCTGGGACAGCTTGGACTTCGAGGACGACGGGACGATGCCCGCGTCGCCCAGGTGGCGTTCGACCGTGTCGAGGAGGGCGCGGTCGCCGGCTTCGCCCAGTTCCACCTCGATCTCGCGCCACGAGGTGGTCGTGGTGGAGGAGCCCATGGTCTGGGCGGTGACCACGTCGTCGACGACCTCGGCGAGCATGTCGCCGTTGCCGTTGGTGAGCTGCCAGCGGCGGCGGTTGGTGCGGATCTCGGCCACCGGGGCCAGGTCGCCGCCCCTGGTGTGGGCGCGGACCAGGGAGGAGAGGTCCTTCGGGGGCTTCTTCACGGCGCGGCCCAGCGGGACGCGGAGTTCCTGGCGGGAGTCTTCACCTGCCGGGAGCTTGAGGTGCCAGCCCTCGTCGTTGCCGCCCACCCGCCTGCGCAGCGTCACGCCGGCGCGGGCCAGGCGGTAGTCGTCGGTGTCGAAGTAGGTGGCTTCGAGGTCGAACTCTTCCGGGCCGGTCGCCACGCCGGTGATCTCGGTGAGGTCCGGCAGACTCGCGTCCGATGGTGCCTCGTACTTGCGTTCGGTCTCAGTAACGGAGGTCGCCATTTTCTATTAATACCTCGTTCTGTCCGGGTTCACCCAGTGGTGACGGTGCGTGAGGGTGGTGCCACGGCCGGGCGGAACCACGCCCCTAATGCGTGCATTGCCGGGGTACCCGCTTTTCCGGGTCCACTGTGTCCGGTTCGCTGGTCGCGTGCCCACGGAGAAGGAACGGCTCGACGTGGTCGAGCCGCAGGTCGCCACGTTGATCAGTCACGTCGGTCAGCTCTCGGCGGAGCTCGAGCGCGTCACGGCTCGGCTGACGGTGCTGGAGCGGCGGTTGTCCGGTGCCGGGGACGGGCCGCTGGCCGATCTCGACGCGGTGACCGGCGAGGTCGCGCCGCTGGTTGAGGCGCTGCGCGCGGCGTGGGACGCCGAGCAGGAGATCCTCGCCGACGCGGCCAGGGTCGCCCTGAAGCAGGAGGTGCTCGAGTTCGACGGGCTCAAGGCCCGCCGCGACGAGGCCAGGTCCAAACTGGACGGTGGGCGGGTGCCCCGGTTCGAGCGGGACGCGCTGTCGCACGAGGTGCGCCAGATGGAGTGGCTGATCAACGCGAACGAGGCCAGCGCGCAGCGTGCCGCCGAACGGCTGGAGGCCGACGAGGACGCGATGGGCGAGCAGTGGCGCACCGAGGCCGTGCTCGCGGGGGACAAGGCGCGCGGTGAGATCAAGGACGCGGCGGCGCGGCGCATCTCCCAAGCGCTCGGGCAGTACGCGCGGATGCCGGTCTGGTTCCGGGTCGGACTGGGCGAGATCCCCACGCCGGACCCGTCGTTCTGGCTCGAGTCGGCGATCGCGGTGCTCGCGTACCGGCTGGAGTACGGCGTCACGGACGCGGTGACGCCGCTGGGCACGCCGCCGTCCGCCTCGTCCGGCAGTGAGAACTGGGTCCGCCGCGCGAACGTCCACGCCGACATCACCGACCGCCTGACGACGTTGGCCGCGACCTTCCACCTGCAGTAGCCTGTTCTGCAACCATCGGGTTGCAGAAGGGGTGCGCGAGTGAGTCAGGTCGATGACGTCTTGGCCGCGCTCGCCGACCCGATGCGCCGGCGGATCCTCGACCTGGTCGCGGCGAAGGGCGCCGTGTCGGCGTCGGTGCTCGCCGCCGAGCTGCCGGTGAGCCGGCAGGCGATCGTGAAACACCTGGGTGTGCTGGAGAAGGCGGAGCTGGTGGCGTCCGAGCGCGCCGGCCGGGAGAACAACTTCTCCGTCCGCTCGGGCGCGCTCGACGCCACCGCCTCCTGGATGGCCTCGCTCGCCTCCCAGTGGGACCAGCGGCTGGCCGCGATCAAGAAGATCGCTGAGTCGTGAGCGTGCCGCCGACCGCGGTGGCGAGCACGGGGATCTCCGCGATGGCGTCGCTCGTGCGCGGGTCCTCGCCGAGCACGACCAGGTCCGCGAGCTTGCCCGGGGTGAGGCTGCCCAGCACGTGCTCCTTGCGGCACGCGTAGGCGCCGCCGAGCGTGTACGCGCGGATCGCCTCCTCGACGGTGATCGCCTCGTCCGGCCCGACCGCCCGGCCGCTGGACGACCTCCTGCGCACCATGAACTCGATGGCGCGCAACGGGGCCCCGTCCGCGACCGGCCGGTCCGAACTGCCCGCGACGGTGATGCCGTGGTCGAGGAACGAACGTCCGCGGTACATCCACGGCGCCCGGCGCGGGCCCATGATCTCGCTGTAGTCGTCGCCGTAGGCGTGCAGGAACGTCGGCTGGACGACGGGGACCAGGCCGAGCGCGGCGATCCGGCCGAGCTGGTCCGGGCGGACGAGGCCGCAGTGCTCGACGCGGTGCCGGGCGTCGGGGCGCGGGCGTTGCCGTTGCGCCTCCTGGACGGCGTCCAGGGTGAAGTCGATGGCCCTGTCGCCGATCGCGTGGATCGCGAGCTGCCAGCCGGCGTGGTGGCCGTCGATGATCACGGCCCGCATGAACTCCTCGGACTCCGCGAGCTGACCCGAGCCGCCGGTCCCGAGGTACGGCTCGGACAACGCGGCCGTGCGCGCGATCATGCCGCCGTCGGTCCACAGCTTCAGTGCTCCCAGCGACAGCATGTCGTCGCCGAAACCGGTGTGCAGTCCGAGGTCGATCGCGCGCGGAACGCCGTCGGACGGGTCCGCGGCGACGTCGTGCAGGACGTGCGCGGACACCATGAGCTGCACGCGGATCGGCAGCCGGGCCCGTTGGTACGCGGCGGCTTCGAGCGGGCTGCTGGCGATCAGGCCCGCGCCGATGCCCGCCTCCGCGCACATCGTGACGCCCTCGGACAGCACCTGACGGGCGCTCTGGTGCAGCTCGGCGACGATCTCGTCGAGTGAGTACGGCAGCCGCAACGTGCGCGCGGCCAGCTGCTCGTTCTCGGTCAGCCAGCCGTCGCTCGTGATCTCCGGAAGTCGGTTCAGCACCACGGAGTTCACGACGCAGGCATGCCCGGACAGGTCGGCGACGTACACCGGCCTGCCGCCGCTGATCCGATCGAGGTCCAGTGCCGTCAGCGGGCGGTCCATGATCCGGTGGTCGTAGCCGGACGCCTCGATCCAGCCCGTGCCGGGGGCATCGGTGAGGCGGTCGAGGATCTGCGTGACCGTCGCCAGGCCGGTCACGTCGATGGTGCGGCGGCCGTTCCACGCGAGGTGCGTGTGGGCGTCGATGAACCCGGGCAGCACCACGGCGCCGCCCAGGTCGGTGGTCTCGGTGGCGGGCATGTCCGCGACCTGCTCGTCCAGTCCCGCGATGCGGCCCTGCCAGATGCCGATCGTGTGCGCGGCGGGGCGTGCCGGGTCCATCGTGACGGCCCGGCAGCCCGTGAGCTTGAGGTCGAGTTTCACGCGGTCGCGAGAACCGGCACGGGGGTGTTGGTCAGCACGGACGTCAGGATCTCACCCGAGCGCACCGCGACGTTGGACAGCAGCGACGACGTGATGCCGTGCGAGTGCTCGGTGCCGCCTTGCAGGTAGATGCCGCCCCTGAGCGACGTCTGAAGGCGGTAGTCGCGGCCGACGACGAGACGGCCGGCCTCGTCGCGTGCGCAGGTCTCGTCCAGCGAACCGAGTACCGGCGCGGCCTCGTCGTAGCCGGTCGCGAGCAGCACGAGGTCGGTGTCGACGAACTCCTGCTCTCCGGTGACGAGCGACTGGATCACCGCACGCGCGCCGTCCGCGGACTCCTCGACCGCGACGAGCCGGGTCATCTTCATCATCTTCAGGCGCTCGGTGCCGAGCACCTTCTCCTGGTACGCGGTGCGGTAGAGCTGTGCGATCAGGTCGACGTCGACCACGGAGTAGTTGGTGTTGCGGTGGTAGTCCATCAACCGCTGCTTCACGGCGTCCGGGGCGTCGAAGTAGTGGTCGACGGCCTCGGGGTCGAAGATCCGGTTCGCGAACGAGCTGTCGTCCGCGGGGGAGTAGCCGTAGCGGGAGAACACCGAGCACACCTCGGCGCGGGGGAACTCGCGGTGCAGGTACGCCACGGCCTCCGCGGCGCTCTGCCCGGCGCCGACGACGACGCAGCGCTTCGGGTCCTCCAGCGTGCCGACGCGGTGCAGGAAATCGCTGTTGTGCCACACGCGGTCCGACAACGCGATGCCCTCGGGCACGGCAGGGCGCAGTCCGGTCGCGAAGACGAGGTTGCGGGCGTGGTACACGTCACCCGTGGCTGTCGTCACCTCGAACAGGTCGTCCTGGATCGCTTCCACGCCAACGGCTTCTGTGCCGTAGGCGACCACGTCGTCGACCTGGGCCGCTGCCCACTCGAAGTAGTCGTGGAACTCGACGCGCAGCGGGAACAGGTTCTTGTGGTTGACGAAGTCGATCAGCCGGCCGCGGTCCCGCAGGTAGCACAGGAACGAGAACCGGCTGGTCGGGTTCCGCATGGTGACGAGGTCCTTGAGGAACGACACCTGCATGGTGGCGTCGTCCAGGAGCATGCCCCGATGCCAGCCGAACGCCTCCTGGCGTTCCAGGAACACCGCGGTGACAGGGGTTTCGGCCTGCTCGTTGTGCTCGGTCAGAGCGATGGCGAGCGCCAGGTTCGAAGGACCGAACCCGATACCGACGATGTCGTAGATCGGATGCATGAGCACTGAACTTAGGGCAGCCTAAGCTATCTTCGCAAGCCGTCAGTTAGGTTAGCCTGACCGTATCGCACCGGAGTGAAGGAGGACACCCCCATGAGGGTCGTCATGTTCGGGTTCCAGACCTGGGGTCATCGCACCCTGCAGGCACTTTTGGCGTCCGAGCACGAGGTCGTCCTGGTGGTGACCCACCCCAAGGGAGAGGGCGCGTACGAGAAGGTCTGGAGCGATTCGGTCGAGGACCTGGCCCGCGAGAACGGCGTCGAGGTCATCGTCCGCGAACGCCCGGAGGACCAGGAGCTGCTCGACGCGCTCAAGGCCGCCGAGCCGGACGTGATCGTCGCCTGCAACTGGCGGACGTGGATCCCGCCGCAGGTCTTCGCGCTGCCCAAGCACGGCACCTTGAACGTGCACGACTCGCTGCTGCCGAAGTACGCGGGCTTCTCGCCGCTGATCTGGGCGCTTCTCAACGACGAGAAGGAAGTCGGCGTGACGGCGCACATGATGGACGACACGCTCGACGCCGGTGACATCGTGCTGCAGCGCTCGGTCCCGGTCGGCCCGCGCGACACGACGGCCGTGCTGTTCGAGAAGACGCTGGAGCTCTTCGGCCCGATCACGGTCGACGGCCTCGCCGAGATCGCGTCCGGCCGCACGGACTTCCAGAAGCAGGACCGTTCGCAGGCCTCGTTCTTCCACAAGCGCGCCGAGGAGGACCTGCGCATCGACTTCACCTGGACCGCCGAGGAGCTGGACCGCCTGGTGCGCGCGCAGTGCGCGCCGTACCCGAGCGCGTTCTGCTTCCACCGCGGCCAGCGCCTGGAGATCATCGAGGCGGACGTCTCGGCCGAGGTCTACGGCGGCACCCCCGGCCGGATCTTCTACCGCGAGGGCGACGGCGTGGCGATCGTCGCCGGCGCCGAGGCCCGGCGCGGCAGGAGCAAGGCGTTGCTGGTCAAGAAGGTTCGTACCGCCGATGGCACCGAGCTCAAGGCGCACGAGTACTTCAAGCACATGGGCGGCTACCTGACCTCGCGTCCGTAGCCCCGACACGCTGATCACGGGCCGGGTGACCGGTCCGTGATCAGCATGGTCGATCATGGGCGCATGAATCGCGCGGCGGTGACGTCACTGGTGGTCTTCGTGCTGCTCGTGGCGGTCGGCTGGTACCTCACGAATCTCCAGTCGTCCCAGGACAACCCGCCCACGACGCCCGCGCCCGTGCCGACCGGTTCGGCGGACCTCGCCGCCCTGAAGATCGCGCCGGAGGGCAAGATGGCCGGCTACAGCCGCGACCGCTTCCCGCACTGGGCCTCGCAGGGGAACTCCTGTGACACCAGGGAGATCGTGCTGCAGCGCCAGGGCGCCGACGTGAAGGCGGACAAGGACTGCAAGGCGACCTCGGGCACCTGGAACAGCGTGTACGACGGCGTGGTGGTCAAGGAGGCCGGCGAGGTCGACATCGACCACACCGTGCCGCTGGCCGAAGCGTGGCGGTCGGGCGCCGACAAGTGGACCGACGACGAGCGCAAGGTGTTCGCCAACGACCTCGGCGGCATCCAGCTGATCGCGGTGACCGCGAAGTCCAACCGCTCCAAGGGCGACCAGGACCCGGCGAAGTGGAAGCCGCCGGTCGCGGCGTACGGGTGCACGTACGCGCGGCACTGGATCTCGGTGAAGATCACCTACAAGCTGACCGTGGACCAGCCGGAGCACGACGCGCTGGCGGCGTTGCTCAAGACCTGCTGATCAGGCCTCGCTCGCTGCGGCCGTGGAATCGCCGGGAAACGCGAACCCCAGGTGCTCTCCGGCCTCCGCCCTCACGATCCCGGGCTCACCCTTCGGCTCTTGCCTGAGCGACCTGAGCAGGCCCTCGCCCCCCGACGACCCTCCCCCGTGCGGGTCCCGCGACACGGCCCGACCCCCCAGCCGGACCGCGTCGCCTTCCCCCTACCCGACCTGGACGGACTCGAACAGGCCGGACAACTTCCAGTGCGTCACGTACCCCATCGCCTCGGCGGCGATCAGCACGTCGAGCTTGCCGAGGTTCGTGCGCGCCGGCATCTGGTACGCCTTGCCGCGCCGCGCGTCGAGCACCATCGGGATGGCGCCGGGCAGCGTGTCCGCGACCGTGTGCTGCAGGATCCGCAGCCCGACGTTGGCCGCCTCCCTCGTCAGCGGCACCTCCTTGGTGTGCACGAGCACCGCGTACGTCGTGCCGTCCTTCTTGCGCAGCCCCAGGTGCGGCCGCACCTTCAGGGTCAGCTCGCCGGCGCGGTAGGTGGCGCCCTCCACCGGCACCCCCGTCGCCTTGAACGACGCCAGCCAGGGCAGGAAGCCGTCGGCGATCTCCTCGAACGCCCGCGGCTGCCCCGTGCGGTTGGCGTTCATGATCGCCTTCTTGAGCTCGATCTCGGGTTCGGTCGAGTTGACCGCTCGTCGCATGGCGTCGCGGATCGGGTTGTAGAACCCGCAGACCCGCGTGTCGGAGGCCAGGTACATCCCCCGCTGTTCCGACACGATGTTGATGCGTCCACGCTGACCGCTCATGACGTACTCGGTGAACGACAGTGCGGTGACGCTGACGTTGTTGTCCGGCAACGTTTTCTCCCCTCGTACCGCGAGCTTCACCTGACGTTATCCGAGAGGTCTGACAAAAACGGGCCTGCTCCGAACGGCGCAACCGCTACGCAGCGTTGAGCCGTCACCCGAGTAGGTGACACGCAGAGTTGCGACCTAGATCGCAATCGGTAAACGGAAGGTGACGGACCGGCAACCGATCAAGCGGATGACCGTTCGTCTGCCGTTCGCCGACGCTCACCGAACGCTTACCGCAAGACCAGCGGAAGTAACCCTCCGTAGAAGATCAACTCAGGAGAATGGGTTCGTCAGGAGGAATCACGGCGAGGGAGCACGATGGCGGTAAGGGCGGAGCGTTCACCCGATAGAGCGGGTGACGTGGAGGTTCCGCAGCCGCGGCAGCTGGAGAGGTGGCTGGTCCACCCCGGCCACTGGCCGCACGCGATGCAGGTGACGGTCATCCTCGTGCTGATCGCCCTGCTGCTGTGGGCCATCGCCGTCACGCTCGGCCCCGACCAGGCCTTCATCGTCGGCTCCGCGGGCATCGCGGCCAAGCTGATCTGCATGTACCTCGACACCCGCACGCGGAACTAGCTGCCGTACCTCTCGGCGGCCCGCGCCTTGGCCTTCGCCGCCTCGACCTCGCGGTCCTTCGGCGGTGCCGTGGTCACCAGCGCGTCGAGCAGTTCCTGCGTCGCCGCCGCCACGGCCGCGACCGCCCTGTCGAACGCGACCTGGTTCACCGCGGACGGTTTCGTCGCCCCACCCACCTTGCGCACGTACTGCAGCGCCGCGGCCTGCACCTCGTCGGGCGTGGCGGGCGGTTCGAAGTTGTGGAGCACCCGGATGTTTCGGCACATGCCTCCACTATGACCTGTTCGGCGGCGCCGCGCGGGTGTGGATGCGTTCTCCCTGCTTGCCGAACAGGCTGATGATCTCGGCGGGCCTGCCGTCCGCGCTGCTGAAGCTGTGCGGCTGACGGCAGTCGAACTCGGCCACCTCGCCCGCGCGCAGCACGATCTCCTTGTCGCCGAGCCGCATCCGGATCCGCCCGCTCAGCACGTAGAACCACTCGTAGCCCTCGTGCACGCGCGGTTCGTGCAGCTCCGAGTCCGTGATGATCATCTTCCACGCCTGCAGCGGCCCGATCGAGCGGGTCAGCGGGATGCCGACGCGGCCGTGGTCGAGCTGGCGCGGCTTCATCGCGACGCGCGGATCGCCCACCTCGGGCGCGCCGACCAGGTCGTCCAGCGACACCTGGTAGGTCCGCGACAACGGCAGCAGCAGCTCCAGCGTCGGCTTGCGCTGGTCGGTCTCCAGGCGCGACAGCGTCGACTTCGAGATGCCCGTCATCTCGGACAGCGTCGCCAGCGTCAGATCGTGTTCGGCCCGCAGCGCGGCGAGCCGTTGCCCCACGGTTGTTGCCATAACAGCAACTTACTTTGCCAAAACTGGACTGTCGACCGCACTCTCGGAGCATGACGTACGAAGTGGTGATCATTGGTGGGGGAGCGGCCGGACTGAGCGCCGCTCTGATGCTGACCAGGGCGCGTCGCAGCGTGCTCGTGGTCGACGGTGCCGAGCCGCGCAACGCGCCGGCCGCGCACATGCACAACTACCTCTCTCGCGACGGCTTCTCGCCGTTGGAACTGCTCAAGCACGGACGGGCCGAGGTCGAGGGCTACGGCGGAGAGATCGTCAACGACGAGGTTCGGGGCGTCACGGCGCTCGACGACGGGTTCGCGGTCGACCTGAGCGAGCGCACGGTGCGCGCCCAGCGCTTGCTGTTCGCCACCGGCCTGGTCGACGAGGTGCCGGACGACCTGCGCGAACGCTGGGGACGCGACGTCTTCGGCTGCCCGTACTGCCACGGCTACGAGGTCCGCGACCAGAAGCTCGTGGTGTTCGGCGAGGAGATGAAGGTGGCGCTGGTCCGGCAGTGGTCGGACGACGTGACCCACGTGCCCTCGGTCGACGGCATCGAGGTCGAGGACGACCGGCTGGTCGCCGTGATCTCCGGCGGCGAGCGGGTACCGGCCGACGCGCTCGTGTACTCCGCGCCGATGAAGCCGCGCGACGAGTTCCTGCTCGCGTTGGGCGCAGAGACCGAGGAGACGCCGGTCGGCAGGTTCGTGCGCACGGACGCGAAGGGCCGCACGAGCGTGCCCGGCGTCTACGCCGCGGGCAACGTCACGGATCCGGCGGCCATCGTGATCGTCGCGGCCGCACAGGGCGCCCAGGCGGCCGGGATGATCAACGTCGACCTGCTGGGCCTCATGCCGGCAGGCTGATCCGGAAAGTCGAGCCCTCGCCGAGGGCGCTCGTCACCGACACCGTGCCGCCGTGCGCCTCCACCAGGTGCCGCGTGATCGCGAGACCGAGCCCGCTGCCGCCGGTCCGGCGGCTGCGGGACTTGTCCGCCCGCCAGAACCTGTCGAACACGTGCGGCACGTCGTCCGGCGCGATGCCGGTGCCGGTGTCCGTCACCTCGAGGACCGCCCTGTCCTGCCACCGGAACAGCTTCACGACGACCTCGCCGCCCGGCGGGGTGTAGCGCACGGCGTTCGCGACGAGGTTGCCGAGCGCCTGCCGCAGCCGCACCGGGTCCGCGGTGATGTGCACCGGTGCGGTCTCGGCGCGCAGCAGGATCTCGCGGTTCTGCTGCGCGTTGACGACCTGGTCCACGACGTCGTCGAGTGCGATCGGTTCGGGGTGCAGCCGGAGCGTGCCCGCGTCGGCCTGGGCCAGGTCGTGCAGGTCGTCCACGAGTCGTTGCAGGAGAAGGGACTCCTCCAGCAGCATGCCGACCAGGTGCGGGTCCGGCTCGGCCAGCCCGTCCTGGGTCGCCTCCAGCCAGCCGGTGATGTTGCCCAGCGGCGTGCGCAGCTCGTGCGCGACGTCGCTGACCATCGCCTGCCGCTGGCGTTCGGTCTCGGCGAGCTTCTCCGACATCGCGTTGAACGACCGCGCGAGCTCGCCGATCTCACCCGAGCCGCCGTCCACCCGTGCCGTCCGATCACCCTCGGCGGTGCGTTTCGTGGCGGCGGTGAGGGCCCGGATCGGCCGCACGAGCTGCGTGGCGGTGAGCCACGAGGCGAACCCGGCGAGCGCGAGGATCCCGAGAGCCACCAGCGTGATCCGGGTGGCACCGGTCGTCGAGAGGTCGATCGTCATCGGCTCGTCACCGGTCGGTGAGGTGAGGAACAGCTGTGCCGGCGCCGCGACGTAGGGCCTGAGCTGTTCGCGACGCGAGCCGTCCATGCACGCCACGACCTCCGGTGGAGCGCCGACGACGGTCGTGATCTCCCAGTCGAAGGTCCGGGGACCAGGGGCGGGCGTCCTGTCGTAGAGCCTGCCGGCAGCTTCGCGCTGGTCGAGGCACTTCGAGAACAACGCCTGCAGCTGCCCGTAGGCGGCCTTCTCCGTCACCGTGAGCGTGTCGAGGCGATAGCCGACCGAGCAGTCCTCCCAGAGGGAGAGCTCGCCGGGATCGAGGTCGGGCAGCCGCGGCCGGCCGTTGGGCGCCTCCACGAGCGTGATCTTGTTGTCGGTGCACTGGAGGAGCTGGTCGGCGTAGGAGCGCAGCGTGCGGTACTCCTCGTCGTTGAGCTTGAACGGCCCGACCGCCCTCGGATCGATCTTCCCGTTGACGTTCAACGGATCGACCAGCGCTGTGGGGGTGACGGGCAGCTGCGGCGCGTTCTGGCCGCCGGTGTCGACCAGTGTCGTGCCGTTGCCGTCGGTCAGCACGATGCGGCGGCCGTACTTCCGCGCGATCCCGTCCACATCGGACTTCGCACCCGTCCAGTCCTTGTGCGTGGCCGCGTAGCGCACCAGCTCGTCGAAGATCTGCGCGTCCGTCTCGCGCGCATCGCCCTGCTCCTGCCGGATCGCACCCGTCGTCGCCTGCGACGCGAGCCAGGCCGTGACGGCGATCGAGCAGGCCGCGATCACCAGGGAGAACAGGAAGAACCGCACCAGCAGGCTGTTCATATGAGCTTGTACCCGATGCCGTAGACGGTGAGAAGTCGTTCCGGCCTGCGTGAGTCCTGCTCGATCTTGCGGCGCAGCTTCATCATGTGCACGTCGACCGTGCGAGCGGTGATGAACCCGTCCTCCAGCAGCTGCTCGCGCGTGAACACCCGCTGCGGCTGCGCGGCCATCTTGGCCAGCAACCGGAACTCGGCGGGCGTGAGGCTCACCAACTCGTCTTTGATGCGCACCTCGTGCCTGATCGGGTCGACGGTCAGATCGCCGACCTTGAGCACCGTGGCGTTCGTCTCGCGCGCACGCCCGGTGCGCCGCAGGATCGTCCGCACCCGCGCGACCATCTGCCGTGGCCGGAACGGTTTGGTGATGTAGTCGTCGGCGCCCAGGTCGAACCCGAGCAGCACGTCGTCCTCGGTGGACCGCGCGGTGAGCAGCACGATCGGCACGTCCGACTCGGCCCGGACGGCGCGCATGACGTCTATGCCGTCGACCAGCGGCATCATCACGTCGAGGACCAGCAGGTCGGGGTTGCGGCGCCGGGTCTCGTCGATCGCCGCCCGTCCGTCGTGCACGACCACCACGGAGTGCCCGTCGTGCTCCAGGTACCGGCGGACGAGTTCGGCCTGGTGAACGTTGTCCTCCGCGACGAGGATGTGGGCGCACACAGTCCGAAGTATGCAGTCCTTCACGACAGTCAAGCGGGACGTAAACAGGTTCTTCATCAGTTCCGTCGACCGTTGCCGTCATGAGGGTGCACTTGGCGCTGGGGGCGGTCGCGCTGACCGCGATCCTGCTGACGACGACGCAGCTGGCAGGGGAGACGTCCCCCGCGGCCGCTCCGACCACGCAGGTCACGTCGTCGACCGTCACGCCCGTCGAGGTCCCGTCCTCACCGGCGCCGCCTCCACCGCGCGTCTACGCGTCCAGCTCCGACCTGCCCGACGGCCCGGAGTTCCCGGTGGCCGGCGCGGGCACGTTCCACGTGGTCCCCGGCTCCGGCCCGGTCGTCGGCACCGGCCCGTTGCGGACCTACGCCGTGGAGGTAGAGAACGGCATCACCGTCGACGAACAGGCCTTCGCGGCGTTCGTCGACGCCACTCTCGCCGACCCGCGCGGCTGGACGGCTCGGGGAGCGCGCTCTGTGCAGCGCGTCTCCGGTGCGGCGTCGGTGCGTGTGCGGCTGACGTCCCAGCAGACCGCGCGGAACGTGTGCGGCTTCGAGATCCCGGTCGACGTCTCGTGCCGCGACGGCAACTTGGTGTTCCTCAGCGCCGCCCGCTGGTTCCGCGGTGCCGTCGCCTTCCTCCCGGACCTGGACGCGTACCGCGCGTACGTGGTCAACCACGAGGTCGGCCACGCGTTCGGGCAAGGCCACCAGCCCTGCGGCGTCGCGGGCGGGCCGGCTCCGGTGATGATGCAGCAGACGTTCAGCGTGTCCAACGACGAGATCGTCCGCATCACCAACGGCGTGCCCCAGGGCGCGGTCATCCCGCGGGACGGAAAGGTGTGCACACCGAACGGGTGGCCGTACCCGTGACCGCGGTCGTCGGCTCACTCGTGGTTGATGTCCGGCTCCATAGCCTTGCCGGTATGGACGTGGACACGAGGCTGCTGAGGTATTTCGCCGCCATCGCCGAGGAAGGCAACCTCACGCGCGCTGCGCACCGGCTCTTCGTGTCACAACCATCACTGACCAAACAGCTCAAGCACCTCGAGTCGCAGCTGGGCGTGCCGCTGTTCACGCGGTCCAGCACCGGGATGAGGCTGACGGAGGCGGGCCGCACCCTCGCCGCGCACATCCCGCCGGTGCTCGCGGACTGGGACACGGCGGTGAATGAGACGAGGAGAGCCGCCCGCGTGCTGCGCGTCGGTTTCCTGGCCAGCGCGGCGAACGACGCGACGCCGGCCATCGTCAGGGCGTTCGGGAAGCTCCGGCCGGGCTGGCGGGTCGACCTGAAGCAGGCACCCTGGTCGGATCCGTCGGCGGGCCTCGCCGGCGCGGAGGTGCCCGTCGCGTTGCTGCGATTACCGTTCCCCGGCGAGGAGGCGTTCGGCGTGCGGACGTTGTTCAGCGAACCCCGTTGCGTGGCACTGCCTTCCGCGCACCCGCTGGCCGGCCGCGGCTCGGTCGACTTCCGCGAGCTGTGGGACGACCCGGTCATCGTCGCCCCCGCCCTGAAGGGAACCTGGCGCGAGCACTGGCTGGCTTTGTCCGAAAGGGACGGTCGTGAGGTGCGCATCGGCGCCGTGACCGAGCATCCCGACGAGTTCCTCGGCGCGATCGCCGGAGGCTGCGGCATCGCGCTGGTGCCAGCCTCCACGTCGCACTTCTACTCGCGACCGGACATCGTCTACGTGCCCGTGAGGGGCGTGAGCCCCAGCGAGGTGGCCGTGGCGTGGCTGCCGGACCCCGGTGACGCCGCCGTCGACTTCGTCCGCTGCTGCCTCGACGTCACGCGCTCGCGGCGCACCGGCTGCGGCACTCGCTCGGGCTGAACCCGTGCACGCGCTTGAACGCGGCGCTGAACCCGAACGCGTCCGCGTACCCGACCTTGCGCGCCACCGAAGCCACCGTCGCCGACGACTCCGCGAGAAGATCCGCCGCCAGCGCCATCCGCCACTCCGTGAGGTACGTGAGCGGCGGCACCCCGACCAGCTTCGCGAACCTGCTCGCCAGCGTCGTCCGCGCCACCCCGGCCTCCTTGGCCAGCAGGGCGAGCGTCCAAGGCCGCTCGGGACTCGCGTGCATGGCCTCGAGAACGGGCCCGACCACCACGTCGGCCTGAGCACCCAGCCACCCGTCACCGTGCTCGCGGTCGAACCACTCCTTGAGCGCGCACACCATCAGCCAGTCCAGCAACCGATCGGCCACCACCCCCGGCCCCTCCATGCCGATGGTGGCGTAGAACTCCGCGCACCCGTCCTGGCCCGGAGCCACCAGCGCGTCCGGCAACACCGCCGTGAGCCGCCGCGCCACAGCGCCTTTGACCTCGTACGTCCCGCTGACCACCGACGCACGTCCCCGTGCCGCGACGGACTCCTGCACCACCAGGATGTCCCCGGCCCTGGCGGTCTCCCCGCGCACGCTCAGTTCCCCCGACGCCACCGCGTACAACGTGAGCCCGGGCAACACCCGCGCTCCGTCGATCTCGGTCCGGCGCACCCCGGCACCATCCGCGCGCACCCCGCGCAACAGTTCGTCGAACGGCTTCATGCCGTCCACGATACGGCCCGAACGATCGAACATCGTCGATGAACTCTCACCCATGTCGCCTCACGGCTCACGCCGGTTGGCTGTCCACATGACCGAAGAGATCCTCGTCCTGGGCGCGACCGGCAAGACGGGCCGCCGCGTGGTCCGCACCCTGGAAGCCACGGGCGCCACCCTCCGCAAGGCCTCCCGCGCGACCGGCTTCGACTGGAACGACCAGTCGACCTGGAAGCAGTTCCTGCACGGCGCCACCGCCGCCTACGTGATCGCCCCGGAAGACCCGTCCGCCGCCGCCCCGTTCGTGGAACTGGCCGAGGCCTCAGGCCTGCGCCGCCTGGTCCTGCTCTCCGGCCGCGGCCTCGACGAGACCCCACCGGACGTCTTCCGGGGCATGCACGCGGCCGAGAAGGCCGTCCGCGCGAGCGACCTCGCCTGGACCGTCCTGCGCGCCAACAACTTCAACCAGAACTTCTCCGAGGAAGTCTGGCAGCCCGAAATCGAGGCAGGCCGCCTCTCCCTGCCCGTCGACGACACCCCGGAACCGTTCGTGGACGTCCAGGACATCGCCGAGGTAGCCGCCCTGGCCCTCACCACTGACGACCACCAGGGCCAGACCTACGACCTCACAGGCCCGGAAGGAGTCACCTTCTCCGACGCCGTCTCCAAGATCGCGACGGCCACCGGCCGCACGGTGGAACTGGTCAAGCTGACCCCGGCCGAGTACCGCGAAGCCCTGCTGGCCCAAGGAGCCCCCGAAGAGGTCGCCACCGAGCTGAACGGCATGTTCGAAAGCATGCGGGCAGGCTTGCTGGCCACCCCGACCAACGACATCGCCCGGTTGCTGGGCCGCCCCGCCACCAGCTTCGACGCCTACGTCGCGGAAACCTGGCGCTGACGAGGCAACAACAGGTGCACGGCAAACCCGGCCGCCGTGGCCATCACCGCCTGGTAGACGACCGAGTCCTGGTACCCGCCCCCGACGAGGAACGCGGCGTCCAGCCCGGTCGTCCACCAGCCGGCCAGCTCACCGAGCCCGAGCACGTGCCACCCGAAGAACCCGGCACACCACCCGGCCACCACCCAGGCCGCCCGCCCGCCGCGCCGCACGAAGAGGAACGTCGACACCGCGGTGACGGCGTTGAAGGCGAGGGCAATGCCGGTGAGTGTCGCGTCGGGGTTCCACAGCAGGGTTGCCGCCGTCTGCACCACGAGCACGCCGACGACCAGCCCAATGCCCAACCGCGTCTTGTCCACACACCCGATTATTCAGCGCCACGCGCCGCACCACGGCGCGGGCCCGTGATCGGGAACGAAGAAGGCCTCTGACCTGTTCGCACAGGTCAGAGGCCACTTGCTGAGGCGCCCCTGGCAGGATTCGAACCTGCGACCTCGGGATTAGAAGTCCCTCGCTCTCTCCACTGAGCTACAGAGGCTGGAGGGGTGCGAAAGCGGCCACGAAGCGTGGCCACCGGTGCCCCCACCGGACACATCGTCCGAAGTCGATCGACTGTTTCCGCCCTACGTCCAAAAGGGTGACGAAAACTGTCTAAACGTGACGCGGATCACTTTCGTGGGGCGGTTGAGGCTCTCTCCACGAGGGAAACGTCGAGTCTCGTCGGCCTGGGCGGTCTCCCGCCGGCCAGTAATTTCAGGGCCAGTTCGCCGGCTCGGCGGCCCTTCTCGGCCAGGGGTTGACGCACCGTAGTCAGCGGCGGGTCGCTGTAGGCCGCTTCGGGGACGTCGTCGAAGCCGACGACCGAAATGTCTCCCGGGACGGTCAACGTCAGGTCGCGGGCCGCTTGGAGGGCGCCGAAGGCCAGCTGGTCCGACGTGCACAGCAAAGCGCTCGGGCGCGGCGTGCGGGTGAGCAGCCACCGCGCGCCTAGACGTCCGAGTTCACGATCACTGCCGCGCGCCTCCCACACCGGGACATTGTCCGGTTTCACCCCGCCTTTTTCCAAAGTGTCGAGGTAGCCGCCCAGGCGGTCCCGGCTCACCCGGAACGGCACGTCCGAACGGCGCTCGGGGGAGACCGGGCCGGATACTCCGTCCGGGTGCAGTGCGAACGTCAGGATGCCGAACCTGAGGTGTCCCAGTGCGAGCAGGTGTGCCGCGGCTGCGCACGTGCCGGTGTAGTCCTGCACCTCTACGCGTGCTGAGTCTGGCAGCGCCGGCTGGTCGATCACGACGAGCGGCAGGCCGCGGGCGGCGACGGCGTCGAAGGCCGGTGCGGTGTCGGGTAGTGAGTAGGCGACCATCACGTCTGCCTGTGCGCGCGCCACGATCGAGGGGCGTGGACCGCCCGTGGAGTCTCCTGGCATCAGCACGAGGCTGTGGTCGTGGCCGTCGACGGTCGAGGCCAGGCCGTCGAGCACGATCGAGAGCGCCGGGTCCGAGAACGCGCCGGACAGGCCCTGCGGCAGCATGAAGCCCACGGCGGCGGACGAACGGGTCGCGAGTGAGCGGGCTACCGGGTCCGGGCCCGCGTAGCCCAGGGAGCGCGCCGTTTCGAGGATGCGTTCGCGCAACGTCGACGACAGCTGATCAGGCCTGTTGTACGCGTTCGACACCGTTGCCCTGGAGACCCCGACGGCTGCGGCGACGGTGTCCAGCGTCGGCCTGCGTCGGCGGTCGGAGTCCACGGACGCATCGTATGCGAGAGATCGCACCCTCATCGCTGGCGCTGCTGAAGCGCTTCAGTCATGCTGGAGCGCATGTCTCCACGCCTGGCCACGTTCGTCGTGTTCCTCTTGAACGGCGCTGTCTTCGGCACCTGGGCCTCTCGCGTGCCCGCGCTCGCCGAGCAGATCGGAGCTGAAGTGGGCAGCCTCGGCCTGGCGCTGCTCGGGGCGAGCGCCGGGCTGGCCTTCACGGCGCCGTTGGCGGCACGGATCTGCGCGGTCTACGGGTCGCGTGGGGTTCTGATAACGAGCAGCCTCCTCAGTCCGCTGCTTCTGCCCGTGCTCGCGTTGTCGCAGTCACCGCTGCAGTTCGGACTGACGCTCGTCGCGCTGGGCGCGAGCGTCGCGGCGATGGACGTGTCTATGAACGTCGCTGCGGTCGTCGTCGTTCGCGCCTTGCAGCGGCCGCTGATGCCGCAGTTCCACGCGGGCTTCAGCGTGGGTGGGCTCATCGGGTCGTTGGGCAGTGCCGCCGCCGCTCAGGCGCATTGGACGCCCATGAAGCACTTTCTCCTGGCGGCGTTTGTCGGAGTACTGGTGACTGCGCTTATCGCGAAGAGCATCCCCGGAGGAGTAGGGGAGCGTCATAGGGAAGAAGTCACCGAACGCGCGAACGTGCTCAAGAGTCCTGTCCTCTGGCTGTTGGCAAGTGTCGCGCTGTGCAGTGCCATCGCGGAGGGGGCGGCGGCGGACTGGTCGGCGTTGTTCATGGTGCGTGAGCGCGGAATGGGTGATGCTGCGGGCGCATACGCCTATGCGGGCTTCTCCGTCACGATGGCGCTCTCACGGTGGTTCGGCGAACCGATTCAACGCCGCCTGGGACCGCACCGCCTGCTCGCCGCGGGTGGAGGCCTGGCCGCGACGGGCTTGGCGCTCGCGGTGGTCGTCCCGTTCCCGGTGGCCGGCTACGTCGGGTTCGGCCTGGCCGGGCTGGGGCTCGCGTTCTCGTTCCCCGTGGTCATGGACCTCGCGAGTGAGATCGGCAAACGGCCGGACGGCAGCGGTGGCGAGCGTGAGCTCGGGCTGGTGACGACGATCGCCTACACGGGGTTCCTCGCGGGGCCGCCGATCGTGGGCGGGCTCGCGCACGTCAGTTCTCTGGTGGTCTCGCTCGGGTTCGTGGCGTTCGTCACGGCGCTGATCATCCCGACGACCTTGCTGGCCAGGCGAGCGGCTAGGCAGGCGGCATCCGTTTGAGCGCTTCCACGCTGAGCGGCTCGAGCGCCTTGGCGGCCTTGTCCTCGGTGGCGTCGCCGCCCATGCCGATGGCGACCATCAACGACTCGTCGCGCGTCACGGCGATGGTCGCGGTGCAGACCGTGTCCTTGTCCGCGGCCGGCTTGCTGCAGTTGAGCCAGGTCGCGTGCTTGGAGGTCTCGACCGCACGGCCCGTCTCCTGCGACTTCTTGGACTCCTCGAACGACCGGTACGGGACCGCCACCAGCACGTACGGGCCCTCGTTGAGCGTGTAGAGACACGAGTTCGCCAGCTCCGTGCGCGGCACCGGCTTGAACTTGAGCGTGCCGAGAGGCTTGAGGTCCTTCTCCGTCACCAGGGCGCACGGGTCGACGCCGGCGGTCTTGCGCGGCGTGTCGATGGCGAGCGGCGGAAGTGGTGCCGCGACGGGTTCGCCCTGGATGGAGTACGCGCAACCGGTCAGTGGGAGCAGCACGAGCAGGAGAAGGACAGAACGTCTCACACGGCGCAACACTAGAGGGTCGTAGGCTCCGGGGCGTGGCAATCGAACGCTCCACCAGAACGGGTTTGGTGCCCCTCGTCGCCATCGGCTTCGCAGTGGCGGCCCTCGCGGCCGTCGCGCTGAGCTCGCTCGAGAGCGCCCCTCCAACCGGGGTGCAGATCGTGCGGGTGCTGACCGAGACGGGTGCGGTGGTGACCATCGGCTCGTTGTTGCTGGCGGCGTTCCTCGTGCCACCGCAGAAGTCCGGCACTCTCGCAGCGGACGGCTACGCCGCGATGCGCACCGCTGGGTGGTTCGCGCTCGTGTGGCTCGTGGGCGCCCTGTTGTCAGTGCCGTTCACCACAGCGGCCGCGATCGACCGTCCGGTGAGCTCGTTCAGCTTCAGCCAGATGATCGCGACGGCGATGCTGCTGGAGCAGTCGAAGGCGTGGCTCCTGACGGCGATCATCGTGGCGTTGCTCGCATTGGGCTGCCGTCTGGTGCTGTCGTGGGGATGGACGACGGTCCTGCTGTTCGGTGCCATCTTCGCGTTGATCCCGGTCGCGGTGACGGGTCACTCGTCGTCCGGCGGCTCGCACGACATGGCGACGAACAGCCTGTTGTTCCACCTCGTCGCCGCCGTGCTGTGGGTGGGCGGCTTGATCGCGTTGCTCGCGCACGGCAGGCGTGGTGGCGCGCACCTCCCTCTCGCCGCGACGAGGTTCTCGAAGATCGCGCTGGTCTGCTGGATCGTCATGGCCGTCTCGGGCGTCGTGAACGCGCTGGTGCGCATCACGCCGGCCGACCTCGTGACGTCCACGTACGGCTGGCTGACGCTCGGCAAGCTGGCGTGCCTGCTGCTGCTCGGCGTGTTCGGCTACTTCCAGCGCGAACGCGGTGTGAAGGGCGTGGTCGCCGGCAAGCCGCACGCGTTGTTCAAGCTCGCCGGCCTCGAAGTCCTGCTGATGATGTTCACCATCGGCCTGGCCGTGGCACTGGCCCGCACGCCTCCACCCGGAGGCAGCACCGAACTGCCCAGCCGCACCGAGATCGCGATCGGCTACGACCTCGACGGACCGCCGACGCTCGCGGCCATCCTGTTCGACTGGCGCTTCGACCTGGTCTTCGGCACCGCGGCGCTGGCTCTCGCCCTGCTCTACGTCCTGGGCGTGCGCAGGCTGACCAAGCGCGGCGACAAGTGGCCGGTGGGCCGCACCGTCGCGTGGCTGTGCGGGTGTTTCTCGCTGCTGTTCGCGACGTCGTCGGGCATGGGCCGGTACTCGCCGGCGATGTTCAGCGTGCACATGGAAGCGCACATGGTGCTGTCCATGCTGACGCCGATCCTGTTCGTCCTGGGTGGTCCGGTCACGCTGGCGTTGCGCGCGTTGCCGGTCAACAAGGAGGTACCGGGGCCGCGGGAGTGGGTGCTGGCCTTCGTGCACTCACCGGTCGCACGGCTGCTGACGAACCCCTTCGTGGCACTGGCCCTGTTCGTCGGCTCCTTCTACGCCCTGTACTTCTCGGGGCTCTTCGAGGCCGCGCTGCCGTTCCACTGGGCGCACCTCGCGATGAACGCGCACTTCATCCTCGCGGGCTACGTCTTCTACTGGCCCGTGATCGGCGTGGACCCGTCGCCGAACAAGCTGCCGCCGCTCGGCCGGTTGGGGCTGTTGTTCGCGTCGATCCCGTTCCACGCGTTCTTCGGCGTCGTGCTGATGAGCTCGGCGAACGTCATCGGCGAGCAGTTCTACCGGGGTCTCGCGTTGCCGTGGGTGCAGAACCTGCTGGAGGACCAGCGCCTCGGCGGCGGCATCGCGTGGGCGGCGGGGGAGATCCCGTTGCTGGTGGTCATGGTCGCCCTGCTCACGCAGTGGGCGCGGCAGGACGGCCGTGACGCGAAGCGGTACGACCGCAAGGCCGACACCGATGGTGGCGCCGACCTCGAGGCCTACAACGCGATGCTGCGAAAAATGGCGGGCAGGGACTAGACCGAGAGCGGGCGGCGGAAGCCGCGGACCGCGAAGAACGCACCGATCGCCGCGATCACGCCGCTCGTGACCAGCGCGCCGGCCACACCCGTGACGGGGTGGGCGAGCGCGAGGCTGCGGGCGGCGTCGACGGCGTACGTCAGCGGGTTGACCTTCGCGACCGCCTGCAACCAGCCCGGCAGACCGCTGATCGGCACGAACGCGCTGGACGCGAACATCAGCGGGAACATCGCCAGGAAGCCGACGGTCTGCATCAGCTCGGCCTTGCGCACCCACGCCGCGATCGCGATGAACACCCAGCTCAGCGCCCAGCCGACGACCAGCGCCAGACCCAGCGCGGCGAGGGTGCCGAGCATGCCGCCGTCGGGCCGGAACCCGAACACCAGGACCCCGAACGCGATCATCAGCACCAGCTGGAACGCCGTGCGGACGGCGTCGGACAGGTTGCGTGCCAACAGAACCGTGCTCGGGCGGATGGGCAGCGAACGGAACCGTGCGAGCACACCGTTCGACATGTCCTGCACGAGCCCGATGCCGGATGCGAGAGAGGACTGCATCGCGGTGTTCACGAGGATCGCGGGCAGCAGGTAGTTGATGTAACTCATGCCCGGCGGGAAGTTCGCCGTGGACGTGATGCTGCCGAAGATCTGGCTGAACAGCGTCAGCATGATCAGCGGTTGCAGGATGCTGAAGAAGACGAGAGCGGGCGTGCGCAGCAATGCGCGCAGAGAACGGCCGGTCAGTACGAGGACTTGTGTCGGGTAGCTGCTGCCGTGCCAGGTCAAGGTCGCCATGATTTCCCCCTAGTTCGCGGCGAGAGTGAGGTAGACGTCGTCCAGAGTCGGCTCCTTGAGGCCGATTTCGTGCGCCTCCAAGCCGTTGTCGTCCAACGCGCGCACGACTGTCGCAAGGTCGCGTGACGCGCTGACGGGCGTCGTGAGCGTGAGGCCCTCCGCGACGGGGCTGAGCCCCACGGAGTTGATGGCCTTGAGCGCGACGTCCACTTCGGACACCGAGTCGAGCGTGACGGTGACCGTGCGCTGGCCGACCTGGGCCTTCAGCTCGGCCGAGGTGCCGGACGCGACGACCTTCCCGTGCGACAGCACCGTGATCGAGTCGGCCAGGCGGTCGGCCTCGTCCAGGTACTGGGTCGTGAGCAGCACGGTCGTGCCGTCCGCGACGAGCTTCTCGACGATCTCCCACATCGCGAGGCGGCTGGCCGGGTCGAGGCCGGTGGTCGGCTCGTCGAGGAACAGCACGCCGGGGTTGCCGACCAGGGACGCGGCGAGGTCGAGGCGGCGGCGCATGCCACCGGAGTAGGTCTTGGCGTTGCGCTTGGCGGCGTCGGTGAGGTCGAACTGCTCCAGCAGGTCGTCCGCGCGCGAGTGGGCCTGCTTGCGGCCGGCGCCGAGCAGGCGGGCGATCAGGACGAGGTTGTCGTGGCCGCTGAGCTGCTCGTCGACGGCGGCGAACTGGCCGGTCAAGCCGATGCGGCTGCGGACCTCGTGGCTCTGCTTCACGACGTCGAACCCCGCGACCCTCGCGGTGCCGCTGGACGGGGGCAGCATCGTCGTGAGGAGGTTGACCAGCGTGGTCTTGCCGGCGCCGTTGTGGCCGAGAAGGCCGAGAACGGAGCCCTTCTTCGCGGTGACGCTCACGCCGTCGAGCGCGTTCACGTCGCCGAACTTCTTGCTCACCTCGTGGGCTTCGATCATGAGCTCAGACATCTGTTCCCCCTGATTCGAGTGCTCCGTGCAGGAACAGCTCCACGATGGCGGCGGGTTCGGCGGCGGTCTGGCCGAAACCCGGGCCCATGCGGTTCGTGAAGACGGCGCCGAGCAGCATCCGGCCGGCGAGGTCGGGGCTGACGCGCAGCTCCGCGTCGCCGAACAGGCCGGCGATGGCGTCGGACAGCCGCTGCATGCCGATCGGCGGTCCCTTGTGCTTCTTGTGGTCCTCGTGGCGCGGTTCGTAGCCGGACTCGCGCAGCGCGCCCATGACGCCCCACATCCGGTCGAGGTAGCCGCTGAACGCCGCGACTCCCGCGGTGAGCCGCTCTTCGAGTGGCACGTCCGCCGGGATCGCCTCGATCCGCGCGACCTCTTCGTCCGACTCCAGCGCGCGTTGGATGCACGCGTCGAGCAGCTCCGCCTTGTCCTTGAAGACGCGGAACACCGTGCCCTCCGCGATCCCGGCCGCGGCGGCGATCTGGCTGGTGGTGACGTTCGCGCCCGTCTTCACGACGAGCGGCAGCGTGGCCTGGACGATCGCCTCGCGGCGATCTTCCGGGCTCATCGCGGGGGCGCGGCGGCGGCGTGGTTCCTCTGACACGTCCGCAACTGTATGAGTGAGTACTCACTCATGTCAATGAGTGGGCGCTCACTCACTCGTCCTGCTCCAGCGCCGCCCTAGCACGTGACCCCGACAATTCCGCGGTTGGCACCCGTTCAAGATCTCGACCTGTCCACACCCCGCGAGTTGTCCACAGATCCGCCGCCACCCCGCCCCGGTCACCCGCCTCCGGAGCAACCTGGACCAGAACCCCGCGACCTGGAGGCGAGCCCGATGTCCTGGAATTCCACCGTGATCACCGTTGTTGGCACTGTCGTCAGCGACATCACCTACAAGCACGGCGAGGACGGCAAGACGAACGCGTTCTTCCGCGTCAACTCGACCGAGCGCCGGTACAACACGGCGAACGGCGACTGGGAGGACGGCGAGTCGTTGTGGCTCGGCGTGTCGTGCTGGCGCAAGCTCGCCGACAGCGTGAAGACCACGCTGTCCAAGGGTGACCCCGTGATCGTCCAGGGCAAGCTGCGGATCCGTCATTACGAGAAGGACGACGTGAAACGGCAGGCGCTCAGCGTCGACGCGTCGCACGTCGGGCTGGACTTGAGCCGGGTGCAGTCACTGGGCTCCGCCCCGCTCGTTGAACCGCGGGCCGAAGATCTCGCCGAGGAACCCGTTCCGTTCTGAGCCGTTCGGGGCAACCCGGTCCCGGACTTCGGGAACCCACCCGATCCGGCGGTGTCGCCGGAGAAGAATGCACGTACCGAGATCCACGAAGAAGGAGGGAAGCTCGTAGATCGGGGCTGCCGAGGACCGATCGCCGAGAGTCGTTCACGTTCGAACGGAACGAGCTGGTCACCGAGTCGCGTGACGCTCGATCCAGGGGTGAGCGCCTGCTTGTCGGCGACCGAGGTCAGGAGCCTCTGGGCACCGCTCTACGATCGCCGCCATGGCCGAGTTCATCTACACCATGAAAAAGGTGCGCAAGGCGCACGGTGACAAGGTCATCCTCGATGACGTCACGATCATGTTCTACCCCGGCGCGAAGATCGGTGTGGTCGGTCCCAACGGCGCCGGCAAGTCGAGCGTGCTCAAGATCATGGCGGGGTTGGACACGCCGAACAACGGCGAGGCGTACCTGTCGCCCGGTTACACCGTGGGCATCCTGCAGCAGGAACCGCCGCTCAACGAGGAGAAGACCGTCCTCGGCAACGTCCAGGAGGGCCTGGGCGAGATCAAGGTGAAGCTCGACCGCTTCAACGAGATCGCCGAGCTGATGGCGACCGACTACTCCGACGAGCTGATGGAGGAGATGGGCAAGCTCCAGGAGGAACTCGACCACGCCGACGCGTGGGACCTCGACTCCCAGCTGGAGCAGGCGATGGACGCCCTGCGCTGCCCGCCGCCCGACGCCGACGTCACCAAGCTCTCCGGTGGTGAGCGCCGCCGTGTCGCGCTGTGCAAGCTGCTGCTGAGCAAGCCCGACCTGCTGCTGCTCGACGAGCCCACCAACCACCTGGACGCCGAGAGCGTCCTGTGGCTGGAACAGCACCTCGCGCAGTACACCGGCGCCGTCCTCGCCGTGACCCACGACAGGTACTTCCTGGACAACCTGGCCGAGTGGATCCTCGAGATCGACCGCGGCCGGACTCACCCGTACGAGGGCAACTACTCGACGTACCTGGAGAAGAAGGCCGAGCGCCTGGCCGTCCAGGGCAAGAAGGACCAGAAGCTGCAGAAGCGGCTCAAGGACGAGCTCGAGTGGGTGCGCTCCGGCGCCAAGGCCCGCCAGGCCAAGTCGAAGGCGCGTCTCGACCGCTACGAGGAGATGGCGGCCGAGGCGGAGAAGACCCGCAAGCTCGACTTCGAGGAGATCCAGATCCCGCCGGGCCCGCGTCTGGGCAACGTCGTGGTCGAGGCCGAGAAGCTCAAGAAGGGCTTCGGCGACCGGGTCCTGATCGACGACCTGTCGTTCACGTTGCCGCGCAACGGCATCGTCGGCGTCATCGGCCCGAACGGCGTCGGCAAGACGACGCTGTTCAAGACCATCGTCGGTCTCGAGAAGCCGGACGCCGGCGAGGTGAAGGTCGGCGAGACGGTCCTGCTGTCCTACGTCGACCAGAACCGCGGCGGCATCGACCCGAAGAAGAACGTGTGGGAGGTCGTGTCCGGCGGACTCGACTACATCCACGTCGGCAACGTCGAGATGCCGTCTCGCGCGTACGTCAGCGCGTTCGGCTTCAAGGGCCCGGACCAGCAGAAGCCCGCGGGCGTGCTGTCCGGTGGTGAGCGCAACCGCCTCAACCTCGCACTCACGCTCAAGCTCGGCGGCAACCTGATCCTGCTGGACGAGCCGACGAACGACCTGGACGTCGAGACCCTCGGCTCGCTGGAGAACGCTCTCGAGCAGTTCCCCGGCTGCGCCGTGGTCATCTCCCACGACCGGTGGTTCCTCGACCGCGTCGCCACGCACATCCTCGCGTGGGAGGGCACGGACGAGGACCCGTCGAAGTGGTACTGGTTCGAGGGCAACTTCGAGGGCTACGAGAAGAACAAGCTCGAGCGACTGGGTGCGGACGCCGCCAGGCCGCACCGCGTCACGTACCGCAAGCTGACACGGGACTGAGAGGGCAACGGCGACGTCGTGGCGGCGAGGGGCGAGACGCAGGCGAACGTCGAGGTGAGCACGCTGGTCGTGCCCGCCTGGATGCTGCGTTGGCGCGCACCCGAGCTCGCTCTGGTGCTGGGCGAGCGAGCGGTCGCGCTCGCCTCCACCCGCCGCGACGAAGCCGACCGCCTGCGTGCGGAGTCGCTGGTGGTCTTCGCGGGCAACCGCATGGGCCGCGGTGTCCGCTTCGCAGACAGGGCGATCGACGCCTTGAAGGCCGCCGAGGCCGCCGGTGAGTACGAGACCGCGTGGCTGCTGAGGGTCGAACTCGCGGCGTGCGCGCGGTCCGTGGGAGCCCCGCTGACGGGGTTCGCCGCGGTCACGCCGGTGCTCGAAGCGCCGGACGTGCCCGCGGAACTGCGGGCGTCCGCCCTGGTGCAGGCCAGCGAATGCCTCGTCACGGTCGGCCGCGGCGACGAGCCCACGCGGGCCCTCGCCGAGGCGGACCAGCTCTACGTCGCCGACACGACGCTCGACGACGACGCACGCCTGCTGCTGCGCGGCCTGATCCGCGCGGTGCAGGCCGCGCAGCACCGGCGGTGGGGTGATCTCGCCGCCGCCATCAGCGCCGCCCGTGAAGGCCTCGACCTGCTGAGCAGGTTCTCCGATCCGTGCGCGGACAGCGGCCAGGCCGCCGGCCGGCTCACGCTGGAGCTGGCGCTCTCGCTGATGGACGCGAACCGCCTGCTCGACGCGAGCGAGGTCGGCGCGCCGCTGCTCGACCTCCCGGTGCGTGCGCCGTCGGCGTCCTCGGTGGGGTGGTTGCGCCTGGCGCTGGCCACGCGCGTGCACCTGCCCGCCGGCAGGGTCGCGCTGGCCAGGGAGATGCTGCGCGAGGCGGCGACGAGCGCCGAACGCCACCAGCTCGACACGTTGCTGGCCGAAAGCCTGCTCGCTCTGGCCCACGTGCACGAGGTGTCCGGTGAACTGGCCGACGCGCTGACCGACCTGCGCTCCGCCCACGCAGCCGAACGCCGCCGTGCGCGCGCCGTCTACGCGGTGCGCGCCCGGCTCGCCGCCGAGTTCTCCGGCGTCCACCGCCAGCCCGCCGATCTGCACCAGCAGCTGGCGAGCGTGCTCCGGCCCGTCGAGGGCATGCAGGTGGTCACCGACGGCGTGCTGTCCGCCGCACTGAAGCAACAACTCCGGCAGTGGCGCCCGGTCCAGGTCCGCAAGGGCGACGGGCTGAAGGTCAAGCGCGTCCGGCGCGCTGCCGAAGACATGACCGTGGAAGGTTTGTCCGCGGCCCGACAACACGCCGCCGACCGGTGGCGCATGGTCCAGCCGTTCGGCGAGCCCGATGACAAGACCCCGGAAGCCGTGGAACCGCCACCCGCACCCCTGCCGTCATCCTCATCGTCTTCCTCCGACCGCACCGTCCCCGCCTCCGGCCTGATCGCGTCCGCGGGCGCGATGGTGAGCGGCCGCCGCCGCGCCGCCCGCGTGGCCGCCGGCGAGATCGACGACGACCGGCCGACCACCATCGCCGAAATCCCCATCACACCAGCACTTCCGGAGCCAGAACCCAAGCAGGAGCAGCCCGCGCTCAGCGTCGAGCAGGAGCGCAAGCGCAAGGTCGAGCAGCAGCTCATGGAGCTGCAGCGCGAGGCCCGCCGCCAGATCGAGGCGGAACGCCAGGCCCGCGCCGAACAACGCGCCCAGGCCGAACGCGAAGCCCAGGCCGCCGAGGAAGCCGCTCGCCAGGAAGCGGCGCGTGAAGAGGCCGCTCGCCAGGAGGCTGCCCGGCTGGAGGCGGCACGCCAGGAGGAGGCTCGTCAGGAGGCCGCCCGGCTGGAGGCGGCACGTCAGGAAGCGGCCAGGCTGGAGGCGGCACGCCAGGAGGAGGCTCGTCAGGAGGCCGCCCGGCTGGAAGCGGCACGCCTGGAGGCCGCCCGCCAGGAGGCCGCCCGGCTGGAAGCCGCCCGCCAGGAGGAGGCGCGTCAGGAACTGGCCAGGCAGGAAGCCGCGCGTCAGGAAGCCGTGCGGCAGGAGGAAGCTCGCCGCGAGGCAGCGCGCCTGGAGGCGGTCCGCCGCGACGTGGCCCGTCAGGAGGCGGCGCACCAGGAGGTCGCCCGCCAGGCCGTCGAACGCGAAGAGGCCGCCAAGGAAGCCGCCGCCCGTGAGGAAGCGGCTCGTGCGGAGGCCGCCGCGCGCGACGAGGCGTCCGGGTCGCAGTCGGAGAGCGTGCTGGACATGCTCAAGGCCAAGGGCCTGCGAGCAGGAGGCCGTCGCCGCGCCCGTGACGCGGAGCCGGAGTCCAAGACCCCGTCGTGGCGCGTGGAACCCCCGTCGGGCCTGCGCCAGGACGGTCCCGCCGCGGAAGCGTCGCAGAACTACTTCGAGGACTCCGGCATCTCGGCCCGTCCCGGCTACTACGGCGACCCGGCCTCCCCGGACAGCCCGGGCCGCTCGGGGCTCGCCGCGGCGTTCTCCCGTCCGCCGGCGGCCCCGGACTTCGGCCCCCACGTCGACGAGCCCGCGTACCCGCCGCACACCCCGGCCGGTGGTTTTCCCGCCGCCGCGGACCCGGACGAGCGCAAGCTGCCGGACCTGGACTTCAGCGGTCTCGACTTCAGCACCTCGAAGCCGAAGCCCGCCGCCTCCATCCCCGTCCCGCCCACGCCGGCGGAAGCCCCGGACGAGGAGCCGGAACCCGAGCACAAGCCGCTCCCGCCGATCCCGGACCCGATCCCGTCCGTGCCGGTTCCGGACGAGATCCCGCAGGCCCCGGAACGGGACCTGATGTCGACGACGTTCCTGAGCTCGGCGGACGTGGACGACGACTCGTCGGACATCCCGACGGCCCCGGTGCGCGTGCAGTCGCAGCCGGACCAGAGCCAGCCGGCGTTCGGCACCCAGACCAGCTTCGGCACGCAGACCACGTTCGGCACCCAGTCCTTCGGCTCCCCGCCGGGTTTCGGCTCCCAGCCGGAGCACAGCGCCGAGCCGGGCCACAGCGCCGATGCGGCGGCCCTCGGGGAGCAACCGGGCGAGCTGGTGCCGCCCGACCCCGACGCGCCGACGGAGAAGCGTTTCCGCGCGGTCGGCGAGCCCGACGCGGCAGGCGACGCCTCACGCACCACCTCGGCGAGCGAGTCCACCGGCCGGACAGGCCGCCCCAGCAGCCGCCGCAGGCCGAGCGACCTGAGCCTCGCCGACCTGCTGGCCGAGGCGCTGGTCGCCTACGAGACGGGCCGTCGCTCCGACGAGGAACTGCTCGAAGTCCCGGACCTGAGCGCCTCGGACTGGTCGGCGGCATCGCCCGAACCGGACACCACGCCGGGCCAGCCGGCCCTTCCCGCCGAAGCCGAGCCACTCGCCGGCACGGACACGGCGTCGCGGCACGGCGAGCCGTTCAGCGCGGCCACTGACCTCCAGACCGGCTCGGGACTGGGAGACGCTGCGGCCGGCTCGGACGCGTTCCCGCAGCCGGGTCAGCCGGGTGGCTCCCAGCAGGAGTCGGACGCGCTGTTCGGCTCGGGCCGATCTTTCGACGCGCAGCAGGACTCGGCGGCGTCGTCGGATGCGGTGTTCGGCTCTGGCCGGTCGTTCGGTGCGCAGGACTCGGCAGCTGATTCGTCGGCCTCGCCGGACGGGTTGTTCGGCTCGGGCCGGTCGTTCGGCGTGCAGGACTCGATGGCTGAGCCGTCGGCTTCACCGGATTCCGCATTCGGTTCGGGGCAGCGTTTCGGGGTCCAGCAGGATTCGGCGGCGGACACTCCGCCGAGCTCGGAGGCGTTGTTTCGTCCGGGTCTGTCCTTCGGCTCCCAGCGGGACTCGGAGGCAGCGGCACCGCCGGACGCGGTGTTCGGGACGGGCCAGCGTTTCGGCGTCCAGCAGCCGGTGAGCCAGGAGTCCTCGTTCCTCGCGGCGTCGACGCCGGAGTCCGCGCAGGAGAAGACCGGGCCGATCGCTCCCGTGCCGTCGGACAGCGAGACGACCGGTCCTATTCGTCCGTTCCGGGCGGACGGGCCTCCCGGCTGGACGCTGCCGGGGGCGTGAGGGTGGTCAGCACCACACCTCAAGCCTTGCCCAACCTCTCCTGCCCTGCGCGGGGCGAGGAGTCGCGCGAGCGGCTGCACGGCGACCAGCGGTGGGCGGGCTGGTGATGTCTTGCGGTTCGGCGGTGGTCACGACGCCGCTGGACCCATGATCGGATGAAAGCTGTGGACCGACCGGGTGTCGGGGCCGGCGGAGTTCGCCGGCGCCCGGTCGCGTCCACGGAGCGGAAACCCTTGTCGCCACTGATGATGTGACTCGATTCAGCCCTCGATTCAGTGGTCCGTCAGAGCCCCTCCCGTTGCCGGTGACGGCCGCCACCCCATCTAGGGTGGGGTCGGACCCGGCACACAGAGGTGCCGGATAGCGTGGAGTCGCCTGAAGATGACCTCGACTGGAGCCCCGACCCGAACCGACGACGTCTCCGCGGCCACCGCCGCGGGTGATGGCAGTCCAACGGCCAGTCCTGAGCAGGTCCGTGACGAGCTGATCGAACGGGCCGCCGCCAATGCCCCCGAACTCGCTGATCTGATCCGCCTCTTCTACCGGCACGTGCCCGCCGAGGAAGTCAACGACGACGACCCGGTGGACCTGGTCGGAGCGGTGCGGTCGAACTACCAGCTCGCCGAGAGCCGGGTTCCCGGACGCGCCGCGGTGCGCATCCTGAACCCGACCCGCGCGACCGACGGGTGGCAGTGTCCCGTCACCGTGGTCCAGGTCGTCACCGACGACATGCCCTACCTCGTCGACTCGGTCGCGTCCGAGCTGACGCGGGGTGGCGTGCAGGTGCAGCGAGTCGTGCACCCGATCGTCGTCGTGCGGCGCGACCCGGTCACCGGCGAACGCATCGAGGTGCTGCCGACCGCCGATCCGGCCGATCCGCCCGCCGACGCGCTGGCCGAGTCGTGGATGAACATCGAGGTCGACCTCATCACCGACCCCGACCGTGCCCGCGAGCTCGAGACGCGGCTGCTGTCGGTGCTGACCGACGTCCGCGAGGTCGTCGAGGACACCGACCGCATGGCCGCCACGGCGCTGCAGCTGGCCGAGGAGCTCGAGAAGGAGTCCTCCGAGGCCACCGAGGACGGCTCGAAGCTGCTCAGGTGGCTCGCGGACGGGCACTTCACGTTCATGGGCTACCGGCAGTACGAGCTGGTGCAGGAGGACGGCGAACCCGCGCTGCGGGCCGTGCTCGCGAGCGGTCTCGGCGTGCTGCGCCAGGACAGCCTCGCCGCGCGCAGCCTCACCGCCGGGCCGGACAACGGCGCGCAGGCGCTCAGCCCCGACCTGCTGGTGCTGACGCAGGCGAGCGCGCAGAGCAGCGTGCACCGCAGCGTCTACCCCTACTACGTGGGCGTGAAGACGTTCGACGCCGAGGGCAACGTCTCCGGCGAGCACCGCTTCCTGGGCATCTTCAGCACCACCGCGCTGCACGAGAACGTGCTCGACATCCCGGTGATCGAGCGCCGCGTGCGCGACGTGATCCACCGCGCGGGCTTCCCGCTGCAGTCGTACTCCGGCCAGCGGATGCTCGAGGTCATCCAGAACTACCCGCGCACCGAGCTGTTCTCGGTGGACGCCGAGACGCTCTACCAGACGACGACGGGTGTCATCGCGCTCGCGGAACGCCGCCGGCTGCGGCTGTTCCTGCGCCGCGACCCGTTCGGCCGCTTCTTCTCGTGCCTGGTGTACCTGCCGCGCGACCGCTACACGACGACGAGCCGCCTCGCGATGCAGGAGGTGCTGCTCGCCGAGCTCGGCGGGCTGAACCTCGAGTACAGCGCGCGCATCGGCGAGTCCGCGCTGGCCCGCGTGCACTTCATGGTGCACACGGACCCGGCGCGCACGCTGGAGCCGGACGTCCAGGCGATCCAGGCCAAGCTCGCCGAGGCCGTGCGCAGCTGGGACGACCGCATGGTCGAGGCCGTCGTCGGTGACAACGGCGAGCTCGGCGCCGAGTCGGCCACGGAGCAGGGCCAGCGGTTCGCCACGGTCTTCCCGGAGGCCTACAAGGAGGACTTCTCCGCCGCCACGGGGCTCGAGGACTACCGGCGCATCGAGGCCCTCGTCGAGGGCGACCTCGACATGGTCTTCTACGTGCCCGAGGACGCCGAGGCGGGGGAGCGGCGCTTCAAGCTCTTCGTGACCGGCGAGGGCATCACCCTGTCGGACGTGCTGCCGATGCTGCAGCGCATGGGCGTCATCGTGGTCGACGAGCGGCCGTACGAGATCGCGCGCGAAGACGGCGTGCAGTGCTGGATCTACGACTTCGGCCTGCGCATCGACAAGGCCGCGCTCGCCCAGCTGTCCGAGGAAGACCTCGACAACGTGCGCGTGCGCTTCCAGGACGCGTTCGCCGCCGTCTGGCGCGGTGAGGCCGAGGTCGACAGGTTCAACTCGCTGGTGCTGCAGGCCGGGCTCACCTGGCAGCAGGCAGCGATGCTGCGCGCGTACGCGAAGTACCTGCGGCAGGCGGGCACGCCGTACTCGCAGGACTACATCGAGGACGCCGTGCTCGGCCACACCAGCGTGGCCATCGCGCTGGTCGCGTTGTTCGAGGCCCGGTTCGACCCGCGGCTCGACGACGCCACGCGCGCCGACCGCACCGAGACGATGGTCGTCGAGACCGGCAAGCTGATCGACGACGTCACGAGCCTCGACGCGGACCGGATCCTGCGCAACCTGCTCACGCTGATCAACGCCACGCTGCGGACGAACTACTTCTTCCGCGACGCGGACGGCAACGCGCGGCCGTACCTGTCGGTCAAGCTCGACCCGCAGGCCATCCCGGACCTGCCGCAGCCGCGGCCGAAGTTCGAGATCTTCGTGTACTCGCCGCGGGTCGAGGGCGTGCACCTGCGCTTCGGCAGCGTCGCGCGCGGTGGCCTGCGCTGGTCCGACCGCCGCGAGGACTTCCGCACGGAGGTGCTCGGCCTGGTCAAGGCGCAGGCCGTGAAGAACGCCGTGATCGTGCCCGTCGGCGCGAAGGGCGGCTTCGTCGTCAAGAAGCCGATCGCCCCCACCGGCGACCCCGGCATCGACCGCGAGAACTTCATGTCCGAGGGCATCGCCTGCTACAAGATGTTCATCTCGGGCCTGCTCGACCTCACCGACAACCTGATCAACAACGAGGTCGTGCCCGCGCCGCAGGTAGTGCGCTACGACGCCGACGACACGTACCTGGTCGTCGCCGCGGACAAGGGCACCGCGACGTTCTCCGACATCGCGAACGGCGTGAGCCAGAGCTACGGCTTCTGGCTGGGCGACGCGTTCGCCTCCGGCGGCTCGATCGGCTACGACCACAAGGCCATGGGCATCACGGCCAAGGGCGCGTGGGAGAGCGTCAAGCGCTCGTTCCGCGAGCTCGGCGTGGACACGCAGACCGAGGAGTTCACCGTCGTCGGCATCGGCGACATGTCCGGTGACGTGTTCGGCAACGGCATGATGCTCTCGGAGCACATCCGGCTCGTGGCCGCGTTCGACCACCGGCACATCTTCATCGACCCGAACCCGGTCGCGGACACGTCGTTCGCCGAGCGCGTGCGCCTGTTCAACGTGCCGCGCTCGTCGTGGGACGACTACGACCGCTCGCTGATCAGCGAGGGCGGCGGCATCTTCCCGCTCACCGCCAAGTCGATCCCGATCTCCGAGCAGGCCCGCGTCGCGCTCGGGCTCGACGAGGGCGTCGTGAAGCTGTCCCCGCCGGAGCTCAAGAAGGCGATCCTGCTCGCGCCGGTCGACCTGCTGTGGAACGGCGGCATCGGCACGTACGTCAAGGCGTCGACCGAGTCGCACGGCGACGTCGGCGACAAGGCGAACGACTCGATCCGCGTCAACGGCGACGAGCTGCGCGTCAAGGTCGTCGGTGAGGGCGGCAACCTGGGCCTGACCCAGCGCGGCCGCATCGAGTTCGCGCGCGCTGGCGGCAAGGTCAACACCGACGCGCTCGACAACTCCGCCGGCGTCGACTGCTCCGACCACGAGGTCAACATCAAGATCCTGCTGGACCAGCTGGTCCGGGAGGGGTCGCTGGAGCAGGTGCAGCGCAACGAGGTCCTCGCGGAGATGACCGACGAGGTCAGCGACCTCGTGCTGGCGGACAACTACTCGCAGAACAACGTCCTCGGCGTCAGCCGGGCGCACGCGGCCCCGATGCTGTCGGTGCACGCGCGCCTCACGGCCGACCTGGAGGCGCGCGGCGCGCTCAACCGCAAGCTGGAGGCGATGCCGAGCGCGGCGGAGTTCAAGGCGCTGGAGAAGAACGGCGCGGGTCTCACGTCGCCGGAGCTCGCCACGCTGCTCGCGTTCACGAAGCTCACGCTGAAGGAAGAGCTGCTGGCGAGCGACATCCCGACGATCGACACGTTCACCCGCAAGCTCCCGGACTACTTCCCGAGCCTGCTGCGGGAACGCTTCGGCGCCGCGATCCCCAACCACCCGCTGGCACGGCAGATCATCACGACGGTCGTCGTGAACGAGGTCGTCGACGGCGGCGGCATCTCCTTCGCCTTCCGCCTGGCCGAGGAGATGAGCGCGTCGGTGACGGACGCGGTCCGCGCGTACGCCGTGGTCACCCAGGTCTTCGACCTGCCGTCGATCTGGCGCGAGATCGAGGCGCTGGACACCGCGGTGCCGACGGACGTCCAGGACAGCATGGTCCTGGAGACCCGCCGCCTGCTGGACAGGGCGTCCCGCTGGCTGCTGTCGAACCGCCCGCAGCCGCTCGCGGTGGGCTCGACGATCAACCGCTTCCGCGGCGTGGTCGAGCAGCTCAGCCCGTTCGCCTTCGAGCTGTTGCAGGGCAAGGAACTGGACGTCGTCGCGGGCAAGGCGGACCGGTACGTCGAACAGGGCGTCCCGGCCGAGCTGGCCCGCAAGGTGGCCGCGCTGCTCTACATGTACGGCCTGCTCGACGTCACCGAGATCGCCGAACTGGCCGAACGCGAGTTCGGTCCGACCGGCGGAGCGGGCCCGGAGCGCACGCACCGGGAGACCGCCGAGCTGTACTTCGCGCTGTCCGACCACCTCGACATCGACCACATGCTGGACTCGGTGACGAGCCTGGAGCGGGGCAACCGCTGGCACGCGCTGGCGCGGCTGGCTCTCCGCGACGACTTCTACTCGTCGCTGCGGGCCATCTCCGTCGACGTGCTGAGGGCGAGCGACGAGGGCGACACGGCCACCGAGAAGATCTCCAAGTGGGAGCAGGCCAACGCCTCCCGCCTGGCCCGCGCGCGTGGCGCGCTGGAGGAGATCAACCGGGTCCACCAGCTGGACCTCGCGACCCTGTCCGTCGCCGCCCGCCAGGTGCGGAGCATGGTCAGGTAGGAGCACGAACGAGAACCGGGGCGCCGCGGAGTCACTTCCGCGGCGCCCCGCTTTCGTCAGGGGCTGCCCGACCACGACCAGCAGCGCGACACCGACCGCGATGGTCGTCCCACCGCGGCGTGGGAGGTGGATCGAGTAGCGAGAGCTGCCTGTCGGTTCTCAGTCGTCCGGTGTGGAGGTCCTGTGCGCGCCGGTCAACGGTAGGGTCCCTGCATGGGTGTCTTCGTCACTGGTGTGCGGCCTCGATGGTCGGACATGGATGCGTTCGGTCACGTCAACCACGCGAACACGGTGACGTTGCTCGAAGAAGCCCGCATCGAGCTGCTGTTCACCGAGGCCGCCCGCCACGGCGTCAAGGAACTGGCCGAGGGCATGGTCGTGGCGAAGCTCGTGGTCGAGTACCTCGCGCCGATCGTGTTCACCGGCGAGAGCATCGTGGTGGAGATGTCGGTGCGGGAGCTGAAGTCCGCTTCGCTGACGCTCGACTACGTGGTGCGCAGCGGCCGTGAGGCGGACAGCCCGGTGGTGGTCAGGGCGGAGACGCTCATGGCGCCCTACAACGTGACGACAGCGCGACCGCGCCGGCTCACCGAAGCCGAGCGCGACTTTCTCGCCGGGTGGCGGGCAGGGGGAAATGGTGCCTGAGCTGGTGTTGGCCGATGCGGCCGAGAGAGACGACCTCGGGGCGTTCGCCGCGCGGGCCGTGCGGCTCGACGCGCAGTCCGTCGTGCGGCTGCGCAACCGCGACGAGGAGCTGCTCGACGCGTGGGTGGCCACGCCGTTCGACACGCTCGCGACGCGAACCGTTGCGGGACAAGCGACTCCGGCGGACGTCACGGTGTCCGGCTCGGAGCTGCTGACGGGCCTCGCGGTGATGCGCGACGAACGCATCGATCCGGGCCCCGCCAAGGACCTGATGTGGCGCTCGGCCCTGCCGCCCGCCGAGGGCTGGCTGGTGGTCGACCGGCTGCCGGTCGAGGTCGTCGCGAAACTGGCCGACGAAGGCGTCGAGGTGGCGCGGGAGAACACCGGCCCGCAGGGCACACCGCCCGCCTCGTTGCTGGACCAGACGGTGATCACCGTCAGCGGGTCCGGACTGGACGTCAAGATCCCGCTGCGGGTCCTGTTCGCGTTGTCGGGCATGGGTTTCCTCGGCGAGGACGGTGACGTGCGGGTGACCGCGACCGACTCGTGGGTGCGGATCGACGCCCGGTACGGCGCGGTCGTCCGGCGCCGCCACTCCATGCTGCCGCTGCTCGTCTGACTCTTCCCAGAACGCGGAACAGCGCCCCGGGCCACGGCCTGGGGCGCTGTTCCGCGTTCGCCAGAACTCAGACGAGCCAGACCGCGGTGTCCGGCGGCAACTGGTCGCCGTCCATCGGACCGGACGACAGCAGCACCTGGCCGGGAGGCAGCGGCACGGACGCGCCCGAGGTGTTCAGGGCGCAGATCAGCCCGCCGCCCTTGCGCCGGAACGCGAAGCAGCCGGCCGGGGCGCCGTACCACTCGAGCTCCTCGCCGGCGAAGCCCGCGTTGGACTTCCGGTGCTCCAGCGCCTCGCGGTAGAGCGAGAGCATCGAGCCCGGGTCCTCCAGCTGCGCCTCGGCCGTGAGGTGGTCCCACTCGTTCGGCTGCGGCAGCCAGGTGTTCACGGCCGTGGAGAACCCGAACGGCGGGCTGGTGCCCTCCCACGGGATCGGCACGCGGCAGCCGTCACGGCCGCGCTCGGTGTGGCCGGAACGCTCCCAGGTCGGGTCCTGGAGGGCCCAGTCCGGCAGCTCCACGTTGGGCAGGCCGAGCTCTTCGCCGTTGTACAGGTAGATCACGCCCGGCAGCGCCAGCTCGACCAGCGTCATCGCGCGGGCCCGCTGCTCGCCCAGCGCGCCGCCGCCGTAGCGGGTCACGTGGCGCACCACGTCGTGGTTCGACAGCGTCCACGTCGCGGGCGTGCCGGTCAGGGCGACCGCCGCCAGCGAGTGCTCGATGGCCGTGCGGACGGCGTCGGCGTCGAAGCCGGCCTCGACCAGCCGGAAGTTGAAGCCCAGGTGCAGCTCGTCGGGGCGGACGTAGGCGGCGAAGCGCTCGTCGTCCTTCACCCAGATCTCGCCCACGGCCATGGTGCCGGGGTAGCCGTCCATGACCTTGCGGATCATGCGGTGGATCTCGTGCACGCCGTCGTTGTCGAAGCGCGGGTCGTGCACGTCGTCGGACAGCACGCCCGGCACCTGCGTGCGGATCTCCATGTCCTGCAGGCCTTCCGGCTTGGCCATGCCGTGGGCCACGTCGATGCGGAAGCCGTCGACACCGCGGTCCAGCCAGAAGCGCAGCGTGCGCTCCAGGTCGGCGCGGACCTCCGGGTGCTCCCAGTTGAGGTCGGGCTGCTCCGGCGCGAACAGGTGCAGGTACCACTGGCCGTCCGGCACTCGGGTCCACGCGGGGCCGCCGAAGACGGAGACCCAGTTGTTCGGCGGCTGCGAGCCGTCGAAGCCGCGGCCCTCGCGGAAGATGTAGCGGGCGCGCTCCATGCTGCCCGGACCGGCCTGCAGGGCCTCCTGGAACCACTCGTGCAGGTCGCTCGAGTGGTTCGGGACCAGGTCGACCGTCACCCGGATGTTGTGCTCGTGCGCGTCCGCCACCAGCCGGTCGAACGCGGCCAGGTCGCCGAACAGCGGGTCGACGTCACGCGGGTCGGCCACGTCGTAGCCGTGGTCGGCCATCGGTGAGCGGTAGAACGGGGTGAGCCACAGGGCGTCGACCCCGAGCAGTTCCAGGTAGCCGAGGCGGGAACGGATGCCGTCGAGGTCACCCACGCCGTCGCCGTTGGAGTCGGCGAACGAACGCACGTAGACCTGGTAGAAGACGGCGTCACGCCACCAGGCGGACTCTTCGGCGATCTCAGGGGTGAGGTCGGAGGATCGGCGCACGGGGGGTCATCCTGCCATTCGTCTCGCTGCTAAAGGACCCGAACGGGTGATGGGCGGTCAGGACCAGCTGTTCATCAAGCTGTTCGCGGCCATCTCCATGTAGTCCCAGAGCTGCTTGCGGTGAGCCTCGTCCAAGCCGGCCTCGTCGACGGCGATCCTCATGCAGCGCAGCCACGCGTCCCGCTCGATCGGGCCGATCTTGAACGGGACGTGACGCATCCGCAGCCTCGGGTGGCCCCGGTTGTCCGAGTAGGTGTGGGGTCCGCCCCAGTACTGCATGAGGAACAGCCGCAGCCGCTCCTCCGCAGGTCCGAGGTCCTCTTCGGGGTAGAGCGGGAGGAGGATCTCGTCGGCCTTCACCTCTTGGTAGAAGCGCGCGACGATGCGGTGGAACGTCTCCTCGCCACCGACCTGTTCGAAGAAGCTCACGGGGTTTCCCACGTACCCATCCTGACTCACGAGGGCCACCGCCTGCAGGCCGCCCCGGCTGTTGGCTCCGCCATAGCGTTGTGAACTGGCAGGACGCCGGATGATCATCGTCTCGAATGGGTGTTCTAACTCACTTGGCGGTGAAGCCCGCTTCCTCGAGCGCGGGCATCAGCTGCGCGCGCAGGTTGCGCTGGACCGCCCACTGACGGCCGGGGCGCGTCTTCGCGGTGACCCGCAGGGTGATGCCCTCCGGCGTGAACTTCTCGACGCCGAGCACCTCGGGCTTGGCCGTGATGTCCGCCTTCAGCGGGTCCTTGTCGGCCACCTCGGCGACCGTGCGCTCCAGCACCCCGGTGGCCTCGGCGAGGTTCGCGCCGTAGCTCAGCGGCAGGTCGACGACGGCGATCGCGAAGCCCTGCGACGAGTTGCCGACGCGCAGGATCTCGCCGTTGCGGACGTACCAGACCGTGCCGCCCGTGTCCCGGATCGTGGTGGTGCGCAGCGCGACGGCCTCGACGGTGCCGGTGGCGGGGCCGAGGTCGACCACGTCACCGACGCCGTACTGGTCCTCCAGCAGCATGAACATGCCGGCGAGGAAGTCCTTCACCAGGTTCTGGGCGCCGAAACCGATGGCGACGCCCAGGATGCCCGCCGAGGTCAGGATCGGTGTGATGTTGATGCCCACCACGATGAGGATCTCGAGGAACGCTATTCCGAAGATCAGGATCGTGACGATGGACTTCAGCACGGAGCCGATCGTGCGGGCGCGCTGCTCGCGGCGCTCGGAGATGAGGTTGCCGAGCGCCTGCGGTGCGCGTTCCCGCAACGGCTTGAGCAGGCCCGGCTTCTTGCCCTGCTTGCCGGGCGTGGTGATCCGGTCGATGACCTTGCGCAGCATGGCCCTGATCACGAACGCCGCGATCAGGATCAAGATGATCTTGATCGCGCCCGCCAGGATCGTGGGGCCGTACCTCTCGAAGAACTCGACCGCCTGCGCGGTCTTGTTCGCGGCGTCATCCACAGGACTCGTCGCCAACACGTTGGTCGTGCCCTCCTACAACTCCATGCCGGTGGCATTCGCGAGAAACGTCAGCTGGTCCACGGCGAGAGCCACCGTCCGGCTGACGGACCGGCCCGCGTGACCGACCTCGGTCTCGCGGCGGATCAGCACGGGGTGCTTGGTCGGATCACTGGACGAAGCGTGCTGCAGTGCCGCGCACATCTTCCTGGCGTGGTTGGGGTCCACACGAGAATCCGACTCGAACACCGTGAACAAGACCGAAGGGTACTCAACGTCCGTTACCACTCGGTGATAAGGAGAGTAGGAGAGCAACCAGCCCAGCTCCTCGGAAACGCTTGCGCTGCCGTACTCGTCGGCCCACAACCGTCCGAGCAGGAACTTCTCGTAGCGCACCATGTCGAGCAGTGGCGCTGAGCACACCACCGCCGCGTAGAGCTCCGGGCGCTGGGTCAGCGCGGCGCCCACCAGCAGGCCGCCGTTGGAGCCTCCCATGATCGCCAGCTGCTGAGGCGTGGTCCACCCGTCGCGGACCAGGCGCTCCGCGGCGGAGTGGAAGTCGTCGAACACGTTCTGCTTGTTGGCGCGCATGCCGGCGACGTGCCAGTCCTCGCCTTCCTCGTCACCGCCGCGCAACGACACGTGCACCCACACACCGCCCGCCTCGACCCAGGCCAGCGTGGTCGCGCTGTAGCCGGGACCGCGGCCGATCGCGAAGCCGCCGTAGCCGGTGAGCAGCGCGGGACGGGGCAGGTCGGGCTTCTGCTCGCCGCTGACCACGAACATCCGGACCGTCGTGCCGTCCTTGGACGTGTACGCGATCTGCTGGGTCGTCACGGCGGGCAGCTCGACGCGGCCGGGCGCGGCCTCGTGCAGCACGGTCTCGCCGGTGGCCTTCGAGAACCGGAACACCGACTGCGGCGTCACGAAGTCCGTCCACCCGAACCAGAGCGTGTCCTGGTCGTGGGGCGTGTGGACGTCCACAACGGACATGCCGTGCAGCGAGCCCGTGCCGGGCAGCGGGATCTCCTGCCTGTGGGCACCGGTGGCGGCGTCGTGCAGGTGCAGTTCGGACACCGCGTGCCTGGTGCGCAGGACGACCAGGTCGCCGTTCAGCCAGCGCACCCCGTCGAGGACCGAGTCCTGCTCCTCGGCGATGAGCTCGGTCCACTCGGTGGGGTTCGCCGGGTCGGCCACGCACAGCCGCTGCCGGGGCGCGCCGTGGTTGGTGTGCAGGTAGAGCCTGCCGTCGGGGGCGACGGACGCCGAGCACTGCACGCCGGCGTCGCTCAGGACCACGGGCACGAGCGCGCCGTCGCCGTGCAGGTCCGCGATCCACACGGAGTCGTGCTTCAGCGTGCTGGGGGCGCCGCTCACGACCAGCCAGCGGCCGTCGTGCGAGAGGTTCAGCGAGTAGTAGAAGGTGTGTGCCTGGTCGTCGCCGTGCACGTTGAGGTCCGTGTCCGGGTCCGTGCCCACGCGATGACGCCACACGCGGCGGTGGAACAGCTTCTCGTCCTCGGGGAGCAGGGCCGGGTCGAGCTGGCGCACGTAGTAGAACTCCTCGCCACCCGGCAGCCAGCCGATGGAGGAGTAGCGGCACCGGTCGATCGGGCCCTCGATGTGCTCGCCGGTCGCGACGTCCATGACGTGCAGCAGCGAGTGCTCGTTGCCGCCGACGGACACCTGGTACGCGAGGCGCTCGCCTTCGAGGCTGGGGGACCAGCCGTCCAGGGTGGTCCGGCCGGACGGGTCGAGCGCGTTCACGTCGAGGAGCACGCGCTCGGAGCCGTCGCTCTCGCGCACCACCACGACGGGATGGTCCTGCTCGGGACCGCGGCGGGTGAAGAACGCCCTGCCCGCGCGCCAGGTCGGCGTGGAGACCGAACCGGTGCGCATCAGCTCCCTGAGGCGCTCGCCCAGGCGCGCACGGCCGGGCATCGCGTCCAGCCAGGAACGCGCGAGCACGTCCTGCGCCTGCGACCACTCCGCGGTGCGGGGGTCTGCCGTGTCCTCGAGCCAGCGGTACGGGTCCGCGACCTCGCGTCCGTGGATCTGCTCGACGAGGTTGAGCCGCTCGGCGATCGGGTAGGCGATCGTCGCAGGCAGTGGAGTGGAGGGTGCCTCAGTCACCTTGTCAAGAGTAGCGGGCTCTTGAAAACCATCTCCGATAGGGAGCTGGTTCACCCCGGGTTCGATCACACATCCATGACGCGTCACTTATCACACGTGATTTTTTCCTGGTAAGTGTGGTCTCCTATGGCTGAACCGGTGGAGGTGGTCGCGTGCCAGACCGACAACCGACCCCTATCGGCGGCTCGTCACCAGGCGAGACGGCGCCGACGGTCCTCCCATGCCGAAATCAGCCCGAGTTGCGGGCGGTACCGCATGTGGATCGAGACGGGGGAGGTTCCGGTTCGATGCCGGCGGTCTTCCCCTGGGGAAGACGCAAGGTCCTGCTGCTCAACGCCACGTTCGAGCCGCTCACGGCGTTGTCACTGCGCCGGGCGGTCGTCCTCGTGGTGTGCGGGAAAGCCGAAGTCGTGCACGGAGACGCCTCCGGGCTGGTGCTGCACTCGTCGAAGTCCGAGGTGCTCGTGCCGTCCGTGATCCGGCTGAGCTCCTACGTCCGCGTGCCTTATCGCGGTCGCGTGCCGATGACCCGTGCCGGGCTCATGCACCGCGACCGTTATCGCTGCGCCTACTGCGGCGGGCGGGCCGAGACGATCGACCACGTCGTGCCGCGCTCGCGTGGCGGACCTCACACCTGGACCAACTGCGTCGCCTGCTGTGCGAAGTGCAACCACCGCAAGGCGGACAAACTGCTGTCCGAGCTGGGCTGGCGGCTGCGCGTCGTTCCCGCGGCGCCGCGTGGCCCGCACTGGCGGCTGCTCGCCGGGGTGGCCGAGGCTGATCCGCAGTGGTTGCCGTACCTGGGTGAGCCGGCGGCCTGATCCGCCGTTCGAACCGGGTCAGGCCGCGAGGGAGAAGTCGTTCTGACGTGCGGTGATGCGCACGGAGTCCTGCTGTGCCGTGATGCGGACCGAGTCGTCCATGGTGATGCGGACGCTGTCCTGCTCGGCGGTGATGCGCACCGAGTCGTCGTGGGCGGTGATACGCACGCTGTCGTCCATCGTGATGCGGACGGAGTCCTGTGCCGTGATGCGGACGCTGTCGTCGTGCGCGGTGATGCGCACCGAGTCGTCCATCGTGATGCGGACGGAGTCCTGTGCCGTGATCCGGACGCTGTCGTCGTGGGCCGTGATGCGGACGGCGTCGTCCATGGTGATCCGGACGGAGTCCTCACGCGCAGTGATCCTGACCGAATCCTGCTGAGCGGTGATCCGAACGGAGTCTTCACGCGCAGTGATCCTCACGGAATCGGCACACGTGATCCTGACCGAATCGCTCGCCGTGATGCGCACGGAGTCCGTCATGGTGATGCGGACGGAATCGCGGGCCGTGATGCGCACCGAATCGGCCGCGGTGATCCGAACGGAGTCGTCCATCGTAATCCGGACGGAGTCACTCGCGGTGATACGCACCGAATCGTCCTTGTAGCTCGGAAGAGTGAAGGTCACGGCCTGGGGGCGGGTCATCGTGAACATTTTGTGTCCTCCAGCTCGTTCGGGGCGGGTGCGCAAGACCCGTATAGGTGAAAAGCTAAGAGCTGAGTGATCCGGGAACAAGACCCCAAACCGGCACCCGTTCGCCTCCGACCGGGTGAGGCCTGACCGGGTGTAACCGCTGCGCCGCACGAGAGCACTCGTTGGCCCTACTGGCCGGTATGGACACGCTCTGTAGCGTTCGATCTGATGGAACGTGACATGCGTCATACGGCAAAAGGCGTGCGTGGACGGGGTTTCCGAGCGCTCACCGGGGCTTGGGCGGTGTCGCTCGTCGGCGACGGCGTGCGTGTCGTCGCGCTGCCCTTGTTCACCGCCGCCAGCACCCGCAGTCCACTCGCGGTGTCCGCCGTGGCTGTCGCGCTCACCCTGCCCTGGCTGCTCGTGGCGCTGCCCGCGGGCGCCCTTGTGGACCGCCTGAGACCGAGAACCGTTGTCGTCGTGGCACATTGGCTGCGCGCCGGGGTGACCGGACTGCTCGCGCTGGCGGTCCACACCGGACACGCGACGGTCGTCGTCTTGTGCGCCACGGCTTTCGTGCTGACCTCCGCGGAGACGTTCGCGGACTCGGCCTCCCAGGTGCTGCTGGTCGAGCTCGCGGGGCCGGACGAGCTGGAGGCGGCCAACGGCCGGTTCGTGACGGTCGAGACGATCGGCATGGACCTCGCCGGCCCCCTGGCCGCCGCGGTGCTCTTCTGGTGGGCCCCGGCGGCCTGTTTCGCCCTCGACGCGCTGTCGTTCGTCGTCGCCGCGGTACTCGTGTCCCGCGTGCCGGACGTCGCTCCCGAACGCTCCGGGAGCGATCTTCGCGGACAGCTGGCCGAGGGTGCGCGGTTCCTCTGGCGCACTCCAGGCCTGCGGTCACTGGTAGTTGCCGTTGCAATCACAGCTGTCTGCGCCGCCGCGATCAACGCCATGCTGGCGCTCTACTCCATCCAGGTACTCGGCCTCGCCGAACCGGTGGTTCCGTTCCTCGTCGTGTGCATGGCGGCGGGTGCTCTGCTAGGCGCCCGGCTGTCTCCCGCGCTCGCGGCGCGGTGGGGTGCCGGGCGGGTCATGGTCGGGTTCCTCGCGTTGCTCGGCGCCGCGTTCGCCTTGTTCGGGCTGACGCCGTGGCTGGTCCTGGCGGTGCTCGCGTGCGTGCTGTTCGGCGTGGCGTCCGCCGGCTGGAACGTGCTGTCCGCGACGCGGCGGCAGCGGCTCACGCCCGGGCCGATGATGGGCCGTGTGACCAGCGCTTATCGGGTGCTCGCCTGGGGGCTCTCCCCGCTGGGCGCGGGCCTCGCCGGTCCGCTCGCCGACGCGACGTCGCTGGGCACCGTCTACGTCGTGGCGGGCTCGATCGTGGGATTGACCGCGATCTTGCTGGCCCGGCCGCTCGCGCGCGGCTGAGTTCGGCTACCGTACCCGCCGTGACCATCGTGGAGACCGTTCTCGTCTTCGCGCTGATCCCGCTGGCGATCTACGGCGTGATCACGCTGCTGACGGTGAGGCCAAAGGCCACCCGGATTCCCCGGTACAGGCCCGGCCAGGAGTGGGGCTACGCCCCGGTGTGGTGGAGCGCGAACCCGGCCGGGTTGAGCGCTGAGCACCACAGCGCCGCCGAGCCCGGTACCTCGGGCTCGACCGCCAAGGGAGGCGCACGTGGCAACTGGTAAGGCGATCGAGCCCGTCGACCCGTCGACGCTGCCCCTCGGCACCGTCGTGACGAACAGCGGCCGTGTGTCCGCGGCGAAGATGTACGAGCCGCACGCGCCGGAGCTGCCGTTCACGCCCGCCCAGCTCGCGCAGCTGGACGAGGCGCTGACGCTCTCCAGCCGTTCCACGGGCCTCGACTTCAGCGTGTACCTGGGCGAGCTCGGCGCGAACGCCCACGAGCGCGCGCAGGAGCTGCACGGCTCCACCGAGCGTCCGTCGCACCACGTCCTCGTGGCCGTGTCGCCGGGGGAGCGCGTCGTCGAGATCGTCACGGGCGAGGAGTCCCACCGCCGTCTCGCCGACCGCGGTGCCAAGCTCGCGGTGATGAGCATGGTGGCGTCCTTCAAGGAGGGCGACCTCGCGGGCGGCCTCGTGTCGGGCCTGCGCATGCTGACCGACCAGGCGGGCAACGCGCCCCGTTCCTGATCTCGCTTCGAAACGCCCCCGGCACACCCGCCGGGGGCGTTTTTCACGCACTGACCGCGTTCCGCGCCACCACGAGGCCGGAGATCCTCTCCCAGCCGAGGCTGCGGTAGAGGTGCACGCCGTCGGTCGACGAGAACAGCAGGCCGGTCGTCGCCCCGTCCCGCACCGCCTCCCGAGCCAAAGTGCCCATCACGACGCTGCCGAGCCCGCGCCGCCGATGCGCCTCGGCGGTCTCGATGCGGTGTGCGACGGCGTCCTGGCCGACGACCGCCATCAACCCGCTGGCCGCCACCTCACCGTCCGCCAGCACCTGCACCCTGATCACCGGGTCCCTCGTCACCTCCAGCGAGTAGCCCTCGGGTGGCCCGGAGAACGGGTGGTCCGCGAGCGGGCGCCGCATGAACGTCTCGTCCGGCCGGGCGACGACCAGCCCGGCCGCCTCGACCTCCGCGATCACCTTCGCCGGCGAGTGCGTGGGCACGCTCAGCCAGCTCGGTTCCGGGGCGGCGGCCACGACCGAGGCGACCGCGCCGGTTTCCGCGTCGTCCGTGGCGATCCACTCGAACACCCGGTGCGGCCGGTTCACGTGGACGACCAGGTAGCCGTCGCGGTACTCGGACGTCAGCCCCTCGGCCGTGATCCAGCCGCGGTGCCAGCGCTCCACCAGTTCGCCGATCATGCCTTCTCCTCGCCGTTCGCCGCGATCACGACGTCGGAAATCGTGTCCCAGCCCAGTTTCCGGTACAGGTGCAGGCCGTCCGCCGTCGCGAAGAGCAGCCCGTCGCTCGCGCCGGCCTTGACCGCTTCTCTCGCCAGCGCGCCCATCACGACGCTGCCGAGCCCGCGCCGCCGGTGCTCCGGCTTCGTCGCGATCCGGTGCGGCACCGCGTCTTCACCCACCACGGCGATCAGGCCGCTCGCCGCCTCCGCACCCTCGAAGGTCACCACGACCTCGATCACGTCCCCCTGCTTCACGCGCACCGAGTAGCCCGCGGGAGGTTTCGGCGCGGGGTGGTCGAACAGGCCGCGCCGCATGAACGTCTCCGGCTCCAGCAGGACCAGCCCGGCTTCCCGCACCACCAGGGCGACCTCCTCGGGGGAGTGCGTCGGCACCGTCAGCCAGGTCGGCACGGGCTGGAGCTCCACGTCCTCGGCGTGCTGCAGCACGTTCGCGTCACCCGCGAGGATCCGTTCCTCCTGCCGGCCGGGCAGATCGGCCCAGACGTGCCAGTTGTCCAGCAGGTCCTGCGGCTCCACGTCCTCCGCCCTCGCCCAGCCGGCGAGCCAGCGGTCGACGAACGCGCCGAGCTCCACGCACCGGTCGAGCCGGTCGGCCAGGTCCGGTGTGGACGATTCCAGCACCACGTCGACCCCGTTGCGCCGCAGGTTCTTCAGCAGTCCGAGGAAGTAGCCGGGCATCGCCTCGAAGGCCACGCCCGGTTCGTGCCACACGAGCGTGATGCCCGGCACGAACCACCACTCCTCGTACATCCCCGTGATGGCGTAGACGCTGCCCAGGAACCGGCCCGGCCCGACCAGCGCCTCGCTCAGCGCGAGGTGCAGGCCGAACTCGTCCGTGGCGTGCCGGCCGTCGACGTGGTGCACCCCGGCCGTGGGGCGCGTGCGAGGTGCCTTGGCGGCGATCTCGTTCCACCACATGCGGCCCTCGGGGCTCAGCGGCGCCCACAGGTTCCGTTCCGCCGGCACGCCGTCCATCCACACGCGCCACGCCCCGCGCGCGCCGGGGGCGGGGCGCCGGCTCACCACCCACTCGTCGTTGTAGCGGGACTGGTCGAGCACGACGTCGAACAGTCCCTCACCGGCGGCGGACGGGCTCACCGACGCGACGTCCAGCGCGACCCCGGCGTGCGCCACGATCCGGCCGCCGGCGTCCAGCGCGCGCAGCCCCGCGTAGGGCCCTCGTTCGGCGTCGGGCTCCGCGGGCCGGATGCGGCCGGGGTTGTCGCAGCCGATGAGCGTCACCGGTGGCCAGACGTTCTCGAACGAGCGCGGAAACCCTTCCACGGCACGACAGGTGCCGGTTTCCCTCAGGTCCTTGTACAGCGTGTACGACGGCGCCGCGCCGAAGTCACCGCCGTCGATCAGCTGGGTCACGCAGGCGCTGGCGACGAGATCACCACCGGGCAGCGCGGCGTGGACGACCAGATCGGCCAGCAGCCACCACTGCGAGCCGGAGATGCCGAGGTGAAAATCACCGGTGAGCTCGTCCGGCGCGGCGGTGCACCCGCGCAGCACCAGCCGTTCGCGCTCGGGCGACACGGGATCGGCAAACAGGCCGTCGACGTCCACGACCCGGGCGAGGACCTCGTCGACGAACTCACCGTCTTCGAGCCACCAGCGCACGACCTCGTAGCGAACCCTCACCGGACCTCCCAGCAGACGCTAACGCGAAAGCCCCGCAACGCGCGAACACATTGCGGGGCTTCACGAGTGCTACGTCAGGAGCGGTCGAACTCCTGCGCGGCGAGTGCACGCACGATGCCCGCACGGCCCTCGGACACCAGGCGGCGCAGTGCCGGCGGGTGCTCGTCGGCCAGCCACGCGTCGGCGGCCTCCACAGTGGACCTCGCGATCGACCACGCCGGGAACATGCCCACGACCATCGACTGCGCGCGCTCCGAGGTGCGGCGGTCCCACACGCCCTTCACGTCGCGGAAGTAGCGCTCGACGTACGGCGCGAGCAGCTCCTTCTGGCCGGGGTGCGAGATGCCCGCGATGATCGCCTCGCTGACCGCGTTGGGCAGGTCGTCGTCGTTGACCGCCCGGTCCCAGGCCTCGTCCTTGGCCTCGATCGTCGGGCGCAGCGCACGGGCGGACTGGGCGCGGCGGTGACCGGTGGAGGTCGGGTCGCGCTCCTCCTCGGCGTTGATCTCGTCCAGGCCGGCCTTGCCGTGCGCGACGAGCGCCTGCAGCAGCCGCCAGCGCAGGTCCGTGTCGACGTCCAGGCCTTCCAGCACCGCGGTCCCGTCGTACCAGCCGCGCAAGACGTCCACAGTGGAGTCGTCGAGCACTGACGAGGTCAGCGCGTTCACGAACGCCAGCTGGTGGTCGGAGCCCGGCTCGGCCGCCCGCGCCAGTTCCAGCGCCTTGGTCACGAACCGGCGCCAGCCCTCGGCACGCCACGAGTCGTCCGCGTAGGACGACAGCGAGGTCTGCGCCTGCAGCAGGAGCCGTTGCACCACACCGACCTCGGACTCGGAGCCCAGACCGCCGAGCACCAGGTTCACGAAGTCGCGGGCCTTCAGCTCGGCCTCGCGCGTCATCTCCCAGGCGGCCGACCAGCACAGCGTGCGCGGCAGCGGCTCGGCGATGTCGGAGATGTGGTCGATCAGCCCGGCCAGCGAGTCCGGGTCGAGGCGCATCGTGCAGTACGTCAGGTCGTCGTCGTTGACCAGCACGATCTTGCCGCGGTGCACGCCGACGAGCTCGGGGACCTCGGTGCGGTCGCCCGTCACGTCCAGCTCGTGGCGGTGCGTGCGGACGAGCTTGCCCGTGCCGTCGTCGTCGTAGACGCCGATCGCGATGCGGTGCGTGCGCAGTTCACCGGCACCCGGACGCGCGCCGCCCTGCAGCACCGCGAACTCGGTGAACTTGCCGGACGCGTCAACGGTGAACTTGGGGCGCAACAGGTTCAGGCCCGTCGTCTCCAGCCACTGCGCGCTCCACCACGACAGATCGCGGCCGGACGCCTCCTCCAGCGCGCCCAGCAGGTCGGCCAGCGTGGCGTTGCCCCAGGCGTGCTTGCCGAAGTAGACCCGCAGGCCCGCCAGGAAGTTCTCCAGCCCGACGTAGGCGACGAGCTGCTTGAGCACCGAGGCGCCCTTGGCGTAGGTGATGCCGTCGAAGTTGACCTCGACCGCCTGCACGTCGGAGATGTCGGCGGCGACCGGGTGCGTCGAGGGCAGCTGGTCTTGCCGGTACGCCCACGACTTCTCGATCTTCGCGAACGTCGTCCAGGCCTGGCGGTACTCGGTGGCCTCGGCCTGCGCGAGCACGGACGCCCAGGTGGCGAACGACTCGTTCAGCCACAGGTCGTCCCACCAGCGCATGGTCACCAGGTCGCCGAACCACATGTGCGCCATCTCGTGCAGCACGGTCTCGGCGCGGCGCTCGTAGAGGTAGCGGGTGACGCGGCTGCGGAAGACGTAGTCCTCGAGGAACGTGACGCAGCCCGCGTTCTCCATCGCACCGGCGTTGAACTCCGGCACGAAGCACTGGTCGTACTTGCCGAACGGGTACTGCACGCCGAAGGCCTTGTGGAAGAACCCGAAGCCCTGCTTGGTCTCGGTGAACAGCCGCTCGTGGTCCATGTGGGGAGCGAGCGAGGCGCGGCAGTAGATGCCGAGCGGGATCGTGAAGTCGTCCTCGACGAACTCGTCGCGCCACTCCGCGTAGGGACCGGCGACCAGGGCCACGATGTAGGTCGACATCGGCTTGGTGGTGGCGAACGTGTGCACGTCCGCGCCGCCCTCGCCGTCCTCGGTGGCGATGATCTCGCCGTTCGAGATGACCTTCCAGTCGTGCGGCGCCGTCACCTTCATGGAGTAGACGGCCTTGAGGTCGGGCTGGTCGAAGCACGCGAACATGCGCTTGGCGTCCGCGGTCTCGAACTGCGAGTACAGGTACACGCCGCCGTCGACCGGGTCGACGAACCGGTGCAGGCCCTCGCCGGTGTTCATGTACCGGCAGTCGGCCTCGATGGTGAGCTCGTTGGTCTCCGCGAGGTCCGGCAGCTTGACGCCGTCCTCCTCGCGGTAGTCGGAGACGTCGAGCTCGCTGCCGTTGAGCACAGCGCGGTGCACGGTCGCCGCCACGATGTCGATCCACGAGGAAGCACCCGGAGTCCGGCTGCGGAACACCACGGTGGTGGTGGAGCGGAACGTGTCCGAACCCGGCTTTCCGCCGCCGTCGGTCAGGTCCAGCTCGATCCGGTAGGACTCCACTTCCAGCAGCTCAGCACGGTCCTGAGCCTGGTCGCGGGTGAGGTTGGGCGCGGCCACTGGTCACCTCGTCTGCCGCGCGTGTGGTTACGCGCTGACGTCGTCGGGAATGGTTATGACTCCCGCATCCAATCACGGAACCGGCGCTCGGGAAGAGATGACAGGGTGATCTGGTTGGGCTGATGGGGCGATAACGCCACCGACCGTCACTAAAGGGGCACGCATGACCGACAAGGCGAAGGTCGACTTCTACTTCGACCCTCTTTGCCCGTTCGCCTGGATCTCCTCCCGGTGGATCCTCGAGGTGGAGAAGGTCCGCGACATCGACCTGAGCTTCCACGTGATGAGCCTCGCCGTGCTGAACGAGGGCCGCGACCTGCCCGAGCAGTACCGCGAGCTCATGACCAAGGGCTGGGGACCGGTTCGCGTGGCCATCGCCGCGGAGCAGAAGTTCGGCAACGAGGTGCTGCCGAAGCTGTACACCGCGATGGGCACGCGCATCCACAACGAGGGCAACCAGGACTTCGACGAGATCATCAAGCTGGCGCTGGCGGACGCCGAGCTGCCGGCCGAGCTCGCCGAGGCCGCGCACTCGACCGAGTACGACGAGGCGCTGCGGGCGTCGCACCACCGCGGCATGGACCCGGTCGGCATGGACGTCGGCACGCCGACCATCCACATCGACGGCGTCGCGTTCTTCGGCCCTGTGCTGACGAAGATCCCGCGGGGCGAGGAGGCGGGCACGATCTTCGACGGCGCCCGGATGCTCGCCGGCTTCCCGTACTTCTTCGAGCTCAAGCGGACCCGTTCGGGTGACCTCGACTTCAGCTGAGGCCGCTCGGCCGGATTTTCTGTCAGGGGTGCTCGCTAACGTCCCCTGACATGGCAGACCACCACGTCGAAGTCGCGGTGCAGGGCCCCTGGTCGCTGGCGACCTCCAGGGCGTTCTGGGAGGGCTTCACGCCGTCGGCGTTGCCCGAGCGCGAGGGAGAGGCGCTGCGCGCGGCGTTCCTGGTCGAAGGTGAGTGGCGCCGTGCTGAGGTCTCCGTGACCCAGCGCGGCGCCACTGCCGTTCTGTCCCTGTCCGGTGCCGGCGACCTCGACCTGGCGGCGGCGCAGGTGTGCCGGTTCCTGTCGCTGGACGTCGACGGGCGGGCCTGGCCGGAGGTCGCGCGGCGCGATCCGGTGATCGCGTCGGCACAGGCGTCCTTACCCGGCTTGCGGCCGTGCGGCTTCTACTCGCCGTACGAGGCCGCGGCCTGGTCGGTGCTGGCGCAGCGGGTCCGCATGTCGCAGGCGGCCGCGCTGAAGGCCTCGCTGCTGCGGGACGGCGTGTTCCCCGCGCCCGCGGAGCTGCTGGCGCTCGACCTCGACCTGCCCGGCCGCAAGTCCGAGTACCTGCGGGCGGTGGCCGAGGCGGCGCTGGACGGCCTGCTGGACGCGGTGACGCTGCGCGGGATGAAACCGGCCGCCGCGGTGCTCGCCGTGCAGCAGATCAAGGGGCTGGGGCCGTTCGCGGCCGAGCTGGTGGTGCTGCGCGGGGCGAACGCTCCTGATGCCGTGCCGCACAACGAGTCCCGGCTGACCGACGAGGTGGCTGAGCGGTACGGGCGGCCGTTGGCGGAGGTGTCCGAGGGGTGGCGGCCTTATCGGACTTGGGCGGCGGTGCATCTGCGGGTGCTGCGGGAGCGGCGGCTGGGAGGTGTGGTGGCTGCTTCGGGCCGGTGAGCGTTGAGCGGGTTCGGGCTGGTGGGGCTCGCGGTTGGTGAAGTCGGGGCTGCCGGGTTGCTGGGCAGCTTGGGTGGCGGGTTGCGAGGCCGGCCTGCCCAGGGATGGCGGGCTGCCTGGGTGGGCGGGTTGCGCCTCTGTCAGGAGGCCGGGTTGACGGGTTGCCCAAGGTTGGCGGCTGCTCGAGCTGGCGGGCTGTGCTGCTGTCAGGAGGCAGGGCTGGCGGGTTGCTCGAGCTGGCGGGTTGTACTGCTGTCAGGAGGCCGGTCGGTGGGTTGCCGGGCTGCCCAGGGCTGGCGGGCTGCTGGTGCGTTAGGGCTGTCTGGTCGCCGCGTTGACCCCGCTCGCCCATCCGCTTCCGTTGCTCGCCCTCTCCGCACCCGCTGGCGGCTCTGCCCGCACCCGCCACTCGGCCCGCCTGCTCCGCCGCGCCTGTACCCGCTGGCCCTGCCCGTCCGCCCGCACCCACCCAATCCGCGCTCACGTCTGCCAGCCCACCCCTGTCCTGCACAGCCCACCCGTCTGCCAGCACACCCGTCCCGCCTGCCCGCCCAGTCTGCCCCCCGTCCTGCCAGCCCCACTTCGTCTTGCTCCCGCCCCGCCTGCCCACCTCACCCCGCTTGCCGACCCCGCCTTACCTCCCGCCCCGCCCTCCACCGCCCACGCCTCCAGCGCTCCCGACGTGACCGCCGCAGCCGGATGTGACAGGCTGAGGCGTTGTCAGCGCAGTGGTGTCACATCCGCCTGGAGGGCTCTCGTGATCGAGGTCGTCAACCCCGCCACCGAGGAAGTCATCGGCACGCTCGCCGAGGGCACGCCGGCCGACGTCGACGCGGCCGTGGCCGCGGCGGTGGAAGCCTTCCCCTCGTGGGCGGAGACCTCGGTGGACGAGCGGGCCAAGGCGGTCCGGGCGATCATCGACGGGCTGAAGGAGCGGGCCGGTGAGCTCGCGGCGGCCATGACCCGGGAGATGGGGACGCCCCTCACCTTCAGTCAGAAGGTGCAGGTCGCGAACCCCGTCGCCATCGCGGAGGGGGTCGCCGCCGTGCTGGAGGGCGGGTACTTCGAGCCCGAGGAGATCGGCAACTCGCTGGTCTTCCGCGAGCCGGTCGGGGTGGTCGCGGCCATCACGCCGTGGAACTTCCCTCTGCAGCAGATGGTCGCGAAGGTCGTGCCGGCGCTCGCGGCCGGCAACACCGTGGTGCTCAAGCCGAGCGAGCTCGCGCCGCGCACCGCCGACCTGCTCGCCGAGATCGTCGCGGCGGCCACTCCGGCGGGGGTGTTCCAGCTGGTGCACGGCACCGGGGCGGTGGTCGGTGAGGCGCTGGCCGCGCATCCGGACGTGGACATGGTGTCGTTCACCGGCTCCACGAAGGCCGGGCGGCGGGTCTCCGCGGTGGCCTCGGAGACGGTGAAGCGGGTCGCGCTCGAGCTCGGTGGCAAGTCCGCGTGCGTCGTGCTCGACGACGCCGACCTCGGGCGGGCGGTGAAGATCGCGGTCGCGAACTCGTTCATGAACAACGGTCAGGCCTGCAGCGCGTGGACGCGGTTGCTGGTGCCCGCCGAGCGTCACGACGAGGCCGTCGAGCTGGCCGCGCAGGCCGCGAAGAAGTACACGCCCGCGGACCCGGCCGAGCCGTCCACGCGGATCGGGCCTGCGGTGTCGAAGGCGCAGCGCGACCGGGTCGTCGGGTACATCCGCAAGGGTGTCGAGGAAGGTGCGACGCTGGCCGCCGGTGGGCCCGAAGCGCCGCTGCCGCAGGGCTTCTACGTCGCGCCGACGGTGTTCGGCGGTGTGACGCCGGAGATGACGATCGCGCAGGAGGAGATCTTCGGGCCGGTGCTGTCGGTCATGCCGTACGCCGACGAGGACGACGCGGTGCGGATCGCGAACTCCACCATCTACGGGCTGGCGGGTGCCGTGTTCTCGGCGGACACCGACCGCGCTCTCAGGGTCGCCAGGCGGCTGCGCACCGGGCAGGTCGACATCAACGCCGCCGCGTTCAACACGAGCGCGCCGTTCGGCGGGTACCGGCAGTCGGGCAACGGGCGCGAGTTCGGCCGGTTCGGGCTGGACGAGTTCTGCGAGGTCAAGTCGGTCCAGCGGTAATTGAGCTGCGAGTCGGGCCGCACCCGCGTATCACTGCTGGCATGGCTGACTCGGCGCTGAGCATCCGGACCATCGACGAATCCGACCTCCCCGACTTCCAGCGGGTGATGGCCTGGGCGTTCCTCGGCGACCACCTGGGGGAGGACAGCAAGTGGCTCAAGGTCCTCGAACGGGACCGGGCGCACGCGGTGTTCGACGGTGACGAGCTGATCGGCACCAGCGGGATCCTGACCCGCGAGATCACCGTTCCGGGTGGTCGTCAGGCGCCGGCGGGCGCGGTGACCGTGGTGTCGGTGAAACCGGGCCATCGGCGTCGTGGCGTGGCGTCGTTGCTGATGAAGACGCAACTGCACGGCATGCACGAGAGCGGTGAGGCGCTCGCGATGCTGTGGGCCTCGGAAGGCTCCATCTACCGCAGGTACGGCTACGGCGAGTACGCGACGAGCATCGCCATGCTCAGGATGCCCACGCGTATGGCGTTCCACCCTGGTGTGCACGTCAGCGACGCACGGATCCGTCAGGTGACGCGAGAAGAAGCGCTGCCCGTCATGCGTGAGTTCCACGAGCAGGTGCGGACCACGCGGGTGGGCTGGCTGAGCCGCGTCGAACACACCTGGGACGTGCAGCTCGCGGACCGCGAGGTCGACCGCGACGGGCTCACCTCCTACCGCTACTGCCTGCATCCCGAGGGCTATGTGGTGTTCCGGGTCAAGGGGAACGGCGATGCGAGCGGACCGGCCAGCGAACTGCACGTGCGCGAGCTCGTCTGCACGACCGAACAGGCCTATGCCGACCTCTACCGGTTCCTGCTGGACATGGACCTCGCGGCGGAGATCTCCTTCTACACCGCCTGGGACGACCCGATCCTGCACATGGTCGACAACCCGCGGAAGGTGCGGCGCGAGGCCGGAGACGCGTTGTGGGTGCGCCTCGTCGACGTCGACCGCGCGCTGCCGCTGCGCACTTACTCGTCCGATGTGGACAGTGTGCTGGAGGTCGAGGACTCGTTCTGCCCGTGGAACTCCGGCCGCTGGCGCTTCACGGTCAAGGGCGGCGAAGCGACGGTGACGCGCACCGAGGACCCGGCCGACGTGTCGCTGGACGTCGCCGCGCTCGGCAGCGCCTTCCTCGGCGGCGTGCGGCTTTCCGTGCTCAGGCGGGCACACCGCGTGGTCGAGCACACGCCCGGACACGTGGACGCGCTGACGATGGCGTTCCTCGGTGTGATGGAGCCGCACTGCCCCGAGGTGTTCTGACGGAACTCACGGCGGTCATTGCTCGTTGACGGTTTACCTGGTGTGGGAGGTAAAGCCGTGGGCACCATCGTGTGGGTCGTAGTGCTGGTACTGCTGGTCGCAGGCGTGTTCTACCTGGTCAGCCAGAGCAACGCGCGCAAGGCGCGGGAGCTCGACGACGCCAAGGCGGAGGCCCGCCGCTGGGTCGAGCGGCTGGGCGGGCAGGTGATGAGCCTCACCGGCACCAACGCCGCCTCGACGCAGGCGATGGCGGACGCGTCCGAGCGCTTCACCGCCGCCGGCTCCCAGATGGAGCAGGCGCGCACGATCCCGCAGGCCAGGCTGGTCACCGAGACCGCGATGGAGGGCCTGCACTACGTGCGCGCGGCGCGGGAGGCGATGGGCATGGACCCCGGCCCCGCACTGCCCGAGAGCGCGGCCCAGAAGCAGGCGGGTGCCGTCAGCGAGGACCGGCAGGTCGCCGTCGAGGGCCACCAGTACGCCGCGTCGCCGCACTCCGGTTCGGGCACGCCCTACTACTACCCCGGTGGCATGGTCGCCGGACGCCCGGTGCCTCGCGGCTGGTACTCCGAGCCGTGGTGGAAGCCCGCGCTCGTGGCCGGTGCGTGGGGCGTCGGCACGTTCCTGCTGATGGACGCCATGTTCTCCGGCATGCACGGTGTCGGCGACTACGGCATGGGCGACATGGGCATGGGCGACGCCGGAATGGGAGACGTGGGCGGTGCCGCCGACATGGGCGACACCGGCGGCTTCGACTTCGGCGACATGGGCGGCGGGTTCGACTTCTAGGGCTGACAGGCAGGGCACCAGAAGAGGTTGCGCGCCGCCAGTTCGGTGGTCAGGACCTCGGTGCCGCAGACCAGGCACGGCTCCCCGGCACGGCGGTAGACGTACACCTCACCGCCGTGCCGATCCACGCGTGGCGCGCGACCCATGGCACGGGGCATGTGCTCGGCGCGGACGGTGTTGATCTGGCCGACCTTCACGCCGTCCTTCATCAGCACGACGAGATCCGCCCAGATGGCGTCCCACAGCTCGCGGCTGACCTTGTTGCCGACCAGCAACGGGTTCACGTTGTGCCGGAACAGCACCTCGGCGCGGTAGACGTTGCCGACGCCCGCGAGGACGCTCTGGTCCATCAGCAGCACCGCCAGCGACTGCTTCGACCGGATGATCCGCTCGTAGGCGCGGTCCGGGTCGGCGTCACGGCGCAACGGGTCGGGCCCGAGCCGGTCGCGGATCGCCTTGACCTCGGCCTTGTTCAGCACCTCGCACGCGGTGGGGCCGCGCAGGTCCGTCCAGTGGGTCTCGCCGACCATCCGCATGCGGACCTGGCCGACGGGCAGCAGGACCGGCAGCGGCGACTCGGTGAACGTCCCGTAGAGGCCGAGGTGGACGTGCACGATCGCGTCCGGGCCGTAGACGTGGAACAGGTGCTTCCCGTGCGCCTCGGCGCGAACGAGCGTGCGTCCGTCCACAAGGGACGCCGAGAAGCGTCCCTGCGGACTGGTGACGGACACGGGCCTGCCCGCGTACCGGCGCTGGTGCAGCCGCGCGAGGCGGTGCAGCGTGTGGCCCTCAGGCACGGTCTTCGTAGGCGCTGACCTGGTCGATCCGGCGCTGGTGGCGCGGCTCGCCCGAGAACGGCGTCTTGAGGAACGCCGACACGATCTCGGTCGCCTCCTCGGCGGTGTGCTGGCGGGCGCCGATGCCGACCAGCAGGGCGTCGTTGTGCTGGCGGGCGAGCTGCGCGGTGTCGACGTTCCACGCCAGTGCGGCGCGGGCGCCCTTCACCTTGTTCGCGGCGATCTGCTCGCCGTTGCCCGAACCACCGATCACGACGCCGAGGCTGCCGGGGTCGGCGACGACCTTCTCGGCCGCGTCGACGCAGAACGACACGTAGTCGTCCAGCGCGTCGTACTCGTGGGCGCCGACGTCGACGATCTCGTAGCCCTGCTCGGTGAGAGCCTTGGACAGGTGGGACTTCAGCTCGAAGCCAGCGTGGTCTGCTGCCAGATAAACGCGCACGTCAAGGAGTCTGACACGCTGGTGGGTGTGTTCAGCCAGGAGGGGTACCAGCTGAGGCTGGAATGGGGGCCCGAGGGCGTCGGCGCCCTGCGGGACTGCGACGTGCTGGTCATCGTCGACGTGCTGTCGTTCACGACGTCGGTCGACCTGGTGGTGGGCAACGGCGGCCGGGTGCGCCCGTCGCGGTGGAAGCCCGAATCGGGAAGGACGCTGCGACCAGCGTCACTCGTCGAGGAGACCGGACTGGTCGAGCTGCCGTCGCCGAACGGCTCGAACCTGTGCTTCCTCGCCGCCGAGACCGGCGCCCACGTGCTCGCGGCCTGTCTGCGCAACGCCACGGCGGTGGCCAGGCGGGCGCAGGAGCTGGGGAAGACCATCGGGGTGATCCCCGGCGGCGAACGGTGGGGGCTCGACATCCTCAACTCGGGGCCGCGCGAGTTCGGGCCGTTGCGGCCGTGCGTCGAGGACTACCTGGGCGCCGGGGCGGTGCTGGCCGCGCTGACGGGGAAGGCCTCGCCGGAGGCCAGGCTCGCGGCGACCGCGTTCCGGACCACCGACGTCCCGGCCGCGGTGAGGGGCTGCGGGTCGGGACGGGAGCTGGTCGAGAACGGCCACGCCGCCGACGTCGACCTCGCGGTGCGGATCAACGTCAGCACCGCGGCTCCCGTGCTGGTCGACGGGGTGCTGCGGTGATCGAGATCGCGGACGGGATCTTCGTCCGCAGGCACACCGAGCTCGACCTCACGCTCGGTCTCGTCACCGGGCGGGGCGACTCCCTGCTCGTCGACTCCGGCATGGACGTCGCTCTGGCGCGCGAGATCAGGCCGTCGCGGATCGTGTTGACGCACAACCACTTCGACCACGTGCTGGCCACCGAGGCGTTCCTGCCGTGCGAGGTGTGGGCGCACGAGGGCTGCGTGGTGGACGAGTCGCTGCTCGAAGACCGAGCCGAGTACTACGACGAACCGTTCGAGGGCACGCTCGTCGCGCCCACGCACACGTTCCGCGACACCGTCACGCTGGACGTCGGAGGCCGCCGGGTCGACCTGCACCACTTCGGCCCCGCGCACACCTCGCACGACGTGGTCGCGCACGTGCCGGACGCGGGCGTCGTGTTCGCGGGCGACCTGGTGGAGCAGGGCGCTCCCGCTCAGGCGGGCCCGGACGCGACGCCGGCGAACTGGCGCCACGTCCTCGACCTGCTGCTGGAGCTCGACCCGCGGATCGTCGTGCCGGGCCACGGTGACCCGGTCGACGCGGCGTTCGTGCGCGAGATGGTTATCCCGGGGGCCACGTGAGGCCGCGTCCGCCGAGGACGTGGCAGTGCACGTGGAAGACGGTCTGGCCGCCGTCCCGGCCGGTGTTGAAGACGAGGCGGTAGCCGGACTCGTCGACCCCCTCGGCCTTCGCGACCTGGTACGCGGTGGCGAGGATCTGGCCCGCGAGCGCCGGATCGACGTCGCCGATCGCCGTGTGGTGCTCCTTGGGGATCACCAGGACGTGCGTGGGCGCCTTGGGGTCGATGTCGCGGAACGCGAGCGTCGTGTCGGTCTCCGTCACGACGGTCGCCGGGATCTCGCCCGCGACGATGCGGCAGAACAGGCAGTCGGTCACGACGGCATCGTATTGCTCAGCGCACGAAGCAGAACTCGTTGCCCTCCGGGTCGCGCATGACCTGGAAGCTGCCCTTCTCGTCGGTGTGCACGACACCTTCGCGGGTGGCGCCGAGGCTCACCGCCTTCACGACCGCCGCCTCGATGTCCTCGACCTCGAAGTCGAGGTGGAACCGGTTCTTCACGTCCTTGCGCTCCGGCACCGGCTGGAACGACATCCGCACGCCACCGGGCGGCTCGACGTGCGCCCACCCGTGCTCGCGCTCCACCGGCTCACCGCCGAGCAGTTCCGCCCAGAACCGCACGAGCCGGCCCGGGTCGTTGCTGTCGAGCACGATCTGTTCGAGCCTCACGTCTCCACCAGGTTCTCTCGGGCCCAGTCACAACACAGGTCGAGCAGTCCGAGCACCCTGCGCCCCTGCTCCGTCAGCTCGTACTCGACCCGCGGCGGGTTTTCCGCGAACGCCTCGCGCGAAACCGTGCCTTCGCGCTCCATCGCCCGCAACGTCTCGGCGAGCACCTTGGGCGTCACCCGGGGCATTCCGGCCCGCAACTCGCCGAACCGCCGGCGCCCGCCCTGCAACCCGCGCAAGACGTGGGCGGTCCACTTGTCACCGATCTGGTACGGCAGGTCGTGCGTGCATCGCACCTGCTCACCCCCGATATCGTTGCGGAAACCGGCTGTCCGCACCCTACCTTCGCGCTCATGGCGAAGATCGTTGTTTTCGGAGCGTCCGGCAAGGCGGGACGCCGGATCGCGGACGTGGCGCAGGCCCGCGGCCACGAGCTGACCAGGATCGGGCGAGACCCCGGCGTGCAGGCGGCGGCGGAGGTGGCGGCGGGCCACGACGTGGCGGTGAGCGCGGTGGCGGACCTCTCCCGGGACCCGGCGGAGTTCTACACCGAGGCGGCCCGAGCCCTGGTCGCCTCCGGTGCCGGGCGCATCATCGTGGTCGGCATCTACACCCTGCTGGAGACCGCACCGGGCGTGCGCGTGATCGACTCCCCGGACTTCCCCGCCGAGCACAGGCCGTTCTGCCTGGGGCACGCGGCGGGCGTCGAGGTGCTGGCCGCCTCGGACGCCGACTGGCTGGTGATGAGCCCTGCGGGCAACTTCGGCGGCACGTCCACCGGCCGGTACCGGGTGGGCGCGGTCGATCCGGCCGACGAACTGACCTACGAGGACTTCGCGCTGGCCCTGGTGGACGAGATCGACCGCCCGACGCACCGCCGCAGGCAGATCGCCATCGCTTCGGCGTGACCTGGCTCACGGAGCCCCGCCCATCGGACTCCTGATGGGGGTCCAGGGGTGGGCCCCCGGCGTGGGGCTCGGGGGCTCGGCCCCCGGAGAAAAGACGAGAGGCCGACCTGGGTCTGCGCTCTCCGCAGACATAGGCCGACCTCGGTCGCGAGCGGGCGACGGGAATCGAACCCGCGTAGCTAGTTTGGAAGACTAGGGCTCTACCATTGAGCTACGCCCGCATTGCCACCCCGTGGGGCTGCGATCAATAGCTTAGCGGGTGGCGGTAAGCTGGGTGCAACCGGGGCGTGGCGCAGTTTGGTAGCGCACCCGCTTTGGGAGCGGGGGGTCGCAGGTTCAAATCCTGTCGCCCCGACGGTTGCCGAAAACCCGCAGCGACTCGGTCGCTGCGGGTTTTCGCGTTCAGGCCAGGTAGCGGCCGGCCCAGGCGGCGAGCACCTCCGCCACGTACGCGGCGTCCGCGCGGTCGGTCAGCAGGTGGTCGGCGCCGTCGAGTGAGATGAACGACTTGGGGTGGCGCGCCGAGTCGAAGACGAGTCTCGCGTTGTCGATGCCGACCGTGTCGTCCTGCGGCGAGTGCATGACGAGCAGTGCCCGGTCCAGCCCTGAGATGCACGCGGTCTGGTTCTGCTGGTTGATGTCGAGCAGGAAGCCGTTGCTGATCCGGAACGGGCGGCCGGCCAGCCGCACCTCGGCCACGCCGTGGGTCTCGATCTCGTCCTTGGACGAGCCGAGCAGGTGCTCGACGTGCGAGGTGTCGTAGGGCGCGCCGATGGTCACGACGGCCTTCACCTCAGGGACCTGGTGTGCGGCGGCCAGCACGGCGGCGCCGCCCAGCGAGTGTCCGATGAGGACGCTCGGGGCCCCGATGGTGTCGCGCAGGTGACGTGCGGCACAGACGAGGTCGTCGACGTTGGACGTGAACGTGGTGTTGGCGAAGTCGCCGTCGGACTGGCCGAGGCCGGTGAAGTCGAACCGCAGCACCGCCACGCCGCGTTCGGCCAGGCGGCGGGAGATCCGGCTGGCGGCCACCGAGTCCTTGCCGCAGGTGAAGCAGTGCGCGAACACGGCGGTGGCCACGACGTCCCCTTCGGGCAGTTCGAGGCGGCCCGCCAGTGCCTGGCCGTCGATGCCCGCGAAGACCGCTTTCCGGTTGTCCATGACCTCTATGGTGCGTCACGTGCGCTACCAGTACCTCGACGCCCGGCTGCGGCAGGCCTTCGACGACGCCGGGCTCGGTCGCGGGCAGCGGGCGTTGCTGCAGGGTGTGCTGCGTGCGCTCGACCCCGACGCGCACCTCGGTGAGCACGTCGCGGGCCTGAACAGCGCCGTTCTCGCCGTCACCCGCGCCCGGACGGCGTTGGAGAGCCACGCGGCGGAAGACCAGCCGCGGTGGAACCTGTTGCGCCGCATCGTCACCACGTCGCTGGCGTGCATGGATGCGGCGAGGCCCGCCTACGTCCACGGTGGTGCCAGGAAGCTCGCCGAGGCGCGCAGGGTCCTGCTGGGCGTCGACGCGGCCATCGCGGCGGACGGGCAGCGGCTCGATCCCGCCGTGACGGCCGCGGCCGCCGCGAAGCTCGACCCCGAAGCGCTCGAGAAGGCCGTCCAGGGATGGATCACTCCACTGTGGAACGGAGTGGAACTTCCGCTGCGCGCCAGGATGATCGCCGAGGTCGCGGTCGTCGTGGCGATGCACGGCCGGGACGGCAGGCAGCTCCGCACGGACCTGCTGCGGTGGCTCAAGAAGCCCGGTGACCTCGGTGAGGTGTTCTGGCCGAAGGAGCGCAAGCACGTCGTCGCGCTCGTGGTGCGGGGTGCGCGAGTGCTGCGGCACCTCGACGAGCTCCTGCCCCAGGCGCGGCAGGAGCCGCTGCACCGCAACAGGTTGCCCAGGGACGACTTCCTGAAGGAGGCCGTCAACGGGTCGTCGGTGCTGGTGCGGGTACCGGTCGAGGCGGCGGACGTGCACACGGCCGCGCTGAGGGGCCGCCGGATCCTGAGCGAGGTGCTCGACCAGTACGCGGCGGGGGAGCGGCTCACCGAGCTGCACATCGCGCCGGTCTGGCAGGTCAGCGAGCCGGGCGGACGGGTCACGCGCGGTACCGAGCACCAGCGCACGGTCGGCAACGCCTACCCGCTCACCGCCTACTGGCCGGCGGAGCTGCGCAGCGCGATGCGGGTGGCGAACCTGGCGCGGCAGGTCGACGCGCCGATGGCCAGCGCCGGGCTCGCGTGGAGTGCGCTGGAGGCCACCGGCCTCGATCCGGGCAAGATCGCGTGGCTGGCCAAGGCCTGTGCGCTGCAGATGCTGCGGCAGCACCTAGTCAGCCTGCACGTCGTGGTCACCAACCACGACACGGACCTGCGCGGACCGCTCGACGCGCACGTGCCGACCACCGGCGTGAAGCACCACCTGAAGTCGGTGGACGCCTGGCTGGAGGTGCTCATCGGCCACACCCGCCCGGACGCGGGGCTCGACGCCGCCCAGAAGGCCATCACGGCGCTCGCCGAGAGCGAGGGTGGCCTGGTGCAGGACCTCACGGAGCTCTGGCGCGCCAGGCTCGCCGACTCGAAGGTCCTGGCGAGCTGGCTGCGCGAACAGGAGGACACCACCGCCGCGCTGCTGGAGTGGCTCTACGTCACCAGGAACCTGGCGTTCCACGCGGGACGGTTCGCCTCGCCCGCGGACACGCTGACCGCGCACGCCGGTCAGGCCGTCGCCGACCTGACGCTCGAGTTCCTCGGCAACTGGCGCACCGTGGAGAGACGCCAGGGCCGGCGGGAGACCTCCGCGGTGGAGATCTACCGCCGGCTCGCGCAACGGGAGGACCAGCTGGTGGCCCGGCTCAAGCGCGCCGGATCCGTCCGCAGGCTCAGCGTCGAGGACATCTCCGGGCCCGACGAGAAGTGGTGGTCCCGCGGCCGGAACTGAGGCCGATAGTTACGGCTTGGCCTTCGTCAGCCAGTCCTCGACGCGGTCCGGGTTCGCCTCGACCCAACGCTTCGCCGCCTCGTCGGGCGACATCTTGTACTTCGCGATGAACGACGCGACCGTGTCCTGCTCGTCGTTGCTCCACTGGAAGTTCTGCACGAGCCTGGCCGCGGGGCCGCCCTTGTCCACGAACTTCTTGGAGGCGATCTTGTCGAGCTCGTAGCGCGGGTAGTCGCACGCGACCTTGGCCGGGTCGGCGTCGCAGCCCGCCGTGTACTCGGGCAGGTCGACCTTGACCAGCTCGATGTCGAGGTGCAGCCACTGCGGCTCGAAGAAGTAGCCGATGAGCGGCGTCTTCTTCTCCTGCGCCTGGCGGAACGCCTTGATCAGCGACTCCTCGCTGCCCGCGTAGACGACCTTGTAGTTGAGGTTCAGGTTCTTCACCAGAGCCTCGTCGTTGGTCACGAACGACGGGTCGCCGTCGAGCACCTGGCCCTTGCCGTCCGACTGCGCGGTCTTGAACTTCTCGGCGTACTTGTTGAGGTTCTGCCAGTTCGTGATGTCCGGGAACTCCTTCTTCATCCACGGGGGCACGTACCAGCCGATCACGCCCTTGTTGCCGGACGGGCCCACCCGCACGGCGGAGCGCTTCTCCTCGATGTACTTCTGCTTGAGGTCCTCGTGACCCCAGTTCTCCAGGATCACGTCGATCTCGCCTGAATCGAGGCCCTGCCAGGCGGTCTGCTCGTCAACTTCCTTCTTCGTCACCTTGCAGCCGAGCCGCTTCTCGGCGAGGTAGCCGACCACGGCGGCGTTCGCCTCGTAGCCGACCCACGGGTTGACCGCGATCGTGATGGAGTCGCAGGGTTCGGTCGGTGCGGCAGAACTGGAGCGCGGTGATGCCGTTGATCCACCGCCACAACCGGCAACCGTCAACACGAACGTCATTGCCAGAGCGATTCTGGGGGCTTGCACGAACAGCTCCTCGTCGGGGGGAAGAGCGATGCAGGAGACCGCTCAGTTCAGCTTTTCCCCATCGATCAGACAGAGTCAAGTCATGGGATGATTGGTTGTCCATAAAGGATCTGATTTGTATCGGCCCTTGACCGTATCCGTGCGAAGGTCGATGCTGTCGCGCATCGAGAAACGGTGTGCGCAGTCCGCAACAGGTCGGAGTGGTTTGGCGTGGATCCCGTGATTTCGGTCAGGGACCTGTGGAAGGTGTTTGGCCCCAACGCGTCTAAGCTGGTGGCCTCGGACGAGCTGAAAGCGTTGTCGCGGCACGAGTTGATGGAACGCACAGGTTCCGTCGCCGCCGTGCGGGGAGTCGACTTCGACGTCGCTCCCGGTGAGATGTTCGTGGTCATGGGACTGTCCGGTTCGGGCAAGTCCACACTGGTCCGGTGTCTCACGCGGCTGGTGGAACCGACCGCGGGCACGATCATGTTCGAAGGCGAGAACATTCTCGAAGCGGACGCCAAGCGCCTGCGCGACCTGCGCAGGAACAAGTTCTCCATGGTGTTCCAGCACTTCGGTCTGCTTCCGCACCGGACCGTCGCCGACAACGTCGGTTACGGCCTGGAAATACGCGGAGTACCGCGCGCGAAACGTGGGGAACGGTCGCAGGAGGTCATTGACCTCGTCGGGCTGTCCGGTTACGAGAAGTCCTATCCGGATCAGCTTTCGGGCGGTATGCAACAACGCGTCGGTCTCGCCCGCGCACTCGCCGGTGACCCCGACGTGCTGTTCTTCGACGAGCCCTTCTCCGCGCTCGACCCGCTGATCCGGCGCGACATGCAGTCCGAGGTCATCAGGCTGCACCGCGAGGTCGGCAAGACGATGGTCTTCATCACCCACGACCTGAGCGAGGCGCTCAAGCTGGGCGACCGCATCCTGATCATGCGCGACGGCCAGGTCGTGCAGGTCGGCACCGGTGACGAGCTGGTCGGCGCCCCCGCGGACGACTACGTGCGCGACTTCGTGAAGGACGTGCCGAAGTCGCACGTGCTGACCTTGAAGTGGATCATGCGCCCGCCGCGCCCCGACGACGAGCTCGACGGTCCCGAGCTGTCACCGGAAACCGTTGTGCGGGAGGCCGTCCGCAGCGTGCTGAGCGCGGACAAGCCGGTGAAGGTCGTGCGGGACGGCGAGTTGCTCGGTGTGGTCGCGGACGAGGAGATCCTCGGGGTCGTGGCCGGGGAGGCGTGACATGGTCGCCGTCGCCGCTCCCCGGCAGCTGCCCCGTCTGTTCCAGCACCGGAAGTCGCTGATCTTCGCCGGCATCGTGCTGGCCTGGCTGGCGCTGTGGCTGGTGTTCCGCAACGTCGGGACGCTCGCGCTCGGCGCCGCCGACCTCACCCCGCTGCACCGGTGGATCAACGACGTCAACGACGCCGTCGGCGCGTCCAGGAACTCCAACCCGGTGTTCCTGTACTTCTTCAACGAGATCCGCCTCGTCATCGACGAGTTCGTGACCTTCATCCAGGCCCTGATCGCGCAGCCGTCGTTCGGCCGGCCCGTGCCGGTGATCGGCTGGCTCGGCGTGGTCGCCATCGCCGGCTTCGTCAGCCTCGCGGTGGCCGGCTGGCGGGTCGCACTGCTCGCCGTCGCGGGTTTCGTGTTCCTCGGCCTGCAGGGCTTGTGGCAGGAGAGCATGGACACCCTCTCCCTGACGCTCGCCGCGGTCGTGATCTCGCTGCTCGCCGGCATCCCGCTGGGAATCTGGGCGGGACTGTCCGATCGGGCCAACCGGGTCCTGACGCCGGTGCTCGACTTCATGCAGACGATGCCCACGTTCGTCTACCTGGCGCCGCTGACGCTGTTCTTCCTGATCGGTCCTGCCTCGGCCACGATCGCGACGCTGATCTACGCGGCACCGCCCGCGATCCGGATCACCGCGCACGCCATCCGATCGGTGCCGCGCAACACCGTCGAGGCGAGCGAGTCCCTCGGCGCGACGTGGAAGCAGACGCTGGTGAAGGTGCTGCTGCCGTCCGCCCGCAAGACCATCGTGCTCGGTGTCAACCAGACGATCATGGCTGCGCTGGCCATGGTCACGATCGCCGCGCTGATCGATGCGCCGGGCCTCGGCAAGACCGTCGTGAAGGCGTTGCAGACCCTCGACGTCGGCACGGCGTTCAACGCCGGACTCGCGATCGTGGTGCTGGCGATCGTGCTGGACCGCGTGACGACCGCCGCCGCGAGCGAGCGCCGCCGGCTCCCGCGCTGGGCGCTGTTCGGCGGCCTCGGCGTCACCGGCGTCTGCGTCTACCTCTCCTACACCTACCTGTGGGCCGCCGAGTTCCAGTCGGACGTGGAGATCGGCAGCGCGATCCGCCGGGGCGCGACCGCCGTGACGGAGTGGGCGCAGGACTCGCTGCCGGTGATCACGGACGGCTTCAAGGACTTCGTCACGCTCGCGCTGATCAACCCGCTGCAGGCGTTGCTGGCCGAGTCGCCGTGGTTCCTGGTGGCACTGGTGATCGTCGCGCTGTCGTTCATGGTCGGCGGTGTGCGGTCCGCGATCGTCTCCGCCGTGTGCGTCGGCCTGCTGATCGCGACCGGCCTCTGGCAGGACTCGATGATCACGCTGGCGTCCACGCTGGTCGCCACGATCATGGTGATGGTCCTGGGTGTCGTCGTGGGCGTCTGGATGGGACGGAGCAGGCGCGCCGACCGGCTCATCCGGCCGGTCCTCGACGCCGCGCAGGTGATGCCCGCCTTCGTCTACCTGGTGCCCTTCCTGGCGTTGTTCTCCGCCTCGCGCTTCACCGCGATCATCGCGGCCGTGGTGTTCGCGGCGCCGGTGGCCATCAAGATCATCGCGGACGGCGTCCGCGCGGTCTCGCCCGCGACCGTCGAGGCGTCCACGGCGCTGGGGTCGAGCTCGTGGCAGACGATCGTGAAGGTGCAGCTGCCCATGGCGCGCGGCGCGCTCACCCTCGCCGCCAACCAGGGCCTGATCTACGTGCTCTCGATGGTCGTCGTCGGCGGACTCGTCGGCGCCGGCGCGCTCGGCTACGACGTGGTGGCCGGGTTCTCCCAGGGCCAGTTGTACGGCAAGGGGCTCGCGGCCGGTGTCGCGATCGTCGTGCTGGGCGTGATGCTCGACCGCCTCACCCAGGCGGCCGCCAAGCGGTGGACCAACTAGGAGGTCTGGAAAGTGGCTAGGCACAGCGTGCTGGGAACTGTGAGCGCCGGGCTCGTCGCGCTCGTGGTGCTGGCTGGTTGCGGTGGCGCCAAGGTCGGTGACACCTCCTCGGGTGCGACCGGCGACTGCGGCACGTTCAACCTCGCGATCAACCCGTGGGTCGGTTACGAGGCGAACGCGGCCGTGCTCGCGTACGTGGCCGAGAAGGAACTCAAGTGCAAGGTCACCAAGAAGGAGCTCAAGGAAGAGGTGGCCTGGCAGGGCTTCGGCACCGGTGAGGTCGACGCCGTCGTGGAGAACTGGGGCCACGACGACCTGCGCAAGAAGTACATCGACGAGCAGAAGACCGCCGTCAGCGCGGGGTCCACGGGCGTGAAGGGGCAGATCGGCTGGTACGTGCCGCCGTGGCTCGCCAAGGAGCACCCCGACATCCTCGACTGGAACAACCTCAACAAGTACGCCGACAAGTTCAAGACCTCGGAGTCCGGCGACAAGGGCCAGCTGCTCGACGGCGACCCGTCGTTCGTGACCAACGACGAGGCTCTGGTGAAGAACCTGAACCTCAACTACAAGGTCGTCTACGGCGGCAGCGAGACCGCGCTGATCCAGGCCTTCCGCCAGGCGGAGAAGGACAAGAAGTGGGTGCTCGGCTACTTCTACTCGCCGCAGTGGCTGCTCAACGAGGTCAAGCTGGAGAAGGTGAAGCTGCCCGCGTACACGCCGGGCTGTGACGCCGACGCCGAGAAGATCGCCTGCGACTACCCCGACTACGACCTCGACAAGATCGTGTCGAAGAAGTTCGCCGACGCGGGCGGCCCGGCCGCCCAGCTGGTCAAGAACTTCAAGTGGACCAACGAGGACCAGAACACCGTGGCGAAGTACATCGCCGAGGACAAGATGAAGCCCGAGGACGCCGCCAAGAAGTGGGTGGAGGCCAACGCCGACAAGGTCAAGGCCTGGCTGCCCAAGGCCTAGTCAGAGCACGGGCCGCAGGGGGTGTGGTTCCTGGACGAGAGGAACCACACCCCCTGCGACCACCCCCGGCATCACGCGGCCTGTTGTCCGGCGGGACCCTCAGGCTCGTGGCGATGTGTCACGCGGTGCCACCACGACCGCTGCTTCCCGCCGTGGCGGTAGTACTCCCGCGCCCGGCGGGCGTCCTCGCGCAGGGCCTCCTGCCGGTAGTCCATCTCCGCCTTGATCGCTTCGGGCGTCCATTCCATCCGACTCACTCCTCAGTTCGTTCTCCGACGAGAGTGAGATTGCTGCTGAGGGGTGGCCCCTCACATCGGACGATCACCTAAGGTCGCGCCGTGAGACCCCTTACGCCGTACCCGCGGTAGCCGGATCAGCGGATCCCGGCGGTGGGCGTAAGGGGTCACGATCGAGGGCATGACTGTCGCCCACCTGCCCACGCGACCTGCGAAGTTCTTCGATCCCACCACCGAGGTCCACTTCGACGAGGCACTCGACACCTGGCACGTCTTCAGCCTCGGCGACGTCCAGCGCGTGCTCTCCGACGAGGAGTGCTTCTCGTCCGGCTACGGCCTCACCGACGAGACCAGGCCGCTCGCCAACCCCGTGCTGAGCGGCATGTGGGCCGCGGACGGGCGGCGCCATCGCGACCTGCGGGCCGCGGTCGCCGACCCGTTCAGCCCCAGGGTGATGTCCCGGCTCGAGACGCAGATCCGCGCCATCGCCACCGAGCTCGTCGACGGGCTCGACCCCGGCGGTTTCGACGTGGTCCCGAGCGTCGGCAAACCCTTGCCGACCAGGGTGATCTGCCACCTGCTCGGTCTCGACCTCAGCGCGGAGCAGCGGATGACCGAGTGGCTGGAGCAGTGGTACCAGGACTCCGTCACGACCAACACCGTGCCGCGGCAGGCCGAGATGGCCGAGTTCTTCGCCGCCGAACTGGACCGCCAGCGCGCGGAGCCGGGGGACGGGCTGATCGCCGAGCTGCTCGCCGTGCAGGCCACCGGCTACCTCGTCGACGGCAGGCCGATGTCGGACTGGGACCTCATCGGCTACTGCGCGATGCTGCTCGGCGCCGGCGTCGACACGACCGCCGCGACGATCCCGAACGCCGTGCTGTTCCTGACCGAGTTCGGCTGCTGGGAGGAGCTGCGCGCGGACCCGTCGCTGATTCCGGGGGCGATCGAGGAGACCATGCGCTGGTACCCGGTCTTCCCGGCCCCGCGCAGGCTGGTGCTGCGCGACGTCACGATCGGCGGCCAGGAGATCAGGGCGGGGCAGTGGGTGAGCGGATGGCTCAGCGCGGCCAACCGCGACCCCGCGCGCTACGCCGACCCGGACACGTTCGACATCCGGCGCAGGACTCGGATCATGAGTTTCGGCCACGGGCCGCACCACTGCCTGGGTGCCGGGCTCGCGCGGCTGGAGAAACGGGTGCTGCTCGAGGAGATGGTGCGCCGGCTTCCCCTGCTGCGCAGGGAGACCGGCGCACCGCTCGTGCGGCGTCAGTGGATGCTCGACAACCTCGAGACAGCCACCTTCCGCTTCGACTAGTCGATCACGGCGCTGGTGCCCGCCGCCTTGCGCACGCTGGTCGTCTTCGCACGTGCCTGGTTGTCCTCCGGCCTTGCCTCCGCGTCCCAGGCGCGTTCGGGCAGGGTGGCCTGCACCCGGAACTCCACCGAGCCCTTCACGGCGTCCTCCGCCGAGTAGGTGTAGGCGAACGGGAAGTCGGACACCCCGGACGCGGACGCCGGGACCCACTGCGTGGTGTGGCCGATCTCCAGGTCGTAACCGCTGCCCGCGGCGCCGACCTTGTAGAGCGTCACGCGGACGGTCTCGTCCTGCCGGGTGTTGGCCACGCTCACCTTGAACTGCTTGGTCTGGCCCGCCCGTGCCGAGGCCGGGACGGTGAACGCGGTCACCGCGACGTCGTGCGTGTCGACCTTCAGCGTCCGCGTCCCGGTGCCGGTGCGGCCGTCCTTCGTCGAGCCGGTCACCGTGACCGTGTACTGGCCGTCGGCCGCGTACCGGTGCTTGATCGGCTGACCGGGCACGATCTGCGCCGAGCCGCCGTCACCGAACTGCACGGTTCCGCTGACGAGCGGCCGCTGCACACCGGAGTAGGGCTCCATCGTGAGCTCGGTGAACACCGACGGGTTGCTGGGGTACGAGGACACACCGGGGCTCAGCGGAGGGGCCTCGCCGAACTCCGCGGAGAACGGCCCCGCGTACGCCGGTGAGTCCGCCACCCGGACCAGGTACGACTCGCCCGGCACCGCCGAGAAGACGTTGTCCTGGTAATTGCCGCTGCCGGACGGTTCGCAGTCCACTTCGGACAGGTCGGAGGCGCGGTACACGCTCACCGCCGCGCGGTCGGCCTGCACCCGCACGAACTTCGCCTGCGCCGGCGTGTAGCGGTACCAGACCGACTGCGTGGCACCGGCGTCGCAGCTCGCCGCCGGCTCACCCGGCTCCGCCGACGCGCGCCGCAGGTCGCCCTCGTGCCGTTCGGAGATCTCCACGGGCGCCGCCGCCGCGCGGTCGTCGTTCGGTGAAGGGGCGACGGGGGTCAGGGACACGTTGACCGGGCCCGCGTACCACGAGTAGTACTCGACGAGCATGACGTGGTACGTCACCCCCGCCTGGACGGAGAAGATGGTGTCGTGCGGGCTGTTGGAGTCGCAGGCACCCGGCACCGGCGCGAGCGCACCGCGCTGGCCGGTGAACACGCCGAAGAACGGCCCGAACCGCGTGGACTCGGCCCGCAGCCGGACGAGGCCGTCGGCGGGTGCGGTGTAGCGCAACCAGACCGACGCCTCACCCCAGTGGTTGCACGCGTTGGGGTCGTCGGCCGCCTTGGTGGCGCCGGTCGTGTCGACCGCCGACTGGAACGGCAGCGCGGTGACGTCGGTCGCGCTGTCGAAGTCGTCGCCCGCGGCAGCGGCCAGCGCCACCACGGGCGCGAACGTCGCGAACACGGCCGCGGCGAACGCGGACGCGAGAATCCTCTTGGACAGTCTCATGATCTCCCCCGGATCAGTTCGCGACGGCGGCGGCGGACAGCAGCGCCGGCCTGACGGTCGTCGCGGTCGTGATGACCTCGTTGTCGGACGGAACGGCGTCGCGCACCGGGTACTCGAGCTGCGGCTCGACGACCGCGCGGAACGAGACCTTGCCGGTCACCGCGTCCTGCGGGGTGAAGGTGTGGGCGAACGGGAACTTCACCAGGCGGGTCGGGTGCGCCGGCACGTCGATCGTGAGCGTCCCGACCTCCTGCCAGCCGTTGCCGTTGTTCCGGTAGACGGTGGTCTTCACCTTCTCCAGGTGGCGGGTGTTCGACACGTGGACCGAGATCTGCTTCTGCTCGCCCACCCGTGCGCTGGTCGGCACGGTGAACTTGGAGATGCCGACGTCGTGCGTCTTCACCGTGACGACGGTCGTGTCCGTCGCCGTGCGGCCGTCCGAGGCCTTCGAGCGCACGGTCACCGTGTAGACGCCGTCCGCGGCGTAACGGTGCGCCTGGTGGTTCTCCGCGCTGGGCGGCGCGGTCGTGCCGTCACCGAAGTCCCACTCGGTCGTGACGGGGTCGTCGTAGTCGTTCGTGTGGTCCAGTGAGAAGCCGACGTCCTCGAAGATCGACCGCTCGTGGGAGTAGCCGGTGTAGACGCTCGTCTGGAACGGCTCCGACTCGGTCAGCTCGAGCGTGGAGGGGTAGCTGTAGTACCCGCCGCCGGCCCACTGGAAGTAGTAGGTCTTGCCGGCCGTGACCGCGACCGACTTGCCGTTGTAGTGCTGAGGGCCTTCGCAACCGAGGAAGGTCAGGTCGTTGATCGAGGTGCCCTCGTAAACGGTCACCAGCGGGCCGGAACCCCACCCCTCGACGTGCATCAGCACCGAGTGGTTCCGCGTGGGGGTGTAGGCGTACCAGACGGAGGGCGCGCCAGAACCGGAGCACGTGGAGGCCACCGGCTCGTTCGGCTCACGGGAGGCGCGGGTGTAGTCCGGCTGCGGCGCGCTGAACGGCAGCGCCGTCACCTGCTCGGCTCCGGCGAGATCGTCGTTGGGCAGGCGGGAGATCCTGTCCAGCGCGAGCTTCACCTGGCCGCCCGCCGAGCTCGTGCCGCTCACCATGAAGTGGTAGGTGGTGCCGGCCTTCGCCGGGAACGTGAGCGGCGTGCTCCGCTGGGTCGTGCAGCCGTCGTAGAACGCGTTCCAGACGGGGTCGAGGTCGCCGCGCTCACCGGTGAAGGTGGCGACGTTCAGATCGCGGTCACTGCCCTCGGTCTTCAGCCGCAGCAGGCCGTCCTCGGTCGCGGTGTAGCGGAACCAGGCCGAGCCCGGCACCGAGTACCCGCGGCAGCCGGCCGGGTCGTCGGACGCCTTGGTCGACTCCGTCGTGTCCTGCTCGACGGCGTACGGCAGTGAGCCGACGACCGTGGCGGAGTCGAAGTCGTCGTTGGACGGTGGTGCCGCTTGTGCCACACCCGGCACCAGCACCCCCAGCAGCACGGCGGCCGCGACCGCCAGCGATCTTGCAGAAGGCATGCGAAATTCCCCCCAAGTCCCCAGAACCCCCGTGCCTCCAGTGGCCGGAGGTACCCCGGCCCCTTAATCGCGACGGGTGGGGTGCTCGTTGCACACCCCACCCGAATTACGCCGTACGGCCTACTTCTGCCAGGCCGTCACGTCCGCCGCCCACCGCCACGGCTCCGCGGTGCCGCCGGGCAGCGAGTTGAAGTACTCCCAGCCCGCCACACCGCCGAAGTTCGCGTACTTGGTCTTGAGACTCGTGACGGTGTTCTTCAGCGTCGTCGTGCTCACGTAGCCGGACCCGCCGTTGGCCGTGCTGGTGAGGGTGCCGAGCACGACCTTGTCCGCCGGGACCACCCGCCGGTTGATGATCTGGTCGTAGTGCGCGGTGCTGCCCGCGTTGCCCCAGCCGTTGTAGAACTGGCCGTTGAACCACGCGATCTTCGAGCCGTGGCTGCGGTACAGGTCCTCGTAGTTGAAGCCCGAGAGGTTGCCGCCGCCCCACAGCGCGCTCGCCACCGGCGAGAGCGTGACGATGAAGTTCGCGCCGAAGTCGGCCTTGAGCTGGTCGATCACCCGCCGGATGCCCGCGATCGACATCCGCTCCTCGACGTCGAGGTCGACGCCGTTGAGCCTGTAGGTGCGGATCGTGTCGCGCAGCAACGGGTAGTACTCGGAGAACCGGGTGTCGAGCCGCTGGAACGAGCCCGGCGCCGCGCCGCCGACCATGCCGATCACGTTGACGCCGCGGGCCTGCATCGCGGCGAGGTCCTGCCACATCTGGGTGTACCGCGAGTGCGACGGCGGGTGGTCGTTGAGGTGGACGATCTTGTTGTCGTTGAGGTGGATGGCGGCGACGAGGACGTCCGTGACGCCGGTGTTGCGGTCCACCAGGGGCTTGGGCGAGACGTACGTGCCGGTCGCGCCGTTGCTGTACTGGGTCTGGTAGTAGACGACGGTTCGCTTCTGGGTGGCCGCCTGGGCCGGTGGCGCGGCGAGCGCCACCAGCAGCAGGGCGAGGAACAGCTTCTTCATGCGCTACCTCGTGAATCGCAGGGTGATCACTTGGAACGGGCGCAGCACCACCTCGGCCGACGCGTCGGCCAAGGGCCGTTCGAGCAGGTCGGTCTCCTGGATCCGGGTGTGGGCGAAGGAGGTGCTGATCGAGGCGCGGGCACGGCCGCCGTGCGCCTCGTAGAGCCGGACGACGACGTCGCCCGACCGGTCGTCGGCCAGCTTCACGGCCTCGACCCTCACCGCCGGGTTGTCCGTGCGCACCAACGGTTCCGGTGCGCGCGAACCCCGGACGGCCTGCGGCGGCAGGTTGATGCGGTACCCGGCGTCGATCGCCTCCGGGATGCCCGCGCCGACCACGAGGGCGTAGCGGAAGCGGTGCTCGCCCTGGTCGGTCTCGGGATCGGGGAACCTCGGTGCGCGCAGCAGGGACAGGCGCACGGTCGTGGTGGTCCCGCCGTCGTCACGGGTGGTGCGGGTGACCTCGTGGCCGTAGGTCGAGTCGTTGACCACCGCGACGCCGTAGCCGGGTTCGCCGACGTGCAGGTAGCGGTGGGCGCAGATCTCGAACTTCGCCGCCTCCCACGAGGTGTTGGCGTGCACCGGGCGGTGCAGGTGGCCGAACTGCGTCTCCGCCGTCGAGACCTCGGCGCGCAGGTCGAGCGGGAATGCGATCTTGAGCAGCTTCTCCCGTTCCTGCCAATCCACCTCGGTCTCGAAGTCGACCTGCTTGGCGCCCTCCCTCAGCCGGATGGTCTGGGTGAGCACGGAGTCGCCGAACGTCGCCCGCACCACCACGCCGTCGGAGGCGTCGACTCGTTCGGACGGGGCCAGGTCGGCCTTCCAGTTGCGGTAGAACGGGTCGATGTCCCAGGCGTCCCACTGGTTCGGGTTGTCCCGGTGCAGCTGCGGCATGCCCGCGAACCCGTGCGGCGGCAGGACTTCGCGGTCCTCCTCGAGGTCGAGGATCGAGAGCACGACGCCGTCCGCGTCGATCGTGACCCGCAGCCTTCCGTTGTCCAGCACGCCGTCCACGGGCGCGACGAACGCGCGAGGGGCGTCGCCGCCGAGCACGTCGAACGTGAGCTCGTCGTCGCCGTCGCCCTTCAGCGCGTCGATCGCCCGTGCCGTCAGGGCCTCGAGCTCGGACGCCACGCGGGCGTAGGTGGCCTCGGCCTCGCGGTGCACCCAAGCGATCGAGCTGCCCGGCAGGATGTCGTGGAACTGGTGCAGCAGCACGGTCTTCCACAACCGGTCGAGGTCGTCGTACGGGTACTCGTGTCCAGCCAGGGCAGCCGCGACAGACCAATGCTCGGCCTCGCGCAGCAGGTGTTCGCTGCGGCGGTTGCCCTGCTTGGTCCTGGCCTGGGTGGTGTAGGTGGCGCGGTGCTTCTCCAGGTACAGCTCGCCCGCCCACACCGGCGCGTCCGGGTACTCGTCCTGCGCGGCCTGGAAGAACTCCCGCGGAGGCTCCACGCGCACGGTGGGGGAACCTTCGAGGTCCGCGACGCGGTGCGCGGTCTCCATCATCTCGCGGGTGGGGCCGCCACCGCCGTCGCCGTAGCCGAACGGCACCAGCGACCGCGAAGCCTTGGCGTGCTCGGCGAACTGCCGCGAGGCGCGGGCGAGTTCCTCGCCGGACAGCGACGAGTTGTAGGTGTCGACGGGAGGGAAGTGCGTGAAGATCCGCGTGCCGTCGATGCCCTCCCACCAGAACGTGTGGTGCGGGAACTTGTTGATCTGGTTCCACGACAGCTTCTGGGTGAGGAACCAGCGCGAGCCCGACAGCTTGATCAGCTGGGGGAGCGCGGCGCTGTAGCCGAACGAGTCCGGCAGCCAGACCTCCTCGGTCTCGACGCCGAACTCGTCGAGGAAGAAGCGCTTGCCGTGCACCAGCTGGCGGGCCATCGCCTCACCGCCGGGCATGTTCGTGTCCGACTCGACCCACATGCCGCCGACCGGCACGAACTGCCCGGTGCGGACCTTCTCGCGGACGCGGTCCCAGACGTGCGGGTGGTCTTCCTTCATCCACGCGTACTGCTGGGCCTGCGAGCACGCGAAGTAGAAGTCCGGGTACTCGTCCATCAGCCTGGTGACGTTCGAGAACGTGCGCGCGCACTTGCGGACGGTCTCGCGCAGCGGCCACAGCCAGGCCGAGTCGATGTGCGCGTGGCCGATCGCGGAGACCTTGTGCGCGGAGGCGTTGGCGGGCAACGCCAGCACGCCCGCCAGTTCCTCGCGGGCGAGATCGGCGGTCGCGGCGACCTCGTTGAGGTCCAGCGCGTCCATCGCCCGGTCCAGCGCGTGCAGGACCTTGTGCCGGCGCGGGTCGTGGTCCGGCAGTTCCCCCATCAGGGACTGGAGGACCTCGATGTCGAGCATCAGGTGCCACACCTGCGGCTGGAACACCGCGAGCTCGGCCTTGAGGATCTTGTACAACGGCTCGGTGCCCGCCGTCTCCTTGTCGCCCAGCGGGGTCGGCAGGAACGGGTGGAAGTCGAGGATGGTCGGGTTGCCGGCGGCCTCCAGGTAGAAGAGGACCTCACGACCGTCGACGGGCAGGTAGGAGTTGCGCGGCTCGATGCCCTTGATGGGCAGGCCGTCCGCCGTGTAGGCGAGGCCTTCGGACTGGAATCCGGGGCCGGGGTGGGTGAAGCCGAGGTCCAGCACGACCTCGACCTGCTTGCCCTGCCACGACTCCGGGACGCTGCCGGTCAGCCGGAACCAGCTCGTGCTCCAGGGCGCGCCCCAGGCGTCACCGACCTGGGCCGGTTCGTAGGTGGCCTCCAGCGCCTCGGCGACCGGGACGGGTTCGTCCGGCACGGTCCAGACGGCGAGTTCCAGCGGCGCTGTCTCGCCGTAGACGGCCGGGCGGATGCGTTCCTTCAGCGTGCGGTTGAGTCGTTCCTCCAGCAGTGCGCGTTCGTCGTGCACGTGTTCACCCCAACTCGATCGAGGCCCGCACGCCGTCCCGCGCGAGGCTCATCCACTCTTCGAAGAAAGCACCGCCCGGTCCCCACGAGGGCCGGTCGCCGTGCAGCTTGATCGGCGTGCGCCCGACCGGCTCGTACGCCGCTTCGCGCACGATCCGGGCGATCGCCGCGCCGAGCGGCTTGACCTCGCGTTCCGTCGTCAGCAACCCCAACTCGTACTCGCGTTCGGGGAAGTCCACCAACGCACGGTCGACGTCGTGCGAACACCACCACGTGACGCCCCACAGGTTCGAGCAGGTCAGCACGTTCGCAAGCGTTTGCTCAGCGAACCGCGGCGCCTGCTCGGCGGTGATCTCGGGCTGGGCGGCGCCGACCTCCTGCAGCCACACGGGCCGTTCCGGGTCCTCGGCGTGCGCCTTCGACAGCTCGATGAGGTACTCGGCGTGGTGCACGCTCTCCGGTGACATCGACCCGTAGCGCTGCGCGGTGCCGTTGAAGACCCACGAGTGCACGGTCGTCATCGCGCCTTTGTTGGCGGCGTGCTCCGGCAGGAACGCGTGCTCGCTCTCGTACCAGACGGCGTCGTACTCGGAGTGGACGTGCGGGCGGCCGGGTGCGGCCTTCTCGCACTCGTCGAGCAGCGCGTCGATCCACTCGCCGGCCTGCGCGGGCGCGCACGGGTTCGACTCGGTGAGCAGGTTGACCTCATTGCCCAGGGTGAAGCCGAGGAAGTTGGGCTTGTCCCGCAGCGCCTCGGCGAGCGTGCGGACGTAGAACCTCTGCCCGTCGATGACGTCGGGGTCGGTGAAGATGTTGCGGCGGTGCCAGGTCTGCACCCACGACGGGTAGAAGTCGAAGCTCGACAGGTGGCCCTGCAGCACGTCGACCTGCACGTCCAAGCCTGTGTCGTGGGCCGCGTCGAGCATCTGGGCGAGCTGCTCGACGGCCTTGGGGCGGACCAGGCCCCTGTTGGGCTGGAACACCGGCCACAGCGGGAAGATCCGCACGTGGTCGAGGCCGAGGCCCGCGATGGACTCGAAGTCGGCTTTGACGTCGTCGAGCGAGAAGTCGAGCCAGTGGTGGAACCAGCCGTGGGAAGGGGTGTAGTTCACGCCGAAACGCAACGCCGAACTCCTTCTGGGGATCATCCCTTGATCGCGCCTTCTCCCACTCCGCGGAAGAAGTGCTTCTGCAGCAACAGGAACAGCAGGATCAGCGGGACGACGGCGATGATCGTGCCCGCCGCCACCAGCCGCTGGTTCTGCACGAACGTGCCCTGGAGGTACGCCAGGCCGATGGTGAGCGTGTACTTCTCCTGGTCGCTCAGCACGATGAGCGGCCACAGGAAGTCGTCCCAGCTGAACATGAACGAGAACAGCGCCACGACGACCAGCGTGCCCTTCACCGACGGCAGCGCGAGGCGGGTGAAGCGCTGCCACGCGTTGGCGCCGTCGATGATCGCGGCCTCCTCGACCTCGGCGGGCAGCGCGAGGAACGCGTTGCGCAGCAACAGGACGTTGAGCGCGGCGATCGCGCCGGGCAGCACGACGGCGGTGAGGGTGTTGGTGAGCCCGAACCCGCGCATCACCAGGAACAGCGAGATCATGATCGCTTCGAACGGCACCAGGATGCTGCTCGCGAAGATCACCGCGGCGAACCTGCGGCCCCGGAACCTGAGCCGTGCCAGGGCGTAGCCCGCCATGGCGGCGCCGAGGCAGTTCGTGATGACGTTGACGCTCGCGACACCGAGCGAGTTGAGCGCGAACGTCCAGACCGGCACGACGTCGGCGACCGCGGCGTAGTTGCCGAACGTCGGGTCGTCCGGGATGAAGTCGGGGACGAAGACGTCCTCACCCGGACCCTTGATGCTCGTGGCGAACTGCCACAGGAACGGCCCGATGCTGATCGCGAGGATGCTCAGCAGCCCGAGGTAGCGCAGTGCCAGGAAGAGGTGCGCGCGCTTCACAGCCGGTCCTCCCTGCGGTTGAGCTTGAGGGTGACCAGCAGCAGCCCCAGCAGGATCACGAACAGCACGATGCTCAGCGCCGACGCGTACCCGACCTCACCGGTCAGGCCCCGGCCGACCGACTGGATGAGCATCACCAGCGTGGTGCTCGCCCCACCAGGCCCGCCGGACCCGCCCGACAGCAGGTAGATCTCCGAGAACACGCGGAACCCGTTGACCGCGCTCAGCGCCGCGACGAGCACCATCGTCGGCCTGATGCTCGGCACGGTGACCGACCAGAACCTCCTGACCGGTCCCGCGCCGTCGACCATCGCGGCCTCGTGCAGGTCCTTCGGCACGTTCGCGAGCGCGGCCAGGTAGATCACCATGTAGTAGCCCAGGCCGCGCCAGATCGTCACCACCATCGAGCTGATCAGCAACAGCGTCGAGTCGGTCAGGAACCCGATCCTGCTGCCGCCCAACGCCTCCACCAGGTTGTTCACCAGGCCGCGGCTGTCCAGCAGCCACGTCCAGATGAGCCCGACCACGACCGTGGACGCGATCACCGGCGTGAAGAACGCCGTCCGGAAGATCCCGATGCCCGGCACGATCTTCTGCGCGAGCATCGCGATCAGCAGCGGCAACAGCACGAGCGGCGGTACGACGCCCGCCATGTAGAGCAGGCTGTTGCGCGCGGCCGCCCAGAACTTCGGGTCCTGGGCCATCCGCACGAAGTTGTCCACACCGGTGAACTCGCCGCCACCCAGCGCGCTCGCGTCCGTGAACGCGAGCACGATCATGTTCAGGAACGGGAAGATGACGAACAACAGGCAGACGGCCAGTCCTGGAGCCAGGAACAGCCACGGCGTGTACGGGCGATGAGTCATCCGGTGCCTACTTGAGGAGCCGGTTGCACTCGGCGACGGCGTCGTCCAGGGCCTGCTTCGGCGACTTCTTGCCGAGCATGGCGTCGGCCAGCTGCTGCAGGAGGGCCTCGCGCATCTGGTCGCTGAACTGCACGGGCGTGTAGTTCACCGCCGTCTTCAGCTGCTTGGCCGCGGCCACCCGCACACGCGCCTCGTCGGTGCCGTCCTCCGTGGTGAAGTACGGGTCGTCCCCGCCCTTGCTGGTGCTCGGGAAGATCGAGGCGAGCTTGGCGAACTTCACCTGGTTCTCGGCGTTGGTGACGAACCTGCCGAACGCGAGCGCCGTCGCCTGGTTCTTGCTGCTCTTCGGCACGCTCACGCCGTGCAGGAACATGTTGGCGCTGCCCGTGTTCGTGATGGGCGTGGTGATGCCGATGTTCGCGTAGAGGCTCGGGGCGTCGGTCTTGAACTTGCCGAGGTCGTACGCGCTGCCGGGGTTGAGCGCCGTCTGCTGCGCCATGAACTTCGCGCCGGCACCGGTGTAGTTCTGCGTGAGCGCCTCGGGAATGAGCGCGCCCGCGTCGTACATGCGCTTGTAGCTCTCGACGAACTCGACGCCCTTGGGCTCGTTGAACGTGAACTTGTCGTTCTCGAACAGCTTCACGCCGTACAGCCCGAAGTCCGCGATGCTCGGCGTCTGGCCGAGGATCGCTATCTTCTTCGCGGCGAGCTTGAGCGCCTGCTCCTCGAGCTCCTTGAAGTTCGTCGGCGGCTTGTCCGGGTCCAGACCGGCCTGGCTGAACAGGGCCTTGTTGTAGAAGATCGGCCCGGTGTTGAGGTACCAGGGGAAGCCGTAGCAGCCGCCCTTGCCGGGGATCTCGAACGCCTGCCAGGCGTTCTGCAGGTACTCGGCCTTGGCGTCCCTGAGCGACTCGTCGAGGTTGACGAGCTGGCCGGCCTTGGCGAGCGGGAAGCTCAGGTCGGGTGGCACGTTGATGACGTCGGGAAGGCTCCCCGCGCTCGCGTCCGCCATGACCTTGGCCAGGTACCCGTCCGCGGGCTGGTCGACCCACTTCACCGAGGTGCCCTGGTGCTGCTTCTGGAACGCGTCGACGACACCGTTGACGTAGTCGGTGTACTTGGGCTTGAGGGACCAGGTCTGGAACGTGATCTCGCCCGTGACCTGGCCGTTTCCCCCGGCCGCGGTGTTGGAAGTACCGGACAGTCCGCATCCTGCGACGGGCACCGCCGCCAGGCCCGCGAGGAACGTGCGCCTCTTCATTGACACCCACCTCCTTGGTCGCGGACCCTAGCTAAACCGGTTTATCTCCGGCTAGCCTCCGAACGTCTTGTTGTCTTGTTCCGGACAGGGTTGCGGCGCTCGAAGGGCACTGGGTGAAGAGGCCAACGATCAAGGACATCGCGGCGGCGGCCGGGGTGTCCAAAGGAGCTGTGTCGCTGGCGTTGAACGGACGCTCCGGCGTGTCCGAGTCGACGCGGTCCCGCGTGCTGGGGGTCGCCTCGTCACTCGGGTACCGGCCGTCGGTCACGGCCCGGGCGTTGTCGTCCGCGTCCGCCGACGCGGTGGGGCTGGTGCTGGTGCGGCCGCCTCGTGCCCTGGGGGACGAGGCGTTCTTCTTCCAGCTGATCGCCGGGATGCAGTCCGAGATGTCCTGCGCCCTGCTGCTGCAGGTGGTCTCCTCCCGTGAGGAGGAGATCGAGCTGTACCAGCGGTGGTGGGCCGAGCACCGGGTCGACGGGGTGTTCCTGGTGGACCTGCTGGTGTCGGATCCGCGGATCGAGCTGATGCCCTCGCTCGGGTTGCCGGCCGTCGTCGTCGGCGGGGCCGGGCACCACGGGGAGCTGGCCTCGGTGTGGGCCGACGACTACGCGGCCATGACCTCCGTCGTGGAGCACCTGAAGGCGTTGGGGCACCGACGGATCGCCCGAGTGGCCGGGCTGGCCTCGCTGTTGCACACGGTCCGGCGGGACTCGGCGTTCGCCTCGTCCGTTGTGGACGGTGTCGTGGTGGCGGGGGACTACACCGCGGAATCGGGGGCTCGCGCGACGCGGGAGCTGCTGGGGATGGCCGAGCCGCCCACGGCGATCGTCTACGACAACGACGTGATGGCCGTGGCCGGGGCGGAGGTGGCCGCCGAACTGGGAGTCGCCGTGCCGTCCGAGTTGTCGATCGTGGCGTGGGACGACTCGGTGCTGTGCCAGCACGGGAGGTTGACCGCGTTGTCCCGGGACACGTTCGCGTTCGGGGCCCGGGCTGCTCGGGCGCTGGTGGCCGTGATCGGCGGGGCCTCGCCGACCGATGTCGAGGACGTGCTGCCCGAACTGGTGGTGCGGGGGAGCTCCGGGCCCGCGCCGGTGGGGTAGGTGGGGTGGCGGCACCCCACCCACGCGTCAGGTCAGGGAGGCGACCTGGTCGCTCACCACTTGCGCCGCCGCCGACACCAGGGCCGTCACCGCGGGGTTCGTCGAGTTGTCCTGGCGCCAGCCGAACTGCGTGTAGACGCGGAACGTCGGGGACCAGGGCAAGCGGACCAACCTGCCGTCGGCCAGTTCCGAGGACACCGTGACCTCCGGCATCAGGGCGATGCCCAGGCCCGACGCGACCGCCCGCTTGGCGGCGTCCACCGAGTCCAGTTCCAGGACCGGCGCGCGGGTGTCGTCGTAGCCGAGGGAGTGTTCGAAAAGCTCGTGGTACGACGCGCCGTTCTCGGCCCGGATCAGGGTGCTGCTGGTGATGTCGTCCTCGGCCAGCGACTGGCGCTGCGCGAGCATGTGGTTCGGGCCCGCGACCATGACCAGCGGCTCGGGGCAGAGGACCGTGGTCTCCAGGCCCTCGCGCGGTTCGATGGCGCCGATGAAGAAGGCGCAGTCGAGCTGGCCGTCGCGCACCGAGTTCAGGTTGTTCAACGCGTTGCGCGAGTGCAACGAGAGTTGGACCGACGGGTAGCGCCAGCACATGTATTCGATGAGCGGTAGCAGACGGTAGTCGGTCAAACTCTGTGCGGAACCGATGACGAGTTTGCCGTGCGGCTCGCCGTTCATCGTGATGGCTTTTCGGGCCTTTTCGGTGAGGTTGATGATGTTTCGCGCGAACGGGAGGAGTTCCACGCCCGCGGACGTCATCTGGATACCTCTGGGGAGGCGCCGGAAAAGGACGACGCCGAGGGCCTCCTCCAGCGCCTTGATGCGGGTGGTGATGGTCGGCTGCGAGCAGTTGAGCGTGGCAGCGGCCTTGGTGAAGCTCCCTGTCTGAACCACGGTCGTGAACGCGAGAAGCTGGCGTGTCTCCATCAGGCGGATCCTCGGGGGTAAAACAGTGCGACGACTTTTTCTCGTTCGTTCCCGTGGTCCTGTTACGGATGGTGCGGGAGCAGTAACGCTACCTGTCCGCCGCGCAGGACAGATTGGTGCTTATGGAGTCATCTTGATCGGTCGCGAAAGGCGGTTTCGGCCGAAAGAGTGAAATTGTGCGGAGTGCTTTGACGGGCCGTAGCTGGGCGACTCTTTTCAGTTAAGCCTTTCGCGAGGCGAACAAAATGACGCCGCCACCCGGTGGGTGACGGCGTCGCGAGGCGGTGCAGGGACTAGCAGGAGACGGCCTGGGCGCCCGCCAGCAGGCGGTGGGTCTTGGGCGTGCCCGTGGCCGCGTCTTTGTGGGTCAGGACGAGTTCGAAGCCGTCCGTTCGTACGCGTTCGCGCGTCGCGTACTTCGCGAACGGGCCGTACGCGGCGATCTGTGCCGCCGAGGTCACCCTCTTGGCCTCGACGGTGACGGTCCCGGCCGTGGCGATGGCCGCGGAGTCGGCGGACGTGACGTACTCGGCGACCGCGGGCTTGGTCAGGTCGGTCGCTTCGTACAACTCGCCGTTGGCCTTGCGGACGAACAGGCGCGGGACCTCGTACCCGACCAAGCCCTCGCAGACGACGTTGTCCCCGCCGAACCGGAAGACCAGGAAGGGCGTGCCGACGCTGCTCCCGTCGACGAGTGAGATGAACCCCCTCGTCCACGCGAAGGTCTCGTAGGTCTCGCCCTGGCCCGCGTTGGCCCTGATGTTCTGCTTCGGCAGGCCGGCGCCCACCGTCTCGTCGGAGAGGTGGATCGACCAGCCGGGGTGTGCGGGAGTGCGGTGCGCGACGTGCTCCGGCTGGCTCCAGAGCTGGTTCTCGATCGCGACGGACTCCTGGCCCCCGCCGCTGCCGATGAACGCGTACAGCCCTGCGGTGGCCTCGCGGGGGCCGGCCGCCTGGGCCGCCGAGGTCGTGAGGCCGAGCAGCACCGCGCCGGCGGCTGCCGTCGCGACGAGTCTGGAACGGTTGTGCGCCATGGTGATCCCCCAGGTGAAGTGATGGCGGCAGCGGTCACCGCGACCACTGCCGGGAAGCCGATCGCCCGGACCTCGCACTCACGGGCGGAGGCCGGGGCGTGCGGGCACTGCCGTCGACGAGGAACTCGTGGACGGCGGGAGAACGCGTGACGGCCGCGGGCCGTCACGCGTGAGGTGGACCTAGCAGGAGGCGGCCACGGCGCCGACGAGGACGCGGTAGGTCTGGGCGCCCTGGGTGATCTCCAGTTCCCAGCCCAGCGTGCCGGCCTTGGCGCGGCCGTCGTACTTCGCGAACGCGGAGTAGCCGGAGAGCTGGCCGACCACCGAGTACCGGTTGACCTTCACCGTGGTCGGGACGTGGGCTCCGCCCGCCTGGCCGGCGGGAACGGCGGTGGTCACGCCGGTGGCGTCGACGTCGACGAGTTCGAGCGCGCCCGAGGCCCCGCGCACCCACACGCCGTAGCCGCCGCCACCGCCGGTGAAGAGCGGGCCGTCGACGGTGCAGGACACGCTGCGGCTGTGGGGCCTCACGACGGCGAACGGAACGCTGCCGCCGTCGACCAGTGAGACGAAGCCGCTCGTGCTCGCGCCGGCACCGGTGCCGGTGTGGGAGGCCTTGGCGCGGTAGTCCTGCACGCGCATGTCCGCGGGAGCGTAGGTCTCGTCGGACAGCCGGATGTCCCAGCCGGGGTGGGCGGCGGTGTAGCCGGACGCGAGCAGCGGGGCGGCGATGTCGGCGTTCTCCGCCGTCAGGCCCTCGGTCGCGGTGCCGTCGGTGAAGACGTAGGCGGCGGCAGTGGCCTCGGGCGGTGTCGCGGCGGTGGCGGCCGGTGCGGTGACGACGCCGAGCAGAGCGGCGGCGAGCAGGCTGAAGGAAGTCTTGGACATGGGTGTCCCCCAGGACGGTGTTCGTGAAGCCCCCAGAGCGGACCGGTGCGGCCGCTGAAGGGCACGCTATCGGCGAGCGCAAGTGCCTGTCACTGGCCCAAAGCGGGGTGGCGGCGGTCACAGTGCGGGTCTCGCCTAGACTCGCTGGGAATCCGGGCGTCCCGAAGTGGCGGTACCGGCTGTCTTGCACGTTCTTGTTCGTATCGAGGAGTCCACGTTGAAGAGCACCGTCGAGCACCTGAGCCCGACGAGGGTCCGGATCAACGTCGAGGTGCCGTTCGACGAGCTCAAGTCGAACTTCGACCAGGCGTACCGGAAGCTCGCGAAGCAGGTCCGCATCCCCGGCTTCCGTCCGGGCAAGGCCCCCGCCAAGGTCCTGGAGAACCGAATCGGCCGCGCCCCGGTGCTGGACGAGGTCATCCAGGAGGCGATCCCGGCCAAGTACCTGGAGGCCGTCAACGCGGGTGAGGTGCGCACGCTCGGCCGTCCCGACTTCGAGGTCACCAAGATCGAGGACGGGCAGACCCTCGAGTTCACCGCCGAGGTCGACGTCCGTCCCGAGATCACCGTGCCCGCCTTCGGCGAGCTCGCCGTGACGGTCGACGAGCAGGAGGTCACCGACGAGGACGTGACCACCCAGCTCGACGAGCTCCGCGCCCGCTTCGGCACGCTGACCGGTGTCAGCCGCCCGGTCGAGACCGGTGACTTCGTCATCGTCGACCTGTCCGCGACCGTCGACGGCGAAGAGGTCGAGGAGGCCCGCACCAGCGGCCTGTCCTACGAGGTCGGCTCCGGCCAGCTCGTCGAGGGCATCGACGAGGCGCTCGTCGGCGCGACCGAGGGCGAGACCAAGACCTTCACCACGACGCTCGTCGCCGGCGAGCACGAGGGCCGCGAGGCCGAGGTCACCGTCGTGCTCAGCAGCGTCAAGGAGCGTCAGCTCCCCGAGCTCGACGACGAGTTCGCGCAGCTCGCCAGCGAGTTCGACACGCTCGACGAGCTCAAGGGCGACCTGCAGACCCGCCTGGCCCGCGTCAAGAAGATGCAGCAGGGCGTGCAGGCGCGCGACAAGGTCCTCGAGGCGCTGCTGGAGACCACCGAGGTCCCGCTGCCCGAGGGCATCGTCCAGGGGGAGATCGACGCGCGCAAGCACGACGCCGTGCACGCCTTCGACCACGACGACGCGAAGTTCGCCGCCTGGCTGACCGAGCAGGGCCAGTCGGAGGAGGAGTTCGACGCCGAGCTGCGCAAGGCCGCCGAGCAGGCCGTCAAGACGCAGCTGGTGCTCGACTCGATCGCCGACGCCGAGCAGGTCACGGTGTCCGACGGCGAGCTGACCGAGCGGATCATCTACCAGGCCCAGCGCTTCGGCATCAGCCCGGACGAGTACGTCAAGCGCGCGCAGCAGTCCGGCCAGCTCGGCGCGATCTTCGCCGACGTCCGCCGGGGCAAGGCGCTCGCGAGCGTCGTGCGCCAGGCCGAGGTCAGCGACTCGACCGGTCAGAAGCTGGACCTCGAGGAGCTCTTCGGCGAGACGAAGTCCGATGAGGACGGCCAGGAGTAGCGAAGACCGAGTTGTTCGCCCTTTCCCCGCGAGCGGGCGAGCACCGGAAATACAGCTGATAGCGAACGCGGGCGGTGTCGGGCATCTGACGCCGCCCGCCTTCGTTAAGGTCGATCGCAGAGAGTTTTCGCTTCCAGATTCGTTCCACCTGGAGTTAGGCAGGCAGACGTGACGCAGCACTCCTTCCCGACCCCCGAGATGCGGTCGGCCACCGCCGGGATGAACCTCAACGACTCGGTGTACGAGCGGCTGCTCCGCGAGCGGATCATCGTCCTGGGATCACAGGTCGAAGAGGGCATCGCCAACCAGATCACCGCTCAGCTGCTGCTGCTGGCCGCTGAGGACCCCGAGAAGGACATCACGCTTTACATCAACTCGCCGGGTGGTTCCGTCACGGCGGGCATGGCCATCTACGACACGATGCAGCTGATCCAGCCGGACGTGGCCACGTACGCGATGGGCCTCGCGGCCTCGATGGGGCAGTTCCTGCTCTCGGCGGGTGCGCCCGGCAAGCGCCACGCGCTCCCGCACGCCCGGATCCTCATGCACCAGCCGTCGGCCGGTGTCGGCGGTACGGCCGCGGACATCGCGATCCAGGCGGACATGCTGACGCGCACCAAGCGCGAGATGGCCGAGCTGATCGCCGAGCACACCGGGCAGACCCTCGAGACCATCACCCGCGACTCCGACCGCGACCGCTGGTTCACGGCGCAGGAAGCGCTGGAGTACGGCTTCGTCGACAGGGTCGTCACCAGGGCCCAGCCCGTCGGCGACTCGAACAACTGACGTCAGCTAGGAGACCTCAAGTGAGCCAGTTCCACATGCCTCAGTCGCGGTACGTGCTGCCGTCGTTCGTGGAGCGCACCAGCTACGGCATGAAGGAGTCGAACCCGTACAACAAGCTCTTCGAGGAGCGCATCATCTTCCTCGGCGTGCAGGTTGACGACGCTTCGGCGAACGACGTCATGGCGCAGCTGCTCGTGCTCGAGTCCGAGGACCCGGACCGCGACATCCTGATGTACATCAACTCGCCGGGTGGCTCGTTCACCTCGCTGATGGCCATCTACGACACCATGCAGTTCGTCCGCCCCGACATCCAGACGTACTGCCTCGGCCAGGCGGCCTCCGCCGCGGCCGTGCTGCTCGCGGCTGGAACGCCTGGTAAGCGCCACGCGCTGCCCAACGCGCGAATCCTGATCCACCAGCCTTCGATGGAGGGCGCGTACGGTCAGGTGTCCGACCTGGAGATCCAGTCGAACGAGATCCAGCGCGTGCGCCGCCTGATGGAGTCCACCCTCGCGCGGCACACCAACCGGACGGCGGAGGAGGTTCGCGAGAGCATCGAGCGCGACCGCATTCTGACGGCCGAGGAGGCCAAGGAGTACGGCATCGTCGACACGGTGCTGCCCTACCGCAAGCTTTCCGCCAAGTCCTGACGGGCGACGGTGGGTGAGGTGCGCTCGCGACGAGCGCTCGCCTCGCCCACCGCCCGGCGTTCGCCTGGGGACGTCCCAGGCGCCGGGCCTTGTCCTGACGGCTGGGAAAACCCCCAGCCCCGGGGCATCGCGCACCCACTCGACACGCCGATGTGACCGGATGTCCGGCCTGATCGGCGCGTTGGGGGCCGCGGGTCCTCCCCTGAAACGGGGTCGGCCAGGTACCGTCAGGAGAACGGGCTCAGCACCCACAGCCAGTGGGACTGCCACAGCAAGTCAGCAGGCGCACTACAGCAGGTGTGCGCCGGAGGGGACATAGGTCAGCGGTCATGGCGCGTATCGGTGACGGCGGCGACTTGCTGAAGTGCTCTTTCTGCGGAAAGAGCCAGAAGCAGGTGAAGAAACTCATCGCCGGCCCCGGCGTCTACATCTGCGATGAGTGCATCGATCTCTGCAACGAGATCATCGAGGAGGAGCTGGCCGAAGCCGGCGACGTGAAGCTCGACGAGCTGCCGAAGCCCGCCGAGATCCACGAGTTCCTCGACCAGTACGTCATCGGACAGAGTGACGCCAAGCGCACCCTCTCCGTCGCCGTCTACAACCACTACAAGCGCATCCAGGCGGGCGACCGCGGGCGCGAGGGTCGTGACGACGGCGTCGAGCTGGCGAAGTCGAACATCCTGATGCTCGGCCCGACGGGGTGCGGCAAGACCTACCTCGCGCAGACGCTCGCGAAGATGTTGAACGTGCCGTTCGCCATCGCCGACGCGACGGCGCTGACGGAGGCCGGGTACGTCGGTGAGGACGTCGAGAACATCCTCCTGAAGCTCATCCAGGCCGCCGACTACGACGTGAAGCGCGCCGAGACGGGCATCATCTACATCGACGAGGTCGACAAGATCGCTCGAAAGAGTGAAAATCCGTCGATCACGCGCGATGTGTCCGGCGAGGGCGTGCAGCAGGCACTGCTGAAGATCCTGGAAGGCACCACCGCCTCGGTGCCCCCGCAGGGCGGCCGCAAGCACCCGCACCAGGAGTTCATCCAGATCGACACGACGAACGTGCTGTTCATCGTGGCCGGTGCCTTCGCGGGTCTGGAGAAGATCATCCAGGACCGCGTCGGCAAGCGGGGTCTGGGCTTCGGTGCCGAGGTCCGCTCCAAGGCCGAGGTGGAGTCGTCGGACTTCTTCGCCGACTCCATGCCGGAGGACCTGATCAAGTTCGGCCTGATCCCCGAGTTCATCGGGCGTCTGCCGATGGTCGCCTCCGTCACGAACCTCGACAAGCCGTCGCTGGTGATGATCCTCACCGAGCCGAAGAACGCCCTGGTCAAGCAGTACCAGAAGCTCTTCGAGATGGACGGCGTGGAGCTCGAGTTCACCAAGACCGCGCTCGAAGCGGTCGCCGACCAGGCGATCCTGCGCGGCACCGGTGCTCGTGGCCTCCGGGCGATCATGGAAGAGGTCCTGCTCCCGGTGATGTACGACATCCCGAGCCGCACGGACGTCGCCAAGGTCGTCATCACCGAGCAGACGGTGAAGGAGAACGTGAACCCGACCATCGTGGCTCGGCAGCCCTCGCGCCGGGAACGCCGGGAGAAGTCCGCGTAGGTGATCTTCTTGGAACGGCCCCGGCGACTCGTCGCCGGGGCCGTTCTTCGTTCTAAGGTGGAGCCATGTCGCTGCCTCACGTGCTCCTGCTCCACGGCTACACCGGTTCCGGCCCCGGCCACTGGCAGCGCTGGCTCGCCCAGACGGTGTCCGAGCGCGGCGGCCTCGCCGACCTGCCGCACTTCAGCAGCCCCGAGGCACCCGACCGCGACACGTGGCTGCGCGAGCTCGACACGCACCTCGAAGCACTGCCCACCGACCGCGAGCGGGTCGTCGTGGCGCACTCGCTCGGCTGCTACCTCTGGCTGCACCACGCGGCCCGCGAGTCCATCGCCCACGTCGACCGCGTGCTGCTGGTGGCCCCGCCGGCGCTGGACCACCCGGAACCGGCCATCAAGTCGTTCTTCCCGGCCCCGCTCGACCCGGCGAACCTGCGCCGCGCCGCCACCGAGACCCGCCTGGTCGCGGGCGAGGGCGACCCGCACTGCTCGATGCAGGCCGCGAAGGAGCTCGCCGAGGCGTTGCGGATCGAGATCGACGTCCTGCCCGGTGCCGGGCACATCAACATCGACGCGGGCTACGGGGAGTGGCCGGCGGTGCTCAAGTGGGTGCGGTCGAGGACGGTGCCGCTCTCACCGCGCTAGACGTCGCTTCCTGGGGGGAACGTGAACGGAGCAAGCGACTGGCTGCGGCGCAAGCTGCCCGTACGACGAGTACCCGCGCCACGAGGTCGCGGACGGCCACCTGCCCGTCGCAGGAGCGCAGCGGCCCGTCACCAGGACGATGCCGGGTTCCGACGCTCCCGCCGGTTCGGCGTTCGCCATGAACGCGCGCTCTCTCGTGCAGTTGGCTCGCATGCACCTGGAGACGACGACCTACGACTCGCCGCCGGTGCCGCCGATCCCCGTGGACGCCCGCCCCTGCCGGCCGGGTGCGGGTCCGGTACGAGCCGAGGCACCGTATCGCCGAGACCACGATGGCCGACGAGGAAATGGCTGCACTTCGGGCGGATCGCCGCCCGGATCTGACGAACTCCTGGGGGAGAACATGATCAAGTTGGACGAACTGGTCGAGGAACACGGCGTCGTGGGCGCCCAAGTCGCCGTGCTGCACAACGGCGCAATCGTCGACATGGCAGCAGGCGTGCTGAACAACGTCACCGGCGAGAAGGTGACCACGGACTCCATCTTCCAGATCGGGTCGATCACCAAGGTCTGGACGGCCACGCTCGTGCAGCAACTGGTCAACGAGGGCCTGCTCGACCTCGACCGCCCGGTGCGCGACGTGCTGCCGGAGTTCACGCTCGCCGACGAACAGGTCGCTCGGATCATCACGCCGCGGCACCTCCTCACGCACACCGCGGGCTTCCAGGGCGACCTCTTCCACGACACCGGCAACGGTGACGACATGCTGGCGAAGTACGTCGAGCGCTTGGCCGAGGCGCGGCAGGAGGTTCCGCCCGGTGAGCTCTACAGCTACTGCAACAGCGGGTTCACATTGCTCGGCCGGATCGTGGAAGTGTTGCGCGGCAAGCCTTTCCGCGTCGTCCTCAGGGAACGTCTGATCGACCGCCTCGGTCTGCGCACGGCGGCCGCGAGCCACGCCGAGTACGCGTCGCAGACCCTCGCCACCGGGCACGTGGGCAAGGAACCGAAGCCCGCCGGCAAGTTGATGGCCGAGGGCGACGCACCGGCGGGCACGGTGCTCGCGATGAGCGCGCGGGACCTGCTGGAGTTCGTGCGGATGCACCTCGGCACCAGCGAGTTCGACGCGATGCGCGAGCTCCAGGTCGTGCCACCGGACTTCGGGCACGGTGGCAGGCAGGGGCTCGGCTGGGCGCTGCACGAGTACGCGAACGGTGTCACCGGCATCGGCCACTCCGGATCGACCCTGGGATACCGGGCCTACCTGCGGGTGCTTCCCGAGGCCGGGCTCGCGATCGCCGTGCTCACCAACGGCGGCGACAGCCTGTCGCTGGCCCGCGCGGTCTTCGACGAGGTGCTGAGGGACCTGGCGGGCGTCGCGATGCCCTCCTTCCCCACCCCGCCCCAGCTGCCGGTACCGGTGGACGTCGAGCGGATCGTCGGCGTGTACCGGTCCACCGGCCTGGAACTGCACGTCACCGAAGGTGACGGCGGCCGGGTCAAGCTGCGCTACGAGCGGCTCGACCCCGGCTGGGAGTCCTTCGTCGACGGGGACGAGCACGAGTTCACCGGACTGCGGGACGACGCGCTCATCGCCGTCGAGAGCGAGGGCGGCTACCACTCGGTGGTCGTCCTGTGCGGACGCGACGAGCAGAACCGGGTGAGGTACATGCACTGGGGCCGGGCGGCCCAGCGGGTCTAGACGGCCCGCTTGGCGTACTTGGCGAGGAACTGCACGACGTCGGGCGTCACCTTGCGGTACAGCCCGTCGTCGTGCCCGCCGGCCTTCACCGTGCCCACCTGGGGCCGCGCCTCGCGGATGAACCGGCGGGTGCCCTCGATGAACCTGTCGCGGTCGCCGATCCACACGCCCAGCGCGGTCGGTCCGGTGGCCTTCAGGTGGCGCAGCGGGTCGAGCGACGCCCACTCGCCCTCGTTCTTGAACGCACGCCGCTTGGCCATCTCCGGCCACGTCGTGATCAGGCCGGGGGAGATGGCCGCGGCGGCCGCGACCGGGTCGCCGCGTTCGGCCCTGCGCCTCGCGTAGAGCAGCGAACCGAAGCCGCCCATCGACACGCCCGTCACCGCGAACGGTTCGCCGTAGCCGCGTTCCTTGAGCCAGCGCGGGACCTCGTCGAGCAGCATGGCCATCGGGTCGTCGCCGGGAACGTTCTCGTGCCAGTAGTTGTCCCCGCCGTCGACCGCGACGAAGCCGAACGCGGGCACCGAGCCCTTCGCGACGGCGGCGGCCAGGACCTCGGGCAGGTTGCCCACGGCGGCGTGCCTGGCGTCGCCGTGCAGGCCGTGCAGGAGGATCGACATCGGCAGGCCGCGGGTGTTCGCACCGGCCGGGAGGTAGAAGGCGAGGGTGACCTCGCGGTGGCGGGCGGCCGAGTACACGCGCTCGAAGCGGATCGCGGGCTTCGCGGCGGACGTGGCGCGCACCTTGTCGGCCGTCGCGATCTGCCGCTCGACGGCGGTGGGCGACGACACGTACGTCGCGACGCCGGTGGCTGTCGCGATGACCACGCCGATCGCCGCGAGGAGGCTGCGGCGGCTGTACCTCGGTTCCCCCATGCTCACCTCATCGCGTGGGCACCGTTCCTCGTTTCCTTCTCAGAGGACGGAACGCACGCGCAAGGAAGTTCGTTCCTCACCCGAATAGCCCAGCCAGCTGAGCACGTCGTCATTGTGCTCGCCGAGGGCGGGGACCGCACCCGGCGACCACTCGAAACCGGCCACCGGCGGCGGCAGCATCCGCGCCGTTCCGCCGGGAACCCGCACGTCAACCCACGTGTCGAGCTGCGGGTGGGTGGGCAGGTCGGTGATCGGGCGGGTCATCGCGGCAGGCACGTCGGCGCCGTCCAAAGTGGTCAGCAACTCGGCCGCGGTGAGGTCCGCGAAGGCCCGTTCGAGCAGCTTCTGCAGCTCCTCGCGGTGCTCCACGCGGGACGCCACTGTGGCGAACCTCTCCTCGGGCGCGAGCCCGATCAGCTCGCAGAGGCGCTGCCACTGCCCGTCGTTCTGCACGGCGAGGTGCACGGCACCATCCGCGCAGGCCACCGGCCCGTACGGCGCGATGCTGGGGTGGTGGGCACCCGAGCGCGGGGCCGCGGCGCCCGTGCCGGCGGCGTAGAGCATCGGCTGGTGCATCCACTCGGCCATCGCCTCGAAGAGCGACAACCGCAGCCGGGCGCCTTCGCCCGTCCGGGACCGTCGCAGCAACGCGGCCAGCACCGCCGCCTGCAGCTGGACACCCGCCGCGATGTCCGCGACCGAGATGCCGGCGCGGGCCACCACGTCGCCCTCCCCGGTCAGCGACACCAGCCCGGCCTCGGACTGCACCAGCGCGTCGAACGCCTTGCGGTCCGCGTACGGGCCGTCCCAGCCGTAACCGGACAGCTCACCGACGACCAGCTCCGGCGGCAGCTCCAGCGCGAGCCGCTGCCACACCCGCGGCGACAGGTTGCACAGCAGCACGTCGGCGCGCGCCACGAGCCGGTCCAGCACCTCGCGGCCGTCGGGGTGGGTGATGTCCAGCGACACCGACTCCTTGCCCACGTTCGTCCACGCGAAGTACGACGACACCTCGCCGCACGACGCGTCGTAGTGGCGCGCGAAGTCGCCCGTCCCGGGCCGTTCGACCTTGATGACCCGTGCGCCCAGGTCCGCCAGCAGCCGCGTCGCGTACGGCACGGCGACGGCCTGCTCCAGGCTCACCACCACGACGCCGTCAAGCGGTCTCAACCACGCGCTCCCCACCGGTGTAGACGTTCATCGAGTCGCCGCGCAGGAAGCCGATGAGCGTCATGCCCTGCTCCTCGGCCAGCTCGACCGCGAGCGACGACGGCGCCGACACCGCGGCCAGGACCGGAATGCCGGACATCGCGGCCTTCTGCACCAGCTCGAACGACGCCCGGCCGGACACCATCAGCACCGCGCCGCGCAACGGCACGAGGTTCTGCAGCACCGCCCAGCCCAGCACCTTGTCGACGGCGTTGTGCCGGCCGACGTCCTCGCGCACGACCAGCAGCTCGCCGTCGACGAACAGCCCGGCCGCGTGCAGCCCGCCGGTGCTCTCGAAGACCTTCTGCCGTTCCCGCAACGCGTCCGGGAAGCCCGTCAGCGCCTCGGGGGTGACCGTGACCTCGTCCAGGGCGGGCGAGTAGCGGGTCTTGAGCTTGACCGCGTCCAGCGCGCCCTTGCCGCACACCCCGCACGACGACGTGGTGTAGAAGTTCCGCTCCACCCCGGTGTCCGGCGGCGGCACGCCCTCGGCCAGCGCGATGTCCAGCACGTTGTAGGTGTTCATCCCGTCCGGCCCGGTGCCCTCGCAGAACCGGGCGATCGAGATGTCCTCCGACGACCCGATGACGCCCTCGCTGAGCAGGAAACCGTGCGCGAGCTCCACGTCCTGGCCCGGCGTGCGCATCGTGACGGCCAGAGCCTTGCCGTTGACCCGCAGCTCCAGCGGTTCCTCGGCGGCGAGCGCGTCGACTCTGCGGCGACGCCCGCTCGGCGACACCCGCTCGACCGCCCGGCGCACCGTCACTCGGCCCATGTGCACATCTCCTTCGGACCGCTATGTTCCCCACCGACCAGGCTACGTGGGAGGGATTCCGGGGCATGGACGACGTCGTGATCGTGGGGGGCGGCCACAACGGGCTGGTGGCGGCCGCGTACCTCGCCAGGGCGGGCAAGTCGGTCAGGGTGCTCGAGAAGCTGCCGCACGTCGGCGGGGCGGCGGTGAGCGCGTCCCCGTGGGAGGGCGTCGACGCCCGGCTCTCGCGCTTCTCCTACCTCGTCTCGCTGCTGCCCGACCGGATCGTGTCGGACCTGGGGCTGAAGCTCGCGCTGAAGTCCCGCGCGGCCTCGTCCTACACGCCGAACGGCAAGGGCGGGCTGCTGGTCGAACGCTCGCCGGGCGAGGCGACCCTGAAGTCGTTCGAGGCCGTGTGCGGGTCGCTCGACGACTGGGAGCGCTGGCAGCGCTGGTACGCCGACCTGGAGCTGATGGCGCAGGCCCTGGCGCCGACCCTGCTGGAACCGCTGGTGTCCCGCGAACACCTGCGCGTGCACGTCGACGCCGTGGCGCGCGGCCGGTTGTGGGAGCAGGTCTTCGAACGGCCGATCGGCGCGACGCTGCAGGAGCTGTTCGAGGACAACCTGGTGCGCGGCGTCGTCGCCACGGACGCGCTGATCGGCACGCACTCGTCGCTGCATTCGTTGCGCGCCAACAAGTGCTTCCTCTACCACGTGATCGGCAACGGGACAGGGGAGTGGAAGGTCCCGGTCGGCGGCATGGGCGCGGTCACCGCCGAGCTGGAACGGGTCGCGCGCGAGGCCGGTGCGCGGATCGTCACCGGCGCGGAGGTCACGTCCGTCGAGTCGGACGGCCGGACCGCCGCGGTGACGTACGGGGACGAGACGGCCGAGGCCCGGTTCGTGCTCTCGAACGTGGCGCCGTCGGTGCTGGGACGCTTGCGGGGCAAGGAGGTCCACGACGCCCCGGGCTGCCAGCTGAAGATCAACATGCTGCTGCGGAAGCTGCCCGAGCTGAGGTCCGGTGTCGACGCGCGGCTGGCGTTCGCGGGCACGTTCCACCTCGACGAGTCCTACGACCAGCTGGAGACCGCGTACCTGGAGAGCGCCGCCGGGCAGGTGCCGTCGGTGCTGCCGGGCGAGATGTACTGCCACTCGCTGACCGACCCGTCGATCCTCGGGCCGTCGCTGCAGGGCCACGAGACGCTGACGCTGTTCGGCCTGCACCTGCCGGCGTCGTTGTTCGAGGGCCGCAACACCGAGCTGCGCGACGAACTGACGCGGCGCTATCTGGACCAGCTCAACGCCCACCTCGTGGAACCGATCCAGGACTGCCTTGCCGTCGACGCCCACGGCGAGCCGTGCATCGAGGCGCGCACTCCGCTCGACCTGGAGTCCGAGCTCGGCCTGCCGGGTGGCAACATCTTCCACGGCGAGCTCGACTGGCCGTTCGCCGAGACCGACGAACAGGTCGGCACGTGGGGTGTCGAGACCGACGTGGCCAACGTCTTCGTCTGCGGCGCGGGCTCCCGGCGCGGCGGCGGGGTCAGCGGCATCGGCGGCCACAACGCCGCGAGGGCGGTTCTCGAAGCCGGTTGAGACATTTTTGATGACACTCCGCGTCATCTCTGGTTACATTTGGCGGCGTGGGGGACTTCTACGGGATCGCGGAGATCGCCGACGCCATGGGGCTCAGTCGGCAGTTGGTGGCTGTCTGGCGCAAGCGCCGCTCGCACGGCATTCCGGAGCCTGACGCGGAACTCGCGTCCGGCCCGATCTGGCGGCGGGAGACGGTCGAGCCGTGGATCGAACGCACGCGCGGCCGGCTGGGTCTCGCCGGTACGCGGGAGTCCGCGAGCCGGAGCCTCCGGCTGCGCACCTGCCGCCGCGTGCTGCGGCTGGCAGCGCTGATGCTGGAGGACCCGCAACGGCCGCGCGTGCTCAACGAGGCCGCGGACCAGTTGCGCGACCTGATCCACGAGGTCGACCAGTCCGCGGACGACGTCGTCGGCGCGCTGCTGCGCGAGCTCATCGAGCCGGTGCGCGACCCGGACGTTCCCGCGGAGTTGTTGCGGGTGCCGGTGATCGAGTCGTTGCCGCTGGTGACCGCCGTCGCGCGCAACTCGCCAGACTGGTGACGAGCGCGCCGAGCGCGGCCAGCGCCATGTCGGCGTGGGCGTCCCACATGTCGCCCTGCTGGCCGTTGTAGGCCTCGGCGACATCGGGGGCGAGCGTCATCGCGATCGCCCACTCCAGCAGTTCGTAGAGTGCGCTCGTCGCGAGCACGACCTCCAGCGATTGCAACCACTTCCGCCGCAGCACCGCGGTCAGGCAAACGCCGTACGTGAAGTGCACGAGCCGGTCGAAGTGGTTGCGGTCCCAGGAGAACGCCTCTGACAGCCGTACGCCGAACAGCGCGTCCGTCCAGGTGTCGTACGGGACGAAAGAGCAGTGCCCACGCCCACTGCGCGGTGTCCCGCCTGTGCCTCGACAGCCACAGCGCCACGAGCGCCACCGCCGTCAGCGAGCTGTGCAACGCCTGTTCTTGGGCCGCGTTATAACAAGGTTCTTATATCAAGGAACCTTGCTAAAGACTTCCTGATACGCGTACCGTGGTGTCATGACCGACGCTCCCCTCAGTGACCCCAAGGCACTTCGTGCGCTGTCGCACCCGTTCCGGTGGAAGCTGATCCAGCTGCTCACCGAGCAGGGGCCGCGCACCGCCACGCAGTGCTCCGAGAAGCTGGGCGAGAGCGTCGCGAGCTGCTCCTACCACCTGAACATGCTGGCCAAGTACGGCTTCGTCACCGAGGTCGAAGGCCCGGGCCGGCAGAAGCCGTGGCAGATCGTCCGCGGGCGCCAGTCCATCTCGCCGGAAGGGCTGGAGGGTGAGGCCGCGATGGCGGCCGAGGCCGCGGCGATGGCCTACCTGGACCAGGAGTTCGAGCGCACGCGTGAGCGCCTTCGCCAGCGCGAGCACCTGCCGGAGGACTGGCGCAGGTCCGTCGGCACGGAGGGGCACATCAAGTTCCTCACCGCCGAGGAGACCGTGGAGTACCTCGCGGAGCTGCAGGCGGTGCTGAACAAGTACGACGAGCGCAGGACCGACGAGTCGCTGAGGCCTGAAGGCGCCAAGCCCGTCCGGGTGTTCCTGAGCCTCACGGTCGCCACCGAATAACAACGCACCCAAGGAGAACTGCCGTGATTCCGCACCACGAAGCGTTTGCTATCGCGAAGTACCGTCAGCAGGATTTCGAGGCCGACGCGGCCGCGCGCCGGCTCGTCAAGAAGACCGAGAAGGTCGAGACCGAACCCGAACGACGCCGGTTATGGCTCTTCGTCCGGGTCCGGCACGCGTAGATCAGGCTGCGGCTTCGAGCCGCACGATCACCGACTTGGAGGTCGGCGTCCCCGAGATGTCCGCCTTGGAGTCCAGCGGCACCAACGGGTTCGCCTCCGGGAAGTACGTCGCCACGCACCCGCGCGCGGTCGGGTAGGAGACGATCCGGAACGACTCGGCGCGGCGTTCGACGACGCCCGTCGGGTCGTCCTTCCACTCCGAGACGATGTTGACCATCTGACCGTCCTCGAAGCCGAGTTCGGCGATGTCGGCGGGGTTCACGAACACGACGCGACGGCCGTCCTTCACGCCGCGGTAGCGGTCGTCCAGGCCGTAGATCGTGGTGTTGTACTGGTCGTGGCTGCGCAGGGTCTGCATCAGCAGCCGGCCCTCCGGCACCTCGATGACCGTCATCTCGTTCGCCGTGAAGTTCGCCTTGCCGGTCGCCGTCGCGAACTCCTGAGAGTCGCGCGGCGGGTGCGGCAGCACGAAACCGTCGGGCTGGCGCACGCGCGTGTTGTAGTCGGCGCAGCCCGGCACGACGCGGGAGATGTGCTCGCGGATGACGTCGTAGTCCTTCTCGAACTCCTCCCACGCCACGGGGTGCGCGGCGCCGAGGGTCTTGCGCGCGAGCCGGCACACGATCGACACCTCGGACAGCAGCTGGTCCGACGCGGGCTTGAGGCGGCCCCGTGAGCGGTGCACGACCGACATCGAGTCCTCGACCGTCACGAACTGCTCGCCCGAGTGCTGCACGTCGCTCTCGGTGCGGCCCAGCGCGGGCAGGATCAACGCCGTCTTCCCGTGCACCACGTGCGAGCGGTTGAGCTTCGTGGAGACGTGCACGGTCAGGGAGCACTGCTCCAGCGCCTTCTCGGTCACCGGGGTGTCCGGGGTGGCGCTGACGAAGTTGCCGCCCATCGCGATGAACACCTTGCCGCGGCCGTGGCGCATCGCGTTGATCGCGTCGACGGTGTCGAAGCCGTGCTTGCGCGGCACGGAGATGCTGAACTCGCTCTCCAGGGCCTGCAGGAACTTCTCCGGCATCTTCTCGTAGATGCCCATCGTGCGGTCGCCCTGCACGTTCGAGTGGCCGCGCACCGGGCACAGGCCCGCGCCCGGCTTGCCGATCATGCCGCGCAGGAACATGACGTTCGTGATCTCGCGGATCGTCGGCACGCTGTGCTTGTGCTGCGTGAGACCCATGGCCCAGCAGGCGATGGTGGCCTTCGAGTCGACGAACATGCCCGCCACGCGCGTGATCTGCTCGCGGGTCAGGCCGGTCGCGGCGACCACCCGGTCCCAGTCGAGCTCGCGCAGGCTCGCCGCGTACGCCTCGAACCCGTGGGTCTTCGTCTCGACGAACTTCTTGTCGAGCTTGTCCCACTGCAGCAGCAGGTGACCGATCGCCTGGAACAGCGCCTGGTCGCCGCCGACCTTGATCTGCACGAACTCGTCGGACAGCGCGGTGCCCCTGCCGACGACGCCCGCGACGTTCTGCGGGTTCTTGAACCGCATCAGGCCCGCTTCCGGCAGCGGGTTGATCGCGATGATCTTCGCGCCGTTCTTCTTGGCGTCTTCCAGGGCGCTGAGCATGCGCGGGTGGTTCGTGCCGGGGTTCTGGCCGATGACCACGATCAGGTCGGCGAGGTCGAAGTCCTTGATGGACACCGAGCCCTTGCCGATGCCGATCGTCTCGTTGAGCGCGGAACCGGACGACTCGTGGCACATGTTCGAGCAGTCCGGGAGGTTGTTGGTGCCGAACGAGCGCACCAGCAGCTGGTAGAGGAACGCGGCCTCGTTGCTGGTGCGGCCGGAGGTGTAGAAGATCGCCTCGTCCGGGGACGACAACGCTGTCAGCTCGTCGGCGATGAGCGTGAACGCCTCGTCCCAGGCGATCGGTGTGTAATGCGTCGCACCGGGCCGCAGGACCATCGGTTCGGTGAGCCGGCCCTGCTGGCCGAGCCAGTAGTCCGTCTTCGTCCGCAGGCTCTCCAGGGAGTGCTCGGCGAAGAACGCGGGCCCGATTCGTCGTTTGGTGGCTTCCTCCGCGACGGCCTTCGCGCCGTTCTCGCAGAACTCCGCCATCTTGCGGTGGCCCTGCGGTTCGGGCCACGCGCAACCAGGACAGTCGAAACCTTCACGCTGGTTGAGCAGTCGCAACGTCTTGACCGTGCGCCCGACACCCATCTGCTCGACCGCGCGGTCGAGCGACACGAGCACGCCGGGAATACCCGCTGCCCAGGTCTTGGGGGTGCTGACTTCGAGCGCGGACTCGTCGACGTCGTGCTGCGGGGGCTTGCTGCTCATGCGTCCATTGTTCGCTGATCGACGTCGGCGCCGCCAGCGCCCCCGAAGAACGCGGCGGCGTCGCCCGTCACGGGCCCCAAGGGGTTGAACGGTCCGTGACGGTCAATTGTGATCGCCGTCACGGCGTCCCGGCACCTCTGAAAGAGTGATCAATCGAGGCGGTTCAGACGCTGACCCCGCAGGTCGAGCCCTCGGTGAACCGCGGCGCCAGGAAGCCGTCGGACCTCGTGGTGCACGCCGCGTGGTCGATGCGGATCTTCGTGGCCCTGATCTGCAGGCCCTGCGGGATCAGCCCGTAGTCGGCGATCGCGTGCAGCAGGACGACGAAGTCCTCGTGGCTGTCCACGGCGGCCCGGTCGGCGGGCGTGAAGGCGTAGGCGATCAGGAAGTCGCTGCGGACGACGTTCACGCCCTCGTCGTCGACGGCGGGGGCGATGGTGCCCTTGACCTTGATGCCGCCGGGCAGCAGCGTGGTGCCCTGCTTGAGCCGGGTCACCAGCGACGGCAGGACCGGCTCGAAGGCCTCGCGCGCCCCCGCAGGCGCCAGCGAGAAGAACGCGGCGGGGTCGTGTCCCACCAGCACCGCGGGGTCCAGCCTGGCCGCGATGACGGCCTTGCGCACCTGCTCGTGCTCGGGTGCGGCGACCACACCCTGCTCGCCGTCCGCCCAGGTCTCGAACTCCGTGCCGGCGAACGGCCGGTCGAAGTCCACGGCGGACGCGGGGCCCGGCGGTCCTTCCGCGACACCGCCCCACATCAGGCCCGCGGCCACGAGACCGGTCACCGCGAACGCCGCCACGAGCCCGCCGAGAAGACCTCTTTTACCGCGTCTCTCCCGCCTGAACTCGCGTTCGACCCGACGGCCCCACTCGGCGTCGTTCAGGTCCGGATGATCTTCAAGGCCCCCATAAAGACTCACGAGGCGGGGATCGTAGAGGTTGGCCCGCGCGTTAGCAGGTATCTCGGTGTAAGTCGATAGCCTGCCCTCCGTAGACTTCACCGCTGTGACTGAACTCGACACCGCAACCCAGCGTCCTGACCTCCCCGCCGCGTGGACTCCGGCGGAGGTAGAGGCGGAGCTGTACCAGCGGTGGGTCGACCGGCGGTACTTCGAGGCGGACGTCAAGAGTGACAAGCCGCCGTTCACGATCGTGCTGCCCCCGCCGAACGTCACCGGCAGCCTGCACATGGGCCACGCCATGAACCACAGCGTGATGGACGCGCTGTCGAGGCGCCGCCGCATGCAGGGCTACGAGGTGCTGTGGCTGCCGGGCATGGACCACGCCGGCATCGCGACGCAGAACGCCGTCGAGCGCGACCTCGCGAAGCAGGGCCTTTCGCGGCAGGACCTCGGGCGCGAGAAGTTCGTCGAGCGCGTCTGGGAGTGGAAAGAGGAGTACGGCGGCAAGATCCTCGACCAGATGAAGCGGCTCGGCGACGGCATCGACTGGTCGCGCGAGCGCTTCACCATGGACGAGGGGCTGTCGCGCGCCGTCCAGACGATCTTCAAGAAGATGTACGACGACGGCCTGATCTACCAGGCCGAGCGGATCATCAACTGGTGCCCGCGCTGCCAGACCGCCCTGTCGGACATCGAGGTCGACCACAGCGAGGACGAGGGCGAGCTCGTCTCGATCCGGTACGGCGACGGGGACGCGTCGATCGTCGTCGCGACCACGCGCGCCGAGACGATGCTGGGTGACACCGCGGTCGCCGTCCACCCGGACGACGAGCGCTACCAGCACCTCATCGGCACCGAGGTCGAGCTGCCGCTGACCGGCCGCCGCATCCCGATCGTCGCCGACGCGCACGTCGACCCGAAGTTCGGCACGGGCGCCGTCAAGGTCACGCCCGCCCACGACCCGAACGACTTCGAGATCGGCCAGCGCCACGGCCTGCCGAACCTCACGATCATGGACGGCCGCGCCACGATCACCGCGAACGGCCCGTTCCTCGGCCTCGACCGCTTCGAGGCGCGTCCGGCGATCGTCGCCGCGCTGCGCGCCGAGGGCCGGATCGTCGCGGAGAAGCGGCCGTACGTCCACTCCGTCGGGCACTGCTCGCGGTGCAACACCGTCGTCGAGCCGCGCCTGTCGCTGCAGTGGTGGGTCAAGGTCGAGACCATCGCCGAGGCCGCGTCCGCCGCCGTCCGCGACGGGCGCACCAAGATCCACCCGGCCGAGCTGAACAAGCGGTACTTCGACTGGACCGACAACCTGCACGACTGGTGCATCTCGCGTCAGCTGTGGTGGGGCCACCGGATCCCGGTCTACTACGGCCCGAACGGCGAGGTCGTCTGCGTCGGACCGGACGACGAGGTGCCCACCGGCGAGGGCTGGCGCCAGGACGAGGACGTCCTCGACACGTGGTTCTCCTCGGGCCTGTGGCCGTTCTCGACCCTGGGCTGGCCGGACTCCACCGAGGACCTGAAGAAGTTCTACCCGACCTCGGTCCTCTCGACCGGCTACGACATCCTGTTCTTCTGGGTCGTCCGGATGATGATGTTCGGTCTGTACGCGATGGACGAGGTCCAGCCGTTCGACCACGTCTTCCTGCACGGTCTGATCCGCGACCAGTACGGCAAGAAGATGTCGAAGTCCAAGGGCAACGGCATCGACCCGCTGGACTGGATGGAGCGCTACGGCGCCGACGCCACCCGCTTCACGCTGCTGCGCGGCACGAACCCCGGTTCGGACATGGCCGTCGCCGAGGAGTGGGCGGCGGGGTCGCGCAACTTCACCACGAAGCTGTGGAACGCCACGAGGTTCGCGCTGGCCAACGGCGCGACGGTCGCCCGTGCGCTGCCCGCCCGCGAGGAGCTGACCGCGGCCGACCGCTGGATCCTCGACGAGCTCGACGCGCTGGTGTCCACTGTGGACTCCAACTTCGAGGCGTTCCAGTTCTCCCGTGCCTGCGAGGCGCTGTACAGCTTCACGTGGGACGAGTTCTGCGACTGGTATCTGGAGATCGCGAAGGTCCAGATCGCGGACGGCCGCGCCGAGGCCACGCAGGCCGTCCTGGGCCACGTCCTCGACGTCCTGCTGCGCCTGCTGCACCCGGCGATCCCGTTCATCACCGAGACGCTGTGGACGTCGCTGACCGGCGGTGAGTCGCTGGTCGTCGCCGACTGGCCGAAGGCGTCCGGCGCCGAGCGCGACGTCGACGCGCTGGCCGAGATCGAGGGCCTGAAGAAGCTCGCGACCGAGATCCGCCGGTTCCGTTCCGAGCAGGGCCTCAAGCCCGGCCAGAAGGTCGCGGGCAAGGTCCGCGGCGCGTGCTGCGTCGGCCTGACCGACCAGGTCCCGTCGGTCCGCGCGATGACGCGCCTGACCGAGCCGGGCGAGGAGTTCACCGTCTCCGCGACGCTCGAGGTCGGCCTGCCCAAGGGCGCGGTGAAGGTCGAGCTGGACCTGTCCGGCACGATCGACGTCGCGGCCGAGCGCAAGCGCCTCGCGAAGGACCTGGCCGCCGCGCAGAAGGAGCTCGAGGGCACGACCAAGAAGCTGGGCAACGAGGCGTTCCTCGCCAAGGCGCCCGCCGAGGTCAAGGCCAAGATCGAGGAGCGCAAGGCCGTCGCCGAGTCCGAGATCGCCCGCATCAACGAGCGCTTGGCCGCGCTGCCGGAGGCGTAACAACCGTGGAAACCAACCTCGACGAGTTCCTCGACGTCGAGAACGAGCTCAACCAGCGGTGGCCCGAGACCAAGCTCGAGCCGTCGCTGGAGCGGATCAAGGCGCTGGCCCACGTGCTGGGCGACCCGCAGACGTCCTACCCGGTCGTGCAGCTGACGGGCACGAACGGCAAGACGTCGACGTCGCGCATGGTCGACGCGCTCTTCACGCGCATCGGCCTGCGCACCGGCCGGTTCACGAGCCCGCACCTGCAGCTCGCGACCGAGCGGATCAGCATCGACAACCAGCCGATCTCGCCCGAGCGCTACGTCGAGGTCTACCGCGACATCGAGCCCTACGTCGCGATGGTGGACTCCCGGTCCGAGATCCGGATGAGCAAGTTCGAGGTGCTCACCGGCATGGCCTACGCGGCCTTCGCGGAAGCGCCGGCGGACGTCGCCGTGGTCGAGGTCGGCATGGGCGGCACGTGGGACGCGACGTCCATCGTGGACACCCGCGTCGCCGTGCTCACCCCGATCGGCGTCGACCACACCGAGTACCTCGGCAACCGTCCCGAGGACATCGCGGTGGAGAAGTCCGGCATCATCAAGCCGGGCTCCGTCGCGATCGTCGGCGAGCAGACGCCCGAGGTCATGCGGGTGATCCTGGAACGCGTCGCCGAGGTGGACGCGATGGTGGCCCGTTTCGGCAGCGAGTTCGGCGTCCTGTCGAGGGCGGTGGCCGTCGGCGGCCAGATGATCACGCTGCAGGGCCTGGGCGGCGTCTACGAGGACATCTTCCTGCCGCTGCACGGCGAACACCAGGCAGCGAACGCCGCGCTGGCGCTGGCCGCGGTCGAGGCGTTCTTCGGCGCGGGTCCCGAGCGCAAGATCGACATCGAGATGGTCCGCGAGGGCTTCGCGTCGGTCGTCACGCCGGGCCGCCTGGAGCGCGTCCGCTCCGCGCCCAACGTCTTCGTCGACGCGGCGCACAACCCGCACGGCGCCGCCGCGCTGGCCCGCGCGCTGGAGTCGGAGTTCGGCTTCCGCAAGCTCGTGGCCGTGGTGGCCGTCATGGCGGACAAGGACGCCGAGGGCATCCTCGCCGCGCTGGAGCCGGTCGTGCAGGAACTGGTGATCACCACCAACTCCTCGCCCCGCGCCATGGACCCGGACGTGCTGGCCGGCCTGGCCGTCCCGATCTTCGGCGAGGACCGCTTCGAGGTGCGTCCCCGCCTGGTCGACGCCATCGAGGAAGCGATCCACCTCACCGAGGACGAGCAGTCCGGCGGCGGCATCATCGTCACCGGCTCGATCGTCACCGCAGGCGAGGCCCGCGCCCTGTTCGGAAAGGAGCCGGCATGACCACCCCGGCCCCGCTGAAGAAGGACCCGATGAAGGCGTTCCGGGGCATCATGGCCGGCACGCTGATCCTCGAGGTCATCGTCGTGGCCCTGGCCCTCCCCGTGATCGCCAAGCTGCACGGCGGCGTCACGTCCCTGGTCGGCTGGGTCGCGTTCGGCTTCATCGCGGTGTTCATCGCGATGTGCGCCTTCGTCCGCAAGCCCTGGGCGATCGGCGCCGTCGTGGGCCTGCACGTGCTGCTGATCGCCACCTGGCTGCTGCTGCCCGCGATGGGCGTGATCGGCGTGATCTTCGGGCTCGTCTGGGCGTACCTGCTGTGGCTGCGCAAGGACCTGCTCAAGCGCATGGCCGAGGGCCGGCTCCCGGCTCAGCAACAGCAGCAGACCGAACAGCAGTCCTGACCGGACGCATTCCACACAAATTCGGCGACGACATTCACCGGACGGTTTCCGGATTTCGCACCCCCGCTGATCGCAATGCGACGGCGGGGGTTCGTCGTTTTCACCCGATCGTGCTTTGGAACCCCGACTGGTGCCGCGACCTGGCGCTATGCTGCTCGGCGCACGATTCTGCGGGGAGGGCCTGGGGATGAGCGGGACCAAGGTCGATCTGGAGACACTGCGCGCGGCCATCAAGGAGTACGAGTCGATCAAGGAAGACCTCGTGGTCGCTCAACTCAACGGCGAGGTTCTGACGACCATCCAGGGCGCCGGCCGGGACGCCCCGAGCCAGGTCTACGCGAACTGGGCGAACGCCGCGGCCAAGGGACACCAGCTGTCCAACGACCAGCTGCAGCGGACACTGACCACCCGGATCGAGAACCTGAAGGCGACGCTGCGCCAGTACGAAGAGACCGAGCAGGGCAACCGGGACAACCTCAAGTAGAAGGACTGAGCTGTTGCGCATCCGAACCATCGCCGCAGGAGCCGCAGCACTCGCACTGCTGGCCGGCTGCGGCGACAGCGGCGGCACGCCGGCCGGTGGCACGGCGGCCCAGCAGCCAGGTGGCAAGGCCGGGGTGTTCGGCGTGATGGGCGAGACCGGCCAGAACACGGGGGCTCGCGGCGGTGCCGCAGGCGCACCAGGACGTGCCGGTGCGGCAGGAATGGCCGGGATGGGCGCTCAAGGGCAGAAGGGTCGGGGAGAGGACGACCTGGAGCACAAGTCCGCCGACTACCTCGTCACCGAGGAGAACACGAACGAGCTCATCGGCGACATGCCGATGGTCGCACCGCCGACGATCGGGGGCTGACGTGCTGCGCTCGTCGATCCAACTGTCCGACCTCGCCTTCGGCGTGCTGTGGAAGCAGGAGAAGCTGGGGCAGCACCACCCCGCGCTCTCCGTCGACTCGCCCGGTGAGACCGAGGACGAACGCGCGCTCATCGAGCGCGACGTCATCGGTGAGCTGCGCCGGGTCGGGCTCGACCACCCGGACGTCCGGGGCACGCTGCACCTGATCGCCAAGGCGGAGCACGACTACTCGGCCTGGATCGCGGTCACGCCGAACGAGACCAGGCCCGTGGTGGTCGCGGCGAACGCGCAGCACGGTGTGCTCGCCCTGCACGACAAGGGCTTCGTGCAGCTGCACCCGATCCGGCCGGAGAACGCGCCGGAGGTCCTCGCGATGCAGCTGCCGGACGTCCCGGCGGGCCGCGGCGCGTCGATCAACGTGCACGAGACCGAGATCAACCTGCACCAGCCCGGCAAGGCGTCGCCGTCGATCTCGCTGCGCCAGCTGCTCGCCCAGCCCCGCAACGGCACGGCGAAGCTCTACGCGGCGACGCACAACGGTGAGGAAAGGCAGCGCGCCAAGACCTTCCTCACCACCATCGACTTCGAGGACGGCCGCTGGCTCGTGGTCAAGTACACCGACCAGAACCAGCAGACGTGGGTGCACGCCACCCCGGCGTCGCGCCAGATCATCACCGACTGGCTCAAGCGCCTCACATGACGGATTTACCGTCGTATAACCGGACTGCGCCAGCGTCGTGGCTGTGAGAAAGCCATTCGCCATCGCCGCCGCACTGGCCGCGACGCTGCTGTCCGCCGGTGTCGGCACCGCCCACGCCGAGACCGTCCCCGGTTGTGCCTCCGCCAAGCAGATCGGCGGCACGGGGTACGTGAAGTACCAGGGCGCGACCATCGCGTCGGTCAAGCAGTTCGCCGGGTGCGGCAAGAACTTCGCCTACACCTGGGTCTGGGACTCCTACGCCAAGAACCACACTTACCGCGTCTCGAACTGGATCGCGGTGATCGACGGCAACGAGGAGTACCCCGGCGGCGACACCCGCAGCGGTGCGAAGCAGGAGCTGTGGGGTGCCGGGGCGACGACGCTCGACAAGTGCACCCGCGCGGTCTCCAGCGTGACGGTGCCGGGCGGCGGCTACGTCTCGGGCTGGACCGACCTGCGCTGCTGAAGTTCACCTCGGGTTTCAGAGCCGGCCAGAACCGGCGACTAGAAACCGCGCATGACCTTCGACCGTCGTACGTTGTTCAAGGCAGGCGCACTCGGTACGGCCGCGGCGCTGGTGCCCTCGGGCATCAGCCTCGCGAAGTCCGACCGCCCGATCCTCACCCACGGCGTGCAGTCCGGTGACGTCACCTGGGACGGCGGCATCGTGTGGACGCGCGCGGACCGCCCCTCGCGGATGCTCGTCGAGGTGTCCCACGACCCGGAGTTCCGCCACTCGCGCCGCCTCCGCGGTCCGCTGCTCACCCCCGAGACGGGTGGCACCGGGCAGGTCAGGGTGTCGAACCTGCTGCCCGGCCGCCCCGCCCACTACCGCGTCACGGCCGAGGACCTGCACGGGCGCACCTGCAGCGCGCCCGTCACGGGCAGCTTCACCACCGCCCCGCTCGGCCGCGACGACGTGCGGTTCGTGTGGTCCGGTGACGTCGCGGGCCAGGGCTGGGGCATCAACCCGGACATCGGCGGCATGCCGATCTTCAAGGCGATGGCGGACCGCAGGCCGGACTTCTTCATCCACAGCGGTGACAGCGTCTACTCCGACGGTCCGATGCAGGAGAGCGTGACGCTCCCGGACGGCCGGATCTGGCGCAACGTCGTCACGCCGGAGAAGTCCAAGGTGGCCGAGACCCTCGACGAGTACCGCGGCCAGTTCGCCTACAACCTCCTCGACGACAACGTGAAGCGCTTCGCCTCCCAGGTGCCGGTCTTCGCGCAGTGGGACGACCACGAGGTCACGAACAACTGGTATCCGGGCGAGATCCTCACCAGCCCGCTCTACACCGAGAAGCGCGTGGACGTGTTGGCGCAGCGCGCTTTCCAGGCGTTCCACGAGTGGATGCCGATCGACCGGACGCGCGCGGTCGACGGCCGCGTCTACCGGAAGTTCTCCTACGGCCGCAACGTCGAGATCTTCGTGCTCGACATGCGCACCTACAAAGACAGGAACACCTCGCCCAAGGACCAGCCCGGCGTGGTCCTCGGCGCCCGGCAGGCGAAGTGGCTCGTCGACGGGCTCAGCCGCAGCACCGCCACGTGGAAGATCATCGCGGCGGACCTCCCGATCGGCCTGACCGTGCCGGACGGCACCGACATCGAGGGTGTCGCCAACGGCCTGCCGGGCGCGCCCAACGGCCGCGAGCACGAGATCGCGTGGGTGCTCAGGGAACTCAAGCGCCGCCACGTCAAGAACACCGTGTGGCTCACGGCGGACGTCCACTACACGGCCGCGCACCACTACTCGCCCGACCGCGCGGCCGTGGCCGACTTCGACCCGTTCTGGGAGTTCGTGTCCGGCCCGCTGCACGCCGGTGCGTTCGGCCCGAACGCGCTCGACCCGACCTTCGGCCCGCAGGCCGTGTTCGTGCACGCGCCGCCCGCCGCCAACACCACGCCGCTGGACGGGTTCCAGCACTTCGGCGAGGTCAAGGCGTCGCGGCACGAGCTCACGGTGTGGCTGCGCGACGCGACCGGCGCCTCCCTCTGGTCCAAAACGCTCAGGGCCGCCTGACGGGAGTCGTAGGGTCGGTGGGTGCCCATCTCGTTCGACACCACCGGCTTCCGTCAGCTCGACCAGAACACCTGGCAGCACCCCAGCGGTGACCAGGCCGAACTGGCCTACCACGGCCTGGTCCCCGACCTGCCCGCCGGGCTGGACGACCTGCCGAGGCTCAGGCACGACCTCGCTTTGATCCACGGCGAGACCGGCTGCCTGATCGAGGCGCACGTCGTCCAGCTCGGAGGGGCTCCGGCGCTGCTGCGGATCGTCAAGATGCCGCTGCCGAACCAGCCGAACGGGCAGGTGTTCGTCGCCTCTTTCACCATCCCCAAGGAGAGCTGCAGCGCCGTGTTGCAGCTAGGTGCGGCGGAACGCGGCATGACGGGCGCGCGGGAGGCGATCCTCGCGGCCGAGATCGGGTTCCAGAACTGGGTCAGGCCGCACCCCTACGCACCCGAGCTGGAGGGTGTGCTGCCGTTCCACGCGGGCGACGATCCCCGGCACGACCCCAGGTTCCCCGATCACCCGTTGACGCGCGTGCGGGCGTGGGCACATCACGTCGTCCGCACGGCACGGGTCGATCCGGGGTTCGCCTCGCTGCCGCCGTTCCGGGCCCAGGTGCCGCCACCGCCGGCCGAACCGGGCCAGACCCTCGTCACGGCGCTGCCGAGCCTGCCGGTCAAGGGTTTCATCGGCCTGCAGATCGGCGAGCGGACGACGTACTGGCGGACCACCGACCCGAAGCTGGGGGAGATGCTCGGCCGCGGGCTGATGGGCCGCTCGCCGCTCGCCGAGACCAGGTTCCGCGACATGCTCCTCATCGACGTCGAGACCGGCGAAGCGATGATTCCCGACCGCTTCACCACCAACGGCCAGATGACCGCGCACGGCACGCGCCTGGAGCAGGTCACACTGCCCGAGGCCGACGCGGCGCTCTCCGACGACGACGTGATGAACGCCTTCAAGTGGGCCGGCCGGATGGCGGGAGTGGCGGCGGAACGCGGTGAGTTCCTGTCTCTGGAACCGATCGAGAACCAGGGTGAGCAGGCCGATCCGCACATCCTGCTGGCCGTGCAGCCGCACGACGGCCGGCAGATGGTCATCGCCCAGTTCTCGCCGCCACCGACCGAGGGACCGCTGGCGGGGTCACCGAGCCGCAGCGCGCCCGCGACACCGGAGTCCGTCGAGGGCATCGGCGTGATAGCCGGGCTCGCGGTCAACGAGTGGCGCTCACATCCGCTGCGGATGGCGATCACCTACCGACGTCCGGCAGGCTGATCGCAAACATTTGCAACGCCCGACGTATTGTTTCCCGCTGTTTGTCGTGGTTTCGTGCAGCAACCCTGCAAGAGTTTGCGACAAGGAGGTCGCGATGCGTCGGGTCGTCGCCGCGCTCGCTGCACTGGTTCTGCTACCCCTCACACCCGTTCAGGCCGTTGCCGCACCACCGCAACGCCTGGCCGTGGGGGAGGTGGTGGACATAGCGCCCGGTGTGCGCGACGGGGACGCGAGACTCGCGTTGCCGCCCAAGCGGGACGACCTGCGGGGCGAACGCTTCTACTTCGTGATGCCCGACCGGTTCGCGAACGGGGACCCGGGCAACGACCGGGGGCGTTCGAAGGCCGCCGAGCACGGCTTCGACCCCGCTGACAAGGGCTTCTACCACGGTGGCGACCTCAGGGGCCTGCGCCAGAAGCTCGACTACCTCGACGGCATGGGCATCACGGCGATCTGGATGACGCCGATGTTCCTGAACCGCTGGGTGCAGGGTGACTCGGCTGGCTACCACGGTTACTGGACGCTCGACTTCACCAAGCTGGACCCGCACTTCGGCACCACGCAGGAGATGCGGGACCTGATCCGCGACGCGCACCGGCGTGGCATCAAGGTCTTCTTCGACATCGTCGCGAACCACACCGCCGACGTGATCAAGTACGCGGAGAACAAGACCCAGTACGTCTCGACCGGTGCACAGCCGTACCTGGACGCCGACGGCAAGCCGTTCGACATCGCGGACTACGCGGGTCGCAAGGACTTCCCGAAGCTCGACGCCCAGAAGTCCTTCCCGTACACCCCGGTCAAGGACGGCCAGACGAAGTACCCGTTGTGGCTCAACGACTCCACGCTCTACCACAACCGCGGCGACTCGACGTTCTCCGGCGAGTCGAGCGAACAGGGCGACTTCTCCGGCCTCGACGACCTCATGACCGAGCACCCGCGCGTGGTCAACGGCATGAAGGACATCTTCACCAGCTGGATCGACACGCTCGACATCGACGGCTACCGCGTCGACACCGTCAAGCACGTCAACCTGGAGTTCTGGCAGGCCCTCGCGCCGCACGTCAAGCAGTACGCGAACCGCAAGGGCAAGAAGGACTTCTTCGTGTTCGGCGAGGTCTTCGACTCCTCGCCCGAGAACACCTCGAAGTACACGACCGACGGCAGGATGCAGGCGACGCTGGACTTCCCGTTCCAGAGCAGCGCGCTGAACTTCCTGTCCGGCAAGGGCGCGCAGCGGCTCGGCGAGGTGCTGCTCGACGACGACCGCTACACCGACGCCGACTCCAACGCGTCCTCGCTGCCCACGTTCCTCGGCAACCACGACATGGGCCGCATCGCCTGGAAGATCCGCAACGACCGCCCCGGCATCTCGGACGCCGAACTGCTGGAGCGGCTCAAGCTCGGCAACCAGCTGATGTACCTGTGGCGCGGCAACCCGGTCGTCTACTACGGCGACGAGCAGGGCTTCGCGGGCACGGGCGGCGACAAGCTGGCGCGTCAGGACATGTTCGCCTCGAAGACGCCGGAGTACGCGGCGGAGAAGCTGGTCGGCTCCGAGCGCACGGGTGCGGTGGACAACTTCAACACCGCGCACCCGTTGTACCAGCAGCTCAAGGCGCTGGCCGAGCAGGTCGACCGCGACCCCGTGTGGCGTGACGGCAACCAGGTGCTCCGCTACGCCGACGGCGACGTGTTCGCGTTCAGCCGCATCCTCGGCCGCGAGCACCTCGTCGTCGCGAACGCGGGCACCTCGGCCGCGACCGTGACCGTGCCGGTGTCCTCTCCGGGCTTCGAGAACGCGCAGGTCCAGAACGGCCGCGTCACGGTGACCGTGCCGGCGCTGTCCTCGGTGGTGCTCAAGGCGACCAGTGACGTCGTGAAGTCGAAGCCTGCGCCCGTGCTGGTCGCCCCGGCGGCCGGGACGGTGCTGGACGAGCGCGTCGAGCTCAGGGCGGACGGCATCAGCGCGCCCAACGCGGCCGCCACGTTCGCCGCCCGGGTCGAGGGCTCCCGCGACTGGACCGTGCTCGGCACCGATGACGCCGCTCCTTACCGCGTTTTCGCCGACCTGTCGGCACTTCCGGGTGCGGTGGCCGGCAAGCGCGTCGAGCTGCGCGTAGTGGCGAAGTCCGGCGAGATCGGCGCGGACGGCGCGTTCGTGTCGCTCGTCGCCGCGCCACCGCTCCCGGACCCCGGCGCGAAGAACCCCGACTGGCTGGTCGTGCACTACGCGCGGGACGACTACGACGGCTGGGGCCTGCACGCCTGGGGTGACGTCGAGACGCCGACCGAGTGGAACGCGCCGCTGCCGTTCGCGGGGGAGGACGCCTACGGGCGCTTCGCCTGGGTCAAGCTGAAGCCGGGTGCCAAGTCGGTCGGTCTCATCGCGCACAAGGGCGACGAGAAGGACACGTCGGTGGACCGGTTCGTCGACCCGAGCGTGACGCCCGAGGTGTGGCTGAAGCAGGGCGACCCGGTGGTGCACGCGTCCGAGCAGGCGGCCACGGGCAAGGCGGTCGTGCACTACGTCGGCGACGCGACCGGCGCTGTCGTCCGCGTCGCCGGACGAGGCGACGTGCCGTTCGTCAACGGCGTCGCGGAACTCCCGCCCACCACCGACTTCTCGGTCGTGCGCGGCACGACCGTGGAGGCGTCGGGCAAGTTCACGAGCGGTCACGCCTGGGTAGCCGGTGGCAAGGTGCACGCCACGAAGGCAGCGGCCGAGAACCGGGCGGTGATCCACTACAACCGCCCGGACGGCGACTACGCGGACTGGACGATGTACCACTGGACGGGGTCCGCCGAGCCGTCACCGGGCTGGAACCAGTCGCGGGTGCCGGACGGGCGTGACCAGTTCGGCGTCTACTGGTCGGTGCCGCTCGCCGCCGGTGCTGCAGGGCTGAGCTACATCATCCACCGCGGCGACGCCAAGGATCCTGGCCCCGACCAGTTCCTGGACCTGGGGCAGAAGGGCAACGAGGTGTGGCAGTTGCAGGGTGACGAGACCTACCTGCTGCCGCCCGACGCCGGTCCGGCCGCCGACGACGACCTGACCAAGGCCAAGGCGATCTGGATCTCGAAGGACAGGGTCGTCTGGGACGTGCCGTCGGTGCAGTCCGACGGCTACCGGCTGGAGCACGGCGAGCGGGTGCTGCGGCTGTCCCCCACGACCGAGGAGGTGCCCGCGCAGTTCCCGCACCTCAAGGGCAAGCCGGTGTTCGCCGTCCGCGGGTTCGCCGACGAGGCGTTGCGGGACAAGCTCTCCGCCGTGCACGTCGACGCGGGTGGCGCGATCCGGCACCGCACGGGTGTGCAGATCGCGGGCGTGCTGGACGACCGCTACGCCGCCACCGCGACGAAGCTGACGTTCGGGCCGACCTTCGACCGCGGTCGTGCGTCGGTCAGGTTGTGGGCGCCCACCGCTCGGAACGTCAAGCTGCGGCTGTTCGACCAGCCCTCCGGTGAGCCGAGGAAGGTCGTGCAGCTCCAGCGCGACGACGCCTCCGGCTCGTGGACCGGCACGGGTGACTGGAAGAACAAGTACTACCAGTTCGAGGTCACCAACTGGCAGCGCACGGTCGTCGTCACCGACCCGTACTCCGTCGCGCTGTCGGTGAACTCGACGCACTCGCAGTTCGCCGACCTGAGGGACAGCGCCTCGATGCCGCAAGGCTGGTCCCGCGACGTCGCGAAGGGCATGGGCGGCGCGATCACCGAGCTGCACGTGCGGGACTTCTCGATCAACGACCAGTCCGTCCCGGCGGCGGACCGCGGCACCTACAAGGCGTTCACGCACCGCGACTCGACGGGCATGAAGCACCTCAAGGCGCTGGCGGCGGCGGGCATGGACACCGTGCACCTGCTGCCGACGTTCGACATCGCGACGATCCCGGAGAAGCGCTCCGACCAGGCCACCCCGGCCTGCGACCTGCCTTCGCTGCCTGCGGACTCCGAGCAGCAGCAGGCCTGCGTCGGTGCCGTCGCGGCGAAGGACGGCTTCAACTGGGGTTACGACCCGTTCCACTACGACGTGCCCGAGGGCTCGTACGCCACGGCGGACGCGCAGAACGGGCAGGCGCGCTCGAAGCAGTACCGCGAGATGGTGAAGTCGTTGCACGACAACGGCAACCGCGTGGTGGTGGACGTCGTCTACAACCACACGGCCGCCTTCGGCGACGCACCGACGTCCGTGCTGGACAAGGTCGTGCCCGGCTACTACCAGCGGCTCAACCTCGACGGCTCGGTGGCGAACTCCACCTGCTGCGCGAACACGGCGACCGAGAACGCCATGATGGGCAAGCTCGTCGTGGACTCCGTGGTGCGCTGGGCGCGCAACTACAAGGTCGACGGGTTCCGGTTCGACCTGATGGGCCACCACCCGAAGGCGAACATCCTCGCGGTGCGGGCGGCACTGGACGCGCTGACCGTCGAGCGCGACGGCGTGGACGGCCGCAAGATCGGCGTGTACGGCGAGGGCTGGGACTTCGGCGAGGTCGCGGGCGACGCCCGCTTCGAGCAGGCCACCCAGGCGAACATGGCCGGGACGGGCATCGGCACGTTCAGCGACCGGCTGCGCGACGCCGTGCGCGGTGGCGGCCCGTTCGACGACGACCCGCGCGTGCAGGGCATCGGCTCCGGACTGGCGGGCGACGTGAACTCCTCTCCCGCCAACGGGAACGTGGCCGCGCGGCTGGAGAACTACAGCGACCTGGTGAAGCTCGGCATGGCCGGCAACATGGCGTCGTACCGGTTCCGGTCGACGGCCGGACCCGAGGTGGCGGGCAGGGACGTGCGGTACAACGGCTCACCCGCCGGGTACACCGGGCAGCCGCTGGAGGCGATCACGTACGTCGACGCGCACGACAACGAGACGTTGTTCGACGCGTTGGCCTACAAGCTCAAGCCCGAGACCTCGATGGCCGACCGCGTGAAGATGCAGACGGTCTCGCTGGCCCCGGCGTTGCTGGGGCAGGGGCGGCCGTTCGTGCACGCGGGCACCGAGTTCCTGCGTTCGAAGTCGTTGGACCGCAACAGCTACGACTCGGGCGACTGGTTCAACCCGTACGACCCGTCGTTGCGGGACAACGGTTTCGGGCGGGGCCTGCCGCCGAAGGCCGACAACGAGTCGAAGTGGCCGTACGCGAAGCCGTTGCTGGGCATGGCGAAGCCGTCGTCCGCGGACATGAGGGCCGCGCTGGACGCGACCTTGGAGCTGCTGCGGATCCGCCAGTCGTCGCCCCTGTTCTCGCTGGGGTCGGCCGACCTGGTGCAGCAGAAGGTGTCCTTCCCGGCCGCGGAGCCAGGCGTGATCGTCATGCACGTCGACGACACGGTGGGACCGGACGTCGACCCGGCTCGTCGCGGTCTGGTCGTGGTGATCAACCCGTACCCGACCGACCGGGCCGTCACGCTGCCCGCCGGTGACTGGAAGCCGCTGACCGGGGAGAAGAAGGCGGGAGCAGCACGCTCCGTGGTCGTGCTGGAGCAATAGTCCCGCTGACAAACAGTTTTGTTCCAGATCAGTTTGGTACCGTCGAGCTCATGGGCACGACGGGGTGTACTGACCTGATGATGCTGCTGCATCGGACGGGACACGCGCTGGAGACGGAGCTGACGGCGAGGCTCGCGGAGATCGGACTGACTCCGCGAGCCCGCTGCGTGCTGTCCACCGCGCTGGACGCGGATCTCACGCAGACCGAGATCGCCGACGTGATCAGCATCGACAAGACGACCATGGTCGTGACGATGGACGCGCTCGAGTCCGCCGGCCACGCCGAGCGCAGGCCGTCGCCGACGGACCGGCGCGCCCGCGTCGTGGTCGTGACCGAGCAGGGCCGCGCGATCGTGGCGAAGGCCGACGAGGTGTACCGGGACGTGGTCGGCAGCGTGCTGGGTTCGTTGCCAGCCGACGAACGGTCCGGCCTGGTCAACGGCCTGACGAGGCTGGTCGAGGGCCGTCTGAGCACTCCTGTGGCATGTGAGAAGCCGCCGCGCAAACGTGCGCTGCGTCATGCCGTTGGATAGAAGATAGTCCCGTACAAAACTATCTGTTACGGTTCCTCTTATGACTTCAGGGGGATCGAGAACCGACTCGCGCTGGCTGGCGCTGATCGTGCTGTGCGCAGGGATGTTGATGATCGTGCTGGACCAGACGATCGTGAACGTCGCGCTGCCCGCCATCGCGGAAGACCTCGAGTTCAGCCAGGCGGGACTCGCCTGGGTCGTGAACGCGTACCTGATCGCCTACGGCGGTCTGCTCCTGCTCGCGGGTCGTCTGGGCGACCTGATCGGGCACAAGAAGGTGTTTCTGATCGGCCTGGGGGTCTTCACGGTGGCGTCGCTGCTGTGCGGGCTCTCGTTCAGCTCCGAAATGCTGATCATTTCGAGGTTCGTGCAGGGTGCGGGCGGTGCGCTCGCCACGTCCGTGACGCTGGGCATGGTCGTGACGATGTTCCCCGAGCCCAACGAGCAGAGGCGCGCCATCGGCGTGTTCAGCTTCGTCGCGGCGGCGGGCGCGTCTCTCGGCCTGTTGCTCGGCGGTGTGCTGACCGACGCCATGTCGTGGCACTGGATCTTCTTCGTGAACATCCCGATCGGCATCGTGGCCGCGGTGGCGGCCGTGCGCCTGGTGCCCGACTCGGTCGGCCTCGGCCTGCGCGAGGGCGCGGACGTCCTCGGCGCGCTGCTGATCGTCGCCGCCGTGATGCTCGGCGTCTACACGATCGTCAAGGCGGAGCACCACGGCTTCAACTCCGCGCACACGCTGGGGCTGGGCGCCGTCGCGCTGGCGTTGCTGGCGGGGTTCGTGCAACGCCAGCGGACCGCCGCGAAGCCGTTGCTGCCGCTGCGGGTGTTCAAGTCCCGCAACGTGACCGGCGCGAACCTGGTGCAGATCTCCATGGTCGCCGGCATGTTCGGCCTGTTCTTCCTCGGCACGCTGTACATGCAGCTCGTGCTGCAGTACACGCCGTTGCAGATCGGCCTGGCGTTCATGCCAGTCGCTGGCGCGATCGCGGTGTTCTCGGTGTCGCTGTCGGCACGCCTGAACACCCGCTTCGGCGAACGCAACATGCTGATCGTGGGCCTGCTGTTCATGCTGGCCGGCATGGTGGTGTTCACGCAGGTGCCGGTCGACGGCTCGTACGTCGCGCACATCCTGCCCGCCGTGGCACCGCTGGGCATCGGGCTGGGCCTGTCGTTCCCGGCCCTGATGACGCTCGCGATGTCCGGCGCCGCGCACGGCGAGGCGGGCCTGGCGTCCGGTCTCGTGAACACGACCGCGCAGGTCGGTGGCGCCCTGGGACTGGCCGTGCTGGCCACGACCTCGACCACCTACACGTCGTCGCTGCTCGCCTCGGGCGTCGACCGCCTGGAAGCCCTGACCTCGGGCTTCCACCTGGCGTTCTGGATCTCGGCGGCGCTCGTGTCGGTGGCGCTCGGGCTGGCGGTGTTCGTGCTGCGGCAGGTCACCGTCGACCGCGAGGCCCAGCCCGTGCTGGTGCACTAGTGATCGGCTAGCTCCACGCGCTTCAGGACGTCCTCGGTGCGGAGGATCGTGAACTCGCGGTCCTTCGCCTTGAGCACCTTGAGGAACCCCGGGCTCGTCTCGAACACGTAGACCTCCTCGAGGTCGTTGATCTTCTCCTTGGGCACCCACGGCGTGCTGACGACGGCGGCCACCGCGAGCGCGGAACCGGCCAGCAGCCAGGCGAACCACTTGAGCAGCCACCGCGCGTTGCGAATGGCCAGCACCATGGCCGCACCGATCGCGACGGCGCCGGCGGAGATCCACCAACGGTGGTACGTCAGCGTGTGGGACACCATCAGCGCGACGAGCACGATCAACGTGAGGAGCGCCGTCGTGCTCGCGCGTTCCGGATCCTTGCGGGTGCGCAGGTAGAAGAAGAACGTCGCCGGGGTGACGATCATCAGCAGCACCGTGCTGATGCGGTCGTCGGCCATGAACGTGCCGAGGAACAGACCGGGCGCGTCGTCCAGTTCCAGCGTGTGGAGCAGGGCGAACGCGGTGTGCCAGTCGTAGTGGGACACCGCGAGGAGACGGAGCAGGACGAACAGGACGGCGGCGCCGGTCAGAGCTGATCCGGTGTGCTGTGAACTCACGCGCAGAACTATGACGTATCCCGGGTCACAGCCCTCCCGACGTGCGCGGCTACCCTGTTCGCACATCCCGTACCTGTTTTCGAGGAGTCACACCGTCGTGTCCGAGCGCACCCTGGTTCTCGTTAAGCCCGATGGCGTTGCCCGTGGTCTCGTTGGCGAGGTGATCGCCCGCATCGAGCGCAAGGGCCTCAAGCTCGCCGCCCTGGAGCTGCGCACCGCCGACCGCGCCACCGCCGAGCAGCACTACGCGGAGCACGACGGCAAGTCGTTCTACAACGACCTCGTCGACTTCATCACCGGCGGACCGCTGGTCGCGCTCGTGGTGGAGGGTGTCCGCGCGGTGCCGGCCTTCCGCCAGCTCGCCGGTGGGACCGACCCCGTCGAGAAGGCCACGCCCGGCACCATCCGCGGCGACTTCGGCACCGAGGTCCAGTTCAACCTGGTGCACGGTTCCGACTCGGCCGAGTCCGCCGAGCGCGAGATCAAGATCTGGTTCCCGAACCTCTGAGGTTTCTCGGGTTCTGTCGGGGGGCGTGCCGGGGGTTACGGCCGGCCCCCGGTGTTGTTGGGGGGGGTTGGGGGGGGGGGGGGGGGGGGGGGGGGGGGGGCCGCCCCCCCCCCCCCCCCCCCCCGCCAATCTGATCCAAAGCCGGGTCCACGCCGCACGCGGGTAGATGGCACGCCTGTTGCGTTGGGCGGAGGCGCGTTGCGTAGAGGGGCGCACCCGGAGCCTTTGGTAAGGACGGCTCGCCTTCGGCTTCGCGTTCGATCAGGCGCTCGTCAATGTCTTGCGGGGATCAGCCGCGTCGAGGGCTGCTGCCCAGACCGCCCGGCTTGTCGCCGTTCAACGTCGTCCCCTCCGGGTAGCCGAGCGGCAGGTACATCCACACGTCGTCCCACCGCTCGGTGCCCACGGCGATCGCGTTCGGCATCCGCCCGCACTCCCGGAACCCGATGCGTTCGTACAGTTCGATGGCTCCGTGGTTGTTGCCCCGCACACCGAGCATGACGATCTCGATGCCCGCCGCGCGGGCGTTCTCGACGAGACCCTCGACCACGAGCTTGCCCAGGCCGAGCCCGCGGGCGGACGGGTGGGCCATGATCTGCTGCACCTCGGCCCGGTGCTGGAACACGGCCGTGGAACCGCGCCGCCACAAGCCCACCGCGCGCACGACACCGTCCACGACGGCCGTGCAGAAGGCCGCGTCGCCGTCCCGCACCTGCTTCAGCACGGTGTCCAACCAGGACGAGATGCGGTCGTAGGTCGGCGGTTCGTGGTAGCCGACGGCTCCGCCCGCCGCCACCACGTCGTGCACGACGGCGTGGATCTCGGCGCGGAGGGTGTCGTCGGCTTCCGAGAGCCAGTGCAGTTCGGGCATGGCCCTGATCGTAATTGCGTCGAGAATTGTCAGACCTGTTCGTTAACGTCGGGCGGGTGGACAACCTCGTTGAGGCCAAGGCTCTGACCAAGCACTTCGGGTCGTTCGAGGCCGTGCGCGGCATCGACGTCGAGGTGCGGCGGGGGGAGGCGTTCGGGTTCCTCGGGCCCAACGGGGCCGGGAAGTCGTCGACGATGCGGATGATCTCGTGCGTGTCGGGGCGGACCGGTGGCGAGCTGAAGGTGCTCGGCATGGATCCGGGGACCGAGGGGCCCAAGATCCGGGCTCGGCTCGGGGTGGTTCCGCAGCTCGACAACCTGGACACGGAGCTGACGGTCCGGCAGAACCTGCAGATCTACGGGCGGTACTTCGGTATGTCGCGGCAGAGGTGCCGCGAGAAGGCCGAGGAGCTGCTCGAGTTCGCGCAGCTCGTGGATCGGGCCGACCACGAGGTCGAGCCGCTCAGCGGTGGCATGAAGCGGCGGCTCACGATCGCGCGGTCCCTCGTGAACGACCCGGAGCTGCTCCTGCTCGACGAGCCGACCACCGGGTTGGACCCGCAGGCGCGGCACCTGTTGTGGGACAGGCTGTTCCGGCTGAAGCAGGACGGCGTCACGCTCATCATCACCACCCACTACATGGACGAGGCCGAGCAGCTGTGCGACAGGCTCGTGGTGATGGACGGCGGGCGGATCGCGGCCGAGGGCTCGCCCAGTGAACTGATCAGCCGGTACTCCACCAGGGAGGTGCTGGAGCTGCGGTTCCGGCCCGGCGCGCAGAAGCCCGACCTGGAGCGGTTCGCCGAGCGGGTCGAGGTGCTGCCGGACCGGTTGCTGCTCTACACGCAGGACGGGGAGGCGACCCTCCAGAGAGTCCACGAGCAAGGGGTGCAGCCGGTGCAGAGCCTGGTGCGGCGCAGTTCGCTGGAGGACGTGTTCCTGCGGCTCACCGGCCGGACGTTGGTGGACTGATGCAGACGCTGAGGGCTTCCTGGTTCGCGTTCGAGAAGACCTGGACGTGGTACCGGCGCAACTGGCGCGCGACGGCGGTGTCGGGCTTCCTCACGCCGGTGCTGTTCCTCGTGGCGCTCGGTCTGGGGTTCGGGTCGCAGGTGCAGTCGACGGCGCTGATCGGCGGCGTGCCGTACCTGCAGTACCTCGCGCCCGCGTTGGTCGTGGTCACCGCCGTGCAGGGCGCCACGTTCGAGTCGACCTTCCCGGTCATGTCGCAGTTCATGTGGCAGAAGTCGTTCATCGCGATGGTGGCCACGCCGATCACGCCGGCGCAGGTGCTCTACTCGCAGATGATGTGGATCGGCTCGCAGCTGTTCCTGCGGGCCGTGGTGTTCGTGGGCATCGCCTTCGCACTCGGCGCGGCGGCCGGGCCGGGCATCCTGCTCGCGATTCCGGTCGCGGCACTGGCGGGGCTCGCCTTCGGCGCACCGCTGGTCGCCTACAGCGCGACCTTGGAGAAGCCGGAGGCGTTCAACAACATCTTCCGGTTCGTGCTCATGCCGATGACCTTGTTCACCGGTGCGTTCTTCCCGGTCAGCCAGCTGCCGGACTGGTTGCTGCCGGTCGTGTGGCTGACACCGGCGTGGCACGGCATCGAACTGGCGCGAGGCCTGACGTTCGGCACGTTGAACCTCTTACCAGCGTTGGGCCACATCGCGTACCTCGGTGCGTTGGTCGGCGTGGGCGTCGTGCTCGGGGTTCGTTTCTTCCACCGAAGGCTGGCGGTGTGACATGACGCAGACCCTCGATCGCGCCGGTCAGGCGAAGTCGGCCAGCGTCGGGCTGTTGTGGCGTGTGATTCCGCCGGGGCTCTACGGCGGCAAGGCGAGCATGCTCGTCGAACGGGCCGCCGTGGTGAACCGGCGTGCCTGGTTCGTGCTGGTCGGAGGGGCGTTCGAACCTCTGCTGTTCCTGTGGTCACTGGGCCTCGGGTTCGGGCAGATGGTGTCGGCGGTGGCCGGGCCCGACGGGCGGCCCATCAGCTACGCGGCGTTCGTGGCGCCGGCGCTGCTGGCGGCGAGCGCGATGAACGGGGCCGTGTACGACGCGACGTTCAACGTGTTCTTCAAGTTCAAGTACGTGAAGCTCTACGACGCGATGCTCACGACGCCGATGGGGCCGATGGACATCGCGATCGGTGAGATCGCCTGGGCGCTGCTCCGGGGTGGCCTGTACTCGGCCGGGTTCCTCGCGGTCATGCTCGGGATGGGGCTGATCTTCTCGCCGTGGGCTCTGCTCGCGTTGCCGGCGGCGCTGCTGGTGGCGTTCGCGTTCGCGGCGGTCGGCATGGCGGCGACGACGTTCATGAGGTCGTGGCAGGACTTCGACCTCGTGCAGCTCGCGGTGCTGCCGCTGTTCCTGTTCTCGACGACGTTCTACCCGCTGTCGGTCTACCCGGGCTGGCTGCAGGCGGTGGTCACGTGGACGCCGCTCTACCACGCCATCGAGCTGATGAGGGGTCTCACGCTGGGCGTTGTCGGCTGGGGCATGCTCGGCCACGTCGCGTACTTCGCGGTCCTCGCGGCCGCGGGAACGGTGGTGGCGGCACGGCGGTTGGGCAAGTTGTTGCTGGACTGAACCGCGATTCGGCCGCCGCCTGTGGGGGCCGTTACTCTGGTCGTGTGAGTGTCGAGTCTGTTTTCCCCAGGTTGGAGCCTCTGCTGCCGCGGATCTCCAAGCCGGTGCAGTACGTCGGCGGGGAGCTCAACGCGACCGTCAAGGACTGGGACGAGGCGTCCGTGCGCTGGGCGTTGATGTACCCCGACGCGTATGAGGTCGGCCTGCCCAACCAGGGCGTCATGATCCTCTACGAGATCCTCAACGAGCTGCCGGACGTGCTCGCCGAGCGCACGTACGCCGTGTGGCCGGACCTCGAGGCGCTCATGCGCGAGCACGACGTCCCGCAGTTCACGGTCGACGGGCACCGCCCGCTGAAGGCGTTCGACCTGATGGGCATCAGCTTCGCGACGGAGCTGGGCTACACGAACATGCTGACGGCGCTGGACCTCGCCGGCATCCCGCTGCACGCGGCGGACCGCACCGAGGCCGACCCGATCGTGGTCGCCGGTGGGCACGCGGCGTTCAACCCCGAGCCGATCGCGGACTTCGTGGACGCGGCGGTGCTGGGTGACGGCGAAGAGGCCGTCCTCGAGATCACCGAGATCGTCAAGAACTGGAAGGCCGAGGGCTCTCCCGGCGGCCGCGACGAGGTGCTGACGAGGCTCGCCGAGACCGGCGGCGTGTACATCCCGCGGTTCTACGACGTGGAGTACCTGCCGGACGGCCGCATCCAGCGCGTCGTGCCGAACCGCGACCGCGTCCCGTACCGAGTCTTCAAGCGCACCACGATGGACCTCGACGCGTGGCCGTACCCGAAGCAGCCGCTGGTGCCGCTCGCCGAGAGCGTCCACGAGCGGATGAGCGTCGAGATCTTCCGCGGCTGCACGCGCGGCTGCCGCTTCTGCCAGGCGGGCATGATCACCCGCCCGGTGCGCGAGCGGTCCATCGAGGGCATCGGCGCCATGGTCCAGAAGGGCCTGGAGGCGACCGGCTTCGAAGAGGTCGGCCTGCTGTCGCTGTCCAGTGCGGACCACAGCGAGATCGCCGAGATCACCAAGGGGCTCGCGGACCGCTACGAGGGCACGAACACGGGCCTGAGCCTGCCGAGCACCCGCGTCGACGCGTTCAACATCGATCTCGCGAACGAGCTGTCCCGCAACGGAAGGCGCTCGGGCCTGACCTTCGCGCCCGAGGGCGGCAGCGAGCGGATGCGCCGCGTCATCAACAAGATGGTGTCCGAAGAGGACCTCATCCGGACGGTGTCGGCCGCGTTCTCCAACGGCTGGCGGCAGGTGAAGCTCTACTTCATGTGCGGCCTCCCCACCGAGGAGGACGAGGACGTCCTGCAGATCGCGGAGATGGCGAAGAACGTCATCCGCGCGGGCCGGCAGGCGAGCGGCCGCAACGACGTCCGCTGCACCATCTCGATCGGCGGCTTCGTGCCCAAGCCGCACACGCCGTTCCAGTGGGCCCCGCAGTGCGACCCGGACGTCGTCGACGACCGCCTGCGCAAGCTGCGCGAAGCCGTCAACAGCGACCGAAGCCTCGGCCGCAACATCGGCATGCGCTACCACGACGGCAAGCCGAGCCTGATCGAAGGCCTGCTCAGCCGGGGTGACCGGCGCATCGGCAAGGTCATCGAGGCCGTGTGGCGCGACGGCGGCCGGTTCGACGGCTGGAGCGAGCACTTCTCCTACGACCGTTGGACCACCATGGCGGCGCGGGAGCTGGAACCGCTCGGCGTCGACCTCGCCTGGTACACCACCCGCGAGCGCGAGGAACTGGAGGTCCTGCCCTGGGACCACCTCGACTCGGGCCTCGACAAGGAATGGCTCTGGGCCGACTGGCAGGACGCGCTCGACGAGCGCGAGCAGGACGACTGCCGCTGGACCCCGTGTTTCGACTGCGGTGTCTGCCCGGCGATGGGCACGGACATCGAGGTCGGTCCCACGGGCCGCAAGCTGCTGCCGATCTCCCCGGTCGGCGTCGGCTCGCCGGTGAAGAACCCCACGCTCACGCCGTGAGCGACGCTGGCGTCGTCGACCAGGTGCTCGGCCTCGTCCGGTCCCACGAGGACTGGACGAAGGCCGGCCTGGCCGGCGCCGTGCAGCACCTGGACCTCGGTGGCGTCACGTCGAGCGTCGACGAGGTCGAGGGCACGATCGTCTGGGAGCTCACGTTCGAGCTGTGGGAACTGGACCTCGACGACGAGGAACACCACGACTACGAGCAGCTGGAAGCACTGGCCCGACCGCGGATGGACGCGTTGCGCGAGTTGTTCGAGCAACGTGCGGAGGGCTGGCTGCCGGGTGCGATCTCCGTCGCCGAGCTCGACGAGTGGTACCCGTACGGCTACGTCGCGGGCTGGCACACCGCGGCACGGTCAGTGCAGATCGGGTGCGCGGTCCATGACAACGGGTTGCCGCTGATGGTCCAGCTCAGGGCCTACGACGTCACCGCGTGACGGCTGCCGGCGTCGCTGAAACCCCGTCGTCCAGCACGAGGATCGGACCACCGCCCGAGCCGTCGCAGGCAGGGAGCTACTTGGTGACGGCCGCGCGCGCGTCCACGAGGCCGTGGCCGTAGAACGAGTTGTACTCCGAGTACCCGGTGCAGAACGCGTCCTGCACACCCGTCCCGTTCAGGTCGTAGTCGGCGGGGCAGGCCAGCGTCTGCGCCTGCGCGTTCAGCTTGCGTCCCAGCGACACCGCGTCCGTCTCGGGGTGCACCGACGCGATGAGCGCCGCCACCCCGGCCGCGTGCGGAGTCGCCATCGAGGTGCCGCACGAGTAGTCGTAGCCGGACGGCACGGTCGACAGCACACACCCGTTCGGCGTGCGCGAGTCGCCACCCGGCGCCGTCACGTCGATCGCGCCCAGCCCGTAGGAGCTGTACCCGGCCTTGGTCTTGGTCGAGTCGACCGCGGACACGCCCACGACGTTCTTGAGCTGCGCCGGGAGCACCACGCACGTCGAGTCGACCGGCCGCGTCTGCGCATCGCCGTTCGTCGGTGACATCGAGTCACGCCCCGGCCGGGACAGGTCGGCGGCGGCGTTCCCGGCGGCGGCGACCGTCAGCACGTTGCGCGAGGTCGCGTAGTCGACGGCACGGCGGACGGCCTCGTAGACGACGCGCTGACCGGGCTCGTCCTGGCATGTGAACAGGTACGGGTCGATGAAGTAGCTGTTGTTGGTGATCGTCATCTGCTGTGCGGCGGCCCACATGAAGCCGCACACGGCGTACTCGGGGTAGATGAAGCCCTCGTCGTCCACGACCTTCACGGACGCGATGCGCACCCCTGGTGCGACCCCCGTGGTGCCACGGCCGTCGTCCGCGGCGGCGATGGTGCCGGCGACGTGCGTGCCGTGGGGGGAGGTCGTCGGGGTCCACGCGGACGGGGACGTGTCGGGCTTGCCGGTCAGGCACCCCGCGGACAGCTCGGGCGCCAGCGCGGCCACCAGGTCGGGGTGGCGGGCATCGACGCCGGAGTCCAAAACGCCCACGACGACGGACTTGGAGCCCGTGGTGATCTCGTGCGCGGCCGGGGCGTTGATGAGATTCATGTCCCACTGCTCGGCCGAGCGCACGCCCGAGGGCCGGAACAGCTCGGTGTCGTCCTTCTTGCGCTTCACCGACCGCTTGGCGATGCCCTCGGCCTGGGCGCTGTAGGCGCGCTGCGGGCCGATCCGGTCGAGGAAACGGGGGTCGGGCGAGGTGGCCACCGCGACCGAGATCTGCGGGTAGTAGACGGTGGTCAGGCCACACGCCCCGGTGATCTCGGAGTTTGCGCTCTCAGCGGGTGTGGCCTGCGGAAAGACCACCAGGTAGCGCAGCAGTGGGCCAGGCTGGATGCACGACGGCGCGGCGGGCGCCGGATCTGGTTCCGCGCCCGCGGGCAACGACGCCGCCAAGCACCCGGCCACGAGCAACGCGGTCATCGCCGCCGCTCGTGTGCGGTGGGGCAGAGGCACCAGGGACCTCCAGGTCGGCAGGGCGTCCAGTCAGCCGGACCGTAACCACGCGCAACGATCTAGACAAGCTGAACGTTCTGAATCAGGTTCACGGTACCGTCCTCATGGACGAACAGCCTGCGCCGATGGGACCGCTCACCCGTCGGAACACCACTCGGGAGCACCGCTGAGCCGCAACCTGCCGAACAACCCCTCCGCCGCCGCGGTGCAGAAACTGCGCCTGCGCTACACCAAGCGGGGGAGGTTGCGTTTCACTTCGCATCGCGACATCGCTCGCACGTTCGAACGCGCGCTGCGCAGGGCAGGCGTACCCATGGCCTACTCCCAGGGGTTCAGCCCTCACCCGAAGGTGTCGTGGGTCGGCGCCGCGCCGACCGGCGTGGCCAGCGAGGCCGAGTACGTCGAGGTCTCGGTGGTCGAGCAGGTCGACCCGGTGGCGCTCAGGGCAGCGCTCGACGAGGCGTTGCCGCCCGGCATCGACGTCGTCGACATCGTCCAGGCGCGCGGTGGCAACCTCACCGAGCGCATCGACGCGAGCGAGTGGAGGATCGAGCTCGACGGCGTCGAGCCCGATGAGCTGGCGAAGGCGGTGAGCGTCTTCCTCGCGGCCGAGTCCGTCGAGGTCGAGCGGCTCACCAAGAACGGCACGAAGATGCTCGACGTGCGGCCCGCCGTCGTGTCGGCGCTGGTCGAACCACGTTCGAGCGACGCCGGACACGATGACACCGCTTTGTCACGACCGTGTGGGATACTCATGACGGTTGTACGGCAGGTAACGCCTACCGTGCGACCCGACGACGTGCTGAATGCGCTTCGCGTCGTGGCCGATCTCGTGCCGCCGGTACCTGCGAGAGCAACCCGGATGGCGCAGGGACGCCTCGACGGCGAGGGCAGGCTGGTGGACCCGCTCCAACAGGACAGAGAGTCCTGACGAGCGCAGACGGTGTCTGATTGGTCCGGCCCCCGCCCGCGAAGCACACAGGAGGAGCGGCGCTGACAGCGGCGTCGTCGTGGGACCTGCGCAAGCGTGCGTCCAGTGAGGCGCCACGCCGCTGCGCGCGAGGCAAGGATTCCCGCCGCGAGCAGCGGCGGAGAGAGACCAAGAGAGGCCCCTGCGCGGCCGCGTCCTCACGGGACGCGCCCGGGGGTGGAGGAGCTGCATGTCGAACAAGGAACAGCCCGCCGGTGGTACCGGCGGGCAGGGTGTGGTTGCCGCGCGCCCTGAACTGGCGAACCTGCCGGACAAGCTGCGGGTTCACGCACTGGCGAAACTGCTGGACGTCAGCAGCAAGGACGTGATGACGGCGCTGGCGGACCTCGGTGAGGTCCCCAAGAGCGCGCAGTCGAGCGTCAGCCGCGACGTCGCGCTGAAGGTCGCCGAGACGCTCGTCGACTGGGACGACGTGGTCACCGGTGAGGTCACCGAGGACTACGAGGCGCCCGCGATCCCGGCGTTCGAGGCACCGGCGCTCGCGCCGATCTTCGCCGCGCCGAGCGCGGTCTTCCTGCCGCCGACGCCGATCGAGCGCCCCAAGGCGCCGCCGTCGCCGTTCGTGGTCGAGGAGGAGCCGGTCGTCGAGGAGAAGTCCGTCGGCGAGATCGCCGCGGACGAGCTCGACGCAGCCGAGGCGGCCGAGGCGGAGACCGACACCGAGGTCGACGGTGACGACGAGGCGGACAGCCGCCGTCGCCGCCGCCGTGGCCGCCGTGGCCGTGGCCGCGGCAAGGGCACCGACGCCGAGGGCGGCGAGGAGACCGACGAGGCCGCGGCCGAGGAAGGCTCCGACAGCGCCGAGAGCGACGACGCCGCCGAGGCCGAGGACGAGGGCGACGAGAGCTCGACCCGCCGTCGCCGCCGTCGCCGTCGCCGCAAGACCGGCGCGGAAGACGACGTGACGTCCGAGGACGACCCGCCGAACACGGTCGTGCACGTCCGCGAGACGCGGGACGCGCGCGACGACAAGGCCGACTCCGAGGCCGCGCAGAGCGAGGTGCGCAGCATCCGCGGCTCCACGCGCCTGGAGGCCAAGCGCCAGCGCCGCCGCGACGGTCGCGAGGCCGGCCGCCGCCGTGCCCCGGTCCTGACCGAGGCCGAGTTCCTGGCCCGCCGCGAGGCCGTGGCCCGCACGATGGTCGTCCGCGAGCGCGGCGACCGCACCCAGATCGGCGTGCTCGAGGACGGCGTGCTGGTCGAGCACTTCGTCACGTCGTCGGGCTCCGGTTCGATCGTGGGCAACGTCTACCTCGGCCGCGTGCAGAACGTGCTGCCGAGCATGGAAGCCGCGTTCATCGACATCGGCCGCGGCCGCAACGCCGTGCTCTACGCCGGTGAGGTCGACTGGGACGCCGCCGGTCTCGAGGGCAAGTCCCGCAAGATCGAGCAGGCGCTGAGCAGCGGCGACTCCGTGCTCGTCCAGGTCACCAAGGACCCGGTCGGCCACAAGGGCGCCCGCCTCACCACGCAGATCAGCCTCCCCGGCCGTTTCCTGGTGTACGTGCCGGGCGGCGGTGCCACGGGCATCAGCCGCAAGCTGCCGGACAACGAGCGCAAGCGCCTCAAGGACATCCTCAAGCGCGTCGTCCCCGAGGACGCCGGTGTGATCATCCGCACCGCCTCGGAGGGCATCTCCGAGGAGGAGCTCGGCCGCGACGTCACGCGTCTGCAGGCCCAGTGGAAGGTCATCAAGGAGAAGTCCGAGAGCACCTCCACCAAGGCGCCGACGCTGCTCTACGAAGAGCCGGACCTGCTGGTGAAGGTCGTCCGCGACCTGTTCACCGAGGACTTCGCCCAGCTCGTCGTCCAGGGCGACGAGGCGTGGGACGTCATCGACTCCTACGTCCGCCACGTGGCGCCGGACCTGCAGGACCGCCTGAAGAAGCACGTCGGCAACAACGACGCGTTCGTCGAGTACCGCATCGACGAGCAGCTGATGAAGGCGCTGGACCGCAAGGTCTGGCTGCCGTCGGGTGGCTACCTGATCATCGACCGCACCGAGGCGATGACGGTCATCGACGTCAACACCGGCAAGTTCACCGGGTCGGGCGGCAACCTCGAGGAGACCGTCACGCGCAACAACCTGGAGTCGGCGGAGGAGATCGTCCGCCAGCTCCGGCTGCGCGACATCGGCGGCATCATCGTCATCGACTTCATCGACATGGTCCTGGAGTCGAACCGCGACCTGGTCCTGCGCCGCCTGACCGAGTGCCTGGGCCGCGACCGCACGCGTCACCAGGTCGCCGAGGTCACCTCGCTGGGTCTCGTCCAGATGACCCGCAAGCGGGTCGGCACGGGCCTGCTCGAGGCGTTCAGCCAGACCTGTGAGCACTGCCGCGGCCGCGGCGTCGTCGTGTCCACCGAGCCGATGCACTCGCACGGTGGTGGCAACGGTGGCGGTCAGCAGCAGCCGCAGCAGAGCGGTGGCCGCAAGTCGCGCCGCAACAAGGGCGGCGGCGAGCAGGCGGCCGAGACGACCGAGGTCGTCGAGGCGGCCGTCGAGGCGCCTGCCGAGCCCGAGGTCGTCGAGGTCTTCGAGCCCGGCGAGCCGGAGGACACCTCCGAGGACGTGGTCGCCGCCGACCAGGAGCACGAGGCCCACGGCCGTCGTCGCCGCCGCCGGCGTGGCCGCGACAAGGAGCCGCAGGCCGTGGTCGACGCGGTCGTGGCCGAGGAGCAGGCGCTCAACGGTCACGTGCCGCACGAGGTCGCCGAGGACCCGGCGCCCGTCGAGCTCGAGCCCGTGGTCACCGAGCCCGAGGTGATCGAGGAGACGGCCGAGGGGCTCGTCGAGCCCGTCGCCGAGCAGCCCGTCGCCACGGGTCGCATCGGTGCCCAGCAGCCCGCCGAGCCGGAGCAGCCCGTCGCCACGGATCGCATCGGTGCCCAGCGGCCCGCCGAGCCGGAGCAGCCCGTCGTGACGGGTCGCATCGGTGCTCAGCAGCCCGTGGTGACCGGTCGCATCGGTGCCCAGCGGCCCCTTCCGGCCGTCGAGCCCGAGCAGGAGCCCGCCGCGGCCCCGCAGCCGGTCTCCGCGCCCGAGCCCGTCGCCGCGGCCCCTGTGGCCGTGGTGGAGCCCCCTGCGGCCCGTCCGCGGCGTCGCGCGGCCAAGCGCCCCGCCGGTGCCCCGGCGGCCGAGGTGCCCGCCCCGATCGTGGTCGAGGTGCCCAAGCAGCCCGAGGTCCAGATGCCCGCACCGGTGGTCACCACCACCCGCAGGCGCCGCGCCGTGTCGCGGCCCGCGGGACCGCCGGTCCAGGAGGACTGACGCGAGGAAGCGAGACCGGGGTCGCCTGCGGGCGGCCCCGGTTTTGCGTTGCGGGACAACGTTGTGGGGGACCACACAGGCTGCGGGAACGTGTTGAGGGCACCCCGGTTTGCTCCAGGAGTACCCACTCCCGTAACCTTGTTGACGGCCCGCCATCCGACGGGTCCTGTCGTGTGCCTCCTCTGGTGCCTAATGGTGGAAACACCGTCCCAGATTGGTCGGCGCACGGCCCGTCACCATCGAGTAGCAGGAGACTTCCGTCCTGATGTACGCGATCGTCAAGACCGGCGGCAAGCAGTACAAGGTCGCTGTCGGCGACATCGTCGAGGTCGAGAAGCTCGAGGGCGAGCCGGGCACCGAAATCTCCCTCCAGGCGCTGCTCGTGGTCGACGGCACTGACGTCACCGCAGACGCGGCGGCCCTGGCGAAGTTCTCGGTTACCGGCAAGCTGGTCGAGCACACCAAGGGCCCGAAGATTCGCATCCACAAGTTCAAGAACAAGACCGGCTACCACAAGCGACAGGGTCACCGTCAGAAGTTGACCCGTGTCGAGGTCACCGGCATCACCGGTAAGTGAGGACCTGACTTCTCATGGCACACAAAAAGGGTGCATCCAGTTCCCGCAACGGCCGTGACTCCAACCCCCAGTACCTGGGTGTGAAGCGGTTCGGCGGTCAGGTCGTCAAGGCCGGCGAGATCCTGATCCGCCAGCGCGGCACCAAGTTCCACCCCGGCGTCGGCGTCGGCATCGGCAAGGACGACACGCTGTTCGCCCTGCTGCCCGGTGCGGTGGAGTTCGGTTCGAAGCGCGGTCGCAAGACCGTCAACATCGTTCCGGTCGCGGTCTGAGGACCGTTTCCGCAACGTAGTTAGACCTCTGCGAGGGGCGGGCCCGGTCATCCGGCTCCGCCCCTCGTTGTTTGTCCAGACCGTTGGTTGCCCGCGACCGACGTTGGTTGTTCGTTTGAAGGGAAGTAGTTCCGTGGCCCGCTTCGTAGACCGGGTGGTGATCCACGCTGCCGCCGGCAACGGGGGCAACGGGTGTGCTTCAGTGCACCGCGAGAAGTTCAAGCCGCTCGGCGGCCCGGACGGCGGCAACGGAGGCAGTGGCGGCAACGTCATCCTCGTCGTCGACTCGCAGGTGCACACCCTGCTGGACTTCCACTTCCGCCCGCACGCCTCCGCCACCAGCGGCAAGGCCGGTGCCGGCGCGAACCGCGACGGTGCGAACGGCGAGGACCTGATCCTGCGCGTCCCCGACGGCACGGTCGTGATGACCGAGTCCGGTGAGATCGTCGCGGACCTCGTCGGCGAGGGCACCCAGCTGATCGCGGCGGCCGGTGGCCGTGGCGGCCTGGGCAACGCCTCGCTCGCGTCCAAGGCCCGCAAGGCGCCTGGTTTCGCGTTGCTCGGTGAGCCGGGCGAGACGCGCGACCTGGTGCTGGAGCTCAAGTCCGTCGCGGACGTCGGCCTGCTCGGCTTCCCGTCCGCGGGCAAGTCGTCGCTGATCTCGGTGCTGTCCGCGGCCAAGCCGAAGATCGCCGACTACCCGTTCACGACCCTGGTCCCGAACCTCGGCGTGATCACCGCGGGCGAGACCGTCTTCACGATGGCGGACGTCCCCGGCCTGATCCCCGGAGCGTCGCAGGGCAAGGGCCTCGGCCTCGACTTCCTGCGCCACATCGAGCGCACCGCCGTGCTCGCGCACGTCGTCGACTGCGCGACGTACGAGCCGGGCCGCGACCCGATCGCGGACATCGACGCCCTGGAGAAGGAACTCTCGGAGTACACGCCGGCACTCGGCGGCAACTTCGAGGACCGTCCGCGCGTGGTGATCCTCAACAAGGTCGACATCCCGGACGCCCAGGACCTCGCCGACATCGTCCGCCCGGAGATCGAGGCCCGCGGCCTGCCGGTCTTCGAGGTGTCGACGGTGTCCCGCCAGGGCCTGCGCGAGCTGACGTTCAAGCTGGCCGAGGTCGTGCGCGAGTACCGCGAGGCCCAGCCGAAGAAGGAGTCGACCCGAATCGTGCTGCGGCCGACCGCCGTGGACGACCAGGGCTTCACCGTGACCGAGGACCCCTCGGTCGAGGGTGGCTTCATCGTGAAGGGCGAACGCCCCGAGCGCTGGATCCGCCAGACCGACTTCTCCAACGACGAAGCCGTCGGTTACCTCGCGGACCGCCTCAACAGGCTGGGTGTCGAGGAGAAGCTCGTGAAGATGGGCGCCGTCCCCGGTTGCCAGGTCACCATCGGCGACCTGATCTTCGACTGGGAACCGACCACCCCGGCCGGCATCGCGATGACGATGACCGGACGTGGCACGGACATCCGTCTCGAGCGCAACGACCGCATCGGCGCCCACGAGCGCAAGGCGCTGAAGAAGGCACGCCGCGCGCCCGGTGAGTACGGCGACGACTTCGACGAGGAGTAAACCCGTGACGGCCCCCGTGGTCTCACAAGCTCGAACCGCGGTCGCTTCGGCGAACCGCATCGTGGTCAAGGTCGGTTCCTCCTCGTTGACCACGGCGGAAGGTGGCCTCGACCCGGCGCGTCTCGACGCGCTGGTCGACGCCCTCGCCGCCCGTGCCGCGGCGGGCAGCCAGGTGGTGCTCGTGTCGTCCGGTGCGATCGCCGCCGGCCTGGCCCCGTTGAAGCTCTCCCGCCGCCCCCGCGACCTCGCCACCCAGCAGGCCGCGGCGAGCGTCGGCCAGCTCACCCTGGCGCACGCCTACGCGAACTCGTTCGGCCGTTACTCGCTGACTGTCGGCCAGGTGCTGCTGACCGCGGACGACGTGGTGCGCCGCGCCCACTACCGCAACGCCCAGCGGACGTTCTCGCGTTTGCTGGCGTTGGGTGCCGTACCTGTCGTGAACGAGAACGACACCGTTGCCACCGAAGAGATCCGCTTCGGCGACAACGACCGCCTCGCCGCCCTCGTCGCCCACCTCGTGGGTGCCGACGCGCTGTTCCTGCTGTCCGACGTGGACGCCCTGTACTCGGGTGATCCGCGCAAGCCGGGAGCCGTCCGCATCGCCGAGGTGGCCTCGGCGTCCGATGTGGACGGTGTGGAGGCGGGCACCGCCGGTGCGTCCGGCCTCGGCACCGGCGGCATGGCCTCCAAGCTCGCCGCCGCCCGCCTGGCCTCGTCCGCGGGCATCCCGGTGCTGCTCACCAGCGCGACCGAGGCAGGTCGCGCCCTGACCGCCGCGGACGTGGGCACCGCCTTCGCCGCGACGGGTTCGCGCCTCACCGCTCGCCGCTTCTGGCTGGGCTACGCCACCGACGCCAACGGCCGGCTGCACCTCGACGACGGCGCCGTGGCCGCTGTGGTGGGCCGGCGTCGTTCGCTGCTGGCCGCCGGGATCACCGGCGTCGACGGCGACTTCGAGGCGGGCGACGTCGTCGAGCTGGTCAGCCTCGCGGGCGAGGTCGTCGCCCGCGGCGTGGCCGGCTACGACTCGGCCGAGCTGCCGTCGTTGATCGGCCGCAAGACCCACGACCTGCCGGAGGAGCAGCGCCGCGAGGTCGTGCACGCCGATGATCTGGTGCCCCTGCATCGCTAGTCTCGGGTGCATGGCCCGGATGCACGATGTCGTCATCGACTGCGCTCATCCCGCGTCGCTCGCCCGGTTCTGGGCGCAGGCGCTCGACGACCACGAGATCGCCCCGTACGACGACGCCGAGCTGACGCGGTTGAGCGCCATGGGCATCGACGACCCCGAGGACGACCCGTCGGTGCTGCTCGACGGGTCGCCGCGGTTCTTCTTCAACCGCGTGCCGGAGCCCAAGACGGTCAAGAACCGGGTGCACGTCGACCTGTGGTGCGACGACGTCGAGGCCGAGGTGGCGCGGCTCGTCGGGCTCGGGGCCTCGGTGGTGAGCCGCGACGGGGTCTGGTTCGTGCTGGCCGACCCCGAGGGCAACGAGTTCTGCCTCAGCTCAACCGAACACCCTTTGTCTCCGGAAGCGTGAGGATCACGAGGAACGTGATCACCGCGCTGACCGCCACGTACCAGAAGAAGACGGTGCCGCCCACGGCCTGGATGACCAGCGGGGCGGTACCGCCGAACACCGCGACGGTCAGGTTGTACCAAGCCCCGATGCCGAGCCCGCGCAGTTCGGTCGGGAACAGCTCGCTCATGATCGCCGGCGCGATCGACGTGATCGCCGTGTACAGCCCGAGTCCCACGGCGAACACGATCACGAGGTTCAGCAGACCCGGCCTGACCAGTGTCGACAGCGGCACGACCAGCAAGGCCATCGCCGCCGACCACACGAGCATCTGCGGTTTGCGGCCGTAGCGGTCGGCCATCCACCCCATCGGGTACTGCAGCGCGATGAACACGACGGTGCCGATCGACAGGGCCAGGAACACGTCGATGTCGTTGGCGCCCTTGGTCTTCACCGCGAACGGCGTCAGCGCGCTGAAGAACGTGTAGAAGCTCAGCGTCGAGAGCAGCGTGATGCCGATGAGCTGCCCGACGGCCTTCGGGTGCTCCTTCAGCGTCATCAGCAGAGGGTTGCGCAGGCTCTTGGCCTTGGCCTTGTTCTCCTCGAACTGCTCGGTCTCCTTGAGCTCCCGCCGCAGCCACAGCCCGACCAGTCCGAGCACGCCACCGATCAGGAACGGCACGCGCCAGCCGTAAAAGGCCATCGCGGCCTTGTCGAGGTTGCGGGACAGGAAGAACCCGAGCAGCGAGGCGATCAGCACCGCCGCGCCGGTCGAGATGTAGAAGAACGACGAGTACCGGCCGCGATGCGTGGCGGGCGCGATCTCCGCCAGGTACGCCGACGCGTTCGACACCTCGCCGCCCAGCGCCATGCCCTGCGCGATGCGGGCGAGCACCAGCAACGCCGGTGACAACCAGCCGACCTGCTCGAACGTCGGCAGCAGGCCGATCACCACCGAGCCACCGGACATCAGCACGATCGTGAACAGCATCGCGGTGCGGCGGCCCTTGAGGTCCGCGAACCGGCCGAGCAGGTAGCCGCCGAGCGGGCGGAAGAAGAAGGCGAGGGCGAACGTCGCGAAGGTGCTCAGCAGCGCGGCGGCCTCGTTGCCGGAGGGGAAGATCTGCGTGGCGAAGTAGATGCTGAAGGCCGTGTAGATGCCCCAGTCGTACCACTCCACCGCGTTGCCGGCGCTCGAAGCGACGAGTGTGCGCACGGGCAGTCGATGCGTCTCCAAAGTAACCGCCATAGACGCACTCAATCACACACGGCGACGAATTGGCGCGTACGTCTCGACTGGATCGTTGGTCAGGAAGTCCACGATCATCGCGTTGCACAGGGCGGGTTTCTCGTGCAGCAGACCGTGCGAAGTACCGGGAACGACCGCGAGCTCGGCTTGGGGCAGCGCCCGGTACATGGCGGTGGCGTGTTCCAGCGTCACCTCGTCGTCATCACCGATCATGATCAGCGTCCGGTTCGGCAGGGTGCCGAGATCTTTTTCGGTCAGCGCGGGTGAACGGTGGTGCATGGGCGTCAGTTCCGTGGCCGGGTCCCAGCCGTCGTGGTGGAAGACACCGCACACGACCACAAGGCGGTGCACGAGGTCCGGCCTGAGCACAGCGGTGAGCAGCGCCACCGTCGCACCGTCGCTGCAGCCGAGCAGGTGGGCGGGCCCGATCCGTTCCAGGAACTCGATCGTCTCCCGAGCCATCTCGGTGTGGTCCTGAGTGGCCTGGTCGACGCGATGTGGTGCGTGCAGGGCGAAGTCGGCGAGTGCGTCGAACTGGGGCCCGAACGCGGACGGGTCGGCTCCACCTGGATGCAGAAGTACGAGTGAGTCAGCCATTGCGAGTAGACCTCTCCCGTCGTTGATACTCATCGCCGTGCGATCTATTGGTTTGGTGACGTTGGTGGTCCGCGACTACGACGAGGCGATCCGCTTCTACGTGGAGGGACTCGGGTTCACGCTGGTCGAGGACACTCCGCAGGGCGACAAGCGCTGGGTGGTGGTGTCGGCGGGTGAGGGGGCGTCGCTGCTGCTGGCACAGGCTGGCACGGATCAGCAGCAGGCACGAGTGGGTGACCAGACCGGTGGTCGCGTCGGGTTCTTCCTCACCACCGACGACTTCGACCGCGACCACGCCCGCATGACCGCGTTCGGCGTGCACTTCCTGGAGACGCCGCGCGACGAGGTCTACGGCCGCGTTGCCGTCTTCGAGGACCTCTACGGCAACCGCTGGGACCTGCTTCAGCCCGCCCGCGCCTGACCGGGCGACACCCCGACGATCCGCTTGAACGCCCGGCTGAACGCGGCCTCCGACTCGTAACCGAGGCCGCGGGCGATCTCGCTGACCGTGCTGTCGCGGTCCTTCAGCCGGTTCATCGCGACGTGCATGCGCCACCGCGTGACGTACCGCATGGCCGGTTCGCCGACGAGCTCGGTGAACCGCGCCGCGAACGCCGACCGCGACATGGCGGTCTGGTGCGCGAGGCGTTCGACGGTCCACGGCTGCGCGGGATCGCGGTGGATCAGCGCGAGCGCCTCCCCGATCTGCTGGTCCTGCAACGCGCCGAGCCAGCCGGTGCGCGCGGCCGGGTCGTTGGCGAGCCACGAGCGGATCGTCTGGATCACCAGCACATCCGCGAGCCTGGTGATGACCGCCTCGCCGCCGGGGCGCACGGCCTGTGCCTCGGCGGCCATCAGATCGATCGTGGCGCGCATGTCGTCGGCGCGGCGCACGTACAGCACGTTCGGCAGCACGGTGATGAGGTGCTTCGCGGCCGGATGGTCGAAACGGACCGCACCACACACGAGGTGCGTCACCGCGCCGCCGCCACCGTGCCGCAGGATCGCGTAGTTGTCGGTCTCGAACTCGTGCGGCAGCGTCGTGACGACCGGCGACTCCGCCTCGCCGTAGAACAGCCGGTGGCGCTGCCCACCCGGGACGAGCAGCACGTCACCGGGTTCGAGCGAGAAGACCCGGCCGTCGACCTCGACATCGCACCGGCCGCTGGTTAGGACGTGGAACCACAGGCAGTCCGCCATGTCGGGCATCGTCGCGCCCCACGGCTCGGTGAGCTCGTTGCGGCAGTAGAAGGTGCCGGACATCCTCAACAGGTGCAGTGCCTCGCCCAGCGCGTCCGTCATGTCGTTGATTCTGGACGAACGAGCAAGTCCGCGCGATGAATCGTCATTGAGAGTCCTGCGCTCAGCGGTCAGAGTGAGCGCCATGGGGACAACCACGCTGATCGCAGCCGCCGCTTCCGGCCTGATGGCCGGGCTGTTCTTCGCCTTCTCCGTCGCCGTGATGCCCGGCCTCGCCGACCTGCCCGCCTCCGCGGCCCGCGAAGCGATGCGCCGGATCAACGTCCGGATCCAGAACCCGTTGTTCCTCTTGGTGTTCCTCGGCAACGCCGTGGTGTGCGGCATCGAGGTTTTCCAGGGCAGGATCGCCGGCGGCCTGCTCTACGTCGTCGGCTGCGTCCTGCTCACGATGGTCGTCAACGTGCCGATGAACAACCGTCTCGAGCAGTCCGACGACGCCTACTGGCCGCAGTACCTGCGCACGTGGACGCTCTGGAACCACGTGCGCGCCGTCGCCTGTCTCGCCTCGACCGTCACCCTGCTGCTCGGATTCTGAGACCGCGCTTGGGCCGCATCGCGGCGAGTCCGGTCGGCGTGAGGCGCTGGGGGAGCAGCTCGGGCTTCGGCCGTTCCAGCAACACTTTCAGCATCACGGTCAGCTCGGTCGTCGCGAGCCCGGCCCCGACGCAGCGGTGCGGGCCGCCGCCGAACGGCAGGAACTCGTGCGGGGCAGGCTTGGTCTCCCAGCGGTCCGGGTCGAACCTCAGCGGATCCGGGAACACCTCGGCCAGCCGATGCGTGACGTACGGGCTGTACAGCAGGAACGTACCCTGGCCGATCTTCTTCCCGGCGAACTCGAACGCCTGCGTCGCGACCCGCGCCGAGACGACCGCCGGCGGGTAGAGCCTGAGGGTCTCGTTGACCACGTTGCCCAGGTAGTCGTCGTCCTGCTGCGCACGCTCCCAGACCCCGTTGTGCCGCAACAGGTTGAACACCGCCCACGCCATCGCGCCACTGGTCGTCTCGTACCCGGCCGCGATCAGCGTGACGATCTGGTCGCGCACCTCCAGGGCGCTCAGCCCGTCACCCTCCACGAGAGAGGTGAGCACGTCACCGGCCGTCTTGCCCTGGCGCGTCTCCTCGATCGCCCGGTAGACCCGCGCGTCGACGGCCCTGCGCGCCCGCATCGCGTTGCGCCAGGCCGGCGCCCTCATCGTCCTGAGCAGCGTGACGACAGCCGGGTTGCGGTCGATCAGGTTGATCAGCACCTGCAGGTGCGCGCCGAAGAAGTCCGACTCCTGAGCCAGCTCCTCGCCGAACAACGCGTGGATCGTGCTGCGCCGGATCGCCCGGCGGAACTCCTGGTAAGCATCGACGGTCTCGCCCGGCCGCCACGCGTCGATCGTCGCCTCGGCGTTGGCCCGCATGACCGGCACGTAGCTCGCGATCTGCCGGTGCGCCAGCGCGGGCTGCACGAACCGGCGCCGCCGCTTGTGGTCCTCGCCGTCGCTCACGATCAACGACGTGGGCCCGTCCACCGGCACCAGCGACTGGAACGCCCGCTCCACCTCGAACAACTCGGAGTTGGCGAACACGAACCGGTTCGCCTCGGGCCCGAGGAGGTAGGTGTACGGCCCCATCCGCACGACCGGCCCGAACCGCCGGTACAGGCTCGCGAGGAGATCGGCCTGCCGGTACCGCACGACGTCCGGAGTCATGCCGACGACAGTGCCACACGGCAGGGCCGTTCCGGCACCGTCAGTTCGTCACCGCCAGCGCGAACGGCAGCACGGCGGACACCCCCTCCTTCCTGAGCATCCGAGCCGCCACCGTCATCGTCCACCCGGTGTCGATGTGGTCGTCCACCAGCAGCACCGGACCGTCCACACCGGACACGTCCGGCGTCTCGCCCGCCCGCACGAGACCGGCCAGCCGCTGGGCGCTGTTGGCCCGGTGTGTCGACTCGCCGAGCCACACGGTGCCGAGGAACGGCAGCCGGCCGATCGAGGCGATCTTCTGCCCGAAGCTGCCGACGAGCTGCGGACGCCTGCGCGAGCCGACCGTCACCACGCCGACCGGCCGTTCGTCCCAGTCCCACGCCGTCAGCACCTTCACGCACGCCGCGAACACGTCGTCCGGGATCTCGCGGTCGGCGCCGTCCGCCAGCAGGGCGCGCAGCCGGTTGCCCCAGCCGATGTCGGTGAGCCTGCCGAGCGCCCGGCCCGTGGCCGCCACCTCGGTCGCGGGGATCTTGCCGGACAGCGGGACGCCGATCGCGCTCATGCCCGTCGGCCACATCTTGCGCGGCGCCACGTCCAGGCCGGGACGCAGCAGCCGTTCGCGAGCCGCCTCCGCCGCCACCTCGGACACCTCGACCGACAGCCGCTCGCCCGTGCAGTTGTCGCAGCGGCCGCACTCGTGCGAGGTCGGGTCGTCGAGCTGGTCCTGCAGGAACTTCATCCGGCACGCGTCGGTGCGCAGGTAGTCGATCATCACCTGCTGCTCGGCCTTGCGCGCCTGGGCGATGCGCGCGTACCGCTCGCCGTCGTACTCCCACGGCCTGCCGGTCGACTCCCAGCCGCCGCGCACGCGCCGGACCGCGCCGTCGACGTCCAGCACCTTCAGCACCACCTCGAGCCTGCCGCGCGACAGCTCGACCATCGGCTCCAGCGCCGCCGTCGAGAGCGGCCTGCCCGCCCCGTCGAGCGCGGACAGCACCTGCCGCACGACCACCTCGGGAGGGAACGCCAGGGACGCGAAGTACGCCCAGATGTCCTTGTCCTCGTGGCCCGGCAGCAGGACCACCTCGGCCCGTTCGACACCGCGGCCCGCACGGCCGATCTGCTGGTAGTACGCGATCGGGGAGGAAGGCGCGCCCACGTGCACGACGAACCCCAGGTCCGGCTTGTCGAAGCCCATGCCGAGCGCGGAGGTCGCGACGAGCGCCTTGACCTTGTTGTTCAGCAGGTCCTCCTCGGCGCGCTCGCGCTCGGAGGGTTCGGTCTTGCCTGAGTACGCGGCCACCGCGAAACCGCGCGAGGCGAGGAACGCCGCGATGTCGTCCGCCGCCGCGACCGTGAGCGTGTAGATGATCCCGGAGCCCGGCATGCGGTCGAGCTGCTCGGCGAGCCACCCGAGGCGCGACTCCGCGGTCGGCAGCAACGCGACGGACAGCCGCAGGCTGTCGCGGTCCAGCGGCCCGCGCAGCACCAGCGTGCCCTCGTCGGCGCCGAGCCCCAGCTGCTCGGTGACGTCGTGGACCACCCTGTTGTTGGCCGTCGCCGTCGTCGCCAGCACCGGCACGCCCGCCGGCAGCTCCGTCAGCAGCGTCCGCAGCCTGCGGTAGTCCGGCCGGAAGTCGTGGCCCCAGTCCGAGATGCAGTGGGCCTCGTCGACGACGAGCATGCCCGCCGACGCCGTCAGAGACGGCAGCACGGCATCGCGGAAGTCGGGGTTGTTCAGCCGCTCCGGACTGACCAGGAGCACGTCGACCTCGCCCGCCGCGACCTGCTCCTGCACGGCGTCCCACTCGCCGGGGTTCGCCGAGTTGATCGTCACCGCGTGCACACCGGCCCGCGCCGCGGCGTCGATCTGGTTGCGCATCAACGCAAGCAACGGCGACACGATGACAGTGGGACCCTCACCGAGCTGACGCAGCAACGCCGTCGCGATGAAGTACACGGCCGACTTGCCCCAGCCCGTGCGCTGGACGACGAGCGCCCTGCGGCGCTGGGCCACCAGGGTGTGGATCGCGGTCCACTGGTCCTCGCGCAGCACCGCCTCCGGGCCCGCCAGTGCCCGGAGCCGTTCCTCCGCCAGTTCTCGCAACGCGATGTCGTCCATGAGGCGCAAGCTTGCCAGGCTGTGCTTGTCGGCCGCTGCTCCGCAGACGGCGGCGAGTTCGCCGGGAAGTCGGTCGTCCGGCCGAATCGCTCGTGCCGAATCGGGCTTCGCCGAACCCGGCACGAGCGGTTGACCGGACGACCGACGCGAACTCGCTGTGTCGTCATCCATGGCGGCAAGCCTGCCAGGCGGGTCTGACAATTGTGATTGTCGCTGGTCGTAAGCTGTGTGGCGTGACTGATGACCTGCGCGATCAGGTGCACGCGGCAGCTCGCCGCGCCCGTGTCGCCGCCGACGAACTAGTCCTCGCCACCCGCGAGCGCAAGGACACCGCGCTGCTCGAGATGGCCGCCGCTCTCCGCAAGCGCGCGCCAGAGATCATCGAGGCCAACCAGAAGGACCTCGAAGCCGGCCGGGCAGCAGGTCTCCCGGACAACATCCTGGACCGCCTCACGCTCGACGAGGCCCGCATCGACAGCGTCGCCACCGGCCTGGAGACCGTCGCGGGGCTTCCCGACCCGGTCGGCCAGGTGATCACCGGCGGCATCCTCCCGAACGGGCTGGAGCTCAAGCAGGTCCGCGTCCCGATGGGCGTCGTCGGCATGGTCTACGAGGGCCGCCCGAACGTCACGGTCGACGCCGCCGGTCTCGCGCTGAAGTCGGGCAACGCCGCGCTGCTGCGCGGTTCCTCGACCGCCGAGCACTCCAACACCACGCTCGTCGCCGTCCTGCGCGACGCACTCGAAAGCGTGAACCTGCCGGCCGACTGCGCGCAGCTCCTGCCGTGCCACGACCGCGCGTCCGTCACCCACCTCATCACCGCCCGCGGCCTCGTGGACCTGGTGATCCCCCGCGGTGGCGCGGGCCTGATCAACGCAGTGGTCGAGCAGGCGACGGTTCCCACGATCGAGACCGGCGTCGGCAACTGCCACGTGTACGTGGACGCGAACGCCGATCTCGACATGGCCGAGGCGATCGTCCTCAACGCCAAGACGCGGCGCACGAGCGTGTGCAACGCGGCGGAGTCCCTGCTGGTGCACAAGGACGTCGCGGCGGAGTTCGTCCCGCGCATCACCAAGGCCCTGCAGCAGGAGAACGTGACCATCCACGGCGACGAGCAGTTCGCTCGGCAGTCCGACGTGGTCGCCGCCAACGACGACGACTGGGGCACCGAGTACCTGAGCCTCGACATCGCCGCGAAGGTCGTCGACTCGCTGGACGACGCTGTGAAGCACATCGCGACGTACGGCTCAGGGCACAGCGAGGCCATCGTCACGAACGACGTCGCGGCAGCACGCAGGTTCACGGCCCGTGTGGACGCGGCGGCGGTGTTCGTCAACGCTTCCACGGCCTTCACCGACGGCGCGGAGTTCGGCATGGGCGCGGAGATCGGCATCTCCACGCAGAAGCTGCACGCCCGCGGCCCGATGGGCCTGACCGAGCTGACTTCCTCTAAATGGGTCGTGTGGGGCGAAGGACACACGCGCCCGAAGGCGTAGCTCTACGTTCGGAGACATGGCTCCCACGTATCCGTTCTCCGAAGCTGACGGCCTGACCCTCGACCCGACCTATGAACGTCTACGGCGTGATGAGCCCGTCACGCGCGTGACGTACCCGTACGGCGGCGAGGGTTGGCTCGTCACGTCCTACGAAGAGACGAAGTTCGTCCTGGGCGACCCGCGGTTCAGCCGAGCGCGGACGGTCGGCCAGGACGTGCCGCGAATGCAGCCCATCATCGCGCCGGGCGGGTCGATCCTCACCCACGACGGCGCGGACCACTCGCGCATGCGCCGGCTGGTGTCCAAGGCGTTCACGGTGCGCCGGATCGAGGAGCTGCGGCCGCGCGCCCAGCAGATCACCGACGAGCTGCTCGACCGCCTGGACAACCCTGGTGACCTGGTCGAGGGCTTCAGCATGCCCTTCCCGATCACGATCATCTGCGAGCTGCTCGGCGTGCCGTTCGAGGACCGCGAGGACTTCCGCCGGTGGTCGAACCAGGCGCTGTCCACGATCGGTGGCTACACGCCTGAAGAGGCGATGGACGGCGTGACGAAGCTGTACGCCTACTTCACCGAACTCGTCGCAAAACGCCGTGCGCACCCCACGGACGATCTGATCAGTGCGCTCGTCGCCGCACGGGACAACGAGGACCGGCTGACCGAGGAGGAGCTCGTCCGGTTCGGCATCACGTTGCTGGTCGCGGGCCACGAGACCACGGCGAACATGCTCTCCAACAGCGTCGTGACGCTGTTGGAGCACCCGGAGGCCCTGAAGAGCCTGCGTGAAGCCCCCGACAAGCTCCCGAACGCCATCGAGGAACTGCTGCGGTACATCCCGCTGGGCAGCGGCGCCGGCTTCCCCCGCATCGCGACCGAGGACGTCCAGGTCGGCAACGCGCTGGTGAAGGAAGGCGACGCCGTGCTGGTGGTCCTGTCGTCGGCGAACCGCGACGAGGCGGTGTACGCCGACGGCGCCGAGCTGGACCTGGAGCGCGAGGTCGGCCAGCACCTGCAGTTCGGCCACGGCATCCACTTCTGCCTCGGTTCGCAGCTCGCGCGGATGGAGCTGCAGGTCGCGCTGGGCACGCTGCTGCGCCGCATGCCCGGTCTGCGACTCGCCGAGCCGGTCGAGTTCCGCAAGGGATCGCTGGTCAGGGGGCCGCTGAAGCTCGTCGTGGCCTGGTGAGAAAAATCTTGGGCAAGTCGCGTAATGGGGAAGCGGTCCGCGCGTTCCTCCAGTGCGCGCGGCTCTGCTTCGGGGTGGGCCGCGACCCGAACGGCTCGTCCTCCCCCTGAGCCGTGCGGTGTGATCAGCACGACCGGCGCTGGGCCACGGGAGCGGCCCGGCGCCGGTCTACGCTGTCTCGATGCGCATCGGCGTCATGGGTGGCACGTTCGATCCCATCCACCACGGCCACCTCGTGGCCGCCAGCGAGGTGCAGGCCAGGTTCGACCTGGACCGCGTGATCTTCGTGCCGACCGGTCAGCCCTGGCAGAAGGCGTCGCGGGAGGTCTCCGCCGCCGAGGACCGCTACCTGATGACGGTCATCGCCACGGCCTCCAACCCCCGGTTCTCGGTCAGCAGGGTCGACATCGACCGCGAGGGCCCCACGTACACCGTGGACACGCTCACGGACCTCAAGAAGCAGTACCCGGACGCCGACCTGTTCTTCATCACGGGCGCGGACGCGCTGGAGCAGATCCTGTCCTGGAAGCGCGCGGCGGACGCGTTCGAGCTCGCCCACTTCATCGGCGTCACCCGTCCGGGCTACACGCTGAACGACCGCCACCTGCCGCCCGGCTCGGTGTCGCTCGTCGAGGTCCCGGCCATGGCGATCTCGTCGACCGGATGCCGCGCGCGTACTGCATCCGGGCAGCCCGTTTGGTACCTGGTCCCCGACGGTGTCGTCCAATACATCGCGAAAACAGGCCTGTACTCCGAGTCGTAACCACGTTCGAGTGGATTTTGCGTGCATCCGAGCGCTCGGGGAGCAACAATCAGCGGGTTGTTGCTGGTTCGTGGAAGGCAAGACTTTGGCTACAGGCACCGTGAAGTGGTTCAACGCCGAAAAGGGCTTCGGCTTCATCGCGCCCGACGACGGCTCGGCTGACGTCTTCGTGCACTACTCGGAGATCCAGTCCAAGGGTTTCCGTTCGCTCGAGGAGAACCAGAAGGTCGAGTTCGAGGTCGGACAGGGCCAGAAGGGGCCGCAGGCCCAGCAGGTCCGCCCGCTCTAAGGCTTCGGCACCGGTGAAGGCCACCTCAGGGCGCTGAGGTGGCCTTCGTCATGCGTGGGCGTGAAGTACCTGTTGGCGCGCGCCGGTACCCTCAGTAACTCGTGTGGGCGTATCGACGCCTGCCGGAAGTCAGAGGAGTGACGTGGCAGCCACCGACGAGGCACGACGGCTGGCGCTGGTCGCGGCGAACGCAGCGGCCGACAAGAAGGCGCACGACGTGACGGTGCTCGACGTCTCCGACCAGCTCGTGATCACCGACGTGTTCGTGATCGCGTCCGCTAACAACGAGCGGCAGGTCGGCGCGATCGTCGACAACATCGAGGAGAAGCTGCGGGAGGCCGGCACGAAGCCGGTGCGCCGCGAAGGGGCCCGTGAGGGCCGTTGGGTGCTGCTGGACTTCGTGGACGTCGTGGTGCACGTCCAGCACACGGAGGAGCGCAGCTTCTACGGCCTGGAGCGGCTGTGGAAGGACTGCCCGCGCATCGAGTTCGAAGCGGACGTCCCCGCCGAGTCCACGGCTGAATGAGGTAGCTGATGGCCCTGAGCCGGCTCGTGCTGTGGCGGCACGGTGAGACCGACTACAACGCGACAGGTCGTCTGCAGGGTCATCTGGACTCGGCGCTCACCGAGACCGGCTTGAACCAGGCCAGGTTCGCCGTGCCGGTGCTCGCCGGGTTCGAACCGGAGATGGTGGTCGCCTCCGACCTGCAGCGGGCGCGCAACACCGCCGGGGTCTTCACGTCGTCGACGGACGTCCCGCTGCGGATCGACGAGCGGCTGCGCGAGACCCACCTGGGCAAGTGGCAGGGCCTGAACGTGGCCGAGGTGGAACGGGAGTGGCCGGGCGCCGTCACGGTGTGGCGCACCGACCCGACCTTCGTCCCGCCGGACGGCGAGTCGCGCGTCGAGGTGGCCGAGCGGGCCATCAAGGTGGTGCACGAGGTGGACGCGGAGTTCTCCGGCACCGTGCTGCTGTGCGCGCACGGTGGCCTGATCAGCGCCCTGACCGGCCGGCTGCTCGGCCTGCCGGTGGAGAACTGGTCGCAGCTCGGCGGCATCTCGAACTGCCACTGGACCGTGTTCACCCGGCGCAACGACCTCTGGCGGCTGACGTCGTACAACGCGGGCACCACGCGTTGAGACTGCTCGTCCTCGGGGACTCGCTGTCGTTCTTCGGGCCTTCCGGTCCGCTGCCCGCTGACCATCCACGCCTGTGGCACAACATCTGTGCCGAGGCGCTGGGTGGAACGGCGGAGCTGGCGGCCGGGTTCGGCTGGACGGCGCGGGACGCCTGGTGGGCGTTGACCGGGGATCCGCGGATCTGGTCGTTGCTGCCGCGTACGGACGTGCTGGTGTTCGCGGTGGGCAGCATGGACACGCTGCCCTCGCCGTTGCCGACGTACCTGCGCGAAGGGCTGCGCTACGTGCGGCCGGACTGGCTGCGGCGGTGGGTTCGTGCGCGCTATCAGTTCGTGCAGCCCCGGCTGGCGCCTTACACGCGCGCGTCGCTGCCTCCCGCGCTGACCGCGCGCTACCTGCGGGACATGCTGCAGTCCGTCCGCAACCTCCAGTACACGATGCCGGCGGTCGGGATCGTGCCGTCGGTGCATCGCGCGGCTACGTACGCCTACGCCCATCAGGGCCACGCGGCTGCGGTTGCGGCCGTGCGTGGCTGGGCCGCGGATGCGGGTGTGCCGTTGCTGGACCTGCCCGCCGTGATCGGGGAGCACGTGCGGTCCGGTGCCGGGAACCCGGACGGGATGCACTGGGGCTGGGAGGGCCACGAACTCGTGGGCAAGGCGATGGCCTCCCTGATCTCGTCCGTGGCGTTGAGTCCCTCGGAGGAGTGAGCCCCGTAGGCTCGTCGCTCGTGCGCATCTCCATCGTCACCGACTCCACGGCATACCTGCCCGAGGGGTTCGCGAAGCGCCATGCGATCACCGTGGTGCCGCTGCACGTCGCGGTGGACGGTGCCGGACGCCTCGACGGCGTCGACTTCGGCCCCTCCGAGCTGGCCGGTGCCCTCGCCGAGCACCGCAGGGTGACCACATCGCGTCCCACGCCCGGTGAGATGGCCGACGTGTACCGCGAGGTCTTGTCATCGTCAGACGCGGTCGTGTCCGTGCATCTCTCTCGTGAGCTGTCCGGGACGTGGGAAGCCGCACGACTGGCGGCGGAGGAAGTCGGTCCTTCCCAGATCCGCGTTGTCGACTCGCGGTCGACGGGCATGGGGCTCGGGTTCTCGGTGTTGCGCGCGAGCGCTGCCGTGGCCGCCGGGTGCTCGCACGACGAGGTCGAGGACGCCGCCTCCTCGGCCGCCCGCCAGACGCGGATGTTCTTCTGCCTCGAGACGCTGGACTACCTGCGCCGGGGTGGCCGAATCGGTACGGCGGCGGCGCTGGTGGGCACCGCGCTGGCCGTGAAACCGTTGCTGCACATGGACGACGGCCGGATCGTGCCGCTGGAGAAGGTGCGCACGATGAGCCGCGCGGTGGGCCGTCTGGTCGACCTGGCGGCGGCTGCGGCGGGCGACGGTCCCGTCGGCCTGGCCGTGCACCACCTGGCCGCTCCCGAACGCGCCGCCGAACTGGCGACCCGCCTGGACGAACGGCTGCCCGGCTCGACGGGATGCGTGATCTCGGAGGTGGGCGCGGTGATCGGCGCGCACACGGGTCCAGGCGTGCTGGGCGTCGTGGTGCTGCCGGGAGGACCCGACAGCCTCCCACAGACCCCCGACAATTCCCCGTCCCCGCCCCGCGAGTGATCGCGACCTGTCCACAACCCGCGAGTAATCCACAGCCTCGGAGCTCACCCCACCTCCCCACCCCTCCCGCTCCGTAACGTCCCTCGCATGTTCCCCCGCTCCCACCAGGACTCCCTCCCGACCGAACGCCTGGCCGCACTGGCCGACAAGGTGAGAGCCGACCCGACCCTGGTCTACGCACGATCAGAGGACTCGGACGAGCACGGCCCGCCCCGCCGCCGCTTCCGCCTGCCGCGCCTCCCGCGTCGCGGTCTGCTCGCTCTCGGCGTGGCCGTGGCGTGCACGGTGATAGGCCTGGGCAGCTGGTGGCAGAGCCCCGCCGCCGAACCGGCCCCGGACCTGGCCCTGGTGAGCACCACGGCCCCGGCCCCCGAACTGGTCGTGGACGTGGTCGGCGAGGTGGCCACCCCAGGCCTGGTCACAGCACCGTCAGGCGCTCGGGTGGCCGACGCCATCCGCCTCGCCGGAGGCATGAAGCCGGGCACAAATCTCCACAACCTGAACCTGGCCCGCAAACTCACCGACGGCGAACAGATAGCGGTGGGCATCCCACCCCCGCCCCCGGCAGGAGCGCCGCGGGCCGGCGGGGTCCAGCAGAAGCTGAACCTGAACTCCGCCACCGCGACCGAACTGGACGGCCTGCCCGGCGTGGGCCCGGTGACGGCTCAACGCATCGTCGAGCACCGCACCCGCAAGGGCCCGTTCGCATCGGTGGACCAGCTCCGCGACGTGGAGGGCATCGGCGAATCGAAGCTCACCAAGCTGGCCGACCTGGTCCACACATGACCCTCGCGACGAAGGCCGTGGCCCTCTACCACCGCACCAGGGCCCAGTACCGCCACCTGACCAGCCCGCACCACTTCCCACCCGACCCCAACCACCTCGCCCGCCCACTGGCCCTCGCGTTCCCGCTACACCGCTCCCGAACCCCACCCCGCCGCCGGCGCCGCCCACTGACCACCGCTCTCCGCCACCGCCTGGCCGCGTCCTTCCCGCCACCCCCACCACCGCACCCAACCCCGCCCGTCCCGCCACCCACCGCACAACGGCAGTGCCGCATATGCGCCGCAACCGTGCACCACCCCTGAACCCGCGCCGCACCAACCAAACCGGCCGTGCCGCCTCGCCGCCCAGCCCCGCCGCAACAGCCCAGACCTGTTGCCACAACAAGAACCGCCACACGGCACCGACCTCGATCTGCCACACCACGCACCCACCCGGCGAATCCCGCTTCATCACCGAGGCCAAGGGCTACCGCCCGCCCTCGCCGTCGGTCCACCAGATCGAGCCTCACGCGCCCGAAGTGTTCTGAGCCGCGACCCCAGCCCTGGACTCACCTGGACCGCCTCCCGGCCGCGATCCCAAGCCCATATATCGGCCCGGCTCGGCCCCACAAGCGCTCCGCAGCCGGCGCCACTCACCGATCGGAGTCAGCCATGCCGTTAGTCCGCATCAGCCGTCACTCGCGTATCGCCACGGCCCGGCACCGCTTCACAGCCAGCCACTCGCAAGTGCAGCCGCGATCCGTGCCGTGATCCCAGCCCGGCCCGCGACGCGACCCAAGGCCCGGCACAGCTTTCCGATCGGAGTCAGCCATGCATCAGCTCGCATCAGCCGTCACTCGCGTACCGCCGCGGTCTGGCACCACTCCACAGCCAGCCACCTCCAAAGCAGCCGTGATCCTGGCCCCGCTTCCGCCCCGCGAAGTGACCCTCAACCCGGCACCACTCACCGATCGGAGTCAGCCTTGCCTTCAATTCACGTCACCCGTCACTCACGTATCGACGCGGCCTGACACCAGTCCACAGCCAGGCACCCCCGAGCAGCCGCGATCCGGGCCGAGATCACCGGCCCGGCCCTTCCCGGCGCCGCGAAGCGCCCCACAACCCGGCACCACGCACGGATCGGAGTCGGCCATGCCTTCAGTCCACGTCACCCGTCACTCACGTATCGACGCGGCCTGACACCAGTCCACAGCCAGGCACCCCCAAGCAGCTGCGATCCGGGCCGAGATCACCGGCCCGGCCCTTCCCGGCGCCGCGAAGCGCCCCACAACCCGACATCACCCACCGATCGGAGTCGGCCATGCCATCAGCTCGCATCACCCGCCACCCGCGCATCGACACCGCCTGGCACCAGTCCACAGCCAGGCACCCCCAAGTCCAGCCGCACTCCCTCCCGCGCCACAGCCCAAAACCTCCGCGCCCACGCCAAGGCAGCCCCACCCCTGACCCAAGACCTCCCACCACCCAGGGGAGGCCCAGGTGGCCCGCAAACACCCGGTAGCCCACGACTACCGCCTGGTCCCGGCAGCCGCAGCAGTCTGGACCACAGCCGTCGCCGGCCTCTTCGCAAGCTGGCAGGCGGCGGTCCTCACCGGCCTGGCGGCAGGAGCAGTCGGCCTGATCGCGTGGCGAAGAGCCTGGTGGACCAGGACCTGCGCGATAGCCCTCCTGATCTCCGGTCCGATTGCCGCGGCCTGGGTGGGCGGCCACGTGCTGCGAGCCGAGTCCCACCCGCTCCGCCTGGCGGCAGGCGAAGGCCGCAGCACCACCCTCACCGTCGAACTCACCACCAGACCGAAGGGAATCCGGGCCGCGGGCTTCGGCGGAACCCAGGCAGGCGTCGAGAACGTCGTGATCAGAGCGACGGCGAACGGTGCCCAGCTGGTGCTGCTGGCCCCGGCGGAGAAGTGGCGAGATCTGTTGCCAGGCCAGAAGGTCACGGCCAAAGGCACTCTCGCGCCCTCCAGGGGCGGTGACCTGGCATCGGCGTTGTTGCGGGTGCGCGGTCCGCCGCACAACCCCCAGCCGGCGCCGGTCTGGCAGACCTGGGCCGACGGACTCCGCGACGGCCTGAGAGAGGCGAGCACGGTCCTCGGCGACGAGGAAGCCGGGCTTCTGCCGGCCCTCGTGGTGGGCGACACCGAGCAGATGGTGCCGCGCATCGTGGAGGAGTTCCGGACGGCCGGCCTCGCCCACCTGCTCGCGGTCAGCGGCGCGAACCTGGCCATCGTCTGCGGGGCGGTCTACCTGCTCACCAGACGCCTCGGCCCGCGTCCGGCGGCCTTCGCCGCACTGGTGGCGCTGGCCGGGTTCGTCGTCCTGGCAGGGCCGGAGCCGAGCGTGCTCAGGGCCGCGGTCATGGGTGCCGTCGCGTTGCTGGCGCTGGTGCTGGGCCGGCAACGGTCCGCGGTGCCGAGCCTTGCTACGGCCGTGCTCGTCCTGGTGCTCCACGATCCGGCGCTGGGCGGTGATCCGGGGTTCGCGTTGTCCGTGGTGGCGACGGCGGCGTTGGTGCTCGTCGCGCCGAAGTGGGCGCTGGCGCTCAAACGGCGTGGCGTGCCGAACGGGCTGGCTGAGGCGATTGTTGTGCCGATGGCCGCGAGCCTGGCCACGGCTCCGCTGGTGGCCGGGCTCTCCGGGCAGGTGAGCCTGGTGTCGCTGGTGGCCAACCTCGTCGCCGGGCCGGTGGTCGCGCCCGCGACGGTGCTGGGTGTGCTGGCGGCGGTCGTCGCGCCGCTCTCGCCTCAAGCGGCCGAGGTCATCACCCACGTCGCCGGGCCTGCTGTGAGCTGGCTGATCACGGTCGGGCGGCAGGCGTCGGCCGTGCCCGGTGCGGCGGTCGGCTGGCCGGACGGGTGGGCCGGTGCGCTCGCGCTGACGGCGGTGACCGCGGTGGTCGTGTTGTTGCTGCGGTTCAAGAAGACGCGGACGTTGGTCGTCGCGGTCCTCGTCGGCGGGTTCGTGGTGCTGGTGCCGCTGAGAGTCGTGGCTCCGGTCTGGCCGCCCGACGGGTGGAAGGTCGTTAGCTGCGACGTGGGCCAGGGCGATGCGCTGGTCCTGGCGACCGACGACGTGGACACGGCGGTGCTGGTCGACACCGGGCCCGACCCCGGTGCGGTCGACCGGTGCCTGAAGACGTTGGGAATCAAGCGGATTCCGCTGGTGGTGCTGACGCACCTGCACGCGGACCACGTCGGCGGACTCGACGCCGTGCTCACCGGGCGTGCGGTGGGGGCGGTCGCGGTCGGTCCGCTCAAGGAGCCCACGTGGGCGTGGAGGGAGGTCGGCGAACGGGCACGTGCTCACGGCGTGCGGGTTGTGGAGCCGAAGGCGGGCGAGCGGTTCGCCCTGCCAGGACTGGAGTTGGAGGTGCTGGGGCCGAGGCGGCCGCCGATCGCCGAGGCCGGGAACACGACGGTGAACGACTACTCGCTCGTGCTCAGGGCGCACACGCGGGCGGGCCGGGTGTTGCTCACCGGTGATGTCGAACTGGCCGGCCAGGCGGCGTTGCTGGTGGAGCGGGACCTGAGCGCCGAGGTGCTCAAGGTGCCGCACCACGGTTCGCGGTACTCGCTGCCCGCGTTCCTCAAGGCCGTGCGGCCTCGGGTGGCGCTGGTGAGCGTCGGCGCGGGCAACAGGTACGGGCACCCGAGTCCGCACGTCATCGACGTCCTGCGGACGGGAGGTGCGTTGGTGTTGCGCACGGACGTGGACGGCGACCTGGCGGTGTTGCCGGGGAACCGAATCGTACGAAGGAGAAGAGATGGTCTGGGTCAGGTTGTTCAACGCGCGTTACCCGATCCCCGGTGGCACGCCGGGTCTCGCGTGGGCGCTGTGGCAGACGAACTACACGGCGACGCCGTGGCCGCACGACGAGCTGAAACCCGATTTCGGATACTACATCTGCGAAACACTCGGCGACGGCACACGCGCCGTCACGCACAAGGCGGTGATCACCCACGCGCTGCCGCCGACGAAGGCGGCGACACCGGAGGAGGCGTACGACCTCGTGTCGGAGCGCGTGTTCGACGACGCTCTGCGGGTCGCGCCGGACGTGTGGCACGACTACCACTACAACGCGCTCAAGGCGGAAGCCCCGTGGCCGCAACGGATTGTGGCGTGGCGCGCGACCGTGGAACCGGCTGGGCCGCACGTGGTGGAAGGCCTGCAACGGTTTCCGCGCACGGGCTGGCTCAAGACGGACGCGATCTCGTTGTGAGCCGGGCCGTCCGGACGTGCGACGGCTCGGAGACGCGAGCGCGTCTCCGAGCCGGGGGAGGTGGTGGTTAACCCAGTGCCTTGATGACGGCCTCGGCTGACGGCGGGACCGTCGCGCGCGGGCCGATCGTGTCGCCGAGCGCGTCGAGGGTCTTGAGGCCGTCGCCGGTGATCAGCAGCACGGTCTCGGCGTCGGGGTCGAGCTGGCCCGACTCGAAGAGCTTCTTCGCCGTCGCGACGGTCACGCCGCCGGCGGTCTCGGCGAAGATGCCCTCGGTCCGGGCGAGCAGCTTGATGCCCTCGACGACCTCTTCGTCGGTGACGTCGTCGATGGCGCCGTTGGTGCGGCGCACCGCGTCGAGCACGTACGGGCCGTCGGCCGGGGCGCCGATCGCCAGCGAGCGGGCGATGGTGTCCGGGCGGACCGGGCGGATGACGTCGTGGCCCGCCTTGAACGCGGCGGAGATCGGGGAGCAGCCGGTGGCCTGCGCGCCGAACACCTTGTACGGCGTGGCTTCGACGAGGTCGAGCTGGCCGAGCTCGCGGAACGCCTTGTCGACCTTGGTGAGCTGCGAGCCGGACGCGATCGGCACGACGATCTGGTCGGGCAGGCGCCAGCCGAGCTGCTCGGCGACCTCGTAGCCGAGCGTCTTCGAGCCCTCCGCGTAGTACGGGCGGACGTTGACGTTCACGAACGCCCAGTCCTCGTTCTCCGCGGCGAGCTCCTGGGCGAGGCGGTTGACGTCGTCGTAGTTGCCGTCGACGGCGATCAGGGCGCCTTCGTAGACGGCGCTCATGAGGATCTTGGCGCGCTCGAGGTTGGAGGGGACGAGAACGACTGACTTCCAGCCCGCACGGGCGGCGGCCGCGGCGACGGCGTTCGCCAGGTTGCCGGTGGACGGGCAGGCCAGCACCTTGAAGCCGAGTTCGCGGGCGGCGGCGAGCGCGACGCCGACGACACGGTCCTTGAACGAGTGCGTGGGGTTGCCGGTGTCGTCCTTCACCCAGATCTTGCGGACGCCCAGGGCCTTGGCGAGGTTGTGGGCCTCGACCAGGCGGGTGCCGCCGGGATCGGTGTTCGGGTGCTGTTCCACAGAGGACGGAACGGGGAGGAGGCCGCGGTAGCGCCAGATCGACCTGGGGCCGGCCTCGATGTCCTCGCGCCGGATCTTCCCGAAGTCGTAGGCCACTTCCAGCGGCCCGAAACACTCGAGACAGGCGTACTCAGGAGCGAGAGGGGTTTCGTTGCCACATTCCCGGCACAGCAGTGCCCGGGCAGGGCCGAGGTCGAACTTCGTGCTCGTGGGCACAGTGACAGCAGTCATCGCGAGGTATCTCCTCATCTTTCCCGCGAAATCGAACGGGTCGGAATTGGCACCGTGATCGTCTGCATCGTGCTGAGCACAGAGCTCTGCACATGGCGCTGACGCCGGTTGCCGGGGCTTCTTCGGGCCGTTCCCTCTGCCCCTCTGGATGAGCGGTGTTCAGTTGTGGTCACCAAGCTACGGCAACAGTCCGTCGCGCATCCACCGACGTCCACGATCCGGGACGTGGGAAGATGCGGAGCGTGAGCGCACCGGAGTCACTGCACCTCATCGTCGGTGAGGAGGAGTTGCTGGTCGAACGCGCTGTTCGGGCGGCTCTCGAGGCCGCACGAGAGGTCGATCCGACCGCCGACCTGACCCGCGTCCAGGTGACTGATCTCACGCCTCCCGAGCTGGCCGAACTGGTGAGCCCGTCGCTGTTCGCGGAGGGTCGCGTGATCGTCCTGCAGAACGGGCAGGACATCAGCAAGGAGGTCGCCGACATGGTGCTCTCCTACGTCAAGGCACCCGCGGACGGCGTCACGCTCGTCGTCGTGCACACGGGCGGTGGTCGCAGCAAGGCGGCCAAGGACCTGCCCGGCCAGCTGAAGAAGGCCGGCGCCGCGGTCACCGAGTGCGCCAAGGTCACCAAGCAGGGTGATCGCGAGGCGTTCGTGCGCAACGAGGTGCGGCGTGCGGGCGGCAAGATCGACTCCGAGGCCGTCGCCACGCTCATCGACGCCGTGGGCACGAACCTGCGCGAGCTCGCCGCGGCCTCGTCGCAGCTCGTCTCCGACACCGACGGCAAGGTGACGGTCGAGGAGATCCGCCGCTACCACCAGGGCAAGGCCGAGGTGACGGGGTTCGCCGTCGCGGAGAAGGCCGTGGTCGGTGACCGGGCGGGCGCCATGGAGGCGTTGCGCTGGGCCATGCAGCTCGGCGTGCCGCACGTGCTGGTCGCGGACGCGCTGGCGGACGCGGTGCGCACGGTCGCGCGCGTGTCCGCGGTGGGCCGCGCCGACCCGTTCAGCCTGGCCGGGCCGCTCGGCATGCCGCCGTGGAAGATCAAGAAGGCGCAGGCCCAGTCCCGCGGCTGGGACCAGTCGGGTCTCGCCGACGCCATGCAGGTGGTCGCGGGGCTCAACGCCGACGTGAAGGGCGTGGCGGCCGACGCCGACTACGCGCTGGAGCGCGCCGTGCTCCGGATCGTGGCCGCGCACAGCCGCCGCTGACCCTCCGCCGGATCACTCCCGGCGCGGGATCCCGATCAGGTACTGGGCTCCCGTGAAGCCGGGTTCGACGCCGATCGTCCACTCGAACGACTCGGTGCCGTCCAGGCCGTCGACGATCCGCCGCAGTTCCGCGCGTCCGTACATCCGCAGGAACGACACGACGCTGTCGAAGAACATCATGAACGGCAGCACCGGCACGACGTAGGTCAGCGCCAGTCGCAGCAGGTACCGCGGCAGGGGGTTGCGCTGGAACGGTGCAGCGAGCAGCACGGCCAGTGTGAGGAAGAACGGGAAGACGAGCACGTAGAGCCACGACCGCTTGGTGTCCACGACGACCATCGGCTGCCGGGTGTCGACGGCGTTCTGCAGCATCCGGGTGGCCAGCGCGGGCGGGAAGTGGTGGAAGGCGCCGTAGATCGTCCGCGTTCCTTCCAGCCGGCAGTCGGTGGCGTCGACGGGCGTGGGCACGTGGTCCACCGAGCAGCACGGGTCGGGCAGCCGGCGCCGGTTCCGGGCGGCGGCGCGCTCGAACGCGGGCACGTTCGGCACGAGGTCCGTCAGCGTCACCTGGGTGTGGACGCCCTGCGCGTGCAGCCGCCGCTGGATCAGCGGCACCGGCCCGCCCGAACCCGCGCAGAGATCGACGATCCGGTGGTTCGCTCCCGACCGCAACGCCAGCGCCAGCGGCCGCGCGTACTCGCGTGCGGCGTCCGTCAGCCGGTAGATCGTCATGATCGACTCGGTGTGCAGGGTCCGCAGCACGGGCGGGGTGCCGTCGAGGTCGTGCAGCTCGAAGAAGTCGATCCGCGGAAACGATTCCATGGAGCTACGCCTACCGTGCCCGGGGCCACATGCGAAAGGGCTCCACCTCCGGTGGGGAGGTGGAGCCCTTTGCAGAAGCTCGAAGCGCTACGAGCGAGATCAGCCCTCGAGGGAGTTCGCGCGCAGGGCCATCGCCGACTTCTTGTTGGCGGCCTGGTTGGCGTGGATGACGCCCTTGGTGGCGGCCTTGTCGAGCTTGCGGGACGCGTCCTGCAGCAGCTCCAGGGCCTTCGCCTTGTCACCGGCCTCGGCAGCCTCGCGGAACTTGCGGATGGCCGTCTTCAGGGACGACTTGACCGACTTGTTGCGAAGGCGGGCCTTCTCGTTGGTCTTGATCCGCTTGAGCTGGGACTTGATGTTCGCCATGCGACATCACCCTTCTTGTCGAAACCGGAGTTCGTGACGCGCTTTGTCGGCACCGGCCACAAGGGCCAGGTCTCCTCCACGGCGGAGAGCCGCGCGTTCACGACGACGAAGGATATCAGGCCAGCTCAGCGCACCGTGAAGGTGGCCTTCTCGGCACCCACCACCGCCTCGTAGCCGCCACGGGCGACCTCGCGCCGTCCGTCTCCGTCCACGTCACCGACGGTCAGGGCCAGCTGCGAGAGCTTGAACGACACCTCGACCTGCTTCGACTGACCGGCAGCGAGTTCCACGCGGGTGAAGCCCACCAGACGGGCGTCCGGGGTCAGCACCGGTGAGGCCGGCTGGCGCACGTAGACCGGCACCACCGCGGTGCCCGCACGCGTACCGGTGTTCGCCACCGTGAACTTCACCACGCCGTTCGAACGGTCCACCGACACCGAGGTCCCGGAGGTCGTGAACGACGTGTACGACAGCCCGTGCCCAAACGCGTAGAGCGGGTCGTACTTCGCACCCGCCGAGGTGTTCGCACCCGGCAGCTGGTCGTAGGTCAGCGTCGGGTCACCCAGCGCCTTGGGCCACGAGATCGGCAGCTTGCCGCTCGGGTTCACCGCGCCGAACAGCACGTCGGCGATCGCCCTGCCGCCCTCGCTGCCCGGCAGCCAGCCCGCGACCAGCGCGTTCGCGTCCGCCGCCGCGCCGAGCACCTGCGGGCGCGCGGTCAGCAGCACCACGACCACCGGCTTGCCGGTCGCCTGCACCGCGTCCACCCACGCCTGCTGCTCGGCCGTCAGCACCGGGTTCTCCGTGTCGGCCGGACCCTCCGCACCGGGCTTCTCACCCAGGACGACGACCACCGCGTCCGCGCCGTCCGCCTCGGCTACCGCCGCGGCCTGAGTCGGGGCGTGCACGACGGACGCACCGGGAACGGCCTCACGAACACCGGTCAGCACCGTCGCGGTCGGCGGCAGCGGCGAGTCGTCCGGCACGCCCTGCCACTCGACGGTCCAGCCACCGAGCTGACGACGCACGTCGTCCGCGGTCTCACCGGTCACGACGATCTTCCTGGCGGACGTCGGCAGCGGAAGCACGCCGTCGTTCTTCAGCAGCACGGTGCCCTCGGCGGCGGCCTTGCGCGCCAGGTCCCGATCCACGTTCACGACGTTGCCGTCGGCCTTGGCCGGGTCCACGTACGGCTTCTCGAACAGCCCGAGGTCGAACTTGAGCTTCAGCACCCGCCGCACGGCCTGGTCGATCCGCCCACGAGACACCGAACCGTCCCGCACGTTCGCCAGCAGCAACGACGTGAACTCGGCCGCGTTCGACGGCTCCATCGCCATGTCCACACCGGCGTTGACGCTCATCGCGATCGCCGTCTTGTAGTCGGGCGCGACCTTGTGCCGGTCCACCAGGTACCTCATGTCCTGCCAGTCCGAGACCGCGACACCCTTGAAGCCCATGCGGTCGCGCAGCTGCGTCTGCAGCATGTACTTCGAGGCGTGCACCGGCACGCCGTTGAGCGAGCCGGAGTTGATCATCACGGTCTTCACGCCCGCGTCGAACTGGGCCTGGAACGGCGGCAGGACGAGGTCCTGCAGCTGCCGGATCGGGATCTGCGCCGCCGCGCGGTCGTGCCCGTTCGCCGGCGCCGAGTACCCGGCGAAGTGCTTCGCCGTCGCGGTCAGCTGCGCGGTGTCGTCCACCTCGGACTGCTGCCCGCGCACGTTCGCCGCCGCCAGCTGCCCGGACAGGAACGGGTCCTCGCTGTAGGTCTCGTAATACCGGCCCCAGCGCGTGTCCCGCGCGATGTCCGAGACCGGTGCGAAGTTCCAGAAGACACCCGTGGCGCGCAACGCCTTCGACGCCGACACACCGATCTTCTCCTGCAACGCGGGGTCCCACGTCGCGCCGAGCCCGATCTGGTGCGGGAACATCGTCGCGGAGATGACGTTGTTGTGCCCGTGCACGCCGTCCGCGCCGTAGATGATCGGGATCTTCAACCTGTTCTTCTCCAACGCATAGCGCTGGATCGCGTTGTTCATCTCGGCCCACGCCCTGGGCGTGTTGTCGAGCGGCGCGTCGCCACCGCCGGACAGGATCGAGCCGACGTGCGCGTCCGCGAGCACCGCCTTCAGGCAGGACTCGACCAGCGGCCCGTTGACGTTGTTGCAGTCACCGCGCAGCTTCCCGACGCGGATCTGGGCCATCTGCCCGATCTTCTCCTCGAGCGTCATCCTGCGCAGCAGGTCCTCGACCCGCCGTTCGGTCGACGCCCGGCTGTCCAAGTAGATCTCTCGACCTGCCGCGAGACCGCCCACCGGGGTCAGCGACGCGATCACCACAGCCACACCCAGCACGCCGAGACCGGCGCGTTTGCGGGAGAACAAAGACAAGACTCCTCCACGTTCCCGGTGCGCCCGCCGCACACCATCGCGTGGAGGAGTCAGTCGGAACACCCCCGAACGGATGAACTGAATGACAGCGTTTTCATGCTGGTGAAACGCCTGTTCAGCCGCCCAGGATCGTGCGCGTCAGCAACTGTTTTTCGTCCGTCATCTCAGCCAGCGCGGCCGAGATCGTCGGTTCGTCGAGCCGGACGCGCTCGACACCGGGTTGCTCGTCCAACGCGAGCAGCGTCGCCCGCCGCACGAGCTCCTTCACGAACGACGCCGTGACGCCCTCGCTCGCCGCCACGATCGCCGAGGCGTCCGGAAGATCGAGATCCGTGCGGGACGCGTAGAGCCGCAGCAGCCGTTCGCGTGCCTCCGCGTCGGGTAACGGCACGTGCGTGGCGAGGTCGATCCGGCCGGGCCGCTGGGCGAGGGCCTGCTCCATCACGTCCACGCGGTTCGTGGTGAGCACGAACGTCACGTCCGCCTCGGAGCCCACGCCGTCCATCTCGTTCAGCAGCTCGAACAGCGCCGGGTTGCCGAACTCGGTGTGCCGCCGGTCCTCCGCGATCAGGTCGACGTCCTCGACGACCACCACCGACGGCGCGAGCTTCCGCGCCATCGACGTCGCCACCTTCAGGAGCTTGAACATCGCGACGCCGCTCAGCACGATCACCGTCGAGGACTCCAGCCGTCCCATCAGGTACCGGATCGTGTGCGTCTTGCCGGTGCCGGGCGGGCCGTGGAGCAGCAGTCCGCGTTTCAGGTGCTGCCCGTGTGCTCTCAGTCGTGCGCTTTGTTCTGCCGTGCGCACGACATGGCGTTCGATGGCGTCGAGCACACCCTCTGGCAGAACGACGTCCTCTGGCCGTAACGAAGGTCTCGGCAGGAACGTGAGCAGCTGGTTCCGCCGGTGCTCGCTCAGACCGAACGCCATCACCTTGCCCTGGAACAGGTTGTGGCGGGCGATGTGTCCTTCGACAGCCTCACGCGTGGCCGTCGCTATCTCTCTCGATCCCGCCAGCACCTGCAGCGAGCACTGGGAGTCGCAGTCCTCGCCCGGACCCTGCAGTGCGATCACCACCGGTTCGCCGTCCGGTGACCGGGAGAGGACCAGTCCGAGCTGCACCGCCTCGACCGCGGTGTCGGGGCCGGTGGCCACCGTCGCGTAGTCGACGGGCCCGAGCCCGAAGCTGCCGTCGTGGACCGCCCCGCTCAACATGTCCACGAGGTACTGGAACGCGCGCCTGCCCGCTATGCCGAACCACTCCGCCCCCGGTGAGTGCTCGGCCAGGTACGTCTCGATCCCGCGGTGGACGTTGACGTGTTCCCAGGCCATGAACTTGGCCGTGACCGTGGGAACCTGTGCCATCGGAATGCCCATGTGCCCGGAGACCATCCGGACCAGCGTCGACTCCGCGCCGTCGGAGACCAGTTTCCTGGCCTCCTCCAGCAACCCCTGCAGAGCCGACGCGAGCGATCGTGCGTCAGATGTGTGGAGATCCGTCATCGATTCCACCGTACGCACTAACCCTCTGGCCCGGCCTCGGTGTTTTCCTCAGGATTCTTCGGTGGCCTGCCCCGACGCGGCATCTTCTTTGCCTCATTGGGCAGTCGGCCGGCCTCCGCCAGCGCACGCCGCAGCAGGAACTCGATCTGCGCGTTGGTGCTGCGCAGCTCGTCGTTCGCCCACCTGCTCAACGCGTCGTGCACCGCCGGATCAAGCCTGAGCAGAACGCTTTTACGTTCAGCCATCAGGTGTAGAGCGACCCGGTGTTCACCACGGGCTGAGTGGAACGGTCACCGCACAGCACGACGAGCAGGTTCGAGACCATCGCCGCCTTGCGCTCCTCGTCGAGCTCGACGACGTCGTGGTCGGCGAGCCGCTCCAGGGCGAGCTCGACCATGCCAACGGCGCCCTCGACGATCCGCGTCCGTGCCGCCACGACCGCGCCGGCCTGCTGCCGCTGCAACATGGCGTGGGCGATCTCCGGCGCGTACGCGAGGTGGGTGAGCCGCGACTCGATCACCTTCACGCCCGCGGACTGCACGCGCGCCGAGATCTCGATCGCGAGCGTCTCGGTGATCTCGTCCGCGTTCTCCCGCAGCGACAGACCCGTCTCCTCGTGGTTGTCGTACGGGTAGCTGTTGGCGATGTGCCGTACCGCGGTCTCGGTCTGGATGCCGACGAACCGAACGAAGTCGTCGACCTCGAACCGTGCGCGCGCCGTGTCCTCGACCTGCCACACGACGACGGCCGCGATCTCGATCGGGTTGCCGTCCGCGTCGTTGACCTTGAGCGTCGCCGTCTCGTGGTTGCGGATCCTGGTCGAGATCTTCTCCCGCGTGGTGAACGGGTTCGCCCACCGCAGACCGTCCGTGCGCACCGTGCCCACGTACCGGCCGAGGAACTGCAACACCCGCGCCTCGCCCGGCGCGACGGTGAAGAGACCCTTCAAGATCAGCGACCCCGCCAGGAACAGCAGGACCATGATCACGATGATCGCGGCGGACGGGTCCCTGCCGTCCGCCGCAGTGCCGATCACGCCGTCGACCAGCAGCCACACGCCCACCGCGTACACCGCCAATCCCGCGAAGAACACCGGCAGACCCGACAAGTCCTGTGCGCGCTTCTCACGCACCACCGGTGCAGGCATCTGCACCGTCGTCTCCACTGTCGCGCTCATCCGGACCCCCTATCGAAGTAGTATCTAAGTGATATCACTTTTCCGACGTGACCGCCAGTTAGGCTGGATCGCATGAGGGCGAAGAAGCAGCGCGTGGCGGCGTACGGGGTGTGCATCAACGAGCGCGACGAGATCCTCCTGGCGCGCTGGCTTGGCCCAAAGGGCAAACGTTGGATCCTGCCGGGAGGCGGCATCGACCACGGTGAGCACCCGTACGACGGGGTGGTCCGGGAGATCGAGGAGGAGACCGGGTACCTCGCCGAGGTGGTCCGCCTGCTCGGCATCGACTCCGAGCTCCGGGAGGAGCCCGACCGCGACTACCACGCGCTTCGCATCATGTACGAGGTGCGGATCGTCGGCGGCGAGCTGCGCAGCGAGGTGGGTGGCACGACCGACCTCGCCCAGTGGTTCCCCCTCGCAGACATCGGACAACTGGAGCGGGTGCCGTCGCTGGACACCGCCCTCGGTTTGTACCGAACTACCCCACCTGCCGGAATCTTGCGCTAACTTGGGTCTGCCGCCGCCAGCGACCCAACATCGGAGTTGGCGAATGATCCGATCACTGGCCGCAGTGGGCGCGGCCGCCCTGCTGTCGTCCTTCGTCCACGTGCCCGCCTTCGCTGCCGTCGTCGGCGTGTCGACCGTGTCCTCCCTGCAGGCCGCGCTCGACACCGCCCGCCCCGGCCAGCGCATCGTCCTGGCGGAGGGCGTGCACGCCGCCGAGAAACCCGTCAAGATCACGAAGTCGGGCATCACCGTCGCCGCGGCGAACGTCGGCCGCACGGTGTTCACCCGAGGCGGCTTCGAACTCGGGGCCGTTCGAGACGTGACGATCGAGGGTTTCGTCTTCAACGGAACCAGCACGATGACGGTCCCGGTCGAGGCACAGGCCACGCGCATCACCCGCAACACCTACAACGGGGACAAGAGCGGCGCCTCGCTCACCGTGAGCGCCAACGACGTCGAGGTGGACCACAACACGTTCTCGAACCGGACCAACGAGGGCGTCTACCTGCAGATCACCGGGCCGGGCAGCGAGATCGCCCAGCGGACCAAGGTGCACCACAACTACTTCTACAACCACTCGTTCTCCGGTTCGAACGGCGGTGAGTCCATCCGGCTCGGCTACAGCCACAAGCAGTCGAAGTCGGCGTACGCGGTCATCGAGCACAACCTGTTCGAGAAGGCGAACGGTGATCCCGAGGCCATCTCCGTGAAGGCGTCGGACAACACGGTCCGCTTCAACACGATCCGCGACAGCAAGGGCTACATCGTCCTGCGCCACGGCAACCGCACCACTGTCGAGGGCAACCTGCTGTTCGGCAGCGGCATCCGGTTCCACGGGAACGACCACAAGGTGTTCAACAACTACGTGCAGAACACCGGGGACCGGGCGATCGTGTTCGGCAAGGGCTCGGAGACGGACAGCGGTCCGACCTCCACGTCGCACGACCGCCCCGACCGCGTGACGGTCGCGTTCAACACCCTCGTCGGGTCGGGCGCCGTGGTCGACAGCGACACGGGCACTTACGCGCCCAAGGACTGCGTCCTCGCGAACAACGTCATCCAGGGTTCGTCGTCGAAGCTGGTCGACATGATGTCCGGCTCGACCGTCAGGTACGAGGGCAACATCGTGTGGGGTGGAACCGCCGGCATGCCGAACGGCTACCGCACCGTCGACCCGAAGCTGGTGCGCGATGCGAACGGTCTGCTGCGTCTCGCCTCCGGGAGCCCGGCGGTCGAGACTTCGGCGGGCACCTACTCCTATGTGACGCGTGACTTCGACCTGCAGTCGCGCGTGGGCAAGCCCGATGTCGGGGCGGACGAGTACAACTCGTCGGCGGTGCGGAAGCCGCTGACGAAGGCCGACGTCGGGGTCTCCGCGCCCTGACGAACGCATTTGTCCTGGTGATCGCACGTTTCGCGGTCACCAGGACCCCCCGATTTGGAGATCGAAACAGGCCCGTGTAATGTTCTCCATGTCAGAGCGAAGCGGGCCGGAAAGACAGACCGGAACGAGCCTGGCAAAAACCGGAGAGATAAAGCCTCCTAGAGGCCGATTTGACACCGGCGAGCAAGACCAAATAAGCTTCAGCAACACAAGCCCCGGAAGTAAGTCAGCGAAAAGCTGATTTGACTGCGGTGTGCGCGTGTTCTTTGAGAACTCAACAGCGTGCCGAAACACAGCCAGTAATATATGAATTACCTCCTCGTCGAGGTAGTTCCTTTGAGGCAAGACTAGATTGATGCCAGACATATTCCGTCTGGAGCGA
>NZ_JAPJDL010000005.1:69088-363706 GCF_026242055.1 Lentzea sp. NEAU-D7 | reverse complement strand
GCCCAGTGGGCGCCGGTCCACATGGAACCGCCCCAGCCCAGACCACCCGCGCCGTTGCCCGCGTAGTACTCGAGGTTGCCGACCGCGTCGATTCCAGCGACGTCGACCTTGCCGTCACGGTTGTAGTCACCAGAAGTGATCAGACGCTGACCGGCCCAATGACCCGGACCACTCATCGCATTGCTGTACCCCAGACCACCAGCACCGTTCCCGGAATACAACTCCATCGTGCCGTCCGACGAAACCGCCGCAACATCCGACTTGCCGTCACCGTTGAAATCACCGGCAGTGATCATCCGCTGACCCGCCCAATGACCCGGACCACTCATCGCATTGCTGTACCCCAGACCACCAGCACCGTTCCCGGAATACAACTCCATCGTGCCGTCCGACGAAACCGCCGCAACATCCGTCTTACCGTCACCGTTGAAATCACCGGCAGTGATCATCCGCTGACCCGCCCAATGACCCGGACCACTCATCGCATTGCTGTACCCCAGACCACCAGCACCATTTCCGGAATACAACTCCATCGTGCCGTCCGACGAAACCGCCGCAACATCCGTCTTACCGTCACCGTTGAAATCACCGGCAGTGACCAGCCGCTGACCCGCCCAATGACCCGGACCACTCATCGAGGTGGCGTAGTTGACCCGCCCAGCACCATCACCGGTGAACAACGCCATCGTGCCGTTGGGATCGATCGCCGCGATGTCCGAACGACCATCACCACTGAAATCCTTGGACGCGGACACCGGAACGGCGAGCGAGTTCCAGACGAAGTTTGCGATGGTCGTCGACTGGGCGAGCTCCCTGCGGTAGTTCGACCCGTCCGGAGTGCCCGATTTCTGGATCCGCTGGCAGATGGTGGGGATGTCTCCGCTCTGCCACGAATTGTTCGGGTAGGCGCGGAACATCGCGTCGAGGAATGCGTTGGTGGCGTAGACCGGGTCGATCAGCTGCGCAGGCGTTCCCCAGCCCATGCTGGGCCGCTGCTGGAACAGACCGAGGCTGTCGTGGTCCTCGGCGACGCTGATGTTGTCGTAGTGGGTTTCGGTGGTCACGGTGGTGAAGACGATGTGCAGCGCACGGAGGTCGAGCCCTCTTGCCTTCACCTGCCGGGCAACCGCCCTGGCGCACGACATCTTGGAGCCCGTCATCCAGCCGATCTGAGCACGCAACTGGCTTGCGAGTGCATTGTCCTCCGCCGTGACCCCGGACGGGCTGCACGGCGCTACCGTGCGAGCGGATGCGGTTGCCGTGAGCCCCAGAGTGATCGCGCCGGCGACCAACAACGCGGCGGTGGTTCTGGTGAACAGAGTCGATTTCATGATTCCCCCCGGATAATTTTGGCGAGTTGGCATTACGCGAGAGCCTTGTAGCCTGCCCAGTGGGCGCCGGTCCACATGGAACCGCCCCAGCCCAGACCACCCGCGCCGTTGCCCGCGTAGTACTCGAGGTTGCCGACCGCGTCGATTCCAGCGACGTCGACCTTGCCGTCACGGTTGTAGTCACCAGAAGTGATCAGACGCTGACCGGCCCAATGACCCGGACCACTCATCGCATTGCTGTACCCCAGACCACCAGCGCCATTTCCGGCGTAGAGCTCCATCGTGCCGTCGGACGAAACCGCCGCAACATCCGTCTTGCCGTCACCGTTGAAATCACCGGCAGTGATCATCCGCTGACCCGCCCAATGACCCGGACCGCTCATCGCGTTCGAATAGCCCAGGCCACCAGCGCCGTTCCCGGTGTACAACTCCATCGTGCCGTCGGACGAAACCGCCGCAACATCCGACTTGCCGTCACCGTTGAAATCACCGGCAGTGACCAGCCGCTGACCCGCCCAATGACCCGGACCACTCATCGAGGTGGCATAGTTGACCCGCCCAGCACCATCACCGGTGAACAACGCCATCGTGCCGTTGGGATCGATCGCCGCGATGTCCGAACGACCATCACCACTGAAATCCTTGGACGCGGACGGAGGTGGAGTGGGGGCCTCGATCACCTTGTGGTAGCGGCGCGGCTCATAGGTGCTCGCGGTGCCCGCTGACCAGGTGCGCTCGACGGTCGGCGCACCATTGGGTCCCGCCTGCTCCCGAACGACGGGCTGTGTTCGCGCCCCGTCGGCCCAGCGGACGAAAAGCGCGACGTGGCCGTCGTTGAGCAAGGCGTCGCCGGTGCGCAGGTCTGCGCGGTTGATCAGGGAAGAGAAGTTCCGCAGCGTCAGGGTGGTCTCGGACCGGCCGAGGCCCCAGATCAGGGACACGTACCCCGAGCAGTCGGTGCGGTAGCTGCCGTACTGGTTGGAGTGGCAGCCCGCCTGGCTGTAGGGAACGCGGGCGTCGATCCACGGCTGCGATCTGACCATCATGTCGGCGCGGCTGACGCCACCGGGCACGCCGATTTCCTGGCAGTAGAGCAGGATCTGGAAGTCGTCGTTGAGCGGTGCGGGAGCGGCTGCGAGCGCGGCCGGCGCGGTGAGCAGCGCAACGGCTGCGGCTGAGAGCGCAGCGGCAACGGTGTTCCGAAGCATGTGAACCCCTTGGTGTCGGGACTGTTTTCCCTTGCACCAAAAGGTTGTCGTTCACGTCTTCAAGCCGTCTCCAAGACGACTCCAACGATCTTTCAAGGTTCTACAGGCCCCGGCCGTCGCAGTTGCGCGACGGCCGGAGCTCGCGACTACCTCGGCCTGAGCACTTCCAGGCCGCCCATGAACGGGCGCATCGCCTGGGGGACCACCACGGAGCCGTCGGCCTGCTGGTGGTTCTCCAGGATCGCGACGATCCAGCGCGTGGTCGCCAGCGTGCCGTTGAGCGTGGCGGCGATCTGCGACTTGCCGTTCTCGTCGCGGTAGCGGACGTTCAGGCGGCGTGCCTGGAACGTCGTGCAGTTCGACGTCGACGTCAGCTCGCGGTACTTCTGCTGCGTCGGCACCCAGGCCTCGCAGTCGAACTTGCGGTGCGCCGACGTGCCGAGGTCGCCCGTCGCCGTGTCGATGACGCGGTAGGGCACCTCGATCTTGGCGAGCATCTCCTCTTCCCAGCCCAGCAGACGGGCGTGCTCCGCCTCGGCGTCCTCGGGCTTGACGTAGGAGAACATCTCGACCTTGTTGAACTGGTGCACGCGGATGACGCCGCGGGTGTCCTTGCCGTACGAGCCGGCCTCGCGGCGGTAGCACGACGACCAGCCCGCGTAGCGGCGTTCGCCGTCGAGGATCTCGTCGGCGTGGTAGCCGGCGAGCGGCACCTCCGACGTGCCGACGAGGTACAGGTCGTCGGCGGGCAGGTGGTAGATCTCGCTCGAGTGCGCGCCCAGGAAGCCGGTGCCCGCCATGATCTCGGGCCGCACCAGCGTGGGCGTGATCATGAGCTCGAAGCCGTTGGCCGTGGCCTGCGCCGCCGCCATGTTGAGCAGCGCGAGCTCCAGCTGCGCGCCGACGCCCTTGAGGAAGTAGAACCGCGAGCCGCTGACCTTCGCGCCGCGCTCCATGTCGATCGCGCCGAGCTTCGTGCCCAGGTCGAGGTGGTCCTGCGGCTCGAAGTCGAACTCGCGCGGCTCGCCGACGGTCTTGACGACGCGGAAGTCGTCCTCGCCGCCGACCGGCGCGTCCGGGTGCACCAGGTTCGGGATCTTGGCGAGGAGCTCGTTGACCTCGTCGGCGGTGGCGTTCTGCTCGGCTTCGGCGGCCTTGACCTCGGCGGCCAGGTCCTTCGCCTTGGCCAGCAGCGCGGCGCGCTCGTCGCCCTTGGCCTTGCCGACCTCCTTGCCGAGCACCTTCTGCTCGGCGCGCAGGGTGTCCGCGCGGGAGATGGCGGTCCGCCGGCGCTCGTCCGCGGACAGCAGGCTGTCGACGACGCCCTCGTCCTCGCCGCGGGCGCGCTGCGAAGCGCGCACGATCTCCGGGTTCTCGCGCAACACCTTGAGGTCAATCACCCTCAACAGAGTAGTGGGCTACCGCCAGCGCATATTGCCGGGCACTACGACAGACGTGTCGACGACAGCCACTCGGCCGCGGTCATCCCCTCCAGCTCGGTGGCCTCGCGAACCCCGAGCGACCGGAAGAGCTCGAGTGCGGCCGTCCAGGTCTCGGCGTCCGAGGTGGCCGCGGCGAGGTCGCGCATGGTCCGCGCACGCCAGAGCGGTGCGCCGAGTTCCGTCCACAGCTCCAGAGCCTCCGAGAGCAGCGCGGCTGCGTCGGGCCTTCCCAAGGTCAGGGAGAGCTCTCCCCTGGTCCTCGTCGTCAGGGCGAGGCCGAACCGGTCCCGTTGCCTCTCGCAGACCTCGGCGCACTCGGCCAGCAGGTCGTCCAGGCCCTCGAACAACCCCGCGCGCAGCGAGGCTTTCACCGAGGACTGCACCGCGTACACGGCCCCGAGCTCGTCACCGGCCACTCGAAGCAGCGCCTCGGCCTCCCGGCTCGACTCGACCGCCTCCAGGAACTTCCCCGACGCTCGTTGGCACAGGCTCAGGCCGCGCAGAGCGAGTGCGGTACCTCGCTGGTCCTCGAGCTTCCGGTAGAGCGAGAGGCTGCGTTCGAGCGCGGTTTCCGCGGTGGCCAGATCTCCCAGATCGCGGTCTATCGCCCCCAGGCCGTACTCGGCGGCCGCCACGATCTCGTCGTCACCGAGCAGCACCGCCCGTTTCAACGCCGACCGCGCGAGGTCGAAGGACGCGAGGTCGCGGTACACCGTGCCCAGTCCGACCAGCGCCACCGCCAACGTGGCGTCGTCGCCCACCAGCTCCGCGCGATCGGCCGCCTGCTGGAAGTTCGTCAGAGCCGCGTCGAAGTCGTCCTGCTCGTACCGCAGCTGCCCGAGCCCGGCCAGGACGACGGCCTCGGCCGCCGTGTTGCCCTGCGCACGCACGGCACGGAGTGCCACGTCGTGCGTCCGTTGCCAGCCGTCGAACTCGTTGCGGGCCGAGAACGACGACGACAGCAGCGACGTGATCAACGTCGTCGTGATCTCGTCGGCCCCGAGGTCGTGCGCGCGTTCGACCACCCGCACGACCGCACTCGTCTCGGAGTGCAGCCACCCCATGGGGTTCTCCTCGACCTCTTCGACGAGGCGCGGATCGACCTCCTCCTCCACGCCGGGCCGGGGGCGCAGACCCAGCGTGACTCGTGGCAACCGCTTCGAACCTGCTTCGACGAGCGTCACCCACGTGGCGAGGAGCCTGCCGACCGCAGTGGTGACGCTCTCGTCGAGAGGCGCCTGCTCCGCACCGAAGAGCTGCACCAGGTCGTGGAAGCGGTAACGCACACGTCCGATGTGGTCGACCCCGGCGACGTCGAGGAGCCTGAGCTCGACCAGGTGTTCCACGACGTCCTCGGCCTCGTCGAGGTCCACGAGGAGCAGCGGCGCGGCGACCCACGCGCCGAAGTCGGGCATGTCGAGCACCGCGAGGAGGTGGAACGCCGTGCGGTGCAGGTCGTCGAGGTCCGCGTGGTTCAACCGCAGGCTGGAGCGGATCGCGAGATCACCGACGGTGAGCTCGTCGAGCCTTCGCCGCTCGTCGGACAGGCGTTTCGCGAGCGTGCGCAGCGGCCAATGGGGGCGGGCGAGCAGCTTGGCCGCGGCCGCGCGCAGGGCCAGCGGCACGCCGCCGCACAGTTCGACGATGTGCCGGGCCGACTCCGGCTCCGCCTTCACCCTCTGCTCGCCCGCGATCCGGCTGAGCATCTCCGCGCTGACCTCCGGCTCGAGGAGCCCCAGCTCGACGGGGTCCGCCCCCTCCAGGCCGGTCAGGCGTGAACGGCTCGTGATGATCACGAAGCAGTTCGGGTTGCCCGGTAACAGCGAGCGCACCTGTCTCTCGTTGCGGGCGTTGTCGAGGACGATCACCAGCTTGCGGTCGGCGACCAGGCGCCGGTACAGCTCGACGCGTTCGTCGATCCCGTCCGGCTGGTCCTTGCCGAGAACGCCGAGCAGGCCCAGGAACCGTCCCACGACCTCGTGCGATCGCAGATCCCGCTCGGAGCCGCGGAGATCGGCGAAGAGCTGACCGTCCGGGTAGTCGCGGCGCAGCAGGTGAGCAGCGCGCACGGCGAGCGCGGACTTGCCGGCGCCACCGAAGCCCGAGATGACGACGGTCGGGGTCGACGTCGTGTTCGCCGGTGCGGCGGCGACGGCCAGCACCTGCGCCAACGCGTCCTGCCGGCCGGTGAAGTCGCTGATGTCCGGCGGGAGGTGGTGCGGCACGACGGCGTTCCGCGCGGGTGCGGCGGCGAGCAGCGGGATCTCGAGCGTCCCGGCCAGCAACTGCCGGTGCAACGTCTGGAGCTTCTCGCCCGGCTCGATCCCGAGCTCGTCGAGGAGGTAGGTCCGCGCCTCGCGGTACACGGCGAGCGCGTCGGCCTGCCGGCCCGCCCGGTACAACGCGTTCATCAGCAGCAGTCGTGTGTCCTCACGCGCCGGGTGGGAGTGCGCCAGCGCGGACAGTCGTCCGATCGCGTCCTCGAACCGGCTCTGGGCCAGCTCGCAGCGGCCGAGTCCTTCCTGGGCGGACAGGCGTGACTCCTCCAGGGCCAGGGCGTGGCCCCTGGCGAAGTTCGCCTCGATCCCGTGCAGCGCGGGACCCCGCCAGAGCTCGAGTCCTCGTTCGTAGTGGCGGAACGCGGTCGCGGGATCGTCGTCCCGCTCGGCCTGCCGCGCCAGCGACACCTGCCGGGTGAACTCGTCGATGTCGCTGTACTCGACGTCGAGGAGGTAGCCCGGTGCTCGGGTGACCAGTGCCTGCCCGGCCACCCGCCGCAGCGACGACACGTAGGTGTGAACGAGGGCGGCTGCGCTCTGCGGCGGTGACTCGTCCCAGATCAGGTCCACGAGCCGGTCGGCAGTGACGACCTGCCTCAACTGGAGCAGCAACGCCACCAGCAACGTTCTGGGTTTGGGCCCTCCGAGGGCCACCTTTCTGTCCCCGTCCCACACCTCGACCGGCCCCAATGCGAGCACACGCACTGCATCCCCCCAAGTCCACCCCATCGAGTTACGAGAATGCACCAGACGGGGATGCGTGGTCACGCTTCAAAGGTCGCGAAACGGGACGGTTGGACAGGATTGCTCCAATGGTGGCGGCACCCGCGAACAAGGGACCCGGCGCCGAACACGGCACCGGGTCCCTCGACAGCCGAACGGCCTAGTAGATCGCGAACGCCACCACGAGGCCGAGGGCGACGTGGGCCGCCGCGACGACGACGGAGGCCGGCGCGAACCTGTCCGACTCGATGATCGAGCCGATGTCGAGCTTGGTCACCCACTCCAGCAGCCGCACGGCCGCGACCTGCACGATGATGCCGACGATGCCGTAGATCAGCGACGTGAGCAGGCCCTCGTCGAGCTTGCCGACCGCGCTCAGGATGGCGACGACGACGATGAACGCCATCGACACGAGGCCGGAGGCGGTGACGATCACGGCGTTCGGCGCGCCGTTGCGGACCAGGATCGACAGCTTGCCCGGCGTCGTCCAGTCGATCGCGTAGAAGCCGAACACCATGAGGACCAGACCGACGACGGCGTACAGCGCGATCGCGCCGATGCCCCGGCCGATGGCCGAGCCGAAGCCGGGGTCCAACGCGAGCGTCGTGTAGTCCATTACCTGTTCCCTTTCGGAGTCTTACTCAACAATTCGATGCGGCACGAACGCCGCGCCATCGTCGGTCACCAGACCGACCGTTTCCCGGATGCCGAGGCCTGCCGACGTGTCGCCGACGACCCAGGCACCCAACGCGGGGCGGTAGCCGTCGAACTCCGGAAGCGGATCGAACAGCTGGTACACGAAGCCTTCTTTGCCGTACACGCCGCCGGTCTGCGTCTCGTAGCCCGGGGCGACGATCTGGATGTTCGACCCCTCGCGGCCGAGCAGCGGCTTGCGCACGTACTCGGTGAGCATGCCGGGGTCGTTCAGGTACGCGGGGAGCAGGTTGGGGTGGCCCGGGTACATCTCCCACAGGATCGCGAGCAGCGCCTTGTTGGAGAGCAGCATCTTCCACAGCGGCTCGACCCACAGCGTGCCGGGCAGCGACTCGACGGCGTGGCGGCCGAACTGCTCCTCGACCACCCACTCCCACGGGTAGAGCTTGAAGACCGTGCCCATCGGGGCCTCTTCGAGGTCGACGAACCGGTTGAGCAGCGTGTCCCAGCCGACCTCCTCGATCGCGAGGCCCACGGTGTTCAGGCCCGCTTCGGCGGCCGTCTCCTGCAGGCAGGCGATCGTGAGGTGGTCCTCGCCGGACGGGTCTGCGCCCGACCAGGTGAAGTGCAGCTCGCTGGAGGGCAGCTTCGCGCCGATCTCCGTCCACCGCTCGACCAGGCGCTCGTGCAGCGAGTTCCACTGGTCGCCGTCCGGGAAGACGTCTTCCTTCCAGTACCACTGGACGTACGCGGCCTCGAGCAGCGACGTGGGGGTGTCGGCGTTGTACTCGAGCAGCTTCGCGGGGCCCGAGCCGTCGTAGCGCAGGTCGAAGCGCCCGTAGACGTGCGGGTCGCGGCGGCGCCACGACTCGGCGATGTGCGGCCACACCCACTCGGGGATGCCGAAGTCGCGGTACCGCTCGGTGAGCACCACGTTGTCGACCGCGTCGAGGCACATGGAGTGGAGGAGCTCGACGTCGGCTTCGAGCGAGAGGACCTCGCTCATCTCGAACACGTAGTGCACCGACTCGTCCCAGTACGGACGGTCGGCGCCGTTCGCGTACTTCGCGGGCAGGCCGAAGACCAAGCCCTGGTCGGAGACCGTCCGCTGCCAGTTCGGCCGCGGCTGTGAGGCTTCACGACGCAACTGTGCTCAGCCTCCGCTGCTCTTCGAGCCGCTGCTGATGCCGAAGCCTCCGCGCTGGACCGACGTGCCGGACTTGGTCGTGACGTTCGCGCCCTTGGGGATCGTGTAGCTGCCGCCGGACACCTTCTGGCCGACCGCGCCCGAGCCGCCGTAGTTGTAGCGGTACGAGGTGCCACCGATGTAGATGAAGCCGCCGCTGCTGTACCCACCGTGACTGCGGTAGTACGACTCGTCGCAGTAGTCGTCGTCGACGATCACGTTGTTCGAGTCGGTGCACTGCGCGGTGACGTTCTTCGGGCTGGCGGCCGCGTACCAGATCGCGACCAGCGCGATCACGCCGACGGTGACGCCACCGCCGATGAGAAGGCGTTTGCGCGTCTTGCGCTTCTTCTCGAACGCGGCGGACTCGGCGGCGAACCGCTCCTGCTGGGCCTTGAGCGCGGCGGCACGAGCGCGTTGCTCGGCGACCGTGGCCTGGCGGGGCTTGGTCACGCCGGCCTGCTGCTGGCGCACCTTGCCCTTGGCGGGCGGCTGGTTCGGGCCGGCCTGCTGCGGCGCAGGCTGGTACGGCGGCAGCTGCTGTGGCTGGCCGGGCTGTTGCGGCTGGCCGGGCTGTCCCGACGGAGACCCAGGCTGGGGCGTCGGCTGGCCAGGTCCTGGCAGGTTGTTGTCAGTCATCACCACTCCCGCGGGCAAGGTACCTAGCGAGACGGCTGAAACATGGCCAATTCGGTGACGAGTGTCCTAATAGCAACACTCGACCCAACCCGGCGCACAGCCGTCTCACACGGCACGGGCATCATGGATGAGATGTCTCCGAGCGCCGGTTGGTTGAGTCGATCCGGTCACATCCGCGACACGCGGATCGTGATGGCCGGTGCTTTCGCGGGCGCCTTCGGCTTGTTGATGTTGTCCGCGTTCACGTCCGTGCTGGCAGGAGGCCCGCTCACCACCAAGCGTGAGCTCGTCAACGCCGCGTACCAGGCCGTCGCGGGCGAGTGCCTCAACTGGGAGAAGGCGGACCTGTCCGACGCGCAGAAGGTCGACTGCTCGGCCGCGCACAAGTTCGAGGTCACCGGCACGGCCGACATCACCGCCGCGTACCCGAAGGAAGCGCCGTTCCCGAACGCCGAGGCCTGGGAGAAGATCGCGCAGGACAACTGCGCCCAGGCGTCGACCACCTACATGGGCGGCAAACTCGACCCGAAGGGCAAGTACGGCGTCAGCACCCTGAACCCGGACGAAGGCCGCTGGTCGAGCGGTTATCGCCAGCTCAGGTGCGGTCTGCAGGTCACCGCCCCGTCCGGCGCCGCCCTGCCGTCGTACGGCAGCGCGAAGACCCAGGACCAGTCCGCCGTCTACGACCCCGGCGTCTGCGTCGCCCTGGCCGAGAACAACAAGGTGGGCGACCCGATCGACTGCGCCAAGCCGCACGCGTTCGAGATCGTCGGAGTCGTGCAGCACCCCGAGGGCCCGTTCATGGCCCTGGAGGCGCAGGACTCCGTGATGTCCGAGAAGTGCGCGGCCATCGCCGCCGAGTACACCGGCGGCGCCGACCTGAAGGCCAAGAACCTGCTGGTCACGTGGGACACGCGCGCCGAGGAGAGCTGGGCCGTCGGCTCCCGCAAGGCCAACTGCAAGATCGGCGCGGTACCCCAGGGCAACAACCTCGTGGCGTGGGAGGGCAGCGTCCGCAACCCCAACGGCGCGCCGCTGACCACCGCGAACCCGCCGCAGACGACGTCGGTCAAGGCCCAGGACGAGCCCACCGGCGCCCCGCTGCACTCCGAGTCGGGCAAGCCGCCGTCGGAGTCCGGCAAGCCCTCGGAGTCAGGCAAGCCCGACAAGCCCTCCTCCAGCCCGCCCCCGTCGAGCACCGAGAACCGATGACCGTCGAGATGACCAGGGCTCGTTTCGACGAGCTGGTCGAAGAGGCACTGGACCTGGTCCCGCCCGGCTTCACGCACGCGATGAACAACGTCGTGGTGCTGGTCGAGGACCGCAACCCCGAGGAGCCCTCGCTTCTCGGGCTCTACCAGGGCATCGCGCTGACCGAGCGCAACTCCGACTACGGCGGCACGCTGCCCGACCACATCTTCATCTACCGCGAGGCGATCCTCGACATCTGCGACACCGAGGAGGACGTGGTCGAGGAGGTCATCATCACCGTGGTGCACGAGATCGCGCACCACTTCGGGGTGGACGACGCCAAGCTGCACGAACTGGGCTGGGGCTGAGGCCCCTCCCCCGCGCGGGTGAGGCGGGCTAGATCTCCACGCCCGCCCAGGACCGGCACACCCAGCCGTCGCCCTCGGCCTCCAGCACCACGACGCCGGTGTTCGGCAGCAGGTTCTCGGCCAGCTCCACCGGCACGTTCGACGCGAGAGCCAGCGCGCCCATCCGCCCGGCGCCTCCGTGCGTCACGACCATGACGGTCCCGTCGGCCCGGATGGTCGAGATGGCGCCGAGGAACCGGTCCAGCACCTGCTGACCGGTCTCGCCGCCGCCGGGGAACGCCACGTGCAGGGCGCCTTCCGCCCACGCGATGACGGTGTCGAGGTAGGCCTTGTAGGCCTCGGTGTCGTTGCGGCCTTCGAGTGAGCCGACCTGGATCTCCTCGATGCCCTCCAGGATCTGGACGGGCAGGCCGAAGCGTTCGGCGGTCGGGGCGGCGGTCTGCTGGGCGCGCAGGCCGATGCTCGCGTAGACGGCGGTGATGTTCTCGCCGGCGAGGGAGTCGGCCAGTTCGCGGGCCTGCTTGAGGCCCAGGTCGGTGAGCGGGGGTCCCGGCATGGCCGTGTCCAGCTTGCGTTCGATGTTCGACGCCGTCTCACCGTGCCTGACCAGCAGCAACCTCACCCGCGCTCGCCCTTTCTGACAGCATCGACCCAGGAGGCGGCTGCGGCGAACTCGGCGTTGTGAGCCTCGACGGGCTCGTGGTCGGCCTTCGGGAAGGACCCGAGGAACCGGATCTCGCGCGAGTGTCGGTGCAGCGCGGCCAGCGCGTCACCGATCCTCGGCTCTGCGATGTGCCCCTCGACGTCGATGTAGAAGCGGTACGTCCCCAGTTTGCCCTTCTGGGGGCGCGATTCGAGGCCTGTGAGATTGATGCCACGCAACGCCAGCTCGGTGAGCAGTTCGGACAGCACGCCGACGCGGTTCGGGGTGGTCACGACGACGCTCGTGCGGTCTGCGCCGGTCGGCTCAGGAAGCTGGCCCGGACGGCGCAGCAGCAGGAACCTCGTGCGCGCGTCGGGCACGTCCAGCACGTCGGTGGCGTACTCGTCCAGCTCGTAGTGGTTGACGGCGACGGGGGCCGAGACGGCCGCGTCGAACTCGCCGCGCTCGACGGCGGCAGCGGCGGCCGCGGTCGACGAGGTGGCGATCGCGGTGGCGCCGGGCAGCGTGGCGGCGATCCACTCGCGGACCTGGGCCAGCGCGTGCGGGTGCGAGGCGATGGTGCGGATCTCGGTGGTCCCGGGCCGGACCAGGACGCTGAACTTGACGTCCAGCACCGTCTCGGCCACGGCGACGACCGGCTCGTCGCGCACGAGGACGTCGAGCGTCACCGGCACGGCGCCCTCGACGGAGTTCTCGATCGGCACGCACGCGAGGTCGGCCGAACCGTCGCGCACGGCGGCGACGGCGAGCGGGATCGTCTCGAACGGAACGAGTTCACCCTCGAACCGCGACGCGGCCTGCTCGGTGAAGGTCCCCTGTGGTCCGAAGTACGCAATGCGAGGCACCCGCACACAGTAGAGGCGCGAATCACGCCTGTGTCGGGGGCCAATCCTGGGTTCCGCCGGGACCGTTCGAACTGGAATGCTTGGGGCGTGCCCGCTCTAGCGCCAGAACTCGTGTTGTGCGCGGTCGACGAACCGATGGCGAACGCCTGGCTCGCCGTCGCGGACGGCCGCGACGGGGTGCGGGTGCACCGCGGGTCCGTTCTGGACATCCACGCGCAGGCCATCGTCAGCCCGGCGAACTCGCAGGGCTGGATGCGCGGTGGCATCGACGCCGTCTACGCCACGGCCTTCCCCCAGGTCGAGAACAACGTCCGCAGCGCCGTTCTGGCGCTGCACGGCGGTGAGCTCCCGGTCGGCGAGGCGCAGATCGTGGCGACCGGCGAGACCGAGCCGGCGTGGCTCATCAGCGCTCCGACGATGCGCCGGCCCGGCGAACGGCTGCCGGTCGACACCGTCCACCCGTACCTCGCCGCACGGGCCGTGCTGATGCTCTGGCTCACCGGTCGCCTGGAGGACGGCACGCTCGTGCGCGACGCCGTCCGCACCATCGCGATGCCGGGACTCGGCACCGGGGTGGGGGGCGTCGCACCGTCCACGTGCGCCCACCAGGTCGCCGCCGCGTGGGACGAGGCGTTCAACCCGTTGCACGTCTAGTTGTGCACAAGGGTTGTGCACAACCCTGTGGACAGAGCTGTGGACACCTGTGGACTACTGCCGTGGCGCGACCCATCGTTCCAGGTCGAGCTCATCTGTGATGGGGATGCCGAACTCCCCGACCGCGGGGATCTCGGGCTTGAGCTTGCGCGCTTCGCGCACCGCGTCCGGTCTCAACGCCACCAGCTTGAAGCCGCGGCGCTGGTAGAAGCGGATCGCGTCGAGGTTGTCGTTGGTGGTCGTCAGGCGCACCCGGTTGCATCCGAGCGTGCGCGCCTGGCGGACCGTGGCGTCGACCAGCGCGGTACCGACGCCACGGCCCCGCCGAAGTGCGTCGATCGTGACGATCTCCAGCTGGTTGTTCGCCACCGCGTAGGTCAGCAGCCCCAGCACCTGGCCCTGCTTCTCCACGAGGAAGCCCGGCAGACTCGCCGGGAAGAACACCTCGCCGTGCGCTACGGCGGTGTGCGCGCCCCATAGCTCGAGAACCAGTCGGGCGACAACTATGCGATCTGCTTCCTCGACCGGTCGTACCGAGCCTTCTGCCATGACAAGAACTGTGCCAATTCGAGTCACACTCAGGAACAGCCATTCGACGTACGGTGGATTCGTGCCAGTGCGCGTTTTGTTGGTTGATGATCACGAAGTGGTGCGCAGAGGACTGCGCGAGATGCTCGACGACGAGGAGGACATCTCGGTCGTCGCCGAGGCCGGTTCCGTCGACGAGGCGGTGACGCGGGCTCGGAAGATCCCGCCCGACGTGGCGGTGGTCGACGTCCAGCTGCCGGACGGCAGCGGCGTCGACCTGTGCCGGTCGTTGCGGGACCTCGGCATTCGTTGCCTCGTGCTGACCGCGTTCGACGACGAGGAAGCGCTCGTCGGCGCGATCATGGCCGGGGCGTCGGGGTATCTGCTCAAGCAGGTTCGGGGACAGGACGTCGTCACGGCCGTGCGCGAGGTCGCAGCTGGACGGTCCCTTCTGGACCCCGCCACCACAAGCCGAGTACTCGAACGGATGCGCAATCCGACCCCGATCGGCCTCACCGACCAGGAACAGCGCGTGCTCGAACTCATCGGTGAGGGCCTCACCAACCGCCAAATCGGTGAACGCCTCTTCCTCGCGGAGAAGACCGTCAAGAACTACGTGACGTCCGTGCTTTCCAAACTCGGCATGGAACGGCGGACGCAGGCCGCCGCCTGGGTGGCTAAACGGGGACGGACCAGGTGAGCGTCGTCCCGTTCGGCGAACTCACCACGCGGAAATCGCCGCTCGCGGACTTCGCCCGTTCGGCGAGGTGCCGCAGCCCGCGCTGAGTCACGCCGGACGGGATGCCGCAGCCGTTGTCGGCGACGCGCAGCAGCAGGTGCTTCTCATCGCGCCGTACGTCGATCTGGACGTTGGTCGCGCCTGAGTGCCGCACGACGTTCGACAACGCCTCGCGCAACGCAGCCCGCGCGTCGTCGGCGTGCTTGCGCGGCACGTTCGCCAGGTCGCCGGCCACGTGCAGGCGCGGCGCGAAGCCGAGCAGCTCGCCGGCCGTGCGGACCTCGGCCCTGATCGAGTCGTGCAGGTCGGCGGAGTCGGCCGGGTCGGTGTTGCGCAGCTCGCGGACGGTCGCGCGGACCTCGGCGATCGTCTCGTCGACCAGGTCGACGGCCTCGTTGATCCGGGCGCGCTGCGAGTTGTCGAGGTTCTTGCCCAGGCGTCGTTCGAGCAGGCTGAGCTGCACGCCTGCGCCGTAGAGCCGTTGGATGATCACGTCGTGCAGGTCGCGGGCGATGCGCTCGCGCTCTTCGTAGACCGCGACGCGCTGCCGTGCCGTGAAGCCCTCGGAGAGCACGACCGCGAGGCCCGCCTGGGCCGCGAACGCCGTCAGCACGTCCACCGTCTCCTGCGTGAACGGCGCTTTGTCCCGGCGGCGGTAGACCGCCAGGGCGCCGATCTTGCGGTCCGAGGTGCCGAACGGCGCCACCGCGAACGGTCCGTAGACGCGCAACGGCTGTGGCACGTACGGGGCCGTGCGCGGGTCGTTCGTGACGTCGTCGGCCATCACCGGGACGCCCGTGCGCGCGGCCTTGGCGGCGGCACTGCGCGGGCTCAGCGTCGCGACGACCGGCTCGCCGCTGGAGGCCTCCACCGTCAGCGTGCCGTCGTCGTCCTCCGTGGCGAGCATGGCGAGGCCGAGGTCGGCGTCCGCGATCTCCGCGGCCGCCTCCACCACGAGCCGCAGCACGTTCTCCGGGTCTTCCAGCGCCGCCGAGGTGATCTCGGTGGACGCGACGAGCACACGCCGCGCCAGAGAGGGGTCCATGGCTCTCAACGGTATGCGGGCGTGCCGAGGTCCAGCACCAGGTCCGCCCTCGCCGCCTCGTCCGGGCGGTGCGTGATGTGCAGGACCGTCCTGCCGTCCTGCCTGAGCTGCTCCAGGAGCTTGCGCGCGGTCGGCTCGTCCAGGTGCGCGGTGGGCTCGTCGAGCAGCACCACGTCGGCGTCGTGCAGCAACGCCCGCGCCAGGGCCAGCCGTTGCGCCTCGCCGCCCGACACCTGGTCCGGCCTGATCATCGTGTCGAGCCGGTCGGCCCACTCCGGCAGGCACGCCTTGCGCAGCGCCTCCCGCAACGCCTCGTCGTCGTGCTGGCCCGACATCCGCAGGTTCTCCCGGACGGTCGTGCTGACCAGCATCGGCTCCTGCGGGCACCAGGTGGCGCGCGGCAGCTCGACGATCCCCCGCTCCGGCTGCAGGAAGCCCAGGAGCAACGCGAACAGCGTCGACTTGCCGCTGCCCGACGGTCCCACGATCGCGACGTGCGTGCCGGGTTCGATGTTGAGGTGCAGGTCCCGCAGCGTCGGCTCGGTCGCGCCGGGCCAGCGGACGTCGACGTTCTCCAGCCTGATCCGCTTGCCGCGCGGCTGTTCGGGACGGTCCGGAGCGTCGAACTGCAGCCGCGCGCTCGCCTCCCGCAACGCCCTGCGCTGCTGGGCCGCGAGCGGCAGGGTGGCCAGCGGTTCGGCGAGCGCGAGCGGCACCAGACCCAGCACCGGGTTGCCGCTCGTGGCGCAGATCAGGGCCGCCGCACCGGTCGCGAGCAGGATGATCGCCGTGGCCGCGCCCGTGCCGAACGCTTGCCGGCGGGTCTGACCGGCCAGCTCGACGTCCTCGGCGTGCAGCTGTGCCAGCACGCGGTGGTGGGCGTCGTGCGCGATGAGGTCCGGTGCCGCGGCGAGGGCGTTGATCGTGTCGCGGGCGACCTTGCGGCGGCCCCTGGCGAGCTTCGTGCTGGCCCGCCGCTCGGTCCACACGGCGACGGCCGGTGCCGTCAGGCCGGCCACGAGCAGCAGCCCGCCCAGCGTCAGCGCGGCACCCAGGTCGATGAACGCGAACAGGATCGTGGTCGCGACGCCCGCGCCTATGGCCACGATCGGCGGCACCAGCACGCGCGGCACCAGGTCGCGAACCGTGTCGGTGTCCTCCACGAGCCGCTGCAGCCCGTCGCGCCGTTGGGTCCGCACGAGCCGCAACCACAGCTCGGCACGGAGCTTGTTCGCGAGCCGGAACGTCTCGTCGTGGGTGACCAGGCGCTCGAGGTACCGCAGCACGCCCTTGCTCAGCGCGAACGTCCGCACGCCCACGACCAGCACCGTCAGCGTCAGGATCGGCGGCATCTCGGCGGCGCGGGCGATCAGGTGGGCCGCCAGGGCGGTCAGCGCGATGCCGGCGACGGCCGCGAGGACGCCCAGCCCGGCGCCCTTCCACGGGATCGGCAGGCGCTTCGGGCGTTCGGCCTGCGTCTCCTCGGTGACGACCCTCGCGAACGTCTCGTCCTCGGTCGTCTCCTTGTCGCGGTGCGAGGCGAGGACGACCGCGGCCGTGGCGCTGGCCCGCTTGATCGCTTTGTCGACTTTGCGACTTGTCACCGGGTCGAGGTGCGCGGTCGGTTCGTCGAGGAGCAGCACCGTCGCGCCGTGACGAACCCTCAGCAGGGCACGCGCGACCGCGACGCGTTGGCGCTCTCCGGTCGAGAGGTCGGTGATCTGGCGGTCGAGCAGGTGCACGGCCGCGACCTCGTCGGCGACCTGCTCGACGTCCTCGGCGCCGGGAACGGTGAGTTCCAGCTCGGCGCGGGGCGTGGCGGCGGCGAACGCGGGCTTCTGCGGCACGTACGCGATGTCGCCGGCCACGAACGCGGTGCCGTCCGTCGGCTCCACGAAGCCCAGCAGCACCTGGAACGTCGTCGACTTGCCGGCGCCGCTCGCGCCTTCGAGCCGATGAACCTGCCCCGGCCTGACGTCGAAGCTGACGCCGTCGGGAGCGAAGCCGCCGCGCCGGAGCACGCGCAGGTTGTCCACGTGGACAGAGCCGCCGGGGAGCCGCGGCCGGGCCTTGTCCTCGTGCTCGACCACCTCGGCCACGCGGCGGACCGCTTCCAGGCCGTCCTCGCTGGCGTGGTGAGCGGCACCGGCCGCGCGCAGCGGCAGGTAGCACTCGGGCGCCAGGATCAGCACGACCAGCGCGGTCATCAGCGTCATGTCGCCGTGCACGAGCCGGATGCCGACGCCGACCGCGATCAGTGCGACCGACAGCGACGCGGCGATCTCCAGCACCAACGCGCTCAGGAACGCGATCCGCAGCGTGCCCATCGTGGCCTTGCGGTGCTGTTCGCCGATCTGCCTGACCGCACCGGCCTGCTGCTCGGCGCGGCCGAAGACGGTCAGGACCGGGAGGGCGCGGAGCAGTTCGAGGAGCTGGGCGCTCAACAGCTCCGTGACGTCGGCGGCCTTCTTGACGCGCTTCTCGGTGTACCAGCCGATCAGCGCGGCGAAGACCGGGATCAGCGGCACGGTGACCGCGATCAGCACGGCCGAGGGCCAGTCGGTGAAGAGGATCCACGCTCCGGCCAGCGGCGGCACGATCACGGCCGTGACCAGCGCGGGCAGGTAGCGGGTGAAGTAGGCGTCGAGCGCGTCGAGGCCCTTGGTCGCGAGCACCGACAGCTCGGCGGTGCCGCGGTCGGCGATCCAGCCGGGACCGCGTTCGAACGACTTGGCCAGCAACTGCGTCCGCAGTTCCTCCTTCGCGCCGGCGGCGGCACGGGCGGCGGCGGACTCCGTCGCCCACGACAGACCGGCTCGCGCCAGGATCGCCACGGCCAGCAGCGGAAGACCTTCACGGGTCGTGATGACCGACGCCAGCGCGACGGCCTGGGCGACGAGCGCCAGGGCGTTGAGGAACGCCAGCGCGCCCACCCCGACGAGGGCGCGCCTGGCACTCCTGGAGAGCTGGGGCAGTGCGCCCAGCGGGCCTCGCCTCATCAGTGCGCTGCCGGGATGTGCTGGACGCCGATGCGCTTGCGGAACACCCAGTAGGTCCAGCCCTGGTAGATCAGCACGGCGGGTGTGCCGAACGCCGCCACCCACGTCATGACCATCAGCGTGTACGGGCTGGACGCCGCTCCCGCGACGGTGAGCGAGTACGCGGGGTCGAGCGTCGAGGGCAGGACGTTCGGGTAGAGCGAGGCGAACAGGACCGTCACGGTCGCGGCGACGGCGAGGCCCATGAACGCGAACGCCTGTCCCTCCCGGCCCACCCAGAGCCGCCACAACGCGAGCCCGGCGAACACGAGCACCGGCAACGCCCACACACCCGCGACGTGGAGGAGCAGTGCCACCAGCGGCAGCAACGCGATCGGCGAGATCTTCAACGCCGTCCGGCGCGCGCGCTCGCGGATCTCGCCCTCGGTCTTGAGCGCCACGAAGATCGCACCGTGCACCAGCGCGTAGCCGGCGATCGCCAGCGCGCCGAGCAGCGTCTCCAGCCGGATCGCCGCGAAGGGCGACCCGACCCGGTCACCGGCGGCGTCGATCGGCAACCCGGTCACCGTGGTCGCGATGATCAGGCCGACGCCCAGCGCGGCCACCCACGACCCGACGAAGATGACCGCGTCCCACACCTTGCGCCAGCGCTCCGAGTCCACCTTGCCGCGGTACTCGAACGCGACGCCGCGGCCGATCAGCGCCACCAGGAACAGGGTGAGCGGCAGGTACGCGGCGCTGAAGAGCGCCGCATACCAACCGGGGAACGCCGCGAACGTGGCACCGCCCGCGACGAGGAGCCACACCTCGTTGCCGTCCCACACGGGACCGATGGTGTTGATCATCACCCGGCGCTCGGTGTTGTCCCGCCCGAGGAAGGGCAGCAGCATGCCGACGCCGAAGTCGAAGCCTTCGAGGAACAGGTAGCCCAGCCACAGCAGGGCGATCAGGCAGAACCAGAGCGTTTCCACAGCTTCTCCCCTAGTACGCGAACGCCAGCGCGCCGTCGTCGGTCTTCGCGGGCATGACCCCGGCGACACCACCGCGGACGTACTTGCGGATCAGGTAGACCTCGACGCAGGCCAGCAGTCCGTAGACCGTGGTGAGCGCGATCAGCGAGGTGAGGATCTCGCCGGGTGTCGACGCCGACACGGCCTGCGCGGTGAACATCCAGACACCGTCCACACCGGACGGGTTGGGCACGACCACGAACGGCTGCCGCCCCATCTCGGTGAAGATCCAGCCGAAGCTGTTGGCGAGGAACGGCGTCGCGATGCCGGCGAGCGCGGTGACCGGGAACCACCTGCCCCGCGGCACGCGACCGCCCCGCGTGAGCCAGAGCATCAGCAGGCCGAGCCCCGCCGAGATCGCGCCGAAGCCGATCATCAGCCGGAAGCCCCAGTACGTCACCGGAAGAGCGGGCACGTAGTCGATCGGCTTGCCGCTGAGCTCGCCCAGCCGCGGGTCGACCGGGTAGTTCGTGCCGTACTTCTCCTGGTACATCGGGACCAGGTCCTGGATGCCCTTCACCTCGCTGCTGAAGTCGTTGTGCGCCAGGAAGCTCAGCAGTGCGGGCACCGTGATGCTCTTGACGTTCTCGCAGTCCGGCCTGGTGACGTCGCCGATCGCGAAGACCGAGAACGCTGCGGGTTCCTCGGTGTGGCACAGGGCCTCCGCGGCGGCCATCTTCATCGGCTGCTGTTCGAACATCAGCTTGCCCTGGATGTCGCCGCTGATCGCGAGCACTCCGAACGCCACGACACCGACCCAGGTGCCGAGCTTGAGCGAACTGCGCCAGACACCTTCCTCGTCGGACTTCTTCCACAGGTGCCACGCACCGATGCCCACGAGGAAGGTCGCGGCGACCGCGAAGGCTCCCGCGATCGTGTGGGGGAAGGCCGCCAGCGTCGTGTTGTTGGTCAGCACCGCCCAGATCGAGGTGAGGCGCGGACGGCCCTCGTCCATCACGATGCCGACGGGGTGCTGCATCCACGAGTTGGCGGCGAGGATGAAGTACGCGCTGGCCATCGTGGCGAGGCTGAACGCCCAGGCGCAGGCGAGGTGGACCTTCCTGGGCAGCTTGTCCCAGCCGAAGATCCACAGACCGAGGAACGTCGACTCGACGAAGAAGGCGACCAGGCCCTCCATCGCGAGCGGAGCGCCGAACACGTCACCGACGAACCGCGAGTAGGCGCTCCAGGCCATGCCGAACTGGAACTCCTGCACGATGCCCGTCACGACGCCCATGGCGAAGTTGATCAGGAGGAGCTTCCCCCAGAACTTCGTCATCTTGTAGTAGCGCTCGTTGCCCGTGCGCACCCACGCGGTCTGCATCCCCGCGACGAGCAGGGACAGGCCGATCGTCAGCGGCACCATCAGAAAGTGGTAGACGGTGGTGATGCCGAACTGCCACCGCGCGAGTTCGAGTACTTCCACGTCTTCGAGCGTAGGTGTGGATCATGGCCGCCATCAGGTACTACGGTCCCGTCCACCCTCGGGACCAAGGTCCCGTGCGCGAAGTCACGCCTTGTGGGTGACATGCGTCGGATACGATGTGTGCGCCAGAGGGGAGTAGTTCCCACCGGAGCTCGCAGCCGGTGGCGTGGAGATCGACATACTGATCCGCCTTCGAGTGGATCCGGTCCCACACCCGATGTTCATGTCGGGCGAACGAGACCTCCGGCCGGGTTGCAGCATGCCCGGTCGGGGTCTGTCGCGCCTCCGTCCGGGTTCGTATTCGGACGTGGAGGACCTCGTGGCCACTTCATTGCTCGCGTTCATCACCGCCTTCGCGGTGGTGTTCCTCGTCGAGCTCCCGGACAAGACCATGGTCGCCACCCTGGTGCTGACCACGCGTTATCGCGCCTGGCCGGTGTTCGTCGGCGTCGTCGCCGCGTTCGCCGTGCAGAGCGTGGTGGCCGCCGCGTTCGGATCCGCCATCACCCTGCTGCCCGACCGCGTCGTGGCCGGCGTGGTGGCCGTGCTCTTCGGCGTGGGCGCGTTCATGCTGCTCCGGGAGGGCTTCTCCCGTGACGAGGACTCCGCCGACGAGGCAGGACCCAGCGCCGCCGTGCCGTTCTGGCGTGCGGCGCTGACGTCGTTCGGCGTGCTGTTCGCGGCCGAGTGGGGTGACGCCTCGCAGCTCGCGACCGCCGGCATCACCGCCAGGTACGGCGCACCGCTGGCCGTCGGCCTCGGTGCCTGGCTCGCGCTGGTCGCGGTGGCCGGGCTGGCCGTCCTGGTAGGACGCAAGCTCGCCGGGCGGTTGCCGACGCACTGGATCCAGCGGGTGGCCGGGGTGGTCTTCGCGGTGTTCGCCGTGATCGCCGTGACGCAGGTGTTCTAGGAGCTACCAGACCGGCCGGAGGCCCGGCTGGTCCTCGCCGTGCACGTGCTGCAGGTACGCGGCGAGGCCCCGCCTGATGGTGGCGAGCGTGTCCTCACCGATCGCCTCTGCCATCTCGCCTTCGAGGTCCGCCCACAGGTTGTCCGCGAACTTCAGGTAGTCGCGGCCCTTCGTGGTCAGCGTGACGTACTGGGCGCGCTTGTCCGTCGGGTGCGGCTCCCTCAGGACGTAACCCCAGTCGTCGAGCTCGTTGACGATCTTCGCGGCCGCCTGCTTCGTGACGCCGAGGTGCTGTCCGATGTCGACGGTGGTGGCGCGCTTCTCCTTGAGGAACCGGAAGACGTAGCCGTGCGCTGGCCGGAGCGGTTCGAGGCCGATCTGCCGGAGCCGGTCGTGGAACTGGTCGCCCATGGCGCGGTACGTCATCGCCAGCAGCATCGGCACCGGTTCCATCTCTGGCTTCCCATTTCAGGTAGACAACCTGGTTGACCTTATTCTAAGGTTAGACAACTTGGATGACTACTTTGGAGGTTGTCTTGCTGGTGACCGGAGATTCCGCGGAGCTGTTCGAGTTCGGCGGGTTCGAGTTCAGGCCGCTGGCCGTGCCGTCGCGCGGCAGCGCCGAAATCGCGCTGTGGACCGTCGACGTGCCGGAAGGGGGCGACGGGACGCCTCACCGCGCCTCGAAGGAGGAGGTGTTCTACGTGCTGTCCGGGTCCGTGACGATCCAGGGGCAGACCGCGGGGCCCGGCGACGCGATCGTCGTGCCGCCGAACACCGAGCTGTCGCTGACCGGCGGACCGGCGCGGGTGCTGGTGGCGACGTCGGTGGGCATCACGGGGACGCTGGCGGACGGGCAGACGATCACGCCGCCCTGGTCGCTCTAGCTCGCGGCCGGTCCGGCTCGCGGTCGGTCCGGCTCGCGCTAGTTCGCCGGGGAGCCTTCCTCGCGCGGAGGCTCCGGAGTGGTGTCCGGGACCTCTTCGCGCAGGTCGTGCGCGATCTTCTTGGCCTCGTCGATGAGGTGCTGCGTCTCGTCGAGGCGGCTTTCGTCCGGCGGGGTGGTGAGGAAGCTTTCGCCCGACGTGGCAGGGCGGTCTTCGCCCGAGGCGACGTGGCGGTCCCCGTCCGAGGCCGCAAGGCCGTCGCCGTCGGACGCGGCGAGATCGTCCTCGCCGGACGCGGCGCGCTGCTCGTCCGACGCGGCCAGGCCGTCTTCGTCCGGAGCAGCGAGGCGGTCGTCGCCGGACGCGGCGGGGCGCTCTTCGTCAGGTGCGATGAGGCGGCCCTCGTCCGAGGCTGCGAGGCGGTGTTCTTCCGGTGCGGTCACGCCTCTGGGATCGGCGGATCCGGCGGTCGTGAAACTCCGGCCATCAAGCCGCGGACGTGGGCGGCGAGGCGTTCGGCGATCTCCAGGTCCCACTCGTCGTCGGCGGCCGGCTGAGGGGTCTCGCCCGCGACGACGCGTTCGCCGAGCAGGCGGCGCTCGGCCGGCGTGAAGTCGGTGATGGCCCGGCGGAGCAGGGGCAGGGCGTCGTCGAACGCCTCGCCGCGCAGGCCGCTCAGCCACTCGTCGATGAGGCCGAAGAGGCGCGGGTCCGCCGCCAGGAGGGTCGCCGAGCCGCGCAGGAACCCTGCCACGAACGCGGTCGCAACCGAGCGGTGCAGGCGGGCGGCCACGTCGTCGCTGGTCAGTTCGCCGGCTTCCCAGAGCAGGCGGGTGGCCCTGCCCGTCGGGAGGCCGTGGGCTTCCGCCTTGACGAGGGCGTGCAGGGCTCGCCACCAGGTCTTCTGGTGGTCGTCGTCGGCTGCCAGGCGGGTGGCCTCGTGGGCGCCGTCCACGACCTGCAGCGCGTGCTCCGCCGTTTCGTCGTCGACGTTGCGGCAGGCGATCGGGAGGCCCACGGCTCCTCGGGTGAGCAGGCCGTGCAGGGCCACCCGCAGCAGTTCCGGGTCGGTGCCGCGGACCGAGCCGTAGCGGACCGTCCTCGCCAGGTCCGGGAGGGCGGCCAGCAGTTCGAGCGCGTCCGTGGCCATCGCGGCGCAGCGGTCCAGGGCGTTGCGGGCCGCGGCGACGGCCGCGGGGAGCTCGCAGCCGACGGACTTGGTGAGGGCCGCGGCGGCGTCGGCCACGCGCGTCGCGTCCTCGGCGGCCTGGACGAGGACGGTCTCGGCCGCCGTGTGGACGGTGGTGCCGTGGCGGGCGGCCACGGCCACCGACACCGCGAAGACCGGGTCCCAGCGGAGCTGCCAGACCTCGGCGAAGGTGCCGAGGGAGTTGGACCGGTCCGGCTTGCCCCACGGCACGCCCAGGACGTCCAGGCGCTGCAGGAGTTTCGAGCGTTCGCGGTCGGTGTCCTTGCGGAGGTCCAGCTTGAGCTGCTTGGGCTGGACGTCCGCGGGGAGCCGGAGTTTGCGTTGCAGGCGCTGGAGGTCCGCGGCCAGCGGTGAGCGCGGGACTGCCTCGCCCACCTCGCCCAGGCGTTCACCCACGACGAGCTTGCGGTGGACCAGCCGGAGGTGGATCTCCTCGCCTCCGCAGAGGACGGCGAGCGCTGCCTCGTTGACCTCGCTCAGGCCCGCGCTGGGACGTTCCCTCAGTGCGGCAAGGGTTTCCGCGAGCCGGACGGCCTCCACCGCGCTCGCCGTCGACGCCGGAAGATCTTCCTCCCGCAGCACGGCGGCGGCTTTGGCGAACCAGCGCGGGACCACGTCGGCCTGGTGCTGCCAGAGGTGCGCGTACCAGCCCGGGGAGTCGATGCCGGCGCCGTAGCCCGACTCGGCGGCCAGCTGACCGTGGCTCCACGGGACCCAGGTGCCGGAGATCTTGCGGCGGCGCAGGCCCTTGAGCAACGCGGTGTCGGCCGCGACGGTCGGCTTGGCGAGCAGCGCGGGGACGTGCCACGCGCCGCAGACCACGACTATCGGGCCGTCGGTCTCCTTGCGCGCCTTGCGGATCGTCTGGCGCATGAACGCTTCCCGGCGCAGCGTGCGTTCACCCACCTCGCCTTCGAACTCCCCGCGCACGGCGACCATGGCCTCGGCGATGGCGCCCGCGAGTTCGAGCGGGTCCGACGCGCTGTGCTCGACCACGTCCTCCCACCAGCGTTCCGGGTCGTCGAAGCCGGCGGCCTCGGCGAGCAGGCCGATGGGGTCGACGTTGCCGCTCGGGCCGTCGTCACCGATGGACGCCGCGGCCGGCAGGTCGAAGAAGCGCGCTGTGACACCGTTCTCGGCCGCGTACTGGAGCGCCTGCCACTCCGGCGAGAACTCCGCGAACGGCCAGAACGCCGCGCTCTCGGGTTCGGTCTCGTCGTGCAGCAGGATCGCGACCGGGGGCGTCAGGGCGTGGACGTGCTCGAGGAGGGTGTCCGCCTCCGGCGGCCCCTCGATGAGGATGAGCGCAGGGCTCGTCTGCTCCAGGGCCCGCTTGACCATCCGGGCGGAGCCGGGGCCGTGGTGCCGGATGCCCAGGAGGACCGGCTCAGTCACCGCTGGCGTCCAGGCAGGCCCGGTAGAGGTCACGCCACTCCGCGCGTTCCTTGAGCACCGTCTCCAGGTACTCCTGCCAGACCGTCGCGTCCGACACCCGGTCCTTGATCACGGACCCGATGAGCCCGCTCGCCAGCTCGTCCGCGCCCAGCGTGCCGTCGCCGAAGTGGCCGGCGAGCGCCATCCCGTTCGCGATGACCGAGATCGCCTCGGCGGTGGACAGGCTGCCGCTCGGCTTCTTCAGCTGCGTCCGGCCGTCCACGGTGGAGCCGTTGCGCAGCTCGCGGAAGATCCGCACGACGCGGCGCACCTCGTCGAGCGCGGGCGGTTCGGCGGGTAGCTGGAGGGCCTTGCCGAGCTGCTGGGCCCGGGTGACGACGATCTCGACCTCGGCGTCCTCGGTCGCGGGCGGCGGCAGCACGACGGTGTTGAAGCGCCGTGCGAGCGCCGACGACATCTGGTTCACACCTCGGTCGCGGTCGTTGGCCGTCGCGATGACGGTGAAGCCGGGGACGGCCTGGATCTGCGTGTTCAGCTCCGGCACCGGCAGCGACTTCTCGCTGAGGACGGTGATGAACGAGTCCTGCACCTCGGACGGCATGCGGGTGAGTTCCTCGACCCGGACGACCGCCCCCTGGCGCATGCCCATCATGACCGGGCTCGGCACGAGGGCGTTCTCGCTGGGACCTTCGGCGATGAGGCGGGCGTAGTTCCAGCCGTAGCGGACCTGGTCCTCGCTCGTGCCGGCCGTCCCCTGGACCACCAGCGTCGAGTTGCCGCTGATCGCCGCCGCGAGGTGCTCGGACAGCCACGACTTGGCCGTGCCGGGCACACCGACGAGCAGCAGCGCCCGGTCCGTGACGAGCGTGCCCACCGCGACCTCGACGAGCCGGCGCGAGCCCACGTACTTCGGCGAGATCACGGTGCCGTCGGCGAGTGTGCCGCCCAGGACGTAGGTGACCACGGCCCGCGGGGAGAGGCGCCAGTTGGGTGGCCGCTCGCGGTCGTCCTGGGCCGCGACGGCTTCGAGCTCGGCGGCGTACTGCTGTTCGGCCGTCGGCCTGAGCACGGCGGTCACTGGGCCTCCTGGGGCGGTGCTGGTGCGAACGATTCGCGCAGGCGGATGCGGAGCCGGAGGACCTCCAGTTCCAGGGAGTTCTCCGGCCAGCGACGGGTCAGAGCCTCCCAGCTCGCGCCGAGCAGGTCCGCGTCACCCCGCGCGAGCAGCACGGCGGGCGGACGCCCCGACCTCCAGCGCGGATCGGGCAGCGCGGCGTACCGGTGCAGGAGCGCGCGGGTGGTCTCCGGCGACCACGGGGCGGGCAGCTGGGCGCAGGCGTGGTCGAGCAGGTCGTAGTGCCAGCCCTTCGACACCGCCACGACCGCCTGCTCGGCGACCGCGGCGGGCAACGCGGCCAGCATCTCGAGCTGCTCCATGCCGGTCAGCGTCTCGGCGGCGGCAACGGCCCACGGACGGGGATCCTTGGCCGCGGCGAGCTGGTCGGCGATGCCCCGCAGCAACGCGCCGGCCCACGGCCCCCTCCGCACGATGTCGGCGGCCTTGGCGTCGTCGGCCTTGAGCGTCGCCGTCCAGTACGACGGCGGAACACTCGCGGCCGCGGCCCGGATCCGACCGGCCACACCCTTCTCGGAGCCGTCGCGCATGAGGTCGCGCAGCTCGGCCGCGTCGGGCTGCCCGGTCCAGAGCTCGTCGGGCCGGACGTCGAGCCCGTCCGCGGTCAGGCGGAGCCCGTGGCGCAGGCGGTGTGCCGCACGAGCGGCGAGGCGCGTGCGCCCGAGGTTGCGCAGGAGGCGGAGCGCCTCGTCGTGGACGGCCGCCGCCTTGTCGTCGAGCGCGGCCTCCAGGAGCTGCTCGTCCTGCGGCCCCAGCCCGGTCTCCAGCGCGCTGATCAGCACCTGCCGGTCGGCCGAACGGCGCGACTCCCCGAACTCCCGCGCGACGAACGCACCGACCCCGGCCGGGTCCACCTTGCGCTTGCGGCGCAGCGCGCGGACCCGCTGGGCGCTGGGCAGGTCGAGGATCTCCTCGAGCGGCACCTCGTCCACCAGCGGGGCGGCGCCGCTCGCCCAGGACCAGCCGGGCCGGGTGTCCGCGAGCCAGCGGCCCCTCGTGCCGAGAACCTCGACCACCGCGGCCCGCAGCCCCGGACGAGCCGTGCCGAGGGCGAGCAGGGAGGGCAGCATCCGGTGCTCCGCCACGACACCGTTGGCCTTGGCGAGAGCACACCACTCGGTGAGCAGGACCTCGTCGTCGAGGCTCATGATCGCTTCCAGGACCGCCCTGGCGGCAGGCCTGGGGAGGGCGGCGGACTCGGGCGGGGCGAGCGGCAGCGGGTCGGTGGTGGCCTCCTGCGGGAGCGTCGCACCGAACGCGGCCACGCCGAGGGCGGCGCAGTCCGCCAGCAGGGTCGCCGTGTCGCCGCCGCCTCTCGTGGTGCCGATGAGGAGGTCTTGGACGGTCTTGGACCACTCGGCCTTCACGCCGCCTCCCAGGTGTCGCGGGGGTGGGCTGGCGCGGCTGGCGCGGGGAGGGAGCGCGTCGGCGGGGCGGCAGCGGTCCGAGCCGACCGCGCGGCCGGAGCCCGGGAGGAGCGCGGCGGCAGGGCGAGCGTGCGGTGCTGCGGGCGGACCGACCCGGCTGAACTGCGAGACGAGCGCGCCGACTCCAACACCACGCGCCCACGAAGGTGGGACGCAGCCGGTGTGGGAAGCAAGTGCGTTGGCGGGGCGACCGCGGTGTGTGCCGTCGTCGCGGCCGGGGTGCGGGAGAGGCGGAGCGGCAGAGCGAGCGTGCGGTGGTGCGGGTCGGCCGACTCGGCTGAGCTGCGGGGCGAGGGAACCGGGTCCAGGCAGGGACGAACCGGTGGCGCGTCCGCGACGCGATGGACGCGAGCCGACGGCACAGGCGACACGCGGCGCACGCGCGCCGACGGCACAACCACCACCCGGCGCGAGCGGACCGCTCGCACAGCCACCACCCAGGCGAGGGCCGTGCAGTCGCGCGCTGCCGCCGGTGTGGAAGGCGCGGTGGTCACGCGACCACCTCCAGGGTGCCGTTCAGCGACACCGCTCCCAGGCGCAGCGCGTGGCCGTCCCACAGGCCCCAGGCGTCGAACGGGAGGCCGCCGGTCAGCGCCAGGGCCATGTCGAGGCCTGTGTCGTCGCGGACCGGCAGGCCGTGGCCCGTGGTGTCGACCAGGGCGGCGCCGTGCAGGCGGACCGAGGTGCAGCCGAGCGGGAAGAGGCGTTGCCACGGGTCTGCGGTCAGCATGGGTTCGAGGGTGGCGAGGGACTGCCGCCACGACTGCGGGGCGGGGACCGGGTCGGGGGTGCGGGAGCCCTCCAGTTCGCCCAGGGCCACCCGGTCCGAGGCCGGGTAGGGGTGGACCAGGGCCGAGGACTCCAGGCCGTGCGGGAGCAGCGGGACGGGAGCTCCCACGGCGGAGTGGCGGATCGCCACGACCCAGCGGGAGGTTTGGCGGCCCCAGCACCACTGGCGGACGGTGCGGACGCGGCCGTCGTCGGTTTCCAGGCGCAGCAGGGCCACCCAGCGGTCGGAGATCCCCGGCGAGGCCTTCACGGTCTCCTCGGGGATCGTGACGCCCAGGCGGGTGCGCGGCTGCACGAAGCACAGCAGGTGCAGGCCGCCGAGGCGGTCGGCCACGTCGGCGGTCCAGCGCGGGCCCGAGCGCGCCACGATCTCCTGGATCTCGGCCACCGCGGCGGCCACGCCGGGGACCTGGGCGTCGATCATGCGGGCGGTGAACGCCTGCCACCAGGAGGCGGGGCGGCCCGGCAGGGAGGCGATGCCGGCGGAGGCGACGTCGCGAAGCCAGTCGCGCAGGCCGTCGATGCCCGCGGACATGGCGGCGGCGCGGTTGGCCGCCGTCTTCTCGCGAGCGCGCACCCGGCGGGCGACTGCCTCGGGCGACGAGTCGAGCTCGCGGGCCGCCCGGCGGGTGGTCCACTCCTCCACCCAGTCGGGCGGGAGGGCGTCCGGGATGTCGAGCTCCTGCAGGCTCACGGCGTGCTTGCAGGGGAACTTGCGGGACGGGCACGTGCACTTGGCGGTGCCCGCGGCCAGGTCGACGCACACGCGGTACGGCATCGAGCCGGAGCCCGAGTAGAGGCCCCACAGCACCGGCAGGGCCTTGCCCAGGCCCTGCCAGCGCATCGGAACGGCTCTTGTCCTCACGAGACCAAACTAGCGAGGAGCCCCGACAGAAAATCAGGCCGGACCGCGACGGGCCCAAGTCCACGCGTACGCCGGGTCCTCGGTGGCCTCGGCCGCCTCCCCCAACTCCAAGGGGCGGAAGGTGTCCACCATGACCGCGGTCTCGTCGAAGTAGTCCGCGCCCAGGGACGCCTCCACCGCTCCGGGCTGCGGGCCGTGCGTGCAGCCGGACGGGTGCAGCGACATCGAGCCGATGCCGATGCCCGACCCCTTGCGCGCCTCGTAGTTGCCGCCGACGTAGAACATCAGCTCGTCCGAGTCGACGTTCGCGTGGTTGTACGGCACCGGCACGGACAGCGGGTGGTAGTCGACCTTGCGCGGCACGAACGAGCACACGACGAAGTTCGGGCCCTCGAACGTCTGGTGCACGGGCGGCGGCTGGTGCACGCGGCCGGTGATCGGCTCGAAGTCGCGGATGTTGAACGCCCACGGGTACAGGTGCCCGTCCCACCCGACGACGTCGAACGGGTGGTTCGCGTAGGTGAACCGCGTGAGCCCCGCGCGGTGCCGCACGAGCACGTCGACGTCGGTGCCCTCGACGAGCAACGGCTCCTCCGGCCCCCGGATGTCCCGCTCGCAGTAGGGCGAGTGCTCCAGGAACTGGCCGGCCTTGGACAGGTAGCGCTTGGGAGGGCCGACGTGCCCGGTCGCCTCCAGCACGAGCAACGACATCGGCGAGGACGGCACGACCCGGTAGGTGCACGAGGTCGGGATCACGACGTAGTCGCCGTCGCCCACCTCCAACGCCCCGTAGATCGTCTCGATGACGCCCGAACCGGTCTGCACGTACAGCAGCTCGTCACCGAAAGCGTTGCGGTACAACGGGGAAGGCACCGTGGCCACGACGAAACCGATGGTCACGTCCGGGTTGCCGAACAGCTTCCGGCGTCCGGTGACCGCGTCGACCTCGTCGGAAGCCCAGGTCAGGTCGGTCGTCTTGAAGTGCCGCGGCTTCAGCGGCAGGTTCGGCGAGACGGTGCCGCGCTCGTCCTTCACCGTCTCCGCGTTCACGATCGCGGTCGGCAGGTGGCGGTGGTACAGCAGTGCCGAATCGGCCGAGAACCCCTCGACGCCCATGAGCTCTTCCGCGTACAGGCCACCGTCCGGTTTGCGGAACTGGGTGTGGCGCTTTCGGGGGATCTCTCCCACCTGGCGGTAGTAAGCCATGGCTGCTCTCCGGGTCCTTCCAAGGCGTTCGATTATCGGACATCTTTGTTCAGTTGGCGGTACACGGCTAGCGTGTCAGCCGTGTCAAGCGCTGTCGAACTCCGTGCGCCCGGTCCGCGCGGTACTCCGCCCCTGCTCGCGAGGCTTGTGGACGATGCCGCGCTGTTCCCTCCGGGGAGCGCGTCGATGCCCGACGCGGTGCGCGGTCACCTCGACGGACGAGTCGGCGAGTGGTCCGGCGTCATGGGTCTCTTCCTCTGTCCTGCCTCCCGTCTCGCCGAGCTGATCACCGAACTGATCAAGGTCAAGCCGGCCAAACCGATAGCACTGAGCCTCGTGATCGACACCGGCCTCGGCGGCGTGCCGAAGGCCGTGTCGATCGTCGAGAGCAGAAGCGAGCTCCTGGCTCTGCGCATGGTCGAGATGCCCGCACCGTCCGATGTGGACGAGGTGTGGCTCGAGCGCGTGTCGGAGTTCGTCCCCGAGGACGTCATCCGCGTCGTCGAACCCCGCCGCGGCGGTGCCGAGTGGCTCGACGGCGTCCGCCGGGTCATCGAGCACGGCAGCTGGCCCAAGCTGCGCTGCGGAGGGCTCTCCCAGGAGAACTTCCCGAGCGTCGAGGAGGTCGCCGACTTCCTCAGCGTCGTCAGCGGCGGCGGCGTCGCGTTCAAGGCGACGGCGGGCCTGCACAAGGCCGTCCGCCACACCGACGAGCAGGGCTTCACCCACCACGGCTTCCTGAACCTCCTCGTGGCCACCGCGCGGTCGCTCAGCGGCCGCGACGTCCGCGAGGCCCTCGCGAGCACCGATGCCGAGGCTCTCACCGCCGAGGCCAAGGCGCTCAGCGATCAGGCCGCGCACGCCGTGCGAGGCGTGTTCGCGAGCTACGGCTCGTGTTCGCTCTCCGAACCCGTCACCGACCTGGAGGGGCTGGGCCTTCTGTGAGCTGGATCAGCGACCCGAACTTCACCGAGGACCAGCCGTTCGGACCGCAGACCCTGCCCTACGGGGTCGTCGACGGGGGCGTGGCCGTCCGCGTCGGCGACCGGGCGTTGCTCCTCAAGAGCCTCGCGCTGGGCAAGTGCAGCGAGTACGTCCAGGAGGACTCCCTGGACCCGCTGCTGAAGGCCGGGCGGCCGATCTGGAGCGTGCTGCGCGCCAAGCTCAGGGAGATCGTCCGGTCGAGCTCCGCCCCCAAGGGCGCGGAGCTCGTCGGGATCGAGTCCGCGAAGCTGCCGTTCACGGTCGGCGACTACGTGGACTTCTACAGCTCCAGGCACCACGCGGAGAACGTCGGCAGGATGTTCCGCCCCGACGGCGACCCGCTCACGCCGAACTGGACGCACCTCCCGATCGGCTACCACGGCCGCGCGGGCACGGTGTACGTCTCCGGCACGGAGATCGTCCGCCCGAACGGCCAGAAGCGCGGCAGCGAGGGCCCGAAGTTCGGGCCGTCGGAGCGCCTCGACATCGAGGCCGAGGTCGGCTTCGTCTGCGGCGGTCCGCAGGCGGCCAACGTGTCCACCAGCCGGGCCGCCGAGCACGTCTTCGGCGTCACGCTGGTCAACGACTGGTCGGCGCGCGACATCCAGGCCTGGGAGTACCAGCCGCTCGGCCCGTTCCTGGCCAAGTCGTTCGCCACGTCGATCGGCGCGTGGATCACGCCGCTGGAGGCGTTCTCAGTTGCACGCGTCCCGACGCCGCCGCTGCCGAACAAGCTGCACGACTACCTGACGTGCGATCAGCCATGGGGCCTGGACATCACGATCACCGTGGAGCTGAACGACACGATCGTCGCGCGGCCTCCGTTCCGGGAGATGTCGTGGTCATTTGTGCAACAGCTGGCGCACATGACGGTGAACGGCGCTACGGTGCGCCCAGGTGATCTGTTCGCCTCCGGCACGGTCTCGGGACCGGAGAAGGACGAGCGCGGCTCGTTCCTCGAACTCAGCTGGGGCGGCAAGGAACCTTTCAAGCTCGACGACGGCTCCACGAGGTCCTTCCTGGAGGACGGCGACACGGTCAAGCTGACCGCGACCGCCCCCGGTGAAGGCGGCTCGGTGGTCGGACTCGCCGAGGTGGTGGGAACAGTTCGGAGTGCGTGATGGTCGGAGCGACGAAGGAGAGCTCGCTGACCCTGGAAAGGGGTCTGGCGCTGCTCCAGGCGGTCGCTGAGGCGGAGTCCGAGGCGCCGTCGATCTCGGAGCTCGCCAACGCCATCGGCGCGTCCAGAGCGGCCGTGTACCGGCTTCTCGTGCCCCTGCAGGCGCGCGGTCTCGTGCGCCGGGAGGGCTCGAAGGTCAGGCTCGGCCTGGGCGTGCTGCGCCTCGCCTCCAACGTCCTCCCCCAGCTGCGCATGGCGGCCAACCCGGCGTTGCGCGAGCTCGCCGAGAAGGTCGGCGCCACCGCGCACCTCACGGTCGCGGACGGCACCGAGGCACAGGCCGTCGCCGTCGTCGAACCGTCGTGGACCGCTTTCCACGTGGCGTACCGGGTGGGTTCCCGCCACCCGGTGCACCGCGGGGCGGCCGGCAAGGCCATCTCGCACCCCGGTGAGCCGTGGGTGGTCTCGGCCGGTGAGCTGCAGCCGAACGCGTACGGCGTCGCGGCGCCTGTGCGCGGCGTGCCCGGCCTCAGGGCGTCCGTCGGCGTCGTGGCGCTGGAGAAGCTCGATGCGAACGTCGTAGGCCCTCACGTCGTGCGTGCGGCCGAAGAAGTGGCGGCTGCGCTCAAATGACCGAAGAGCGGCTACGGCGCTGGCGGTTGCTCCTCGGACCGAGCGCGGAAGACGTGTCCGAACTCGGCGAGGACGACCAACGGCGCGATGGCGCGCTCACGGGTCTGTACGGCGGCGGCGGTGATCGCGGTGCCGGCCTCGGCGCCAGTTCCCCGCAGCTGCACCGCTGGCTCGGCGACGTCCGCAAGTACTTCCCCACCTCCGTCGTGCAGGTGATGCAGCGGGACGCGGTCGAGAAGCTGGGCCTCAAGCAGCTGCTGCTCGAACCCGAGCTGCTGCAGTCGGTCGAGCCGGACGTGAACCTCGTCAGCACCCTGCTGCAGCTCTCCCGCGCCATCCCCGCCCGCACCCGCGACACCGCGAAGGCCGTGGTGCGGAAGGTGGTCGAGGACATCGAGAAGCGGCTGACGGACCGGCTGGTCGAGGCCGTCCGCGGCGCGGTCGACAGGTCGCGGCGCACCAGGAGGCCGCAGCTGCAGGACGTCGACTGGGCGACGACGATCAAGGCGAACCTCAGGAACTACCAGCCGCAGCACAAGACCGTGATCGTCGAGGACCTGATCGGGCACCGCAGGCGCAGCCGGACCGCGGCGATGCGGGACGTGGTCCTGCTGGTCGACCAGTCGGGCTCGATGGCGGAGTCACTGGTGCACGCGGCGGTGCTGGGCTCGGCGCTCGCGAGCATCCGGTCGATCTCGACGAGGCTCGTCGTGTTCGACACCGAGGTCGCCGATCTCACCGACCAGCTCAGCGACCCGGTGGACCTGCTGTTCAGCGCCCAGCTCGGCGGCGGCACGGACATCAACCGCGCGGTCGCCTACGCGCAGACGCAGGTCCGCAGGCCGACCGACACGGTGATCGTGATCATCAGCGACCTCTACGAGGGCGGTTCGGAGACCGAGCTGCAGCGCCGGGTCCGCGAGCTGGTCGCGAGCGGCGTCACGGTCGTGAACCTGTTGGCGCTCAGCGACTCCGGCACGCCCGCCTACGACCACGAACTGGCCGCGAAGCTGCACGCGCTGGGCGCGCCCGCGTTCGCCTGCACGCCGGACAAGTTCCCCGAACTGCTGGCGGCCGCGCTGCGCAAGGACGACCTCACGCAGTGGGCCGAGGCCGAAGGCATCGCGACGGGCCGTTAGCGGTCGATCACCCGGCCGCGGGTGAGGAACGCGAGCCCGCGCGTCATCGCGACCACGCGCCCGCGCTCGTCCGGACCGGCGATCCACATCCGCCCGGTGTGCCGCACGAGGATCCGGGCCCGTTCGGGGAGCTCGGGCAGCCGCAGGTCCTTCTCCGAGTCCTCGACGCGCAGGTACGCCTGCCGCCCGATGCGCCGGCCGGGCACGAAGCTCACCGACACCGGACGCCACGGGAACCGCTCGATCAGCTCGAGGGTGCCGCGGCGGGTGAGGAAGTGCCGCAGCCCCGGCGCGGCGAGCTCGAGCACCACGGGCACGGACAGCACGACGAGCCAGATCCAGCCGATGAAGAGCACGACGCCGAGCGCGGCGAGCGCGAGGAAGATGTGGCCGACGGCGCGGCGGTCCGCTCGCGCCAGGCAGGTGTCGCTCCAGTTCTCGATGATCATCTCTGCACACGCGCCGGGATCAACCGCGGTACTCCTCGGAACGTGACGAAGGTGTTCCCGGCGGAATCCGGTGGCACGAACCACACACGCCGGTGACGTGCGATCCGTCCGCGAAGGAGAGGACCGACGCTCAAGGTCAGCAACAGAGGCGGCGACGACAACACGACCAGACGCCCTCCTTCCCACTTCACATGGGCGAAATGCCACGGTTCGCCTTCCGGTAAACGCACCGGACGCTTACGTGTCACCCACCAGAGGACGGCCGCGGCGAAGAAGAGCAGCACCAGCGCCACCGGTGAGGACCAAGACCACACCAGTACCAGCAAGAACTGGAGCGCGAAGGCCGCGCCCGCGAGCACCGTCCACACCAGGGCACGACGGCTCGCCCGGTCCACGCAGTGCCGGGTCCACCGATCGTCGAGCGCCGTCACCTCGGTGGACGGCTTGTTGGGCACGACCACGCGTCCAAGGTACAGGTGGTGCTTCCCATGATGAGCAAAGCTAAGTTAGGCTTGCCTAACCTTCGAGGAGGTGCAGCGGTGACCGACACCCAGATCAAGCGCCCGCCGGCGCCGCACGCCGCAGAGCGCGCACGCACGATCGCGGCTCGCCACGGTTCCGCCGCACTGCTTCCTCAGTCCGGTTCGCGCACGAGCCCGTTGTTCCACCACGTGCACCCGTGCGGGACCACGATCCTCTTGCTCGCCGACGAGCACCCGCTGGTCGGGCAGCTGTGGCAGGCTCCGCGGACCGAGGTGACGGCGATGCTGGAGATCGCCGACCAGGCACCCGTGCAGCTGCGCGAACCCGTGCGCGGCCTGCTGTGGCTGACCGGCTGGGTCTCCGCGCTGGACGGGCAGGAGGCGCGCGAGGAGATCCTCGCCATCGCCGACGTGCGGCCGGACCACCGGCTGCTCGACGCGGGCCACGGCGCCTCGGTGCTCAGGCTCACACCCGCGTCGATGGTGATCGCGGACGCCGAGGGCACCTCCTCGATCAGGCCGGAGCAGTTCGCGAGCGCGACGCCGGACCCGTTCTGCCGCAACGAGGACCACTGGCTGCGGCACCTGGAGGCCGCACACCGCGACGTCGTCGGCCAGCTCGCCCGCCACCTGCCGGAGGAGCTGCGCGCCGGCACCGTGCGGCCACTCGGCCTCGACCGGTTCGGGCTGAGGCTGCGGGTCGAGGCGGAGTGCGAGGACCACGACGTGCGGATCGCGTTCTCCAAGCCGGTCAGCACTCCTCAGGAACTCGCCGTGGAGCTGCGGCGGTTGATGGGCTGCCCGTTCCTGTCCCAGAGGTAGCGTCTGGCTGGTGACCTTGATCCCCGCCGACGAGAAGCGCGGTTACCAGCTCGAACTGCTGATCGTCTTCAGCATGACGCTCGGGCTGTCCGGCCTGCGCAGCCTCGTGCGGCTGATCGACAGCCTGCTGCAGCCGACACCGCTCAACAAGCAGTCCGTCGCGATCAACGTCCCGCAGGCGCGCGCCGACCTGCTGGACCTCGTGGCGCAGCTGCTGGGCGTGCTGCAGCTCGCGGCGTGGGGCGGCATCGGGCTGTACCTGTTGTGGCGCACGGGGATCAAGCTGCGCGTCATCGGGCTCGACGGCACCCGCAAGCTCGCGGACTCGCTGGGTGCCCTGGGGCTGGCCGCGATCATCGGAATCCCCGGGCTGGCGTTCTACTTCGCCGCCTGGGCGCTCGGGCTGAACCTCGCCGTCCAGCCGTCCACTCTGGACAACCAGTGGTGGATGAGCCTGGCGCTGGTCCTCGCCGCCGCCGGCAACGCGTGGGCGGAGGAGGTGCTCGTCGTCGGGTACCTGATCACGCGGCTGCAGCAGCTCGGCTGGCGGCAGTACACGGCACTGTTCGCGGCGGCCGTGCTGCGCGGCTCGTACCACCTCTACCAGGGCTTCGGCGGGTTCGTCGGCAACCTGGTCATGGGGCTGGTCTTCGGCCTCTACTGGCAGCGGACCAAGCGGCTGTGGCCGCTGGTCATCGCCCACACCATCCTCGACGTGGTCGCGTTCGTGGGCTACACAATGTTGCGCGGCAAAGTCAGCTGGTTGCCCTAACGATTGCACTGTGAAATTTGAGTTCACACCCCATTCGTTGCATTTTGAGGCCCAGGAGCGGCGATTTGTGCTGTTCAGGGTTACGCTCGATCGGTGACTGCGCACACGATCGCTGAGACCGAAGCACTTCCGGACGCCGCACCCCGTGTGGACAGCGAGGTAGGCCCGCTGCGCACGGTGCTGCTGCACCGGCCGGGCAACGAGCTCAAAAGGCTCACCCCGCGCAACAACGACCAGCTGCTGTTCGACGGCGTGCCGTGGGTCGGCAGGGCCCAGGAGGAGCACGACGCGTTCGCCGCGACGCTGACCTCCAAGGGGGTCGAGGTCCTGCTGCTGGCCGACGTGCTGGTGCAGGCGCTGGAGGACAACCGCGCGCGCATCGCGGGCATCCACAGCGCCGTCAACGAGCGCCGCCTCGGCATCGACCTGGCCGACGCGCTGCGCAGCCACCTCACGTCGCTCGACGCGCCGACGCTCGCACAGGTGCTGATGACGGGCATGACGTTCGAGGAACTGCCGGCCGCCGAGGGCGCGTCGCTGGTGCGCAAGATGCACCTGCCGATCGACTTCGCCGTCGACCCGCTGCCGAACCTGCTCTTCACCCGCGACTCGTCGGTGTGGGTCGGCGACCGGGTGGCCATCACGTCGCTCGCACTGCCCGCGCGTGACCGCGAGACGACGCTGACCGACCTGATCTACGCCTACCACCCGCGGTTCCGCCGCACGGGCCGTGCGTACGGCGCGCACTCGGCACCGCTGGAGGGCGGCGACGTGCTGCTGCTCGCGCCCGGCGTGATCGCCATCGGCGTCGGCGAGCGCACCACCCCGGCGGGCGCGGAGTCGTTCGCCCGCTCCGCTCTCGCGGACGGCCTCGCGCACACGGTGCTGGCGGTGCCGATCGCGCAGGAGCGCGCCACGATGCACCTCGACACCGTCTGCACGATGGTCGACCGCGACGCCGTGGTGATGTACCCGGCGATCAGCGACGCGCTGACCGCCTACCCGCTGCGGTCCGACGGCGACGGCGGCGTGCGGGTGGACGGCCCGGTGCCGTTCCTGGAGGCGGCGGCCGAGGCGATGGGCATCGAACGGCTGCGGGTGATCGACACCGGCCTCGACGTCGTGACCGCCGAGCGCGAGCAGTGGGACGACGGCAACAACACCCTCGCGGTGGCTCCCGGTCTCGTCGTGGCGTACGAGCGCAACGTCGAGACGAACGCGCGCCTGGAGGACGCGGGCGTCGAGGTGCTGCGGATCGCCGGTTCGGAACTGGGCTCCGGCCGCGGCGGCCCCCGCTGCATGTCGTGCCCGATCGACCGCGCGCCATTGGTGTAGATCGTTAGGAATGCCTAACCTTTGTTTGGATTACCTCTCCAAACAAAGGTTAGCTTTTCCTCGAATGCAAATCACCGCGTTTTGGGTTAACGTACTCCTCATGGCCTCGAACGTGAAGAAGATCCTGTCCGGAAAGTCGAACTTCCACGAGCTGCTGCGCGCTCAGATCGGCAACGAGTTCTCCGCTTCGCAGCAGTACATCGCGCTCGCCGTGTGGTTCGACAACGAGGACCTGCCGCGCCTCGCGTCGCACTTCTACAAGCAGGCCCTCGAAGAGCGCAACCACGCCATGATGATCGTGAAGTTCCTGATGGACAACGACATCGCGGTCGCCATTCCCGGCGTCGAGACGCCGATCAACGACTTCAAGTCCCCGCGTGAGCTCGTCGCCCTGGCCCTGAGCCAGGAGCAGCAGGTCACCGACCAGATCATCGCGCTCGCGAAGGCCGCCCGCGAGGAGAGCGACTACATCGGCGAGCAGTTCATGCAGTGGTTCCTGAAGGAGCAGGTCGAGGAGGTCTCCTCGATGAAGACGCTGCTCACGATCATGGACCGCGCGGACGGCAACATGTTCTACGTGGAGACGTTCCTCACCCGCGAGAGCGTCGGTGACGAGGGTGGCGACTCCAGCGCTCCGACCGCCGCCGGGGGAACGATCTGAGCTTTTTCTTCGCACGATTGAGTGCCTGATCACAAAAGGACCGCCCACCCCGTCCGGGGCGGGCGGTCCTTTCAGTTGTTGAGCCGGGCGGCCTGCCGGGTCAGGAATTCCCGCTCGGCGAGGTTCGACGCTTTCCCGGCTGCCTCGGCGTAGAGCCTCGCGGCCGTTTGCCGGTCACCGTCGCGCTCGTGGAGGTAGGCCGCCACGGCCGAGTGACGGGGAAGCCCGTCGTCCAGTTCCGCCAACGCTCTCAGCCCGGCGCGCGGTCCGTCCGCCTCGCCCACGGCCACCGCGCGGTTCAGCCGGACGACGGGACTGTCCGTGAGCGCCAGCAGTTCGTCGTACCACTCGACGATCTGCACCCAGTCGGTCTCCTCGGCCACGGGTGCGTCCGCGTGCAGTGCCGCGATGGCCGCCTGCGCCTGGAACTCCCCCAGCCGGTCCTGCGCGAGCGCCGCCTGCAGGATCTCGACGCCCTCGGCGATCAGCGCCGTGTCCCACCTGCCGCGGTCCTGCTCGGCGAGCGGCACCAGACTGCCGCCCGCCGTGGTCCGGGAGGCCCGGCGCGCGTGGTGCAGGAGCATGAGCGCGAGCAGGCCAGCGACCTCGGGGTGGTCGATCGCGGCCGCGAGCTGGCGGGTGAGCCGGATCGCCTCGGCGGCCAGGTCGACGTCACCGGAGTAGCCCTCGTTGAAGACCAGGTAGAGCACGCGCAGCACGGTCGCGACGTCGCCGGGCTGGTCGAACCGCACGTCGCTGACCGTCTTCTTGGCCCGGCTGATGCGCTGGGCCATCGTGGCCTCCGGCACGAGGTAGGCCTGCGCGATCTGACGGGTGGTCAGCCCGCCGACGGCCCTGAGCGTGAGCGCGACCGCCGACGACGGCGTGAGCGACGGATGAGCGCACAGGAAGTAGAGCTGCAACGTGTCGTCGGTGTCCGGCGCGAGCCCCTGCTCGGGTTCCGCCTCGACGAGGTCCTCACGCCGGCGCCGCGCCGTCTCCGCCCTCGTGGCGTCGAGGAACCTGCGCCAGGCCACCGTCACCAGCCAGCCCTTCGGGTCCCGCGGTGGATCCTCCGGCCACACGCGGACGGCCTCGACCAGCGCGTCCTGCACGGCGTCCTCGGCCGCCGCGAAGTCGGCCCCGCGGCGGACGAGGACGCCCAGCACGGCCGGCGTGAGGCTCCTGAGCAGTGCCTCGTCCACTTCTCACTCCGTGATCGTCGGCGCGTGGCCGTAGAACGGGCGGATCTCCAGCCACTCGTGGATCGGCTTGCCGTCCTTGCCGGGTGCCGCCGACAACTCCGCGGCCAGCTCGAGCGCGCGCTCGTAGCTGTCGGTGTCGATGATCATCCAGCCGGCGATGAGGTCCTTCGTCTCCGCGAACGGGCCGTCGGTGACCGGCGGCCGTCCCTCGCCGTCGTAGCGGACCCAGGTGCCCTCCTGCGCGAGCGCCCGCTCGTCGACGAACTCCCCGGTGCCCCTGAGCTTGTCCGCGAAGTCGTTCATGTACTTGATGTGCGCCGAGATCTCGTCCTGGGTCCACTGGTCCATGGGGACGTCGTTGATCGGGGCCGGGGCGCCGCGGTAGTGCTTGAGCAGCAGGTACTTGGCCATCTCGGGTGCTCTCCCTCGGTGCTGGTGCGACCCATACTGGCCGCTTTCACCTCCGGGGACGGAGCCGAAACGCGGATCTCGACATCACCGGGGGCCATCGGTTTCGGATTTCCCGGGACGTGGCGCTGTGCCCGCCCCACCCCCAGCGGGGCGGGCACAGCGGTTCGGCGAGGTTCAGAGATCGGCCATGGAGCAGTTGACGACTCCCGCGACGAGCTTGATGCGCTGGATCTTGTCCGCCTCTGCGAACCGGGCCAGGTCGAAGCTGCCGATGAAGGCGTAGTAGGCGTTGTCGGCGACCTTGGCCGACCAGCCGGAGCGGTACTCGGAGGCGCTCGGGAAGGCCCGCCGCGCCTCGCCGAAGGTCGAGCCAACGCCGATCCCCTGGGACGTCCTGGCGTCCGCGGGCAGCGTGATGCGCTCGACGCCGTTCGCCTTGGAGATCGCGACCGTCTTGTCCGCGACGCAGCCGGGGTCGTGGCCGGAAGCCTCGTCCCAGGTCAGGTCGGTCAGGCCGGCGGCACGCGCCTCCTCCAGCGACATGCCCAGCTTGAGACCGCCGTAGCCGAGCCGGTTGTCCACCTTCGCGATGGCCCGCGGTGGAGCGGTCACCGTCGCGGTGACGACCTCCGTGACCACCTGGACGGGCGGCGTCGCGACCGACGGCGTGGACGTGCCGGTCGTCGGCGTGACGATTTCGGAAGTGACAGGTGCGGAGTTCTGCTTCGGCACCGAAGTGCACGCGGCGATTCCAGCGACGGCGATTGCGGTGACGAATGCGGCCTTGAGTGAGTTCTTCATTTCGGTTTCCCCCTGGTTTTGTCTGAGCCACCAGTAAGACGTCACCTCCGCAGTGAGGTTGCGCAGGTCAGAGTCACGAAGAAGTCACGGCAGAAGTGGAACAAAAGCGCACTCCGATGTCCCGCCGCACCCCAGGGGCGGCGGGACTTCAGCACTGTTCAGCGATCAGACGGAAATGCAGTCGTTCGCGTTCAGGCGCATGAAAACGGTCGTCACCACTGTGCCGTCGGTTTTGAAGACATATGACCAGGGTGGCGTCGCGGACATTTGCACGATCACATCGGAACCGCTTTGCGCGGCATTCTTGTAGGCGGCCTTCACGTCGGCCACCGTCGAACCCGCGCCGACGTTCTTCGGCGTCTTGGCGTAGCTCGGCATGGTGATCCGGACGATTCCCCTGGCCGGCGAGACGACCACGGCGTCGGTGTCGGGCACCGACTTCGTCGCGTACGCCTTGCACCTGGCCTCCGCATCGGCGGGGCTGCCGGGTTCGACCAGCGACCCCGTCGCCAGCGCGTCGGCCTCGGACATCCCCAGTGCGAGCGTTCCGTACCTGCCCGGCTGCGACTCCGGCGTGGCCGGCGACGACGGCGGTTTCGGGGTCGACTTGCTCGTGCCGCCGGAGCTCGGTTTGCCGGTGTTGCCGCCGGTGGAGTTCGGTGGTTGTCCCAGCGTCACGGTCTCGGTCGAGTAGACCGTGACCGGTGGTGGCGGCGAGGACGTCGTGGGGACGGAGGTGGACGTCGTCAGGAGCGCGCCCGCCGTGCCGTCCGGTGACGACATGCCGAACCGGCTCACCCCGATCCCGGCGCCGGCCACTGCCACCAGGGCGAGGGTGCCGGCGACGGCGTTCCGCCGGCGGCGGCGCCGATCCGCGCCGCGGAGCACCGCCTCGGTGGAGACCGGCGCGGAGTGGACGTCCAGCCGATCGTCGCTGAAGAGCCTGCGCAGCTCGTCGTCGAGGTCGTCCACGGTCACTCCTCTCCCAGGCGTGTTCGAAGACTCGCCATCGCCTTGCTGCTCTGGCTCTTGACCGTGCCGCACGAGATTCCGAGCGCGTCCGCGATCTCGGCCTCGGAGAGGTTCTCGTAGTAGCGCAGCACGATCACCGCTCGCTGCCGTGGCGGCAACGAGCGCAGTGCTTGCCAGAGTGGTTCATTTTCCAGCCTGCTCAGCTCGGGAGCCACGGCTCCGCTGTCCGGGATGTCGGCCACCAGGCGCTCGCGGCGACGACGGCGCCAGATGCTGATGTGCGTGTTGGCCATGGCCCGGCGGACGTACGCGAGCGGGTCGTCGCCCTTGAGCTGCACGGCGCTCCAACGCGAACCGACCTTCTCCAGCACCGACTGCACCAGGTCCGCGGAGTCGTGCGGGTTCCCGGTCAGTGCGTGGCCATAGCGCAGAAGTCCGGGCATGGAGACGCGCACGAACTCAGCGAAATCCCCCACGGCTTCCGCTCTTCCCCCGCCGTGTTCGACGGCTGATCCCAGCTGCAACACCGCCGTCACGGCACGCCCCCTCCCCCGAAGCGAACTGGCTCGGGGTGTTCACGCACGGGGCCGAGAAGCGGTTGCCGCCACTTTAGTCACGGAAAGGCAACGGCCGCAGGCAGTTCCGGGGTTTCGGCACGCGACGGCGAACGGCCGTCAGGGGGCGGCGACGGCCTCCGGGAGGACGAACGAACCGTCCGCCTGAGCGGGGAACTCGTGCACCTCGACCACCGCGGAGACCGGGATCGGCCCGTAGACGTGCGGGAACCACAACGGCGAGTCCGCCACGGGCTCCCACCTGACGGGCACGTCGAGCAGCTCGGGATCGATGACGAGCAGCAACAGCCCGCTCTGCCCGTGGAAGAACTTCCCCGCCGTCACGTGCACGACTCCCCGATCGGAGCAGTGCACGAAGTCCTCGCCGGCGGGCGCGATCGAGCCGGCCGACCGGGCGGCTGCCCAGTCGGCCGTCGAGATGATGTGCAGCAGCACTTATCCACAGCTCCTTGTGGACAACCCTGTGGACAGGGTCATCGAAGCGTGATCTGGCGACCGCGCAGGCCGTCGCGGGCGCGGCGCTCGGCGTCGGACAGCGGCTCGTCGGAGGCGAGTGCCTCCAGCAGGCGCTTGCCCAGTGCCTCGGCGGGCTCGGCCCACTCGCGGGCGTGCATCTCGCGGTCGAGGTCCCAGACCGGCACGAGCAGGCCGTGCGCGCGGAACGAACCGGCGTAGCGCGAGCCCTCGCCGAGGTCGAGCTCACCGCGGGCGGCCAGCCGGGCCATCGCGGGCAGCAGCTTCTCCTCGGGCTCCGGGCGGACCCAGCGCAGGTGCGCCTTGTCGCCGGCGTCGACCCAGTAGGCGGCCTTCACACCGGGGGCGTCGAGGCGCTCGGTCGGCAGGATCGCGGCGTTCGCGCGCTCCAGGGACAGCGCCACCTCACCGGTCGGCTCGGTGCCCTCCGGCATCCACCAGATGAAGTCGGTGTGCAGCACCGGCGTGATGTCGGCCTCGGGGTCGAGCAGGTCCTGCAGGCGGCCCGGCTCCGCGTTGTTGTCGGGGCCCACCACCGGCAGCACGTCACCGGCCTTCGCCTGCTGCGCCCACCGCAGCGCCCGCGCCAGGTCGCGGCTGATGTCGCCGGAGCGCGTCTGCACCTGCAGGCCCACGAACGGCACGTCGTCGCCGCGGATCAGACCGGCGGCGGCCATCGGCAGCACGGTGGCGAGGGTGACCTCGCGACCCTCCTTGACCGGCAGCTTCACGATCGCGGACGGCACGAACTCGCGCAGGGCGATCAGCTCGCACTCGGCGGCCAGGCCCTCGAACGGCCGGGACACGATCACGTCCGTCGCGCCGCCGGGCGCGCCGTGGCACGCCTTGTAGCGCTTGCCGGACCCGCACGGACAGGGCTGCTTCGGGTTGATGCCGTCCTTCGGTGCGTCCTTGACCGCGGTCCGCTTGGCCACCTTGGCCCTCCTCGTGCTCAGGCTTGTCTAGGTGGCCAAATTAGCCGTCAGCAGGCGGCGGGTGTTCGCCGGGGCATTGGTCGCGAGGTAGCGGACACCCAGGTCACGGCACAGCGCGACGTCCTCGGCGCCGTCCACCGTCCACACGTAGGTCTCGTGACCCGCGCGCCTGGCCCGATCGACGTAGCCGGGGTCGTTGCGCAGCACGTGCACGCCCGGCCCGGTGTAGTCGGCGAACGACGGCAGCGCGCCGCCGCGGTACCGGCCCAGGCGGTCGAGGAGCAGCACCGTGCGGATGTCCGGTGCGTGCTCGCGGAACGCCTTCACCGCCGTCGGCGAGAACGACATCATGACGATCTGCGAGTCGAGGCCGTATCTCTTGAGCGCCTCGGCGAGCTTGCGTTCGACCTCGTTGCGGTACCGGACCGGGTGCTTGGTCTCGACGAAGAGCTCCACGTCCGTGTTCTTGACCAGCTCCAGCAGCTCGTCGAGCACCAGCAACCCGGCCGGCTGGCCGTGGCGGTGCCAGCTGCCGTAGTCGAACTTCTTCAGCTCGTCGAGAGTGAGCGCGCTGACCGTGCCGCGGCCGCTCGACGTGCGGGCGAGCGTGCGGTCGTGCACGCACACGAGTTCGCCGTCCTTCGACAGCCGGATGTCGCACTCAAGTCCGTCCGCGCCCTCTTCGAGCGCGAGCTCGTAGGCGCCGATGGTGTGCTCGGGACGGTCTGTGGAAGCGCCGCGGTGCGCGACGATCGCAGGCTGCTGCACACCCAGAACGATAGTTCCTCGGCAACAATTTGAGTCATCAATCAAATCGGCGTGGACGAAACGCGGATCGCGACCTACCGTCCCGCCTTGTGACGTTCGACCAGCGTGATCCCGCGTTCATCGCCGACCCGTACCCGGCCTTCGCAGCCCTGCGCGAAGCCGGTGAGGTGCACCACCACGAGCAGCTGGGCGTCGCTGTCGCCGTCTCGCACGCCGCCTGCTCGGCGGTCCTGCGGCACCGCTCGCTCGGCCGGATCTGGTCGGACGTGAAGCCGGTCGAGCAGTTCATGGCCTTCAACCTGCTGCACCGCAACTCGCTGCTGGAGAACGAGCCGCCCACGCACACCCGCCTGCGCCGCCTGGTCGCCGCCGCGTTCGGCCGCGGCCACGTCGAGCGCCTGCGCCCGTGGGTCGCCGACCTGGCCGACAAGCTCGTCGACGAGCTCGTCGCCAAGATCGAGGACAACGGTCAGGCGGACCTCCTGGCCCACGTCGCCGCGCCGCTGCCGGTCGAGGTGATCGCGGAGCTGCTCGGCGTGCCCGGCGAGGACCGCTACCTGCTCCAGCCGTGGTCGAACGCCATCGTGAAGATGTACGAGTACGGCCTGGCGGCCGACCAGCAGGCCCTGGCCGAACGCGCCGCCGCCGAGTTCGTCGCCTACCTGCGCGAGCTGGTCGCGTTGCGCCGTGTCTCCCCCGGTGACGACCTGGTGTCCGACCTCGTCGCCGTGACCGACACCGACGGCGCGAGACTCACCGAGGACGAACTCGTCGCCACCGCAGTGCTCCTGCTGATGGCGGGCCACGAGGCCACGGTCAACGTCATCGGCAACGGCGTCTACGCCCTGATGCAGCACCGTTCGCAGTGGGAACGCCTCTCCGCCGAGTTGATGCCCACGGCCGTGGAGGAGCTCATCCGCTACGACTCGCCGCTGCAGCTCTTCGAACGCACCGCCACCGAACGCGTGGAGATCGCCGGTCACGTCGTCGAGCCCGGCGAGAAGATCGCCGCCCTCCTCGGCGCCGCCGCCCGCGACCCGCTGGTCTTCGAGAACCCGGACGTCCTCGACATCGGCCGCGAGAAGAACCAGCACCTCGGCTTCGGCATGGGCATCCACTACTGCCTGGGCGCACCGCTCGCGCGCATCGAGGTGGAGGCGGCGCTGTCGTCGTTGCACCGCAAGCTGCCCGGCGCGGTGCTGGCCGAGGAACCGAACCGGCGCGCGGAGTTCGTGATCCGCGGCCTGCACTCCCTGCCCCTCGGCAACGGAGCGTGACCGGCCGACCCGAGCACTTCGGCCAGCACATCGGCCTTGAATGAGTCAGTGGGAGCGCGGTTCACCCACCGGCGTGCCTACCCTGGCGATCCGGCCCCGCTCGACCGTTGATCACGGCACCAACTCTCCCGCCCGGCCGTCCTTCCGTCCATCTGGACGTCGGCGCGCGGCGCGGGGGCCGGGCAGACGTCCCAGCGCACCGGAGAACCACCATGCGCAGACGTTTGATGATCGCGGGCGCCGCGGTGTCCGCATTCGTGCTCGGCCTGCTCGGTCCGGCAGGCGTCGCGTCCGCCGGCCCGGTCGGACTCGCCGCCGGGTTCGAGGACGACGACGCCAACCTCGCCCCGCAGGCACCGATCAACTTCGACTGGAACAGCTTCTCGCCCGCCACCTGGACGGGCACCGCCGGCACGAGGACGGCCACCAAGGTCACCTCGGGCTGGACCTTCACCGGCCTGGAGGACAGGCAGGCGACCACCTCCGACTCCGGGTTCGCTGGCGGCACCAAGCAGGACAACGTCTGCCCGACCGTCGGCACGGCCAAGGCGTCCAACAAGGACGACCTCAAGCGCGTCTACGTCGCGAGCAAGACCGTGGGCAGCAACGTGTTCCTGACGCTCGCGTGGGTCCGCATCCCGCAGAACACCACCTCGCCGAGCGCGCACGTGGCGTTCGAGTTCAACAAGGGCACGACGTCCTGCGGCGCCTCCGGCCTCGTGCGGCGGACCGCGGGCGACATGCTGATCGTCTACGACTTCGAGGGCGGCGGCACCCCGGTGCTGAAGCTGTCCCGCTGGATCTCGTCCGGTGCGTGCGAGGTGGGCAGCAACTCCGCCCCGTGCTGGAGCGTCGCGACCACGCTGTCCTCCGGCGTCGCCGAAGCGGCCGTGAACACCGGCAACACCCCGCAGGACACCGTCGCACCGGCAACCGAGACGCTCGGCCTGCACGAGTTCGGCGAGGCGGGCATCAACCTGACCGCCGCCGGCGTCTTCGCCCCCGGCGTGTGCGAGGGCTTCGGCAAGGCCTACGCGGTCAGCCGCAGCTCAGGCCAGTCCTCGACCGCGCAGATGAAGGACCTGGTCGGGCCGGGCAACGTCAACATCCGCAACTGCGGTTCCGTCGCCGTCACCAAGCTCGGCAGCGACGGCGGCAGCCAGGCCGGTGCCGTCTTCACGCTGTACTCCGGCACCGGAACGGGCGGCACCGTCGTCGGCACCTGCACCGTCCAGGCGAGCGGCTCGTGCACCCCGCAGTTCGCCGACCTGCCTGTCGGCACCTACACCCTCGACGAGACGACGGTTCCGGCCGGCTACGACAAGGACCCGACCCTGCCGTTCTCGTTCAGCGTCGCGGCCGGCGAGAGCAAGGCGCTGACGTTCACCGACCCGGCGCGACCGGCGACCGTGAACGTGGCGAAGACCGACGACGCCGGCGCCGCGGTGCCGGGCGCGGTCTTCACCCTCTACACGGGCGCGAACACCGGCGGCACCGTCGTCGGCACCTGCACCACGGACGCCGCAGGCGTCTGCCAGCCGCCGTTCACCGGCCTGGCCGCGGGCACGTACACGATCGACGAGACGACCACACCCACCGGCTACGCGAAGGACAGCTCACTTCCGCTGACCTTCACCGTCGTCCGCGGTGAGACGAAGAACCTCTCGTTCACGAACCCGAGGACCTTCAAGGTGATCGTGCTCGTCTGCCGCGAGGCCGGCGGCACGCTGCACCCGAGCCCGGTCACGATCGACGGCCAGGCCGCGGGCACCACGCTGTCCTCGGCACAGGCGACCACCGCCGGCTTGAGCGAAGCCGCGCTGTGCGGCATCGCGACCGGTCAGCGCGGCGGCCTGCAGGCCGGCAACCACTCCGCCAGTCCGATCGGCATCAGCTAGGCCGTGTCCCGGAAGTCCCTCGGGCGGCAGTGGCGGCCGAGGGCCCCGGAGACGACACCGCCGCGACGCCCGAATACGCCCGGTATGAGGGCATCGCGGCGGCGCCGTCTCCGGGTCTCTCGCCCGCGCCTGCCACCGGACGAACTTCCGGGACACGACCTAGGCCCGTGTCAGCCGCCCGCCGAGTACCGTCCCGGCGCGAACACGCCGTCCGGGTCCAGGGCCCGCCCGATCCTCGCCTGCAACACCGTCGCCGCCCCGGGCCGGTCGACGTCGCGCCGGTGGGGCAGAAAACCCTGTGCCGCAAACGCTTGGTGCAACCGGTCGAGCGTCTCCCGCGCCGCGACGACGGCCGCGGGATCGTCCGCCGGGAAGCCGATGCCGATGACGTGGTCGACCGCTTCGCCGTCGTGGACGTTCACGGTGATGACGGGCGTCGACGCGCAGCAGTCGCGGATCAGCTTCTCGGTGAGCGCGATCGCCTCCCCGGAGAACGGGACGAGCGGCAGGAACATCAGCAACCCGAGCTCGGCGTCGACCCGCTCGGCCGGACATCCCATCGTCCTGCGCAGGAACCACGTGTCGGCCGGATCGGGATCACCCGCGTACGTCGCGCGGACCACCTCGTCCGCGGCGGAGGCCGGTGCCGCGACGAGCGGTGAGTTCCTCGCGGCACCGAGGAGGACCGAGCCGAGCGCCTCCACGACCTCGCCCGCACCGCTGAGGCAGACGTGCGCGAGGTAGCCGTCCAGCTGCGCCGCGACCGGGTTGTAGATCTTCGTGGTCTGCGGGATCAGCCGCTGGTCCGTCCACGACCGCAGCGCGTCCACCGCGTCGGCGAGGTCGTCGGGCGCGAAGGTGAACGGCACCATCCGCACCTCCTCCGGCCTGGGCAGCAGGCGGACCACCGCGGCGGTGACGACCGCGAACGACGACTGCGTGAACAGGTGGGTGAGCGTCGGCCCGGCGCCGTGCGGGCGCGGGACGGCCGACACCCCCGGCCACCAGCCGACCTGCTCGCGCCGGCCGTCGGCGAGCACGACCTCCAGCCCGACCAGGTCCTCGGCGCGGGCGCGGTGCACGCCGGCGCCGCGCTCCAGCGCGTTGCCGATGATGCTGGTGCGCAACGAGGACGTGGTGAGGTTGAAGATCCTCGGCGTGCCCCGCAACAACTCCGCGAGCGCGCCCTGGCTCACCCCCGGTTCCACCACGGCGTAGCCGCGGTCGACGTCGAGCGCGCGCACGCGGTCCAGGCCCGACAGGTCGAGGACCGTGGCGCCGTCGCCGACGGGCAGGCCCGAGCCCAGGCCCCAGTTGTAGCCCGTGCTGATCGGGTGCAGTGGCCGCCGGCCCGAGCGGATGATCTCGACGACCTCGTCCGCCGTCGACGGACGGAGGACCTCGGTGATCGTGCGCGGGAGGAAGGCGGCTGGTTGCTCGATGGACACGTCGCGCACGATAGGTGGGCTTCGCCCCGTGAAGCCGCTGTGCGGGAGAGGACTACTCGAACCGGTGACAACGGGCGACGGAAGTCGGTAGCCGCGCCGGGGTGGCGGGGCGAGGATCGGCAGGATGACGAGAATCCTGATCTCGCTGCTGGTCCTCCTCCTCACCCCGGCCGTCGCGCACGCCTCGCCCGCGTGCGCCTCCGTGATCACCGGCAACGGCCCGTCCCTGCACCCGGAAGGCGTGGCGTACGACCCGCTGCGCCACCGGTTCCTCGTCGGGTCCGTCACGCACGGCACGGTGTCGCGGGTCGATCCCTCCGGCCAGGCCCGCACCCTGGTCGACGACCCGTGGCTGATCACGACGATGGGCCTCGCGGTGGACGCCCGGCGCGGCCGCGTCCTCGTCACCAACGCCGACCTCGGCCTGGCCGACCGCAGCAGGCCGGAGACCACCAGGGCGTTCGCCGGGCTCGGCGTCTACGACCTGCGCACCGGCCGGGTCCTGCACCGCGTCACCCTCGCCGCGGGCGCCGGTCACTTCGCCAACGACGTCGCCCTGGGACCCGACGGCACGGCGTACGTCACCGACTCGATCGCGGGCACGATCTACCGCGTGACGCCGGACGGCGAGGCGTCGACGTTCGTCCAGCACCCCGATCTCGCGCAGCCACCGGCCGGGGGCTGGGGCCTCAACGGCATCGCGCACGTCGGCGACAAGCTCGTCGCCGCGCTCTCCGGCGCCCACAAGCTCGTCGTCATCCCTCTCGGCGACCCGCGCGACGTCACCACGATCAGCGCCCCGATCGGCGCACCCGACGGCCTGCTCGCGCTGGGCCGCGACCGGGTGGTGCTCGTCGACAACACCGCCAACCGCGTCGTCGAGGTCCGCACGCGGGACCGCTGGCGGACGGCCGAGGTCGTCCGCGAGACCGCGTGGCCGGACAAAGCCCCCACCACGCTCACGAACACCCCGTGCGGCGTGTACGCGGTAGCGGGCAGGCTCGACGTGCTGCTCACGGGCGGCCGCAGCGACGAGTTCGTACTCCGAAAGGCCTAGGCCGCGTTCCGCTGCCTAGGGTGAACAGCGTGGAACTGCTGCACCTGCGCTACTTCGTCGCGGTCGCCGAGGAACTGAACTTCTCGGCGGCCGCGCGGAAGCTGCACATGGCCGCCTCCCCGCTGAGCCAGCGCGTCAAGGACCTCGAACACGAACTGGGCCGTCCGCTGTTCGACCGCAGCACCCACCACGTGGCGCTGACCGACGCCGGCGCCGCCCTGCTGCCGATCGCACGTGACGTGCTCGACCGGGTCGGGTCCATCCGCTGGCGCCTCGACCAGGCCACCAGCCCCGCGCGGTCGACGGTGTTCGTCGGCGTGCCCGCGGGCATCCACCCGGCGCTGCGGGAACGGCTGTCCCTGCTGGCGGAGCGGGTCGCGGGGAGGTTCGAGGTCAAGCGCTGGCCGGGGACGAGCACGGACCTCGTCGCGGCGGTGAAGGACGGCAAGCTCGCGCTCACGCTGGCGCGGCTGCCCGTGCAGGAGGCCTCACTCGACACGCTGCACGTCATGTCGGAACGCCTCGGCGCCGTGGTGCCCGCGGACCGTTTCGAAGGCCGGAAATCGGTCAAACTGGCCGATCTCACCGATCTCGCGTACGCGAAGTCGCCCGAGGAAATCATGCCCGCGTATTTCGAGCAGCTCGACCGGCAATTGCACGAGCTGGGCATCAAAAAGCGCATCCAGCTGAGCAACACCGGCTACCAGGGCACCTCCGAGATCGTCTCGGGCGGCCTCGGGTTCTCCGTCTCGATGCTCGACGAGGACAGCTCCATGCGCGGCTACCAGCTGGACAACATGGCGGTCCTGCCGTTCGAGGACTTCCGCGCGCAGCTCGACACCGGACTGCTGTGGCGCCGCGACCGGGCGAGCGGCGGCGACATCGAGGAGGTCGTCGCGGTCGCGAAAGAGGTGTTCGCGGAGCCGATGGTCAAATGAACAATGGTGTGACCGCTGTGGTCATACCATTGTTCGCGACATGATCGTTCCCTTTCTCGCGGTTCGTCACTAACTTCGGTGGTGCAAGGACGAACAGGTGCGAAAGGACGAACGATGAAGGACATCACCGCCGGTCCGCTGGACGGCGTGCGGGTGATCGACCTCTCGACCGTGGTGATGGGCCCGTACGCGGCCCAGATCCTCGGAGACCTCGGCGCCGACGTGATCAAGATCGAGTCGCCTGTGGACACCGTCCGCAACGGCCGCTACCGCACCACGCCGGGCATGACGCCGTTGAGCCTCAACGTCAACCGGAACAAGCGCAGCGTCGCGCTGAACCTGAAGGACGAGGACGACCGCGAGACCGCCCTCAGGCTGATCGACACCGCCGACGTGCTGATCACCAACATGCGACCGGGCGCGCTGAGCAGGCTCGGCCTGGACTACGCCGACGTCGCCGAACGCAACCCCGGCCTGGTCTACGCCCACGCCCAGGGCTTCCGCGGCGACTCCGACCGCGCCGGCGTCGCCGCCTACGACGAGACGGTCCAGGGCGCGTCCGGACTGGTCGACATCGCGAACCGCGCCCTCGGCCGGCCCGTCTACCTGCCGACGATCATCGGCGACAAGGTGTCGTCGCTGACCATCGCCTACAGCGTGCTCGCCGCGCTCGTGCACCGGAACAACACCGGGCAGGGCCAGCGCGTCGAGATCCCCATGGCCGACACGATGATCGCGTTCAACCTGGTCGAACACCTCGCGGGCCACGCGTTCGTGCCGGAGGAGGGGCCGACCGGCTTCAACCTCTCGATGGCCAAGGGTCACCACGCCGTGCACACCAGCGACGGCCTCGGCTGCGTCGTGCCCTACACCCCGCGGAACTTCCGCGACTTCTTCGCCGCCGCGGGCCGTCCCGACCTGGTCGAGGACCCGCGCGTCGCCGGTGAGCGGATCGACCCCGGTGACAGCGACGACCTGATGGGACTGGTCGACGAGTGCGCGCCCGCACTGTCCACCGAGGAATGGGGCGAGGTGTGCGCCAAGCACAGCATCCCGTTCGGACCGGTGCTGGAGCTCGACAAGGCGCACGAGGACCCGTACGTCCGCGAAGGCCACCTGCTCGACGTCGTGCAGCACCCGAGCGAGGGCGCGATCCGCTCGATCGGCATCCCCGTCCGGTTCTCCGCCACGCCCGCCACCGTCCGCCGTCTCGCCCCGCTGCCGGGGCAGGACACCGCCGAAGTGTTCGCCGAACTGGAAGAGGGAGTGCCGGCATGAGCGAGGTTCGCACCGAACGAGTGGGCTCGGCGCTGCTGATCACGATCGATCGGCCGGAGGCCCGCAACGCCGTCAACGCGGCCGTCGCGACGCAACTCGCCGCCGCGCTGGACGAACTGGAGGCCACGCCGGAACTGCGCGTGGGCGTGCTCACCGGAGCCGGTGGCTCGTTCAGCGCGGGCATGGACCTCAAGGCCGCGCTGAAGGGCGAGTCGCCGGTGGTCGGCGATCGCGGCCTCGGCGGCCTCACCGAGGCCGAGCTGACCAAGCCGTTGATCGCGGCGGTCGAGGGGTTCGCGATGGGCGGCGGGTTCGAGCTGGCACTGGCCTGCGACCTGATCGTCGCCGCCGAGGACGCGAGGTTCGGCCTGCCCGAGGTGAAGCGCGGCCTGATCGCCGCGGCCGGGGGCGTCGTGCGCCTGCCACAGCGGATCCCGCACCACATCGGGATGGAGATCCTGCTGACCGGCGAGCCGGTCGACGGCCGCCGCGCGGGCGAGCTCGGCATCGCGAACCGGGTCGTGCCGAACGGCGAGGCCGCCGCGATCGCACTCCAGCTGGCGGAACAGATCGCCCTGAACGCGCCGCTGGCGCTCGCCGCCGTCAAGAAGGTCGTGCGGTCCGCCGATCCCTGGGCCGCGCAACGCGCCGAGAGCGCGAAGCTGATGACCACGGCCGACGTCCGCGAGGGCATGACCGCGTTCGCCGAGCGCCGCTCTCCTCAGTGGACGGGACGCTGACATGCTGGGCATCACACCTCTGACCGCTCCGGCGTTTCCCGCCGTGCAGCCGCGTTTCTTCGACCGCGAGTACCTCAACATCGTCTACCGGACCGATCCGGAGGCGGTGCGGTCCGTCGTCCCGCGACCGCTGACGATCGACGAGCCGCTCGTCCGGTTCGAGGTCATGAAGATGAACGACGTCACCGGCTACGGCCCCTACACCGAGGCCGGCCAGGCGATCCAGGTCGTCTTCGACGGCGAGCGCGGCGAGTACCTGCACGCGATGTACCTCGACAGCTTCGCCGCCACCGCGTCCGGACGCGAGGTCAGCGCCTACCCGAAGGTCATGGGCGCACCGAACCTCTACGCCGACAACGGCGCGCTGGTCGGCACGCTCGACTACGGCACGCTGCGGGTGGCCACCGCGACCATGGGCTACAAGCACCACGAACTGGACCACCGCGCGGCTGAGGCGGAGATCACGGTTCCAACCTTCATGCTGAAGACCATCCCTGACTATGACGGAACGCCGCGGGTGCAGGAGCTCGTGCGCACGGAGATCACCGACGTCGTGGTCAAGGCCGCGTACACCGGCCCGGCGCGCCTGCAGCTGTTCCAGCACGTCCTCGCGCCGCTCGCCGATCTCCCCGTGCTGGAGGTCGTCTCCGCCAGCCACGTCATCACCGACCTGACGCTCGCTCCCGCCAAGCCGGTTCACGACTACTTGGAGGAAGCATGAGCACAGTCGCAGTCGTCGGGGCAGGTGTCATCGGACTCTCGTGGGCCCGCCTGTTCCGCGAGCACGGGATGACCGTGCGGATCACCGACCCCCGCCCGGACCTCGCCGAGGTCGTCCCCGACGACGTCCTGATCGCCCCGACCGTCGCGGAAGCCGTGCGGGACGCGGACTTCGTGCAGGAGAACGGCCCGGAGGACCTGGAGCTCAAGAAGACCCTGTTCGCCGAGCTGGTCAGGGAGGCGCCCGAGCACGCGCTGCTGCTCAGCTCGTCGTCCGCGATCCCCTCGACCGCGTTCACCGAGGGCATCGACGGCTCGCGCGTCCTCATCGGACACCCGTTCAACCCGCCGCACGTGATCCCGCTGGTCGAGGTGGTGCCGGGGGAGCAGACGAGTGAGGAGTCCGTGACCAGGGCGGTGGAGTTCTACCGCTCGCTCGGCCGCACGCCGGTCGTCGAACGCAAGGAGATCCCCGGCTTCGTCGGCAACCGGCTGCAGGCCGCGCTGTCCCGTGAAGCCGCCTACCTGGTCGAACAGGGCGTCGTGACGCCCGCAGACCTCGACGCCGTCGTCACGAACTCGCTCGGCCTGCGCTGGGCGGCCGTCGGCCCGTTCCTCGGCGCCCACCTCGGTGGTGGGCCCGGCGGCTACCGCCACCTCGCCGAACACATCGGCAAGTCCATGCGGGGGCTGTCCCTCGGCACCCCGTCGCAAGATCCCGAACGGCTGATCCGGGCCGTCGAAGACGCTTACGGCTCCTCCACGTACTCGGCGCTCGCCGAGACGCGCGACCGCAAGCAGCTCGCCGTTCTGACGGCATTGGAGGAGAACTGATGAACCGCCTGGAAGACCAGCTGACCGCCGACTTCTACAACTACGAGGCGCTGCTGCCCGACGACGAGCGCAAGATCCTGCTGAGCGCCCGCGAGTTCATGACCACCGAGATCAAGCCCCTCGTGAACGAGTACTGGGCCAGGGGCGAGTTCCCGCACGAGCTGATCGGCAAGTTCCGCGGCGCCGGCCTCACCGCGCTGTCGTACGAGGGCTACGGCGAGCACCCCGCCGCCGTCAGCAACCTGCTCACCGGCATGCTGGCGATGGAGATGACCCGCACCGACGCGTCGGTCGCCACGTTCTTCGGCGTCCACAACGGACTCGCGATGTACTCGATCTACGCGGGTGGCGACCAGGAGCAGCGCGACCGCTGGCTGCCCGCCATGGCCGCGATGGACAAGATCGGGGCGTTCGCGATGACCGAACCGCTCGGCGGCTCCGACGTGGCGGGCGGCATGCGCACCACCGCCGAGCGCGACGGCGACACCTGGGTGCTCAACGGCGCCAAGAAGTGGATCGGCAACGCCACCTTCGCCGACTACGTCGTCGTGTGGGCCCGCGACCTCGCCGACAACCAGGTCAAGGGCTTCGTCGTGGAGAAGGGCACGCCCGGCTTCGTCGCCGAGAAGATCGAGGGCAAGATCGCGTTCCGGATCGTCGAGAACGCCGAGATCACCCTCACCGGCGTCCGCGTGCCGGAGGCGAACCGGTTGCAGCGCATCGACTCGTTCCGCGACGTCGCGGAGATCCTGCGCGCCACCAGGGGCGGTGTCGCCTGGCAGGCGCTCGGCGTCATGATCGGCGCGTACGAGGCCGCCCTCGCCTACTCGAAGGAGCGCGAGCAGTTCGGCCGCCCGATCGCCCGTTTCCAGATGGTGCAGGACAAGCTGGTGCAGTCGCTCGGCAACATCACCGCGTCGTGGGGCATGCTCGTGCAGCTCGCGAAGCTGCAGGACGCGGGCATCTTCCAGGACGAGCACTCGTCGCTCGCGAAGGCGTTCGTCACCTCCCGCATGCGCGAGGTCGTCGCCTGGGCGCGGGAGATCTTCGGCGGCAACGGCATCGTGCTCGACCACGACGTGGCCCGCTTCTTCGCCGACGCCGAGGCGATCTACTCGTTCGAGGGCACGCGCGAGATGAACACGCTGATCGTCGGCAAGGCGATCACCGGGCAGAGCGCCTTCGTCTGAGTTCTCAGGCCTCGGGGATCTCGACGACCACGTGCGTCGACTTGATCGAGGCCACGGCGACGCTGCCGACCTCCAGGCCGAGCTCGTCCGCGGACTCACGGCTCATCAGAGACGTGATGCGGAAGGGCCCGGCCTGCATGTCGACCTGGGCCATCACGCCGTCCTTGACGACGCGCGTGACGATGCCCTTCATGCGGTTGCGCGCCGAGGCCGCCACGGTCGCGCCGGGCTCGGCCACGTCGGTCATCTTCTGCGCGAACGCGGCCAGCTCGGTGCCGCTGACACCCTTGCGCCCGTTGTCCAGCACGACGGACGCGAGGCGGCCCTGGTCGATCCACCGGCGCAGGGTGTCGTCGCTGACACCGAGCAGCGCGGCGGCCTCGCTGATCCGCAAGTTCGGCACGGGCGGAAGTGTATATCCGCGTTCGCGGGGTCAGGAGTGGCCGGCGATGCGGTGCGGCTGGTAGCCCGACTCCAGTCGCGCCACCTCGTCGTCGCTCAGCTCGAAGTCCAGCGCCGCCACCGCGTCGTCGAGCTGCGCGGGCTTGGTGATGCCGACGATCGGTGCCGTGACGACGGGATTGCGCCGCAGCCAGGCCAGCGCGACCTGCGCCCGCGACACCCCGCGCGCGGTGGCGACGGCGGCGACCTGGTCGACGATCGCGCGGTCCGACTCCAGGTACAGGCTCGCCCCGAACTCGTCGGTCTCGGTGCGCGCGGTCGTCGCGTCCCAGTCGCGGACCAGGCGGCCGCGGGCCAGCGGGCTCCACGGGATCACGGCGATGCCCTGGTCGGCGCAGAGCGGCAGCATCTCGCGCTCCTCCTCGCGGTAGAGGAGGTTGTAGTGGTTCTGCATCGACACGAACCGGGTCCAGCCGTTCTGCCGTTGCGTGAACAACGCCTTGGCGAACTGCCACGCGTACATGGACGACGCACCGATGTAGCGCGCCTTCCCGGACTTCACCACGTCGTGCAGCGCCTCCAGCGTCTCTTCGAGAGGGACGGTGCTGTCGAAGCGGTGGATCTGGTACAGGTCCACGTAGTCCGTGCCGAGCCTGCGCAACGAGTTGTCGATCTCGGCGAAGATCGACTTCCGGGACAGGCCGAAGCCGTTGGGGCCTTCGTGCATCCGGTGGTGCACCTTGGTGGCCAGCACGATCTCCTCGCGCCGCGCGTAGTCGCGCAGCGCGGCGCCGGTGATCTCCTCCGAGGAACCGGCCGAGTACATGTTCGCGGTGTCGAAGAAGTTGATGCCGGCGTCGAGCGCGGCCTTGATGAACGGCCGGGACTGCTCCTCCGGCAACGACCACGGGTGGCCGCCCCGGTTCGGGTCTCCGTAGCTCATCATGCCGAGACAGATCTCGGACACGTCCATGCCGGCGAGCTTGGTGTAGCGCATGGTCAGCCCCTCAGGAAAACGATGATCACGGTCGGGTGACGGTGACGACAACCCGTTCAACATCAACGTAGTCCGCGTCGCTGGATCGTGCCTCTGTTCGACACGTCAGTGGCTACCGGCCCTGATGGTCCTGCCAGCGGGTTTAGCGTCGTTTTCCCGGGGTCTGAGAGGAAAGCGCCATGACGAGCATCGACCTGGTCGCCGCGCCACCGCGGCACGTGCTGGAGCGCACCCGGTGCGCGGTCGGGACGTTGCTGCCGGCGGCGCTGGCGGAGCTGCCGGACGAGACGCGCGAGGTGGTCGAGTTCGGCCTCGCGCGGCAGGACTTCTCGACGGCCGCGCTCGTGCTGCTCTCCGCCGAGGCGTTCGGTGACGTCGATGCGACCGGGGCCGCTCTCGCGCTGGAGTTCGCGCACCTGCACGAACAACTGCACGCGGACCTCATGATCCGCGGGGGCGCGTGGGAGGTGTTCGGTGCGGACAGGGTCGTCTCGGCGGCCGACGCTCTTCTCTCCCTCGCCGTCGCACGGCTCGGCAAGCACGGGGTCGTGGTCCTCAACGTCGCGTTGATGTCCGTTGTGGACGGTTATGTCCAGGAGATCGGCATGGACGAGGAGGACGACACCGACATGGCCCAGCACCTCGGTGTCGCCGCGGCGAAGCACAGCTCGCTGCCGGCCGCGGCGTGCGAGCTCGGCGCGCTGGCCGCCGGTGCGAGCGCGAGCCAGGCCGGCCACCTCAGGCAGTTCGGGGACGACGTGGGCCTGGCGCGCAAGCACGTCGACGACGTCCTGACCCTGCGCGACGACCTCACCCGCGGCCGCCGCACGCTCCCGGTCGTGGCGGCGGCCAAGGCCGGGATGACCGTCGACGGCGGGCGGAAGTGGTGCGAACAGCAGGCGGAACTGCTGCTCGCCCGCGCCCTGAACCACCTGCGGCGGTGTGGTCCGAGGGCGCGGGCCGCGGAGGAGCTGTCGTCGCTCGCCAGGGAGGTCACGACCGCCCGGTGCGCCCCGGCGCCGGCCGTGCCCGCTCAGCCGGCGGGGCGCAGCACCACCTTGCCCGGTGCGTGACCGGTCGCGACGAGTTCCTGCGCCTGGGCCGCGTCGGCCAGCGGCAGGCTCTGCGCGACGCGCACGACGAGCTTGCCGTCCACCGCGAGATGGGCGTACTCGGCCAGCCTGCTGCCGAACGGGGCACCGCCGCCGGAGAACGTGACGCCGAGCTCGGCGGCCTGCGGGTCGGCGATGGTGATGATCCGGTCGGTGCCGCCGCGCAGCTCGATCGACAACGGCAGGTCGCCGTGCCCCGCGGCGTCGTACACGGCGTCGACGCCCTGCGGCGCGGCGGCGCGGATCCGGTCGGCGAGCCCCTCGCCGTGAGCGACCGGGGTGGCGCCGAGCGACCGCACGTAGTCGTGGTTGGCGGGGGAGGCGGTGCCGATGACCGTGGCGCCGCGGGCCACCGCGAGCTGGACGCCGACGGCGCCGACCACGCCCGAGGCCCCGTGGATCAGGAGCGTCTCGCCCTTGCCGACCTTCAGCTCGTCGAGCACGCGGACCGACGTCTCGACGGCCACGGGCAGCGCGGCGGCCGTGTCCCAGTCGAGGTCGGCGGGCTTGAGGGCGAACTCGGAGGCCAGCGCGAACTCGGCGTAGGCGCCGGTGACGGTCCAGCCCAGGACCGAGTCGCCCACCGCGACGCCGGTGACGCCCTCGCCGACCTCGTCGACGATGCCGGCCGCTTCCAGACCGGGGATCACCGGGAACGGGGGCGTCATCTGCGGTGGCATCCACCCTTTGCGGATCTTGTCGTCCAGCGGGTTGACCGCGGCGGCGACGACCTTCAGCCGCACCTGTCCCGGTCCGGCGTGCGGCTTCTCGACCTCGGTCAGGCTCAGCACTTCCGGGCCGCCGAACGTGGTGTAGGTGATCGCCTTCATCTCTGACTCCCACTGCTGGTTCGTTTGGTTGACATGTCAACACTAGCGAGGGTCGTGTTCTTCCGCCCCATTACTTCGGCTAGTCCCACCTAGTCGAAAGGCCAGCGGAGCGTCAGTCTCAGCGGGCTACGCTCGTCGCCATGGACCTGCTGGCCGCCGCCGACGTGATCCGGGCACCGCTGAGCGAGACGCTGTCGCGGCTGTCGGCGGCGATCGGCGGCGCCATTCCGCACCAGGCCGTGGCCGAGTTGTCCAACTGCTCGTTCGCGCCGTTCAAGCTCCGCGGCGAGGCGCCGGTGACGATCACCGACATCGCCGCGTTGCGTCCCCTGCTGCCGGCCAGGGGAGCCTGGCAGGGGCGGGCGGTCATGGCTGGGGCCGAAGTACCGGTCGTCGTGCTGGTGAGCGACGTGTCCGAACCGAACGCGTTGCTCGTGCTGCTGCGCACCGACGACACCCCGGTGGCCGCGGAGGTGCTGGCGCCCGCCGTCGCGCTGTGGGACGTGGTGACCGCGCACATGGAGGGCCTGCGCAACGAGGCGGTGCCCGCGACGCTCGCCGTGTCCCGCGCGGCCGCGGCGGCCCGTGCCGTCGCCATCTCCGATCTCGGCGACGCGTACGGCGCCTCGCTGACCGCGCTGCTCGGTGTGCTGCGCGACCACGGCGTGGACGACGCGACCGCCCGCTCGCGGGCCGCCGACCTGGCCGTCACCGCGCTGGTCGAACTGCGGTCGCGGGCCGACCTGGACCGGGCGCAGACCGAGGAACGGGCGGGAGAGGCCTTCGAACGGCTCGCCGAGTCGCTGCGCCGCGTGCTGCGCGGCCGCGACGTGCGCCTGGACCTCGGCACGCCCGGCGCGGAGGAGGGCGCGGACCGGATCGTGCCGACCGAGATCTCCGCGACGGCCGCCGCGGTGGTCAGGGCGTCCGTGCACGCGATGCTGGACGACCAGGGCGGGGTCGGCCGCGTCCACATCGGCTGGAAGATCGTCGGCGCGGTGCTGCGGGCGACCGTGCGGGACGACGGTCCCGGCACCCTGTCCTGCGGCAGCCTCGACCGGCGCCGGGTGCCGGAACGCCTCGGACCGCTCGGCGGGAAGGTCGAGGTCGACGCGGTGCCGGGCTGGGGTGCGACCGTGACGATCGAGGTGCCGCTCGGGCCGCCGGAGAGCCCGCGCGAGGACCCGCTGACCGTGCTGGGCGCGCGGGAGCTCGAGGTGCTGGGCCGCCTCGCCCGCGGGCGGCGCAACCGCGACATCGCCGGTGAGCTGCACATCAGCGAGTCGACGGTGAAGTTCCACGTGGCCAAGATCCTGGAGAAGCTCGGAGTCGGCTCGCGCGGGGAGGCCGCCGCCCTCGCGCACGAGTGGGGCGCCGCGCGCTAGCCGATCCCTCCCGAACCGGAATTCCAATGTGCATGGCAATTGTTTAGGGGAAGCTTAATTGTAGGGCGTGTCGTGGTCGGAATGCTGAGAAACCGATACGGTTTCCCGCAGGGGAAAAGGGGAGTGGGTTCTCAGGGGGGTAGGAAATGCCTCGACCGGAACGACCGCTGGATGCTGCGCAAGGTGCGGTTCAGCGCTTTGCCGCAGACCTGCGCAAGCTTCGTCACGACGCGGGCGCGCCGACGTATCGGCAGCTCGCGGCGCGCAGCGGTTACGCCGTCTCGACCGTCGCGGCCGCCGCGGGAGGGCGACGGCTGCCGACGCTGGACGTCGCTCTCGCCTATGCGATGGCCTGCGGAGGAGACAAACAGGAATGGTCGGCGAAATGGCAGGCCGCTGCCGTCGCCGTGGCCGAGGCGCGCGGTGCTCCCGAGGGGACGAGCCGGGCGCCGTACTGCGGCCTGAGCAGTTTCCGGGCCGATGACGCTGATCTTTTCTTCGGACGGGAACGTCTCGTGGCCGAGGTCGTCGAGCGAATTGCGGACCATCGGGTCACCGTCGTTCTCGGGCCGTCCGGTGCGGGGAAGAGTTCGCTGCTCGCGGCCGGAGTCGTGCCCGCGCTGCACCGGGCGGGTCAGCGGGCCGCACTGCGCACGATCATCATGTCGCCGGGCGGCCGCCCCTGGGCGAGTCTGCTCGACGAACTGGGTGCGGCGGGGGACGACGAGGCCGCGGTCACCGAGGCGGTCGATGCGTTGCCGTCCGGCACGGCGCTGCTGATCGTCGTGGACCAGTTCGAGGAGCTCTACACGCTGTGCGACGCGGACGAGCGCACAGCGTTCATCGACGGTGTGCTCGCGCTGGCCGGTCGTGAGGACCGGCGGATCCGGCTGGTGCTGGGCGTGCGCGCCGACTTCTACGGCCGCTGCGCCGAGCACCCCGGGCTGATCGAGGTCCTGCGGTGCAACCAGGTGCTCGTGGGGCCGATGGGCCGCGAGGAACTGTGCGAGGCGGTGAGCAGGCCTGCGCTGTCCGTGGGGCTGTCGGTGGAACGCGCGCTGCTCGTCACCGTCGTGAACGAGGCCGTCGGGCAGGCGGGTGTGCTGCCGTTGCTGTCGCACGCCCTCCTGGAGACCTGGCGCCGGCGTCGCGGTGACGTGCTGACCACGGCCGGTTTCGCTGCGGCGGGCGGCATCAACGCCGCTGTCGCGCGCACCGCGGAGGCCGCGTTCGGCGCGCTCGACCCCGCCGCTCAGGCGCTGGCCGCCGAGATGCTGCTCAGACTGCTCGTCCTGGACGAGGACACGGGCGCGGCGGTGCGCCGCCGGGTGGAAGTCGTCGAACTGCTCGGCCTCGCCCCGGACGCGGACGCGGTGGTCGACCGGCTCGCCTGCGCCCGGCTGATCACGGTCGACCAGAACACGGCCGAGATCGCGCACGACGCCGTGCTCACGGCGTGGCCGAGGCTGCGCGGGTGGATCGACGACCACCGCGACGCGCTGCGCGTGCACCGCTCGATCGCCGAGGCGACCCGGATCTGGGCGGGTGCCGGGCACGATCCCGCGACCCTCGCGGCGGGCGCCCGGCTGGAGCACCTGCGCGCCTACGCCGACTCCGCCACGGCGCCCGTCCGGCTCAGCCAGGAGGAGCGGGCGTTCCTCGACGAGAGCACCGCGCAGGCTCGGCGGGCCGAAGCGGCGGTCCGGCGGCGGTCCAGGCGGTTGACCGCGGTGACCGCCGCCGCCGTCGTCTGCGCGATCGTCGCGGGCGTGCTCGCGGTCGTCGCCGGCAACGCCCGCACCGACGCGCTGAACTCCCGCAACAACGCGCTGTCCCGGCAACTCGCGCTGACCGCGGCGAAACTGCGCGACACCGACCCGGCGCTCGCGGCGCAGATCTCCGTCGCGGGACACGGCATCGCGCACACGACCGAGGCGAGGTCGGCGCTGCTCGAATCGTCGTCCTCGGCGCTGCCCGTCCGCTACCTCGGTGGCGCCGGCCCGACCGCGATGGACGCCTCGGCGGACGGTGCCGTGGTCGCTGTCAGCGACGCGACCGACGGTTCGGTGCAGTTGTTCACCAGGGTGGACGGCAGGCTGGTCCGCGCGAAGAAGTTCATGCCGAGACAGCGGCGGGGTGCGGTGGTCTACGCGCTGACGTTGTCACCCGACGGCCGCACGCTCGCCGTCGGCGACGTCGACGCGACCATCACGCTCTGGCGCATCTCCGATCCCCACGACCCCAGATCGCTCGGCGGCCCGATGGGCGCGAACGGTCCGGTCGAACGCCTCGACATCGACCAGAGCGGCACCCAGCTCGCGGCGGCCGGAGGCGACCGGGTCCTGCGGTGGGACATCACCGACCTGGCGAACCCGCGCCCGCTCGAGCCCCTGCCCGCGTCCTCGAGGACCAAGACGGTCACCTACGGAGCCGACGGGTTGCTGGCGTCCGGGACCGAGTCGGGCACCGTGCACCTGTGGAACACCGCTGGTACCGAGCTCGCGGTCCTCGGCACGGGCGGGCGGCCGGTCCCGGCCGTGTCGATCTCCCCGGACGGCCGCACCCTCGTCGCGGGATCGCACGACTGCTCGTTGCGGGCCTGGAACATCTCCGAACCCCGGTCACCCAGCGCGCTCGAACAGCGGTCGGCCCCTTTCGACCTCCGGGTGACCGCGACCGCGTTCAGCCCCGACGGCCGTCACCTGCTGGCGAGCAGTGCCGACTCCACGATCCGGGTGCTCGACGCCACGACCTGGTCGACCCTGCAGACCCTGCCGCACCCGGACGTCGTCAGCTGGGCCACCTTCACCGACGGCGGCCGGTCTGTCGCCTCCGTCGCCAGCGACGGCGCGTTGCGGATCTGGCCCCTGTCCCCGCGACGGCATTCGGACGCGCCGATCGCCGACACGCCGTTCAGTGCCGACGGCACCCGGATGGCCGTCCTGGCCGAGGGCAGTGCCTCGCTGTGGGACACCTCGAAGTCCCTCGAACCGCTGGTCACCGGACTGAAGTCGGATGGCGCGACGTTCAGCGGTGCCGGCGACCTGTCCGGTGACGGCACCCGGCTCGCCGCGGGCACGACCGGAGGCGAGGTGCACCTGCTCGACGTCACCGACGCCGCGCACCCCCGCGTACGGCACCGGCTCGGCGGTTCGCACGACGAGGTGACGGCCGTGGCGTTCAGCCCGGACGGCACCCTGCTCGCCGCCGGGGGCCGGGACACGTCCGTCCGCGTCTGGAACCTCTCGGATCCCCTGCGGCCCGTGCTCGTGACCGTGCTGGACACGCCGGAGAACCTCGTCCTGGACCTCGACTGGCACCCCTCGGGCGAGGTGCTGGCCGCGGCGAGCGGCGACAGCACCACCTACCTGTTCGACCTGACCGGCACGCCCCGGCTGCTGAACAGGCTCGGAGGTCTGAACAGCTACGCCTACAGCGCCGTGTTCAACCCCTCGGGGACGGTGCTCGCCGTCGGTGGCGTCGACAGCGTCGTGGTCCTGTGGGACGTCACCGATCCGGGGGCGCCCCGCAGGACCGGTGAGCTCACCGGTCCCACCGGCCGGATCTTCGAGCTCTCCTTCCACCCGGACGGCGGAGTGCTCGCCGCCGCCGTGATCGACGGCTCCACCTGGCTGTGGAACGTCGCCGACCCGGCGCGGGCCACCCGGACCGCGGTCCTGTCCGCCACCGGCTCACCGGTGAACACGGCGGTCTTCCGGCCGGTCGGCGACCTGCTCCTGACCGGGGGAGGGGACCGGGCGCTGCGCACGTGGCAGACCGACGAGGACGCCGTCACCGCCGCGATCTGCGCCGGCACCGGTGACCCGCTGACCGAGCGCGAATGGCACCGGTACCTGCCGGAACTGCCGTACGCGCCGGTGTGCCCGCTGGACTGAGCTTGTTCGCTCGTCCGGTTGTCCACGGGCGGGTTTTCCGGGCGGGATCCGGGTTATCGGACAACGCCGGGGTCCGTAGACCTGGTCGGGCAACCACGTTCGACCAGAGGGGATCCGATGTTCCAACGACAGTTCGCGTGGCCGGCTGTGCTGGCCCTCGTCGCGGTGTTCGGGCTGGCGAGTCCCGGTGCCGCGGTGGCCTCGCCGGTGCCGGCACCCGCCGCGTACGCGGTGCAGCCGTCCGGCGACTTCTCAGCGGCGGCCTCGCCGGTGTGCTCCGCGACCAAGAGCTACGGCGTCATCCGCTACCAGGCGTGTTTCCGGTACAACTGCGACAGCGACAGCTGTTTCCGGGTCTCGTACATCGGTCTGATCAACACGGCGGCCAGTGCGCGCACAGTGCGGTACCGCATCTTCGGGTCCAGCGACCCCAATGGCGACGACTCGTTCCTCGAGGTCGACGACAGCATCACGCTGGCCGCAGGCCAGCAGCGCACGATCAACTCGCCGGGCCGCTGGGAGACGCCGTGCGCCTGGTGGGCGAGCGCCTGGCTCCACGTGAAGCACGGCAGCAGCGACTGGAGTGCCGCGGCCCAGGCCAAGGGCTTCATGTACTGCGTGTGATCCACCGAGCCGGGTGACGGCAGCGGGCCGCGTGAGGGGTCGGCCCGCTGCCGTTCAGCCGATCTCGCCCATCCGCTGCCGCACCAGGTCGCGCACCACGTCGTCGGGCAGCGGCGTCTCCGGGGTGAACCGCACGGTGCCCTTGGAGAGCGAGAAACCGGCCAGCCGGTCCCGCACCACGTCCACGGCCGCGGGGCTGAACGGGAACACGGCCAGGTGGTCCTTGGCCGCCTTGAACCCGAGCAGCGGCTTGCCGTTGAGCCTCAGGGCGGCCAGGCCGTAGCTCAGCCCCTGCTCGGCCGCCGGGGCCAGTTCCTCGGCCAGCGCGCGGATGCGGGTGAACGCGGCGCGTGCCGGGGCGTCGAGGCTCGCGAAGTAGTCGTCAACGTCGGCCATGGCGGCACGCTACTCGCGGGAAGCGCTCCGCGAGCGAACCTGTGGCAGGTGGCGGGACCATGGCGTCTCCTTCTCGATACAGAGACCTGGACCACCCTCGGTTGCACGTCCAATAGTAGGAAGTCAAACTATTCTCATGGCGACCACTCTGCACAAGCCGGTGAACCCGGTGCGCTTTGTGACCGCGTCCAGCCTGTTCGACGGCCACGACGCGGCTATCAACATCATGCGGAGGATCCTGCAGTCGCAGGGTGCGGAGGTCATCCACCTCGGCCACAACAGGTCGGTGTCGGAGGTCGTCGACGCGGCGATCCAGGAGGACGCCCAGGGCATCGCCATCAGCGCGTACCAGGGTGGGCACGTCGAGTACTTCTCGTACCTGGTCGAGCTGCTCAACGAGCGCGGCGCCGGGCACATCCGGGTCTACGGCGGCGGTGGCGGCGTCATCGTCCCCGAGGAGATCGAGCTGCTGCACTCGCGCGGGGTCGCGCGGATCTTCTCGCCGCAGGACGGGCAGACGCTCGGCCTCGCCCGGATGATCAACCTGATGATCGAGGAGTGCGACCACGCGCTGACGGAGCCGTTCAGCCACGACGCGCTGCTGACGGGAGCGGACGAGGCCCTGGCGCGCGCGATCACGCACATCGAGGCCGGTACCGCGGAGCCGCTGACGACCACGCGCAAGGTGCCGGTCCTGGGCATCACCGGCACCGGTGGCTCGGGCAAGTCGTCGCTCACCGACGAGCTGGTGCGCCGCTTCCGGCTCGACCAGCAGGACAAGCTGCGCATCGCCGTGCTCGCCGTCGACCCGACGCGCCGGCGTGGTGGTGGCGCGCTGCTCGGCGACCGCATCCGGATGAACTGCCTCGACGGCGACCGCGTGTTCTTCCGTTCGCTGGCCACGCGCCGTGCGGGCAGCGAGATCCCGGACGGCCTGGAGCAGGCCATCGTGGCGTGCAAGGCGTCCGGTGCCGACCTGGTCATCGTCGAGACGCCCGGTATCGGTCAGGGTGACGCGGCCATCGTGCCGTTCGTCGACTTCTCGCTGTACGTGATGACGCCGGAGTTCGGTGCCGCGTCGCAGCTCGAGAAGATCGACATGCTCGACTACGCGGACGCCGTGGCGATCAACAAGTTCGAGCGCCGCGGTGCCGAGGACGCGCGCAGGGACGTCGCGCGGCAGATGGTGCGCAACCGCGAGGCGTTCGGCGTCAAGTGGGAGGAGATGCCGGTCTACGGCACGTCCGCCGCGACGTTCAACGACGACGGCGTGACGGCGCTCTACCAGTTCCTGCGCGACGGCCTGGTGGAGCACGGTCTCGCGGTGCAGGAGGGCGCGCTCCCCGTCGTCTCCGGCAAGACGTCGACCTCCGCGTCCACGGTCGTGCCCGCCTCCCGTGCGCGCTACCTCTCCGACATCTCCGACACGGTGCGCGGCTACCACCGCAGGACCGAGGAGCAGGTCGAGGCGGTCCGCAGGCACAGCCAGCTCGCCGGTGCGCAGAAGGCTCTGGAGGCAGCGGGCAAGGGCGTCGCGGACATCGCGGAGCTGGCGGCGGAGGCCGAGCGCGAGGTGGACCGCGAGACGGCGGACCTGCTGAGGGCCTGGCCGGCGACCGTCGAGCAGTACTCCGGCGACGAGCTCGTGTTCAAGGTGCGGGACAAGGAGATCCGCACCAGGCTCACGCGCGAGACATTGTCCGGCAACCAGGTCCGCCGGGTCAGCCTGCCCCGCCACGACGACGAGGGTTCGTTGCTGCGGTTCCTGCGCAAGGAGAACCTGCCGGGCTTCTTCCCGTACACGGCAGGGGTTTTCCCGTTCAAGCGCGAGGGCGAGGACCCGGCGCGCATGTTCGCGGGCGAGGGTGACGCGTTCCGCACCAACCGCCGCTTCAAGTACCTGTCCAAGGGCAACCCGGCCACGCGCCTGTCCACGGCGTTCGACTCGGTGACGCTCTACGGCCGCGACCCCGACACCCCGCCGGACGTCTACGGCAAGATCGGCACCTCCGGCGTCTCGATCGCGTCGCTCGACGACATGAAGGCCCTGTACGACGGCTTCGACCTGGTCGCGCCGACGACGTCCGTGTCGATGACGATCAACGGCCCGGCGCCGACGATCCTCGCGTACTTCCTCAACACGGTGATCGACCAGCAGGTCGAGAAGTTCAAGGCGGACAACGACCGCGAGCCCGACGCGGACGAGTACGCGAGGCTCAGGGCGTTCGCGCTGGCCAACGTCCGCGGCACCGTTCAGGCCGACATCCTCAAGGAGGACCAGGGCCAGAACACCTGCATCTTCTCCACGGAGTTCTCGCTGCGCATGATGGCGGACATCCAGGAGTGGTTCATCCAGCAGCAGGTCCGCAACTTCTACTCGGTGTCGATCTCGGGCTACCACATCGCCGAGGCCGGGGCGAACCCCATCAGCCAGCTCGCCTTCACGCTCGCCAACGGCTTCACCTACGTCGAGTCGTACCTGGCGCGCGGCATGAACATCGACGACTTCGCGCCGAACCTGTCGTTCTTCTTCTCCAACGGCATGGACGCCGAGTACAGCGTCATCGGCCGCGTGGCGCGCCGCATCTGGGCCGTGGCCATGCGCGACCGCTACGGCGCCGCGGAGCGTTCGCAGAAGTTCAAGTACCACGTGCAGACGTCGGGCCGTTCGCTGCACGCGCAGGAGATGGACTTCAACGACATCCGCACGACGCTGCAGGCCCTCTGCGCGCTGTACGACAACTGCAACTCCTTGCACACCAACGCTTACGACGAGGCGATCACCACTCCCACGGAGTCGTCCGTCCGCCGCGCGATGGCCATCCAGATGATCATCAACAAGGAGTGGGGCCTCTCCGCGAACGAGAACCCGCTGCAGGGCTCGTTCGTCATCGACGAGCTGACCGACCTCGTCGAAGAGGCCGTGCTGATGGAGTTCGACCGCATCTCCGAACGCGGCGGCGTGCTGGGCGCGATGGAGACCGGCTACCAGCGCGGCCGCATCCAGGACGAGTCGATGCTCTACGAACAGCGCAAGCACGACGGCTCGCTGCCGCTGATCGGCGTCAACACCTTCCTGCCCGAGAGCGGCGAACGCGAGGTCGTGAAGATCGAGCTCGCGCGCGCCACCGAGAAGGAGAAGGAGTCGCAGGTCAACCGCACCCGCGCCTACCAGGCCGCACACCGCGACGAGGCGCAGAAGGCGCTGGCGCGGCTGCGCGAGGTGGCGCAGACGAACGAGAACGTGTTCGCGGTGCTGATGGACGCGGCCCGCGTGTGCACGCTCGGGCAGATCACCGAGGCGTTCTTCGAGGTGGGCGGGCAGTACCGCCGCAACATCTAGGCGCAGCAACGGCGTGGTGGCCGCTCATCGACCTCTGTCGGTGGGCGGCCATTTCGCGTGGATCGCTGTTGACAGAGGCCGTGGCGCTCCAGGGGACGAAGCGGGGGCCGTCGCAGATCGAACTGTGGGCACACAGCTGTCCGGCGATGGGGTGCGGCTACGGCATGGTCCCCCGCGCCATGACATCGCGGACCTGTCCGGGGCGAGCGTGCCCTCCGAGGGCTACGACTGGTCGCTGATCATTGACCACGACAACGTGCACAAGAACCTGGTCGGCTGGGTGCACACGCGCGACATCGACTAGACCGCGTAGGGCCGGCCGACGATCCACCCGCCGACGTGGCCGGGGAGCTCGTCGGTCGGCACCAGCTCCACCGGGTCGCCGACGTTCACCACGCCCGGCCGCACCACCCAGCTGTCCAGGCACAGCACGCCACCGAACTCGCGCCGGATCCGGCGGTGCACGTCGAGGTCCTGCGCCCCGGTGTCCGGGTCGATCGTCGTGACCACGCACCGGGCGCGCTTCTGGTACATGCCGATCACGACGTCGCCGGCCACCAGCGCGTGCGCCGGCCAGGAGTCCTCCTCGCCGGGCTCGACGCCACCGACGAGGATGTTGGGCCGCAACCGCCGCACGTCGACGCCCGCGGCCTCGACCTGGCCGTCCGTGGCCACCAGGACGTTCAGCACGTCGAAGCGCTCCGGGCCGGTGTAGCGGGTCAGCCTGCCGCCGAACGGGAGCACCCGCTCGTGGGCCTGCCAGCTGTCCCAGGGGTGCCCGTCCACCAGCGGTCCGTCCGGGCCGGTGGTCGCCGGGATGGTGAGCAGGCCGTACCGGGTGCGTCCGGTCAGCACGCCGTGCGGGCCCCGCACGTGCACCAGGCGGTCGCCCTCGACGCCGTCCGGGGTGAACGCGGCCTGCTGGATCTCCTCGCCGCCCAGCGACTTCACCGGGTAGCGCCACAACGCCTTGACGTGCATGGTCGTCACTCCGCGGGGATCTCGTCGGTGGAGTCCGGATCGACGCGGCGCTCGGACTCGGTGATCTTCACGTCGTTGATGCTCGCCTCGCGCCTGCGCATCAGGCCGGACTCGGCGAACTCCCAGTTCTCGTTGCCGTAGCTGCGCCACCACTGGCCCTCGTCGTCGTGCCACTCGTACTGGAAGCGCACGGCGATGCGGTCGTCGCCGAACGCCCACAACGACTTGCGCAGCACGTACTCATGCTCGCGCTCCCACTTCCTCGTCAGGAACGCGACGATCTCGGCGGTGCCGCGGACGAACTCGGACCTGTTGCGCCACACCGAATCCGGCGTGTACGCGGCGGCGACGCGCACCGGATCCCTGGTGTTCCAGGCGTCCTGGGCCGCCTGGACCTTGAGGCGGGCGGTCTCGGCGTCGAACGGGGGCGAGAGAGTCACGACGGTCCTTCCAACGGTTGGGCGACGCCGCAAACGTTAGAACGGTTTTCTAACGGATGCAAGCTCGTGTTACCGTTAGGTGTGCTGACGCCCGCCGAACCCCGTCCGGTCCTGCTGATGAACACCATCTGGGCCAATCGGTCGCAGGTGCACGACGACCTGACGACTGTCGGTGGGCTCCGCGACTTCCTGGGCGTTCCGGTGGACGAGGCCGATCTCGACGCGTTCCGCGCGTTGCGGCAGGCGCTGCGCGACCTCGCGGGCGTGCTGACCGGGGACACGCGTGCGGTCGCGCGGGATCGTGACCTGGAGCGGGCCGTGGCCGAGGTCAACCGGGCGGCGCGCAGTGCCCAGCGGTGGCCGCAGCTGACCGTGCGGGACGGAGAACTGTTGCGGCACAACGAAAGCGCCGGATCGCTCGCGGACCGCGAGCGCGCCTCGATCGCCGCGGAGGCCGTGGACCTGTTCACCGGTGAGGACAACGTCCTGTTGCGCGCCTGTTATGCACCGGGCTGCGTGCTCTACTTCGTGAAGGACCACCCGCGCCGGGAATGGTGCTCGCCGTCGTGCGGCAACAGGGTTCGCGCGGCTCGCCACTACCGGCGCAATCGGGGTGAATCCCCTGGTCCGAACGGGTTTTCCTGATCAGCGGGGGTAAACATGGGCCGCCCCGGTTCCGATGAAACGGACAACAGTGTGGGGCGCGTTCTGTGTGGTGGTGATCCGCGATGTCCCGAGAATCCGTGCCAGGTCACGACATCAGCTATCACCTCGTCTGCTTCGACGAGACGGGCAACGAGCGGGGGCGGGACAGCGCCGACGTGCTGTACGACGCCCGCCAAGGCGTCACGGACGTCTTCTTCTTCATCCACGGGTGGAACGGCGACGTGCCGGCCGCTCGCGATCAGTACGGCCGATGGGTCGCGACGATGGCCGGCTGCCGGGCCGAACGTGAAGCGGCACACCGGCTTCCGGGCGGTTTCAAGTCCCTGCTCGTCGGCCTGCACTGGCCGTCGAAGGCGTGGGGAGACGAGGACGTGCGGTCGGACGAGTTCATCAAGGCGCAGGCCGACCGCCTCGGCGGCGGCGCCGGGCGCACGGCCGCCGTGCGCACGATCGTCCAGGCCGCCCGGCAGCACCCGTGCCGGATGTCGGCCACGGTCAAACAGGCTTACGACTACCTGGAGAGCTCGGTCCCGGACCTGCCGGGCGAGGACGGGATGGCGTTCGACGCCGAGCAGCTCTACCGGGCGTGCCTGGAGGACCCGGCGCTGGGCGGCATCCTGTCGCCGCTGCGGATCCTGACGTTCTGGAAGATGAAGCGGCGCGCCAAAGTGTTCGGCGAGAGCGGCGCGGCCAGGATCGCCCGCGACGTCGCCCAGGCCGCCCCGAACGCGCGCATCCACCTGATGGGCCACAGCTTCGGCTGCATCACCGCCACCGCGATGGCGAACGTGGTGCCCGCCGCGACGCTGACCCTCGTGCAGGGCGCGATGTCGCTGTGGTCGTTCGCGGAACGGCTGCCCGGCGAACCCGGCTCCGGCTACTTCCGCGGCGTGCTCGGCCGCGTGCCCGGCCCGATCATCGTCACCACGTCGTCGAACGACTACGCCATCGGCCGTTTCTACCCGCTGGCCGCGCGGTCGGGCCGGCAGGTCGATCTCGACGAGTACCCGAAGTACGGCGGCCTCGGCTCGCACGGCGTGCAGGGCACCTACGCGCACGGCCACGACATCGGCTCTCCCGGCGAGCTCCTGCGCGGGCAGGTGCACAACGTCGACTGCACGTCCGTGATCCGCCGGATCGACGGGATCGCGGGCGCGCACAACGACATCTGCCACCCGGAGCTGGCACGCTTGCTGTGGAAGGCGGTGATGGCCCGCTAGACCGGGGTTGAGCTGCCCAGGCGCAGCACGATCTGGGGCACCAGAGTGCTGCCCAGGCAGGGGCGCAGGTCCGCGCGCAACGCGGACAGGCTCATCGCGTCGTGGGCGGGGGAGACGGCGAACCCGGCCGTCGCCGCGGTCAGCACGACGCGCTGCATCGCCTGCCCCGCACGGATTTCGGCCGCTGCGCCCTGGGCGAAGGTGCACAGCACCAGCTCGGTTGTGCTGCGCACGTGCAGCCAGGCACGCTCCACTTCGGCCGCCCGCGACAGCAGGCCGCGCCAGACGGCGAGCTCGGGGAACGTCGTCCACGTGCGACGGTTCGCGTTCAGCGACCGCAGCAGCGCCAGCACGTCCGAGCCCGGTTCCTGGTAGCCGCCGAGCCTGATGGCCGCCGCCGCGTCGTGCGCGCTCGGCCCGGGCAGCAGCGTCACCAGTGGACGGATGCCGTGGCCCTGCAGCGCCAGCCGGGCGATGAGCAGCGCCGCCCCGCAGGCCAGCCGCGTCTCCCGGCCGTGCGGCCCGGTGGTGTGCAGCTCGATCTGCTCGGGACGCACCTCGAACCGCACGCCGGGAGCGGAGGCTCTGGCCAGGGAGAGGACGCCGCGCACTTCCTCACTCGCTAGTCCGAGTGCGCCGGGCACGGTGACGGTCATGGTCATACTGTCCGGCCGGAACGACGGGCGAGCCACGGTCGAAGGTCCTCATTTCCTAGGGCCGTGAGTTGGTCGAAAATGTGCGAATCTAAGCGGCGTGCCTGATCTGCCTGGTCGCCGCGACCTCGACGAGCTGCTCGACGAGGTCCGGGACCGCATGGACGAGATCGTGACCACCCGCGACCACATGCAGGAACTGCTGGGCGCGGTGCTCGCCGTCGCGTCCGGTCTGGAACTCGAGCCGACACTGCTGCGCATCGTCCAGGCGGCCGTGGACCTGGTCGGTGCCCGCTACGGCGCGCTGGGCGTGCTCGGCACCCGCGACGACCTCTCGGAGTTCCTCCACGTCGGCGTGGACGAGGTGACCCGCGGGTCCATGGGCCACCTGCCCGAGGGCAAGGGCCTGCTCGGGCTGCTGATCAAGGACCCGACGCCGCTGCGCCTGCGCGACCTCGCGCGGCACGAGATGTCGGTCGGCTTCCCGCCCAACCACCCGCCGATGCACAGCTTCCTGGGCGTGCCCGTCCGCGTGCGCGACGAGGTGTTCGGCAACCTCTACATGACCGAGAAGATCGGCGCCGCCGAGTTCACCGCCGACGACGAGGCCGTTCTGCTGGCCCTGGCCGCCGCCGCGGGCATCGCGATCGAGAACGCCCGCCTGTTCGAACGCTCCCGCATGCGCGAGCGGTGGCTGGAGGCGATCGGCGAGGTCAACTCCGAGCTGCTGGGCGGTGCCTCCGGCGAGTACGCGCTGCGCCTCATCACCCAGCGCACCGTCGAGCTCACCGGCGCCGACTCGGCCCTGGTCGTCCTGGGCGACGGCCGGCACACACCGCTGTCCGTCGCCGCCAGCGCGGGCGTGAAGATCGACGGCTTCGACGCCGCCGACCACGCCGTCGAGGACGTGATCCGCTCCGGCGTGCCGCTCCTGGCGGACGACCTCGGCTCGGCGTTCGGCCCGGCCCTGGCCGTCCCGCTGCGGTCGGAGATGGGCGTGACGGGCGCCCTCGTCGTGCTGCGGCAGGGCGGCGGGACCCGCTTCCTGCCCGACCAGGTCCCGATGCTCGCGTCGTTCGCCGACCAGGCGGCCGTCGCCCTGGAATTCGCCGAGCAGCAGCGCTCGCAACGCCTGCTCGACGTGCTGGAGGACCGCGACCGCATCGCCCGCGACCTGCACGACCACGTCATCCAGCGCCTGTTCGTCACCGGCCTCACCCTGCAGTCCACCCTGCGCCGCATCACCGAACCCGAGGTGGCCGCGCGCCTGCGGACCGCCGTCGAACAGCTCGACGAGACGGTCCGCGAGATCCGCACGTCGATCTTCGACCTGCACTCGAACGACAACACCTCGCTGCGCCGCCGCCTGCTCGACCTCGTCGCGGGCCTGACCGAGACGACGCACCTCAAGCCGTCCGTCCGCATGTCCGGCACCGTGGACAACTCGGTACCACCCGAACTGGCCGAGCACGTCGAGGCCGTCGTGCGCGAGGCCGTCACGAACTGCGTGCGGCACGCGCGGGCGACCGAGCTGACGGTGCTGATCGACGCCGGTGAGGACGTCGTGATCACCGTGCAGGACAACGGTGTGGGCCTCCCGGCCGAGGCGGCGCGCAGCGGCCTGCGCAACCTGGCGCACCGTGCGTCGATGTTCGGCGGGTCGCTGGCGGTGACGGCGCCGGAGGGCGGCGGGGCGTGCGTGGTGTGGCGGGTCCCGCTCACATAGGCACGCGGGTGCCGCCGGCACCGGGTGGCCAGCGCACCCCGTCGAGCGGGACGTCCGCAGCCGGATCTCCTGGCAGCGCGCGGAAAGGCTCAGCGGGAACCACGCTGACGCGATTCACTCGAACGCACTAGTGCTGCGGCTTGTCGCCATCCTTGCGGAACTGCGACGCGAACACTGCGGCCTGCGTGCGGCGCTGCATGCCGAGCTTCGCCAGCAGGTGCGAGACGTAGTTCTTGACCGTCTTCTCGGCGAGGAACATGCGCTCGGCGATCTGCCGGTTGGTCAGGCCCTCGCCGATCAGGTCGAGCACCGTGCGCTCCTGCTCGCTGAGCACGCGCAGCGGGTCGCCCTCCTCGCGCTCGCGGCGGATCCGGTTGAGCAGCGCGGAGGTCGTGCGGGCGTCCAACAGGGACTGTCCTGCCGCGACGGTGCGGACGGCGTTGACCAGGTCCGCGCCCAGGATCTGCTTCAGCACGAAGCCGGAGGCGCCGGCCATGATCGCGTCGAACAGGGCCTCGTCGTCCGCGAAGCTCGTCAGCATCAGGCACTGCAGCCCCGGGACGCGGTTGCGCAGGTCGCGGCACAGCTCGATGCCGTTGCCGTCGGGGAGCCTGATGTCGAGCACCGCCACGTCGGCCTGCGCACCCGGCACCTTGGCCAGGGCCTCCGCCACCGATGCGGCGTCACCGACCACCTCGAGATCGGACTCCTCGCCGAGCAGGTCCGCTATGCCGCGCCGGACGATCTCGTGGTCGTCGACGAGGAAAACACGCGTCGCCATGGGGGCCACGGTAGCCCAAAGACCCTGACACGAGGGGACCAACGGCACGCGGCTCACTACGACGATCGGGCTTATTTTCAGATCATGAGCGGACTGCCCGTTGTCGTCGGAGTCGACGGTTCCACCTCCGCGCTCGCCGCGGTGGCGTGGGCTGCCCGCGCGTGCATGCGCCACGGTGCGCCGCTGCGGTTGGTGCACGCCTACACGTTGCCCACACGCGGGTATCCGGAGGTCATCTCGTCAGCGCGTGACCTGCGTTCAGCCATGTACGACCAGGGCCGGATGTGGCTCTCTCAAGCCGTTGCCGTCGCACAGGCCGAAGCGCCTGATGTGCCCGTGGAGCACGACCTGCGCATGGAACATCCCACGCCCGTGTTGATCGCGGAGTCTGCACGCGCACGAGAAGTGGTGGTGGGGTCGCACGGGCTGGGCGGGTTCACCGGAGCGTTGGTCGGCTCAACGGCTGTGGCGCTGTCGATTCACGGTGAGTGTCCCGTGGTGGTGGGCGTCGACCTCTCGCCCGAATCGGACGCGGCCATCGGCTTCGGGTTCGAGGAGGCGGCGGCGTCCGGTACGCCGTTGGTGGCGGCGATGGCGCACGACGACGAGCAGTCGCCGGCGCTGGACACGCGAATGTCCGGGTGGCTGGAGAAGTACCCGGACGTCGCGGTGGAACAGCTCGTGGTGGGGGAGCGGCCGATCCCGTTGCTGCTGGAGCTCGGGCAACGGGCCGGACTGCTCGTGGTCGGGTCGCGGGGGCGTGGCGGATTCGCCGGGATGCTGCTCGGGTCTACCTCGCAGGCCCTGATCTACCACGCCCCGTGCCCGGTGGCCGTCGTCAGGCCTGCTTGATCGCGGAGATCTCGAACTCCAGGACGACCTTCTCGCTCACCAGCACGCCACCGGTCTCCAGGGCGGCGTTCCAGGTGACGCCGTAGTCCTTGCGGTTGATGGTGTGCGAGCCCTCGAAGCCGACGCGGGTGTTGCCGAACGGGTCGACGGCCACGCCCTCGAAGGCGAACGGGATGGTGATGCTCTTGGTGACGTCCTTGATGGTGAGGTCGCCAGTGATCTCGAAGTTGTCGTCGTCGACCTGCTTCGCGGAGGTCGAGACGAACTTGATCTCCGGGTACTCCTCGACGGCGAGGAAGTCGTTGGTCGTCAGGTGACCGTCGCGCTGCGCGTTGCGGGTGTCGATGCTCGCGACCTTCACGGTCACCTCGGCGGTGGTGTTCTCCGGCTTGTCACCGTCGATGGAGATCTTGCCGTCGAACTCGTTGAACGCACCACGAACCTTGGTGACCATCGCGTGGCGCGCGACGAAGCCGATGCGGGAGTGCGAGGCGTCGATGACGTAGTCGCCGGTCAGTTCGGAGAGGTTGGTGGCGGTGGTCATGGTGTCCCAGTCCTTCGGTTGTGCGATTTGGTTGAAGTGTCACTCATCTTGCTCGAACCTGGATGATGTGTCAACTATTCCCGTATGCTGAAGCGGTGACACGATGGTTGGAACCTGAGCAGCAGCGGGCCTGGCGCGCCTACGTCCGCATGCAGGGGGAGCTCAACGCGCATCTGAGCAAGCGGATGTCGGTCGACTCGGACATCTCGATGGCCGACTTCGCCGTGCTGGTGCAGCTCACCGACACGCCTGATGAACGCGTGCGCGTGCTGGAGCTCGCACGGTCCCTGCACTGGGAGAAGAGCCGCATCTCACATCACGTCGCACGGATGGAGAAGCGCGGGCTGGTGCGCAGGGAGAACTGCAGCAGCGACGGGCGCGGGTCGTTCGTCGTGCTGACGGACCAGGGCCGGTCCGCGATCGAGGAGGCGGCGCCCGCTCATGCCGAGACGGTGCACCAGCTGGTCTTCGACCTGCTCACCGACGCCGAGGTCGAGGCGCTGGGATCGATCTCCGAGAAGATCTTCACCCGCTTAACGACAGGAGAATGTGCGGCGGTAATCGCTCGGTGCGATGCCGACGACGCGGTGGAAGTGGTGCCGGAGGAGGGCGGCTGTCCCGAAGCCTGACCTGGTCGCGACCGTGTCGACGTCCAGGTCTGTCTCCTCGAGCAACCTGCGCGCGTGGAGCACCCGCTGCAGCGACAGCCACTTGTTCGGAGTGGTGCCGGTCTCCGCGGCGAACCTGCGCGCGAAAGTCCGTTCGGACATGACGGCGAGCTTCGCCATCGACGCCACCGTGTGGTTGTCCGCGATCGTGTCGAGCACCTGCTCCAGCACCGGTTCCAGGCTGTCCGAGCTGCACTCCGGGATCGGGAGCTCCACGAACTGCCGCTGACCGCCGTCGCGCTGCGGGGCCACGACCATCCGGCGCGCGATCGTGTTGGCGACCTTGGTGCCGAGTTCCCGCCTGACCAGGTGCAGGCAGGCGTCGATGCCCGCCGCCGTGCCGGCGCTGGTGATGATGTTCCCGTCGTCCACGAACAGCACGTCGGGGTCGAGCCGCGCCTTCGGGAACCGCTCCTGGAACTGCCGAGCCTCGTGCCAGTGCGTCGTGCAGTGCCGGTCGTCGAGCAGGCCGGCCGCGCCGAGGACGAACGCCCCGCTGCACACGCTGAGCAGTGTCGCGCTGGTCTCGCGGAGCGCCTTGACCAGCTTCTCCGGGTAGTCGTCGCGGACGCGCACGGCGGGCAGCGCGACGAGGTCGACGCTCTGCAGCGCGTCGAACCCGTGCTCCGGCGTGATGCTCACGCCGCGGATGCTCGTCGGCACCGGCTGGTTCGGGATCTCCCCGCACACCCGGAAATCGATCAGCGGCACGCCCTCCTCGGTCCGGTCGATGCCGAACACCTCGCAGAGCAGGCCGAACTCGAACGGCGCGACGCCGTCGATGAGGGGAACCGCCACCGATCGCAGCATGGCAGGATATTAGCGCGCGACGTCAGATCTGCCACTTTTGGCGGGATATCGCTGACCGCAAACTTACTGACATGACTCTTGCAGCGATCGTCCTCGCAGTGGCCGCCCTCTCCGCCTGGCTCGACCGGCACCGCGACCGCACCGCCGGTCTGGCCGGATCTTCCGACGTCACCGACCGCGACCGCGTCCGCGTTCGCGACGAACTCCGCTACCTCACCTGATCCCAGGTCGCGCGATCGTCGGCTGAGGTCCCGTGTAGCGGGCGACCGGACGGATGATCTTCGTGTCCTCGGACTGCTCGAGCGCGTTGGCACACCATCCGACCACCCGGCTGCACGCGAACGTCGGCGTGAACATCTCGCGCGGGATGCCGCACTGCTCCATGAGCACGCCGGCGTAGAACTCCACGTTCGCGTACAGCTGCCGGCCGGGCTTGAGCTCGGCCAGCAGCTCCGTGACCCTGCGCTCGACGGTGACCGCGAACTCGGTGAGCCGGGTCGGCTGCTCCTGGGCGATCTCCTTGAGCAGGCGTGCCCGCGGGTCCTCCGTCTTGTAGACGGCGTGCCCGAAACCCATGATCCGGTCGCCCTGTTCGATGCGGTCCCGCACCCAGGCGTCGATGTTGTCCGGCGTCCCGATGAGGTCGAGCGCCTCCAGCGCCCGGTCCGGCGCGCCACCGTGCAGCGGTCCGGAGAACGTCCCGATGGCCGCCGTCACCGCGGACACGACGTCCGCTCCCGCGCTCGCGACCACGCGCGCGGTGAACGTCGAGGCGTTGAAGCCGTGGTCGATCGTGGCGATCAGGTACTGCTCGACAGCACGGCTCGCCCACGTTGACGGCTCCTGTCCAGTCAACATGTACAACCAGTTCGCCGACGTGGACAGATCCACCCTGGGGTTGACGGGATCAAGTCCGAGCTTGAGCCGGTGCAGTGCCGCCAGGATCGTCGGCGTCATGGCGCTGACCTGGAGTGCGTCGGCTTTTCGCTGGCTCATCGGCGCGTCCCACATCGGCTGCGACGGCAGCATCGACAACGCGGTCCGCAGCCCGGCCAGCGCCGTGCAGCCCGACCGCGCGATCGCGGGCAGCACCTCGCTGACGGTCGCCGGCAGCTCTCGCAACGCGGCGGTCCGCGTGGCGAAGAGCGCGGCCTCGTCCGCCTCCGGCAGCCGGCCCTCGGCGAAGAGGAACCACACGTCCTCGAACGACCGCGTCCTGGCCAGCTCGATCGCGTCGTGCTCGCGGTAGTGGTAGTAGCCCGCGGCACCGTTCACGTCCCCGATCAGGGTCGTGGTGACGACGACATCTTTAAGCCCTTTGGGTGCATCAATCAACATGGATGCAAGGCTCCGTCAACATGTCTTGTACAGTCAACGTTGATGGAATCAATGTTGACGACGACTCAAGCTGCCCGCCGACTCGGCGTGAAACCGGCGACGGTGTACTCGTACGTCAGCCGCAAGCTCCTGACCAGCAAGAAGGTCAACCGCCAGAGCATGTTCGACGTCGCCGAGGTCGAAGCCCTGGCGCAACGCACTGGTGCCCGCGGCGCGGTGTCCGCTGTGACGGATCGCATCCGCACCCGCATCTCCCTGCTGGAGAAGGACCGCCTCCACTACCGGGGCCGCTCCGTCCCCGAGCTCGCGAGCACCAAGCGCTTCGAGGACGTCGCGCACTGGCTGTGGACGGGAATCGACTCGGAGGGCGTGCAGTTCCCCGAGGGCCAGGAGATCTGGATGGCCCTCCCGGAGAGCGCCACCCTGACCGACCGGATCCGGGTGGCCGTGGTCCTCGCGAGCGCCGGCGACCCGCTGAGGTTCGACCTCGACCGGGCCATCACCACGGCCATGTCCCTAATCGCCGACGTCGTCGAGTCCCTGCCGCTGCTGGGAAGGCCCGCCGGCACCGACATCGCCGACCGCCTCTGGGCCCGCCTGTCCCCGGAACCCCCGCGGACCGACCTGCTCAACGCCGCTCTGATCCTCCTGGCCGACCACGACCTGGCCATCTCGACCATGGCCGCCCGGGTCGCCGCGTCGGCCCACGCCCACCCGTACGCCGTCGTCTCCGCGGGTCTGGGCGCGATGGAGGGCCAGCGGCACGGCGCCGCCGCGACGATCGCGCACCGCTTCCTGACCCAGGCCGCGGCCGACCCGATGGGCACCGTCGCGGAGCACCTGCGGGCGGGCCAGCCGATCCCCGGCTTCGGGCACCGCATCTACCGGTCCCGCGACCCGCGCGCCGACCACTTCCTGGCGATGCTGCGCGGCTCCGGCGACCTGGTGGTGGACAAGGTGATCGCCACCCAGCCCAAGACGTTCCCGAACATGGACCTGGCGCTGGCGCAGTTCGGGCTGACGTTCTCGATGCCGCCGACGGCGGGGGAGGCCATCTTCTCGATCGCACGCATCGCGGGGTGGGTCGCGCACGCGATGGAGGAGTACAAGGAGCCGGGTCTGCGGTTCCGGACGATGGGCGTCTACACGGGCGACAGGCCGTAGCCGAGCGCACGCGGGGAGCTTTCGTGCGGTAAGACAGCACGAAGGGCCCCCGCGTGGCGTTGGCGCCGGAGGCCGGGTGGAGTGCTGTCCGCCCTCCTGGCTGCTGGCGTGATCGCGCCGGGAAGCGGACCATCGGAACCATGAGATTGTCCGCCGTGGACAACCTGAAGGTGATCCTGGTGGCGTGGGTCATCGGCGGCCATGCGCTGCTGGGCTACGCCGCGATCGGCGGCTGGCCCTACGACGAGGTCAACGAGGTCACGTTCCACCCCGGGGTGGAGACGGTGCTGGCGGCGTTGATCGGGCCGTCGGGGTTGTTCTTCATGGGCACCTTCTACTTCATGGCCGGGATCTTCACGCCCGGCTCGATCGAGCGCAAAGGGCGGCAGCGGTTCATCGCGGACCGGCTCGTGCGGCTGGGGACGCCGTGGGTGGTCAGCGCTGTCGTCGTCTGGCCGACGTTCGTGTGGATCGCCTACAACGGGGCCGGGCGGGACGTCTCGTGGTGGCAGGCGTTCACGGACCGGCGGCCGTTCCTGGACAGCGGGTCGCTGTGGTTCGTGGGAGTTTTGCTGATCTTCAGCATCGCGATCGCGCTGGCGCCGCCCGTCAAGGAACGTGCCATCACGCCGCGGACCGTCGTGGGCATGGCGTTGATCGTCGCGGGCACGACCTTCCTGACGCGGCTGGTCTTCCCGGCGCGCAGCGGGCAGGTCGGGGACCTGCACCTGTGGTGGTGGCCGCAGTGCCTGGGGATGTTGCTGCTCGGCGCGATCGGCGGGCGCAAGCTCGCGGAACGGGTGCCGGACGCCATCTACCGCATGACCCGCAACGTCGTCATCGGCACGATCGCGGTCCTGCCGGTCGCGGCGGCGCTCATGGGTGTGCTGGACCTGGCCGGGAACGCGGAGCCGTTCCTCGGCGGGTTCAGGTGGCAGGCCGCGACTCTCGCCCTCGTCGAGGGGATCCTGGTGGTGGCGGGGAGTCTGTGGCTCATCGGGCTGGCACAACGCCGGCTGACGCGCCAGGGGCCCTTCGCGGAGGGACTGGCGCGGTCCGCCTACGTCGCGTTCGTCGTGCAGGGGCCGATCCTGCTCACGCTCGCGACCGGCCTGCGCCCGCTGGACCTCCCCGCGGAGGTGAAGGCCCCGCTGGTGGGCGCGGGCGCGATCGCGTTGTCCTTCTGGATCGGCTGGTACGTCACTTCACGCCGAGGCGCTTCAGCACGCTCGTCGTGATGCCGGCGGCGTCCAGGCCGTGCGCGCGCAGGATGCGGGCCCGGGAGTCGTGCGGAAGGAAGCGCGGTGGCAGCGCGAAAGTCGCCACGCAGGTCGGGGAACCGGTCAGGGCCTGGCCCAGACGTGCGCCCAGGGCTCCGGTGGACGTCGTGTCCTCCACGGCGAGAACCAGGCGGTGCTGGCCGCTGTACTTGACGAGGTGCGGGTCCAGGGGCGCCGTCCAGCGCGGGTCCACGACGCTGACGCGGACGTCGTGCGAGGCGAGCTCCTCCGCCGCCGCCAGGCAGGGGCCTGCCAGCGGGCCGACCGAGACCAGGAGCACCTCGGCGCCCGGTTCCTCGCGCAGCACGTCGAAGTGGCTCACGCGGTGCAGCGCGGGCACGTCCGGGCCGATGGACGCCTTCGGGTAGCGCACCACCGTGGGGCCGTCCGAGACCTCGACGGCCTCGCGCAGCAGTGCGGCCAGCGAGGCCGGATCGCGCGGCGCGGCCAGCCTCAGGCCGGGGACCACGGGCAGCACCGAGGCGTCCCACATGCCGTGGTGCGACGCGCCGTCCGGGCCGGTCACGCCGGCCCGGTCCAGCACGAACGTCACCGGGAGCCGGTGCAGGGCCACGTCCATCAGCAACTGGTCGAAGGCGCGGGACAGGAACGTCGCGTAGACGGCGACGACCGGGTGTAGCCCTCCCATCGCCATGCCGGCGGCGGACGTCACGGCGTGCTGCTCCGCGATCCCGACGTCGAAGACGCGCGCCGGGAACCGCTCGGAGAAAGGCCGCAGCCCCACCGGTTCCAGCATCGCCGCGGTCAGGCAGACGACGTCCGGGCGGTCCGCGCCGATGGCCACGATCTCGTCGGAGAACGCGTCGGTCCACGTCCGCCCGCGGTGGGCACCGGACGCGCCGACGGCGTGCATGCGGTCGGCCTCGTCGGTCTCGGCGGCGGTGTACCCCTTGCCCTTCACGGTCTTGCAGTGCACGACGACCGGGCGGCCGAGCGCTTTGGCCTCCCACAGGGCGTTCTCGACCGCGTGCACGTCGTGGCCGTCGACCTCGCCGATGTACGCGAGCCCCAGTGCCTCGAACAGCCCGCGGGCCGAGCCGTTCAGCAACGACGCGGCGAAGCCGCCCGCCGTCGGGTCGTAGGAACGGCCGTTGTCGTTGAGCAGCACCACGACCGGGCGCGACGAGCCACCGATGTTGTTCAGCGCCTCCCAGCACATGCCGCCGGTCAGCGCGCCGTCACCGACGACGGCGACGACCCGGCGGTCGGCGCCGCCGAGCTCGAACGCCTTGGCCAGACCGTCCGCATAGGACAGTGCGGTGGAGGCGTGCGAGTTCTCGATGACGTCGTGCGCGGACTCGGCCGCGGACGGGTAGCCGGACATGCCGCCGGCCTGCCGCAACGAGTCGAAGTCCGAGCACCGGCCCGTCAGCATCTTGTGCACGTACGACTGGTGCCCGGTGTCGAACAGCACCACGTCGGTGGGGGAGTTGAAGACCCGGTGCACGCCGATGGTCAGCTCGACGGCGCCCAGGTTCGGGCCGAGGTGCCCGCCGGTCCGGTGCACCTTGGAGATCAGGAACGACCGGATCTCCCCGGCCAGCGCGCCGAGCTCGGAGGACGAGAGCGCCCGGACGTCCGCGGGCGAGGTGATGTCAGCCAGCACGGCGCACCGCCAGCGGGAGGGTGAAGGCGATCGTCTCCGTCGCGGTGGTGTGCGTGGACACCGAGACGGTGCCCAGCGCCTCCAGGGCCGCCACGACCTCGTCCACGAGCTCGGGAGGTGCCGACGCGCCCGCGGACAGGCCCACCGACGTCACTCCGTCCAGCCAGGCCGGGTCGATCTCCGAGGCGTCGTCGATCAGGTGGGCCGGCGTGCCCACGCGGGAGGCGAGCTCGACCATCCGCACCGAGTTGGACGAGTTCCTCGACCCCACCACGAGCACCAGGTCCGACCGCGCGGCGACCTCGCGGATCGCGATCTGCCGGTTCGTGGTGGCGTAGCAGATGTCGTCGGAACCGGGCCCCCGCACGTGCGGGAACTTCCGCTCCAGCGCCTCGACCACCTCGGCCGTCTCGTCGACGGCCAGCGTCGTCTGCGTCAGGTAGGACACCGGGCCGGTGATCTCCAGTGCCTCGACGTCCGCCACGGTCTCCACCAGCACCATCCGGCCGGGCGCCTCGCCCAGCGTGCCCTCGACCTCCTCGTGCCCTGCGTGCCCGATCAGCACGATGGTGTCGCCGCGTTCGGCGAAGCGCCGTGCCTCGGCGTGCACCTTCGTCACCAGGGGACAGGTCGCGTCGAGCACGTCCAACGACCGTGCCTCGGCTTCCGCCCGCACGGCGGGGGAGACGCCGTGCGCGGAGAAGACCGCCGTGGCACCGACAGGCACCTCGGACAGTTCCTCCACGAACACGGCGCCCCGAGCTTCCAGCGCGCGCACGACGTGGATGTTGTGCACGATCTGCTTGCGCACGTAGATGGGGCCGCCGCGTTGGTCGAGCAGTCGTTCCACGATCTCGATGGCGCGCTCCACCCCGGCGCAGAACGACCGGGGTGAGGCGAGCAGCACCGAACGCGGCGGATGTTCCGTCATCGAGCGCCTTCCCAAAGCGGATTCAGTGATCTCGGTGGGTGACGAGCTGGGCGAGCGTGCCGAGTTCCACTGCCGCACGCGCGGTCGGTGAGGCCTCGCCGAGATGAACCAGCGCCTGCGTGTGCAGTTCGTCGGCCTGCGTCTGGCTCCAGGCGCGCCCACCGGCCTCGTCGACCAGATGTGCGGCCCGCGCAAGCGTTTCCGCGTTCATCTCCTGCGACCCGGAGTACAGCGACGCGAGCTCCGCGGACGCGGGGACCCCGGCGGTCAGGGCACGCACGACGGGCAGCGACTTCTTGCGGTTCACCAGGTCCGAGTGCCCCGCCTTACCCGTCACCGCCGGGTCGCCCCAGATGCCGAGCAGGTCGTCCACGTGCTGGAACGCCAGGCCCAGCTCGGTTCCGTACCCGCGCATCGCCTCGACCTGCACGTCGGACCCGCCGCCGTACAGCGCGCCCAAAGCCGTGGAGGCACCCAGAAGCGCACCCGTCTTGCCGCGCGCCATCCGCTCGACCTCGAACACCTCGACGTCGGACCGCGTCTCGAAGTCCAGGTCGTAGGCCTGGCCCTCGAGCAACGCCACGGTGGCGTCGCCCAGCGTCCGGATCGCCTCGAGCGCCCGCGGATGTCCCGATCCCGCGAGGACGTCCACGGCCAGGGCCTGCAGCGCGTCCCCGGCCAGGATCGCCGCGTTGACGCCGAACACGGTCCACGCCGTCGCCCGGTGGCGCCGGGTCGTGTCGCGGTCCATCACGTCGTCGTGCAGCAGCGAGAAGTTGTGGATCAGCTCCACCGCGACCGCCGCCGGCACCGCGTCGGCGGCGGTGCCGCCGACGGCCTCGGCCGCCAGCAGCACCAGCGCGGGGCGGATCGCCTTGCCGCCGTTCTCCAGCACGGGGTTGCCGTACTCGTCGCGCCACCCGTGGTGGTACTCCGCGATCGTGCGCATCGACGGCGGCAGCTGGTCGACTGCCTTGCGCAGAGCCGGGAGCACGAGGCTCCGGCTCCACGCGAGCACCTCGCCGGACGGTCGTCCGGCGGCGAGAGGTTCGGTCATCTCGGCTGTCATCTCTAGAGACCGATCTCCACGTTCTCCAGCACGCCCAGCGCGTCCGGGACCAGCACCGCGGCCGAGTAGTACGTCGACACGAGGTACTTGAGCATCGCGTGCTCGTCGATGCCCATGAACCGCACGTTCAGGCCGGGCTCGTACTCGTCCGGGAGGCCGGTCTGGCGCAGGCCGACGACGCCCTGCTTCTCCTCGCCGAGCCGCATCGCGATGATCGACGTGGTGCCGTTCTTGTTGACCGGGATCTTGTCGCACGGCGCGATCGGGACACCGCGCCACGACTGCAGCTGCTTGCCCTCGACCTCCACGGTCGGCACGTACAGGCCGCGTTTGTTGAGCTGGCGGCCGAACGCCGCGATCGCCCTGGGGTGGGCCAGGATCAGCCTGGTGTTGCGGCGCCGCGAGATCAGCTCGTCCATGTCGTCCGGCGTCACCGGGCCGGAGGAGGTGCTGACCCGCTGCTTGAGGTCGGCGTTGGCGAGCAGGCCGAACTCCTTGTTGTTGATGAGCTCGGACTCCTGCCGCTCCCGCAGGGCCTCGATGGTCAGGCGCAACTGGTGCTCGACCTGGTCCATCGGCTGGCTGTAGAGGTCCGCCACACGCGTGTGGACGCGCACGATCGTCTGCGCCACCGAGAGCTCGTACTCACGGGGCCGCAGCTCGTAGTCGACGAACGTGCCGGGCAGCGCCGGCTCGCCGTCGTGGCCGGACGAGATGTCGATCTCGGCCTCGCCGTGCTTGTTCGACGCGTTCGTCGGGTTCGCCAGCTGCTGCGCGATGTGCTCGCGCAGTGGTTCGATCTGCTCGTTGAGCTGCGCGAAGGCGGCCCGCGACAGCACCACGGCCGTCGTCGGCGTCAACGCGCGCGCGGTGAAGCTCCAGTTCTTGCCGACGCCGGACAGCACCGGTTCGTCACCGATGTACTCGCCGTCCGCGATCGTGCCCAGTGCCACGTCGTCGCCGTACTCGCCGCGCCCGGTCTTGGTGACCTTGCCGTGCGCGATGACGATGATCTCGTCGACGGACTCGCCGCGGTGCGAGATCACCTCGCCCGGCAGGTACTCGCGCTGCTCGAAGCGGTTCGCGACGGCGGTCAGCGCCGCCTCGTCCTCAAAACCGCGCAGCAGCTTGAACTCCGCGAGCTCCTGCGGCACGATCCGCACCTCGGAACCCACGGACGTGAAGGTGACCCGGCCGTCGCCGATCGCGAACGTGAGCCGGCGGTTGACACGGAACGCACCACCCTTGGCCTCGACCCAGGGCAGCATGCGCAGCAGCCACCGGGGTGAGATCCCCTGCATCTGCGGTGCGGACTTGGTGGTCGACGAGAGGTTGCGGGCCGCCTTCGTCGAAAGGCTCAGCTGCCCGCCCTCGACCCCAAGGCCCGGATCGGTAACAGTCACTGGAAGTCCTGCCAATCTGTTGGTGCTGGGATGGAACTAGCGAACGGCGACCCGGCCGCGCCCTTGCGGCCGGACGTGGAGCGACTGCGTGCCGAGGCCCGACGGGGCGTGGAACGACTTCCGGGTGGGGACCGGGGAGCGGCTGTACCTGCCGGTGCGCTGCGTCCACAGCACTTCTCCGGCCAGCCAGGACTTGAGGGCTTCGACGTACCGGTGCAGCCCGGCCTTGGCCTCCGCGTCGAGGCCGTACTCGTCGGCGAGGGACGGCAGCTCGCCGATGATCGAGCCGATCTGCCGCAGCCGGGCGCTGATCAGGTCGGCCACGACCGAGACGGCCTGTGGGAGGTCGCAGTCGAAGAACTGCCGCACCGCGAGCACCGCGCTGGTCGTGCTGGCGCCGGTGGCGTAGGCGTGGTCGAAGCCGACGATCTCCTGGCGCAGCGCGGGAACGTCGCCGAACGAGTCGACGAGCGCCCGCATCGTGCTGTTGCGCAACAACTCCGCGGGCAGATCGGCGCCGACGGACTTGCGCGCGAGCTTCGCGGACAGCTCCGCGGCGATCGACCGGCGCCGCATCTCCACGAGGTCGATCGGGTCGGGCACCCGGCCCTGCGCCGTGTTGTGCGCCTCCCACAGCAACGCGTCGAAGAACTCGGTGAGGTGTTCCCGGTCCTCGTCGTCCAGGGTGGACCGCGAGACCAGGTCGGCCAGGCCCCTCTCCGCCGGGTTCGGCGAGGGCGCCGAGCCGTTCAGCACCGACTTCAACGCCGCCACGAACGCCTTGCCTCCCACGACGTCGCGCGGCCGGAGGAAACCGTCCCGGAACGCGTCGCTCACGAAGAAGCCCCACGCGTGCCAGTCGTTGATGTGCTTCAGGTCTTCCAGGGAGGCCGTCGGGTGGGTCAGCGGACCGAAGCCGCCGTAGTCCGCGGTGTCGTAGAACGCCTCGGTCCACGGCACACCGCCGAGCATGCCCATGTCCCGCACCCACGTCCTGGTGTGCTGCCGGACGCGGTCGACGTGCGGTGAAAGCCTTGCGGAGAAGGGCATGTCGAACGAGGGGATCTCAATCACGGGACCCCCCAGCCACGCCGCGGAGGTGCCCAGACCGGTCGGCCCCCGCAGGATCGTGCGGAAGAACGCCGAGTTGCCGGCTCCTCCGTCCACCCCGGAATGATCTGATTTGGTGTAGCGGCCCGCGTGCAGGTGCCACTCGTGGCCGCCGGACTGCCAGTCCTGCAGGCCCTTCACGTACTTGAGCACGCGGGCCTGGTCGTCCGGCGTCAAGGCGTTCTCGGCGAACAGCTGCGGCAGCTCGGTGAAGACCGTGTTCTCGAACTGGTGCAGCCGCGAGGTCAGCAGGGTGTTCACGGCCTCGACGGCGGTCTGCGTGTCGTGGCCGAAGAACTTCTCGAACACGAGCACCCCGTTGGAGTTCTCGCCCTCCCGCAGCACTTCCCGCTCGTACGAGAAGATGTCGTTGCGCAGGTGGATCGCGTCGGAGAACGTGTCGGACAGCACCCGCAGGGGCCGGGTGCCCGCGACGGACGCGGGCACCTCGGCCGACTCGGAGACCTCCACCAGGTTCGCCGACCACGGTGCGCCGCCGACCTTGCGGCGCATCTCGATGTACTCGATCGGGTTGGCGACCGTGCCGCTCTCGATGTTCTTGATCTCCCACATGCACTCGAGCAGCAGGTTGTGGGTGCTCGTGGTGAACCGGCGCCGCCAGTCCTGCGACATCAGTGGAATCGTCCGCTGCCACAGGTCGACGAGACCGCGTTCGGTCGGGTTCCGCGGCTCCGGCCACGGGTCCGTGCCGTTGAGGGGCATGAACGCCGGCAACCGGTCGAGATACGCCTTCGCGCCCGCCACGTCCTTGCTCTGCTTGAACTCCGCGAAGAACTCGTCGTCGAAGTAGAAGACCCAGACGTACCAGTCCGTGATGAGGTCGAGGATCTCCGCGGGCGCGTCCGGATGGGTCCACGCGCACATGTGCCCGTAGTCGTCGCCCGCGAGGATCTCGTCGGTCCACACCCCGGTGTCGAGCATCCCCATGTCCCGCGCCCACTGCGTCGAGTGGGCGCGGGCGCGTTCGAGGTGCGGGTTCATCCGCGCCGGGTGGGGCACGTAGAACTCCGGCATGGTGAAGGAGGCCAAGACCTATCCCTCGCGGCCGAGCTCGACGTGCTCCAGCACACCGATCGCGTCCGGCACCATGATGGCGGCGGAGTAGTAGGCGCTGACCAGGTAGTTGATGATCGCCTGGTCGTTGATGCCCATGAACCGCACGGACAGGCCCGGCTGGTACTCGTCCGGGATGCCGGTCTGGTGCAGGCCGATGACGCCCTGGTTCTGCTCGCCGGTGCGGATCAGCATCACCGACGACGTGCGGGTGTCGGAGATCGGGATCTTGTTGCACGGCAGCACGGGGATGCCGCGCCAGGCCGGCACCTGCTGGCCGTTGAAGTCGATGTGCTGCGGGTAGAGGCCCCGCTTGTTGAGCTCGCGGCCGAACGCGGCGATCGTGCGCGGGTGCGCGAGGAAGTACCCGGGGTCCTTCCACACGATCGACAGCAGCTCGTCGAAGTCGTCCGGGGTGGGCGGGCCGGTGCGGGTGTGGATGCGCTGCTTGAGGTCCGCGTTGTGCAGCAGGCCGAACGACCTGTTGTTGACGATCTCGTGCTCCTGGCGTTCGCGCAGGGCCTCGATCGTGAGCCGCAGCTGCTGCTCGACCTGGTCCATCGGCTTGTTGTAGAGGTCCGCGACACGGGTGTGGACCCGCAGCACGGTCTGGGCGACGCTCAGCTCGTACTCGCGCGGCGAGACCTCGTAGTCGACGAACGTGCCGGGCAGGACGGGCTCGCCCTCGTGACCGGACGCCATGCCGATCTCGGCCTCGCCGTACTCGTCCTGCGGCTTGTTGCGGCTGTTGAACGCCTGCTGGATGTGTGCGCGCAGGCCGCCCGCTTCCCCGTTGAGCGCCTGGAAGTCGTTCCACGACAGCGTGAGCACGGTGACCGGCGTGACGGCCTTGGCGGTGTACTCCCACTCGCCCTGCGGCCCCGCCAGCACGGTCTCGCCGAAGTACTGGCCGTCGGCGAGGTTGCCGAGCACGGTCTCGCCGCCGTACTCACCGGTGCCGACCTTGTCCACCTTGCCGTGCGCGATCAGCACGAGGGTGTCCTTCGGGCGGCCCTTCTCGACGATGACCTCGCCGATGCCGAACTCCTGCTGCGTGAAGCGGCCGGCGAGGGCGGCGAGGACCGCCTCGTCGTCGAAGCCCTTGAGCAGAGCCAGCTCGGTGAGCTCCATCGGCACGACGCGGATGTCGGCGCCGATGTTCGTGAAGGAGACGCGGCCATCGCCCAGCGTGTAGGTGAGGCGCCGGTTGACGCGGTACGCACCACCCGCGGCCTGCACCCAGGGGAGCACCTTGAGCAGCCAGCGGGAAGTGATTCCCTGCATCTGCGGGACGGACTTGGTGGTAGTGGCCAGATTTCGTGCGGCGGCCGTGCCCAAACTCAGCTGCTGACGGCCCTCAGTGAGGTCAGAATCCGTCACAGTCACAACCGGTACCCACCTATCTCAATGCGCTAATGGACCAAACCGTTAAGCCGGAATGGACGTTAGTTCGCACCGCTGATGGCTGTGAAGGGGCCAAAAAGGCGACATTCGGGTGGGTGGTTTGCGCCTGTTGATGCTACGGAGCGTACAACTTCTGCCTTATCCGAGCGTGCTCGCGTCAGCAGGAGAGTGATCGCTGTGCTATTCGGAATAGCGTGGAATAAGCCACTCGTTTGGCCCAGTAGGATCACTCTTTTGTGTGCGCCGGGCCGTGTTGTATAGATGTTATACGACACCACTTCGAGTGGGGAGAATCCACTCGAAGTGGTGTGTATCAATTTGTACCAACGACTATTCGTGTCATTGTGCGTCACGTGAGTTCAGGAACGATTCCAGCTGAGTCACGACGAACGCGTGGTCCTCCGCCTGGGGCAGGCCGGAGACGCCGACGGTGCCGATCGGGCCGGTTCCGCGCAGGAGCACGGGGAAGACGCCACCGTGCGCCGCGTACAGCTCCTGGTCGAGACCGGACTCCGCCTCGAACGTCGACCCCTTCTCGCGGAACGTCGTGCCGACGTAGAACGAGCTGTGGCCGAACAGCTCGACGACGCGCGCCTTGCGCTCCAGCCACCTGTCGTTGTCCGGCGCGGTGCCGGGCAGCGAGGCGTGGAAGAGGCGGTGTCCGTTGCGCCGCACCGAGATCGCGATCGGCAGGCCCTGCTCGCGCGCGGCGTCGAGCAGGTGCAGGCCGAGCTCGATCGCGACGTCGTTGCCGAACCGGCTGAACTGCAGCCGCCGTTCCTGGGCGAGAAGCTCTTCGGAGTTCACAGTTCGACCACCTTGTTCTCGTGTGCGGAAAGGAAAGCGGCTTCGATGACCCGCAGCGCGTGCACGGCGCCCGCGGGGTCGACGGGGATCCGGCCGGCGCTCAGCTCGGCGTAGAAGTGCTGGTAAGCGCCGGGTTCGACGGCGATCTCGGTGGTCTCGCCGAGGATGCCGAGTCGCCCGGTGCGCTCCTCGTGCCCCCAGTCCGGATCGGTCGGGCGGCGGCCGGCGCCGAGCGCGTCCTCCTGCTCGTCCAGGCCGCTGATCTCGAACGCGCCCTCGCTGCCGAGCAGGCGGAAGCGAGGTCCGGTGTTCGCCGCGTGCGCGTTGGCCCACAGGTGGGAGCGGACGCCGTTCTCGTGCGTCAGCGCCACGAACACGTCGTCGTCCACCTGGGCACCGGGGCGGCGGCGGTCGAGTTCCGCGTAGACGCTCCTGACCGGCCCGAACAGCTGCAGCGCCTGGTCGACGAGGTGCGCGCCGAGGTCGTAGAGCAGGCCGCCCGCCTCCTCGGGATCGCCGAACTCGCGCCAGTTGTCCCAGATCTCCGGCACCCAGCGCTCGAAGCGGGACTCGAACCGCCGCACCTCGCCCAGCCTGCCGGCGATCTCGCGGACGGTGAGGAAGTCGCTGTCCCAGCGGCGGTTCTGGAAGACCGTGAGCGGCACTCGCGCGGCCCGCGCGGCGGCCACGAGCTCCTCGGCTTCGGCGGAGGTCGGCGCGAACGGCTTGTCGACGACGACCGCGACGCCCTTCGCGATGGCCCGCTTCGCGTACTCGACGTGCGTCCTGTTCGGCGTGGCCACGACGATCAGGTCGAGGTCCAGCTCGAACAGCTCGTCGGCGCCGACGATCTTCGCGTCCGGGTGTTCGGCACGGGCCTGCGCCTGCCGCTCCGGGTTCGCCGTGACGATCGCGACGAGGTCCATGCCCTCGGTGGAGGAGATCAGCGGGGCGTGGAAGACCCGCCCCGCGATGCCGTAGCCCAGAAGTCCGACTCGAGTCATGCTTCCGATTAAAGCAACGCTGTTGAATAATTGCGACCGTGGACCTCACCTCACTGCGCTCGCACAACGACAGGACGGTGCTCAGGCTCGTCCGCTCCGGGGCGCTGAGCAGGGCTTCTCTCGCCGCGGAGACAGGACTGACCCCGCAGGCGATCTCGAAGATCGTGGCGCGGCTCATGTCGGCCGGCCTGCTGGAGGAGACCGGCGCCGTCCGCGACGGCGGCCGCGGCAAGCCCCGCATGTCGCTGCGGCTCGTGCCCGGCGGGGCGTACGCGTACGGCGCCTACGTCGACCGCGACGAACTGCGGGTGGTGAAGCTGGACCTGACCGGCGAGGTGGTGTCGGCGTCGGTCGTACCGCTGGCCCCGATGTTCACGCCCGGCGACGTGCTGGACGCCCTCGCCTCGCTGGTCGAGGCCGGGGACGCGGTGCTGGGGCTCGGCATCGGCATCGCCGGTCCGCTGGAGCACCGCGACGGGGTGGTGTCGCCGAACGGGCTCCCGGGCTGGTCGTCGGTCCCGTTGAAGGCGCTGGCCGAACAACGGCTCGGGCTGCCGGTCGTCGTGGACAAGGACACCAACGCCGCCGTGCTCGCCGAGGCGTGGCGCAGACCGTTGCGGGACGCGGCGCTGGTGTTCGTGGGCACCGGTCTGGGCGTGGGGCTGCTCCTCGGAGGGGAGGTGTACCGCGGCGCGCGGTCGGGCGCGGGCGAGTTCGGGCACACGACGATCCAGCTCGACGGACCGCTGTGCGTCTGCGGGCGGCGCGGGTGCGTCGAGGCGGTGCACGCCGCCAGCACGGGCGTCGAGGCGGCGCGGGTGCTCGCCGCCGCGGTGACGAACCTGGTGCAGCTGCTCGACCTCGACCAGATCGTCCTGAGTGGACGGAAGGTGCTGGAGTCGCCCGGCCTGTACCTGCGGGCGATGCCGGACGTGGACGTCAGCGTCACGTCGTACGGTCCTGACCTGGTGCCCGTCGGCGCAGGGCTGCTCGTCCTGGGTGAGTTGCTCTAGCATCAAGTTCGTGGACGTCCAGCACGTCGTCGGCCTGCCGCACCCGCGGCTGAGGCCGTTCGTGACGCGGTACTCCGGGTATCGGATGCGCACCGAACCCGGCGTCCACCGCGGCCTGCCGTCGCGCTCGCTCACCCTCGTGGTGACGGTGGACGGCACGGTCGACCTGCCCGAGGGCCGGTTCGCCGCGCTGTGCGGCGGGTTGCACGACGAGGCCGTGATGATCACGCACAACGGCTTCCAGCACGGCGTGCAGTGCGACCTCACGCCGCTGGGGATGCGGGCGTTCTTCGGCGTGCCGGCGGGTGAGCTGGCGGCGATGACCGTGGAGCTCGGCTCGCTCGACGCTCCCGCCGGTGAGCTGCGTGAACGGCTGCGGGACGCGCCGACGTGGACGGACCGGTTCGCGCTCCTGGACGAGGTGCTGGGCGGGCTGGTCAGGCCGGTGCGGCAGCAGGTCGAGGTGGCGTGGGCGTGGCAGCGCCTCGCGGCGGGGGCGGCGGTGGGCGAGATCGCCGCCGAGGTCGGGTGGAGCCGGCAGCACCTGAGCGCGCGGTTCGCGGCCGAGTACGGGCTCACGCCCAAGGTCATGGGCCGGGTGATGCGGTTCGAGCGGGCGAACCGGATGCTGCGGGGAGAACGGCGGCCGACGCTGACCGAGGTGGCCGTGGCGTGCGGCTACACCGACCAGGCGCACTTCAACCGCGACTGGCGGGCGTTGTGCGGGGCGACCCCGACCGAGTGGATCGCGACCGAGCTTCCATTCGTACAAGGCAGCGAGGGCGGTCAGGGCGCAGAGTTGCCTTCATGAGCACACCCGCACCCACCTGCTGGCCCTGCCTGTCCTATCAGGACGCTCCCGCCGCGATCCGCTTCCTCGTGGAGGCGTTCGGGTTCTCCGAACACCTCGTCGTACCGGGGGAGGCCGACGGCGAGGTCGTGCACTGCGAGATGGTCTGGCCCGAGGGCGGCGGCGTCATGCTGGGGTCCGCCGTGCGGTCGGTCGGCGAGGTCGAGGCCACGCGGGCCGGCGCCGGATCGATCTACGTGGTGACCGACCGGCCCGACGAGATCCACGCGCGGTCGCTGGCCCGGGGGGCGACCGAGATCCGCGGCCTGCGCGACGAGGACTACGGCTCGCGCGGCTTCACGGTGGCCGACCCCGAGGGCAACCGCTGGAGCTTCGGCACCTACCGCGGAGCGTGAGGCAACCCGCGCGCGCGATCTCGAGTCTTCCTGGGTGGAGAGGTTCACACCCAGGGGAGGACACGTGCGCTTGGCACGATGTTTGGTGATCACCGCTCTCGCCGCCGGGCTGCTCAGCCCGGTGGCGGCGGCGCAGGCGGAACCGCCGGGAGTGCGGAAGACCTCGGCCATCACGCTGATCAGCGGTGACAAGGTCGTCGTCGACGCGCGTGGTGAGCTCGTCCGGGTCGAGGGACGGCCCGGCGTGCAGTTCGCCCAGTACGTGCAGAACGGCCACCAGTACGTGGTGCCGGCGGACGCCGTCGACGCGGTGGGGCAGGATCGCGTCGACAAGCGCTTCTTCGACGTCACGTCGTTGCACGCCTACGGGTACACGGACGACAAGATCGACCGGATCCCCTTGCTGAACAGCGGTTTCCGGGCGGCGGGCGCGGTGGCCAAGAAGGACGCGGCGCGGCAGTGGACGGCGCGGCGCACGAGCGCGTTGCGTGCCGAGAAGCTGTGGCTCGACGGCAAGTCGCAGATCTCGCTGACCGAGAGCGTGCCGATGGTGGGTGCGCCGGCCGCGTGGCAGGGCGGGTTCGACGGCACCGGTGTCACGGTCGCCGTGCTCGACACCGGGTACGACCGCAACCACCCGGAGCTCGCGGGCGTCGTCTCCGTGTCGAAGGACTTCACGCCGTCCGGCATCCAGGACGACATCGGTCACGGCACGCACGTCGCGGCCACGGTCGCCGGTCGTGGCAGCCGGCACGTCGGTGTCGCGAAGGGCGCTTCCCTTGCCGTGGGCCGGGTCTGCGAGGCCTCGTACTGCTTCGACAGCGCGGTGATCGCCGGCATGGAGTGGGCGGCGCGCGAGGTCGGGGCCAAGGTCGTCAACATGTCGCTGGGCGGTGACCAGTCCGACGGCTCGGACCCGTTGTCCCGCAAGGTCGAGGAGCTCACCGCCGAGACCGGCGCGCTCTTCGTGGTCGCGGCGGGCAACGCGGGGACGTTCCGCAAGGTGTCCTCGCCGGCCGTCGCGGACTCGGCGCTCGCCGTGGCGAACCTGACCAAGCAGGGCGCGGTGGAGGAGATGTCGTCGCGCGGCCCGCGGCTGGGCGACTTCGCGGTCAAGCCGGACATCGCCGCGCCGGGCACGGACATCGTGGCCGCCCGCGCCGAGAACACCCTGTGGGAACACGCCGTCGACGACCTGCACGCGCGGCTGACCGGCACGTCGATGGCCGCGCCGCACGTCGCGGGCGCGGCGGCGGTGCTGGCGCAGCGCAACCCGTCCTGGACCGCGGCCGAGCTCAAGGCCCACCTGATGGCGACGGTGAAACCGGTCGCGGACTCTCCCGTGAGCGTCGGCACCGGCCTGCTCGACGTCGGCCGCGCGGTGACCCAGCAGGTCCGGGCCTCCGCCGGAAGCCTGTCGTTCGGGCTGCTGGAATGGCCGCACACCAAGACGGTCACGAAGACGATCACGTACTCCAACGCGAGCGACGAACCGGTTCCGCTGACGCTGCGGCACGACCTCGGCGCGGACTTCTCCGTGCCGTCGTCGGTGACCGTGCCGGCGCGGGGCAGCGTCGCGGTCGACGTCGTGCTCGACCCGCGCAAGGGCAACGGCACCTTCTTCGGGCACGTCAAGGCATCCGGGGCGGGCGTCGAACTGACCACCTCCGTCGGCGCGTACGTGCAGGAGGAACGGCACGCGCTGACGTTGTCGATGATCGGCCGTGACGGCAAGCCCGTCCCGAACGAGTTCGCCGTCGTGGTCAACATGACGACGAAGGAGGCGTCGGTGCTCAGCATCGGGCCGGACGGCACCGGCTCGGCGCGGCTGCCCGTCGCGGACTACGCGGTGCTCGGCCGCATCGACGAGCTGACGCCGAACTACGACTGGTTCGTGCCGGTCGCCGCGACCGAGGTGGCCGGCCGCGTCTCGCTGGCGGCGGACGTGTCCGTGACGCTGGACGCCAGGCAGGCCGGGCAGATCGGCGTCGAACTGCCCGAGCGCGACTCGGTGGTCTGGTACCGCGACGCCCAGCTGCGCGTGCCCTTCGCGCCCGGCAAGATCAGCGGCGTCGCGAGCATCATCGACGGCCGCGTTCCGCTGTACGGCCTGTCGTTCGGCGCGCCGCTGCCGGAGCTGACCTACGACTCCGGGCTCAAGGGCGGGCAGCCGCTCGTGTCGGTCCCGGGCGGGTTCCCGGTGCGGTACTACGAAAGCAGCAAGTTCCTGCCGCCCGGCGAGCACCGGTTCGACGTGGCCGAACGCGGTTCGGACGTGCGCGGCAAGCTCGCTCTCGTCAGGACCGCCGGCGAGGACGTCTACGAGGTCGCGCAGGCGATGAAGGACGCCGGCGCGGCCGCGGTGCTGTGGGCGGGACCGGTGCCGTTCGGGTTCGAGGAGCAGACGGCGATCCCGGTGATCGCCGCGGCGGAGCACCACGTGGCCGTCACACCGGCGAAGCTCACGGTGCGGGCCATCGCGGGCTCGCCGGTCTCGTACACGTTGTTCCTGCCGCACAAGGGTTCGCTTCCGTCCGGAGTGAAGAAGCTCCGGCACTCGGAGCTCGCGCGGGTCAAGGCGCGCTACCACACGTCCGGCGGTGACGGCTCGGTCAACCAGCGCAACAACCCGGTCGTCGACGGCGCCATCGGCATGACGCTGGACGAACGGCTCGCCGCTCCGGCGGAGCGCACCGAGTACTTCACCCCGGGCACCTGGCACCAGGAGGGCTTCGACGGGCGCGCGTACGGAGGCGGCGACGACCCGATCACGACCTCGTGGGCGCACGTGGAGCCGGTGACCTTCCAGCCGGGCGGCAGGTACGAGCGCACGAACCTGCGTGCCGTCACCTCGCCGCAGCTCGGCGGACCGTCACTCGTGTCGTGGGCCGACGGCGGTGGCGTCGAACGGGCGGGCGATCTCATCACCACGCGGATCTCGCCGTTCGGCGGGGCGGGCTGGGTGGAGAACTGGCGGCAGACCGGAGGCGGCTCCGTGGAGCTGTTCCGCGACGGTGCGTCGCTGGGCTTCTCCGACGTGAGGCGGGGCTCGTTCCACGCCCCCGCCCGCGACGGCCGGTACAAGCTCGTGCTGGACGCGTCCCGCGACTCGCTCGCGCTGTCCACCAACGTGAAAACATCGTGGGAGTTCTCAGCTTCCGCCGACGGCAAGCTGCCGTTGCTGGAGGTCGGCTACTCGGTGCCGCTCGACCTGCGCAACAGCGGGAAGGCAGGCGCGCCGATGCCGGTGAAGTTCACCGCGACGCGTCAGGCGGGGAAGACGACCGTGCGCTCGTTGCAGGCCTACGCGTCGTTCGACGACGGCGTCACCTGGACTCCGGTGAAGTCGATCGTGCCTCCCGGCGGGAAGGCGGGCGGCTTCGTGTCGCTGCGCGTGGTGGCATCGGACGTGGACGGCAACACGGTCGACCAGACGGTGCTGAGGGCCTACCGCCTGCGCTGATCGTTCCCCCCACTGAGTGATGTTGTTGTACTGGGCCGAACGGTCGTGCTTGTGTTACGTCTTAGGGCGTAACCGCGCGGCCGTTCGGTCGTTGTAACCCCCTGCGGCACCTGCCCCGCCGTGCGCGAGACGAACCAGGGACGCGGCGTCTCAGTGACCGGGGCAGGTGCCGCCAATCTCGGTGGCCGGTTCGGCGCGTCTGTGGTGGCATTCCAGCCATGGGGACGTTCGAGGAGCTGGTGGCCGAGGGCGCGGCCGTGCCGCTGGAGGGCTGGGACTTCTCGTGGTTCGAGGGCCGTGCCACCGAGGAGCGCCCACCGTGGGGCTACGCCTCCCTGATCGCCGCGCGGCTGGGAGCGGTCTCATCGGCTCTCGACCTGCAGACCGGCGGGGGAGAGGTGACGGCGTCGGCCCCGGTGTTGCCGCCGATGATGGTCGCCACCGAGTCGTGGCCGCCGAACGCCCTGGTCGCCTCGAAGAACCTGCCGTTCGTGGTGCGCGCGGCGGACGGCGGCCCGCTGCCGTTCCGGGCTTCCTCGTTCGACCTGGTGATCTCGCGGCATCCCGTGGTGACGCCGTGGGGCGAAGTCGCGCGGGTGCTGCGGTCTGGTGGGGCCTACTTCTCGCAGCAGATCGGGGCCGGCACGAACCGGGAGCTCACCGACTTCATGATGGGGCCGCAGCCGGTGGGTGAGGCCCGTGGGGTGTCGCGGGCTCGTGCTGATGCCGAGGCTGCCGGGTTGGAGGTGCTGCGGCTGGAGCCGGTGGCGCTGCGGGTGGCGTTCTTCGACGTTGCCGCGGTCGTGCACTTCCTGCGCAAGGTGCTGTGGACCGTTCCCGGGTTCACGGTGGAGGGGTATCGGGACCGGCTCCTGGACATGCACGCGCACATCCGGGAGCACGGGGAGTTCGTGTGCACGTCGAGGCGGTTCCTGGTCGAGGCTCGCAAGCCCTGATGATCAGGCCTGCCAGCGCCGAGCGTATCCACCCGGACCTCCCGCTTCCGTGCCAGCTCCGCGAAATGGGCGGTTCTGCCGCGTGATCTCTTCGTACCGCTTGAGGACCGAGCCACATCGGGACCTGATCCGAAAAGCGACGCGGCCCCCTCCATAACTTCGGGAGGGGGCCGCGTCGCTGTCCTGACTAGCGGGGCTGGCGCTCGCGGCGGATCGTCACGCGCTTGCCCTTGATCGTCGCGTCGCGCAGCTGCTCGATCACGTCGTTCGCGGACTGGCCCGGCACCTCGACGAGCGAGAACCTGTCGGCGATCTCGATCGCGCCGATGTCGCGGCCCTTCAGGCCCGTCTCGCCGGTGATCGCGCCGACGATGTCCTGCGGGCGGATGCCCGACGAACGACCGGCACCCAGGAACAGCCTGGTCATGCCCTCGGACGGGCCACGGCGCTCGCGGCGCGGACCGGCCGGGGCACCGTCGCGGCGCGGGCGGTCCTCACGCGGGCGCACCTCGGGGATCTCCTCCTCGTCGGCGGCGGCACCCGAGGCCTCGTGCGCGAGCTTGACCGCGGCGAGCGCGATCTCCATGACGTCGAACTCGTCGGCCAGGGTCTCGACCACGACGCGGAACCGCGACAGGTCGTCCTCGAGCAGCGACTCGTGCAGCGAGGAGCGGGTGAGCTCCAGCTGGCGGGCGCGCAGGTCGGCGACCGTCGGCACCTTCTCGACCGGGATCTTGGTCTTGGTGACGCGCTCGATCGTCTTGAGCATCGAGTTCTCGCGCGGCTCGACCAGGGTGATCGCGACGCCCTCGCGGCCGGCGCGGCCCACGCGGCCGATGCGGTGCGTGTACGCCTCGGGCGCGGACGGCACGTTGTAGTTCACGACGTGCGTGAGCTGCTCGATGTCGAGGCCGCGGGCGGCGACGTCGGTGGCCACCAGCAGGTCGGCGGTGCCGGAACGCAGGCGCGACATGACGCGGTCGCGCTGCTCCTGGCTGATGCCGCCGTGCAGCGACTCGGCGCGGTAGCCGCGGCCGTTCAGGGTCTCGGTGAGCTGGTCGACCTCGTCGCGGGTGCGGCAGAAGACGACGGCGGCGGTCGGCGACTCGACGTCCAGCACGCGGCCGAGGGCGGCGGGCTTGTGCTCGCGGCGCACCAGGTACGCGGTCTGCCGCACGCGCGGGGCCTCGCCCGGCTCGGTCTTCTCGCGCTCGATCTGGATCAGCACCGGCTCGCGCAGGTGGCTCTTGGCCATGCGGTCGATGCGCGGCGGCATTGTGGCCGAGAACAGCACGGTCTGCCGCTCGGCGGGCGTCTCGCTGAGGATCGCGTCGATGTCCTCCGCGAAGCCCATGTCGAGCATCTCGTCGGCCTCGTCGAGCACGACGACCTGCAGGTCGCCCAGCTGCAGCGTGCCGCGCTGGAGGTGGTCGATCGCGCGGCCCGGGGTGGCGACCACCACGTCGACGCCGCGGGACAGCTCGCGGAGCTGGCGGCCGATCGGCTGGCCGCCGTAGATGGGCAGCACGCGGGCGCCCATGTGGCGGCCGTAGCGGTGGACCGCCTCGGACACCTGCACGGCGAGTTCACGGGTCGGCGCGAGGACGAGGGCCAGCGGCTTCTCACCCTTGCCGATCTTGTCGGCGATGCGCTCGAGCAGCGGCAGCGCGAACGCCGCCGTCTTGCCCGTGCCCGTGGCCGCCTGGCCCAGCAGGTCGTTGCCCGCGAGCAGTGGCGGGATCGCTTCGCTCTGGATCGGCGTCGGCTCCTCGTAGCCCAGCGTGGTGAGTGCGTTGAGGATGTCGGAGCGCAGCCCCAGGTCGGCGAAACCGTTGTCGGCGGTGGTCATGGGGAGTATCTTCCCCCACCGCCTCACATCGCACTCACTCAGACCAGGTCACGGCGCCTCCGGAGCCTCCACGAGCACGTCCGCGCTGCTCGTCACGCCGTTGACGGTGATCGAGATCTTCGCCTGACCAGGCCTGATGCCGGTGAGCACCCCGGTGTCCGGTTCGAACCGGGCGACGTGCCACGGCCGGACCCCGCTCGCGCCGCCCACGTGCAGACCACGTGACCCTTCCCACACCGCGCCCATCGGACACCGCACCGGTACCGACCGCGAACCCTGTTTCACCGTCGCCGCAACCGCTTCCGCCGCGGCGGGCCTCAGCGTCGCCGGAACCCGGACCTGGAGCGCGTCCACGTGCGGCCGGGTCTCGGCCTTGAGGCCCTCCTCGCCGACCCCGAGCAGCGTCCAGCCGGTGAACCCGCCCGGCTCCGCGGGTGCCTTGCCGGAGTTGCCGTTGATCACGTGCGGAACGCCGTCCACAGTGGACGCGAAGAACCCGCCGACGTGGCCGCCGACGAACGCCGTGGGTTTGTCGCGTTCGGACAGCAGTCGCTCGAAGTAGGACGCTTCCAGCCGGTCGTCGAGCTGGCTCGTGCGCGCGGGCGTCGGATCGCGCGGCGGGTGGTGCATCAGCACGACGGCCGGGCCCTCGGCGGTGCGCAGCGCGTTCCTGAGCATCTCCACCTGCTCGAAACCGCCGCCCCTGAGCGTGCCGGTCGACGAGTCGAGCAGCACGAACCTGGTGCCCCTGTGGTCGAACGTGCGGCTGGTGGCGCCGAACTCGCGGCGGAAGTTCTCGATCGTGCCCGGACCCATGATCTCGTGGTTGCCCGGCACGTAGTACCAGGGGAAGCCGCCGAGCTCCTCGGTCAGGACCCGGCGCGCGAACGCCAGGTCCCGCGGTGACGCCTCGTCCACGAAGTCGCCGTTGACCACGACGAACTCGGCGCCGGACGCCCTGATCTCCCGCAGCGTGCGGCGGGCGGACCTGACCAGGTCGCTGTCCGGGGCGCGGGCCACGAACTGGGCGTCGGACATGACCGCGAACGTCCAGCCCCGCGCCGGGCCGATCACGTCGTCGCACAGGTCGGGGGCGGGCGGCAGGGTGACCGCCGGCGGCACCCTCGCGACGACGTCGTCGACGACCACCTCGCCGCGGTAGGCGCGGTCGGCCCTGGTCTCGATCGTGGTGAACCTGGTGACCTGGATCGGGAAACTGAGCTCCGGCGGCACCGCGACCTCGATCTGCTGCCAGCCGTGCCAGGTGACGTGGGGGCCGTAGAGCGACCGGGACCGTCCCGTCGAGTCCGTGACGGTGAAGGCCGTCCACTCGCCCTGGCCGGTGCCGCGGACCCGCGCGGCGAGCGACAGGGGTTGCCCGTCGACCCGCAGCGGCCTCGGCGGGACGGCGTGGGCGGTGCGCGTGCCGGTCGACTGCGTGAAGTCGTAGCTGAGCCGCAGGCCCGCGCCGGTGTGGCCGTCCGGTTCCGGTGCCACCCGCCCGGTCGCGCGGGCGGAACCGAAGGTCCACTGTGGAGCATCGTCGAACGTGGCGAGCGACTGGTCGGTCACCCCGACCGTGACGGCCGTGTGCGTCTCCTTGCCCTGAGCGCGTGCCCTGATCGTGGTCGCGCCGTCGCGCAGCGCCCTGATCCGGAGGTCCGGGGTGACCTCGATGATCGTGCGGTCGTAGCTGAGGTCGAGGTCGGCGCGTTCGATCGGCGCGCTGAAGCCCTTCGCGTCGAAACCGTTGATCCGCAACGGCTTGTGCTCGGCGCCGGTCAGGCTGATCCGGGGTTCGGCCGGAGCGATCCTGGCCAGCCCGCCCAGCACGGTGAGCCGCGTGGTCCTGGTCGTGAGGCCCTGGAAGGCGGTGAAGCTCGCGGGACCCGGGCGCGACGCGGCGTGGAAGGTGTCGCCGACGGCCCATCCGCCCGTCGCGCGCGAGACGTGCTCGTCGCTCGCCGGTCCGAACGTCTCGTCGTGGCCGCGCACCGTCATCCGGCGGGTCATGCCGGGGAAGACGCGGGTGCTCTCGGTCTGGACGTCGAAGCCGGTCAGCCTGCCGGTGCCGGTGGGGGCGTAGAGGGCGAGGCCGTTCGCGACCGGGCGCTCGCCCCCGTCCGAGGGCGTGTTGACGACCTTCAGCCCGGTCGTGCCGGGGTCGCGGACGAGCATGGTCGACGAACCGCCGCCGTCGAGGTTGAGCGCGTTGTGCGCGCCGAGCTCGATCATCGCGTCGGCGAGGTCGTCCAGGTCCAGGCCCTGCAGGTGGGCGCTCTGCCGTCCGTCGACGACGAGCACGTACATCTTCCTGCCGTCCTGCGAGAAGCCGACCGCGGTGCGCGGGTGGAGCGGGTCCGCCGGGGCGACGTTCCTGCCGTTGCTCACCAGCAGCTGACGTCCGCCGATGGCCGTCCTCGGGTCGCTGCCGTCGCTGGTGCGGTTCCGGTAGCTGATCTCCGCCCTGTCACCCGGCTTGAGCGTCTTGAGCACGTCGGCGCCCTTGTCCCGGCCGACCAGCGCGTACCCCTGGACGGGCTGGTCGCCCGGGCTGCCGACGGACCGCACGACGTCGTCCTCGACGATCACCTCGGCCGTGTTGGCCGCGCCTTGCACAGCGCGCGCTCTGCTGTACGTGCCCCACAACGAGTTGAAGACGCCTATGCCGTCGACGTCGATCCGTGCGCTGTTGAGCTGAGTCAGCTCGTGCGTGCCGTTGAGCGTGCCTTCGAAGAACGTCTCCATGACGCTCCCGACGCCCGCCGCGTCGATGCCGGCCGCCCGGCCCTCGCCGGACTTCCTCAGGTGGCCGTCCTGGATGCCCACGCCGTCCGGCGCGTTCGAGTCGTCGATGTCGAAGAAGTCGCCGTTGATCGCCGCGACGGCTCCGCCCGCCTGCTGCGAGAGGGGAGCGGCCTGGGAGACGGTGCCGGGGTCGACATAACCGACCTGGGCTTTCGTGAGGTCGACGGCCAGCGCGTCCCCGCGGACCCAGCCGTCGGGCCGGTACCAGTCGAACGAGCTGAGGGTGACGCCGGGAGCCACGGGTCTCACGATCCGCTCGGTCTCGACGCGTCCGGCGGAGCCGGCGTGCGCGGGCGGAACGGGCGCAAGGAGGGCCGCGGCGATGGTCACCGCAAGTGCACGTCTCGTCACGCCCCGGAATCTAAGCTGATCTGGTGAACAACCGCCTGACGGTCTGCGCCTCGCACCTGATCACCCTGCCCAGCGCGCCTTTCGGCCCGGTCCGCGAGGCGATCGGCGCCGCACGGGACGCCGTCGCGGCGTTCGACCCGGAGCTCGTCGTCTTCTTCGGCACCGACCACCGCCGCGCCTTCCGCTCCGTGGTCCCGACCTTCGCCGTGGTCCTGGAGGCCACGGCCCAGGGTGACGTCGCGGGCCCCGTCGGTTCCTACGACGTCCCTTCCGCACTGGGACGTGCGCTGGTGGCCGACCTCGTGGCGCACGAGTTCGACATCGCCACGGCCTACAGCGCCGCCCTGGACCACGCGTTCGGCCACACGACCCGCGACCTGCTGGGCGCGATCGACGCCAAGCCGGTGCTGCCGGTCTTCGTCAACTGCGCCTCCCCGCCGCACGCGACCTTCCGCCGCGCCGCGTCCCTGGGCCGCCGCGTCGGGGAGTTCTTCGCCGACCGGCGGGTGCTCTACGTCGGCTCCGGCGGGCTGGCGCACGACCTGCCCGGGTTCCGCGAGCCCGAGACGGGCGTGGTGCTCACGGAGGAGGAGCGCCAGGCGTGGATCAGGTCGGTCAACGAGAAGGCCCGGTCCGAAGGCACGCTCCGCGAGCTGGTGCGCACCTGGGACGAGGCCTTCCTGACCGGAGTCGGCGGGACGTCGTGGGAGTGGCTCGACTCGATCGGCACCGACCTGGTCGAGCGCGGCGGGAACGGCGCCGCCGAGTGCCTGACGTGGACGGCGGCGTGGGCCGCGGGCGGGCAGCCGCTCAGGACGCTGGCCCACGAGTTCGACACCGGCGGCCGCGCCGTCGCGATCAGCTAGCCGGGGAGTCCACGGTGCGCAGCACGTCGGCCTCGGCCAGGTAGAGCCTGCCGAGGTCGATGAGCAACGTGCCCAACTCGCGGTAGTGCTCGGCGCGTTCCGGATCGGGAATGAGCCCGCACGTGCGCAGCATGTTTTGTGCGAGCAACTCGCCGAACTGTGGATAAGTCTTCACCACCTCACGCGAGAGGCGTTGAAGAGATATGCGCAGCAGGTCTTCGGTCAGGATTTCCGCGGCCATGGCAGGATCCCCTCGCTTTCGCGCCAGATGCCGTCGCAGTCCCAGCACGTCGGCCACACGTTCTTGTTCGTCCAGAGGTCGAACTCCTGCAGGACGAAGGGAATGCCGCACAGGGTCTCGACGAGCCGCCCCCTGGCCGGCTCGTCGGAGATGGCGTGTCGCCGCCCTTCGTGGGGCGTCCATCGAAATCTCACAGGATTATTCTGCAGCTTGGAGGAGCTCCAAGCTAACGCCCTTTTGGGTTGTGTTGGGTTCGAATGTTCTGGAGCCCTCAGGAATGGCGTTACGGTCGTCATCATGCCGAAAAGATTCTCCACTGTGAGAGGCCGTGAGTTCGGGGACGGCCTCCGTGCGGCCATCGCCGCCACCGGAATGACGTCGCGCAAAGTCGCCGCACTCGTCGGGTGGCAGGAAGCCAAGCTCTCCGACCTGGTCAACGGCAAGGGCGGTGCCACCGAGCTGGAGCTCGCGCTGTTGCTGGGCGTGTGCCGGACGCCGGCGGGGGAGCGGGATCACCTGCTCTCGCTGTTCACCGGTACTGGCGTCAAGGGGTGGTGGCAGGAGCACGGCACCTGCGCGCCGATCAGCCCGCGCACGCTGGTCGAGCACGAGCGGCTGGCGGAGAAGTTGTTCAGCTGGCAGACCATGCTGCTGCACGGCACGTTGCAGACCCCGGACTACACGCGTGCGGTGATCACCGCCTGTGCGAACGTGCCCGGAGACGAGGTGGATGCGCGCGTCGAGGCGAGGGCGCAGCGGCAGGAGGCGCTGCGCGGCGGGATGAAGGCGGTGTTCTTCGTTCCCGAAGCGGTGTTGCTGGACGGGGTCGGTGGCGCCGAGGTCATGCGGGAGCAGCTGCGTCACCTGGACTCGCTGGCGGCGCGGCCGAGCATCGTGATCCGGATCGTGCCGCTCGGCGTCGGTGCGCACGCGGGCATGGCCGGGTCGTTCGACATGTTGACGTTCGACAGGTACGACGACGTCGTCTTCCTGGAGAGCGAGAACTCGAGCTTGATCATCGAGGCGCCGGAGGCCGTCAAGGCGTACGCGCGGATCGTCGAAGGGCTCGAACTCGTGGCCTTGGATGCGGAACAATCGAAGGAGCTGATCAAGAAGTCGCTGACATGAGGAGACTTGATGGCCGAATGGCGCAAGAGCACCCACAGCGCGAACGCGAGTGCCTGTGTTGAGGTGGCCGTCGGCATCGGCATCCGGGACAGCAAGACGCCCGCCGCCCACGTCGAGGTGGGCGCCGCCGCGTGGTCCGCGTTCCTCGCGGGCGTCACGCGGGAGGGCTGACCGGCAGGTCGTTACCATCCGAACCATGACGATGCCCGCAGCGATCGAGGCCGTGCGAGATGCGTTCGCCGGGCTGGCCGCGGAGGAGTTCGACCTGCCGCCGCGGCAGGCGTTCGGAGACAGCCGGTCGCTCGTCATGGCCGTGCACCACCGGCCCACGGCGTCCACCGCGGTCAAGGTGATCAGCATCGAGGTCGAGCGGGACCCGATGATCACGGGCACGCTCGTGTACTCGCATCCGGACGGTCAGTTCGTCACGGACGCGGTGTCGCTCACGTCCCTGCGCACGGGCGCTGTCGTCGGTGTGGCAACGGATCTGCTGGCCGACGAGGACGCGTCGCACCTGGCGTTGCTGGGAGCGGGGGCTCAGGCCGCGGACCAGGTCCGGGCCGTGCACGCGGTGCGGCCGTTGAAGAAGCTCGTCGTGTTCAACCGGAACGCCAAGAAGGCCGAGGCGTTGCTGGAGAGCCTCAGGGACGAGCTCCCGGACACGGTCGTGGACGTGGCGGCGCAGGCAGAGGAAGCCGTGCGGGACGCCGACGTCGTGTGTTGTGCGACGGCGTCGACCGTGCCGCTGTTCCGGTGCGACGCCCTCAAGGAACGGGTGCACGTCAACGCCATCGGGTCGTACCGGCCGGTGATGCGCGAGCTGCCCGAGGAACTGCTGGCGACCGCGGGCGTCGTGGTGGTGGACCAGGTCGAGGCGGCGCTGAGCGAGGCCGGCGAGATCATCCGGGCGGTGCGGTCGGGCGTGCTCAGGCTCGAGTCGCTCGTCGAACTCGGTGCGGCGCTGGGAAATCCGCCGCTGCGGGAAGGCCGGACGGTGTTCAAGTCGGTCGGCGTCGCGGTGCAGGACTGGGCCGTCGCAAGGCTTCTGGCGTGAAAAAGCGCTGGACGTGAACCCATCCGCCGCGGGGGTTCACGTCCAGCGCACTTGCTTCTCCCCGTCAGGCCATGCGCAGCCCGGCGGGGAGAGACCTCAGACCTGCCACTTCTGGCTGGCGACGCCGAGGCAGTCCCAGATGTGGGTTCTCGTACCGTCCGCCGAGGAACCTCCCACGGCGTCCAGGCACTTGTTGGCCTGCGGGTTCACGATGTCCTGCGCCCCGCTGACGACCCATTGCTGGGCAGCCGAGCCGTTGCAGTCCCAAAGTTGGACCACTGTGCCGTTCGCGGTACCGCCGCCGCTGACGTCGAGGCACTTGCCCAGCGCGCGGATGGTGCCGTCACCGGGACGGCTCCACTTCTGGGCGACGTTGCCGTTGCAGCCGACGATCTGGATGGGCGTGCCGTTGGCGGTGTTCGCCCAGGGCACGTCGAGGCACTTGCCGCCGATGCCGCGGATCTCCGAGCCGCCACCGCTGGGGGTGTCGTTGGAGGCGCGGACCCAGTCGATCACGAGCTGCTGCGGGAACGTCGTGCTGGCGTCCGGGTAGCCCGGCCACTCACCACCGACCGCGAGGTTGATGATGATGAAGAAGGGCTTGTTGAACACCCACGGGTTGCCGTTGACGTCCGTCGGCGTGTTGCGGGCGTAGACGTTGCCGTCCACCGACCACGTGATCTCGCCGGGCTTCCAGTCCACCGCGAAGTTGTGGAAGCCGTCGGAGAAGTTCGGGCCGTTGTAGGCGTGGGACTTGCCGCCGGCGCCGGAGTAACCGGGGCCGTGGATCGTGCCGTACACGGTGTTCGTCTGGTGTCCCAGGAACTCCATGATGTCGATCTCACCGGAACCCGGCCACGGGTTGCCGGTGTTGATGTCAGCGCCGAGCATCCAGAACGCGGGCCAGATCCCCTTGCCGCGCGGCATCTTCATGCGCGCTTCGAAGCGGCCGTAGGTCTGGGTGAACTTGTTCGCGGTGTTGATGCGCGCGGACGTGTACTGACACCGGCCGTACCAGCAGTTGTAGTTGCCGGGGTTCTCCTTCTTCGCGGTGATGACCAGGTTGCCCTGGCCGTCGTGCACCGCGTTCGAGGTACCCGCCTGGTACCACTGGTGTTCCCTGTTGTTGCCGTTGTTGTTGCCCACTTCCATGTTCCACTTGCCACCGTCGACACCGGTGCCGGCGGGAGCGTTGAACTCGTCGGCCCAGGTCACCGCCGCGTTGGCAGGGGGAGCTTGGCTGGTGGTGGCGACGGTGATCCCTGCGGCCACCATCAAGGCGGCGGCAAGGGCCGTCCCGATGCGTCGCTGCATCGAACCGACCTTTCCGGGTGTTGAGTTGTGCGCCCAGTGGTTCGGAAGTGTTGTCGCGCTGTGACTCTCGGTCAACGTGTAAAGGTTTTCACGAATTTGTCAGATGAGAGCGCTCTCAGGGGATCAAGCCTTCTGCCAGCTGCTTCGTCCCTGGAAGACCGGAAAACCGGTCTTCCAGGGACCAGGTGGGCTCAGCCCTGCGGGGTCGTGATGACGGTGAAGACCGACCCGCCGCTCGCCTGGCGGGCGCTGAGGTCCTCGAGGATCGTCGAGAGCGGGGAGTAGTTGTTCAACTCGCCCAGCTGGCAGGCGCCGCTGCGGGACTGCTGGCTTCCGTTGAGGATGCCGAGCGCGGACTTGGTGACCTGGCTGAACAGCGGGCTGCCGCTGTCGCCGTTGCGCGCGCACAGGTCGGTGTTGATGCCGACGTCGGTCGAGAGGACGCGGCCGCACCGGGTGCCGACGAGGTAGCCCTCACCGGCGCCGCTGTCGAACGAGTCCGGGTAGTTCACCGCGCTCGACCCGGAGCCGGTGGCGCAGACGACCGCGCCGGTCAGGATCCCGGACAGCGGGGTGACGGAGGTGATCTCCTGGTTCTGCGACGTCGCCTGCGGACCGCACGGGGTGTCGCCGTTGCTGTCCAGGCCGCCGTTGCGGCAGTACTTGAGCACGGTGTTGCGGTTGGTCTGGCCCTCCAGCCACCTGGTGGCGGTGGCCGTGTCGACGTACCGCACGGCGGCGTAGTCGTACGGGTAGGAGTTCTTCTCGATGCCGTGCTGGTTCAGGACCACCTGGCGGTTGTGCTCGGTCGGCACGTTGTTCGTCTTGGTGGCCATGCAGTGGCCCGCTGTCAGCACCCACGGCACACCGGGGAACGCGCCGCCGGTCGTGCGCAGGTTGAAGCCGCTCGTGCAGCCGCCAGTGGTGCCGTTGTCACGCCTCATGTCCAGGCGCAGACCGCCGCGCATGGGGCCGTAGTTCGTGCAGTAGAGCGGGTGGCAGAAGCCCCAGTCGACCGGGTCGGCCGAGTACGGCGCCGGCTTCGGCAGGACGCGGGCCGAGACCATGCCGGGGTCGGCGTCGAAGGTGCGGATCTCCGCCTGCGCGGCCGCCCCGACCTTGTTCTCCCGCAGCCACGCTCGTTCCCAGACGACGACGCGGTTCTCGGTCGTGCTGATGGCGGGCAGGTACACCGACTCGGCGCCGGCGCCCACCTGCCTGCTGATCCGGTCGTGTGCCGACTGCAGCGAGGCCAGGGAGTGCTTGACCGTGCGGACCTTGACCTTGGCGCGGTCGGGCATGGCGGCGATCTGCCGCTGGGCGGCGGCGGGCTTCGTCATCGCGACGACGAGCTCACCGGCCTGCTGGTCGAGCCACATGCCGCCGTACTCGCCGGCGGCCTCCTTCCGCAGCGTCGCCTCGAGCTTCGCCGCGTCGTTCTGGAGCTCGAGTCTCCGCAGCGCTTCGCGTTCCGTGACGCGGTAGGTCTGCACCAGGTAGTCGATCGACTCCTTCGCGGAGCTCGGGTCGACCGTGTTCTGCAACGCCGGACCGGCCGTGGCCGAGGTGGCCGTGATGGTCGACGCGAACAGCAGGCTCGCGGACACCGCCCCCAGGATCTTGGCTAATCGCAATGGTTTCTCCTTGCTGATGCGGGGTGACTCGGCATTCATATCGGTGCGGCGACCATGATCACCGGGGATCCGCGAGATCTTCACGAAATCTCCCCGCTTGACGTGGGAAGGCTAATGCCATTAGCTTTTGGGCTATGGCTGTTCGAGCAGGTCTCACCACCACCAAGGTCGTGGACGCCGCACTGGAGCTGGTCGACGAGCAGGGCGTCGAGGCGCTGACGCTCGCCGCCGTCGCCGCGCGGACCGGTGTCGCCACGCCCTCGCTGTACAAGCACGTCGCGAGTCTCGGCGACCTCCGGGACCTGGTCGGCCTGAGGGTGCTGGAGGACCTGACCGCCCGGTGCACCGAGACGGTGGTGGGCCGGTCGGGCGACGAGGCCGTACGCGCGCTCATGCACGCGTTCCGCGCGTACGTCCAGGAGCACCCGAAGCGCTACGCGGCCGCGCCGATGGATCCGCTGCACGACGAACTGCAGCGCGCGGCCGGCCTGAAGTTCATGGAGCTCGTCCTCGCCACGCTGCGGAGCTACGGCCTGGAGGGCTCCGACGCCGTCCACGCCACGCGGCGGCTGCGGGTGATCGTGCACGGCTTCGCGTCGATCGAGGCCAGCGGCGGGTTCGGCCTGCCGGAAGGACTCGACGACACCTACGACCAGCTCGTCCGGATGTATCTCGACGATCTCAGGGGGAAATCGTGAAGTGGACGCTCTCGGCCGCCGGCCTGCTCTTCCTGCTGTACCCCGCGGTGAGACCGTGGCACGACGAGACGACGGCGGCGGGCGCCGCGGCCTCGATGGGGTCGGCCGCGTGGGTGCTGTCGCACCTGTTCGCCATGATCGGCTTCATCCTCGTGCCGATCGCGCTGCTGCGGATCCACCGCACGGCCGCGATCACGTTCTGGGTCGGCGCGGGCCTCACCCTGCCGTACTACGGCGCCGAGGACTTCGGGCTGCACGCCGTCGCGCAGCAGCCGAACGTCCTCGAACTCGCCGAGTCCGTGCGCTACAACCCCTTCGCCGTCACGACTTTCGCGCTCGGCCTCGTGACCATGGGGGTCGCCGCGGTCATGGTCGCGCTGAAGCTCCGCACCACGGCGGCGATCGTCTTCGCCGCCGGGTTCGCGTTGTTCCTGCCGCAGTTCTTCACGCCGCCGGCGGTGCGGATCGCCCACGGCGTGCTCATGGTCGTGGGTTGCGTGTGGCTCGCGTGGGACTCAGCGCGCAGTGAGGCGGAAGACCCGCAGCTCGCGGCCGCCTGAGCGCTCCACGTAGTCCTGGAACGCGGGCCAGGCCGCCACCATGCGAGCCCAGGCGGCCTCCCGCTCGGCCCCTTCGAGCAGCGTGCCCCGCACGTCGCGGACGTCGCCGCGCACGTTCACCTGGATGTCCGGGTTCTTCAGCAGGTTCGCGGTCCACGCGGGGTGGTGCGGCTTGCCCCAGTTCGACCCCACGACGAGCATCGAGTCGCCGTCGGCGACGTACTGGACCTGGTTCTCCCGCCGCTCACCGGACTTGGCGCCGACGGTGATGAGCGTCAAACCCGTCTGCTTCGACAGGGAGACGAGGGTGAACTTGCCGCCGGTCAGCTTGTAGAGCAGGCGATCGGTGCCGATCACGGCCTTCTCCAGCAACGACATTCAGAGCGCTCCCGTCGACCTCGCCGCGTGGACGGCGGCGGTTCTGTTGTGCACCCCCAGCTTGCGCATCGCGCCCCGGAGGTAGGCCTTGACGGTTTCGGTGCTCAACCCGAGCTCGGCGGCGATCTCCCGGTTGGACGCACCGACCGCGGCCAGCCGAAGAGTATCGAGTTCCCGCGGGGTCAGTCCGGTGGGGACGCTGACGGGCGCTTCGCCGCCGAGGTTGCGGTGCACCTCGCGGAGTCGTTCACGCAGCACGGGATCGCCGACGAGCTTGGCGACCTCGGCGAGCTCGCGGAGTGCGGCCTGCGTGTGCAGTGTCCGATTCTGCTGGGAAGGCATGTCCAGGTCCTGTGCGAATCCCTGCGCGATGGCGCCGGCCATCCTGATCGCCCGGTCACCTACTGTCGCCTGTCCGCGCACGGCCCCGTAGAGGACGCCGTGCACCGTGCCGCGCACCGTCACCGGGTAGGCGAACACCGAGGTCAGGCGTTCGTCCACGACCACCATCTGATCGAACTCGTGGGTGATCGCCCTCGTCGAGGCGTAGTCGTTGACGCGGACCGCGGTGCCCATCGCGATCGCCGTGCCGCCCAGGCCCCGGCCGGTGCCGACGCGCAGCCCGTGCAACGACGTGCCGCGCGTGCCCAGGAAGCTGCTCAGCACCAGGTCGCGGCAGGGCGTGACCGCGCCACCGAACACGACGGGCAGCCCGGTGGCCCGGCGGAGCATGTCCAGGCGCTGCGGGAGCAACGCCGGAAAACGGTCTGGCAGCACGTCCAGCAGTCTCGCTGACGGCCGCACCCTCGAAAAGGGGTGCACCCCCGGACGGGGGTATCCCCGCGGCCCCGGTGCTCCCACCCTCTGCGACATGTCCAGTCACGACATCTACCGCGCGGCCCGCGACCTGATGCTCGCGGACCCAGGCGCGTTCACCTGGCCGAGCTTCGACGGCAGCTTCAACTGGGCGCACGACTGGTTCGACGTCATAGCGGAGGGCAACACGACCACGGCGTTGCACCTCGTCGAGGAGGACGGCTCCGAGCGGGCCTACTCGTTCGACGAGCTGCGCCGCCGGTCGAACAGCGTCGCGCACTGGCTCGCGTCGCACGGCGTCGGCAGGGGCGACAGCGTGATGATCATGCTGGGCAACCAGGCCGAGCTGTGGGAGTCGATGCTCGCGGTGATGAAGCTCGGCGCGGTGATCATGCCGACCACCACCGCGCTCGGGCCCGCGGACCTCGCCGACCGGCTGCGGCGGGGCTCGGTGGGGCACGTCATCGCGCGGGCCGAGGACGCGGGCAAGTTCGAGGGTGGTCCGGTGCTGATCTCGGTCGGTGGCGCGCCGGAGGGCTGGCTCGACTACGCGGACACCGCCGAGGCGCCGGAGAACCCGTTGCCCCACCCGGAGACCAGGGCTGGCGACCGGCTGCTGCTCTACTTCACCTCCGGCACGACCAGCCGTCCCAAGCTCGTCGAGCACACCCAGGCCTCCTACCCGGCCGGGCACCTCACGACCATGCACTGGATCGGCGTGAAGCCCGGCGACGTGCACCTCAACATCAGCTCGCCCGGCTGGGCCAAGCACGCCTGGAGCTGCTTCTTCGCGCCGTGGATCGCCGAAGCGACGATCTTCGTCTACAACTACGCCCGGTTCGACGCGGCCGCGCTGCTCGGCCAGATCCGCGCCAAGGGCGTCACCACGTTCTGCGCGCCGCCGACCGTGTGGCGGATGCTGATCAAGGCCGATCTCAGCGGCGGACCCGGCGCGCTGCGCGAGGTCGTCGCGGCCGGGGAGCCCCTGAACCCCGAGGTGGTCGAGCAGGTTCGGCAGCAGTGGGGCCTCACGATCCGCGACGGCTTCGGCCAGACCGAGACGACGCTGTCGGTGGGCAACGTGCCGGGCGCGCCGGTGAAGCTCGGCTCGATGGGACGGCCGCTGCAGGGCGTTCCGGTCGTGCTGGTCGACCCGATCACCGGCGAGCAGGCCGACGAAGGCGAGATCTGCATCGACCTGGGACAGCGGCCGATGTCGCTGATGGTCGGCTACCACGGCGACGACGAGCGCAACGCCGAGGCGATGGCCGGCGGCTACTACCACACGGGCGACATCGCGAGCCGGGACGAGGACGGCTACCTCTTCTACATCGGGCGCACCGACGACGTCTTCAAGGCGTCGGACTACAAGATCTCGCCGTTCGAGCTGGAGAGCGTGCTGATCGAGCACCCGGCGGTCACCGAGGCGGCCGTGGTCCCGGCGCCCGACCCGGTCAGGCTCGCGGTGCCCAAGGCCTACGTGGCGCTGAGCGCGGGATGGGAGCCCGACCGCGAGACGGCGCTGCAGATCCTGCGGCACGCGCGCGAGAACCTGGCGCCGTACCAGCGGATCCGGCGGCTCGAGTTCTTCGAGCTGCCCAAGACCGTCTCGGGCAAGATCCGGCGCGTCGACCTGCGCGCGCGGGAGGAGGAGGGCACCGGAGGAACAGAGGAGTGGCGGGACGACCAGTTCCCCGAGCTGCGCCGCTAACGTGGAGCTCCGCCGTCCTCGACGACAGGAGCAGACATGGTCCGCAAGATCTCAGGGCGCCCGGCGGTGATCACCGGGGCGGCCTCGGGAATCGGCCGCAGTCTCGCGCAGCGGCTGTCCCGGCACGGTTCGCCGGTGGTCATCGCCGACGTCAACGAGATCGAGCTGGAGAAGACCGCCGCCTCGCTGCAGGGCCCGGTGCTCAGCCGGGTCCTGGACGTGCGCGACGCCGAGGACGTGCGGCGGTTCGCGGACGAGGTGCGGGCGTGGCTCGACCTGCCGCTGGCCGCCGTGTTCAACAACGCGGGCGTCGCCACGTCCACGAGCGTGCTCAACTCCGTGGCGGAGGACGACTCCTGGCTGTTCGACATCAACTACTGGGGTGTCGTGCACGGCACGCGGGCCTTCCTGCCGTTGCTGCTCAAGCAGAACTACGGCGTCATCGTCAACACCTCCAGCGTGTTCGGGCTGTGCGGCATGCCGAACCAGAGCGCCTACTGCGCCGCGAAGTTCGCCGTCCGCGGGTTCACCGACTCGCTGCGCCAGGAACTGCGCGGCACCGGCGTCTCGGCGGTCGCCGTGCACCCCGGCGGCATCAAGACCAACATCGTCCGCAACGGACGCATCCACACCGAGCTCGACGAGCAGGGCCGGTCGCTGGACCAGATCGCGGCGGACTTCGACAAGATCGCCCTGACCACCCCGGACAAGGCCGCCGAGGTCATCCACCGCGGTGTGGAGCGCGGCAAGTCGCGTGTGCTGGTCGGGCCGGACGCCTACGTGTTCGACGCCCTCGCCCGCATCACGCCGACCCACTACTACTCCGTGATGGCGCGCCTGTTCGAGCGGTGAGGCATGATCCTCGCCGTGGCTTCGGAGACGGTCGTGCGGCGGACCGAGCAGTGGTTCGTCCGGCAGGGCGCCCCGACGATGATCGAGGGCTACGGGTTCCGGTCGCACGTGCTGCCGAGGATGCTGCCGGCGCTGACGTTCGTGGCGGCCGGCAGCCTCGCGTGGCTGGTGTTGCAGCAGTCCTCCGGGCTGTCGCGGTGGGTGCTGCTCGGGGTGATCGTCGCGGTGATGGTGTCCGCGTGGGTCCTGCTCTCGCTGTTCGTGCGGCGGATGCGGAGCTTCTCGCCGCGCGCGACCGTCCTCGTGCTGGCGGTGTACGCGGCGATACCGGTGATCACGCCGTTGATCCAGTGGGCGATCGACGTCAGGTTCCGCGCGCCGGACGGGGACGGGGAGCCCGACTCGGTGTGGGTCGCCCTGGTGTGGTTCGTCGTCGTCTTCGGAATCGCGTTCGTGGCGACGATGCTGGCCACCACCTACGGGTTGGGCTCGCTGCTCAAAGCCGCCATCCGGCACGTGATCGCCGACCTGAGCAACAGCGTCCACCTGCTCGGCCGGGCGTTGCCGCCGATGCTGTTCGTGACGCTGTTCCTGTTCTTCACCGGTGAGCTGTGGCAGGCGATGAACCAGCTGCGGTGGCCGCGGGTCAGCCTCGTCGTGCTGCTGTTCGCCTCGATCACCGTGCTGGCGGCCGCCGCCCGGCTGCGCGACGAGATCGGCCGCGTGGAACAGGACCTGCGGCCGGAGGTGCTGAAGACCGCCTGCCAGGGCACTCCCCTGTCCGAAGTGGACGTCGCAGAGCCGTTGGCGCCCAGGCGGCTGAACGGCCGCCAGACGCGCAACCTGCTGGTGATGCTCGCGATGCGGCAGCTGGTGCAGGCCGCGGTGATCGGGCTCGCGCTGTTCGCGTTCTTCGTGGTCCTCGGCCTGATCGTGGTGACGCCCCCGATCGCCGAGCAGTGGATCGGGTCGCCGCCGACCATGTCGCTGATCCCCGGCGTGCCGTCGGCGATGTTGCGCAACGCCACGCTGTTCGCGGCGTTCGGCAGCATGTACTTCTCGGTGATCTCGATGAGTGACGCCGAGCACCGCCGCCAGTTCTTCGCGCCCGTGATCGAGAAGGTCGAGCGGACCCTGGAGGTCCGCGCGGTGTACCTGGACGTCAGAGAGCGGGCTGCAGCCTGAGCTTCGCGTCCCTGCTGGGCGGCGCGCCGAACTGGCGGCGGTACTCGCGGCTGAACTGCGACGGGCTGTCGTAGCCGACCCGGTGGCTGACGCTCGTCACGTCGGAGTTCGTCGCGAGCAGCAACCTGGCCTCCTGCAACCGGATCTGCTTCTGGAACTGGATCGGGCTCATCGCCGTGACGGCCTGGAAGTTGCGGTAGAACGCCGACTCGCTCATGCCCGCGATCCGCGCGACGTTCTCGACCTTGAACGACTCGGCGTAGTTCTCCCGGATCCACCGGACCGCCCTGGCGATGTGGCTCAGGCTGCTGTCCTGCGCGCCCAGCTGGCGGACGACCGCGCCCTGTTCACCGGTCATGACCCGCCAGAGGATCTCCCTCTTGACCAGCGGGGCGAGCGCCCGCGCGTCCCTCGGCTGGTCGAGGAGGCGGGCGAGCCTGGTCACGGCGTCGACCAGCTCGGGGGAGGCGTCGCTGACGGCCAGGCCCTCCGGGGTGCCCGCGGGTTTCGGGAGGTCGCCCGTCAGCAGCAGTTCGGCGACCAGGTCCGGTTCGAGGACCAGGCCCAGGCCGAGCGCGGGTTCGGACGGGCTGATGCCGACGTAGTTGCCGGTGATCGGCATGTCGATCGAGGCCACCAGGTACTGGCCGGCCCGGTAGTCGTAGACGCGCTCGCCCAGCGCGATGCGCTTGCGGCCCTGGGCGACGAACGCGAGGATCGTGCCGGACATCGACGGCGCGGGCGGGCCGCCGGCCGTCGTCCTCGACACCAGGACGTCGTCGATGATCGTGGTCATGTCCGGCCGGGCGTGTTTGGTGATCAGCGCGCGTAGCTCGTCCACGTCCCCGATGGTCCACGGTGGTGGGACGATCGGGCAAGTCAGCCGGCGAACGTCAGTGCCTCTTCGAGCGGTTTGCGGCGCAGGTCGGGCACCTCGCAGTCGTCGGCCGGGTAGCCGACGGGGAACAGGATGTACGGCCGCTCGCCCTCGCGCCCGAGCAGGTCGGTCAGGAACGTCATCGGGTTCGGCGTGTGCGTCAGGGTCGCGAGGCCCATCGAGTGCAGCGCCGCGATGAAGAACCCGCACGCGATGCCGACGCTTTCGTTGGTGTAGTAGGTCTTCTTGCCGTCCTGCTGCTTCTGGGCGAACGCGACCACCAGCCACGGCGCGATCTCCAGGAACTCCTTGTTCGCGTCGGTCTCCAGGCGTGCCAGCGCCGCGTGCCACTCCGGCAGCTCGCGCTCGTGGTAGAAGCGGCGTTCCTCTTCTTCAGCCGCCACGCGGATGCGGCGCTTGAGATCCGGGTTCCGGGTGGCGACGAACCGCCACGGCTGCTGGTGCGCGCCGCTCGGGGCGGTGTTCGCGGCCAGCACCGCGAGCTCGATCGCCTCCGCCGGAACGGGATCGGGGGAGAACCAGCGCACGGACCGGCGCGCGTCGAGCAGCCGGTGCAACGCCCTGCCGCGGTCGAGGCCTTCCTCGATCGGCAGCCGGGGCGGGGTGAACGGGATGAACGGGTGGGTGTGCGGTCGGGTCACGGTCCGGACGATGCCCGTGCCCGACTCTTTTGGCCAGTTCACGTTTCTCCGGTCAGTTATAAGCTCAGCTCATGAATCTGCCCAACGTGACGCTGCGGCAGCTCGAGTACCTGATCGCGGTGGCCGAGACGGGCTCGCTGACCGCGGCCGCCGCGCGGTGTCACGTGTCGCAGGGCGCGATCTCACTGGCGTTGAGCGAGCTGGAACGAGTGCTGGACCTGCGCCTGGTCGTCCGGTCGCCGCGCAGGGGAGCGGCGCTGACGGCCGCGGGCACGCGGGTGCTCGCGGACGCCCGCCGCGTGGTCGGGGCGATGGGCGACCTGGGGGCCGAGGCGCGCGGCCTGAGCCGCCAGGTCAGCGGTGTGCTGACGGTCGGCTGCTACGCGCCGATCGCGCCGTTCCACCTGCCCGCGGCGATCGCGACGTTCGAACGCGCGCACCCGGAGGTGTCCGTGCGGTTCCTGGAGGGGAGCCTGCCGGAGATCGGCGAGGACCTGGTCACCGGGCGGTGCGAGATCGCGTTCCTCTACGACCAGGACCTGGTGCCCGGCATCGCGACCCGGACGTTGTACGACCAGCCGCCCAAAGTGCTGCTGCCCGCCGGGCACCGCCTGCGCAGACGGCGTTCAGTGGCCCTGCGCGAACTCGCGGACGATCCGTTCGTGCTGCTGGACGTCCCGCCGAGCGAGCGCTACTTCCGTTCGGTGTTCACGGCGGCCGGGGCCGAGATGGTCGTGGCGCACCGGGCGCGCAGCTTCGAGCTGGCGCGCTCTCTGGTGGCCAGGGGCATCGGCTACTCGATCACCGTCCAGCAGCCCGCGCTGACCACGTCCTACGAAGGGCTGGAGGTGGTCGCGGTGGCGTTGCGCGACGACGTGCCGACGACACCCGTGGTGCTCGGCTGGGCGGCCGGCGGACCGCTCACGCGTCGCGCGCAGGCGTTCGCCGACCACTGCGCCGCTCTGTTCGCTCAGAACCGGTGACCGTCAGATCGCTTGCGCGATGGCGATGTTGCCCGACAGCCGGTCGCCGGCCTCGTAGATCATGTACTCGCGGCCCTGGTACGTGCCGAAGGAGGGCGCGGCCGACCTGCCGTTGTCGGGTGCTCCCGACAGCGAGTCGTGGAAGACGCCGAGGTGGTTGCGCTTGCTGAAGTCGAGGCCCACCTCGGTGATCAGGATGTTGCCGCCGCTGCCGATGTCGGTGTTGTACACGACGTAGACGCTGTTGTTGCGGAACAGCAGGTGCGGGCCGCCGACGTTGACCGCGCCCACGTCCTGGTGCCGCACGAGCGGCGTCTGCGCGAAGGTCCAGTCGCGGGCGTTCGCCGACCAGCCCCAGCCGATGTCCCGCCGGTTCGTCGTGTTGTTGATCATGAACACCATGACGTACCGGGCGTTGCGCGACGGGAGGTCATGCCGGAACACCCTGGCGTAGGAGGTCTCCGTGGTGCCCGCGGGCATCAGGCGCGTGGACAGGACCTCCTTCTCGTAGGAGAAGTGGATGCCGTCGGCGGAGCTGGCCAGCCGCGTCACGGTGTTCTCACCGTGGAAGTACAGGTACATGCGCTTGACGTCGTCGTTCCACATCGCGTGCGGCGACGACACGTGCGAGACGGAGTACTCGCCGGGCCAGCTCCGCGTGATGATCGGGTTGCCGGCGTACTCGGTGAACTCCTCGTCCAGCGTGTTCGCGTACGCCAGGCAGATGCCGCCGGGGGCGTCGTGCGGTGCGTAGTAGAGGTAGTAGGCGGCGAGCGCGCCGGAGATCCGGTCCCTCGTGCCGCGGATGGTGGGGAAGATCAGTTCGCCGGTGGGGTTGTAGCGGAGCTTGCTCTTGACCAGGGCGAGCCTGCGGTACCGGTAGTCCGGGAACCCCGCGGGCGCGGCGGCGGCCTGGGGCGCCGCCCCCGCGCCCGTCGCCAGCAGGGCCGCGCCGGCTGTCCCGAGCAGCAGTTGTCGGCGGTTCGGTGCCATGGGAACGCTCCTTTGCGTCGAGGACTCCGAGATGTCGGACGGTAGGGGTGAAGATGCGACGAAACAAGGCTGTAATACGAATTATCAGCTGGAGACGCCTGATCGCCGAGTTCGGTCGGGCAATTCCCCCGATGTGCCCGGCTGTGGTGGTCGAAGGCATGGGGAGCCCTGGATTACTCCTGTTGATCCGATTTGACAAGTGAAGAAGAAAGAAGAAATTCCGGTTCAGCCGAGATGTGAACGGCGGTATGGTCCAGACCAGGTGGACGTCCAATCGAGACGGTGTGCGGAGGAGTCGACCATGCCGCGTTTCTGCTGCTCAGACGCATTGATCAAATCAGTCGTACGAGTGGGGGCAATGCTGGGGGAAAGTCGCTTCGCGTATCAATTGGCCGACTGCGATCCGGCGTGATCCGCGCAGGGAAAGGACGCCGTCGAATGACGAACAACGGCCCGTTCCGATTCGAATCGGTCCGGAACGGACGGTGGAACGAGCCGGGTGTCCTGATCGGCCGGACGGAGGCGGTCGCCGCCGCACGGCAGGCGCTGACGGCGGAGCCGCTGGACGACGACACGTTCTGGCGGGCGGTGCTGGTCCTGACCCACGCGGACGAGCTCGATCTGGCCCGGCGGCACTGGATCGGTGCCACCGGCGTCAGCCGCGACGTCCACGACCTGCTCGGCGGCCGGATCATGCTGCTGCGCGGCGACCCTCGCGCGGCGGTCCGGCTGCTGAGCCGGAGTGTCCGCCCCCGGTTGCGCGTCGTCGCGACCGCGTGGCTGGCCCTCGCGCTCACCGAGACCGGGGAGCACGGCAGGGCGCACTCCGTGCTGGAGGCGGAACGTGCCCCGGACAGCGCCGAGCTGCACTTCGCCCGCGGCCGGCTCCTGCTGGCGGAGGGGCACAGCGCCGCGGCGCTGGACGAGTTCCTCGAGTGCGGGCGGCTCCTCGGCACGTGCGGTGTGGTGAATCCGGCGGTGCTGCCATGGCGGTCGTGGGCCGCGCTGGCCGCCGTGGACCAGGGCGACCTCGTGCTCGCGCGGATCTGCGCCGACAAGGACCTGGTCGCGGCGAGGCGCTGGGGCGCACCAAGAGCCATCGGGCTCGCCTTGCACGCCTCGGCGCTGGCGCGCGGCGGTGACGACGTCCTGCTCGAAGAAGCGATCACGTTCCTGGGGCGGACCTCCGAGGCTTTCCGCGCGCGGCACGACCTGGCGCAGCTCCTGCTGGCGCGCGGAGAGGTCGAGCGCGCCCGCAGGCACGCACGGCACCTGCGGTCCTGTCCACAGTGGACGCGAGCGGCGGACGCGTTGACGTCGAGGCTGTCGCGCAACGACGGCGAGTCCGCGTTGAGCGCTCGGGAACGCAGGATCGCCCTGCTGGCCAGGGCGGGGCGGTCGAACCGCGAGATCGCCGCCGAGCTGGGCCTGACGCTGCGCACCGTCGAGTTCCACCTCACCCGCGTCTACCGCAAGATGGGCGTGGCGGGCAGGCCAGGGCTGCGCCGGGCGTTCGTCCCGACGGCGTGACCGCGCCGATCCGCCGGTCGGGCCCCGAGTGCCCGGCGGCCGTGGCGGCGGGTCTGCTGGCGGCGGGGGAGAACTGGACCGAAGCGGTCCAGGCCGCCGAGCGGGCGCTGGAGTCCCCTGCCTGCCGGGCGGACGCGCGGTGCGTGTCGCGGGCGCTGGGCACGCTGGTCTGCGCGGGTGAGCTCGTCGCCGCCGACGCGCACAGCGTCGCCCTGCTCGAGGAGAGACCCGGCGACGAGGTGCTGGTGCTCACCCAGGCCTGCGTCGCGCGCCGCACCGGTGACCTCGCGCGGTGCTCGTCGCTGCTCACTTCGCTGCGGCACAACGGCATCGCCGACGAGATCCGCCCGGTCGTGCTGCTCTCGACGGTGGAGCTGCTCGTGGCCCGCGGGAATATCCTGGAGGCCGAAGCCGTGCTGCTCGGCCACGACGCGGACGGCCCGCTGCGCCTCGCGGCCGAGGCGGTGGTGGCGATGGCGCAAGGTCGTCCGAGGGACGCTCTGGACCGCTGTCTCGCGTGTGGCCGGGAGACCGGTGCCGGCAACCCCGCCGTCCTGCCGTGGCGTTCGCTGGCCGCACGCGCCGCGCTGGCGTGCGGCGACACCGGGGAGGCCCTGCGCCTGGCGCTGGAGGAGCACACCGCCGCGGCGCGCTGGGGTGAACCCAGGGCGCTCGGCTGGAGCCTGTCGGCGGTCGCGTCGGCGAGTCCTCCCGACGGCGAGGACCTGGTGGCCTATGAACGTGCGATCCGCTTGCTGGACATGGCACACGCCCGGCTGGAGCTCGCGGAAGTGCTGTGCGACTACGGCGATCGCCTCGTCGTGCACGGCAAACACGCGGCAGCACGCGAGATCTACACCCGTGCCCGTGCCACGGCGCTCGACGTCGGCGACACCGTTCTGCCGCGGCGGATCGACGAAGCCGTGCGCGGTGTCGCGGCACCGGAGCTGACCCCCGTCGAAGCCGAGGTCGCCCGGTTCGTGTGCGCGGGCCTGGGGAACAAGGAGATCGCGGCCCGGCTCGCGATGGCGACGCGGACCGTCGAGCTGCACCTGACCAGGGTCTACCGCAAGCTCGGGCTGTCGGGCCGCCGGGAGTTGCGGGCCACCCGGTGGGCCTGGCTCCACGACGGAACTTTGCGGACCGACCGTGGTGCTCCGGGAGGTCCCCGCGGGTGATCGTGGAACCCCGAGGAGGGAGCCCGCAGATGCTCACACGACTACTCGCGGCCTTGTCCGCACTCGCCTTCGCCGTCTCCGGCGTGCCGACCGCGAACGCGGCGATCGACCACACGGTCACCCTGGTCAACAACACCGGTCAGACGATCTGGATCGGCAGCACCGTCAACGCGGACGGCTCCAAGGCGCTGACGAACCTGCCGACGCTGCGCCACGGCCAGTCCGCGACCATCACGATCCCCGAGACCGCCTCGCCGGGCCACTGGCGCGGCACGTTCTTCGCCCGGCAGGGGTGCACCGGGACCTCCGGCGCGGACTTCCGCTGCGCGGTGGGGGACTGCGGTGTCCAGGCCGCCCGGTGCGTCACCGGCGAACAGCCGGCCAGCCTCGCCGAGTTCAACTTCGACACCCGTGACCGGCTCGCGCCCTGGTACAACGTCAGCTACGTCAACGCCTTCTCCGTACCGGTGACCATCACGCCGGTGAACGCCTCGGTGCCACCGGGTTCCACCTCGTGCGGCACCGCCGGTTGCCCCGAGAACCTGTTGCCCTTCTGCAACCCCGCGTACGTCAAGTACGGCGCCAACGGGCAGCGCGTCAACTGCGTCAACCCCAACCGCGACGCGCAGACCGACTACAGCAACACCATCAAGTCCCGTTGCCCCAAGGCGTACGCGTGGTCCAAGCAGGACACCGAGCCGGGCAACCAGACCGTGTACCAGTGCGCGAACTGCAGCGGTTTCAAGGTCACGTTCCACTCCGTGGCCTGAAACGATTTCCACCCCTGAAAGGAAAACCATGAAGTCCAAGGTGTTCGGCGCCATCGCGTCGGCCGCGGTCTTGTCCTTCGTCTTCTCCGGCACCGCCTCCGCCGTCAGCGGCACAGCCAGCTACTACAACGACGCCGGCTACGGCGCCTGCGGCACCAGGATCAACGCGGCGACCGAGCTGCTGGTCGCGGCACCCGCCGCGCTGTGGACGACGCCCAACCCGAACAACGACCCGCTGTGCCGCAAGTCCATCCGGGTCACGCACAACGGCCGCACCATCACCGTGCCCATCAAGGACAAGTGCCCCAGCTGCGCGAGCAACAAGATCGACCTCAGCCAGCCCGCCTTCTCCCGGCTGGCCGACACGTCGCTCGGCATCATCTCGGTGACCTGGGAATTCGTCTGACGCCGTCCACTCCAGGGGGAGGCCGGGACCCGGCTTCCCCCTTCTCCACGGGAGATCGACCATGTTCGCGTTGCGCACTTCCCTGCTCGCCGCCGCGACCCTGGCACTGGCGGCCACCCTCACACCCCATGCCACCGCGGCCACCGTGCAGGAGGACGTCATCGCCCTCACGAACGCCGAACGCGCCAAGGCGGGTTGCCCCGCCCTGAGGTCGAACGCGGCGCTGAACACCGCCGCGCAGAGGCACTCGGCCGACATGGCCACGAACAACTTCATGAGCCACACCGGCTCGGACGGCAGCACCGTGGTCACCCGGATCGAACGGGCGGGCTACACCCGCTGGACCAGGGCCGCCGAGAACGTCGCCGCCGGGCACTCGACGGCCGCCGACGTCGTGCGCGGGTGGATGAACAGCTCCGGGCACCGCGCCAACATCCTGAACTGCGCCCTGCGTGACATCGGTGTCGGCCACCAGTACCGGCCGGGCACCAGGTACGGCCACTACTGGACGCAGAACTTCGGCACGCGCTGAGGCGCTCCGCGGGGGACCCGTCAGGAGAACGGACAGCGCTGGTCGTACCGGTCGACGGCAGATCGTGAGCAGAGCCCTGCGTGCCCGCGACGCCACCCGGCGGCTGATACGTTGCCTGGTGGACGGGTCGATGAGGATCCATCGGCCCCTCGTGAGAAGGGTTGGCTCGATGAGCTTGCTGCGCAGCTACGTGTCGGGTGGATGGCACACGCCTTCGGCGGAGGGCGCGCCGTTGCACGACGCCGTGACGGGCGAGGAGATCGCCAGGATCTCGTCGGCGGGCGTCGACATGGGGGCGGCGCTGCGGTACGGGCGAGAGGTCGGCGGGCCCGCGCTGCGCGAGCTCACGTTCCACCAGCGCGCGCAGCTGCTGAAGGCGCTCGGGCTCTACCTCAAGGAGCACAAGGCCGAGCTGTACGCGCTGTCCGCCCGCAGCGGCGCGACGAGGTCCGACTCGTGGATCGACATCGACGGCGGCTTCGGCGTGCTGCTCGGGTACGCGTCCAAGGCCAAGCGCGAGCTGCCCAACGACAAGGTCTACGTCGACGGGCCGGTCGAGCCGCTCGGCCGCGGCGGCACGTTCGTCGGCCAGCACATCTGCACGCCCCTGCACGGGGTCGCGGTGCAGATCAACGCCTACAACTTCCCCATGTGGGGGCCGCTCGAGAAGTTCGCGCCCGCGTTCATCGCCGGGGTGCCGTCGCTGATCAAGCCCGCCTCCCAGACGGCGTACGTGACCGAGAAGATGGTCGAGCTGATGCTCGCCTCCGGTCTGCTGCCCGAGGGGTCGCTGCAGCTGGTCTGCGGTTCGGCCGGAGACCTGCTCGACCACCTGACCCCGCAGGACCTGGTCGGGTTCACCGGTTCCGCGTCCACGGCCCAGCACCTGCGCACACACCAGGCCGTGATCCGGTCTTCGGTGCGGTTCAACGCCGAGGCCGACTCGCTCAACTGCTCGATCCTCGGCCCGGACGCCGTCCCCGGCACGCCCGAGTTCGACCTGTTCGTCGGCCAGCTGGTCACCGAGATGACGACCAAGGCCGGCCAGAAGTGCACGGCGATCCGGCGCGCGCTGGTGCCCGAGCCGCTGATGGACGCCGTGGCCGAGGCGACGGCGGCGAAGCTGGCCGAGGTGGTCATCGGCAACCCCGCCGACAAGTCGGTGAAGATGGGCGCGCTGGCCGGGCTGGAGCAGCGCGAGGAGGTCCGCCGGTCGCTGAAGGCGCTGCGGGAGAACGCCTCGGTCGTCTACGGCGACGGCGCTCTGTCCCTTGTGGACGCGGACGCCGAACGCGGCGCGTTCATGTCGCCGATGCTGCTGCGCGCCGCCGCCGACGCCGTGCAGCCGCACGAGGTCGAGGCGTTCGGGCCCGTCTCGACGTTGATGCCCTACACCTCCGTGGAGGACGCCGTGGCGCTGGCCGCGCGCGGTGCGGGCTCGCTGGTGGGGTCCGTCGTGTCGGCCGACACCGACTTCGTGCGCGACGTCGTGATCGGCGCGGCCCCGTGGCACGGCCGGTTGCTGGTGCTCGACCGCGAGGACGCCGGCGAGTCGACCGGGCACGGCTCACCGCTGCCGATGCTCGTGCACGGCGGCCCCGGCCGGGCCGGTGGCGGCGAGGAGATGGGCGGCATGCGCGGCGTTCTGCACCACATGCAGCGCACGGCCGTGCAGGGCAGCCCGCGCGCATTGGGCGCCATCACGAACCGCTGGGTGACGGGCGCGCCTCGCCGTGAGGACGCGGTGCACCCGTTCCGCAAGACGCTGGCCGAGCTGCGCCTGGGCGACACGGTCGTCGCCGGTCCGCGCGAGGTGACGCTGGAGGACATCGAGCACTTCGCCTCGTTCACCGGCGACACGTTCTACGCGCACATGGACGAGGAAGCCGCCGCCGCGAACCCGTTCTTCGGCGGCCGGGTCGCCCACGGCTACCTGGTGGTCTCGTTCGCGGCGGGGCTCTTCGTCTCACCCGAGCCCGGCCCGGTGCTCGCGAACTACGGGCTGGAGAACCTGCGGTTCGTCACGCCGACGTTCCCCGGCGACCAGCTGACGGTGACCCTGACGGTCAAGCAGATCACGCCGCGCGAGGACCAGGAGTACGGCGAGGTCCGCTGGGACGCCGACGTGGCGAACCAGAAGGGCGAGTCGGTCGCGAAGTACGACGTGCTGACCCTCGTCGCCAAGAACTAACGCGGTTCCTTGCGGGGGAGGGGCTGGGTCGCCGGTCCCTCCAGCACCGCGCCGTCCACGTCGAACCGCGAACCGTGGCACGGGCAGTCCCAGCTGCGTTCGGCGGCGTTGAACCGGACGAGGCAGCCGAGGTGCGTGCAGCGCATCGACACGCCGTGCAGCTCGCCGTTCTCGTCGCGGTAGACGCCGGTCTTGCCCAAGCCGTCGCGGATGACGTGGGCCTGGCCGCGCGGCAGGTTCTCGCTGGAGGTGGCGTCGGCGGGCATGACCCGGTCGCCGACCATCTCCACCGCGACCTCGGCGTTCTTCTTCACCAGCGTGGGCAGCGACTTCAGCGACAGCCGGTGCGGGCTGAACCGCTCGGCCAGGTCGTTCGGCTTGCCGGTCACCAGGTCCGCGAGCAGCGTCGCGGCGAACGTGCCGCTGGTCAGGCCCCACTTCATGTACCCGGTGGCGGTGAACAGCGTGGTGCTGCCCGGCGTGTAGCTCCCGATCATCGGCAGGTGGTCGTAGGCCGTCGGGTCCTGCGCCGACCAGCGGTGGGTGATCTCCTCGATCTGCCAGTGCCTGCGCGCGAAGTCCTCCAGCCGGCGGAACGGCTCCACCGCGGGCTTGCCCGTCTGGTGGCTCTGACCGGCGATGATCAGCTTGTCCTGGTGCGCCGAGATGGACCAGGACGGGCTGCCGGTGCTGATGGCGAGCGCCTGCGTCGGCGCGGTGACGCGGGCCGCGATGCAGTAGGCGCGGGTGAGTTCGAGACGGGCGAAGTACAGGCCCCGGTCCAGCGTCGGGTAGTGCGTCGCGATCACGATCTTGTCGGCGGTGACGTGGCCGTCGTCGGTCGACACGCGGTGCCCGCTCACGTCGACGACCCTGCTGTGCTCGCACACCCGGCTGCCGTCGCCGTCGATCTGGTCGGCCAGGCCCTGCAGGTACTTCACGGGGTGCAGGGCGATCTGGTCGTCGAGCCAGACCGCTGCGTGCACCTCGAACGGCAGGTCGACGTTCTTGGCGTCGCGCACCGGCAGACCGGCCTGACGAGCCGCGATCAGCTCGTTGTCGACGTCGCGCACCTCGGACTCGGTGTAGGCGTAGGTGACGGCGGGGGAGCGGCGCAGGTCGCAGTCGATCCCCTTCGCGAGGTCGGCGACCTGGGCCACGGCGGCGACGGACGCGGCGGCGTAGTCGGTGGCGGCGCCCAGGCCGTGGGTCCGCCGGATCTGCGAGTACACAGTGGACTGCAGCGCGGTGACCTTGGCGGTGTTGTTGCCGGACACGCCCGAGGCGACGCGCTCGGCCTCCAGCACGACGACGCGCAGGCCGCGGCGCTTGAGCAGCAACGCGGTGGTCAGGCCGGTGATGCCGCCGCCGACCACGGCCACGTCGAAGGTGTGCTGCCCGGTCAACGGCGGACGTGACGTCGCGGGGAGGGCGGCGAGCCAGAGCGACTGGTCAGCGGTGGTGGTCATGGCGGCCGGATACCCCCGTTCCGGGCGGGTATGCGAGGACGGCTGGATACCGTCCGGCCTCAGTGGGTATGCGACCTCCATGAGCAAGCACAGGGTTGTCGTCGTCGGAGGCGGGTTCGGCGGACTGGGCGTGGTGCGCGGCCTGAAGCGCGCGGACGCCGAGGTCACGCTGATCGACCGCACGAACCACCACCTGTTCCAGCCGTTGCTGTACCAGGTGGCGACCGCGTTGCTGCCCGCGGGCGACATCGCGCCGGCGTTCCGGGCGATCCTGCGCAAGCAACGCAACGCGCACGTCCTGCTGGGTGAGGTGACAGGCTTCGACACCGCCGCCAAGCGGGTGCACGTCGACCTGCCGGACGGGAGGTCGTCCCAGGTCGAGTACGACACCCTGGTCGTCGCGGCCGGCTCGCGCGACAGCTACTTCGGCCACGACGAGTGGGCGGAGCACGCGCCGCCGATGAAGACCCTCGAACAGGCCGTCGGCCTGCGCTCGAGGCTGCTGCGGGCGTTCGAGACGGCGGTGGCGGCCGAGGACCCGAAGCAGTGGCTGTCGTTCGCGATCGTGGGGGCCGGGCCCACCGGCGTCGAGCTGGCCGGGCAGCTCGCCGACCTGGCCCGGCGGGCGTTGAAGGGGCAGTTCCGGGAGATCGACCCGCGCGACGTCCGCATCACGCTGATGGACGCCGTGCCGCACGTGCTGCCGCCGTTCTCGGCGCCGCTGCGCGAGCACACGCGGGTGAAGCTGGAACGGCTCGGCGTCACGGTGATGACGAACGCCATGGTCGAGTCCATCGACGCGGAAGGCCTGACGACCAAGGACGGCGACCGGGTCGAGGCGCGCACCATCATCTGGGCGGCAGGTGTGCAGGCCTCCCCGCTGTCGCGCAAGCTCGCCGAGGCGACCGGCGCCGAGCTCGACCGCAAGGGCAAGATCCTGGTGAACCCCGTCGACTGCTCGGTCACCGACGACGTCTTCGCCGTCGGCGACATGGTGAACCTGAACGACCTGCCCGGCATCGCCGAGCCCGCGATCCAGGAGGGCCACCACGTCGCCCGCGTGATCAAGGCGCGCCTGAACGGGCGCAGGGCCAAGCCGTTCCGGTACCTCGACCTCGGCACGATGGCCACGATCTCGCCCGGTGACGCCGTCGCGGACATCAAGAAGCTGCGGCTCAAGGGCCTGATCGGCAAGGCGGCGTGGGCGGGCGTGCACATCGCGTTCCTGGTCGGCTGGCGCAACCGGGCCGCGGTGATCGCGCAGTGGACGTGGAACGTGCTCACCGGCCGTCGCGCGCAGCCGATCATCCTGGAACCGATGCGGGCGATCGACCGCCGGGAAGGTTTGGCGGCGGGTAACCGCAAGGCGTGAACACGGAGCTGCTGAGCATCTACCTCAACGACCACCTGACCGGGGCGATGGCAGGCACCGAGCTCGCTCGCCGGATCAGCCGCACGCACCCCGAACTGCGGGTTCTCGCGGACGACATCGAGGCCGACCGCAAGGAGCTGCTCGACTTCATGCGTCAGTCCGGTGTCGAGTCGCGTCCTCACAAGGAGGCGATCGGCTGGCTCACCGAGAAGGCGGGCAGGCTCAAGCTCAACGGCAGGGTGCTCGGCCGTTCCCCGCTCAGCGACGTGCTCGAACTGGAGACGCTGCGCGTCGGCATCGAGGGCAAGATCGCGCTGTGGCGGACGCTGCGGAAGCTGAACAGCTTCGACGAGACGCGGCTGGAGCGGCTGGCATGCCGGGCCGAGAGCCAGGCCGAACTGGTCGACCAGTACCGGCTGAACCTCGCGCCGCGGGCGTTCAACTCGCCGAACGCGTCCGGGGTGGACGTCGAGCGCACCTTCACCGTCGCGTCCACGCCCGAGGGCGTCGTCGAGTACCTGCGCGACTTCTCCCGCGCCGAGCAGTGGGATCCGGGCACCGTGTCGTGCACGCGCCTGGACGACGGCCCGGTCGAGGTGGGTTCGCGCTGGCGCAACGTGTCGTCGTTCCTCGGCCGCAAGACCGAGCTCGTCTACGAGCTGACCCGCGACGAGCCGGGCGGTCTGCAGTTCGTGGGGCGCAACGACACCGCCACCTCGACCGACGACATCTCGATCACGCCGGGGGACACGCCGGGCACGGCCAGGATCGCCTACCACGCGCACGTCGAGTTCAACGGGCTCGCGAAGTTCGGGGCACCCGTGGCGAAGCTCGCGCTGGAGAAGCTGGGCAACGACACCGAGAAGAACCTGGTCCGCGTGCTCGGGCCCGTTCGCTGACCCGGTCGGCGCGGATCGCGTCGAGCCGGGCCAGCGCCGCCGCAGCCGGTAAAGACAAAGGAAAAACGCAGGTCAGACGCGATTCCGCCGTTCGGGTGTGATCCCTAGACTCCGTCGGGCCGGTGGGTGAGACAGGCTCTTCCCCCTGCCGCCGCCGGCACGGACGCAGAGGGAGTACTGGGGTGTTCGAGAACAACGTCACCAGGCGCGGCTTCGTCACGGGCGCGGCGGCCGTCGCGGGTCTCGCCGGACTGTCCACCATCGCGCCGGGGCTGGCCAGCGCCGCCCCCACGCCCACCGACCAGCACACGCCCGCGGAGATCGAGGCCGCCGAGGTCGGCGCGCTGGCGATGATGACGTTCCAGAAGATCGACGGCACTCCCGTCTACTACTGGCGTTCCAACCGCGGCAACACCACCGCGCGCAACTGGCAGGCCACCGACGCGTTCTACAACGCGCTCGTCGCCTGGATCCGCGACCTGCGCTCGCTCTCGTCGAGCTACGGCTCGATCAGCTACATCGTCTCGGCGGGCTTCTACGTCGACAAGGCGGGCCAGCACGGCGCCGGCACCGCGATGGACCTCGACCACGTCCGCTGGTCAGGCGGCAACGTCACCTCGCCGCTCGACCAGCACCACGCGTCGGGCACCGCCGCGCTGCGCAAGCGCTACCTCGCGACGGAGGCCGTGTGCCGCCGCCGGTTCCGCTACGTGCTCGACGGCTGGTACAACGCCGACCACCGCGACCACATCCACGCCGACTTCGGTGGCATGCCGGTCCGCGCGGTCAAGGACTCCGAGTCCGACACCAAGTTCGTCCAGGCGGTGTGCAACAACTTCCGCGGCTCCGGGCTCGCGATCGACGGCATCTGGGGCCCCGCGACGACGAGCGCCTTCAACGGCCTGAAGTCGGCGCTCAGCGTGACCGGTGACCCGCACACCAGCAGTTCGGTGTGGCAGGGAATGCTGTCGAAGATCGCGACCAAGGGGTTCGCGAACCAGAACATCTGATCGTCGGCAGCAGAACCCGGCAAGGCCGGAGCCCATGCCTCCTGGGCTCCGGCCTTGCCGTGCGAGGGCGCGGTTCGGCTGATCCGACGGTCTACTTCGGACACTTCTTCCAGGAGAAGTGGTAGATGGTCTCGATCGAGCCGTCCGTCGAGTCCATCGCCATGAAGCTGGTCTTCTTCGGGTCGGACGTGCCCTTGTCCACCCGCAGCTCGGTGTTGATGTTGAAGTTCCGCTTGGCGCCGCACGGGTGGTAGATGATCGAGGCGACGTCGGTCCTGTGGGTGACCTGCCAGGAGTCGCTCAGCGCGCCGTTCCAGGTCTTGGACCGCTGGTCGTTGTCCGACATGCCCTGGAAGTAGTAGCTCGCCTTCTGCGTGCCCTTGGCTCCTCTTTCGAGGTGGGCGAACCCTCTGTAGTCGGCCTGCGCGATGCCGTAGGTGAATCCGCCGGGAACGTTCACCTTGAGGTTCAGCTGGCAGTTCTTCCGGAAGTCGGTCGGCCGCGACTCGGGACCGACCTGCGCCAGGTAGTCGCTGTAGGTGACGGTGAACGCCTTGTTGTCGGGGGAGACGGCGACGGCGGCCGTGCCGGCACGACAGCCGGAGCCGTTGACCGTGACGACGTCGATGGTGATCTGGCCCGGCGGGGGCGGGTCGGCGACCGGGGGAATGACGACGGTGGACAGCGCCAGGCCGGCTGCGGCCATCATGCTGATCATTGCGACACCTTTCCGAATGTGCAGGACAGTTCGGGCGGCGTGGTAGGAGACCGTATCGGAAAGGTTGTTGACGAACCGTCCGCCATGCAGCCCAACATCGCGGGCGAGAGCACCAAGAATTGTTTTCGCTTCGCGGGGTCAACCGGCACCCAAGAATGGTGGGAAGCGGTTATTCCTGGGTTGCGCGGTCCATCGGTGAAGCGTCCACCCCGTGAGAGCGCGCACACGACAAAGGCGCATCCGCGGCGGGATGCGCCTTTGGTGGAGAACGTCTAGCGCTGGTGGCCGTTGCCCATCGAGCCACCGAGGCCGAACAGGATGCGCTGGATGAGCTCGGGATCGACGTCCGGCTCGTCGCCCAGCGCCTCGGCGGCGGGGGAACGGCGCTTCTCGCGCCGGGGCAGCGGCACCGCGTTGGCGTTCACGCCCGTCGGCAGGGCCAGCTCGCACCAGATCAGCTTGGTGCCGTTGCCGAGCTGCAGCTCGCCGGTGCGCAGGTCCGGGGAGGTGGGCGGCATGATGAACCTGGCTGCCTCCAGCTCGACGACGAGGTAGTCGCCGCTCAGTCGCAGTCGCAGCGTGATCAGGCGCGACGTCTTCGGATCGGCTGACTCGATGGCGGCTTCGACCAGCGCACAGGCGACGGCCGAGCACTCCGCGGTCATGTTGCGCAGGCGCCACTCACCAAGGGTGAATCGCACGAACAGATCCGCGCAGTTCACCGCGGTGGGCAGCGCGATGAGTGTCAGGTCGTCGACCTGGGCGGTCTGGGCGTTCGCCTGCATGCTGCCTCCGTTTCGCGTGCGGCGCGCGAGTCCGCGACAGTCACCCGAATGGCCGTCACGGTGAGCGGGAATCTACATGGGTATACGCGGGAAGCAATGGCCCGGTTGACTCACCCGTCAAAAGTCACGTGCGGGTCACGAGAAGAGGGCCTGTTGCTCACTGTGAGTATAGCGCCAGGCCCTCTCCGTGATCATTTTGGGTCAGCATCGCTTCCGGGCGAACTGGTAGCGGGTGTTGATGCTCCCGTCCGTGGAATCCATCGACACGAACGCCGGCTGGTTCGCCGAGTTCGTGAAAGGCCGCCCTCTGTGTTCACGTTCAGGTGCCGCACGGGGCGAACACGATCTCCGCGACGTCGGTGCTGTCGGTGAGCTGCCAGTTGTCGCTCGTCGGTGCCGCGATGTCGTGCGTGCTCGTTCCGTCGGCTTTCGTGATCGCCGCAAGTCGCCGTGAATGACGTGTTGTCGTCGGAGACCGCTACCGCGGCCGTCCGGCACTGAGCACGAGTCGCCTTTCGCATTGCGCGGGGGCGCGGGAGACGTTGTCTTGAATTCACTCAAGTCGCGGACGGTCGACCGGTCGAGCTTAAATATATTTAAAACGGATTAATCGTCTGAACGGGGGATTGGAGACGATCAGCGGTCGGCTAACTTCATGTCAGATCGCAGAAAACGATCGACCCAGACCGACCGAATACACCGGATCCCACACCCGGCGCCGAGAGCCCCGGCTGATCCACCTCGTTACACCGGTGTGGGAAGGCGAGCGCGCACTGCTCATCGGGTTCCTCCCTCCTGCTCGGGACTCGGTGGTGCGGCAGCGGTGCCGCGCAGCCGGCCGGTGCCCGCCGGCGGCGCTGGACCCGTCCCACGGTCCGCGCCGCCGGCGGTGTTCGTCGTTGGGCCCCGAGAGGGGTCCTAGACCCTCCGGAGCCTCAATTGCACGCGTGCACCGCCCAACGGACCGCGGTCCACGTGGAGGGAACCTCCCGTGCTCTCCGCGGCACGGCGGGCGATGTCGAGTCCCAGCCCGGTGGAGCCACCGCCGCTGGCACCGCGGCGCACCGCCTGCCGGGAGTCCGCGATGCCGGGACCCGCGTCCTCCACCACGAGCGCCACCAGGTCGGCCTGGTGCACCAGCGTCACGGCGAACCGCGTGCCCTCCGGCGTGTAGCGGAAGACGTTGCCCAGCAACGCGTCCAGCGCGGCCGCGAGATCGGCGCGGGAGAGCGGCACGGGAGCGGGCCGGTCGGCGCCGCGGATCGTCCAGGGCCGTTCCTGGTCGTCGGCGAGCGCGGACCAGAACACCAGCCGGTCGCGCACGACCTCCGCCGCGTCGGTGCCGCTGTCGTCGGGCTGCAGGCCGGAGCGGGCGATCTTGATGATCTCGTCGACCTCCCTCTCGAGGCCCTGGACGGCCTCCCGGACGCGGTCCGCCCCCGGACCACGCCCGAGCGTGTCCGCGTCCAGGAGAAGGGCCGTGAGAGGCGTTCTGAGGCGGTGCGAGAGGTCGGCGACCACCTCGCGTTCGGCGGCGAGCAGGTGCCGGACGCGTTCGGCCATGGCGTTGAAGGCCTTGCCGACCTCCTCGATCTCCGGCGGCCCCTTCACCGCGACGCGCGCCGTGAGGTCGCCCTGGCCCATCCTGCGGGCGCCCTCGGCCAGCGCCCTGGTGGCTTTGACGGCCCGTGCGCCCAGGCGGTCGGCCACGAGCACCGAACCGGCGACCAGCCCGACCGCGACACCCGCCAGCACCCACCAGGTGCCGATCACGCCGCGGGTCAGCTGCTCGTGCGGCACGAAGGCCTCCACGATCACCATCCCGCTCTCGCTGGTGACCAGCGGCTGCAGGTAGGCCACGCCGTCCGGCCGCTCGACCGTGGACGCCGTCGCGCGCTTGCGGGCCTCCTGCAGGTCCGCCGCGGTGATGTGCGAGTAGCCGTAGGTGCCGGCCGTGCCGCCGAGGTGCACGGCCAGCCGCTGCTGGCCGCCGTACCGGGTGCTCCTGATGACCTGGCGGATCTCCTGCGCCTTGCGCGTGATCAGCAACGTCTGGGTCATCGCGCCGGCCTGCTTCTCGGCCTCGCTCAGCGCGCGGTTGTACGCGGAGTTCTTCACGACGATCGCCAGCGGGATGAGGAACGCCAGCGCCACCATGCTGGTCGCCGCGAGAGCGACCAGCACCAGTGAACGCCTCATCTCGGGTCGACCAGACGCACGCCGACCCCTCGTACCGTGTGCAGATAACGAGGCTGCGCGGCCCGCTCACCGAGCTTGCGGCGCAGCCAGGACAGGTGGACGTCGAGCGTCTGGTCGTCGCGGTGGGACGGCCAGAGGCTGGCGAGGATCTCCGCCCGCGGCACCACTTCCCCCTGCCGTGCCGCGAGGTAGGAGAGCAGCTCGAACTCCTTGTGCGTCAAGGAGAGCTCCTGGCCGTCCACTGTGGCCCTGCGGAGGTCGACGTTGATCTCCAGGCCACCGATCACGAGCTGCCTGCTGTCGCGGGCGCGCCGCAGCACCGCCTGCAGGCGGGCTTCGAGGTGTTCGCTGGAGAAGGGTTTGACGAGGTAGTCGTCCGCGCCCGCGTTGAGCAGCCGGACGATCCCGGCCTCGTCGTCGCGGGCGGTCGCGATGACCACCGGGGTGTTCGTGACGCCTCGGATCATCCGCAGCGCGTCACCGCCGTCGAGGTCGGGCAGCCCGAGGTCGAGCACCACGACGTCGTAGTCGTGCGCGGTGACTTCGCGCAAAGCCTCGATCGCGAGCGCGACACCGTGCACGATGTGGCCCTGGCCGGTGAGAGCGCGTGTGATCGCCGCCCGCACCACCGGGTCGTCTTCGACCAGCAGCACTGATGCCATGAGCCGCTACGGGAGGGTTGCCGCAGTGAGACGGTCCGTCGGGTACCTGGTCGCCTGGGCGGTGGTGACCGCGGTCGCCGTCGGCCTGTCGTGGTTCGGCATCCGGTGGGCCATGGAACCCGCGCCGCTCGCCGCCGCGGGGTTCACGACGAGCTCGGCGGTGCTGCCGCTGCCGACCGTCACCTCGCTGACCGTCCCGGTGCCCGAGCCCGGTGCCTCCGCCGACACCCCGCCACCTGTCACGCCGTCGTCCACCAGGCCTCCTGTCGTCACCACGTCATCTGTTCCGGCTCCTCCCAGTAGTACGGATGCGCGTCCCACCTCGGCTCAATCTCCGCAGGGGGAATGGCAGGCGGACGGCTCCTACGTGCACGCGTTCCACCTGCGCGGCGGTGACGTGGTCGTGCGCTACCGGCCGCAGGGGGTGCAGGCGCTGTCGGCCACACCCGCGGACGGGTACTCGGTGTCCGTGGAACAGCCCGGCGGGCCGCTGGTGGTGAACTTCCGCAACGCCGCCGGCCGGTTGTCCAGGCTGGAAGCGACCTGGAACGACGGGCCGACGGCGAAGCTGGTCGAGCAGTAGCGGGCGTGGCTCAGAGGCCGATGGCCTTGGCGATCTGCGCGGGCTTGAGCACCCGCAGGATCGCCTCGTACAGGTAGTAGTCGCCGTACGGCAGCGAGACCTCCACGCCGTCCTCGGCCGGGCGGTTGCGGGTGCCGCGTGCCAGGATCGCCTCGGCACGCGCCGACCTGGTCGTCAGGCACGTGGTGACCAGGCCGTCGAGGATCCTCAGCGCACGGTCGCGGTAGCGGGTCGTGCCGGTGGCCTTCGCGAGGTCGAGCAGGCCGCACGCCATGATCGCGCCCGCCGACGAGTCCTTGACGTCGTGGACGCCCAGCGGTGAGCGGTAGTCCCACACCGGCACGCCGTCCGGGGTGAGCACCGACAGCGCGTAGTCGGACATCCTGCGCGCGGTGTCGCGGAACTCGCGCAGGCCGGTGCGCCGGTACATGGTCGTGAAGCCGTAGATGCCCCACGCCTGGCCGCGCGCCCAGCACGACGCCGGGCTGTAGCCCTGCACCGTGTTCGGGCCGAGGGCCGCGCCGGTGTCCGGGTCGAAGTCGAACACGTGCGGCGTCGAGCCGTCCGGGCGCAGGAAGTGCGTCTGGGTGGTCCTGGCGTGGGCGATCGCGATGTCCAGGAACCTGCGGTCACCGGTCTGCTCGGTGGCGAACGCGAGCAGGTCCAGGTTCATCATCGTGTCGATGATGACGCGGCCCGCGTTGCCCGGCGTGCCGAGCCTGCCCCACGCGCGGATGAACCGGCCGGTGGCGTTCCAGCGCTGGATCAGCGTGGTCGCGGCGTCGACGGCGCCGTCACGCCACTTCGTGTCGCCGGTGAGCCGGTACGCGGTGACCCAGGAGGGGTAGAAGAGGAACCCCAGGTCGTGGTCGCGCGGTTCCAGGCGCCGCGGTGCCAGCCGCTCGCCGGCGGCCTCGGCGAGCGCGCGGAACTGGGCGTCGCCGCTGTCGAGGTGCGCGAGCCACAGGGTGCCCGGCCAGAAGCCGCCGATCCAGCCGCCGTCGGCGACGTAGGTCCACCTCTCGGCCCTGGTGATCTCCGGGAACGACGTGATGCCGGGTGCGACCGCTTTCAGCTTGGCGTTGCCGTGGTCGAGGGCCGCCCGGAGGGTGGCGGGGGAAGCTGCGGCTTCCCCCGCACCGGCGGCCACACCTGCTCCGGTGAGCAGGGGAGTGGCCGCTGCGGACGCCAGAAGGGTGCGTCGAGACAGATTCACGAGACCGTCCAGTCCCTTTCTTCGTCTTGCGCCCGGCGCCACACTGCCAGATCGGATCAAGGCGTGTAAAGGTGCGTCAAAATTGATTCCCGCGTCTTGTTCTGCGCCCTGAACAGCGTAAAGGCGTTGCTGCGACTGATCAGATATATGAACTTCCTGGATTTCGGCGGTGTAAAACGAATTGTTCACCCTTGTGAACGGTTCGGTGTTCAGACGCGGAGGAGAACGGCGTCGAGGTGGTGCGGCCTCAGGCCGTGGCGGCGCTGGAACGCGGCGTCGCCCCGGCCGCCTTCGAAACTCGAGAGCCCCAGGCGGGTCGCGAGCCGGACGGACTCGGCGAACAGGACGCCGTACGGGCTGTAGCCGCCGTCCACGGCGTAGTCGACGCCGCAGGCCCAGGTGTGGAGGCGGGTGGCGTCGGTGAGGCACACGCCGGCCGCGACGAGCCTGCCGTGCTGGCGCACCTCGATCACGTGCGCCAGGGGGCCCAGCGCCGTCACGAACTCGGCGAAGGTGGTGTCGGGGTGGAAGCCGTTGTCCTCGAAGCGGCTCGCGGTCTTGACGCACAGCAGGGTGATCTCGTCGAGCGCGGCGTGGTCGACCGGGAGGGTCTCGGCGGTCACGCCGGCCCCGGCCGATCTTCGTTCGTTGCGGCGCAGGTTCGCTCTGGCCCGGCGGCTCAGGCCCGCGAGGTAGTGCTCGTAGGTGGTGAGTCCGGTCGCCCAGATGTCCGTCAAGTGGCGTGCGGGCAGGCCAGCCGCGCGCAGTGCCTGCGACAGCGCGCCGCCGCGCTGGACGTGCACGAAACCGCACCAGCGCGCGCCGAGGATCGACGCCGTGCGGATCATGCGGTCCAGCACCCTCGGCAGCACCTCGGCGGTGGCCGGCACGTGCGCGTCGTGGCACTGCCAGGCGGGACTGAGCAGCGCGGGCTCGCCGGCCGCCTCCGGGTAGACCTCGTGCAGGCGGCGCAACGGGTTCGCGGCCGTCTGGAGGTAGGCGGGCAGGACGGCGACCGGCCGGCCGCCGTCCCGTGCCACGAAGTAAGCGCACGCGCTGACGGCCGTCAGCGGCGACTGCTCGCAGGCGCTGAGGTACGCGTGTCGGTAGAACACCGGCGCACCTGCTTGGTGCACAACGGAATCCCAATCGGCAGAATCGATTTCCCTTATGCTGGTGGAGAATTCGACGTGCACGCGCTCACTGTACGGCTTGCCAGACGGCGAAGGGGACGTCGATCTCGTCCCGGCTCAGGCCGCCGTGCTCGTAGCGCACCGAGGGATCCGGCAGGGGGAACCGCGGCGACGCGGCCACCGCGACGACCGGGCCGGCCTCGGGTTGCGGCAGGCCGAGATCGGTGGCGTGGTGAACGGTCGCCGCGTCGCCCAGAGCCGTTGCCACGCGGTCGAAGACGACCTCCAGGCGATCGGCCTTCGGGTAGAGCCACCGCATCCGTCCCGCGCCGCCGGAGGGGATCACGCACTCCTCGCGCACGATCGCGTCCCAGGCCTCGACGAGCTCCGGATCGGGGTCCACTCCGACCATGCCGTGGTCGGAGTGCGCCACGACGGTCCAACCCTGTGCGGCCCAACGGGATGCGTGCGCGTCCAGGCGGAGCATGGCCTCGTGCACCGACTCGTCGTACCCGTGGCGGTGCACGTGGTCGTCGATGTTGACGTACGTCCAGAGGAACCGGGCGTCCTTGAGCGCCTTGTCGAGGTCGGCGACGACGTTGGCGACGAGCAGCGGCGGGTCCTCGGCCTGCGCCACGAGTTTGTGCCTGGCCGGTGCGGGTATCCGGGTGCACCCCCGGAGCAGCGCCTGCGCCCAGGTGCCTTCGAGGAGGTCGAGCTCGCGGGCCAGCACGGTCGCGCCGTGCCGTTCGAGCACGGTCGGCAGGTCCGGGATCGCGGGCATGCCGTTGACGGCGTGCACGAGCCCGGATCCGTTGCGGTACACCGATCCCGGCACCCGGTGGACGTCGGCGGAGACCCCGGTCAGCGCCGTCAGCAACGCCGTCGCGGACGTCGGCGGCACCGTGGAGGACAACGTCGAGACGGAGGCCGACAGCCAGGACTGTTTGGCCACGTCCGAGGAGAGACCGTCCACCGCCAGCACGATTACGCCGGAATGCGCCTTGCCGAGGGCGTGTTCGAGCCGGGAAGGTATCTCCGCCAGTGACATTCGGTGACTGTAACGCATCTCATCGGGTCAAGATTGCTCGTTCGGGGGCTGAGGTCCGCACAATGGCTGCCGATGAGGTAAAGAAGACTTGGCAGAAGGAAGGTGGCGGATGGCGGTCGGAGTTCTGGACGTCGGGTGCTTCAGCGCACACCTGGTGGTCGTGGAACGAGACCTGCTGCGTCCGCTGATGTCCCACAAGGTCCGGCTGCGGCTGGACCGGGAGCTGGATTCCGAAGGGGCCATCAGCCGCGACGGAGTCGAGTCGCTCTGCGCCGCCGTGCTCGCCGCCCGCAAGAAGGCGGGCGACGTCCAGTTCCTGCCCTTCGCCACGTCGTCCGTGCGTGACTCGGCGAACGTCGACGAGGTCATCCGCAAAGTGGCCCGGCGCACCGGCGTCGAGCTGAAGGTGTTGTCCGGCAAGGAAGAAGCCCGTCTCTCCTACGCCGCGGCCCGGCACTGGTTCGGCTGGAGCGCGGGGCCGATGGTCGTGCTCGACGTCGGCGGCGGCACCGTCGAGCTCGCCGCCGGGTCCGGCGACGAGCCCGAACGAGCAGTGTCCTTGCCTTTGGGGGCAAGGACTCTGACGCGCACCGGCATGACCGTCACGGAGATGCGCGTGGAGGTCGCCGAGCGGCTGACGTCCGCGTTCCCGTGGGGTGAGAGCGCTCACGCGGTGGGGTGCTCGAAGGTGTTCGAACAGCTGGCCCGCCTGGCCGGTGCCCGCAACGGCACCTACGCGCAGCGGCAGCTGCGGCTCAAGGACCTGGAGAAGTGGATTCCGCGCCTCGCGAAGCTCTCGGTCCGCGAACGCGCGGCTCTGCCGGGGATCTCGCGCCACCGTGCCCAGCAGTCGCTGGCGGGCGCGGTGGTCGCGGAGGGTCTGATGAAGGTCTCGGGCCACGACGTCGTGGACATCTCCCCGTGGTCCACCAAGGAAGGCCTGCTGCTCTCCCTGGTGGAGCGCTCGCGCGCGAAGAGCTCGTCAGCCGCGTAGGGCGGTGACCGCGTCCTCGACGTCGGCGAACAGCAGCAACAGCTGGTCGACCGCCGTCATCTCCAGCGGGCGCAGCACGATCCTGCTGTCGCTGACGACGCCGAACTTGACGCCGAGCTCGTCCGCCTGGTGCTGGGTCTCCACCAGCGCGCGAATGCCCTCGGAGCCGAAGAAACGCACTTCCCGCAGGTCGACGACCAGTGCGGGCGGCTTGCGATCGAGCAGCTCGGCGAGCCTGCTCGTCACCGGGGCGGAGGACATCATGTCGATCTCGCCGGTGAGAGCGACGATCGGGATGGACTGGACGTAGGTAGTTCTCTGGCGAAGTTGGTTCATGAAGACTCCCGTCCGCACCGACCGTACGCGCCATCGGCGGAAGCCCACAACCTGAGACGTGCCGAGCCCCGGCTACACGAGCAGGAAAGCCCGGGTCAGGAGCATCGCGGCCACCAGCACGGCGAACAACACGATGATCGCGATCACGATGCGTCCGGCGGTCGCCTTGGGCGGAGTCCGCTCGTGGTGGGACAGGCCTGTGGTGGTCGATCCGGAGTCCGGAGGGGTCTCTCCCGGGTTCACCCCGCCACCGGGCTCCAGCCCAGGCGTGCGGTCGGGTTCGGGGTCAGGCGGAAGTGCGGTCATAAGGGTTGAGGTACCCCGTTTTCACGGTTCTAGCTGAGCCCAGACCACTTTTCCGCCGTTCTGCGGTCTCGTGCCCCACTCCACGCTCAGCGCCTGCACGAGCTGCATGCCGCGCCCGCGCGGGCTGCTGGGGTCGACCGGTCTCAGCTCAGGCAGCTTCGGCGACTCGTCGCGCACCTCGACGAGCATGCCGCCCGCCTTGCGGCTCACGGTGAGTGTGATCGGTCCCTCACCATGATCGATGCCGTTGGACACGAGCTCGGTGACGACGAGCTGCGCGTCGTCGCTGAGGTCCTCGGACAGCTCCCACGACGCCGCGGCCTCGCGCACCACCTGACGTGCGCGAGCGCACGAACCGCCCTCAGCGGTCAGGGTCACCCGCACCTCTGCCAGTGGGTCGTTCAACACAAGGCGCATCGTCGCACATCCGGCGCGTCGTTCGGATCTTTCAGCCCCCCGGTGGTCGCATGGTCGAACGTCGTGCTGCACGATTTGGGTCGCACGAGTCGGGCGTGGCGAAGGGAACGGCGACGATGGAGCTCAACGTCGGCAGCGAGGTCCAGCGGGGATGGCGAGTGCTCGCCGTCGCCGGCGAGCTGGACATCGACACCGTCCCCCTGTTGGCCGCGAGGCTCGACGAGGACGTGACCGGGGCGCACGCGGTGCTCGACCTGGCCGGACTCGCGTTCATGGACTCGACCGGGCTGGCGCTGGTGCTCGACTGGCACCGCCGGCTGGCCGAGGCCGGCGGTCAGCTGAGGATCGCGGCCGCCCAGCCGCCGGTCCGGCGGCTGTTCGAGCTGGCCGACGTGGCCGAGGTGCTGAACCTGCACGAGTCGGTGGACCTCGCCGTGCAGGAGGCGGTGGACTCCGCCCGCTGAGGGGCGCGTCGCGCGGAAGGGCGGGCCGTCGCCGGTCTCGCCCGTTCCACGCGGCTGGGCCGTGTCCCCGAAGTCCCGTCGGGCGGCAGTAGCGGCTCCGGGTCTCTCGCCCGCGCCTGCCACCGGACGAACCTCCGGGACACGACCTAGGGCCGTCAGGCCTCCGCCGAGACGCCCAGGTAGTAGGCGATCAGCCGGATCAGGTGCTCGGTGTCCACGGGTTTGGTGACGTAGTCGGTGGCTCCTGAGGCCAGGGACTTCTCGCGGTCGCCCTTCATGGCCTTGGCCGTGACGGCGATCACCGGGAGGTCGGCGTAGCGCTCCATCGCGCGGATCGCCGAGATCGTGGCGTTGCCGTCCAGCTCGGGCATCATGATGTCCATCAGCACGATGGCCACGTCGTCGTACTGCTCGAGTGCCCGCACGCCCGTGATGCCGTTGTCGGCGTAGATCGCCTCCAGGCCCACCAGCTCGAGCACGCTCGTGAGCGCGAAGACGTTGCGCAGGTCGTCGTCCACCACGAGGACCTTCTCGCCGTGGAAGCGGATCGAGCTCGAGGCGGCCAGGACCGGCGCCGGGGTGACGATCGGGGGCGGTTCCGGCAGGACGACCGCGTCCGGGACGACCTTGCCCAGCGGGAGGCAGAGGGTGAAGGTCGAGCCGATGCCCGGCTCCGAGCGGACCCGCAGGGCGCCGTTGAGCAGTTGTGCCAGCTCACGGCTGATGGACAGGCCCAGGCCCGTACCGCCGTACTTGCGCGACGTGGTGCCGTCCGCCTGCTGGAAGGCCTCGAAGATCACGGCGAGCTTCTCGGCCGGGATGCCGATGCCGGTGTCGTGTACGTCGAACGCCACGGTGGACGGGTCGTCCATGCGCACGTGCAGGCGGATGCCGCCGTCGTGGGTGAACTTCACCGCGTTCGAGAGCAGGTTCCTGAGGATCTGCTGAAGGCGGTGTTCGTCGGTGTGGAGCGTCTCCGGGACGTTCGGGTCCACCCGCACGGAGAACTCGAGGTTCTTCTCGGCCGTCAGCGGCAGGCACAACGTCTCGACGTAGCGGACGAGCTCGTCCAGGTGGACCGGGTCCTCGTGCAGCGTCATGTGGCCTGCCTCGACCTTGGTGAGGTCGAGGATGTCGTTGATGAGCTGCAGGAGGTCCGAGCCGGACGAGTGGATCGTGCGGGCGAACTCGACCTGCTTGGGGTTGAGGTTGCCGTCGAGGTTGTCGGCGAGCAGCTTGGCCAGGATCAGCAGCGAGTTCAGCGGCGTCCGGAGCTCGTGGGACATGTTGGCCATGAACTCGGACTTGTACTTCGAGGCCGTCTGGAGCTGGCGCGCGCGGTCCTCCAGTTCCTCGGAACCGGCCCTGAGCTCCGTCGTGAGGCGCTGGGACTCGACCAGCAGGGCGTCGGTGCGGGAGTTGGCCAGCAGCGTGTTGACGTTGACGCCGATGGCCTCCTTCAGCTGGTCCAGGAGGTCGAGGTGGACGTCGGAGAACTCGTTGAGGGACGCCAGCTCGATCACGCCCAGGGTCTCGCCCTGGAACAGGATCGGCAGGATCACGAGGTTCACCGGGGCCGACTCGCCGAGCGCCGAGGAGACGGTCAGGTAGCCGCCGGGGACGTCGCTGACCAGGATCGTCTTCTTCTCCAGGGCCGCCTGCCCCACCAGGGACTCGCCCATGGCCACGCGGGTCGTGCGGGCGGCGTCCAGGCGGAAGCCGTAGGTGGCGGTCAGCTCCAGCGTCTGCTTGGAGTCGTCCTCCTCGATCTGGAAGAACGCGCCGTGGTGGGCGCTGACCAGCGGCGTCAGCTCGCTCATGATCAACGACGCCAGCGCGCGCAGGTCGCGGTGGCCCTGCATCAGACCGGACAGGCGTGCCAGGTTCGTCTTGAGCCAGTACTGCTCGCGGTTGGCGCGCGTGGTCTCCTTCAGGTTCGCGATCATCTGGTTGACGTTGTCCTTGAGCTCCGCGAGCTCACCGGACGCGTCGACGGTGATCTGCCTGGTCAGGTCGCCCGCGGTCACGGCGGTGGCGACGGCGGCGATGGCGCGGACCTGGGTGGTCAGGTTCGAGGCGAGCTGGTTGACGTTGTCGGTCAGCTTCGACCACGTGCCGGCCACGCCGTCGACCTCGGCCTGACCGCCGAGCTTGCCCTCCGTGCCGACCTCGCGGGCGACGCGGGTGACCTCGTCGGCGAACGAGCTGAGCTGGTCGACCATCGTGTTGATGGTGGTCTTCAGCTCCAGGATCTCGCCGCGGGCCGAGACGTCGATCTTCTTCGTCAGGTCGCCCTGCGCCACGGCGGTGGTGACCTGGGCGATGTTGCGGACCTGGTTGGTCAGGTTGTCCGCCATGAAGTTCACCGAGTCGGTGAGGTCCTTCCACGTGCCGGCGACGCCGGACACGCGGGCCTGGCCGCCCAGGATGCCCTCGGTGCCGACCTCGCGGGCGACGCGGGTGACCTCGTCGCCGAACGCGCGGAGCGTGTCGACCATGCCGTTCAGCGTCTCGGCGAGGGCCGCGACCTCGCCCTTGGCCTCGACGGTGATCTTCTTCGAGAGGTCGCCGTTCGCGACGGCGGTGGCGACGGCGGCAATGTTGCGGACCTGGTTGGTCAGGTTGTCCGCCATCAGGTTGACGTTGTCGGTGAGGTCCTTCCACGTGCCGGCGACGCCCTGCACGCGGGCCTGGCCGCCCAGCCGGCCGTCGGTGCCGACCTCGCGGGCGACGCGGGTGACCTCCTCGGCGAACGAGCTGAGCTGGTCGACCATCACGTTCAGCGTGGACTTGAGCTCCAGGATCTCGCCGCGCGCGTCGACGGTGATCTTCTGCGACAGGTCGCCGTTCGCGACGGCCGTGGCGACGTGCGCGATGTTGCGGACCTGGTTGGTCAGGTTGTTCGCCATGAAGTTGACGTTGTCGGTCAGGTCGCGCCAGGTGCCGGCGACGCCGGGCACCTGGGCCTGGCCGCCCAGCCGGCCCTCGGTGCCGACCTCGCGGGCGACGCGGGTGGCCTCGTCGGCGAACGAGGAGAGCTGGTCGACCATCGTGTTGATGGTGGTCTTCAGCTCCAGGATCTCGCCGCGGGCGTCGATGGTGATCTTCTGCGTCAGGTCGCCCCGCGCGATGGCGGTGGTGACCGAGGCGATGTTGCGGACCTGGGTCGTCAGGTTGTTCGCCATGACGTTCACCGACTCGGTCAGGTCGCGCCACGTGCCGGCGACGCCGGGCACCTGGGCCTGACCGCCCAGCCGGCCGTCCGAACCGACCTCGCGGGCGACGCGCGTGACCTCGTCCGCGAAGGACGACAGCTGGTCGACCATCGTGTTGATCGTGGACTTGAGCTCCAGGATCTCGCCGCGCGCGTCGACGGTGATCTTCTGGGTCAGGTCGCCGAGCGCCACGGCGGTGGTGACCTGGGCGATGTTGCGGACCTGGGTCGTCAGGTTGTCCGCCATGAAGTTCACGTTGTCGGTCAGGTCGCGCCACGTGCCGGCGACGCCGGGGACCTTCGCCTGGCCACCGAGCTTGCCGTCGGTGCCGACCTCGCGGGCGACGCGCGTGACCTCGTCCGCGAACGACGACAGCTGGTCGACCATCGTGTTCAGCGTGTTCTTCAGCTCCAGCATCTCGCCGGAGACGTCGACGGTGATCTTCTGGGTCAGGTCGCCGGTGGCCACCGCCGTCGCGACCTGGGCGATGTTGCGGACCTGGTTGGTCAGGTTGTTCGCCATCGAGTTCACGTTGTCGGTCAGGTCGCGCCACGTGCCGGCGACGCCGGGCACCTTCGCCTGACCGCCCAGGCGGCCGTCCGTGCCGACCTCGCGGGCCACGCGGGTGACCTCGTCGGCGAACGACGACAGCTGGTCGACCAGGCCGTTCACCGTCGAGCCGAGAGTGGCGAACTCACCGCGCAGCGTCTGGTCCGACATGCGCTTGGTCAGGTCGCCCTCGGCGACGGCGGCGAGCACGCGGCTCAGCTCGGTCGTCGGCCGCATCAGGTCCTCGACCAGGCCGTTCACCGAGTCCGCGATCAGCGACCAGCCACCGGCGGTGCCCGCGGGTGCCACCCGTTCGGTCAGCCGGCCCTCCTGGCCCACCGCCTGGCGGACCCGGCCGAGCTCGCCGGCGAGCCACTGGTTGCGTTCCGCGATTTCGTTGAAGACGTCCGCGAGCGCTGACACGGGCCCGTTCCCCGGCACGACGAGCCTGCGGCGGAAGTTGCCGTCACGCAGGTCTCTCATGGCGGAGAGAACCCTTTCGAGGGTCGCGTCCGTCTCTTCGTTGGCCGTGGTCACTCCAAGCCTCCGTGCCTCGGTGGTCGCAGCCAAGACTGCCACGTTAGGTTGGGAGCGAGGTAACTTGATGCCGCGATGCACGCAAACGACCCGCAGGAGGCCGTGATGACCCGGCCTGCCGCGCAGGACAAGAGCGGATGAGCAGCGCCGTGGGCATCGACCTCGACGGCTGGCAGCGCCTGGTGGACGGGCTGCGGGAAGCCGTCTTCGTCGTGGACGCCGCGGGAGTGGTGCGCGTGCGCAACGCCGCGGCCGCCGACAGGTTCCCCCGGCTCGGCGTCGGCGGGCAGTTCGACGTGCACGTCGCGGGCCGCCGGCACGACCTCGGTGACGGCTGGAGCGCCTGGTACTTCGCGGACTCCACACTGGACCACGCGCACCTGCGGCTCGCCGGCGGCGGGTCGCGCGACCTGACCCTGAAGACGATCGTGCAGCTCGCGGCGGAGCTGCTGGGCGAGCACTGCGTCGCCGTCGTGCCGGCCACCCGCGACCGGCTGGAGTGGTGGCGTTGCGACGGCGGCGAGCCCACCGTCACGCGCACGCCCCGCCGTGCCTCGGAGATCTCCGAGGTGCTGACCGGCACGTCCAGTCTGATGAGGATCACCTCTTTGGGTGAAGGCAGCTGGGGTGTGCCGGAGGACTTCGGCTGTGCGCTCGCCGTGCCGCTGGGCGTCGGCGGTGCGCTGGTCGTCGCGCGGAAGGGCGACTTCGCGCCGAACGACGTGGAGCGGATCCGGCTGTTCGGCAAGCACGCCGCCGTGGCGCTGGAGTCGGCGTCGAAGCTGACGGAACAGCAGCGGACGATCGAGGTGCTGCGGTCGGCGCTGCTGCCGCTGCCGCTGCCCGAGGTGCGCGGTGTGACGCTCGCCTCGGTGTTCATCCCGGCCCACCAGCGGGCGCTGGTCGGCGGGGACTTCTACGACGTCCACCCGCGCACGGACGGCTCGGCGACGTTCGTGCTGGGCGACGTCTGCGGTCACGGCCTGGAGGCCGCGGTCCACAGTGGACGTGTCCGGCAGTCGCTGCAGGCGCTGTCCCTGGTCGAGACCAACCCGGTGCGGCTGCTGCACCTGCTGAACACCTCGTTGCGCGCCACCGGCTCGAAGCTCTTCACCACGCTCGTGGTCGGTGAGCTGGTGCCGCTGGCCAACGGGGGAGCGCGGCTGTCGCTCGCGTCCGGGGGCCATCCCGCGCCGCTGGTGCTGAGGGCCGACGGCACCGTGGACGAGGTGAGCGCCACGGGCGCGATCGTCGGAATCCTGGCGGACGTCCGGTTCTCCGGCGAGCAGGTCACGCTGGCACCGGGGGACACGCTGGTGCTGTACAGCGACGGGTTCACCGAGGCCCGCGCGCACACGAACCGCACCGAGCTGTTCGGCGAGCAGCGTCTGCGGGCGGTGCTCAAGGAGTGCAAGGGCCAGTCGGCGGAGGAGATCGCGCGGCACTGCGAGCGGGCCGTGCTCAGGTGGCTGGACCGGGACGACCACGACGACCTGGCTCTGCTGGCCGTCCAGGCCGTGTGAATGAAGTTCCCGGTACAAGGGTTCATCCTCCGTTCGTTTGCCTGGACAGCTCGACCGGTTGAGATCTGCGCATGTCCCACTCCCACGATCACCCGCACGGTGATCACGCGCACCACCACCACGAGCTAGAGCCGGTTGAGGGCAGCTGGCTCGACCCCGCGGACGACCGCCCGGCGTCCGTCGAGCGCCGCAGGTTCCTGGCGGGCCTGGGCATCGCGGCCGGCGCCGCCGGTGTCGCCGTGGCCGCCGGGACCGGCAAGGCCGAGGCGCACGTCCCGGTCAACCCGTGGGGCGGTGGTGAGCGCTGGTACGCGGGCGACCACCACATCCACACCCACTACTCCGACGACGGCCAGTACACGATCGCGCAGCAGGTCGCGAAGGCGCACGAGTTCGGCCTCGACTGGGTCGTCATCACCGACCACGGCGGCGTCGCGCACCAGAAGTTCTCGATCGACCAGATCACGCCCGACATCGAGCGCGTGCGCCGGTCGCAGCGCGACGTGCTGGTCTACCAGGGCCTGGAGTGGAACATCCCCGGCGCGGAGCACGCCACGGTGTTCCTGCCGCCCGGCAGGAACACCGTCGACATCCTCAAGGCGTTCGAGCTCTCCTACGACGGCCGCATCGCGAACAACGCCGAGTCCCTCGCCCTGGCCGCCCTGCGGTACCTGGAGGCGCAGGTCCTCTCGGGACGGACCGAGATCGCGCTGATGTTCGCGAACCACCCGTCCCGGCGCGGCGTGGACAGCCCGCACGAGATCCGCGGCTGGCGCGACGCGGCTCCCGGTGTCGCGGTCGGCATGGAGGGCGCGCCCGGTCACCAGGCCGCCGGCATGCCGAAGTCCGCGGGCGGCCCCGGCCGTGCGCGCGGCTACTACGACACGGCCGCGCCCGGTCCCGAGTCGTTCCCCGGCTATCCGCCGGAGTCCTACCGCACGCACGGCGGCTTCGACTGGATGACCGCCAAGGTCGGCGGTCTGTGGGACTCCCTGCTCGCCGAGGGGCGCCCGTGGTGGATCACCGCGAACTCGGACGTCCACCAGGTGTTCGGCGATACTCTCACGCCGGGCAAACAGGACTACGCCACCACCGGCTCCAAGGGCGCGCCGATCGACTCGGGCGTCAAGCAGACCGGCTACGGCGACTTCTTCCCCGGCCAGTACGGCTCGAACATCGTCGGCTCCCGGTCGAAGTCCTACGTGGACATCATGCGCGGCCTGCAGGCGGGCAAGGTGCTGACCGTCCACGGCCGCCTGATCGACGGCTTGCAGCTGCGCGTGCGCTCGCGCGACGACCTGCGCGGCGTGACGCTCGGCGGGCGGACGTTCGTGCGCCGCGGCGGCGACGTCGAGGTCACCATCGAGGTCGACCGCGCGTCCGGCCCGAACTTCTCCGGCGCCAGGCCGGTGCTGGCCAAGGTCGACCTGATCTCGGGCCCGGTCACCGGTCCGGCCGCCGACCGCGACCTGTTCCTCGCGCCGGAGACCACCGTCGCGAAGACGTTCGAGGTGCCGCGCACCGGCAAGATCCGGTTCTCGTACACCTTCAAGAACGTCGAGCGGTCGTTCTACCTGCGGCTGCGGGGCAGCGACGGCAAGCGGCTCACCTCGTCGGGCGACCCGATGATCGACGAGATCGCCAACTCGGACCCGTGGGCCGACCTCTGGTTCTACGCGAACCCGGTGTTCGTGGACGTGATCTGACCTCGGCTGTCCGTCGTCGGCGCGGTGGCTCCGACGACGGACAGCAGCTGCAGCTTCTCGTAGCTCTCGGTGCCCGGCGTGGCCGTGTAGACGAGCAGGAAGTGGTGCTGGTCGGGGTCGAGCAGCGTCTGGCACTGCAGTTCCAGCGTTCCGATGGCCGGGTGGACGTAGCGCTTGACCTCCTTGGGGCGGATGCCGACCTCCTGGGCGTCCCACAGCCTCCGGAACTCCTCGCTGCGGGCGAGCAGCAGGTCGGTGTACCGCGCGGCCCGCGAGCCGGGGCCGCGCCGGGTGAGGGCTTCGCGCAGGCCCGAGGCGAACATGCGGCCGAGGAACTCGTGGTCGGCGGGTTCGTACAGCGCGCGGGACGCCGGGTCGGTGAACCACCGGTAGCCGAGGCTCCTGGCCGGACCGGTGTACCGGGTCGCGTCCCCGGTGAGCGCGACGCCGAGCGGCGTCTGGCGCAGGGTCTCGCCGAGCTCGGTGACGATCTCGGCCGGGGTGTCGTGCAGCCGGTCGAAGATCCGCGCGAGGCCCGGGCTCACGTGCTCGCTGATCGCGCCGCGCGACGGCGGGGTGTGCCCGGCGAGCCGGAACAGGTGGTCGCGCTCGTCCAGCGACAGGTGCAGGCCCTGGGCGATCGCCGCGATCATCTGCTCGGACGGGTGCGTGCCCCGTTCCTGTTCCAGGCGCGCGTAGTAGTCCGCCGACATGTTGCACCGGGCGGCGACCTCTTCCCGGCGCAGCCCGCTGGTCCGGCGCCGCGGCCCGCGCGGGAGGCCGATGTCCTCGGGCTGCAACGCCTCCCTGCGGTGCCGCAGGAACGCGGCCAGGCCGGCTCGGTCGATCACGGCGGCTCCTCTCGTCTCCCCAGTTTCTAACGTGCGCGCGCTGCGGTAGCCACGGAGCGAGAGGTCCTGGATGCGGGCGCGCCGGTCCGGCCACTGTGGAGGAAGACACCACGACGAGCAGGGGAGTGCGCGATGAGCAGGGAGTTCGACATCGAGGTCCCGGACCTGACCGGCAGGCGGGCCGTCGTCACCGGCGCCAGCGACGGCGTCGGGCTCGGCATCGCGGGCCGGCTCGCGGCGGCCGGGGCCGAGGTCGTCATGCCCGTCCGCAACCAGCGCAAGGGCGAGGCCGCGATCGCCGCGATCCGGCGGCGGACCCCCGGCGCGGACGTGACCCTGCGCGCGCTCGACCTGTCCTCGCTGGCGTCGGTGGCCGCGCTGGGCGAGACGCTGCTCGCCGAGGGCAAGCCCGTCCACGTCCTCGTCAACAACGCGGGCGTCATGACCCCGCCCGAGCGGCAGACCACCGCGGACGGGTTCGAGCTGCAGTTCGGCACCAACCACCTCGGCCACTTCGCCCTCGTCGGGCACCTGCTGCCGTTGCTGAGGGCCGGTCGCGCCCGCGTGACGTCCCAGATCAGCATCGCCGCGAACCAGAACGCCATCAACTGGGACGACCTGAACTGGGAGCGGTCCTACAGCGGCGGCAAGGCCTACAGCCAGTCGAAGATCGCTCTCGGCCTGTTCGGGCTGGAGCTCGCGCGGCGCAGTGAGGCGGGCGGCTGGGGGATCACGAGCAACCTCGCCCATCCCGGCGTCGCGCCCACCAACCTGCTCGCCGCCCGTCCCGAGATCGGCCGCGCCGGCGACACGCTGGGCGTGCGCGCGATCCGGGTCCTGTCGTCGGTGGGCGTCCTCGGCACCGTAGAGTCCGCCCAGCTCCCGGCCCTGCTCGCGGCGACGGGACCCGAGGCGGGCGTGTTCTACGGCCCGAGCCGGTTCGGCCACCTGAGCGGCCCGCCCGCCGAGCAGGCCCTCTACAGCCGGCTGCGCGACGCCGACGAGGCCCGGCGCGTGTGGCAGGTGTCCGAGGAACTCCTCGCCAGGCCGTGTCCCGGAAGTCCCGTCGGGCGGCAGTAGCGGGCCCTCGCCCGCGCCTGCCACCGGACGAACTTCCGGGACACGACCTAACGGACTCCGTGCGGGCGGAACTGGACGCTGATCCTCGGCCCGACGACCTTCGAGGTCTTCGGGACGGCGTGTTCCCAGGTGCGCTGGCAGGAGCCGCCCATCACGAGCAGGTCGCCGTGCCCCAGCGCGTACTTGTGCGTCTCGCCGCCCCCTCGCGGCCGCAGCAGCAGGGCGCGCGGCGTGCCGACGCTCAGGATCGCGACCATCGTGTCCTCGGTCTGGCCGCGGCCGATCGTGTCGCCGTGCCAGGCCACGCTGTCCCGGCCGTCGCGGTAGTAGCAGAGGCCGGCGGTGGTGAACGGCTCCTTCAGCTCGGCCAGGTAGTGCCTGCTGAGCCTGTCGCGGGCCGTGGTGAGGACGTCGAAGGGGAGGGCGCCGCTGTAGAAGCAGAGCAGCCGCGGCACGTCGACCACGGTGTCGTACATCTGGCGGCGCTCGGCCCGCCACGGCACCTCGTCGACGAGCCGGTCGAACAGCGCGTCGGCGCCCGCGAGCCAGCCGGGCTGGACGTCGATCCACGCCCCGTGGCCGAGCTCGGTGCGGCGCGGGGCGAGCGGAGCCAGTTCCGGCTCCGCGTCCAGGTCGAACAGTGATCCCTGGCGCATGGAACGCAGGATAATCGAACGTGTGTTCTAGGGCCAGCTAGGGCTTCAGCGCGGCCCACACGGCGTCCGCGACGATCTCGCGCGCCTGGGCCAGGTCGAACACCCCGAGCAGGAACCGGCGCACCGACTCGTGCGCCGGCCCCATCGCCACGGGCTCCAGCGCCCACGGCGGCACGGTGCGCAGGTCGCCGGACGCCATCCGGTCGAGGAACCAGGCCAGCACCGGCGCGAACTCCGCCGTCTTGGCCGCGGGGTCGGCGTGGTCCGGTGCGGCGTAGAGGAAGCGCGCCCGGTCCGGGTTCGCCATGACCCAGTCGAGGTAGCTCAACGTCAGGCCGCGCACGCCCTCGGAGGCCGTCGAGGTCTTCAGCGCGGGGAGCATCGCGGCGACGCAGCGGGCGTAGCTGTCGGCGTAGAGCTGCGCGAACACGCCCGCACGGCTGCCGAAGTGGTGGTAGATGCTGCCGTTCGACATGCCCGACCGCTCCGTCAGTGCCGCGATCGTGACGGCGTCGAGGCCGCCTTCGCCGACGAGCTGGAGCGCCGCGTCGAGGAGAGACTGTCGTCGGTCGGACACGAGGGTTAGAGTACCGCTCTGGAGCGACGCTCCAGAGAAGGGGAGAAGCAATGGCGCTGTCGATTCCCGGCCTGCTGCGCGATCGTGTCGCGCGCACGCCCGACGCCGAGGCGATGCGGTACCGCGACGGCGGTGGCTGGGTCTCGCTGACGTGGTCCGAGCTGCAGGAGCGGGTGGCCGCCGAAGCGTTCGGGCTGGCCGGGGCGGGCCTGCGCAAGGGTGACCGCGTGGCGTTGATGGGCCCCACGAGCATCGAGTGGATCGTCACCGACCTCGCCGTGCTCGCCGCCGGCGGCGCCACCACGACGATCTACCCGAACAGCACGGCGGCGGAGGTCGCGCACGTCATCGGCGACTCCGGCAGCCGGATCGTGGTCGTGGGGACCGACGAGCACGCCGCGATGGTGCCCGACGGCGTCGAGGTGCTGCGGTTCGGCGCGGTGCCCCGGGGCTCGGGCGACTACGAGGCGCTGATCGGCGGGCTGGCGCCGGACGACCTGGCGACGCTGATCTACACCTCGGGCACGACCGGCACGCCCAAGGGTGTCGAGCTCACCCATGAGAACTGGCTGACGACGGCGGAGGCCATCGCGTCCCTGGGCATCCTGCGGCCGACGGACCTGCACTTCCTGTGGCTGCCGCTCTCGCACGCGTTCGGCAAGGTGCTGACGATGGCGATGATCGCCTCCGGCGTGCCGACCGCCGTCGACGGCAGCGTCGAGCGGATCGTGGACAACCTGGGCGAGCTGCGGCCGTCGATCGTGGCCGCCGCGCCGCGCATCTTCGAGAAGATCCACGGCCGGATCGTCGCGGGCGCGCGGGAGAAGGGCGGGATCACCGAGAAGATCTTCCGGTGGGCCGACCGCGACCACGGCCCGGCGACGCGCTGGCTCGCGGACCGCCTGGTGTACCGCAAGCTGCGCGACCGGGTGGGCGGCCGCATCCGCTACTTCGTGTCGGGCTCGGCCCCTCTCGCACCGGAGATCGCCGAGTTCTTCGAGCGCGCCGGCATCACGATCCTGGAGGGCTACGGGCTCACCGAGTCGTCCGCGGCGACGTTCTTCAACCGGCCGGGCATGATCAAGATCAGCACGGTGGGCCCGCCGATCCCCGGCATGGAGGTCAAGATCGCCGAGGACGGCGAGGTGCTGCTGCGCGGCCCCGGTGTCATGCGCGGCTACCACAACCGGCCCGACGCGACCGCCGAGTCGCTCGTCGACGGCTGGCTGCACACCGGTGACATCGGCGAGCTCGACGACGCGGGGCGGTTGAAGATCACCGACCGCAAGAAGGAGCTCATCAAGACCTCGGGCGGCAAGTACGTGGCGCCGACCAGGATCGAGAGCATGATCAACGCGGCGTCGCCGTACATCAGCAACGTGATCGTGCACGGCGACCGGCGCCAGTACTGCGTGGCGCTCGTGACGCTCGACGCGGACACCGCCGGCGGGCTCACCGACGCGGAGTCCGAGGTCGGCGACGCGATCAAGACGGTCAACGCCCAGCTCGCGCGGCACGAGACGATCAAGCGCTTCGCCGTGCTGGAACAGGACTTCAGCGTCGAGGAAGGGTTGCTCACCGCGTCGCTGAAGCCGCGGCGCCGGGAGATCGAGCGGCGCTACGCCGACGTGCTGAACGGCCTGTACTAGGGAAAGACGAACCGCCCGCCGACGGAAGTGGCGGGCGGTTCGTCAGGTGTTCGGTCAGCGACGGCCACGCGGTTCGTCGTCGCGCTCGACCTCGACGCGTTCCTTGCGGACCTCGCCCTTGACGTCCCTCTGCTCGGTGACGGCGTTCTTCTCCAGCCGGACCCGTTCGGTGGCCTCGGCGCGCTTCTGCACCACCGGTTCCTCGCGGTGCAGCGTGACCTCGGCCTGCTCGTCGGCGAACGCCCTGCCCGGCTGACCGGTGGCGGGCTCGCGGACGACCCGGACCTCCTCGTGCGTCACGGGCACGGTGATGTTGCGCTGCTCGGTCACCGTGTGCTTGACCAGCCGCACGCGGCCCGCCTCGACGTTGCGGGTACCGACGTCCAGCTTCTCCTCGGAGAGCGTGACCTCGGCGCCCTCGTCCCGCCTGCCGTGCCTGGCCGGCTGCTCGCGGTTCTCCATCGCGGCCCGCTTGCGCTCCTGCCTGCCGTCGATGCGGTCGTGCTCACCGGTCTTGGCGTGCGGGATCATGCCGTAGTGCCGGTAGAGCGCTTCCTGCTCCTCGTCCGACATGTGGTTGTCGTCGGTGTGCACGCTCGGCGCGTCCTTCACCTGCTCCTTGGACACGGGGACGGTGATGCCGCCGCCCGCCACCTCGCCCTGCTGGATCGGGACGAAGCTCTGCCGCAGACCGAACAGTCCGGTGTGGACCTCGGCCCACATGGGCTTGCCGGTGCCGTCCTCCAGCCAGATCTGCTTGACCGAGCCGATCTTCTCGCCCCTGTTGTCGATCACGTCGCAGTCGTACAGAGCCTCAACGTGCGTCTGATCGATCATCGTGCCGTCCCTCCGCCTTGGGTCTGGTTGCCTGTGCAGGCGAGGTACCCGGGACAAGGGGGCCGATCGCGGGTCACCCTCCGACCGGGTGACCCGCTCCCGCCTGGCGGTTCAGCCGAGTGGGGGACGTGAGGGCCTAGTCGCAGACCGCGCCGCGCGAGGCCGAGCCGACCAGCTTGGCGTACTTGGCGAGCACCCCGCGCTGGTAGCGCGGAGGCAGCGGAGCCCATCCCTCGCGGCGGCTGTCGAGGTCCGCGTCCACGTCGAGCGTCCCGGCGGCGACGTTCAGCGTGATCTGGTCGCCGTCGCGCACGAACGCGATGGGGCCGCCGTCGACGGCCTCCGGTGCCACGTGCCCGACGCACAGGCCCGTCGTGCCGCCGGAGAACCGGCCGTCGGTGAGCAGCAGGACGTCCTTGCCGAGGCCCGCGCCCTTGATCGCGGCGGTGATCGCGAGCATCTCGCGCATGCCCGGGCCGCCCTTGGGACCCTCGTAGCGGATGACCACGACGTCGCCCGCGGTGATGGTGCCGTCCTCCAGGGCGTCCATGGCGGCGCGCTCGCGGTCGAACACGCGGGCGGTGCCGGTGAAGACGTCCGAGTCGAAGCCCGCGGACTTGACCACGGCGCCTTCCGGGGCGAGCGAGCCCTTGAGGATCGTGATGCCGCCGGTGTGGTGGATGGGCTTGTCGAGCGCGCGCAGCACGAGGCCGTCCGGGTCGGGCGGGGCGATGTCGGCGAGGTTCTCGGCGACCGTGCGGCCGGTGACGGTGAGGCAGTCGCCGTGCAGCAGACCGGCGTCGAGCAGCGCCTTCATCACCACGGGCACGCCGCCGATGCGGTCGACGTCCGTCATGACGTGCCGGCCGAACGGCTTCACGTCGGCTAGGTGCGGCACGCGCGCGCCGATGCGGCTGAAGTCGTCCAGCGACAGCTCGACGCCGGCCTCGTGCGCGATGGCGAGCAGGTGCAGCACCGCGTTGGTGGAGCCACCGAACGCCATCACGACGGCGATCGCGTTCTCGAACGCCTCGCGCGTCATGATCTGCCGCGCCGTGATGCCCCTGCGGAGCATCTCGACCACGGCCTGGCCGGAGCGGCGCGCGAACCCGTCGCGGCGCCGGTCGGTGGCCGGGGGAGCGGCGCTGCCGGGCAGCGACATGCCCAGCGCCTCGGCCGCGCTCGCCATGGTGTTCGCGGTGTACATGCCGCCGCACGCGCCCTCGCCGGGGCAGATCGCGCGTTCGATCAGGTCGACGTCCTCACGGCTCATCAGGCCGCGCGAGCACGCCCCGACGGCCTCGAACGCGTCGATGATCGTGACTTCCTTCTCGGTGCCGTCGGTCAGCGTGACCCGGCCCGGCAGGATCGACCCCGCGTAGAGGAACACGCTGGCCAGGTCGAGCCGCGCCGCCGCCATCAGCATGCCGGGCAACGACTTGTCGCACCCCGCGAGCAGCACGGAGCCGTCGAGGCGCTCGGCCTGCATGACGGTCTCGACGCTGTCGGCGATCACCTCGCGCGAGACCAGCGAGAAGTGCATGCCCTCGTGGCCCATCGAGATGCCGTCCGACACGGAGATCGTGCCGAACTCCAGCGGGTAGCCGCCGGCCGCGTGCACGCCGTCCTTGGACGCCTTCGCGAGGCGGTCCAGCGACAGGTTGCACGGCGTGATCTCGTTCCACGACGACGCGACGCCGATCTGCGGCTTCTCCCAGTCCTCGTCGCCCATGCCGACGGCCCGGAGCATGCCGCGCGCGGCGGTGCGCTCCAGGCCGTCGGTCACGTCGCGGCTGCGTGGCTTCACGTCCGGTGTCTCGGTCATGAGCGCACGCTAGTCGCTCCCAGGACAGGTTGGCTCTAGGAGGGGTTGGCCGCGTGGGTCAGCGTCTCCCAGGCGATGAACAGGTTGTCGGTCCCGTGTGGACGCTTCGACTCGGTGTAGAGCTTGGTGTTCGCCATCGCGATGCCCAGCCGGGTGTTCAGCGCGTTGTAGCTGACCTCCGGCGTCGGCCCGAGCTCACGGCTGTAGGAGCCGCCGCACAACCACGACGGCACGGGTTCGCCGTTCTGGTACCTGGTGTGCAGGCCCCACGCGTGCCGCATGCGGTCCTTGATCTCGCCCCAGATGTCCTGGCCCTGGTGCCGCGCGGTCTCCGCGAGGTGCGAGGCGGCGGAGAGCCCGTACGCCGTGTGGGCGAAGTCGCGGCAGGTCTCCTGGGTGAGGCCGTCGACGAACGTGGACTGGTTGTGCCAGTAGGAGATGATCTCGGCCCTGGTGTCGATGCCGCTGCCCGGCGGCGTCTTCGGCAGCGCCCCGTCGGTGGTCAGGTAGATGAACGCCTGGATGCGCGTCCGGAAGATGCTCACGGCCTTGTCGTAGGCCGCGCGGTCCTCCAGGAACACGGCGATGCCGATCGACGCCTCCATCATGCTGAGCTCCCAGTTGCCGTTCGTGTTCGCGCGGCCGTTCTGGATCTCGGGCAGGTAGACGTTCCGCAGCATCGTGCCGAACCGGGCGCTGTTCGGCCACGTCCCGTAGACGTGCTTCATGATCTCGGCGGCCTTGGGCCAGCTGCTGGCCGACCACGCGGTCTGCAGCGGGGCGTTGGAGTTGGTGTGGTCGCGGATGGTGGCGGACCAGGCGTCCATGATCTGGATGGCCTTGGCCGCGTACCGGGCGTCGCGGGTGACGTACCAGGCCAGCGACAGCGTGTAGGCGGCGAGGGCGTCCTCGCGTTCGTCGGTGCAGCCGTTGTTGGGATTGCTGACGGGCCCGCACTCCACGACGGCCCGCGGTTTCGGCGTGCGGTTCAGGTCGGCGTACTTCGACGCCATCATGCGGTCGTAGGCGGTCTTCCACGGCTGGGCGCCGGCCAGGACCTTGGTGCGCATGAAGTCGAGCTGCGGCCGGGAGACCACGACTCCGGGGTGGACGAACGTCGCCGGTGCCGCCTGGGCGGTGACCGGGACCAGTAGGGATGCCAGCAGGGCGATCAAGACCGTGCAGGAACGGGTGACCATGCGGCCAGTGTTAGTGGTCTATACCTTTGGGGTCAATCATTCCGGAACAACGTTCACGCTGGTGAACCGGTTCACGTGGCTGAACGGCCCGGCCGGGCGGAATCGCGGTGGAAGTCGGGGCTTCGGCGCGCGAAGCTGCCGTTCATGAGCTCTCAGCACTTCGTCTTCCTCGACCCCGACGGCAGCGCCGGTGACGGCTGGCTGCACACGGTGGTCGAGGCGAAGACCGGGGTCGTCTACCAGCAGCAGTACGGAGGAACCGCCTGTTGGCTGGGACAGGTGGAGGGTTTCCTCGTGCCGCTGTCCGGCCCGGAAGGGCTGAGGGCTCTGCGCGAGCTGTTCGAGAGGGACCTGCGCGGTGCGGGCGCCTGGGGCCGCGATTGGTCGGACGCCGAGCGGGGCAGGCTGCGCGAGATCGTCGCGATGATCGGGTACTGGGCGTGCGACGGGTCCGAGGAGGAGCCGAGCGTCCTGCGGCTGGACGAGAGCCGGATGCGGGACGCCGACGAGGCGTGGATCCCGGTGATCACGCCGGACGGGCCCGGCGTGCTGCTGTGGTGCAACTCGGACTGACGCTCCACTGTGGCCGGACAGCGAAGAGCCCGGTGCGCGGGAGGGGCACCGGGCTCTTCAGAACTACGAGGTCAGAGCGTCACTCGCGGCACTTCTTGCCGGTGTTGACGCAGTTGACGAGGCGGTTCATGATCTTCTGCGACATCACGTTCGCGAAGTCGTCGTGGTCGGTGAGCGGGTTGTGCTCCTCCTCCGGGAAGGAGTCGACCAGGTAGCGACCTTCCTTCTGGACGTCGAGCGGGATGTTGTAGGTCAGGGAGATGCGCAGCTGCGGAACGGCCTTGAAGCCGTTCTTGCACTTGCCGTTCTGGTCGGGGAACACGATGTGGTCGCGGTGGTTCGCGGAGTCGATGTTCTTGCCGTCCCAGCAGCTCGGGAAGTCGTGCACGCGCTTGACCTTCGAGCCCTGCGGGCAGATCGGGTACTTGTCCATGAGGACCTTGTCCTCGAAGCCCGTGCAGGTCCAGGACGCCTTGGCGTTCTTCGGGCCGTTCTGGCCGGCCTTGGCGTCACCGTAGAGAACGCGGAGGAACTTCGGCATCGCGACGACCTTGCCGGTCGGGCTGCCGCGGAACGTCAGGTCGACGACGGCGGGGCGCTGGATCTCGCCCTCGTTGCCCTCGAGCTCGTTGTTCGCGTTCTCCTCGGGGTTGTTCTGGTTCTTCTTGTCCTCGGTGCCCTCGGCCTGGGCGGCCTCGGCGTTCTCGCCGCCGTCGTCGAGACCCTTCTCGCCGGCGGCCTTGTCCTGCACCGCACAGGCGGCGGCCGGGTTCAGGTCGGGAGCCTGCTTGCCCTGGCGGCTGAACGCCAGCATCATCCGGTTCAGGATCGCGGCGCGCTTCTCGCGCGTCGGGCCGACGATGATGTTGTCGCGGTCCTGGGCCTTGACCTGCTCGAGCCTCTTCTCGGCCTCGGCGGTCACCTTCTCGATGTTCTCGAGCTCGCGGTCGATCTCCGCCTGGGCCGCGTCCGGCACGTCCTCGGGCAGCAGCGACGCGACGTCGGGGCACTCGAGCTGGGCAGCTTCCTTGGCCGCCTTGTCCTTGTCCTGCTGGGCCTTGTCGTCCTTCTTCGGCGGGGCCTGCTCCGCGGGCGGTGCGGCCTCCTCCGGCTCCTCGTCGGTGATGCGGACGACCGGCCAGAAGTAGGCGGACTTGTCACCGTTCTTGCAGGTCGTGCCCGCAGCCTGCAGCGACTTGTTGTTGGAGTCCGCGTTCGTCGAGAGGTTGCCGACGTAGTCGTGCAGGTGCTGGGCACCGTTGCGGACACCGGGCTGCGCGATGAAGTTGTCCGGGTTGAAGTGCCCGTTCTCGTTCCGGCCGCAGTCGACGGTGAACGTGCCTGTGGTGGCGTCGTTCTCCGGCTTCGGTTTCTTGACGTTCGGCTTCACCTTGGTGATGTCGACGAACAAGCTCTTGTCCGGACCGTCGGCGAGCGCGGCGCCATCAGAAGAACTGATGGCCACCACCGCGGCACCGCCCGCGACCACGGCCATCGCCGCCGCGGCGGCGGTGAGCCAGATCGTGGATTTCCTCCGGTGAATAGCCATTTGCCACCTCGTGGTAGTCCGATAAAACGGCATGGTGAAGCTGACGGCGGTATGGGGCCGCTATCTTCGGGATGAACCTGGGTGTGCTGTTTGCGTTAGTACGAACGAGATTTCCGCCGTGATTTCTTCGATCGGGATATCATTCGCATCCCCACCAGCGCGAGCGCGAGCACCGCGATGGCGCCGAAGAAGACACCGTTGTTGTCCCCGAACACGCCCTGTTCGGCGGTGCGGGTGAACCTGGTGCCCTGCGGCACGGTCGGGATCACGCCGTCGGTCGGGTTCGCCGACCGCTCGGCCGCCTGGTCACCCGTCGGTTCCGGAGTTCCGGAATCGTTCGCGGGCGGCGGGGGCGCGAGCGGCTGTGGCGATTCCAGTCCGGCGAAGTCGACGCGACCGGTCTCCTCGAGCACCTTCATGTGGTCGAAGACGGTGATCATCGCTTGCGTGGAAAGGATGCGGATGAGCTCGTTCTTGGTGCCGGCCCGGATCTGCGCGGCGTAGGCGTAGACCTTGCCGTGCGCCGCGCGGAGCCGGTTGGCGAAGACGGCGTCGAACTCGTCGCCGTTCGCCGCGTCCATCTCGGCGAGCCAGCCCTTCTGCTCGTCCGAGGCCTCCGCGGGCAACGTGTGGCCGAGCAGGACGCCCGCCCGGTTCACCACGTTGTCCAGGAGGGTGTGCCCCTCGATGAGGTGCTTGCAGGCCTCTTGGATCTTGGGCTGGTCGGCCCGCTTGGCCTTGCCCTTCTCGCCCGCGGGCTTCTCCCACAGCCCGGCCTGCTTGACGCGGTTCATGAAGTCCCGGTCGGCCGGTCCGAGCGGCCCCCACTGCGTCTGGACGACCTCGTCGCCCTTGCCGCCGCTGTCCGGCGGCGGCGTGGAGATGGGGGCGGACGGCGTGGAGGGCTGTCCGGCAGCGGTTCCGGTGTTCAGGAGCACCGCCAGCGCACAGCCTGCCAGCGCGACCATCAGTCGCGTCGGCTTCGCCAAGTCCATGGGGAGTCGCACGAACGGGAATACGGCCAGGAATGGGAACCCGCCTCAGTTCGAGACGTCGCCGTTACCGAAACGTTATCGAAGCGGCCGCAACCCCCGCCGCATCTGGTCCGAATGCCCGGTCATAGGGTCGTGAGCATGAGCAAGCGTTTTGTGGCGTTGGGAGACTCGTTCACCGAAGGTGTGGGCGACGAAGACGCTGGTCGTCCCAACGGTGTCCGGGGCTGGGCGGACCGCGTCGCCGACGTGATGGGTGCGGCGGACCCCGAGTTCACCTACGCCAACCTGGCCGTACGCGGCCGGTTGCTGCCGCAGGTGCTCGGCGAGCAGCTCGAACGGGCGCTGGCGATGAAGCCGGACCTGGTCTCGCTCTACGCGGGCGGCAACGACCTCATGCGGCCCAAAGTGGACATCGACGCGTTGATGCGCCGCTACCGCGCTGCCGTCGCGCGCCTGACCAACGCGGGCGCGCGCGTGATCCTCTTCACCGGCGTCGACGGTGGTGACGACCCGGTGTTCCGCAAGATGCGCGGTCGCGTGGCCATCTACAACGAGCACGTGCGCGCGATCGCGGCCGAGCACGCGTGCGTGCTGGGCGACATGTGGAACATGCGTCAGCTGCGCGACCGCCGCATGTGGTCGCCGGACCGGCTGCACCTCAACTCGGCCGGGCACGCGGAGGTCGCGATCACCGTCCTGGACGCTCTCGGCGTCCCGCACTCGCTGGAGCGCACGGTGCTGGGCATGGCCCCGCTGGTCGACCGCCGCGTCCGGCGCGCGGAGGACTGGAAGTGGGCGCGCGAGCACGTCGTGCCGTGGGTGATGCGGCGGGTGCGCGGCGAGTCGTCCGGAGACGTGATCCGGCCGCGCCGTCCGGAACTGCTGCCGCCCTCGTAGGTAGAACGTGTTACTTGGCGCGGTCGCTCATAACGAGGCGACCGCGCTTTGGTGACGGATTTCCTTGCGATTGTTTGCATGTAGAACGCGTTCTAGAAGCTGCATAGATCTGGATGGATGCAGATCTCTAGCGTCAGTGCGCATGCGTCGCAGGACCGCACTGATCGCACTGACGATCTGCGCGTTGATCGCCGGATGCGGGAGCAGGCTCACCGACGAGCAACGCGCAGCGCTCGTCGTGCCGCAGGGAGGGTCGGCCGGCACCCAGGACGGTGCGGTGACCGGCGAGGACGGTGCGGTCTCCGAAGGCACCGCGGAGCAGCCGGGCGCCGCGAACCCGCAGCAGCCCGACAAGAAGCCCAATCCGCCCGGCAGCATCGCGGGCGGCTGCCAGGGCACCGGCGGCGCCACGGACAAGGGCGTCACGGCCGGCGAGATCACGATCGCCAACATCTCCGACATCAGCGGCCCGGTGCCCGGCATCTTCCAGTCGGCCCAGCAGGCCACCAAGGCGTTCGTCGAGTACTTCAACACCACCCAGGGCTCGGTGTGCGGGCGCAAGCTCAAGCTCGTCTCGTTCGACTCCCGCACCGACAGCGGTGGCGACCAGCAGGCCACCTCCCAGGCCTGCGAACAGGCCTTCGCGCTGGTGGGCTCGATGTCCGCGTTCGACCAGGGCGGCGGGCCCGCCGCCGCCGGCTGCGGGATACCCGACCTGCGGGCCTCGACCGTCACCGCGCAACGCCAGCGCACGCCCGTGAGCTTCGGCGTGGCGTCGAACGTCGTGAACCTCGTGTCCTCGGCCGGTCCGGACCTGGTCAAGTCGAGCTTCCCCGGCGGCGTCGGCGCCGCGGCCTACCTCTACCTCAACGCCGACGCGAGCGCGCAGAACGCCCGCAGCATGCAGAAGGCGGCCGAGGCGCGCGGGATCAAGTTCGTCTACTCGCAGGCCATCGACATCACCGACGTCAACTACGCGCCGTACGTGGCGAAGCTGAAGGAGACCGGCACCAAGATCGTGTACTGGATCGGCTCGGCGCAGTACGCGGTGCGGTTGCAGCAGGCCATGCGGCAGCAGGGGTACACGCCGGAGGCGTTCATCACCGACCCGTCCGCGTACGACCCGCAGTACGTCAAGCAGGGAGGCGCGGCGGTCGACGGGACCGTCGTCTACACGAACGGCGCGCTGTTCGAGGAGTCGAACGGCCAGGTGGCGCTGTACAAGCAGTGGCTGGGACGGGTGGCGCCCGGCGCCGCGCCCTCGTACTTCGGGATGTTCGCCTGGGCGGCTGCCCGGTTGTTCGTGACCACGGCGGCGAAGGTCGGTCCGCAGCTGACCCGCAAGGCGATGGTCGAGGCGGTGCGCGGGGTGCACGACTTCACCGCCGAGGGCATGGTCGCGCCGCAGGACGTCGGCGGTAAGCGGACTTCGGCGTGCATGACGCTGGTGCGCCTGAAGGGCGGGACGTGGAGCCGGTTGGCGCCCGCCTCGGGGTACTCGTGCGGGACGTTGATCGACACGGGGGTGGGCGGATGACCGCTCTCCTCGCCTACACCATCTTCGGCCTCGTCACCGGCGGCGCGTACGCCGTCGTCGCCGGCGGCCTGGTGCTGACCTACAGCACCTCCAAGGTCTTCAACGTCGGCCACGGCGCCATCGGCATGGTCATGGCGTTCCTCTACTGGGAGCTCGCCGAGAACCGCGGCCTGCCCCAGTGGCTCGCGCTGCTGCTCGTGGCCGGCGTGTGCGCGCCGCTGTTCGGGCTGGTGGTCGAGCGGTTCGTCATGCGCCGGCTCGCGGGCGCGCCGGTCGGGATCACGCTGGTGGCCGGGGTCGGGCTGCTGGTCGGGCTGATCGGGGTGGCGCAGGTCGTGTGGCCGCCGCAGGCGCGTCCGGTGCGGCCGTTCCTCGACCAGCTCGGCGTCCACGTCGGGCAGTCGTTCGTCAGCGGGCACGACCTGGTGACGCTGGCGTGCGCGGTGCTCGTCGCGGGCGGGCTGTACGTGCTGCTGAACCGGACGCGGACCGGGCTCGCGATGCGGGCCTGCGTCGACGCGCCGGAACTGGCCGCGCTCTACGGGACCCGGCCGACCAGGCTGTCGGCGCTGAGCTGGGCGATCGGGTCGGCGCTCGCGGCACTCGGCGGCATCCTGCTCACACCGGTCGTGCAGCTCGACTACGTGACGATGACGTTGCTCGTGATCACCGCGTACACGGCCGCGCTGGTGGGCCGGTTGCGGAGTCTGCCGTGGACGTTCGCCGGCGCGCTCGGGCTTGGGCTGGTGCAGTCCTACGCGGTGGCGTACCTGCCGTCGTCGCCGTTCTGGATCTCCTTCCGGGCCGCGATTCCGGCCCTGCTGCTGTTCGTGGTGCTGCTCGCGATGCCGCAGTCACCGCTGCGGATAGGTGGCGTCCGGGGATCGCGTGGCGTGGCCGTGCCGACCGCGCTCACGACCGGCGTGAGCGCCGGGCTCTTCGCGGGTGTGGTCGTCGTGCTGGCGTTGCTGGTGGACCCGGTGGTGGCCGGGCAGCTCGCGCTGGCGCTGGTGTTCGGGATCGTGCTGCTGTCGATGGTCCTGCTCACCGGCTACGGCGGTGTGGTGTCGCTGGGGCAGTTCACGTTCGTCGGCGTGGGCGCGGTGACGGTGGCGCGGCTCGGCGGTCCGTCGCCCGTGACGCTGCTGATCGGCGCCGGGGTCGCGGCGGCGGTCGGGGCGCTGATCGCGTTGACGGCGCTGCGGGTCAGCGGGCTGTACCTGGCGCTGGCGACGCTGGGGTTCGCGCAGCTCATGGACAAGCTCGTGCTCCAGTCGCCGGTCGCGTTCGGTGTGCGGGGCAGCCTGCAGGTGCCGAGGCTGGTCGAGTCGGCGACCGCTCAGCTGCTGCTGGCCGCGGCCGTCTTCGTCGTGGTCGGCGTCGGTGTGCTGGCCGTGCGGCGCGGCCGGCTCGGGCGGCGGATGATCGCGGTCAAGGACAGTCCGGCGGCGTGCGCGACGCTCGGGCTGAACGTGCGCTGGATCCGGGTGTGGGTGTTCTCCCTGTCGGCGGCGATCGCGGGGCTCGCGGGCGGGTTGTTCGCGCAGCTGCGGGAGACCGTCGCGGCGAGCGACTTCCAGCTGTTCAACAACCTGCCGCTGCTGCTGTTCGCGGTGATCGCGGGCGTGACGTCGGTGTCGGGCGCGTTGCTCGGCGGGGTGCTGCTGATGCTGCTCCCCGTGCTGCAGAGCGGTTTCCCGGCGTTCGCGGGAGTGGCGGTCGTGCTGCTCGGGGTGGCGGCCGCCGGGCTCGCGCGTGATCCCAACGGGCTGGTCAGCTGGGGTTTCCGGGTCTGGTCCTGGCGGCGCGCATGAGCACGTTGCGGGTGGAGGGCGTGACGGTCCGCTTCGGCGAGGTGACCGCGGTCGACGACGTGTCGCTGATCGTCGAACCCGGCGTCACCGGCCTGATCGGGCCCAACGGCGCCGGCAAGACGACGTTGTTCGACGTGATCAGCGGGCTGCGCAGGCCGACGGCCGGGCGGGTGCTGCTCGACGACGAGGACATCACCGGCAGGGGACCGCACCAGCGGTCGAGGCTGGGCGTCGCGCGCACGTTCCAGCGGCTCGAGGTCTTCGGGTCGCTGACTGTGTGGGAGAACGTGGTGGTGGCGCTCGAAAGCCGCCGCAGGCCCGCGAAGCTGGCCCAGGAGCTGCTGGCGCGGGTCGGGATCGCGGAGTTCGCGGGCAACCAGGCCGACACCGTCCCGACCGGCGCCGCGCGCCTGCTGGAACTGGCTCGCGCGCTCGCCACCGATCCACGCCTGCTGCTGCTGGACGAACCGTCGTCCGGCCTCGACCGCGCGGAGACCGACGCGTTCGGTGAGCTGCTGCGGCAACTGAGCGCCGAGGGCCGTTCGGTCGTGCTGGTCGAGCACGACATGGACCTCGTGATGGGCTACTGCGACCACGTGCACGTGCTGAACCTGGGACGGCTGCTGGTCTCCGGCACGCCCGACGCCGTCCGTGCGCACGAGGGTGTCCGGGAGGCGTACCTCGGATGATCGACCTGACGAACGTCCACGCCGGTTACGGCCGGATCGAGGTGCTGCGCGGGGTCTCGCTGACGGTGCCGCGCGGCACCGTCACCGCGTTGCTCGGTCCGAACGGCGCCGGCAAGTCCACGCTGGTCAAGGTCCTCAGTGGACAGATCAGGGCCACCTCCGGTCACGTCCACCTGGGCGGGGTGCACGTCAACGACGCCGCGCCGGACGAGCTCGCCCGCGCCGGCCTGTGCACGATCCCGGAGGGCCGCGCGATCTTCCCGAACCTGACGGTGGCGGAGAACCTGAGGCTGATGCGCGGGGACGCCGAGCTGGTCTACCAGCGGTTCCCGAAGCTCAAGGCGCGCCGCGGGCAGCTCGCGGGCTCGATGTCCGGCGGCGAGCAGCAGATGCTCGCGTTCTCCCGCGCACTGGTCACCGACCCGGCCGTGCTCGTGATCGACGAACTCTCGATGGGCCTCGCGCCGGTGATCGTCGCCGAGCTGTACGAGGTCGTGGGGGAGCTGGCGCGGTCCGGCGTCACGATGCTGATAGTCGAGCAGTTCGCCGAGACCGCCTCGGCAGTCGCCGACCAGGTCGTCGTGATGACGCACGGAGAGATCTCCGCCGACGGCGACCTGGCCACCGTCTACTTCGGAGGGACGTCATGAGGTACGCGCTCGTCCTGCTGCTCCTCCTGCTGTCCCCGGCACCCGCGAAGGCGGACATCGGCGGGTTCACGCTGACCGCCCGCGCCGCGCCGGTGTCCGTGCTGCTGCACACCGACCTGATCCCGGTGCCAGCCGAACCGCAGGGCGAGGCGCACCTCTCCTACACGCAGACGGAACTGGGCTCCGGCCCGATCGGCCGGTCGGTCGCCAGCTCGCTGTGGCCGGGCGCGGCCGTCGGCACCGGCCTGCCGCAGCTGCTCGGCTTCGCCTACCCGGTGCAGGCCAACGCCGCCCATCCCGGCGGTCCGGCGGACCAGTCCCAGCCGGGCATGAAGGCGACCGCGGGAGCCGCGAAGGCGGAGTCCTACGCGGGGGCGAAGCAGGAGGTGCCGTTCCTGCTGACCGCCGACGGCCTGTCGTCGAGCAGCGTCAGCTCGGCGGGCGCGTCCGAGGCCCGCTCGGCCGCCGTCACGTCCGCGCAGACGATCTCGCTGCTGGCCGGCCTGGTCGTGCTGTCGGGCGTGAAGTTCGAGTCCGTCGCCGTGAGCGACGGCAGCAAGGGGAGCGGCACGAGCACGTTCTCCATCGCCGAGTTCACCGTGCTGGGCCAGAAGTTCCCGGTCAAGGCCCCGGACGCGCCGCCGGACGGACTGCTGAAGGCGTTGGAGCCACTGGGAATCACCCTCACCTGGCCCACCGCCGCGACCAAGCTGGAAGGCACTGCGGCGACGTCCTCCAGCCGAGGCCTCACCCTCACCGTCGACGTGCTGGCGTTGCGCACCAGGCTCGGCCTCGGCGGAATCCTGGACGGCCTCCTGGCCCCGTTGCTGCCCAAGGAACTCGTGCCGCTGCTCAACCCGCTGCGCAAGATGGTGGTGGTCGTGGGCGACACCGAGGCCGTCGCAAACGCTTCCGCCTCGACATCTCCGGCACCACCGGACGCACCGGCCCCGATCGTGCCCGTGGTGCCGCCCGCCGCGGACACCGCACCACCACCGGCGCTGGGCGCGCCTCCGGTCGCGGGTGTGACTCCGCCCAAGACGGTCACACCGGTCGCGTCCGCGCGCACCAAGCCCCGTTCGCTGCTCGACTTCCCCGGCGTACCGGCGCTGCTGGTGCTCACCGGTCTCGGGGTCGCCGCGGCGGGAGCGTTCGGCATGAAGTCGTTCGGCACCTTCCTGCTGGGCGGCGGTCCCTGTCCCTCCGGGCACCCGACCGGTGTCCCCGACCTCCGCAACGGGTGAGCGATGACGATCCAGGACCGGCGCCGCGCACGGATGCGAAGCGGGCTCGGGCTCGCGGGCACGATGCTGATGACGGCGGGGATCGCGGCGATCCTCTTCGCCTGGTGGGGTGTCGCGCACACCGGCTACACGTTCGAGCAGATCCCGTACGTCGTGTCGGGCGGCATCCTTGGCGTCGGGCTGATCGGCGTCGGCGGGTTCCTCTACTTCGGATCGTGGCTCACGAAGCTCGTGGAGGAGCAGCGGCAGACCACCTACGCCCTGCTGCAACTGCTCGAGGAGCGCGACCGCGAACGGGCCGAGCGCACCAGCGTCCTGTGACGGCTGGCTCTGACAAGCGCGGACGATGTCCGGTTCATCCTCTTGAACAGGTGGTTTAGACCAGTTAACGTGCCCGCATCACGTTCCCCCTGCACGTGAACGGAGCACCATGAAGAAGTTTCGCTGGCAGATCCTGACCCTGGGTCTGGCGCTGGCCACAGTGGTCGGAGGCGTCGCCGCCGCCCCCGCGAGCGGCGCGTCGGGTGTGACGGCGGCGTTCACCAAGACGTCGGACTGGGGCACCGGCTACGAGGCCAAGTACACGATCTCCAACAGCGGCGGGTCCGCGCTCTCGTCGTGGACCGTCGAGTTCACGCTGCCGAGCGGGCAGTCGATCGCGTCGCTGTGGGACGGCAGCTACGGAGCCAACGGCCAGAACATCACCGTCCGCAACACCTGGAACGGCAGTGTTCCCGTGGGCGGCTCGGTGAGCTTCGGTTTCACCGTGAAGGGGTCCGGCGGGACCCCGTCCGGCTGCAAGGTCAACGGCGGCTCCTGCGACGGCACCGGCAACCCGCCGACCACGACCACGACGACCACCACGACGACGTCGAACCCGCCGGTGCCCGGCACCGGCCGCGGCGCGCCCTACCTGTACCTGGGCTGGGGCAACCCGCAGAGCGCGACGGAGGTCATGAGCAAGACCGGCGTCAAGTGGTTCACCCTCGCGTTCGTCCTGTCCAGCGGCGGGTGCACCCCGTCGTGGGACGGCCAGCGTCCGCTGACCGGCGGCGCCGACCAGCAGGCGATCAACGCCATCCGCGCGGCCGGTGGTGACGTCGTGCCGTCGTTCGGCGGCTGGAGCGGCAACAAGCTGGGCCCGAACTGCTCGACCCCCGAGGCGCTGGCCGGCGCGTACCAGCAGGTCATCAACGCCTACGGGCTCAAGGCCATCGACATCGACATCGAGAACACCGACGAGTTCGAGAACACCGTCGTGGCCGACCGGATCGTCAACGCCCTGCGGATCGTCAAGCAGAACAACCCGGGCATCCAGACGATCATCACCTTCGGCACCTCGACCACCGGCCCGAACTTCTACGGCGCCCGGCTGATCGACCAGGCCAAGGCGCTGAACGCGAACATCGACGTGTTCACGATCATGCCGTTCGACTTCGGCAGCTCCAACATCCGCACCGACACCATCAACGCGGCCACGGGGCTGAAGAACAAGCTCAAGTCGACCTTCGGCTGGAGCGACGCCGAGGCGTTCAGGCACGTCGGCATCTCGGGCATGAACGGCCTGTCGGACCAGCGCGAGCTGACCACGGTCGACGACTGGACCGCGATCCGCGACTGGTCGAAGGCCAACGGCCTCGGGCGGCTGGCCTTCTGGTCGGTCAACCGCGACCGCGGCGGCTGCGACGGCCAGGTGTCCGCGAGCTGCTCCGGCATCCCGCAGTCCGAGCTGGAGTTCACGAAGATCACCGCGGGTTTCTAGGTGACTACCGGCCGTCAGCGCCATTTAATCGGTGGCGCTGGCGGCCTAGTCTTGACCCATGCGACGACGACATTGATCTTCAACTGATCTTTCCCGAACCGCGACGGCGTGGGCGTGGTGCTCGCACCTCGTCCCGATCTACGCGCTGTACGCGTTGCTCTTCGCCGACAGCGGGCTGTCGGACGCCTCCATCTCGGTGCTGCTCGCGATCTGGTCGCTGACCTCGGTCGTGTTCGAGGTGCCGTCGGGCGCGCTCGCGGACCGCTTCTCGCGGCGGGGCTGTCTGATCGCCTCCGGTGTGCTGCAGGCCTGCGGTTACGCGGCCTGGGTGCTGTTCCCGTCGTTCTGGGGGTTCGCGGCCGGGTTCGTGCTGTGGGGCCTGGGCGGCACGCTGCAGTCCGGTGCCTTCGAGGCGCTGCTCTACGACGGGCTGGCGGCCAACGGCGACGAGGACCGGTACGGACCGCTCAACGCCCGCGTCGACACCATCGAGCTGATCGCGCAGGTCCCGGTCGCGGTCGTCGCCACCGCGCTGTTCTCGTTCGGCGGGTACGAGCTGGCCGGCTGGGCGTCGGTCGCGATGTGCCTCGCGTCGTCGGTGATCGCGGCCCGTTTCCCCGAACCGGAACGCGACGACGAGGACGACGACGAACTCGGGTACCTCGCGACGCTGAAGACCGGACTGCGCGCGTCCGTGCCGATCAAACGTGCCGTGCTCGCGGTGGCCCTGGTGTACGCGATCGACGCGTTCGAGGAGTACTTCACGCTGCTGGCGCAGGACTGGCACGTGCCGACGGTGTGGGTGCCGATGGCGACGATCGGCGTGCCGCTGATGGGAGCCGCCGGTGCCTCGCTCGCCGGGCGGTTGCCGTTCCGCGGCTGGGTGCTGTTCGCCTCGGGCGCGTTGCTGGTCGCGGCGGCACTGCTGGCCGTGCCGCTCGCGATCGTCCTCCTGGGACTGTTCTACGGCCTCTACCGGTTCGTGCTCGTGCACGTGGAAACCGAACTCCAGCACCGGATCACCTCCGACGCCCGTGCCACGGTGACGTCCGTGGCCGCGATCGGCTCGGAGTTCGTGGCGTTCGCGGTCTACGGGCTGTGGGTGCTGGGCTCGGCCTTCGCCATCGGCGTGCTGGTCCTGGTGGTGGCGTTCGTGGTCCGGCGCCGATGAGGCGGTTTCAGTGGGGGAGCGCGCGCCTCGGGCGGCGCTCGTCGTTGCTCTCGCGGTATTCCTCGATCGCGAGCGCCACGTCGAACGCCGTCCGCGTGTTCTCCAAGGAGGGGAGGTAGTGCACGCCGCGGGCGAGGGCGTCGAGGTCGACGCTGAAGTACACGCCCATCAAGGGGTTCACGAACAGCTCGCTGCCCTCGGTGCGCCTGGTGAACTGCACGTTCCCGAACTCGCCCTGGAGCGAGGCCGCGATCTGGCCGTTCACGATGCTCGGCGACAGCGGCGTCGCGTCCTGCGCCTGCGCGACGGCGGTTGTGTAGGCGCGGGCCTCGAAGCTGTCCGACGGGATCGACAGCGCGCCGAGGTAGGCGCCCTGCTTGTCCAGCGCCGCCAGGTTCTCCAGCACGTGCGCGTGGCACACGCCGTGGTGCGCGTCGACGCCGAAGCCGAGGCTGGTCACGATCTTCACCACGCCGTCGAGGCCCGCGGCGGCGGCGAGACTCGTCATGTCCTCGGTCGGCGTGCCGAGGTGCTGTTCGTCGCCGCGCAGCAGGATGTCCGTGCCGCCGTCGACGAGCACGACCGCGTCGATGGAGTGCTTCTCGATGATGGTGCGGTACGCGTCGCGCAGCGGCCGCACACCCGTGCGCGGGAACGCGTAGACGGTGTCGCCGAGGAACCGCGCGAGCTCGCGTTCCGGGAAGTACGCGTCCTCGCCGGAGGTCTCCGGTGCGACGACGGCGAGTCCGGGCTCCAGCCACGCGTCGAGGTCGAGGCGTTCCAGGTCGCTGAAGCTCAGGCTGGCGTAGTGCACCCGCTTGCCCTGTTCGCGCAGCGCGACGCCGAGCGGGATGCCCGCGAACACGTCGAAGCCACCGCCCGCGCCGGCGATCAGGACGTTCCGCGCTGGGCGGAGCCGGGCGAAGAGCGGCGGTGTGGCAAGGCTGAACACACCGCCGACCCTAGCTTTTCCACATCCGCTGGGCTGCCGGCTTTCACCAGCAGGCGGTCGGGTGCGCAGGCCAGGCCCTCGTCGAGGTCGTCGGCCAGCACACCGATCCTCGGATGCGCGGCCTGGTCGCGGTACCGGCTCACGTGCTCGGTCCGGCCGGCGAACACGAACAACCCGTCGTCGTGCTCCGCCGCCAGGTCCGCGATCTCGGGCGAGCGCGCGCAGGCGTGCCAGACGTAGGGCAGGTCCGGCCACGTGGATCTGACCATCGCGTAGTGCTCGACCGTCAACGGCAGGCTGTACTCGATCTCCTTGCCGAACCAGCCGAACACCTTCGCGGTGTTGCCCCGCCCGAGCACCAGGTCGGTCCGGCCGGGGGCGAGCAGGGCGAGCGTGGCGTACTCGGCGGCGAGCCTGACCGGGTCGTTCGTGGTGATCAGCGTGGTGGCGGTGGACAGCCGCAGTGCCGTTCTCGCCGCGATGTGCGCCAGGAGCGTGGCGGGGCAGGACGAGGTGTAGGGCGGGTTGTGGTGCTCGCCGACCGCGAAGACGTCGAGGCCCGCCTCGTCGGCCGCGATCGCCAGCGCGACGATCTCCGACGGCGGGAGGTCGCCCGCGGTGAACACGCCGATCTGCACCCGCCCAGTGTGTCGCTTCCCGGCGGGATCCGTGAGACGGTGCCGCCACCCGGCCGATTCCACCGGGCCGGGCGTAACGCCAGGATCTTCCGGACAGATCACACTGGACAAGCTGGACATCCGCGGAGGCCACCGTGCTAGTCGTACAGATCTTCCTGCCGCTGGCGCTCGCCCTGGTGATGTTCGGCCTCGGCCTCACGCTCACCACCGAGGACTTCGCCAGGGTCGCGAAGTACCCGAAGGCCGCGGTGATCGCCCTCGTCTGCCAGGTGGTCGTCCTGCCCGCGATCTGCCTCGGGCTGGTGCTCGCGTTCGGCCTCAAGGGCGTGCTCGCCGTCGGCATGATGCTGCTCGTCGCCTCGCCCGGCGGCACGTCGGCGAACCTGTTCAGCCACCTCGCGGGCGGGGACGTGGCGCTCAACATCACGCTCACCGCGATCAACTCGGTGCTGGCGGTGTTCACGCTGCCGCTGGTGGTCGGCCTGAGCATGGCGCACTTCATGGCGGACAACGCCGAGGTCGGGCTGCAGCCGGCGAAGTTCGTGCAGGTGTTCGCGATCGTGCTCGTGCCGGTGGCGATCGGCATGCTGGTGCGCCGCAGGTTCGAGGCCTGGGCGCTGCGCATGAACGACCCGGTGCGCATCGCGTCCGTCGTGGTGCTGGTGCTCGTCATCATCGCCGCGATCGCGCAGGCCTACCAGCAGCTGATCGACAACATCGCGACGCTCGGCCCGGTGGCGCTGCTGCTGAGCGTCTTCAGCCTGCTGATCGGCTACTACGTGCCCAAGGCGTTCAAAGTGGAGCGCAAGCAGGCGATCGCCAGCGCGATGGAGATCGGCATCCACAACGCCACGATCGCGATCACGCTGGCGCTGACGGTGCTGAACGACGAGACGATGGCGATCCCACCCGCGGTGTACGGCGTGCTGATGTACCTGCCGGCGGCGGTGGCGGCGCGCTTGCTGTCCCGGAACAAAGCCGTGGTCTAAAGAGGTTGCGGCACGGGCTAGGTTGATCGTGACATGCGTTCAACCACAACCCTTTTGCTGGCGGCCGTGCTCGTCGCCGCAACCGCTGTTCCCGCCCACGCCGCGGGAATCGTCCGCACCGACACCGGATTCGTGTCGGGAACCTCCACCGGTGCCCTGCGCTCGTTCCAGGGCATCCCGTTCGCCGCCCCGCCCACCGGGGAGAACCGCTGGCGCGATCCGCAGCCCGCGAAGCCCTGGCAGGGCGTTCTCCAGGCGGACAAGCCAAGTCCTCGTTGTGAAGAAGCCGAGGACTGCCTGTACCTCAACGTCACCACACCGGCGAAAGCCGCGAACCGCCCGGTCCTCGTCTGGATCCACGGAGGCGGCTTCACCACCGGCGCCGGGGCCGACTACGGCGCGGACCATCTGGCGCGCAACGGTTCTGTCGTCGTCACGATCAACTACCGGCTCGGTGCCTTCGGGTACTTCGGCTTCCCGGGACTCGCCGGCTCCGGCGCGTTCGGGCTGCGCGACCAGCAGGCCGCGCTCGGCTGGGTCCAGCGCAACATCCGGTGGTTCGGCGGCGACCCGCACAACGTCACGCTCTTCGGGGCGTCGGCGGGCGGCCTGTCGACGTGCGCCCAGCTGACCTCGCCGCGCACGCGCGGGCTGTTCCACAAGGCGATCATCCAGAGTGGACCGTGCGGGTTCGGCGTCCCGGCGGGCGAGAACACCGTCCAGCACACCTGGGTCCACCGCGAAGACGTCGAACGAGCCGGTGCCCAGGCGTCGGGCTGCGCGGACGTCGCGTGCCTGCGCAGGCTCACGACCGAGCAGGTCAAGGCGCTGACACCGCAGTTCTCCTCGCCCGCGTACGGCACGGAAGCGTTGCCGGAGAACCCGATCACGGCGCTGCGCGGGGGCCGCTTCCACGAAGTCCCCGTTCTCGCGGGCACCGCGCGCGACGAGTTCTCGGTGTTCGCCGCGATGTACTACCCGCCGCTCGATGCCGCCGGGTACGAGCAGGCGCTGACCGAGGGCTTCGGCGCGGCGAAGGCGCGGCGGATCCTGGCCGCCTACCCGCCGCGCGGGGGCGACGAACGGGTGGCGCTCTCCGCGGCGCTCTCGGACATGACGTCGTTCTGCCCGACCGGGGAACTGCGCGGGCAGGCCGGGGCGTTCGGCTACGAGTTCGCCGAACCGGAGCCGCCGATGATCTTCCCGGGCATGCCGGAGTTCCCGTACGGCGCCTACCACGGCTCGGAGCTGCCGTTCCTGTTCCGCTACGGCGACGTGCGGCTCACCCCGGCGCAGCAGCGGCTGTCGGACGAGATGGCCGAGGTGTGGAGCCGGTTCGCGCGGACCGGACGTCCCGGCTGGGCACGCCAGGACGTCCGGCTCCTCGCGACCGAGCAGGTCGCACCGGCCGATCACCGGTGTGACCTCTGGGCTAGCTAGCGGAACCCGTCGGCGCGCGTCCGTGCGACCTGCCGGGCGCGCGCACGCCGTTCACCGTCGAGGTGTCGAACGCGAACGTGATCACCGCGGTGGCGATGGCGTCGGCGTTGACGTCCAGGGCGGTCAGGTTCAGGTTCGACCTGGTGTCGCACGGCTGGTGGTAGCACGGGTCGAACGCGATGCCCGCCGTGCCGCCGTACCGCGCGGCCTGCTCGGCCGACTTCACGTCCTCGGCCCCGGTGAACAGCCCGCCCGCCGGGATGTTCACCGCGATGAACGGCCCGTAGTCCGAGCGTCCGGAGAAGTCCGTGTCCTCCGACGGCAGGCCCCGGTCGGCGTAGAACTTCTCGAACACGTCCTCGATCTGCGCCGAACCCGGCGGGATCGGCACGGGCGCGGTGCCGCTCGAGTCGTCCCCGTCGTAGACGCCGAAGAAGTGGTTCGGCGAGCCGACCATGTCGAAGTTCAGGTACAGCGCGATCCTGTCCTGCTCGGCCTGCGGGAGCGTGGCGACGTAGTGCTCGGACCCGAGCAGGCCCTCCTCCTCGGCACCCCACCACGCGAAGCGGACCTTCGCGTTGGTCTTGACCTTCTGCAGGTGGATCGCGGTCTCCAGCAACGCGGCCGAGCCGCTGCCGTTGTCGTTGATGCCGGGCCCGTCCTGCACGCTGTCGAGGTGCGCGCCGGCCATGACGACGTTGTTCGCGTCGCCGTCGGAGGACTCGGCGAACACGTTCCACGACTTGCGCGTCTCCGCGGTGAAGTCGACCTTCACCCGCACGGTGGCGCCCGGTGTGAGCGTGATGAGCTCCGCGGCGGCGGCGTAGGTCGCGAACACCACGGGAACCGCCAGTCCGGGGGTGTCGCCGATCGGTGTGGTCAGGCCGGTGCGGCCGGGCTGGCCCTCGTTGAACAGGATGACCGCGGACGCGCCCGCGGCCTGCGCGTTCAGCGCCTTGACGTTGAACCCGCACGTGCCGCGTTGCAGCACGGCGACGCGGCCGGGGACGAACCCGGCGAAGTCGCCCGCCTCGCACCCGCTGCTGCTCGTGTTCGGCACGGGCGCGGGCGGGACGATCACGTCGACGGGCTGGATGACGCCGGTGACGTCCCCCTCGAACGTCGGCGTGAACCCGTTGCGGGTGAAGTCGGTGTCGCGCTGGAAGATCCGCGGAACCGGCGCGACGCGGTCGAGCCGCGAGCCGTCCTCCACGTACGGGAAGTCGAACTCCTGCACGTCGGGCAGGTAGCCGGCCGAGGTCAGCCGCGAGACCACGTAGTTCACCGACGCCTGGTATCCAGGACGTCCGGCCGCGCGGTCGCCGTGGGTGTCCGCGATGGACTGGAACGCGTCGAGATGTCTCAGGACGCCGTTCAGCGTGACGGCCTGGGTGAGCTTCGCAGGGGAGTTGTTGGTGGGATCAGCGAGTGCCTGTCCGGTCACAGCCAGTGGTAGAACCAGTGTCAGGACCGCGAACAGCGCCAAGCGCCGAGGACGTTGAACCATCGGTGAGCCTCCATGCGTACTTCGCCGCCGAATGGACCCCCGAGGTTCCTCATCTGTCCGATGTGTCTTGTGTTACACCGATCGCCACTGGAGGTAGGTGTTTGTTCCGGCTGCTGGAGACCGCCGTCCGCGTCGAGCCGCTGCGGGGGGAGGGCCTCACCAACGTCCTGCACCTCGTGACGCTGGCCGACGGGCGCAAAGCCGTGCTGCGGCAACCCAAGGTGGCGCGCGACCTGCCGAAGTTCGTCGTGCCCGGCGCGCCGGAGGTCCTCGCGCACAACGGCCGGGGCGACGTGCTGGTCGAGTACGTCGAGGGCCGGACGCTGGCGGAGGCGCTGCCGGTGTCCGAAGAGGTCTGGCGGCGCGTCGGCGAGGCGTTCGCGAAGATCCACGAGGTCGGCCTGCTGCACAACGACGTGAACCTGCACAACATCATCGTCAGCGAGCACGCGGCCACGCTGATCGACTGGGACAACCCCGGCCTGGGCAACCCGCTCGACGAGCTGGCGGCGTTCGAGGAGCACCTCTACCTGCACGGAACCGTGCTGCCCCAGGCGTTCTGGACCGGTTACGGCACGCGGCCCGACCCGGACCTGCTGCGCGTGCACCGGATCGCCGGGTGCATCGGCTGGCTCGCGAGCGACGACTGGCGGCAGTGGGAGGCCGACAGGACGCTGACACCGGAGAACCTGGCCAGGGTCCGGAACTGGCGGCGGCTGCTCGCGAGCTGGCTCGCCGACCAGTTCCGGACCGACTTCTCAGCGGCTGAGGTTGCGGTACTTCAGCACCGAGAGCGGCCAGAAGATCGCCACGAACACCGCGGGCCACAGCACCGCCAGTAGCAACGAGTTCTGCGCGGCCCACGAGTCACCGCCGACCCCGGGGTTGCCGAACAGCTCCCGCGCCGCCGCCACGGTCGACGACAGCGGGTTCCACTCCGCGACCACCCGCAGCCAGCCCGGCATCAGCTCCGGCGAGACGAACGTGTTCGCGAACATCGTCAGCGGGAACAGGAACATCCACGAGGCCTGCGCGGCCTCCGGCTTGACCAGCAGGCCGATGTAGATGCCGACCCAGACCAGCGCGAACCGCAGCCACAGCAACAGCGCGAACGCCAGCAGCGCGTTGAGCGGCCCGTCGTGGAACGACCAGCCGATCACCAGCCCGCACAGCGCGAGCACCAGCAGTTCGAGCGACGAGTTCACCAGGTCCGCGATGCTGCGCCCGGCCACCACGCCGGTCTGCGACATCGGCGAGGCGCGGAACCGGTCCGTGACGCCCCGGTCGGCGTCCATCGACACCATCATGAGCGTGGAGCCGACGCCGAACGCGATGGTCTGGCCGAACATGCCCGGCAGCAGGAACTCGATGTAGTCGCCACCGCCGAAGACGTTCATCGCGCTGCCGAACACCAGCCCGAAGATCAGCACCGAGATGACCGGGTAGGCGAGGTTCGCGAACACCCTGACCGGCTCGCGCACCCAGTGGATCAGGTCCCTCTTCGCGACGATCCACGAGTCGACGACCGCGTACCTCATGCCCGCACCTCCGAGACTGCCTTGTGCCCGGTGATGGCGAGGAAGACCTCGTCGAGGGTCGGCCGCCGCAGCGCGATGTCCTCGGCCTCCACGCCCTTCGCGGCCAGTGCCGACGTCACCCGCGTCAGCGCCGCCACCCGGTCGGCGACCGCCGCGCTCACCCGGAACGCGTCGGGGTCCACCTCGGCGTCCGGTCCGAGGACGTCCGCCACGACCGGCAGCTCGTCGGCGTCGCGGACCACGACCTCGATCCGGTCGCCGCCGAGCTTGGACTTGAGCTGGTCCGGCGTGCCCTGCGCGGCGACCCGTCCGGTGTCCAGCACGACGATCTGGTCCGCGAGCTGGTCGGCCTCGTCCAGGTACTGCGTGGTCAGCAGCACCGTCGTCCCCTCCGCGACGACCCGCTTCACCTCCCGCCAGACCTCACCGCGGTTGCGCGGGTCGAGGCCGGTGGTCGGTTCGTCCAGGAACAGCACCGACGGCCGCATGATGAAGCTCGACGCCAGGTCCAGGCGCCGCCGCATGCCGCCCGAGTACTGCTTGGCGCGCTTGTCCGCCGCGTCGGTGAGCCCGAACTGCTCCAGCAGCTCGTCCGCCCGTGCCTCGGCCTGGCGCTTCGAGAGGTGGTAGAGCCGTCCCCACATGACCAGGTTCTCCTTGCCGGTCAGCACGTCGTCGACCGTGGACTGCTGACCGTTCAACGCCACCTGCCGGCGCACGGCCGGTGCCTCTCGCGCCACGTCGTGGCCCGCGACCTCGGCCCTGCCGCCGTCCAGGCGCAGCAGGGTGGCCAGGATGCGCACCGCCGTGGTCTTGCCGGCGCCGTTCGGGCCGAGCAGCCCGCACACCGTTCCGGCGGGCACGGCCAGGTCGAACCCGTCCAGCGCCCAGTTCTCGTCGAATCTCTTGCGCAGGCCTTCCGCGAGCACCGCGTGTCCCACGACTTCACCCCCGTGGCTTAACTGCTTACTTTGTACACAGGGTGTACGTTGTACACGGTTCTAGGATTCACAGCAAGCAGGTTGTGAAGGGGGTCGGGTGAAGAGCGATCGTGACCGGAGCGTGCGCCTGTTGTGGGAGCCGCCGGCCGAGCCGACCAGGGGACCGAAGGCCGCGCTGAGCCAGTCGAGAGTGGTCGAGGCGGCCATCAAGGTGGCCGACGCCGACGGCATCGACGCGCTCACCATGCGCCGGGTCGCCGAGACGCTGGGCAACACCGCGATGTCGCTCTACCGGCACGTGCCGGGCAAGTCCGAGCTGCTGGACCTGATGGTCGACGCGGTCTGGGGCGAGACGGAACCGACGCCCCGGGGTCCCTGGCGTGCCGGTCTGGAGTTCTACGCCCGGCAGGTGTGGGCGATGTACCGCGCGCACCCGTGGATGCTGCAGCTGACGACCTCGCGGCGGATGCCCGGCCCGCACGCCATGACGCGCCAGGACGCGGCCTACGCCGCCGTGTCGGAGCTGGGGCTGGCGCCCGAGGAGATCGTGGCCGTGGTGACGACCGTGTCCCACTTCGTCGACGGCGTCGGCCGCACGATGGCGGACCGCGTCCAGGCCGAGCGGGAGACCGGCGTGTCCGAGGAGGACTGGTGGGACGGCCGCGAGGCGCTCTGGGAGCACTTCACGCCGGACCGGCTGCCGATGATGACCCACATCTGGAACTCGGGCGGCTTCGAACGCCTCCTCGACGAGTTCGAGTTCGGTCTCGCGAGGGTCCTGGACGGTCTTGCGGTGTTCATTGAGTCCGAGGAACGACCGCTGGTTCGTCCACAGACGTGCTTGTAGTCGAACATGGACCTTGAGTCGTCCGATCGAGTGAAAAGAGCAGCTCAGCGCGGGGGAGAAGCGTAGTTGGGCGGTTACGTAATGCCATTGTTATGAGCAATCAGAATGAACTCGTTCGAACGCTGAACCGACCACTCCTATCTGCCCGTTTTCCTTCGTGACACCGTTTCGCCGCGGGGGTCGAATCGGGACGACGAGGAGGTCGTATGACAGCTGGCGCGCACGACGCGGTCACCCTTGGCTGCTACGCGCTCGGCGTTCTGGACGCGCACGAGAGTCTTGGCGTGGAGCAGCACCTTCGGGGCTGTCCGTCCTGCCGTGCGCAGGTCGCCGACTTCCATCGGATCCGAACAGCACTTGACGACGTGCCTCGTGAGGCATTTCTGCACGAGCTCGAGGACGACCTGCCCATGCCGTCGGACCTGCTGCTGCAGCGCACGCTGCGGCAGATCAGGCAGGAGTCGGCCATCCCGCAGCAGCGGGAGGCCGCTCCACGCCCGAGAGCGAGTCCGCAGGCGGTGGAGGACCTTCCCGAACCGCTGCACGCCAGGCCCCGGCGCTGGCCGGGCTATCTCGCCGCCGCGGCAGTCGCCGCGGTGGTCGCGTTCGGGGGTGCCGCGGCGCTGATGCAGAACAAGGCGCCGGAGACGTCGATCGCCGGACCTCGCACGGGCGAGGCGACGGCGACCGGCGGGATCAGCCTGGTGGCGGGCATCGAACCGTCGTCACAGGACCGGTACCTGGTCACGGCCAAGATCAACGGCCTGCCGGCCTTGCAGAAGTGCAAGCTGGTCGTGATCGCCAAGGACGGCACCAAGTCCGAGGCGTTCGCGTGGACCTCGTCCGAGAAGGCCAGGGTCGAGGGCGCGACGGTGCGCGGCATGGTGAGCGTCCCGTCGGACCAGGTGCGGTCGATCGCGGTCGAGAACACCGAGGGCAAGCAGTTCGTGGTGGCGAACCTGTAAGGGCGGAAACAGACGAAGGGCCCGGATTCAGATGAATCCGGGCCCTTCGTCGTGCATTGGTGCAATTAGACGGCCTGCAATGTCAGCCAGGCGCCGACGACGATGACGGTCGCGGCCGTGCCGACGGGTGCGTAATGCGACAGCAGGCGAGTGGCACGGCCGTCCAGGATTCTTTCGACGCGATCCCGCGCCTTCACGAGCAGCAGTCCGACCGCGGTGAGCGTGCCGGCCATGCCGATGCCGTAGCCGAGGACCAGCAGGACGCCGAACCACGTGCGGCCCAGCGCCATCGCGCCCAGCAGGACCACCAGGGCGGACGGCGAGGGGACCAGGCCGTTGGCCGCGCCCATGCCGATGAGGCTCGCGCGGCTGTAGCCGTGCCCATGTCCGTGGCCGTGCCCATGTCCGTGCCCATGCCCGTGGCCGTGTCCATGGCCGTGCCCGGTCGCGACTCCGGCGAGTGCGGGTTCGCGGGTCGCCGACAGGGCCGAGCGCAGCAGCATCACGCCGATCACCGCGATCAGCACGCCGCTGACCAGCCCGAGCCAGCGCAGCACCTGTTCGCCGGCCAGCGCGCTGGACGCGCTGATGACCAGGCCGAGGACCAGCACACCACCGGTGTGCGTGGCCGTGACCGAGGCACCGACGATGAACGCGTCCTTCGGCGTGCCCTGCCGTCCGGCCAGATAGGCGGCGATGAGCGTCTTGCCGTGACCGGGCAGCGCCGCGTGCGAGGCACCGAGCACCAGCGACAGCAACAACGCCAGAAACCCGAGCCACGGCGTGAGGTCGTCGCTGCCCAGGATGTCGTTGAGCCTGGCCGCCGTGACGCTCAACGACTGGACGGGGGAGCCGGAGGCGATCTTCGGCTCGGACCCGCTGCCCGGTTCGGCGCTGAACACGACGGAACGGACGTCCATCGGACTGCTGAGCAGGTCCTCCGGGTACGTCCGCAGCTCGTCGCTGACGCTCTCGGTCGGCACCGGCGAGTCCCTCAGCCTGATGCCGGTGCCGGCGGCGGTGATCTCACGCCAGCCGACCCGGTCGGCGTTCGACTCGTCGCGGAACTCCAGGCGGGCCGGGCGGTCCAGGTCGACCCTGGCGGTGAACTCGCAGACCAGCCGGGTCGTGCTCAGGCCGGCCTGGCCGGCCGGGTGCTCCTTCGTGGAGCCGGCGAGCGTCCAGGAGATCTGCCGCCCGTCCACGGTGGAGCGGTCGGTCCTGGAGACCTCCTCGCACCACTGCTTCGCGTCACGGGCCTTCAGGTTCTCCTGCAGCGTCGGGATCTCCGCCACGTCCACCACGGACCGCAGGTCGATCCGGTCCGGGTGCAGGTGCAGCCCGTGGTAGTGGTTGACGCTGAAGTTGCCCAGCGGGTGGGCGGACGCCTCGCCGTTGATGAAGAAGATGCCGGCGAGCAGCAACACCGCCACCAGGACGGGCCGCACCACCCAGCTGGACAGGCTCACCGGCCGCCTCGGAGCTCCGCGAGCTTGCGGCCCGCCTTGAGGGCCTGCAGCGGGGAGAAGTTCGCGTTCAGCCTGAGCGCCTGCACCAGTGCCTCCTGGGCCTCGGCGACCCGGCCGAGCGCGGCCAGGATCATGCCGCGGTGGTAGGAGAACGTGGCGTTCTGCCAGCCCAGCGCCACCGCGCGGTCGGAGTAGCTCAACGCCTCCGCGTCCCTTCCGTTGACGTGCAGGGCCCACGCCATGGCGTCGGCGACGAAGACGCTCTGACGGCGGCTCCACTCGCTTTCCGCACGGCGCAGCGCCTGCACGCCATCACCGCGGTCTGCGGCGACGAGGGCCGCGGCCAGATCGTCGGAAGCACCCTGGGACTCCATCAGTCGTTGCTGCTCGGAAAGCACGTCGTACTGCCTCGCGGCCTCGCCGGCGTGGCCGTTGGCCTCCAGCAGCTCGGCGTACTCCTGCAGGTACTGCGGCAGGGGAGCGCGGGCGACGAGCCTGCGGTACGCGTCGAGCGCCACGGGGACGTCACCCCGTGCCGCCGCGACCTTGGCCATGCCTTGAGTGAGAGTCATGTCGTCTCCTCTCGCCGCCAGTCCCTGCTCGTAGTGCTCAGCGGCTTCGTCGAGCCGGCCGTGGTCGAACGCGAGTTCGCCCAGCCGGTAACGGCAGAACGCGATCTCCTCGGGCGTCGTGGAGGCCTTCAGCGCACGCTGCATCGCGTCGCGGGCACCGGCGACGTCGCCGTGGAGCTCGAAGTGGAAGGAAGCACGGGCGAACGACGCCGTGTTCGGTTTGAGGTCCAGCATCTTCTGCACCGCGTCCTGGGCGCCCGCGTCGTCGCCGAGCTGCGTCAACGCGTCCGCCAGCACGCCGTGCGCCTCCGCGGAGGCGGGCAGTGCGGCAATCGCCTTCAGGGCCCAGTCGCGGGCCGCGTGGAAGTCGTGGCGGGCGTTGGCCAGCGTGCCCATGCCGATCGCGGCGAGGCCCGTGTCACCCGCGTTCTTCAGTGCGCCTTCGGCCTTCGCGTAGTACGCGGGATCGGCCGTCACCCTCGCCAGCTCCACATAGGACGACCCGAGCTGCGCCCAGGAGGACTTGTCCTGCGGAACCTCGTGCAACCGCTGCTGCAGCTGGTGCACCACCTTGTGCATCCGGTTCTGCTGCGCCACAGCCGGGACAGGGGGCGCGCCCCCGGCCCTGCTGTCGGCAGGACCGGAGGCGGCGAGGTGGGCAAGCGCCGCGGTGACCAGGAGAACCACCGCGACGGCCTGCCGCTGCTGGTACTTCACTTCGAGTGCGACCCGTACTTGCGGATCTGCTGCTGACGCTTGCGCCAGATGAGGAACCCGGCGCCGAACACGACCGCCGAGCCGACCGCCGTGGTCATGGCCATCGGGTCGATGTTCCCGATCCTGCCGACCGGGTTGACCGCGACCTCGGCCGTGGTGCCCGAGGCGTTGACGGCGGTGCCGTTGCGGGGCAGGCCCACGTACGGGAAGGCGGCCTCGAACGGCTGGTCGTTCGCGTCGACCTTGTCGCCCGTGGCCAGCGCGTCCACGAGCTTGCCGGACGCCGCCGCACCCTCCATCGCCTGCACGGCGATGTCCACCACGTCGTCGGTCAGGCGACGGCCGTTCGGGAAGCCCTGCGTGTCACCCGCGAGCAGGCCAAGCCGGTTCGGGTTGGCGTTCGGCTCGATCATCATGTTCAGCCGCAGCATCTCGGACGGGCGGAACCGCCGTGCGTCCACGTCCTGGTTGTTGACCTGCGAGTTCAGGTCAGCGTTGATCTGCGCGCCGAGCTTGCGCGTGATACCGGTCAGGAAGATCTCGGCCAGGTCGTCGCGCTGACCCTGCGGTGCCGGGATCTTGTAGATCGCCTCGACGAGCTTCGGCAGCTCCGGGTTCACGACCCGGTCGACGAGCTCCTTCACGCCGGCGTCCTGGTCGGGGCGCAGGCCGTTGAACGCGTCCTTGAGGCCCGCGGGGGCCACGACCTCGTTCACCAGCGGGTTGCCCAGGCGGGAGACCTGCACGAAGTCGCCGACCGCCTCCGCCTTGCCGGGCGAGAGCTTCAGGGTGCGGCGCTGCGTGGTGCTCCAGATGCCGATGTTCGGGTTGCGGTGAGCGTCGTTGCGCAACGCCAGCGCCTGCTTGGGCAGCTGGATCGCGATGGTGTTGACGTTGTAGCCGCGCAGCGTGTCCTGGCCGACCTCGCTCAGGTTGCCGCCGTAGAGCAGGTCGAACACCCGCAGGTCGGCGAAGAACGAGTCCTCGGACGGGCCCACGTAGACCTTGCCGCCACCGGCGATCTGGGTGATCGCCTGATCGCGCAGCTTCTTGAAGTCCGGCATCGACGCCGGACCGTTCGGGGACGGCGCGACCGGGGCGTTCTTGACCAGCTTGACCTTCTGGCCGTTCTGGTAGATCGCCTCGATGTCGTAGCGCTGCCGGAACAGCAGGTTCTCGTCGTCGAGCGAGTCCACGACACCGTTGGAGTACAGGAACGTCGTGTTCTTGCGCCGGTCGTCGTTCTGGAAGGTGAACCGCAGCGTGACGTCGGGCTTGGCGTCACCGTCGCTGTCGACGTTGAAGTCGTACTGCGCGTCCTCCGCCCACGGGAAGAAGTTGGGGCCACCGTTGGGTTCCTGGAACCCCGACCAGTTGCCGACCAGTGTCACGGTGTCCTTGTGGTCGGGACTCACGAACGCGTACAGGTCCGTGTTGTCCACGGCCGGGTCGCCCGCGATGAGCGGAGCCTCGCGGTGAGACGACGCCGTGGCGTTGGTACCGCCGAACATGGCCGCGTTCAGCAGTGTGGCGGCCACCAGCGCGGCCGCAGCCACCTGGCCGCGCCGACCGCTGAGGGCGTGCGGTGATGACATCTGTAGGCAACCTTTCGGAGATGAGATCAGGGTGCTGTGCGTTCGTTCAGGCGCTGTGCATGAGCAGCGACGGTTCGCTGGAATGGCTCGCGTGGACGGCATGGCTCGTCCACCGCGCCTGGGTGAAGTCGCGAATGCCCTCGACGAGTCGTTCCACGTCCTGTTCGGGCCGCACGACCAGCCGGGCGAACTTGCTGGTCATACCGAGCTTGTTGCCGCATTCGCGGATGAAGACCTGGTGCCTTGCGAGCAGGTGGTCGCGCAGCTCGCGGCCGTCCACGCCCCCGCCGAGCTTCACGAACAGGAAGTTCGCCTGCGACGAGTAGACGGTCAGGTCGGGGATGCGCGACAGCTCCACGCCCATGCGGTAGCGGTCGCGGCTGAGCAGCCGCAGGCTCTCGGCGTACTCGGCCTCGTGGTCGGCCAGCATGAACACGACGGTCTCGGCGAGCGAGTTGAGGTTCCACTTCGGCAGCGCCTTGCGCATCTTCCCCGCCAGCCCCGGGTTCGCGACCAGGTAGCCGAACCGGATGCCGTGCAGGCCGAAGTTCTTGCCGAGGCTCTTCAGCACGACCACGTTGGGCCGGATGGACGCCTCGGCCGCGACCGACGGGTTGCGCTCGACCTCGACGAAGTCGATGAACGACTCGTCGATCACGACCAGGTCGAGGTCGGACAGCTCGTCCATGAACCGGATGATCTCCCGGCGCGGCAGGTAGCCGCCGTCGGGGTTGTTCGGGTTGCAGATGACCGCGACCCTGCTGCCGCGGGTGCGGATGAACTTGACGTACTCGTCGATGTCCAGCTCGAAGTTGTTGCTCTCCTGGAGCAGGAACATGTCGACGCGCTTGTTGCTCTCCATCGGCTGGTCGGTCCAGCGCCCGAAGGTGGGGATCGGGATGGCGATGCTCTCGTGGACCCACAGGTGGTCCATCCACGTGATGAGCTCGGTCGAGCCGTTCGACATCGCGAGCGTCGCCGGGTTCAGCCCCAGCACCTTGGAGAGCTGGTCCGCGATCTTGGCGGAGTCGCTCGGGTAGAACTTGAGGACCGACTCCAGGTTCTTGGACAGCTCGTCGAACATCTCCGGCGTCGGGAAGTACGGGTTGCACGGGATGCAGAAGTCGACGAGCTCACCCGCACCCGTCCGCGACAGCTCGAAGTAGGACGGGCTGTGGGCGGTCTGCTGGAAGAGACCCGAGTCCACACCATGCCGCACGCGACCACTCCGTCCTTCGATCCGGTTCCGACACCGGGGCATACGTGCCGATGTTCATCCCGGTTCACGGGTCCGTTGCGGGAAGGTCTCGGAACGGTCTCGCGCGCAACCTCGCCCGCTCCGGTCTCCCGGCCCCGGACCGGCGCCGGTCCGCCCGGGTTTCCGCGGGTCCTTCGACTGTCCACATCGGACAGAACGGAGGTGTCGCGCCCCGGCGTCGCCTTCGGGCGTCGAAATTCGGCCGGCGTGGGCCGGCGTCGCAGTGGGTACCCCGCCCTGATCGGGGGTGCGCGAACCCCGCCGAGCGGAAGTGGGTGCGGCGGTGACCCGTCCGGCCGTTCAGGACCGAATGCTCGCCCGGGCACCTCCTCGTTACGCTGTGTGCGCGTTAACGTAAGATTCGTCGCTCTGCGTGAAACTTCGGTCGGCGAAAGACCGTGGCACGGGCTTTGTGACGCACCACCCAGGGCGGTTTCCGCGACCGCGACGACGTCCTGCGAAAAAATGTCAGGGGGTGCGGATACCCTGCTGGCAGTCCGCACACAATCAGGGAGCAGTACCCGTGACCGCAGAGACCCTGTACGGGGCCGACGACCTCACCCATCTGGAAGGTCTGGAGGCCGTACGCAAACGGCCAGGCATGTACATCGGGTCGACCGACAGCCGGGGCATCAACCACCTCTTCAGCGAGATCGTCGACAACTCCACCGACGAGGGCGTCGCCGGGCACGCGACGAAGATCGTGGTGACCCTGCACGCCGACGGCAGCGTCCAGGTCGACGACGACGGCCGCGGCATCCCGACCGACGTCCACGCGAAGTCCGGTCTGTCCGGTGTGGAACTGGTGCTCACGAAGCTGCACGCCGGCGGCAAGTTCGGCGGCTCCGGCTACAAGACCTCGGGCGGCCTGCACGGCGTCGGCGCCTCCGCCGTCAACGCCCTCTCCCACCGCTACGACGTCACGGTGCGCCGCGGCGGCAAGGTCCACGCGATGTCGTTCGCCCACGGCGTCCCCGGCGTCTTCGACGGTCCCGGCCCCAAGGCCAAGTTCACCCGCCAGAACGGGCTGAACGTCATCGGCAAGATGAAGCGCAACGAGTCGACCGGCACCTCGACCCGCTACTGGTACGACGCCCGTTACTTCGAGAACGGCGCCTCGCTCGACGTCGAGACCGTCCGCCAGAAGCTGCGCAACACGGCGTTCCTCGTCCCCGGCGTCACCTACGTGCTGCGGACCGCCCTGGAGGACTCGATCTCCGAGGAGGTCTTCCAGTACCCCAACGGCCTCACCGACATGGTCGACTTCCTGGCGCCCGCCGGCGACCGCGCCGTCTCCGGCACGCTCGTCATCACCGGCAGCGGCACCTACTTCGAGAACGCCGCCGACGAGAACGGCGTGATGCGGTCCAAAGTGGAGCGTCAGGCCGAGGTCGAGGTGGCACTGCGCTGGGGCACCGGCTACGAGCGCACCGTCGAATGCTTCACCAACACCATCCGCAACGTGCACGGCGGCACGCACCGCCGCGGCTTCGACCGCGCCGTGCTGAAGTCCGTGCAGGACGCCATCTCCAAGACCCGAGGCCTGCTCAAGCCGAAGGAGGAGATGCCGACCCTGGACGACGTGCTCGAGGGCATGACGGCCGTCATCCACGTCCGCATCCCCGAACCGCAGTTCACCTCGCAGACCAAGGACGAGCTCTCCACCGCCGGCATCACCAAGGTGCTGCAGGGCATCGTGGACCAGCAGATCCGCGCCTGGACCGAAGACCGCAAGACCAAGCTTGAGGCCAAGACCGTGCTGCAGAAGGTCGTCGACGCCTCCCGCGTCCGGCTGACCCAGAAGCAGCAGAAGGACGCGGCCCGCCGCAAGACCGCGCTGGAGGGCGCGGCGATGCCGGCCAAGCTGGTCGACTGCCGCACCACCGGTGTTTCGCGTAGCGAACTTTTTCTCGTGGAAGGCGACAGCGCCCTCGGCTCGGCCAGAATGGCCCGCGTCTCGGAGTACCAGGCGCTGCTTCCCTTGCGCGGCAAGATTCTCAACGTCCAGAAGGCCTCCCTGGCCGACACGCTGCGCAACGCCGAGATCGCCTCCATCGTCCAGGTCCTGGGCGCGGGCACCGGCCGCACCTTCGAGCTCTCCCAGATGCGGTACGGCCGGGTGATCCTGATGGCCGACGCGGACGTCGACGGCAGCCACATCCGCACGTTGCTGATCACGTTGTTCGCCAAGTACATGCGCCCGGTGATCGAGGACGGCCGCCTCTACGCGGCCATGCCCCCGTTGCACAAGGTCATGACGCGCGGCCGCAACCCCGAGACGCACTTCACCTTCACCCAGCGCCAGATGGAGCAGAAGGTGGCGTCGCTGGAGAAGGCGGGCAAGCAGGTCGTCACACCGGTGCCGCGGTTCAAGGGCCTGGGCGAGATGGACGCGGACGAGTTGTGGGACACCACGATGAACCCCTCCACCCGCTCGGTCCGGCGCATCACCATGGACGACGTCGAAGCCGCCGAGCAAGCCCTCGAACTGCTGATGGGCGAGAAGGTCGAACCGCGTCGCAACTGGCTCGTCGAGTCGGCCGCACGGGTCGACCAGTCGGCCATCGACCTCTAAGCCTTCAAGAGACAGACGGAGTCACGAAGTCATGGCACGCCGCAAGGGACCCACGACCAAGGTCGACCCAGCCGCGTTCGACCGGGCCGGCGCCAAGGTGCTCGACAACTCGCTGAAGACGGAGATCGAGGACTCGTACCTGGAGTACGCGTACTCGGTCATCCACTCGCGGGCACTGCCGGACGCGCGGGACGGCCTCAAGCCGGTGCACCGCCGCATCCTCTACTCGATGCACGAGCAGGGGTACCGGCCGAACCACGCGTACGTGAAGTCGTCACGCGTCGTAGGCGACTGCTTCGTTCGTGGTGCACTCGTGTCGACGCCGGACGGACTGCGACCGATCGAGGACATCGAGATCGGTGATCTCGTGCTCGACGGCCACGGCACCCCGGTGCCCGTGAACGAGGTGTACGAGAACCCGGTCTCCGACCTCGTGCGCATCACGTGGTCGAACGGCCGCACGATGCTCGTCACGCCAGGGCAGCGCTTCCGGACCGTCGAGTCCGACCTGTCCATCGGCTGGACCGCGGCGACGGATCTGGCAGGCCGCCAGACGATCGCATATGGCGCGGACCGGCAGGCCGGGCTCGCGTCGGACTCCGGCGACGTCACCGCCTACGTGCAGGGCCTCATCGTCGCCGAGGGGTTCGCTGTCGACCGCAAGCGCGGCGCCGATGGCCGGGTGCGCATCCACATGGTCGACTCCGAGCCCCTGGACGTCGCACACGGCTGGGCGATCCTCAACGGGGTCGACGTCTCGCGCGGCAAGCGCGTCGCGAAGAGCCCGAAGCACAAGGACCAGCACATCCTCACGTTCGCGCGCCAAGACGCGTTGCTGGAGGTGGCGACGCCTCTCAGTGATCAGAAGGCCGTGCCACCGAGCGTGCTGGCCGACCGATCCACGTGGGCGCCGTTCATCGCCGGCTTCTTCGACGGTGACGGTTACGTGCGCAAGCAGAACCGAGAGATCGTCCTGGTCAGCACGAGCCGGCAGCTCATCGATCAGTTGCACGGCATGCTCGCGGACGCCGGCATCCACGGCCATCACTGGTCGCGGGTCAGCGCGACCGGGCACAAGACGTTGCTGGGGTTGTCGATCTCGGGTCGTGACGCTGCGGCTCTCGCAATGGCGCTGCTGCCCTGGACGAAGATCGGCTACAAGCAGGACGGCCTGCGGCAGGTGCTGTCCATCGGCTATCGCTACGGCGGCAAGCAGGGGAACGACAGGCTGCCGTGCGCGCCGGTGATGGCGGAGTTCACCGCCGCGCATCAGGGTGGCGGCTGGTTCCGCGACACCGAGGGCGTGGCGTTCCGCGCATCGTTGGGCGAGGACGTCCGCTACGGCAAGAACAGGCACGGGAAGACGCTCGCCGGGCGTTCCTTCCCCCTGTGGCGAGCCGGCGACAACGGCTGGATCGACAAGCTGCGGCGGATCGGCTCACCGCTCGCCGCGCGTCTGGAAGCGTTGTCGGGCTTCAGCTTCCTCGAGGTGACGTCTGTCGAGCCTGTCGCACCGGACACGACGTACGACATCCAGGTCGCGACCGAAGAGCACGCGTTCGTCGTCGACGGCCAGATCGTGCACAACTGCATGGGCAAGTACCACCCGCACGGCGACACGGCGATCTACGACGCGTTGGTCCGCCTCGCCCAGGACTTCAGCCTCAACGAGCCGCTCATCGACGGCCACGGCAACTTCGGCAGCCCGGACGACGGCCCGGCCGCATCCCGGTACACCGAGTGCCGCATGTCCCCGGTCGCGATGCAGCTGGTCGGCGAGCTGAACGAGGACACGGTCGACTTCCGGCCGAACTACGACGGCTCGCTGCAGGAGCCGGCCGTGCTGCCGGCGGCGTTCCCGAACCTGCTGGTCAACGGCACTTCCGGCATCGCGGTCGGCATGGCCACGAACATGATCCCGCACAACCTGCGCGAAATCGTGGGCGCGGCGCGGTGGCTCATCAACCACCCCGGTGCCGACCTCGACAAGCTCATGGAGTTCGTGCCGGGGCCCGACCTGCCGACCGGTGGCATCCTGCTCGGCCTCGACGAGGTCCGGAAGGCCTACGAGACGGGCCGCGGTGTCGTGCGGATGCGCGCCAAGGTCGAGATCGGGCCGCTGGAGGGCAGCCGGGGCCGTCAGGCCATCACGGTCACCGAGCTGCCGTACGGCGTGGGTTCGGAGCGGATCGTCGAGAAGATCACCGACGAGGTCAACAAGTCCAAGCGCCTCACGGGCATCGCGGACGTCAAGGACCTCACCGACCGCGAGAACGGCATCCGCCTGGTCATCGAGTGCAAGGTCGGCGTGAACCCGCAGGCCCTGCTAGCCGACCTCTACCGGCTGACGCCGATGGAGCAGTCGTTCGGCATCAACAACCTGGTGCTGGTGGGTGGCCAGCCGCAGACGCTGGGCCTCAAGGAGCTGCTGGAGGTCTTCCTCCAGCACCGCTACGAGGTCGTCACGCGGCGCACGAAGTTCCGCCGCCGCAAGCGCGAGGAACGCCTGCACCTCGTCGAGGGCCTGCTGCTGGCGCTGCTCGACATCGACAAGGTCATCAAGCTGATCCGGGGCAGCGAGAACGCGGCTGCCGCCAAGGACGGCCTGATGAAGCAGTTCAAGCTGTCGGAGATCCAGGCCTCCTACATCCTCGACACGCCGCTGCGCCGCCTCACCCGCTACGACAAGCTCGAGCTCGAGAACGAGCAGGACAAGCTCCGCCAGGAGATCGCCGAGCTGACCGCGATCCTCGACGACGAGGGCGTGCTCAAGAAGCTCGTCTCGACCGAACTCGCCGCGGTGGCGAAGGAGCTGGGCGGGGAGCGCCGCACCAGCCTCATCGACGGCGACCTCAAGGAGGTGCTGGCGGCGTCCAAGCCCGCCGGTCCGCTGGAGGTCGCGGACGATCCGTGCCAGGTCATCCTGAGCGCCACCGGACTCGTCGCGCGCACCGCCGCCGAGTCCGAGGAGGCCTCCGAGGGCAAGCGCCGGGCGGGCCGGGTGAAGCACGACGCGGTGTCGGCCGTGGTGCACTCCACGGCGCGGGGCCAGGTCGTCCTGATCACGAACCTGGGCCGTGCCTTCAAGACGGACGTGCTGCCACTGCCCGTGCTGCCGGAGCAGAGCGGCACGGTCTCGATGCGCGGCGGCATGGCGGCGTCCGAGCTGGTGCCGCTCGACAAGGGCGAGAAGGTCGTCGGCATCGCGCCGCTCGACCCGAAGGACTCGCCGGGCATCGCGCTGGGCACGAAGCTGGGCACGGTGAAGATCTGCGTGCCGGAGTGGCCGGTCCGCTCGGACGAGTTCGAGGTCATCTCGCTCAAGGACGGCGACGAGATCGTCGGCTGCACCTGGCTCACCGACGGCAGTGAAACGCTCGCGTTCGTCAGCTCCGACTCGTCGCTCCTGCGCTACGACGCGAAGCTCGTGCGGCCCCAGGGCCTCAAGGGTGGCGGCATGGCGGGCATCAACCTGAGCGGCGACGCGCACGTGGTGTTCTTCGGCGCGATCCGCACGGACGACGACGAGCACGGCGAGCCGATGGTCGTCACGTCGTCCGGTCAGAGCGTGAAGGTGACCCCGTTCAGCGAGTACCCGGCCAAGGGTCGCGCGACGGGCGGTGTGCGCTCGCAGCGCTTCCTCAAGGGCGAGACGCAACTGGTGCTCGCGTGGATCGGCTCGCGCCCGGCGGGTGCGGACGACAAGGGCACGCCGGTGGAGCTGCCGGCCATCGACCCGCGCCGTGACGGCTCCGGTCACGCGCACCCCGGCCCGGCCGTGATCGGGCACCTGATCGAACGGGACTAGTGAGGTTCGGCGTCGGTGAGAGAGGCTTCGGCCGCTCTCACCGACGAAGCACTTCGGAGAGCACAGCTCCGACGGACAGGGCTGCGACGCGAGATGTGTGGCTGTCCTCTGGGGGGTGACATGACCGATCGGGCGGACGTGCCGGGCGAGGTGCTCGACGAGCTCCGCGGAATCTGCGCGAGGCTTCCGGAGAGTCGCGAGGAAGCGGCGTGGGTGGGGACGCGGTGGCGCATCCGCAAGCGCACCTTCCTCCACGTCTTCACAGCGCACCCAGGCCAGGAGGGCGCGTACAGCCGCGCGGCGGAGCTCACCGAGCCGACAGTGATCATGACCTTTCGCGCACAACCCGAGGAGTTCGGCGCCTTGGTCGGAGCCGGCGAGCCGTTCTTCCGCGCGGCGTGGGGACAGGACGTCGTCGGGATGAAGGTGCGGCCCGGCGCGGACTGGGCGGAGGTGGGCGAGTTGCTGGCCGAGAGCTACCGCAAGCTCGCCCCGGCGAAGCTGGCCAGGCTCGTCGACTGAGCCACGTGCACCACCGCCTCACTCCAGTCGGTGCCGCGCGGCACCGCCGAGCTGCTCCGTGCCACGCGGAGCCGTTTCGTGCCGCCGCCGAGCCGCTCCGCGGCACCGCCGAGCTGCTCCGCGGCACCGCCAAGCCGCTCCGCGGCACCTCGCGGTCGGCTCACCCGTCCCGCAAGTCTCGACCACGACCCTCATAGGACGGGCTCACCGGACACGCCCTAGAGCCCGAAACCCCCGGACACCTCGACGTTCTGCGCGGTGATCCACCGGCCGTCCTCGCCCGCGAGTGCCGCGATCGCCACAGCCACGTCGCCGGGCTCGCCCACGCGGCCCAGCGCGGTGTTGGCGGCCAGCGCGGGGATCACCTCCGGGAACTTCTCGAAGGCGTCGTCGCCCAGCCGGGTCCGGGTGGCGCCGGGGGAGACGGAGTTGACGCGGATGCGCCGCGGGCTGAGCTCCTTGGCCAGGTAGCGCGTCAGCACGACCAGGGCGCCCTTCATCGTGGCGTAGCCGGAGTAGCCGGGTTCGGCCTGTTCGGTGGAGCTGCTGGTCGTGTTGATCACCGCGCCGCCGTCCGCGAGAAGCGGCAGCAGGGTCTGGGTGAGGAAGAACGGGCCCTTGAGCAGGACGCGGTAGAACCTGTCGAACAGGTCCTCGGTGGTGTCGGGGAACAGGGCGGTCTGGGCGAAGCCCGCGTTGTTGACGAGCACGTCGAACTGGTCGCGGCCCCAGCCGCGCAGCACGTCGGCGACCTGGTCGCGGAACGCCGCGAACGTGTCGCTGCGGCCGACGTCCAGGTGCAGCGCGGCCGCCTTGCCGCCGTTCTGCTCGATGGCCTTGACCGCCTGTGCGGCACCCTGCTCGTTCGAGCTGTAGGTGAGGATCACGGCGGCACCTCGCCCGGCCAGTTCCACCGCTGTGCTCCAGCCGATGCCCGAGCTGCCGCCGGTCACGATCGCGACTGACATTTTCCTACCGCCTGTCCTGGTCTGCTTGGTTCTGGATGTACCAAGCAGACCAGGTGGGACAGGGGTGCGAGGAGATCAAAGCTGCCGGGTTCTTGCCCGATCCTCTCAGGGATGTCGGATGCTACTCGATGTGCAGGCTCTGGATCTTCGCCTCCGCGACGATGCGGTCCGCCTCGTCACGGGCGACGTTGCGCAGTTCGGCCAGGGCGCGCATCGCCTCGGCCCGGCGGGCCGACATCGCGAGCCGGAAGTCCTCGCGGATCCCCTCGCGCTTCGCGGCCGCCTCCTCGTCGAGCCGGCGGGCTCGCTGTTCGGCCTCGCCCACGATCATCAACGCTTTGAGCTGGGCGTCCCTGATGACCTCACGGCGTTCTTCCTCGGCCAGGGCGACCATCCGGGCGAGCCGTTCCGGCAGGCCCTTCAGGTCGATCGGGGTCAGGCAGATGCGGTGCAGGCCGTCCTGCAGGGCGGCGTTCTCCTCCTGGACCGCGACCAGTCTGGAGGCCAGGGCCTCCGCGCGGGCCTCCGACGCGTCGCGGTCGGCCGTGACCAGGCGAAGCTCGGCTTCCAGTTCGGCGACGTAGTCGTCCACCTCGTCGCGGTCGTAACCGCGCCATCGGAGCCCGAACCACGTGCGCAGCGGTACGAGCTCGGTCCTGCTGTCGACACTCACTGCCGTCTCCTCTGCCTCCCGCGAGTCAGTCCTGACAAGGGGTACGTACGGGGCGCGACATCGGTTCTAACGGGTTCACCAGGCACAATGTGGACGTGAACAACAAACTGTGCCCCTGCGGCACCGGTCAGTCCTATGTGGACTGCTGTGGTGCGCTGCACTCCGGAGCGCGCAAGGCGGCCACCGCCGAGCAGCTGATGCGGTCCCGCTACAGCGCTTTCGCCGTGTCCGATGAGGACTACCTGCTGCGCACCTGGGCCTCGAAGCACCGCCCCTCGAGCGCCGGGATCGACTCGACGGACCGCTGGCTGAAGCTCGAGATCCTGGCGACCGAGAACGGCGGTCTGCTCCAGGCCGAGGGTGTGGTGGAGTTCCGGGCGCACTACGTCGGCGGCGTCGTGCACGAGCGGAGCAAGTTCATCAGGGAGAACGGCCAGTGGGTGTACGCGGAGGGCCTGGAATGAGCACGGTGACGGTCGCGAGCAGGTTCAACGGGCCTCCCGGCATGGGCAACGGCGGGTACTCGGCCGGTCTGCTCGCCGCGCACGTCGACGCCCCGGCGGTGAGCGTCCGGTTGCGCAAGCCGGTGCCGCTGGACCGGGAGATGCAGGTCAGGGACGGGCAGTTGCTCGACGGCGACGTCGTGATCGCCTCGGCCGAGCCTGCCTCGCTCGACCTGGAGGTGCCCTCCTCGCCGACGCTCGACGAGGCGCTGAAGGCCGCCGCGAAGGTGCCCTGGCGCGACAAGCACCCGTTCCCGACGTGTTTCGGCTGCGGTCCCGGCCGCGAGGACGGCATCGCCGCGCTGCTCGGCCCGCTCGACGGCCGAAGCGAGTGGGCCGGTGTGTGGACGCCGACGGGCGTCCTGCCGAACGACGGGACCGCCGTGCTCCCGGAGATCGTCTGGGCCGCGCTCGACTGCCCGTCCGCGCAGCCCGTGGCACCGGACGGGGGCCCGGCGTTCGTGCTCGGCACCTTCGTCGCCCAGGTGGAGCAGCCGGTCGAACTGGGCGTGGACCACGTGCTCCTGGCGTGGGAGCTTGGGAAGGACGGGCGCAAGGCCTACTCCGCGTCCGCCATCATCGGGCCTCACGGAGTGTGTGGACGAGCACGGGCCGTGTGGGTATCGATCGGATGAGATCAAATAACCCGACTGGGTGACGGAAGCCTGGCGCGTCTTGATAGCGTGCACGACCGTTGCCCGATTAAGCCGAAAGGGCGAGTGACCGGGATGGCACGGAGGTGATCAGGCGCTTGATGGGCCGACGTGCCGCCGCCCATGGCGACCAGCAACCACAGACCCAGCAGAGTTCTGGCCAGAGCAGTTTCGGAGTTCAGACCATCACGAGCACCGACCAGGACCTGGATCTGTACCCCGTCGAGCAGCCCCCGGCAGCAGCGCCGCAGCCGGAGCCCGTACCCCAGAGGACGCCTTTCGCGGCGAACTCCGTGGGGTCGACGCTCGTCGTCTCCGCTCCCGAGGGCCCGAGCCAGGGCGCCGCGGGTCTCGCCCGCGCGCTTCCGGCCGACAACGGCCGGACCGTCGTCGTGGTCGACTTCCCGAGCGGGGACCAAAGCACTTTCTGGCCGCACGTCGTGACGGCGCTGCACGGCCGCGGGCCCATCCGGCTCGCGGTCTCGCACGCCGGGACGATGCGGCCGACCGCTCCCGCGCAGTGGCTCGCCGAGCAGCTGCAGGCCGAGGTCGTGGCGCCGGACGGCGTGCTGACCACGGTGCCCGGTGCCGCGTTCGTCGTCGGCACACAGGGCTACGGCAGCTGGGTGAAGTTCCAGCCGAACGCGTCCCCGATGCCGTTCGGCCGCCGCTTCCCGGTGCCGCAGTGGGAGGCGATGGACCCGAACTCGCCGTGGCCGACGGGCGAGATCGGCATCTCCGAGCCGATCCCGAGCGGACTCTGGCTGCGCGCGCAGCAGCCGCCGTTCGACCCGGCCGCCCAGGACTCGCGGCCGATCGTGGCGCTGCCGTGCCGCGACAACGTGCTGACGGTCGTCGTCGGCGGGCCCGGCCAGTCGTCGATCCCGATCGACGAGGTGTGCCGCCTGCTCACGGCGCTGCCGCAGGCGGCCCGGTCGCGCGTGCGGCTGGTCCCGTACGGCATCGACGCCGCCATCGGCAGCCTCGTCGCCGACCAGATCGGCGAGCCGATCGCGATGTTCACCGGCCTGCCGGTGGGCAACCTGCGCGGCGGTGGACCGGCGGTGATCGCGGTCGACCCGCGCGGGCAGCAGACGTGGCGCCCGTTCGTCACCGAGGTGCTGTGCGTGCCGGACGAGGCCGTGCCCGTGGTCTCCGGCTACCGGACGCCCGTGCAGGGCCTGACCGAGGTCTCGCCCGGGGTGTTCTCCCTCGGTGACGGCGTCGTGCTCGAAGTCGTGCCCTCAGGCCTGTGGGTGCGCGAGCAGGACGAGCCGTACAACGCCGCTGAGGTGCGCACCCTGCCCCTGGACCCGGAGTGGGCTCGTCTGACCGTGGGCACGCCGGGGCGCACGACGCCCGGCGCGGTCGCGGTGCACGGCGCTGCTCTCGTGGAACGCCTGGAGCCCGAGGTGCGCAAGCTCCTGCGCCTGGTGTTCTGCGACTCCAAGGTGATCGCGCCGTCACCACCTCCGCCCGTCCAGCCTCCCGCCAGCAGTGCCGTCGCGGCTCTGAGCACGGCGGCGCACGCGCTGTCGACGCGGGACACGGCGGACAACGGCACAGGCTTCTTCACCGCCGTCACGCCGGCCGAGCCCGAACCGGACCGGCCCGCGTACGCGAGCATGGGCGCCGGTCCGGCGATCACGACCGTGACGTCGCACGCGCTGGCGGACGACCCGGACGAGGCCGCGTTCCCGTCCGACGACCCGGACTCCACCCCGGTGAGGTTCCGCGTCGACGGCCCGCTCCCGCTGCAGCCGCTGGCCCTGTGGGAGGCCCCGCCGGAGAACAACGGCGAGCGCGAGACGGTGGCCCCGGACCACAGCAGCAGCGACGCCGAACGCGACACGGTCCGCCGTGCTCTCGGCGAGCGCTACGGCGTGCACGCGGCGACGGTCTGCCGCCTGCTCGCGCAACGTCCGGACGCGGAGGAGGACCCGGCCGCGTTCGAGGCCATGGTCACCGACCTCACGGCGTTGCTGGCGTGCGTGTCGCAGGACGAGGAGATGGTCGTCGAGACGCTCCGCATGGGACGCCTGGGCCGCCTGCGCCCGTACGTCGCGTGCATCGTCTCGGGCCTGAACCGCCTGCCCGTGCACAGCGGCGTGGCGGTGGTGTGGGGTGTCAGCGGCCAGACCGGGCCGAGGCGCTACCGCAGCGGCGACGTCCTGGTCGAGCACGGCCTGCTGGACGCCATCGCGAACCCGTCCCAGCGCGTCGACGGCGTCACCGAGTACCTGATCTGGTCGGTCACCGGCCGCCGGGTCGAGGTGGCCGACCGGGTGGCCGTGGCCACCGAGGAACGCGTGGTCTTCGCACCCGGCACGCCCTTCCGGGTCCTCGCGGTGGCCGAGGCCGAGGGTGACCACCCGCAGCAGGTGCTGCTGCAGGAGGTCGCCGGACCGGCCGCGGACCAGGAGATCGCGGGACTGCGGCCGAGCGTGCTCTCCCAGCTGGAACGGGCGGCGGCGAACCTGCGCGTGCTGCCGGTCTCGCACCAGGTGACGGCCTGAACCTGGGCATCCGCTACGCGGAACCGCCGGTCGGCCCGCTGCGCCTCCACCCTCCGGTGGACTGCGACGGCGAGCCGACCGGCGCGTTCGGCGACAGGCACACGCTGAACGTCTGGTCCACAGCGGACTCCGGCGCGCCGGTGGTCCTCTGGGTCCACGGCGGCGCCAACACCGTCGGCTCCTCGGCACAGCACGAGTACGCGGGCGACGTGCACGCGTCGAACGGAGTCGTGTTCGTCAGCTGCGACTACCGCCTGGCGGCCGACGGATACGGTGCCCTGGAAGGGGTCCAGCACAACCGCGGGCTGCTCGACGTCGTCTCGGCGCTGAGGTGGGTCCAGCGCAACATCACCCGCTACGGCGGCGATCCGGCGAACGTCACGGTCGCCGGCCAGTCGTCCGGCGCGCAGACCGTCGCGTCGCTGATGGTCATGCCTTCCGCCGCCGGCCTGTTCCACCGGGCGATCGTGCACAGCCTCGCCGGCAGGTTCTTCACACCGCGCGAAGCCGCCGAGGTCCAGCGGCGAGCAGACCCGGAAGTCGTGCTGTACCAACCGATCGTCGACGGCGACACGCTCCCGCGCAGCCCGTTGACCGGCCCGTACGACGTGGACCTGATGGTGTGCCACACCGCGGACGAGGATGCCGAGCTGTTCCAGCGCCCGACCACGCGGCTGGCCGACGAGCACGGGCGCGCGTTCCGGTCGATCTACGAGCGCACGCCGGCGCACCACGGCGCGGACGTGCCGGACATGTTCCGTGGCGACATCGCGGAGGCCTGGGCGAGGTTCGCCCGCACGGGTGATCCCGGCTGGCCGCGTCACGAGCTGAAGCGCTGGGTCTGATCAGTCGCCGGAACCGAGGTTGTCGAGCGTGAGCTGCAGCCGCGCGTGCCGGCGTCCCGAAGCGCGCCGGCCGAACGCGTAGAGGAAGGCCCACTGCGGGCCGGTGTAGGGAGCAGCGGCGTAGCCCAGTCGCCGGGCCAGGCCCTTGCCGATCGAGTACGTGCCGGCAGCCAGCCCGACCGCGCCGCAGATGGTCAGCTCGGAGGCGACGGCCTCGATGATCCCCGCGGAGGTTCCGACCGATCCGGCGATCGAGTCCTGGGTCCCGAAGATCTCCGGCCAGCTGGTCTCGAGCCTGCCGCTCTCGAACTCCCGCTGCAGGCGGGCGATCACCTCGCCGCGGACGCTGGCGGCACTCGTGCGCCCGATCGACTCGCAGCTGTTCCTCATCCACCTGGCCAGCAGCTGATGCCCGTCGCTCCGCACGAACTTCGCGACACCGCTGCCGCGCCCGTCCTCCAGGTGGGCGAGCACCTGGAGAACTTCGGAGGTGAGCTCGGCGAGGTCGGAACGGGACAGCTCGGCGGCGGGCACCGCGGCCGGGAACTCGACGTCGGACGCGTCGCGCACCGAGCACAGCAACTCGTTGAACCGGCTTTCGCGTCGCTCCAGCAGGAAGGGCGTTCTGGTCCCCGACCCGGCGATGGCGGCGTCGTGGTTGTAGGCGTCGCGCGTGATGTGTTCGGCGAGGCCGATCGGATCTTCGGAGTACCGCTTCGCCTTCTCGACCACGCCGCTCGGGAAGTGCAGCGCCGCGTCCGGCGCCAGGAGCGTCTCGTGCAGGAGAGCGGCCAGTGCGGGGTTCTCCGCCACGTGCGCGCGTCCCCACGCGTCTCCCCGCTCCTCCTCGGCGATCACGACGCGCCGCGCGCTTCGCGGCAGGCTCGCGTCCTGCACTGCGATTGCCTTGATCGCGTCATCGATCAGCGGCGTCCACGCCGCGCCTTCCCACGAGTATGCATCCCGGCGGGCGCGGTCGGTCAGCCACCACTCCCTGCCGATGATCCGCACCGTGCCGCGCTCGACCAGCGCGACGAACTCCCGTTCGGTCACCCGGCAGCCCGGTGAACCGAGCAGCCTGCTGGACGGGGCCCAGAGCACGAGCGGCGAGCTCGTCGCGATCATCCGGTGCAGGTTCGCGTACCCCGCCTCGCCGTACTCGCTGATGTGGCAGAACGTCCGGAAGACATCGGTCATGGCTGCACGACCACTCTCCGCGCCGCGTCCCGGGCGACGGGATCGGGGTTGTGCCGGTCGTAGGCGGCGTCGCTCGCGACGTAGATCCACATGCTCTCGTCGCCGTCGTTCTTCACGGCGTGCGACCAGCCGCGAGGAGGCACGACGGCGACCGCGCCGCGCCCGTCGAAGGACCGGCTGTGCACCTCCGTCCCTTCACCGGTGTCCCAGTGCACCGACCACCTGCCCGCGAAGACGACGGCGATCAGCTCACCCCGGTGCGCGTGGTAGTGGTTGCCGCGCACCGCACCCGGCCGTATCTCGGCGATGTGCACGTCGCGGATCGCGTCGATCAGCCCGAGGTGCTCCCGCAGGAGCGAGAAGCTGAACCCGCGGTCGTCGGTCGAGTCGTCCAGCTCGACGATCTGCATCTGGTCGGCCATGTGCGCGGTCTCCTCGGGATGAGTCGCCGGCGAGCGGGGCGAAGCGCGCCGGGTCCACGGCTACAACGCTCGAACTAGCCCTCGGTGTTGAGGCCGAGCGTGCCGTCCAGCCGGGGCACGCACGCCCCTTCGCGCTTGTCCGAGGCCAGGAACTCCGTGAGGCACCGGCCGATCTGCTCGTGACCGCGCGCGTTGGGGTGGAAGGACTCCTGCAAAGCGTGGGACGAGCGCCGCTGGTCCTTCAGGCCGTCCCAGTCGACCGACAGCCGCGTGAACCACTCGGTCTCCGGCTTGGTCCCGCCCACGCACGCCTCGTGGCCCTCGCCGGCCCGCGCCAGGTCGAGGAACCGCGCGTTGACCTTGTCCGCGGCGGCGCGCAGCCCGTTCGACAGCTCCGGCACGGCCTCCTCGACGACCCACTCCAGGTCGGCGGTGCGCAGCGGGCAGCCGGACAGGTTCTGCAGCGACTGCGGCATCTTCGGGGACACTGGGGCCGCGTACGACTGCACGACCAGCTGGTAGGAGGAGTCGAGGTAGCCCGAGTCGCGCATGGTCTGGCGGATGGCCTGCAGCGTGTTCTCGACCTTCGGGACCATCCGCCGCACGCGCTTGGTCCACTCCGGCGCGACGGACGACGTGCAGTCGCTGCGCTTGCCCCACGCCTCGAAGCACTTGTTGAGGATCTCGGAGAAGCGCGGGTCGTCGTTGGCGCCGACGGCCACGACGATCGCGACGACCTGGTTCGACCCGGCGAGCTGGCGCAGCCGGGGCAGCTGCTCGTTGCGCAGCTTCTCCGAGTTGGCGCCCGAGCACGCCAGGTTGATCTTCTGGTCGGCCTCGAACGAGGTCTTCATGATCTCCGCCGCGCGGGAGCGGTGGCACCAGTTGCCGCCGTCCTCGCCGTCGGTGCCCGGCTCGTAGGAGCCGGCGCCCTCGCCGGACATCGTGCTGTCGCCCAGCGACACGACCGCGGTCCTGGTCTCGCGGTCCGCGTCGGAGGGCGGCGGGAACACGTGGTCGCTCACGACCAGCACGATCGTGAGCAGGCCGATCGCCGCGAGGAAGAGCACTTTGCGCATCGCGGACGAGTTTACGCGGGTGGCCGAATCCGAGGGGGATATGGCGTTGCCGCCCCAGGCGGGGGTGAGGAAAGTGGAGGTGTGGGGAATCTGAGGGAGATAGTCGTGGTCGGCTACGACCGCGTCGCGTTGCTGGACCTGGCCGGGCCCGTCGAGGTGTTCCAGGCGGCGAACTACGGCGAGCAGCGCTACCAGGTCACCGTGGCCACGCTCGGGGGAGAACCGTTCACCGCCACGGCGGGCGTGCGCGTCGAGGCCGGTGCCGACCTGCTCGCGCTGGACCGTCCGATCGACACGCTGCTCGTGGTCGGCGGCTGGGGGTACGACGAGGCCGCGTCCGACGCGGTGCTCACGACGAACCTGCGGCGGCTGGCGCTGCGGTCCCGTCGCGTCGCGGGGGTCTGCACGGGCGCCCTGGTGCTGGCCGGCGCCGGGCTGCTGAAGGGCAAGAAGGCGACGACGCACTGGGCGTTCACCGGCGAGCTGGAGAACCGCGGCGTCGAGGTGGAACCGGACGCGATCTTCGTGTGCGACGGCGAGGTGGCCACGTCGGCGGGGGTGACGGCGGGCATCGACCTGGCGCTGGCCATGGTCGAGCAGGACCACGGGCCCGCGCTGGCCCGCAGGATCGCGCAGTACCTGGTCGTGTTCCTGCAACGCTCGGGCGGCCAGTCGCAGTTCAGCGTGCACACCCGCGCGAAGCCGGTGCCGGACGGCTCGCTGCGCGCGTTGCTGGACGACATCCACGCCGATCCGACTCGGGAGTGGACGGTGCCGGTCATGGCCCGCAAGGCCATGATGAGCGTGCGGCACTTCGCCAGGGTCTTCTCCCGCAACGTGGGCGTCTCGCCCGCGCAGTACGTCGAACGGGCCCGCGTCGAGGCCGCCGCCGACCGGCTGGCCAGCAGCGGCGACCCGCTCGACCTCGTCGCCCGCCAGTCGGGGTTCGGCTCGGCCGAGACCCTGCGGCGGGCCTTCCTGCGCGTGCTCGGCGTGTCGCCGGGCAGCTACCGCGCCCGTTTCCGGACCACTGGGGTTGCCTGATGGAAGCCACGTTCGTGCTCTACCCGAACATGACCGCGCTCGACTTCGTCGGCCCGTTCGAGGTGCTCGGCAGCGTGCCGGTCGTCACGACCCGGTTCGTCGCCGCGACGCTCGATCCGGTGAAGTCCGACAACGGGCTGTCCGTCGTGCCGACCGACACGTTCGCCTCGCTGAAGTCCACCGACGTCGTCGTGGTGCCGGGCTCCGGGCACTGGAGGGAACTGCTGAAGGACTCCGGTGGCGTCGTCGAGTGGCTGCGGGAGGTGCACCCGACCACGAAGTGGACGACGTCGGTGTGCACCGGGTCGACGCTGCTCGCCGAGGCGGGACTGGTCTCGAAGGCCACGACGCACTGGGCCGCGCGCGAGGACCTGGAGGTCCGGGGCGTCGAGGTGAGCACCGACCGGGTGGTGTTCGACGGCAAGGTCGTCAGCGGGGCGGGTGTCTCCGCGGGCATCGACATGGCGTTGCGGCTGGTCGAGGCCGAGTTCGGCGAGGTGGTCGCGCAGGCCGTGCAGGTCGGCATCGAGTACGACCCGCAGCCGCCGCGCGCCTACGACTCGATCCCGCCCGAGATCGCGCGGGGCCTCAAGGCCGCGTTCGACTCACGTCAGGCCTGACTGCACGGCGAACACGACGAGCTGGGCGCGGTCGCGCGCGCCCAGCTTCACCATCGCCCGCGACACGTGCGTGCGCACCGTCGCGGGCGAGATCACCAGCACCGCGGCGATCTCGTCGTTGGACGCGCCGGACGCCACGTGCCGCATGATCTCCCGCTCGCGTTCGGTCAGCCTGTCCAGGTGCGGCACGGGCCGCGCCGACGCCCCGGACGCGAACCGGTCGATCACCCGGCGCGTGACGGACGGCGAGAGCAGCGAACCGCCGTCGGCCACCACGTGCACCGCGCGCAGCAGGTCCGCCGGGTCGGAGTCCTTCACCAGGAACCCGGACGCGCCCGTCCGCAGTGCCTCGAACACGTACTCGTCGAGGTCGAACGTCGTGAGCACGACGATCCGGACCCCGGCGCACGCCGGGTCGGCGCTGACGCGGCGCAGCACCTCCAGGCCGTCCATCAGCGGCATGCGGATGTCGAGGAACACCACGTCCGGTTTCGTCGCCTGGATCAGCGCGAGGGCCTCGCGCCCGTCGGCGGCCTCTCCGGCGAGCTGGACGCCGTCCTCGGTCTCGATCAACGTCCGCAGCCCCATCCGGACCAGCGGCTGGTCGTCGGCCACCACCACGCGAATCATGCGGGCAACGGTATCCGGGCGATCACCGAGAAGCCGTGCGCCGAGTCGGCTTCGAGCGTGCCGCCGAGCGCTTCGGCCCGCGAGCGCATGCCCGCGATGCCGTGCCCCTCGGTGAAGTCGGTGGGCGTGCCGGTGTCGGTCACGTGGACGACCAGCTCGTCGCGCACGGTGTAGACCCTGACGGACGCGGTGACACCGGGGGAGGAGTGGCGCAGGACGTTGGTCAGCGACTCCTGCACGATCCGGTACACGGCCAGCTGGTGGGTGTCCGGCAACTCGATCCCGGCGACCTCGACGGACACCTCCAGCCCCGCCTCGCGCATCCGCGCAGCGAGTGCCGGGAGGTCGTCGAGCGTGATCGCCGGCGTCAAGGGAGCCGAGCCGCGCAGGGTGTCCAGTTCGGACCGCAGGCCGTCCAGCGCTTCCTTGGACGTGTCGCGGATGGCTTCGAGTGACGCGCGGGCCTTCGCGGGGTCCTTGTCCAGCACGTAGAGCGCGACCCCGGCCTGCATGGCGATCACCGAGAGGCCGTGGCCGACGACGTCGTGGACCTCCTGGGCGAGCCGGAGGCGTTCGGAGATCGCGGTGCGCTCGCGAACGTCCACAGCGGACCGGCGGCGCAGCTTCATCAGCACACCCGCCGCGCCGGGCAGCAGGATCCACCCGGCCGACCAGGTGATCCACGACGTCAGCGAGTCGTTCCACCACGGCAGGATCGCCAGTGCGTACAGCAGGGCGCCGGCGGCGGCGAGTTCCACGCGCGCGTACACGGCCACCGCGTAGATCGCGGCGACACCGCTCACCAGGATCGGGCCGAACGGGTAGCCCAGCGCCAGGTAGACCACGATCGGCGTGATCGTGACGAGCACCGTCCACAGTGGCCGGACGGAGCGGAACAGCAGGCCGCAGGCCGCCACGACGATGAGCGCGTAGGCGAGGGCGTCGAGGGGTTCGCCGCCTTGAAGGCGCGCGGCGAACCGCGTGCCCGCGAGGCCGAAGAACAGCAACGCCGCTGTGAGCGCGCCGTCCTGCCATGTGATCCGCATGCCGCCGACCATACGACCGGCGCCGTACGCAGATGTGCGTATCTTCATGACGCTCCGGTGCTGACGCCCCAGGTCGTTGGCGGGACCACAGTTGAGCCCATGATCGTGACGACGGAGAAGCTGACGAAGCGCTACGGCGACCGCGCCGTGGTGGACGAGGTCAGTCTGTCCGTGCGGCGGGGCGAGGTCTACGGGTTCCTCGGTCCCAACGGCGCGGGCAAGACGACCACGATCCGCATGCTGCTCGGGCTCGTGAAGCCGACCAGCGGATCCGCCAGGGTCCTCGGTGAGAAACCGGGCACCCAGAAGGCGTTGCTCAAGGTCGGGTCGCTGATCGAGGGACCAGGCTTCTACCCGTACCTGTCCGGCCGCGACAACCTGCGCGTGCACGCCGCTCGCCGGGGCGCAGGCAGGACGCACGTCGAGGCCGTGCTGGAGCAGGTCGACCTGGTGGGCGCCGCGACCGAGAAGTTCCGCCGGTACTCGCTCGGCATGAAGCAACGGCTCGGCGTCGCCGCGGCCCTGCTCGGCCGGCCGGAGCTGCTGATCCTCGACGAGCCGACCAACGGCCTCGACCCCGCGGGCATGGCCGACATGCGCGACCTGGTGCGGGCGCTGGCCGCGCAGGGCCAAACGGTGCTGCTGTCGAGCCACCTGCTCGGCGAGGTCGAGGAGATCTGCGACCGGGTCGGCGTGATCTCGAACGGCAGGCTCGTCGCCGAGAGCACCGTCGAGCAGCTGCGCGGCGACACGGTCCTGCTGATCAGGGCCGATCCGATCGAGAAGGCGCACGTGCTGGTCGAGGGCAGTGAGGTGCACGGCGATGTGCTGCACGTGCGGCAGGCGGACGCGAGGGCGTTGGTGCGTGCGCTCGTGCACGCCGGCGTGGACGTGCAGGAGGTCCGGCCGCTGCGCCGGACGCTGGAAGAGGTCTTCTTCGAGATGACGGGAGCGGCGTGATGGGCAGCGTGAAGGCGGAGCTGCTGAGGCTGTGGAAGTGGCCGGCGACCTGGGTGCTCATCGGCGTCTGGCTGGTGATGACGCTGACGTTCGGCTACGTGTTCAACTACCTCGCCCTGAACGGCGGCACCAACACGCGCTCGATGTCCCAGCAGCAGCTGATCGGCGCGATGCAGCCGGAGAACGTCGGCGCGGCCGTGGTGCGCGGCCTGCCCATGTTCGGCGGTGCGATCGTGCTGGTGCTGGCCGCGCTCGCCGTCGGCAGCGGTTACGGCTGGGGCACCTGGAAGACGACCCTGACGGCCGGCCCGCGCCGGGTCTCGGCGATGGCCGGCACGCTCGGGGCGCTGGGGATCGTCGTGGTGCTGCTGGTGGCCCTCACGTTCGTCGTGGACCTCGGCGCGGCGGTGACCGTGGCGTCGCTGGAGGGCTGGGACTGGAGCCTGCCGGGACCCGGCGTCTTCGAGGCGCTGGGCGCGTCACTGCTGATCGCCGCCATGTGGGCGGGGTTCGGCGTGTTCCTCGGCGTCGTCACCAAGGGGCCCGCGCTCGCCGTCGGTCTCGGCCTGATGTGGGCGATCGTGACCGAGAACCTGTTGCGGGGCGTGGGTTCCCTCCTCGGGCCGGTCGAGGCGCTGACCGAGGTCCTGCCGGGCGGATCGGCCGGCAACCTCGCCGGTGCCGTCGGCGGATCCGGTGCCCCCGGCGTGCTGACGAACCTGAGCGGCACCACCGCGGCGTTGGTCCTCGCCGGGTACGTCGTGTTCTTCGTCGGCGCGGCGACGCTTCTGAAGGTGCGCCGCGACCTCGTATAGGACCACCGCGGCCCAGGTCAGGCCCAGCACGACCGCGACCCCGGCGGGGTAGTCGCGGTCGTGCAGGCCGGGGTTCACCGGTCCGCTGTGCTCGCGCCAGAGGAGCGGCACCGCGACGAGGGTGACGACGCCGGAGACGGTGAGCCCGACGCCGATGGACGGACGTTTCACCACGAGCCCGGCGGCGCCGACGAGCGGGGCGATCAGGAAGTCGTGCAGGACCACGCCGCCGCCGAGCCAGAGGAGCAGCTCGAGGGTGACCTGGGGCAGGAGCAGCCACGCACCCCAGGCGCCCAGGCCGACGCCGGCCGCACCCAGCACGACCCGCGCGACGAGCACGCCGCTCATGCCCGCACCTCCAGCGACGTGACCCACTTCGTCTGCAGCACACCCGGCCGGTTCGGCGCGATCAGCCGGCACGGGTACCCGTGGTCCGGGCTGAGCTCCTCGCCGTCGAGCCGCAGCGCCAGCAGCGTGAGCGGGTCCTGCGCGAACGCCTCGGGCAGCGTCGTCGCCCGGTACAGCCCGTCCTCCTCCAGCGACTCGACCCGCACGTCCCCTCTTCCCACGAGCTCGGAGACGCGGACGCCGGTCCAGGTCGCGTTCTGGCTCCAGCCCTCGACGCACGCGATCGGCAGGTCGACGGTGGTCTGCGGCATCGCCTGGAGCTCCGCCAGCGAGAAGCTCCGCGCGCCCACCCTCAGCCGCCAGTCCGGCGGCACCACGATCCCGGCCGCCTGCGCCGTGCGGTTGACCGGCAGGGCGCCGTCCGACCGCCACGCCAGCACCGAGATCTTGCGCAGCCACGGCACCGTGACGCCCGCCGTCGCCACCACGGCGACACCGGTCGTGAGGGCCGTGGTGCGCAGGAAGGCCCTGCGGGACAGGATGGTCCGCTCGTCCGACGCCGGTTCGAGGGTGCGGCGGACGACCGGGATCTTCACCGCGACGTGCACGAGCAGGGCGCCGATCGCGATCCACGCCGCCGCGTAGTGGGCGGTGGGGAAGTAGAACGACCACGGGTAGTTCTGCGCCGCGTTGAACAGGCCGGTGACCAGTTCGAAGAACGACGCCGCGATCAGCACGAAGATCGACGCGCGCTCCAGGGCGTGCGGCACGGACCTGATCAGCGGCCGTTCGAACAGCTTCGGGTAGACGCTCCACAACTTGGCCAGCAGCAACGGGATCGAGGCGACCCCGGAGATCACGTGCACGCCCTGGGTGACGCGGTAGAGGTCCACCGGGCGGGTCGGCCACACCCAGTCGTGCTGCACGCCGTGGCTGAGCAGGCCGGTGACGAAGCACAGCCCGAACGTGATGCCGAGCCACGTGCCGACCCGGCTCGTCACGCCCGTGTGGTGGGCGGGTGCCTTGAAAGCGGGAGGCTTGAGGACGGGGAGTTTCACAGCCGCTCCCAGCACGCGAACCAGCGTCCGGCACGTTCGGTCTGCCACAGCAGGAAGAAACCGTCTGCGGTCAGGGACTCCGCGTCGCTCCAAGCCCACGGGAACCACTGGCCGCGGGTGTCCTCGGTCCGCACGCGCGCCTGGCCGACGGTCAGGCCCGCGCCCGGTGGCTCGACCTCGACGACGACCGTTCCGCTGGGCCTGAGCAGGGTCCGGACGCGGCGCAGGAGGGCCGCCGGGTCGCCGCCGATGCCGACGTTGCCGTCGGCGAGCAGGACGTGCTGCCAGTGCCCCTCGCCCGGCAGCAGGTCGAACACGTCGCGGCGGATCGCGACGCCACCGCGTTCGGTGGTGCGCCGGATCGCCTCCGGGGACACGTCGACGCCGAGCGCCCTGACCCGGCGGGCCAGCAGCGCGGCGACGAGACGGCCGGGGCCGCAGCCGACGTCGAGGGTGGGGCCGGTGCACGCGTCGAGGAGGACGGAGTCGCCGCCGTCCGCGTCGGCGTGCCAGCGCGCGACGCTGAGCTCGCGCGAGGCGGTGCCGGAGAGGTCGAGCCAGCCGGGATGGCCCTTCAGGGCCTGGTCGAACATCATCGCGTCACCGCCGCCGCCCGGGCGAGCGCCGCCGCGAACCGGCTGTCCGGCACCTGCCGCGCCACCGCGCGGGCGTCCGCCATCGTGTCCACATCGGACAGAGCAGGGAGCGTCCGCACCTCCAGCCCGCGCAACGCCTCCAGCGTCAGCGCCCCCGTGTCGGCACGCGACATCGGCACGTCGCGCAACACCGCGGCCCGCGACGGGTCGCGCAACCCGAGCGCCCACCAGCCGCCGTCCAGCGCCGGCCCGAGCGCCGCCTCCCCGAACTCGGCGCACGACTCCAGCAGCGACGGCGTGACCTGCGGCGTGTCCATCCCGATCTGCAACACCGGCATCCGGAACCGCGCGATGTCGGCGTGCGCGTGCACGAGCCGTTCGGCGAACGAGACACCGCGCTGCGGGACGACCACGCACCCGGCCAGCGCGTCGCGGACGTCCTCGCGCCGCACCACCCCGGCCAGCGCCACCACGGGCACGGCGCCGGGCGTGTCCAGAGCCGCCGAAATCGTGTCCAGCAACGCCGCCGCCGCCACGTCGGCGGCCTCCTCCGCCGACAGCGGCGGGCACAGCCGCGTCTTCACCTGGCCCGGCACCGGCGACTTCGCCATGATCAGCAGGCAGAACCTCATCGCAGCACCCCCGCCATGTCCCGTGCCGCCCGCATCGTGCCGCGCACGGAGCCCGAGACCTTCGACCGCGTGCCGGCCGCGCGCGGCCGGTAGACCACGTCGACCTCGCGCACCCGCCAGCCCGCCTCCGCCGCGCGCACCAGCAGTTCCAGCGGATAGCCGAAGGCGCGGTCCTGGAGGTCCAGCGCCAGCAACGCCTCCCGCCGGCACACGCGCAGCGGTGCGATGTCGTGCACGTCCAGACCCCTGCGCCGCAACAGGGACGCGATCACGGCGTTGCCCGCCCGCGCGTGCCACGGCCACACGCCGGCGTGCACGGGCCTTCGCCGGCCAGCCACGAGGTCGGCATCGGCCAGGAGCGCGGCCATCGCGGGCAGTGCGGCCAGGTCCAGCGAACCGTCCGCGTCGGCGAACGCCACCAGGTCGGAGGTGGCCGCGAGCAGCCCGGTGTGCACGGCGGCGCCGTAGCCGCGTTTCGGTTCGTGCACGACCAGGGCGCCGCACGCGGCGGCCACCTCGGGCGAACCGTCGGACGACCCGTTGTCCACGACGATCGCGCGGAATCCGGGAGGCAGGGAGGCGAGCACCGCGGGCAGTGCGGCGGCCTCGTCCAGGCAGGGCAACACGACATCCATGTGTCCACCCTGGACCACGGGAAAGTGTTGTGGTGCTTACGGAATTGTGACGCACGAACGAGTTCTTACGATTGTCTTGCGAGGCCCGCGAGGACCCTGCCGACCCCCTAGGTTGGGCGCGGTGCGTCTAGTCATCGCGGGGCTGCTCGTCGCCGCCGCCATCATCATCGGGGTCGTCGTCAACGTCAACGACCCCGGCGTCCTCTTCGCCGCCGCGGCACCGCTCTTCGGCGACTGGCAGCCGCACCTGGGGCCTGGCACGCCCGCGGCGGTCCTGATCGCGTTCCTCGTCGTCGCCAAGGGGCCCGAGCTGGCGAACCACCGGTTCGCGCTGCCGATCGCCTACGTGGCGGCCACGGCGTGGACGTTCTCGCTGGCGATGGTCGACGGCTGGAAGCACTTCGTCACCAGGCTGACGACCGAGGACGAGTACCTGCACGAGGTTCCCGGCGTCACCGACGTGCCCGCCATGCTGCGCGGTTTCGCCGCGCGCATCCCGGACTTCCAGCCCGACTCGTGGACCACGCACGTCTCCGGACATCCGCCGGGCGCTCTGCTCACGTTCGTCGCGCTCGACCGCGTCGGTCTCGGCGGGGGAGCGGCGGCGTCGATCTTCTGCGTCCTCGTCGGATCGCTGGCGGTGGTGGCGATCCCCAAGGCCATCGGCACCAACGCGGTGCTGCCGTTCCTCGTCCTGTTCCCCGGCGCCGTGTGGGTAGGGGCGTCCGCGGACGGCATGTTCATGGGCGTGGCGGCCGTCGGCATCTACCTGCTCACCCGGTGGCCGCTGCTGGGCGGCGTCGTGCTCGGCTGGTGCCTGTTCCTGTCCTACGGGCTGGTGCTGCTGGTCCCGCTCGCGATCGTCGCGGTCGGCAGGAGGATCGGCTGGGCCGTCGCGGGCGCGCTCGCGGTCGTGGCGGCGTTCGCGATCAGCGGGTTCTGGTGGCTCGACGGCTACGAGCTGGTGAAACTCCGCTACTACCAGGGCATCGGCGACACCAGGCCGTACTGGTACTGGGCGTGGGCGAACCTCGCGGCACTCGCGCTGGTGATCGGCCCGGCCGGGATCAGGGGACTGCGCAGGGACAAGTGGGTCGTCGCGGCCGGCATCGCGATCCTGGCGGCGGACCTCTCGGGCCTGAGCAAGGCCGAGACCGAACGCATCTGGCTGCCGTTCGCCGTCTGGCTGCTCGCCGGTACGGCCCGGCTGGACAGGCGGTGGCTCACCGCCCAGGCCGTCACGGCCCTGGCGGTGAACCACCTGGTGCTCACGAACTGGTGACCGGCTCCCGCTGCGAGGCGAAGGCGAACTCCCGCACCCCTTCCGCGAAGCCGACCCGGGCCTCGAAACCCAGCACGTCCAACGCCTTCGCGGGCGACGCCACGACGTGCCGGACGTCGCCCGGCCGCGCTCCGCCCACGATCTCCGGCGCGGGTCCGCCGCACGCGTCGGCCAGCGCGAACGCCAGGTCGCCGATCGTGTGCGGGGAACCGGAGCAGACGTTCACGGCCTCGAAACCGGGGCGCGGCGAGGCCAGCGCCAGCGCGTTGGCCCGGGCCACGTCGGTGACGTGCACGAAGTCGCGCCGCTGCCGACCGTCCTCCATCACCCTCGGTGCGACGCCGTTCTGCAGCGCGGAACGGAAGATCGAGGCCACGCCCGCGTACGGGGTGTCGCGCGGCATCCGCGGGCCGTAGACGTTGTGGTACCGCAGGGCCCACACGCTGCCGCCGGTCTGCCGGGACCACGCCAGCGCGAGGTGCTCCTGCGCCAGCTTGGTGGCCGCGTAGGTGCTGCGCGGCTCCAGCGGAGCGTCCTCGGGCACCAGTTCGGACACCACGAAGTCACCGCAGGAGCAGCGCGGCTCGTACATGCCGGCGGCCAGGTCCGCGGCGGTCCGCTCGGCCCGCACGATCCCGTGCGAGAGGCACCGGTAGCGCCCCTCGCCGTAGACGACCATCGACGACGCCAGCACCAGCCGCGACACCCCTGCCCGGTGCATCTCGGCCAGCAGCACCGCCGTGCCCAGGTCGTTGTGGCGCGCGTAGGAGGGCGCGTCGGACGGGTCCACGCCGTGCCCGACCATCGCCGCCTGGTGGCACACCGCGTCCACTGTGGACAGCAACGGCCGCAGCACGGCGGCGTCGGTCACGTCGCCGACGACCAGTTCGTGCTCCAGTGAAGGAACAGCGCCGTGGGCTTCGGGCAGCAACGCGTCGAGCACCACGCATTCGTGGCCCTGGGAGGTCAGCTCGTCCGCGACGTGCGACCCGATGAACCCGGCCCCGCCAGTGATCAGTACTCGCATGGACCGACCGTAGGACCGGACCGCGGGGGAGCGCGCCGTCAGACCCCATCACGTCACGACTTCGTAAGAGCTGGCAGCTCCACCACGAACCGCGCGCCGCGCGGGAAGCGGTCCTCGACCCACACGCGGCCCCGGTGGCGCTGCACGTGCTCGCGCACCAGCGCGAGCCCGAGCCCGCTGCCCGAGTCGTCTCCCCGGCTGCCGGGCCTGCCCCGCGCGAACCGTTCGAAGATCTGCTCCCGCAACGCTTCCGGCACACCCGGCCCGTCGTCCTCGACCTCGACGCGGGCCCGGTCGCCCGCCCTGCTCACCGCCACGAAGATCGCACCGCCCGCGTGCCGTTCGGCGTTCTCCACGAGGTTGGCGAGGACCCGGTCCAGCCGCCGCCGGTCGCCGAGCACCCGCACCGGGCCCGCGTCGACCGGCACCGCGCTCCAGCGGGTCGCGATCACGTTGCGCACCAAAGCGCTCAGGTCGAGCTCCTCCGGCTCGTAGTCGTCGGTCTGGTCGGCGCGCGAGATCTCCAGCAGGTCCACGACCATCCGCGCGAACCTGTCGACCTCCGAGGTCAGCAGTTCCAGCGCGGTCCCGGCGGTGCCCGGCAGGTGGTCACGACGCCGGCGCAGCACCGCGCCCGCGTTCACCATCGTCGTCAGCGGCGACCGCAGCTCGTGCGAGACGTCCGAGGCGAACCGGGCGTCGCGCAACGCCCTCTGCTCCAGCGCGTGCGCCGTCGAGTTGAACTTCGCCGCCAGTGCCGCGAGGTCCGGGTCGTCCTGGTCGGGCAGCCGCGCGTGCAGATCACCGCCGGCGATCCGGCCCGCCGCGGAGTTCAGCTCCGCCAGCGGTTTCAGCGCCCGTTTCGACGCCCACGAGCCCAGCGCCGCCCCGAGCAGCGCGGAGCCGATCGTGCCGGCGACCAGCACCGCGCCGAGGAACGTGAACGAGCGGTTGAGCTGCTGCAACCCGAACAGCTCGACGTAGACGGCGTCGCCCGCCACCGGCCGCGCGACGGCGAGCATCGGCAGGCCGTCCACGGTGATCCGCTCCGTGCCCGGCGGACGCTCCAGCAGCCCGGCCGGCAGCTGCGACGGCTCGACCTCGCGGCCCGCCCGCACCAGGCCCTCGCGGCCCAGCACCAGGATCGACGAGTCGGGCCCGGTGGTGAGGCCGGTCAGCAGCTCGTCGAGGCCGGGCGAGGCGAGCGACCTCTCGACCAGCCGCACGTTGACCTCGGCCTGCCGCGTCGCGCTCGCCTCCCGCTGCCGCAGCATGTAGCCGGAGGCGAGGTTCCAGGTGGCGAACGCCAGCACGCTCGTGACGACCAGCAGGCCGAAACCGAACGAGAGGGTGACCCGGCAGCGCAGCGTGAGTTTCACGAGCGGATCCGATAGCCGGTGCCGCGCACGGTGAGAAGCAGCTCCGGATCGTCCGGGTTCGCCTCTATCTTGCGGCGCAGCCGTCTTATGTGCACGTCCAGCAGCCGGGTGTCGCCGAAGTAGTCGTAACCCCAGACCTTTTGCAGCAACTGTTCCCTGGTGACGATTCGGCCGCCCGCACCAGCGAGTTCCAGCAACAGCCGGAATTCCGTCCTGGTGAGGTGAACGCGTTCACCCGCCCGGTGCACGAGCCCTTCCTGCGGACGGATTTCCAGGGCCCCGATCCGAACTGATTCACGGCCCGGTCCACGGCGGCGCAACAACGCGCGGACGCGTGCGGCGAGAACGCTCGCCATCAACGGTTTCGTGACGTAGTCGTCCGCTCCCGCCTCCAGTCCGGCGATCACGTCACAGGCGTCGGTGCGCGCCGTCACCACGATGATCGGCAGGTCACCGCGTGCGCGGAGCGTCCGCACGACCTCCAGGCCGTCCACGCCCGGCAGCGTGAGGTCGACCAGCACCACGTCGAACGATTCCGTCTCCAAACGGTGTAACGCCTCTTCGCCCGAACCCGCCTCGTCCACGGAGAAACCCTCGTCGGACAAGGCGAGGCCCAAAGCCTGCCGGATTCGCTCGTCGTCTTCGACCAGCAGGACCCGTACGCACACAACGACTCCACTGTGTGAGAGCCGCGGCGACGGCGCCTCACACAGTGGAGTGAAAGTCGATCAAACGCAAGAATATTTCGGTCTAAAATCCGGTCAGCGTGACTTTCGCCGAACGCGGGTTCGGTTCGTGAACAAGTGACTCGAACGCGCCGACGTCGTCGAACGCGAACCCGTAGGCCTTCCCGTCCACCATGTTCTGGTGCACGATCTTCGAGAAGTGGTTCGTGGTCGCGCGGGTGTAGAACTCGCTCGCGTTGTACGTCGGCTGGGTGTGCAGGAAGCCGAGCGTCGACCGGTTGAGCGCCGCGCACAGCGACCGCGAGATCGCGCCGAGCTCGTTGTTCGGTGCCGCGAGCCTGCCGTCGCAGTTGAGGATGTCACGGGTGGACGGCTGCTGGAACTCCGCGACCTGCTGGCCCGAGGTGTTGGTGAACCGCATGACCCCACCGCTCACGCGGCCGGTGAACCGGCGGTTCGGCTCGTTCTGGAACGGGACCACGGTCAGCGGCGTGTTCTGGTACGTCGACCAGACGCTGCTGACGTAGTTCGCGAAGTACGAGCTGGAGAACAGGCCCGCGTCGAGGCCCTTGCTCGGGTTCAGCACGCGCAGCCGAGTGCCGTCGGAGCGGGTGTGGACCAGCCGCGACCAGTCTCCGCCCAGCTGCTGGTGCTGGTCGAAGATGCGGTTGCGGCCGTTGGAGACGACCTGGCCGGTGCGCTTGGTCGCGCCCGCCTGGGACGTCGCCTCGACCGCGTGGGGAACCGAGAACATGTCCACCTGCGAGCTGTTGAGCCACAACCCGCCGCCGTTGTAGGTGAACTCGCTCCAGTCGAACAGGATGTCGCGGTTCGGGTCGCCCGCGGCCCACGGCGCCGGCTGCACCAGGCCGCCCGGCGCCAGTGCGAACTTCAGCTTGTCCCGGAAGGACATGTAGAGCCGGCCGCCGGCGAGGTTGAGCGGGATCTGCAGGGTCCGGCTGGCGCCGTTCCCGGGGCCGGGGATCGAGACGTCCGGTGCGGGGGTCGGGGGGATCCCGCCTCCTGACCAGGCGGTGAACTGACCGTTCGCGTTCACGTACCCGAGCCGGCCGCCCATCTCGCCGAACACGTACAGGTGGACCGCGTCACCGCGGCCCGAGTTGTTCGTGACCGTGAGCGGGAGCAGGTTCGGTGGAGCCGCTTGAGCAGGTGCGGACATCGTTGTCAGCCCTAGTAGGGCCGATGTCGCGAGCAGCAGGAGCTTGCGCATCGACTATCTCCTCACTGAGACAGGGTTGCGTGAGAGCGCTCTCATACCAGCGCGTCGCGGTAGATATGTCAAGAATGGTCTTCATGCGCGCACTGACTGTGGATCTTGCACGAGCCGGGTCGCTGGCCCTGTCCGAACTGCCCGATCCGGTTCCCGGACCGGACGAGCTGCTGGTCGAGGGCATCGCGATCGGCATCTGCGGGACCGACCGCGAGATCGTGCGCGGCGAGTTCGGCGTCGGCGGGACTCTCGTGATCGGGCACGAGTCCCTGGGGCGCGTCGTGAGCGGCCCGGGGTTCGCGCCGGGCTCGCTGGTGGCCGGCGTGGTCCGCAGGCCCGACCCGGTGCCGTGCGTCGCGTGTGCGCGCGGAGAGTTCGACATGTGCCGGAACGGGAAGTACACCGAACGCGGCATCACCGGGCTCGACGGCTACGGCTCTACTTTGTGGACGGTGCCCGCCGCCTACGCGGTCGCGGTCAGCTCGGAGACGGGTGTCCTGGTCGAGCCCGCCTCCGTCGTGGTCAAGGCGTGGGAACGACTCGACCGGACGGCGCTGTACCCGTTCGAGAGCGTGCTGGTGACCGGGGCCGGGCCGATCGGGCTGCTGGCGGCGCTGATCGGCGTGCAGCGGGGGCTGGACGTGCACGTCTTCGACCTGGCCGAGTCCGGGCCGAAACCGGACCTGGTGGAGTCGCTGGGCGCCACCTACCACCGGACGCTGCCCGACTGCCCGGTGGTGATCGAGGCGACCGGTGCGCCGTCACTGGTCGCGCGCCTGCTCGGGCGGGACCTGGTGTGCCTGACCGGGGTGCCGTCCACCGAGGTGCTGCCGGCCGACATCGGGCAGATCAACCGGGATCTGGTGCTGCGCAACGGAATCGTGTTCGGCACGGTCAACGCGAACGTGCGGCACTACCGGGAGGCCTCCGCCGTGCTGGACCGCGCGGACGACGCGTGGCTGTCGGCGATGATCACCCGGCGCGTGCCGCTCGAGTCGTTCGCGGAGGCGTTCGAGTCACGGCCCGGCGACGTCAAGGTGGTGCTGGAGCTGTGACCGCGGCCGGGATCCGCGGAACCGACCTAGGATGCGACGCGTGGAACTGCGTCAACTCCGGTACTTCCTCGCGGTCGCGGAAGAGCTGCACTTCGGCCGGGCGGCGGCCCGGCTGCTGATCGCGGGGCCGTCGTTGTCGCAGCAGATCAAGGCGCTCGAGCGGGACCTCGGCGTGCCGCTGTTCGCCCGCGACCGCCGCACGGTGGCGCTGACGTCCGCGGGCGCCGCGCTGGTCCCGGAGGTGCGGGCGCTGCTGGACCGGGCCGACGAGCTGCACCGGCACGCGCGGCAGCTGTCCGGGTCGCGGCCCGTGCGGATCGGGTACGTGAACTGGCTGCCGCCGGACCTGACCGCCCGCACGGCCGGGGTCGCGCAGCTCTACGTGGACGCGTGGGTCGTGCCGTCGCACCAGCAGGCGGCGCGGGTGGCGGACGGCAGCCTCGACCTGGCCGTGTGCTGGATCCGCAGGGCCGACGCCGCGCGGCTCGGGCTCGACGCGCGGCTGCTCGGTGCCGACCGGCTCTACGCGGTGGCCGTGGGCACGGACACGAGCCCGGTCAGGGCGGCGGACATCTCGGTGCTGGTCGACGACGACGTGACGTCGTGGCGGTCCTGGAACGACTTCGCCGAGGAGTTCGCCGGCGACACCGGCTGCCGCGTCCGGCGCATCCACAACGGCGCGATCACCGGCCCGGCGTTCTTCGACCACGTGCGGGTGTGCACGACGCCGGTGCTGAACTCGCCCAAGGGGCAGACCACGCCGTTGCCGCCAGACCTCGTGGCCCGGCCCGTCGTCGACCCCGAGGTGCTGTGGACCTGGTCGCTGGTGCGCCGGGAGGACGAGGAGCGCGCGGACGTCGTCGCCGCGGCCGACGCGATCGTGCGGAACGTGGGCGACCTCGGCCTGGACCGCGGCTGGCTGCCCTCGGACGACCCGTACCGCGCCCTGGGAGGCTGAGCCTCGCACGAGGGAGGAAAGGCGTCGCAATTCCGTGAAATGAAGCCGGCTCGCGGGTGGTTGTGGCTGTCAGATCCGCTACTCCTCCTTCGAAAGCGAGCAGGAAAATGACCGGCAAGGTGGCAATCATCACGGGAGCGTCGCAGGGAATCGGCGCGGCACTCGTTCCCGCTTATCGCAAGCTCGGCTATTCCGTCGTCGCGGTCTCGCGTTCCATCGACGACTCGGACGACCCGGAGGTGCTCGCCCTTCGCGCCGACCTCTCGAAGACCGGTGAGGGCGCGCGGGTCGTGCGGGAGGCGCTGGCGCGGTTCGGCCGGGTCGACTCGCTCGTGAACAACGCCGGCGTCTTCGTCGCCAAGCCGTTCACCGAGTACACCGACGACGACTTCGCCACCGTCACGGCCACGAACCTCACCGGGTTCTTCGACATCACCCGCGGCGCGGTGGCGGCGATGGAGGCGAACGGCGGCCACGTCGTGAACGTGTCCACGAGCCTCGTCGACCACGCGCTGTCGGCGGTGCCGTCGGCCCTCGCGTCGCTGACCAAGGGCGGTCTCAATGCCGTCACCAGGTCGCTCGCGGTCGAGTACGCAGCGCGTGGCATCCGCTTCAACACGGTCGCGCTCGGCATCATCAAGACGCCGATGCACGCCCCGGAGACCCACGAGGCGCTCGCCGGGCTGCACCCCGTCGGCCGGATCGGAGAGGTCTCCGAGGTGGTCGACGCGGTCACGTTCCTGGAGCAGGCCGGCTTCGTCACGGGCGAGATCCTGCACGTCGACGGCGGCCAGAGCGCGGGGCACTGACATGGTCGTCGAGACAGTCATGGACCGGTGGAAGGCCGCCGTGGACGCGCACGACCCCGAGGGCGTGGCGGCGAACTTCACCGAGGACGCCATTTTCCAGGGCCTCCGCCCCTATGGAGTGGGCAGGGCCGCTGTCGCCGAGTACTACGATTCCCAGCCTCTCGGGCTGAAAGCGGAGTACGAGGTTCTGGAAACGCGCCGGCTGGCCGAAGATCTGGTTCTCGGCTATTTGACCGTCGATTTCTCCTTCCCCGACCGGCCGGCGCTGCACGTCCACCTCGGCGTGCTGGTGAAGGGAGACCTGATCGCGCACTACCAGGTCTCCCGGCTTACCTGGTGACCCCCGAAGGTCGCCTTGGTGATTCGCGCTCAGGCCGCCGCCAGGCGGGCCTGAGCGCGAAGTGCCCGCAGCCCTTCCGGGTCGCTACCAGACCCCACCTCGCCACTGCCAACTCTCTCGCCGTGCAACGCCCGGCAGCGCTTTGCGCCCGGTGCACCACAACAGCAACTCGTCCGGTTCGGCATGTTCCGGCGCGTCGGGGAACAGTCGCTCGACCACCGGCGCACAATGCTCCGGATCCGGCTGCCACGCCACGTCCAGCGCGCGTGTCATGTCATGTGTGTGCATGGTCAGCTCTGTGACGCCCATCGCGGCGAAGCCCGCCGCGTCGGACATGCCCCACGGGTGCCACCCCCGTGCGTCCGGTGTGGCGGTGGCGACGGCGCGGGACAGCAGCGTGGCGGTGGTCGCGACGCCCTCCAGGCAGTGCTCCAGCGGCAGGCCGGGACGGAGCGTGCCGAGCAGGCTGGTCCAGCGGTGCTCGGCGCCGCTGGTGAGCAGGGCCGCGTAGCCGAGCAGGCCCTCGACGACGTGGTCCAGGGTCGTGCGGCAGGACCACTGCAGTCCGTGCGCGTGGCGGGCGAAGTCGTCGTCCGGCACCGTGCTCAGCACACGTACGCAGTCCCGTGCCGCCGCGTCGAGCAGTGCGGGCCAGTCCGCCTCAGGCCTTCGCACGCAACAGCTCCACGATCCGTGCCCAGCCGTCCTCGCCGTGTCCGGCCTCGACCGCCCGCCGCGCGTAGTCGTGCAGCAACCGCGGCAGTGCCGGGTCGACCTCCCGGACCTCGCTGGCGTGCACGAGGTGGTCCAGGGTCGCGAGGTGCACGTCCAGCGTGGCGTCCGAACCGGGGTAGCTGACCGCGTCGACCTGCGCGGCGTAGTCGGCGACGAACCCGGCGACCGGGCCGAGCCAGCGGGTGGCCAGAGGCGTGAAGTGCGCGGCGGTCGACCCGTCGGCGGTGACGAGTGCGGTGGCGTGCAGCCAGCCGGTGAGCGTGGCCCACATGATGCCCAGCAGCGCGGTGTCGTAGAGCGCGGCACGGCCGGGCTCGGCGCCGAGGTTGATCGGTTCGGCGAGCGCGGACAGCAGGTCCCTGGCCGTGGCGAACGCGTCCTGGTCGCCGCTGTAGAGGATCATCGAGCGCGGGTCGCCGATGCCGGGTGGCGTGGTCATGATGCCGCCGTCGAGGTAACGCACGCCCTCCGAAGCCAGCTGCGTGGCCAGTGAGCGGGCCTGCTCGGGTGATCCAGAGGTGAGGTTGACCAGTGTGCGGCCGGACAGCGCGGGGTCGAGGATCTCGGTCAGCGCCGGGTAGTCGAGCACGCAGGCGGCCACCACGGGCGCGGAACGCTGGGCTTGCGCAGCGGAAGCCACGGCAACGGCGCCCTGGGCCACCAGCGGCGCGGTCTTGGCGGCCGAGCGGTTCCAGACTGTGACGCGGTGGCCGGCGCGCAGGAACGCGGAGGCGAGAGCCGAGCCCATCCGGCCGAGTCCGAGCACGGCAACGTCGGAGTGCATTGTTGTTGTCCCCCAAGGGTTCGTGACTGACACGCTCACCCTCGCAAGCCGTCGGGACAACCGACAGTGGCAGGAACGCCAATATTCGAACGTTTGCTGCCACTAGCCTTGCGGGCATGGGCACGGTGGCGATCCTGGTGACCGACGACGACGCACCCTCCAACTGGGACGTCTACGAGGCCGGCCTGGCCTGCGTGGTGTTCGGCGTCGACCACAGCGACCTCGCCGCCCCCTGGTACGAGCTGCGGCTGTGCGGGCTGAACCCCGCCGAGCCACGGGCGAAGCACGGCTGGACGCTCAACCCCGAACACGGTCTGGAAGGACTGCACGGCGCGGACACGATTCTCGTCCCGTCGGTGCCGCAAGCGGTTCTCGACGGGACGGCACCGCTGGACCCGTTGCTGGTCAAGGAACTTCAGGACGCCTCGGCCAACGGCGTGCGCATCGCCGCGCTGTGCAACGGCGCGTTCGTGCTCGCCGAAGCCGGTCTGCTGGACGGCCGCCGCGCAACCGCGCACTGGTCCTACACCCACCGGCTGGCCCGCCGGTACCCCCAGGTCCAGGTCGACGCCGGGGTGCTCTACATCGACGACGGCGATGTCCTCACCAGCGCGGGCGCCGCGGCAGGGCTCGACCTGTGCCTGCACCTGGTGCGCCAGGACTTCGGCGCGCACGTGGCCAACGAGCTCGCCCGCAGGCTGTGCGTGCCCGCGCACCGCACCGGCGGCCAGGCCCAGTTCGTCACCCGGCACGTCCCGGACACCGACGACGACAGCGTCGCGCCGGTGCTGGAGTGGGCGGCGCGGCATCTGGACCGCCCGCTGACCGTGGCCGACCTCGCGCGCAGGGCCGGGATGAGCGAACGCACCTTCTTCCGCCGCCTGCACGAGGCCACCGGCAGCACGCCGTTGCGGTGGCTGCTCGCCCAGCGAATCGCCCACGCCCAATCGCTGCTGGAGAAGACCCCGCTGTCGGTGGAACAGGTCGCGCAGCGCTGTGGCCTGGGCACCAGCACCAACCTTCGACGCCACTTCACCGCGCACGTCGGTGTCACGCCCACCGACTACCGGCGCGCCTACCACGCTTGAACGCTGCGATCAGGGAACCGACCGCGAGCGTCGTCACGCGTGAGATCTGAGGCCGTGCGGGCCTGATCACGTGATGCCCGCGCTGGTACCGCCTCACGCGGGAGCTTTCGTGTCGCACGACAGCACGAAAGCTCCCCGCGTGAGGCACGACCGGCAGGGACGTCAGCGAACTTCAGGCGCGCCAGCTAGTGCCTGCGCGGCTCCCGGCCGAACGGCGACTTCGGTCGCTCCAGGTCGGGAGCCTCCGGGATCGGCACGGTCACCGGCGCGTCCGCGGTGATCGTGATCGGCTCGCCGTGGTGCCTCGTGGTCAGCTCGGTGCCGTCCACGATCCGGTAGGTCGCCCCGGACTCGCTCACGTCCACCGAGATCCTCGTGCCCTGGAAGGACATCCGGAACGAGAACCGGGTCAGCTCGTCCGGCAGCCGCGGCGCGAACGTGAGCTCGCCGCCGTGGTCGCGCATCCCGCCGAACCCGGCCACCAGGGCCGTCCACGCACCCGCCAGCGAGGCCATGTGCAGGCCGTTGGTGACGTTCCCGTGCAGGTCGTGGAGATCGGTGAACGCGGCCTCGACCAGGTAGTCGTACGCGAGCTCGAGATGCCCGACCTCGGCCGCCATCACCGCCTGCGTGCCCGCCGACAACGACGAGTCGCGCACCGTGCGGGCCTCGTAGTAGGCGAAGTTGCGCGCCTTCTCCTCGTCGGTGAACGCGTCACCGCGCACGTGCATGGCGAGCACCAGGTCCGCCTGCTTGATCACCTGGTGGCGGTACAGGTCGAAGTACGGGAAGTGCAGCAGCAGCGGGTACTTGTCCTCCGGGGTGTTCTCGAAGTCCCACTCCGCGTGCTTGGTGAAGTTGTCCGCCTGCGGGTGCACCTGCAGCATCTCGTCGTACGGGACCGCCATCGCGTCCGCGGCGCTGCGCCAGCCCGCGATCTCCTCTTCCGTCGCGTCGCACGGGTTCCGCTCGGCGGCGTCGGCGGCTGCCCAGAGGTTCTGCTGGGCGATCAGGTTGGTGTAGACGTTGTTGTCGACGATCGCCGAGTACTCGTCCGGTCCCGTCACGCCGTCGATGCGGAACCCGTCGTGCGGGTCGTGGTGCCCCAGCGACATCCACAGCCGTGCGGTCTCCACGAGGATCTCGGTCGCTTCGTCGCGGTCGAAGTCCTCGTCGCCGGTGGCGTTCAGGTACTGCTGGACGGCGTACGAGACGTCGCCGGAGACGTGGAACGCCGCGGTGCCCGCCGGCCAGTACGCGCTGCACTCGGCGCCGTTGATCGACCGCCACGGGAACGCGGCGCCCTTGAGCCCCAGGACCTTCGCCCGTTCCCTGGCCTTGTCCAAAGTGGCGTGACGCCAGCGCAGCGCGTCGCGGGCCGCGTCCGGGACCGTGTAGGTGAGGACCGGGAGCACGAACATCTCGGTGTCCCAGAACGCGTGGCCGTCGTAGCCAGGTCCCGTGAGGCCCTTGCCGGGGATGGCGCGGGACTCGCCGCGCGCCCCGGCCTGCAGGACGTGGAACAGGGCGAACCTGATCGCCTGCTGCAGCTGGTCGTCGCCCTCGATCTCGATGTCCGCGACTTCCCAGAAGTCGTCCAGGAACGTCCTCTGCTCCTCGAGGAGCCCCTCCCAGCCCGTCTGGCAGGCGCCGGCGAGCGCGGCCTCGACCTGGGCCCGCAGCGCGGGGGTCGACCGCTGGCCGGACCAGCCGTAGGCGAGGTACTTCGTGAGCTTCAGGCAGCCGCCCGCGGGCACGTCGACGGCCAGGGTGAAGCGGGCGAGGTCCTCCTCGGCGCGGATCTCCGTGCGGGTGTCGACGCCGTCGATGTCGATCTCGTGGTCCATCGCGGCGGCCATGCGCAGGCCGGACAACTTGGTGTGGTGGCACAGCACGGCGCGCGTCTTCTCGGCCATCATGAAGTCGTTGACCAGCGGCGAGTCCAGCGCGGCGGCGACACGCGGGTCGTTGCTGCGGCTCTTGGTCGGCTCGTTGGCCAGCAGGTCGGACTGGACGACGAGCTGGAGGTCGTCCATCGGCTCGACCTCGTACCGGATGGCCGCGACCGCGCGCTGTGTGAACGACACGAGCCGTTCGCTGCGCACGATCACACGCCTGCCCGTCGGCGACTCCCAGAGCGTGCGGCGCCGCAACGTGCCGGAGCGGAAGTCCAGCGTGCGTTCGTGCTCGATGGCGTTGCCGTAGCGCATGTCCAGCGGCTCGTCCTCGACCAGCAGCCGGATGATCTTGCCGTCGGTCACGTTGACGACGGTCTGGCCCGCCTCGGGGTAGCCGTAGCCACCCTCCCCGTACGGCAGCTGGTGCTCTTCGTAGAAGCCGTTGAGGTAGGTGCCGGGCAGGCCCCTCGGCTCGCCCTCGTCCAGGCTGCCGCGCATGCCGATGTGGCCGTTGGACAACGCGAACGTCGACTCGGTCTGGTGCAGGTGGTCCACGGACAGGCCCTGCCAGCGCAGCTGCCACGGTTCGACGGCGTAGCTCATGACAGCAGCTCGTCGAGCTCGTCGACGACCACGTCGGCGCCGCCCGCCTTCAGCGCCTCCGCCTGGTTGCCGCGGTCGACGCCGACGACGAACCCGAACCCGCCGTCGCGGCCCGCCTGCACGCCCGCGAGCGCGTCCTCGAAGACGGCGGCGTTCTCAGGTGCGGTCTTGAGTCTTCTGGCGCCCTCGACGAACGAGTCCGGTGCCGGTTTGCCCCGCAGGTTCGACGCGGTGATGACGTTGCCGTCCACCAGTGCGTCGACGTAGTCCAGCAGGTTGCCCGCCCGCAGCACGCGCATGGCGTTGGCGGACGACGTGACGACGCCGATGGGCATGCCCGCTTCCCTGGCCGCCTTCAGGTACTCGACCGAGGCCGGGTAGGGCGTGATGCCCTGCTCGTCGATGATCGAGTTGACCAGGTCGTTCTTCTGGTCACCGATGCGGCGCACCTCGTCCTCCGACGGCGTGAGGCTGCGGGAGGTCAGGAAGCTGCGGACACCGTCGTAACGCGGCTTTCCGTCCACATAGGCCAGGTAGTCCTGTTCGCTGAACGGCTGGCCCATGGCCTCGAACGTCTGCCGCCACGCCTGCCGGTGCAGCACGGCGGTGCTGGTGAGCACGCCGTCTAGGTCGAAGAGCAGCGCTGTGATCTTCTCCGGGATGCCGAGGCTCATGTCTCGATCATGCACCCGTCTCGCCGACATCGGCGCGTTCTTCCGCGAGTCGTTCGTCCAGCGGTCGCGGATGGGCCTGCTCGTACTCGGTCATCCCGTACCTGGTGGACTCCGCCCAGCCCTCCTCCGGCTCGGTCTCCACCGGGTCGTGTCCGAGGTTGTCCTCGTCCAGACCCTCGAAGTCCTCGGTGTCCTCCTGGACGTACGCGCCTCGTTCTTCGCTCATGTGCATCCCAGTACCCAGTTCGGCGCTATCCGATGCTTTGGCCGACCAGCGAGCCGATGGCGTACGTGACGCCCATCGCGATCAGCCCGCCCGCGATGTTGCGGACGACGGCCCGCCGCTTGCCGGCACCGCTGAGCCTCGCGCTGACGAAACCGGTGAGGGCGAGGGTGAGGACCGCGGCGGCGACCGTGATCGGCACGCGCAGGCCGGTCGGGGTGAGGATGATCGCGGCGAGGGGGAGGAGCGCGCCGATGGTGAACGCGATGAAGCTCGCGACGGCGGCACCCCACGGGTTCGTCAGCTCGTCCGGGTCGATGTGCAGCTCGGCCTCGGCGTGGGCGGCCAGCGCGTCGTGCTTCGTGAGCTGCCGGGCGACCTCTTCGGCGGTCTCCTCGTCGAGGCCTTTGCCCTCGTAGATCCCCTTGAGCTCGTCGAGCTCCTGCTCGGGCATCTCCCGCAGCTCCCGGCGCTCCTGGGCGAGGAGGGCGCGTTCGGCGTCGCGCTGGCTGCTGACGGACACGTACTCGCCGCTGGCCATGGACATGGCGCCCGCGAAGAGGCCCGCGAGGCCCGCGACGAGGATCTGGGTGCGGTCCGTGGTGGCGCCCGCGACGCCCACCACGAGGCTGGCGGTGGACACGATGCCGTCGTTGGCGCCGAGAACGCCCGCGCGCAGCCAGTTCATCCGGTCGCCGCTGACCTCGTCGTGAGGCTCGTGGTGGGTCATTTCCGCAGGTTAGCGCCGGTCTCGCGGGATGCGGGACGGGCACGCCGCCGCACCGTTCGGGCTCTGCTGAACGGGTGAGTTTTGCCTGGTCAGGCGGTAGAGGTTCATTTTTTGTCAGACCCCCGTGGCAGCATGTCGAACAGGTGTTCGTGTGCGTGCTAGAGGAGGTCAGTTCCCGATGCAGATCGAACCCAGCCGCTGGCCAGGCCGCGTGGTCCCGTCCACCGGCTCCGACGTGGACGTCGCCGTCGAGTCCCTTTGCGTGCGGGCCTCGTGGGCCGACGCCGACCGTCGCTGGGTGCGGCGCCTGCTCGAGCCGTGGTTCAGGGCGGGCTGGAGCGTCGACGCCCTGCTCGTGGCCATCGACAAGAAGCCGGACGGCACCAGCCAGGGCCGCCCCCGTTCCCGCGCGCAGGTGGCGCACGAGTTCCTGCGGGCCCGCCTGCGCACCTGGACGGCGGACGGCGCGGGCCTCGCCAAGCCTCCGCTGACGGGCATCTCCCTCGGCGAGTGGTACCGGGTGAACCGCCGCAACGCCGCCCTGAACGCGCCGCGCCGGGGCGTCGGCCTCACCGCGCAGGGCCGCCAGGCGCAGGCGGAGACGCGCGCGCTCGCCCACCGGCGCGACCCGGTGGAGCGCAGCCGCGAGAAGGGCCGCCGCCGGCAGGAGGTGCTCGACAGCCTGCTCGTGCCGGGGCAGGAGGTGCCGTCGTTCGCCGACTCGTGGCGGCTGGTCGCCGAACTGATCCCGGTGCCGCGGGTGTGCTCGGCCTGCGGGCACGTGCGGAACGAGGTGTCGCGGCCGGCGCACCGCGTCGCCTAGGTGTGATGTCCAGGGAGGTTGGTCAGCCGCGTGATGGGTGGCTTGCCCCCGAGGGCGGACTGGGCTCGGTGGTGGTTGCAGAAATGCAGCCAGCCGGGCAGGGCTGCACGGCGTTGGTCTGTGGCCGATGTGGTTGCGTGCGCTTGTGGCGGACGCGGAGCTCGGAACAGGCATCGCGCCAGGCGTAGTACTCGTAGCAGGCCCCGTTGTCCGGCAGGACTCTTTCGACGGTCGGCGAACCACGCAACTGATCATCGCAGGACCGCGCCCGCCACCGGACGAACTTCCGGGACACGGCCCGGCGGCGAGGTGCCTCCACCGCGCCCTGCTGCCGAAAAGGGTGTTCTACCTGCGACTTCGGTCAGTGGTGGTTGAATTCGGCCCAGGCCGGGAACACGGAACGAGTTTCTTGTTTCCGATGTGAGGGGCCGACATGCTCGAAGTCACGCCGATGGCTGCCGAGGTCATCAACGAGCTGACGTCACAGTCAGAGGGCACCACCGACGACGTCGGCCTGCGTTTCGCCCTGGCCACCGAGCAGGACAGCCAGGCGGCGCTGGAGCTGTCGCTCAGCGAGGCCGTCGACGGCGACGAGGTGGTCGCTGCCCCCGCGGGCGCCAAGGTCATCATGGAACCGGCGGCCGCCCAGTACCTGGAGGACAAGGTCCTCGACGTGCGGCAGGACGACGAGGGCAACCCCGCCTTCGCGATCGCCCGCCAGGAGCAGTCCGGCTGAGATTCTTGGTCAGGCGGGATCAACGACGACCCCCTGACATGCGAACCGGGCCGGACCCCTCCGCGAGAAGGGTGTCCGGCCCGGTTCGTGCGACCCCCGTGCTCAGGGAATGGTCAGCACCTGACCGGGGTGGATGAGGTCCGGGTTCGCGATGCCGTTGGCCGACGCGATCTGCCCGTAGCGGTTGCCGTCGCCGTAGAAGCGCTCGGCGATCGCCCAGAGCGTGTCACCGCCGGCGACGGTGTAGGTCTGCACGGCCGGAGCAGCCGGTGCGGCCGGCGCCTGTTCGGCCGGAGCGGCCGCGGGCGCCTCGGGGGAGGGCTGCGGCGAGTCGGTGTTGGTGTTGGAGGCCCACTTCGCGCCGCCGTCGCTGCCGAACACGACCAGGTTCCTGTCGTCCTGCAGCACCAGGCGCGCGCCCTCGTTGCCCTGCGTGCCGGTCGACCACACGGCGTTGTCGTCGCTCGTGTAGAGCACGAAGTTGCCGTCGTCCTGCAGCGTGGCCCGCACCGCGCCCTTGCCGTCGGTGCCGCTGGCCCACACCGTGCCGGTGTTCTCCGACAGGACCAGGTTGCCGTCGGACTGCAGGGTCAGCATGTACCCGTTGACGCTGGTCAGCTGCTGGCCGCGGGTGAGTTCCTGCCCGGCTTGCAAGGTGTCCACAACAAACTCCACTTCGGACGATGACGACCGCCCGAACCGGCGGTGCCCGAAGCGGAACCTAGTCAGGCCGCCGCCATCGTGCCGGGCCAGCGGCGCACGTGCACCCGAGGGAGTGAAAAACGCCCCCCGCCCGGAGGCGAGGGGCGTTCGACAGGTACGACGGTCAGCCCTCGATGCGGCGAATGCCCGAGATCGGGCCGATCGAGTCGATGTCGGCGATCTTCACCGGCTGACCCTCGGTCGACGCGTGCACGGCGCGAATGCCGTCCACCGCCATCGCCACGTGCGACTGGCTCGAGTAGTAGACGATGATGTCGCCGGCCTTGACCTCGCCACGGCTGACCGGACGACCGGCGGCCGCCTGCGCGTAGCTGGTGCGGCCGATCGACACGCCCGCTGAGGCGTAAGCCTTCTGGATCAGCGAGGAGCAGTCCCACGAGTTCGGGCCGTTGGAGCCGTAGACGTAGGGTTCACCGCGCTGGTCGAGCGCGAACTGCAGAGCACGGCCCGCGGTGCCCGCCGGGACGTTGATGTTCGACATGTCACCGGTCTGCGCCAGCTGGTTCTTCACCGTGTTGCTGAGCGAACGGTACGCGGCCGTCGCCTCCGCGAGCTGCTTGTCGAGATCGGCCTTCTTCTGGTCCATCTCGGCGAGGAGCTTCTTCGACGTCTCGGTCGCCTCGTTGGCCGACTTCGTCGCCGCGTCCGCCGCGTTGACGGCGTCGGTCAGCTTCTGCAGTGCGTCCGCGTTGTCGGCCGCGAGGATGTTGATGGCCGACATGCGGTTGAGGAAGTCCTGCTGCGAGTCGCTCACCAGCAGCGCGGAGATCTGGCTGAAGTTCGCGCCGGAGTTGGTCGCCTCGGTGAGGAGGTCGACCTGACCGCGGAGGGACTCCTCGGCCTTCTGAGCATTGGCCAGGTCGCCCTTGGCCTTGTCCAGCTCGCCCTGCTTGGCCTTCAGGTCTTCCTGGGCCTTGAGGTGGTCCTGGTTGAGCTTGGACGCCTGCTCGGACAGCTCGTTGAACTTCTTGAGCGCGTCCGCGGCGTTGGGCTGTGCGGTGGCCGGTGCCGTGGGCAGTGCCGCGGCGACGACTGCCGCCGTCGCCACGAATGCGCCACGCACGATGCTGCGTGAGGGTTGCGACACCACGTCGCGGGTCCTCCTTTTTCCTGGCGGCCGCTCCGCGAGAACTACTGCGCGTAAGGCGGCAACCTTGGCGTGTGCCCCGAGTGGGTTAACTGCTGGGCCGAAGGTCTCGGACAGGTTACGGAATGACCTTGCCTTCGTCTACTACCGGGTCCCCATCAGTTCACCGGCCAGCACGCTCTCACAGTCGTCCACGTGGGTTTATCGCGGGGTGGGAGAGACGCGTCACCCGACGACCCGGCGAATCACCGAAATGGGCCCGATCGAGTCGATGTTCGCGATCTTCACCGGAGTGCCCTCAGTGGACGCGTGCACAGCTCGGGTGCCGTCCACGGCCATCGCCACGTGCGACTGACCCGAGTAGTAGATGATCAGGTCGCCCGGTGCGACCTCGCCGCGGCCGACTCCGCGCCCGACCTTGGCCTGGTCGTAGGTGACGCGCGGGATGGCCACACCGGCGGCCCGGTAGGCGGCCTGCATCAGCGACGAGCAGTCCCACGAGTTCGGTCCGTTCGAGCCGAACACGTACGGCTTGCCCTGCTCGCCCAGCGCGAAGGTGAGCGCGACGCCGGCCGCGCCCGCGGGCGCGTTCACGGTGACCTTGGGGCCGGTGCTGGCCAGGGTCTGCTTCTGCGGCGCGGACAGCGACTGGTACTTCGTCCGCGCGGTGGACACCTGCTGTTCCATGGCGGCCTTGCGCGTGGAGACGTCCGCGGCGAGCTTCTCCGCGGCGGCCGCGGCGGTGGTCGCGTCGGTGCGGGCCTTCGTCGCCGCGGCCAGCGTGGCGTTCATCCGCGACACCGCCTCGTTCTGGTCGGCGGCGATGATGTTCATCGCCTGCATCCGCTCCAGGAAGTCCTGCTGCGACGTCGAGGTGAGGAACGCCGAGAGGTCGTTGAGCCGGGCGCCCTCGAACGTCGCCTCGGTCAGCGTGTCGACCTGGCCGCGGAACTGCTCGGACTCGGCCAGCGCCTTCTTCTCGGCCTCGGTGGCGGCGACCACGATCCCGTTCGCCCTCGACAGGTCGCCCTGCGCCTTGAGGTGGTCCTGGCTGAGCTTCTCCGCCTCCCGCGTCAGGTCGTTGTAGACCTTCAGCGCGTCGTCGGCGGGTTGCGCGTGCGCCGAAGGCATCGACACCACCGTCGCGGCGATCACGGCGGCCAAAGCGGTAGTCCTTGCAGCACGGCCGGGCACGCGGCCTCCTCAGGAGTCGGAATCGGCTTCTGAGGAGGCGTACGTCCGAACGGGCGTCGGGGTTCAGCCTTTCCGGCCGTGCCCGCTCGCACGCGGGGCCCCTCCCGTGCCGCAAGACCGCACGAAAGGGCCCCGCGTGCCGATTCTGATCAGGCGGTCATCGGGCGCCAGGACGCCGTCGTCCTCCGCGTGGTCCTCCTCGACCGGTGCGGCGATGAGCGTGGCGACCTCCGATCCGGAACCCTCCCTCCTGCTAGGACGTCGAACCGGCGGCGACGGAATCGGCACGCGCCGCCAGTTCCTTCAGCGCCCACGCGCATCCGAGTCCGACGGCCGTGAGAACGAGCCACGGCGCCCAAGGAACGCCTGCGCGCGCGGCGGCGTCGAAGCCGACGCCGGTGAGCAGGTTGCCGAGCAGGATCCCGACGCCCACGACCGTGTTGTAGAGGCCGTAGTGCGTCGCCACGAGCCGGTCGCCCGACAACGAGACGATCTTGTCCATCTCGAACGGGAACACCACCATCGTGCCGAGGGCCAGCAACGCCGCGCACAGCACCAGTCCGGGCCAGCCGCCGAGGACCGCCGGGAGGAAGGCCAGGCCCAGCACCGCCATCCCGGCGACCAGGGACCGGTCAGGCCCGAGCCGGGCGCGCGCCCACGCCGTCACCCGCATCTGGCCGGCGACCGCCAGCACGCCCGACACGGCGAACAGCACGGCTGTCAGCACCGCCGACCCCGAGGCCAGCGGCAGCGCCAGGTAGACCTGGAACGACAGCACGTACGACCCGGTCATCGCCAGCGCGAACAGCACGAACCGCCGGTTCGACAGGACCAGCCGCCAGTCCGCGAGCACCGAGTCGCCCGACGGCGAACCGGCCCGCGCGGGCAGCGACCGCCACTGCAGCACCGTCAGCACCAGGAACACGAACGCCGCCACCAGGCACGTCAGCCGGAAGTCGACGGCCGTCAACGCCAGCCCGACCAGCGGCCCCACCAGGATCCCGGTCTGGTAGAAGACGTTGAACAGCGCGAACGCCTCCACGCGCCGTGGCCCGGCGTCCGCGGCCACGTAGGCCCGCACGGCGGGGTTGAACAGCGCCCCGGCGAACCCGGTGGCCGCCGACGCGATCACCAGCGCCGGCACCCCGTCTACGAACCCGAGCAACGCGAACCCGCCGGTCCGCAACGCGCAGCCCGCCACGATCAGGGGCTTGTAACCCAGGCGGTCCGCGAGCGTGCCGCCGATCAGGAACATGCCCTGCTGCGCGAAGTTCCGCACGCCCAGGACGAGCCCGACGGCCCACCCGGCCAGCGCGAGCGTCACGGACAGGTGCGAGGCGAGGTACGGCATCAGCATGTAGAAGCCCACGTTGATGCTGAACTGGTTGAGCAGCAGCAACCGCACGCTGCGGTCGAAGGAGCGGAACCGCGCGATCACGCCGTCACCGCCAGCGGGTCCACGACGGACCGGCACATGGTCCACGAGAACACCTCGCGCTCGCCCAGCGAGGACATCTCGGCGGGGTCCGCCGCGGGAACCACGCCGAGCAGTCCGTGGGCGGCGCAGTACTCGTCGCTGAACACCGTGTCGAAGTACCGCTGCGGCCCGTCCGGGAACACGGCGGCGATCCGCGTGCCGGGCGGGGAGGTCCGCGCCAGCCACGACGCCACCAGCGCGACCGCTCCGACGCTCCAGCCGCCGCTCGCGTAGTGCCGCGAGGCCAGAGCCCGGCACGCCCACACCGCCTCGCCGGGGTTCACCCAGTGCACCTGGTCGAACGCGGAGTAGTCGACGTTGCGGGGGAAGATGCTCGACCCGAGGCCGCGCATCAGCCGGGTCCGCGCGGGCTGGCCGAAGATCGTCGAGCCGATCGTGTCGACCCCGGCCAGGCGTAACGCCGGGAAGTGCTGCCGCAGCACCGACGACACGCCCGCGCTGTGCCCGCCGGTGCCCACGGCGCACACGAGCACGTCCACGTGCCCCAGCTGCGCGGCCAGTTCGTGGGCCAGCGGCGCGTAGGCGGCGACGTTGTCCGGGTTGCCGTACTGGTCGGGGCAGTAGGCGCCGGGCAGCACCGCCAGCAGCTCGGCGACCCGCTGCCGCCGGGCCTCCTGCCAGCCACCCGCCGGATGCGGGCGGTCGACGACGTCCACCGTCGCGCCGTACGCGCGCAGCATCCGCTGGATGATCGGTTCCAGGCCCGGATCGGTCACCAGGGTGACCGGGATGCCGTGCGCGATGCCGGCGAGCGCCAGGCCGAGACCGAGCGTGCCGCTGGTCGACTCGACGACGTGGCCGTCCGGGCGGAGATCACCGCGCTCCAGCGCGCGGCCGATCATGTGCAGGGCGGCGCGGTCCTTCATGCCGCCGCCGGGGTTGGCGCTCTCCAGCTTCGCCCAGAAACCGGAGGCGGAGGTGCGCGACAGCTCGTCGATCCAGAGCACGGGCGTGCTCGTGTCCAGCACGGGTACAGACATGGGGGTTCCTCGGAAGAACGTGGTGACAGGCCGGTGAAGGGAGCGGGGGCCGGCCTATGTCCGCGAGATCCCGAGGTCGAGCAGGAGTGTCCTTCCCGTGGTCACGCGCTCGCCGCGCGCAGAGGGCTCCGCTGTGCGGGCAGGACGCGCGACGGGCGTGCCGTCCGCGTCCGGGGTGGGGAATGACAGTGCGCTGACCTGCACCGCTGCCTGCGCGGGCGCCGCGGGTGACGCGTGGTGCGTCTCGCCGTGGTGGCAGATCTCCCCGGAGACGCCGGGGGTGAACGCCGCGTGGTGGGAGGGCTCCGGCGGGCAGGCGGGGTGCAGCACGAACACCGCGAGCAACATCAGTGCGACGACGACGGCAGAGCGACGCGCTGTGGCCGGGTGGTTCCGCACGGTGATCAACGTACCGCAATTTCCCGGTTCGTGAACCCTCTTGATAGGTTAGGCAAGCCTAAATCAGGAGGTGGACAGGTGCGCAGGACAGTCGCCGCGGTTCTGCTGCTCGGCCTAGTGGCCGGGTGCGGTGGAAACGCTCCCACGGAGCAGGGAAGTGGCCAGTGGTCCTTCAAGGACGATCGCGGCAAGGAGGTCACCGCGCCGAAACGGCCGGAGCGCGTCGTCGCGCAGGTGTCCGCCGCGGGCGCCCTCAAGGACTACGGCATCAACGTCGTCGGGACGTTCGGCCCGCTCAAGCGCGCGGACGGCACGACCGACCCGGAGGCCGGCAGCATCGACCCGAGCCAGGTCACCGACGTCACCGGCCCGGGCTACGGCGAGATCGACTTCGAGAAGTTCGCCGCGCTGAACGCCGACCTGGTCGTCGCCGGCTACTACCCCGAGGTCACCGGGCTCTGGCACCTCACCGCCGAGTTCGAGGAGAAGGTCCTCAAGGTCGCCCCGACCGTCGGCATCGGCCAGTCGAAGATCCAGCTGCCGGACGGGATCAAGCGCTTCAAGGAGCTCGCGAAGTCGCTCGGCGCCGACGTCGAGTCCGCGAAGGTGAAGGCCGACGAGGAGGCGTTCACCAAGGCCGCCGACAGGCTCAAGGCCATCGGCAGGAAGATGACGGACGCGAAGCAGAAGATCCAGGTCGTCGGCGCGGACCCGAAGCTCTTCTACGTCGCCGTGCCCGCCCGCAACCCCGACCTCGACTGGTACGTCAAGGAGCTCGGGCTGCCGCTGCTCACGCCGGACAAGCCCGACACCGAGGGCGGCGGCTACTTCCAGTCGCTGTCGTGGGAGAACTCCGGCACGTACAAAGAGCACGTGATCATGTGGGACACCCGCCAGCACGTGCTCAACCCGGAGCAGATGAAGGAGGGCCACCCGGTCTTCCAGGGCCTGCCCGCCGTGCAGGCCGGCCGGTTCGTCGAGTGGAACGCGGTCGCGCCGCTGAGCTACTCCTCCTACGCCGGGATCATGAACAAACTGGCTGACCAGCTCGACCAGGTGTTGGCAAAGTAGCCATGTGCTGACGCTTCTGAAGGAAAACGGCCCGTTGCGCGTGCTCAGCACCGCACGGGTCGTTTCTGTTGTGGGGGACGCGCTCAGTCTCGTCACGCTGATGGTGCACGTGCAGTCCGTCCTGGGGAAGGCCATCGCGGTGGCGGCGCTGCTGCTCGTGGGCGACTTCGCGCCGTCGTTGCTCAGCCCGCTGACGGGCGTCATCAGCGACAGGTTCGACCGGCGCACCGTCATGATCGCCTGCGAGGTCGCGCAGGGCGTGCTGCTGGCGGTCATCGCGCTGACGCTGCCGCCGTTGCCGGTCCTGCTCGCGCTGGTGGGCGTGCGGGCCGTGATCGGGCAGATCTTCCTGCCCGCCTCGCGAGCGGCGGTGCCGAGCCTGGTCGCCCCGAAGGACCTCGCGCAGGCGAACACCGCGCTGGGACTGGGATCCAACAGCGCCGACGTCGTCGGGCCGTTCCTCGCCGCCGTGCTGCTGCAGTTCATGGACACCCGCGGCGTCCTGCTGGTGGACGCGGTCTCGTTCGGTCTGTCGGCGTTGCTGCTGCTGCGCTTGCCGAAGCTCGTCGTAGCGGCAGAGCCGGGGGAGACGCTGTTCACCGACGTGAAGGCCGGGGTGAGCGAGATCTGGCGCCACCGGGCGTTGCGGATCGTGTTCCTCGGCTTCTGCGGTGTGGTGGCGTGCACCGCCATCGACGACGTCGCGGTGCTGCAGCTGACGATGGGGGTGTTCGGCGAGTCGGAGAGCGCGGCCGGCGTCGTGCTCGGTGCGGTGGGCGTCGGCCTGCTGCTCGGCTACGCGTTGCTGGCCAGGGGTTCCGCGCGGTGGAGCATGGTCGCGTTGCTCGTCACCGGGTTCCTGGTCAGCAGCGCCGGCAACCTGTTCACCGGTCTGGCGTGGGGCGTCGCGTCCGCGTTCGCGCTGCAGGCGGTGCGGGGACTGGGGATCGCGGCGATGGACGTCGCGCACAGCACGCTGGTCCAGCGGCTCGTGCCGGGTGATCGGACGGGCAGGGTGTTCGGCAACTTCTACGGCGGGATCGGTGTGGCGGCCGCGGTGTCGTACGTCGCCGGGGGTCTGCTCATCGACGTGCTGGGGCCGCGGTTGATCCTCGTCGTCGCGGGCGGTGCCGGGGTTTTGGTGTCGTTGTGGGTGGTTGCCGCTGCGCGCGCGAGAGGTGTTGAGTGGGAAACAGCCTCTTGAGGGGAGAAGGCGATGTGGGGGAAACGCATTGCTGTTCTTGCTGTTTCGTTGCTGCTGACCGGGATGACCGCTTCCGCCGCACGGGCGGGCACCGGGGTCGTGCCCGCGTCGACGTCGTGGACGTCCGCTGACCGCGGGTTCGTCCTGGGCCTCGACACGTCGTGCCAGACCGCGAACTGCCCGCAGCTCGTCCGCACGCTCGACGGCGGCGCGTCGTGGACGCGGGTGAGGACCCCGGCGTTGTCCGTGCCGGAGACCGACCGGCTGCGCGTGCTGTTCGCGAACGACTCGGCCGGCCTGGTGACCGACGGCGAGCAGCTGTTCGCCACCAGCAGCGGCGGCGCGCGCTGGGAACCGTCCGGGATCAAGGGAACGGTGGGGGCGCTGGGTTTCGACGGCGCCGGGTTCCTCGCGGTGATCTACGACGGCACGTCGTCGCGGTTGTTCCACCGCGATCTGTGGTCCGGCTCGTGGCAGCCGGTGCCGGGCGTCGAGGTCAAGGGCCAGGCGTCCGGTTCGATCGCTCCCGGTCACGTCTCGCTGACGACGATCGGCGTGGAGAGCCGGTACTGGACGCGGTCGCCGGCGGGCTGGCTGGAGGAACCGGCGCCGTGCACGGAGTTCTCGGCCACTCGGCTCGGCACCGCCGGCCCCGATCGTCTCGCGCTGTGCAGCTCCGACCCCGGATTCGGGACCATGACGAAGGAACTGCGCCAGGCCGTGGGCGGCGGGCCGTTCGAGACCGTCGGCGTGGCGCCGCGCGAGGGCATCACCACGGGCTTCGCGGTGTCACCGGAGGCGGTGCTCGTGGCCGCGACCGGACGCGACTGGTCGTTCGTGCACCGCGGACCCGGCGAGAAGTGGGGCACGCCGCTCACGCTCGGGGGACCGCCGCTGGAGGACCTGGCGTTCTCGGACGCGCGGCACGCGACGCTGGTGCGCGGCGGCCCCGGCCAGGAGTTCGCCGAGGTCCACCGGTCGGACGACGCCGGGCTGACCTGGAAGATCTTGTCGGTGTAGCTCGGTACGCTCGTTCCCATGGAGCCCTACGACCACGGCGTGCTCGACGTCGGCGACGGCAACCAGATCTACTGGGAGACCGTCGGCGATCCCGGCGGCAAGCCTGCCGTGTTCCTCCACGGCGGCCCCGGCAGCCCGGCGAACGGCGCGCGGAAGTCGCTCGACGCGGCGAAGTTCCGGATCGTGATCTTCCACCAGCGCGGCTGCGGCCTGAGCACGCCCCACGCGAGCGACCCGGCCGCGGACATGGGCGTCAACACCACCGAGCACCTGATCGCGGACATGGAGAAGCTCCGCGAGCACCTCGGCATCGAGAAGTGGTTGCTGTACGGCGGTTCCTGGGGCACGACACTCGCGGTCGCCTACGCCCAGCGGCATCCCGGGCGGGTGTCGGAGATGATCCTGATCGCCGTCACGTTGTCGTCTCAGCGCGAGCTGGACTGGCTCTACGAAGGCGTTTCCCGTTTCTTCCCGGAGGCCTGGGCCCGGTTCGCCGCGCACGCCGGCGGCGCGCCCGACGTCGTCCGCGCGTACGCGGAGCTGATGGAGAGCCCGGATCGCGGCGTCCGGGAGCGGGCGGCGCTGGAGTGGTGCCGGTGGGAGGACACGGTGCTGTCGCTGGAGGACTTCGGCAAGCCGGACGTGTTCGCCGATCGCGCGTCCGACGAGGTGATCGGGCTGGTGCGGATCATCGCGCACTACTACTCACACGGCGGTTTCGTGGACGACCTGCTGGGTGGCGCGGGCAAGCTCGCCGGCATCCCGGCCGCGTTGATCCACGGCCGCAGGGACATGAGCTGCCCGGCGGACACGGCCTACGCGCTCGCGCAGGCGTGGCCGGACGCCGAGCTGACCCTCGTGGACGACAGCGGCCACAAGGGCAGCCCCGCCTTCCGGGAGGCGATCGGGGCCGCGGTCAGGAGGTTCTCCCCGTGACACGACGGAAACCGCCGGAGATGAGCTTCGAGTCGTGGATCGACAGGCAGATCCGCGAAGCCCAGGACCGCGGCGAGTTCGACGACCTGCCCGGCGCCGGGAAACCGTTGCCCGGCGCGGGTCAGCCGCTCGAAGAGGACTGGTGGATCAAGAAGAAGGTCCGGGAGGAAGGGGGCACGACAGGGGTGCCCCCTTCCCTCGTTCTGCGCAAGCAGGCCGAGACCGCCAGGGCCCGTGCCCTGGCGGCCGAGACCGACACCGAGGCGCGCGCGATCATGGACGAGATGAACGCGAGAATCCTCGACGCGCTGCGGAAACCGTTGTCCGGTCCGCCGTTGAACCTGATGCCGTTCGACGTCGACGAGCTCTTGCGTGAGAGGAAGGGGATCTCACGCGGTCGGTGATCAGCTCGCGTTGATGTCGATGCAGGAGTAGAACGCCATCGGCGTGTCCGCGATGTTCCACACGGCGAGGACCTTGTGCCGGCCCGCCGAACCCACGTTCACGGTGTGCGACACGCTGGCCGGCGGCTGCTGGTTGTTGCCGCTGAACGTCGCGACCTTGCGGCCGTCGACGAAGTAGTCGTAGTCACGCGTGCGGTGCCGCGCGGTGAACGTCCAGTTGAACGTCACCGAACGGCCGGTGTTGGTGACCTTCCAGCCCTTGCTGTCGTTGCTGAGCACCGCGAACTGCGACAGGTTGGCGTGACAGCTCTGCAGGCCCTTGGGCCCCTCGACCGACTGCGGCTCCCACTGGATGGCACCGCAGTCCTTCACGGTGCCGCTGGCGCACTGCGCCTGACGGCTGGCTGGTGAGTTCACGTAGCCGTGCGCGAACGCCGTGCCGGAGGGGAGTGCCACGACGATCAACGGTGCAGCGAGAACGCCGGCCATGGCGGCCGTAACCTTGCGTCCAATCTTCATGTGTCTTCCTTTGCCTTGATGTGTGCGTACTCCCGTTACATCGCGGCGGCGACTGAAGGTCTAGACCATACCGCGCGTAATCGCGGCGCCACAAGACGTGTCTGGCAGATCGGCCGGGTATGTCCGGGCCGACTGGGAGTTCTCGGTGTCCGGAGCGCGACCGTGCGGCGCGGGAAGAGGCTGCCGATCATGGGGCTGACCGCTGCGGAGGGCGGGTTCTTCGAGGACTACGAGGTGATCAGACGTTGGAGGTGGGGATCGCCGAGGTCGACGGTGCCGGTGTGCCAAGGTCGTTCTCGATCCCGCGGTCCACTTGTGAGCCTGAGGTTCCCAGGCGCCGAAGGCGTACGGGATGTACTCCTGCGGTTCCTGGACCAGTTAGGCGGCCTCCAGAACGAAGAAGATGAAGCTCAGGAAGGCCCCCGAAGGGAAACTCGCCATCTCTTCGGGAAAGAGTTCGTGGGCTTCCGGCGCCGGAGGCGGCTCGCTGATGACGGCGGTGCGGAAGCCTGCTGCGGTGAAGGCATCGGTCATCGCGTGCAGCGGCCGGTGCCAGTAGGTGAGCACGGCCTTCTGGCCGTTGAAGTCGTACTCGTCGGACCACTTGGTGGTCGCGAAGTAGTCAGTCTCGCGATGCACCATCTTGAGGAGGATGGGGTGGTTGACGACCACGATCAGCCGGCCACCGGGCTTCAGCACCCGCCGCAGCTCGGCCAGAGGTGCGGTCCAGTCCTCCAGGTAGTGCAGCACCAAAGCGGCGACGGCGTCGTCGAACGCGCCGTCGGGGTACGGCAGCGGACCCGTTATGTCGGCGACCCGCAGGTCCACGTCGTCGCCGAGCCGCCGCCTGGCCAGCTCCACCATCTTGGCGCTGCGGTCGAAGCCGCTCACGACGGCTCCCCGATCACGTAGCGCCACGGACACAGGACCAGCACCGCAGCCGGCGTCGAGAATTCGCCGACCGGCCACGTCGCCGGCCAGGTCCACGATCGCGGGCCGGACGTAGTAGGCGTTGAGGAGGCTGGTCTCGTTCTCGGCCGTGTACGCCTCGGCGAAGCCGTCGTAGTCGTTCTCCACGGCCACATCGGCGATGACGGCGGAACTCTCGGGAGTGGCAGGCATGTTTCCCATACTGCCCAGTGATCAATCAGGTCGCCAGGAGATCATCTCCCTCGCCAATCGCCCGCTTCATCCGGCGCGCGGTCGCCCGGATCGAGGAGTGTGCTGGCCGACGCCAAGGCGTTCGACCGGCGTCCCAGTCCGCGCCGACCTGACCATCGCCGTCGACATCGCTACACGCACGATCTGCGCCGCGGTGCTGCGTCCGGTCGGCTCGAAGGCTGTCGACGCCTCGTTGCCGCTGGCCAAGATGCTGGTCCCCGAACCGATGCGGCCGGGTTGGGCCGACGCACTGCGGATGTCGGCGTCCCGGACGAGACAATCGCAGTTCGGCGGCTTGGTCCTCCGACAGGTTCAAGCCAGCAGGACAGGGTATGTCCGGCCGACTGGAGGTCTCGGTGTCCGGCGAAACTTGCCGGGTCGGGTGAAGTGGCGCTGGCGCAGCCCGAACGGCTAGTCGCGGGCTTCTTGTTCGAGCAGACGTGCTGCCTGTTCGGTCCGCTGGTACATCACGTAGCGCCCGTCTCTGACCTTGGTGACGAGGCGTGCGCGGTGCAGTGCGCCGAGGTGGTAGGAGACGGTGGCCGGGGTGTGTCCGGTCCGGGTGGCGAGCTCTGCGGTCGACCGGGCGGTGCCGAGGTCCGCCAGCAGGGCCGCTCGGGCGCTGCCGACCACCTGCGCGATGCTTCCGGGCCTGCGGTCCCGGCCGGCTCCGACCCGCTGGGCGGGGTAGTAGAGGACGAACTGGCCAGGGGTGTCGACCTGGATGACGAGGTCGGGCCAGTTGAGCACGCTGGGGGCGAGGACCAGGTCCCGGCCGGTGGCGTCGATCTCGGCGTCCCACGACTTGGCGAGGGTGACCGCGTCGCCGGCCCAGTCGATGTCGGCGTGGAGTGCTCCGAGCGCTCGGCCGACGCCATGGGTGGCGATGGCCGTCGCGCGGTGGGCGATGTCCTGGTCGATGATCGAGCGCAGTTCGGGCCATCCGTCGGCGAGGGCGTCCCGCCAGAACCGGGCGAGACCGTTGGCGAGTCGTCGCTGCATCCGCCCCGACTCCGCGATCCGGCGGGTCGTGGCCCGCAGCGGCCTGCTCCAGTGGGTCCGGGTGTAGGTGAAGACCTGGGTTTCGAGGTCGTCCTGGGCCGCGGCTTCGATCTGTGCGATCTGCTCGTCGAGAAGGTCACGCCGTTGTGCGTCCGTGCCCGGCTGCGGGGTGAGCAGGTCGGGTGTGTAAGTGTCGCCGTTCTGCGGCAACAGGTCCGCGAGCAGGGCGACGTCCGGATGGGCGAGAGACGCGCGAGCTAGTGGCCCGGGATCTCCGAACACCGGGTGCCGGCCCGACGCGGCGGTGAGTTTCAGCCACGCCACGGATTCCGACGCCGGGGAGGGCGACAACCGTGTCCTGGACACCGTGTCGGCGTCTACACGCAGCGTGAGCACCGCGCCGACGGTAGCAGTGGTCGCCGTGGATTCGAGCTGGTTCGAATCCTTTCCGGCGCGAGGTCGGCGCGCGGTTGGGTGGTGTTGCCGAACAACGGCTACGAAGAACTTGGGAGTGGTTTCATGGTGAGGCTGAAGGACATGACGAAGGCGGAGAGCCGCACGAGGAAGTTCGGCGCGGTCGCGGCCGCGCTGGCGTCGGTTGCCGGGACGGTCTTCGCCGCGGCGCCCGCCACCGCCGCCGACTACCCCACCAGCGCCTTCTCGATCGAGGTCGGAGCGAGCTACTACAAAGGCACGGTCACCTGGTACAACCGGGCGGTCGGCGTCGACGGGGCGTTCAAGGCCGTCGGGGAACGGCGGATCTACGCGCAGGCGTGGGCGGGCAGGACCTGGCTGGACTGGAACAGTTCCAGCACCTGGGTCGACAGGTCGGGGCCCGCATCCCTTCTCCTCGACGCGGACGTCGCAGGCGGGGCCACCAGGGTTCAGGTCTGGATGACCAGCGGAGACCCCTACGACGGCCTCGAGTACTTCACCTGCTACCGCAGCAAGAGCGTCTGCTCCGGGCCCTATGTGGGCAAGCCCCCGGTGACGCCCCTCGACCCGGTGGACTGAGCCCGTCACCGAGTAGAGGCACCGAATCCGCCGAGCAGGTCCGGACGAATCTCAGCGAGCCGTCCGGACCTGCTGTCGGCTCAGGCGGGATTCCGGATCGTCGGAACGCGCACCGGAATTGGGCGGCCCGCAGACGGGGGAGAACCACCGTCTCAGCAGGAGGCGGGTTCCCGCCCGCCCGAATCGGTGTTCGCGCAGCTCAAACCGGTTTGTGAGCGGTATTGCATTTGTCGGTCGACATTTGTTCGCATCGCCCTCGCTCCTAGAATCGCGCGCATGTGGTGGTCGGTGGACTCGCGGACTCGCCTGGTGGGACGAGAGCGGGAACTGACCACCGTGCGACGGCTGCTGCGCCGGCACCGGCTGGTGACGCTCGTCGGGCCCGGCGGAGCGGGGAAGTCGAGGCTGGCGGCCGAACTGCGCCTCGGTGACGCCGTCGTCGAACTGGAGTCCGTGCGCCGGCCCGATCTGCTGTGGCACGTGATCGCGTTCTCGCTGAACGTGTGGGAGGAACCGGACTCGCCGCTGCACGAGACCGTGCGGCGCGCGCTGGCCGATCACCGCGTCCTGGTGCTGGACAACTGCGAGCACCTCATCCGCGAGGCCGCCTCGGCGGTGGCGGAGCTGCTGGCAGCGTGCCCGCGCCTGCGCGTTCTGGTGACCAGTCGCGAACCTCTCGACCTCGCCGGGGAGATGTGCGTCGAGATCGGGCCGCTGTCTCCGGCCGACGCGCGGCACCTGTTCGTGGAATGCGGTGGTGCTGTGGAGCTCGCTGACTCGGTGCGGGACCACCTGCCGCTGGCCATCGAACTCGCCGCGGCCCGCACCGACGTGCCCGCGCGCCACCGCACGCTCGACGCCGTGATCGGGTGGAGCTACGACCTGCTGTCACCGGCCGAGCGGTCCGCGTTGCGCAGGCTCTCCGCGCTGATCGGCGACTTCGACCTGAACCTGGCGGCCGCGGTGTGCGGCGAGGGGGCGGACGTCGTGCAGCTGATGGCCTCGTTGCGCGCCAAGTCCTTGGTTGTGCGCTCGCCGTCGTCGTCGAGCGCGCGGTTCCGGATGCTCGAGTCGATCCGCCTGTTCGGCCTGGCACGGCTGGAGGAGAGCGGCGAGGCGGAGACGACGTTCGACCTGCTGGTCGACTCGCTGACCGCGACGATCCGGTCCATCTCGGCGGCACCAGTGATCACGTCCGCCATGGACACGTGGCTGACGAGCCAGGAACACCAGCTGCTGCAGGCGGTGGAACGCGTGCCGCGCACCGACCCGCGCCACACGTGGCTCGTCGCGGGCGTCGTGCACGTCTGGTACCTGCACCGTTCCTACAGCGAGGCGTTGCGCATGGCCTCCACCGCCTTGGCGCACGGCCCGTTGACGTCGCACGCGGAGTTGCTGCTCTTCCGCGCGGCCTGGCTGGCCGGCTTCACCGGCGACGAGGTGGCCGCGCTGCGCTACGCGGAGGCACTGGTCGCGCATCCGGCCATGAGCCAACCGGCCTGGGAGGCCCGCGGGTGGAACACCCTGGGCTACGCGCGGGGGATCAACTCCGACCTCGCCGGCGCGCACACCGCCAACGAACGGTCGGTGGCGGCAGCGCGTTCCCTGGGCGACCCGGAACTGCTGATGACGTTCCTGAACAACCACGCCTGGCTCCTGATGCGCCTGGACGACCTGACCGCCGCCCTCGCGGCCGCGCTGGAGTCGCTGTCGCTCGGAGTCCTGGACGGCTTCCGCCTGATGGCCTCCCGGCACACCGCGGGCGTGATCGCGCTGGCCGCGAACGACGTGGACCAGGCCGAGCACCACTTCACGATCGCCCTGCAGGTGGGCGCCCCCGCGGCCGTCTCAGAGGCAGGCCTGCTCGAAGGACTGGGCATCGTGGCGGAGCACCGCGGCGACGCCGACCGAGCCGTGGTGCTGATGGCGGCCGCGGCCGCCACCCGCCGGACACGGGGCTCCCAGCAGGAGGAGCCCTGGAACCGCATGGTGGCGGACGCACGCGAACGAGCCCTGTCCTCCGCCGGCCCGAGGCGCGCGTCGCGGGCCTGGTCGCTGGGCGAGCGGCTCGACCACGCCGGACTGCTCGCGTACGTGAGCACGCCGCGGCAGGACGGACCGCTGACCGCGCGGCAGCGGGAGATCGCGGACCTCGTGGCGGATGGGCTGACCAACACCGAGATCGCGGTGCGGCTGGGGATCTCGGTCGCGACCGTGCGGTCGCACGTGACGCAGATGCTCTCGCGGCTGGGGTTGAGTTCGCGGACGCAGCTGGCGGCACGGACTGCACGGACGGCACGGACGGCGAGGGCGCGGTGAGCGCCGCATTTCCTGACGGTCGGGGGCCTGCTCCGCGGCGTGGTGGACCTGTCGGCGGCGTGGACGCGGTGGGCTGGGACGGCGGATGTGTTGGTGTGGGCGGGTGCGTCGGGTCTGCTGGTGGTGTGAGCAGCAGGGGAGACGCCGAGCGGTGTGTTGGACTTGTTGGCGTGAGCGGCCATGTCGGATCTGCCGGTGCTGCCAGCGGCAGGGAACACGCTGAGTGGTGTGTGGGCGTGGTGAGCGAATACGTCGGATTCGCCGGTGCCGCCAGCGGTGGGGAACACGCTGAGCGGAGCGTCGGACTCGTGGGCGTGATGCGCGGCTACGTCGGGCCTGCCGGTGGTGCCAGCGGTAAGGGACACGCTGAGCGGAGCGTCGGATGTGGTGGCGTGGGTGCGGTGAACGGGTGCGCCCGATCTGCTGGTGATGTCAGCGGTGGCGAACATGCTGAGTGGGGAGGCCGCTCTACTGGCGGCGGCGCCGTGGTGAGCCGAGGTGCCGGAGCTGTCGGTGGCGTGGGTGAGGTGAGTTGGCGCGGCGGCGTCGGCACGGTGAGCCGAGTTGCCGGACCTGCCACTGGCTTCGGCGCGGTGATCCGGGTGTCGGACCTGCCGGCGGTGAGCGGGTGCGCCATACCGGCCCGCAAGGCTGATGGCGTCGGCACGATGAGCCGCAGTGTCAGACCTGCTGGCTACGGTGGGACGCGGGGGACCCAGACCCGAAGGGGACCCCTGCGCGAGCCTGCCCAGCGGAGCCCAGGCGGTGCGAAGGCGGGTGCCCCGTGACGTGTGAGGAGTGCGGCGCTGGCCTGACCACCACCGCCAAGTACTGCTCCGGCGCGTGCCGTCAGCGCGCCTACCGCAGGCGGGCCCGCGACGTCGCCCCCGCCTCGCCGCGCCTCGACACCTTCGCGGGCCGCACCACGGAGCTGGCCGAGCTCACCACTCTGCTGGGGCGCAACAGGATCGTCACCGTGACCGGGCCGCCCGGGGTCGGCAAGTCGCGGCTCGTGCACGAGGTGATCGCGAACCGGCAGCACGTGCTGGTGGTCGAGCTGGCGGAGGCCGGCAGGGTTCTGGACCTCCTCGCCGGGGCGCCGCGGCCCGGACTGCTGGTGCTGGACGGGTGCGAGCACGTGCTGGACGGCTGCGCGGACCTCATCGCCGCGCACCCGTCGCTTCGCGTCCTCGCCACGAGTCATCAGGCGCTGAACGTGCCGGGGGAACAGGTGTACCGGCTGAGGCCTCTCGGTGCGCGCGACGCGAAGCGGTTGTTCGGCGACCGGGCGGTGGCGGTCGACAGCGAGTTCGACGAGAACGCCCCGCTGCTGGACGTGGTGTGCGCGCGGCTGGACCGGTTGCCGCTGGCGCTCGAACTGGCGGCGCGGCTGGTGCGGGTGCTGACGCTGGAGGAGATCGTGGCGCGGCTGGACGACCGGTTCGCCGTGCTCACCACGGGGCCGCGGGACGCTCCGGCGCACCACCGGTCGTTGCACGCCGCGTTCGACCGCGGCTACGAGTTGCTGACCGAGGCCGAGAAGATCGCGCTGCACAAGTTCGCGCTGATGCCCGGCTCCGTCGAGCAGGAGGTGGCGGAGCGGCTGCGGTCGCGGTCGCTGCTCGAACCCGACTTCACGATGCTCGAGTCGGTCCGGCAGTTCGCGTTGCCCGGCGTGTCCGTCACGGCGCCGCGCCCGCAGGCCGAACCGGAGGAGGCCGCGCTCTCGTGGCGTGACGAACGGCTGCTGCGCGTCGCCGCGATGGTCGCGGAAGGGCTGACTAACAAGCAGATCGCGGACGGGCTGCACGTGTCGCTGCGGACCGTGGAGGCGGACGTGCGCGATCTCAAGTCCGTGCTGGGCGTGCGGTCGCGCGCCCAGATCGCCGCCTGGACCACGCGGGCGTGACCTCCTCGGCGAGCCGAGTGATCAAGACACCGGCGGAGCCGGACACCGCGGTCTTCCGCCGCGGGGCAGGCCGGTGAACCGGAGGCGGTGCGAGGCCGTACGCCCGGACAGGAGGTGAGGGGCCGAATGCGCATCCTCGGAGTGCTGCTAGGGATCCTGCTGCTCACCGGCTGTGCGGAGAAGACGCCGACGCCGGAGAAGTTCCAGTTCACCGCCAAGACCCTGGAGGGCGCGGAGTTCCGCGGCGACAAGCTGGTCGGCCAGCCCGCCGTGCTCTGGTTCTGGACGCCGTGGTGCCCGGCGTGCAACGCCGAGGCGGAGACGGTCGAGGCGGTGGCCAAGCGGCACGGCAAGGTCCAGTTCGTCGGTGTCGCCGCGGAGGACCAGCTCGACGCGATGAAGAAGTTCGTGAGCGACCACGGGATGTCCGCCTTCCCGCACCTGGCGGACCTGGACGGCGCGGTGTGGAAGCGGTTCGGCGTCACCGCGCAGCCGGCGTTCGCGTTCGTGGGCGTCAACGGCTCCGTGGAGATGCTCACCGGCTCGCCCACCGAGGAGCAGCTCGACCAGCGGGTCTCCTCCCTGGTGCCGAAGACCTGATCACGTCGTCCTCTCGGCACAAAGTCCCTGCGCCGTAGGGACTTACGCCCGGTTCGGCGTCGCGATCGGACTCGTATCCTCGAAGCGGCCGCGCGGCGGTGCCGCACGGCTCGAGGAGGCAGGTGTCGATGGACTACATCCAGGTCTCACTCGCGGACGCCATTCCAGAGCAGGCCAGGGACTACGCGTCCGCGCGGATCGGCTCGCTGGACCGCTACGCACCGGACCGCGTCGACTTCGCCTGGGTCAACCTGACCTCGGACAAGTCCGTGATCCACGCGCACGCCCGGCTCGACCTGAAGTGGGTCGAGGTGCAGGCCTACGCGGACGGCGACACCGTCACCGAGGCCATCGACCTGGTGAGGGAACGCATGCGCCGCCAGCTCGTCTCGATGCAGGGCGTGCCGGCGCACAACTGATTGCGGCCCACCACGGGCTTCAGCGCACCTTCCGCACGGTGCCCCGCACGCCGTCGACCCGGACGACGTCTCCCGTGGCGATGCGGGTCGTCGCGTTGCCGCAGCCCACCACCGCCGGGATGCCCAGCTCGCGCGCCACGATCGCCGCGTGCGACAGGGGCGCGCCGACGTCGGTCACGACGGCCGCGGCGCGGGTGAACAACGGCGTCCAGCCGACGTTCGTCACCGAGGTCACCAGGACCTCGCCGGGTTCCAGCGTCCCGCCGTCGTCGATCCTGGTGAGCACGCGGGCCACTGCCTCGACCACACCCGCCGAGCCGGGGAACCCGGTGACGTCCGGCGGCATCGGCACGTCCGAGGTCGCGTCGTGGAAGTCGGCCCGCCGGTCCGGAGAGGCGGCCCAGGACTCCGGGTCGAACCGGCCGCGGATCACGGCCGGGTAGGGCGGCAGCGCGCGATAGCGCTCATAGGCCTGCCGTTGAGCGGGAACGCGGTCCAGCAACGAGGTCTCGCCGCCCAGCACGCGCAGCACGTCGTCGATCGGCAGGAAGAACAGGTCGTCCCCGGACGACGTCAGCTCCCCGGCCCGCAGCACGAACGCCCGCATCACCCAGAACACGCGCACCATCTCGGACCGCGCCTGTTCCCTGGCCCGCGCACCGGCACCGATGCGCTCCAGCCGCCGCTCGATGCGGCGTGCTCGTCGCGGGTGCGCCGCCACCAGCCGGTCCCAGGCGGCCGCCCGCGCCGCCGCCTGCCGCTCCAGCAACGCGACGGGGTCCGCCAGCGCGTCCAGCTGCGCCGCGAGCCACTCCGGCGACTCGGCGGGACGCGGCTGGCAGATCTCGAACTCGTCGTGGGACCGGTGCCCCCACTCCTGCGCGTACTCCTCCCAGCTCAGCTCACCCGAGCGCACCCGCGCCAGCCCGATCAGCGGCCCCACGCTCGACAGCCCGGCGCCCGTGTGGAACCCGGTCATCAGCGTGGCCGCGTCCTCCTCGCCCACCAGCGCCACGAGCTCGCGCCGCACCGCCGCCCGCCCGCCTCCGGCCATCCGCGCGCCGGCGTCGAGGATCGGGCACACGAACCGCAGCAGCTGGTCGAGGTCGTCGCGCCACAGGGCGAGCAACGCCTCCGGCGTGGCACACGCGGCGATGGCCCGTCGTGCGGCGGTGCACCGCGCGGGGTTGTCGCGGACCAGCCGGGGCAGCCGCGTCCGGTACAGGAGCTGCTGCCTCACCGGGCCGCTCGCACTCCGCAGCACCGCGCCGAGGATCGCCGCCCGCGACATCGGCAGCGGCGGCACGGTCACGCCGGCCGGGATGCGCCCGAACGTCTCCTCACCGGCGCGCAGCATCTCGTCGGCCTTGCCCACGGCCGCGCCGAGCGCGGTGTAGGTGCTGATGTTGAGGTAGAAGCGGCCGCCGATGTTGCCGGAGATCCGGTGCGGCCCGATCGCCGTGCCCGACAGCTCCTTCACCAGCGACCACGTCACCGGCGTCATCACCTCGGGGATCGCCTCGCCGACGTTGCCGTTGGACCACAGGTAGTCGCCGTCGAGCGTGTCGTTCCACTCGACGCGCAACGACGTGATCGGCCGCGCCTGCAGGATCTGGAACCCGCCGCCGGCCAGCGCCCACTCGATGTCCATCGGCGTGCCGTACAGGGCCTCGATTCGCGCACCCAGCGCGACCAGCGAGGCCTTCTGATCGGCGGACAGCACGTCGGCCGGGTTCCCGGCTCCGCTGACGAGCGCCTCACCGAGCCCGCGGACCGCGTTGACGACCGGCTCGGCCCGCCCCGTCACCGGGTCCGCGGTGAACAGCACGCCGGAGACCTCGGCGGGCACCATCCGCTGCACGACGACCGCCATCTCGGCCGAGCCGACGCCGTTGTGCTCGCGGTAGGCGACGGCGCGGTCGCAGCGCAGCGAGTCCCAGCACCGCAGGACCGCGTCGAACAGCCCGTCCTCGGTCACGTTCAGCACCGTGTCGTGCTGGCCCGCGAACGACAGCCCGGGCAGGTCCTCCGCGGTCGCCGACGACCGCACCGCCACCGGCCCGCCGAGCGCGCGGAACGCCTCCAGCAGCCCTTCCATCGACCGCTCGCGGTAGGCGCGGGTCGTGAGGTGGAACCCGGCCGGTACCGGCAGGCCCGCGCGGACGAGCCTCGCCAGCGACTCGCCCTTGCCGCCGGCCACGGCCAGCACGGCCCGCGGGTCGTCGAGCGGGAGGATCAACCCGATCATGTCGCCATGGTCGTCGAAACGGGCCCGCGCCGTTCGTACAAAGGGTGAAAGGAGACCACCATGACGCAGAAGTACCTGCTCAGCATCTACCAGCCCGACGGTGAGGTCCCGCCGCCCGAGGTGCTCGAGCCGATCATGACGAAGCTCGCCGAACTGAACGAGGAGATGCGCGCGAAGGGCGCCTGGGTGTTCGCCGCCGGCCTGCACCCGCCGTCGACCGCGACCGTGCTCACGGCGAAGGACGACGACGTGCTGATGACGGACGGTCCGTTCGCCGAGGGCAAGGAGCACATCGGCGGCTTCACGGTCATCCAGGCCGCCGACCTCGACGAGGCGCTCGAGTGGGGCCGCCGGCTCGCGGGCGTGCTCAGCCCGTTGTCGATCGAGGTCAGGCCCGTCGCGTCCTGATGGTCGAAGAGGTCTTCCGGGCCGAGTACGGCCGTGCGGTGTCCGTCCTGACCCGTCTCCTCGGCGACATCGACCTCGCCGAGGAGGCGGTGCAGGACGCCTTCGCCACGGCCGTGCTCCGGTGGCCGGTCGAGGGCGTCCCGCCGGCTCCGGCCGGGTGGATCATCACGACCGCCCGCAACCGCGCGATCGACCGGGTGCGCCGGGAGGCCAAGGGCCAGGAGAAGCACGCGCAGGCGGCACTGCTGCACCACGAACCGGAAGAACAGGAGGTGGGGGACGTGCCCGACGACCGCCTGCGGCTGATCTTCACCTGCTGCCACCCGTCCCTGGCGTTGCCCGCCCAGGTCGCGCTGACGCTGAAACTGCTCGGCGGCCTGACGACGGCGGAGATCGCCAAGGCGTTCCTGGTGCCGGAACCCACGATGGCGCAGCGGATCGTGCGCGCGAAGGGCAAGATCCGCGCGGCCCGCATCCCGTACCGGGTGCCCCGCGACGCCGACCTGCCCGACCGGCTGAAGGCCGTGCTCGCCGTCGTCTACCTGATCTTCAACGAGGGCTGGCTCGACCGGGCGGCGCTCGCGGAGGAGGCGATCCGGCTCGGCCGGGTGCTCGCGGCGCTCATGCCGGACGAACCCGAGGTGTGGGGGCTGCTCGCGCTGATGCTGCTCGTCGCGTCCCGGCGCGAGGCGCGGCTGCGCGACGGCCGGATCGTGCTGCTCCAGGACCAGGACAGGGCGCTCTGGGACGCGGACCTGGTGCGGGAGGGGCAGGACCTCGTGCGGCGCTGCCTGCGCTGGAACCGGCCCGGTCCGTACCAGGTCCAGGCCGCGATCAACGCCGTGCACAGCGACCCGCCGAGCGACTGGCACCAGGTCGTCGCCCTCTACGACCAGCTGATGGCGTTGACGCCGAGCCCCGTCGTGGCCCTGCACCGCGCCGTCGCCCTGGCCGAGACGGAAGGCCCGGAACGGGCGTTGCTGGAGGTCGACGCGCTCGACCTCGACCGCTACCACCTGTTCCACGCCGTGCGCGCGGACCTGTTGCAGCGGCTCGGGAAAGATCCGGCGGCGGCACTGGAGGCCGCGCTCGACCGGGCTGGACACCCGGCCGAACGCGCGCTCCTGAGCGAACGGCTACGGGGTCTCCGGCTTGCGGCGGCGGACCAGGAGGATCGCGCCGACGACGACCGCTAGCCCGATCGCGATCCACACCCAGACCGGTACGCCACCGGACTCGGAGGACGCGGCCGGCGGGGGAGTGTTCGACACCGGCGCGCTCGGCGTCACCGACGACGGCGGGGCACTGGCCGACGTGGACTGCGCCACGACGGTCATCGTGAAGCCGAACGTGCCGTTGACGGTGTCGCCGTCGTCGGACTTGGCCGACCAGGCGACCGTGTGCGCGCCGGACTTGGCCGCCGCGGTGTCGATCTTCGCCGTGATCGTCCTGTCGACGGCCTGCACCTGGGTGACCGGCAGCTTGGTGCCGTCGGCCGCCGTGACGGTGACCGCGTCCCCGTCCGGCAGCTGGACGGGCGCGCTGAACACCAGCTCGACCTGCTCGGGCGGGGCCGCCAGGGCCGCGCCGGACGCCGGATTGCTGCTCTTGAGCTCGGCGTGGGCCTGCGCGGGGACGGCCATGGCCATCGCGGCGAGCAGTGCCAGTACGAGCACGCTTAGGTAACGCGTCACGTGCGCAGCGTAGTGGCTTTGTCGATCAGTCCGGCAGCCTCGATCCGCACGGCCTCAGGCCACCGGCCGGGGGACCCGCGGTGTCACGGGGACGAACGACAAAGCGGTCGCGACGACCGCGGCCACCGCGGCGGCGAGCACGGGCAGGACGGGCTCCACCTCGTACAGCAGCGCGCTCAGGATCGGCGCGACGACGAACGTCAGCCCGCTCGTGGTGGTCACCAGCCCGGCGATCAGCCCCTGGTGCCGAGGCCCGACGCCGAGCGAGGCCGCCGCGGTGAACCCGGTGAGCGCGAGACCGACGCCGACGGCCACCACCAGGAACGCCAGTGCCATCAACGCGGAGGACGGCGCCACCGCGAGCAGTGCGTACCCGGCCACCGAGACGGGGGAGCCGATCCGCATCAGCCGGGCCGGGGACCACTTCAGCAGCGGCACGAGCAGCCCTTGCGTCAGCACGAGCCCGATGACGGAGGCGAACAGCACGCCCTCGGCGCTGCCCGTGGTCTCTCGCAGTCTCTCCGCGGAGAGGTACACGACGACGACCTGCGCCATCCCCAGTGACAGGTGCAGGAAGAAGCCGGTGCCGAAGGCGGGCACCAGCAGCAGCGGCTGGGTCCGCACCGGTTCCTCCGCCTGCGGGGCGAGAGGCTTCACGGTGACGAGGACCAGGAGCGAGAGCAGCAGAGCGATCACGGGCGCGACGTACAGCGGCAACCACAGGGACCCCACCGCGAGCGCGCCGCCGACGACCGGGCCGATCACACCGCCGAGGCTCTGAGCGGCACCGACGAAGCCCATGGCTCGGGTGCGCGCCGTCTCGCCGCGGGTGGAGAGACCCGCGACGGCGAGCGCGGTGACGAGCACCGCGGCGAGGCCCGCGCCGAACAGCACGGAGCGGAACACCAGCACCAACGCGAACGCCAGGTCCGGGGTCAGCGTCTCGTCGAGGCCGAACGCGACCGCCGCCGCGAAACCGGCGGGCCCGGCCACGCTCAGCACGAGCCCGGCGAACAGCACGGGACGCGGTCCCGCGGCGTCGAACAGCAGTCCCCAGAGCACGCTCGCCACGGTGATCGTCACGGAGGTGACAGTGAACACCAGGCTCAGCTGGAACGCGCTGAGCGCGAGTGCGCCGGTGAGCGGGCCGACGACGCCGGTGAGCATCTGGTGCACCGAGTACATGACCAGCAACGCGGCCAGTAACGGCGTCAAGGACCTGGGCATGCTCTTCCCCCTGGATTCGCGGCGGAGCAGTGAGGGTAGTTCAAGTTGATGAACGATTGGTTTGGCGGCGGATGCACCCGGGTAACCCGCGCCCGAACTGATCATCTGACCGAGGAGCGGTTTGGCTCGCGACCAGGCAGCCAGGACGGGCGAGGCGGCGGATCTGCCCCTGGGCAGGCAACGACCGTCCCTTGCGGCCGTCCGCCGCTGGGTACGGCTGGAGTTGACGGGTGAGGACACCGACGCCGTGGCCGACGTGTTGCTGGTGGTGAACGAACTGGTCAGCAACGCTTACCGGTACACCTCGGAACCGTCGTTCTTGCGCGTGGTCGTCGAACAGCACAAAATCCGGATCGAGATCGCGCACGACGCCCGTGCCCATCCGCCGTTGCGCAAGGTGTCCCGTCCGCAGCGCGGGTACGGCCTGGTCCTGGTGGCCCGGCTGTCCGACCGCTGGGGTGTGGACAGGGCTCACGGCGGCACCGTGGTGTGGGCCGTTCTTCCGAGGGAAGCGTGATGGAAGGCCGGCAGGTTTCGATCTGTGCGCTCTGGGGTACCGAGGCTCGTGCCTTGAAACAACAGGGCGCGGGGAGATGCTGATGGGTATTGCAGGACGGTCCACCGAACGACTGGACCTCGTCCTACCGGAGGGTGTTCTGCCGCTCGCGAACGTGCGCGCGGAAGTTCGTCGTCTCCTGAGGGGAATGCACGAGAACGTCGTGGTCGACGTGATGGTGGTGGCCACGGAACTCGTGAGCAACGCCTACCACCACGCGGCCCCGCAGCGACGTGCGCGCATTCTGTGCCTTCCGGAGCGCGAGGTGGTGAGGGTCGAGGTCGACGACGGGACGCCCGGCCGGTTCCCGCAACTCGGGCGGATGGGGTTCCTCGGACGCAGGCAGCGGGGTTTGTTGCTGGTCAACGGCCTGGCGCAGGTGTGGGGGCACAACCGGTTCCCGGACTCCAAGACCGTGTGGGCGGACGTGTCGTCCGTCAGGTGAGGGTCTTGACGACGTAGGCGGCGGCTTCGGCGACGAGTGCCTCGTCGTGTTCGGCGTCCGCTGCGGACTTGCTGGACATGACCGCGATCAGGATCGGCTGCCGGTTCGGCTGCCACACGACCGCGATGTCGTTGACCGTGCCGTGCCCGCCCGTGCCGGTCTTGCTCGCGACCCTGCTGCCCGCCGGTACCCCGGCCCGGACGCGCTTCGCCCCGGTGACCGAGCGTTCCAGCAGGCCGGTCAGGAAGTCGCGCTTCGCCGGTTCGAGGGCGTCCCCGAGCACGATCCGCTGGTAGTCCGTGCCGAGCGAGCGCGGGGTGGCGGTGTCGCGCGGGTCGCCGGGCGTGGCCGAGGTGATGTCGGGCTCGACGCGGTCCATGCGGGTCTCGGTGTTGCCGAGCTCGCGCAGGTACCTCGTCAGCTCCGCCGGGCCGCCGAGGTCGCGCAGCAGCAGGTTGCCCGCCGTGCCGTCGCTGTGGCGGACCGCGGCGTCGCACAGGTCGCGCAGCTTCATGCCCGTCCGGACGTTCTGCCTCGTGACGGCCGAGCTCTTCATCAGCTCGGCCTCGGTGTACGTGACCACGGTGTCCAGATGCGACATCGGGTTGCGGTGCAGCACGGCCGCCGCCGCGAGGCCCTTGAACGTCGAGCAGAACGCGAACCGCTCGTCCGCCCGGTGCTCGATCGTGCTGCCGCTGTCGCTCATCGCGTAGACGCCCAGCCGTGCGCCGAACTTCTTCTCCAGCTCGAACAACGCGTCGTGCCGCACGGGCGCCGCGCTCGTCGTCGTGGCCGGTGGCGGTGTGGTGCCGGCCGGAACCGTCTCCTGTGGAGTCGCGCACCCGGCGAGCGGGAGCAGGGCGAAGGTCTTCAGCACAGTGCGTCGGGCGGCCACCCGTTCACACTATGCGGTCTCGGTGAGGCGCCCGGGACCTGGCGTTCTAGGGTGGACGGATGAAGGTTCTGTCCATCCAGTCCGTGGTCGCCCACGGCCACGTCGGGAATTCCGCGGCCGTGTTCCCGCTGCAGCGCATCGGGGTCGAGGTCGTCCCGATCCCCACGGTGAACTTCTCCAACCACACCGGGTACGGCGCCTGGCGCGGGCCGCTCATCCCGCCGCCGGACGTGGCCGAGATCCTGCTCGGGGTGGAGGAACGCGGGGTGTTCGGGCAGGTCGACGCCGTCCTGTCCGGCTACCAGGGTGGCACGGGCATCGCCGATGTGATCATCGACGCGGTGCGCAGGGTGAAGGCCGCGAACCCGGCGGCGCTCTACGCGTGCGACCCGGTCATGGGCAACGCCAAGTCCGGGTGCTTCGTCGCGCCCGAGATCCCCGTGCTGCTGCGCGACCGGGTCGTGCCGGTGGCCGACATCATCACCCCGAACCAGTTCGAGCTGGGCTTCCTCACCGGCACCGAGCCGGCGGGTCTCGAGGAGACGCTGGCCTCGGCCGACCTCGCCCGCGCCATGGGCCCGTCGACCGTGCTGGTCACGAGCGTCGAACGGCCCGACCGGGAGGAGGGCACGATCGAGATGCTCGTCGTGGACGCCGCCGGGGCGTGGCTCGTGACCACCCCGCACCTGCCGTTCAAGGCGAACGGGTCCGGCGACGTCACGGCCGCGTTGTTCACCGCCCACTACGTGGAGACCAAGGACGCGGCGGTGGCGCTGGAGCGCACCGCGTCCAGCGTCTTCGACCTGATCGACCTGACCTACCGCTCCGGTGAGCGCGAGCTGCGGCTGGTGCAGGCCCAGGAGTTCTACGCGTCGCCTCGGATGCAGTTCAAGGCCGAGCAGGTGCGCTGAGCCGCGGGCTCTGCATCGTGAGGCGCGCGCGGTCGCCGCGCAGGACGGCCCACGACCGTTCGACCGGCGCACCGCGGTGGTCGTGGCCGAGCCACGCGACCGACAGCAGCGGTGTGGCGGGGCGGACGTCGAGCAGTCCGGCGACGCGAGGGGTGGCCAGAGCGGTGGTGCACCAGGGACACACCTCGCCGAACCGGACCTCGTAGGCGTCGGAGAGGAACCGCCGCAGCGGGGTCGTGCGGTCGTAGCGCTCGGCGAAGCCGGGGAAGCGGGACGCACGCAGGCAGGCCGACCGCACGCCGACCGGTTCGTCCCCGCGCACGAGGACCGACTCGACGTTGACCACGTCCTGCCCGATGGTTCTGACCACGACCTGTTCACGCGCGGCCAGGTCCTGCACCAGCGCGTCGAGGCCGATCCGGTGGATCCGCCCGCGGGGCGCGACGGCCGTGCCCTGCCGGCCCGCCCCGCGGACGAGCCTGCCCTCCAGCACGAGCTCGTCCAGCGCCTTGCGGATGGTGGTGCGGGACATGCCGAACACGTCCGAGAGCTCGCGTTCCGGAGGGAACGGGGTGTTGTCGGGCAGCTCGTTCACCAGGTCGAGCAGCCGGGTCTTGGCCTGGTAGTAGCGCGGGGTCGCGGGCACGCCCCGGACGCTATTTCCGTCCGATAACCAGCGACTCATCGCCCGCGTCGGGCTCGGAGCCGATCTCCCGGTAGATCCGGAGGGCCTCCCGCCGGTCACCGCGGAGGTAGGCGACGGCGGCGTCCTTCCAGCGCGACCAGGACACCCCGTCGAGGCAGTCCGGGCCGTGGCCCGCGGCGGCGAGGACGATCGGCAGGTCGACGCCGATCGGGCCGGTGATCTGGCGGCCGGGCAGCAGGGTGAGCAGCTCGCCGACCTCCGCCGGGCCGCCGTGGTGGAGCGCGATGCGGGCCTTGAGCGTCAGCGGGTGCTGCAACTCGCCGGGATGGCCCTTGCTCCTCGCGAGCTCCAGCGCCCGGTCCGCGTCCAAGGCGGCCCCGCCGAGATCACCGGTCAGCAACCGGACGCGGCTGCGAGCGGCGTGCAGGTGGGACTGGCCGGGGGAGCGGGCGAGAGACTCGTCCAGCTGCTGGAGGGCCTCCGCGTACCGGCCGTCCCACAGCAGGTCCAGGTAGCTGGACGAGTCGAGCCAGGTGATCGTGTCGTCGTCGCCGTGCCGCCGGGCGGCCACCCGTGCTTCGGCTCTCACCGCGAGCCGCTGCCCGACGTCACCGAGCACGGCGTAGGCGGTGCCCGTGTTGAACAGGCACAGGCTGGGCGAGACGCCGGCCGTTCTGCGCTCGGCCACGGCCTGGCGCAGGTCGCCGACGCCGTCCGGGTCGCCCTGCTTGACCCTGGCGAGGCCCAGGGCTTCCAGCGCGATGGCCCGCTCCACGCCCGTGGCGCCGCGCAACGCCTCCCGCGCGGCGCTGATCGCGTCGTCCAGCCTGTCCACGAGCGTCAGGGAGTGCGCGAGGTACGCCCGCACACCCGACACCCGCTCGTCGGGCCCGGCCAGCGCGAGGAACTCGATCGTGCGGTCGAGGTGCCGTTCGGCCGCCGCGTGGTCGCCCCGGTGCCAGGTGGCGCGCCAGGCCGCCCGGGAGGCCTCCGCCGCGCCCGCGAAGTCCTGGGCGCCGAGGTGCAGCTCGACGGCTTCGGCCAGTTCCCCGAGTCCTCCACCGCTCGCCGCGAGGCTCGATCCCAGCAACGTGAGCAGACCGGCCTTGTCGGGATGACCGGGCGGGCAGACCGCCAGAGCGGCGCGGTAGCACCGGATCGCGGTGTCCCCGGCGGCCAGCGAGGTGGCCCTGCGGCCCGCGTCGGTGAGAGCCGTCCTCGCCTTCCTGCCCATGATGTCGCACGGCTTCCCGGAGGCCTCGGCGATCCACACCGCCTCCTGGAAGTGGTGCGCCAGCAGGGGAACGTGCTCCAGCGGCAGCGCCCGCACCCACTCGGCCGCGTGGTAGTGCTTCATCGCCTTGGTGCCACGCGGAACCCGGTCGTAGGCGACGTCGCGCACCAGCACGTGGCTGAACGCGTACTCGTTCTCACCGAAGACCCTGCTGGCCTGGCGCTTCAGGAAGTCCCGCTGTGCCAGCACCTCCAGGCAGCGCGTGACCTCGGCGGGGTCTCGTTCCGCGACGACCGCGACCGCGCCCGGCCAGACCGCCGGACCGATCACCGCGGCGTCCTGCAACACGGACCTCTCCAGCGGTGGCAACGAGTCGAGCCTCGCGCCGATGACGGTCTGCACCGTCTCCGGGAGGGCGTCCGGGGCACCGTCGCGGAGCATCCGGACGTACTCGGCGGCGAAGAGCGGGTTGCCCGCCGCCCGTCGCAACAGCGTCCGCAAGTCCGCCACGACGTCGTGGCGGTCCATCAGCGTTTCGAGCAGGTGTGCGGTGTCCTCTTCGGACAGTGCGCCGAGCGTGATCGACTCGCCGCGGACAGGTGGGCCCGGGCGTGCGGTGAGGAGCACCAGCAACGGCACGTCGTCCGCGGTGTCGGCCAGCCCGTGCAGGAAGCCGAGCAGCAGCTCGTCGGCCCAGTGCACGTCCTCGACGACCACCACCAGCGGCTCCTCCGCGAGGTGCTCGACCAGCCTGCGCCACGCCATCAGCGCGTCGGCGCCCTGCGGGCCCGCTCCGGCCAGCGCGCAGAGCTGGGTGACGAGCCACGGGTCGTCGCTGATCGCCTGGATCTTGGCGGTGACCGCGGCGGCGTCGTCGGTGTCGAAGATCTGCGCGTGGCTCCGCACGATCTCCGCCAGCGGGGCGAACACGTCGTCGCGCGCGAACGGGGGCGTGCGGCCGGTGAGCGTCCGGCGGCCCGTGGCGAACTCCCGGACGAGCCTGCTCTTGCCCACGCCCGGCTCACCGACCAGCGTGATCGTCCTCGGCCGATTCGTCGCCCTGACCTGCTCGTACGCCTCGACGAGCAGGGCCATCTCCTGCGCGCGGCCCACGAACGGCGCGTCGTCCCCGGTCGGCGTGAGCGCTCGTTCGGTCACCGGGCACGTGGCGACCTCGCCCTTCGCGGTCCCGGCGAGCAACCGCAGACCGGCGTCGAGCACCGTACCGCCGACCTCGACGCGATCGCCGGACGTCACCAGCGCGGGCCCGGTGGACACCGCGGCGGCCGCCGGATGCTCGCCGGTGATCTCGAACGCGGCGCGCACGGCCCGTGCGGCGTCGTCCTCGCGGTTGACCGGCGCCCCGAACGCCGCGCAGACCGTCGAGCCGAGCGTCGTGACGGTGGTGCCGCCCAGGTCCTCGACGTGCCTGAGCACTCGTGCGACCGCGGTCTCCAGCCGTTCGTCGGCGGCCTCGTCCGCTCCCGGCAGTTCCAGCCGGACGACGAGGACGCTCACCTTCTTGCGTTCCAGCACGGTCGTCGTGGGCGACGCCGTGGCCGCGAGCGCCGGGTCCTGGGTGAGGATCGCCCGTTCCAGGCGGGCCAGTTCGGGCCCGGGATCGATGCCGAGCTCGGCGGCGAAGCGTTCGCGGGCGGCACGGAAGACCGCGAGCGCGTCGGCCTGCCTGCCGGACCGGTACAGCGCGAGCATCAGCTGGCCCCGCAGGCGTTCGCGCAGCGGGTGATCGCGCACCAGCGCCTCGAGTTCCGCGATCACCTCGCGATGGCGCCCGCACGCCAGCTCGGCGTCGAACCTGTCCTCCACCGCCCCGTCGCGCAGGTGCGTGATCTCCACCAGCGCCGGCCACGTGACGCCGTCCGCCGCCAGGTCCGCGAGCACGGGCCCGCGCCACAACGCCAGCGCGTCCCGCAGGATCGCGGCGGTCTGCTCCGGCCCCGGCGCGGCCGAGGCGCGGTGGAGGGCGGCGCGGAACCGGTGCAGGTCAACGCGATCCGGTTCCACGCGCAGCAGGTAGCCGGGCTTGCGGGTGACGATGTCGAGCCCGGCCTTGCGCAACGCCGACACGACGTTGAGCAGGATCCCGCGTGCCGTGGGCGGATGCCCGTCAGGCCACAGCGCCGCCGTGAGCTCGCTGATCGACACCACGCGGCCCGCGTTGAGCAGCAGGAGCCCCAGCGCCGCCCGGCGGGTGAACCCGCCAACCCGCAGCTCCCTGCCGTTCACGCGGACCTGCAGGGGACCGAGTACCGCGAACTCGACAGACATCGGTCCGGACCCTACCGCCGATCACCGCACCGGGCGGACGCCTTCGCGACGCGGCCGCTCGAACAGCGCTTGTGGCGGTCGTGATCCAGTGCCATGTTGGACCGATGGGGCGAACAAAGGTGTTCGGGCTGCTGGTGGTGTGCGGGCTGCTGGCGGGGTGTCTGGGGCAGACGCGGAACGGTGATCGGGCGCGCAACGCCGACGCCGAGGAGATCACACTGACGATCGTCGCCAACGCGGCGGTGGGCGGGAAGAACGCGCGCGGGGCCGGCTGGATCCAGAACTGGGTGATCCCCAGGTTCACCGAGCTGCAGAAGGCCAAGGGCGTCACGGCGACGATCAGGTTCGAGCAGAACGGCACCGGCGACGAGGACTACAAGACCAAGGTGGCGCTCGACCTGAAGACCGGTGGTGGCGGGGACATCATCGAGATCGACGGCATCTGGCTCGGCGAGTTCGCGCAGGCCGGGCAGATCAAGCCCCTCGACGAGGTCGTCGGCGACACCGGCTGGGACGGCTGGAACCAGATCCCGAAGGCCGTGCAGGGGCTCGGCGAGTTCGACGGCAAGCGGTACGGCGTGCCGATGGGCACGGACGGGCGCGTGCTGTTCTTCAACAAGAAGCTGTTCGCCCGGGCCGGGTTGCCGGCGGACTGGCAACCGAGGTCGTGGCAGGACGTGCTCGACGCGGGGGAGAAGCTCAAGGGCCTCCAGGGCGTGACGCCGATCCAGCTCAACGCCGGCAGCGCGATGGGGGAGGCCACGACCATGCAGGGCGTGCTGCCCGCGCTCGCGGGCACCGGCAGGCCCGTCTACGAGAACGGGAAGTGGCAAGGGGATTCCGCGCAGCTCAAGGACGTGCTCGGGCTCTACCGGAAGATCTACGGCGGCGGGCTCGGCGATCCCGTGCTGCAACAGGAGACCAACGGCCGCCAGCGCTCGTTCACGCTGTTCAGCGAGAACAAGATCGGCATCCTGCTGGAGAGCGACTACTTCTGGCGGTCCGTCTTGGAGCCGGCCAACGGCGTGGCCAGGATGGCGGACCGCGACGCCGCCGTCGGCTGGGCGCTGGTCCCGGCCAGGTCACCGGGATCGGGCGTCGGCGGGCAGGACTTCGTGAGCATGTCCGGAGGTGGCGTGCGCGTGATCAACCCGAACACGCAGTACCCCCGGCAGGCCTGGGAGTTCATGCAGTTCCTCAACTCCGCGGAGGCCGTCAAGGAGTCGCTCGCGGGCACCGCGCAGCTCACGCAGCGGCAGGACGTCAACGACCAGGTGCTCGGCGGCGACCCGATGCTGTCGTTCGTCGCCGAGAAGGTCCTGCCGATCACCCGGTACCGGCCGGGCCTCGCCGACTACCCCAAGGTGTCGGCCGCCCTGCAGCAAGCGACCGCGGACGTGGTGTCCGGCAGGAGTCCCGACGACGTCGCCCGGTCCTACAGAGAGGCGTTGGTGAAGGCGGTCGGCGAGCAGAACGTTGGATAGCTCCGGCCTGGGCGTCCGGCGCGCGGCCGGGTTCGTCGCGCCGGCGCTGCTGCTGATCGGGGTCTTCCTGGTCTTCCCAGCGCTGTGGACGCTCTACATCGGCATCACGAACTACCAGCTCACCGGGCCCGCGGCGGCGAACCCCCAGGTGGTCGGCCTCGACAACCTGGCGGAGGCCGTCCGCGACCCGCTGTTCACCAACTCGCTGTGGCTGACGGCGTTGTTCGTGCTGTTCTCGGCCGTCATCGGGCAGAACGTGCTCGGCTTCGTGCTGGCGTGGCTGCTGCGCTCGGTCAGCCCGTGGCTGCGGCGCACGACCGAGGGCCTGGTGCTGCTCTGCTGGATCCTGCCCAGCACGGTCGTCGCGTTCCTGTGGTTCGCCGTGCTGAGCCGCGACACGGGCACCCTGGGGCTGCTGCTCGGGCAGCCGGAGACGTCGTGGCTGGTGCAGTACCCGATGACCAGCCTGGTCATCTTCAACGTCTGGCGCGGCACGGCGTTCTCGATGCTGCTCTACACCTCGGCGCTGGCCGCGGTGCCGCCCTCGCAGCTGGAGACGGCGCGGCTGGCGGGAGCGTCGGGCTGGCAGACCGTGCGGGACGTGGTGTTCCCGCACATCCGCGGGCACGTGCTGACGAACACGCTGCTGATCAGCCTGTGGACGGCCAACGACTTCACGCCGTTCCTGCTGACGTCCGGTGGCCCGAACCACCAGTCCGAGGTGCTGCCGGTGCTGATCTACCGGCAGGCGCTGGAAGGAGGGCGGCTCGGGTACGCGTCCGCGATGTCGATGCTGCTGCTCGTGGGCAACCTGGTGATCGCCCTGGTGTACCTGCGACTGCTGCGGAGGCGGGCGTGAGTCCTCTGTGGATCGTCCGGCGGATCGGCTTCTACGTGCTGATCGCGGTGGTGCTCGCGTTCTTCGCGGTGCCGATGCTGTGGCTGGCCTCGGCGCCGTTCGACTCGAAGCCCGGACTGGGGTTGCGCTGGCCGGACTGGACGTGGCGCAACGTCGTGGCGACCTTCGACCACCCGTACGCGCTGACGTCGCTGGTGAACTCGCTGGTGCTGTGCGCGATCGCGACCGTGGTGACGACGGTGCTCGCGGCGCTGGCGGCCTACGCGTTGTCGCGCGTGCGGATTCCCGGCCGTGACCTGCTGCTGTACCTGCTCCTGCTGTTGTCGAGCGTCGTCACGGGTACGGCCGCGATGGTGCCGATCTTCGTGATGATGCTGCAGCTCGGCCTGATCGACTCGCAGTTCGGCACGGCGCTGGTGATCGCGGGCGGCATGCTGCCCGCGGCCATCTTCATCCTCAAGGACTTCGTGGACGCCGTGCCGAGGTCGTACGAGGAGTCGGCGCGGGTGTTCGGCGCCTCACCCCCGCAGGTGCTCGCCCACGTCGTGCTGCCGGTCGCGCGGCCCGGTGTCGCCACGATCTTCGTGTGGGCGTTCGTCAACGCCTGGGGCAACTTCCTGCTGCCGTTCCTGCTGCTGCGCGACGTCGGCCGGCAGCCGGCGGCCGTGCTGTTGCGCACCCTTTACGACGAGGGCGGCAGCGCCAACCTGACGGTGATCCCGGTGTTCTCGCTGCTGTACTCGATCCCGGTGGTCGTGCTGTACGTGTTCGTGAGCAAGCGGTACGGGTTCCGATTCCACGGAGGCATCAAGAGCTGATGGCGGCTATCACTGCCGAGGGTCTGTCCACGGTGTACCCCAACGGGGTGCGGGCGGTGGACGCGCTGGACCTGAAGATCACCGACGGCGAGCTGTTCGCCCTGCTCGGCCCGTCCGGCTGCGGCAAGACCACGCTGCTGCGCACCATCGCGGGCCTCGAAGGCGCCACGGACGGAACCGTGGCGATCGGCGACCGCGACGTCACGCGGCTGCAGCCCGGTGAGCGCCGGGTGGCGATGGTGTTCCAGGACTACGCCCTGTTCCCGCACATGACGGTGTCGGAGAACATCGCCTATCCGCTGCGGGTGCGCGGCGCCGCCAAGTCCGTGCAGCGGGAGACGGCCGTGCGCACCGCCGGAGGACTGAGCCTGGGCGACCTGCTGGACCGGCGGCCCGGCCAGCTCTCCGGCGGTCAGCAGCAACGGGCGGCGCTCGCCCGCGCGGTCGCGGCGTCGGCCGAGGTGCTGCTGCTCGACGAACCCCTGTCCAACCTGGACGCCCGGCTGAGGCTGGAGGCGCGGACGTTCCTCAAGAAGCTGCAGCGCGAGCTGGCGCTGACGACGGTGTTCGTGACGCACGACCAGGCCGAGGCGCTGGCGCTGGCCGACCGGATCGCGGTGATGGACGACGGCCGGATCCGGCAGCTCGGCACACCGCGCGAGGTGTTCCAACGGCCCGCGGACACGTTCGTCGCCAACTTCATCGGCTCGACGCCCATGAATCTCGTGCCCCGCGGCTCGGAGATCATCGGCGTGCGGCCCGAGTACCTCTCACCCGCCGCGGGCGGCCTGTTCACCGGCGAGGTGTCCATTGTGGAGAACCTCGGCGTGACGTCGCTGGTGACGCTCGACTGCGGCGAGGACCAGATCGGCTACGTCGTGCCCGAGGACGACGAGCCGGAGATCGGTGCGACGGTGACCGTGGACGCGCCGCCCGCACGCGTTCTGCGTTACGACAGGGAGACCGGCCTACTCGTGAGGTGACCATGTTCCAGACCGATGGCTACGAGACGCACTCCAGCGTGCTCGCACCGGCGAAGTTCGAGGCGCTGGCCGCGCACTTCGAGGCCAAGCTGGCGGCCCTGCCCGAAGGGCGGCGCCCCGAGCACATGGACGTGCCGCACCTGACCGACCCCGCGCTGTTCCAGTGGCTGCTGGACCCGGACGTGCTGGACCTCGTCGAGTCGCTGATCGGCCCCGACATCGCGCTGTTCTCGTCGCACTTCATCTGCAAGCCCGCGGGCGACGGCAAACCCGTGCCGTGGCACCAGGACGCGCACTTCTGGCGCGACACCATCTCGCCCGCGGGCGACGCGATCACCGTGTGGCTCGCGATCGACCCGTCGACCGTCGAGAACGGGTGCCTGCGGGTGATCCCGGGCAGCCACCTCGCGGCCGTCGAGCACACCGGCACCGCGGACTCGTTCTTCAACCAGGAGACGGCGGTGGACGAGTCCCGCGCCGTCGACGTGGAACTGGAACGCGGGGCGTGCAGCGTGCACTCGGCCATGCTGGTGCACGGCAGCCCGCCGAACCGCAGCACCACCCGTCGCTGCGGCTACACCATGCGGTACATGCCGACCACGGTCCGGTTCCTGAAAACCGGTGACCACAGGATCTACCTCGCCCGCGGCCGCGACCACGCCGGCAACACCTACAGCTCCTGAACCGAACCGCGGACAATGGCCGAGAATCGATTCAGGCGTCTCGAACGTCCCACCGGGGACCGCGGTCGCCTCGACCGCGTGGACGTCCAAGTGATCAACTGTCAGGTCCAGCTGCATCGATCCTCCTCCTTGACCGTGCAGTGGACCGGACATAGCGTACCTGGAAAGCGCTTTCCGAGACCTCAGGGGGTTTCGTGGACACGGTTCGGGCGGATCGCTGGCGCGGCGTCGTGGAGCGGGCGTGGCGCCCGGCCGCGCTGCTCGCCGCCTGCCTCGCCATCTGGCACCTCGTCACCGTCACCGGCCTGGTCGAGGCCTACCTCGTGCCGTCACCGGCCAAGACCTTCGGCCTGCTGGCCGACAAGTGGTCGTACCTGTCCGGTCACACCTGGGTGACCACCTACGAGACAGTCCTCGGCTTCGTCATCGCGGGCGTCCTCGGCGTCCTGGTCGCCGTCGCGATGGTCTACTCCAGGACGATCGAGAGCACCGCGTACCCGATCCTGCTGTTCGCACAGGTCATCCCGAAGATCGCGATCGCTCCGCTGTTCGTGGTGTGGCTCGGCTTCGGCTTCGAGCCCAAGGTGATCGTGGCCGTGCTGATGGCGTTCTTCCCCGTGGTCATCTCCACGGTCACCGGTCTCAAGTCGGTCGACACCGAGATGCTCGAGCTCGCCGCGACGATGGGCGGCGGTCCGGTCAAGACGTTCGTGAAGATCCGGTTCCCGGCGGCCCTCCCGCACCTCTTCGCGGGCCTGAAGGTCGCTGTCACGCTCGCCGTGACCGGTGCCGTGGTCGGCGAGTTCGTGGGCTCCAACGAAGGCCTCGGCTACGTGATCCTGCAGGCCAACGGCAACATGGACACACCGATGCTGTTCGCGGGCCTGATCGTCGTCTCGCTGGTGGGCGTGCTGCTCTTCCTCCTGCTCGACCTCGCCGAGAAGCTGGTGCTGCCGTGGCACGCCAGCCGGCGCGGCGCCGCCGTCACAACACTCCTAGCGAAGGGCGGATCATGAAGAAACTGCTCGCAGGCGCACTTCCCGCACTGCTGCTGGTCGCCGCCTGCGGTGGGGGCGGCGGTACGACGTCCGGGTCCGGCGGGGAGGCCAGGGAGGTCACGCTGACCCTCAACTGGTACCCGTACGGCGAGCACGCGCCGTTCTACTACGGGGTCAAGCAGGGCATCTACGACAAGCACGGCATCAAGCTGAAGATCCAGGCGGGCCAGGGCTCCGGCAAGACGGTCACGGCCACCGGCGCCGGCCAGACCGACTTCGGCTGGGCCGACACGTCCGCGCTGGCCACCGCGGTCGAGCAGGGCGTGCCGGCCAAGAGCATCGGCGTGTTCCTGCAGACCACCCCGGCCTCCGTGCAGTTCTTCACCGAGAAGAACATCAAGAAGCCCGAGGACCTGAAGGGCAGGTCCGTCGCCACCACGGCGGGGGACGCGCTGACGAAGACGTTCCCGGCCTTCCTGAAGCAGAACGGCATGCAGGAGTCGGACGTCTCCATCCAGAACATCGACCCCGCGGGGAAGATGGCCGCGGTCATCTCGAACCGCACGGACGTGCTGCTCGGCTTCGCGTCCGACCAGGGGCCGACGATCAAGGAGAAGTCCGGCAAGGACGTGGGGTACCTGCGCTTCTCGGAGTTCGGGCTGAACTACTTCAGCAACGGGTTGCTGACGTCGAAGTCGATGCTGCAGAAGGATCCCGAGCTGGTGAAGAAGATGGTCACGGCCACGCAGGAGGCGTGGGCGGCGGCCGAGAAGGCGCCGGAGGCCGCGGCCGAGTCGATGAAGGGCGCAGCCGAGCAGCTGCCGTCACCGACCGTCGTGCTGGAACAGTTCAGGACGACGTTGACGTTGCTGCACACCGATGCCACGAAGGACAAGGCGCCGGGCGTCAACACCGTCGAGGACTGGAAGATGACCATCGACACCTTCCAGAAGACCGGCATCATCAAGGAGGCTGCCGACCCGTCGGCCTACTGGGAAGAAAGTGTGGCCCCGAGGGGATGAGCACCGCAGGGATGAGCGTGACTTCGGGAACCACCACCTCCGCTGTCGAGATCAGCGACGTCTCCGTGCGCTTCCAGTCGAAGCGCACGGAGGTGACGGCGATCCAGCAGGTGTCGCTCGACGTGGCGCCGGGCGAGTTCGTGTCCATCGTCGGGCCGTCCGGCTGCGGCAAGTCGACGTTGCTGAAGCTGGTGTCCGGCCTGCTGACGCCCTCGTCGGGCTCGGTGTCGTTGCTCGGCGAGCAGGTCCGCGGCCCGCGGCACGACATCGGGTTCGTCTTCCAGCGCGCGGCCCTGCTGGAGTGGCGGTCGGCGCGCAGGAACATCCTGCTGCAGGCCGAGATGCGCGGGATGGACTCGGCCGAGGCGGGCAGGAGAGCCGACGAACTCATCGAGATGACAGGGCTTTCCGGTTTCGAGAGCGCCCTGCCGCACGAGCTGTCCGGTGGCATGCAGCAGCGCGTGGCGTTGTGCCGTGCGTTGCTGCACCAGCCGCGCGTGCTGCTGATGGACGAGCCGTTCGGCGCGCTGGACGCGTTGACGCGCGAGCAAATGAACGTCGAGCTGCACCGGGTGTGGCGGGAGACCGGCACGACGGTGCTGCTCGTGACGCACTCGATCGCGGAGTCGGTGTACCTCGCGAACCGGGTGGTCGTGCTGACGCGGCGTCCCGCGGTGGTCCAGGAGGTCATCGAGGTCGGCCTGCCCGCCGAACGGGACTACTCGACGACGATGGCCCGTCCGGAGTTCGCCTCGGCGGCCGCGCACATCCGCGACCTGCTGGGAGCCGTGACAGGGCACGACTGAGGGCGTGGAGTCCGGTCAGCCGCTCTCGTCGCCCGCGCCGTCCGGCGTCGGCGTGCGATCGTGGGAGGTCACCCGCCTGCCGCAGTCCTCCACCACTCCGGAGGCCGGGGACGGCAGGCTCAAGCGGTACAACCGGATCAACCACCTCGGCGAAATTCCGGACGGCTCCGGCAGGTTCTTCGTGCCGGACATGAACGGCAGGATGTACACGCCGAACCGGGACGGCGGCGGACGTACCTCGACGTCCGCCCGGCCGTCGGCGCGCACTTCCGCGACCACCAGGGACTCGGCAGCGGGGCCGGGTTCGTGGCATTCCACCCGCGGTTCGCGAGCAACGGGTGCAAGGGTTGTAACCACATTATCAGCTAGGTAGATTTCGGGAGCCGCCGCATTGGAAAGCGCTTTCCGATGCCGTGCTGCCACGGCCTGGCCCACAGGGTGGTGGGGAATGTCCAGACGCTCGTTCCGGTTGGCAGTCTCAACATTCGTGCTCTCGGCGTTGTTCGTGCCCATTGCGCCGGCGCGGGCCGACGCACCGATCGCCGACCCGCTGCCGACACCGGGCGCCTCCGGTACCGGCCTGGAGCTGACCGAGGTGGCGCAGCTGCCGAAGTCGCAGCCCGTGCCACCGCCGACCGACACCAGACTGGTGCGCTACAACAGGATCAACTACCTGGGTGAGGTGCCGGACGGCTCCGGCCGGCTGTTCGTGCCCGACATGAACGGCAAGCTCCACCTGCTGCGCGACGGAGCCCAGCACGCGTTCCTGGACCTGGGTGCCGCTATCGGCCCCGACTTCCACACCCACCGCGGCCTGGGCAGCGGCTTCGGCTTCGCCGCGTTCCACCCGGACTTCAGGCGCAACGGCAAGTTCTACACCGTGCACACCGAGACCGGTTCCGCGTTGACCACCAAGAAGCCCGACCTGCCCTCACCCGCGGACGCGCAGGTGCACGGCGTGATCACCGAGTGGACCGCCTCGGACCCGCGCGCGGACGTCTTCGCCGGTACGCGGCGGGAACTGCTGCGGGTCGGCTTCGCCTCCTACATCCACGGCTTCCAGGAGATCGGCTTCAACCCGGCGGCGCGCTGGTGGGACGAGGACCACCACCTGCTCTACGTCGCGTCCGGTGACGGCGGCATCGGCGTCTCGACCACCGTGCCGCAGGACCTGGCGCTGCCGCAGGGCAAGATCCTGCGCATCGACCCCGCCGGTCGTGACGGCGTGAACGGCCAGTACGGCATCCCGCGCGCGAACCCGTTCGTGCGCGAGGAAGGCGCGCTGGGGGAGATCTACGCGTACGGCATGCGCGACCCGTACCGCTTCAGCTGGGACCGCGTCACCCGCCGGATGTACCTGGGCCACATCGGCGAGAAGGCCGTCGACGCGGTCTACGAGGTCCGCAAGGGCGCCAACCTGGGCTGGAGCGAACGCGAGGGCATCTGGGAGTACCGGCGCGGCGACCCGTCGTGCGGTGTGTTCCCGCTGCCCGCCGACGACGCGAAGTACGGCTACACCTACCCGGTCACCGCGTTCGACCACAACCGCCTTCCGTCCCAGCGACCGTGTGCCGACAGCGGCAACGCGGTGATGGGCGGCTTCGTCTACCGCGGCTCGAAGATCCCCTCTTTGCGCGGCAAGTACGTCTACGGCGAGGGCGTGAAGGGACTGCTCTACTACGCCGACGAACGCGAGATGCGGGCGGGCAGGCCGATGGCCGTGTCGCGAGAGCTGATGGTCTACGTCGACGGGCAGCTGACCACGATGAAGGCTCTGGTGAACGACCCGAACCGGGTCGACCTGCGTTTCGGTCAGGACGCGGCCGGCGAGCTCTACGTGCTGGCCAAGGCGAACGGCAAGGTCTGGAAGGTGACGGGTGCCCGCACCTTCGCCTCCTGCCGCTCCGGTCACGACCTCGTCGCCGGGACCGGCTCCGCGCGGTCGTGGCAGCCGGTGACCCCGTCGCTCTGGCAGTTCCCCGGCCGCGAGGTCGTGCTGGCCCAGCCCGGAGTCGCCCGGCCGGGTCCACGCCGCCCGTTCGAGTACGCGGTGCTGCGCAAGGGCCCCGAGTTCGGCTCGGTGCAGGTCGACGCCTCGGTGCGGCTGGACACCCCGGTCGCCGAGTCCAACCGGGACGTGATCATCGTGTTCGGCCACCGCTCCGACACCGAGTTCTATTACGCGCATCTCTCGTCGGACAACAGGATCTACCCGCACAACGGGATCTTCGTCGTGAACAACGCCGACCGCCTGCGCCTGGACCACCAATGGGACGCCGTGCGTTCCGTCGGCGCGCCTCCGGCCGTCAGCGACTCGGCCTGGCATCGCGTGCGCGTCAAGCACTGCGCCGACTCGGGCGAGATCGCCGTGTACGTGGACGGGTCGCCGTACCCGTTGATGACCGCCGTGGACAGGACGTTCGCGTCCGGCCGCGTCGGCTTCGGCTCGTTCGACAACATCGGCAGAGTCCGCGACCTGTGGGTGCGGGGCAAGGGGATTCGATGAGGCGGCTGCTCACGCTCGGGCTGGTCACGGTGTTCAGCGCCGGCCTGGCCGCACCGGCGCAGGCCACGTTCGGCACGGTGCTGCCCACGTTGTCCCGCGACCTGGTGTCGTACTACGACTTCGAACACCCGGTGCGCGGCGACGAGGCCCTGGAAAAGGACGGCGGCCGTTCCGGCACGCCGTTGCGGCTGATCAACGGCGGCGCCGGCATGCGCGTGCGCGACGGGGCGTTCCGGCGCAGTCGCACCGCGCTGCAGCTCCAGCAGGTCAACCCGGCCCTTGCCGGCAACGACGACTGGAAGGCGGGCCTGTACAGCGAAACCGGTGTGCCGACGCTGAAGGCGTTCAACAGCACGCGGCAAGCGTCGATCATGGGCTGGGTGAAGATGACGGGCCAGAACCCGGCCCCGAACTCGAACTCGGCCGCCCCGGACGACCTCTACGGCGCCATCGGCCTCGCCGGAGTCCTGACCGGCGACTCCAACGGTCACGCGGTGCGGGCGCTGCTGGAGCTGATCCAGGTCGGCGGTGAGCTGAAGCTGGTCGCCCTCGCCCGCAGGCTCGACGGCGGCGAGTCCCAGACGTTCGCGGCCACGGAGGACTGGCGGAAGCTGTTGCCGCAGAACGAATGGGTGTTCCTCGCGGCCACGTTCGACTTCGACACCGGCACGATGGCCCTGTACCGCGACGGAAAGCCGCTGACGGGCAACTACGTCGTGGCCGGTGACCCGTGGAAGCTCGAAGGCGAACCGGAACCGGACCTCGCCTCGGCGACCGACCCGCGCGGGTACAAGATCGGCGGCAGCTACCCGCAGAACACCCGCGAGGGCAACGCCTGCAACTGCCGGATGGACAGCCTCATGTTCCTCGACCGGGCCGCCCACCCGCGGGAGGTGCACCTCCAGTACCGCTGGATGAAGCGCTAGTCGAAGACCAGGACGCCTTGGGCGACCGGCTGCATCGTCCCGACCTTGACCTCGCTCACCTTCATCTTGGTCAGGTCGGCGATCGGCTGGCCGTCCGTCCCGATGAACGCCACCTTCACCGGTGTCATGCCCGGCAGCTCGGCGGTCATCTCGTTGATGGCGAACGAGTTCGCGTCGTCGTCCACGTCCAGCTGCACGCCGGCGAACGCGGTCTGGCCCGGCTGCAGCGTGATCGACGGACCCTCGCCGGGCACCAGCTTCTGCTCCACCGGGATCGCGGCGGGCTGGTTCGCCGGGTTGCTGAAGGCGAGCTTCGGCCAGCCCTGGAACGTGATCGGCGCGGTGCCCTGGTTCGTCGCGGCCAGCAGGCCGAGGCCGGGCTTGCCCTGCATGGTCAGTTCGGCCTTGACCGCGGCCTGCTGCCTGTCGTTCGCCGGCGTGGGCGTGGCCGAGCCGGTGGTGGAGGCCGCCTGGGGCGCGGGGTCCGGCGCCCCGCAAGCCGTGGCGCTGACCGCGAGCAGGGCGGCGAGGATCGTGAGACGCATGCGTGGACCCCTAACCCGGTGGTTCGTGTCGATCTCCACCGGATGACCGGGCCGAAGGCTCTCACAAACCCACATCGCTCGATCGGGTGTCAGAGGGTGGCGACCCGCACCGCCTTCGCCATCGCCTCGAAGCCCTTGTCACCGGGGTGCAGGTGGTCGCCCTCGTCGTAGTCGGGCCTGATCCGCTGCGGGTCGGCCGGGTCGCGGATCACCTGGTCGAAGTCGACGACGGCGTCGAAGTCCGGGCTCGTCCGGATGAACGCGTTCACGGCCTGGCGCACCGACTCGAGTTCCTCGGTGTAGCTGTTCCAGCCCTTGAACGGCGTGATCGTCGCGCCGACCACCCGCAGGCCGCGGTCGTGCGAGCGGGACGCGATCTGCTTCAGCGCGGCGATGATCTTGGCCGGGTCTGTCTGGTGCGGGGTCTGCTGGATGTCGTTGATGCCCTCGAACACGATCACCGTGCGGACGCCGGACTGGGTGAGCACGTCGCGGTTCAGCCTGGCCAGGGCGTTGGGACCGGCCGAGCCGCCGTCGAGCAGCAGGCGGTTGCCGCTGATGCCCGCGTTCAGCACGCCCAGGCGGGTGTTCACGCGGTCGGCGAGCTGGTCGGGCCAGCGCAGGTTCGCGCCCCAGGTCGAGTTCGCGCCGTCGGTGATCGAGTCGCCGAGTGCCACGACGCTGCCTCGCAGGCCGGCCGACCTGACGTCCACGCCGGAGACGTAGTGCCAGTTCGTGGTGCGTTCGCGGTAGGCGGCGGCGGACTCGTCGGCCGTGTGATCGCCGTCGCGGGTGAAGTACGAGTTCTGCATCGTGAGCTGGTGGCGCGTGACGGGGCCGCCGGGCTCCGGCGTGTAGACGCTCACCAGCAGGTCGGAGTCGGCGGGGACGGTCAGCGCCACGCCGTCGCTGACCACGTCGGCTCCGGGCGGGGCCGTGATCGACCGGGCGCCGCCGAACGTCAGCGTGCGCATCGTGCCGGGCAGCGCGAGGGGTGTGTCCGGACCGGCCGCGCGGGCGACGGTGACCTGGCCGAAGACGATCGGGGTGCGGCCGTAGGCGTTGGAGAGCCGGACGCGGATCTCCTTGCCGCCGGCGCTGACGTGCACGATGTTGCGGATCGAGAAGTTCGGATAGCCGGGCACGGCCGAGGACGGCGCGGTCGCCCACGTGCCCACCCAGCGCGGCGGTGCGGCCTGCGCGGGTGAGGCCGCCGCTACGAGCAACGCCACTGCCAGCAGAAAGCGCGTCATGATCCGACCTTGGCAGTGCTCCCTCATGTCCGGTAGCCGCCGATCTTCGGATCTATGATGCGCAGCGTGTGGAACGGGGCGGAGTACCAGCGCAGGTTCGACTCGCTCGCCGAGTCGGGGATGGACGTGCACGGAGAGGCGACCTTCGTGCGGGCGTTCGCCCCGGCCTCCGTCCTGGACGCCGGGTGCGGCACCGGGCGGGTCGGGATCGAGCTGGCCCGGCACGGCATCGAGGTGGTCGGGGCGGACGTCGACGCGTCGATGCTGGCCTACGCGCGCGAGCAGGCGCCGGACATCACGTGGGTGCTGTCCGACCTGGCCGAGCTCGACCTGGGCCGGACGTTCGACGTGGTCGTCATGGCGGGCAACGTGCCGCTGTTCACCCCGCCCGGCACGCAGGCCGCGCTCGTCGCGGGCGTGGCCAGGCACGTCGGGAAAGTGCTGGTCGCCGGGTTCAGCCTGGACCGCGGCTACACCGCCGACGACTACGACGAGCACTGCGCGCAGGCCGGGCTCACGCTGGTCGAACGGTTCGCGACCTGGGATCGGAAACCCTTCGAGGGCGGCGACTACGCGGTGACCGTGAGCCGTGTCGGCACGCCCTGACCCACTTCCCCCGGACGCGGCCAACCGCACCGGGGTCAGCCGCCGTCACCCGGCCCCGTACGCCTGGACCGCCGCTTCGACGAAGTCGCGGGTGAGCGGGTCGTCCTCGATCCACGCGATCACGACGGGGCTGGGTGCCATGTCGGTCAGCGGCACGACGACGAGCTCGCCCAGGTCGTGGCCGAGCGGTGCCAGGCCCACGGAACCGTTCCACAGCACGGACTGCACGCACTCCTGGACCGCCCGGACGGTCGGGCCGCTGCGCGGTCGCCCGCCGTTCCAGTAGTCCCGCCAGATCTCGTCGGTCCCGTCCGGGAACTGGAACCAGTCGCGACCGGCGAGGTCCGCCGTGGTGATCCGCTCCCGCGCCGCGAGCGGATCGTCGCGCCGCAGCACCGCGCCGACCGGATCCCGGTGGAGCACAACGGTTTTCAGGCCGCTCTCGTCGAACGGGCCGCGCGTCAGGGCGACGTCGACCTGACCGGTGCGCAGGCCGCAGGTCGGGTCGGTCAGGTCGGTCTCGCGGACGCGGATCTCGACGTGCGGGTGCCTGCGCCGGAACGCTTCGGCCACGCCTGTCCTGTGATCACCGAGCATGCCGACGGTGATCGTCGTCCTGCCGAGCTTGGCGCGGATGCGCTCGGCGTGGCCGAGCAGGGCCCTCGCCTCGGCGAGCAGGACGTGGCCGGCGGCGGTCAGCGTGACGCCGGCGGGGGAGCGGTGCAGCAGTGTCGCGCCCAGGTCGGTCTCCAGGTGCTTGATCGCCCGGCTCAGCGGCGGCTGGCTCAGGTGGAGCCGCCGCGCGGCGCGTCCGAAGTGCAGCTCCTCGGCGACCGCGACGAAGTACCGCAGGGTCCGCAGCTCCATGAACAGGCACGATACTCGCGCGGTATCGGGCCTGCGCAGATGGTCTTGGACGGCCCCCGGCCCACGCGGGTGGAGTGGGGGCATGAACCTTCCTGACCCCGCCGTCCAGATCTCCGGCGCCACCGAGGTGGCCGGCGGCGTGCTGGTGATCCCCAACGAGCACGTCGCCCTGGTGCCCAACATCGGGATCGTCAGCGGCACCGAGGCGGTCCTCGTGGTGGACACCGGACTCGGCCTCGCCAACGCGTCACAGGTGCGGGACCTCGCCGAAGAGGTGGCGCGCGGACGGCGGATCCACCTGACGACGACGCACTTCCACCCCGAGCACGCGTTCGGCGCGTCCGCGTTCGGTGACTCCTACCTGGTGAACCGGGCGCAGGCGGACGACTTGCGGCGCAAGGGATCCGGCTACCTGGAGATGTTCCGCGGCTTCGGCGGCACGATCGCCGAACGGCTGGCGGACGTCGAGATCCCGGTGCCGGACGAGGTGTTCGACGGCGTCCGCGCCCTCGACCTCGGCGGCCGCACGGTGCTGCTCCGCCCGACCGGGCGCGGGCACACGCTGGGGGACCAGGTGGTCGAGGTGCCGGACGCGGGCGTGCTGTTCACCGGCGACCTGGCCGAGACCGGGCAGTTCGCGATCTTCCCGTGGTTTCCCCCGCACGACACCGACGTCTCCGGCCTGGCGTGGATCGGCGTGCTGGACGGGCTGATCGCCGGCGCGCCCTGCGTCATCGTGCCGGGGCACGGGTCAGTGGGTGATGTCGCGGTGCTGCAAGGGGTCCGGGACTACCTGGGGGAGTTGCGGGACGAGACGTGGCGGCGGCGCGACTCCGCGGCAGGGCTTGACGAGATCGTGGCCGAGGTGACGGCGGTGCTGGTCGAGCGGCATCCGGAGTGGGCGGGCCGGCAGTGGATCGAGCCCGGGGTGGGCTGCCTCTGCGCAGAACAGCCTCGTTGATAACGATAGCTTCAGTGTTGACTAAATAACGTGTTCGCCGAGACGCTCGCGGATGAGCTTCTTGGGCACGCACATCGTCCAAGCCCCGATGACGAGCTCGGTCATCTCCTCGACGTCGAGCTCGGCCATCGAGGCGTGCACCCACTGGAAGCGCATGTCCGACTGGCCGGGCATTGCGAACTTGACCGGGTCGCTCGCGACGAGCGCTTCCCGTTCCTCGCGCGGGTAGCCGAAGCCCAGCACGGTCTCGTCGCGCGAGAGGGCCGCGTAGACGATCTGGCCCACGCGGAACTTCACGCGGTCGCGGATCAGGTGTTCGGTGGTCCGCGGCAGCGTGAGTGCCACGGCGCGGATGTCAGCGGCGGTCACCATAGGCCCATCTTGTCGCACACATCGCGTCAATGGAGTCACTTCAGGCAAATTCGTCAAATCCGCTTGAATCGGACAATGGTGATCGAGAACGTTCTCGTTCTTCAATTCTCACGTCCGGGTTGATTCTGTCTCAATTCGAATTTGCGTCGTCAACGATCACGCCGTGAGAGCCCTTGTTGCAACTGGGTTGCAGCATTCTGACCTGCATGTTCGCACTTCGCGGCGCTGAAGCAGTTCAGATTTGTCACGATTGCGGAACCGGGAATGTTTCCGGCGGGTGAGAGCGCGAACACACTCTCTTCCTCATTTCACCCGATCGGGTGAAAAGTAGTGCCATGAACATCAAGCGATCCCTTCCGGCGCTTCTTCCTCTCGTGCTCACCGCGACCTTCTTCGCGAGCGGCGCGGCCGAGTCGGCGACGCCGAAGCAAAGCCCCGTGAACGTCACGGCCGGCGCGATCCGGTTCGACCCGCACGCGCCGAAGCTCGACGTGTCCTACGGGCACTCCGCACTGGAGCTGAAGTACATCCGCAAGGACGCGGACAAGGCCGACGGCTGCACGGTCCGCGACCACGAGGAGACAGAAGAGGCCGAGGTCGAGCCCGGCGCCGGCCACGTGACGGTGGCGGGCACCAGGTACGACCTGGTCCAGTTCCACTTCCACACGCCGTCCGAGCACCAGTTCGGCGGCCGCAACACCCCGCTCGAGATGCACCTCGTGCACCGCAGTGCCGCGGGCAAGCTGCTGGTGGTCGGCGTGCCGCTGGTCGTCGGCTCGCACTCCGTGGTGGACGACGTGCTGGCGACGCTCTCGCCCGAGTGCGGTGCGCCGGTCGACATCGAGCCCGTCGACCTCAACCGGCTGCTGCCCGCGGGTCACCACACGCTGCACTACACCGGCTCGCTCACCACGGCGCCGTTCACCGAGGGCGTCGAGTGGTACCTGACCGGCGAGCAGCACGTGTCGGCCGCGACCATCGCGCGGTTCAAGGGGCTGTTCACCGCGGGCAACGCCCGTGCGACGCAGCCGCTCAACGGCCGCACGTTCGTGGACGTCCCGCGCATCTGAGGTAGCTGACGCCGAAGAGGCCGGTCCCCGCAGGGATCGGCCTCTTCGGTGTTGGTCTTTTCGCGGCAACCTGCTGGGCGACGAGGCGGCCAACCTGCTCGCGGTCGGGGGCCTGGCGATCGCCGTGATGTCCGTGGTGCTGGACCGGCGTGTGAGCAGCGGCACCGCCCCGAAGTCTTCTGAAGCGCGTCAGAAGGGCCGTAAAATCGTTCCAGTAGCTAACTAGTCTCTGCTGCTGACACCCATTGGGGAAGCCTTGAACACCACCCGCGCCATGACCGCTCTCGCGCTCGGCGGGTTCGGCATCGGTACGACCGAGTTCGCGACGATGGGCCTGCTGCCGCAGATCGCGGAGACGTTCGGCATCCCCGACTACGAGGCGGGTCACGCGATCAGCCTCTACGCCGCCGGTGTCGTCGTCGGTGCGCCGCTGATCGCGGTGCTCGGGGCCAAGCTCCCGCGCAAGGGCATGCTGATCGGCCTCATGCTCGCGGTCGCCCTGGGCAACGGGCTGTCCGCTGTCGCGCAGGACAAGACGCTGCTGCTCATCGCCCGGTTCGTCGCCGGACTGCCGCACGGCGCGTTCTTCGGCATCGCTGCCGTTGTCGCCGCCACGCTCGTCGCTCCCGAACGGCGCGGCACGGCCGTCGCACGCGTGATGGTCGGTCTGACCGTGGCGAACCTCGTGGGCGTGCCTCTCGCGACGGCGGCGGGGCAGCAGATCGGCTGGCGCACGGCGTACCTCGCGGTCGCGGTGATCGCCCTCGTCACGGCGGGGGCCATCGCGGCCTGGGTGCCGCTGGTGCCGAAGGCCGAGGGCGCGTCGATGAAGGGCGAGGTCCGCGCGTTCGGCCGCCCGACGGTGTGGTTCGCGATCTTCACCGGCATGATCGGCTTCGGCGGCATGTTCGCCGTCTACTCCTACGTCGCCCCGCTGACGACCGAGGTCGCCGGGCTGCCCGCCGGTGCCGTCCCGTGGATCCTCGCGGTGTTCGGGCTCGGCATGACGCTCGGCGCGACGTTCGGCGGCCGGTTCGTCGACCGCTCGCCGGCGGGTTCGGTGTTCGGCGGGCTGATCGCGGTCTGCCTGATCCTGGCGCTCTTCGGGCTCACCGCGACCGTGCCGGTGTTCCTGGTCGCCCTGCTGTTCCTGCTGGGCTTCACCATCCAGATCCTCGCGGCCGCCCTGCAGATCAGGCTGATGGACGCCTCACCGGACGCGCCGTCGCTCGCGGCCTCGTCCAACCACTCGTCGCTCAACGTCGCGAACGGCGCGGGCGCGTGGCTGGGCGGCCTGGCCATCGCGGCGGGCTGGGGCTACACCTCGACGGCGTGGGTCGGCGTGGCGCTGTCCGTGGCCGGTCTCGCCATCGCGGTGGCGTCGGTGCTCTACGAACGGCGCGCCTTGACGCGGGAGACCACGAACCAGACGATGGCGATGGCCAGCGCGGCGAGCACCACCGTCGACACCCACCCCAGGTAGCGGTCGACCAGCTCGTAGTTGTCGCCGAGCGCGTAGCCGGCGAGGATCAGCGCGGTGTTCCACACGAGGCTGCCCGCCGCCGTGTAGAGCGTGAACTTGAGGATCGGCATCCCGGACACGCCCGCCGGGATGGAGATCAGGCTCCGCACGACCGGCACCATCCGCCCGATGAACACGGCCTTGCTGCCGTGCTTGTCGAACCACTCGTCGGCCTTGTCCACATCGGACGCGGTGACGAACGGGATCTTGTCCGCGACCTTGCGCAGCCGTTCCACGCCGAGCCACGCGCCCAGGCCGTACAGCACCAGGGCACCGACCACCGACCCCGCCGTCGTCCACAGGATGGCGGCGACCAGCGAGATCTTGCCCTGGCCGGCGGTGAAGCCCGCCAGCGGCAGGATCACCTCGCTCGGCACCGGCGGGAACACGTTCTCCAGTGCGACCGCGATGCCCGCGCCGGGCGAGCCCAGCGCCTCCATCAGCCGAGTGATCCACTCCATGGTCGTCGAAATACCCGTTTTGACCATGATTTCAACCTCCAGGACCCACCAGCTCGTCGAGCGGGCCGGGTGGTCGGCGTGCCGCACCGGGGTCTACCGTTGATTGCCTTCTCTTCAGGAGGTCGAACGGTGCGAGGCGCGATCGCTGCGGGCCACCCGCTCACCGCACAGGCGGGCGCGACGATGCTGCGCGCCGGTGGGAACGCCGTGGACGCGGCGGTCGCCGCGATGCTGACGTCCTGCGTCACCGAGCCGTTGCTGACCGGGCTGGGCTCCGCCGGGTACATGATGATCGCGCGCGCCGGGGAAACCCCTGTGCTGCTGGACTTCTCGGCCGCCGCACCGGGACGCGGGGCGTCGGGTGACCGCGCTCCGCTGACCCCCATCACCGTCCACTTCGGTGACGCGGAACAGGAGTTCCACGTGGGACCGTCCTCGGTCGCCGCCTACGGGATGCCCGCCGGTGCCGCGAAAGCCGCCGCCTACGGCCGTGCGCCGCTGCACGAACTCGTGGCCACGGCGGCGATGCACGCCCGTGAAGGCCATCGGATCAACCGGTATCAGGCGTACGTCACGTCGCTGCTGCTGCCGCTCGCCCACAGCGCGGGTCTCACCGCGTTCGAGGAGGGCGAACTCCTCGTGCAGCCCGAGGTCGCCGAGGCCCTGGACCGGCTCGGCAGCGACGGCGCGGAGCCGTTCTACACCGGTGACATCGCGGGCGCGATCACCGACTGGATCAGGTCGAAGGGCGGCGACCTCACCCGCCAGGACCTGGAAGCCTACGAAGCCGTGCGGCGCGAGCCGTTGCACGCGCGGCACCGCGGCCGTGACGTCCACACGAACCCACCACCGGCCGCGGGTGGCGCGTTGCTCACGCAGATGCTGGAAGCGTTGCCGGGCAACCCGTCGCAGCAGGACCTCCTCCGCGCGCTCGCCACCCCGAAGGCGCACCTGAACCGCCTGGGTTCCACCACGCACATCTCCGTGCTCGACGCGGACGGCACGGCGTGCAGCGTCACCACGACGAACGGCGCGGGCTCCGGGATCTCGATCGCCGGCGTGCACCTGAACAACATGATGGGGGAGGAGGACCTGTCGCCGGACGGGTTCTTCAGCCACGCGCCCGGTGACCGGCTGCCGTCGATGATGGCGCCGACCGTGGTGACGAGGCACGGCCAGGCCGAGCTCGTGCTCGGCAGCGCGGGCTCCAGCCGGATCTGCGGCGCGATCCTGCAGGTGCTCGTGAACGTCCTCGACCGCGGCATGCCCGCCCAGGACGCGGTCGACGCGCCGCGCATGCACCTGAGCGGAGACCACCTCCACGTCGAGCCGGGAATTCGACCGGAAAGCGAGCTCCCGGTCACCCGGTTCCGCGCGCCGAGCATGTTCTTCGGCGGCTGCCAGGTGGTCGAAATGACCGAATCGGGCCTGCTCAGAGGTGGTGCAGATCACCGTCGAGACGGCGCGATCGTCGTCGTGTGAGAGATTGCCCGCATCATGGGATATTTCGTTTCCTGATTGACCGCTCAAAGAGCACGATCACCGGGTGACGGCTCTCAGCGAGAGAACATCCTCGCCGCTCCTGTCCCGTACGTTCCTCCAACTCTCCGGCATCAGCGTCGTGTGCGGCGTGTCGATGGCGTTCGCGTTGCCGTTCGGCTCGCTGTTCCTCACGAGCGAAGTCAAGGTGACGCCGTTCCAGCTCGGCTTCTTCCTGATCGTGAGCCCGGTCGCGCAGGTCGTGGCGAGCACGGTCATGGGCAGGCTCTCGGACGGCCGGGTGCAGCGCCGGTACCTGCTCGCCGCGGGCGGTGTAGCCGGGGCCGTCGGCTACGGCCTGTTCGCCGTGCTGCGCGACTACTGGTTCCTGCTCGGCACGTCCGTCGTGTTCATCGGGATCACGGGCGCCTTGCTGCCGCAGCTCTTCGCATACGGCCGTCAGGTGTCCCAGGGCCCGTCGATGGTCGTCAGCGTGCTGCGGACGTTGCTCTCGGTCGCGTGGGTCGCCGGACCGCCGGTGGCCGCGCTGCTCGTCGCGAAGACCGGGTGGATCGGACTGTTCGGCTCCACCGCCGTGCTGCAGCTCGGCGTCGCGGTCCTCGCCCTCACGCTCCCGGTGCCGCCCGCACGGGCGGAAGAGGAGGAGGCCGAGGAAGCCGCCGGCTCCGCGGCCGGCCCCATGGTCGTCGTCTCCGCCGCCTTCCTGTTCCTGCAGGGCGCCGTGGCCCTCGCGGTGAGCGGCCTGCCGTTGTTCATCACGACCGAACTGCGCGGCACGGCCGGGGACGCCGGGCTCGCGATGGGCCTGTGCGCGGCGCTGGAGATCCCGATGATGCTGTGGTTCGGCTCGCTGGCGAACCGCATGTCGCAGCACAGGCTCGTGCTCATCGGCGCGGTGATCTCGTTGAGCTACCACGGGGTGATGGTGTTCGCCGACTCCATCTGGCAGGTGATGGCCGCGCAGCTGCTGCACGCCACCGTCATCTCGCTGATCATGGGCGTCGGCATCACCTACTTCCAGAGCCTCGACCCCGGCCGCCCCGGCCACGCCACGACGATGTTCAGCAACACCCAGATCGTCGGCGGCATGGTCGCGGGCGCGTTGCTCGGCGTCTCCCAGCAGCTGGGGTTCCGCTGGGTCTACGGCTTCAGCCTGGCGATGTGCGTCGCCGGTCTCGCGTTCCTGCTGGTCGCGGGCTCACTGGATCGTCGACGCGGTGACCTTCGGCTTGCCGCCCACGCCTAGGTAGAAGATCCCCTTGACGGTCTCGAAACCGAGGCTCGGGTTGCGGCGCAACGTGGAGCCCTCGACCGACATCGAGCCCGTGTTGTCGTTGCTGACGAAGAACACCGCGCCACCACCCTCGTTGGCCTGGTTGTCCTCGATCAGCGAACCGGCGACGCGCAGCGTGAACGTGTTGCCGTCGTTGTAAATCGCGCCACCGCTGCCGCCACCCGGCGTGCCACCGCGCGCCGGGTTGGCGCCGCGGCCGATGGCCTTGTTGTTCTTCATCAGGCTGTTGAGCACGACCCACGACGCGCCGATGCTGCTCAGCGCACCGCCGTTGGAGCACACCCCGCCCTCGAACGTGCTGCCGGTGATGAAGACCGGCACCTTCTCGGCCCAGTCGGTCACGCGGATCGCGGCACCGCCGAGGTCGGGGCCGTTGGCGTCGCACCTGTTGTTCGCGAAACGCGAGTTCACGACCTTGAGCTGACCGCCGCGCACCATGATCGCGCCGCCACCCCCGCCGTCGGCCGTGTCGCCGGTCGAGTTGCCGTCGGCGAGGGTGATGTTCTGGACCACGAGCCTCGGCGCGTCGTGGTCGAGCACCCGGCGCTGTCCCTGGCCGCTCAGCGTGATCCGGCCACCGCCGTCGAGAACGGTCCTCGCGCGGACCTTCGCGGTCGTGGCCAGCGGGATGGTGTGCGGCTGCGGCCCGCAGCTGAAGGTGACGACCCCTCCGGCGGCGACCGCGTCGACCACGGCCTGCGACGTGCAGCTCGCGGGCGTGCCGGTGCCGATCACGCGGGTGGGCTTCGAGGTGTCCTCGGCGGCGGCCTCCGGCGGCACGGGGGTGGTGCCGTTCGGGTTGCCGAACTTCGCGACGGGAGCGGGCGGGGGCGGGGGAGAAGGCGGGGGGACGGCGCTGCTGCTCGGCGCGGGAGTCGTCGTCACGACGGTGACGGTCTGGGAGGTCGACGTCTGAGGCAACTGGGGTCCGGCGACGGGGGTACCGGGGATCGCCGTGCCGCAACCCGCCACGAGGGCGGCAAGCAGCACGACGGCCTGTCTACCTGAGGGCATGGCGGGCACCCTAGGCGGGCCGGGAGGGGCTTGGCTACTGCCGTGCGCACGAGAAGATCCGGCCGCCGGAACCCGTCCTGCCGGCGGCGCCGGTGCCGCCAGATCTTGCGAGCGATCGACTCCGTGCCCGGAACATGACGGCTCTGAACCGGTTCTACCGCCCGTGGACACGGCGAGATCAAGGCGTTCTGCAGGTGTTTTCGTTCTGTGACACGGGAACCGGGACAAGATCCGGTTTTTCCGGTCCGCGGCGGTGGGTGTGCGCAGGTGCGGGACGGTGCTTAGCTTGACTCACGAGTCAGGAATGAAAGTTCGCTCCGCCGGTAGCCGTCACGTTACGTAGACGAAACGGCGCAGCCGCCTGCACAGCGTGCGGTCCATTGAGTTCAAACAACCCGTTCGTGAAAGAACCACGCGTTCGGGTGGCCCTGTGTCCCTGGCACACTGCGCTCCGTGCCGACCCAGTTCCCCGAAGAACCGACCGAGCGTCATCTGGCGCCCGACCCAGCGCTGATGGAGGCCGCCCGCGCCAGGGGTGCCGCCCGCTGGGCCTCGGCCGGTGACGTCCCGGAGCAGGAGGAGAAGCCGCCGGCCGGTCCGTTCAAGCCGCGCACCGCCGCGATCGTCGCCATCACCGCGCTGCTGGTCCTCGGCGGGATCGCCCTCGTGACGTTCGACGGTGACCCCGGCAGCGGCGGCACGGACATCGCGCAGCCCTCGCACAGCTACATCCCCGGCCTGATCACCCCGCCGGAGGAGCTGCCGGAGGAGTCCACCTCGGCGAACAGCCTGGACCCGTCGCTCGCCTCGTCCGCCCTGGGCCTGATGCCGACGACGACGCGGAACGCCGTCCCGCCGCCCGCCGGTGACACCGGCAGGGCGCCCGCCGGCACCAAGTCGTTCACGACGGGCCCGGGGTGCGGCGGCTACACCAACGTCGGGTTGTACCGCGACGGCCGCAAGGGCTGGGTCGACCACGGCGACGGCAAGTGCGGCTCGACGTTCGTGTCGATCCCGATGTCCGGCGACGCGCGCCGCGACGACAGCTCGGCCTACGGCATGTGGACGTTCACGGCGACCGGTACCTGCGAGGTCTCCGTGCACGTCCCGAACGGTGGTCTGCAGGAGGTCGGGGGTAACCCGACCGTGTACTACGTCTTCGACCGCAACGGCGTCGGCGGCACCCCGATGGCGTCGTTCGCGATCAAGCAGGTCGACAAGCGCGGGCAGTGGGTCGGCGTCGGGAAGTTCAAGGCCAGCGGAAACCTGACCGTGCAGCTCGTCACCCGAGGTCAGGACTGGAACAGCTCCGGACCGACCTACGCCCATCACGCCGCGAGTGCCGTCAAGGCAGACTGCACGGCGTGACAAGAGATCTGCACCTGGTCCGGCACGGCGAGGCGACGAAGGACGGGTCCCGGCTGACGGCGCGTGGCCGCAGGCAGGCCGAGGCCCTGGCGGAACGGTTGCGGGGCACGGGTTTCGCGGCCGTGCACCACGGTCCTCAGCCTCGTGCCGCCGAGACCGCGTCGATCATCGCCGGTGTGCTGCGCGTGCCCTGCCGCGTCGAGGCGGCGGCGGACGACTACGTGCCGCACTTCGTCCCCGACCACGACGAGTTCTTCGACGGTTTCCCGGAGTCGGAACGCACCCGCGGGCCCGCGCTGGCCCACGAGGCCGAGACGCGCTTCGCCCGGCCCGGCGACGGCCCGGTGCTGGTCGTGACGCACTCGTTCCTGATCGGCTGGCTCGTGCGGGACGCGCTGGACGCCCCGCCCGAGCGGTGGCTGACGCTGCACCACGACCACGCGGCGCTCACGGTCATCCGCTACACGACCGGAGAGTCACCTCGTCTGGTCAGGTTCAACGACAGCGGCCACCTCTCCGGGGTGCCCGTCAGGCAGCCCTGAGCGTCAGCAGGGTGATCTCGCTGGGCGCGAAGACGCGCATCGGCGGGCCCCAGAAGCCGGCGCCGCGGCTGGTGTAGAGCTGGGTGCGGTCGCTGTGCCTGCTCAGGCCGGCGACCACCGGCTGCTGCAGCCGCACCAGGTAGTGGAACGGCCAGATCTGCCCGCCGTGCGTGTGCCCGGACAGCTGCAGGTCCACTCCGGCGTCGACGGCCTTCCTGATCTCGGACGGCTGGTGCGCGAGCAGCACGACCGGCGCGCCCGGGTCGGCGCCGCGCAGCGCGAGGGCGAGGTCGGCGGCGTGGCCGGGCTCGCCCGAGTGGCTGGCCGTCACGTCGTCGACGCCCGCGAACACCAGCTCGGCGCCACCGCGCTCCAGTGCCACGTGCTCGTTGCGCAACGCCTTCCAGCCCAGCCGGGTCATCAGGTCGATCCAGCCCTGCGCGTTCGAGTAGTACTCGTGGTTGCCGGTGATGTAGAAGCGGTGCTCGGTGTTCACGTCGCCGAGCGGGGTGGCCTGCTCCAGGCGCTGCTCGGCGGTGCCGTCGGCGATGTCACCGACGTGCACGGCGACGTCGGCGCGGAGCTCGTTGACCGCGTCGACCATGCCCCTCGACCACTTCGCGCGGTTGATGGCGCCGTAGTGCGTGTCGGTGATGACCGCGACGGTCAGGCCGTCGAACGCGGGGTCGAGCCGGGGAATCGTCACGTCTTGCCGCTTGACGCGGGGCACGCGCATCGCCTCGTACACCCCGTAGACCGTCACGGTGACGATGAGGACGGCGAGCAGCACGGCGATGAAGCGGGAGCGGAACGGGTTCTCGACGCCGCCGAGCGCGAGCCCGAGCCGCACGACGTCGGTGATCAGCGTCCACACGAACGCGATCCACACGAAGCCGAGCAGGAACTGGGAGATCCGCGCGGCGCGGTCGCTGCCGCGCTGGGTGAACAGCACGATCATCGTGATGGCGGCCGCGGCGAACACGACGGCGGCGACCGGCCGCACCGGGTCCGGCCACTCCGCGCTCGCGGCGAACAGGCCCTCGAACGGCACCCAGAACAGCAGCGTCGTCACGGAGAAGAGGACGAGCGTGAACACCACCCGCCGAACCGTGACGCGGGGCCGGGTAGCGGTGGTCGTCATGCGTGCATCCTCCTGCGCTGGACGGTCTCAACCCATCTCAACGCACAGCCCGGTCAGTTTGTTCGCCTCGTCCGCGATAGACGTCCATCACAGGCGTTTTCGCAGCTGAGGAGCAACCGTGAGGGAGCTGGAGAGTCCTCTAATCAACACCAGAACAACCGCCTGACCCGACGACCTAGAGTGGGCCACATGATCTTCTACACCGACGAGGAGAGCCGCACGCTGCGCACCGCCGTGTACGGCGCCATGCTGCTGGTTTCCCACGCCGACCCCGGCCCCGTGCTGGAGGAACGCTTCGCCGGCCTGCGCGCGCTCGCACACCTGTCACCCGACCTGCGCATCGTCCTGGGCAGCGCCCGCCCGTCGGTGCCCTCCGGCACCGACGAGGAGATCGAGCCCGTCATCCTGGAGGCGCTGCGCTCCTCGATGAAGACGCTCACGGCCAAGTCGCCGGAGGACGCCAAGGACTTCCCGCGCGCCGTGCTGGCGATCTGCCGCGAGGTCGCCGAGGCCGACGGTGTCGTCGTCGAGGCCGAGGACGCGATGGTGGCCCGCATCGAGGGCGCGCTCGCCCTCTAGTCGCGTCCGGTGGGCCGTTAGAATGAACGGCCCACCGGATGGTTAACGTGGCGAGGCCACCGGCACGACAAGACCGTCATGAATGGTCTGTACGACGGTGAGTTCGCCGGTTACAAGATCGCGTCACCGGATGAGTTGGACACGGCGCTCCGCGAGGCGATCGTCGCTGTGGACGCGAACGTGTTGCTCGATCTGTACAGGTTCAGGTCCCAGACCTCCAGCGATCTCATCACCACCCTGAAGAGCCTCGGTGACCGGCTTATCGTTCCGCACCAGGCCCTTCGTGAGTTCTGGCGTCACCGCCAACGTTCCCAGGGCAGTCCGCGCGGCGCGACGAAAGCCGCCACCGACGCCATTGCCAAGTCGGCTCGCTCGATGACCGACACGCTGGGCATCTGGGCGAAGGCAGTAGGTGTGGACGGTGGTGAACTGGTTGAACTCACCACCCGCGTGAACGATTTCGTGGATGCGCTCCACAAGGAGCTGCAACTCGTTCTCGAGGATGCCGACGCCGAGCGTGCAGGCGACCCGATCCTGGAACAGCTCGGCGAGCTCCTCGAAGGCAGGGTTACAGCTCCGCTGGCGGAGGACGAACACGAGGACTGCGTCGCCGAGGCGAACCGCCGCATCAAGGCGGAGATACCGCCTGGCTACAAGGACGCGGACAAGCAGGAGTACGACTCCGCGGATGGCGGCGCTGGCGATTACCTCGTCTGGTACCAAGCCACTCGGTACGCGCTGGAGCGCAAGCAGGATCTTTTGATCGTCACACGGGACGAGAAGGAGGATTGGTGGTGGCGGCAGGGTGCCGACTTCATCGGCCCCCGGCCTGAGCTCGCCCTGGAGTACAGCGAACTGACGGGGCAGCGCCTGTTCCTCATGCGGCCGACCGACCTCCTCGCCCGCGCCGCCGTGCTCGAAGTCGTCGTCGACCAGGAATCACCAGCCGATGCGGGTCGTGCCGTTGACCAGGAGGACGAGGAGTCCGGGGCGGAGTGGACGCTCGTCGGGGTGGCGGCTCTCCTTGCGCATCTCGACGTCGAGGCCCCGGTTCAGGCGGCGGCGCTTCGGCTCGCCAAGCGTGGTCGGGTAAGCCGCGAAGAGGTGTACGAGCTCGGCAACTACGCGGACGACCGGATGCTGCGCGGCTTCACCAGGCCGTTCCGCCGGGTGACGGCAATGCTGCAGTCCATCGGCATTGTGCCTCCCGGAGTTCCGCAGATCTTCGTGGCTCGCTATCTCGACGGAGTGAAGGCCTCGCACTTCAGCGTCCCCGACGAGGTACCTCCGTTGCTGGAAGAGTTGGAGATGATGAATAGCTGACTCAAGACATTTCGCTGTCTAGGCACTTCACGTTGCGCCCGCACGCTATCCGGTCGGGTGCAAGTTGCCGCTAGCACTCCGAGCTGGGACAGCGCAAGTGTTCCGCGTGGTGGACGCTGGTCCGAACGGCCGATGGCGCGAGGCCTGGGCGGTGCCAGGGTGGGTTCTCCAAGGGGAACACCATTCGGGGGAGTGCCACCATGGAACTGTCGCGTCGCGAACTGCTGACCCGCACCGGCCAGGCCGCCGCTGTCGCCACCGCCGCGTCCACGCTCACGATCAGCGCCGAGGCGCGGGCGGAGCCCGGCGAGCGGGTGAGGCTGACGCAGGGCACCAACATCTCGGTGTCGCGGTCGCGGGACGGCAGGTGGCTCGCCATCGACCTCGTCACCGCCATCTGGGTCCTGCCCGCGACCGGTGGACAGGCGCGCAAGCTCACCGACGAGCTGCAGGACGCCTCGCTGCCGTCGTTCGGCCCGGACGGCCAGATCGCCTTCCAGTCCTATCGGGACGGCAACTACCACCTGTACGTCATCGGACTGGACGGCAAGGGGCTCAGGCAACTCACGCGGGGGAGGTACGACCACCGGGAGCCCGCGTTCTCGCCGGACGGCAGGCACCTCGCGTTCGTCAGCGACCGGGCCGGCAGCTACGGCGTGCACCTGCTCGAACTGGCGACCGGCACCGTCACCCAGCTGACCGGGGTGCCGGACGAGGCCGCAGCACCGCAGTGGTCTGCGGACGGCAGGCGGATCATCTTCACCGTCGGCAACGCGGCGGTCGACACCGTGACGCTGGACGGCGTGCGCGAGCGGCTCGTCACGGCTCCGGCGGGCACGCAGCTGTTCGGGGCGGCGTTCGGGCCGGGTGACCAGCCCAGCTACACGCGGATGCGACCTGGGCAGGCCGAGCTGGTGCTCGGGACGACCGCGGTGGTCACGGGCGAGGACGTCTTCGGGTTCGCGCCGATCTGGGCCGGCGACAGCGTGCTCTACACCGCGGACGGCAAGATCCGCAGCCGCACCGGTGGGTCCACAAAGGACATCGCGTTCGAGGCCACGGTTCCCGTGCGCACCAGTCGCAGGCCGCACCGCACCCGCAACCTCACCGGTGGCGCGGTCAAGGGCATCGCCGGTCCGGTGGTGTCGAGCGACGGGAAGATCGCCTTCCGGGCGTTGAACGCGCTGTACCTGCTGAGCGACGGCAAGGCCACGAAGCTCACCGACGGCAGGTACTTCGACTCCGACCCCGACTTCTCGCCCGACGGCACGAAGATCGTCTACGCCAGCGACCGCACCGGCGTCGCACAGTTGTGGGTCCGCGACCTCGCCACCGGTCAGGACGAGCTGTACGCACCGGCGCCGCACGCGCAGATCACGCCGCGGTTCTCGCCGGACGGCACCAGGGTCGCGTACCTGGACCAGGACGGCCAGGTGTGGATCACCGACCGGCAGGCGCGCAGGCAGGTCACGCCGACGCTGTTCCAGCCGGGCCGCCCGACCTGGTCGAAGGACGGCGGCACGGTCGCCCTCGCCGCGGTGAAGCCGTTCTCGCGGCGGTTCCGCGAGGGCACCAGCCAGATCCTGAGCGTCGACCTCGCCAGTGGCGAGCTCGAGTACACCGAGCCGATGCCGTTCCGCTCGATCGCCACGCGCGGCGACGACGGCCCGGTGTGGTCGCCGGACGGCAGGCACATCGCGTTCGTCGTCGAGAGCGTCGCGTGGGTCGTCCCGGTCGACGGCAGGGGAAAGTTCCAGGGCGAGCCGCGCCAGATCACCCACGAGGTCACGGACTCGCTGGCGTGGCACGGTGACGACGCGTTGGTGTACCTGAACAACGGCCGCATCCGGAAGTCCACTCTGGACGGCCGCGTCACCACCGTCAGGCACGGCCTGACCTGGCGCAGGCCGAAGGCGCCCGAACGCAAGGTGATCCGCGTCGGCGCCTACTGGGACGGCGAGGCGCACGAGCTCAAGCGCGACGTCGACATCGTCGTGGAGAACGGCAAGGTCGCGGAGATCCGCCCGCGGCGCGGCAAGGCCGACGTCGACGCGTCGGGTCTCACCGCCATCCCCGGCCTGATCGACGCCCACAACCACTGGCACCTGCGCGGCCGCCAGTGGGGTGCGCGGCAGGGCAACGTCTGGCTCGCGTACGGCGTCACGACCGTCCGCTCACCGGGTGACCCGGTCTACCAGATGGTCGAGACGAGGGAGGCGCTGGCGGCGGGAACCCTGACGGGGCCGCGGTTCTACGCCACCGGCGAGGCCGTCGACGGTTCGCGCGTCTACTACAACTTCATGCGCCCGACGCTCAGCAAGGCCCAGCTCGACCTCGAGCTGCGCCGCGCCCACGAGCTCGGCTACGACATGATCAAGACCTACGTCCGCCTGCCCGTCGAGCTGCAACGTGCCGCCGTGCAGCGCTCCCGCGTGCCGTTGTCGTCGCACTACCTGTACCCGGCCGCCAACATCGGCATGGACGGCATGGAACACGTCGGTGCCACCAACCGGCTCGGCTACTCCCACACCATCTCCCGGCAGGGCAAGGCCTACCAGGACGTCGTGGCGCTGTTCACGACGTCCGGCATGTCCATCACGCCCACGCTGTTCCAGTCGCGAGCCCTGTACGACACGGACAAGTCGCTGGTCACCGACGAACGCACCCGTGTGCTGTTCCCGCCGTGGGAGTACGAGCGGTACGTGGCCGACGCCGCCACCCAGGGCACCCCGGCGGCCACGGCCTCCCGCGCGGTCCTGAAGGGCTGGATCGAGTTCGCGCTGAACGTGCACAGGGGAGGCGGGTTCGTCATCACCGGCACCGACGCGCCGCTCGACAGCCCCGCCACCGCCACGCACCAGAACCTGCGCGCACTCGTCGAACACGGCTTCACGCCGAGGGAAGCGCTCATCACCGCGACGCGCAACCCGGCGAAGTGGCTGGGCCTGCCGCTCGGCGCGATCAAGGCCGGTGCACCGGCGGACATCGCGTTCGTCCGGGGCAACCCGCTGGCCGACATCAAGGCGGCGGCGAACGTCGAGCAGGTCATGGTCGGCGGAGTGCTCCACCGCGTCCCCGACCTGCTCGAGCCCTACCGGCGGCAGCCGCAGGCGCTCACGGCGTCCGTCGCGCTGGACCCGTTGCCGTCGGCCGAGAACAGGCACTGGTGGCACGAGCCGGAGTGGGCCGAGCGCGTCTGCTGCGACCACTGAACGGTCGCCGGCTCGTGCACCCGCACGAGCCGGCACCCGTCAGGGGTGCGTGGCGAAACTCGGTTCCGCCGCTGCCAGCCTCGGTGCGGGAACGCCCAGCCGGCGTGCCTCCGCCAGCGCGTCCCGGCAGATCACCCTCGGCTCCTCCGCCCCGGGGTCGGAGTGCGTCGCGAAGTTGTCGCGCACCGGCCCGAAGTGAGCGGTCAGCCAGGCGAACAGGGGGGCCGTCAGCCAGGTCGGCGCGCGGAACAGCAGCGCACGGCGTCCCACGACGACACCCCGTGCCTCGACCAGCGGCAGCAGTTCGCGCCCGGCCAGCAACGCCTCGCGCAGGTCGCGCCTGCGTCCCGCGAGATCGGCCAGCGCGCCCAGCCTCAGTCCCTGTGAGAACAGCCCGGCGTCCGACACGAAGTGGATCAACAGCCAGCCGCGGAAGTCCGGTACCTCCTTGATCCGGAACCCCGCCTCGCGGAACACCCGCCGCACGGCCTGCCCCGGTGCCGCCGGCGTGCCGACGGTTCCGAAGAGGACGGACGGCAGGACGGCGCCACGCAGCACGCCGTTCTCGTCGAAACCGCCGCCCGCCTGGGGAAAGCCCCACGCGACCTGCTCGGCGGGAAGCGCGCCGATCGCGTCCAGCGGCTCGGCCCAGATGTTGCCGAACACCAGCACCGCGGCCCTGCCGACGCGGGGTGCCAGGAAGTCCGCCGCCTCGGTCAACCGGTGGTGCCCCACGCTCAGCACGATCAGGTCGAAGTCGTGGTCCGGCTCGAGTTCCTCGCGCAGGCGCACCGGCCACTCCAGCACGACACGCCGTCCCCACGGGCGCTGCCGGACGTCGAGCAGATCGAGGCTCGTCGTGCCGCCGTACTCCGCCGCGCGGCCCGGCCGGACGTAGAACTCGACGTCGTGCCCTGCCTGTTCCAGCGCCCAGCCGTACACGGTGGCGATCACGCCTCGGCCGAACATGAGGATCTTCAAGGTCCACCTCGTGGGCTACAATAAGTGGAGACAATCTCCACTTCCGAAAATATGGAGGCAGGTTCCGTTTGTCAACGCGAGGGAGTGCCAGGCCGCTGCGTGCGGACGCCGAGCGCAACCGCCGGGCGCTGCTGGCCAAGGCCAGGGAGATCATCGAGGCGGGGGAGTTCTTCGACCTGCGCTTCGACGACTTCGCGCGGCTGGCCGGAGTCGGCACGGGCACGCTGTACCGCCACTTCCCGACCAGGGAGGCGCTGGCCGAAGCGGTCTACCGCGAGGAGGTCGCCGCCCTGTGCGACAGGGCGCGCCGGCTGGGGGCGACGTCACCCGCGCTGGAGGCCCTGGCGACCTTCCTGCGCGACTTCGTCGGCTACCTGCACGACCACCACGGCCTGGCCCGCACGCTGGCCACACTGATGACCACCGGCTCGGAGACGCTCGCCGAGGGCAGCAGGGCGTTGGAGCAGGCTGTCACCGACCTGGTGGCCGCCGCCGTCGAGGAGGGCGCAGTCCGAGCCGACGTGGGCGCCGGCGCCGTCATGATGGCGCTGCACGGCATCGGCGCGGCCCACGACCGCCCGGGGTGGCGGGCGGAGGCCGACGGCGTCATCACCCTGGTGCTCGACGGGCTCGTTCAGGGCCCCCAGCCGAGCATCCCGAACGACTCCCCGGCGAGGTAACCGGTGATCCCGGCGGCGGGGTAGGAGATGATGTCGGCGGGCAGCGCGTCCAGCCCGAACCACCGCAGCTCCGAACACTTCTCCGGCTCGCGGTTGACCGGCTCCCCCCTCCACCGCCGGGCCTCGAAGTACAGCCCGAGCCGCGGCTCCACTCCGGACCCGTTGGCGTGCAACGTGTGCACGTGCCGCAGGTCGCCGGGCTCGATCACCACGCCGATCTCCTCCGCGGCCTCGCGCACGGCACCGCCGAGCACGGACTCGCCCGCGTCGAGCTTGCCCGAGGGCAGGTGCCAGAGACCGTCGAACCGGGGGTCGGTGTCACGGCGCCGGGACAGCAGCACCTCGCCGTCGCGCACGAGCAGCACGTGGACGTCGATCAGGTGGCGGTCGGCCATGGGCCCACCGTAAATGATCTGCGTCGAGCCACGGGGGCGTGACACGATCACGCCATGACAGCCTTCGCGACCCCCGAGAACATCGCCGCCCGCACCAACGCCGCACGAGACGCCGCGGTGGCGGCGGGGCGCGAGCTCGGCCTGGAGATCACCGAGGGCAAGGTGCTCTACGAACTGTTCTCCGTCGTCGTCCACCTCGCGCCGTCGCCCGTCGTGGCCCGCGTCCCGACCGTCCTGTCGCACACCACGACCCTCGAGTCACTGGCCCGGCGCCAGCGCCAGGAACTCGACGTCGCGCAGTGGCTGCACGACCAGGGGACCCCGGTCATCCCGCCGAGCCCGCTGGTGCCGCGCGAACCGGTGCAGCGCGACGGTTTCTCGATCACCTTCTGGCCGTTCACCGAGGAGGACAAGTCCGCGGAACCGGACTACGTCAAGAACTCCGAACTCTCCGCCGACCTGCACAAGGCGCTGCGGGACTACCCCGGCGAGCTCGAGTTCCTGTCCTCGGCGGAACCGCGGTTCGTCCGCGAGGGCCTCGAAAAGCTCGAAGGCCTGGACATCGTCACCGCGGAGGACCTCCGGCGGGCACGAGCCGAGTGGGAGGTCCTGGAGCCGCTCGTCAGCTCCCAGGCCGCGTTCGAGGCGAAGTTCCCCGGCGTCGGCCTGCAGCCCGTCCACGGCGACTCGCCGCCCGCGAACATCTTCGCGAGCACCGGCGGCCCGCTGTTCTCCGACTTCGAGCTGATCACCTACGGCCCGGTCGAGTGGGACCTGGCCGGCCTCGGCCCGGAGTACGAGGCCGCCTACGACCGGGGTGCGCGCAAGAACGGGCTGCGCGAGCTCGACCAGGAGGTGCTCAGGTTCGTCAACGCGGTCGGCGCGATCCGGGTGATCGCCTACCTGTCGTGTGCGGACCAACTGCCCGCCATGGTCGACTTCATGCAGCCGTTCATCAACCAGTGGCGGGACACCGAGAGCTACGCGCGGTGACCACGATCTGCACCGGGCGGCCGCGCCCGCGGGAGCGGCCGCCCGGTCGCCCCGCCCGGCCCCCATCACCCCGGCGGGCCACGGCGCGCTGAGG
>NZ_JAPJDL010000005.1:0-69078 GCF_026242055.1 Lentzea sp. NEAU-D7 | reverse complement strand
GCCCCGCGGGCCCCCCCGCCCCCCCCCGGGCCCCCGCCCCCGGCGGCCCGCCCCGCCCGGTCGCCCAGCCAGGCCACGATCTCCTCGGCGGGCAACGGCTCGCTGAGGAAGTACCCCTGCACCACGTCGCACCCGGCCTCGGCCAGCGCCGTCCACGTGTCCTGGTCCTCGACACCCTCCGCGACGGCCTGCAGCCCGAAGTTCCGGGCCAGCGCCACCAGGGCGTGCACGATCGCGCTGTCGCCGGCGTCCGTGCACATGTGCGTCACGAACGACCGGTCGAGCTTCATCTCGTGCACCCGCATGCTGCGCAGGTACGAGATCGACGAGTAACCGGTGCCGAAGTCGTCGATGGACAGCCGCACGCCCAGTTCGGTCAGGCCGCGCAACACCTCCACCGCGCGGTCCGGGTCCGAGATGATCGCCGACTCGGTGATCTCCAGCGTCAGCAACCGGGCGGGCAGGCCGTGCCGCTTGATCAGATCGGCCACGTCACCGGGGAACTCGGTGTGGTGCAGGCAGGCCGCGCCCACGTTCACCGACACCGGCACCTCCCAGCCCGCGTCCGACCAGGAACGGCACTGGCGCAGCGCCGCGTCGATCACGTACCGGGTCAGCGGCTCGATGAGCCCGTTCTCCTCGGCGACCGGGATGAACTCGTCCGGGCGCACCAGGCCGCGCGTCGGGTGCTGCCAGCGGGCCAGAGCCTCCACCCCGCACACCGCGCCCGTGTCGGCCAGCGCCTTGGGCTGGTAGTGCAGGAACAGCTCACCGCGGTCGATCGCGTGCCGCAGCTCCGTCACCGCGGTCAGGTGCGCGGCGCCGCGTTCGTGCAGGCGGGCGTCGTAGACGGCGACGCCGGACTTCTCGCGCTTCGCCGCGTACATCGCTATGTCGGCGTGCCTCAGGAGTTCGTGGCCGTCACCCGAGTCCGCCGGGCACAGCGCCACGCCGACGCTGGCCGCTATCTCCAGCTCCAGGCCCTCCAGCGTGACCGGCATGGCCAAGGCCTGGAGGATCTTGTCCCCGACCATGCTCGCGTTGTCGGCCGAGCCGACACCGGGAAGCAGCACGGCGAACTCGTCGCCGCCCAGCCGTGCCACCAGGTCCGTGTCGCGCACCGCCCACGACAGGCGGTTCGCCACCTGGCGCAGCAGCAGGTCGCCGGTGTGGTGCCCGAGCGAGTCGTTGACCTCCTTGAACCTGTCGAGGTCCACGATCAGCAACGCCAGCGGCTCGTCCTTCTTGCGCGCCTTGTCGACGGCCTGTTCCATCCGCCGCGCGAGCAGCGTCCGGTTCGCGAGGCCGGTCAGGGCGTCGTGGTGGGCCTCGTGCTCGTTCTTCGCGGCCTGGCGCAGGATCATGCGGCGCTGCCAGAGCAGCACCATGCCGAACAACGCGACCAGGGCCGCGTCCAGCACGAACACCACGATCTGCGCGATCCGCAGCCGCGCGTTCTTCTCGTCGGCCGAACGCAGGTACTCGGTGGTGTCGAGGCGCTTGACGCCGATCGTCGAGGAGATCTGGCGCCGCAACGACGAGTGCGCGAGCCCCGCCTGGTCCGCCTGCGCCGGGTCGGTGCCGGCGACGACCGCCCGCAGCATGTCCGTGCTCTGGTCGTACAGCGGCAGCAGCTTCGTGGCCTCCGCCGCGTCGGACGGCATGCCGTTGGCGCGCAGCCACTCCAGCTCCGAGCGTGCGGAGCCTCTGGCGTTCTGCAGCGGCTCGCCGGTCGGCGGGGTCCGCGCGACCTGCAGGTCGCGCAACGCGTTGTCGGCGACGTTGATGTGCTCCAGCACGCGGGCCCACCGCTCGCTGGTCTCGTTGAGCTCCCGCACGTGCGCGGTCGTCGCCTGCGCGCTGATGCTGCTCCACAGCGCCAGTCCGGCGAGGACCAGCAGCCCGAACGTCAGCCCGACCGTCGCCACCCGTGCGGTGCCGCGGCCTTCCCAAAAGCTCACCGTGCCTGCTCCAACGGTCGCACCCAGCTCGCCGGATCCTCGACGAAGCTGTCGATCTGAGGCTGGAAGAACTCCCTGCGCGCCTTCTCGGACTCCTGCCGGTGCAGGACCTGGTCCAGGTTCGCGGTGGTCACCGTGAGCCCCGGCGTCTCGATCCAGCCCTCCGGCAGCACCGCACCGCGCTTGGCGTGCCGTGCGAGCAACCAGCCTGCCACAGCGCCCTTGAGGTAGTGCTCGGGAGAGATCGACGCCACCATCGCGCCGTCCCGCACCGCCTGCAACGTTCTCGGGTCGACCCCGAACCCGCCCACCAGCCACCTCGCCGACTTCTCGGTCTTCAACGCGGCGAGGTTGACGCCGTCGCAGTCGCCCGTACCAACGAACGCGAGGGCGTTCGGGTTCGCGGCCACGAGACGTTTCCACGTGTCCCGATTCGCGGCGTCGTCACGTTGCGTGTCGAACGGGCCCAGCACCACTACCCCCGGTAGCTTTTCGGCGAACCGCCCACGGATCCCCTCGGCCCGGTCGTCGAACCCGGCGAGGCCCGGAGCCGTGTTTCCCAGCACCACCGTCCCGGTCGCGTCCGGGGGCATTCGGCGCATCAACTCGTCAGCCAGCTTTTCGCCGAGTTCGTAGTTGTCGTTACCGATGTGGAGTTTCACCCCTGAGCTCGCGGTGAGCCGCGTGTCCACGCCGATGACCGCGACGCGTTGCCTCAACACCTCACCGATGGACGGCGCCATCAGTGACGGCTCCGACGTCGCCACGGCGATTCCGCCCCTCGCCGTCATCGACAAATCGCGGAACAACTCGACTTCCTTGTGCCCGTCCTGGCCGGGAGGACCGGTCACCGTCGCGCTGACCCCGCCGATGCGGCCGACACCCTCGTGAAAACCGCTCGTCATCTCCTGCGCGAAGGAACCACCGGTGCGTTTCACCACGAAACCCACGTGCGGCAACGCCTCGGACTGCGCCGCGGCACCGCAGGCCGCCAGCAGCACCAGACCCAGCGCCAGCGCCGCAGCTCGCATGGATGACCTCGGGCTCGCTCGACCTACGGTGTGAATGATCCAGAGCGGCCGATGCTACATCTACTGGTGCCAAACCGGGATGACGCGTGCCAATACCGGCAAGCGCTTTCACGTTCCGGAACCGATCACGCGGGGTCGTACCCGAGGTTCGGGCGCAGCCACTGCTCGACTTCCGCGAGCGGCTTGCCGTACCGCGCCGCGTAGTCCTGCACCTGGTCGCGGCCGAGCCTGCCGACCGTGAAGTACTTCGCCTCGGGGTGCTGGAAGATCAGGCCGCTCACACTCGCCGCCGGGTTCATCGCGAACGATTCAGTGAGCGAGACCCCGATTTCCTCCGCGCCCAGCAGGTCGAACAGCTCGCGCTTCACGGTGTGGTCGGGACAGGCCGGGTAGCCCAGCGCGGGCCGGATGCCGCGGAACTTCTCGGCGTGCAGTTCGGCCATCTCCGGCTGCGCGTCCGGCTCGAACCAGTCGCGCCGCGCCCGCAGGTGGATCCATTCGGCGAACGCCTCGGCGAGCCTGTCCGCCAGCGCCTTCACCATGATGGCGCGGTAGTCGTCGTTCTGGGCCTCGTACTTCGCGGCCAGCTTTCCGGCGCCCAGGATCGTCACCGCGAATCCGCCGATGTGGTCGCCCTCGGGCGCCACGTAGTCGGAGAGGCAGCGATTCGGGCGTGAAAGCGGCTTCTTCGTCTGCTGGCGCAGCATCGGGATCCGCACACCGTTGTCGAGCAGGATGTCGTCACCCTCCGAATGCGCGGGCCAGTAGCCGTACACGCCCTTCGCCTCGAACAATTCCCCGGCCACGATTTCGTCCAGCAACGCGATCGCGTCGTCGTAGAGTTCGCGGGCGACCGGCTGGTCGAGGATCGCGGGGAACTTGCCTTTGAGCTCCCAGGCGAGGAACAGGAAAGTCCAGTCGATGAACTCGCGCAGTTCGGCCAGGGACGGGCTCAGCACACGGGTGCCGGTGAATGCCGGGGTCGGCAATTCGGAGAAGTCGACCTCCTCCCGGTTCGCGCGCGCCTCGTCGAGCTTGAGCAACGGCACCGACTTGCGGTTCTCGTGCTGCTCGCGCAACCGGGCCTGCTCCGCGCGGTTCGCGATGTTCAGCTCGTGGGCGCGCCGGTCGTCCAGCAGGTCGGAGACGACGCCGACGACCCGTGACGCGTCGAGCACGTGCACGACCGGCTCGTCGTAGACGGGGGCGATCTTCACGGCGTTGTGCTGCTTCGAGGTCGTCGCGCCGCCGATCAGCAGGGGCAGCTTCATGCCGCGCCGCTGCATCTCCTCGGCGACCGAGACCATCTCGTCCAGCGACGGCGTGATCAGCCCGGACAGGCCGATGACGTCGGCGTGCTCCTTGATCGCCGTGTCGAGGATCTTCGCGGCCGGCACCATCACGCCGAGGTCGATCACCTCGTAGTTGTTGCAGCCCAGCACCACGCCGACGATGTTCTTGCCGATGTCGTGGACGTCGCCCTTGACCGTGGCCAGCACGACCTTGCCGTTGCCGCCGGCCGTGGCCTTCGGCTCGGCGTCCATGAACGGCTCCAGGTACGCGACCGCGCGCTTCATCACGCGGGCGCTCTTCACGACCTGGGGCAGGAACATCTTGCCCGCGCCGAACAGGTCGCCGACGACCTTCATGCCGTCCATCAGCGGGCCCTCGATGACGTCGAGCGGACGCGGCAGGGCCTGCCTGGCCTCCTCGGTGTCCTCCTCGATGAAGTCGACGACGCCGTGCAGGATCGCGTGCTCCAGGCGCTTGCCGACCGGGGCCTCGCGCCACGACAGGTCCACGACGCGCTTCTGGCCGGGGCCCTTGACGGTCTCGGCGTGCGTGACGAGGCGGTCCGTCGCGTCCTCGCGGCGGTTGAAGATGACGTCCTCGACCAGTTCCAGCAGTTCGGGCTGGATGTCCTGGTAGACGACGAGCTGACCGGCGTTCACGATGCCCATGTCCAGACCGGCCTTGACGGCGTGGAACAGGAACGCCGAGTGCATGGCCTCGCGGACGACGTCGTTGCCGCGGAAGGAGAACGACAGGTTCGAGATGCCGCCGCTGATGCGGACGCCAGGACAGCGCTCCTTGATCCGCGGCAGGGCGTCGATGAACGCCTTGGCGTAGCCGTTGTGCTCCTCGATGCCGGTCGCGACCGCGAGCACGTTCGGGTCGAAGATGATGTCCTCGGCCGGGAAGCCGGCCTGCTGCGTCAGCAGGTCGTAGGCGCGGGCGCAGATCTCGACCTTGCGGTCGGTCGTGTCGGCCTGGCCCTGCTCGTCGAAGGCCATCACGACGACACCGGCGCCGTAGTCGCGGATCGTGCGGGCCTGCCGCAGGAACGGCTCCTCGCCCTCCTTGAGGCTGATCGAGTTGACCACGCCCTTGCCCTGCACGCACCGCAGCCCGGCCTCCAGCACGGTCCACCGGGAGCTGTCGATCATCACCGGGATGCGGGCGATCTCCGGCTCGGTCGCGATGAGGTTGAGGAACGTCGTCATCGCCTGCTCGCCGTCGAGCAGGTCGGCGTCCATGTTGACGTCCAGCAGGTTGGCGCCGCCGCGCACCTGGTCGAGCGCCACGGCGAGCGCTGCCTGGTGGTCGTCGGCCTCGATCAGCCTGCGGAACTTGGCCGAGCCGGTGACGTTGGTGCGCTCGCCGATCATGACGAACCCGGTGTCGGGGCCGATCTCGAACGTCTCCAGGCCGCTGTAGCGGGTGGTGTGCCGGGGTTCGGCCACCTGGCGCGGCTCGGTGCCGCGCACGGCGTCGGCGATGGCCTTGACGTGCGCGGGGGAGGTGCCGCAGCAGCCGCCGACGACGTTGACGATGCCCTTGCCCGCGAAGTCCTTCAGCAGGGCTGCGGTCTCGTCCGGCGTCTGGTCGTACCCGCCGAACGCGTTGGGCAGGCCCGCGTTCGGGTGGCAGGCGACGTAGGTGTTCGCGAGTCGCGCCAGGTCGACGACGTGCGGGCGCATCTCCTCGGCGCCCAGCGAGCAGTTCACGCCGACGACGAGCGGCTCGGCGTGCGCGATCGAGTCCCAGAACGCCTCGACGGTCTGGCCCGACAGCGTGCGGCCGGACAGGTCGACGATCGTCACCGAGATCCACAGCGGCAGGTCGGGTGCCACCTCGCGGGCCGCGGCGATGGCGGCCTTGCAGTTCAGCGTGTCGAAGATCGTCTCGATCAGCAGCAGGTCGACGCCGCCCTCGCGCAGAGCCGAGATCTGCTCGGCGTAGGAGGCCTTGACCTGGTCGAAGGTGACGGCGCGGTACGCGGGGTCCTCGACCTTGGGCGACAGCGACAGGGTGACGTTGAGCGGCCCGACGGAACCCGCGACGAACCGGCCGCCGAACTCGTCCGCGGCCTGCCGGGCGAGTCGCGCGCCCGCGATGTTCATGTCGCGGACGCGGTCCTCCAGCCCGTAGTCGGCCTGGCCGATCGAGGTGGCGGTGAACGTGTTGGTGGTCGTGATGTCCGCGCCCGCCGCGAGGTACTGCCGGTGCACGTCGAGCACCAGGTCCGGGCGGGTCAGGTTGAGCAGGTCCGGGTCACCCGCGACGTCGGGCTGGTGGTCGCCGAACTCGGTGCCGTAGTAGTCGGCGGGGGACAGCCCGGCCTGCTGGAACATCGTGCCCCACGCGCCGTCGAGCACGGCGATGCGCGAGTTCAACAGAGACCTGAGACCAGTCACGCGCGCTCCCGAGAAGTCGGAAGCGCCCTTGTTCGTGGTGGTGCGAGGCCGAGCGTGGCAGGCGCGAGACCTGTTGCAGCGCTTCTCGGCTTCGCCGGCAAGGTTACCAACCGCGACCATGGACCAGGAACTCGTCCCACTCCATAGGATGGCCGCTGTGACTGGAGAACGCGCGTTGGTGCTGGGCGGCGGTGGTGTCACCGGAATCGCCTGGGAGACCGGGATTCTGCACGGACTGGCGGAACAGGGCGTGGACCTGACCGACGCCGACCTGTTCGTCGGGACGTCCGCGGGATCCGTGGTGGCGGCGGAGCTGGCGGGAGGTGCCGTGCTCGCCGATCTCTACGCGAGCCAGCTGGCGCCGCCGGACGGGGAGATCCCGGCCCGTCTCACTTCGTGGATGGTGGTCAGGTACGCGCTTTCCTACGTGATGCCGGGGACTCCGGCGCAGAAGCGCGCCCGTCTCGGACGTGCCGCGCTGAAGGCCCGCACGCCGTCGGAGGAGTCCCGGCTCGCGGTGTTCGGCTCGCGACTGTCCACGAAGGACTGGCCGGAGCGCCCGCTCAAGGTCACCGCCGTCGACACCGCCGACGGGAGGTTCGTGGCGTTCGACCGGGACAGCGGGGTGCCGCTCGTCGAGGCTGTCGCGTCGAGCTGCGCGGTGCCGCTGGTGTGGCCGCCGGTCAGCATCAACGGCAGCCGCTACATGGACGGCGGCATGCGGTCCGTGGCGAACGCCGACCTCGCCGCCGGGTACTCGCGGGTGGTGGTCGTCGCGCCGCTGACGAGGTCGGCCAGTCCGGCGGCGACGCCCGGTGCGCAGGCCGCGAAGCTCGGGGTGCCGTCGATCGTGATCAGCCCGGACCGCGCCGCCCTGGCCGCGATCGGCAGGAACCTGCTGGACCCGGCCCGCCGCAAACCCGCGGCGGAGGCGGGGTACGCGCAGGCCGTCTCCATGGCGGACGCCGTGCGGAAGGTCTGGGCGTAGTCCTCCGCAACCGGTTCCGGTCCAGATGACTGGTCCGCACCTCTTGTCCAACGTTGACCGGCCCGCCTATGGTCGCCGCGACCGCCCTTTTAGGCAGGTTTGTTAACCATTGGTTTGGAGGTGGTTGTGGACAGACGATCGGCGTTGGCGGCGGTGAGCGCGGCCGGACTCGTGATCGGTCTCCTGGTGGCGGGGACGACCAGTGCGACGGCCGCGGACCCGCTGGTGTCGCAGGGCAAGGCGGTCGCGGCGTCCTCCGTCGAGGGTGCCGGGCTGGAGGCGGCGAAGGCCGTGGACGGCAGCACGGCGAGCCGGTGGGCCTCCGCGGAGGGCAGTGACTCCGAGTGGCTCCGGGTCGACCTCGGCTCGGCCCACGCGGTCAGCCGGGTGAGGCTGAACTGGGAGGCCGCGTACGCCAGGGGCTACCGCGTGCAGACCTCCCCGGACGGCTCGGCCTGGACGGACGTGTTCTCGACCGCCGCCGGTGACGGTGGTGTCGACGACTTGACGGTGTCCGGCTCCGGGCGGTACGTGCGGGTGCTCGGCACGGCCCGCGGCACGCAGTGGGGCTATTCGCTGTGGGAGCTCGAGGTCTACGGCGTGGCCGGCGGCGCCCCGCCGACGACCACCACGACGACCACCCCGCCCTCGAACGGCCTCGGCTACGCGTTCGGCAGCAGGAAGACCCCCTACGCGGCGGGCATCCTGCGCCCGTCCGGCGCGACGTCCACGCTGGACGCCGCGGTGGTGGACTACTACCAGCGCTGGAAGGCCGCGTTCGTGCGGCAGAACTGCGGCAACGGCTGGTACCAGGTGATCTCGCCGGACGCGGACCACCCGTACGTCGCCGAGGCGCAGGGCTACGGCATGGTGATCACCGCGCAGATGGCGGGCGCGGACCCGGACGCGAGGAAGATCTTCGACGGCCTGGTGAAGTGGAAGATCGACCACCCGTCCTCGATCAACCGCGATCTCCTCGCGGCCGAGCAGGACGTGAACTGCCGCAGCGTCAACGGCGGTGACGGTGCCACGGACGGCGACATGGACGTGGCCTACGGGCTGCTGCTGGCCGACCGGCAGTGGGGCAGCATCGGCACGTACGACTACCGGCAGCTCGCGATCCGGCACATCAACGCGATCAAGGCCAGCGAGGTCAACCCGTCGACGAACCTGCTCAAGCTGGGCGACTGGTCCAGCGCGGGCGACCAGTACTACTACCTCTCGCGGTCGTCGGACTGGATGGTGGACCACTTCCGGGCGTTCCGGAAGGCGACGGGTGACGGGGCGTGGGACACGATCCGCGCCGCGCACCAGAACCTGATCGGGCAGCTGCAGCAGAACTACGCGCCGAACACCGGTCTGCTGCCGGACTTCGTGGAGAACACGAACTCCTCCCCGCGCCCGCCGGCCGGGCAGGTGCTGGAGAGCGTGAACGACGGCAAGTACTACTGGAACGCCTGCCGCGTGCCGTGGCGCATCGGCGCGGACGCGGTGACCAGCGGTGACTCCCAGTCGCTCGCGGCGTCGCGCAAGCTCAACACGTGGGTGAGGTCCAAGGCGGGCGGCAACCCCGCCGGCATCGCGATCGGCTACCAGCTCAACGGCACGCAGATCTCCGGTGGCAGCGCCGCCGCGTTCTTCGCGCCGTTCGCGGTGGTGGCGGCGACCGATCCGGGCAGCCAGGCGTGGCTGGACGCGCTGTGGAACAGGATGCTGCAGACACCGGTCGACGGCGGCAGCTACTTCTCCGCGAGCATCCAGCTCCAGGTGATGATCACGGTCACGGGCAACCACTGGGTTCCCTGACCACCCGCGCTGCCCCGGAAGTCGCTCCAGACCTCCGGGGCAGCGCGCTGTCCGAACGCGCACAAATGGTCCGTACCTCTTGTGACCTGCGCGGACACCTGCCTACGGTCCTCCAGCTCGCATTGACAGCTTTGTTAACTAATTGCTGGAGGCGGCCGTGAACGGCAGAACGACGGCATTGGGGGCGGCCGGGCTCGTGCTCGGTCTGCTCGTGGCGGGGACGACCATCGCGTCGGCGGCGGATCCACTGGTCTCCCGGGGCAAGGCCGTGACGGCTTCCTCCGTCGAGGCGTCCGGCTTCGAGGCGGGCAAGGCGGTCGACGGCAGCACCTCGACCCGCTGGGCGTCCCTGGAGGGGCACGACCCGGAGTGGCTGCGCGTCGACCTCGGCTCGCCGCACGCGATCAGCCGGGTGAGGCTGAACTGGGAGACCGCGTACGCGAAGTCGTACCGCGTGCAGACCTCCTCCGACGGCTCCGCTTGGACCGACGTGTACTCGACCAGCACCGGTGACGGCGGGGTCGACGACCTGACCTTGTCCGGTTCCGGCCGGTACGTCCGGGTCTACGGCACCGCTCGCGGCACGACCTACGGCTACTCGTTGTGGGAGCTCGAGGTCTACGGCGTCGGCACTGCGCCGACGACCACCACCCCGCCCACCACGACGACTCCGCCGCCGACCGGCCTCGGCTACCCGTTCGGCAGCAGGCAGACCCCGTACGCGGCGGGCATCCTGCGGCCGTCGGGCGCGACGTCCACCTTGGACGCCGCCATCGTCGAGTACTACAAGAAGTGGAAGGCCGCGTTCGTCAGGCAGAACTGCGGCAACGGCTGGTACGAGATCATCTCGCCGGACGCCGACCACCCGTACGTCGCCGAGGCGCAGGGCTACGGCATGGTGATCACCGCCCAGATGGCGGGCGCGGACCCGGACGCGAAGAAGATCTTCGACGGCCTGCTGAAGTACAAGCTCGCCCACCCGTCGGTCAACAACCCCGACCTGCTGGCCGCCGAGCAGGACACGTCGTGCCGGAGCGTCAACGGCAGCGACAGCGCGACCGACGGCGACATGGACACCGCCTACGGCCTGCTGCTGGCCGACCGGCAGTGGGGCAGCACCGGCACGTACGACTACCGGCAGCTCGCGGTCAGGAACATCAACGCGATCAAGAAGAGCCTGGTCAACCCGAACACGAACCTGCTGCTGATGGGCGACTGGTCGACCTCCGGCAACAGCAGGCAGTACTACGGGTCGCGGTCCTCCGACTGGATGTCCGACCACTTCCGCGCGTTCCGCAAGGCGACCGGCGACCCGGCGTGGGACACGATCCGCACCAAGCACCAGGACCTGATCGCCACGCTGCAGTCGAAGTACGCGTCGAGCACCGGCCTGCTGCCGGACTTCGTGCAGGACACCAACTCCACGGTGAAGCCCGCGGTCGGCGAGATGCTCGAACGGGCCGACACCGACGGCAAGTACTGGTACAACGCGTGCCGCGACCCGTGGCGCATCGGCGCGGACGCCGCGCTGACCGGCGACGGCAAGTCGCTGGCGGCGGCGCGCAGGATGAACTCGTGGATCAGGAGCAAGACCGGAGGCGACCCGAACAGGATCGCCATCGGCTACACGCTCGGCGGTACCCAGATCGAGAGCGGCGGCGACGCGGCGTTCTTCGCCCCGTTCGCGGTCGCGGCCACGACGGACGCGGGCAGCCAGGCGTGGCTGGACGCGTTGTGGAACAAGATGCTGAGCACTCCGGTCGACACGAACACGTACTTCGGTGCGAGCATCCAGCTCCAGGTGATGATCACGGTGTCCGGCAACCACTGGATCCCGTGACCTCCTCCGCCCTGCCGCCGGCCTGAGTCCGGCGGCAGGGCGGTTCCGCCACGGCCTAGTACAGGGCGCGCAGGAAGGCCGGACCGCCCTCCTCGGCGTTCAGTCCTTTCTCGACGAACGCGATGTTGTGGTGGAACGAGATCCCGCTGATGTTGCGCTCGAGGTAGGAGCCCGCGCCGCGCGGATCCCGCACCTCTGCCTGGTTCAGTCCATCCACAAAGGACTTGAGCATCCCCATCGACGTGCTCGCGGTCGCCTCGGGATGGCCGCCCCAGCCCGGCCAGTACGCGGTCTGCAGGTCCTCCACGACGTAGAGCCCGCCGGCGCGCACGTGCGGGAACAGCGCGTGGAACGAGATCCGCACGTGCTCGTTGAGGTGGCTGCCGTCGTCGATGACCACGTCGAACGGTCCGAGCTCGCGGCCCAGCCGGTCGAGGAACCCGGCGTCGGACTGGTCGCCCAGCACGGTCATGATCCGCGGGCCGGTGACGTTCTTGCGCGCGATGTCGAGACCGTGCACGAGGCCGCGCCGGAAGTACCGCTGCCACATCCGCAGCGAGCCGCCACCGCTGTCCGGGTCGTCGTAGCCGCCGATGCCGATCTCCAGCACCCGCACGGGCTCGTCGCGGAAGCGGGCGAAGTGGCGTTCGTAGTGCTGCGTGTACCAGTGCAGGTCGCCCCACTTGTCCGAGCCGTGCTCCACGGCCAGCTCGCCCAGGTCCCGGTGGCCGGGCCTGAGCGCGGACAGGAGATCCTGGACGGACTGCGCGATGCCCTTGCGGTCCTGGAACCACCCGGCGATCCCGCGTTCGTCGAGATCGCGGCCCGGCGTGGCGACGGCGAGGCTCGGCCAGGGGCGGGTGTCGGTGCCGTAGAGGCCCCGCACGGCGTCGGCCAGGTCGAGTGCGACCACCACTTCGGCGTCCGTGCGCAGGTGGGTGGTGGTGCGGCCGTCGAAGCCCAGGTCCAGGCGCACGTCGTGCTCGCCGATCTCGCGCAGGACCTCCGCGGCGACGGCGTCGGGCGTGAGCCCGCGGATCGTGTCGTCGAGCAGGTCGCGGCCGGCGGTGGCGGCCTGCAGCAGCGGGGCCAGAACCGTCCACCTGGTGGTGTCGAACACGAGGATCCCTTCGGATGGCTTGAGTCCGGCTTGAGCGTGTCCGTCCTACGATCGAATCATGGTGCTCCGACGGGTGTCGTGCATGATCTTGGCCGTGGTTCTGGTGGTGTCGGGCGCGGGACCGGCGCAAGCGGGAGAGCGGCAGTTGTTGTACTACAACCACGCATGGGGAACGCTTGACCGGGCCTCCGCGGACGCGGTCGAGCACTCGCGCTACCTCAGGGAGTTCGCGGACTTCGAGGTGCGCACGACGACCGGAGCGGACGGCAAGGTCTGGACGGGGCGTTACCTGCGCGGCCGCGAGACCTACCTGGAGATCTTCGGGCCGGGCGATGTGCCGGGCAAGGACGGCGAACCCGGCTCCGCCGCTCTCGGGCTCTCGACCGAACGCGACGGTGACATCGAGAAGCTCGGGGTCCGGCTGCGCGCGGCGGGGCAGAAGCCGATCGAGTTCCTGCAGACCCGCGACTTCGGCGACGGCAAGCCCGTGCCGTGGTTCGACTCGCTGTTCGTGGTCGAGAAGTACGAGAAGTTCGGTGCCTGGGCCATGGAGTACCGCGACGAGTACATGAACGACCCGCGCAGCAAGGTGGGGCCCGCGCGGTTCCCCGGCGACGTCACGCGGGAGCGCTACCTGCCCGACGCGTACGAGAACAGGGTGATGCGCGACATCACGTTCGTCCGCCTCGCGGTCACCAGGGCCGACCTGGCGGCCACCGTGCCGCTGCTGCGGGCGGGCGGGTTCTCGCTGTGGACCGAACCCGGCGCGGTCGTCGCCACGCGGGGCGGCACGACGATGCGGTTCGACGAGGTGCGGCCGGGACGGACCGGGCTCAAGCGCGTCGAGTTCGAGCTGAACCGCGCGGCCGCGCCGCACGTCGAGAAGCTGGGCACGTCCACGCTGGTGGTGGGTCCGGGCAAGCGCGCGGTCTGGACTTTCTGACACCCTGGTCCGGACGGATCGACGAACGGGGTGTCGGGCTGGTGTCGCTGGTCGGGCGGGATCGGGAACGGGAGAGGCTGGCCGCGCTGGCGGACTCCGGCGGGTCGCTGCTGGTCGTCGGTGAGCCCGGCGTGGGCAAGTCGGCGTTGCTCGCCTCGCTCGACGGTCACGTGGTCGTGGGTGTCGAGGCCGAGCAGGACCTGCCCTACGCCGGACTGCACCAGGTGCTGCACCCGTTCCTCGACCTGTCCACTTTGCCCGGTGCACGGCGCGGGGCGCTGGAAGTCGTCTTCGGACTGTCCGAGGGCCCGGCGCCGGCCGTGCACCTCGTCGGACTCGCCGCGCTGGACGTGCTGGGCGCGGCGCGGTCCGTCGTGCTGGTCGACGACGCGCACTGGCTGGACCGGGCGAGCCAGGACGTGCTCGGGTTCGTGGCCCGCCGCCTGACCGGCACCGCCCTGGTCGTGGCCGCCCGGACCCCGGTGTTCGCGGGCGTGCCCACGCTGGTCCTGGAACCGCTGGCCGGCGCGGAGGCCGCCGCGGTCCTGGACGCCGTCGCGCCCGGCCTGGACGCCGGCCGCCGCTCGCGGGTGCTCGCGCGGGCGGCCGGGAACCCGCTGGCGCTCACCGAACTGCCGTTCGGCGGCGACTCCCTGGAGGAGACGTTCGCCGCGCGTGCCTCGGCGTTGCCCGCCGAGGTCCGGTCGGCGTTGCTCGTGCTGGCCCTCGGCGGTGCGTGCGACACGGACCTGACACCCGCGGTCGAGGCCAGACTGGTCGACTCCGGCGGTGCGTTCCGGCATCCGTTGATCAGGTCCGCGGTCGTCCGCGCGGCCGACGCCTCGGAGCTCCGCGACACCCACCGCCGTCTCGCCTTCGCGACCGGCGAGCCGGACCGGCGCGCGTGGCACCTGGCCGGCGCGACGACCGGTCCCGACGAGAACGTGGCCTGCCTGCTGGAGAAGACGGCGGACCGGGCGCTCCGGCGCGGTGGCGCCGCGGCCGCGGTGAGCGCGCTGGAACGGGCCGCGGAGCTGGGCGACGGCGGCGAGCGGGCCCGGCGGTTGTTGCGGGCGGCCGAGCTCGCGGCGGAGGCGGGGCGGCGTGACGACGTGGAGCGGATCCTGCTGGACGTGCGCGGTTTGGACCTCACCGCAGGGGAGCGCGCGCTCGTGACGTGGTTGCCCACGGCGTTCGACGACGGGGTGAGGGAGGGCGTGGCGGGGCCCGGCGAACTGGTCGGGCTGGCCGAGTCCGTGGTGGCGGGCGGTGACGTCGACCTGGGCATGCGGATCTTCTGGAGCGTCGCGATGCGGTGCTTCTGGGTCGAGCCGGGCGCCGCGGTCCGGGACCGGATCGCCGCCGTCGCGCGCCGGCTGCCGATCGACCCCGGCGATCCGCGCATGCTGGCGATGACCGCGTACGTGTGCCCGGTGCAGCAGGGCGACGCGGTGGTGGCCGGGCTGCGCGGCGGTGCCGTGACCGACGACCCCGCCACCCTCCGCCTGCTCGGCAGCGCCGCCCTCCAGGTCGGCGCGTTCGCCGACTCCGTGCGCTTCTCCCTTGCCGCGCAACCGGGTTTCCGGGCACAGGGCCAGTTCGGGCTCCTCGCCCGCGCCTTGGCCGTCGAAGCGTGGAGCCGCACCCGCCTGGGCGACATCGCCGCCGCGGAACCGGTGGCCCGGGAAGCCGCCCGCCTCGCCGAGGAGACCGGCCAGCCGTACATGCGCGGCCTGGCCGCCGCCGTCCAGGCCGAGATCGCCGCCCTGCGCGGTGCGCACGAACGCTCCGCCGAACTGGCCGCCGAAGCCGAACGCATCGGTCTGGCGGCGGGCGCACGCCCGGTCCTGGCCACCGTCCAGCTGGCCAGAAGCCTTGCCGCGCTGGGAGAGGGCCGCTACGCCGACGCGTTCGCCGCCGTCCGCCGCGTGCACGACCCGGCCGACCCCGCCCACCAACTGGCCCTGCGCCGGTACGTGCTGCCCGAGCTGGTCGAGTCCGCGACCCGCAGCGGCAACGTCGACGAGGCCCGCAAGCTCGTCGAGGAACTCGACACCACCACCCGCTCGCCCGCCCTGGCGTCCGGCCTGAGGTACGCGCGCGCCCTCCTGGCAGCGGATGACGAGGCCGAAGCGCTGTTCGAGGCGGCACTCGACGCCGACTGCTCGCCGTGGGACCGGGCGCGCGTGCAGCTGGCGTTCGGCGCGTGGCTGCGCAGACAGCGCCGTGCGGCGAAGGCCCGCCCGCACCTGAAGGCGGCCGCGGAGGCGTTCGAGGCGTTCGGCACCAGGGACTGGGCGGAACGGGCGCGCGAGGAGCTGCGGGCGTCGGGCGAGTCGCGGGGTGGCAACGGCGAGCTGACCGAGCACGAGCTGACCATCGCGCGGATGGCGGCGGACGGGCTGACCAACAAGGAGATCGGGGAGCGGCTGCACCTGTCGCACCGGACGGTCAGCACCCACCTGCACCGGATCTTCCCCAAGCTCGGGGTCACGGCGAGGGCCGAGCTGCGGGAGGCGCTGGCCGACTCCGGATGACGTACTCCCGCACCGTCACCTGACGCTCGCGAGCCGCCACGCCCGCCTCCTACCGTCGACGCCATGATCAGCAGGCGACAGTTCTCGCAGGCACTGGCCGTGGCCGGTCTCGCGGCACCCCTCGTCACCGCGACCGCCCACGCCTCGCAGCCGTCCTGGGGCCCGGTCAAGCAGGTCAGGGCCGGTCTGCTCGACGTCGGCTACGCGGAGGTGGGCCCGGCGGACGGCCCGGTCACGATCCTGCTGCACGGCTGGCCGTACGACATCCACAGCTTCGTCGACGTGGCACCGGCGTTGGCGGCACAAGGGCAGCGCGTCCTCATCCCGTACCTCAGGGGCTACGGGCCCACGCGGTTCCTGCACGCGCGCACGAAGCGCAACGGCCAGCAGTCGGCGCTGGCGAGTGACGTCATCGCGTTCATGGACGCCCTGAAGATCCGCAGGGCGACCATCGCCGGGTTCGACTGGGGTGCGCGGACGGCGTGCGTCACCGCGGCGCTCTGGCCGGAACGCGTCAAGGCGCTCGTGTCGGTCAGCGGCTACCTGATCGTCAACCTGGAGCAGAACCAGGAGCCGCTGTCCCCGCAGGCCGAGCTCGGCTGGTGGTACCAGTACTACTTCGCGACGGACCGCGGCGTGAAGGGCTACGAGCAGAACTCCTACGAGTTCAACAAGCTCATCTGGAAGCTGGCGTCGCCCCGGTGGAACTTCGACGAGGCCACCTACGCCCAGAGCGCCACGGCGTGGAAGAACCCCGACCACGTCGCGATCGTCATCCACAACTACCGCAGGCCAGGCCGGTGATCGAGGTGCCCGCGATCACCATCGCGAGCGACTTCGACGGCCCCAACAAGGACGGCACGGCGTACCGCAAGCAGTTCAGCGGCCGCTACGAGCACCGCGTCCTCGACGGCATCGGGCACAACGTGCCGCAGGAAGCCCCGCAGGCGTTCACCAAGGCGGTCCTCGACATCAGCTCCGGGACGTGAGCCGACCTACTTCTGAGCAGCGAGCCGGTACGCCGCCGCCCCGATCAGCTCCAGCGACACCTGCAGCCGTTCCAGGCTGATGTTGTCGCGGATCGTGTCCTCCGGGGTGTGGTAGATCGGCTCCAGCTGCGCCGGCCCGCCCTCGCCGCGCCAGCTGAAGTTCGCCGACGCCATGCCCTTCTCGTGGAACGGCACGTGGTCGCTCGACCCGCGCGCCACTGGTCCGTGCACCCTCGGGTCGTAGCCGAGCCTCTGTGCCGCGGCGCGGACTCCGGCCGTCGTGGCGTTGTCGGCGCCGTCCACCGACAGCAGCCAGTACGCGGTGGCCGGGTCGTGGCTGGTGGCGACCATGTCGTTCTGGAAGACGCCCTTGATCCGCGCGATCTCCTCGGGCGGGAGCTGGGAGACGTAGTGCCGCGACCCGAGCAGGCCCTGCTCCTCCGAACCCCACAGCGCGAACCGCAGCGCCTTGTGCGTGGGCAGGTACCGCAGCACGCGGGCCAGTTCGAGGCAGAGGACCGTGCCGCTGCCGTCGTCGTTCGCGCCCGGTGAGCCCGGCACGCTGTCGTAGTGCGCGGTGACCATGACGACCCCGTTGTCACGCCACGGGAACGTCGCCGGCCGGTCCGCGATCACGTTGTAGGACGTGAGGTTCGGGTGGTGGACGGTGCTGATCGTCAGCTCGCCCGAGCCCTGCGCGCGCAGCTTCTCGGTGTGCACCTGGGCGAGGCCGATGACCGGCACGGTGACGTTGCGGTCGAGTGCGGGGGAGAAGGCGCTCGACTTGTTCGCCGTCGCGGAGATCCGGCCGAGGACCACCGCCACCGCGCCGCGTTCGATCGCCGCGTGCGTCGGCGCGGAGCCGGCGGGGGCGTTGACGTAGAACGCGATCTTGCCGGTGAGATCGGGCAGCGCGCCGTCGGTCACCTCGACGAACGGTGCCTTGACGGTGACGCCGAGGGAGCCGAAGCGCGACGCGCCGGCCTGCCACCCGCCGTTGACGTCGGCGAGGTACTTGTCCGGCACGGTGAACGGCTGCGTCGTCACCTGGTACCGCAGCGCCTTGAGCTCGCGGACGAGGTAGTCGCGCGCCCGGTGCTCCGACGCGGTGCCGCCGATGCGCGGCCCGATCTCGTCGCTCAGGACCTCGAGGTGCTCGAGCGCGCGGCGAGCACGGACCCTTGCCACGACGGGGAAGTCGCCGAGGTCGAGGTCCGGCAGGTGCGAGGCGCCCGGCCGCTGCTCGTTGGCCGCGAGCGCGCTCGCGGGATTGGCCACGACAGCGGCCACGCCGGCCGCCGCTGCGAAGAAGTCACGTCTGCGCAAGTCGTCCCCCATCTCCCGAAGTTGTCCGGGCGAACGTAGGCAGGACGACATCTCCTGGACAACCGACTAGTGGCTGGCTTTCACCAGCTGGCCATCCGCGTGGTCGAGCACCAGGTCCTGGACCTGCCTGCGCGCGTCCGCACGCGCCTTCTGCACGCACGCCATCAGCTGTGCCGCGAGCACCTCAGGTTCGAGTTCGCGCACGGCAGGGCTCAGCGTGATGCCCGTCGTGAGACCGTTCGAGTCGACCGTCACGCTGATGCCGCCGCGGGTGGCCTCTCCGCTGACGGCCGCGAGCAGCCCGACCAGGTCGAGGTAGCGGCGCTGCTCCCGTTCCGCGGCCGCGTCGCGGAGCTCCTCCCACCAGGTGATCCGGCGGAGCAGCAACGCCTGCGCGGTGGCCGGATCCGCCACGGGCACCGTCCACGAGCCGGACGCGGTGTGCAGCTTGATCGAGTGCGCCTGCGCCGTCACGCGGAGGATCCGGGCGAAGGAGAGCCCGGCGTCGACCCGCGCACCCGTGCGGGTGGTCCAGTCGACACGATCTGTGCCGATCACCACCCGCGCGCCGCTGCTGTCGAGCACGAGCGGGAACGCCGTCGACCCGAGTTCGAGGACGGGGGCCGAGAGCAGTGAGCGGTGGGCCATCCGGGCGAGCGCGCTGGCGGAACCGGCGCCGAGCACCCCGGCCGCGCACAGCGCCTTCACCGCGAGTGCCGCGCCGGGGCTGAGCCGCAGCGCGATGCCCGAGCCCGGCAGGACGCCGAGCACGAGCTGCGCGCCCGTCATCAGGGTGGTGGCGGGCAGCCACGAGTGCGGATCGCTCAAACCGTTGCGCCGCAACCAGGTCAGCAACGCCCACGCGCACGCCGCCGCGGCGACGGCCGGAATCGCCGACCACCACGGCATGATGCGCTGCCCGGCCGACGTCATCCCGGCCAGCACGACGCACACGATGCCGATGGCGACGGGCAGGACACCGGCCGAGAGCAGCAGCAATGTCCTGGTGCGCCGCCATCGGGCGGCGAGCGCGTGGACGACCTGGGGATCGTTGATCAGAGGGATGGCGTGGGGGATCAGCGTCATGTGGGCGCCCCTCGTCAGCTCGCCGCCGCCACCTGGTGTGACGGGCGGGCCGACCAGACTTCCCGGCTCACCTGGGCATTAATATGCCGTAAATGTCCAGATCAGGCAAGCCTCGTCCACAGTGGACGGTCAGGACGCCGCTGGTTTCACCCGCCTGCCGAGCAGCACGTCGACCGCCAGGAAGATCAGCAGGCTGATCCCGAGCAGCGGCACGAACCACCCCACGAGCAGCGCGCCGAGACCGAGCGCGATCAGGGCTCCGCGCGGGGCCTTGCGCCACTGTCCTCGCGGGGTCGGGCGGCCGAATCCGCTCGTGGGCCTGCGCTTCCACCACATGCGGTAACCGAGCACGACCGAGGCGACCAGACCACCGCCGATGAGCAACAGCAGCAGCTGGTTGGGCCAGCCGAAGAGCACACCCATGTGCGCGTCGATGCCCCACCTGGTCAGCTTCGCGCCCAGCGGGAAGTCGGCGAACTTCAGCGCGCTGACCACCTCGTTGCCGTGGACCGCGACGGAGTCGTTCTGGGTGGGCAGGCCCTTCTCGATCTCGGCCACCTTCCAGGCGCCGCCGGGGGTGGCGGGCAGGCCGATCTCGACCGCCTTCGCGTCGATGCCGGCCTGCTTCGCGGCGCGGAACACGGTGTCGATCTCGCCGTGACCACCGGCGGACGAGGTGCTCGAACCGTGGTCGCCGTGGCTCTCGCCGGCTCCGGGCATCTTCAGCGCCGGCGTGGACCAGCCGACCGCTGTGCGCAGCATGGCGACGTTCTCGCCCGCGTAGGCCGACCACGTGAGGCCGGTGGCGGACAGGAACAACGCTCCGGCGAGGACCCACACGCCGATCAGCCCGTGCGTCCGGATGCGCTTGCTGTTGCGCGCCCGGGAGATCCACAGGACCAGGCCGCCCAGGGCGACGACCCACAGCCAGGAGGCGGCGAGCTCGCTGTAGAGGCGGCCGGGTTCGCCGAGCATCAGGTTGCGGTGCAACTGGTCCAGTGTGGTGCGCAGCGGCAGTACACCGCTCGACCCGTAGACCACGAGATCACCGGTGACGCGGCCGGTGCCGGGGTCGACGAAGACCGCTCGTCGTTCGGACTCGCCCAGGCCGTTCTCGGAGAACAGGACGCGGGTGGTGGCACCGGGTTCGGGGGCGGGCCGGACCGCGACGAGCGAGCCCTGCGGTGAGGTCGCGAGCGCGGCGTCGACCTGCTGGGACAGCGGAAGTTGTTGTGCGGTCGCGGGAACGCGGAGCTGGTCGGAGTAGACCCAGGACTCCAGTTGTGGTGTCAGGGCGTAGAGCACGCCGGTCAGCGAGGCGATCAGGACGAACGGGCCGACGAGCACGCCGGCGTAGAAGTGCAGGCGCAGGAAGAGTCCCCGCCACGCGAAAGACGTGCGTGGCGGAACGGCTGTGGTGGTCATGGTGCTCCCAATGGGCGTGAACAGGGGCAGGACCGCTCGATGAGCGGCCCTGTGAAGGGGGTTCAGACCTGTTCAGCCGGGGGACCGCGCCACGACAGCACGTCCAGGAGGACGATCGTGGTCGGCGCGAGCGAAGGCGTCGCGACGACCAGGGGTGCGGTGGCGGGGAGGACGCCGAGCCTGCGGGGGAGTGCGGCCGTGACCGCGCGGGCGAGCGCGAGGACTGACCGTTCCGCGACGGTGAGCACGACGACGGTCAGTGCCGTGGCCACGACGTGCGAGGTGATCATGCTCGCCGGGTCGGCTTCGTGCGCGTGCCGGAACGCCGCGAGCGACACGAGGACGTGCATCGCGAGCTGTCCGCCGCCGATCAGCAGGAGCAGCTTCCGCCACGTCAGCTCGTGCCGGGCGAACCCGGCCGTCGCCCACGTGAGCAGCGCGACCAGCGAGAAGACGAGCCCGGCGTCGGGCAGGTGGCCGTCCGCGCTGGAGTGCGCGAGAACCGCGAGCGTCCCGTTGACGACGCCGACGGCCGCACAGCGCGCACGGCGCAGCGGAGCAGTCGGCAGGGTCACGACCAGCAGCTTAGCGGCCGAATCGGGAGAAACCACCCTACGGATGTTGTGCGGAAACGGTTCAATGCGACCGTGATCACTTACCGCACGGATCTCGACGACCTGACCGAGACCGATCTCGCCGGCTTCTTCGTGGGCTGGCCCACGCCGCCGTCACCCGCCCAGCACCTCGCCGTGCTGCGCGGGAGCTATCGCGTGGTGATCGCGCGTTCCCAGGACGACGTTGTCGGCTTCGTGAACATGATCAGCGACGGCGTGCTGACCGCGTTCGTCCCGTGGCTGGAGGTGCGGCCGGAGTTCCAGGGCCAGGGCATCGGCACGGAGCTGATGCGGCGCGTCATCGCCGAAGCCGCGCATCTGTACTCGGTGGATCTCACGTGCGACGACGAGTTGCGGCCGTACTACGAACGCCTGGGCATGGTCGCGTTGACGGGAATGGGGCTGCGCAACCGCACTGTGCTCTAGATGCCTTCGAGGTCCAGGGTCTGCTGGTGCGGGCCCCCGGTGAACGAGCTGGTGAGCAGCCCGGCGGAACGGCAGCGCCCGCACGTGACCGGTGACGTGGTCGCCTTGAAGCGGGTGAAGTCCCAGCTGCCGGTGCCGACGTGGCAGCCGGGGCCCGGCACCTCCAGCCCTAGCCAGCCCTGCAACCGCACGGCGTGCACGACGTCGGACCCGTCGAGGTAGCCGTTGAGCCGCCCCGCGAACCGGTTGCGCGCCTCTGCCGCGGGTGCGCTGAGTGCCTCCTGCAAGAGCGAAATGCCGTTCATGAACCCGATTCAACCTCACCCCGGCGCGTCGAGGCGGGCACCACGCCGCTCCAGCACGGTGAGGCTCCTGGCACACCACCGCACGTTGTCCCGCTCGAACGACAGGCCGCGCAACAACGTCAGGTACGGCCCGACCCGTTCGGCGGTGGCCAGGAAGTCCTCCTCGGAACGGCCGTCGAGCAACTTGGCCCGGAGTCGTTCGTAGCGCGCGACCTTCGCCTCGGCCCACTGCTTGCGTTCGCGGATCGAGGCCAGGACCCCCTCGACGTCACCGCGATCCGCCGCCAGCACGGCCACCAGCAGCTCGTCGCGGATCGCGGTGGGCTTGTGCGGCCCTGACGTGAACCCCGTCAGCTCCTCGCGGCCGCGTTCGGTGAGCGAGAACAGGCGCTTGTTCGGCCGGCGTTCCTGCTCGACCGTCCTCGCGCTGATCAGCCCGTCCGCCTCCATGCGGTCCAGCTCCCGGTAGAGCTGTTGCGGCGTGCAGATCCAGAAGTTCGCCACCGACGCGTCGAACGCCTTGGCCAGGTCGTAGCCGGACGACTCCCCGTCGAGCAGTGCGGCCATCACGGCGTTGCGCAGCGACATAGCAGCAGGTTACGGTGCATCGACCTAGTCAACAAGTTGAGTATGTGAGGGTGTCGCTGTGAACGCATTCCGCAAGGCGGTCGAAGCACGGGACACCGACGCGATGGCGGCGTGCCTCGCCGACAACGTCGTGTTCACCAGCCCTGTCGCGTTCACGCCGTACCCCGGCAAGCCGATCACCGCGGCGATCCTGCGCGGCGTGATGCGGGTGTTCGAGAACTTCCGCTACGAGCGCGAGATCGTCGACGGCCCGAACCACGCGCTGGTGTTCCGGACCGAGGTGGGCGGCAAGGAGATCCAGGGCTGCGACTTCCTGCACCTCGACGAGAACGGGCTGATCGACGAGTTCACCGTCATGGTGCGCCCGCTGTCCGGCGCCCAGGCCCTGTCCGAGGCGATGGCCGCCCAGTTCGAGCAGATCAAGGCCGAGGCGCTGGAAGCGTTCAACTCCTAGGGCGTGGCCGGGATTCCGGCACCGGTGCTAGGGGGTGAAGTCACGCGGCTCTCTCGTACACGCTCACGTGCCGCTTGCTGTCCGCGACGAACGGCTCGCCGTTCCAGCCGCCGTGCCGCTCGCGCAGCCGCAGCCCCGCGATCCGCGCCATGAGGTCGAACTCGGACGGGTAGGACAGCCGTTGCCGGATCGCGCCGAACCGGATGCCGTCCGCGCCGATGTGCACGTGGTTCTCGTCGAGCAGCTGGGTGACCGGGTCGTAGCGGTTGACGTCCAGCTCGACGTGGTCGACCTCGACGGCCTCCACGTCGATGAACTGGTGGCGTTGCCGCGCCGCCCAGCTCGGCACGCCGCACTCGATCACGAACACGCCGTCCGGGGTGAGGTGGCGCGCGGCGTTCTCGAAGCACCGCACCTGGTCGTCCTGGGTGAGCAGGTTCGTGATCGTGTTGTAGACCAGGTACACCAACGGATACGTGCGGCCGGTGCCGGCCGCGGACATGTCGCCCATGACCACGTCGATCTCGTCGCCGCCGGGTTTGGCCCGCATGCGCGCGACCATGGCGGGGGAGAGCTCGACACCGTCCACCTCGACGCCGGATTCCTTGAGGGGCAAAGCGATGCGGCCCGTGCCGATCGCGAACTCCAGGGCGCTCGTGCCGAACGCCGCCAGGAAGCGGACCGTCTCGGCCTCGTCGCCGCGGGGTGAGTTGTCGTAGTTCTCGGCAGTTTCGGGACTGAAGCTCGGGTTGAATCCCTTCACCGACCCCACGCTAGTCCTCACCGCCACCGAGTTTTCGCCACCGGAAGTGAGCGCAGCAAGGCCAGGTCGTGCAGGTCCTCCTCCCGCGGTTCGTAACCCTGGTGGAAGAACAGCTGCTGCTCGGCCGACAGGCACCGCACCTCCGTGCCGAGGATCGCGCCGGTGACGAAGCACTCCGCCGGGTAGCGGAACGGCTCGCCGGGCGTCAACGATGACTGCTCGGCACTGCCGTCCTCCGCGAACCGCAACGGGTGCAGGTCGATCTCGCGGCCACCGGGATCGGTGAGCACGAACCGCACCGGCCGCCACGACAGGGTTTCCGCGAACCCGCGCGCGGCGAGCGCGGCGACGACCCGGGGTTCCTGCTCCTCGCGGTGCATGAGGTCGAGGTCGGCGTGTGGCCGGGTCTGCTCGCCGGCCAGCGCGTCGACGCCCCAGCCACCGCCCACCCAGACGTCGAAGTCCCGCAACGCCGCCAAGATCTCAAGCACGTCCTCGCCGGTCACGCACCACATCGTGCAACCGGGGCGGAAGAGCCGCCACCGCATTTGTGCCGGTGCTGCTCAAGGAGATCGCGGACGTCCTGGCCGCGATCGGCTGAAGACGAAGCGCATCTCGTTTGGCGGCGCACGACGTGGCGGTTCGGGCAGTATGGCGGTGCAATCGCATCGACATCGGGGGTCCTGTGAAAAGAACGATCGTCGTACTCACAGCTGTTCTGGCCGCGCTGGGAATCGCTCCCGCGGCCGGCGCGACCCGCTCCACCTCGCTCGTGGTGCTCGGTGACTCCTACGCCTCCGGCACCGGCGCGGGGTCCTACCAGGACGGAACCGCCGGCAACTGCTGGCGCAGCAACAACTCCTACGGTGAGCAGGTGGCCGCCGGTCTGCGGGCGGCCGGCAGGCTCGGCTCGTTCACCAACGTGAGCTGCAGCGGTGCCGCCACCGCCGACCTCTCCCGTCCGTTCAAGGACCGTCCGGCCCAGCTGGACGCCCTGCGGCGCGGCACCGACCTGGTGCTGCTCACCGTCGGCACCAACGACGTCGACTACGCGACGTACGGCGGCATCTGCGTCCAGGCGGACTGCACGGGCGCCCCGACCGAGGCGATCCTGGCCAGGCTGCCGCAGATGGGCGGCAACGTCACCGCCCTGCTCACCGAGATCCGCAAGCGCAGCCCGTACGCGCGAGTGGTCGTCGTGGGCTACGGCCGCCAGGTGTCCGCTTCGGACAACCCGCCCGGCGTCGCGCTCGACCCGATCTGCGGCGAGGGCGTCCTGACCACCGCGGAACGCAGCCAGGGCAACCAGGTGGCCGACGGCATCGACGCCACGCTCCGCTCGGCCGTGGCCGAGGCGAGGTACCAGGGCGTCAACGCCACGTACGCCAGCCCGTTCTCCCGTCCCGGCACGTTCGAGGGTCACGCGCTGTGCGAGTCGGGCACCCCGTTCCTGCGGGGGTTCGACGCGCTGGCACCGGGTCAGGAGGGGCCGGAGGCCGTGTTCCACCCGAACCAGCAGGGGCAGGCCGCGCTGGCCTCGCTCGTCCGGGTCTAGCCAGGTGACGGTTGCTTCCGCCCTCCCACCGGGTGAGCGGAAGCAACCGTCTTGGCGATGGACACCGGCTGGGCGGACGAGGATCGTGCAGCACGTGGAACAGGTCGTCGAAATGGCGGACTTGGACGCGGTGCACGAGGTGTTGAACGCGGCTTACGGCCAGATGCGTCTCAACACCGGTGTGAAGCACTCCCACATGTGGATGTCGTCGCGAATACACGAGCACATCCGGTTCGACGAGATGCACGGGCGCGTCGCGCTGGAGGTCAGCGTCGACCCGATGAACAACTTCGTCTTCGGGCACCTGGGCGCCGGGATGGTCTACTACCGTTCGGGCGGCGAGGACCGCTTCTGGACGCCTGGCGACGTGTTCCTGTGCGCGCCGCCCGAAAGCCCTTTCATCGGCGCGATCTTCAACCCGCGCCTGTCGACGGTCACGCTGTCCCAGTCGGTGATCGACGAAGTGGCCGAGGGTGTTCGGTTCGCCGGGTTCCGGCCGGTCTCGTCCCGGTTCGCGGCGGTGTGGTGGTCCACCTGCGTGAACCTGCGTGACGAGGTGCTGCCGCACTTCGGCGACAACCCGCTGGTGGCGGCGAACGCGACCCGGCTGATGGTGGCCACCACCCTCGCCACGTTCCCGAACACCACGCACGCCCCGCCGACGTACTTCGACCGGCGTGACGCGCATCCGAGAAGCCTGCGCCGTGCGATCGCGTTCATCGAGGACCACGCCGAAGTGGCCATCTCCGCCGCGGACATAGCGCGTGCGGCGCGCGTGTCCATCCGGGCGTTGCAGCTCGCTTTCCGGCGCCACCTGGCCACCACACCGATGGCGTACCTCCGGGGTGTGCGTCTTTCGTGCGCCCACGAGGACCTGAGGGCGGGCAGGGGTTCCGTCACCGAGATCGCGGCCCGTTGGGGTTACGCCCGTCCGAGTGTCTTCGCCGCGCACTACCGCGCCGCGTACGACGTCTCGCCGTCGAAGACCCTGCGGTCAGGTTGAGGCGCTTCGCTTTCCGGTCGCGGACTTCGTTTCCACTGCTATCGTCCGTGCTCGGGGTGCGGTCAAGTGGTTCATGACCGCCTGCGAGACCAGCCCGTTCACCGTGCGGACGGAACGTTCCGGCACCCGCTTCGTGGCCACTTGCCAAGGCGAGATGGACATGACCAACTGCGACCTGTTCTTCGCCGCCGTGCTGCCCGGCATCACCGACACCGTCACCGACCGCGTCTCGGTCGACCTGGCCGGGGTGACGTTCCTGGCCGGAAGCGGCCTGCGCACGTTGCTGCTCCTGCTCTGCGCGGCCCACCACAACGGCAAGTCGTTCACCGTGCACCACACCCAGCCCCAGGTCCGCCGGGTGCTCGACCTGTTCGGCTTCACCACCTTCAAGGCGGGCCTTGTGTGGGAGGCAACCATGTCGCCGGGGGACCGCCACAACTAGCTTGACCAGCTATGTTGCTCCCGCTGGTACTGGTGCTCGCGCTGACCCCGCCGACCTCCGCGATGACGGTCCCCGGCGCGGAACACCAGCGACTCGCCCGCCTCACCGACCTCACCACGACCGGCCTCGTCGCCACCGGCCACACCGACCCGGCCGACTGGGCGGGCCTCACGAGCGCCGCCCTGCCCGTCCCCTCCGCCGTCCCGGGCATCCAGATCGACGGCCACTTCCCGGACACCTCGCGCACCAACACCAACCACGACGGGCACGACTCCCAGTTCGTGGTCAGACTTCCCGACCGCTGGAACGGCGGCCTCGTCGTCACCGGCGCACCGGGCGTCCGCGAGCAGTACGCCAACGACCGCGCGATCTCCGACTGGGTCCTCTCCCGCGGCTACGCCTTCGCCTCCACCGACAAGGGCAACACCGGGGCCGGGTTCTACCGCGACGGCCGCGCGGTGGAGGAGTGGAACGAGCGCTTCACCCAGCTCACCATCGCGGCGAAGTCCGTTGTCTCCCAACGCTACGGCCGCACCCCGCGCCGGACCATCGCCACCGGCATCTCCAACGGCGGCTACCTGGTCCGCTGGCAGCTGGAGAACCGCCCGCACCTCTACGACGGCGGCGTCGACTGGGAGGGGACACTGTGGACGGTTAAGGGTCCGAACCCCCTGACGTTCCTGCCGCCCGTCCTCCGCGCCTACCCGGCCTACCTGGCAGGCGAACCGGGCGCGCACGAGGCGATGGTCGCGGCCGGTTTTCCGGCCGGCACGGAATTCCTGTGGGACTACCACCACCGCTACTACTGGGACCTGACGCAACGCATCTACCGCGAGGAGTTCGATCCGGGTTTCGACGGCGACCTCGAGGCCGGAGTGCCGTTCTGCGCTCCCGGCACGCCTTCTTGCGACGCCGACTACTCGTACGCGGCACGGCGGCGCGTTGCCGGGCCCGCGGTGTCCAAGGTCGCGTTGACCGGGAAGGTGAAGCGGCCCCTGCTGACCGTGCACGGGACCTACGACGTGCTGCTGCCGATCAGCCAGGATTCAGACGTGTACGCGGGTATGACGCCTGATCGGTTGCACCGGTACTACCGGGTGGAGCAGGGGACGCACGTGGACGGGCTCGTGGACGCCTATCCGGATCGGTTGCGGCCCCTTGCGCCTTGCCACCGTGCGGCGTTCGTCGCCTTGGAGGGGTGGCTGGACGGGGTGCAGCCGCCTCGTTCGGCCACGTTGCCGCGGCCGGACGACGTGGCGACCTGTCCGTTGTCGTGATCCAATCGGGAACGTGGCCACCATCGAGTACGTCCTCGGCGACATCACGGAACAGGAAGTCGACGTGATCGTCAACGCCGCCAACTCCTCCCTCCTGGGCGGGGGAGGAGTGGACGGCGCGATCCACCGCAAGGGCGGCCCCGAGATCCTCGCCGCCTGCCGCGCGCTGCGTGCCGGCCACTACGGCGGCGGACTCAAGACGGGCCAGGCCGTGGCCACGACGGCGGGCCGGCTGCGTGCGCGGTGGGTCGTGCACACCGTCGGCCCGGTCTGGTCGGCCACCGAGGACCGCTCGCAGCTCCTGGCCGACTGCCACCACAACGCCCTGCGCGTGGCGGCCGGACTCCAGGCACGCACCATCGCGTTCCCGGCGATCTCCACCGGCATCTACCGCTGGCCGGTCGAGGACGCGGCCCGGATCGCCCGCGCCGCCGTCGAGGACGCCCCGGTCGAGCTGGTCAGGTTCGTCCTGTTCGACCAGCGCACCTACGACGCTTTCGCGCGCCCGTAGTCCGCGATCTCCACGGCCCACGGGAACTCGTAGGCCGTGAAAACGAGGTGCTCGTGGCCGGACGTCACCGTCATCGCGCCACGGTGCTTTCCCTCACCTGCAAGGAGAACGGCGTCTCGACGTTCTCGAGGGCGTCGCCGGACTCGACGCGGCGGTGCAGCAGGTCGACGGCGGCCTGGGCGATGGCCGCCTTGTCGGGGGCGACGGACGTGAGGGACGGCGAGCTGTAGACGCTTTCCTCGTTGTTGTCGAAGCCGACGACGGCGAGGTCCTGGGGGACGCGCACGAAACGTTCGCCCGCCGCCCGCATGGCGCCGATGGCCAGGAGGTCGTTGAAGCAGAACACGGCGTCCGGCGGGGTGCGCAGGTCCAGCAACGACCTCATCGCGGCGGCGCCGTCCGCGCGGTGGTAGTTCAGCGCGGGTACGACGAGTTCGTCCACCAGCGGTAGCGAGGCTTCGGCCAGGGCGCGGCGGTAGCCCTCCAGGCGCAGCGCGGCGGTGCCGCGGTGGGGGTGGGCGCCGATCGCGGCGATGCGCTGGTGGCCCAGCGAGACCAGGTGGCGGACGGCGGCCTGGGCCGCGGCCACGTTGTCGATGCCCACGCGGGAGATCGGGACGTCGACGGCGTGCTCGCCGAGCAGGACGGCGGGGACGGGCAGCTGGAAGTCGTCGACCTGCAGGGCTTCCGGGCTGAGGATCGCGGCGTCGACCAGGTGCGGGCCCAGGGAGGCCAGCGCGGACCTTTCGCCGGCCAGGGTGCCGAACGTCTGCTCGATGAGCACGTTCCACTCGTGGTCCTGGGCGGCGGCGATGACGAGGCCGGCGAGCTCGGCGAAGTACGGGATCGAGAGCTCGGGCAGGACCAGGGCGATGAAACCGGTGCGGCCGCGGCGCAGGTTGCGGGCGCCGAGGTTCGGGCGGTAGCCGGTCGCCTCCAGCGCCTCCTCGACGCGGCGGCGGTTGTCCGGTTTCACGAACGAGTAGCCGTTGACCACGTTCGACACGGTCTTCACCGAGACGCCCGCCAGCCGGGCGACGTCCTTGAGCGTGGCCAACACAGCCTCCAGAAGAAGTACCGGGAAAAGTACCGGGAAGTTCTCAGTCTTTACAACGTTGGAACAACGATGCAAATCTAGCGCCTGAGAGCGCGTCCACGCACAGTCCCGGTGTAGGAGCCAAAGATGTCTCGCATCCTGCTCATCGCAGCCGCCGCCTTGCTCGTGACGGGTTGTACCGCCAGAGAGGGCCAACAGGGCCCCACGACCGGCGGGCCCGCCGCGAGTGCCGCGCAGAACCAGAGCGCGGGCCCCGGCTGCGCGCGGTCCACGACCGGATACCCGCAGGTCGACGTCAAGGGCGCGGTGGTGGGCTTCTCCCAGTCGGAGAAGGAGGCCAACCCGTTCCGCACCGCGGAGACCCAGTCGATCAGGGACGAGGCCGCGAAGCGGGGGGCCGAGCTGCTCTACACCAACGCGCAGAGCGACCTGAACAAGCAGATCAGCGACATCAAGTCGCTGATCGACCGCGGGGCGAAGCTGCTGATCGTGGCGCCGCTCAACTCCGACGGCCTGCAGCCCGCGTTCGACGCGGCGAAGGCCAAGCAGGTCCCGGTCATCACGATCGACCGCAAGGTGACGTCGAAGCCCTGCACCGACTACCTCACGTTCATCGGTTCGGACTTCGTCGAACAGGGCAAGCGCGCCGCCCAGCAGATGATCAAGGCGACCGGCGGCACCGGCAAGGTCGCGATCCTGCTCGGCGCCTCGGGCAACAACGTCACGGTCGACCGCACGAAGGGCTTCAAGGACGGCATCGCCGGCACCCCGGGCCTCACCGTCGTCGCCGAGCAGACCGGCGAGTTCGACAGGTCCAAGGGTCAGGCCGTGATGGAGCAGCTGATCCAGAGCAACCCGGACATCACCGCGGTCTACGCCGAGAACGACGAGATGGGCATCGGCGCCGTCACCGCTCTCAAGGCCGCCGGCAAGCAGCCGGGCAAGGACGTCAAGATCGTCTCCGTCGACGGCACGCGCAACGCCGTGCAGCTCATCGCGGACGGCAGCTACACCGCCGTGGTCGAGTCCAACCCGCGCTTCGGCCCGCTCGCGTTCGACACGCTGGAGAAGTTCGGCAAGGGCGAGGAGATCCCGCAGAACATCGTGATCTCCGACGACGAGTACGACTCGGCGAACGCGGCGCAGAAGCTCGGCAATGCCTACTGATCCGGTGATCGAGGTCGCCGGCGTGACGAAGACGTTCGCCGGCGTCCGGGCACTCGGCGACGTGGACTTCACGCTCCAGCGGGGCGAGATCCACGCGTTGGTGGGGGAGAACGGCGCCGGCAAGTCGACGCTGATCAAGGTGCTGACCGGCATCCACACGCCGGACGCCGGTTCCGTCACCCGCAACGGGCACATCTCCACGATCTACCAGGAGGTGAACCTCGTTCCGCTGATGAGCGTGTCCGCCAACCTGTTCCTCGGCCGCGAGCCGCGCACCCGGTTCGGCCTGATCGACCGCGCCCGCCGCGACGCCGAGGCGGCGGAACTGCTGCGGGGCTACGGCATCACGGCCGACGTGAGCAGTCCACTCGGGACGCTCGCGGTCGGCGAGCAGCAAATGGTCGCGCTCGCCAGGGCGGTCGCGGCGGACGCGGACGTCGTGATCATGGACGAGCCCACGTCGTCGCTGGAACCGCGCGAGGTCGAGACGTTGCTCGGCGTCGTGCGGAAACTGCACGAGGCGGGCATCGCGATCATCTACGTCAGCCACCGCATGGACGAGCTGTACCGGATCTGCGACACCGTCACGGTCCTGCGGGACGGGGTGAACGTCCACAGCGGTCCCCTCGGGGACCTCCCGCGCATCGAACTGGTCTCGCTGATGCTCGGCAGGTCGGTCAAGGAGATCGAGAAGCACGGCACCACGGCGTTCGGCGAGGGCCACCAGGCCGACACGCGGCCGGTGCTGGAGGCGGTCGACCTCGTGAGCAGGCCGCGCGTCGGCGGCGTCAGCGTGTCGGTCCGGCCCGGTGAGGTCGTCGGCCTCGCCGGTCTGCTCGGATCGGGCCGCACCGAGACCGCGAAGGCGATCATCGGCGCGCTCCCGCTCGACAGCGGCACGGTGCTCGTCGCCGGCAAGGCGGTGCCGCACACCGTGAAGGCGTCGATGAAGGCGGGCATCAGCATGCTCGCCGAGGACCGCAAGACCGAGGGCATCATCCCGAACCTGTCCGTGCGCGAGAACATCGTGCTGGCCGCGCTGCCGCGGCTCGGCAGGTTCGGCGTGACCAGCAGGTCCCGGCAGGACCGGATCGTGGACACGTTCATCGAACGCCTGCGCATCAAGGTGTCCAGCCCCGAGCAGAAGGTCGCGGAGCTCTCCGGCGGCAACCAGCAGAAGGTGTTGCTGGCCAGGTGGCTGTGCACGGAACCCAAGATCCTGCTCCTCGACGAACCGACGCGCGGCATCGACGTCGGCGCCAAGGCCGAGGTGCAGGAGCTGATCGACGAACTCGCGCGGGAAGGCCTGGCGGTGCTGCTGATCAGCTCCGAACTGGACGAACTGCTCGACGGCGCGGACCGGCTCGTCGTGCTGCGCGACGGCGCGGTCGCGGGCGAGCTCGAAGGCGACCGGCTCACCCGTGAGCACGTGCTCGCGGCCATCGCGGCGGAGGTGACGGATGACTCAGGCGACCACGCGGGCAGCCACCAGGACAGCCGCTAGCACCGCGGCCGCGCGGACGCGCTGGTTGCAGGACAACGGTGTCTACGTCGCCGTCGGTGTTCTGCTGCTGTTCAACGCCCTGTTCACGGCCAACTTCCTGACGCTGGGCAACTTCACGACCCAGCTCGTGCAGGCCGCGCCCGTGCTGATCGTCGCGCTCGGCATGGCACTGGTGATCGGCACCGAGGGCGTCGACCTGAGCGTCGGCGCGGTGATGGCGCTGGCCGCCGCGATCATCCCGCTCTACCTCGGCGCCGGTCCGCTCATGGCCATCACGATGGCGCTCGCCGTCGGCGTGCTGGCGGGGGCGTTCAACGGTTTCCTCGTCGCCAAGGTCGGCATCCAGCCGATCGTCGCCACGCTCGCGCTGCTGGTGGGCGGACGCGGCCTCGCGCTGGTCATCGCGGACGGGCAACTCGTCCAGCTGCACGACGAGACCTTCCTGGAGCTCGGCACCGGCGACGTGCTCGGCATCCCGATCAGCGTGCTGGTCGCGGGTGTGCTGGCGCTCGTCGTCGCGGGCGTCACGAACCGCACGACGTTCGGGCGCCAGCTCGTCGCGATCGGCGGCAACCGCAAGGCGGCCACGCTCGCGGGACTGCCGGTCGACCGGGTGCTGATCGGCGTCTACGCCATCACCGGGGTGCTCGCGGCGATCGCCGGCGTGCTGGCCACGTCCCGGCTCGCCGCCAGCGACCCGGCGGACATGGGCCTGCTCATGGAACTGTCCGCGATCACGGCGGTGGTCGTCGGCGGCACCCCGCTCACCGGCGGCAAGGTCCGCGTGCTCGGCACGGTGTTCGGCGTGATCCTCATGCAGCTCGTCCGGGCCACGCTGATCAAGCACAACCTGCCGGACTCGATCGCGCAGATGATCCAGGCCGCGATCATCATCGCGGCCGTGTACGTGGCACGGGAGCGCAAATGACCACCACCACGACCCCTCCCGCCGTGCCGAGGGCGGCCGCGAGGACCAAGGTCCTGCAACGCCAGGGCGCGGCCGTCGCGCTCGTGCTGGTGGTCGCGGTGTCCTGGCTGGTCTTCCCGCGCTTCGGCAGCCCGGACAACCTGCGCGACCTCGCCCTGCAGGGCTCGTTCCTCGCCGTGATCGCGATCGGCATGACGTTCGTGATCATCACAGGCGGCATCGACCTGTCCGTCGGCTCGCTCTACGCCCTCGGCGGCGTGCTCGCGGCCTGGGGCTCGCAATACGGGTTCCTGGTGGCGCTGGCACTGCCGCTCGTGGTGTGCGGGGTGATCGGCCTGATCAACGGCCTGCTGATCGCCCGCACGAACATGGCACCGTTCATCGTCACGCTGGCGTCGCTGCTGTTCGCCCGAGGTCTTCTGCTGGCGATCACCGACGAGGGCGCCAACACCTACCAGATCCCGGCGGACAGCGCGTTCGTCGAACTGGGCCGCGGCACGGTCTTCGGCTTCGGCTACCCGATCTTCATCGCGGCCGTGCTCGCGGTCCTGGGCGGCGTGGTCCTGAACCGCACCGGCTTCGGCCAGAACGTGTTCGCCACGGGCGGCGCCGAACAGTCGGCGGTCCTGCTGGGTGTGCCGGTCGCGAAGACGAAGGTCCTCGTCTACACGATGAGCGGCACGCTGGCGGGTCTCGCGGGCGCCCTGACCGCCGCCTACCTGCAGTCGGGCGTCACGGTCATCGGCGTGGGCCTCGAACTGGACGCCATCGCGGTCGTCGTCATCGGCGGAACCCTGCTGACCGGTGGCATGGGCACGATCCTCGGCACCGTGATCGGCGTCGGCCTGATCAAGGTCATCCAGAACGTCATCAACCAGATCGGCACGCTCGACAGCAACTACCAGTCGGTGGTCAGCGGCGTCTTCCTGCTCATCGTCGTCGTCCTGCAACGAATACTGCGAAGATAGGAGAGCCATGACCAGACGCGTCCTGGGCGTGTTGGTCTCGATCCTGATCACAGCGACCTTCCTGGCGCCACCGGCGCACGCGGTGGAGTGGGTGCCGAAAGTCCCTCCGCTCTCGACACCCTGGACCTCCCAGGTGTCGCCGGCGAACGCCCTGCCCGAGTACCCGCGACCGCAGCTGGTGCGCACCGAGTGGCAGAACCTCAACGGTGTCTGGGAGTTCGCCGGGGCACCGAACCTCACCAGTCCGCCCATCGGCCGCCCGCTGGCCGAAGGCGTCCTCGTGCCGTACCCGATCGAGTCCGCTCTGTCGGGGATCAAGCGGCACGAGGACAACATGTTCTACCGCCGCACCTTCACCGTTCCGTCCACGTGGAACGGACGCCAGATCAAGCTCAACTTCGGCGCGGTGACCTGGGAGACGCGGGTCTGGGTCAACGGCAGGCAGGTGGGCACGCACACCGGCGGCTTCGACGCGTTCTCGTTCGACATCACCTCGGCGCTCACGGCCGGGACGAACGAGATCGTCGTCGGCGTCACCTCGACGGTCGACGGCAGCCGCTACCCGATCGGCAAGCAACGCCGCACCCCGAGCGGGATCTTCTACACCGCGGCGTCCGGAATCTGGCAGACGGTCTGGCTGGAACCGGTGCGGCAGGCCCACATCACGCGTCTCGACACCACCCCGAACGTCGGGGCCGGCGCGCTCGACCTGGTCGTGCAGGGCACCGCGGGCCAGACCGTCACGGCCGAGGTGCTCAGCGGCGGGCAGGTGGTCGGCCGGCAGACCGGCACGACCGGCAGCGCGCTGCGGGTGCCGGTGCCGAACGCCCGGCTGTGGTCGCCCGACGACCCGTTCCTCTACGACCTGCGCGTGACGCTGTCCGGCGGGGACGCCGTGACGGGCTACTTCGGCATGCGCTCGCTCGGCAAGGCGATGGTCGGCGGCGTCATGCGGCCGTTGCTGAACGGGAAGTTCGTCTTCCAGAGCGGCACCCTGGACCAGGGCTACTGGCCGGACGGCATCTACACCGCGCCGACCGACGAGGCGTTGCGCTTCGAACTCGAACGCCAGAAGGCGCTGGGGTTCAACATGGTCCGCAAGCACATCAAGGTCGAACCCGCGCGCTGGTTCTACCACGCCGACAGGCTCGGCCTGATGGTCTGGCAGGACATGCCGTCGGTCGACTCGATCGACGAGGCGCCGAACTCGCACGCGAACTACGAGTCCGAGCTGCGCCGGATGATCGACCAGCTCAAGGGCATCACGTCGATCGTGCAGTGGGTGCCGTTCAACGAGGGCTGGGGCGAGTACGACGCCGGACGGATCGTGAACCTGATCCGCTCGATCGACAACACCCGGCTGATCAACCACAACTCGGGCTCCAACTGCTGCGTCTCGGATCCCGACCCCGGCAACGGCGACGTGATCGACGACCACCACTACCAGATCTCCGCCGACACCCGGCAGCCCGACGCGAACCGGGTCGCGATGCTCGGCGAGTTCGGCGGCCTGGGCCGCAGGGTCACCGGCCACGAGTACCAGCCGGGCGCCGGATTCGCCTACGGCGCCCTGTACCCGGACGAGCAGTCGCTGACCAAGCGCTACGAGGAGGTCATCAAGCAGGTCCAGCGGCTGATCCACACGCGGGGACTGTCCGCGATGGTCTACACCGAGCCGTACGACGTGGAGAACGAGGTCAACGGCTTCTACACCTACGACCGGCGCGTGCTGAAGATGACCGAGTCGCGGGTGCGCGACGTCAACCAGAGGGTGCTCGCGGTCGCGCGCGGCACCGCGGTCAGCCCGGACGACGTGGTGTCCTTGCGCGTCACCACGACCGGCTACACCAACCGCTACCTGCGCCACCAGGGCTCCCTGGCCCGCACCGACGTGATCAGCACGGACCTGGGCAGGCTGGACGCCACGTTCCACGTGCGTCCCGGACTCGCCGACGCGGCCTGCCTCTCGTTCGAGTCGCGGAACTTCCCGGGCCAGTTCCTCAGGCACAGCAACGGACGCATCCGCACGGACGTGAACAACGGCACGATCGCGGCCGACGCGACGTTCTGCGCACGTGAGGGTGCGGGCGGCACCGCGCTGGAGTCGTACAACGTGCGCGGTTCCTTCGTGCGGCACTACAACGAGGGCGTCTACCTGGCGCGCTCGGGTGGCCCGAACCCCTGGGACACCGCCAACTCCTTCGCCGCGGACTCCACGTGGGCGGTCGGGACCGGGTTGTGGCGCAGCGGTGCGGACCTGCCGCTGGACCAGGCCCGCTCGTTCCGCGTGACCACGCCGGGCTTCACGGACCGCTACCTGCGGCACCGGGACTCGCTGGCGCGCACGGACGTCGTGACCGGTGCGAGCGACGGCCTGACCAAGGCGGACGCGACGTTCGTCGTCCGGCGCGGGCTCGCCGACCCGACCTGCTACTCGCTCGAGTCCCGCAACCTCCCGAACCAGTTCCTGCGGCACGCCGACTTCCGCGTGCGGCTCGGTACCAACGACAACACCGACCTGTTCCGCCGCGACGCCACCTTCTGCGCGCAGCAGGGCAGTGGCGGCGTGCGGCTGGAGTCGGTCAACGAGCTCGGCACCAGCATCCGGCACTACCAGGAGGAGGTCTGGGTCGCCTCGAACGGCGGCGCACACGTGTACGACAATCCCGCCTCGTACAACCAGGACGTGAGCTGGGCCGTGAGCTCACCTTGGACACCGTAGGAGAGAACGTGCCGCGGCCGGGGGATCGCCCCGGCCGCAGGCGCTGACCAAGGGAGATCGTCCACCCGTGGGGGTTCTCCCCTACGTCTAAGGTCTACCGACAGGTCAGACCCTGGGCCGATGTGCGACCAGAGCCCGATCTTGTGAACTGTCCCGGACGTTCTGACGTTCCGCTGGGGAGAGTTCATGTCGTTCCTGACCGATGCCCTCGAAGGGCTCGCCGGTCTGCCGCAGCCCGCCGTCCTGGCGGTCACGGGTGCTTTGACGCTGGCGGAGTGCACGCTCGGCGTCGGCTTCCTGGCGCCGGGCGAGAGCGCCCTGCTGCTGGCCTCGACGACGGTGACGACCGTGCCCCGGTTCCTGGTCATGTGGCTCGTGGTCACGGTGTGCGCGATCGCCGGTGACAGCATCGGCTACTACCTCGGCCGCCGCTACGGCGATCGTCTGCGCGACAGCAGGATCGTCCGCAAGGTGGGACAGCAGCACTGGGACAAGGCGGGCGAGCTGTTGCGGCGCCGCGGCGCGTGGGCGGTGTTCGCCGCCCGGTTCATGCCCGTCGTGCGGACCCTGGTCCCGGCGTCGGCGGGTGCGTCGAAACTCGAGTACCGGCGGTTCCTGCCCGCCTCGATCGCGGGCGCGGTCTGCTGGTCGGCGCTGCACATCGGCATCGGCGCGACTGCCGGGGCCTCGGCGAAGTACGTCGAGTCCGTCTTCAACGGAGCGATGTCGGTCCTGCTGGGTGTCGTGGCGGTGATCTGCCTGGTCGTGTGGTTGCGCCGCCGCAGGCAGGCCGCCGCGGTGAAGGCGGTCGAGCTGGAGGAAGTCAGCTGAGGGGAAAGCGTTGTCCCGTCAGCGAAAGTTGACACGCCTGCCCGGTGCGCGAAACGTACGTTGGCGTATGTTTCGCGTGGAGGGGGTAGGTGCAATGCCGCGTACGTTTCGGATCGGCTCGTGGGCGTGGATCGCGACCGGGGTGGGCCATCTGGCGATCATGGGGGCCATGGCGCTCGGCGACGGGGGTCCGGCCGGCGAGCGGGCTGCGGCGGCCAAGGAGGTCGAGTTCGCGCTGGGCGGGATCAACCGCACGCTCCACGAGGTCGACCTGGGGATCAACTTCGTGATGTCGATCGCCCTCGTCTTCGGCGGGCTGGCCTGCCTGGTCGCGGTGAAGGCGGGGCCGGTGCCGCGAGCGCTCGCCGGGCTCGGGTTCGCCACGTCACTGGCGCTGCTCGCGGTGGCGGTGCTGTTGCTGCCGTCGCCGCCGATCGTGCTGTTCGCTTTGGCCGCACTGGCTTTCGGGCACGCGTTCGTCACCTCTGGACGAACGGGAGTCGCGACGGTTAGTCGCGGTTAGCGCTCGCACAGCGGGATTCCCCAGTCTTGGCGTCGAGGTGAGACCACCTCGCAGAGAAGGGGGAGTTCTCTTGATCCGCAAAACGATGACGGTTCTGGCGGGCGCCGCGTTCGCCGCGTCGCTGGTGGCCCTGCCGGCGAGCGCCGCCGCGCCTGCCTCGCCCATGGGGGAGCAGGCCGAGGTCGGCGCCGCCGCGTGGAGCGCCTGTCCGGCGGCACGGATGTGCATCTGGACCGGGCTCGACGGCAACGGTGGCATCGGCATCTTCCAGCTGGGCGATGGCGACCTCGGCGACTCGTCCGGTCCGCGTGGCCTCAACAACGCCACGGAGAGCGGCTGGAACCGCACCGGTCAGACGTGGTGCTTCTACGACGGGACCAGCTACAGCTCGTTGCTGGGCACGATGGCTCCCGGCGAGCGGTACAACTGGCACCCCACCAAGCGCAACAAGGTCACCTCGTTGCGCGTGTGTCCCTGACACGGCGGGTGAACGGCGACGCTGATCGCTGACAGCGGGGCCGCTGCTCGCGGCGGCCCCGCCTTCCGCTGGTCGCTCACCAGGCGTCCAACGCACGGGTGACGACCTCGTCCCGTTCTGGTTCTGGTTGTTCGGCGGCGAAACACCGCAACAGGTCGTGCATGCCGTAGTGAGTGGTGGCGTTGCGTCCGACCACGTCCACCAGGTGCCAGCTGACGAGATCTTCCAGCACCCGCTCCGCGTGGTCGCGCCTGGTGCCCAGAAGCGCGGCGGCCACCTGGGCGGGTACCGAGGTCGCGGGCAGCAGGCCGATGCGGCGGAACAACGTCTGGTGCTCAGGCGGCAGTTGGTCGTAGTACACGGCGAAGCACGCCCGCACGTCCAGGTCACCTGCTTCGAGCCAGTCGAGCCGGGTGCGGTCGTCGGCCAGCCGCTCGGCCAGGTCGTCGCTGGTCCAATGTGGATGTATCAGGAGAAGGGCGCCGGCGATCCGCAAGGCCAGTGGCAGACCGCCGCAGCGTGCGACCAACGCGTCTCCCGGCGGCACACCGGCGATCCTGGTGATCAGCTCGACCGAGTCGCCGGCGTCGAGGAGCCCGAGCCGGACCAGCCTGGCGCCTTCCAGTTCACCGAGCGCGCGCCTGCTCGTCACCAGGACCGCGCAGCCGGGTTCGACCGGTACGAACGGGCGGACCTGGCTCGCGTCGGCGGCGTTGTCGACGACCAGCAGGACCCTGCGGTCGGTCACCAGGTCGCGCAGCAGGGCGGAGCACTCCTCTCCTCCGCCGGGCACGAGGTCCGCCGGTACGCCGAGCGCGCGCAGGAACTGCTGCAGCACAGGAGTCGTGTCCTCGCCCTGCAGCGTCGCGAAGAGCTGGCCATCGGGGAACCGTGCGCGCACGCGGTGAGCGAGCTGCACCGCGAACGACGTCTTGCCGAGTCCCGGCGCACCGGTGACCGCCACGAGTGGTGGCCAGGCGCGCTCCGGCGCGGTGAGGAGGATCGCCAGTTCGGTGAGCAGATCGGCGTGGCTCACGAAGTCCGGCAGCGCCGGCGGTAGCTGCTTCGGCCGTTGTGTCCTGCGCTGCACCGGGAACGACGGCCGCACGTCCCGCTCTCCACGCAGGATCCTGGCGTGCAACGCGTGCAGCTGCGCCGACGGCTCGACACCCAGCTCGTCGATCATCGCGCGGCGGAACGCGTGGAACACTTCCAGTGACTCGGGAACGCGACCGCCGCGGGCCAGCGCGGTCATCAGCTGAGCACGCAACCGTTCGCGCAGAGGGTGTTCCGCCACCAGCGCGGTCAGCTCGCCGATCAGGTCGGCGCTGCTGCCGAGCTGGATGTCGGCGGCGACGCGTTCCTCCAGCACGGTCATGCGCAGCTCGGCGAGCTGTTCGGCGACCGGTTCGGCCAGCTCCAGGTCAGCGGGTCCGTCCCAGCGGCGGAGCGCCTCCCGCAGTCTCGTCACGCCGAGCGCCACGTCGCCGTTCGCGATGAGCTCCCGCGCCCTGGCCAGGTCCTCGCGCACCAGCTCGACGTCGAGCTCCGCGGCATCGGCGCGCAGGACGTAGCCGGTGGCCGCGGTCTCGATCCGTTCCCTGCCGAGCAACCGTCTCAGCCGCGAGATGATGCCCTGCAGCTGCACCTTCGCCGACGAGGGCGGCGCGTCGCGCCACAGCTCGTCGAACATCCGGCCGACCGGCACGATCTCGTTCGCGCGCCACACCAGCAGCGCGAGCACCGTCCGCGTCTGCGGTGTGCCGATCGCGATCTCGACGCCCTCTCGTTCCACCCGGAACGAACCCAGCAACCTGAAGCACCACATACCCCCAGTACCTCCCCCGTCGCTCAGGGTGGCACAGCGGGTGGACTCGCCGCGCGCTGTTCGGCCGATCACCGGTTCGTCGGATGTGGCGCACTCGTGTGGAATCGGTGAGCCGGTGGCGAATCCGGTCTCGAGCCGGCTGATCGCGACGTCGGTGCTCCGGGTTCTTCGGACGCACCGCCGCCGGTCAGCGCCGAAGATCGGGCGCGATCACTAGTTGAACAGGATCTTCTTGGCCACGGCCTTTCCGGGCGGTGTGCGCAGCGCGGCGAACGCGAGCTCGGCGACGTTCGCGCTCCGGACGAGCGACAGCCCGCGCCGCAGCTGCGACCGCAGCAGGTACCGGCGCCGCATCGCCGCGGCGTCGTAGTGCTCCAGCACGTACCTGTTGCCGCTGCGCAGGTAGTCGAACGTGACCGAGGCCGCGAGCTCGGACATCCGCATGCACGGGTCGAGCCCGCCCGCCGTGAGCGGCGAGACCGCGCCCGCCGCGTCGCCCACCAGCAGGCCCTGCGGCGACACGATCCGGCGCAGCAGCCCGCCGACCGGGATGGGCCCGCCCCTGCGCTTCACCGGGCCGGTGGGCTCCGGCGTGGGGAAGCTGTCGCGGAACCGTTGCAGCAGGCGGGGGAGGGGCGCGGTGAACCGGTCGGCGCGTCCCGCCAGGCCGACGTGCGCGTGCTCGCCGTCGTCGATGACCCAGGCGATGTAACCGGGTGCGAGCCGCGGGTCGACCACGCAGTGGAACGTCGGCGTCGAGCCGGTGGCGACCGGGTAGACCTCCTCGATGCCGGTGATCAGCCGCCGGTTGACGTCGAGACCGAGGGCCTTCGCGACGGTGGACCGGGCGCCGTCGGCGCCGATCGTGAAGCGGGCCTTGGTGGACTTCGCCGGATAGCTGGAGTTCAGGCTGACGCGGGCGCCCGCCCGTTCGGCGTCCCTGACCGCCGCGGTGTAGATCCCCTCCATGTCGCCGACGCGGAACTCGTCGCGCGCGCTCACGAGCTCCACCGGATTTTCGCCGGACGGCGGGTAGAGCAGCACGCGCCGGACCGCCGGGCCCAGGTGCGGGAGGTCGTAGTCGTCGAGGGTGCGCCGGACGAAGATCCCGGTCGTGCGGATGCCGGTCTCCAGACTGGTCCTGCGTTCACAAACGGCCACGTCGAGGCCTGCTTCGGCGAGCAGGCGCGCGGTGTTGAGGCCGGCCAGTCCGGCGCCGACGACGAGCACGTCCACGGTGTCCATGCCGCCGACGCTAGAGCCGATCACCGGCCCACTTCCCGTTTCCCGGCAACACCTTCACCGGACCTGCACGGTTTCTCCACAAATGCGAGCCCTTGACACGTCGCGGACCTGTCGCAGATCGTGTGCCTACCGCTGCCTCGAATCGCCGCCCTGGTTCGAGGAGGAACACCGATGGAGTCGTTCAACCGCCGCACCGCGATGCTCGCCATCGCGGCCACGCCACTGGCCGTAGGTTCGGCGTCCGCTGATGTGGGTGCTATGGCGTTCGTGCAGAAGTGGGCCCCGGACCCCGGCTCGGCGGGCCTCGGCGCGTTCGCCGGCATCGAGGACGACCGCTCGAACTCGCATCCCTCGGCCACGCACATCTTCGCCGAGAGCAACCAGTACCGGTTCGTGATGCACAAGTCCGATCGGGACGGTGCCGACCGGCAGCGCAACGAGGTGCGCGGGATCCGGACCGGCAGCACCCGGCACGACATGAAGAAGGGCGAGACCTGGCGCTACACCTACCAGATGTACCTCCCCGCGTCGTTGAAGGGCACCACCAGCTTCTCGCACATCTTCCAGGTCAAGCACACCGGCGTGGACTCGCCCGTGGTCACCATGTCGCTGTTCCGCTCGGGGTCGCTGGAGACCGTCGAGATGCGACTGTTCGGCGCGGGCCAGGCGAAGCTCGGCAGCACGCCGCTGGCGCCGCTGCGCACCAGGTGGATCGACGTCGAGATCGAGATCAAGGTCGCCGACTCCGGCAGCCTGCGCTTCTCGTTGAAGGACGGCGGCACGACCGTGGTCTCCGCGTCGCGCTCCGGCTTCGACACGTGGCTGGGCGGTGACCAGGCGCATCCGAAGTGGGGCATCTACCGCAGCGTCAACGACTCCGCGCAACTGCAGGACACCTACCTGTTGCTGCGCAACATGAAGGCGTACCGGAACGAATAGAGGTGTTCCCAGGAGGCCGTCCAGAGGTGAGAATTGCTCGCGTGGGGGACTTACACGGACGAACCGTCGAGAGCAGGGCCGGTGTGGCCGCCTTCCTGGCGGGCGTGTGGCTGATCGCCGCGCCACCGGTCCTGCACTTCGGCGCGTCGCTGCACGCCTTCCGCCCGTACTGGGTGTCGATGGGCCTCGCCGTCGTGATCATGCTGCTCGGCATGGTGCGCGCGATGGCACCGCTGGACGTGCCGCTCATCCAGCCGGTGACCATCGCGCTGGCGGTGGGGCTCATCGTCGTCGCGTTGATGCGAGCGGACGGTGGCGCTGAGGCCGTCTGGCTCAACCAGCTCGTGGTGGGCGCTCTCGTGGCGCTGTCGGCCGCGCTGGCGTTGTTGACCAGTCTGCGCAGATGAGGGGCGGGCCGGACCGCTGCCTGATCTGCTCGGGTCGGCGGCCGGTCGCGCTCGGCTTCCACCTGCCCGACCGGCACAGTCCGGCCGGGCACGCCACCGTCACCATCGGGGTGGCCGACGGGCTCGCGGAGTTCGGTGACTCAGTCGATCACGGCCGTGGCCTCGATCTCGACCAGGTGCTCCGGCACGTCCAGCGCGGCCACGCCGATCAGCGTGGCGGGCGGCCGGGCGGTCTCGCCGACCCGCTTCATGGCGTTCTCGATGCCCTCGAGGAGCGCCGGCATCTTGTCCGGCGTCCAGTCCACGACGTACATCCGCACCCTGGCCAGGTCCTGGAACGACGCCCCGGCGGCCTTCAGCGCGGTGTGCACGTTCACGTAGGCCTGCTCGGTCTGGGTGGCGAGGTCGGGCGCGGCGTCCCAGGCCACCTGCCCGGCCAGGTAGATCGTCTTGGATCCGCTCGCGACAGCCACGTGGTGGTAGACGTCGAGCTGCGGCAGCTCGTCGGAGTTGATGAGCGTGACGGTCATTTCGGTTCTCCTGTTTGGCTCTCTTGCGGTTACTCACTCACCGTAGGAGAGTGAAAGCCGACCTGGAAGAACGCACTTTTTCGAGAGTGAGGCACCCCGAGGTGAGCAAGCAGCTCAGCGGCGATCTGGCCCGCGCGGACTCGCTGGCGCGCGAGATCTTCTCCGACATCGCCAACAAGTGGGCGCTGCTGATCGTCGAGACCATCGGTGACGGCACGAAGCGCTTCACCGAGCTGAAGAACGAGGTCGACGGCATCAGCCACAAGATGCTGACCCAGAACCTGCGGCTGCTCGAACGCAACGGCCTCGTGTCGCGCGTCGTGCACCCGACCGTGCCGCCGCGCGTCGACTACACGCTCACCGAGCCGGGGCAGGGGCTGCGGGCGACCGTGGACGCGATGTGCGCGTGGACCACGCGGTATCTGAGCGAGATCGAGGAGGCGCGCAGTCGCTTCGGTCACTCGACCTGATGGTCGGTTTCGAGCGGCCCCTTCCGGTCTCGCGTCAGCGGCGACGCAGGGACCGCCTCACCACGTAGACCCCCAGCAGGCATCCGCCGAGGAACAGCAGGATCGGCACGACCAACGGCAGTTCGAGCAGCAGGGTGGCCACCGTGGCGCAGGCCGCCAGGGACATGCCCACGATGCCGTTGCGACTCCTGGGATCCATCTCGCTCCTCGTGGTCGGTCAAACGAGCTCGCTGATCGTTTTCCCGCTGAAGACGCCGCCGACACCACCGATCGACTCGGCCGGCAGCCCGGTACCTACCGGTTCTCGTTGGGGTAGAACAGCAATCTGCCCGGCGCAGGGCGTCGTCTTCGTCTGATGGCAGCGACGTCGAACCGACGAGCACACACCGCGAGGACGTCGTGATCGGCTAGCAGCCGCGCGCGATCTCCTCGAACACGTTCTTGAACTCGGCGAACCGCTCCTGGCCGACGCGGTCGGCGAGCCGGGCCTCGATGTCGGAGACGATCCTCCTGGCCTGGGCCATCTGGTCGCGGCCCGCTTCGGTGGGCACGACCAGCTTCGCCCTGCGGTCCGCGGGATCGGGCTGACGGGTGACGTAGCCGAGGCGTTCGAGCTCGTCGATCAGCGTGCCGATGACCTGCTTGTGCTGACCGGAGCGTTCGGACAGCTCGCTCGCGCGCGTGCCCGAGGTGGCGATGTAGGCCATGACGGCGCCGTGCCGCGGGCGCAGGTGCTCGTGGCCCGCCTCGGCAAGGCGGGTGAAGAGCTCCTTCTGGAACCCCGAGAACAGGTGTGCGGACAGGACGCCGACGTCGGGCATGGGCACGATGGTAGCCCGGCGGCGGCCGAGTCCGAAGAGGACGGACGGACTCGGCGCGCTGCCCGTCGGGTCAGGCCTGGGGCTCGTACAGGCTGAACGGCGTGCCCTGGTCGTCCGTGCAGTGGGCGATGCGGCCGACCTCCGGCACGGTCTGCACGTCGTCGCTCTTGCCGCCGAGCTCGGCGACCTTGCGCACGGACGCGTCGATGTCCGTGGTGTGGAAGTAGATCCGCGGCTGGGTGAGCTGGGCGTCCCGCACGGCGATCGCGCCGGCCGCGCCGTTCGTGACCACGTGGTAGTCCTCGCCCATCAGGCTGGTTTCCCAGCCGAACACGCCCGCGTAGAACGCCCGTGCCCGCGCGGTGTCCTCGGCGGGCAGTTCGAACCAGTTGACCTGTCCGGACATCTCGATCGCTCCTTCGGTTGCCGTGACTGACGAACGAAGGACGAGCGAGCGCGCCGGAACTCGACATCAGTCGCCGAGATTTCTCCGGCCCTGGTCGTGGTGGTCCAGAGCGGCGCCGACGGCGGCCGCGACGGTCACCTCGAAGATCTCGTCCTCGGTGTGGTCCTGCCGCAGGCGCTCGAGGTCGTCGTCGGTGAGGCGGTGGGAGGCCGAGCGAACCGTTGCCGCGTAAGCACCCCACGCGTCACCGGCCGCTGCCGCCCGCCGCAGCGCCGGTGCCGTGCGGGCCGGAGCCTCCAGCACGGCCCGGCGGAGCTCGGCGGGGGAGCCGGTGCCGGGCCCGGTGAGGAACCGCGGGAACCGGTAGCCGAACCTGTGCAGCGAACGGGTGCCCGACTCCAGCTGGCCCGGCAGCAACGCGAACCCGAACGCGTTCGCGAGCCGGTTCACCACCTGCCAGACGAGGCTGACCTCCAGCGCGTGCACCAGCGCCTCGTGAGGCACGCCGCGCGGAGGCGCCAGGGTCTCCAGGAACTCCAGTGCCGCAACGAGTTCCGGGCGCAGCGGCGTGGGATCACCGGCGATCTTGACCAGTTCGGTGTGCGTGACGGCGCAGTACGGGCAGCGCAGTCGTTCGGCGGTGCGCCGCGCCATGTACTCGCGTTCGCCCGCCGTCCAGAACGACGGTCCGCGCATCGCCGCGGCGCTCAGGTCGAGGAACACCGCGCCGAAGAAGTCCGGGCGGTACAACAGGGTCTTCGGCACGTCGGACATCGGGACGCGCGACACCAGGGCGGTCAGCCCGAAGAACATCCGGGCCGGTAGCCGGTGACCGCGGTCGAGCACGCTGAGCCGCATCAGGAGACCTCCAGGGAACGCAGGCGTCCGGCGAGGAACCGGCGGTCGGCCGGGGTCGTCGCCAGGTCGTGGGCCAGCCGGTACGCCTCAACGGCTTCGGACCGCCTACCGAGGCGGCGCAACAGGTCGGCGCGGGTGGAGTGCAGCAGGTGGTAGGAGTCGAGCCCGGTGATGCGGTCGATCAGCTCGAGCCCCGCCGGCGGGCCTTCGGTCATCGCGACGGCGACGGCGTGGTTGAGCTCGACCACCGGAGTCGGTGCCACCGCGAGGAGTTCGGCGTACAGGGCGGCCACGCGGGCCCAGTCGACCGGATCCTGCACGTGCAGGGCGGCGATCACGGCGTGCAGCACGTACGGGCCGGGCGAGCCGAAGCGCAGCGCACGGTCCAGCAGCGCCATGCCCTCCGAGATCTCGTCGGCGTTCCAGAGCGTCCGGTCCTGGTCCTCGAACAGCACGAGGTCGCCGTCGGCGGTGAGCCGCGCGGCGCTGCGCGAGTCGTGCAGCAGCATCAACGCCACCAGGCCGTGCGCCTCCGGTTCGTCGGGCATCAGCGCGGCCACGAGCCTGCCCAGCCGCAACGCCTCCTGCCGCAGCGAGGCGTCGGCCGTCGTGTACCCCCGTGTGAAGATCAGGTAGAGCACTCCGAGGACGCCCTGCAGCCGTTCGGGCAGCAGGTGGTCGGCGGGCACCTCGAAGGTGATCCCGGCGTCGCGGATCTTGCGCTTGGCCCTGACCAGCCGCTGGGCCAGCGCGGGTTCGGCGACGAGGAACGTCCGCGCGATCTGCGCCGCCGTGAACCCCGCCACCGCCTGGAGCGTGAGCGCCAGCCGTGCGTCCTCGGCGAGTGCGGGGTGGCAGCAGGTGAAGATCAGGCTCAGGCGCTCGTCGCCGAGGTCGACGAGCTGCTTCTCCGTCATCGTGATCGGCGCGGGCGGCGCGGGCAGCTTCGTGCGGGCCATCTGGGCGTGCCGCAGCCGGTCGAGCGCGTGGTTGCGGGCGACGGTGAGCAGCCAGGCGAACGGGTCGTCCGGCACCTGGGAACGCGGCCACTTCCGCAACGCCTGCGAGCACGCCTCCTGCAGCGCGTCCTCGGCCAGCTCGAAGTCGCCCAGCGCCCGCACCAGCGCCGCGAGCATCCGGGTCCGGTGCTCGCGGTAGACCCGCTCGACCGCCGCCGACGCGAGGTCGCTCATGCCACCCCGTGGTTCAGGCCGGGGATGTGGTCGACGGGGCGCACCTCGATCGTCGAGCCGAAGTGCGCCTGCGGGACCATCGCGGCCAGTTCCAGCGCCTCGTCGAGGTCGCGGCAGTCGAGCAGGTAGTAGCCGCCGAGGTGCTCGTGGGTCTCGGCGAACGGCCCGTCGGTCAGCAGCGCCTTGCCGTCGCGCACCCGCAGCGTGGTCGCGGTGGTGACGGGTTTCAGCGGGTCACCGGCCACGAACGCGCCCCGCCGCCGGCACTCGTCGGCGAACGCGTTCACCCGCGTGAGGATCTCCTCGAACCGCGGGTCACCGGGGCGCGGGCGGTCTTCGCAGTTGTAGATCAAGAACATGTAGTGCATGCCTGTCCTCCAGTCGTCAGTCCGAGGACGAACGAGACCTCTGGAACTCGACATTCGAGCATGCTTCGTTCCTCACGGCGCGACGGGTGTCAACGATCCGCTGATCGCGGAGATGAGCTCGTAACCGCGGCGGCGGTCCGCGTGGTGGTGGACCGGCGAGGTGATCATCAGCTCGGACGTGCCCGTGTCGTCGAGCACGGCCTGGAGCCCGCGCGTGATCGTCTCGGGACCTCCGGTCAGCACACGGCCGTCGTCGGGGAGCACGGCCGCGTCCCGGGGGTTCGGCAGCGGGATCCGGTCACCCTCCTGGCGGCGGCGCACCTTCGTCCTGATCGGCCCGGCGAACCGCATGTCGAGTTCCGCGGCCAGCTCCGAGGTGCTCGGGGACGAGCAGCCACAGCTCCGGCACGTTGCCGCCCCGCACCGGCACGGCCGCGGTGCCGGGGGAGGTGAGCAGGGCCCGCAGTTGCTCCAGCTGCTCGCGGTCCGGCCGGTCGGTGCGGCGCAGTGCCAAGACCGCGGACGGCGGACCGCCCGGCGCGCGGCCGAGGCCGAGATCGATCCGGCCGGGGCGCAGGGCCGCGAGCGTGCCACCACGAGAGGCGGGTGGTTCGGCAGCAGCACGCCGCCCGCGCCGACGCGCAGGTGTTCGGTGACGGCCGCCAGGTGCGCGACGAGCACGGCCCCGGCCACCCCGCGCATGCCGTGGTGCTCCGGCCCCCAGTACCGGTGGAACCCCAGCTCCTCCGCCAGCTCCGCGAGGTCGACGGTGTTGCGCAGCGCCTCGCGCGGCGCCGACCCCTGCACGATCGGAGACGTGTCCAGCACCGACCGCAGCTCCATGTCCCCGCACACTAAGGGACTTGGAGTCTGTCCCCAGCGGACGCCGTCATGGTTGCGCCGCGACGTCCGACGGGTGGGTCGCCAGCGGTGTCACCTCCACGCGCATGTACTCCCACAGCGGTAACGAAGACAGGAAGGCGTGCAGCTCGTCGTTGGACGGCACGTCGAAGACGCCGATGTCGCTGAGCTGCCCGACGACGCGCCACAGGTGGGGCCAGACGCCCAGTTTCTGCAGCTCCAGCTCCCGTTCCTTCTCGGCGCGCACCAGCTCGGCGCGGTCGTTGGGGTCCATGTCGTGGGGCAGGGAAACGTCGATCCGGACGTGGAAGAGCACGGTCACCTCCTGGTGAGGGCCGTGACGGCCGCGGGCTCCAGCTCGTCGCCGAGTCCCGGGCCGACCGGCAGGGTGCCGCCGCGGCGGCGTGGCCTGCGGCTCCTCGCACGGGAACAACGGCCTGACCAGCTCGCTGCCCCACGTCACGGCCGGTGTGGCGCGGGCGAGGTGCAACGACGCCGACCGGGCTTTCGATCGAGGTGCCGCCGTGGCGGGGAGTACCCGCCTCGGCCGCGATCGAAGCGACGGCCGCGGCCTCACGCCCCGGTGACGCCGTCGATGCCCTCGCGCAGGAAGTCCGCGTGGCCGTTGTGCCGCGCGTACTCGTGGCAGAGGTGGTTCATCACCAGCCGCAGCGACACGTGCTCGCCCCAGCGTGGCTGGTAGCCCGTGACGTCCAGCGACTCGGCCTCGCGCTCGATCCGGCGCGCGTGCTCGACCTCCGCCTGCCACGCCTCGAACGCCTCGGACTTCGTCGAGTCCGACGCGTCGTAGGCCACCTGGTAGTCGCCCGCGTCCGACCACACCAGCGGGATGTCCTCGCCGTTGATGACCTTGCGGAACCAGGTGCGCTCCACCTCCGCCATGTGCCGGACGAGACCGAGCAGTGTGAGCGTGGACGGGGGCATCGAGCGGCGGCGCAGGTCGTCGTCGGACAGGCCGTCGCACTTCATCGCGAGGGTGGCGCGGTGGAAGTCGAGGAACGCGCGCAGCGTCTCGCGTTCGCCGGCGCGCATCGGAGGGCTGGGGCGTTCGGTGGTCACGTGATCAGTCTGCCTCGGCCCGTTCGGATGGGGTGTCACCGGTGAGAACAGTCCACAATGGCCGGACACCTCGCTGGGCCGGCTGCCTTGCCCCGACGGGCGCGCGGCCCGTGTGAGGCGCCACATCAGCACCCCCTCCGATCGGCGCTACCGTTGCCGTGAGGAGAGGGGTGGCTGATGACGAGACAGCTGGACGAGGCCGAGTCGGTGTTCGCGGCGGCCCGGCCGAGGCTGTTCGGCATCGCCTACCGCATGACCGGCAGCGTGGCCGACGCCGAGGACCTGGTGCAGGAGGTCTGGGTGCGCTGGCAGCTCGCGGACCGCGCCGCCGTGCTGAACCCCGAGGCGTACCTCGCCACCGCGATCACCCGGCTCGCCATCAACGAGTCGCAGACCGCCCGGGCCCGCCGCGAGACCTACGTCGGGCCGTGGCTGCCCGAACCCGTCGACACCTCCGCGGACCCGCAGGTCGGGGCCGAGCAGGGCGCGGTGCTCGAACTCGCGGTGCTGATGCTGCTGGAGAAGCTGACCCCGACCGAACGCGCCGCGTACGTGCTGCGCGAGGCGTTCGGCTACCCGTACCGGGAGATCGCCGAGATCGTGCAGACCAGCGAGGTCGCGACGCGGCAGCTGGTCAGCCGGGCGCGCAAGCACCTCGCGGACGAACGCCGGGTGCCCGTCGAGCGCGCGGACCAGCGCAGGCTGCTGGAGGCGTTCGTGGCGGCGGCGCGGGCCGGAGACCTGGCGGCGCTCGAGGAGCTGTTCGCGCAGGACGTCGTGAGCTGGTCCGACAGCAACGGCGCGATCCGGGCGGCCGGTCGCCCGCTGGTCGGCGCGGCCACCCTGGCGAAGATCATCTCGGGGTGGGCGCCCTCGTTCTGGGCGGGCGCGGAGGCGTCGTACGTCGAAGCGAACGGGCTCGCCGCCGTACGGCTGCGCAAGGACGACGGCACCTACGCCGTGATCACCGTGACGGCGTCCGCGGAAGGCATCGACCAGGTGTTGTGGCTGGTCAACCCGGAGAAGCTGGCCGCGTTCCAGTAGGCCTGTCACAACGGCGGAGCCTGTCCTGTCTTAGCTCGTGAACACCCCGCACGGGGCGGGGGATCACGAGAGGGACGGACCCATGAGGATCGTTGTCATCGGCGGCACCGGGTTGATCGGCAGCCAGGTCGTGAAGCGGCTCGGTGAGCACGGCCACGACGCCGTGCCCGCGTCCCCGAACAGCGGCGTGAACACGCTGACCGGAGAGGGCGTCGAGGAGGTGCTGAAGGGCGCCGACGTGTTGGTCGACGTGTCGAACTCGCCGTCGTTCGCCGACGACGACGTCATGAACTTCTTCACCACCGCCACGACGAACCTGACCAAGGCCGCCGCGGACGCGGGCGTCGGCCACTACGTCGCGTTGTCGATCGTCGGCACGGACGAGCTGCCCGAGTCCGGCTACCTGCGCGCGAAGGTGGCGCAGGAGAGGCTCATCAGGGAGTCGGGTCTCACGTACTCGATCATCCGCGCCACCCAGTTCTTCGAGTTCGCGGGTGCCATCGCGAACTCCGCCGAGGTGGACGGCGTCGTGCACCTCCCGCACGGTGGCGTCCAGCCGGTCGCCGCGTCCGACGTGGCCGCGGTGGTCGCGCGGACCGCGGCGACCGAGCCGGTCGGCGGCGTGCTGGAGATCGGCGGGCCGGAGGAGCTCACGATGGACGGCTGGATCCGCACGGTGCTGACGCAGCGCGAGGACCCGCGCGAGGTCGTCGGCGACCCTCAGGCCAAGTACTTCGGAACGCTCCTGACCGGCAAGCAGCTCGTGCCGAACGCGGGCGCGCAGCTGCAGCCGACCAGCCTGCGGGAGTGGCTGGCCGCGGGCAACTGACCGGTTCCGGTGCGATGGACGGGGTGCGGTCCGCACCCTGTTCATCTGCGGACGTCCTCGTTGGCCGACTTGCACTCCTTGTCGCTAGGTTGCTGCCCGCTGGACTCACCAAATCCTGGGGGAACAAGATGAGTCGAAGAGCTTCCTTTGCCTTGTCCGCAGCACTTCTGGCCACCGCGGTCATCACGACACCGGCGCACGCGGCCACGACGATCACCGATCTCGGTGTGCTGCCGTCCGGCGGGGCCCACGTGGCCACGTCGGTCAACGACGCCGGTGTCGCGGTCGGAGGTGCTCACAACGGCGGTCTTCCGAGCCGCGGGGTGCGCTACGACGGCAACGGCACCGCGACCGAACTCGTCGGGCCGGCCGGCAAGAGCACGACCGTGGAGGCGATCAACAGCAGCGGAAGCGCTGTGGGCACCGCCACCGGCAGCACCCGGACCGACACGAGCGCCCTCCGGTTCAACGCGGACGGGACGTACGTCGTGCTGCCCGTGCCGTCCGGTTTCACCGGCGCGATCGGCCAGGCGATCAGCGACTCCGGCACGGTCTACGGTGTCGCCACCGACGTCACCCGCCGCCAGGTCCCGGTGAGCTGGAGCCCGGGCGGAGTCGTGACGACGCTGGCGCTACCGGCCGGCGCCTCCACGGCCCACCTGACGAGCGCTTCGGCGAACGGTTACGTGGTCGGCAACGTCTCCGGCCCGGACATCGGGTCCGCGGCGGTGCGCTGGAGCCCGGACGGCAGCGTCACCGTGCTCGACGCGCTGGCAGTCGACTTCACGACCGCTGCCACGGCGGTGAACCAGCTCGGCGAGGTGGCCGGCGCCGCGGTGGACAGCGACTTCAAGTCGTGGGGTGTGCGGTGGAACGCCGACGGCTCGCTGAACAAGTACGAGCAGGGGTTCGGCCCGAAGGGCATCAACGACAGCGGCGCGGTGGTCGGCTCCACCCTGGCCGGAAGCAACCAGGTTCCGGTCCTCTTCGAGAAGAACGGCGGGCGGGTCGAGCTCGGTTTCCCGGCCGGTGTCACCAGTGCCGGTGCGTGGGACATCAACAACAACGGCGTGGTCGTGGGATCCGCCGGCGATCGCGCGGTGAAGTGGACCGTCGGCTGACCTCGGACCGCATCTGTTCGGATGTCGTGGGGTGACGGTCTGGCGCCCGGCGGACTCGACCTGCCGCCGGGCGCGTGGATCTACGGCGTCGAGGTCACGATGCTGACGCCCTGGCTGCTCGCGATGAGGCTCCACTTCTCGGCGTAGTAAGTGGTGCCGACGATCCCGATGTGGATGCCGCGGACGACGACCGCGCTCCGGTCGGAGTTGTAGGTGTAGAGCGGTGCGCCGGAGTCACCGCTCAACGACGCCGCGCCCTGGTTGTAGGTGACGAGGTTCTGGGTGCAACCGGCGGCGTCGCACAGTTGGCCGCTCGTGCCGACGACGCGGTTCCCGCACTGCTCGAAGCTGAAGACCCCACTGCGGCAGTAGCCGGTACCGCCCACGACGGGGTCCGAAGCGCCGCTCACCCGTTTCACGGTGCCGGTCGCGTTGCCGACGTAGATGTGATGGCCGTAGGCGCCGGCGGAATCGAGGCGGCTGATCAGGCCGATGTCCCGCGCGGGGTAGTTCCAGTTGTAGAAGTAGCCCATGTTCTCGCCACTGCCGGTGTTCGACACCGGTCGACCCATCGGCACCCCCTGCACGTAACCGCAGTGCCCCGCGGTGAGCAGGTAACGGTCCCCTTGCGGTGATTTGACGGTGAACCCGCTGCTGCACTGTGCGGTCCCGACGGTGATGGCCGCGCCTCCCCGGAACGGGATCGAGTCGTACTGCCTGGAGTTCCTGCCTCCAGTGCCGTGCCGGTGTTCCACCGTGATCGGCAGGCCGGCGGACAGCGAGCGGACGACGTCCTGTGGTGCGTCAGTGGTCACCACCATGACGTCGCGAACGAGGTCGAAGGCCGAGCCGAACACGTGACCAGCGACTCCGTCCCGCTGCGCTTCGGCGCGGATTCGCCAGTTGAACTCGTCGATCGCGGCCTGGGTGGTGCCGCTGCGTTTCACGGTGGGCGCGGAACCGTTGAGGGTGAAGTCGGCGGCAACGCCGACGCTGCCGGGGCCGGTGGCCGGCAGCACCACGACGTAGTCGTCACGCCGCTCGTCGTAGTAGAAGCCCAGAGCCGCCTTGTCCTCGACCAGCTCCTGGAGGCGGCTTTCGGTGGCGGAGATTGCGCTGCCCCGTGCTGAACCGTCCGCAGACGCCGGAATTCCTCCAGGTAGCAGGACCATGATCGCCAACAAACCGGCTATCGCGCCTCGGCGAGAGGTGGACACGTCGCTCCTCCATGCGGTCGACTTCGAACGAGACTGGTCGACGAGGTGAACTCGGGCGGGCGCTGCGGATGTCACGTCGTGTGCGTCGGTGTAGTGGCCCGCGACCCGGTCGAAGTGCCTGTTGAGGTCCCTCGTCACCGAGTGACGAGAGTGCCGGGCGCGACAGTGGTGATGCTTTGGCAGCTCTTGAGTCGCCTGGTCAGCCCCAGAGGCCATCGCGCATCTCGGCACGCTGCATCGTTGGACGCGGGATCCGGGCCTGCCGGGCCGGTCAGCGGGTCGCGTTCGCCACCGCCGCCGAGTAGGTCGCCCGCCTCGCCCGAGGCGGGCGATGTGGAGAAGTGGTGCCCGGAGCCGTAGTGGCTGCTGGCGCAGCCGCTGTTGCCCGATGCGCCGCAACGCCACCAGTGGCATTCGCCCAGCCGGCCTGCGCAGTGACCTGCTAGCGCCGAGCCATCAAGCTGGACCTGCTCACCCACAACAGCCTCAAATGAGATGCGGTCTTGGGGGACGCTCAGAACTTCGCGTCGCGCAGCTGGCGGCGCGAAGTCACCCCGACCTTGCCGAACACCTTGCGCAGGTGCCATTCCACGGTGCGCGGGCTGATGAACAGCCGCGTGCCGATCTCCGGGTTCGAGTAGCCCTCCCGCGCCAGCCGGGCGATCTGGTACTCCTGCGCGGTCAGCTCGTCGGTGGGGTCGGCGGTGCGCTTGCGCGCCGTCTCCCCGGTCGCCTGGAGCTCCCGCATCGCCCGGTCCGCGAACGTCGGCATCCCGCACGCCGTCAACGTCTCGTGCGCGGTGCGGAGGTGTTCGCGGGCCTCGACCCGCTGGCCCTCGCGTCGCAACCACTCGCCGTACAGCAGGTGCGCGCGGCCCAGTTCGCCGCGCAGCGCCGTCTGCTCGAAGCAGGCGATCGACTCGGCGAACGCCGGTGAGTCCCCGTTCAGCGCGCGCAGGCGGGCCTTGACGCCCAGCGACCACCGCGTGTCGACCCAGTCCGAGGAACGGTCCAGAGCCTCGGCGACCAACGCGGTGTCGCCGGTGCGGGAGGCGGCCTCGGCCAGTTCGGACGCGATCAGGCCGCTGTAGGCCAGGGTGTCGGACGCCCACACCCGCAGCGCGGCGTCGCGGGCCAGGTCGTGACGGCCCAGTCCGTTGTGGAGGATCGCGAGGGTCCAGTCGGCGATCACGGCCAGCCGGCCCTGGCCGGCGGCCGACGCCTCCGCGCGCATCGCGGTCGCAAGGTCCTCGCCCCGGTAGGCGGCGCGCAGCAGCACCGCGTAGCCGACCGCCGGGGTGCCGGTGACCTCCGAGATGCGCTGGTCCTCCTCGATCAACGCCTGCGCGGCGGCGGGTTCGCCGGCCAGGAGCTCGTTGTCCGCCAGGAAGTTCAGCGCGAACTGCAGCTGCACCAGCGCACCGGCCTCGCGGGACAGGCGGACCTGCTGCTGTGCGAACGCCCGGCGCGTGTCGAAGTCCCACATCTCGGTCGCGACGATCCCGCCCGCGCGGTTGCCGAACAGCCACGGCACGCGGCTGATGTCGTCGGCCCCGACCTTCAGCGCGCGCAGGTCGTCCAGCGCACGGGTCATGGGCGCGACGGCCGCCGCGTAGCCGGCGGTGATGCGGGTCGTGAGCGCGTCGAGCACCAGGTCCAGGGCGCAGGGCGGGACGCGGGCCGGGGGAGCGCTCCGGGCGGCGTCGGCCAGTGGCGCGCCTGCCCAGATCGCTGCTGAGAGGGCTTCGAGGTGCGTCTCGCGTGCCAGGTCGGCGTCGAACGGCGCGAGCCGGCGGGCCGCGCCGAACAGCAGCGGCGCGGCGTCGGCGAACCGGCGCCGGTCGAACGCGATGTGCCCGCGCAGGTGCTCGACCTGGGCACCGCGCAGCTCGTCCGGCGGCCCGGCCTCGACCGCGGACAGCAGCCGCGACGAGGCGTCCAGCGCGCCCGCGTCGCGCTTGGCCCGCGCGGCGGCGAGCTCGCGGGAGGCCCGGCGGCCGGGTTCCGGCGTCAGCACAGCGGCCTGTTCGAGGAACGCGGCGGCGGCCAGCAGCCCGCCACGCGCCTGGGCGCGACCCGCCGAGTTCTCCAGGTCGGCGGCGACCTCCTCGTCCGGTGCCGCGGTGCCCTGCGCCCGGTGCCACGCGCGCCGGTCCGGGTCGATGGCGGGATCCGTCACGTCGGCCAGCGCCCGGTGCACGCGCAGCCGGTCCGCGGCGGACGCCGAGCGGTAGACGGCGGAGCGCACGAGCGGGTGCCGGAACTGGACGCGGGCGCCGAACTCGATCAGCCCGGTGCCCAGCGCGGCGGCTGCCGGGTCGGCGCCCAGCCCGAGCAGGCCCGCCGCCCGCCACAGCAGGGTCGCGTCCCCGAGCGGCTCGGCCGCGGCGGTCAGCATCAGCAGCCGGGTGTCGGCGGGCAGCGTGGCGATCTGCCGGACGAAGCTCTGCTCGATGCGGCTGGTCAGCGGGCCGGGGTCGAGCCCGTCCGCCACCTCGCGCGGCAGTTCCAGCAACGCCAGCGGGTTGCCGCGGGCCTCGGCGACGATCCGGTCGCGCACCCGGCCGTCGACCGGTCCCTTGATCACCGACTCCAGCAGCGCGCGGGCGTCGGCGTCGTCCAGGCCGCGCACGAGCAGCTCGGGCAGTCCGTCGAGGTGGTCGTTGCCCTCGCGCAGCACGAAGACGAGCGCGATCCGTTCAGCGAGCAGCCTGCGGGCGACGAACCCGAGCACCGCCGACGACATCGCGTCGAGCCACTGCGCGTCGTCCACCAGGCACGCCAGCGGCTGCTCGTCGGCGACCTCGGCGAGCAGCGTCAGCACCGCCAGGCCGACCATGAACCGCGTCGGCCGGGGCCCGGCGGCCATCCCGAACGCCGTGCCGAGCGCCTCGCGCTGCGGTGCGGGCAGCCGGTCCAGCCGGTCGAGGAACGGCGCGCACAGCTGGTGCAGCCCCGCGTACGGGAACGCGCTCTCGGCCTCGACGCCGGCGGCCCGTGCCACCCGGAACCCCGCGGCGCGCGCCGACGCCTGGTCGAGCAGCGCGGTCTTGCCGATCCCGGCCTCACCCCGCAGGACCAGCACCTGACCGGCGCCGGACCGCGCCAGGGTGAGCAGTCGATCCAGCGCCTCGGCCTCGGTGCGTCTGCCGAGCAGACCTTTGTCCGACACGGGTCCGAGCCTACGGGCCGGGGGACGACCAGGGTGTTCCACGGGTTCGAGCGGCCCCCTGGCGGGAGCAGTCTCGTGTCATCGACAACGAGGAAGAGGAATTCCGATGGACTACAAGTTCGAGGTGACCGTCATCCCGGTCGGCGACGTCGACCGGGCCGTCCACTTCTACCAGGCGCTGGGCTGGCGCTTCGACGCCGAGTTCGCCGACGACGAGGGCTACCGCCTGGTCCAGTTCACGCCGCCCGGCTCACCCGCGTCGATCGTCTTCGGCAACGGCGTCTCGGACGCCACCCCCGGCAGCGTCGAGGGCCTGCACCTGGTCGTCGACGACGTCGAGGCCGCCCGCGAGGACCTGATCGGCCGCGGTGTGCGGGTCAGCGAGATCTTCCACGACAAGACCGGCGTCTTCCACCACGCCGGCACCACCGGCCGGGTCGCCGGTCCGGACCCCGCCCGCACCAGCTACGGCTCGTTCGCGTCGTTCAGCGACCCGGACGGCAACGGCTGGGTGCTGCAGGAAGTCACGACGCGCCTGCCGGGACGTGTCTGATGACCTCGCACTACGACGTGATCGTCCTCGGCGGCGGGTCTCCCGGCGAGCACTTCGCCGCCGCCGTCGCCGAGGGCGGCCTGCGGGTGGCGCTGGTCGAACGCGAACTGCTCGGCGGCGAGTGCTCCTTCTGGGCGTGCGTGCCGTCCAAGACCCTGCTGCGTGCCGGTGAGGCCGTGGCGGCCGCCAAGCAGGTCCCCGGCGCCCGCGAGGCGGTCACCGGCGAGATCGACGTGGAGGCCGTGCTCGACTGGCGTGACTTCATGGTGTCGTCCTACGACGACTCAGGCGGCGAGAAGTGGGCCGAGAGCGCCGGAATCGACGTGCTGCGCGGCCACGGCAAGATCGCCGGGCCTCGGACCGTCGCGGTCGGCGACCAGACCTACAGCGCCGACCACATCGTGATCGCCACCGGGTCGGCCGCCTTCCTCCCGCCGATCCCGGGCCTGAGCGACCTGGACGTGTGGACGAACCGCGAGGCCACCGGCGTCCGGGAGATCCCGCGCCGGCTGCTGGTCCTGGGCGGCGGACCCGTGGGCGTCGAGATGGCGCAGGCGTTCCTGGGCCTCGGCGCCGAGGTCGCCCTGGTCGAGGGCGCCGACCGGCTGCTGCCCCGCGAACCGGAGGCGGCCGGCCGGGCACTCACCGAGGCGCTGGCCGCGGACGGCGTCGAACTGCACCTCGGCGTGCACGCCACCGCGGCGCGGTTCGAGAACGACGAGTACGTGCTCGACCTCCCGGACGGCACCCGGTTGCGCGGCGACAAGCTCCTCGTCGCCACCGGCCGCCGCCCGCGCGTCGACGGCATCGGGCTGGAGAACGTCGGTGTCGAACCGGATCCGCGCGGCATCGCCACCGACGCCCGGATGAACGTGGCGGACGGCATCTGGGCGGTCGGCGACGTCACGGGCCAGTGGAACCTGACCCACGTCGGCAAGTACCAGGGCCGCGTCGCCGCCGCGAACATCCTCGGCACACCGGCCGAGGTCGACTACAGCGCCGTTCCCCGCGTCGTGTTCACCTCGCCGGAAGTCGCCGCGGTCGGTGCGGCGGAAGGGAAGTACACCGCGACCGCCCACCTGTCCGGCGTCGCGCGCACCGCCACCTACACCCGTGAGTACGCCACGAAGCCCGGTTTCCTGACCGTTGTGTCCGACGGCGAGGTCCTCACCGGTGCCTACGCCGTGGGCCCGGAGGCGGGTGAGTGGTTGCAACAGGCCACCGTCGCGATCCGCGCGAAGGTCCCGCTCTCCGTGCTGCTCGACGTCATCCAGCCGTTCCCCACCTTCTCGGAGGCGTTCCTCAACGCACTCCGCGACCTCGCGAAGGAAGTAGCGAAGTGAAGAACCTCGAAGAGATCGACATGAAGCTCGAAGTCACCGTCGTCCCCGTCACGGACGTGGAGCGCGCCAAGGAGTTCTACGCCCGCCTCGGCTGGCGCCAGGACGTGACCCCGTCGCAGGTCGTGCAGTTCACCCCGCGCGGTTCCAGCGCGTCCGTCCACTTCGGAGAGGGCGTCACGACCGCGGAACCCGGCTCCGGCAGGCACTTCCTGGTCGTCGCGGACGTCGTCGAGACCCACGAGGCCCTGCTGGCGGCCGGGATCGAGGTCGGCCCGCTGTTCCACGGCGGCCCGGACGGTCCCGTCGAGGGCGCGGACCCTGGGCGCCGCAGCTACGTCACCCGCGCCGAGCTCGCCGACCCGGACGGCAACACGTGGATCCTGCAGGAGGTCACGACCCGCCTGCCCGGCCGCGTCGACGCCGACGACACCTCCTACGCCTCGATCACCGACCTGGCCGCGGCGTTGCGCAGGGCCGCGGTGGCCCACGGCGAGCACGAGAAGCGCAACGGCGGCGAGTACGACGAGAACTGGCCCGACTGGTACGCCGAGTACATGGTCAAGGAGCAGACGGGCCAACAGCTTCCGCTGTAGGCCGCGGGACCTTAGGGGTCGTCCCTGATGTGCGGGGCGTTGCCGCCGCTTACCTTCCTCCCCAAGCGAGGGGAGGCCGCGATGAAGGCGATCGTCCAGGACAGGTACGGCTCCGCGGACGTGTTGGAGCTGCGGGAGGTCGAACGGCCGGTGCCCGCCGCCGGCGAGGTGCTGGTGCGGGTGCGGGCGTCGTCGGTGAACGCCGCCGACTGGCACATCATGCGCGGCGACCCGTACTTCGCGCGGCTGTTCCTGGGGTGGAAGGGCCCGAAGGCGCGGATCCGGGGGATGGACTTCGCGGGCGTGGTCGAGGAGACCGGGCCGGGCGTGGGCGGCATGGTGCAGGTCGGGGACGAGGTGTTCGGCGAGGTCGAGGGATCCTTCGCCGAGTACGTCCGGGTACCCGCGAACCTGGTGCGGCACAAGCCGTCGAACCTCACGTTCGAGCAGGCGGCGACGCTGCCGCTGGCGGGCAACACCGCGTGGACGGGCCTGAAGGACCTGCGGGCCGGGCAGAAGGTGCTCATCAACGGTGCGTCCGGCGGGGTCGGGCTGATGGCGGTGCAGATCGCCAAGGCGCGCAAGGCGATCGTGACCGCGGTGTGCAGCACGCGCAACGTCGAGCAGGTCCGTTCGGTCGGCGCCGACCACGTCGTCGACTACCGGACGACGGACTTCACCCGCTCCGGGCAGCGCTACGACCTCGTCTTCGACCTGGTCGGGAACAGGTCGATGGGCGAGTTGCGGGCGCTGCTCACCGACGACGGCACGCTGGTGCTCTCCGGCGGTGGCAGCTTCACCGGTGGCGTGCTGTTCGGCCCGTACCGGCTGCTCGTCCAGGGCAAGCTGCTCGCGTCGTTCTCCCGGCGGCGGCTCGTGGTGCTGGAGGCCAAGCCCAGCGGGGAGAACCTGGCCGCGCTGGCGGAGCTCGCGGAGTCGGGACGGCTGGTGCCGGTGATCGAGCGGACCTACCCGCTGGCCGACGCGGCCGACGCCATCCGGCACGTCGAGTCGGAGCACGCGCGGGCGAAGGTCGTCGTCACGGCCTGACCGCCCGGCGGTAATTCCCTGGCTTTTGCACGGGTGTTGCGCCGACCATTCCGCCATGGTCGAGGTTCGAGTCACCGGCGGCACGGTGCGCGGCACCGCTGAACAGGGGATGGCGGTGTTCCGCGGCATCCCGTTCGCCGCGCCACCGGTCGGGGAGCTGCGCTTCGCCGCGCCGCAGCCGGTCGAGGCGTGGGACGGAGTGCGGGAGGCGCTGGAGTTCGGGCCGCCGCCACCGCAGGCCGCGGTGTTCGGCATGGACGGCATGGGCGCGGCCGGTGACGAGTGGCTGACGGTGAACATCTGGTCGCCCGGCATCACCGGCGACCTGCCGGTGATGGTGTGGATCCAGGGCGGTGCCTACACGGTCGGCATGTCCGGCCTGCCCGAGTACGACGGCGCGCGGCTCGCGTCGGGCGGTGTCGTCGTGGTGACGTTGAACTACCGCGTCGGCGTCGAGGGGTTCGCGCTGATCGAGGGTGCCCCCGCGAACCGCGGGCTGCTGGACCAGGTCGCGGCGCTGGAGTGGGTGCGCGACAACATCCGCGCGTTCGGCGGCGACCCGGCCCGCGTGACGGTCTTCGGCCAGTCCGCGGGCGGCGGCTCGGTGGCGGCGCTGCTCGCGATGCCCCGTGCCGCGGGACTGTTCCACCGCGCGATCGCGAGCAGCGTGCCCGGCACGTTCTTCTCGCCGGAACTGGCCGCGGACGTCGCCACCGCGTGCGCCGCCGAGCTCGGGTTGCGCCCGACCGCCGCCGATCTGTCCACTGTGGACCCGGAACTGCTGCCGGTCGCGGGCGACGAGGTCATGGCGAAGATCCGGCGGTTCGGCCGCTGGGGCCGGGCCGCGCACAAGCAGATCCCGTTCGCGCCCGTGGTCGACGGCGACGTCCTGCCGACGACGCCGTGGGAGGCGCTGAAGTCGGGTGCGGCGCGCGACGTCGAGCTGATCGCCGGGCACACGCGCCACGAACAGCGGCTGCTGTCGGTGCTGGAGGGCCTGGCGGGCAGCGTGACGCCGGAGCAGGCGGCGGAGGCGCTTGAGGTGTTCGCCCCCGGCCTCGCGTATCCGGCCGGGGAGCCGGAGGAGTTGTTCGAGCTGGTCTGCTCGGACTGGCTGTTCCGGATGCCGTCGCTGCACCTCGCGGAGGCACAGGTGGCGGCGGGCGGCCGGGCACACGTGTACGTGGTGGCCTTCGAGCCGACCGAGGCGTTCCGCGCGTGCCACGGGCTGGACGTGCCGCTGGTGTTCGGCAACCTCGACCGCGGACAGGCGGCCGCGGTGCTCGGCGAGATCACCCCGGAGGTGCGGCAGGTGTCCGATCGGATGCGGGCGGCGTGGACGGGGTTCGCGGTGCACGGAGATCCCGGCTGGCCCGCCTACGACCTCACCGGCCGCGTGACACGCGTGTTCGACGTCCAGGACGAGGTGACCGCCTACCCGGAGGAGACGTCGCGCCTGATCTGGCAGGACCACACCTGGGAATACCTGCCCCTGGAAGGCGTTGTACGCGCCGGAAGGGAGGTTCGATGAACAACGAACTCTCGGTGCACGACAGCACGATGTTCAACGCCTACCAGCCCGGCGGTGAGGTGGCGGCAGATCGTTGGGTGACGGCGAGGCGCCTGTTCGACGCCGGCCACGTCGAGACTCCCGCGGAGAAGTGGGAGCGCGGGCAGCTGCTGTTCGAGTCCCGCGACTACGTCAAGGCCGCGGAGCTGCTGGCCGCCGTCGCCGACGAGGTGCCGTTCCAGACGGACCTCCACCTGTTGCTGGCCCGCGCCTACTACCACTCGGCGCAGCTGAACAAGGCCGAGGCGCGGCTCCGCGTGATCGTGGACCGCGACCCGGTCGAGCACTACGCCCACCTGCTGCTCGGCCGCACGCTGGAGCGGCAGGGCCGGCCGGAGGAGGCCGCGCCCTGGCTCCGCCTCGCCGCCGCGTTCGGTGGGGAGCTAGCCGAGGTCTAGCTTGGCGAACGTGCGCAGGAGGCCCGGTGCGACCCGGCCGGCGAGCCGGGCCGCCTTGGCCTCCGCGGTCACCGGCACGACGGGCTTGTTGCGGCGCACCGCGCGCACGATCTCCGTGGCGACGCCCTCCGGGCCGAAGCCGCGCCGGGCGTAGAGGCGGGACGCGCGGTCCTGCTTGCGGCGTTCCTCCTCGGGGCTCACGCCGGAGAACGTCGTGGTGGCGGTGATGTTGGTGTTCACGACCCCTGGGCAGATGGCGCTGACGCCGATGGCGTGCGGCGCGAGCTCCGCCCGCAGGCAGTCCGACAGCATGAACACCGCGGCCTTGCTGGTGGCGTACGCGGAGAGGATCTTCGACGGCAGGTATGCCGCCGCCGAGGACAGGTTCACGATGTGGCCGCCCTCTCCGCGTTCGACCATCAGCTCGCCGAACGCCCGGCAGCCGTGCACGACACCCCACAGGTTGACGTCCAGCACCCGTCGCCACTGCTCGGTCGAGGTCGACAGGAACGACCCGGAGTGGCCGATACCGGCGTTGTTCACGACCACGTCCGGCACGCCGTGCTCGTCCGCGACCTGCCGAGCCCAGGCCCGCACCGCCTCCTCGGAGCGCACGTCCACCTCGTAGGCGTGACCGTCCACCACACCGGCGGTCTCCTCCGCCGCGGCGAAGTCCACATCGGACACCACGACGCGGGCGCCGGCCCTGGCGAACGCCACCGCGGTCGCCCTGCCGATGCCGCTTCCACCACCCGTGATCACCACGAGCTCGCGCTTCGGCGTGGAGTCCGCGACGAACTCGCTGATCATCCGGGCCAGAGGCTCCGGGTGGCTCAGCGGTGCCCAGTGCCCGGCCGCGATCTTCCGGCGCGTGAGCGACGGCACCCAGCGTTCGAGGTCGAGTGGCTCGGTGCGGATGTAGCGGTCGTGGACCGGCTGGACCACCTGCACCGGCATCGGCGCGAAACGCTGCCGCGGCGAGCGCATGACCTGCCGGATGTTAGCCCGGTACAACGAGATCCCGCGCACGGCGTCGGAGGTGATCGTGCGTGCGGGCTCGACCTCCACACCTTCCAGCCGCCGCAGCACGCCTCCCCAGCGCGGGCCGAGGTAGAGCCGCCAGAACAGGGGCGCGAGCACCGGCAGGTGGAACGCGCCGATGTACCAGGACCGGAGGAACTGCCGGAGGTGGGCGATCGACAGCCCCTTCCGCGACCAGTGCCCCATGTGGTCGAGGCACGGCCCGGAGATGGACGTGAACGTGGCGATCCGCGCGCCGGGCGTGGTCACCGCCTCCCAGGACTGGATCGAGCCCCAGTCGTGGCCGACCAGGTGCACCGGCTCGTCCGGGCTGACCGCGTCGATCACCGCGAACAGGTCCGCCGCCAGCCGTTCGAGCCGGTAGCCGTCCTCGGTGGACGGCGCCGAGGACTCGCCGGCACCCCGCACGTCGTACGTGACGACGCGGAAGTCCTTCTCCAGCAGGGCGGCCACGCGGTCCCAGACCTCGTGCGTGTCCGGATACCCGTGCACGAGGACCACCGTCGGCCCGGACGTGCCGCGCACCTGCACCGCGAGTTCGACTTCCCCGGAACGCACCTTCACAGATCCTCCAAGACGAGTCGGTCACCGGTGGGCCGGTCCACGCAGATCCGCACGCCGCCGACGTCGCACGTGCCGCAGAACCCCTGCCGGCAGGAGTAGGCGACCGACGGCCGGAAGTCCCTGATCACGTCGAGCGCCGACCGGTCGGCCGGCACGTCGAGGGTCACCCCGCTGCGCCGCAGCTCGACCGCGAACGGCCGGCCGCCGACGATCGGCGGCGGGCTGAAGCGTTCGAAGTGCAGCCAGCGCGACGCGAACTCGGCCCGCACCTGGTCGAGCATCGACGCCGGCCCGCAGCAGTACACCGCGGCACTCGGCGTCGCCTCCGCGAGCAGCGCCGGTCCGCGTCCGATCCGCACGTCGACGCGGCCGACCGGCAGCTCGTCCAGGAACGGCATCGCCGCCATCGACCGCCCGCAGTACACGAGCCGCCAGTCGAGGCCCGCCCGCGCGGCCGCGCGCACCATCGGCAGGATCGCGGTGATCCCGATGCCGCCCGCCACGAACACGACGGGCCCGATCCCGGCGAACGGGAACGCGTTGCGCGGCCCCCGCACCTGGATCCGGTCGCCGACCCGCAACGCCTGCACCTCGCGCGAACCGGCGCCGACCTCGCGGACCGCGATCCGGTAGGTGTTCTCGGCCGGATCACCGCACAGCGAGTACTGGCGGCGCAGCCCGGACGGCAGGTGCAGGTCGAGGTGGCAGCCGGGCTGCCAGGCGGGCAGCGCCGGGCCGCCGAAGCGGAGGGCGACCACGCCGTCCGCGACCTGGGAGCGGTCGACGACGTCGAGCCACAACGCGTCGCGTGCGGCACCTGGTCGTGCCCGGCCGCCGAACCGGGTGACGGCGGCGTCGTAGAGGTTCCCGAACCGGGTCAGGCCCCGCAGCATCGAACCGCCTCTCCGTGCGGCGTGGAGTGGACGGCCGCGATCGAGCCGCGGCGCATCAGTGCGCCTCACGAGCGGCGGGGGAGGAGGCGAGGTAGGCGATCGCCTGCGACGTCGACCCCTCCTGCCTCGGGTGGTAGGCGGGGTGGAAGTAGCGCAGGAACGCGCGGAAGATCTCCGACAGCTTCGGCAGCAGGCCGCGCCGCCCGGCCCTCATCGTCTCCCGCCAGGTGAGCCGCACCCTCGTGGTCCTGTCCGCGCGCACCATGAACCGCGCCCCGCGCACCCACAGCCAGAACAGCACCGGCGCGACCAGCAGCATCGTCCGCGCCCGCCGCACGTACCGGCGGTCGAGGTGGCACATCAGGTCGTAGGCGACGCTGCGGTGCTCGACCTCCTCGGCGGCGTGCCAGCGCAGCAGGTCCAGCATCACCGGGTGGATGCCCGCCCGGTCGAGCGCGCCGGCGTTCAGCATCCAGTCGCCCAGGTACGCCGTGAAGTGCTCGACGGCGGCGACGATCGCGACCCGTTCGATCAGCTGCTCGCGTGCCTGCTCCTCCGTCAGCCCGGCCTTCGGGCCGAGGATCCGCTGGAAGACGTGTTCCATCTGCCGGGTGAACGGCCGCGGGTCGAGCCCGTTGGCGAGGAGGTGGTCCAGGACCTCGCTGTGCGCCTCGGCGTGCATCGCCTCCTGCCCGATGAACCCGAGCACGTCCTCGCGCAGCGTGTCGTCGGTGATCAGCGGCACCGCCTGCTGGAAGGTGCGCACGAACCACCGCTCGCCCTCGGGCAGCAGCAGGTGCAGGACGTTCATGACGTGCGTGGCCACCGGTTCGTCCGGGACCCAGTGCATCGGCAGGGTCGACCAGTCGAACTGCACGTCACGCGGCTGCAGAACGAGGTTGTCCGGCTCCATCGCAGTACCTCCGCCAATTACTACGCCTGCGTAGCTTTGTGAAAGCTACGCCACCGTAGCAATATGGTCGGGTGAGCACAACGCGTCGCAAGTACGCCCGCCGCCTGCCGCCGGAGCAGCGCCGCGAGCAGCTGCTGGACGCCGCTCTGAGCCTGATCCCGGCCGGGTTCGACACCGTCACGATGGAGTCGGTCGCGAAACGGGCCGAGGTCACCAAGCCCGTGCTCTACGACCTGTTCGCGAACCGGGGCGAGCTCATCGGCGCCCTGCTCGAACGCGAGGCGGGCCGCGCCACCGAGCAGGTCCTGGCCGCCCTGCCCACGGACTTCGCCACCCGTTCGCCGGACGACGCCTTCGCCGACGCCGTCCGGGTCTTCGTGCACGCCGTGGTCGAGGCCCCCGACCGCTGGCGCCTCGTGCTGCTGCCGCCGGAGGGCACCCCGCACGAGTTCCGCGACCAGGTGGAACTGGTCCGCGCCGGGGTGCTGGCCCAGATCGAGGACCTGGCCGCGCTGGGCCTCAAGGAGCTCGGCCGCCTCGACGACCTCGACTCGGCCCTGCTCGGCCACGCGATGCTCGCCCTCGCCGAGATGTCCGGGCGGCTCGTCCTCACCGACCCGGACAGGTTCACGCCGGACCGGCTGGTCGCCTTCGTGACCCGGATCGCCCACGGCCTGCGCTGAGCACCGTCCGCGTCCGGGGCGTCGTCACCGCCTGGTGCGGACGTGCGTGAGCAGCGCCAGCCCGGTCGGATCGAGCCCCGCCGACACGTCGCAGCCCGGCAGCAACGCCCGGACGGCGCGCTCGTCGCGTTCGACCACCGACCAGTCCATCAGGTACTCGAGCGCCCACCGGAACGGGTTCCCGGTCGTGCTGCTGGAGAAGTAGAACGTGCCGCCGGGACGGCAGAGCCTGGTCAGCACGGCCTCGGTGAGCCGCACGGCCGCCCGGTCGTTGAGGTAGTCGTACAGGCCGTTGACCAGCACCAGGTCGAACGGCCCGAGCTCGGCGAGCTTCGGAATCGCCCGGAACACGTTGCCGGGGACCGCGGTCGTGGCCTCGTTGAGCAGCCCGAGCCGCTTCTGGGCCAGTTCCAGCGCGTCCGGGTCGACGTCGGTGAGCACGAACCTGTCACCGGGCCGCATGATGCCGGGCGGGATGAGCCTCAGGTCGGGGGCGGCGCCGGACGCGATCAGCAGCACCGAACGCGGGCCGTTGCGCGGCGCGGTCAGGGCGTCGCTGATCAGCCGCGCCTGGTGCATCACCCGGTTGCGCTGCTGCTGGGCGATCGCGGAGCCCTGCAGGTGCGCCTCGACGTGCCAGCCGAGCGTGCCCGGCGTGGAGTTGTTGGCCTGCGCCATCACGTGCTCGACCAGCTGGAAGTCGCTCGGGTAGCCGCGCGCCCACTCGTTCTCGTCGCGCGTGAAGGGCGAGCGCGAACACTTCGACCGCGCGGGCTGGACGATCGCGGCGACGTCCTCGTCCGGCACGCCCGCGAGCACGCTGGCGCCGATCTGGGCGCTGAGCGTGCGGAAACGGCCACCGACCAGCATGTGCGCCGACGGATCCGCGAGGTCGAACTCCTTCTCGCTGCGCAGGAAGCCGTCGACGGCGTCGTTCAGCCGGTGCAGGACGTCGGTGCTGTGCGGGAGCACGGTCATCAACCACTTCCTCGGTGCGGCAACGGTTCCAGAGACTGTCAGGCCGAGCGGCTGATCAACAGAGTCTTTCGGGTAATACGCGGAAAACCCCGCCCCGGTTCGCGGAGGAACACCCGGACGCACGAGAGCCGGACGCCCGGCCTCCGCCGCAGACGACGGCCTAGCGGCTCGCCGCGGCGACGGCCTCCGCGATCGCCTGATGACCGGCGGGCGTCGGGTGCACGTCGGTGCGGTCGCAGAAGTAGGTGAGCGCGCACACCTTGGCCACCGAGGCGGGGACCTGACCGTACTTCGGGTCCTGGGTCAGCTCGGTCAGCGCGCCGTAGCCGCCGGTGGAGCTCGTGACGTCGGCGAACTTCGCGCCGAACCTGCCGTACTGCGCCGCGATCCTGGTGTTGAAGTCCTGGAACATCGTGACCGACAGCCGGGCGAGGTTCTTGCCGTTCGGGAACGACGGGTTCACCCAGGCACCGAGGAACACGTCCGGGTAGGTCAGCCCGACGATCTTCACGTCCGGCGCCGCCTCCCGCAGCTCGGCGAGCGTGCCGGCGACGTTGGTCTGGATGTCGGCGACGGTCCTCGTCGCGCACTCCAGCGGTTCCTGCGACAGCGCGCACGGCGCCAGGTCGTTGCCGCCGATCACCACCGTGACCAGACCGGCTTTTCCACCGCGCAGCGCGTCCACGGCGGCGTCCAGCTGGGTCCTGCCGCCGGCGTCCGGGCCGCAGGCCGGCTTGGAGGCCAGGTCTGCCGAGGTGGCGCCGTTGCAGGCCAGGTTGATCAGTTTGAGGTTCGACTGCTTGGCGACTATCTGGGCGAAGCTCTCGGCTGTGCCGTTCGGGCCGAAGCCTGTGGCGTAGGAGTCGCCTATGGAGATGTGGACCTGTTCTTGTGGTGGGGTGGAGGGCTTGGTTGAGGTCGGGGGTGGGGCTGGGAGCGGGGTGGGTGCGGGGGAGGAGCACGCGCCCAACGCCAGCAGTAGCGTCAGGATCAGTGCTGGCCTCGGCACGGGGGCTCCTTCTTCTGGCTGGGGAGTGGTGTGCTGAGGGTACGTAAGTGGTCGTTAGGGTGCTGTCAGCCTGGGGGTGCGACCTTGCGGGTGGTCACCTTGCGGGCGGCCTGGTCGCCTTGCGTGCTTCCCCTGGGGGCGCTGCCCCCAGACCCCCGGCAATCTGATCAGGGGGCCCGCGCCGTGCGTGGGTTGATGGCACGCCTGTTGCGTTGGGCGGCTGCCTGTTGCGTAG
>NZ_JAPJDL010000043.1 GCF_026242055.1 Lentzea sp. NEAU-D7 | reverse complement strand
ACGCCACCCGAGGCATCGCCCACATGCGCAACCTGGCCATGACCGGCTGAACGCCCGCCAGCCACCGGCGACACCGCGACCACCCTTGTCCCGCCAGGACTCTTGATCATTACGGGACAACCTTTAGGACGTATGTGAGGTCGATCGTTTTCGGCACAGGACCGAACGACTGGAAGTTGTTGAAGCAGAGCCGACAGGTCTTCATCGTGGGTCGCTACGCAATCCGTCGGCCGTTGAGTATTGCGGACGCAGTGAGCTCCAACCGCTCGCCGTTGGCGTCGAAGCCGAACATCCTGGTCAGCAAGTTAACGCCTCGGCCGTCTCGGATCAGTGGAAGTAGATGATCTGGTCGTAGAACGAGGCCGCGTTGGGCATGACGGCGTCCTGGCAGGTGTCCGACACGATGATGCCGGTCTGCTTGGCGACCCGTGCGACTGCGGACAATAACGTTCGCGAAGGTGTTCTTCGTCGAGCGAGTCGCCGAGTTGGTCGTGTTGTCGTAGGGCAGCATGCGACCTCCGGTGGAACGCTGTCACATCGGCACGACCGACCAGACTTATTGATCATCGGGCTCGACCGGCCGTTGCACGTTGTAGACCAGCTTGGCGCTGTGATTGCAACTAAAGAACATGCCGAGAACGCTAGATCAGGCGCTCGGCCTAGTCCAATGCCAGGCTCAGCAGCACCGCAAGCGCCTGAGTTACGGGCAGGGAGGCGTTCATTACGGCCACCATCCCTCGTATGATTAAGCCTGGAAAATTTGGCATGGCTCGGCACCGTGTGCGAGCCATGCCAAACGAAAGTGTGAACAAGTCATGCTAGTAAAAAATTAAGAGAGGCAATTCAAATATTTGTTAAGTTTCGACTGGTGCGGCAGATTTAGAGACAGTCGCAAGGTGAATTTACGGAAATCTGCGTCAGGGTGAGTGACGACGCAATATTATTAGAATAAGTTCCACTTTCACCGGGAATTGTAGTGACCGTTGCTTGCGAACCTCTGTAGTTGGTGTGTTCGTAAGCAGTCAGGGCCAGCTGTTGTTCTGACGCCATAAAGCCGGTGCCATGGGGCAGCATGGACCCGCGGGGACCATTAATTTTCCATGCAAGTGAACTAATCTTGTCATTCCATGATCCGCCACCTGAGCCGCTGAACGGGTAATTTCTTAGATCTGACACCTTAACCTCTTGTGAGGAAAATGCGATTTCCAACCTGAAAAAGATTCCAGAACCTGGTGTCGAGCTGTCGTAAAGGCAGACGTAGTCGTTATAAGCATCATTGCCGCCCGAGCAGGCGCCACTGCCTTCGTAGGAGTAATAAGCATTAGCTGTTGGGGTAAGTGTCAAGCTGACCAGCAAAAATAATGCTGAAGTAAGGGCAAAAATTCCCCTCTTGCGAGTTGGCATCACTGTTTTTCACCTCTATTTAGAGTTATGGAGCAAAAATTCCAAAGATTGCCGAACATGTCGTCAATCTTAAGATATAGTCTCCTTATTCAAGTGCCTTTTTGGGCACATCTTTGGGTCTGACCATACACATTTTCGGGCAGGCGTGGAATATTGGGATCGATCCCGCTGTATCTAAAAGAGAAGGCGGTTAATTGAGTGGGCGTGGGCGGTGAAATGGTTGGATTAAATGGAAAAGCATCGGAATATAATATGAGCGCGATCTTGCGGTCTTCTGCGCGTCTTGGAGTGGCTTGGCATCCGCAATCATCAGTAGCGCCCTCGCGATCGTGTTCGGCGGCGTTGCCTTGCAGCGGTCACGTCGCGGCACGGTTCGATCGCGCACGCGTTCGCCGGGTCCGACTGGACGGTGGTGATCGCGAGGCTCAGCGGATCCGGGCGAGCTCGGAGCGTTGCTAGCCAACGTCTTGATGCGCAGGCAGTTTCCCGGCTGGTCGTGCTCGCCCGTTCGAACGCGTTTGTCCCCCGCGGCGGCATGAACTCCGTCCTGGAGTCTCTGGCCGCCGGTGCGCCGATGGTGCTCGCCTCGAGGTCGCGCGAGCAGCGCGCGGCCAGTCACAGGCTGCCAGGCTCGGCGTCGGACCCCGCTCTGAATACCGGACGTCCGTACTCAGGTGGAGCGGATCAGCGAGGATCCGGGCACCTGGGCGGGCCCTGGAGGCGTTCCGCGATCTGGCTGAGCTGGATCAGGCCGGTGCGGTGGCCGACTTCCTTCAGGAGCTCACTTCGGGAGTTGTGCTGCCAGGGGCGCGAACTTCGCCTTGACGTCGAGGTGGGCGCGGACCGCGTGGACGAGGTCACGCACCGCCGCAGAGAAGCCTTCCGCAGCTATCGAATACTCTTGGCGAAAGCGTTCGTGTCGCCGCGGGCGGCCTTGTTCTCCGCGCGGATCTTTGCAATCTGGTCGGTCAGACGATCCGCCGCGGAGAGAGCGGGCCGCAGCGCGTTCGGTGACGCGGTGGGGAGCGATGATCTCAAACTCGAGGGTGAGCGCGCAGGGAGCCGAGCGGGTCTTCCGCGCCGGAACCGGTCGGCCAGACGGGTGTGCGCTGCAAGTCGCGGCACTCCTGCGAGAAGCCGTTGTAGAGCTTTCGCTTGACCGGGACGGCGGCCTCGAGTCGTGCCAGTTGCTCGGAGTGCGAGAGCACGAGGGCCTCCGCAATGGCTGCCCGTTGTAGAGCAGCCATTGCGGCGAAAGGCCGAAGGTCTGCCGGTTTTCGGTTTTCGTTTTTCGCGGAGAATTATTGGTATATCAGATGCATGTAAAAGAATGACGTGCGGTGCTTTCGCGTCGGTGAGCCCGCCGATCGCGAGGTCGATCCGCGTCCTGACCGCCTGCTCCCACTGCATGACCATGATTCTTAGCTCGTTGAACGCTTTCGCCAGCCTCCGGTAGAACGGGTCCGAACCGCTCCAGCTCTCCACGACCCGCACGCGGAAGTCGGAGTAGAACGCGGGTAGCACGTCCAGCAACCTGGTCATGGTCGTGATGTTGTGCCCGATCACGAGGACCGTGCGTGCGCGTTACCGTGACCCAGCGGTCCGACCCCACGCCGACGGGCACGTCGATTATCGGGCCGTCCACCACGCTCGCGGATCGCTCTGTTCGTCGATCGACACGTTCAGTGACGGCGCCGTCCTCAAGGGAGTGCTGGTCAAGTCGGTACGTCACGGTGAACTCGGCGCCTACGTCATGGAACACGTCGGAATAATGCCGGACTACCAACCGTTGGTGACCGACTTCACGATTCCGGGAGAGACTGGCCTCGGCGGCACGTGCAGCTACGAGTACACCTACCATGTCAATGGGGCGCTGTACTCGGCCGTCATCCCGGCTGCCGGCGATCTCAAAACGAGAGATGCTGGAGTGCAACTACGACGCGCTGGGGCAGCCGCCAACGCAGAAGTCGGGCTATGGGACGTCGAAAAACGAGCCTTGTCACCTCAACCGGTTGCACCTCGTTCGGTGAGCTGGCGTCATACCAGCTGCGCAACAACGACGGCAACTTCGTCGACGAAGCTCGCGACTACGACCATTTCACCCGTCGCCTCAACCAGATCCGGACCACGAGGCAGACCGGCCCGACCGATGTCGCGAACGTGTCGTACAGCCATGACTGGGCTGGCAACGTTACCAGCGTCTCGGACACGGTCAGCTCCGACACGCAGTGTTTCCGGGCGGAGCACCTGCGCCGGCTGACCGAGGCGTGGACCCCGAACTCGGGCGACTGCGCAACCGACCCGACCGTCGCCGGCTTGGGCGGCCCGTCGAAGTACTGGCAGTCCTACACCTACAACGTCGCGGGCGACCGCACGAAGCTGGTGGAACACGGCACCACAGCGGGCGACCGCACCACCGAGTACTTCCCGACGCCGGGCAAGCACTCCATCGCCAAGGCGGTGACGACCGACAACGCGGGCAGCCGCCAGGCGCTGCACTCCTACGACGAGACCGGCAACACGCTCACACGCCCCTCGCCGGGCGGCACCACGCAGACGATGACGTGGGACCGCGAGGGACGAGTCGCCACCTCGACCGACGAGACGGGCCAGTCGTCGTACGTCTACGACGCCGACGGTGACCGCCTGATCCGCCGCGACCCCACCGGCCGCACGCTGTACCTGCCCGGCCAGGAACTGCGCTACGCGACGTCGTCCGAGACGAAGGTGCACCCGCTACCACACGCACGCGGGCCAGGCGATCGCCATGCGCGCCTCGACGGGCTTGACCTGGATGTCGTCCGACCAGCATGACACCACGCAGAGCACGATCAACGCTGTCGGCCAGCAGGCTGTGAGTACACGCCGGACTTTGCCGTTCGGTGAGGTCCGCGGCATTACGGGCACGTGGCCAGCTCGCCCGGACAAGGGCTTTGTCGGCGGAACGCTGGACAATACTGGGCTTACGCACATCGGTTCCCGCGAGTACGACCCGAAGCTGGGCCGCTTCGTCTCGGTCGACCCGGTCATGGATCTCGCGGATCCGCGGCAATGGAACGTTTACGTCTACGCCAACAACAGCCCGGTCAGTTTCAGCGACCCGACCGGCCTGTACTGCGACTCCTGCAACTACTACGCCGAGACCAAGGGCGAGCACTCCTACTCGGGCCACGAGGTCGGGTGTGGCTACTCGACCAACAGCCTGCGCGGGCCAACGGGAAGTGGCGTCTCTGAACAGGACTACCAGCGAGCGCAACATCAGCAGTACCGAGTGGGCGTCCGGCACCGGTGACGGGTCGAACCAACCGGTCGTCCACGGTCACCGGCTGCCTACCGCGGAGGAAATGAAACGAGGGCCGATCTTCGGTGCCCCGAGCATGATGGCTCCCGGTGAAACCTATGCGAAGGCGGTTCAGAACTGGTCTTCGTACCTCTACAACAGCGGCAACCTCGGCCCAGGGTTCTGCGAATGGTCCTATACCATTGGCAACAGTCCCGCTAACGGCCTGGACGCCGTGTTCGTCGTCATCGGCGCAGTCGGCCTCGCAGCCGGTGTTATGGGGAGATCCGCTGCGAGAAGGGCCGCTGCCGGTGCCGCGGAAGCAAGCTTGCTGAGCAAGGCGGCCACAGCCATCGGGCGAGGTTGCGTGGAAGGCGGCGCTCAAAGCTTTATAGGGGTGTGTCAAACGAGCGGTGTAACTCGGGTTGAAGGAAACTACTTGCGTCCGGCGGCCAGGCGGCCGTCGAAGGCGATCTCGAACGCGTTCAACGCAGGTTTCCAGCGCATCGTCCACCGTGCGCGGCCGGTGTGGGTCGGGTCCGGGCTCATGATCGCCATGTAGACGCACTTGAGCGCGGCCTGCTCGTTGGGGAGGTGGCCGCTGACCTTCACCGCGCGGCGGATGGGGCGTTGACGCTCTCGATCGCGTTGGTCGAGCAGATCACCCGCCGGATCTCCGGATCGAAGGCCAGGAACGGCACAAGTTCGGCCCAGGCGTTGTTCCACAACCGCACGATCGCCGGATACCGGCCGCCCCACGCGTCGGTGAACTCGGCGAACCGCTCGCGGGCGGCGCCCTCGGTCGGCGCGGTGTAGACCGGCTTGAGGGCCTTGGCGATCGCGGCCCAGTGCTGACGGCCCGCGTAACGGAAACTGTTGCGCAGCAGGTGAACCACGCAAGTCTGGGTGATCGCCTGAGGCCAGACCGTGGTGATCGCGTCGGGCAGGCCGGTCAGCCCGTCGCACACCACCATGAGCAATTTGGCGCCCTCGCCGCCGTCGCCGGCCCACAACCCGAGAATGTCGCGCCGTCCTTCACAGGTGACCGCGAGCGCGACGTAGATCGGCCGGTTGGCCACCTGCCCGTCGCAGATCTTGACATGCCGCGACACCTCGGCGCCATAAACCTTCGCGAGATGCGCGGAGATCTCACCGGTGGTCAATCCCTTGACGGCCAACGAGATCACCATCTCGTCCACGCCACCCAGACGCTTCTGCCGCTTCGCGACGAGCTGCCCATCCAGGCCGGTCGCGGGTTTGGAGTCCTCGGCGTTCTCCACGCCGGACATCATGTCGGTCATCAGGTGCACTTCCATGATCGGGAGTTACACCACTCGTTTACAGCGCCCGATCCAGCGCAGGCACTCAACTGGTTCGAGGACGAGCTGCGTCTACTATGGCAGCTGGTGCGGTGCGGAGCGCGGTGGAACGTCACCTCTGTCGCGTACCTACCGGTGGTGATCAGCGAGATGCTGTTTCATCGGCGTGCCTGGTCCTGGTGGATGCCCGCACTCCAGGATGCGCTCGCGATGGCCCGCCAAGGTGAACACCGAGACGCCGAAGCCTGGATCTTGGAAACACTGGGCGACGCGAGTGTCGACGCCGGCGACGCAGCGGCTTCGATCGACCTCTATCGGGAGGCCATGACGATCCGCGCCGCGCTCGGTGACCGCGGTGGGCTCGCAATCGGGCATGTGGGGCTCTGCAAGGCATTCTCCAAGACTGGCGACTACGACGCCGCGATCGTTCACTGCGAAAAGGCTCGGAGGATCAGCGTCGAAGTCGACGACATGTGGCAGTACTCGGTGGCGACCGCATACCTCGCCATGGCGCGCGCTGCTCTTGGATTGGTTGAAGAGGCTAGCGATCTGCTCAGCGCGACGAGAGCGGCGCTGGACAACGCAGGGGATCTCATGTCGTCAGAACGTGTGGCGGTGCTGCAGCGGAAACACGGCGCCGGAGTTGCCGACGTGGCCGTCGGCGACGACCGACTGGATAGACAGCTCGACAGCGCCTGCGCAAACTCATTCTGAACTGATCACTAAGTGCCTGTTTCCGAGCTGCTGAGCCTGCGCGAGTCGTCGGCAGTGATGCTGATCATCGATCATCGGGCCATTGCCTCGTGGTGGTGTAGTCGTTTGTATCGCGGGTGCAGCGGCGGTCGTTGGTGGTCCACGCCAGGGCGCGTTCCACCACCCACCGCGTGGCAGCACCGTGAAATGCGGTGGATCGGGCCGTTTCGCTATCTCGACGGTCGGCGCAAGGGGGCTGCGTACCCAGCCGAGCAGGGTTCCTGTGTAGCCACCATCGGCCCAGGCCGGCCGGACTCGACCCCCTGCGGAGCATAGGCGCTGCAACAGGACGCGGGCGGATCCTGTCCAATGTGAATGCTGGGTCACCAGCACCGCGATCAGCAGCCCGAGGGTGTCCACGGCGATGTGGCGCTTGCGTCCCTGCACCTTGCCCGCGTTGAAACCGCGGATCGCTGTGGCAACGGTGGGTGCCGCGCGCACGGATTGGGAGTCGATGATCGCCGTCGACGGCGCAGCGGTCCGGCCGGACGCCAGCCGGACCCGGTTGCGCAACGCGTCCAGCAGTTGCCGGGCCGTACCAGCCTTCTCCCAGACGGTGAAGCGCTTGCAGACCGTGGGCCAGGATGGGAAGTCGGCCGCCATGGCACACCGCTTAATGCCGTCGTCAACAGGTCGAGGATCGGCCGACTGCCTGCCAGGCTGATGTAGGACGGCAGGACGGCAACAAGCGGGATCCATGGTGGAACCGCCCGCGGGGATCGGGCACGATAACAACGGAACTCCTGGCAGAGCGGCGCTTCGACAACGTCCGATCTACCAGGGGGTTCCCTCGTCTGCCCACGACTGGGCACTTACCCGATCAAGCTCGGGAACAGGCAGCCAGAGCGCGGCTTGCCTCACCTCCTGGTGCTTCGTCCCAGAAGGGAAGTGCTCCTGGGCACCGATTGCACGGGCACTTGACTGACAATGCCTTGGAGTGAGAAGCCGATATCATCCGGAGTGGACCGAAGGAGAAAACCTTGCCGAGGTCAATTGACAAGAGTGAGCTCGCCGCGAAGTTCCCCTGGATGAGCAAGGTGGACGACGAGGTTCTAGATCGTATCCTGAACGCGCCGCGCAAGACCGACATCATTGACGTTCTGGAATCCGATGATTGGCGCTCAACTTTCAAAGCCTGGCTCGGGAAAACGCATCCTAGCGGCGTCGCGTTCGTCGACTACGTGCGGAACGCCGACGCGACGGAGAAGAAGACAGACGAGTACAGGAAGAAGAAGGCGGCACTCGCCCGGCAGGTGCGCAATGGCGGGGACTTCCACCAAATCATCGGCGAGGCGAAGGATCTCGTGGATGCGCAAGCGCGCTTGACGCGCACCACGGCGAGGGTGAAAGAGAAAGGTTCACCTGCGCTGAGCGGAAGCCTGAAAGGATCCGAGCTCGCCGCCTTGAAAGCGAGGTTTGCCAAGGACTCTGCTAACGAAGGGATCGTCGAGCAGATCAACGAGATGATGAGCAACTGCACCACCCTAGAAAACTATTGGAAAGGCGCAAAGCGGGTACGGTCGACGATAGAGACCATCCACAGCCGGTTCAGCACGGCGCGTGGAGAACTTACGGTCGCTGCATCGAACTTCGGGAAACAGCAAACTGGTGGTAGTCCTGCAGAGTTCACTGAGAGCGCCAATGAGCTCAACACCGCGTTGAAACACTATTTCAAGGTGCTTCGCTATATTGCAGAAAGCCTCCAGAATTGCGCCGAGCAGTGCAAGGAAGGCCTTCAGGAAGTCACCCAAGAAAAACTTAGGGAGGGGTTCGCCACATATTACGAAACCGCAGGCAAGGTGCTGCTCGGCATGAAGCTTTGCCTCCGGGTGTGCAGCGCCGTCTGCTCCGGGGTCGGCATTGGCTTCCCTCCCCTCAGCGCCGCATCCTCGGCTTTGTCACTCGCCCTGCCGGTTGTCGAGCGCGTTTTCACCTACTGTGTGACCCTCGCGGATTCGAAGAACCTTGACACCGTGGTGGCGAACTTGAACAAGAAGCTCGAGTTCAACACCGCAGCCAAGGTGGTCGAACGAATCGAACCTGGCTTGGGGAAGACCGAGGTTGGCCATGCTTCGGCGGAAGCCGGCCTGGCCGGAGTGAAGATCGCGGACATGGCGAAGGAATTCGCCGAGAAAGCAAACGCGTTGAAGGAATACACGAGCCCCGCCGCCGAAGGGATGGTCGGTGTTGGAGTCTTTTTGTCCGCAGCCGGAATCATCAACGACGTGACTGCGTACCAGAACAGGCCTGACATCGTCGACGCAGGCCTCAACGCCATAGAACTGCAAGAACTGCGAGAAGCGGTCAAATTCGTCTGGGACTATAGCAGTGAGGAATACTGTCAGGACACGTTCGTGGTCACCGCGATTGTTCCGGAGGGGTGGTATGTGACGATCGGCAACGTCAATGGATTCCTCGATCGGACCACGCGGATCTTCTCACCCGCCGACCGCAACGCCGCCAAGGACGCCACTCTCAAGGCCGCGATAAAAGCCAGCCGGTCGCGACCAGTGGAACTGGATTCGTCGTCCACGGCGTGGCGGATCAAGTGGGAGACTGCGACCAACGCCGTGGAGCTCGAGTTCGAGGGTCACGCAGCATGGCAATTCGAGGTCGAAGTCGCCTCCACGACCGAGGCACTGCCGGACACCACGGCCACTGCCACGGTCTCCCCGGAAGGGAGCGTCGTTCTCCTCGAGTTGGCGACTGCGGAACTGTCCCAATAGGAACAACGCGGAGCCTCCTGCCCAGCCGCGGAGCTCACTGCCTCGCTGGGTCTTGCGCCGAAGAACTGAAATTCAGCAGGCGCGGACATCGTGTCCTGACGCTGGAGTGTTGAACGGACTCCTACGGTGCTGGCCACCTCCTTGGCGGTTTGCTGCTGCAGTGCTCCACGGCAGGGGCTGTAGTTTTGAGGGAGTTTGTGCGGTGGGTGTCGCCGCACGATGGCGAGTCCCACGCGGTCTCGCGCAGCCCAGCCGAGAGGACTGCCGACGATGGCATGGTGGACACCGAGTGCGACAAGGTGCTGATCGACCGTGTACCGCACGCCTCGAACGGCCAGTTTTGTCAGAAGTGCCCAGGTGTGATGTCCAGGAACTTTGTTTCGGACGTGATGGTCTGTCGTGGAGACTCAGGTGAAGGCCTCCAGGTGTGAAGTGGAGCCTCCGGGTGTGAAGTGGAGCCTCCGGGTGTGAAGTGAAACTGCTGAGGAACCGCTTCACGTCCTGGAGGCCTTCGTGTCTCATCCTTGCGCGGCGCTGACCCCGCGTGCCCGGCTGCGCTTGGCGTGCCTGATCGTCGAGCAGCACTGGCGCCCGGCCGAGGCGGCCAAGATGTTCATAGTCGTGGAGAAGACCTCCCGCAAGTGGGCTCAGCGCTACCGCGACGAAGGTCTGGCCGGGATGGCCGACCGAAGTTCCCGGCCGCATCACAGCCCGGCCTGCACCACTGAACCGGTGGTGCGGCGGATTGTGACTCTGCGCTGGCGGCACCGGCTGGGACTGGTTCAGATCGCCGGCCGACTCGGTATCGCGGCCTCGACCGTGCACGCGGTGCTGGTGCGCTGCCGGATTAACCGCTTGTCACGCATCGACCGGATCACCGGCGAACCGCTGCGCCGCTACGTCACTAAGTTCGGCAAATCCCCCACGGCGGCGGACACCGCTTCGTCGGCCAGGCAACAAGGCAGACGCAAACGTGAAGCCACCGCCACCCGCATCGGCCGGCGACGCGCCCACTATCGGCCCGCCGTCGGGCCCGCGGTCCTGCACACCGTCATCGACGTCCACTGCCGCATCGCCTACGCCGAGATCCACGCCGGCGAAACCTCTGCCACCGCCATCGCGGTCCTTCGACGAGCCTTTGCCTGGTTCGCTGACCGCCGAGTGACCGTCGTCCGGGTCCTCTCCGACAACGGATCCTGCTACCGATCACGCCTTTGGCGCTACACCCTCACCGCCGCCGGCATCAGCCACAAACGCTCCCGCCCCTACCGGCCACAAACCAACGGCAAGGTCGAACGCTTCAACCGCATCCCCGCCGAGGAATGGGCCTAATGACTCGTGAACGGCCAGCTGCGAGCGGGACGCCTTGAATGGGCTACGGCATAAGCCTCGCGGCGCAGACCGGTGCCTGCCTGCCCGCCGTTCGTCAAAGCCGTTCCGTCGACGCCTGGGATACCTCGGGCCTTGAGCCCTCTCGCTAAGAGCGCGCCGACGACGGAACCGGGGTGGGGGGGGGGGGGGGGGGGCCCCCGCCCCCCCCCGGGGGGGGGGTGGGGGGGTTGGTGGGCGGGGGGCGGAGC
>NZ_JAPJDL010000042.1 GCF_026242055.1 Lentzea sp. NEAU-D7 | reverse complement strand
GCCCCCCCCCCGGCCCCCCCCCCGGGCGCCCCGCCGGGGGGGGGGGCCGCGGGGGGGGGGGGGCCCCCCCCACGGCCGCGTCTCGTCCTCATGCCGATTACCGATGCCCCGGTGATCGGTCCAACTGGCTCAGCGCAACCGCTTCATGAGCTCCTCCATGCCGTCCAGGTACGGCATCCCTTCGCGCTCGGACCGATATGCGATGGTTCTGCAGGTGCTGGCCGCAGTGGTCGGGTCGATCGAACGCAACTCCTCGAGGTCGCGAACCTGTTGCTGGTACTGGATCGTCAAGCGCTCCCACGAGACCGTTTCTCCCGCAGTCCCTTCAGACCACACGGAGTCGACTTCGAGGGCACCCGTCGCGGCCTGGAGACGTTCGTCGACCGACGCGTTCTTCCACCCGTTCAGCGCCGCCGTGACGGCGGTGACGACCTCCACCGCGAGGGCTTCAGGAAGATCGAACTTCGACTGACCGTGGATCCTCGAAAGGTCGGACCCCAAGCCCGCCAGAGCCGCGTCGACGACCGGTCTGACCTTCTCGGAGGTCAGACCGCCCTCTCCTCGGAGCAACCGAGCGATGGCCACGAGCGCGTCATGCGCCGGACCATGCCCCCGCGCAGCCCTGACCATCTCGCCGTACACCTGGTACACGGGGAGCACGCGGTGCACTGCGGCCAGGGAGAACGCGGTGAGTCCGGCTTCGTCGAGCTCACCGCACCCCCTCCTGATGACGTCGATCTCACTGGTCGAAAGCACCCGACCATCCTTCCTCACACGCTTGAAATCACTCCCCCACAGCCGTTCTTGGCCGCCACGACGTTCGGCTCGCTCGCGAGGTAGGCCCGGATGTCTGCCAGCGCGTCAGCCACCACCTCCGGGTCACGCCTTCTCCAGTTCCGGAACGACGTCCTTCCGGGAGAGCTGCCCGTCGTCATAGGCACTCCAGGCCGCTTCCAGGTTCTCGATGAGCACCTCGGCCGCGGCAAGTCGGCGGAGGAACTCCCACCTGCTCATCGCGTCGCCCGATGCGTTTGACCGGTTGCTGAACGCGTACAACGCGATTCCCTGGCCGGCCGACTCCACCGCACGCCAGGCGACTTGATCGTCCGCCGCGAACTTGAGCAAGGCTCCGAGCGACTGGGCCCGTCCCACCACCGGTTCCTCCGTCATCTTCGACCTGTGAGGAGCCTCCCGGCGACATGCCGGGCTAGCTGGGCGTGCTGGTGACCAGGCTCTGCGGGGTCGAGCCCGCGGGGCTGCTGCTGTCGGCGGTCGACGACAGGGAGCCGGCCGGCGGCGTGCTCTGCTGCGACGTGGTCTGCGGCGGCGTCGACGGCTCTGTCTGCGGCGGGTTGGTCGTCGTCGTGGTCGTCGTCGTCGTGGTCGTCGGCGTTGTAGTGGTCGTCGTCGTGCACGAGGACGGCGGCGGAGTCGTCGTGGTCGTCGACGTGGTGGGCGAGGTCGTGCCCGTCGTCGTGGTCGGGCAGTTCGCCGGCGGCGTCGTCGTGGTGGTCGTGGTGGTGGTCGTCGTAGTCGGGTTCGACGGGCTGCTCGTGTTGCCGTTGCCGTTGGTCGGCGGGTTGCTCGTGCCGGGGTTGCCCGGCTGCGGGTTCTGCTGGCCGTTGCCGGTGTCCGGCAGAAGCGGCAACGCGTCGATGTTCTCGCTGTACGTCTTGGCCCACCTGAGGACCGTCGCGACGTAGTCGTTGTCGTTGTTGTAGCGGTAGACGGCCTTCGCGCGGTCCTGCTGCTTGCTCAGGTCGAGGCCGCCTGCGCAGAGGTAGCGGCCGGCGCCGAGCGCGGCGTCGTAGATGTTGTTCGGGTTCGAGACGCCGTCGTCGTTCAGGTCGCCGCTGAAGCTCGCCCAGGTCGACGGGATGAACTGCATCGGGCCGACCGCGCGGTCCCACGTGGTGTCGTCGTCGTAGCGGCCGTTGTCGGTGTCGGAGATCGCCCGGATGTTGAGGCCGCCCTTGAGGACCGGGCCGAGGATCTTCGGGGTCGCGTCGCCGACGGCGTTCACGCGCCCGCTGTTGGCGTGGCCCGACTCGACCTTGCCGATGCCCGCGAGCAGCGACCAGTCGAGGTTGCAGCCGGGGACGAGCTCGCCCATCTTGTCCGCGGCGCGGAGGTAGGCGTCGACCATCACGCCCGGGATGTCGTGCACGCCGGCGATGCTGTCGTCGATCAGCTCGCCCTCGTCGAGGTCGCCCTCGTCGATGCTGCCGTCCTCGAGGTCGGCGAGCAGCGCGGCGCTCAGCTCCTCGGACAGCGGCAGGCGGCCGGTGACGCCCAGCTCGGACGGGTCGCGGTGCAGGGCGCCGAAGACGTCGGCGGGCCCTAACGAGACAGCGATGTCGTCGTGCTTGGCGAGGTTGACCCAGTCGACGAGCTTGGTACCGACGATCATCGCGGGGGCGAGCATCGCAGCCAGCGCGGCGACGGCGAAGCCCTTTTGCCTAGGGCTCAACGCCGACGGACCACGCAGTTTGGCCATTGCCACGAATACTCACCTCTCGTGCGTCATCGCGGCTCGCCGTCCTGCAGTTACGGCGAACGCCCCCGTCGTCCTGTTCCACCCTGCCCCACTACGAAGCCTAGGTGTACCCAAGACGGAGTGAAGCGTGTGTTCGGTTCCGTTGACTGTTAACTCGCCGAACATTCACCTGCGGGCCACAGGCCCTGCTCGCCCAAGATTGCCAGCGCCTCGTCGCCCATGGGGTTGACCCCCGGGCCCTTCGCGAGGGCGTGTGCGACGTGCACGTGCAGGCACTTGACGCGGACCGGCATGCCGCCCGCGGTGACCTGGGTGCCCAGCGACTCGATGGCGTCGCGCTCCGCGAGGTACGACTCGTGCGCGCGCTGGTAGGCGGCCGCGAGTTCCGCGTCCGTGGCCAGCCGCTCCTGCTGCTCCTTCATCAGCCCGCCGCCTTCGAGCGTGCTGACCAGGGAGTTCAGCTTCGGGCAGGTCAGGTAGTAGAGCGTCGGGAACGGCGTCCCGTCGGGCAGCCGCGGCGCCGTCTGCACGACGTTCGGGTGCCCGCTGGGGCACCGCGAGGCGATCGCACGTGTCCCGCGCGGCGTGCGGCCGAGCTGCTGAGCGACCGTTTCCAGGTCAGCAGCACTTACTTGTGCGTCACCGATTCCCACAGTTCCTCGTACCAGGACCCTTCTGCCGCCTGCTTGCCCGACGGCCTCTCCGTCTCCGTGTTGCGACCCTCGTCACCCGGCAGTTGCACGATGTAGGGCGTCTCGCCGGGCCGCACCCAGTGCAGCCGCTTGCGCGCCTCGATCTCCACGTACGCCGGGTCCTGCAGCTCCGACTTGCGCTTCTCCAGCGCGGCGACCGTCTCGCGCAGCTTCTGCTGCTCTGCGCCGACGTCGCGCAGCTCGTCGCGCTGCGAGAGGTAGGTCCGCAACGGGACCGCGATGCTCAGCGCCAGTGCGCACAGCACCATCGCGAACATCGCGGCCCGCCGCGTACCGGTCATCCCGAACGCGCCACCCGTGCCCTCACTGCGCCGCGTCGGCGCTTTGGGACGGGGTGGCTTGCGCGCGCGTGCGGGCCTCGCCTCCCGCTCTTCGCGGGGGCGGCGGGGACGACGCGCGCGCTCGGCCATGCCTTACAGCCTCTCAGCTCTCCGGCGTGTAGCGCGGGAACGCGAGCTCGCCCGCGTAGCGCGCCGCGTCGCCGAGGCTCTCCTCGATGCGCAGGAGCTGGTTGTACTTCGCGGTGCGCTCACCGCGGGCCGGAGCACCGGTCTTGATCTGGCCGGCACCGGTCGCGACGGCGAGGTCGGCGATGGTCGTGTCCTCGGTCTCGCCCGAGCGGTGCGACATCATCGACTTGTAGCCGTACGACGTGGCCAGCGCGACCGCGTCGAGCGTCTCGGACAGCGTGCCGATCTGGTTGACCTTCACCAGCAGCGCGTTGGCGGCGCGGCGGGAGATGCCCTCCTCCAGGCGCTCCGGGTTCGTGACGAACAGGTCGTCGCCGACGATCTGGACCTTCTCGCCCAGCTCGGCGGTCATCTGGACCCAGCCGTCCCAGTCGTCCTCGGACAGCGGGTCCTCGATGGACACCATCGGGTAGTCGCGGACCAGCTCGGTGTAGTAGCCGATCATCTGCTCGGCGGACCGCTTGTTCTTCTCGAACGTGTAGGCGCCGTCGGAGAAGAACTCCGTGGCGGCCACGTCGAGCGCGAGCGCGATGTCGCGGCCCGGCCGGTAACCGGCCTTCTCGATGGCCTCGAGGATCAGGTCGAGCGCGTCGCGGTTGCTGCCGAGGCTGGGGGCGAAACCGCCCTCGTCGCCCAGACCCGTGGCGAGGCCCTTGCCCTTCAGCACGGACTTCAGCGCGTGGTAGACCTCGGTGCCCCAGCGCAGGCCCTCGCGGAACGTCTCCGCGCCGATCGGCGCGATCATGAACTCCTGGATGTCCACCTCGGTGTCGGCGTGCGAGCCACCGTTGAGGATGTTCAGCATCGGCACCGGCAGCACGTGCGCGTTCGGTCCGCCGATGTAGCGGAACAGCTCCAGGCCGGAGCTCGTCGCCGCCGCCTTCGCGACCGCGAGGCTCACGCCGAGGATCGCGTTGGCGCCGAGACGCCCCTTGTCCGGCGTGCCGTCCAGGTCCACGAGCTTCTGGTCCACGACGCGCTGCTCGACGGCCTCGATGCCGACCAGCTCCGGGCCGATCTCGTCGAGCACCGCGGTGACCGCGCGCTCGACGCCCTTGCCCAGGTACCGCTTGGCGTCGCCGTCCCGCAGTTCCACCGCCTCGTGCTCACCGGTCGAAGCACCCGACGGAACAGCCGCACGCTCCAGCGTGCCGTCGTCCAGCGCCACCTCGACCTCGACGGTGGGGTTGCCGCGCGAGTCCAGGATCTCGCGTGCTCCGACCTGTTCGATGACCGCCACTTGCGCTCCCTGTTTCTCCTGCGTCTCGTCTCGCGACGAGCCTACTTGGGCCAGGTGACCGGCCGGGGCTCGACACCGTCAGATCACAGTGGGGCCGCCACGCCTGTCTACTGAATCGTGCCAGACGCCCTACGTGCTGCCTACCCGCGCTTCAGCCGACCTCGGCCAGGGTCCTCGCACCGCGTCGCGCCACCTCGGGCAGGTGCCGCACCGCCGTCGACTCGTCGCCGGACACGACCCGGAGCCCGACGACGAGGTCCCCGCGCACGAGGAAGGCCTCGCAGCTCCAGACCGGGGGCGAGATCTCGGTGAGACTGCTGCAGAACGCGTACGAGCCCTCGACGCCCTCGAGCTCGGGCAGGTCCACGTCGGGCTTGACCTCGCGCTCCGGCTTGCCGGCCGCGTCGACCCACGTCCGGCAGGACCGGGCCTTGTCCCGCACGGTGCCGAGAACGTGCCGCGCGTCGGCACCGACCATCCCGAACACGATCTGGTTGATGATCACCGGTCCCGTCCACACCCGGTTGCGCGAGGCCGAGACGCCGGAGTCGACCTTCGCGCCCTCGCACACCCGGCTGAGATCGCCCTTTCCGGCGGCGGGCTCGGCGGTGAGCTCCGGCTTGTCCGACTCGAACCGGCCACCGACGTCGTCGAAGGTCTCCGGCGGCATCAGCGCCGCTTTCACCTTCACGTCGATCGCCTTCACCAGGTCCGGTGTCGATGCCGGCGGCGTGACGGACGCCGGAAGCACGGGATCGGTCGCGGTCGGCGTGCAAGCCGTCAGTGCGATCGCGCACACGGCTGATACGAGTCTCATCTGCCTTCGTCCCCCCAAGGAACGATCAGGCTATTCGCACCGGCAGGTGCTTCACACCGTTTTGGAAGTTCGACCGCAGCCGGCTGACCTCGCCGTCGAGCTCCAGCACCCCCGGCAGGTCCAGGACCGCGTCGAACACGGCGCGCATCTGCGTCCGGGCCAGCTGCGCGCCCAGGCAGAAGTGCGGACCGTGCCCGAAGCTCAGGTGGTCGGCCTCCCGCCGCCCCACGTCGAACCTCTCCGGTTCGGTGAACACCCGCTCGTCCCGGTTGGCCGAGGAGAACCAGACGACGACCTTGTCCCCCGCCCTGATCTCCTGACCTGACAACGAGGTGTCGCGCACGCACGTGCGGCGGAAGTGCATGACGGGCGTCCACCAGCGCAACATCTCCTCCACCGCAAGGGGAAGCAGTGAGCGGTCGGCGCGCAGGCGCTCGTACTGGTCCGGGTGCGAGAGCAGCGCGATCATGCCGCCGGGGATGCCGTTGCGCAGGGTCTCGTTGCCCGCCACGGAGAACAGCCAGAAGAGGTTCTCGAACTCCTCCAGCGAGATGTCCTCCCGCATGAGGTTGCTCAGCACGTCGTCGGACGGGTGTGCGCGCTTGTACTCGCCCAGCGCGTGCGCGTAGGCGTAGAGGTCGGGCATGCCGTCGCGGGCGCGCGGGTCACGACCGTCGTCGGGGCGGAGCTCCAGCGCGGCCAGGGCCATGTCGGTCATGCCGGCGGTGGAGCTGGACGACAGGGCGTAGTCGGGGTCCTGGAAGCCGATCACGCGGTTGCTCCAGTCGTAGAGCAGTGCTCTGTCCTGGCGCGGAACGCCGAAGACGTCGGCCAGGGTCAGCAGCGGGAGGTCGGCGACGTCCGCCGCGAAGTCGCCGGACAGGCCGGCGACGATCTCGCGGGCGTTCACGCGGACGCGGTCCTCCAGCCTGGCCACGGCCCGCGGGGTGAACGCGCTGGTCAGCATGCGCCTGAGCCGCGTGTGCGAGGGCGGGTCCTGGTTGAGCATCATGCGCTGGACGTACTTCAGGTCCTCCGGCCGCGGGTCGCGGATCTGCGTGGCGCCGCGGTGCGAGGAGAAGACGGTCGGTGTCCTCAGCACCGTCCGGACGTCCTCGTGGCGGAAGACCCCCCAGAAGTCGTCGATGCGCACCACGTCCCTCTCACGCAGCCGGGTTAGTGCGTCGTGCGGGACTCCCGAGGTATACGTGTCCGGGTCGACGATGAGGTCGGCATCGGTCCTGGGCATAGAACGGATTCTGACGTGCTTCATGTCGAACGTGGTGGAAGCGGGCCGTTGCTGGTGCTGCTGCACGGGCTGGGCGCTACCGGCGAGGTGTGGCACGACGTCGTGGAGGACTGGTCCGGCAGCTGGCTGGTGCCCGACCTGCCCGGTCACGGGCGGAGCGCGCGGATCGACAGGTACTCGTTCGGCTCGTTCGCGGCCGCCGTGGCGGAGGAGATCCCGCGCGAGCCGGTGACGATCATCGGGCACTCGCTGGGCGGCGTGGTCGGGCTGGCGCTGGCGAGCGGGTGGTTCGGGGTCGAGGTGACCACGTGCGTCGGCGTCGGGATCAAGGTGCGGTGGACCGACGAGGAGCTGCAGAAGGCGGCCGCGCTCGCGGCCAAGCCCGGGAAGGTCTTCGCCACCGAGGAGGAGGCGGTCGAGCGGGCGTCGAAGATGGCGGGCGTGAGGCTGACCCACGGTGTGTCCGAAGTAGACGGTGGATGGACGCCGTCGCTGGACATGCGGGCCTTCGGCGTGGGCCGGCCGGACATGGCCGGGCTGATCATGGCCGCGCAGGCCCACGTCGTGCTGGCGGCGGGTGAGAACGACCCGATGAGCCCGCAGGAGCACCTGCGGGAGCTGGTGCCCGAGCCGGTCGTGTTCCCCGGCGCGGGCCACAACGTGCACGTCGAGTCGCCCTCGTCCCTGCGCACCGTGCTGGCTCAGCCCGCGACGTAGCCGCCGTCGGCCGTGATCACCGAGCCCGTGATGAAGCTGGCCTTCTCGGAGGCCAGGAACAGCACGGCTTCCGCGATCTCGTCGGGCTGGCCGACGCGCTGGAGGGGAAGGTCCTTCGCGATCGCGTCGAACACCTCACCGGCTTCCGCCAGGGCCTTGTCGGTGGCGACCGGGCCGGGCGCCACGGAGTTCACGCGGACGCCGGCGGGGCCGAACTCGACGGCCCACGAGCGGGTCAGCGCGTCCATCGCGGCCTTGGAGGCGTTGTAGACGGAGCCGACCGGCGTGCCGACCACGGCCGCGATCGACGAGACGTTGACGATCGAGCCCTTGCCCTTGGCGACCATCGCCGGGGCGAGGGCGGCGGTGAGGAAGTAGGTGCCGCGGACGTTGACGTCGAACACCTGCTGGAAGCCGTCGGCGGACTGCTCGGGCGTCGGCGAGAACGGGAAGATGCCGGCGTTGTTCACGAGCACGTCGACCTCGCCGACCTCCTCGGCCAGCTTGCGGACGTCGTCGACGCTGGCGACGTCCGAGACGATGAAGTGACCGGTGCCGCCGGCCTGCTCGATCAGCGCGACGGTCTCCTTGCCGAGCTCCGCGCGGCGACCGGTGAGGTAGACGGTGGCCCCCGCCTCCGCGAGCTTGACCGCGATGGAGCGGCCGATGCCGGAGGTGGCGCCGGTGACGAGGGCCTTCTTGCCTGCGAGTTCCTTGGTTGACATGTCTCCGAACTTGCCGACACCAGATCGTCAGGCCATAAATTCCGGATGAATCAGCTGGTCAGCACGGGTGCGCGCCACCCGAAGTACATCCGAACGAACCGCGGCAGCCGGTACCGGCCGAGCACCAGCGGTTCGATCAGGTGCACGTCGGCGAGCGACTCCAGCACGTACTCGATCGCGCCGGGGTCGGCGCCGGACATCTCCGCCGCCTCGCACACGTCGATCACGTCCGCGTCGCGGCGCGCGAAGCACCGCGCCAGGTGGCGTTCCTGCTCGGTGAGCTGCTCCTCCGCCCTGATCATCGGCGCCAGCACGGCCATGCAGTCCGACGGGATGGCGTCGCCGAGCCGCGTCTCGCGCTTCATCTGGGCCAGCAGCATCCCCACGGTCCAGCTCGGGCGGCCGGAGAGCTTGCCGCCGAGCACGCGGATGGGGTTCGGCAGGTAGGAGATGCGCGACAGCACCTCGTTCGTGACGTCCGCCTCGGCGTCGGCCCTGGCGGGGTCGAGGACCTTGCGGAAGAACTGGTTCGCCTCCGCCTCGGTCAGCCCCGCGACCTTCAGCCAGGTCACGCTGGGCAGCTCGTTCCACCGGCGCACGCTCGTGAGGATCATGGCCGAACCGGGCGTGTGGAGCTCGGCGATCGGGGCGGGGTCGCGGACGTCGTCGACGACGATCAGGAACCGCTTGCCGCGCGCCTTCTCCCGCCACAGCGCGGCTTTGTCGCCGTGGGGGTTCTCGACGCCGACCGCGCGCAGCAACTCGTTGGCGACGTCCTTGCCGCGGACGAAGATCTGCCCGTCGGGGTAGCCGTGCTTGGCGAGATGCGCGATGTGCGTGGCCAGCGCGGTCTTGCCGCTGCCGTGCATGCCGGTGATGCCGACGGTGCGCGGGAGGGTCCGCAGCGCCAGCGCGATCTCGTCCGTGCGGCCGGTGAAGTCGGGCAGGCCGGGCGGCAGCTGCTCGGGCCGGCGCGTCAGGTTCAGCTCGCCCCGGAGGATCTGCGCGTGCACCTCGCGCAGCTCGGGCCCCGGTTCGAGGCCGAGCTGCTCGTTCAGCAGGGCGCGCGCCTGGTGGAACTGCTCCAACGCGTCGGCCTGCCTGCCGTCGCGGTAGAGGGCCTGCATGAGCAGGGCGCGCGTCCGTTCCCTGAGCGGGAAGGCGGCGACGTGCTTCTGCAGTTCGAGGACGTCCATCTCGCGTTCGAGCAGGGCTTCGCGGCACTGCAGCCGCTCGTTGCCGATCCTGACCCGCTGAGCCTCGAAGTAGGTGCTGGTCAGGCCCTCGAGCGGCTCGTCACGGCAGTCGTCGAAGATCTCGGCCCGCAGCGTGTAGCCACCGTCCTTGGACCTGAGGTCCAGCTCGGGCAGCAGCTTGCGGATCTTGTACATGTACGTCCGCAGCGCCATGACCGCGCTCGGCGTCGGATCGTCCCAGACCATGCCGATCAGCTGGTCGTTGCTCAGCCGGATGCCGTTGTTCAGCAGCAGGGCCGCCAGCACCGCCCGCTGTTGCCGAGGACCCAGATCGATCTCCTCATCGTCGCGCCAGGCTCGTACCGGACCCATCAGTGAGAAGCGCAGGCTCATGCAACGTGACAACGCCCGCGGGCATTCCGCGCTTCCCGCCTGGCTGGCAGAGCTGGCCCCGAGCAGATCCAACCCCGCTTCGCGGCGGTGACGGTGCTGGTCATCCCGTGCACGCCGGCGCTCGCGACCGTGGTGGCCACCTGGGTGTTCCGCGTCCGGATTGGACCGGCGCGGTGTTCTCCACGCTGTCCTCTGTGGTCGTGGCCGGTCAGGCGCTCGGACTCGGCATGGCCACTCAATCGAGTTCTGTCGCCCGGACGGCAGTCGAAGAACCGGCAGGCGGTGGGTAACGTTGATCGAATGACGGACGGCACCTTCGAAGCGTTTCGGAAGGCCGAGGCGTTGATGGCGCAGCGCAGGCCTCTCGACGCGCTGCGTGAACTGAGGCAGGTGCTGGACGAGGCCGGCGAAGCGCCGTCCGTGCAGCTGCTGGCCGGCCGGGCCTACCTCGGGTCCGCGCAGCTCAACCGTGCTGAAGAGGCGTTCCGCAAGGTCCTCGACCTCGATCCGAGCGATCACTACGCGCGATTCGCGCTCGGCAGGACGCTGCAACGGCAGAACCGCCTCCCCGAGGCGCTGGCCCAGCTCCGGATGGCGGTCGCGATGAACCCGTCACCGGAGTACCAGGAAGCGCTCGGAGAGGTCAAAGCCCGGCTCGCCCTGGGCAACTGATCGCCGGAACAGGGCCGCGAAGCACCCAGGTCCGCTGCGCGCCAACCAGTTCGCGATCGAGTCCTTTGTGGATGGAAAGCGCCACCACCGTCGCGACGCCGACTCGACACCATCTGACGCACAACCCCTGCCGTTTTCATCGGGAATACGAAAAGAATGCTTCTTGCAAGCACTGTTTCGAGCATTTCCCACGCCTCCACAAACGGGTCAGGCGACATTCAAAAATGCCTCGCCTGATCATCAAGCCGCCATCAATGCCGGTTTCATCACGCTTCACCCAGTCGCCACTGGCGTGGAGCACGTAGCCTGGGTGCCGTGGTCCCGCCGCCCGCAGTCCAGGAACCCGTCCGCCGCAACCGCTCAGGCAACATCTTCGGCCGCATCGTCCTGGTGCTGCTGCTGATAGTCGTGGTCGCGGCAGGCGCCTGGGGCCTGGGCGCCCTGAACCGCAGGGACGCGGCCCCACTGGGCCCACCCCCGTTCCTGGTCCCGATCCAGCAGGTGGAACCAGGTGCAGCAGCACCGGGCAGCGCCGCCTCCCCAGGCACCACGGCAACCGCCAACCCGCTGGACGAATGGGCGACGCGCGTGGCGTCGAAGACCGACATCCCACCCCGAGCCCTGCACGCCTACGCGCAGGCAGACCTGACGATGCAACGAGAGGCCCCGGCCTGCCGCATCAGCTGGGCAACGCTCGCGGGCATCGGCAGGATCGAGTCGCACCACGGCAACATCAACGGCGCCCGCCTGCAGGAGAACGGCCTGCCGTCCCGCCCGATCATCGGCATCCCCCTGGACGGCGGCCCCGGCGTGAAAGCGATCAGGGACACCGACGGCGGCCGCCTGGACGGCGACACCACCTGGGACCGCGCCGTGGGCCCGATGCAGTTCATCCCGGGCACCTGGAACCGCTGGGCGAAACGAGCGGCAGGCGACGGCCTCCCAGCAGACCCGCAGAACATCGACGACGCCGCCCTGACCGCAGCCCGCTACCTCTGCGGAGGCGGCGCACGCGACCTGGGCACAGGCCAAGGCTGGTGGGCAGCGGTGCTCGCGTACAACAACTCGGTGGAGTACGGCCAGAACGTGTTCAGCGGAGCAGACGCCTACGCAAGGGCAAGCATCCCGCAGTAGCGCACCAAGCGAGCAGCCCGCACTCCCAACCGCACGCGATGCCGAAGGCGAGCCAGCCAACTCAACCGCGACGCCGAAGGCGAGCCGTCCGTACCAAACGGTCCGGGTGGGGTGGTCCCGTCACGAGTCGCACCTCAGCCCTTGCTGCATCTGAAGGGGAGGGTCAAGTCGACACGCTCTTCGTCGACTTGACCCTCCCCTTCAGATGTGGCCCGCTCGGGTGCGACTCGTGACGGGAC
>NZ_JAPJDL010000041.1 GCF_026242055.1 Lentzea sp. NEAU-D7 | reverse complement strand
GCCACCCCCCACCCTCGCTCCGGCACCAACCCCGAGCGGGGCGTCTCCACACTCCTCGAGAGTGCGGAGACGCCCCGCTCGCGTCGTGCGGTCAGCAGTTCGGACGGCACCGCCGCTGCGAGACGGCGTCGAGCAGCACGCCGCGGATGTCCTCCGGGTTCGGCGCCTGGTACGCCTTGCCGCCGGTCGCGGCGGAGATCGCGCGCAGCGCCTCCATGTCCACCTCGTCGCCGAGGCCGACCATGATGACCGGAACGGGCTTCGCGGGGTCGGACTCCCGCTTCAGCGTCTCGATCAGCGCGTTGGTGTCGATCGACGAGACGTCGTCGTTGCGGCCGTCGGTCATCAGGACGACCGAGTTGACCTTCGACGGGTCGTAGCCCTTCAGGACGTGGCGGTAGGCGGCCAGCGTCGTGTCGTTCAGGGCCGTGCCGCCGCCGACGAGGCCCGGCAGCTGCGAGGCGCCCGCCTCCAGGCGCTTGCGGCGCGTGACGCCGGCCAGGGGTTCGCCCAGCGGGCCGATCGGGACCAGCTCGATCCAGTCGTTCGGCGGCTTCTTGTCGGTCGAGAAGGCCCAGAGGCCGATCGCCGTGGTGTCCGGGAGCATCGAGAGAGCTGTCATGGACGCCTCGGTGGCGGACTCCACGCGGGTCTTGCCGTTGCCGCTCTTCTCGATCATCGAGCCGGAGACGTCGATGACCGTCAGCATGCGCATGTCGAGGCTGATGGCGCCCCACGTGCGCAGGAGCTCGGAGACCTGGTCGGCGTTCGGGGTCTCGATCAGCTTGACGTCACCCGCCTGGACGCCCTCCACGTCGGTGCTCCACTTCGCGGGGGCGGCGCCGCCCACCGTGCGGAAGCCCGCCTCGCCGAAGCGCTTGGAGGTGTCGCCGGAGCGGAGGACCTTCTCGAACTCGGCCGCGGCCTCGCCGATGCCCTCCGGCTCGTTCGGGCGGGAGACCCGGACCAGCGGGTAGTCGAACGAGAGCGTGCCCTCCTTGGGCGGGGCGCCCAGGACGGCGTTGTCCTTCGCCGAGCGGTTGTTGGCCACCACCGACTGCTCGGTCGCGGCGAAGAGCGGTGCCTTGTCCGCGTCCGTGGTGACCTTGCCGAACGAGTCGCGGACCGACGGGACGGCGCTGCGGCCCACGCGCAGGAGGGTGCCGACCAGCTCGGGCTTGGGCGTTCCGTCCGGGTTGCCCAGCAGGGTGCGGATCACGAACAGCGAGGCGAGGCCCTCCGACGTCATCGTCGGGTCGCTCATGGAGATCTGGACCTTCGGGTCCACGACCTTGGCCCACGAGACGGGGGTGACCGGGAAGCCGATCTTGGACATCGCCTGCTCGGAACCCGCCATCACCAGCGGGCTGGACGCCAGCGAGGGCTTGATGTCGAGCTTCGGGGCCTCCGGGCCGGTCTCGGCGGCCTGGCGCTGGGCCTCGGCCGCCCACATCGAGGAGTCCGGGATCCAGAGGGAGTGGGGGTTGATCTGCGCGGTGGGGAGCTCGTTCGCCACGTCGGCCGCGTTGCGCGACTCGACCTGGACCTGGACGCACCGGCCGCGCACGACCGGTTGTGATCTCTGGTAGTCCTGCGCGGCCGCGTTCACCACATCCAGGGCGGCTGGGGTGACGGCGATCTTCAACGGCAGTGCGCCGGAGCAGTCGGCACCGCTGGTGGCACGCAGTGCCACGACCGTGACGCCCGCCGCCGCGACCACCCCGAGCAGGGCGGCCACGGGGAGGGCCACCCGCCGGAACAATCCGGGGGACGTATGACGTGCTGACATACAGTTACTTACCTTCGGTCACGTGTTCACTCTTTCGAGTGGCGGGGGAACACTCGGGGGATGAATGAGGATGACATGTGACCCGCAAACGTAATGAGATGGCGTGACCTGCGTCACTCGTCTGGACGGCCGTATTTGTTCCGGATGAACCAAAGTGCGTGAACATGCGTGGTGGGGGTCACCCGCGGGAACCACAGATGGCCCCCGCCCGTTGGTTGCTCAGTACCCGGCCAGTGAGCGGTAGGCTGGTCGGACGCGGTATGTGGGTCTTCCACTGCCCGACGCGCAAGTCAGGGAGGGTCGAGGCCGCCCGCCGGCCGTAAGTGCATGGACCGCAAGCGCCTGCTTCGCAACCCGCTGCTGTGGATCGCTGCGGTGTTGCTGCTCTACTTCGTCTTCACCGTGCTCTTTGACGACTCACGGGGGTATCACCCGGTCAAGACGTCCCAAGCACTGCAACAGGTCAGGGACGGCAAGGTCAAGGAAGCCACGATCGAGGACAAGGAGCAGCGTCTCCGACTCACCCTCACCGACGGCACCACCTTCGAGGGCAGCAACCGCCTGATCACGCAGTTCCCGGCCAGCTCGACGGACGAGATCTTCACCGTCCTCGACCAGGCCGGCAACAAGCCGACGGTCGAGACCAAGGTCAGCCAGGAGTCCATCCTGATGCAGATCTTGATCTACCTCGTCCCGCTCGGCCTGCTGTTGCTGCTGCTCATGTGGATGATGAACAACGCTCAGGGCGGCGGAAACCGCGTCCTGAACTTCGGCAAGTCCAAGGCCAAGCAGTTGTCCAAGGACATGCCCAAGACGACGTTCGCCGACGTCGCCGGTGCCGAAGAGGCCGTCGAGGAACTGGAAGAGATCAAGGACTTCCTCCAGAACCCCGGCCGCTACCAGGCACTCGGCGCGAAGATCCCGAAGGGCGTGCTGCTCTACGGCCCGCCGGGAACCGGCAAGACGCTGCTCGCCCGAGCCGTCGCCGGCGAGGCGGGCGTGCCGTTCTACTCGATCTCCGGTTCGGACTTCGTCGAGATGTTCGTCGGTGTCGGTGCCTCGCGTGTGCGTGACCTGTTCGAGCAGGCCAAGCAGAACGCGCCGTGCATCATCTTCGTCGACGAGATCGACGCGGTGGGCCGCCACCGCGGTGCCGGTCTCGGCGGCGGGCACGACGAGCGCGAGCAGACGCTGAACCAGCTGCTCGTCGAGATGGACGGCTTCGACTCGCGCGGCGGGATCATCCTCATCGCGGCGACGAACCGTCCCGACATCCTCGACCCGGCCCTGCTGCGCCCCGGCCGCTTCGACCGCCAGATCCCGGTGTCCGCACCGGACCTGAAGGGCCGCAAGCAGATCCTGCGCGTGCACTCGAAGGGCAAGCCGCTGGCCGCGGACGCGGACCTCGACGGCCTCGCGAAGCGCACCGTCGGGTTCTCCGGCGCCGACCTCGCGAACGTCATCAACGAGGCCGCTCTGCTCACCGCGCGCCAGAACGGCCACACCATCGACGGTGCGGCCCTCGAGGAGTCGGTGGACCGCGTGATCGGCGGTCCGGCCCGCAAGAGCCGGATCATCTCCGAGAAGGAGAAGAAGATCACCGCGTACCACGAGGCCGGGCACGCCCTGGCCGCGTGGGCGATGCCGGACATCGACCCGGTCTACAAGGTCACCATCCTCGCCCGCGGCCGCACGGGTGGTCACACCCTCTCGGTGCCGGAAGAGGACAAGGACCTGATGACCAGGTCCGAGATGATCGCGCGACTGGTGTTCGCACTGGGTGGCCGTTCCGCCGAGGAGCTCGTCTTCCACGAGCCCACGACGGGTGCGTCCAACGACATCGAGCAGGCGACCAAGATCGCTCGCGCGATGGTCACCGAGTACGGCATGAGCGCGAAGCTCGGCGCCGTGAAGTACGGGCAGGAGCAGGGCGAGCCGTTCCTCGGTCGCTCGGCCGGTCGCCAGGCGGACTACTCGCTGGAGGTCGCGCACGAGATCGACGAGGAGGTGCGCAAGCTCATCGAGGCCGCGCACACCGAGGCGTACGAGGTGCTCGTCACCTACCGCGACGTCCTCGACGACCTCACGCTCGAGCTGATCGAGAAGGAGACCCTGCACCAGAAGGAACTGGAGCGGATCTTCGCCCGCGTCGAGAAGCGGCCGCGCATCACCCAGTTCAACGACTTCGGTGACCGCACGCCGTCCGACATCCCGCCGATCAAGACGCCCGGCGAGCTCGCCAAGGAACGCGGCGAGCCGTGGCCTCCCGTCGTCGAGGACACCCTCGACGACGAGCCGGAGTCGCAGCAGGCGGAGCCCGCCGCCGCGGAACCGGCCACCGAGGCACTGCCGTCGCCCAACGGGTCGAACGGTGCTCACCAGCCCGGTCAGCCTTCGAACCAGGCGGGTCCGCCGAACTACGGCGCCCCGCCCGGATGGACCCCGGCGACGGTGCCCGGCGGCAAGCCGCACAACGTCTGGGAGCCGAAGAAGCCGCAGCCGGACCAGGACGAGCGGCAGTGACAGAGCAACACCAGCTCGACGGAGACGCCGGCCTCACCCACCACGGGGAGGCCGGCGTCTCCGCGCAGCGGGTCTTCGACCACGACCGCGCAGAGGCTGCGGTGCGCGAGCTGTTGATCGCGTGCGGTGAGGATCCCGACCGGGAGGGCCTGCGCGAGACGCCCGGACGGGTGGCGCGCGCTTACCAGGAGTTGTTCGCCGGGCTCTACACCGATCCGGACAGCGTCCTCGCGAAGACGTTCGACGAGAGCCACGAGGAGCTCGTCCTCGTCACGGACATCCCGATGTTCAGCTTCTGCGAGCACCACCTGCTGCCGTTCCACGGCGTCGCGCACGTCGGGTACATCCCGAACGAGCACGGCCGCGTGACGGGGTTGTCGAAGCTCGCGAGGCTCGTCGACCTCTACTCGAAGCGGCCGCAGGTGCAGGAGCGGCTGACGTCGCAGGTCGCGGACGCCCTGGTGCGCAAGCTCGAGCCGCGCGGCGTGATCGTCGTGATGGAGGCCGAGCACCTGTGCATGGGCATGCGCGGTGTGCGCAAGCCCGGTTCGCGCACGACGACGTCGGCGGTGCGGGGGTTGCTGCGCACGTCCGCGTCCTCGCGGGCGGAAGCGATCGAACTGATCAGGGGCCGGTCGAGGTGAACGGTCTGCCTCGTCCCGGCCGCTGCGTCGTGATGGGTGTCCTGAACGTGACGCCCGACTCGTTCTCCGACGGCGGCCGCTACATCGACCGCCGGGACGCCGTCGCGCACGGCGTCGAGATGTTCAAGCGCGGTGCGGATGTGATCGACGTCGGGGGTGAGTCGACCCGGCCCGGTGCCGGGCGCGTCGAGCCGGCCGAGGAGATCGCGCGCATCGTGCCGGTGATCCGGGCGCTGACCGCCGAGGGCGTGCCGGTCAGCGTGGACACCATGCGCGCCTCCGTGGCCGGAGCGGCGCTGGAGGCGGGCGCGTCGATCGTGAACGACGTGTCCGGCGGCCTGGCCGATCCCGAGATGGCCGCCGTCGTCGCCGCGGCCGGGGTTCCGTACGTGCTCATGCACTGGCGCGGGCACAGCACGGAGATGGACGCGCTGGCGACGTACGACGACGTGGTGACGGACGTGCGCACGGAGTTGCTGGAGCGCGTCGAGGCCGCGCTGGCCGCCGGCGTCGCGGAGTCGTCGATCGTGCTCGACCCCGGGCTGGGGTTCGCGAAGCTCGGCGACCACAACTGGGAGTTGTTGCAGCGCCTGGACGAACTGGTCGATCTGGGCTTCCCGGTGCTGGTGGGGGCGTCGCGCAAACGCTTCCTCGGCACGTTGCTCGGCAACCGTCCACCGGACGGCAGGGAGGACGCGACCGCGGCGGTGTCCGCTCTGGCCGCGTTCAACGGAGCGTGGGGTGTGCGGGTGCACGACGTCGACCGGACGCTGGACGCGGTCGCCGTCGCCGGTGCGTGGAGGCGGGGACATGGCTGACCGGATCGCGTTGACGGGCCTGCGGGTGCGCGGCAACCACGGGGTGTTCGAGCACGAGAAGCGCGACGGGCAGGAGTTCGTCGTCGACATCACGCTCTGGCTCGACCTGAGCGCGGCGTCCCGCACCGACGACCTGAAGGAGACCTACCACTACGGCGAACTGGCCGAGATGGCCGCGGCGATCATCGGCGGTGAGCCGTGCGATCTCATCGAGACCGTGGCCGGCCGGATCGCCGACGCCGCGATGGCCGACTCACGGCTGCACGCGGTCGAGGTGACGCTGCACAAGCCGTCCGCGCCGATCCCGCTGACGTTCGACGACGTGTCGGTGACGATCCGCCGGTCGCGCCGGCTGGCCGCGCCGCTGCCCAAGGAAGCCCGTTGAGCCGCGCGGTCCTCTCGATCGGCTCGAACCTCGGCGACCGGTTGCGGTTCCTGCAGTCCGTCGTGGACGGGCTGCGGCCGTTCGTCGTCGCCGTCTCGCCGGTGTACGAGACGGCGGCGTGGGGTGTCGAGGACCAGCCGGACTTCCTGAACGCGGTCGTGATCGTCTCTTCGGACGACGTGGACGAGTGGGGCTGGCTGCGGCGCGGCCAGGCGCTGGAGAACGCCGCCGGGCGCGTGCGGGAGAAGCGCTGGGGGCCCCGCACGTTGGACGTGGACGTGGTTTCGGTGGACGGGGTGACTTCGGACCACCCGGAGTTGCTCCTGCCGCATCCTGGGGCGTTTGAGCGCGCGACGGTCCTCATCCCGTGGCTGGACGTCGAGCCGGATGCGGTGCTGGCGGGCCACGGACCCGTTGCGGGCCTGGAGTTCTCCGCCGAGGGCGTGCGGCGGCGTGACGATCTCGTGCTTTCGGGTTGGATGGAAGCGTGAAGTTCACCCGTCCCCGTGACCTCGCGGCCGTTGCGATCGTCGGCGGTCTGCTCGCGCATCTGCTGCTGCGGCTCACGTACGACTCGTTGCCGCCGTTGCCTCTGCTGGCCGGGTCGACGCTGTTCGTCATCGCGGTCGCGGAGACCGTGTTCGCGTTCTCTTTGCGGGCCAGGATCCAGCGCCGGCAGGGCGCTCGTCCGGTGCAGCCGCTGACGGCCGCCCGAGCGGTCGTGCTGGCGAAGGCGTCGTCCGTTCTGGGCGCTTTGATGTTCGGTGTCTGGACCGGCTTGCTGATCTTCGTGCTGCCCGTCCGCGACTCGTTCCCCGCGGCCTCGAACGACCTGGTGGCGGCCGTTGTCGGGATGATCGCGGCGGTCGCGCTGACGGCTGCCGCGCTGTGGCTGGAGCACTGCTGCAGGACGCCGGACGAGAGTTCCGGGACGGATTAGATACCCGGCCGTAGGTCTCAGTCACATAACTACGCGGTACCGTAGTGCGCATGACCGGGCGAGGCGCGTCGACCGACGACGAGCAAGATGATCACGGTCGTGGCTCAGGGCGATTGCTGTTGGTAGCGGCACTGGCGCTCGCCCTCGTGGCTGCGGCGGTGCTCGTGCTGAGCGACAGCGCCCGGATGCTGCGTCTGGCCGTGGTGGCCGCGTTGTGGGCGGCTCTGGTGGGTGCCTTCCTCGCTGCGAGGTATCGCAGGCAGGTCACGGAACGTGACGACGAGGTGGCCGATCTCCAGTCCGTCTACGAACTGGAACTGGAGCGCGAGGTCGCCGCGCGCCGGGAGTACGAGCTCGAGATCGAGTCGGAGACCCGCAAGCGCATCGAGGAGGAGTCGCGCGCGGACATCGAGGCCCTGCGCGCCGACCTCCACGCGCTGCGCGACAACCTCCAGGCCCTGCTCGGCGGTGACGTCCTCGTCGAGCGCGTGGCCCTGCGCGCCGAGTCGACCCGCCTGCGTTCACTCGGCTCGGAAGCGGCCCGGCTGACGGCGGCGCCCGAGCAGCGCGTCATCAACGCCAAGCCGGTGATCACCGCGACGTCGTCCGTCACCTCGGAGAAGCCGTCCGAGCGCACCGAGCTGATCGAGCGCGTCGCCCACGACGCCAAGATGCAGCCCCCGCGCCGCGAGCAGGCGCGTCCCGAGCCCGTCCGCCCGGATCCGGCCAGGAACTCGCCGCGCCCGCAGCCCGCCGTGGTCCGCCGCGAGCCCGTGAAGGCCCCGAAGCAGCAGGAACCGCCGCGCCCGCAGCCCCGTCCCGCCGCGGCGGCCGCGGCCGTCTCCGCCAGGCTCGGCAGCGCCGCCCCGGCTCCGCAGAAAGCCCCGCCGCCTCCCACCGTGAAGGCCCAGCCGGTGCAGGCGCAGGTCCACCGCACCGAGCGGGTGCAGCGCCCGCAGCAGCCGCCGGCCCGGCCCGAGCCGTCGCAGCGCCCGGAACAGCCTCCGAAGGCTCCCGCGGCGGCCGCGAAGCCGATCGCGAAGCCGGTCGTCGAGACCCGCAAGCCCGAACAGCGCTCCCGCGTAGCCGAGCGCACCGAGATGATCGACCCGAAGGCCCTGGCCGCCGGCGGAGGCCGCCGCCGTGCGGGCGACCGCCCGGCCCAGACCCCGGCGCCCGTGCAGGACAGCGGTTCGTGGGAAACCCTGAAGCCGGACGCCCCCAGTTCCGGCCGCCGCTCCGAGGAACGGCCGTCCCGCCGCACCGCCTCCGAGGACTCGCTGGTGTCGCTGCCCCCGGTGGGCCGCCGTTCCGCGGCCGAGCAGTCGTCGGCCAGGCTCCCCGCGGTCTCGCCCGGCAGGCGTTCCCCGGCCGACGAGCCCCCGGTCTCCGGCCGCCGCGTCGCCGAGGACTCGTCCACCCGCCTGCCCGCGGTCTCGACGGGCCGCCGCGCCGCGCCGGAAGACCCGTCGGGCGCGCACGCGGACGGCAAGTCGGTGAGCGAACTGCTGGCATCGCTGGGTGGAGGCGACGCCCCGCGCCGCCGGCGCCGCCGCGACGACTAGCTACTTGTCGATGTCGCCGACGATGACGGCGAACGAGCTCAGCACGGCAGGCAGGTCGTCCACCTTCGTGCCGGGCAGGAGCGCGGACAGCGCCTGAACGTTGTTGAACGACGGCGTGCGGAGCTTGAGCCGCCACGGCGTCTTCTCGCCACGTGACGACAGGTGCACTCCAGAGGTGCCCAACGGCGCCTCGACGCGCGTGTAGACGGAACCCTCCGGTGCCTTGATGGCCTTGGGCAGCCGGAGGTTCACCGGCCCCTGTGGCACCTGCTCCAGGCACGCGCGAGCCAGCTCCACCGACTTCCGCACCTCGTCGAGAAGGCACCGGACGCGCGCGGCCGCGTCCCCCTCGGTCCGGACCACGGGGGAGAAGCCCAAGGCCTTGTAGGCAGGCAACGGGTCGTCACGGCGCAGGTCGAAGTCCACCCCGCTGGCCCGGCCGATGGGCCCGGTGACGCCGAACGCCAGCGCGTCCTCGTGGGGCAGGACACCAAGTCCTTCGAGCGCACCGAAATCGACGGGCAGGGTTGCCACGTCCACAGTGGACAGGAATGCGGCGACCCGCTCGGTCCAGCCGGCCGGGACGTCCTCGCGCAGCCCGCCGATCCTGTTGAACATGAAGTGGATGCGCCCGCCCGAAGCCTCCTCCATCAGCGCCTGCACGCCCTCGCGGTAGGTGGCGGCGTTGGGGGACAACGGGGTCAGGAAGACCATGTGCGCCATCAGCCGGTTCAGCTCGCACAGCAGAGCGCGCAACCACTGCGCGCGGGCCGGCACGTCCATGCCCGTCATGCGTTCCACGGCCAGGGCGACGGCGAGCTCGTTGCAGAACGCCGAAAGCCAGTCGTGGCGGTTGGCGAGCGTCAGGACCTGCCGGTAGTCACGAACCTCGAAGAGCTTCTCGGCGCCGCGGTGCAGGTGACCCACCAGCGGCTCGGCGGCGGTGATCACGAGTTCCGGCGTGACGGTCAGGCGCAGGCGGTAGGCGCCGTGGGCCGAGGGGTGCAGTGGACCCAGGTCGATCACGCGGTCCACACCCAGGTAGCGGGCGCCTGCGCCTACGCCGACGGTGATCTGCTCGCTCACCCGAGCATGGTTTCACGGGCCGCGAATCCGCTGCCGCACGGTCGCGGGCGTCGCGGTCCGGTGGCTGGGGATGTTGGGGAAGGCCGCGCTGGAGGCGGCTGGACCGGGGCTTGGCCGGCACCTGGTTGGCCGCCTCGGGTCGGGCTGGGAGGAGCGCGGTGGGGAGGGACGTCGCCGAGGCGGACATGACCACATCGGAAAGGTCGTATCGGAAGTGCCTGCATCGGGGCTGGCCGTTCCGGCGAGTTCCCTGAGGCTCCGATCGGGCCGGGTCCGCCTCACGACCTCGTGACCGCGAAGAAGAAGCACCCGTGCGACAAGCTCCGAACCTGAATCGCCTCAATCGAAGGATTGTTGAACAATCCGGCGATCACACGATCGAACGAACCCGGCTCCACCACCTCGCCGTCGTAGATCTGACCAGCGGCGTTGTAGGAACGAAGGATCCGGGGATTGTTCAACAACTCAACAGGGAGACGATCCAACGAAGGCGAGTCCGGGCACTCCACGTGCGTGAAGATCGGGCCGACCTCGCGGTACGGACCCTTGCCCACAGCAGGCGAGTGCCGGAACAACCAGACCGGCTCCCCGGCCAGCGACTTGCGCAGGCAGCAGCGCAACGGCACCCCGGGCTCGGAGGCGCGGTACTCGCGCCCGGGGTCGGCCAGCGCGGCCGAAGGCAGGACGTTGTGAATTCGCATGACCCCGACGATGGCGGTCAGAACTCCGGAAAGCTGGCGGGATTCGGACGCCAGGGCGGCAACGCGGGCAGCAGGTCCGCGACCACCACCCCGCACCCGTGCAGCAGCCACCCGAAGCCACCCAGCCCCGACGGATCACGCAGCTCGGCGATCCGCCCGGCCCGCGCGGCCGACTCCAGCCAGTCCCACCCGGAACCGGACGCGGCACCGGTCAACCCCAAGGCGCGCAACGCATCCCGCTGCGACACCAGTACCCAGTCCCCGCCCGCCGCCGCGGCACAGGCGTCGAACGCGACGTGCGCCGTGATGTCGCAGGACCCGTCGAACACGGGCTCCACCTGCCGCCCGCCCCGGTACCCGGTCAGCGTGAACCGCCGCGACGACACCAGATGCCCGTAGTCGATCGCCAGCGCCGCACCGCGCACCGACGACACCGCCGCGGCCCAGGCCGCGTCCCGGGGCGCCCCCACCTCTGCCAGGTCGCCGTCGGCCAGCGAAGGCCACCACCGGGTGATCCACGGGTCGTCGGAAGGCCCGGTCACCACCGGGCAGGGGATCGCGTCGAGCCACTCGTGCCCGATCAGCAGCCCGGCGCACGACGGCACGGAGGAGGTCCACCGAACCCCTGGCAGCTCAACGTGAGGTCCGACCTCGACCGCGGTCACCCGGAGCCGCGCCGCCAGTGATCCGGACGCCAGCGAGCGCACCGCGAACGCCAGTTCACCGCCGCCCGCGCCCACGTCCACGAAGTCCACGACCGGGGGAAATCCGAGCGCGGCGTCCACGCGCGACAGCAAGGTCAGCAGGGCCTGTGCCAGCTCCGGTCCGACCAGCGGAGACGTCCGGAAGTGCGCGGACGGCTTCTCGCCGCGGGCGAAGAAGCCACCGGGGCCGTACAGCGCGGCGTGCCAAGCGGCTTCCCAGTCGAACATCGGACAAGTGTGCATCTAAGGTCATTTCCCGTGACCGACGCCGACCCCATGCCGACGCCGACGAAGAAGCGCATCGAGCAGCGCCGCTGGACCGTCCTCTTCCCCGTCGTGGCGCTGATCGCACTCGCCGCGGCCGGGCTCGTGCTGTTCGCGCTGGGCACGTCGAGCATCGGCATCGAGCCGCTGCTGGTCGGTGCCGCCGCCGCGCTGATCCCCGTCGCGTTCGTGGTGAGCGCCTTCCTCTGGATCGACCGCTGGGAACCGGAACCGGCGAAGATGCTGCTCTTCGCGTTCGTCTGGGGCTCGTGCGGCGCGACCATCAGCTCGCTCGCGTTCAATCAGACGTCCAGGGTGCTCGGCAACCTGCTGACCGACGACGGCACGACGTTCACGGCCGTCGTCGGCGCGCCGATCGTCGAGGAGGCCACCAAGGCCGTCTTCCTCATCGCCGTGTTCGTCCGCCGCCGCCACGAGTTCGACGGGGTCGTGGACGGCATGGTCTACGCCGGCATCACGGCCGCGGGCTTCGCGTTCACCGAGAACATCTGGTACTTCGGCCGGGTCTTCCTGGAGAACGGCCTCGGCGACCTGAGCGGCGGTGTGATCGCGCTGTTCGTGCTGCGCGGGGTGCTCTCGCCGTTCGCGCACCCGCTGTTCACGGCCATGACCGGCATCGGTGTCGGCATCGCGGCGACCACCGGCAACGCCACGGTGCGCATCATCGCGCCGATCGGCGGCTACCTCACCGCCGTCGGGCTGCACTCGCTGTGGAACTTCTCGACCACCGTCGGCACCGGCTCGGCCTTCATCAACCTGTACTTCCTGATCATGGTCCCGGTGTTCGCCGGCGCCGTCGCGATCGTGGTGTGGCAGCGCAGGCGCGAGCAGCGGATCGTCGCCGGGCAGCTCGCCGCGATGGCGCAGAACCGGTGGATCGCCAACAGCGAGGTCGCCCTGCTGGCCAGCCTCAACGGCCGGCGGAACTGGTTGCGGGCGGTCAAGCGCAAGTCGGGCGAGACGTCGGTCAAGGCCGTGAAGAACTACCAGATCGCCGTCACCGAGCTGGCCTTCCTGCGGCACCGCATCGAGCAGGGAACGGCCGGTCAGAGCGCCGAGCAGCGCCACGGGGTGCTGCTCGACACGTTGCACGCCGCCAGGGCCGCCGCCCGCCGGTGAATCCCGTCACCGAGCGGGTTCAGGGGCACTCGGCGGAGCTACCCTCGGCGGCGTCGTCCGGTACCCGCACCAGGGACTGGAACGTCAGAAGGAGTTAGTCGCATGGACGCGACCCCACGTCCGGCGAGGCTCGCCGTAGGAGTCATCTCGGCAGGCCGCGTCGGTTCCGTGCTGGGCGCCGCGCTGGCCAGGACGGGCCACGTGGTGACCGGCGTTTCCGCCGTCTCCCAGGCCTCCCGCAACCGCGCGGACGAGCTGCTGCCCGGCGTCCCGGTCGCCGACCCCACCGAGGTCGCCGCGCGCGCCGACCTGGTGCTGCTGGCCGTGCCGGACGACGAGCTGGAAGGCCTGGTCAAGGGCCTTGTCGCCACCGGATCTCTGCGCGCGGGCCAGATCGTCGTGCACACCAGCGGCGCGATGGGCGTGCGGGTCCTCGAACCCGCTGCCGAACTGGGCGCGCTCACGCTCGCGCTGCACCCCGTCATGACGTTCACCGGCCGCTCCGAGGACCTGCAGCGGATGAGCGCCGCCTGCGTCGGCGTCACGGCCGCGGACGGCGACGAGGTGGCCTGGAGCGTCGGCGAGGCGCTGGTCGTCGAGATGGACGCGGACCCGGTCCGGATCCCCGAGGCAGTCCGCCCGCTCTACCACTCGGCGCTGGCCCACGGCGCGAACCACCTGATCACCCTGGTCCGCGACGCCGCGGACCTGCTCACCGGCTCCGGGGTCGCCAACGCCGAGCGCCTGCTCGGCCCGTTGCTGTCCGCCGCGCTCGACAACGCGCTGCGGCACGGCGACCGCGCCCTCACCGGTCCTGTCGCCCGAGGCGACACGGGTACCTTGCGCAAGCACCTCGGCGTGCTCGCGCAGCAGGCACCCGAGATCCTTCCCAGCTACCGCGTGCTCGCCCGCCGCACCGCCGAGCGGGCCGAGGACTCCGGGCTGCTCAAGCCCGACGCGGCCAACGACGTTCGCACCACTCTTGAGGACTGACGTGACGAAGCCACTGACCAAGGACGACTACCGCCCGGACGACGTCACGGTGCACCGCGACCCGGTCCGCCTCAACAGGGTCATCAGGGCGCTGCGCAACGCCGGGCGCAACGTCGCGCTGGTGCCCACCATGGGCGCACTGCACGCGGGCCACCGCCAGCTGATCCGCGAGGCGCAGGTCATGCAGAACACGGTGGTCGTCGTGTCGATCTTCGTGAACCCGTTGCAGTTCGGGCCGAACGAGGACCTCGCGAAGTACCCGCGCCAGTTCGAGTCCGATGTGGACATCTGTCGCGAGGAGCGCGTGGGCATCGTCTTCGCGCCGTCCGCCGAGGACATGTACCCCGAGGGCGCACAGGTCACCGTGCACCCCGGTCCGCTGGGCGACGAGCTGGAGGGCGCTGTCCGCCCCGGCCACTTCGCGGGTGTGCTCACCGTCGTGTCGAAGCTGTTCAACATCGTGCAGCCCACGTACGCGGTGTTCGGGCAGAAGGACTACCAGCAGCTGCAGCTCATCCACAAGATGGCGCGCGACCTCAACTTCCCGCTCGACGTCGTCGGCGTGCCGACCGTCCGCGAGTACGACGGCCTCGCGTTGTCGTCGCGCAACGCCTACCTGAGCCAGGAGGAGCGCCACCACGCCGTGACGCTGTCCGCCGCGCTCACCGCCGGCGCGCACGTGTCGTCGCAGGGCGCGGACGCGGTACTCAAGGCCGCGCACGACGTGCTGGCGCAGGTGCCCGAGGTCGAAGTGGACTACCTGGAGCTGCGCGGGGTCGACCTCGGTCCCGCACCGGAGAACGGCGACGCCCGGCTGCTGGTCGCGGCCCGCGTCGGTTCCACCCGCCTGATCGACAACATCGCGGTGTTGCTCGGCGACGGCGACGAGCAGGGGGAGTGACATGTTCCGCACGATGCTGAAGTCCAAGATCCACCGCGCCACGGTGACGCAGGCCGACCTGCACTACGTCGGTTCGGTGACCGTGGACGAGGACCTGATGGAGGCCGCCGACCTGCTGGCCGGCGAGCAGGTCGCCATCGTCGACGTCACCAACGGCGCCCGCCTGGAGACCTACGTCATCCCCGGCGAGCGCGGTACCGGCGTGCTGGGCATCAACGGCGCCGCGGCGCACCTCGTGCACCCCGGCGACATCGTGATCCTGATCGCGTACGGGCAGATGGACGACGCGGAGTCGCGCACCTACCAGCCGCGGGTCGTGTTCGTGGACGCCGACAACAAGGTCGTCGACCTCGGCAGCGACCCCGCGCACGCCCCGGAGGGGTCCGGTCTGGTGAACGGCTCCACGAGCGCGCCTTCTTCTGAGACCGTGGAAGCGACAGCGCTGGACGCGTTGATCCAAGCCGAGAACTGAGGAACGCAACGTGCTGCTCGCCATCGACGTCGGCAACACCAACATCGTGCTCGGTCTGTACGACGGGGTCGGCGACTCGGCCCCGCTCGTGCGCGACTGGCGGATGCGCACCGACGCCAGGATGACCGCCGACGAGCTCGCGCTGACCATGCGCGGACTGCTCGGCGAGTACGCCGACAAGATCACCGGCATCTCCGCGCTGTCCACGGTGCCCGCGGTGCTGCGCGAGCTGCGGGTCATGCTCGGCCGCTACTACGACGCGGTGCCGAAGATCCTGGTGGAGCCGGGCGTGAAGACCGGCGTCCCGCTGCTCGTCGACAATCCGAAGGAGGTGGGCTCGGACCGCGTGATCAACACGCTGGCGGCCCACCACCTCTACGCGACCTCGTGCATCGTGGTCGACTTCGGCACGTCCACGAACCTCGACGTGATCTCGTCGCGCGGCGAGTTCCTCGGCGGCGCGCTGGCACCGGGCATCGAGATCTCGGTCGACGCCCTCGCCTCCCGCGCCGCCCAGCTGCGCAAGGTCGAGCTCGTCAGGCCCCGCAACGTGATCGGCAAGAACACCGTGGAGTGCCTGCAGTCCGGCATCGTCTACGGGTTCGTCGGCCAGGTGGACGGGCTGGTGCGCAAGATCACCGAGGAGCTCCAGCAGACCGACCCCGGTCCCGTGACGGTCATCGCCACGGGCGGGCTCGCTCCTCTGGTCGTCTCCGAGTCCTCGACGATCGCGCACCACGTGCCCGACCTGACCCTGCTGGGCCTGCGCATGGTGTTCGAGCGCAACCTGCCCGCTACTCGCTGACCCGCACCATCCGGAAGACCTCCGCGCGCAGGGGGACGTCGAACGGCCCGTTCGACGTCTCCGGCCGCGCGCGCAGGAACGCCAGGACCTTGTCGTTGATCGCGGCCCGCTCCGCCTCGTCGATGACGAGCAGGCGTGAATGCGTGTTGATCCAGGCGATGGCGGCTTCCGGAGAGTCCCGGCGGTGGGTGTGCGGGAAGGTGGCGCGCTCCTCCTTCGCGAACGACGGGTGCGCCATGATCGAGACGGGGTCGTGCCGCTGCGACTCGACGCTGGTCGCCGACACCTGCTCGAGTTCGCGCACCCACTCGACGTCCGTGACCGGCTCGGCCCACATGGCCGCCAGCACCCCGCCGGGCCGCAGCACGCGCGCGATCTCCGGCAACGCCTTCTCCTGGTCGAACCAGTGGAACGCGGTGCCGACGAACACCGCGTCGACCGTCTGGTCCGGAACGGGGATGTGCTCGGCATGACCCGGCAGCGCGCGCACACCGTGAACGCGGCGCACCAATTCGGACAACATCTGCTCGTTGGGCTCCACTGCTGTCACGCGGTGGCCCTCCGCGCACAGTCCCGCGGTCAGCTTGCCGGTGCCGGCGGCCAGGTCGAGCACGTCGAGCCGCTCGTCGGTGCCCAGCGGCTCCAGAGCCCACCGGATCGCCGCCACGGGATAGTCAGGCCGGTGTTCGGCGTAGGCCTCGGCCTGCTCGCCGAACGAGTCCGCTCGCCTCGCGTGTAGATCCATCACCCCAACCTAGTGAGTTCACCGGTGTCCAGAATGGTCTGGTGGGGTTCACCGACGTGCTGGAGGAGTTCGTTCGCACGTCTGACGTAGTGGTCGATCACCCGCGCGGCCCGGCCGTCGGCGATACCAGCGGGCGGCCGGTCCGCCGCTCCCAGGGATTTGAGCGGTACCACCGGTGACAGGGCGGCGACGGCGGCTCGTCCGCAGGTTCAGCCTCTCGTGCAAGGCGTCGGCGTGTTGCGGTCACCTCGTGAAACGGGTATCCGGTTCGCTTCGGCTTCACGGGTGTCCGTACCCTTCTCCGCGTGAGTGAGCAGCCGAAGCAAAACCTCGTGACCAGCGAAGAAGACCTGCCAGAGCAGATGCGCGTGCGCCGGGAGAAGCGTGCGCGGCTGCTCGCTTCCGGTAAGGAGCCCTATCCCGTCGAAGTCGCGCGCACGCACACGTTGCGCGAGATTCGCGACGCGCATCCCGATCTCGAGCCGGACACGCAGACGGGCCAGCAGGTCGGCGTCACCGGGCGCGTGATGTTCATGCGCAACACCGGAAAGCTGTGCTTCGCGACGTTGCGCGAAGGCGACGGCACCGAACTGCAGGCGATGCTGAGCCTTGCCGGTGTCGGTGAAGAAGCGCTTTCCGAGTGGAAGACCGACGTCGACCTCGGTGACCACGTTTTCGTGAGCGGTGAGGTCATCAGCTCACGTCGTGGCGAACTTTCCGTGATGGCCGACGGGTGGCAGCTGACGTCGAAGTCGCTGCGTCCGTTGCCGGTCGCGCACAAGGAACTCGGCGAGGAAACCCGCATTCGTCAGCGATACGTCGACCTGATCCTCAGGCCGATGGCGCGCGACACTGTTCGGACCCGTGCGAACGTCGTTCGTTCTCTGCGCGACTCGTTCCACCGGCGTGGATTCCTCGAAGTCGAGACGCCGATGTTGCAGACGCTGCAGGGCGGTGCCTCCGCGCGTCCGTTCATCACGCACTCGAACGCGCTCGACATCGACCTGTTCCTGCGCATCGCGCCGGAGCTGTACTTGAAGCGCTGCGTCGTCGGTGGCATCGAGAAGGTCTTCGAGATCAACCGCAACTTCCGCAACGAGGGCGTGGACTCGTCGCATTCGCCCGAGTTTTCGATGCTGGAGTACTACGAGGCGTACGCCACGTACGACTCGAACGCGGTACTGACGCGCGAGCTGATCCAGGAAGCGGCGGAAGCCGTGACGGGTTCTCAGATCGTCACCTTGGCGGACGGCACCGAGTACGACCTCTCGGGTGAATGGACGACGCTGAGCATCTACGAGTCGTTGTCCGAAGCGGTTGGTGAGGAAATCACCCCCGAGACGCCCGCCGAGACGCTGCGCAAGCTTTGTGACCGCCACGAACTCGAGGTCAACCCCAAGTTCGGGCACGGCAAGCTGGTCGAGGAGCTGTGGGAGCACCTGGTGTGCGACTCGCTCTACGCGCCGACGTTCGTGCGCGACTACCCGGTGGAGACGTCCCCGCTGACCAGGCAGCACCGCAGCAAGCCGGGTGTGGCCGAAAAGTGGGATCTCTACGTGCGCGGATTCGAACTCGGCACGGGTTACTCCGAACTGGTCGACCCGGTCATCGAGCGCGAACGCCTGGAAGCGCAGGCGCGTCTTGCGGCGGCCGGTGACCACGAGGCCATGCCGATCGACGAAGACTTTCTGCGATCACTGGAGTACGGAATGCCACCGAGTGGTGGTGTCGGAATGGGTATCGATCGGCTGCTGATGGCGCTCACCGGTCTGGGTATCCGGGAGACCATCTTGTTCCCGCTCGTTCGCCCTGAATGAGTAACTTTCCGGATGTCGATAGGTGCAATGCGGCACTCGTGCGCTAACCTGCCTCGCAGAAGGCTTTAGTTGGCACGCGGGTGACCGCGCATTCGGGGTCCAGGAGGATACGCATGGCGCAGAAGGTCACGGTGACCCTCGTCGACGATCTGGACGGTTCCACCGCTGAGGAGACCGTCGAGTTCGGACTGGATGGTGTCAGCTACACCATCGACCTTTCCTCGGGCAATGCGGGCAAACTGCGGGATGCTCTTGCCGACTTCGTGGGAAGTGCACGTCGCGCGGGTGGTCGTAAGCGTCTTGGGCCCGGCCGTCCGGCCGGCAGCGTGAAGGCGCGCCCCGCATCGGCGGATCGTGAGCAGAACCAGGCCATTCGCGAGTGGGCCCGCAAGCAGGGCATGAAGGTGTCGGACCGCGGCCGCATCCCGGCCGAGGTGCTCGACGCCTACCACCAGCAGGGCTGAAATTCGGCAAAACACGAAGGGGTTCCGGGGAATCTTCCCGGAACCCCTTCGTGCTATATGAGTGACCGTTCGACCACCGCCGGGTGCGCAGAAGGTGGAACGGTGCTATCCAAACGAGATCGTGAACACTCTTGCTGCTGACTTTTTAGTTGACCCGACAACGGGTTGGTGAGCATTGTTTGGTGATCTTTCCCGGACCTGTTCTTCTGCGGGCGAGGCCGGCGGTGTGACCGGAACCGGCGCCCTGGGCCTCAGTGCGACCAAGTGGTTCGGTTAGGCTTACCTCTCCTGTCTGGATCGAGGAGGGTGGGCCTTGGGTCGTAGGTCGTTCGGCCTGCTCTTCCTGCTGGTCGTGCTGGTCGCCGTGTGCGTGGCGAGCATCGCGATCGGCTCGAAGGAGATCCCGCTTTCCGGGGTGTGGCACGGTCTCTTCACGCCGACCGGCGTCGAGGACGACGTGGTGGTCCGCGAGCTGCGGATCCCGCGCACGTTGCTCGGCGTCGCGGTGGGCATCGCGCTCGGCGTGGGTGGCGCTCTCATGCAGGGCCACACGCGCAACCCGCTGGCGGACCCCGGCATCCTCGGCGTCACGCACGGCGCGGCACTGGCGGTCGTGCTCTCGATCTTCCTGCTCGGCGTGAACTCGCTGGTCGGCTACATCTGGTTCGCCTTCGCCGGCGCGATGATCGCGAGCGTCGTGGTGTTCCTGCTCGGGTCGGCCGGGCGGGGCGGCCCGTCACCGGTGACGCTGGCGCTGGCCGGTGCCGCGGTGTCCGCGCTGATGAACGGCCTGGTGTCGGCGATCGTGCTGCTCGACCAGCAGTCGCTCGACGCGTTCCGGTTCTGGCAGGTCGGCGCGATCGCCAGCCGCGATCTGACGGTGCTGGCGCAGGTGGCGCCGTTCCTGCTGGCCGGCCTGGTGATCGCGGCGTTCAACGCGCCGGGCCTCAACGCCATGTCGCTGGGCGAGGACGTCGCCAAGTCGCTGGGCGTCCACGTCAGCAGGACGCGGTCGCTGGGCATCTTCGCCATCACGCTGCTGGTCGGCGGGGCCGTCGCCGCGTGCGGGCCCATCGGGTTCCTGGGGCTCGTCGTGCCGCACGTCGCGCGCGCGTTCACCGGCCCCGACTACCGCTGGATCCTGCCGTACTCGGCACTGCTCGGAGCGGTCCTGATCCTGTTCGCCGACATCGTCGGACGGGTGGTCGCCCGCCCCTCCGAAGTGGAGGTCGGCGTGATGCTGGCGCTGATCGGCGCTCCGTTCTTCATCTTCCTGGTGCGGCGCAAGAGGCTGGTGAAGATTTGACGACCGCGACCAAGACCCCCGCGGCCGAGGCGCCCGCCCTGCGGCTGGGCGCGGCCTCGTTCCGGCTGCGCCGCCGGCCGTTGCTGGTGGTGGCGGCCTCGCTGGTCGTCCTGGCGGCGTTGCTGGTCGCCGACATCATGATCGGCGACTTCCCGCTGACGGTGACCCAGGTCGTCGACACGCTGCTGGGCGGCGGCACGCGCCGCGACCAGTTCGTGGTGATGGAGCTGCGGATGCCCCGCGCGCTGACGGGCCTGCTGGTCGGAGGCGCCCTGGGACTCTCCGGAGCGATCTTCCAGGCCATCGTGCGCAACCCGCTGGCCTCGCCCGACATCCTCGGCGTGACGTGGGGAGCCGGCGCCGGCGCGGTCTCGGTGATCACCTTCGCCGGTTCGCTGGGCGTGGTGACCGGCACCGCCGCGTCGATCGGCGTCCCGCTGGCTGGCCTGGCCGGTGGCCTGTTCGCGGGCCTGCTGGTCTACGCGCTGGCGTGGCGGCAGGGCATCGAGGGCTTCCGGATGGTGCTGGTCGGCATCGGCATCACCGCCGTGGCCGGCAACTTCACGCACTACCTGCTGACCGTCGGCGACGTGCAGGACGCGGGCCGCGCGATGGTGTGGATCACCGGGTCGCTGAACGGCCGCGGCTGGGAGCACGTCGTGCCCGTCGCGCTGGCGCTGGTCGTGCTGGTGCCCGTGGCCATGATCGGCGGCCACGTCCTGGGCGCGCTGCAGTTCGACGACCAGACGTCACGCGGACTGGGCGTGCGAGTGAACGTCGCGCGGTCGTTCCTGATCATCGTGGCGATCGTGCTGGCCTCGGTGGCCACCGCCGCGGCGGGCCCCATCGTCTTCGTGGCGCTGGCGTCACCGCAGATCGCCCTCCGCCTGTCCGGCACCGCCCAGCCGCCGCTGTTCGGCTCGGTGGTGGTCGGTGGCGCGCTCGTGATGCTGTCGGACCTGGTCGCGCGGACCGTTTACCGCACCGAGCTGCCGGTCGGCGTGGTCACCGCCGTGCTCGGAGCGCCCTACCTGATGTTCCTGCTGATCCGAAGCCGCCGGGAGGCGCGGGTATGAGTGTGCGTCTTGAGGCTTCGTCGTTGAGCGTGGGCTACGGGGAACGGCAGGTCGTCGACAACCTCGACCTGTCGATCATCGGCGGCACCGTGACCGCGGTGATCGGGCCCAACGGGTGCGGCAAGTCGACCCTGCTCAAGGCCCTGGGGCGGCTGCTGCCCGCCCGGTCCGGCGCGGTGCTGCTGGACGGCAAGCAGATCGACTCCATGTCCACCCGGGACGTTGCTCGGGTGCTGGGGATGTTGCCCCAGGCCCCGTCCGCACCCGAGGGGCTGACCGTGGCCGACCTGGTGGCTCGGGGGCGGCATCCGCACCAGTCCTGGTACCGGCAGTGGTCCTCGGACGACGCTGCCGCTGTTGATGCGGCGTTGGCCATGACCGGGATCCTGGATCTGGCAGAGCGGACCGTCGACGAGCTGTCCGGTGGGCAGCGGCAGCGGGCCTGGATCTCCATGGCTCTCGCCCAGGGGACCGATCTGCTGCTGCTGGACGAGCCGACGACCTTCTTGGACCTTGCGCACCAGATCGACGTGCTGGACCTGGTGCAGGAGCTGCACGCGTCCATGGGGCGGACGATCGTGATGGTGCTGCACGATCTGAACCTGGCTGCTCGGTATGCGGACAACATCGTGGCCATGCGGGACGGGCGGATCGTGGCCCAGGGGGCGCCTGGTGAGGTGTTGACCGAGGAGATGTTGCTGGAGGTGTTCGGGTTGGATGCTCGGGTTGTCGAGGATCCGGTTTCTGGGACGCCGTTGGTGGTGCCTGTGGGGTCTCGGCATCGGTTGCCGTGAGTTGTCGGACCCTCTGAGTACGTTGTGATGTAGGGGTTCCCAGAACGGGGGGACGCCTGCGACAGCGTGGTCGCCTTGCGGGCGGTGAGCTTGCGGGTCACCTTGCGGGCGGCGGCTTTGCGGGTGGTCACCTTGCGGGCGGCGACCTTGCGGGCGGCGGCTTTGCGGGTGGTCACCTTGCGGGCGGCCTGGTCGCCTTGCGTGCTTCCCCTGGGGGCGCTGCCCCCAGACCCCCGGCAATCTGATCAGGGGGCCCGCGCCACGCGCGGGTTGATGGCACGCCTGTTGTGTTGGGCGGCTGCCTGTTGCTTAGAGGGTTGCGTTGGCGGTGGGGTCCCATCACAAGCCGCACCAAGAGCGGGCCACATGCAAGGAGGGGTGTCAAGCGGACGAAAAGCGTGTCCGCTTGAC
>NZ_JAPJDL010000040.1 GCF_026242055.1 Lentzea sp. NEAU-D7 | reverse complement strand
GCGGCGGCCAGCGGCGGCGGCGGCCAGCGGCGGCGGCCAGCGGCGGCGGCGGCCAGCGGCGGCGGCGGCCAGCGGCGGCGGCCGCCAGAGGCGATGAACACACCGAAGGCCGCCTCCACCAACGCCGCCTCCTCCACCCGGCGTGGCCTCTACCTGACGCGGCCTCTGCCTGACGCGGTGCGCGTCCGAGTCCCGGCCCGACACGGCACCCGCCTCGCACCGTCCCACCGAAGCACCGCGTCAGCCCGACCGCGGCCCGGCAACGCGTTGCCCGCCCGAGGCCATCCAACGCAGCCGCTGCCCCCGAAAGCCGCCCCACGCAACCCCTTCCGCGCCCAACGCAGTCCTCCAAATGGCGTCCGCCCCCACCGCCGCCACCCCTCGCCTGACGCGCCCGCCCACCCGACGCCCTCCCCGCAACTCACCACGACCCGCTCGACGCGGTGCGTGCCGGGAGCAGCACGCACTGTTAACCCATCGGTCATATTTCCGGGAACGCTCCCAGGTTTCAAAACTGTGACCTGAGCCATGAACGACGAGGTCACCCGGTCGAGCGACGACGAAACCCGCTGGCACTGGCCGAAGTGTGTCTTGACACACGTTCGAAGCCGGGACGACACTCCTCGACGTCTGGGAGCGCTCCCAGAACCCGCCGCCGAGACCAGAGGAGTTCTCCCGTGCGACACCGTTGGATCAGCGTGCTGATCTGTGCCGCCGTGTCCGCCGCCGCCACGACAGCGTGCGGGACAGGTGGGGCCAGTCAGACCGCGGACGGCAAGACCGAGCTGACGATCGCCACGTTCAACGAGTTCGGCTATGAAGAGCTGTTCAAGGAGTACGAGGCGGCTCACCCGGACGTCAAGATCACGCAGCGCAAGACCGGTCAGGGCCAGCCCCACCACCAGAACCTGTTCACCAAGCTGGGCGCGGGTTCCGGCCTCGCGGACATCGAGGGCGTCGAAGAGGGTTACCTCAGCCAGGTGATGTCGAAGGCCTCCCAGTTCAACGATCTCAAGGAGATCGGCCCGAAGGTCGAGGACGGGCGCTGGCTGGACTGGAAGACCCAGGCGATGACCACCAAGGACGGCAAGCTCATCGGCTACGGCACCGACATCGGTCCGCTGGCCATGTGCTACCGCAAGGACCTGTTCCAGCAGGCCGGTCTGCCGTCCGACCCCGAGGGCGTCAAGGCGCTCTTCGCCACGTGGGACAGCTACTTCGCCGCCGGTGACCAGTTCGTCGCCAAGGTTCCGGGCGTCGCGTGGTTCGACAGCGCCGCGCAGGTCTACAACGCCATGCACAACCAGCTCGAGACCGGCTACTACGACAAGTCGGACAAGCTGGTCGTCGACACCAACGCCGACATCAAGTCCAACTGGACCGCGGTGACCGGCGCCGTCGCGAAGGGACAGTCGGCTCGCCTCGGTGCGTTCAGCAACGAGTGGAACACCGGCTTCAAGCTCGGCAAGTTCGCCACCAAGACCTGCCCGTCGTGGATGCTCGGCGTGGTCGAGACGCAGGCCGGCCCCGAGAACAAGGACAAGTGGGCGGTCACCGACGCGTTCCCGAACGGTGGCGGCAACTGGGGTGGCTCGTACCTGAGCGTGCCGAAGCAGAGCAAGAACGCGAAGAAGGCCGCCGAGCTCGCCGCCTGGCTGACCGCGCCGGAGCAGCAGATCAAGGCGTTCAAGGCCAAGGGCACCTTCCCCAGCCAGGTCAAGGCCCTCGAGGCGCCTGAGCTGCTGGAGCAGACCAACGCCTACTTCGGCAACGTCAAGGCCGGCGCGCTGTTCGCCACGCAGGCCAAGAAGATCAAGGCCGCTCAGTACAAGGGCCCGGCCGACGGCCAGATCCAGGAGACGGTCTTCAGCCCGGCACTGCAGTCGGTCGAGCAGGGCAAGAACGCTGACGAGGCGTGGACGACCGCCGTCGAAGGCGCCAAGAAGGCGGCCAAGTAGTGACCGCCACTCTCTCCAAGGTTGACCGCGGGCGAGTTCAGGAGACTCGCCCGCGGCCTCCGCGGCGGTACCGGCTGTCCAACCTGGACACCAAGGTGTCGCCGTACCTGTTCGTCGCACCGTTCTTCGTGCTCTTCGGGGCGATCGGCTTGTTCCCGCTGCTCTACACTGCCTACGTCTCCCTGTTCGACTGGGAGGTCGGTGCCGACGAGCCGCTGTTCATCGGTCTGGAGAACTACCGGACGCTGTTCGAGGACGACCAGTTCTGGAACGCGCTCTTCAACACCTTCAGCATCTTCCTGCTCTCGAGCGCGCCGCAGATCGTCGTCGCGGTGGTGATCGCGGCGCTGCTGAACGCGAACCTGCGGGCCCGCACCGGCTGGCGGATGGGCGTGCTGCTCCCCTACGTGGCGAGCCTCGTGGCGTTGACGATCATCTTCGGCAACCTGTTCGGACCGCAGTACGGCCTGGTGAACGACGTGCTCGGGCTCGTCGGCATCGACCCGATCGACTGGCAGGCCAGCACGTTCGGCAGTCACGTCGCCATCGCGTCGATGGTCAACTGGCGGTGGACCGGCTACAACGCGCTGATCATCCTCGCCGCGATGCAGGCGATCCCCCGTGACGTCTACGAGGCGGCACTGGTGGACGGCGCGAGCGCGCTGCGGCGGTTCTTCAGCATCACGCTCCCGATGCTGAAGCCGACGCTGATCTTCGTGGTCGTCACCTCGACCATCGGCGGCCTGCAGATCTTCACCGAGCCGAAGCTGTTCGAGCCGTCCGGCGGCAGCGGCGGCGGCACCGAGCACCAGTACCAGACCGTCGTGCTCTACCTGTACCAGTCGGCGTTCCAGGGCCTCGACCTGGGCTACGCCTCCGCGATCGCGTGGGTGCTGTTCATGGTCGTCATCGCAGTCGCCGCCCTCAACTTCTTCCTCACCAGGAGGGCCGTGCGATGACGAAACGACCGTCCTTCGCGATCTACGGAATCCTCGCCGCGTTCGTGCTCGGTTCCGCTTTTCCCTTCTACTGGTCGTTCCTGGTCGCGAGCCGCGACAACTCGGTGCTGACAGGCGACTTCACGCTGATCCCCGGCGGCAACTTCTTCTCCAACGCGGCACGCGTGTTCGACACCGTGCCGTTCTGGAAGGCGCTGGGCAACAGCTTCCTCGTGTCCGGCACCGTGACGTTCTCGGTGGTGCTGCTCTCGACACTGGCCGGGTTCGCCTTCGCCAAGCTGCGCTTCCGCGGCAGGGGCGTGCTGTTCCTGTTCGTGGTGGCGACGCTGGCGGTGCCGACCCAGCTCGGGATCATCCCGCTGTACATGGCGATGGCCGAGTTCGGCTGGGCCGGCGAGCTCGAAGCCGTGATCGTGCCGAACCTCGTCACCGCGTTCGGCGTGTTCTGGATGCGGCAGTACCTGCTCGACGCCATTCCCGACGAACTCGTCGAGGCCGCGCGGATGGACGGCTGCAGCCTGTGGCGTGCGTTCTGGCACGTCGCCCTGCCCGCCGCCCGGCCGGCCGCCGCGATGCTGGGCGTGTTCACGTTCATGCAGTCCTGGAACGACTTCCTGTGGCCGTTGGTCGTGCTCAACGCCGACAACCCGACGCTGCAGGTCGCGCTGGAGAAGCTGCAAAGCGGTTACTACGTCGACTACTCGCTCGTCCTCGCCGGAACCACGCTCGCGACGGTTCCGGTGCTCATCGTCTTCCTCGTGCTCGGGCGGCAGATCGTCGCCGGTGTGATGCAGGGCGCCGTCAAGGGGTGAAAATGGAGAACATTGTTTTCCCGCAGGGTTTTCTGTGGGGAGCCGCGACCGCCGCGTTCCAGGTGGAAGGTGCGACCGACGTGGACGGCCGCACAGACTCCATCTGGGACGAGTTCTGCCGTCAGCCCGGCAAGGTGGTGGGCGGCGACTGCGGTGAACCCGCCGCCGACCACTACCGGCGCTTCGAGCAGGACGTCGCCATGATGGCGGACCTGGGACTCAAGGCCTACCGGTTCTCGATCGCCTGGCCGCGCGTGCGGCCGGACGGGGGGAAGGTCAACCAGGCAGGGCTCGACTTCTACCAGAGGTTGATCGACTCGTTGCTGGCGCACGACATCGTGCCGTGGCCGACGCTGTACCACTGGGACCTCCCGCAGAAGCTGGAGGAGACCGGCGGCTGGGCGAACCGCGACACCGCCTTCCGGTTCGCCGACTACGCGGCCGCCACGGTCGAGGCCCTCGGTGACCGGGTCGGCACCTGGACCACGATGAACGAGCCGTGGTGCTCGGCGTTCCTCGGCTACGCGGGCGGGATCCACGCCCCCGGCCGCACCGAGCCGGCCGCCGCGGTCGCCGCCGTGCACCACCTGCTGCTCGCGCACGGGCTCGCGGCCGACACCATCCGCGCCGCCCAGCCGGACGCCAAGGTGGGCATCACGCTCAACATGTACCCGATCATCCCCGTGGACCCCGGCAACCCGGCGGACCTCGACGTCGCGCGCAGGCTCGACGGGCTGCAGCAGCGGATCTTCCTGGACCCGTTGCTGCGCGGCGAGTACCCGGCCGACATCCTCGCGGACCTCGAGCCGTTCGGGTTCAGCGAGCACATCAAGGACGGCGACCTCGGCGTCATCTCGGGGCCGATGGACATGCTGGGCGTGAACTACTACACCGAGCACTACGTCAGCTCCTCGCCCAACGGCGAGGCCGGTCCGTCGCCGTGGGTCGGCGTGCAGCACGCGTCGTTCCCGCCGCGGGACGCCCCCATGACCGACATGGGCTGGGAGGTCAGGCCGGACGGGCTCACCGCGGTGCTGATGCGGGTGCACCAAGACTACCCGCGGCTTCCGCTGTACATCACGGAGAACGGCGCCGCGTTCCGCGACGACTTCTCCGGCAACGGTGCGATCGACGACGTGGACCGCACCGGTTTCATCGCGTCCCACCTGCGCGCCGCCCACGCGGCGATCGAGGCGGGCGTCGACCTGCGCGGCTACTTCTGCTGGTCGCTGCTGGACAACTTCGAGTGGGCCGAGGGGTACGCGAAGCGGTTCGGCATCGTCCACGTCGACTACGACACGCAGATCCGCACGCCGAAGATGAGTGCGAGGTGGTACAGCAGGGTCGCTCGGGACAACGCGCTGGTCGCCGTCTCATGACGGAAGGCAGGACTCGGCGCCCCGGCCCGCGCATCGAGGAGGTCGCGCGCGTGGCCGGGGTGTCGAAGTCCACCGTCTCCAGGGTGATCAACGGCGAGAAGTACGTGAGCGAGCGTTCGCGCCAGGCGGTGCACCGCGCGATCGCGATGCTCGGGTACAGCCCCAACCACGCCGCGCGCACCCTCGCGGGCAGCAAGGCGAACGCGATCGCGCTGGTGATCTCCGAGCAGGGCAGCCGGGTCCTCGCCGACCCGTTCTTCGCCGGAGTGCTGCGCGGGGTGCACGCGGAGCTCGCGGGACGGCACGTCCAGCTCCTGCTGATGATGAACCAGCCGCTCGACGGTGAGGACCAGATCGCGTACCTCACCGGCGGGCACGTCGACGGTGCCCTCGTCGTGAGCCTGCACGGCGAGGACCCGTTGCCGAGGACGTTGCACGAGACGGGGCTGCCCATCGTGGTGGGCGGCCGCCCGCTCGCGGGCGGCTCCGTCCCGTTCGTCGACGCGGACAACTTCAACGGCGCGCTCGGCGCCGTCCGCTTCCTCATCTCCCTGGGCCGCGAGAAGATCGCCACGATCGCCGGGCCTGTCGACATGGCGGTGGGCATGGACCGCCTGAGCGGCTGGCGGTGCGGGCTCGCGGAGCACGGCATGGGCGTGGAGCTCGTGGTGCACAGCGACTTCACGCCCGACAGCGGGGCTCTCGCGATGGAGGAGCTGCTGCGCAGGGCACCCGATCTCGACGCGGTCTTCGTGGCGGCGGACATCATGGCGCTGGGCGCCTTGCGGGTGCTCCAGGCGCGCGGCTACCGCATCCCCGACGACGTGGCGGTGGTGGGGTTCGACGACTCCGTGCTCGCGTCGACGGCCGTCCCGCCGCTCACCACCGTGCGGCAGGACGTGGAGGGGTTCGGCCGGACCCTGACCTGGCGGCTGCTCGCCGAGCTGGCCGGCGAGGAGAAGCTGCCGCAGTCCATGCTGCTGCCCACGTCCCTGGTGCGCCGCTCCAGCGCGTGATCCTGCTTGCCCGCCAACGGTTCGATCGCCCTCCCGTCGAATCGACTCGAACCATTCGACGCGGAAGCAATTCCTCCCGGGCCTGAACCACGGTCAGGACCACGCCGTATTACGACATGCGAGTGGGAGAGAGCGGGGGTTGCGGATGCAGGTGGGCCGATTCTTCGACGAGTCACCGGACGAGGGTCCGGAGCTGCCGGACACGGCGGTGCTGCGCGTGCTGTGGATGACCGCGCAGGGGATGGTGTGGCCGTGGCTGCTGCAGAGCATGTGCCGGCGCGACGCCATCGAGCACGCCCTGCAGAGCGAGCTGATCTGGGCGCCGGTCGGCGACCACCTCGGCTACCACATCACGGACGCGGGGCGCCGGCGCATCATGGACTGGTACCAGGAGAACCGCCCCGGCACCCAGGACGACTCCGCGCACTGGCGCGCCGTCACGATGCGCTGATGTCCTTCGGTCGCGGTGCGGCCGAAGGACATCAGCGTCGTGTGGTCAGACGGTGGCGGCGGCCCGGGCGGCGAGGCCCTCGACCACACCGGACAGCTTCTCGGTGACCTCGGGGTCGTCGACCGGGTGGAGGTCGGCGAAGCGCACCACCGACGCGGGGATCGAGAGGGTCAGGTCCTCGGCGACCGCGCCACCGGCGATCTTGACGGCCTTGCGGGCCTCGTCCTGCGCCCACACGCCGCCGTACTGGCCGAACGCGGTGCCCACGACGGCGACCGGCTTGCCGGACAGGGCACCCGCGCCGTAGGGGCGGGACAGCCAGTCGATGGCGTTCTTCAGCACGGCGGGGATGGTGCCGTTGTACTCCGGCGACACCAGGAGCAGGGCGTCCGCCTCGGCGGCGGCCTCCCGCAGCCGGGTGGCGGAGGCGGGCACGGTGCCCTCGGCGTCGATGTCCTCGTTGTAGAACGGCACGGTGTCCAGGCCCTCGAACAGGCCGACCTCGACGTGCTCGGGCGCGATCTGGACCGCCGCCTCGGCGAGCCTGCGGTTGTGCGATCCCGAACGGAGGCTGCCGACGAGCGTGAGGATGCGGACGGCCATGACGTGACTCCCAGTGGTTCGGTGTGGTCGGGCGACTACCCACGCTAAACGGAACGCGGCCCGTTTATCTTCCGGATACGCTGCCCGAGGTGATCGACAGCACAGCCCTGCCCCTCGCCACCGCGGAGCCGCACCTGCGCGCGGACGCCGTGCGCAACCGGGCGTTGCTGCTGGAGGCCGCCGCCCGGCTGGCGGCACGGCGGGGTGCGGCGGCGATCACGATGGAGGCCGTCGCCGCCGAGGCCGGGGTCGGCAAGGGCACGGTGTCGCGGCGCTTCGGTGACCGCAACGGCCTGATCCAGGCCCTGCTGGACCGCTCGGAGAGCCTGTTCCAGGAGGCGTTCCTCACCGGAGGGCCACCGCTCGGGCCCGAGGCCGACCCGGCCACGAGGCTCAGGGCGTTCGGCCCGGCCCTGCTGCGCCACGAGCACGCCGACCTGGAGCTCTACCTGGCGGCCGAGCCGTCACCGGGCCGCCGGTTCGCGGTCCCCGCCCGGCAGCTGCGCCACCGGCACGTCGCCGTGCTGGTGCGCGCGCTCCTGCCCGGCGCCGACGCCGACCTGCTCGCCCACACCCTGCTGGCGTCGGTGGACGTCGTGCTGACCGACCACCTCGTGCGCGGCCGGGGCATGCCGCTGGCACGGGTGGAGGCCGCGTGGCTCGACCTGGTGGACCGGCTCCTGTCCTGAGCGCTACCGCTCCAGGCGGCTGGGATCCCCGACGTCGCTGCGGCGGACCAGCCAGGCCTCGGTGATGTGCGTGAACATGGCCTCGGCGGCACCGGCGGGGTCGTGTGCGGCGATCCGTTCGAAGACGAGGCGGTGGCCCGCGTTCGAGGCGGCGCACAGGGCGCGGTCGCTGCGGCCCGTGTAGCGAGCGGTGTTGATCACCTGGCTCTCCAGCGCGCGCACCACTCCCCTGGCGATGCGGTTGCCGGAGGCCCGCATGATCCGGTCGTGGAAGAGCCGGTCCTGCTCCCGGTAGGCGTCCGGGTCGCCGACCAGCCGGTCCATCAGTTCGACGAGGTCGCGCAACGCGGCGACGGTGGCCTCGTCGGCGGTGCGGGCGGCGGCCTGGGCCATGTCCGACTCGAGCAGGCGCCGGGTGACCACCAGGTCGTCGAGCACCGCGAGCGTCTCGTCCTCGGCGACGATCGCCCCCAGGACGAGTTCGTCGAGCACGTTCCACGCCGCCTGCGGGGTGACCTGGGTGCCCGCGCCCTGGCGAACCTGCACCAGACCCTTCTCCTGCAGCACTTTGACCGCTTCGCGGATGACGGTCCTGCTCACCGAGAACGCCTCGCACAGCGCGGGCTCGGGAGGCAGCGACGTCCCGGAGGGGTGGTCGCCGCGCACGATCCGGCTCACGAGCTCGGCGGTCACCGCGCTGGCCAGGCTCGCCGGCCTGCGGACCCAGCCCGGGGCGGCGGCGGGCGGTCTCGCGCCTGGTGCGGTCATCGTTCCTCCGGTCGCGTCCGTGCGGCGAGGGTACTGCAGAACGGGCGATTGACGTAATACGTCATACGACTTACGTTCACGGCACCCCGTCGGGAACGACGCAGCCCGGCGCCCTCTCGGGAAGAGAAGTGAGCCAGCGATGAAGCAGCGCACACTCTTGTCCGCCGCCCTGGTCGTGGGGCTGACGCTGACGGCAGGATGCGGCAGCGCGTCCGGACCGGACTCCACGACCGGCGGCTCCGGCGACAAGCTCGTGGTGTGGGACTGGAAGTCCGGTGACGCCAAGGCCGCCGCCTACGTGGAGAAGGCGAAGGCCGACTTCGCGAAGAAGCACCCCGGTGTGGCCGTCGAGTTCGTGGCGCAGCCGTTCGACCAGTACTACACCCTGCTCGGCGCGGCCATCCAGGCCGGCAAGGGTCCCGACGTCGTGCTCTTCAACGGCGGCGGGCAGATCCGCGACCGGGCCGGCGCGCTCGCCCCGCTCGACTCCTACGTCGCCGACGACCGGCAGCGGCTGGCCGGCTGGGACGCGTTCACCAAGGACGGCAAGGTCTACGCCGCGCCGGTGACCCTGCAGGGACATCCCGTCTACTACAACAAAGACCTTTACCAGAAGGCCGGCCTCGACCCGGACTCCCCGCCGAGGACGTGGGACGACTTCGTCAGGAACTGCGGCGTCATCACCCAGAAGACCGGCGCGAAGTGCCTGGCACAGGGCAACAAGGAGGGCTACGGCATCCAGTTCTTCCTGTCCGCCACGGGATCGGCGGTCCTGACGCCGCAGGAGTACGACGACTGGATCGCCGGGAAGCGGGACTGGTCCTTGGCGAACGTCAAGCGGATCTTCGAGCTGTGGAAGCAGACCGCCGACTCCGGGCTGAACACCGACGGCGCCAACTCCACGGCGATGTTCAACGACGCCTTCGCGCTCTTCAACTCCGGCAAGGCGGCCAACGTCATCGGCCTGATGTCGGACGTCGGGCACTGGAAGGACTTCGCCGAGTTCCTCACCCCGGAGAAGCTCGGCGTGATGCGGGCACCGGTGGTCAACCCCGCGGCGAAGCCGAGCCTGCCCTTCGACGGCGGCATCGGCTACGCGGTCGCGAAGTGGACCGAGGACCCGAAGCTGGCGGCGGACCTGGTGCGGTCACTGACCTCCGCCGACGCGCTGAAGGCGTTCTACGCCGACGGCGGCGCCATCGCGTCCGACTCGACGATCGACGTCTCCTCCGGCGGGCCCGCAGTCAAGGCGATCGTCACGGAGGTGAAGGAGGGCAAGCCCGCTCTGCACGTCGCCCTGTCGTCGAAGACCCTCGACCTGATGGGACGTCTTTCCCAGCAGCTGCTCAGCGGATCGGCCACAGTGGACGACGCGGTGGCGCAGCTGGCCGCCTCCGACAAGACCGGCTGACACCGTGGCGGCACCCACCCTCTCCCCAGTGAGCCCGGCTCCGGCGAGGCCCGCGCGGCCGCGCCGGTCCGGCTCGCGGGCCGAGCGCCTCGCTCCCCTGGTGCTCGTGGCGCCGGCCGTCCTGATCATCGTCGGGCTGCGCCTGTGGCCGCTGGTGCTGGGCGTCAACTTCTCCTTCACCGGAGACGGTGACCGCGACGGGGTCATGGTCGGCCTCGACAACTACGTGACCCTGTTCGCCGATCCCCTGTTTCGCACGGCCCTGCGCAACGTCGGGCTGCTCGTCCTGCTGCTCCCGGTGGCGGTGGCGATCCCGGGGCTCCTCGCCACGTTCATCTACCTGCGCGTGCCGGGACACCGCGTCTACCGCGGCGTCTACTTCTTCCCCGCGGTGCTCTCACCGGTGATCGTCGGCGCGATCTTCACCCTGCTGCTGGCGTTCGACGGACCGCTCAACGGGGTGCTCGGCGGCCTGGGGATCGGCCCGGTGGACTGGCTCGGCGATCCCGGCGTGGCGTTCTTCGTCGTCGTCGCGGTGCACGTCTGGGCGACGTTCGGCATGGCGCTGGTCGTCTTCCTGGCCGGGTTCGCCACGCTCGACCAGTCGCTGCTCGACGCCGCACGGGTGGACGGCGCGTCGTTCGCGCAGACCGTCCGGCACGTGATCGTCCCGAGCCTGCGGCGCACGATCCAGTTCGTCGTCGTCACCACCATGATCGGCATGCTGACCTCGATGTTCGGCCTGCTCTACGTGATGACGAGCGGAGGCCCGGAGGGGTCGACGTACCTGCCCGAGTACTACATCTGGATCCAGCAGGGGCGGTTGAACCAGCCCGCGCTCGCCTCCGCCGCCTCGACCGCGCTGTTCGGGATCATGCTCGTGGTGGGGCTGGCCCAGATCGCGATCCTGCGCCGCGCCGCGGGCGAGGAGGACTGATGCCCGGTACCCGGCCGGCCAGGTGGGTCGCCGCCGTCCCGATGGCGGCACTCGCCCTGGCCACGATCTACCCGCTGGTGTTCACCACCAACGTCGCCATGAAGACCCGCCGCGAGTACGTCCTCGACCGGTTCTCCCCGGCGGACTCGTTCAGCCTCGACAACGTCGTCAAGGCGTGGACGAGCGTCGGGATGTCCCGGTACTTCCTGAACTCCGTGGTCGTCGTGGCGTGCTCGGTCGCGCTGCTGCTGCTGATCGGCTCGATGGCCGGCTTCGCACTGGGACGACTGAGGTTCCGCGGTTCGTCCGCGCTCTTCCTGGGGATCCTCGCGGCGCTGTTCGTGCCGTTCCAGGTGATCATGGTGCCGCTGGCGCGGACGATGGCGGACACCGGTCTCATCGACACCTACCCCGGCCTGGTCCTCGCGTACGTGGCGCAGTTCCTGCCGTTCACGATCTTCCTGCTGACGAGCTACTACGCCACCGTGCCGGCGGAGATCGTCGACGCCGCGCGCATCGACGGGAACTCGGTGTACGGGGTCTACTGGCGGATCATGCTCCCGATCGGCGCGCCCGCGCTGTTGTCGGTCGGCGTGCTCAACGCCCTGTTCTGCTGGAACGACGTGCTCATCGCGTTGCTGATGATGCCGTCCGCGGAGCACCGCACTCTCATGGTCGGTGTCACATCGCTGCGCGGGCAGTACTCCGACGACATCCCCACGTTCGCCGCGGGCGTGCTGATCGCCGCGGTTCCCGTCCTCGTCGTCTACCTGTTCCTGCAACGCCAGATCGCCGACGGTGTCACCGCCGGGTCCACGAAGGGCTGACATGCGCATCACTGGCTACCGGACGCTCACCACGGTCCAGGACTGGGGGCGTCCGGTCGGCGACGCCAACGGCGTGGTCCCCGACGGCCTCGTCCGCGTCCCGATCGTCGTCGTGGAGACCGACGCGGGCCTCACCGGCGTCGGACTCGGCCCGCACGTGGAGATCGAGGCCGTCTTCGCCGCCGTCGAGGGCGAGGACCCGCGTGGCGTCACGGCCCTGTACGACCGGATGCTGCGGCGGGTGTTCAAGGCCGGCCACGCCGGTGCGGTGTTCGGCACCATCGGAGCCCTCGACAGCGCGCTCTGGGACATCAAGGCCCAGGCGGCGGGCGAGCCGCTGTGGCGGCTGCTAGGCGGCCGCGACCGCCGCGTGCCCGCCTACGCCTCGGCGCTGGACATCGCGCTGACCGACGACGAGCTCGTCGCGGTGTACCAGGCCTACGCCGACCGGGGGCTGCGCGCGGCGAAGATCAAGGGCGGCCTCGACGTGGACCGCGACCGGCGCCGGCTCGCCCTCGTCCGGGACGTCCTGACCGAGGCGGGCGGCGGTGCGCGGCCGAGCCTCATGCTCGACGTCAACGAGACCTGGACGCGCAAGCAGGCGGTCCGCTACGTCACCGAGCTCGAGAGGACGTTCGACCTCACGTGGGTCGAGGAGCCCGTCCGGCGCTGGGACGTGGAGGGCCACGCGGCGGTGGGCCGCGGGATCCGCGCCTCCGTCGCCACCGGCGAGAACCTCACCGGGCTCGAGCAGCACCGCCCGCTCATGGCGGCGGGCGCCGTCGACGTCGTGCAGACGGCCGGTGTCTGGGGCATCACCCACTTCCTCCGGGTCGCCACCCTCGCGCACGCCCACGACCTGCCCGTGAGCCCCATCGGCACCAGCCCGATCGGCCTGCTGCACGCCGCCACGTCGGTGCCCAACCACCTGGTCAGCGAACTGCAGGACCTGCGGCCCGCGGTGGGCGTCTCACTCGACCTGCACGTCGAGGACGGCGCCTACGTCCTCGGTGACAGCCCAGGACTGGGCGTGCGGCTCGACGAGGAGACCATCGCCGCGTCCAGTCACCTGCTCCCCCACCCGGCGGCCGGTGGCACGCACATCCGGCCCGAGCGGGCCGGTCGGCGCCTGCACGCGGTGGAGGCGGGCGAGGAGAGCGGCAGCCCCGTCCTCAACGCCGGGGTGTAGCGGATCGACGTTCTGTCCACAGTGGAGTCCCGCTGACCGTACCGGCACTTCGAGTCGAATCGACCGTCGAAAGTACGCCGGTGACCGAAAGGGGGCTTGTAGCCGTCGCCGAACTCGGCCTACGGTCGCCCTGGGAGCGCTCCCAGAGCGCCCGTCGACGAGGACGGAGAACCTCACAGCATGAGATCGCAACCCCCACGTCTCCTCGCCGCGACCCTGCTCGCGGTGCTGACGGCGAGCTCACTCCAGGCCGCGGGCGCCGCTGCGGCGGCGGACTACGAACGCGTGCTGAACGGCACGTTCGACAGCGGCGCCGCCGATCCTTGGTGGGCCGGCGCCGGAGTGACCAACCGGGTCACCGGCGGCGAGTTGTGCGCGGCGGTCACCGGCGGCACCACGAACCCGTGGGACGCCCTGATCGGCCAGAACGGAGTTCCGTTCGAGAGCGGCCAGTCCTACACCTTCTCGTTCGACGCCCACGCCACGACGGCGCAGCCGATCACGGCCGCCGCCGGTGAGAGCGTGAGCCCGTACCGCGGGATCGCGAGCCAGCAGTTCACGCTCTCCCCGGCGAAGCAGCGCTTCACCTTCACCTTCACGTCCACATTGGACTTCCCGGACGCGGGCAACGGCCAGGTCGCGTTCCAGCTGGGCGGCCAGCCCGCCGACAACACCATCTGCGTGGACAACGTCTCGGTGATCGGCGGCGTGAAGCCGCCCGGTGGTGTCAACCCCAACCCCACCAGGAAGGTCCAGGTCGACCTGGTCGGGTACGTGCCGGGCCTGCCCAAGCGGGCGACCCTCGTCTCCACGGCGACGACGCCGCAGACGTGGACGCTCAAGAACTCCGCGGGCGCGACGGTGGCCACCGGCCAGAGCACGCCCAAGGGCGCGGACGCCACGTCCGGCGACTCGGTGCACCAGATCGACTTCTCGTCGTTCGACACGGCCGGCACCGGCTACACGCTGTCCGTCGGCGAGGACAGCAGCTTCCCGTTCGACATCTCCGCGGACCCGATCAAGCGGCTGCGCTACGACTCGCTCGCGTTCTTCTACCACCAGCGCAGCGGAACGCCGATCGAGGCGCAGTACGTCGGGGACGAGTACTCGCGTCCCGCCGGGCACGTCAACGTCGCTCCCAACCAGGGTGACGACAACGTGCCGTGCCGCGCCGACCTGGCCTGCGGGTACACGCTCGACGTGCGCGGCGGCTGGTACGACGCGGGTGACCACGGCAAGTACGTGGTCAACGGCGGCATCGCGGCCTGGCAGCTGCTCAACTCCTACGAGCGGGCCACCCGCGTCGGTGACGCGACCGCGTTCCGCGACGGCACGCTCGCCATCCCGGAGAAGAGCAACGGCGTGCCGGACCTCCTCGACGAAGCGCGCTGGGAGGTGGACTTCCTGCTGAAGATGCAGGCACCGGACGGCATGGCGCACCACAAGATCCACGACGCGAACTGGACGGCCCTGCCGACCCGGCCCGAGCTGGACGACCAGCCGCGCCGGCTGTCCGCGACCAGCACCGCCGCGACGCTGAACCTGGCCGCGGTCGCCGCGCAGGCGTCCCGGCTGTGGAAGGGCATCGACGCCACGTACTCGGCGACGCTGCTCGCGGCCGCCCGCAAGGCGTACACGGCGGCCAAGGCGAACCCGGCCAAGATCGCCGACCCGAACGACGGCACCGGCGGTGGCGCCTACAGCGACAGCACCGTGAGCGACGAGTTCTACTGGGCCGCGTCGGAGCTGTACGCGACCACGGGCGACAGCGCCTACCGGACCGACGTCACCGCCTCGCCGCACTACAAGGCGGCAGGCCTGACCAGGGCCGGCTTCTACTGGGGCGGTACGGCGCCGCTGGGTGACATCACGCTCGCCCTGGCGCCCAACGGCCTGCCCGCGGCGGACGTCACGGCGATCAAGTCCGCGTTCGCCACGGTCGCGGACCAGCACCTGACCGCCATGGCGGGCATGGGCTACGCCGCGCCGTACGACAACAGCGTGGACGGGTACGTGTGGGGCTCGAACTCCGCGGTCCTGAACAACGCCCAGGTGCTCGCACTCGCCCACGACTTCACCGGTGCGGCCAAGTACCGCGACGGCGTGTTCGAGGCGCTGCACTACGTCCTCGGCCGCAACCCGCTGAGCACCTCGTACGTGGCGGGCTACGGCGAGCAGGCGATGCGCAACGCGCACCACCGGTTCTGGGCCAACCAGAACGACCCGACCCTGCCGATCGCGCCGCCCGGTTCGCTGTCCGGCGGCCCGAACAGCGCTCTGCAGGACCCGGTGGCGCAGCGCCTGCTCACCGGCTGCCCGCAGCAGAAGTGCTGGGTGGACGACATCGGTGCCTACTCGGTCAACGAGGTGGCGGTGAACTGGAACTCCGCGCTCGCCTGGGTCACGGGCTGGGCGGCGGAGAAGTCCGGGACCACGGCGCCGAAGCCGGACTGCGAGGTCGGCTTCACCGCCGGCCGGTGGACCGACGGCCTGTCGGCGCAGGTGAAGATCACCAACACCGGAACGACCGCGTGGACGTCGTGGAAGCTCGCGTTCGCGTTCCCCGGCACCCAGAAGGTCACCGCCGGGTGGTCGGCCACGTGGACCCAGACCGGGCGCGACGTGACGGCGGCCAGCATGCCGTGGAACGGCCAGGTCGAGCCGGGCAAGTCCGTCCACATCGGGTTCAACGGCTCCGGCACCGGAACCGATCCGACCGCCTTCACCGTCAACGGGAAGGCCTGCAAGATCGCCTGACCGCACCAGGGATGCGCCCGCTGTCACTTCGGTGGCGGCGGGCGCTCGGCGTTTGCGGACGGCCGCACCACCACCGGACCACGCCCGACCCGCGGTCGCAGGCGCGAGGCGCGAGCCGCAGGCGCCCAGGCATCGGTGACCTCTGTGAACATTTGTGGCCTCTGTGAGCGCTAACAGTCACTACCTGCTGTTATCCAGATGAAACTTGACGAGAAAGTTGTTAGCGATAACACTCGCCGCCTACAGCACTGTTGCCTGCCGGTGACATCGAGGAGAAGCAATGAGGCTTGCCAGGATCGCGGCCACCACCGCACTCGCCGTCACCCTCGCCGCCTGTGGTTCGGCGCAGAAGACGGTCGACCAGCAGACCACCTCCAGCGAGGGTGCGCTGGTGGGCGTCACCATGCCGACGCGGTCGTCCGAACGCTGGATCCACGACGGCGACAACATCAAGAAGGCCCTGGAGGGCAAGGGGTACAAGGTCGACCTCCAGTACGCGGAGAACGACATCCCCACCCAGGCCAACCAGATCGAGAACCAGATCACCAAGGGCGCCAAGCTCCTGATCGTCGCCTCGATCGACGGCACGGCGATCACGTCGCAGCTGCAGCAGGCCGCCGACGCCAAGATCCCGGTGATCGCCTACGACCGGCTGATCCGCAAGAGCCCGAACGTCGACTACTACGCGACGTTCGACAACTTCAAGGTCGGTGTGGAGCAGGCGAACTCGCTGCTGGCCGGCCTGAAGACGAAGGGCGAGGGCCCGTTCAACGTCGAGCTGTTCGCCGGGTCGCCGGACGACAACAACGCCACGTTCTTCTTCAACGGCGCCATGTCCGTGCTCCAGCCGCTCATCGACCAGGGCAAGCTCGTCGTGAAGTCGGGTCAGAAGGACTTCAAGACCGTCGCGATCCTGCGCTGGGACCCCGCGACCGCGCAGAAGCGCATGGAGGACCTGCTCACCTCGACCTACGGCGGTGCCAAGGTCGACGGCGTGCTGTCCCCCTACGACGGCATCTCGATCGGCATCCTCTCCGCGCTCAAGAGCGGCGGCTACGGGGCGGCCGGTCAGGCCTACCCGATCGTCACCGGTCAGGACGCCGAGGTCGCCTCGGTGAAGTCGATCATCGCCGGTGAGCAGTACTCCACGATCCACAAGGACACCCGCCTGCTCGCCGACGTCACGGTGAAGATGGCCGACGCGGTGCTCAAGGGCGGCAAGCCCGAGGTGAACAACACCAAGGACTACGACAACGGCAACAAGGTCGTGCCGTCGTTCCTGCTCCAGCCCGTCCCCGTGGACAAGGCGAACTACCAGAAAGAGCTGATCGACTCCGGTTACTACACCGCCGACCAGCTCAGGTAGGTCCCGTGTCCGACGACATCCTGGTGATGCGCGGCATCACCAAGAGGTTCGCGGGAGTCACCGCGCTGCACGAGGTCTCCCTGACCGTGCGGCGCGGTGAGATCCACGCGATCTGCGGTGAGAACGGCGCGGGCAAGTCCACGCTGATGAAGGTGCTGTCCGGGGTGCACCCGCACGGCACGTACGACGGCGACATCCTCTTCGAGGGTGAGCCGTGCGCGTTCGACGGCATTCGCGACAGCGAGCGCCGCGGCATCGTGATCATCCACCAGGAGCTGGCGCTGTGCGGCCAGCTCTCCGTGGCGGAGAACCTGTTCCTGGGCAACGAGAGGTCCCGGCGCGGGTTCATCGACTGGAACCGCACCAACCACGAGGCCCAGGCCCTGCTCGACCGCGTGGGACTGCGGGAGAACCCGACGACCCCGGTGAACGACCTCGGCGTCGGCAAGCAGCAGCTCGTCGAGATCGCCAAGGCGCTGTCCAAGGAGGTCAGCCTCCTGATCCTGGACGAGCCGACGGCCGCGCTGAACGACGACGACTCGCAGCACCTGCTGGACCTGCTCGACGGCCTGCGGAACGAAGGCATCACCTCGGTGATCATCTCCCACAAGCTGGGCGAGGTCATCAAGATCGCCGACACGGTGACGGTGCTGCGCGACGGCAAGACGATCGAGACGTTGCCCGCCGAGGGGCTCAGCGAGGAACGCATCATCTCCGGCATGGTCGGCCGCGACCTGGAACACCGGTTCCCGCCGCGCACGCCCGACATCGGCGAGGAGGTGCTGCGCATCGAGGACTGGACGGTGCACAGCCCCGCCCAGCCGGACCGGGTGGTCGTCGACAACGCCACGCTGTCGTTGCGGCGCGGGGAGATCGTCGGTCTCGCCGGCCTGATGGGCGCGGGCCGCACGGAGCTCGCGATGAGCGTCTTCGGCCGTTCCTACGGCGTCGGCATCTCCGGGCGCGTGGTCAAGGACGGCCAGGAGATCGACACGCGCACCGTGCGCGGCGCGATCCGGCACGGCCTCGCGTACGTGAGCGAGGACCGCAAGAAGTACGGGCTCAACCTGATCGAAGGCGTGCAGCGCAACGTCTCCGCCGCCGCGCTGGACAAGCTCGCGAACCGCGGCTGGGTGAACGAGAACGAGGAGTACACGGTCGCGGAGCGGTTCCGGAGGTCGATGGGCATCAGGACCGCCGCCGTGTCGACGCCGACCGGCACGCTGTCGGGTGGCAACCAGCAGAAGGTCGTGCTGGCGAAGTGGATGTTCACCGACCCGGACGTGCTGATCCTCGACGAACCGACGCGCGGCATCGACGTCGGCGCGAAGTACGAGATCTACTCGATCATCAACGACCTCGCCGCCCAGGGCCGCGCGGTGCTGGTGATCTCCTCGGAGCTGCCGGAGCTCCTCGGCCTGTGCGACCGCGTATATGCCCTGTCGGAAGGCCGCATCACCGGTGAGGTCAGCCGCGAAGAGGCAACGCAGGAACGCTTGATGCAGTACATGACGCGAGGACAGAGCTCATGACCACGAAGATCGCGCCCGCACCCGCCGCCGCCCCGCCCGCGCGGTCGCGGCGGTTCTCGATCAACCTGCGGCAGTCGGGCATCTACGTCGCGTTCGCGCTGATCGTCGTGCTGTTCGCGGTGCTGACCGACGGCGCCCTGCTGCAGCCGCAGAACATCTCGAACATCATCGTGCAGAACTCCTACGTGCTGATCCTCGCGATCGGCATGATCCTGGTGATCATCGGCGGGCACATCGACCTGTCGGTCGGCTCGACGGTGGCGCTGACCGGGGCGATCTGCGCGGTGCTCACCGTCCAATGGGGACTCCCGTGGCCGGTGGCGGTGCTGCTGACCCTGCTCTCGGGCGCGCTGATCGGCGCCGCGCAGGGGTACTGGATCGCGTACTTCGGCATTCCCGCGTTCATCGTCACGCTGGCCGGCATGCTGGTGTTCCGCGCGCTCACGCTGACGACGCTGGGCAACCAGGGCATCGGGCCGTTCCCCGACGAGATCCGGTCGCTGTCGAACGGGTTCACGGGCGGCTACCTCGGCAACATCGGTCTCGGGCCGCTCGGCGGCGCCGACCTGGTGAGCCTGCTCGCCGGTCTCACGTTCGTGGCCGGGTTCGCGTTGTCGCAGTGGCGCAAGCGCGCGGCGCGGCTCGGCTACGACCAGACGGTCGAACCGATGCCGGTGTTCGTCCTCAAGATCGTCGGTGTGGGCGTCGTCGTGATGGCGGTCGTGGTGCAGCTCGCCCGGTTCCGCAACCTGCCGTGGGTGCTGGTGCTGCTCGCGGCGCTCGCGCTCGGCTACTCGCTGATGGCCGGCAACTCCGTGTTCGGACGGCACATCTACTCGATCGGCGGCAACCTGCAGGCCGCCACGCTGTCCGGCGTGAAGGTCAAGGCCGTCACGTTCTGGGTGTTCGTCAACATGGGCGCGCTGGCCGCGCTGGCCGGCGTGATCTTCGCCGGCCGGCTCAACCAGGCGGGACCGACGGCGGGCATGTCGTTCGAGCTGGACGCCATCGCGGCCGCGTTCATCGGTGGCGCCGCGGTCCAGGGCGGTGTCGGCAAGGTCGTCGGCGCCATCACCGGCGGCCTGATCATGGGTGTGATCAACAACGGCATGTCGCTGATCGGCGCGCCCAGTGAACGCGTGATGCTCGTGAAGGGTCTCGTCCTGCTCGCGGCCGTCGCCTACGACGTGTGGACCAAGCGACGCGCCTGAAGTTCCTCCCCTCCCCGGAAGGCGAACAACAACGATGTTGTCCTCCCTGCGCCATTTCGGAGTCGTCGTGGCCGTGACGGCCGCCCTGCTCCCCGTCACGCCGGCCGCCGCCGAACCGCTCGTGCGGACGGCGGCGAACGCCTTGGAAGTCCCGAACATCGACGACGTCCGCGGACACCTGACCCTGCCCACCACGGGAACGAACGGCACGACCATCACGTGGAGGTCGTCCAACGGCGAGGTGATCACGCCGACCGGCGAGGTGAACCGACCACCGGCGGGCGGCAAGCCCACCAAGGTCGTGCTGACGGCGAAGGTGAGCCGCGGGCAGCAGAGCACCACCCGCGCGCTCACCGCCACCGTCGTCCCGTTGCCCGTCGAGGAACCTCTGGCGGGCTACGGCTTCTTCTACTTCACCGGCGAGGGAAGCCCGATCGGTGAGCAGATCTACGCCGCCGCCAGCAACGGGAACAACCCGCTGGACTTCTCCGAGGTCAACGGCGGCCAGCCGGTGCTGAAGTCCAGCCTCGGCGAGCTGGGCGTGCGCGACCCGTTCATCCTGCGCTCCCCCGAGGGCGACAAGTTCTTCCTGCTGGCCACCGACCTGAAGATCAACGGCGGGCGCGGCTGGGACGCGGCGCAGCGCAGCGGCAGCCGGTCGCTCATGGTGTGGGAGTCGACCGACCTGCGGAACTGGTCGCGCCAGCGCAGCGTCGAGGTCTCGCCGCCGACCGCGGGCAACACCTGGGCACCGGAGGCCTTCTGGGACGCCAAGCGCGGCAACTACGTCGTCTACTGGGCGTCGAAGCTCTACGCGGAGAACGATCCCGGCCACACGGGCGACAGCTACAACCGGATGATGTACGCGACCACGCGCGACTTCGTGACGTTCAGCCCGGCGAAGGTGTGGATCGACCCCGGCTACTCGGTCATCGACTCGACGGTCATCGAGCACGAAGGCACCTACTACCGCTACACCAAGGACGAGCGGAACAACTCGTCGTCCTCGCCGTGCAGCAAGTACATCACCGCGGAGAAGTCGGCGGACCTGCTGAACCCGAGGTACGACTTCGTCGCCGAGTGCATCGGCAAGGCCACCCCGACCAGCCCCGGCCTGAGCGCCGGTGAGGGCCCGACCGGGTTCAAGTCCAACACCGAGGACAAGTGGTACCTCTTCATCGACGAGTACGGCGGCCGCGGCTACGTGCCGTTCGAGACGACGGACCTCGCCTCGGGCAAGTGGACGATGTCCACGGGCGCGCGCCTGCCCGCGTCCCCGCGGCACGGCACCGTGCTGCCGGTGACCCAGGCCGAGCTGACCCGGCTCACCGCTCCCCCGGCGCCGGTGAAGGCCGATGCGAAGGGCCTCGTCGCGCACTGGCCGCTCACCGGTTCGGCCGCCGACGCCACCGGTCACGGCTACGACGGCGTGCTCGCGGGCAACGCCGCGTTCTCCGAAGGATCGCTGTCGCTGCGCGGCGGGCACGTCCAGCTGCCGAACAACATGCTGACCGGCGCCCAGGCCGCCACGATCTCCGCCGACGTGCTGGTGGACCCGGCGCAACAGACGCCGTACTTCCTGTACGGCTTCGGCAACACCGCGCCGAACGGCACCGGCGACGGCTACCTGTTCAGCACCGGTGACACCTACCGCGGCGCGATCGCCATCGGCAACTGGACGACCGAGCAGGGCGTGAACTCCGGCCGCGCTCTGCCCCGCGGTGTCTGGAAGAACGTGACGCTCACCGTCGGCGGGGGCGTGGAGGTGCTCTACCTGGACGGTGTCGAGGTGGCACGCAACACCGGCGTCACCGCCAAGCCGTCCGACCTCGGCGGCGGGATCACCGCGGCCAACTACCTCGGCCGGTCGGTCTACGCGGCGGACCGGACGCTGCTCGGCAGGATGAAGGACGTCCGCCTCTACAACCGGGCGCTCTCGGGCACCGAGGTGGCGGCGCTCCCGTTCAACGCCACCCTGATCCGGTCGGTCGCGCACGACTCGCTCAAGGCACCGGCCGTCATCGAACCGGGCAGCGTCGTGCTCCCCGTGCGACCGGGCACCGACCTGCGGCGGGTCCAGCTGGACTTCGGTCTCGCCCCCGGCGCCTCCATCACGCCCAGCGGGCCGGTCGACCTGCGCAAGCCGCGGCAGTTCACCGTCCGGTCGGGCCGCGAGAGTCGGGTGTGGACGGTCGAGGCCCACGAGATGCGCAGCCCCGTGCTGCCGGGCCTCAACGCCGACCCGAACATCGTCGCGTTCGGCGACACGTACTACATCTACGCGACCACGGACGGATTCGACGGCTGGAGCGGCACGAGGTTCTCCGCCTGGTCGTCGAAGAACCTCGTCGACTGGAAGGACGAGGGCGTCATCCTCGACCTCGGTCCGGGCGTGAGCTGGGCGGACCGCAACGCGTGGGCACCGGCGATCGTCGAACGCGACGGCAAGTACTACTTCTACTTCTGCGCCGAGGCCAAGATCGGCGTCGCCGTGAGCGACTCCCCGACCGGCCCGTTCGTCGACTCCGGGCAGCCCCTCGTCGCCCGCAACCCGACCGGCGGCGGCCAGGCCATCGACCCGGCCGTCTTCGTCGACCGCACCGGGCAGGCGTACCTCTACTGGGGCAACGGTGAGGCCTACGTCGTTCCGCTCAACAGTGACATGATCTCCTACGACCCGGCCAAGATCACCCGCCTCACCGGGCTGACGGACTTCCGGGAGGGCCTGTTCATGGTGGAGCGCAGGGGCACGTACTACCTGAGCTGGTCGATCGACGACACCCGCAGCGAGGACTACCGCGTCGCGTACGCGACGGCGCCCAGCCCCACCGGCCCGTTCACGAACCGCGGCCTGATCCTGAGCAAGGACCTGAGGCTCGGGATCAAGGGCACCGGCCACAGCTCGATGCTGCAGGTGCCGGGCACCGACGACTGGTACCTCGTGTACCACCGCTTCGCCATCCCCGGCGGGGACGGCACGCACCGCGAGACCACGATCGACAGGATGAGGTTCGGCCGCGACGGCTCCATCGTCCCGGTCGCACCGACGCTGGAGAGCGTCGCACCACAACGGATCCGGCCGCAGCACTGCCGGGCCCTGATCAACTGATACGAGGAGTTCGATGTCGCAGCGGGAACCCGAGCTACGCCGGGAACTGTTCGGACGTACCGGTGGCACCGACGTCCACCGGTACGTCCTGGCGTGGCCGGGTGGCCTCACCGTGCGGGTGCTGGACTACGGCGGTGTGATCCAGTCGCTGGAGGCACCGGACCGCCACGGCGTTCCCGCCAACGTCGTCCTCGGGTTCTCCTCGCTCGACGACTACGTCGCGAACAACCAGCCCGGCGCGGCCAGGGTGTTCTTCGGCGCCGTGATCGGCCGGTACGCCAACCGGATCGCCCGCGGCGCCTTCACCCTCGACGACGTCCAGCACCGGCTCCCGCTCAACAACGGGCCGAACAGCCTGCACGGCGGGCCGGCGGGCTTCGACACGCGGGTGTGGTCCGCGACCGAGCTGCACGAGACGGACAGCGTGGGCGTGCGGCTCGAACTGGTGAGCCCGCACGGGGACGGCGGCTTCCCCGGAACGGTGGAGGCGCAGGTGACGTACCGGCTGGACCGGCACAACCGCCTGAGCATCACCTACCGCGCGACGACGGACGCGCCCACCGTCCTCAACATGACCAACCACACCTACTGGAACCTGGCCGGGGAAGGCAGCGGCGACGTGCACCGCCAGTCGCTCATGCTCAACGCGAGCCGGTACTGCGCCGTCGACGAGACGCTGATCCCGGTGGGGGCGCCCGTGCCGGTCGAGGCGACGCCGTTCGACTTCCGGCTGCCGACCGCGATCGGCTCCCGCATCCGCGCGGCCCACCCCCAGCTGCGCATCGCGGGAGGCTACGACCACAACTGGGTGCTGGACTCGTCCGGCGCGACCTTCGCCGCGCAGGCCTGCGACCCCGCCTCCGGGCGCCTGCTGACCCTGTGGACCAGCGAGCCCGGCCTGCAGTTCTACTCGGGCAACTTCCTGACCGGGGACCTGGTCGGCACCAGCGGCCGCCCGTACGGACCCGGCACCGGCTTCGCCCTGGAGGCGCAGCACTTCCCGGACTCGCCGAACCGCCCGGACTTCCCCAGCACGGTGCTGCGGCCCGGCGACGTCTACCACCAGGAGACGGTCTTCCAACTGTCCACTGCGGACTGACTCAGGCAGCGTGACTGCACGTGGGACAGCTGCACTCGGCACACGTGCAGTTGGCGCACGAGTCGGCGCACCCGTCGCACGCGCACTGGGCGTGGTTGCAGGTCGGGCAGTCGCATTCCGAGCAGTCGCACTGCGCGCAGGAGTCCGTGCAGTGCGCGCACCTGCACTTGTCGCACTCGTCGTAGTGCACACCGCGATCCGTCACGTGTTCGCGGTGCAGGTGTCCGTCGTGCAGGTAGTCCACGTGGTCGCGGTGCACGAGGGCGTCGTGCCCGCACCCGGGACCGTGGGTGTGGCGGTGCAGTTCCGCGGGAGCGTGCTCGACAGTCGTCATAGGACAGATGCTCATATGCGCAGACGACCATGACAAACGCAGGAGCAGCTGATCACCCGTCTGGGTGACGGGACAGCGCGACGTGGTGCGTGCGGAAAAGCATTGCGCAGCAAGCACTTTCGATTCGACGGGCGATTCGACACCACGTGAACTTCCCGACGGGCTGTCTCGTTCAAGCGGTTGCCCACGCACCGCTCACGAAAGGGCACCTGTCGTGACAGCCGTGTTCGAGGAATCCGCCCTGTTCGGCCTGTCCCCCGCCGACCGCGAACTGTTCCAGGTGTTCGGCGCCGGTCCCGTCCGGACCCCTCCGTCCGACCACGTCCACCACGCCTTCGAGACGCACGCGACGCGTCACCCGCACCTGACCGCCGTGGAACACCTCGGCGAGTCCCTGACCTACGCGGAGCTCGACGCCAGAGCCACCCTGCTCGCCGAGCTGCTGGTCCGCGGCGGCGTCCGCCCCGGCGACCACGTGGGCCTGTTCCTGACGCGGTCGATCTCCATGGTGGTGGGCGTCCTGGCGGTGCTCAAGGCGGGGGCGGCCTACGTGCCGCAGGACGTGCGCATCACGCCCGAGGCCCACCTGCGGCACATCGTCCGGGCCGCGCACGTCGACGTCGTGCTCACGACGACCGCCGACGCACCGTCGCTGCCCCCGCACCTGGCCACGATCATCACGATCGACACCCTGCCCGACGCCGGCGCGTACTGCCGCACCTTCACGGCGGAGTCGGACATCGCCGCCGTCATCTTCACCTCCGGCACCACCGGGCGGCCCAACGGCGTGCGGGTCTCGCACGCCAACCTGTGCAACGTCCTGCTCACCGCGCCCGGCTCCCTGGGCGTCGGACCGGGGACCAGGGTGTCCCAGCTGCTCAACATCGCCTTCGACATGGCGATGTGGGAGATCCTCGGCACGCTCGCGAACGGCGGCACGCTCGTGATCCGGGGCGACGACCTCGCGCGGACGGCGAGCACGGTCGACGTCGTGATCGCCACGCCCAGCGTGCTGGCGACGCTGGATCCCGAAGCGTGCCGGCGGGTGCACACCGTCGCGGTCGCCGGCGAGCGCTGCCCGCAGGCCCTCGCCGACGTGTGGGCCCGCCGCGTGGCCTTCTACAACGCGTGCGGTCCCACCGAGGTCACCATCGTCAACACCGTGCACCGCTACGAACCGGGCGGCGGGCCGCTCACCATCGGCAGGCCGGTGCCGAACACGACCGTGTACGTGCTCGACGACGACCTGCTGCCGTGCCCCATCGGCGCTGTCGGTGAGATGTGGGCCGGTGGCGCCTGCGTGACGGCGGGGTACCTGGGCGACCTCGACCTCACGGCCGAGCGGTACCGCCCGGATCCGTTCCTCGGCGGCGACCACGTCATGTTCCGGACACGCGACCTCGGAAGGTGGACACGGGAAGGCCGGCTCGAGCACCGCGGCCGCACCGACGACCAGGTCAAGGTGCGCGGATTCCGCGTCGAGCTCGACGCGGTCACCGCGGCGCTGGAGCGCGCGGAGGACTGCGACCGCGCCACGACCGTGGTGCACGACGGGAAGCTCGTCGGGTTCATCAGCCCCGCCACTGCGGCGCCGGAGCGGGCGCGGCGGGCGGTCTCGCAACGGCTGCCGTACTACTGCGTGCCGACGTTGATCGTCCCCGTCGACGCGCTGCCGACGACCGATCGCGGCAAGATCGACCGGCGCGCGTTGCTGTCCCACGTGGACGGACTGCGGCGGGAGCCCGTGGCATGACGGTGCACGAGGTCGTCCTGCCACCGGCGGAGCGTTCGCTCCGCGCGGTCCTGCGCCGGCGCCCCTTCACCCACCACAACCGGCTCGCGGCGGCCGTCGTGCTCGCCAACCTGGTCTGCGCGGTCGCCGGGGACTGGCGGGGCGAGCGGGACGTGCTGACCGCGCTCGTGGTCGCCAACGTGACGCTCGCCGCGCTGGTCCGGCAGCAGCTGGTGATCAACCTGCTGTTCCGGCTGGCCACCAGCGCGCCGAAGCACTGGCCGCTGCGCGTGCGGTGGACGCTGGGCAAGGTCTACCACTTCGGCGGCCTGCACGTCGGTGCCGCCCTCTGCGCCGTGGCCTGGTTCCTGCCACTCGCCGTCACCGCGCGCGGCACGCTGCCGACCGCGCTGAGCTGGACGATCTTCGCCCTGCTCGGCGTGATGACGGTGCTCGCGCTCCCCCGGCTCCGCGCGCGCCACCACGACCTCTTCGAGCGGTCGCACCGGTTCGGCGGCTGGACGGTGCTCGTGCTGTTCGCGGTGCTGGCCGCGGTCTCGAACCCCGTGTTCCTCTGGCCGCTCGCCGTCGTGGCGGTCAGCGTCGCGCTGCCGTGGCTGCGGCTGCGGCGCGTGCCGGTGCGGATCGTCAGCCCGTCCCCGCACGTCGCGCTCGTGTCGTTCGACCACGGCGTCACCCCGTTCGCGGGTTCCTCGACAGCGGTGAGCCGCAGCCCGTTGCTCGAATGGCACTCGTTCGCGAACGTCCCCGCTCCGGGACGCTCCGGTTTCCGGCTCACCATCTCCCGCGCCGGTGACTGGACGGCGAAGCTCATCGCCGACCAGCCGAGCCACCTGTGGGTGAAGGGGATCCCGACCGCGGGCGTCGGCAACATCGACAAGCTGTTCCACCGCGTCGTGTGGGTGGCCACCGGCAGCGGCATCGGCCCCTGCCTGCCCCACCTGCTCGCCCGCACGGCACCCGCCGCGCTGGTGTGGTCGACCCGCGACCCGCGCCGCACCTACGGGGACGCGCTGGTCGACGAGATCCTCGGCGCGCAGCCCGGCGCCGTCGTCTGGGACACCGCCGGTCAGGGCAAGCCGGACCTCGTCGCCCTCGCGCACGACGCGTGCCGGCGCTTCGACGCGGAAGCGGTCATCTGCATCTCGAACGAACAGACCACCTGGCACGTCGTCGAAGAGCTGGAGGCCAGGGGAATCCCCGCCTACGGCGCGATCTGGGACTCGTGAGGAGACCACTGTGGACTACCAGAACCTCGTGCTCGACGAGCAGGGCGGCGTGCTGACGGTGACCGTGCACCGGCCGCACGCCCGCAACGCCCTGTCCCAGCGGACCCTCACCGAGCTGCGCCACCTGCTCTCGACCCTCTCGGGTCCTCGCGCGGTGCTGCTCACGGGATCCGAGGGACCCGCGTTCATCGCCGGCGCCGACATCCGCGAGATGGCCGCCATGACCGCCGAGGAGGGCGAGGCGTTCGGCGCGCTGGGCCAGGAGGTGACGTGCCTGCTGGAACGGCTCCCCGTCCCCGTCGTGGCCTGCGTCGACGGGTACGCGCTCGGCGGCGGCTGCGAGATGGCGCTGGCGTGCGACTTCGTCTACGCCACCCGCAAGGCCGTCTTCGGACAGCCGGAGGTGCTCCTGGGACTCATCCCCGGTTTCGGGGGCTGCGTCCGGTTGTTCCGGCGGGTCGGGGTGGCGCGGGCCCGCGAGATGATCTACTCCGGCCGGCGGGTGGACGCGGCGGAGGCGCACCGCACCGGGCTGGTGAACCAGGTCTTCGACACCCGCGAGGAGATGTTCACCGCCGCACGGCTGGTGCTCGCGGACATCGCCGCCAACTCCCCAGCCGCCGTCACCGCGTGCAAGGCGGTGATCAACGCCGCGGACGGCCTGCCCGTCGGCCCGGGGCTGCACGCCGAGCTGGAGGCGTTCCGGCACACCTTCACCACCGACGACATGCGTGAGGGCACAGCGGCGTTCCTGGGCAAGCGCTCCCCGGTGTTCCGCACGTAGGCGGGGTGCGCCATCAACGACGACCACATCGCCCTGTTGCGCGCGCTGCACGACGGTCACGCCGCCGCCCTGTGGCGGTACGCCCTGCGGCTGACCGGCGACGAGCAACTCGCCGAGGACATCGTCCAGGAGGCCCTGCTGCGCGCCTGGCGCCATCCCGAGGTCCTGGAGCAGGGTTCGTCGGCGTCCAAGGCGTGGCTCTACGCCGTGGCGCGCAACTGCGCCATCGACGAGAGGCGCAGCGCCCGCGCCCGGTGGGAGGTCGAGTCGGAGAGCCTGCCCGAGCGTTCGCGGGCCGACCACACCGACTCCACGCTCGACGCCTGGCTCGTCGCCGACGCGCTGTCCACGCTCAAGCCGGAGCACCGGCTGGTGATCGTGCGGGCCTACTACCGGGGTGAGTCCATCGCGGAGCTCGCCGAGGCGCTGGAGGTGCCGCAGGGCACCGTGAAGTCGCGGCTGCACTACGGCCTGCGGGCGCTGAGGCTCGCGCTGCAGGAGAACGGGGTCACGGGGCGGTGAGCACACCGGATCCGTTCCGGGAGTGGGACGGCGCCTACGTCCTGGGCTCGTTGTCGACCGCGGAGCGGCTCGCCTACGAGGAGCACCTCGCGCAGTGCGCCTCGTGCGAGCGCGAGGTCTGCGGGCTGGCGGGGATCACGGGCCTGCTGTCCCGTGTGCCGGAGGCGTGGGCCGTCCAGTCGCTGGGCACCGATCCGGAGGTGCCCGCCACCGTCCTGCCGCGGCTCGTCCGGGCCGTGCGGCGGCGACGGCGCGTGGTCACGGCGGCGACGGTTCTCGTCGCCGCCGTGACCGGTGCGGTGCTCGGTGTGCTGTTCTGCTGTTACCTCTGACCTGTCAGGGAGTGGACAGCTCGAAGCGCTGCACCCCGACCGAGCCGCCGAGCGCCTGCGTGGCGTGGTTGAAGATGCCGAACCGGTAGCCCATGAAGAACTGCCACTCGTTCTTCAGCGTGAAGCCGCTGCCCAGCGACGTGAAGTTCACACCGTCCGTGCTGTAGGAGAACCGGGCCTGCCTTCCGCTGCCCGGACGGATGTCGGCGTTGGCGCGCAACCAGATCCGGGTGCCGGTGAGGTTCGCGCTCGCGACCTCGGTGCCGGTTCCGGTCGTGTTCCAGCTGCTGTCCATGGTCAGGCCGTTGACCATCACCACGCGGTTGCGGCCGTTGTCGCGCTTGACCCCGATCCACGCCGAGGAGTCGCGCAGCATCGCCAGTCCGGTGCGGTCACCGTCGCGCATCGAGGCGAGGTCGAGCGTGACGGTGGCCGTGGACGTCGGCCCCTGTATTCGGTGGGTGAGGGTGTTGCGGGCGTTGTACAGGTCGTTGGTGACGGTCGCCGTGGACAGCCTGAGCCCGTTGTTGACGCTGTACTTCGTGGTGTCCGGGTTGTGGTTCCACTCCCACTGCGGCCCGAGTCTCGTGCCGTCGAAGGTGTCCACCCCGGTCATGGGTTTGACCTGGCGCGGTGGCGGGGGCAGGTTCGGCATCGGGTAGTTCGCGCCCCAGCCGCCGTTGACGGTGGTGATGCGCGGCCAGCCGTCGGAGGTCCAGGTGATCGGCGCGAGCACCGGCACCCGGCCGCCGGGGTAGGCGTCCACGAAGGCCATGTAGTACCAGTCGCCGTTCTGCGTCTGCACCATGCCGCCCTGGTGCGGGACTCCCCCGCCCGGGATCGGCGTGGGCATGTTCAGCAACACCTGCTGGACGGTGTACGGGCCCCACGGGCTCGACGACTTGAGCACGTACTGGCCGTTCGCCGGCCTGGTCAGCCAGATGTAGTAGCTGCCGTTGCGCTTGTAGAACCGCGCACCTTCCAGGGTGCCGATGTTGGACGGCGTCTGGAACACCTGTTGCGACCGCACCTCCGACTTCCCGTCCGGCGACAGCTGCGCGACGCTGATCGTGGTGTTGCCGTACGCCACGTACATCGTGTCGTTGTCGTCGACCAGCATTCCCGCGTCGTAGTAGCACTTGTTGATCGTCGACAGCTTCGACCACTGCCCGTCCACGGCCGGGGCGGTGTAGATGTGGGTCTGGGCGAAGTCGACGCACCCGCCCCAGTAGAAGGTGTTGTTGCTCTTGCGGTGGTTGAGGAACGACGCCCAGATGCCGCGCACGTACGCCCTGCTGCCGTTGAGGTCGTACTTGGCGCCGAAGTCCAGGCGTGGCACCGAGTGCCCGGCGAACTCCCAGTTCACGAGGTCGTAGGAACGCAGGATCGGCGCCCCCGGCGAGTAGTGCATGGTCGACGCCGAGTAGTAGTACGCGTCACCCACGCGGATGATGTCGATGTCCGCGAAGTCCTGCCACAGCACCGGGTTGCTGAACGAGGCCGGCCGGGGTGTCGTCGTGGTCGTCGTTGTCGTTGTCGTGGTGGTGGTGGTCGGGTCCGTGCCGCCGCCGTTGCAGGTGGTTCCGTTGAGGCGGAACGACACCGGGTCGGGGTTGGCGGCACCGGACGTACCGTTGAACCCGAACTCGACCTTGCCGCCCGTCGGCACGGACCCGTTGTAGGTGGCGTTGCGCGCGCTGACCTCGCCGCCGCTCTGCGTGATCACGGCGTTCCAGTGCTGCCCGACCTGCTGGCCGGAGGCGTACGCCCACTCGAGCGTCCAGCCGGTGATCGCGTCCCCGGTGTTGGTGATGGACACGGACGCGCCGAAGCCGCCCTGCCACTCGGAGGTCTTGGTGTAGGTGACCGAACAGCCGGGAGCGGCCTGGGCGGTCGTGCTCGCGGCGAGGCCCGCGGCCACGAGCGTGAGGGCGGACACCGCCGCCGCGACGGGAGCCCACCTCATGATCGTGACCACCTCTGGTTGGTCTGGCCGTTGCAGGTCCACAGCACCAGCTTCGAGCCGTTGCCGGTCGCGGCCCGTTCGACGTCGAGGCACAGGCCGGCGTTCGTGTTGCGGACCGTGCCGTCGGAGCCCAGCGTCCAGCGCTGGTTCGTCTGGCCGTTGCACTGCCAGACGATGACCCTCGTGCCGTTGGCGGTGCCCTGGTCGTACGCGTCGAGGCACTTGTCGCCGAACACGCGGATCTCGCCGTTCGCCCAGGACGTCCACCGCTGGGAGGCCGGCGTGAGGCAGTCCTGGATCACGACCGCGGCCCCGGCCGCCGTGGACTGGTTCTCGACGTCGAGGCAGCGGTTCGAGCCGGCTCCGCGCAACCGCGAGGTGGTGTTCTGCAGCGGACTGCCGCCGGTCACCCGGAACGCGGTCACGCCGTGCGCCGGAACGGAGGCGGAGATCGCGCCCGAGGTGCTGGACGTGCCGCCGGTCCAGAGGTCGGTCAGCGTGAAGCTCCCTCCGGACAGGCCGATCTGGGCGGCCGTGGTGGCGATGGTGGCGGTGCCGCCGCCGCGGTTGAACAAGCCGACGGCCACTGAGCCGTCCGAGAGCGGTTTGGCGAACACCTCGGTGGCGCCGTCGTCGCGCACCCGGCGCCCGCCCGCGCCGAGGCCGTCCTGGTTCACGGTGATCAGGCGCTGGTTGCGCAGGATCGCGCTGACGTCGGCGGACATGGTGCGGATGTCGTTGCCCGCCATGAGGGGCGCCGCCATCAGCGCCCACAGCGTGAAGTGCGACCGCGACTCGGTGAGCGTGAGACCGGGGCGTCCGACGACGAGCATGTCCGGGTCGTTCCAGTGGCCGGGACCGGACTGCACGGCGAGCGGGGCGGTGATGTCGACGACGTTGCCCACGCCCATCGGGTAGCTGTTGGTGTTGCCGTTCTGCCAGATGTCCAGCAGGTCCTCGGTGGTGCGCCACAGGTCGGCGACCTCGCTCCAGTCGTACCGGTCACCGGTGGGAGCGTGGAAGCTGTTGGAGTTGATGCTGTAGACGATCGGGCGGCCGGTGGCGCGCAGGGCGTCGCGCATGATCGTGAACCGGGCGATCTGCTCGTCGCGGGTGCCGGCACCCGAGCACCAGTCGTACTTCAGGTAGTCCACGCCCCAGGACGCGAAGATCCGCGCGTCCTGGACCTCGTGGCCCTTGCTGCCTGTCGAACCGGGGTGCGCGCCGGTGCCCTGCGCGCACGTCTTCTCGTTCGGCGCCTGGTAGATGCCGAACTTGAGGCCGCGGGCGTGGATGTAGTCGCCCAGCGCCTTCATCCCGCTCGGGAACTTCGACGGGTGCGCCCGCAGGTTGCCGGCGGAGTCGCGCTGCGGGTCGAACCAGCAGTCGTCCACGACGACGTACTGGTAGCCGGCGTCGCGCATGCCCGACGACACCATCGCGTCGGCGGCCTGGCGGACCTGGCCCTCGGTGATGCCGCAGCCGAAGCTGTTCCAGCTGTTCCAGCCGAGCGGTGGGGTGAGCGCCGGGCTGCCGGGAGCGGCGGGCGCGGCGGCGGGGTTCGCGGTGACGGTCGCCATCGCCGCCAGCAGGACGGCGGCGAGGTGGGTGAGTTTCCTGGACCAGGAGGGCATCGTTGCCCCTTTCTCGCAGGGGGACGCCGCCGGTGCGCGTGCCCGGCGGCGTCGGTCCTGCACTCAGCAGGTCGAGTTGGTCTGGGTCAGCAGGCCGAGCCGCCAGGGCAGCCGGTTGTACTCACCCCCGGCGTTGGGATCCATGCCCTGGTAGAGGTAGCTGAGCTTGCAGGGACTGATCTCCATCGTCTGGTCGACGTTCGTCCGCACCATCTCGCCGTGGCTGATGTCGCGCGTCCACTGTCCACCCGGGAACGTCACGTTGTTCGCGCGGGCGAACGGGTTCGACTCGCTGTCGGCCAGTGCGGTCCACGGTCCGGTGATGGAGGGCGCGGTCCAGGAGCGGAACCAGCGGCGGCCGTCGGAGCCGATCGCCTCGTGCACGAGGAACCACTGGTTCTTGCCGGCGATCTTGTAGACGTTGGACGCCTCGAACAACCGGTTGCGGTTGCTGTCCTGCATGGCGATCACCGTGTTGGTGAAGCCGTTCGGGAACTGCGCGAGGCTGGTCTCCGACCGGTAGAGGTGACCGTTGTCGTCGGAGGAGAACAGGTAGCACTTCGCGGTGTCGCACACCGTCCAGAAGTCGACCCAGTAGCCGTTGCCGATGTTGTCGCGGATGATCTGCGGCATCCCGCCGGCGTAGAAGTTCTTCGGCGTGGACCACGACGCCGGGTTGGAGATGTCCGTGGTCGTGGAGTACGACGCGTTGTCCCCGGTCTGGTAGACGAGGTACCAGAGGCGTTGCGGCGCGAAGTAGAACACCTGCGGTGCGGCCCGGTACCCGCCTCCGATGCCGGAGCGGTCGAGGTAGTAGTGCGGTGCGGCCGACGCCTGCGACCAGTCGCTGAAACTGGTGTACATCAGGTTGTAGCCGTTGGTGTACGTCGACGCGAACACGTGGTACTTGCCGTTGTGGTAGATGACGCTCGGGTCCTTCACCGCGACGTTCGGGTGCGTGGCGTCCGGCTTCGGGCTGATCAGCACGCCGCTGGAGTTCCAGCGGAAGCTCGACGGCAGGCTGCCCACGGGCGGGTTGCCCGTCGTCGTGGTGGTCGTGGTGGTCGTCGTGGTGGGGCCGACGTCACCGGTGCACAGGGTGCCGTTGAGCGTGAACGCCGTGGGGTTCGGGTTCGTCGACCCGGTGGAGGAACCGTTGAAACCGAACTCGACCCGGCCACCGGTCGGGATCGCCGCGTTGTACGAGACGTTGCGGGCGGTCACCTCGCTCCCCGACTGGGTCACGTCGGCGTTCCAGGCCTGCTTCACCTGCTGGCCCGCGGAGAAGCCCCAGGTGAGCGTCCAGCCGTTGACGGCGTCACCGAGGTTGGTGACGCTGACGTTCGCCGTGAAGCCACCGTCCCACTGCGACGGTGCGGAGTAGGTCACCGAGCAGCCCGGTGCGGCCGCGGCGGGAGGCACCGCCACCGCGGCCAGCGCGGACACCGCGATGAGCGGGACGGCGGCGACGGCCGTGAGCCGGGCTCGGCGTGATGTGAACAATCGTGCGAAGAACATGATCACCCTTCGTCGTCGGAGGGAGCGGAGGAGCTCAGATCACGTGCCGGCGCAGGTAGCGGTGCCGACCGCCGGCGCACCGGAACCGGACGCGAGGAAGCCGAACGTCACCGAGGCGCCGGGGCCGACCGAGCCGTTGTAGGGGGCGTTGGTGACCGTGACCGAGCCGCTGGCGACACCGCCCCAGATCTGGGACACGCTGTGCCCGTTGGGGAGCGTGAACCGGACCGTCCAGCCGGAGAGGGTGGACGCGGTGGGGTTGGCGACGGTGACCTCGGCCTGGAAACCACCGTTCCAGGTGCCCGTGACGCTCGACGTGGCCGTGCAGGTGCCGCCAGGCGCGGGAGGATCACCGATGCTGCCGGGAACCGACGACAGCGCGTTGAACCAGACCGCCGCCATCTTGCTGTAGCCGGCGGCGTTCGGGTGGATGCCGTCGGGGAGGTCGGCGATCGGCACCGCCGGGTACATGTCCACGACGTGCACCCGCTTGCCCGCCGCGGCTTTCGCCCGCAGCATCGGGACGATGGCGGCGTTGTAGCCGCGCACGGTGGAGTCGGCGAAGCGGATCGGGATGATGGTCGAGACGAACACCTCGGCGTTCGGCGCCTGAGCGGTGATCTTGTCCACCAGAGCGGACAGCCTTCGCGGTGCGCCGGCGGGATCGCTGCCGTACATGTCGTTGGTGCCGATGTGCAGCAGGATCGTGCGCGGGGTGTAGGTCCTCAGCCAGTTCACGACGCCCGCGTCGACCTGCGCGATGGTCCAGCCGGGGTGGCCCTCGTGGTTGCGGTCGGGCATGGAGCCCGGCCCGTCCGCGAGCGAGCCCACGAAGTCGACGGAGCGTCCGGCGGCACGCAGCTTGGTGCCGAGGTCGAGGCGGTAACCGCCGATGGAGCCGCCTTGCGTGATGGAGTCGCCCAGCGGCATCACCCGCACAGGGTCGGCGGAGGCGGCCGGATCATCCACAGTGGACTGTTCGGCGAGGGCGGGCGACGCGGCCAGCAGGGTGGCGATCAGCGCACCGCACAGCGCTTTGAGCGGGCTCGGCATGATGAGCCTTTCGACGAGCGGTCAGCGGCGGGGCGGCTTCCAGCAATGTAGAAGACCCCGTCGTGCGGGGTCAAAGCTAAAATGTGAGCGCTAACCTTTAGCAAAACGGTTTGTTCACCCTGGCAAGTCGCAAGCTGGCGCGATCCGCTGTTAACGCGAACAACCGCCGTTCGTCAGCGCGGGCGCGCGACCGAACCGCCCTCGCGCACCGGCATCGGCACCCGGCGGATCAGCGCGGGCCGGGCCCCGCGCCCACGCCGTCCCAGCATCTCCACCAGGACCTCGACCGCCTGCACGCCGAGCTCGTGGTGCGGCAGGGCGACGGTGGTCAGCCGGGGACGCATCCAGGAGGCGACCGGGTGGTCGTCGAACCCGAGCACGGAGACGTCACCCGGCACCGCGAGCCCGGCCTCGCCGAGCGCCTGGTACGCCCCGAACGCCAGGCGGTCGTCGAAGCACACCAGCGCCTTGGGCAGGTGGTGTCGCAGCAGGTCCCTGGTCGCGTCGTACCCGTCCTCCGGTGTCCACGTGGGACAGCGGTGTGCGCTCACCACCTCGACGCCCGCGGCCGCGAACACCTCGCGCATCCCGATGAGGCGCTGCACGGCCGCGATGCTGCGCGGCGGGACGTCGTAGGCACCCGGTCCCGCGCCGATCAGGTGAACGCCGTGGCGGTGCCCCGCCTCGACGAGGAGGCGTGCCGCCGAGCGCCCGCCCTGCACCTCGTCGGACACCACCGACGGAATGGCGGGACCGGCCTCGGCGGTGGCGTTGAGCAGCACGGTGGGCCCGTGGTACAGGCCTTCCGGCACCGTGATCGCCCTCGTGTGCGTCGTGGCGAAGACGATTCCGTCCGCGCGCCGGTCGCGCATCGCCTGGACCAGCGACCGCTCCAGCCCCGGGTCGCCGCCCGTCTCCCCGGCGAACAGCATGAACCCGTGCCGGTAGGCGGCCTCCACCGCGCCCTTCACGACCTCGCCCGCCAGTCCGGACGAGGTGACGGTGTCGAGCACGAACCCGATCGTCCGCGACGGTCCCGGACGGGGCCCGCTCACCAGGGAGGCGCGCCGGTAGCCGAGCTCCTGGGCCGTGGAACGGACCCTCCGCTCGGCGTCCTCGGAGATGCGCAGTTCGCGCGCACGTCCGGTCAGCACGAGCGACGCCGTCGTCACCGACACCCCGCTCGCCGCCGCGACGTCGGCCAGGGTCACGCGAGTTCGTCCCACCGCAGATCCGCCTCCCGTGCCGTACGGGCCCGACCGCGTTCCCGGTCGGATGTTCCACGAAATGGTTGTGGTCACACGCCTTGCGCCGAACGGTCCTGGCGGAGGGGACCGTCCGGCGACGAGCGCTCTACCGCTTCAGACGACCGGGGTCTCCCGCCTCACCGCGGCGCACGAGCCACGCCTCGGTGATGTGGGTGAACATGGCCTGTGCCGCACCGGCCTCGTCGCGAGCGGCGATGCGCTCGCAGATGCGGCGGTGCCCCCTGTTGGACGCCGTGCACATGTCCCGGCCGCTGCGCCCGTGGTAGCCGGCGGAGTTGAGGACCTGCCTCTCCAGCGACCGCACCACACCTCGGGCGATGCGGTTGCCCGAGGCCTGCATGATCGTGTCGTGGAACAGGCGGTCGTGCTCCTCGTAGGTGGGGGTGTCGCCGACGAGCTCGTCCATCCGGTCCACCAGGGCGCGCAACCGGTCCAGGGTGTCCTGACCGGCGGTGCGCGCAGCGACCTGGGCCATGTCCGACTCGAGCAACCTGCGCGTCACCACCACGTCGTCGAGGATCGCGAGGCTCTCGTCCTCGTCGACGGCGGCGGCGAGCACCAGCTCGTCGAGCATGTTCCACTGCGCCATCGGGGTGACCGTGGTGCCCGCTCCCTGGCGCACCCGCACCAAGCCCTTCTCCTGCAGGACCTTCACCGCCTCGCGGATCACCGTCCTGCTCACCGAGAAGGTCTCGCACAGGACGGGCTCGGGCGGGAGCACAGTTCCGGCGGCGTAGGTACCGCGCACGACGCGTTGCACGAGCTCGGCCGTGACCGCGGCGGCCAGGTTCGCCGGTCTCCGCGTCCATCCGGGGGTCGCGGCCGCATCCTGGTCCGGACGTGTCACCGACATCTCGCCTCCGTTGTGCCGCAACCTGTTGCCAGGACCCGACAGTATACGTAACACCATTGACGTCACACGTCATACGAGTTACGTTCGCGTTGTTCCTGAACCGGCCCGGACGCCCGCCCTCCGTCCGCGGAGACCCGTCCGCACGCCCCGTTCCAGGGTGCCGTCGCCGCGAAGTCCCAGCCGGTCCGCCTGCGCGGTCCCCGGCAGGCCCGACGAACCCCGAACGTCCACACAGGACATGAGCTGTCCCGTCCGCCGCAGCGGGAGAGGTGATCAGGCCACACCCACCAGGAGGTCACTTGTCCACGTCCTCGTTCCCCGCTGCGCGCGGGCGGATCGCGCTCGCCGCCACGGCGGCGGTGATCGCCGCGCTCGCCACCGCTCCCCCCGCCTCCGCGGCCACCACGACCCTCCACGCCTCGCCCTCGGGCAGCGGCACCGCCTGCTCCGCCGCGGCACCGTGCTCGTTGCCGGGAGCGCAGGCGGCGGTGAGGTCGCGCAACGCGTCGATGTCCGGTGACATCGTCGTGGAGCTGGCCGGCGGGACCTACCGGCTCACCGAGCCGTTCCGGCTCACCGCGGCGGACTCCGGCAACAACGGGTACCGCGTGCTGTGGCAGGCCGCCGCGTCGGCCCGTCCCGTCATCAGCGGCGCCAGGGCGGTCACCGGGTGGTCGCTGGCCGACGCCGGCCGGAACATCTGGCGGGCAGGCGTCGGCACCGGTGTCGAAAGCCGCCAGCTGTACGTCAACGGTGCGATCGCGACCCGCGCGCGGACCCAGGTGAACCGCGCCGACTTCACGTTCACCGACACCGGCATGCGCTTCTCGAACAGCGCGCTGAACTACCTGAACAACGTGGCGAACCAGAACCGCGTCGAGGTGGAGAGCGTCAACTCGTTCACCGACCGGTACTCGCCGGTGCAGAGCATCGCGGGGAACTTCCTCACGATGCAGCAACCCGCGTGGAACAACAACACCTTCGGCTACGACACGCTCAGCAAGCCGCACCGGGCCGGTCCGCTGTACTTGGCGAACGCGTACGAGTTCCTGGACGCACAGGGCGAGTGGTACCTCAACCCCGGCGCGGGAGCGCTCTACTACATCCCGCTGGCCGGGCAGAACATGAGCAACGTCAGCGTGGAGCTGCCGGTGCTGCAGTCACTGGTCAACGTCGGCGGCACCTACGACGCCCCGGCGCGCAACATCACGTTCAGCGGCATCACCTTCACCGGCACGTCGTGGCTCGGCCCGAGCAGCAACCAGGGGTTCGCCGACCAGCAGACCGGCGCCTACATGGCGGGCAACCAGAGCTGGCCCGCCGACCGGATCAACTCGTGCCAGCAGGGCTGCGCGCAGTTCGAGGCGGTGCGGCCGCACTGGTTCCAGATGCCCGCCGCGGTCCAGGTCTCGGCGGCCAGCGGCATCACCTTCACCGACTCGCAGTTCGTCAACCTCGGCCAGACCGCGATCGGCATCGGCAACGACGCCAACGCGCACGCCAGCGGCGTGGGACTGGGCGCGTCCGGCATCACGGTCACCAGGTCGGAGATCGCCCGCAACTCGGCGGGCGGAGTCGTGGTCGGCGGCGTGCGAGCCGACGCGCACCACCCGAGCGACCAGCGGATGGTCAACCGGGACATCACGGTCAGCCACAACCGCATCCACGACCTCGGCGTCGAGTACCGCGGCAACGTGTCGGTGCTCAACACCTACGTCAGCACGGCGACCGTGGCCCACAACGAGATCTACAACATGCCGTACTCCGGCCTGTCCCTCGGCTACGGCTGGGGAGCCAACGACGCGGGCGGCAGCAACCACTACGCGAACCGCGGTCTGTACAACTACCAGCCGCGGTACTCGACGCCCACCACCGCGTCCAACAACAAGCTCCTCAACAACTACGTCCACGACGTCATGCAGCAGATGACCGACGGCGGCTGCATCTACACGCTCGCCTGGAACCCGAACGCGGAGATCAGCGGCAACCACTGCCTGCGCACCAACGGGTGGTTCGGGCTCTACTTCGACGAGGGCTCCAAGTACTACCGCGCGACCGGCAACGTGTTCTCCTCCACCGGCACCTGGGCCACCGCCAACTACTGGGGCGGCGAGAACATGGGCAACTGGACACTCACCGGCAACTGGTCGACCAACAACAGCACCAACGTGACCAACGGCGACCGCGGCAACGTCGTCAACAACAACGTCGTCGTCTCGGGCGGCAACTGGCCGGCCGGAGCCCAGGCGGTCATGGCCAACGCTGGTCCGGGCGGCAGCAGCGGCGGCCGGGAGAACGTCACCGTCGTCGGCACCCAGTCGGGCCGTTGCCTCGACGTCGCCGGCACGTCCAACAACACCCAGGCGAGGCTTTGGGACTGCAACGGCGGCACGAACCAGCGCTGGAACCACACCTCCAGCAGGCAGCTCACCGTGCAGGGCAAGTGTCTCGACGCTTCCGGTGGTGGAACGGCCAACGGCACCGCCGCGATCCTGTGGGACTGCCACGGGGGCGTGAACCAGCAGTGGAACGTGAACGGTGACGGCACCATCACCGGCGCGCAGTCGGGGCTGTGCCTGGACGCCAGCGGCAACGGCACCGCGAACGGCACGCTGATCCACCTCTGGGCCTGCCACGGCGGGACGAACCAGCAGTGGAGCCTGCGGAGTTGACGAGGCGAGGTCCCCGCACCGGCTGGTGCGGGGACCCGTTCACCGCCTCAGGAGCAGGCGACGCCGTTCAGCACCGGTGACGAGAACGGCGGCGTGCCACCGCTGTAGTTCGCGTTGAACCCGATGCTCAGCTGGGCGCCGGCCCCGAGCGAGCCGTTCCAGGCGGTGTTCGCCACCCGGACCTCGTCACCGGAGTCGGTCCACGTCCCGTTCCAGCCCTGCGTGACGGACACGCCGGGAGCGGAGAACGAGAACGTCCAGCCGTTGATCGCCTGGCCGCGGTTCTCGATCACGATCTCACCGGTGTACCCGCCCTGCCACTGGCTGACCACGCGGTGGGTCGCCTTGCAGCCACCACCGGGATTGCCGCCGGTGGTGGTGGTCGTCGTGGTCGTCGTGGTGGTCGTGGTCGTGGTGATCGGACCGGCGGCCATCGCGAGCTCGTAGGCGCGCTGCGGCACGAACTGGCCGGCCGGCGCGATGCAGCCGTCGGACTCGCCCGGCAGCTTGACCCACAGGAACGCCTCGATCCTCGAGTCACCCGTGTTCGTCGTGCTGGGGGTGCCGATCGCGCGTCCCGCCGGGTCGCACCACTCGCTGCCGTTCGGACCGTTGCCGTTGCGGCTGGTGTCGACCACTGCCTTGAGGCGGCTGTCGCCGACGGCGTTGAGCACGTTCTTGGCGAAGTTCACCTCGTCGGAGGTGGAGCGGTAGTTCGACACGTTCGTCGCGATGCCGTCGGCGCTGTTGGAGACGTCCGCGCCGCGCAGCCGGTTCGCGGCCTCCGCCGGGCTCAGCCACGCGGAGTGGCCGATGTCGAAGTACACCTTCGCCTGCGAGGAGCCGGACTTGAGCTTCTTGCCGGCGTAGGCCATGGACGCCTTGGTCTGGTTCTGCTGGTCGGTGTTCTGGCAGGTGGACATCAGCGGCAGCACGTCCGGTTCGAGCACGATCGTCGCCGGGCGGCCGGCCAGGCCCGCGGCCACCTCGTCCACCCAGGCCCGGTAGGCCGCGTGGGAGGACGCACCGCCACCGCTGGGGCCGCCGCAGTCGCGGTTGGGGATGTTGTAGACCACCAGGATCGGGATCTTGCCGGCGGAGGCCGCCGCGCCGACGAACGAGCTGATCTCCGACCGCACCGTGGAGGTGTTGGTCGTGGTGTACCAGCGCGCCTGCGGAACCGACGCGATGCGGTCCCGGATGACCGCGGCTCGCGAGTCTCCCGGGTTCGCGGCGACCCACCTCGCGCTCGAGCTCGACGGGTCGACGTAGAACGCCGACTCGGCCGCGCTGACGGTCGCGCCGCCGCTGACCACCAGGGTGGTGACCCCGGCGACGAGCGCGGACGCGAGCAGGCACGCGCCGGCCGTCCGCCTCCTCGGTGCCGCAGTGTCTTCTCGGGACGGAACAGTTGCTGACATTCAGGTCCTCGCAGCGTCGTTGCCATGGGGATGGGCGCGATGCGTGAGAGCGCTCTCACAGACGACGCGCGGAGCGTGCCGCGCACAGCTGAGCACTCGGTCCACTTCGGACCGGCATCGCGGAAAAGCGAATACGAGTTCGGGTCAACGTAGCTGCGGAACACCGGTCCGTCAATGCTAAAAATGTTAGCGCTAACTTTAGCAAAATGAGGTTTCAATACCGTTCGACGATCGCGTTCAAACGTTTTGACGTTCGAACTGGGAGCGCTCCCCTACATTCGTACGCCGATCGAGTCAACTTGGTGTCGAATTCGACAACGCGTTCTTGTGAGCGTGAACAGCGAGCTGGAACACTCCTTGTCACTCAACGGGTTCCGGCACTGGCGCACCGGACCTCATGAGCTGCCCCTGCCCATCACACCCCGCAACGGGTGTTCCTGCGAAAGCGTGAATGATGAGACTGACATCGAAGTCAGTGGCCCTGATCCCGATCATTGCCACAGTCGTGACAGCGGCAATCGGCGCCACCCTGATCGCACCTCCCGCCGCGAGCGCGGCGACCACCCTCGGCGCGGCGGCCCAGCAGAGCGGTCGTTACTTCGGTACCGCGGTCGCCGCGGGCAGGCTGGGTGACTCGACCTACGTCGGGATCCTGAACCGCGAGTTCGACATGGTCACGGCCGAGAACGAGATGAAGATGGACGCCACTGAGCCGCAACAGGGGCGGTTCAGCTACGGCAACGCCGATCGCATCGTGAACCAGGCGCGCACCCAGGGCAAGCGGATCCGCGGGCACGCGCTGGCGTGGCACTCGCAGCAACCCGGCTGGATGCAGAGCATGTCCGGCTCCGCGCTGCGCAACGCGATGCTCAACCACGTCACGCAGGTCGCGACCTACTACCGCGGCAAGATCTACGCCTGGGACGTCGTCAACGAGGCCTTCGCCGACGGCAGCAGCGGCGGGCGTCGTGACTCCAACCTCCAGCGCACCGGCAACGACTGGATCGAGGCCGCCTTCCGCGCGGCACGGGCAGCCGACCCCGGCGCGAAGCTCTGCTACAACGACTACAACACCGACGACTGGTCGCACGCCAAGACGCAGGGCGTCTACCGGATGGTGCAGGACTTCAAGTCCCGCGGTGTGCCGATCGACTGCGTCGGCTTCCAGTCCCACTTCAACGCCCAGAGCCCGGTTCCCTCCAACTACCAGACCACCCTGCAGAACTTCGCCAACCTCGGCGTCGACGTGCAGATCACGGAACTGGACATCGAGGGCTCCGGCAGTTCCCAGGCGTCGAACTACGACCGCGTGACGCGGGCCTGCCTCGCCGTGGCGCGGTGCACCGGCATCACCGTGTGGGGCATCCGCGACACCGACTCCTGGCGCGCCTCCGGCACCCCGCTGCTGTTCGACGGCAACGGCAACAAGAAGGCCGCCTACACCTCGGTGCTCAACGCGCTCAACTCGGCTGATCCCGGCACGACGACGACCACCACCACGACCACGACCACGACGACCACGAGCAACGATCCGGGTCCGGGCGGCTGCACCGCGTCGGTGTCGCTGAACCAGTGGAACGGTGGCTTCGTCGCCACGATCAAGGTCACCGCCGGCTCCAGCGCCCTGAGCGGCTGGAGGGTCACCACCACGCTGTCGAACGGCACGGTCACCGGTTCCTGGAGTGCCAGCGGTAGTGGCACCAGCGGAACCATCAACTGGTCCAACGTGGACTACAACGGCAACGTACCCGCCGGGCAGTCCACCGAGTTCGGCTTCCAGGGCAGCGGAAGCGGAGCCGGGCTGAACCCGTCCTGCACCGCGAGCTGACTCCCGCACCACACGACCGGCCAGCTCCGGCGGACGGGTGTTCGCCCGTCCGCCGGAGCGCCCTGCCCTGGGAGACGACATTGGTCAAGACACGAAGGCTTTGGACGAGCATCGCCCTGGTGGTGGGCACGTTCCTGATGGTGGTGGTCGCGCCCGCGAGGGCGGACAACCCGATCGTGCAGCACATCTACACGGCCGACCCGGCGCCGCTGGTCCACAACGGACGGGTCTACCTCTACACCGGCCACGACGAGGACGGCTCTACCTGGTTCACCATGAAGGAGTGGCGGGTCTGGTCCTCCGCGGACATGGTGAACTGGACCGACCACGGCTCGCCCCTGAGCCTCGCCTCGTTCAGCTGGGCGAAACAGGACGCGTGGGCCGGCCAGGCCGTGGAACGCAACGGCAAGTTCTACTGGTACGTCCCCGTCGTCACCAAGACCACCGGACGCCCGGCCATCGGCGTGGCCGTCGCCGACAGCCCCACCGGCCCGTTCCGCGACGCACTCGGCCGCCCCCTGGTGGAGAACGGCGAGATCGACCCCACGGTCATGATCGACGACGACGGCCAGGCGTACCTGTACTGGGGCAACCCCAACCTGTCCTACGTCCGCCTCAACGCCGACATGACGTCCTACTCGGGCGGCATCACCAGGATCCCGCTCACCACGGCGGGCTTCGGCACCCGCACCGGCGACCCGAACCGGCCCACCCTCTACGAGGAGGGCCCCTGGATCTACAAGCGCAACGGCCTGTACTACAACGTCTTCGCCGCGAAGTGCTGTTCGGAGTTCATCGCCTACTCCACCTCCCCCGGCCCGACGGGACCGTGGACCTACCGCGGCACGGTGATGCCCACGCAGGGCAGCAGTTTCACCAACCACCCCGGCATCATCGACTTCAAGGGCAGCTCGTACTTCTTCTACCACAACGGTGCCCTGCCCGGCGGTGGCGGCTTCACCCGCTCCGTGGCCGTCGAGAAGTTCAGCTACAACGCCGACGGCACCATCCCGTCCCTCACCATGACGACGGCGGGACCACCGGCGGCCGACACGCTCAACCCCTACGCACGCCAGGAAGCCGAGACCATCGCGTGGGGCAACGGCATCGAGACCGAGGCCTCCAGCGAAGGCGGCATGAACGTCGGCTACATCAACAACGGTGACAACATCAAGGTGAAGAACGTCGCCTTCGGCAACGGCGCCTCGACGTTCACCGCCCGCGTCGCGTCCACCGTCGCGGGAAGCTCGGTCGAGGTGCGCAGCGGCAGCCCGACCGGCACCCTCGCCGGCCGCTGCACCGTGCCCAACACCGGCGGCTGGCAGAGCTGGACCACCGTCACCTGCCCGGTGAGCGGGCTGACCGGTACGCGCGACCTCTACCTGAGGTTCAGCGGCGGCAGCGGCTACCTGCTCAACATCAACTGGTGGCAGTTCGGCGGAGGGAGCGCGTCATGAGCAGCTCGAAGTCCCACGGCCGGACGAGCCTCGACGGGCTCAGCCTCGCCGGCGTCATCGCGGCGGTGCTGATGCTGATCGCCGCCGTCGCGCTCTCACTCGTGCCGCAGCAGGCACAGGCGGCGTCGCTGGTGCGGGTCACGAACTTCGGCACGAACCCGACCGGCCTGAACATGTACGTCTACGCACCCGACAGGCTCGCGGAACGCCCGGCCCTGCTCGTGATGGTGCACTACTGCACCGGTTCCGCGAGCGCGGTGCACAACGGCGGCGGACGCGACTACGTCACGGCCGCGGACCGCAACGGGTACGTGATCGTCTACCCGGAGGCCACGAGGGAGGGCCGCTGCTTCGACGTGTCCACCCAGAACGCGTTGCGCCGCAACGGAGGCAGCGACTCCACCGGGATCATGTCGATGGTGTCGTACGCGCGCCAGCGCTACAACGTGGACCCGGAGCGCATCGTCGTCTCGGGCATCTCGTCCGGCGCGATGATGACCAACGTGCTGGCCGCCCAGTACCCGGACGTGTTCAGCGCGGGCGCGGCCTTCGCCGGTGTCCCGGCGGGCTGCTTCGCGACGACGGACGGGTCGATGTGGAACAGCCAGTGCTCGGGCGGCACCCTGCTGAAGACCCCGCAGCAGTGGGGGGACCAGGCGAGGGCGATGTACCCCGGCTACACCGGGCGCTACCCGAGGATGCAGCTGTGGCACGGCACCGCCGACACGACGCTGGCGTACCCGAACTTCGGCGAGGCGCTCGACCAGTGGACGAACGTGCACGGCGTGAGCAGGACGCCGACGACCACCGACCAGCCGCAGCCGAACTGGACGCGCACCCGCTACGGCTCCGGCACGCCTGCCGTGGTCGAGGGGATCAGCGCCCAGGGCACCGGGCACGACGTTCCGACCGCGGGGATGGTCTCGCACGCCATCACGTTCCTCGGTCTCGATCGTCCACCGACGACCACCACCACGACCACCACAACGACGACGACCACCACCACCACGACACCGCCGCCGTCCCAGGGCTGCTCGGTGAAGGCCGTGGTCAACGCCTGGAACACCGGCCTGACCGAGACGATCACCATCACCAACACGTCCTCGACACCGGTGAACGGGTGGGCGCTGCAGTTCACGCTGCCCGGCGGGCAGACCGTCACGGGCGGCTGGAGCGCGACCTACTCCCCCACCACCGGCCAGGTGACCGCCCGCAACGTCGGCTACAACGCGCAGATCCAGCCCTCCGCCCAGGTGTCGATCGGGTTCCAGGCGACGCACACGGGCGACAGCTCACCCGCGGACGGGTTCACGCTCAACGGCGTGCGCTGTGCCGTGAGCTGACCGCGCACACCACTGGAGGACCGGCATGTCCGACCTGAACCGCCGGCAGCTCATCAAGCTCGGCGCGGGTGTAGCGCTGACGCAGGCGGGGTGGACCGCGAGCCCCGCCTCCGCGGACGTACGCGCACCCGGCGACCTCTCGCTGTGGTACGCCGGGCCTGCCGGGAACGACTGGCTGCGCGCTCTGCCGATCGGCAACGGCCGGCTGGGCGCGATGGTGTTCGGCAACACCGACACCGAACGCCTGCAGCTCAACGAGGACACGGTGTGGGCGGGCGGGCCGCACGACTACACCAACCCGCGGGGCGCCGGATCTCTCGCCGAGATCCGGCGGCTCGTGTTCGCCGGGCAGTGGACGCAGGCGCAGACGCTGATCGACCAGACCATGCTCGGCAGTCCCGCCGGGCAGCTGGCCTACCAGCCGGTCGGCGACCTGCGCCTCACGTTCCCCTCCGCGACCGCGTCGTCCTACCAGCGGTCGCTCGACCTCACCACGGCCACGACGGTCGTGACCTACACGGCGAACAACGTCCGCCACCAGCGCGAGGTGTTCGCCAGCGCGCCGGACCAGGTGATCGTGATGCGCCTGACGGCGCAGACGCCGGGCGCGATCTCGTTCACCGCGTCGTTCAGCTCACCGCAGCGCACCACCACGTCCACAGTGGACGGCATGACGATCGGGCTGGACGGCGTCTCCGGTGCCCAGCGCGGCATCGCGGGCACCGTCCGGTTCCTCGCGCTCGCCAGGGCGGTGGCCGAGGGCGGCACCGTCAGCAGCTCCGGCGGGACGTTGCGCGTCTCCGGCGCGAACGCGGTGACGCTGCTGATCTCCATCGGCAGCAGCTACGTCGACTTCCGCACGGTCAACGGCGACTACCAGAACAACGCCCGCGCCCGCCTGAACGCGGCCCAGGGCGTCGCGTTCGACACGCTCCGGGCCCGGCACGTCGCCGACTACCAGGCCTTGTTCGGGCGCGTGTCGCTCGACCTCGGCCGCACGGCGGCGGCGGACCAGCCGACCGACGTCCGGATCACCCGGCACGCGGGCACGAGCGACCCGCAGTTCGCGGTGCTGCTCTTCCAGTACGGACGCTACCTGCTGATCTCGTCGTCGCGCTCCGGCACGCAACCGGCGAACCTGCAGGGCATCTGGAACGACCAGATGGCCCCGTCGTGGGACTCGAAGTACACCATCAACGCGAATCTGCCGATGAACTACTGGCCGGCGGACACCACCAACCTCGGCGAGTGCCTCCAGCCGGTGTTCCGCATGGTCGAGGACCTGACCGTCACCGGAGCCCGCACGGCGCAGCTGCAGTACAACGCCCGCGGCTGGGTCACCCACCACAACACGGACGCCTGGCGCGGTTCGTCGGTCGTCGACTTCGCCGCGGCGGGCATGTGGCAGACCGGCGGGGCGTGGCTGTCGACGCTGATCTGGGACCACTACCTGTTCACCGGCGACGTCGGCTTCCTGCGCACGTACTACCCGGCCCTCAAGGGGTGTGCGCAGTTCTTCCTGGACACGCTCGTCACCGAGCCGAGCCTCGGCGTCCTCGTCACCAACCCGTCGAACTCGCCGGAACTCAACCACCACACGAACGCCAGCGTCTGCGCCGGGCCGACGATGGACATGCAGATCCTGCGCGACCTGTTCGACGGCTGCGCGGGCGCCTCCGAGGTGCTCGGCGTCGACGCCGACTTCCGCGCCCAGGTGCGCACCGCGCGGCAGCGGCTCGCCCCGACGAGGATCGGCTCGCGGGGCAACGTGATGGAGTGGCTGTACGACTGGACCGAGACCGAGCGCAACCACCGGCACGTCTCGCACCTCTACGGCCTGCACCCGAGCAACCAGATCACCAAGCGCGGCACCCCCCAGCTGCACGCCGCGGCCCTGCGCACCCTGGAGCTGCGGGGTGACGCGGGCACCGGGTGGTCGCTGGCCTGGAAGATCAATTTCTGGGCCCGGCTGGAGGAGGGCGCCAGGGCGCACGACCTGCTCCGGTCGCTGGTGACGACCGAGCGCCTCGCGCCCAACATGTTCGACCTGCACCCGCCGTTCCAGATCGACGGCAACTTCGGCGCGACCTCCGGTGTCGCGGAGATGCTGCTGCACAGCCACACCGGGGAGCTGCACGTGCTGCCCGCGCTGCCACCGGCCTGGTCCGCGGGCAGCTTCGCGGGCCTGCGCGGGCGTGGTGGGTACACCGTCGGTGCGACCTGGGGGGCCGACGGCTCCACCACCCTGACCGTGACGCCGGACCGCGACGGCACCGCGCGGATCCGCAACCGGGTGTTCGCCGGCACGTTCGAGCTGCGCGACACGACGAGCGGCGCGGTGGTCGAGCCCACCAAGCCGGAGTCCGACGTCGTCACGTTCCCCGTCCAGCGCGGACACACCTATCGCGTGATCGGTCAGGCCTCCGGTCCCGGTGTGCGGCCCGGTGTCCACTACCGGCTCGTCGCACGGCACAGCGGGAAGTGCGTCGACGTCAGCGGCGCGTCCACGGCGGCGGGGGCGTTGCTGCAGCAGTGGTCCGCGACCAGTGGGCTGAACCAGCAGTTCGACTTCCTCGACTCCGGCGGCGGCCACTACCGCGTGCGGGCACGGCACAGCGGCCTGGTGCTCCAGGTCGCGAGCTCCAGCAGCGGAGCCGACATCACCCAGCAGCCCGACTCCGGCGCGACGAGCCAGCAGTGGCGGGTGGTCGACCACGGCGGTGGCGTGATCAGCCTCGTCAACCGCCAGAGCGGGCTCGCCGCGGACGTCTGGGAGGCCTCGGCCGCCGACGGCGCCCGGCTCTCCCAGTGGAGTCCGACCGGCTCCAACAACCAGCGGTTCCAACTCCAGCAAGCCTGACGAGCGAAGGGACGACGATGTTCCACCTGCACAAGGGGTCCTGCCATGTCCCGGCATAGGTCCGTGTTCGCGGCGGCCGTCGCGAGCGCCGTGGTCTTCCTGGGCGCGGCGGGGATCGCGCTGGGCGGCCAGGTCGCCGGGGAGATCGGCACGGCGGCGGCGACGGCCGGGTGCGGCAAGCCACCGGCGCTGACGAGCGGCCAGCACACGATCAGCAGCGGTGGCCAGAACCGCTCGTACATCCTGCGGCTGCCGCCCAACTACGACAACAACCGCCAGTACCGGCTGTTCGTGGGCTTCCACTGGAGGGGAGGCACCGCGAACGACGTCGACTCCGGCGGCGGTGACGGCTACAACTGGTCCTACTACGGGTTGCGGCGTCTCTCCGACGCCGCGAACAACGGCACGATCTTCGTGGCGCCGCAGGGCAACGGCAACGGCTGGGCCAACCCGGGCGGCCAGGACCTGAGGTTCGTCGACGACCTGGTCAGGCTCCTCGACTCGGGGCTGTGCATCGACACGACCCAGCGGTTCGCCGGCGGCTTCAGCTACGGCGGCGGCATGTCGTACGCGGTGGCCTGTGCCCGCGCGAACGTCTTCCGCGCGGTGATCGCCTACTCGGGCGCGCAGCTCAGCGGGTGCGACGGCGGCACCCAGCCGATCGGTTACATGGGCATCCACGGCATCAGCGACAACGTGCTCGGCATCGGCCTGGGCCGCGGACTGCGCGACACGTTCGTGCGCAACAACGGCTGCACGCCGCAGAACGCTCCCGAACCGCGGGCGGGCAGCCGGACGCACATCGTCACGAACTACAGCGGCTGCCGGGCGGGCTATCCCGTGGTGTGGGCCGCGTTCGACGGCGGTCACACGCCGGGTCCGATCGACTCGGGTGGCGACGGCTGGCGGACCTGGACGTCCGGTGAGGTGTGGAAGTTCATCACCCAGTTCCCGGGCGGCGGTGGCCCGACGAGCACCACGACCACCACGACGACGACCACGACCACGACGCCTCCCGGTGACGCGGCCTGCCGCGTGAGCAACGTGATCAGCGCCTGGAACAACGGGCTGACGTCGAACATCACCATCACGAACACCGGTTCCTCGCCGGTCAGCGGGTGGTCGCTGGTCTTCACCCTGCCCGGCGGGCAGACGATCACCTCCGGCTGGAGCGCCACCTACTCCCCCACGTCCGGGCAGGTGACCGCGAGAAACGTCCAGTACAACGGCGACATCGCGCCGAACGCGTCGATCACCGTCGGTTTCCAGGCCACGCACACCGGAAACGACTCGGCGCCGGCCTCCTACAGCCTCAACGGCAACACGTGCTCAGTCGCCTGACCGCCACTACAGGGAGCGCGAACACACCCATGCACCAGCACAAGAAGTGGTGGCTCACCGCGGTGGCCATCGCCGCACTGGTCCTGTCCGGCGCCGGCACCGGTGCCGCCGATCCCGCGGCACCTCTCGCCGCGACGCCCGGCTGCGGCAAGGCGCCGACCCTGCGCAGCGGCACGCACACGATCCAGAGCGGGGGCAAGACCCGGTCGTTCGTCCTGAGCGTCCCGGACAACTACGACAACACCCGGCAGCACCGGCTGGTCTTCGGCTTCCACTGGTGGGGCGGCACGATGAACGACGTCGCCTCCGGCGGGAGCGACGGCGACGTCTACGCCCACTACGGCCTGCGGCGGCTGGCGAACAACACGGCGATCTTCGTGGCGCCGCAGGGCATCGGCAACGGCTGGGCCAACTCCGGCGGCGAGGACGTCACGTTCGTCGACGACATGCTCCGCCGGATCGAGAACGACCTCTGCGTCGACACGACGCAGCGCTTCGCCCTCGGCTTCAGCTACGGCGGCGCGATGAGCATCTCGCTCGCCTGCTCCCGCCCGACGGTCTTCCGGGCGATCGCCGCCATCGCGAGCCCCGGTGAGATCAGCGGGTGCGCGGGCGGCACGGCACCCGTCGCGTTCATGGGGATCCACGGCATCGGCGACAACATCGGCTCCGGCCGGGGCCAGCGGGACAGGTGGGTGCGCAACAACGGCTGCCAGCCCCAGAACGCACCGGAACCGGCGGCCGGCAGCCGCACGCACATCACCACCACCTACGCGGGCTGCCGGGCCGGGTACCCGGTGGTCTGGGCCCCCTTCGACGGAGGCCACCAGCAGGGACCGGTGGACGGGTGCGCCGGCTGCGAGAGCGGAGCGCGCAGCTGGGTGAAGACCGAGGTCTGGAAGTTCTTCACCGGCGACACCACTCCCACCCCGACCACGTTCAGGCTGCGCGGCGAGGCCTCGGGCCGCTGCCTGGACGTGAGCGGCGCCAGCACGGCCAACGGCGCGCCGATGGTCGTGTGGGACTGCCACAGCAACGCCAACCAGCAGTTCACCCGCGAGGGACAGACGCTGCGGGTCCTGGGCAAGTGCCTGGACGCCCCCGCCAACGCCGCGGCGGGCACCCCGGTGCGGCTCTGGGACTGCCAGGGCGGCGCGAACCAGCAGTGGAACGTCAACGCGGGCGGCACGATCGGCAACGCCCAGACCGGGCTGTGCCTGGACGTCAACGGCGCCGGCACCGCCAACGGGACGGCCGCGATCGTGTGGACCTGCCACGGAGGTGCGAACCAGCGCTGGGCGCAGGTGTAGGCCGGGTCCCGCGGGGTCGTTCCGGCTCGCGGGCGGGAGGCCACCGGAGGTGCCGCCTGGACGGCCTCATACGGGCGTGTCTGGTCGTTTCGGCGGTGCCGCCTGGGGTTCTTCCGTGACCGGTTGGGACGGGAATGCGGGACGTTGTGCGGCTGAACGGAGGGCTCCCACCGGCCTCGGGTCGGTGGGAGCCCTCTCACCTTGCCCGGTAACGAGGTCCGGCGGCCTCGGTGATGTCGCGGTCCGATCCCCCGCGACCGATGCGACGACGCCAGGCGTCCAGCCAGCGCCGTGGAGCGCCCGCAGACCAGAGACCGGCGAACACCCACTCGCCTTGCCACCGCCAGCACCCCGATCACGTCCGCCCGTCCGGCAGCACCCACCCACCGGTCACGCCCGGTCAGTCCGAAGCCGCCAGCCCTTCCGCCAGCACCGCGATCGCGTCCGGCCCGGTCCGGCAGCACCCACCCACCAGCCGCGCGCCACCGCCGACCCACTCCCCGGCCTGCGCGGCGAACCCGCCCCCTTCGCCCGACCAGGACCGCGCCGCCGCGTCCCACTGCTCACCGCTGTTCGGGTACACCACGACCGGCAGCCCGCTCACCCGGCGGGCCACGGCGACCGCGTCCGCGACGTCCTGCGGGGCGCAGCAGTTCACGCCGACGGCGATGACCTCGTCCACGCCGGCCGCGACCGCGAACGCCTCCTCCAGCGGCTGGCCCGCGCAGGTCCTGTCGCCGCGCACGGTGTAGGAGAGCCAGACCGGCACCCCGCTGCCGCGCACCACCTCCAGCACGGCCTCGGCCTCGTCCACGTCGGGGACCGTCTCGACCGCGAGCACGTCCGGCGCGGCCTCGCAGAGCGTCTCGATGCGAGGTGCGTGGAAGCGGACCAGTTCCTGCCGGCTCAGGCCGTAGCGGCCCCGGTACTCCGAGCCGTCCGCGAGGACGGCGCCGTACGGCCCTACCGACGCCGCGACCCAGCGCGGTCCGTCCACTTCGGACGCGGCGGAGCGGGCCAGCTCGACGCTGGAGCGCAGCAGGCGTGCCGTCTCGGTCTCGCTGATGCCGCGGCGGGCGAAGCCCTCGAAGCTCGCCTGGTAGCTCGCGGTGATGGCGACCTCGGCGCCCGCACGGTAGAAGGCGAGATGCGCGGCGCGCACGGCGTCCGGGTCGGTGAGCAGCAGCCGGGCCGACCAGAGCTCGTCGGACAGGTCGTGCCCCGCGAGCTCCAGGGCCGTCGACATCCCGCCGTCGAGCACGACCGCCCTGCGTGCCAAAACGTCTGCCAGTTCCACCCCGGCGAGTCTACGGCCACGGGGAGAAAGGGGAGGGGTGCGCGACGGCCGCTCCGCCGTGGTGTCGCGCACCCCTCCAGGACGATCTTCGGGGACCTCCGCGCGTGCGCGCCGCATTTCCGCACGCGCTGAGGCCTTCCCAGCGACCGTCCGTCACGTACCGATCCGCCGGTGGCGGACCGGTCAGCCCGTCGCGCCGCGGTGCACGGCGTGGTCCGGTGTGCTCGCCCGCCGGGAGAGCCTGGGGGGCAACAGCATCAGCGGTGGCGGCTGCTTGCCCTCCAGCTTGGCGACGAGCAGGTCGACCGCGTGCCTGCCGAGCTCCTCAGCGGGCAGGCGAACCGAGGTGAGCAGGGGGGACGTCTGCTCAGCCAGTTCGTCCGGGCAGATCGCGACCACGGCGACGTCACCGGGAACCTGCCTGCCCGCCGCGCGCAGGCACGAGGTGATCCAGCCGAGTGCCGCCTCGTTGTGCACGACCAGCGCGGTCATCGACGGGTGCGCCCGGATCAGCGCCTTGGTCGCCCTGAGCACCGAGTCGTGGTCGCCCTCGACGGCGAGTGCCGTCGCGGCCACTCCCCTGCGCATGGCGGCCGCGCTGAACCCGTTCATGGTGCGGTGGGCGAAACCGGTGCTGCGGCGGTAGACCGCGCTCGGCGCGCCGAGGAAACCGATGGAGCGGTGGCCGAGGTCGGCGAGGTGGTCGACGCACTTCGCGCCCGCCGCCTCGAAGTCCAGGTCCACGCACGTGAGTCCCCTGGCGGCCGCCGGGTGTCCGATGAGGACGGACGGTTTGGACAGCTGCCGGAGCAACGGCACGCGGTCGTCGTCCATCTCCACGTCCATCACCAGGAAACCGTCGACCTGCGCGCTGTTCGCGGCACGGCGCAGTCCCGCCGCGCCGTCGTCCGCGGTCATCAGCAGGAGGTCCATGTCGTACCTGCGCGCTGTCGTCACCGCCGCCGTGACGAAGCGCATCACCGCCGGCAGGTGCGTGCCCGCCCGCAGCGGCAGCACCAGCCCGATCACGTTCGTCCTGCCGGTGGACAGCGCGCGGTCGGAGGCGTGGGGCTGGTAGCCCAGTTCCCTGATGCTGTCGCGGACCCTCGTCTTCGTGTCCGCGGAGATCGATCTCTTGCCCGTGAGCACGTAGGAGACTGTGCTCGGGGCGACCCCCGCATGCCGCGCGACATCCGCGATGGTGACCACACAGCCTCCTTTCACACTTTCACTCACTGAGTGTGTCGACACCATAGGGAGCACCTTCTGATGACATCAAGAGCGATGTGCGCGTTAACATTGCGCGTCAACGGTGGTCCAGACGAATTCTGCACCGTCTGGAAAGTTGCCGGACAGAACTCCGTATCAATTAAGAGGAGCGTGCCCACACGTCCGGAACTCCAGACGCGGGGCCGACCGCATGGGCACGCTCACATGCTCAGATTCAGAGCGCCGGGTAGGCGTTCCGCATGAGCTCCTGGAACTGCGCGGAGAACCACTTGCCGGACAACGGGGCCTTCGGCAGCGCACCGGACAGGTTGTTGCCGTTGCGCACGTTGCCGGTGTAGGCCGGGTCGCACATCTTGTCCGCGCCCTTGCCCTCGTTGTTCGGGATCTCCTCGCTCGCGCCGTCGGACTCGCCCGGGGGCTTCATCCACACGTACGCGTCGATGCCCGACTCCGGCGCCGCCTTGGGCCGCTCACCCAGACCGGCACCCGACTGGTTGCACCAGTTGCCGAGGTGGATGCGGCGGTCCAGCCTGCCGCCGTTGACGTAGGCGTCCACACCCGTCGTCGGGCCGGGGCCCGTCGGACGGGCGCTGCCGCCCCAGCCGTTGCGGCTGGTGTCGATCAGCATGCCGACGTTGGCGTCGAAGCCCGCCTGCACCGCCCGCTGCCGGAACGCCTGGGCGTAGGACAGCTCGTCGACGTAGCGGTTCCAGTCCACCCACTTCGACTGGCGCACGGACGTGCCGTTCACCGAGTCCTCGATCTTGAAGTAGGGCTCCTTCAACGCGCCGTAGTTCGCGGTGTTGGCGATGAAGCCCTGCACGTTCGCCTTCGTGCTACCGGAGGCGTTCGCCGCCTGGAACAGCAGTTCGGCGGTGGCGCCGAAGTTGTCGTCCCAGCCGATCCAGCCGTGGTGGCCGATGTCGAGGTAGTTGTAGACGTTCGGGACGGCACCCAGCTTCGCGAGCGCGTAGCCGACACCGGTGACGTAGTTCCCGTTCGCCTTCATCACGTCGCACGCCGGCACGGCGGTGGGCCGCGGGGTCACGTTGGTGATCAGGTTCGGCAGGGAGTCGATCTCGACCGTGGTGACGATCCGCAGGTCCTTGTACGCGGGCCTGGCGAGGATCGACGCGATCGGGTCGATGTACTCGGTCTTGTAGCGGTCGATCTCGGTCGGCTTGAGCTCACCGTTGGAAGCGAGCGCCGAACAGTCACGGCCGGGCAGGTTGTAGATCACCAGCTGGATGACGAGTGGTGAGCCCGCCGCCTGGCGCACCGCCTCGTCCAGGTGTCCGACCAGGCCGCGGGAGTCCGCGGTGCCCGTGATGGCCGCGATGCGGTCCATCCACACGCCGGTGGGCTGGTTCGCGATCCGGCTGCCACCCGGCTCGGCGTTCGCCTTGGCCGCCCAGTCCGGGTTGACGTACTGCTTCGCGCCGACGTACGGGTTGTCGACCTTGCCGGGGCCAGGTCCGTTGGACGTGGTCGTGGTCGTGGTCGTAGTGGTGGTGGTCGTCGTCGTGCTGGTCACCGGCGATCCGGTGCACACCGTGCCGTTCAGGGTGAACGTCGTCGGGTTCACGTCACCGTTGGCGGCGTTGGAGCCGTTGAAGCCGATGTCGATCGACGCGTTGGTGCCCAGGTTCCCGTTCCACGGCATGCTCGCCGCCGTCACGTCCGCGCCGGACTGCGTCCAGGTCGCGCTCCACCCCTGCGCCACGCGCTGGTTGCCGGGCAACGCGAACTTCAGCGTCCAGCCACCCGTCACCGCGTCACCCAGGTTGGTGATCTTCACCGAGGCGCCGAACCCTCCGCCGCCCCAGCTGTTCGCCGTGTAGTCGACACGGCATCCTGGCGCGGCGCCCGCGGGTGGCGCGCTGAGCGCCACCGCGACCGTCGCCGCGGTGGTGGCGACCACGACTCCCGTCGCGGCCCACCGCCTCTGTCCGTAGAGCTTCATTGCTCCGGATCTCCTGTCTCTCAATGGTGTTTGATCTCAACGAGCGAACACGCGGTGGGCGTGCACTCGAGTCTTTTGAGGCCGAGGTACTCCATCCCGATCGAGCCGGTGAGCGCGAAGCCGTCCCCGAAGGCGAGGTCCGGGTCGCCCCGGACCTCGCCGTTCGCGAGCGCC
>NZ_JAPJDL010000004.1:348710-497665 GCF_026242055.1 Lentzea sp. NEAU-D7 | reverse complement strand
CCCTTCGTCGTCGCGGTCCTCGTGGGACGGTGGGGGTCACCGCCCGGTCCAGTCCGGCGCGGTCAGCTCCCATTCGAGCTGCCACCAGCGCAGGCGGATCCTCATGTGCACGAACCGCACCAGCCCGAACAGCGCCGCCATCGCACCCGCGACCAGGCCCCACAGCACCAGCGCGCTGAAGATCGCGTTGAACAGCGCACCCTGGTTCGTCATCGGCGGCTCGGTCGGCTCACCGCCGGGATCGACCCAGATCCGCAGCGTCGTGCCGGCCTCGGCGCCGTAGGGCGCTCGGACGACGCCCTTCCGCTCGACGCCGTCGGGCATGCGCCAGGTCGCGATGGCATCGGTCGTCTCGATGAGCGCTTCGCTGCTGGCAGCACCGTCCATCGACGGGGCGTCCTCCACGAGGACGGCGTCCACATGAGACCGGGTCCTCTGCTCGACCGCGACGCGCGACTCGTGCGTCGCGTAGACGTCCGAGCCGATCGCCGCGGTCACCGGGACGGCGAGCAACGCCACCACGCCTGCCAGCACGAGCACCGCGCCCTCGGCGCGGTCGCCGAACGCGGCGAGCGGGTTGTGTCCGGGGAAAGCCTGCCGGAGCAGCCGGGACATCGTGTTCGCGGTCATGGTCCACCTCCACCGCCCAGACTTCTCGACGGAGGCGGTCGTCCCCAGGGACCTTGGTCTCGTCGCCGATGAGTCCCTGGTCTCGGCAGAACGAAGTCGCGGTGCGGTGTTCGCGAAAGGGGCCGCGGAGCAGCCTGGATTCATCGCCGGAACCCCAGGAGCCCGCCGTGACCACGCCACTTCTCGTCGCCGACCACCAGCCCTACGCGGACGTCAGGGACCGCGGGCTCGCCGTGATGCTCGCCGAGGAGGACGCGGCGGAGGAGCTCGGGCTCGACCCGCTCGAGCGCGTCTCGTGCCGGCTGCACCGCCGGTGGCTGCACCACTGCGTGCACTCCGCCGACCACGTCATCAAGGTCACCGGCCACCGCTGGTGCCGCGACTGCCGCTCCACTGCCTCGGTCGGCGTCGACGAGCTGACCGGTGACGTCCTGGTGCGGTGCGAGTCGTGCCACCGGACCCCGCGCACCTCGGCGACCCGCCAGATCATCCGCGCGTGCCGGGCGAGCCTGGCGGCGGCACAGGGCTTCTTCGCCGACGTTCAGACGAGCTCGGCCGCGTGATCCGGCACCTCGCGCTGCAGAGCGCGGGCCGTGCGCTGGTAGCCGCTGGACGGTGGCCGCGCGGGCAGCTTGATCTTCGGCGCGGTGACCTCGTGGTAGTCGATCGTGCTGAGCAGGTGGGCGATCATGTTGATCCGCGCCCGCCGCTTGTCGTCGCCTTCGACCACGTGCCAGGGTGACTCGGCGATGTCGGTGTGCACCATCATCTCGTCCTTGGCGCGCGAGTAGTCCTCCCAGCGGGTCAGCGACTCCAGGTCCATCGGCGAGAGCTTCCACCGCTTGAGCGGGTCGTCGAGGCGCTTGCGGAACCGGCGTTCCTGCTCGGCGTCGCTGACCGAGAACCAGTACTTCCGCAGCAGGACACCGTCCTCGACGAGCATGCGCTCGAACTGCGGGCACTGCCGGAGGAACAGCCTGTGCTCCTCCGGCGTGCAGTAGCCCATCACGCGTTCGACGCCCGCGCGGTTGTACCAGCTGCGGTCCAGCAGCACGATCTCGCCGGCCGCCGGCAGGTGCGGCACGTAGCGCTGGAAGTACCACTGGGTGCGTTCGCGTTCACTGGGCGCGGGCAACGCCACGATCCGGGCGACGCGCGGGTTGAGGTGTTCGGTGATCCGTTTGATCGCCGAGCCCTTGCCCGCCGCGTCACGGCCCTCGAACGCCACGACGAGCCGGGCACCGGTGGCCTTCACCCACTCCTGCAGCTTCACCAGCTCGGTCTGCAGCCGGAGCAGCTCCTGCTCGTACGCTTCCCGCCCCAGCTTGGCCATCAGCTGCCTCTCCCGTGACGCTGCCGCCACTTCTCCAGCTCCACGACGACGTACGCCGCCGTGCTCAGCATGAAGACCACCAGCCAGGGCTGCCACCCGAGCGGCGCGGTGTGGAACAGGTCGTTCATGAACGGCACGTAGGTCAGCAGCAGCTGCAGGCCGACGGTCAGCGCGATGCCCACCCACAGCCAGCGGTTCGGTCCGGTGCTCGGCCGCCACTTCTCCAGCGACCGGCAGTTCACCAGGTAGGCGATCTGGGCGCCGACGAACACGTTGACCGCCACCGTCCGCGCGACGTCCAGGGTCGCACCGGACGCGAGTTGCCAGCGGAACGCGCCGAACGAGCACGCGAGCAGGATCGCCGAGACGAACACGATCCGGCCGACGAGCTGTCTCGTCAGCAGGGGAAGCGACGGAGGCAGCGGCGGCCGGCTCATCACGTCCGCTTCGCGCGGTTCGAACGCCAGCGTCAGGCCGAGTGCGACCGCGGTGGTCATGTTGATCCACAGGATCTGCACAGGCAAGATCGGCAGCGCCGCGCCGAGCAGGATCGCCGTGAGGATCACCAGGCCCTCGGCCATGTTGGTGGGCAACGTCCAGATGATGAACTTGCGCAGGTTGTCGAAGACCGCGCGACCCTCCTCGACGGCGGCACGGATCGAGGCGAAGTTGTCGTCCGTCAGCACCATGTCGGCGGCCTGCTTGGCCACCTCGGTGCCGCCCTTGCCCATGGCCACGCCGATGTCCGCGCGCCGCAACGCCGGCGCGTCGTTCACGCCGTCGCCCGTCATCGCGACGACCTCGCCACCGGCCTGGATCTCCTTGACCAGCCTCAGCTTCTCCTCCGGCGCGACGCGGGCGTGCACGTCGGTGATGCCGAACTCCGCCGCGATGGCGCGTGCGGTGGCGGGGTGGTCACCGGTGATCATCTTGACCTCGATGCCCGCCGCCTGACAGGCGCGCACCGCTTCGACCGCCTCGGGCCGCGCCGGGTCGTGCATCGCGACCAGACCGAGCAGGACCACGTTGCCCCGCAAGCCCTCCTCGGACAGCTCGGCACCCGCCGCGCGGCCGATAGCCAGCACGCGCAGGCCGGAGGCGGACAGTTCCTCGGCCTCGGCGCTCCGGTCCAGCCCGGCGAGGGCCAGCACCCGTTCGACCGCGCCCTTGACGTAGACCACGTCGTTGGCGTGCCGGGTCGCCATGAACATCCGTTCCGAGCTGAACGGCAGCACGTCGACCCGATCCGGGACGTCGCCGTGGTCCAGCCCGGCCTTGCGGGCCGCCACGACGAGCGCGGCCTCCGTCGGATCGCCGACGGGGAGCCAGCGCCCACCGTCCTCGACGATCCGCGCGTCGTTGCACGCCAGGCCTGCCAGCAGGCACTCCCGCAGAGCCGGGGTCGGTTCGGGCGTCACGACCCCGGCGGGCTCGTACCCGATGCCGGACAACTCGTGGCGCGTGGTTCCCACGACGACCGCGTTGACGGTCATCGCGTTGGCCGTCAGCGTTCCCGTCTTGTCCGTGCAGATGACAGTGGTGCTGCCCAGCGTCTCGACCGCGGGCAGCCTGCGGATGATCGCGTTGCGCTTCGCCATCCGCGCCACCCCGATCGCCAGGGTCACGGTGACCGCCGCGGGCAGGCCTTCGGGGATCGCGCCGACCGCGAGTGCGACGGCGGCGGTGACCATCTCGGCGAGCGGTTCGCCGCGCAGCACCCCGACCACGACGCTGAACGCCGCGAGCCCGAGGATCACCACCGTCAGGATCTGGCTGAAGCGCGCGAGCTTGCGGGTCAACGGGGTCTGCACGGTGGCGGTCGTGCTGACCAGCCGGTGCACGCGGCCGATCTCGGTGTCGGCGGCGGTCGCGACCACGACACCGCGCCCTCCCCCGGCGGTCACCAGCGTGCCGGAGTACGCCATGTTGGTGCGGTCGGCCAGCGCGGTGTCCGCCGGCAACTCCACCGGGCTCTTCGCCACCGGAACCGACTCGCCGGTCAGCGCCGACTCGTCGATCCGCAGCTCCTTGGTGGTGACCAGCCGCAGGTCCGCGCCGACCTGGTCGCCCGCCTCCAGCACGACCAGGTCGCCGGGCACGAGCTCGGCGGACGGGACCCGTGCGGTGAGGCCGTCGCGCACGACGGTCACCTCGGTGCGCACCATCGCCGTCAGCGCGTCCAGGGCCCGTTCGGCGCGCGCCTCCTGGATGAAGCCGATGATCGCGTTGACCACGACGACGCCGAACACCACGGAGGCGTCCACGACCTCGCCGAGCGCGGCGGTGATCCCGGCGGCGACCAGCAGCACGTAGATGAGCGGGTGGTGCAGCTGTCCGAGCAGCCGCACCACCCAGCTCGGCCCGCGTCCGGCGGGCAGCTCGTTCGGGCCGAGGGCGGCCAGGCGTTCCCGCCACTGGGTGGTGGACAGGCCCTCGGCCTCGTCGGTCTCCGCGATGAGGACGACCTCGGCCACCGGCAACCCGTGGTGGACGACGTCCTCGCGGTCAGCGGTGCTCAGCGGCATTGCCCACTCGCAGGTGCGGATCGTCGTGACTGATGGCGCGGAGGACGTCGAGCCGGGTGACCACGCCGATGACCCGGCCGTCGTCGAGCACCGGCACGCAGATCACCTCGTAGCGGTTCATCGCCTCGAACAGCGTCGCCGCGTCGAAGTCCGGCCCGACCGTGAGCGCCGGCTGGGACATGACGCGTTCGACCTTGGGCGCCTCGTCCTCACCGCGGCGGCAACCGGCCTTGGTCACCACTCCGAGGAAGAAGTCCCCGTCGACCACCGGCAGCATCGTCAGGCCGAAGTCGTCCATCAGCCCCTCGGCGTGGCGGGCGAAGTCGCGCGGCCCGACCGTGACGAGCGGGCGGGCCATCGTGTCGGCGGCCTTCATCGCGCGGCCTCGGCGAGCTCGTGGTCGTTGACCGGGATGACGACGATCGGCGCGTGCGCGTGCCGCACGACGTGCATGCTCGTCGAGCCCAGGACGATCTGGCGGATCCGGCGCCCGGTGTGCGAGGCGACGACCAGCATCGCGGCGCCCTCCGAGGCCCGTTCGAGCGTCTCCGCCGCGTCGCCGCGCAGGCTCCTGCGGACGATCTCGGGCATCTCCTGGCGCTTCTCCGAGGCGGTCCGCACCGCCTTCTCGATCAGGGCCTCCGACTCGGACCGCATCCGCTGCTCGGTGGTCTCGGTCCAGTCGGTCAGCGCCTCGAACGTCCAGGCGTGCACGACGTGCAACGGGCATTCGCGCACGACGGCCTCGTCCAGTGCCCACTCCAGCGCCTGGTCCGACGCGGGCGTTCCATCGATGCCCACCACGATCGGCTTGGTGCTCATGGCTTTTCTCCCTCGGTTCGCAGTTCCGGTCAGGTGGTGCGCAGTCGGCGCAGGAACGGGTCGGCGTGCCGGGCCGGTGCGACGCGCACCCGCGCGTCGACGACCACGCATCCGGTCTCGGTCAGCACCAGGGGGTTGATGTCGAGCTCGACGACCTCGGGCAGTGCGCCGGCGAGTTCGGCGACGCGGAGCAGCACGTCCCGGACGGCCTCCTCGTCGGTGCCGGCGAGCACGTGGCCCGCGGTGCGGAAGCCGTGCAGCAGGTCGTCGGCGTCCGCTGTGGACAGTGGCGCCAAGGCCGCGGCGCGGTCGTCGAGCAGGTCGGTGTCCACACCGCCGAGCCCGGTGACCACGAGCGGCCCGAACTTCTCGTCGCTGACGACACCAACCAGCAGCTCACGGCCACCGGACGCCATCGGCTGCACGAACACGCCGCGCAACCGGTCACCGAAGCGTTCCTGGAACGCGCGGAAGGCTTCCGCGACACCGGCCGCGCCGGCGACTCCGAGTTCCACGCCGCCTCCCTTGCTCTTGTGCAGCAGGTCATCGGCCACGGCCTTGAGCGCGACCGGCGCGTCGTAGGCCTGCTGTGCCGCCACCGCGTGTTCGACGGTGGTCGCGAGCGTTCCGCCCAGCACCGGCAGCCCGAACGTGGTCAGCAGTGACACGACCTCGTCCGGCGGCAGCCAGCCCTGCTTCCCCGCCACGATCGCCCGTGCGGCGTCGAGGTCGATCCGGCCCAGGCGGGCGAACTCCCTCGGGCGGTCCAGCCAGTCAGCGCGCTCGACCAGCCGTGCCAGTGCCGCGGCGGCGCGGGCGGGCTCGGCGTAGCAGGGCACGTCACCCGGGAGGCGTTCGGTCTGTCCGGTGCGCACCGCGAGAACCGGCTTGCCGTCGAGACCGTGCACACCGCCGGTGGGGTCACCGAGTGCGGTCGGCACGGTCACGGTGATCACGGCGTCGACCGCGGGGTCCGCGCCGATGACGTCGAGGCAGCGGGCGAAGGTCTTCTCGTCGACGACCGCGGTGGTGTCGACCGGGTTGTGCACGCTGGCGGTCTGCGGGACGAGCCGTGCCAGGGCCTTGCGGGTCTCGTCGGCGAGTGCGGCCACGTGCAGGCCCTGCTGGACGCAGGCGTCCGCGGCCAGCACACCGAGTCCGCCGGCATTGCTCAGCACCGCCACGGACCGTCCGCCGGGCCGGGGCTGCCAGCTCAGCGCCACCACGGCGTCGGTCAGTTCCGGCACGCTGTCGACCGCGATCACGCCCGCCTGCCGGAACAGCGCGTCCCGGGTGACCGACGGCGTCGCGGTGGACGCGGTGTGCGAGGCCGCGGCGCGCTGGCCCGCCTCGCTGGTGGCCGCGCGGATGGCGAGCACCGGCTTGGTGGCGGCGACGTGGCGCGCGATGCGGGCGAACTTGCGCGGGTTGCCGAAGGACTCGAGGTACAGCGCGATGATCCGGGTGTCCTGGTCGTGCTCCCACCACATGAGCAGGTCGTTGCTGCTGATGTCGAGCTTGTCGCCGGTGGAGACCAGGTTCGACAGGCCGAGACCGAGCCGGTGCAGCTCCTCCTGCACGCCGATCGCGACGCCGCCGGACTGGGTGACCAGGCCGACGCCACCCGCGAGGGTGCCGCCGGCTGAGAACGTGGCGTTCATCCGCACCGCGGGCGAGCTCGTCGAGACGCCGAGGCAGTTCGGGCCCACCAGGCGCATGCCGTGCGCGCGAACCACCCTCAGCAGTTCCTCGGCGTCCACACCGGACGAGATGACGACCAGCGCCCGCACGCCCCGGCGGCCGCACTGCTCGGCGACGGCGGGGACGGCCTTCGCCGGCACGCACAGCACCGCGAGCTCCGGCGCCTCGGGCAGTTCGTTCACCGAGGCGTAGCAGTCGACACCGGCCACCGACTTCGCGTGCGGGTTGACCGCGTACAGGTCACCGGTGAAGTCGTCTCCCACGAGGTTGCGCAGCACGGCGTGGCCCACCGAACCGGGTGACCGGCCCGCGCCGACCACGGCGATCGAGCCCGGCCGCAGCACGTGGGTCAGGCTCGCGACATCGGCGCGCGACTCGCGTTGCCCCACCACGTCGAGGTAGTGGTCCGCGGGTTCGAGGACGAGTTCCACGTAGACGACCTCGCCGTCGGGCACGATCGAGACGACGAGTCCCAGATCGGTGAACACCCGCAGCATGCGCCCGTTGATCGTGAGCACCTCGGCGGTGAACCGGCGCACGCCCCGGCCGCGCGCCAGCGAGACGAGGTGTTCGAGCAGCAGCGTGCCGACGCCGTGGGCCTGCTCGGTGTGCGACACGACCAGCGCGACCTCCGCGAAGTCCGTCTCGCGCACCACCACGTAGCTCGCGGCGCCCAGCAACCGGTTCTCGCGGAACGCGCCGAGCACCACGTGCCGCGGCGGGTCCGGTGAGACCATCCGCTCGACGAACTCCTCCAGCTGGTGCGGCGACGTGCTGAAGAACCTCAGGTACCGGTCCTCGACCGGCAGGCCGCGGTGCAGCTCGAGCAACGCCGACACGTCCCCCGGTCCCAGCTCGCGCACGGTGACGACCGAGCCGTCCGCAAGCAACGCCGCCGCGTTCACAGCAGCGGTCCCGGCGTCAGCGGGAGCGCCGGCTCCGCGACCGGGCGTTCCTGTGCGACCTCCGCCTCGCGGACCACGACCACCGGGCACGAGGCGTGGTGCACGCAGTAGGCGCTGACCGAGCCGATGATCGCCTCGACGAGCCTGCCGTGGCCCCGGTTTCCGACCACGAGCAGCGCGGCGTCCTCCGACGCCTTGAAGAGCGCGTCGCGGGCATCGCCCTCGACCAGGATCCGGCGGATCTCGACGCCCTCGAACTCCTCCACCGCGCGGTCGAGGACCCTCTGCGCCGCCGCCTTCATGGCCTGGGGCGACACCTCGGCGAAGACCTCTGCGGGCAGTGGCCCGATCATCAGGCCGTAGTCCGCGTGCCACGCCGTCACGGCGTCGACCCCGCACCCGCGCCTGCGGGCGTCCTCGACAGCCCACCGCAGCGCCGCCAGGGAGGCCGGTGATCCGTCAACTCCGACCACCACGGGCCGGGACTCGTTCTCGCTCATGGATTCAGCCTCGCGGACCGCACCGCCACCGGTGAGTGGCCGCGGTCCCGCGGCGTTCGGGACCTTGGTCCCCGGCCTACCAGGCCATGCCCAGCCCCACGGCCACCACGGCGGGCGCCAGCCACGCGGCGAGCCTGAGCGCGAACCGCGGTCCTCCGGCCACCGCCGCGAGCACGAGCTTCACGACGGTGTTGGTGGCCAGCGCCGCACCACACGCCAGCACGGCGATGTGCACCGGAACGGACTGGGGCGCCAGCGAAGCGGCCGCGATCGCCGCCGCGTGCGCGTCCGCCAGGCCTCCGAGGGCGCCCGCGGCCACCACTCCCCCGCCACCGAGCCACTCGGCCGCGGCGCGGGTGACCACGAGGAACAGCACCAGGACCGCCGCCAGAGACAACGCCGCCTTCAGCGACATCGGCCTGCCGACGACCGGCTCGTCGTTCTCCTCCTCGGCGGGCTTCGTGCGCCACACCAGCCACGCCACCTCGACCAGCAGCACCACCGCACCCGCACCGATCGCGGGCAGGAGCCGCAGCGCGACCGGAGGACTGGCGATCGCGGTCACGGCGACGAGCTGCGCCAAAGTGGCCAGGTTGACCGCCACCGCGCCGGGGATCACCGCCGCCCCGGCGGTCCGGTACTTGCGCGCCAGCACCGCGGTCGTCGCCGACCCGGACACGAACCCGCCCGCGAACCCGGTCACCAGCAGACCCCACCGCTCGCCGAACGCGCGTGCCGCGACGTACCCGGCCCACCCGATGACCGTGACGGCGACGACCAGCCACCACACCCGCGCCGGGTTCAGCACCCCGTACGGCCCGAGCGGCCGGTTCGGCAGCAGCGGCAGCACGACGAACGCGACGACGAACAGGATCATCGCGTCACGCACGTCCTGGTCGCTGACCACCTTGCGCGCGAACCGGTGCAACGGCCGCTTGGCCGCCAGCAGGACGGCCGCCGCCACCCCCACCGGCACCGCGAGCTCGGGCCGGTGCCACGCGAGCGCGCCCAGCAGGAACGTCACGACGGCGGCGATCTCGGTCGTCGCACCCGGCTCGGAGGTCCGCAGGTACCACGCGATCACGAGGGCGGCGACGGCGGCGAGCGCCACGCCCAACGCGACCGGTGACAACGCGGCGCTGACCGCGCCGGTCAGCGCGATCAGCGGAAACGTCCGCGACCCTGCGGGCCTGTCCGAGTCCTGCGCGTTGTCGTGCTCGCGCTCCAAGCCGAGCAGCAACCCGATCGCGAGCGCCGTCGCGAGGTGGCCGAGCGCGACAGCGGTGTCCACGTCTCAGCCCGTGCGGAGGCGCGCGGCCTCGTCCTCGGCCTTGACGACGTGCGAGTCTGGTCCGGGGAACACCAGCGTCTCGTGCTCGTTGTCCAGCCACCGCACCAGGAACGGAGGCCTCCCGTCCTCGTGCTTGACCGCCGTGATCTGCCCGCGCCGGCCGTCGGCTTCCACCAGCCAGTCGCCTCTCTTCGCCTTCATGAGGTCCTCCACTCGATCCGTGTGTTGCAGGGTTCGCCTCGCACACGGGCGCAAGGCAGTGCGGATGGGCTCACCCGGCTCGTGACGTTGGTCCCTGCCCGCGCCCGAAAACGCGCCGCACGCTGGACCTGAGTGATGGGAGCAGCCATGAGGACACCTGTGATCCTGGTCGGCGTCGACGGTTCGGCGGAGTCCCGGACGGCCCTGCGCTGGGCGATCGAGGAAGCGGCGCACCGAGGCGCCAGGGTGGAGGCGGTACTGGCCTACCACCGCGAACCGGCGGTCGTGCCGGCCGTGCAGATGGGCCTCAACCCGTACGGCGAGATGCCGCAGCGGCACCCCGCGCGTGAGCTGCACGAGGCGGTGCAGCAGGTGCGTGCCGCCGTGCCGGACGCACCAGACGTCGCCGAGTGCGTCGTCGTGGGCGATGCCGCGGCTCAACTCGTCGAGGCGTCGAAGCACGCCGCGTTGCTGGTGGTCGGCACTCGCGGTCGCGGGGCGGTTCGCGAGTTCCTCTCGCACGGTGTGGCCGCGGAATGCCTGCGGCACGCCGAGTGCCCGGTCGTGGTCATTCCGCCGACCGGGCACCTCTGAGCGTCTGATTGAACGGGCTTGTCCGAACCGGCGGAACTCTCTGACGTGGGCGCGTTTCACGTTCGGCGACGTCCCGCGGAGACCCCGCGTGCGGTAGGAAGACACGCGGGGTCCCTGTGTGCCGGCGAAGCGGCCGCGAAGAAGGTGCTGGCGCTCGTCGGCTCAGATGAGCCTTCTGGCCAGGTGAGGTGCTTTGTGCCGAGTTCGGGTGCGGAACTCCAGATTCCCCGTTCCTGCGCGTCGTAGGCCGCACGTGGAACGTCGACGAGCTGTTCACGCTCTCCCAGGTCAGTCTGCTGCGCCTGAGCCAGACCCTGAGCACCTTCGGCGTCGAGCTGCAGTTCGCCGACATCCCCTTCGTCGCGAAGGCGACGGGGATGTCGGCGGACAACGCGGCCTAGTCGGGACGCACGATCGCCAACGGGCACGGCGCGTTGTAGACGAGCGCCTGACTCGTCGAGCCGAGCAGCATGCCGGCGAACCCGCCGTGCCCGTGGCTACCCACCACCAGAAGCTGTGCCTCAGCCCCGTAGCGCATCAACGCGCGCACGGGCCGGTCACGCACGACCACCGGGTGCACCTGCACGTCCGGGTACTTCTCCTGCCACCCGGCGAGCCGCTGCGCCAGCAGGCGCCGTTCGTCGGCCTCCACCTGTCCCCAGTCCACGGTGAACCGCGAGGCGGTGTACGGGCTTTCCACCATGAAGTCCTGCCAGCACATCACCACGGTCAGCTGGGCATCGCGCATCGACGCCGTCTCGAAGGCGAACGCGAGCGCCGCCTCGCTCGTCGGCGAGCCGTCGACGCCGACGACCACCGGGCCGTCGGCGACGGCCGCGCCGCGCACCACGACGACCGGGCTCTTGCCGTGGGCCGCCAGCGCCAGCGCCGTCGAACCGACGATCATGCCGGTCACCGTGCCCAGGCCCTGGGAACCGACCACGACGAGGCGTGCGGACTTCGACTCCTCGATCAGCAGCGTGGTGGAGCCGCAGCAGACGATCTCGGTCGTCACCTCGACGTCCGGTGCCGCCGCCCGCGCGGCCGCGGTGGCCTCCTCGAGCTTGTCGCGGCCCAGGTTCTCCATCGCCTGGCGGATCTCGTTGCCGGTGAGGATGATCTCGGGGTAGCCGCGCGTCGGCAGCACGTAGGCGTGCACCAGCCGCAGCGGCACGTGGTGACGAGCGGACTCCTGGGCGGCCCAGGTCACGGCGGACAGGGCCGAGGCGGAACCGTCGACGCCGACGACGATCGGGGCGGATGGGGCTTTCATCGTTGTCCTCCAGTCAGAACGCGGGCGCGGAGCACTCCCGGCACCGCGTCGGCGAGTGCGACGAGGACCCGTTCGGTGTCCTCGTCGGTGTTGTCGGCGCCGATCACGGCCTCGCCGTCGTTGACCGTGACCGTCCACTTGCGACCGCCGCCGTACACGTCCAGCACGCGCTGGACTTCGACGCTGACGGTCGTGTCGGTCCTGGCGATCATCCGCACCAGATCGCGGCGGGTCACCACGCCGACCACCGTCGAGCCGTCGACGATCGGGACGCACCGCCTGCGGTCGTCGATCATGACGCGAGCCAGCATCCCGGCGGGTGCGGCGGCGTCCATCGCGACGGCGGGGCTGGTCATCACGTCGGCGACGACGGCTCCGCCCTCTTCGAGGTACTTGCCGCGCACCAGGTCGGCCTCGGTCACGATGCCGACGAGCTGCTTGTCGCCGTCGACGACGGGCAGTGCGGTGAACCCGTGCGAGACCATCAGAGCGGCCGCGCCCTTGAGCGGTACGGCCGGTGTCACGGTGATCACCGGGCTGGTCATGATGTCGCGAGCACGCATGGCGGAACTCCCTTCCGGCTTCGACGCTAGGAGTCGGAACGCGCGGCGGACGCTGTCGTAGGTCCCGTGCCGACCGGGCCCTTGGCACCGACGATCGCCAGGGCCTGGGGGAAGCCGGCGAGCTCGTGCCGTTCGATCAGGCCCGCCCGCCACTCACGGCGGTGCACCAGGTGCACGACCGGACGGACAGCCACCCCCGCACTGCGACCGGCCAGCACGGCGGCCTGCAGCGCCGCGCCACCGCGGACGTGGTCCGGGCGGCGGTCGCCGGTGGTGATCACGACCAGTTCGTGGTCGTTCAGGGCGCGCAGTTCGGTGCCCGCCCAGTGGTCGGCCCACCTCAACGCGTGGGCGTCTCCCCCGCCGGACGCGTCGGCGAGCCGGATCGCCCTGTGCAGGTCGAGGTCCTGCGGATCCGGTGGCTGGCGGCGGTCCGCGCGGACGACGGCGAGCAGCCTGGGACTCGCCTGGTCGGTCGGGAACACGACGTGCGGGTGCCATCCGGCGTGCCGGACGGCGAGCACGACGTGTTCCAGGGCGGCACCGCACGAGAGCAGCCGGTCGAAACCGAGCGGGTCGTGCGCGGACCGGTGTCCTGCCTCGAAGAGGTAGACCGAACGGCCGTGCAGCTCCAGCGCCCACGGGCGGTCGGAGCTGTACACGGGCGCCTTGCCGGCCGCCTCCACGATTTCCGCGGCTTCTGCTGGGTTCCATCGCACACCACGACGATTCCGCCGGACCACGCGCCCCGGACAGAGCGGACCTGCCCTCGTGGAACGGGCCCTTGGACCCTCCGCGTGGTCACGCGACTCGGTGAACCTGGGGACAACGACGACGGAGGCGATGACGATGCACTGGTACTACGGCAACCCGATGGGCTGGGGCGGCATGGCGATGATGGTGCTGGGCCTGGTGCTGTTCCTGGGCGGGCTGACCGTCCTGGCCGTGGTGCTGCTGCGGCGGCTCCCGCGCACGCCGCAGATCGGCTCGGCGACCCGCATACTGGAGGAGAGGCTGGCACGGGGCGAGATCGACGCGGACGAGTTCGAGCGGCTGCGGAGGACCATCGAGTCCCGGTAACAGGGTCTTTGGTCCCTGTGTACCGCCGGTCGGCTGGGAGATCGTGATCGCGGAACACTCGAGGATGAGGTGGTGGCAAGTGGTGTCGCGTGTCTTCCTGGTGGACGATCACGAGGTCGTCCGGGTCGGGATCAGGGAGCTGCTCAGCGCCTCCCCCGACCTGGAGGTAGTGGGCGAGGCGGGCTCGGTGACCGAGGCGCTGACGATGGTGCCGGCGGCCAACCCGGACGTAGCGGTGCTCGACGTGCGGTTGCCCGACGGCAACGGCATCGAGCTGTGCCGCGAGCTGCGCTCACGCCTGCCCGAGCTGAACGTCCTGATGCTGACGTCGTTCACCGACGACGAGGCGTTGTTCGACGCCATCATGGCCGGCGCGTCCGGGTTCGTGCTCAAGCGCATCGTGGGCACCGACCTCACGACCGCGGTGAAGACCGTCGCGGCAGGCCATTCCCTGCTCGACGCCCGGTCGACGGCCGCGCTGCTGAACCGCATCCGCCGCGAACGCGAGCAGGGCGACCCGGTCCGCGCGCTCACCGAGCAGGAGCGGACGGTGTTCGACTACATCGGTGACGGCCTGACGAACCGGCAGATCGCGGAGAAGATGTTCCTCGCGGAGAAGACCGTGAAGAACTACGTGTCCCACCTGCTCGCCAAGCTCGGGCTCGAACGCCGCACCCAGGCCGCCGTGCTCGCCTCCCAGCTGCGCAAGCCCACCCACGACAACGAGACGGGCTGACCCGGTCAGTCCAGCGGGACCCGCCACGTCACCCGCGTGCCCCCGCCGGGCTCCTCGCCGACCGTGAGCGTGCCGTTCAGCTCGGCCGCACGCTGCTCGAGGTTGCGCAGGCCGCTGCGTGCGACCTCGGGCGGCATGCCCAGCCCGTTGTCGACCATGGAGATGATCAGGGAGTCGCCTGCCTCCACCGTGAGCGTCAGCTCCGTCGCGTGGGAGTGCCGCATCGCGTTCGTGACGGTCTCGCGCACGACGGCCTCGGCGTGCGCCCCGATGTAGTCGGGCACCAGGCTGTCGATGGTGCCCGACATCCGCACCGCCGGACTCACGTCAGCGCCCTCGGTGATCTCGGCGACGATGTTGAGCAGCCGGCGGCGCAGCCCCGTGTCGCTGGCGTCGGCCTGCAGGTCGAAGATCGACGTGCGGATCTCCAGCACCGTCTGGTCCAGCTGGTTGACCGCCTTCGTCACCCGCCGGCGGACCTCCGGATGGGTCACCCAGGTCAGCGAGCCCTGCAGGCTCATGCCGGTGGCGAACAGCCGCTGGATGACGTGGTCGTGCAGGTCACGCGCGATGCGGTCGCGGTCCTCCAGCACGTCGACCAGCCGCTTGGCGTTCTGGTTCTCGGCGAACTCGATCGCGACCACGGCCTGGTCGGCGAACGACGCCAGCAACGGCATCAGGTCCACCCCGAACCCGGGGGCGTCCTTGTCCCGGACCGCGAGCAGGACACCGGTCACCGTGGAGCCGGCGCGCAGCGGCAACACCGCCGCCGCGCCCGACTCGGCGGGCAGATCGCCGAACTGACCGTCCACCTCCTCGACCAGCGCCGGTGCCGCCGTCTCCAGCACCTGTGCGAGCACCGGTGCGTCACCGCTGAAGGTCTCGGGAACGGCTCTGCCGCCCGCGTGCGCCGCCGTGAGGAGATCGTCGCCCTCGCGCAACAGGACGGCGGCCCATGACGCCGATGCCAGTTCCACGGCACGCTGTGCGATCAGCCGCAGCGCGTCCTCGGCGGTCGCGCCCGCGAGCAGCTGGGCGTTGATCTCCGCGGTCGCCTCCAGCCACCGCTCCCGCGTCCGCGAGCGTTCGAACAGGCGGGCGTTCTCCACCGCGACACCCGCCGCCGCGGCCAACGCCTCCAGCACGACCTCGTCGTCGGCCGTGAAGTCACCGCCGCCGATCTTCTCGGTCATGTACAGGTTGCCGAACACCTCGTCGCGCACGCGCACCGGAGTGCCGAGGAAGCTGTGCATCGGCGGGTGGTTGGGCGGGAAACCGACCGACGCGGCGTGCTCGCTGAGGTCGTGCAGCCGGATCGCCCGCGGGTCCTTGATCAGCAGGCCGAGCAGGCCCTTGCCCTCGGGCAGGTGTCCCATGTGCGAACGGGTCTCGGCATCGATGCCGACGTAGACGAACTGCGAGAGGTTGTGCCGGGAGCCGAGCACGCCCAACGCACCGTAGCGCGCGCCCACGAGCTCCACAGCGGCCTGCACGATGCGCTGCAGCGTCGAGTCCAGCTCCAGGCCCGCACCGACCGCCAGGACCGCGTCGAGCAGGCTCTGCATCTTGTCCCTGGTCGACCCGATCTCGGCGAGCCGATCCCGCATCTCGTCGAGCAGCTCGTCCAGCCGCAACCCGCCCAGCAGGCTGCGGGACGGCAGGTCCTCCGCTTCTCCCATGGATCAAGCCTTTCACGCGGCCGCGACGACGCCAAGCTGTCCCGGCCAGGTCGGGACCTTCGGTGGTGGGTCAGCCTCGCTCCAACGCGGACAGTGGAGCCCACGACGTTCCACAAGAACACGATGAGGTGAAGTAAATGGCACAGGTGACGGCGGCTCTGGGGTTGGGGCCCGCACAGATCGAGAGCGCGCTAACGGCTGCCTCGCTTGCTCCGTCCGTGCACAACACGCAGCCCTGGCGGTTCCGCGTCCTGCGCGACCGCATCGAGCTGCACCCGGACCCGGGCCGCAAGCTGGCGGCCACCGACCCCGAAGACCGTGAGCTGCGCCTGTCGTGTGGCGCGGCCCTGTTCAACATGCGGCTGGCCCTGCAGAGCATGGGTGTGCGGCCGCTCGTGTCGATGCTGCCCGGCCACGACGCACCCGGCGCGCTCGCCGTCGTCCGTCGCGGCGGCACGATCAAGAACGACGACGAGAGCCGCGCACTGCTCGAAGCCGTGCCCCGCCGGCGAACGAACCGCCGCCCGTTCCTCGAAGCCGCCGTCGATCCCCGCCAGCGCCACGCGCTGGTCCGGGCCGCCGAGCTGGAACGGTCCTGGCTGCACGCCATCACGACACCGCAGGACCGCGCGCAGCTCCAGCGGTTCGTCCGGCAGGCGCACGAGATCCAGCTGGGCGACGAGGGCGTGCAGGCGGAGCTCGCCGCGTTCACCGGCCGGCGTCCCGGCGCGGCCGACGGTGTGCCGCCCGCCTCGGCGGGCGTGCGGCCGGCGATGCAGGACGAGTGGGCGTTCCGCGACTTCCAGGGCCCCGAACGCCATCCCGGCAAGGACTACGAGTCCGACCCGCTCGTCGTGGTGCTGTGCTCGTTCTACGACGGCCCGCTCGGCGACCTCCAAGCAGGTCAGGCGATGCAGCGCGTTCTGCTCACCGCGACCACCCGCGGGCTCTCCGCGTCGTTCCTGTCGCAACCGGTGGAGGTGCGGCGCGTCCGGGAGGACCTGCGACGTGCCCTGGGCGGCATGCTCGTGCCGCAGACCGTGCTGCGACTGGGCTACAGCACGCCGGTCCCGCCGACGCCGCGCCGTCCGGTCTCCGAACTGCTGATCGGCTCCGACGAGCACCAGCCTGCCGGCACGCTGGGGGCCGCCACCGGCAGCGAATGACGGGGCCCGGCGACGACGGGACCTTGGTCCTGCCACAACGGCCTCCTCCCGCCCTGCCCCGAGCGGGGGCGACGAACGATCGTCGAAGCATGGAACCTGTCGTGATCCTCCAAGACGGCGCCAGAGGCGACCAGAACGCATTGCGCTGGGCAGCCGCCCACGCGGCGCTCGTCGGCACCGGGCTCGAGATCCACCGGTCGCGGGACGACTTCCGCGCCCAGCTCGTCGTCGTCGGCTACCGGGGCCGCCGAACGTCTGCTCTCGGTCTCGGCGAGCACGTCCTGCCGCTGCTGACCACGACCCGCTGCGACACGGTCGTCGTCCGCGGCACCCCTGCGGCGGTCGACGCGACCCACCGCCACGTCACCGCGCTGGTCAGCGGCGGTCCCGGTGACGGCCGGGTGCTGCGCCACGCCGCCGACTTCGCGCGGAGGCGTGGCGCGGCACTGCGCGTTCTGCACGCCGCACCGCACTCCCCGGTCAGGTGTGGTCTTGATGCGGACCACTCGTACGTGCTGGCTCGCGCGTCGGCCACGCTCCACGGCGTACCGCACCACGCGGTGTTGGTTCGCGCACAGCCACATGAAGCGATCGCGCGCTGCACCGACACCGACCTCATCGTCGTCGGTTCCGGTGACACGCACGAGAGCGGTACCGTCACCAGGGCGGCACTCCACCACGCGCCGTGCCCTGTTCTCGTGGTGCACCAACCAGTTCTGGAGGCACACCATGGTCGCGTCGCCATCCCCGCTCCTCGCCGACCGGTTCGCCCCCAGGCCTGAGTTCGGCCGCACCGACCACTTGTTGGTGAACGCGGATCCCGCGGCGACGTGGAAGTCCTTGCGCGAGCTGGACCTCACCGAGCTGCGCGGTGGCATCGCCGCGTTCGCGGTGTGGTTTCGCGACGTGCCGGAGAGATGGCGTGCGCGCAAGCACGGTCCCCTTCGCGAGCGCACCAGACTGACGTGGGACGACCTCGACACGGGCACCGACTGGATGATCCTCGGCGAGAACCCGGGCCACGAGATCGCGCTCGGAGCGGTCGGCAAGTTCTGGCGCCCGGTCGTGAAGTGGTTCCCCTGCGAGCCGCGCGACTTCCCGGACTTCACCGAACCCGGCTACGGCAAAGTCGTGTGGTCCTTTTCCACGCACCCGTACGGAGAACGCCGGACGCTGGTGTCCTCGGAGATCCGGGTGACGCTCACCGATCCGCAGGCCTGGGTCCAGTTCCGGCGCTACTGGCGCATCAGCACACCGGCGGTGGCGACCATCAGCCGCGCGGTGCTGCGCACGGTCAAGCACAACGCCGAGACCAGGGGCACCAGGAGCTGACGAGGGCAAGCCCAACGGTCCTGCGGTGAGGGCCTGGAGTCCCCGGTTCGGAGCCGGGGCCGACCGCATCGTCGAGAAGGTGCTGGTGGAAGCGGCGGACGCGGTGGTGGTCGACGTCACCGCGGGGCCTGGCGGCACTGGTCCGGACGGTCCAGTAGTTCCCGTTTCCCTTCACCGACCCGGTCACCGACTGGGCCACGATCGTGCGCCTGTCACTCGTCTCGATCATCGTTGTCGTGTCCATCGCACCACTGGTGCGGTTCGTGGCGCTGGTGCGGTTCATCGCCTCCGGAGAGAACACCCGCGACCGAGTCCGGCCGGAAGCGTGCGGAAGTGATCTCCGGGTACCCGGTGTGCGGAGTCCGGCCGTGCCTCCGGGGGCGGACAGGGCCCGAGGTGCCGGGATCGGCGGGACTTCGGTCCCGGTCGTCCCGGACCGCGCGCCCTGTTCCGTGATCGATCAGGACGGCACCGTGGAAGCCAACAGACCCGAGTGAGGAGCGCGAGATGCCGAACGCCGACCTGGAGCTCGTCGACGCGTACTGGCGAGCCGCCAACTACCTGTCGGCCGGCCAGATCTACCTGCTGGACAACCCGCTGCTGACCGAACCGCTGACGCCGGAGCACATCAAGCCCCGCCTGCTGGGCCACTGGGGCACCACGCCGGGACTGAACTTCCTCTACGCCCACCTGAACCGCGTGATCCGCGACCGCGACCTGGACATGATGTTCGTGACCGGCCCCGGACACGGCGGTCCCGCGTTGCTGGCCAACACCTGGCTGGAGGGCACCTACAGCGAGACCTACCCGGACGTGCCGCGCGACGAGGACGGCATGCGCAGGCTGTTCCGGCAGTTCTCCTTCCCCGGCGGGGTGCCGAGCCACGTGGCGCCCGAGGTCCCCGGCTCGATCCACGAGGGCGGTGAGCTGGGCTACTCGCTCGCGCACGCGTTCGGCGCGGCGTTCGACAACCCCGGCCTCATCGTGGCCTGCGTGGTCGGTGACGGCGAGGCCGAGACGGGACCGCTCGCGACCAGCTGGCACGCCGGCAAGTTCCTCAACCCCGCCACGGACGGCGCCGTGCTGCCGATCCTGCACCTCAACGGGTACAAGATCGCCAATCCCAGCCTGCTGGCGCGGATACCCCACGACGAGCTGGACGCGCTGCTGCGCGGCTACGGCTACGCACCGCACTACGTGGAAGGCCATGAGCCGCAGGCGATGCACGCCCGGATGGCCGAGGTGCTCGACCAGGTCATCGACGAGATCCACCGGATCAAGGAGACGAACGAGCGCCCCCGCTGGCCGATGATCGTGCTGCGCAGCCCCAAGGGCTGGACCGGTCCGTCCGAAGTGGACGGCAAGCCGGTCGAGAACACCTGGCGCGCGCACCAGGTCCCGCTGGCCGGTGTGCGGGACAACCCGGAGCACCTGCGGCAGCTGGAGGAGTGGCTGCGCAGCTACCAGCCGGCCGAGCTCTTCGACGAGCACGGGGCACCGCGGCCCGAGCTCGCCGCCCTCGTTCCGGACGGCGCTCGCCGGATGGGTGCCACGCCGCACGCCAACGGCGGACTGCTGCTGCGAGAGCTGAAGATGCCCGGCATCCGCGCGCACGCCGCCGAGGTCGTCAAGCACGGCACCACGCACTCCGAGCCGACCAGGGTGCTCGGCCGGATGCTGCGCGACGTCGTCGCGCTCAACGCCGGCGCCCGCTCGTTCCGGATCTTCGGCCCGGACGAGACGGCGTCCAACCGGCTCGACGCCGTGTACGACGTGACGGGCAAGCAGTGGCAGGCCGAGACGCTGCCGGTCGACGAGCACCTGGTCCACGACGGCCGGGTCGTCGAGGTGCTGTCCGAGCACCTGTGCCAGGGCATGCTGGAGGGCTACCTGCTCACCGGCAGGCACGGCCTGTTCAACTGCTACGAGGCGTTCATCCACATCATCGACTCGATGTTCAACCAGCACGCCAAGTGGCTCAAGACGCACAAGAAGCTGGAGTGGCGCCGGCCAGTGGCGTCGCTGAACTACCTGCTCAGCTCACACGTGTGGCGCCAGGACCACAACGGCTTCTCCCACCAGGACCCCGGCTTCATCGACCACGTGATGAACAAGAAGGCGGAGGTCGTCCGCGTCTACCTGCCGCCGGACACCAACACCCTGCTGTCGGTGGCCGACCACTGCCTGCGCAGCAAGGACTACGTCAACGTCATCGTCGCCGGCAAGAACGAGACGCCGGACTGGCTCTCGATCGAGGAGGCCGAGCTGCACTGCGCGCGCGGCGCGGGCATCTGGGAGTGGGCGAGCAACGACGACGGAGTGGAGGAGCCGGACGTCGTCATGGCGTGCGCCGGTGACGCCCCCACCGTCGAGGTGCTGGCCGCGACGCAGCTGCTCCGCGAACACCTGCCGTCGCTGCGAGTGCGCGTGGTGAACGTCGTGGACCTGATGCGCCTGCAGCCCGACACCGAGCACCCGCACGGCATGCCGGACCGCGAGTTCGACGCGCTGTTCACCGCCGGAAAGCCCGTGATCTTCGCCTACCACGGTTATCCCTGGCTGATCCACCGGTTGACCTACCGGCGCACCAACCACCACAACCTGCACGTCCGCGGCTACAAGGAGGAAGGCACCACCACCACGCCGTTCGACATGCTCGTGCTCAACGACATGGACCGGTACCGGCTCGTCGTCGACGTGATCGACCGGGTCGACGGGCTCGGCCCGAAGGCGGCGCGGCTGCGCCAGCTCATGCAGGACCAGCGCACCCGCCACCACCACTGGATCCGCGAGCACGGCGAGGACCTGCCCGAGGTCCGCGACTGGACCTGGCAGTGAACGTCCTCGTGGTGAACGCGGGCTCCTCCAGCCTCAAGCTCCGCGTGCTCGGCGAGGACGACGCAGTCCTCGCCGAGACCACCGTCGAACGGTGGTCAGGAGGCGACGAGACCGGACCGCTGCAGGACTTCCTGGGCGACGCGCCGGCCGTGGACGTCGTCGGGCACCGGGTCGTGCACGGCGGTTCCGCGTTCACCGGCGCGACCGTGATCGACGACGACGTGCGCGCCGGGGTCGAGGCCCTCACCGGCCTGGCGCCGCTGCACCAGCCCCGTGCGCTCGCCGGCATCGACGCTGCCCGGCGACTGCTGCCCGGCCTGCCGCAGGTCGCCTGCTTCGACACCGCCTTCCACACCACGATGCCGGCCGCCGCGACGACCTACGCCGTGCCGGCCGCGTGGCGGCGCAAGTGGGACCTGCGCAGGTACGGGTTCCACGGCCTGTCGCACGCCTACGCCTCCCGTCACGCCGCCGCCCTGGCGGGAAGGCCCGGCGCTCGCGTCGTCAGCTGCCACCTCGGCTCCGGAGCATCGCTCGCCGCCGTCGCGGGTGGACGATCGGTCGACACGACGATGGGCTTCACCCCGCTGGCGGGGCTCGTGATGGGCACCCGCAGCGGAGACGTCGACCCCGGTCTGCTGATCTGGCTGCAACGTGCCGGACTGGCGCTGGACGACCTCGAGGACGGCCTCGAACACCGCTCCGGGCTGGCGGGCCTGTCCGAGGTGGGCGGGGACCTCCGCGACGTGCGCAAGGCCGCGGACGACGGCGACGAACGGGCCGTGCTCGCGCTGCAGGTCTACGTCCACCGCCTGCGGCAGGGCATCGCTGCGATGACGGCCTCGCTCGGCGGGATCGACGTGCTCGTCTTCACCGGCGGGGTGGGTGAGCACGACGCCGTGCTCCGAGCGGAGACCGCCGAGGGACTGGCGTTCCTCGGCATCGACCTCGACACCGGCCGCAACACCGAAGCCGCGGCGGACGGCCGCGTCAGCCGCGACGGTTCGGCCGTCGACGTCCGGGTGGTCGAGGCACGAGAGGACGTCGAGATCGCCGCGCAGACCCGCGCACTGGTGAACGACACCGACAGGAGGAAACGATGACGGGCACGAGCACGCCGGTGGTCGTGGGAGTGGACGGGTCGACCTCGGCCTCGCACGCGGTGCGCTGGGCCGCCGAGGAGGCGGCCAGGCGCGGTACGAACCTCGTGGTCATGCACTCCTGCATGGTGGTCCCGGTCCACGCGCCCCACGTGGCCCCCTCGTCGGAGTCCTATGCCGACGCGGTGTTCGACCACGGCAGGGTGCTGCTCGCCGAGGCCACCGCCGTGGCGGAAGAAGCGGCTCCGGAGGTCGAGGTGAGCACGGAGCTGACCAGCGGTGGCGCGGCAGAGCAGCTCATCGGCCGATCGGCGTCTGCCCAGCTGGTGGTGCTGGGGTCACGCGGCCTGGGAGGGTTCACCGGGCTGCTCGTGGGTTCCGTCGCGGTCGCGGTGACGACCCACGCGCAGTGCCCCACCGTCGTCGTGCGCGACCCGTCCTCCGACACGACTCCCGACCGCGACGCGCCGGTCGTGGTGGGCCTCGACGGATCGCCCTCCAGCGACGCCGCCCTGGCGTTCGCGTTCGAGGCGGCCGCGCTGCGCGGTGCCGCCGTGCACGCGGTGCGCACGTGGTGGGACCTCACCGCCGAAACCGCGTGGCAGCGAGGGCTGACCGCGACGAACCTCGCGTCGATCGAGGCGGCGGAACAGCGGGTGCTGGCCGACCAGCTGGCCGGTTGCACGACCAGGTATCCCGACGTCCCCGTGCACCAGACGCTCACCCGGGACCGGCCTGCGCACACCCTCGTCGAGCAGTCGGCGAAGGCCCAGCTGGTCGTCGTCGGCACCCGCGGACGCGGCGGCTTCCGCGGTCTGCTGCTCGGATCGACCAGCCAGGCGCTGATCCACCACGCGCACTGCCCGGTCGCGGTGGTCCCGCTGGCACGGCACTGATCCGGTGATGTCGAGGGAGAAGTCGAGCACTGCGCACCGGCCGGATGAGGACGTTGGTCCCTCCACTGGGAACGCTTCGGCGCGCAACGTGGAGGGATGAGAACCGAACTGACCGCACGCGCCATCCGGTGGTCGTGGTTTCGCTGGACGACCGCGGGTGAGTTCGCCGGCTTCCTCGTGCCCGCCCTCGTCGGCGCGCTCACCTCGTCGCCGCAGCTGCTCGTTCTCACCGGAGTGGCCGAGGGTGCCGTGCTCGGTGTGGCGCAGGCCGTCGTGCTGTGCCGCGTCGACGGCGGCCTGAGCCGCCGGAACTGGATCGGCGCCACCGCGCTGGCGGCGGGGTTCGCCTGGGCGATCGCGATGCTCGTGGTGCACAACGGCGAGCGGCTGAACGCACTGCCGCTCGCGGCCCTGCTGCCCATCGCCGCGGTCGCGGGCACCGGTGTGCTGCTGTCACTGGGAACCGCGCAGTGGTTCGTGCTGCGCCGCCACTTCGCCCGCGCCCATCTGTGGATCTGGGCCAACGCCCTCGCGTGGGGAGCCGGCCTCCTGGTGTTCACCGCCGTCACCACTCCCCTGTGGCAGCCAGGCCAGTCGCCGGTGCTCATCGCGCTCATCGGTGCCCTCGGCGGTCTGCTGATGGCGGCGGCGATGGCAGCCGTCACCGGCGCGTACCTGATTCGCGTCGTGGGCGAGCGGAGTGCGCAGGAACGGCGTGAGCGCGTTCCCGCCAAGGTCGTCCGGTCATGATTGCGCGGGACGATGGTCCTGGCCCGGACGCGACGTTCTCACCTGCGGCCGCCTGTCCTTGATCGCGCAAGCTCAAGAGGTGATCGCGCGCCACCGCGCCGTCAGTCCCACCTCGGATCTCGTCCTCAGGAGCTACTTGTGCTTTCCGCTGCGTCAGCCGCCGTGGTGCGTGCGACCCTGCCCGTCGTCCGCGACCACGCCGCCGAGATCACCGCCGAGTTCTACCCGTCGATGTTCGCCGCGCACCCGGAACTGCTGAACCTGTTCAACCGCGGCAACCAGGCCAGCGGCAAGCAGCAGATCGCGCTGGCCGCCGCGGTGGTCGCCTACGCCCAGCACCTGCTCGACGGCACGCCGTTCGGCCCGATCGCGGAACGCATCGCCCACAAGCACGTCTCGCTCGGCGTGCGTCCCGACCAGTACCCGATCGTCGGCAGGCACCTGATCGGCGCGGTGGCCACCGTGCTCGGCGACGCCGTCACCCCCGAGGTCGCCGCAGCCTGGGACGAGGTCTACTGGCTGTTCGCCGTCACGCTGATCGCCGCCGAGGCGGGCCTGTACCAGCAGGCGGGCGTCAGCCCCGGCACGGTGTGGCGCCCCTGGCGCGTCGCCAAGCGCGACGAGGAGGCGGTCGACACGGCGTCCTTCACCCTGCTGCCCGACGACGGAGGACCGGTTCCGGTGTTCCAGCCGGGGCAGTACGTGTCGGTCGCCGTCGACCTGCCGGACGGGCACCGGCAGCCGCGGCAGTACTCCCTGTCGCAGGCACCCGGCCGCGGCGAGCTGCGCATCACCGTGCGCCGGGTCCGGGGCGCGGACGGCGCCCCGGACGGCGCGGTGTCGAACTTCCTGCACGACAACGTGCACGCCGACGACGTCGTGCTCGTCGGCCCGCCGGCCGGTGAGGTCACGCTCCAGCCCGGCGACCGGCCCGTGGTGCTGATCAGCGCGGGCATCGGTATCACCCCGATGCTGTCGATGCTCGGCCAGATCTCGGCCGCGGAACCTGCCCGCACGGTTGTCGCCGTGCACGCCGAGACGTCGCCCGACCGGCACGCGCACCGCGCCGAGTACGCACGCCTCGCCGGCTTCGGACAACTCACCTGGTACGGGAAGGGTGGCGACGGCGGACAGCCGGGTCTCGTCGACGTGAACGCGATCCCGTTGCCGCCCAACGCCATCGCCTACCTGTGCGGGCCGATCACGTTCATGCGGGACGTGCGCGCAGGACTGCTCAACCGCGGCATGCACACCGACGACATCCGCTACGAGGTGTTCGGTCCCGGCATGCTGGACAACTGACCCGTCGGCGAGGGGCCCGTACCGGACGCGACGGCCTGGGATTGGATGATGCCCGGCATGACGGGTGTCGACCTCTTCGGTGCGAGCCGGGCACGGTATCTGGGCCCGATCGGCGGTGACCAGGTGTTCTGCGTCGGCAACGCCGCCGAGTGCGACCACTGCACGGAGGACGGTGCCGTCCGGATTCCGTGGAAGGGCGCACCGCGGCCCGAGGACGTGGCGCGGATACGCGGCCTGGCCCTGTGCCCGACGGAGGCCCAGCTGCGCAAGGCGGTGCTGCCCGCCTACCTGCCGGACCTCGTGAACCTGCGGTCGCTCAAGCTGCCCGCACCGCTCGTGGCACACCTGACGTCCCCGACGCTGACGTCGCTCGTGATCGGCAATCACGACGGGCGGGTCCCCTCGGCCCCGCTCGCCGCCGACACCGCTGTGCCGGCACTGCGGGCGCTGATGTGGGTCACCTCGTACACCACGCCGCGGCTGCCCCAGGTGGTCGATCCGCTGCCGCCGCTCGAGTTCCTCCGCACCAACGTGAGCGGCGACGACGCGGTGCTGCGTCAGCTCGGGGAGCTGCCGTCGCTGCGGCACCTGGAGCTGGAGGACCTGAAGAACGCCGACGTCGTCGGCCACCTGGTGGCGCCGCTGCGCGTGCTGGAGATCGCGGGCACCGGACGCGACTTCCCGGTGGCCCGGCTCGCGGCGATCCCGACGCTGGAAGCGCTGCGCCTCAACGGGATCCGCGCCGAGATCGACTGCACGGTGTTCCAGGCGCTGCCCGAACTCGTCCAGCTGACCGTCCTGAACTCGAAGAGGATCGTGAACGTCGAGGCGCTGCTGGACTGCCCGAAGCTCGCGAGCGTCACGGTCGTCAACTGCGGCAACCCGTTCAAGAAGGCGGGCGGGGAGCTGTTCAGGTCGAAGGGGTTCGCCGGCCTGGACATCGACTACTCGTAGCCCGTTCACCCCCGCGCGGAGCCGGTAGGGTGCCGAAAGCGCGGCCGGCTGACCAGGTCGTGGCGGGACGTGGTGCGAGCAGGAAGGATTTCCATGGGGATCTCGCTGAACGCAGCCGACGTCCTTCCCCAGGACGCGGCGGACGCCACCCTGGTCGCGAGAGTCTTCGACCCGTCCGCGGGCGGCCCGTCGGTCGTGGCGATCCGAGGCGACGAGGTCGTCGACCTGTCGCCGCTGACGCCGACCGTGTCGTCCCTGCTGGAGCGTCCGGACGCGCTGGAGATCGTCAAGAACCACCCTGGCGGCACGTCGTGGCCGCTCGCGGAGGTGCTGGCCGCCACGACGAACCCGGCCGACGCCGTTCCCCGGTTCCTGGCACCGGTCGACCTGCAGGTGCTCAAGGCCGCCGGCGTGACCTTCGTCCGCAGCATGCTGGAGCGGGTCATCGAAGAGCGTGCCGACGGCGATCCCGCACGGGCCGAGGAAGTGCGCGCGAAGGTGGGCGCGATCGTCCAGGGCCACATCTCCCACCTCGAGCCGGGATCCGCCCAGGCCGCGGAGGTGAAGAGGGTGCTGCAGGCCGAGGGCCTGTGGTCGCAGTACCTCGAGGTCGGCATCGGACCGGACCCGGAGATCTTCACCAAGGCCCCGGTGCTCTCGGCGGTGGGCCTGGGAGCCGACGTCGGCGTTCTCGCCCGCTCGGCCTGGAACAACCCCGAGCCCGAACTCGTCCTGGTGGTCGACTCGCGCGGGAACCCGGTCGGCGCGACGCTCGGCAACGACGTCAACCTGCGCGACTTCGAAGGCCGGAGCGCTCTGCTGCTCACCGAGGCGAAGGACAACAACGCCTCCTGCGCCATCGGACCGTTCCTGCGGCTGTTCGACGACGGGTTCACCCTCGCGGACGCCAAAGCCACCGAGATCGCCCTGGACATCACCGGACCCGACGGATTCGAGCTGCACGGCGTCAATCCGGTCTCCGAGATCAGCCGGGAGCTCGAGGATCTCGTGTCCCACGCCTTCGGCGCCCACCACCGCTATCCCGACGGCTTCGCGCTGTTCACCGGCACGATGTTCGCCCCGACCGAGGACCGGGACCAGCCCGGCGAAGGGTTCACCCACAAGGTCGGGGACGTCGTCCGCATCTCCTCGCACCGGCTGGGCGCGTTGACGAACGTCGTGAACACCGCCGAGGCCGCGGCGGACTGGACGTTCGGCATCACCGCGCTGATGGAGAACCTCGCCGCCCGCGGTCTGCTGGGCTCGCGCTCGTGAGGTAGGACAGCGCGGTCTGACGAGCCGACCGGCAGGTTCGACGTGCCGTGCTCGTGTCCTCTTTCGGGTGGTTGTGGCGTGGTCGGTGCAGATCCGGCCCTCGACGGGCTATCCCTCGTGCAGCGAGGCGGACCACCTCTCCACTTTGGACGGTTGACGTGCTGGAACGCGCTGATCACAAGTCTTCTCGACCCGCTGTGGCAGCGCGGAGGCGCTGGCACCTCGCCCTGGTGGTGTCCGTGGTGGTGTCGGGCTGCACCGCCGGGCCGTTCGGGCTCACGGCCGAGGCGCCGGACGGTGCGCTGAGGGCCGACGTGGCCGTACCGGCCGAGAAGACCGTCGTGCTGGACGCCGGGCCCGGCGCGGAGTCGGCGATCGCCGTGAGCTCGGCGCTCTTCCGCAGCGCCCCCGTCGTGGTGGTGGCCGCGGAGGCGGACCGTGCGGCCTCGGCCGGAGCAGGCGCTGTCGCCGAGCGCCTGGGCGTACCGGCGCTCCAGGTTCCCGCCGCGAACGCGACTCCCGTGCGGGACGAGGTGGGGAGGTTGTCACCGCAGGTGGTGCTCGCCGTTGGCGCGGACGCACGCCGTGAGGTCGAGGCGTGGTCCGGCAAGCCCGAGGTCATCGGGATCGACGCACCCCAGGACGGTGCCACGATCACGGATCTGCCCGCCGGGCTGCCGGCCGTCGAGCCCGCCCCACCGGTGGACGTGACCGTGCTCGCGGACACCGGCCGGGACGACGCCGCCGCGGTCGCCACGGCACGGGCCGCGGGCGCGCGAGTCGTCGCGATGCGCGGCTCCGATCCGAGGAGCGACCAGGCGGCGATCGACGCGTTGCGCGCGAAGCCGTCCGCCTCGCTGCTGGCGCTGGGCGAGGACTTCGGTCCGCCGGAACGGCTGAGCAGGCGGCTCGACGCGGTGGGCCGCGGTGGCCAGCTGCCCGGCGGTGGACAGGCGCTCTTCCCCGGCAGGTTGCTCGTCTGCCTCTACGGCCATCCGGACGGGCCCGCGCTCGGTGCGCTCGGCGAGCAGGACCTCGAGGGGTCCATCGCCCGGGTCAAGAAGCTGGCCGAGGAGTACGAGCCGTTCAGCGACGTTCCCGTCGTGCCGACCCTGGAGATCATCGCCACCGTCGCCCAGGGCGCACCCGGCCCGGACGGCGACTACTCGGGCGAGACCGATGTCGAGGTGTTGCGCCCGTGGGCGGAGAGGGCCGGGAAGGAGGGCGTGTACGTGATCCTGGACCTGCAACCGGGCCGGGCCCGGCTGCTGGACCAGGCCAAGCGGTACGCGTCGCTGCTGGAGATGCCCCACGTCGGCCTGGCCGTCGACCCCGAGTGGAAGCTCGGGCCGGACCAGGTGCCGCTGCAGCAGATCGGCGGTGTCGACGCCTCGGAGATCAACGAGGTCACGGCGTGGCTCGCCGAGCTGACCGCCGCGAAGTTCCTGCCGCAGAAGTTGCTCGTGGCACACCAGTTCCAGCTGACGATGATCCGGAACGAGCAGTCGCTCGACACCACCCGCGACGAGGTGCAGCTGCTGATCCACATGGACGGGCAGGGCACGACGGGCCAGAAGGTGTCCACTTGGGACTCCGTCGTGGGCGCCCGGCCCGGTGACCTGCCGATGGGCTGGAAGAACTTCTACGACGAGGACAAGCCGATGCTCACACCGGAGCAGACCATGAGCTACAAGCCGAAGCCGTCGATGGTCTCCTACCAGTGACGCCGGTACCGGCCCGCCAGCTCAGTCCGTCTCAGGCCGGGTGCGCCGGGCGTAGGCGCGGGCGGCCCGTGCTCGGTCACCGCACCGAGTGGAACACCACTGGCGGCGGCCGTGGCGGAGCACGTAGCGGTTGCACGGGCTGGACTGGCAGGCGGTGAGCCGTTCCGCATCGGGGCTCGTGAGCAGGTCGGCCGCGTTGGCGGCGAGGGTCGCGAGGGCGTGGTCGACGATCTCCGTGGTGGGGTGCGGCGTCGCCCGATAGGGACCGCTCTTCTCGTCCCAGTGCAGCAGCGGAGCCGTGGGGACCCTGGTCAGCGCGTCGTTGACGGCCGACAGAACGGCGGGAAGGGCGGGCAGCCCGGCGACGCGGGCGTCGAACAAGGCCCTGATCTGTTCCCGCAGCGACCGCAACTGCGTGGCGCACATCTCCCGCATCCCGATGTCGACCGGCGCGAGGCCGTGCCCGGTGAGCCAGAGGTTCGTCTGCGCGGGAGTGCCGAGGAGGTCCAGCACGTGACCGCCCGGCAGTGCGACCGCGCTGTTGGCCAGAGCGAGCGACGAGTACTGCTCCTCGCCCGGCACCGGCGGCAAGGCGACTTCTGCCGTCATGCTCTCATCCACGGACCTCATGGTACGGCTTGCTTCAGTCCGTGAGAATCGCTACCGTCAGCCTCACGGATAACGAACACCCGAACCGTGAGGAATCTTTCTCGTGACTTCCGCTCCCCCGGCCACCGACCAGTTCCCCGTCCACGTCTTCGGCGGCCCGACCGCACTCTTCGAGTACGGCGGCCTGCGGTTCCTGACCGATCCGACCTTCGACGGCCCCGGCGACCACCCGGCCGGCGGAGGCGGGGTCCTGACCAAGCTCGGGCACTCCCGGATCGCGCCCGCCGACCTGGGCCGCGTCGACGTGGTGCTGCTCTCCCACGACGAGCACGCCGACAACCTCGACACCTCAGGACGGGCCCTGCTCGCCGACGTCCCGCTCACCCTCAGCACCCCCGGAGCCGAGCAGCGCCTCGGAGGCAGGACCCAGGGGTTGGCCGACTGGGAGTCCGTTGCGCTGGACCGTCCTGACGGTGGCACCGTGCTCGTGACCGGCGTGCCCGCCGTCCACGGTCCCGGCAGCCGTGAGGACGTCGAACCGTTCACCGGCCAGGTCGTCGGTTTCGTCCTAACCGGGGACGGCCTGCCGGCGGTCTACGTCAGCGGCGACAACGCCTCGCTCGCCGCCGTCGAGCAGATCGCCCAGCGGTTCGGCCCGATCGGCACCGCCGTGCTCTTCGCCGGCGCCCCGCGCTTCGCCGGTCTCTTCGGCGGCGAGCCGCTCGTGCTGGACAGCGCCCAGGCCGCGGAGGCCACGAAGATCCTCGACGCCCGCCGGGTGGTTCCGGTCCACTACGAGGGCTGGGCCCACTTCACCGAGGGCCGCGACGACCTCACCGCCGCCTTCGCCGCCGCGGGACTCTCCGACCGTCTGCAATGGACCTGAGGACTCCGCCGACAGGCTGCCTCAGTTCAGCACGAACGTCCTGATGCTGCGGGCGGGCAGCTGAGCGTTGAACGAGCCGTTCGACATGGTGAAGTCGTTGTAGTGCGCGAGAGTCGCAGTAGCACTCGTCAGCCAGGTCGAGATCGTCGCGGAACCGGTGTCCCGGACGGTGAACACGTGGTCCACCGGCGAGGTGTTCTTGTTGACGGCGACGATGACGATCCTGGCTCCGCTCTTGAACGCCGAGATGTAGACGTTCGACTGCGGGTTCGCGGTGGCGGTGATGCGCGAGTAACCGGGACGCACCCACTTCGAGAAGTGCGCCATGTTGGCGCCGCGCTTGCTGATCTGCCCGTCTTCGCGCATCGGACCGTAGGAGCGGCGGATGTACCACCACACGTAGGTCTGGAACCGGCCGTCCACCAGAGCGCGGTGGATGTGCTCGCCCACGTCGAGCGCCTGCGGCCACAGGTCGGCGGAGTCGCTGCTGTTGGGGTGGTAGACCTCGGTCATCCACAGCTCCTTCCCGTTGCCCTTCTGCCGGAACAGCGGGTACGGGAAGTCCGCGGGCTGCGTGCCGTAGAGGTGCGCGCCGATGATGTCCACGTTCGCCAGCGCGGCCGCGTCGTTGAGGACGGGGTCGGAGAGGTTCTTGCGGTACTGGAACGACTCGGGCGCGATGACCCTGGTGTTGATCGCGCCCGCGTTCTCGCGCAGGAACCTGACGATCTCGCCCGGCGTCCACGCCGTCCACTCCGCCGCGTAGTCCGGCTCGTTCTGGATCGAGATGCCGTACAGGTTCACGCCGTTGTTCGCCATGAACGCGGAGAAGTCGTTCAGGTGCTGCGCATAGGCGCCGTAAGAGGAGTAGCGCAGCCTCTTGCCCCCGGAGAAGGTCTCGGTCATCGAGGCCGGCGGGTTCCACGGCGAGGCGATGACCTTGGCGCCGAGCTCGACCGCACGCCTGGCCGTGGCGACCTCACGGCTCCAGTTGGCCCGGTCCTCGTGGACCGGGATGCGCAGCACGGTGAACCCGAGCTGTCCCGCACCGTTGCCGAACGCCGTTTCCCGCTGCGCGGCGGTGAGATCGCTGATCCAGACGGTGTGGTTCATGCCGCCGAAGCCCAGGATCGTCTGCTGCACGTTCGACGGTTCGACGACCACCGAGGTGGCCGCCGCGGCGGGTGTCCCCACCGCCAGCACCGGTAGTGCGGCGCCCGCCGCCAGCAACGTCCGCCGGCGCAAGGGCTGCGAGCCCTCGTTCTCGGACTGGTCTCGCCGTGCTGTCATGGCATCCCGACTTCCCGTCGCCCGGAGGAACCTCCCGGGAGCGCTCCCAGCGATCAGTACTACTAGTGCTCACGAGTCACGGTCAAGAACTGGCAATCGAACGCATCGAATGGCATCAGCGAATGGCGCAGGCGACGAAGTGGCACCACGCACGTCACCTCGCCGACAACCTCGACGAGCTCACCACCGACCGGCCCGCGACACGGCGGCGCCATTTGTCGAGTTCCACCAGCGCATAGGTGAGAGCGCTCAGCCCCAGGACGAACATCCAGGTGTGCCAAGGCATTGGCGCCCAGGGCGATCAACCTTCCACACGCGAGGTGAGCCCGGACCTGAGGTCGGCCGCCACCGCCTGCTGTGCTTTTGTGCAGCCCGACCGCCCGCACTCCAGGAACATGATTGCTCAAGCAGCGGACGGAAACCACGGAGGTGAACAACAAGAACGGCGACCACCGATCAACCGCCACTACCCGCGATCTTCTCCGCGCATTGACACGAACCATGGGACAACATCAATTCCAACCCAATGGAAAATATGTGTCCCAAACTGCCCTGAACAGCTGTTTTGATGCATCCAAGACAATTATCTGCCACACAGGAGGACCATTCGGGGGACTGCGGTACCGGTCAGCGCGACCGAAGGGGTACATTTCATTCCGTTACCCCGGACCTTGGTGACGTGACATGCTCCGCGAGTCGCCGCACAGGCCGCTTGACGAGGTCTTCTCCGCGTCGCTCGCGCAGCCTTTTCCGCTGACGCGTCCGCGTTGTGCGGCTTACGAACAAATCGTGTTCGGGAAATGAAGACATGAGGATCCAACAGAGTCAGATCCACCGGCTGATCGTCGCCGCGGTGGCCGGAGTTCTCGCGGTCCCGGGTTTGTGGGCGGTCGCTCCGCTGACCGCCGAGGCCGCGGTCAACTGCGTCGTGAGCGCCGGCGTGACCCAGACCGACACGGTCGTGACCGGAAGTCCCGGCAACGACACGATCGACTGCGGCGGCACGGATCCCGCCAAGACGATCTACGGCAACGGCGGCAACGACACCATCACCGGCTCCGACCTCGACGACACGATCGACGGCGGCGACGGCAACGACACCATCACCGGCGGTACCGGCAACGACACCCTCACCGGCGGGCTGGGAATCGACACGATCTCCGGCAGCGCCGGCACCGACACCCTCGCCGGCGCGTCCATCGACGGCAGCCAGGACAGCCTCGACGGCGGCCTCGGCGTCGACACCTGCCAGGGCCCCGCACCGGATCCCGACATCCACGCCAGCTGCGAGAACACGAGCACCCCGCCGGCAACGGGCCCCGGCTCGGGCACGGGCAACGCGACCGCGCTGTGCACCGCGACCGGCGGCGTCCTTTCCCTCACCGTGAGTCCAGTGGGGTACGTCTGCGTGTTCAACCCCCTCAGCCCGAAGAACCGCCGCGTCCAGGAGGCCCGCGGCATCTGCACCGGAGCAGGGGGCACGTTCGTGAGTCTGCTCCCCCTGAGCTACGCCTGCCTCCTACCGGCCACCTCACAGGGCATCCGCCTCGCGAACTGATCCAGTCGCCGGGCACCCGAACGAGGAGAGAAGTCAGGTCCTGATCCCGTCCCGTGCGTGCCCCGGTCTCCGCGGAGGCCGGGGACTCGTTCCGAACGCGCCTCCGGGTGCACCCCAGGCCGAAGCGTCCTGCCCGGCGGAATCCAGTCCGATGTGGACGTACGGGTCCTCTCGGCACCCGGCAGGGCTCCTCGCCGGTCAGGCCCGTCGCTCACTCTTACGCCCGCCGGACGTCGTCCAGCGGGCGTACACCGGGTAGGCTGGACCTGTTGATCCTGATGCGGTCACGCAAGCCGTGGGCCTAGACCTCGCTACGTCCAGGAGCGACTGGGAGCAGTCGACGTGGTGGAGGAATTCGGTGCCAACCGTGCACGAACGGTCGTTGGTCGGCGGTGTGATCCCAGGTGCGCGTACCTGATGAACCCCACCGGTCCTTGAGTGACGCACGAGCGACGGTGATGGCCGCGCTTCGTGACAACGAGAGCAAGCTCGACACGCTGGCGCGCGTCATCCGCGCGTGTGTGGACGTGCTGCCGGTGGACGGCGCGTCGATCTCGGTGATGAGCGGCCCGCGGGAGCGGGAGACGTTGTACGCCAGCGACCAGATCGCCTCCAAGATCGAGGACGTCCAGTTCGACCTGGGTGAGGGGCCGTGCTTCGAGGCTTTCGCGACTCGCAGGCCGGTGCTGGTCCCCGATCTGGCCCGCGCATCGGTCGTGGAGTGGCCGGTGTTCGCGGCGGCGATCACCGCGCTGCCCATCGGCGCGATCTTCGCGTTCCCGCTGCAGGCGGGGGCGATCGGCATAGGCGCGGTCGACCTCTACCGCCGGCGGCCCGGCTGGTTGTCGGGTGAGGAGCTCGCCGTCGCGCTGGAGGTGGTCGACGTCGTGGCCGCGGTGCTGCTCGGAGTGCTGCTGGGTGACTTCGACGGCACCGACGGCCTGCGCGGTGTGCTGTCGCCCGGCCGCGAACAGGTGCACCAGGCCACCGGCATGATCCTCGCGGCCCTCGACATCTCCGCGGAGGAGGCCCTGTCACGGCTGCGGGGGTACGCCTTCGTGATGGGGAGAGCGCTGGACGACGTCGCCAAGGACATCGTGAGCCGCAGGCTGTCACCGCTGGAACTGGGCAAATGAACCACGCACGAGACCTCGATGGCGACCCGGTCCTGGCAGCACTACCGTCGGACGAAGAAGACAGGAGCTGGTGATGAGCGGTGGCGCACCGTCCCGGACAGAGCGAGAGTCACGACTGCTCCGTGCGTTCGTCCAGTTGGCGGACACGCTGGTAGACGACTACGACGTGGTGGACGTGCTGCACCGGCTGGTCGAGCACTGCGTGCAGTTGCTGGACGCGACGGTGGCCGGGTTGATGCTGTCCGATCAGCACGGTGGCCTGCGTGTGGTGGCCTATTCGTCGGCCCAGACGCGGATGCTGGAGCTGTTCCAGCTGCAGGCGAGCGAAGGCCCGTGCCTGGACTGCGTGCACAGCGGTGAGGCGGTGCTGGTCGCGGACCTGTCGACGGAGACTCAGCGCTGGCCCCGGTTCGCGCCGCTCGCCATCAAGGAGGGTTTCTCCTCGGTGCACGCGGTGCCGATGAGGCTGCGCCGCGAGACCATCGGCACGTTGAACCTGTTCCGCCGCGAGACCGGCTTGCTCAGCGAGGAGGACGTGCTCGTCGTGCGCGCCCTGGCGGACACGGCGACGATCGGAATCCTGCAGGAACGCGCCATCCGGCGCGGCGAGGTCGTCACCGAGCAACTGCAGACGGCGCTGAACAGCCGGGTCGTCATCGAGCAGGCCAAGGGTGTGCTGGCGTTCGCCGGAAACGTGGAGATGGAGCCCGCGTTCAACGCGCTGCGCGGCTACGCGCGCAACAACGGTCGCCGCCTTGCCGATGTGGCCCGGGAAGTCGTCACGGGTGAGCTGCGCCCCGAGGACCTCCTCACCCTGCAGCCCCGTCGTACTGACAGCTGACCGTCGCGTCCCTGTGCCTCGCCTTCCGGGCCGACGACCACCCGCACTGTGGTGTTCCGGACGAGCACGGTGTGGGTAGCCTTGCACCGCTGACAGATGCAGCAACCGCCCGGACCCGCGGTCTCATCACCTCGCCAGAGGAGAACACCGTGGGCGGCAGTACCGAGCCAGTCGCGTTCACGCGCATGAGGATCGCACTCGTCTCCGTTCACGCCGACCCGCTGACCGAACCGGGCACGACCGACACCGGAAACCAGAGTCTGCACGTAGCGGGGCTTGCGACCGCGTTGTCCGCTCTCGGTCACCAGGTGGTCGTCTACACGCGGCGCGCTCACCCCCACGTTCCGCAGAGTGAGCGAACCGCCGCCGGTTACGAGGTCGTGCGGGTGTCGGCCGGGCCCGCCATGAGGCTGGGCGCGGAGGAAGTACTCGCCCACGCGGGAGACTTCGTCGAGTTCCTCAAGCTCGTCTGGAAGGCTCGCCGCCCTGATGTCGTGCACGGTCACGGCTGGCTGTCCGGCATCGCGGCTGTGCTGAGCGCCCGGAACAGCGACGTGCCCGTCGTGCAGACGTACCACTCGGAGGGTGCGGTTCCGCAGCACGACCAACGCGCGCACGATCCGGACTCGACCAAACGCCTGGCCGTCGAGCGGCTGGTCGGTCACGAGGTCGCCCACGTCGTCGCGACCTCTTCAGCGGAAGCGCGCGCTGTGCTCGGAATGGGCGTGGACCGGTCGAAACTCGCCGTGGTGCCGAGAGGCATCGATCTCGGCCTGTTCGTGCTGGGACGCGCACCCGTCGACCGGCGTCGCCCGCGCAAGATCGTCTCGGTGGGCAGGTTGTTGCCGCGCAACGGATTCGACGACCTGATCCGCGCTCTGTCCACAACAGACGGAGCTGAGCTGGTGATCGCCGGCGGCGCGCAGGGGGATGTCGGCGGCGATGCGGAGGCGAAAAGACTGCGCACGCTGGCCCGTTCGGCGGGTGTCGGCGACCGTGTCTCGTTCGCAGGTCACGTGCCGTACGCCGAACTGCCCGCGCTGCTGCGGTCCGCGGATGTGGTGGCGTGCACCCCGCGGCACCGGTCGTCCGATGGCGTGGCGCTGGAAGCGATGGCCTGCGGCACCGCCGTTCTCGCCACCGCGGTCGGCGGTCTCGTCGACGTCGTGCTGGACGGGCTCACCGGCGTGCTGGTCCCGCCGGGAAAACCGGGGGCGACAGCCAAGGCGCTGAGGGCCTTGCTCGCCGACGGCATCCACCGGGATGTGCTCGGCGCGGCAGGACAAGACCGGGCACACGCGAGGTATTCGTGGCACCGTGTCGCGTCCGACCTCGTCCGCGTCTACTCGGCCGCGGCGGGCACCCGCACGACGGCTCCTGCCACCGCCAGGGCACGGTCCGCACGCGCTCAGGCGGGTTGAGCGCCGGGGTGATGAATCCCCTACGGCAGGCTGGCGTGCCGGCACGCCAGCGCCTCGCCGACGTCGAGGTGGAGGTCCAGGAGGCCGGACAACCCGGTGATCGTCAGCGGTGAGCGCACCTGGCGGGTGCGCGCGACCACGCACAGGCTGGTACCCGTCCGCTCCGCCATCTCCCGCACGTGCACCAGAACGGTGAGACCGGCCGCGCTCAGGAAGCTCACCTCGGAGAGGTCGACGACGAGGTGGTGGGTGAACCGCAGTTGTTCGGCGATGCGGTCGCGCAGCACCGCGCAGGTGATCATGTCCACCTCACCGCTGACGGCGACCACGACCGCTCCGGACGGGGCGGTCCGCAGGGTGGTGGTGAGGAGTTCGGCGAGCCGACGGCGCGTCTGAACAGGTCGCGGGCCGCTGATCGTGGTGATATCCATGTGTGCCACGGGACCTTCCCTCGTCGGCTGACGCCGCGCCGGGGTCCGGGGCACTTGCCTCAACGCTACACCCACCACGCCCGACGCGGAAGCTCCGCGACCTGGGCACTGGTCCACGCGTGGAACGTCCACAGTGGATTCCAAGACCCGGTCAGCAGGGCCGGCATTCGCGAGGACTGATCACCGAGTACCGACCGCCTCGTCGAGGAAACCGCCGGACTGGTGGTGCCACAGCTTCGCGTACGTCCCCGCGGCGTCGAGGAGTTCCGCGTGGGTGCCCTGCTCGACGATCCGACCCCGGTCGAGCACGATCAGCTGGTCCATTCGCACGACCGTGCTCAGCCGGTGTGCCACGACGATCGCGGTGCGGCCCTCCATGAGCCGCCACAACGCCTCCTGGACGAGCACCTCGCTCTCCGAGTCCAGCGCGCTGGTCGCCTCGTCCAGCAGCAGGATCGGCGCGTCGCGCAGGATGGCGCGGGCCAGCGCTACCCGCTGCCGCTGCCCGCCGGACAGCTTGATGCCGCGTTCGCCGACCATCGTGTCGAACCCGTCGGGCAGCGCGTCCGCGAACTCCGTCACGTGCGCGGCGTGTGCGGCGCGGTGGATTTCGGCTTCGGTCGCGCCCGGCCGTGCGAACGCGATGTTCTCGCGCAGCGTCCGGTGGAACATGGCCGGGTCCTGCGGCACGTACCCGATCAGGCCGCGCAGGTCGGCCTGGCCCAGGCGGGCGATGTCCTGGCCGCCGATGAGGATGCGGCCCCGATCGACGTCCATGAGCCGCAGGAGCAACCGGGTGAGCGTGGTCTTACCGCCGCCGGAACGGCCGACGAGCCCTATCCGCGTTCCGGCCGGGATGTTCAGGTCGAGCCCGTCGAACAGCGGCTCGCCTCCGCCGTGCGTGAACACGACGTTCTCGAACCGGACACGGGAGTCCCTCGCGCGCAACGGTTCCGGATGCGGCAGGTCGAGCACGGTCGGCGGGTCGAGCAGCAGTTCGGTGAACTGGGCCGCCTCGGTGAGCGCGCTCTCCACCTGCCGGTAGATCTGGTTGAACTCGAACATGATCCGCGTCGCGTTCCCGAAGTAGGCGAACGTCACCACGATCGCCTCCACGCCGAGCCCGTCGCTGACGCCGATCGCGACCACGAGGCCGAGCACGTTGGTGAGCACGGACAGCGGTGCGATGACGGTGTCGATGCGCAGGTTGTTGTAGTCCCACGACCGCAGCGCCAGCGTGCGCTGCTTGGCGGCGCGGGTCCGGTGCTCCGCGCCCTCGCGCCGCTCGGCGGCGAACGCCCGCACCGTCTCCATGTTCGTGAGCGTGTCCGAGACGTGGCCGGACACCTCGGCGATGGCGGCCTCGCGCTGGTCGACCAGCCGCTGGCGCTGGCGGATCAGCGGCGCGACCACGCATCCCGTGACCAGGATCAGGCCGATCAGCACCGCGACGAGCACCGGGTGGTAGCTCCACAGCACGACGCAGGCGAAACCCAGCGGGATGAGGTTGGCGAAGATCTTGAACGCCAGGGTGTCGACGAAGTCCTCGAAGCGGAACGCGAAGCTCAGCACCCGTTTGGTGAGCGACCCGGCGAAGTTGTCGTGGAAGAACGCCGCGTCCTTGGCCAGCAGCTCGTCCATCGCGAGGGCGGACAGGTTCTCGATCCCGCGGCCGTCCACTCGGTTGAGGCAGTGCAAACCGATGCGCCACAACAGTTCCGACAGCAGCATGAAACCGCCGAAGGCCAGCACGTACGGCAGGACGACGCCGAGGCTCGTACCGCCCCCGCCCGCGAGCTTCCCCACGAGCCCGCCCACGGCCAGCGGCGCGAGGTAGAGCTGGCACGTGACGCCCAGCGCGGGCAACACGAGTGCGCCCGCGGTGAGGAAACCGTGGCGCCGCAGTTCCTTCCCGTACAGGCGCAGAGCGAGTGGCACCGCGTTCTTGCGGACAGGTCTTTCTGATGCTGACGCGACCATCCGACCCCCCTCCGGACACCTCGGCTTCCTCATGCTGCCGCAGGAGGTCCGGTCGCGGCGATCGAATATCGCCGCGTCCACGCGGCCGGCGGGGGATGATCAGGAAAGCAGCAGCCGCGGCACCACCCGCACGTAGACGACCATGCCGGCCACTTCGACGAGCGTCTGCGTCACCACGACGACAGCGGCGACGTCGCCGGGCAAGGCCAGTGCCAGCGGCAGCACGACCAGCGAGTTCCGCGTCGCCCCGGTGAACACGATCGCGCGGCCTGCCGCGACGTCCAGGCGGAACACCCTGGCGACCAGGAGCCCGGCGAACGCCATGACCACGAGGAACAGCACGTAGAACGGTGCCACGCGCGCGACCTGCGTCAGGTCGCCACCGAGTTTCGGCACCTGCGACGCGACCACGGCGAACAGGGTCGCGGCCATCAACGGCACCATCGTCGTGCTGATCGCGCCGATCATCCGCCCCGCCCGCGCCTGGGTGAGCCACGCGAGCGCCAGCGGGATCACGATCAGCACGACGAAGGCCTCGACGAACGGCCCGGGGTCGACGACGGCCAGGCCGGAGCCGAGGAAGAGCCACAGGTAACCGGGCAGCAGCACCATCTGCGCGAGCAGCAGCAACGGTGTGGCGGCGAGCAGGCGCCGGCTGTCGCCACCGGCCAGCCCGCTGAACACGATCACGTAGTCGACGCACGGCGTGAGCAGCACCAGCAACACGCCCAGCCGCACGGCCTGATCGTCCGGCAGGAACGTGAAGAGCGCGGCCACCACCAACGGCACCACCACGAAGTTCACGACGAGAGCGGCCGCGAGGAACCGCCCGGCCCGCAGCGAACGCCCGAGCTCGGCCACCGGCACCTGCAGGAACGTCACGTACAGCAGGACCGCCAGCACGGGGTTGATGGCGTGTTCGAGCACCGGGCCGGCTCCCGGAGCGGCCCAGCCCGCCACCGCTCCCGCCGCCAGCGCGCCGAGGTAGACGGCGACCTGGTGACGTTCGATCCCCGCGACGAACCCCGGCACGGCACCCTCCCGATCAGATGATCAGGACGATATCCCCTGGCAGGCGCCTCGCCCGCTCACCCCGGTCCGGCGAAAGGCAGCGGGCACGACGGCGAGTGCGAGCAGGTGACGAGGTCGTCGCACCCGGCCGAGATCGCCGCGCGCAGGGTGTCGCGGACGACCTCCAGGTCAGCGATCCTCGCCTCGACCTCGCCGAGTTTCACCTCGGCGCGTGCGCGCAGACCGGGGCGGCGGGAGCCGAGCGCGAGCAGGTCGGCGATCTCGTCGAGGGTGAACCCGAGCCGTTGCGCCGCCTTGATCACGCGGATCACCGCCACCGTGCCGGGCGGGTAGAGCCGATGCCCGCCGAGCGACCGCTCCGGCGGGGCGAGCAGGCCGACGCGCTCGTAGTACCGCAGCGTCTCCCGGTTCACCCCGGCCGCCTCGGCGACCTCCCCCGTCCGCATCCCGCTCACCTCGCCGCCAGCGCGTCGAGCACCTCGGCCCGCGAGTCCGGCACCGAGATCGCGAGGCTCAGGCCACCCCCGGTCGCCGTCAGCTCGAACGTGAAGAACGAGCAGCAGCCCGTCTCCCGCACCGCCAGGTCCGCCGCACGGGCGGCGACCTCCGGCCGTCGCTCCAGGTCCAGCACCAGCCGCGTCCTCACGGGACGGTGGCGTGCGGCGCCGGCGAGCAGGTCGTCGAACTCGGCCAGGCGTAGCGGTCGCTCGGCCGTGGGCAGGGTGCACGCCCAGTTCTCCGGTTCCTCCATGACTCGACGGTAAGCCCGTACCGGGGTACCGGATGCAAGTCCGTGCGGGGCGCGGTCCGGTCAGGCGACGTCCATGCGGAGGAACTCCCTGATGCGCAGCGACTTCGGCGGGCGCTTCACTCCTTCGGCGAGTGCCGCGAACGCCTCCGCCTCGCCCACCACGCGCGGCGCGGTCACCTCGACGTCCTCGCCGTTGACCGTGAGCGTCGCGTGCCCGGCCACCAGGACGTTGCGCACCCAGTCCGAGCGCGACCCGTAGACCAGGACGACCAGGAAGCCGCCCTCGACCGGATGCGCCTCCATCGGGGTGCGGTAGGGCATCCCCGAGTTGCGGCCGACGTGGGTGAGCACCGCCCACCTGCCGCTCTTCAGCGCGTGCGGGTTGAACACCCGCTTGTTGATGTGACCCCACCATCTGGGCATCGGCATGTCGGTCTCCTCTCCTGTTCCAAGACGCGTTCGGGGCGCCGAACCGTTGAAGTACCGTGCGCGCGTGGAGATCACCGACGACCGCGCCTTCCCCGCCGCGCTGACCGCGCTGAGCAGAATCGACTTCCCGTGGGAGTACGACGAGAAGGCCGACGAGCCCGCGCCGGGCAACATGGACTACGAGCCGTACGAGGAGTTCGAGTCGGCCGGGGACACGACCGACTGGATCAGGTCGTGGACGGGCAACGAGGACCTGGACGGGGCCGAGTTCCGGCTCTTCGGGAAGGACGGCACCGGCGGGCTCGCCGTGCTGTGGCTGGTGCGGGAGGGGCCGCTGACCGCCCAGCCCGTCGTGTTCTTCGGGTCGGAGGGCGAGGTCGGGCCCGTCGCCACGAACCTGAGCGAGTTCCTCTGGCTGCTCGCGGGCGGGGTGGGGCCGCAGGAGGCCGTCGAGTTCGGGGCGGACAGCGGTGTGCCGAACGAGGAACTGCGTGCCGTCGCCGAGAAGTACTCCGGGCTCGAGCCGCTCACGCCGGCCGAGGTGCTCGCAAGGGCGCGGGCGGAGTTCCCCGGCTTCGCCGAGACGGTCCAGTCCTGGTGCCGCTAGTCCGCGAGGGGAACCGGTACTCGTTCCGGTTCCCCGATGGTCTACACCACCAGGTGAACGCGGGTTACGCTCAGCGAACCCTGTTGTGCCGCAAGGTAAACAGGACCTCGTCCCCCGGAGGTCTGCCCTGTGAGAAAGTTCCTCGCGGCCGCACTTCTGCTCGGTGCCGCCGTCGTCCCCACCGGAACGGCCGCCGCGGCCGACCCGATCTACAAGGACCCCTCCCAGCCGATCCCGGCTCGTGTCGCCGACCTGCTGGGCCGCATGTCGCTCGACGAGAAGGTCGGGCAGATGACGCAGGCCGAGCGCAACTCGGTCAGCAACGCCGACCTCGCCACCTTCCGGATCGGCTCGCTGCTGTCCGGCGGCGGGTCCGCGCCCTCGCCGAACAACGCCACGTCGTGGGCGGACATGTACGACAACTTCCAGCGCGCGGCGATCGCGACGCCGCTGGGCATTCCCCTGGTCTACGGCGTCGACGCCGTGCACGGCCACAACAACGTCGTCGGCGCCACGATCTTCCCGCACAACATCGGCCTGGGCGCGACGCGTGATCCCGGACTGGTGCAGCGGATCGGCCGCGCCACGGCCGAGGAGGTCTCGGGCACCGGCATCGACTGGGACTTCGCGCCGTGCCTGTGCGTCGCGCGCAACGACCGGTGGGGCCGCACCTACGAGTCGTTCGGCGAGACGCCCCAGGACGCCACGGCGATGACGACGATGATCACCGGCCTGCAGGGCGCGAAGCTGTCGGACTCCGGCTCGGTGCTCGCCACCGCCAAGCACTACATCGGCGACGGCGGCACGACCAACGGCACCGACCAGGGCAACACCCAGGTCAGCGAGGCCGAGCTGCGCGCGACGCACCTGCCGCCGTTCCGCGACGCCATCGCCAGGGGCGTCGGCTCGGTGATGATCACCTACAGCAGCTGGAACGGCACGAAGCTGCACGGGCACAAGTACTTGATCACCGACGTGCTGAAGAACGAGCTCGGCTTCAGCGGCCTCGTCGTGTCGGACTGGAACGCCATCGACCAGATCGACGGCCAGCCCGGCTTCACCGCCGCCGAGGTGCGCGACTCGATCAACGCCGGCCTCGACATGATCATGGTGCCGACCGCGTGGCGGCAGTTCATCACCTACCTCAAGCAGGAGGTGCAGGCGGGACGCGTGCCGATGTCGCGCATCGACGACGCCAACCGCCGCATCCTCACCAAGAAGTTCGAGCTCGGCCTCTTCGAGAAGCCGCTGACCGACCGCGCGTACACGCCGACCGTGGGCAACGCCGCACACCGCGCGCTGGCCCGTGAGGCGGTGCGCAAGTCGCAGGTGCTGCTGAAGAACCAGAACGGCGTGCTGCCGCTGCCGAAGACCTCGTCGAAGATCTTCGTCGCGGGCAAGAGCGCCGACAACATCGGCTACCAGAGCGGCGGCTGGACGATCTCGTGGCAGGGCGGCAGCGGTCCGGTGACGCCGGGAACCACCGTGCTGCAAGGCATCCGCTCGGCCGTGTCCCCGTCCACCACGGTGACGTACAACCGCAACGGCACCGGCATCGACGGCACGTACCAGGCCGCGATCGCCGTCGTCGGCGAGACCCCGTACACCGAGGGCGCGGGCGACCGGCCAGGCGGCCTGGGGCTCGACGCCGAGGACATCGCGACCCTCAACACCCTGCGCGCCACCGGTGTCCCTGTCGTGGTGGTGCTCGTGTCCGGCCGCCCGCTGGACGTCGCGGCGCAGCTGCCGCAGTGGCACGCCCTGGTCGCGGCCTGGCTGCCGGGCACCGAGGGCAACGGCGTCGCGGACGTCCTGTTCGGCGACCACAGGCCGACCGGCACGCTGCCGTTCACGTGGATGCAGAGCGCCTCGCAGCAGCCGATCAACGTCGGCGACGGCAAGGCTCCCCTGTTCCCGTACGGGTTCGGCGCCCAGTTCCCCGCCACGCAGAACGCCTACGGCATCATCGGTGCCTCCTACTACGACGAGCAGCGCGGCACCCAGGTCGAGCGGTGCACCGACTCCGGCTGCGGGCAGAACGTCGGCTACCTGACACCGGGCGACCACGTGGCCTACGCGGACGTCGACTTCGGCGCCACGCCGCCGACCTCGGTGACCACGCGGATCGCGTCCGGCTCCACGGCGAACGGCACCCTGCAGTTCCGCCTCGGCAGCCCGACCGGCCCGCTGGTCGCGACCGTCCCGGCGGCGAGCACGGGCGGGTGGCAGACGTGGACCAGCCGCACCTCCGCCGCGTCCGGCGCGACGGGCGTCCACCGGCTCTACCTGGTGGCGGCCGGCGGCACGGGCGGTGACCTGGCGAACGTGAACTGGTTCCAGTTCGCCCGCTAGAGGCCGACGGCTGAACGGGGTTCCTGGCGGGAGCCCCGTTCGGCCTTGTCCCGCGCAGTGCTGATGACCGCACACCAGCAGAGGAACGCGAGACCCAGCCAGACGTAGGTGTTGCCGGCGAGGTGCTGCCACCACGTCCACGCCAGCTCCCGGTCTCCCGCCGTGGGCAGCAGCCAGTGCGGGCCGACCGCGAACACCGCCGCGACCGCGATCCGCACCCAGCCCCGCAGCAGCAGCAAGGCGGGCGCGATCCACACCCAGTGGTGCGACCAGGACACCGGTGAGATCAGCAGACCCGTAGCCGCGACCGCAACAAGCGCGGTGAGGTCGTCGCGCAACCGCGGCAACAGCACGATCGTCGACACGAGCAAGGCGGCCACACCGGCGAACCACAGGAACTCCGGGGCGCCGAGCCGGAACAGCAGGCCGCGCAACGACTGGTTCGCGCTGTAGGAGAGGCCGCCGACCCGCGCGGGGTCGAGCATGGCGTGGAACCAGAACTGCTTGGACTGGTCCGGCGCGAGCGCCCAGCCGAGCAGGCCGCACGCCGCGAACGTCGCCACGGCGGTCAGCGCGGGCCGCCACCGCCCGCGGGACAGGAAGAACAGCACGAAGATCGCCGGGGTCAGCTTGACCGCGGCGGCCAGCCCGACCAGCAGGCCGCGTGGCCACGGCGTGCGCGGCAGCAGGCAGTCGGCGGCGACCAGGCCGAACAGGATCAGGTTGACCTGCCCCATGTCGAGGGTGATCCGCAGCGGTTCGAGCAGCAGGCACAGCGCGACCAGGCCGAAACCGGCCCACCTGCGGACCGCCGCCGTGCACAGACCGATGCCCGCGGCCGTGAACAGAACCGCCGTGAGAGCCAGGGGAAGTGGCGCCAGAACGCCGAACACCATCGCCGCGAAGGGCGGGTAGGTGAACGGCAGTCCCCTCGGGCCGTGGAAACCCGCGGTGTACAGGTCGGTGCCGGCGAGCCACGCCTCCCCGCCCGCGAGGTACACGCGCAGGTCCAGCACACCGGTGCCGAAGCTGCGCACGAAGACCCAGACGAGCAGACCGGCAACCGTTGCGCCCCAGAGGTTTCTCACAGCACAGAACACTGCTGTGCGACGAGGTCCCGCCGGATCGGCCGGAGAGCGTCACGATCATGGCCGTTGGGACGGCCCGCGGAGCCGAACTGGCCGACTGGCCGTGGTCAGTCGGCCACCACGTGCGCGCGGAACGCCCACGCGACGATCTCGACGCGGTTGCGCGCCCCGACTTTCGCCTGCACCGACGCCAGGTAGGCCTTGACCGACGACACCGAGACCTTCAGCGAAGCCGCGATCTCGTTGTTGCTCAGGCCTTTCGCCACGTGCCGCACGACGTCCAGCTCGCGCTCGCTGAGCACCTGGGCGTCGGCGTTCGCGGCCGGCGGCACCGACCGGCGCAGCACCCGCAGCACCACCTGCGGTGACACCAGGACGTCACCCCTCGCCGCCGATCTGACGGCCTCGGCCAGCAGCCCGGGACTCGCGTCCTTCGTGAGGAACCCGCACGCGCCGAGGTCCAGCGCCTTGTTCAGCACCTCGTCGCTGTCGAACGTCGTGACCACCACGACGCGGGTGTGCGGCGCGAGCTGCCGCGTGACCTCCAGCCCGTCGAGCCCCGGCATCCGCACGTCCACCAGGCACACCTGGGGTTCCAGTTCACGAGCGCGCCGGACCGCGTCGATCCCGTCCGCCACGTCCGCGACCACGCTGATGTCGGGCTGCGCCTCCAGGATCAGCCGGAACCCGGCCCGCACCATGTCCTGGTCCTCGGCGATGAGCACGGAGATCACGCGCGCACCTCCAGCGGCAGCTCGGCGGTGACGAGCCAGCCCTCCCCCGTCGCACCCGCGAAGAACCGCCCGCCCAGCTCGTGCACCCGTTCCCGCATGCCGACCAGCCCGAAGCCTCCGGAGTGCGGCGGCCCCGCCCTGCCGTTGTCCACAACGGACAGCAGCACCAAGTCCGAAGTCAGCCGCACGTCCACTTCCACCCTCGTCGCGCCGAGGGCGTGCTTGCGGGCGTTGGTCAGCGCTTCCTGGACGATGCGCAGCACCGACCGCCCCAGCTCCGGCCGCACGTCCGCAGTCAGCTCGACGTTCGTCCGCACCGGCAGTCCCGACCGCTCGGCGAGCCGGTGCAGGTCCGCCGCGAGGTCGGTGGTCGCGGCCGCGGCCCCGTTGTCCCGCAACGTCCTGACCATCGCGCTCATCGCCCCCAGCGCGTCCGTGCCGCCCTCGACTATGCCCGGCAGCATCTCGCACGCCCTGTCCTTGTCCTGCGCCGCCACCACGAGCGCCGCCTGCGCCTGCACCAGCATGCCCGTGACGTGGTGCGCCACCACGTCGTGCAGCTCCCGGGCCATGTCGAGGCGTTCGTCGCGCCGCGCCCGCTCCTCCGCGGCCGCCGCCAGCGCCTCCCTCGACCGTTCCCGCATCCGCAGCAGCAGCCCGCCGGCGACCATGATGATGCTCAGGATCAGCATCAGCTGGACGGCGTCCGCGCGGGACAGCGATATGTGCGGGCGGTAGAACGCGGCGTGCTCGGCGACGGCCACGAGCACCAGGATCGACGGCACGGCCACGAGCACCGGTGTGCGCCACGCGTGGGTGAACACGAGAACCAGCACGACCGCCGACTCGGCGATCGTGTACACCGGGTGGTCGAACACCGACTCGCCCACGCCGGGACCGCTGATCAGGTGCAGCGCCCGCTCGAAGCCGATGATCCGGCCGGTGACCGCGAAGACGGCGGCGACCACGACGGCGGTGGCGATGATGAGCGGTCGGCCGCGTAGTTCCCCCACGCGACCGATCGTAGGAGCAGGGCGGGCCACCCGGCCTCGACCGTCCAGCCGAGGCGGGTGGCCAAGTGGTCAGGCCGCGCCGATCGCCTCGTCCAGGATGCCGATCCCCAACGCCAGCTCGTCCTCCGACGCCGTCAGCGGCGGCGCGATCCGGAACACCCCGCCCATCCCCGGCATCTGCACGATGTTCATGTGCAACCCCAGGTCCAGGCACTTCTGCGTGATCGGCGCGCTCAGCGACTCGTCCGCGATCTCCAGCCCCACCAGCAGCCCGCGCCCGCGGACGTCCGTCACCAGGTCGTGCTTCGCGGCGATGTCCTCCAGCCCGTTGCGCAGGAGCGCCCCGAGCTTCGCCGCCCGTTCGTCCAGCCGCTCCTCGGCCAGCACGTCCAGCACGGTGTTGCCGACCGCGGCCACCAGCGGGTCCGACACGTGCGTGGTGAAGAACAGGTAGCCGCGGGCGTGCGCCTCCTCCTCGATCTCGGCGGACGTGATCACGGCGGCCAGCGGCAGCCCGGCGCCCAGCGTCTTGGACAGCGTCAGGATGTCCGGTACCACGCCGTCGCGCTCGAACGCGTACCAGTTGCCCGTGCGGCACAGCCCGGTCTGGGCCTCGTCCATGATCAGCAGCATCCCGCGCTCACGGCACTTGGCCGACAGCGCGGCGAAGTAGCCGGGCGGCGGTTCGAGGATGCCGCCCGACGAGAGGATCGGCTCGACGATGCAGGCCGCCAGCGAGCCGACCGACTGCGCGTCGATCAGGTCGAACGCCAGGTCGAGCTGGGCCTGCCAGTCGCCGGACGGCGCCGGGATCGCGTAGTTGCCGGGGGTCGCGGGACCGTAGCCCTTGCGGCCCGCGCTGTAGGTGGCGGCGGCCGCGGCGGCGGTCATGCCGTGCCAGGAGCGGGCGAACGCCACCACCTCGTGCTTGCCGGTGACGAGCTTCGCCATGCGCAGCGCGGCCTCGTTCGACTCGGCGCCGGTGGTGAGCAGCTGCACCTTCGACAGCGACGGCGGCAGCGTCCCGGCCAGCCGCCGGGCCAGGTCCACGACCGGGCGGCTGAGCATGCCGCTGAACAGGTGGTCGAGGTTCGCGATCTGGCGCTGCACCGTCTCGACGATGCGCGGGTGGGAGTGGCCGAGGATCGCGCTCATCTGCCCGGACGTGAAGTCCAGGACGCGCCGGCCGTCCTCGGTGAACAGGAAGCTTCCCGACGCGCTGTCGATGATCTCGCGCGTGAACGTGCCGCCGTAGCGGACGAGGTGGCGGTCGACGTCGTCCCAGAAGGTGTCCATGGGAAGAAAGCTACGAGCGGGTGAGCATCAGGTCCATCTCACAGTTCCACGCTCGCTGTTCGGAAATACTGCACAGCATGACGCTCAACCCGTGGCGCCTGCGCCTGCTCAGCCAGCTCGACGCGCTGGGCACCGTGCGGGCCGTGGCGCAGGCCGCGAACCTGAGTGCTTCGAGCGTGTCCCAGCAGCTCGCGGTGCTCGAGAGCGAGACGCGCACGCAGCTGATCGAACGGACCGGGCGGCGCGTGCGGCTCACGTCGGCCGGGCTCATCCTGGCGAGCAGGGCCCGGTCGATCCTCGACCAGATGGACGCCGTCGAGGCCGAGCTGAGAGGCCTGAACGACGAACCGTCGGGCCTCATCCGGCTCGGCGCGTTCCAGAGCTCGATCCACACGCTCGCCGTGCCCGCGATCCAGGCCCTCCGGCACCCGCACCTCGACGTCGAGATCGTGGAACTGGAACCGCACGCCAGCATGCCCGCGCTGCTCGCGGGCGAGGTCGACGTGATCATCACGACCACCGACTTCGTGGAGCTGCCGGTACCGGGCGACATCGACGTGGTGCCGCTCGGCCAGGACCCGATCGTGCTGGTCACACCGCCGAACCACCCCGCGGCGGACGTCGCCGCGTGCAAGGACGAGCCCTGGGCGTTCGACATCCCCGGCTCGTACATGGCCAAGCTCGCGACGCGGCTGTGCCGGCAGTCGGGGTTCGAGCCGCGGGTGGTCGGCCGGTTCAGCAACTACATGCTCACGCTCAAGCACGTCGAGGCCGGTCTGGCGGTCGCGGTGCTGCCCGCGCTGGCCGTCGACCGCAGGTTCGACGTGGTCACGAGGGAGCTGCCGGTGACGAGGAGGATCACCGCGGCGGTGCGCCGCGACTCCCGCGCGGCGATCACCGTCGTGCTCGACGCCCTGCACACCCGCTCGCAGTCGGACGAGCGGTGAGGCCGGCCTCCCCGTCCGGCGTTGTTCCAGCATCTGGACGTAGTTGAGACGTCACCTAAACTCGTGAGGAGACACGAGGAGGAACGGTGCCGCGGAAGTCAGAGCCGTTGCGAAAGCTGGGTTTTCTCACCATCGGACTGTTCGACGAGCACGATCCGGGCGCGGGTCACCGGTCCACGCTCGACGTCATCGTGCTGGGCGAGGAGCTCGGGTTCGACAGCGCGTGGGTGCGGCACCGGCACCTGCAGTTCGGCATCTCGTCGCCGGTCGCCCTCCTGGCCGCCGCGACCCAGCGGACCAGCCGGATCCAGCTCGGCACCGCGGTCATCCCGCTGGGCTGGGAGAACCCGCTGCGGCTCGCCGAGGACCTGGCCACGGTCGACGTGCTGTCCGGCGGCCGGCTCAACCCCGGTGTGAGCGTCGGGCCGCCGATGCACTGGGACGACGTCAAGCACGCGCTCTACCCGGAGACCGCGGACGTCGAGAACTTCAGCTACGACCGGGTGCAACGGCTGCTGGACTTCGTGGGCGGCGAGAAGGTCACCTCGTTCAGCGGAGTCGAGGGCATCGAGGTGTGGTCGGACCGCGTGCAGCCGCACTCGGCCGGGCTGCGCGACCGGATCTGGTACGGCGGCGGCAGCCTGCGGTCGGCGCGGTGGGCCGGCGAGCACGGCCTGAACCTGCTGGCCAGCAACGTCGTCCAGGCCGAGGAGTCCGAGGACTTCGCCGAGATCCAGCGCTCGCACATCCGGACGTTCCGCGAGCACGGCGGCGGCCGCGTCTCCCAGGGCCTCGTCGTGATCCCGACCGACTCGGCCACACCCGATCAGCGCGCCAAGTACGAGGCCTACGTCGAGGGACGCAGCGCGCGGATCGGCACGCCGTTCGGGCCGCGCAGGTTCATGTTCGAGCGCGACCTGATCGGCACGTCCGCGCAGATCGCCGAGCAGCTGTACGAGCACCTCGCCTTCCAGGAGGTCGACGAGGTGGCGTTCGCGCTGCCGTTCAGCTTCGCCCACGAGGACTACGTGCAGATCCTCACCGACATCGCCACGAAGCTCGGCCCGGAACTGGGCTGGTCACCCGTCTAGCATCCACCAGGTGTCCATGCGGGGCACCGACCTCGTGTCGCCCTGTTCCACGCGATCGGCGTGGAACAGGAACCCTGCGATGCCCGCCGCCCCCTGCATCCAGCCGATCCCGGGCGGCAGCAGCGGTTCGTCGTTGCGATGCTCGGTGAACCGCCAGCACACGCCGGATCCGTCCGGGACCGCCCGGTCCACCACGTCGTCGGCGAGGCGGAACGCGAAGTCCGTGTGCTGTCCCGAGTCGAGCAGCACGTCACCCACACCCGCCGTGCCGCAGCACCGGCCGTCGTTGTCCCAGAAGCCCGGGTACTTCCGCTCCGGCAGGCCGGAGACGCGAATGCTGTGCAGACAACGGCGATGCCAATCCGTCACGTCCACGCCCGCCACCTCGGCGATGCCCGCGTGCCGCAACGCGGGCCACAGCAACGAGGTTCCGGTCGGGCCGTGGCACCAGCCGTAGCTGAACGGATCCTGGTCCTCGAGACCGGGGACGCGGCGCCGCACCCGGAACCCTCCGTCGCCGGTGTCCGCCAGCGCCACGAGGTGCTCGGCCCCCTCGGCGGCGGCCTCCACGAGGTCGGGCCGCCCGAACTCGGCACCGGCCACCGCGAACGCCGCCGCGACACCCGCGACCCCGTGCGAGAAGTTGGGGCTGTGCCAGTCGTTCGTCGTGAAGCGCTCCGGCACCCACCGCCAGTTGGCGCCGGCCTCGGCCTGCTCCCGTTCGGCCAGCAGGACCTCGGCCGCCGTCCGGGCCAGCTCGTCGGCGCCCTCGACGCCATGGCGGCGGGCCCACACCGCGCCCAGCAGCACGCCCGCCGTGCCCACGGCGAGGTCGTGCACACGGGCGCCCGGCAAATACCTCGGCGGTTCCAGGAAGCCCTGCGGCCATCCGTCCGGAGTGGACAGTTCGAGCAACCGCGTCACCGCGGCCCCGGCTCCGGCAGCGCCCAGTGCCGTCAGCACGCTGATCGCGCTGACCAGCCCGTTGAAGAACGTGGCGTCGGTCGTCACTCCGATGCGGGCCCGCACCCTTGCCGCGACGGCGTCCGCCAGCTCCTGCTCGCGAGCCGTCCACTCCCGGCTCAGGCGGATCTCCGCGAGCACGTGCGCCAGCCCGCCGACACCCGCGTACATCCCCTCCCGGTAGGGCACGTCCAGTTCGCCGCCGGGAAACTCCGGGATCCACACGCCGCTGTCGTCGTGGCGCACCTGGTCCAGCACCCACCGCCAAGCGTCCTCGGCGGTCCCCCGGTACGTCCCCATGCGCCGATCATTACATTGGCGGAGGTGACTGTGCAGCGAACGCTCGCGGCCGCCGGGCTCACGGACGCGAAGACGACACCGTTGGGCGGCGGCACCTACAACTCGGTGTTCCGGGTGTCCGCGCTCGAGGGCGAGTTCGTGCTGAAAGTAGCCCCCGGCGACCAGCCAGGACTGACCTACGAGCGGCACCTCATGCGGACCGAGGCGCTGTTCTGCAGGTTGGCCGCCGCGGTCGCGCCGGTGCCGGAGGTCGTGTACGCGGACGACACCGCGCTCCTGGCCACCTGCCTGCCGGGCCGCCCCGTCTTCGGGCGGTCCGATGTCGACCGTCCGAGGCTCCGCCGGGAGCTGGGGCAGGTCGTGAGGGCGCTGCACGAGGTGACCGGTCCCGGTTTCGGCTATCCGCAGCTCGGCCTGCACGGCACGTGGACCGAGGCGTTCTTCGCGATGTTCGACGCCGTGCGGGCCGACGCCGAACGCTACGGCGTGCGGCTCCCCACGACCGATCTGCACCGCCACACCAAGGCCTTCGACGAGGTGGGGCGCCCGGCACTGGTCCACTTCGACCTGTGGGACGGCAACGTCCTCGCCGACACCGGGCTCACCGGACTGGTCGACGGTGAGCGGGCATTCTGGGGCGATCCGGTCGCGGAGTTCGTGTCGCTCGCGCTGTTCGGGTCGATCGAGGACGACGCCGAGTTCCTCGCGGGCCACGGCTTCGAGTTCACCGACTCGGCGCGCGTCCGGCTGGCCGCCTACCAGGCCTACCTGTACTCGATCATGCTCACCGAACGGGTGCCGCGCGGCGGCACCGACCAGGCGATCGAGCGCGTGATCATGGACGCACTGACCCGCGCACTGGGCGTTCTGGCCTGATCGCGCCGGGTGATCTGGGAAGCTGGAACCGTGCGCGTGGCATTGCTGGGCCCGACGACCGTCGAGACCGAGGACGGCACACCGGTCGACATCGGTGGTGCCCGCGTCCGCATGCTCGTCGCACGCCTCGCCCTCGACCCCGGCCGGCCGGTGCCGACGACGACGCTGATCGACGACCTGTGGGGCGAGCAGCCGCCGGCCGACGCCGTGAACGCGCTGCAGTCGCTCGTGTCGAGGCTGCGCAAGGTCTGCCCGGTCGCGCTGGAGCCGGGCGGGTACCGGCTGGGCGTGGCGACCGAGGACGTCGACGTCTTCCGGTTCGAACGGCTCCGCGCCGACGGCCGGCTGGACGAGGCGCTCGCGCTGTGGCGTGGTGACGCGCTGGCCGACGTGCGGGAGGCGCCGTTCGCCGCGCCGACGGCCGCGCGGCTCGACGAGGCACGCCTGTCCGCGCAGGAGGACCGCGGCGAGCTCGACGTCGCCGCGCTGACCGCGCTGCACGAGAAGCACCCGCTGCGGGAACGCCTGGCCGGGCTGCTGATGCGGGCGTTGTGCGCGCAGGGCAGGCAGTCCGACGCGCTGCGCGTCTACGCCGAGGTCCGCGGCAGGCTCGCCGACGAACTGGGAGTGGATCCCTCGCAGGAGCTGCAGGAGGTCCACCTCGCGGCGTTGCGCGGCGAGCTCGGGCCGCGGGCGGTGGCCGACCGGTTGCCGGTGCGGCTCACCAGCTTCGTCGGCCGGGACGACGAACTCGCGGAGATCTCGGGACTGCTCGGCGGGGCCCGCCTCGTGACGCTGGTCGGCCCCGGCGGCGCGGGCAAGACGCGGCTCGCCACCGAGGTCGCGGCACGGCATCCGCTGCACGGCAAGGGCCGGGTGTGGTTCGCGGCGCTGGCCGGCGTCCGGGCGGCGGAGGACCTCGCCGGTGCGGTGCTCAGCGCGTTCGAGGTGACGTTCGCCGGGGATCCGCGGCGGCCGGCCAGCGAGGGCATGAACCGGATCGCCGAGGTGCTCGGCGCCGGGGAGTCGTTGCTGGTGCTGGACAACTGCGAGCACCTGATCGCGGCGGCCGCCGAGTTCACCACCGAGCTGTTGCGCCGGGTTCCGAACCTCCGCGTGCTCGCGACCAGCAGGGAACCGCTCGCGATCGACGGCGAGTCGCTGTGCCCGATCGGACCGCTCGCCGTGCCCGACGGCCAGGCGGACGTGTCCGCGTTCGGCGCGGTGCGGCTGTTCCTCGACAGGGCGAGCGCGGTGAAGCCGGGGTTCCACCTCGACGAGTCCACTGCGGACGACGTGAAGCTCATCTGCCGCAGGCTCGACGGCATGCCGCTCGCGCTGGAGCTGGCGGCGGCGCGGCTGCGGTCGATGACGGTCCGGCAGATCACCCAGCGCCTGGACGACCGGTTCCGGCTGCTCACCTCGGGCAGCCGCACCGCGCTGCCGCGCCAGCGCACGTTGCGCGCGGTCGTCGAGTGGAGCTGGGACCTGCTGACCGAGGAGGAGCTGCTGCTGGCCCGGCGGTTCGCGGTGTTCCCCGCGGGTGCCGACCTCGCCGCCATCGAGGCCGTCTGCCTGCCGGACCCGTTCTACGTGCTCACGTCGCTGGTCGAGAAGTCCATCGTGGACGTCATCGAGATCGGGGGCGAGCCGCGGTACCGGATGCTGGAGACGATCCGTGTCTACGCGGACGAACAGCTCGACGCCTCCGGTGAGAAGGGGGAGGTCGTCGGCCGGTTCCGGCACTACTACCGGGAACTGACCGCGCGCTGGGAGCCGCTCACCCGCACCGCGCGGCAGCTCGAGGCGATCGACGTCTACGAGGCGGAGCAGGACAACGTCGTGGCGGCGTTGCGCGGGGCGATCGACGACCACGAGGTCGAGCTGGCGGCGGACCTGCTCGGCGGCACGTTCTGGTACTGGCTCGTCAAGGGCGACAACGAGCGCGCGCAGATGTCAGTGCGCGACGTGCTCGCGCTCGGCGACCTGCTGCCGGCCGACCGCTTCGCGACGTTCCGGGCGATGCAGCTCATCATGGCCGCCGTACCGGGGGTGACGGACGCGGCGGAGGCCGCGGAGGTCATCGAGAGCTGCGTGAACTCCGGCGCCGTGCAGAAGTACCCGTCGCTCGCGATCGCGCTGCCCATGCTCGCGTTCCTCAGCCAGAACACCGAACTGGCACGGCGCGAGGTGAAGCGGGCGGCGGAGAGCGAGGACCCGTGGTCGCGGGCGGGCGCGGAGTGGGCGCACAGCTTCATGCTGGTCGACGACGGGGACCTGGAAGGCGCGGAACAGGCCCGCGACCGCGCGTACGACCAGTTCACGGCCATCGGCGACCGGTGGGGTTCGGCGATGACGCTCGGCATGAAGGCCGCGTTCGTCTCGCACACCGGGGACAACCAGGCGGCGATCGACCTGTACCAGCGCGGGCTGGAGGCGGCGACGGAGCTGCGCTCGCAGGACGACGCCGTGCAGCAGCGGTGGCGGCTCGCGGTGGAGTACGCGCGCATGGGTGATCACGCCGCGGCCGCCCGCGAGGTGGCCGCGGCGGAGCAGTTCGTCGGTGACGTCGGCAACGACCAGCTGTCCGCGATGCTCGACTACGCGAAGGCGGAGGTGATGCTGCGCGCGGGCAGGGTCGACGAGGCACGCGCGCTGAGCGACTCGTTCAAGCAGCGCACCACCACGCCGTCCGTGCTCGGGACGTTCGTCGCGGAGTGGATCGCGATGCTCGACGCGCGCATCGCGATCGCCGACGGCAGGTTCGACGACGCCGAGGCGTCCGCCGGGGTGGCGGTCGAGACGACGTCGGCACGCGGAGACATGCCGGATCTCTCGACGGTGGCGGAACTCCTGGCCCAGGTGCGGCACCGGCAGGGCCGCGACGACGCCGCGCGGCGGTTGATGGCGCTCGCCCAGCTCATCCGCGGGCGGCTCGACATGGGGGATCCGGACGTGCGGCACCTCGTCGCCGAACTGGGTGAGCCCGCACCGCTGACGATCACCAAGGCCGAGGCGCTGCGGCGGGTGCGCGAAGAGGCGGGCCTCAGCACCGGCTGAGACCCGCCTCCCGGTCGGTCAGACGCGCTTGCGGTAGGCCCACATCGCCAGCGGGAAGAACACCGCGACCGCGCCGGCCATCCAGATCAGCGATCCGGTGAGCGGCCCGGCGATCGCACCGCCGTTGAGCAGCCCGCGCAGCGCGTCCGAGAGCAGGCTCACCGGGCTGATGTCCGCCCACGCCTTGAGCCAGCCCGGCATCGTCGAGGTGCCGACGAACACGTTGCTGCCGAACGTCAGCGGCATGATCAGCACGATCATGATGCCCTGCACGGCCTGCGGGGTCTTGAGCAGCATGCCCACGAACACCGACGCCCAGCAGAAGCACAGTCCGAACGCGATCGCGAGCCCCGCCGCGATCAGCAGCTCCGCGGGACCCGTCTGCACCCGGTAGCCCATGACCGTGGCGATGATCATCAGCACCACGACGCACACCACGTACCGCACGACGTCCGCCAGCACAGCACCCACCAGGGGCGCCGACCTCGCGATCGGCATCGCGCGGAACCTGTCGAAGACACCCTTGGAGACGTCCGTGTTCAGCTGCACCCCGGCGGTCATGCTCGCCTGCAGGATGTTCATCACCAGGATGCCCGGCACCAGCATCTGCAGGTACGCGTCGGTGTTCCCGGCGAGAGCACCACCGAAGAGGTAGGTGAACATCACCAGCAGGATGATGGGCGCGATCGTCACGTCCGCCAGCTGCTCGGGGTTCTTGCGGATCTTGAGGATTCCCCGCCAGGCCAGCGCGAAGCCGTGGCGCACTCCCCTGTCCAACGCGATTGTGCTCATACCAGGCTCCCCTCGTTCCGCTTTCCGGTGAGCGACAGGAAGACCTCGTCGAGCGAGGGCAGCCGCAGTGCCAGTTCATCGGCGGTGATACCGGCCTCGTCGAGCTTGCGGACCAGGGTGGACAGCAGCACCGGGTCGCTCACCGGCGCCGTCAGCAGTCCGGTGTCGTCGTCCCTCGTCGGCCGGACCCCGGTCAGGTCGCCGAGAATCCGGTGCACCACGTCGAGATCGCTCAACGACGTCGGCCGCACCTGCAGCGTCTGCCCGCCCACGCGCCGCTTCAGCTCGTCCGGCCTGCCCTCGGCCACGACGCAGCCGTGGTCGAACACCGTGATCGAGTCCGCGAGCTGGTCGGCCTCCTCCAGGTACTGCGTGGTGAGCAGGACCGTCACGCCCTCCGCGACGAGCTTGCGCACCACCGCCCACACCTCGTTGCGGGCGTGCGGGTCCAGCCCGGTGGTCGGCTCGTCCAGGTACAGCACGGACGGGTTGCCGACCAGGCTGGCCGCGAGGTCGAGCCGCCGGCGCATCCCTCCCGAGTACGTCTTGGCCGCCCGCCCCGCGGCGTCGGTGAGCTCGAACTGCTCCAGCAGCTCGGCCGCCCTCGCCCGCGCCCCCGCACGGGAGAAGTCGAGCAGGCGGGCCAGCAGCACGAGGTTCTCCGTGCCGGACAGGTCCTCGTCCACCGACGCGTACTGGCCGGTCAGCCCGATCAGCGACCGGACGGCCCTCGGGTCCTTCAGCACGTCGTGGCCGTGGACCGTGGCGTGCCCCGCGTCCGGGCGCAGCAACGTGGCCAGCACCCGCACCGCCGTGGTCTTGCCCGCGCCGTTCGGCCCGAGCACCCCCACGACCTTCCCCTCCGGCACCTCCAGGTCGACGCCGTCGAGCGCCTTGGTCTCCCCGTAGTGTTTGACCAGGCCTTCTGCCCTGATCGCGAGTGCCATCGTTCCTCCCTCGTGTTCAGGAGGAACTGTGCGCCGCGCCGCTGGCAGACCGCGCACAGCGCACTGTCAGCGGCTGGCAGCCATCCGGCGCACGGCCTCGGTGATGATCTCGGGCGAGGTGCCGATGTTGAACCGGACGTGGCCCGCTCCGCCGCTGCCGAACTCGGCGCCCGACATCAGGGCGACCCTGCCCCGCTCGACGAAGAACGCGGCCGGGTCGTCGCTGACGGCCCGGCAGTCGAGCCAGGCCAGGAACGTCGCCTCGGAGGGTTCGTAGCCGATCTCGGGCAGGTGCTCGGAGAGCAGGTTCTTCAGGAGCTTCCGGTTGTCGTCGAGACCGGCAAGCAGGGCGTCGAGCCACTCGCCGCCCTCGCGCAGCGCGGCCGTGTGCGCGATCGTGCCGAAGTGGCTCGGCCCGTGGCTGACCTCCTCGGGCAGCCTCGCGAGTTCGTCGGTGTTGGAGATCGCGACCGCCGCCCGCATGGCCGCCAGGTTCCAGCCCTTCGACGCGGACATGAGCGACATCCCGTTCTCGTCGACGCTCAGGTAAGGCACGAACTTCGTGCTCCTGGAGACGAGCGGTGCGTGGATCTCGTCGGCGATCACGCGGACGCCGTACGTCCCGGCCAGCCGTGAGAGGGCCGTCAGCTCCTCGGCGGTGTGGACGGTGCCGGTCGGGTTCTGCGGGTTGCACAGCAGGTACACCGGACGGTCGGCCTTGACGTGCCGGAACGTCCGTTCCAGCAGCTCGAGGTCGAGGCGGCCGTGCTGGAGCGGTGCCTCGACGACCGCGCGGCCCGTGCTCCTGACGAACAGGTAGAACGGCGGGTACACGGGCGGGCTGACGATCACGGGGGCGGCGGGCCCGGAGACCAGTTTGATCAGCTCGACGATGCCGAGCATCACGTCGGACACGAGCGCCGTGCGGTCCACCGGGAGGTTCCAGCCCCAGCGTTCTCGTGCGAACGCCGCGAGCGCCTCCTGGTAGTGGGTGCCCGCCGGGTAGCCGGTGTCGCCGAGGTCCAGCGCCTCCACGACCGCCTGTTTGACGGGCTCGGCCACGTCGACGTCCATCTCGGCCACCCACAACGGCAGCACGTCGTCCGGGAACTGCCGCCACTTCACGCTCGTGCGCTGCCGCAACCGTTCCAACGGCACCTGGGTCAGCGGGTTCAGCATGAACCCCAACGTAGGTCACCGGGGACGAGCCGTCACGTCGTGCGGTGATCTGCTTCGGCAGAGCGGCGGGGGCCCCGCGGGCGAGGCCCCCGCCGAAACCGAGCTCAGGCGAACGGCGACTTGTCGATGCCGCAGGTCTTCTGAGCGGGCAGCACACCGGTGAAGAGGTACTCCCGCTTCACCTTCTCCGCGCACGCGCTGCGCACGTACATGGAGGTGTGCCCGTACCCCTCGACGGTCAGGAATCCCGTGCGGGCCATCTCCGCGGCACCGTCGCGCGCACCGTGCAACGGCGTCGAGGGGTCGAACCTGCTGTTGACGAACAGGATCGGCGCCGACGTCCAGCGGTTCCACGGCCCGGTGTAGCGGTCGTCGTCACGGCCCTGCCAGAACGCGCAGGCCATCATGTCGAACACCACCGCACGGCCCCAGTACGGCACGCGCTGGTCCTCGGTCCTGCCGTACGCCGAGTACACGGCCGGGTCGCGCGGGAAGTCGCTGTCCGAGCACTGCACGGCGTTGAAGCCCTCGAACCGGTTCGTGACGTAGTCGGCCGACGCCTTCAGCGAAGCCGGCGCCTCCCAGACGCCCTGGAGCACGCGAGCGGTGTCCTGCCATGTGTCCGGCTGCGCCAGCGCGTCCCACACGAGGCTGATCAGCGCAACGCGGTCGAACCGCCCGTCCGGCGTGGTGACCGGGGACGCCGTCACCCGGGCGACCAGATCAGCCCACTTCTGCTTCAGGTCGCCGCCCGCGAACGCGCAGTTCGCGCCCGGTGCCGCACAGAGCTTGAGGAACTGGTCGAACGTCTCGGCGACACCGCGCGGCACGTCCTGGCGGGTGTCCAGCGGCACGGTCGTGCCCTGGTCGCCGTGCCCGGTGGCGTTGCCGGCGAAGTCGAGCGCGCCGTCGAACGCGAGCGCGCGAACCTTGTCCGGGAACAAGTTCGCGTAGATCGCGCCGAGGTGCGTGCCGTACGAGATGCCGTGGTAAGTCAGCTTCTTGTCGCCCACGGCCTTGCGCAGCAGGTCGAGATCGCGGGCCGTGTTGGCCGACGAGACGTGGTCGAGCAGGTCGCCGGACTTCTCCTCGCAGCGCCGGACGAACTCGCGGTAGCCGTCGTAGAACGCCGGTTCCTCCGCCGCGGTGTCCGGGTAGACCGGGATGGAGTTGAGGAACCGCTGCTGTTCCTCGACGCTGTCGAAGCAGCGCACGGTCGCCGAACGGCCGATGCCGCGCGGATCCCACGACACCACGTCGAACCGCGACCGCAGTTCGGACGAGAACAGCCACTCCCACTTGCCACACGCCCGCAGTCTGTCCACACCGGACGCTCCGGGCCCGCCGAAGTTCACGAACAACGAGCCGATCCGCTTCGCCGGGTCGGTCGCGGGCAACCTGATCAGCGCCAGGTCGATCTTCGACCCGAACGGCCGGTCGTGGTCCAGCGGGACCTTCGCGGTCGAGCACTGGAACCCGTCCTGGCAGTCCTGCCACGACAGCACCGGCGTCTGCGCCTCTTCCGAGGCCGGCGCGGCGGGCGCCAGCCCGATCAAGAGCGCGGCCGTCAACAACAGTGATTTCACATCGAGCTCCCCGGGTATGACCTCTCGATCATGGATACGCCGGAGAGGTCCACCCGGTTGCACCGGGACGGAAGAGGGGGTTCCCAGGACGAGCCCGGGAACCCCGCGCCTGCTCAGTCGATCGGGACGCAGGGCACGCCGCGCTGGCTGTACCCACCCGTGGCGAGCCTTTCCCAGAGCACGGCGCACAGGTCGTGGGCGGTCGACGCGAACCACTCGACGTTGATCGTTCGCGTGACGCCGGCCCCCAGCCACGCGTCGCCCGACGTGGGCTCCGCCCGCACCTTGCTGCCGTTGACCACGATGTCCCAGTGGCCGGTGAATCCGATGGTGTGGATGTTGGTCAGCTTGACGGTGCCGATGTAGCTCCCGCAGCTGTCCCGCTGCACCTTCGCCCAGACGTGCGAGTCCCAGTTCCCGTTGCACGCGGGGCTGACGTCCGCCGAGGCCGTTCCCGGCCCTGCCAGGGCCAGGAAGAACGCCACGATCGCCGCTGCTTTGCGCATGAGCTGCACTCCTCCCCAAGTCGACGACCGCCGTACCCCCAATGCACGGCGGTGGTCGATGGAGACGCTAGCCAGGCCCCGTTGATGACGATCGGGGATCCGCGGCTAATCAACAACGCTGACCAATGCGGTCTCTCAGCTCAACGCGTGGGTCGCCGTGGCCCCTCCGTCGACCACGAACTCACTGCCGGTGCAGTACGCGCTCTCGTCGCTGGCCAGGAACAGCACGACGTTCGCCACGTCCTCCGGCTGCCCGATCCGGCGCAGCGCCAGCTTCTTGCCGATCGGTGACACGTCGATCGGCCGCCCGAGGGCCTCGCTGACCATCGGGGTGTCGATGGCGCCGGGGTGCACGGAGTTCACCCGGATCCCGTGCTGCCCCAGTTCCATCGCGGCGACCTTGGTCATGCCGCGGATGGCGAACTTCGACGCCGTGTACGCCACGAGGTACGGCATGCCGCCCAGGCCCTCGACCGACGACACGTTCACGATCGACCCGCCGCCGGCCCGCTTCATCGACGGCACGACCGACCTCATGCCGAGGAACGTGCCGACCTGGTTGATGCCGATCACCCGCTGGTAGTCGGCGAGCGTCGTGTCTGCCAGGGCGGAGAAGTGCAGGATGCCGGCGTTGTTCACGAGGACCGTGATGTCGCCGAACGCCGAAACGGTGAACGAGACGGCCTCGGCCCACTCGTCCTCCGACGACACGTCGAGGTGGCAGTACTCGGCACCGAGCTCGGCCGCGAGCTCCTTGCCCTGGTCGTCGAGGACGTCGGTGATCATCACCCGCGCGCCCTCGGCCGCGAACCGGCGTGCCGCCGCCGCGCCCTGACCGCGGGCGGCGCCGGTGATCAGGGCGATCTTCCCGTCGAGCCGCATCTACATCATCTCGTCGGTCAGCGGCATCATCACGGTCTTGAGCTCGGTGTAGGCCTCGTAGGCGCTCTGCCCGCCCTCGCGGCCGAGCCCCGACTGCTTGTAGCCGCCGAACGGGATGTGCGGTTCGAGCTGGAAGCCGTTGACGCCGACCATGCCCACCCGCAGGGCCTTCGAGACGCGGAACGCGCGGCGGACGTCGTTGGTGTAGACGCCGGCGCCCAGGCCGTACTCGGTGTCGTTCGCGATGCGGACCGCTTCTTCCTCGTCGTCGAACGGCACGATCGTCAGCACCGGCCCGAAGATCTCGTCACGGGCGATGGCCATGTCGTTGCTGGCGTCCGCGAAGATCGTCGGCGCGACGAAGTTGCCGGACGCGTAGTCGCCCTCGAGCCGGGTGCCGCCGGTCACCAGGCGGGCTCCCTCCTCCTGGCCGCGTTCGATGTAGCCGAGCACGCGTTCGAGCTGCTTGCCGTTGATCAGCGGGCTGGCCAGCACCGCGGGGTCGAACGGGTCGCCGAACGTCACCGCGGTCGCGAGCATCTGCGCCATCGAGATGAACTCGTCCTGCGCGTCCCGCTGCACCAACGCCCGCGTGTGCGCCACGCACGCCTGGCCGGACAGGCCCATGGTGACCATGCCCATGCAGGTCATCGCGGCGAGGCCGACGTTCGGCGCGTCCGAGAACACGATCGCCGGCGACTTCCCGCCCAGTTCCAGGGACACGCGCTTCATCGTCCCGGCGGAGGCCTCGACGATCCGGCGGCCGACGGTGCGGCTGCCGGTGAAGCTGATCTTGTCGACGCCGGGGTGGGTGATCAGCGCTTCGCCGGTCGGGTTCCCGGGGCCGGTGACGAGGTTGACGACGCCCTCCGGCAGCCCGGCCTCGATCAGCAGCTCGACCATGCGGATCACGCAGAACGACGCGTACTCCGACGGTTTGACCACGACCGTGCAGCCGGCCGCCAGCGCGGGCGCGAGCTTCTGGGCGAACAGCACGAACGGCGCGTTCCACGGCAGGATCGCCGCGACGACGCCAACCGGTTCGCGGAACGTCATCGCGAGGTGGTCGCCACCCTGGTACGGCGGCAGCGTCTGGCCGCCGACCTTGTCGATCCAGCCGGCGTGGTGGTCGAAGATGTCCGCCGCGATGCCGACCGACGTGGCGTAGATCTGGCCGAACGACAGCGGCACGCCGTTGTCCAGCGCCTGCAGTCCGCGCAGCTCGTCCGAGTGTTCCCGCAGCAGGTCTCCGTACCTGCGCAGGACCTTGATGCGCTCACCCGCGCGGCTGCGCGGCCACGTGCCCTCGTCGAACGCCTTGCGCGCCGCACGCACCGCCGCGTCCACGTCCTGCACCGAGGCGACGGCGAAGCTGCCGATCTCCTCGCCGGTCGCGGGGTGGTGGTGGGTCCAGGTCTCGTCCGCCTCGCGGAACTCGCCTCCGATGAGGAGCCGGCCGTCCTTGAGGCCCAGCGTCTCGCGGTGCGGTTGGACGGTGAGCGTCACAGCTCCTCCTAGAGTCGCCAAAAATCAGATGCGCAGTGTTTCCGTGCAGGCGAAAGACCTCTGTGGATCGCGATCGGCGAAGTAGCCGTCGAGATCGGTGAACTCGCCGAACTTCTGCTCGACGGTCGGTGGTGCCATCAGCGCGACCATGCCGCCGTGCACGACGAAGACCTGTCCGTTGATCCTGTCGCCGGACGGTCCGGCCAGGTGCGCCACGAACTTCGCGACGTGCTCGGGCGCGAGCGAGTCGTCGCCTTCCGGCGCGTCGCCGAACACGTGCGCGGTCATCCGGGTGCGGGCCCGCGGGCAGATCGCGTTGGCGCGCACGCCGTAACGGCTCGTGCCGCGGGCGGTGGCGACGGTCAGCGCCGCGATCCCCGCCTTGGCCGCCGCGTAGTTGGCCTGCCCCTCGGAGCCGAGCAGGAACGCCTCCGAGGACGTGTTCACGATCCGCGCGTAGACCGGCTCACCGGCCGCCTTCGACTGCTGCTTCCACAGCGCGACGGCGTTGCGCGACAAAAGGAAGTGGCCGCGCAGGTGCACGCGCACGACCAGGTCCCACTCCTCGTCGGTCATGTTGAACAACATCCGGTCGCGCAGCACTCCGGCGTTGTTCACGACGACGTGCAGCCCGCCGAACTGCTCCATCGCGGCGGTGACGAGGGCGTCGGCGGTGCTCCGCTCGCCCACGTCACCCTCGACCACGACGCACTTCGCGCCCAGTTCCCCGATCTCGGCCGCGGCGGCCTCGGCCGAGCCCGGCAGGTCGTTGAGCACGATCGACGCACCGGCCCTGGCGAGCTCCAGCGCCTCCGCGCGGCCGAGCCCGGCACCCGCGCCGGTGACCACGGCGACCTTCCCCGCAAGGTCCACAAGAGACTCCCAGAAGAGATGTGTGTCAGTCGAAGAGGATCACCTGGCGGATCAGCGACCCGCCGCCACGCAGGGCCTGCAGGCCCTCGTTCACGTCCTCGAGCCTGATCCGCCTGCTGATCATGCCTTCGAGGTCCAGCCGGCCCTGCCGCCACAGCGCGATCATGCGAGGGATGTCCCGGCGGAAGTTCGCGGTCCCGTAGAACGACCCGTGCAGCGTCTTGTCGTGCAGGAAGAGCTCCTGAGCGCTGAACGACACCATCGCGTCCGCCCGGCCCGCCCCGACGACGACCGTGTGGCCGCCCCGGCGCGTCAGGTCCCACGCCTGGCGGATCGTCGCGGGCAGGCCGACCACGTCGAATACGTAGTCGAAGCCCATGCCGGAGTTCAGCTGGTTGTTCAGGTCCGCGACACCGTCGGGCGTCGTCGCGTGCGTCGCGCCGAACTTCTGCGCCACCTCATGCTTCTCGAGCACCGGGTCGACCGCGACGATCCGTGCGGCGGCGGCGAGCCGGGCACCCTGGATCACCGCGACACCGACACCACCGCAGCCGATGACGGCGACGCTGGAGCCCGGTTCGACCTTCGCGGTGTTGAGCACGGCTCCGACACCGGTCAGGATGCCGCACGACAGCAGCGCGGCGATCTCCCACGGCACGTCGTCGTCGACCTTCACCGCGGCGTCAGCGGGCACGACCATCTCCTCGGCGAACGCGCCGAGCCCCGCGTACCCGAAGGCCGGGTTGCCCCCGACGACGAACCTCGGTGACGTGAACGCCGAGATGGTGTGCACGAGGCACAGATGGGACTGGCCCGTCACGCACTGCGCGCACTTCCCGCACGGCGGCACGAACGTGATCGCCACGTGGTCGCCGACCGCGAGCGACGTCACGGCGCTCCCGATCTCGACGATCTCCCCGGCGCCCTCGTGACCGACCACGCCGGGCGTCAGGGCCGGCAGCGTTCCGTCCATTGCGGACAGGTCGCTGTGGCACACCCCGCACGCCTTGATCCGGATGCGGATCTCCTGCGGCCCGACCGGGGCCGTGGTCACGTCGTCCCGGAGCTCGAGCTTGTCGTCGCCTACCTGGTTGAGCACGGCAGCCTTCACCGGTATCACTCCTCGCTGAGCTCACGGCCTGGTGCCGTCGAACACTAGAATCTGTTCTTGTTCATGACAAGGCCCATCAGCGTGAGAGGCGCAGTGCGCCTTTGGGGCACGACACGACGGCGCGCTCGGCCGGCTCCTCCTCCGACGGGGCCAGCTCACCGTCCCGGATCTGCAGAACCTCGTCGTCGTCAAGGTCAAACACCTCAGGCAGGATTGACATGCACTCCCCGTGCGCCTCGCACAGCGAAGGGTCGACGCCGACCTTCATCGCGGCCTCCTGACATCAAGTAGAACTTGTTCTAGAGTAGCGGTCATGCGCATCGGTTTCACGCCCGAACAGGAGCAGTTGCGCCAGGAGTTGCGGGCGTACTTCGCCGCGCTCATGACGCCCGAACGCAGGGCCGCGCTCGCCGGCGGTGGCGACTACGGCGACGCCGCGGTCTACAAGGACACCGTCCGCCAGATGGGGCTGGACGGCTGGCTCACCATCGGCTGGCCGGAGGAGTACGGCGGCCGCGCCCGCCCGATGATCGAGCAGCTGATCTTCCTGGACGAGGCGTCCGCGGCCGGTGCGCCGGTGCCGTTCCTGACGCTGAACTCCATCGGCCCGACGATCATGTCCCTGGGCACACCCGAGCAGAAGGCGTTCTACCTGCCGAAGATCGCGTCCGGGGAGCTGCACTTCGCCATCGGCTACTCCGAACCGGAGGCGGGCACCGACCTCGCGGGCCTGCGCACGCGCGCGGTCCGCGACGGTGACGAGTACGTGGTCAACGGCCAGAAGATGTGGACCAGCCTCATCCAGTACGCCGACTACGTCTGGCTCGCCTGCCGCACCGACCCGGAGTCGCAGCGGCACAGGGGGTTGAGCGTCATCATGGTGCCGACCACCGCCCCCGGCTTCTCCTGGACGCCCGTGCCGACCATGTCCGGGCCCACGACCAGCGCCACCTTCTACGACAGCGTCCGGGTGCCCGCGGCGAACCTCGTCGGCGAGGAGCACAAGGGCTGGAAGCTCATCACCAACCAGCTCAACCACGAACGCGTCGCCCTCTGCTCGGCCGCTCCGCTGCAGACCGCGCTGCGCGAAGTTCGTCAATGGGCGGACGAAACCGGTGCCGCGAAACAGGAATGGGTGCGCCTGCACCTCGCCCGCGTGCACGCCAAGACCGAGTTCCTCAAGCTCGTCAACTGGCGGATCGCTTCCGGTTCCGACGAGGCCCCGTCACCGGCGGAGGCCTCCGCCACCAAGGTGTTCGGCACCGAGTTCGCGACCGAGGGATACCGCCTGCTGATGGAGGTGCTGGGCGCCAACGGGATCGTGCGCACGGGCTCCGCGGGAGCGCTGCTGCACGGGCGCGTCGAACGCATGCACCGGTCGTCGCTGATCCTCACGTTCGGCGGCGGCACCAACGAGATCCAGCGGGACATCATCGCGCGGGCGGGCCTCGGGCTGCCCGCTGTGCCTCGGTAAGGAGACTCCGTGGACTTCACCCCGACCGAGGCTCAGCGCGAGCTGGCCGCGCTGACCCGCAAGATCCTCGACTCGTCCGACACGCCCTGGCTCGACCTGGTCAAGTCGGGCGTCGTGCCGGAACGGCCCGACGAGTTCGGGGTGCTGGAGCAGTGCTCGGTGCTGGTCGAACTGGGCCGCGCGGTCTCCCCCGTGCCCTACCTGCCCGCGACGGTCGCGGCCTCGGCGCTCGCCGAGTTCGGCACGCAGGAGCAGCGCGAACGCTGGCTGACACCGGGAACCGTGCTGTCCGTGGCGCTGTCGGACGCGGACGGCGTGAAGACGACGGTGCCGTCCGCGTCGGAGGCGGCCGCGTTCCTGGTGGCGCACGAGGAGCAGGTTTTCCTCGTCGAGGCGGAGCAGCTGGAGATCACCCCGCAGGAGCTGGTCGACGGCTCGGACGCGGGGTGCTTCGCGTTCTCCGGCACCGGCGAGGTGGTGCCCGGCCTGTCCCCGGACTGGTTGATCACGCGGTACGCGCTGGGGTTGTGCGCTCTGCAGCTCGGTGTCACCGAACGCGCGCTGGAGCTGACGGCCGAGTACGCGCGGACCCGCGTGCAGTTCGACCGGCCGATCGGCAGCTTCCAGGCCGTGGCACAACGGCTCGCTGATGCGTACATCGACGTCGCGGCGATCCGCCTGACCCTCTGGCAGGCCGCTTGGCGGCTCTCCGAAGGACTGGACGCGGCGGCCGAGGTGGCGACGGCGAAGTTCTGGGCCGCCGACGCCGGGCACCGCGTGGCGCACACCGCCGTGCACGTGCACGGCGGCACCGGCATCGACATGAGCCACGACGTCCACCGCTACTTCACGGCGGCGAAGCGCCACGAGTTCGAGCTGGGCGGCGCGACCGCCCAGCTCCTCAAACTCAGCGCAGCTTGGTGAGGCGTTCGACCGTCGCGTCGAACTCCGCCAGCAGGTCCGCGAGGACCTCCGCGACCGGGCGGACCTCGTTCATCCGCCCGACGACCTGACCGACCGGCATCGAGACCACCGTCGGGTCGTCGGACCGGGCGATCCGCAGGTGTGCCTCGCTGACCAGGATGTTCTGCAACGGCATCGGCAACGGTTCCGGGGCGCCCGGCGCGGACCACGCCTCGGTCCACCGCGTCTTCAGCAGCCGCGCGGGTTTGCCGGTGTAGACGCGGGTCCGGACGGTGTCGCTGGACCCGGCGGCGAGCAACGCCTCCTTGGTGCTGGAGTTGCCCAGGGTGTACTCGGCGGTGGTGAGCCAGTACGAGCCCATCCAGACACCGGACGCGCCGAGCGCCATCGCCGCGGCGGCCTGCCGTCCCGAGCCGATGCCGCCCGCGGCGAGCACAGGGACGTCCACCGCGTCCACGATCTCCGGCACGAGCACCATCGTCGCGACCTCACCCGTGTGGCCGCCGGCCTCGTAACCCTGCGCCACCACGATGTCGACGCCGTTGGCCACGTGCCTGCGCGCGTGCTCGGCCTTGCCCGCCAGCGCCGCCACCGGGACGCCGGCCGCGTGCACCCGTTCGATGACGTCGGTGGGCGGCGAGCCCAGGGCGTTCGCGATGAGCCGGATCGGGTGCTCCAGGGCCACGTCGACGTGCGAGCGCGCGACCGAGTGCAGCCAGCCGAGCACGCCCTCGCCGCCCTCGCCGTCGGGCAGCGGCGGCACGCCGAGCTTCAGCAACGTCTGTTGCACGAACTCCTTGTGGCTCTGCGGGATGAGGCTCGCCAGGTCGATCTGCGTGCCTTCCTTCGGCACGGTGGCGGGCATGACGATGTCGACGCCATAGGGCTTGCCGTCGGTGTTCTCGTCCATCCACGTCAACGCGCGGTCGAGGTCCTCCGCGTCGTTGAACCGCACGCACCCGAGGACACCGAGCCCGCCTGCCCGGCTGATCGCCGCCGCCACGTGCTCGGACGGCGTGAAGCCGAAGACGGGGTGTTCGATGCCCAGCTCGTCACACAGGCTGGTGCGCATGATCCTCCACGTGGCGCTTCGCCCACTGGTAGTCGGGTTTGCCGCTGGGGGTGCGGCCGATCTCGGTGACGAGCCACAGCGAGCGCGGCACCTTGTAGCCGGCGAGGGTCTCGCGGACATGAGCGTCCAGTTCGGACAGTGTCGGCGTCGCGCCGTCGCGCGGCTGGACGATCGCACCGACGCGCTGGCCGAGCAGGTCGTCGGGGATGCCGATCACGAGGGCGTCGAACACGTCCGGGTGCGACTTCAGCACTCCCTCGACCTCCTCGGGGAACACCTTCTCGCCGCCGGTGTTGACGCAGGTGTTGCCGCGCCCCAGCAACGTGATGTCGCCGTCCTCCTCGAAGCGGGCGAAGTCGCCGGGCACGGTGAACCGCCTGCCGTCGACCTCGACGAACATCCGCGCGGTCTTCTCGGGGTCCTTGTAGTAGCCGAGCGGGATGTGCCCGCCGCGCGCCAGCTTGCCGATGACGCCCGGCTTCGGCTCCAGCTTGTTCCCGTCCTCGTCGATGACGATGGTGTCCTCGTTGAGCTTCACCTTGGTGCCGTCGGTCTTCACGATCTCCTTGGGCACCGCGCCGATGCCGGTGGACCCGGTCTCGCTCGACCCGATCGACTCCAGCAGCGTCGTGTGCGGCAGGTGCTCGTGGTACTGCTTCTTGACGGTGTAGGAGAACAACGCGGCGCTGCTGTTGAGGATGTACAGCGACGAGCCGTCGTACGTGCCGCGCTGGAACTCCTCGATCAGCGGCCGGCCCATGGCGTCTCCGGTGATGACGGCGACCTGGACCTTTTCCCTTTCGATCACCCGCCAGATCTCGGCGGGGTCGAACTTGGGCACCAGCACCACCGTGCTGCAGCTGAACAACGCGCCCAGCACGGCCCACTGCGCCGCGCCGTGGATCAGCGGCGGCAGGCACAGCCGGATGAGCCCGTAGTCCTTGCCCGCCTTGGCCTGCTGCCACTCGTCCGTCAGCCGTTCGCCGGTGACGAAGTCGATGCCGCCGCCGAGCGTGCGCCACACGTCCTCGTGGCGCCACATCACGCCCTTGGGCATGCCGGTCGTGCCACCGGTGAACAGGATGTAGAGGTCGTCGGGGCTGCGCGGCCCGAAGTCCCGCTCCCCCGACTCCTCGGCCAGCGCGGTCTCGTAGTCGGCGCCCTCGAAGTCCTCTTCCGACTCGTCGTCGATCACGACGGTGTGGCCGGGCGCGCCGACCTCCGCGACCAACGGCGAGTACCGCCGTTCGTGTACGAGAGCGGTCAGGTCCGCCTCACCGAACAAGTATTGCAACTCGTTCTTGGTGTAGCGGTAGTTGACGTTGATCGCCACGGCGCGCAGCTTGTAGACCGCGAGCATGGCTTCGACCAGCTCGATCGAGTTGCGCGCGTAGAGCCCCACGTGCGCACCCTGCGTCACGCCGTTCTTTGCCAGGTGGTGAGCCAGTTTGTTGGCTCGCGACTCGAGCTCGGCGTAGGTGACCCGCTTGGCCCCGCACACGAGCGCGGTCCTGTCGGGCACGGTGTCGGCGGCGTGTTCAACGAGGTCTGCGACGTTGAGGGCCATGGTACGCAAAGTAGAACGTGTTACTGTTCTGGACAATCCCCCGTGCGGTCAGACTCGATCCAGGAGGCGCGCGAATGACGACCACGACGGAACCCCACGCGTTGGTGGAACTGACCGGCAACGTCCTGGTCGTCACGATGAACCGCCCGGAGGTCCGCAACGCCCTGTCCGGCCCCATGCTGGCCATCATGAAGGACGCGTGGGACCGGGTGGACTCCGATCCGGACGTCCGCGTCTGCGTCCTGACCGGCGCGGGCGGAGCGTTCTGCGCGGGCGCGGACCTCAAGGCGATGACGTCGAACCACCCCAGCGAGAACGCCGGCAAGTTCGACTTCTCCGTCATCGAGCCGCTGCTCAAAGGACGCCGGTTGACGAAACCGCTGATCGCCGCGGTGGAAGGCCCCGCCGTCGCGGGCGGCACGGAGATCCTGCAGGCGACCGACATCCGCGTGGCCGGCGAGAGCGCGCGGTTCGGCGTCTCGGAGGCGCGCTGGGGCCTGTTCCCGCTGGGCGGCTCGGCGGTGCGGCTGCCGCGCCAGATCCCCTACACCGTCGCGGCCGACCTCCTGCTGACCGGACGGCACATCCGGGCCGCGGAGGCCAAGGAGATCGGGCTGATCGGGCACGTGGTGCCGGACGGCCAGGCCCTGGACAAAGCCATGGAACTGGCCGCCCTGATCACGGCCAACGGGCCGATCGCGGTGCGGAACATCCTGCGGACCATGCGGGAGACCGAAGTGATGCACGAGAACGAGGCGTTCACAGTGGACGCCCGGCTCGGCATGGAGGTGTTCTCCAGCGAGGACGCGAAGGAAGGCCCTCGCGCCTTCGCGGAGAAGCGCAAGCCGGAGTTCAAGGGCCGGTAGGTGCGTTCCGAACCACTTCGTTCGCGCCCGTAACACTTCGCGGCACCGGTCCGATCTGCGAATCACACATCCGCAGTCCGGGGGGCAGGGGCCAGTCGTGAAGCACGCCGAGCAGGAGACCGACAACGAGATCGAGGGCAACGTCAGCGGCACGGCGTTCCAGGCCGGGTCGATCGCGTTCAACCTCGGTTCCCCCGGCAAGTCCAAGCGGGGCAGGGTGTTCTGGAGCCTCGCCACCTCGGCGGTGGTGGTCGCCTTCGTGGTCGCTTCCACGCTGGCGATGAAGCTGACGGCTCCCGGCGGGCCGACGAGGGAGACGCCCGCCGCGGCCACCGGTGCGAGCCCGGTCGAGGCCGCCGTCGTCCCGGCACCGGTCTCCACCGGCGCCCTGCCCGCCCCGGCCACGGCAGCCCGGCCGGGCCCGAACGTCCAGCCGGGGCGCCAGACCACCAGTGCACCTGCCGTCGTCCCACCGGTCACCACGACGACGACAACCACCGCCAAAGCGGTCACGGTCCCCTCCGTGTCCGCGGGCGACGACGTCCGGTTCAGCGGCACCGTGCCGTTCGGCAGCTACAACCTCGATCTGGCCCAACCTCGCGGCATGGACGGCATGAACGTCTGGCCCCTGACGCCCGGCCGTCTGCACGGCGACGAGAACTACTGGCTGGCGGAGTGGACCGGCGACGGCACACCGGGAAAAGCCGAGTGCGACACCGACATCTCCCAGCGCGGAACGAGGGACGCCACGAACCTGGTCGCGGGCAGCCGGGTCTGCGGGCGGACACCCGGCGGCCGGACCTTCCTGGTCGAGGTCGCCGCCGTGGACAGCACGACGATCACCGGTCAGGTCACGGTGTGGGAGTGACGCTCCCGTGTGCCAAGGTCTGTCCATGACCCGCGCCGTCGCCATCATCGACCTCGACGACTGCCTGATCCCGGACGGCGCCGCGGTGCGCGCCGCCGTCCGCGCGGTGCTGGAAGAACTCTCGATCGTCGCCGACGAGCAGGCGGTCGGCACGGTGCTGGCCGCCGCCCGGCGGGAGTGGCGCGGCAACCCGCATGTCACACATCCCGAGGTGCAACGGGTCGCCTCCTGGGAGGCGCTCTGGGCGGACTTCCACGACCTGCCCATGCCCGAGGCGTCGATCAGGGCACTGGTCGGCAACGACGTGCGGGCGTGGCGGCTGGCCCTCGACGACCTCGGCAGCACGGCGGACGCCGAGGCAGCCGCCCTGGCGTTCCGCAGGCTGCGCAGCGCCCTCGTCGTCCCGTTCCCCGGCGTCGAGTCCGCATTGGACTCACTCCGGGAACGCCACGAGCTGTGGCTGGCCACGGACGGCTGCCGGTCGCTCCAGCGCGCGAAGCTGCGCCTGTCCGGTCTCGCCGAGCGGTTCCAGCGCGTGTTCGTCTCGGGCGAGGTCGGGCATCCCAAGGGCACCGCGGAGTTCACGGCCGCGGTCAGGACCGCGCTGACGGAGGGACGGACGGTGTGCCTCGTCGCCGGTGACAGCACGACCACCGATCTCCTGCTCGCGGAGACCGGTGGCTGGCCGTTCGTCCGGATCACCGACGAGGTGCGGTTCGCCGACGTGCCCAACTACTGCCGTTGCCCTTAGCTCGGGTTTCAACCTTTGATGTCCGTTGTCGAGGTCCTGCCGGGCTCGTGGTGTAGAACTCGTGGCGGAACCTGGGCAGGTCCCCCAGCGCATCGGTTGCGCTGGTGTGGTGCACACCGATCGTCGAAGCCCTTGGTTGTGATCTTCCGTCTGTCGCAGGAAGGAAAGACCAACCAAGGGCTTCGTGCATGAGCAACCAGGTGTCCGTCGGACAAGCTCGCAGTGGTTCGGGGGCAGTGGTTCGGGGTGAGTGGCGGCATCCGCTTCCGTCTCAACAGGACCGTGCTGCGAGAACGGTCACACGATCTGCGATCATCCCGGTCATGGATCGTTATGAGCAGTTCCGCAGTGCCGCAGTCGATCGGGGCATTCCCGAGGACGAGATCGGCAAGTTCGCCGAGCTGATTCGGTTCGGGGTCTGGACCTGGCTGAGCACGGGTGAGGGCGAAGTCGTCGGTCAGGTCGGCGGCCTTCCCCGGTTACCGGTGGGCGTGGAATGGCCAGGGGGTAGCTTCCCGTTGCCGTTCATCGGGTCTGTCGACTGTGCGGCTCTTCCCCGGGCCGAGGGACTCGGTCTGCCGGAGGACGGGTCGCTGTTGTTCTTCCTGCACCACGAGGAGGACATCGAGGAGTACCCCACTACCGACTACTCGCGGGTTCTGCACGTTCCTGCGGGCACGGAGACCGAGGAGGCGGCGCCGCCGCCCGGCCACGACTCCAGGTCGACCTACATGGACGCGACCATTCCGTTCCTCATCCCCGAGCACTGGATCGTCGCGCGGGTGCGGCCCGAGTTGCCGGAGTGGATCGAGAATCGGGACGTGCGGTTCGCGACGGCCGATGTGAAGGAGTTGTTCGGCTCGCTGAAGCACCTCGACGAGTTGTGCGGGGTCGTCGAGCAGCTCTGGCCGGAGGAGAGGCCGAACCACCACAGCACGCTCCAACTCGGCGGGTACTGCCGCAACATCGGCAGTGGGCACAGCCCGCACTCACAGATGGCCGGGGTCCACGCGCAGGGGCAGCGCAGGGCGAACCCCGAGATGTCCCAGGACGAGTGGCGGCGCCTGGAGCACGAAGAGGAGGAGCGGCTGGTACGACAGTGGGTGCCGCTCGCCCAGTTCTCCACGGAGAGCGAGTTCTACTACGGGTGTTTCCTGATCGACGAGGACGACCTCGCTGCCAAGAGGTTCGACAAGATCCATTCTTGCACGATGTTCACCGAGTGAAGCCGGTCGGCGCGCCCATCGGGTTCCGGTGGCGCCGTGAGGGCGAGGCGTTGCGGGCCGTCGACGCGTTCATCTGTCGCACGTCGCTGACGATGGAGTACGACTGAGGTCTGCCTTTGAGGTCATCCCGCAGACCGGCGTGATCCTGGCGAACCCCGGCCAGCCGGGCGTGACGATGCCGTCCGGCCTCGGCGGCCATCGCCTGCGAGTGCGACACGACGCAGCCCGACCCGGCGTTGTCGCCGAAGGAACGCGCCCGGTTCACCGCCGAACGAGACGCCGCCCGCAACCGCGAGTGCGTCGGTCCGGCCGGTTGCTCGTGGAGGATCGGCGCCGCCCCTGGGAACGCGCACCAGCCACACCCGCCCGGCTGTCCCCAGCCCGCGTCCGCCGAGGACTTCGTGCGATCCGACCGATGATCGCCTCACCCGCGAACACACCGAAATCCTGCCACCCAGGCCCCGGACACCCAGCCGGGTCACGAAACCGGCTTACGACACAACACCACGAGCCCGGCAGGACCTCGACAACGGACGTCAAAGGTCGAAACCCGCGCTTAGACGTCGTTGGCCGCGATGTACCCGAACGTCATCGCGGGCCCGATCGTCGACCCCGCCCCGGCGTAGCTCCGCCCCATCACGGCCGAGCTCACGTTGCCCGCCGCGTACAGGCCGGGGATCACCGACCCGTTCGGCCGCAGCACGCGGGCACGCGCGTCCGTCACCAGGCCGCCCTTGGTGCCGAGGTCACCGGGCACGATCTTGAAGGCGTAGAACGGCGGCGTCCACAGCGGCGCGAGGCAGGAGTTCGGGAACACCGCCGGGTCCGTGTAGTAGTGGTCGTAGGCGCTGTCGCCGCGCTGGAAGTCGGTGTCCCGGCCGGTCAGGGCCTGGTTGTTGAACCGGCTCACGGTCGACCTCAGGTTCGCGCCCGGGACGCCGATGGCCGAGGCCAGGCCGTCGAGCGACCAGTTCTTCACGACGGCACCGGACTGGTACCAGCCGTCGGGCAGCGGCAGGGCCGGTGCCACGTCGGCGAAGAGGTACCTGTTGCGGTAGTTCTGGTCGACGACGAGCCAGGCCGGGATGCACGGGTCGGACGGGTTCTTGTCGTACATGACGTGCACGACGTCGCTGTAGGGCGCGGCCTCGTTGACGAACCGGCGGCCCGCCGCGTTGATCATCAGGCCGCCGGGGAGGGTGCGTTCGGCCAGGCAGAAGTACGGGGTGCCGGGCACCGGGATCGCGGGGCCCCACCAGGCGTCGTCCATCAGGTCGAGCGCCGCGCCGGCCCGCTGGCCCGCGCGGTGGCCGTCGCCGGTGTTCTCCCTGGCGCCGACCGTCCACTGTGTACCGATGGGCTGGCGCTGGTACTGGGCGCGCATGGCCGCGTTGTGTTCGAAGCCGCCCGAACCCATGATCACGCCGCGCCGTGCGCGCACGGCTCCGCGGGAGGTCAGCACTCCCCTGACGGCGCCGTTCTCCACGATCAGGTCTGTCAGACCGGTGTTCAGCCAGACCGGGACGTTCGCCTGCAGCAGGCCCGCGCGAAGGCCGCCGGCCAGCGCCTGGCCCATCGTCAGGGGCTTCTGCCCGGCCAGGGCCGCCGCGGTGCCGCGTGCCAGGGCGGCGGCCGCGGTCGCCGCGCCCTTCGCGTTGACCAGGGCCAGCGCGAGCCACTTGTAGTCGGCGCCGTAGATGACCATGCCTGCCGGCGTGGCCAGGTAGGGGGCGTTCAGGTTCGTCAGCTCGGCGCCGAGGACGCGGCCGTCGAGCATCTCCGGCTCGATCGAACGGCCCTTCGCGATGCCGCCGGGGTACTCCGGGTAGTAGTCGCTGTAGCCGTCCATGTGCCGGAAGCGCAGGGGGCTGTTGCGCATGACGAACGAGATCATCCGCGGCCCGTGCGCCAGGTAGGCCTGCTGCCGCGCGAGCGGGATGTCACCGACGACGGCCGCCAGGTACTGCGCGGCCTTCGCCGGCGTGTCCGGCACGCCGGCCGCCAGGATCACCTCGTTGTTGGGGATCCAGATGCCGGCGCCCGAGCGGGCGGCCGAGCCGCCGTAGGTCGGCGCCTTCTCGACGACCACGCAGCTCAGACCGCGCTTGGCGGCGGTCAGCGCGGCGGTCATGCCGGCCGCTCCCGCGCCCACCACCACGACGTCGAACTCGCCGAGATCGGCGGAGGCGGTCCCAGGTCTGACCAGTCCGGAGGCCAGCGCGAGACCGGCTCCGGCGAGCACCTGACGGCGGTTCAGGTTCACGGGTTCACTCCAGACATCGTCTTCCGGTGGTCCCAGCTGGCGGTCTTGGTCGGACGGAAGATCACGGCGACGCGTCGGGACATCGCCTTGTGCAGGGCTTCACGGGCTTCGGGGTCGGTGCCGACCTCGCCGAAGTTGCGCGCCACGACGGCGTCCACCACCCGCCCGAGGTCCGGCGTGAACTCGGTGACGCCCTCCATGTGCACGCCGCGCAGCTGGTCGTAGGTCTCCCCCGCCTCGGCCAGCACGCTGCAGCGCGGGTCCCGGCGCAGGTTCACGATCTTCTGCGACTTGCGGTCCGTGCAGAACACGAGCTCGCCGTCCACCCACGCGAACCACATCGGCGCGAGGTGCGGCAGGCCGTTGCGGCCGATGGTGGCGACGATGAGCGTCTTCTGGCCCTGGAGGAAGGTCTCGACCTCGTCCGGCGTCATCCTGATGAGGTCACGCAAGGTCGCGCAGCTTCCGCTTGTACAGCTTGCCGTTCGGGTCGCGCGGCAGTTCGGCCAGGTACTCGACCGTCCGCGGCAGCTTGAACTTCGCGAGCCGGGTGCGCGCGAACTCCAGCAGCTCCTCGGTCAGGGCCTCGGACGCCTCCACGCCGTCCGCGGGCTGCACGACCGCCTTGATCGACTCGCCCCAGTCCGGGTGCGGCACGCCGAACACCGCGACGTCCGCGACCTTGGGATGGCAGATCAGCTCACCCTCGATCTCCGCCGGGTAGATGTTCACACCGCCGGAGATGATCATGTCGTTCTTGCGGTCGCACAGGAACAGGTAGCCGTCCTCGTCCAGGTACCCGATGTCCTGCAACGTGAAGAGCTTGCCGACGCGTGCGGCCCGGGTCTTCTCCGCGTCCTTGTGGTACTCGAAGGTCGCGTCGCCCATCCGCATGTAGACCAGGCCCTGCTCGCCCACCGGGAGCTCGGTGCCGTCCTCACCCAGGATCTTGATCTCGGACGTCGGCCACGGCAGACCGACCGATCCCGGCTTGCGCAGCCATTCCTGAGCGGTGATCGCCGTGCCGCCGCCCTCGGTGGCCGCGTAGTACTCGATCACGACTGGCCCCCACCAGTCGAGCATGCGGCGCTTGACCTCCAGCGGGCACGGCGCCGCGCCGTGGATCATCGCGCGCAGCGAACCCGTGTCGTACTTGGCCTTCACGTCGTCCGGCAGGGCCAGCAACCGGTGGAACTGGGTCGGCACCATGTGGCTGTGGGTGACCTTGTGCCGCTCGATCAGCCGCAGCATGTCCTCCGGCGCCCAGTGGTCCATGAGCACGGTGGTGTGGCCGAGCTGGATCGAGATGACGACGAAGTTGAGCACCGCCGTGTGGTAGAGCGGCGACCCGCACAGGTGCACGTGCCCGTCGTGCGGCTTGATCCCGAAGATGCCGAAGAACCAGGCGGCGGACGGCGGTACGACGTCCGGGTCGGCGCCGGTCAGCGGCCTGCGCACGCCCTTGGGGCGGCCGGTCGTGCCGGAGGTGTAGAGCATCGGCGACCCCGTGGTGCGGCCGTCCGGCCTGCCTTCCCCGCCCTCGCCGAGCTTCGCCAGCGGCGTGAAGCCCGCGATCTCACCGACGGCGAACCGCGCCTGCGGCGGAAGGCCCGCCGCGGCTTCGGCGGCCGCCTCGGCGAACCGCTCGTGGGCGACGAACGCCTTGGCACCGCTGTCCTGCACGAGGTACGCGACCTCGGCCCCGGTGAGGTGCCAGTTGGCCATCACGACGTAGAGGCCGGTCTGGTAGGCGGCGAAGTACACCGCCACCAGGTCGGCGCTGTTGGGCAGCATCAGCACGATGCTGTCGCCGGGTTCGAGACCCAGTGCCCGGAACCCGCGTCCGCAGCGGTTCGCGGTGTCCGCGAGCTCCGAGTAGGTGATCTCGCGACCACTCGGATCGACCAGCGCGGTCAGGTCCGGCTGATCGGCAGCGATGTTCCAGAGTCCTGTGACCACACCCTCAAAGTAGAACGCGTTTCACTTACTGACAAGCCTCCGACAAGGCCTTGATCGAGGCAACGTCGCGGCAGCCGACGAGCAGTGTCGTGACGCCCGCCTTCTCCCAGCGGCGGACCTCGTCGCGGACGTGCTCGGCGGTGCCGACGATGCTGATCTCGGCCACCAGCTCGTCCGGAACCACCTGCGCCGCCTCGTCCTTGCGCCCGGCCTGGAAGAGCCTGCCGATGTCCTGGACGACCTCGCCGTATCCCATGCGGGTGAACACCTCGGCGTGGAAGTTCATGCCGGGCGCGCCCATTCCGCCGATGTACAAAGCGACGAACGGCTTCAGCATCGCCCGCACCGAGGCCGGGTCATCGGTCACGACGACCTGACAGGTGGCCGCGACCTCGAAGTTCTCCCTGCTGCGAGGGGAATCCGTCCGGCGCGACTTCGCGAAGCCCTCGTCCAGCCACTCGTCGTACATGCCGGCGAGCCGTGGCGCGTAGTAGATCGCGAGCCAGCCGTCCGCGATCTCCGACGTCAGCGCGACGTTCTTCGGACCCTCCGCACCGAGCCAGATCGGCAGGTCGGCGCGCAGCGGGTGCGTGATGGGCTTGAGCGGCTTGCCGAGCCCCAGGGCACCGGGTCCCTGATAGGGCAACGGGTAGTGCGGACCGTCGTTGCGCACCGGCGCCTCGCGGGCCATCACCTGGCGCAGGATCGACACGTACTCCCTGGTCCTGGCCAGGGGTTTCGCGAACGGCCGTCCGTACCAGCCCTCGACGACCTGCGGCCCGGACACGCCCAGGCCGAGCACGAACCGTCCGCCCGAGAGGTGGTCCAGGGTCAGCGCGTGCATCGCGCAGGCCGCCGGTGTGCGCGCCGACATCTGCACGACGGACGTACCCAGCCGCACGCGCGAAGTCCCGGATCCCCACCACGCCAGCGGGGTGAACGCGTCCGAGCCCCACGCCTCGGCGGCGAACACCGCGTCGAAGCCGAATTCCTCCGCCGCCGCCACGAGAACGGCTGCGTTCTGAGGCGGACCGGCGCCCCAGTACCCGAGCTGCAGACCGAGCTTCATGCACTCATCTTGCCACCATTTCGAGAACCTGTTTCACTTTGATCTGTGACTCGGCCGCTGAGTGCTCCGCTCGACGTTGGCTTCGACTACACGCGCTCCCTCGGCCCGACGCTGGGCCGGTTCCTGTCGGATCTGCGCCGCCGCAAGGTGACCGGGATCCGCGGCAGCGACGGGCGCGTGCACGTGCCGCCGCTCGAGTACGACCCCGTGACCGCCGAACGCCTGCACGAGTTCGTGGACGTGGCGGCGACCGGTGTCGTGCGCGGGTGGTCGTGGATTCCCGAGCCCCTCGAAGGACAGCCGCTCGACCGGCCGTTCGCGTGGGCGCTGATCCAGCTCGACGGAGCGGACACCTCGCTGTTGCACGCCGTCGACGCCGGTTCACCGGAGCAGATGGCGACCGGAACACGGGTGCGCGCAAGGTGGCGCGGCGAACGGGTCGGCGCGATCACCGACATCGAGTGCTTCGAGATCTCCGGCGAACCGGCCGACCCGCCCGCGGAGGCCGACGACGTCAGCATGGTCACCACGCCGGTGAACCTGCACTACACGCATTCCGCGTCGCCCACGGAGGACCCGTTCCTGCGCGGCCTCATGGAGGGCAGGCTGATCGCCCAGCGCTGCCCGGTCTGCGAGAAGGTCTACTTCCCGCCGCGCCCCGCCTGCCCCGTGGACGGCGTGCCGACGACGGACCAGATCGAGCTGTCCGACCGCGGCACCGTCACGACGTACTGCGTGGTGAACGTGCCGTTCCTCGGCCAGCGCATCCCGCCACCGTACGTCTCGGCGTACGTGCTGCTCGACGGCGCGGACATCCCGTTCCTGCACCTGCTGCTCGGCGTCGCCCCCGAGGACGTCCGGATGGGCATGCGGGTGGAGGCGGTGTGGAAGCCGCGCGAGGAGTGGGGCCCGACGATGCAGAACATCGACCACTTCAAGCCCTCCGGCGAGCCCGACGCGCCGTTCGACTCCTACTCCCAGCACCTGTGAGGCTCGCGTGCGTGACATTGCGGTAGTCGGCTTCGCGCAGACGCCCTGCGTGCGCGAGACCGACGGCACCACCAACGGTGTCGAGATGCTGGTGCCGATCTTCCACGAGGTGCTCGGCGGGCTCGGGCTCACCAAGACCGACATCGGTTTCTGGTGCTCGGGCTCCTCGGACTACCTGGCCGGGCGGGCGTTCTCGTTCGTCTCGGCGGTCGACGCGATCGGTGCCTTCCCGCCGATCACCGAGTCGCACGTCGAGATGGACGCCGCGTGGGCGCTCTACGAGGCGTGGGTGAAGCTGCTCTGCGGCGAGATCGACACCGCGCTGGTCTACGGCTTCGGCAAGTCCTCGGCCGGGCAGCTCCGCCGGGTCATGGCGATGCAGCTCGACCCGTACCTCGTGACGCCGCTGTGGCCGGATTCCCTCGGCCTGGCGGGGATCCAGGCGCGCATGGGCATCGAGAACGGTCTGTGGGACGAACGCGCGATGGCCGCCGTGGCCGCGCGGAGCCGTTCCGCCGCCTTGTCGAACCCGCTCGCCCAGCTGTCCGGCGAGGTCGACGCCGACGAGCTGCTGGCCCTCCCGTACGTCGCGGATCCGTTGCGGCGGCACGACTGCGCGCCGATCACCGACGGCGCCGCCACGATCGTGCTCGCGGCCGGCGACAAAGCACGGGAGCTGTGCGACCGTCCCGCGTGGATCACCGGCTTCGAACACCGCACGGACACGCCGTCGTTCGGCACGCGCGACCTGACGACCTCCCCCTCCGCCGTGGCCGCGGGCAAGGCGGCTGGCGCCGACGGCGTGCAGGTGGCGGAGCTGCACGCGCCGTTCACCCACCAGGAGATCCTGCTGCGCCAGGCGTTCGGGCTCGGTGACGACGTGACCGTGAACCCGTCCGGCGGCGTGCTGGCGGGCAACCCGATGTTCGCCGCGGGGCTGGCCCGCATCGGCGAGGCCGCGCGCAGGATCCACGACGGCTCGGCGGCCAAGGTCCTGGGGCACGCCACCAGTGGCCCGCTGCTCCAACAGAACCTCGTGTGCGTGATGGAAGGGCGTGAGTGATGCGACCGGCAGCAGTGGTCGGCGTCGGCCAGACGCACCACGCGGCGAAACGCCTCGACGTGTCGATGGCGGGCCTGTGCCGCGAGGCGATCGACCGCGCGATGGCCGACGCCGGCGTGGACTGGTCCGACATCGACGCCGTGGTCCTCGGCAAGGCACCGGACCTGTTCGAGGGCGTGATGATGCCCGAGCTGTTCCTCGCGGACGCGCTGGGCGCCGTCGGCAAACCGCTGCTGCGCGTGCACACCGCCGGTTCGGTCGGCGGCAGCACCGGCAACGTCGCCGCCAGCCTGGTGCAGTCCGGCGTGCACGACCGGGTGCTGGCCGTGGCGTTCGAGAAGCAGTCCGAGTCGAACGCGATGTGGGCGCTGTCCGTGCCGACGCCGTTCACCATGCCGGTGCACGCGGGCGCGGGCGGTTACTTCGCACCCCACGTGCGCTCCTACATCCGCCGCGCCGGCGCCCCCGAGCACGTGGGCGCGGTGGTCGCGGCCAAGGACCGCCGCAACGGCTCCAAGAACCCGTACGCGCACCTCAAACAGCCGGACATCACCGTCGAGTCGGTGCAAGCGTCCACCATGCTGTGGGACCCGATCCGGTACGACGAGACGTGCCCGTCCTCGGACGGCGCCTGCGCGGTCGTCATCTCCTCGCGGCCGACCTCGGGCCGGGCCGCCTGGATCCGCGCGACCGCGATGCGCACCGAGCCGACGACGTTCGCCGGGCGCGACCAGGTCAACCCGCGGGCGGGCCAGGACGCCGCCAGGGCGTTGTGGAAGCAGGCGGGCATCACCGACCCGCTGTCCGAAGTGGACGCCGCCGAGATCTACGTGCCGTTCTCCTGGTTCGAGCCGATGTGGCTCGAGAACCTCGGTTTCACCGACGTCGGCCAGGGCTGGAAGCTCACCGAGGCTGGCGAGACCGAGATCGGCGGCCGCCTGCCGGTGAACCCGAGCGGCGGCGTGCTCTCGTCCAACCCGATCGGTGCCTCCGGCCTGCTGCGCTTCGCCGAGGCGGCCATGCAGGTCATGGGCACCGCGGGAGAGCACCAGGTCGACGGTGCGCGGGTCGCGCTGGGCCACGCGTACGGCGGTGGTTCGCAGTTCTTCGCCATGTGGGTCGTCGGATCGGAGCAGCCGTGAAGTTCACCGTCGGTATCGCCATGAGCCCGCTCGACCAGCTGACCGATCTGGCCCGGTGCGCCGAGGAGTGCGGCTACGCCTCGATCGCGCTGCCGGACTCCCTGTTCTTCTCGGAGAAGGTCTCCGCGGACTACCCGTACACCCCGGACGGTTCCCGCATGTGGAACGCCGACACCCCGTGGGTGGACCCGTTCGTCGCCGCGGCCGCGATGGGCGCGGTGACGTCACGGATCAACTTCTACACGCAGGTCCTGAAACTGGGCTCCCGCAACCCGCTCCTGCTCGCCCGCCAGGTGGGGTCGGTCGCGCACATGACGGGCAACCGCTTCGGCTTCGGCGTGGGCCTCGGCTGGTCGCCGGAGGAGTTCGAGTGGTGCGGCGTCCCGTTCAAGAACCGGGGACCCCGCGTGGACGAGATGATCGACGTGCTGAAGCTCGTGCTCGGCGGCGGCATGGTCGAGTACCACGGCGACTACTTCGACTTCGACCGGCTGCAGATGTCGCCGGCCCCCACCGCGCCGGTGCCGTTCTACGTCGGTGGCCACTCCCCCGCCGCGTTGAAGCGCGCCGCCCGCGTGGGCGACGGCTGGACGTCGGCGATGATCAAGTTCGAGGAGCTCAGGTCGGTCATCGCGCGGCTCACCGATCTCGGCTGCTTCGAGCGGCCGTTCGAGATCCAGGCCGTGTGCATCGACCGGTTCGGGCTCGACGGCTACCGGCAGCTGGCCGAGATCGGCGTGACCGACACGATCGTGGTGCCCTGGTTGTTCTACGGCGTCGGCTTCGACGGCAGCCTGCAGGCCAAGAAGGACGGACTTCGGCGCTTCGCCGACGAGGTGATCGGAGAGTTCGCGTGACCGCAGTGACCTGGACGGCTTCCAAGACCGAGACCCCCGCCCGCGTGGCTTCGTGGCGTTCGATGGACTGCGTGTCGCGCGGTGCGAAGGACGAGTGGCTGGCCCTGTTCGCCGAGGACGCCGTCGTCGAGGACCCGGTGGGCCCGTCGATGTTCGACGCCGAGGGCAAGGGCCACCAGGGCAAGGAGGCGATCGCCGCCTTCTGGGACCTCGCGATCGCCAACGTGGAGCGCTTCGAGTTCGCCGTGCACGACTCGTTCGCGGCGGGCTCCGAGTGCGCGAACGTGGGCACGATCAGCGCGTTCCTGCCCGGCGGGGCGCGCGTGGACACCGAGGGCGTATTCGTCTACAACGTGGGCGAGGACGGCCTCATCAAGTCGATGCGGGCGTTCTGGGAGACCGAACGGGCACTCGCGACCCTGCGCGTCGAGGCCTGACGCCGCACAGCATGAGGCCCCTCCATCCGCAGGTGGAGGGGCCTCAGTCGTTTCTCACGCGTACTGGACGCGGAACTCCTTGATGCCGTTGAGCCAGCCCGAGCGCAGCCGCCGCGGTTCCGCGACCTGCCTGATGTTCGGCATGGCGTCCGCGATCGCGTTGAAGATCAGGTCGATCTCCAGCCGGGCCAGGTTCGCGCCGACGCAGAAGTGGGCGCCGCTGCCGCCGAACCCGAGGTGCGGGTTGGGGTCGCGGGTGATGTCGAACTCCTCCGGGCTCTCGAAGACCTCCTCGTCGAAGTTGGCCGACGAGTAGAACATCCCGATCCGCTGTCCCTGTTTGATCTCCACACCGCTCAGCTCGGTGTCGGCCATCGCGGTGCGCTGGAACGACACCACCGGCGTGGCCCACCGGACGATCTCGTCGCCGGTCGTCGCGGGCCGCTGGTCCTTGTACAGCTCCCACTGCTCGGGGTGGTCGAAGAACGCCTTCATGCCGTGCGTGATGGCGTTGCGCGTGGTCTCGTTGCCCGCCACGGCGAGCAGCAGCACGAAGAAGCCGAACTCCTCCGACGCGAGCCCGGCGCCGTCCACGTCCGCCTGGACCAGTTTGGTGACGATGTCCTCGCGCGGGCACTTCCGCCGGTCCTCCGCCATCGTCCACGAGTAGCCGAGCAGCTCGGTGGCGGCGGTCAGCGGTTCGATCTCGAACTCGGGGTCGTCGTAGGCGATCATCTGGTTCGACCAGTCGAAGATCTTGCGGCGGTCGTCCTGCGGGATGCCGATCAGCTCCGCGATGGCCTGCAACGGCAGCTCGCAGGCGACGTCCGACACGAAGTCGCCGCTGCCCTTCTCCAGCGCCTCCGCGACGATCCGCTCGGCGCGCGCGGTCAGCGCCTCGCGCAGGCTGTTCACCGCGCGCGGGGTGAAGCCGCGGGAGATGATGCCGCGGACCTTCGTGTGCGTCGGCGGGTCCATGTTCAGCAACAGCAACCGCTGCATCTCGATGTTGTCGCGCGGCATGTCGTCCTTGAAGCGGATGATCGCCGTGTTCTCCCGGCTGGAGAACAGCTCGCTGTTGCGCGAGACCTCCTTGACGTCGCGGTGCTTCGTCACCACCCAGAAGCCCTCGTCGGGGAACCCGCCAGAGCCCAGCGGCTTGGAGTTCCACCAGATCGGCGCGGTCTGCCTCAGTTCGGCGAACTCCTCCAGCGGCAGCCGGCTCGCGTACATGTCGGGGTCGGTGAAGTCGAAGCCTTCCGGGATGCGCGGCTTGCCCACAGGAACCTCCTAGGTGGAACGCGTTCTATCTGATTCAAACACGCTTGCGGCTTGTGTTGAAGCCCCCACACGGCCAATCTGGAGCAACACAGGAACGTGTTCTAGTTAGGTTGCCAAGGAGGCTCGCGTGGGCAGTCCGGTGATCGTGGGAGCGGTGCGCACGCCCATCGGCAGGCGGAACGGCTGGTTGTCCGGCCTGCACGCCGCCGAGCTCCTCGGTGCGGCACAACGGGGGCTGCTCGACCGGACGGGTGTCGATCCGTCCACCGTCGAACAGGTCATCGGCGGCACCGTCACCCAGGCGGGCGAGCAGTCGAACAACATCACCAGGACGGCCTGGCTGCACGCGGGCCTGCCGCAGACCACCGGGTGCACCACGGTCGACGCCCAGTGCGGGTCGGCCCAGCAGTCCACGCACCTCATCGCCGGGCTGATCGCGGCGGGCGCCATCGACGCCGGCATCGCGTGCGGGGTCGAGGCGATGAGCCGCGTGCCGTTGCGCAGCAACATCGGCGAGACCGGCATGCCGCGCCCCGACTCGTGGACCATCGACCTGCCCAACCAGTTCGTCGCCGCCGAACGCGTCGCGGAACGGCGGGGCATCGGGCGCGAGGAGGTCGACCGGTTCGGCGTCCAGTCGCAGAACCGCGCGCGGGCGGCGTGGGCGGCGGGCCGGTTCACCGCCGAGGTCGTGCCGGTGAAGGTCGGCGAAGATCTCGTGGACACCGACCAGGGCCTGCGGGAGACGTCACTCGAAGCGCTGGCGGCTCTCAAACCGGTCGTCCCCGACGGCGTGCACACCGCTGGGACGTCGTCGCAGATCTCGGACGGCGCGTCCGCCGTGATGGTCGTGGACGAGGAGTTCGCGCGGGCGCACGGGCTGAAGCCGCGCGCCCGGATCGTCACGCAGTGCCTGGTCGGGTCGGACCCGTACTACCACCTGGACGGGCCGGTCGACGCCACCGCGCGGTTGCTGGAGCGCAGCGGGATGAAGATGGCCGACATCGACCTGTTCGAGGTCAACGAGGCGTTCGCGTCGGTGGTGCTGTCGTGGGCGGCGGTGCACCGGCCGAACCTGGACCGGGTCAACGTCAACGGTGGCGCCATCGCGATCGGTCACCCCGTGGGCAGCACCGGCACCCGGCTGATCACGACCGCGCTGCACGAGCTGGAGCGCAGGGACGCGGCGACGGCGCTGATCACGATGTGCGCGGGCGGGGCCTTGGCCACCGGCACGATCATCGAACGGATCTGAGGTCCGCGGCGGGGTACGGGGTCCGCCGGCTCTCGTGCTGGAAGCGGCGGTAGAAGTCCTTCATCACCGCGGCGACGTCGTTGTGGCGGCTCAGGACCTCGGCGACCCGCGGCGGAACCCCCTGCGCGCGCAACGCGTACGAGAACCACATGACCAGGTGCGTCACCGTGTAGCAGCGGTCGTAGTCCCGGTTCTCGGCGAAGAACGCGGTCTCCTCCTCGGACAGGTCGAACCGGGAGGAGATCGCGAGGCCGTAGTCCGCGAAGTACAGGCGCTCGCCGTCGGTCAGGACGTTCTGGAAGTGGCCGTCGAAGTGCAGCAGGCCGCGGGAGTTCATGAACTCCACCCCGGCCGCCAGCTCCCGTTCGACCCACTCGCAGGCGCTCTCGAGGTCGTCCTGGTCGTTCAGCCAGTCGTGCAGGTTCCGCGGGACGTACTCCAGGAAGAGCGCGATGCTCGCGGTCGACTCCCTCAGCGCCTCGATGCGGGGGCCCACCTCCGGTCCCCAGTAGCCGACCGCCTGCTCCAGTTCCGCGGGCAGCGTCTGGCCGGGGTGCGGCAGGACCCGCCAGTGGTACATCAGCGGAAAGCCCTCGTGCTCGCCCGCCAGCACCCACTCCGTCGTCATGACGTGCACGGCCAGTTCGCGCCAGGCCCCGAAGCCCGCCGCTCCGATCAGCCCCACGCCGTAGTGCGCGTGCATGGGCAGGTCGTAGAGGTTCGCGGTCGACCTGACGTTCTCCGGCCTCAGCTCCAGCTCCGTCAGCGGCACCCGCTTGACGAACACCGGCGTGCCCGCGACGTCCAGCAACGCCGTCGGCCCGCCGATCCCCGCCACGCCCGGCTCGGCGCGGTCCAGCAGGTCGCCGAGTTCGCCGTCGCTGAGCCGCGACAGCGCGGCGGAGACCGCGGAGTGGGAGGCCGGACGGGTCACATGATCGACGTTACCCGGCTCCGTAGACCGGCGTCGGGTTGTCGCCGGCGACGAGCTCGCGCACGACGCCACCCAGTTCCTCCGGCGACCACCGCTCGCCCTTGTCGATCTCCGGCCCGCGCCGCCACCCGTGCACGACGCAGACACGTCCGCCGTCGACCTCGAACATCCGCCCCGTCACGTCCCCGGCCTCCTCGCTGCCGAGCCACACGACGAGCGGCGAGACGTTCTCGGGGGCCATCGCGTCGAAGCCTTCCTCCGGCGCCGCCATCACGTCCGCGAACGTCGCCTCGGTCATCCGTGTCCGCGCGGCCGGGGCGATCGCGTTGACCGTGACCCCGTAGCGGGCCAGTTCGGCGGCCGCCACCAGCGTCATCGACGCGATGCCCGCCTTCGCCGCCGAGTAGTTCGCCTGCCCGACGCTGCCGAACAGGCCCGCGCCGGACGACGTGTTGATCACCCGCCCGGACACCGCGCCGCCCGCCTTGTGCACGGCACGCCAGTGCGCGGCGGCGTGGTGCAGCGTCGCGAAGTGACCCTTGAGGTGAACGCGGACGACCTCGTCCCACTCGTCCTCGCTGCACCCGACGACCATGCGGTCCCGCACGATGCCGGCGTTGTTGACGAGCACGTCCAGTCCGCCGAACTCCGACACGGCGGTGTCGACCAGCCGTTTCGCACCCGCCCAGGTGCCGACGTCGTCGGTGTTGACGACGGCCCGCGGCCCGATCAGCTCCGCCACCTCGCCCGCGACCGCCGCGGACAGGTCGTTCACCACGACCCTGGCCCCGGCGGCACCGAACGCCAGCGCGTGGGCACGGCCGATGCCGCGCCCGGCCCCTGTCACGATCACAACCCGGTTCATCAAGAGCCCCCATCGGCAGCGGTCAGGAACGCGGGTGCCTCTCCCCCGCCGTGCACGACCAACGTGGCGCCGCTGACGTAGGACGCCAGCGGCGAAGCCAGGAACACCGCGCACGCGCCGACCTCGTCCGGCGACGCGAGGCGCCCCAGCGGCACGGTCCTCGCCACGGCCTCGATCCCGGCCTCGGAGCCGTAGTGCAAATGCGACTGCTCCGTGCGCACCATGCCAACGGCCAGCGCGTTGACCCGCACCTTCGGCGCCCACTCCACGGCCAGCGACGAGGTCAGGCTGTCGAGACCGGCTTTCGCGGCACCGTAGGCGGCGGTTCCCGGAGACGGACGCCGCCCGCTGACGCTGCTGACGTTCACGATCGCCCCGCCGGAAGCCTGGGCCTGCATGACCGCGTTGGCCGCCTGGGACACCAGCAGCGGTGCCAGCAGGTTCAGCTCGACGATCTTCGAGTGGAACCGCGGCGACGCCTTGTCCGCCAGCGCGAACGGCGCCCCACCCGCGTTGTTGACCACGACGTCGAGCCGGCCGTGCTCGGCGGCGATCCCGGACACCAGCGCGCCCACCTGATCGGCATCCCGCACGTCGCACGCCACGAACGACGCGCCGGCCACCTCGGCGGGACGCCGCGCACACGTCACGACGACGGCCCCAGCGCCGAGAAACGCGCGGGTGATGCCCAGACCGACACCCCGCACGCCGCCCGTCACGAGGACCACTGCTCCGTCGAGGTCCAGTTCCACATGCACCTACCCCGGTCGCTCCGGCACTGCTAAATTACCAAGCAATCGCTTGGTTCGGAAGGCGGCTCAATGGGAATCTCCAGCAGCCACACCGAAAACGGCATCGTCGAGGTCACCGTCGACTACCCCCCGGTCAACGCCATCCCCTCCCGGGGCTGGTTCGAGCTGGCCAAGGCCATCACGTCCGCGGGCGAGGACCCGGAGACGAGGGTGGTGGTCCTGAGGGCCGAGAACCGCGGCTTCTGCGCGGGAGTCGACCTCAAGGAGATCCAGCGGGCCGAGGGCTACAACGCACTCGTGGCGGCGAACCGGGGCTGCGCCAAGGCTTTCGCGGCCGTGTACGACTGCGAGGTGCCGGTGATCGCCGCGGTGAACGGGTTCTGCCTCGGTGGTGGCGTGGGCCTGGTCGGCAACGCGGACGTCATCGTGGCGTCCGACGACGCCACGTTCGGCCTGCCCGAGGTCGACCGTGGCGCGCTCGGCGCCGCGACCCACCTGGCCAGGCTCGTGCCGCAGCACCTGATGCGGACGCTGTACTACACGGCCCGCAACGTCAGCGCGCAGACGCTGCACCACCACGGCAGCGTCGTCGAGGTCGTACCGCGCGTCCAGCTCGACGACGCGGCGCGCGAGATCGCCAAGGAGATCGCGAAGAAGGACACGGCGGTGATCCGCGCGGCCAAGGAGGCCATCAACGGCATCGACCCGCAGCGCGTGCACCAGAGCTACCGCTTCGAGCAGGGCTTCACCTTCGAGCTGAACCTCACCGGTGTGTCGGACCACGCCCGGCAGGCCTTCCTGGACGGACACCATGCGCGACAAGCGAATGACAGCTGACGAGGTCGTCGGCGAGATCAAGGGCGGGATGACCGTCGGCATCGGCGGCTGGGGCTCGCGGCGCAAGCCGATGGCCCTGGTCAAGGCCCTGCTGCGCTCCGGCGTCAGCGACCTCACCGTCGTGACGTACGGCGGGCCGGACGCCGGGCTGCTGTGCGCGGCGGGCAAGGTCCGCAAGCTGGTCTACGGCTTCGTCTCGCTCGACTCGATCCCGTACGACCCGTGGTTCAAACGAGCGCGCGAGACCGGCGCGATCGAGGTGCTGGAGCTGGACGAGGGCATGTTCCAGACGGGACTGCGCGCCGCCGGGCACCGGTTGCCGTTCCTGCCGCTCCGGGCGGGGCTCGGCTCGGACGTGCTGAAGTACGCGCCGGAGCTCAGGACCGTGCGGTCGCCGTACGACGACGGTGAGGAACTGGTCGCCATGCCGGCGTTGAAGCTCGACGTCGCCCTCGTCCACCTCAACCGCGCCGACAGGCACGGCAACGCCCAGTACCTCGGGCCCGACCCGTACTTCGACGACCTGTTCTGCCTGGCCGCGGACCGGCGTTACGTCTCGTGCGAACAGATCGTGGAGACGTTCGATGGGCCTCCGCAGACGTTGCTGCTCAACCGGATGATGGTCGACGGCGTGGTGGAGGCGCCGGGTGGAGCGGGGTTCACCAGCTGCGTGCCCGACTACGGCCGCGACGAGGCACTCCAGCGCCAGTACGCGGAAACGGCCTCCGACCTGGAGAAGTGGCCGGACTTCTACGAGAGGTTCCTGCGATGAGCGACATCACGAGAGCCGAGGTCTGCGTCACCGCCTGCGCCGACCTGTTCCTCGGAGCCGGGGAGACGCTCGCCAGCCCGATGGGCCTCATCCCGTCCCTCGGCGCCAGGCTGGCCCGCCTCACCACCGAGCCCGACCTCCTGCTCAGCGACGGCGAGGCGTTCCTGCTGACGCCCGAGTCCACTGTGGAGGGCTGGCTGCCGTACCGGAAGGTGTTCGACGTCGTCGCGCACGGCCGCCGGCACGTCGTGATGGGCGCGAACCAGGTCGACAGGTTCGGCAACCAGAACATCTCCGCGATCGGCGACCACGCGAAGCCCACCCGGCAGTTGCTCGGCTTCCGCGGTGCTCCCGGCAACACCGTCAACCACCGCACGAGCTACTGGGTGCCCCGGCACAGCACGCGGGTGCTGGTCGAGGCCGTGGACGTGGTGTCCGGCGTCGGCTACGACCGCGCGGCGGGGCCGTTCCACGACGTCCACCGCGTCGTCACGAACCTCGCCGTGCTCGACTTCGACACCCCCGACCACTCGATGCGGGTCGTCTCCGTGCACCCCGGGGTTTCGGTCGACGAGGTCCAGAAGCAGACTTCGTTCCCGCTCGTCGTCCAGGACGTCACCGAGACCAGGCTGCCGACCGGCGAGGAGCTGGAGCTGATCAGGACCCGGCTCGATCCGGGAGGCAAGCGGGACGGGGAGGTTCCGCAGTGAGGACCGCGCTCACCGACCTGGTCGGGGTCCGGCACCCGGTGGTGCAGACCGGCATGGGCTGGGTCGCGGGGCCACGCCTGGTCTCCGCGACCGCCGAGGCGGGAGGGCTCGGCATCCTGGCCTCCGCCACCATGACGTACGCCGAGCTCGAAGCCGCGATCGAGGAGACCCGCTCCCGCACGTCCGAGCCGTTCGGCGTGAACCTGCGGGCGGACGCGCACGACGCGCCGGAGCGGATCGACCTGCTGATCCGCGAACGCGTGGAGGTCGCCTCCTTCGCGCTGGCCCCGAAACCGGACATGATCGCGAAGCTGAGCGACGCCGGGGTCGTCGTGATCCCCTCGATCGGTGCGGCCCGGCACGCCGAGAAGGTCGCGAAGTGGGGCGCCCACGCCGTGATCGTCCAGGGCGGTGAGGGCGGCGGCCACACCGGCGGCGTCGCCACGACGTTGCTGCTCCCGAGCGTGCTGGACGCCGTCGACATCCCGGTGATCGCGGCCGGCGGCTTCTTCGACGGCCGGGGACTGGCCGCCGCGCTCGCGTACGGCGCGGCCGGCATCGCGATGGGCACCAGGTTCCTGCTCACCCGGGAGAGCACGGTCCCGGACGCCGTGAAACACGCCTACCTGCAACGGGATCTGAACGGCACGGTCGTGACCACGCGCGTGGACGGCCTGCCGCACCGGGTCCTGCGGTCGGACCTCGTCGAGCACCTCGAGAGGTCCGGCCGCATCGGCAGTCTGGCGAGGGCGGTGACCAACGCTGCCAGGTTCCGGCGGCACACCGGGCTGAGCTGGCGCGCGATGGTCCGCGAGGGCCTGGCCATGAAGCACGGCAAGGACCTCACGTGGTCGCAGGTGGTCATGGCCGCGAACACGCCGATGCTGCTGCGCGCCGGCCTGGTCGAGGGCAGGACCGACGCGGGCGTGCTCGCGTCCGGTCAGGTCGCCGGGCTGCTGGGCGACCTGCCGGCGTGCGCGGACCTGATCGAGGGCATCGTCAAGGACGCCGAGGCGGCGATCGACCGGCTCAGAGACGTTCGATGATCGTCACGTTCGCCTGACCGCCGCCCTCGCACATCGTCTGCAACCCGAACCGGCCACCCGTCCGCTCCAGCTCGTGCAGCAACGTCGTGAACAGCTTCGTGCCGGTCGCGCCGATCGGGTGGCCCAGCGCGAGCGCTCCCCCGTTGACGTTCACCCGCCCCAGGTCGATCTTGAGCTCCTTGGCCCAGGCCAGCGCCACCGACGCGAACGCCTCGTTGATCTCGAACAGGTCGATGTCCGCGATGGACATGCCCGCTCGCTCCAGCGCGTGGCGGGTGGCCCGGATCGGCGCGGTCAGCATGTAGATCGGGTCGGATCCGCGGGCCGACATGTGGTGCACGCGGGCCCGCGGCGTCAGCCTGTGGTCGCGCACGGCCTGCTCCGACACGACCAGCACCGCCGAGGCGCCGTCGGAGATCTGCGACGACAACGCCGCCGTCGTGCGTCCACCCGGCCGCAACGGCGGCAGCTTCGCCATCTTCTCCGCACTCGTGTCCGGACGCGGGCACTCGTCGGCCGCGACGCCGTTGACCGGCGCGATCTCGCGGTCGAACCGGCCCTCCTTGATAGCGGTGATCGCGCGCAGATGGCTCTGCAGCGCGAACTCCTCCATCTCGCGCCGCGACAGGTCCCACCGCACGGCGATCAGGTCGGCCGCCCGGAACTGGTTGACCTCCTCGTCGCCGTACCGGTGCCGCCAGCCCTCGCAGCCCTCGAACGGGCTGACCGTCATGGCCGACCCGATCGGCACCTGCGACATGTTCTGCACGCCACCCGCGACCACGACGTCGGCCGTGCCGCTCATCACCGCCTGCGCGGCGAAGTGCAACGCCTGCTGGCTCGACCCGCACTGCCGGTCGACCGTCACGCCCGGCACCTGCTCCGGGAACCCCGCGGCCAGCCAGGACGTCCGCGCGATGTCGCCCGCCTGCGGGCCGACGGTGTCCACGCAGCCGAAGATCACGTCGTCCACGTCCGTCGGGTCGACGTCGACGCGGTTGAGCAGCGCCGTGATCACGTGCGCGCCGAGATCGGCGGGGTGCACGTGGCTCAGCTCGCCACCACGCCTGCCCGCCGGGGTCCGCACAGCCTCGATGATGTACGCCTCGGCCACGAGGGCCCTCCTTCTACGTCTTGGAGTTCTTCCGCCGGCCCGTGGCGATGCCGTCGAGCAGGATCGCGAGGTACTGGTCGGCCACCTCGACCGCCGCCAGGCCGCCGTCCGGCCGGTACCACCGCACGGCCACCCACACCGTGTCGCGGATGAACCGGTAGGCCACGTCGACGTCGAGGTCGGCGCGGAACACGCCCGTGCTCATGCCCTCCTCCAGCAACACCGTCCACAGCTTGCGGAACTCCACGCTGCGGTCCTCGATGTAGGAGAACCGTTCGAGCGGCGTGAGGTGCTTGGCCTCGTTCTGGTAGATCGCGACGGCGGCGTGCCGGGTGTCGATCGCCTCGAACGACGCCACCACCAGAGCCTTCAACGTCTGCTTCGGGCCGAGGCCCGCCTCGACGACCTCCCGGTAGCGCGCGAACAGCTCGTCCAGGAACGTCCGCAGTATCTCGTCCACCATCGACTCCTTCGAGTCGAAGTGGTGGTAGAGGCTGCCGGACAGGATGCCCGCCGCGTCCGCGATGTCCCTGACCGTGGTCTGCCCGTAACCGCGCTCGGCGAACATCTTCGCGGCGAGCTCCAGCAGCTCGGCCCTCCGGCTACTCATCGGTCGTTCCTTCCTCACGGGTGCTGGCTGCTCACCGAGACGACCTCACCCGTCAGGTACGACGAGTAGTCGCTCGCGAGGAACACGATCACATTCGCGACCTCCCAGGGCTCGGCGGCGCGCCCGAAGGCCTCTCGGGACGCCAGTTCGGTCAGCAGCTCCTCACTGGTGACCTTGGCCAGGAAAGGGTGCGCCGCCAAGCTCGGGGCGACCGCGTTCACCCGGATGCCGTGCTCGGCCACGTCCATCGCGGCGCACCTGGTCAGCGCCATGACTCCCGCTTTCGCTGCCGCGTAATGGGCTTGACCCCTCTGGGCGCGCCAGCCGATCACACTGGAGTTGTTGACGACGACACCGCTTCGTTGGACGACCATTTGGCGCAGCGCGGCCCTGGTGCAGCGGAAGGTGCCGTTCAGCGTGACGTCCAGGACGCGGGACCACTCGTCGTCCGCCATGTCCAGCACGGACTGCTCGCCGCCGAGGCCGGCGTTGTTGACCATCACGTCGATGCGGCCGTAGCGCTCGACCGTCTCGTCGATCAGCCGCTGCACCTGCTGCTCGTCCGTGACGTCGCACGGGACGGCGTGGCCGGTGCCGAGCGCCTCGTGGGTCTCCTTCAGACGCCGCTCGTGCCAGTCGCTGATGACCACCGTCGCGCCCTCTTCTAGGCAGCGCCGCGCGGTCGCCGAGCCGATGCCCGTGCCCGCCGCGGCCGTCACGACGACGATCTTGCCCTTGAGCAGGTCGTGGCCGGTCATCGCGGCAGCCCCAGGATCCGGTGGGCGATGATCTCGCGCTGGATCTCGTCCGAGCCGCCGTAGATCGTCTCCGCCCGGCTGAACAGGAACAGGCGCTGCCACTCGTTGTCGTCGATCATCGACTCGGGACCGAGCGAGTCCAGCGCCAGCTCGCCGAGCCTGCGGTGCCAGCCCGCCCAGAACAGCTTCAGCACGGACGCCTCCGGCCCTGGTTCGTCGTTCAGCGTTCTCAGCGTGTGCGAGCGCATGACGTGCAGTTCGAGCCACGCCCTGGTGAGGCGTTCGTCCGGGGACGTCCTGGCGATGACCGCGTCGAGCTGGCGGCGGAACCCCACCTGGTGGCCGAGCATCGCTGTGCCGCGCTCGAAGCCGAGGGTGGCCATCGCGATCTTCCAGCCCTCACCCGGCCGGCCCACGACGTTCTCGCGCGCGGTGATGGCGCCGTCGAAGAAGACCTCGTTGAACTCGGACGTGCCGGTGAGCTGGCGGATCGGCCGCACCTCGATGCCCGGCTGGCGCAGCGGTACGAGGAGGTACGAGAGGCCCTGATGCCGTTGTGAGCCGGGTTCGGTGCGGCACAGGACGAAGATCCAGTCGGAGTAGTGCGCGTTCGACGTCCAGATCTTCTGCCCGTGGATCACCCACCGGTCGCCTTCGAGGGTGGCCCTGGTCCGCACGGAGGCGAGGTCCGACCCGGCGCCGGGTTCCGAGTAGCCCTGGCACCACAGCTCGTCGAGCGTGCGGATCTTCGGCAGGAAGCGCTCTTTCTGCTCCGGGGTGCCGAACTCGATGAGCGTCGGGCCCAGCAGGCCCTCGCCGACGATGTCGACCTTCGCCGGGGCGTCGGCCTCCGCGTACTCCTCGTGGAAGACCACCTGTTCTTCCACGCTGCGCTCGCCGGGCCAGCCGAGGCACGTCCACCCGCTCCTGGCGAGGTGTCGATGCCACCGCAGCCGGCCCTCGAACGCCTCGTGCTCGCGACCCGGCCCACCCAGGCCGCGCAGCTCAGCGAACTCGCCGACGAGGTTGGCGGACAACCATTCCCGCACCTCGCGCCGGAAGGACTCCATGCGCCATACTCTAACCTACCAAGCACTTGCTTTGGTGGGCCCTTGGAGGCTTCTGTGGCGGACGTTCCAAGCAGGCAAACGGTTTCAGCCGCGCTCGACCGCGCCGCTGCTTCGTACATCGACGCGGAGGCGTTGGTGGACGGGGAGGTTCGCCTCACCTGGCCCGGACTGCGTTCGGCGGTGCTGGACGCGGCGCGCACGTTCGTGGGGATGGGTGTGCGGCCGGGTGATCGGGTGGCCTTGTGCGCGCCCAACTCGGCTCACTGGGTCGTCTCGGCACTCGGCGCGTTGCACGCGGGTGCCGCTCTGGTTCCGATCAACACCCGGTTCACCGCCACGGAGACGTGGGACGTGGTGCGGCGCAGTGCCGCGCGCGTCCTGGTCGTCGAGGGCGAGTTCCTCGGACGGGACCGTGAAGCGGAACTGCGGGCGCTGTCGCCGGACCTGCCCGCGGTGGTGCGACTACCGGCGTCCTGGACGGGATCCGACGCCGAGCTGCCGGAACTGTCGGAGGACCAGCTCTGCGACGTGATGTACACGTCGGGCACGACCGGGCGCAGCAAAGGGGCGATGAGCGCGCACCGGCAGTCGATCGGGGTGGCCGCGGCCTGGGCCGCCTGCGGTGAGCTGACGTCCGCCGACCGCTACCTGATCGTCAACCCCTTCTTCCACACCTTCGGCTACAAGGCCGGGATCCTGGCCTGCCTGCTGACCGGGGCGACGATCGTGCCGCAGCCCGTGTTCGACGTCGTGGAGACGATGCGGCTGGTCGAACGGGAGCGGATCACCGTGCTGCCGGGGCCGCCGACGATCTTCCAGGCGTTGCTCGACCACCCGGACCGCCGCTCGTTCGACCTGTCCAGCCTGCGCCTGGCGGTCACCGGCGCCGCGGTCGTTCCCGTCGTGCTGGTCGAGCGGATGAGGGCGGAGCTGTCGCTGACCGTGCTCACCGCCTACGGGCTGACCGAGGCCGTCGTCGCAACCATGTGCCGTCCCGGTGACTCCCCCGAGACGGTCGCGCACACGTGCGGCGCGCCGATGGCGGGGTTCGAGCTGCGGCTGGGCGACCGGGACGAGGTCCTGCTGCGCGGCCCGAACGTGATGCTCGGCTACCTCGACGACCCCGACGCCACCGCGTCCGCCATCGACGCGGACGGCTGGTTGCACACCGGTGACGTCGGGCGGATCGACGAGCGCGGCTATCTCTCGATCACCGACCGGCTCAAGGACATGTACATCTGCGGCGGGTTCAACGTCTACCCGGCCGAGGTCGAGCAGGCGCTCGCCCGGCTGCCCGGCGTCGCGGAGTCGGCCGTGGTCGGGATGACCGACGCCCGGCTGGGCGAGGTCGGGGTGGCGCACGTCGTCACGGCACCCGGTTTCTCGTTGACGCAGGACGAGGTGATCGCGTTCTGCCGGGAACGGCTGGCGAACTACAAGGTGCCGCGCGCCGTCGAGTTCCACCCCGCGCTCCCCCGCAACGCCATGGGCAAGGTCCTCAAAATCCAACTGCGCAGGGAGAACGCGTGACAGTCTCGTATGAGCGGCGGGACGCGGTCGCCGTCGTGACCATGAACCGCCCGGAGTACCGCAACGCGCAGAACTCGGCGATGACCTACGCGTTGGACGAGGCCTTCACCCGCGCGGTGGACGACGACGAGGTCAAGGTGATCGTGCTGGCGGGCGCCGGCGACCACTTCTCCGCGGGCCACGACATCGGCTCTCCCGGGCGCGACGTCGACACGTCCTTCGAGCGCAGGGCCGTGATGTGGTGGGACCACGTCGGCCGCGAGGGCGGTGACCTCCGCTTCGCGCGCGAGATGGAGGTCTACCTCGGCATGTGCCGGCGGTGGCGGGAGATCCCGAAGCCGACGATCGCGATGGTGCAGGGCGCCTGCGTCGCCGGCGGCCTGATGCTCGCCTGGGTGTGCGACCTGATCGTGGCCGCCGAGGACGCGTTCTTCGCCGATCCCGTGGTGCGCATGGGGATTCCGGGCGTCGAGTACTTCGCGCACCCGTGGATGCTCGGTCCCCGAGCCGCGAAGGAGGTGCTGTTCACCGGCGACCGCTTCTCGGCGCAGCGCGCCTACGAGTGGGGCATGGTGTCGCGCGTCGTGCCTCGCGCGGAGTTGGAATCCTCGACTTTGGAACTGGCCGGGCGGATCACGGCGATGCCGCGTTTCGGGCTCGCGCTGGCCAAGAAGGCGGTCAACCAGTCCGAGGACCTGATGGGTCTGCGGGCAGGCATGGACTCCGTGTTCGGCCTGCACCACTTCGCGCACGCGCACAACGCCGAGGTGAGCTCGGACGCGTTGGCGGGCATGGACGCCCGCGCGATGAAGAAGGCCTCCGGCTGATGGACCTCGATCTGGACGCTTCGACGCTGGAGTTCCAGGCCGAGGTGCGGTCGTGGCTGGCGGCGCACGTCCGGCCACTGTCCTCGATGGACACCGCGCGGGGCTTCGAGGAACACCGTGCGTGGGAACGGCTGCTGGCCTCCGAACGGCTGTCGGTGGTCTCGTGGCCGTCCTCGTACGGTGGCCGGGACGCCTCGCTGCTGCAGTGGCTGGTGTTCGAGGAGGAGTACCACGCTTCCGGCGCCCCCGGTCGTGTCTCGCAGAACGGCATCTTCCTGCTGGCGCCCACGTTGTTCGCGCACGGCACCGACGAGCAACGCGCCCGGATCCTGCCCTCGATGGCACGTGGTGACGAGGTGTGGGCTCAGGCCTGGTCCGAACCCGAGGCGGGATCCGACCTCGCCTCGTTGCGCAGCACGGCCGTTCGCTGCGACGGCGGATGGCTGCTGCGCGGCCAGAAGGCCTGGAGCTCGCGGGCGGCGTTCGCGGACCGGGCGTTCGGCCTGTTCCGCACCGGCCCAGGCGAACGGCACCGGGGCCTGACCTACCTGCTCTTCGACCTGCGTTCCGAGGGCGTGACCGTGCGCCCGATCGACCAGCTCGACGGCGAACCCGGCTTCGCCGAGATCTTCCTGGACGACGTGTTCGTGCCGGACGCCGACGTCGTAGGTGAGGTCGGCGACGGCTGGCGCGTGGCGATGAGCACGGCGGGCAACGAACGCGGCCTGACCCTGCGCAGCCCGGGGCGTTTCACCGCCGCCGCGTCCCGGCTGGTGGAGCTGTACCGCAAGAACCCGGACCCGGCGCTGCGCGACCGCGTCGTGGACGCGTGGATCGGTGCGCAGGCTTATCGCCTCCACACGTTCGGCGCCCTGGCCCACCCTCCGTCCGGGCCCGCGGCCAGCGTCACGAAGGTGTTCTGGTCCGAGCTGGACGTGGCCCTGCACGAGACGGCGCTCGACCTCCTCGGCGAGGTCGCGCCGGGGTGGCGGGACGGGTGGCTGTTCTCACTGTCGGGCCCGATCTACGCCGGCACCAACGAGATCCAGCGCAACGTGATCGCCGAACGGATCCTGGGGCTGCCGCGATGATGTTCACGCTGTCGTCCGAGCAGACGGACCTGGCCGGAGTGCTGCACGGGTTCCTGGCCGCGGGGAGGACGGACCTCGGCTCGCTCGGGCTGGACGAGGTGACCGACCCGGTCGACCTCGTGGTGGTGTTCGAGGAGGTAGGGCACCACGCCGTCCCCGGCCCGCTGATCGAGTCGCTCGCGGTGCTTCCCTCGCTGGGCTCCGGCCCTGGCTCTGTCGCCTTCCCACCGCACGTTCCCCACGCGGTCGAGGCCGACAGGTACTTCCTCGTCGAGGGCGACACCCTTCACGAAGCCTCCCCGACCGCCGAACTCCAGTCCGTCGATCCCAGTCGCCGCCTGGTCGAACTCTCCGCAGGCCCGGTCGTCGCCACCGAAGTCCCCGCCGCCCGCGCGTTCGACCTCGGAGTGCTGACCTGTGCGGCCCAACTCCTCGGACTGGGCCGCGCCATGCTCGAGATGACCACCGCCCACGCCAAGGCCCGCGTCCAGTTCGGCAAGCCCGTCGGCCAGTTCCAGGCGGTCAAGCACCACCTCGCGAACGTCCTGGTCAGCCTCGAGCTCGCCCGCCCGCTGGTGTTCGGCGCGGCCGTGACCATGACGCCCCGGGACGTCTCCGCCGCCAAGGTCGCCACCTCCGACGCAGCCTGGCAGGCCGCACGCGTCGCGTTGCAGGTGCACGGCGCCATCGGCTACACGTCCGAGCACGACCTGGGCCGTTTCCTGTTGCAGACCCGAGCCCTGCGCACGGCGTGGGGCAGTCCGTCGATGCACCGAGCACGCGTGCTGGAGGCGTTGTGACACCGGAACGACTCGCGTTGCGTGACGCCGTCCGCAGCCTGCTCGACAAGCACTCGGACGTCCGCGCGGCCATCGAGACCCCGCACGGCTACGACAAGGACGTGTGGGCGCGGCTGTGCGACATCGGCGTGCTCCCGATCCCCGAGCGGTACGGCGGCTCCGGCGCCGGCCAGGCCGAAACGCGCATCGCGCTGGCGGAACTCGGCCGCACCCTCACCCCGTCACCCCTGCTGGCCTCGACGCTGGCCGCTCAGGCACTGCTGGCGACGGGCGACGAGGAGGCGTGCGCCCGGCTGCTCCCCCGGATCGCGGACGGAACCGTCGCCACCCTCGTCTGGCCGTGGGACAACGCCCCGGCCAGCCTCCACGGCACCGCGCGCTACGTCCTCGACGGCGACCTCGCCGAGATCCTCCTCGCCACCGACGGCACCGACCTGTACGAGATCGACCTCGCCGGCGTCACCCGCGAGCACACACCGACGATGGACCAGACCCGCCGCCTCGCCACGGTCCACCTGGCCGGCGCCGCGGCGACCCGCCTCGGCCGCTGGTCACCCGGGATCCGCGACGTCGCGCTGGCCGCACTGGCGGCGGAACAGGTCGGCGCCGCCGCGAGAGCCCTCGAGCTGACCGTCGAGTACACGAAGACCCGCGTGCAGTTCGGCAAGCCGATCGGCTCGTTCCAGGCGCTGAAGCACCGCATGGCCGACCTGCACGTACTGGTGGAGACCGCGCGCTCGGCCGCTCTGGCCGCCGACGACGAGGTGTCCGCGGCCGTCGCCAAGGTCTACTGCTCGGAGGCGTTCTTCAAGGTCGCCGCCGAGATGGTCCAGCTGCACGGTGGTATCGCGATCACCTGGGAGCACGACGCGCACCTGTACCTCAAGCGGGCGCACGGCAGCGGGCAGCTGTTCGGCAGCCCGGCCGTGCACCTGGAACGGCTTCGGGCCAAGATCTGACCCGTGGACGTCGAGACTCGCGCCACGGTCGCCCACGTGTGCGCGCGGGCAGGTACGGCGGACGCGTCCTGCGTCGCGCCTAGGCCTGCCCCAGCACGCGCCGGAACGTCGGGCACTCCATGTGCGTCGGCGCCGTGCACGACGCCGCGTGCCGCAGGTCGTCCCGCATCGACGTCAGCTTCCGGATCGTCGCGTCCAGCTCGTCGGCCTTCGCCGCGAGCATCTCGCGGTTCGGCGACGGGCGGCCGTCCGGCGAGAACATCAGCAGGATCTCCTCCAACGAGAACCCCGCCGTGCGGCAGAGGGCGATCAGCGCCAGCTGCTCCAGCACGGCGACCGAGAACACGCGTGCGAGGCCCTGACGGCGCACGCAGGTGATCAGGCCCCGCTCCTCGTAGTAGCGCAGGGTCGAGGCGGGCACGCCGGAGCGCCGCACCACCTCGCCGATACCGATCTCGTCCACGACACTTGACCTCAAGCCGACTTGAAGTAGGACGGTAGGAGCATGACATCTGAGGTGAACAGCGAGCAGGCCGCCTGGTGGAACGCCGCGGGGCACGGCTGGGCGAACGTGCAGGACATCGTCGACCTGATGCTCCGCCCGTTCCAGGACCTGCTCGTCCAGGCCGCGCTCGAACGGCCGCGCGAACGGGTTCTCGACGTCGGGTGCGGCACTGGTGGGGTCACGAGGGCGATCGCCGAGGCGACGGGTGCGGCCTGCGTGGGCGTCGACATCTCCCGGACGATGCTCGACGCGGCCCGGGAGCACGGGAAGGCGCAGTTCGTCGAGGCCGATGCCCAGGTGCACGCGTTCGGCGAGAGCTTCGACCTGGTCGTGAGCAGGTTCGGGGTCATGTTCTTCGAGAACACCACCGCCGCCTTCCGCAACCTGCTCCGAGCCACGTCGCCAGGAGGTGGGCTCTGCTTCATCACGTGGCGGACAGCGGACGAGAACCCGTTCATGACGACCGCGTCCGGGGTCGCCGCACAGCTCTTCCCGGACGCTCCGGCACCGGACCCGGGCGGACCGGGGCCGTTCGCCCTCGCCGATCCGGACAGGACGCGCCGGATGCTGGAAGAAGCAGGCTGGACCGGCGTCGGAGTCACGCCGGTGGACCAGGTCCGCGCTCTGCCCGAGGAGCTGCTGATTCCGTACCTGAGCAACCTCGGCCCGATCTCCCGTGCGCTCAAGGAGGCTCCTGAGGCCGAACGACCCCGGATCATGAGCGACGTCCGGGCCGCCTTCGACGGCTTCGTGCACGGCGACGAGGTGCGGATCCCGGCCGCGGTGTGGCAGGTCACCGCGTCAGCTCCACTCTGACTGGCGCTGCCAGGTCAGCAGGTTGTCGAGGACCTCACCGGACCAGCCGCGGGGGTCCAGTTCGGCGTGCGAGGCGTAGCGGCCGCGGTAGAACAGCAGCGGCTGCGCCTCGCGCACCGGGCCCAGCTCGACGACCGAGCCGACCACCACGTGGTGGTCGCCCGCCTCGTGCACGACCGACACCTGGCAGTCGACCCACGTCAGCGCGCCGTCGAGCACGGGAGCACCGGTCGGGGACGGCGTCCACGAGACGGTGGAGAACTTGTCCGTGCCCGCTTTCCCGAACACCGTCGACACCTCGCGCTGGTCCTCCGCCAGCACGTTCACGCAGAACGAGCCGGCGGAGGCGATCGCCTCCCAGCTGCGGGAGGTCCGCTGTGGACAGAACAGCACCAGCGGCGGGTCCAGGGACAGCGCCGCGAAGGCCTGGCAGGCGAACCCGACAGGCCCGTCGGTGGACATGCCGGTCACCACGGTCACCCCGGTGCAGAAGTGACCGAGGACGGAACGGTAGCGGGCTCCTACTTCTGGAAGCCCACGCTGAAGTCGTGTCCCCACAGGCTCACCGCCGTGCTCTCGCGTGCGATCCAGTCCTCATCGTCGACCTGCCGTCCCTCGCACCCGAACTCGACGTCGAACCCGCCGGGGGTCTTCATGTAGAACGACAGCATCAGGTCGTTGACGTGCCGGCCCAAGGTCGCCGACATGGGCACCTTCCTGCGGATCGCCCGGTCCAGCGTCAGGCCCACGTCGTCGGTGTTCTCGACCTCGACCATCAGGTGCACGATCCCGCTCGGCGTCGGCATCGGCAGGAACGCGAGGCTGTGGTGGCGCGGGTTGCAGCCGAAGAACCGCAGCCACGCGGGCGGTCCGTCGGCGGGCCTGCCGACGAACTGCGGGGGCAGGCGCATCGAGTCGCGCAGCCGGAACCCCAGCACGTCGCGGTAGAAGTGCAGCGCGGCCTCGTCGTCCGAAGTGGACAGCACGACGTGTCCCAGGCCTTGTTCCTCCGTCACGAACCGGTGCCCGTACGGCGACACCACGCGCCGGTGCTCCAGAGCCGCGCCGTGGAACACCTCCAGCACGTTCCCGGACGGGTCCTCGAACCTGATCAGCCCGTTCACGCGCCGCTCGGCCAGGTCCTCCGCCGAGCCCTCGGCGTACGCGACACCGGCCGAGGCCAGCCGTTTCGCGACCTCCTCCAGCTCGGCCTCGGTGGCGGCCTCCCACCCGGAGGCCTGCAGGCGGTCCGCCTGGCCCGGCACGATCACCAGTCGCGCCGGGAAGTCGTCCATCCGCAGGTAGAGCGCACCGGGAGTGGAGCCCTTGCCCTCGACCATGCCGAGGACCTTGAGCCCGAACTCGCGCCACCTGTCCATGTCGGTGGCCTCGATGCGGAGATAGCCCAGCGACCGAATGCTCATCACGCCTCCGTCAGGAAGTCGAGGGCGAGCCTGTTGAACTCGTCGAACTTCTCCAGCTGCGCCCAGTGCCCGCACCCGCCGAACACGTGCAGCTGCGCGCGCGGGATCAGCTTCGTCGCCAGCAACGCGCCGTCGAGCGGGTTCACCCGGTCCTCGCGGCCCCACACGAGCAGCACCCGCTGGCGCAGCTTGTAGGCCTCGCGCCAGAGCATGCCCTGCTCGAAGTCCGGGCCGGAGAACGACTTGCCCAGCGCGGCCATGGCGCGCAACGACTCCGGTTGCCGCGCCGCCTCGAACCGTTCGTCGACCAGCTCCTCGGTGATCAGCGACTGGTCGAACACCATGATCCGCAGGAACTCCTCGATCTTCTCCCGCGTGGGTGTCCTGGCGAACGCGCTGAGCTTGCGCACGCCCTCGGTCGGATCGGGTGAGAAGACGTTCAGCGACAACCCGCCCGGCCCCATCAGCACGAGCCGGCCGGCGCGTTTGCCGTGGTCCAGCGCGAACCGGACCGCCGTGCCGCCACCGAGCGAGTTGCCCAGGAGGTGCGCCTGCTCGATCTCCAGCGAGTCCAGCAGGTCCTTCAACGCCCTGGAGGCGAAGGAGAAGTACTGGTCGTGCTCGGCCGGCTTGTCCGACTGGCCGTAGCCGGGCATGTCGACGGCCAGCACGCGGAACGACTTGGCGAACACCGGGATGTTCGCGCGGAAGTTGCTGAGAGCCGAGGCGCCGGGTCCGCCGCCGTGCAGCAGGACCAGCGTCTCCGCGTTGCCGGCACCGGCTTCGTGGTAGTGCAACCGCACGCTCATCAACGCCCCCTCAGAACAAGCCGTCGCGGACCTGGATGCCGAGCTCGTTCTTGCCGTACAGCACGAGCACGCGCTCCGGGTCGTTGGCCGCGTGCACGCGTGCGGCGTGCGCGTCGCGCCAGAACCGCGGCAACGGCAGTCCGGCGTTGATCGCCTTGCCGCCCGCGCTCTCGAAGAGCCTGTCGATCGCCGAGATCGCCCGCGCGCTGCCGAGCACCTGGTCGCGCCGGGCCCGCAGGCGCATCTCGATCGGGATCTTCGTGCCGGCGACGGCGTGTGCCCACTCGTCGTTGACGTCCTTCTCCAGCTGCCACCACGCGGTGTCGATGTCGCTGGCGGCCGTGGCGATCCGCACCTGCGCGAACGGGTCGTCGACCGACTTCTCGCCGAGGTAGGCGGCCCGGACGCGCTCGCGGGTCGCGGCGACGTGCAGGTCGTACGCTCCGGTCGCCATGCCGATCATCGGCGCGGTGATCGCGTACGGGTGGATCGTCCCGTACGGCATGCGGAACAGCGGGCCGGGATTGACCTCCTGGCCGGGGCAGACGCATCGAGCCGTGTGGGCCATGCTCAGCGTGCGGTGTTCCGGCACGAACACGTCGTTCACCACGATGTCGTTGCTGCCCGTGCCGCGCAGCCCGACCGTGTCCCACACGTCGTTGATCGTGTAGTCGGCGATCGGCAGCAGGAACGTCCGGAAGTCGACCGGCTTGCCCTCGTCGTTCATCACGAGGCCGCCGAGCAGCACCCACGTCGCGTGGTCGCAGCCGGAGGAGAAGCTCCACTTGCCGCTGAACCGGAAACCACCTTCCACGGCGGTCGCACGGCCCGTCGGCGCGTAGGAGGACGAGATCCGGGTGTCCTGGTCCTCGCCGAACACCTCGTCCTGCGCCGCCACGTCGAACAACCCGACGTGCCACGGGTGCACGCCCAGCACGGACGCGACCCAGCCCGTCGACCCGCACGCGCTGCCGATCATCCTGACCGCGGTGTAGAAGTCGAGCGGGTGCGACTCGAAGCCGCCGTACCGCGCGGGCTGCAGCATCCGGAAGAACCCGGTCTCCTGCAACGCCTTCACCGACTCCGGCGGCACCTTGCGCAGCTCCTCCGCCTCGGCCGCGCGGTCGGCCAGCGCGGGCAGCAGTTCGCGCACCTTGCCGAGGATTTCCTCGCTCATCGGACCTTCTCCCTGCTCAGCTCCAGTGCGATGTCGATCAGCTGGTCCTCCTGCCCGCCGACGAGCTTGCGTTCGCCCGCCCTCACGAGGATCTGCGCGCCGGACACGCCGTAGCGCTCGGCCTGCGTGTACGCGTGTTTGAGGAAGCTGGAGTACACGCCCGCGTACCCCATCATCAGCGCCATCCGGTCGAGCAGGCACTCCTCGGGCATGACGGGCCGGACGACGTCCTCGGCCGCGTCCACGATCTTGAAGAAGTCGACGCCGGTCTCGAACCCGAGCTTGTCGCACACCCCGACGAACGCTTCCAGCGGTGTGTTTCCCGCGCCCGCCCCGAATCCGCGCACGCTGCCGTCGATCTGCTTCGCCCCGGCCCGTGCCGCGGCGACGGAGTTCGCGACGCTCAGCCCGAGGTTCTCGTGCCCGTGGAAGCCGACCTGGGCATCGGAACCCAGCTCGGCGACCAGCGCGGACACCCGGTCGGAGACCTGTTCGAGCACCAGCGCGCCGGCCGAGTCGACCACGTAGACGCACTGGCACCCCGCGTCCGCCATGATCCTCGCCTGCTTCGCCAACGCCTCCGGCGGCTGCGAGTGCGCCATCATCAGGAAGCCGACGGTCTCCAGGCCGCGTTCGCGAGCCAGCGCGAAGTGCTGCACGGAGACGTCGGCCTCGGTGCAGTGCGTGGCGATCCGGACGATCGAGGCGCCGTTGTCCTGCGACACCAGGATGTCGTCCTTCACCCCGACGCCCGGCAGCATCAGCACGGCGATCCTGGCCCGCTGGGCCGTCTCGGCCGCGACCTTGATCAGTTCCTGCTCGGGCGTGTGGCTGAAGCCGTAGTTGAACGACGACCCGCCCAGCCCGTCGCCGTGCGTCACCTCGATCACCGGTACCCCGGCGCCGTCGAGCGCCGCGACGATCGAGCGCACGTCGCCGGCCGTGAACTGGTGCCGCTTGTGGTGCGAGCCGTCACGCAGTGACGTGTCGGTGAGCCTCAGCTGCACGAGCGATCTCCTCCCCCACCTTGGTCGCGGCGGCCGTCATGATGTCGAGGTTCCCGGCGTACTCGGGTAGGAAGTCGCCCGCTCCCGCGACCTCCACGAAGATCGCCACCCGGCCGGGGTCGAACTGCGGTTCGCGCAGCAACCGGAACCCCGGGACGTACGAACGGATGTCGGTCTCCATCCGGGCGATCGAGTCTGTGATCGGGTCCGGATCGGCGTCCTCGGGGATCGCGCAGAAGATCGTGTCGCGCATGATCATCGGCGGGTCCGCCGGGTTCAGCACGATGATCGCCTTGCCGCGCCCCGCCCCGCCGATCGCCTCGATGCCGCGGCTGGTCGTGCGGGTGAACTCGTCGATGTTGGCCCGCGTGCCCGGCCCTGCCGACACCGACGCGACGCTCGCGACGATCTCCGCGTACGACACCGCAACCACCCGGGACACCGCGTGCACCATGGGAATGGTCGCCTGGCCACCGCACGTGATCAGGTTGATGTTGGGTGCGTCGGCGTGCTCGCCGAGGTTCACCGGTGGCACGACGTACGGCCCGACCGCGGCCGGTGTCAGGTCGATCGCCCGGACGCCCGCCTCCGCGTAGCGCGGGGCGTTGGCCCTGTGCACGGCCGCAGACGTCGCCTCGAAGACGATGTCCGGCAGCTCGTCCTGACGCAGCAACCACTCCGCGCCGTCGACCGAGACCTCGAGCCCCAGGTCGGCCGCGCGCCGGAGTCCCTCGCTGGCCGGGTCGATGCCCACCATCCAGCGCGGTTGCAGCACCGGCGAGCGCAGGAGCTTGTAGAGCAGGTCGGTGCCGATGTTGCCGGAGCCGACGATGGCCGCCTTCACGCAGTCACCCCTATTCGAACTTCAGGTCGACGGAGCCGAGTCCGGCGAACTCGGCGTGGAACTCGTCGCCAGGCCTGGCGTCGATGGCGCGCGTGCACGAGCCGGGCAGCACGATGTCCCCGGCCAGCAACCGGACGCCGAAGCCCGCGACCTTCGCGGCCAGCCACGCCACCGCGATCGCCGGATCACCCAGCACGGCGTCACCACGTCCCTCGGCGACGACCTCACCGTTGCGGCGCAGGGTGGCCGCCACCGCACCGATGTCCAGTTCGGACGGACGCACGCGTTCGGAGCCGAGCATGAACCCCGCGGACGACGCGTTGTCCGCGATGGTGTCCTGCAGGCCGATCCGCCAGTTCTCGATCCGGCTGTCGATCAGCTCGATGGCCGGCGCGACGAACTCGGTGGCGTCGAGCACGTCCTCGACCGTGCAGCCCTCGCCGGGCAGGTCGCGGGCCAGCAGGAACGCGATCTCCACCTCGACGCGGGGGTACAGGTACGCGGACGCGTCCGCGGTGCCGGCCAGCTGCATGTCGTCGAGCAGGTGGCCGTAGTCGGGTTCGTCGACGCCCATCATCTGCTGCATCGCGAGCGACGAGAGCCCGACCTTGTGGCCGATCACGTCGCGGTTGCGGTGGCGGACGTTGAGCAGCTGGATCTCGTACGCGTCGACCACGTCGATCTCGGGGTACAGCTCCACCAGCGGCTTGATCGGCACGCGGTCTCGTTCCGCGGTGCGCAGCAACTCGGCCGCCGCCTCCCTGGACTGGATCGTCAGCACCTGGCCTCCCCTGTGCCTGTCGACATGGCAGCGTGTTGCCCCGCACGACGGCCCGAGAAGACGCAGTCGGCGAGTGCGAGGCCGCTGACGTAGGACTCGGAGCACACCCCGACGGCCGACCGGCCGGCGGCGTACAGGCCCGCGACTCCCCGCACCTGACCGGTGTCCTCGTCCACGACGAGCCCGCCGAGCGTGAGCATCGGGCACGGGTAGCCGAACCCCGCGCGCACCGAGACGTTGATCAACGAGTAGGGCGGTGTCCCGAACGGTTCGGGTGGCGCGATTCCGGCCTTGGCCGCGACCTCCTCGATCGTCGGCGCGGTGACCAGGCCGCGGCCGAGCAGGTAGCGGACCTGCCAGCGCTGGAACGGTGCCGTCTGCGTCTTCACCTGGGCGCGCGCGGTCCGCAGGATGTCGTCGTCGATCAGCAGCCAGGCCTTGCCGCCGCGCTCGACGATCTCACCGCCGATGGCCGCGCCGTACCGGGTCGCGTCACCGAACCGCCGCCCGGCCGAGTCGACCAGGACCCCGCGCTGCAACGCGCTCGGCGGCGTGACGAACCGCCACACCGAGATCTTGTCCATGCGCGCGGTCCTGCCGCCGGCGGCGACGCCGAGCCGGATCCCGCCCCCGTCGTCGCCGGGCGTGCCGAGTGCGAGGCCGCCGCGGTGGGCCGGCGCGTGCTCGTGGACCAGGGCCCGATCGGCGATGAAACCGCCGGCCGCGATGATCACGCCCTGCCCGGCATGGACCACCAGCGGCCGGCCGAACCGTTCGAGCCGCGCTGCCAGCCCGAACAGCTTCCTGCCCAGCGGCGGGTGGTAGAGCCAGGGTTTGGCGCCCGCCTTGGACAACGCTCCGTGCAGGACGCGGGGAAGACCGGTGAGGGTCCGGCACCGGACACCCGTCACCCTGCCGTCCGCGACGATCAGCTCGACCGCGCGGGTCTGCGGCATGATCCGCGCTCCCGCGCGCTGGGCCGCCTCGGCCAGGCGGGCGAAGAAGACCCTGCCCGACGTGCCTTTCGCCCTGGTCCGATGCCCTCGTGGCGCCGGGTCGGGCCAGGCGTCCTCGCTGCCCGAGAGGTACAGGTAGTGGTCGTCGGTCGGGTACGAGGTCTTGAACGGCGAGACCCGCGCGTCGAACGGGACGCCCTGGTCCTCCAGCCACGCCAGCATCTTGGCGCTGTCCTCGCAGAACCGCCGCAGGGTCTCCGGGGACACCGCGTCCCGGACCTCGTGCCCCAGGTAGGAGTACATCGCGTCGACCGAGTCGGTGACACCGGCCTCGACCTGCTGCCGCGTCCCGCCGCCCGCGTAGACGACGCCACCGGACAACGCGGTCGCGCCACCACCGGTGAAGCGGTCCAGCACCACCACGGACGCACCCGCCGTCGCGGCCTCGACGGCGGCGCACGCGCCGGCCGCGCCGAAGCCGATGACGACCACGTCAGCGGTGACTTCCACGCAACCCTCCAGAAACAGGTTCTTGGTGAGTCGACTTGCCTGGAACTCCTACACCATAGCGCCAAACCGCCTCAGAACTATAACCTGTTCTAGTCTTAGCTCCGGGAGGTGCGATGTACGACGTGATCGTCGTCGGCAGTGGCGCGGCGGGCATGACAGCCGCGCTCTGCACCGCTCGAAACGGCCTGCGAACCCTGATCATCGAGAAGGCCGCGCACTACGGCGGCTCGACCGCGCGGTCGGGCGGCGGCATCTGGGTGCCGAACAACGCCGTGGTCGCCGCCAACGGCGTGCCCGACTCCCCGGAGCAGGCCGCCACCTACCTCGAGCACATCGCCCCGGACGTCCCCGCCGAGCTGCGGGAGGCGTTCCTGGAGGCCGGACCCGCCATGCTGGCGTTCGTCTGCGCCCACACGCCGCTGAAGTTCCGCTGGGTCCGCGAGTACTCCGACTACTACCCGGAGGCGCCGGGAGGACAGCCGCGCGGCCGCTCGGTCGAGCCCCTGCCGTTCAACGCGGCCCTGCTCGGTGAGGAGGTCGAGAACCTCGAACCGCCCTACGTACCGACGCCCGCCGGCATCGTGATCACCCAGACCGACTACAGGTGGCTCACCCTGATCGGCAGGCACCCGCGCGGCATCTTCACCGCCGCCAAGGTGTTCGCACGCCGGTTCCTGCCGGGCCGCCGCCTCACCATGGGTCAGGCGCTGACCGCGGGCCTGCGCGCCGGACTCACCGCGCTGAACGTCGAGGTCAGGCTCAACACCGCGATGACCGACCTGCACCACGAGAACGGCCGCGTCGCCGGGGTTCTCGCCGGCGAAAAGGTGATCCTCGCCAAGCACGTCGTGCTGGCGTCCGGCGGGTTCGAGAACAACGAGCAGATGCGCAAGCAGCACCAGAACATCGGTGTGGAGTGGACGGTGGGCGCGAAGGCCAACACCGGTGACGGCATCGAGGCCGGTCAACGGGCCGGAGGCGCCGTCGCGCTGATGGAGGAGGCGTGGTGGGGCCCGTCGGTCCCGCTGCCGCGCGGACCGTTCTTCCTGCTCGCGGAACGGTCCCTGCCCGGCTGCGTCCTGGTCGACAAGACAGGCCGCCGGTTCGTGAACGAGGCGGCGCCCTACATCGACGTGGTCAACGCGATGACCGGCGACACCTGGCTCGTCTTCGACCACTCCTACCGCGGCCGCTACCCGTTCTGCGGCATCCCGCCCCGGCGCCCGCTCCCCCGGCGATGGAAGGACACCGTCCTCACCGCGCCGAGCCTCGAAGAGCTCGCCCAGGAGGCCGACCTGCCGGAGCTGACCGAGACCGTCCGGCGGTTCAACACGCTGGCCGTCGACGGCCGGGACCTCGACTTCCACCGCGGCGACAGCGCGTACGACCGCTACTACGGCGATCCCCGCACCAGACCGAACCCCAACCTCGCGCCGCTGACCACCGGCCCGTTCTACGCGGTCAGGATCGTGCCCGGTGACCTCGGCACCAAGGGCGGCCTGCGCACCGACGCCCGCGCGCGGGTCCTGCGCGAGGACGGTTCGGTGATCGAGGGCCTGTACGCGGCGGGCAACACCAGCGCCTCGGTCATGGGCCACACCTACGCGGGCGCGGGCGCCACCCTCGGACCGGCGATGACGTTCGGGTACCTCGCCGGCCTCGACATCTCTGGAGGAGAGCGATGACGCAGGACAGCGTGCGGACGATCGACGCGGGCGCGCCGCCGGCACGGTTCGCGCGCGGCTGGCACTGCCTGGGACTCGCCAGCAGCTTCCGCGACGGCAAACCGCACGCCATCGAGGCGTTCGGCACGAAACTCGTGGTGTTCGCGACCGACGACGGCAGGATCAACGTCCTGGACGGGTACTGCCGGCACATGGGCGGCGACCTCACCCAGGGCACGATCAAGGGCAACAACATCGCCTGCCCGTTCCACGACTGGCGCTGGGCGGGCAACGGCAAGTGCGTCGACATCCCCTACGCCAAGCGGGTCCCTCTGCGGGCGCGAACCCGGTCGTGGATCACGCTCGAGGAGAACAAGCAGCTCTTCGTGTGGAACGACCCGCAGGGCAACCCGCCGCCCGAGCACGTCACGATCCCGCGCATCGAGGCGGCGTTCAGCGACGAGTGGAGCAACTGGACCTGGGACTCCGTGGTGATCGACAACGCGAACTGCCGCGAGATCATCGACAACGTCGTCGACATGGCCCACTTCTTCTACATCCACTTCGCGTTCCCGACGTACTTCAAGAACGTGATGGAGGGCCACGTCGCCTCGCAGTACCTGACGACGCGCGGCCGTCCGGACGTGGCAATGGGCTCGAACTACACCGGTGACGTGGAGGTCCGGTCGGAGGCCGCGTACCACGGGCCGTCCTACATGATCGACTACCTGTGGAACGACTACAAGGGCATCGAGATCGAGACGGTGCTGATCAACTGCCACTACCCGATCTCGCCGACCTCGTTCAAGCTCCAGTGGGGCGCGATCGTGAAGAAGCTGCCGGGCGTGGACGACGTCCACGCGGACAAGATCGCGGCGAAGTTCGCGCGCGGCATCGGGGTCGGGTTCCTGCAGGACGTGGAGATCTGGCAGAACAAGTCGCGCGTCGACAACCCGTTGCTGTGCGAGGAGGACGGGCCGGTGTACCAGCTCCGCCGCTGGTACGAGCAGTTCTACGTCGACGTCGAGGACGTCACCGACGACATGGTGCGGCGCTTCGAGTTCGAGGTCGACACGAGCCGGGCGATCGAGGTGTGGGAGAAGGAGGTCGCCGAGAACCTCGCGCGCCAGGAGCAGGCGACGTGAGCGAGCGCGACGAGTTCCTCGTCGGCGGCATGGTGCCGGTCGGGTGCGACTGCGGCAACCGCGTGCTGGTGAAGAAGAACAGCCCGCAGCACACGAGCGTGCAGTGGCTGTCCGACACCCGCGACTGCCCCGAGCTGTGCGGCTCGCGGGCGGCGCTCGTGCCCACCTGCCTGCGGCTGCGCGACAGCATCGAGAAGGCCGTGCGCGAGGGGACCCTGGAGGTCGCCGATGGCTGAGGTGCACCGGCTGCGGGTCGACGCCGTGATCGAGGAGACCGCCGACGCGCGCTCGTTCGTGCTGTCGGGCGCCGACTTCGCGGTGAGGCCCGGACAGTTCCTGACCGTGCGAGCCGGTGACGTGGCGCGCTGCTACTCGCTGTCCAGCGCGCCGGGTGAGCCGCTGAAGATCACGGTCAAGCGGACGCCGGACGGGTACGGGTCGCACTGGATGTGCTCGTCGCTGACCGCCGGGATGGAGCTGGACGTGCTGGCCCCGGCCGGGGTGTTCACGCCTTCGTCGCTGGACGGGTCGTTGCTCGCGTTCGCGGCCGGGAGCGGGATCACGCCGGTCATGTCGATCGTCCGGGCCGTGCTGGCTCAAGGCTCGGGGCGGGTGTTCCTGGTGTACGCCAACCGCGACGAGGCTTCGGTGATCTTCGCGCGGGAGCTGTCCGGGCTGGTCGCCCGGCATCCGGACCGGCTGACCGTCGTGCACTGGCTGGAGTCGGTGCAGGGACTGCCGTCGGTGGAAGGGCTGCGGGCGTTCGTCCGCGACTGCGACGAGGCGTTCGTGTGCGGGCCTGGCCCATTCATGGAGGCAGCGCGCAAGGCGTTGCACGACGTGCCGGTCGTGCACGTCGAGAAGTTCGTGTCGCTGTCCAGTGATCCGTTCTCGGCCGTCGTCCCGGTGGTCGACGACCGGCCGGACGCGGTCGTCGAGGTCGAGCTGGACGGCGAACGGCACCGGTTCCCCTGGCCCGCGCGGACGAAGCTGCTCGACCTGTTGCTGGAGAAGGGACTCGACGCGCCGTACTCGTGCCGCGAGGGTGCCTGCAGCGCGTGCGCGTGCCGGCTGGTCGAGGGCGAGGTCAAGATGCTCAACAACGACGTGCTCGACTCCGAGGACATCGCCGAGGGCATCGTGCTGGCGTGCCAGTCGGTTCCGGTCACCGACACCGTGAAGATCACCTACGAGTGAGGGGCGCCTGATGCCGATCGATCCTTCCGTCGCCGTAGGGGCGGAGCTGCCTGAGGTCAAGTTCTCCTGGACCGAGTCCGACGTGCTTCTCTACCACTTGGCGCTGGGAGCGACCGAGCTCCGTTATGTCTACGAGCGGGACCTGCGGGTGCTGCCGACGTTCGGGGTGGTGGCGCCGCGCTTCCACGAGACCGCGCCGCCCGCCGTGTCGTTCCCCGGTGTCGACATCGATCTGGCCCGGGTTCTGCACGGCACGCAGGAGATCACCGTGCACGCTCCGCTGCCGGCCGAGGGCGAGGCCGTGCTCCGGACGCGGATCGCGGACGTGTGGGACAAGGGCAAGGCGGCGGTCGTCGTGCAGGAGTCGACGGCCGTGACGCCGGACGGGACCGCGCTGTACACGACCCGGTCCAGCATCTTCGCCCGCGGCGAGGGCGGGTTCGGCGGCGAGCGCGGACCGTCGGGCAAGGTCGAGGTGCCCGAACGCGAGCCGGACTTCGTGATCGAGACGCCCACCCTGCCGCAGCAGGCGTACCTCTACCGGCTGTGCGGTGACCGCAACCCGCTGCACGCCGATCCCGAGTTCGCGCGACGGGCCGGGTTCGACGCGCCGATCCTGCACGGGCTGTGCACGTACGGCGTGGTGTGCAGGGCGGTGGTCGACGCGGTGCTCGACGGGCCGGAGCGGGTGGCGTCGTTCGGGGCGAAGTTCGCGGGCGTGGTGTTCCCCGGCGAGACGCTGACCACGCGGGTGTGGCGGGACGGTCCGCGGCTGGTGCTCACGACCTCCGCCGGGGACCGTCCCGTTCTCGCCGACGCGGTGCTAACCCCGACCGAGGACTAGGCCGCTCGTCGGCACGCCGGTGCCCGCGGTGACCAGGACGTGCTCGACGCCGGCGACCTGGTTCACCGCGGTGCCGCGGACCTGGCGCACCGCCTCGGCGATGCCGTTCATGCCGTGCAGGTAGGCCTCGCCGAGCTGGCCGCCGTGCGGGTTGAGCGGGAGCGTGCCGTCCAGTTCGAGCGCTCCGGACGCGACGAGGTCCCTGGCCTCTCCCCTGCCGCAGAAGCCCAGCTCTTCGAGCTGCACCAGGACGAACGGCGTGAAGTGGTCGTAGAGCACGGCGACGTCCACATCGGACGGACCGATGCCCGACCTCTCCCACAGCCCCCTGGCCACCACGCCCATCTCGGGGAGCCCGGTCAGGTCGTCGCGGTAGTAGCTGGTCATCGTGAACTGGTCCGCGCCGCTGCCCTGCGCCGCCGCCCTGACGTGCGCGGGCCTGTTCGGCAGGTCGCGGGCGCGTTCCGCCGACGTGACCACGAGCGCGACCCCGCCGTCGCTCTCCTGGCAGCAGTCGAGGAGCCGGAGCGGTTCGGCGATCCAGCGCGACGACTGGTGGTCCTCCAGGGTGATCGGCCGCCCGTGGAACCACGCGTGCGGGTTCGTGGCGGCGTGCTTGCGGTCGATCACGGCGATCCGGCCGAAGTCCTCGCTCGTGGCGCCGTACTCGTGCATGTACCGGCGGGCGAACATGGCGACCATCGCGGCCGGCGTGCCCAGGCCCATCGGGTAGGACCAGCTGTTGTCGATGTTGGCCGCGGCCGCCGTCTGGACCTGCCCGAACCGGTGCCCCGACCGTTCGTTGAACGCCCGGTAGCAGACGACGACCTCCGCCGCGCCGGTCTCGACGGCCATCGCGGCCTGCTGGACCGTCGCACACGCCGCCCCGCCGCCGTAGTGCACGCGGCTGAAGAACGTCAGCTCCGGGACGCCCAGCTCACGGGCGACCGCGATCTCGGCGTTGGTGTCCATGGTGAAGCTGACCAGCCCGTCCACATCGGACGGTTCGAGGCCCGCGTCGTCGAGCGCGGCCCTGACCGCCTCGGCGGCGAGCTGGAGCTCGCTGCGGCCCGAGTCCTTGGAGAAGTCGGTCGCGCCGATGCCGGCGATCGCGGCGTTCACGCGGGCACCTCGATCTTCACGGTTCCGGTGACGTGGTCGCCGTGCGCGGTGCGGCCGACGACCTCGATGGTCAGGTCCTGCTGCTCGCGTCCGACGACCTGGCCGAAGAACTTCAGCGTGTCGTAGGCGAAGCAGGGCGCGCCGAGCTTGATGTTCACCTGCCGCACCAGCGCCTGCGGGCCCGCCCAGTCCGTGACGTAGCGCTGCACCAGGCCGGTCGTGGTGAGGATGTTGATGAAGATGTCCTTCGAGCCGCGCTGGACCGCCAGGTCGCGGTCGTGGTGGACGTCCTGGAAGTCGCGGGTGGCCAGCGCGGTGCTGATCACGAACGTCGGGGTGGCCTCGACGTGCCACTCGGGCAGGGAATCACCGATCCGCACGGGGCCTCCAGCTCGGCATCGTCAGCTCGTCGTCGACCTTCGTGAACACGACCTCGACCGGCAGCCCGACGCTCGGCTCACCGTCCAGTTCGCCCAGCATCCGCACGCCCTCGTCCAGTTCGACCAGGGCGACGACGAACGGCGTCTGCTTGCCGGGCACCTGCGGGTGGTGGTGCACGACGTAGCTGTAGACCACGCCGTAGCCCTCCGAGACCAGGTACTTCGGCTTGGTGGCACCGCATTCCGGGCACATCGGGCCGGGCGGGTGGCGCAGGAGACCGCACCCGCCGCACCGCTGGATGCGCAGCTCGCCCCGCCGGGTGCCTTCCCAGAAGTACTCGGTGTCGCGGTTGACCGACGGCCGGATCGCCTGGGCCCTCGGGGCTTCCCGCTTCGGTTCGGGCTTCTGCGCCGGCTTGTACTTCAGCACCCGGAACCGCATCTCGGCGACGGCCTCGTCCCCGACCCACCAGGTGCTGCGGGTCGTCACGAACCAGCCTTCGCCGAGACCCGTCCTCTTCGGCCCTGTCACGTCCTCCAGGCTCGTCGTCACCGAGAGGTGCTCACCGACCTCCAGGTACCGGTGATAGGTCTGGTCGCTGTTCGTCGCGACCACGGAGGTGTACCCGGCCTCGTCGAGGACGGCCATCATCGCGCCGAGCGGGTCGTCCGCCGACCGTTGACCGCGCAGCCCGCCCATCGTCCACACCTGGACCATCGCGGGCGGCGCGACCTCGGTGTAGCCGGGGTGCTCGTCGCCGATGGCCTCCAGCCAGTTGTTGATCATCGGCAGGTTGACCGGGTCGCGCGCCAGCCGCGGTGCGCATTCGCCCTGTTCGGCGATGCGGGCGGCCTCCTTCTCGATGTCGATCATCGCACCACCCTGGGCAGACCGAGTCCGATGTTCGCGATCAGCTCGCGCTGGATCTCCTGCACTCCCCCGCCGAACGTCAGCACGAGGTTGCGCCGAGCCTGGACGTCCAGCCACCTGACGAGGTCGGCGTCCGCGCCGTGCCGTCCGACCAGTTCTTCCAGCAACCGGCCGACGCGCTGGGTCCGGTCGGCCGCGAACACCTTGGTGGCGCTCGCGTCCGCGACCTCGACCTCACCGCTCGCGACCTGCCAGTTGAGCAGCTCGTTCACGCGGTGGACCGCCCGTGCCTCGGCCAGCGCCCTCCGCACGTCGGGTTCGTCGAGGAGCTGCCGTTCGGCCGCCCACGCGTGGACCCGCTCCACCAGGGCGCCCAACCGGCCGGACGGGCCGAGCATCACGCGTTCGTGGTTGAGCTGGGTGGTGATCAGCCGCCAGCCCTTGTCCTCCTCGCCGACCCGGCGGGACTCGGGCACGCGGACGTCGTTGTAGTAGGTGGCGTTGACGTGGTGGGCGCCGTCGCAGGTGATGATCGGCGTCCAGGAGTAGCCGGGGTCGGTGGTGTCGACGATCAGGATGGTGATGCCCTTGTGCCGCGAGTCCGGCTCTCCGGTGCGGCAGGCCAGCCACACGTGGTCCGCGTCGTGGCCGCCGGTCGTGAAGGTCTTCTGCCCGTTGACGACGTAGTGGTCGTCTTCGCGGACCGCCCTGGTGCGCAACGCGGCGAGGTCCGTGCCCGCGTCCGGCTCGGTGTAGCCGATGGCGAAGTGCAGGTCGCCGCTGAGGATCCTCGGCAGGAAGAAGTCCTTCTGCTCCTGGGTTCCGTACCTCTGCAGGGTCGGTCCGACGGTCTGCAGCGTCACGTACGGCAGCGGGACGTCCGCGCGGGCGGCCTCGTTGACGAAGATCTGCTGCTCGACCGGCCCGAACCCCAGGCCGCCGTACTCCCGCGGCCAGCCGACGCCGAGCCGTCCGTCCCGCCCGAGCCTCCTGACCAGCGCGCGATACGTCTCGCCGTGCCGTTCGGTGAGCATCGCCTCGCGTTCGGCCGCGGACACGACGGTAGCGAAGTACTCGCGGAGCTCGTCGCGCAGTGCGCGCTGCTTCTCGGTCAGGTCAATGAACATCGATGGCTCCCAAGCGGTGCTCCACTCCGCCGACGAACCGCGTCAGCTCCTTGGCCATGCCGTAGTAGCGGTGCAACGGGTAGGTGATGTCGAGCCCGAGGCCGCCGTGCAGGTGGTGGCAGGTGTGCACAGCCGGCAGGGTCTCCGCCGCGAGCCAGTAGGCGGCCGTGTCCAGATCGTCGTCGTCGAGGCTCCACGCGGCGGTCAGCGCCGCCAGGTGCAGGGTGCGCGAGGCGATGTAGACGTCCGCGACCAGCAGCGCGGCGGCCTGGAAGGTGGCCAGCGGTTTGCCGAACTGGTGCCGGGTGCCGACGTGCTTCACGGTGAGGTCGAGGGCTCCGGCCAGGACGCCGTCCGCGACCGCGCAGGCGCCGGCCAGGGCGAACCGGCGGATGCCGTCCCCGGCGCCTTCCAGCAGCTCACCGCGAGCACCCTCGAACCGGACCGTTCCGTCCGATGTGGACACGCCGGGTTGCGCCGGGTCCACGACGAACACGCCCGCGCTCGTGCTGACCAGGATCCGGCTCGCCTCCGCGGCGTGCGGCACGTTGATCTTCACGCCGAAGATGCCGTCCGGCCCCGCCGTCGTCCCCGGTTCGGCGGGCAGGGGCCGCGACGGCTCGCTCAGCGCCGCCGTCAGCACCCCGTGCTGTTCGGTCACCAGCGGCAGCAAGGCTTCCTGCTGCTCGGCGGTGCCGTACCGCACGATCGGCAGCACGCCCAGCGCGAGCGTGGCGAGCGCAGGAACGTCCACGGCCCGCCGGCCGACCTCGGTGAGCAGCACGGCCGTCTCCAGCACGCCCAGCCCGTCACCACCGAGCCGTTGCGGAACGGCCAGGGCCAGCAGCCCCGCCTCTCCCAGCGCCTTCCAGGGGGTGGCGCTCTCCCTGCCCAGCACGTCGGCCGCCAGAGCGGCGATCTCCCGCTGGGTCTCGTCGAGCTCGAAGTCCATCAGGGCTCCCTGGGTAGACCGAGAATGCGTTCACCAGCCAGGTTCATCAGCACCTGCGTCGTCCCGCCCGCGATGCTCAGGCAGCGGCTGAGCAGGAACTCGTGCATCTCACCGCTGTCCACCGCGGCGTCCGGCCCGAGCAGGTCGACCGCGAACTCCGCGACGTCCTGCCGCTGCCGCACCCCGACGAGCTTGCGCACGCTGGACTCCGCGCCCGGTTCCTGCCCGCCCAGCACCCGCAGGCTCGCGCGCAGGTCCAGCACCGACACCGCGACCCCCTGCGCCACCAACGCACCCAGCCGTTCCGCGTGGTCGGGAGCGGCCGGGGACCGGAGGACCTGTTCGAGAGGCTCGCCGAGCGAGGACCCCATCGCGACGCGTTCGTTCGCGAGGGTCGTGCGGGCGAGCCGCCAGCCGTCGTTCACCGCGCCCACCACGCAGTCGTCCGGCACGAACACGTCGTCGAGGAAGACCTCGTTGAACCGGGCGTCGCCGGTGATCTCCCGCAACGGCCGGACGTCGATGCCCGCGGAGCGCATGTCGACCAGGAAGTACGTGATGCCCTTGTGCTTCGGCGCGCTGGAGTCCGTGCGGGCCAGGCAGATCGCCCAGTCGGCCTGGTGCGCGAGCGACGTCCAGACCTTCTGGCCGGTGAGCCGCCAGCCGCCGTCGGTCTTGAGAGCCTTGGTGCGCAACGACGCCAGGTCCGAGCCTGCCTCGGGTTCGCTGAACAGCTGGCACCAGGTCAGCTCACCGCTCAACGTCGGTGGCACGAACCGCTCCTGCTGCTCGGGCGTTCCGTGCCGCAGGATCGTCGGCCCCGCCCAGCCGCCGATGACCAGGTCCGGCCTGCGCACCCCGGCACGGGCGAACTCGCTGTCGATCACCATCTGCCGCGCGGGCCCGGCGTCCTGCCCGTACGGCTTGGGCCAGTGCGGCACCAGGAACCCGCTGCCCGCCAGTCGTTCCCGCTGAGCAGCGGGGTCGAGTCCGGCGATCTCCTCCGCGAACGCGCGCACGTCCGGATCGGACTCGACCTGGACGGCGAGCGACCGGCGCGCACCGGCCAGCGCCAGCTCGGCGACACGCCGGCGCCACCGCGCGACACCGCCCGCGAGCTGCTGCAGCGCCAGCGCCCGGCGCAGGTAGCGGTGGGCGTCGTGCTCCCAGGTGAAGCCGATGCCGCCCAGCACCTGGATGCAGTCCTTCGCGTTGCGGACCGCCGCGTCGAACGCGACGGCAGCCGCCACCGCGGCCGCCAGCGGGTGCTCGTCGTCCCCGACCGACCGGGCGGCGTCCCAGGCCACCGACGACGCCTGCTCCGCGCGGCACAGCATCTCCACGCAGAGGTGCTTCACGGCCTGGAACGACCCGATGACACGCCCGAACTGCTGACGCTGTTCCGCGTACGCCACAGCCGTGTTCAGGCACCAGGTGGCGACCCCGCTCGCCTCGGCGGCCATCAGCGTCACCGCGAGATCGGTCGGGTCGGCCACCGCCTCACCCGGCTCGCCGACCACCACCGACCCGAGTGAACGTGAGTGGTCCACGGTTTCCAGCGGGGTGACAGTTACCCGTTCGGCGGGCACGAGCATCCACCTGTCCGTTTTGAGCAGCAGGTGCGTCGCTTCGGCGGCACCGATCACGTGGCGGTTCGAGAACCCGAACCCGGCGATCCCCTCGAAGTCCGGGACCAGTACCGACACCAGCGCCGTGGGCAGCAGCGGCCCGGGCATGAGGTTCTCGGCCGCTCGCTCCAGCATCACCGCGAGATCGGTGACCGTGCCGCCCTCCCGCGTCACCTCGAAGAACCCGACCCGGACGAGATCGGCCCACTCGCCCTTCGCGGCGTCCACGCTGTCGCGCAACGCTCGTTGGTCCCCGGTCGTGGCGATCGGCATGCGGCCTCCTCCAGTACGTGAAGAAGTTTATAGAACGTGTTCTATTTCCGGCAACAGATCATGGCTGGGAAACCGATCGAGTATGATGCGGAGGCAGCTGCAACACGTTCCAGGAGGATCATCTCCGTGTCACCTTCGAAGTCGCGCACGGACGCGCTCATGGCGGGCGACGAGCTCAGCTCGGCCGCGCAGCGCGAACGTCGCAAGCGGATCGTCGACGCGACCATCGCGCTGGCGTCCAAGGGCGGGTTCGACGCCGTCCAGATGCGCGCGGTGGCCGACCGGGCGGACGTCGCGCTGGGCACGTTGTACCGCTACTTCCCCTCGAAGGTCCACCTGCTCGTGTCGAGCCTCGCCGTCGAGCTGGAGCGCGCCCAGGAGAAGATGGACCGCACCACCGTCCCCGGCGACTCGCCGTACGAGCGCGTGCTGTTCGTGCTCGGCCGCATCACCAGGGGCCTGCAGCGCAACCCGCACCTCACCGAGGCGATGACGCGCGCGTTCACCTTCGCCGACGCCTCCGCGGGCGCCGAGATCGACAAGGTCTCGTGGCTGATGGAGAGCATGTTCACGAAGGCGATGAGCGACGAGGCGCCGACGGACGAGCAGAAGGCCATCGCCCGTGTCATCGGCGACGTGTGGCTGTCGAACCTGGTCGCCTGGGTCACCCGCCGCGCCACGGCCACGGACGTCGCGAACCGCCTCGAACTCACGGTCCGCCTGCTGCTGAAGTGAGTCCTCCCGCGGGATGACGAGCGGGTCACCCCGCCGAACGATGCCGGTGCACGCGCCCACCACTACCGTCTGTCCTATGAAGACGCTCGTGGTCGTCCTGGCCGTGCTGGCCTTGGTGGGTGGCGGCACGGTGCTGCTGGTGAGCCACTACGGCGGCTGGACGACGCTGACCGGCAAGGCCTGGGCCATCACCTACGAGGTGTCCGCGCAGCCCGCCGAGACGCTCGCGGAGGTGACGTACGCGGAGTCGGCCACGCGCTACCGCAAGCAGGCACCGCAGGTCGTCACGACCGAGAAGCCGCTGCCGTGGTCGGTCGAGGTGGTGGTCAACGCCGGGGAGAGGGCGCAGGTGTCCGCCACGCCCAGGGCCGACCAGGTGCTGACGTGCCGCATCCTGCTGGACGGGGTGAAGGAGCTCGCGTCGGCGACCGGCAAGCCCGGCGCGACGGTCACCTGCGACTCGGTGACCGGTACCTGACCGCCCACGCCACGACGGGCGCCCCAGGAGTCCCCCGGGGCGCCCGTGCGGTCAGACGTTGTCGGTGTGCGTGACGCCCGCGGTGCGGTAGTCCTGCACGGCGGTCTTCACCTGGGCCGGGCTCAGCACCTGGTCCTTGGCGAAGTACACGTAGTCGACCTCCTGCTGGTAGGCGCGCTCGACGCTGGTGCCCTGCAGGCCACCCGAGATGAACCACAGGTTGAAGTTGATCGACATCGGCGTCTCCGGGTAGTACTTGTCGCCGTGGTCGGCGACCAGGTTGCCGTCGATGTAGTACTTCACCCGGCCGTTCGCGACCTGGAAGACGAGGTCGTGCCAGCCGTTGTAGCTCTGCCGCTGTGCGTTGTGGATGTTGTCGGCGACCCACGGCTCGTTCTGGTAGGTCTCCCAGGTGGTCTCGTACATGACGTTGGCCGGCTCACCCCAGCCGCCGTTGGGCAGGTACTCGAAGTCGATCTCGCCGTAGTTCGGCGCCATCGGCGCGTCGAGCGGGGTGATGGTGAAGAACGTCTGCACGACGTGGTCGCCGTCCGGGCCGAAGACCGGCGCGTCGCTGAACTTCACCCTGGACGCGTAGGTGCCCTCGAAGAACTTGCGCTGGTGGAACATCTCGGTCTGCTTCGCGGCGGAGCCGTTGTTCCACGAGTCGAGGCGCATGACCTTCTGGCCGTCGACCGTCGGGAACGTGACGCGCGAGGCGTCCCATTCGGCGCCGGGGACACCGGGGCCGCCTCCGCCGGAGCGGACGGTCCATCCTCGCTGGCTGATCCGCGAGTCACTGGAGCTGTTGTAGGCGAAGTCGTCGAACAGCTTGGGGCCGTTGGGGTTCGGTGTCGTGGTCGTGGTCGTCGTGGTGGTGGGCGGGCTGCCGCCGGGCGGGGTGCCCCACAGCAGCGTGCCGCCGCGGTGGACGGTCACCTTGTTCCAGGCCGAGTAGGTGCTCTCGCCGCGGAACGAGTAGTCGTCGGTCTGGGCGATCGGGCCCCAGTTGGTGCGGTAGAAGCGGAGTTGCAGGTCACCGGAGTCGGCGCCGGGGTTCAGCGTGCCCGCGCCGGAGGTGAAGCCGACCTCCAGGTACCGGTCGGCCGGGCCGCCGGTCAGGGTGCCGAACTGGCCGGTCACGTTGCCGCAGCCGCGCACGGCCCACGAGCAGGCGAACCGGTAGCCGACGTCCGGGGTGTCGCTCTTGAAGTAGTAGCGGATCTTCACGTCGGACAGCGGCACGCTGGTGGTGCCCGAGTTGACCAGCTTGAACCACGGTTCGGCCTGGTCGGTGGTCGCGCCGGACGCACTGGTCCGGTACTGGGCGGTGATCGCGTCGGCGGCGAACGCGTTCGGTGCGACGGCCAGTGCGGCCACCGCCAGCGCCGCGCAGGACGCGGCTAGGAGTGCTCGCAACGTTCTCTCCTCATTTCGGCAGGGACGGACAGGGCGGCGAGCCTGGACGAGTGGAGGCGCATCCGGGTGGTGAAGCCCTCCCACTCGGGGCGCTGGGACCAGAGGGTGTCGGCCAGCGCGGCAAGACGGGGGAATGCCAGGTACTCGAGGTGGTCACGGGAGCGGACGTGCTCGGTCCACAGCTGGCACTGGGCGCCGAGCACGCCGTCGGGCAGCGGCACGTGGTAGACGTCGCGGGACGTCACGACGAACCCGGGCTGGCCGGGTGGTTCGTGCGGGCCGTCCGACTGCGGGTAGTCGAGGTAGGTGGAGGTGTGCGGCGTCATCACGACGGGCTGGCCCCGGTCCAGCGCCCTGGCGGCCTGGGTCTCGTCCTTCCACGGCATGAGCACGGAGCGGGGGTCCCCGGTCGGCTCCCACGCGGCCGGGACGCGGCCCCGGTCGAGCAGGTACTCGCCCGCCTGGCGGAGGAACTGGCCGTGCACGTCCTGCGGCAGCAGGCACTCGTCGCCGCCGAGGTGGACGTGCTCGCCGGGGAAGACTTCCAGCACCTCGGCCAGCACCTCGCGGACGAAGCCCATCGCGTGCAGCCCGAACGCCGCGTCGCTGATGCCCCAGCGGGTCCAGACGGGCAGCGGTTCCGGCGCGACGCCGAGGTCGGGATAAGCGGCCAGCGCGGCGCGGGCGTGGCCGGGCATCTCGATCTCCGGCATGACCCGGATGCCGCGGTCGGCGGCGTGCGCGATCAGCCCTTCGAGCTCGGCGCGGGTGTAGGTGCCGCCGTGCGGAACGCCGTCGCCGTTGGTCTCGCTGCGCCAGCCGCCGACCGAGGTCAGCAGCGGGTGCGCGGGCACCGGCATGCGCCAGCCCTGGTCGTCGGTCAGGTGCAGGTGCAGGACGTTGAGCTTGTGGAACGCCATCAGGTCGATGAACCGGCGCAGCACGTGCACCGGCTGGAAGTGCCTGGCCACGTCGAGCATGAACCCGCGCCACGGCAACCTGGGAAGGTCGCGGATGTCGACGCCGGGCAGCGTCCAGTCCACATCGGACACCCTGCTCGACCGGAGCGCCTCCACCGGGAGGAGCTGCCGGACGGACTGCACGCCGTGCGCCAGGCCGTTCGGTGTGCCGGCGCGCAGCAAGACGCCGTGTTCGTTGACCGTGAGCGCGTAGCCCTCGGCGCCGAGTCCGACGAGCTTGGCGTCCAGGGCGATGAAGATCTGGCCGTGGTCGGTGATCGGCAGCGGCAGCCCCGTGGCGGGTCTGAGCAGAGCGCGCAGGAGTCTCGCCGCGGGCTCGGCACCGGGCGTGACGCGCACGCCCGTGCCGCTGTCCAGCGTGAACCCCTTGCTGCGGCGCACGATCCTGGTCGGGAGTGGAACGATCACCCTTTCACCGCCCCTCCGACGATGCCGGTGGTGACCCGGCCCTGCAACACGATGAAGATCAGCAGCACCGGCAGCATGAACAGCGTCGACGCGGCCATGGTGGCTCCCCAGTCGGTGCCGAAGGTGTTGTTGAACGAGGACAGCCAGACCGGCAGCGTGCGGTCGTCCTGGTCCTTGATGATCAGCACGTTGGCGAAGGCGAACTCGTTCCACGCGGTGATGAACCCGAACAGCGAGGTTGCCAGCAGCCCCGGTGCGAGCAGGGGGAACACGACCTTGCGGAACGCCTGCCCGCGCGTGCAGCCGTCGACCTGCGCGGCCTCCTCCAGGTCGACCGGGATGGCGGCGAGGAACCCGCGCAGCGTCACGATCGTGAACGGCAGCGTCATCATGAAGTAGACGAGCGTGAGGATCCAGAGCGTGTCGAGCATGCCGGTGTCCCTGGCGATCACGTAGATCGGGATGAGCAGCGCCTCCCAGGGCGTCATCTGCGCGACGAACACCATCAGCACGAACGCCCTGCGTCCCTTCCACCGCAGCCGCGCGATCGCGAACGCCGCGAGCAGGGCGACCAGGAGCGCGAGCACCACCGCCCCGCCCGCGACCAGGAGGCTGTTGCGCCAGAACGAGAAGAACCCCTTCGCGGCGATCGCCGTGCCGAAGTGGTCGAACGTGATCGGCACGGGCAGGAACGTCGGGGTCGCGCTCTGGATGTCCTTGGTGGGCTTGAAGGCGGTGAGCACCATCCAGTAGACGGGGAACACCGAGAGGACGAACACGACGAGTGCCGCCGTGGTGCGTGAGATCCGACCGATCATGCTTCCCGCTCCTGCCGGTAGAGCTGGCGGAAGTACGCCAGCAGTGCGAGCACGAGCAGCAAGACCATGAGCATCGACACGGCCGCGCCGAGGTCGTAGCGCTGCAGGGACTGCGCGACCTGGAAGGCGTAGACCGGCAGCGTCGTCGTGGCCTGTCCCGGACCGCCCTGGCTGATCACCCAGATCTGCACGAACGCCTTGACGACCCAGATCACCTCCAGGCAGGTGATGAGCCCGAACATGGCGCGCAGCATGGGGAACGTGATGGTCGAGAACACCCGCCACGCGCCGGCGCCGTCGATGCGGGCGGACTCGTACAGCTCCTGCGGCACGGTGATCATCGCCGCGTACAGCGACAGCGCGGCGAACGGGATCGACTGCCAGACGATCAGCGTCACGAGGATGCCGAACGTCGCCTCGCCGTCCGCGAACCACGTGTAGTCGCGGTACTCCTCGAAGCCCAGTGCGACCAGCGCCCAGTTCACGACGCCGAGCCGCGACTGGAAGAGCCACTGGAACACCGTGGTCGCCGCGATGACCGGTGTCGCCCAGGTGAGTACGAGCCCGCCCATCACGAGGAACCTGAGCCCCTTGCCGAGGCGGACGAGCAACAGTGCGACCAGCGTGGACAGCACCATGATCAGCACGACGTTGATCGCGGTGAACCACAGCGTCCGCCTGACCACGCTCCAGAACTCGGGATCGGACAGCACCTTCACGTAGTTCGCGAGGCCGACGAACTTCGCGTCGCCGCGCACCAGCTGAGGCAGCCCGAACTCCTGCAGCGAGATGACCACGTTGCGGATCAACGGGTACAGCAGCAGGTACGCGGTGGTGAGCAGCGTGGGAGCGATCAGGACGTACGGCAGGACGGACCGTTTGCGGCGCTTCGGCGGGGCCGGCGCGGTCTCCCGCACCGGCCTCTCGGCGAGGACCGTCATTTGCCGGAGTTGAGGGCTTGGGTGATCACTTCGTCCGCCTTCGCCGCGGCCGTCCGGGGATCGGCGCCGGTCAGGACCGCGGTCTGGAACTCCTTGATCGGGTTGCGGGCCTCGACCGCCGCCCAGTTCGGGGAGTTCGGCGTGGCGAACCCGTTGGCCGCGCCGGCCGCCATCGCCGCCGTGCCGGGGTCACCGCCCACGGAGGACGCGAGCGACTTGCGGTTCGGCACGTAGTTCATCGCCTTCGCGAGCTCCACCTGCCACTTCTCGCCGGCGAGCGCCTTGACGACCTCGTACGCGCCGTCCTGGCGCGACGACGCCAGCGGGATGATCAGGTCGGAGCCGCCGGTGAACACCGCGCCGGGCTTGTCCGCCGTCTTGCCGGGGATCGGGAAGAAGCCGATCTTGCCTTCCACCGCCGGGTTGGCTTTGGTGACGAGCTTCGCCGCGCCGGGCACCGCGATGAACTGCGCGACCTTGCCGCCCGCCACGACGTCCGTCTGCTGCGGCTTGGCCTCGTCCGAGTCCTTCGGACCGTCGCCGAGCGCCTGGAGCTTCTTGTAGAAGTCCATGCCCGCCAACGCCTCCGGTGTGTTCAGCGAGCCCTTCCACCGGTCGCCGTCCTGCTGTGCCAGGTCACCGCCCTCGTCCCAGACGAACCCGGACAGCGTGTACCAGTTCTGACCGGGCAGGTAGATGCCCTGCTGGTCGCCCTGGTCGAGCTTGGTGGTGGCGGCGAGCCACTCCTCGCGCGTCTTCGGGGGCGTGACCTGGGCCGCCTCGAACAGGTCCTTGCGGTAGATCACGACCCGGTTGGCCGCGTAGAACGGGATCCCGAACTGCTTGCCGTCCACGGCTCCGGGCTCGCTCAGGCCGGGAATCCAGTCGTCTCCCCCCAGCTCGCCCTTCTTGGCGGACAGGTCGGTGACACCCTTGCTGGCCACGTACTGGGCGACCTGCGTGTTGCCGACCTCGATCACGTCGGGCGGATCGGTGCTGGCCAGGGCACTGGTCACCTTCTGCGTGATGCCGTTCCACTCCTGGATCTGGATCTTCAGGTCGACGTTCGAGTGCTCACGTTCGAACTCGCTCTCGAACTTCGACACGAACTCCTCGGTGGCCGTGTCCTTCATGAGCCACACGGTGATCTCCTGCTTCTCACCTCCGCCCGCGGACGAACCGCAGGCGGACAACGTGAGTGCCAGGACGAGTAAGGCAGCGGAGCGCGACACGACTCACCTCTCGCTGGGATATGACCAATTGGTCAGGTCTCGACGGGTGAGGTAGAAAGTGGCACAGACCACTTATCAGGTCAATACCCAGGTCGGACCTATGAGAGCGCTCTCGATCTTCATCGGACTGGTTACTTACCAGTGGTATGACATACTGGCCGCCGACGAAGCGGAGAGGCATGGCCGAAGCGATCCTGAAGCGCGAGCGCGTTCGCGACCACCTGCTCGAGCTCATCGAGACCCACCCGGCGGGCGCCCCGATCCCCGCCGAACGCGTGCTGTGCCAGCAGCTCTCGGTGTCGCGCCCCACCGTCCGCTCCGCCGTGGAGGAACTGGTCAACACCGGCCTGCTCGTCCGCCAGCACGGCCGGGGCACCTTCGTGGCGCGCGCCAAGATCACCCAGGAGATGGTCTCCGACACCGGATCCATGTCCCTGCCCCAGGCGTCGGGCACCTGGTCGTCCCGCGTGCTCGAGCACGCCCGCATCGCCGCCGGCGCCAGGGTGGGCCGCCGCCTGCACCTCTCCCCCGCCGCCGAGATCCACTACATCGCCCGCCTGCGCCTGGTCGACGGCGAGCCGATGGCGCTGGAGCACCTGCACGTGCCGGCCGCGGTGGCACCGGCGCTCACGTTGCACGACATGGAGTCCGGCGACTTCTACGAACGGCTGCGCGAGCACGGCGTCCACGTCTCCGAGGCCGTGCAGTCGATCGAGCCCACGGTGGTGAACGACTCCGAGTCCTCGCTGCTCGGCGTTCCCGTGCTGGCACCGGCTCTGCTGTTCGAGCGGCTGACGACGGACGCCGAGGGCCGGCAGGTCGAGTACGTGCACTCGATCTACCGCGGCGACCGGTACCGGATCGTCTCGCGGCTGACGCTCGGGGCCTCGCCGCGCAACACCGTGGACGTGCAGGCACGGGTCAGCGGCGACCCGTTCTGATCACATGAACCGAGTGCTCTGGCTGTCGACGAAGTTCTGGGCCTTCTCCAGGGTGTGCGAGGCGTAGGTGCCGCTGGCACGCGCGTCAAGCAGCGCGTTCTGCTGCGCGTCCGCCATCATCCGCTGCAGCTCGAAGCGTTGGTGCATCGACCTGTCCGGGTCCTGCTCGGTCAGCTTCCTCTCGATGCCCTCGCTCATCGCGACGACCCGCTCCAGGGTCTGCTCCAGCAGGTGCTCGTCGAACGGCTCCCCGTTCTCGCGGCACAGCGTCGAGCTCTCCAGCAGCGTCCGGCTCGCCGTCACCAGCTCGCCCGCCAGCCGGGCGTACTCGCGGCGTTCGCGGTCCTCGTCGTTGCCGCGGATGCCCAGCCACCGGATCACCAGCGGCAACGTGCCGCCCTGCACGACCAGCGTCAGGATGGCGACGGTGAACGCGATCAGGATCAGCTCGGAGCGGTGTGGCAGGTCCTCGGGCAGCGTCTGCGCGGCCGCCACCGTCACCACGCCGCGCATGCCCGACCAGGCGAGCACCGCGCCACCGCGCCAGCTGAGGCCTTCGCTCGCGTAGAACGCCACGTCGGCCTGCTTGCGTTGCAGCATGCGGATTCCGCGTTCGTACCGCTTCTCCTCGCCGGGCGCGGGACCACGCGCCGTGAAGCGGTCCACGAAGGACTCCAGCTTGCCGGTGAACGCGTCCGCGCGGCGTTGCTGGCGGCGCAGCAGGGCGATCACCGGGATGGTGAACACCACGCGCAGCACGACCAGCGCCACCGCGGCCAGCACGCCGAGCACGAGCGCCCGCGCCACCTCGCCGTCCGCCACGGCACCGATGACGGACGTCAGCTCGAAGCCCATCAGCAGGAACACGCCGTTCTCCAGCAACAGCTGGATGGTGCGCCAGTTCGTGCGTTCGGAGATGCGGTCGTGCGCGGTGAACCTGCGTGCGCTCTGATGACCGGTGATCAGCCCGGCCACGACAACGGCGATCACACCGGACGCGTGCACCTCCTCGGCCGGGATGAACGCGAGGAACGGCACCACGTAGGAGATCGCGGTCGTGAGCACCGGCTGGCCCTGAATCCGCGCCCTGGCCCACACCGACACGATGCCGACGGCGGCACCGATCGCGACACCGGCCGACACGGCGTAGGCGAAGTCGCCCAGCGCGCTGCCGAACGACACGCTGGCGGTGATCGCGACGATGGCCGTGCGCAGCAGCACGAGCGCGGTCGCGTCGTTGACCAGCCCTTCGCCTTCGAGGATCGTGACGAGGCGGGGTGGCAGGCCGAGCTTCTTGCCGATCGACGTGGCGGCGACCGCGTCCGGCGGGCTGATCACCGCGCCGAGCGCGAGGGCGGCGGCGAACCCGATCTCCGGCAGCAGCCACCAGATCAGCAGGCCGGTCCCGAACGCGGACACGACCACGAGCAGCACCGACAGCGCTCCGATGGTCGCGAAGTTGCGCCTGAAGTCGACCACCGGCACGTTCACCGCCGCCGAGTACAGGATCGGCGGCAGCACGACCACCAGGATCCACTCCGGCTCGACGACCAGGTGCGGCACGCCCGGCAGCTGGCTGCAGCCCATGCCGACGAGCACGAGCAGCACGGGCGCGGCCACGCCCAGTCCGGGCGCGACGTAGGACACCACCACGATGATCAGCACGGCCGCGACGGCGAGCAAGGCCCATTCCTGCATGACGTGCAGTTTGTCCCATCAGGACGGACCTCGCCCGCGCAGCCACGCCGGTCAGGAGGCCGGAAGCACGTGGCGCCCCTCACGGTCGGTGCTCAGGCACAGCGAGCAGATCTCACCGCCCAGAGCACTGGCCGTCATGTCCGGCCGCTCGTAGGACTCCCCGCACACCACGCAGTCGTACCGCGTCGCGCTCGGGTTGCCGTCCTCGTCGAGCACCGGCTCCGCGATGCCGTCGTCGGTGCGGCGCAGGTAGAACCGGCCTCGCGTGAGGACCGCGAGCAGCGGCGTCAGCACGATCGGGATGCCGACCGCGACCAGCGGCGAGTACGGCTGGACCGCCGGGCCGAACAGTCCGAAGTAGACCGAGATGGAGAGGATCGACGAGGCGAGGAACGACCCGACGCCCACCGGGTTCACCGCGAACAGCATGCCGCGGCGGAACTCCGGCTGCTTCGGCGACAGCTTCAGCAGGTACTTGTTGATCGCGATGTCCGCCGCGACCGTGACGACCCACGCCATCGCGCAGTTGGAGTAGAAGCTCAGCAGGTTGTTCAGGAAGCTGAACATGTCCGCTTCCATCAGCACGAGCGCGATCGCGAGGTTGACCAGGACGAACACGAGGCGTCCCGGGTAGTGCTTCGTGACGCGGGTGAAGGAGTTCGTCCACGCCAGCGAGCCCGAGTAGGCGTTGGTGACGTTGATCTTCACCTGGCTCAGCACCACGAGCACCAGCGCCAGCGGCACCACCAGCCACGCCGGCATGAACTGCTTGAACACCCCGGTGAACTGCTCGATCGGCTCCACCGCCGCGACCTTGCCGACCGCGTCGAGCACGTAGATCGCCATGAACGCGCCGATCGCCTGCTTCAGCGCCCCGAACACCACCCAGCCCGGACCGGCCAGGACCATCGACGTCCACCACGCCCGGCGGTTCGCGGCGGTGCGCGGCGGCATGAACCGCAGGTAGTCGATCTGCTCGCCGATCTGCCCCATCAACGACAGGCAGACCCCCGCGCCGAGCATGACCGACGCGGTGTTGACGCCGCTGTCGCCGTACGCGAGCCAGCGGCCCACCGAGTCCGGGTCCGCGATCACCAGGTAGAGCAGCGGCGCCACCATCAGCAGCAGCCACAACGGGTTCGTCCAGCTCTGCAGCTTCGCGAGCACCCTCATCCCGTAGATCACCAGCGGGATGATCACCAGTGTCGACGCGAGGTACCCCAGCCACAGCGGCATGCCCAGCGCGTACCGCAGGCCCTGCGCCATGATGGAGCCTTCGAGCGCGAAGAAGATGAAGGTGAAGCTCGCGAAGATCACGCTGGTGATCACCGAGCCGTAGTAGCCGAACCCGGACCCGCGGGTGATCAGGTCGAGGTCGATGTTGTACCGCGCCGCGTAGTAGGCCAGCGGGAACCCGGTCACGAAGATGACGACCGCCGCGAACCCGATGGCCAGCAGGGCGTTCCCCGTGCCGTGCGCGAGACCGATGCCCGCGCCGATCGAGAAGTCCGCCATGTAGGCGATGCCGCCCAGCGCGGACGCCCCGACGACGGCGGGCGTCCAGCGCCGGTACGTCCTGGGCGCGAACCGAAGGGTGTAGTCCTCAAGCGTCTCTTTGGACGCCACAGGAGCCGGAGCGCGCTCCACAACCTCGTCAAGGGTCATGGACCTCGACGCTAGGAACCTCGCGTTTCAGCCGGCCGCACCGCTTGTGACGGGCCGATGACGCTATGTTCACCTGTCATGGATGATCTCGTGGCGTTCATGAAGGAGCGCAGGCTGGCCGACGAGGTGGCGGCCGAGGCGTGGATGCACCGGGCCGCGACGATCTCGGAGTGGGCGCGCAAGGTCGTGGTCCTGCTGACGAACCACCAGATCCCCGCCGAGCACACGCTGCACGACACAGTCGGCGGCCAGAAGGTGCGGATCGCGTCCGGGTGGCTCGTGCTGGCCGCCAGGACCCCGAGCGCGACCCACCCCGGCGTGTTCAAGGAGGCCGGGATCTTCCTGACCCCGGCCGCGGAACTGTGGCAGTACGACAACGAGTGGCCGACGGCCGCCCGGCTCACCGCGACCATCCCGGCGTTCAGGACGCCGGACGGCGCGGTCATGCGGGCCCGCTGCGAGTGGATCCTCGACAACGTCATCGAGGCTTTCGCGGACACGCTGGAACGCCACGGCATCGACGTCTTCGAACTGGAAGGCCTCTAGTGCCCCGTCCGACCGGAGGACTGAGCCGTGCCCGACCGGCCTGAGATCGTCTGCCTCTGCGGCTCCACCCGGTTCGTGGCCGAGATGCGGGCGGCGAACCGCGACCTAACCTCGGCAGGTGTCATCGTGCTCGCGCCCGGCGAGACAGATGAGGTGATCACCGACGAGCAGAAGACCGCGCTGGGCGCACTCCACCTGCGCAAGATCGACCTGGCCGACCGGGTCGTGGTCGTCAACCCCGGCGGGTACGTCGGCGAGTCCACGAGCAGGGAGATCGCGTACGCCCGCGCCACCGGCAAACCGGTCTCCTTCACCGATCCCACCTGACCAGCACTGCCACGGGTTCGCGGCGCGAGCCTCAGATCTTCCAGATGCGCACGGACTTGTCGTCGCCCCCGGCCGCGATCCGCTTGCCGTCCGGCGAGAACGCCACCGTCTGGATCCGGCCACCCGCTCCGATCACCGTGGCGCGGATCTTCTTGGACTCCACGTCCCACAGCTGGACGAAGTTGCCCTGCCCCCAGGTCGCGACCGTCCTGCCGTTCGGGTGGAACAGCGCGCTGGACAGCGTGAGACCGTCGTCGGCGCGCGGGAACACCGCCTTGCTCTGGCCGGACTGCACGTCCCAGAGCTGCATGCTGTTCCGGCCGTCGCCGTCGACGACCGCCAGGGTCTTGCCGTCGGGCGAGAACGAGCCGCCGTCGCCGGTCGAGTCGTTGATGGTCTTGACCGTCTTGCCCGTCGCCGGGTCGACGATCTTGATCTCCTGGTACTTGCTGCCCGCGTAGGCGAGCAGCTTGCCGTCCGGGCTGAACGACAGCTCGCCGCCGCCCCGCGCCTCGGTCAGGCCGATCTTGACCTTGCGCGTCGCCACGTCCCAGACCAGCAGGCGGCCGGTGTGGGTGACGCCGACGAGCGTCTTGCCGTCCGGGTGGAAGCGCAGGGTCTTCATGATGGAGCGGCTGTCGTCCAGGCCGCCGACCATCGAGCGGTCGGCGAGGTTCCACAGGTACGTGGTGAAGTCGCCGGTGCGGTTGCCGCCCGCCGCGAGGGTCTTGCCGTCCGGGCTGATCGCGACGGCGCAGGCCGACGCGCCGCCGGGGCCGTCCGGGTTCTGGACGGTGCCGATGAGCTTGTTCGTCGTGGTGTCCCAGATGCGGACGAGGGCACCTCCGTCACCCAGGCCGTCCTCGGCGCTGGCGAGGATCCTGCCGTCCGGGCTCCACGCGATCGACGACACCGACTCCTTGTGGTCGACCAGCTGGACGTGCTCGGTGAACTCCTCCGGACGGCCCGGCTCGGACGCCGGCGAGGTCGTCGACTCCTCGGAGCCGCCCTCCTTGTTCGAGGCCGCCTTGTTGTCGCCGGTGGACGGCAGTCGCGCCGCGTCGCCGTCGTTCTTCCTGGAACCGAGCCACCACGCGGTGCCGCCGCCCACCGCCACGACCGCGCCGACGCCGGCCAGCAGCGCGGTGCGCCTGCTGACGCCGGACTTCGCCGGGACGGGCAGCACGACGGGCACGCCGGCGAGCATGGCGAGAGCCTGGTCGACCGTGGCGCGGTCGGCGGGGTTCTTGCGCAGCAGGGCGCCGAGCAGCGACGCGAGGTGCCCGGCGCGCTGCGGCGGCGGTGGCTCCTGGGTGAGCAGCATCGACAGGGTCGTCATGAAGTCCTGGCCCTGGTACGGCGGCCTGCCCTCGACGGCGGCGTAGAGGGTGGCGCCGAGCGACCACAGGTCCGTCGCCGGGCTGATCGGCGCGCCGGTGCCCTGCTCGGGCGCCATGTACGCGGGCGTGCCGACGATGGAGCCGTCCGTGGTCAGCGGGACGTCGCCGGTGAGCCTGGCGATGCCGAAGTCGGTGATCACGACCCGGTCGCCGGACAGCAGGACGTTGGCGGGCTTGAGATCGCGGTGCACGATCCCCGCCTGGTGCGCCACCCGCAACGCGCTGAGCATCGACGTGGCGATGTAGGCGACCTGGTCCGGGGGCAGAGCGCCCCGCGCCCTGATGGCGTCGGACAGCGACCCGCCGCGGACGAACTCCATCACGATCATCGGGGTGCCGTTGTACTCGACCACGTCGTGCACGGTGACGATGCCGGGGTGGTTGAGCTGGCCGGCGAGCTGCGCCTCGCGCATGGCGCGCTGGCACAGCAACGCCCGCTGCTGCTCGTCGAGCCCGGCGGGCAGCAGCAGTTCCTTGATGGCCACCTCGCGACCGATGACCTCGTCACGGCCGAGCCACACCCGGCCCATGCCGCCGGTGCCGATCACCTGAACGAGCCGGTAGCGCTGCGCCACCAGACTTCCCGTCGCATCTGTCACGGCGGGCAGCTTAGATGGGGGAACACGCTCCCACGACGGTAACCGGCAAGTTCGCAATCGATTGAAACTGTTGGCACCAAAGAAACATCGTGCGCACTCAATCGGTCGACAATGGACCTGTCCCTAGTGGACCTTCGCGACCTCGATCCCGACCGCCCCGAACATCCGCAGCTTGCGCGTCCTGGTCGGCTCGGTGGTGAACCCGGCCGCGGCGATCCGCTTCGGCACGGCGTCGCCGACGTTGTCGAGCAGGTGGTCCTTCATGGTTCCGTGGTCGTGGAACACGGCGTCGGCCAGCACCAGCACGCCACCGGGCCGCAGCACGCGCCGGACCTCGGCGAGCATCTCGTCCTTCGACGGGGTGTCGAGGTGGTGCAGCATCAGGCTGGAGAAGACGGCGTCGAACGAGGCATCGGGGAACGCGAGCTCCTGCGCGAACCCCTTGTCCAGCCTCGCCCGCAGCCCCGCGCGGCGCAGTTTGCGCTCCGCCCGCGCCAGCATCTTCAGGTCGGGGTCCACGCCGAACAGCTCGACGTCCCGATGACGCTTTCCGGTGGTCCGCAACAGGTTCCCGGTGCCGCAGCCGACGTCCAGCACGCGCTGCCCGGCCCGCAGCCCGGCCGCCGCGACCATCTCGCCGTGCACGCCGGCGAGCCCTGACACCAGGTGCACCACTTCGTAGAGGGGCAGGAGGTAGTGCTTGCCCATGCCCGGCAGGTAGTCCCGCTCCTGGGACGATACTTCGGTCATGCGTTGATTCTCTCTGCTGTCAGAGCAGTATTTCTGTGCCGATCCACGGTTTGAATGGGACGATTTGACGGTGCGAACCCAGCGGACACCCCTGAGGGGCGACGAGCCCGCGCAGTACGCCTGGCGGCCGGCCCCCGGCGAGCTGTCCGTGGCGGTCGTCCCGCTCGGGCACGGCGCGGACTTCGACGGCGCGCACGAGGCCCACTCCCACGACTTCCCCGGCATCGCCTACTTCTCCGCCTCGGGCGGCGTGGTCCGCCACGGCAGGCAGGTCAGGCAGGTCGAGGCCGGCGACCTGTTCGTCATCGCGCCCGGCGACGTGATGGGCCAGGCCCGCAGCGACGACCTCCTCGGCGCCCGCGGCTGGGGCGTCTTCTTCACCGCCGACGCGCTCGGCCCCGAGACGCCGGGCGCGCACCTGGCGTGGCGCACGCACCCGCTGCTGTTCCCGTTCGTCCACGGCGGCGCGACCGGGGCGTTGCGGCTCAAGGTCCCCCAGGACCAACGCGCAGCGTGGACCGCGCGCATCGAGGCGCTGCACGACGAACTGCGGCACCGCGGCGACGGCTACCGCGAAGCCGTGCCGGCGCACCTGACTCTGCTGCTGGTCGGGGTGTCCAGGCTGGCCGCGGACGTCGTCGGCGACCTGCGCGAGAACGCCGAACCGCTGCTCGCCGAGGTGTTCGACGTGATCGAACGGCGCTACCCGGAACCGTTGTCGCTGCGCGAGGTCGCCGCCGCGGTCAGCATCTCCCCCGGCCACCTGACCTCGACGGTGCGCAGGCGGACCGGCCGCACCGTGCAGGAGTGGATCACCGAGCGCCGGATGGTCCAGGCGCGGCGGCTGCTGGCCGTCACGGACCTGCCGGTCGGCGACATCGGGCGGCAGGTGGGCTTTTCGGACGCGGGCTACTTCGCGCGGACCTTCGGCAAGCTGCACGGGATGAGCCCCACGCGTTGGCGGCGGTTCAACCACCTGAACGCCCGCTGAACTCCTGCGGACGGCCTGTCGATCAAGGGGCGTTTCGTCGCATTCATCCCTCCGCGCCGTGGCACTGTCGTGACCATGACCGGCGGGACGCCCACGATGGACGACAGAGACCTCGGTACGAGGTTCCACGACCTGATGGAAGTCGTGGTGAAGCGGCTGCCGTTGGGCCTGTCCCGCGTCGTGGCGCCGAGCCTGCTCGGGTTCGCCCTGATCAACGGGTTCACGTTCGGCGTCGACCTGCTGCTGCTCACCGCGTTCCGCAGCGGCCTCGGCCTGCCGGTGCTGCTCGCGTTCACGATCGCCTACGTGCTCGCGTTCGGCCTGAGCTTCGTGCTCAACCGGGCCCTGAACTTCCGCTCGCACGCGCCCGTCGGACCGCAGGCGGGTCTGTACGCCGTCGCGATCGTGATCAACTACCTGGCGTTCATCCTCGGCGTCGGCAGCGCGCTGACCGAGATCGGCCTGCAGTACCACCTGTCCCGGATCGTCGCCGGCGCGTGCGAGGCCGCGTTCATGTACAGCGTGATGCGCTGGGTCGTCTTCCGCGACGCGAAGGTCTGACCTACTGCAGGTAGCCCTCGACCTCGCCGACCGAACGAGCCGGGACGTCCTCGGGGTTCTCACCCTGCGACCGGGCCGAGCGGCGCCGCCGCAACAGGTCCCAGCACTGGTCGAGGGCTTCTTCCAGGGACCGCAACCGGGCGTGCTCCTCGTCCGTGGAGATCTCCCCGGACGCGAGCTGCTGGCGCAGCCTGTGCTCCTCGTCGACCAGTTCGTTGATGCGGCCCAGCACGTTCTCGTCGCTCATCTGCGCCTGTCCTGTCTCGAAGCGGCTGACCTTCCCGACTCTACGACCACCCGCGGGCCCCGGCCCTACGGCAGTGCCGCGAGCGACAGGCTGTTGGCGTCCGGATCCAGCACCTCGACGTGCCGCACCCCGTTGGAGTACGTCTCGACGGGCTCGTGCCGGATCCCGTGAGCGGCGAGCCTGTCCAGCGCCCCCTCGAACTCGCTCAGCTCCACCCCGAACGTGACCATCGAGCCGCCCACGCGCGACGACCGCACGTCGCGGGCGTCGAGCACGACGTAGGCGTTCTCCCCCACCTGCCAGAGGTGCTCGTCGCCGATGATCTCGTCCGCCTCACGGCCGAAGAACACGCCGTACCACTCCAGCGACCTCGCCAGGTCGCTCACGCACATCACGCTGTGCAGGTCCATGCGGTCCACCCCCTCCACTCGTCTTGCAGGGGTGGACCGGCGACGCGCTCTGAACTCATCGCGCCAGCGGCGATTCGCCCGCTTGGTGCAAGCGACTGGTTCAACCAATTGTTTACCCTTGTGAACAGGGCCGCCGACCCGTCACGCGCGCCACCTCCTCAGCGGAAGTGGTCGCCACCTCCGCCTGCCAGGAGGCGTTGTGAAGACACGTGCTCGGCTAGCCCTAGCAAGCCTCTCCGCCACCACCGCGGTCGTCGTCGCGTTCATCGTGCCCACGACACCCGCGATCGCCCACGGCACGATGTCCGATCCGGCCAGCCGGGTCTACACGTGCAAGAACGAGGGACCGGAGACCCCGAAGTCCGACGCGTGCAAGGCGGCCGTGGCCGCCGGGGGCACGCAGGCCTACTACGACTGGAACGAGGTCTCGCTGCTCGAGGCCGGCGGGCGCCACCGCCAGCTCATCCCGGACGGCAAGCTCTGCAGCGCGGGCCGCGACAAGTACCGCGGTCTCGACCTGCAACGCGCCGACTGGCCCGCCAAGCGGGTCTCGCCAGGACCGCTGACCGTGACCTACCACGCGTCGGCACCCCACTCGAACAGCAACTTCGAGTTCTACATCACCAGGGACGGCTGGCACCCGACTCAGCCGCTGCGCTGGTCGGACCTCGTGCACATCCAGACGTTCAACGGCCAGAACCCCAGCACGTTCACGAACTGGACGCTGAACCTCCCGAACCGCTCGGGCCGCCACGTCCTCTACTCGATCTGGCAGCGCGTGGTCGGCAGCAACGAGGCGTTCTACACGTGCTCGGACGTCGACTTCGGCGGCGGCACCACCACCCCGCCGACCACGACCACCACGACCCAGCCGCCGACGACCACGACGACCACCCAGCCGCCGGCGGGCGGGACGTGGGCCGCGGGCACGACCTACTCGGTCGGCAACCGCGTCACCTACAACGGTGTGAACTACGAGTGCCAGCTCGCGCACACCGCCATCGCCGGCTGGGAACCGCCTGCCACGCCCGCACTCTGGCGACGCCTCTGATGCGGTTCTTCCTGCTGGCGCTCGCCTTCGCGGTGTCCGGCTGCGCGGCCACGCAGCCGGACGCCGTGTTGCGCGGCGATCCTCTGGACGTGATGTTCCTGCAGATGATGCTGCCCCATCACCAGCAGGGAGTGGAGATGGTCGCCCTCGCGCGGGACCGGGCGCAGAACGAGGAGCTGCGCATGCTGGCGGCCGCGATCGCGCAGACCCAGGCGACCGAGGCCGACACGATGAAGGGCTGGCTGACCGCGTGGGGTGAACCGCTGACGGCGCCACCGGACTCGCACACGGGCCACGGCGGCATGCGGCAGTCCGACCCCGAGGAGGTCGCGAGGCTGACCGCGTTGCGCGGCGCGGAGTTCGACCAGCGCCTGCTCAACGTCATGATCGCCCACCAGGACGACGCCGTGCAGATGGCGCGGTGGGAGACGGGCAGCGGCGCGAACCGGGAGGTGAAGGACCTCGCCGACCGGATCGACAAGTCCCGCACCGCGCAGATCGGCATGATGAAGAAGTTCCTCGACAGGGCGTGACGGGGTACCCCGTGCGGGACCGAAGGAGGCCGACATGCAACCCGTCCCGTTCGTCCCGTGGGTGTGGCGTGATCCGTCGTGGGCCGATGAGCCGGACCAGGACCAGGACCTCGCGGATCGCCCCGACACCGGCCTGATCGGCTACGAGGTCGAAGCCACCGACGGTGGCATCGGCAAGATCGACCAGGACAACGCCAAGGTGCCGCACGACTGCCTGATGGTCGACACCGGCCCGTGGATCTTCGGCCGCAAGGTCGTGCTCCCGGTCGGCACCGTGCGGCACGTGGACCACGCGGAACGCAAGGTCCACGTCGACCGCACGAAGGAACAGATCAAGAACGCGCCGGAGTACGACGCGGACGACCACGAGAACTACCGCAAGCGCACCGACGAGTACTACGCCGAGAGTTATCGCACCAATCCGCGCTGACCTGCGGAAAAACGACTCTTGCAGGTCAGCGCGGGTCCGTTCAAGTTCGTTGAGGAACGTATTGGAACGTTGAACGCATGGTTCCGCTCCCCGATTGCTCCCGAAGGGTGCTCCCACGATCGGTAAGGCTCGTGGGTTCGCCGTGATCGGCCAGTCGCGATCCTCGCTGAGCGCGCACGCCCAGCGCTGCCATGAGGCCGCCGTACTGGGGTTGACCGTACGGGGTGTTGCGATCCTCGCTGAGCGCGGACACCCAACGCTGCTTCGCGCACGTCGTCCGGGGTCGCGCACACGATCTTGTTGCGATCCTCGTTGGGCGCGGACGCCCAGCGCTGCGAACGGACCAGCGACTCAAGGGGTCCGTCGATGGCCTCGTTGCGACCCTCGCTGAGCACGGACGCCCAGCGCTGCACATTCTTGACCTGCCACACCACGCCCGGCACGCCGCGTTGCGATCCTCGCTGAGCGCGGACACCCAGCGCTGCGTGGCTACGTCGTGGCCGAACTCGACGTTGGTCGTGTTGCGATCCTCACTGAGCGCGGCGCCCAGCGCTGCCGGTGACCTCTCCGGCCAGCTACCGCAGCTCGGTGCAGTTGCGATTTCCCGCTGAGCGCGGACGCCCAGCGCTGCTGATGACCCGAGTTTGGTACTGCACACGCGAAGACGTGTTGCGATCCTCGCTGAGCGCGGACGCCCAGTGCTGCCTTCGACATGTCCGGTGGCGGCGGGGTTGTCCCCCCGCGCTGCGATGCTCGCTGAACGCAGACGCCCAGCGCTCTCCCTGGCCTGGGTCGCCAACCTCGTCATCTGCTACCTGTTGCGATCCTCGCCAAGCGGACGCCCGGCGCTGCGTGCTCGTGATAGTCGGCACTGACGAGGTTCTCCAGGTTGCGACCCTCGCTGGACGCTAACGCTCAGCGCTGGGAGTCGGAGAGACGTCTGGTCGTTGTAGACCATGTTGCGATCCTCGCTGGGCGCGGACGTCCAGCGCTGCACAGGCGGCGACCTGCCACCGTGTCGTCATCGGTCATCACACCTCGACCTAGCTGACCAGCTTCGTCATCGTCACGCCGCGGGGCAGGTCGGTCTCGTTCACCGAGACGTCGTAGTCGGTGAACGCGCGCGCTGGCGCGCCGGTCGGGTTGTCGCTACCGGTGTGGCGGCGGGTGACCGTGACGCGTTCGGTGAGCCGGTGTGCCGGCGCGGCGCCGAAGGCGTCGGAGTGGCTGAAGACGTACAGGCCGCGTGGGGTGAGGGTGCCTCGGGTGGCGGAGCGGTCGTGGTCGAACATCATCTCAAGCGTGCGGTAGAGCAGGTCGAGGTCGGTGACGTCCACGCCGGTCTCACGAGCACGCGTGGCCGAGTAGTAGAGCTCGGCTTTGTACAGGCCGTAGGGGACGGTCCACTTGCCGCCCATCTCGGTGGTCTCGCCCTTGTCGATGTCTTCCTGCCTGGTCTGCGTGACGCGGGTGATGGCGTGGTCGGCGGGATAGACGGGGTCGATGCTGCGCGCCATGCTGAGCTGCAGGGGTCCGCGGATCTGGCCCAGTGCCTGGGTTTTGCCGACGGAGAGCACGGCGCCGAACAGGCGGATGTCGACGTACCGGTCACACAGCCACGCACGTGCCCGTGCCGCGTCTTCCTTGGTGATCTTGGCGCCCAGTTTGAGGCCGTTGTCGGCGTAGGACTGTTCGAGGCGGGGGTTCAGCGCGTATCCGGCTTGGACGAAGATGCCGTAGCGGGGGTTGTCTGCGGCGGCCAGGGCGAGGGTGTCGCGGATCTTGCGCTTGAGTGCGACGTCGGTGACCAGGCCTTGTCCGCTTTCGTCGTCGGTGCGGGGGCGGTTGCCCGCGTCCGGGTCGCCGTTGGGATTGCCGTCGGTGACGTCGAACAGGAACACCATGTCGTGACGGACTGTCGGGTCGAGGTGCGGCTGGACGCTGGTCATGCGGTGATCTCCTGGTCGGATTCAGTGCTGGAGGGCGTGGAGGCGGTAGCGCGGGCGGCGGCGCGTTCACGCAGGACGGCGAACCGGTGGGCGCGCTGGTGGTGGTAGCCCAGCAGGAACATCGCCTGCTGCGCGGGCGTGGTGCGGTACGGGATGCCGTTGGCAGCGTCGAGCAGGCCGAACAATGCGGTTAGTTCCCGGCTGTGATTGACGCCGGTCCCCTTGCGTGGACCGCGGAACTTCCGCAGCCAGGCGTCAGCGAGTTTGCTGCCGGCGAGCAGGGCGGCGCGGGGGTTGGTGATGGCGCCCGCGAGGTAGCGGTTGGCGTAGGTGGTGTTGAGCTTGCCGTCGAAGGCGTCGTACTGCAGCGCGTCCAGGGCAGCGAACACGCGGCCTGCGACGTAGGCGGGATCGGTGTTGGACTCGTCCAGTCCTGGCATCGGTTTCTCCGTGGTCAGGTGTGAGCGCAGCAGCATCAGGCGCAGCAGTGCCGCGCGAGGTGTGTCCAGGCGTCCGTCTGTGCGGACGCGGTTGAGCAGGTGGGTCAGCAACGACGGAGGCAGTGACGTCTTACGTAGCGCCGCGTTGAGCAGGTCATGCTGAGCCTCGTGAGGATGCGCTGACCCCTTGACGCCAAGGAATGCGTAGCGGCGCTCGGTGCGCTTCCAGCGTCCGGTGACCCGGACGAGTCGTTGCAGGGGCTGCCGGACGAGTTCGTCGGGGTGCAGCGTGACCATGTCCAGGTCGTCGAACCACGCCACGACATTTTCTTCCACTGTGGACAGTGGCATTTCCAGCCAGTCGCGGACCATGACACGGGCGACGTTGCCGCCGACGGTCAACGCACAGAACTTGGTGGTGTCCACCTCCACTGCGGCTGTGCCGGAATGGATTGACGAGATCAGGGCGTCTATCTGCTTGGGGTCGGCGTCCAGGATGAGCTTCATCGGGTTGCGCTGTACCGGCTCGGTGACCCACCACGCCAGGCGGCTGTCCTGCCCTTCGTAGGAGGTGGTGTTGTCCGAGTCGAGCACGCGGACCAGGCCGGCCGACACGCCTTCTCCGCACGGGATGCAGATCGGTGAGCAGGTCAGCTGCGTGGTCAGGTCATAGCCGAAGACGCGTTCGTTGACACTGACCAACGCCGCGTCGTTAGTGGCGCCGGGAACGAGCCGCGCCGGCACCTTCCCGGGAAGGGTGTCCAGCAGCGGCCCGACGTGACCGCACACCAAACAGAGCCCGCGTTTCCCGCCGCCTTTGCGGCGCGTCACCTCCGCGGCCCAGAACGCGGACACCGAGGAAGAGCGGTAGGCGGGCGTGGCGCCAACGGTGATCAGCACGCGCTGTTTGCTGGTGGCGTCGGGTTCACGCAGCAGCCGGGCTACCTCCCCGGAGCGGTAGAACCGTGCCAGGGCCTGCGCGACCGGGTCTTCCTGCCCTTCGGCGCTGTCGGCCCATCGCTGTGTGAGCTCGATGAACGCGGCGTGGCACTGCGCCACCCGCGCGGGTTTGCTGTCGGCGTCGTCCCAGCCGAGCACGTACTGCACGTCGTCCGCGGCCAGATTGGGTGCCACGCCGACAGTGCGGGTCACAGCCGGAACTGCATGCTCGGCGCCACGCGGTTTTCCGGCCGCGTCAGGTGCGACCAGGGATTCCAGGCGGTCCCCGGACAGTGTGCCGTCGGGATTGAGGCGCAGCTCCCAGTCGAAGCGCAGCGGCCGATGGAAGGGTTTGGCCGAAGGGTCCTGCTCGGCTTGCTTGACCAGGCGGTGCAGCAGCATCAGGCCTCCACCGCGGGGATGCCGTGTTCGGGCACGTGCAGTACACCGTCGTTGAGCTCTGCCTTGAACCAGGTGAACGACGGTGGCGTGGTGGAGTGGTCGACCGAGTGCAACATCACGCCGAGTTCTTCACGGTGCGCCAGGGCTTCCCGGTCGTCAGGGTCGCTGAAGAACGCGGTGAACTCCCGCACCCCCAGGTAAGGCTGGGAGAAACAGCTGCCGCGGGTGACGCGGCGGCGGAACTGATCGCGATACGCGGCCTCCGGCTTGTCGGCCTTGGGGGCGAGCTCGACGTGAGCGTGGATGCGATACGCGACGTCGCGCAAGCACACCGCGTTGCGCTGCACCCGGTTCGCGACGGTGTCCAACCGGCGCTTGCCGGACGCGGCATCGGCGAGGGAAGCGATATCGGTCGTCTCGTTGCGGCGCTGGGTGAACTGCTTGATCGGAGACAACACCTCAATCGCCACCACCCGCCACCGAAACTGCGGCTTCCAGTAGATCGACTCCAGCACGCCGATCGCGGCGGACGGTGTCATCACCGGGTAGGACACCCGCTCGACCTTCAACTCCGGTCGCGTGAACAACGCCGCGTCGCCCCACACCTGCACCACTACCGGAGGCGCGCCTGACTTCGACCGCGGCAACACCGGACTCACCACACTGTCTCCTTAGCGATATCGCCCTCGTCCAGCCCCACATGCGGGTCGTACTCACCGCACCACTCCCACAGTTCGTCGTGGCCCTGCACGACCGGACGGCACAACGCCCGCACCTGCGCCGCCGACGCCACTACCTGCGGCACCGACACCATGTAGCCGCGCAGCTCCCTCAGCAACGCACCCGCCGGCCGTTCTCCCGCCCGCAGCTCACGCAGCAACTCCGCGGCGTCGCCCTGCTCATCCCAGCTCGTCACGATCAACGTGACCGGGTCCTCGTCGATCATGCGGAACGCCAGCCGCCGATCTCGCGCCGAACCGGCGCCAGCGATACGTGGACCATCGGCGACCGCCCGGAAGTCAAGCTCTGCCCGGTTGTCCTGGATCACCACACCTCGACGGGCCTCGTCGACGTTCAACCCCATGTACAGCCGCCGGTAGTACTCCTGCAGCGCCAACGGGTCATCAGGGTCACGTCCCTCACCGAACAAGGCACGGGTCTTGTCCACCCCAGCCTGATAGAACGCCGGCACCGCGGCGTCGGCAGCGTCGAACACCACCACTCGCCCACCGCCGGGCAGGCTGCCTTCGCGGTTGGCCCGGCCAGCCGCCTGTTGCAGCGATTCCGCCGGGGCCAGGGCGCGGAAGACCACGGGAAAGTCGAGGTCTACCCCGGCCTCCACCAGCTGGGTCGACACCACCAGCACCGGCTCCTTGTCGCCGAGCAGCTTCCGGATACGTGCGAGCGCTACTTCTCGATGCCGCGGGCACATCCGGGTAGACAGATGCACCACCGCGACGTCCGGCCGGCGGTCCGCTACCAAGCGGTACAGCCTGCGCGCATGGGCGACGGTGTTGACGATCACCAGCGCCTGCTGCTCGTCAGCGATCTGCCCAGCGATGTCGTCTAGAGTCGGCTTCGGATCGAGTTGCCACTCGTAGCGCACGCGCTTGAGCCGTGTGAACAGTTCAACGGGGTCGTCGACCAGTGGCCGGATGTCCAGCGACTTCCACACCGAAAGGTGCTCGAAGCTCGGCTGAGTCGCCGACGCCAGCAGCACCGTCGTACCGAAATGCTGTGACAGCACGCGCAGCGCATCCAGAATCGGCACCAGCAGCGGCACCGGAAGCGCCTGGACCTCGTCCAGCACGACCACAGCGTTCGCCAGCCGATGGAGTTTGCGCGACCGTGCCGGCTTACGACCGAACAACGAGTCGAACAACTGCACCGTCGTGGTCACCACGAACGGCGCGTCCCAATTCTCCGCCGCCAGTCTCAGCCGACGGTCATCCAACTCCGCGTTCGAATGGTGCTCCAGCACCACATCCGCACCGAGGAGCCGCCGATACACACCCGCGTTCTGCTCCGTGATGGTCGTGAACGGCACCGCGACAATCACCCGCGCCTTGCCGTACCGCGCCGCGTGATGCAACGCGAAACCCGCCGCTGTCATGGTCTTGCCCGACCCGGTCGGTGCGGGCAACCGGTACACACCCGGCTTCCCAGCGGCCCTGCGCACCACGTCGTCGTACAGCACGGCACGCAGAACATCCACATCGGACAGTTCACGGCCGGCGAGCAGCAGCTCCCGGTTCGCTTCGAACCGCTGCACCAGCCCCGCCATGTCTGCGGGCGCGGCGACCCTCGGCTTGGCGAGACCGTCCGCGTGCGCACCCGTGTCCAGATGATCGGCATCGGCCAACGCGGAGAACACCAGCCGGATACCCATCTCCCCCAGCAGCATCGACTCGCCCCACGCCTCCGGCAGCAGCGGCGGCCCATCCGCCAACACACGAGCTTCTGGAACGAGCTCAAAGAACCGTGCAAGCGTCTGCTCGTCGTCTGGCCCAGGCGACAGGCTAGTCAGATCCAGCGGATGCCCTAGGCCGCCGTGGTGCCCGAGGACAGCCATCGCCGCCGCCAACGCGCGGTCACGCACCAGCAGAGCGCCCAGGTTCTTGTGGTTGATGTTCACCCTGTCGCCGGTCGCATTGACCTTGACCAGCTTGTCCTGCCACGCACACGCCGCCTTTCCAGCGTCGTGCACCAAACCCAACGCCGCGGCAAGATCGCCCGCGCCAAACACATCCGCGAACCCACGAGCCAGCATCGATGTCGACCGAAGATGGTCAGCCAACGGATGCCAGCGTCCGGTCACCTTGCTGGGACTATGCGCCCACACAAGCCAAACCCCTTCACATCGCCCGTCCCCCGACGAACGACGCGACCATAGAGACGCACCCCGACAAAAACGGGACGCTCAGCACCACCCGATGCCAGCTACACCCGAATGGACCAATTTTTCTAGGGCAACGCGAATTGGCACTCCAGGCGCGCACTGCCCTCGCCGACGCCATACGAGAGGCCACCGTCCGATGTTGCGATCCTCGCTGAACGCGGACGTCCAGCGCTGCGAGACGTGATGGAGGGTTTACCAGCGGTCCTCGGAGTTGCGCTCCTCGCTGAGCGCGGACGCCCAGCGCTGCATGAGCCACGGCACTGCCTCGCGGGCCGAGGCGATGTTGCGATCCTCGCTGAGCGCGGACGCCCAGCGCTGCGAGCTCGCCGAGTTCAACACCGAAGTGCACTGCATGTTGCGATCCTCGCTGAGCGCAGACGCCCAGCGCTCCTCGAGGATGTCCCGGTCCGTACCGATTTCCTCGGTCAGGTTGCGATCCTCGCTGAGCGCAGATGCCCAGCGTTGCCCATCACAGGACGATCGGATGTTTGGCGTAACGGTTGCGATCCTCGCTGGGCGCGGACGCCCAGCGCTGCCCCGCGCCGTTGCCCTTCATGAACGCGACGTCCTCGTAGTTGCGATCCTCGCTGAGCGCGGAGGCCCAGAGCTACCTCTACCGTACCGGTGCACCTGGTCGTTGTCGGCCTGGTTGCGATCCTCGCCGTGCGCGAACGCCCAGCGCTGCCAGGCTCCCGGTGGGCTGGCTGACGGCGCGGCCGTAGTTGCGATCCTCGCTGAGCGCGGACGCTCAGAGCTGCGGCCGGTGAAGCCCTTGTTGGTGTCGTCGCGGTAGTTGCGATCCTCGCTGAGCGCGGACGCCCAGCGCTACCCTCTAGTTCGACATCACCCGCAGCCTCACGCAACCGACACTCGAGCTCAACGCCGGGAGTACTGGCGAGCACGCGGTCAGGCTCAGCCTGGCCGCGACCCTTACCGCGATTCGTAGCCGCACCGCGTTCACGTGGCCGTGGTAAACCACCCCCCGGCGCTGCCTTCGCGGGGGCGGTCAGGTGCTGAGCCCGGCTCGGCATACTGGTGGTCATGTTCGCGATGTTGAGCCAGCTGGCCGAGATCCTTTCCAAGCTCGGCAACCTCTTCATGTCGGCTCAACGCAGGTCCAAGGACATCCATGTAGCCAACGTGCTGATCAGCAGTGTCACGAATCTGCAGCGCATCTGCGTGCGTGGCGAACGGCTGCTCATGCTGGTTGAGAGGGCCACCGAGGGTGAGCCGGTGGACGCGGACGAGTTCACGGGCCTGGTCACGGTGCAGGCCGACAGGATCGAGTCCATGCGGCAGTCGTTGGAAACCGGCGCCTATTTCCTGGCGACCGTCGACGCGGACATCCTTCTGGAGCTGAATCCGATCGTGAACCGCAAGGGCGGCCTGTTGGCCAGGTGGACGCACCGGGCCGAGGACAGCTCGCTCTCCACCACCACGTTGTTCTTCCTGCCGGGCGGCACGCTGGAACGCGTCCTGGACCAGGGATCGCGAAGCGATCGCGACGGACTGCTGGACACGGCCGACGGCATGCGTGCCGCGCGGGTTGCGGAAGTACGAGACCTCAGCAAGCCGCTGAAGCAGCACCAGGTGCTGGCCGTCCGGGCCGAGATCGCGGCGGCCAGAGAGGATCTCGCCAGAATCAAGCAGCTGTGCAGGCAACTGCTTGACTCTACGCGCGAGGCCGTCGGTCCCGAGGTGATGGCGGACCTGCGCCGCAAGATTCTTCCCGACTACTGATGCACCGAGCAGTCGTCCCAGTCAGAACGACCGGGCTCCATTGAGGCTTGAGTTCCGTGCAGCCGAAGATCTTGCCATCAACGCGGGTATTTGGCGTCGCGGTCACGGAAGAGGAATTCCAACACCCACATCCTGGATAGATCCTGTATTCATCTGAATACAGGATGTCATGATCGGGAGATTAGCAGTAACAACGATCGATCGGCCAACACGGGACACGTCAAGCGTTCAGAACCGTCTCAGGCACCTCCGATCCAAGGAGGAAATCGCGACCGCACTGGCCGCGCTCACCGACGAGCACCATCCACTGGCCGCGTACCGATGCCTGATCAGTCGGGGGCTGCCTGCCAGTGCAACGAGCAGGCAGCCCCCGACTCAGATCCGGTGACCCCCTGGGAAGGGCGCCCCCACG
>NZ_JAPJDL010000004.1:0-348700 GCF_026242055.1 Lentzea sp. NEAU-D7 | reverse complement strand
CCCCCCCCCCCCCCCCCCCCCCCCCGCCCCCCCCCCCCGCCGCCGGCGGGGGGGCCGGCCCCCCCCCCCCCCCCCCCCCCCCCCCCCCGACTCAGATCCGGTGACCCCCTGGGAAGGGCGCCCCCACGGCCAGCGCACCTGGCGACAACCGGTCGTGTCCTGAGGAGTCGGCGGTGGACAACCGCTCGGCAAGTTGGAGCAGCACCATTTTCGACCTCTCCTCGTCCAGGCCGGCTCGGTCGAGCGAACGAACGACCTGCAGATAACCCTCGACCGAGTCCTTGTCTTCTTCGATGAGCGTGGAGTTCTCGAGCTCCACGACGACCAGCGGCTCGTGCGCGCAGAAGGTCAGCCGCGTAAATGCCCCGCTCATGCCTGCGTGGGCACCGACCGCCGTCGGCAAGATCCTGATCGTGACGTTCCTACGCACTGCCATCAGCAACAGGTGATGCATCTGGCCGACGTGCACCTCATCGCCGCCAACCGGAAGGTGCAGCGCCTGCTCGTGGATGTAGAACGTGCACTGCAGGCCACCGCCGGAGAGCACCTCCTGCAGTTCCCGTCCCGCTGCGACACGTCGGTCGGCCTCTTCGTCGGGCACGTTCGGAGAGGCGAGCATCGTGGCGCGCAGGTAGTCCGCCGACTGCAGAAAGGCCGGGAGGCCATGGGGGTGCCATGTGGTCAGGGTCTTCGCCTCGCGGACGTTTTCGACAAGCGTGCGCAGCCGGGCAGATGAACACGAGCCATGCTTCTGCCACCAGCCTTTGACGTGCGTCGCGGGTCGAAGGCGCAAAAGATGATCACGTTCTTCCACTGGCGTGCGGCACACGCCCAGCAGAAGAGCCAACTCTGTTTCGGTGCATCCGATCTTGCCGTTCAAGAAATCCGACAGCTTCGCCTCCTGCCAGCCGACGAGTTCAGCGACCCGTCGCGCGGGCATTCCGGAGGCCTTGATGGCCGCCCGCACGCCTTCGCCGAACTCGCGGCCACGAGCCGTGGAGCATCTCTGCGGCATGGGACTTCCTTGCAGTAGCTGAGATCGGTCTGTGCCAAGCACAATCAGCCAACTGCTCCCCCGCAGCCCAGACCAGCTCATCAATCGCGCAGCGTCCTAGCAAGGATCCCGCAACTGCTATGTCTCACCTGCAGAAACGCCGCTGGTCGCCCGATCGGGTGTTCGCCCCATCGCCCGACCGCTCACGCGAGCGATTCGACGTGGACCGTAAGCACCGCAGCGGGGTCCGGGTGGTCAGCCTTGTCGATCCCGAGGAACGGCCGGGAAGCGACGTGGAGCTGGGCAAGTCGGTCTGGCTCGAACACCGGTACATGACTGAAGACGTAACGAACCCGCTCGACCATCTCCCGCCCGAGCAGGCTGTAGCACGCCGCCGACGTCAACTTAACGAGGCGTAGCGCTCGCCGCGCGCACCTCGATGGCGTAAGAGTGGGTTCATGGTCACTGCTGTCGTCTTCGATGTCGGCGAAACACTGTTGGACGATTCGCGCGAGTGGGCTGCGTGGGCCGACTGGATCGGCGTGCCGCGGCACACGTTCTCGACCGTTCTTGGCGCAGTGACCGTCTCTGGAAGAGACAACGCGGAAACCTTCCAGTACTTCCGCCCAGGCTTCAACGTCGCGCACGAACGGTTGTTGCGCGAGGACGCCGGGCTAGGTGAGCGGATCGAGGAGCAGGACCTCTACCCCGACGTCCGGTCAAGCCTCGCGGCGTTGCAGGGCCTTGGACTAAGGGTTGGGGTTGCCGGCAACCAGACTGCCCGCGCGGCCGAGTTGCTCCGAGCCCTTGCCCTGCCGACTGATTTCGTGTCGACGTCTGGGGAATGGGGCGTTGCCAAGCCCTCGGAGATCTTCTTCGAGCGCGTCGTCGAAGCTGTTGCAGTTCCTGCCGAGCAGATCGTGTACGTGGGAGACCATCGGGACAACGACGTCGTTGCTGCGAAGGCTGCGGGGCTGCGTACGGCACTGATCCGGCGCGGTCCTTGGGGATACCTGTGGGCGGACGACCCGTTGGTGAGGCGGGATGCCGATTGGGTCATCAGCTCACTGGGTGAGCTTCCTGCGCTGCTCAAGGGCTAGAGCCGCTGCCGATACGTCAGATCGCCCGCGCCCCAGCCCAGGCGGCGAGCTCGACCACCCTGTTGTTTCCGGGACGATGCTGGAGAAGCGAAGCGAGAGTTCCTTTGACTTGCGGATGTTCTCGCGTGTGTTGAGGAGCCGCGTCACGCGCCATCTCGATGCAGACGTAGGCCTCCTCGTGGTGGCCCAGATCGTGTTGCGCGCTACTCAGCTCGATGTAGTAGTGCGAACGGCGCTCGGCGGGCAATTCCGCTGATGGATGCCATGTCGCCGCCCGCTCGATGCCGATCGGGTCGCGCAATTCAGTGGCCACCGCAAGTTCGTGGATGCGAATCGACTGCGGGCCAAAAGCAACATGTTGATCGTCGAGATTGGACAAGGCCGACTCACTGGCAGCTTTGACGAGCGCGTGACCGGCAGTACTGAGATCGCCGCTGGCGAAGAACGTCTCTGTGCGGACGTACTCGGCCGCTGCCACGAGCAGCGGGTCATTCGCCTGAGCCGCCGACTGCCGCATCAGGTCGATCAGGCGGCTTGAGAGATCAAGGTATCCGAATTTGAAGGCGATGCCGTCTGCGGCACGAAGCGCAAGAGCACGAAGCAACGCAACCTGTTGCTCCTGCAGGCCTGGCCTGGCGACCTGAGCTGCCCGCGCCAGCTCTGCGAGAAGGTCTGGCAGAACTTCTGCGAGTGCGCCGTACCTGGCCTCAAGACGGTGCTCGTTGACGCGGGCCACGTCTGCAGCGATCTCGATGAGCGGGCGAGTAGGTCCATCATCAGGAAGGTCGAAAGCGTCGAGTGCCCGCCGCACAAGCGGTACGACGCCGTGCACGCTGTCGAGGCTATAGCTGTTTTGGACGGCTCTACGAGGATCATGTCCAGGCTGGTCTGATCGACTGCCGATCGACCGCGCTTCGACACGCTCGTCAGCGCGCGGGTTCAGGAGGTCGATCAGTTCCTGAACGGACACATCCAGCACCTTCGCGAGGTGAGGCTGGAGCCAGGCTTCCGGGTTGGACTTGCCCTGCTCCCAGCGACCGACGGTTCCGGGAGTGACTCGCAGGCGCTCGGCCAGGCTCTCCTGCGAATACCCCATGGCCTTGCGGCGGGCGGCTAGCCCTTTCCTCGGCTTCGCCATCGGTCTCCCCTGACGCGAATTCGGCGCATTGTGCCTGCACAGGCTAGCTCGGAACACCTGCCGAACAACCGTTCCACCAAGAGAACTTCATTTTCACCCGGTCGGGTCATCGCGACGTTTACGCAGGCAGGAGCGCCAGACGCCGGATTCCTGCTCGGTTGTGGCCGGATACCCGCCCTGGTTCTCCACAGTTATGTCGATTTCCGTGGATCACAGCCGACATCAGGTGCGCTAGTCGCGCAGACGTTCACGGGAAGTGATCGGCCATGGTTCGAAGCTACAAATGGCAGCCCCATGACGAGGGCCGCCACGCGATACCCCAGGAACTAGCTGTCAACCACGTCGGCCGCACCCTCTGCGGCATCGAAGTGACGGCGGGTTCCGATAGGTGGCCCAATGATGCTCGCTACTGGCCGACCTGCCATGAGTGCGATCGGGCGTGGCGAGAATCCGAAGGAATCCTGCCGTGGCCACGAAAGGGCCAGGACGCCAGACCCTCGTCGTCGCGTCGGCCTGGAGCTTCCGCGGCGTCCGGCACCGACAGCCCGATCGACGTGCTTGACCTCGTCATCGACACGTTGATCGCCCAGGGCGCCCATCTCCAAACAGGTCGCCGATGAAGATCAGCGAACGGGTTTCCAGGGACAAACGACTCTCCTGGAGCCGCAAAGGCGGCATCGTCCTGGTGGTATTCCTCGAACGCGTGAGCGTCGAGCACAACGTCGCTCGTCTCGCGGAGTTGGCGCGCCTCTCTGACGTCGACCTGCTCAACCAATTGCGCCGGTTCACGAAGGTGCGCGTGCTCGGCCGGCGCACCGATCTGGCCGTCGTTCCCGCCGAGGATCACTTCTGGCTGTCGGCTGACCGTGTCGACCGCGCACGTGCACTCCTTCAACAGGCAGACGACGCTGACCTCCGGGAACTGGTGGCGGAGCGCGGACTGGACATCGACCGCGCCTTGGGCGACTTCTCCACCCAGCAGCCCTATGCCGTGGCACTAGGCAAAGCACTGCGAGACGCGCGTATTGCCTCCGGACCGAGCCAGGCCGAGGTCGCCGAGAAGGCGTCAACCCTTTCAAACACCGAGCTGTCGGCGTTCGAGAACGGGCACGCACTGCCGACCTTGATCACACTTGCCGAGCTGGCTCACATCTACAAGGTCGACGCGACCGAGTTGATCGTCCGGGCCGCCTGTCACTCGAAGCCCGACAAGCAGGTGTTGGCGTTGCGAGTTGCCGAACCGACGTTCCGCGCTGTGCTCACTCACCAGTTCGCGGTACGTCGCGTTCGGGACGTCGCACGGAAGAAGGCGCAGCGCTCGAAGTCCGCCACGTCCAAGTGATTTGGAGCTTCTCGATCACGCTCGCGGTTGTCCTGTCGAACACCTGCGGTCGTTGGGCGGCCCGGTGAGGTTGGGCGGGGTGATCACGTAGTACGCGTTGACGACCTTGTGTTGTCCGTCCCTGTAGAACGGAATCTGCCACCACGGCGGCACGCACGCCGTCCCGGTGCTGCCTGTGGACCAGTGGAACTTGATGAGGATGAAGCTGTCCGCGCAGTGCACGTACCGACCGGTGAGCTCTCCCACCGGGGGCGACACCTCGTAAAAGCCGCAGCGTGGCGGCATGATCCGCGCCGCAGAGCTGGAAGGCGCTTCGATCAGGCCCATCGCAGTAGTGGCGAGCAGCACGCCCACCGTAGTGGCAGCGCGAGCGAGTCGTCCGTTCATCGTTGTTTCCACCCTTCTCCTGAAGTACGTGGTGCACTTCAGTTTTCGGGTGTCCACAACGGATTCAGAAGACGTCTTCCGTCTGCCCGTGGAGAGCAGACGGAAGACGCCCGACTTACAGCGGGTCGAGGTACAGGGTGCCGCCGGCGGCGAGAGTCTTGCTGACCAATCGATCGTTGGCCTCGTGCATCGCGGTGACGATCTGCGGCGACGCGGATGGTGCGTACCTCAGCGCCGCGACCAGGAACACCAGGTCGTCGTCCGGCAGACGCAGCAGAGGTGTGGTGATCCTGTCGGTGCGCAACGGATAGGCGAGAACGAGGCCGAAGTCGCTGTAGAGATCGGCGCCGAGTTCGCGATCGGCACGGTGAAGCAGATCCTCCACCGAAGCGCTTGGAACGAGCAGGTTGCACCACGGGTGCGGTGACTCCCAGAGACCGGCTTCGCGCAGGACAGGTTCTCCGGGTGCTAGCCGATCGACGAACTCCCAGTAGGTCACGGCCTGGGTTTCGGCTTCACGAAAGGATAAGTCTCCAAGATCACCCTGCCCGGTGCCGGTTCCGATGAAGGTGACAGCCTCCAGTTCGGCTACATGCTCGTCTTCGCGGAGCTTGAGTTGCCCTTCTACGTAGTCGAAAGTTCCGGTGGTCACCAACTGGCGTTGATCGGCGACGAGCTGGCCAATCGTGTCGTAGTGGAGTTTGTGCCAGGCAACGGTTTCCGGGGCTTGGACGAGGCGCAGGGTCACCCGGGTGATGACGCCGTTGCGCCCGCGGCCTGCGCGTACCGCGTCGAACACGGCGCGGTTCGAACTCGGTGAGCACGTCACGACATCGCCGGTAGGGGTGACGACGTCGAGCGACAGCACGTTGTCCGTTTGGGCGCCGTGGTGATGGCTGGCCCCGCCCAGGCCACCGACGGACAGGGTGCCGCCGACGGTCAGTTCGAGGTAGTCGGTGAGCACTGGCGGCGTCAGCCCGTGCGGCAGGGTCGCGCGCAGCACGTCGCTCCACTTCGTGCCCGCATCGACCACGACCCGGTCGGGTCCGACCTCGTGGATCGCGCAGAGCGCGGTCATGTCGATGACCACTCCGCCGGGCGCTTGAGCTTGGCCGCTGGTGGAGTGGCCTTGTCCGCGGGGAACCACGGAGAGGTTGTGGTCGCCGGCGTGCTTGATCACCGTGCTGATGTCGGCCGCGTTGGCGGGCCTCAGCACGGCTGTCGGACGGTCGTGAACGGTGTCGCCGTAGTCGTGCGCGGCCCACGCGAGCGCGTTCTCATCGGTGTCCAGACTTCCGGTGAGCGCGGGCATGGTGCTGAGCGCCTGGTGCACTAGACGTCCTCCTTGAGGCTCTCTATCAACTGTTTCCGCAGCCCGGCTGCGGTCGGCTCGGTGTTCTCGCTGAGCAGGTCGGCGGCCGCGGACCACGATCTGTGGGCGGCGTGGAGGTTGCCGCGGTCGGCGTGCAGGTCGCCGACGCGCCTGTGGATGTGGGCCTGACTCCAAACGTCGGCGACCTTGCTGAAGGTGCACAACGCGTTCTCCAGGTGGCGAAGAGCGACTTCGTACTCGCCATTCGACTCGGCCAGACCTGCCAGCAAGGTCGAGGTGCAGCCCGACGACATCAGGTCCTCGGCTTCGTCGAAGATCGTCTGCACGTCCGTGAGCAGAGATCGCGCCCCAACGACATCGCCCGAAGCTGCCAGCACGGATGCCAGATGCGCAGAGGCCACCGCGTATTCCCACTGGTCATGGGCCTCCGTGCTCAGCCGGCGTGCAGTCTCAAGGTGCGCGATCGCGGCGTCGAGATCGTTCAATTGGTAGCAAGCTCGACCGAGACCCACGTGGCACGCGGCAAGACCGTTGAGGTCGCCCAGCTCGGTCCTGATCTGCATCGCTTGGCGGTACAAACCTGCCGACGACCCCGCCTTCAGCTCGTCGATGCCTGCGTCGCCAAGCGTCTCCAGCGCCCACGCCTCGGCGTCGCGGTGGCCACCCTGCCGGGCCATCTCCAGCGCGTCCCGCAGAGCAGGAACCCACCACGACCAGGCGCGGCGGTGAAACAGCATCTCGTTGACCACCACAGGCAGATACGCAGCCGAGGTGACGTTCCAGCGAGCGCCGCACCGGACCAGGCGGACGAGGAGCTGGAGCTCGTCCTCGAACCACCGGACCGCATCGGCGGGCTGGTGGAACGTCAGCGTCGTCATGTCGGCCCGCGGCACGTCGAGCGGCCTCCGCGGCCGCGACGGCCACAGCATCCGGATCGCCGCCGCTCCGGTGTTCAGGTAGAGGTCGACCAAACGCGACAGAGCCGCACGGTTGGCCTCCTCACCGCCGAGCTCACGGACCTGCTCGAGGGCGTAGGCCTGCACGAGGTCGTGCATGACGAACTTGTCCTGCGCGGTCTGCTCCACGAGGTGCACGGTGGCGAGGGCGGACAGGTGCCCCTGCGCTTGCAGCGGTGACAGCCCGATGAGCGCGGCCGCGGCCTCGATCCTGATCGGACCGCCGGGGTGCAGACCGAGTTGCCTGAATGTGGCCGCGATGGGGTCCGGAAGCGCGTCGTGCGACCACGACAGCACGGTCCTCACGGCCAACGTCTCGTCCGCGGTAAGCACGTCGAGCGGCTGGCGACGGGTCAACTCGTCGGCGAGCTTCCGAAGCGGGACGGTCGGCAGCAGGTTCGCGCGCTCGCCGGCGATGCGCAGCGCGAGCGGTAGACGACCAGCTCGGTCGGCGATGACCCGCGCGGAGTCAAGGTCACCGTCCACCCTCGCGCCCAGGACGGAACGCATCAGGTCGAGCGCCTCGTCCGAGCGCATCGGGCGCAGGGTGATCCGGACGGCACCGTCCTGCACGACCGCGCCCGAGAGCCTGTTGCGACTGGTTACCAGCGCCAATGACCGCGGCGAGCTGGGTAGCAAGGGACGGATCTGATCAGCGTCGACCGCGTTGTCCAGCACGACGAGCGTCCGCGTCGCCTCCAGCAACGTCCGGTACAGCGCAACGCGGCCGTCCAGGTCGCTCGGGATGTCATGCGGCGAGGTGCCCAACGCCCGCAGGAACCGGCCGAGCACGACGGCAGGATCTTCCGGCGAGTCAGCGGCAAAGCCGCGCAGGTCTGTGAACAGCACTCCGTCCGGGAAGTTCGGAGCAATGGCGTGAGCCCAATGCACCGTGAACGCGGTCTTACCCACGCCGGCCGGGCCGTCGAATGCGATCAGGCCCTCGTGTGCGTCCAACGCGGCTGACGCCTGCGCGAGCGCCTCCTGCCGCGGAACGAACGAGCGCAAGGCAGCTGGCAGCTGGGCTGGGCGGATGCGTTCACGGGTCACCCTTGCTCGTGGCCTAGGTACTGCGAGGTCGGACAGCTCGCCCCCTGCCTCGAGCGCACGGTCGATCGCCTCCGCGATCTCGGCGGAAGGGCTGCGGATGTCGTGTTCGAGGTTGCTGAGATAGCCCTTGCTGACGTTCGCCCCGGCCGCCAGGTCCTTCAGCGAGAGCTTGCGGTCCTCTCTGAGCAGGTGGAGAAGCTGCCCGAAGCTCATTTCGGTCGTTTCGACGCCCGTCTGCTGCCGTCTGCTGTTCATCTGGAGACGCCCCTCCCCTGGCCATTCGCCGTCAATCCTGCCAACACTGAACGCAGTCCCCCGACTACGAACAGTGCAACCCCCAGGTCCAGGAGGTGAGCGTATGACGATCCAGCCGCACTTCGCCTCGGCTTCCGGGCAGCCAGGCATGGGAGACCACCCGGTCGAACGACAACTTTCGTTGATCAGATCAAGCCAACTTGGAGGGCCTCCACACGGAGGGAGCTGCTGTGCCGCACTGGACGACGTACGGACTTCTCGGCCTCCTCGCGGGGCCGATGGTGATGACCTTCGCCCGCTCCGTGACGCACGACGAGCAGGTCTCGTTGAGCGCCATGACGAGGTGCGGCTGGACACCCTTGGCGGCCGCGAGTGGATTCCTCTGCATCGCGTTGAGCTGCGTAACGACCCAGGTGAAGCAGGAGGCGAGCGCACTCTCGTGGTTCGTGATCATTGGACTTCTTCTCGCGATGATCGACTCGACCACGCACCGGATGCCGCATCAGATCAGCGGGGCGCTGCTGGCAGGAAGCATCGTCCAACTGTCGTTCCTGGCGCTCGTGCGGTTCGACTTCGACTCGCTGCTCCGCGCAGGTCTGGCAGCGGGTGGTGGTGACCACCGCCGGCCTGGCGATCTACGTCGGCTCACGCCAGGGCCTTGGCTTCGGCGATGTCGTGCTCCTGGCCCCGATCGCGTTCGTCCTGGGCTGGTTCGGCTGGCGACAGCTGTTCATCGGGCTCATGACCGCGTTCGTAGTCGCGGCCGTCAGCATGCGCGCTCTACGTGCCTGCCACGTCACCCGCCGCGGCGACACACTGGCGCTAGGACCATTTCTGATTGCCAGCGCAGCAGGCGCGATCTTGCTGATCTGAACGGCGGCGCGTGATGTGCCTGCCGTTCAGAGACGAGAACCCCGTGATCGTCTACGAGGCACAACGTGCGCTGCACCGCGCCACCGCGACCTTCGTGGTGATTGTCCTCCTGTCCTTCAACCAGTACCTCCGCCCGGACATCACCGCGAAGCCGGGCGCTCCGATCGAGGTGGGCGTCGTTGCTCCCCCGGCGCCCACCTCGGCCCCACCGACCACCTGGAGGCCGCGATGACCATCAACTCACGAATCGCCACGATTCTCGGTGTTCTCGCCGTGACGTCGTGCGGTATGGGTAGCAACAGCTCACCCCCACCCCAGGACACCTCGACATCAACTGGCACGAGCTTCGCCCCGTTGCCCGATCCGCCTGAAAGCAAGGCGCTCGACGCCTACCTCGCGATGTGGCGTGAGATGGCAGCCGCCGGCGAAACGTCGAACTCGGAGGCGCCTGGGCTCGCCAAGCACGCGACCGGCGACGCGCTTGTGGTCATCAAGAACAGCCTCGCCGAGGACAGTCGGAAAGGTCTGGTCACCAAGGGATCCCCCAAGAGTGATCCCGAGGTGACCAATGTGGACCATTCCGGCGGCGTGGTGACGGTAGTGAAGATCAGGGACTGTGGCGACGACAGCGCGTGGTTGAAGTACCGCCGAGGAACGAACGAACCTGTGGACGGTCAAGGTGGCGGCCGACGCTCCATCCTCGCCGAGGTCAAAGCCCAACCCGACGGCAGTTGGCAGGTGACGCGGTTCGCGGTGCAGGGAGTCGGGTCATGCTGACGCGTATCGCTCTCGCCGTGGCGATCACGACGGCCGGGCTCGTGGCCACAGCGTCATCAGCTCGAGGTGATCCTGGTTGGGGCTCGGTCGACTGCTCGACGAAACCTGGTCCGGGCTGCGAGCTCATCGCGGAGATGTCCCAGATTCAGGAGCATCCCAGCGTCTCGGACACAACCTCCCACCAAGAGACCTCGGATTCGTTCGAGTGCAGGTACGTCCCGGTCGATCAGGGAGACCCTGCTGTTCCCCATCCGGAAGGGCCAGGTGGATGGTTTCGCCTCTTGTGTTCGGCCGACGGCAAGGCCACCGCGAACCGACCGCCGGTCTGGATACCTGCCGGACAACAGGCCACACCGTCGATCACGCCGGAGCAGGTGGCGATGATGGCCAAGGGCCGACTCCGGTTGCCCACACCCTCGATCGCGGTGAACCCGGCCGGTGAGCAGTTGGTGCACCTGCCGAGCTGGTTGTGGCTACGCGAAGGTTGGCGAACGACCTCTGCGAGTGCCTCGGTCCCCGGGATCACCGTCACCGCTGTCGCTGAGCCCGTCACCGCGTCGTGGTCCACGGGCGACGGCACCACCGTGACGTGCACCGGCCCAGGCACGCCGTTCACCACGGGTCATGACCCGAAAGCCGCCTCGCCCGACTGCGGTCACACCTACCGACGCGCCTCCAAAGGGATAGCCGGCGAGGTCTACACCGCCACGGTGACGGTCCAGTGGAACGTGCGGTGGTCCGGTGCCGGACAGAGCGGCGTCTTCCCAGGCCTGACGACGACAACGTCGACGAGTTTGCGCGTCGCCGAGAGCCAGGCTCTCAACTCCCGCTAATCCCAGCAATGCCCGAGCGTGCCGCCAAATCAGGTGTCACGTCGCGATAGCCCATGCCTTCAGGAGGCCAGGATGAACACGCAGCAGGCTCTCAAGTCCAAGCCGGCCGACATGGTGCCGCCCCGGCTGCCCGGCCGTAAGCGACGAAGTCTCCCCCATCTGATTCTCGGCGCTGTGCTGGTGGTGGCATGTGCAGCTGGTGGGGTTGTTGCGGCACAACAGCTCGGTGACCGCCAGGAGGTCATCGCGCTGGCGCGACCGGTCGATGTCGGCCACGTGATCCTGCAGCAGGACCTTGTCGGGGTAAGTCTCGCCGTGGACGGTGCCGTGAAGGTCGTTCCCGCGTCTGCCGCCTCAAGCGTGGTCGGTAGGCCGGTCGCGTACTCGCTCCCGGTCGGGGTTCTCCTGACCGACGACGTGCTCGGACCGCCGCGACTGCCTGGCGACGGCAGGGCGATCGCCGCCCTTGGGCTCAAACCTGGGCAGTTCCCTCCCGAGCTGTCCGCCGGGTCGAACGTGCTCGTACTGGCCTCCTCAACGAACGAAGGCAACTCAGCGAGTTCCTGGCGTGCCGTGGTCGTCGCAGTCGACAGGACGGACCAGGCACCCGTCGTCTCGATGGAGCTGCCTGAACTCGATGCGCGAGCCCTCTCCTCGACACCCGCGGACAAGATCGCCGTGCTGATGGTCGGAGGTCGTTGATGATGGTCATCACCTGTTCCCTCAAAGGTTCGCCCGGTGCCAGCACGCTCGCTGTCGCACTCGGTACCCGCTGGCCGGAGCCGGTTCGCCCGATCGTCGTCGAGGCGGACTTGGCCGGCGGGGACGCCGCAGCGCGCCTTCGACTGCCGAGCTCTCCAGGCCTCGTCAGCCTCACCGCTGCTGCGCGTGGCAACCCCGGCACAGAGCTCCTGGCCCAGCACGCACACGCCCTGGCGAGCGGTCTGCGGATCGTGCCCGCGCCGTCTGATCCTGCGCAGTCGCGAGCAGCACTCGGAGCGCTGGCGGCCTCGAAGTTCGGTCCCTTTCGGACACTCGGCTCTCCGCTCATCGTCGACGTCGGCCGAGTCGATCCGGACCCCAAGATGCTGGGACTGCTGAGGTCCGCCGACGCGGTCGTTGTCGTGGTCCGGCCTCACGACGACTCGTTGGCGCACGTAGCGGCAAGGCGAGCCCAGGTGCAGACGTGGTCACACCGGCTCGGCCTCGTGCTCGTGGGCAAGGGCTATCCATCGGCACAGGTCACGGAGGCGTTGGGCCTGCCGGTGCTCGCCAGCATCCCGGACGACGCCAAGGGCACGCAGTCGCTGTGGCATCAGCGCGGCTTCGACTCGGCGTTGAGCCGACATGCAGAAGGGCTCGCTGGACAGCTCCTGCGCACGGCTCAGCAGGACATGACGCTGCAGCGGAGTTCCCGATGACCGCCGTGACACCGCTGAGCGGGCCTGCGGACCTGCCGTTTCCGAGGCCGATGAGCGACGTCCGCGGTCTGCGTGAACGGCTCCGGAACGACGTCACCGACCAGCTCAGCGCCCGACTGCGGGCGGACGGGAATGCGGAGCGCCCACCGCTCGGACCACTGCAGCGCCGTCAGCTGGCCGAGGCGGTTCTGCGCGACTCCGTCGAGTCGATCGCACAGAAGCGGCTTCAGGCCGGGCTCGACCTGTTCAACGCCGATGTGGAACGGCTTGCGGTCGCCGAGGTCCTGGCCGAGTTGTTCGGCGCTGGCAGGTTGGACCCGCTACTCGCCGACACCAGCATCGAGAACATCAACGTGAACGGCGCGGACCAGGTGATCGTCAAACGCGCCGACGGCACACGCGAGATGCTGCCGCCGATCGTCGACTCCGACGACGATCTCGTCCACCTGATCCGCACGCTGGCTGCCCGCAGCGGCATCGAGGAGCGCCGCTTCGACAACGCCTCCCCCATCGTGAACTTCGCTCTGCCATCTGGCGAACGCGTCTCGGCCGTGATGACGGTGACGGCCCGGCCGTCCGTCTCCATCCGCAGGCACCGCCTCCAGCGGGTGAACCTGGGCGAGCTTCGTGACAACGGCACGATCGGACCGGGGATGGAGTCGTTCCTCGCGGCAGTGGTCAGGGCGAGGAAGAACGTGCTCGTCACCGGAGGCACGACGATCGGCAAGACGACCTTGCTCCGGGCACTCGCCGCCGCGATACCGGCGCACGAGCGCCTGATCACCATCGAGGACGTGTTCGAGCTCGGCCTCGACCAGGACCCTGCGCACGCGGACGTGGTCGCGCTGCAGGCGCGCGAGCCCAACCTGGAGGGAGTCGGCGCGATCACGTTGTCCGACCTGGTGTGGCAGTCACTGCGCATGCAGCCCGACCGCGTGATCGTCGGTGAGGTGCGCGGGCCTGAAGTCATTCCCCTGACCAACGCGATGTCGATGGGCAATGACGGCTCGATGGGCACGTTGCACGCAAGTTCCAGCGCGGGTGCGTTCACCAAGCTGGGCGCATATGCGGTTCAGGGACCCGAGCGCCTGACGTTGGAAGCCACCAACCTCTTGGTCGCCTCAGCACTCCACTTCGTCGTCCACCTGGACCTTTCGGCGGACCGCCGCCACCGCGTCGTGTCCTCGGTGCGGGAGGTGGTGGACGCCGACGGGCGCCAGATCATCAGCAACGAGGTCTGGCGTCCAGGCCCTGATCTCCGAGCGGTTCCTGCAGCCCCGCTCCGGTCGCGCACGCTCGACGAACTCATCGTGGTGGGCTACGACCCGGAACTCGTGGATCGGTGGGGATCATGAGTTCCGCGTTGATGGCCCTGCTCGCGACTGGATGCGCCACAGGTGTGTGGCTGATCGTCATTGGCATTCGCGGCACCACCACGCCGCCTCGACGGTGGACCGTTCCCGACCACTTCTTCATGGTGCGGCTCTGCATCGGCGTGGTGGTCGCTCTTCTGGTCGGCGTGGTCACGGGCTGGATCGCGGCGGCGGTCCTGGCCGGACTCGGCGTCGCGTTGTTGCCTCACATCATGCGGGCGGGTGCCGAGCAACATGCCCGGCTCGACCGCATCGAAGCGATCGCGAGTTGGACCGAAATGCTCCGCGACACCTTGGTCGCCGCATCTGGACTGGAGCACGCCGTGCTGGCAACTGCGACCCGAGCGCCCGAAGCCATCCGGCCTGAGGTGGCGTCGCTCGCCGCCAAGATGCGCAGCGGCGAACGTCTGGCGGTCGCGTTGCGACGCCTCGGCGACGAACTGCACGACCCGACCGCGGACCTCGTGATCGCCGCACTCGTCCTGTCCAGCGAGCACCAGGCACGTCATCTCGCCGAACTGCTGGGCGAGCTGGCGACGGAAGCGCGCGACCAGGCATCCATGCGAATGCGGATCGAGGCGAGCCGACGACAAACCCGCACGAGCGTCAGGGTCATCGTGATCACGACGATCGCGTTCGCCGGCGGCCTGATCGCACTCAACCGCGCTTACCTCGACCCGTTCGGCAGCCTTCAAGGACAGCTTGTTCTCACCGTCGTGGGTGCGCTGTTCGGTCTGGCGTTCACCTGGCTCGCCCGAATCGCCCGCCTGCGGGAACCCGATCGACTCCTCGTTGCAGAGGTGCGGCGATGATCATGCCGTTGTTGTGGGGAGCATGCCTAGGTGCAGGGCTGTGGGCCTTCGCGGTGTGGCTGGTACCTCCAAAACCCTCGCTGCACGAGGTGCTTTCGACGCTTTCCGCACCTGCGAGTCCCCCAACGGGCACCAGTCCGGTATGGAGGGTCAAGCACAGGATCGCCGACGTTGTCGGCTTGTTCGGGCTTCCGAGCGCACGCCTGCGAGCTGACCTGAACGTCACGGGCGGAGATGTCGAACGCCACCTGGTGTCGAAGGTGCTTGACGGCTTGGCCGGTGCCGTCCTAGCGGCCTGCGTCAGCCTCGCACTAGTCGTCAGCGATGTCGGATGGCCGTGGATGACTTCCGCGATCGCGATTATCGCTTTCGGCGCGGCCGGATTCCTTCTGCCGGACTTCAAGGTGCGTGAGGCAGCTCAACGCCGCCGGTCCGCATTCCGACACGCGCTAAGCGCCTACCTCAACCTCGTACGCATCCTGCTCGCAGGTGGAGCAGGAGTGGACTCGGCGCTGTCCGACGCTGCCGAGGTCGGCGCCGGCTGGGTATTTCACCAGCTGCGGCAAGCACTCGTGACCGCTCAGGTGACGCGTTCGACCCCATGGGCCGCGCTCGAACGTCTCGGCGAGGACCTTGAGCTGCGTCAGCTGTCGGATCTTGCAGCTGCCGTCGGGCTCGCTGGCACAGACGGCGCCAAGATCCGTTCCAGTCTGGCTTCCAAAGCGGCAGCGTTGCGCACCAGAGAGATCACCGATTCCGAAGGTGAAGCGCGTGCCGCTACCGAGCGGATGAGCCTTCCACTTGTCTTGCTGATGCTCGGTTTTCTCCTGTTCATCGGATATCCGGCCCTGATTTCAGTCCTCAACGGACTCTAGGAGTGATCATGATCTATCTCTTGCTCTGCAACGTCCGTGCCGCGTTCGAGAGCCTACGGCGAGACGATCGCGGGTACGTGGGCGAAACGGTGGTGACCATTGCCGCGCTCATCGCCGCGGCCTTGGCGGTGGCCGCGCTTCTCTCGTCCTTGTTCGTCGGTGCCGCTTCCAAGATCTCCTTGTGAGCGGAGGCGTACGGTGCAACGACTACGGCTCCCCGACGACCGCGGAAGTGCCTCAGCGCAGGTCGTGATCATGCTGCCAGTGACCTTCCTGGCCTTCTTCATGGTCGTGCAGTTCGCCATGTGGTCTCACGCCACGCACATCGCGCAAGCCGCAGCTTCGCAAGGACTTGCAGCCGTTCGGGTTCACGGCGGATCGCCAGCCGACGGCGCCGCGAGTGCGCGGAATGTGCTCGCCGATCTCGGAGGTGGACCCCTGCGCGACACGAACGTCGACTGCGAACGAGGTTCTGAGACGGCCCTCGTGCGGATCTCGGGCACCGCGAAGCAGGTCGTTCCGTTCCTGAGCCTTCCGGTGCACGCCAAGGCCGCAGGTCCCGTTGAGCGTTTCGTCGAGCCGAGGCGGTGACCAGCATGTCCTGGTGGCGCGATCAACGTGGATCCGCAGCGGCAGAGGTCACGCTGTGGGCTCCCGTCATGGTGATGGCCTTGGTGTTCGTGGCGGTCGTAGTGCACCGCGGCGTCGATGCGCGACTTCGGCTCAACGACGTCGCACACCAGGCGGCGCGCGCCGCGAGCATCGAGAACACGACAGCACGAGCTGATGCCGCTGCCACAGCTGTCGCAACCAGGGCGCTCGCCGATTCCGGAGTCAGTTGTGAGGGCGTGAATGTCGAAGTCCTCGGCGATGTCCGGCCAGGAGCAGCGATGAGCGTGACGGTTTCATGCACGGTCGATCTCGGCGACGCGGCGCTGCTCGGCGTATCGGCCCAAAAACAGCTGTCCTCCACCGCATCAGAGGTGGTTGACGCCTGGCGTTCCGCGGGGAGCGGCACATGACCGCGTTCCTCGTCGCCCTCACCACCAGCCTCCTGGTCCTCGCCGGCCTCGTCCTCGACGGTGGCCTCGCGCTCGCCACGAAGGTCCAAGCCGCGGGAGCAGCAGAGGCAGCAGCGCGAGCAGGAGCTCAAGCAATCGACCTGAGCGCCTATCGCCTGGACAACCGGCTCACGCTCGCACCGGACCAGGCGGCGAGCAGAGCTCAAGCACATCTCTCCGCAGCTGGTGTCGGCGGCAAAGTCAACGTCTCCGGCAACACCGTCACGGTCGTTGTCACCGCCTCCCAACGCACGCAGCTACTCGGCCTCGTCGGGATCTCCAGCATCTCCGTCCAGGCAACCGGCCACGCGAGTCCCCACCGCGGTGTTGCACCAAGCCCGTGAAGACACTCGAAAGGGGAACACCATGGCCACCACGGATGAGATCCGCAGGCGGGTCGAGCTCGCTGACGCCGAGAGAAGCAATCGCCGGCTGGCCACCGCACAGCTCGTCGGCGAGCTCGCGCACCGACGCACCGTTCTGGCGGCTGAACTGAACGAGGTCGACGTCAAGCTCGGTGAGCTGATCATCGAGGCCGAGGACGTGATGAGCCTTCCGGAACTCGCTTCGTTCACCGACGTGCCGGCTGACGAACTCACGAAGTGGACGGCCGCCAGCAAGCCGAAGCGAGGCCGGAAGAGGCGGGCGAACACACGGCCACTCAAGCCTGGGACCTCCAGCGATCAAAGCAAGCCTGGCGTGCATGAAACCTCGTCAGGCACCGAGGTCGTCTCGCAGGCGCCACAGCCTGCACCAGAACGATGAACTCGAACGCCGGTGGCGTCGTGAGGCGCCTTGGCAACTTGCTACGCGCGCTGGTTGCGTCAGCGGTACTGCTCGCCGTGTTGGTCGGGTTGCCGCTCGGGCTGCGTGACTACGTGGGCTGGCCGTTACCGGACGAGTTCCCGAGCTGGGCTGTGCTGTCCTCCGTACTCGCGCAGCCGATGTCGCCTTCCTTCTTGATCGACGGACTCGCATGCCTCTGCTGGTTGCTCTGGGCCGCGTTCGTCCTGGACATCGGACTTCGTGCCGCTGACGTCCTACGCGGCGTGCGGTGGCCAGACCTGGCAGCGGTTAGGTCGCCGGCGGCGGTGTTGGTCGGCACGATCGTCTTGTCGGTGCTCGGCAACCGTGCGGCTGGGGCGACCAGCGACGGCCTTCAGCTGGCCTCATCCAGTCCGGTAGCCGTGGTCGAAACCGTGCGAGCACCCGATCCGGTCACGGGCAACTGTGACTCGATGTGGGCGGTGACCGAACGCGCGCTTGGCGACGGTGCCCGCTGGCCCGAGGTCTTCGAGCTCAACCGCGGTAAGCCGCAGCCCAACGGCCAACTTCTCACGGACCCGCACCGCGTGTTCCCTGGGGAGAAGCTGCTCATCCCGTCAGCACCGCCACCTCCCCCCGTGTCCACTCCCCCGATTGAATCGCCAGCGCCGCCAGCGCCTTCACCCGAAACGCCTCGGCACGAGGACCAGCTTCCGCAGCCCGACTCCGTACCGTCCGGAAGGGCCACGGCGTTCGTCAGCGCTGCCTTGGCCGCTGCCGTCAGCGCGGCCCTCGTCGTGGCAAGACGGCGACGCCGCGTCAGGTACAAGCCCGGCAGCGGGCTACGTGACGATCTCCGCGTCGCGCCCGTGGTCTACGAGCTGCGGCTCGCCCACCACCGTTCCGAGCACCCATCAACTCCAGCGGACGACGCAACACCGCTCGGCGTCAGGAACGAACGGGAAGTCGCACTCGACCTAGCGGCATGCGGCGGGCTCGGCTTGGTCGGCCCTGGCGCTGTTGCGGCAGCGCGTGCTCTCGTCCTGACTGCGTTGACCCGCACGACCGTCGGGATCACCGCTGAGGACTTGGCGTCGCTCCTTGGCGAAGCCGCAGTCGGTGAGCCACCGTCCGCGTTGCGGATCGTCTCCAGCTGTCGACAGCTCGCCGACCAAGCACCTCCGGCCGTGCTCGTTGCTCACCTTGACCACCAAAGCCGGCGGCAACTCGAAGTCACCTTTGCGCAGGAGTCCTCGCGGCAGCTCGCTGGCGTCTTCCTCGGGCAGTGGGCGCGTGGCATCACGCTCTACGTCGGTGCCGACGGCACGGTCTCTTCAGCAAGTCCTGGACCTGGCCAGGAGCTCGCGGGCACCAAGCTCTTCTGCCTCGGAGACGACGATGCGAGCGACCTGCTCGCGTTGTTCCGCGACGCCGAACCCCATCCACAGCCCGCAGCTGCCGAAGCCGCGCTCGAGATCAGTGCGCACGTCGTGCCCGCCGACCGACCACTGCTCCAGCTCCGGCTACTCGGCGTGCCCGCCCTGCATTGGCCTGATACCGAGCACGACGTCACCGCTGCCATTCAGCCGCGGCTACGCGAACTCGTCGTCTTCCTCGCCGTACACCCCGAGGGCACGACCCGCGAGGCACTCGTGAACGCCCTGTGGCCGGCGAACACGTCGGACAAGACGAACAACGCCCTCAACACGGCGCTCTCCCGGCTTCGCAACGCGATGGCGAAGGCGACAAGAGGAACGATCACCGACATTGCGATCGTCGGAGGAGGTCGCTACCGCCTTGACCCGGATCTCGTCGAGGTCGACTACTGGCACTTGGACCGCGCGATCACGGCCCGCCGCTCAGCAAGCACCGCACAGGAACGCATCGACGCATACCGCGAGGTCGTCAACCTCTACACAGGTCCGCTCGCGGAAGGGATCGAGAGCGAATGGCTGGAGCCGGTGCGCGAGGCCGTGCGGCGCGACGTCATCGACGCGGCCGCGGCACTCGCGCACGCGTTGCGCGAAGTCGATCCCGAACAGACGCTCGAACTGCTGGAGCGCGCAAGGACGTTCGATCCGCACAACGAGCTGCTGTACCGGGACATCATGCGGCTTCAGGGGCGGCTCGGGCGGCTCGAGGCCATACCGCGCACTCTCGCTCTGCTCACCAGCAAGCTCGCAGAGATCGACGATGAGCCATCACCAGAAGCGACATGGCTTGCAGCCAACCTCCCGCGGCACCACGCCAAAGATCAACTCTCCACGTCATGAGAGTCGCATTCTCTCCAAAAATCTCCGCCACAACAAAAGAACCTTTTCCTGCAATTTCATTCACGCCCAACTCGATGCTACCGTGCATTTTGTCATGATCAACCAAATCAACCACCGGAGGGGAATCATTCCGGGGTTCAGCACCAGGTACACCTGGAGGTCACCTCCAGACCTGATCCACCCAGCACGCACTCCACGCGTGACAGGGCGACCACAGCGGGATCACCTGATGTCCCAGACTCGCTTGGCCACAAGCGGGAGGTCAAAACGGCGCGGCGGCGGGCCTGCGGTCCACGTACCACCTGCACAGGCCCGACGAACCAACCTCACCTCTGCTCCGTGCCAACCTCCCCCGACCTGTTCGACCAGCCCTAAGCCGGACCTGGGCCTTGGCCGGCGTCTCGACCCGGCAGCACTCCAGCCGGAACGCAACCGCAAATACAATTGAATTCAATTACCGCCATAGCGCGAATGCTTCAATTTCACTGAAAAGAGTCTTGAAAAACCCCCAAAATGCACTGGCAATTGATGTGCGGCGGAGTTATATTTGAATCACACCGGGAAACCGGAAACCACACCGAATACCACACCTGGCGCGAGCCATGCCTGCCGAACGGGGTCCATCATGTGTTACGCCGACACCAGCACCGAAATTGACGGCACCGTTACCGCGTACTGCGGCTGTGGATGGGTCGAACACGCACACACCCCGGAATCGGCTGACATCGCAGCAGAAACGCACCAGAACGCGCCCGACGTCGAGTCGCCCATCGCGGCCGCCTGACCCCTGCAACCGGACCGAAAGGGAACCGCGATGACCACGCCCGCCACGACCCCGACCAGTGCCCCCGCGACAGGATCGGCAACCCGTCTGCGCAACGGCGAACTTCGCGCCATGGTTGCGCGCGTGCTGGCAGACGACCCCGGCACGGACATGACCCCGCGCGTCGTTGCCGCCAAACTCGGCGGACGATCATCGGGCGCGGTGGGCAACGCGTTGAAAGTACTCGCCGAATGCGGCGCCGCCGAAGTCGTGTCGACTGCGCCGTTGACCTACCGCGCTACCGCCACGACCGCCGTTGTCGCAGCAACCGTGATCACCCCGGCCCCGGCACCCACCCCACGCCCCCGCCGCGCGAAGTCATCAGCAACCACAGCGGTTCCCGATCCCGTCGCGCCTGCCCCGAAACCCGCCGCAACGGCTGTTGTCACGGGACCGGTGACGCGCCCGAACGGCCTGACCTACCACCCCCGGTTGTTGTCCGGCATGCCGGACGTGACCGCGCTGCACCGGTTGCGCGAAGCAGGAGTCGCCGCACTGCTGTACGGCCCGCCTGGGACCGGAAAGACGTCGGTGATCGAAGCCGCTTTCCCTGACCTGCTCACAGTTCAGGGTGACGGCGACACCACGGTCGCCGACTTCGTCGGCGAGTACACCCAGACCGATGACGGCCGCTACGTGTTCGTGCACGGCCCGTTGGTGCGTGCAATGCGCGCGGGTGTGCCGCTGTTCATCGATGACGCCACGTTGATCCCGCCCACCGTGCTAGCGGTGGTCTACCCCGCGATGGACGGCCGCCGTCAGATCGTGGTCAAAGCGAACGGCGGTGAGGTCGTTGACGCCGCTGACGGGTTCTACGTGGTCGCCGGACACAACCCCGGGGTGCATGGCGCGATCCTCACCGATGCACTGTCGTCCCGGTTCTCGGCTCAAATCCACGTGTCCACCGACTACGACCTCGCCGCGCAACTCAAGATCGACAAGCGGGCCGTCAAGGTGGCGCGCAACCTGGCCACCCGCCAAGCCAGGGGCGAAATCGGTTGGGCACCGCAGCTGCGTGAGCTGATCGCGTTCCAGAAGATCGCGGGTGTACTCGGTGCCGAAGCCGCCGCCGGAAACCTGGTTGGCATCGCACCTGAGGAAGACCGCACCACCGTCGCCAGCGCTGTCCGAGACGCCTTCGGCACCACGGTCAAACCACTGGCACTCGGCACCCGCATCTAGCGCGACCATCCGGAAAGGACACCGCCATGACCGCCCACCTGGTAGCAGACCCGGACGCAACGGGTGCCGCCATCTTCCCCGCACGCCCGGAATGGCTGACGCTGTCCGCCGCATTGGCGAACGAAGTACCGGTGATCGCCGACCGGGAAGACCTGTTGGTCACCATCGCACCCGGTGCGGGTGGCGGTGCCCCGGCGTGTTTCTACCCCAACCGCGCATTGATCGAAGTCGACGGTGACCACCTGGAAGTGGATCCTGCGACCGTTGATCCAGCGAACCTTTCCGACCGTGCGCGTTACCCCGTCACGTGGGGACTGCTGACCCACGAGTGCGCACATGCGAAGCACAGCGTGTGGGAGCTACCCGACGATGTCCCACCCGTTGTGGCGGACGCGGCGATGGTGCTGGAAGAGCCCCGAATGGAGTCTGCGCACGTTCGTCGCCGTCCAGACGACAGGCACTGGTTGCGCGCATCGGCGACGAACCTGGTTCTCGCCGACTTCGCTGGAAGCCCAACGATGAGCAAGGCGGACGCCGCCCGTGCTGCTGCCCTGGTGCTGGCACGAGTCGACGGTGGCATCCTCACCTCCGCTGAAACCGCACCGGTCGCCGACGTCGTCGAGGACGTTCTCGGACTCGACACGCTGAACGAACTCCGTGTTCTGTGGCAGGAAGCTCTCGCCACGGCCGACGATGACGCCGACACGATGATCGATCTCGCGAAGCGCTGGTGCAAGACCGTCGGGACCGACTCTGACAGCGAATCGCCTGAACCTGGTGAGCCCGGCAGGGCGGGCGAGTCGTCGCCGCCATCGCCCCTCGCCGAAGCGATCGGCCGGACACTGGCCAAGGTGGCGAGTGCGGTGGCGGACGAAGCCCCGCCAGAAGATCCGGCCGTTGTAGCGGCTGCAGCGAAGGCAGCCGAAAAGGCGGCTACCGATGCAGCTGAGGCAATCGCGCGGTCCGTGTTCTCCGGCAGCCACCCCCGTTCCGGCTACGGATCAACGACCATTGCAGGCACCCGCAAACCGACCACGGCCGAACGCACCGCTGCCCGAACGCTGGGACGGGCGCTGTCGACCGCTGGCACACGCGAACGAGTCGCCGTGAAGTCGACCTCGCCGATTCCTCCCGGACGACTTCGGATGCGCGGCGCACTCGCCGCCGATGCTCAACGTGCTGCAGGTGCCGTGCCCACAGCCGAACCGTTCACCCGTACCACACGCCTGACCGTGCCCACACCGCCGCTAAGGCTGGGAATCGCGTGCGACGTGTCGGGATCGATGAGCCACCTTCGTGGCCCTGTCGCGTCGACTGCGTGGATTCTCGCCCACGCTGGACGGCACGCCACCGTGCCTGCCGACACCGCCGCCGTGATCTTCGGCGTGCACGTCCGGCCTATTACCCACCCCGGCAAGGTGCCCGCAGAGGTGACTGAGTTCGACGCTGACGACGACTGGGAAAGCGTTGCCCTCGCAGTCGATTCCCTAGACGGTGCGCTCGGCCTCTCACGTCCCGGTGCCGCACGACTGCTGGTGATCGTGTCCGACGGACACTTCAACGGCGACGAACGCACCGCCGGGCGAAAGCGGGTTGATCGGCTGCGCGCGTCCGGCTGCGCGGTGCTATGGCTGACCTCAAACCCTTGGGACGCACCCTTCGACGGCCTCACCGTGCACCAACTCACCGACCCCACCGCCACTGCTACCGCGATCGGCCGTGCTGCCACCAACGCACTGAAGGCGGCCGTCCGCTAACCGAGATCAACGCTTATTGGAGGTGTTTCCCTTGCACAGCAGAGACGACACAGCCGTGAAGGAGCATGCGCCCGGCCTCGCCGACAAGGCTGTTCGCGTCGCGCGAGCTTTGCGTTCCACGGGCGTCAGTGAGTTCCGCCGCCGCCACGACTCACCAGAGCAGTGGAGTCGGTGGGCGCGACGTGCCCGCGTCGCACGAACCGTTGCGGCTGCGCTGCAGTTGCCCGCCGACCGCGTCACCGTCACGGACGACCCTGACCGCCAGCACCGCACACGCAACGGCAACGTGCCTGGTGACCTGATCACGGTCGCAGACCCCGATACCCCTCAGCGGTGGCGACTGCTGACCGACTTCACCAGTCCTGGTGAGAGCTGATTCGTCCTGGACAGGTGCCCCGGCTGCGACGCCGAGGTGCCCGTCGTGCGCATCGCGTGCCTCGCCGACCTCGGCGACTACCTCGACCCGGACACCGACCTGGTTCCCACCGACGAAGCCCGGGACGCGTCGCTTCATGAGGCGGACTGCGTACTCGCACTTCCGAACTGACCATGACCGCCTCTGCCAAGGAGACCTGACATGACCTCCCACACGCACGCAGAAACCGTTGTCGACCGCTTCCTCGAGAACGGCTTCGTGGTGACCTCCGTCGTCGCCGATCCAGCCGACGCCCAACAGGTTCTCTACGGAACCGTCACTCGCAACGGCGTCCTCGTCGGGAGCTACTACTGCACCGACCGCATCCGTCAATCAGGTTGGCGAGTCGTCACAGCGGACGGCCAGCACCTCGCCTTCGGCAACGAGCCAGTGGAGCTCACGTACGACGGTGACGCGGTCTTTCTGCTGACGAAGAACGCCGACTCGCCGGCGTGATCGAAGGAAAACCCAGAGAAACCAGGAAGGCGCGCCATGACATCCACATTTCACAACGAGATCAACCTCGGCAACATCAATTACAGACTCGCTGCAACCGTGGAGTCCGAAGATTCGCTGGTGCTCGACCTGCTCGGAACTACGGAGTCAGGTGAGGTCGTCGCCGACGGGCGCTTTCGGCTCCCGGTCGAGGGCGGCAGCACGATCGGCAAGCTCCTCACCCGCGTACTCTCCGCGCACACACGGATGCAGGTCCGTCCGGTCCGGTACGCGAACGCCACCCGTCCTTGGACCCAAGACCTCGACGCGGAACTACGGCAAGCCTGGCTGCAACCGGGTATCAGAGATGCGGTGGGCCGCATCAACGACCTCGCCCAGCACATGCAACGGTCCCCCAGCGCCATCAGGGCCCGCCTTCCGAAGGTGGGTTGCGACCCGGACGTGGCAACCCGCGAACTTTCGAAGACAGCCGCTGCCTTGTTGCGCGTGAAGCCGACGCGCGCAAGTGAAGACGACTGACTTCCCAACCGTTCCCCGTAGACATTCGCTTGCCCAACAACCCAACGAAAGGCCGCTATGAACGCGCCATTCCCCCACACCGTGGTCGATGAGAGCCTCAGCGCGACCGAGGGCTACTACACGCTGCTGCGGATCGCGCATCTCGGCCCGCACACCGTCCGAGTGCGAGTCCATCGGCAGGTCGAGGTGGAGCCGTGCTTCGCCGCGGCCGAGATCCTCAGCGTTGACATGACCTGGACGCCTCTCGTCATGCATCACCCGGACGACTGGTTCGACCGTACAGCGACGCCGTTCAAGCACATCAACGTCAAAGCCGAGCTCGAGCCCATCGCGGACGGTTTGATGCAGCGCGTCACGGCGATCCTCGTCAAGTCGATCTCCATCCCGGAGCACGTCCTGGATGTCGTCGGCGCGCTGTTGGCCATGGCCTACGGCAGCACGGGCGAACATCTGGTCACTCCCGATGACGTGCGGTGGGCGAAGGCCAACGGCGGCCCGTTCCGCGCTATCGACCGGCGGGACGGCAGCGTGCTGCTCACCAAGGCACATCGGTACGACTGCCCTTTGCTCACCAGCGAATGCGACGTCCCCTGCGACGGCAAGTGCCAGGCCGTGCAGGCTGCAGGTGGTGATCCATCACTGAACTAGGTTCCAGCCCTTAGCTTTACCCGACCGACGACGCGGAGTCGCCGGTCGGCCTTCTTCTCCCGGAGGTTTGCTCGCTTCCCTCAAGCACCAAAGCGAGCCGTTGCCGAACCCACAGGTCCGGCAACGGCATCGGCTCAAGGGCGTTCGATCTACTTTCCGGCGGCAGGCGCGATCGCGAACCGCTTCGGTGCCGGGTTCGTCTTCACCACGGTCCCGGCAGACGTCAACGCTTCCAGTGCATTGTTCACAGCCCCCTGAGAACGTCCGAGGGCCCTGCCGATCTGTGTCGGCCCGTACGCGCATGTAGAGGTAGTGCTCCACCAACTGCCTCAACGCACCGGACTTCAGCCGACCTTCCGGCACCGGGTCGAACGGCTCGCGGGCAGGAACTGCACCTTCGGCCGACTCAGGTTCCGCGATCACTTCCGGTTCCATCACGTCGACGGCGACACCCGACCACAGATCACTAGCGCGTCGTCCGTCGACGACCCCGCGCGCCGTGCGTATTGCGGACCCATCTGCCTCCCAGCGCGCCAGAAGCTTCCCGGCGGTGGATTTGTTGATCCCGATGCTGGCCGCCAAATCAACGGCCGTGGAACCCGGCGCAGCGGTCAGCGCCGCCCGCAGTTTGTCCGCAGCCGTTTCAGGCGCTGTGACATCGCTGCTCTTCTCGATCTTGGTTGTCGTCTTGGTTCGGTTCTTGCTGGGCATGACGGTCTCCGCTTCTGGGATGTGGTTACGCGGTCATGCCCTGGCCAGGGCTTGCATTAGCCTGCGGCGCGCTACCGCTTGAATCGGCTAGGACTATGGACGCTTCCTTCAACCCAAGAAGTCAAGCAGCCACTAGAAGAATCTCTGTCTCATGTAGACACATCGACAGGTGGCGGAGTAGCAGTATTCCAACCGCGTCATACTCGCGGACAGAGCGACCCAGTTCGAACGCCGCCCACGCCTCCAGTCGGTCATCTACAGGCGGGGTGATTACACCGGCGCCGATGAGCGCGACCAATCCCCACTTCTGCGCGAGCGCTGCTGTCAGTGCACGTCGAGATGCCTTCCGCCGACGCGCCTATGACATCCGGCATCATGTCAAGGTGAGCATCAGCGACAAGGACAGAAAGATCCTCTGGGGCCGGTCTGGCAACCGATGCGCGCTTTGTCGCCAACTCCTCGTCGCGCAACGGACGTCGGCGGACGAAGATGCCGTTGTCGGCGATGAGGCTCACATCGCGGCACGCTCGCCGGGTGGCCCGCGCTACGGCGAGGGTGTCCCCGCTGCGATCGATGGCTACGCAAATCTGATCTTGCTGTGTCGAGTCGACCACAAAAGGGTGGACGACCAACCCGTGCACTACACAGCCACACGCCTCAGAAAGATCAAGACAGAGCATGAAGCATGGGTTGAACATGCACTCGTAGGGCAGGCACCGAGACTACGGGTTCGTGAAGTCTCACCGCGGGAGTTGGGAGTGCACGCGGCGATCCAGGTGCGGGATACCACGGGCGAGCTGCCGGCGTACGTGACTAGGGACGTTGACGCCAAGCTGCGCGCAAAGCTGGCTCCTGATATTGGAAGAGGCTGTTTTCTGCTTCTAGTGGGTTCGTCATCGGTGGGAAAGACGCGGACGGCCTCCGAGGCGATTCGGGAATGTTTTCCCGACTGGTGGTTGATACAGCCAGAAAATGCCGACGAAACGCGCGCACTAGCCTCAGCGCCGGTCGCACAAACCGTTGTGTGGCTTGACGAGCTCCAACGCTACCTCGGCCACCAGGGGACCACCGCTGAGACGGTGCGTGCGTTGTGCCGGGCTGGCATGGTCGTGATCGCTACACTCTGGCCGGATATCTACCTGACGCGTATGGTACCGCGCCAGCCCGGGTCGGCTGATATGCATCGAGCCGACCGTGAACTCCTCAGCCTGGCCACCGTGATTGATATCAGCGATACCCTCACCGCTGAGGAACTTGGTCGGGCAGCAGCACTCGCTGCCACCGACAATCGCATCCGGGAAGCTCTTACAGTCACCGACGCCGGCCTGATCCAGGTGCTGGCCGCCGGGCCTGCGCTGATTCGCTGGTGGGAGTACGCGCCGACGCCCTATGCGAGAGCGATCATCACTGCGGCAGCCGATGCCCGTCGGCTCGGTGTGTGGTCGCCTCTGACCCGTGAATTCCTAGCTGCCGCGGCGGTCGGTTACCTCACTGCCGCTCAACGGGCGGCCGCGCCCCCCGATTGGTTGGACGCGGCGTTGTCCTACGCGCTGGTCCCACTCCACGGCGCGGCTAGCACCCTCACGCCCGTTCCCGTCGGGGATGATGTGGCTGGTCCGATTGCTGGATACATGGTCGCCGACTACGTTCTTCAGTACGCGCGCCGGGCTCGCCGCACGGTGAGTCCTCCTGCTGCCTGCTGGAAAGCACTGGTGGCACACGAGACCAACAACGATGATCTTCGGCGACTGGCACACGCCGCACGAGCACGTTTACGCCATCACTACGCGGAATCCTTCTACCGTCGGCTGGTCGACGACGGCGACGCCGACGCCGCCCATACGATGGCCGTTCTGTTGGCCCAGCAGAAGCGCACGGACGAGGCCATCGCAGTACTACGACCTCATGCTGAGGCTGGCGTGTGGTTCGCCACCGCTGAACTGGTCGGATTGCTGCGCAGCCAGAACCGCATGGACGAGGCGATCACGGTCCTGCGGTTGCCTCGCCGGGACTCGATCGGTATTGATCGGCTTGTCGATCTGCTGGTCGAATTGGACCGAGAGGACGACGCAGTCGACGTGTTGCGCGAGCACACGCGAACCGGCGGCTATGAGACGGTGGACCGCTTCGCCGAACTCCTGGTGCGCCTCGGCCGTACCGATGAGGCGATCGATGTGCTGCGGCTGCACGCGGACGACAACTACTTGTTGTGGCGTCTGGCCTGCCTGTTTGCCCATGTCGGTCGCTTTGATGAAGCTATCGAGGTGCTGGTGGCTCATCCCGAGGCGGGCGCGGACCGCGGTCCCGAGTTGTTGGTTGATCTCCTCGCGAGGCAAGGCCGAATCAACGACCTGTGGGTCCGTGCGGAAGCCGGCGACGAGGTCTCGCTATGGCGGCTCGCTGACGTGCTCTCCGAGCAGGGCAAGGCTGAGCAACTCTCGGCGCTACTTGACAGCCACCGCGACGACCCTCACTTCACCTTGGTCGTCTCACATTGGCTGGCATGCGTGCTCGCCGAGCAGGGTCGCGTCGACGACCTACACGTGCGTGCTGACGCCGGCGACAAAATGGCCGGCTTCGAGTTGGCAGACCTGCTGATCGACCAGGGGCACCTTGACCAACTTCGCGCGCGTGCCGATGCGGGCGATCGAGCGGCCACCTGGCGGCTTGCCCAGCACATGGAGCGGTCTGGACACCCCGACGATGCCATCACCGTGCTACGCGGCTACCCCGACGAGGCAGACGTATCCTCCTTCCTTGCCAACCTGTTGATGAAGCAGGGACGTGTAGACGAGGCCATCGAGGCACTCCAACCTGCCGCCGACATCAACAAGGTGATAGTCACCGAGCGCGTGCTGCTCAATAACCTTCTCGCCCAGCAGGGCCGGGTGGAGGAGTTGCGGGCACGCGCGGACACCGGAGATAGGAATGCGGTGTGGCGACTGGCGGATCAGCTGGAGAATTCCGACCACGTGGACGAGACCATCGAATTGTTGTGGGCGCACGCTGACGACGATCACTCGGTCGCCTTCCGTCTCGCCGAACTGCTTGCCAAAAACGGTCGCATCACGAGCCTTCGAGCGCGCGCGGACGCCGGCGATAAGGAGGCCGCCGGGCGTTTGGCCGGACTGCTCGCCCAGCATGGGCTTCTCGACGAGCTCAGAATGCGCGCCGATGCGGGACAACTCTCCTCACACGTCGCCCTTCTCGATCTGCTCGTCCAACAGGATCGGACCGACGAACTAGGGCAACGCGCCGACGCCGGCGACAAGGATGCCGCCCGGCACCTCGTCGATCTGCTGGCGGATCAAGCTCGCATCGACGAGCTGCGAGCAGAGGTTGACGCCGGTACTGACGGTGCCATTGAAAAATTCACCGCCCTGCTTTTCACTCAGGGCAAACTCAGCCGACGCGAAGCTGCACACATCCATGCTTTCGGTTTCAACGCCGACGGATCAGTCTGCTACCCCACCGACCCAGCCGACGGCGACAATCTTGGATTATCTTAAGTTTCGTCTTGAACTTCATCTACGAACGAAAAATTGTCAACTAAGTTCGGAAACTAAAAGACTCTATTGTCCGGCCGTGTCGCGCCGTAGTAGTCGTCGCCGGTCCAGCGATATGGGCTGATCTTGACGACCTGGCCGAACGTAGGCGCGTGGATCATCTGCCCTGCCCCGAGGTACAGGCCCACGTGGTGGATGTCCTGTGTTGTCCCGTAGAACACCAGATCGCCCGGCAAAAGCGCCTCGCCCGCAGGAACCAGCGGCCCAGCGTCGTGCTGTGTGTGCGCTGTGCGGGGCAACTCGACGCCAGCAGCGTTGTACGCCGCCTTCGTGAGCCCGCTGCAGTCGAACCCGCCCTCTGCCTCGCCGTCTCCGCCCCAGACGTAGGCCAGGCCCAACTGCGCACACGCGAACTCAATCGCGACCCGCGCTGCCGGAGTGGCCGTGCGGATGTCGGCGCAGTCGCCGGTGCCTAGGTTTGCCGCTTCGGAGTACTTCCGCGCTTGGGCGAACACGTCGCGTACATACCAATCGGCGTGGTTGTACGCGAAGATCGCTTTGTAGAGGTCCTGCGGAGCCCCTGAATCACACAAGTAAAAGGCTGCCGCGTGCACCGCGTCGTGCGGGTTGTAGCGCGAGGGCGGCGTGGCACCGCCTGGCGGAAGCGCATGACGTCCGAGCACGCCTGCGAAGGTCGGTTCGAGGAACTGCATCGGCCCGCCAGCGCCCGCGAAGTTCTCGCCGCTGGTCACACCCGGCGCGTCGAGGCGCCCGTGGTCAGTTTCGATCTTGCCGATGGCCGCGAGGATGCTCCAGTCGAGGCCGGGACAAACACGCGCTGCGGCGACGTAGAGCACGCAGAACGCCGGCGGTATGTCCTCGACCGGCTTGGCACAGTTCACGTGCCCGGACGTTGACGAGCCGAACAAGGCGGACACCGCGTTGACGACACCTGCTGCTGCCAGAACGGCGACGAGCAGCACCGTGCCAACTGCGGCGCCAAGCTTGGACATCATCGGACACCGCCGCCCGGTCCCGACGCCGGAGGCGGCATCGGGTCTGGCGGAGGTAGCACCACCAGCGAGTCGTTCGCCGGCTCAGCGGGACGCGGGCAGGCTGGAAGCACCTCGCGAAGACGTACGCGGTTCGACGAGTGCGTGTTGAGCGGCAGCCAAACCGCACTCGCTGGGCTCGGTTGGTCGTCAGGTGCGAGGAGGTTGGCGGCCGCAGTGGCAACCGGCACGGCGTCTGGATTGTCGAGTCCGCGCCAAGCCGCAAGGAGTTGCTTGCGAGCGCTGGCTTCTCGTCGTGCGGTTGGAAACCACAACAGCAGCGGGGTTGAGATGCCGGTGCTCTCGGCGAGCGCGCTGTAGCCCACGAGCTTGGCAGCGACCTTCGTCAACGGCTCGGTGCCGAGGTCGAACTCCAGGAAGAACTCGGCGTGCGAACCCCCGCAGCCGAGTAGACCGTAACCGTCCGGCCGGGTGAGATCTCCGAAGAGCCTCGCGCACCGAACCTCGGACCACCACGCGTCGACGGTGAAGGTGTCACTGCGCTGGGCGTCCGCGATGAGGCCGAGGAACCACTCGTTCACGCCGACCGTGTGGGCGAGCCGCGGGCTGTGGGCGATGCCAACGGCCCGGTCATGCCGGTAGCCGAGGTCCTTGGCTTCGAAGCCGTGCTGCGAGGCCAATGCCGTGGCGCCGGCAGGCGCGAGGACGTAGTGCATGGGCGCGCTTCCGACCGGCGTGAACGGCTGGAAGCGATCGACTACGCCCCAGAGGTACAGCTCCCGCAGGCGCTGTCGTCCAGAGCGGTAGGACGGGAACGCCACCGACGTGATCAGCTCGGAGGTCAGCACGCGATGTTCCCAGAGCATGCTGACGATCCAGCGGTCTCGGGGAGTGAGTCTGGTCGCGAGCACCGCTTGGTGTGCAGCGGAGTTCGCTACGCGAGGTGCGAGTCGAGCCGACTTGGGCGCGCGGTGACGTCGTTGCGTAGTGGGTGCGGCGAGCATGCGTACTCCCCTGGTCAGCTGGAAGTGTTGCTGCGTCGTGGATCTGCCGCCCGTCGCGACGTGGGCCGGCCACCACCGGGTCCCGTGTGGACGGCCTTCGGGTGGACTCGTTGGTTGTTGCGCGCGGCTACTCGAAGCAGTCGGCTCCGTCCGGGCACGGCGGGACGGAGCGGCTCGGTGACCACGGTGAAGGGCTCTGTCTCAGCCCCGTGCACGACCAGGCGGACCGCGGCGTGGAAGGCGTCGTAGTGCGACAGGTCGTGAGCTGAGATCCGCGGGGCGGTGTGCCGGGAGAGGTGGTGCGCGTCCTCGGGACTTACGTTGAAGAAGAACTTGTTGCGGGCGTTCGCTGAGATGCTTTCCTGCATCTCCCGAGGAAGCTGCGAGGCGTTCTGGTGAGCCAGCACCAGCGAAAGCCTCAAGGCTCGCGCCTCAGGAAGCATGTCGTCCACCGCATACGGCAGGTTCAGGAAGTTGTGGAACTCGTCGAGCATCAGGGTGGCGTCCCGCCTGTCGCGTTGCGGCGTACGAGCGCGAGCTGTGACGACCTGCCACACGTTGGCGACCACGATCGAGCCGACGAGCCGCGCGGTTTCGTCACCGAGCGAGCCTTTGGGGATGCGGACGAGGCAGATTCCGCCGTTGTCCAGCACTTCCTTCATGTCCACCGTGGATCGGCCAGCGGCCACGGTGTCGCGCACGAACCTGCGCAACAGGAAGGCTCGGAGCTTGTTCATCAGCGGGGCGATGACCTGGGATCGGCTTGCGTCGCTGAGGTCGTCATACCAGGTCCAGAAGCCGCGCAACACCGGGTCCGTGATGCCTGCAGTGGTCCTGGCGCGATAGGCGGGGTCAGCCAGCAGCTTCGGCACATCGGCGAGCGTCGCGACGCCGTCGGTGAGCCGGAGCGTGAGGCAGGCGGCACGCACGACGTCGTCGGTACGTGGTCCCCAGAACGCCGCATACACGCGCCGGAAGATCGAGACGAGGTTGTCGACGGCCAGGTCCGGGTCGCCTCCGTCGAGCGGGTTGAGGCAGGGCGGCCGGTTCCGGGAGTCCGCGTCGAAGAGGACCACCCTGTCCGCGGCTGCTTCCGGCAACCGGGACAGGAGGTCGGTGACGAGGTCGCCCTTCGGGTCGATCACGACCGCGGCACGCCCTGCTTCGGCATCCGCGAGCACGAGCTGGGCCAGCAACGTGGACTTGCCGGAGCCCGTGGCGCCGATGACGTGCATGTGGTGGCGGGCATCGGCAACCCGGAGACCGACCGGTCTGCTGTGGCCGCTGTCGGTTAGTCCGAGCGGCTTGATGTCCTGGCCGGTCGCTGGGATTCCTGGGGGCGGAGCGATCGCTCGGGCACCGGCACGTTGGATGCCGGGCAGGGTGTCATCGGTCGGCAGATGCGCAACAGCCGCGAGCTCGGGCACCGAGAGCAGATCGCCTCGACCGAGTCGGCGTTCGGCGAGCGCTTGTGTCGGCCGGCGAAGCCGTTTGCGGGCGAAGTGGTTGTGCTCGGTGTAGGTGGCGAACGTCGTAGCCAAGGCGTGAGCTCGTCCGCGGATCGCAGCTTTCGCTCGACGCACGTCGGTCTCCGAGGCGTCGGTACTGAGCAACGTCGAGACGCCGTACCGCACCACGACCTCGAATTGGCTGCTGCGCTGTTTGTTCACGGACGCACGGTGCTGACTCGACAGCTCAAGCCTGTACTCGGGGACGATGTGGCTGGTTCGGGTGACGGATGCTCGCCGCGGGGTCCTCAACGACGGTGTGAGCAGGTCGAGCAAGTGCCCGGCGAGGTTCGTACTGCTGCGCCTGGCACGTCGCCCTCGTGCCAGGCGACGCCCGGTCGCCGGGCGAGCAAGCACCTGTAGGCAGGCATGCTCGTTGTTTCCCAAGCCGACCGGCGCCCCGAGCAGTCCGCGAAGGGGATCTGCCGCGAAGTCGACGCGCAATGGTAGAGCCTCCTCACGTGCGAGGCGCAGCTCTCCCCCAGCGGCCACCATTCGCTCACCAGGGCTGGCAAGCGGAAGAGGCGGTTCGGCTGGCGTCGTGCTCGTGTGGGCACCCGGCCAGGCCGATTCGACAGCACGTTCCACGAGACCGGGCGGAACCGCGCCGGGCACCCAGATCCGAATCCTGACCCCTGCCTGCGAGAACGTGAACTCGAAAACCAGGTGTGGCTGGCCAGTGAGCATGCGGTGCCACGCCGGGCGCAGGAGCCCCACGAGGTGCGACCAGAGCGCCGCGCCGCCGGTCGAGTCCGGCTGCGGCGGCACTAGGACGGTGACCATCCGAGCTTCAGCAGCGAGGAGCGTGTGGCAGCGGCGTCGCCAAGCTCGACGAGCTGCGAGCGCAACAACCGCGCCCACAGCTGCAGCGGGCGCGAGCACAGGTCCGGATGCGATCACCCAGTCCTGAGCAGCAGACACGAAGTCACAGATGCCGGATCCCGGATCGGTCAGGTAGTAGTCGATCCAGTTGCTCGTCATCACGCCACCTCGATGTCGTCGATGTCGACGTACGCCGCCTCGGCGTCGTCGAGGTCGTCGGTGAGCTCCGCCGGGTTGGTGGTGATCAGCTCGTGCTCGGCAGGAGATGCGATGCTCTGGAATGCGACGCGCTGCGTACCGGTGGACAGCAGACCTTGGCCTCGGTCAGCGGACAGCAGAAACTCCTGTTCGCCTTCCGAGAGGTGGAACAGGTGGGCGAGCTTGTCGATCGCCTGGGGGGCCTGCCTCAACAGGATCTGCGTCTCGGCGTTCGCGACCACCGCCTGCCCGATGTCGTTGCCGAGAACGTCCAGCGCGTCCTGAGTGATCACGGTGAGACCGGCGTTGTTCTTCCGGCCGACCTTGGAGGTCTTGAACAGGAAGGCCGCTCCGGCCGGCTCCTTGATCAGCCACCAGGCCTCGTCCACGACGACGAGCCGCGGCCGACGAATCGCCGGGTTGGTGATGCGCCGCCAGACCGCGTCCAAGGTGAGCACGGTCCCGACGCTCTTCAGCTCGTCCGGCAGGTCGCGAAGGCTGAAGACGATCAGATGACCTTCGGGTTGCGTGGTGGTCTGGCCGTCGAAGAGCTTGCTGAAGGCACCGTCGACGTAGGGCCCGAGCTGGGCAGCGAGGCTCGTTGCCGTCTTGTCGCCATAGCTGCCGAGGACTTCGCGCAGCGTGCGCAAGGTCGGAACCGGTCGGGACCATGTTCGAGCATCGGCGTTGATGCCGACCGACTCGTACGCGGCGGCGATCGCCTGGTCGAGGACCGCTCGTTCAGCCGCGTCGGGCTCGCGTCCGATCAGGACTGCGATCACGGTGTGCAGGAACAGCGCACGTCTCTGGAGCGCGTCACGCGGCGCAGATCGGCGGCCGTCAGCGCGCACGTGAACAGGTAGGTCGAACGGGTTGAGACGCACGTTGTCCGCGCCGAGCCGCACCTGGACGCCGCCGACTGCGGCAGCGAGCCGGACGTACTCGTCCTCGGGGTCGATGACCGCGACCTCGACACCGCGGTAGAGCGACCTGAGCAGTTCGAGCTTGACCAGGTAGGACTTCCCCGCGCCGGACCGGCCGAGGATCACGGAGTTGTGGTTGTGCATCCCGGCGCCGAAGCGATCCCAGTGGACCAGGCCTTGGGAGCCGATGTTGTAGCCGTAGAGCACTCCGGACGGTGCTGCGACGCTCGTCGGGTCGGGCGCCGGCAGGTCCGGCGAGGTGAACGGGAAGGCAGCGCTCAGCGCACTCGTGTCGAAGGTGCGGCGCATCCCGATCAGGTCCATGCCCAACGGCAGCGTGGACACCCAGCCCTGCAGGCTTCGGTACGTCGTGTGTTTGGCGTCGAGCAGCAAACTCGCGCACAACGATCGGAGCGCGGCCACTTCGTCCGCGAGCTCCCGCTCACCGGCAGCGTGAATGGTGAGGTACAGGCCGACCCGGTAGAGCTTGCCCTCCCCGCGGGCGACGCGGTCTGACAGATCGTGCGCGTCCGCGGTCGCGATGTCGGCTTGCGGATCTGGAAGCCGACCGTGCTCGGCGTCGTGCCGGCGCCCGGACTCCAGCCGCGCGAGTTGCTTCTTCAGCCGAGCCGCCGAGGTGGCCGGGTCGACGGGGTCGATGTGCAGCGAGACATCCAACCGGCCGGGGTAGTTCAGCAGCGGTGAGAGCCAGCCCGGGTAGACCTCACGTGGGAAACCCGTGATGGCGAAGCTCGCCACCCATTCGTCGCCGAGCTCCAGGTGCCGAGTGCCCACGGAGATGGCGTCCGGAACGATCGCGTTGATCATGGCGCCTGCTCCCAGTCGTAGTCGGACGCGGTCGTGATGACCTCGCTGGCATTGGCGAGTCCTGAAGAAGGCGGCAGGAGGGTGTCGGGATTGCACGCCGCCGCGAGCACTGCGGTCGCTTGTCCCGCATCCAGCGGAGTGATGACGACGCCAGCGCTCGTGAAGAGTTCGATCGCGTCGTTCAGCCGCCGGACCAACTGCGCTTCGGCAGCGCGTCGAGGCCCCTCACCCACCTGCCCGCCTCCTCGACGGCGGAGCATCGGCAACGCGCCCTTGGTCTCCTGGGCGATGCCGAACGGCTCCCGCAGCACCAAGAGGACCTGTCGACGCAACAGTTCGGTTCCAGCACCCAGGTGTTCGAGGAAGTCCGCGTGTTCACGAGCTGCCCGCTCCAGTGCTGGGTGCGGAAGCCCGCCGGCGGTGTCGCGGAGTTCGACGATCTGTTCGGTGAGGTCGAGCCGGTGTGCACGGACCAGCACCTGGACGGGCCCGGTGAGCGAGTGCAGGTACCTGCCGAAGCTCGAAACGATGGCCTGCTGTTCCATCGGCGTTCGGAGAGCGAAGTTGACGGTGCCGGCCACGGCGACGAGCGCTAGGCCGTCCGCGCCGAGGTCCACAACTCCGGTCGCTGTCACGTCCTCCACCGGCAAACGCAACGGAGAGGACGCGAGCTCGTGCTCGGCCCCTGAGTCCACGCTGGCGGTGATCCAGTCCGGTGCGGACAAGGCTTCCTCCTGCGCCGCGACATGCCTTCGCGGCGTCAAGCGCTGCCGGAGTGCAGCCCAGAGCAAGCGGTCCAGCGACACTCCGTCACGCTGGCCAAGGGCGAGCACGACAGCGACCGTCGCGAACGGGAGCGCGAGAAACAAGAACGCCGGCAGCGGGACAAACCGCTGGGTGACCGCCCACAGGACGTAGAGCGTCACCCCGGTCGTTGTGAGGATGGTGAGCTGTCGTCCGGTCAGGCCGAACAGGATGCGATCGGGTCGGTCGACGTCAGCGGGAATTCGCACAGGTCGTGTCATGACGCACCGCCGGTAGTCGGCTTGGCGCTTCGCGGTGCGCGGACAGGCGGGTCGAGCGGAAGCCGAAGCTGACGCGAACGTGCTCGACGTGGAGACGACGACGGTTTCGGAATCGGCGGAGGCGCGACGCGAGCAACCCTTTCGAGCGGCAACGCGTACTGACCATCACGTTGCGGCCGAGTCCCGGCGAACGGGTCGAAGGGAAGTTCCGGTTGATGCACTCGGCCAGCAGTTCGCCGGGGCTGCTTGGGCGCAGGGGGTGCTGGCGGCTTCGGAACCCGCGCGACATCGAGCGGAAGTACGTACTGGCCGTGACGTGTCGGCCGAATGCCTCGGTAAGGGTCGAACGGGATCTCAAGCTGCTTGCCCGGATCACGTCGAGGCAAGGGGGCTGGACTCGCGGCCACCGGACTGCTTGGTGCCGCCCGCGGAACGTCGATGGGGAGCCGATACTGGCCACTGCGGGTCAGCACTGGCCGATCCGACGGCCACCCCTTGTCAAACGGAAGAGCGAGTTGTCGGCCCTGGGGTTTCCGTACGCCGCCGGCCTGAGGCGCTGCAGGTGCCGGAGCGGCCTTGGAGCGTCGCCTCAGTCCGGACAACGGCAGCATGTACTGGCCAGACGCGGTCGCCTTGACGTTCGAGTACGGGTCGGGTGGTCTGGCAGGTGGACGACTCGCTCGAGCGCCAGGTGCCCGTGCCGAACCTGCCGCTCCCCGGCGGATCAGGCCGAAGGTCTTGTAGGCGATGAAGCCGCGGATCAGCGATCCCAGGAAGGTGCGACCGCCGCCGAGTTGAACACGTTGCATGACCCAGCTCGGGATCTTGACCAGGATCCACAACAAAGCCCCGGCGACGATGAGGTTCAGAACGTTGTCCGGGTTGGGGCCGAAGATGCTGAAGCCCCCGTCGGACAGCAGGACGCGCAACCCCACGATGAGAACGAGTGACTGTCCGATCTGGATTGCGAGCACGCCGCCAAACGCACGCCACCACCATCGCGCGATCCCATCTGTCTGCTGCAGGCCGTGCAGGATGAGGCAGAGTGGTGCGCCTGCGAGAAGCAAGGCGGTCACCGCGACTCGCACGGCATAGGTGCCGAGCAACGCCAGAAGCAGCACGACGATGCCGAGGCTCACGAGCAGGTTGAAGATGCTGCCCCCGGTTGCCGCGCTCGTCACGGTGTTCGCGAACATCCCGGCGAGTTGCTTGGCGGCGGCGTCCGGGTCCACTCCGCCGGCGACGAGTGCGTACGACAGCGCGTTCGCGAACTCGACAGCTCGTCCCGCGAGAAGCAACGACAGGTTCGCGGCCAGGAACCCGATGGCGATGCGGGGCGCGGTCTCGCGAATGGTGGTGCGCGTCTGCAACGTCTCGTACGTCATCAGGATCAACCCGGCCATTGTGATGAGCAGGGCGTAGCTCGCGACCGCGATCACGCGGGACGACTCCCACAACTCGGCGATGCGAGGGACCTGATCCAGGCGAGGCGTCGCCAGCAAGGTCTCGCCGACCGTCTTCAGCAGCGGGTTGAGCGCGCCCACCACCAGCGCCGAGAAGAAGCTCGTGATGCCTTCCGACACGCACGCACCGACGTCGGTGATCCCGCAGTCGTCTGACTTGGGAACGGGCGGTGTCGATGGGGGTGGTGCAGAAGTCGTCGGCGGGCTGGTTGTCGTCGTAGTCGGGTTGGGCGGTTGCGGTTCCGCAGCAGCCGAGGTGACTCCGACGCTGAGAATGGCGGCGAGCGCACCGAACACCGCCCACGCGATCCGCCGCTTGGTCGTCGAAGGACGAGTGGCTGTGGAGGCGGTGTTCATCACCGTTCTCCGACCAACGTCTTGAGAATCGCGACGAGCAACGGCGCGAGCATAGCGATGGCGAACCCGACGCCACCGGCCTTGAACGATGCCTTCGCCTTGTCGACTTCACCAGGCTCCGACCCGTTGATGAGGAGTCGCAGCCCGCCGATCGAGAAGCACACCGTGGCGATGGCGGCGGCGATGCCGATGATCCAGTTGCGGATGTTGTTGAGGACTTCGTCCAACGTGGACGCGAGCGCAACTACGTACACAGGTTGCGCGGAGGCGGTCGACGTGGCGATCAGCAGAACGACGACGACCAACTCGGTGAGAAGAAGAACCCGGCTGCTGTGGCGGAACGAACGAATCAAGCGCATCGCGGCACCTCCGGAGTCGTGCTCGACGGCGGCGCGGGCACGTCGGGCGAACTGGTGTGCGGGGAGGCGATCGGCTGCCTCTCGCACCCCTGAACTCCGGATTCGGAAGTGTTCCGGGACACCGGCCCGACGTCGTCGCGCAGGTAGAGGACGAGGCGGCGTTCAGCGCGTTGGCGAGCTTTCTTCGTGGCCTCGTAGCTCACGCCGCGCTGTTCAGCGACCGCGGCTAGCGGTACTTCCTCCAGCCTGGTCAGGCCGATGAGGTCGGCTTCACTGGACGAGACCGCGCCGTCTTCGACAGCGCGCGCGAGAACGAAGTCCGGATGTCCCCACGCCGCAGTTGGAGATGCTGAAGCGATCGCAATGGCTGACGGCGCAGGCGTGTCCAGTGCTTCGCGGAGAGCTGCGTGTCCGGCGCGACAGGCGGCCCAGCGCAGCCGCACCATGACGCGCGGACGGCTGAGGTCGATCGTGGCTAGCTCGGCGAGAAACCCTGTTAGCACCGAACTGTGGATGTCGCTCGGATCGTCGGCGAACCGAGCGGTCAGCTTCGACGCGACGTTGAGTAGCGCCGGCAAAGCGATCCCGGCGCACGCGACCGTCCATGTTGCACCTTCGGTCCGAGCAAGCCGGACGAGGTGAGTCCACACTGCATCGCGGACGCTCTGTGGGCATGTCCGGCGGAGCAACAGGTCACGGACTTCGTCCACCCGAACCCTGCGATCAGGGAACCCGTCGAACAGGCTCCCGTCGACGGACACCGGATGAGGGCCGGCAACGAGCCACGCGAAAGCAGAGCGGACGACGTCGAGCGGCATCGAGCCGACAGTGATACCAGGGCAGTTTCTGGGAAGCATCGGAACTCCTGACGAAGTGGAAATCCAGCTCCGTCAGGGCGCCACGCTGACCATCACCAAACTCTGACCCAGCAATGACTTGGCTCTTACCAACAGCATTCACGCCTGCCATGGCGGGTACGGGCGGTCGAACGAGTTCACAGCTGCTTACCCCTCCGCTACCAGCGGATTAGCACCTCGGTACCTGTCCGGTACTCGATCGGTTAGCGACCTCCACGCCGTCTGGAGCCCAAAAAGAACTCGCACGTCCCGAACAGGATCCGCATTCGGAGTTCAGGGGTGTCAATCACCGCCCGCCAATGAGGCGACATCCCCGACCTGGAGGATCCGTGACGCGATTCGGCGATTCCGTTGGTACCGATGGGACGGCTCGCCGTCCTGGAGCACGACCGTCCTCAGCACCCGGCTCTGCCCGCGCTGATGGCACTCGCAGGCCGTACCCGACTGCGCCCAACGTCAGCAGGGTCAGTCCGGCCCGGCCGGTGAGGCGCCCGTCCTCATCCACGACAGGCCCGACGCCGGCGACCGTGTGGGCTTGCGGTCCTGCACAGTTTCCGCTGGACGAAGACTGGCCGGTCCGCCTCATTCAGCAGGTGGTCCGCGCGTTCAGCCGCCCGGACGACCGAGTCGTCGTACTGCCTTGGCCGACCAGCTCAAGCTCCACCGGGCCAGCGGTCGAAGCCGTGAACGATCTCGGCCGTCGGGCAAACTCTGAGTCCGATGTGGAGCAGGAGCCGACCGCGACCGCCGATCTGGTCATCACCTGCACGCCGCCTCACCAGACGATCGCAGAGTTGGCGGACCAGGTCGTGCTCACCGCGGCACGACTGCTCCGAGTCGGCGGTGTCCTCGTCGTGTTGACCCACAACGACGCGGCCAGCGGTGAACTCGTGGACCGCACCGGCCAGGTCGTCACCAGCGCCCAGTTCGCCGATCTCCTCTATCTCCAGCACATCGTCGCCGTGCACGCCCCGATCCACAGCGGCCGGTTCCAAGTGGACCTCAACGACCACGACGCGGAGGAACTTCATCGTGCGCGACACCGCGCCGCGGTGCGCGGTCTTCCCGCGCCACATCTCCGTATCCACTCGGACGTGCTGGTGTTCGCCCAGCCCCACGACCACGCAGCTCGACCGCTCGCCAACGCCGTCATCGAAGCGGGGGTCATCCGATGAACAGCGAACTCCCGGTGTCCGTCTGGTCGACGGCTCAGACCTCGCCCTCAACCCAGCGGAAGAACCGCTACACCCGCGAGTCGACCGCACATCCCGCGAAGATGCTGCCCGACGTCGCGCGCTACGCCATCGCGCACTACACAGAGCCCGGCGACCTAGTGCTGGACCCGATGTGCGGCATCGGCACAACGCTCGTCGAGGCCGTGCGCCTCGGACGGCGCGCCGTGGGCGTCGAGTACGAACCGCACTGGGTCACCGTCGCCGGCAACAACCTCGCTCTCGCTGCCGAGCAAGGCGTCGATCACGACGGCCAGGTCTTCCATGGCGACGCCCGTCAGTTGTCCACGTTGCTGCCCGCCGAACTGCGCGGCCAAGTCGCGCTCGTGGTGACCTCGCCGCCGTATGGACCGTCAACGCACGGCCAAGTCGCGGTGGCTCCTGGCGAGGGCATTCAGAAGTACTTCCACCAGTACGGCAGCACGCTCGACCGCGGCAACCTCGCCAACATCGGCCACCATCGACTGCTCAGCGGATTCACCCGCATCCTCGGCGCGCTCAGCGAGTTCATGCGCCCAGGCGGGCACATCGCCATCACGGTCCGCCCTTGGCGTGAGCACGCCGAACTCATCGACCTGCCCTCGCAGATCCTCACCTGTGGACGCAACGCCGGCCTCATTCCGGTGGAACGATGTGTTGCTCTTCTCGCACGGGTCGCCGAGCACGACTTCGTCGCCCGAGGTTCGTTCTTCCAACGCGACTTCCTCCGCAAGCAGCGCGAGGCGGGTCTTCCCCTGCACCTGATCGCACACGAAGACGTGCTCATCTTCCGCACACCACTTCGTCCGTCTCGCTCAGCGGCCGTCAAAGCACGCGCCGCATGAACACGCGCGTCGCTCCCGACCTGTCCGTCAGGTTCGGTCCTGGGCCGGTGCTGGGTTCGCTCTGCACCGGCTACGGCGGCTTGGACATCGGGGTCCTGGCTGCCTTCGGTGGCGGTCGCATCGCGTGGTGCGCCGACCACGACGCACAGGTTGAAGAGGTTCTCGCCGCCCGCCTGCCTGACGTGCCCAACCTGGGCGACTTTCGCCTCGTCGACTGGACCACGGTCGAGCAAGTCGACGTCCTCACCGTCGGGTTCCCTTGCCAGGAGATCTCCGCCGCTGGACGACGCAAAGGCATCGAGAAGGGAACGCGCAGTGGAGTGTGGATCGACGTCGTGGAGGGCATTTGCGTTCTACGACCGCAGTTCGTCGTCGTGGAGAACGTCGCCGCGCTCCGCTGGAGGAACGGCGGACTCCACCGCGTTCTCGGGGACCTGGCCGAGGCAGGGTATGACGCGGTCTGGCGCAGCGTTCGCGCCTCCGACGTCGGCACGCCACACCGCCGCGAACGCGTGTTCCTGCTCGCATGGCCCGCTGTTCCCGACGCCGCAGGCGCGAGACGGCGACAACCGCGGCGCCGCCGATCCGGCACGGCGCCGCGCCCTCGGTCGTCAGGTGAGTCTGCACGACATCGTCAACGACATGCTTGCAGTGCGTCAGCGAGCGCCACGAGGCTCCATGCCCAAGTCGACGCGGTCATCCGGGACAACTCGTCCCGGACTCCGCCGCCCTCGCACACGAACTGGCGCGCCTTCTCCCATGTTGTAACCCGCTGGGAGAACGTCACTGGCCGAGCAGTCCCACATCCGACCGTGCCAGGCGTACACGGCGGTCCGGTGCTGTCCCCCGCGTTCGTCGAGCACCTCATGGGCCTCCCGGCTGGGTGGCTCACAGACGTTCCGCTGCTCCGCGTCGACCAGCTGCGGATCCTCGGCAACGGCGTTGTCCCGCACCAAGCCGCCCTCGCAGTCTCGGTGCTGCTTGACGACTTCCAGGCGATCACGCACGCGCCGACCCAAGGGCGTGCGGCATGAACCTCGTAGAAGCTCTGGCCGAAATCGAGGCGGCCAGCACCATCAATCGAGCAACTCGCCTCGGGTTGACGGGCTACCGGTTGCCCGGCCTCCTGAACGAGTTCAAACGAGGCTTCTCGCGCTACGCGTTCACAACCATGATGTCCATGGTCGTCTGGGTGCCAGGTCCTTGGTCAAGCCGCTGAACTGGCTGCGCGGCACATCGCTGAACCGACAGTGCTCGACCGCCGGAAGCTCGGCCACATCCGTCTCCCCGTGGCGGTCCAGCACCGATGTTTACTGCGTGCGGCGACGGGCTTCTTCTCACCACCTCTGCCGCTGGCGACCTCCTTGTCGTCTGCACGACGGCGGCGCTCGACCAGGCGCTCAGCGCGTATGTGCGCAGAGAGTCATCGTGAACGACATCGACCTCGAGGCGGCGCGGCTTCTGCTCAACCGCCTCGCGGTTCGGCCGGAACAACGGTTCGACCAACGGGCACTGACCTCGATGCCGAGCATCCGCGAGTAAGTCGAGAGCATGTCCAAGGCCGTACTCGCCAGCACGCTGCGCGTCTACGAGACGTACTGGAACCGCATCGTCGCGGCTCGCTGCCTCTACCCGCACGCGATCGCAGACCGCCTCATGTCCGAAAGCGACAATCCGGCACGACGCGTCGCCAAACCACGCGGACTCGCCAACACTCGTCGAGCACTATCCGATAACCGCCTCCGTGAGATCAACGAAGTCGCTGGCACGACCGGCAACGATCCCGAGCTCGACCTCGTCCTGCTCCGCTTTCACACCGAGACCGCCGCACGTCGCGACGGCGCACTCGCGCTCCGGAGCTGCGACCTGGACCCCGACCAATGTTTCGTCAGTCCCCTCAGGTCGTGACCCGAAGGACAGACATCAGGAACGCCGCACGGATCTAATCGAACATACGTACGAATGCAGCGATAGGTTCTCGCGTCATGGATCGGCAGCTTCTCGAACCGTCCCAGTGGACGGCACGCTTACCTACAAGTACGACTCGACCGGACGACCGGTGGCTCTCTTGCCGGCTAGGTGCAAGTCACTGCGGTGTCGCCTGATCAGGCCCGCCAGTTGCTCCGTGCCGACATGGTGCGTCGGCTAGAATGTGCGCTCCAAACGCTCGACACAGCCCCACCGACTATGCGGAAAGTCCTCGGTGAAGCGTCAGCCCCGCATCCGCTGGCAACGCGGTCAGTCGACCAGCTTCAGCGGCGTGGTGCCCAGCCTGCCTTCGAGGAGTTCGTCGAGGAGACCGGGAAGCTGAGCGGGAAGCAGTTTGTCGGTGCACTGGCGGAGTTCGGCTGCTGACCACCAGCGTCGTTCGATCAGTCCGGCTTTCTCGTTCTCGGTGGGTTTGAGTGCCACTTTGGGCGCGGTGTCGGTGATGCGGCCGAGGAACACGTGGTCTTCGCGGTGGTGATCGCGACCCTTGTAGTGGAAGCGGGATTCGCGGATCCACAGCTTGTGTCCCAGCGACGGGATGACGATGCCTGTCTCCTCCGCCACCTCGCGCAGAGCGGCGTCCTCCGGCTTCTCACCCTCGTCGAGGCCGCCGCCGGGCAGTTCCCACCAGTGGTGGCCGCGGTCGTGCGGATCGCAGGCGTGAATGAGCAGCACGCGGTCGTGAGCGTCGAGCAGCAGCACCCGAGCGCCGATGCGTGGGGTGGTGACGGTGGTGGACATCCGGCGGGCGTTCCTCGCGGTCGGCTGACTGGTTGGCAGCCTGCGCGGGTGGTGCCGGAGTTCAGAACAGAGTCGGCTCCGGCTCGTTGTGCGCGTCGACCGCCGTGGCGGGGTCCGACGTTAGCAGCGTCCTGTTAGCGGTAAGCGACAACCGGACGGCGGTCCCGAATGATCGGTCAGCCGCGAGCCGTCCGGCGAGAGTTACCTGGTCTCGTGGACGTACTCGCATGTCATGAGCCGCTGGACGAGTGCCGGTGAGCCGTGCGCATGGTCGTAGCGGTAGCCAAGTTCCGGCCGGCGTGCCCAGCTGTGTTGACACGCTGGCGGCCCGTCACCACGAGCGAATCCACCGGCTGATGAGCGGAGCGACCAAGGAACTGGCTGACCGGACCAACCGGGCGGCTCGGGCTGTCGACCAGACCGCCGACGCGTTCGCCAAACTCGACGACGAGGAGAAGCAGCGTTTCGACGCGCTGTTCAGGGCGTTGGACGGGCCGCTACCGAACTTCGCGCGACGGTACGGCGGATCGCTCGACGCCCCGTCGTTCGCCGATCCGAGCGAGCCCTCGGACTGGTTCACCGATCCGGAGCTGCACGCCACCACACCGCTGTTCGAGTATGACTGGCGGCACGACCTGCTCAGCGTCAGTGCGGCGGCGCGGCAGGCCGCGGTGTGGCTGGTGGGCAAGGATCCGTTCCAGGAGGCGTTCACCTGGCTCACCGGTGACTGGGCGGGGTTTCAGCGCTGCGCGATCGTGTGGGGTCAGATCGGGAAGGTCGCCGAGGGCATCGGGCGCAACATCGCCTCGGCGAGTGCCGGGTCGGAGTGGGTGTGGGAGGGACGGGCCGCGAACGAGGCCCGCGAGTACCTGCTGGCGCTTGCCGATGCCGCCACCGACTTCGCGCCGGTGTGCCTGGAGGTGGCCAAGCGCTACCAGGACGCGGTGAGGGCGGTGCGCAGTTTTAGCAAGTTCGTCACCACCGCGGCCGGTGAGATGGTGGACGCGGCCATCGCGTGGGCGCTGACCAGAGCGGCCATGGCCCGGGCCGCGCATCCGGCGGCGCTGGCGGCGTTGCTCGGGCTCCTCTACTACTGGGCGGAGAAGTTCAAGCAGGCCTACGAGTCCCTGTCGAGCAAGCAGTCCGAGATCTCGAAGATGTACGAGGGCATCTCGGGATGGTTCGCGACCGTCGACTACCGCCGCATCAGCCAGCTGCGGCCACCCGCGATGCTGCTGTCACCGGGGTCGCCGCTGTGAGCTTTCCCCAGGTGGACGAGAAGCGAGCGCTGCAGTCGGTACTCCGCCTGCTGTCGAGCGGTGGGCGGCGCGACCCGGCTGCGGAGATGGCACGCGAAGTGCTGTCCCGGCGGATGACGTTGCGGGAGGCCGGCAACAGCCTGGCCTACGGCGAGATGTTCACCCAGGCCGTAACGGACGCGGCCGCGACCATGGAGTCGACATCGCCGCAGCAACGCGCGGAAGCGGAGGCCGCGCTGGCCCACGCGGCGGACGTGCTGGACCCACCGGCCGCGCCACCGGTCCTTCCGCCCCGCAGGCGGACTCCTGCGGAAGACGACGACTGGGACGAGTCGGTCACTTCACCATGGGACCACCGGTAGTGGCCTGGCAGTCGACATAACAGCTCGCGGTGCCAGCACTACCACCGGCCTCCCGTGGCTGTGCGCATCTGCACCCCGCGACGAGGTTGTGCGGCGTTATGCGACCGTGGGCAGCCAATCTGGCGGCGTGATGTTGGGCGAAGGACGTCCTCGAGGTCGCGGAAGATCACAGCGTATGCAAGGCGGAGGATTTCGTCTCGCTCGACCACGCTCGACCGCCTGGACATGGTTCTCGGCGGAGCCTGGTGGCGCGACGTCTACCTCAAGGCACCCACCGGCAGCCAAGCCGTGAGCAAGCTAGTCGGAGAGTACGCGCGCCGCATCTGCCAAGCGGTCAACCAACGCACTCACGCCGGTGTCCCGCAACGCTGCGAAGCGACCTTGGCTCGTCCACTTCACCTTCCATCCCCACGGCAAGTGGTGCATCGCCGAAGCACCCGCGAAGGCCAACAAAACCTGGCGCGAGACCAACCACCAACTCACTCTTAACAAGCGCCTCGCCCGAGAGGCCGACACGGGTCAAGAAGACCTGTTCTCGGGAGCACTTGTCCCACAGATCACCGAGAAGAACACGCCCGCGCCGAGGAGGACCTCCAGCGGCGATGGGTTCTGACGATCACCGAGAACATCAAGAACCTGATCCAGGCCCGACCGCGTTTGGACGTGTGCAGGGACATGGATGCGATCTTCGGCGTGACGCTGGGACTCGCAGACGGCAAACACGTGCGAAAGGCGTGGGACCTGTTGGCGCAACAGGCTCTCGTCGATCGCCGCGAGACCGGCATCCCGCTCGAAAGCAGGCGATACGCCGGGTTTGACCTTGATTACGAAAGACGTCATAACCACTCAGCTTGAGGTCACGATCTCCGCGCGCGATGCGTGCGTAGACGGCCGGATCCGACTTCCTGTCAGTCGGGTAGTGGTGGGCGCCATCGACTTCTAGCACAACCCGGCGTCCCTGTGGCAGCAGTAGCAGGAAGTCCACACGGAAGTTGAGGAGTGCGTCCTGGCCGCGAGCCCGCGCAGTCTGCGGATCCCAATGGAGCCACACCTCGGGCAGCAGCGCTGGAACCTCCGGCACCACCAAGCCGTGGACATGGTGGTAGAGCTGGAAAAGCAGACGTTGGGGCGGCGAGTTGGCCGGCAGGCTTGCGATCAATCGCTTGTATAGCGTCTCTTTCGCCTCTCCGTCACTGTCCAGGCCCTGCCTATCCTTCCACCATGCCTGGAGATCGGTCCATCGCAGCCCTCCGGCTCGATCCTCCGGTCGTATACGAGGACCTTGTCGGCGTTGCTGACGATCTCTATGTCGTTGTCGATCGCGTCCCGGAAGCGGATGTCCGGCTTGACCGAGGAGGCGAAGATCGGGTTCTTCGGCCGTCCAGTGCCCCAACGCACCGCCACTACTCGGAAACTCAGACCCGTCCTCCTCGCCCACCTTGCGCAGTTCAGCGCCGATCGTGCGGAGGTGCGGGTTGATCACGTCGACCAGCGCCCGCTGCGCCGACTCGTCGTGCAGCACGTCTGCCGACACCATGCCCTCGATGAAGACCGCGAATCGCCGGTCTGGGGCGTCCAGCGCACCGAACTGCTCAAAAAGTCCTCCGCCGTCCAGGCGCGGTTTCGGAACACGTGACGGACGATCCGCTCACCCAAGCTTCGACCGGCGTGCACCGCCATGCTGAACGCGTTGTCGTCCAGCACCCACAACTGTTGAGCAGGCATCGAGGGTCTGGAGAGAGGCCCCGTTGACTTCAGCAGCTCGGATCGGCAGACACATGATCTTTCTCAACGGCCCTGTCGCGGTTCATCCCCAGTCAGCCGCGGTGCTGCTGGGATCGGCGGACCGCCTGCGGCGCAGGAAGAACGAACGCCGTTCTTGGCCGCCGCACGGGATCATGTGCTGATCGTGCTCGGGGACCGCTGGACCAAGCACCTCGGCCGCGCCCTGGACGACGCCGCGCTCGTGGCCTTCGCCGGCGAACTCCCCCGCACGGAGTCGTCGGTAGACAGAGTGTTCTGACGCGCCGTCCGTTCGATCAACGCCACGACGGTCTCGGTGACCCCTCACTCGGCAGGAATTGCAGGTTGCGCCGCTCGGCAAGTCATCGTCCCTGGTAGCGCGAGAGGCAGGGGACCGGTCGGACAGCCCTATGGGCCCATGCCGCACGCGCGCCCGCGACACGGGGCGTGACTGTGGCCCCGTCCCGGCCGGGTCCACAGCGGTTTGCGTGTCGTGTCCACGTGTGCGTTTGCTTGTCGCAGGGCATCCGGTCCGGTGTCGATCTCATGAAGGCGGTTCGGGTGGATCCTTGGCGTGACAGGCATCGTGTGGCGGTGGTCGTTCATCCGGGCGCCGTGGTGGACCACTCCGGCTTGCGGGACCTGGTATCTCGTGCCGCCTGGGACCGCGGCTGGTGCGAGCCGCAGTGGTTCGAGACCACCCGTGACGATGCCGGGACAGGGGTGACCGCACTCGCCCTGCGCAACCACTCGCGACTGGTTTTGGCGTGTGGTGGAGACGGCACGGTGAACGCGGTGGCCGCCGGGTTGGCGCACACCGGGGTGGCGATGGGAATCGTGCCGATCGGCACGGGGAACCTCGTGGCCCGGAACCTGGGAATCGGCAGTGAGGTGGAGGACGCCGTCACGTCGGCGTTCGACGGGGCGGACCGCCGCGTCGACATGGGCCTGCTGGACGGACGCCCTTTCGTCGGCATGGGTGGGATCGGTCTGGACGCGGAGATGGTCCGCGACACCTCGCCCAAGATGAAGCGCCTCCTGGGATGGCCCGCATACGTACCAGCCGTCCTCAAGGGTCTGAGGTCGGGCGCCACCCGGGTGACTGTCCGGTTGGACGACGGCAGCTGGCTGACCCGCCGCGTCCTTGGAGCGGTCGTCGGCAACATAGGCGCCCTGCAGGGCGGGGTTTCCCTCCTGCCGGACGCAGATCCCACCGATGGGCTCCTGGACCTGGCGTTGCTGCATGACGTGAACACCAGGGGTTGGCTGGTGACGGCGGGGCGCCTGATCGGTTCCCGCCGGGCGGACGGGCCGGCGGTGGAGCGGTTCCGGTTCAAGCGCTTGGAGTTGCGCAGCAGTCGCACCAAGCCGTTCGAGGTCGACGGAGAAGTCTGCGGGACAACCAGGTCACTGAAGGTCGAGGTGAACCCCGGAGCGCTCGTCGTCAAGGTGCCGGCATGACCTCGGCGTCTCGGTCCGAAAACTGTCGTCCGCTGGCTGCGAGTCGCATTCCTGACGACCGCGGGGGTACTGGCGCGGTTGCTGCGAGAGCGTGACGACCTGCGCGTGGTGAGCGTGTGGGAACCGAGGATGCCGCACTCCCCCGGCGTCGACTGGCAGTCCACACCGCGGACGGTTCACCACAGCACGGAGCGGCTGCCAGACCACCTAGGCCTCGGTGGCGAGGCCTTCGCGATGTCGACCGGTGAAAGTGTCCACTGTCGCCAGCGGTCAACGTGGCACGGTTACAAGATCTCTCGCAGTCCGGGCTTGCGGTGATCCTGGGTTACTGTTGCTCGCGTGCTCACCCACACCGATCCAGAGCGTCTGTCGGCGGTCCGCCGCTACCACATCTTGGACGCGCCCGCCGACGGTAGTTTCGACAGCGTCGCCCGTGTGGCCGCACAGGTCTTCGACACACCGATCGCGACCGTGACGATCGTGGACGTCGACCGCGTGTGGTTCGCGGCCTGTCACGGTCTGGAGGGTGTCACCCAGATCGGTACCGAGCCCGGCCTGTGCGCCTCGGCCGTTTTGCAGGACGGGGTGTATGTGGTGAACGACGGCGCGGTCGACCCCCGCACCCTTGACCACCCGCTGGTGCGCGGAGACTTGGGTCTGCGTTTCTACGCCGCCGCGCCGATCACCACCAGCGACGGCCACCGGCTGGGCACGGTCAACGTGATCGACCGCGACCCCCGCGAAGTCACCGACACCCAGGTCGCGACGCTCACCGCGCTGGCCGGGATCGTCGCCGACCAGTTGGAGCTGCGCCTGGCGGCCATTCAAGCCGTGCGCGCGGAACGCGGCCTGGACCAGATCCCCGGCCCACGCTCCACCGCGTCGGCCAAGTTGGCGGGCCAGCTGCGGCACCTCGCGGCCGACCATCTCGACGGCGAACACCCCCAGGTGTGCGAGCTCGGCTTGTCGGGCCCGTGCGACAAGCCCGTGGAGGTCAAGGTCGCCGACCCCTGGGGGGACTCGGCATGGGCATGCATCCGGCACGCCGAGGACATCATCATCAACGAACCGTCGACGTTCATCGCCGATCAGAAACTCAACGGGCTGGAGCGCTACCTGCGGCGCGCGAAGCGCCGCAGCACCGAACCGGCAGGCACGTCCTAGTACACCGACCGTGGATTTCACCGAGGCCTGGCCAAGTGGAATCGCGGTTCGGGCGTGGCGGGGTTCGTGGTGTGGGCCAGATCGGTGTGGACGGCACCGACCATGACCGAAAGATCGGTCTCGGTGAAGAACCCGGCCCAGCTGGGCACATCGGCAGGGTCGACGGCCGCGAACCGGTCCCTGCCGCGGTCGAGCTCGGCGAGCGCCTGACCACCGTCGCCTTTCCTGGCATGGGTCCACGCCGAGTTCATCGACAAGATGCTGGCGGCGATCTCGTCGCCCGGCCCGGCCGCGGCCAGCTGACCCAGCGCGAAGTAGTCCAACGCCTCGTCGAGGCTCCCGTGGTGCAAGCACACGCGGCCGAGCCGACAGCTGATGTTGGCAACCTGGCTGTCGTGCTGGCCCCGTCCCGCGAGCACGAGCGCTCGGGCGAAGTGCACGCGAGCGCTGCCGACCGGGCCCATGTCGATGAGATGGAACTCGGCTGCGGAGTCATCGTCTGAAGGGCCTGCGCCGAGTGCCTTTCGCGGCCGCATCAGGAGGCACTGAGCGCCTTCCAACACGAGCTAGCCGGAGTCGGCACGCCGACTTTGTGCCGGGTGGAGCCGATCTCGGCGAGCCGTCCACATCTCGTCGAGCAGCACCTCCAGCCGCAGCCCGCCCGGCAGGCTGCGCGTCGGTCTGTGCTCGAGATCCGGCATGGATCAAGGCCAGGCGACAACGATTGTCCGCGCATAGCTGTGGGCCTGCCCGTTTCGGGGCGGCCCACGGCGTTGTTCGAGATGTGGTTATCCGGTGCAACTGGGCACGGCGGGGACGCTGCCGAGGCAGTTGTTCGTCAGGTTGCCGCTGATCGGTGAGTTGTTGTTGGTCATGGTGCCGCCCTGGCGGTAGACGCCGCCCGCGGTGAGCACGGCGACGTTGGTCGTCACGGCGGTCTGGGTCATGGTGGTCGTGGCCGAGTCGACCGCCGCGATGCCCCCGCCACGTGATCCGGTGTTGCGGCCGACGAGCATCAGGCCGCCGGTGACACCAGTCGTGGTCAGTGTGCCGCGCAGGCCGTTGTAGATTCCGCCACCGTCCAGCAGCGCGACGTTGTCCGTCACCGGGCTCCTGGTGAACGTGGCGGCGGGCGAGGTGCCGGTGGGGGTGTCGGCGTTGGCCAGGCCGCCGCCGTTGAGGGTGGCCAGGTTGCCGCTCAGACTGCTGCTGGTCAGGGTTACCGCTCCTCGGTTGAGAATGCCGCCACCGTTACCGACGACGCTGCCGTTGGTGACCGCGACCGAGGTGCTGAGGGTGAGGTTGCCGGTGGCGCTGACCTCGAAGATGCGGAACAGCAGCAGCGACGTGCGGGTGATGGTCGCCGGGCCGAGCAGCTCCATCTGAGTGGTGATGACCGGCAGCCCGGTGGTCGGCCCGCCATGGGCGGCAGTCAGGCCGTAGGTGCAGCCGCCCGCCAGGACGAGGGTGTCCGCGGCAGGGGTGGAGTTGGCCAGGTTCACCGCCGCGACGAGAGCGCTCTCGCTGCACGCGACAGGGATGGTGATGGCCTGCGCCGCAGGGGCGGTAACAGCCATGGCCCCTACCACCACGGTGGCACCGAGCATCGCGCGAATGGTCGTGCGGACTTTTTGCATGACGCCTACTGTCCTGAAACATAATCGTGCACAAAACAACCCCGGTTCGCATCGTTCTGCGCTACCGGGGTCCTGGGCAACAACACACACCATACTCCCCAGCTAACAGGATGCAAACCCAGCCGCCCCGAATGGCTCATCGTCGCGAGATGGTGAATTCGTGTTTAAGGGAGTCTACGTGCACTATTCGAAGCCATGTGGGCGTCAACGTCAAGGCGACGTGATAGACCATCGAATCAGGCTGGGCGCGAAAAGTGCCCACGCTCAAGACTCATGCAGCCAGGACCAGGCAAGATGACTAGCTGATCAGCGCCGTCCGATGGCTGCCTCCACTGCAGACCCAATTTTGCCGATCGGGCCTGCGAAGCCACGGAACGCCGATCGAGGAGGACGATCACATTCCGTGTTGATCAACGGAAGCCATCCGTGCCGTTCGCACCGACGCGAGCTCCTCCGGACAAATTTGAAAAATCATGTTTTGCAGCATGCGGTGGTCAGGCCGCGAGAAATCGACCAAAGGCAACGGGGCGATCATGACATTGCTGGCATTGGCGGGAACCTGGTCTCACGTCCGGGTGACAGGCCGCAGTTTGCATTGCCATCCCCGAAAAAGGCGCGAAGGCTCGGTCACGTCGAGGGTGTTGGTCGATCCGGTGTCCTCACTTCTACGGCACCGGGCAGTGACCCCAGACCCCGGTCATCACACCACCTCGCAGGTCCGTGGCATCAGCTTCGGGCAATTTCACGGGTGGAAGGTTGATCATGAGATCGACAGCACGCATCAGCACGGCAGGCCGGGCCGGGCGGGCCCTCATCGCCTTGGGCACCGCGGCGGGATTTGTCCTCCTCGTTCCCACGCAGGCGTGGGCGCTCCCGCCGGGCTGTACCCAGAGCGGCGCCAACTTCACCTGCACCGCAGGGATCCCGGCTGGTCAAGTGCTGGACGGCACCAGCGGGAACAACATCATCACCATCACCGGCGGTGCCGTGAACGGCACCGTGAACGGCCTCGCCGGCAACGACACGATCAGGGTTACCGGCGTCGCCGGTACCGCGGGCACCAACGGCCCCGCTGGAGCCAACGGCACCGCGGGCACTCCCGCGGGGAATGCCGGCGGCAACGGGGGAGCCGGAAACGTCGGCGGACCCGGTGTCGGGAGCACCGGCGTCATCGACGGCGGCGCGGGCACGGACACCATCATCGTCCTCGGTGGGGCCGGAGGTAATGGCGGCAACGGCGGCCAGGGCGGCGTCGGATTCGCCAGTGGCGCGGGTGGCGCCGGTGGCAACGGCGGCATCGGCGGAATCGGTGGCGTCGGCAATGCCGGGAACATCACCGGTGGGGCCGGCAACGACATCGTCACCCTCACCGCGGGCAAGGGCGGCAACGGCGGCCTCGGTGGCTTGGGCGGCAACAGCGGCCTCGTCGCCGGCGGCGCGGGAGCTGGCGGCATAGGCGGCGCCGGCGCGGCCGGCGGCGTCGGGAACTCTGGAACCTTCACCGGCGATGTCGGTGATCCCGGTCTGGACGACGTGACCGCCAACGGTGGTGCCGGTGGTACTGGTGCGGCCGGAGGCGTCGCTGGCTGCGGCCACGGCGGCGGCGCCGGGGGCGTCGGCGGTGCCGGCGGTGCCGGTGGGATCGGGAACTCCGGCACCATCAGCGGCGGTGCCGGCGTCGACACGCTGAAGGCCAACGGCGGGCTCGGCGGGAACGGCGGCGTCGGCGGCAAGGGCGGCAACGGCTCGGCAGCCGTCCAGCCCGGCGGTGCAGGGGGCGTGGCCGGTGCCGGTGGCGCCGGTGGGATCGGGAACTCCGGCACCCTCACTGGCGGCACCGGTGTCGACATCATCACCGCGACCGGCGGCAAGGGCGGTAACGGTGCCACTGGCGGTAACGGCGGCACCGGCTGCAGCGGCCCTGGCGGTCCTGCCGGTCTCGGCGGTGCCGCGGGTGCCGGTGGTCTCGGGAACTCCGGAACCATCAACGACGCGGCCGACACCATCACCACTTCCTCTGGCGCCAGCGGCCTCGCAGGCGCCAACGGCATCGCCGGAACCAACAACGGCGGCACCTGCACCTGCTGACCGATAGGAGCAGCGGTACTAACGGGCAGCGGCAACACCGGTGATGTTGCCGCTGTCCTCAGTGGACAAGGAGAGCTGCTGAGGTGTCTTGGTCCGGTCAACCATTGTGGCGCCGGACTTGAGACGGGGGAACCACACGCCGTTGGCTGGTAGGGCAGCCGCAGCTTTCGACGTAGTTTGTGGGAGTGGGTCGACTGCGCAGGGCCGGGTGCGGTGGATGTCAGTGGATGACCTTGAGGTGGACGAACCATGTGGTGTGATACGTCATGCCCTGGCAGCGGACGTCGGTGTCGGCCTTGAGCTTCACGGCGTCGATCATCTTGTACGGGTGGTTGGTCTCGTGCTTCGCGAGGGTGGGCAGATGGGGGTCCGCTCCGACGGTGGACAGTTCGATCTGGTCGTGGCAGTAGGGCTTGTCGGCGGGATCGGCGACGGTGTCGATGACGACGTCCCCGGCGGAGATGGGTTGCAGTTCGGCTTTCACGTTGGCGTGCGGGTTTGCCAGGGTGAGGGTGACGTTCGCGGTTTCACCGGGTAGCAGGACGCCGATCTGTGTGCCGGGAACCGTTGCGCGGGTGACAGACTCGGGCGAGCCGGCTGAGCCGCTAGCGGTGGTGTGCTGGACAAACGCGGCGATCACGAAGGTGCTGACGGCAACGACGGCGTGGATGAGCAGTAGCGATTTGCCTTTTCTGTTGCTGTGCATCGTTTTCTCCCTTCTGCGACTAGTGGGGGTAGTGCGACAACCACGGGGCCGGCAGCCTCGTGGTTGTCGTCGATGGCCCCTGCTTGGCGGCGATCAGCGGGGTGTTCCCGGACCTAGCGGACGGCCTGGAACTGGGCGGTCCAGGTGGTGTGGTAGGTCATGGCCTGGCAGCGGATGTCGGTGTCGTCCTTGAGCTTCACGGCGTCGGTGAGCTTGTACGGGAAGTTGGCCTCGCTCACGGCCAGTGTCGGCAGCAGGGGGTCCGCGCCGGCGGCCGACAGTTCGATCTGGCCGTGGCAGTAGGCCGAGTCGACGGGGTTGGTGACGCTGTCGATCACGACCTCGCCCGGGGTCACGCTCATCAGCTTGATCTTCACGTTGGCGTTCGGGTTGGACAGGGTCAGGGTGACGTAGGCCTTTTCGCCGGGCAGCAACGTGCCGGTCTGCGCGCCGGTCACGGTGGCGGGAACCATCGCCTCAGCCGAGCCTGACACGCCCTCGGCGGTGCTCTCCTGGACGAAGGAGGCAACTGCCAGGCCGCTGACGCCGAGGATCGTTGCGACGGAGGCGATGACGAAAACGGACTTGGCTTTCTTGCTGACATGCATGGCGAGTCTCCTCATGTGGGACAGAAACCTGGTGGCCGGAAGGCCGTCGGGTGGCGTAAAGCTGCGCCGGTCGTGAACCTGGTGGCGTGATGGCGTGCGGACACCCTCGGCGGTCAGGGAGTCGTGGGTTCCGGCTCGCTGGAACCGGATGGCGCGTCAGCAGGCGTGGTACCGGCCGATGTGGACGGTGTCGTGTCGAGCGTGGACGGCGTGGTGGAGACGATCGGCTGATCCGGAGCCGAATCGGGTGGTGCTGCCGGGACCGGCGCGGTGGTACCGGTCGTCGGTGCTGCGGCGCTGGGCTGAGTGAGTGCGGCTGTCCATGTGCCGATGGCGCCCTCGATCGACACGGTCACCGCCAAGACCGGACTCAGCCCGGCGGACGCCACGCCCATCACGAATCCCGCGGGTCCCAACCCGGCGGCAGCAACCAGCGCGATGATCGCGCCACGTCGGACGCTGCTGCGGCGAACAGAACTCTTCACAGCCCGATTCCCGCAGGCTTCCGCCTTCCAGGGAGTGGTCCGATACTGCACGGACTCAATTTACCCTTCATGATCTACTCTTCCTGTGCACAATTTAAGACGGATCATGATATTGCCCGTCGAAATACATTAAATTCGCACCCAGCAAGCAATGAGGGCACCAAACCAGACATGCGGCGATGTCTCGCAGGTTCACACCCAACGGCGCCGGAGCTCCAACCAAGACTCGGCATCTCTGCCTCGTTCGAGCAGGTGAACTACATGCCTCGCTGCCGTGAACGTCGGACAAACGCTCTGCCTTGTTACACGTCAGCGATTCACGTATTCAAACGTTACAAATATTCGAAGATCGCGATGGAATCGCAGCGAACTGTTTCTCCAGATTTCGCGACTCACGGCCACGACTCGAAACTGCCAGTAGCGAAAATCCCGTCCTCGGCAAGGAACCCACAGAAGGAAAGAACCGCAGAAAGCAGTACAGAACCAAAAGAAAGAGCGCCTATGAGAGACACAAGCGGTGCAGCGATGATGACGTCGTTGCACCCGAGTTCTTTCAGCAGGCGGACCGCCGCTCTCAGCGAGGCGGTGTCACCCCGCCTTGGCCACCTCACCCGCCTACTGCGGATGACGGGCACCAACACCCCTCATCGCCGTCTGCCAACACGGGGATGACGGCTTTCTGGAAAGCGACAACCGCCTGAGCCGACATGCCAGGCGCTTCGGTTGTTCGTCACCGTTCGCTTCACGGAGTGCTGATGTCGCGAGTGGGTGGCATCCACCGCAGGGACCACAGCCAGTCCACGGCCATCTCGAGATCGGACGATCACCGAGACGGAGGGTCGTGGGACATGGTGGACGCACGACGTAGTGTCATGGACCGATGAACGTCAAGGGAGGCGGAATGGCTGAGGCCGAGGGCTCGGTGATCCGTCTGCAGGCCCTCAACGCCGTCACGGACGCGTCGCTCAGGGAGCTTGATCTGGACAAGCTCCTGGAAGTGTTGCTGGAACGAACTCGTGAGCTGCTCACGGTCGACACCGTGACAGTCCTGCTGATGGATCGCAGCGGCACGCAGCTGGTGGCGAGGGCTGCCTCGGGCCTGGAAGAGGAGGTCTTCCAGGGAGTGCGCGTGCCGGTCGGCAAGGGTTTCGCCGGCCGCGTGGCCCGGTCGCGGGAACCGTTGCAGCTCGAGCGCGTCGACGAGTCCACTGTGGTCAACCCGCTGCTGTGGGAGCACGGCCTACGAGTGCTGCTGGGCGTGCCGATGATAGGAGAGGGCGACCTGATCGGGGTCCTCCACGTCGGCAGTGCCGCGGCACGCCGGTTCACCGACGAGGAGATCGAGGCGCTGCAACTGATCGCCGATCGTCTCGCGGTAGCGGTCTACGTGGACCGCACGCGTGCTGAACGTGCCGCGGCCGCGTTGCTGCAGGAGAGCCTGCTGCCGGGCCGACTGCCGAGCACCGAGGGCTGGGAATTCGCGGCCCGCTACGTCGCCGGTGCGGACAGCGGCGTCGGCGGCGACTGGTACGACGTGTTCGAACTGCCCGGTGAGCGCATCGGCGTGGTGATCGGCGACGTCGCCGGTAACGGTCTGAAGGCCGCCGTCGTCATGGGGCGGCTGAGAAGCGCGTCGCGCGCCTACGCGCTGGACTACTCCGATCCAGCGGCGGTGCTGAGCAAACTCGATCGGAAGGCCAGTTACTTCGAGACCGGCACCATGGCCACCGTCGCCTACGCCGTCATCGATACGGCGACCCACCGCATGCGCCTCGCCGTGGCCGGACACCTGCCCCCAGTGCTCGCGGCTCCAGGAGACGAGTCCGGTTTCATCGCCGTCCACGTCGGCCCGCCCATCGGGTTCAACCTCGGCAGCACGGGCCGCCGATGCACTGACGTCGACGTGCCGCCAGGCTCTCTGATCGTCCTGTACACCGACGGTCTGGTGGAACGCCGGGGGCAGGACCTCGACGCTGGTCTGGAGCGGCTACGGCGGGCCGTCCTGCCGATGGGCCCGGAGGCGGCGTGCATCGAGGTCATGGCCACCATGGTCGGCGATCAACCAGCGACGGACGACATCGCGTTGGTGGCGATCCGCCACAGCTCTTGATGATCAGGAGTCAGTGCGCCGACGGCGTGACGTGCTGTGGCGCGGGTCAGTGTTCCGAGTGGTTCCCCGTGGGAGTGCTCACCGTCGATGTCGAGGCCCACGCAGCGTTCGCCGTCGTTGTCGGAGAAGGCTGGCACCGCGATGACGTTCACGTCGACGTGGCAGACGTTGGTGTCACTGAGCAGTTCGGCGTTCTCCATGTTGACCAGACTCACCTGGTGGTCGTGGTCATACTTCGAGGCGAGGTCGGTCACGTCGTCCATCGCGCCGCCCTGCGCCGCGAACGCGGGCGTGCCCATCATCAGAAAACCCGCGCCCACAGCAGCCGCGGCAAAAGCCTTCTTCAGCATGATGATTTCTCCTTGCGAACCCTTCGGCCGGTCCGTGCGTGCTACGAAGGAGGAACGGAGCCAGGCACCCCTGCCAGACTCCGTTCCCCGGTCTGCGGACGGCGCCGTCGCAACGCGCGCCGCCTCACGTCACTTGTCGTCGGGGTTGGCGCACAGGCCGCTGTCGTTGTCCGACAGCACCGGCACCGCGATGACGTTGACGTCGATGAAGCAGGCGTTCAGGTCGCTGAGCACCTCGGAGTCGTCCAGGTTGACACCGCCGACCTGGTGCGACATGTCCAGCTCGGGGGCGTCAGCCATCGCGGTGGAACCGAAACCGAGAAAAGCGCCCGCGATAGCGACGGCCGCGCCTGCCTTCTTCAGCACGAAAATCTCCTCTGTTGAATCGTTCAGAAAGGAACGTGTCGGCGTTGCACACGTTCCTCAAGTCCGGCAAGACCGTATCCAAACGGTCATGAGTCACCAAATCGTCAATCGCGCTCTGGCGTGACGATCCCACTTCAGATCACACCTTCGAGTGGCGCCTTCTTTTCGCCATTTAGTTTTGTTTCGCCGGATGACCAGGCCAAAGAAGCAGGCATCTCGTTCGCACCCCGCCATCGGGTGAATGTGTCCGCACGCATGCTTCGCCCGAGACGACCTCACGCCCGTCGCGCCGTGCCGGAGGACTCAGCCACAGGCCGCACACAGGGCTGAGACCCACGTCCGATGCGGACGATCTGTGCGACTAGACCAGGTTGGCAGAGATGGCGTTGTGCGCGGAGTTCATGCAGCGAGGAGCCGAACGTGGGCGCGCGGTGGCCGACCAGCACAAGAACACGCAGGCGCGCCGACTGCTCCCGGCACGCCCGAGCACCGTTGTGCACGCGGCGGTTTTCCTCGCACCAGTTTTCGACAGTCAGCCCGCGGAGAATTCAGACTCGAATCTGGTAACACGAGAGAGTGAGAAGGTCCCCACTCAGCACCCTGGGTAACGAATCCCCGGCGTCGGTTTCATTCGATGAGGTCGCCTGAAAGCAGATTCGGCGGGTAACCGGCGGAAGCCGCATTGACCGAGGGGAGTCCATCTGTGGATCGCAAGCGGATCGTGCCCTGTGTCGGCAAACTGGCCGGGCTTTGCCTGCTCGCCGGTGTGCTGCTCGCCGGGCTGCTCTTTCCGGCCACGGCGACGATGGGGGCGTTGTCCAACAAGCTCAGCGATCAGGTGGATTCCACTCTGGCGATGATACTGGCCACGGAGCCGCCGTTGATGACGACGGTGACGGACAAGCATGGGACACCGATCGCGTACCTGTACGACCAGTACCGGGTGCGGACTCCGCCGGACAAGATCTCCCAGCCCATGAAGGACGCGTTGCTCGCGATCGAGGATCATCGCTTCTACGACCACCACGGCGTCGACGGTCTGGCCACGTTGCGCGCCGCGGCTCGCAACAACGCGAGCGGCTCGGTGGAACAGGGAGCGTCCACGCTGACCCAGCAGTACGTCAAGAACTACCTGGTACACGTGCTGGCGCGTACTGACAGGGACGCGCAACACGCCGCTCAGGAGCAAAGCCTCACTCGCAAGCTGCGGGAGGCGCGCATCGCGGTGGGCATCGAGACGGCGCTGAGCAAGGACGAGATCCTCGGGCGCTATCTCGATCTCGTGCCGTTCGGTTCGACGATCTTCGGTGTCGCCGCCGCCTCGCAGGCCTACTTCGGCACGACACCGGACAAGCTGACCGTCCCTCAGGCCGCAATGCTCGCGGGGATGGTGAACAGCCCGACCGCGCTGGATCCGGAGGCACGGCCGGACAAGGCGTTGCAGCGCAGGAACCTCGTGATCGACGCGATGGTCGCCGGCGAGAAGTTGAGCAGGGACGTGGCGGATCGCCACAAGGCCGCTCCGCTCGGCCTGCACGAGCCGGTTCGCCCGCTGCGGACAGGTTGTGTCGGGGCGGGACCGTCGTACGGGTTCTTCTGCTCGTTCCTGGTGGAGTACCTGACCGAGGCCGGTTTCAGCCTGGAGGAGCTGAAGATCGGCGGCTACCGGGTGGAGACCACACTGGACCCGAAGATCACCGAGCACGCGAAGCAGGCGGTCGAGGCCCAGGCGCCCAAGAACACGCCGGGCGTGGCGAACACGATGGCCGTCGTCCGTCCGGGAAAGGACGCCCACGAGGTCGTGGCGCTGGTGGCCAACCGCGACTACGGCCTCAAGAAGGAGGAGTTCCAGACGCAGTTCGACCTGCCCAGCGGAGTGGAGAACAAGTTCGGCACCGGCTCGGTGTACAAGATCTTCACCGCGGCCGCCGCCCTGCAGAAGGGAATCGGCATCGACACGGTGATCCCCTCCCCCAACTCCTACACCTCGAAGGTCTTCAAGGGCGGAGCCGCCTCCTGTCCCGCCACGGGTGAACCGAACACCTACTGGTACTGCCTGTCCAACCACAACGACCGCTACCCGCCACAAATGCCACTGCGGCAAGCGCTCGCGACGTCACCCAACACGGCGTTCGTCATGCTGGAGGAGAAGACCGGTATGGATGCCGTGGTGGACATGGCGTCCCGGCTCGGCATGCGCAAGACGATGGCCACGAACATCGCCGGAGTACCGCCCACCACGAAGGGCCCCAAGGACCTGCGGGTTTCTCAAAAGCAGTACTACGCCGCCAACGCCAACGCCTCCTTCACCCTGGGCCCCGCACCGTCGAGCACCCTCGAACTCGCGAACGTCGCTGCCACGATCATGAGCGGCGGCACCTGGTGCAAACCCACCCCGATCCGGCGGGTGCTCGATCGGGACGGCAAACCCGTTGAGCTGAAACGACCTCCGTGCGAGCAGGCGGTCCCGGAACCGCTGGCCGACGCACTCGCCGTCGGCCTGGGCGACGACAGCAAAGGCATCGGCAGCTCGGCACAGGCAGCGCGCAAAGCAGGGTGGAAGCGCCCGATGATGGGCAAGACCGGGACCACCGAGGAGTACAAGTCCGCGGCGTACCTGGGAGCCACCCCCGACTACGCCGCCGCCGTCCAGGTGTTCAACGACAGCACCTCACCGAAAGGCATCTGCATTGGCGGCGGACCGCCGCGACTGTGCTCCGAGGGCAACATCTACGGCGGCACCGTGCCGGCGGCCACCTGGTTCGACACGATGGTGAAGGTGCACGCCGACCTGCCGGAGAAGCCCCTGCCGCAGGTGGAGGAACGCTACCTCCGCGGCGATCCCGGACTGACGGTGCCGGACGTCGTCGGCTCGGAGATCAGCAAGGCGTCGGCGATGCTGCGCGACGCGGGTTACCAGGTGAGGACCGTATCCATCAGCTCACCGAAGCCCCGAGGCGCCGTGGTCGCTCAGTCACTGCGGGGCTTCTCCCTGCGAGGCGCACCGGTGACGCTCTCCGTCAGCAGCGGCCCCGTCCTGCCTCCCACGACGACTTCTCCACCGAAGCCGCCCTCCCCTGCCGCGGTCCTGCCGCCTCCCGCCCCCGCAATTCCGTCCGCCCCGCACCCCGGCTGACACCCCCTGGCGTCACCAGAACTCGTTGCAGACCTCGGTCATGGCGTTGCGCGATGGCAGCGACGAACGACGTGACCGTCAACGCCACCGCGACCACCGCAAGCCCCGGAAACCGCTCCCCAGGACCACCCTGAACCGCCACGACGGGGGTAGGAGGTCACCGAAAACCGAGATGCCGAGCGCCGCCGCCACCTCCGCAGAGGTGTTGAGCAACGCGTTGATGTCGGTGGCCCACTCGTCCGGCGCTGTGTGGGTGAGGCCCGCGCCCAGGACCCAGCAGGACCACCCAGGCGATGTAGTTGCGGCCGAACAAAAGGAGTTGCGCTGTCACGAGGAACTAGCCGAGCGCCAGCAGGCTGGACACGCGGAATGAAGCGATCCGGGCCACCAGCGGAAGGCCACACCGAACGCGACGACCCACAGAGTGAGCGCCAGGCCCGACTCCAGCGCGGCGTTGGAGCGGTATACGCCGCGTGCGCCATCGGAGAACGACGGCGGTCTCACCGCCCGCGAGCTGACGGTGCTTGGACTGATCGCCGATGGGTTGACGGCTGGTGCGGTCGGCCACCGGCTGTTGATCTCGCCGCGGACCGTGCAGAAGCACCTCGAGCACATCTACGCGAAGCTGCGCACGACGGACAAGGTCTCTGCGGTGCTGAAGGCGCAGGCTCTCGGATTGCTCGCGGTTCAAGGATCGATGCGATAGCCCACCTCCGGCACGGTGTGAATCATCTTAGGCTGGCCACACTTGCGCCGGCGCGGCGGAAATGTGCCCAGCGCGGCCCATACTGGTTGAGCGGTGCGTTCGACCCGCGATTGAATGCCGCGTGGCCATTCGTCGAGTTCGGTCCGTACTCCGAATTCCACGAACGTGGCGAAGACATCGAATACAGGTGGCAGCAGCATCACGCCAACTCGCGACAAGCGCCGCAGCCGGCCGAGCTGCGGTCGTTCATCGCGGCGGCGATTCGTGAGCCTGTGTGGTGCAAAACTAGGCTCAGCGGGTCTGACCTGCCTTAGGCCACCGCGGGTTCGTACTCGTTGATCAAGCCGCCGAGTACTCGCGACGACGAACGGACCTCTGACCATTCCCTGGACGTCCGACAGGCCCAAGGAATACGTGGCGTTCAAGTCGCTCGCCTCCGCGATGTCCGCCCTGCCGACCAGGAACCACCCGCGCAAGCAACCGTCCGCCGCCGCCGTGAACCAGGCATTCGCCGAGATCACCGCCAATCGCCACGAGCGGACGTGGTCCGCAGTCCCCAGCACCCGCGAGCCCTGACCGCTCAACCGAGCAGCTTCACGAGCTTCGCCGGCGCCAGCACGCGGTAGCTCTCAGTCAGCAACTCCCGCACCTCGTCCCAATCCACGTCCGGCAGCACCTTCAGCCCGACCACGTCCTTGCCCCACGCCGCCCGGAAGAACGGCTCCCCGGCTCCGGCCAAGGCGTCGAACTCCTCGGGCTGGGCGCGGAACGTCATGATCACTGTTGGTTCGGTGAGTTCGACGGCCCGGCTGTACGCCCCGGTCTCACCGGGATGCGCCATGAAGACGTGCACGAAGCTGCGGTTGCGGACGCTCCACCGCACGCCCACCCACGCCGCTTGCTCGGTGGCCTCCGGCAGCGCAGCGCAGATGGCCCGCACCTCGTCCAGCACCCGGCCCGGCACGTCCGAACGATCGTTCACGGCACACAACGCTACGCGCCCGCTCCCCGTCCACGGGCATAATTGCCCCGATCACCATCGATGCCCCGTCGCTGAGCAGCCAGGCCGTCACCTCGGCCACCACGCGCAGTTCGGCCACGCCCACTTAACGGCGGCGCTCTCGATGAGGCTGTTGAGATCGCGCCTCATGGCGCCGTAGGTGGGCAGGACCGGGGGTTGGCGCGGCGGCTGCCGATGCTCGACGTGTTCACGATCGCGCCTCCACCTCCCCGTCGCACAAGGGCCGCCTGTGCATTCGTGGCAGTCCAGCGGGCGCGGAAGTTCACGGCGAACTGCTCGTCGATCTCGGCCTCGCTGGTTGGTGGTGTCCGAGCGGGCCGGGTTGCTCGCGAAATTTCAGAATGCCCTCGTCATGTCCACTCTGGTGTCCAGAAACGGCTGCTCGAGCGTGCCTTTGACGAGGACATGCACCCCCGCGACGCCGACCCGATCTGGGCACTCGGCGGGCTCGATCCAAGATCGGGACGTGGCCGCGCGATCCAGGCGAGCGCTGTGCTCAGCCTGGATCGCGCATTGAACCAATCGGCCCACTGCCTAAGCGCCCCGTTGAATCTAGACTGGCAGTAAATCCGGTAGCTGAGACGCGCGATCCCTACCGAGACGCCCGGAAATCATCGAGACTCGATACGGTTGTTCATGCAGCTCAAGACCGTCGTACTGAGACCAGTGCAACTGCTTGATACTCGACAGGATCCGTTCACACCGAAGAGGTCACTGTCGCACGGCCTGTTCGGTCCATGGAGCGAACGGCGTTGACGAGCCTTCTCGACCAGGCGGAGCCCACCCGAAGTCGCTGACGCAACGCCTCCGACGAGATCGGCCGCTGGTAGAGCTCACGATGGCGGATGTCCTCACGCCTCGCACGTTCCAACAGCTCGTCGTCAGCCGTCGACACCGTGTCTACCAGCTCGGTTGAGTCACTGACTCTTGCCTTGACGGGCAGCGGTGCCGGCTGATTCTCAACCTCCGAGCTAACGCGCCGAGCACAGTTCATGCCCTGTAGCAGCCGCGGCCCCACGTCGGACCAGCCGATGAGCAGCAGGGGCCCGACCGCATCGAATGCAGCCTTGCCGTACTCCCCTGCGATGACGGGATCGGCAATGTTCAAAGCCAACGTGACCAAACTGCAGAACATGAGCAGGCGACGGACGGGCTTGAGTTGCTCTTCACCTACTCCGTTCGCCGCTGTATGGCGCAGCCCGAGCAGCAACCCCACTACGGACAGGTCGACCGCAGGGGCAACCAGTGGAGCGATCCATCCCTGCACGCCAAGCCTGAGCCCCAGACTCAGCACGTTGCCGAAGCCGAACAAAAAGGTCAGTCCGACCACCGTGCCCATGATTACTTCGACGATCCGGCGGACACGCGTCTGGTCAGACATGTTCACCGATCCCCATCCGCAGCTGCGTCTCCTGGGGCCGCTCGGCCGCGGCGCTCTCGCCGTAGTGGCGTGGCATGTCCTCTGAGGTCCATCCGAGCAACAACATCAGGTCGCCGGTATCGCCGCCTGCGCGCTTCCACTCGTGCGCGAAGTTGTGCCGCCACCGATGCGCGTGCACGCCTTTCAGTCCAGCGGATAGTCCTCGGCGCTTGATCATGATCTTGATGCCGTTGGGCGTCAGCGCACGGATGCCTCGATCGGCGAGCCACAGTCTGGCAGCTCGACGCCCTTGTGCTTCGCACGGGCCCGAAGGTAGCGGCTGATCGCCCGGGCGCTCTTGGGTCCGTACCGGACACGGCGGTCCTTGTTGCCCTTGCCGTGGTAGTGCACGGAGTCGGTGTCCTGATTGAGGTCGTCGAGGCTGAGGTTGCCGACCTCCGACAAGCGGCCGCCGGTGTTGTAGTAGAGCCGGATGATCGCTTCGTCGCGAAGCTGCACGAAGTCCTTGCCCTTGCAGGTGCCGAGGACCTTCTTGGTGTCGTCGTCGCGGATGACGGCGATCAACTTCTTCTGCGGCTTGGGCTGCTTCACCCGGTCCATCGGCGAGCGGTCGATGTCCTCCGCGTCCTCCACCAGCCACTTGAAGAACTGCTGGAGGCCTTTGTGCTTGTTCAGTGCCGTGGCACCCGACCGGGTCTCGATCATCCAAGCCTGGAAGAACTCGACGTGCGCCTTGGTCACTCGCACGGGTCGTCGGCCGCGTCGTCGGCCTCCGGGTCGGGCGAGTACTCCGCCAGGTAGCGCGCTAGCTGCGCGGCGGCGAGGAGGTAGTTGTAGCGAGTGGTCTCCGGATGACTCGCGGATCGCAACGTGCGGTCCCAATCACGCAGATAGCCGGTCCAGGTCTCGGAGAGGCCGTTTGAGAGCTTGTTCAGATCCAGAAGAGGCATTGTGAAAGCCCTCCGAGCAAAGGGGTCGATGAGCGTCGTGCTCGACCCGGCAGAACTCGGCAAGATCACAAAAAGAGGATTCTCACAGTATCTGACCTGCGAGAACCCTCTTGGCGTCGGGACGACAGGATTTGAACCTGCGACCCCTTGACCCCCAGATACGGGTTCGCAGGCCGCTGACCTGCAAACAAGCACGTTGGACGCAGTTCGGCGCACTTGACTGCGAATCAAATGCGTTGCCACCTTTTGCACAGCCACCAAGATCCACTCCTTCGTGCCAGAGTTCCACTCGACCTCGCTTCACCTGCGACGCCGCACGAAGAAGTCCAGCAGGCCGTTGCCGAAAACGAGAACCGATGGCTCCAGCGACCCGCCGTTCGCCTGCTGCCGAACGCGATCACGGTCTTGTCCATGTGCTCGGGCCTGTCCGCGGTGCACTTCGCGAACAGCTGGACTCAGTCGTCCCGCTGTCGGCGCGAGCGAAGGTTCTTACGGAGTGCTGACGTCGCAGCTTGCGCCCAGTCGACGTCGCCTGCGCCTGCGTATGCCCCCTCAGACACGGCGCCTACGAGGAGGACGTATGACACACCGCGTAACCGACAGGCGGAAGTTCCGGCTGATCGCTTCGTTGTCGGCGGTGGCCGTGGTGGCAGCAGGCACCGCCACCGCGGCACTGGCCGCCAGGAACGGCGATCCGGCGCCGCTCAGTGCGTTCGTGCGCATCGACCAGGTCACCTCCAACGTCGTCAACCCGAAGTTGCAGCAGGGCGGCACCAGCGGCGTGTTCACGGTCGACTGCGGCACGAACGAGAACGGCAAGTTCAGCGCCGACAACCCGGTCGCCCAGCCGGGTCTGCGCCACGGCGCTCAGCACGTCCACGACTTCGTGGGCAACCTGTCGATCAGTGCCGAGTCCACCGATGAGAGCCTGGAGGACTCGGACACGACCTGCCGCAACGGCGACCGGTCGTCCTACTTCTGGCCGGTCGTCCGGATCAACCCGAAGGCCAACGTGAACTCGTCCGGCTCCAGCCCGGAGAAAATCAAGGAGGCAGGCGGGGCGGAGGTCGCCTGTCCCTCGGTGAAGGACAGGTTGCCCGCAGTGCCGCAGCAGGCCCGCGACGAGGTGACCAGGAACCTCGCGTTGCTGGACCAGCAGGTCAAGGAGGCCAGCGACCGAGTGGCGCGCAACGAGAACCCCGGCGACCCGAACTTCGTGAACAACGCAATCCTCGGCCCGCTGCGCAGCAAGCGGGTGGCCACGCTGGACCGGATGGCGATCGCCATCGGCCGGTCCGCGCGCAAGCCGAACCTGATCTCACTCGCCGACTGCGACGTGCGTTTCGGGCACGGTGGGCACTCGCAGGCTCCTCGCAAGTTCGCAGCCCAGGACGGCGCGAAACAGGACAGCCCCACGCCGACGATCAAGTGCCCGTCCGTGCGCGGTGCGCTGCCCGGTGTGCCGGACCAGGCGGTCGACGAGGTGGACCGGAACCTCGCGTTGCTGGACAAGCAGATCGCCGAGGCCAATCAGCGACTGGTCACGAGCAAGGGCCAGGGTGGGCCGAACTTCGTCGACAACGCGATCCTCGGGCCGTTGAAGGACAAGCGGGTCGCGACCCTCGACCGGATCGCCATCGCGATCGGCCGCAACGCCTCGCGGCCGCAGGGACTTGAACGCCTCGCACCGTGCGGCCTCAACGAGACCGGCAACGCGGGCGGAAACAACAACAACGACGGCGCCAACGACCCGGCCCTGGCTGCTCCCACCGGCAAGAACCTGGAGCTCGTCGGCAACAACGGCAAGATCGTCCGGCCGGCCCAGGTGAAGATCGAGTACCGCGGCAACGCGGCCAGCAAGGTCACGGGCATGCCGAAGTTCCTGAAGATGGTCGTCGGTGACGCCAAGCCGACCAGCCGCGGCCCCGCCAACGCCCGTGCCACGTGGACCTGCAGCGGGTTCGAGGACCGGCTCTCGGACAAGTACGTGATTTGCCCGAACGGCAGCAAGGTCATGCGGGTGCACGACTTCGCGGGCTGCTGGGACGGCAAGAACGCCGACAGCGCCAACCACCGCGACCACGTCCGGTTCGCCGACAAGCAGACCGGCGCGTGTCCGCAGGGCTTCAAGGCGATCCCGCAGCTGCGGATCAGCATCTCCTACGACATCTCCCGCGACGTACAGGAGAACGGTCAGTACCAGCTCGACGCGTTCCCGGAGGAGAACCACAACCCGTTCTCCGACCACAACGACTTCGCCAACGTCAACTCCGACCAGACCATGGCGCAGATTGTGAAGTGCGTCAACGAAGGACGGCGCTGCGGCTGATCGTTACCGTCGGGGTGCGGTCGCGCCGTCCGCACCCCGCTCAGCCCGGCGGGAAGCCTTTGGTCACCTGAAGCGCAACCTGGCCGACCTCGTAGCGGGCAAGAGCAACCGCATGTCGCGCTTGCCTCGTACCGGGGCCGGACAGGTGCGGTCGTCGCTTCGCAGCATCGGCGTCGCTCTGCCTGATCACCAGCGCGCGTTCGTCACCAGCTGAGGTCACCTTCTTGGACCGGAGATCACGTCGTGCCTGCGCCGTCCGACGACCGGATTCGCGGACAGAGTCGGATCAGCTCCAGGCGGTGGTGGCCTGGAGCACCGCCTCGGTCAACGCCTCCGTGCGCAACCGCGTCACCTCCTGGTAGCCGGCATCGGCCACCATGCGGCTGAACGCGGTCCGGTCCGGGTAGCGCACGATGATCACCGCGTCCCAGTCCTGGCCTTCCTCGGCCACCAGCACCGTGGAGCCCGTTCCGGCGTAGACGATCTCGCCGCCGTACCGGGGCAGGAACGTCTCGCGCAGCTGACGCGCATACTCCTCATAGGACTCCGCACCGCCTTCGGCGAACCGCAACAGGTTCAGCATCACCACCGGCCCGCCAGGATCTTCGGCGAGCAGTCGCTTCAAGTCCGCACCACGTGGATCAACGGCCATGTGCACAGCATGCCTTGCAGCGCCGCCGCCCGCATCGGTCAATCCACCCGTCACTGCGGCCTCACGTGGTGACAGACCTGCTACTCACCACGAGCAGTCTGTCGTCATCACGCAGCACCGCCACCGCCGGATCCTCTCCCCAGATCCGCTGACCGTGTCGCATCACGGCGAGCACCTGATGCCCGCAGGCGCGTGGCGAACGGCCGACCTCGTCCTGCGTCACCGCGCGTTCGGTCAACGTCCACTCAAGATCAGCAGACTCATCGGCGCCGTCCTGTGGCCGCGTCGCGCCGGGTGCCCATTCGTAGACCTGACGGACGTCTACAACGTGATCGGCGCCCGCGTGTTCGATCAGCTCGCGAACTTCACGGCTGTGGACCACGGTGATGATCGTGGCTGTCTCGTTGAGCGAACGCACTGCGGACGTGGTCCGAACGGCCGTCTCGTCATCCGGAACCGCGACAACGACATGGTCGGCGTCATGCGCGCCGGCCAACCACAAGGTGCGTAAACGCCAGCAGGGACCGACCACCGCCGGCACACCTTCCAGCACAGCTTGCTCGGCCCGCACGGGATCCGAGTCGACCACCATGAAGCCGTTCGCGTGGCCATTTTCACGCAGCGCCGCGACGACGGCTCGACCGCGGACGCTGTAACCGATGAGCACGGTTCGCGAACTCACCAAATCTCCCATCGCGGACTAGCCGTGCTCCCGGAGCAGTTTGGCGCGGACGCTCACCACGACCGGTTCGCGTCCGCCTCCCCATTGTGACGGAAACCTGCACTGTGCAACCTTGCGAGGTCCTTTCGATGATCGCGTATGTCGAGCAGTTCCTGGATCAACGGTCGCTGCGGACAATGAGGACCAGACCTACGGCGAAGATCACAGCGATCACGGTCAACCCCGCCCATCCTCCCCAGGAGGCCAGAGCCAGTACCGCTACAGGTACGACTACGAACAACCCGGCCAGAACCGCTGGACGGAGGACACCGCTGGAGTCGAAGAGGAATCGGCGCATCACCACAGCCTGGCAAACGTCCTAGGAGGACATTCAGGTGGGCCGACACGCAGCACCGCAATTGCTGCTCCTCGGCAACGAAGTACCCTCTCGCACGAGGAGGCTCAATGGCGATGGAACCACCCGAGCAGGAACCCGACTACCGGTTCTCGTTGGCCAACGAGCGCACGTTTCTCGCCTGGATCCGCACCGCGCTGGGTCTGCTCGCCGCGGGCGTGGCGATCCAGCAGTTCGTGCCCCCGTTCGCGATACCCGGCGCCACGACCGGTCTCGCACTGGGATGCGTCGGGCTGGCCTTCGTCGTCGCAGTGGTCAGCTTTCCCCGGTGGCGGCGCGTCCAGCAAGCGATGCGCACTGGGGCTCCCCTGCCGCGCAACTCGATGATCGTCGTGCTCGCGGCCGGAGTGGTGTTGATGGCGTTGTTCGCGGCGGTGCTGGTGGTGGTCGGATGAATCGTGACGCAGGCCTGCAGCCTGAACGCACAGCGCTGGCATGGAACCGCACCGCGCTGGCCGCCGCAATGTGCTCATTGCTCCTGCTGAACACCGCAGCACGGCACGGCTGGAGTTCGGCGATCGTTCCTGCGGTGTGCACGGCAGCCGTGTCCGCATCTCTAGTCATGCTCGGCCGTGATCGTCAGTCGACCGTGAAGCAATCGCGCGGACTGTTCCTGATCAGCGCTCTCGTGAGCCTCGCATGTGTCTCCGCGCTACCACTCGTGTGGAACGGCCACTGAGCCGCGATGTGTTCGGTGGAAATCTTGCTGACCACGGACCAGCACTTGTGTTGGGACGGTGAGTTCCGCAGACGCCGCAGAGCTGTCAGTCACCAACGGGTCCGCTGCTCAGCACGACAAGTTTGTCGTCGCAGCGCAACTCCCCGACCTCAGGATCCTCGATCCAGATCCGCTGACCGTCCCGCACGATGGCCAGCACGTCGTTGCCACACTCCCACGGCGAGCTGCCGACCTCGTCCTGCATGACCGGACGCTCCAGCACGGACCACTCCAGCTCCGGCAACTGATCGCACACGATGCCGTCCATCTCCAGCGCCCACTCGCCGACCCGATCCGCGACCAGGACGTGATCGGCGCCGAGGTACTCGATGAGTTCCTGCAGTTGTGTGCTGTGGACCAGGGTGGTGATCGTGGCGGCCTCGTTCAGGCTGCGCACGACCGAGGTGATGCGCAAAGCCAAAGCGTCGTCGGTCACGGCGACGACGATGTGGTCCGACGTGTGCACGCCCGCCGACCACAGCACGTCCAGGCGCCAGCCTTCACCCGCTACGGCGCGTACACCGTCCACTCCGGCTTGCACGACGCGTTCAGGATCGGAGTCGACGATGGTGAAGTCCGTCGCATGACCTCCGGCGAACAGCGTGCTCAGGACGACACGGCCGCGCGCGCTGTAGCCGATGAGCACGACATGTGAGCGCATCCGACGTTCCCCATCTTGCGCGGGCGGGTGCCGACCGATCCTGCCGGTCGGCACCCGGATCTCCCGTGGTGGCCTGGCGCGGACGCCCGCCCCGATCGGTGGCGTCCGCCCCGCCATTCTGATGGAGTCCCGCACTGTGCAACCTTGCGAGGCACTTGCGATCTGATGTCATTGTCGCGACGAGCGCGAGCGGCGCGGACGTCCACCTGTCCACAGGTAGATCCCGCCTACGACGGCCACCATCACGACGACACCGAGGATCGCGTCGGAGCCGTCACTTCCGTTCTCCTGAGCGATGTTCTGCGTCCTGGGCACGGTGGGCACCGCCTGGGGAACGGTGGGAACGGGCGCGGGGCTGACCGGTGCGGCGGCGAGCGCGGCGAGCGGAATGGCTTCCGTGTCGGTGAAATCGACCATGCCGGTCGCTTCGAGAACTTGGATGTGGTCGAGCACGACTTCCATGCAGCGCTTGGCGAAGTCCCGGATCAACGTGTTGCGGGTGCCGGTGCGAACGACCGCGAGGAACTTGTAGACACCACCGTGCGCCGCGCGGAGGCGGTTGGCGAAGACCCGGTCGAACTCGGCGCTGCCGGCCGGGGCGTTGGTCATCTCCGCGATCCAGCCCTTCTGGTCCGCGTTGGACTCGCTGGGCAGCGGGACGTTCAGCGTGCGCCCGAGCTCGAGAACCTTGGCGTCCAGTTCGGCGTGGCCGTTGATCAGATGACGGCCCGCCTCCTTCACGAGAGGATTGGCGGACTTCTCCAGTCCCAGCCGACCGGCGGGCCCCTCCCACAATCCAGCCAGTCGAACCTTGACCAGCATGTCCCTGCCCGCAGGTCCCATCGGGCCGAACTGGGTCTGCGTGTACTCCGGCCCGAATTCGGGTTGGGCGGACGCCTGCGGAGCCGCGAGCGAACAAAGGATCGCGAGCACCGTCACCACCTGGGCGAGACGTGTGAGCACGTGGATCTCCCTCCGCGTAGAGCGGCGATCGTGTGTACCGACACGGAGGGATACGGACGAATCGGACCGGCAAGATTATTGCATTGTGCAAACGTTATCTACTCGTTATCAACGCAGATCGTGCAGTAGTGAGGTCCCAGCGGCCTGTCCGAGCCCGTCCACCCTGCCTGATCAGCCTGCAGCCACAGCAAGTCCCACGCGAACAGACCTGTGGCACTGGTGCGGCGCGACCGGCCGCATCCGTCGCACACCAGGATTGTCCCTGTCATGCCTTCGTCAGTGGTGGGCATGCCTGTCACGACTGGTAGGGCCTTTCATCATCCCGAGACAGACGCCGGCCGTCTCTCGTCGGCTGACGTCTGACCTTCCCCGGAAGCGCGCGGGCACGCGCCCACTACGGGCGATCCCCCGCGGCGACAAGCATGCCTGACGCGTGCATTGTGCAACCTTACGAAGTCCTTTCGAAGGCATACATCTCAGCCGCGATGCGGTCACCATGGCAACGTGGTAGAAGCAGCACTAGAAACCTACGAAGAAAAGCGGGACATGGATTTCTCCGTGCTGCTCGTGGACGACGACGAGCGCATCCGCCAGGCACTCGGCCTGGCCCTCGCGGACGAGGGCTTCGCCGTGGACGAGGCCGTCTCGGGCGAAGACGCGTTGAGCCGGCTCGACGACAGTTCCTTCGACGTCGTCCTGCTCGACCTCATGCTGCCCGGGGTGGACGGCCTGCAGGTCTGCAGGAGACTGCGCGCCCAGGGCGATCTGCCGATCATCATCGTGACGGCGCGCACTGACACGCCCGATGTCATCGCCGGGCTGGAAGCGGGCGCGGACGACTACGTGACCAAGCCCCTGGTGGCGAGTGAACTGGCCGCACGCATCCGGGCATTGTTGCGGCGACGTGGCGGCACGAGGGAGAACCTGTGCTACCGCATCGAGGACCTGGAGATCTGGCCGGACGAAGGCGTCGTCAAACGTGGCGGTGAGGAGATCCGGCTGACGCGCACCGAGTTCCGCCTCCTCGCCGAACTGGCCGGGGGCGGCGGGCGCATCGTCACCAGGGAACAGCTGTTGCAGCGGGTGTGGGGGTACGACTACTACGGCGACACCCGGTTGCTCGACGTGCACATCCGCAGACTGCGCACGAAGGTCGAGCACAACCCGGAAGATCCGGTGTTCGTGCTGACGGTGCGCGGTTCCGGTTACAAGATCGGCCCCCCGAGATGATGGTGCCTCGCCTCTCCCTGCGCTGGCGGGTGGCGGCCGCGTTCGGTCTCGGTTCAGTGCTCGTCACCAGCCTGCTGGCCCTCGCGACGTGGAACCTGGCGTCGGACTACATGCTCCGGCAACGCGTGCAGGCCACGACCCGTCAGGCGGAGGTCAACCTGCGCCTGGTCGAGGCGGCCGTCCGCTCCAACTCGGACGGGCTGACCGAACTGCTGACCGGTCTCACCACCAACCCGGATTCGACGATCATGCTCTTCCACGGGAACGAGGTGCTGACGAGCGGACGGCAGGTCGATCCCGCCGTCGTTCCCGCCGAGCTGCTCGCAATGGCACGCGATGGCACGCCCGCCAGGCAACGCCTCAGGGCCGACGGCATCCCGGTGATCGCGGTGGCCCAGTCACTGGCCGACGGACAGGGCGTCTACGTCGAACTCTTCCAACTCGTCCAGCTCGACCGCACCTTCCGCTTCCTCAGCGGCCTGCTGATCGCCGGAACCGTGCTCAGCGGCATGATCGGCGTCGGACTCGGTTCCTGGGCCAGCAGACGCGCGCTGAGACCATTGACCGAACTGACCGCCGCTGCGTCACGCATCGCCGGCGGCGATCTGAAGGCACGACTACCCAGCCAGCGCGACCCCGACCTCGGACCACTGGCCAGCACGTTCAACACGACCGCCGACGCGTTGGAGCAACGGGTGCTGCGCGATGCCAGGTTCGCGGGCGACGTCAGCCACGAACTCCGCTCACCTCTCACGACGATGGTCAACGCCGCCGCGGTGCTCCGGCGCCGGCAGGCGGAGTTGCCCGGCACGGCGGGCAAGGCACTCGGGCTGCTCACGTCCGAGGTCGACAGGTTCGCCCGCATGGTGGTCGACCTGATGGAGATCAGCCGAGCCGACCAGGACGGCGACAAGGCTGACTTCGAGCCGCTCGACGTCGGTGGCCTCGTGCGCGGTGCCGCAGGTTTGCGGCTGGGCCAGGACGTCGAGATCGTCATCGAGTCGCCACCGCCACTGGTGCTCGGCGACCGGCGCAGGCTCGACCGCGTCATAGGCAACCTCATCGAAAACGCCGAGCAGCATGCCGGAGGCGCCGTCCGGCTGGCCGTGCTCCACCAGGACGACAGCGTCCGGCTCGAGGTCGATGATGCGGGACCCGGTGTACCTCATGACATGAGGAGCCAGGTGTTCGAACGTTTCACCCGTGGCGCCAGAGCGGGCAGCCGGGGTGCCGACACCGGCAGCGGACTCGGTCTGGCGCTCGTCGCCGAACACGTCCGCCGCCATCACGGCAAGGTGTGGGTCGAGGACCGCCCTGGCGGTGGAGCGCGATTCGTCGTGGAGCTTCCGGAGGCCCTCGTATGAGAATCTTCTTGGTCGCCGCCGCATGCCTTCTAGCTGCTGCCTGTGGAGTGTCCACACAGGATGAGCCTGAACCCCTGGGCACCACGACCACGCACAACGAGGCGCCTACGCCGGTGGTGACGCAGCGGCGCCATTCGGCACCGGCAACCACTTCAACCACCTCGAGCACCCCTGCCGCTTCGACGGCACTCGCTCCATCACCCGGCACGACCGGCGATCGTTAGGCACTCGTCAGGCGCAGCGGCCGGGAAATCGACAGAATGGACGGAATCCGCCGGAGGGACTCCGTTTTGAGCCGAAGCCGATCCATGCCTGCCGACGCGGACGCCGTTTTCGACGTCCTGTCCGATCTCGACAACATGACCGCCTGGCTGCCCGACTCCGTCGAGGTCGAGTTGTCCGGCCCCAACCTCATCCGCCTGTGGTTGCCGGGCCTGCACGCTGATGTCGACGTCGAGCGACAGGTCACCATCGACTGGGAACGGTTGCGCATCACGTGGGGCAGCGAAACCACGACGAGCTGCAACGGCACCCTCCAGGTTCTCCGGCTGACCGCAGGCCGCAGCGCGGTGTCCGTGCGCTTGACCGGCCCGCCCGGAGCTTCACGGAGCACGGTCGACACCTGGGTCGAATCAGCGCTCGACGCCCTCGAAACCGTCGTAGCTGACGAATGCCGTACAAAACAGGCAGTACACCAACCAGCTCTGTGATCACAGCACCGAAGTTGCGGTACAACAGTCGCATGACCCGGTCCAAGGTCGGCCCGAACGACGTCGACGCGCTCACCGACGCCGTGCTCACAGCCTCGCGCCTGCTGGTCGCCGTGTCCGCGCGCTCGCTCGCGGCGTTCGAGGAGACCCTCACCCTGCCGCAGTTCCGGATGCTCGTCGTCCTGGACAGCCGGGGATCGATGAAGCTCAGCTCGTTGGCCGAACTGCTGGACGTCAACCCGTCCACCGTGACCCGCATGGTCGACCGCCTCGTGACGACCGGGATGATCGCACGCCAGCCGAACCCGGCAACGCGCCGTGAGGTCGTGACCGAACTGACCAACGCAGGTCGGCGGGTTGTACGCGGCGTGACCCGACGGCGTCGTGCGGAGATCGGGAAGATCGTCGCGAGGATGCCCGAGGATGAACGGCGTGGGCTCGTCGATGCGCTGACCGCCTTCACCGAAGCAGGCGACGAGCCCACGGTGACCACGGCTGATCTCGGCTGGATCTGAACGGAGTCAGCCCAGCCGCCTTCCCGCATCGACGGCGACCACCAGCAACACCAGCGCGATGGCGGCCCCGACCACCACCTGGTTGACGCGTTCCTGCTCGGCCTGCTGTGGACTGCGGTCCGAACTGGGCGTACATCGCTCTCGTGGCGTTGACCGTCGTCACGTTGGTGATCGGTCTGGTGATCGGGATGCGCGCCGCCGCACCCGTGGGCACAACACGAGCGGGGAAGCCTCCGAGTTCGAAACGCAACCCGGAGAAGGAGGCTCGTTCATGACCATGGCGTGCCGGGACCTGCTCGGCTCTGGCTGAGACGCGCCGGTGGTCGCGGTGGCCTCACCACGACCACACCATCGAAAGGAACGAAACAATGGAGGTCGCACCCGCCGTGTCCAAGGGTGCTTGGCCTACTCGCTCCGATCAACCGTCGCGCAACCGATCGAGCGCGAGGCTCGACCTTTCTTCTGTGCAACATTTCCTCGTACCAACGGATTAGATCGTGCAACGCAGGCACTCACGTGCATACGGTGAAGCCTCTTAGGACGACACCGGAGCCACAACGCTCGGCGTCCATCCGCCTCCGTCAAGTTGCTTTGTGTGCACCATCGGCTTTGAGGTGAAGGACATGTCTGCTGCCAACCCGTTCGCGGAGTCCGGTCATCGAGGTGGTGTGGTCGCAGGTTTCGACGGCTCCGACTGCGCCCGAGGGGCGATCCTCTGGGCAGCGGCCGAAGCCGCTCATCGGCGCCGTTCGCTGCTGCTCGTTCACGCTCAGCTGACGGCGATCACGAGTGCCTGGGGAACTGTGGCCGCGCCTGGATGGGGCGCGGCAGCGGTGTTCGACGACACGCCCCTCCTGCGACAGGCCGAGGAGCAGGTCCGCGCCGCCGCAGAGGAGTGCCGGCAGCTCGAGCCGGGTTTGGACGTCGAGGCCCGGGTCGTGGCAGGCCGGGCCGCTCCGACCCTTCTCGAGGCGGCCCGGACGGTGGACGCGGAACTGCTGGTGGTCGGGATGTCCGGGCTGGGCGTGTTGCCCCGCACGCTGATCGGTTGCACGGCCACAGACCTCGTGAACCAGGCGGACCAACCGGTCGTCGCGGTGCACGGCGGACCGGCGCACAGGAGCGGTCCGGTGGTGGTTGGAGTCGATGGCACGGCCGAAACCATGTCCGCCCTGCAGTTCGCCTCCACGTATGCGGACCGCCACGCGTGCGAACTGCGTCCTGTGCACGATGATGTCGACACGTTGCTCGCGCACTCCGAAGAAGCTCAGCTACTCGTGGTACGAGACCGCGGTCATGGCGTCGTGCACAGAGCAGTGTTCGGCTCAGTCAGCCGCGCGGCACTCAGCCGTGCGCTGTGTTCCGTCGCGGTGTTGCCCAGTGCTCCGGTGAGTGTTTAGGGAGGCGGGGTGCACGAACAACCGAGCGGCTTCATGGCGGGCCTCCGCATACTCATCGCGTTCGTCGCCGCCGAAGTGGCGTTCCTGGCGTTGACCCTGGTGACACTGGCCTGGTACGCGTCGCTGTTCGGCGGTGCCGACTTCGGCGGCGAGGTCTGGGACCTGCTGGCGGGCGGCACCGAACGCGGACACCGGGTGCGGGACCGCATCGAGCGGTCGATCGGCCCGGTCTGGGAGGCCAACCACGTGTGGCTGATCTTCGTGCTGGTCGTGCTGTGGACCGGCTTCTCCCGTGCCTTCGCCGCAGCGGTCACCACGCGCTCTACATCCCGCTCACGCTGGCCGGGTTCGGCATGATCCCCGCGGCGCCGCCTTCGCCTACCGCAAGAGCGTCAGCACGCTGGGAAGGCGCCGGTTCTTCGGCGCGGCCTTCGCACTGTCCTCGCTGCTGACTCCGTTCCTCCTCGGCGCCGTCGTCGGCGGCGTGGCCTCCGGCCGGGTGCCGCCCGGCATCGCCGCCGGCGACGTGCTGGCAAGCTGGGCCAACCCCACCTCGCTGGTGGGCGGCACACTCGCCGTGCTGGTCTGCGCCTACCTGGCCGCGGTGTTCCTCTGCGGCGATGCCCGGCGCGATGGGGAGGACGACCTGGCCGACCAGTTCCGTGTGCACGCTCTGGTGATCGCCGCCGTGGCCGGCGCGGTGGGCCTGGGAGGGATCGCGGTACTGCGTACCGACGCGCCAACGTTGTTCGCCGGCCTGACAGGACGCGGTTTGCCGGTCGTGGTGCTGTCGGTCATCGCCGGTCTCGCAGCGCCCGGCCTGCTGCTTGCCCGGCACTACACCCTCGCCAGGATCGCCTCCGCAGTCGCCGTTACGGCGATCCTCATCGGCTGGGCGGTCGGGCAGTACCCATACGTGCTGGTGCCGTCCCTCACCGTCGAGCAGGCCGCGATGGGCCGCACCACCCTCACCGCCCTGCTCGTCGCGCTGGGTGCCGGCGCACTGGTCCTGGTTCCTTCGCGGACCTACCTCTACGTGCTCTTCCAACGCCCCCGCGCAAGCGCAAGCGAGAAGTGACCGGCCATCCAGCTCTCGCCCGAGGTAGATCAGGCAGCGGATCACGTCCGACGCCGAGTTCATCGGACGCAGGACGGCCGGTGCGTACCGAGCCGGGATGTTCGACCTCGTGGCCGTCACCATCACCCTGTCCATCGTCCTGCACTCCTCTTCGGACGTCCCGGTCGTCAAGGCCCTGCGCATCGAACCGCCCGTCAACCTGCCCACCGGCGGACCGGAGGAGCCGGGCATCGAGCACACGCCGCCTGGCTGAGGCAACCCGACAACAAAGGTGCCGCGACCCTGCTTCGACCCAATGAGTCCTTCGCCCTGCAAGATCGCCTCAGCCTGGCGGATCGTGTTCAACAAATTGCCGATGGTGCCCGCGACCGCCGGGCGGGCAGTCGGTCCGCGTGCGTGGCCCGCCCGGATGTCCGGAGCACTCCAGCTGTTTACGATGCCGGGATGAGGAGCGAGAGGCGGACGGGGCTGCGGTACTGGCTGCGCGACCGCTTTTGGGCATTGCCCCTGGCCATCGCCCTTACAGCAGCCGGCCTCGCCATCACGCTGACCGCGGTCGACCAGGAGCTGTTCGGCTCGCTGCCGCTGCTGTTCAGCGGCGGCCCAGAGGGTGCCCGCGCACTGCTCGCGGCGATCATCACCTCGATGATCTCGTTCACCGGTCTGGTGTTCTCGATCACGGTCGTGGTTCTGCAGTTGACCAGCAGCCAGTTCTCCCCGCGCGTGCTCAACACATTCCTGCACGACCGCTTCACACAGGTCGCGCTCGGCGTGTTCGTGGCGACGTTCGTGTTCGCGTTCGTCGTCCTGCGCACGGTCCGCGGCACAGCGGAGACCGAAGGCTTCGTCCCCGCTACGGCGGTCACCGCGGCCGTGGTGCTGGTCTTCATCAGTGTGCTCGTCTTTCTGCGCTACATCCACCACATCACCCAGTCCATCAGGGTCTCCACGATCATCAACCGGATCGCCACTGATACCAGGACGCTCATCGCCCGCCGCTATCCCCCCGACGACGCCAGCGCTCCGTCCGAGGGTGTGCCCGCTGCCGGACCGGTCCACCGGGTGCCGGCCGCCGAGGGCGGTGTCGTGCAGAGCGTGCGGGACGACCGCCTCGCCGACACGGCGGCCGAGCACCGGTGCTCGATACGGCTGGTGCCCGCAATCGGTGAGTTCCTGCCCGCGGGCGCCACGTTGTTCGAGGTGACGGGGACGGCGGAGCCACCGACCCGTGAGGAGCTCTGCGCCGCGGTCGTCCTGAACGAGGAGCGCACCCTGGACCAGGACGTCGGTTTCGGTCTGCGCCAACTCGTGGACATCGCCCTGCGCGCGCTGTCGCCGTCGCTGAACGACCCGACCACCGCCGTCCAGGTCGTCGATCAACTGCACGACCTGCTCCGCTGCCTGGCCACCCGACCGCTGCCGCCGCGCAGGCGAGTCGCCGAGGGTGTGCTCCTGCTGACCGTGCCGGAGGCGGGGTTCGACGACCTGCTGGCCGTAGCGGTGGACGAGATCGCCCGCGTCGCGGCCGACGACCCTCGCGTCCGCTCCCGGCTGCACCGGATGCTCCTCGACTTGGCCGACGTCGCCCGGCCCGAGCACCACACGGCGATCGCCCGCATGCTCCAGGCGTTCACGGAAGCCTGACCGGCTGTTCAGGATCCGGTGTGACCGGCAACACGCCGATGCCTGCTGACCTGCGCGGATGTGTTTCTCAGCATCTACAGGGCTCGTAGTGGACCCTGCTGGGCAATTGTCGGCGAAGCTCCGTCTTCTCGTGCCGAAGCAAGAGAAGCTCAGCGTCCCTCACTGCTTCACCACGGAGCAGCGAGGGACGCGGCGGACAGCAACTTCCAAGTCCTTGCACAGCAGGGCACGATCACCCAAGCGTGATCTCAGTCGGAGAGATGCGCCGAACACCGTGGTGACGACTTCTCGAGCAGCACAGGATTCAACCGTCGCCGGTACGTGTCGTCGTGCGCTGGGCAAGCGGTACCGCGGGCAGCGGTTTCACAGGCATGTTGGCGTGCACCTCCGTCATCCCGTCGAACCAAGCAAGGGCGGGCAGCGTTCCGCCATAGAGGTCGCCGGTCGCACACAGCACAGGGCCCACGGGCCTGACGCAGATCGGACGGGGTGCAGGGCTGTCGTTGAACACCTGTACGGCGCCCGCGTAGTTCATCGTGGCGCCCAAGAAAGCGGCGGACTTGTACTCCTCCGTGGTGCCTGTCTTGCCGATCATCGGCCTTGTCCACCCGTGGCGCCGAGCCGCGTTCGCGGCTGTGCCTCGGTGTCCGTCGTCGCTCAGGGCGGCTGCGAGGGCATTGGCAACTGGCTCGGGCACGGCCTGATCACACGGTGATGCCGGAAGTTCCACGGCTCTGCCGTGCCGGTCGACCACCTGGGCAATCGGCGTCGGTTCACACCAGGTGCCGCCGCTTACGACGGTGGCGGCGACGTTCGCCAGTTCCAGTGTGCTCGACGGTGCCGGGCCGAGGGTGAAGGAGGCGTTCTGCCTGCTGGTGAAGAACTCGGCCTGGTTGATCCGCAGATCGGGCCGCGACGAGTTCGGATCCGGGCGTGTCCCGTCGATGTTGGTCGCCAGCGTCTGGCGCATCCCCAGCCTTCGCGCCATCTCGACGACGGCGTCCAGGCCGACCCGCTCCTCGAGGATGACGAAGGCGGTGTTGGGCGAGGTAGCCAACGCTTGGCGCAGCGTCATGCGGGCCGGGTAGTCATCGTTGTGGTTGCGCAGGCAGTACCAGCGGGTGTCCGGCTCGCCGGTCGACGGGCAGCCTGGCGCGCCGCCTTTGAACACCTGCGAGGTGTAGGAGCCGGGCGAGTCGATGACAGAGCCGACGCGGTAGCCCTGTTCGAGGGCTGCGGCGGCGGTGAAGACCTTGTACACGGATCCCGCGCCGAACTTGTTGGCCACTCCGGCGGGTAGGTCCAGCATGCTCTGGAACCGCTCGGCGTCAGCGCCGTGATCTCGGTTGGCCACCAGCGCGGTGACCTCGTGCCGGTCACGGCCAGGTTTGACGACCGCCATCGTGCCGGCGACACCTGAGGTCTGTCGGGGGACCTGCGCCAGCACTGCTCGCTCGGTGGCCTGACTTACCGCGCGATTGAGCGTTGTGTGCACTGTGTAGCCACCAGCCTTCAACCGCTGTGGGGTGATGCCCTTGGAGGCCAAGTAGTCGACGACGTAGGAGCAGAAGAAGCCGAGTCCCGGATCGGCGGCCACACATCCGTTCGGCAGCCTCCGCAGCGGGGTCTGCACGCCCAGAGGCGTCTCTCTGGCTCTCTCAGCCGCGGCGCGGTGCACCATGCTGTGGTCCGCCATGCGGTCGATGACGAGGTTGCGGCGCTGCAAGGCGGCATCCGGAGAGTGTTCGGGGTTCAACGCGGCCGGGCTGTTGACGAGCGCGGCGAGCAATGCGGCCTGCGGCACGGTCAGACTGTCCGGCGTGGTACCGAAGTAGAGCTGCGCGGCTGCCGCGACGCCGTAGGTACCGGCTCCGAACGGCACTGTGTTGAGGTAGCGGGTCAGGATTTCCTCTTTGGAGAACGTACTTTCCAGCGCCACAGCCATGCGGATCTCCTGCAGCTTGCGCTCAGGCGTGCGCAACTGCACCCGCGCTTGACGTAGCGGGTCATCGCGCGCCACGACATGGATAAGGTGGTTCTTGATGTACTGCTGGGTCAGGGTGGAAGCACCCTGCACCACCGCGTCCGAGGCATAGTTGCGCACCGCCGCCCGCGCGGTGGCCACCCAGTCCACACCACGATGCTCATAGAACCGATGGTCCTCCACAGCCACGATCGCGTCTTTCATCGCCCGTGAGATGTCCTCGGACTTCACAAGCACCCGGTGCTGGTCATAGAGATGAGCAAAGGGCTTGCCTTCTTCGTCGACCAAGGTCGTCACCGCCGGCGGCTCGACGCCGACAGGCAACGCGACCGGGTTCGCAAACTGGTCGCTGGCCTGGGACAGCAACACGCCCGCTCCACCGACGACCGGGAACAGCATTCCGGACAGGAGGATTCCCGCCACCAGGCAGAGTCCCAGAAGACGCATCATCGTTGCCCCTCATAGATTTGCACGGCAGGCGCCTCTGCATCACACCAATGGAGCGGTTCGAGCCTCACTCCCGCACCGGTGGTCACGAACTCGCCGACCATCGCCGCCGACACCTGTCGTCGTTCCGGCCCAACGGGTTCCTGCAGACGAGCAGGTAGAATCTTGCGGTCACCTTGCGACTCATTACGTCCGCTGGCCTGGTCTCAACCCGCTCTGATGCTGCAGCGTTGGTCACGTCGCGGCACACCAGCCAGGATTGTCATCCGATCGTTTCCCAGGTAACGAAGAGACTTCGTTGTAGCTCCACCACCTGGCCTGTTCCATCGGAGCCACGTTTGCGCTCGTGCCACGACGTCTACCTTGGTACGAAGGCATCGAAGGGAAAACCATGCTCGACATCACGCCATCTGCTGGAGAAGCGATCAAGGATCTCGCCTCGTCAGCGGGAACTGTGAACGGCGGCGGGTTGAGGATTTCCGTCGCGGACATGAACGACGACGGCGCTGATCTCTCCCTCACTGTGATGGACCGGCCAGCGAGCGGTGACCAGATCGTGGTGGGAGCACTGAACTCCCATGTGTTCTTGCAGCCCGAGGTGGCCGAAATTCTCGACGATCAGGTCCTCGACGCCCGCCGCGAGGATGGTGGGAAGATCCGCTTTTCCCTGCACGCCAAACGATGAGCTCTGCAGGGACATGCCATGGCGGACGGCGATGCCACCACCGCATCTCATGGCTTAGAAGCGCCTACGGGATCGGCTGGGTGCGCTCTGAGGATCGTCACGGGCTGGTCGAGTTCTCGTCATCAGGGCAAGGAATCGACGCGAACACCGTTTTGCCGCCGTCAGGCAGTGGGCGGCTGCCCCACTCGCAGGCCAGGTTGTCGACGACCACGATGCCACGGCCTCTCGTGCCACCAAGTCGTGAACGCCCGCGTACCGGCTGGGCTGGCGAGCTGTCATCGACTTCGATCTTGATATCACACGGCGCGTAGTACCGGAAGATGCGGAGCCGACCCGTTCCGGGTGTGTGGTCCAGGACGTTGCTCACCAGTTCAGTGACGACGAGCGCCACGTCGTAGCGGTGGTCTTCGCCTAGATCACGCAATGTGACGGCAACCTGATCGCGCACTACCGACAACTTGATGTTCGGCTCGACAGGCAAGTCGAGCACGATTGCCGCAGGGCCGTCACCGACGGTCATCAATTGGGCGCCTCCACATAGGCACGCACCAACATGCTGTGCGCGCTTTTCGCACGATATCTGCGACTCATCAGCGTGAAGCACGTATGTGGTGCTTGACGACCTTTCGGATTCGTTAAGTTTTCGGTGATCAGATCTGGAGTCAGCGGCTATGCGCTGGCTGACGGGCCATTGTGCAGGGGCGTTCACTGCAGTGAGATGACATGCTGACCGACCGTGACGAACCCTTCGAGCGCTCGGCGAGGTCGAGCTGGTGGGGACGCACGTTGGCAACCTGATGCGAAGCGATCAGGCCAGAGAATGGTCAGCTGCCAACGGGCTAGGCATTGACAGGCTGCTTAGGGGCCCTCAGCACTCGGCTCAACCGTCGCTGCGAATCACGAGCGCGAGCCCTCCTGCGAGAATCACGGCGATAGCAGCCAGTCCCGCCCATCCGCCCCCATGAGGCCAACACGAGTACGCCCACTGGAACGGGCCACCAACATGCCGACCAGAACTAATGGTCGGACGACACCGCTGCAGTCGAAGAGGAATCGGCGCATCACCACAGCGTGGCAAACGTCCTGTTGCGACTTTCACCTGGGTAGACGAGCCGCAAGCAAGGTGAGATAACGCTGCTCGGCAGACTCGCGTGGTGACCCTGCAAGCCGTCGGGAGCAGCGTCGCCGTGAGGGAGCAGTTCATGTGAGTACGGAGGGATTCGGGCACACGGTTAGTGCAATCGGGTTCGCGCTCAACGCTGCCGTCCAATCAGGTCACAACACCGCCTCGACTGGGACGGCAGTTGCACCCGTCGTTTCCCTTGTCCTGCGTGGAGAACGCTTCGAGGAAGCAGGGATGAGACTCGGGCGGGAGGTCGCGATTGGTTCGACGATTTTCACGCAGTGGACAGGACCGCGGTAACGACTCCGCCACCCCGAAGGAGAAGATCGGCACGACGGTCACCGGTCTTGGAGGTGGAGCGGCTACCGGGTCCGGCTTCAACTGTCCCTACGGAGCCCCAGTAGCGCCTCCCCGTCCAGTGCCGACGGTTGCACGTGCAGTCAGTGCGGTGACAATTCTTGCTGGCATATGGCTGTTGCTGGCTCCATTCGTGCTCGACCAGGTCCCGGCTGCAGACGGGCTTGGCGCGTACTGGAACGACCTGGTGCTGGGAACTGCGATCGTGGTGCTCGCCTCGATCCGGATGGTGGCTTCGGACCGACTGCCGTGGTTGAGCCTCGTTAACGCTCTTCTCGGTCCTTGGCTTGTCGCGTCGCCGTTCGTGCTCGAATGCCGTCAGCGTCGTATGCCTACGAAGCGACGAGCAATGATGTTGCCGCCGGTCTGCTCGTGTTCGTGATGGCAGTCGTCAGTGCTGCGACGACCTATCAGCACACAGACAGCAGCGACAGGATCGGCCGGGAACGTGACCCTCACGGCCGGGGAAGTGCGACCACTTCCTACCTGTTAGGGAAAGGGTTGCGGCCGTTCGCCAGCCACGCCATCAGCGCAAGACCCGCAGCGATGGAGCCAAGGGTGTCCATCGCCAAATCGGCGATGGTGTCGCTGTAGCCAACGCCGATCCGGACGCCGGCCACGACCTCCGCGTACCACTCGTAAAACTCCCAGAACACGCCTAATGCAAGGCCCACGACCGTGGTCAGGAACACTACCGCGCTACGGCCGTGGTGCCGTTGGTGCGGCAGCAGGGGTGTGCGCAGCAGCAACAGGTAGGTCATCGCGGCGAGCGCGCCGGTGCAGAGGCAGTGCAGCACCCAGTCCAGCCAGATGATCTCGCGATACCAGTGGAACAGCGACGCCGCTGCGGCCAGTGGCAGCAAGATGCAAACTGCCAAGTCGAAGGGGCGGGGCAGACCGGCCAGCCGAGGAGCCAGCAGGATCGCGAAGACCAGACCGAGCCGGATGCCACCCTCGACCTCGTCGACGAGCGCGGCGTACACGGCCCCCACAAGCACGGCGCCGCGAAGCACGTCAGCGACCATCCCTGCTGTCCGCAGAGCGATGTCGGTCTTGGTGGGCACCACGTTCACGCTCCTCACGTGCCGACGAGTGGAGACCGTTCGTAGTCGGCGGGTCGACGGTTGTGAAACTCGAACCCCTGTCTCCCTGCTGCGCTGCCGTCCGCTCGTTTGCCGGATCGACCTCGAGAATGACCCGGGCCAGGTCGTCTGGCGAGGTGTACGGCACTGCGTGGCATCCCGGAACTTCCGCGTAGCGGCCGCGCTGCGCGATGTCTGCGAGATGCCGTGCCACCGCGCGCGGAACCAACGGATCGCGCGCTCCGCGCACGAGGAGCACGGGGCAGCCGACCCTGCGCAGTGTGGCCCGCAGCCGATACGACAGCAGGTGGCGAAAGGCTCCCCAGACCTTGCGCGGACCTGCGATCACCGCATCTCGCAATGTCTCGGCCACCAGCGGCGACGGTTCCTGTGCCATTGCCTGAGCCCATCGGATGATCACGGCGAGGGGATGGCGGTGGCCCGGAGGCGGGCTGACCAGGACCAGACGGCGGACCAGTTCGGGATGGCGGACGGCCAACTCCACCGCGGCATGGCATCCCGCCGAGTGCCCCATCACGATCGCCGGCCCGGTCAGACGCGTCATGACGGCCCGCAGGACTTCAGCCGCGTCCCTAACGGAGATCGGTGGCCCAGCCTCGGAGCTACGTCCGAACCCGGGTAGGTCCGGAGCGACGACTGTGCGGGACTGGGCGAGCCGCGTCATGGTCGGCACCAAATAGCGTGAGCACACCGCCATCCCGTGCACCAGCACGACCGGTGTCGGATGATCACCGGGATGATCTGCTTGACGCACCAACACTTCATGCCCAGCGGCCTCGACACGGACAGTCGAGCAGTCCTTGCATTCGTCCCCTTTCAGGTGCGGAACCAGATTTCCGGTTCGAGGTGATCGGCGGCGGCGAGCCTGCAAATCTTCCGGTCGGCCGAGCGGGTCCACGCCTTCATCCCTCCTACCCTCATCGTCCTGTTGTGGAGGCATCCCCTCGGCGAAGGCATCGAATCTCTCGACGTCCAGCCGTCGCCTGATCGTGATTTCCTTTGCAGGCCTGGAGTTCTCTTCGAGATCCGATCGCAACGGAGTTGGTTGTCTCGATCAGGCGGTCCGTCCTGCGCGGTGTGCCGCACTGGTACGTCATACCGCGGAAGCCGGTTGTTTCAACGTTGTTGCGGGCTCCGGTGTTGAACTCGTCCTTTAGAGGCAGCCGTCAGGAGGGACTCCTCCGCGGATCCTCATCGTCGCGCTGTGGCCTTCCCACTAGCAACCGCTTGAGATACAGCATCAAGCGCACACGCCGTTCCCGGTTCTCCGAGCCTGAAGCCGGGTAAGCGTATGAAGGTCCAGCCCGTGACCACAGGAGGTGCGCCCAGATGACCACACAGATCCCGGAACCCGACCCCATGACGAACGTCGAGGTCGGCATGCGCGTAGTGGACAGCGAAGACGAGGAATTGGGCACAGTGGCCGAGGTGAAATTCGGCGACCCGGAAGCGATCACTGCCGAAGGCCAGCGGTCTCCTCGGGGGATGACCGAGCACGTCGTGAACTCGTTCACCGGCTCGGAACCCGATGTGCACCCGCAACTAGAAGGAAGGCTACTGCGCACTGGATACATCAAGATCGATGCCAAGGGCCTGTTCGCCACCGACCTGTACGCCGGCACTGAGCAGATCCATCACGTCGACCCGGATGGAGTCCGCCTCGCCGTTCCACGGGGCCGCCTGATTCCCGAGGTCTGATCGACTGGAACTGGTAGAGGACGGACATGGCTAGGCGCAAAGCGCCTCTTGGCCTACCGCACCTGGAGTGTGGCGGAACCGGCAACTCCAGGCCGCCGTCCCACCGGCAACCCACGGCGGTTCGCGGGCGAAGAGCACAGGAATCTGCCGGGCCGCGAACCGCCGCGAACATCATCTTGTCCAATCGCCGCACATGGCGTATGGACAGCTCGCCGACAAGCTTCGGACATTGCAGGGTAACGACCTTCTCACAATTCGTGCAGATAACAACATTTGCGCTTTGAAGAGGAAGCCGGCGGTCACCATCGGTAGTATCGCGATGCGTGAAGGCAGCGAAGAAGCATCCTCGGTAAGCTGAGAGAAGGTGCGACGACATGCGATCCGTTCTCGACCTCGTGAAAGCCGGGCAACTGTGGACGCTCCCGCCCCGCCCTGATCGTGCCGCCGCAGCGCGCCAAGTGCTACACGTCCACAGCATGAGGATCCAACCGGATTGCACGATCTTGGAGCTAGCTGGCGAGATCGACATGCTGACGACATGGCTCCTCGCCGAGCGCCTGGACGAACATCTCAGCGAGGAGGTTCGCCTGATCGTCCTTGACCTGTCCGATGTAACGTTCTTGTCGGCAGGTGGCTTGAACGTGCTCGTCATCGCCGATGACTACGCCCGTGCACGCGGTGTCACGATATCGATCACCGGTTGCGGTGGCCTGGTACGAGTGTTCGAGATGGCGGGTCTCCGGGAGCGCTTCCACTTCGTCGCAGATCATCAAAGCCTTGTGGATCAGTGCTGACGCAGCTGCCTGACGAGCCACCATCTCCAGGATCCGGCGATTGCCCAACAGGAGCGTCTGCCCCGAAGCGATACACCAACACCGGAACCACGAGCATCGCGACGGAGAGTTCATACATCACGCCCGCGGCGTGGCCTAACTGTCGACTCCGGGCACGATAGCTACCGGACATACTGCGTGATGCAGAACGACGTGACTGACCGAGCCGAACAGAACACGGCGCACTGCGCCGCGGCCGCGGTTGCCGACCACCATCAGCCGGGCCTGTTCGGAGTGATCCAGCAGCGTGTGTGCCGGCCGTTCGTCGACGACGTCGATGTGAACGGGCACGCTGGGATGGCTGTCGTGCCAGGGTCGCAGGAATTCGTCGTACAGCACGTTTCTGGCCGCGCTGCGGTCGGTTTCGGGACTCGATGGACCTGCCGAGGTGATCACGTCCAAAGGCCAGCCGGAGAGGGCGTGCACTGCAACGACACCACACCCGTGCCGCGCTGCGAAGTCGAACGCGAACCCGACGGCGCGAACGCTGGCGTTAGTGCCGTCCACACCAAGAACGACCGGTGCATCCAAACGTGGCGGGGCGTCACGGACCACGACGACAGGCCGATCGGTGCTGTGCACGAGGTCCGCAGCGGTGGAACCGAGCAGTGTTCGCGACAGCGAGCCAAGCCCGGACATTCCCACGACCAGGAGATCGGCTTCGGTGGCGTCGGCGGCGGTGAGCAGTGCCACTGAGGCGGTGCCCTCGACGACGGTGACGGACACGCTGATTCCCGGCGCCACCGCCCGGCACTGGTCAGTCAGTTCAGCGAGATGTTGCTCGATGCGCTGCCGCACGTGCTGGTCAGTGAACGGCGGCATCGTGCCCCACGCAGACGCGGACGTCGGATCCCACCCAGGCAATGCCACAGGGCCCGGCCAGTGCCCGGCGCTGACCTCCGGCCAGACCTGTGCCTCTACGATGAGCAGCGGGCAGCTGCGGCGTGCTGCTTCGACTGCAGCCCACAGCACCGCTTCGCGTGACTGGTCCGAACCGTCGAACCCGGCGACGATGTTTCCACGTTGCTCGAAGACCTCCACGGCAACTGATTACCCAGTCGCCGGGAAGTCTGCCGATAGGAACAGCACGATCCGACAACCGTGACAAAAATATTTAGTCCTCAGTGGACGATTGCGTGATGGAGTCACCGGTCATCAGCCCCTGCGGGCGGATCACCCACCAGCACACCATGATCCAGATCAGTGCCATCGAGGCACCGCCGGCGACATCGGTCGGGTAGTGGACACCGGCATACAGTCGCGTGAACGCGACGGTTGCGACAAGCGCGATGGTTGCCGTCACGACCAGCCATTTCCACCAGCGGCGGGTAGCGGAGACCACAAGGAGAGCCGTCGCGGCGTACAGAGCGCAAGCCGCGGCGACGTGACCGGAGGGGAAGCTTGAGGTTGGCGGCAGGTTCGGATTGAGCTGTGGCACATCGGGCCTGGATCGGCTCACGATCGCGGTGGTGGTGAGAAAAAGGCTGACCTCACCGACGAGCACAACGGTGAGGAAGAGCACCGGCCGCCAACTGTGAGTGATCGCGAGCACGAGGGGGCCGATGACGAACGCTGCGGCAAGAACTCCGCCGGTGCTGCCGATCCGGCTCGCATAGGCGTTGAAGGTGTCCAGAAGTGCAACACGGTGGTGAGCCAGCCACGTCACCGCGTTGTGGTCCCAGGCGAGCGGCACCGGCCCCGTTCCATCCGCGCTGACCAGCAGGCCGGCGCCGTAGAGCAGGCCTAGCAGCAGCACCCAGGCGGTGACGAGCTCGGCGGCTCCTCGCCAAGGATGCGGCAGAGTGGGCGGGTGCCGTCGCGGGACCGGCCGTAGTTGGGACTCCGCTTCAGGCGCGAGCCCACTCGACAGCGGGGTGACCTTCGCGGTGGTTGGGTGACCCCAGCGCCGGAAGGCGACCGCGGTGACCCCCAACCACAGCAGTCCTAGCAGCCATCCAGCGAGCACGTCGCTGAGGAAGTGCGCGCCCAGCGCCATCCGGGAGAAGCCCACCGCTACGACCACGACACCGACAAGTGTGGCGAACACCCATCGTGCGGACTTCGGCACGACGGGCAGGAAGATCAGCAGGAGCACGCCGTAGGACACCAGCGAGCCCATCGCATGCCCGCTGGGAAAGCTCATACCGGTGCTAGCAGCAACTGGAAAGTCGACGACGGGGCGAAGCCTCCCGACAAGCGCCTTGACCGCGCCGTTGAGCACCAGTGCACCGACTGCGGTGACCACCGCATAGCCGGCGAGCCGCGGCTGGCGGCGAATCAGAAGCCAGGCCGCGCCAACCGTGACCACCCACAGCAGCATCGCTGTCCCGCCCAAGTCGGTGACACCAGTCAGCACTCTCACCACGATGTCGTTGCCGGCCACAAGATCGTTCAACCCGCCCGCAATCATCAGGTCCAGCTCGTGAAGCGGCTTCCACCGCAGCTGAACTAGTGTTAGCAGCAGCGCGAAACCGACTCCAGCCGCCGTGACGAGCGCCAGGCCGACGACCGTGCCGAGCGCGAAACGTTCAGCGCGAGACACCGCGTCCGGTGAGGGTCGAAATGTCATGGCGGACTCCCATCAGCTCATCATGACCCGCGACGGTCAGTGGGTCGCCTCGTGATGGGCTACCCATCAACGTGGCGGCTACCCGAGCCCGGCCTCAAACTTTCGTCGCATCGGCCGGGCCGCACAACGGCTGATCCGTCCAGATTATCTTGCAGACAAAGGGGAATTCCTGCTGCATGAACGGACGAACCACACGCGGTCCAGTGCTTTCTCTTGTGCGTGAACGTTTCCGGCACCTTCGCCGGTGGAGGGACCGAGTTCCCATGCCAGCCTGGTGGAATGTCGTCAAACGCGTGCTGGACGCGGTGTCTGCCGACCGGCTGCCGTTGGTCGCGGCCGGAGTGGCGTTCTTCGTCATGCTCGCGCTGGCGCCTACGATGATCGCGTTGCTCACGGTCTACGCTCTCGTGGCGGACCCGCACCACGTACCCGATCAGCTCGCACCCCTCCTCCGGGTGGTGCCAGGAGAAGCGGGCGATCTCGTGATGCAACAGTTGCGTGCGGCCGCGGAGATTGACGTCACAGGGTTGACCATGGGGCTGGTAGTCAGTGCCGCCACAGTGTTGTGGAGCATGTCCAACGCCGTGCGATGGCTCATCGCCGGACTCAACATCGCCCACGGCGTACGGGAGACGCGCGGCTTCTTCAGACTACGTGGACTGGCCCTGCTGTTCGCGCTAGGAGCGTTGACCGTAGTAGTGGTCGGACTTGCTGTGGTGGCAGCCGTTCCGGTCATCCTCGACGTGGTCGGAGCCGACTCGTCCACGAGGGACGTGGTCAACCTGGTGCGGTGGGCGGGAGGGGTTCTGCTGGTGACGCTGGCGCTGGCCGTGATGTACCGCTTCGGTCCCAACCGCAGCACAAAGGGATGGCACTGGGTAACGGCCGGCAGCACGGTGGCAGTCGTGGTGTGGTTGGCGGGGTCAGCCGGTTTCGCCTTGTATCTCAACTACTCCTCGGGCTATCACCGGACCTACGGGACCTTGGCTGGAGTCACCGTGCTGTTGTTGTGGCTGTACCTCTCGGCGTTCGCGGTGCTGCTCGGTGCGGAGATCGACGCCCAGAAGGAGCGGGATACCGAGTGTGATCAAGACAGCGAGACCAGAGTCTCTTCCTAGGCCGCGGCAATGGTAATGCTGGCACCGAACGGCGTCCGACCACCATAGGTGGTCGGATCGCCTTGAGGACAACGAAATCCATGAACTTGCACATCGTAATCTTCCTGCATGTGCGAGACAGATCTTTGCAATGTGCAACAAGGCGCGTTGATCATCTTGTTGTGGACGTGACAGTCGGCTCGTACCGCAGCGCATGTTGGTCGGCCAGAGCCATGGCCAGCTGGCCGGCGGTCGTCGGGTGAAAGGGAGCCGAGGCGTTCACTCCCTGGACGTACGGCTGCTGGTCACACAACCCATGACCCGTGAAGTCCGGCCGGACAGGGGTCGCTCCGGCTGCTTCGGCTCCCTTGCGCAGCACCTCGTTGAGGGAGTGCAGCAACGCGAGCAGAGATCTCTGCTTGGCCGGCGTGAAGCCGTGTTCAGCCAAGCAGTGCTGGTTCCCGCCGAACGGATCATAGTAGAGGTTGATCAAAAGCCGGGGACGGGCGGGGAGTTCTCTCAGCCGCAACAGCAACTGCTCGTAGCTCAGGCTGAACTCCGCGAGCTGTTGCTGGAAGTAGGCGGTCGACGCGTTGTTGTCGCAACTCGGCGTCATCGCGCACAACCGGAGCAGCGACGTCCAGCCAACATCGTTGGCACCGATGCTGACGATCACCACACGCACCTGTTCACTCGTTTTCGCAACAGCCAGCTGAGACGGCACCACCGTGTCCCCCGCCTGTTGGGATCCCATGACGCCCGCCGTGATCGTGGCACCACCGCAGGCCAGGTTGAGTATTCGCCAGCGGTTGACGGCAGCCAGGTTCTCTGCGAAAGCGTCCGCGCTGCGGCCACATGCACGGTCCTGTGCGGTCGGCTGCACAACGGCAGGGAGACCCGCTCCCGCCGCGACCGAGTCCCCCAACACCAGCGCATCCACCGGGCCGACATCGGTTCCTTCCGCCGCCGGTACAGCGGGCAGCTGGGCCCGCCCGACCAAAGCGGCGAGAGAATTGACACCGCGAAGCCGATCCGGAGCCGAACGCGCGCCGACCATCACGGCGCCCACGTTGACCGCCTCGACGCACAGCAGGCTTGCCAGCAGCACGACGACGGTGCGTCTGCGGGACAATCTCATCCATCCGACAACGGCACCGGCGAAGAACAGTGCGAACAATCCAGCGATCACCGTTTCGAGCAGGAAGTACCGCTTCCAGCCGGCGGCCAGCGCCTGTCCGAGCGCGTTGGTGGGACTCTCCATATCATCCGAGGCGACGAAGTTCTCGATTTCGCTGTCCAGGGTGATGCGGCTGAGCTCCAGCCGAGGTCGCACCGGGCCGGTGAACTGCACCGCGGTGCTCAGCCGCTGACCGAACAACTCCAGGACCCCCGGTCCCGACGCCGTCAGCGACGCAACCGCGCCGACGCGCACCGTCTGCCCGGCCACCGACACCTTCTGCATCGGTGTGATCGCCAGCGAGACAGCGATCGACGCCATTACGACGGCAGCGATCGCCGCCAGCGCCACCACCCGTTCACCCCACCAGGACAACCGCCTCATGCCGACTCCCGGAACCAGCGTCGCTCGGACAGTGACCTGTCGGGATTCACCTCCGGAGGCCCTACTAACCATGTACGGGTCAGGTCAGGCGATCAGGAGTCCGATCGGCCGGGTAGGATGTTCACCCGCCCAGTCATTCCGGAGGCCTCGGGCCTGCTGAAGTCCGAAGTGGACGCCGACACGTGCACACTCGCCGGTTAGAGCGGCGATTGGACACCATCATGACGGTGTCCAATGGAGACATCGATGCAGCCCGGCCGGTGCTCCTGCGCCCGAAATTGTCAGTCGATGACCGGCATGGTGCTCAACACGATCAGCCAGTCATCACCGCGCAGCTCCCCGATCTCCGCGTCATCGGTCCACATCCGCTGACCGTCCCGCACGATCGCCAACACCTCGCTACCACAGTCAAGCGGCGAGCTGCCGACCTCATACGGCATCGCGGGACGCTCCTCCACCGCCCATTCCAGCTCGGGAAACAGTTCGCGCGGAAGGCTTTCAACTTTGAGCGCCCACTCGCCGACCCGGTCAGCCACCAGGACGTGGTCGGCTCCGAGGTACTCGATGAGCTCGTGCATTTGCGTGCTGCGGACCAGAGTAGTGATCGTCGCGGTCTCGTTGAAGCTGCGCACGACCGAGGTGATGCGCAGAGCGAGAGCGTCGTCGGTCACCGCGACGACGATGTGGTCGGAGGTCTCTGCACCGGCAGACCACAGCACATCCAGGCACCAGCCTTCGCCCGCCACGGCGCGCACACCATCCGCTCGGGCCTGCGCGACGCGTTCGGGATCGGAGTCGACGATGGTGAAGTCCGTCGCATGCCCTCCGGCGAGCAGCGCACTCAGGACGACGCGGCCGCGAGCGCTGTAGCCGATGAGAACGGCATGTGAGCGCATCCAGACGTTTCCTCATCGTGCGTGGGCGGATACCGGCCGCCGATCCTGCCGGCCGGTACCCGGATCTCCCCGTAGCGGATGGGCGCGGACGCTCGCCCGACCGGTTCGCGTCCGCCGCCCACAGTCTGCCGGAAGCCCGCAGCATGCAACCTTGCGAGGCCCTTTCGATGAATCCTCATTGCCGTGAAGAACGTGAGCGACCTGGCCGTCCGCTGGTCCACAAGTAGATCCCGACGACCACGGCGACCATCACGAGGAATCCGAGCAGTGCATCGGAGCCGTCGCTCTCGTTCTGCTGAGCGATGTTCTGAGTTCTGGGAACGTTCGGCACGGCCTGGGGCACAGTGGGAACCGGCGGGGGCTGGCAGGTGCTGCCGCAACGGCCGCGAGCGGAATCGCTTCGGTGTCGTTGAAGTCGACCATGCCGGTCGCTTCGAGGACCTGGATGTGGTCGAGCACGACTTCCATGCAGCGCTTCGCGAAGTCGCGGATGAGCGTGTTGCGTGTACCGGTGCGAACGACCGCGAGGAACTTGTAGACACCACCGTGCGCCGCGTGAAGGCGGTTGGCGAAGATACGATCGAACTCGGCGCTGCCGGCGGGGGCGTTGGTCATTTCGGCGATCCAACCTCGCTGGTCGGCGTTGGCCTCGCTGGGCAGCGGGACGTTCAGCGTGCGGCCGAGCTCGAGGACCTTGGCGTCGAGCTCGGCGTGCCCGTCGATCAGATGCCAGCCTGCTTCCTTCACCAGCGGGTTGGCGGATTTGTCCAGCCCTGGGCCGTGTTTTAGTTCTGGCTCCACTGCGGCTGTTGGGCCGTGGCGATCGTGGTGCCGTTCTGGGGCCTCGGAACGAGGACTGGTCGGAGTGGTGCGTCGCAGGCGGTATGCAAGGACCCGGGCCCGTTTCTGCGTTCGGCCGGCTGTCTTTGCGGCTGTGTCCGCAGTCCGCCGCTATCGACTTCTGCACATCACATAGAGGTCCACGTCGATCGGCTCCCAGAGGCTTCCGGCCTGGATCCACCAGCCGTCGCGGTCGGCTCCCTCGCTCATCAGGCCGGGCCTGGATGCGATGAGTACGGGCTCCTGGCTGTTCGCCGCGGCGCCGCCGCTGGTGACCCGCCGTCCGTTGAGGCAGGTGAGGAACCCTCCTGACGGGGTGTTCTTGCTGACCTTGTAGGTCGTCCACTCGTTGTCGGCGATCGGGTCGGCACAGGTCACGGCCCCAGCGACGCCGACCGTGCCGTTCGACCAGACACGGCCAGCCACCGTCCACGCCGTCGGTCCGGAGGCGGTGAAGCCGGACGGGTAGCTCTTGGTGAGAGAGCTTTCGGTGCCCTTGATCTCGGCGCCGCCGCCGAGGGCGGTCTTGCCTGCCGGGCAGGAGACGGTGACGGTCTGGTCGCTCGGCACCTGGACGAGCGGGGCCTGCACGACCTCATAGCCCCTGGGCAGGGACGCGCAGACCGCCCAGACGGTCACAGTGGTGGGTGTCCCACCGAAGTTGCGGGCGTTGGCCACCCATCCCCACGCTCCCGTCTCACCGTGGAGGACGGCGGGGAAGCTCCCGACCAGGCCGACCTCGTGGTACACGGCGTTGGGGGCTACCGCCTCCGCGCCGCCGCTGATGGCCCAGTCCCCATCGCGGCACTCCGCGTAGACCGGCTGGTAGTCGTTGACGGTCTTCGTCGCCTTGACGATCGAGACCAGCGCCAGCGGCGGCGCCGGTGTCGTGTCGGCGGCGGCAGGCTGGGCCAGCAGCGCCGCGATCAGGACTAGGCCGAGCGCGGTGACGCACCAGCCGATCCGGGAAGCGGCCCGTGACAGGAACTGCTGAAAGCTCATGGGGCCTCGATCTGTGAAAGCGCGACACAACGCGCAGCGCGATCAAGGTATTGCGGTGCGTGATCAATTGCCTAGCGGGTGCCACTGGATCCGGTGACACCCGCTTGCGCACGAAGCCCGCGGGGTCATGCCGGGATGGCGCCGTTGACGGTGCAATCGGCCGGGCGCGGCACGTCAGCATCGGCGGTCCAGCTGATGGCCACGTATCAGCGGGCAGCCCTGTGCTCGTGCCTCGGGCGTCCAGGTCACAGCCACAAGTTCACCGCCGCGACCTGGACTGCCGCCTCGGAACGGCAGGCCAACTTCTCGTACCGCGCGGCCACGGCCGGTGCTGTTTGAGACGGCTGATGCCGCATTCCACCGCGTGGCGGGCTTTGTAGTCCTGGCGGTCGAAGTCAGGTGGCCGACCGCCGAAGCGGCCCCGGCGCTCGCGGTTGCGGACCTGGTCGACCGGCTCGGCGATGGAGCACCGGATTCCGCGCCTCCTCAGGTAGGCGCGGTTGGCAGCGGACGAGGCCGCTTTGTCGGCCGCACCCGGACCGGAGTCCGCCGCGGTCGGCCCAGGCCCAGCCGGGGCACTCTGATCGCCTCCCGTGCCGGCACGAACTGCGGACCGTCACCCCTCTGACCCGCAGTCACCAGGAGTGACAGGGGCTCTGGCCCTGCTCGCACGCAAGATGGATCTTCGTGCTGAACCCGCCCCGCGACCGGCCCAACCCGTGATCATCTGGCTCGTAGACCAACCCGCCAGGCGGCTCCTTCTGCCCGGCCTCATCCCGCCGTGCACAAGCCGCGTACTGATGGGCCCGGCATGCCGTCGAGTCGACATTGACCTCCCAGACGATCAGCCCCGCCGCGTCCGCTCTCGACTGCAACAACGTGAGTATCCGCGCCCACACTCCCTGGCGCTACCACCTACAGAGCAGCCCATACACGGTCTGCCAAGGCCCGTACTCGGATGGCAGATCACGCTACGGGGCACCGGCCCGCACCCGCCACCGAACTCCATCGACCAACCGTCGCCGATTCCTCGACCTGCGACGCACCCCTGCCGCAGTTCCGGATGCTCGTCGTCCTGGACAGCCGGGAGCGATGAAGCGCAGCTCATTGGCAGACCTGCTGGATGTCAACCCCTCCACCGCGACCCGCATGGTCAAGCGGTTGGTGCGAGCCGGATGGTCGCGCGCCAAACCACCCCGGCCACGCCGTGAGGTCGTCGTGGAACTCACCGACGAGGGACGCCGGGTCGTGCGTGATGTGATTCGTCGACGGCGGGCGGCGATCGGACGGATCGTGACAAGGATGTCCGAGGACGAACGGCGCGGACTTGTCGATGCGCTCACCGCGTTCACCGCCGCAGGCGGCGAACGCGCGGTCACCTCAGGTGACCTCGGCTGAATCTGACCGCTCAGCCGAGCCACTTCCCGGCATCGATCGCGACCACTAGTGATACCAGCGCAATCGCTGCTCCGACGACGATCTGGTTCATATGCACCACCGGGCTGCCATCGGCGCGGAGAAGGAACCCTGCCGCGACGAGCGCCGCCGCAAGCCAGATGTTGGCCGTGCGCAGCCATGGAACGTCCAATGGCGCCAACGCGCGCAGCATTCCCACCAGCATGATGACCGCGGCGAGTACCAGCGCAAGCCAGTAGGGCCGGAAGAGACGCTGTGCGGCTTGAAAATCCAGGAGCAGAGGAGCCGCGATCAGCCATACACCCGCGAAGAACGTGAGGGTTCCGGTTCTGGCTTCCGATCGTCGGCACTGTTCTTCACGCACACGGCAATCATTGCGGGGCGCAATCGAAGAGACGACACGCCAGGGTGATCGTAGGGAGTTCGCAAGGGCAGGACTGCCGGAGTACGGCAGGATTCGTCATCGTAGCGGGGTTTGCCGGCGACCTTGGCGGCCGCCTCGCAAGTATCCGCGTGCGGAGACCGGGAAGGTCCGCGAGCCGGAACATCCAATCACGCGAGAACATGCGCCACCTCGATGAGGGCGCCATCCCCTCCGTGAGCCGACGTCCGAACTCCTGCATACGCGTGACCGGCGATCGCATCCGCCCCCGGATAGGGCATTAAGGCCGCGTCCACATCGCCGTCCGCCAGTTCTCGCCGAGCCACCGAATTGGGCACATGCCCGAGTGAAACACATCATTTGCACAGTGCAGAGGCGATCTCACGCAGTGGTCCTCAGTTCATCCGAGACGGGCGGTGGGAGTCCTGATGGTCGACCACACGCCGATGCCGAGCGCGGACCCGTACAGGACGTGGCCGAAGAACGAGACCCACGGCGTGAACGCACGCGCTCCAGCCAGATTGATCAGGGGCCACAGCAGCACGCGGTCGACGAGCCACAGCGGCAGACCGAAGAGGAATCCGGCGATCACCAATGCCTTGCCCTGCAGCGAGCGGTATCCCGAACGGCGGCGCAGCGCCATACCGAACAGAGCGCCGAACAGCACTGACAGAACCAGGTGAACGGCGCCGCCTACCAGCAGGCCGGTCCAGTCGAACGCCCCGTCCAGCGGCACGTCCCGGACGACCAGATGAGCGATGATGTTGAGTGGCGCGAGCATCCCCGTTCCGAAAGCCGCCATCACCGCCATCACCCAGAAGCCCATCACCATTCCCGCCACCAGACCGCTGGTGGCCCCCACGGCGGCCTTGCTGGTCATCACGGCATCTCCTCAGGTGTCCCTGTGTTCGAGTTCGGAGAACGGGCGCACCAATCCGTCGCGCACCACCCGTACGCAGTCACGTCTGCGGCGCAGGAGCTGTCCAGCGGCCAGCGCCGTGTACAGCGCGGACAGCACCAGGATCAGGACTTCGTTGAACCGGGGTGACATCGTGATGCTGGCGACGAACTGGACGGCGAACAACGCGAAGAGCGTCGCCGCCCCGCCGGTGGTGAGGCCGAGGTTGACCAGAATGCTCACCGCGAACAACGACTGCGCTGCTGTGATAAGCAGTTCCAGGCGCTGGTTCGTGTCGATCGGCAACCCGTGAGCGGTCGTCGCGGAGATCGCGAAGATCACCGGAATTGTGCCAACCAGCAACGTCCACTGGTTGACCTTGCTGGACAGCAACGTGCCCAGCGAGTGCGACGCCTTGAGACGCACCGCGTACAGGCAGGCGACGATCAGCTCGGGTGACTCGCTCGCCAGCGGAGCGATCCACTGCACCAGCAGGAACTCGTCGACGCCGATCTGCTGCCCGGTGTCCACGAGGCTATGCGCGAAGTGTTCCGCCGTGGCCAGGATGACCAGGCCCGCGGCCACGAACATGCTGATAACCAGGGTGCGGCGGCGAGCGGCCGGTTTGCCCCCGGCCCACGCCGCCACACCTATCAGGTCAGGTTGCTCCGCTGGCATCTTCGCCAGTCTCCAGCCGTACGCGGCGAAAATCGACACGAAGATGGCGGCGTCGAGCAGAGTGAGCGATGTGCGCAGCGGCAGCGTCAGTGAGTACAGCGTCGCGATGCCGAGAAAGACCACCTCGGCCGACATGGTGGGCGCCAGGCTGACCCGGCCGGGCCGGGTCGAGGCGCTGCTCCTGGCCGCCCGCCGTGCCGAAATGCTCGCCACCAGAACGACCAGCGGCCAGCCGAATCCCACCAAGATGCGGTTGGCTCCTGTCATGTTCGCCAGCGCAAGGGAGCAAGGGTTTGCTCCGCCTTCCGCCGACACGCATGTGCCGTGCTCTCCGAACTGCTGTCCTGCCTGGTAGGTGAACACCAGGTCGACCGCGTACTCGGGCAGCACGGCGACGACGGCGAGTACTGCGATGGCGAGCCCAGCGCTGATGTCGACCTGGGCCGCTTCCGCCGCCCAGGCGAGCACGAACGCGGCTCCCACGATCGCGATGCCGAACACCATCGCGTCCGCAACGGCGGGGAAGCCGGGATGTGGCAAACCCAGGTAGTCCGCAGTTCCGAGGTAGGCACCGGGCAGGCAGATCGCGGCCGCCGCGGCCAACCTGCCCGGAAACCTGTCCTGCGTCACCGGTCGGATGCGTTTCGGTCACTGCGATTCCGGTAGGTGATCGCGGCACTCAGCCCGGCCATGATCACGACGAGTGCTCCTACGATCACGTCGTTGGAAGTCGCAACCGTCGTGCTCACGCCTTCGGCGTAGTCAAGCACCATTGGCGCGACGATCAACCAGGTGCCCAACGCTACGTTGACCACGCTGAACCACGGCACGTTGCGCGGAGACACGGCCCGCACAAGCGCTAGCACCGCGATCGCGCTACCGACCACCAGGTCGTTCCAGTACGCCCCCACTCCCTGCACGGCAGGGGCGTAGTCGAGCGCGAACGGTGAGAGCACCAGCCAAACACCGGCGAGGAACGTCACGGCGCTCGCGGCGCTGGCCGCGGGCGGCGGCGCCGCCGGATAGGTTGGCGGAGCGCCGTATCCGTAGCCGTATCCCGGATAGGCGTACGGCTGTCGCTGCTCCGGGATCGGGTCGGTCGACCGCTCCGCGGTACGAGGCTCAGTCTCGATCCGCTCCGCGTGCTGGTCCGCTGGACGTCGAGCCATTCCAGTCACTTCCTTCCAGTTGCCGAAGCCTCCTCACTCCGCTGGTTACCGCGCAGACCCCTGTCCCGATGCACGCTGTCACCGTGCCGTTAGGCAGATAACGGACGGGACAACGTCGAGTTCAGCCCCGACCCCAGGCGCCCGAGAGGGCTTGCCGATGCCCATGGCGCAGGAGGTGGTGCCGGAGTCACATGGAACGATCCAAGAACCACTGTGATGCATGCTGGGACATCGGCGTCTTGAAGAATCACCGGAATTCGCCGAGCCACCGAGCCACATCCGTCAGTACGATGCCGCCACGGCAGCTGCCAGTTCGGGCGAAACAAAATCGTCACGTCCTTCAACCGTCGCAGCTGGACAGACCCGAAACGGATCGCCGCCGTACGACCTGCACCCGCCGACGCGCGGTCCGGTGATCGTGCCTTGGCGTGTGAGTTCGCGGGATCGGTGAAGATCTTCTTGGACCTTCTCGCTCACAGGCACCACCGGCTCGGGTCAGCCCTGCGGTGGCTCGTTCACCGGCGGCCCGGCAGCAGGCCGAGCTGACCGGGCGGTGAGTATCAGATGGCTGATCTGCAGGGCCATGAACATCTTCTCGTTGATCGCCCACCGGCCACGAACACCAGCAGGCTCGACGCAAGGAACGCAGCACATCCCTGCCGGGGACGCGAAAAGCCGGAACCGGTCGCGAAGTTGCGGCCGCAGTGCACCCACTACCAGTGGTCGCGCACCGAACAAAAATCGCGAAGCCGAGGTGATGACCCCGATGAACTGTCGCCCACCGGGAACGGCATGACACCTGCCAGACTCGAACCTCGGCCAGCATCGGTCACCGCGCAGCGTGCGTTCGGCACAACAGCAAGAATCTCTGTCGCACAACCGATTCTGGTTCATGAAACGGGTAGCGACGGTCAATGAGCTCGTAGCACGGCCACCGGGCAGGGTGACTCGTGCAGGATGGTGTGGCTGACTGAGCCCAGCAGAGCCCGACGCAGCGCACCTCGGCCATGGCTGCCGACCACGAGCAGGCTGGCGCCCTGGGCTTGTTCCAGCAACACGTTGGCGGGTCGTTCTATCGCGGCGACATCGCGAACCGACACATCCGGCCACCTACGCACGGCGCCGGCGATCGCCAGGTCGAGCGACCGCTGGGCGTGCTGCAACGCCGTGCCCCCGTCAACCGGCTCACCGTGCAGCGCCTCGTCGAGTGGTACGTCGCTCCAAGCGTGTACAGCGACGAGTTCCGCGTGGTGCCGGGCAGCGAACTCGAAAGCGAAGTCGACGGCCCGCGCGCTCGTGGGTGATCCGTCGACGCCGACGACGACATGACCGCCCGACGTGTCTGTCTCCCGCACTACCACCACGGGAGGCTTGCTGTGCCGTGCAAGCTCAGCTGCGGTGGAGCCGAGGAACAGCCGGGTCAACCTGCCGGCGCCGGCCGCTCCGACGACAACCATTGCGGCATGTGGCTCGACAGCGGTCAGAGCCTCGGCGGGTACGCCGACCTCCACGCGAGTGTTCACCTCGACAGCCGGGTGAACCGCGCGGCAGACATCGGCCAGCGACTTCAGCATGGTCGCCGCCCACCGCCGCAACGGTGCTTCGTCCATCGTTACAGAGGGCGAGGGCAAGTACATGTGCTCGTACACCGGCCATCGGACGATGTGCACCAGCACGAGAGGCGAGCCTCTCCGCACCGCTTCGTTGGCTGCCCAGACCGCCGCGTGTTCCGCGGCGTCCGAGCCGTCGACTCCCACCACGACCGGTTCGTTCACCTGGCTTCCCCTTTCACTGGTCTGGGCACGCCGGCCTGGCCTCGTCCGGTCGGCACGACGGCGGCCACCAGCCCTACGAGAACTACTCGCAAATGCAGGACCAAGGCGTCTTCCTCGATTGCGGCGTAGGCGATGGCGCCGTACAAGATGGCGAGACCGGCGCCGTACAGCCGAGCGTGGCGGCTGCTGCAGGTGCAGGCGAGGCCGAGCAGTCCGGTGCACACCAGCAGAATTCGATGTGGTTCACCGACATCCGGAAAGCCGAACAGGCCAGACGCCGTCTGCGACGTGCCGACGAGTAGGACGATGATCTGTGGTCTGCTCAGTCGTCCCACCGCTCCCCCACAGGCACCCCGCGGCGACGAATTCCCACGACGCCCACGACCGCGCATCCAATGCCCAGCATGAGCACGTCGAAGTTGACTGCGAGACCACCGCCGACCGTAATCGCCATACCGGCGCCGGTCAGCAGGAGGTAGCGCCGGATCGAGTACCGCCGCCGCGGGCGTTCTTCGAGCAACATCGTCATCCCATCCTCGACGTGTCACCGGGGTAGGCGTCGAACCGTGGCTTCGACCGGGCTCGCCACGAGATCGCCGTACTCACCAACGCGAGCGCGATGACGACGAGACCGACAACGACGACGTTGACCGCCGCGGCTGGTGTGTCGTGGGCCAGCAGCAGCGGCGTGGCCACCAGCCAGCCGCCGAGGGCGACGGTGACCCAGTCGAGCCACGGAATCGACCGCGGCGAGATCGCGCGGGCCAGTGCGACGACGGCGATCACGGTTCCTGTGACGAGCTCGTTCCAGCGCCCTGCGGTGATGTGGTGGAAGCTGACCGCTGAGAGCAACAGCCAGACCGCGGCTAGGAAGGTCAACGCGTTCGGCACCGCCGCAAGTCCGCCCCGATCGCGGAGGTGCCGAGCGGGATAGCGCGCCCGTGACGGTTGGCGCATACCGTTGAGCTCGCTCAATGGTGTGTGCACTGAGGACTGGTTTCTGGGTGGCGTCATGCGAGTCGGGTACCGCCATGGGCGTCCGCGACACCTGCACGCCACCGGTTCACTGCACCGTGACACCGGTAACGAATCGATCTCACCGTTTCAGGCCAAAATCCTTCCGCCCGCAAAATTCAGCCTGCACAACCTTTGCAGGTTCGTCTGCCACGGTTACGTTGATGGGCAAGGACAATCGAAGGAGGAAGCATGCTCGACGTCACGGCCAATGCCGGCGAAGCCATCAACACTCTCGCCTCCTCAGCAGGTACCTCCGACAGCGCTGGGATCAGGATCTCGGTTGCCGACCGGAACGATCAAGGCGCCGATCTCGCGCTCACGATGACGTCCCATCCGCTCGACGGTGACCAGGTCGTTGTCGGAGCACTGGGATCCCACGTGTTCCTAGAACCTGAGGCAGCCGAAATCCTCGACAACCACGTGCTCGACGCTCGCCGCGCTGGCGATGGCGAGATCCAGTTCGCTCTGCGCGTCAAGGCCTGAGTTCAGGCCGAGTACGTGCCACGAGGCACCTGCACGGGGGCGGCCAGGTCGTTGAACCTGACGTGCCGAGCGCGGCACGCGGGGATCGTCACGACGTGCGGTCCCTGCGGGTCGCGGCCCGCCAAGAACAGCGTGATTGTTCAGTTCGACGCCTGCTCGGTGCGGCTGCGGTGGCGGTGGGTTGACACGGCACTCGCTGCCGCCATGACGATCACGACCATGCCGACCGCGAGGTCGTTGCCGATCATGACACCTTTGTTCGCACCTTCGTACTCGTGTACAAACGGTGCCACGATCAGCCATGCTCCGAGTGCGACGTTGACAATGCTGAACCAAGGCACGTTCGACGGGGCCACGGTGCGCACGATGGCGAGCGTCGCGATCGCGACGCCGACCACCAGGTCGTTCCAGTACGCGCCGATTCCGGAGCTGGCCGGCACGTACTCCAGCACGAAAGGCGCAAGCACCAGCCAGATACCGGCGAGGAACGTCACCGCGCTCGCGGCACTCGCTCCGAGCGGAACTCGTCCCCCGTACGCCGGCTCCGCACCATAGGGATACATGTGTTCCGGGTCAGTGGTCTGCTCTTGGCCACGTGAGCCAAGCGGTGGTTGTCGAACCATCACGACACTCCTGTTCGTTGATGTTGTTCCCTCTACTCCGGCCAGCACGAGTCGTCGTCCGAACGGCGTTTGCGCATCACGACGACGAATCCGCCGCCTGTACAGGCCAGGCCGACGACGACCAGGTACACGCTGAGCACCGCAGTGCCCAGCACGGTCAGCAGTACGCCGGTGATGATCAATACGACGAACGGCCACTTCCGGGTGCACGGCCAGGCTTGTCGCATTCCTTCCACCAGAAGGGGATCCTCGCGCTCGAGTTGACGTTCGATCTCTTTGAGACGGCGGCGGTCATCGTGGTTCAGCATCATCGCGCTCCGGGCCAACGAGGTCGGTTCTCCAGCCGGATACCGCACCGGAGAGTGCGGCCGACGGTCAGCGTTGCTCGTCCGGTTCCTCCTCGCGCTCGTCGGCCTCCTCTTCACGGCGGCGGTAGGTGCTCGCAGCGCTCAACGAAGCCATCGCGATCACGACCGCACCGACGACGAGATCGTTGATGACGGCTTCAGGAGTTGCTTCCGGACGGCTGTAGCCGAGTGTGAGAGGCGCGACCACGAGCCAGATGCCCAGTGCGACGTTGACGATGCTGAACCATGCCACCCGCATCGGCGCGAAGGCGCGCACGATCGCGAGCACCGCGATGACCCCGCCGATGACCATGTCGTTCCAGCGAGCCTGTGGGGCGGTGTCGTAGCCCAACGCGAACGGCGCCAATACCAGCCACAGCCCCGCCAGGAACGTGACACCGCTGGCAGTGGCGGCGCCGACGGGTTCGCGGGTGTCGAGGGCCAGCGGTGCCCCGTACGGATAGACCAGCGGTGCGTACCCGTAGGGCCGCAGCTGCCCAGGCGTGACCTCGGCGGTCTCCCCGCGAGCGGATGTCCGCTCGTCACCCCGAGTCCTGCCTGATGATCCGAAAACCATGATCCTCACTCCTGTCCAGATCGGGCGCGGAGGCGGTAGGTGGTCGTGGCGCTCACCGAGGCCATGACCGCGATGATCGCGCCCGCGGAGATGTCGACCGCGATGGCCGAAGGGGCATCTGGCCCCTCGTAGCCCAGTACGAACGGCGACACGATCAGCCACAGTCCGAGCACGCCGTTGACAACGCTGAACCACGGCACCTCTTTCGGCGCGAACACCCGCACCAGTGCGAGCAACGCCACGACGACGCCGAGGACGATCTCGTTCCAGTACCCCTGCACGGCGCCGCCCGTTGTCCCGAAGCCGAGCACGAACGGTGCCAGGACGAGCCAGACTCCGGCCAGGAAGTTCACCGCGCTCGCCACGCTCGCGGCCACAGGTGGCCGCCAACGCTTCTCGGTCTCGTGCCACTCGATGTATCCGGGCTCGTGCCGTTGTGAACGGAAGACCACCGTCGTCCTCCTCTCTGTTGAGGCCACGCCGTTCGGGTATCCGCTCCCGGCTCTGGGACACAGTTCGTGTCCTGTTGGTTATCGCGGTGCGCGGACAACACCTCCACGTCTCGGCGGCGTCACGCTCGCCTCACGACGCGGGGCCAGACGCATGGCGCCGCAACCAGTCGGCAGCGTGGCTGGAAACGACGAAGGATGTGGACAGAGGGAGACAACTTCCCCGCAAGAGCGTCACTTTGCGCCTCGCGGCGCAGGGCGGTGTCGACCACCTCTACACCGCGGCCGCCTACTACACAGCTTCCTACGCGTTGGAACGCGCGTATGCGCGCGTCAGCTGGTGACCAGCCCGGTTGCGCCGGTCGGTGCACGCGCCATGTTGGACCCCCGCGTTCGGTTGCACTGGTCGGCCAGGGCCTCCCCCTGCACGGGTCCGTGACGCCGATACCAGCGCGAGCCACGCCATCAACGACTACGTGCAGCGATCTTCACCCTTAGCTCCTGCTTGTCGCCGTTGCGCACGATCATCGCCGCTACCTGCTGTCCGGGGTCGGTCGCTCGCAGGGCGCCCAGCAACGATTCCACAGTGCTCACCTCTATATCGTGCAGCCGCACGATCACGTCACCGGGCCGAATGCCGGCGTCCGCGGCCGGACCGTTCTCGTCGACGCCAAGCACGACGACCCCGGAGTCGGCCCGCACGCCGAACCGCTCCCGGATCTCGTCGGTCAGACGACCCGCACTGATACCGAGATACGGATGTTCCGCTGTGCCGCCCTCGATGAGTTGCTCCGCGATGTCGACCGCGGTCGCCGACGGGATGGCGAACCCGAGTGACACCGCGCCGGCCGCGGGTGGGATGTAAGCCTCGTTGATGCCTATTACCTTTCCGCTGGTGTCCAGCAAAGCGCCACCGGAGTTGCCGGGTGAGATCGGGGCATCGGTTTGGATGAGATCCACCAACGACCTCGTCTGCGCCGCCGAACCGGGAATCTCCCGGTGCAGCCCGGACACGATGCCCGCCGTGACGGAGTTCTCGAACCCGAGCGGGCTTCCGATCGCCAGCACCGAATCACCGGGACGCGGCAGCTCCTTGCGGAACTCGGCGACCGGCAAGTCCTTGCGCTCGGTCCGGACCACCGCGAGGTCGGTGATGGGGTCGGTGGCGAGCACTGTGCCGCCAGAACGTCCACCGTCCGCGTACTCGACGCTCACCTGATCCCGCCCGCCGACCACATGCTCGTTGGTCAGCACGATGTCCGAGCGGAAGACCACACCACTTCCCACGCCCGCATCCGTGCGCACGGTGACCACGTTCGGTGACACCCGCTCGACCAGATCCGCGTACGAGGAGCCTCTCTGCTGCACCGGGGCGCCGGTGCCGGTTTCTCGCGGTGAACAGGCCACCAGGGCCAGCAAGAGGGCGACCGCCGCGACGACGGCGATGAGCGCGACAGTGATCTGCCTGACCTGATCGTTTCTCACGGGTTGCCTCCGTGGTGAAGGTGAATGGTCCCTGTGGCAGGAATTCCCTTGCGATACCGCTAAAAACGCGGTCCTCACGCGGAATCGCGCTTCCTGCGACAGGTGGCTGGGTACGCGGTGGGAACCGAGACATCGAGGAGGAATGCCATGCGAAGCCGCGCACGAATGATGGGACACGCGATCCATCCGATGCTGATCGTGTTTCCTCTGGGACTGCTGTTCACGGCGGTCTGCTTCGACGGGTTGTACTTCGCGACCACCACGACGAACTTCGCCGTCGCCAGCGCGTACACGACGGCCGCGGGTGTACTGGGTGGTGTGCTCGCCGCCATGTTCGGCTGGGTCGACTGGTTCGCGATTCCGGGAAAGACCCGGGCCAAGCGGGTGGGGCTCATCCACGGGCTCGTCAACGGCCTGGCGCTCGCGCTCTTCGCCGTGAGCTGGCTGCTGCGACTGGACCAGGTCACGTGGCGGCCCACCGTGCTCAGCATCTCGTTCGCGCTGGGCGGTCTCGTGCTCGCGTCGGTCGGCGGCTGGCTGGGCGGCGAATTGGTCGAGCGCCTCGGTGTGGGCGTCGACCCCGACGCCGGGCTCGACGCGTCCAGTTCGCTGCGCGGGCACAAGCGCGCACCCGCCGCCTGAGAGCTCAGGCACGGCCGGTGTTCAGCCCCTGGAGGGAGACCGCGCGGCTGATGTCGGTGGGCGAGACGATGCCGACTAGCCGTTCCTCCTCGAACACCAGGGCCCGGCCGTCAGTACATCCGTTCATCCGGGTCAGCAGGTCCGCCAGCGGGTCGTCGGGCTGTACCAGTGGAATGTCCTTCGGCTCGCAGGCGACCTCGCGCAGCGCGACAGAACCGCGCTGGCCGGGCGCGACCCGCTTGAGCCTGCCCAGCGTGACCATGCCCTGGAGCGCCCCGTCTTCGTCGACCAGCGGAAAGGCGGAGTGTCGGCGGGCGAGCGCCACGTCCTGCAGGAACGAGCTCACGCTCAGTCCGCCGTCCACGGTTTCCGGCTCCGGGGTCATGACGTCCCGCACCCTCAGGCCTTCGAGCATCCTGCCGAGCGTGGACTGGCGCTCCTCCGCGCTCGCCATCGTCACGATGAACAGACCGATCAGGGACCACCACAGGCCACCGGCGAACCCGGTGAACAGCGACCACACACCGAGCGCGATCAGCACGAAGCCGAACCCGCGGCCGATTTTGGTGCTCCACACGGTCGCCCGGTGCGGGTCGTCCCACCACGCCCACAGCGCCGATCGCAGGATCCGGCCACCGTCCAACGGCGCTGCGGGCACGAGGTTGAACGCGGCCAGCACCACGTTGATGAACGCCAGGTAGACAAGGACTCCGAGCACGAGCGGATCGGCGTCCAGCGTGCCCGCCAGCAGCAGAGCAGCGCCGGACACGAGTGCCACCAGCAGGCTTGTAGCGGGCCCGACCGCCGCGACCCGGAACTCGGCGCCCGGTGTGCGTGCCTGACCTTTCAGCGACGCCAGGCCGCCCAGCATCCAGAGCGTGATGCCCTCGACCTCCTGACCCGTTCTGCGCGCCACAAGGGCATGCGCGAGCTCGTGAGCCAGCAACGACACAAGGAAGAACACGGCCGTCACGAATCCCGCGACCAGGTAGACCCACCAGGCGTGCCCGGCGGCGACGACCGGAAGCTGACCGAACCCGATGCCGGACATCAGCAGCGCCACGATGACCAGCACGCTCCAGTGCAGTCCGACGCAGACACTCCAGAACCGTCCGATTTGGATTGTTGCCTTCATCGCGTCTCCGTCCGGTCTTGGTGGGATCGAAGCCTGAGGACCTGTTCCGGTTTCTCCGTCAGCCGGACACCCCGCACGGCGGACGCCAGCACCTGAGCCGAATGCACCGCCACGCGGCCTGTGTGCCCCTGGCGTATCTGAGTGCGGCAGGAGAAACCGTCGGCGATCACGAGGCTTGAGGTGTCGGCCTGGCGGACTGCGGGTAGCAGCACGCGCTCGGCACAGGCCATCGACACGTCGCGGTGCTCCGCCGTCATGCCGAAGTCGCCGGCCAGACCGCAGCATCCCGAGTCGAGCAACTCGGCGTCCACGCCCGCTCGGTCGAGCAGGTCGCGTTCCGCGTCGTATCCCAGTACCGCGTGCTGGTGACAGTGCACCTGAACCTTGGCGGAGACCGGTTCGTCCGACCGCACTTCCGGTGCGAACCTGGGCGCCCGGTCCGTGAGCAGCTCTGCGAGCGTGTGGCTCTGCTTGCGCAGCCGTTCGACGTCGAGGTCGTAGCCGAGCAATTCACGGGCGTCGGCCCGGAACACGGACGCGCAGCTGGGTTCCAGCAGAACCAGGGGAACCCTCGCTCGCAGTTGCGGTGCCAGCGTCGTCACCGTCCGGCGCAACACCCTGCGCGCGATTCCCAGCTGCCCGGTGGAGATCCAGGTCAAGCCGCAGCAGAGCGTCCCCGTGGGGATCTTCACCCGGAATCCCGCCGCTTCCAGCACGGTGAGCGCGTCCACCGCGATTTCCGGCTGGAAGCTGTTCGTGAAGGTGTCCAGCCACAGCAGCACCGTTCCGCGCTCCCCGGAACCACGTGGTCCCCGGTGCCGGTACCAGTCCGTGAACCGCAGGGAGGCGAATCTGGGCAGGTCCCGCCAGGGATCGACGCCGCCGAGGCGCTTGACGATCGGGCCTGTGACCGGCGCATGCGCGATTCCGTTCACAAGGCCCGGAGCGAGTGCGGCCAGCCGTGCCCACAGCGGCAGCCAGCCGAGACTGTAGTGCTCCAGGGGCCGGAGCCTGCCCTCGAAGTGGTGGGACAGGAACTCTGCCTTGTAGGTGGCCATGTCGACGTTCACCGGGCAGTCGGTCTTGCACCCCTTGCACGCCAGGCACAGGTCGAGCGCGTCGTGCACGTCCTCGCTGCGCCATCCGTCGGTGATGGTGCGGCCGGACATCATTTCGTTGAGCAGCCGTGCGCGGCCGCGGGTCGAGTGCTTCTCCTCCTTGGTGACCATGTAGCTCGGGCACATCACGCCGCCTTCTGACTGACGGCACTTGCCCACGCCGACGCACCGCAGCGTCGCGTGCGCGAGGCTGCCTTCGTCGTGCGGGAACGTGAACTCGGTGCTCGGTTCGGCCGGTTCGTAGTCCGCCCCGAGGCGGAGGTTCTCGTCGAGCGGACGCGCGTCGACGACCTTGCCGGGGTTCATCCGGTTGCGCGGGTCGAAGATCGCTTTGAACTCTCGGAAAGCGCGAGTCAGCTCCTCCCCGAACATCCTCGGCAGCAACTCTCCCCGTGCCTGCCCGTCGCCGTGCTCGCCGGACAGCGAGCCGCCGTAGGACACGACCAGGTCCGCGGCGCGTTCCACGAACGCGCGAAAAGACTGGATGCCGTCCGCGGTGGTGAGTTCGAACGGCATCCGGCTGTGTACGCAGCCGTGCCCGAAATGGCCGTAGAGGCTCGATTGCTCGTAGCCGAAGTCCTCCTGCAGTGTGGTCAGGTCCCGCAGGTAGTCACCGAGCCGGTCGGGCGGCACGGCGGAGTCCTCCCAGCCAGGCCAGGCGTCGGGCATGCCGGGCACTCGTGCCGTCGCGCCCAGGCCCGACTCCCTCACCTGCCAGATCTGCTCGCGGTGCTCGTCGTCGTCGAAGATCTCCGCCTTGGGCCACCTCGAGCCGTTGCCTGTCAGGTCGTCGACGAGCTTGCCCGCGGCCGCACGCGCCTCGTCGCGCGTGTCGCCGCCGAACTCGATGATCAACCAGGCTCTGCCGTCGCGGGGCAGCAGCCGCACCGCCTCCGGATGCAGGTGCTTGCGGCGCATGAAACCGACCAGCTTCTCGTCGACACCCTCCAGCACCATTGGTGCGTGCCCGTTGATCTGGGGCACCGCGTCGCCCGCTTCGGCGATGCTTGGATACGACAACAGCACCATCACCGCCTCGGCGGGCTCGGGCACGAGATCCAGCTGCGCGCGCAACACCGTCACGCATGTGGACTCCGTACCCACCAGGGCCTTCGCGAGGTCGAATCCGCTCTCCGGCAACAGTGCGTCGAGATTGAAGCCCGACACCAGACGTGGAATGTCGGGGAACCCGGTCCGGATAGCGTCGGCATACCGGTCCCGGAGCGCGCGAACACCGCGGTAGATCTCCGCCTGCCTCCCTCCCGCCGCCAGCCGGGCCGCGTAGCCGACCTCGTCGGTGCGGCCGACCCACATCCGGGTTCCGTCGTAGGTCAGGATCTCCAACGCGCGGACGTTGTCGGCGGTCGTGCCCGCCCACTGCGCCGTGGAGCCGCAGGAGTTGTTGCCGATCATCCCCCCGATCGTGCACTGACCGTGTGTGGACGGCTTCGGTCCGAAGACGAGACCGTCGCGGCGCGTGATCCGGTTCAGGTGGTCGAGCACAACCCCCGGCTGGCACACCACGCGTCGCTTTTCCACGTCCACCGACTCGACACGGTCGCAGTACTTCGACCAATCCAGCACCACGGCGTCGTTGCAGCATGCACCCGCCAGGCTGGTGCCGGCACCGCGCGACAACACAGGTGCGTCGTGATCACGGCAGATCTCGATGGTGGCCACCGCGTCGTCCACATCGCGTGGAAGCACCACACCGATGGGCGGCTGGCGGTAGTTGGACGCGTCGGTCGCGTACAACGCCCGGCTGCCGGGATCGAACCTCACCTCACCGCGGAGCCGCCGGGTGAGCTCGGCCGCGAGCGCGCCTGTGTTGCGGGGTGCCATGCCGTCAGCTCCTTGTCTGCTCAACGCGTGCTGTCGATGGCTGCCGGTTACCACGAACTGGTCCTCGCGCAGCGACTGTGACACCACCGATACGTTGACAACATGGCCGTAACGATGCGATTCAGTCCACTGTGGACTCCTTCTGCCAGCCGTTCCTGAGGCAGCCGACCGTCATGACTGAGGTAATCGAATCGACCGAAGTCGACGCACCATTGGACACCGTGGTTCACCAGTGGTCGAAGTGCCAGCGGATGGGGCGACAACTCCCGGAGGCGTTCGCGACCTTTCAAGGGCTACCGGACGAACACACCAGGGTGAAGCTGTGCGCCGAGCAGCAACAGGGCAGTTCCGCAAGCGCACAGGAACTCGGCCTCGAAGAGGAACTCGACCGCTTCAAGCACGTGGTCGAGGCGGACGTCGCGGACCGATCCGGGCTGCTCGACTGGCTCAGCCAGACAGTCTGGCATCGCTGACGAGGAACGGAATGCCCTGCATGCAGGTCGTCGGCCTGCCAGGTGCCGGTGTGCCTTCTACGACGACCTCCTCGCCGGTCTGCAGTACCTGACGATCTCCGCCGAGCAGCAGGAACTGCCGGCCGTCGTCGACCCTCATCACCAGGCACCGCGGCTCGACACCGCTCTGCACCACGCCGGTCAGCGTGATCTCGTCGGGTGTGCAGGAAGGCAGCGGGCCGTCGTCCCCGTCTCCCGTCGTCTCGATGATGGCGTCTACGGTCGTCTCCCCGGCACGGTCGAACTCGAACGTGACCGGTACCGTGGTACCCGCGATAACTTCCTCGGAGAAGTTCAAGACGCGCAGGTGGTAGGCGAGTTGCTCGCCCGCCACTCCGGTGACCCCGCCGTCCGCGGCCAATGGCAACTCCTGCACCTTCTCACCGCTGCCGTCGCAGTCGCGGTCCCACCGGATCTCGACGTCACCGGCCACTGGCGTGCGCACATCCACCAGTGCGTCGGGATGGTTCGCCTGGTTGAACAATGCGAGGCTGATCACGCCATCGTCGCCGGGTCGGAAGGCGTTGCCCTCCGGCGGGCGGAGGTGAACGTTGCGCAGCAGGATCTCGCCGAACTCCGCGTTGGTGCCGATGGTGCCGCTCTCGTACACCCGTTGAGGTTCACCGCAGGACGCGGCTGTGAGCGCCAGCAGCACCACCGCCGTCGTCGACGCGATCTTCGCGATACCGGTTGGCAGCATGGGTCGCTCCTCTCCTGATTCGCTTGTCACCAGTGGGCTTCCCCGATGCCGTGGGAGGGAACGGTCTACCGCCCGTTGTGACTCCGCCGTTACAGGGCAACGAAGATCCACAGTGGACAGGTGCGGTTTCGGCGGTACGGGGAAGGCTAACCAAACACCGTGAAGGAAGAACCACATCCCCCGAACTCCGCACAGCTGGTACGTCGTCTCAAAGAAGCGGCGGTACCGGCGGCCGCGTGCATCGCCCTGATCGTGCTGCTCTACCTGCTGATCCGGCTCTCGGTGATGGTCAGCGCGGTGCTACTGCCGTGCGCGGTGGCGTTGCTGCTGGCCGCGCTGCTACACCCGGTCGTCCACTGGCTCCAGCGGTTGCACGTACCCCGGTGGCTGGCCACGGCGCTCGTGTTGCTCGCCGGAGTCGCGGTGATCGGCGGAATCCTTGCGTTCGCGGTGAACGCCATCGTCTCCGGGCTCACCGATCTGCAGGCCACGTTGCAGTCAAGTCTCTCGTCGCTGCGTCATTGGCTCGTGCACGGTCCCCTGAACCTGAGCCAGCGGCAGATCGAAGAAGGCATCGACAACCTCACCGCATGGCTGCGGGAGCGCTCGGATCAGCTCGCCTCGAGCGTGACGGCGACGGCATCGGCGCTCATGCGGTTCCTGGCAGGGACGGTGCTCGCTCTGTTCGTACTGGTCATCCTGCTGCACGACGGTGAACGCGTACATCGAGCCGTAGTGCGCGCCATGCCACGCGACCTTGCACACCGTGCCGACCAGCGGATCCGGCGTGCGTTCGCACAACTCTCGACGTACGTCCGGGCGAGCATCGGCGTCGCCCTCATAGACGCGATCGGCATTGGCGCGGGTCTCGTGCTGCTCGGCGTGCCGCTCGCACTTCCCCTCGCCTCGCTGGTGTTCCTCGGAGGCTTCGTCCCCTTCGTCGGCGCATTCGTCACCGGCGGAATGGCTGTGCTGGTCGCCTTCGTGACGAAGGGCCCGCTCGTCGCTCTTGTCGTCTTCGCCATCGTGATCGGGGTCCAGCAACTCGAGGGCAACATCCTGCAACCTCTGTTGCTGGGCAAAGCCGTGCGGCTACACCCCCTCGTGGTCGTGCTCGCGGTCTCGACCGGCGCCGTCACAGCGGGCATCGTGGGCGCCGTTTTCGCCGTGCCGCTCGTCATCGTGCTACGCGCGCTCTTCTCACCACCTTCGCATCAGAGCGACGAACGACACGCATGACCGGGTTGCTGTCCTGCATCGTTTTCGGCGGATCGCAAGCCTGTATGGATGCATTGAGCAACATTTGCATAAAGGCACTTTTGATGCTCGTCGGCTGGGTACGCCAACGGAACAACGAACCGACGATGATGGGAGAGCCTGTGAGCTCCGTGAGGAATCGCTTGATCGCCGCCGCCGCGGTGCTGGGCCTGGGGTCCGGCGTCCTGACCGGATGCGGGAACGACGACCCTGTGAACGATGTGGTCCCAGGCACGACCGACATGACCACTACCACCACAAAGCCTGATCAGCCTCAGTACTTCGCCAACGCCGACCACGTCGGGAAGAAGGCCACCATCACGGCCCCGGTGGAGAACGATCTCACCGACGAGTCGGTAATCCTCGACGCCGCCTCCTACGGCGACGACTCGCTTCTCGTGCTCTTCAAGGGCGACCAGCCCGAGTTCACCGAAGGCCGGACGATGACGGTGACCGGCACCGTGCGGCAGTTCTCCTACGACGACTATGCCGAGCGGTACGGGCTGGGTGAGGCGGCACTGTTCGACGCGTACGCGAACGAGGAGTTCCTCGAAGCCGAGTCCATGTCCACGTCGAGCCCGGCGCCGACCAGCTGACACGGAGGCGGCATGGGAGCCCAACGCCGAAGGAAGAACGTCGTCAGCGCCGCGAGGAGAAGCAGTCGCGACCGCGTCCCGGTGTTCATCGGTCTGGCGGTCGTCCTCGCGCTGGCTGCGGCGGTCGCCGTCGTGGTCGCCCTGACGGCACGGGACAGGTCGGCCCAGACGGCCCAGCCCATCCCGGCTGTCACGGCACCGCCCGACTCCGTCCCGGTCACGCTCGACCGCGAGAGCGGGACCGTCGTGGCGGGCCAGGAGGACGCACCGGTGGTCATCAACGTCTACGAGGACTTCCTCTGCCCTGCTTGCGGCGCGTTCGAAGAACGGTACGGGCAGGATGTGCACGAGCGTTTGACGAACGGCTCCCTCCGCGTTCGCTACCACCTGGTCAATCTCCTCGACCAACGTTCGGATCCACCCGGATATTCACTGACCGCGGCCAACGCCGCCCTCGGCGTGGCCTCGCATGAGCCTCAGGCGTTTCTCGACTTCCACACGACACTCATGCGCCACATGCCGCCAGAACACAGCCGGCCGTACAACGACGATCAGCTCATCGATCTCGCACGACGCCTCGGCGTGACGGCGGACGCCTTCGCCGCGGCGGTGCGGGACAGGGCGTTCGCCGACGCGGTTCGGAGCCAGCTCGAGGCCGCCAGGAACGACCCCGCGTTGAAACGGCAGAGCGGAGACGGTCAGTCCCACTTCGGCACGCCGACGGTCACGCACGACGGTCGCGTCCTCGACGTCTTCGCCAACCAGGACTGGCTCACCGACCTGACCGAGTCGTTATCTTGATAACCCTTTCGCAGCAACGGTTTCCATTGGCACAGAACGGAAAGCCGAGCATCAACAGCCTTCGAAGAAACGGAGCGGCGATCGCGATGGTCCGTATCAAGACTCTGGGCGCCGACCTCGTCAAAAGCCATGTCCTCGTGCTGGACGCGGGTGACTCGGTGATCGACACACTGACCGACTTCGCCGGCGACCTGCAGCTGCGCTCCGCCTCGTTCACCGGCATCGGCGCGTTCCGCCGGAGCACGCTCGCCTTCTTCGACGTTGAGAGCAAGCAGTACCAGAACATCCCGGTGGACGAGCAGACGGAGGTGCTGTCTCTCATCGGCGACATCGTGCCCCGCGAGGACGGTGGATGGCAGGTCCACGCCCACGCCGTGCTCAGCCTTCGCGACGGCAGCACGCGCGGTGGCCATCTACGTGCGGCCACGGTCCGGCCGACAATGGAGATCGTCGTGGCGGAGTCGCCACAGCAGCTGACGCGGCGCTTCGACCCCGAGTGCGGGTTGGCGTTGATCGACCTCGACGGTGATTCAGCGATCGAGGAAGACCCCCTGCGGCACGGACTCGCACCCTCCAACAGGCACACGCCGTGATCCCGATGTCGGCACAGGACTCCAACGGCAGAAGCACTCGGGACGTTCTCGAAGACCATCTCGAGCAACGGCGCGCCGGCAGGCTGCAGGCCGATCTCGACCGGAACTACGCCGCCAACGTAGTCACGTTGTCGGCTGAGGGCGTTCACCACGGCCACGATGCGATCCGCTCGCTCGCGGCCATTCTGCGCGGCTATCTACCCGACGGTGCGTACAACTATCGCAGCCTGCTCGTGCACGGCGAGGTCGGCATGCTCGAGTGGTCGGGGCGATGTTCTCCAGACAGCACCAGAATCCACGACGGCGTCGACACCTATCTCGTGAAGAACGGCCGTATCGCAGTACAGACGATCCACTACTCCGCGCAAGAGTGACGTTTTCCGGCGTTTGTGGCAACACGGTGCCGTTGGGGTACAACTGTGCCATGACTCGGTCCAAGGTCGACACCACCAGCGTCGATGCACTCGCGGACGCCGTGCTCACCGCGTCGCGTCTTCTCGTCGCCGTCTCCGCACGGTCGATCGCCGCAGCGGGCGACACCATCACGCTGCCCCAGTTCCGTGTGCTCGTCGTGCTGCAGAGCAGAGGGCCGATGAAACTGACCACGCTGGCCGAGTTCCTCGGGGTCAACCCGTCCACCGCGACTAGGACGGTGGACCGCCTCCTCGCACTGGAGATGGTGGCGCGTCAGCCCAACCCGGCCTCACGCCGCGAAGTCGTCATCGAGCTGACGGAGTCCGGCAAGAAGCTCGTCCGGGATGTCACCCGACGACGTCGTGCCGGGATCAGGAAGATCGTCGAGCGGATGCCGGAGGATCACCGGCAAGGCCTCATCGACGCGCTTACGGCGTTCGCCACGGCCGGTGGAGAACCAGCCGTGAACGGAAGCGATCTCGGCTGGATCTGACCTCACTCACGGCCGCGCCAGCGCAGATACGCCGCCGCCCCGCACAGCAGCGTGACCACGCTGACCGCCTTGCGGTGCTGGGACAGCCACAGCTGCGGACTGTGATCGCGCTGGTGCGGTCCGAAACGGCCCTGGGCACCGAAGTCCGGCCCAGTGCCGTCTACCGGCTCCCACAGGTTCGCCGGACGATCAGGGTCTTCAAGCTGATCTGTCTGCTGCGCCTCATATCCGGTTCGAGCGAGGTAACGGTCGAGGAGTCCTGGCATCAGCCGGTTCGCCATCAACGTGGCGACCGTGCTGGCTCCTAGCCAGTACTCACGACGATCGGGATGGTCTGCCGCGTACGTGATCGCCTTGGCCGCCAGCTCCGGCTGGTAGATCGGTGCCACCGGTGTCGCCTTGCGGCGCATGCGGGACAGCGCCCAGTCGAACTGCGGCGTGTTAAGCGCTGGCAGCTGCACCATCGTGATCTCCAGGCCGCTGCGGTCGTGCATGAGTTCGCACCGCAGGGACTCGGTGAAGCCCTGAATGGCATGTTTGGCGCCACAGTACGGTGACTGCAGCGGAATCCCCCGATAGGCGAGCGCTGAACCGACTTGCACGATGGTGCCGCGTCCACGCGGCACCATCTGACGCAAGGCTGCTCGGGTGCCGTTGACGTAGCCGAGGTAGGTGACCTCGGTGACGCGGCGGAATTCGTCGGGTTCGATCTCGGAGAACGGCGCGAACACGGTTGTGAAGCCGTTGTTCACCCACACGTCGGCCGGACCCAATTCCTCCTCGATCCGGTCCGCTGCCGCGCTGACAGCATTGTTGTCAGCCATGTCCGTGGGCAACGGCAGCGGAACTCCGCCCAACCGCCGCACTTCATCGGACGCCGCCTGGAGACCGTTCTCGCCTCGTGCCAGCAGGGCCACCCGGTCCCCGCGACGAGCGAACGCGCGAGCCGTCGCGCGTCCAACGCCTCCGGTCGCCCCGGTGACGACGACAACCTGTGGCCCAAGACTCGTTCCCATGCCGGTTCACCTCTCGCTGCGGTCACTTCGCGCCATGGGTACCACTGCAGGCCTACTCCTCACATCACGACATCGAGCCGTTATCCACACAACGCCCCCACAACGTTTGCACCACCAAAACGTTTTCAGCCGCAATGGTCGGCGCGTTACGTGTTGGCGACGACGCTTCCGGGGTAGGCGAACGGAGAGACCTAGCGAGGAGGCTTCATGACCCAGACGGTCGGCGACCACGTAGTCGCCAGGTTGAGGGACTGGCAGGTCGACCAGGTGTTCGCCTACCCCGGCGACGGCATCAACGGCATCATCGCCGCGTTCGGCAGGGCAGGTGACCAACCACGCTTCATCCAGGCCAGGCACGAGGAGATGGCGGCGCTCGCTGCAGTGGGTTTCGCGAAGTTCTCCGGCAAGGCCGGCGTCTGCCTGGCCACTTCCGGCCCCGGTGCCATCCACCTGCTCAACGGCCTGTACGACGCCAAGCTGGACCACGTGCCGGTAGTGGCGATCGTTGGTCAGACGGCACGCAGCGCGATGGGCGGCAGCTACCAGCAGGAGGTGGACCTGCAGTCGTTGTTCAAGGACGTGGCGAGCGAGTACCTGGTGGAGGTCAACGTCGCCGAGCAGCTGCCCAACGCGATCGACCGGGCCATCCGCGTCGCGCTCGCGGAGCGCACACCCACGGCAGTGATCATTCCGGCCGATCTGCAGGAGGAGGACTACGTCCCACCGCAGCACGAGTTCAAACAGGTTCCGTCCAGCAGGCCGGGAGCTCCGAGGTCGAGGGTGCTGCCTCCCGAGGAAGACATCAGCCGGGCCGCTGAGATTCTCAACGCCGGCGAGAAGGTCGCCATGCTGATCGGTTCAGGGGCGCGGTCGGCCGTGGGCGAGGTCGAGCAGCTGGCCGACCTCACCGGTGCCGGTGTCGCGAAAGCGCTGCTGGGCAAAGACGTGTTGCCCGACGACCTGCCGTACGTAACCGGGTCGATCGGCCTGCTCGGCACGCGCCCGAGCTACGAGCTGATGCGTGACTGCGACACATTGCTGATCGTGGGATCGAACTTCCCTTACACCCAGTACCTTCCGGATTTCGGTCAGGCGCGGGCGATCCAGATCGACATCGACGGCAAGTTCATCGGCATGCGCTACCCCACCGAGGTGAACCTGATCGGTGACGCGCAGGCCACCCTCGCGGCGCTCGTACCGTTGCTGGAACGCAAACCACGCAGCAAATGGCGGGAATCGGTCGAGAGCAACGTCGCCCGCTGGTGGGACACCATGGAGAAGCAGGCGATGGTCGATGCCGACCCGGTCAACCCGATGCGCGTCGTCTGGGAGCTGTCGAGCCGGGTTCCGGACAACGCGATCATCACCGCCGACTCCGGTTCCGCGGCGAACTGGTACGCCCGCGACCTGAAGATGCGACGCGGCATGCGCGGCTCCCTCTCGGGAACGCTCGCGACGATGGGCCCGGCGGTGCCGTATGCGATCGGCGCGAAGTTCGCCCATCCCGATCGCCCGGCGATCGCGCTGGTCGGTGATGGCGCGATGCAGATGAACGGTCTGGCTGAGCTGATCACCGTGATTCGGTACGCGGTCCGGTGGTCAGATCCACGGCTGGTGGTCTGCGTGTTCCACAACAACGACCTCAACCAGGTCACATGGGAGCTGCGGGCGATGGGCGGTGCACCGAAGTTCGAGGAGTCGCAGACACTTCCCGATGTGGACTACGCGGGCTTCGCCCGCTCTCTCGGGATGCAGGCCATCGACGTCGACGCCCCCGATCAGCTTGGACGCGCGTGGGATCTGGCCCTCAGCGCCGACCGGCCGACCCTGCTGGACGTCCGTTGCGATCCCGAGGTGCCGCCGATCCCACCACACGCCACGTTCGACCAGGTGAAGTCGTTGACCGAGGCGATCCTGCGCGGCGACCCGGAGGCGTGGCACCTGATCGTCCAGGGCACCAAGACCAAGGCGCAGGAGCTACTGCCCGGCGCGCGGAGGTGAACAACCATGAGTTCACCTGACCAGCAGGACGAGCCGCTCTACGGTGCGAAGGTGACGGCAGGCTGGCTCAGCGTCGCGTTCCTGCTCGGCCTGCTGTGGGTATCTGTGGAGCGCGGACCGAACCAGGCATACATCGCGCTTGTCGCATGCACTGTCGTCGCTCTGGTGGTCGGACTTGTGGCCGGGATGCGCAGACACGCACGCCGACGCCGATTTGAGCGCTCGTAGCAGCCGAAAAGATCCTGCTCGGTTTTGATCACAGCCATGGGCGTGCTCGGCCGCTCGCCCAAGAATCAGCCGAAATCGACGTGAGGAGGCATGAACCACATGACCGTGGTAACCGAAATGCTTGAGACTTATCCGGCGGACCTGGGGCAGGTGGACCGGTCAGCGCTCGTGCGGTGCATCGAGGAATGCATCGCCTGTGCCCAGGCATGCACGGCCTGTGCGGACGCGTGCTTGTCAGAGGCAGATGACCAGTTGCCGATGTTGCGCAAATGCATCCGCACCTGCGAGGACTGTGCGGACATCTGCGCCGCCGCCGGCCGGATCCTGTCGCGCCACACCGGCTACGACGCCAACGCCACCCGCGCCGTGCTCGAAGCGTGCGCGACGCTCTGCAAGTCGTGCGGCGACGAATGTGCTCAACATGCCGAACGGCACGAGCACTGCCGAGTCTGCGCGGAAGCATGCCGCAAGTGCGAACAGGCGTGCCGGAATCTGATTGGCGCGCTCGCCTGAGACCAGCTCGGAAGGACAGGACGATGGACGTCGAACCTCGTATCAGGGCAGGTCTGCTCTTCGCGCTGATCCCGCTGGCGTTCCTGGTCGGATTCGCCGTCTACGCGGGCAACCGCTACCAGGTCTCCTGGATCGTGCTGGCGGCCATCGCCCTGTCCGCGGCAGCGGTGCCGATGACGGTGATGCTGTTCGCCATCAGCCGCCGCTGAGTCATTGCGACGTCGTGATGTGAGCTCCGACAGCGTGCGGGTGGGTGCGATGAGACCGACCAGGCTGAACGCCTATGGTGCTTTGCCCACCTGGCGACCGGCGTTGACGTCGCACTCCTCGCGGAATAGTCCGACGTCGCTGCAAGGTGCAGAACCCGCTGGAAGAGACCGGTGGCCTCACTGGGCCCGGCCGATGGCGTGCAACGCGTGTCGGAAACGGCTGACAGCCCAGCCTAATCCTGCCAACTGTCTCGAATGTGCCGTACACGATCGGCACACACAATCGAACCGATCCGCAGAGAGCGTTACCTTTCGTCTGTGCAACATTTGCGCTATCCGTACATCGCGTCCGTGCAGCCGACGCGTCCGGTCCTTACGGTGGACTCGTCAGCACGAAGCCGTCACCAGGAGCCGCAATGCTCGACGTCAGCCAGCGAGCCAGCCAAGCGATCAACACCATCGCCTCCGTCGCCTGCCACGGCGCACAGGGCGGGCTGAGAATCTCGCTCACCAGGAAGCCCGCCACGGGCGCCAGCTTCGCGCTGGTGGTCGCCGACGAGCCGGTGGATGGTGACCAGGTCGTGGCCGGAGCTGCGGGCTCGCGTGTGTTCCTCGACCACATCGCCGCTCGCTGCCTCAGCGATCAGGTGCTCGATGTCCAGGGCGACGATTGCGGCAAGTTCCACTTCGCCGTTCACCGCAAGTCCTGAGGCGGCGGACATGTCTGCGGCGAATCCGTTCGTCGAGGTCGGCCACCGAGGTGGTGTGGTCGTCGGCTTCGACGGCTCCGACACCGCGTGGGAAGCGGTCAGGTGGGCGGCGGACGAAGCCGCCCACCGATGCTGTCCGCTGCTGCTCGTGCATGCGCATCTGACGTCGGTCACGAGTGCGTGGGGCGCGGTGGCGGCACCCGGATGGGGTGCTGCGGCGGTGTTCGATGACACGTCGCTCATACGGCAGGCAGAAGAGGATGTCGCCGTCGCCGCTGAGGAGTGCCGACGGCTTGAGCCGGGACTTGAGGTCGACGTCAAAGTCGTGGGCGGCCGGGCGGCTCCCGCCTTGATCGAGGCAGCACGGACCGTGGACGCCGAGCTGCTGGTAGTCGGGATGTCCGGCCAGTGGGCGTTGCCTCGCGCGTTGATCGGCTCCACCGTCACGACCTTGGTGCACGACGCGGACCGCCCTGTTGTCGCAGTCCGCGGTGGCCCGGTGGGCCGCAGCGGTCCGGTGATCGTCGGAGTGGACGACTCGCCTGACAGCATGCCCGCCGTGCGATTCGCCGCCGGCTACGCGAAGCGTTACGCATGCGAATTACGTCCTGTGCGCGACGACGCCAGGATCCTGCTGGAGCAGTCCGAAGATGCCCAGCTCCTCGTGGTGAGCGACCACGGCGACGGTGCCGTGCATCGCGCTCTGTTCGGCTCGGTCAGCCGTACCGCGCTCAACCACGCATCCTGTCCCGTCGCCGTGGTACCCCATGCCTTGCTGAGCGAGTAGGGAGGTAAGGGTGCACGAACAGCTGGGTGGGTTCATGGCGGGCCTGCGCATGCTCATCGTCTTCGTCGCCGCCGAGGTGGCGTTCCTGGCGCTGTCGGTGGTCACGCTGATCTGGTACGCGCCGGCCGACCCGGCGACCGTCGAGGAAGGACAGCTGCCCGACAGCGGCCTGCTCGTGTTGCTGATCGTGCCTCCTGTGGGTGGTGCGCTGGTCGCGATCGCGTGCACGTCGCTGTTCGGAGCAGGACCGCGAACAGGCCGGTCGCGCCGCGAGCTCGCGGTCCGGTCCGGGCTGCGTTCGGCTGGTCTCGGTGCGGCGATCGGGCTCGCCGGACTGCTGGTCACCATTCCCGCCGCCATCGTGTGGGCGAACTGGGTCGGCGGCGATCAGGCCACGTCAGCGGTTGGTGAGGCGTTCGCCGACCGGCAGATGCCCACAGCTGCGGCCGTGACCGTGTTCCTGGTGGTGTGGCTCGTCGCTCCCGCAGCCGAGGAGGTGCTGTTCCGGGGTGCGTTGTGGCGCTCATTGGAGCACTGGCGGCTCAACCGGTGGGTCGTGTTCGCGGTGACAAGTGTTCTCTTCTCCTTGGCGCATTTGGAACTGCTGCGCACCCCGCTACTGCTCGTGCTGTCGATTCCGGTCGGACTGGCCAGAATGTTCACCGGCAGCCTGATCGGAGCGATAGTCGCTCATCAGGTGAACAACCTGCTGCCCGCCTTGGGTTTGCTGCTGGCGCTGACAGGCAACGTTCCCCAGACCTGAGCCTCAGCGCACGCCGCTCATCAGCTTGTGGATGAACGGACTGGCCAGGACGAGCAGCACTCCGAACGCGACTGCCGCGCCGCCGACCACACTGAAGTACACCGCCTCGTCGTCGACGCTGCAGCAGCTCGCGAATGCTCCTGCCAGCAGGATGATGAAGATCGCATTGATCGGGTCGGTCCACACTACCGGCATCTCCCAGCCGAAGAGCGTGCGGTCGAGCCGCTGATCAACGGTAGAGGACAACGACGGTGAACTGGTGGTGGCATTGGCCTTCAACCCACCCCTCCCCCGTCCCACGGCGCAGAGGCCCAGACCAACACCGGCCGAACCCGGGATCAGAGCGAGCGAGACGTGGCCGACCATGTTGGGAACTGCACCCGGTGGTCCGTGGCGTCGCGGACGGCAAGTCCATGTCCAGATAGCTCGGTCTGCGGTGTGAGAAACCCGTCATCAGGACGAACACACCCGGCGAACAGGATTTCGTCGGCCCTGACGTGATCGCTGAACCACTCGATGTGCCGGATGTTCGGGACCGCGCAGCTGACCGCGGCATGCAGTTGCGGTGCGGTGTGCGAACTGATCTCCAGTTCGAACGAGCCCGCGATCGCCGCGGCGCGGAGAAATCCGGTGATACCGCCGCAGCGCGTGACATCAACCTGCAGGCAGTCCACCGCGCCCGCCTGGCACATCTCCCGGAAGTAGCCTTCAGAGGTGCCGTACTCCCCCGCCGCCACGTCGGCTTGGACGGCATTGCGCACCATCGCCAGCCCTGTCAGGTCGTTCGACGACACCGGCTCTTCGAGCCAAGTGACGTCTGCCTCCGCTGCTCGATCCGCGATCCGGACCGCTTGTTTGGCGGTATAAGCGCCGTTGGCGTCGACGAACAGCTGAGCACCAGAGCCGATCGCCTGACGTGCGAGGTTCATTCGCCGAACGTCGCGTTCGTCGGTGGTGCCGCCGATCTTCATCTTCACGCTGGACATGCCATCCTCGTGCACCCAGGTGCCGAGCTGACGCCCCAGCTCGTCCTCGCCGAGGCTGGTGAAGCCGCCACTGCCGTAGACCGGCACGGCGGTGCGCACCCTGCCCAGCAACCAACTCAGTGGTGTCCCGAGCGTCTTCGCCTTCAGATCCCACAACGCGATGTCCACCGCGGAGATCGCCGACATCACCAGGCCTGGCACAAGAGCGTTGCGCGCACCTACGCGCATCGCTTGCCAGCAGCCCTGCACGTCCATCGTGTCCATGCCGTCGATCGCGGGCGCGAGAACGTCACGGATCACATCAGCCGCCCCGCCCGCGCCATAGGTCCATCCGACTCCCGTCACTCCGTCGGCGCGCACTGTTGATATGACGACCGTGATGTGACGCCATGTCAAGGTGCCGTCCGCGTGCGGTTCGTCGAGTTCGATCTGATAGACGTCGGCGGACACGTCTGTGATGGCAGCCATTTGTCTTACTCCGATCACGTGAGCATTTGTACCGCGAGTACCACCACGAAGGCACCGTGAGCTGTCTGTGACCAGAACGAAAGCAACATTGCGACTCAACAACATTTGCCCCTTACACGCTCCTTCGCCTTAGTTTTCTCCGCCGGATATGGGGAACGCCAGCTGCACTCGCGACGCAGCTGCCGACGGGAGACTGAAGTGCACCCCAGCCAAGACAAAGATTCCACCGGCCGAGACGAACTGGTGCGGCACAGCGCGGAACTAGATGACGTCGAGCTCCGCCAATACGCCGGCCCCTGGCCGACACTTGGCACCAGGGCGGAACGACGTGCCCGCAGGCACGTGCTGACGTGGATGGGAATCTCGATCATCTCTGGACTCGCGTTGGTCGCGGTCTACCTGTTCTGGCCGTGGAGGTACGTACCTCCACAGCAACCTGGCTCGGCTCTTCACCAGCTCTACACACCGATGCTCGGACTAACGTCCGGGCTGACGGTGCTGGGGTTCACCGTCGCTCTGATCGTCCACATCAAACGGTTTCTGCCACACGAGCAGTCGGTGCAACGACGGCACGACCACGGCGGCGAGGGATCCACGGACACCTCCCGCAACACGCTGGTGGCCACCGTGACCGATGCTGCCGAACGTTCCGGGGTCGCCAGGCGTTCGTTGTTCCGACGGACGGCCGGGCTGGGTGCCGCGGTACTCGGCGCAGGCGCGGGTGTGGTGGCACTCGGGGGCTTCGTGCGCGACCCGTGGGACTCCGGCCGCGGCGAGGACACGTTGTGGCGCACCCCTTGGCGCTCGCACAACGGCGAGAAGGTGTACCTGCGCGCGGTCGGCGATGACCCTCACACGATCGTGCTCGTCCGGCCAGGAGAACTCGAGGCGGGATCCATGATGCCGGTCGTGCCGTTCCGTGAGAGCGAGCGCGGCCATCCGGAACTGCTGGCGGAGGCGATGCATCGGGCGGACAGCCCGGCGATGCTGTTCCGGCTGCGCCCTGACGTCGTGGTCGAGCGACGGCCGGACCGGCGCGGCATGAACTTCGACGACTACTACGCCTATTCCCGCATCTGCACGCACCTTGGTTGTCCTGTCTCGCTGTTCGAACAGCAGATCGACCTTCTGCTGTGCCCGTGCCACCAGTCGCAGTTCGACCTCGGAAAGCATGCCGAACCGGTCTTCGGTCCAGCTGTGCGCGCGCTGCCGCAGCTGCCGATCGATGTCGACGACGACGGCTACTTCGTGGCACGCGGCGACTTCACAGCACCGGTGGGACCTGGATTCTGGGAGTTGGAGCCGTGAACGCGTTCGACTGGACGGACCGCCGCCTGCCCCTGGCCGCAGGTCTGCGGCGACAGCTCAACAAGGTGTTCCCGACGCACTGGTCGTTCCTCCTCGGCGAGATCGCGCTCTACAGCCTGGTCGTGCTGCTACTCACCGGCACCTATCTCGCACTCTTCTTCGACCCCTCCATGGAGGAAGTCGTCTACGACGGCAGCTATGCCAACCTGCGAGGCATCGAAATGTCGCGCGCCTACGAGTCGACGTTGCAGATCTCGTTCGAGGTACGTGCCGGGCTGTTCCTGCGTCAAGTGCACCACTGGGCCGCGCTGGTCTTCGTCGCCGCGATCGTCGTGCACATGCTCCGGATTTTCTTCACCGGGGCGTTCCGCCGGCCACGCGAGATGAACTGGGTGATCGGAATCGGCCTGTTCACGGTGAGCATCGCCGAGGGTTTCGCTGGCTACTCGCTGCCCGATGACCTGTTGTCTGGCACAGGCTTGCGCATCGCGTCTGGAATCATGCTGTCGATCCCGGTGATCGGCACGTGGATCCACTGGCTGGTGTTCGGTGGTGAGTACGCTGGCAATGACATCATTCCGAGGCTTTACACCGTCCACATCCTGCTGCTGCCCGCGATCATTCTCGCGCTCGTCGCCGTGCACCTCGCCCTCGTGTGGTACCAGAAGCACACCCAGTTCCCCGGCGTCGGCCGTCGGGAGAACAACGTCGTCGGCGTACGCATCGTGCCGGTGTTCGCCGCCAAGAGCGGTGCCTTGTTCACCGGCGTGGTCGGCGTTCTGGCTGCGATGGGTGGCCTACTGCAAATCAACCCCGTGTGGAACTACGGCCCCTACGACCCGACACAGGTCTCCGCTGGATCACAGCCCGACTGGTACCTGATCTGGCTTGACGGTGCGGCTCGCATCTGGCCGGCCTGGGAGATACCACTGTGGAACTACCGGATTCCCGCAGTCGTTTTCCCGACCGTGGTGCTACCTGTTCTCGTGCTCGGTACGGCGGCCCTCTACCCGTGGGTCGAACGGCGGCTCACCGGCGACCGTGCGCACCACAACCTTGTACAGAGGCCTCGTGACGCCGCGATGCGGACCAGCCTGGGAATGATGGCGATCACGTTCTTCGTTGTTCTGCTCTTGTCCGGCGCGAACGACATCATCGCCTTCGTGTTCGACGTTTCGTTGAACACGGCGGTCTGGTGGGGCAGGCTCGGGGTGGTCCTGCTCCCCCCACTCGCCTACTACCTGACCTACCGCATCTGCCTGGGCCTTCAGCGGCGTGACCGCGAGACGCTCGAGCACGGCATTGAGACCGGCATCGTCAAACGCCAGCCGCACGGCGCATTCCTGGAACTGCACCAGTCGCTCGGCAGGACCGGTCTGCCCTACGCCGGCGCGCCGGTTCCGAAGAAGCCGAACGAGCTCGGCGCAGCGGGCAAGCCGGTTCGAGGCGGGTTCTTCAGCCCTGATCCACAGGGCAGTGACGAGCATGGATGACGCCGAAGAGCTCCCAAGGCCGCCGCTTCGACCGCTCGACCGACCACAGCCGCGTGACACACCGGGGTGAGCTCCTCTGCGCGGGAGCATTGGCTACCGGACGGGCAGACGACGCACCCGTCCGCAAACCAGTACTCGAACCTGCTGCAGGTCCAGGTGGCGCGGGTTCCCCATCTCTGGCGGCCAAGGCCACCGTGGCGGTGCGGTACCCACCAGGGCACTGCTGAAACCGTGCCGAACAAGCAGTACTTCCGGCTCTGAACCTCGCGGTGTCATCCGTTCTTTTGTCTGCCCCGAGACGGGAGACCAAGTCGTGGTCGTCCCGCACCGAAAGGACCGAAGTCCTTTCGGTCCTTTCGAACAGGCAAAAGTTGCCAACAGCATGGATTCGTCATCGACTCGTCAGGTCCCGCGCCCGGCAGCTCGTTCAGGATGGAGGTGAAGCCAAGTGAGGAGGAGAAGATGACTGTCGAGGTCGAACAGTCAGACCGGCACGTGATGGAGGTGACGAACGGGTTGGCCGCAGAGTTCAGCGGTGTACTTGCACGGCCCGTCGTCTCGAAGACCGTGCTCAACGCGCGGCAGGACCTGGAAGGACAGATCGTTCCCGAGGCGCTGAGCGAGATGCTGCATCAGCTCGCCCGGCACAGGCTGGGGAACCTGAGCACCGCGAGGAAAGCTTCTGTGTACTGATCACCGGATTCGGCCCACGCGGTCTGGGCGGGTCAACCTGGTGCAGTCCTACCAGCGGCGGTATGGCACCACGGAGCAGACCGGAACGGGGGCGTGAGAGTCATGGACTTTAACCTGGTGGACCTTCTGAAGAGCGGCGACCGTCGTACGACGGTCGCTACGAAGATCTGGCTTCGCGCTACGGGATCTTCACCGTCATCAGGGCGTGCCAGCGCAGGGATGACGGCCGCGTGTGGCAGTGCACGGTGTGCTACGACCGGCTCGGCGCCAGCCAGGAGCCCGCCTTCGCGAAGACCTGCCCACCGACTCCATCCAGTTCGGTGAACTCGACGAGCTGCGAGCGCGCGGCCAAGCGGGTAGCGCAGCTCAACGACGCGGGCACCACGGATGCCCGCCTGTACGGCCACGACCCCGACGACGGTGCAGGCGATGCGGGGGTTCTTCCTGCTGTTGGACGAACCCGTGGTCTACGGACCGCCACCCGATCCGGTGGTCATCACCCGCCACCTGCCGTCGCTGGGCAAGCATCTCGGTATCGGCGACGCGCTGGGAGGGCTGGCATCGCTCGCCGGCTCGGCCTGCGCGTGGTTCGGAATCTTCCACACCGGAGTCGACTCCGCTGAAGATCCGAAGTACGCAGTGCGAACGAGCGGAGTGGAGCGCACCTTGACCCAGTCCCCCACCCGCACGGCATCGTCCGCACAGCAGTCCTCCGATCTCCGCCACGAACCTCGCTCGCGGTTCCTGGACCTACTGCGCACCACCGACCACAAGCAGATCGGCCTGCTGTACCTGGCGACCTCGTTCGGGTTCTTCGTCATCGGCGGCGTGATGGCGCTGTTCATGCGCGTCGAACTGGCGGCACCCGGCCTGCAGTTCCTGTCCAACGAGCAGTACAACCAGCTCTTCACCGCCCACGGCACGCTGATGCTGCTGCTCTACGCCACCCCTAACGTGTTCGGCTTCGCCAACTTCGTGTTGCCGCTGCAGATCGGCTCTCCCGACGTGGCTTTCCCCCGCCTCAACGCCTTGTCCTACTGGCTGTTCCTGTTCGGCGGGCTCATCGTGCTCAGCGGCTTCCTCACCCCAGGTGGCACCGCCGACTTCGGCTGGACGGGTTACACCCCGCTGAGCCTCGCGACGCACTCGCCAGGTGTCGGCGCGGACCTGTGGGCCACCGGTCTCATCCTCAGCGGCCTGGGCACGATCCTCGGCGCGGTCAACATGATCACCACGGTGATCTGCCTGCGCGGACCCGGCATGACCATGTGGCGGATGCCCATCTTCACCTGGAACATCCTGTTCACCAGCATCCTGATCCTGCTGGCCTTTCCCGTGCTGACCGCCGCGATGTTCGGCTTGCTCGCGGACCGGCACCTCGGGGCACACGTGTTCGACCCGGCCAACGGCGGTGCGATCCTCTGGCAGCACCTGTTCTGGTTCTTCGGCCATCCCGAGGTCTACATCGTCGCGCTGCCCTACTTCGGCATCGTCACCGAGATCCTGCCCGTCTTCAGCCGAAAACCCGTGTTCGGCTATCGCGGACTGGTGTTCGCCACCATCACCATCACGCTGCTGTCTGCTGCCGTATGGGCACACCACATGTTCGCCACCGGCGCGGTGCTGCTCGCGTTCTTCTCCTTCACCTCGTTCCTCATCGCCGTGCCCACCGGTATCAAGTTCGTCAACTGGATCGGCACGATGTGGCGCGGCACCCTCACCTTCGAAGCGCCGATGCTGTGGGCGGTCGGGTTCCTCGTCACGTTCCTGTTCGGTGGTCTGTCCGGCGTGATCCTCGCGTCGCCACCGCTGGACTTCCACGTCACCGACACGTACTTCGTGGTCGCCCACTTCCACTACGTGCTGTTCGGCACGATCGTCTTCGCCACCTTCGCAGGCCTGTACTTCTGGTGGCCGAAGATGACCGGCCGCATGCTCCACGAGGGCCTCGCGAAGTGGCACTTCTGGACGACGTTCATCGGCTTCCACACCACGTTCCTCGTGCACCACTGGCTCGGGAACGCCGGCATGCCCCGCCGCTACGCCGACTACCTGCCCACTGACGGGTTCACCGGTATGAACCTCGTGTCCTCCATCGGGGCGTTCCTGCTCGGGGCCTCCACTCTGGTGTTCATCTGGAACGCTCTGCGCAGCAGAAGGTACGGCGAACGCGTCACTGCCGATGACCCTTGGGGCTTCGGCAACTCGCTCGAATGGGCCACCACCTCGCCACCGCCTCGCCACAACTTCTACCAACTGCCGCGCATCCGATCCGAACGGCCAGCTTTCGAACTGCACCACCCCAAGGCGGCCCGGCAGATGCGTCAGCACACGATCGGCGGATCAGGCGGCCGCAAGAGCAGAGGCCAGCACGAGCACGAGGGCCTCCACACCGACGAAGCACTTGAGCGCACGAAGAAGAACGACACGGCGCCCGCCCACATGGGCCGCGACCGTCGTGAGCTCATCGCACGCGTCTTCGTCCTGGGCGCCGCAGTCAGCGCGGCCGTGCCGGCTGTCAGCGGACCCCGCGCGCTGTGGTGGGAGATCAGCGCCGGCCACGCCCTGGTGCTCGCTTCGCTCGCCGTCACGGCGTTGGTGTCTGCCTGGTGGCGGGTGTCGTTGATCATGTTCGCGTTCCTGGGTGCCGTCGTCAACCTCTGCCTGTTCGTCTTCGGCAGTACCGCCACCGCGTCACCCACGGGTTTCCTCGGGCTCGACCACTCAGACAGCTTCCTGCACCTCGGCATCGCCGTCGTGCTGTTCTTCGGCGGACTGTTCAGCGTCGGCGGACAGCTCGCCAATCCGTGGAGCGACGAACAGGCGCAGGAAACCAGGAAGTGAGGCGGAGACCGTGCAGGATCATCGACGTCAGGACGACCGGCTCTACTGGTGGAAGGTCCTCGCCGGCGTCCTCAGCGCCACCTTCCTCGCCGGCCTGCTGCTCACCGCGATCTTCCGCGAATTCAGCAGCACCTACATACCGCTTGTGAGCGCGGCACTGGCTGCCGTGCTCATCGGGGTCACCGTCTCCCTAGTCCGGCGGTACCGCGCCTGGCTGCACCCGTCACCCTGTCCAGGCGGACCGCTGGAGGACCGGCTGACGTCGGTCGTGCGCAAGGTCGGGTTGATTGGCATTGGCACGTTGCTTCTGCGCAGGAAAAGCCGAAAGGACCGCTCATGACCGTGGAAACCGCGGACGCCGTAATCATCGGCGCCGACCACAACGGACTCATCGCCGCGAACGTGCTCGCCACGGAGAGCGGGACTCTCGGCGCCGTCGAGAACTGGATCAACAGCGTCTTCGATCCGGTGTCCCAGGCACTGTCCGCGTTCGTCTTCGCAGAGATTTCCGTGTTCGGCCTGGAGTTCCCGTGGATCGTCGCCTGGCTGGTCACCGCCGCGACCATCTTCAGCGTCTACTTCGGATTCATCCAGTTCCGCGGGTTCAAGATGGCGCTGGACCTGGTGCGCGGGAAGTACAGCAAGAAGGACGATCCCGGCGAGATCACGCACTTCCAGGCGCTCAGTTCGGCGGTGTCCGGCACGGTCGGTCTCGGCAACATCGCGGGTGTGGGCGTCGCGGTGACCATCGGTGGCGCGGGTGCCACGTTCTGGATGATCGTCGCAGGGCTCCTGGGCATGTGCACCAAGTTCGTCGAGTGCACGCTCGGTGTGCGGTACCGAGAAATGCACGAGGACGGCACGGTCTCCGGCGGCCCCATGCACTACCTGCGCAAGGGGATCGCGGAGCGGTTCGGCAGCCGGGGCAAGGCCGTCGGCAGGGTCCTCGCAGTGCTGGCGGCGGTGATGATCCTGTTCTTCGCCATTTCCGGTGGCAACATGTTCCAGGCGAACCAGACCTTCGCCCAGTTGCGCGATGTCACCGGAGGGGACAACGGCCTCCTCGGCAGTGACGGTGCCGCCCTGATCTTCGGTGTCGTGCTCGCCCTCGTGGTCGGTTCTGTGATCATTGGCGGGATCAAGTCCATCGGCAGGGTGACCAGCAAGCTGGTCCCGTCGATGGCCATCGTCTACGTCGCGGCCTGCCTGATCGTCATTGGCGTCAACATCTCCGGAGTGCCCGCCGCGGTCGGCGCCATCGTCTCCGGCGCCTTCTCACCGGAGGGCGTGGTGGGCGGCGCTGTCGGCGCGCTGATCGTCGGCTTCCAGCGAGCGGCGTTCTCCAACGAGGCGGGCCTCGGGTCCGCGCCGATCGCGCACTCGGCGGTCAAGACCAGGAACCCGGTCACCGAGGGCTACGTCGCTCTGCTCGAGCCGTTCATCGACACCGTCGTCATCTGCACCATGACCGCGTTGACTATCGTCATCGCCAAGACCCAGTTCTGGACCGACGCTCAGGCCAGCGTGTTCGCCGGCGGTGACATTCCGGACGGGGTCACCGTGACCTCGCAGTCCTTCGAGACCGTGCTGCCCTGGTTCCCCTACGTGCTCACCGTGGCGGTCGCTCTGTTCGCCCTGTCCACACTGATCACCTGGGCGTACTACGGACAGAAGGCGTGGACCTACCTGTTCGGCAAGTCACGGGGCAGCGAACGTCTCTACCAGTTGATCTTCTGCCTGTTCATCGTCGCCGGGTCGGTGCTGACCCTGGGCAGCGTGCTCAGCTTCGCCGACGCCGTGCTGTTCCTGCTCGCCCTGTTCAACATCATCGGCCTGTACCTGCTGGCGCCGGTGGTGAAGCAGGAGTTGAGGAGTTTCCGAAACAAGATCGATTCCGGCGAGGTCCGGAAGAGTGAGAACGTCAGCTCCTGATCACGTGGAATGTCCGCGGACTCTCCTTCCTGGCCCTGCACTCCGAGCTGTCTGGTCAGCTCACCGAACCTCATCGACCCCTGGCGTCGGCCGGTGCCGAGGTCGTCGTCGGCCCTCCAGACAGGCTGCGAGCGGTGTTGACGAGGCCGACGAGGCTGAACGCCTGTGGTGTGTTGCCGAGGTGCCGTCCGGTGGCGACGTCGTACTCCTCGCTGAGCAGCCCGACGTCGTTGCGCAGGTCGAGCAATCGCCGGAACAGCGCTTCGGCTTCCTCCACGCGTCCGATGCCGCACAACGCGTCAGCGAGCCAGAAGCTGCACGCCACGAATACGCCCTCCGAGCCGGGCAACCCGTCGACTCGGCCTTCGACCTCCGTGCGGTACCGGAGGATGAGCCCGTCCTCGGAGAGCTGCCGTTGAACAGCGTCGACGGTGCCGCGGACACGCGGATCGTGCCAGGGCAGGAATCCGACGCGGGGCAGGAGAAGCAAGGCTGCGTCGACCGCTCGTGAGCCGTAGTACTGGGTGAACGTGCCTTGTTCCGCGTCGTAGCCGTGCTCGCACACCTCGCGGTGGATGGTGTCCCGCACGTGGCGCCAGCGGTCGGCTGGTCCGTCGAGGCCGTGGTGTTCGACGGTGTGCACGGCGCGGTCCAGCCCGACCCACGCCATCACCTTGGAGTGCACGAAGTGCCTGCGCGGTCCGCGGACCTCCCACAGGCCGTTGTCCGGTTCGGCCCAGTGCCCTTCGAGGTAGTCGAGCAGCGCGCGTTGGACGTCCCAGGCCGTGTCCATGACCGCGATCCCCGACTGCCGGGCGAGGTGCAGGCCTTCCAGGACCTCACCCCAGACGTCGAGCTGGAGTTGATCCGCCGCGGCGTTGCCGATGCGCACAGGTACCGACTCCGCGTAGCCGGACAACCACGGCAATTCCTGTTCCGGCAACCTCCGCGCGCCGTCGACGCTGTACATGATCTGGAGTTTCGCCGGGTCCCCCGCGACTGCCCGGACGAGCCATTCCCGCCACGCACGCGCCTCTTCCACGAAGCCGGTACCGAGCAGCGCCTGCAGGGTGAAGGTCGCGTCGCGCAGCCAGCAGTAGCGGTAGTCCCAGTTGCGCGTGCCGCCCAGTTCCTCCGGAAGTGACGTGGTGGCCGCGGCGACTATTCCGCCCGTCGGGGCATAGGTCAGCGCCTTCAGCAAGATCAGCGAGCGGCGCACTTCGCGATCCCAGCGGCCCTCGTACCGGCAGCCGCTGATCCAGGCGCGCCAGTGTCGTTCGGTGTCACGCAGGGCCTGCTCCGCGTCCACGACCTGCGGTGTCGGGCAGTGGGAAGGCGCGTAGGTGAGCACGAACGGAATCCGCTGACCTGCGCGTACGGTGAACTCGGCACCTGAGCCGGTCTCGTCGAGGGTGACCGGCGTGTGCAGCCACACCGCGTCCGGCCCGGCGATCGCGACGAGCTGACCGTCGTGGCGGCGCACCCAGGGCGCGACGTTGCCGTAGTCGAACCGCAGCCGCAGGTCCATGCGCATCGGCACGGAGCCGGAGATCCCCTCCACGATGCGCACCACGTCCGCGGCCTCGCCGCGCGGCGGCATGAAGTCGATCACCCGCACGGTCCCGTCCGGTGTCTCCCACTCGGTCTCGAGAACCAGTGTTTCGTCCCGGTAGCGGCGACGGGTGCACGGCGTCCCGTTCGCCGGCGCCAGCAACCACCGGCCAGCGTCCGCGTCGTCGAGCAGGGCGGCGAAGCAGGCGGGTGAGTCGAACCGCGGCAGGCACAGCCAGTCAATGCTGCCGCGCCGGTCGACCAGAGCCGCTGTCTGCAGGTCGCCCAGGAGCGCGTAGTCCTCGATCGGCGTGGCGGTCACGAGCCGGCTCCGTTCAGCTCGATGACGACCTTGACGTCCTCAGGACCGGACTCGAACGCATCGGCGTAGCGGGTCAGCGGCACTCTGCGGGTGATCAGGGAGTCGAGCCAGGTCTCGTCGGCGGACGCCAGTGCGTCAGCGGCCTGCCGGTAGTGCCGCAGGTTGGCGTTGACCGACCCGATCACGGCGTCGTTCTCGAGAACGAGCTCGCGGTTGATCGCCGCCGCGTCGAGCCGTATCGGACGTCCGACGGACGAGACCCCGGTCAGGCACACGATCCCGTAGGCGGCGGTGTTGGCGAGCACGTCGAAGACGACGGTGCCGGCGCCGGTCGCCTCGACCACCACGTCGGGATGAACACGAGCGGCCACCGTCGCGGCGTCCTCGTGGTGGTAGGTCGCTCCCAGCTTGCGCACCAGATCGGGCTTCGGCCCGTCGGTCACGCGATCGAGCACGTGCACGTCGAGGCCTTGTTGGATGCCGAGCAACGCGGCGAGCAGCCCGATCGGACCGGCTCCGGTGATCAGGGCACGTCGTGGTTCGAACCAGGCGCGCTCACCGACACGACGGATCTGCTCCCAGGCCTTGGCCACGACGGAGGTGGGCTCCATGAGAACGCCGACCTGTTCCAGCGCGGGATCGATCTTCACGGCGTAGTCGGCTTCCACGCACCACAGTTCGCTCGCATACCCGTCTAGCTCCTTGATGCCGCGTTCGGTGTACTTGCCGTTGCGGCACATGTCGAACTCATCGTGGGCACATGCTCCACAGGGGATCGGGTCGGGACGGCGGACGACACCCACCAGCAGATCACCCGCTGAGAATCCGGTGTCCGGCCCGGCCGTGAGGACGCGGCCCAGCGACTCGTGCCCGATGACGAGGCGCTCGCGCTGCGGTGGTGACCAGCCGTACTCGCCGCGGACGATCTCCTTGTCGGTCCCGCACACGCCCACGGCCAGTCCTTGCACCAGCAGCTCACCGCCGACTGGTTCCGGATCTGGCACGTCGGTCAGTTCCAGGGTGTCCTGTTGCTTCGGTATGACCGTGATAGCACGCATCAGCGGGGGGTTCACCTTTCAGATCAGTGCACACCGGACATCAGTCGCCGGATGAACGGGCTGGCCACCGCGATCAGCACACCGAACGCCACCGCGGTGCCACCGACGATCGCGAAATAGGTGGCCTCGTTGTCGACGCTGTAGAGCGATGCGAGCGATCCCGCGGTGGCTGTGCCGAGCGCGATGGACAAGAAGTTCAGCGCCACCATCTGCGTGTGGAAGGCTTTGGGCGCCAGCTTCGTGGATAGTGACAACCCGACCGGTGACAACGACAGCTCCGCGATGCTGAACACCAGCAGGATGCCCACCAGCGCCAGCAACGGTGTCGTGTTGCCTCGTTCGCCCGCCATCGGCAGGAACATCAGGAACGCCAGGCCCATCAGCGTGGTGCCGAGAGAGAACTTGATCGGCGTGGACGGCTGCCGCGTACCCAGCTTGGTCCAGAGTGCGGCGAACACGCCCGCCAGCAGGATGATGAAGACAGGGTTGATCGAGTTGGCCCACGCCACCGGCATCTGCCAGCCGAACAGCGACCGGTCGAGCCGTTGGTCGACGTAGATGGCCACGACGGTGAACTGCTGCTGGAACAACGAGAAGAACACGAAGCTTGCCAGGAACATGGGCACGAAACTCCAGACCCGCTTGCGTTCCGTCGCGGTGATCCTCTTGCTGGAGAGGATCACCGCGAAGTAGGCGACGGCGGCGATCACGATGACGACGATCGTGACGTTGGCCAGGTTGGCCAGGGTGATGACCTCGGTGAGCACCAGCACGACGACGGCGGTGATCGCCGCGACGGCCACGACGGCGGCCAGCAGCCGTTTCGACGCGGGCAACGGGTTGGGTGCCGCGCTCTCCTCGGGCGCGAAGTTCTTCCGCCCCAACGTGTACTGGATCAGTCCTGCGGCCATGCCGATCGCCGCCAGCCCGAATCCGTAGTGGAATCCGAGTTCCTTCTGGGCCAGGCCCGTCAGCAGAGGCCCGGCCAGCGCACCGAGGTTCACACCGAGGTAGAACAACGAGAAGCCAGCATCCCTGCGGGGATCGTCCCTGTCGTACAGCGAACCCACCAGTGAGGTGGCGTTCGCCTTGAGGCCACCGCTGCCGAGCGCGACCGCGCACAACCCGACACCGACACCCGCGAAGCCCGGCAGCAGCGCGAGAGCGACATGGCCGAACATGATCAGAACCGCGCTGAAGAACAGCACGCGTTCCGAACCGAGCAGTCGGTCGGCGGCCCAGGCGCCGGCGATGGTCGACAGGTAGACCAGCCCACCGTAGGCGCCGACGATGCTCGTCGCGGTGGCCTCCGACAGCCCGAGACCGCCCTCGGACGCGGCGTAGTACAGGTAGATCGTGAGAATGCCCTGCATCCCGTAGAACGAGAACCGCTCCCACATCTCTACGCCGAAGAGGTTCGCCAGCCCTCGCGGGTGACCAAAGAACGTCCTACCCTTCGTGTCTCGGGAAACGCTCATCGCCGCGTCTCCGTCGAGGGGGCCGCCGGTCGGCTGACGGGCGGCGCGCTGTCCGAAGCCGGGCATTGTCGCGGGTGCCTGGAGCCGACTGCTTCGGAGGCGACCTCCACCGGGACGTCGAGTGTGGTGCTGCCGGCTCGCTCGAACTCGAAGGTGACCGCGACATCAGTGCCCGCGCGCACCTCGTGGGTCAGGTCGATCATCTCCAGGTGGTAGGCCAGCAGTGCTCCGCTCAGCCGGGCAACCCCGCCGTCGGCCAGCAACGGAAGACGCTCCACCGGCTCTGTCCTGCCGTCGCACTGGGTGTCCCAGTGCATCACGATGTCCTGGGCGGCATCGCTTCGAACGTCGATGAGCGCATCCGCCTCCCCGGCACGGTTGAACACCGCGAACTGCACCACTGCGTTCGCACCCTGCTCGTAGCCGTCTCCACCCGGTGGCGTCACGTGGATGTTGCGCAGCAGAACATCACCGACCTCGCCGTTTGCGCCGATCGTTCCGCTCTGCAGCACACGTTGAGGTTCGCCGCACGACGCGAGCACGAACATCAGCGTGACAACCGTGCCGATCAAAAGCTTCATGCGGTTGGCCTCCGTCTCAGCGCATGCGAGCGGTGATGGTGACTTCAAATGCGTGTCGTTGTCCTGCACGAACAACGGTCACCCTCACGTGCTGGCCTGGTTCAGTCAGGCGCAGAGCTTCGAGCAGGTCTCCAACGGCGCTCGCCGGCGTCCGCCGCCATCACGACCACTGCCGTTCGACAGACCTGCTCGTTGTTCATCGCGACCTCTGCTCGCTCGAGCAATCACGACCTTGCGTACGGCTACCCGTCACCACGCCCAGAGCACTTCGGAACGGCACAACAATCAGGTAACCCGTCGCTGTCGCACCTCGGCGGAACCGTCCACATCAGACCCTAGGTTACGACTCGTCGGCCAGCGCTTGCGGCGGTACCAGGCGACGAGCAGCGCGAGCACAAGCCCGGCGATCGTCAGGGCGACCAATGCGATGTACGCGTCATTCGGGCCTCGGTTGATCGCCACGAAGAGCAGCCCCACCAGGAAGGCAAGCACCACCAACGCCGCGATGATCTTCGCCTTGACCAGGCTTCGGCCCGGAGGCAACTCGTCCGGCATCCTCGTTCGCCCTTCCTAGAGAAAGTCGACCGTTCACGACCGTTCGTCCTGCTCGATCTGGAAGTACTCGCGGTGCACCCCAGCCCGGAATCGACACATCGAAGTCGAAGGCCATCGCACCGAGCAAATGCGTCCATCAGTCCGTCACACAGTCCTCGTTGAACTGACAGGTACGTCGTTCAGCAGCAACGCCATCGCCGGGCAAGCCGCACTGCGAGGTTCATGAACACGGCCAGACCACACTGAACGAGTACCGCGACGGCTGGCTGTGACACCCCTGGAGGACAAGGGTTCACTCGATTGTGACCTGGTGCCGAACGAAGCTCACCGAATCTGGATTCCATGCGGCGAGCCAAGGCTCAGATGCCTTGCCGGAACCGATGGGCGCCGTTACAGCAGCGACGAGACAAGAGCTCAGGCCACGAGCGAGCAAGAGGGATCATGTCGAAGCTCGTTCGCCAACTGATGCCTGGCCGGGCGCGCTGCTGTGCAGGCCTTGGCACCAGTGCACTGGAGTCGCCGGTCGACCCGCACATGGAGCCGGCCTCAGATCCGGGTGTTGTCGGCTCCGGGCCGGACAGGACCGACCTCGAGGAACGGGCCGCCGAGCGGCGGCGCGCAAGTTGTGGCGGTGTGGCCGACGAACTCAGGTTCTGTGGCGTTCGGCGGGTAAACCCGCAAGCCGCCGGCCTGCACCTCTTCACAATCCGGTGTTTTCTGCGGCGCACTGGACAGGAACAGGGCCGCGGATGCCGTCGCGCCAGGCTTCAGGGTCACCACCGGCCCGTCGACGTGGCGCTGCGCCGGCAACCCGATCTGCTCGCCGCCCTGACCGGTGACGTAAGAGACACCAGGTGCACCGTGCAATGTGCACGGCTGGCCGGCGGTGTTGGTGAAACGCAGCGGCACATGGATGCCCTGCATGTCGTTGTTGCCAGGACCAAGGTGCACGCGCAGATCAGCGGTGAGGCACCGATTTGCGCTCTCGCTATCACGTAGGGCCTCGGCCTCCACCTCGCCTGAGGTGGTGGGTGTGCCGACCGGATCGCCTGCAGTGGCGCCACCGCACGCGGTCGACGCCGCGACTGCCAGGGACAACGCGGCTGCCGACAATCCCTTTCGAGTATATTTGCGAAACATTTGGGTCGCTCCCATCTTCGCTACCGGGTTCCCCTTCGGGCGTACCCGTTCGCCCTGTCAGCTCCCGGTCCGTCAGCTACTCGCAAGGTCAGACCACCTGATCGAGTTCGATATGGATCAACCATCGCCCGTGCGTTTCGTCCGGTGGGTAGGGGCCGCCGCGGGCAGAAGTTGCTGGGCGCGTCGGCGTGCAGCCCTGTCATCGCGTTGATCGAAGCGCGAGCGGGCGACGTTCCGCCGTCGAGGTTGCCAGTCGGATACAAACTCGGGCCGCTGGCATTTCACAGTCGGGGCGAGGTGCCGGGCTGTCGTGGAACACCTGTACCGCGCCTGCGTAGTCCCATTGTGGCGCTCAGAGCGCGGTGAACTTGTGCTCCTCCTTCGTGTCCCGTCTTGTCGATCAGCGGTCCCGGATACCTGCGGCTGTTGATGTCGACAAGATCGGAGAGCGCTTCTTCGCGGAGCGTGCCATCATCGTGAACGCCCGATCCGCAGCTGCTGGCGCGTCTTGCTTGTTGCCCGATGTTCGGTGCACGCGGCAAGTGCGTGCCGACGGGACGCCGGCGCATGCTGGCCATCGAACTCACCCGTTCAGGCCGCTGCCCCAATCTCCAGACTTCGCAAGCGGGAGTCGCCGTTCCTCGCCGCAGTGCTTCGTCGAATTGGCGCACGGCGTCCCTGCGGGAGCAGGGACTGAATCTTGCGATCTCCTTGCAACGGTGGCAGCGCAGGGCGCCGTTCACTCCACTGCGCTTCGCCCGAGCGCGGCTGGGTAGACCTGGGCATGTTCTTCGATTCATGGACCGGGCTGCTGCGGGTGGTGATCGTGGGCGCATGCGCCTATGCGGCGCTGGTGCTCCTGCTACGGCTCGCGGGCAAGCGAACCTTGGCCAAGATGAACGCCTTCGACTTGGTGGTGACGGTGGCTCTCGGTTCCACCCTGGCCACCGTTCTGCTCACTTCCGGCGTAGCGCTGGCGGAGGGGGTCCTGGCGTTGGGGCTGCTGATCTGCGCGCAGTTCGCCGTCGCTTGGACCTCGGTGCGCGTACCACTGGTCCGCCGAGCGGTGAAGGCAACTCCGACCCTGCTGGTGTGGCGGGGCCGTTTACGCGCCGAGGCGATGCGCGACCAACGTGTCAGCCACGCCGAGGTGCTCCAAGCTGTGCGGGCGCAAGGACAGGGTGGCCTCAACCAAGTCATGGCTGTCGTCCTGGAAACCGATGGCAGCTTCAGCGTCATTCCCCTGAGCTCGGCGGGAAACCTAGATGCCCTCGAGAACGTACCCGACGTGCCGAAGTCCTGAACTGTCGCAAGTGGACTTTCTCGACATATCCACACCGTTGTGCGGAGCTCGTTCTGCGAGCAGTCGCTTCAACATCTGCACCACGGGGATCAACGGCCGCGTGCAGAGCATGACGCTCGCCCGCCCAGGCCGTGTCAAGGTGCTGCAGAATTCCCCAGACCTGAATTGCCGTCGCATGCTTGCCCCGCGGCGCGCGACCTTGCCGCGTTCGTCACGAGCGGGCCCACGACGCGGCGGCGACGACGATGACCTGCTCCGGCTCGTCGGCAACGAGGCCGCCGACGGTCTGGCGAGCCCCTGAACCGCCGAATCCTGGGGTACCCCAGGATTCCTCAGATGAGCAAGCGAGACGAGTGTCCACTCGCCGGGTCAGGGCGTCAGCGCTGGCCGGACTCCCTCGTCTGGTGGGTCAGAACCGCCACCGGGCATGAAGCGCGGTCGATAACCGCGTGGCTGACCGAGCCCATGAACGCCCGGCGAACCGCGCCCTTGCCGTGGCTGCCGACGACTAACAGGGACGCGTCGGCGGACGCGGAGAGCAATCCATCCACCACAGGGCCACCGACGGACATCAATTGGTGCCGAACGCCTGGGTACCGCTGTGCACAGGCGGCCAGCTCCGTGCCCACCGGGCCCAAGTCCTCGCGCAGCAACGCCTCGTCGTGGGTCTTCACGGGCTCGACCACGGTAGTGACCTCTCCGTCGGCGGCGTGCAGGACCACGACCTCGGCGGCATGTCGGGCGGCGAATCCGAAGGCGAACCGGAGAGCCCGCCCGCTGACAGGGGATCCGTCCACTCCGACTACCACCGGTCCGTCGTCACGCCTGCCGTCGACCGCGACCTCATCCCGGACGACGACGACCGGCCATGGGCACGACCGTGCGAGTCGCTGCGCGGTGGACCCGAGCAGGAACTCGGCCACACCGCCGTGGTCGGAGTGGCCGACCACCACGAATGCCACCCGATCCGCGGCCAAGATCACCGCGTCCGCCGGATCACCCGAGAAGATCTCGGTGTGCACGTCGACACCGGCAGTCTGGCGGCAGTGTTCGGCAAGCCCTTCGAGCATGTCCCGCGCCCATCGCCGCATCGGCTCCTCGGTGACGCCCGGTTCCATGGCACCGATGCCCACAGGGGCATGCAGGTGCGCACTGGTGTAAACCGGCCACTGCATGGCGTACACCAGCAGCAGCGGTTTGCCGAAGATCGCCGCCTGCCGTGCAGCCCACCGGGCAGCCCGCTCCGACGGCTCCGTTCCGTCCACGCCGACGACGATCGCGCTATCGTTCGACACCTCCATGATTCTCCTTCCCGTCCGTCAACTCGACGATGTGGTGGTCTCTGACCGTGTGGACACGCCCTGTCGCACCTCGTGCGCGACCAGGAACTCTTCGTCGTAGTAGGTGTTGTCGAGCAGCCCGTAGCGGTGGCGTTGGTCGGCCAGGTGGAACTGCTCCACGATGTGGCTCACTTGGAAGTCATCGCCCTCTCTGACGGCATCCGCGTTCTCGGTGGAGAGCACGAGCAGCGGCTCGTCGCCGTACTTGCTCCCGCCGAACACGAACGACTTCTGTCCGAGCACCTCGGTGAGGACGGCGTTGACGATCAGCCCGTCGCCGGCGAACGGGTCCGAGCCGAAGTACTCGCGTTGTTCGGTACCCGCGGCGCCGGTGATCTGCTGCGCAGCGCTGTCGTCCTGGGCAGGGTCGCCGGCGTAGGCGACGGCGCTGAACAGCAACAGCGCTGACGCGCCCATCACGAGTGCGTTCGACCTGCCGAGACCTCCGACCTGGCCAGCACGCACGATGAATTCCTCCTGCCTCCATGTCGCCACGCCGCTCAACTCTTCTGCAGGTTTCCTTGGCTGCGACGGCTGACGACCACCAGCGAACCGACTGGCGGCATCCGGTGCTCACAACAGCACGACGTCGGAGTTGATGACCAAGAAGCCGACCAAAACGGTGACGACAAGAGCGGACGCGAGTCGGTCACCCCACGCCTGCTCGATCTAGTCCAAGCGGCGCCCGTAGTCACGCTCGATCATCCTGTCCACCTTTGGTCTCCCAGTTCAGCGTGCTCGACATGCTCGGCGCGTCACCGTCAGCGATCGGTTTCCGTGGCACCGCACCTGGACAACGCGATGGCCAGGGGAACCCGGACCGCTAAGCCCGTGCGGGAAGGACTTGCTCCCGCTCAGGTTCGTTTCGTTTCACTCGTGTCCTCTGTCGGGTTCCCATAGGCCGCTACCAGAACCTTGCGACCACCTTTCGCCTGTCGGGCGTCCCGACGGATCGGCTGGCACACGGCGAGCACTGGCTAAGCACTCGGTGTGCCGGGCGGCGGCCGGCTGGCAGGCTGATCTCCTCAGCGTCCCCGCCGACAACGGTGGTGCCGGGTCGAGGTCGACGCGCGGACCGCAGTCAGACACCGCCCGGCGCTGTCAGCGCGTCGCGGGGAGTTGACACCTAGAACATTCGCGTTCGCTGGCGTGCCGGTGGATTGGTCTACGGCATCGGAGCCGCAGCCACCTGGCAGTGTCATGGTCACGCGCGACGCGGTGGTCGGGACCCGGTTGCGTTGGTCTCGCGGACATCGGTGACTGGCGTCCTCGGTGCAGGTCCATGGCAGGACCTCCCAAAGCGCCTCGATTTGGATGCAATCCGTCGGGCGATCGCAAGGTCCCCATCTCGATTGGCTGCCCGTCTGGCGGGTATCGCGAACCCGTGTCCCGTTCAGCACTCCCCGGTAGGCAGCCGGGAGAACTGGAGCTCTTCCGTGACGCTGGTGCTGGCTTTCGGTGTGGTGATGCTGGTCAGCGTCGCGTTGTCAGGGCTGGCGGCACGCACAGTGCTCTCGACGGCGTTGATGGTGCTCCTCGCCGGGGCTCTGCTGGGCCATGGCGGATTCAGCGTGGTGGAGATCCCCTCCGACAGCGGGTTCGTCTCGGCGCTGGCCGACCTGGCCCTGTTCACGGTGTTGTTCACCGACGGGCAGCGGGCCGGATTGCCCGCGTTGCGCGAGGGATGGCGTAGTTCGGGCAAGGCACTGGGCATCGGCATGCCGCTGGCCATGATCGGCATCGCGGTGCCCGCGCACTACCTGGCCGGCCTGGACTGGGCCACCGCTTTCCTGCTGGGTGCGATCCTGTCCCCCACTGACCCGGTTTTCGCCTCCGCGATCGTCGGCCGCGAGGACGTACCACTGCGGTTGCGGCGCCTGCTCAACGTCGAGTCCGGTCTCAACGACGGCTTGGCCCTTCCGTTCGTGCTTCTCTTCCTGGCTACGGCCTCGCACGAGACCGCGCACCCCGGCGAGATCGCTCTCGAACTCGTCCTCGGCCTGGTCCTCGGCGTCGCGGTACCCGGTCTCGTGGCGCTGGCACTGAGGTTGCCGCTCCTGGGCGCAGAACCCCGCCTGCAGGCGCTCGGGCCGCTGTCGGTGGGCATCGTCGTCTACGCGGCAGCGGATCTGACCCACGCAAACCCCTACCTGGCTGCCTTCGCTGCCGGTTCCACCATCGCGACCCTCACCCCGACTGCGGCCGAGCGGTTTGAGCACTTCGGCGATCTGCTGTCGGAGACCACCAAGTTCGGCGCGCTGCTCGTCTTCGGGGCGATGATCACCCCTGAAAGGTTGTCGCATCTGAGCGTCGGTGACTGGCTGGTCCCGGTGGTGGCGATCCTGCTCGTACGACCACTGTCGATCGCCCTCTCGCTGCTGCGCAGCAGGCTGAGCAAGCAAGAACGGGCGGCTGCAGCGTGGTTCGGGCCCAAGGGCTTCGCGTCGGTCGTCTACGGTCTGCTCGTCGTGCAGTCCGGCCTGCCCGAAGCCTCACACGTCTTCGACCTCGTCGCTGTCACCATCGCCCTGTCCATCGTCCTGCACTCCTCTTCGGACGTCCCGGTCGCCAAGGCCCTGCGGATCGAGCCACCTGACAACCTGCCCGCCGGCGGACCGGACAAGCCGGACGTCGGACGCACGCCCCCTGATTGATACGGTCGATCACCGCTGCCGGCACCCCTGTCCAGCGGTTGAGTTCACGGCCGGCACAGCGCGACGATCACTGGACCGGACCTTCGAGCAAAGCCCGTGACCAGGGCTGGCGGTCAGGCCGAACACGACCGTGTTCGCCACTGTGACAAGCACGACCGCAGCGAACAGACGCGGATCGGTCACTCCTTCTTGGACAGTCCGGACATGCTCGGTCCCGCGAGGCAAAGGACTTCATCGCGGAGCCATCGAGAACTTGCAGATGTGCAAGGCCAGCGGACTGCTAGCGATCTGGTTCCCGGCACGCCAGGCACCGAAGGCGAGCGCAGGATGGCGCTTGATCCGTTCTCGAGGTTCACGGTCAGCGAAGCGTGTACTCAACCTCGACGGGCCGAACATTCACCCACCGGCTTCGCCGAGCCGCAGACCAGCGCTGAGCCGTGTCGGCCGAACACGTTGAGTGTCAGGCGTGGTGCAGGCTGCGGCGCTGTCGGCCAGAGGTGATCCGGAGTTTCCGGAAGACCTTGCGCAGGTGGCAGTCCACGGTGGTGGGGCTGACCACGAGACTGACGGCGATCTCCTGGTTCGTGGCGCCGGCTGCGGCGAGGCGGGTGACGCGTGCTTCCTGGGCGGTCAGTGTTTCGTAGGCGTCGTCTGGTGCGGCAAGGCGTTCGGTGAGCTGCGCTCCGGCCGCGACCAGTTCGGCGCGGGTGCGGGCGGCGAAGGCGGTGGCACCGGCAGTGGTGAACGTGCGAAGCGCGGCGTGCAGTTGGGTTCGGGCGTCGGCGCGGCGCCGCTGACGGCGCAGTCACTCGCCGTACAGCAGTTGGGTGCGTGCTCGTTCCAGGGACAGCCGGGTGCCGTCGAGGTGGGTGAGGGCGGCGACGTAGTGCGGCTCGGCCTGCTGGGGATCTGCGAGCAGGGCTGCGCAGCGGGCGGCCAAGCCGTGCGCGGTGGCGTTGCCCGCGCCAGGCGTGCACGAGCACGTCCACCGAAGGGAAGGCCGGGGTTCCGGTCAGAGCCTCGTACACGTCGCGATAGTGCGCCCGGTGCTCGTCGGCTGCGGCGAGGTCGCCGATCAGCACGTCGTGGTGGGCTTGCCCTGCGAGTCCGATCGACAGCATCCGAGCGTCGCCCGCGTGCCCGAGTCCGGTGACCCGGTTCGCAAGTTCGCCCAGGGCGGCCTCGTCTCACAACTCGTGCGCGGCCAGCAGCGCGATCAGGCCAGAAAGTACGCGTTCCCAAGGGCGGGTCGCATGACTTGGACGACGAGCATCAGGAGCGGCATCTGCTGTGCTGTTCAGGTGGCGCGGCGACGCATCTCTGTCTGCGCGAGGTGTTCGAGGATGTGGCGTGACTCGGTCCGAAGGTTCTGGCGTAAGTGGACGAAGAGTCGGCAAGCCGGCGCGTCGGCTTTCAGGTGCATGTCAGCTCGTGGGCATTGGGACGGAGCGATCGGTGGATCCGAGTTGCTGGGAGACGCACTCGACATCTTCGACGACGACTGACCGGCAAGGCATCTCAGCACCACCGGTTGTCTCCCAGGGTGTTGTTCGTCGTACTGTTGCTGCTCGCATATGCGGCAACGTCGACGCCGCTGGTCGGCGGCGTCGGGGTGCGGTCGGCCATGTTGGTGATGCTCGGCATCGTCGTGACGGCGATCCTTCCGGCGCTGGTCACGATCCGCGCGTAGCGAAGCATACGAGGCAAGCGGTGAGCATCATCCGATCGGAGGATGCTCACCAAGCTGTCCAGCCAGCTCACCGGCTCGCACCGACCTGAACGTCTGGTCGATCTGCCGATGACATGCGGCGACAGTGACCCCTCTGAATGCGGGTGGTTCATCCGGGGTTTGCCTTGCGAACGTTCTTACGGCATCTTTATGGGTGGAGCGCCGGGAAGCCTGGTCGGCCCGTCCGTCACAACACGGTGACGAACGGATACACGACTTGAGGTGCCATGCCCCGGCTTCGATCATCCTCCTCCGCATGTTTCCTCCCCCTGTCGAGCAAGACGGGCCATCCGCCCGAACGCTGAACCGCGCGTTCTCCCGGCTTGGCGGGCACTCGGTTCGAGCTGCTCTTCTACTCCCGTCCTGCAAGGCGTTCACGCCACAGGACCGCTAGGGGTGAGGTGTGCCGTGGTTTTGATTCCCCGCATGATTCCGATGATCGACAGCCCACAAGTAGCTGTCGCTCTGGCCGCACGATGGCACCACGCTAGAGTGCTCCTGCTGGCCTCGATGGTGGGTCTTCCCGCGTTGCTCGTGTTGATCTGCCTGACGTTCGCGCTGTTTCCCCACCCGGCTGTCTCAGCGACGACATGGTCGGTGATTCCCGTTGTCGTGGCGGCCCTGTTGTCCGTAGCGCTTGTGGCGTGGCTGCGTCGCGACGGTCTCACCGATCCCGCCTCGTGGTTCCCCGCGACAGTGCTGATGACCGGCAGCCAACTCGTGTTCGGCGTGGTGCCGGGTTTCGGCGTGGCCCTGCGTTCGGCGACCGGGACCGCTGTGGCACTGAAAGCGTTGCTCGCCCTCGGGATTCTGAGCGCGGGATCGGCGTGCTCGCTCGCCCGGCGCGCGTGCCGTTCGTTGCTCGCGTCGCCGGTTGCCGAGCTCGGTTCCACTCCGCTCCAGCTGGTGTTCCGCAGTTCGTTGTCCCGCATCATCATCGGCACCGACCGAGTCGACTGGACCTGTCGCACCGCAGGTGGCCGGCTCGATGCGGGCGTGTCTTTCCGCAACCTCCACGACGTGAACATCACGATGGCAAGCGTGGACAAAGGCACATCGCCCGCCTTGGTGCTGCACACCTCGTCGGGCCGGTGGACGGTTCCCGCGCACGAGGCGGCGGCGATGTGTGCGCTGCTACGCAGACGGAAGACGCGGTGGGAACAGCGCGTCGAGGCTGCGATCGAGCAGGAACGCGCTCGGTACCACGAGATGATGCGACTGCTCGGCGCCGCGAAGGCGACTTCGTCCACTGACGACGGCTCCGTCTCGGTGACGGTGAACGCGGACGGGGTCACCACCGGCATCGCGTTGACCGAAGGAATTCAGGGGAAGAGCCCTCAGCTCGTCTCTGCGGATCTCATGGTGTGCATCGTCGAGGCGCACAGGATTGTTCGCAAGCAGGTCCAGCACCTCATGGTCGAGCGGTACGCGACAAAACAGAGGACGGAGGCGTTGCCCGCTCTTGCGCAGCAAGTCGCCGAGCTCGCCGCTTGAGCTCCGAAGTCCACAAAGGAGTGTGACTGCGTTGCCACGAAGCCGTTCGATCCCTGCTGACGCCGACACCGTGTTCCAGATCGCCGCCGACCTGGCGAACACGGCGTGGTTGCCACCAGGTGTCGAGACCGAGCTCTCGGGGCCGCGACTTCTGCGCCTGTGGTTCCGCGACCGGGATGTCGAGATGCCAATCATGATCGACTGGAAGCGACTGTGCGTCCAGTGGGGTTCCGACAGCGGTGCCGATTACTCGGGCCGGCTGCGGGTACTCCGGCTCGGCGACAACACGAGCGTGGTGTCGGTCGACCTGCACGTACCGCGCGGCGTGCGCAGGACGCGTGTCGACGCATGGATCGATGAAGCGTTGACGGCATTGGCCTCCGAGGTCCGCGCTGAGCTCGCGCCTGACTCCACGGAGGTCACATGACCAGGAAGACCGGCCCAGCGCCGCACAAGATGACTGCGGATGTGCCGGTGTTCGTTCAGGCACTACGAGATATCAGCCGGGCGAGAAGATCGCTCTCGGCCAAAGAACGGCGTGACCTGCACGACACGGGTGCCGACGCTGCGGCGCGCGGGGTGCCGCTGCGCGAGCTGATCAAGGGGTATCTCGAGGCGACAGGGCGAACCTGGGCCACCTTGCCCGGCGAGGACGCCGCAGCGAGCGCCGACGCGCTGAAACGAATTGGTGACGCCTTGTTCCAGGCGGCGGAGGATGCCGTCGGCGAGTTGACCAAGGGCTACGAGGAGAGCCAGCGCTGGACCCTGCGCCGCGATGAGTCGCTGCGTCACGAGTTCATCGACGACCTGCTCACCGGGCGCGACCTCGGCCAGCTCGCGGAACGCGCGGAGCGGTACGGGTTGCAGCTCGCCGGCACGAACGTCGTCGCAGCGGCATCCACGTCCGAGCCGTTCCTCGACTCGGGTACGGCGACCCCGAGTGTCCAGGCCGCCATGAGTCTGCGGTTCAGCTCCCGCCATGTGCTCGTGGCCGCGCGCGAAGGCCTCCTGGTGTGCGTGGTCCCGCACAACCTCGAAGGCGCGCCTGAGGAGTTCGCGCGTCAGGTCGGTGAGGTGGTGGGACGGACCTCCGCGTGGCGGGTCGGTCTCGGCCAGCCGCAGTCCGGTCCCGGAGGCGCGGTCCGCTCCTTCGAACAGGCCCGCAACGCCCTCGACCTCGCCGAACGGCTCAACCTGAGCGAGCGGCTCGTCAAAGCCGCCGATCTCCTGGTCTACCAAGTACTTCAGCGTGACAGCGCGGCACTCGGCGAACTCGTCACCGCCGTGCTCGAGCCGCTGCTGGGCGCTCGCGGAGGGGCTGAGCGTCTGATGGACACGCTGGAGGCGTACTTCGCTTCCGGGCGGGTGACGACCACTACCGCAAAGAATCTCGGCGTCGGCGTGCGCACAGTCACCTACCGCCTCGATCGGGTGCGCGAACTGACCGGCTACCGCGCCGACGATCCCGCCCAGGCGTTCACCCTTCAGGTGGCGGTGCTCGGTGCGCGCCTGCTCGGCTGGCCCCAGGCTGCGCCGATCCGCTGATTGCCGGGCACCGGCAGGCAACGGCGGTCCAACTGGCCGGGCGGACACCTGTCCGCCGGACAGGATCGGATCCACGATGAAGGGGAGACGTCGCACGTTCGAGGCGTACCTCCACCTAGGGAGGGTCGCACCATGGATCCCTGGCTCATCTGGTTGGTCATCGCGTTGGTGCTGGCCATCGCTGAGATCTTCACCTTCACCGCGGCACTGGGCATCCTCGCCACCGCGGCTGTCGCCACGGCGGGGACGGCGGCGATCGGTCTGCCGCTTCTTGGCCAGCTCGTGGTGTTCAGCGTCGTGTCCACCGCCGGTGTGGTGCTCATCAGGCCCTGGGCGCGGCGAATGATGCTGCAGCCGCGGCTCGAACGGTTCGGCGTGGAAGCGTTGGTCGGCGCTTCGGCCTACGTGCTCCGCGAGGTGAACGGCCACGAGGGCCTCGTGCGCCTCCGTGGCGAGGACTGGACGGCCCGTCCGTACGACGAGTCGCTCGTCATCCCCGCCGGAAGCACGGTCGACGTTCTGCACATCGATGGCACCACCGCCGTCGTCTATCCACGGGAGTGAGTCCATGTCCACATTGCTCGTCGCCGGACTCGTGCTCGCGATCTTCGCGGCGTTCACGGTCCTGCGCGCCGTGCGCATCGTGCCGCAGGCCCGAGCGCGCAACGTCGAACGTCTAGGCCGCTACCAGCGCACCCTCAAGCCCGGTCTCAACTTCGTCATCCCTTACATCGACCGCGTCTACCCGGCGATCGACCTGCGCGAGCAGGTGGTGTCCTTCCAGCCGCAGCCGGTGATCACCGAGGACAACCTGGTCGTGGAGATCGACACGGTGCTGTACTTCCAGGTCACCGACCCCCGCGCCGCCGCCTACGAGATCGCCAGCTTCCTGCAGGCGGTCGAGCAGCTCACGGTCACCACCCTGCGCAACGTCGTCGGGTCCATGGATCTCGAGAAGACCCTCACCTCACGCGACACGATCAACAACCAGTTGCGCGGTGTGCTCGACGACGCGACCGGTAAGTGGGGCCTGCGGGTCAACCGGGTGGAGATCAAGGCCATCGACCCGCCGCAGAGCATCAAGGAGGCGATGGAGAAGCAGATGCGGGCCGAACGCGACAAGCGGGCCGCGATCCTGAACGCCGAAGGGCAGCGGCAGTCGCAGATCCTCACGGCCGAGGGCGACAAGCAGGCCGCCGTGTTGCGCGCCGAAGGAAACCGGGCCGCCACGATCCTGAAGGCGGAAGGCGAGTCCCGCGCGATCGACCAGGTCTTCCAGTCGGTGCACCGCAACGACCCCGACCCGAAGCTGCTCGCCTACCAGTACCTGCAGATGCTGCCCAAGCTCGCGGAGGGTCCCGGTAACACGTTCTGGGTGATTCCGAGCGAGGTCACCACCGCACTGCAAGACGTCTCGAAGGCGTTCTCCGATGTGCTGCCGCGATCGGCGGCCGCCGCCAAGCCTGACGAAGCCGTCGAGGCTGCCGCGGCACAGGCAGAGAAGGACGTGGCCCGGGCGAGCGAGGCCGCTGCCGAAGCGGTCGCGGACGCGGCAGAAGCCGCCGAACCGGTGAACGCGCGGTCCGCGCTGCGACCGGAACTGGCGGATCGCTGAGCAGGCGCGAATAGTCGATGTGGCGGGTTGGGGAGGTGCGTGACAATGGGATTGGCCGAGGACGAGCAGCGCGAACTGGACGACATCGCGCAACGTCTCGCCGAGGACGATCCCACGTTCGCAGCCAAACTCGCCACAACGCCGCCACCGCATCGCCTGCTGCCGCCGCGTGTGCTGAGGCTGATCGGCCTGCTGCTGATCTACGCCGTTGGCCTGGTGGTGGTCATCACGGGCGTGTCGCTGTCATCGACCGTGCTGATCGCGATCGGCGCGGCGGTGACCGCGTGCGGCCCGGTGGTCGTCATCGTCCAGACGTGGCGGAACCGCGGGACATCAACCTGATCCGTTCCGGACAAGATCACATCGACAGGCCCGCTGCCTGATCGTGAGGTACGGTCGGACCGTTGCCGTGACGAGCGGCATGGTGTGCCGGGAAGTCTGGTCGGCGTTGCGGCCGACGACACCCGGAGTGAGCTGTGGAACCCGTGAAGACCCGGCTGTTCAGCCGCGCGTCCTGGCCCGAGACCAAGCGCATCGCCGACCTGCTCCGCCTGGAGACCGTCGGCGGCGTCATCATGCTGATCGCGGCAGTGGTGGGCCTGGTGTGGGCCAACTCGCCGTGGGCATCGATCTACGAAACCCTGCGCACCGTCGAGATCGGCCCTGAATCGCTGCACCTGCGCCTCAGTCTCGCCGAATGGGCCTCCGACGGCCTGCTGGTCATCTTCTTCTTCGTCGCCGGCCTGGAACTCAAACGCGAGTTCGTCGCCGGCGACCTGCGCGATCCCCGCCGCGCCGCCGTCCCGATCGCGGCTGCATTCGGCGGCGTCCTCGTCCCGGCGTTGATCTTCGTCGCGATCAACCTCGGAGGCGGCCCCGCGTTGTCCGGCTGGGCCATCCCCACCGCTACCGACATCGCGTTCGCGCTCGCGGTGCTCGCGGTCATCGGCAGGTGTCTGCCTTCCGCGCTGCGCACGTTCCTGCTGACCCTCGCCGTTGTGGACGACCTGATCGCCATCGTGATCATCGCCCTCTTCTACACCGACGACCTGTCACTGGTGCCGTTGCTGCTGATGTTCGTCCCGCTGGCGTTGTTCACCGTGCTCGTGCAGCGACGCGTCCGGTCGTGGTGGCTGCTGATTCCCCTCGCGGTGGCGACGTGGGCACTCATGCACGCCTCCGGGATCCACGCAACCGTGGCGGGCGTGCTGCTCGGATTCGCCGTGCCGGTGATCCGCAAATCTGGCGAGGGCCCCGGCCTGGCCGAGATCTTCCAGCACCGGTGGCAGCCTCTGTCCACCGGTGTGGCCGTTCCTATCTTCGCCTTCGCCGCCGCCGGCGTCTCGATCGGAGGCCTGAGCGGTTTCGTCACCTCGCTCACCGACAGCGTGACGCTCGGCATCGTTCTCGGGCTGCTGCTGGGCAAACCGATCGGCATCACCGCGGCCACCTGGCTGGTCGCGCGGTTCACCAAGGCCGATCTGGACGACGACCTGGCCTGGATCGACGTGGTCGGCCTGTCGATTCTCGCCGGCATCGGGTTCACCGTCTCACTCCTGATCAGCGAACTGTCGTTCGGCGAGGGCAGCGCCGACTACAGCAACGCCAAGGTGGCCGTGCTGCTGGGCTCGGTGCTGTCCGCGCTGATCGCGACCGTGATCCTTCGCGTGCGCAACAGGGTGTACCGCCGGATCCACGAGGAAGAGACTCTCGACGCGGACAACGACGGCATCCCGGACGTGCATCAGCAGGCAACGAATACGAGAAGCAGTGCGGCAGCAAGGAATCGCGGTCCCGCAGACGGCTGACAACGCACCAGGATCTGGACGGCGCTCAGTTGGTCGGTCATCGGTTATCCTTCCTTCCCAGGTGTGCCGGGAAGTCTGGTCGGCGGCTGATCTGCCGCTCCGCCATCCAGGAGTTGCTTTGGATTCACACACCGTCTTGATCGGCTACGGCGAGCGTGGGCAGCGGGTGCTCGGAGCGATGTTCGGGCCCCAGCTCGGGTCCCTGGCCGTGATCGACACCGATCTTGCTCGCGCCAACCTCGTATCGCAGCGTGGGGCCCGGTCTGTGCTCGGCAACGGCACCGATGTCACCGCGTTGCGCGAAGCCGACGTCCCGCGCGCGACACGGGTGATCGTTACGGTAGCGGACGACGCTGTCGCCTTGCGCATCCTGTGCGCGGTTCGCTGGCTCAACGACCAGGCGATCGTGATGGTCGCCTTCCACGAGCCGCATTGGCGGGAAGTGGGGTTGTACCTCGGCGCTGACCGCGTCGTCGAGGACGCGTCGCCGCCAGACGACTGCACGTGCGAGCTCGAGGACCTGGTGTTCGTCGAGCGAGCCGTCCTGCGCAACGAGATCGGCCTGCGCCTGACTGAGTGCGCCCCTGAAGTACTCGCCGCCACGCGGGAGAACACACGCCACTGGCGTGATCAAGCCGAGCCGCACGTGCTGCGCGAGGGAGACCTGCTCCTCGAAGTCTGCGCCGAACAGCCCTGAGCGCTCTTCAGCCGTCCTCGACGCCCAACATCGGCCACGTCCACTGCCGACTCAGCTCACCGCCTGGCCGGGCGTGAGTCAGTTCGTTCCCAGTACCCACAGTTCTTGGCGACGGTTCAGCAGTTCGGTGACGAGCACCGCGTCGTGCACAGGGATGAGCCACTCGTCGTTCATGGAGGTCAACAGGACAGCCGGCCCTGCTTGGGCGTACAACGTGATGCCTCCGGGCAGAACGGTCCACGGCCGCAGCACGGGAACAGCTGGCAAGGTCACCGGCAACACGCGGATGAGTTCGCGGAACGGAACCGAGTTGTCCAACCGCGAACCCCGACCAAGGCCCGCGTACAAGCGCACGGTCCACTCGACACGGTCATGATCGACCACGATCTGAGCCGACACGAGTTCAGGGCCGCTGACCGCGGCCCGCACGTCGAGCGGCAAGCGCACATCAGCTGATCCGAGCTCGGCGATGAGCGGCTTGAGAAGAGCTCGGCTCGCGCGATGAGCTGCCACGCAGGTCGCGGCCGCGACACTCCAGCTGCCGAAGAACAAGACGGTCGGCCCGGTCAGCTCGTCATGTGTTCTGCCGGTGGCAATGCCATACCCGGGGATCGCGATGGACAGTTGCTGCGCTCCCACTGCGATGGCCGCGGCGGGCAACCATGACGACGGGTCGAGAGGTGTCTGGCGGCGGAGCCAGTGGCGCAGTGCCAGTGCTGCGACAGCAATCGGCACCAGCGCAATCGCCGCCGACGAAATGATTCCACCACCTGCCAGCAGGACGATCGCCGTGCAGGGCAGGAACTGCAACGCCGGCAGGAACACGGAGAACGCTGTGACGTACCGCTGGCTGCGCGACCACCGTTCGCGCAACACCGCTTCCGCATCAGGGCTCATGGTGGCCCCGTCGCTCAGTGTTGTCGGAAGGTGTGCCGAACCACAGCCACAGCAAGCTGAAGCCGGCGACGGCGAGTCCTAGGGAGTCCGTCCAGTGACCTGTGAACTCGCCGTCGAACCACACCAACGCCCAGCCGAGGACAGCGGGCAACTGCACGTACCAGTGACGCCGCGGGATGGCGAAGAAGGACAGCATCACCAGCGCCGCCCACACGAGGGTCAGGTTCGGCGATCCCATCAGGCCTGCTCGCGCTCCTTTCGGTCGTCTGGCCTGCCTGTGGGGAGCCCGTCCGGAGGCTCGAAACTCAGGGCCTTGGCCACGGGCACGTCCGTCGAGGAGTGCAGCACGATCGACAAGGCGATGGTGATCGCCACCAGGTCGAACACGTGCTCACCGGTCGGGATCCCGGCTTGCAGGACGAGAAGCCCGTAGACCACCGACGCGAAGCCCTTCGGGCCGAACCATGCTGCGGCGGAACGTTCGCGTGCGGGCAGGGGTGTGCGCAGAAGCGACAACATCATCGCCGCCGGGCGCACGAGCAGGATCGCGATGACCGCGACCGCCCAGTCCCCCACGGTCAGGTGCGAGAGGCGTTCCGGTGTGATCAGCGCGCCGAAGACGAGCAGCGCCGCGAACTTCGTGATCTCCGACAGCAGGTCACCGAAGTGCTCGAAGTGCTCTGCCGCGACACGGTCCAGGGTGGCGATGGTCGACCCGGCTGCGAACGCGGCGAGGTAGGGGTTGGCGTGCGTCAGGTGGCAGGCCGCGTACAGCATGACCGCGATGGCCAGGGGCCCCAGTGCTTGCAGCCGCGGTTCGGCGGTGAAGATCCGCAGCCGCCACGACAGCACGACGACGGCGGGGATCACGACGCCCAGAGCGAGCCCTGCGACCAGTTCGATGCCGATCGTGGCGAAATCGGTGTCCTTGTTGGCGGCCGTGGCCAGGAAGATGAGCACGAACGGCAGCGCGAGACCGTCGTTGAGTCCGGACTCGACGTTGAGCAGGCGCCGCAGCCGCGCGGGTACGTCGGTGCGGCCCACGATCGCGGAGGCGAACACGGGGTCGGTCGGCGAGAGGATCGCGCCGATCAGGAACGACGTCGTCCAGTCCAGTCCGGTGAGGAAGTGCGTCGGCACGGCGATGCCGACCATGGTCAGCGGCATGGCCAGGCCCAGCGCCCTGCCCGAGAGCCGCCACCCCTGCTTCAGGTCGGGCAAGCCTGCCCGCTGACCGTCGGTGAACAGGACGGTGAAAAGCGCGAGATCAGCGAGAACTGTGACGAACCCGCTGTTGGACGGGATGTCGACCAGCCCGAGGCCACCTTGGCCGATCAACGCTCCCGCCACCAGGAACATCAACGCCGTCGACAGGATGGTGCGGGCGGCGAGACCGGACAGCGAGACGCTGATCAGCAGGACTACACCGAACGCCAGAACCAGCGCCATCAAAGAACTCCGCCCACGTCGACCAGGCCCACCACGAGTTCGTGATGAGCGTTGCCGACCAGACTTCCCGGCGCACCGCGCGCCAAGATGCCGTAAAGCTCCGAGCAAAGCAAACCGACTGGCCTGGACGCGGACTAAACAGACGTTCAATAATCAGAACATGCGTTCAGTCTCCGATCTGACGGCACGGGCTCGTATCCGTGACGCGGCACTCGCCCGGTTCGGCACCGACGGCATCGCGGGCACGTCGGTCCGCGCGGTGGCCGCGGATGCCGGGATCTCGCCCGCGCTGGTGGTGCACCACTTCGGCTCGAAGGACGGACTCCGGCAGGCTTGCGACGACTACGTCCTCGACTCGATCCGCAGCGGCGGTGAAGCGGCCTCCGAGGCTTTGGGAGAGGTGCTGCAGGCGGCGACACCGGTCCGGCGTTACCTGGCGAGAGCGTTGCTCGACGACACCCCGGCGGCCCGTGCGCTGTTCGCCGAGATCGTCGAACGCACGGAAACGTGGCTCGAGACCGGTGAGGCTGAGGGCTGGGTTCGCACTTCAGCGGACGCACGAGCGCGAACGGTCACCTACGTCTCGTGGTTGCTGGCACCGCTGGTGCTCGGCGATCACGTCGGCCGGCTGCTGGGCGGCGACCCGGCCGAGACCGCGACAGCGGTACGTGGCGCTCGCGCCGGTCTGGAAATGCTGACCAACGGCCTGTTCGCCGACGACCGCTGGCTCGCCGCGTTCACCGCGATCGACGAGAGGAACAGTCGGTGAAAGCTTTGCTGGTCACCCACGGCACGCGTGGCGATGTGCAACCGTTCCTGGCGCTCGCGGTGGCTTTCCGACGGGCAGGCCACGATGCGGTGCTCGCCGCTCCCGCGTCCTTCGCTGACAGCGCTGTCTCTTACGACGTGGAGTTCGCGCCGCTCGACGAGGGACCGAACAGGCTGCTTCGCGACCCGACCATGGTCAAGGCGATCGAGGGCGGGTACAGGGGTGTGCGCGGCAAGCTCACAGCGATCTCGACGATCCGGCGCATCAAGCCGTTGATGGCGGACGTGCTGCGCGACGTCGGTGCGGTCGCATGCTCCTCCGGCGCAGATCTGCTGGTGCACTCGCCGAGTGTGCCCGCACAGCACGCGGCGGAACTGCTCGGCGTACCTGCCGTTCTGGCCACGCTGCAGCCCGGTTGGGTGCCGACCTCGGAGTTCCCCTGTCCCATGGTGCCGCTGCCGAGAGTTCCCCGGTTCCTCAACCGGGCCACCTATCTCACGGTGTCGGCGACCATGCGCGCCTACAACGGTGTCGTCAACACCTGGCGCGCCGACGACCTCGGACTGGCACGTGGTCGCGGCCCAGACCACGCCCTGGTGTTGCAGGCGTTCAGCTCAGCCGTGACACCGGTCGATCCCGCATGGCCCGAATCCGTGCGGACCACGGGTTTCTGGCTCCTGCCGCGGAACGCGGCGTGGTCACCGGAGATGTCGCTGCGGGCGTTCCTGGAGGCGGGTCCGCCGCCTGTCTACCTCGGTTTCGGCAGCATGGCGGGACGAGACGCCCAGCGCATCGGCGACATCGTCGCCGATGCGGTCAGAGATGCGGGGGTGCGCGCGGTCGTGGCCACCGGCTGGGGCGGGCTGGCCACACGCTCGTCCGACGACCTCCTCGTCATCGACCAGGCGCCGCACGACTGGCTGTTCGGCAAGGTGGCAGCGGTCGTGCACCACGGCGGAGGAGGAACCACCGCCGCGGCTCTGGCGGCAGGCGTTGCCCCAGGTGATCTGCCCGTTCGTCGCCGATCAACCCCACTGGGCGCAGCGGATGCACGCTGTCGGCGTTGCCCCTCCGCCACTTCCCCACCGGAACATCACCGTCACCTCGCTCAGCGACGCGATCACTCGAGCCGTGAGCGATCCCGCGCTCCAGCAACGCGCCATCGACCTCAGCGAGCAGATCCGCGGGGAAGACGGTGTCGGCACAGCCGTCCGCGACCTGGAGGAGATCCACAATGGACGTGGCTGACCGCGTCGCGAAGGCCTTCGGCATGACAGACGAAGCATGGCAACGGCACGCCAACCCGTGGAGCGTCTGGACGCGATTCGCCGCGATTCCGTTGATGCTGCTGGCTGTCTGGAGCCGCACGTGGATCGGCTGGTGGAGTCTTCTGCCCATCGGTGCTGTGGTCGTCTGGCTGTTCGTCAATCCGCGAGCGTTCCCGCCTGTGCGCGAACCGCGCAGCTGGGCTGCGCGGGGCATCTACGGCGAGCGCGCCTGGCTCGAGAACCACGACCTCGTACCGCCCGACCACCGTGCGGTGCTGCGCTTGCTGGTCGCCGTCGGCGTCATCGGATTCGGCTTGATCCTCTGGGGTCTGATCGCCCTGGAGGTGTGGCCGACGGTCTTCGGCACCACCGTGGTCGTGATGGCACAGTTGTGGCGCATCGACCGCTTCGGCTGGCTGTGGGAGCGCCACCAGGGTCAGCGGTCCTGATCGGCGTTGCGCCACCACAACGCGGTCGCCACCGCCCCCGTCGCTCCGACCAGCACCACGCCGAGCACGCCGGTCGGCACCTGATCCGGACCCGCCAGACCGCTGAACAACGCCGGGACCGACCATGGGAAGTACCGGCCGTAGCCGAGCGCGGCGACGATCTGCGCGCAGAAGACAGAAGCGATGATCACTCCAAATCCCGGCAGGTAGCCCCTGCCGACGCTGGACGCGAACGCAATCGGCGTGGTGAGCAGCATCGTCATCACCGCGGTCGCGACGATCACCGCCGCGCCGCGAGCAAGCACTTCCGCGGACAGACCCGGCAGGCCGAGCGCCACACCGATCAGCAGGCCGAGGACAAGCAGCTGGAACGTCAGCGCCAGGCACCACACCAGAGCCACGACGAACTTCGCCGCGACGATCGAGGTCCGGGAGGTCGGCAACGCCAAAAGGTCCTTGACGGTGTTCTGGCTGAACTCCCGCCCGAACAGCCACACCGAGACGAGACCGAACACCACGATCCCGCCCACAGCGGTGATCTGTGCGAGGAAGGAGAAGTACGTCGGCCAGTCCGCCTGACCGCCGACGAGCGCGGCCTTGGTGCCGATCAAACCGAGTGACCGAGCACGCTCCTGGTCTTGGAGGATGAACATGAACAGCCCGCCAACCAGAACAGCGACGGTGAACACCACAGCGGTCACCAACGGCACGCGAGATCGTCGCGTCTTGAGCGCTTCGGTCGCCAACGCGTCGATCACGACTCCACCTCACGCAGGAAGAAGGTCTCCAGGTCGTCCTGCTCGACGACGAGCCGGGTCGGCGGGCAGCCCGCGGCCACGAGGACGGTGGCCACGGCGTCGGGTTCCCGCACAGACCGGGCGTCGGTCAGAACGAGAGCACCGGTGTCCAACCTGACCGGTGCGAAGCCCGCGGTGGTCAACGCCCGCTCGGCCGATTCCGGGTCACGAGCTGACACGCACAGGCGTTGGTTCAGGAATGCGTTGAGATCTGCCGCTTCCAGCTCGCGGACGAGCCGGCCGCGGTGGATCACACCGATGCGAGTCGCAAGTCGCGCTACCTCGGTGAGGATGTGGCTGGACAGCACCACGGTCACACCCTGATCCCGGCTCAACTCGCGCAGCAGATCGCGGATCTCCGCGACGCCCGCCGGGTCCAGGCCGTTGGCGGGCTCGTCGAGGATCAGCAGGTCGGGTTCGTGCAGCAGCGCCTTGGCCAGCCCCAGTCGTTGCGCATTGCCCAGCGACAGCGTTCGCGCGCGCTTGTCCGCGTAAGCAGTCAGTTTCAGCCGCTCGATCATCTCGCTCACGCGGCTGCGCGGGAGTACGCCTCTTAAGCGAGCCGCCACCGCCAGGTTCTCCCGGACGGTGAGTTCCGGATACGCCGCAGGTGTTTCCACCAGGTAGCCCACCCGTGACCACAGCCCGTGTGCGCCCGGCCCGAGAGCGGTTCCCAGCACGTGAACGGATCCGCTGGTAGGGCGCACCATGCCCAGCAGCATGCGGATCGTCGTCATCTTGCCCGCACCGTTGAGGCCGAGCAACGCGTAGGTCTCCCCTGCCGCGACCGTCAGCGACAAGTCCTCCACCGCAACGACATCGCCATAACGCTTGGTGAGACCGCGTGTATCGATCACCGGGGACGTCATGCCGACACCTTGACGCAATGCACGATCCGCTCGATCTCCGACGTCGACAAGAGGCAGGCTGACAGCTTGACGAACCCCGCCACTTCCCGGCGGGAACCTTTGCGAGAACCTGTTTCTCGAAGTGGATCGGAACCAATCGCGTGTTGAGAAGACCTGGCGCTCCTCGTGTCGAATCCAGCACCGAGAACCACGACCACATCAGCATCTGAGATGCCGATCAGGTCGTCGAGGTACCGTTTGCGGCACAAGGCAACCGCCGTTCGCCCGGTCGCTGGCGAGATGCGCTCCGCGAGGTCATCTCGGACCAGCTGGTGCTCCTCGTACTGAGCCGCAACGGTGATGATCATCGGGGCGATCACCGTACCGGCGACGGTGGTGTCCATGAACACTCCTCGAGAAGGCGTCGTCGAACAACGCCGACCAGGCTTCCCGGCACACCTGGGGAGAGCTTACCGCCGCACGACCCGATTCAGCCCGGCATGCCGCACAGAACGAGCAAGAGATCGTCTTCTCGCAGCGCAGCGACCGCCGGATCGTCGCCCCAGATCCGCCTGCCTTCTCTCTCGGTGAGGCAGGACTCGGACTCCCGCCCCGGCCGATCACTGTCGTCAGTCTCCAGGAGGCCTGCACCGCGCAACCTTCGAGGTCCTTTCGATGAGCAACTACCGCGCACCGTGAGCTTGACGACGAACGCACTTCTTCCTGGAAAATCGATCGGCGTCAAGCCGACTTGGGACGCTCGCGCCCATGGTGCGTGATCAGCCGCGAGATTGCCGAGATCCGGCAAGAAAGGGTCACCGTACTTGCGCGGTCAGGCCATGTGTTCGATCCACCGCACCAGCGAGGATGGAAGAGGGAGACAGCCGAACTAGCGAAGAGCGAGCGCCATGGAGAAGAAACTCCGCTGGATCGCGCCCAGCCTGGTCCTGCTGGCCGTGATCTCCATACTGGTGACCACAGCTACCGACGAAAGTCCCCTCAGCGCGGTTCTGGTCGTCTTGGCGATCGGCCTGCTGGTCGCGGGATACGCGTTGCGCTATCGCGACCGCAAGCGGCTGATCTACCAGCGAGACGACGATCACTGAGCGAGCAGCGATAATCAGTCCACTTGCGACAGATGCGTGCGAGATACGAGCCACGGAGCACTGAGACGCAGAGGAGGAAGTGGGATGACCGTCCAGGTCGAACCCTCGAACGAGGATGTCCGGGAGGTGTTCAACGGGCTGGCGACCGAGTTCAACGGCGTGCTGCCCAGGGCCGTCGTCTCGAGAACGGTACTCGACGCACATCAGGACCTGGACGGACAGATCGTGCCCGACGCACTCGCCGAAATGTTGCACCACCTTGCTCGACATCGATTGATCAGCCTGCGCGCTCCCGAAACCGAAGGAACGCGCCGCGTGCCGGCGGAAGGCCGTACCGCACCGTCGTATACGCCACAGCGGTAGTTCGTGCTGACCGGTCACCGCCGGCGCGATGACCGGACTCGGCATCGGTCTTCGTCGTCGAACGATCGGCCTTGCCCTGCACTGCGCTTCGTCTGAGCGACGATTCCCAGCGGGCAGCACGAGCGAGACTGCTGTCATGTGCCGCTACTGCGTGACCACCGCTCACGCAGTAGCGGCTCGACAGCCGGATCAGATTTCACGATGACCCTATCGTTTCGCGCGAACGGTGAGACCGGTCAGCAGGACGCTGATCAGCAACACCACACCGAACGCCCGAACCAGCGCCATGCCGCTCCCCGTCCACGTCGTCAACGCTCATCACGAGTTCGTGGTGAGCGTTGACGACCAGACTTCCCGGCGCACCGCGTGCAAAGATGCTGTAAAGCGATTTTGAAGCAAACAGCGAAGCGTGGCGACGGCGCTCGGCCGATCGCCGCAGGTCGTCGTCTACAAGGCGTTCACGCACCGCCCTTCACGCAGTACACGGTGCGTTCGATGTCGGACACCGGCATTTTCCTGCCGGACGTGTGCACGTAGCGGCTCGAGAACTCCTGGGGGCCTAGTTGTTCCACCTGCCTCCACCCGTAGGGTTCGACGAACGGCGCCACCTCGTCCGGCATCAGACCGAACTTCCACACGCGCCGTTTCGTCACGAACTCGCGGTGTCCTGCCTGCGCACCGAACATGGCTGTGCCATCGAGAAAGTCCTTGCGCAGGAAGGTGAACACCAGCTCACTACCAGCGGGTGCATGCGCCAGGAAGTCGAAGGTCGCACGCACGGCGCTCTCCGTCAGGTACTGGGTGACCGCCTCCCAGACGAAGAACACCGGCTCGTCGTCCCGGTACCCTTTTTCCACCAAGGCGTTTGCGAGGTTCTGCTCTTCGAAGTCCAGTGGCACCAGGGTCAGCCGCGGAGGCATTGACCCGAACAGCTTGAGCAGCCGGTCGTGCTTGACCTTCATGTTGGCCGGCAGGTCGACCTCGAACACACTGCCGTCCCAGCTTCCGCAGCCACGGGTGTCGAAACCCGCACCGAGCACAACCGCCGTGCGCGCACTGGTGGCGTCCAGACGATCATCGATATAGCGCTTGCGGCACAACATGCTCGCCCACAGACCGGGAATCTTCTTCTCCGTTGCGGAGAACAACGCGTTGCGCACCGGCCGCCAGCGCGCTGCCGCCACGGCCAGCCGGCCGGACACAGGCAGGATCCGAGCCGCGAGGTCGTCGCGCACAAGGGGGCGTTGCTCGAACTGGTCCACGGCGGCGATGACCATGGGGCCGTTAGCCGTTCCAGTGACAGCGGTGTCCACGAAGTCTCCTCGGAGTAGGCGTCGTTCTACTCACGCCGACCAGGCTTCCCGGCACACCTGTCGTGGAGTCTACAACCACCGAGCTCAGATTAGGCTGATTCAGCAGCGATTCCGGGGGGGGGCGGCGTGCGGCGAGCGTTGGTTCTGGTGGTGACGGGGTTCGTGCTGCTCGTCCTCTTCGCCATCGGCGTTGTCCTGCTCGACGACCGCGCCACAGACCTTGAAACTCGCGGGTCACGCGTCGATGGCGTCGCGGTTGCTGTGCACCAGGGAATCCGCAACTCGTGGACAGCCGATGTTCGCTACGAGGCCGAAGCCGAAGGCGTAGGGCGTGAAGGACCGGTCCAACTCGACCAGCGCGGGTCAGGCCAGGCGATGCCGTCACCGTGATCTACGACCCGGCTGATCCCGAGCGCATCGCCCTGCCCGGCGTGCCCAACGATCCAGCCTGGGCCAGCACCGTGACGGCGCTGTTCCTGGTCTGTGGACTGGGCTTGTTCTTCGGCGGGTTGGTCCGGACGTTCCGTGCGGCTCGTGCCACGCGGCATCACTTGCGATGATGCCCAGATGGACGTCAACGAGGTTCTGCTGCCCGGTGTCGGACTGCGCTACGAGTTCACCAACGCCGACGGCGACCACATCGGCATCGTCGCCCGCCGCGAGGGCAACTTCGAGATCCTCCGCTACGGAGCCGACGACCCCGACGAGGCACAGCCGTTGTTCCGCCTCACCATCGCCGAAGCCGACACCGTCGCCGAGATCCTCGGCGCACCGCGCATCGCCGAACGGTTCGCCGACCTCACGAAGGAGGTACCCGGTCTCAGCGCGGGTCAGGTCGTGGTGCCGGCCTCGTCTGAACATGCCGGCAAGCCGCTCGGTACCACGCGGGCGCGCACCCGCACCGGGGCCTCCATCGTGGCCATCGTGCGCGGAGACTCCGTCATCGCCTCCCCCGCGCCCGAAGAATTGCTGAAGTTCGGGGACGTCCTCGTCGTCATCGGTACCCACGAGGGCATCAACGGCGTGCGACAGATCATCGAGAACTGACCGTGCACCCGTCCATGGCCCTGCTGCTGGAACTCGGCGTCATCCTCGTCGGGCTCAGCGTGCTGGGCGCGGCCGCACGACGGTGGTCCTTCTCCCCCGTTCCCCTGTACCTGCTGGCCGGGCTCGCCCTCGGCAACGGCGGCATCGCGCCCGTCCCCGCCGCCGGCGACTTCGTCGAAGTCGGCGCCTCCATCGGCGTGGTGCTGCTCCTGCTCACCCTCGGTCTGGAGTTCAACACCGCCGAGCTCACTCACAGCCTGCGGCGCCACATCCCGTCCGCGGTGGTCGACCTCGTCCTCAACGCGACCCCAGGCGCCGTCGCGGGCTGGTTGCTCGGTCTGTCCTGGCCTGGCGTCCTCGCGCTCGCGGGGGCCACCTGGATCTCCTCGTCGGGCATCATCTCCCGTCTGCTCAGCGACCTCCGGCGGCTCGGCAACCGCGAGACACCCGCCGTGCTGGCGATCCTCGTCATGGAGGATTTCGCCATGGCGATCTACCTACCGGTTCTCGTCGTACTGGCCTCCGGAGGCACCTGGTGGCAGGCGCTCATCGGCGTGTTCATCGCCATCGGCAGCGTCACCGCGGCCTTCACCGTCTCGCACCGCTGGGGCCACCACGTCAACCGCTGGCTCGCCCACCCCGACGACGAACAACTCATGCTCCGCGTGCTGGGCAGCACGCTCGTCGTCGCCGCACTCGCGGAACTGGTGTCCGTCTCCGCCGCCGTCGGCGCGTTCCTCGTCGGACTCACCCTCACCGGCACCACCGCAGAACGAGCACGCGCCGTGCTCGCTCCCCTGCGCGACCTGTTCGCCGCCGCGTTCTTCCTCGCCATCGGCTTTGCCGTCAGCCCGGCCGACCTGCTGCCGGTCCTGCCCGCCGCACTCGGCCTGGCGGCGGCCGGCGTCCTGACCAAGGTCACGACCGGCTGGTATGCCGCGCGTCGCGACGGCATCGCCCCACGAGGCCGCCTCCGCGCGGGCACCGCCCTCATCGCCCGCGGCGAGTTCTCCATCGTGATCATGAGCCTCGCCGGTGCATCCAGCCCTGGCCTCGGACCGGTGGTGACGGCCTACGTCCTCATCCTCGCCACGATCGGGCCCCTGCTGACCCGATGGTCCGGCGACTGGCTTCGCCCGCGGGTCCTGAGGACGTGAAACCGGGCATCGTGTCCAGTCCGCTCGACGTTCGAGACCCCTTCGCACCTTTCCGACGCGGACCTGAACACCTATCCTGGTGATCGGTGTGCCGGGAAGTCTGGTCGGCTTGACATTGTCCTGCTCGAAGGGAAAGTCATGCCCACCAGGAGAGCACTCGTCATAGGCACGGGGGTCGGCGGCCTCGCGATCACGCACCGTCTGCTGCGCAGCGACTGGGAAGTGGTCGTGCTGGAACCAGAGGCACCGGCGCGCCCCGTCGGAATCCCCACCGCGCTCACGGACTTCGGCCTCGACGCCGCGCGACGGCTAGGCCTGTTGCCCGCACTCGTACAGCGACGCCAACCCCGGTGTGATCTCGTGCAGGTCGACGAGACAGGGGTTCCGCTCGCGGTGCGCCCCAAGCCGTCTCCACGTCATCCTGTGCTGAACGAGGACGACGTGATCGCGGCGCTGGACGACACGATCGGTGACGCGGCGCCCCGCCGGCGCGAGAACCTACCTGTTCTCATCGCAGACGATTGTGGTGTCACCGCTGTCGCGGGCAACGGTGACGCGGACTGGTTCGACGTCGTCGTGGGTGCCGATGAGGCGTGCACGGAGGTCGGGGACGCGGTGTTCCCGGACACGTCCGACACCCGGCCGCCGAGCTGGTCGACCGTGTCCCGACGGATAGACGTGGCTTCGTCGTGTGCGGTCTCGATGGACCTCACCGGCAGATCCGTGCGACTGCACCCGCTGCGCGACAACAACTCCGCGGTCTCGTTCGCCTGGCAGGACGTGCCGGGGATGATCCACTGGCCGCAGCAGTTCGCCGACCTCGGCGCGCTCGTCCCATCGCTCCTGTCGCATGTGGACGGTATAGCGTGCACAGCGTTTTCCCGTGGGTGGACCCGAGGGTGGTTCCACCGCCAGATCGCGCTGCTCGGCGACCCTGTCTGGAATCTCGGACCCTATGCCGATCACGGCTTCTCACTGTCGATCGGCGCAGCCGAGTTGCTCGGCGACGCCTTGGACATCTTCCCCTGCGGGGCTGAAGCCTTGAGCTGGTGGGAACGCGTGGTGCGGCCGTACGTCAGGCGTGCACAGACCAGAGTCCGAGGACTCGACGAGAGGAGGGCGCGGCGGGACTCACCGAGCACGAGAAGCGCGAACTGAAAGCAATAGAACAACACGACCCCACCGTCGCCACCAGGCTTACTGGCGCTCCTGGCAGCTTCCACCATTGACAAGGCAGCCGGTGGTGGCACGGTTGGCCGTCGTGGTCCTTGCCGCCCGCCGTGTTCTACGTGATCCGATGCGGCGCCTGGCTCGTTCTGCGCCGTAGCGGGCGGCCCCGAGCCGGATTCACTCCTCTGCTCGAAGCAGAAAGCTTTCTTCTCCGAAGAACTCGTCCTAGTTCCGCCTGGCGGCACGCGCGCGGCTGTTCGCGCTGCGGGGAACCGCCTCGGGACAGATCCCAGCCTCGAACCTGGTCTTCAGCTCGGGCGCTGCGCCTGCCGACAACTCCATCCATGCAGGTTGAAACCGTGCGTAGTGTGAGGGAGCGAAGTGCTCGTGGGTGCGGCCGAAGGCCCGCAGCGATGTCGAATGACGCGGCATGATGACCGGCCATGCTGCGCCGACTGGCCTGCCTGAGTGACCAACGCGTTGCATGTGCAACTGACGCTGGCCGGTGACAGGCTGGACTTGAGTCTTCTGTAGCAGCCTCTCATAGGGTGTTTGGCCGCCGAGGCCGCCGTGGGGTCGGTGGTAGTTGTAGTAGTCCTCCCCACTCCTTGAGCTTGTCGTTGAAGACGCCGGCGTCGTCGATCACCACGCCGTCGAGCTGGCGGTAGAACTCCTCGGCGTCGATGCGGTGGCTTCGCTCGACTTTCCCGTTGAGCCGTGGGGTGGCGGGGCGGATGTAGATGCGCCCGATTCCCTGGTCCAGGACGTGCCAGTGGAACTGGGTCTGGAACTCCGCCCCGTTGTCGGTCTGGATCTTCTCGACCTGGAACGGCAGTCGCGACAGCACGTAGTCCAGGAACTGGATCGCAGTCTTCTGATCCGAGCGCGGGTAGATCCGCAGAATCCGCAGCCGGGTGCAGTCGTCAATCGCGGTGTACTGGTAGAAGCGCTTGCGTGTACCCGTGGCGGTGGTGATGGGTTCGATGAACTTGACGTCGATCTGGACGTGGTGGCCTGGACGCTGCTTCTCGTAGCGCTTCCAGCGTTTCTGGCGGCTCTTGTAGCGCTGGGAGGCGGGGAGCCGGTTGAGGCCCAGCCGCTTGAGGATCCGCCACACCCCGGACTGGCTGATGGTGATGTCGTGATAGCGCTGCAGGTACATCACGATCTTCGTGGGCCCGAAGTGGTAGTGCTGCCGCAGGTGGATGATCTTGCCGACCACTTCCGGATGGGTCATCGCCGGGCTGTGGTGCGGAGCGCTGGAGCGGTCCTTGAGCCCTTCCAAGCCCTCGTCCTCGTACCGGCGTTTCCAGCGGTAGAACACATTGCGGCTGATGCCGTAGTAGCGACAGGTCGCGGCCACGTTGCCACTGACCTCCTCGGCATGGCGCAGGACGGCCAGGCGCCGGCCTGCCCGCCTGACCAGATCCTTCTCGCTCCACACACGCTCTGACATCCAGGTCTCCTAGCCATCAGGAGCCCAGACTGTCAACAACCTCAGTCAGTTTTAGATCTAGCGGCGCTGCTGCACCGATTCCCAATCGAGGCGCTTCGTCGACTCCGATTGCTGGTGCGCCCAGACCGTGCTGCGGTGGCACCGGAACCTCATCGCACGACACCACGCGATCAGATCCCGCCAAACGGCCCGCCTCTGTCGGCACCTGCTTGAAGACTGCGGTCACATCACCCCGGTCGACAAGCCGGACGTCTTCGCCGACCTTCTCGTCGAGCGCGCCAGGGCCGCCTGAGCTCACGCCTCCAGGACCCGCCCGGCGGTTTCGGGCGTTGTTTCCCGGACACGCGTGGCGTGGGGACGAGCCGGGATGAAGGCGGCGACGACCAGGGCGAGCAGCGCCGCCGCCGCACCGGCCAGCAGGACGGTGGTGAACGCGGCCGGGTCGGGGACGGCACGCCCGCTCACCGTCGTGGTCCCGGCGGTGAGGATCAGCCCGGTCACCGCACCGGCGGTGGAGGTGCCCAGCGACCGGCAGAGGTTGTTCAGGCCGTTGGCCGCCGCCGTCTGGCCGACGGGGACCGCGTCCATGACCAGCGACGGCATCGCCCCGTAGGCCAGCCCGATGCCTGATCCGACGAGCACGGTGCACACGAGCAATTGCCAGAGCTGGGTGTGCCACAGCGCCGCGAAGCCGTAGCTGCACGCGAGGACCAGGGCGCCGGCCATGAGCGTGATCTTCGGTCCGAAGTGGACGGTCATCCTGGCCGACACCGGCGACGTGGCGATCATGCACACTCCGCCTGGCGCCTGCAGGAGGCCGGCGACGAGCATCGACTCGCCGAACCCGTACCCCGCCGTCGCGGGCGTCTGCAGGAGCTGGGTGAACACCAACGAGTTGGTCAGCATGGCGAAGCCGAAGACCAGCGAAGCGGTGTTGGTGAGCAGGACCTGCGGCCGGCGGCTCACCCGCAGGTCGATCAGCGGCTGCGGGGTGTGCAGCTCCCACGCGCCGAACAGCACCAGCAGCGCGACCGCGGACGACCCGAGGATGAGACCGCCGGCCCACCCCCAGGCACCTCCCCGGGAAACGGCGAGGAAGAGGCAGACCAGCGCGCCCGACAGCAGCAACGCGCCCAGCGGGTCGAACCGGCCGCCCTGGGGCCGGTGCGAACGGGGCACCACGAGCACGACGAGGACGCCCACCGCGGCCGCCAGCCCACCGGCGGTCCAGAACAGGACCCGCCAGTCGGTGTACTGCGCGAGCAACGCCGACAGCGGGATTCCCAGCGAGGCCCCGACGCCGAGGGACGTGCTCATCACCGACGTCGCGGAGGCCAGCCGGCGCGGCGGCAGGTGGTCGCGCAGCAGGCTGATGCCCAGTGACACCACCCCCGCGGCCGTGCCCTGCAGGGCGCGACCGGTGACGAACCAGCCCACCGAGGTGCTGAGCGCCGTCACCGCGGAACCCGTGACCAGCAACGAGAGGCACCACAGCAGAACGCGTCGTTTGCCCCGCGTGTCGGCGAGCCTGCCGGCGATCGGGATGGACACCGCCCCCGCGATCAGCGTGGCCGTCACGGCCCACGAGGCATTGCCGGAGGTCGTGTGCAGCAGTTCCGGCAGATGAGGGAGCAAGGGGATGACGAAGGTCTGCTGCAACGACACCGTGATTCCCGCGAGGGCGAGGACGACGATGAGCGCTCTCGGTGGTGGTGTCACGGGTGCTTCGGGAGCAACTGCTTGGTGCTGCGGCGGAAGGCCCACACGATGACGACCACGACGAGCGCCGACAGCGGCGTGCCCATCGCGATGCGGGCGACACCGAGCGCGCTGGTGTTGTCGTTGAGGTAGAGCCACTGCTGGAAGCCGAACCGGCAGCCCAGCACGGCGGCTGCGGCGAGTGTGGCGATGGTGTGGGCGCGCAGGACCGTCCGATCGTTCCGCCACCGGTGTTTGCGGCCGTGCACGAAGTTCCAGATGATCCCGGTGACCGGGCGGCGGAGCAGCACGGAGCCGAGGGTGATCACGAAGCCCGCCAGATAGGCCCAGATCCCCACCGCGAAATAGTTCTTCGCCGACCCGGTCAGTGCCACGATCCCGGCGGCGACCGCGACGCCCGCCAGGCTGCCGGCGGCCGAGATCCAGCGCTCACCGCGCACGAGCCGGAACACCATCAGCCCCGCCCCCGTCAGCAGGGCGACGGTGAGGGTCACCGGTAAGGGCAGGAAGAGGTTCGCCGTCACGAACACGACCACGGGGACAGCGGAGTAGATGAAACCCATCCGCGTGCCCATGCGGGCGAGCATCGCCTCTTCACGGGTGGGACCCGTGTCGGAGGGTGAGGTCGTGTGGTCGTCGTCTTGCTGCAACTTGGTCATGGTCGTCTCGTCCTTTCCAGCTGTGGGCAGGTGTTGGCGGAAATTCAGGAGGCGGTGGTCGCGGACGCCCTGGCGAACGCGACGGCTTCGTCGAAGCGGGCGTGCTGGGCGATGAGCCGGCGGTACTTCATGACGTGGCGCTGCCCGTTCAGGGTCAGCACGCCGGTCAGGCGGTCGCCCTCGCGGTACAGCGCGACGAAGTGGTCACCGGCCGGGTCGCCCGAGACGATCTCGACACCGTCTTCTGCCGCGACACCGGCGAACTGGATGCGCGAGCCGTACCAGTCCGACCAGAAGTACGGGACCGTCGAGTAGGGCCGGAGGTCTTCCGGTGCCACCGCGTTGCGCGCGGCACGCGCCCCCTGCTCGGCGGCGGCGGACCAGTGCTCCACCCGCATCGAGCGGTCGAACAGGACGTTGTGCCAACGGGCGACGTCCCCCGCGGCGTAGACGCCGGGTGCGCCGGCGCCGAGGAACTCGTCGCAGACCACGCCGTCGTCGACGGGCAGTCCGCTGCCGGCGAGCCACTCGGTGCGGGGCATCGCCCCGATCCCGACCACGACCAGATCGGCGCCGATCACGGTGCCGTCGGTGAGGCGGACGCCCTCTATCCGGTCAGCGCCCTCCACCGCGGCCACGGCTTGTCCGCAGCGCAGCACGGTGCCGTTGCGGGTGTGCAGCGACGACAGCGCGGCACCGAGCTCACGTCCGACGGACCGGACCAGAGGGGCCGGCAGCGCCTCCACGACCGTTGCCGGCAAGCCGCGCTTGCGGGCGGCCGAGGCCACCTCGGACCCGATGAACCCCGCTCCCACGACGACTGTGCGGGCGCCCTCGTCCAGGGCGCGGCGAACGGCGCGCGCGTCGTCGAGCGTCCGCAGGACGTGCACACCTGCCAAGCCTTCTGTGCCGGGCAGGCCGCATGCCGCGGCGCCGGTGGCGATGACCAGCGCGTCGTAGGGCACCTCCGCGCCGCCGGCATGCACCACCTTGGCGTCCGGATCGAGTCCGGTGGCCGGGGTGCCCAGCAGGAGTTCCACGCCCAGCTCGTCGAACTCCGCGCGGCCGCGGAAGGTCACCGGGTCGGTCGGGCCGTCTGGGGCCAGCATCTGCTTCGACAGCGGCGGCCGGTCGTAAGGAAGGCGGGGTTCGTCGCCGATGAGGGTGATGCGGCTGGTGAACCCGGCCTTGCGCGCGGCCTCGACCGCACGCAGACCGGCGAGCGAGGCGCCGACGACCACGAGCGAGCGCGGTCCTGCGTGGACAGCAGAGGCGCTCACGGTTCCAGCCTCAGCGCCATGGCCGGGCAGCCTTCGACGGCCTCGGTCACCTCGTCCAGCGCGCCTTCCGGCACTTCGGCGGCCAGCACGACGAGTTCACCTCTGTCGTCCACCTCGAACACCGTGGGTGCGAGGGACTCGCAGATTCCGATGCCGGTGCACTTGGCCCGGTCCAGGACGATCCTCATCGGACAGCTGCCTTCTCGTTCGCACCCAGGCGGACGTGCATGGTCCGGACGCCCGGCACCATGGTCGAACGCATCCGCAGCACCTCACCGGTGAGCTCGACGCGGTCGAAGCGGGCGAGGAGCTCCTCGAAGAACACGCGGGCCTCGAGCCTGGCCAGCGACAGGCCCATGCAGGCGTGCTCGCCGGTGCCGAAGGCCAGGTGCGGGTTGGGCCTGCGGGTGATGTCGAACTGCTCGGCGGTGTCGCCGAAGACGTCCTCGTCGCGGTTGGCGGCACCGTAGAGCAGGACGACCGCCTGCCCCTTCCTGATGGTCCTGCCGCGCAGCTCGACGTCCTCGGTGGCCCAGCGCGTCATGTGCGTGACCGGGGAGACGTAGCGCAGCATCTCCTCGACCGCGGAGGGGATCAGGCTCGGGTCCTCGACGAGCATCCGCAGTTGCTCGGGGTGGTTGATCAGCGCGATGGTGCCCAGTGCGATCAGGTTGCGCGTCGTCTCGTTGCCGGCGACGAGCAGCAGGTGCAAGAACGACATGAGCTCGTCGTGGGACAGGCTCTCGCCGTCGACCTCGGCGTCCATGAGGATGGAGATGAGGTCGTTGGCGCGGCGCTGCTCCCTCAGTTCGATCAGCCGGCGGAAGTACGTGGTCAGCGCCCCGAACGCCTCCTGGGAGGTCAGCGTGATGCCGGGGTCGGCGGAGCCGACGGAGGCGTCGGACCAGGCGCGGAACTGCTCCCAGTCCTCGGCCGGTGCCCCGAGCAGGTCGGCGATGATGCGGACGGGGACCTTCGCGACGATCCCCTCCGCGTACTCCAGTTCGACGCCGGCCTTCGCCGAGTCGAGCACACCGCGGACGATCTCGCGGACGTCGGGCTCCATCGCGTTGATGTGCCTCGGGGTGAAGCCCTTCGAGATCAGCTTGCGCAACGCGTTGTGCCGCGGTGGATCGGTCGTGATCAGCATCGGGCGCGGCTCGGCCGGTTTGGGTTTGCCGTCGGGCATCAGCACGCCCTTGGCCGACGAGAACAGGTGCGGCCGCGAGCCGATGAACTTGACGTCCTCGTAGCGGGTGATCCCCCAGAACCCGCCGTTGGCGTCGGTCCAGTGCACCGGAGAGTTGCGGCGCAGGTCCCGGTAGGCCGGTGCGGGATCACCGATGTAGAAGTCGGGCAGGTGCAGCGGGTAGTTCGGTTCCACGTGCGGTTCCCTTCAGGGGTGGTGGCGTGCTCCGCAGGGTCGTCAGGAGCTCCAGCCGCCGTTCAGATATGCGGCACAGTACACACATATTATGCGGTCGTCTACACGCATATCGGTGTGGTTCCGGTGCTGTGACTGAAGTCCGCCGGGTACCGGGTCAGGTTCTGGCGTACATTGATTTAGGACGCGGTGTACACGTGAATTCGCACGAGGCTGTGCAACGTGGACCTCTCCCGCCAGCTCGACGATTGGACGCGGTGACGCCGGCATGACGACCCACGGTGACTCAGGTGCTTCGACCCCCTCCCCCGCGGGCAGGGAGCGGGGTGCGCCGACGACGCACCAGACGCTCGAGAACCGGGTCTTCGACGCGATGGCGATGCTCACGCGGACGACAGAGGACTTCTTCGAGCGGACCGCCGGCGGCATCTCGGCCGGGCTCCGCCGCGGCACCGCCTCGCCGCTGTTCGTACTGCACCGCACCGGACCGCTGCGGGTGTCGCAGCTGGCGGAGGAGCTCGGCCTCGACCGCACGACGGTGACACGCCACCTCGACGACCTGGAGTCCCGCGGCCTGGTGACCCGGCAGCCCGACGAACGGGACCGGCGCGCGATGGTGGCGAGCCTGACCACGGCCGCCCAGGACTTCCTCGACGACATGAGGGTGCGCAACAGGGCGCTGATCCGGCGCATCTGCGCCGACTGGACCCGCGAGGAGCGGGCAGTGTTCGGGCGGCTGCTACCTCGCTTCGCCACCGAGGGCGAAAAGGTGTTCGGCAGCGCGCAGATGCCGGACGCCGCGAGACCTCAGGGCCGTTCGCGTGGAACCGGACGAGGGTGAGTCGGGAGGCGGTGCACGCCGATGGGCCTTGGCCAGAAGGCGTACCGGACCCGCAGGTACGGAGCGCGCGCCTCGACCAGTGCGAGGAAGGGATCGGAGAGTTCCCGCTTCAGTTCCGCCGGTAACGACGTTGATCCCGCCGCCCTCGCTGCATCTGACCTCCTGCAGTTCGGGGCGCCGCAGGAGGTCGGCGACGTAGGTGCCCTGGTGGAAGACCTGCACGGGATCGCCAGCATCGACCGGGCGCTGCGGGAGGGTGCGGCCCAGGTCGCCTCCCTGGAAGCGACCTATCCGCTCGACACAATGGTCGACCCGCAGACGCAGGCCCTGACCTACGCCGTGGCCACCAGCTCCGACATGGACGACGGGTTCGCCGGCTGCGGGTGGCCCGCCGAGGTGGCGGTCCGGGACGACACGCCACCTCCTCTTGCGGGCAAGGATCGCCGCGAGCGGTCTGCCAGGTCACGCGGTCGTCGGTCATGCGGATTCCCGGCAATCGGCAAGCCAAGCCCGCGCGCCGTCAAGCGCACGCTCTACGCAGAAGCGGTAGAACTGCGCGTCCGACGTACGCAGGTGGTCGATGGTCAGGGCTCGCGGTTGGACCCAGCCACCCGTCACCGACAGACCCTTGTCAGCCGGGTCGGCGTTGCGCTCGACCTCGATCGCGATGAGGCTGAGCGCGGTGTTCGCGAGGTAGCTGCAGATCGTCGCGGCCTCGTCCGCGCAACCCACGCTCTGAGCACTCGCAGCCCCGCATTGATGACCCGCTGCGCCCCCGCGACCGGGCCGGGCACCACGAGATGCCGGGCCATGCCCGGATGACGCAACGCCACCCGGCTTACATCTGTGAAGCACGTCCCGAACCACTGCCGCCACGGCAGGCCGCCTCCGGTAGCAGGATTTGCGCGACCACGCGCTGCCCCACCGAGCGCACGAACTGCCGTCGGCCCCAGTGGTGGTACACGACCGCCTGTGCGACCTCCAGTTCGTGCGCGAGCGCGAGGATCGTCCAGCCGTCGGTCCCGTACCGAATCATGAGTCGCACGGCAGCATCCACGACCTGCTCCTGAGTCATCGGGGAAGCCCAAACGCGCTCAGCGACCTCGGGGGGATGACACGTCATCAGAGCCGCGCATTTCGCCCGAAGGCGAACGGCGCGAAAGCAGAGGCGCGGGCGTCATCCGGAGGAACAGCCGTCCACGCCAGATGAGGATTTGGACTGGCCCGTGGCCCCAAGGAGGAAGGGTTCAGCTCACCGGGCCATCGCCGCTACACCTCGGTCGCGACGATCCCGCCGGACGCACCACCGTGCCGCAGCCTGCGATCTGCGTCGATCGCGAGCACGTCGCGCGGGCCGCCTTCAGCGACGAGCCGGCCGTCCTGGAGCAGCAGGCAGTGGTCCGCCTTCGACGCTGCGTCCAAGTCGTGCGTGACGCAGACGACCGTCACGCCGCCAGCGCTCGCGTGAGTGATCGCCGCGGAGATGTCGTGACGAGCCTGTGCGTCGAGACCGGCGTCCGGCTCGTCGAGCAGCAGCAGGTCGGACTCCTGAGCGAACGCCTGCGCAAGCAGAGCACGCTGGCGTTGTCCTCCGGACAGTGAGCTGAGCCGCCGCTGCGCCAGATCGTCGATGCCCATCCTTTCCAAGCAGGAAGCGACCAGAATTTTGTCCTTTTTGGACAAACTGCGCCACCTGCCGCGATGCGCCCACCGGCCCATGGCGACCGTCTCCCACACCGTCATGGGCAGCCCGGCCGGGACGGCACTGTGCTGCACCACGAAGGCGGGCCGCCTCGTTCCGATCTCCACGTCGCCGGCGGCAGGGGCGATGACGCCGGCGAGGACACCGAGCAATGTGGACTTCCCTGAGCCGTTCGGGCCCACGATCGCCGTCACCTTGGCGCGCGGCAGCTCCGCTGTCACCTGGTGCAGCACGGTGTACCGGGCATGACCGGCGGACAACCCGCGGATCCGCACGGCCGACTGGTTCGAGGTGTGCGCCATGACACCCTTCCATCCGATTGTAATGATAATCGTTATCAATATACGGTGCCGGGCGTGGAGTGGTTGCTTGCCCCTTTCGAGGTTTCCTTCGTACAGCGGGCGTTGTGGGCCGGTGTACTCGTCTCGTGCTTATGCGCACTAGCCGGGACATGGGTCGTGTTGCGAGGCATGGCGTTCCTCGGTGATGCGATGTCGCACGGGATGCTGCCCGGCGTTGCGATCGCGTCCTTGCTGGGCGGAAACCTGTTCGTCGGTGCCGCGGCGAGCGCGGGCGTGATGGCGTTCGGTGTGACAGCGCTCGGACGGACCAGACGGTTCTCCCAGGACACCGGCATCGGCCTGCTGTTTGTGGGAATGCTCGCGCTGGGCGTGATCCTCGTGTCTCATTCCGAGTCGTTCGCGGTGGACCTGACCGCGTTCCTCTTCGGCGACGTGCTGGCGGTGCGCACACAGGACCTCTGGCACCTGGCGATCGCTCTGGCCGTTGCCGTACCGGTGGCACTGTGGGGGCATCGCGCGTTCGTCGCGATGTCCTTCGACCCGCGCAAGGCGCAGACGCTCGGTCTGCGGCCGCGGTTGGCGCACGCGGTGCTGCTCGGCCTGGTGACGCTGGCGATCGTGGCCTCGTTCCAGGTGGTCGGCACGTTGCTCGTGTTCGGTCTGCTCATCGCGCCACCGGCCGCCGCGACGTACTGGGCGAGCCGCATCCCGACGATCATGCTGGGCGCGGCGGTGCTCGGCGTGACCGCCACGGTCGCCGGGCTGCTCGTGTCGTGGCACGCGGGCACTGCCGCGGGCGCGACCATCGCGCTGGTCGCCGTCGCGCTGTTCTTCCTGGCCGCGATCGGCGCCCAGGTCCGCGACCGGGTGCGGATCTCCGGGGCCGGTGGGCAGCACGCGGTGATGATCGCCGCGATGCTCCTCGTGCTGCCGGTGGCCGGTTGTGGCACGAAGCCCGCACAGGAGGACGTGCCGCACGGCTATGTCGAGGGCGCGGAGGAGACCGCGGAGGCGCAGCCCCGGCTGGTCGTGGCCGATGCGCGCACCGGTGCGGTGCGGGTGGTCGACCTGATCACCGAGGAAGTCACCGACACCGGCCGGGTGGACGGCGTCCAGGCGGTCAACGGCGACGGCCGTTTCGCCTACCTGACCGGCAAGGGGTCCGCGCGGATCGTCGACAGCGGCGCCTGGATGGTCGATCACGGCGACCACGTGCACTACTACCGCACCCAGGCCAGAGATGTCGGTTCCGTCGTGGGTGACCGGGTGCTGAACGCGGACAGCGATCCCACCGTCGCGGCCGTGACCTTCGGCCATGGCGACTCGACCCTGTTGGACCGGCAAGCCCTGGACAGCGGCTCGGTGACCGCACGCGGCGAACTGAAGGGCGGAGTCGCGGTGCCGTACGCGGAACACCTGCTGGTCGCCCAGGCCGACCGCGTGGCGGTCAAGACGAGGGACGGCAAGGACGTGACGCGGATCGAGCAGGCGTGCCAGAGCCCACGCGGTCAGGCGGTGACCCGGCGGGGCGTCGTCTTCGGCTGCACGGATGGAGCCCTCCTCGTCTCGGGGAAGGACGGTTCCTTCACCGGCGAGAAGATCCTGTACCCCCGTGCCGTGTCCGAAGCCGAGCGCGCTGCCGAGATCCGCCACCGGCCCGGCAGCACGGTGCTCGCCGCCAAGGCGGGCGAGCTGGGTGTCTGGTCGCTGGACGTGCGGGCGAAGAGGTGGACGCTGCTGGAGACCGGGCCGGTCGTCGCCGTGAACGCGGTCGGCGAGGGAGGTCCTCTGCTGACGCTGACCGCGGACGGTGTGCTGCACGGCTACGACACCAAGTCCGGCAAGCAGGTCGCACAACGGCAGGTGCTCTCCGCGCCGATCACCGAAGGCAGCGTGCCGCCGGTGATCGAGGTGGACCCGAACCGCGCGTACGTCAACGACGCCGGCGCGCGGGCGGTGCACGAGATCGACTACAACGACAACCTGCGAGTCGCCAGGACGATCAAGCTGGAGATCGAGCCGGCACACATGGTGGAGACCGGACGATGAAGCGACTTCTCGCGGCGACCTGCGCCCTGCTGCTGGTGCTCACCGGATGCGGCAGCGCACGAGGCCAGCGCACCGGAATCGTAGTCACCACCAACATCCTCGGCGACATCACGCGCAGCATCGTCGGCGACGCTGCTCCGGTCACGGTGCTGATGAAGCCGAACGCAGACCCCCACTCGTTCGCGATCTCGGCACAGGAGGCAGCGCGGCTGGAAACCGCCGCGCTCGTCGTCTACAACGGACTCGGCTTGGAGGAAGGGGTTCTCCGACACGTCCAAGCCGCCGAGCAGGCCGACGCGCCGACGCTGTCGGTAGGCGATCAGATCGCCCCGATCCGCTACACCACCGAAGAAGCTGCCGGACAACCGGATCCGCACTTCTGGACCGACCCGAAACGGGTGCGCAAGGCGGTCGAGGTGATCAGCGAACGCGTCATCGAGCACGTCGACGGCATCGACGCCGATGCGGTCAGGGCGAACACCGCACGGTACCTCGGCGAGATCGACCAGCTCGACAGCTGGACGGGTGAGCGGTTCGCGACCATCCCGGCGGAGCGCCGCAAGCTGGTCACCAACCACCACGTCTTCGGCTACCTCGCCCAGCGCTTCGGCTTCCAGGTCATCGGCGCCGTGATCCCAGGCGGCACAACGCTCGCCTCACCCAGCTCGTCCGACCTCGCCTCGCTCGCGGAAGCCGTCCGCACGACGGGCGTCGGCGCGATCTTCGCCGACTCCTCCCAGCCCGACCGCCTGGCCCGCGTGCTCGCCGAACAGGCAGGGGTGCACGTGAAGGTCATCCCCCTGTACTCGGAGTCGCTCACCGCGGCAGGCGGTGGAGCGGCCACCTACCTGGAGATGACCCGCGCCAACACCGAGGCCATCGTGCGCGGCCTCGCCCACGACTGACTGACCCGAACCCTGAAGAGGAAGTTGAGAAGCAATGAAAAGCTGGTCGCGAACGCGGACCACAGCCATCGTGTCCACTGTGGCCTCCGCCCTCGCCCTGACCGGTTGCGGCGCCGAACAGGCACAGCAGCCCGCCTCCGGCGGCGGCTCGGTCGCGGAGCCGGTCGCCGTCACCTATGACGGCGGGATCTACACGCTGGACGGCAAGACGCTCGAGGTCAAGGCCGACGTCAAGCTGGCAGGCTTCAACCGGCTCAACCCCGCCGGTGACGACAAGCACCTCATGGTGTCCACGTCGAGCGGATTCCGGATGCTCGACGCCGCCGCCGGCAAGCTGACCGACGTCGAGTTCCCTGGCGCCGAACCGGGTCACGTCGTCCGGCACGCCGGACGCACCGTGCTGTTCACGGACGGAACCGGCGAGGTCCGCATTCTCGGCAAGTCCTCCTTGGCCAGCGCGGAACGTGAGGTCAAGACCTACAAAGCTCCAGAACCGCACCACGGTGTGGCAATCGAGCTGGCCAACGGCGAGCTGGTCTCCACCCTCGGGAACAAGGACAAGCGCGTCGGGATCCAGGTCCTCGACTCCAACCGCAAGGAGATCACCCGCAACGAGGACTGTCCCGGCGTCCACGGCGAGGCGACCGCGAAGGACGATGTCGTGGTCATCGGCTGCCAGAACGGTGTGCTGATCTACCGCAACGGGGCCATCACCAAGGTGAAGAGCCCCACGAAGTACGGCCGGATCGGCAACCAGGCGGGCAGCGACCACTCCCCCATCGTGCTCGGCGACTACAAGCAGGACCCCGACGCCGAACTTGAGCGCCCCACGCAGGTCTCGCTGATCGACACCACCACCGGCGGCCTGAAGCTCGTCGACATCGGCGCCAGCTACACCTTCCGCTCGCTGGCCCGCGGCCCGCAGGGCGAAGCGCTGGTGCTCGGCACCGACGGCAAGATCCACGTGATCGACCCCGTCAAGGCCGAGGTGACCAGCACCATCCCGGTCACGGACAACTGGCAGGAGCCCCTGGAGTGGCAGCAGCCGAGGCCGGCGATCTTCGTCAGGGGTGGCACGGTTTACGTGTCCGACCCGAACAAGCAGCAACTGCACCGGATCGACCTCGCCGAGGAGAAGATCACCGCGACGGCGTCGTTGTCTCAGAAGCCGAACGAGCTCAGCGGCGTCACCGCCTGAGAAGACCATCAATGACAACACCTCCCGCAGCTACGCAGTGCGGCCTGTGCACGAGAAGCACAACCAGCTGGCAGGCAGCCTTCTTGGGCGTTGGATGGCTGACGACCACATCCTTGAGGAAGATCGGTTCTACGTGCTGATCAAGGATTGATATCGTCAGGTGGGTGCGTCGACCGCGATGGTCGGCGCACCCGCATCCGCACCTGAGGAGGCTTTGACGTGGTCAGCGTACTCAAGTCGGTTCAGGCCAGGCTTCTCGTTGAGTACTCCCAGTTCGTCCTGTTCGATCACTTTGGGGATGCTCGACTGATCGACCTCGGACTGCCAGACGACCCCCGTTGGGTCGGGCACGCCGGCGTCGGTGGCGCTGTCTTCCATGCAGCCGACCGATCAGTTGAGGCGTTGGTGAAACTTGAGCTCTGCTCCGGGCCCCCAGAGGCTGAAATGGGTTCACCAGGCCAGTCGCAGTTCGAAGGCGCGTTCACCAGCGATTCGGGCCGAGTCACGCTAGCAACACTGACAGCGTCACCGGGTGATCGCACGCTAGAACTACAGGGCCCAGGCCGCTATCGCGTGCGTGCGACTCGCCTCGGTGACGAGTTCGACGCCGACGCGGAGGGACAGGTTGAGTCGTGGCGCCTGAGCGTCTGGCCAGACACCCCATAGGGCCCCTCAACCCTCGACCAACCTCAGACAAGGTTCGTATCAGCGAGCCTGGCGTACACCGGCCTACGCTGGGGCGAGCTGACCGGACTGCAGTGGATCAGGACTCACCTGGACTCGAATCCGCGCATCACCGTGGATCCTGAGTTCGGCGCGCTGCACGAAATTGGGGGACGCAAGCCCACTCTCGGGCCGCCCAAGACGCCGTCCAGCGCCCGCGACGTGCACCTGCGATCAGCCTGCTCCAGGAGGTTTTAGGAGCCCAGATGAGGTTCCAGCTCTGGGTTCAGGCGTCACGGCAGGGCTGGCTCTGACGCGCTGGCCCGGATCTGCGGTTCTCTATTTCAGTGAGGGGTCGAGGAGCGTCGGACTCACACGATCGCGTGGCTGCTCAAGGAGGCCTTTGGACACAGCTTTGACGAAAGCTGCCTCACGCTCCACGTCCGCTTGTCGGTCACGTGACGCCCCGACAGCAAACGGGTTCTTGCCCAGTTCCCAGATCGGGTAGTCCTCATGCAACTGATCGTTCGTGAGGAGAAGACGAGGGCGTTGAGGCAAGCCGCGTGCCTGTTCCATCAGGCCGGTGCACTCCCGCCCAGGTTGGGTGACCGCGAGCAGGTCCCAAGGTGCTTGCAAGGCATCGGCCAGAGTGTCCATCTTGGTAGCGTTGCTGGCGTCGGCGCCTGCGACACGACGCTTAACTTCAACGGGCACCAGGTCGCCGTTGGCGAACAACAGCAGTACGTCGGCTTCTCCGACATCTTCTCCGATCTTGGGATCGATGAAGGTCACACCAGGATGCACGCCGACGAGGTCCCATCCCTCGAACAACTCAGTGAGCCACCGCAACGCGATCAGATGTCCAAGACAGTCGTTTTCCAGGACTCGGCGTAGCGGCTCCCCCAGCCTGTAAGTGAACTTCAGCTCGCCGGCACCGTACGGCTGCCGGATCTCACGACCACACCCAGTACAGCCCACGGGAGGAGGCAAGGAGGCCATGGGCAACCACGACTTTCCGTTGCACTCGGGACAGCTGACCTGAACACCACGCACCAACAAGTGCCGTTGCTCGGCCCAAGTCACCCAATTCTCCGCAGCATCCTGCTTGCCGCCGAGCGCCTTGCGGAATTCATCAAGTGGCAGGTCGCGTCCCTCACCAGAGGGAGCGATTGCGGGGTCATCACGCCCCAGTTCCTCCGCTGCACGCTCCAGCTTCTCGTCGTCAACGCCCAGCTCACGCAACTCCTTGTGCACAGTCGCCCATCGTTTCTTCCACCACGACATACCGCTGCGCTCGCCGAGCCGGTACAGCAAGTCGATCAACGGCGCGTGCGAAAGCCACCACACCTGCTCTATGCCGCCCAAGGCTTCCAACAACGCGACCGCAGCGAGGCCTGGGTTTGATGGTTTGGCGACCAAGCCACGGCTGTGGACTGTGGCCGCCACAGCGGTCCAAGAGGGTGGCCACGCCACACTGATCGGATCAACGCGGCGCATTCTCAGTACGTCCGCCTGAGCCGCGCCCGCCCGGAAAGTGGCCGCGTACGTCGCGCCACGCATCATCCCGTCGGCAGGCAACAAGCGATCGTGCACAGTGACATCAACGAGCACATCCGCACCGCAAGCGCCGTCCTGCTGCAAGGGAGCGAGGGTTTTCCGGTCCTCGTCGGAGACCGTGAGACGGGCACGCCCCGCGCTCCACATGGCCACCTGACTACCAGGCCTGCCCGGTGCGCTGCCGAACGTCAGCAACTCCTCTTCGCTCGCCACGACGACGCCGTGAGCACGTGCGGTCAGAGCCACCAACTCGTCGTGCCTCAGCGAGGAGCTCGTGACGTGGCACTTTCCACCTGACCACCCGAACATGGTGGCCCTACCAGGCTGGCTCAGCTCCTCGAGAGCCTGGTCAGTGAGCTCAGCAACCGGGATACCGATCGGCAACACTCGTTTGTCCCCGTGCGCCGCCCTCAGGTTCCACAGCAACACCACATCTTCGACAGAACCAGGCGACAGCGCGACGATGATGTTCGGGCCGGCCGCCCTCCGAACTGGAAACCGCGGCGGAATTATCGGGCTGCGTGCCATGAACCCCCTGTCAGGTTCCATGCCAGCAGCCAAGTTCATGTTGCTGAGCTGTCGCGGTTTGACATGATCGTTGCTCTCAAGCCGGATCAGCAGATCCTGCAACGACCCCTCAGTGTGAACACGTCGAACGGGGAACAGCTCTTCGAAGGTCAAATCCTTGCGCAGGAAGAACCGGTCGAGGGCATGTTGGTCGATGGCCGCCGGAAGTCGCCCCAGTACCGCCGCGTAGGCCGGTTGCCAGGGATCGTCGTCAGCGAGTTCGACGACTTCGACCGGACGGGTCCACCTATCTAGGTCCTCGCCGGAGGCAATCAAGACCACCGGCGTGTCCCATGTGGACTCCTGCCGAACCCTGAACGGAGTTGCAACCGGGATCCCGGAGGCAACGTAATCAACCAGTTCCGACTCCAGCAGCCGAGCGTAGCGACGAGGCATCTGCCCGTCGCGAACCGGCAGGAGCGGGCGGCCGCCACCGCCCCACAACTGGCACAACCACTCGATTTCCTTCAATGCGCCAGGAACGTCGCCTACCGCAACCGGGTGCGCGCATCGCACCGGCCTCAGCCACGTGGACACCTCGTGAGGTCCGTCAAGGAGATCATTATCGAGTAGACCGCGCACAGGACCGATAGTGCCATCGCCTCGACGCGGTTCCTACTCGACACTCAATGAGTAGCACGCCGAGCTACCTGAGCAACCCCCGCATTCCACCTGAGGTGGGCGAGCACTGCGAGTCGGGCACGACGCCCGCGCAAGTCCGTTTCCGGGCGCCCGACGGTCTCCAGTGTGTACCCACCCACTACGAGTGACTTCGACGAATTGGACCGAGTCACCCGGCCTTCGATCACGACCACGCCGTATCGCTCGGACCGCACCATCACGCCTACTAGGTCGCCCTCGCGCAGTTCTGCGACTTGGGTAGTTAGGGCTTTCAGGTTACGCCGGGGCTGTGCGGAGGACAGCGCGGACTGCTGCATCGGTCAGGTCTCCTTGCTGACTTGATGGTCGGTGCCAGCTTGCCCTGTGATCGCCCCGATCGACCCGCCGCCCGAACCAAAACACGTTCGAGGCAACTCGTCGCCACCTTCGGAGGTGAACAGCACCACGACATCGCGACCAAGGTGCCCGTCAGGTGGTCTTTGCCGAGTGATGGCACAGGTGGCGGACAAAGGCCGGTCTACGCGCTGTGACACCACCACGCGTTACTGTCCTCCGGTGGCGCGTGACTATTCGTTGCAGACGATCAAGCTGCTTTTCGGGCGTTCGAACAGGTGCGCATACCCGGAGTGCTCTGAGCAGCTGGTCTTCTCGGACCGGGACCTGCTCACGGTTGCCGTGCAGATCGCCCACATCAGGTCCGAAACGCCACGAGGACCGCGACACGATCCCGACTACGAGGAGGACGTTGACGGCGAGGCAAACCTGTTGCTCTTGTGCGGCAAGCACCACAAGCACGTCGACGACCACGCCTCGGCCTATTCGACAGAGGAACTGCTGACCTGGAAGCAGCAACAGGTCGCCCAGGGCACCGGGATCGACTTGTCGGACAACGAACTCCGGCAGATCCTGCAGCGATTGGCGGCCACGATGCCGTTCAGTCCTCGGATGCGCAGCAGAGCCGAGACACTGGACAACGCACACCGTGAGCTTCACGGACGCCGTGCGGCCCGCCTGAAGCTGTTCGTCCCGCCGCACCGCCGTGACGAGGTGCTGGCGTGGATGACCGCCCTCGACGACCCAGTCGTGACCGTGCCGACTGGAAACGTCCGCGTGCTCGTAGCGTCGCTCGGAGCCGGGAAGTCCGAGCAAGCCAACCGCTGGTGGGAGCAGGGACTGCGGGAGGCCGAATCCGCTGACGACGTCGACGTTCCACTCTTCTTCACCGCCCGCATGGTGGCGCACGGGCTACAGGATGCGATCGTCGCGAAACTGGGCGCCGATCCGCACCTGAACTGCCGAGTCGTCGTGGACGAGCTAGACGGTGTGCCGACCTCAGAAGCCCAGAATCTTCTGCATGAGGCACGCACTCTGGTGCACGCGTGGCCTCAGGTAAGCGTGCTCGCCTGTACACGACCAGGCCTCGCGCTTGCTGAAGAGGAACGGATCGACGTTCCCGCCTGGAGCCCCGACCGCGGAGCCGCACTGGTCAGCCTCGTGCTGGGCGAGCCCGCACCCCACCACCTGTGGACCGCGGAGACATCGACCCTGCTCACCAACCCACTCACCAGCCTGGCCCTCGCCGCACAGGTACGCGCTGGACGCAACATCAGGATCTCCAGGACTCGGCTGCTTGCCGACCTGGCGACGCAGGCAGCCTGCGTCCCCGGCCAGGACGTGCCAGACGAAACTTGGGAGGATCTCGCCAGCCTCGCTGTGGTACTGCTCGAACCGCCGCACGTCGCGAAGAGCACCCTGTTCCGGCTACCGCGGGTCCAGCGCCTAATCGCCACCGGGCTGGTCGTCGAAAACAGCGGCGAGCTGACGTTCGCCCTCCCGGTGTTCGAACAGTACTTCGGCGCGGAGGCGATCGCTTCGGACTCGGTAGATCTCGCTACCGCCGCAGCGCCCCGGTCGTTCCCCCGATGGCGATACGCGCTGGCCGTGGCCGTCTCCAGCGCCCCGACGCCAGCCCGCCAGGAAGAACTGCTCCTGCGTCTGGCAAAGATCAACCCGGCAGCCCTGTTCTGGATCATGGGCGAAGTCTCGACGTGCGATCTCGGCCCGTTGACATTCCACACGGACACGGAGATCTCGGCCGTTATCCAACGCCGTGACGTCAACGGTGTGAACACCGAGCCCAACCTCGCGCTCAGAGCGGGCAGATGGCTTCGTGAAGCCGAAACAGCCCTTCTGGAAGGCCTCGGACCGCTCGCGAAGTCTCTCGTTCGCCACCATGACGGAAGGCCCGCCCGCTGGGGAATCTGGTTGCAGAACGGCTGGGCCACGTTGGCACGTGCCCGCGACGCAGAGGGTGGCCCAGAGGTCACACCGCTTACCGAGCCCTGGCCACCGCGTCCCCACAACTGGCAGAGCGTCACGGGATTTACCTTCCCTGCCCACGATTTCGGACGCTGGCACATTGCTCAGCAAACCCTCCAAAAACAACTCGCAACCGCCATCCAACGGAGGACGCTGTCAGTTCCGAAAGACTCATGGCTCGCCCGCGAACGCACCTACGACCTTGCCAAGTTCGTCCACACATTCGACAACGGACGCGGCCACAGCACTCCCATCGATGTCGCCGAGATCCGTGAGCGGGTTTCCGCGTGGGAGGAACGCGCTGCCGGGACCGTGCGGTCCACCTGGTCCGGGACGGGGCGGAACGTGGATGTCGATTCGGACGACATCCGTTGGTTGTCCAGCCAACTTGCTCTGGAAACCAACGACCTCTTGCTTCCGCCGTGGCCTGAGGGCGATCTTGTACGGCCACGCGCCACCTGGACTTGGGAGCTCTACTCGCCGAAACTCACGTTGGCCCTGGCCGAAATCATGGTGCGAGAGGCCCTGGTCGGCTACCGACAGCTCGTGGAACAGAACTTCCCCGCCTTCGGTGACGCATTGGGTCTCTACGGCATGTTCCCCGTGCGAGCTGAAGTACTCGTCATGCGATTCACTGATACTGAGGTCGACTCACCCGACGTACGCCTGGCAGTGCTGCCCGACAACTCAACCAGCGACTTCGAGTCGGCAGCGGTCGTCTCGACGCTCGTCACCGGCCTCCAAGACCCTGCTTACGGTGATTGGTGTCGGAGGATTCGCCATGTCCCGCGCAACGCGTTCAACCCGATCGACCTCGGCAACATCGACCACCCGATCTGGGACTCCAACGCCGCAACCACGCTCGCGTACCGGTGGTTGAGGCGAGACCTCGCCGCGCTCGGCTGGCACACAGAGCGCTAACGCCGAACAGAACCGGCAGGCGACGGCGGTGGTCAGCCCGTCGTCGGGCCTAATCCTGCCCAGCGGCGGGACGCCCGCGTTGAACACTGCCTTGTGTGTATCGTCGCCGCCACACGTCGAGGCCTAGCGAGAGTCGGGGCCGGCGCGGTACTGGTGGATCTCACCGTGCGGGGACGCGGGCTCCGGATCGAACGATGGCGGCAACATCGTCAGTAACGGCGTCCAGGACAGTAAGTCCCTCAACACTTCCCGCCAAAAGTGCTCCGCAGACCAGCCCGCGACCACCGAACGGCCGACGTCAAACCGGTCAAGGGTGGGCTACGTGCACCGTGGTGCGTTTGGGTTGTCGAACGGGGCGCTCTACAGACTGATGCTCAGCACTGCGGCGCTGGTCTGGACAACGGCCGAAAAAGGCCAAGGTCATGCTGGGACCAGTAGACCCCCAGTCGCTGACGACCGCATGTGGGGTCATTCACGACGACGGCGTGAGTGTCACATCGAACGCGACCGCCAGCGCCATCACTCGGGGCATGTCGCGAGGCATGAGGATCGGAGCCATCGCTGCGGTGAACGTTCGATTGCCCAAGCGGACCAGACTGCGGCCTCGGTCTTGGCCCAGGCGTGAGCGGCCATGTGTCGGGTGCTACGCAAGGCTTCGGAGTCAGCCTGCCGGACCAGGGCGAGAGATTTGCAGTACATCGGGCAGTGCGGAAGTCCGGTCAGTGAGGTCCAGGCTCACTAGGTGGCTCTGGAGCGACGATGCCTCGGAGCAGCCGCTCGGACGGGGTCGATGCTCAGGTGGATCCGCTGCGCCAACGCCGGATCCACATCAGCGGCAAGTTCACGAAGTCGCGCGTGCAGCTAGTGCCCGCGCGTTGTCGCCGGATCAGCCTGAGGTCAGCACGGCCGCGTCCTCCGCCGTCAGCCCGTCTGCGGCCAGGACCCGTGCAGCAGCTGCAGCCGCGCACGTTAGGGGCGTTCGCCGCTGTTACGTCCCCTGACGGGCGCTGTGCAGAGCCTTGAGTCAGCTGTCCCGAGAAGCCTTCCCATCCGGAGTTAAGAGGTGCCAACGGCGCTCTCTACATCGGCCGAGAGCACCCCTCCAGAAGGGCGTGCCTGATGACACTGCCAATTCGACCGTCATCTTCAGGATCGCCAGCGCCGAGCTGCTCCGGCCCGGTGACTAAGCAGACCGCCGCCGCCGAAGATCACCCGGCGACGACCCACCTGGCGACCACAACCACGCAGGTCCTGTTCACCCCAGCTCAAGCGGCAGCGCAGCTGCAGGTGCGGGAGTCTTGGCTGCGCCGACGAGCCGCACGTCGAGCAGTACCGTGCACTTTTCTGGGTAAACACCTGCGTTTTTCTCGGGACAACATAGAGAAAATTGCAGAATCGGCGGCACAGCCAGCGAACTCGACTAGCGCAAAGACACGTCCACGTCGCACCACAAAACGCCGGAACCCGGAACACAATGAACACATTTAGCTTGCCCTTCTCCTCGAAACGAGCGTTCATCTAGGTGACACCTATTCGGCGCACCCGACAAGCGCGACTCAAATGGAGAAGAAATGGCGTGGACAGAGAAACACGGCAACGTCTGGCGTGTTCGCTACCGCCTAGGAGACGGAGCCGTCTACTCCGAGAACGGCTACGCAACCGAGGCGTCGGCTGAAGAACGCGCACTAGACGTGGAATCTGACCAACGGCGGAAACAATTTGTCGATCCACGTCTCGAGAAGACCACGATCGACGAGTGGATTCGGAAATGGTCTGACGCGCACAATGTGAGGCCGACCACATGGTCGAAGTACGACTCGCACCTGCGCACCCACATCCTGCCGTTCTGGTCCGGCACCGCGCTCGGCGACATCGAGCGGATCGAGGTCAAGGGCTGGGTTAACAGGACACTGCGGTCGAAGCTCGCCGACAAGAGTGCACGGGATGTTTTCAAGCTCTTCTCCCAGATCATAGGCGAGGCGGTCGACGAGAAGCTGATCGGTTCGAACCCCTGCCGGAAGCTGCGGATCGTCTTCGCCGATTCACCAGAACGACCTCACGCCACCACGGACGAAGTGGACGCGCTCGCAGCGCGAATGCACCCCGATGACGGCTTGCTGGTGATCACAGCCGCCTACACCGGCCTACGCTGGGGCGAGCTGACCGGACTGCAGTGGATCAGGACTCACCTGGACTCGAATCCGCGCATCACCGTGGATCCTGAGTTCGGCGCGCTGCACGAAATTGGGGGACGCAAGCCCACTCTCGGGCCACCCAAGACGCCGTCCAGCGCCCGCGACGTGCACCTGCCGCCATTCCTCGTGAACGAGTTGCTCGCGCATCGCGAACGCAATCCCGACTCGCGATTCGTGTTCCCCACGAGACGGGCCTGCTTCAACGTCGCGCCAACTTCCGGGCGCGCGCTTGGTTGCCAGCCGTCTCTGGCAACGAAGCGCTCGGCTGGGCTCCGCTGAAGGAGGGCATGGTCTTCCACGATCTCCGGCACACACAGGAGACTTGGCTCATCGAGGACGACGTGCCACGCGTGCTGAGACTGGAGCGGTTGGGACACAAACGCAGTTCGACTGACGACCGGTACTCGCACGTGACCGAAGCGATGATCGGCAGGATGCTCGAACAGCTCCAACGCCGCTGGGAGGCGGACGGCGGATGGTCCTGGACCATGGAAGACCCCGACGAAGCCTGGTGACCACCTCTGCATCTCGAAATGTGTTCAGCACCTGCGCTCCCAAATTGCTCCCAATCAATGCGAACGCCTCGTCGACGAAACCGCCGACAGTCCACCTGACCAGGCCAGACACGCCGTTCCACTGATGAGCTTCGGCTAGCGAACACTTCCCCGAGAGCTACCGGCTGATGCCGCCGATGCTCTAGGTCGTTCCCCGCCCGCCGTGGACGCGACGCCGAAGGTCTGTCGCGTCCACGGCCAGGACGGATACGCAGGCGATACGGGTGTTGTCCTAGCCTCGGGGCGGTGGACAGGGCACCGGGTTTGAGCGTCCGCCTCAAGCTCACCATCAGCTACGCGAGCTTCCTCATGATCACCGGCATCCTGCTGATGGCCGCGGTGCTGGTCTACTACACGTACCTGCTGCCGGACGGCTGGCTCCACACCCCCACCGGTGACTTCTGGATCCACCGCGACCGGCTGCTGGCCTCGTTCGGCCCGTTCATCGCCGGGGTGCTGTGCTTCCTGCTGGGGTTCGGGCTCGTCGGCGGCTGGTTCCTGGCGGGACGGGTGCTCGCCCCGCTCGACCGCATCACGCACGCCACGCGCATGGCCGCGGGAGGGTCGCTCTCCCACCGCATCGAGCTGCCGGGTCGCGCGGACGAGTTCCACGAGCTCGCCGACGCGTTCGACGCCATGCTCGCGCGGCTCGAGACCCACGTCGCCGAGCAGCAGCGGTTCGCGGCCAACGCCTCGCACGAACTGCGCACGCCGCTGGCCATCACCCGGACGCTGCTCGACGTGGCGCGCAGGGACCGCGACGCGGACGAGCTCGTCGACCGGCTGCACTCGGTCAACGCGCGGGCGATCGACCTGACCGAGGCGTTGCTCCTGCTCAGCCGCGCCGACCAGCGGACGTTCACCCGCGAGCGCGTCGACCTGTCGCTGGTGGCCGAGGAGGCCGTCGAGACGTTGTTCCCCCTGGCGGAGAAGCACGGCGTCGCCGTCGAGACGTCCGGCGACGCCGCCTTCGCCGCCGGTTCACCGGCGCTGCTACTGCAGATCACGACGAACCTCGTGCACAACGCGATCGTGCACAACGACCGCGGCACCGTGTGGACCAGCACGGCCGCCGGGCCGGCGTTCGTCACGCTCACCGTGGAGAACACCGGTGAACTGCTCACGCACCGGCTGGTGTCGACGCTGACCGAGCCGTTCCAGCGCGGCACCGAACGCGTCCGCCGCGACCACGCGGGAGTCGGTCTCGGCCTGGCGATCGTCAAGAGCATCACGCACGCGCACGACGGCACCCTCACGCTCACGCCGCGGGCAGAAGGTGGGCTGCGCGTCACGGTGCGGTTGCCCGCCGCACCGTGACGCGGCCGCTCAGCCGATCGGGAAGTCGAAGTAGGTGTCCGGATAGGGCTCGTCGATCAGCGTGTAGTGCCACCACTCGCTGTCGTAGCGGCGGAACCCGCAGGCCTCCATGATCGAGCAGAGGTGCTGCCGGTTCGCCGTTTCGGCCTCACCGACCGCGGCACCGTGGTGCGAGATCGGGTCCATCAGGTCGTGGCCGCCGCCCATCGCGGCGAGCTCACCGGTGCCCAGGTGGTAGAGCGTGAGGTCGACGGTGCTGCCGCGGCTGTGGCCCGACTTCGCCGCCACGTACCCCTGTTCGAACATCTCTGCCCTGGTGATGTGCGGGTGGTGACGCGCCTTCGTGCGGCCGTCCTCGGGTTGCGCGGCCCAGCGCAGGAAGCAGTCGACGGCGCGTTGCGGGCGGTAGCCGTCCCACAGCAGCAGGCCGAAACCGAGCGACTCGGCCTTCTCCTGCGCCATCGTCAGAGCCGCGACCAACGCCTTCGTGCCGACGATCCGGTTGACGAGGTAACCGTCGACGGGTTTGCCGGTGAAGTTGTCCCACGTGGCGTACTTGGCGTCCCAGCGGATCCCGGGCACGTCCACGAAGACGAAGCCCGCGTTCACCGGAGCTTTCCCGTCAGCGCCAGGGACACCAGGTGGTCGATCACGTCACCGAGCGGCAGTCCCGCGGCGGCCATCATCCTCGGGTACCGGCTGTAGGAGGTGAGGCCGGGCATCGTGTTGACCTCGTTGAGGACCACCTCCCCGTCCGGTGTCAGGAACATGTCCACCCGCGCGAGACCCGAGCAACCCAGCGCGCGGTAGACGACCTTCGCCGTCTCCCGCACGAGCGCGCGGGACTCCGCCGGGATGTCCGCGGGCACGACGAACGTCGAGTTCTCCGAACCGGTCTCGGGAGTGCTCTCCTGGTGGATCCGGAAGAAGCCGTGGGTCAGCGCGACCCTGTCCAGTTCACCGACGACCAGGTCGTCTCCGGTGCCCAGGATCGAGCAGCCGATCTCGCTGCCCTCCACGGCCTCCTCGACCACGACCTTCGAGTCGTACTGCCGGGCGACTTCCAGCGCGACCTGCAGTTCGTCCTCAGTGGACACCTTGGTGACGCCGAACGACGAACCCGACCGGGCCGGTTTGACGAAGACCGGATAGGCCGGGGAGTCCGGCGTGCCGGTCCAGAACGTCGGCGTCGCGACACCCGCGCCGCGGGCGACGACGTACGTGAGCGACTTGTCCATGCACAGCGCGGAACTCTGGACGTCGCACCCGATGTACGGGATGCCCGCCAGTTCGAGCAGACCCTGCACCGCGCCGTCCTCCCCCTGCCTGCCGTGCAGCACGGGGAACACGACGTCCAGGCCCCTCCGCTCGAACCGGCCGTCGCCCAGGACGAGCAGGCCTCCGGGTCCGAGCACGACCGGGCGGCCGTCCTCGGCGTCCGGGCCCGCGCAGAGCTTCCAGTCGCCGCTGCGGGTGATCTTGATCCAGGACGGGTCGTACTTCGCGGGGTCGAGGTTCCGCGCGACCTCCCCCGCGGACTTCACCGAGACGGGATGTTCCTCGAACGTCCCGCCGAAGACGACTCCGATCTTCACCTTGGTCATCGCATTCCCCCGTTCGCGAAGCTCAGACAATTGATGAGGCTGTTCTCCACGGTGTCGCTCAGCGCGTGGTCCGTGTAGTAGGCGGTGTGCGGAGTGATCAGCACGTTCGGCAGCCGCCGCAGTCGCAGCAACGCCTCACTGTCGATTTCACGAGCCCGGCAGTCGGTGTAGAAGATTCCTTCCTCACCTTCGAGAACGTCCAGCGCCGCTCCGCCGAGACCGCCGCTTTCCAGCGCCTCGACCAGAGCCTTGGTGTCGACGAGCGGGCCGCGTCCCGTGTTGACGACGACGGCGCCGCGTTTCATCAGCGCGATGCGGTCGCGGTCGAGGAGGTGGTGTGTTCCCGCGTTCAACGGCGTGTGCAGCGTGACGACGTCGCTCACCCGCAGCAGGTCGTCCAGCGGCACGTAGTCGGCCGAGTTGCGGGGCCGGGTGTCGTGGGCCAGCACGCCGCACCCGAAGCCGCGCAGCCGGTCCATCACCGCCACACCGATGCGCCCGGTGCCGACCACGCCGACCGTCAGGTCGCGCAACTCCCTGCCGCGCACCGCGTTCAGGCGGTAGTCGTGCAGGTCGGCGCGCCTGAGGACGGATCTCACGTCGCGTACGACCATCAGCATCAGCATCACCGCGAAGTCGGCGACGCTGTCGGGCGAGTACGCGATGTTCCCGACGGTGATGCCGAGGCTCTCGGCGCACTCCACGTCGATGTGGTCGAAGCCGGCGCTCCTGGTGGAGATGTACCGGACCCCGACGCGGCCTAGCGCCAGGAGGGCGGACTCGGTGACGCGGGACTTGTGGCCGACGCTGACGCACTGGTTTCCGCGGGCCAGTTCGGCGTTGGCCTCGGACACCGGCGCCTCGGTGATGGTCGGCGTCACGCCGCAGCGGGGTGCCATTCTCCGGAACAGGACAGCCTCGTCCTGCTCGCACCCGTAAATCGTGATGCCTGTTGCCATGCCTCCCACTCAAGGAGACACGGCGTTGCCGGCCCGTATGCGGTTTCTGATATCTCCGCGATACGGCCGCTATTCGGCTTTGGTCACCAGCAGGTCGATCACGGCGGGCAGCTCGGCGCGCAGCTGGGCCACGGTGCCGGAATTCCCGGTGAAGTGGTGCAGCAGAGCCCGCTGGAAGATGCCGTCGAGCGTCACGTAGGTGGTGCCGGGCGACGCCGCGGGCGTGCCGCCGAGCAGTTCGGCGTAGCGGCTGACGACCCGCCACACCATGTCCTGCCGGTGGCCGTCGATCTCCAGCACGTCGGCGCGGAACGACCCGTCGAACAGGCTCTGGTTGCGCAGGTCGTACCAGAGGCGGTGCAGCGGCGCGTCGCGGCCGAGGGTGTCGAAGAACATCGCCACGAACTCGGCGCGCAGCTGCTCCGCCGTCGTCGACGTGGCCACCACCTCGTCGTAGCGCGTCACGCAGACGACCTCGTACTGGCGGACCGCCTCGGTGATCAGGTCGCGCTTGTCCTCGAAGTAGTAGTGCAGGACACCGTGCGAGAACTCGGAGTTCTGCGCGATCTCCCGCAGGCTCGTGCGGGCGTAGCCCAGCTCGGCGAGCGTGTGCAGCGTCGCCACGGCGAGCTCGGTCCGCCGGGCGTCGAACTTGTCGACCTGCCGGCGGGCGAGGCGGTCCTGCTTGCGCGAAGCGACTTCTGTCACGTCCTGGATCGTAACCCCCACCGCGACGAATCTTGACCATTCGTCCAAAAAATCTTGGACAGTCGTCAAAGAAAAACTTGACGACTGTCAAGGAGTAGCTAGGGTGTGAGCCATCTCACCGAGGAGGCGACTCAATGACGAGTTATCAGCTGAGCGGGCGGAAAGCGCTGGTCACCGGAGGTGCACGAGGGCTGGGCGCGGGCATGGCGCAGGCTCTCGCGGCGGCCGGGGCGTCCGTCCTGATCGGCGACGTCCTGGAGGACGAGGGCAAGCAGACCGCCCAGGCGCTGCGCGACTCGGGAGCGACGGCGGAGTTCGTGCCGCTGGACGTCACCGACGACGCGGGCTGGGCCTCAGCGGTGAGCACGGCCGTCGACGCGCTCGGCGGGCTCGACATCCTCGTGAACAACGCGGGCATCGAGATCACCAGCCTGATCACCGAACTCGACCCCGCGGACGTCCGCAGGATGCTGGACGTGAACGTGCTGGGCACGGCGCTCGGCATGAAGCACGGCCTGCGCGCGATGCGCCCCGGAGGAGCCGCGGGCAACGGCGGCTCGATCATCAGCGTCGCGTCCGTCGCGGCCACCATCGCCTTCCCCGGCATCAGCGTCTACTCGGCGACGAAGTCCGCGATCGACCGCCTGACCAGGGTCGCGGCCGCGGAGTCCGGCAAGCTCGGCTACGGCGTGCGCGTCAACTGCATCTACCCCGGCCTCACCCCCACCGCGATGGGCAACCAGCTGGCCGTCGACTGCGCCCAGCTGGGCCTGTTCCCGTCGGTCGAGGCCGCCGTGGGCGCGGTCGTGGAGCTCACGCCGCTCGGCCGGCTCGGCCAGGTCGACGACATGGCCGACGCTGTGGTGTTCCTCGCGTCCGACGCCTCGAAGTTCATCACCGGGGCGGGCCTCCCGGTCGACGGCGGCATGGGGATGTGACGCGATGCCCACCGACAAGCCCGTAGTGGTCTACGGGGCCTCCGGCTACACCGGACGCCTGATCTGCGAGTACCTGCGCGAGTACGGGATCCCGTTCCTCGCCGCCGGCCGCGACGGCAAGAGGGTCAAGGAGGCCGTCGACGCCGTGCCCGGCATCGACACGGTCTCCTACGACGTCGCGGAGGTCGAGCACACCGAGCAGGCGCTGACCGAGGCGTTCACCGGCACCAAGGTCGTGCTCAACACCGTCGGCCCCTTCTCCCGCTACGGCCACGAAGCCGTGCGGGCGAGCCTGAACGTCGGCGCGCACTACACCGACACCAACGGCGAGCAGGACTGGATGATCGACGCCGACGCGCGGTACGGCGCCGAGTTCGCGAAGCAGGGCCTGCTGATCTCCCCCGGCATCGCGCAGATGTACACGGTCGGCGAGATCGCCGCGCAGATCTGCCTGGAGCAGCCCGGACTGGACACCTTGGACATCGGGGTGTTCTGGAAGGGGTATCCGACCGTCGCCTCCACCAACACCATCCTCACGAACGCCGCGTTCTCGAAGGCCTACTACCTGGAGCAGAACGAGTACGTGGAATGGCCGGCGGACGCGGGTCTCTACGAGCTCGTCGTGCCCGGCCAGCACGAACTGGGCCTGGCGCTGCCGTGGGGCGGGACCGCGCATCCGGTGTGGTTCAAGAGGGATCCGCGCGTCGCGTCGGTGCGGGCGCTCGGAGGCGTGTTCAACCGGCCGTTGATGCTCGGGGTGCCGCAGATCGTCGCGGCGGCGCTGGAGCAGATGGAGGGCAAGTCGGACGCGGAGAAGTACGAGATCGTCGACGCGTTCTCCGCGCAGGTGCGCAGTGAGATGCCGCCGCGCGAGAACCCGCGGATCAACATCTCGCTCGACTCCGTGCACGCCTCGGGTCCGCTGGGCCGCGCGCACTGCGTGATCCACGGCAACTGCAACTACAAGCAGACGGCGTTGCTGAACGTGCACGCCGCCGTGCACCTGCTGCAGGACGCGCCGCGCCGGACGGGGTTCGCGTCGGGCTGCCAGGCGTTCGGGCACCGGGAGCTGCTGGGAGCGCTGCGGTCGTTCGGCCTGGTGCTCGACCCGATCCTCGAAGTGCACCGCTGATGCGGCTCTGCGACTACCTGGACAAGGGGGCGTCGCTCGGAGGCGACGCCCCCTGTCTGACCATCGACGGCTCCTCGCAGAGCTACGCGGAGGTCCAGCGGCTCTCCCGGGCGATCGCGGGAGCGTTGCAGGGCAGCGGGATCGGGCCGGGCGACCGGGTCGCCGTGCTGTCGGCGAACGACCCGCTGGCGCTGACCTGCGTGTTCGGCATCTCGCGGGCCGGGGCGGTGTGGTGCCCGGTCAACCCCCGCAACGAAGCGGCGGAGAACCGCGAGCTGCTCGACCTGTTCGGGTGCCGCTGCCTGTTCTTCCAGGCGAGGTTCGCCCCGCTCGTCGACCGCATCCGGGGTGACCTGCCCGCGCTGACGACGCTGGTGTGCCTGGACGGCGAGGTGGAGGGCGCGGTCGCGTTCACCGACTGGCTCGCGCGTTTCGGACGTGAGCCGGAACCGGTGGCGGTGGCCGACGACGACCTCTGCGTGCTGGCGGGCACCGGTGGCACGACCGGGCGGCCCAAGGGCGTGCGCCTGACCGGGCACAACCTGGAGACCGCGACCGCGCTCACCCTGATGAGCTACCCGTTCGGCGACCGGCCGCGCTACCTGGCGCTCGCCCCGCTCACGCACTCGGCGGGCGTGCTGACGTTCCCGATCATGTCGCTGGGCGGCGAGACGGTGATCATGCCGGCGCCGGACCTCGGCGAGTTCCTGCGGCTGATCGAGCACCACCGCATCACGCACGCGTTCCTGCCGCCGACGGTGATCTACGGCCTGCTCGACCACCCGGCCCTCGACTCGACGGACCTCGGTTCGCTGCAGTGCCTCTGGTACGGCGCCGCGCCGATGTCCCCGGTGCGGCTCACCGAGGCGCTGCACCGGATCGGGCCCGTGATGGGCCAGCTGTTCGGGCAGACCGAGGCACCGAACATGATCGCCACGCTGGCCCCCGCCGACCACTTCCTGCCCGACGGCTCGATCGCGCACGAGCGGTTGTCGTCGGCGGGCAGGCCGACTCCGCTGACCCAGGTGGCGATCATGGCCGCGGACGGTGCGCTGCTGCCCGCGGGTGAACGCGGCGAGATCGTCGTGCGCGGCCCGCTGGTGATGGCCGGGTACCACGAGAACCCGGCGGCCACCGCCGAGGTGAGCGCGCACGGCTGGCACCACACCGGTGACATCGGGTACCTCGACGCCGACAACTACCTGTTCATCGTCGACCGCGCCAAGGACATGATCATCACCGGCGGGTTCAACGTGTACTCCGCCGAGGTGGAGCAGGCGTTGCGGGCGCATCCGGCGGTCCAGGACAGCGCGGTGGTCGGGCTGCCCGACGAGAAGTGGGGCGAGCGGGTGACGGCGGTCGTGCAGTTGCGCGCCGCGGGCAACGCCGACCCGGCATCGTTGATCGCGTTCGTGAAGGAGCAACTGGGCGGGGTGAAGGCGCCCAAGCAGGTGGAGATCTGGCCGGACCTGCCCCGGTCCAAAGTGGGCAAGGTGCTGAAGGCCGAGATCAGGCAGCGACTTTTCGATTCGTGACAGCCTTCGCCGGGATCACGAGGATGACGGACACCACCACGAGCAGCCCCAGCAGCACGACGTTCAGCGCCCGGTCGAGCGGCTCGTACACGTGCAGCATCGTCAGGTGGTAGAGGAAGTGCAGGGTGTTGAACACCAGCAGCGTGGCGCCGGCCAGCGGCACGACGGCCGGTTTCCTCGCGTGGGCCAGCGCCATCAGGCTCAGCGCGGTGAACGCGAGGTAGACCGCGCCGATGTCCTTGGCGAAGTGCTCGTTGTACGGACCGAGTTGCGGCAGCCAGCGCAGTCCGAACCCCGGGAACGTGTCGAACCAGGTCCTCGTGGCGAAGTAGGCGAAGACGCCGACGTACGCGGACGTTGCCGCGATGAAGGCCAGGCTGATCCGGTCGAGCAGAAGTTTCACGAGACGGTCCTTCGTTCGCGTTGCGGGGCTTCAGCAGGTGGACGAGGTGGCGCTTCGATTCGTGACAGCCCCGCCCGAGGTCACCGGGTAGCGTGCAGGCCGTGGAACCAGTCGCGCTGCCGTTGGGCCGTCCTCGTGAGGAGCGGGCCGACGCCGCGCGCAACCGTGCCCACCTGATCGAGGTCGCCCGGGAGATGGTCGCGGAACTGGGCGCCGACAAGGTCACGATGGACGGCCTCGCCGAACGCGCCGGGCTGGGCAAGGGCACGGTGTTCCGGCGCTTCCGCACCCGTGCGGGCATCTTCCACACCCTGCTGGACGAGGAGGAGAAGCTCTTCCAGCAGCGGGTGCTGGCCGGGCCGCCGCCGCTGGGTCCCGGGGCGCCGGCGGCGAAGCGGCTGGTCGCGTTCGGACGGGCCCGGCTCGAGTTCCTGGTCGAGCACATCGTCCTGGCACGCGCCTCGCTGGACCCCGGCCAGCCCGTTCCCGCTCGTGACAGCCCTTCGCTGTTCCACGTCCAGATGCTCCTGAGCGAGGCCTGTCCGGACGAGGCCGCCAGTGGCAGCCTCGCCCTACAACTCGTCGCCGCGCTGGAAGGGCCGGTCCTGCTCTACCTGCGAGCGCAGGACGGCGACGCGCCCGACCTGGGAGCCGTGGTGCACGACCTGATCGACAGCTGGCAGGTCCTGGTCGAGCGCGTCTGCGGCTAGGTCCTCGACCGCACGGTGAAGCGGTCGATCGTGAGCGCGCCCGCGTCCAGCCGCAGGCCGAGAGCCGGTGCCCAGCCCGCGACGACCGGGGGATCCACGAAGGACCCGATCGGCGCGGAGCGCAGCAACGTCCACCGGCCGGCGTGTTCCTGCCAGCTGGTCAGCCGGCCGTTCTCGACGACGACGGCGAGCCGGTCGCCCGGTGCCCAGGTCAGTGTCGCGCAGCAGCCGCCGGTGGCCTCGTCACCGCGGCGGACGCCGGCCACGGTCACGTCCACGCCCGAGGCCCTGCCCGCGTTGTTGAACCAGGCCAGGGCGAAGTCGCGGTTCCCGGCGGTCTGCCCGAGGAACAGGCTGTCCTCCGGCGCGGAGCCCGCGAACGACCGGGGTTCGACGACGACCGCCGTGCCTCGGACGGCACCGGTCACCGGCGCGCCCAGCACCGCGCCGGCACGCGTTCCGGTGCTCGCGGTCAGCACGCCGTCCGCGACCTCCAACGCCGGTGGCGGTTCGCCGAACGGACCGTCCACGCGGTACGAGGCGAGGCGGTCCGTCTCGAACGTGTCGTCCCAGACGACGGAGGAGTAGGCGGCAGGATCGAAGACGGTCTGCGCGGAACTCAACGCCGACGTGACGCCACTGTCGCCGGAAGCCGTTGCCAGCAAACGGATCGGGGCCCGCTCCCCCAGTGGCAGGTCGGCAGGTGCCGTGATGCGCCACCGGGTGACGAGACTCCGGCCCGTCCCGAGCTGCGCAGCGTGGGCCGAGGACAGGGGCACCGCACTCCACCCCGGCGGCACGGCCAGCGTCGCGCGGACACCGCGCAACGGTTGCTGTGCCTGCAAGGTCGTGGTCGTCTCGACGGCTCCCGCGCGGACCGCGAGATCGTCCGGCACCGAGGCGCGCAGCCCCCGGACCGGTGACCGCCACGACGAGAACGACGTGATGCCGACGGCTCCGCCGTCCGCCCGGCTCGGCAGGATCCGCACCCGGCTGGTGGTCACCGCCGGTTCCACCAGAACGCGGTTCAGCCGGCGTGCCACCGGTTGCGCAGGAGTTCTCCGCTGGCCGGGGAGGTCACGCCACTGGCCGTCCCAGTACTGCAGGTCGAACGTCGCCGGCACGCGCACTCCCCCGCCGTCGTCGTAGAACACGACGCGCAGATCGGAGATCGGTGCTGGCGCGCCCAGGTCGACCTCCAGCCAGTCCGCGGAGTTCGGGCTGCCGTACGACGTCCAGCGCGTGCCGGGCACGTCGAGGTGGAAGTCCTGGCCGTCGATCGCCTTGGCGGGCGGGTCGGCGCTGTAGCTGTGGGACGCGCGGGCGGCCGGGAAGCCGGTGCGGCTGACGTTCGCGAAGTCGTCGACGAGCTCCGGGACGTCCGCGGAGGTGCGCGCCGGGATCGTCAGGCGCACCGGCGCCAGGCCGGCCTGCGTGTGCGTGAGCCTGCCGTCGAGCCAGACCCGCAGGCCGGCGCCCTTGCCGTAGCGGCTGCCGTCCCTGTCCCACAGCACGGTCAGGTTGTGCCCGTGGTACGGCACGTTCTCGGCGGCGAAGTGGGTCCAGGAGTCCGGGACCAGCGGCGCGATCGACACCGCGTTCCCGAGCTGTGGCCGGATGCCGAGCAGGCCGGACAGCACGTTGTCGTTGAACGTCGAGTGGTTGTAGTCCTCGCTGTGGCCCTTGCCGTCGTACAGCCAGCGGTTCTCGTCGGGGTGGTGCGCCTCGGCGACGTAGGGTTCGCCGTTCTTGCGCTGCGTCAGCGCATAGCCGCGCAGCACCGCGAGGTAGTCGTCGCGGTCGACGTAGGACTGCGCCGGGTAGTCGATGAGCAGGTTCGCCAGCGCGGTCAGGGTCTGGCTGGTCGCGAACGGCCAGCTCGGGCCGTTCCAGCGGCAGCAGCCGTTCAGCGCGTCGCGCATGAACCACGGGCTGCGGCGCTCGGCGGTGGTCGGGCCGTACGGGGCGGCGAACCCCTGCGGGTCGGTCAGCTGCGCCCACGCCGCGCTGTTCGCCGCCGGTGGCATGTGGAAGTACCACGGCACGAAGCCGATCGCCTCGCGGTCGGCGAGCTTGGTGCGGCCGGGGTTGCCGTCGCGCATGACGTGCTTGTAGAACTTGCCCGCGTCGTCCCAGAGCCACCGCTCCTGGTTGGCCCGCAACGCGTCCGCGGCCTGCTCGAACGGGCGTGCGCCGGCGGCGTCGCCCCGCGCCTCGAACAGCTGCGCGATCGCCCGCGCGTCGCCGTACTGGTAGGCGTTCAGGGTCGGCCGGAAGCCGTCGCCACCGTGGTAGGGATCGGGGCTCTGGTACGAGCTGACCGTGTACTCCATCGCGTCCCACACCGGCGTCTGCCAGTAGAGCCCCAGCTGCTGGTCGAACTGCGGCGACCAGCGCTGCCACTGCCGCACGAGCTCGGGCAACCGGTCCGTGGCGAAACGGGAGCGCCCATCGACGGCGGCACGGGCGGCCACGGCGTCGGCGGCCCAGAACGAGTACTGGTGGGCCCAGTCGGTGGTGTTCTCGTTGAGGAAGTCGGTCGCGGGCTTCGGACCCGCGCCGGAGCCGCGCAGCCAGTAGTCGACGTAGTCGTCCAGATAGCGGTGGTCGCGCAGCCAGCGGCCCTCGTAGACGTGGTGGCCGGCCGCGGCGACGATGCCGCCGTTCGGGGCCGAGTAGCCGACCGGGCCGAGGAACTCGGAGACGATCCAGCCGTCCTTCGGGCCGGTGTACTTGAGCGCCTCGCGGTAGGTCCGCCAGCGGTAGTAGTAGGTGTCCCGGATGACGCGGTCCGGCAGGTCGACGAACGGGATGTTGGCCTCGTACCAGGCAGGTTCCGGGACGTCGCCCAGCAGCCCCGCGTGGTCGAGGAAGTTCGTGCCGGCCCCCACCGCGGGGTACGGGTCAGGTGCCGCCGCGCGGTCCTGCCGTGCCACCGCGGGCCCTGCCGTCGAGATCGTCAACACCGCTACCACGAGCATCGTCATTGACACGCGCATGAGCTCATTGAAGTGGGAGCGCTCTCAACGCGCAAGACTCAACGCAGTCCGACATACCTCCACAGGATCTCGAACATCGGCGATCATCGCCGCCGCCAGAGCCGCCGCGGCGGCGAAGCCGGGGTCCCCCAGCACCCGCGTCACGGCGCCTTCCAGTCCCTCCACAGTGGACGGCCGCACGACGAGGCCGCTCCCCTGCCGCGCGACCCGGCACGCCATCTCCCACTGGTCGCCACCGCCGGGCACCACCACCACGGGAACGGCGGCCCGCAACGCCTTGACCAGCATCCCGTGCCCGCCACCGCACACCAGCACCGCGGCCTGGCGCAGCAGCGCGTCCTGGTCACCGGGCCCGGACCGCGCCCACGACGGCAGGTCGTCCGGGGCGGGCGCGAACGTCGACACCACCGCCCGCACACCCTTGTCCCGCAACGCTTCCAGCGCCATCTCCGCCATGCCCCGCGTCCCGGTCCACGCCGTCGACGGCGCGATCACCACCAGCGGTGCGTCACCCGGCGGCGGGGTCAGCGTCTCCTTGCTCGCCTCCCACAGCAGCGGCCCGACGACGTGCGCGTCACGCGGCCAGTCCGGACGCGGCACCTCCAGCGCGGGCAACGTCGCGATCAACCGCGCCGCCGGACCCGTTCCCCGGGCGTCGAGCCCGATCCGTTGCCGCACAACGGCACGCTGCCGTTCCCCTTGGCGCAGCGACCTGGCCGTCAGCGCCCGCAGCACCGAGTCGCGCAGCCTGCCCCGCACGCCGGCCCCGGCGGCGAGCCCGCTCCCCATCGGCGGCAGCCACTTCGAGGGTTCGTAGAGCGGATGCGGCGACAGCTGCACCCACGGCACACCGGCGAGTTCCGCGGCCATGCTCGCGCCCAGGGCGAGAACGTCGCACACGACCAGATCCGGTTCCAACGCGGCGAGGTGCGGGGCGAGCGCCAACGCGAGCGTCGCGGCCTGGTCGTGCAGCGCGCGCCCGAGGTCCGGCGCGTCCCTCAGGTCGTCCAGCGACAGGCCGGGCACTCGCGAGGCCGTGATCCCCTCGGCGAGGGCGGGCTCGACCCAGCGTTCCCCCGTCAGCAGGACCGGGGTGTCGCCCGCCTCCGTGAACCGCAGGCACAGCGCGATGGCCGGCACCACATGACCGGGATCGCCCCCGGAGACAACCACGACTCGCACCGGGGCAGATCTAGCCTTCTTCGCGCGGCCTGTCCAGTGTTCGTGTTGGCTGGGCGGCATGGATCAGACCCGCTGGCAGAGGTACTGGGACCGCAAGTCGGCGAACTACGACGCGGAGATCGGCGTCCTGGACCGCCGGGTCTTCGGCGACTCCCGCCAGTGGGCCTGTTCCCGGGCCACCGGGGAGGTCCTGGAGGTCGCCGTCGGCACCGGCCTCAACCTGCCGCACTACCCCGCCGGCGTCGCGCTGACCGGCCTGGACCTGAGCGAGCGGATGCTCGAGCTCGCCCGGTCCCGCGCGGCGCGGCTCGGCCTGGACGTCGTCCTGAGGCAGGGCACCGCGCACGCCCTGCCGTTCGGCGACGCCGCGTTCGACACCGTCGTGTGCACGCTCGGCCTGTGCGCCATCCCCGACCACGAGACGGCGGTGACCGAGATGGTTCGGGTGCTGCGGCCCGGTGGGCGGTTGGTTCTCGTCGACCACGTCGCCAGCTCGTCCCGGCTCGCGCGGGGCGCGCAGTGGCTCGTGGAGCGGATCACGGTGCCGATGGCGGGCGAGCACTTCCTGCGCCGCCCGCTGCACCTGGTCGTGGCCCGCGGCCTGACCGTCGAGCACCGGGAGCGGTTCAAGCTCGGGGTGGTGGAACGACTCGTCGCCCGCAAGCAGGTCAGCAGCAGTGGTGACCCCGCCACGCCTCACGACCTTCCCTGACCGCCACCGCGGCGATCACGAGCGCCGCCAGCGGATCGGCCCACCACCAGCCGAACAGGCTGTTCACCACGAGGCCCACCAGCAGCACCGCGGACAGGTAGGTGCACAGCAGCGTCTGCTTCGAGTCCGCCACCGCGCTCGCGGACCCGAGTTCCCGACCGGCCCTGCGCTGGGCGTAGGACAGCCACGGCATGACCAGCAGCGACACCGCCGCGAGCACGACGCCGACCGTCGAGTGCGCGGCCCGGTCGCCCTGCACCAGGGACAGCACGGACTCGACGCTCACGTACGCCGCGAGCGCGAAGAACGACACGGCGATCACCTTGAGCGCCGTCCGTTCGCGCTTCTCGGGGTCGCGCCCGGCGAACTGCCAGGCGACCGCGGTCGCCGACGCCACCTCGATCACCGAGTCCAGCCCGAACCCGATCAGCGCCGTCGACCCCGCCACCGAGCCGGCCGCGAGCGCGATGACCGCCTCGACCACGTTGTAGGTGATCGTGGCGGCGACGAACATCCGGACCCGCCGCTGGAGCAGGAGCTTGCGCCCGTCCACGACGGGCGCGCAGCAGGCGTCACTCATCGGCGCAGTCCGCTCCGGGCTCGACGGCCAGCACGACGTCCAGGAGCTCGCTGATCGCGCGCTTCAGGTGCGGGTCCGCCAGCTCGTAACGCACCTGGCGGCCCTGGTAGGTCGCGACGACCAGGCCGCAGCCGCGCAGGCACGACAGGTGGTTCGAGACGTTCGACCTGGTCAGCTCCAGCCGCTCGGCCAGCTGCGCCGGATAGCCGTGGCCGTCGAGCAGCGCGATCAGGATCCGGCACCGCGTCGGGTCGGCCAGCGCGCGGCCCAGCCGCGCGAGGGCGGTCTCCCGCGTCTCACAGGTCAGCATGAACCGAACTGTACAGCCGGGGCTGAACAGTTCAGCGCACGCGGTCGGTAGCGCAGCCGGCGAGGAGGAGAACCAGGACGGCTGCGAGCGCGTGGTCACCGCTGAGCGCGCAGGCGCAAGCGAGTGTGAACCAGAGCACAAGCCTCATGAAGCGAGGTTAGGGACCGTACGACGAAGACCGCATCTCATTTGGGCAAGGCTTGATGGTCCCTTAAGCAAAACTGAAATCGTGACGACACGGGAGTTCTGGGACCGGCACGCCGCTGCGTTCGACGACGAACCTGACCACGGTTTGCGCGATCCGCGGGTGCGTGACGCCTGGGCACGGCTCCTCCTGTCGCTCGTCCCCGCGGCGTCCTCGGTCGTCGATCTCGGCTGCGGCACCGGCAGCCTGTCGGTGCTGCTCGCCGAAGCCGGTCACGACGTGCACGGCTTGGACCTCTCCGAGGAGATGGTGGGAATCGCGCGTGCCAAGGCGGCGGCCGCGGGCGTGGCCGTCGAGTTCGGCACCGGCGACGCGGCTCACCCGCCGCACCCCAGGGCCTCGTTCGGCGTCGTGCTGGCACGGCACGTGCTGTGGGCGTTGCCGGATCCGGCGGCGGCACTGGCGGAGTGGGTGTCCCTGCTGGAACCGGACGGCGTCCTGCTGCTCGTGGAGGGCCGGTGGTCGACCGGAGCGGGACTGACCTCCGCGCAGACCCGCGAGCTCGTGCTCGGGGTGCGCGCGGAGGCCGTGGTCACCCCGCTGACGAGCGAGGACCTGTGGGGCCGCCCGATCGAGGACGAGCGCTACCTGCTCGTGAGCCGGCGGTAGGGGCGGTAGGGCAGGCCGACGAGCGCGGCACGGTCTCTGCCGTCGAGGCCGACCATTCCGGTCGTGACCTTGGGATCGGACGCCACCAGCGCGGCGAACACCTCGTCGGCCACTTCTTCCGGATCGCGGCCGGTCACGTCGACCGCCAGCCGGAAGGTGACGTACGGGTCCGCGTCCGGGTAGGAGAAGTCGAGCTCCGCCACGTCCTGGCTGTCCCACGTGGCGTGGCACCTGCCGCGGACGCAGTCCCACCGGCCCAGGACCGTCGGATCCGCACGCAGCCTCTCGTTGAGCAGCCGTGCCACCGTCCTGGCCGGCCATTCCCAGCTGTGGTCGTGCGTGAAGCGGGCGACCTCGCGGTCGTACTCCCCGGCGTCGAACGGGACGTCCTGCGGCAACCTGCCGATGATCTGGCACTTCCAGTCCCGCCACACCACCTCGTCACCCTCGCGCACAATCGTGACGCGCAGCTCGGCACCGTCGTTCTCGTCCACGACGATCTCCTTCGGCTCAGCCGTGGCGGCCAACTGGGGGATCACGCACTCCGGCGGGTCGGCCTCGAAGCAGCCGAACACCCGCGCGGCGATCGGCACGCCGTCGATGACCACCCTGGCCTCGGCCATGCCGACCGGTTTCGGTTCGTGCGTCACGACGCGCACAGCGAACCCGGAGCGGGGTGTGTCGAGCGCGGCGGCCCGCTGAGCGATCCAGGCGCTGACCGGACCGAGCTCCTCGATCCAGGCGGTCAGGACGTCCTTCAGGGTGGCGACCAGCTCGACGCGCAGGTCACCCAGCACCAGCGCCGCGTGGCCGGTGGCGAACTCGTCGGCGAGGGCCGTCAGCGCCGCGGCCCGGTCGTGGGTGGCGGGCCGCAGGTGGGCGAGTTCGACCCAGCGCCGGCACACGGCGATCGCGTCCTGGTACTCGTGCAGCACCGAGTAGCCGTGCGCGCGGCTCATGCCGTACAGCAACGCCCCGGCCTGATCCCACAACCGATCCGTCACGTCCGCCTGGTCGAGCAGGCCACGAAGGTCGTGCGACTCCGCGATCCTCCTGGCGATACTGCCCCGGCCGCCGTGCGACCGCACCCAGTCCCGCACCTGCGGATCGGGATGGCCGATCAGCACCCGGACGGCCGCGTGGAGCGCGTCGCCGGAGTGCTCCTCGGCGAACCGGATGGCGTCGTGCTCGGCACCTTCGATCTTCACCAGCACCTGGACGGCGACTCTGGCCAGGCCCGGATTCGTTGCGGCCGCGATGACGTCCGGGACGTCGCCCAGTTCCGCCTCGCCCTCCAGCAGCCGCAGGCCGAGGAGGCGAACGCGGTCGTCCGTGCTCCGGGAGAGGAACCACCTGGCCGCGCGGACGAGCGGTGCCACGGGTTCGAAGCGGGCTCGACAGCTGCCACGCAGCACGGCTTCCTCGTCAGGATCGAGAGCGAGGACCTGGTCGTGCAAGGCCTGCGGCGTGAGCGCGGGATCCGCGGCGAACCGCGCCAGCAGTTCGAGGAGGGCGAGCGTCCGCTCGCTGCGCTCGCTCACCTGGCGGAGGAAGACTCGATTCTCTTCGTCATGATCGAGACCTTACCCGGTCTCGTGCGGCGCGCGCACTAGGCCGAATTGCTCCAGAAAGTTCTTGCAACGCTTTGCCCGGTGTGCCTGCGGATGCTACGACCTTCAGTGAACCCCTGCACACAAGGAGACAACGTGGTTTCCTCAGTTTCACGCACCCTTCTCGCGGTGCTGCTGATCGTCGGACTGTCCACACCGGTGCAAAGTCTTGCGGCGCCACCGGGCGCCAAGGACGTCACCGTCACCCTGTTCCAGTGGCCGTTCGCCCGCGTGGCGGCGGAGTGCACCAACGTCCTCGGCCCCAAGGGCTACGGCTACGTCGAGGTCTCCCCCGCGACCGAGCACGTCCAGGGTCCGCAGTGGTGGACCAGCTACCAGCCCGTCAGCTACCGGATCGCCGGGCGCCTCGGTGACGAGAACGCCTTCCGGAACATGGTCAGCACCTGCCACAACGCGGGTGTGAAGGTCATCGCCGACGCGGTGATCAACCACATGAGCGCCGGATCGGGCACGGGCACCGGCGGTACCGGCTACTCCAAGTACAACTACCCCGGCGTGTACAGCGACTGGGACTTCCACTCGTGCCGCTCGCCGATCAGCAACTACCAGGACCGCTTCAACGTCCAGAACTGCGAGCTCGTCGGTCTGTCCGATCTGGACACCGGCAGCGAGTACGTGCGCGGGGCCATCGCCGCGTACCTGAACCGCCTGATCGCGATGGGCGTCGACGGGTTCCGCATCGACGCGGCCAAGCACATGGCCGCGGGCGATCTCGCCGCGATCAAGGGGAAGCTGAGCAACCCCGCCGTGTTCTGGGTGCACGAGGTGATCTACGGAGCGGGCGAGGCCGTGCAGCCCGGCGAGTACACGGGGTCCGGTGACGTGGACGAGTTCCGCTACGCCTACGACCTCAAGCGGATCTTCAACAACGAGAACCTGGCCTACCTGAAGACTTTCGGGCAGCCGTGGGGCTTCCTGCCCAGCGGTCAGGCGCGGCCGTTCGTCGACAACTGGGACACCGAGCGCAACAACTCCACCTTGACGTACAAGGACGGTTCGACCTACACGCTGGCGAACGTCTTCATGCTGGCGTGGAACTACGGTGCGCCGCAGGTGTACTCGGGTTACGAGTTCAGCGACAAGGACGCGGGCCCGCCCGGCAACTCGGTCTGCTACAGCGGCTGGAAGTGCCAGCACGCCTGGACGCAGATCGCGAACATGGTGGCGTTCCGCAACACCGTGGCGGGCACCGACGTGAACAACTGGCAGGACAACGGGTTCGACCTGATCGCGTTCGGCCGCGGCAGCAAGGGATTCGTCGCGATCAACCGCGAGACGTTCGCGGTGACCCGCACGTTCCAGACCGCGCTGCCCGCCGGGAGCTACTGCAACGTCCAGGAGAACGGCTGCGTCCGCGTGACCGTCGACTCCTCCGGCAGGTTCACGACGACGCTCGGCGCGGGAACCGCCCTGGCGCTGCACGTCAACGCACGCTGAGACGAGCCCCGGCTGTCCACCGCTTCACGCGGTGGACAGCCGGGGACTCCCGTCAGGCGGTGTGCAGCCTCAGGCCGTAGACGTTGAGGATCTCGTTGATCGGCTGGAACCACGTGCGACCGCCGCTGGTGCAGTCGCCGTAGCCGCCGGACGTGACGCCCTGGGCCTGGTCACCGGTGATGAACGAACCACCGGAGTCGCCACCCTGGGCGCAGACGCTCGTGCCCGCCATCTGGTGCACGTCGCCCTGCGCGTAGCGGATCGTCTCGTTGCGGCTCTGGATCACGCCGCAGTGCCACTGGGTCGTCGAACCCGAACGGCAGACCGAGGTGCCGACCGGCGCCTCCCACGAACCGCGCACCAGCGCGTCGGGCACCCGGCCCCAGCCGAGCACGACGGGCACGGTCCACCAGCCGCCGCCGGTGCGCACCCACGCGTAGTCGTTGCCGGGGAAGGAGGATCCGGCGAAGTTGCCCTGGTAGGAGCGGTCCCAGCCGTAGACGGCCGCGCCGTTCCCGCCGCAGTGGCCCGCCGTGACGTAGCCGCCGTGCACCGAGAAGCCGATGGAGCAGCGGACGTTGCCGGTGTAGTACGGGTCGCCGCCCACCGTGCCGGCCGCGAACGGCTGCGGCTGCCGGACACCCTCGGTGCGCACGGTGATGGAGCCGAGCTGACGTGCCTTGTCCAGGAACGAGGCCACCTCAGCGGTCTGCTTGCCCGCCTCGACGTTCACCACGACGGTCCCGGTGCGCGGGTCGGGGTGCCAGCTCGCCACGGCGGACGGCACCGACCCGGACGCGGACAGGGCGTCGAGGCGGTTCTTCTGCGCCGCCATCGAGCCCGCCGAACGGCCGACGACCACGGCTTCGGCACCGGTGGCCTCGACCTTGCGTGCGGCCGTCCGGTCCGTCACGGCGACGACCAGGCGGTTCTTCGTCTCGTCGAACCAGCTGCCGGCGAGTGCGGCACCGGCCTCGCTTTCGGCGCGCGGTGCGATGACCGACGCGCGTTGTTCCTTCTCCAGGCGCAACCGCGCCTGGGCCTCGGTCAGCCCGAACGCCGAGCTCATCGCGGTGAGCAGGCCGGGGGACATCTCCTTCTCCGACGCCTGGGCAGGCACCGTGAAGGTGGACCCGACCAGCACGAGTGCCAGCGCGGGCACGATTCTGGGCATGGTGAAGCGCATGCTCTTCTCCTTGTCCGTGCAGGGATCGCTGCCCGCCCCGTTGCGGGAGCGACGAACATGAGAGCGCTCCCACCGTGGCGCAGGCAGCCCGCGGTGGTCAACAGCTGACACGGGAACTGTCCTGCCCGATTCGTGCCCGGACGGGCCGAACCGGGCATCACCGCATGACGACGACCTGCCGGACGGCCTCCCCGGAGGCGAGCTTCGCGAAGCCTTCGTTGATCTCGTGCAGCGCCAGCCGCCCGGACAGCAGGCCGTCGACGGGCAGCCGGCCCGCGCGGTAGAGGTCGACGAACCGCGGCACGTCCCGGCGGGGCACGCACGAACCGAGGTAGCTGCCCTTGAGCGTGCGTTCCTCGGCGACCAGGTTCAGCGCCGGCAGGCTCACGGTGCGGTCGGGGTGCGGCAGGCCGACGGTGACGGTGGTGCCGCCGACGGCCGTCGCGGCGTACGCCTGTTCGAGCACCGCCGCCACACCGGTCGTGTCGATGACCTTGTCCGCGCCGCCACCGGTCAGGTCCCGGACGTGGGCGACGACGTCCGGCCCGCCCGCGGCCTCGTGCGTCGCGCCGAGCGTGAGAGCCAGCTTGCGCTTGTGCTCGACCACGTCCACCGCCACGACCTGCGTCGCGCCCGCCGTCACGGCCGCGAGCACCGCCGCGAGGCCGACACCGCCGAGACCGAACACCGCGACCTTCTCCCCCGGCTTGACCTCGGCGCTGTAGAACGCGGCGCCCGCACCGGTCAGCACGGCGCAGCCGAACAGCGCGGCGACGTCGAGCGGCAGGTCCTCGGGGACCAGGGTGGCCGACCGGCCGGAGATCACCGTGTACTCGGCGAACCCGGACACGCCCAGGTGGTGGTGCGGCCGTGTGCCGTCCGGAAGGGTCCAGCGGCGCTGACCGCCGAGCAGCGTGCCGTCGCGGTTCGCCGCGGCTCCGGGCTCGCACAGCGCCTGGCGGCCCGACGCGCACCGGCGGCAGGCGCCGCACGCAGGCACGAACGACAGCACGACGTGGTCGCCCACCTGGAACTCGGCGTTGGGACCGGTCTCGACGACCTCGCCCGCGGCCTCGTGGCCGAGCACCATCGGCAACGGCCGGATGCGCGAACCGTCGATCACGGACAGGTCGGAGTGGCACAGGCCGGTGGCGTGCACGCGCACCAGCAGTTCGCCGGGACCGGGCGGGTCGAGCTCGAGGTCCACGACCTCGAGCGGCCCGCCGACTCCGGTCAGCACCGCGCCTCGCGTCTTCACGCCACCACCAGACCTTCCATCGCCGTGCGCAGGTGCGCGGGGATCTCCACCGGTTTGCGGGTCTCGCGGTCCACGAACACGTGCACGAAGTGGCCCTCCGCCACGACGTCCTCGCGTCCCTCGAAGAAGAACCCGACCTCGTAGCGCACGCTCGACCGGCCGAGGTGTCCCACGCGCAGCCCGGCGTCGAGCGCCTCCGGGAACGACACCGAGGCGCGGTAGTTGCAGTGCGACTCCACGCAGAGCCCGATCTGCTGGCCGGCCTGGATGTCCAGCCCGGCGCCGATCAGCCATGTGTTGATCACGGTGTCCATGAACGCGTAGTGCACGACGTTGTTCACGTGGCCGTAGACGTCGTTGTCCGCCCATCGGGTCGGAATCCGCTGCCAGTGCCGGTACTGCTCGCGCACGCGACCTCCATCGTCAATCGAGTCTCCTGGTGAGCTCGACCCTCGACCGCACGCCGAGCCGCGCGAAGATGTTGCGCAGGTGGTGCTCGACGGTGCGGTGGCTCAGGAACAACCGCGCGGCGACCTCGCGGTTCGTGGCGCCCTCGGCGACCAGCCTGGCGATCTGCGCCTGCTGCGGCGTCAGGCCGGGGTGGTCCCTGGGCTCGCTCGTGGAGTCGCCGGCCGCGCGCAGTTCGGCGCGGGCCCGCTCGACCCAGTGGTCGACCTGGTAGGACTGGAAGATGCGCACGGCGTCGCGCAGGTGTTCGCGCGCTGCCTTGGGTTTGCGGCCGCGCCGCAGCCGGTTCCCGTACAGCAGCTCGGTCTTCGCGAGTTCGAGAGCGGTGCCGCTGGAGCGGTGGAGCCGGATCGCTTCCTCGAAGTGCTCGTCGGCGGTGCCGCTCTCCAGCAGGCCGTGGCAGCGGTGCGAGAGCGCGAGGCGGGCCGCGCTTCCCGTCGTGCCGGCCCACTTCTCGAACGGCTGCAGCGCTCTGTCCGCAGTGGACGGCTTGCCGCACGCCACGGCGGCCTCGACCACGTGCGGCGCGGCCATCACCTTGATGCCGGCGTGCCCCGGCTGCAGCCGCAGCCGGTCCAGCGCGTCGGCGGGCCGGTCGCGCGCCAGGTCGACGCACGCGAACGCCCAGGCGCCGAACGTGCCGGGCCGGGTGAGACCGCGCTGGGTGATCTGCTCGGTGGCGGCGTCGATGCGGTGCAGCGCCGTGTCCGCGTCACCTCTCAGCGCCGCCAGCAGCGCGAGGATCGTCAGGTGGTCGACCACGGCGTTGTGCTGTCCTATCGCCGTCGCCGCGTGCACGCCCTCGGTCGCCGCCATCAGCGCCGCCGAGTGCTGGTCCAGCAGCAACGCCGACAACGCCCGGTACACCAGCGCCCACGGCACCATCGCGGTGAACCCGGTCTCCCGCGCCGCCGTGACCGCGCTGGTGGCCATCTCGTGCGACCGGGCGGCGTCCCCGAGCACGTAGGCGGCCTGGCTCGCCCAGATCCGCGCCTGCGGTCCGGGGACCTGGTCGGCCAGGTCCACGACGGTGCGCAACGCGGGCAGCGCCTCGTCGTGCCTGCCGTCGAACGTCGCCAGCATCCCGGTGAGGTGCTCGAGCGTGAGCCGGGTGGCCGGCGGCTCGTCGGCGCGGCGGATCTCCTTCGCGAACTCGGCGACGGCGGCGTAGCGGCGGTGGTCCCCCGCGATGCTGGCCGCCTCACCCGCGAACCCCAGCGCGGCCACCGCGAGCTCGCGACGCGTGCCGACCAGTCCTTTCGCGGCGCGGATGAGCCGGTCGGCCGCGACGTCGGGGAGGCTCTCGCCGAGCTCGATGCCGCCGACGAGCAGGTCCATCAGCGCCCTGAGCTCCGGCGTGTGGGTCATCTTCGTCGCGGTGCGCAGGACGGCCCGCGACCGGTGCGGCGCGCCGTGCGCCCAGTGGTCGGCGGCGGCCTTGAGCAGGTGGTGCGCCTTCTGCTCGGGATCGGTCGTGAGGCGGGCGGCGCGGTCGTGGTCCCGCGCGGCCGTCGCGAAGTCGCCACACCGCTGCGCGTGCTCGGCGTAGGTGGTCAGCACGTCGACGAGCGCGGGGTCCCGCGTCGTGACCGCCTGGTGCCACGTGCGGCGGGCGCCCGGCGGCAGGGTCTCCGCCAGAACGGCGTGGGCCCGGCGTCTCAGCGGGAGCGGCACGTCCACCCGCAGGGCGGACCGGACCAGCCTGCGCGAGTCGAACAACGGCCCGGCCTCGGTCACCGCGTCCAGGTCGAGCGTCTCGGCGTCGACCTCCTCGTCCACCGCCACCATCGCGACGACGTGCTGCGCCTCGGGGGACAACGCGGCGAAGCGGGCTCGCCACCTCTGCCGCAGGGAGCTGTTCTCCGGCAGCACCTCCGGCGCCGGCGCGACGCCTCCGAGCTGCGCGGACGTGAGCGATCCGGCCAGCTCGACCAGCGCCAGCGGGTTACCGCAGGCCAGCTCCACGAGGTCCGCGGCGACGGCGGAGGGCAGGCCGGGCACGAGGTCGTGCAGCACGCGGAGGCTCGTCACGGCGTCCAGTGGATCGAGCGTGATGCTCGGCAGCCCACGTGGTCCGCCTTCGGTCGCGATGAGCAGCGCGCCTCTCGTACCTCCCACGTCCTGTGCGAGTTCCAGAAGCTCGTCATCGATCTCGGGGACGTCCACGCACAGCATCGCGTCGTAACTGTCCTCCACCGCGTTGAGCAGCGCAGTCTTGCCTGAACCGGCCTCACCACACAGCACAAGCACTCCGCCGCACCCAACGCGCGCACGCTCCACCAACGCGTCCACGGCGACGCGTTGCCGCTCTCGGCCACGCAGCATCGGCCCAGTCTTACGGCGGCGGCCGCTCCTCCGGAAGGGGTAAGGGCCAAATTCACCTACCACCGTTAGTTTTGACACCGAAGTTGTTCACCGAGACCGGTGGTTGCACCGATGCGCACCCGGACGCCGTGGTTGCAGGGTCGAGGTCGTTCCTCCCCCTGTTCCCTGCCGAATGAGGTGTACAGCGCTGTGCAACTCCGCACCCTGATTCCCGTCGCGCTCTCCATGGTGCTGCTCGGCGGCACCGTGGCCCAGGCCGCCGACAACCCGTACGAACGCGGGCCGGCCCCCACCAACTCCAGCATCGAGGCGAGCCGCGGCCCGTTCGCGGTCTCGGAGACCTCCGTGTCGTCGCTGGTGGGCGGCTTCGGCGGCGGCACGATCTACTACCCGACCAGCACCTCCGCCGGCACGTTCGGCGCGGTGGTCATCTCCCCCGGCTACACCGGCACCCAGTCGAGCATCTCGTGGCTCGGCCCGCGCCTCGCGTCGCAGGGCTTCGTGATCTTCACGATCGACACGAACTCGATCTACGACCAGCCCGACAGCAGGGCCTCGCAGCTGCTGGCGGCCCTCGACTACCTCACCCAGCAGAGCTCCGTGCGCACCCGGATCGACTCGTCCCGCCTCGGCGTGATGGGCCACTCGATGGGCGGCGGCGGAACCCTGCGCGCCGCCAGCCAGCGCCCGTCCCTGCAGGCGGCGATCCCGCTCACGGGCTGGCACACCACGAAGAACTGGTCGACCGTCCGCGTCCCGACCCTGGTCGTCGGCGCCGAGGACGACTCCATCGCCCCGGTCTCGTCCCACTCGGAGCCGTTCTACACGAGCCTGCCGTCCACGTTGGACAAGGCGTACCTGGAGCTCAACAACGCCTCGCACTTCGCCCCGAACTCGTCCAACACGACGATCGCGAAGTACAGCATCTCGTGGCTCAAGCGGTTCATCGACAACGACACCCGCTACGAGCAGTTCCTCTGCCCGGCACCGGGACGCAGCACGCTGATCGAGGAGTACCGGGACACCTGCCCGCACTCCTGATCCTCTGAACACGGGTCGCGGCGCCACCCCGAGCGCGAGCGCCGCGACCCGGCCCAGGTCGGTCGAGCACGAGCCGGCACCGCTGCGCCCCGGGATCACGTGGCGTTGCGGTGCTTCTGACCGCGCAGCACCGGTGACGCCCACGCCGCGAGCACACCTGCCGCCAGCACCACGAGGCCGGCCGCGATGCCCGCGCGCGGATCACCGGCCGCGACCGACAGGGCACCGCCCAAGGCGGCGCCGAGAGGCCGGCCGAGGCCCCAGGCGATCATCCGCGCAGTGGTGTTGACCCGAGACTGCAGTTCCTCCGGGCACACCTCCTGCCGGTAGGTGATCCCGTTGATCACCACGACGGCACCGGTGACGCCCCAGTAGGTCGCCGCCGCGCACGCCACCAGCCAGTGCCCGCTCACGAGCACGAACACCCCGCCCAGCAGGGAGAGCGGCAAGGCGCCGAGCGCCACCCCGGCGCTGCCCCAGCGAGCGGTCACCCGCGGCAGCAGGCGGGAGGCGAGGATCGCGCCCAGGCCCCAGCAGCTGAACAGGGCCGCGAGCCTCGGGTCACCTTTCGACTCCACGCCGAGCACCTGGTCGGCGAACGGCACGAGCAGGGCGATCCACGCGCCACCGGCCACCGAGTGCGTCGCGCCGACCAGGGTGAGGACCCGGATCACCGGTTCCTGCCAGAGGAACCGCAACCCCTCGCGCATGTCCGCGACGAGTTGCCTCCCACCACTCACCGGTCGTGGGGTGGCCATGCTGCTCGTGATCGCGCGCAACAACAGTGCCGAGCCCACAGCCGTCAACGCGTTCACGGCCAACAGCGCCGCCGGAGCGACGACGACCACGATCAGGCCCGTCACACCCGGCACCACGAGCTCCACCACGGTCGTGCGCCCGAAGAGCGTCGAGTAGGCGGCGGTCAGCTTCTCCTTGCCCACCAACGCCGGCAGCGCACCGAAGTTCGCCGCGTCGAAGAACACGAACGCCGTCTGCGACGCGAACGCCACCGCCACGACGTGCGGCGCGGTCAGTCCGCCCGCCAGCCACGCCACGAGCACGCTCAGCAGCACGGCGGCGACCGTGAAGTCCATCGCCACCATCATCGAGCGGCGGTCCAACCGGTCCGCGAGCGCGCCGGCCGGCAACCCGAACACCAGGTACGGCAACGCCTCCGCCGCCGTGACCGCGGACGTCCAGCCCGCCGAGCCGGTCAGCTGGTAGACGAGGACGGGCAGCGCCACCGCGGACACCACGGCGCCGACGACCGAGAGCACCCGCGCGTTCAGGTACCGGCTGAAGTCGCGTTCGCCGCTCAACGGGCCTCCTGCCCGTACCGGGCGGCGACCGCGGCGGCCCGCTGTTTCAAAGCGGTGCGCAACCACTGCGGCTCAAGGGCTTCCGCGCTCGTCGAGAGCTGCCACAACGCCCACTCCGCGTGCCGTGCGTCCTGGAACGCGACCTCCATCCGCAGCCAGCCGTCGTCGGGCTCCTCGGCGACCACGGCCAGTGCGGTGCCCACCAGCTCCTCCCGCCGCGCCGGGTGCACCCGCAGCACCACGGCGACCTGGTCACCACCGGTCCGGAACCGCGTGCTGCGTTCCTGCCAGGCCCGGCCGAGGTCGACCCGGCCCGCTCGCCGCGCGGGTTCGTCGAGCTCCTCGGCGGCGAGGATCCGCGACAGCCGGTAGGTCCGGTCCTCCCCCGCCTTCGTGGCCAGCAGGTATCCCTGCTCCCGCACGGTGACCAGCCCGATCGGGTCCACCGTGCGCCACTCCGCCGCCTCGCCCCCGGCCTCGTAGCGGATCCGCAGCCGGTGCCCCGCGAACACCGCGCGACGGACCTCCGCCACCACCGCGTCCGGCAGCTCCTCCTCCACCGCACGCCGCGAGAGGAGGTCGATCTCCGGATCGACGAGCAGCCGTTCCGCCGCACCGGCCGCCGTCTTCCGGTAGCTCTCCGGCAGCGCGTCGACCACCTTGAGCACGGCCGAGGCGAGCGACGAGCCGAGCCCGAACACCTGCGCACCGCGCCGGGAACCGGCGACCAGCAGAGCCAGCGCCTCGTCGTGGTTCAGGCCGGTGAGCTCCGTCTGAAAACCGGGCAGCAGCGCGAACCCGCCGTGCCGGCCGCGTTCGGCGTAGACCGGGACACCGGCCGCGGACAGCGCCTCGATGTCGCGCAGGACCGTCCGGGTGGACACCTCGAGCTCGCGGGCGAGGCTGGCCGCCGACAGCTGGCCGTGCCGCCGCAGCAGCAGGACCAGCGAGACCAACCGGTCGGCACGCATGCGAAAACCGTACGGGAATACGTGACACAGGATGTCGTGTATCGCTTGCGAGGCTGACGGCACTGTCGAAGAGATCGAATGGAGCTGTCGTGGCTGTGGAACGAACGCCGGTCAACCCGTGGACGTGGTCGGCGGAGCTGGGCTACCACCAGGGCGAGGTCGTCACCGGGCAGGCCCGGACGCTGTACTGCGCGGGCCAGACGTCGACGAACGGCGACGGCAAGCCCGAGCACGCCGGGGACATGGGGGCGCAGCTGGCACTGAGCCTCGACAACCTGGAGGCGGTGCTGGCCGAGGCGGGGATGTCCCTCGCGAACCTCGTGCGGCTCAACGTCCACACCACCGACGTCGACCTGCTGTTCCAGCACTACGGCGTGCTGGCGGCGAGGCTCGGCCAGGCGCGCGTGGCGCCGCCGACCACGATGCTCGGGGTGAGCAGGCTGGCGCTGCCCGACCTGATGGTCGAGCTGGAAGGGACGGCTGTGGCGTGACGCTCCGGGTGGTGACCGCTTGCGAACACCACCCGGAGATTGCCGCGTGATGGCCGCGGAGTACGTCCGCCGGTACGAGGCGGAGATCCTCGGCAGCGCCGACCTGGCTCCCGTCAGGTCGGCGCTGCCGAGAGGCGCGGCGCTGCTCTGCGTAGAACGCGACCGGAAGCCTGCCAGCGCTCGCTGATCGCCCGGCGGCCGGGCGTGCCCGTCGAGCACCTGCTGCCGTAACGGGTCGAACTCGTCAGGTTCCGCTGATCGGCGCTGCCCTGCCCGCGGTTCAGCCCTTGCGCCGCTCAGCCGGGTCGTTGGCCAGGAGGAACTCCCGCAAGCCTGCGAGGTCGTCGGTGTTGATGTGGTCGACGCCCGCCGTGAGCAGCTCGCGCCACACCGCGTCGCGAGCCTCACCCGCCACGTCCGGGGTGGCCCAGAACCGCACCCGGTAGCCGGCGGCGTGCGCCTGGGACACGATGCGGTGCAGCTTCTCCCGCTCGGCCACGGGCATGGCGCCCACTCCCTGCCAGGTGAAGTTCTTCGTCCAGTTGTCGCTGACGAGCGGCATGAACGCGGCGGGGACACCAGTGCCGAGATCGCTCATCCTGCCGTCGTAGCCGGCCCGCCGGATCCGCTGGGCGAGCATGTCCTCACGCGGCCGGTTGCCGCTGATGACCACCTCGACCGCGCCACGTCGTTCGTGACCGCCGACCCACTGGGTGAGCATGGGACGGAACTCGCGCAGCGCCTCGTCCACGGCCTTGTACGTCGCCGGACCGTCGCTCTTGATGTCGACGAGCAACTGGAAGGAACCACGCCAGTGCGGGTAGACGCGACCCCCGTTCGCCCGCACGACCTGCGCGAGCGGCTGGAGGTAGAGGCTGCGCAGTGTGCGGCCCGGCCGCGCGTCCACCAGGTCGTGCGCCACCCGCAGTTCGCCGTCCACCAGCCACACGTCGGCCTCCACCGACGTGAACCCGCGGTCGCGGGCGTCGGCCAGCGGGCGTTCGTGCTCGTAGTCGTTGTGCGCGTGCGCACGTTCGAGCGGCTGCACCCGGCCTGACGCGGCAGCGGCACCCGGCAGCGGGCTCGCCACGACGGTCACGAGCAGCGCCAACAGAACGGACGAGGTCAATCGCTTCATCGGATTCCCTTCTCTGCGTCCACACGCGAACCCGCGCCAGCGCGAGTGGTGGGCACGCACAGTGTCTAGCCAGCCGCCGCTGGTGGAAGGAGTGCTTCTTGTGGACGAACACCAGTCGACACACCGGACAAGGATCAGGTGCGGCAGAACGCCACGCTGTAGGGTCGTTCCCTTGCAGCCATGGTGGACGGTCACCGCAGCTCAACGCCCCAATTGCGGAGTCAGGGCATCCCACGCGCTGAACGCCGCCGCGTTTGAGCCGGCCGCTCCCGTGGTATCGACCAGAACCATTTCTGTCCCGTTCCGGAGGGTGCTCATGCAGATCCAGGTCAACACCGACCACAACATCCACGGTGGCGAACGACTGGCCACCTATGTGACCACCGACCTGGAGAGCAGCCTGTCCCGCTTCAGCGGATGGTTGACCCGCGTGGAAGTGCACCTCAGCGAGGACGCGGGCGGCAAGCCGGAGGACAAGAAGTGCGTCATCGAGGCGCGGCCGGGAGGCAAGCAGCCGGTCGCGGTCACCCACCACGCGACCACCGTGGACGACGCGTACGCCGGGGCGGCGCACAAGTTGGGACGGGTGCTGGATTCCCGGTACAGCCGCGCCCACGACCACAAGGGCAGTGACAGCATCCGGCACATGCCCGCTCCGGAAGACCCGGAACTGGTCGGCGCGCTCGAGGACGAGCCTCGGAGCTGATCCGGGCGACAGGGCGAGTTCGAGGACACCGTCCTCCGCGGGCTCGCCCTGGACCGGCTCGGCGCACCGCGCAGAGAGCGTTTGCAGCACTCCATCGATTTGGTGGAGTGCTGCTCCGCAGGTGACGTGCGTGAGCCTCTCCCGAGGGTGCCCACTTCATGATGACTCGACAGCGCCCCAGTCCAGTCAGCGCTGTGACCTAGACAGCCGGCACCGCGATCGACTCGATGGCGGCGGCCGCCAGCGGGGTCGCCGTCCCGGTGTAACGGGTGGCCAGCGACTGGAACAACCGCTCCGCCTCGATCGCGGGCCAGTCGCCCGCCAGCAGCTCGGCCGGCAGGTGCGGGTCCTGGCGCACGAGGTCGAGCCAGTCGCCGTGCAGCACCAGCTGGCGGGCCAGGTCGTCCGGCAGCGAGGCGTCCGGCTCGCGCCACTTCGCCAGGAAGTCCTGGTAGCGGGCGGCGATGGCGGCCGTGTCGAACGCGCGGCGCGCGAGGTCCGCCGCCTCGGTCGGCTTGGCGTGCTGGGCGGTGAAGACCGTGACGTTCTCCGCCAGCCCCTCGACCAGCTCGGTCACGTCGCGGGCGCCGGGCGCGATCCACAGGCCGTTCTGCACCGGGCCGAAGCCCGCCCACTGCAGCTGTGAGCGCAGGTCGTGTCGTTCGCCCCGGCGACCCTCCGGCAGCGAGAAGCCGACCAGGGTCCAGGTGCCGTCCCAGTCCCGGTTGACCGCGCCGCGCTGCCAGATGCGGCGCTCGCCGTCCTGCAGCACCGCCGTCGCGCGGGCGGTGAGTCCGAAGTAGACCTTGCGGCCGTTGCGGTGCTTGGCGAGCAGACCGCGCGACGTCATGCGCGTCAGCGTGGAGCGCACCGCCTCCTCCGAGACGTCCACGCGCCCGAAGACGTCGATCACGCTGCCCGAGTAGACCGCGATGTCGCGGCCCAGCACGTACAGGCCGAGGAAGTTCAGCATCAGGGACTGGGGCGTCACACCGCTCACGATACATGTTGGGCAGCATCTAGACGAGCGTCATGAATATGCCCTACTTTGGGTCGCGATCCCCACGGAGAGGACTCGCCTGATGGAGCTGTCGGGAAAGGTCGCGATCGTCACCGGTGCCGGTCGCGGGCTGGGCCGGGCGTACGCGGAAGCGTTGGCGCGCAACGGGGCCCGGGTCGTCGCCAACGACGTGGACGAGGTCGTCCACGAGGTCGCGGCGGGCATCGGCGGACGCGCGGTGGTCGCTCCGGTCGGGACGGCCGAGACCGCCCAGTCGCTCGTGGACGCCGCCGTCGAGGAGTTCGGCCGGCTCGACGTGCTGGTCACCAACGCGGGCATCCTGCGCGACCGCGTGCTGTGGAAGATGAGCGACGACGACTTCGACGCCGTGATCAACGTGCACCTGCGCGGCACCTTCACCTGCGCCCGGGCCGCGGCCGTGCGGATGCGGGAGCAGGGCACGGGCGGCAGCCTCGTGCTGGTCTCGTCGCCCGCCGGCCAGCGCGGCAACTTCGGGCAGACCAACTACGCCGCCGCCAAGGCCGGGATCGCCGCCATGGCGCGGACCTGGGCGCTGGAGCTCGCGCGGTCCGACATCGCCGTCAACGCGGTCGTCCCCGTCGCCGCAACCGAGATGACCCGCACGATCCCGGCGTTCGCGCCGCTGATCGAGGAGTCGGAACGCACCGGCGCGCCACTGCCGGAGTGGGTGCGGCGCGACGAGGGGCTCGGCACCGTCGAGGACGTCGCGGGACTGATCGTCTACCTCGCCTCGGACGCGGCGAAGGGCGTGACGGGACAGGCGATCGGCATCGGCGGCGACCGGCTCGCGCTCTGGTCGCACCCCGCCGAGAAGCAGGTCCTGTTCGCGGACGGCGGCTGGCAGGCGGACGCGATCGCCGAGCGGTTCGGCGAGTTCGAGGCCGAGACCTACGGGATCCCGCAGCCGGTGGCCCGATGAACGTTCCCAGAATGGATGTGGACAGCCTCGTCGCCATCGACGTCCACACCCACGCGGAGATCTCCGCCGACGGCCACAGCTCCCTCAGTCCCGCGCTGGTCGAGGCGTCCGCGAAGTACTTCAAGGCCGCCCACCGCCAGCCGACCATCGCCGAGACGGCCGAGATCTACCGCGAGCGGAAGATGGCCGCGGTCATCTTCACCGTCGACGCGGAGCACGCCACCGGCCACCCGCGCATCTCCAACGAGGAGATCGCCGCGTCCTGCGCCGAACACGCCGACGTGCTGATCCCGTTCGCGAGCGTCGACCCCTGGAAGGGCCGCACGGCCGTCCGCGAGGCGCGCAGGCTCGTCGAGGAGCACGGCGTGCGGGGCTTCAAGTTCCACCCGAGCCTCCAGGACTTCTCGCCGGACGACCGGATGGCGTACCCGCTGTACGAGGTGATCGAGGAGCTCGGCGTGCCCGCGCTGTTCCACAGCGGACAGACCGGTATCGGCGCCGGCGTGCCCGGCGGCGGTGGCATCAGGCTCAAGCACTCCAACCCGATGCTCGTGGACGACGTCGCCGTGGACTTCCCGCACCTGCGGATCGTGCTCGCGCACCCGTCGTTCCCGTGGCAGGACGAGGCGCTCGCGGTGGCCACGCACAAGCCGTTCGTGCACATCGACCTGTCCGGCTGGTCGCCGAAGTACTTCCCGCCGCAGCTCGTCCGCTACGCCAACACCCTGCTGCAGGACAAGGTCCTGTTCGGGTCGGACCACCCCGTCATCACCCCCGACCGCTGGCTGGCCGACTTCGCGAAGCTGGACATCTCCGACGAGGTCCGTCCCAAGATCCTCAAGCACAACGCCGCCCGTCTGCTCGGACTCGTGAAGGAGGACGCGTGACCATCTCCGTCCAAGGAATCGCAGAACTCAGGGCCCTGGCGGGGCAGAGCCTCGGCCACACCGACTGGCTGCAGATCGACCAGAGCCGCGTCGACACGTTCGCCACCGCCACCGACGACCACCAGTGGATCCACGTCGACCCGGAACGCGCCGCCTCCGGCCCGTTCGGCGGCACGATCGCACACGGCTACCTGACGCTGGCGCTGCTCATCCCGCTGATGAGCGAGCTGCTCGACGTCTCGGGCGTGCGGATGAGCCTGAACTACGGGCTGGACAAGGTGCGGTTCCCCGCGCCCGTGCCGGTCGGCGCCAAGATCCGGCTGCTCGGCCAGGTCGCGTCCGTCGAGGACGTGCCGGGCGACGGCGTGCAGCTCACCGTCGACTTCACCGTCGAGATCGAGGGCTCCGCGAAGCCCGCTTGCGTCGCACGTGCCGTCTACCGCCACTACACATGAGGTGAAGCCATGGCGCCAACAACGCAGTTACGCCGTGCAGTCGGGTCGAGCTTTCTCGGCAGTGTGATCGAGTACTACGACTTCCTGCTCTACGCCACGGCCTCCGCGGTCGTGTTCAACAAGGTCTTCTTCTCCTCGCTGGACCCGCTGGTCGGCACGATCGCGAGCTTCGGCACGTTCGCCACCGGCTACCTCGCCCGGCCGCTCGGCGGAATCCTCTTCGGACACTACGGGGACCTGCTGGGGCGCAAGAAGATGCTCGTGCTGACCATGAGCCTGATGGGCGTGGCGAGCTTCCTGATCGGCCTGCTGCCCACCTACGCCCAGGTCGGCTGGCTCGCGCCGGCCGGACTGGTCCTGCTGCGGGTCGTGCAGGGCATCTCCGTCGGCGGCGAGTGGGGCGGCGCCGTGCTCATGTCGGCCGAGCACGCCACCTCCCGGCGCGGGCTGTGGGCGAGCTTCACCAACGCCGGCGCGCCGTGCGGCATGGTGCTGTCGACGGCCGCGCTGACCGGCACCGCCGCGCTGGTCGGCGAGCAGGCGTTCCTCGACTGGGGCTGGCGGGTGCCGTTCCTGCTGAGCGTGGTGCTGCTGGGCATCGGCCTGTTCGTGCGGATGAAGGTCGAGGAGACGCCGGTCTTCCAGGCCGAGCGCAAGCCGGGCTCCATGCCGTTGCTCGACGTGCTGCGCAACCACCCGCGCACGCTGGCGCTGGGCGTGGGCGTCGGCCTCTCGGCGTTCGTCGCGCAGTCGACCCTGACGACGTTCGTCCTGGCGTACGGCGTGCAGGCGGGCAACAGCAGGCAGATGATCCTCAACGCGCTGACTCTGTCCTCGGCGCTCGCGGTGATCGGCATCATCGGCTGGTCGGCGATGTCCGACAGGGTCGGGCGCCGGCCCGTCGTGCTCGTCGGCGCCGTGCTGATGGCGGCGTTCGGGTTCGTGCTGTTCCCCATGGTGGACAACGGGTTCATCGTCATCGCGCTCGTGCTCGGCCAGGCCGTGATCCACCCGATGATGTACGGGCCGCTGGCCGCGCTCTACAGCGAGCTGTTCAACACCGGCAGCCGGTACACCGGCGCCTCGCTCGGCTACCAGCTGGCGGGTCTGGGCGCGGGGCTCGCGCCGTTGCTCTTCGCGCAGGTGCAGAAGTCCTCCGGCACGGGCGCGATCCCGTTCATCCTCGCGGCGTTCTGCCTGCTCACCGTCATCTGCACGGTGACGCTGCACGAGACCAGCCGGACCAGCCTGACAGGAGACAGGAATGCGCAACGCGGGACTGGGCAGCTGGCCACACCGCCGAGCACGCATGGCGCCGAAGCGTGAGGCGTTCACCTGCGACGGCGTTTCCTCCACGTACGAGGAGGTCGCCGTCCGCACGACCCGGCTGGCGTGGCGGTTGCGGGAGCTCGGGGTCCGGCACGGTGACCGGGTCGCGTACCTCGGCCCGAACCACCCGTCGTTCGCCGAGACGATGTTCGCCGCGCACCAGCTGGGCGCGATCTTCGTACCGCTGAACTTCCGCCTGACCCCTGCCGAGATCAACTACCAGCTCGCCGACTGCGGTGCGCACGTGCTGGTGCACGCGCCGTCGCACCAGGTGGAGCACCCGCGGGCGGTGTCGCTGGCCGCGTACGAGGACTGGCTGCTCCAGGGCTCCGGCGAGCCACTGGACGAGCCGGTCGGCGCCGACGACATCGCCCTGATCCTCTACACCTCCGGCACCACCGGCAGGCCCAAGGGCGCGATGCTCAGCCACGCCAACCTGCTGTGGAACACCTTCAACCTGATGATCGGCGTCGACATCGCCTCGGACGACGTCGCCCTGGTCAGCGCGCCGCTGTTCCACGTCGCCGCGCTCGCCCAGACGTTGCTGCCCACGTTCGCCAAGGGCGGGCGCAGCGTGATCACCTCGCGCTGGGACGTCGCCGAGTGCGTCTCGCTGATCGAGACCCAGCGCGTGACGTGGATGTTCGGGGTGTCCACGATGTACGCCGACCTGGCCGCCTCCTCGTCGTGGCACGACGCGGACCTGTCGTCGTTGCGGGTGCTGCTGTGCGGCGGGGCGGCGGTGCCGGACGCGGTGATCCGCGCCTACCAGGACCGGGGCCTGGTGTTCTGCCAGGGCTACGGCCTCACCGAGACCGCGCCCGGCGCCACGTTCCTGGAGGCCGCCGACAGCGTGCGGAAGGCGGGTTCGGCCGGTCCCCCGGTGTTCTTCGGTGATCTGCGGCTCGCCGGCACGGGCGAGATCGAGGTGGAAGGCCCGAACGTCACGCCGGGCTACTGGAACGACCCGGTCGCCACCGCGGCCGCGTTCACCTCCGACGGCTGGTTCCGCACCGGCGACCTGGGACGGCTCGACGACGGGCACCTGTACGTCCTCGACCGGCTCAAGGACATGTACATCTCCGGCGGCGAGAACGTCTACCCGGCCGAGGTGGAGAACGCGATCACCTCGCACCCGGACGTCGCGGAGGTCGCCGTCGTCGGGGTGCCGGACCAGCGCTGGGGCGAGGTCGGACGGGCGTTCGTCCGGCCTCGCGACGGCGCGGTGGTGGACGCCGCCGGGTTGCGGGAGTTCCTGTTGCCGCGCCTGGCGAAGTACAAGATCCCGGTCCACGTCGAGGTGGTCGCCGAACTGCCGCGCACGGGGTCCGGGAAGGTCCTCAAGCCCGCGCTGCGCCGGTTGCCGCTGTGACCGCGTGGCGGGCCAGGACCGTCTGGACCGCCTCGTCCACCGAGTGGGCCATGGCCTTCTCGGTGGGCGACCAGTTCACCAGCAGCATGCGGGGCCAGAACGCGAAGTTCGAGATCATGCCGAGGAACTGCGTGGCCGCCAGGACCGGGTCCTCGACGGTCAGCGTGCCGGCCTCGTGCTCGGCGGCGAGGTAGTCGCGCACGGTGTCGAAGAACGGCTGTTTGCCCAGCTTGAACTGCGTCTGCCCGAGCTCGGGGAAGCGCGGCGCCTCCGCGATGACGATGCGGAACAGCGCGACCATGCCCGGCCGCGTCAGCAGTGCCACGTACCGGTTGCCGAGCGCCGTCAGGCCCCTGCGCGGATCACCCGGCTGCGGGGTGAGCGCGCCCTCCTCGGTGCGCCAGTAGTCCGTGACGATCGCGTCGAACAGCTCGGCCTTCGTCGGGAACTGCTTGAACAGCGTCGCCTTCGACACCCCGGCCGCGTCGGCGATGCGCGCGAGCGAGGTCTTGTCGTAGCCGGACTCCAGGAACAGCCGGGTGGCGGCGTCGACGATCGCCGTCCGCTTCTGCTCCGCCATGCGCTCGTGGTAGGTCGGCACCCCGCCAGTATGCCACGAGGTGAGTCACTTGACTCACCACCGACCGATGCCTACGGTTCCGAGGTGAGTCACTCATCTCACCACTGGAGGAGACCGATGGGACGCTTCGACGGGCAGACGGTGTTCATCACCGGCGCGACGAGCGGAATGGGCGCGAGCCACGTGCGGGGCTTCCACGCCGAAGGCGCGCGGGTCGTGATCGCCGCACGGGACCTCGACGCGGGGGCGAAAGCGGCGGAGGAACTCGGCGAGCGGGCCCTCGCCGTGCGGCTCGACGTGACGGACGAGGACGCGTGGTCCGAGGCCGTCCGCACCGCGGAGGAACGGTTCGGGCCGGTGTCGGTGCTGGTGAACAACGCCGGCGCGCAGCACCCGGCCGCCCTGATCGAGGACACCTCGCGCGAGGTCTGGGACCGCACGCTCGCGGTGAACCTGACCGGGCAGTTCCTCGGCATCAAACACGGTGCGCCGTCGCTGCGGAGGGCCGGCGGCGGGTCGATCGTGAACATCGCCTCGACCATGGCCAACGTGGGCTCACCGTTCTACGCGCCCTATGTCGCGAGCAAGTGGGCGCTGCGCGGGCTGACCAGGACCGCGGCGCTGGAGCTGGGCCGCGACGGCATCCGCGTGAACTCGGTCCACCCCGGCGTGGTGTCGACCCCGCTGATCACCGAACCGGTCGTGGCCGGGCAGCCCGCGATCGGCGAGCTCTACTCCCCCGCTCCGTTCGCCGTGCCACGACTGGGCGAGCCCGCCGAGTTCACCGCGCTGGTGCTCTACCTGGCGTCGCGAGAGGCGGCGTTCGCGACCGGCTCGGAGTTCGTGCTGGACGGCGGCCTGCTGCTCGGGCCCGCCCTAGCGGCCTAGGTAATTCGCCACCGGGCCGAAGGTGAACAGCCCGGTGCCCGCCACCAGCTCGTCCTTGGCGGGCAACAACAACGCGCGTGCGCGCTCGCGCAGTTCCTCGTCTCGCAGCCTCGCCGCCGCCATGGCCAGCAGGCAGGCTCTCACCTCGATGAGCAGGTCCGCCGGTCCGTCCGGCAACGCGCGTGCGGCCTCCAGCGCCTCGTCGTGGGGCAGCACCAGCGGGCGAACCCAGTCCAGGTGCGGGCCCCAGTCGTCGGTCAGGTCCACTGAGGACGGACCGTGCAGGCTGAGCAGGGCCAGCGGCAGCAGTCCGCGTTCCATGCCCCACATGCCGGTTCCCCGGACGCGGCCGGCGGCCGCCCGGTAGGCGCGGTCGGCCTCGGACGTCCGGCCCGACGCCGCGAGCTTCAGCGCCGCGTACCAGTCGGTGAAGACGCCCACCAGCGGCAGGTCGTGGCGCTGGGCCAGGGCGTCGGCTGCGGCCGCGTGGCGGTCGGCCGTGCCGAAGTCGGCGAGCGCGGAGCAGGCCTGGACGAGGATCAGGTGGCCGAGGACCTCGTGCGTGACCAGGCGTCCTGCCGCAACCTCGACGAGTTCGCGGCCGATCGCGGCCCGCTCCCCCGCCAGGCCGGTGCGGTGGAAGGTGTGCATGAAGCGGGCGTTCAGCGCGAACGCGAGCAGCCCGGGATCGCCGAGGTCACGCGCGATGGCCTCGGCTTCCCGCGCCTCCGCCAGGCGGGCGCCGGTGCCTCGTTCCTCCATCGCGATCGTGGCGAGCAGGCGGGCGCGGGTGGAGGTGGGGCCGGGGAACGACGGGAGGACGCGTTCCGCGGCGGCGGCGAGTTCGGCGGAGTGGGCCGGGTCGTCGTTCGTGGTCCAGATCCCGGGGACGTCGAACGACCCGATCAGCTCGGCCACCTCCTCGGGACCGGCGGCCAGGCGCAGGGCCGCCGACCTCCGTTCTCGTGCCCCTTCCAGGTCCCCGCTCACCGCCAGCGCCCTGACCAGGCCGGTCAGCAGGTCGGGCCGCTCCGAGCCGGCCGCGATCGCGGCCTTCCACAAACGCACCGCCTCACCGGGCGAACGAGTCTGCTCCGCCGCCTCGGCCAGTGCCCGCACCGCCGCGGCGCTTCTCGTCCCCGCGAGGGCGTAGTGGTGTGCCCGCGTCTGGACGTCAGCGGGGCTCACCGCCTCGGCGACCGCCTCGTGCCAGCGAGCACGCCTGGTCAGCGACACCTCCTCGTACAGGTTGTCGCGCACCAGCGCGTGCGTGAACCGGGCGCGGCCCGGCGCGACCTCCACGACGAACCCCGCCTCGATCGCGAGGTCCAGCGCGTCGAGGACGTCGTGGCCCGCCAGGGCGGCCAGCAGGTCCACCTCGACGTCCCGTCCCAGCACGGAGGCCTGGCGCAGCACGGTCCGCACCTCGGCCGGCACCCCGGCGAGCCGGTGCCGCAGCACGTCCCGCACCCCTGCCGGAACCGAACCGAGGTCACCGCCCGAGGCGACCAGCCGCGCGAGTTCCTTGACGTAGAACGGGTTGCCGCCGCTGCGCTCGTGGACGGCACGCGCGTGCAGTGGTCCCACGATGGCGGCGACCGCCTCCTCGTCCAGGCCGCCGAGCTCGACGCGGACGGGGTCGGCGCGGGCCAGGGCTTCGAGCGGCACGGCGGTGCGGGAGGTCGCGACGACCAGCACCCGGCCGGAGAGCCGGGCCGCCGTGAACGCGGCCAGCACCGCGAGGGTCTCCTCGTCGGCCTGGTGCAGGTCGTCCAGCACGACCAGCACCGGAGCGGCGGACTCCACGGTGGACACGATCGCGCGGCGCAGGTGGAACCGGTCGGTGGCGGGCAACGACTCCCCCAGCGCCTCCACCACCTGCTGCCACGGCCACGCCACCGGTGCGTCCTCCGGGCAGCGCGCCCACACCGCCGTCCACCCCCTCGTGCGCAGCACGGCGCTGAACGCCTCGGCCAGCGCGGTCTTGCCGGCACCGGCCTCGCCGGTCACGAGGGCGAGCCCCAGTCCCGCCGCGGGCACGGCGGACTCGAGGGCCGCCAGCTCCGCGGACCTTCCCACCAGCGTCGGCGCGGCCGCAGGCGTGAGGCGGGGTGACTGGGCGAGGATGTCCGACTCCAGCGCGCGGAGCTCCGGCCCCGGATCCACGCCCAGGTCCTCGACGAGCGCGTGCCGTGCCTCGCGCACCGCTTCGAGCGCCTCGCCCTGACGGCCTTCGCGGTACAGCGCCAGCGCGAGCAGGCTCCACGCCTTCTCCCGCCACGGGTGCTCCGCCAGGTGCGCGCGCAGGTCGGCGACGACACCCGCGGCACGGCCGAGAGCCAGCGCGGCCTCGGCCCGGCGTTCCACGGCCACCAGCCGCAGCTCCTCGAGCCGGTCGATCTCGGCGCGCGCCCAGTGCTCGTCGGAGAACTCGGCGTAGGCGGGTCCGCGCCACAGTGCCAGCGCATCGTCGAGCACGGACAGGTCGCCGCCGAGCATCTCCTCGAACCGCCACGCGTCCACGTCCGACGCGAGCAGCGCGTACCCCGTGCCCTCGGTCACCAGCAGCGTCGAGGGGGTCCGGGGTGGACGATCGGGTTCCAGCGCCTTGCGCAGCGCGCCGACGAACGTCTGCACCGTGCCGACGGCACCCTCGGGCGGGTCCTCCCACAGGTCGTCGACGAGCGTGCGCACCGGGACGACCCGGCGCCGGGCCACCAGCAGGCGTGCCAGCACCGCCCGCTGCTTCGGGCCGCCGAGGCGGGCGGATCCCGCGGTCAGCGGGCCCAGCACCCCGAACGTCACCACCCGCTGACCCTAACGCTGATCGGTTGCTGATCGGGCACCCGCACAGTGGTCCCGTGAACCACACCGCATTCAACTACCAGCGCGTTCAGGTCTCCGAGGGCATCGAGCTGAACGTGGCCACCACCGGCCAGGGCAGCCCGGTCGTGCTGCTGCACGGCTTCCCGCAGACCCACCTCATGTGGCGGCACGTCGCCGCCGACCTGGCCGCCGACCACACCGTGATCATGCCGGACCTGCGCGGCTACGGCGCCAGCGACAAGCCCGCCGACACCGGTCTCACCTACGCCAAGCGCACGATGGCCGCCGACGTCGTGGAGGTCGCCCGTGCGTTCGGGCACGACACGTTCGCCCTGGCCGGGCACGACCGGGGCGCGCTCGTCGCGTTCCGGACCGGCCTCGACCACCCGAGGCACGTCACGCACCTCGCGTCGCTCGACGTGCTGCCGACGCTGGACATGTGGGACGTCATGCGCGGCACGTCCGCCGCCGTCGGGTTCCACCTGTTCCTGATGGCCCAGCCGCCCGGCCTCGCCGAGCAGATGATCAGCGCGACCCCGGACGCGTTCTTCGGCCACTTCCTCGACATCTGGAGCGGGCAGCCGTTCCCCGCGGACGTCCGGGCCGAGTACCTGCGCACGAGCCGCGAGGCCGTCACGTCGATCGTCGCGGACTACCGGGCCTCGGCGACCATCGACGTCGAGCACGACACCGCGGACAGGAACGCGGGGAACCAGCTGGAGATGCCGGTCACCGTGCTGCAGCAGGACTGGGGCGCGGCGCTCGGCTTCGACGCCAAGGCGCTGTGGCAGGCGTGGGCACCCGACCTCGACCACCGCACGGTCTCCTGTGGACACTTCATGGCCGAGGAGGCACCGGACGTCGTCGCGGGGGCGATCCGCGACCTGCTGAAGCGGTGATCCCGCCCGGTGCCGCGAGCCGGCCTCAGGCCCTGACGCGGCCCTTGGTGGTCCACATCCGGTAACCGGCCGACACGGCGTCGGCTTCCGACGCGAACGCCATGTCGCCCTTCATCCGCCGGTAGTACGGCGAGTCGGGCGTGTGGTAGACCATCGTCTTCGAGTTGCCCTTGACCGGCAGCGGTTCCTGCCTGGCCGGCTTCGGGCCGGCCGGTGCCAGGGCCTGTTCGGCGATCACCACCTGCTCGGCCGCCGGGCGGGGTGCGGGCAGCGCGAGGCGCGTCTTCGGGCGTTCGGGCTGCAGGCGACCGCGGACCGACAGCCACGTCACCAGCGAGCCGACGGCGAAAGACACCAGGCACAGCAGGAACATCTGCGAGAACAACCAGAGCACAGCGAACTCCTAACGGACTACGACGTCGACCTGGCGTGTGGCCGGGTCGTACTCGCCGCCGGGGGCGGGACGGGTCTCGATGGCGATCAACGCGGGCGCCACGCCCTGGCCGACGAGGACGTCGCGGACCAGCTCGCCGCGTTTCGCCGCCATCGCCTGGTCCGTGCCGTGCGCCACCAGCGTGATCGAGGCGCGCGGGGCGACCAGCAGCATGCGGCCGACGCGTTCGACGAGCACGGGGCCGTGGCCTTCGTAGGCGGTGGTGCCCTGCACGAACCGGATCGCGCCGTTGCCGTTGACCAGGCGGGAGATCGAGTCGTGCAGGGCCGCGACGTTCAGGTCGCCGGCCGTCGCGGACGAGCCGACCTCGATGCGGTCGGTGACCTGCAGGCCGTTCGCCGCCTCCCGGACGGCGTCGCGGACCGCGGTCGCCCTGGCCTCGTCGGGCACCCTGGCGGCGACCACGACCTGTCCGTTGTGGATGGTCGTGGTCACGTCCGACACCTTCGCGGACAGCGCGGCGGAGAGCACCCGCCCGATCACGGCGGGAGGGATCGGCAGCAGGCCGCCGAGCCGGAGCGCGGCGGTGACGCGGTGGTCCTCGGACCGCACGGCTTCCATCAGCGCGCGGCGTTCCGCGTCGTCGGCGACGGCGCCGGACACCAGGATCTCACCGCCGCGCACCGCCACGAGCAGCTGCTCGGGCTCGGCCGCGCGCACCTCGGTGCCGCCGACACCGTCCACGTCGGACACCACGGCGCGCACCGCGTCGACCGAGCGCGGCGAGACCTCGCTGACCACGACCGATCGGCCGTCCACCGCGACCACGCCGTGGTAGCCGGCCTTTCCCAGCGCTGTGCGCACGTCGGAGTGCAGCGTCCGTTCGACGCCACCGCCGTGGACGAACACGCCGGTGGTGGCGAGCAGCGCGGGCACCAGGAGCCCGCCGATCCAAACCGCGTGAGGCAAGCGCACGGCGAACTGGGTATCCGACCGCGTTGCCGAAAATCCAGCTGGTGCAGCCTTTCGGACCGAACTTCACCCGGTCAGGTGGCCGGGTGGAGTTCGGACCTCGTGTGCTAGGCCGTGTCCCGGAAGTTCGTCCGGTGGCAGGCGCGGGCGAGAGACCCGGAGACGACACCGCCGCCCGACGGGACTTCCGGGACACGGACTAGTCGACCGCGGCGCGCGTCCTGCGCCAGGCGACCACGATCAACGCGATCAGCCCGAACAGCGGGATCGTGCTGATCGCCCAGGACAGCCCCATGGGCGGCCCCGGCTGCTCCATCACCTGGAGGTTCTTCAGCTCACCCGTGCCCGCGCCCGCCGGACCGTCGACCTCGAAGCGCATGGTCCACGTCCCGGGTTCGGGCAGGGCGAAGATGTCCAGGCCCCACACCTCGCGCTTGCGGGGGTGCCGGGCGAGCGGGCCGCCGTCGTCCTCCACGCCCTCGCGGAACAGCGTCAGCGTGCCCTTCTTGCCCTCGATCCCGTTCTCGGGCGCGAAGGTGAAGTCCAGCGACTGCATGGCTTTCACCGGCCACGTGCTGAAGCCGATGGTCAGGTCGTACGGTCCCGCCTGCACCTTCTCGGTGTGCACGACGTTCACCGGTTCGAAGGCCAGCGCGGGGGCGGCCAGTCCGAACAGCAGCGCGACCGTGCCCGCGAGTCCCAGCAACGTCTTACGCATGGCTGTCCTCCTTTGCGGGTGCGAGGTGGCGGAGCATGTGGCCGAACCGCCGGCCGAGCACGCCGGCGAGGGCGCCGAGCACCGCGCCCGCCACGACGGTGGCCACGTACCGTTCGAGAGCGGGGAAGTTGCTGCCCTGCACGAGCATCCGCTGCAGCGGCGCGCAGGCGGTGATGATCACGCCGCCGATCGCGCCGGTGAGCCAGGCGGGCACCTTGTGCAGCAGCTCCACCGCGACCGCGACGAGGATCAGGCTCATCGGGATCATGTTGGGCAGTCCGGGGATCCCGTCCGCGTAGTCGCGCAACGGCAGGCCGGTGGCGTCCGCGTAGACGTCGGTGGCCCACGGCGAGAACCACCAGAACACGGCCTGCAGCAGCGCCACGACGATCCCGACGGCCAGCGCGCCACCGCGTCGCTTCAGGACGTACGCGCCCATGAACAGGATCATCACCGAGAAGAACGCACTACCCGCGTTGACCGTGTTGACGGCACCGCCGGGCAACGCGCGCAGGCCGAGCACGGTCACCATGCTGAACGCGAGCAGGGTGCCCGCCGCGGCGGCGACGCCGTACGTTCCCCAGCGCTGGTCGCGTGCGACCGCGAAGATCATGACCGCGCCGACCATCGTGATCGAGATCGACAGCAGCAGCCCGATGTGCGGCGGCGAGTCGATCACGGCGTCGAAGCCGTACAGGCCGTGCCACCACTGGTCCCACAGTCCGTAGACCAGGAACAGCGCCGCGCCGATGCCGGAGATCAGGTACCCGACCGGGGCGGCGAACGTGCGGCCGAACACGCCGACCGCGCGCCCGCCGACCATCGGGTCGACGACCTTGCCGCGCTTGGAGTCCGCCGTCGTCAGCAGCACGACGGCGAGGCTCGCCAGGCCCGAGATCGCGCTGCCCGCGTACAGGAACAGGTGCGGCAGGGTGAAGAACGTGTCCGGGCCGACGTCGGAGTGCCACTGGATGTCCCAGGTCAGGCCGATCAACGAGATCAGGGTGCCGCCGACGACGGCGCTCGCCGGGACCAGCCCCCTCGGGACCGTCCTCGCCGACGACGCTGCCGTCGCCGTGATGTGCACAGTCATTCCTCCCCCTTCTAGGTGAGCAGGAGCGGGATGACGACCCGCTCGCCGCGCAGTGACAACGTGATTTCCCATTGGCCCGCCATGAACAGGTCGACGCCCGCGACCTCGTACCGGCCAGGGGCCCGGGGTGCCGCCGTGATCGGCGCGAGCGCGTGGCCCATCTGCGGCATCGCCGGTTCGACCGTCACGTCGCCGTCGGCGGCGTTGCCGGACCGGTCGGTGATCCGCAGGTCGAACGAGTTGCTGCCGGACCGCGTGCTGGCGGGCGTGAGCTCGAACCGGAGCTGTGCGCTCTCCGCGAGGTGCGGCCGGGCCTCGACCCCGCGCGGCCACAGCACCAGCAAGGCGGCCACCACCGCGATCACCCCGGCCACGACGGCTGTCGTCGAACGCTTCACTTCGAGGCCACCTTCCCCGCCGGGACGTCGACGACCTTCGGCACGGTGACGACCGAGTAGTCCCGTTCGACCTGGATCCACACGAGATACCTGCCCGGCAACGGGAACGAGTAGGTGAACGGCACGTCCGGCCCGTAGGCGGCCACGCTCTCGTCGGGCCTGTCGGGCAGGCCGGGGGTCTGCGGGAGCATGGAGTGCACGTGCGCCCAGATCGGGGCGTCCGCGGCGGTGCCGGTGACCGGGCCGACGACGATCATGTGCCCGAGCATGCCCAGCCACGGCTGCAGGTCGCGCTCGCCGAACTTGGCGGTGATCGTGCTCGGCCTGCCCGCCTCGCGGATCTCCATCGCCGTCTCGGCCTGCGCGTCGTGGCGGGGAGCGGCCGTGCCGGAGACCTCGACGCTCGACCGCAGGAGCTGCACTCCCCCGCCGCGCCGGGCGATCTCGGCGGCGACCGCGTGCTCGCCCTGTTCGGGGTCGGTCAGCCTCGCGCGGAACTCGCCCGGCGCCGTGCGGACCGGATGCAGGTGGCGCAGGTGCCCGGACGGCGACACCACGACGAGGTGGATGAACGCGCTGTCGTGCACCAGCAGGTCGTCCACCGGCCGTCCCGACGAGCCGTCGGTCAGGTTCAGCACGAGGTCCTCGTCGTCCATGCGGGGCACCATGTTCACCGGCGGACGCGAGAAGTCCACAATGGACGTGCGCTCGTACGGGTTCATGACGTTGTCGTACGTCGGATCGAGGTGCGTACCGGGCGCCGCGACCGGCGGGATGCTCGGCGCCAGCAACGCCGCCGTCACGCCGACCGCCACCGCGGCGACCACGCCCGCGGTGGGCACCACAGCGAGGCCGATCCTGCCGAACACCGCCAGCAGGAGTGCCGCCAGCAACAGCACCCCGGCCGCGATGAAACCTCCGTAGGTCGCGTTCTCCCACGGCGACGGCACGAGCGCCGGCACGACGAACGGGATGGTGGCCTCGTCGACCGCGAGCTCCCACGGACCGGGCCGGTCCACGTGCAGCAGCCCGGAGTGGAATCCGGGCGTGGCACCGAGGACGACCTTGGCGGTGCTGCTGGGCGCGCCGGCCGCGCGCAACGTCAGCGTCAGCTCGCCCGGCGGCGTGCCGGCGTGCGTCACCACGTCGACGTGCACCGGCCCCGGCACCTCCGCGACCCGGCGGATGATCACCGTGAGGTCGCGGTCGCCGAGGCTCTGCGCGACGTGGATGTCGGCGCCGGACTGTGCGCCGTCGGCGAGGGCGGGGGCGGCGATCCCCAGGAGCGCCGCCAGCGCGAGCAGGAAGGTCACGACAAGTCGTTTCATCGCGACCGAACGTATCGATCACGGCCTCGCCGCCGCGTCACTGCCAAGTCGGAAATCGCATCCCCCGCGCGGGGGATCTCCGACCCCTGCGAAGCGGGAGGTTCTCAGGGGCGCCATCGGGCAGGATTGCGCTCGATGGATCTGATCAAGCTGCCCCTCAAGCACCAGTCGTGGCTGGTCGCGACCGTGTGCATGGTCGTGGACGGCGGGTTCGTGCTGCTCGACCGCGAACCGTTGCCGCAGACCGCGGTCGTGCTGCTGATGACGCTGGCCGTCGACGCGATGCTGGCCGGTCCGGCCCGGCTGTCTCTGTGGGTGGCGGCGGCGCAGGCGGCCGTGCCGGTGATCGTCCTCGTCGGGATGCGCAACGGGATCGACGCCAACGACGCGGGTCTGCTGATCGCCGGGTACCGGGCGGGGGCGTGGCTGCGCGGCACACCGGCGTACACCTCGCTCGGGCTGCTGTCGGCCAGCCTGATGGCGTGCATGGTCGTCAACGGCTACGGCCCGCTGTACGCGGTGCTGGTGGCGGCCAAGGGCGCGCTGCTGCCGTGGCTCGTCGGCCGCTACACGACGGCGCGCCGCGCGTACCTGGCCGAGCTGGAGAAGCGGTCGGCGATGGCGGAGAAGGACGCGAAGGCGGCGGTCACCAAGGCGATCACCGAGGAACGCGGTGCGATCGCCCGCGACCTGCACGACGTGATCATCCACCACGTGAGCGCGATCAACCTGCACGCCGGCGCCGCCCGCCTCGGTCTGCCGGAGGGCAATCCGAAGCTCACGAACTCGTTGCGCGCGGTCGAGACGTCCAGCCGCGCGGCCATGGTCGACCTCCGGCACCTACTCGACCTGTTGCACGGCGACAAGTCCGAGGGCGCGCGGCAGCCCGGGCTCGACAACCTCGACGAGCTGCTCGACGGCGTGCGCGCGGCGGGCCTGCCGGCCCGGCTGGAGGTGCGCGGGCAGCGGAGGGACGTGCCGGAGTCGTTGGACATCACGGTCTACCGGATCATCCAGGAGATGCTCACCAACGCCCTGCGGCACGGCGACGCGTCCGGCGTGACGGTGACGCTGGAGTACGCGACGGACTCGCTCACCATCGCGTCGCGGAACAAGGCGGGTTCCGGTGACGACTCCGGCTCGGTGCGCCGCGGCCTCGTCGGCATCCGCAACCGCGCGGGCATGTTCGACGGCAGGACCAGGTCCGGGCTCGACGAGGACGGCCGCACCTGGCGCACGACTGTCACGTTCCCCCTGGAGGCGTCATGACGTTGACGGTGCTGCTGGCCGACGACCACGCGATGCTGCGCTCCGGGATGCGCGCGATCTTCGACACGCAGGACGACCTCCGGTGCGTCGCGGAGGTCGCGGACGGCAGGGCCGCGGTGGCGGAGGTCGCGCGGCTGCGCCCGGACGTGGCCGTGCTCGACATCCGGATGCCCAAGCTGGACGGGCTCGGCGCGACGGAGATGATCCTGGCCGACCCGGCGAACCGCACGAAGGTGCTGCTGCTGACGACCTACGACACCGACGAGTACGTCTACCGCGCGCTCAAGGCGGGGGCCAGCGGGTTCCTGCTGAAGTCGCTGCCGCCCGAGGAGCTGATCTCGGCGGTGCGGGTGGCGGCGCGCGGGGACGCGTTGATCGACCCGTCGGTGACGCAACGGCTGATCGCGCGGTTCGCCGTCAGCCTCGCCCCTCCCCCGACGCCGCCGGAGCTCGAGCTGCTCACCGCGCGCGAACGGGAGGTGCTGCAGCTCGTCGCGGCGGCCTGCAGCAACGCCGAGATCGCCGCGCGGCTGCACGTCGGGGACGAGACCGTGAAGACGCACGTCTCACGGGTGCTGGCGAAGCTCGGGTTGCGCGACCGGGTGCACGCCGTGGCGTACGCGCACATCAACGGGCTGGTGCAGAGCGGTCGCTGAGCCGCGGGGACCCCTCGTCGACCCCGCGGGCCAGCGGCTCAGCTCTGCCAGACGATCGGCGACTTGACGTAGTCGTCGCCGCGGTTGTACTCGGCCGCCGCGACCTTGAGGCCGTCCTGCGCCGCGCTCAGCACGCACGTCTCGTACGTCTCACCGGCCGCCTTGAACGTCTTGGGCGCGCTGGTGGAGTCGCACTTCGGGGTGTCACCGCTGATGATCACGCCGGTGCCCTTGCCGTCCTCACCGAGGCCGCGCAGGCCGATCGAGGTGAAGCTCAGGTCGGTGCCGCTGAGGTTCTCGACCTTGGCCCGCAGGTAGAACGGCGTGATGTTCTTGGCCTTGTCGCCGAACTTCGCCAGGTCCTCCTTCGCGCCCGCCTCGATGGCCGTGACGGTGATGGCGATGGTGCCGGTCTTGTCCCCGGTGGCGACGGGGATCACCGCGCGGGCGCCGACCTTGAGCTTCGAGCCGGGAGCCGTGACGTCCCCACCGGCCGGGACCGGCGGCGCCTCCTTCGAGGTGGAGGTCTCCTCGGTGCTCGTCGCGGTGGACGTCGTCGTGTCCGTGGCGGGTGTCGCGGTGCCGCCGGTCTCGGAGCCGCAGGCCGACAGCAGCAGGCCCGCCGCCGCGACGGAGGCGATGAACAGGGGGCCACGGGCGTGCGTCACTGCGGAACTCCTCGGACTGCGGAACCTGGGTTGCCCTGGACGCTAGGCCGGATGCCGGAGCGGCGGTATCGGTCGTTCGCACCACACGCCGGACTCAGAGGTCGTCGAGGCCGATCAGCCCGTCCTGGATCGCCCGCGCGACGAGCGCCGCCTTGGTCGGCGCCTGCCTGCCGATCGCCGCGTACTTGACCCTGATCCGCTCCAGGTGGGAGTTCACCGTGCTGAGCGTGATGTTCAGGCGTTGCGCCACGAACTCCTTCGACTCGGACTGGAACCACTCGACCAGGACCTCGGTCTCGCGCGGCGAGAGGGCGGGCCTCGTGTCCGACCTGTCGCCCGCCAGCGCGCCCGCGAGAGCCGGCGGCGTGTACGACTGCCCTTCGGCGGCCGCCTTGACGGCCTGCACGAGGTGGTCGGCGCCCTCGGCCTTGGTCAGGTAGCTGAGCGCGCCGATCTCCAGGCACTGCAGGACGATCTCGTCGTCGGCGCGCATCGAGTAGACGACGACCCTGCGGCCGTCCTCGACGAGCTTGCGCAGCGCGGACGTGGCGGGCGCGACGCCGCCGAGGTGCAGGTCGAGCACGACGACCGCCGCGCTCGCGCCGGGACCGGTCCAGGCCACCTCGGGGTCCTCGCCGCTCGCCACGAGCTCGATGTCCGCCGTGGACAGCCAGTGCGCGACTCCCGCGCGCACGACGGGATGGTCGTCGACCACGACCGCCGTCACGTCGTCCGCCATCTCGCCTCGCTCCTCACCAGTCCGCTGTGGACGCTCGTCTCGACGACGACCGCTCCCGTCCTGCCCGGTGCCGGCAGTGCTTCCGGCGCGTCCGCCACGACCGCCACGCGCACCTCCGTCGCGGTGCGCAGCAGGCTCACCTTCGCACGTCCGTCCGCGACGGCGAGCGCCTGGGCCATCGGCGCGACCAGCTCGCGGCGCACCTCCGTCGGCACTGGCGTGGCCGTGCCGCTGACAGCGAGCGAGACGACGACACCGCGCCGTTCGGCGACGTCCACACACGCGGTCAGTTCGTGCAGCAACGGGTCGGGCACGTCGTCGTTCTCCGCGAACAACCTGCGCAGCTGCACGGCCGCGACCGAGCAGCGCAGCCTGGTCGTCTGGTCGGCCGCGCTCACGCGTTCGTCGGCGAGGTCGGCGAGCAGCGGCAGCAGGGCGCCCAGCTGGCCCTCGAACCCGGCCCGCAGGTCCTGTTCCCGCTGGCGGGCGAGCTCTTCGCGGGTGCGGGCGGCGTCGTGCTCGGCGGCGGCCTCGGCGGCCAGCCCGGCGTCGCGGTGCAGGACGCGCGTGACCACCAGGACTCCGAGCTGGAAACTCGTGCCGCTGAGGATCACGACCCCGGCCGTGCCGGCGTCACCGCCTCCCTCGCGCGCGAACCAGGCGATGCTGAAGCAGATGTGCGCGCTCAGTGCCGCCACCAGCGCCATCGGCCTTTCGACCAGCACCAGCAGCAGGTACCAGCCGACGAGCCCGAACCCCCAGTCCGCCGGGCTGAACGACGCTCCGGCGGGCAGCGCCGTCGTCGCCAGCACCGACGCGACGAGGGGTGCGACGGCGAGGAAGGCCGGTGTCGGCACCGCGGCCGCGGTGCACCCGGCCACGACCGCCAGCACGGCCGTGAGCAGCCCGTACGCGATCCACGCCGCCGTGCCGTGCGGATGGGCGACGAGCGAGGGCAGCATCAGGACGAGCTGGACGGCGAAGACGACGACCAGCAGGACCTGCCTGGTGGTCGTGGCGACGGTGTGGTCAGTCATCGGCGGTCCACTCCAGCCGCGCGGTGGTGCCCGCCGGGCTCGACTCGACCACCGCGGTGCCGCCGGTGGCCTCGAGGCGCCCGACCACGGATCCGCGCAGGCCACGCCGGTGTTCGGGCACCTCGGCGGGCACGAAGCCCCGGCCGCCGTCCTGGACGACGACCACCGCGCCCCGTCCCCGCGTCACCGTCAGCTCGGCTTCGGCAGTGCCCGCGTGACGTTCGACGTTCGTGAGCAGCTCACGCGCGGCCCGCACGAACTGCAGGGCCACCCCGGCCGGCACCGGCACGACCTCGGCCTCCACCCGCACGTGCACGGGGCTGTCCCGCGCCACGGCGGTGAGTGCGGCCCCGAGGTCCACGGTCCCCTGCGCGTTGCCCCGCTCGGCCAGCACGACCAGGTCCCGGCGAGCCTGAGCGGCGACCTCCTCCGGATCACCACCGTGCGCGGCCATCAGGAACGTGGCGGCAGCCGTGTCGTGCAGCAGGGCGAGGTACTCCCGCTCCCGCCTGCCCTGGTCGAGAGCGACGGCCGCGGCCCGGCTCCGCTCCGCGGCGCGCTCCCTCAGCGCGTCGACCCTCCGGCTCGACCTGCGCAGCAGCTCGTAGGACAGCCGGGCGAGCACCGACTCCAGCACCGCCCGCACGAGCACCCCCGGCCCGGTGGTCATGACCTGCACCGCGAGCAACGCGGCCGTCGCGGGAACGGTGACCTTCGGCGGCCACTGCCACTGCCAGGTGATCAGCGTCGTGGTGAGCACCGTCATCACCCACTGGTCGGCGTCGGCCCCCAGCACCACCGACAGCACCACGACGCGGAGGAACGCCACCGGCAACGCCACGCGGGGCAACCGGAAGTCGGCGACCGTGCTCACCGCGACCGCCGCGAACAGCGACCAGCCCAGCGGCGAGTTGAGCGAGAAGGCGCCGAAGAGGCTGATCAGGACGACACCGGCGCCGCGGATGGGACCCGCGAGACGGGACACCGTCGCAAGCAGCCTCGCCTCCAGCACGTCAGGCATTCTCCGCGAGGCCCTCCCGGACCGCCCATCCGGCCCGCCCGCTGATCCGCCTCCCGGCCGAACCGGTCCGCATATCGTCCGCGTATCGAAAAACGCGTACACCCTCGCAACGGCCGTGCGCCTTCACTGGGAGCGTGCTCAACACCTGGCAGGAGTGGGTCGGTACGGAGACCGGGGTCGTGGTCGGCGCGGTGCTGGGGATACCGGTGGCCGTGCTGGTCATGCTGCTTCTGGCGCTCTACCGGAGGTCCCAGGGCACCGCGAGGCCGTGGCGGAACTCGTTCGCCGAGGTCGGCCTCTTCTACGGGACGCTGCCGTGGGTCTGGATCATCATGCTGCCGGGCGAGACCCCGGGCGTCACGGGCGAGCTGAGCCTGGTGCCGTTCGCGGACGTCCTCGACCTCCTCGCCCACGGCGACACGGGTCAGATCGTCGGCAACATGCTGGTGTTCGCGGCGCTGGGGTTCTTCGGCCCGCTGAGGTTCGCGGGCCTGCGGTCGGTGTGGCGGGTGCTGGCGTTCGCGGCGGCCTGCTCCGCGTTCCTGGAGATCGCGCAGTTCGTGCTGCGACTGGACCGCGTGTCCTCTGTGGACGACGTGCTGCTCAACGCCGCGGGGGCGGCGCTGGCCTCGCTGGTGTCCTGGTGGTGGTGGCGTCCCCAGCACGCGCCGGTGGAAGAACGGCACCTGGCCGCGGTGTGAATATGCGGGCGATATGCCCCGCTCCCTAGGCTGGCCGCATGCGCGTGCTGATCGTGGAGGACGAGCCGTACCTGGCCGAGGCCGTCCGGGACGGGCTGCGGCTGGAGGCGATCGCCGCGGACATCGCCGGGGACGGCGACACGGCGCTGGAGATGCTGAGCGTCAACTCCTACGACCTCGCGGTGCTCGACCGCGACGTCCCCGGACCGTCCGGGGACGAGATCGCGCGGTGGATCGTCGCGTCCGGCAGCGGCATGCCGATCCTGATGCTCACCGCCGCCGACCGGATCGACGACAAGGCGTCGGGGTTCGGGCTCGGCGCCGACGACTACCTGACCAAGCCGTTCGAGCTGCGGGAGCTGGTGCTGCGGCTCCGGGCGCTCGCCCGCAGACGTGCCTACGCGCGACCGCCGGTCAGCGAGATCGGTGGCCTGCGGCTCGACCCGTTCCGGCGCGAGGTCTTCCGCGACGGGCAGTACGTCGCGCTGACCCGCAAGCAGTTCGCGGTGCTCGAGGTGCTGGTCGGTGCCCAGGGCGGGGTCGTCAGCGCCGAGGAGCTGCTGGAGCGGGCCTGGGACGAGAACGCCGACCCGTTCACGAACGCCGTCCGCATCACGGTCTCGGCGCTGCGCAAGCGACTCGGCGAACCGTGGCTCATCGCGACCGTGCCGGGCGTCGGCTACCGCATCGACGCGGATGGCTAGGCCGCCGGGTCTCAGCGCCCGCCTGAAGTTCACCCTGAGCTACGCGGGCATCGTCGTCGTGGCCGGTGCCGTCCTGATCGCGGTGGCCTGGTGGTACCTGCTGCGCTTCGTCCCCGACAACGACCAGGGCCTGCTCTTCACCAGCCCCAACCGCTACCTGCTCTCCCGCATCTTCGGCCGCGCCGCCGCCGTCGCCATGCTGTTCCTGGTGGCGTTCGGCCTCCTCGGCGGATGGCTGCTGGCCGGCCGCATGCTCTCGCCCCTCGACAAGATCGCGGACGCCGCCCGGCTGGCCGCGAAGGGGTCGTTGTCGCACCGGATCCGGCTTCCCGGCAGGGCGGACGAGTTCCGCGAGCTCTCCGACGTCTTCGACACCATGCTCGAGAAACTCGAGTCGCACGTGGGCGAGCAGCGCAGGTTCGCCGCCAACGCCTCCCACGAGCTGCGCACCCCGCTGGCGATCTCGCAGTCGCTGCTCGACGCGGCGCGCCAGGACCCGTCCCAGGTCGACGCCGAACTCCTCGACCGACTGCACACCGCGAGCCGCCGCGCGATCGACCTCACCGAGGCCCTGCTGCTGCTCAGCCGCGGCGAGCGAGGGGTGTTCACCCGGGAGCGCGTCGACCTCTCCCTGGTCGCCGAGGAAGCCGCGGAAACCCTTCTGCCCCTGGCGGAACGACGCCGGGTCGAGCTCGTGGTCACCGGGGAGGCCGCGACCACCACCGGTTCCGCGGAGCTGCTCCTGCGGATGGTGACGAACCTCGTCCAGAACGCCGTCGTGCACAACCTCCCGGCCGGTGGCACGGTCACCGTCCACACCGAACCGCAGCACCAGGCGTGCGTGGTCCAGATCGAGAACACGGGCCGCCTGCTCACAGCGGACCTGGTGCCGACGCTCACCGAGCCGTTCCAGCGCGGCGGCGAGCGCGTCCGCGACGACGACCACGCGGGTGTCGGCCTGGGACTCGCCATCGTGCACAGCGTCGTGCGCGCGCACGACGGCGCCCTCGACATCGCCCCGCGCCCGGAAGGCGGCCTGCGCGTCACGATCCGGCTGCCCAGTCCCTGACCTGTGGCTGGATCTCGTCGAAGAACGCGGTCTTGGCGCGGGTGTAGTCGTCGTAGTCCGGCTCGCCCGCGTGCTGCTCGGCGAGCGCGCGCTTGATCTGCTCGTAGCGCCGGGCCTGCGCGGGGTGGCACCGCAGCCAGTCGCGGAGGTCGACGACCCACCGCGCGAACGGCGAGTCCGCGCGGCGGACGTGCAGGATCGCGGCCTCGGCCGGGGAGTGGAACAGGCGCTTCTCGTACGCCGCGTCGTCGGCCCGGTCCCCCGGCCTCCTGGCGTCCCTGCGCACACCGGGTGAGTCCGGCCTGGCCCCGTGCGCCGGTACGAACGGCGTCGCCGCCAGGACCTCGGTCAGCCGGGCCAGTGGCGGCAGGCCGGGCATGCGCACCTGCAGGTCCACGATCGGCTTCGCACCGAGTCCGGGCACCGCGGTCGACCCGATGTGCTCGTAGTCGAACCCGTCCGCGCCGGGCAGCGCCGCGAACGCCGACCGCACCCCGCCGAGGAGGTGCCGTGCGCGATCAGGCCAGGCGGAGTCGTACTCGACGATGACAGCGGAAGGCATGTCCCCGACCCTAGTCTGATCCAGGAATTCGCCTTCCGGCGCTTTTGCGTTACACCACCACTTTGGACTCTCCATCAATTCCTCGAATGCGAGGGAGGCCTTCGACCCTAGGCGTTGTGGCAGTTCGAGGATCACGCTTGTTCGTCTTCTGCCATGACGGGAGGGCACGATGACCAAGCCGAGTGGCACGGTGACCGGCAGCGGCCAGTTCCGCGTCGGACCCGAACTCAGAACCGGTGTGATCGAGACCCGGAGCCAGGGCGTGAAAGCGGTTCTGTACACCGAGGTCGACGGCGAGCCGATGGTCGAGGGCGACATCGTGCTCACCCTCGTGCGGGAGGGCGAGCTCCACGAGAGGGGCGTCGTCATCCCAGGTCAGCAGTTCCGCTGGCCCGGTGGCCGGGTGCCGTTCGAGATCGACCCGAACCTGCCGGACCAGGCCCGCGTGCACAACGCGATCGCGCACTGGGAACGCAACACCCGCATTCGCCTGGTGCCGAGGAACGCGACGGACACGAATTTCATTCGTTTCCAGCCCGGCGGTGGCTGCAGTTCTCCCGTGGGCATGCGCGGAAACCAGCAGAACATCACGCTCGCACCCGGCTGCGGAACGGGCGCGACCATTCACGAAATCGGGCACAGCGTAGGTCTGTGGCACGAACAGAGCCGCGAGGACCGCAACAACTTCGTGACGATCGATTTCACGAACATCCAGCAGCAGAGCGCCCACAACTTCAACCAGCACATCACCGACGGCGACGACGTCGGCCCGTACGACTACCACTCGATCATGCACTACCCGCGGCGGGCGTTCGCGATCGACACCGGCTGCGACACGATGACGCCGATCCAGAACGTCGAGATCGGCCAGCGCGACGGGCTCAGTCCCGGCGACTGCGCGGCGGTGCGGTCGATGTACAGCGGCCTCGAACCGGCGGCGGTGTTCCGCGGCGTGCAGTTCACCGGGTCCGTCCCGGCCGGCACGACCAAGCGGTGGTTCACCCACAGCTGGCCCGCCCACTGGTACGTCCTGTGGACGGTCGTGCCGACGGCGCCCGCTGTCGACGGTGCGGCGCAGGTCGAGTGGACCACCCAGGTCACCCGGCAGTCCGGTGGGCTGCTCAAGTACTTCCTCGCCATCACGAACCTGACCGGCGGCCAGGTCGACGTCGAGGCCCGTTACGACGTGCTCGGCTGGTCGCCGGGCGCACTGTGAGAGGAGCCGCCATGAGCGCCGATCTCGACGGCGGGGCCGCCCCCGCGTCGCTCGACGACCTGGTCCTCGCCGAGCCGCTCGACCTCGCGGGCGACGGCGGTGCGGCACCGGATGCCGTGCAGGACACCGGGGACGCCGTGGCCGAAGAGGCCTCGCACGCGGCCGAGGACGCCGGTCCCGCGCCCGAACCGGAAGAGTGAAGGGAGAGTCCCGATGCGACTTGGTGTGCAGTTCCGGGGACAGGTGCCCGGCGGGTCGTCGCGGCGCTGGTTCACCCACAGCTGGCCCGAGGGCTGGCGGGTCGTGTGGATGGTGGTGCCGACGTGGCCGATGGTCGACGGTGGCGCGCAGATCGAGTGGAAGGTGCAGGTCGACCGGCAGGCCGCCGGGCTGATCAAGTACTTCATCGAGATCCGCAACCTCACCGGCGGCCCCGTCGACATCGAGGCCCGCTTCGCCGTGCTGAACTGATCCGGTGAACGGCACCGTGGTGGTACCGGCGGGCACGCCCGCGTTCGGCCGGGCGGTGCTGCGGGTGCGGCTGCTCGACGTCTCCCTCGCAGACGCACCCGCCGTCACGAAGGCCGAGCACGTCAGCGAGTTCCGCCGTGACGACACCGCCGAGCAGCGCCTGCCGTTCGACCTCGGCCTGGCTGATGGGCCGGTGCTGACCGTCGCCGCTCACGTGGACGTGAGCGGCGACGGGCGGGTTCGTCACGGCGACCTGGTCAGCACCAGAGCCGTCGCGCCGTCGGACGGCGTGGTCGTGCTCGTGGAACCGGTGTAGCTCAACGCCGGTAGACGCCGAACTCGTAGAGCGAGTAGCCCCAGCCGGTTCCCCGTTGCGTGGCGTGCAGACGGACGTACCGGCCGGTCGCCGTCACGTCGATCGCGTCCACGCCGCCGTCTCCGGCCGTCGTGCCGTACACGGAGCGCCAGGCGTTGCCGTCGTCGGACACCTGGATCTCGTACGCACGCCCGAAAGCGCCCTCCCACACCAGTTGCACGTGCTGGAACGTCGTCACCGCGCCGAGGTCGACCCGGATCCACTGGGGATCGGCCCAGTCGGTGGCCCAGCGCGAGGTTCCGTCGCCGTCCACCGCGTTCGACGGCGGGAACGGCGCGCCGTCACCGACCTGCTGGTACGACGAGGCGGTGACCGCCTTGCCCTGGGCCACGTTCACGCCGGACGGCTGCGGCGCCACGACGCGCACGGAGCGGGTCTCGATGCCGATGTTGCCGCGCCCGTCCTCGGCCATGACGTAGACCTTCCACACGCCGAGGCGGTCCGGGGCGGTGACGGTGAGGCGGTTTCCGGCGACCTGGACGGGTGTCGCGGCCAGACCACCGCTGTTGTCGATGTACTTGCTGTTGAACGCCGTCGACCAAGCGACGGCGTCACCGTCCGGATCGGCCGCGGCGACGTCGATGGTCAGCGGCGCACCCGCCGCCACGGTCTGCGGCACGGTCATCGCGGAGATCACCGGCGGCGTGTTGGCGGGGGTGGCGCCGCCGAACGCGCGCTGGACCGCGTAGAACGAGAGCCGCTTCTTGCCCGCGGGCGTGAGGTTGAACCAGACCGCGCCGAAGTCGTACTCCGTGCCGTAGTGGAAGAGCGTGCCGCCGAAGGACACCCCGGTGTGGCCGGTGATGCAGTTCCAGGCCTGGATGTAGCCGTCGCGCTTCTGCACGTCGGTCGGCTCGGCCGGCACGCCGTTGGCGTCGTTCGGCACCTCCCACTCCCCCGCCGGACCGGCCTCGGTGAGGATGTACGGCTTGGTGTGGCCACCGGAGATCCAGTCCTGCCGCACCTGGCAGACGTTGCCGTAGGAGTTGACGGAGTACAGGTCGAGGTCGGGCGTGTGCGCCTTGAGGTACACCCACGCACCGGTCCACGCGTCGGTGTTCGTCACCGGGTGGCCGGTGTCGATGGCGTGGATCGCCCGCGCCGCCTCGTTCAGGTAGCGGGCGTACGCGACGCGCTGGTTCTCGAGTTCGGCGCCGGAGTAGCAGTTCTGCAGCCCGAGGATGGACTCGTTGCCGACGTTCCACATCAGGACGCCGGGGTGGTCCTTGTAGGTGGTGACCCACTGGCGGATCTGACCGAGCACGTCCGCCTTGTACTGGGCGTCCGTCACGTAGTTCACGCAGCCGCCGGAACCGGGACCGCCACCGGGCTGCAACCAGAAGCCGTTGATCACGCGCAGTCCGTGGGACGCGGCCGCGTCGAGCAGCGGGCGGGTCGAGGCGTCCGTGCCCCACGTGCGCAAGGTGTTGACGCCCATGGACTTCAGCTCGGGCATGTACCGCGCGGCGTCCGCGGCGGGCGGACCCCAGGTGAGGCCTTTCACGACCCATGGCCGGCCGTCGACCGTGAGCTGCCAGTTGCCCTGCGACCCGGTGACGTGCACACCACTTCCCGGTACGACGCCGCCCTGCGTGCCGTAGACCCGGAACTCCCACAGCGAGACGCCGTACCCGTTGGCGCGCTGGGTGGCGTTCACCCGGACGTACCGGCCGGTGCCGGTGACGTCGTAGCCCTGCCTGCCGCCGGTGGACCCGGTCACCGACCGGACCGGCTGCCAGGCGACGCCGTCAGCCGAGACCTGGATCTCGAACGCCGTCGCGTAGGCACCCTCCCAGTCGAGCTCGACCCTGCTGAGCGTCGAGGAGGCACCGAGGTCGACGCGCAACCACTGCGGGGCGCTCCACTCGCTGGACCAGCGGGTGTCACCGTTGCCGTCGACCGCGGCCGACGCGGGGGTGCCGGCGTTCTCGGTCGACGAGGCGAGAGCGGGTCTGCCCTGGGAGAGCAGGGCCGGCGCGGCCTGTGCCGGGACCACCGCGATGCCGAGGAGCACGGCGACCACCGTGCAGATGGAGCGGACGCGAGCCATCGCGCCTCCTGCCACGAAGTAGGGATGCATGAGGAGAGCGCTCTCACAACCCTGCCGCCGAACGTTACGACCAGACGTCGGCGGTGTCAAAAGAACCGGTCTTGACACCTCGCACGGCAGGGCGGGAACCTGTTTGGGAGAGCGCTCTCCCAGCCGGTTCCCCACTCGGCAGGAGGACACAGGTGTCCCGAAAAATCAGCGCGTTGTCGATGACGGCCGCCCTGGTGGCGGCCGTGGTCGTGGTCGTGACCCAGTCGGCCCGGGCCGACGACCTGGTCACGCACCACGAGTTCCAGGCCAACTGCTCGGTCACGACCCACCTCCCGGACGACCCGATCGTCTTCCCGGGGCTTCCGGGCGCGTCGCACATGCACACGTTCCTCGGCAACCAGTCCACGAAAGCCAGCAGCACCAACGACTCGCTCAAGGCAGGTCAGACCAACTGCAGGACGCCCGACGACAAGTCCGCGTACTGGTTCCCGTCGGTCATCAACGGCGACCAGATCGTCCCGCCGGACTTCCCCCAGGTCATCTACTACAAGTCCGGCATCCTGCGGTACCAGGACGTCGTGCCGTTCCCGCCGGGCATCCGGTTCGTGGTCGGCAGCCCCGCGACGACGCAGGAGCAGTTCCGCACCGCGCCGGGCGCGGTCGAGGGCTGGGAGTGCGGCGACAGCTTCCACAACTGGGACATCCCGGCGTACTGCCCGCCCGGCACGCAGCTCAACATCCGTTACCAGGCACCGAGTTGCTGGAACGGCCGCGACCTCGACTCGGCGGACCACAGGTCGCACATGGCCTACCCGGACCGCGCGACGCTGGTCTGCCCGCCGAGCCACCCGGTCGCGGTGCCGATGATCGAGTTCAAGATGGCGTTCCCGGTGTCCGGTGACATGTCCCGCGTGCGGCTCTCCAGCGGTCGCGGGTACAGCTGGCACTACGACTTCATGAACGCCTGGGACGCGCCCACGCAGGCCGCGCTGGTCCGCCACTGCATCAACGGCGGGCTGCAGTGCGATCCGCGCGGGTTCGACCTGTACAAGCCGAACCGGGGCGCCGCACTGGGACCGGACTACCGGTTGCCGCGGTGAGGTTCCTCGCCTCATGCACCCCGGGGCGGCGCGTGCCCTGGGGTGTTTCCGCGTTGCCGCTGTTGGCCGGGGGTGCACCACGCCCGCTCTCCCGCGTTCAACGCCGCGGACACGGCACGGGTCCAGCGGATGATCCCGGCGAACAAGCGGTTCTGCCCGCACTCGACGGCGCGCCACCCGCGCTCGCCGGGCTCGCAGCAGCGCTCAGGACCTCGAACTCGGCCGAGCCGGTGCACCTGCGGCAGTCGCGCGAGCGGGCCGGGCTGCCGACCACCGGCGTGCACGCCGGCCACCAGCACCGGGACCAGGCCACCGAGCTCGCTCGCGGTGAACAGCGAAACGGAACGGACGCCGCGACCGAGGAGATCGCGGCGTCCGTCGAGTCATCTCGCAGGGATCAGCTCACCTGGCCCGGTCAGGGGTAGTTCACGACGTACCGGACCTGGTTCGCCAGGTCCGCCTGACCGCCCGTGCCGTTGATGACGTTGGCGATCGTGCCCACGCCGCCCAGCGACACCGTCACGAGGTGCGTGAACCGGACTCCCGGCCGGTTCGGCGCCTCGAAGCCGTTGTCCGTCACGATGCTCGGATCGGCCTGGTTGAAGGCGTACACGCCGACACCGAACGCCTCGTGCGTGGTCACCGAGTCGGCGACCTTGTAGCCGGCCCAGCCCCGCTTGGACCCGTTCATCCACGCGGCCTGGTTGGGCGGGTCGTACGGCAGCTCGTTCTGGTACAGGTAGACGCGGCCGCCGTTGCCGTTCCAGACCAGGTTGTGCTGCTGGTAGTGCTCCACGAACAACCCGTACGCGATCACGTTGTCGCCGTTGACGACCACGCCGTTCTGGCCGGGGTTCGCGGTCCAGCTGACGCCCGCGCCGTGGTCGGCACGCCACACCCAGGTGTGGTCGATGATCGTGTTGCGGCTGTTGACGCGCATGCTGACCGTCGCCTTGCCGGCCTGCGACCCGCCGACGCGCAGGTACACGTCGTGCAGCGAGGTCGGGTTGGCAGCGTGCGAGTTCGCGCTGGAGTCGCCGACCTCCAGCAGCACCGGCGAGTTCTGCACGCCTGCGTCGACCAGGAACCCGGCCAGCCTGACACCGTCCACATCGGACGTCGTCAGCGCGGCCCTGCCGGTGGTCGGCGTCAGCGTCGCGAGGCCGAGGCCCAGCACGACGGTGTTCGGGCGGGTGACCCGGATCGTGTCGTCGAGCTGGTGGATGCCCGGCGTGAGCAGCAGGTGCTTGCCCTGCGCCAGCGCGGCGTTGATCGTCGCGGCGGGGGTGCCGGGCTTGACGACGAAGAAGTCCGCGAGCGACACCGACGTGCCGGGGTTGCCGTTCTCCCAGCTCGTGCCGCGCGAGTTCTGGCGCAACGCGGGCAGGAAGACCCGGTACTCACCGGAGTTGTCGAAGTACAGGTACGGCTTCTCCCGCGTCACCGGCGAGGTGTCGACGGTCGTGTGCGACGGGTTCGGGAAGTGGTTGGGCGGGGCGCCCTGCGTGCCGGCGAACACCATGTTCCACACCGACCCCGACCAGCCGCCGGCGAGGTTGCTGTTGCGGGTCAGGAACTGCTGCTGCGAACCGGAGACGGTCACGCCGTCGATCTTGCTGTCCACGATCAGACCGCCGCTGGCCCAGCCGTCGTAGCCGTTCCACAGGTGCGCCTGGCCGCGCAGGTGCATCCGCCGGTACGCGGTGGCCTGCGAGACGGCCCAGCGCTCGATCTGGTTCGGAGGCAGCGTGACCGAGAGGTTCTCGGTGCCGCGCCAGAAGTTCTGCGTCGCGTTGCCGAGGTTGTTCGGGTCGTTGCCCTGCTGCAGCCAGTCGGCCTCGACGCGGATGTGCCCGTTGATGTTCACGTCGTCCGGCATCAGGCCGAGACCGACGATCTGCGTGTAGAACCGGAGGTTCACATCAGCGTTGTAGCTGCCCGGCTTGAACAGCACGGCGTGCCGCTGCGGACCGAACTGGTTGGTCCTCATCTGCGTCGCGATGGAGTCGAGTCGCGACTGCATCTCCGACTGCGAGGAGCCCGGACCGTAGACGTGCACGTTCGGGCCGAAGTCCGGGTTGCGCGGGTCCGTCGGCGTGACGCCGGGGGTGTCGGGCGTGGTGGTGAAGACTCCGAGCTCCCACAGGGAATAGCCGTAGCCGGTACCGCGCTGCGTGCCGAGGACGCGCAGGTAGCGGCCGGACCCGGTGACGTCGACGGACTGCGTGCCGCCGGTGCCGGTCGTGGTCGAGTAGACGTTGCGCCACGACGCGGAGTCGGCGGCGTTGTCGGTCACCTGGACCTGGAAGGCCTTGCCGTACGCGCCTTCCCAGCTCAGGGAGACGCGGCAGACCTCCTGCGTGGAGCCGAGGTCGACCTGCAGCCACTGCGGGTCGGAGAACTGCGACGACCAGCGCGTGCCCGCGTTGCCGTCGACGGCCGCCGACGCGGGCGTGCCGCCGTTCTCCGTCGAGGACGCGGTGGCGGGGCGGTTGAGGGCGGCGTTGGAGGTGCCGCACGCGGCGGCTCCCGCTTGCGAGGTGGCGCTGATCGTGGTCACGAGACACAGAGCGGCAGCGGCGAACGCGGCGGCCCTGGACAGGGTTGAGCCCATGGTCCTGCCTGACGGGGGGAAGGGCTGAAAGCCTTGGACAGGGGCGTGAGAGCGCTCTCCCAAGGGACGTTAACGCCGGGTGTCGAACAGGTCAATCAGGCAGAGGCCCGTACGACGAGTTCCGGTTCGAAGATGACGGATCTCGGCCGTTGTCCCGGTTTTTCCAGCTCCGCGAGCAACAGGTCGGCCATCTGAGCGGCCATGCGCTCCACCGGCTGCCGGATCGTGGTGAGCTGCGGGCGGCAGGCCAGCGCCGGCGCGCTGTCGTCGAACCCGACCACGGCGACGTCCTCCGGCACGCGCAGGCCGTGCTCCAGCAGCACGTCCACTGCCGCCTGCGCCATCAGGTCGTTCGCGGCGAACACGGCGTCGAGGTCGGGGCACTCGGTGAGCAGCCGGTGCATCGCGGCCGCGCCGCTCTCGGCGGTGAAGCCGCCCTCGGCGGTCGGGACGTACGGGAAGCCGTGGCGGGCCATGGCGTCGCGGAAGCCGGCGTGCCGGTCCTGGCTCGCCAGCACGTCCATCGGGCCGGAGATGGTGGCGATGTTGTACCGCCCCGCCGCGACCAGGTGGTCGGCGGCGAGCCGCCCGCCCGCGCGGTGGTCCATGTCGACGTAGCCGATCGGCATCGGCCTGCCGGGCCGCGCGTAGAGCACGGAGGGGACGCCGGCCTCCAGCAACCGCGCGGGCAGCGGGTCGGCCGGGTGGGTGGACACCAGCAGCGCGCCGTCGGCGCTGCCCTGTCTGAGGAACTCGACGACCTCGGTCCGCGCGTGGTCGGAGTCGGCGAGCATGAGCACCGGGTGCACGCTGTGGCCGCGCAGGAAGTCGACCACGCCCGCCGTCACCCGGCCGAAGAACGGGTCGGTGAACACGTCCGATCCCCCGCCCGCGCCGGAGATCACCAGCGCGACCGTGCCGGTGCGGCGCGTGACGAGAGACCGGGCCACGCGGTTGGGCGTGTACCCGGTCTGCTCGATCGCGTTGCGCACCGTCTCCTGGAGCTCAGGATCGACGTTGCGCGTCCCGTTGACGACCCGGGACACCGTCGCGCGGGACACGCCCGCGACTCGGGCGACGTCCTCCAACGTGGGTGCGACCCTGCTCATGCACCGGTTGTACCACGTGAGGAGAGCGTTCTCCCAACATCAAGAGGTGACGACCACGTCCTTGATCGCGCCTCGCCAGAAGTCCACGTTCTGGCCGTTGTACTTGGCTCGTCCCACCGCGAACGCGCCGGTGCTCTCGATGGCGGGTCCCGCCGCCGCCGTGGCGACCAGCGCACCGTCGAGGTAGAGCCGGATCTCGCCGCCCTTCCGCTCGCCCTTCAGCTCGTACCAGCGGCCGATCTCCGGCGTGATCTCGTAGCGCGCCCGGTTGCCACCGGGCGTGCTGAAGGCGAACGCGCCCTGGCCGTACTGCAGGTAGAAGGGGTTCTCCGACTGACGGCCGTCCTGGCTCACCGCGGAGGCGTAGTTGCCGGGCAGCTCGTCCAGGCGCACCTTCGCGGACACCGTGTAGTCCTTGGTCGTGTCGACGACCGGGCCGTAGGTCTCCGCCGAGCCGTTGCGCAGCTCCAGCGCGCCGTCCTTCCAGGTGGCGCCGGTCGGGCTGAGCGTGAGCGGGTTGGCGCCCTTGGAGTCCTTCGCCGTCGTTCCGCCGGTCTCGTTCAGCTTCCACTCACCGCTGCCCGCGTACGGGTACGGCTTGCCGGCGTTGGCCCCGGCCTCGATCACCCGCCGGTTGATCTCCCGGACGGGACCGGGGTCGACCTTGATGCGCTTGCGGTCGTAGGTCCAGAGGCCGTTGAGCTCGCCCTCCAGGTCGGTGACCTGCGTGTAGACCGACGCGGACATCTCCTGGCGCGCCTGCCCCAGGTAGAACGTGCGGGTGTTGTCGACGTACTTCGCCGTCAGCGCCGCCTTGTCCGGCACGCCGCTGTAGATGGCGATCGGCGCACCGGGCCACTGGTGTCCGGGCGTGCGCAGCGTGAAGCCGCCGTGCTCGCCGTCCATCACGACGCGCTTGCCGTCCGGGCGGGCCGGGTCGGTGTTGTTGTAGTCGTGGTGGTCGATGACGTCGCCCTTGCCGCTGTCGCCCTTGGAGGCGCAGCAGTTCACGCCGCTGTGCGCGCTGACGACCCGGCTCGGGTCGGCCGCCTTGACGTCGTCGGTGATCTGGCCGGTGACGGTGCGGTCCCACTCGCCCCAGCCCTCGTTGAACACGATCCACGCGTAGATCGACGGGTGGTTGTGCATCTGCTGCATCAGCTCGCGGCTCTCCTTGAGGAAAGCCTGCTGCGCCACGGGGTTGCTGCCGTCCTCGACGGACACGAAGTCCTGCCACACCAGCAGTCCGAGCCGGTCCGCGTGGTAGTACCAGCGGGCGGGTTCGGCCTTGATGTGCTTGCGGACGGAGTTGAAGCCGAGGTCCTTCTGCGCCTTGAGGTCGAACACGAGGGCCTCGTCGCTCGGCGCGGTGTTCAGGCCGTCCGGGTAGAAGCCCTGGTCGAGCTGCATCAGCGAGAAGATCGGCTGGCCGTTGAGCGTCAGCTTCGGCGTGCCGCCGACGTTCGCGATCCCGGTGGACCGCATGCCGAAGTAGCTCTTGACCTTGTCCCTGCCGAGCGTGACGTCGAGCTTGTACAGGTACGGGTCGTCCGGAGTCCACAGGTGCGGGTCGGGCACCGGCAGCGTCAGCTTGGTGTTGGCCGGTCCGGTGACGGTGCCGACCTGCTTGCCCTTGGCATCCTTCGCGACCGCGGTGACGGTGGCGTTGCCGGCGGACTTGACCTCGACGGCCAGCGAGCTGGTGGCGAGGTCCGGGGTCGTCCTGATCTCGTCGATCCCCTTGTCGGCCACCGGTTCCATCCACACGGTCTGCCAGATGCCCGACGACGGCGTGTAGAAGATGCCGCTGGGGTTGGGCGACTGCTTGCCCTTGGGCTGGTGCGGGCCGGTGGTGTCGGTGACCGCGACGACGATCTCCTGCTCACCGCGCTTGAGCACGTCGGTGATGTCCGCGCTGAACGCCGTGTAGCCGCCGGTGTGCTCGGCGACCAGCTTGCCGTTCACCCAGACCTTCGCGTGGTAGTCGACCGCGCCGAAGTTGAGCTTCAGCCGTTGCCCGGACCCGATCCGCCAGTCGTGCGGCACGCTGACCGTGCGGCGGTAGAACATGTGGTCCTCGTGCCGTTCGAGCCCGGAGAGCTGCGACTCGATCGGGTAGGGCACGACGACCTTCTCGCGCAGCTTCTTGCCGAACACCGGCTGCTCACCCGCCTTGGCGGCCGCGAACTCCCACGGGCCGTTGAGGTTGAGCCACTTGTCGCGTTCCAGCTGCGGCCTCGGGTACTCCGGCAACGGGTTGCGGGTGTCGACCTTCTCGCCCCACGGCGTCCTGAGCCGTTCCGTGGAGACGTTGCCGACCGTGCGCGCGGTCTTCTCGACCTTCTTGCCGTCGACCGCGAGGGCGCCGGCGCCGTCGTAGTAGATCCGGACCCTTTGGCCCTTCAGCACCCGCTCGGCCAGCCTGATGGTGACGCGGTCGCGGCTGGTGGTGATCACCGAGATCGGCATCGGGGTGGCGTCGACGTCCACCCGCAGGTGGTCCTTGAGGTCGTTCGCCCCTGTGACGCGGCCACCGAAGTCCGCGGTGAGGGTGCGACCGTCCTTCGAGACGCCGGCCGTGCGCGGCACGACCTGGAAGTCGGCGGGCGGCGTGAACGCGGACTCCGGCACGATCTGCTTGGGCGTGGTCGCGCTCGACCAGCGCAGGAACATGTTGGCGCCGCCGACGTCCTGGAACATCTCCAGCTTGAAGGCGTACTGGCGCCCGGCGGTGAGCGTCACCGGCGCGCTGGTCTGCTCGCGGTCCCAGTCGCCGACCCAGTGGTCGATCACGGGTTTGTCGTCGATCAGCAGCCGGAACCCGTTGTCCCCGACGGCGTGGAAGGTGTAGTCGCCGGTCTGCGGCACCGCGATCTGCCCGGTCCAGCGCGCCGTCGTGTGTTCGGTGCGACCGTTGAGGAACCCGAAGACGCCGGTCAGGTCACCCTGGTTGATGTCGGCGTCCAGCACGGTGCCACCCAGGGTCGCGAAGTCCCGCGCGCCCGGTGCCGACATGCTGAAGTACTCGCCCTTCAGGCCGTGCACCGGCTCGGCGGCACTCGCGGACGGCAGTCCGGGCGCTATCCCCAGCGCCAGCAGCAGAGCGACGAGTACGGGGGCGGCTTTCTTCATCAGCGAAGATCCCCTTCGTTTTTACAACGTTGTAAGAGCGCTCCCATACATCCACGCACACGGCTCGGAAGCCGGGCTACGGCCGAACGGAGGTATCGGGCATGTCAAACCGGACAAGTTTCCGGGACGTCAAGAGGCGCGAAGGTCCTCGGTCACCTCGATGCCGTGCCCGGTCCACCGGACGGCCCGCAGGTCAGGCACGACGACGGGCGCGGGCGTGTGCAGGGCGCCGGTGCCGACGCCGACCACGGTGGCGGCCTCGGCGGCGAGACCCGCGGCGACCCCGTTGCCGCTGTCCTCGAAGACGAGGCACTCCCCGATCGGCAGCCCGAGCTTGCCCGCGGCCTTCAGGTAGCCCTCGGGGTCGGGCTTGCCGTGCGTGACGTCGTCGCCGTTGATGACCACCGGAGGCAACGGGATCCCCACCGCGGCCAGCCGGACCGCGAGCAGCTCGGGCGGAGCGGACGTGACCAGGGCCCAGTTCCCCGGCAGGGAGTCCACCAGTTCGCGGGCTCCGGGGATCGGGGCGGTCGAGCCGGCGTCGGCGACCTCGATCTCGTTGATCCGCCGCAACGCGCCGGCCTGCTCGGAGGCGGGTACGTGCATGCGGACGGTGTCCGCCGCACGACGGCCGTGCAGGCCGCGCAGCACCTCGTCCGGGTCCACACCGAACTCGTGCGCCCACTGCGTCCACGCGCGTTCGGCGGCGACCGTCGAGTCGGTCAGCACACCGTCCATGTCGAACAGCACCGCCCGGCAGGCCAGGTTCGTCGTTCCCCTCACGGCAGCGGGATCTCCAGGCTCACCGTGCCGCGCAGGTCCAGCCACGCGCGGTCGCGTCCGCGCACCAGCCGCAGCACGACCTCCTCGCAGTGCGGGCAGCGCGCGACGGTGCCCGGAGCGCTCTGGTAGACGCGCAGGCTCGCCACCGGGCCCTTGTACCCGCAGCCCGAGCACTGCCCGGTCGCGGCGGTCAGGTCCACCGCGAAGATCTCGCGGAGGTCTCCCGCCAGCGCGTTCCCGTCCACGTGGCTCATCGGTGCTCTCCTGTCAGCCGAAGCGTTCGGTGCGGACGCGGCGGGGGTCGTGGCCCAGCGCCACGAAGATGTCGGACACCGTCTCGACGAACCCGGTCGGCCCGCACACGAAGACGTTCGGGCTGAAGTCGGCGGGCCAGGCGTGGGTGTTGAGCGTGGCCAGGCCGAGGCGCCCGGGTGGGTGCGGCGAGCCTTCCGGGGCCTGGCGGGTGTGCACGAGGTGGACGTCGAGGCCGCCGTCCTCGCGCGCACGCCGGCGCAGCTCGTCGGCGTAGTAGACGTCCTCGGGCGTGCGCACCGAGTAGATCAGCCGGAACGGCACCCTGCTGCCCTCCGCGGCCCGCGTGCGGATCATCGCCATCAGCGGTGCGATGCCCGATCCGCCCGCCACGAGCGTGACCGGCGCCTGGTCGGTCGCACGCCAGACGAACCAGCCGCCGACCGGGCCGCGCAGCTCGATCCGGTCGCCGGGTGAGAGCGCGTCGCACAGGTACGGCGACACCTCGCCGTCCTCAACTCGCTGCACGCTCAGCTCGAACCGCTCCCCGTCCGGTGCGGAGGAGATCGAGTAGCTGCGCTGCACCGAGTAGCCGTCCTCGGCGGTCAGGCGCACGTCGACGTGCTGGCCCGGCAGGTGTCCCGGCCAGCCGGGCACGTCGAACACCAGGCTGCGCGCGCTCTTCGTGATGTCGGTGGCCTCGGCCAGTTCGGCCACCCGCCAGGTCAGTCGCCCTGATACCGCTGCTCGCGCCATGGGTCTCCGTAGTCGTGGTAGCCCGCGCTTTCCCAGAAGCCGGGTTCGTCCTCGAGCAGCAGCTGGATCCCGCGGACCCACTTCGCCGACTTCCAGAAGTACAGGTGCGGCACCAGCAACCGCGCCGGCCCGCCGTGTTCGGGCGTGAGCTCGTCGCCGTCGTACCGGTACGCGATCCACGCCTGGCCGTCGACCAGGTCCTCCAGCGGCAGGTTCGTGGTGTAGCCGCCGTAGGACTGGACGAGCGCGAAGTCGGCGGCCGTCTCGACGTCCTCCAGCAGCACGTCCAGCGAGACGCCCTTCCAGCGGGTGCCCAGCTTGGACCACTTGGTGACGCAGTGGATGTCCGTCGTGATCTTCTCCGCGGGCAGCTCCACCAGCTGCTGCCACGACCAGTCGTACCGCTGACCGGCCTCGGTGTTGATCGTGAACTGCCACCGGTCGGTCGGCACGCGCGGCGTCGGTCCCGCCGTGAGGACGGGGAAGTCCTCCGCCAGGTACTGACCGGGCGGCAGCTGCACGTCCGGTGACTGGCGTCGCCCGGTGAAACCGGGAGAGACGATTGGCATCGTGTCAGTAGACGCCAGCGGCGGGCCGAACGCCACTGCTGATCACGGAGGTCACATGGACGTCATGGTGGAGATCACCGGAACGACGACGTTGATCAGGATGAATCGCCCGGACCGGCGCAATGCGGTCGACGGGCCGATGGCCGCCGAGCTGCGGGAGGCCTTCCTGGCGTTCGAGGCGGACCCGTCGCAACGAGTGGCGGTGCTCGCCGGTGAGGGCGGGACGTTCTGCGCCGGGGCGGACCTGACCTCCGTCGGCGACCCGGCGCGGCGCAACGAGCTCGATCCCTCCGGCGGCGGTGCCGGGCCGATGGGACCGACGCGGTTGCGGCTGAGCAAGCCGCTGATCGCGGCCGTCAGCGGCTACGCGGTGGCAGGCGGGCTGGAGCTGGCGCTGCTGGCGGACCTGCGGGTCGTCGAGAGCGACGCGGTGTTCGGGGTGTTCTGCCGGAGGTGGGGCGTGCCGTTGATCGACGGCGGCACCGTGCGGCTGCCCCGGGTCGTCGGGCTGGGGCGCGCGTTGGACCTGATCCTGACCGGACGTCCGGTGCACGCCGAGGAGGCGCTGGCGATCGGCCTGGCGAACCGGGTGGTCGAGCCGGGGCAGGCGGTGGCGGCGGCGCTGGAGCTGGCCGGGCAGATCGCCGGGTTCCCGTTCGAGTGCGTGCTGGCCGACCGGGCGTCGGTCTACGGCGGGCTGGACCTGCCGTTGGCGGAGGCGCTGCGGGCGGAAGGGGCGGCGGGGGTGCCGATCGTGGCCCGGGAAGGGGTGGCCGGAGCCGCCCGGTTCGCGGGCGGCGCGGGGAGGCACGGGCGGTTCAGCGGAGACGGCGAACGCTGAGACCGGATCTCATCCCGGGGCGGCGGGCCTGGTCAGGCCCGCCGGGTGAGCTCCCACGCGGTGATCTCGGTCCTGGTGCGCAGCCCCAGCTTGGCCAGGACGCTGCGCACGTGGGTCTCGACGGTGCGTTCGCTCAGGTGCAGGCGGGTCGCGATCTGGCGGTTGGTCAGGGCCTGCGCCACCAGGTCCACGACCTCGGACTCGCGCGGTGACAACGGGTCCTGCGCCTGTTCCACCGCGCCGATCCGCTTCAGCTCCCGGTCGGCCTCGGCCAGCCGGACCGGCATGTCCAGCGCGCGGAACTCGGCCGCCGCCTCGGCCGCGAGCGTGCGGGCCTGGGACAGGTCGCCCTGTTCGACGAGGGCGCGGGCGAGTCCGAGCCGGCTCAGCGCGGCGAACGGCCGGGCGCCGATGCGGGCGTTCATCTCCAGGGCCAGCCGGTAGTGGCCGGCGGCGGCCTCCGTCCGTCCGCAGGTCATCGCGAGGTCGCCGAGCAACCGCGGCACCGCGGCGGTGGAGAACACCGCGCCGGACCCGTCCGCGGCGAAGAACGGGTCCAATGTGGACAGCACGGCGTAGACGCCCTCGGCCGCCTCGGTGTCGCCGAGCATGCAGGCGACCACCCCGATCTGCGCGACCAGCGGAGCCCACGTCGGCCCGGCCTCGAGCACCGCCGGCATGGCCCGGAACTCCTCGAACGTCGCTGCGGCCTGGGCGGTCTGCCCGAGCATCGCGTGCAGGAACGGCACGTAGACGCGGGCCAGCGGGATGTCTCCGACCAGCTCGATCACCTCGAACACCTCCCGCGCCGCCGCCTCGTCGATGCCGCCGACCAGCTGCGCCATCTCGTTGCGGAACGCGTAGTACATGCCCTTGGCCGCCGCGACCCCCATCCGCTCGGCGATGGCGCGAGCCGTCTCGTTGCACTCCTCGGCCTTCTGCAACTGCCCGACCAGCGCCGCCCGCGTGGCCCTCAGCCGGTGCAGGTGCCACCACGCGACCCCGTGCTGCCGCGTCGCCGCGAACTGCTCGATCAGGTCCAGCTGCCGGTCCACCTCGACCAGGTCCCCCACCTGGAGCGCCGCGTCGACCAGCCAGACGTGACCCCACAGCTCGGCGTGCGGCTGCCGTGCGGTCTCGGCCAGCACGACGGCCCGGTTCGCGAGCTCGACCCGCTCGTCCCTGAACTGCGGCGCGCACAGGGTGAGGTGCCGCGCGTGGATGCCGTCCAGCTCCGCGTCCGGATCACCGCTGCGCACGGCGAGCTCCAGTGCCGCGGCGGACAGCTCCCGCGCCCGTTCCGCCGCACCGGTCGTGGTGGCCGCCATCGCCCGGCGCGCCAGCAGCCGGGCCCTGGTCGCGGTGGCCTCCTCCGGGAGGTGCCGCAGCGCGGCCGTGCAGAGCTGGTCGACGGCGGCCAGCAGCGAGCGGTCGCCCAGCCCGGTGATGACGAGGGCGGCCTCCGCCATCAGGTCGGGAGCGCCGGCCTGCTGCGCCAGGCGGGCGGCGGTGCGGCAGTGGCCGAGGCTGGCCTGGGTCTCTCCCGCGAGGAACTCGGCGCGGGCGAGGCCGAGGGTGAGCTCCGCCGTCTTCTCCTCGGCCGTTGCCAGGGCGAGCGCCGCGAACCCGGCCGCCTCGTCGTAGGCGAGTTCCGCGGTGGCCGCTCGCGCCGCCTCCGCCGCCCACCGCGAGCACTCCGCGGCGGCGTCCGCCCCGCTCGCCCGGTGCCACTGCGTCGCGATGCGTCCCGGCGCGCCACCAGCGGCGGCAAGGGCCAGCGCGCAACGCCGATGCAGTTCCGCGCGCACGGACGGCGCCAAGCTCTCGTACACGGCGTCCCGCACGAGCGCGTGTGTGAACGCCAGCGACCCGTCGTCGGCCTGCAGGACCCTGGCGGCGACGGCGTCGTCGAGCGGCGTGGCGGGGTCCTCGCCGGTGACGGCCGCGAGCAGCGCGGGGTCGATCCGCTCCCCCAGGACGCTGGCCACGCCGAGCACGTCGCGGGCGTGCGGGCTCAGCCGGTCCAGTGTGGACAACACCATCCGGTGCAGTTCCCGGTGCCCCGCGGCCTCCCCGCTGTCGATCAGCATGCGCACGTACAGCGGGTTGCCGCCGGTGCCGTCCACCAGCCGTGCCGCCAGCGACTCCGGGTCCGGCACGGCCGTGGCGGAGCGCACCCATCCGGCCACGTCGCCGCGCGTCAGCCCGCCCAGGTGCAGGGTGCGGGCGGCGGGAGCGCGCATCACGCCGGACAGGTCCCCGCCGGCCTCGCGACAGGTCGCGACGACGAGGATCCGGGAGGCGGGCAGTTCGGTGGCGAGGTGGGCCAGCAGGCGCAACGACGTGCGGTCGGCCCAGTGCAGGTCCTCCAGCACGAGCAGCAGCCCGCCGGGCGCGGCCTCCGCCACCAGGGCGTCCGCCGCGTCGGCGAGCAGGGCGAAGCGGGCCGAGTCGTCCTGGCCGGAGTGTCCTTCGGAGAGCACGCGGTGCAGCGCGGGCACGGAGCGGGCGAGGCGGCGCCACGGCCACAACGGAGGCATGCCGGGATCGTCGACGGCGTGGCCCCGTGCGACCGGGACGCCGTACGAACCGGCCATCGCGGACACCGCCGTGGCCAGCCTGGTCTTGCCGATGCCCGCCTCACCGACGACGAGCACGAGACGGCCCGCGCCGCCCGCCGCGGCGACGAGGCCCGCCCGCAGCGAGGCGAGCTCGCGGTCGCGGCCGAAGATCGGGGCTTCCTCCACGCCGGGAGTATCGCCGACCGGTGGCGGTTCGGTACCGGTCTCCGTACTGGCACGGATCCGTGTCGCCGCGGACGGGCCGAGACTCGGTGCACCACCCAAGGAGGCGACCATGTACGCGCAGCTCACCTACTTCGACGGACCCCGCGGCCCCGAACAGCTGGCCGCGGCCGACTTCGCGGCGAAGCAGCGGATCGCACCGGCGGCCATGGCGGTGCCGGGCAACATCAGGACCTACGTGCTCCGCCGCGCGGACGGGTCGGAGGTCGTGCTGTCGATCGCCGAGTCCGAGCAGGCGCTGATCGACACCCAGAAGGCGATCATGAGCACGCAGCTGCTGCCCGGCGAGGACCCGGCGCTGCTGCCGGGCGCGGACCGCGTCGAGATCTACCCGGTCCTCGAGGTCTTCGAGCACGACGGAGCCCGGTCATGACCACCACGCGAGCACTCGCCGCCGGTGTGTGGCGGGCGGACCTGAGCCGCAGCAGCGCGTCGTTCCAGGTCGGCAACCTCGGCCGCAAGGCGAACGGCACGGTGCCCGTCACCGCGGGCACCGTCGAGATCGGACCGGTCGGCGCGTTGCTGGCCGTGCACGGCACCCTGGACCTCGGCGCCATCGACACCGGGATCGCCAAGCGCGACCAGCACCTGCGCAAACCCGGCCTGCTCGACCTCGACCGGCACCCCGTGATGACGTTCACCGCGACGTCCGCGCGGGCCGCGGGCACCGGCTGGCACGTCACCGGCACGCTGGCCGCGCGGGGCAGGGAGGCCGAGCTCGGCGGGACGGTCGAGGTGTCCTCACTGGACGGACGCGAGGCGGTGCTGACCGCGACGGCGCGGCTGGACCGCAGGGCGCTCGGCATCCGCGCGCCGGGTTTCATGATCGGCCGGTACGTCGACGTCACCGTCACCGCGGTGATCTCCCAGTCCGCCTGACAGGTCCGGACGGTCGCGATCAGCCCTCGGCGGTCCGTCCGGACACCGCGTCCGCTGGCGGAGGCGTACGACTCGGCGCCGAAGCCGGCCCGAGGTCCTCCCTGCCGGGGTGCCGCCGTGCCGACCACAGCGTCAGCGCGGCGGCACCGACACCCAGGACCAGCGAGGTCCAGATGTTCAGGCGCAGGCCCAGGACCGTGTTCGCCTGGTCGATGCGCAGCGCCTCGATCCACAGCCTGCCCAGCGTGTAGAGCACCACGTACAGGCCGAACGCGCGGCCGTGCCCCAGCCGGAACCGGCGGTCCGCCCAGATCACCACGGCCGCCGCGGCGAAAGTCCACAGCAGTTCGTACAGGAACGCCGGGTGGAACGTCCCCAGCACCACGGGCGCTCCGTCCGGACCGATCACCGCACGGCCCGCGTCCTGGTCCCACTCGTGGATCGTGAGCCCCCAGGGCAGGTCGGTCGGGCCGCCGTACACCTCGTTGTTGAACCAGTTGCCGAGACGGCCGATCCCCTGTGCCAGGAGGATTCCGGGGGCCGCCGCGTCGGCCAGCGGAGGCAGCGCGACGCCGGCGCGCCTGGCACCGATCCAGGCTCCGAGCGCGCCGAACGCGATCGCGCCCCAGACGCCCATCCCGCCTTCCCAGATGTAGAGGGCGCGCACGGGATCGCCGTCCGGGCCGAAGTACGGCTGCCAGGACGTGGCCACGTGGTAGAGCCGGGCACCGACGACGCCGAACGGAACGCCCCACGTGGCGATCTGGTTGATGACACCGGGCCTGCCGCCGCGCTCGACGTACCGGCGTTCGGTCAGCCAGGCGGCGACGAGGACGCCGGCGATGATGCAGAACGCGTAGGCGCGGATCGGCACCGGGCCGAGGTGCCACACGCCCTGGGTGGGACTCGGTATGGCTGCCAGGAGCATCGCGCCAGGCTAGCGAGGCCGGGGCCTGCGCACTGTGAAGTCCGCGGGCCCCGGCTCGTCATCACCTGTTCAGCGCGCCACCGACGATCGGCAGCACCACCTTGCTGACGCCGAGCGACACGGACAGCGAGACACCGCTCGCCGCCGCGTCCGCGGCGATGTAGGCGTTGTGGTTCGTGACGAGCACGATCCCGATCCGGTGCCCTGCCGGGACCAACGCGTCCCTGGCGTGCAGCTTCCAGGTCACGTCCGCGGTGGACCCGTTGGTGGGCAACGGGGTCGCGGTCTCGAGCGACAGGCGGTTCTTGGCGTCGACGGCACCCTTGGTCAGCATCGTCGCCGACACCGCCTGGATCGACACGTCCGGCGGACGCGCGCAGCCGGTCTTGTCCCGCAGGTCGTTCCTGCCGCACACCTCCGTGGACAGCTGCAGCGGGCTGCGTTCGGACAGCACCGCCTGCGTGCTCGGGCCGTAGTCCACCAGCAACGCGGTGAGCGGCGTCGACGCCCGGTTCGACCCGACGCGGACGGTCAGGCTGACCTCACCGGACAACCGCGCGTCCTTCGTCAGCGGTGCCGTCAGGTAGGCCAGCCGGCTGGTGTTCGCGGTCTCCGGGTTGGCCATCATGGCCGCCTCGCTGATGTTCGCGTTCGCGCGCAGGCTCTGCGTGCCACCGGCCACCGGTGTGGTGGTCAGCGAACCGGACATGCCACCGGCCGCCGGACCGAAGTACAGCGTGGTGTCCTTGGTGTCCGGCCGCGGCCACGTGGCGGCCTGTTCCCAGCTGCCGTCCGGCTTCTGCACGTCGGCCATGGGCTCGTTCATGATCCCGTTGTCCGCGCCCTTGAGCCAGTGGTCCATCCACAGCCCCATGACGCGCTGCCACTCGGCCTGGCGGAACGAGATCGGGTCGAGGTGCCCGCCCCGGTGCAGCCAGATCTTGCGCGGCACGCCGCGGTCCGCCAGTTCCTTCCACCAGCGGCCGAACTGGGACGGCTTGACGTTCCAGTCCGCCTGGCCGTGCACGGCGAACACCGACGCGGACACGTTCTGCGCGCCCACCCGGTAGTCGCGGGCCTTCCAGAACGACGTGTAGTCGAAGGACTCGTCGCCGTCCTCGCGGGACAGCTGGTCGAACACCGGCTTGCACTTCGCCTTCTGCGCCGCGCTCACGACGTAGTTGGCGAGGAAGGTCGGGTAGTTGGACTCCCAGCCCTTGTACCCGATGCCCTGGTCACGGGCGTACTCGTACCAGCTGGAGATCGCGGCGATCGGCACGATCGTCTTCACGCCGGGGATGTTCGCCGCGGCGGCCGCGTTGGGCAGCGTGCCGTTGTAGGAGACGCCGAGCATGCCGACGTTGCCGGTGCTCCAGCTCGCCACCGCCGCCCGGCCGTCCGCGTAGAACGCCTTGGCGCGGCCGTTGAGCCAGTCCACGACCGCGCGGACGCTCGCGGTGTCCTCGGGACCACCCGTGGTCGGGCAGCCGGTCGAGCGGGAGGTGCCTTGCATCTCCATCTCGACGACGGCGTACCCGCGCGGCACGAAGTACTCGTCGTACCAGCGGCCGAAGCCGCGCGGCACGTTCGTCGCCGACGCGGCCGTCGCGCCCAGCCCGTAGTAGGGGCTGGCCTCCATCACGATCGGCACTCGGCCGGCCGTGTCGGGCCGCATGACGTCGGCGGCGATCCGGTCGAGCTTGCCGTCCGCGTCACTGTCGATCGTGGACTCGACGTAGACGGTCTCGGTGATCGCCGCGGCGGCAGGAGCCGCGTTCGAGGCAGGCGTGTAGATCGTCGCGGCCATGAGCAGGGTGGCCGCGACGAGGTAGACCCTTCGCATGAGTTCCTCCGTCGGAGGGCCCGATGAAGCAGCAGGGGTGGAACTCGGGCCCTACGAAGGAATCTCACCGGATCCGGCGGTGTCGCCGGTACGGCCGAAAGATCTGAACCATTGCCCGTCTCAGGCGGCGACCAGTTCCTTGTCCTTGGCCGGCGCCTTGACCTTGGGCTTGCGGTTCGGCAGCGACAGGCGGAAGACCTTGTGCCACGCGGAGAAGACCTGCTTGGGCAGCGGGCCGGTCACGTAGTCCAGTTCGTACTTCTCGAACAGCGCCTTCACCTTGACCGCGACCTCGGCGTACCGGTTGCTCGGCAGGTCCGGGAACAGGTGGTGCTCGATCTGGTGCGACAGGTTGCCGGTCATGAAGTGCATGGCCTTGCTGCCGCTGATGTTCGCCGAACCCATCATCTGGCGCAGGTACCACTGGCCGCGCGTCTCGCCCTTGATCGACCGGCGCTCGAAGGTCTGCACGCCCTCGGGGAAGTGACCACACATGATCACCGAGTGCGACCAGAGGTTGCGGACCAGGTTCGCGGTGAACGTCGCCGCGAGCGTGGTCAGGAACGACGGGCCCGACAGCAGCGGGTGGATCACGTAGTCCTTGAGCACCTGCTTGCGGATCTTGCGGCCCACGGCCCTGGCGCGCGCCCGGAACTCCGGGTTGTTGCGGCGGCGCTTGTGCAGGTTCTTGCCGAGCTCCAGGTCGTACGCGGCGATGCCGTACTCGAAGAAGCAGGCGTTGATGAAGTTCCACAGCGGCTGACCCAGGTGCATCGGGTGCCACTTCTGGTCCTCGTCCACGCGCATGATGCCGTAGCCGAGGTCGTTGTCCTTGCCGATCACGTTGGTGTACGTGTGGTGCAGCTCGTTGTGCGAGTGCTTCCACTGCTCGGCCGGCGAGACGTGGTCCCACTCCCAGGTCGTGGAGTGGATCTTCGGGTCGCGCATCCAGTCCCACTGGCCGTGCAGGATGTTGTGCCCGATCTCCATGTTGTCCATGATCTTCGCGACCGACAGACCGGCGGTGCCGATGATCCAGGCCGGCGGGAAGAGCGAGAACAGCAGGATGCCGCGGCTGGTCAGCTCCAGCTTGCGCTGCACCGAGATGACCTTGCGGATGTAGGCCGCGTCCTTCTCACCACGACTGGCGATCACCTCGTCGCGAATCGCGTCGAGCTCGCGGCCGAGCTCCTCGATCTGCTCGTCGGTCAGGTGGGCGGTGGGATCGATGGCGGTCATGAATCTCGCTTTCCGGGAAGCAGTGGCTGGGGGAGGGCCACTTCGCGGGGGGAAGGGAATGTCAGTGGTGGGCGCGCTGGCTAGCGTTCGAGTTCGCAGGGGCCCGCCGCGGCGGACACGCAGGTCTGGACGAGCACGTGCGCGGTGGGGCTGTCCTCGGCCTGGGTGATCTCGCCGGTGCGCAGGTCCCGCACCGCGCCGGACTTCAGCGGCGTGACGCAGCCGAAGCAGATGCCCATGCGGCAGCCGGACGGCATCAGCACGCCCGCCTCCTCGCCGACGTTCAGCAGCGGCGTGGCACCGTCGGCCTCGACGGTCTTGCCGGTCTTGCCGAACGTGACCTCGCCACCCTCGCCGGCCACGACCACGGTCGGCCGGAACCGCTCGGTGTGCAGGCGCTCAGCGATGCCGTGCTCCGCCCAGTGCGCCTCGGCGGCGTCGAGCAGGCCCGCCGGCCCGCAGGCCCAGGTCTCGCGCTCGGCCCAGTCGGGCACGAGCTTCTCCAGCTCGGCGACGTCGAGCATGCCGTCGGTGTCGGTGTGCAGCTCGACCAGCTTCAGCGCCTCGTCCGCGACCAGGTCGTGCAGGTCGTTGCGGAAGATCACGTCTTCCTTGCGCGGCGCGGAGTGCACCATCACGACGTCGGCGAGCCGCGAGTCGCGCAGCATGCCCATCGCGGGCGTGATGCCGCTGCCGGCCGTCAGGTAGAGCACCTTGGCGGGCTTGGCGGCGGGCAGGACGAACTCGCCGGTGGCCTGGTCGAGCTGGATCACCGTGCCGGGCTTCGCCTTGCGGACCAGGTGGTTGCTGACCTTGCCGTCGGGGATGGCCTTCACGGTGATCGTGATGCGGCCGTCCGCGCGGTTCGTCGGCGACGTGACCGAGTACGCGCGCCAGAGGCGCACGCCGTCGACGTCGATGCCGACCCGGACGTACTGACCGGCGACGTGACCGCGCCAGCCCTTGCCGGGCTTGATCACGATCGTCGCGGCATCGTCTGTCTCGCGGTGCACGGCCTCGATGCGGCCGCGCAGGTCAGCACCTGAGCGGAGGGGACTCACCAGGTCGAGGTAGTCGGACGGCAGCAGCGGCGTCGTGACCAGCTCAAGCAGTTTCCACGCCCTGCTGCGTAGGGCGGCACTCGTCATGACTCCAGCTTGATGCGCCCTAGGGCGTAAAGTCCTGTCCGCAGGACGTGAATATCCCCGGCTGGATTGTTCGCAGGGAACAAATCGTGACTCACGCAATGAGGAGGGCCACCGAACTGGCCCTGGATGAGAAGACCGTGACCGCGTTGCGGGAGGTCCTGAGGCCGACCGCCGACGAAGTGGTCCGCGCCATCATCACCGAGGTGCCGAGCTATGCCAATGCACTTTCCGGACGCATGGGTGGCACCATCCGCCGTGCCGTTCGCACGGCGCTAGGACACTACTTGGACCTCGCGAGCGGCACCGGCGGGGGCGGCGATGCGAGCGACGCGGCCTACGAACTGGGCCGCGGCGAGGTGCGCGACGGCCGTTCGATGGACGCGCTGCTCAGCGCATACCGCGTCGGCGCCCGCGTGGCCTGGCGAGGCCTGGCCGCAGGCGCCGTACCAGCGGGTCTGCCGGCCGCGGAGGTGGCGAAGTTCGCCGAACTGACCTTCGCCTACATCGACGAGCTGTCCGCCGCCAGCGCCGCGGGCCACGCCGACGAACTGGCCGCACGAGGCCTGGCCCACGAGCGCCACCTCGAACAACTCGCCCGCGACCTGCTCGCCGGCGCGAGCGCCGAGGTCCTGCTGGCCTCCGCCGGACGCGCCGGCTGGCAGCCGCCGTCCACGCTGACCGTGGTCCTGCTCCCCGCGTTCCAGGCCCGCCCCGCCTACCGCTCGCTCGACCCCGGCACCCTCGTCCTCGACGACCTGCCGGACTCGACCGGCGTCTTGTTCGTACCCGACGCCGACCGCTCCCACCTGCTACGACAGCTCAACCACCGCAATGCCGTCGTCGGGCCAGCACGTCCATGGATGCGTGCCTCCGCCTCGTACGAACGGACCGTACGCGCACGCTCCCTCTCCTCCGACATCCGTGACACCGAGGAGCACCTCGCCTCTCTCGTGCTGAGCGCCGATCCCGACGCGTACGCCGACCTGCGCGCCCGCGCCCTGGCCCCGCTGCTGGCACTCCCGGCCACCACGGCCCGGCGGCTGGAGGAGACGTTGCGCGCCTGGCTGCTGCACCACGGCCGGCGCGAGGAGGTGGCCGCTGCCCTGTTCGTGCACCCGCAGACCGTCCGGTACCGGATGGGCCAGCTCCGGGACCTCTTCCCTGACCTCGGGTCTCCGCAGCGGGTTTTGGAGCTGACGCTGGCCGTGGGCCTGAGTTTTGGTCAACACTGAAGTTATCGAGTGAATTGTTGTGGCTCGTGTCACGTCGCGGTGAGAACCTGAGCTTCGATCTCGACGTCTAGCGGAGTGTGAGAGCCATCCGGGGTGAGGCGGGCCTCGACGAGGAACAGCTCGTGCGCCGGGTCGCACGAGGCGACCGCCGCGCGTTCGAAGAGCTGTACCGCCGCACCTCGCCGTGGCTGACCGTGCGGCTGCGCAGACGTTGCTCGGACGAGCAGATCGTCGCCGAGGTGCTGCAGGAGACCTACCTGGCCGTGTGGCGGGCAGCGGACGCGTTCGCCGGCGCGGCGGCGGGCGGCACCGCCGTCGGCTGGCTGTGGACCATCGCCGCACGAAGGCTGATAGACGCGTTCCGCCGCCGCGCACACCACGCCACACCGCCCGCCGCGGCCGCGCCCTCCCCCGCCGCCGCGGCCGACGAGGAGGTGCTCGACGGAGTGGTCGGGGACGAGGTGGGCGACGCGCTGCGCCGCCTGGCGCCGGAACTGCGGCAGGTGCTGCAGGCGATGGTGCTCGACGGACTGACGGTGCGGGAGACGTCGGTGCTGCTCGGGGTGCCGGAGGGCACCGTCAAGACCCGTGCCCGGCGGGCTCGGATCGCGATGAGGGAGGCCCTGGCATGACCGCTCTCGGAGACGCGTCGGCCGTTGGCGGCACCGGCGGCCGATGGGTTCCGCGTGGGCGCCGGGTCGGCCTGCCTGGTCGCACCGACATGGCCGCCCGCCGAGTCAGCCAGTTCTGTCGCACGACTGCGGTCATCCACCAGGCCGACCTGCTCGGCGGCGTGGCCACAGCCACCTGCCAAGTCAGCCTGCCCGGCCACACGACCACCCACCAGGCTGACCGGCCCGGTCACACGGCCACAGCCACTCGCCGGGAGAGCCTGCCCGACAGCATCCGCGCTGCCCACCAGACCAAGCATTCCGCCTGCACCGCCATCCGGCCGCCCGGCCAACCCCGCGGCGCCACAGCCGCGGTCCGACCTGGCCCCGCCACAGCGGTCCGCCGACCAGACCCCACCAGCTACCGGCCCGTGCCCACCGACCAGCGGTGCGGCCCGCACGACAACACCGCCTTCTCTCACGAGCTCAACCCGCTCGATGGCACCACCGCGGCGCCCCGGCCCGGCGCCACCACTCTCCAGCCTGGTCCACCCGACAGCACGGCGGCCACCGTCCCCGGCCAGCCCAACGCCGCGGTCAACCACTCCCCCGCCACCCCGCCCGAGCCCCCGCACACCGCGACGCAGGAGGCGCGACCATGACCACCGACCACCCCGCAGACCACCTCCTGCACCGCTACTCCCAAGGCGACCCCGGCATCCCGGCGGACGAACTGTGGGCCGTCGAGTCGCACCTCGAAACCTGCGCCCCGTGCCGCGCGAGGCTCGCCCCCGAGCCGATCGCCGAGGCCGTCTGGGCGAGTCTCTCGCCGCTGCTCGACCGCACCCCGCAGATGCCGCGCGCGCGGGCCTGGCGGCGGGTGCACGGGTGGGTCTCGCCCGCGGCGGGGCCGTGGCTCGCGATGATCCTGCTGGTCATCGCCGCCGCGGTGGTGCTCGACCGGGCCGGGTTCGCGGTGGGTGATCGGGTGTCGCTGGTGTTGCTGGTCGCGCCGGTGCTGCCGGTGCTCGGTGTCGCCGCGTCCTGGGGGCGTTCGCTCGACCCGGCTTGGGAGCTGACCGCCGCCACGCCTCGGGCGGGGCTGCCGCTCGTGTTTCGGCGGACGGCGGCGGTGCTGGCCGTGGTGGTGCCGGGGCTGGCGGTGGCGAGTCTGCTGACGGGCGCCGGGTTCGGGCGGTGGTTGTTGCCCTGTCTGGCGTTCACCGTCGGCACGCTTGCTCTTGGGACGCTGGTCGGGGTCACGCGGGCCGCGGTCGTGCTGATCGCGGCGTGGGCCCTGGTGATCGTGGCGCCGACCATCGCGTTCAGCCGCACGTCCGTCGTGCTCGGTGCGGCCGCCGCGCCGGTCTGGGTCGCGTTGCTGGGGGCCGGGCTGGTGGTGCTCGCCTTGCGGCGGATGGCGTTCACGCGTCTGGAGGGGAACCGATGACCGCGCCCACCACCTACGCCTGGGAGATCGAGGCTCGCGACCTGCGGGTCAAGGCCGGGCGGCGGATGGCCGTCGACGGCGTCACGCTCTCCATGGGGCGTGGTGTGCACGGGTTGCTCGGGCCCAACGGCGCCGGCAAGACGACGCTCGTCCGCGCGCTCGCGACCGTGCTCGAACCGCACTCGGGCGAGCTCTCGATGCTCGGTGGCGCGGAGCTGCGTCATCTGCGCCGGCGGGTCGGGTACCTGCCGCAGGAGTTCGGGCACTACCGGCGGTTCACCGTGCGGGAGTTCGTGGCGTACGTGGCGTGGCTCAAGGAGATGCGGGACATCCCGGCGGCCGTGCAGCGCGCCGTCGAGAGGGTCGGGCTCGCCGATCGGGCCGACGACAGGATGAAGACGTTGTCCGGCGGCATGATCCGGCGCGCCGGCATCGCGCAGGCGATCGTGAACGACCCCGAGATCCTGCTGCTCGACGAACCGACGGCCGGTCTCGATCCCGCCCAGCGCCTCAGGTTCCGCGAGCTGCTCACCGAACTCGGCACCGACGCGTGCGTGGTCGTCTCGACGCACCTGGTGGAGGACGTCGCTGCCGCCTGCACGGACGTCGTGCTTCTCTCCCAGGGGAAACTCGTCTTCCAGGGCACCACCGAACGGCTCGCGGCCCACGGCACGGAACGGCACGCGGGCGACAGTCCTCTCGAACGCGGCTACAGCGCCGTGCTCGGCATCCCCGATCGGCCCGGCAGCTGGTGACCGCCGTCACAGCGTTCCGAGAACCTCGCGAGCCCCGTCGCCGTCTAGCCCGTCAAGAGCGAGAACACTTGAGGGAGAACGGGATGCAGGCGATCGAAGCCGACAACCTGGTGGTGCGCGTGGGCGGGCGCAAGGGCCGCGACGCGGTGAACGGACTCAGCCTCGGGCTCGGCCGCGGTGTGCACGGGCTGCTCGGCCCGAACGGCGCGGGCAAGACCACGCTGATCCGCACGCTGGCGACGGTGCAGTCCCCCACCTCGGGCACGTTGTCACTGCTCGGCACACCGGCGAACGGCAAGCTGAGGCCCGTCCGGCGCAGGCTGGGCTACCTGCCGCAGCACTTCGGGTTCTACAAGCGCTTCAAGGTGCGCGAGTTCGTCGAGTACCTGGCGTGGCTGAAGGAGATGCCACCGGCACGCATTCCTGCCGCCGTGCGGGAGGCACTCGAACGGGTCGGGCTGACCGACCGCGCCGAGGACCGCATGAAGTCGTTGTCCGGCGGCATGGTCCGCAGGGTCGGCATCGCGCAGGCGATCGTCAACGAACCCGAGCTCCTGCTCCTGGACGAACCGACGGTCGGCCTGGACCCCGCGCAACGGCTGCGGTTCCGCGAGCTCGTCGTCGAACTCGGCAGGGAGGCCTGCGTGCTGATCTCGACCCACCTGGTCGAGGACGTCGCGGCGGCGTGCACGGACGTGGTGCTCGTCGACCAGGGATCCCTGGTGTTCCGGGGAACTCCGGACGATCTCGCCACCGCCGGCACGGAGGCGCACGTCGGCGACAGCCCGATCGAGCGCGGCTACTCGGCACTGATCAGCGCGAAGACCGCCGGGGGTGCCTGGTGACCGGGCTGCGCATCGAGCTGCGACGCTCGACCGCGCTCTGGGCAGGGCTGCTCGTGCTGGTGTCCAGCACCGGAATGCTGCTGCTGATCACGTCCGGGAGCGAGAGGTGGCCGGCGAACTCGACGTCGGCGGTGCTCGAGCTCCGCCTGCCCCTGGCCTACGTGTGGGCGCTCGTGGTCGGATTCGCCGTCCTGCAGGGAATGCGGGACAGCCGCGCACGGGTGACCGAGCTGTTCACCTCCACCTCCCGTCCCGGCTGGGTCAGGCTCGGCACGCTGGCCTGCGCGGTGGCGGGCGCCGTCGCGGTGGCGGGCGCGGTGATGTGCGTGGCCCTGGTCGTCAAGGTCGCACTCGGCGGGGGGTTCGTCTCGGCCGGGTTCGTCCCGCTCATGGTGACCGTGGTGCTCGCCCTCGCGTCGAGCGTCCTGTTCGGACTCGCGGTGGGCCGGCTCCTGCCGCACCCGCTGACCGTGCCGGTGGCGCTGGTGGCCACGTTCATGGTCTCGACCAGCGCGGCGCGGGCGCTCGAAGCCGGCTCGCCCGACGACGAGATCTCCCGGCTGGCGCTGCTCACGCCCGTCCTCGACCCGCCGGGCTCGGACCTGGTCACGACCTCGGCGTCCGTCGACCTGGGTCAGGTGGTGTGGTTCACCGGCCTGGGCGTGACGGCGTTCCTCCTGCTCGCCGCGCGGACCCACCTCGGCCGCCTGGCCGCACTCGTGCCGGCCGGTCTGGCGGTCGTCCTCGCCCTGTCGATCATGCCGGTCAAGTACTCCGACGTGCTGGTGACCGACTCAATCGCCGGAAAGCTGGTCTGCGAGGGCACCGTGTGCGTGAGCCAGGTGCACGCCGCCAGTCTCCCCACCGTCGCCGCGGTCGGCCGCGACGTCCTGACCACGCTCTCGGTGCTGCCCGACGCGCCTTCCGAGGTCAGGGAGGACACGTCGGCGATGGCTCATCTGGCGGCGCCCCAACGCGATCGGCGCATCGTCTACGTGGAGTCGCAGCGCTTTCCCAGCCACCTGACCATGACCGGTGACCAGCTGCGGCTGGAACTGCTGGCCGGTGCGGGCGTGGCAGGATGCGCCACCCCGAACACCTTCGACACCAGCGGGAGCGCCGTCCGCTACCTGACCGCCGGCTACTTCAACGGGGAACTGGCCGAGCTGGCCTCCGACTCCTTGACGTGGAGCAACAGCCGGCTGCGGGCCGAGATCGACGAGGCCTGGCGGACGTTCCGCGGCCAGTCCGCGCGGGAGCAGCTGGACCGGGTCGTGCGGGCGCGGCAGATGTTGCTGGCGTGCGAGGACTCCGAACGCGTGCTCGACGTGCTGAAGGCGAGCTGATGAGGCCGCTCGCGCTGTACGCGCAGTCACGTGGAGTTCCGGCGGCGCTGGTCGTCCTGCCCGTCGTGGTGCTGGTCGCGTGGTCGGCGCTGCACTCGCCGTGGACGCCGCTCAGCGCGTCGCTGACGACGCTGGCCGCCGTGCTGGTGACGACGGCCGGTCTCGCGGGCCAGGACCCGGAGCTCGACAGGTCGACCGCCGTCCCGTGGCCGTGGTGGCGCCTCGGGCACCTCCTGCTCGCCGCGACGGTGGCCGCGACCTCGGTGCTGCTGGTGCAGGAGCTCGGCGACGCACCGTTCGACGCCGCCTTCGCCGTCCGCGACACCGCGGGCATGATCGGTCTGGCAGGCCTGGCCGCGACGGTGGCCGGAGCCCGGCTCGCCGCCACCGCGCCGGTGCTGTGGTGGGCGGTGGCGGCGATCATGCCGCCCGCCGGGTCGGCGCTCGGCCGCGTCGTCACGTGGCCGGTCGGCGCCCCGGACGACACGCTGACCCGGTGGACGGCGGGAGTGCTGTTCGCGGGCGGGATCGCCGCGTACAGCGCACGCGGCGCACGACGCTAGGCGATGGTCTCCAGCGCGATGTAGTCGGCGATCGCCCGCTGTCCCCTGATGTTCACGTGGACGCCGTCACCGACGTCGTACTGGGCGTTGATGCTGTTCGGCTTGATCGGGTCCTCCAGCACCTGGTCGAAGTCCTGCACCGCGGCGCAGGTGTCCGAGCAGTCGCCACCGCGCTTCACGAAGTCGTTGACGGCGTGGCGATCCACGTTGTTCTGGTCGCTGTAGCCGGGCCGGGGCGTGATCGGCGTGACGTGCACGGCGATCCCGGCCTCGCGCAGCCGCTGGAACACCGCGCGGTAGCTGGTGACGATGTCGGCTGCGGTGCAACCGTTCGCGAGGTCGTTCGTGCCGTAGTAATAGATGACATCGCTGACGCCGTGCAGGGCCAGGACATCCCTTTCGAGCCGTGACAGGGCATCCAGGCCGACGAACGGCGCCGGAGTGCGCGGGCAGACGGCACTGGTGGTGCCGCTGACGCCGGCGTTGGCGACGGCGAGCTGGGGGCCGGGCGAGGCGGCGATGCGGCGGGCCAGCACGTCGGTCCAGCGCTTGTTCGTGCCGAGCTCGGTGCAGCCGGGCCCGCAGTCCGTGCTCCCCACGCCGTCGACGACCGAGCTGCCGAACGGCACGACCGTCCCCTTCAGCCGCGGGTTGAACACGTCGACCGCGCTGACCAGGTAGGTCGACTGCACCGTCTGCGTGTACGCGGCGCCCTGGCCGGTGGTGTGGTCGCCCGAGCCGGGTGGGGTCAGGTAGTTGTCGCGGAACGCGGCGTCGTGCCGGCCGGGCACCACCTCGCCCGCGACGTGCATGCTGACCGCGAGATCGGTGTCCGGCACGGTGTTCAGCGACGTGCGGTCGCTCCACATCTCGCCGCCCGCGGGGATCGTCACCGCGCGGCGGCCCCCGAACGTCACGTCGCGCGTGCCCTCCACCGCCGCGCCGCCCGCGCTCAGCGCGACGGTGGTCCGGTCGATCGTCAACGGCTGCCTGCCGAACGTGTTCTGCACCCGGATCCGGACCGCGCTGCCGCCCTGGCTGAGACGGGTGATCATCCGCATCGACTGGTCGTGCAGCGTGACGGGAGCGAGGTTCTGCTGCGACTGCGCCCACGAGGTGAACCAGACGGGACGGTCCGCCAGCGCCGCCGGGGTCAGCAGCGCGGCCACGGCGAGGACGGTCGAGGCGATCGCGAGGTTCCGAGTTCTCATACCCGGTTCCTATCGCTTCGTGACGACCGGGTCACGTCTTGTGATCACCTGGTAAGACGGCCCTCAGGACACCTCGGTCGATGCCGCGGGAGGAGGTGTGCGCCGCAGCAAGAGGACGACGAACCCGAGAAATCCGCGGTAGCCGCCCAGCCAGCTGGTGCGGTGGGCCTCCGACATCTGCAGAGCGAGGTCGCTGTCGGGGTGTTCGGGATTGTCGAGGGCCCACCGGGCGAGGGTGCCGGTCCAGCACCACTCGTACTCGTCCCACTCCGCGATGGTGCTGATGTACCCGTAGACCGGTGTCCATCCGTCGGCGACGACCTGGGCCACGGTGGTCGGGAGATCCGCGTACTTCTGCGAACCGCCCTCCTGTTGCGCTCGGACGGCGGCGTCGGGTTCGCGCTCCCAGAAGCAGTCGCCGAGCAGGAGCATCCCGTCTTCGGCGAGATGCTCTCGAGCGGCGTTCAACGTGGGGAGCAGCCCGCCGAACGCGTAGGCGGCTCCCACGCTGAGCACCAGGTCCGCTTTCCTGGTCGACCGGTACTCGGCGACGTCCTGGCGGCGCAGTTCCAGCCGCTCTTCCAGACCGAGCCGGGCGGCCTCGCCGAGGACGTGGTCGAAGCCTGCACCCGAGATGTCGACTCCGACAGCCGTTGCGCGGTCGTGCGCCTGCAGCGCGCGTAGCAACCAGGTGCCGTCGCCGCAGCCCAGATCGAGCAGATGATCGTCCGGCCCGCGGACGGCCCGGCGGAGGAGGTGCTCCACCGTGCTGTCGCTCAACGGAGCCGAAATCGGATGGTCTGCGTGCGCGAGAGCGCTGAGTTCACGTCGGTCCACCACTGCTGTCTATCAGAATTCGATCTTGTGTCGCAGGTGTTCGGCGGTGGTGATGACGGCACTCTCGCCTGCCGACGGGCCCAGGTGACCAGGCCTAGGTGACCAGGCCGCGGCGATAGGCGTAGACGACGGCCTGCACCCGGTCGCGCAGGTCGAGCTTGGTGAGGATGCGCGACACGTACGTCTTCACCGTCTCCTGGCTGATGACCAGGGCCGCGGCGATCTCGCTGTTCGACAGGCCCTCGGCGATCAGCCGCAGGACTTCGAGCTCACGCGGTGCCAGCTGGGTCTCCGCGACCTCCCCGGCGGGCCGGATGCGCGCCGCGAACCTGCCGACGAGCTGCCGGGTCACCTCCGGCGCGAGCAGCGCGGCACCGCTCGCCACGGTCCGGATGCCGTGCAGCAGCTGGGCCGGTGGCGCGTCCTTGAGCAGGAACCCGCTCGCACCGGCCCGCAGCGCCTCGTAGACGTACTCGTCGAGGTTGAACGTCGTGACCACGAGAACCTTCACGGGGTCGGGGACGCCGGCGCCCGCCAGCAGCCGGGTCGCCCCGATGCCGTCGAGCACCGGCATCCGCACGTCCATCACGACGACGTCCGGGGTCAGCCTGCGGGCGAGGTCGACCGCCGCGCGCCCGTCCCCGCACTCCCCCACGACCTCGAGGTCCGGCTGGGCGTCGATGATCGTGGCGAACCCTGTGCGGATGAGCGCCTGGTCGTCGCACACCAGCACGCGAACCGGTGCGCTCACGCCGGGTTCCCCGCCGGGATGCGCGCCGTGACCACGAAGCCGCCGTCGCGTTGTCCCGCCGAGAACTCGCCGCCCAGCACGTCGACGCGCTCGCGCAGCCCTGCCAGGCCGCGGCCGCTGCCTCCGACCGCCGTGGCCGACCTCGCGCCCTCGGTACCGACCTCCACGGTGATTTCCCTTTCCCCGTAACGCACGTGCACGTTCGTCGGGTTGCCGTGCGCGTACTTCAACGCGTTCGTCAACGCCTCCTGCACCACCCGGTACGCGACGGCCTCGGCGCTGCCCGCGTCCCGCGCCGCCTCGCCCTCCTCCGCGAACTGCACGGGCTGCCCGGCCAGCCGGGTCTGCTCGACCAGGGTGCGCAGGTCCCCGACCGTCTCCGTGCTGTGGTCGGGGTTCAGCAGGTCGAGCAGGTGCCGCAGGTCCGACAGCGACCGCCGGCCGGTGTCGGTGATCGCCCGCAACGTCTGGTCCAGCCGGTCGGGGGCCGCGGTCAGGTACCGCGCGGCCTCGGCCTGCACCACCATCGCCGTCACGTGGTGGGTGACGACGTCGTGGAGCTCACGGGCGATCAACGTCCGTTCCGCGACACGGGTCGCCGCGGCGACGTGCCGGCGGCGTTCCTCCTCGGCGCTGCGCGCGAGCCGCAGCCACGCGCCGATCCCCCACGCGGCGGCCACCGCCAGGTAGAACGTGACGAACCCGGCCACGCCTTCCGTGGCGCCGTTCAGGTCCAGCGCGACGGACAACCCCACGTATCCGGCGGAGAGCGCGATCACGGTGCCGCGCCGGTGGTGCGACAGGTGCAGCCCGGCGCTGATCAACGCGATCGGCAGGGCCGTGCCGGCGACGGTGTGGTAACCGCGCAGCTGGTCGACGGCGAACGCCACCGACACCACAGCGAGGCAGACCAGCGGCCACTTCCGGCGGACGACCAGCGGCAGGCACTCGAACGCGATCACCGCGAGAGCCAGCGCGTCGAACGGCCGGTTCGGCAGTCCTCCGAGCTGGGTGCCCTTGTCGTGCAGGGCGGGCACCAGCGACCCCAGCGCGAGGAACAACGCCAGTGGCGCGTCCTGGACGCGAACGTCCCAGGCGCGCCACCGCTGAAGGCTGATCACGCGGCGAGAGTAGCGGCCGACGCGGCACGACCGCGGCGCGGCAGGACGTTGCCCCTGCGCTTCGCCAGCCACAGGAACGCCGCCGTGACGACCAGTCCGGCCAGCACCGAGTACACGCTCGCCTCCGGCCCGAACGCCCCACCGGTGACGAGCGCGGGACCGGACGTGACGCCGTCCAGCAGCCCCTGCGGCGCGTCCTGGCCGGAGACGCTGGTGCTGAAGATGCCACCCTGGGCGAAGTTCCACGCGAAGTGCACCCCGATCGGCACCCACAGGTTGCGCGTGGCCACGTACGCGGCGCCGAGCATGAGCCCTGCCTCGATCGCGATGGCGAGCGAGCTCCACACCGTGGCGTTCGGGTTGAAGATGTGCGCGAAGCCGAACACGAGTCCACTCAGGACCAGCGAGAGCCACGTGCCGAGGTGCTCCTCGACGATGCGGAACACGACGCCGCGGTACATCAGCTCCTCGGTCACCGCGACGGCGACCATGAACCCGAAGATCGCGATCATGCCGGACACCGAGCCCCAGCCGCGCACCTCGTACCCGCCGAGGAAGGTGATGTTCAGGATCACCGCGCCGAACATCGCGAGTCCGGCGAGGACACCGCGACCGAGAGCTCCCGCGGCGATCTTCAACGAGACCTCGGTGGGCTCCCGGCGTTCGGTCCTGCGCACCACCCAGGCGTACGCGGCCAGTGCCAGCGCCGCCGCGACGACACCGGCGACCAGCGTGAGCGGCGCGTTCCACCCCAGCGCCTGCACGCCGGTGGCACCCACGAACGAGACGGCCGCGACCAGGAGGAACTGCTTCAGAAATCGCATGGCCGGAACGTTAGGGATTTCACGCCTCTGGGACGTCACCGTGCGGTGGACATTCGCGTGTAGCCCCCAAGGGGGACACAGAGGCCTTGAGTGCCGCCGACAGCCAGGCGAACGGCATGAACTCGGCGGCCTCCTTCGCGGTCCCGTCGATGATCGCCACCAGCGACTGGTACCGGGTGTACGGATCGGTGGACGTGGTGGCCTCCTCGATCGACTCCAGGTGCAGCCGTTCGATGTCGAGCACGCCGGCCGCGAGCTTCTCGCGGTACTCAGGACTGTCCGGGGTCTCGGTGATCTCCCCCAGATAAGACGCGTAGAGACCGGCGATCTCACGCCCCAGCGACGAGTCCGCCGGTTCACCGGCCTGCTGCGCCTCCTGCGCCCGCACGAAGATCGCGCCTCCCCGTTCGAACGCGCCCACCATCTCCGCCGACGTCATCATCGCGGCGGCGGGCCCGGTGAAGGTCTCCCGCAACGCCTTCTTCACCTCACGGCGGAAGTCCGCGTCCTGCAGGAGGTTCGCCAGCTCGATCCACGCCTCCAACTGCTCGGTGGCCGGCTCGTCCGGCAGGACCAGACGGCCGTTGCGCATGAGCCCGAGGAACTCGGGGCTGACCTCGAGGCCCTCGCTGATCTCGTTCCAGAAGTCGTCGAACAGCCGATCGCGCTCCTCGTCGGACATCCCCACCAGCTTGTGCATGAGGATCACCTGCTCGGCTTCGGTGTGCTGCCGGGCGATCGTCCGCAGCACCGCTCGCCTCGACCGGATGCGGCGGGCCTGGTCGTCCAACCGGGACAGGTGCGCGGTGGCGAGCTCGGAGAGCGTCACGCGGCCGTCCAGCAGCCGCCGGATGTCGTCGAGCCCCGCGTCCAGTTCGCGCAACGTGCTGACGAACTCCAGCCGGGCGATCGCGTGGACGTCGTAGAGCCGGTGCCCGGCCGCGGTGACCTCGGCGGGGGCGACGATGCCCTCGTCGGAGTAGAACCGGATGGCGCTGACGCTCAGCCCGGTGCGGCGAGCCACCTCTCCGATCGCGTACAGCCTGGTGTCGTTCATGAGGCCACTATCGGACCTCAAGCGGCTTGAGATGCAACCCACACGATCGACTTACTTGAGCATTACCATCTCTTTACCTATGCTGACCGACGAGGGGAGTACTTCCCAAGCGTCTGCCCGGTCAGTACGGACACCCCGAGGTGTCCTCGGGAGACCGCCCGCGCCGGGTGAAGGAGACCTCGAACGATCCTGTTCGAGGAGGCTTTGTGCCCGTGCACTCCGTGGCGTCGCCCGGTCTGTGGTTCGTGAGCATCGCCGTGCTGGTCGCCCTGCTGGTGGTCGACTTCCTGGTGACCCGCCGCCCGCACGAGGTGTCGGTCAAAGAAGCGGCGGGCTGGTCGGTCTTCTACCTGACGCTGCCGCTGCTGTTCGGGCTCTGGCTGTGGTTCGAGTTCGGCAGCGGTCAGTCGCTGGAGTTCGTCACCGGGTTCGTGGTGGAGAAGTCCCTCTCGGTGGACAACCTCTTCGTCTTCATGCTGCTGCTCGCCGCGTTCAGCGTGCCGTCGGAGATCCAGCAGCGCGTGCTGCTCTACGGCATCATCGGCGCACTGGTGCTGCGCGGCATCTTCATCGCGGCCGGTGCCGCGATGCTGTCGGCCGGGACCTGGGCGTTCCTGGTGTTCGGTCTCGTCCTGTTCGCCTCCGCGCTGAAGATCCTGCACTCGGCCCTCGCCGGTGAGCCGGAGGCGAAGGACACCTCAAAGATGCTGTCGGTGCGGTTGCTGCGCAGGCTGATGCCGGTCACCGACGACTACCGCGGCACCAGGATGACCGTCCGCGAGAACGGCCGGAGGGCTCTCACCCCGCTCGCGATCGTGGTGGTGGCGGTCTTCGCGACCGACGTCGTGTTCGCGATCGACTCGGTGCCGGCGGTGTACGGCATCACCGAGGACCCGTACCTCGTGTTCACCACCAACGCGTTCGCGCTGCTCGGCCTGCGGGCGCTGTACTTCGTGCTGCAGTCGTTGCTCGCCAAGCTCGTGCACCTCAACCACGGTCTCGCGATCATCCTGGCGTTCATCGGGGTGAAGCTGGTGCTGCACTGGGCGCACGGCGTGTGGCCCGGCGTGCCGACGATCCCGACCCCGGTCTCGCTGGCCGTCATCGTCGCGACGCTGGGCGTCGTCACCCTGACCAGCCTGCGGTCCCGCCGAAAGGAGGAAGCGGTCCCCCAGCCGTGAGTTCCACGGGCAGGAAGCTGGTCGCCCGCTGAACGGACAGGTGTCCGATATCGTGGGCACATGCCTGCTCGCCCTGACACCGGCCCCGACTTCATCGAGGCGCTCGCCCGCGGCCTGGACGTGATCCGCGCGTTCCGGCCGCTGCGCCCGGTGATGACGCTCAGCGAGGTCGCCTCGGCCACCGGGCTCGCACGGCCGACCACGCGCCGCATCCTGCTCACGCTCGCCGAGCTCGGCTACGTGCGGCAGAGCGAGGCCGGCTTCGCGCTCACGCCGCGGGTGCTCGACCTCGGCGTCGCGTACGTGCGGTCGATGGGCCTGTGGGACGTCGCCCGCCCGCACATGGAACGGCTGTGCGCCCGCACCAACGAGTCCGTGTCGATCGCACAGCTCGACGGGCCGGACATCGTCTACGTCGCGCGGGTCGCCGTGCCGAAGATCGTCACGCTGTCCGTGCAGATCGGCACGCGGTTCCCGGCACTGCCGACGTCGCTGGGGAAGGTGCAGCTCGCCGCCCTGCCGCCGGACGAGCTGGAGGCCGTGCTCGCGCAGCCGACCCGGTCCGGACTGACGTCGCGCTGGCAGCCGGACGCGGCCGAGCGGGACGCCGAGCTGCGGGACGTCCGGGCGCGCGGCTGGGCGCTGACCGACGAGCAGCTCGCGCTGGGCATCCGGTCGGTCGCGGCGCCGTTGCGCGACGGCAGCGGCAGGGTCGTGGCCGGGATCAACGTCAACTGCCACGCGTCCGAGACGTCGGTCGAGCACATGGTCGAGCACCACCTGCCCCTCCTGCTGCAGGTCGCGGGCGAGATCAGCGCCGACTTCGCCCGGCTCGGCGCGGTGCCGCACGAGGTCGTCGCGTCCTGAGGGGTTGACCCGCGGCCGTCGAAGGTTGACGATTCAACGGACACCTGTCCGCCAGACGGTCAAGGGAGTTCCCGATGAGTTCCGTCGTCCTGAGAAACGGCACTGTCCTGACCATGGACGGCCGCCAGCCGCTCGTCGATCACGACGTCCTCGTCGCCGGCGACCGGATCGCCGCGATCGGGCCGCGGCTGGAGGTGCCGGAGGGGACCGTCGAGATCGACGCCACAAACGGCATCGTCATGCCGGGCATGATCGACACGCACCGGCACCTGTGGCAGACGGCGATGCGCGGCTACGGGGCCGACTGGACGCTCACGCAGTACTTCGTCTGGTACTACCTGGAGTGGGGCAAGGTCTTCCGGCCGGAGGACGTCCACGCCGGCAACCTCCTGGGCGCGGCCGAGGCGCTCGACGCCGGTGTCACCACGACCGTCGACTGGTCGCACGGCCTGCGGACCACCGACCACGCCGACGCCGCCGTCGACGCGTTGCAGGCGGTGCCGGGCCGGTTCGTCCTGGCCTACGGCAACATCCAGGACAGCCCCGCCTCCTGGACCGCCACGCCCGAGTTCCGGGACTTCGTCTCCCGCCGCATCACCGGCGACGACATGCTGGGATTCCAGCTCGCGTTCGACGTCACGGGCGACCCGTCGTTCCCCGAGAAGGCCGCCTTCGAGGTCGCGCGGGAGCTCGGCGTCCCCGTCACGACGCACGCGGGTGTCTGGGGCGCGACGAACGACGACGGCATCAGGCTGATGTACGACAACGGCTTCATGACGCCCCAGTCGATCTACGTGCACGCGGCGACGCTGTCCGCCGACTCCTACCACCGCATCGCGGCGACCGGCGGCTCGATCTCCGTGTCGACCGAGAGCGAGCAGAGCGCGGGCCAGGGGTACCCGCCCACCTGGGCGATCCGCGAGCACGGCATCCCGGTGTCGCTGTCGATGGACACGTCGGTGTGGTGGAGCGGCGACCTGTTCTCCGCGATGCGCGCGACGCTCGGTGCCGACAGGGCCCGCGAGCACATGGCCGCGCACGCCAGGAACGACACCGTCACGCACTCGTCGTTGCGCGCCGAGCAGGTCGTGCAGTGGGCCACGACGGGCGGCGCACGGGCGTTGGGACGCGATGCGGACCTCGGCAGCCTCGAAGTCGGAAAGAAGGCCGACATCGTGCTGCTGCGCAACGAGGACTCCCCCGCGATGTTCCCGATCCTCAACCCGTACGGGCACGTGGCCTTCCAGGCACAACGGTCCGATGTGGACACCGTGCTCGTCGACGGCCGGATCGTGAAGCGCGACCACAAGCTCGTCGGGGTCGACCTCGGCGCCATCCGCGCCCGGGTGTCGAACACCGTCGAGCACCTGCGGACGCAGCTCGGCGAGGAGGCGTGGGCGAAGGGCATGAACCCGGACATCCCGGAGTCCAAGGTGCTGGACAACCCCTACACCTACACCGAGTACCGCGGCGACACCCGGACGTCGGTCTGATGGGCCCTCTCGAAGGCCTGCTCGTCGCCGACTTCTCGCGCGTGCTCGCGGGCCCGTACGCGACCATGCTGCTGGCCGACATGGGCGCCTCGGTCGTCAAGGTCGAGGGCCCGGCCGGCGACGAGACCCGCACGTGGATGCCGCCGGTCCGCGACGACGTCTCGACCTACTACCTGGGCGTCAACCGGGGCAAGCGGTCGATCGCCCTCGACCTGCGCTCCGAGGACGACGCCGCGCTGGGACGGGAGCTCGCCCGGCGCGCGGACATCGTGATCGAGAACTTCAAACCGGGCGGCCTCGCCAAGTACGGGCTCGACCACGCCTCGGTCAGCGCCGCGAACCCGCGGGTGGTCTACGCGTCCATCACGGGGTTCGGTTCCGGGGAGGGCAGCCACGTTCCCGGCTACGACCTGATGGTGCAGGCGATCTCCGGGTTGATGAGCCTGACCGGTGACCCGGACGGGCCGCCGTACCGCGCGGGCATCTCGGTGTTCGACGTGATGGCGGGCAACCACGCCGTCATCGGCATCCTCGCCGCGCTGCGCCACCGCGACGCGACGGGACAGGGCCAGCTCGTCGAGGTGAACCTGCTGTCGTCGGCGCTGACGGGTCTGGTCAACCACAGCTCGGCGTTCGCCGCGGGCGGTGTCGTGCCGTTCCGCATGGGCAACGCGCACCCCAGCGTGTTCCCGTACGAGCCGTTGCCGACCGCCGACAACGACCTGATCGTCGCGGCGGCCAACGACGGCCAGTTCCGGCGGCTGTGCGAGGTCCTGGAGCTGCCCGAGGTGCCGGACGACCCCCGGTTCGCCCGCAACGCCGACCGCACGCGGCACCGCGAGGAGCTCCGGCCGGTCCTGGTGGACCGGCTGCGGACCCGTGGCGCCGTCGAGTGGTTCGACCTGCTCGTGGCGGCCGGGGTGCCGTGCGGGCCGATCAACACGATCGACGGCGGGTTCGCGATGGCCGAGCGGTTCGGGCTCGACCCCGTCGTGGTGGTCGGGGACGTGCCGACGACCCGGCACCCGATCCGCTTCTCGGAGACACCGGCGGTCTACCGGCTGCCTCCACCGGATCTCGACGAGCACGGCGAGGAGCTGCGCGCATGGCTGAAGGAGGACCGTGACGGTCTATGAAACGGCGCTCGGCGCGTCCACGCCCGACACCATCACGTTGCTGGGACAGGACCTCGCGCGAGACGTGATGGGCACCGTCGGGTTCGGTGAGCTGGCGTTCTGGCTCGCGACCCAGCGCAGGCCGAGCCCCGGCGAGACGCGGCTGTTCGAGGCGGTGCTGGCCGCCCTCGCCGACCACGGGTTCACGCCGACCGCCATCGTCAGCCGCCTGACCTTCCTGTCCGCCCCCGACTCCGTGCAGGGCGCGCTGGCGGCGGGTCTGCTCGGTGGCGGCTCGCGGTTCCTCGGCGTCACCGAGGACGCCGGACGGTTCCTCAACTCCGTCGTGCGCGCCAGTGGGACACCCGGCGACTGGGACGCGCTCGCGCTGGAAACCGTTCGAGCGCAGGGGAAGTCGCGCATCCCCGGGCTCGGGCACCACGTGCACAAGAACGGCGATCCCCGCACCCCGCGCCTGTTCGAGATCGCCGAGGAGGAAGGCCTGGTCGGGCCGCACCTCTCGCTGTTCGCCGCGATCGGGCGGGTACACCCGCAGGTGCTCGGCAAGACGTTGCCGCTCAACGGCGCCGGCACGTGCGGCGCGGTGCTCGCCGACCTCGGTCTGCCGCTGGAGCTGTTGCGGGGCTTCGCGTTGCTGGCCCGCACCGCCGGGCTGATCGGGCAGCTCGCCGAGGAGCTGCGCAACCCCGTGGCCAACCAGATCTTCCTTTCCGTCGACACGAACACCAGGTCTGTCGCGCCTGTCGAGGAGTGAGCAATGCAGCTCGTCACCGAGGACAACATCACCGCGCTCGCCGAGCAGCGCTGGGCCACCGCGAAGGACCCGCGGACCGCGCAGCTCATGACCGCGCTCGTCCGGCACCTGCACGACTTCGCCCGCGAGGTGCGGCTCACCGAGGCCGAGTGGATGGCCGCGATCGGGTGGCTCACCGCGACCGGGCAGATCAGCGACTCCAAGCGCGAGGAGTTCATCCTGGCCTCGGACGTGCTCGGCCTGAGCATGCTGGTCGTGCAGATGAACCACCGGTTCGACGCGGGTGCGACACCGGCGACCGTGCTCGGGCCGTTCCACATCGACGGCTCCCCCGAGCTCGGCTTCGGCGGCGACATGTCCGACGACGTGGACGGAACTCCGCTCTACCTCACCGGAAGCGTGCGCTCGCTGGACGGTTCGCCGGTTCCCGGAGCCGTGCTGGACGTCTGGCAGGCCGACGCCGAGGGCGCGTACGAGGCACAGCTCGAAGTCGACGAGGCCCGACTGCGCGCGAAGTACCGGGCCGAGGCGGACGGCACCTACTGCGTCCGCACGATCACGCCGAAGGGGTACTCGATCCCGATGGACGGGCCGGTCGGCGCGTTGATCGGGCAGACCGCGATCAGCCACTTCCGCCCGGCGCACGTGCACTTCCTGCTCACCGCCGAGGGGTACGAGCCGCTGATCACGCACCTGTTCGAGGAGGGTGCCGAGTACCTCGACAGCGACGTCGTGTTCGGCACCAAGCAGGAGCTCGTGGTCAGGTTCGAGCCGCGCGAGCCCGGTCCGACCCCGGACGGCGGCACGTCCGCGGTGCCGTGGGTGCTCGCCGAGTTCGACTTCGTGTTGCAGCCGTGCGCGCCGCGGTAGTCGTTCGTCCCGGTCAGCCTCCGTCGCTCGTTGACCGGGACGAGCCCTCCGGCGAGGTCGTCGTGGACGTCCTCGCCGCGCCCATCACCCCGTTGGACCGCCTGTGCGCCAGCGGCACGTCCTACTTCGGCGTCCCCGCGACGCCCTACGTGCCCGGCGTGCAGGGGATCGGGACCGTCAGCGGGCGGACGGTGTGGTTCCCCACCAGCGCCGGGATGGCTCCCGGTGACGGGAGCATGGCCGCGAAGGCGTTGGTGCGCGAGGAAGACCTCGTCTTCCTGCCCGACGTCGACCCCGTCGTCATGGCCGCGCTCGGGCTGTCCGCCGTCGCCGCGTACGAGGCGTTGAGCAGCCTGTCGCCCGGCGAGTCCGTGGTCGTGCTCGGCTGCGGAGCCGTCGGTCAGGCCGCGATCCAGCTCGCCCGGCTCGCCGGTGCCGGACGGGTGGCGGCCGCCGCGCGTTCGGCGGAGGGCCGTGCACGCGCGGTGCGGGCGGGAGCCGACGTCGTGGTGCCGCTGGAGGACGTGGCGGAGGCGGCCCAGGGCGCCGACCTGCTGATCGACCCGTTGTTCGGGGAGCCCGCCGCCGCGGCCGCCCGGGCGTTGCGTCCCGGTGCCCGGTGGGTGAACCTCGGCGGATCGGCGGGCGAGACGAGCCCGATCACGTCGTCCACGTTGCGCAGCCGGTCGTTGCGCCTGTCCGGCTACACCAACAACGAGCTGACCGCGCGGCAGCGGGCCGAGGCCATCTCCGCGATCGCCGGGCACGCGGCGGCGGGTGCGCTCGCCGTCGACCACGAGGTGGTGCCGCTGGCCGATGTCACCGATGCGTGGGACCGCACCGCTCACGGCCGGGTCGTGCTGGCCATGTAGTTCCTGCACCGCCACGGAGTGCGGAGCTGATCATGGCGTGCCAGCATGCATCATGTGGATCGACGCGGATTTCTGAAGGTCGCGGGCCTGGCCGGTGCGAGCGCGGCGCTCGCCGCCTGTTCCTCCCCCACCTCCAACCCCACCCCGGTTCCGCCACCGTCCAGTTCGTCCGTTCCGAGTGGACCTCCGGACTGGACCGCGTTGCGCTCCAGGCTGTCCGGGCAGCTCGTGCTCGCCGGCGACGACGGGTTCGCCTACCAGGGCTTCAACCCCGTGTGGGACGCTCAGAAGCCCGCCGCCGTCGCCAAGGTCGTCTCCGACGCGGACGTGCAGGCGTGCGTCGAGGCGGCACGGGGACGCGTGGCCATCGCCGCCCGCAGCGGAGGTCACAGCTACGCCGGGTACTCGTCACCGTCCGGTGGCCTGCAGGTCGACGTGCGCGGACTGGCCGGCGTCGAGGTGCTGCCGGGTGATCAGGTCCGCGTCGGGTCCGGCGCCGCTCTCGGCGAGGTGTCGAAGGCCCTGGCGGCCTCCGGGCGGTGCCTGCCGACCGGCACGTGCCCGACCGTCGGCGTCGCCGGCCTCACGCTCGGCGGCGGTATCGGCGTGCTGTCCCGCAAGTACGGGCTGACCTGCGACCACCTGGTGTCGGCGACGGTGGTGACCGCCTCCGGGAAACTGGTCACCACGTCCGCCCAGCAGGAGCCCGACCTGTTCTGGGCGTTGCGGGGCGGTGGCGGTGGCAACTTCGGGATCGTCACCGAGTTCGTGTTCGCCACGGTGCCCGCGCCCGAGGTCACCGTGTTCTCGCTGTCGTACCCGGCCGGTGCCGCGGCGGACGCGCTGGACGCGTGGCAGACCTGGATCGCCGGGGCGCCGAACGAACTGTGGTCGAACGTCGTGGTGCGTGGTGGCGCCCAGCCGAGCTGCAAGATCGGCGGGTGCTTCATCGGCTCCGTCGGTGGGCTCGCCGCGCTGGTGAACGAGCTGCCCGCGCCGGCGCAGCGGTTCATCCAGCCCCAGACCTACGCGGAGGCCACGCGGTACTTCGCCGGTGGCCCGATCGCCCGTGAGTCGGCCGTGGCGTCGTCGCGCATCGTGCGCGAGCCGATGAGCGACCCCGCGAAGGCCGTGGACCTGCTGGCGGGCCAGTCGGACGAGACCTACCTGATCTTCGACGGGCTCCGCGGCGCGGTGGCCGACGTCGCGCCGGACGCGACCGCGTTCCCGCACCGCACGGCTCTCGCGAACGTGCAGATCTACCTCAAGACGCCGCCCGAGGCCGCCGGCCAGGCGCGCGGCACGCTGGCGACGATCCGCGACGGGCTCGGCGCGCTGGTCGGCGACGCCGGGTACGTCAACTACATCGACCCGCAGATGCCGCAGTGGGCTCAGGCGTACTACGGCGGCAACCTCGCGCGTCTGAAGGAGGTCGCCGCCAAGTACGACCCGGACCACGTCTTCGCCTTCGCGCAGGCGGTGTCCGCGTGACGCCCGTGGAGCCGGATCAGGCGGCGTCCCGTGAGCAGGCGGGACGCCGCCTGAAGATCAGGGGATGCGGGCGCCCACCGCGGCGAGCGCGCGGGTGACGGGCTGGAAGAACGTCACGCCGCCCCTGCGGCAGTCGCCACTGCCGCCCGAGGTCAGCCCGATCGCGTTGCCGTTGGCGGTGAAGAGCGGTCCGCCGCTGTCGCCGCCCTCCGCGCACACGGTGGTCTGGATGAGACCGGTGACGCGGCCCTCCGGGTAGTTCACCGTGGCGTCGAGACCGGTGACACGGCCGGCGCGCAGTCCCGTCGTGCTGCCCATCCGCTGGACCTGCGTGCCGACCCGCGCCTCGGCGGCCCGCTGGATCCGCACCTTGCGGCCGTTGCCGGTGTCGACCTCGCTGGGCGCGTCGGCGTTGCGGTTGTTGTAGGTGAGCAGGGCGAAGTCGCCGTTGCCGGGGAAGGTCGAGCGCGCGACGGTCGCGGCGGCCCGGCCACCGGGGGTCAGGGAGAACTGCCTGCCTGCGGCCGTGCAGTGCCCGGCGGTGAGGATGCCGGGACTGCCGTCGCCGGTGACGACGTTGAAGCCGAGCGAACAGCGGCTGCCGCCGGCGAAGATCGCGTCACCGCCCTCGGCGAACAGCTTGAACGTGCCCTCGGTGCGCCGCAGCCTCACCCCGGCGCCCATGGCGTTCACCGTGGACACCAGGTTGTCCCACTTGGCGCCGGTCACGGTGCTGTCGGCGGTGACGAGGACCTCGTTCGTCGCCGGGTCGACGGCCCACGCGGTGCCCGTCACGGAAGCCTTCTCCCGCAACGTCTCGACGGCCTGCGCGGGCGCCGTGCGCTGCTCCGGCGCCGCCTGGCTCGCGGTGAACGTCGAGGCGGTGATCGCCACGGCGACGAGCCCGACGGCACCCGCGATCACCTTGGCCCGGCGGTGGTCATCGTGGTGTTTGCCCATGTGGCGCCCTCTCGTTACCGGATTGAGATCCGCTCCTGTCTGGGCATACGTACAGCGCCGCGGTCCGGTTGAGGTGAATCGCCGGGCTCGCCCTTCACAGGCTCTTGGCGAAGTGGAACGCGGGGATGACGTAGCCCGACGCCAGGTAGAGGCGGTGCGCGTCGTGCCTCTGCGTGCCCGAGTCGAGGTGCACGCCCGCACAGCCCAGGCGGCGGGCCTCGTCGTCCACCCACCGCAGCAGGGCGCTCGCGTGGCCCTGCCCGCGGGCGGCCGGCAGCGTGCTCAGGTCGTCGACGTAGAGGTGCGACCCGGCGTAGAGGTTGGTCATGTGCCGGAACCCCGCCACCGCGACGACCCGGCCGTCCGCGTCGAACGAGGCGGCGATCCGGTAGCCCTCCCGCCGCTGGGCGCGCACGAGCTCGACGAACTCGCCGGCATCGGTGAGGTGCGGCCGGAGCTCGCGCATCGCGTCGAAGGCGAGGGCGGTGTCCGCGCCGTCCAGCTCGGCGACCGAGAGGGTGTTCTGAGTGGTCATGCCGCTGATGTTCACCGAAACAAGTGGCCTCTCAGAATACCCAGTGAGGGGTTAAACCAAGAGGCCACTTGTCGTGGAGCTACGGGGTCAGGTTGATGCCCCACGTGTCGATCGTGCCCACATCGGACGCCGCGAGGTCGCGGACGCGGAGCTTCCACGTGCCGTTGGCGCCCTCTCCCGCGAGGTTGGCGGTGAAGGTGCGGTCGATGTTGTCGGCGGAACCGCCCGAGCGGTTGTGCAGCGTGTACGACGTGCCGTCCGGCGCGATCAGGGCCACCGTCAGGTCACCGACGTACGGGTGGACGATCCGCACCGTCACCACCGAACCGGCGGACGGCGTCGCGGAACACCCGGAGATCACGACGTCGCTGTCGACCGCGGCGCCCGCGTCCGGGATGGCGACGTCGGCGGGGTTGGTGCCGGCGCAACTGCCGCCACCGCCGCCCGTGACGGTCAGCGAGTAGGTGGCCGTGCGGGAGGCGGAGCCGGCCGCGGTGATCGTCACCGGGTAGGTGCCCGCCGCGACGGACGCCGTCGTGCTGATGGTGAGCGTCGAGCTCGACCCCGTCTGGACGGACGCCGGGCTGAACGAGGCCGTCGCGCCGGAGGGGAGCCCGGACGCCGACAGCTGCACGCTCTGCGGGTCGCCGCTGACCGTCGCCGTGCCCACGGTGGCCGAGACCGACGAGCCCGCCGCCACCGAACCGGACGCCGGAGACACCGACACGGAGAAGTCGGCGCCCGGCGTGCCGGTGCCGACGGCCGACTTCCACAGGGTGTAGGCGATGCCGTCGACCGCGCGGTTGAGGTGCGTGTCGCTGATGTTCGCGGTGGTGTCGCACGAGGCGTGGTAGCAGGGGTCGAACGCGGCACCCGAGGTACCGCCCCACTTCGTCGCCTGCGCCGCGGTCTTGCGGGCGCTCGCGCCCATGGCGTAGCCGGACGCGGGGATGCCCGCGTTGGTGAAGGACGCGTCGTCGGAACGGTTGCGGCCCTCGGTGTTCTCCTCCGGCTGCAGGCCCAGGGAGTCCCAGTACGCCTTCATGTGCGTGGACTGCGCCGAGGTGATGTTGTTGATGAAGTAGCCGCCGTTGGTCGAGCCCACCATGTCGAAGTTGAAGTAGGTCTTGATCTTCGTGCGCTCGGTGGACGGGAGCTGCGAGACGTAGAAGCGCGAGCCGTTGAGGCCCTGCTCCTCGTCGGTCCACCAGCCGAAGCGGACCTTGTTCAGCATCGAGGGGTTGGTGCGCGCGAGCACGAGCGCGGTCTCCAGCAACGCCGACGAGCCCGAGGCGTTGTCGTTGATGCCCGCTCCCGCGGACACGCCGTCGAGGTGGGCGCCGAACATGTAGACGTTGTTCGCGTTGCCGCCGGGCCACTCCGCGATCACGTTCGGGCCGGCACCGGTGGTGCAGCCCGAGGTGCAGGGCTGCTCGGTGACGCTGAAGCCCGCCGCGGTGAGCTTGTCCTTCACGTACGTCACGGACGCGCGGTAGCCGGCCGAGGTCGAGCGCCGGTTGCCGCCGTTCTGCGAGGCGATCGTGCCGAACGCGGTCAGGTGCGCCTTGACCGCGTTGATGTCGATGTCCGGGATCTGCGGCCCGGTGCCGCCGGTGACCGTCAGCGTGTAGGTCGCGGTCTTGGTCGTGCCCCCCGCGGCCCGGACCGTGATCGGGTAGGTGCCCGACGAGATCGACGCCGCGGTGCTGATCGACAGCGTGGAGTTCGTGCCCGTCGTGACGGACGAAGGGCTGAACGACGCGATGGCGCCGGAGGGCAGCCCGGTCGCGGTCAGCGCGACGGTCTGCGCCTGGCCCGCGGTCGTCTGGGTCTGCACGGTCGTCGAGACCGCCGAGCCCGCCGCCACCGAACCGGACGCGGGCGAGACGGCGACGGAGAAGTCGTTCGCCGGGGTCGAGCCGCCGAGGTTCAGCGACCACGCGTCGATCCGGCCGACGTCGTTGTTCGCGTTGTCGTTGACCCGCAGCTTCCAGGTGCCGTTCGAGGTCTCGCCCGACAGGTCCACGGTGTAGGTCTGGTCGATGTTGTCCGCGGATCCGCCCGAGCGGTTGTGCAGGACGTAGGCGGAGCCGTCCGGGGCGACCAGGCTGACCTGGAGGTCGCCGACGTAGGTGTGGACGATCTTCACCGGCACCGTGGCGGTCGCGGACGGGGCCGAGGCGCAGTCGGAGATGACGATCGACGACTCGACCGTCGTGTTGTCACCGATCGCGACGTCGCCGTCGTTGGTGCCGGAACACCCGGCCAGTGCCGCGGGCGCGGCCGATGCGGGGACGGCCAGCGCCGCCACGGTCATCGACACCAGTGCTGTGGCGAGCAGAGATCTTCTTCTTCGCACAGTCGGGCTCCTTCGCAGGGATGCAGGGTCACGCGACCGTAGCCGCCGAAGTCGCGGCCGGCACCCGGTCGTTCGGATGGTTGTCGTCACGATCGGCGTGCGGCGTTCCGCCGATGTCCGTTTTCACTTTCAAGTCGTGGCTTCCGTTGGGCCATCAGAGGGATAGCGTCGGAGAACCGGCCGGAAGGAGACATCGATGTCGCTCTCGCCAGACACGCCTCCCGGCTTCGCGGACACCCTGCGCGCGGCCGTCGTGGCGCGGGGCCTGTCGCTGGAGCGGATCCGCGACCACCTCGCCCGCCGCGGGGTGTCGGTCAGCCTCGCGACGCTGAGCTACTGGCAGACGGGGCGCAGCCGGCCGGAGCGCCGGGCGTCGCTCACGGCGGCCGGTCATCTCGAAGAGGTGCTGGCGCTCGAACCCGGTGCGCTGTCCGGGCTTCTCGGGCCCGCGCAGCGCGGAAGCCGCCGTGAGACGAGCACGATCAGCGCGTTCTGGCCGGTGCCGTCGGTGATGGACGACGTCGTCGGCGGGGTCGACACGCGCTGGGACGGACCGAGCAGTACGTCTCCGACCCCGGCCACCACGGGCTGCCGGCCTGCACGGTGCCGGCCTGCTGGCGTTGCTGGGACCTGGTCTCCACGACGTGGACACCGTCGCCGAGCGCGCGCACCTTCTCCAGGAACCGTTCGGTGGCTTCGGTTTTGCGCGTGGTGTTGACGGTGACGTCGACCCGGTTGTCGCGCACGTCGACGCCCCAGCTGTACACGCCGGGCACGCCGTCGCCGATCAGCTTCTCGACGTCACCGAGCAGGTTCTCCAGGTCGGCCGCGCTGCGTCGCACGACAACGGCCTCGACGCCCTCGGCCCGCGCCCGCCGTGCGGCTCGCTCGTCCGCAACGGCGACGGTGAGCTTGCCTGAGCGCCAGAATCGATCCGCACGCGGCAGCGATGATTTTGCTGCGCATTCGCATGAGTGGAACTCCTTCAAAAGGCAGGGTGCGGAAACGGTATTCCGGCCTGCCTCGAAGGCGCATTGTTCAACTGTTCAGTCAGCGCGGCCAGCGCACGTGCTCGTCGTTGATGCGGAACTCGTGGGCGTGCGTCCACACAACGCCCTCGGCGTCACGGTGTTCGTGCTCGACCACTTCCGGATCGTGCGTGGGCCAGAACTTCACGGCGATGACCGCGGCCGCGGCGGTCACCGTGCCGAGAACGAGGAAGGCCGTGCCCGTGCCCGCGGACGTCGCCGCCCAGCCGGCGAGCGGGTAGCAGAACAGCCAGCAGGCGTGGGACAGCGCGAAGTCCGCGGCGAACAACGCCGGGCGGTCCGCGGGATCGGCGGAGCGGCGCAGCAGACGCGCTCCCGGCGTGAGGGCGAGCGAGCACCCGGCGCCGATCAACGCCCACAGCACCAGCAACGTCTGCCAGTGCCCGGCGAGCACGGTTCCCGCGCACAGCACGACGACCAGCAGGACCGCCGCGCGCAGCACCACGGCGCGGTCCGCGAACCGGTCGAGCAGCCCGGGCAGGGTGAGTGCCGCGACGAGCGATCCCAGGCCGTTCGCGGCCAGTGCGACGGCGACGTCGGACGCGTCGCGGCCGAGGCCGTCCCGCACGTGGGCCACGGTGTTCACGAACACCATCGAGCCCGCGGCCGCCGCCGCGAGGTGCACGGCGAGAAGCCCGCGCAACCGCGGGGTGGCGAGGTAGATGCGGATGCCGCGCGTGGTGGCGTCGTACCAGTCCCCCTTGCGCGGCAACGACTTCGGGCGCGGCAGTGCGACGGAGAGCACGAGCAGGGCCGACGCCGCGAAGCCGAGAGCCGTGCCGAGGAACAGCTCGTGGAAGCTCACCAGCGCCAGAGCCGCGGCGGCGAGCGCCGGACTGAGGAGGCTCTCCAGGTCGTAGGCGGTGCGCGACAACGTGATCGCGCGGGTGTAGTCCCGTTCACCGGGCAGGACGTCCGGCAAGGTCGCCTGGAACAACGGCGTGAACGCGGCGGATCCCGCCTGCAGCAGGAAGATCAGCACGTAGACGTGCCACACCTCGCCGGCCCACGGCAGCACCGCCGCGACCGCGACGCGGACGAGGTCCAGCGCGACCAGCACCGCCCGGCGGGGCAGCGCGCCGAGCACCGCCGTGGCGATCGGCGCCACCGTGACGTAGGCGATCATCTTGATCGCCAGCGCGGTGCCGAGCACCGCGCCCGCCGCGGACCCGGCCAGGTCGTACGCCAGCAGGCCGAGCGCGACGGTCGCGAGTCCCGTTCCGGTCAGCGCGACGACCTGGGCGCCGAACAGATTCCGGTAGACGGGATCGCGCAGAACGGAAACCACGGCGGAACTATAAGCACCAGAACAGGTTTGCGTCGACGGTGCAACAGCCGAACACTGGCAACAGCAATGGATTCACATTAATCCAATGTAGGATTTCTCCGTGCCCACCCCGTACGACGCCGTCGCCCCGCTGTACGCCGAACTCATCAGCGACATGCTCGACACCAGGCCGCTCGAACGCGCGATGCTGGCCGCGTTCGCCGAACTCGCCGACGGGCCGGTGGCGGACCTCGGCTGCGGCCCCGGCCACCTGACCGCGCACCTGCACTCGCTCGGACTGGACGTCTTCGGGCTCGACCTCTCCCCCGCGATGATTTCTCTCGCCCGCGAGGCCCATCCGGACCTGAGGTTCGAGCAGGGAACGATGGCCGCGCTGGACCTCGACGACGGCGTTCTCGGCGGAATCCTGGCGTTCTACTCGGTCATCCACATGCCGCCGCACGAGATCCCGGCCGTGTTCGCCGAGTTCTTCCGCGTGCTGGCACCGGGAGGCCACCTGCTGCTGGGGTTCTTCGCGGGTGACGATCCCGAGCCGCAGGAGTTCGACCACAAGGTGGTGCTCGCCTACCGCTGGTCGCCCTCCACCTTGGCGGAGCTGCTGGGGAAGTCCGGTTTCGCCGAGGTCGGGCGGCTGGTGCGGAAACCGGTCGAGGGTGAACGGTTCCTGCAGGCCCAGCTGCTGGTGCGCAAACCCACCGCCTGAGCACCCTGCCAGAAGCCCTGACCGAAGCGGCAGGACTCTCTCTGACGTGGGCGCGTTTCATGTTTGGTTATCGCACGCGGGAGCTTTCGTGCGGTAGGAGGGCACGCGTGGGCCCCGCGTGCAGCCCGGAGTGGCGGGGGGGGAGGAGGGCTGGCGCAAGCCGGCTCCGGACACGACCTAGCGGAAGACCACCGTGCCGTTGCCGTTGAGCAGGACGCGGTGCTCGCAGTGCCAGCGGACCGCCCGCGACAGGGCGAGCGCCTCGGCGTCGCGGCCCGCCGCGGTCAGCGCACGCGGGTCGTAGGAGTGGTCGACGCGCAGGACCTCCTGCTCGATGATCGGGCCCTCGTCGAGGTCCGGGGTGACGTAGTGGGCCGTCGCGCCCACGTACTTCACGCCCCGGTCGTAGGCCTGGCGGTAGGGCTTGGCGCCCTTGAAGCCGGGCAGGAACGAGTGGTGGATGTTGATCACGCGGCCCGCGAGCTTCGCGCACAGGTCGTTCGACAGCACCTGCATGTACCGCGCCAGCACCACCAGGTCGGCCTGGTACTCCTCGACGAGCTCGACCAGCCGCTGTTCGGCGGCCTGCTTGGTGTCGGCGGTGTTCGGCACGTGCACGAAGTCCAGGCCCGCCGCCTCCGCCATCGGCCGCAGGTCCTCGTGGTTGGACACGACGGCGGCGATCTCCCCGCCGAGACTGCCCGCGCGCCAGCGGAACAGCAGGTCGTTCAGGCAGTGCCCGGCCTTCGACACCATCACGAGCAGGCGCGGCGGCCGGTCGTCCCACAGGTCGAAGTCCATCTCGAACTCGCTCGCGACCTTCGCGAACTCCGTGGCGAGGTCGTCGGCGTCCGAGGAGTCGCACGAGAACGCGGTGCGCAGGAACAGCTTCCCGCGCACGTCGTCGTCGAACTGCTGGTGCTGCACGATGTCGCAGCCGTGGTCGACCAGGAACGACGTGACGGCGTGCACGATGCCCGCTCGCTCCGGGCAGTGGAGGGTCAGCGTGAACTGGGCCATCACGCCACCGCCAGGTACTCGGTGCACGCGTCGGCGAGCCACGCCGCGAAGTACTCGGCGAACGACGACCGCACCAGGATCGTGCACCGGTCCTCGCCTGTCACCTGCAGGACGATCCCCGTCCTGGCGAGGAGTGTCTGCACGCAAGTGCCGACGGGAGCCGAAGACGGGTGCAGGTCCACGGAACATCCGTGAGCAAGCACCTGCCGGACGAGCGGCCCTTGAAGGACCACGGTCGTGCGCTGCGCCGAAGTGTCCACAACGGACCCTCCGGCAGTCCCGAGCGCGCCACGCAACACCTCCTCGATCGTGACCTGCAGGCCGGGCGAGGCCGTGACGAGGAACTCGTCCGGTCCGAGCCAGAGCACCTCGGCGTCCCCGAATGGTCCGGTGCCGGAGGTGAAAGTGCAAGCAGCGGAAGGGAACGGGACTCCGAGCGCCGAGCCCGCCGCCGCGAGTGCGTCCGGGTCGGACACGCGGACGGTGAGCTGCGAGCGGAACGGCACCTCGGCGACGTCCAGCACCGGGGCGAGCGCCGCCAGGCGGTCGCGCCAGGCGGCGAGGGGACTAACCGTCACGACGGGCTCCTTCCTTGTCGTACAGCACGGATTCGGTGACGGTGACCGGCACGAGCGAGTCCTCGACGGGCACGTACAGCGTCTCGCCGATGCGTTCGTGGCCGGAGCGCACCAGCGCCAGCGCGAACGTGCGGCCGAGGGCCGCGCTGGGATAGCTCGACGTGACGTGGCCGAGCATCCGGACCGGCGGTTCGGGCAGGCGGTCGGTCTCCACGATCTGCGACCCCTCCGGCAGCAGCACGGCCGGATCTACGGGCAGGAGTCCCACGAGCTGCTTGCGGTCCGTGCGGTTGTTCTCGGCGCGGGCGAACGAGCGCTTGCCGATGAAGTCGGGCTTCTTCTTCGACACCGCCCACGACATGCCGAGGTCCTGCGGCGTGACCGTCGCGTCGGTCTCCTGCCCGATGATCGGGTAGCCCTTCTCGGCGCGGAGCACGTGCATGGTCTCGGTGCCGTACGGCGTGATCCCGTACTTCTCCCCCGCCGCCATCAACGCCTCCCACACGGCGATGCCGTGCCACGCGGTCACGTTGATCTCGTAGGCCAGCTCACCGGAGAAGCTGATCCGGCACACCCTCGCCGGCACGCCCGCGACCTCCGCCTCGCGCCAGGTCATGAACTCGAACGCCTCGTTGGAGACGTCCAGCGACGGGGCCACTGCGGCCAGCACGTCCCGTGACCGCGGGCCCACCAGCGGGATCGTCGCCCAGTGCTCGGTGACCGAGGTGCAGTGCACGTCGAGGTGCGGCCACTCCGTCTGCAGCCACTCCTCCATCCAGTCGAGGATCTTGGCCGCGTTGCCGGTGGTCGTGGTGACGAGGTACCGCTCCTCACCGACCCGGATCACGGTGCCGTCGTCGATCACCATCCCGTCGACGCCGCACATCACGCCGTAGCGGATCCTGCCGACCTTCAGCGTGCTCATCATGTTCGTGTAGAGCATGTCCAGGAACTTGCCGGCGTCGCGGCCCTGCACGTCGATCTTGCCGAGCGTCGAGCCGTCCATCATGCCGACGCTCTCGCGCGTGGCCTTGCACTCGCGCAGCACGGCCGTGTGCAGGTCTTCGCCGTCGCGCGGGTAGTACCAGGGCCGCTTCCACTGGCCGACGTCCTCGAACAACGCCCCGTGCGCCACGTGCCACGGGTGGATCGACGTGACGCGCACCGGGTCGTGCAGCTCGCCGCGGTCCCGCCCGGCCAGCGCGGCGAACGACACCGACGTGAACGGCGGGCGGAACGTCGTGGGCCGCTGCTCGGCCAGCTCGACGCCCAGCTCCTCCGCGACGATGCCCGCGGCGATCATGCCGGACGTCTTGCCCTGGTCGTGCGCGGTGCCGATGGTCGTGTAGCGCTTGACGTGCTCCAGCGACCGCAGACCCGCGCCGGTCGCCCGCAGCACGTCCGCCACGGTCGAGTCCCGTTGCAGGTCGACGAAGCTCGCGTCGTCGTCGCCCGGCACCCGCCACAGCACCAGGCCGGAACGGGCGGTGCAGCGCGAGTCCGACACGGGCAGCGGAACCTGGCCGCCGGGCGTGAACCCTGCGGCGGCCGCGGCCTGCGCACCGGCGTCCCGGCCCTGCCGCGCGCACGCGCCGAGGTCCAGTTCGCCGGTCGCGGACCCGGCGACCCGCACGGTGGGAAGTTCCTCGCCCGGCACGAAAGCGCCGAGTTCGGCGTCGTAGCGCAGCTTGCCGCGCGCCTGGCTGAACAGGCTCACCACCGGGTTCCAGCCGCCCGACACCAGGACGGTGTCGCAGTCGACGGTGAGGTCCGGCGAGGTGGCGGCCAGCGGAGCGATCCGCGCCCCGGTCACCCTGCGGTCTCCGTCGGTCCCGGCGACCACGTGCCCGGCGCGGACCTCGATGCCCCGCGCCGCGCACTCCGCCGCCAGCCGGGCAGGCGGCTCCGGGCGGGCGTCCGTGACCAGCGCGATGTCCACACCGGACTCGGCCAGGTCGATCGCCGCGCAGTAGGCGCTGTCGTCGGTGGTGAACACGACCGCCCGCGAGCCGGGCAGCACGCCGTAGCGGTGCAGGAACGTGCGGGCCGACGAGGCGAGCATGATCCCCGGCCGGTCGTTGTCGGCGAAAGCCACGGGGCGTTCGTGGGCACCGGTGGCGAGCACGGTCTGCCGCGTCCTGATCCGCCACACCCGCTGCCGGGCGACCGAGGCCGGCGCCGCGAACCCGAGGTGGTCGGTGCGCTTCTGCAGCGCCAGCACGAACCCGTCCTGGTACATGCCGAACGCCGTGGTCCGCTCCAGCACCAGCACACCCGGTGTGCTCTTCAGCTCCGCCACGACGTCCGCGACCCACTCGGCGGACGGCCGGTCGTCCAGGTACTCGTCCACACCCAGCAGCGCGCCACCGGCCTGGTTCTGCTCGTCGACCAGCACCACCCGGGCGCCGCTGCGAGCGGCGGTCAGCGCCGCGACCAGGCCGGCGGGGCCGGCACCGACGACCAGCACGTCGCAGTGCTCGTGCTTGGCGTCGTAGCGCGCCGGGTCCGGTTCGGGTGACAGCCGTCCCTGACCCGCCAGCCCGCGCGCCACCAGGCCGTCGTACAGCTCGACGGTCGTGGCGAGCAGCATCGGCTCGGAGAACGGTGCCTCGACCTGCACCAGCGACGTCGGGTCCTCGGACCCCGCCGCGACGATCCCGCGCGGACGGCCGAGCTTCACGCTGCTGCCGATCTGGTGCACCCCGTGGGCGAGCAACGCCGACGCGAGCGTGTCGCCGGGGTGCCCGGTGTACGGGCGGCCGTTGAAGGTGAAGTGCAGCAGGGTGTTCCGGTCGATCGAGCCACCGGTCGGGGTGCGGAAGGTCATGCGGTCACCTCGGGCATGGGCTCGCCCACGCGGTAGACGGCCAGCAGGTCGTGGGTGCGGGTGTCGCGGACGGCGTTGAACCACCGCCGGCACCCGGCGTGGTGGCTCCAGCGCTCGGCGAACGGGCCGCTCGGGTTCTCCCGGAAGAACACGTACTGCGCCCACTGCTCGTCGGTCAGCGCGGCCGGGTCCTCGGGGTAGGCGACGTGGGCCTGGCCGCCGTAGTGGAACTCCGCTTCCTCGCGCGGGCCGCACCACGGACACGGGATGAGTTGCATGCCTGCTCCTAGTGCGCGACGGCGGCGGCGCCGTGCTCGTCGACGAGAGCGCCCGTGGTGAAGCGCTCGAGGGTGAACGGCTCGTTGAACGGGTGCGGCTTGTCGTGGGCGATGGTGTGCGCGAAGCAGTCGCCGACACCGGGTGTGGCCTTGAAACCGCCGGTCCCCCAGCCGCAGTTGAGGTACAGGCCGCCGACGGGCGTGAGGCCGACGATCGGCGAGGCGTCCGGGCTGACGTCGACGATGCCCGCCCACGTCCGCAGCAGGTGTGCCCGCGCGAAGACCGGGAACAGTTCCAGCGCCGCCGACATCTGCTGCTCGATGATGTGGAACGAACCCCTTTGCCCGTAACCGTTGTAGCTGTCGATGCCCGCGCCCATCACCAGTTCGCCCTTGTGCGCCTGGGAGACGTAGACGTGCACGGCGTTCGACATCACGACGGTCGGGTGGACGGGTTCGAGCAGTTCGGAGACCAGGGCCTGCAACGGGTGCGAGGCGAGCGGCAATCGCAGCCCGACCATCTTCGCGAGCACCGAGCTGTGGCCCGCCGCGCACAACGCGACCTTGCCGGCCGCGATGCGACCGCGTGACGTCTCGACGGCGGTGATCCGGCCGCCGGACGTCTCCAGCCCGGTGACCTCGCAGTTCTGGATCAGGTCGACGCCCATCGCGTGCGCCGCCCGCGCGTAGCCCCACGCCACGTAGTCGTGCTTCGCGATGCCCGCGCGCGGCTGGTAGGTCGCGCCCAGCACCGGGTAGCGGACGTCCGGCGAGGTGTTGACGATCGGGCAGATCTCCTTGACGCCGGCGGGATCCACCCACTCCGCGTCGATGCCGTTGAGCCGGTTGGCGTTGACGCGCCGGACGCTGTCGCGCACGTCCTGCAGGCTGTGCGCCAGGTTCAGGACCCCGCGCTGGTCGAACAGGATCGGGTAGCCGAGGTCGTCCTCCAGGCCCTCCCACAGCTTCAGCGAGTGCTCGTAGATGCCGGAACTCTCGTCCCACAGGTAGTTCGACCGGATGATCGTGGTGTTGCGGGCCATGTTTCCGCCCGCGAGCCAGCCCTTCTCCAGCACGGCGACGTTCGTGATGCCGTGAACCTTCGCGAGGTAGTACGCGGTCGCGAGGCCGTGCCCTCCGCCGCCGACGACCACGACGTCGTAGGAGGACTTCGGTTCCGGGTCGTCCCAGAGGAAGTCGGGGTGCTCCGGCAGGTGCGCTCCGGGCGGCTGAGCCGAGCTGGTCATGCGCGACGCCTCCAGCTGAATCATCTGGTCGACTACTGGTATATCAGTCTGTGCGTTACCGTAGGTCACATGAACGCACGGGTCAACGACGAGCCCGCCTCCGTCTCACTCACCGAGCGGGCGTACGCGGTCCTGCGAGATCGCCTGGTCATGCTGGAGATCAAGCCGGGTGAGCCCATCAACGAGGACAGGCTGCGCACCGAGCTCGGCGTCGGCCGCACCCCGATCCGCGAGGCTCTCAAACGGCTGGAGCAGGAACGGCTCGTCGTCGCCTTCCCGCGCCGCGGCACGTTCGCCACCGACGTGAACATCTCCGACCTCTCCCACATCTCCGAGGTGCGCAGGACCCTGGAACCCCTCGCCGCGGCGGCCGCGGCCGAACGCGCCACGGCGCAGGACAGGGCCGCTCTCACCGAGCTGCGCTCACGGCTGGACACGGCGGCACCGACGGGCGACAACACGGAACTCCTGCGCACCGACGTCGGCGTGCACCGCGCGATCTACGGGTGCGTGCACAACCCGTTCCTCGAGGACACCCTGATCTCCTACGACAACCTGGCCACCCGGATCTGGTGCGTGTTCCTGCCACGACTGCCCGGAATGGCTGGTCACGTCGACGAACACGTGCCCCTCCTCACCGCGATCGTCGAGGGCGACGCGAAGAAGGCGAGCGAGCTCGCCTCCCAGCACGTCATCGGTTTCGAACAGGCGATTCGGGCGTTGATCTAGCGATCTGGTCGACGGTGTGGGCGCAGTGCTTCTCCCACAGCACCATCGGGTCGCTGCGCAGGTCCTTCGCCAGCGCCACGCACAGCACGACCATGACCAGCGCGAACGGTGCCGCGGCGATGATCGTGAGGTTCTGCAGCCCCGTCAGCGCGGTCGCCCCTCCACCACCGACCAGCAGCATCACCGCGGCGACGCCACCGGTCGCGACGCCCCAGAACACCACCAGCCGCCGGTGCGGTTCGATGGCTCCGCGCTGCGACAACGAGCCCATCACCAGCGAGGCCGCGTCGGCGCCGGACACGAAGAAGATCGCCACGAGCACCATCACGACCACCCCGGCGACGCCCGCCAGCGGGAACTGCTCCAGCACACCGAACAGCTGGGACTCGGGGTTCGCCGCCCCAGCGAGGTCGGTTCCGCCGCGCTGCAACGTGATCGCCGTGCCGCCCATGATCGTGAACCAGACCAGGCTCACCGCGGACGGCACCAGGATCACGCCGCTGACGAACTGCCTGATCGTCCGGCCGCGGCTGATCCGCGCGATGAACATGCCGACGAACGGCGTCCACGAGATCCACCACGCCCAGTAGAAGATCGTCCAGGACGCCAGCCAGCCCTCCATCGCGCTCCCGCCGGACGCGGCGGAGCGGGAGACCATCTCGCCCATCTCGCGGAAGTAGTCGCCGATCGCCGCCGGCACCAGGTTCAGGATCAGCACGGTCGGCCCGACGACGAACACGAACACCGCCAGCACCGTCGCCAGCACCATGTTGATGTTCGACAGCCACTGGATGCCCTTGGCCACCCCCGAGACCGCCGACGCCACGAACGCCACCGTCAGCACCGCGATGACACCGATCAGTACGCCGACGCCGGGGTTCTCCGACACGAACCCGCCCGCCCTCAACCCGCTGCCGATCTGCAGAGCGCCGAGACCCAGCGAGGCCGCCGACCCGAACAGCGTCGCGAAGATCGCCAGGACGTCGATCACCCGGCCCAGCGGCTTCTCGGACACCCGGTCGCCGAACAGCGGTGCGAACGCGGCACTGATCAGCTGCCTGCGGCCGCGGCGGAACGTGCCGTACGCGATCGCGAGGCCGACGACGGCGTAGATCGACCACGGGTGGATCGCCCAGTGGAAGAGCGACGTCGCCATCGCGGTCTCGACCGCCGCGTCCGAGCCGCCCTCGACCGTGCCGGGTGGCGGCTTCACGAAGTGCGACAGCGGTTCCGCGACGCCGTAGAACATCAGGCCGATGCCCATGCCCGCGCTGAACATCATCGCGACCCACGAGATCGTCCGGAACTCCGGCCGCTCGTCGTCCTGCCCGAGCGGGATCCGGCCGTAGCGGCTGAAGGCCAGCCACAGTGCGAAGATCACGAACCCGGTCGCCGCCGTCAGGAACGCCCAGCCGGTGTAGCGGATGACCCAGGCGAGCACCGCGGACGAGACACTCCCAAGACTCGCCGTGCCGAGCACTCCCCAGGCAAGGAAGGCGGCGGCGACGACCGCGGACACCGTGAAGACCACGCGGTCCGTGTGGATTTTCGTCGCGGGTAAGAACTTCGGTTCGGACATGGTGTCTACCACCTCGTCGCGGATGTGACTTCCTGGACCCAGCGGTGGAACTCCCCGATGTGGTGCTCGGAGGGAACCAGCACTCCCCCTTGCGCGTAGGCCCGCGACGACATCGCGGGCTGGCACCGTTCGCACGCCTCGAAGTCCTGCTCGTTGACGCGGTGGAACAGCTCGACCGACCGCGACACGTCCTTGCCGGTCGCGACGACGTCCTTGGCGTAGAGCCAGTCGCACTCGACGATCGTGCGGTCGGCGGCCATCGGGAACATCCGGTGGATGATCACGTGGTCCGGCACGAGGTTGATGAACACCTGCGGCCGCACGGTGATCGCGTAGTACCGGCGTTCCTGGTCGGAGGCGACGCCGGACAGGTTCTCGAAGCCCTCGCTCCCGTCGATCGTGAAGCCCTTGATCTCCTCGCCGAACACCGCCCCGTGCCCGACGTAGTACTGCGCGGCGTACCCGTCCGCGAACTCCGGCAGGACCTCCGTGAGCTCGGGGTGGATGGTCGCGCAGTGGTAGCACTCCATGAAGTTCTCGATGATGAGCTTCCAGTTGGCCTTGACGTCGTAGGTGATCCGGCGGCCCAGCTCCAGCTCGCTGACCTGGTAGTTGCCGATCGCGTCGAGGTTGCCCAGGCGTTCGCGCACGTCCTGCTGCACGGTCTCCTCGAACGACGCCGGCTCGTCGGCCAGCGAGATCCACGCGTAGCCGAGCCATTCGCGCAGGTGCACGGTCTTGAGCCCGTACTCGACGCGGTCGACGTCCGGCATGGAGGTGAGGTTCGGCGCGGCGACCAGCTTGCCGTCCAGGCCGTAGGTCCAGGCGTGGTACGGGCACTGGAAGTTGCGCTTGACCGTGCCGGTCTCCTCGACGCACAGCTTGGCGCCGCGGTGCCGGCAGATGTTGAGGAACGCGCGCAGCGACCCGTCGCGCGAACGGGTCACCAGGACGCTCTCGCGTCCGATCTGGACGGTCCGGAAGTTGCCGGTGTCCGGCAGGTCGGCGCCGCGGACCGCGCAGAACCACATCCGCTCGAAGATGTTCCGCTGCTCCAGCGCGAAGATCGCCGGGTCGGTGTAGGTGTTGCCGGGCAACGTGGGGATCAGGCTGGACGGGAGGTCGGTCGCGGTCATGGTGGCTCCGTGAGGGGAAGTCAGAACAGGAGAGATCGCGCGTCGCGGCCGGCGCAGATGACCAGCAGCGGTGCGGCGTGGGTGCTCGACCGCGTCAGCACGCGGGCACCCGTTCCGGACGGCTCGACGTGGAAGTCGATCACCGTCTCCTCGAAGCGCAGGTCCGCGCCCGCCCGGAAGGCCTCGTCCGAACTGGGCAGCTCGGCCTGCGACCGGCTGTCCAGCCCGAGCACCCGCAGTCCCCGCGCGGCGAGGCGGTGCGCGGCCGCCCCGCCGAGGTCGCCGAGCCCGATGACGATGACGTCGTGGGTCATGACCGGATCCGTTCCATCTTCGGGTCGAAGAGCGGTTCGGACGACACGACGGCCTGGACCCGCTCACCGAAGTACCCGATCTCGACCGGCGTGCCCTCCACCGCCACCCCGGCGGGAAGCCAGGCGTAGGCGATGTTCTTGCCGATCGAGTAACCGCGCGCCGCGCTGGTCACGTACCCGACCGGCACTCCTCCGGCGAACACGGGCTCTGACCCCATCACGACCTGGTGGTCGTCGTCGATGACCAGGCAGGTGAGCTTGCGTGCCACCGTGGCCTCCGACTTGCCCTCCAACGCCTTGCGGCCGTGGAAGTAGCCCTTGTTCATCCGGACCGCGAAGCCCAGCCCCGCCTCGAACGGGTCGTGCTCGGTGGTCACGTCGGCGCCCCACGAGCGGTAGCCCTTCTCCAGCCGCATGCTCGTGAACGCGCTGCGGCCGGCCGCGATGACACCGTGCCGCTGCCCGGACTCCCAGAGCGTGTCCCACAGCCTGCGTCCCATGTCGGCGGTCGTGTAGAGCTCCCAGCCGAGCTCACCGACGTACGACAGGCGCATCGCGGTGACCGGCACCTCGCCGATGAAGGCTTCCTGGGCCTTGAAGTACCCCATCGCCTCGTGGGAGAAGTCGGTGCGGGTCAACGGCTGCAGGAGATCGCGGGCCAGCGGCCCCCACAGGCCGATGCAGCACGTGCCGGGGGTGATGTCGGTGATGTGCACGCCGCCGTTGGGCGGCATGCGCCTGCGCAGCCAGTCGAGGTCGAGCGGGCCGTTCGCGCCGACCTGGAACCGGTTCTCGCCGAGCCGGGCGACGGTCAGGTCGCTGCGCACTCCCCCGTCCTCGTTGAGCAGCAACGTGTAGACCACCGCGCCCGGCTTGCGGTCGAGCTGGTTGGTGGTCATGGTCTGCAGGAACGTCAGCGCCTCCGGGCCGCTGACCTCCAGTCGCTTCAGCGCGGTCATGTCGAACATCGCGACCCGCTTGCGCGCGACGAGGGCCTCGGCACCGGCGATCGGCGACCAGAACCGGGACGCCCACTCGTTGCGTCCGGGGATCTGGGCGACCTCGGGCAGTGAGGCGTTGGCCTCGTACCAGTGCGGCCGCTCCCAGCCCGACGCTTCGAGGAACACCGCGCCCAGTTCCACCTGCCGCTCGTGGAACGGGCTGGTGCGCAACGGCCGCGGGTTCTCGGCCGGCTGCAGCGGGTGCAGGACGTCGTAGACCTCGACGAACGCCCGGCAGCTGCGCTCGTGCACGTAACCGGGCGAGCGCTGGACGTCCTCGAACCGGTTGAGGTCGCAGCCGTGCAGGTCGACGCCCGGCTGCCCGTCGACCAGCCACTCGGCCATCGCCTTCGCGACGCCGGCCGAGTGCGTGATCCACACGGCCTCGGCCACCCAGAACCCGTTCAGGCCGGGGTGTTCGCCCAGCAGCGGGTTGCCGTCCGGGGTGAAGGAGAACAGGCCGTTGACGCCCTCCTCGACCTTCGAGTCGGCCAGCACCGGCAGCAGGTCGACGGCGGCGTCCCAGGAGGTCTCGAAGTCCTCCGGGGTGAACGCGATCTCGGACGGCATGGTCGGCGCCACGTCGAAGTCGAGGATGTCGTCCGCCGAGATCGGCATCGGCCGGTGCCCGTACGCACCGATGCCGATGCGGTCGACGTGCTCGCGGAAGTACAGGTCCGCGTCCTGGTGGCGCAGCAACGGCTTCGACATCTCGGACAGCTCGGTGTTGACGCCCTTCAACGCCGGCAACGGGGCCGTCTTCACGTACTGGTGCGCCATCGGCACGAGCGGGATGTCGAGGTCGACCATCCTGCCGATGCGCGGGCCCCACATGCCGACGCAGGACACGACGACGTCGGCCTGGAACGTGTCGTGCTCGGTGACGACGGCCTTCACCCGGCGACCGGCGCGTTCGATACCGGTGACCTTGTGGTGTGCCAGGAACTTTGCGCCGCGTTCCACCGCCCTGCGTGCCTGCGCCTCGGCCGCGCGCAGCGGCTTCGCGAGGCCGTCGCCCGGGATGTGGAACCCGCCGAGGATCTTGGCCGGGTCGAGCAGCGGGTGCAGCCGCGCGCACTCCTCGGGGTCGCGCAGAAAGCTCTCGACGCCCCACGACGTCGCCCAGCCGTGGCGGCGCTTGATGTCCGTCCAGCGTTCCGGGGTGGTGGCGACCTCCAGGCCGCCGAGCTGCTGGAAGCACCACTGGTCGTCCAGCGTCAGCGCCGCGTACTTCTCCACGGTGTACTTGGCGAACGACGTCATGGTCTTGCAGCCGGTGGTCTGGAACACCAGGCCCGGCGCGTGGGAGCTCGACCCGCCGGTCGCGAAGAGCGGTCCCTGTTCGAGCACGGTGATGTTGGTCCACCCGCGTGCGGTCAGTTCGTCGGCCAGCGCGCATCCGACGATGCCCGCGCCGATCAGCACGACTCTCGGCTGGGTCACAGGACCACCACCGAACGCAGCACGCGGCCGTGGTGCATGTCCTCGAACGCCTTCTCGACGTCGCCGAGCCCGATGGTCTCCGAGACGAACGCGCCCAGGTCCAGCCGGCCCTGCAGGTACAGGTCGATCAGCATCGGGAAGTCCCGTGAAGGCAGGCAGTCGCCGTACCAGGACGACTTCACCGCGCCGCCGCGTGAGAACACGTCGATCAACGGCAGTTCGAGCTTCATGTCCGGGGTCGGCACACCCACGAGCACGGCGAGACCTGCGTGGTCACGGGCGTAGAACGCCTGCTGGAACGTCTCCGGGCGGCCGACCGCGTCGATCACGACGTCGGCGCCGTTGCCCTCGGTGAGCTCCCGGATCGCCTCCACGACGTCCTGCTCGCGGCCGTTGATCGTGTGCGTGGCACCGAAACGACGTGCCCATTCGAGCTTGGTGTCGTCGAGGTCGACGGCGATGATCGTGCGCGCCCCCGCCAGCCGGGCGCCCGCGATGGCCGCGTCACCGACACCGCCGCAGCCCAGGACCGCCACGCTGTCGCCGCGGGTGACGCCGCCGGTGTTGATCGCGGCGCCGATGCCCGCCATCACGCCGCAGCCGAGCAGGCCCGCGACCTCCGCCGGTGCCTTCGGGTTCACCTTGGTGCACTGTCCCGAGTGGACGAGCGTCTTCTCGGCGAACGCGCCGATGCCCAGCGCGGGTGACAGCGGTGTGCCGTCCTGCAGCGTCATGGGCTGCGCCGCGTTGTGGGTGTTGAAGCAGTACTGCGGACGGCCGCGCAGGCAGGAGCGGCACGAACCGCACACCGCGCGCCAGTTGAGGATCACGAAGTCGCCGGGTACGAGGTCGGTCACGCCGTCGCCGACGGCCTCGACGACGCCCGCGGCCTCGTGCCCGAGCAGGAACGGGAACTCGTCGTTGATCCCGCCCTCCCGGTAGTGCAGGTCGGTGTGGCAGACCCCGCAGGCCCGCACCTCCACCAGCGCCTCGCCGGGGCCGGGGTCCGGCACGAGGACGGTCTCGACCGAGACCTTGGCCCCGCGCCCCGCAGCCACGACACCGTTCACCGCATGTGCCACTTGAGTCGCTCCTGTCAGAGGTGGGGGTAGAGGGGGTTCTTCGCCGCCAGCCGGGCGACGCGAGCGGAGAGGTCGTCCTCGTCGGAGGACGGCTGGAGCGCCACGGCGATGATGTCGGCGACCTCGGCGAAGTCGCCGGCGGTGAAGCCGCGGGCGGCGAGGGCGGGAGTGCCGATCCGCAGGCCGGAGGTGACCATCGGCGGGCGCGGGTCGAACGGGACGGCGTTGCGGTTGACGGTGATGCCGATGCGGTGCAACCGGTCCTCGGCCTGCTTGCCGTCCATTTCGGACTCGACGAGATCGACGAGCACGAGGTGCACGTCGGTGCCGCCGGAGAGCACCCGCACACCGGCTTCGGCGCAGTCGGGCCGCGTGAGGCGTTCGGCCAGGATGCGCGCGCCTTCGAGGACGCGCTGCTGGCGTTCGCGGAACTCACCGCCCGCCGCGATCCTGAACGCGACCGCCTTGGCCGCGATGACGTGCTGCAGCGGCCCGCCCTGCTGGCCGGGGAACACCGCGGAGTCGATCTTCTTGGCCAGCTCCCGCCGGCACAGGACCACGCCACCGCGCGGGCCGCCGAGCGTCTTGTGGGTCGTGGTGGTGACGATGTCGGCGAACGGCACGGGGTTCGGGTGCAGCCCCGCCGCGACGAGACCGGCGAAGTGCGCCATGTCGACCATGAGCCTGGCCCCGGCGAGGTCGGCAATGCGGCGGAACTCGGCGAAGTCGAGCTGCCGGGAGTGGGCGGACCAGCCCGCGATGATCAGCTTCGGCCGCGACTCCAGCGCCAGTCGCTCGACCTCGGCCATGTCCACGCGGCCGGACTCCCGGTCGACGTGGTAGGCCACGACGTCGTACAGCCGGCCGGAGAAGTTGATCCGCATGCCGTGCGTCAGGTGGCCGCCGTGCGCGAGGTCTAGCCCCATGATCGTGTCACCCGGCTGCAGCACCGCCGCCATCGCCGCGGCGTTGGCCTGCGCGCCGGAGTGCGGCTGGACGTTCGCGTGCTCGGCGCCGAACAACGCCTTCACCCGCTCGATCGCCAGCGACTCGACGACGTCGACGTGCTCGCACCCGCCGTAGTAGCGGCGGCCCGGGTAGCCCTCCGCGTACTTGTTGGTCAGCACCGATCCCTGCGCCTGCAGCACGGCGACCGGCGCGAAGTTCTCGGAGGCGATCATCTCCAGCGTCGACCGCTGGCGGTGCAACTCGGCGCGGATCCCGGCGGCGACCTCCGGGTCGAGTTCGTCGAGGTCCTGGTCCAGAACTGTGGTGGTGGGAACGGAGAGCGACAACGGGCCAACCCTTCCGAGCAAGTTCCGCAATACGCAACGAGGTCCGCATTATGCAACTGCAGCGCGCATCACGGTGCGACCCGCGCGAGCCGTTGTCAAGCCCTTGTCGCACGGACGGAGGCACCCGAAAAGGAGAGGAGCCCCCGGCCGCGGCCGGGGGCTCCTCGTTTCCGAATCTCTTTCACGGCACGGGATGCCCCATGCGGACGGAGAGGTCTCGCGACGCGACGCGCAGCTCCTCGACGATCTCGGGCATGCGCTTCTGCGAGAGCCGGTAGGCGGGACCGGCGGCGCTGATGGCCGCCACGACGTCGCCGCGCGAACCGAACACCGGCACGGCGACCGCGTGCAGGCCGGCCTCCAGCTCCTCCATGCAGGTGGCGAACCCGTCCTCGGCGGTGCGGCGCAGCACGCTGCGCAGCTTCACGGGATCGGTGATCGTGCGCGGGGCGCAGGACTCCAGGTCGCCCGAGAGCAGGCGTTCCTGCTCGGCCGGCGACGCGGCGGCGAGCAGGACCTTGCCGCTCGAGGTGGCGTGCAACGGCGTGCGCTGGCCGATCCAGTTCTGCGCCGCCACGGCGGAGCTCCCCCGCGCCTGGCTCACGTTGAGCGCGACGTCGCTGTCGAGGATCGCGATGTTCACGGTCTCCCCGAGCCGGTCCGCCAGCGCCGAGCAGACGGGACCTCCCACCCGGACGTAGTCGAGCTGACCGCTCACCGCTCCGGCGAACCGCAGCATGCCGAGACCGATCCGGAACGGACCGCGTTCGCCGTCCTGCTCCACGAGCTCACGGGCCTGGAGCGTGTAGACGAGTCTGGACGCGGAGGACTTGTGCACACCGAGCTCGGCGGCGATCTCGGTGATCCCCGCTTCCCCGTTGCGGGCCAGCAGCTCCAGCACCGACACCGCCCGATCGACCGATTGCACCAGCGCAGGGTCGCGCGCCTCCCCGTTGTTGCTCATCACGCAACACTATCCGATTGGCGCAACGCTGTGTTGCGAACGAGTACGCGGTGTTGCACCGAGAAGACGCTCGGCGCTTGAGCCTTGACGCGTCCCGAAGACCTCCGTCATTCTGCTGTTGCGTATCGCACACCCAGTTCCGTAATACGCAACGGAGGGTTCCTGATGATCACCGCTTGCGCCGTCGACGACCTGCCACCAGGCGAATCCGTGCGGATCGACGGCCAGCCCGCGATCGCGGTCTTCAACGCGGACGGCGAGTTCTACGCGATCGACGACACCTGCAGCCACCAGGACGCCTCCCTGTCCGAGGGCTGGCTGGAGGGGTGCTTCGTGGAATGCCCGTTGCACGCCGCGCTATTCGACCTCCGCACCGGCGTGCCGACGTGCCTGCCCGCCAAGAAGGCCGTGCGCACGTACCCCGTCGTGGTGCGGGACGGCGTGATCCACGTGGACACGGGTGGCCGGGAGGCCGTGGCCTGAGAAGGGTCGCGTCTCACAACGCGGCCAGCAAAGCGGCCGTCCGCTGCTCCAGGTGCGGCCGGACGTCATAGCCCGTGAAGATCCACGGTGAGCGCTTCTCCATCCCCGCCAGCACCATCTCACCCACCTCGTCGATGCCCGGCCCGCTGCTCAGGAACTCCTCGACGGCGGGCACGTGCTCCTCGTGCAGCGCAACGTCCGCGGCCAGTGCCCTGGTGTTCGCGACGATGTCCGTGTCGACCGGGCCCGGGCACAGCACGCTGACCTCGATGCCGTGCGCGGCCACGTTCAGGCGCAGCGACTCGGACAGCCCCACGACGGCGAACTTGGCCGTCGCGTACAGCACGTTCGGGTCGGACACGAGCCCGGCGGCCGACGCGGTGTTCACGACGTAGCCGCCGGCACGCTCGATCATCCGCGGCAGGAACGTCTGGATGCCGTTGATCACGCCGGTCAGGTTGACGGCGAGGGCCAGGTCCCACTTGTCGTAGGTCAGCTCGGTGACCGGGGCGTGCGGCACGATGCCGGCGTTGTTGAACAGCAGGTCCACCGGCCCCAGAGCCCGTTCGGCCTCGTCCGCCGCCTTCTGGAACGCCGCCCGGTCGCGCACGTCCAGCAGGTGGGCCTCGGCACCCAGTTCACCGGCCGCGCATTCCAGCGCGGGCGCGTCGACGTCGGCCAGCGCCAGGCGCACGCCGCGCTTCCCCAGCGCCCGTGCGATCCCCAGGCCGATCCCCCTGGCACCGCCGGTGACGAAGGCGGCCGAACGCGTCCATTCCCGCATGGGAACACCCCACTATGTTGATCTGCCGACACTATGTTGACTGACACAGTAGCCTGCTCAGAATGACCACGACATCGCTCAGGGAAGTTCTCGCCACCGGCGGGCCCGCCACCGTCGGGGTGCTGGCGGGCCTCCAGGTGCTGGACAGCGTCGACGGCGTGATGTTCGTGGTCTTCGCCCCGGAAATCCGCGAGTCGCTCGGCGTCAGCACAGCGACCATCGGCGTCGTGGGAGCCCTCGCCGGGGTGATGGTCGCCCTCGCCGCTCTCCCGCTCGGCCTGCTGGGCGATCGCCACCGCCGCACCACCATCGCGGGCGTGGCCACCCTCGTCTGGGCCGTGGCGGCGGGGCTTCTGGGCCTGGTCCAGCACCTCTGGCAGGCCGTCGTGCTCCGCGTGGCCGCGGGCATCGGCAAGGCCAACGAAGGACCGATCCAGTCGTCGCTGCTCGTCGACGCCTACCCGCCGGCGGGGCGCGGGCGGGTGCTCGGGCTGCACCGCGGCGGGCAACCGCTCGGCATCGTCACCGGCCCCCTGCTGGCAGCGGCCTTCGCGGCGTTGATCCCCGAGGAGCACGAGCCGTGGCGCTGGGCGTTCGCCTTCCTCGCCGTGCCGGCGCTCCTGCTCGGCCTGGCCGCGTTGCGCCTGCCCGAACCCGTCCGCGACCACACCACGGCGACACCGCGCGGCGTGCTGAAGGAACTCGCGAAGATCCGGACGTTCTCGGGCGTGGTGGTCTCGCTGGGCGCGTTCGGGGTCTCCGTGACGACGATCCCGATCTACCTGAACGTCATCCTCGAGGAAGACCTCGGGCAGGGCGCGGCGTCCCGCGGCGTGATCACCGCGGTCTGCGCGGCCGGCGGACTGCTGGGCGCGACGCTCGGAGGGTTCTTCAGCGACAGGCTGTTCCGGCGCAGCCCTCGGGCGTGCCTGCACCTCGCGGCGGGCTCGCTCGCGGTGCTCGGCATCGGGTTCGCGGCGCAGGCGCACGCGCCCGGCGTCACGACCTACGTGGCCGTCGGGGTGGTCACCCAGGCCATGACGTTCGCGGGCATCGTGCCGCTGAGCCTCGTCGTGGCCTCGGTGACGCCGAAGGAGTTCAGGGCGACGGCGTTCGCACTGGTCGGGGTCTTCACGGCGGTGGTCGGCGGACTCGGTGGCGCGGTGCTCACCGGCGTGGCCGAGAAGCTGTGGGGCGCGCAGGCGGCGGTCGCCGCGGTCGCGCCGCTGGCCTCGGTCGTCGCGGGCCTCGTGCTGATCGGCACCGCCCGGCACGTGCCGGGGGACGTCGCCCGGGTCGTACGATGATCGCCGTGAACTCCCCAGGGCAGCGCCGGATCGACGAGATCGGCGACGAGAGCCGACGCCGCATCCTGGACGCCGCCGAGGAACTGTTCGCCGAGCGAGGTTTCGACCGGACGTCCTTTGTGGACATCGCGAGGCGGTCGGGCATCAGCCGCGGCTCGATCCCCTGGCACTTCAAGAACAAGGACGGCCTCGTGATGGCCGTCGTGGAGCGCGCGGTCGCGCGGATCTGGCCCGCCGAGCGCTACGAGACGGTGCCGTCGCTCACCGAGGTGTTCGCCGAGACCGCCGAGCTGCTCAGGAGCGGCAACTCGGCGCTGGTGTTCATGATCCTGGTCGAGGCGCTCGGCGACCGCGGCGTCGTGCACGACCAGTACCGGCAGTTCTTCGCCCGCAGGCGTGAGGGCATCGAGGAACTGCTGCGGTTCAAGCGCCCCGCCGGCGTCGATCCCGTCCAGGCGGCGGAGCGGGAGCGCACCGCGGCCGTGGCGCTGAACGGCGCGCTGCTGGGCATCCACCTGCAGGCCCTCGTCGATCCGGAGAACGTGGATCTCGACGCCGCGCTGGTCTCGGTCGCCACGATGTTCGACCGGAACCTCGCGGACGTCTGGCGCGACTGAAGCACCGCGCCAGGGCTGCGAGGTGGAGGCGAAGGAGATCGCCGACACCACCGAACGTGATGCCTCGTCGACCGCGTCCGGCCGCGACCCGACAGGCCTAGGCGAGATCCTCGGCCTGCAGCTCGGCCCGCGACGACACCCCGAGCTTGCGCAGCACCCGTGCCGCGTGCTGCTCGACGGTGCGCGGTGACAGGAACAGCACGTCCGCGATCTTGCGGTTGGTGTGGCCGGCGACCAGCAGCCGGGCCACCTCCTGCTCGCGCGGCGACAGCTCGTCGCCGTAACCGCGCCGTCCGCGCCGCGACGGCTTGCCGCCGCCGATGCTGCGCAGCTGGTGCCGGCACCGGGCCGCGTCACGGGTGGCGCCCAGGCCGTCGAACGTGTCCACCAGGGCCGACAGGATCTCGGCCGCCTTCTCCTGGTCGGTGGGCAGCAGGCAGGCGGCTTCGCGTTCCGCGACCAGCGCGGTGAGGTAGGGCGCGGGCAGCGCCGAGTACCGGTCGGCGGCCTCGCGGAAGAGCGACATGGCCGTGTCGGCCTGGCCGCGTGCCTCGGCGAGCAGGCCGCGGCACCACGCGAGGGCGGCGAACGCCATCGGGGCGTCCCTGCCCTCGATCCCCGCCGCGATCTCGTCGATCAGCGTCTCCGCGTCGGTCTCCCGGCCGGCCGCGAGGAACGTGGCCACGGCGACGGGGCCTAGCTCGGTCGCCCACACCCACACGCCCTTCGTGCGCACGATCGCGAGGCCTCGGTCGACGTCGACGCAGGCGCGGGTGATCTCGTCCTGCGCGAGCATGGTCCTCGCCAGCGCCGCGCACCCGGCGATGGCGACGGGCGCGATCGACTCCTCGGGGGCGAACGCGCCGGTCTCGGTGAGGTAGCTGGTCGCCTCCGCCCACTCGCCGCGCGCCATCGCCAGCGAGCCGAGGACCAGGCACAGCTCGCTGGCCAGCGGGAACAGGTCTCGGTACTCGTCGAGCAGGCTCGACGCCCGGCCGGCGAGGCCGTCCCAGTCGCCGGTCAGCCAGTCGAGGCGGGCCCTGGTCGCGTGGGCGGTGCTCGCCGTGAACGGAGCGCCGCACTCCGCGGCCAGCCGCAGGCCGTCGCGCAGCAGGTCTGCGCACCGGCCGAAGTGACCGGTCGTGGTCATGGCGTCGGCGAGGTTGCAATGGGCGCGGGCGAGCTGGCGCAGTGCGCCGGAGGTGGGCGCGGACGCCGGCCGGAGCTCCCACTCGGCCAGCACCGACGGGTCGCCCGTGTGCATCTTGGAGCCGACCTCGTTGGCGTACAGGGCCATCTTCTGCTCGAGATCGGTCTCGGCCGCCCGTGTCCTGCTGACGCGGTCGAGCCAGGGCTGGACCTCGCTCATCGGGGTCATGCCCAGGTAGGACAGTCCCAGCACGGCTTCTCCCCGCGCGGCCAGGTCCGGGCACTCGGTCAGGTCGGCGACGGCCCGTTCGAGCTCGGAGCGGGCCTCCTCGACCCCGCCCGCCTGGCGGATCAGCAGCACACCCCGGTAGTGCCGGACCTGTCCGCGCGCCGCGGTCGACAGGCGCCGGTCCGACAGCAGGCGTTCCAGCGCCTCGGTCGGATCCAGCTGGTCGAGGCCCTGGTGGGCGATCTGACCGAGCTTGATCGCGAGCCGGTCGACGTCGGCCGCGGGCACCGCCGGGTCGAGCAGCAGCCGTTGCAGGAGGGCCGTGGCCGTGCCCGCGTCGCCGTTCTCGACCGCCCTGTCCGCGGCGGCCTCGCCGTAGCGCAGCCACTCGGACGTGCGCCCGGCGCGTTCGCTGTGCTCGGCGAGCTGGACGAGCGGGCGTGGTTCGACCCGGTCGAGCACCTCGGCCGCGCGGCGGTGCAGCTCCTGGCGGTCCGGTCCGCTCAACGTGTCGTAGACGGCCTGCTGGGCCAGCGCGTGCCGGAAGCCGTACCGGCGTGCGCCGACCTCGTGCAGGACGTGGCCGGTCAGCGCGTGCGTCAAGGCGGCGCGGCTCTCCCCGATCTCCGCCACCTCGCCGAGCAGCTCGGCGGACGCGGGCGCGCCCAGCACCGCCGCGGCCTCGACCAGCCGGGTCGCGGCGGCGGGCAGCGCGGCCAGCCGTTCGGCGATGGCGTCGCGCAGCAGGACCGGCACCTCGACGTTGTCGAGCAGCCTGCGCGCCGTGGCACCGTCCGCGTGCACGGCACCGGCCGGATTCCGCAACGCCCGCAACGTCTCCTCGACGACGAAGGGGATGCCCGCCGTGCGTTCGTGCAGTTTGGCCGCGAACTCCGCCGACACCGCCTCGCCGTCGAGGATCGCCGACGTCAGCGCCCGCACCTCGGCCACGTCGAGCGGTTCGAGCTCCAGCAACGCGCTGGTGATGCCGGTGGGCGGCCGGTACGCCGACCCGAGCGGCACACCACCCGGCACGTCCTCGCGGCGGTAGGTGACCACGATGGACAGGTTGGCCGGCGGATCGCCCATCAGGAACCGCAGCAGCTGCCGCGACCCGTCGTCGGCCCAGTGCAGGTCCTCGACGACGAGCAGCACCGGTCCGAGCACGCCGATCAGCTCGCGCATCGCGCGGAACAGCCGGTGCCGGTCGGCCCGCGGATCACCGGTCGGAGGCAGCGGCGGTGGCAGGTACTCGGCGAGTTCCGGCAACGGTGAACCCAGCACGCCCGCCACCGGGCTCAGCCGCGAGTGGTTGCGCGCCAGGCGATCCGTGCAGTCGCGCAGCGCCTCCAGCACCGCGCCGTACGGGAACGGCTCCCCCACCGGCTGGCAGTGGCCCATGAGGACGGAGATCGGGCCCAGGTCGGCGTCCAGCAGCTCCCGCACCAGGCGTGACTTCCCGACGCCCGCCTCGCCCTCGATCATGATCACCGCGGGCTGGCTCGGCACGGCTGCCCGCAGCGCGCCGAGCTGGTCACCTCGGCCCACCAGCACCGGCGAGCTGGTGCGCATCAGTCCGCCGGGGTCGCAGCGCCGCGCCCTGGACTTCGGTGTCCGGCTCATCCGCACCGATGTTAGGCGAAAGACGGGTATCCCTACGTAGCGATATCCGGATTGTTCGCCGTTCGGCCTCGATCGATGGTGATCGGCACGTGCCGCCCATCCCTGCAGTGGCGGCCAGAACGGAGAACCCGAGATGCGACTCGATCGCACAACACGAGTGCTCGCGGCCGCCGGCCTCGGCCTCGCCGTCGCGGCGGCGGTGAGCAGCCCCGTCTCCGCCCAGACGGGCTCGATCCAGAAGACCGACAGGCCCGTCGCGGGCAGCTACATCGTCGTCTTCAAGGACGGTGCCAGCGACGTCCCGACCACCAACGCCAAGGCGCTCGACCTCGCCCGCAAGCACGGCGGCAAGGTCAGCAACACCTACGTCGCCTCCGTGCGCGGCTTCGCCGTGAAGCTGGACGAGGCGGCGGCGCGGCGGCTCGCGGCCGACCCGTCGGTGGCCTACGTGCAGCAGGACGGCTGGGCGAGCATCTCCGACACCCAGACCAGCCCGACCTGGGGGCTGGACCGGATCGACCAGGCGAACCTGCCGCTGGACCAGCGCTTCACCTACCCGAACACCGCCTCGAACGTGACCGCGTACGTCCTCGACACCGGGATCTACAAGGCGCACACCGAGTTCGAGGGCCGGGCCGTGGACGGCTACGACTTCATCGACAACGACTCCGACGCCTCGGACTGCCAGGGCCACGGCACGCACGTCGCCGGCACGGTCGGGTCGAAGACGTACGGCGTGGCGAAGAAGGTCGGCCTGGTCGCGGTCCGCGTGCTCGACTGCTCGGGCAACGGCCAGTACTCGCAGATCATCAAGGGCATCGACTGGGTCGCCCAGAACGCGAAGAAGCCCGCCGTGGCGAACATGAGCCTCGGCGGCGGCGCGGACTCCACTGTGGACAGCGCGGTGAAGCGCGCCATCGCGGCGGGTGTGACGTTCGGCCTGGCGGCGGGCAACAACAACGGCAACGCCTGCAACACCTCTCCCGCCCGCGTGCCGGAGGGCATCACGGTGGCCGCCAGCGACTCGGCCGACAAGCGCTCGATCTACACCGGCGGGCAGGCGTCCAACTGGGGTTCCTGCGTCGACCTCTTCGGGCCCGGCTCGAACATCACGTCGACCAGGAACGGCGGCGGCACCACGTCCATGGGCGGCACGTCGATGGCCACCCCGCACGTCGTCGGCGCCGCCGCGCTGTACGTGTCCGCGAACCCGTCCGCAACCCCTGCCCAGGTTCGCGACGCGCTGGTGAACAACGCGACGACCGGCAAGATCACCGATCTGCAGGGCTCGCCGAACAAGCTGCTCAACATCAGCTTCATGGGCGGCGGTGGCCCCGACCCGGAGCCGTGTGCCGCCGCCACCAACGGTGACGACGTGTCCATTCCGGACAACAACACCGCGGTCACGTCGTCGGTGACCGTCACCGGCTGCACCGGCAAGGCCCCGGCCACCACGCAGGTCAAGGTCGACATCAACCACCCCTACACCGCTGACCTGGCCATCGACCTGGTCGGTCCGTCCGGTGCCGTGTACAGCCTCAAGAAGGCCAAGGGAGCGACCTCCTCCGGCGGTGTGCACGAGACCTTCACGGTCGACGCCTCGGCCGAGGACCGCAACGGCACGTGGAAGTTGCAGGTGACCGACGTCTGGACCTACGACGCCGGGAACATCGACACCTGGACCCTGACGTTCTGACGACGCCCGGAAGGACCTCCCATGCACCGCACCACCTGCGGGCTCGCCGTTCTGATCGTCGCCTCCGCCCTGCTGGCAACCCCGGCACAGGCGGCTGAGGCCGACTTCGTCAAGGCCCGCACCCCCGCGGCCGGCGGCAGCTTCATCGTGTCCCTCAAGCCCGGCGCCGCCGTCCAGGCGTCGTCGAGCGCTCTCACCCAGAAGTACGGCGGCACCCTCGACGCCGTGTTCTCCCACGCCATGCGCGGCTTCCAGGTCAAGAACCTGACCGAGGCCGCGGCGCGGAGGCTGGCGGCCGACCCCGCCGTCAAGGCCGTCTACCAGGACGGCACCGCGAAGGCGCTGGACGTGCAGGACAACCCGACGTGGGGCCTGGACCGCGTGGACCAGGCGTCCCTGCCGCTGGACAAGAAGTTCACCTACCCCGGTGGCGGCGCTTCGAACGTGACGGTCTACATCACCGACACGGGCGTCAAGACGTCGATCGCCGACTTCGAGGGGCGCGCGTCCGTGGGCGCCGACTTCATCGCGGACGGCCAGAACGGCCAGGACTGCTCGGGCCACGGCACGCACGTGGCGGGCACGGTCGGGTCGAAGACCTACGGCGTGGCGAAGAAGGCCAAGCTGGTCTCGGTCCGCATGCTCGGCACGAACTGCACGAGCAGCGGCCCGGACTCGGCGGGCGTCAAGGCCATCGAGTGGATCACGGCGAACGCCCAGAAACCCGCCGTGGTCAACGCTTCCTGGACCTTCGACACCGCCGACATCGGCAACGACGCCATCGCCGGGATGGTCGCCTCCGGCGTGCAGATGGCCGTCGCGTCGGGCAACAGCTCGACGAACGCCTGCTCCACCGGTCCCGCCAAGATCGCGTCACTGATCACCGTGAACGCGACCTCGTCCAACGACGCACGCGCCTCGTTCTCGAACTACGGCTCGTGCACGGACATCTTCGCCCCCGGTGACGGCATCACCTCGCTGGGGCTGAACGGCGGCGCCACGAACATGTCCGGCACGTCCATGGCCACCCCGCACGTCGCGGGTGTCGCGGCCCTGCACCTGTCGGCCAACCCGTCCGCGAGCCCACAGGCCCTGCGCGACGCGCTGGTGAACAACGCCACTGACGGCAAGGTCACCAATCCCGGTACCGGTTCGCCGAACAAGCTGCTGTACAGCGGTTTCGTCGGCGGCGGTCCCGACCCGGTGTGCGGCCCCGGCACGAACGGCGACGACGTGTCCATTCCGGACACCGGCACCGCCGTCTCGTCGTCGGTCACGATCGCCGGCTGCGCCGGCAACTCCACGGCCTCGGCGACCGTCAAGGTCGACATCAACCACACCTACACCGGCGACCTGGCCATCGACCTGGTCAGCCCGTCCGGGAAGTCCTACGTGCTCAAGAAGGCGGGCGGCGCCTCGTCCTCGGCGGGGGTCCACGAGACCTACACCGTCGACCTGTCCTCCGAGGCGCGCAACGGCACCTGGAAGCTGCAGGTGAAGGACGTCTACACCTACGACACCGGCAACATCGACACCTGGACCCTGACGGTCTGAGTCCCGCGTGACAGGTCGAGCCCCGGAGCCGTTGAGGCTCCGGGGCTCTTTCCTGTTCCCCCGCGGGGTCTAGCGGGTGACGGTCAGCGTGAACGTGGTCGTGCCGGTCTTCCCGTCGGCCGAGGTGGCCTTGATGGTGATCGGGTAGGTGCCGGGCGGGGTGGAGAAGTTCGTGAAGACCCAGACGTTGCTGCTGCCGTTCTGGCCGATCGTGGCCGGGTTGAACGACATCTGGGCACCGGTGGGCACACCGGACGCCGTCAGCGTCAGGTTGCCCGTGCCGCCTGCGGCCTTCACCAGGGTCTGGGCGAGCATGCCCTGCCGGACGCTGGCCGAGGACGGCGACGCGGTCACCGCGACCTCACCGGTCGGCGGTTCGCTGCCCTCGACCGTGAGCGACACCGTCGTGGTGGCGGTCTTCCCTCCCGCGTCCGTGCCCGTCACCGTGATGCCGGTCGTGCCGGCGGTCGCGGTGCTGGAGACGTCCAGCGTCAGCTTGGACGAGCCGCCGGCACCCACCGACGACGGCTGGAACGTGGCCTTCACGCCGCTGGGCACGCCCGAGGCGGACAGGGTGATCGTCCGGCCGTCGCCGCTCGAGGAGATCGTGGTGGAGACGTACTTGCCCTTCGCCGCCTTCACACTGCTCGGCGAGGCTCCCAGCGTGAAGTCGCCCGGCTGCGGGTCGCCGCCACCGGTGACGGTCAGCGAGTACTTGCCGGACGCGGTCTTGCCGCTCGTCGTGGTGCCGCCGACGGTGACCTCGTAGGTGCCGTTCGGCGCCGAGGTGCTCGCCTCGAACGTGACCTTGGCCGAGTTGCCGGTGGTCACCGACGTCGGCTGGAAGACCGCCTTCACACCGCTCGGCAGGCCACTCGCCGACAGCGTGGCGTTCTCCGCGCCACCCGAACCGGCCGTGGTGGTGATGCCCGCGGACACCGTCTTGCCCGCCGCCACCGAACCGCTGCCGGGCGCGACGGTCAGCCCGAAGTCGCCGACCGGGGGCTGCTCGCCGACCTCGGTCTTGACCCAGTCACCCATCTCGTTGTCGAGGCGGCCGTAGATCGAGTACCACTTGAAGTCGGACCGGCTCCACGACGCGACGCCGTAGATCTTGCCGTCGAAGATCAGCGGGCCGCCGCTGTCACCGGGCAGGATCGAGATCCGGCCGTCGGAGTACCCGGCGCAGATCATGGTCGCCGACTTGAAGCCCGCGCCGACGCCCTGGCAGACGCTGTCCCCGTTGACGACCGGCAGGCTCGCCTTGTCGAGGGTGACGTCCTGCGAGTTGTCGTTGAAGTCCTTCTTGCCGTAGCCGAAACCGAGACCGGTCTTGCCCGGCGCGGCACCGCCGGCGTCCGCGGAGGTGGCGAACTTCGGGTACGCGGCACCGCCCTTCAGGGCGATGTCGCGGTCCACGGTCACGACGGCGACGTCGTAACCCTGGTCGAAGTTGACGTACTTCGGGTGCTTCTTGTAGCTGACGACGTTCACGGCGAACCCGGTGCCGGCGCCGCCCTGGTAGTCCTTGAGGTCGTCGAGCCCGTAGACGAACTTCTTCTCCCCCTGGGCGTCCGCGCAGTGCGCCGCGATCAGGATCTTGCGCGGCGCCACGACCGTGCCGGTGCAGGTCTGGCCCTCCGGCCGGGTGCCCCCGGCGCGGATGCCCGCGATGATGCCCGGGAACTCGCTCACGGTGGCGCTCTGCCCGCCGACGAACATGGGCGAGGCGTCACCGAGGTTGGCGGGGACGGTGTCCCCCAGGTAGTTGGCCGCAGGGGCGTTCGGCGGTGCGGCGTTCGCGATGCCGACCGGCGTCAGCACCGTGGCCGCGACCAGGGCCAGCAGGCCCCAGGACCGTGGTGTTCTCGTCACGTTGGTTCCTCTCCGGATCTCGGAACGGCCCACCTCAGGGCAGGGACGGGGGCCGTTCGCTGCGATCACTGTCGGAGCCCCGCACGCGCGGAACAATCAGGGTTCGCATCCGTAGGGGTACGGAACTTTCACGTACCTACGCTTTGCGGAAGATCGTGATGGAGTGGCCGACCACGTCGATCGGGGCGCTGGTGTCGATCAGTGCCCGCAGCACGTCGTCGGCCTTGGCGATGGCCGTGTTGGACACGACGAGCAGCCCGTGCACCTGGTCCGGCGGCACCGCGCGCGGATCGGCGGCGCGGATGCCGTAGTGCTCGGGCACTCCGGAGCCCTTGTAGACGAGCCACATCCGTTCACCGGGGTACCGCTTCAGGCGCTCGGCCAGCCTGCCCAGGTCCTGGCCCCAGTCGACGTTCGAGTCGTGCAGGTGCAGGTGGGTCTTGGACGGGCCGCCGAACACCTCGTTGGAGTACGGCAGGTAGTAGGGGAACGTCCACAGTGAACTCACCGCGGCCAGCGCGACCGCGAGTGCCGCGTAACGCCGGTGCGCGACCACCGCGGCGGCGACCGCGAGGAACATCGGCACGAAGATCGCGTACCGGACGCCGAGGTCGCGGTTGCCGGTCATCGCGATGAGCAGCAGCACGGCGGCGGGAGCGAGGACGTACGCTGCCGCCGGGCGTTTGATCATCGCGACGGCTCCGGCCGCCCAGAGGAGCAGGGCTCCCAGCGGTGTCTTCACGAGCAGCGCGGCCGGCAGGTAGTACCAGTGCGAACCCTCGTAGTGCGTGCCGAAGAGGTAGCCGCCCCAGACGCGGCTCTCGAACCCCAGCTGGACGCGCATCCCGTCGAGGTAGGGCTCGGGGAACGGCAGCAGGCCGACCGGTGCGGACGGCAGGCCGGGCGGGGTCTCCCAGCGCAGCAGCGGGTCCACGGCGAGGTACGACGCCCACACCACGGCGACCGCGATCAGCACCACGACGAGCGCGGCCTTGACGCGGGCCTGCCAGAAGACCAGGAACAGCAGCACCGGGACCGCGGCCAGGGTGTTCATCTTCGTCGCCAGCGCCGCGCCGAGGGCCAGTCCGGCGAGCGGCAGGTACGGCGCGGGGCCGGTGCGCGCCCGCCACAGCAGCCAGGCCGAGGTGAGCAGGAACCCCGCCGCCGGAACGTCCAGCGCGGCCAGCGATCCGTGGGCGATGAGGTCGGGCGAGAACGTGTACAGCGCGAGCGCGACGAGCCCGCCGGACCTGTTCGTGAGGTCGGTGGCGAACAGGAGGACGACCAGCCCGAACAGCAGTGTCAGCACGATCATCGGCAGGCGCGCCGCCAGCAGCAGTGCGCCGGGGTCGTTGCCCGACTCGTAGAGCAGGTGCCTGCCCAGTTCGGTCTGGTCGCCCCCGAAGCCGGGGGCGAGGCGGACGCCGGTGAACGCGAGCCCGGTCGCCATGATCAGCTTGCCCAGCGGCGGGTGCTCGGGGTTGTACCGGAGGCCGTGCTCCTGCAGCTGGACGACCGCCGCGCCGATGTAGACGGGTTCGTCGACCGTCGGCGTCTGCGCGACGGCGGTGGTGATCATCGCGACCGCCATCTGGGTCAGCAGCACGGCCGCGGCCAGCACGAACAGCCAGCGCCGTGGTGCTCTCACCGGCACCGGGCGCGGCAGCACCCCGGCGGGGCGCTGAATCGTGGCGAGCGACAAGACCGCTCGGTCCTCTCCCGTGGACGAACCAACCAGACACTTCCCGAAACGGGATGCCCGCCGGATCGGTTGCTCCACCTGCCTGAGGCGTGGAGGGAGCCGCTGCGCGAAATTCGTTTCAGCGAGGCGGCGGCACAGGGCTAGCCTGCGCGAATGCCGTTGGGAGACTTGGACAAGATCGCCGAGGACACCGGTTTCTCCGGCGTGGTCCAGGTCGACCGCGCCGGGGAGGTCGAGTTCGCGAAGGCCTACGGGCTCGCCAACCGCGCGTACGGCGTGCCCAACACCGTGGACACCAGGTTCGGCATCGCCAGCGGCGGCAAGGGGTTCACCGCGCTGACCGTGCTCTCGCTGGTCCACGAGGGGAAACTGGCGCTCGACACCACCGCCCGTTCGCTGCTCGGCGAGGACCTGCCCTTGATCGCCGACGACGTGACGGTCGAGCACCTGCTCACGCACACGTCCGGCATCGGCGACTACCTCGACGAGGAGGGCGACTGGCAGGTCGACGACCACGTGATCGGCGCCGTGCACGAGCTGACCACGACGGAGGCCTTCCTGCCGTTGCTGGACGGGATTCCCACCAAGTTCAAGGCCGGCGAGCGGTTCGGGTACTGCAACGGCGGCTACGTGGTGCTGGCACTGCTGGCCGAGCGTGCGAGCGGGCAGGGCTACCACGACCTCGTCCGCTCCAGGGTGCTCCGCCCGGCGGACCTGACGAGGACCGGCTTCCTGCGCTCCGACGAACTGCCCGGCGACGCCGCCGTCGGCTACCTGGAGGGCAGCGACCGCTCGAACGTCTTCCACCTGCCCGTGCTGGCGAACGGTGACGGCGGCATCCACACGACGGCGGGCGACATGTCGAAGTTCTGGCGCGCGTTGTTCGCGAGCGGGGACGCGGAGCTGGTGACGAGGCCGCGCCACGACGTGCCCGAGGAGTCGCTGCGCTACGGCCTCGGCTTCTGGCTGCACCAGACCAGCGACGAGGTGATCCTCGCCGGGTACGACGCCGGAGCGTCGTTCAAGTCCACTCACGACCCTCGTACTGGCACCACCGTCACCGTCCTGTCGAACACCTCGTCCGGCGTCTGGCCGATCGCGCGCGCACTGATGTCCTGACAGCACTGTTCTGAACGGGTGACGGATGCGAACATGTGTTCGTGAGCACCCCGATCCTGCACGCCGACCTCGACGCGTTCTACGCGGCGGTCGAGCAACGGGACGACCCGAGCCTGCGCGGTCGTCCGGTGATCGTGGGCGGTGGCGTGGTGCTGGCCGCGAGCTACGAGGCCAAGGCGTTCGGCGTGCGCACGGCGATGGGCGGCGCGAGGGCCCGGCGGCTGTGCCCGCACGCGATCGTCGTGCCGCCGCGGATGCCGGCCTACTCCGCCGCGAGCAAGGCGGTGTTCGAGGTGTTCCGCGGCACGACGCCGCTGGTCGAGGGCCTGTCGATCGACGAGGCGTTCCTCGACGTCGGCGGCCTGGGCCGGATCTCCGGTCCCCCGGAGGTGATCGCCGCACGCCTGCGGGCGGACGTGCTCGCCCAGGTCGGCCTGCCGATCACGGTCGGGGTGGCGCGGACGAAGTTCCTGGCCAAGGTCGCGAGCGGGGTGGCGAAGCCGGACGGCCTGCTGGTCGTGCCCGCCGACCGCGAGCTGGAGTTCCTGCACCCGCTGCCCGTCGAACGGCTGTGGGGCGTCGGCGAGGTGACGGCCGCCAAGCTGCACGCCCTGGGCCTGCGCACGGTCGGCGAGGTCGCCGGGCTCGGCGAGGTGGCGCTGGTCTCGATGCTCGGCAGGGCGGCGGGCAGGCACCTGCACGCGCTGGCGCACAACCACGACCCGCGTCCGGTCCAAACAGGACGGCGCCGCCGCTCGATCGGCTCGCAACGCGCGCTGGGCCGCCGGGAACGCACCCGCGACGACCTCGACGCCATCCTCGCCTCACTGCTCGACGGCATCGCACGGCGGCTGCGCACGGCCGAGCGCGCGTGCCGGACCGTGGTGCTGCGCCTGCGGTTCGCGGACTTCACGCGAGCGACGCGGTCGCACACGCTTCGACACCCGACGACGGAGACCGAGGTGCTGCTGGCGGCGGCGCGGGAACTGCTCGGCACGGCGACGCCGATGATCGAGAACCGGGGCATCACGTTGCTGGGCGTCTCGCTCACCAACCTCCAGGACGACGCGCCGATGCAGCTGGCGCTGCCGTTCGAGGAGCGGAAACCGGCCGCACTGGACGCCGCGCTGGACCACGTGCGCGACCGCTTCGGATCGGCGTCCGTGACGCGGGCGACGCTGCTGGGCCGCGATCCCGGCATCTCCGTACCGCTGCTACCGGACTGATCACCTGGTGCGCGCACGACACCGTGGAGCGACCGGCCATCGGCCGATCACTCCACAGTGGACGTAGCTGGTCTAGACGAGGCGCACGGCGCGAGCCTGCGGCCCCTTCTGCCCCTCACCGATCTCGAACTCCACGGCCTGGTCGTCGGCGATGCCGTGATGCCCGTAGTCCTGCACCTCGGACTGGTGCACGAACAGGTCAGGCCCGCCGCCCTCGGGCGCGATGAAGCCGAAGCCCTTGCTGCCGTTGAACCACTTGACAGTTCCTCGAGTCACCTGCGAGCTCCTTCGACGCCGACTGCGGTGGACACCGGCAGGTTCGCCAGGCCGAGCATGGACAACAGGTCACGGCAGTCGCCCACGTCACGAGCGTGCTCCGCCACTCGCTTGGCGGCCTGGCGCTGGTGCTGGAGCCCGGTGGTCTCGGCGAACAGCCTCGCTTGCGCGAAGTCCTGCGCCGCGTGACGCGGCTTGCCGAACCGGGAGGACGAGGAGGGTGAAGACGGGAATTCCGGCTGCAAGCCGGTGCTCCGTTCTCCGGCCGGAGACACCGGACCGGACGGGATCGGGGACCGCAGCGGCTGGTTGCCGTCGGCTGGTACCCCAACGCGGCCCACAGTAGCCCAATGACCAGCGCGAAGCACCACGAACACCGCGTATCGTCGATCCATGCCGAATGACGAAGGTGGCCCGGCGCTCGCCCCCACGCTGTCCGAATGGCTCAAAGCACGGGAGGAAACGGCCCGCCACCTGGCCACCGGCGCCGCGCGCACGGTGGACGAGGAGTGGGTGCAGCGGCTCGCCGACCTGCTCGCGACGGAGAGGTCGTGGCAGGAGCAGTACACCGAACTGGTGGCTCTCGGCAGCGCGGACGGCCGGTTCCCGACCTCGAACCGCTGAGCACGCACGCCCCTGCCGTCACGGCTGAAGTTCCGGTTCGTCGAATTCTTGCGTGATGTTGTTGACATCTTGCACTCTGGAGTCGGGTCGCCGACAAAGGAGTGCGCGATGTCCCTGTCACGCCGAACACTGCTGAGCACCGCGCTCGCCGCTCCCGCGCTGGGGCTCCTGCCCGCCCCCGCACGCGCGGCCAGCCCTCCCGGCGACGTCGTCGGCAAGATCACCGCGGGCTACCAGGGTTGGTTCGCCTGCCGCGGGGACAACTCCCCCATCGACGGCTGGTGGCACTGGAACAACGACTGGAGCAGGCCTCCCGCACCGCCCACCAGCTCGATCGTCGCGTGGCCGGACGTCCGCGACTACGCGCGCACGTACCCGACCGCGTTCGCCGCCCTCGGCGACGGCCGGCCCGCGACCCTCTTCTCGAACTACGACCGCCAGACCGTCGACGTGCACTTCCAGTGGATGCGCGACAACAACATCGACACGGCGGCCCTGCAGCGGTTCGACCCGACCGGCGGCGAGGGCCCGATCCGCGACGCGGTGACCGCGCACGTCCGGCCCGCGGCGGAGGCCACCGGCCGGAAGTTCTACATCATGTACGACGTCACGAACTGGACGAACATGCAGTCGGAGATCAAGACCGACTGGCTGGACAAGATGTCCGCGTACACGTCCTCCCCCGCCTACGCCCGGCAGAACGGCAAACCGGTCGTGTGCGTCTGGGGCTTCGGGTTCAACGACCCCGGCCGGCCGTGGGGCCCGCAACCGTGCCAGGACGTCGTCGACTGGTTCAAGGCGCGCGGCTGCTACGTGATCGGCGGTGTCCCCACCCACTGGCGGCTGGGGATCGAGGACTCCCGGCAGGGCTTCGGCGACGTCTACCGGTCGTTCGACATGATCTCTCCGTGGATGGTCGGCCGGATCGGCACCCCGGCGGACACGGATCGCTTCCACACCAACGTGAACACACCCGACAAGGCGGAGTGCGACGCGCTCGGGATCGACTACCAGCCGTGCGTGCTGCCGGGCGATGTCGGGTCGCGGCAACGGTTGCACGGCGACTTCATGTGGCGGCAGTTCTACAACATGGTCCGCCTTGGCGCGCAGGGCATCTACATCTCGATGTTCGACGAGTTCAACGAGGGCAACCAGATCTGCAAGACCGCCGAGACGCTGGCCGACGTGCCGGCCGGATCCGGTTACCTCGCACTGGACGAGGACGGCACCCGCTGCTCCGCCGACTACTACATGAGGCTGACCGGCGACGGCGGCAGGATGCTCAAGGGTGAGATCGCCCTGACCGCGACCAGGCCCACCCTGCCGTGGATCGGCGGCCCGCCCGCCCCGGACACCGACCTCGCCGCCGGGCGCCCCACGACCCAGAGCTCGCAGACCCAGCACTACGGCAGCGGCCTCGCCGTCGACGGCGATCCGCACTCCTACTGGGAGAGCGCGAACAACGCCTTCCCGCAGTGGATCCAGGTCGACCTCGGGGTGGCGCACGCCGTCCGCAGGGCCGTGCTCGCACTCCCGCCGAACCCCGCGTGGGGGCGGCGCACCCAGACCGTGACGATCGAGGGCAGCACGGACGGCCGGTCGTTCAGCCGGCTCGCCGGGCCTGCCGGGTACGTCTTCGACCCCGCGACCGGCAACTCGGCCACGGCCACGTTGCCCGGCACCCAGGCCCGGTTCGTCCGGCTCACCTTCACCGGGAACACGGGCTGGCCCGCGGGTCAGCTGTCGGGGTTCCGGCTCCACACCTGATCACGCCGCGGCGTCTCGCCGGATGGGCGCTGTACAACTAGAACGTGTTCTAGGTAATCTGCACCACATGATCGCCACAGTGGTGTGGGGCACCGGCAACGTCGGCCGTGCCGCCATTCGCGCCGTCGACGCCCATCCGGCGCTGAAGCTGACGGCCGTGGTCGTCCACAACCCGGAGAAGGTCGGCCGCGACGCGGGTGACCTCGCCGGGATCGAGCAGGAGCTCGGAGTCGCGGCCACGAACGACATCGACGCGGTGCTCGCCACGAGTCCGCGCGCCGTGGTCTACGCCGCGTCGGGTGACATCCGGCCGGACGACGCGCTGGCCGACATCACGAAGGCGATCCGCGCGGGCGCGGTGGTCGTCACGCCGTCGCTGTACGCGCTCTACGACCCCCGGAGCGCACCGCCTGAACTTCGAGAACCGGTTCTAGCCGCGATCAAGGAGGGCGGCGGCTCGCTGTTCGTCTCCGGCGTCGACCCGGGCTGGGGCAACGACGTGCTGCCGTTGCTGATCAGCGGGCTCGGCCACACCGTCGACGCGGTGCGCTGCCAGGAGATCTTCGACTACTCCACCTACGACCAACCCGACGCGGTGCGGTGGCTGATCGGGTTCGGGCAACCGCTCGACTACCAGGCGCCGATGCTGATGCCGACGGTGCCGACCATGGTGTGGGGCGGGCAGATCCGGTTGATGGCCAGGGCGTTCGGGGTCGAGGTCGACGAGATCCGCGAGACCGTCGACCGGCGCGCGCTCGACGAGACGGTCACGACGCGGACCATGGGCGAGTTCGAGAAGGGCACCCAGGGCGCGATCCGGTTCGAGGTGCAGGGCATCGTGAACGGCGAGCCGCTCATCGTCATCGAGCACGTGACGCGCATCCACAGCTCCTGCGCGACGGACTGGCCGATGCCCCCGTCCGGCGACGGCACGCACAAGGTGATCATCGAGGGCCGCCCGCGCATCGAGGTCTCGGTCGAGTCCGCCGACGAGGGCGAGAACCGATCCGCGGGCGGCAACGCGACCGCCGTCGGCCGCATCGTGAACGCCATCGACTGGCTCGCCGAGGCCGAGCCGGGACTCTACGACGCGCTCGACGTCCCGCTGCGCGCCGCGGCCGGCAAACTCGGAAGGAGCAGGCCGTGAACATCGACATCCCCGAGGGCAAAGATCCCATCGGATACGTGTGGGGCGAGCTCGTGCCGGGCATCGGCGTGGCCGCGGCCAACCTCTCGCTGGCCGTGTACCAGCACACCACGCTGGGGCTGCGCGAGTTCGAGGCGGCGCGGCTGCGGATCGCGCAGATCAACGGCTGCATGTTCTGCCTCGACTGGCGGACCGAACGCGACGGCGAGAAGGTCGAGGACGACTTCATCGACGCGGTGACCCAGTGGCGCACCACCGACGCCTTCGACGACCGGGCGAGGCTGGCCGCGGAGTACGCCGAGCGGTACGCACTGGATCACCACGGTCTCGACGACGAGTTCTGGTCGCGCATGACCGCGCACTACAGCCAGGTGGAGATCGTGGAGCTCACGATGAGCATCGGAGCCTGGCTCGTGTTCGGCAGGCTGAACCGGGTGTTCGGCCTCGACGCCCTGTGCGTGCTACCGAAGTTCTGACATCCGCACGGGACTCAGAGGTCGGTCGCGATGATCTTCTCGATGTTCCGCTCGGCCAGTGCCGTGATCGTGACGAACGGGTTCACCACGGTGGTGCCGGGGATCAGCGATCCGTCCATCACGTACAGGCCCGGATAACCGTGCAGGCGGCCGTAGTTGTCGGTGGCCTTGTTGAGGACCGCGCCGCCGAGCGGGTGGTACGTCAGGTGGTCGCCCCAGATCTTGTAGACGCCGAAGAGGTCGGTCCGGTAGATCGTCCCCTCCTTTGAGTTGATCCTGTCGAAGATGGTCTTCGCGGCGTTGATCGAGACCTCCTTCCACGCCGTCTGCCAGCTGAGGTCGACCTTGCCCGCGGCGGGGTTCCAGGTGAACTGGGCGCGGTTCGGGGTCTTCGTGATCGACAGGTAGAACGACGCGTAGGTCTCGATGCCGGTCGGCAGCGGCGCCACCTCGGCGAAGGCGCCACCCGAGGTCCAGTTGTCGATGCCCAGGGTCGGGATGGACGACTGCAGCTTGCCGGTCGGGTCCCACATGTGGTTCGCGCGGCCGCACATGACGTTGCCGTTGTCGCCCCAGCCCTTGCCGACCTCGCCGTTCAGGTTCGGCAGCGCGCCCGTGGCCTTGAGCTTGACCAGCAGCTTGCTCGTGCCGACGCTGCCCGCCGCGAAGAACACCCTCGCCGCGGTCACCTCCTTGACCGCGATCGGGTCGCCGTTGGTGTTGAGCTGCTCGATGGTGACCTTGTAGCCGCCCGTCGCCGGGACGACCGAGACGACCCGGTGCAGCGGCGAGATGGTGACGCGCCCGGTCGCCCTGACCTTGCTGAGATAGGTCTTCTGCAACGACTTCTTGCCGTAGTTGTTGCCGTAGAGGATCTCTCCGGCCAGAGCCGACTTCGGGACGGTCCCCGCCGCCTCCTGCTCCATGTAGTTCCAGTCGTACACGGTGGGCACGAAGACGTACGGGAAGTTCGACCGCTGGGCGTGCTTGCGGCCCACTCGCGAGTACTGGTAGGCCTCGGTGGTGTCGAACCAGGCCGGGCGGATCATGTTGACCCCGAGTTCGGCGTTGGCACGGGGGTAGTAGGTGCCGTACATCTCGTCGGGGTTCACCGTCGGCAGGACGTCGCCGAAGTGCTCGCGCTTCGGCGTGACGGCCATGCCGCCGTTGACGAGCGAGCCGCCGCCGACGCCGCGTCCCTGGTAGACGGTGATGCCGGCGAACTCCTCGGCGTCGAGGATGCCGGTGTAGCGCGGGATCGCCTTGTCGATCGGGAAGCCCAGGAAGTTGCTGAGCGGCTGTTTCGTCTTGGTGCGCAGCCAGAAGGACCGCTGGTCCGGGATGGTGGTGTTGGCGAAGATCTTGCCGTCCGCGCCGGGGGTGTCCCACGCCATGCCCATCTCGACCATGTGGACGTCGACACCGGCCTGGGCGAGCCGCAACGCCGCCACACTCCCGCCGTACCCGGTGCCGATCACCAGCGCGGGAACGACCGCCGCGTCCGCGATCGACGCCGCCGCCTGTGCCACCGGCGCGACACCACCGAGCGCGACCGTTCCAAGAATAGAACCTGTTCCAGCTATGAACGAACGTCGTGAAAGACCCTCGAAACCGTTGTCACACGTCATTGTGTGGGTCATGTGATCTTCCTCACTGTGGGCGCATGAGAACAAGTTATACCGGCGGTTGTAGATCAAGTCACTACCTGGTAGTCCCGGTTCGCCCAGGTGCGCGGTGCAGGTGAGGGTCTTGGCGGCTGGATCCGGAGGTCACTCCGACACGCCGTGCGGCTCGGTACGACCACACGATCCGGGGACGTCCGGACACGCCTGGCCGCCCGGCGATCGAGCGATGCCCGCGGTATCCGACGGTGGTGAGGAGTTCACCGGACAGGTGGAGGAACTGGGGATCTCGTACAGCACCAGGACTGTCGGTCCGTTGTGGACGCTTGTCCGAAGGGCCCGGCATCCGGACGGCGGAGTCGTCACGCGGCCCTGCGGCCCGCCCGCCGAAATTGAGTGGAACGGCTCGGCCCCGGCCGCTACCTTCCTGCCGGACTGATCCCCGGAGAAGGACGTGCCGTTGTACACCGTCTGAGTCTTCCCAAGCGCTGGTCTTCGTTGCGCGCCGCTCTCTGAGCTGCGCGCTCCCCTTGCTGCGGATTTCTCACCGAACGGTGTACCTCTGTGCTCACCACCTGGGCCGTCGTGCCCACCTGTCTTCCCCTCGTCCGCCGTCGTTGCCACGTGTGCTCCGCCGACCGCTTCCGGGCGAGCGGCAAGTTCCGCGTCAACGCCAACCACAAGGTCCTCGACGCCTGGCTCCTCGTGCTCTGCACGGGCTGCGGGGACACGGCCAAGCTCACGATCTTCGAACGCTCCCACGTCCGCACGGTCCGTCCCGCGTTGCTGGACCGGCTGCACGCCAACGACCTGTCACTGGTCGCGGAACTGCTGCAGGACAGCGTTCTGCAGCGCCGCAACCACGTCTCCCTCGACTGGGAGGGCGCGTGGCGGCTCGACACCGGCGGGTCCGATCACCTGGACCAGGAGGTGGTCGACGTGACGGTCCGGTTCACGGCACGGATCCCGGTCCGGCCCGTGCGGCTGATCGCGGACGCGTGCGGGCTGTCGCGCGGTGAGGTCGAACGGCTGATCGTCGAAGGGAAGGTCGTGTCGGCGATCCGGCTGACCGGCAAGGTCTCCGGCGACTTCACCTTCACGCTGAAGCGCTGAACGAGCGCGTCAACGCGGCCAGTACGGCGGCCACGCCCGGTGGATCGGGCGGGTCGCCGTACGTCGCGGCGTGGATCTCGCGGTGCAGACCCACGAGCTCGGTGGCGTGCACGTCCGGCCGGCGGTGCGCCTGCAACCCCAGCCCGGCCAGGATCGCCACACCCGCGCCGGCGGCCACGAGCGCCTGCACCACCACCATGTCGTCGCTGTGCGAGGCGATGCGCGGTGCGAAGCCCTCGCTCCGGCAGACGGTCTCCAGTTCGGCCCGGCACGCGTCGCACCCGCCGATCCACGCCGAGTGCCGGTGGTGCGCGAGGCTGTCGTCCGGCCGTGTGCTGATCAGGTGGATCGGGTCGTCACCGAGGTGCACGAACCGGAAGCCCTCCTCCACCGGCGTGCCGGCGTGCCGGAACACGACCGCGACCTCGGCCTCACCGTGCCGCAGCATCGCGAGCGCCTCGACCGGATGCCGTTCGAAGAGGCTCAGTTCGAGGCCGGGATGCTCTCCCGCCAGCGCGGCGGCCGCCCTGGGAACGATCGTGGCGGCCGTGGAGGCGTTGGCGGCCACCCTGACCCGGCCGGAGCGCAGGCCGACCTGGGCCGCGAGCTCGGTGGCGGCGGCGTCGACCCGTCCGACGATCTCGGCGGCTCTCCTGGCGAGCAGCTCTCCTTCAGGCGTGAGGCGGATGCCGCGGCCGACCCGCTGCACGAGCTTCACGCCCGTGGCCGCCTCCAGCCTCGCCAGGTGGTGGCTCACCGACGGTTGCGAGTAGTGCAGCTGCTTCGCGGCCTCCGTCACGGAACCGTGCCGGGCCACCGCCGCCAGCACCTTCAGGTGCACGAGGCTGAGCATTCATCAAGGCTATCGATGAATTGTGCGCGCCATCGGCATTGGACGTCATGAGTCGGGCGAACCAGGCTGGGTCCATGACCAAGGTGACGTGCGACCTCTCGATCTCCCTCGACGGCTACGCGGCAGGGCCCGGCCAGACCGAGGACCGTCCGTTCGGTGACGACGGCGGCGACGGCTGGGGCAGCGAGTTGCACAGGTGGATGGAGGACCCGGCCGAGCAGAGGTGGCAGATGGACCGCATGGCCGAGACCAAGGCGTTCATCATGGGCCGCAACATGTTCGGCCCGGTCCGCGGTTCCTGGGACCGCCCGTGGAACGGCTGGTGGGGCGACAACCCGCCGTACCGCGGGCCGGTCTTCGTGCTCACCCACCACCCGCGCGAACCTCAGCCGATGGAGGGCGGCACGACGTTCCACTTCGTGACCGAGGGCATCGCGGCGGCGTTCAGGCTCGCCCGCGAGGCGGCCGGGAACGGCAACATCTCCATCCACGGCGGCGCCGCCACGATCAACCAGTACCTGACCGCGGGCCTGGTCGACGAGCTCCGGCTGCGGATCGTGCCGATCACGCTCGGCGCCGGGTCGCGGCTGTTCGACGGAGTTCCCGGGCTGAACCTCGAACAGGTCGACTCCCGTGCGGGAGCTTCCTTCACGCATGTGACGTATCGCATTGTGCGCTGAATGGCCTCTTGATCGCTCCACATCGTCAGGCCAAGGTGAGGAACGTTCAGGTCCCTGAACACCTCGGAAGCCGACGGCGTCAGACGAGGAGCACGAATGCGGAAACGCACGACGATCGTCCCTCTGCTAGCCCTTCTGAGCCTGGTCCTCCCTGTACCCGCGACCGCCCAGCCGGGCGGCACGGTGGTCTCCGGGCAGGCCAGGTTCCAGATCCTCTCCCCCACCCTGGTCCGCTCCGAATTCGCCGGGGACCGCCGCTTTGAAGACCAGGCCACTTACAACGTTGTAAACCGCACCTTCCCGCGCACGGCCTACTCCTCGCGCGTCCAGGACGGCTGGCTGACCATCACGACGTCGGCCATGACCCTGCGGTACCGCGTGGGGTCCGGGCCGTTCCGCGCGGACAACCTCGAGATCAAGACGGCCGGCACGACCGCGTCCCCGTGGCGGCGGGTGGTCTGTGCGACCGGGCAGCTCTGCGAGGCGGAGGACCAGCAACGGGAAGGCGTGCTGGTCGCGGCCGACCACCCCGGCCACTCCGGCGCGGGGTTCGTCGCCGGGTTCTCCTACGCCAACAACGGGATCACCGCGACGGTGCGCGCCTCCAGCGCGGGCAGGCACCGGCTGGTCGTGAAGTACGCGAACGGGCGGGGTGGCGACGGCAAGCACGAGAGCCGGACGCTCGGGCTCGCGGTCGACGGGCAGGCTCCTCGTCAGGTCACCCTGCCCGCGACCGCCGACTGGGGCGCCTGGCAGCAGGTCTCCACGGAGGTCGACCTGTCCGCGGGCGAACACCGCGTCTCCCTGACGCGCGGTGCCGCCGATTCGGGCAACGTCAACGTTGACAGCCTCGCTCTGCTGAGCGGTGACCAACCGTATCCCGGCGTGCGGGCGGTGGACGACTGCCGGTTCGGCACCAGCTGCGAGGCCGAGAACGGCCTGGTCTCCGGCGCGGCGAAGATCGCCGCCGAGCACGCGGGGTTCGCGGGCACCGGGTTCGTCGCCGAGCTCGTCGGGGGCACGCGGCTGAGCCAGCGCGTGACCAGCGTTCCGGCCGCGGGCACGTATCCCGTGGTGCTGCGCTACGCCAACGGCGTCGGCGGCGACGGCAAGCACGAGGCCCGGACCGTGCTGGTCAACGGTCAGCCGATCAGCCTGCCCGTCACGGCGAACTGGGCCACGTGGGCCACCGCTACGGCCCAGGTCTCCCTGCCCGCGGGCACGTCCGACCTCACCATCACGTGCCCGGACACGGGCTGCCACGTCAACCTGGACACCGTCGGGGTCGACAACTCCGTCCAGCACCTGGCGCTCGGCGGCTACCGGCGCTCGCTCGACGGCTACACGGGCAACAGCGGCGATCCCCAGCTGACGCCCGGCCTGATGTACCGCGACGGCTGGTACCTGCTGGACGACACGACTTCCGCTCTGCGCAACGGAACTCCGCGCGTGGATCGGGGCGCGCAGCCGTACCAGGACGGCTACGTGTTCGGCTACGGCCAGAACTACAAAACGGCGCTCGGTGACCTCACGGCACTGACCGGCGGGCCGAAGTTGTTGCCGCGCTGGGCCTACGGCGTCTGGTACTCCGAGTACATCGACCGGACCGCCGCCGACTTCCGCGACCGGATCCTGCCCGCGTTCCGGCAGCACGGTGTGCCGCTCGACGTCCTGGTGGTCGACACGGACTTCAAGGGCCACAACCTGTGGAACGGCTGGCGCATGGACCAGACGAAGTTCCCGGACCCGCAGGGCTTCCTCGACTGGGCGCACGGTGAGGGCCTGCACAGCACGCTCAACATCCACCCGAGCATCCAGGGCGACGACCCCGACTTCGCCCGCGCGCAGGCCACCGCGAAGGGCAAGCTGGCCAGGGGTTCCTGCACGAACTGCTACGTGTTCGACTGGGGCGACCCGGACCAGCTGCGCGCCTACCTGGAGCTGCACCAGAAGATGCCGACCGACTTCTGGTGGCTCGACTGGTGTTGCGACGGCTCGGGTTCGTCGCTGCGCGGGGTCACGCCCGACTCGTGGATCAACGAGCAGTACGCGAAGATCGGCGCGTTCGCGTTCTCCCGCGGGTTCGGGTCGCTGCAGGCGGGCGGGTACAGCGGCTCCGGGCCGCTGCCGACCGGTCCGTGGGCGGAGAAGCGCTCGACCCTGCACTTCACCGGCGACACCTCGTCGACGTGGGGCACGCTGAAGGCGACCATCGGCTACACCTCGGCCGAGGGCGTGTCGACCGGGATGTCGAACATCAGCCACGACATCGGCGGCCACAACGACACCACCGGGCTGCGGGGGTCGGAGACCTACCTCGACAACGGCCAGGTCCGCTACACCACCAAGATGCCGGACGACATGTACGCGCGGTGGGTGCAACTGGGTGCGTTCCAGCCGATCACGCGCCTGCACAGCAACCACGGCGACCGCCTGCCGTGGCAGTACGGGGCGGCGGCGCAGGCGTCGGCGACGAAGTTCCTGAACCTGCGCGAACGGCTGGTGCCGTACATCTACTCGCTGGCGGAGCAGGCGAACCGCACCGGCGTGCCGATCCAGCGGCCGGCGTGGCTCGAGTACCCGGGCAGTCCGGAGGCCTACTCCACTGTGGACAGCCAGTTCCTGCTCGGGCCGGACGTGCTGGTCGCGCCGATCACGACGCCCGGCGAGACCGGTTCGACGCGCGTCTGGTTCCCGCCCGGCCAGTGGACCGACTACTTCACCGGGCAGGTCTACCAGGGCAACACCTGGGCGACCGTCAGCGCGGGCTGGGACACCATGCCGGTGTTCGTGCGAGCGGGCGGGATGCTGGTCGAACGCAGCTCTGACGTGGCCAACGACGTGCAGAACCCGGCCGGCCCGCTGACCGTGCACGTGACGGCAGGCGCCAAGGGCGAGTTCACCCTGTACGAGGACGGCGGGCGCACGCGGATCATCCAGCACGGCGACACGATCGTCCTGCTGTCCGGCAAGGTGTCCAAGCGGGACTGGAAGTTCGTCGTGCACAAGGCCGACGGGACCAGCCACGTCGTGCAGGCGCGCAACTCGCCCGCGGTGGTCAGTCTTCGGGCACCCAGGTGAGCAGCCTGACCTTCGCGACGGTGCGCACGTGCTTGCGCATCGCCGCGGCGGCCTTCTTCGCGTCCCCCGCGGCGATGGCCTCGTAGATCGCCGTGTGCTGCGCCAATGACCGGGACGGGCGCCCCGGCTGGCGCAGCGACTCGGTGCGGCTCTCGGTGATCTGGCCGGCGATGGTCTTCATGAAGTCGGCCAGCAGCGAGCTGTGCGCGGCGGCGGTGACGGCGGCGTGGAAGCGGCGATCCCCTTCCACGCCGTTGTCCCCCGCGTCGATCTCGTCGCGCATGAAGTCCAGCGCCGCGCGGATGGTCTCCAGCTCGGCGTCGGTGCGGCGTTCGGCGGCCAGCTCGGCGAGCTTGGTCTCCAGCGCCTCGCGCGCCTCCAGCACCTCGGGGAGGCGCTTGCGGCGTTCGACGAGCTGCTCGACCGGTTCGACGTCGAGGGTGTCGCGGACCAGGTACGTGCCGCCGCCGTGCCGTGCCTCGACCAGGCCCTGGACCTCCAGGACGACGATCGCCTGCTTGATGGACGCGCGGCTCACGCCGAGGCTCGCGGCGAGATCGCGTTCGGCGGGCAGCCTGTCCCCCGCGCTCAGGCCCGCCTCCACCACGTGCGCGCGCAGGCGCTCCAGCACCTGCTCGTACAGGCGGGACTTGACCATGGGCCGCAGTGCCTCGGACATCGTCCCAGGATAACCGGTCAAGTGGCTCAGCCACTAGGCCACCTCTTGACAGCGGCTGGACCGTGAGCGGAAAGTGGCTGAACCACTTGGCCACTGAGCCAGCCCAGGCCATCCACCCGGACAGCCCCAACGACGGGAGCCCTGCATGTCCGCCGAACTGATCTCGATACTCGTGCTGGTCGTGGTGTTCGTCATCGCCACGACCAGGTCGATCAACATGGGTGCGCTCGCCTTCGCCGCGGCCTTCGGGGTCGGCACGCTGGTGGCGGACATGAAGACCGACGACATCTTCAAAGGCTTCCCCGGCTCGTTGTTCGTCGTGCTGGTCGGGGTGACGTTCCTGTTCGCCATCGCCCGCGCCAACGGCACCACCGACTGGCTGGTGCACATGGCGATCCGCCTGGTCGGCGGGCGGATCGCGTTGATGCCGTGGGTGATGTTCGCGATCACGGGTGTGCTGACGGCGATCGGCGCGGTGAGTCCGGCGGCGGTCGCGATCGTGGCGCCGATCGCGATGGGGTTCGCGGCCAAGTACCGGATCAACCCGTTGCTGATGGGCGTCATGGTCGTGCACGGCGCGCAGGCCGGCGGGTTCTCCCCCATCAGCATCTACGGCACGATCGTCAACGGGATCGTGGCGAAGGAAGGCCTGCCGGGCAACGAGATCGTGCTGTTCCTGGCCAGTCTCGTGGTGAACCTGCTGATCGCCGCCGTGGTGTTCGTGGTGCTGGGCGGCATGAAGCTCGCCAGGCAACCGCTGGAGGCGCCCGCGCTGGCCCGCACCGGTGGTGGTGACGACGCGCTCGGCGGCGGAGCCGGCGACGACGACACCCGCGACGTGACCGACGTGGCGGAAGAGCGGGTCGCCCTGACCGCGCCCCGCATCGCGACGCTCCTCGGCCTCGCCGCCCTCGTGATCGCCGCGCTGGTGTTCGACCTCGACGTGGGCCTCGCCGCGATCACGGTGGCCGTGCTGCTCAGCGTGGTGTGGCCGGAGACGTCCAAGCAGGCGATCACCCAGATCACCTGGCCGACGGTGCTGCTGATCTGCGGCATCCTCACCTATGTCGCGGTGCTGCAGACGATGGGCACGATCAAGTGGGCGGGTGACTCGGTCGCCGGTGTCGGCGCTCCGCTGCTCGCCGCCCTGCTGATCTGCTACATCGGCGCGATCGTGTCGGCGTTCGCCTCGTCCGTCGGCATCATGGGCGCGCTGATCCCGCTGGCCGTGCCGTTCCTGCTGCTGGGCGAGGTCAGCGCGATCGGCCTGATCGCGGCGCTGGCGGTGTCGGCGACCGTGGTCGACGTGAGTCCGTTCTCCACCAACGGCGCCCTGGTGCTGGCCGGTGCGCAGGACGTCGACCGCGACAAGTTCTTCAAGCAACTGATGGTCTACGGCGGGATCATGGTCGCGGCGGCGCCGCCGCTGGTCTGGCTCGCCCTCGTCGTCCCGGGAATCTGGTGACCTTGATGTTCGCTCTGCAGTCCGACCGCGTCGCCCTCCGCTTCGGCGACCGGACCCTCACCCACGCCGAGCTCGGCGCCTGCGCCGGGGCTCTGGCACAGCGGCTGTCCGGCCTGCCTCGGGTGGCGATCTGGGCGACCCCGGCCATCGAGACGTGCGTCGCGGTCGTCGCGGCCCTGCTCGCCGGGGTGCCCGCGGTGCCGCTCAACCCGAAGGTCGGCGAACGCGAGCTCGCGCACATCGTGACGGACAGCGCGCCCGCCGCGGTGCTCGCCGCTCCCGGCGTCGAGCTCCCCGAGGGCCTGGGACCGGTGCCCCGACTGGACGTCGTGCTCGACGGCGGGGGCGCCGCGTCGTTCGCCGATCCCGGTGCCGAGGCGCCGGCGCTGATCGTCTACACCTCGGGCACGACCGGCGCCCCCAAGGGCGTCGTGCTGCCACGCCGGGCGATCGTGTCCACTTTGGACGCGGTCGCGGAGGCGTGGGGGTGGGCCGGGGACGACGTGCTGGTGCACGCGTTGCCGTTGTTCCACGTGCACGGGCTGATCCTCGGCGTGCTGGGCCCGTTGCGACGGGGCGGCACGGTGCACCACCTCGGCAAGTTCTCCACCGCAGCGGTCACGCGGGCGCTGGCCGGTGACGGCACGATGATGTTCGGCGTTCCGACGATGTACCACCGCATCGCGGAAGAAGTGGGCGACGACCCGGAGCTCGCCACCGCGTTGAGCGGGGCGCGGCTGCTGGTGTCGGGCTCGGCGGCCCTGCCCGTGCGCGACCACGAGCGGATCGCCGCCGCGACCGGGCAGCGCGTGGTCGAGCGGTACGGGATGACCGAGACGCTGATGAACACCAGCGTCCGCGCGGACGGCGACCGCAGGCCGGGCGCGGTCGGCGTGCCGCTGCCCGGCGTCGAGGTGCGGCTGGTCGACGACGCCGGGCGGACGCTGGACGACGCCGGCGCGATCGGGGAGATCCAGGTGCGCGGGCCGAACCTGTTCACCGAGTACCTCAACCGGCCCGACGCCACCGCCGAGGCGTTCGCGGACGGCTGGTTCCGCACCGGCGACGTGGGCACCCGCGACGAGGACGGCTACTACCGCATCGTCGGGCGCAAGGCGACGGACATCATCAAGAGCGGTGGCTACAAGATCGGCGCCAGCGAGATCGAGAACGCCCTGCTGGACCACCCCGGGGTCAAGGAGGTGGCGGTGACCGCCGAGCCCGACGACGACCTCGGCGAACGGATCGTCGCCTGGGTCGTGCCCGCCGGGGCGGAGCCGTCCCCGGACGAGCTGGCCGACCACGTGGCGCGGCTGCTCACCCCGCACAAGCGGCCTCGGGTGGTGCGGTTCGTGGAGTCGTTGCCGCGCAACGACATGGGCAAGGTGATGAAGCGTGCCCTACGGGCGTGAGCCGGCCCGTGAGGTGATCGGGCGGGTGGCGTCGTCCTTCGCCGAGCTGCCGGACGGCCTGGGGCCCTCCGCCGGGGACGGGCCGCTCGGCTGGCCGGGCTACGGCGACCAGCTCGCGCGAGCGGCGGCCTCGACCGGTGAACGCGAGTCCGCGGTCTGCGGGGTCGCCGAGATCGGCGGGGTCACGGCCGCGGTGGTGGCGTTCGAGTTCGGGTTCCTCGGCGGCTCGCTGGGAACCCGCACCGGCGCCCGCATCGAGCAGGCCTTCACGCACGCCCGCGAGCTCGGCCTGCCGGTGGTCTCGCTGGTCGCGACCGGTGGCAGCCGCATGCAGGAGGGCACGCTCGCGTTGATGCAGCTGCCCCGGATCGCCCGGCAGCTCACGCTGAACCGGGAAGCAGGGCTGCCGCACATCGCCGTCCTGCGCGATCCCACGACCGGGGGCGGCTGGGCCACGCTCGGGGCGGGTGCGGACGTCGTGCTGGGACTGCGCGGCGCGCAGGTCGGGTTCGCCGGGTCACGGGTGCGCCCGCCGGGGTACTCGGTGACGCAGCAGTTCGCGGCCGGTCTCGTCGACCAGCTCCTGGCACCGGAGGAGCTGCGCGAGCGGCTGGAGCGCTGGCTGCGGCTGCTCACCACCACGTCCACCGGCGGCCCCGCTCCCGTGCCGCCGGCGCTGGGACAGGCGACGCTGCCGAAGAGCGGCTGGGACGCGGTGGTGCGCGCCCGCACGCTGGGCCGCCCGCGCGCCAAGGAGTACCTCGCCTCCTACTTCGACTGGCACGAGCCGGTCAGCGGTGATCGCGGCGGTGGCGTCGATCCCGGTGTGCTGTGCGGGTTCGGGCACCGCGACGGGCAGACCATCGCCTACGCGGCGCAGTGCGGCACGGCGACCCGGCCCGCCGGGTTCCGCACGGCGGCCCGGCTCGTCCGGCTGGCGGACCGGCTGGGGATCCCGGTGCTGACGCTCGTGGACACACCGGGTGCCGCCAACGACGAGGTGGCCGAGAAGGCCGGGGTGGGCGCCGCGATCGCGGACATGTTCACCGCGGTCGCGGCGGCGCGGGTGCCGGTGACGACGCTGGTGATCGGAGAGGGCGGATCCGGTGGCGCGCTGGCGTTCGCCGCGCCGGACCGGATGTGGGTGACGCCGGACTGCTACTTCGCGGTGATCTCGCCCGAGCTGGCGAACGCGATCCTGAAGCGGGACCCGGCGCGGGCGCGGCAGACGGCGGAGGAGTTGCGGTTGCGGCCGCAGGACCTGGTCGAGCTGGGCGTGGCGCGGGGGATCGCCCAGCCCGACCAGTCCGCCGATCAGGCCACGGCCAGGTAGAGGAAGGCCAGAAGCGAACTCGGGACGCAGATGGTCACGAGTCCGACGACGCCGTAGAACGGCTCCTTCTTGAACACCATCGCGCCCAGCGCACCGACACCGGCGAGCACGGACGCGACGAACAACAGCAGAACGACGTACGACATGGGAGGTCCTCAGGTCAGGGGTGGGTGGAGCCGGGAGCGGCCGCGTGCGGCGGTGCCCGGCTCGACCGGTGACCTGAGGTCGTTCCCTCGACGTGCTGGGCGGCGGCCACGACGACCGCCGCCGGGCCCTGCGGCGGGCGTGGGCCGGACGCGGGGCCGGGCAGCGCCCAGCAGGCGTCCGGAGACGCCGTCGTCTGCACGTGCACGGCCGAGACCGGAGCGTTCAGCCCTGATCCCGGCCGGTCCGAGGCCGTGTCGCGGGTGCTCGTGCCGACGAACGCCAGCAGCAGGGCCAGCAGGAGTGCCGGCCACCTCACCGAGCCGCTGCCCGCCTGCGGAGGAAGAACTCGCCGACCGGTTCCACGTAGCGCGCCGCGATGGGGCCGATGATCGCCATCAGCAGCACGTACGCGGTGGCGAGCGCGGCCAGCTGATCGTTCACGTGGCCGGAGGCGACGGCCAGACCGGCGATGACGATGGAGAACTCCCCTCGCGCGACCAGCGCGGCACCGGTGCGGGCGCGGCCCATCGTCCCGATGCCCTGGCGCCGTGCCGCCCACCAGCCCGTCGCCACCTTCGTCGCGGTGGTGATCACGGCCAGCAGCACCGCCATGCCGAGCACGGGCGGGATCGTGCGCGGATCGGTGTTCAGTCCGAACACGACGAAGAACATCGCGGCGAACAGGTCCCGCAACGGTTCGAGCAGCCGCGTGGCGTTCTCGGCGGTGGAGCCGGAGATCGCGATGCCGAGCAGGAACGCTCCGACGGCGGCGGACACCTGCAGCTCCGAGGCGATGCCGGCGACCAGCAGCGCCGACCCGAGCAGTTTGAGCAGGAACACCTCGTGGTCGGGGCTGTCCACCACGGCCGAGATGAACCGGCCGTACTTCAGCGCCACGACCAGGACGACGGTGATCGCGAGCAGCGAGATGCCGACCGACGTGAGCCCGCCGACGAAGCTGACGCCCGCGAGCACGGCCGTGAGCACCGGCAGGTAGACGGCCATCGCCAGGTCCTCGAACACCAGCACCGAGAGGATCACCGGAGTCTCGCGGTTGCCCAGGCGGCCGAGGTCGCCGAGGACCTTCGCGATGATGCCGGACGACGAGATGTAGGTGACGCCCGCCATCGCCAGCGCGCCGACCGGGCCCCAGCCGAGCATCAGCGCGACGATCGCGCCGGGTGCCGCGTTGAGCACGATGTCGAGGACACCGGCCATCCACGACTTCTTCAGGCCGGTGGTGAGTTCGGACGCCGAGTACTCGAGGCCCAGCAGCAGGAGCAGCAGCACCACGCCGATCTCGCTGGCGAGGTGGGCGAACTCCTCGATGCCGTGCAACGGGACGAGTCCACCCGAGCCGAACGCGAGACCGCCGACGAGGTAGAGCGGGATCGGCGAGATGCCGAATCTCCAGGCGAGGCGGCCGAGCAGGCCCAGTCCGAAGAAGACCGCACCCAGCTGGATCAGGGCGATCGTGGTGTCGTGCACCGGCTCAGCCGCCCGTCAGGATGTCCGCGGCGGCGTCGAGACCGTCCGAGGTGCCGACGACGACCGCGAGGTCGCCGTTCTCGAACAGGAACTCGGGGCCGGGCGACGGATGCGCGTTGCCCGCGCGCACGACCGCGACGACGGAGGCGCCGGTGCGGGTGCGCAGCGCCGTGTCGCCGAGCGTGCGGCTGGAGAACGCCGTGACCGGCAGCTGGCGGGTCGTGATCCCGGTGATGTCGGCGTGCTGCCTGGCAAGCTTCGAGACGAGCTGCGGCGCCCCGAGCAGCCCGGCGAGCGTGCCCGCCTCCTCCGGCGCGAGCGGGATCGACGCGACGGTCGTGTCGGGATCGTCCTGTTTGGACATGATGAGCTCGAACTTGCCGTCGCGGTAGGAGATCACGCCGATCCGGCGGCCGGAGCGGAGGGAGAAGTCCTGCCTGACCCCTATGCCGGGCAGGGGCGTCACTTCGACGTTCACTCGAGTTCCTAGGGTTCAACGAGCCCGGCGCGGATCGCGTACCGGGTGAGTTCGAGGCGGTCCCTGAGCCCGAGTTTCTGCAGCAGGTTGGCCCGGTGCCGCTCGACGGTCTTGACGCTGATCACGAGCATGTCCGCGATCTCCTTGGAGGAATGGCCCTCCGCGACCAGCTTGAGGATCTCCTCCTCGCGATCGGTGATCGCCTTGGCCGGGAGGCCACCGCCCTCCCCCGCGCGGTCGAGGTAGTTGCGGATCAGCGAGTTCACCGCGCCGGGGTAGAGGAACGGCTCGCCGCGCATGGCCGAGCGGCAGGCCTCCACCAGGTCGCGGTCGGCGACGGACTTCAGCACGTACCCGGAGGCGCCCGCCTTGAGCGCCTCGAAGAAGTACTGCTCGTTGTCGTACATCGTCAGCATCAGGATCCGCAGGTCCGGCAGGAGGCGCGAGAGCTCGCGCGCGGCCTGCAGCCCGGTCAGCCGCGGCATGGCGATGTCGAGGATCGCCAGGTCCGGCTTCTCCCTGCGCGCCATGCTGATCGCCTCGGCACCGTCGCCCGCCTCACCGACGACCTCCAGGTCGGGTTCGTTGTCCAGGATCATCCGGACGCCGCGGCGGACCAGCGCGTGGTCGTCCGCGAGCAGGATGCGCACGGTCATCCGCCCTCCCCCTTGGCCTTGACCACCAGCCTGACCTCGGTGCCCGGCAGCGCCGGCCCGACGGTCAGGTCGGCGCCGACCAGCAGCGCCCGTTCCCGCATGCCGCGGATGCCCGCCCCTTCCTGGCCGTCGCCGATCCCCCGCCCGTTGTCGCGCAGCAGCAGCTCCACTTCGGACGGACGGGCCGTCAGGGCGAGCTCGATCTGGTCGGCCCGCGCGTGCCGGACGGTGTTGGTGAGCCCTTCCTGCGCGACGCGGTAGACGACCAGTTCGGTCTCGGCGTCGAGCGCGGGCAGGTTCTTGTCGAACGACCGCTTGATCGTGAGGCCGGCCGGGTCACCGATCTCCCGCGTGAGCGCCTTGAGCGCGCTGACCAGTCCCAGCTCCTCCAGCACACCAGGCCGGAGCCGCCGCGCGATGCGGCGGATCTCGTCGAGCGTGCTGCGCGTGGTCTCCTGCACCTGGAGCAGTTCCTCGCGCGTCTCCTGCGGCGACTGGTCCGCCACCCGCTTGAGACTCAGCAACACCGCCGTCAGCGACTGCCCCACCTCGTCGTGCAGCTCCTGCGCCACCCGCCGCCGCTCGGACTCCTGCGCCGACAGCGCGATGGCCGAGCTGTACCCGCGCTCGGTCTCCAGCCGGTCGATCATGCTGTTGAACGTGGTGATCAGCTCAGCGATCTCCCCGTGCCCCGCCGCCCGCAACCGAGGCCCGGGCTTGAGCAGGTCGATCGTGGTCATCGCCCGCGTGAGCCGCCCGAGCGGCGCCAGCCCCACCCGGATCAGCACGGCGTTCGCGATCAGCATCACCACCAGCCCGGCCCCCAGCACCAGCACCTCGCGCAACGGCGCCGGCGTCGACACGGTCGCGGGCCCGAACACCAGCAACGCGGCCGCGATCAGCAGGACCAGGGCGTTGAGCAGGAAGATCCGCCCGAACAACGACACGCGCGCCGCCTCTCCGTGATCACTTCCCGCCACGCCTGCGAGGCTGACGGGTGGGGGCACCACGTGTCCATCCGTGGCAACACCCATGTTCGCGGGGGCCGGGCGGGTGCGCCGGTCGGCGGGCTGCGGGTGGGGTTCTGGTGGGGACCGTCACGCCGGGTGGAGTGACGTGGGTCGCGCCCGGCGAGGCGGCCGTGGCGAGGCGGCCGTGGCGAGGCGGCCGTGGCGAGGCGGCCGTGGCGTGGCGGTACGGCGGTGGCGTGGCGTGGCAGCAGTAGTGGGTGGCGCGGCCGTGTGGATGGCACGGCCGTGTGGGCGGCGCGGCGGCGGGTGGCACGGCGGC
>NZ_JAPJDL010000039.1 GCF_026242055.1 Lentzea sp. NEAU-D7 | reverse complement strand
GTAGTGCTTTGCTGCGGGTTGGGCAAGGGGTGCTTTGGCGCGAACGCGGTGCGATGGTCAGCCCCAAGCCCCCAGCCCCCACCCCCCACCCCCCCCCCCCCCACCCCCCCCCCCCGCCCCCCCCACCCCCCACCCCCCCCCCCCCCCCCCCCCCCCCCCCGCCCCCCCCCCCGCCCTGCGGTGCCGGGGGGGGCCCCCCCCCGGCCGTCTGGCGTTCGGTCTCCGGTCGCTAGACGACCGGTCTAATGGCTGCTATGGTGAACCCATGGCGGGCACCCAGGGCGACACGCGGCGCAGCATCCTCGACGCTGCTCAGCGGATCATGTCGCACAAGGGGTTCGCCGCGGTGGGGATCAACGAGGTCCTCTCCGAGGCCGGAGTGCCCAAGGGGTCCTTCTACCACTACTTCGGCTCCAAGGACGCCTTCGGCGAGGCGATGATGCGGTCGTACTTCGTCGACTACCTCGCGGACATGGACCGCGTCCTCACCGCGCCGGGCCTGACCTCGGCGCAGCGGCTGATGAACTACTGGCAGGGCTGGCGCGAGACGCAGAGCGTCGACGAGTGCCAGGGCAAGTGCCTGGCCGTCAAGCTCGGCGCCGAGGTGGCCGACCTGTCGGAGTCGATGCGGCTCGCGCTGAAGGAAGGCACCACCGCCATCGTCGACCGCCTGGAGCGGGTGATCGCATCCGGCCTGGAGGACGGCTCGCTGGTAGTCGACGACGACGCCCGTACCACTGCGCAGGCCCTGTACGACATGTGGCTCGGCGCGAGCGTCATGGCCAAGATCCACCGCGACGTCGGCCCGCTGGACGCGGTCACGACGGTCACTCGCCGTCTCCTGCACGTGTAGCGCCGCGAGCCGGCGCGCTCCCGTGTTCTTCGACCATCTAGAGACGACCGGTCTAATAGGCCGGCGCAACATTCAAGGAGCAGTACTCATGAAGGTTCTCCTCGTCCTCACCTCGCACGACGAGCTCGGTGACACCGGCAGGAAGACCGGCTTCTGGCTGGAAGAGCTGGCCGCCCCCTACTACCGCTTCCGGGACGCCGGTTTCGAGGTCGTGCTCGCCTCGCCCCTGGGCGGCCGGCCCCCGCTGGACCCCAAGAGCAACGAGCCGGCCAGCCAGACCGACGAGACCCGCCGCTTCGAGGCCGACTCCGAGGCCGTGGAGGCACTCGCCAACACCGTCCGCCTCGACTCCGTCTCCGTCGACGACTTCGACACCGTCTTCTACCCCGGCGGCCACGGCCCCCTGTGGGACCTGGCCGAGGACGCCACCTCCATCCGGCTGATCGAGTCCACCCTGCGCGCCGGCAAGCCCCTCGCCCTGGTCTGCCACGCTCCTGGCGTCCTGCGGCACGCGGTGAACGCGGACGGCACCCCGCTGGTGCGGGGCAAGAAGGTCACCGGCTTCACCAACAGCGAGGAGGAGGGTGTCCAGCTCACCGAGGTGGTCCCCTTCCTGGTCGAGGACGAGCTCGTGCGGCTGGGGGGCGACTACTCCAAGGGTGACGACTGGGCGCCGTACGTCCTGCGCGACGGCCTGCTGATCACGGGGCAGAACCCCGCCTCCTCCGGTCCGGCCGCCGACGCGCTCATCGAGCTCGTCACCAAGGCCGGTGCGTGAGTCTCAGGTCGTGATGCCGCGTGAGCGGCTCGACGACCCCGCCGGGCCGGAAGCCCGCACGGCCCCGGCCCGGCGGCGCCGCGGGGTCCTCGAACTCGTCGAAGGCCCCACCGCGATCGCTCTCATCACCCGGTCTGCTCCCAGCCACGCCAAGCACCCCACCGCGACGCACACGACCCACACGACCGGCGACGGCACCTGTGGTTGCAGGTGCGGGAACACGGCGTAGTGCGTGAGGTAGATGGCGAGTGACGCGCTGGCCAGCAGGCTCACCGGGGTGAGCAGTCCGCGCGGCACCGGCACGCGGGCCAGCGACAGCAGCAGGACCACGCCGCCGATCACGACGACCTCGCGCGAGAGGTTCTCCATCCGGCCGGGAACCATCGCGACCATCACCACCACGACGAAGCACTTCTGCCACCACGCGGGGGAGCGGTGGGCGAGCCAGCCGAGGGCGACGAACCAGGCCGCGCCGAGCGTGGTCATGTTGCGGGCGAAGAAGTCGCCGTCGACGGTGAACCTCAGCGCCAGCGCCAGTCCGAGCACCGTCAACGCGAGCGCGTAGCCGTGCCGTTGTTCCCAGCGCCGGACCGCCGGTACGGCGAAGATCAGTGCACACAGGAGCAGAACGTGCACGACGACCTCGACGAACCAGTACCCGGCGGCGCCGACGCGGGTGAAGTTGTTGACCAGCAGGACGTTGTCGATGGTCACGTCGTCGGTGACGGCCATCCGGTAGACGAGCCAGAGCGAGGTCGGCACCGCAATGAACGCCGCCGCCCGCAGGATGCGGAGCGGATCGGCGGGCACCAGGAAGCGGGCGATGTTCCAGCCCGCGACGACGAGCAGCAGGTGTGCGCCGCCGAGCAGCGTGAAGAAACCGACGTGCGAGCCCACGATGAGCAGGATCGCCAGCGCTCGCAGCACGATCGTGGTGTCGACCAGCGGGACGCGGCGGTGCCGGGCGCGCAGCGCTTCCAGCGACGACACCGGCATCGTGGGCCACGAGGACGGTAGATCGCCGAGCAACCGTTGCAGCTGCACGGTCATCTGGACGTAGCGCAGCGAGTCGCCGCCCAGCGAGTTGAAGGTCGCGTCGGACGGCACCGGCCGCACGCCGAGAACCGAGGCGAACACCTCGCGCACGGAGTTCGAGTCGCCCGTGGACGGTGCCGCGACGGCCCGGTAGTCGACTTTGCCGTTGGACAGCAACGGGAACGACGTCACGGCGTAGGTGCGGACGGCGGTCGCGGGCAGTCCGGTCAGAGCGCGGACCAACCGCGCCGCGCGGTCCGCGTCGCCGAGCACCGCGACGACCAGGCCGCTGTCGTCACCCGTGCAGGCCGCGCGGAGGCCGTCGGCGGCGAGCGAGCGTTCGACCTGGTCCAGATCGACGCGCAGCCCGAACGGCTTCACGAACCGGTTCTTGCGGCCGGTCACCGAGAACAGGCCGTGGGACTCCGCTCCCAGGTCCCCGGTCCGCAGCTCGAAGGTCGTGCGTCCCAGTGCCAGGTCCTCGGGCGCGTGGGCGTACCCGAGCATGACGTTGGGGCCGCTGTAGACGAGTTCGCCGTCGTCGACGCGCAGCTTTCCGCCGGGGATCGCGACACCGATCGCAGACGGGTGCGAGGCGGCGAGCTCAGGCGGGAGGTAGGCCATGCGCGCGGTGGCCTCGGTTTGGCCGTACATCACGAAGAACCGCCAGCCCCGTGCGGCGCCCAGTTCGGAGTACCGGACCACGTCCGCCGGGGCCAGCCGGCCGCCGGCCTGCGTCACGTAACGCAGGCTCGGGAGGTGCATGGCGTCGAAGCCGATGCCGTCCAGCAGCCCGAACGTGTGCGGCACTCCGTGCAGGCTCGTCACGCCGTGGGAGCGCACGAGGTCCCAGAACTCCGGCTCGATCACCGATCGTGCGGTGAGCACCAGCCCGGCGCCGCACGCGAGGTTGCTGTTCACGACCGACAAGCCGTAGCAGTAGTGCAGCGGCAAGGACGTGACGGCGCGGTCCGTCTCCCGGATGTCGAGGTAGGAGCCGATCGCGGCGGCGTTCGCGGCGAGGTTGTCCGCGCTCAGCCGCACCAGCTTCGGCGACCCGGTCGTGCCGGACGTCGACAGCAGCAGCGCCAGTTCGGGGTGGAGCGCGTGCGCGGTGCCCGCGCGCCGTTCCGTCCAGGAGCCCGAGATCACCACGTCCGGGTCGTAGGCGGAGGTCAGCGCGGGGATCTGCGCGGTGGACGCGAGGACGACAGGATGCCTGCCGCGCAACGCGGCCAGGTACGCCACGACCGAATCGGCGTCGTTCTCCGCGGCGAGCAGCACCAGCCGCCGCGTCGTGCCGAGCCGCTCCGCCGCCGAGGTCACCCGCTGGTCCAGCTCGTGGTAGGTCAGCGAACCGTCGGGTGTCACCAGGGCGAGCCGGTCACCGTGCTCCGCGAGACGATCAGCGAACCCGAGGTCCGCCGTGGCCGTCACGGTGTGCCCTCGAAGAACAGGGCGGGCCCGTCGACCGACACGGAGACCGCGTCTCCGGACCGCACCGAGATCCGGCCCTGCACGCGTGACCGGACCCGTGTGCCGTCGGCGAGCCGCAACAGGACCGTCGCGTCGTGCCCGTGGAAGAGGACGTCCTCCACAGTGGACGGAACGCCGGTGCCGCCGAGGATCAGCTGCTCCGGACGCAAAAGCACCGTGCCGGGACCGTCGCCGGACGTCGGCAAGGTCCCGAGCGGTGTCTGCACCCGGCCGGAACGGGCGACGCCGGCGAACGTCATCGCCTCACCCACGAACAACGCCACCCCTAGGTCGGCGGGCGAGGTGTAGATCGTCTGCGGCCTCGCGAACTGGGCCACTGCGCCGTCCCGCAGCACCACCACGTGGTCCGCGACACCCAGCGCTTCCTCCTGGTCGTGCGTCACGAGCAACGCCGTCGCGCCGGCCGCCTTCAACGTCGCGCGAACGTCCGCCCTCAGCTCCTCGCGCAGACCGGCGTCCAACGCGGAGAACGGTTCGTCGAGCAGCACGACCCCGGGACGCGGTGCCAGAGCGCGGGCCAGCGCCACCCGCTGCGCCTGGCCGCCGGAGAGCTGCGCGGGCATCCGGGAGCCGAACCCGCCCAGGCCCACCAGGTCGAGCAGCTCTTCGACGCGGTCTCCGCGCTCACCCCGGCCGAGCCCGAACCCGACGTTCCCCGCCACGGTCAGGTGCGGGAACAACGCGCCCTCCTGCGGCACGATCCCGATCCCGCGCCGCTCCGGCGGTACGTCGGAGGTCAGCCGCCGCTCGCCCAGCCAGACCTCGCCCGAGGTGACCGGGTGGAATCCGGCGAGGACCCGCAGCAGCGTCGTCTTGCCGCACCCGGAAGGCCCGAGCACGGCGAGCAACCCGCCCTGCGGCACTTCGAAGTCGACCTCGCGCAGCACGGGTTCTCCGCCGTAGCCCGCGACGAGTCGCTTCACCGTCAAGCCGCTCATCGCCCACCTCCCGAATCGTCCCGGCGCAGGAACCGGTCCAGCACCACCGCGGGAATCGCCGCCACCACGAGCAGCACCGCCGCATAGGGCGCCGCCGCGGCGTAGGCGGCGACCTCGGTGCGGGTCCACAGCTCGGTCGCCAGGGTGTCGACCCCGGTCGGCCGCAGCAGCAACGTCGCCGGCAACTCCTTGGCACACGTCAGGAACACCAGCGCGGTGCCGGCCAGGACGCCCGGCGCGGAGAGCGGCACGGTGACCCGCATCGCCGTCCGCCACCGCCCGTGGCCGAGCGACCGCGAGACGTCCTCCAGCACCGGCGGTGCGTGCGCCACGCCGGTGCGGACAGCTCCCACGGCCAAGGGCAGGAACAGCACCGCGTACGCGAACGCCAGCATGGGGAGGGTCTGGTACAGCGCCGGCGCGAACCTGATCCCGAAGAACACCAGCGCCAGCCCGACGGTGATGCCGGGCAGGGCGTGCCCCGCGAAGCTCGCGAGCTCGACCCCTCTGGCGAGCCGGCCCTGGTGCCGTGCCGCCAGGACTCCCACCGGCAGCGCCAGCAGCAGCGTCAGCACCGCGCCGAACGCCGACACCGCGACGGTGTTGCCGGTGGTCGCCAGCAGGTCGGACACCTCGAACGTCGAGGTCCCCGCCGCGAGCCACCACACGAGGCTGACGACCGGCACGCCGAGCGTCAGCACGAGCAACACCACCGTCCCGCCCAGCGCCGGCACCCGAGCCCGCCCCAGCGGCACGGTCAGCGGCTGACGGCGCCCGCGCAGCGCCATCACCCCGCGCGCCCGTCGTTCGCCGACGGTCAACGCGACCGCCAGCACCACCAGGACCAGTCCGAGGACCGCGGCCGGCGTGCGGTCGAACGAGGCCCGGTAGCTCGTGTAGATGCCGAGGGTGAACGCCTCGTACCGCATCAGCGACACCGCGCCGAAGTCGCTCAGCACGTACAGCGCCACCAGCAGCCCGCCGGCGAGCGCCGCGGGCCGGATCTGCCTCAGCGTCACGGAGAGGAACACCTGGCGACTGGTCCTGCCGAGCGACCTCGCGACCTCCTCCACCGCCGGATCGGCCGTGCGCAACGCGGCCGCGACCGGCAGCAGCACGTACGGGTACGACACCAGCGTCAGCACCACGAACGCGCCCGCGAACCCGGTGAGCCGCGGCGCCACGGAGATCCAGGTGAACCCGGCGACGTACGACGGCACCGCGAGCGGCAGCACGAGCAGCACTCCGAAGGCCCGCCGTCCGGACAGGTCCGAGCGCGTCACGAGCCACGCGCTGAGCACGCCCAGCACGAGGCACGCGGCCGTCACCGCCACCGCGAGCGAGAGGCTGCGCAGTGCCAGTTCCGCGGTCCGGGTCCGGGCCAGCACGTCCCACACGACACCGCCGCCGCGTTCGAACGAACGCACGGCCAGGTACGCCAGCGGCAGCACGGCGACCGCGGCGACGAGCAGCGACAGAGTGGTGAGAGCTGGGCCGGCCCGGTGGCCGGGCCTCAGGACAACCCCGCTTCCTGCAGCAGCTTCACCGTCTCCTGCAACGACGACAGCTGGGAGAGGTCGATGTCGGGCGCCTGCAGGTCCGTGATCGGCGGCAGCCGGTGCTTGCCCGGCTTCACGCCCGGATTCGCCGGGTACTCGGCGGTCTGGTCCGCGAAGTGCCGCTGCGCCTGCTCGGACAGCAGGAACCGCACGGCCTTCTGCGCGGCCTCGCTCTGGTTGGAGCCCTGGATGATCCCGACACCGGCCACGTTGACCAGCGCGAGCGGATCACCACCGCCGGACCGGTGCAGCCGGGCCTTGACGTTGGCCTCGCCGCCCTTCTCCGCGACCATGGCGTACCAGTAGTAGTGGTTGATCAGTCCGAAGGGGAGCTGACCGTCGTCGACCGCCTTGAGGATGCTGTTGTTGTTGTCAAAGCGCTTCGGTTCGTTGGCGGCGAACTTCTTCAGCCAGTCCCTGGCGAAGTCCTCACCCTTGAGCACCCGCACCGACGTCACGAACGCCTGCCAGGACCCGTTGGTCGGTGCGTAACCGACCTTGCCCTTCCACTTGGGGTCGACGACCTCCTCGATCGACCTGGGCAGCTCGTCCTCGTCGACCACGCGGGGGTCGAAAGCGATCACGCGGGCCCGTGCGCTCGTCGCCACCCAGCGCTTGTCCCGCGCCTGGTAGGTCTCCGGCACCATGCCGAGCACGTCCGCGGGCAGCTCGGCCAGCCGGCCCTGCGCCCCGACCGCGCCCAGCGCGCCGGCGTCCTGCGCGAAGAACAGGTCCGCCTCGGTGCCCTGGCCTTCTTCCAACAGCTGCGCGGCCATTTCACCGCTACCGCCGTAGCGGACCTCGACATCGATTCCGACGGCGTCCTCGAGCTGGTCCAGGAGGGCTCCGACCAATTGTTCGTTGCGGCCGGAGTAAATGATCAGGTCGTCTGCTGAACTGCAAGCAGTCAACGTCGACGCCAACAGTGCTGCCACCAGCGTCACGGTGCGTGCACGACGCCTCACCAGCAGTCCTCCTCAGCTCACCCCCAGGTCAGAACGGGTGTCGACAAGGTAAAGCTAACCTAAGGCACATTCAAGACGTGGATGCCATTACGTGATGCGACGCCGGACACATCACCTGTTCGGCCCCATATGTTGAGGAGTTCCTCCTGGCGATCGAAAAATGGTTGGGGGACGCCGCTGCGGGGATGCGGGAAACTTTCGTGACGTTGCCGGAAAACATTCTCGAAGCAAATGTGGAAAACTCGCCACCGCCCGTGTCGGGGGTTCGATCCCGAATGTCCACAATGGACGCGAGCGGTCGCGCGGAGCACGCGGGCGTAGGCTTTCGGGAATGCGGATCGGCGAGCTGTCCAAGCGCACGGGCGTGAGCCCGCGCTCACTGCGGTACTACGAAGAGCAGGGCCTGCTGACCAGCTCGCGCTCCGGCGCGGGGCAGCGCCACTACTCCGACACCGCGGTCCAGCGCGTCTCGCTCATCCGGCAGTTGTTCGACGCGGGCCTCTCCAGCCGGGTGATCACGACTCTGCTGCCGTGCGTCGACATCCCGGATGACCTGGACGTCGCGGAGGAGACGTTCACGGCGATGATGCGCGAGCGCGACCGGATCGACGCCGAGATCGCCCACCTGCTCCAGACCCGGGATGCACTCGACATGCTGATCAGGGCCAACGGCCGGCACCGGGCGGCCCTGTCCACGGCTCCGGAACGGGCGGCGCAGCCGGCCTGACGCTGTGACCCGCGCCTCAGCCGGTTGCCCCTCACATCGATGTCAACGATGAGGATGGCCGCAGAGCCCGGAACCACCGGGCGGTCATCCGAAAGGCGGCAGAAAATGGGGCAGGCGTGGGGTTTCAGCAAGCACGGCGGGCCTGAGGTGCAGGAGTTGTTCGACCGTCCCGACCCCGTCCCCGGCCGCGGCGAGGTGCTGATCCGGGTCGACGTCGCCGGCGTGAACCCCCTCGACCACATCGTGCGCGCAGGTCTGGTCGAAGGGCTCGACGGCGGGCGGCCGTTCCCCCGCGTGCTGGGCATGGAGGCGGCGGGAACCGTTCTCGCACTGGGGGAGGACGTTGACGGGCTCGAGGTGGGCTACGCGGTCTTCGGCTTCGCGCTCACCGGCGGCGGCACCTACGCCGAGACGACGGTGCTGTCCGCGCCGAACACCGCGCGCATCCCGGCGGGCCTGTCCGCGGCCGTGGCGGCGACGCTGCCCGTGGCCGGGACGACGGCGGTGGACGTGCTCGACCAGCTCGGCCTCCCGGCCGGTGCCACGGTTCTGGTCAACGGCGTCGGCGGCGGAGTCGGTCTCGCCGTCGCCGGGCTGGCCGCCGCGCGCGGGCTGCGCGTGGTCGGCACCGGCAGCACCGCCAAGCGCGAGTCCGCCGAGGCCGTCGGCGTGCGGTTCGTCGACTACACAGCCGAGGACGTCGCCACTGCGGCGGGCGAGCTGGTCCCGGACGGCTTCGACGCGATCGTCGACCTGGTCGGCGGCGCCTCGCTGCGGACTGTCGCCCCGCTCGCCAAGGATCCCCGCAACGTCATCGCCGTGGGTGACGCGTCCGTGTCCGACCTCGGTGGGCGTTTCGTCGAGCGCCGCCTCGACCGCGAGAACCTGGAGCGGTCGGCCGGGCTGGCCCTCGACGGAGTCCTCGCACCCGCGATCAGCGCGGTCCACCCGTTCTCCGACGCCCTGGTCGCCCTCGCCGCTGTGGAGAACGGCCACGCCGTGGGCAAGGTCGTCATCAAGGTGACCTGATCGTCCACAACAGACGGATGGAGCGCGTCCGGCACAGACGCGCTACGGCCTAGATCATCCTGCGCCGCACCCGCCACACCACCACACCGGTCAGGACCGCCGCGACGGCGACGAACAGGGCCGCCTCGACGAGCTGGAACGTCCAGAACCGGTCGGCCGGGTGGTAGACGCCGAACCGCTGGACGCCCCGTGCGTGCAGGAACTGGTTGAGGTTCGTGCCGGCCTGGTCGGCGGCGGCCTCCAGCTCGGAGTACTCGGCCGAGCTCAGCCTGCGCCCGGTGGCGTCCGCGTAGCCCCGTTCGATCGTCCAGTCGGCGAAGCCGGGCACGGACCCGGCCTGGTCCTTCGCGCCGCCGGCGGGAACAGGTTCCCTGGTGGTGAGCGGCGTGGCGTACGCGGGACGGGCCACCAGCGCCACCGACATCCTGGCGGCGAGGAACGCCCCGAACGCGACGCCGAACGCGGGCAGGCTGCGCCGCAGGACCGCCCCCGCGGCGGTGGCGGCGCCGAACGCGAACAGCGCGTACGCCACCGGAACGAGTCCCTGCAGGTCGAAGGCGTCGTACTGGAACCGCCCCTCCCACGCGTCGAACGGCTGGCGGAACCAGGTGAGCACCGCGGTGAACATGCCGGTGAGCGCGACGGTGACGCCGGCCAGTGCCGCGAGCTTGGCCGCCAGCCAGCGCATCCGCGGCACGGCCTGCGTCCAGGCGAGCTGCCAGGTGCCGTCCTCCAGCTCGCGCGCGAGCAGCGGCGCGCCGAGGAACGCCCCGATGACGACGGGGACCAGGTAGAAGGCCGCCAGGAGGTTCTCGACGTAGCCGTACTCGTCGTCGAGCCGGCGGAAGGAGGCCGTGCAGGCGTCGGTGACCCGGGCCTCTCCCGCGCACCGCGCGGGACCGCCGGGGAACAGGTCGTGGGCCTGCGTCCCGAGCGCGAGCAGGACAACGCCGAACATGCCGACGAGCAGACCGAGGACGACGACCTCGGTCCGGTGCTGGCGCCAGATCAACCACGTCACGACGCCACCTCCGCCGCGACCGCGGCGCCCGGTTCGGACGGCCGGCGCAGGTATGCGAGCACCAGGTCCTCCAGCGCGACCGGCTGGGTCTGCCACCCCGGCGCGGCCGGTATCGCGCCGTCGCGCACCAGCAGGGTCGTGTGCCGGTCGCTGTGGACGGCCTCCACGACCGTGCCGGCCCGGTCGAGGTCGGTGGACGTGCGCGGGCCGACGAGCACCCGGTGCTCGGCGAGGAGGGTGTCGATGTCGCCGGTGAGCGTGACCCGGCCCTGGTTGAGCACGACCAGGTGGTCGCAGACGCGCTCCAGCTCGTGCACGACGTGGGAGGAGAACAGGACGGTCACGTCGCCTTCGGCCACCGCGCCCATGAGGACCTGCATGAACTCGTGCCGCGCCAGCGGGTCGAGACTGGCCACCGGCTCGTCGAGGACGAGCAGGTCCGGCCGCTTCGCCAGGGCGAGGGCCAGCGCGACCTGGGCCTGCTGCCCGCCGGAGAGCGTGCCGGTCCTGCGGTCCAGCGGGATGCCCAGCTTCGCCAGCCGGCGCTCGGCCAGCCCCTGGTCGAACCGCAGGTTGCAGGCCCGGCCGAAGCGGAGCATCTCGGCGACGGTGAAGCGCTTGTACAGCGGGTGGTCCTGGGCCAGGAACCCGATCCGGGACAGGGTGTGCGGAGTGCTGGCGGTGACGTCGTGGCCGAGGACCTCCACCGTGCCGGTGCTCGGTGCCAGCAACCCGACGGCCAGGCGCAGCAGCGTGGTCTTGCCCGCGCCGTTCGGCCCGACGAGGGCGATCACGCCGCCCGCCGGCAGGGCCAGCGTGCAGTCGCGCAACGCCCAGCCCTTCCGGTACCGCTTGCCCACGCCGTCGGTGCGCAGCGCGAACCCGGCCGCCGTCACGCCACGCCCTCGTTCTTCGCCTGCTGGTGGACGGAGGCGAACAGCGCGTCGACCGACTGCTCGTCGAGCCCGGCCGCGTAGGCGCGGCGCAGCCAGGTCACCAGGCCGCGGTGCAGGGACGTGTACGTCGACGCCGGCATCGCGGCCGACCGCTGCTCGGTGACGAACGTGCCCTGGCCGGGCCGGCCGGTGACCAGGTTCTCCTGCTCCATCTGCCGGTACGCCTTGGCGACGGTGTTCGGGTTGATCGCCAGGTCCTCGACCACCTCGCGGATGAGCGGGAGGCGGTCACCGGCTTGGAGGAAGCCCAGCAGCACCGCCTGGCGGACCTGCTGGACGAGTTGCAGGTACGGCGGCACACCGGAGTGGGTGTCGAGCCGGAAGACGAACACGGCAGCCCCTTTGCTGATTTACTAGTACCATAGTAAAGCAGCAGTTCGGCACGTCGAGCGCGGCTGCCGGGAACTCGGCTAGATCGACCTGAGGACTCGGACGCGGTCAGCGACGGCGCGGCGGGCGACGTCCGAGTCGACGGCGATCGAGTCGAACTCGTGCGGTGCGCCGGGGTGCAGGTGGAACTCGACCGGCACGCCGGCGCGGCTGAGCTTCGTCGCGTAGGCCAGGTCCTCGTCGCGGAAGACGTCGAGCTGACCGACCTCGACGTAGGCCGGCGGCAGGCCGGACGCGTCCTCGAGCCGGGCGGGTGCCGCGGTGGCCGGGACGTCGGGCCCGCCGGCGGCGTCGCCGAGCAGCGCGGGCCACGCGGTGAGGTTGTCGTCGTAGGACCACAACGCGTAGGGCGCGATGTGCGGGTCGGCCTCGGTGGTGCGGTCGTCGAGCATCGGCATGATCAGGATCTGCCGGGCGATGGCCGGACCGCCGCGGTCACGGGCGAGGATCGACAGCGCCGCCGCCATCCCGCCTCCGGCACTGTCGCCCATCACACCGATCCGGGCGGGGTCGACACCCAGTGCGGCGGCGTTGTCGTGCAGCCAGCGCAGCGCCGCGTAGGCGTCCTCGAGCGGGGTGGGGAAGGGGTGTTCGGGCGCCCGGCGGTACTCGACGGACAGCATCGGCACACCGCTCGCGGACACGTACCGGGAGACCGGTCCGTCGAACAGGTCGATGTGGCCGAAGACGTACCCGCCGCCGTGGAAGAACAGCGCGGCCGGGCCGGGCGTCGCGCCTTCCTCGGTGTACCAGCGCATCGTGATCCGTGCGCCGTCGTCCGCGGTGGCGTGGTGGTCGGTGGTGGTCACGTCGGCCGGGATCGGCTGGGCCGTTCCGGCGGCGCCGATGATCGGTTCCCACAGGGCCCTGCGCGCCTCGACGTCGCCCACCGCCGGAGGGGTGGCGTCCGCCATCGCACCGGCCATCGGGGCCAGTGCGATGGCGATCTCGGGGTCCAGCCCGAGTGACATGGTCTGCTCCTTCTTCTGTGGCGGGTTGTCAGACGACGAAGACGACCTTGCCGCGGACCGCGCCTGAGGCGGCCTGGGCGTGGATCGCGGGCAGTTCGGTCAGCGGCACGCGCTGGGCGACGTCGATCCGCAGGTCGCCGGAGTCGACCAGCGCCACGAGCTTCGCCAGCTGCTCGGCGTCGCTGCGGACGTAGAGGTTGACGCCGCGCACGTCGCGGTCCTCGTCGGCCGGCGCGGGCATCCAGATCGTCGTGTTGACGACGGCTCCGCCGGGACGGACCACCGTGACCAGCCCGGCCAGGACCGCCGGGTCGACCGGCGCGAGGTTGAGCACGAGGTCGACCTCCTCGGTCACCGCCGAGAGCACGCTGGTGGTGGTGTGGTCGACGACCTCGTCGGCGCCGGCGGTCCGCACGGCCTCGGCGCTGTGCGGGCTGGCCGTGGCGATCACGTGGGCACCGGCCTCCTTGGCGAGCTGGACGGCGTAGCCGCCGACCGGTCCGCCCGCGCCGTTGACCAGCACGCGCTGCCCTGCCTTCAGCTGACCGTGGTCGAACAGCGCCTGGTAGGCGGTGAGACCTACCAGCGGCAACGCGGCGGCGTCGGCCAGCGGGACGCCCTTGGGAGCCGGGGTCAGGGCGGTGGCCGGTGCCAGGACGTACTCGGCCGCCGCGCCGGGCTTGGTCATCGGCAGGAAGCCGACGACCTCGTCGCCGACCGCGAAGCCCTCGACGCCCTCGCCCAGGGCGTCGACCGTGCCGGCGACGTCGAGACCGGGGGTGTGCGGCAGCTCGACCGGGATCGGGCCCTGCATGACGCCCAGGCGGATGTTGCCCTCGACGGGGTTGAACGTGGTGGCCGCGACGCGGACCAGGACCTCACCGGCTCCGGCGACGGGCTGCTCCACGTCCTCGTACCGCAGGACCTCGGGGCCGCCGAACTCGTGGAAACGCACTGCCTTCATGGCAACTCTCCCTTGTTGTTTGCTTCGAACTCGAAGCACCTGAAGCTGACGGTAGACCTGCTTCGAATTCGAAGCAAAGTGACGTGCGGCACTGGAGGTCCGGGGTCAGCGGGAAAGGCCGAGCAGGACGTTGCCGGAGATCTCCGCGGCCTCCGCGAGCAGCGAGAGCGGGATCTCGAACCCCTCGGGACGCGGTTCGCGCAGGTCGCGCCCGGCGTGGCGGAACATCTTCTCCAGTCCGCCCGGAGTCGAGATGAGCAGCAGGTCGGCCTTCTCGGAGGTGATCCGGTAGCTGTGCGGGATGCTGCGAGGCAGGAAGACGATGCCGCCTTCGCGCAGCTCGTGCTCTTCGTCGCCCGCCCACACCAGCGCGGAGCCGGACAGCAGGAGGAAGACCTCGTCCTCGTTGTTGTGCATGTGCCACGGCGGCGCCTCGCCGAGACCGGCGTCGAAGCGCCCGACGGTCAGCTGACCTCCGGTCGCCTCGGCGTCGAGCAGGACGCTGAACACGCTCCCGCCGATCCATTCGAGCTGTTGCTGGTCCTCCCGCTGGGAGAGGTGGGGGATGCTCAAGGTCGTCCTCGGGGTCGGTGGGACGGCGGTGCCGTCCTCCTGCCTGGAGACCCTGGTGTGCGCCGCTGCTCAGCCGCCACGTCCCGCGGTGCCCACCTGTGTCCAGCGCTGCTCAACCCGCGCTCTGCCCGGCGCGGAGTTGTCCGAGCGCTCCTTCGAATTCGAAGCAGTAGGATGCGATCATGTCCGACTCACCGCCGTCGCTCGACCCCGTGCAGCTCGGCGCCTACTTCGCCCTCGTCGAGGTGACGAGCCTGCTGCGCCACGCGGTCGAGCAGCAGCTGAAGGAAGCCGGTGACCTGAGCTACGTGCAGTTCCAGCTGCTGGCGCGGCTCGGGGACTCGCCGACGGGCAGCCACCGCATGACCGATCTGGCCGACGGCGTCGTCTACAGCCGCAGCGGCCTGACCTACCAGGTGGGGCTGCTGGAGAAGGCGGGACTGGTCGAACGTTCGCCGTCCGCCGACGACGAACGGAGCGTCACGGTCACCATCACCGACGCCGGACGCAAGCTGCTCGCGGCGGTGTTGCCGGGGCACGTCGAGGTCGTCAGCGGGCTGCTCTTCGAACCGCTGTCGCGCGACGACGTGCACACCCTCGCGGCACTGCTGGCGCCGGTGCGCGACCACATGCGGTCGACGCCGCCGCGTTCGGCTGCGCCTCGCCGTCGCAGGAGCTGACGTCACCTCGCCAGGAGATGGGCGACGAGCCGCTCCTTGGCCAGGGCGAGGTGGCGCCGGTAGGTGCCGTAGGGCACGCCCAGCCGTCGCGCGGTCGCCTTGTGGGTGCTGGAGGCGGAGATGTAGGTGGCGACGAGGGTGTCGTGCGCCTTGACGCCGGCGGCGTCGACCCGGAGCGCGTCGAGGGCCGACGTGATGCGGTCGCGCAGGTCCGCGACGGGATCGGCCGACTCCGGTGGCACCAGGTGCGACCTCAGCAGGACGCTCGTGGCGAACTCGCGGGGAGCACGCCACGTGCGCAGTGCTTCGAGCACGCCCTCCTCGAACGCCTTGCGCGGCAGGAGATCGGCCGTTTCCGGGCCCCACGAGGCCGTGGGCGCGGCGGCATGAACCCCGTCTTCGACCCACTGCTCTCCGGGCTGCCGCCGCCAGTCCTTGCTGAAGACGTGCTGCGTTCGCCCGTCGACCTCCACCGCCACCACCTCCCGTCCCGAACTCCGCATCTCGGTCGCGACGGTGCGGCGGACGCCCAGGTGCTCACCCTCACGCAGGGGAGCGGCCGTCTCGACGTGCTCCCACAACGCCGCGATCACCGGGTCGGCGGGACCGAGAGGCGTGTCCTCGATGTCCGCGAGGTCTTGCCAGTCGTACAGCTCGCGCGGGTCGGCTTGGTCGCGGAAGAGGAACATCCACTCCGCGGCGCGCTGCGGTGCGTCGGCCTCGGCGGCCCGGCGCACCGCGTTCAGGCAGGCGACCGACAGGCGCGTGCGGACTTCCTCGTAGCGCTCGGGGTCCCGCCACCGCAGATCGGCTGCGAGCGCGGACCGCACCGCGACATGGGGACGCAGTCCGTGGGGCGTGGTCTCGACGTAGGGCTGCCGCCGCAGCCAGGAGAACGCCGTCGCGGCGTCCTCGTCGCCGAGCACCGCGCGCAGCAGTTCCTCACGCGTGACATGAGCCTGCGCGAGGACGTCGAGGGCGCGCCGGTGAGCTCCACCCGGCAGATCACCCACGAGCCGCTCCACCAGGGTGGTCAGCACTTCACCGGTCGGTGCCGAGGTGGCGAGGGAGAGAGCGAGCGGGCTCCCGCCCGCGAAGGCGAGGATGCCCGCGCGACGGTCCGGTGCGACGTTCCGCGCGGCGAGAAGGGCTTCGGACTGGACGGCGTCGAGCGGTCGCAGTGCCAGAGCGGTGAACACCTGCGCCCAGCCGGGATCGAGCGTCCACTCGGCGTCGGCGGCGATCCTGCTCGCGAGCACGACGACCGTCCCCTCCGCGAGCCTTGGCAGGAAGGTGTCGCGCAACCACGACTCAAGTCGCTGGGAGTGCTCGAAAGCGTCGACGAGGAGCACCACACCGGGTTCGACGCACGCCAGCGCGGCGGTGTCCTCCATGCGACGCGGATCGGCGTTCAGCAACCGCCCGTCGACCCGCACGACCTCACGACCGGCGAACTCCGCCCGCGCGGCCGCGTAGCGCAACAGCGAGGACTTGCCGATGCCGCCGGAACCGTGGACGTACGCCACGAGCGGAGCACCGGCCACCCCGGACAACATCCGGTCGAGCACCGACCGCTCGAAGTCCCTGCCCACCAACGCCCCGGCCCGCCCCGCGGCCAGCCGCCCCGCCAGGCCCAGGCCCAGGTTGATCAACATGGGCCCCAGGATCGCCGCCCGAGGACCGGTCAGCCTGGGCCAGCTTGTCCCACCCTGACGACGGCGGGCCCGGTGAAGGCGCGAACGACCTCGCCGAGCCGTCCCGCGTCGGCCGACCCCGGAGCGGCGGTGAGCATCACGGCCTGGAGGTCGTCGCCGGGCACCTGCAGCAAAGTGCCGTCGAGCGCGATGTCACCCACGCCCGGATGCCGGAACACGGCCCGATTCCCGTAGTCGGCAACGATTCTCGGCGCACGCCACAGGCTGTCGAACGAACGGCTCGTGGTGCGCAACTCGTCCACGAGCTCAGCGAGCGGCTCGTCACCGGGATAACGCAGGGACGTGCTGCGCAACCGGCCGGCGAGCGTCGCCCGGAACGCGGCCGCGTGGTCGTCGTCGCGGCTGATCTCCCGGTGGGCGTGCGAGAACGTGCGCCAAGCGACGTTCCAGTCCCGGGCCTCCCGGTTGGACGCTCCCGCGCCGAACGCCGTCCACGCACCGTTGACGGCGACGACGTTCCACGCCGCATCAGTCAGGAACACGGGGGTGTCGGCGAACCGCTCCAGCAACCGCATCGAGGCGGACCCGGCCGCCCGCGGCACCCGCCCGTCCGCCGCGGCATAACCCGCCAGCGCGCAAAGCCGTTCGTACTCGGCCGGCCCCACGCGCAACGCGCGGGCGATCGCGTTCACCACAGCCGCCGACGGGTGCCGCCGACCCTGTTCCAGCCGCCGCACGTAGTCCGCCGACACCCCGGCCAGCTCGGCGAGCTCCTCCCGCCGCACGCCACGAGCCCGCCGCCGACCGGCTGGCAACCCGATCGCGGTGGGCTCCGCGGATTCGCGCAACCGGCGCACCTCCGCGCCGAGATCCTGCAACGCCATGATGCAAGTGTCCCTTATGGAGCAAATGCGATGGCGCCTGCACATCTTGTTCGTGAGAGCGCGCGCAGTGTCCACCTAGCCCGCCGCGCCCACCCCGCCTGCGACGACTGGGTGATGCCTCCAGCGGTGTGGTGACGGATACGATCCGGGGACATCGATCCGCACTTGGGGGCAGGTTGCCGGACTGGGATGTGGAAGCGCTCGCAGCGAGCCTGCGGACCCGCAGCGCGGACCTGGCGCTGTACGCGGGCTTCCTGGTGAACACGCTGTCCGAGGCGCTGCCGCCGGACATGGTCGAGGTGCGGCGGAAGAACGGCGTGCTGCGGCGGGCCGACGGCCCGGTGCTCGCGGTGACCGTGCGGGTGGGGGACCGCCGGTTCACGTTGCGCAGGAAGTCGGTCGGCGCCGCGGTGGGCGCACAGATCGTCCACGAATCGCGCGGCATCGTGCTGAGCACCTCGGAGGTCGGGATCGACGCGTGGTGCCGTGAGCTCGCGGGCGCGTTGACGTCGTACGCGGCGCACCACGCCGAGGCCGCGGAACTGCTGCGCCGCATCACGCTGCCGGATCCGCGGTGAAGGAGATCGCGGCACTGCGGCCGGTCGGCTTCACCCCGCTCGGCCCGTCGAGCGGCACCTCGGTGTTCGAGACCGGCGCTCCGCCACCGCCGTGCGGGCGGAACCGGGACGGCTTCGAGGTCTACCCCGACACGGCCGCGGGCGCGCTCCGGTACCAGGGCTGGACGTCGGCGCTCGCCCGGTTGCGGGAGCACTGCGCGGTCCTGGGCGGCGACGGCGTGATCGGCGTGCGTCTGTCACAGCAGAAGCTGGGGCGCCTGGTCGAGTTCACCGCGTCGGGCACGGCTGTCCGCGCGGACGGCGAGATGCACCCCGCACTGCCGTTCACCGCGCACGTCGGGGACGGGGAGTTCGCTGCCCTCATGTCCGCGGGGTGGGTACCGGTGGGAGTCGTCGTCGGACCGGCCACCGTCCGCGGCCATCTCAGCAGGAGACGTCCGCAGGGAGACGAACAACCCGAGCACACCGAGACACTCACCCACGCGATGGTGACCGCACGGCGCGCGTTACACGACGACGCGCTTCGCCAGAGCGCGGAGGAGGTCGTGGTCGACGACATGAGCACGTGGGTCGGCAACGAGGAGTGCGGAAGCGGTGAACACGGCACCGACGTCGAAGCGCGGGTGCTGATCGCCGGCACCGCGATCGCGCGGTTCCGGCTGGCCTCGCGGCCGCCACTGACCATCATGCCGTTGCACGAAGGGGGATCCGGATGAGCGTCGAGCTGTCCACCGAGGCGATGAAGAGACTCCGCCAGCTCCAGCCCGGCGGCAAGGGGATCTTCACGTCCGACCTGTCCGTCAACGAGTTCCTGCTGGTGCGGCAGGCGGGTTTCCGGCCCCTGGGGCTGGTGCTCGGCGTGTCGATCTACCACGTCGGCACGCAGTTCCGGCGCTGGAACGCCAACCAGGAGCTCGACGTCCTCTCGCAGGCGATGTACCACGCGCGGGAACTCGCGATGACCCGCATGCAAGCCGAGGCGGAGGTGCTCGGCGCGGACGGCATCGTCGGCGTGCGGCTCAAGGTCGAGCTCAAGGAGTGGGGGAGGCACGTCGCCGAGTTCAGCGCGATAGGCACCGCGGTGAAGGCGGCGGACGGCGGGAACTGGCGCAACCACGAGGGAAAGCCGTTCACCTCGGACCTGTCCGGGCAGGAATTCTGGACGTTGCTGCAGGCCGGGTACGCACCGTCCGGCATGGTGATGGGCACGTGCGTCTACCACGTAGCGCATCGGAAGGTCGGTGCCGTCGTGAAGAGCCTGGGCCGCAACGCCGAGCTGCCCGCGTTCACCCAAGGCCTCTACACGGCGAGGGAACTCGCCATGGAACGGATGCAGGCGGAGGCGACGGCCCTGGAGGCGGAGGGCATCGTTGGCGTGCAGTTGTTGCAGCACAACCACAGCTGGTCCGGCCACGTGACGGAGTTCTTCGCGGTGGGGACGGCGGTGCGGCCGATTCGCGACGACCACAGCATCCCGGCTCCGCAGCTGGTGCTCGGTCTGGACTCCTGACCGCGAGCCGAGCACATTGTCCGCTCATCGGCGTGAGGGCGCGTTCTGGGGCTGTTCACAGGCAAGCTATGGCCATGTAGGGCAAGGGGCCTACTCGAGGCAGCGCAACCACACCACACGCGGTCCGGCGACCCCCTCCTGGTGGGCCTCCACATCCACGATGCCCAACCGCACACGTGTCTTCACGGCAGTGTCGGTACCGACACAAGCGGGCCCGTCCGTACCGTCGTGCCACACGTTGTCCCGGCCGGCCCACGACGCGCCGACGATGATGTAGCCACCGTCACGGGTGTCGTCGCTGTTGTGCAATGCGATCGCCGTCCCGCTCGCGTTCGGCATCGCCCAGCCCTCGACGACATCGGCGGTCGCGGAGTGCCGCGTGGTGAACCCCCAGGCCCCGAACACGGCTGCGGCGACGACACCCACGGCCACCGGCGCAACGAACCGCCTCGTTTCCATTGCTGTTTCCTACCAGCCCACCTTGGCGACCGCTCCGCGGCATGACCGGACGTCTGGTAATTCGAGAGCGGCCGGTGTGCGTGATCGATACGATTCGCGCGCATCATGGAGTAGATCAGTGGTAGATCACCCCGCTCGGGACGGGGAGGGCGCGGGTTCGATTCCCGCCTCCATGTCCGACGAACCGTGGAGTCCGCTGTGTCCGACCAGATCCACACCGCTTCGCCGGGTTACGCCACCGGTCAGTTGGCGCGGGCGTTGGCCGCGGCGATCTCCGCGGGCACCGAGGCCGACCGCGAGCGGGCGCTGCGGAAGGTGCGGCGCTGGGAGGACGTCGTCAGCGGAATGGCCGACGGCGCGCTTGCGGTCGGTTCCCGCACCCCGGTCGCGGACACCCCGGCGTGGGTGACGCTCGAGGTCGCGCACGGTGGCTTCGCGACCGGCAGGTACCTGGCCGAGGTGCCGCTGTCCGAAGACGAGACCGCCCGCGTCGCTTCCCTCCCGGACGAGGTTCCAGGCGGCAACGAGCGGGAACGGCTCAACCTGTGGTACCTCGGCGACGCCGGTCAGGCCGAGCTCTTGGACGCGGTCCGCGCCGGGCATTTCCGGGTCGAGGTGCCCGAGGACGCGGCGCTGCCCGTGGTTGCCTTGCTTCTGGACCGGGGTTTTCCGGAGCAGGCTCTCGATCTGGTCGCCGAGCTGCGGCCGCTGATGCACCGGCTGCGGTTGACGCCGCGCTTCGAACCGGTTGCCCGGCCGTCGGACTCCGCCGTCAGGCTGGCTTCGGTGCGGGATGCCGCCGCGTCCCTGCGTGCCGTGCGGGTGCCTGCACAACTTGCGAAGATGCGCGCCGCGGTGACGGTGTGGGATCCGCTGTACGACCGGCTGGTGGCGTTGTGGTGCCGCACCGTCGACGGTGAGCTGCCGCGGCTCGGAGAGGACGGATCTGTGCACGGCGGCTGGCCGTGCCGGACGTGGCCCGCGGACTGGACGGCGGCCAGGGCCCAGTGGCTCGCGGACTTCGCCGACATGTGCCGCACCGTGGCACCCTCGGGAAGGCAGACCAACCCGAAGAACAACTTCGCGAGACTGCGTCGCGCGCTGGAGGCCTGCCCTCACGGCAGCCTCGGGCTCACCGCGCGGGAGGTGGGCTGGATCCGCCGTGCCATCGCGAACACGGTGAGCCGCCGGGGAGCCCCGGAGACAGAACAACGCGGCGCGTGGCACGCCGCTCGAGCGGCGACCGTCATGACGCCGACGAATGCCGCGCTGGCCCGTGTGCTCGCGTCCAGGCTGGACCGGTTCCCGGCTGACGGCGGTCTGCCGTCGCTCGACGTCGCGACGGCCGCGGTGTCCGAAGCCGAGACGACCGCCGAGATTCCCTGCGGCACAACGATGCCGGACCGTCTGGTGCACAAGGCGGCGCGGGCGCTCGAAGCGCCCGCGGACGAGTTGGTGCGCCTCGGCGTGATCACCTCAGGGGAAACGCTGGCGGCCGTGTTGCCGCAGCTCACCTCGCGGCTGCTCAGCGCGGCGATCGACGACCCTGTCGTGGCGGGACTGCACGAGCAGACCTACACGGCATTCCGCCGCCGCCGCCGCGGCCTGCTCCTGCTCAACCTCGAGCATCAGGTGCAGTTCACCGAGCTTCCCTGGGTCCAAGCCCTCGCCTCCTTCAAGTCACCCCAGCCGGACAACGCCGCAGCCGCTCGTCGCGCCCTGCGGCAGATCACGATGCTGGCACTCACCGCGTTCCCGCACGCATTGCTGCCGAATCCGCTGGTGACCGAGATCAGGACGCTGGCGAAGCAGGCGGAACTGGAGCTGCCCCTCGTGGAGGAGGTGGCCGCGGACATCTTCATGGGCACGTTCACCACCAAGTGGCGCGACGCCGCCGCCGTGGCGAGCCGTCTGCTGTCCGGCACGCTCTACGCGAACTACTACGACCTGCCCGCGGACTGGTCCGAGCCGCAGCGCACGGTCCTGCGCTGGGGCAAGCGAACAGCAGCGGACTTCACCGAGCTGTGCCGGCAGCGGGCGGGCACCACCGGTGGCTCCACCGCGGCCAACGGCATGCTGCTGGAACAGAGCCAGATCCTGACCACGCACAACCTCGCCGTGCTGGTCGACGCCCTGGACCTGACCGAGGAGCTGCGCGAACACGCGCCGGGACTGGCGGGGCGGACGCTCAGCTGGATCGTGCGCAGGCAGGCCCAGCGCACGGACCACCTGCACGCCGCGCTGATCAAGGTGAAGAACACCGCGTACGCATGGCGCCAAGCCCTCTTCCTGCTCAGCTTCTGCGAACCCGGCGTGCAGATGTCGCTAGCGGTGAAGTTGGGCACCGAGCTTCGCGGCAGTCGGCTCGTGCCCGCAGTAGAAGGGCTCCTGCAAGTGCTCGAAGGAGATCGTTTCACACCGGCCGGAACGATGCGACGCGGCAATGGCAGGCGGTTCCTCGGCTGGGCCCGGGAAACGAACCCGTTCCTGGGCTACGCCGGTGGCAAAAGTCAGTAACAACGGTGCAGGGCTCGCCAGAACGAGGCGGACAGCGTGGTCGATTGCCCGTCCAACCGCAGGAGGCAGGGGCACGAGGGTCGGTGTAGCGGCCGAGATGCGCGGTCGCCGCTGACCGCAGCTGATGTGCCACCGCGAGTGGCCGCGTGACGGAGGTAGTAGTTGACGGGCTATGACGCGCTTGCCGAGGTGTACGAGTGGCTCATCTCCGATGCGAAGCTGGCTCCGGCCGAGTTCGCCGCGTCGTTCGACGACGTCCTCAGTGTCCTGCCGTCGAACGCCCACGTCCTCGATTGCTCGTGCGGAACCGGACAGTTGGCGGTTGGCCTCGCCGGTCTCGGCATCCAGGTTGTCGCAACCGACGCCAGCGAAGCGATGGTTCGTCGGACTGCGGAGTTGTCTGAGGAGTTCGGTGCATCTGTCCGGACAGTGCGGGCGGCCTGGGAAGAGTTGCCCGACCATTTTGATGACGGCACCTTCGACATGGTGTTCTGCGTCGGCAACTCGCTGCATCATGCCGTGGGCGCTAGGGGCAGGGTTGCTGCTCTGGAGTCGATGTCACGGCTTCTGCGCCGTGGCGGGCGCTTGGTGCTCACCTCCCGCACATGGGAACTCGTGAGGGCCAGAGGTTCCCGACTGGACATCAGGGACCGACTCGTCCGCCGGAACGGTCGCGATGCCGTCGTGGTCTACCGCTGGGAGATTCCACCGCTTTGGGAGGAGGAGCACCACATCGAGATCGCGGTCGCGCAAGTTGATGCGGCTGGGTCGGTTCTTGTCCGCTCGGAACTGCTGTCGTGCTGGCCCTACCGGTACGACGAACTCGAAGTCGAGTTGCACCGGGTCGGACTTCGGATGGAAATGAGCACGTTCAACCCCGAGGCCGAGAACTACATGGTGGTGGCGAGCAAGGTGTAGAAATCGGGCTCAACCACCCGGAAAGCTGTGTGGGGAACGAAGGCCGGGGATCAGATCGGGTCGAGTGGGACGACGAGGTCCTCGTCGGCGATGAGCACTTCCCCGTTGAAGGTGGATCGGGCTGTTGCCGCGGAGGCAGGCCGATCGGTGCCGGGCCAGAAGTGGGTGAGCATCAGTCTGCGCGTGCCGGCCCGGGTGGCCCAGTGCCCTGCTTCCTCGGCGGAGAGCAGGTTGCGGTGGGGCTGTTGCAGTTCGCCTTTCCTGTCGGTGGCGTCAACGATGTACAGGTCGGTGTCTCGACCGAGTTCGGCCAGCAGAGGGTCGGGCCCGGTGTCGCCGGTGTAGGCGAGCGCGATCTGGGCGTTCTGCAGGCGGACACCGACGTTGGGCACGTAGTGGGGTAGCAGGACGCCCGTGAGCTCGAACGGGCCGATGCTGTGCGTTCCGGGCAGCTCGTGGACGTCGAACACGGTGTGCAGGTCGGCCTCCGGTTCCAGACCGCTGAGACGGCTCAGCACGCCTGGTGTGCAGTACAACGGCAGCCTGGCGCCGTTTCCTCCGTAGAAGCGCATCCGGAACAACCCGTGCAGGTCGATGCAGTGGTCGGGATGTTCGTGGGTGATGACGACGGCGTCCAGGGCACCGTCGGGGCAGTGGCTCAGCAGCCGCGGCAGGGTGGCGTAACCGAGGTCGAGAACGAGGCGGAAGCCGTCCCATTCCACCAGGAACCCGCTGCAGGCCCTGCCCGGTTCCGGATAGGCGCCACAGCTTCCGAGCACCGTGACTTGTCGCATCAACACAGCATGCCGACTCTGCTACGACGACGTCGACCGCGTGATCGCTCATCGGCACGGTCGGATGCTCGTTCAGCGCGTGCCTGTCTTGTGTTGGTGAGCCGGAAGCGGGCGCTGCCGAGGTGCTCGAGGTTGAGGTGCGGGGATGCCCCTTCGGCCAAGGTGCAAGCTGGTGGGCGACAAGCCAACGGCCTACGTCCGCGTTTCGCAATTTGATGCAGGCTCGCTGAACGAACGGACGAGGCCCCCAGCTCAGGCCGGTTCAAGGACTCCTTCTCTATGAACTATGGCACCGATGCCGCGCTGAACTGCGGAAACAGGACTCCGGCAGGTTGGCGCGGTTCCGTTCAAGTCCATTGAGGACTGGTCTGGGGCGTTCGACGCACGGAGTTGCTCGCAATCTGCTCCCCGGCCGTGCTCCCAAGATCCATCAGCGGGGTCTCGCTTGAGGCAGTCACGTGCACTCGGCAGCATGACAGGACGTTCGCAACGATACGAACAGAAAGCTCTTCCGGCTATTGTTGCGACTGAAGGCCACGACCTCATGCGCGACTACGAGGCCGAACAGGTCGACACGGACGAACGGCAAGAAGCACTTCATCGCCTTGTGGCGCACTACCGGCACAACGCCGACAACGCCCGCGCCCTGACGAGGCGGCGGCCGGTTGACCAGGGCTGCCCCGGCCTGGGTCTGTTCGGCCGCATTCGGCTAATTCGGCAAGTGGAGACTGGCACCTCGTTCCCCTACGTGATGAGGGTGTCCGGAGCGGCCTCATCGCAGGATGGTCAGTACGTCGTCAACGACGTAAGCGGCGGAATGCCGTGCGTGAGTTCGCGGTCGACCGCAGCACGCACGTTGCGGGGTCGCCGTTGTCAGGAGCATTCCCTGAAGGCGCATGCAGATGATCAGCGTCCACTCGCCGCACCACGATCATGGTCTTGATTCCGCAGCCCGCGTCGGTGTTGATGGAGAAGCAACCGGGAGGCCAGTCGGTGTCCCTTGGCGCCGATGTAGAAGGGTGAGGCCCCCTACTTCCAGCCGATGAAGGCGACTGAGTGCTGTGTCTGGGGAAGCGTGGTGACCTTGGCGGGCTGTGCGGAGCCGTCGAGCGGTACCTGGAAGACGTCCAGGGTCTTGCCCCGTTCGGCGGTGAAGATCGCGGTCTTGGCTTGAGGGTCGGACACCGCGGAGCGGATCACGTAGTCGGTGCGCGGGGTAATAGGGACCATCTGGCCCTCGGTCGAGGGGTCGTCCGGGCCCGCGAGCTTGATGCCAAGAGTGTTGGGTGCATTGACCGGCGCGCCGATCTGCAGGCCCCGCGACTTGTCGACAACCCAGACGACCGGGCTGGAACTGGCGGAGTCGAGCACACCGCCGACCGGCATCGGGATCGTGAGCACCATGCCGCGGTCCAGGCCGCTGGAGTTGCTGCTCACCGATCCATCTGGCATCACAAGAACTTTGCCTACCGTATTCTCAACTTTCTGCGAGCGCAGCTTGGCCTTGGTGTCTGGGTTGATCCATACGAACTCGTTGGTGGTCTTGTCGAAGTATCCGAAGTTGCCGTCCTGGTTGAACACGGCGTTGGAGTGCTGCGGCTGAGCAGTGAAACCCCCGCCCGTTCCCGCCAGCAGGGCTGTCAGGTCAGTCATCGTGCCGTTCGTGGCGTCGATCCAGCCGACGTGAGTGCTGTTGGTCTCGCTGACGCGCAGGTTGACCGCCATGCGGTCAAGATCGGGGGTAAACACCTGGCGGGCAAAGTAAGACGACAGCGTGGTGCCGGAAGCGCACACGCTCCACGTGGTCTTGGGGCCGGTCGTGGCGCCCACGGAGGAGTTCGCGGCGCTGAACTCGGCGATGGAGGCGGACACACCGGTGGCGGGGTCCAGAGTGGACAAGGTTACTGCGGTCGCGGTGCAGGTCGCCAGCAGCGGACCATGCGGCGCCCGGGAGGGGGGTGAGGTGGTCGTAATAGTGGCCGCCGTCTCCGCCGTCGTTGTCGACCCGGTTGTGGTTGTCAGACCTGCAGGTGCGGCCGCTGGTTGTCCGCTGCACCCCGCCAAGACCACCGCTGCTGAGGCAGCCGAAACGCAGGATCGGAATAGTCGCAAGAACATTGGCACTCCGGAATCAGTCTCTGGCTGGGCTGCCATCAAGCAAGTCATCGGTAACAGCGAAACGGTCTGCTGTGCGAGTAGGTGACACGGCGACATCGACACGTGCAGCACCACCGTTTTGCTGCCTGCGTCGGCTTTCGTGCCGTACTGGCCGCAGGCGGGGTTGGTCTCGATGCTCTCCACCACGAACTTCAGCCCGCACGACGCTTCGGTCTGGCAGTTCAGACCGCCCTGCTCGCCGATCTTCTGCGGGATGAACTCCCGCAGAGTCAGGCTCGGGCTCGGCGCGGCCGTCGACTTCGAGGTCGGCGCAGGGCTGAGGCTCGGGTTCGGAACAGACGACGAAGAAGTCGACGCTACTGGTGCAGCGGCGCACCCCGCCACGAACGTGACGAGCAGGGTCAGTGCGGGAACGAAACGCATTGGTCGGCCTGTCGCAGAGGCCCCCGGCATCGTCACAACGAGTCACCTGACTTGCCGCGGAAGTGGACATTTCGCCGCTAGTCGATCTTTTCGGCGGATAGGAGGATCTTTGTGTTGCAGTCGACGACCGTGCCAGCCGCGACGTTCTGCTTCGTGGTCTTCCAGTTGCGATCGTTGATGAGCAGTCGGCCCTGGCCGCTCGCGTCTTCCTCGGCCAGGAGGAACAGGCCGGCCTTCTGGATGGTGTCCTGCGCGGTCTGGTGGACCAGGCCGACGACGTTGGGAACGGTGCAGGTCTTCGTGGCCGGTGCGGGCGCGGCCGTGGTCGTTGCGGCCGGTGCCGTCGTTTGGATCGTCGCGGCGGTGGTCGCTGCCGGTGATTCGGGTGTGCTCTCGGCGGTCGTCGAGGACGGCGTGGTTCCACACGCGGTGGCGGTGAGCAACAGCAGAATGGTGGCAACGGCAATGCGCATGTGTGGCCTGTCGTAACCCACCAAGATCGTGTTACACAGTGTCACCAAACTGGGCGCGGGAGTGGACATGACGCACGGCCAGTTGCGACGTCACGGCCGCCCTCCTGGCCGAGCAGAGGCCTGTCTCCCGCTCGGAGGCCGACCTGCACCACGGAGCGGACTGCGGGTTGGGTGTTCGTCGAGTCCCGGACCCGCCTTTCGCGGGTCTGCTCGAACATCTGGCGGAAATCGGCCGCTGCGTCGGTGTCCATGACTACGTCCCAGTCCAATCGCTGCCAGACCATGCGAAGGGCACACGCATCGCTCAACGTTGCGAAGTCCGCACATCCGCATGACAGCGCACTTCGGGACCCGAAGACTGCCCGACAGCTGTGGGGTGGACGCGCTGGAACGGTCACTTGGGGGTGAGGCGGCGCCCGTGATGTGATCGATGAGTTTCGGACCTGTCGACGGTCTGCATTCCGACCGCGTCTGCCGGATGTGTGGAGGAAACCTGTGATCGATCTGAAGCCGGCCTGCCATCGGATGGTCGAGGTGTTGCAACGCGTGACCGATGATCAGCTCACGAGTTCCAGCCCCTGCGCCGAATACACCGTTGCCGATCTCATCGACCACGTCGACCTGGTGTCTCGGGGCTCGGCCGCGCTGGCACGCCGGGATTCCGGCGAACTGCCGGACACCGGGGGCGCGGACTCCAGCCCTGGCTGGCGCGACGGCGTCGCTCGACATGTGCTCGCACTGGGAGAGGCGTGGGACGAGCCGGCGGCCTGGCAGGGCAGGACCGACGTGGCGGGGCTGGAGCTGTCCAACGAGGTGTGGGGCAAGATCGCGCTCACCGAGCTGGTCGTGCACGGCTGGGACATCGCCAAAGCCACTGGCCAGCCCTTCGACCTGCCCGAGCACACGGTGCGAGCCTGCTTCGACCACGTGACCGAGTTCGTCCCGGTTGCCCCGGTACCGGCCCTGTGGGGTCCCCCGGTGGCGGTTGGGCCGGACGCCACGTTGCTCGACCAGATCGTGGCGATCACCGGCCGTGTTCCGTAACGCGCATTTCTGTGAGTGACGCTCCGGCAGCGTCCGAGGCTGGGTTCGGCGTGCCCGGAGGCGGGACAGCAGGGGCAAATCGCTCGACACCTGTCCGAGACCGCGGACAGACTGCGGAGGTGATCCGTTTCAGGTTCCGTCTCAGACCGCTGGCCGATGTGGAGCCCTGGGGTGATCAGCGCACCCTGCACTGGTTCGCTTTGACGGACGGCTGGTACTGGATCGAAGTGGACGGTCACAGGTTGTTCCACCACCCGGCGGACGGCGACACGGGGTCGCCCTCACCGGTCGACCACTACGTCGTCCGCCTGTGGGAGGACATCCAGGAAGTGTTGCCGTCTCTGCTGGAACCGGTGCCCGCGGATCTCGTCCACCTCATGACCAGTGATCATGACGCGTGGTACGAGGCAGCCGCTGAGGACGAGGAGGCCGCCCTCGACTGGTACAGCGGCCACTTCATGTACACGGGCTACCTCCTCGCCTCTCCGGACGTGGTGTGGTGGCGATCGGTCACCGACCGAGACGTGGTCACCGTCGACTGGCGGCACCGCGCCGGGCGCGGGCTCGACTGCGCCGTGCCGAGGCAGGGACGGGCGAGTGTGCCCACCGAGATGTTCTTGCGAGCCGTGGAGGAGTTCGACCGGGAACTGATCGCCGCGATGGACCGGCGCATCGCCGAGATCGAGGCCGGCGGGCTGGGACCGGACATCCGCCTCGACCTCGAGCAACTCCGCCGCGAACACTCGCAGCGTTCGGGATCACTGGCTGCCGCCTTGCGGCGCGCACCCGCGACGGACTGGACAGCCGTTCGCGAGGGCGTCGCGCGCATCTTCTCGACGCGGATGCCGCAGCCACAGCCCTGCGCGACAGATCCGGATCACTGACCGCGGCATGGCATGACCCCGCAGACCTGGAGAGGAACACACGCGCGGGTTCGGGAGTTGGGGATGGCATGACCCCACTCGTGGACCGAACGATCACCGTTCTGCGCGCCGAGCACGACGTCCTCGCCGGCCTCGCCCGCACCTTCACCGACGAACAGCTGGCCACCACCAGCGGCGCGTCGGAGTGGACCGTCGCCCAGGTCCTGTCCCACCTCGGCAGCGGTGCCGAGATCGGCCGGGCGCCGATCGCCCGGGCCGCAGGGGAGGCCGTGGAGGCCGAGGACAACCAGACGATCTGGGCCCGCTGGGACGGGTCCGCGCCGCGCGCGCAGGCCGAGGGTTTCCTCGAGCACGACGGCCGGTGGCTCGACATGGTCGAGGCGCTCACGCCCGAGCAGCGCTCGTCGCTGACCGTCGACCTCGGCTTCCTGCCGGAGCCGGTCCCGCTGCTGACCGCCCTGGGCATGCGGCTCAACGAGGTGGCCAACCACTCTTGGGACGTGCGCGCGGCCTTCGACCAGCACGCCGGGGTGAACGCCGACTCGGCCGCTGTGCTCGTCGACCTCCTGGCCGGGCCCATGGGGTTCCTGCTGGGCTTCCTCGCGAAGCCCGCCGAGATCTCGGCGCCCGTGTCCGTCGCGATTCCCGGCGCCGGGCTTGTGATCGACGACGCCGTCACCGTGGTGGACCACCTCGAGGCACCGTCCGCGACGTTCAACGGGCCGCAGGAGGCGTTCGTCCGCCTGGTCAGCGGCCGTCTCAAGGCGCCGTACGACACCGGCGTCACCGTTGAGGGCAGCGTCACGCTCGACGACCTGCGTCGCGTGTTTCCCGGCTTCTGACGGAGGGCGTGACGGCCGGCCACCTCCAGGCGGTTCGGGCGATGAGGACCAGGAGCACCACTTCGACGAGGCTGCCGAGGAAGTAGTAGACCCACGTCTCGCCGATGCACGAAGCGACGATGGTGACCAGGTAGAGGGCGCTGACGACGAGGTTGACGGCGCGGTTGACCCGTGGTCTGAGCAGGAGCGTCAGAACCACCATCAGGATCGGCGGCAGGATGTAGATCAGGGTGCCGATCAGGAACCCCTGGTTGACCGTGAACGCCGTGTTCGCCACCTTGCCGCCGAGCGCGGCGTCGAGGACGTCAGCGCGGAAGAGCCCGAAGATGTCCACGTAGGCGAACACGAAGAGCATCGTGACCCACAGGGAGCTGAGCACGAGCTTCACGTCGACCGGGGTGTCCTGGTACTGCCTTGGCTTCGTCACGGGATCTGCTCCTCTTGTTGGGCGAGGAGGTCAGTTTCATCGCGCCGGGTTCCTGGCACACCGGGGTCTCGGCCAGAGTTGCCCTGGCCGTTCGGCCAGGGCTGGACCTGCCTCTTCGGGCGGTCCGCGGTGTCGTCCGAGTCCCTATCCTCTGCCTGGTGAGCAGAATGCCCGGCTGGCCGCGGATGGAGCCCGACGGCGAGAGACCACCTGTGCGCGTGTGGCGCGACTGGGTGCTCGTCGCGGGGGTGGCGGGGACGGCGGTGGCGGAGGTCGTCGTGCGCGACGACATGGTGTGGCGCCCCGCAGGCGTCGTGTTCGGGGTGACGTTGGCGCTCACGATGCTGTGGCGGCGAGTTCGCCCGCTCGTCGCGTTGGGGGTCGGGTTCGGCGGGTTGATGGTGGCCGACCTGGCCGCGTTCTTCGTCGGCGGTCAGCCCTTTTCCCCGTACGCCGGCATGTTCGTCGTGGTTCTCGTGTACTCGCTGTTCCGGTGGGGAACCGGGCGGCAGACCGCGATCGGGCTGGCGGTCGTGCTGCTGGAGTGGCTCGTCGCCGTGACGACCGACTTCCCCGGTGTCGTCGACGCCGGCGGCGGCCTGGTCGTGTTGTTGTTCCCCGCCGCGCTCGGCGTCCTGGTCCGCTCCCAGCACATCGTCCACACCCAGCGGTTCGAGCGGATCCGGTTCCAGGAACGGGAGATGCTGGCACGGGAGCTGCACGACACCGTGGCTCACCACGTGTCCGCCATCGCCATCCAGGCACAGGCGGGACGGTTCCTGGCCGGTTCACGCGACCTGGACGGCGCCGCCAGGGCTCTCGAGGTCATCGAGGGGGAGGCGTCGCGCACCCTGACCGAGATGCGCTCCATGGTCGGGTCCCTCCGCCGGGGCACCGGCGCGCCGGAGGTGTTCGCCCACCGCGGCATGGCCGACATCGAGGACCTGGCCACCGCGGAAGGGGACCGGGGGCTGCGGATCGACGTCGAGCGGTGCGGCGATCTCCACGACCTGCGCCCGTCGGTCGAGGCGGCGCTGTACCGGGTCGCCCAGGAGTCGATCACCAACGCGAAGCGCCACGCGCGGCACGCGACCCGGGTCCGCGTCCTCGTGGACGGCGGCACCGACACCGTGCGGCTGAGCGTCAGCGACGACGGTGAGCGCGCCCTGTCCAACTCCCGCGTGCCGGGCTACGGGCTCGTGGGCATGGCTGAGCGCGTGACGCTGCTCGGAGGAACCCTCGAAGCGGGCCCGGGCCCCGACCACGGCTGGACGGTCCACGCGGTGATCCCGAGGCGGGAGGCCCTCGCATGACCATCCGCGTGATCATCGCCGACGACCAGGACATCATCCGGGCGGGACTGACCACGATCCTCGACGGCCAGCCCGGCATCGAGGTGGTCGGCCAGGCCGCCGACGGCAACGAGGCCGTCGCGCTCGCCCGCCGGCTGCGGCCCGACGTGTGCCTGTTCGACATCCGGATGCCCCACCTCGACGGCGTCGAGGCGACCCGCCTGCTCGCGGGACCCGACGTCGAGGACCCGCTGGCCGTGGTCGTCATCACCACCTTCGACACCGACGACCACGTCAGCGGCGCCCTGAAGGCGGGTGCCAGGGGCTTCCTGCTCAAGGACGCGGGCCCCGCCCTGCTGGTCCAGGCCGTCCACGCCGCCGCCGAGGGCGACGCCCTCATCGCCCCGAGCGTCACCGCCCGCCTGCTCACCTGCTTCGCCGACTCCGCGTCCTCCTCGAAGCGCACCGGGCCACTCGTCGCCCTGACCGACCGGGAGGAGGAGGTCGCGCTGACCGTTGCCCAGGGCCTGACCAACTCCGAGATCGCCGACGAGCTCCACATCAGCCTCAGCACGGTGAAGTTCCACCTCGCGAGCCTCATGAACAAGATCGGGGCCCGCAACCGCGTCCAGATCGCCATCTGGGCGTACGAGACCAGGCGAGTGCGTCCCTGAACACGCAAGCCCGCCCCATCGGCTCGCCGGCCTGGCAGTGTGTGAACCGGTGGTCACTGCCGAGGGACGGAGGTGGTCGGCATGCGTTCCGCCGGAACGGCGTCGTGGTCGATCAGCATCGACCAGTGGGACTTCCAGCTGGAGTGCGCGCTGTGGTTCCGCGCCGCGGAACGGATCGAGGTGCGAGCGGACGGACCGGTGACGGGCCCGCCGGACGTGGACCCGCTGCCCGAGCCGTCCGCGGCCTCGGCCGGCGAACTGGTGGAAGGCTGGCTGTGGTGGTGGCGGACACTGCTCGACAGGCCCGCGCTCACCTCGTCGCCGGCACAGGCGGACCTGGCCCGCGTCAGCCGGCTCAGCCCACCGGACTTCGAAGGCCTCGCGGACCATCCGGCGCTGCGGCACGTGGTCGTCGCACGGTGGAGCGAGGCCAACGCGTGGCACTCCGCCCGCAAGCAGGCCGGGGTCGAGGCACTCCGTGCGAGACGTGGGCGAGAGGGCGCCGTCGTGCAGGCGGTGGAGGCCGAGATCGGCCACAGGGCCGCGCCGTTCTCGTTGCGGATCATCGTGCTGCCGGTCGTCGACCAGGAGATCCGCTCGGCCGGGAAGCTGACGTTCCTCGTCCCCGAGCGCGTGCACGCGACCAGCGCCTACGACGACTGGCTGCGCAAAGTCGTTCGCGCACTGGCCTGAACTACGAGGGGAACCGCTTCCAGCGCCCCTCGGAGACGACCTCGACGGTGCCGCCGGCGACCTTGATGGCCGTCTGGTCGTCGATCGCGTAGGCAGGCCCGGCGATCTCGGCCGCCCACCTCTCGGCGGCGGCCATCGTGTTGTCCGGCAGGAGGCCGAGGTGCGGGAAGATCGAGAAGTCGACGACCCCGAGGGCGCTGTCGCTCCCGCCGGGTGCCGTCCACTCGACGAACTCCTCACCGATCCGGGGAGTCATCGCCATGCTCCCGGCACTCAGTCCCACCCAGACGGTGTCCCGCAACGAAGGCAGCAGGTCCGCCAGGCCGGACTGCCGCATCCAGTGGCACAGGTACAGCGCGTCGCCGCCGGCCACCAGCAGGACGTCGGCCTCCCGCACCCAGGGCACCCACCGCTCCTCGCCGATGCTGGGCAACGCCGTCAGCTCCAGGACACCCAGCGACTTCCACCCCAGGTCGCACAGGGGGAGTGGCGTCTGGCCGGTGATGAAGCGCCAGGCCGAGGCCGGCCCGCACATCGGGTGGCCGTACTGCGCCGTGGGAACGCACAGGGCACTGGAGGCGGCGATCGGCCTGCCCAGCAGGTCGGTCAGCGCATCGCGGATGCTCGCGTTCGTGACGCCTGCGGACGTGAGAAGAAGCCTCACGCTTGCCTCCTGTACGTAGCCACTCAGGGATTCGGGTGCGTTGGAAGACAGACCGGACACCACAGCGGAACTCATCGCCGTCCGGTCAGGAATCGAGAAGCACCGGTCCCGGGGTGGCGCCTAGCGTTTCCGGCATGACCTCACTCGACGCGATCACCCTCGAAGTGGCCGACCTCGCGGCCGCCGAACGCTTCTACGCCAACGCTTTCGGGCTCGGCTCCCGCCTGCGCCTGCGGGCCTCGCAGGAACCGGCCGCCGGCTTCCGCGGCTTCACGCTGTCCCTCACGGTGGCGCAGCCCGCGGACGTCGACCTGCTGATCGGCGGCGCGCTCGACGCCGGCGCGACCGTGCTCAAGCCCGCCGGGAAGGCGTTGTGGGGCTACGGCGGGGTCGTGCAGGCGCCGGACGGCACCATCTGGAAGGTCGCGACCTCGGCGAAGAAGAACACCGGACCGGCCACCGGGCAGATCGGCGACGTCGTGCTGCTGCTCGGCGCGACGGACGTGGCCGCCAGCAGGCAGTGCTACGTCGACCAGGGCTTCACGGTGGAGAAGAGCTTCGGCCGCATGTACGTCCAGTTCGCCGCGGCAGGTGCCGTGAAGCTGGGGCTGTACCGGCGGCGCGCGCTCGCCAAGGACGCCGGGGTGGCGCCCGAGGGGTCCGGTTCGCACCGGGTCGTGATGAACGGCGCCGGCGACTTCACCGACCCGGACGGGTTCGCGTGGGCGTCAGGGCAGCCGGCCGGCCGGCTCGGCGCGTGAGCGGATACCGAGCTTCGTGCAGGCCTCGCGCAGGTGGTGCTCGACGGTCTTCGACCTCAGGAACGACGCGGCGGCGATCTCGGGTGCACGGCCTACGAGCAGCTCCGTGAGGTCAGCCGGTCTGCCGGTCGTCGGCCGCCGCGGTCTGGGTGAGCACGGCGACCGTCTGCTCCAGCCCGCGCTGCACCTCGTCGCCCTGCGCCTCCCGCACGCTGTGCAGGCTCACCGTGATGCGCGACCGGCCCGCCGCCACCTCCTCGATCTGGAGTTCGCCGTGGTAGTCGTCCGGGCCCTCGGCGCCCCATTCGAGCGTGCGTCGTTCGGCGTCCGGCCGCACCCACGCCTCGCCCTCGACGTGGTGGCCGTGCACCTCGGCCTCGACGTGCACCTGCTCGCCGCCCTCTGGTTCGGCCGCGGTCATCTGCGGGAAGTAGCGGGGCAGGTTCCGCGGCTCCGCGAGGAAGCCGAACAGCTTGTCGGCCGGGATGTCCGCCTCAGCTGTGTGCGTGTACGTCGTCATGGCGGTCCGGGTACCCGGTCTCCCGCATCGCGAACACGTCCCTCGTCCGAGCCACCTGTTCGTGCCATCCGCGCTGGTCGCGGCGGAACACGGGCACGACGAACGCGCCGCCGACGTACAACGCCACGACGGCCAGGTCCCACCAGCCGATGCCGATCAGCGGTGACACGACGGTCGCGTAGGCCAGGAAGCCCGTGAAGCCGAGCAGTTCGCGCAGGGCGAGCTGGAACGGGTTGGCGCGTGAGCCGTCCTCAGCGCGGACCCGGTAGTGCAGCAGCACCCCGCCGATGGTCATCCCGTTCGCCGCCGCGGGCAGCACGACCCGGAACGCCGCGAGCACGCACACCGCCCAGCGCGGATCCGAGTTCAGCACCAGCTTCGCGATGACGATCACCAGCACGAGCTCGGAGATCAGGCCGAGGATCCGGCGCGGCACGGTCACGGTGTCGATCGGCGCGGCCGACTCGTCGGACGAGGGCAGCCGGGGCACGACGAACGCCGCCGGCGCCATCATCCAGCCCAGCAGGCCGCCGAAGGTGTTCGAGATCAGGTCGTCGACGTCGGCGATGCGGTACGGGCACGGGTAGAAACCGAGGTTGCCGGTGAACTGCACGACCTCGATGGCGAGCGACAGCCCGAGGCTGATGGCGATGACCGCGAGCGGCCCCTTGCGGTAGGCCTTGCGCAGCACCACACCCAGCGGCACGAACAGCGCGACGTTGAACAGCTGCTGCAGGAACGCTTGCGACTTCACCATCGACAGGACGCCGGAACGCCCGTTCGCCGCCATGTTGTTGCTCATGTCGGTCACCCACTGGAACGGGACCGTCGACAGCATCTGCTCGCCCGTGCACAGGTTCGCCACGTCGGACGGGAACGGCAGGAAGATCAGCGCCAGCGCGACCAGCCCGTAGGCCAGCAGCCCGTACAGGACGAACGCCCGCCGCGGTTCGACCCGCCGGAATCGGAAGTAGTGCAACAGGACCAGGGGCAGGAGCACCATCGAGCCGACACCCACGAACGCCAGGAAACCGGTCCGGGCGGTTTCCCAGTACGACGCCATCATGAGCCGTCCAATGCCCGTTCACGCGGAGCGCCAAACCACGATCACCAAGGTTGCGGCGAATGGATCAACGGCGCTTCGCGAGGTAGACGGTGTTCGTCGATTCCCTGTCCTGCAGGGGATTGGGGAAGGTGACGACCTCGGCCCGCACGTCGGTGAAGACCTCCGCGAGGGTAGCGGTGTACTCCGCCTCGGGCGGGTCGTTGGACCACAACGCGAACACTCCGCCGGGCGTGAGCAGCGCGGCGAGGCGCCGCGTGCCCTCCGCGGTGTAGAAGTCGGCGTTGGACGGGTGCAGCAGGTGGCGTGGTGAGTGGTCGATGTCGACGACGAGGGCGTCGAACAGCCTGCCGGGCGCCGCCGCGTCATACCCCTGGCCGGAGCGGGTCAGGGCGAAGAAGTCGCCGTGCACCAGACGGCACCGCTCGTCGGCCGCCAGCGTCGTCCCGGCGGGGATCAGGCCCTGCTGATGCCACTCGATCACCTCGCCGAGGGCGTCGACCACCAGCAGCGAGCCGACGTTCGAGTGCTCCAGCACCGTCTGCGCCGTGTAGCCGAGCCCGAGGCCGCCCACGACCACGTTCAGCGAGTCCCCGGACAGCTCCGCGAGTGCGAGGTTGGCCAGTTCGACCTCGGCGACGGTGAACAGGCTCGACATCAGGAATTCGTCGTTGAGCTTGATCTCGTGGATCTCCCTGCCGGTGCCGGGTTCGAGCCGGCGCCGCAGGGACAGCTCACCCAGCGGGGTCTGGCGGTAGTCGAGTTCCTGGAAGCGCGCACTCATGCGGCGGCACGCTACCCCGTGTGCACGAACGGGTGGCCGCGGCGCCTACTCGAAGGAACAGCCGGGATTCGGCGCGCTGACCGCCAGCGGGTTGCCCACCGGGTTCTGGTAGAGCACCTCCAGCACCAGTGGCGCGGTCGTGAGGTTCCGTCCCAAGTGGACGTAGCCGGTGCCGTTGGGTTCGTTGATGAACTGTCCCGGCCGGTACACGCCGTCGATCGAGCAGTCCGACTCGTGGTGGGTCAGCACGCCTGCGAGGACCACGGCCTTGACCGGCCCGGGGTGGTGGTGCCAGCCCGTGGAGCCACCCGGCGCGATGGTGATCTCCCTGAGCACGTACTGGGTGTCGCCGACGGTCTGGTTGAAGATCGTGACGGCGGTGACCCCGCTGCCCGGTGTCGCGCCCGCGACCGACGGCACCACGGCGGCCGACAGCCCGAGGGCCGTGATCAACGCGAGCCGGCTGGTCGTGCGCATGGAACTCTCCTCGGCCTTGCAACGGTGGGACGGCTGCCCCACCAGAATGCTGGACCTGTGTCGCGTACGCGTCGAGGGGTGCGCCTCGACGCGTACGCGATTGCCCGTGAGAGGATTCCGGCTTCCTGGCGGGAGAACAGATGCACTTACCCGACATTCTTCTGGTGCACGGCGCGTGGCACGGTTCGTGGTGCTGGGAGCTCGTGACAGAGGAGCTGCGGCGGCTCGGCCGCACCGCCCACACCGTTGACCTGCCCAGTTCGGGAACGCCCGCCGGGCTGCACGAGGACGCGGAGACCATCCGGCGCGCGATCGCGGCGATCGACCGGCCGGTCGCGGTCGTGGGGCATTCCTACGGCGGCTTCCCGGTGACCGAGGCGACGGCGGGGTCCGCGTTCGTGACCCGCGTGGTCTACCTGGCGGCGTGGATGCTGGAGGCGGGCACGTCGATCAGCGAGGTGGCCGGCCTGCCGGAGTTCGAGACCGAGCTCGTCGCTCCTCCGCCCGATGCCGTGGCCCAGTTCTACGACGGCGTCGATCCGGTGCTGGCCGAGCGTGCCGCCGGGATGCTGCGGCCGCAGAGCGCCCGCAGCGCGACCGACCGGCTCAGGGCCGCCGGGTGGCTCACGATCCCGTCCACGTACCTGGTGTGCGACAACGACAAGACGATGCCGCCCGCGGTGCAGGAGGAGATGGCCGCCCGCGCGTCCTCGGTGCACCACCTGCCGGCGTCGCACTCGCCGTTCCTGTCCATGCCCGCCGACTTGGCCGCGTTGCTGGACCAGATCACGCTCGACCAGGCGCGCGTGCGCTCGTAGTGCCCGGGCGACCCGGGCCCGGTCGCCGCACGCGTGCAGCGCGTCCAGCCGCTTCCGGTCGGCCAGACCGATTCGAGCGTGGTGCCGCCCCCATCTCGCGGGGGGCGGCACCACGGCCGCCTACATCAGGATGAAGTAGGGCGTGTACGCCGCGCCCGCGTGGTCCTTCCAGTCCTCGCCCTTGGCGATCTGACCGTTCTGCGGCTCGATGACCCGAACGGTGCCGCTCGTGTCGATGAAGACGTTGACGGCGTGCGCGCTGTTCGCCGTCGTCCCGAAGATGATGCCGACCGCGTAGCCGTACTCCGGGCTGACCGCGTAGGCGTCCTTGGAGCACTGCGCCTTGTAGACGTAGCTGAAGTCGTCGCAGTCGAAGTAGTCGGCCTTCCAGCTGTACTGCGCGAGGCCGGAGTTGTTGTAGGCCGCCATCACCTGGGAGGTCGAGACGGCCTGGTAGTACTTGTCCCCGGTGTTGAGCTTCAGGTCGTAGCTCGCATCGGGCCACGTGGCGCTGAACAGGCTGTCCAGCTTGGACTTCTGCACGTAGAACCTGTGGAAGGTGAGCGCGGCGGCCGAGTGCGAGCTCGAGACGTACGCCCAGTTCCACGAGCCGGAGTCCCCGCACAGGTTCATGGTCGTTCCGTTGTTGTTCCACGACAGGGTGTAGGTCTGGACGCCGTCCTGGTTCTTCTGGGCGGCCTTCGCGGACAACGACATCACCGGATAGCCGCTGCCGTAGTCGGACGGCGCCCAGAAGGCGTACTCCCACGAGGTGGCGGTGCCGTTCGAGTGCAGCGGCCAGTTGCGCTCCGGCATGGTGATCGACGCGGGCTTGTCGACCGGGTTCCCGGAGAACTGCAGCGGGAAGACGTCGGTCCAGTAGCTGTCGTAGGCGCCGAAGTACGCCCATTCCCAGCCGCCGCTTCCCGCGTCCTGGACGCTCAGCACCCGTCCGGCGGCGTCCTTGACCACGTAGGGCGTGCTCGCGTCGATCTGCTCAGCGGGGATCGGCTCGCTCAGCGTGATGACCGGGCCCCCGCCTCTGGAAGGACCCGACGAGTCCTGGCCTCTTCTCGGGGCGTGGAGGTGGCCGGCGAGCAGGTCGCCCGGGTCGGCGTGCGGTTCGCGCTGGATCGGGAGGAGGAGGTCGGTGGCCTCGGTCGGGGTGATGCGCAGGATCGTCATGGCGGCCTCGGAGTGGAAGGGGTTTGGACCCGTTCAACAGTCCGCCGACCGCCGTGGCGCGACAAGATATCTATCGGTGCGACAAGGGCGACTCGCGGGAGTCGCGGCCCGGCGAGCCACCCGGACGTGTGGCGCCGCCGGGTGAAATCCGCCTCGCGGCCACTTGACCCGGTCAAGCAGTGCTAGCGCAGCGCGGCCTCGATCGCCTCGGTGATCGCGGCGTCCTCCGGCTCGGTGGTCGGCCGGAAGCGGGCGAGGACCTGCCCGTCGCGCGAGACGAGGAACTTCTCGAAGTTCCACACCACGTCACCGGCGGCCCCGTCGGCGTCCGGGTGCTTCGTCAGCTCCTGGTAGAGCGGGTGCCGCCCGGGCCCGTTGACCTCGATCTTCTCGAACAGGGGGAACGACACCCCGTAGGTGGCCGAGCAGAACGTGGCGATCTCCTCCGACGTGCCCGGCTCCTGGCCCGCGAACTGGTTGCACGGGAAGCCGACCACGGAGAAACCCTCGGGCCCGTACTTCTCCTGCAGCCGCTCCAGGCCCGCGTACTGAGGGGTCAGGCCGCACCGCGAGGCGACGTTGACGACCAGCGCCACCTTGCCCCGCACCGCGCTCAGGTCACCGGGCTCGCCCGCGAGCGTGCCGACGGGGATGTCGTAGATCTCCATGCCGCCAACGTAGTTCATGCTTCCCGCCCACCGGGAGCGGCCACGATCCGCGCGCTCACCGACGGCGGGGGAGCGGCGAGCCCGGGCCCGCCCGCGTCGACCCAGTCGATCACGCCCCGCACCGCGTCGTCGTCGAGCACGGACCCGACCCACACCGGCCTGGCCCCGGCGGCGCGGGCGGCCCTGCTGGGCTGCACGACGACCACGTTGGAGGCCTCGCACGCGTCGAGGCAGTCGGCCACCTTCACCGATGCGAGCCGTGCGCGCAGCACTTCGAGCTGGTGGTCGTGATCGACCTCGGGGTGCTTGCGCTCGGTGCCGCAGCAGCAGCCGCGGCACACGGTGATCCGTGAACTCATGATCACCGTTCTACGCAGTCGACGGTTCGTTGCACAACGCGCACGCTCCGCTCGCCGTCCGGCGACATCGACCGGGAAAGCTCGAAGTCGTGGCTGGCAAAGGAAGTTGGATGATCCTCCTGCTCGCGGTGGTGACGGCTTGCACACCCGCGGGACCGCAGGCGGCGGGTGTTCAGGCGACGGTGAACGGCGACGGCAGCATCCCGGAGAACGAGAGCATCTCGCTGGACGACGGCGAGCACGCCGCCATCGCGAACCTCGATCCCGCGCTGCTCGCCGCGATGCGCAAGGCGGCGGCGGACGCGAGGCTCGCCGGGGTCGAGCTGCGGGTGACGTCGGGCTGGCGCAGCGCGGAGCACCAGCAGCGGCTGCTGGACGAGGCCGTCGAGCTGTACCGCAGCGAGGAGGAGGCCCGTCGGTGGGTGCACCCGCCGGACAGGTCCGCGCACGTCACGGGCAAGGCGATCGACATCGGGCCGACGAACGCCGACGACTGGCTCATCCAGCACGGCGCCGACTACGGGTTGTGCCAGGCCTACGCCAACGAGATGTGGCACTTCGAGCTGCTGACGACCCCCGGTGGCCAGTGCCCGCAGCCGCGGAGCACCGCCGGCTAACGACCGTGGATCACGGCCAGCGCGTGTTCGCGGGCCGGTGCGCTCAAAGTCTTGTTGAGCTGCTCGAACAGGGCCTCGGCCGTGACGCCGTTCCAGCCCGGGGGCAGCAGCGACAGGGGGAGCCCGGGGTCGCTGTACGGCAGGCGGCGCCACGCGGTGAGCATCGGCACGTACGTCTGGAACGCCTGCTCGGGGGACGTGACGCCGGCGTCGAGGACGGGGCGGTGGCGGCGCAGGAAGTCGGCGTACAGGTCGGTCAGCTCGTCGAGGTCCCACCAGGCGCGGACCTTGGAGCGCAGGTCGCCGAACGCGAAGTGGTGGCCCGTGAAGATGTCCACGTACTCGGACAGCCCGCGGCGCTCCAGCGTGCGGCGGGTCTCGGTGGCCAGGTTGCCCGGCGCGACCCACACGCCGGGGGCCGTGGTGCCGAAGCCGAGCTGGGTCAGGCTGGTGCGCAGGGCGTGGCGCTTCTCGCGTTCCGACTCGGGCACGGAGAACACGACCACGAGCCAGCCGTCCTCGATGGTGGCCCGGCGGCGTTCGAAGATGCGGGTGTCGCCCTCGGCCAGGGTCTCCAGCGTCGACTCGGAGAGGGCGTAGCCGGCGCCGTCGCGGCGTTCGGCCCGCACGACGCCCCGGCGCTTCAGGCGGGAGATCGAGGACCGCGCCGCCTGGCCCTCCACGCCGAGGTCGGCCATCAGCTGGACGACGGAGGCCACGGAGAGCCAGTTGCTCTCGCCACGCGCGTAGAGGCCGAAGATCGTGATGATGAGCGGGCCGAGCCGGTCACGCCCGGCGGGAGCCGCGGCTTCCACGGTCATGTCCGCGACGTTCAGCGCCCTCTCCTCACCTTGATCAGCTCCTGGCGAGCTTAACGCCCGGCTCGCCGAGAGCCGTCAGCGTGACGGTGTTGCGCATCTCGCCGAGACCGCTGACGCGCGTGACGACGACGTCGCCGTCGCGCAGGAAGACCTGCGGCTCGCGGGCGTTGCCGACACCGCTGGGGGTGCCGGTCAGGATGACGTCACCGGCGCGCAGGGTCATGCCGTGGCTGAGCTCGGCGATGATCCGGGCGAAGGAGAACGCCATCTGCGCGCTGGACGCGTCCTGCAGCAACACGCCGTTGACCTCGCACTGGACCCTCAGCTGTCCGAGGTCGCCGATCTCGTCGAGGGTGGTCAGCCACGGGCCGAGCGGCATCGTGGCGTCGAGACTCTTGCCCTTGAGCCACTGACCGCCGTGCGCGCGTTGGAGATCGCGCTGCGAGACGTCGTTGGCGACGAGGAAGCCGAACACGTGGTCCAGCGCCTTCTCCTCGGGGATCGACCGGCCGTCCCGCCCGATGACCATCGCGATCTCGGCCTCGTAGTCCCACTTCTGGGACACCGAGGGGTCGTAGGCGATGCCGTCGCGCGGGCCGACGACCGTGTCGGGGCCCTTGGTGAAGAACGTGGGACGCAGCGGACGGGACACGGGGTCCTGCCCCTCGCGCTTGCCGGCGGACTCCTCGAAGTGGTCCCAGTAGTTCCAGCCGGTGCACAGGATGTCGCGGTTGAAGCGGTGCAGCGGCGACTCCAGCCGCACTTCGGCCAGCGGCAGGACCTCGCCGGTCTCGACCGGAGCGCCCCGCACGACGTCGTCGACCGCGCACGACAGCAGCGCGATGGAGTCACCGTCGACGACCCCGCCGCGACGGACGCCGCCGACGGTCACGGAAGCGAGCTTCACCCACGAACCTCCTCGGATATCGCGTTCATGTTTCGCTGATCATGGAAACGCTATCGATTCAGCTGGGCCTGACCAGCCGGTCTTCCGGGATCACCGCGACGCCGAGGATCTCGATCAGCGCCTCCGGCTGCCACAGCGCCGTGCAGCCGATGCCCGCCATGGCCGGGTAGACCGGGCCGGCGAGCTCCCGCCACACCTTGCCGATCTCCTTGCCGTGGGCTTGGTAGCCGGGGATGTCCGTCAGGTAGATCGTGATGCTGACCAGGTCCTCCGGCTCACCGCCGACCGCGCGCAACGTCGTCAGCACGTTGCTGAACGCCTGGCGGAACTGCTCGACGATGCCGCCGGGAACGATCTTCATGTCGGCGTCGAGGGCGGTCTGCCCGCCCAGGTGGAGGGTGGTGCCGGCGAGGGTGCCGTGGGAGTAACCGCTCGGCGCCGGAAGGCTGGCCGGGTTCACTGCTGCAGGCCTCATGAGTATTGACAGTATCTGACGGTCGTGAAGAATACGAGATATGGAGCCCGACCTGAGCAAGTACCAGCTCGACGGCGACAACTCGATGTACCGGCTGCCCAGCGGCCTGGTCGCGCCGGTCGTGACGCGCGGCGGTGCCGAGAACCCGGACACCGCCGACTCCGGTGGCGCGATCCGCATCTCGGGCGTGAGCATCCAGCACACCCCGGCGACGAAGCTGTGGTTCGGCAAGGTCACGAACGAACCGGGCTACCGCTCGGTCACCCACCACCACGGCGAGGCCGAGACCGGCGGCTACGTGCTCTCCGGCCGGGCGCGGATCTACTTCGGCGAGAGGTTCGAGGACTACGTCGACATGGAGGAGGGCGACTGGGTGTTCGTGCCGCCGTTCATGCCGCACATCGAGTGCAACCTCGACCGGAACAACCCGCTCACGTGGATGACCACGCGGACGCCGGAGAACATCGTCGTGAACCTGGACGACGTGCCGGACGAGGAACTGCGCGACTGGCTGACCCGATGACGCCCGCACCGACCTCCGCGATCTTCACCGACGCCGTCGCGCTGGAGAAGGCCGAGCCCGAGCACTTCGACCTCGCCTTCACCGCCGTCACCCAGCCCTGCCCGTGGCCCAAGGCCTACGGCGGGGACCTGGTCGCCGCCGCAGCGGCCGCGGCCATGCGCTCGGTGACCGACGGCAAGACGCTGCACTCGATGCACAGCTACTTCCTTCGCCCGGCCGACATCGGCGCCGAGGTGCGCTACGAGGTGGAGCTGCTGCGCGACGGCCGCGGCTACAGCACCCGGCAGGTCCGCGGCTACCAGAACGGCAAGCCCCTCTACGCCTGCCTCGCGAACTTCGCCGCCGGCGAGCCGGGAGGTGGTTTCCGGGCCGAGCTGACCGGCGACCTGCCCGGCCCGGAGGAGCTGCCCAGCTCCGCCGACTTCCTCGCCGGACGCTCCGGCGGCTCGATGACCGAGGAGTCGAAGGCCTACTGGTCCGGTGGCCGCAGCTTCGACATGCGGCACGCGCCCGGCCCGGTCTACCTCGCGGTGGAGGGCGAGAAGGTCCCGCACCAGGCCGTGTGGGTCAAACCGTTCGACCCGCTGCGCCCGGTCGACGGCCTGACCGACGCCCAGCGCGACCTCGCCGCGCTGGCCTACGTGTGCGACTACACGATCCTCGAACCGGTCCTGCGGGTGCTCGACCTGCCGTGGGCCCGGCCGGGTCTCGTCACCGCGAGCCTCGACCACGCGATGTGGTTCCACCGCGAGGGCCCGGTCGACGACTGGCTCCTCTACGTGCAGGAGGCCGTCGCCGCCGACGCGGGCCGGGGCCTCGGCCACGGCCGCTTCTTCACCCGCGATGGTCTCCACCTCGCCACCGTTGCCCAGGAGGGCATGATCCGCACCGCCTGACCTGCCCGCGCCGCCACGCGGGTCGCCGGAAGGACTCACCCATGCCGACTCCTCCGTCACCCCCTCGGGACACCTTCGCCCGCGACCACTTGCCGCCGGCCGCCCTCTGGCCGGTGATCGAGTTCACGACGCCCGAGCTGACCTACCCTGCGAGGCTCAACGCCGCCACCGAGCTCATCGACGTGCCGGTGGCCAGGTTCGGCCCCGGCCGCCCCGCCCTGCGGACGCCGGCGGGGGAGGTGTGGTCCTACGGCGAGCTGAAGACCCGCGCCGACCAGGTGGCCCAGGTGCTCGTCGAGGACCTCGGTCTCGTGCCGGGGCAACGCGTTCTGCTCCGGTCACCGAACAACCCGTGGACCGTGGCCGCGTGGCTCGGCGTCCTCAAGGCCGGTGGCGTGGTGGTGACGACCATGGCCGCGCTGCGGACCCGTGAGCTGACGCCCGTCGTCGAGCGGACCCGTCCGTCGATAGCCCTGGCCGACCAGCGGTTCGTGGAGGACCTGCACGCCTTCGCGGAGCTGACCGTGGTCGGGTACGACGACCTGCGGGTGCTCGCCGCGACGAAGCCGGGGGAGTTCACCGCGGTCGACACCGCCGCCGACGACGTGGCACTGCTGGCGCCCACGTCCGGCAGCACCGGATCACCCAAGATCACCGCGCACTTCCACCGCGACGTCCTGTCCATCGACAACACCTTCGGCCGGCACGTGCTGCGGCTGACCGGGGACGACCTCGTCGCCTGCACCGCCCCGTTCGCCTTCACGTTCGGCCTGGGCATGCTCGTGGTCTTCCCGCTGCGGGCCGGTGCCTGCGCCCTGCTGACCGAGGCCGCCACGCCCGCCCAGATCGCGGACCTCGTGCAGCGGCACGGGGTCACGGTGCTCGCGACGGCGCCGACCGCGTACAAGGCGATCCTGCGCGACGGCGCCGAGGCGAAGCTCGGCGGTCTGCGGACCGCGGTGTCTGCCGGCGAGCACATTCCCCAGGAGACCTGGCGGCGGCTGCACGAGCGGCTGGGGCTCAAGGTGATCGACGGCATCGGCGCCACGGAGCTGTTGCACATCTTCATCTCCGCCGCCGGCGACGACATCCGGCCGGGCTCCACGGGCAAGCCGGTGCCCGGATACCGCGCCACCGTGCTCGGCGCCGACGGCGAGGAGCTCGGCCCCGGCGAGCCGGGACGGCTCGGCGTGATCGGCCCCGTCGGCTGCCGCTACCTCGACGACGAGCGGCAGGAGGACTACGTGGTGGGCGGCTGGAACGTCACCGGTGACGTCTTCCACCGCGACGAGGACGGCTACTTCCACTACCACGCCCGCAGCGACCACATGATCGTCTCCTCCGGCTACAACATCGGCGGCCCGGAGGTCGAGGAGGCCATCGACACCCACCCGGACGTGCTGGAGTCCGCCGTCGTCGCCAAACCCGACGAGGAACGCGGATCGGTCGTGTGCGCCTTCGTCGTGCTGCGCGACGGAGTTCCGAGCGACGAGGCGAAGGCCCGCGAGATCCAGGACCACGTCAAGCGCACGATCGCGCCCTACAAGTACCCGCGCGAGATCCGGTTCCGGACCTCGTTGCCGCGCAACGCCAGCGGCAAGCTGCAGCGCTTCACGCTCCGCAAGATCGTCGAAGAGGAGGTGACGGCGTGAGGACCGCACCCAGAAGGATCGCCGTCGTCGGTGGTGGCCCTGGAGGTCTCTACTTCGCGGCACTGATGAAGCAGCTCGATCCGGCGCACGACGTCACCGTGTGGGAGCGCGACGCGCCGGACGTCACGTTCGGCTTCGGCGTGGTGTTCTCCGACGAGACGCTCGGCGGGATCGAGAACGCCGACCCGGAGTTCGCCGCCGCCATGGCCAGCCGGTTCGCCCGGTGGACCGACATCGACATCCACCACCGCGGCGAGAGCCACACCGTGGGCGGCCAGGGGTTCGCCGCGATGAGCCGCAAGGAGCTGCTCGGGCTGCTCCAGCGGCGGTGCCGCGATCTCGGCGTGACCGTGCACTTCTCCACGCCCGCGCCCGGCGCGGAGGTCCTGCGCGCGTCGCACGACCTGGTGGTCGGGGCGGACGGCGTCAACTCGCTGGTGCGGCAGTCCTTCGCGGACGTCTTCCGCTCCACTGTGGACCGCAGGCACAACAAGTACATGTGGCTCGGCACGGATCGCGTCTTCGAGGCGTTCCAGTTCTTCATCAAGGACACACCGTGGGGCACCATGCAGGTCCACGGTTATCCGTACTCCGACAGCGGTTCCACGTTCATCGTCGAGATGCACGAGGACGTCTGGCGCCGCGCCGGCTTCGACACGGCCCAGGAGTTCGCGCCGGGCGTCTCGGACGAGCACGCCGTCGACCGGATCCGCGAGCTGTTCGCGGAGGAGCTGGCCGGCCACCAGGTGTTCGCCAACAACTCGAAGTGGCTCAGCTTCGCCACCGTGCGCAACGAGCGCTGGCACCACGGCAACGTGGTCCTCGTGGGCGACGCCGCACACACCGCGCACTTCTCGATCGGCTCCGGCACCAAACTCGCGATGGAGGACTCGCTCGCCCTCGCCGCGTGCCTGCACGAACACGGTGACGTCGAGACCGCGCTGACGGCCTACGAGACCGAACGACGCCCCGTCGTCGAATCCACCCAGCGCGCCGCCCAGGCGTCCCTGGAGTGGTTCGAGAACATCGGCATGTACGCGGACCAGGAGCCGACCCGGTTCTGCTTCAACCTGCTCACGCGCTCGCGCCGGATCACCTACGACAACCTGCGCACCCGCGACCCGGAGTTCGCCGACCGCGTCGACGCCGCGTTCGCCGCGTCCCAGGGACTCGAGAGCACGGCCCCGGCGATGTTCCAGCCGTTCCGCCTGGGACAGCTGGAGCTCAAGAACCGCGTGATCGTCTCGGCGATGGACATGTACTCCGCCGTCGACGGCGTGCCGGGCGACTTCCACCTCGTGCACCTGGGCTCGAAGGCCATGGGCGGCGCGGGACTGGTGATGACCGAGATGGTCTGCGTCTCGCCCGAGGGACGCATCACGCCCGGCTGCACCGGTCTGTGGACCGACGAGCAGCGCGACTCCTGGGCGCGGATCGTGGCGTTCGCGCACGAGCGGAGCACCGCCCGCATCGGCCTGCAGCTCGGCCACTCCGGCCGCAAGGGCTCCACCCGCCTGATGTGGGAGGGCATGGACGAGCCGCTGCCCGAGGGGAACTGGGACGTCATCGGCCCGTCTCCGCTGCCGTACGGCCCTGGTTCACCCGTCCCGGCCGAAGCCGGCCGCGAGGACCTGGCCCGGATCACCGCGGAGTTCGCCGCCGCGGCCCGGCGCGGTGCCGAAGCGGGGTTCGACCTGCTCGAACTGCACTGCGCGCACGGCTACCTGCTGTCCTCGTTCCTCTCTCCGATCGCCAACCAGCGCACCGACGAGTACGGCGGCTCGCTGACGAACCGGCTGAGGTTCCCCCTGGAGGTGTTCGACGCCGTCCGCGCCGTGTGGCCGGAGGAACGCCCGATGATCGTGCGCATCTCCGCGACCGACTGGGTCGACGGCGGCAACACCGAGCACGACGCCGTGGAGATCGCCCGCGCGTTCATCGCCCACGGCGCGAACGCGATCGACGTCTCCACCGGCCAGGTCACGGCGGGCGAACGTCCCGCGTACGGCCGCAGCTACCAGACGCCGTTCGCCGACCGGATCCGTCACGAGGTCGAGGGAGCGGCCGTCATCGCGGTCGGAGCCATCGCGTCCTACGACGACGTCAACTCCATCCTGCTGGCGGGCCGAGCGGACCTGTGCGCGCTCGGGCGCACGCACCTCTACGACCCGCACTGGACGTTGCACGCGGCGGCCGAGCAGGGGTACCCGGCCGAGTGGCCGGTCCAGTACCGCGCCGGCAGCCGCAAGCCGCCGTCCGCGCGCACCGACGCCGTCCGGCCGCGGTTGTCCCTGCTGCGGGCGGAGCCGCCCGACCGCACCGTCCACCTGCGGTGGACCCCGCACCGCGAGCATTCGCTTCTCGCATAGGCACTTCAGCGGCGTTCAGGTGAAACTTCATTCAGGGATGAATTGGAATCTCTTGTCAGGGCACATGTTCAGCATTCGCACATTGGTCTGATGGTGCAGACATCACGTGCACGCGGGTGAGGGGGTTTTTCCCGAACAGAAGACGTCCCTAGCGTCGGCGGTCAGTTCCCGAACTACCCGCCACCGAAGGGACCATGCTCGTGCGAAGACGTGTGCCGGCGATGGTGCTAGCGGGCGTGCTCGCCGGCAGCACGCTCACCGCCGCCGTTCCCGTGGCCGCCCAGCCACCCGTGTCCACGCTCACCAAGTCCGTGCAGGGAGTGTCCGATCCCGCCTCCCACGGCGACGTCGCCTCCTGGGTCGTGTCCTACGCGAACGGCGCCGACGGTGCCGCTTCGATCACCGACCCCATCGGCGCGGGCCAGACCCTGCTGGCCGGCTCGCTGCAGGTACCGCCGGGCTGGACCGGCACCGAGGGCAACCCGGTCACCGCGACGAACGCCAACGTGCGCAACGGTGGCAAGGCGCTCTCCAGCGTGTTGACGCCGCCGGTGCAGGCCAGCGCGGCATCGACCGGCGGTGACGGCTTCACCCCGATCCTGCAGCGCACGCCCGACGGCCGCCTGCAGGCGTGGAACGTCTACCACCACGCGGCTCTCACCGTCCCCAAGCTGGTGTGCACCGATCTCTCGACGAGCACGCCCTGCCCAGGCGGTCCGTGGCCGAAACCGCTCAACACCGCGCCCGGCCCGTTCGGCACGGGGAACACCGGCGACATCAGCAGCCCGCTCGAACCGCAGTACGTGCGCGACGAGGCGAATCCGGCGCGCGTTTACTACTCGGCCACCACGGCGTCCTCGATCGGCGTGGCCTGCATGGACCTCGTCGCTCCGGGCAACTGCGGGTTCTGGCCGCTGATGCCCCGCGGCGGGCAGACGACCGAGATGGCGGGACTCGTCCAGATCGGCGGCAACCTCTACGGTGCCTCGACCTCGGGCGACGTGGTGTGCTGGACGATCGCCACCCAGAGCGCGTGCGCGGGCCAGCCCTACGCCCCGATCGTGCCGTGGACCAACACCGGCAGCTACTACTACGGCGCGCTGACCGTCGCCGGGGGCAAGCTCTTCGCCTCCTCGGTGCCGGCCGCCGGTGGCGCTCCCCAGCTGGGCTGCTTCGACCCCAGCACCACGGCCAGGTGTGCGGGCTGGCCGGCCTCGAAACCCGTCGGGCCCAACGGCAACATCACCTACAACGCCTACACCGCCTACAGCACCACGGGTGCGGAGACCGGTGCGTGTTCCAGCACGACCGGTGCGTCGAACGTCACCACCTGTTACGCGATCGACGGCTCGCCCCTGCCCGCGCCGTCGGCCACGGCCGGACTGGAAGGAGGCGTGATCGCGTTCAACCCCGAGGTGGTCCGCACCGGTGACCGCGTGCGCAGCTTCATCGGCATCTGGCGCGGCCCGTACCTGGGTGCGGCGGTGTGCCACGACTGGAGCACCGGGGCGTCCTGTGCCGGCGTGCCTTCGCGCATCACCCACCCGACCGTCAACGGTGGCGACACCAGGGACTACGGCTACGCCTACGACGTTCCCACCGGCTGCATGATCGGCTTGGGTGACGCGGGCGTGCTGTTCTCGATGGATCCTGACACGGGGGCGTCGCCCTGCGTTCGCAGCGGCGCCTCCGTGTCTCTCACCCCGTCTCAGTTCTACTGCGACGGCAAACCGCACGTCACCGCATACACGAAGGCGCGGCTCGTCGGCGTGACACCGGCGAACGTGAACTTCGGCGCCTCCACCGTGAAGGCCGTCGACGGAGGCGGAAACCCCGTCGCCACACCGGGCTTCGCCCCTGACGGCACGGTCGACCTGACCGGTGTCACGGCCTCCTCGCTGACCGTCACGGCTTCGCTCGTGCTGAACAACGCCGCGGACTTCGGCGGCGGCAACCAGCCGTCCCTGGCCGTGGAGTTCAACGGCGACGCACCGCAGATGTGCTTCCGCACCACGATCTCCGCGGACTGCGCGGTCACGTCCGTCGCGAACACGGCGAACGGAACCGATGCGACGGGCGGCTTCTCGTCCAACACGGTGACCCGCCAGGTCGCGCCGGGAACGGCGTGCATGCCGAACGTGGTGGTGAACAAGGAGATCTGCGGGTCCTACACGCCGGCCAACTGCAAGGCGGGCGGCGCCGGTCCGTGGGCGAAGCAAGCACCCGTGGGCGTGCTCGGCCTGCTGAACGCGACCGCGTACTGGCGCGTCACGGTGACCAACAACGGCCCGATCCCGATCGTCGACGCGTACGTGGTCGACGACGTGGAACCGGCCTGCCAGTCCGGGCCGTTCACGCTGCAACCCGGTGAGTCCGAAGTGGTCTACTGCTCGACGTACGCGTTGCTCTCGCTCTTCCCCCTGACCAACAAGGCGAAGGCGAAGTACACGCCGGTCAACGGCACCCGCACGTACAGCGAGTGGTCGTCCGCGAAGGCCTGCTCACTGCTCTGCGTGCTGAACTGAGCAGAGGTGGGGGAGCATCAGCCGTACTCGGCCAGGTAGGTCAGGACGGCCAGCACCCGGCGGTGCTCCTCCACGTTCGCGGCCAGTCCGAGCTTGGCCATGATGCTGCCGACGTGGGTCTCGACGGTGCGCTCGGTGAGCCAGAGCCTCCGCGCGATCGCGACGTTCGTGCAGCCCTCGGCCATCAGTCCGAGCACCTCGCGTTCGCGCGGGGTGAGCGCCCCGGTGGTGGGCCGTCCCAGCAGCCGGCCCACCACCTCGGGGTCGAGGGCCGACCCACCGGCGGCGACGCGCGTGATCGACTCCAGGAAGTCGTCGACGTCGAGCACGCGGTCCTTGAGCAGGTAACCGAATCCTCCCTGGCTGACCAGCTCGACGGAGTGCTTCGTCTCCACGTGCTGGGACAGCATCAGGATGGCGACCCCCGGCTGGGCCGCCCGGATCCGGCGGGCGGCCTTCGCGCCGTCGTCGGTCAGGCCGGGCGGCATCCGGACGTCCACGATGGCCAGGTCGGGCTCGGCCCGCGCCACCACGTCCACGAGGGTCTCGGCGTCGGCGGCACGGCCCACCACCTCGTGGCCCGCGTGGGACAGCAGGCTCGCCAGACCTTCCCGGAACAACGCCGAGTCCTCGCCGATCACGATGCGCACGGCAGCACCGCCTGGATCGTCGTGCCCGCGCCCGGCAGGCTGTTGAGCCGCAACGAGCCACCCAGCGCGGCGACGCGGTCGGCCAGCCCGGCCAGCCCCGACCCGCCCCGCGGATCGGCGCCGCCGCAGCCGTCGTCCTTCACCCACACGTTGACCTCGTCCGCCTGCTGCGTGACGCGGACAGTGATCGTGCTGGCGTGTGCGTGCTTGGCGGCGTTGGTGATCGCCTCGGCGGCGACGTAGTAGGCGGTGATCGCGATGTCGTCGGTCAGCGGTTCGGACATGATCTCCAGCGCCACCGGGACCGGCAACGTGGTCGTGAGCGCGGCGAGGGCGTTGTGCAGGCCGTCGTCGAGGCTGGTGGGGCGCAGGCCGTGGGCGATCTGCCTGAGCTCGGCGATGGCGGTGGCGAGTTCGGCGACGCCCTGGTCGAGCACCGCGTGCACGTCGACGGACCCGGTGGGCAGCTGGCGCTGCGCGAGCCGCATCGCCATGCCGAGCGACACCAGCCGTTGCTGGGCACCGTCGTGCAGATCGCGTTCGAGCCGGTGCCGTTCGGCGTCCCCGGCCTGGATGATCCGGGTCCGGCTCGCCTCCACCTCGCGCAGGGCGGTGGCCAGTTCCCCGCGCAGCCGAGCGACCTCCACCAGGCTCGCGGCGGCGGTGGCGACGACCTTGAGCACGGCCGGGGTGGTGCCGGACGCGGCGAGAACGCCGATCTGCGTGCCTCCGAGGGTGATCGGGACCAGCCCCGTGCCGGTCACCGCCGAACCGTCGGCGTCGACGAAGGCCGCCGAGGAGGGGAGCAGCAGGCCCACCCGGAGGGTGGGGTCACGCAAGGCCGTGCGCAGCGTCGCCTCGAGCTCTTCGGGTTGGGCGGACTGGGTGTGCACCCGGTGCTGCAGGTCCTCGATGGCGAGCAGGGCGGCCCTCGTGCGGGGGAAGAGCCGCCGGTCCACTGCCCGGTGCAAGCGGCGGCGCACGGGCGTGAGCAGCACGGCGCAGACCGCGGTGGCGCCCGCGGCGGCGGCAGGGGAGTCCTTGCCCACAACGAGGCCGAGCGTCAGCGCGGACAGCGCGTACGCGCCGATCAGGACCAGCAGGACGATCGTGTAGCTGATCGTGTCGGCCAGCACGCGGTCCACGTCGTAGAGGTCGTGGCGCAGCATGGCGATGCCGACCGAGCAGAGCAGCGCGACGAGCGTGACGACGCCGAAGACCGTTGCCACGGCACCACTTCGCCCGGTCACGACGATCTCGGCCAGGCACACGACCGGGTAGGCGGTCACGGCCAGCCCGGCGAACGCGAGCCACTTGAGCTGAGCCCGGACGACTCCGGCGGACCGCCGGAACCGCGCCACCAGCGACACCCCGGCCGCCAGCACGGTCAGCACCAGCCCGATGGTCACGACGTAGCTGAGGACGTGGACCGCGTCCGACGGCGGCCCCCACGGGCGTGCGAGCCCTTCCATCGGTTCGGTGAAGGGCTCTCTGGGCGCAGCGCCGATTCCTTGCTGTGCAACGGAGAGCACGACGATCAGGGGTGGCAGCACCGACCACCGCCTGCCGGGCAGCGACCCGTCCGGGAAGTGCAGCAGCAGCAACGCCACCGCGGCGAGCAGCCACCAGCCGCTCTCGTTGAGCAGCGCGACCACGCGGGAGTCCAGCGGGAGCGACCGGGGATCGGTGAGCCAGGCGCGGTAGTAGACGTCGCGCGCGGCCAGGAAGACGACGATCGTGCCGGCCCAGGCCAGGAGCGGCCCGACGGGGTTGCCGCGCACCCGGAACGCGATCGTCACGCCCAGCGCCGCCATCGCCAGACCGATCGTCGCGAGGCCGGCGAACGCGAGGACCGCCTGGCCCGGCGTGCGGACCAGGAGCCAGGCGCCGCCCGCCGTCAGCACGGCGGAGACGCCCAGAAGACCCGGCGCTGCCGGTCGCGGCCACCTCATCGCCCCAGGGTAAGGCCGGTGTGACGGCACGGCCTCCGTGTCAGCACGGAGACGGGGTACCGGGCCGGCACCGATGTGGCAGGCGCCCTCCGGCCGGTTCTCTGAAGCCACCGAATCCGTGGACGGCGAGGAGCCACCAGACCTCACCGAACCTCATTCAAGGAGGCAGTGACCATGTCCGTCGACATCACCGCGGTGCACGACACCACCGCGAGTTCCACTCGGGGACGCCTCGCCGTCCTCGCGGTCGTCCTGGGAGTCACATCGGTCGCCGCCGTCGCGGGCGGGCTGCTCTGGCCGGAACCCTCGGGCGGCGGCGAGACCTACTCGTACGCCGACGTCGTGGCCGACCGCGACCTGTGGTGGGGGCTGCTCAGCGGCCTCGCGGCCATGCAGGTCCTCAACATCCCGTTGCAGGCACTGGCGACGATGTTCCTGGTCCGCCGTCGCGGCAGCGCCTGGGCCACCTGGGGTGCCGCGCTCATGTGGATCGGCACCGGGTTGCAGGGTGCCGGTGCCGCGGGCTGGGCCGCCGCCTACTTCTTCCCGACCGACCCCTCGGTGGGCGCGGCGGCGGGCGAAGCGGTGATCCAGGCGGCCAACAACGACACCGCGCACCTGTTCGCGCTGATGATCCCCGGTGCCGCACTGGTGTTGCTGGGCACCGTGCTGCAGTGCGTGGGTCTGTTCCGCTCGCACGCGGTCCCGAGGTGGGTGCCGTTCCTGCTGCTGTTCGTCGTGGTCACGTTCGTGGTTCCCGGCAACGGCCTGGCCGGTCTGCTGACCAGCGTCCCGATGGCGGCCGGTGCGATCGGGCTCGGCTACCACGCCTGGCGCGCGGCCGGGTGAAGAAGACGTCGGTCAGCCGGTTCTCCCCGCGCACCGCTCATGGCCGAGCGCCGCCGCTCAGAGGTTGAGGTAATCTGGATGTTCAGAACATCTCAGTTGCGTTCGGCGGGAGTGGCGATGGTTCGGCTGACTCGGGTGCAGCAGCAGGCGCGCACGCGTGCCGCGGTGCTGGCGGCGGCGCGGGAGGAGTTCGCCGAGCACGGTTTCCAGCCGGCGAAGGTGGACCGGATCGCCGAACGGGCGGAGCTGACCCGCGGGGCGGTGTACTCGAACTTCCCGAGCAAACGCGCGCTGTACCTGGCCGTGCTGATCGACCTGATCGAGAGAGCGTCAGCGGGTGAACCGCAGGCGACGGTGTCGCCGACGTCGAGGGTCGACGCGCTCGGGGTGTTCGCGAGGGTGTGGCTCGAACGGCTGCCGCTGGTGGGCGACTCGGCGCCGGGCGGCCGGCTGCAGTTGCGGTCGCTGGACGGCGTCTTCGACGACGAGCGCGGTCCAGCCGTGCTGGCGCAGCTCGCCCGGCTGGAGGCGTTGCTGCTGGCCATCGCCTTGGAACGGGGCGCACCGGCTCGGCGGGTGCGGCTGGCGGAGCTGGTGCTGACGATGCTGGACGGCGCGGGCCACCGGGCCGAGACGTCGCCGGGGTTCGGTGACCCGTTCGACGTCGCGCACGCGTGCAGGCACCTGGCCGAGATCGACCTGGAGGACACCTGGGCGCCGCCGCACCTGCCGTACGTCGCCCCGGCGCGGACGTGCGCGGACGCTTGGACCGCGCCCGAGGGGCTCGTGGACCGGATCAGCGGCGAGCAGGTGGATCTCGCGAACGGACTGGTGGTGGTGCTGGGCGCGAGCCGTCTCGGCGCGGCCGAGGAAGCGGTGCGGTCGGCGAAGCCCGGTGAACAGGTCACGCTGGCCGTCGTCACCGGCGATCCGGAGGAGACCGGGCGCCTCGTGCGGCTCCGGGTGATGGACGCCGTCGGCTGTCTGAGGCGGGTGTTCGCGCCGGAGGTCTGGCAGCACGTCCGGCTGGTGCTCGACGACGACGCGCTGGTGGCCTCGGCCATCGGTGTCACCGATCCCGGCGACGACACCGAGTCCGCGGTCAGCCTGCGGGACGGCGTGATCGTCGCGCGCGCCCACGGCCGCGGCGCCGGGTACGCGGCCGGAGCGCGCAGGCGGGAGGCGACGTCATGAGCGGGGACCTGTCTGTGCTGCACGCGTTGCGCTGCGTCGGCAGCGCAGGGCTCACCCGCGTGGCGTCGTTCACGGGGCTCGCGGAGTCCGATGTGGAGTCCGAGCTGATCGACCTGGCGGTCGCCGGTCTCGTCACCCACCACAAGGGTTTCGGCGGGTGGGCGCTGACGGAGTCCGGCCGCTCCGCCGACGCGGAGCGGATCAAGGCCGAGCTGGAGTCGGCCGGCACCCGTCCCGCGCTGGCCGAGGCGTTCGACGCGTTCCTCGTGCTCAACCCCGAACTGCTCGACCTGTGCACGGCGTGGCAGATCCGCTCCGCCGACGGCGTCACGACCGTCAACGACCACAGCGACACCGACTACGACGCCCGCGTCCTCGCTCTGTTCAACGACCTCCACACCCGCGCCGTCGTGGTGATCGCCGCTCTGGCCGCCGCCGCGCCGCGCTTCGGCCGGTACGACACGCGCCTGTCCGAAGCCCTGGACCGCGCTCAGGCGGGGGAGCGGGAACGCCTGGCCGACACCATCGACTCGTACCACGCGATCTGGGCGGAACTGCACGAAGACCTGCTCGCCACCCTGGGGATCGTGCGATGGGGTGGGTGAGGCGACTCTCCGGCGCGCTGGGCGAACCGCCGGAGGTCGTCGGCGGCAAGGCCCACGGCCTGGTGCTGCTGCACCGCCTCGGCCTGCCGGTGCCCGCCGCTGTCGTCGTCACCACCGAGGCCTGCCGGGCCTTCCTCCGCACGGGCCGGCTCCCCGACGGTCTCGGTGAAGAACTGGCCTCCGCCGTCGAGGTGCTGGGGCCGTCGAAGGTCTCGGTGCGCTCCGGGGCCGCCGTGTCGATGCCGGGCATGATGGACACGATCCTCAACCTCCACCCCACCCCGGACGCGCTGGAGGAGGCGCTGAGGTCGGTGTTCTCGTCGTGGGACACACCCCGCGCCCGCACCTACCGCACCCTGCACGGCATCCCGCACGACCTGGGCACGGCCGTGGTCGTGCAGCGGATGGTGTTCGGCGACCGCGACGGCCACAGCGGCTCCGGAGTGGCGTTCAGCCGCGACCCCGGCACAGGAGAGAACGTGCCGTTCGGCGAAGTCCTCTTCGGACACCAGGGCGACGACGTCGTCTCGGGCAGATCGCTGACCCTGCCCCTGCGCGCACTCGCGGACCGCGAACCCGAGGTCTGGCGCGACCTCCTCGCCGCCCTGAAGCGGATCGAACAGCACTACCGCGACGCGTGCTACGTCGAGTTCACCTTCGAGTCAGGTGCCCTGTGGCTGCTGCAGGTGCGACCGGGCAGGTTCACCGGCGCCGCCGCGGTCCGCCTGGCCACCGACCTGGCCGACGCCCGCACGATCACCCGCGGCGAAGCCCTCCTGCGGGTGACACCACACCACCTCCAGCACGTCCGCGTACCCCGGATCGCACCAGATGCCGACGTCATCGCGCGCGGCCTGGGCGTCTGCCCCGGCGTGGCGACGGGCAGGGTCGCGGTCACGGCCGACGAGGCGGTGCGCATGGCCGCAGACGGCCCGGTCGTCCTGGTGCGCCCGGAGACGTCACCGGAGGACATCCGCGGCCTGGCGGCGGCCACCGGCATCGTCACCGCTCGCGGCGGCCCCGCGAGCCACGCGGCCGTCGTGGCCCGCTCGATGGGAAAGCCCGCCGTCGTGGGCGTCGCGGACCTCGTCGTGGGCAGCGACTCGGTGACGCTGGGCGGGCACACCGCCGATGTGGGCGCGATGGTCACCATCGACGGGACCGGGGGTGAGGTCGTGTTCGGCACGCCGCGCGTCGTCACGGGAGGGGCGGACGAGCACCTGGGGCGGTTGCTGGCGTGGGCGGACGAGGTGTCGGGGGACCGTTCGGAGCGCGGCGAGGCGGAGCGACTCGAGGCCGCGCACGCTGTGCTTCGCCTGGGCTGGGGGGCGTGAGCAGGCCGGCGTGCGGTGCGGCGGGCGATCGGATAGGAGGCTCTGCGGATGGGCGCGAACGCGGGAGACAGAGGTGTGCAGTTGTCCAGGCGAAGCGGCGTCGTTCGGCAGTGGCAGTGAGGTAGTGCTTTGCTGCGGGTTGGGCAAGGGGTGCTTTGGCGCGAACGCGGTGCGATGGTCAGCCCCAAGCCCCAAGCCCCAAGCCCCAAGCCCCAAGCCCCAAGCCCCAAGCCCCAAGCCCCAAGCCCCAAGCCCCAAGCCCCAAGCCCCAAGCCCCCAGCCCCAGCCCCAG
>NZ_JAPJDL010000038.1 GCF_026242055.1 Lentzea sp. NEAU-D7 | reverse complement strand
CGAAAAGCGTGTCGGGTTGACACCCCTTCTCTCATGCAGCAAGTGCTGTGGCACGACTCGTGACGAAGCCACCCCACCCAGAGCGTTTGGTAGGACGGCTCGCCTTCGGCATTGCGTGCGATCAGGTGCCTGCCGTGGGCTGGTGGGTGCTGGTGGCCTGGCCGTTCGCCGTCGCCAAGGCTCCGTTGACCGTCTCCAGGTCGATCTGGGGTCGAGGGTTCTGGTGATTCGTGAGAAAATTGGTCCGATCGAGCTAGTAATTGCTGTAACGCTCAGAGATCACTATTCCCCCGTTGGAGGGAACGTCTCCATGCGTTGCGATGGTGTGGGTTGCTGGCGGTAGGCTTCCGCACCGTTGCTCGCCGAGGCAGGTCAGGTGGAACGGTTGCCGAGCCAGGACGACGCGAGACCGTCACGTCCGGTGGGACGTGACGAGCTGGCGCGCGACTGGGCGATGAAGATCAGTCGCACCGCGTATGTGCCGCTATCCGCTGCGAAGCTGACCGAAGAGCTGCGTGAGCTGCTCAACGTCGTGGCCGAGGCGCTCGTCGACGAACCCGGTGTGGCCTCGTGGGTCGGCACTCGGCTGGTCGAGATGCACTGCGTCGGCGCTGAGAGCTTGCTGGAGTCGGTCGAGATCCTCGCGCGCTTCATCGTGCAGGAGGGGGCGGACGCCCAGCGGGCCGCGTTGGTGATCGGTGCCGTGTCCGCCGCTTACACGGCGGCCATTCAGGCTTTTGTGCTGGAGCAGCAGGAAAGCGTCAGTCAGGCCTTGTTGCGGGCGAATCGGGCTGTGCAGCTTGATTTGCAGGCCAGCGAGGAGCGGTTCGAGGACATTTTCGCGCACTCGTCCACCGGCATCGCGATCGTCAGTCTCGACGGGGAGCTGATTCGGGCGAACGAGGCGTTGTGCACGATCCTGCGGCGTGAGGACGTCGACGGGATGACGCTCACCGACCTGATCGCTCCCACCGACTTACCGCTCGTCAACGACGCGCTGGCCGGTCTGCGGCACGGGCGGATGCGGCGGGTGGAGGAACGGCCTCGGCTCATCGACCGCGATGGTGAGCACTTCCGGGTGCTGCTCGCGGCGACCGTGCAGAAGGACACCGAGGACAACCCGCGGCACTACGTGGTGATGATCGACGACGACAGCCAGCTGACGTTGCTCGGCGGGCGGTTGCAGTACCAGTCGTTGCACGACGCGCTGACCGGGCTGCCGAACCGGCAGTACCTCACCACCCGGCTGGAATCGTTGCTGCACAGCGACATCGAGCACGGGGTGACGCTGTACCACCTCGATCTCGACGCCTTCGCGGTGATCACGGACGGGCTCGGGCGCGAGGTCGGTGACAAGGTGCTGAAGCTCGTCGCCGAGCGGCTCAGCTCCGTGTTCTCCGCCGAGAAGGCGATGGTCGCCCGCTTCGAGGGTGACGAGTTCGCCGTGCTGGTGGAGAACGGCGTCGACACGCCGGACGTCGACACGACGATCCGGATGATCGAGCACGAGCTCGCCGAGCCCTTCTACTTCGGTGAGCACGGCGTCGCGGTGTCCGCGTCGATCGGGGTGTTGCCGCGGCTGCACCCCGGAGATCGTCCCGCCGAGGTGCTACGCGCCTCGGACATGACGTTGCGGCGGGCCCAGCGCAGCGGGCGGCGGCAGTGGGGGCTGCACGACGCGACTCAGGACAAGCGGGAGCAGGAAGAGCTCGCGCTCGCCGCCGTGATGCCCGGCGCGTGGGAGAACGGCGAGATCGAGGTCGTGTTCAACCCCGTCATGAAGCTCGACGGGTCGGCGCGGGTGTGCGTCGAGGCCGAGCTGAACTGGCGGCATCGCGACGTCGGGCTGATCCAGCACGAGAAGTGCGTGTCGATGGCCGAGCACACCGGGCTGATGCTGCCGCTCGGCGAGTGGATGCTGCGGACGGCCGCCGAGACCGCCTGCCGGCACGACGAGATGCTCGCGGTCTGCCTGACCGAGAGCCTCGCGAACAACCCGGACCTGGTTCGGGACGTGCGGCGCGTGCTGGCCGACACCGGGCTGCAGGCCGGGCGGTTGTTGCTGGGCTTCCCCGTGCACGTGCTCGCGTCCGAGGACAGCGAGGCCGCCGACAACCTGGATCTGCTGGCGGACATGGGCATCCACATCGGGGCGCGCGACTTCCAGGGTTCCACCGCCGAGATCGAGCTCGTGCGCTCGCTCGGGGTGGCGGCCGTGCGGGTGAAGGGGCGCCGCCAGAAGCCGGACGAACTGGTGTCGCACGTGCTCAGCGACCTCGTCGGGTTCGTGCACGAGGCCGGTGGCATGGTGGTGGTTGACTCGATCGAGGACGCCGAGCAGCGCGACTGGTGGGATGAGATCGGCGCCGACGCGGGTGTCGGGCCGGTGTTCTGCGTGAAGCCGACTACGGAGTGGCCCGACGCGGGTTGAGGTGCACGAGGATCAGCGCGAAGCCCGCGATGGTCACCATGCGCAGGGCCGCGCCGATGCCGTTCCAGTCCTTCGACTGCCACATCGCGAACCACTCACCGCCGATGGTGATGAAGCCGCCGAGGAACAACGCCACGATCATCAGCAGGCCCGCGGACGCGAACTGGCGCGCGCTGTCCTCCTTGTCGCGGAGGTAGGCGATGGTGCCGGCGGTCAGCAGGACCGCGGAGATCGCCTCCCACAGGATGATCGCGACGTAGACGATCGTGACGACGGCAGGGCTCGTGATGGCCCGCCACTTCAGCCCCTCGCCGAACGTGGTGTCCATCGCCAGGACGTGCTGCACGAACGCCTCGTTCGTGCCGTAGTCCGTGACGTTGCCGAGCACCACCAGAATCATGTTGAGAGCGATGAACCCCACGGTCACCGCGACGATCGCGCGCAAGCTGCCGACCCGAGCAAGAAGACGCATGAAGCGGACAGTAACCGATGCAGTGCCGGCTGTGAGGCAGTTGCGCGGTGAGGGTCAGCACGGATCCCGGAAGTCCATCTGAGACAGACGTTCCTGCCACAGCGCGGGGGTCAGCACGCCTCGGGTGGCCGTGCAGATCCGCTTGATCTCGTGTTCCACGTCGAGGTCCCACAGCCGCACGACGCCGTCCGCGTTGCCGGTGGCGAGCACGTTGCCCTGCGGCGCGAACTGGGCCAGCGGTTCCGCCGCCCAGTCGCCCGCGATCTGGCGGCCCAGGAAGTACGGCTTGGCCGGGTCCTCGACGTTCCACAGCCGGAACGTCCTGTCGGCGCTGCTGCTCACCAGCGTCCTGCCGTCGGCGCTGACCGAGATCGCGCTGATCGTGCCGGTGTGCCCGGACAGCTCGCTGATCCGCACCGGGCGCTCGCGGTCGCGCACGTCGTAGAGCCGGATCACCTTGTCCTGCCCCGAGGTGATGAGCGTGCGCCCGTCCGCGGTGAAGATCGCCTGCCCCACGACCTGGGGCGCCTTGATCGGCTCTCCCAGCTGCCGCGGCCGTGCCGGGTCGCTCACGTCCCAGAGCCGCACCGTCTTGTCGCTGCTCGCCGTGGCGACCGTGCGACCGTCCGGGCTGAACTCGACGTCGTTGATGTAGGCGTCGTGCCCGGTCAGCGGGACACCGAGCGGGACGGGCCGCGCCGGGTCGCGCACGTCCCACAACCGCACCGACTCGTCGGTGTTGCTGGTCAGCAGCACCTGGCCGTCCGGGCGGAACACCGCCCACGCCGAGAACCGGTTGGACAGGACGAGCGGTTCACCGAGCGGTTTCGGGTGCTCCGGATCGCTCACGTCCCACAACCGCACCGTCTTGTCGCCGGCCGCGGTGGCCAGCACCTTGCCGTCCTGGCGGAACCGCGGCCGGCTGACCGACCGTTCGTGCCCCAGCAGCGGTTGCCCGATCTGCTCGGGGTGCTGCGGGTCCGAGACGTCCCACAGCCGCACGGTCTTGTCGCCGGAGCCGGTCGCGACGATCTTGCCGTCCGGGCTGAACGACGGTGTCGTCACCTGGGAGGAGTGGCCGATGAGCATGGCCTGCGGCAACGACCACAGGTTCACCGCGTTCTCCAGCGAACCGGTCGCGAGCGAGTCGCCGTCCGGGCTGAAACCCACGGCGAAGATGCCGGCTCCCCGTGCGGCGAGCGGCCGGCCGAGCGGGGTCGGTGCGGCCGGGTTGGTGAGGCTCCACAGCCGGGCGGTGGCATCGGACGCGCCGGAGGCGAGCGTGCGGCCGTCCGGGCTGAACTTCACCGACCACACCGGTCCGGTGTGCCCGACGAGCGGCTGGCCCACCGGTTCCTGCGTGGCCGGGTCCCACAGCCGCACCATCTTGTCGTCGGCGCCGCTCGCGAGCAGCTTGCCGTCCGGGCTGAACGCCACGCTGTGGATGCCGAGCGTGTGGCCCGTCATCGGCTTGCCGACGGGCGTCCTGGTGGCGACGTCCCACAGCCGGATCGTCTGGTCGTCGCCCGCGGTGGCCAGGGTCCTGCCGTCCGGGGTGAACGAGAGCGAGCGGACCGAGGCGGTGTGCTCGCGCATCGGCTCTCCGGACGTAACGGGGTTCGCCGGATCGCGGACGTCCCACAGCACCGCCGAGCGGTCCTCGTTCGCCGCGGCGAGCAGCGTGCCGTCGGGGCTGAACTCCAGCAGGTACGAGGGGCCGTTGCCGGTGTCGATCGTCTTCAACGCCTTGGGGGCGCTCGGGTCCGCCACGTCCCAGAGCCGGATCGTCGCGTCCTGGCCGGTGGTCGCGAGCACCTTGCCGTCCGGGGAGAACACCGCCGAGCTCAGCCAGTTCCGGTGCTCGGCGATCACCGCGAGCTCCTTGGGGCGGCTGCGGTCCCGGACGTCCCACAGGCGTGCGGTGCGGTCGTAGCTGGCGGTGGCGAGCAGCGAGCCGTCCGGGCTGAACGTCGTCAGGTAGACCGCGCCGGTGTGCCCGACGAGCGGCACGGCCAGCGGGACCTGCTGGATCGCGAGCAGCTTCGCGACCACGCCCTGGTCGTCCGGGCGCATGCGGTGCGCGACCATCAGGAACTGCGCCGACAGCGACGGATCGCTCGCGGTCAGCCGGTCGGCCTCGGCGACGACCTGGCGGAACTGGGCGTCGTTGCGCTGGTTGACCGCTATCACGGCCGCGCCCGCCGCGATCAGCGCGAACACCGCCACCAGCGCGACCGCCGACCTGCGCAGCCAGACGTTCTTGCGGTGCTGGCGTTCGGACGTGCGCACGAACTCCTTGGCGATCGTGGTGACGTCCCGCTGCTGCCGCACGCCCTCCAGCCGTGCGCCCCGGTAGAGCAACGACGAGTCGCGGTCGTGCGCCGACCACGTCGCCGCGTCCTCCTCCAGCCGCTGCCGGGTGAGGTTGCCCGCCCTGTCCTCGTCGAGCCAGCTGCGCAACCGGGGCCAGGCCTGCAGCAGCGCCTCGTGCGTGATCTCGACCGAGCCGGCGTCCGCGGTGACGAGGCGGGCGTGCGTGAGGACCTCCAGCGCGCGTTCCGTGGCGGGGAGGTTCGTGCTGGCCTCCAGCAGGCTGTGGCGGCTGGAGCGGCGGCGGGTGTCCTGCGTGTCGTCACCGACCCTGACCAGCCGCAGGAGCAACTGCCGCGCGGCGGCCCTGGCCGGTTCGTCGAGGTCCGACCAGGCGCGTTCGGCGGTGGCGGCGACGGCGCCCTGGATGCCGCCGGCCGCCTGGTAGCCGGCGATCGTGAGGCGCCCCGCCTGCCTGCGTTGCCACGTCGCCAGCAGTGCGTGGCTGAGCAGCGGGAGCGCGCCGGCGTCGTAGGCGTCCTTGCCGCGGCGGTTGTGCGTGCCCAGGTCGCGCAGCACGAGGTCGACCAGACCGGCCTCCAGCTGCAGGCCCGCGGCCTTGGCCGGGCTCGTCACGGCGTCGCGCACCTCGGCCGCGGACATCGCGCCGAGCACCATCTGCCTGCTCTGCAGGGCCTCGGCGAGCTCGGGGAAGTCGAGGCAGCGGGCGTAGAAGTCGGCCCGCACGCCGAGCACGACCGCGCTCTTCTCGGCAGCCGCGTGCAGGGCCTGCACGAAGATCCGCAACCGGTTCTCGTCACCGCCGAGGGTGAACGCCTCCTCGAACTGGTCGACGATCACCACCCGGTCGCCGACCGCGAGCTGCACCTCGTGCGTGAGGTCGACGTGCCCGTCCGCGGCGACCGCCGACTCCAGCGCGGGGATCAGCTCCGGTACCCGGAGCGCGAACTCCTTCAGCGGATCGGTGCCCGGCGAGATGACGATCGTCTCCTTGTCCAGCCGGGGCAGCACGCCCGCTTTCATCAGGCTGGACTTGCCGGCGCCGGACGCGCCCACGAGCATTGTGATGCCGTTTTCGTTCAGCCGGTCGAGAAGTGCGTTCGTCGCCATTTCCCGGCCGAAGAACCAATTCGCGTCCTGCGGCCCGAATGCGCTCAGGCCCATGTACGGGCAAACGGAGTCGTCTCCCTGAGGAGGTGTGTCCGTTTCGGTGACGGGGCTGGCGAGCGCCTCTTCCCAGAGGGTGCGCCACACGTCGAGTTCGTACAGGCCGTTGATCGCCGGCTGAGGTCTGCGCTTGCGGGCCTCGCCGACGAGGACCTCCAGGACGGCGCTCAGTCCGCTGAACCTGGCGGGGACGTTGCGCCCTCGCCGCCAGTCGCTGACCCGCTGGGCGGGCACTCGCAGCGGCCTGCCCTGCTCGTCCGATCGGCGGGCACGGGTGACCGATTCAGTGACCCTCTTCAGGGGAGGGTCGCCAGCCTCCGCGTAGAGCAGCGCGAAGCGCTCCGCGAAGACGCCACGGGGTCCCAACCGGCCTCCTCCTCGTCCGGACCGGAAAACGAGGACCGCCCGTCTGAGCTGCGGCGCACGCGCCGCACAGGCAGTCAGAGACCCACCATAACGAGGTGGTCTGACAACCTCGACTCCACGACCTTCACGAGCAGGGGGAGATCGCCGACGTGAGAGTGACCGACTGGGGCAGAGCGTCCACGGCTGAGGAGCGCTGGGGGTCTCCTCAGCCGTGGCCCGCGGGGCCGCTTCCCGGCGAGTGGCAGGGAGCGGTCTGCTAGGTCAGGCGGCCTGCCAGAGCGCGTCCGCCTCCGGTTGCTTCGGCTGGACCCGGTTCGGATCGGGGAGGTAGGTCTCGGTCGGGAGCGTCACGTACGTGATGGCGTCCGGTTCCAACGTGGTGAGTTTTCCCGCGAGATCGGCCAGTTTCGGAATCGAGCCGATTCCGGTGTCCGTGACGATGGACTTCGTGAGGATGTCGGCCAGCTCGAGGGTTTTCGCCGGACTGGCGAGCCAGTTCTCGTTCGCCAGTTTCTCGCTCAAAGCCCGCATGAACAGCTGCTGGTTCTTGATGCGGTTCAGGTCGCTGCCGTCACCGATGCTGTAGCGGGTGCGCACGAATGCGAGCGCCTGCGTTCCGTTCAGCTTCGCCGGCCCGGCCGGCACGTGCAGCCCGCTCTTCTCGTCGTTGATGGCCTCGGGCATCGTGACGTCGATGCCGCCGAGCCGGTCGACGACGTCGCGGAACCCGTTGAAGTCGATCTGCACGAAGTGGTCGATCCGGATGCCGCTCATCTGCTCGACCGTCGCCACGGTGCACGCGGCGCCGCCCGTGGAGAAGGCGCTGTTGAACATGGCGATGGCGACCGGCGGGTCGTCGCCGCAGCGCGGCCTCGGCACCATGGTGTCGCGCGGGATGCTGATCACGCGGGCCTGGTCGCCCTTGGCGTTCAGCTGGACGACCATGGCGGTGTCGGACCGCTCGTCGTCCTTGCCGACGAGGAGGATGTTGAGGGGCCGGCCAGGCGTCGACGGAGGCCTGGGGTGGGTGATCTCCTTCGCGAGATCGACGGTCTTGAGATTGCTCTCGAGCCGCCAGTAGGAGCCCCCGGCCACGACGCCCGTCGCGATGACCACGGCGGCCCCCGAGACCGCGAGCCATCGTTTCAAGTGGACGTTCATGCTTCTCACGGTCCCCGTTGTTTGTCCAGGTCCCGTCGGCGGTTCGTCATGGTTGTGTCACAGCGTGCCTCAGCTGGTCGAGGAAGCGGGCGTTGTCCGCCGTGACGGCGTACCGGGCCGTCGTGCGTTCGGTGGCGACGTCACGTCCGAACGGGCTGTCCTCGGCCAGGAACCGCTGGTCGGCAACGATCTTGCCGCGCGTGTAGCGGCCGGTGAGCTCGATCGCGAACCGGTCCTCGCGGTAGGTCGCGAGACCGGGGTCGCAGAAGATCGCCGCCGCGAGCGGATCGTGCGGGACGAAGCCCTTCTTGCCGAGGAAGCTGCCGTAGAAGTCGGCGTAGAAGCCGAGGATCCGCCTCGGGAAGCAGTCGCCGGGCAGCGCGTCGAGCCACTCCTGCGGCGCGTGCCCCTCCATGGTGACGTCGAGCCCGACGATCGTGAGGTCCTCGAAGCCGGCGGCGAGGACGAGGTCGGCCGCCTCCGGGTCGTGCCAGAAGTTGGCCTCGGCCTGGGAGGTGATGTTGCCGGGCACGTTGAGCGCGCCACCCATGACGACGACCTTGCCGAGCAGTTCCGGCAGGCGCGGCTCGATCTGCAGGGCGAGAGCGACGTTCGTCAGCGGCCCGATGGCGAGGAGGCTCAGCTCGCCCGGGCTCCGCCTTGCCCGGTTCGCCAGTTGCTCGGCGGCGCTCTCCCCGGTGGGAGAGGCGGCGGGCTCGTCGCCCGCGTGGCCGCCAAGTCCGTCCGGCCCGTGCACGTCCTCGGCGGTCATGAGGGGCTGCGCCAGCGGCTTCGCCGCACCCATGGCCACGGGAACGTCGAGCCCGAGCCGTTCGGTGAGCCGCAACGCGTTGGCCGTGGCCTGCTGGACCGGCACGTTGCCGTGGACCGTGCCGATGGCGACTATTTCGATTTCCGGCTGGGCGCGCAGGTAGTACAAAGCGAGGGCGTCATCGATACCGGGGTCCGCGTCGACGATGATCCGCATGCGTTCGATCATGCCAGTGGGGGAAGCCATGACGGTCCGTCTCGCAGAAGCCTCCGACGCTCCAGCCGTCGCGTCGGTGCACGTCCAAACCTGGCGGGCCGCCTATCGCGGCCTGGTGCCGGATTCCGAGCTTGAGAGCCTGTCCGTGGCCCAGCGCACGGCGATGTGGGAACGAGCCATCCCGCGAGGCGGTGTCTGGGTAGGACTCGCCGACGACACCGTGGCCGGCTTCTGCGCCGTCGGCCCGTCCAGCGAGCCTGACGCCACCTTCCAGCTCTACGCGCTCTACGTGCTGCCCTCCGCATGGGGAACCCCGCTCGGGTACGAGCTCGCACGCGCGGCGCTCGGGACGGAGCAGGACGTGGTGCTGTGGGTGTTCGACGAGAACCCGCGGGCGCGGCGGTTCTACGAGCGGCTCGGGTTCCGCGCCGACGGCACGGTCAAGACCGAGACCATAGGCGGGGCCGAGCTGACCGAGATCCGCTACCGGCTCACGGGCGCCGCAGCCTGAATTCCTGCCTGTCCCGTGACACCCTTTGCCCGACAGCCCGAAGCCAGAGCAGGGGAGCCACCGTGGTGTTCCGACCTGTGTTCCGCCGCAACCTGGAGTCGCACGAGGCCTCAATCGCCCGCGAGGTGTTCGGCGACGCCCTGGACATCAGCGCACTGAGCCTCGCCGAAGGCGGCCTCCTGGGCAGCTTCGGCGTGGCCAGAACCCTCCCGCGCCTCGTCACGTTCCCCAAGGGCGTCCTGACCACACCGCAACACCAGGCCCGTTACGAACGCTGGCTGGTCCACGAGCTGACGCACGCCTACCAGTACCAACACGGCCGCAGCGTCCTGAGCCTCCTGCCGACCGCGATCGCCGGGTTCTTCGCGAAGGGCCTCTACGACTACGGCGGCGTGGAAGGCCTGCTCGGGAAGACGTTCGCCGACTTCAACACCGAGCAGCAGGCCAACATCATCGCCGACTACTACTACCTGAGCAGGTATGAGCCGTCTCGTGATCTGTCGGCCTACGAGCCGTACATCAGTCACGTCCGCGCCGGCAGGTGAGTGTCGAGTTTGCGAACTCGCACCACGCACAACCCACTCGGGGATTCTCGCTGACGATGACTGCTGGCAAAGATCAGGGCCCGACAGCGTTTCAGCATGTCAGGCCCTGATTTCACCCGGCGAAAGGTGGTGCCCCAGGCAGGATTCGAACCTGCGACACACGGTTTAGGAAACCGATGCTCTATCCCCTGAGCTACTAGGGCTGGCGACAGCAGTCTACCGGGGTGCCGCCACCGAGTTGACCAGTGCCCCCCACTGCCGCGAACCGGCCCGCCCTCACGCACCGTGAGGGCGGCGCGGAGCGGGCTGCGGCCGTTGGAGGGAAGTGAGGCAGGCCACCTTCTGCCGGGCACAAACGTCAGGTAGGGAGAGGGCGTGAGCAGACCCTGGCCCGACTTCCGTCCTGGCCCGCTTGGTTCCCTCAAGGCCTGGTGGCGCCGGAGGGTGCCCAAGCGCGCTGACGACATCACGTTCGTGCCGCCGGCGAGCAGTCATCAGCAGGAGTTCGAGACGCCGTTGGCCAGTGCGGTCTACGGGCTGGACTTCCACTTCAAGTTCACCGTGGTGTGGCGGCTCGATCTGGCCACCGGGTTGCGGCACAACTCGCCGCGCAGTGCGGCCATCCACCACGTTCTGCAGCGGGCCAAGGAGATCAGTTCCAAGGCGATGCTGGTGCATCACGCCGCCCTGCAGGTGCAGTTGGGGGATGAGCTCGCCACCGAACGGCAGGTGCCCGGCACGCATGTCTGGGCGCGGGCCGAGCAGGTGAAGATCACGGTTGGTGACGAGGACCTGGAGATGGCTCGGAAGCACGTCGAGCTGTTGCGGAACTCCACGTTCAAGTTGGCCGAACGGGACGTCGAGCGGGCCGAGATCCGGTACCTGCGCGACGAGGTGTTGACGGACGTCGGCACGGCGACGATCTGGTGGTTGCAGCGCAACGGGTACCAGGTCGAGGAGGCGGTCAAGCTGGCTGATCACCTCGCCGAGCTCGTGAAGCTCGCGCAGCGGGAGCCGGCCACCAACTGGGCCGAGTCGTTGGTCAGCAGTGTGGAGCGGGCCATGCCTGAGCTCGGGGACGCTCATCGGCAGGACCTGAGGCTGCACCTGGTCAAGGCCCTCAGCGTCTACGGTGGGGAGCGGGTGGCCGCCGAGTTCGCCGACCAGGTCGGGTTGCCCGCAGGCGAACCGCGCAACAACGGGCACGTCTAGGCTGACTGGGGTGTTGACCCAACTTCGCAGTGCCGCTGTTGTCGCCGGGTTGCGGGCTCTGGCCCGGCTCACGCCCTATGCCGAGGCGGAGCTCATCGGGCTTCGCAAGGTCGTCAAGCCGGGGGACGTCTGCGTCGACGTCGGGGCCGCGCTGGGGCTCTACACGGTGACCTTGTCGAGACTGGTTGGTCCACAAGGGACTGTGCACAGCGTCGAGCCGCTGGTGTTCGCGCACCCCGCGCTTTCGTACGTGTTGCGGCCGCGGGAAGGTGCCAACATCAGGAGGCACTCCGTTGCGCTTGGTGCGGAGAAGCAGGGGCGTGAGGTCATGTCCGTGCCGGTGCGGCACGGGAGTCCTGTCACCGGGCGGTCGTTCCTCACGGTGGGGGCCAACGGGCTCGGGTCCAACGAGGAGTTCGAGCAGCACCTGGACGTGCTGGTGAAGACGGACACCCTGGACCACTTCGTGGAGGAGCAGGGGATCACCCGGCTCGACTTCGTGAAGGCCGACGTGGAGGGGGCCGAGCTCCGGGTTCTCGAAGGGGCGACGGAGACCATCGAACGGCTCAAGCCCGCGTTCCTGCTCGAGATCGAGGAACGGCACGTCGAGCGGTTCGGCTACCACGCGAAGGACGTCGCCGACTTCCTCGCGGAGCGCAGGTATCGGATGAGCACGTGGCACGGCGGTGAGTGGGTGCCGACCGGCTCCATCGGGGACGAGGTCAGGAACTACCTGTTCAGGGCCTGAAATAAGTTGAGGACGCCGACCCCTGGGGGTGGATCGGCGTCCTCATCTCGAAGGCCTACGAAACGTAGACCTCAAGCTCGTACAGGGAGTACCCGTACTGATTGGCCCGTTGCGTGCCCGTCAGCCGCAGGTATCTCGCGTCCTGTGGTGTGAACGCTACGACATCATCGCCGCCATCGCCAGCACTTGTGGAGAAAACGTTCCGCCAGTTCGTGCCGTCATTGGAAATCTCGATGCGGTATCCCCTGGCGAAAGCCGATTCCCATCGCAACACGGTGCGACCGATTCGTTGCACTGCGCCGAGATCCACCTGGATCCACTGGTTGTCGCTCCAGTCGCTGGCCCAGCGGGACGCCGGGTTGCCGTCCACCGCGTTCGACGGCGGGAGGTTGTTCCAGCCCTTCTCGTACGACGACGCGGTGGCGGTGCGGCCGGCGGCCAGGTTGGTGGTGGTCTGGCCGCGGCGGGACGGGAACTGCACGACCTGCTGGTACGTCGGGCGGTTCTGCCAGTGGATCTTGTCGTGGGTGATGCCGCCCATGGCGCGGTGGATGATCGTGTCCGCGCACCACTGGTCGCCCGCGGCGCAGTCGGCGTCGCCGGGGTAGACCGAGGTCGCGGGCTTGGCGACGGCCGCCTGCAGGGAGCTCACGAGTGCCGTGCGGCAGCCGGGGAGAGTGCCGCCACCGCAGTAGGTCTGCGGGAACGCGCCCTGGACCGGGTCGCCGAGGACCTTGCGCAGGTCCTTGTCCACATAGCCCCACCAGCCGTACTGGAACGACGAACCCTTGTGCGGCGCGGCGCCGTGCGTGTCGGACGGGGCCTCGTCCACCTGCTGGGCGGCGACCAGGGCGTTGTACAGGCCGTCACCGAGCGACGGCTTGAACTGCGACTCGACGAGCAGGGGCCACCAGGCATCGAGAATCCGGATGGCTTCGGCGTGGCCGTAGGTCTTGCTGCCCTTCGCGGTCTCCTTGCGCAACGAACCGGAGCGCTGCCAGTCCTTGAGCTTCTGCACGACCGGAGCCAAGGAGGCGTCCACGGGAGCGGACTCCAAGACCCTCAGCAGTTCGGGCAGCACCTGCTCGGCACGCAGGTCGGCCACCGCCGCCTCGGCCATCACGCGGGTCAGGGACGCACGGGTGACCTTCTGGCCGGACGCGATCAGGGCACGGACGCGGGCGTCGAGCAGGTCGCCGCGGTGCACGGCGCTGTGGCCGAAGCCGCCGAACGTGAAGTCCTTGGCCTGTTTGTTGTTCCAGGACATGTAGTAGTCCTGGTTGATCGAGTTCGGGTGGCCGGCGAACGGCATGTAGGCGGCGGTGTTCTCGTCGCCGTTCCAGTCCACCCACTCGTACTCGGCCCGCCCCCACGTCGGCAGGTTCGGGTCCACAGTGGATCGGCGGACCGGGTTCAGGCCCGAGTTGAAGTACGCGGAGTCGCGGGAGTCCACGTAGAACCAGTTGAACGCGTAGCCGATCTTGTTGGCCGCGCGCTGGAAGTCGGTGGCCGAACGGATCGCGGACGGATCGTTGAGCTCCTGGAAGCCGATGATCGAGTCGACCTCGTGCATGTACGTCGAACGCAACGTCGTGTAGGCCACGACCTTGCCGCCGACGGTCGCCCTGCTCGTGACCAGGCCGTACTTGGTCCGGTACATCACCAACGTGTACGAACCGGCGGGTGTGCCGTCCGCGACGGTGGGCTTCCAGGCGTTCTTGCGCTCCAGCCGTTCCATCGGCAGGCAGGCGCCGTGGAACAGGTAGTGCGACGAGGCCTTCGTGGGAGCGGAGCCGTCCGGGTTGCACAGCTCGACCGCGTAGGTGTCGACGATGTCCTGACCCGACGAGGTGGCGCTCCACGAGTAGTCGACGCCCCGGCCGAGCTGCACGTACATCGAGACGCCCGCGAACGAGACGCCGCGCGAACGGATGCCGGGGCCGTTGAGCTCCTGCAACAGGAGCAGCTGCGGCGCGAAGTAGCCGGTCTGCGGTCCCCACACGGCGATCGGGTTGCCGCTGTCGGTGTGAGCACCCGACACCGCGATGGCGTTCGACATGCCGTGCTTCTTGTTCAGCAGGTCGGCGGGCAACACGCCGTCGGCGAAGATGCCGCGCGCCTTCGCCACGTCCTCGGAAGCGGGAACGGCGACGGAAGTGCCCGTGCCGCCCACCTCGTCGTAGACCATGCGCTCCGGCGTGACGTTGCCGCCGTCGGGAAGTGCCACGCCCTGGGGCGAAGCGGGTGAGGCGGAGTACGGGAACGACTGTCCGTCGTGGAGGGTCAGCACGGCCTCGGGGTCGTTCTGCGCCCGGAACGCCTTCCACACCTGCTCACCGGCGGCAGCGCCGTACTTGTTCTGCGCGGCCAGCTTCACCAGCGCCGACTGGACCTCGCCGCCACCGCCGGCACCGAACAGGCCACCGACCACGGACGCGATCGCCACCATGTCGGTCGTCTTGAACGGCTGGATGTCGTTCCAGTTCGTGATCGAGTCGGCGTGCCCGGTCAGCACGTACTCACCGGGGAAGTTGCGAGCGCTCACTGCCTGCGTGATGTACGCGTTGATGCCCGCGGTGTAGTCGGTGACGTCGGCCAGCGCCTGCCGGCCGCGCTCACCGCCGTTCGCGGTAGCGCTGTCGATCTGCTTCTGCAGGTCGGCCTCGGTATAGGGGATCTGGTTGAAGAAGCTCTGCTCCAGCACGCGGTTGCCCGGCGCTCCACCGGCGAAACCGGTCAGCTGGCCGCGTCCGAGGTGGCGGAAGACGTCCATCAGCCACAGGCGGTCCTGCGCGGCCGCGAAGCCGGCGCCGAACATCGTGCCGGACCGCGTGGTGCCGGTGATGTGCGGCATGCCGATCTTCTTGTCGCGCACGATCGTGACGTCGGACCGCGGCTTGATGGTGCTCTCGACTTGGTCGGACGGCACGCCGAACGACGCGTCGTTGAAGAAGTCCGTCAGTTGCGAGTTCGTCAGTCCGCCGTAGCCGTTGACGAGGGCGTCATACTTGCCGAGCTGGTCGGCCGAATGTGCGGGCCGGGTGCCGAACGCCTTGTGCGCGAGGATTTCGGCCAGCGTCGCGTTGCCGTTGTTGCCGGGAGGCAGGATGTCGCCGCACTGCCCGAGGCAGTAGTCGTCGGCGGCGAACGCTGCCGCGCGTGGGGGTTCCTCGGCGTTGGCCGACGGAACGATCAGAAGCGAGGCGGTGACGGCGGCGGTCGCCAGCAGGGTCGTCACCGGATTGGCTCTCCGCATCGCGCGAAGCTCCTCTCCGTGCAGGGCAGGGCTGTTGTGACGCACGTTACTTTCCGGTAAGGCTATTGCGAAAGACCTTCGCGTTTTCCGATGTGGCGCAGGAAGGCCTGTATCGATCCCGAAACCCATCGAAAAGACATATGGGCAGAAACAAGGCCAAGCGAGACATCTGAATCGGATTACCGAGGCCGTATCCGTGTTTCTGGTACGTCATTCCACTCAGTGGGATTTCGATGTTTCGTCACTCAGGGTTCCGATGATCCCTCCTAACGCCTGGTGGCCCGCCTACGCAGCGAAGTCAGCGCGCAATTCCGGTAACTGTGAACGCCCACGGCGATCTCGAAAATCCGTAACCACATGATGAGATAACTGAGAATTAACGTGACCTTCGGCGTGCGTACGCCAAGATCACGAACATGAGGGAGCACGGAACGCCAATGCGGGAGGCGTCGTGATCAAGGTTTTGCTGGCCGACGACGAGGACCTCGTCCGCTCCGGCCTTCGCATGATCCTGAGCAGCGTCGGAGACATCGAGGTTGTTGCTGAGGCCGATGACGGACATCTGGTAGCCGACCTGGCGCGCCAGCATCGTCCGCACGTTGTTCTGCTCGACATCCGGATGCGCACCTCGGACGGACTCGTGGCCCTGCGGAGGCTGCGGACCCTGCCGGACCCACCGAGGGTCTGCATCCTCACCACGTTCGACGTCGACGAATACGTTTCGGAAGCACTGCGCCTCGGCGCGGCAGGCTTCCTCCTCAAGGACACCGAACCGGAACAGCTCGTCAAAGCCGTGCGTGATCTCGCGCGCGGAGGCGCTGTTCTCGACCCCGGTGTGGCGGCGAGAGTTCTCGCGGCCGTCGCCGACGGCGAACGAATGGCGGAGCCGGCACGCAGGCTTCTCCAGAGCCTGTCCGAACGCGAGCGCGAAGTGCTCGTGCTGATCGGTCAGGGCATGTCCAACGCGGAGATCGGCGGCACCCTGCACCTGTCGGAGGCGACGGTGAAGGGCTACGTCTCGTCCGTGCTCGGCAAGATCGGCGCGGTCAACCGCGTGCAGGCCGCACTGGTGGCCTACCGCGGCGGCCTGATCGCCTAGACGCCGAGAACCCCTAGTTCCCGGACACGATCTCGGGCACCTCGTCCACCGAGGGCTCGACCTCGACCCTGTTGCGGCCGTGCCGCTTGGCGCGGTAGAGCGCCATGTCGGCGGCCGCGAACAGCTGGTCCAGCTTGGCCGGTCCCGCCGCCACACCGATGCTGACCGTCGGGCGGCGGACCGCGCCGAGCACCATCGTCCAGTCGTGCCCGTCGACGGCCGCGCGGATCCGCTCGGCCACGTTCGGGCCGACGTCCATGTTCGGCCCGGTGTCGCCGAGCAGCACCACGAACTCGTCACCGGCCCAGCGCGCCACCAGGTCGTCCGAACGGCACTCGCGCCGCAGCAGCGCCGCGATCTCGCGCAGCGCCGCGTCGCCCGTCGCGTGTCCCGCGTCGTCGTTGACGCTCTTGAACCAGTCCACGTCGACCAGCACGAGCCACGGCACCCGCCCGCGCGCCGCCGTCGACTCCAGCAGCGCGGCGGCCGCCCGTTCCAGCCCGAGGCGGTTCGCCAGGCCCGTCAACGGATCGCGTGCCGCGGCCTCCTGCGCCGCCACCGCGAGCCGTTGTGCCTGAACGGCCACCCGGCGCTGCTCCAGCGCCTGGCCCAGGCCTTCCTGCAACGTCTCGGTGGCCGTGCGGGAAGCGGCCATCGACCGCCGCAGCGCCTCGGCCTCGCCCACCGCGTCACCCAGCGCGTGGCATATGTCCGCCAGCTCCGTGGAGAACCGCAGCAGCAGTGACGTGTCGTTGATCCGTTCGGCGTTCGACACCGCACGCGACGCGTGTGTGCGCGCCTCGTCGAAATCGCCCTGTTCGCGGCGCACGACCGCGAGAACCCAGTTGCCGACCGAGATTCCCCACAGGTCGGTGGCGTCGACCGCGAGCCGCAGGGTTTCCTCGGCGATCTCCTCGGCCTTGTCCAACTGCCCGACGCCCGCGAGGGACCGTCCGTACGCGCCCATCAGGGCGCGCCGGTGCACCTCGTCCTTGACGATGCCGAGGCCCTCGTCGAGGTACGCCAGGGCTTCCTCGAAGATCGCCGGCGCCGCCGCGGGAGGCCCGGAGCAGGCGCGGAAGTTCAGCGAACCACCGAGGCGCTGCAGGCAGTGCGCCAGCGTGTCGGTGTTGCCCGCCCGCCGCGCGACCTGAACGGACAGTCGCAGCATGTCGAGCGCCGCGCGCCGGTTGCCGATGCCCTCCATCAGATAGCCCAGTGAACCCATCGTCTGGGCCACGGCGGGGCTGTCCGAACGGTCGGCGTCGAGATCGGTCCACCCCTCGGCGGCCAGCTCCAGCGCGAGGGGGATGCGGCCGAGGCGCCAGGCCATCACCGCCCGGTTGACCAGCACCGCCGACCGGACCCAGCGGTCGGCACCGGGGGACACCTTGGTGACCACCTCGTCGAAGAGGCTGTTCGCCTCCGGCAAGCGGCCAGCGTTGAGCAACGCGCGGACCTCTCGGTCCAGCCGCGGAATCTGGCCCGCTACCAGCGGATCGCGTTGCTCCACTCGTTCATCGACTCCGTTCCGACTGGCCGAGCGGCCCGCACAGGCTACCGGGTCTGTCGCGCCCCGTACCGATCGTGGTGCAGGACGTCATCGAGGGGTAGTCGGTTGCGCCAACCGTGACGTTCCAGATCGGGCGTCTCGGGCAGTGATCGAACCGGACCGACGCACAGCCACGCAACCGGACGGACCCTTGTGGGGATGTCCAGCAGACGGCGCAGCACATCTTCCCGGTAGAAGCTCACCCAGCCCACACCGAGTCCCTCTTCCGTCGCGGCCAGCCACAGGTTCTGGATGGCGAGACACACGGAGTACAGACCGGCGTCCGCGATCGCGTGCCTGCCGAGCACCGCCGGCGAGCCCCGGTCCGGGTCGTAGGTGACCACGATGCCGAGGGTCGACTCCATGACGCCCTCGACCTTGATCTTGGCGAACGTCTCGGCCCGGTCCTGGTCCAGCTGAGCTGCGAAGACACTGCGCTCGGCCTGGACGTGATCGCGGAAGGCGCGCCGGGTGGACTCGTCGCGCACGAGCACGAAGTCCCACGGCTGGGAGAGTCCGACGCTGGGGGCGGCGTGGGCGGCGGTCAGCACCCGGCGCAGCACGTCGTCCGGGATCTCCTCGCCGGAGAACTCGGCGCGGGTGTCCCTGCGGCGGTGGACCACGTCGTACAAGTTCATTCGTGCGATCGTGCCTCACTCGAAAGCACCAACTTCACGCTGGTGAGGTGGCGCTGATCTCACCTGAGGCGATAGACCGGTCGGATGCGAAGAATGAGAGGCGGTTACGGCTCGGCGCTCGGATTCGGCGGCGGAGTCGGCGTGACCGCGTTCACCGGCGCCTGGCCGCTGCTCGCCCTCGTCCTGCTCGCCGCCGTCGTGGTGGTCGTCTCGCTGCGGACCACGATCGTCGGCGCGGGCCTGGCCGCGCTGCAGTGCTGGGGCCTCTACGCGACCTTCTTGGTGGGTGTTCGTGGCGATCTGACGGCCGACCAACCCCCGCCGGGGGGCCCGGCGGGGGGGGCCCCGGCCGCCGCGCGGGCCTTCCTGGCCAGCGCGGCGGTGCGGGTCATCGCGCTTGTGACGGGTACGGCAGCAGGGCCATCTCCCGCGCGTTCTTGATCGCCGTGGCGACCTGGCGCTGCTGTTGCGGCGTCAGGCCGGTCACCCGGCGCGACCGGATCTTGCCCCGGTCCGAGAGGAACTTGCGCAGGAGCGTGACGTCCTTCCAGTCGACGACGGTCACGCCCTCCTTCGCGAGCAGGTTCTGCCTGCGCTTGAGCGGCCTCTTCTCGCGCATCACCAGCTCGCCTTCGAGACGCCGGGCAGCTCACCGCGGTGGGCCATCTCCCTCAGCCGGACGCGGGACAGACCGAACTTGCGGTTGTAGGCACGCGGCCGTCCGTCCACGACGTCGCGGTTGCGCAGCCGGGTGGGTGAGGCGTCCCGAGGCAGCTTCTGCAGGCCCCGCAACGCCTCCGCGCGCGTCTCCGGGTGCCGCAGCATCTCCTTGAGCTCGGCCCGCCGCTGCGCACAGCGCGCCACGACCTCGCGCCTGCGGAGGTCCGCGGCGATCTTCGACTTCTTCGCCACGTCCTCAGCGCTCCTCTTTGAACTCGACGTGCCTGCGCGCCACCGGGTCGTACTTGCGCAGCACCATCCGGTCCGGGTCGTTGCGGCGGTTCTTGCGGGTCACGTAGGTGTAGCCGGTTCCCGCGGTCGACCTCATCTTGATGATCGGCCGCACGTCGGTGCTCTTGGCCATCAGACCTTCACCCCCTGCGCGCGGAGCCGGGCCACGGCGGCCTCGACGCCCATCTTGTCGACGATCTTGATGCCCTTCGCGGACAGCGTCAGCGTCACGAACCTGTTCAGCGACGGCACGAAGTACCGCTTGCGCTGGACGTTCGGGTTCCACCGGCGCCGCGTCTTGCGTTGCGAGTGCGAGACGCGGTTGCCGAAGCCCGGCTCACGGCCGGTCAGCTGGCAGCGCACGAGTACCTCCAGGAGACGAACTCAGATTGAAACGACTTTCGTTTTCATCTACGGTACCTCACATGGAAACCGTTGTCGTTATGGTGGCGGGGCTGGTCGACCACGACGTCGCCGTGCGGGTGTGGCGCGACCGGCCCGGCTCGGTGCTCGTGCGTCACGTAGCTGCGGAAACGCACGTCCGCCGCTGGGTCGACGGCATCGCGACCGACATCGACCTGCTGCACGGCTGCGTGTCCTGCACCGTGCGGGAGGACCTGCGCGAACTGCTCGGGGCGTTCGCGGGCCACGAGGTCGTGCTGCACCTGGACCCGTTGCTGGAACCGGACGCGGTGCGCCGCAAGCTGGGCATCGACGTCGAGTGCGTGATCACCGTGCTCGACGCGGCGACCTGGCTGGACGACGCCCTGGGCGATGCGTCGATGGTCAGCGACCAGCGGACGGTGGCGCAGGTCGTCGTCGCGCAGGCCGAGGCCGCGGACGTGCTGGTGCTGCAAGGAGACGCGGACGAACGCACGCTCGCCGTGCTCGACCGGCTCGCTCCGGGCGCACACCGCTGCACGCCCGAGACGGTGGTCGTGCGCAGGAGCACCCGGCCGCGGCTGATGCCCCTCACGCCCGAATGCGGTGTCTCGACAGCGGTTTTCACGGCGGACCGGCCGTTCCACCCGGCGCGGCTGAACGACGCGCTCGACTCGTTGCTCGACGGAACGGTCGTGCGCTCGCGCGGCCGGCTCTGGGTGGCGGACGAGCCGGACGTCGCGCTGCACCTGGAGTCCGCGGGCTGCGGCATGCACGTCGGCGAGGGCGGGCCGCGCGGGGGCAGGACCACCCAGATCGTGGCGATCACCCTGGGCGAGCCGGACTCCATCACCGCGGCGTTCGCCGAAGCGCTGCTCACCGACGACGAACTGTCCTTCGTGGACTCGATCCGAAAGCTGGCCATATGAAGCCCGGAATCCACCCCGACTACCACCCGGTCGTCTTCCAGGACGCGTCCACCGGCAAGTCGTTCCTGACCCGCTCGACCGCGACGTCGTCGAGGACGATCGAGTGGGAGGACGGCAACTCCTACCCGTTGCTGGTCGTCGACATCACCGCCGACTCGCACCCGTTCTGGACGGGCACGCAACGACTGGTGGACACCGCCGGCCGGGTCGAGAAGTTCAACCGCCGCTACGGAAAGCGAGAGCGCTGATGGCCGTTCCCAAGCGCAAGACGTCCAGGTCCAACACCCGTCACCGCCGGGCGCAGTGGAAGGCCACCGCGCCGGACCTGGTGCGCGTGCGCACGTTGGACGGCAAGGAACTGCTCGTACCCCGGCGGCTGGTCGCCGCCTACAAGCGCGGGCTCGTCTAGACGGGGCGCTGGACCGTTCCGTCCGGTGAGTCGCGCCACTGGTCGAAAGGGCGGTCCAGCCTCCACCCCGTGCCGTCGTGGTCGAGCACGCGGTTCTCGCACGTGTCCGGATTGGACAGTGACTCGAACAGCTCGATGCTCCAGTCGAAGAGCCTGCGGCAGAGCAGCCTGATCGTCAGGCCGTGCGACACGACCAGCACCGTCTTGGGATGCGCGTCGTCCTTGTGCATCCGGACTTCCAGGCCGTCGAGGAACGCCGCCACCCGGTCGTCCACGTCCGCGCCGGACTCGCCGTTGGGCAAACGGAAGAAGAAGTGCCCGAACGCGTGCCGCTGGTGCTTGAGCACCTCCTGCTGCACCGGGTCCTGCAGGTTGCCCCAGTCCTGCTCGCGCACCCTCGGCTCGGTGACGATCCGCTCCGCCGAGATCCCGAGCAGGTCGAACGTCCGCCTCGTCCTCGTGTACGGGGAGACGTAGGCCGCGACCGGGCCGTCGCCGATCAGGGTCTTGATCGCCGGACCGGCCGCGCGCGCCTGCTCCTCGCCGGTCTCGGTGAGGGGGAGGGCGTGGTCGGGGATGCGGCAGTAGGCGAGCTCGTCGACGTTGCCGAGGCTCTGTCCGTGGCGCAGCAGGATGATCCGCACCCCACCATCGTGCCTCAGCTCCGCGAGCGGCCTGGGCGTTACAGTGCTCGGCGAGTCGAGGAGGATGGTGTCACATGATCAAGTACATCGCGCTGTACAAGAAGCCCGCCGACCCCGAGGGCTTCGACCAGAAGTACTTCGAGTCGCACCTGCCGATCGTGAACTCGGTTCCCGGACTGGTCCGCGCCGAGGTCGCCAAGGTGCAGCAGGTGTTCCTGGCGGGCTTCCTCGGTGAGAACGAGCCGCACCTGATCGCGGAGATGTACTTCGAGTCCCATGAGGCGTTCAAGGCCGTCCTGCAGTCGCCGGAATGGGCCACCTCGGGTGCCAACCTCGCCGAGATCGGCGGGATGGAGCTCGTCGCCATGTTCAGCGCCGAGGTGGTTTCGTGAAGGCCGTGGTCATCGGTGGCGGCACGATGGGCGCGGGCATCGCGCACCTCCTGCTCGCGCACGGCCACGAGGTCACGCTGTCGGAGGCCGACGCCGAACGCGCCGAACAGGGCAGTCAGGCGGTCCGGCGTTCGCTCGGCAGGGCTCAGGAGAAGGGCAAGCTCGCCGACGCGGACGCGGTGTTCGCGAACCTGAGCACGGCCGAGCCGCCGGCGGACGCGGAGCTGGTCGTCGAGGCCGTGCCGGAGAACGTGCCGCTGAAGCAGAAGGTCCTCGGGTCCGCGGCCGAGAAGTGCCCGCGGGCGGTCCTCGCCTCCAACACGTCGTCGCTGTCGATCTCGGAGATCGCCGCCGGCCTGCCCGGCGAACGCGTGCTGGGCATGCACTTCTTCAACCCGGTCCCGGTGCAGCAGCTCGTCGAGCTCGTCCACCACGAGGGCGTCGACCCCGCGAACGTCGCCAAGGCGCGGACTTGGGCCGAGCAGATGGGCAAGACCGTCATCGAGGTGCGCGACTCGCCTGGGTTCGCGACCTCACGGCTGGGCGTCGCGGTGGGCATGGAGGCGATCCGCATGCTGGAGGAGGGTGTTGCCTCCGCCGCGGACATCGACACCGGCATGAAGCTCGGCTACCGCTGGCCGATGGGCCCGCTGGAGCTCACCGACCTGGTCGGCCTCGACGTGCGGCTGGCGATCGCCGAGCACCTCGCGGCCGAGCTGGGGCCGCGGTTCGAGCCCCCGCGGCTGTTGCGGGACAAGGTCGCTCGCGGCGAACTGGGGAAGAAGACCGGCCAGGGCTTCTTTTCCTGGTAGATAGGTGTCCGTGCACATCCGCGAGTTCACCGAGGACGACCGCGACGCCGTGTTCCGGCTCCGCAAGGTCGCGTTCAACGGGACCAAGCCGTCGGGGCCGCTGCTCAGGCCGGGTTCGCACGGGCTGCTCGCCGAGATCGACGGCCGGGTCGCGGGTGTGCTCGGCATCGGCTCCTACGCGCAGTTCTACGGCGGCGCCGCGGTTCCCATGGGCGGGATCGGCGGCGTCGCCGTCGACGGGGCCTACCGCGGCCGCGGAATCGCGAACGCGCTGCTCGACGCCGCGCTCACCACGATGCGCGAGCACGGCCAGCCGCTCTCGGCGCTCTACGCGACCGTGCCGACGCTGTACCGGCGCCGCGGCTGGGAACGCGCCGGGGTCTTCGAGTGGGTCGAGCTGCCGATGGACAGGCTGCTCTCCGTTCCGAAACCCGCCGAGCCGATTCCCTCGCGCCCGGCGGAGAAGAGCGACCTCCCGGCCCTGCACGAGTGCTACCTCGAGGTGGCGCGGACGATCGACGGCATGGCCGACCGCAGGCCGCCGCGGTTCGAGCTGGACAAGGTCCTGGAGATGGACCTGGTCAGCGTGCTGCCCGGCCCGAACGGCCTGCGCGGCTACCTGACGGCCACCCGCGAGCCCGGCGGTGACATGGGCCGGCTCAAGGTGCACGACCTCATCGGCGTCGACGTCGAGGCCCAGCTCACCCTGCTCGCGTCGCTGGCGTCGTGGGCGGGCCTCCTCGAAGCCGTCGACCTGCGGATCACCGACCCGGCGACGGTGAACCTCCTGGGCGGTACGCCGTTGCGCTACTCCGTGTGGACCTCGACGTGGATGCAACGCGTGGTCGACCTGCCCGCCGCCGTGGCCGCGCGGGGCTGGCCGCGCCTCGCGAACGCAGCAGTGGACCTGGAGGTCGTCGACGACCACGCGCCGTGGCACGCGGGTCTGCAGCGCCTCGTCGTGGAGGACGGCTCCGTGCGCGTCGAACCAGGTGGTACGGGCGCGGTGCGGTTGCACGCACGGGCGCTCGGACCGTGGTTCTCCGGCGCGCAGAACACGCATGCGTTGCGACGTGCGGGTTTGCTGGAGGGCGACCCGGCCGACGCGGTGGTGCTCGACCAGCTCACCGCCTCGCCCGGCACACCCCGGCTCGCGGACTTCTTCTGACGAACGGGTGTTTCATCACGGGACTCCCACCTGTGCGTCGGTCACAATGGACGGATGGCAGGGGACCAGGACGAGGTCAGGCATGCCTACGGCGACAACATGGGTTGGCGCCTGAAGGGCTACGCGAAGCGGCGCAGCGGGTCACCGGTCAGCGTGCGGGAGATCTCACGAGCCCAGTTCCTGGCGATCAGGCCGTTCTTCGACGCCGAGGACAACCCGTGGCTGGTGGACCTCCACGAGGTGCTCCCCGCGATCCGGCCGCGCGTCGAGCACGTGCTGGGCCCGCTGGACCCCGAGCAGGACTACTACGTCACCGGCCACCCGCTGGACTGGGACAAGGACCCGGTGCAGGTCGCGCGGGACTTCCTCGACGTCAAGTACCCGCTCGCGAGGGCGGCGTTCCTCGGCGGCAGCGTGGCGGCGGGCAACTACACGGCGAACTCCGACCTGGACATCGTCGTGATCGTCGACGACCTTCCCGGCGCGTTCCGCGAGACGCTGCGGTACCGCGGCTGGCCGGTCGAGCTGTTCTGTCACACGATCGAGTCGTTCCAGGACTTCGTGGCCCGTGACACCGAGGGCCGGCGCCCTCCGTTGCTGAACATGTGCGCCGAGGGGTTCCTCATGCTCGACGCCGACGGCACCGGTCAGCGCATGAGGTCCGAGGCACGCGTCCTGCTCGACGCGGGCCCTCCTCTCGCGACCGCCACCGAGCTGGAGGACCGCCGCTACGGCACCACGGACCTGCTCGAGGACCTGATCGGCGCACGGGACGAGGACGAGCGCCTGTTCGTCGCGGCACGGCTGCTGAGCTGCGCGGGAGAGCTCGCGCTCGTCATGCAGAACCGGTGGCTCGGGCACGGCAAGTGGCTGCTGCGCCGGCTGCGCGACGCCAAGGAGGACGAGCTCGTGGACGCCTACCGGGCGTTGGTGCGGGGCGAGGGCGCCGAGCGGTTCATCGCCGTCGTGGAGGCCGTCCTGGTGTCCGCGGGCGGGCGGCTGGACGCCGGTTACCGCCGCGCGGCGCCGCCCCGCTGACCAGCACTAGTCTCTGCGTTCGTGCTGCTCGTCGTCCTGGAGTTGATCGGTCTCGCGGTCTTCGCCGCCTCCGGAGCGGTGGCCGCGGTCCGCGCTCGCCTCGACGTGTTCGGCGTGATCATCCTGGCGCTCACCACGGCGCTGGGCGGCGGCATCATCCGCGACGTGCTGCTCGGCGTGCACCCGCCGACGAGCCTGCGGAACTGGCCGTACCTGCTGGTCGCGGGTGGTACGGGCCTGATCGTCTTCTGGTTCCACCCGCACGTCGCCAAGCTCCGCCGCAGCGTGCTGCTGCTCGACGCCGTGGGCCTCGGCCTGTTCGTCACGTCCGGCACCTCGACGGCGTTGGCTCTTGGCGCGACCCCTTACGCGGCGTGCCTCATCGGCATGACGACGGGGATCGGTGGTGGCGCGGTCCGTGACGTGCTCCTCCGTGAGATCCCTCTGGTCCTGAAGAGAGAGATCTACGCCGTGGCAGCGCTGTGCGGCGCGGTCGTCGTGGCGCTGGGCGAATGGGCAGGGCTGCCGAAGGGCCTGGTCTCGCTGACCGGTGCGTCGCTGATCATCACCATCAGGCTGATCGCGCTCTGGCGGAAGTGGAACGCGCCCGTCGCCAGGGGCCTGGAGGGCTAGCCGGGAAACTAACGCAGTACTCACACCTGCAGTTAGGGCCCTTCTCAGGCACTTCTCAGATCCCTCGGCAAGACTGCCCCCATGCGCATCCTCGTTGTCGATGACGATCGGGCGGTCCGGGAGTCACTCCGCCGCTCGCTGCAGTTCAACGGCTACCAGGTCGAGACTGCCGGAGACGGCATGCAGGCCCTGGAGTCGGTGACCGCCGCCAGGCCGGACGCGATGGTGCTCGACGTGATGATGCCCCGCCTCGACGGCCTCGAGGTGTGCCGCAGGCTGCGCAGCACCGGTGACGACCTGCCGATCCTCGTGCTGACCGCACGCGACGCCGTGAGCGACCGGGTGTCCGGGCTGGACGCCGGCGCCGACGACTACCTGCCCAAGCCGTTCGCGCTGGAGGAGTTGCTGGCCCGGTTGCGCGCGCTGCTGCGCAGGGCCGCCCACGACGACGACGCGGCCAAGCAGTCCGCCGCCGTGCTGAAGTTCGCCGACCTGGAGCTGGACCCGTCCACCAGGGACGTCCGCCGCGGCGAGCGTCCGATCAGTCTCACCCGCACCGAGTTCGCGCTGCTCGAGCTCCTGCTGGCGCACCCGCGCCAGGTGCTCACCCGCAGCCGCATCCTGGAGGACGTGTGGGGATACGACTTCCCGACATCGGGCAACGCTCTCGAGGTCTACGTGGGATACCTGCGCCGCAAGACGGAGCTGGAGGGCGAGCCGAGGCTGATCCACACGGTGCGCGGGGTGGGCTACGTCCTGCGGGAGACCCCTCCGTGATCGTTGAACCACAGGGACGTCTGCAACGGGCGTCGTTGCGGGCGCGCGTCACCTGGCTCGCGGCCTTCTGCGTCGCCGGAGCAGTCGCGCTGGTGTCTCTCGGTGCGTACATGGTCGTCCGCAAGAGCACGTACGACGCCCTCGACGACGGCCTGCGCCAGCGGGCCGCCACGGTGGCGAACGGCACGAAGGTCACCACGCCGGACGAGGTCGCGAACTACCCGGCGGCGTTCCTCGCGGCGGGCGACGTGAAGATGGGCGTGCTGCTGGCGGACCCCGGGAAGATCATCTACCCGAAGGACTCCACCCCGCCGCCCAGCGTCCAGGAGGCCTGGGACGTCGCGGACGGCGACCGGCCCGAGGTCATCTGGACCGACCACAAGACCGAGACGCGGGTCATCGCCGTCGCGTACCAGCCGGGCCAGGCGATCATCATCGCCCAGTCGATGGTGCCGCAGCGGACGACGCTCGCGAAGCTCAGCGTGGTCCTGCTGCTGATCGGCGGCGCCGGCGTGCTGCTCGCGGCCATCGCGGGCACGGCCGTGGCACGTACGAGTCTGCGGCCCGTGCAGCGGCTCACCGAAGCCACCGAACGCGTCACGAACACGGGTGACCTGACCCCGATCCCGGTCGCGGGCGACGACGAGCTGGCGCGGCTGACGCACAGCTTCAACGCGATGCTCGGCGCCGTCGCCGAGTCCCAGGAACGGCAACGCCGCCTGGTCGCCGACGCGGGCCACGAGCTGCGCACGCCGCTGACGTCCATGCGCACGAACCTGGAGCTGCTGCTCGCCTCGGAACGCCCGGACGCCCCGACGTTGTCCCAGGAGGACAAGACGGAGATCCAGGCGGACGTGCGCGCCCAGATCGACGAGCTGACCACGCTCATCGGCGACCTGGTCGAACTGGCCCGCGAGGACGCGCCGCAGGTCATCCACGAACCGGTCGACCTGCACGAGGTGGTGGAGCGGTCGCTGGACCGCGCGCGCCGCCGCGCCTCGAACGTCACGTTCGACGTGCAGCTGCAACCGTGGACACTTCTGGGTGATTCCAGCGCCCTGGAACGCGCGGTGCTGAACCTGCTCGACAACGCGGTGAAGTTCAGTCCCGCGGGCTCGGCGGTGCGGCTGAACCTCCGTCAGATCGGCGACGGCAGCGCCGTGGTGGAGGTCGCGGACGCGGGTCCCGGCATCGCGGACGCCGATCTACCTCACGTTTTCGAGCGGTTCTACCGTTCGACCGAGGCGCGGACCCTGCCGGGTTCCGGTCTCGGACTCGCCATCGTCAAGCAGGTCGCGCAACGGCACGGCGGCACGGCCACGGCGGGCAGAGCCCCCGAGGGCGGGGCCCTGTTCACGTTGCGCCTACCCGGACGTCCGTAAGGTGGGCATGTGAGTCATCGCGTGAACGACGATTCTTCGTCGACCTGGGAGACGACCCCTCCCTCCGGAGACGGCCCCGAACCCACGTCGCGCTTCTCGACGTCCGGTTCGTCCGCTTCGTCGTACGAGGACCGCTCGTCGCGTTCCTCCGCCTACGAGGACGACCCGGCGCCCAGGTTCCACAAGAAGAAGCCGAAGAAGAAGCAGCCGTTCTGGAAAGAGCTGCTGGTCATCTTCAGCGTCGCGCTGCTGCTGACCGTCGTCATCCAGACGTTCGTCGCGCGCGTGTTCGTCATCCCATCGGCCTCGATGGAGACGACGCTGCACGGCTGCACGGGCTGCGTGAACGACAAGGTGCTGGTCGAGAAGATCACGTACCTGTTCAACGACCCGCGCCCCGGCGACGTCATCGTCTTCCGCGGCCCGCCGAACTGGACCGGTGGCAAGCAGCCCCCGAACTTCGTGGTCGGCACGCTGCAGGACCTCGGTTCGATGGTGAACCTCTCCGAGCCCAGCGGCACGGACTTCATCAAGCGCGTCATCGCCGTCGGCGGCCAGACCGTCGAGTGCTGCGACGAACAGGGCCGCGTCCTCGTCGACGGCAAGCCGCTGGACGAGCCGTACCTGAACTTCGGCGGCGGCCCCCGCCAGCAGGACTCGTTCGAGAAGGTCACCGTCCCCGCGGGCAAGCTGTGGGTGATGGGCGACAACCGCAACAACTCGTCGGACTCGCGCAAGCACGGCGACCCGACGCCCGCCGACGGCGCGATCCCGATCGACAACGTCGTGGGCAAGGCCCGCGTGATCGTGATCCCCGTCGGGCGCTGGGGTTCGATCTCCGACTACAACCCGCAGACCGGCGGGCAGTAGCGACAAGCACGCGAAAGGGGCGAGGTGCTCGGCACCTCGCCCCTTTTCCGTTCCTCGCTCTCAGCCCTTCGTCGACCCCAGCGTCAGTCCGCCCACGAACTGCCGCTGCAGCACGAAGAACACCACCAGCGTGGGCAGCGCGACCAGCAACGACCCCGCGGCGATCAGGTTGTTGTCGGTGAAGAACGTGCCCTTGAGGTTCTGCAGCGCCGAGGTGACCGGCATCTTGTCGCCGTCCTGGATCAGCACCAACGCCCACAGGAAGTCGTTGTAGATCCAGGTGAACTCCAGCGTCGCCAGCGCGGCGAGCACCGGCCGGCACAACGGCAGGGTCAGCTGCCAGTACTGCCGGAACACCGACGCCCCGTCGACCCTGGCGGCCTCGGTCAGCTCGTACGGGATGGTCTTCATGTAGTTCGACAGCACGAACGTGCAGAAGCCCATCTGGAACGCGATGTGGATCAGGATGACGCCGAGCGGTGAGTCGATCAGCGACTCGCTCTCCGACATCCACGCCGGCAGCTCGATCAGCCGGTACAGCCGCCACAGCGGCGTCACGATCACCTGCTGCGGCAACAGGTTGCCCGCGGTGAACAGCATCAGCAGCGCGATGTTGAACTTGAAGCTGAACCGCGACACCGCGAACGCCACCATCGAGCTGAGCAGCAGCGTGACGAGCAGGGCGGGCACGGTGATCAGGAACGTGTTCCAGTAGAAGTGCGGCAGGTCGCCGATCTCCCACGCCTTCGCGAAGTTCTCGAACGTCAGCGACTTCGCGATGGAGAAGTAGCCGTTGACCGACGTGTCGTCGTACGTCCGCAGCGACGCGTAGACCGCCCACAGCAGCGGAGCCAGCGTCATCAGGCACGTCAGGACCAGGAAGACGTGCAGCGCGATCCGCGCCGGCGTGACTGGCCTGGTCTTCTTCACCGGCACCGAAGGCCGTTCCAGCGTGGCCGTCACGTCCGGTTCTCCTTGCTGAACACCTGGTACAGGTACGGGATGATGACGCCGAGCGAGATCGTCAGCAGGATCACCGCTACCGCGGAACCGCGGCCGATGCGCGAGGCCTCACCGATGATGTTGTCGGTCACCAGCACCGACAGCAGCTCCAGACCGTTGCGCCCCTTGTTGATGACGTACACGATGTCGAACGCCCGCAGGGCCTCGATCACCGTCACCACGGCGACCACGATGTTCACCGGCTTCATCACCGGGAAGGTCACGCGGAAGAACGTCTGGGAGGCGGAGGCGCCGTCGAGCGACGCGGCTTCCTTCAACGCCGGGTCCACCGACTTCAGGCCCGCCAAGTACAACAGCATGATGTAGCCGGTGTGCCGCCACGCCGCCGCGACCATCACCGCGTAGAGGTTGATGTCCGAGTCGCCGATCCAGTCGACCGGTTTGTCGAGGCCCAGCACCGAGTTCAGCAGGCCGCCGTCCGGTGTGTAGATCAGCTGCCAGATGAACCCGACCAGCGCGAGCGACAGCACCATCGGCATGTACAGCGCGCTCTGGTAGATCCGGCTGAACCGGAGCTCGCGGTCCAGCAGCACGGCGAGCAGCAGACCCGCCGAGGTCGGCACGACCAGCAGGAACAGCAACCAGATCAGGTTGTGCTGCACCGCCGGCCAGAACCGCGGGTACTCGGTGAAGATCTCGACGTAGTTCCCGACACCGATCCACTCGATGTCCTCGAAGCCGCCGATGCCGTTCCACCTGCTGAACGACAACGCGACCGAGCCCAGCGTCGGGATCCACACGAACAGCAGGTGCACGAACGTGGGGATGCCGAGCATGAGCGCCAGCACGAGCTTGTCCGTGCCGGCGAGGGCCGTGGCACGCTTTCCACGCCGACGAGGCGGCGGCCCGCTGGGGGCCACCGCCTTCGGCTTCTCCTGCAACGCGGTCACTTGAAGATGTTCTTCGCCTGGTCAGCCATGCCCTTGAGCACGGAGTCGACGCTGTTCGGGTCCTTGATGAACGCGATGAGACCGTTGGTGGCGGCCTCGCTCGCGAAGCCCGGGTCGGTGTCGCGGTCGAGGAACTGCGTGATGTGCTTGGCGTTCTTGATGGTGTCCGCCACCTTCTTCTGCAGCGGGCTGTAGCTCGACTGGTCCGCCTTCTGGTTGGTCGCGACCGCGGTCGGGTCGGCCTTGAGGTAGGCGAGCTGCGGCTCGGCGGACGACAGGTACTCCAGCAGCTTCAGGCCGCCCTCGGAGTTGGACGGCTTCTTCGCCATCATGTACCCGTCGATCGGCGCCTCGACCGTGTCGATGCCGTGCGTGGGGTTGATCTCCGGGAACGGGAAGAAGTCCAGGTCCGCCTTGTCCGCGTCCGGGAACTGCTGGCCCACGAACGCGCCCAGCAGGTACATGCCGGACTTCTTCTGCTGCAACGACTGCGCGGCTTCCTGCCACTCGCGGCCGAGCGCGTTCTCCTGGTGGAACGGCAGCAGCCGCTTCCAGGTGTCGAACACGTCCTTGACGCGCTTGTCCTGCCAGTCTTCCTTGCCCGCCAGCAGGTCCACGTGGAACTGGTAGCCGTTGATGCGGAAGTTCAACTGGTCGAACGTGCCCATGGCCGGCCAGCCCTGCTTCTGCGCGAAGGCGATCGGGACCAGGCCGTCGGCCTTCATCTTCGTGGAGAGGGCGACGAGCTCGTCGAGCGTCTTCGGCACCGCGTAGCCGCGCTCCTGCCACAGGCTCTTGCGGTAGAACATGCCCCACGCGTACTGGGTGAACGGCACGAAGTACTGCTTGCCGTCCGTGCCCGTCGACGCCTGCTTGAGCGCGTCGGAGTAGTTGCCGCCGACCTTGCCCCAGAGGTCGCTGAGGTCGCCGGTGAGGCCCTGGTCGGCGAAGAACCGCATGCGGTAGCCGGCGAACCACGCGAGCACGTCGTCCGGCTTGCCCTGCAGGTAGTTGTTGATCTGCTCCTGGTACTGCTCGTGCTGCTTGGTGTTGATCGTGACGGACAGTCCGCCGGACTGGGCCTCGAAGGCCTTCACCGCCGCGGTGATCGCGTCCTTCGGCACCTGGTCGGACAGGTTGTTGCCGAAGGTGACGACCTTCGAGTCACCGCCCGTGCCCGAACCGCCGCCGCACGCGGACAGCAGCCCGCCGGTCGCGGCGACGCCGGCTCCGGCCAGCATCGCCCGCAGCATCGTTCGCCGACCGAAATGCGGTAACGGAGTGGAACCAGGCGTGTGCAGAACCATCATCGCTCCTACAGGTGACACTCGCTCGTGCGAACCGAACAGGACTCCAACAAAGTTGCGCACAATGTGGTCCCAGGCACACATCCTGTCAAGTCCCGTTACGGAGCTGTTAAACCGCAGCACAGCCACGTGTGCGGCGTTTCCCGGTACTTGTCCCGGTCGAAGGCCGAACAGACCCCAACGCGAAGTTGTGTTTGCTTGTGTTGACGTTGGGGGTTGTTGTCGGCCACGCTTGCGCCCGTGACGACATGGCCCACAGACCTGCCCGGCCTCGGCTGGGGGGCTGACTACAACCCCGAGCAGTGGCCCGAACACGTCTGGGCCGAGGACGTCGAGCTCATGCGCCGCGCCGGGGTGACCATGGTCAGCCTGGGCATCTTCAGCTGGGCGAAGATCGAGGTCAGCAAGGGCGAGTACCGGTTCGACTGGCTCGACCGCGTGATGGACCTGCTGCACGCCGGCGGCATCCGCGTGGACCTCGCGACCGCGACCGCCGCGCCCCCGCCGTGGCTCACCACCGAGTACCCCGAGATGCTGCCCGTCCGCGCGGACGGCGTGCGGCTCTCACACGGCTCTCGGCAGGCGTACTGCCCGTCGTCGCCCATCTACCGCGACCGCGCGACGGCGCTCGCGGCCGAGATGGCCTCGCACTACCGCGACCACCCCGCGCTGGCCGCGTGGCACGTCGGCAACGAGTACGCGTGCCACGTGAAGCGCTGCTACTGCGACACGTGCGCCGCGTCGTTCCGCGAGTGGCTGTCGAGCCGCTACACGCTCGACCAGCTCAACGACGCGTGGTCGACGGCGTTCTGGAGCCAGGGCTACACCGACTTCGCACAGGTCCTGCCCCCGCGCGTGACGCCGACGTTCGCGAACCCGGCGCACGTGCTGGACTACGACAGGTTCTCCGACGACGCGATCCTCGAGTTGTACAAGGCCGAGCGCGACGTGCTGCGCATGATCACGCCCGGCGTGCCGATCACCACGAACTTCATGGTCAACTGGACGTTCGGCGACCTCGACTACTGGAAGTGGGCCCGCGAGGTCGACTTCGTCTCGAACGACCACTACACCGAGGCCCAGTCGCCGGACCGGCACATCGAGCTCGCGATGTCCGCGGACCTCGTGCGCGGCCTCGCCGGCGGCAAGCCGTGGCTGCTGATGGAGAACTCGACGTCGGCGGTGAACTGGCAGCGGCGCAACATCGCCAAGCTGCCGGGGGAGCAGCGGCGGCACTCGTACCAGAACATCGCGCGCGGGGCCGACGGCACGTTGTTCTTCCAGTGGCGGCAGTCTCGCGGCGGCAGCGAGCGCTACCACTCGGCGATGGTCCCGCACGCCGGCACGGACACCAAGGTGTACCGCGAAGTCTGCGAGGTCGGCGCCGAGTACGCGAAGCTGGCCGAGGTCGTCGGTACCACCGTGGACGCGTCGGTGGCGATCCTGTTCGACTTCCAGTCCGGCTGGGCACTGCGCCAGGACGCCCACCCGACCAACGACTTCGACTACTGGCAGCACGTCCTCGGCTACTACAAGGCGCTCTGGCAGGCCGGTGTCACCGTCGACTTCGTGGCGCCGGGCACGAACCTCTCGAAGTACTCGCTGGTGGTCGTGCCGGCGTTCTACGCCGTGTCCGACGCGCACGCGGCCGTCATCGCGGACTACGTCGCGGGCGGCGGCCACGTCGTGGTCACCTACCTGTCCGGTGTCGCCGACCAGTACACGCGAGTGCGACTCGGCGGGTACCCCGGCGCGTTCCGGGACGTGCTGGGCGTCTGGTCCGAGGAGTTCCACCCCCTGCGGGAGAACGAGACGGTCTCGCTGACCGACGGCTCGACCGCCTCGCTGTGGACGGAGCACCTGCACACCCGCACCGCTGACACCGTTGTCTCCTATGCGGACGGGCCGTTGCCCGGCGTCGCGGCGGTGACGCGCAACGCGTTCGGCGGCGGTGTCGCCTGGTACGTGGCGTGCGATCTCGACGAGGCCGGTCTCGGCCGAACGGTGGAAAACGCGCTTTCCGGCGCGGGCGTCGCGGTGTCGCCTTCGCCGATCGAGCTCGTGCGGCGCAAGGGCGACGTATCGTTCCTCTTCGCCGTCAACCACACCGGCACCGACGTGCAGGTCGAGGCGTCCGGTGTCGACGTGTTGTCCGGCGCGCAGGTCTCCGGACGCCTCACCGTGCGAGCCGGGGACGTCGTCGTCCTCAGGGAAGAGGTGTGAGGTGCTGGCACGTCAGCGGCAAGCGGTAATCATCGAAGAGGTCCGTCGTACGGGTGCGGTGCGCGTCAGCGACCTCGTCGTGCGGCTCGGCGTCTCGGACATGACCGTGCGCCGCGACCTCGACGTGCTCGCCGCCCGCGGCCTGGTGGAGAAGGTCTACGGCGGCGCGACGTCCGTCGTCGGGCGCTCCACCGACGAGCCGGGGTTCGAGGCCAAGTCGGTGCGGCAGCTGCCCGAGAAGGAGGCGATCGCGGCCGCCGCCGCGGGCCTCGTGCGTCCCGGCACCGCCATCGGCCTGTCCGCCGGCACGACGACCTGGACGCTGGCCCGGTTCCTCGACGACATCCCGGACCTGACCGTCGTCACGAACTCGATCCGCGTCGCGGACGTGCTGCAGCAGAGCGGGCGCACCGACCGCACGGTCGTGCTGACCGGTGGCGTGCGCACGCCGTCCGACGCGCTGGTGGGCCCCGTGGCCGTGCAGGCGCTGCGGTCGCTGCACCTGGACGTGGTGTTCCTGGGCGTGCACGGCATGGCCGAGCGCTCCGGGTTCACGACCCCGAACCTCAACGAGAGTGAGACGGACCGCGCGCTCGTCGACGCGGCAGGCCGCGTCGTCGTCGTCGCGGACCACGAGAAGTGGGGCACGGTCGGCATTTCCACGATCGCGGACCTCGACGAGGCGCACGTCCTGGTGACGGACGAGGGTTTGCCGGACGACGCGCGGGCGATCCTCTCCGAACAGGTCGGCGAGTTGGTGTTGGCTCATGTTCCGGGAAGTGGCGAGGAGTTGGCGTGAGGCGTACCGCGGGAAAGCTGGCGGACGGCCGGGAGATCATCTACTTCGACGACAGCGCTGAGGCGCCACCGAGAGTTGCGGTGGACACCCGGGACCTTCCCGAGACGCAGCCGATGTCCGAAGTCCGGCTGGACCCGTTGACCCGCGAGTGGGTCGCCATGGCGGCTCATCGCCAGACGCGCACGTACAAGCCGCCGGCGGACCTCTGCCCGCTGTGCCCGTCGACACCGGGCCGGCCCACGGAGGTCCCCGAGGCCGACTACGACGTCGTGGTGTTCGAGAACAGGTTCCCCTCGCTGGCGCAGAACGTGCCGGACGTGCCGTCCACTGTGGATGGCGAGTCGCTGTTCGCGCGGGCGCCGGGCCGTGGGCGGTGTGAGGTCGTGTGCTTCACGTCGGACCACAACAAGTCGTTCGGCGAGCTCTCCGAGTCGCGCGTGCGCACCGTCGTGGACGCCTGGGCGGACCGCGTCGCCTACTTGTCAACGTTGCCAGGGGTCGAACAGGTCTTCCCGTTCGAGAACCGCGGCGAAGAGATCGGTGTGACGCTCTCGCACCCGCACGGCCAGATCTACGCCTATCCGTTCGTGACACCGCGCACCGAACGGATGCTCAACGCGGCTCTGGACTACTACGCGGAGCACGGGCGCCCGTTGTTCGGTGACGTGCTGGAAGCCGAGCTGCGCGCGGGCGCGCGCGTGATCGAGGAGTCCCCGCACTGGGTCGCCTTCGTGCCCGCCGCCGCCCGCTGGCCCGTCGAGGTCGTGCTGGCACCGCGGCGCCAGGTGCCCGACATCGCCACACTGTCCTCTGTGGAGCGCGACGACTTCGCGTCGCTCTACCTGAAGGTGCTGCACCGCCTGGACGCGCTCTACGACCGGCCGCTGCCCTACATCGCGGCCTGGCACCAGGCGCCGGTCAACGCGGGCCGCGACGAGATGTGGCTGCACCTGCAGGTCTTCTCCGTCCTCAGGACGAAGGACAAGCTCAAGTACCTCGCGGGCTCCGAGTCCGGTGAGGCCGTGTGGATCAACGACGTGACGCCCGAGCAGATCGCCGAGCGCCTCCGGGGAACACACAACTAGCTCCCAGGCTGGTCTAAGGGTTCTCTCAGGACGAGCCGACAGACTGTGTCCATGACCGAGAGCAACAAGCCAGCGCCGCAGCCGGAAGAGTCCCGCTCCGTGCCGACGAGCGCCGGTCAGACAGACTCCGGCGCACGGGAGCAGGGCCCGTCGCTGCCGGATCCCGGCCAGCCGGATCCTTTGCAGGGGGGATCCGGCCAGGCTGGGGCACACGACGCCCCTGCGGGCCTGGGCGACGTGCCCGCTTCCTACTCTTCGGCCCAGCCGCAGGTGCCCGCACCTGACGCGGGTCAGGCGCAGCTCGGCGGGTCCGGACCCGGCCAGCAGCTTCCACCCCCAGGGTCCGGCCAACCTCACCCGCTCGGCCTCGGTGCCACGACTGCGCAGTTCGGCGCGGAGCCGCACTCCGCCCCGTTCACCGGACCGCAGACGGGCCAGTACTACCTCCCGCCCGGCTACCCGCCGCCGCCCGTCCCGCCGCGCCCCAAGGGCCGCGGAAAGGTCGTGGCGGGCGTCGCGGCACTCGTGCTGCTCGTGGGCGGGCTCTCCGGTGGCCTCGGCGGCTACCTGGGCTACACCTTCGCGAACGAGTCGTCGTCCGTGAGCTCCCTCGACACACCCCGCCCGGCCTCCCAGACCAGCAACGCCCCGGCGGGCTCGGTCGAGGACGTGGCGAACAGGCTGCTGCCGTCCGTCGTCCAGATCCAGGTCGTGACCCGGTCCGGCGCCGGCGAGGGCTCCGGCTTCGTCATCTCCGGCAACGGCCAGATCGTGACGAACAACCACGTCATCGAGGGCGCAGCCTCCGGCGGTGAGATCAAAGTCGTGTTCCAGGACGGCAGGACCGCGTCCGCCAAGATCCTCGGCCGCGACCCGAGCTCCGACATCGCCGTCATCCAGGCCGACGGCGTCTCCGGCCTGCCGGTCGTGCAGCTCGGCAACTCCGGCGACATGAAGATCGGCCAGGGCGTCGTCGCGATCGGCTCGCCGTTCGAACTGTCCGGCACCGTCACCTCCGGCATCGTCAGCTCGGTCAACCGCCCGGTCTCGGCCGGCGGCGACGCCCGCAACTCGCAGGCGACCGTGCTGAACGCCATCCAGACCGACGCCGCGATCAACCCCGGCAACTCGGGCGGGCCGCTGGTGAACATGCAGGGCCAGGTCGTCGGCATCAACTCCGCGATCTACAGCCCGAACTCCGCGGGCGGCCAGGCCGGATCGGTCGGCATCGGCTTCGCGATCCCGATGGACCAGGCCCGCCGCACGATCGACGAGATCGTGAAGACCGGCAAGCCCAAGCAGACCGTGCTCGGCGTGAAGGTCGAGTCGACCGAGCAGGGCGCCCGCATCACCGAGACCACCTCCGGCGGTGCCGCGGAGAAGGCCGGGCTCAAGGCCGGCGACGTGATCACGAAGTTCGGTGACCGCCGCATCGACGAGTCGGACACGCTGGTGGCCGCCGTCCGGTCCAAGGCTCCCGGCGACAAGGTCACGATCACGCTGTCCGACAACAGGACGGTGGAAGCCACCCTCGACGGCGTCGAGGTGGGATAGGTCGGGGGACGCTCGGTGTCCGGCATCCGCCGCCCGCCGGAAACCGAGCGTGACGACCCCGGAGAGGCCCTTTCCTGTGCGCACCTGCCCCGCACACAGGAAGGGGCCTCTTCTTACGTCCTCGTGACAGATGGGGGCCGTGCGGGCGTTCGTGGCTTAGCGTGGTGACGTGGTGGAACGGGTCCTGGTCGTCGACGACGACACGACGGTGCGCGACGTGGTGCGCCGCTACCTCGAACACGCCGGGTACGAGGTCGAGCTCGCCGGTGACGGGGAGCAGGCGCTGCGGCTGATGGGGGCCAGTGAGCCGGACATCGTGGTGCTGGACCTGATGTTGCCGGGCATCGACGGTCTCGAGGTGTGCCGGCGGATCCGGGAGCGCGGGAGCACGCCCGTCGTCATGCTGACGGCGCTGGGCGAGGAAGAGGACCGCATCGCCGGGCTGCAGATCGGCGCGGACGACTACGTCACGAAGCCCTTCAGCCCGCGTGAGCTGGCGTTGCGCGTCTCGTCGGTGCTGCGGCGGGCGCACCGGGCCTACGAGCCTCGGGTGGTGCGGGACGGGAACCTCGTGCTGGACGTGGCCGCGCACACCGCGACGCTGGACGGTCGGCCGTTGCAGCTGACGACCCGCGAGTTCGACCTGCTGGCGTTCTTCATCGGCAACGCGGGCAAGGCGTTCGGGCGGGCTGAGCTGCTGGAGCGGGTGTGGGGCTGGCAGTTCGGCGACCAGTCGACCGTGACCGTCCACGTGCGACGGTTGCGGGAGAAGATCGAGGAAGACCCTGCGAAGCCCCGGCGGCTGAGCACGGTGTGGGGCGTCGGCTACAGGTACGACCCGTGTTCGATCGACTGAGCCGCGTCTCCCTCACCACCGCGATGACCGTCATGGTCATCGTGCCGGTGGTCGCGACCATCGCCGGCGTGCTGGTGGTCAGCGGGTTCATGTTCACGCCGATGCTCAACGCCACGCTCATGGCGTGCCTGGTCGTCGGGCTGGTCACCGTGCCGTTCTCGATCATGCTGGGCCGGGCGATCGCGCGGCGCACCATGTGGGAGCGCGAGGCCGAGTCGGCGCGGCGGCAGCTGGTCGCGTGGATCAGCCACGACCTGCGGACGCCGCTGGCCGGCATCCGGGCGATGACGGAGGCGCTGGAGGACGGGGTCGTCTCCGAGCCGGGCGAGGTCGCCGTCTACGCCAAGCAGATCGCTCTGGAGGCCGACCACCTCTCGAAGCTGGTGGACGACCTGTTCCAGCTCTCGCGGATCACCGCGGGCGCGTTGAACCTGCCGATGCACGACGTGGCCCTGGCCGACGTGGTCAGCGACGTGGTCGCCGCGTCCCGCCCGGTCGCCGCCCGCGAGGGAGTCGAGCTGCGCGCGGACGCCCGCGCGTGGCCGGTCGTGAAGGGCTCCGATCCGGAACTGATGCGTGTCGTGCGCAACCTTGTGTCCAACGCCATCCGCCACACACCGGAGGGCGGCACGGTGGCCGTCCAGGTCGATGTGGACGGACCCGAAGCGGTGGTGCGGGTGGACGACGCGTGCGGCGGCATACCCGATGACGTGCTGCCACAAGTCTTCGACGTGGGGTTCCGCGGCTCGTCGGCGCGCAATCCGTCCGGTGCCGGACTGGGCCTTTCCATCGCGCGAGGCCTCGTCGACGCGCACCACGGGCGAGTCGGCGTCCAGAACCACGGTCCTGGCTGCCGCTTCGAAGTCAGACTCCCGCTACGGTGATCGGTATGGAACGCAGCGCGCAGCGCCTTGGCCGCGCTTTGGTCGTGATCGTGGACGACCGGGTGGCGCACGGCGAGCAGGACGACAACTCCGGGCCTCTCGTCACCGAACTTCTGGAAGAAGTGGGCTTCATCGTCGACGGCACCGTCGCGGTCGAGGGTGAGGTGGTCGACATCCGGGCCGCTCTCAACACGGCCGTCATCGGTGGCGTCGACCTCGTGGTCACCGTAGGCGGCACAGGTGTGTCCCCGCGCGACGTCACTCCCGACGCCACGCAGGGCGTGCTCGACCGGCCGATCCACGGCATCGCGGAGGCCCTCAGGGCGTCCGGGCTGGCCGCGGGGGCGGTCGACGCGGGCATCTCGCGCGGCCTCGCCGGCGTCTCCGGCAGCACGCTCGTCGTGAACCTCGCGGGCTCGCGCTCCGCGGTCCGCGACGGCATGGCGACGCTGTCGGCCCTGGTCCCCTACGTGATCGAACAGCTGAGCGGTCTTGACGAAGAGTGAGTCGCCGAAGCCGGCCGACGACGACGCAGCGCGTCGTCGTCGGTTGGCCGAGGTGTTCGGCGACGTGCTCCCGGAGACGACGTCGGACGAGCGCGGCGGCGGGGGTTCCCCGGACGACCGCGAAGCCTGGTACCGGGAGAACAGGCCGCCGCATCACGGCGGTTGACGCGGGCGTGGCGGGTGCTGCCTTCGGGCGGCTCAGTCGGCTCAGTCAGCTCTGCGTCGGCTCAGTCAGCTATGCCGGTGTGGCTGAACGGCCTGGCAGGGTTGGTGGCGCGCTGACATCGCAGAACGTGGTTCGTCCTGGCGTTCGCCCGACCGGGCGTGCCTGCGGACGCGATCGCCCTTGGCGTCGAGTGCAACGTGCTCGGTCGAGCGCCCGGCGCGGTCTGATCGTTCTGGCGTGTGGGCTGTTCGACGCGGTGGTGGCGGTGCCGATTGGCGTTCGATCTGCCGGGCGTGACCGCAGACGCGATCCACCTCGGCATCGAGTGGACATGCTTGGCCGGTCGCCTCGTTGAGCGCTCGGGGCGGCTGACCGTTCTGACGTGCGGGCCGCTCGACGCGGTCGCGGCGATGCCGTTCGGGTCTGCCGCCTGCGCTCGACGCACGAATCGCGGTGACGCGTCGCGCTCAAAGGACTTCTAGGCCCTGGGAGCTTCAGCACACGTGCCGCCGAGCAAGCTCGCCGTGCAACCAGCCGCTGGGCCAGGACAAAGCGCGCGGGACCGCGGTCAGGCGGCGGGTGCGCGCTTCGTCTCGGCGGGGACGGGTGGAGATCAGATCGCGGGACCGCGGCGGTCCGGCGCCGTGTTCTGCACCGGGGTGGTCTGCTGCTGTGCGGCGAGCAGGTCGCGGATCTCGATCAGCAGCTCGACGTTCGTCGGCTCGGACGGGCCGGCCTCCTCGCCCCTCTTGCGGCGCTCCTGGATCTTCTGGATCGGCAGCACCAGGACGAAGTAGACGACAGCGGCCACGATCACGAAGTTGATCGCGGCGTTGATGACGTTGCTGAAGTCGAGGTACGTGTCCTCCTTGCCTGACCGGATGTAGAAGCCCAGGCCCTTCGTCTCGGTGCTGCCGAGCGAAGCGATGAGCGGCTTGATGAGGCTCGTGGTGAACGCGGTGACGATCGCGGTGAACGCCGTGCCGATGACCACGGCCACAGCCAGGTCGACGACGTTCCCGCGCATCAGAAAGTCTTTGAATCCCTTCAGCATCAGCGGAGAGTAACGGCTAATGCATGATCCAGTGACATCGCGGCCACGCGAGTTGCATTAAGTCTCGGCAACGTGAGCACGACGACTTGGCCGCGTGTCTCGCGCACCGCCGCGTTCTCCGCGAGCACCTCGCCGGACGACGACACCACGTCGACCCGGCTGCCCAGCCGCACCACGTCGGCGAGGCCCTGGTCAGCCACCCGGACGGCGACCGACGCCTGATCTTCCGAGGTGCTCGCGAGGTCGAAGTCCGTCAACGGGACGCCTGCGCGCGCCGGGGACGCCAGCGGTCTGCCCACCAGCTCGGCGGAGTCGGGAAAGGTCCCCGGTACGGGTGAGGCCAGCGAGACCAGCCGGAGGTCGGAGGCGGACAACGACACGCCTGCCGGCAGATCACGCGCCGCGACCACCGCCGGATGGCCCACGTCGGGCCAGAAGAACGTCGACAGGCCGGCCAGAGCCAGGCCCAGGGCCAGAAATCGGCGCCACGCAACGGAAGGGCGGCGGCGCGTCAGGGTGCGGACCCGGTCCAGGGCGGTGGTGGAAAGGTTCATGCCTCCGACCGTAGGGCGGTCGGAGGCGGGGTGGACGGGGCTGGACGCAAGTTGTGGACAACTCGCGATCTTCAGGACGCGGCGGCCGCCGGAGCGCTCGTCGAGGACTTCGAGTCCGATGAGGACTTCGTGTCCGAAGACTTCTTCTCGGACGGCTTCGAGTCCGAAGAGGACGTCGTGGACGACGTGCTCTTGGACGAGCCCGACCGGCTGTCCGTGCGGTAGAAACCGCTGCCCTTGAAGACGACGCCGACGGCGCCGAAGAGCTTGCGCAGTTTGCCCGAGCACTCCGGGCACTCGGTGAGGGAGGCGTCGCTGAACGACTGCACCGCCTCGAACCGGTGCTCACACGCGGTGCAGGCGTACTGGTACGTAGGCACTGGGTTTGCTCCTAGCTCTGGCACTCGACCGTTGTGAGTGCCAACACGATTTTCGCCCAGGACCTTCCCGGAGCGCAAACATGCCAGGTCAAAGTCACAGCCATCGCAGGCCCACCGAGGGGGTCATCACGCCGTTCATCCGCACGTCGTGAGGTTCGCCGGGCACCTCGGCGAGCACCTCGCAGTCCCGCACCACACCGATCAGCGGGGCTGTGACCAGCGGCAACGAGCGGTCGTAGTGGCCCTGACCCTTCCCGATCCGCACCCCGTCCACCGACACGGCCAGCGCGGGCACGAGCACCAGCGAGGCTCCAGCGATCGCCGAGGCGCCGAGCCGGGGACCGGTGGGCTCCAGCAGCCTGAACCCGGCGGGCGCGAGCGCGGACGGGCCGTCGTACACCGCCCAGTCCAGCGGCGAGTCGCCTGTCACGATCGGGAGCAGCACCCGGCACCGCAGCCCGTCGAGCCACGACGCGTCACCGGGCTCCGTTCCGACCGGCAGGAACGCGCACACGGTCTGATCAGGCGTGACGTCCAGAGCGGCGACGTGCGCGGCCAGCGCGGCGGCTTCGAGGGCGCGGACCTCGGCAGGCAGGGAGCGCCGTGCGGCCAGCAACCGTGAACGCAACGTGGCCTTACGGTCACGAAGATCGGACGTCATGATGGGTATCCCCCGGTATGTCGTTAGCATCGCAGCCCATGAGCAGCGCCTTCCACACCGCTATCGTGCCCGCGGCCGGTCTGGGCACCCGTTTCCTCCCGACGACCAAAGCCGTGCCGAAGGAACTGCTGCCCCTCGTCGACACCCCCGCCATCGAGTACGTGGCGCGCGAGGCGGCCGAGGCCGGCGCGAAGAAGCTGGTCATCGTGACGTCGCCGGAGAAGGCAGCGGTCGCGAACTACTTCGACGCGAACCCCGAACTCGAGGAGACGCTGGCCGCGCGCGGCAAGGCCGACCTCGTCGAGAAGATCCAGCGCGCTCCGAAGCTGATCAAGGCGGAGACCGCGATCCAGGAGCAGGCGCTCGGCCTGGGCCACGCCGTCGGCTGCGCCGAGGGCAACCTGACCGGCGAGGACGAGGCCGTCGCGGTGCTGCTGCCCGACGACATCATCCTGCCGACCGACGCTCTGAAGAAGATGGCGAAGGTCCGCGAGGAGAAGGGCGGCAGCGTCCTGCTGGCGTTCGACATCCCGCGTGAGCAGATCTCCGCGTACGGCGTGTTCGACGTCCGCGACACCGGCAGCGACGACGTCAAGCAGGTCGTCGGCATGGTCGAGAAGCCGAAGCCGGAGGACGCTCCGTCGACCTTCGCGGCGGCCGGGCGCTACCTCCTCGACCGGGCGATCTTCGACGCGCTCAAGCGCATCACGCCCGGCGCCGGCGGCGAGCTGCAGCTCACCGACGCCATCGCACTGCTGATCAACGAGGGTCACCCGGTGCACGTCGTGGTCCACCGCGGCGGGCGACACGACCTCGGCAATCCCGCCGGATTCCTGCGGGCTGCGGTTGACTTCGCACTCAACACCCCGGAGTACGGACCCGATCTGCGTGAGTGGTTGCGGGAACGCCTCGACAACTCCTGAGCGCGAGGACCAATCACATGAGGTCAGTGGACGAGCAGCTCGCTCGGGTGATCGCGGCCGCTGTGCGGCCCGCACCCGTGCGGGTGGCGATCTCCGAGTCGCAGGGCCTGCTCTGCGCGGAGGAGGTCGTCGCGGAACGCGCGTTGCCCGGCTTCGACCAGGCCGCCGTGGACGGCTACGCGGTGCGCAGCGTCGACGTCTCCGGCGCGAACGCGAGCCCCGTGCAGCTGCCGGTCGTGGGTGAGATCGCGGCCGGCTCCCGGCAGCCGCGCAGGCTGCAGCCCGGCCAGGCCGTGCGGATCGCGACCGGCGCGCCGCTGCCCACGCTGGCCGACGCGGTCGTGCCGCTCGGGTACACCGACGGCCACCAGGCCAAGGTGACGGTCAACCGCAGCGTGCCGTCCGCCGGGTTCGTCCGCCGCACCGGCGAGGACGTGCAGACCGGCGACGTCGCCGTCCGCCGCGGCGCGTCCATCGGTGCGGCTCAGGTGGGTCTGCTGGCCGCCGTCGGACGCAACAAGGTGCTCGTGCACCCGCGTCCGCGCGTGTCTGTGATCTCGCTCGGCGAGGAGCTCGTCGACGTCGACCGGACGCCCGGCCAGGGCCAGGTCTACGACGTGAACTCGTACGCGCTGGCCGCCGCCGCGCGCGACGCGGGCGCCGAGGTCAGCCGGGTCGGCATCATGTCGACCGACCCGCGCCGGCTGCGCGAGGTGATCGAGGGCAGGCTGCTGCTCTCCGAGATCGTCGTCATCGCCGGTGGCGTGGGCGGCTCGGTCGGCGACGAGGTCAGGGCCGCGATCGCGGACCTGGGCGACATGGACGTCACCCGCGTCGGCATGCACCCCGGCTCCGCGCAGGGCTTCGGCCGGCTCGGCCCGGACGCCGTGCCGACGTTCCTGCTGCCCGCGAACCCGATGAGCGCGCTCGTCGTGTTCGAGGTGCTGGTCAGGCCCCTGATCAGGGCCGCGCTGGGCAAGAAGAACCCGTACCGGCGCGCCGTCAGCGCACGCCTGCTGTCGCCGCTGCAGTCCACCAAGGGCCGCCGGGGCTTCCTGCGCGGCCAGCTGCTGCGCGACGCGGACAACGGCGAGTACCTGGTGCAGCCGCTCGGCACGTCCGGGTCGCACCTGCTCGCGTCACTGGCCGAGGCCAACTGCCTGATCATGGTCGAGGAGGACGTCACCGAGGTCTCCGTCGGTGCAGAGGTGCTGGTCAGCTTCCTTGCGCAGCGTGGATGAGCGCTTTCGCCGATCTGGGCAGACACCCCGGCTGGCCGGTCCGGCTTGGGCCTCTCCAGGTGCGCGCGGGAACCGTCGAGCTGCGCGGGCCGAGGCTGTTCGACGGCGGTAAGTGGTCGAGGCTGCGCATCCGCGACCGCGCCTACCTCGAACAATGGGAACCGACGGCGCTGGAGGGCTGGGACGAGCGCAACGCGACGCTGTCCTGGCCCGCGCAGTGGTCGTCGTTGCGCGGCATGGCTCGGCGCGGCACCACGCTGCCGTTCATGATCCTCGTGGACGGCGAGGTCGCCGGTCAGATCACGGTCGGCAACATCGTGCGCGGCTCGTTGCTGTCCGCGTGGATCGGCTATTGGGTAGCCGCTGATCGGGCGGGAGGCGGCGTCGCAACGGCTGCCGTGGCGTTGCTCACCGATCACGCTTTCCGGGGCGCTGGTCTGCACCGGCTCGAAGCCACCGTCCGTCCTGAGAACGGCGCCTCGATCCGCGTGCTCACGAAGTCCGGGTATCGCGAGGAAGGCCTCTTCAAGCGTTATCTGGATGTTGCCGGGCAGTGGCGCGACCACCTCTGCTTCGCGCTCACGACCGAAGAGGTCCCGGATGGCCTAGTGCGCCGTTTGGTCGCACGCGGAGAGGCCCGTCTTCCCTGACGATCGCTTCCGTTTGCCGTAATCACTTCACCCAAAAGTGGGTGATACACCACACTTTGGTACGCACCGAGTTCGGCGTGCCTCCGAGACAGGTGTGACTGTTGTGACTAGCGTGGTTGACAGCACCACGCGTGGGCCGGGGGAGGTGAACGGGGAATGCCGAGTTCGCTGATCATCGTTGCGCTGGTCGTCGCCTGGCTCGTGGTCCTCGTCCCCATGTTGGCCCGCAAGCGCCAGGAGAGTGCGCGCAGCGTGGGGGAGGAGTACGACGCCATGCCGGACGCCGAGTACGACGACATCCACGACATCGACGACGACTACTTCGACGAGGAGGAGTACGTCGAGCGTCCGTTCCGGCGTGGCCGCGGTGGCTACGACCCGGAGACCGCCGCGCTGGTGGCGCAGGCGAAGTACGCGTTCCGCCGCAGAGTGGTGGCGTTCCTCCTGATCGCCGCCGTGGTGTCGGGAATCGTCGCCGGGGTGTTCTACGCGAAGCTCTGGTACGGACACGCCGCGCTCGACCTGCTGCTCGTCGGGTACCTGACGTACCTGCGCCGGCAGGTGCGGATCGAGGAGGAAATCCGCGGCCGCCGGCTCGCCCGCCTGCAGCAGGTGCGCCGCCGCCGTGCGACGGGCCCGCAGCACCAGCAGCAGGAGTCCCCGGCCGCCGTCGCCGAGGTCCCGCAGCAGGCCGCCGAGGAGTCCGAGACCACCCAGGTCGAGGTCGTCGACGACGGGCCTGCGCTGCCGCCGCTGCCGCGCTTCGAACACCGCGTGCTGCCGGGCACCATCCCGGTCGACTCGGACGACGAGGACCCGGTGTTCGTCGAGTTAGACGGACTGGAGTCGCTGCGGTACCGAGGTGCTGTCGGAGCTTAGGAGGGGGTGGTGAAACACCCCTTCCGGGACTGCTATAGTTCTCTCGTAACACCGCAAGGGGCTGTAGCACAGTTGGTAGCGCGTCTCGTTCGCATCGAGAAGGTCAGGGGTTCGATTCCCCTCAGCTCCACGTAAGAAGAGAGCCGGTGGTCATAGCGACCACCGGCTCTCTTCTTTTGCGTGGTCGAAACTCGTTCGGCTGTTGCTGCGACGCCGGATATCTTCTGCGCGTGAACAATCTTGGGGGATTGAAAGCTCTGTTCGTCGTGGCGGTGGCACTCGCCGCCGCCAGTTGTTCGCCGGGGTCGGGGGACCAGCAGGCGACGACGACGTAGGAGAAGCACTTCGACGTCACGGGCTGGGGCGGGCTGAAGCCGGGGATGTCCAAACAGGACGCCCTCGCCACCGGTGAGCTCGCCGCGACCGCCGCCGGCAAGACCGGCGACTGCGAGGACTACCGCTACCAGGGCGCGCCGGCGCCCGATCCGAAGCAGCTCGCAGAAGACGCCGAGATCGAGCAGAAGTACCAGGCCGCGCAGAAAGCGGCGGACGACGCCGACGCGGCCGTCGGTCCCGCACCGGGAACGAACGCGGGCGCCGCGGCGTACGCCGCCCACGCCGCGAAGCTCGCCGCGGCCGCGGAGGCGGGCGCCAAGGCGGTAGAGCTCTCCGCGGAGTCCACGAAGCGCATCGCCGCGCGGGCCGAGGCGCGCGAGGCCAACGGCGGTGTCCTGTTCGCCGGCGACAAGATCCGGATGATCGTGCCGCCGCCGGGCGCCACGACGGCGAAGAACATCGGCAAGGGCGCCACGGTCGAGCAGCTCAAGGCGGCCTACCCGAACGCGGTGGACAAGGACGGCAAGGGCTTCGAGGTGCCGGTGCCCGATCAGCAGGGCGTCGTGCTGAGCTTCCACTTCACCGACGGGAAGCTGACGACGTTCCTGCTGTTCAACGGTGAGACCAAATGCAGCTGAACTGAGTGGTTCAGGGCCGTCCGCAGTAATGTGGACGGCCCTTTTGCCTATATAACGGCAGTAAAGCTCGTTCGGCTCCCGAAAGGCTGTTCCCATGAGCGACGTGCCGCAGGACAAGGTCACGGTCCTGTCCGCCGAAGCCCTCGCCCAGCTGAAGGCGTTCCCGTTGCACGGCGACGAACGGCTGCAGAACAAGCTGCTGTGGAAGTCGCCCAGCGGCGACACCATCGTCGGCCTGATCCAGATGGCGCCGGGCGCGCGCGACGTCGGCCACAACCACCCGTCGGCGACGCAGCACACGTGGGTCATCGACGGCACCGTGAGCATCGGCGGAGTGGAGGCCACGGCGGGCTCGTACGCGTTCGTTCCGCCGGGTGTCGACCACGAAACTGTCGCGGGCGACGAGCCGGTCACGATGTTCTACGTCTACCAGCCGTTCGCTCCCGAGCACGACCACCACGACCACTGAGAGGTCAATGCTCGCAACGTTTTTGGTGCTCACCCATCTATGGGGTGAAGTTGAGTGATCAACGCGGCGTCCGCAAATAGTTTTCTCCCATGAGATCTGTGGTCGCCGCGTTATTACTCGGGGCCGTCACCTCCAGCGGTGCAGCGGCGTCGACCGAAGCCCCTGCCGCCCGGTGCACGGCCGCCCGTCCTGTCGTCTCCAGCACGGAGACAGCTGTAGAAGCGCGCGTTCTCACCGGCTGCACGGCCGGTGAGCTCGTCGTCTTCCGGGCCGCCCTGACCTTCCGTGCCCACGGCACGGCCTGCACCGCTGTCTCCGAGGAACTCGAAGCGGACCCGGCCACCGAGCCGCAGTGGATCCGCACCCGCCTGGAACTGGCCTGCGCACCCGGTGAGAAGGGCCTGCTCGGCTCGCAGATCACCGTCGAGATGCACGACCAGCAGAACACCCGCGTCGCCACCTACGGCCTCGGCGACTCCCACACCGAGCGCAACCCCGCCGCGCGGCACCTGTGGACCGTCGAGTTCCTCGCGGGCCTCGGTGACCTGCCGGCGGCACCCGATCCGGCCGGTCGGAATGCCGGCGCGTCATCGGGCCGAGGCAGTTCTCGCACCTTCTCCGATCACCAGGTTCACGACGGCTGACGTCGTATTTCCACCCGTTTGCCAGGTGTCCGTCCGTCCTGCCTCCGATAACGAAACGTGCAGAACGGGCGACTCCTGTCAACGGAGCCGTCCATCGCAACGTGTAAGAGCCAAGAGGCTCAACGCGTGCCGGACGGAGGTACAACGCGGTGATCAAGGAAAGGGTTGCTGTGGCGTCAACCGCAAACCAATCACGCACCGTACGCTGACAGACCGCCTAGGCTGGGGGTGATCTCGGAAGGGGTGGTGTGAGTCGTGGGGCTCGCTGAGTCCTTGCTCACGTGGCTGCACGGCTTCGTGGGCGCGAGTGTCTGCCCCGGTGACTGGGTGTGGACCACCACGGCGCTCGGTGCGGTGCTCGGGCTGTTCCCGACGATCGGGGCGCTGCTGTCCATCGCGGTGCGCCGGGTGGTCGGCAACTCCTACGGACCCGTGACCGGCGCCATCTTCACCGTGCTCGGCGTCACCAGCTGCCTGGTGCTGCCGTGGCTCGTCATGCGCGGCACGGTGCAGGGTCTGTCCGGTCGCGACATCCCCGGATCGGCCTCCCTCGACGAGTCCACCTGCTTCGGGACGTTCTCCCAGGGCAGCTACCTGGTCGACGGGGCGCCGTCGATCATCGGCGTGATCCAGCGGCCGACGGAGCAGCCGCTGTTCCTGGCCGCCGCGGGCATCACCGCGGCGCTGGCTCTGCTGTGCCTGCTGTTCGTCATGCTGCAGTCAGGTTCGGCGTTCCGCCTCGGGCCGAACTGGCCGCGCCGGGTGTTCTGGCCGATGTTCCTGGTACTGCTGGTGACGACGTCGGCATTCCCCGTAACCCTCGTGGGCCATGTGCTCCTCGGGTTTCTGCCGATTGCGATAATCGGCTCACTCGTCGTGCGGATTTTCGGGTTGACTACCGCCATGCTGAACCGCCCCGGCCGCGACCGGTCCCAGGACCGGAACTCGCAGAACTCGCCACCACCGCAGCCGGTGGCACGCCCCCAGCAGAAGAACAACCAGCTTCCGGCCGGTCAGCCGCAGAAGAAGGCGCCGACCAAGCCCATCACGGCCGCGCAGCACCAGCCGCCGCCGCACAACCCGGGGCAGAACCCGCCGCCGTACCAGCCGGCGCAGGTGCCGAAGTACCAGCCGGCGCCCATGAACCGGCCGATGCGCCCGGTGACGCAGCCGCAGAACCAGCCGCCGCGTCAGTACCCGCCGACCCGCGTCGCCGAGGTCCTGCCGCAGCCGGGTCCTTCGCAGCCGTCGAACCCGGCGGTGCTCGCGGACACGCCGGGCCCGCTGCCGTTCGGTCCGGGCGCGGCCAACGCGGAGTCGCCCGCGCCGGTGCAGAAGTCGGGCAAGGTCTGGAACCCCGGCAACGGCCGGTTCCGCCGCGTCCGCCAGCTCGGTTCCGGCGGCTTCGGCACGGTCTGGCTGGCCGTCGACGAGCAGCTCGACCGCACGGTGGCGGTGAAGCTCGCACACGCCCCGGACAACGAGACCGAGGCGCGCATGCTCCGCGAGGCCCGCGCCCTGGCCGCGGTCCGGCACCCGAACTGCGTGCGGGTCTTCGACATCGTCCAGGACCCGGACGGCCTCGCCCTGGTCATGGAGTACATCGAGGGCGCCTCGCTGTCCGAGACGGTCCTGAAGAACGGCCTGATCGACGACAAGCTCGCCGCCCGCCTCTGGCTGAACATGGCCGACGCGCTGGCCGCGGCCCACGACCGCGGCGTCCTGCACCGCGACGTGAAGCCGTCCAACGTGATCGTCGACAACCAGGGCACCGCGCACCTGATCGACTTCGGCATCGCCCGTTCCAAGGGCGACAGCACCCTCACGGCCACCGGCATGATGGTCGGCACCCCGGACTTCCTCGCCCCGGAGACGGCCCGCGGCGAGACGGCGTCCCCGGCGTCGGACTCCTGGCAGCTGGCCGCCACGGTCTCCTACGCGCTGACCGGCCACCCGCCGCGCGGCTCCCGCGAGAACCCGATCTCCTCGCTGATGGCCGCGGCCCAGGGCGAACCGATCACCAAGCTGCCGCAGAACAGCAAGCACGCGAGGCTCCTGCTCGCGGCGATGGACCCCGAACCGGGGCGCCGCCCGTCGCTGGCCCAGGTGCGCGGGCAGCTGTCGCAGTTCCTCGACCAGGAGGGCATGAGCAAGGAAGGCCCGGTCACCAAGATGATCAGCAAGCCGACGCCGCCGCCCACGAGGCACATGCCGATGTAGGCGATCCGGGTGAACACCTCGCAGGCGGGTAACGGTCGTAGAGAGTTCAACGACGACAGCGTTGTTTCCTGACCGCAAAGCCGCCATGCGAGGGAACCATGACCGCTGAAGAGAGTTGGCATGCCGCGCGCCTGATTCCGACTTCGGGCATCAACGGTGCTGAAGAACAAGAACGACGGGCGACATCGGCATTGCTGGCTGTCATGTCAGCGGTGCGCGAGTTCGGCCGGGCGCTGACCCAGCCGCTGGGGGCGCCCGCCGCCGCTGTGCAGACCTTCATCGAGGTCCCGTTCGAACTCGACGGCCGGAAGCTCATTCCGGACGGGCTGATCCGGGTCACCCGCGGGCAGAAGTCGTGGACCGCGCTGGTCGAGGTGAAGACCGGGTCCAACGAGCTGCAGGTGCAGCAGTTGGAGAACTACCTCGACGTCGCGCGGGAGTTCGGGTTCGACGCGGTCATCACGATCTCGAACGAGATCTCGCCGTTTCCTGGCCAGCACCCGACTCCGGTGGACCGCAAGAAGCTCAAGAAGGTCGCGCTGCACCACTGGTCGTGGAGCGAGGTGCTCTGCGAAGCCGTGATGCAGAAGGAGCACCGCGGCGTGGCCGACCCCGACCAGGCGTGGGTCCTCGGTGAGCTGATCAGGTACCTCGAACATCCGCGGTCGGGAGCGATGGCGTTCGAGGACATGGGGCCGTCGTGGGTTCCGCTGCGGGACGCGATCGAGGCTCGCACGCTGCGGACGACCGACAAGATCGCACCCGACGTGGTGCTCCGGTTCGAGGCCCTGCTCCGGTTCGCCGGACTGCAGCTCGGCAGACGCCTCGGCACCGACGTCACCCCTGCGTTGTCCCGCAAGGACCTCGCTGAGCCGCAGGCCCGTCTCACCCGTCAGCTCGCGCAGCTGGTGGCCGACGGAAAGCTCTCCGGCGGGATTCGCATTCCCGACACCGTCGGAACGCTGCACGTCGTCGCCGACCTGCGGGCCGGCAGGGTGATCTGCGGTGTCGACGTGGAGGGCCCCAGGGAAGGGCGCCCGGCGACCCGGATCAACTGGCTGCTCCGCCAGCTGAAGAACGCGCCTGACCCGGTTCGGCTCGAAGCGTTCGTCGCACACGCCAGAGGTGCCGGCGCGTCGGAGTTGCTGGGTGCCGTCCGGGCGAATCCCGCGCTGCTGATCGCCGATCCGCAGAAGGAGATCCGCGGGTTCAGGGTCGAGATCTCCGTCCCGATGGGCTCGAAGCGCGGCACCGGGCGCAACTCGTTCATCGACTCGGTGCTGAACGCCGTCTCGTCGTTCTACGAAGAGATCGTGCAGAACCTCAAGCCGTGGTCCGCCACACCGCCGAAGATCAGGTCGGAGGCGACGTTCGTGCCGCCCGCGGACGTGCCGGTGGCGTTGGTGTCGACGGCACCGTCGTCACAGGACGGGCCTGAGCTGGTGTCGGCGGCGGTGCCCGAGCAGGAGGTTCCCGCAGACGCGGTACCGGTTCCGCAGGAGGTTCCGGTCGACGCTTAGGCGATCCGGGTGAACGTCGGACCGGTCCGTAACGGTGGTTGACCGTTGCACGACCTAAGCCGTGGTTCACCCGGAAGGCCTCGGCATCTCACGGGATGCCACGCGAAGAGTGGTGAGGCGGTTTCCGCCGATCGCCTCACCACTCACCTCCGGGTGTTCGGCCGCAACCTCTTGCGCAGCAGCAGGAACACACCGGCCGCGCCGGCGACGACGAGTGCTGCGACCCACACGGGCAAGGGCTTTCCCGAAGGCTCCTCCGGCACGACCGCGGCGGCCGGGGCCGGTGAGGCGGAGACCGCCGGTTTCGCCAGTGGCGGTGCGATCTCCTGCCACGGCGACGGGCCGTCCACCGTTCCCTGCACCATCTGCGGGTCGACGGGTTTCACCAGCAGCGTGCCCGGCACGGTCAGCGTGCCCAGCGGGTGCTCCGGGAACACGCCCTGCACGCCGAACACCTCGTACGTGCCGGCGGGCAGGGAGAACGTCACGGCGTAGTGCGCGGGTTCGCCCAGCGCGACGCCGGCGAAGATCCGCGAGTCGGTCCCGGACTTGAAGTGCAGTCCGGTCCTGCCCAGGTCGCCGGAGAACGGGTGGGTGCCGTGCTGGAGCACCCAGTAGCCGACCGTGTGGGTCACGGAGGGCTGGATCGACGGCACCGGGTCGACGTACGTGACCGCCCAGCCGCCCGCGTGTGCAGCAGGTGCGCTGATCAGCAGGAAAGCGCATAAGAAGGCCAAAATCCTCATGACGCGGATACACCGGGAACCGAAGCCGGGTTCCCGGTGTAGAGAGGGCATCACGGACGAAGCGGTGGCACGGGCGATCGCAGGTGACCAGGCGGCCTACGGCGAGCTGGTCGCCCGGTACACCGCGCTCGCGCACCGGACGGCGTACCTGCTCGGGGCCGGTGCTGACGCCGGTGACGTGGTGCAGGAGGCGTTCGTGAAGGCGTACCGGAAGCTCCACACGTTCAGGGCCGACGCCGACTTCAAGCCGTGGCTGCTCAAGATCGTCGCCAACGAGACGAAGAACCTGCACCGCGGCAGACGGCGGCGCAACCTGATGGAGCTGAGGCTCGCCGCCATCACCGAGACCGTCGACCACGACGATCCCGGCACGCTCGTGGACGACTCCCGCGCCAAGCTCCTGCAAGCCGTCCAGAGCCTGAACGAGGCCGACCGCCAGGTCGTCACGTGCCGGTACCTGCTGGACCTGAGCGAGGCCGAGACGGCGCAGACCCTCGAGCTGGCCAAGGGGACCGTGAAGTCGAGGCTGTCGCGCGCCCTGGCCAAGCTGCGCCCGATGCTGGAGGAGGTGGCCCGTGATCGATGACCAGGCGGAGGCCGCCCTCCGCGATCTGGGCCGGCGGATCCACGTGCCGGAACCACCGGACGTCACGGCCCAGGTGCTGACCAGGATCAACGCACCCAGGAGGCGAAACCGCTGGCTCACCGCACTGGTGGCCGCGATCACCGCGTCGGCGATCGCCTTCGCGGTGTCCCCGGCGGTGCGGGCGGGCGTCCAGCAGCTGCTGGAGTTCGCCGGCGTCGAGTTCCGCACCGAGGCGCCGCAGTCGGTCGCCCCTCCGCTGCCGAGCCAGGACGTCTCACTCGACGAAGCCCGCGAGCAGATGCCGTTCGAGATCCACCTTCCGGCGGAGCTCGGCACACCGGACCAGGTCACCGTCCACGAAGGACGGTTCGTCAGCCTGCGCTACGGCGGCCTGAGGCTCGACCAGTTCGACGGCACGATCAGCTCGACCGTCGGCAAGCTCGTCCACCAGCAGGGCGTCGAGCAGGTCGACGGCAAGATCTGGATCCCGTACCCGCACGTGTTCTTCTACATCGACCGCGACGGGCAGTGGCACACCGAGGAGCCGCGGTTGACCGGCCAGACGCTGCTCTGGCAACGAGGTCAGGTCACCATGAGGCTCGAAGGTGACCTGACCAAGGAGAAAGCCCTCGAGATCAGCGCCAGCTAGGCAGCCACAGCTGCTGCTGCCACATCTCCGGTGTGATCGGGCTGCCGTTCAGGATCGGCCACAGCCACACGAAGTTCGCCACCACGATGCCCACGTACAGCGCCACGACCAGCATTCCGGTGCCACGGCGTTCGGCACCCGCGGTGCGCCGGCCCATGATCTCGCCCAGCGCCAGCACGATCAGCAGCACCAGGAACGGCGCCATCGGCGTGACGTAGAAGAAGTACATCTGCCGGTCGAGGTTGAGGAACCACGGAAGCAGGCCCGCGGCGTAGCCGACCAGGACGCCGGCGTAGCGCCAGTCCATGCGGCCGATGGTGCGGTACAGCGCCCAGCCGATCACCGGGAACGCGAGCCACCACATCGCGGGCGTGCCGATGAGCATGATCGCGCCGAGGCACGACGCCGCGCCGCAGCCCGTGACGGAGTTGTCGTAGTAGTAGAGCATCGGACGCAGGCCCATCGGCCACGTCCACGGCTTCGACTCCCACGGGTGCCGGTTGGTCTCCGAGGTGACCAGCTCGACGTGGAACTTGTAGACGTTCTTCGCGTTGTACCAGAGCGACTGCAGGACGTCGGGGATGTACGCGATGTCCTTGACCTTGCCGCCGACCACGTGCCGGTCGATGCCGGTCTCGCTGGCCATCCACGGGAACCACGTCGCGACGTAGACGAGCACGGGGACCACGACCAGACCGCCCAGCGACGGCAGGACGTCCTTCACCAGAGCGCCCAGCCACGGCTCCTCGACGCCCGCGGCACGCCGCGCCAGCGCGCTCCAGATGACCGTCAGCAGGCCGAACGCGGCGATGTACCAGATTCCGGACCACTTGATGCCGCACGCGGCACCGAGCATCACGCCCGCACCGAAGCGCCACCAGCGGAAGCCGATCCAGGGGCCGAACGCCGAGTTGTTGACGAAGCCCTCGCGCACGGCCACGGCGAGTCGTGCGCGCATCTGTTCGCGGTCGACGACCAGGCAGCCGAACGCGGCCACGACGAACAGCGCGATGAAGATGTCGAGCATGCCCATCCGCGACTGGACGTGCGAGACGCCGTCCGCGATGAGCAGGACGCCGGCCAGCGCGCCCAGCAGGTCCGACCGGGTCAGGCGGCGGGCGATCCGGACGATCAGCAGGATCGTGATCGCGCCGGCGAGCGCGGAGGCGAACCGCCAGCCGATGCCGTCGTAGCCGAAGAGCTCCTGGCCGATCGCCATCAGCTGCTTGGCGAGCGGCGGGTGGACGATGAGCTCGTAGCCCGGGTTGTCCTCGTAGCCGCCGTTGCGCAGCACCTGCGCCGTCTGCGGCACGTAATGCTTCTCGTCGAAGATCGGCGTGCCCTTGTCCGTCGGGTACCCGACGTTCCAGAAGCGCACGACGGCACCGATCAGCGTCACGACGGCCGTCATGAGCCACCCGCGCATGCGGTCTCCGGTCGGAGGCGGGTCTAGTACCGCCGCACGATCCGTAGGCGGCTCCTCGACGACGACGGGCGCCTCTCCTGGCTGCACGAGGACTGTCACGCCGCCGATCGTAGGGTGAAGCTTGTGAGTCCTGTATCCGGTTCAGGCCGTCTCGTCCTGGCAGCCACCCCGCTCGGGGACATCCGCGACGCCTCCGCGCGCCTGATCGAGGCACTCGGGACGGCTGACGTGATCGCCGCCGAGGACACCAGGAGGCTGCACAGCCTCGCGGCAGCGTTGCAGGTCAAGCCGTCCGGGCGGGTGATCAGCTTCTACGACCAGAACGAGGTCGGGCGCCTTCCGGGACTTCTCGAATCGCTCCACGACGGCGCGACCGTGCTGCTCGTGACGGACGCCGGAATGCCCTCGGTTTCCGACCCGGGCTACCGGCTCGTCGCCGCGTGTGTCGAACAGGACCTCACGGTCACGTGCCTGCCGGGGCCGTCCGCGGTGACGACGGCGCTCGCCCTGTCCGGCCTGCCGAGCGACAGGTTCGCGTTCGACGGCTTCCCGCCGCGCAAGTCCGGTGAGCGCAGGCGCTGGTTCGCCCCTTTGGCCACCGAGCAGCGCACGGTCGTCTTCTTCGAGGCTCCCCACCGGCTCGCGGACACGCTCGCGGACGCCGTCGAGGTGCTCGGGCCGGACCGCCGTGCCGCCGTGTGCCGCGAACTCACGAAGAAGTACGAAGAGGTCGTGCGCGGCTCACTGGCCGAACTCGCCGAGTGGGCCGTGGAAGGCGCACGCGGCGAGATCACCGTGGTGCTCGGCCCCGCTCCCGTCGAGGACAAGCCCGACCTCGACACGCTCGTCGCCGAGGTCAAGCAGCGCGTCGCAGACGGGGAGCGGATGAAGTCGGCCGCCGCCGAGGTCGCGGAGGCGGCCGGGATCAGCAAGAAGACGCTCTACGACGCGGCGATCAAGTCAAGCTGACTCCTTGTTGAACGTGCGGACGCCGTAGAACAAGCCGACCAGCACCAGCGCCGCCACCGAGACCAGCCCGTACAGCACCGCGCCGGGGTTGAAGATCGCCCGCTCGGCGTCGACGACGTGCGCCAGCGGGTTCAGCCGCGACAGCCAGTAGAGCCACTGCGGGCCGTTCGACATCGGCAGCAGCACGCCGGAGAGCAGCATCAACGGCACGATGGACGCCGACAGCACGGACGCGAAGACGTACTCCAGCTTCACCTTCAGCGCGATCGCGTACGACACCGAGCCGATCGCGACGCCGAGCAGCGCCACCAGCCCGAGCCCGAGCAGCATCTGCCCGGCCGTGGCCCGGAAGCCGAACAGCATCGCGGCGAGCATGATCAGCAGGCTCTGCACGACCAGCAGCACCACGTCCTTGCCGACCCTGCCGACCAGCAGCGCGACCCGGCTGACCGGGGTGACCCGCAGCCGTTCCATCACGCCCGTGCGCACCTCGGGCAGCAGCGAGAAGCCCGCGTACGCGGTGCCGAACAACGCCATCTGCACCAGCAGGCCCGGCACGAACCACTGCCAGCCGGTGTCGCCGAGCAGCGGCCCGAAGAGCCCGAGGTAGAGCAACGGCTGGGCGATCCCGAACACCACGGCCACGGGGTTGCGCAGGACCGGCAGCATCACGCGGCAGAACACGAGCCAGGTGTCACCCAAAACATTCCTAGGCAGCATTGGCTTCCTCCCGCAGCGAGCGGCCGGTCATGGTCAGGAACACGTCGTCGAGCGTCGGCCGGTGCACCTGCACCGAGTGCAGCTCGACGCCGATGTTGTCGAGGTCGCGCAGGAGGCCCGGCAACGCGCGGTCGCCGTTCGGGATCCGGAAGCTGACCTGCTCGCCGTCGACGACGGCGTTCTCGAACTTCGAGGCGACGACCGAGGCCTGCGGTGTGCCGAGCACGACCAGGTCGCCGGAGACGCGGTGCTTCAGCTCGTCCGGTGAGCCCTCGCCCACGATCGAGCCGTGGTCGATGACCAGCAGCCGGTCGCTGAGGTAGTCGGCCTCGTCGAGGTAGTGGGTGGTCAGGAAGACCGTGACGCCGTCGGCCTTGAGCTGCTTGACGTGGTCCCACAGGTTGCGGCGGCTCTGCGGGTCGAGGGCCGTGGACGGCTCGTCCAGGAACAGCAGCCGCGGGTCGTGCAGCATGCCCATCGCGATGTCGAGCCGGCGCTGCTGGCCGCCCGACAACGTGACGACGCCGCGCTTCTCGAGGCCCTGGAGGTCGAACCGGTCGAGCAGGTCGGCGACCTTCCTGCGGGCTTCGAGCCGGGACAGGCCGTAGAAGCGGGCCTGGAACTCCAGCTCGTCGGCGACCCGCTGGTCCTGGCCGGCGCCGTTCTTCTGGCCCACGTAGCCGATGTTGCGGCGCACGCCGGCCGGGTCGGTCAGCAGGTCGTGCCCGGCGATCTCCGCCTCGCCGGCGGTCGGCTGCAGCAGCGTGGTGAGCATGCGCAACGTCGTGGACTTGCCTGCCCCGTTGGGGCCGAGGAACCCCACGAGCTCGCCCTCGGCGACGTCGATGTCCACCCCTTTGACCGCGTCCACCGGACCGGCCTTGGTGGTGAATCGGCGCGCGAGGCCGCGTGCCTTGATCATGGCTGAATCCCCTCTAGTCAACTTTGACTAGAGGCTAGTGGGAACTAATCAAATTTGACTAGTCCTTCAGCTCGTACGCACCGGCCTCTAGGCGTTCGATCAGCTCCTGAGTCCAGCGCACCTGGCCTTCGAGATGGACGAGCCAGAGTCGAAACAGCTCGCTGACGTGCGCAGGCTTGCCCATCTCCGGCATCGCCGCGATGCCGTGCCGGGTGGGGGTGAGCTGCCCCTCGAGGCCCGCCAGCCGGTTCTTCAGCAGCACGACCGCCTGCCTGCGGGGGACGAGGTTGAGCATCGCCACGCCCGCGGAGACCTCGTCGTTGCCGGCGGCCGGATCGGCCAGCGCGTGCCCGAGCAGGTCCTGCAGCTCGTGCTCGCCGGCCGCGGTGATCCGGTAGGTGGTGCGGGCGGGGCCCTCGTCCGACTCCTCGGTGCCGACCGGCTCCAGCAAGCCGTCCTTGGCCAGCGACTTCAGCGCGTGGTAGATCGAACCCGGCTGCACGTTCGCCCAGCTGTCCGCCGACCACGACTTCAGCTCGCGGCGCACCACGTAACCGTGCGCCTCGCCGACGAGCTTCACCACGCCGAGCACCAGCATTCTGGTCGCGGACAAACAGACCTCCCACTCGGTGAAAACCCCCTGGCACCGCCTCCGTAGGCTATTGCCATGAGTGCCTCCGTACTGACCGCGGTGGCCTGGCCTTACGCCAACGGCCCCAGGCACATCGGTCACGTCTCCGGTTTCGGTGTCCCGTCCGACGTCTTCTCCCGCTACATGCGAATGTCCGGACACCGGGTGCTCATGGTCAGCGGCACGGACGAGCACGGCACACCCATCCAGGTGCAGGCCGAGAAGGAAGGGCTCACGGCTCGTGAGCTCGCCGACAAGTACAACCGTGTGATCGCGTCTGACCTGCAGGGCCTCGGACTGTCCTACGACCTCTTCACCCGCACCACCACCGGCAACCACTACCAGGTGGTGCAGGACCTGTTCTCCGCGCTGTGGAAGAACGGCTACGTCGTCCCCAAGACGGAGATGGGCGCGATCAGCCCGTCGACCGGCCGCACGCTGCCAGACCGCTACATCGAGGGCACCTGCCCGATCTGCGGGTACGAGGGCGCGCGCGGCGACCAGTGCGACAACTGCGGCAACCAGCTCGACCCGTCGGAACTGGTCAACCCGCGCTCGAAGATCAACGGCGAGACGCCGAAGTTCGTCGAGACCGAGCACCTGTTCCTCGACCTTTCCGCGTTCATCGACTCGCTGGGCAGCTGGATGGGCACGCGGTCGGACTGGCGTCCGAACGTGCTCAAGTTCTCGCAGAACCTGATCAAGGACCTGCGGCCGCGCGCCATCACCCGCGACCTCGACTGGGGTGTGCCGATCCCGCTCGACGGGTGGAGCGACCAGCCGATGAAGCGGTTCTACGTGTGGTTCGACGCGGTCATCGGGTACCTGAGCGCGTCCGTCGAGTGGGCGCGCCGCACCGGCGACCCCGACGCCTGGAAGGAGTTCTGGACGGGTGACGCCCAGGGCTACTACTTCATGGGCAAGGACAACATCGTCTTCCACTCGCTCATCTGGCCGTCGCTGCTGCTCGGGCAGAACGGCGCGGGCGACAAGGGCGGCGAGCCCGGCCGGTTCGGCACGCTGAACCTGCCGACCGAGGTCGTGTCGTCGGAGTACCTCACGATGAGCGGCTCGAAGTTCTCGACCTCGCGCGGCACCGTGATCTACGTCGGCGACTTCCTGAAGGAGTTCGGGCCGGACGCGCTGCGGTACTTCATCTCCGTCGCGGGCCCTGAGAACCAGGACACCGACTTCACCTGGGAGGAGTTCGTCCGCCGGACGAACTTCGAGCTGGCGAACGAGTGGGGCAACCTGGTCAACCGCTCGATCTCGATGGCGCACAAGAACGTCGGCGCGATCCCGAAGGCCACGGCGCTGACTCCCGCCGACCACGAGCTGCTCGCGCAGTCCAAGGCGGCGTTCGAGACGGTCGGCGCGCACCTGCGCCGCTCGCGGTTCAAGCAGGCCTCCGGCGAGGCCATGCGCGTGATCTCGCTGGCGAACAAGTACCTGTCCGACCAGGAGCCGTGGAAGCTCAAGGACGACCTGGACCGCCGCGACTCGGTGCTGCACACCGCGCTGCAGGTCGTGCAGGACGCGAACACGCTGATGACGCCGTTCCTGCCGCACTCGGCGCAGAAGGTGCACGAGGCGCTGGGCGGTACGGGCGTGTGGGCCGCGCAGCCGGAGCTGACCGAGGTCGACGACCTCGACATCCCCGAGCGCTCGTACCCGGTGCTGACGGGCGACTACGCCGGTGAGCAGGCCAAGTGGGAGTCCACGCCGCTCGAGGTCGGCCGGCCGCTGCAGAAGCCGTCGCCGCTGTTCGGCAAGCTCGACGCGAAGCTGGGCGAGACCGGGCCCGAGTGGGCTCCGATCGTCACCGACTAGTGGCGGACAAGCGCGAACGACCGCCGGTGCCGGAAGCCCTTCCGGCACCGGTGATCGACGCCCACACGCACCTCGACGCGTGCGGGGCGTCCGATGCCGCGGACGTGGCGGTCCTGCTCGATCGGGCAGAGGCCGCCGGCGTCTCGCACGTGATCACGGTCGCGGACGACCTGAAGGCGGCGCAGTGGGCCGCTAAAGCGTCCACTTGGGACCCGCGGGTCTACGCCGCGGTCGCCGTGCACCCGACGCGCACCTCGTCGTTCGGTGACGAGGAGAAGGCCGAACTGGAGCGGCTGGCCGTGCTGCCCCGCGTGGTCGCGATCGGCGAGACCGGTCTCGACTACTACTGGGACTACTCGCCGCCGGCTGCCCAGCACGAGGCTTTCCGTTGGCACATCGACCTTTCCAAGCGCGTCGGGAAGCCGTTGATGATCCACGACAGGGACGCGCACGAGGACATCCTCAAGATCCTCGATGCCGAGGGCGCACCGTCCACTGTGGTGTTCCACTGCTTCTCCGGCGACGCGGACTTCGCCCGGCGGTGCGTCGACGCGGGGTACGTGCTGTCGTTCGCGGGCCCTGTGACGTTCAAGAACGCCCGTGCGCTGCGGGAAGCGGCGGCCCTCGTCCCGCAAGATCAGCTCCTGGTCGAGACGGACGCGCCGTTCCTGACGCCCCATCCGTATCGTGGACGTCCAAATGAACCCTATTGTGTGAATTACACAGTTCGGGATCTCGCCACGCTGCGTGGCGAAGATCTTTCTGAACTCTGCGTCGCCGTCACCCGTACTGCTCAACGAGTGTTCGGGCTTGACCACTGAAATGCGACTTAGAGCGAACGGAGCAAAGGGTTCCTACCTCCATGGGGTGACTGAGGTCACAACATTGGCGGGGGTGTTTGCGCAACGTCGTCGACCCCGTTACTGTCCCGTGACCGTGCCACCTGAGCCGACCTTGTCGGTTCGGAGCACGCCCGCAGTCGGGGCGGGTCCGAAGCCAGAAGCGCGAAGTAGCGAGACCACGTAGGAGGAGTTGCCGGGAACCTTCGAGCTCCAACTCGAATGATCTTGTCAACGCCAACTGTGCGGTGGCCTCACAGCTTCCGCAATGGAGGTATCGACCCTTGTCTGGTAGCGACAGAGCTGCTGCTCCGTACGACTTCAACGACGACACCGACTGGTTCACGCCGGTCGGCGGCACGGCCGTTGACGTCGCCGACCCCCACCCGAGCTTCCCCGCCGGTGCGCTGACCATCACGCCCGCGGACGTGCTCGAGGTGCTCGGCCCGGACGCCGACGACCTGCTCGCCTCGGCCAACGTCGACGTCGACGAGCTGATCCGTCTCATCAACGCCGAGACGACGATCATGCCGCCCCTCGTCCTCCCGTCGGAGGAAGAGGAGCTCAACGACCCGCAGGTCCTCGTCAAGGCAGCCTCGACGTGGAAGCGCCGCTTCCTCAAGGGCACCGTCGCCGCGGTCCTCGTGTCGATCTCCGGTGGCGGCGTGACCGCCATGGCGATGGACAAGTCGTTGACCGTCGAGGTCGACGGCGCGATGCAGACCGTCCACTCCTACGAGGGCACGGTCGGCGAGGTCCTGGCGGAGGAAGGGATCGTCGTCGGTGAGCACGACGCCCTGTCCCCGTCGCTGAACGCCCCGATCTCCGACGGCGGCAAGATCAGCCTCGACCGCGGCCGCCTGCTCAAGATGAGCGTCGACGGCCAGGCCCGCGAGGACTGGGTCCGCTCCGTCACCGTCGAGGAGGCCGCCAAGCAGCTCGGCGTGCCGCTCGAGGGAGCCTGGATGTCCGCCCCCGGCTCGCACGACGTGCCGCTGGAAGGCATGACCGTAGAGGTCAAGACCCGCAAGAACATCAAGCTGTTCGACGGCGCGAACCCGGTCCGCGAGGTCCAGACGACCGCACTGACCGTCGACGAGCTGCTCAAGAGCGAGAACCTCTCCCTCGGCCCGGAAGACGCCGTCGCCTCGGGCACGGACGTCAAGCTGGCCACGGGCGCCGAGGTCTACATCTCCCGCACCGGCGTCACGGTCATCAACGTGAACGAGCCGGTCGCCCCGCCGGTCGAGAAGACGAACGACCCGAACATGACCGCGGGCCAGCAGACCGTCACCGACCCCGGCACCCCGGGCGAGCAGACCAGCACCTACCGCGTGACGGTGAAGAACGGCAAGGAGATCAGCCGCGAGAAGATCGGCGGCAAGATCACCAAGGAGCCGAAGCCCAAGAAGATCACCGTAGGAACCAAGCCCCTGCCCGACGGCGAGGTCTGGGACCGCCTCGCCAAGTGCGAAGCAGGCGGCAACTGGGCCATCAACACCGGCAACGGCTACTACGGCGGCCTCCAGTTCTCGGCCAGCACCTGGGCAGCACACGGCGGCCAGGCCTACGCCTCGCTCCCGCACCAGGCGACCCGCGAACAGCAGATCGCAGTGGCCACCAAGCTGCGCGACCGCGCAGGCGGCACGTACGGCGCCTGGCCAGGCTGCCGCGCGAAGCTCGGCCTCCCGTAAACCTCTCTCCGTCCCCCGACAGAGGCCGCCCTGGTTCGCCACGGGCGGCCTCTGTCATTGCCGGGCCCGCTGATCGCCGTCGCAGACCTGGGAGCGGTGCGATCCGGCGGGCTGGACGAGGGGTGAGGCAAAGCGGGTGAGGCCCGTGATGGCCGAGACGGGGCGGGACAAGTAGCGGGCGAGCTGTGGCGCCGGACATCGTGCTGTACAGCGGTAGCGGGCGAGGCGTGCAGGGCCTGGACGGGCACGGGCGGCGGGGGAGATGCCGCGCGTTGGGTGGAGCGCGGCAGAGCGGGCAGCGGGCGAGGCGTGCAGGGCGGCGACGGGCGCGAGCGGCGGGGCGAGACGTGGCGCGTTGGGGTGACGTGCTGTACAGCGGTAGCGGGCGAGGTGTGGCGGGCCTGGACGGGCACAGGCGGCGGAGGAGATGCAGCGCGTCGGATGACGTGCCGCACAGCAGCGGGTGAATGACGGATCAGGCGTGCAGGGCAGGCGGACAAGTGGCGGCGGCATGTGTGGTGCGCCGGACGAGCTGCTGCACAGCGTTAGCGGGCGAGGCGTAGCAAGGCGGCGCGGACAAGCGGCGAGTGAGACGCGGCGCGCAGGGTGATGGCGAAGCCGAGCCACCCTGCCGCCTACGGCAATGGCGGAGCCGAGGCGTCCCTCCTCACGCAAAGGGCAACGGCGGAGCCGAGCCGCCCTGCCGCCCACACCAATGGCGAAGCCGAGGCGTGTGAACCTAGGCCTGCTGGTCAAGCGGTGGTGACGCAACCCCGACGGCGATTGGGGCTTGACCTTGAGTGGGCGGGATGCTCCCCTCATGGGCACGGCCGGGCGCTTTTCAGCCCGGCCTTTTCCGGCCGTTTCAGCATCCCGCCAGAGGCTCAAGGTCAAGCC
>NZ_JAPJDL010000037.1 GCF_026242055.1 Lentzea sp. NEAU-D7 | reverse complement strand
TCGAGCCAAGAGCGGGCCACATGTGAGTAGGGGTGTCAAGCGGACGAAAAGCGTGTCCGCTTGACACCCCTACTCACATGCAGCAAGAGCTGTGGCACGACTCGTGACGAAGCCACCCCACCCGGACCGTTTGGTAAGGACGGCTCGCCTTCGGCATCGCGGAGGGGATGTGTGTGCCCATGAGCGTGTGCTCGGTCGGCTCGCCTTCGGCTTCGCGTGCGATCAGGTGCGTGGGTGCTGGGTCGTCAGAGTTTTGTCATGGGGACGCTGCCGATCAGCATCAGGCGGACCGTGCCCGAGCCGCCGAAGTCGATCGTCGCGGTCGCCCTCAGGCCCGCGCCGTCCACTGCCACCACTCGGCCCAGGCCGTACTTGTCGTGGGTCACGCGGTCGCCCACGTCCAGCTTCAGGGCCGGGGCGTCCTTCCAGCCCGCCTTGCCCGGGGCCGGGCGGGAGAGGCCCCTGGAGGCGATGCCGCCCGAGGCTGAGCGGCCCCAGGTCGTGGCTGCCGCCGGGCCCGAGCGGGAGGGCTCCACCCGGCGCCAGTCCAGCAGGTCCTCCGGGATCTCGCCCAGGAAGCGGGAGGCCGGGTTCGCCGAGGGCTGGCCCCAGGCCGACCTCACCAGTGCCCTGGAGAGGTAGAGGCGGCGCTGGGCCCTGGTGATGCCCACGTAGGCGAGGCGGCGTTCTTCCGCCAGTTCGGCCGGGTCGCCCAGTGCTCGCATGTGCGGGAAGACGCCGTCCTCCCAGCCCGTGCTGAACACGACCGGGTACTCGAGGCCCTTGGCCGTGTGGATGGTCATCAGGGTGACCACGCCGTCGGAGTCCGCGTCCGGGATCGAGTCCGCGTCCGCCACCAGGGAGACGCGTTCCAGGAACGCCGGGAGGGACGGGACCGGGTCCGCGCCTTCGGGGAGTTCCAGTTCGGTGAACTCGCGGGCGACGGTGACCAGCTCGTTGAGGTTCTCGATCCTCGTGTGGTCCTGCGGGTCTTCGCTGGCTTCGAGTTCGGTGCGGTAGCCGGTCTTGTCCAGGACCGCCTCGAGGATGTCGGCCACGTCGTCCTCGCGCTCGACCATCTCGCCCAGCTGGTCCATCAGCTCGACGAAACCGGCGATCGCGTTGCGGGAGCGCGGGTTCAGCAGCGGGACCCGGTCGTTCACCGCTTCGCGGAGGGCTGCGGCGAAGCTGATCCGTTCGCGTTCCGCGTAGGCCGCTACGCAGGCTTCCGCGCGGTCGCCGATGCCTCGCTTCGGGACGTTCAGGATTCGGCGGAGCGAGACCGTGTCGTCCGGGTTGGCCAGGGTGCGCAGGTAGGCGAGGGCGTCGCGGACTTCCCTGCGCTCGTAGAAGCGGACACCGCCCACGACCCGGTACGGGAGGCCCAGGCGGATGAAGATCTCCTCGAAGACCCGCGACTGGTTGTTGGTGCGGTAGAAGACGGCGATCTCGGAGTTGTTGACCTCGCCGCCGTCGACCAGGCGGTCGATCTCGTTCGCTACGAACGCCGCCTCGTCGTGCTCGTTGTCCGCCACGTAGCCGACGATCTTCTCGCCCTCGCCGAGGTCGGACCAGAGCGACTTGTCGCGGCGGTTCGGGTTGCGGGAGATCACCGCGTTCGCGGCCGTCAGGATGTTCTGCGTGGAGCGGTAGTTCTGCTCCAGCAGGATCGTCGTGGCGTCCGGGTAGTCGCGCTCGAACTCCACGATGTTGCGGATCGTGGCGCCGCGGAAGGCGTAGATGGACTGGTCCGCGTCGCCGACCACGCAGAGTTCGGCCGGGGGCAGTTCGCCGCCCGCCTTGCCGACCAGCTCGCGCACGAGGGTGTACTGCGCGTGGTTCGTGTCCTGGTACTCGTCGACCAGCACGTGGCGGAAGCGGCGGCGGTAGTGCTCCGCCACGTCCGGGAAGCGCTGCAGCAGTTCGACCGTCCTCATGATGAGGTCGTCGAAGTCGAGCGAGTTCGACTCGGTCAGGCGGCGCTGGTAGACGGCGTAGACCTCGGCCACGCGCCGTTCCAGGTCGTTCGTGGCCTGGGCGGCCGCGGTCTCCGGGTCGACGAGCTCGTTCTTGAGGTTCGAGATGTGCACGGCGAGGGTGCGGGCCGCGTACTTCTTCGGGTCCAGGTCGAGGTCCCTGGCGACGAGCGTGATGAGGCGGCGCGAGTCGTCGCTGTCGTAGATCGAGAAGTTCGACGACATGCCGAGGGTCTTCGCGTCCCTGCGCATCACGCGGACGCACATCGAGTGGAACGTCGACACCCACATCGAGCGGGCGCGGGCGCCCACCATGTCGGCGACGCGCTCCTTCATCTCGGCGGCGGCCTTGTTCGTGAACGTGATGGCCATGATCTGGCCGGGGTGCACGTCACGCGCCGCGAGCAGGTACGCGATCCGCCGGGTGAGGACGCGCGTCTTGCCGGAGCCGGCGCCCGCCACCACGAGCAGGGGCGAACCGGCGTGCTCGACGGCACGGCGCTGCGCGGGGTTCAGGTCGTCGAGCAGGTGGCCCGCGCGGGAAACGGGGGGACTTGAAGGCAAGTCGAACAAGGCGCTCATCGTCCATCCACGGTACCGGGCGGCACCGACGATTCCGGTACCGCCCGACCACGTGTTCGAAGAGCGAGATCCGCCAGGCGCTGGCGTCGATCATGAACTTCCGCCTCGCGTGCACCGCCTCATGGCCGCCTGCCTGGGCGTACCCGTCGATGCCGTCCTGCGGACGGATCGAGGCGGCCCTGGTTCGACCGTGAGCTCCGGCCACTTCTCCTCGTGCACGATCAGGTGACCCGGCTGGGACGGAAGGAGGAGCTTGCGACCCGCACGTCCCACGTGGTGAGCCCGCTCGGCGCGCGGACTTGGCGGGCCCGGGAGGTTCTGTGCAACACTGAATCCATGCGCGCGACGTTCTTCGAGTTTTTCTACGGGACCCGGACTCCGGCTCCCGTGGTCGTCCAGCGCTGAAAAGCCACCACGAAGCCCCGGAGTCCTCGGACCCCGGGGCTTCGTCGCTTCCGGGCCAGGACTCGAAGTACTCGAGAGGTCACCGATGATGGACACCACCACCGACCCCGACATCAACGAGCTGCGCGAGGAGATCGACCACCTCGACGCGGAGATCCTCCGCCTGGTCCAACGCCGCGTCGAGATCTCCAAGATCATCGGCGCCGCCCGGATGGCGGCCGGTGGCACGAAGATCGTGCACAACCGCGAGATCGACGTGCTCAACCGCTACCGGCCGCTCGGCCCGGAGGGCAAGGACCTCGCGATGATCCTGCTCAAGATGGGCCGCGGCCCGCTCGGCAGGTAGGCAGCGGGTCAGACGGGCCCGGCGTCACAGCACGCCGGGCCAAAAAGGCTCCAGGGCGGCCCTGACGCGGTCGAGGTCCTCGTCCGCGAGGCGGCTGTCGTCCGGCACGTACGCCAGCGGGTCCTCGAGCAGCGGCTCCGGCAGCCGCAGCAGTCCTTCGACCAGCGCGTGCAGGCACAGCGCCGAGTACCCGCGCAGGTAGCCGCCCTCCTGGGTGAGCACGGTCCGCGGTCCGGACGACGCCACCCTCCGCCCGATCTCGCGGTACCCGTCCGCCGTGAGGTTGTGGCGCCCGTTGGGGTCGAACGCGGATCCGTCGAACCCGGACGCGCACACCAGCAGGTCCGGATCGAACTCGCGCAGCAGCGGGAAAGCGATCTCGTCGAGCGCGCGCAAGTAGGTCGTGTCGCCCGCACCGAGCGACAGCTCGATGTTGACGTTCCTGCCGTTCGCGCCCACTTCTGATGGCGCGCCGGTCTGCGGATGGTTGGTGCCCCACGAGCCGTGCCGCATGTGCACCGAGATGGTCAGCACGTCCGGCCGGTCGTAGAACACCTCCTGGGTGCCGTTGCCGTGGTGCACGTCCCAGTCCAGGACGGCGACGCGCATCCCTTGGCGCCGTGCGGTTTCCGCCACCAGCGCCGCGTTGTTCACGAAGCAGTAGCCGTCCGCCATGTCCGGCTGCGCGTGGTGCCCTGGTGGCCGCACGAGCGCGTACGCCACCGGGGCACCGGACTCCAGCGCCGCCAACGCCGTCCCCGCCGCCGCGGACGCCGCACGCCACGTCTCCGGCCCTACGACCGTGTTCACCTCCAGCGCCACACGCTCCGATACGCGCAACGAGTCCAGGTACCCCGCTGTGTGCACGCGCAGAAGCTCGTCGACGGACGCATGCCGTCCCTCGTGCCACTTCAAGTGCGGTGCCACGGGACCGTGCGTCAGCGCGTGCCGGAACGTGCGCAGCCGCGCCGCCGTCTCCGGGTGCGGCTCGGCGACGTCGAGCCACGGCCAGGAGCCCGGCAACTCCCACAGGCCCTCACCGGCGTCGTGCTCGAGGCAGTCGTCGTGCCAGAACATGTCCACCCGGATCGGATATCAGGGCGATCACGGATGGTCCACCGAAAAATTCTCGGGGCACACTGGAGGTATGGGCCTCATCGCCGCACTGATCGCCATCGCCGGCCTGCTCGCCGCCTTGGCGCACGACGCTTACCTGGGCTTGCTCGGTTCGGCCGCGAACAAGAAGGGCCTCTCCGGAGCACCTGTCTCGCAGTTCGTCCGCAGCCGCTGGAAGACCGCGATCATCACGACCGCGGGCGCGGTGATCGGCTTGCTGATCACCAACGGCGACTCGCTGGGCGCCGACGTCATCGGCGCGCTGATCGCGGGCGGCAGCGGTCTGGCCGCCCTCAACGGCGTCCAGAACACGCGCAAGCAGCTCAACAGCGGTCAAGCTCAACTGCCGCCGCGCTGACCAACTTCACACAAAAGAGTGTCACTCGTCCTGAACACCCCCTTTTGGTTGCTTCGGCACCGCCGGACGGCCCTACCCTGATTGCGTCGCAGAGGGGTGTCGGGGATGGACGAACTGCCGGGCAAACATCGTCTCGACGACGGGCCGCAGCCACTGGACGCGCGACCCGTCGCCGGGGGCGACCGCATCCCGCTGCCCCGCCGCCGCCAGACAGACCCGCTGCAGGACACCGACGGCCTGCGCAAGTTCAACATCGGGCTGGTGCCCGCCTCGGTCACGCCGCCGCGCACGTGGAAGCGCGCGGCCTGGTTCGCCGTCGTCTCGTCCGTGCTCGTGCTGATCGGCCTGAGCGTCGCCGCGGCCAAGCTGGTCGGCGGTGGCGGTGCGGTCGAGACGGTCGGGCTGCCCGGCTACCCGTCGGACGTGCCGACGATCGGGGCGCTGCCCACGGGTGGCACGAGCGCCTCGGCCACCGGCGGCTCCACGCCGTCCGCCGCCCTCACCGGCAAGGTCGCTCCGGCGCCGGGCACGGGGACGGGGAGCGTGCCGGGCACGAGCGGCACGGCGTCCGCCACGAGCACCAAGCCGTCCGGGACGGCCCCGCCGGTCATCACGACCGTGCCGATCTCCCAGGCCCCCGTCGTCGACGGCGGCAAGATCGCCGAGCAGACCCAGAGCTTCTACCGGGAGATGGCGACGAACGCCGACACGGCGCTCGCCATGACCACGGACACCGTGCGCTCGAACGCCGACGCGCTGCTCGAGGGCAGGGTCGCCGACATCTCGCTGATCGAGGTGAAGGAGATCCTGGTCGACCCGGGCAAGGGCGTCACCGTGAGCCTGCTGCAGGTGACGAAGAAGGACGGCTCCGTGAGCACCGAGAAGCGCGAGCTCACCTTCACGCTCGGCGACGTGCCGTTGATCAACGGTGAACGGTTGAAGACCGGCGGCTGAAGTGCCTAAAGGTCATGCCGGGAGCTACCGAACGTAGTAGGTAGCACCATCGAGCGACCGATCAGCACCGCTGGCCGCCACGGACGAGTGAAGTCCATCAAGAAACTGGCGTCATGACGTGAGGCCACGGTACGTCTTCAGCTGTACACGGACAGTACGGAGGACCAGAGCAGTGCAGCGTCCCGCGGCGACGACCGGACGGCGGCACAACCGCGCCGGCTCGATCAGCGTGGCCGAGCTGATCAAGCAGCAGCCGGCACCGATGCGCATCCTGTCGCACGAGGAGGCCGCCACCGACGCTCTCGTCACCTCACTGCTCGGCCCGACGGAGAACATGACGGCGGCGACGACCGTGATCCCGGCCGTCCCGAACCGCCGCCGGCGCACGAAGACGAGCCTCGTCGCCAGAGCCGCCGGCCTGCTGACCGGCGCGGCCGTGCTCGTCTCGTCCATCGCGGGCGCGGCGATCCTCGCGAGCAAACGCCCGGCGAACGTCGGCATCCCGGTCACCGAACGGCCCGCCGCGCTGTCGGGGTCGAGCGCGCTGCGCCCCGACGTCCTGTCGGCCCAGCTGCCGCACGAGCGGCCGCCACTGCAGACCGCCTCCACCGCCGTGATGCCCATGCCGCAGCCGTCCGCGTTGCTGCTGGAGACCGCCGCCGAGACCACCGAACCGTCCACGCCGGAGGTCTCGGTCGGTCCGCTTCCGCAGGTCGACGTGGTGAAGAAGTTCTACGAGCTGCTCTCGACCAAGCCGAACTCGGCGGCCAAGCTGCTCTCCCCGGAGCTGGTCGGCGCGAACCCCGCGGAGTTCGCCCGGTCCTGGGGAAAGATCAAGACGGTGAGCGTCGACCAGACGTCGGTGCGCCCGGACGGATCGGTGCTCGCCGTCGTCTCGATGCAGGAGATGGACGGTGGCTGGCTGCGCATCGAGCAGCTCTTCTGGCTGACCAGCACGACCCAGCCGAGGATCGTCGCCACCGAGGTCCTTTCGGCGCAGCGCAGTTAGGCCGGGCAGTTAGGTCGCACCCAACTGGCTCGCCGTTCGCAGTCGAACGGTGACCGCTCGTCGCGGAAACCGGGTTGCGGCCGTGAAAATTCCCCCATAGGGGTTACATCTCGGGTCACGATTCGGTATCCATGTTCCCGCCAGTACGCGTACGCGAACTTGGAAGGGTGAACGAGCGGTGTCGATTGAGGACCATCGTCGGCGGTTGAACGGGTCGGCCGAGTCGACCGGCCAGCTGTCCGTCGCCGAGCTGATCGCCCGCCGCGAGGCGGAAACCGTGGAGATCCCGGTGATCACCGACGACATCACCCCCGCGGCGTTCGAGCCGACGGTCAAGTTCAAGCCGGTCAAGGCGCCGGGCGGCAAGGCGAAGAAGCAGCCCATGAAGGAGCTGCACATCACCGAGCTGCTCCGCCGTGAGGGCCGCGCCGACGACACCCAGCGCGGCGGGTTCACCGTCGGCAAGCTGGCCGCCGCCGCCAGCGGTGGCGTCATCATCTGCGGTTCCGTGGCGTTCGCCGCCTCCTCTTGGCTGTCCTCGCCCGACGAGCGCCCGCTCGCCGAGGTGCGGTTCGACGAGCGCGCCCAGGCCCGGGGCGCGAGCGCCGGCACCGAAGGCGTCGTGAAGCTGCCGTCGAACAAGACCCAGCAGGCCGACGCCACCGAGACGCAGCAGGCAGACCCGACCTCGGCGAACCCGACGACGCGCGTCGCCCCGTACGTCCAGACCCAGCAGCAGCGTCCGACGCAGCAGGCCCAGACGCCCACGCAGCAGCCGACGCAGCAGCCCACCTCCGAGACCTCGACCACGACGCCGTCGACGCCCACGGAGACCAGCACGCCGAGCACGCCGCCGTCGAGCGAGACGCCTCCTCCGCCGCCGAGCTCGTCCACGGCCACCCCGCCGAGCAACAGCACGCCCCCGCCCAGCTCCGAGAACCCGCTGCCGCCGCCGGCGAACCCGGTCGACGTGAGCGTGGACCTCGGCATCCTCGACCCGGTGCTGAACACCGTGGGCGACACCGTCGGCGGATTCGACTTCTTCGCCCCTGTGAACTGAAGTACGACAGGTAGCTCAGCGGCGCCCCTCGACAGGTACCCTGTGCGGGCATTCCGGACGACCCGCTGACTACCGCACGAGGAGCACGAGCGTGGGATCTGCTGCCGCAGCCGCAGTCACGCCTTCGAGCACCCCTGGGGTGGGCTTGTGACGACGTCCGGCACCTCGGACGGCCGTCTGATCGCCGACCGCTACCGCTTCCTCGACCGCATCGGCTCCGGCGCGATGGGCATCGTCTGGCGCGCCCACGACGAACGCCTCGGCCGTGAGGTCGCGATCAAGCAGTTGCTGCTCGCGCCCGGCCTGGACGAGACCGAGCAGGACGAGGCCATCCAGCGCGCCATGCGCGAGGGCCGCATCGCCGCGAAGCTGCACCACCCGAACGCCATCGCCGTGTACGACGTCGTCGAGGAAGACGGCGTCCCGTGCCTGGTCATGGAGTACCTGCCGTCCTACAGCCTGGCCGACGCGCTGGCCGAGGGCGGGCCGATGGACCCGGTCGAGGTCGCCAGCATCGGCGCCCAGTGCGCGGCGGCGCTGGCCGCGGCCCACGCGGCGGGGATCGTGCACCGCGACGTGAAGCCGGGCAACGTGCTGATCGCCGAGAACGGCGTCGTCAAGATCACCGACTTCGGCATCTCCCGGGCGTCCGACGACATCACGGTCACCAAGACCGGCCTGATCGCCGGCACGCCCGCGTACCTCGCTCCGGAGATCGCGCGGGGCCAGGACCCGACGCCGGCCTCGGACGTCTACTCGCTCGGCTCCACGCTGTTCGCCGCGATGGAGGGCGAGCCGCCCTACGGAGTGAGCGAGAACACTCTCGGTGTTCTGCACGCCGTCGCGGCCGGGCGGATCAACCCGCCGACCGTCGACCACCCGCTCGCCGACACGCTGCTGTACCTCCTGAACTTCGAGCCGGACGACCGGCCTACGATGTCCCAGGCGCGCGAGGTGCTCAACGCGGTCGCGCACGGCCGTTCGCCTTCGTTCAGCGGCCTGGCCGTGACCGACGGGCCGGACCCGACGACGATCGTGGAGCCCGACCGGACCCGCGTGGTCCGGCCGGTGGCTCGGACCGCGCCACCGCGGACCGCTCCGCCGATGGCCCCCGCCAGGGGTCAGGAGAACAACAAGCCGTTGGTGATCGCTGCCGTCGTGCTGGCGTTGCTGCTGGTCATCGGTGGTCTGATGGTCGCACTCGGGGTGTTCAACAAAGAGCGGCAGACCCCGTCCGCACCGCCGGCGAGCTCCTCGCAGACGGTGGAACCGACGACTTCGTTGCCCGAGGTGACCACAACCACGCCCGAGGCAACGACAACGCAGCAAACGACGTCTAGCACTACGACGACCACCACCACGACCACCACGACGACGACTACGACCACTACGACGACCACGAGGCCGTCGAGTTCGGCTCCGCCGTCTTCGCCACCGCCGAGCTCGGTAGTGACGACGAGCTGACTGGGCTAAGCGCAATTACGTCGTGGAAATCTCGTAAGGTGGGTAACCGCACCGATGGGTGATCTGAACCCGAAGGTGTGATCATCCGTTGAACAGAGAGCAAGTGACCGCACAGCGGGGAGCAACTGTGACCGACGATGGCCGATTGGTCGCTGGTCGCTACCGATTGAGCCAGCGGATCGGCAGCGGCGCCATGGGCGTCGTCTGGACGGCACACGACGAACGCCTGCACCGCACAGTCGCGGTCAAGCAACTCCTCCTGCAGCCTGGACTAGCCGAAGCTGACACGGACGAGGCCAAGAGACGTGCCATGCGCGAGGGCCGTATCGCCGCGCGCCTGCAACACCCCCACGCGGTCGCCGTCTACGACGTGGCCGAGGACGACAGCCAGCCGTGGCTGATCATGGAGTACCTGCCGTCGAAGAGCCTTTCGGCGGTGCTCTCCGAACGCGGCACGCTCCCCCCGCGGGACGTGGCGTCGATCGGCATGCAGGTCGCCTCCGCGCTGGCCGCCGCGCACAACGCCGGCATCGTGCACCGCGACATCAAGCCCGGCAACGTGCTGCTCGGCGACGACGGCACGGTCAAGATCACCGACTTCGGCATCTCCCGCGCGACCGGTGACGTCACGGTCACCGCGACGGGCATGCTCGCGGGCACCCCCGCCTACCTCGCGCCCGAGGTGGCCAAGGGCTACGACCCGGGCTCGCCGTCCGACGTGTTCTCCCTGGGCTCGACGCTCTACGCCGCGATCGAGGGCGAACCGCCGTTCGGTCTCAGCGAGAACACCATCGCGCTGCTGCACAAGGTCGCGTCCGGCAAGGTCAACCCGCCGCGCAACGCCGGCCCGCTGACCGCGCTGCTGATGCGCCTGCTGCGCGCGGAGCCGGAAGAGCGCCCGACCATGGCCGAGGCCCGTGACGCGCTCGCCGCCGTCGCGAACGGCCAGGCCGCCCCCGCCTTCACCCCCGCCGTGGTCGCGCCGACCCACCCGCCGTCGTGGCGCGGTGCGCCGGTGCAGCAGCCGCAGCAGCAGGCCGCCACGCGGGCCCTCACGCCGCCGCAGGGGCACCAGCAGGCACCGCCGCCACCCAACGCGACGCGGGTGGACATGCACACGCCGCCGTCGCGCACGGCGTCCGCGCAGCAGCCCTCGAACCACCGCCCCGCCGCCGCGCCGCAGTACTCGCAGCGCCCGAGGCAGGCAGCCGCCTCGTCGTCGTTGAAGAGCAAGAAGTCGACGGTCTACACCGCGCTCGCCATCGTGGCGGCGGCGGTCATCGGCATCATGTTCGCGAGCATGATCTCCAACGGTGGCGGCAACGGCACCAACAACAACGCGGGCGCGAACACCTCGACGCAGCAGACCCAGGGCAACGAACCGACCAAGCAGTCGACGCCGCCGAAGTCGGCGGGCAAGGCCGGCCAGTGGACGAGCTCGCCCCAGCCCGACGACATGAAGGCGTTCCTCGAGGAGTACTTCGACACCGCGCCCAAGTCCCCGGAAGAAGCCTGGAAGCTCGGCAACGGCAACTTCCAGGGCACCTTCGCCGGCGGCTACAGCGGTTTCCAGACCTTCTGGTCGGGCATGAAGGAAGCCAAGATCATCAAGGCCACCGAAAAAGAAGGCTTCTACTGGGAAGTCGACGTCGAGTACACGAAGAAGAGCGGCGGGACGACCACCGAACGCCGGGGCATCTCGTTCGAGTGGAAGAGCCCCAACTTCCTCCTGCACAGCGACAAGTCGCTCGGCTCCTACTGATCGCGAGCCCTGGTCAGGAGGCCCTTGCGGCCTTCTCCAGGGCTTCCGCGAGGGTCAGCACGGCGGGGTTCCACGCGGCGTCTTCGCGGTACACGACGTGGATGTGCCGGACGGGTTCCGGATTGCGCACCTTGCGCACGACAACGCCGGGGTGGGCATATCCCAGCCCGAGCCGGGGAATGATCGTGACGCCCAGCCCGGCCGCCACGAATCCCTGCGCGGTCGCGTAGTCGTCGCTTTCCACGGCCACCTGCGGTGAGAACCCGGCACCCGCGCAGGCGTTCCTCACGAAGTTCGCGCACAGACCGCTGGAACCGCACTCCGCGTCGATCCACGGCTCGTCCGCCAGTTCGGCGAGGTCGAGCACGCGCTTGCGCGCCAGGGCGTGGCCCCGCGGGAGCACCGCGTACAACGGGTCGGCGAGCAGGTGCCGCGCGACCATGCCCTCCGGAGCGGGCGCGTCGGGTTCGAGGACGGTGATCGCCACGTCCGCGCGGCCCGCGGCCAGCTCGACGAAGGGGTCGGTCGGCTCGGTGAGCTTCAGGTCGAGCTCCACCCCCGAGCGCTCGGCCCGGAACGCCGCCACCGCGGGCGGCACGAGCGCCGCTCCCGCCGTGGCGAAGTAGCGGACGCGCAGGACGCCGGCGCAGCCGTTGCGCAACGCCGTGAGGGCGCTCTCGGCCTCGGCCAGCTGTTCGGCGAGGCGGCCGGCGTGCTCGGTGAGCAGGCGGCCCGCCGCGGTCGGCCGGACACCTCTGCCGACGCGTTCCAGCAACGGCATGCCCGCCTGCTTCTCCAGACCCGCGACCTGCTGCGAGATGGCGGACGGCGTGTAGCCGAGGTTCGTCGCCGCGGCGGTGATGGAACCGGTGCTCACGACGGCCCGGAGCACCTGCATTCGTCGCACGTCCAACATGCCTCGACCTTACAGCGGTGCTTAAATGTTTCCCAGAACAATTAAATTGTTTTCACGTGTTCGCGGGCGCATGGTTGATGGGTGACCCAACGCGGAACGTTGATCAGGATGGGCGTGCTCGCCCTGTTGTGGGGATCCAGCTTCCTCTGGATGAAGCTCGCGCTCGGCAGTCTCGCGCCCCTGCAGATCTCGCTCGTGCGGACGTTCTTCGGGGCGGTCGTGCTGTTCGTCGTGCTCGCGCTGGCGAAGATGAGCCTGCCGCGAGACCGCCGGATCTGGGGTCACATGCTCTTCGTGGCCCTGTTCGGCAGCGCCGTCCCGTTCACGCTGTTCGCGTTCGGCGGCCAGACCGTCGACTCGGGCGTCTCCGGCGTGCTGAACTCCACGACGCCGCTGTTCGCGCTGGCCATCGGCCTCGTGCTCGGCTCGGAAAAGATCAACAACGTGGTGCGGGTGCTCGGCCTCGTGCTCGGCTTCGCGGGCGTGCTGGTGATCTTCGCGCCGTGGCAGTCGGCCAACAGCATCGCGAGCTGGGGTGCGGTGCTGTGCCTCATCGGCGCCGCCAGCTACGCCATCGGCTACTCCTACGCCGGCCGCTACCTGGTCAACACCGGCGCGAGCTCGACGCAGCTCGCGGCCATGCAGCTGACCACCGCGATGGGAATGCTGCTCCTGGCGACGCCGTTCGGCGGCCTGCAGCCGCTGCACCTGCACTGGGTCGGCATCGCCGCCGTGGTGATCCTCGGCGTCTTCGGCACCGGCGTGGCGTTCATCCTCAACTACCGCGTCATCGCCGACGAGGGAGCGACGACGGCGACTACCGTCGGTTACCTCCTGCCCGTGGTGTCGGTACTCCTTGGAGCGATCTTCCTCGGGGAGCAACTCAACGCGAGGGTCGTCGTCGGCATGCTGGTGGTGCTCCTGGGTGTCGCGCTGACCCGGAGGAAGCCCGTCGCGGCAGGTCAAACCGTCTCACCAAACGAGACGCGCGACCTGGTCAAACGCTGAGGGGTGAGACGCACGTCTCCCCCGTTAGGATGGTTCCGAGACGAATCGCGTCCTTATCAGGCTGCTCGGCCGTCTCCTCTTTGTGAGCGGACATGGAGACCAGCCTGGGAAGGACATCGACATGAACAACGACAACCTGAAGGTCACCACCCGGACGACTTTTCAGCTTCTCGCCCCCGGAGCGGCTCCCGCGCCGGTCGAGGCCGAGCTCGTCTACGACCCGGAGGACCCCTACGCGGTCGCGATCGTCTTCTTCACGGGCTCCGGCCGCGTGGAGTGGATGTTCGCCCGCGACCTGCTGGCCGACGGACTGCTGACGCCGTCCGGTGAGGGCGACATCCTGGTCCGGCCCGCCTCCGACGACCCGGAGCGCGTCCTGGTCGAGCTGAACGCGCCGACCGGGTTCGCCATCCTCAGCGCCGTCGCCGAGGACGTGGCGGAGTTCCTGGACAGCTCCTACGACGTCGTCCAGCCGGGCGAGGAGGACCTGTGGATCGACTTCGACCGGGAGCTGCAGAAGCTGGTCTCGACGATCGACTAGTCCCGCGGGTGTTGGTCCGGGGTGGTCGTACGGGCGCGGGGCGAGGTGCCGGCACGCGGGGCAGCGTGGCCGACCAGCTCGTCACCGGAGACCGGCCAGGACCAGCGGTGATGCCGAGAAGGTTCCAGACGCGAGTCCCCACCGGCGGACCCACTCGGCGCGATCTGCACCACCCTCCGGGCGGGGAACCGCAGATGTGCGTCTGCGCGATTGATTAGTCTCACGGTGTGACAACCATCGGGGGCCGCTACACGCTGCTCGAGCGCATCGGCAGCGGTGCGATGGGGGTGGTCTGGCGAGCACGCGACGAGGTGCTGGCCCGCGAGGTGGCGGTCAAGCAGCTCATCACCGGTGACCACCAGCGGGCGAAGCGGGAGGCGCGCAACGCCGCGCGACTGCACCACCAGCACGCGATCGCGGTGTTCGACGTCGTGTCCAGCGACGACGAAGAGCCGTGGATCGTCATGGAGTACCTGCCGTCGCACAGCCTCTCGGCGCTGATCGCCGAGCGCGGGCCGCTCAAGCCGGCCCAGGCGGCGAGCATCGGGGCCAAGGTCGCCTCGGCGCTGGCGGCGGCGCACACGGCCGGACTGGTCCACCGCGACATCAAGCCCGGCAACGTCCTGATCGGCCACGACGGCACGGTCAAGATCACCGACTTCGGCATCTCCAAGGCCAGCGGCGACGGCACGATGACCGACACCGGCATGATCTCGGGCACCCCCGCCTACCTCGCACCCGAGGTGGCGCGCGGCGAGCAGCCCGACGAGGCGTCCGACGTGTTCTCGCTCGGCGCCACCATCTACACGGCCATCGAGGGCGAGTCCGTCTTCGGGCCGAGCGACAACAGCTTCGGCCTCATCTACCGCGCGGCCAGCGGACAGCTCCGCGATCCCAAGAACGCCGGTGAGCTCACCCCGTTGCTCATGCGGCTGCTCTCGCAGGACCCGAAGGACAGGCCGGCCGCGCAGGAGGCCGCCGACCTGCTGGCCGCCGAGCCGCAGCCGTCACAGCCGTTGGAGATCCCGCAGCAACGCACGCTCAAGCCGCCGAACCGCCGGATCCTCGCCATCCTCGCCGTCATCGCGGTGCTCGCGATCGGTGGTGGCGCGGCCGCCGCGTACTGGAACGGCACCCAGGGCGGCGGCACCCCCGTCCACCAGTCGGACTTCCAGCAACAGCAGCCCCGCTACTTCACCGCGGGTGAGGCGGCCGGGTTCGTGCTCGACCACTACGGCCAGCTCCCCGCCCACCCGGACGTGGCGTGGCGCAACCTCTACGAACGGGCGACCGAGCCGCAGGACAAGTACGTGGCGCGGTGGAAGGGCTACTCCTCGGTCAAGTGCTCCCTGTCCAGCGTGCCCGTCCGGTCGCACGGCCCGAACTGGGTGGTGACGTTCGACCTTGCACTGCAGACGGACCTGGGCGAGCAGAAGAACGGCGTCTACGAGGCCGAGGTCGCCGCCGTCAACAACGAGATGCGGCTCACCAGCATCACGCAGATCAGCTGAGCAGCCAGAAGCTGCCGCCGCCGACGACCACGCCCATCACGGACCCGGCCAGCACCTGGGCCGTCGTGTGGTCGCCCAGCTCGACGCGGGACCACGCCACGAGCGCGGCGGGCAGCGCGAGCAGCAGCCACCACGGGTTGTGGACGATCGCCAGCGTCACCACGGCGGCCCACGCCACCGCGGCGTGCAGCGAGATCTTCCACTTCGCGCCGAACGTGATCGCCATGCTGACGACCAGCGAGGCGAACATGCTGCCCGCCAGCGCGAGCATGCTCCGCGGAGCGCCGCCCAGGACCATGATCACCGTGCCGGCCGCCAGCGAGGCGCCCGCCGTGACCAGCGGGACGAGCCTGCCCTCGCGGTTCGTGACGTGGTGGCCGTCCCACTTGCCCTTGCGGGCGCCACGCACGATGACGGCCATCGGGATGACGGACGCCGTCAGGGCGACCACGAACCCCCACAGCAGCGTCTTCCAGAAGCTCTCCGTCGAGGCGGCGACCCCGAACGGCAGCAGAATCACCCAGACCCACGGCGCCAGCACCTCGGTGGCACCGCGGGCGACCTTCGTGACCAAGTCCGTCAGACCAGCCTGCGGTCGGTGGCCCAGCGGGAGAGCTCGTACCGGTTGGAGAGCTGGGTCTTCCGCAGGACGCTCGACACGTGCGTCTCCACCGTCTTGACGCTGATGAACAGCTCTGACGCGATCTCCTTGTAGGCGTAGCCACGGGCGAGGAGCCGCAGGACGTCCCGTTCGCGCGGCGTCAGCAGGTCGAGCTCGGGGTCGCTGATCGGCGCGGCACCCGGCCGGTCGGCGAACGCGTCCAGCACGAACCCTGCCAGGCGCGGCGAGAACACCGCGTCGCCCTCCGACACCCGCACGACGGCCCTGACCAGCTCCTGGCTGGAGATCGTCTTCGTCACGTACCCGCGCGCACCGGCGCGGATGACGTTGATGACGTCCTCGGCCGCGTCGGAGACCGACAGGGCGAGGAACGTGACCTCGGGGATCTTGGTCCGGATCTGCCGCAGCACCTCGGCACCACCGCCGTCGGGCATGTGCACGTCCAGCAGCACGACGTCCGGCTTGTGGTGCGCGATGCCCGCCACCGCCTCGCCGACGCTGCCCGCCTCGCCGACCACGTCCACCTCGTCGGTGATGGTGTCGAGCTCCGCCTTGACCCCCGCGCGGAACAACGCGTGGTCGTCCACCAGGAACACCCTGACGCTCATGTCCTGGCCTCCGTCTTCCTCGGCATCTCGAGCTGCACCTCGGTCCCCTCTCCCGGAGCCGTGCGCAGTCGCACCTCCCCGCCGTGCCTGGTCATTCTCCCCCGGATGCTGCCCGCGAGGCCATGCCGGTCCTCCGGCACCGCGTCGGGGTCGAAACCCTTGCCGCGGTCGCGCACGAACACCGTCACCTTCTCCGGCTCGACCTCGGCGTAGACGCTGACCTCGGCCACCCCCGCGTGCTTGGCCGCGTTGACCATCGCCTCCTTCGACGCCTGCACCAGCGCGAACATCCCGTCCTCCAGCTCGCAGTCGCCGACCACGACCTGGGAGACCGCGATGGCGAAGTCGTCCTCGACCTCCGCGCACGCCTGGGCGATCGCGACACTGATGGAGTGCGGCAGCTCGCCCACCTCGCGGCCGTAGAGCCAGCTGCGCAGCTCGCGTTCCTGGCCGCGGGCCAGGCGCTTGACCTCGCGCGGCGACTCGGACTGCTTCTGGATCAGGGCCAGCGTCTGCAGCACGGAGTCGTGCAGGTGCGCGGCGATCTCGGCACGTTCCTCGGTGCGGATGCGCGCACGGCGTTCCGAGTCGAGATCGCGGACCAGCCGCATCCACAGCGGCACGGTCAGCACCGCGACACCGATCAACGTGGCCAGCACGGAGAGCACGACGGTCGAGAGGTTCTGGACGGAGTCGTTCGCCACGAGGAACGCGGCGACCCCCGCCACGACCAGCGCGCCTCCCGCGACCGTCCGCACGATCCCCGCCCTGCCCTGCGAGAAGGCCCCGTCCCTCCAGCGGCGCCGCTGCGCCTCGTCCGCCTCACGCCACACGACGGCGGCACCGATCAGCGCGACGGCGATCGGCCCGGTGATCCACCCGCTCCACGCTCCCCCGAGCAGGCCGGTGAACACCGCGACGCCGATGCCGAGGGCGGCGAGGCCCACGGCCTGCTGCCACTCCTTGCGGTCCTTGTCCGTCTCCGGTTCCGCCACCGCCGACTGCGGGACGAACATCCAGAGCAACGCGTAGGCGATGATCCCGGCACCGCTGAACGCGCCGAGCACGGCGAAGATCGCGCGCACCCAGAAGACGGGTGCGCCCAGGTGGTCGGCCAGTCCGCTGGCCACGCCCGCGACCACCCGGCCGGTGCGTCGACGGCGCATCGGCTCAATGCGTGCACTCACGAACTGATCGTCACACGTGACGGCGCGTTGTTCATCAGGGATGACCCCGGTTCCGCGAATCAGGGCTGGTCCCTGATGTGGTTCCAGGCGTGACGGCGCAACCTTGTCGTCGTGAGCGGGACTGAGAAGGCAATGCAGGGCGTGGCGGACACGCTCAGAGAGTTCTGGGCCCACCGTCCGGTGCGGCCCCGTGCAGGTCGCAAAGCCGGTGGTGTCGCCACCGGTATCGCCCTGCGCTACCAGATCGACCCGGTGATCGTCCGGATCGCGTTCGTCGCACTCGCGCTGGCGGGTGGCGTCGGTGTCCCGGTGTACCTCGCAGGCTGGTTGCTGCTGCCCGAGGAGGGCGACGCGGTCTCGCCGCTGGAGGCGCTGATCAGCAAGGGCTCCAGCTCGATGTCGCACGGTCAGACGGTGCTGCTGGCCATCGTGATGTTCCCGGCGCTCGCGTTCACCTTCGGGGGCAACAGCGGGTTCGAGGTCTTCGTGACGCTGGCGGCGACGGTCGCGTGCATCTACCTGCTGCAGAAGAACCGGGGACACCTGCAGCCGGCCGCGTCGACCGAACCCCTGCCCGTACCACCGGCGCCGGGGGCGCCGGCCTGGGACCCGCTGGGCGCAGCTCCGTTCGCGTGGGACCTGCCCGAACCCGCTCCCGCCCCGACGCCCCAGCCGCCGATGCGCCGGCCGCGCAACCCGCGCGTCGGGCTGATGACGCTGGGCGTGGCGACGCTGGTGGTCGCCGCATCCGCGATCGCGGGTGTCTGGGTGCCGTGGTTCACCGTGGCGCACACCGTCGGCCTGGTGCTCGCGGTGCTGGCGGCGGGCCTGCTGATCGGTTCGTTCACGGGCGGTGGCCGCGGCCTGATCTGGCTGCTGATCCCGGTGTCCGTGGCGGGCTTCGGCCTGACCGCCCTCGACTTCGACGGCGACCCCACGAGGCTGAGCAGCTTCAACGAGACGCCCAAGACCGTCGAGAACGTCCGCGAGCGGTACGAGACGAGCGTCGGCAGCGTCGTGCTCGACCTGCGGCAACTGCCGGACTCCGGTGACGTGAAGACCGCGATCGAGGTGGAGCTCGGCGAGGTCAGGGTGCACGTGCCGAAGAACGCGGACGTGACGTACCGCTGCGAGGCCTCGTCCATCGGGGAGCTCGACTGCCTCGGCAAGCGGGCCGAGGGCAGCAGCGTGGACGTCAGCGGTGAGGACCTCGGCGAGAACGGCGAGGGCGGCCTGAAGATCGAGCTCGACGTGCAGGCGAGCGTCGGAGAGGTGAAGGTGCTCCGTGACTGAGCAGGGGATGCGCAGGCGGATCGACCCCGTGACGCTGGTGTTCGGGCTCGGCGGCGGGTTGATGGCGGCCTACGTGCTGAGCAACGGGTCGTTCTGGTTCGACTTCCGGTGGGCGCTCGGGGGGACGGCCATCGTGGTCGGCCTGGTGCTGCTGACGAACTCGCTCAGGCGCAAGAACAACTGACGTGACAAGGCCCCCTGGCTCGCGAGCCAGGGGGCCTTTTCACGTCTTTACTCCCACTCGATGGTGCCCGGCGGCTTGGACGTCACGTCCAGCACCACGCGGTTGACCTCCGCCACCTCGTTGGTGATCCGGGTCGAGATCCGCTCCAGCACCTCGTACGGCAGGCGCGTCCAGTCCGCGGTCATCGCGTCCTCGGACGACACCGGGCGCAGCACGATCGGGTGACCGTAGGTGCGGCCGTCGCCCTGGACGCCGACGCTGCGGACGTCCGCGAGCAGCACGACCGGGCACTGCCAGATCTGCCGGTCGAGACCGGCGAGGGTCAGCTCCTCGCGGGCGATGGCGTCGGCCTGGCGCAGCGTGTCGAGGCGGTCCTGGGTGACCTCGCCGATGATGCGGATGCCGAGGCCGGGGCCGGGGAACGGCTGGCGCTGCACGATCGTCTCGGGCAGGCCGAGCTCGGTGCCGACGCGGCGGACCTCGTCCTTGAACAGCGCGCGCAGCGGCTCGACCAGCTCGAACTGCAGGTCGTCCGGCAGGCCGCCGACGTTGTGGTGCGACTTGATGTTCGCGGTGCCCGCGCCGCCGCCGGACTCGACGACGTCCGGGTAGAGCGTGCCCTGGACCAGGAACTTGTAGTCGCCCTCGGCCTTGAGGTCGCGCTCGGCCTGCTCGAACACGCGGATGAACTCGCGGCCGATGATCTTGCGCTTCTCCTCCGGGTCCGTGACGCCGGCCAGCGCGTTCAGGAACCGCTCGCGCGCGTCGACGGTGACCAGGCGGATGCCCGTGGCGGCCACGTAGTCGCGCTCGACCTGGGCGCGCTCGCCGGAGCGCAGCAGGCCGTGGTCGACGAAGACGCACGTGAGGCGGTCGCCGATGGCGCGCTGGACCAGAGCGGCCGCGACGGCGGAGTCGACGCCGCCGGACAGGCCGCAGATCGCCTTGCCGTCACCGATCTGCTCGCGGATCCGCGAGACCTGCTCGTCCACGATGGACGACGTGGTCCACTGCGGACGGATGCCCGCGATCTCGTGCAGGAACCGGCGCAGCACCTCCTGGCCGTGCGGCGAGTGGTGCACCTCGGGGTGGTACTGCACGCCGGCGAAGCGGCGCTCGGTGTCCTCGAACGCGGCGACCGGCGCGCCCTCGCTGGTCGCGGTGACGGTGAAGCCCTCGGGCGCCTTGGTGACGGCGTCGCCGTGGCTCATCCACACCGGGTGGCTCGCGGGGAGCTCCTGGTGCAGCGCGCCGCCCTCGGTCGGCACGCTCAGGTCCGTGCGGCCGTACTCGCGGGTGCCGGTCTGTTCAACCGCGCCGCCGAGTGCGCGTGCCATCGCCTGGAAGCCGTAGCAGATGCCGAAGACCGGGACGCCGGTCTCGAACAGCTTCGGGTCGACCTGCGGGGCGTTCTCCTCGTACACGCTCGACGGGCCACCGGACAGCACGATGGCCAGCGGGTTCTTGTCGAGGATCTCGCTGACGGACGCGGTGTGCGGAACGACCTCGGAGTAGACCTGGGCCTCGCGGACGCGGCGGGCGATCAGCTGCGCGTACTGGGCGCCGAAGTCGACGACGAGAACAGGGCGGTTGCTGGTGTCGGACACGCCGCCAAGGATCTCATGCGTGGACGGTGAACTGCTGACCGGTGGCGGGCTGAACCAGGTGTTCAGGGTGGGTGACGCGGTGCGACGACCGGCCGGGCCGTGGGCACCGCGGGTGCACGAGTTGTTGCGGCGCTTGGCGCCTCTGGGGATCGCGCCGGTTCCGCTCGGGCTCGACGCCGAGCACGAACTGCTCAGCTACCTGCCCGGTGACGTTGGCCACGTGCCCCCGACGAGTGACGAGGCGTTGATCGAGTCAGCGCTGCTGCTGCGGCGGCTGCACGACGCCACGGCCCCGCTTGTTGGCGAGCTGAACGGGTGGCAGTTCGCTGCCAGGGAGCCCGTCGAGGTGGTGTTGCACGGTGATTTCGCGCCGTACAACATCGTGTTCGCGGACGGGCGTCCGACCGGGGTGTTCGACTGGGACGGCGCGCATCCGGGTCCTCGCTGGTGGGACGTCAGCTGGGCGGTCGTCCAGTTCGTGCTCGCGCTGCCGGACGACCGCGAACGGCGCACCCGGCTGTTCTGCGAGACGTACGGGATCGAGTACGTGGCCGAGCACGTGCTGATCCGGCTGGACGACATGATCCAGACGATTCGGAAACATCCGGCGTTCGTGCTCCAGCGGGCCGAGCGGCATGACGACTACTACCTGGGACTCATCGAGTACGTGCAGGCCAATAGGGCTTAACGTGAGTCTCATGGACGCGTTCACGCCGCAACCCAGGCCGTGCTGGGTCGCCGGCCGCCCCGAGCAGGGCGAGCAGGCGCTAGAGGTCTTCCACCCGTTCGACGGCACCGCGGTCGCCTCGGTGGCCGTGCCGGGCAGAGATCAGGTGGAACGCGCTGTCGCGGCGGCCGCGGCCGTCGCGAAGGAGTTCCGGCGAACACCCGCGCACGTGCGGGCCGAGGCGCTGCTGCAGGTGTCGCGGACGCTGGCCGAACGCGCCGAGGAGATCGCCGAGACGATCACCGCCGAGAACGGCAAGCCGCTGAAGTGGGCCGAGGTCGAGGTGCAGCGCGCGGTCAACACGTTCCGCTTCGCCGCGGAGGAGGCGCGCCGGTTCACCGGTGGGCTGCAGCGGCTCGACACCGATGCCGGTGGCGCGGGGCGGATGGCGATCGTCCGGCACGTGCCGCGCGGGCCGGTGCTGGCCGTGGCGCCGTTCAACTTCCCGCTGAACCTGGTGGCGCACAAGGTCGCGCCGGCGCTCGCGGTGGGTGCGCCGGTGATCGTGAAGCCCGCCTCCGCCACGCCGCTGAGCTCGCTGCTGCTGGGCGAGGTCCTGGCCGAGACCGATCTGCCCGAGGGCGCTTTCTCGATCCTTCCCGTGCGCGGCAAGGACATGGACGCCCTGGTCAAGGACGAGCGGCTGCCGGTGATCTCGTTCACCGGGTCCACGAAGGTGGGCTGGTCGTTGATGGAAGCCGCGCCGCGCAAGCACGTCGTGATGGAGCTGGGTTCCAACGCGGCCGCCATCATCTGTCCTGACTGGACGGACCTGGACCACGCGGCGCAGCGCATCGCGACGTTCGGCAACTACCAGGCCGGCCAGTCGTGCATCGCCGTGCAGCGGGTCGTCGTGGACCGCTCGAGGGCCGCGGAGTTCGTGCCGAAGCTCGTGGAAGCCGTCGCCGCGCTGAAGACCGGAGACCCGCACGACCCGGAGGTCGAGGTCGGGCCGCTGGTCGACGAGGACAACGCCCGGCGCGTCGAGGAATGGGTCAACATGGCCACCGACGTCGGCGCGAAGGTGCTGCTGGGCGGCAAGCGGACCGGGGCGACGGTCGAGCCGACCGTGCTGACCGACGTGCCGAAGACCGCCAAGGTGTGGACCGAGGAGATCTTCGGGCCGGTGCTCGTGGTGTCGGTCGCGGACGGCGTCGAGGACGCGTTCGCGCAGGCCAACGACTCCAAGTACGGGCTGCAAGCCGGGGTGTTCACCCGTGACGTGCAGGTGGCGTTCGAGGCCGCGGCCGAACTGGAGGTCGGCGGCGTGATCATCGGTGACGTGCCGTCCTACCGCGCCGACCAGATGCCGTACGGCGGCGTGAAGGGGTCGGGCACCGGGCGCGAGGGCGTCCGGTCGGCGATGGAGGACTTCACCGAGGAACGGGTGACCGTGCTGACCGGGATCCAGATCTAGCCCTGGTTCCCGGCTACAGCCCCTGGGGGAACGCCAGCACGCGGTCCGGGTCGTAGCGTCGCGCGACTTTCCTGAGTCGCGCGAGGTTGCGGCCGTAGTAGGCGGTCGGCCAGTCGGGCATCTCCGGGTCGATGTAGTTCACGTACCCGGTGTTGCCCGCGCCGAGCCCGTCCCGCACGCCCGCGAGGATCCCGCGTGCCTCCGCCTCCGTCCGCTTCTCCGCGCCGATGAAGATCTGCGCGCTGGCGCGGGCGTCGCGGTGCGGGAACGCCGTGGCGTCCGGAGCGACCCCGGCGAGTGCGCCGCCGAACGAGTCGAACAGGATCGCGCCGTCGTCCTGCCCGTCCATCAGGCCCGCGACCCGCTCCCCCGGCACGTGGTGGCGGAGCATGCGCGACGACGCCGCGAACCTGGATCCCGGCCCGGGATTGCCCGCGTAGTAGCGCATCGTCTCCAGGTAGCTCATGTCGTGGACCTCGCGCGTCCCCGCGGGCATCCTGTCCAGCAACGGCAGCAGGTCCTTCCTCGGTCCGACGTAGACGCCGCCGACGTTGGGGTACGACACCGGCTTCGCCTCGACCTTGCAGCTCGACCACAGCTCGTCGGGCGCCTCGGCCATCCACCCCTGCCAGGCGTCGAACACGTCCGCCGACGACCCCGGCGGGTAGGCGAGGTTGAACACGGTCAGCTCGGGTGCGGGATCGGTGCGGAAGGTGAACTCCGTGACGATGCCGAAGTTGCCGCCACCACCACCGCGCAACGCCCAGTACAGGTCGGGTTCCTGGTGCGCGGACGCGGTGCGCAGACACCCGTCCGGCGTGACGATCCTTGCGCTGAGCAGGTGGTCGCTGGTGAGGCCGTACTTGCGGCCGATCACGCTGATGCCGCCGCCGAGCGTGAGCCCGCCGATGCCGACCGAGCGGCACGTCCCCGCGGGCAGAGCCTGGCCCGCGGCGCCGATCGCCTCGTAGACGGGCAGGAGCTGCGCGCCCGCACCTATCCGTGCGCGGTTGCCGGAGACGGCCACCGCCGACATCGCGGCGAGGTCGACGACCAGGCCGTTCTCGGGCAGCGAGTAGGCCGCGTAGCTGTGCTTGCCGCTGCGTGCGGCGACCGGTATGCGTTCGTGCGACGCGAACTCGAGGCACGCCTGCACGTCCTCAGGCCGGACGCACTTCGCGATGGCGGCGGGCCTGCGGTGCGCGTAGATCGTGTTCCACGGCACGCGGAGCTCGTCGTACCCCGGATCCTGCGGCAGCACGAGCCTGTCGCCCAGCCTCCTGCGCAGCTTCGCCCAGCCGGTGCCGGCGGCTGCGGCCGTCGCGGTGCCCATCCCCAAGCTCGCAACGCCGAGTGCGGTTCCCTGCAAGAAAGTTCGCCTGTTTACCCCCATGGCGAGAGCACGTCCGGCGCTCGTCACGGGTTGCCCCCTACCAGCCGAGCGCACGCCGTTTCACCTGTTCGTCGCAACGGTGTGCGACGACGTGACCGTCCGGCCTGATCAGCCACCCGTCCCGGGTGGTGAAACCCGGTCCCGCGGTGCGGGAGTTCGGGATCAGCCGGCCGCCGTCCGTCGTCAGCGGGGAGTTCTCGTAGGAGAACGGGGTGAAGAGCTTGCCCGAGTCGATGCCCTCGCCGGATTCGAGCGCCCGTTGCCGGTGCGCGCGTTCTTCTTCGTTCCCCGGCACGAGGAATCGCATCGTGTCGCCGGTGATGCGGAGGTTCTCGTCGGCGGCGGCACCGCGTTCGGTGTCGTAGGAGGCGAGCAGGTGCGGGCCCGCCTCGCCTCTCCGGTCGGCGGCGATCTTCCAGGCGGCGTTGTCGGCGTCGCAGATGCCGGAGTTCAGGCCGCGGGCGCCGAACGGGCTCATCACGTGCGCGGCGTCGCCGGCGAGCAGGACCCTGTTGTCGCGCAGGGTTCTCGCTCTGCGCTGGTGGAAGCGGTAGGTGGACTGCCAGACGATCTCGTACGGCTTGTCGCCGACGATCGCGCGGACGTGGGCGTCGGTGAGCTGGACGTCCTCGGCGACCTGCCAGTCGATGCGCCAGACGCCGTCCGGTTGCGGGTGCAGGAGGACCTGCCTGGGCCCGGCTCCTCCTTGGCGAGGATTCCACGGCGGGTCGAAGTAGAAGCGGCGCTCGGGTGTCTCGAAGTCCAGGTCGACACGAACGTCGGCGATGATGAACCGGTCGTCGAACGAGAAGCCCTCGAACGGGATGTTCAGGAGCTGCCGCACGGTCGAGTGCACACCGTCCGCCGCGATGCAGTGCGTGGCCCTGATTCCATCCTGTGTGGACACTCTCTCTTCGTCCTGGTGGAGGGCTTCGAGGGCGTGCCCGTAGCGGAGCTCGATCAGGGGTTCGGCGCGGACCCGTTCCTCCAGCAGCAGTTCGACGACGGTCTGCGGGGTGTTCACGAACGGCGGGAAGCTTTCGGCCTCCGGGAAGGTCAGGGTCAGCACCTCGCGGTCGCGGTAGTAGGTGCGGCCGGTGTACCAGGTGACGCCCGCGTCGGCGACGGCCTGACCGACGCCGATCCGTTCGAGGATCTCCAGGACGTCGCGCTGGACGCAGATCGAGCGGCTGCCCGTCTGCACACGCCGGGATTCCTTCTCCAGAACGATGCTCGGCACGCCGGCTCTCGCGAGGAACAGCGCCGACGCCAGCCCCACCGGCCCGGCACCGACCACCAGGACCGTCATTGCAGGGCGTCCCAGACGGCGCGGTCGCGTTCGGCGGTCCAGATCTCCGGCCAGTCCTTGCCGTCGCACTCGTCCCAGTAGCGCTTCACGTCGAACGGCAGGCAGTGCTCGAAGATCGGCCAGCGCCCGTAGCGGGCCTGGAGGGTCGTGTGCGCCAGCTCGAAGGCCTGCTTGAGCGTGCCGCCCTCGGCGTGGACGCCGCCGACCGTGCGGCGCAGCTCGTTGAGGAAGTGCCTGCTCTGGTTGATCGCGGCCTCGACCTCGATGCGGTCGCGCGCGACCTTGCCGCGGCCACCGACCAGGACCTCGGCGCCCAGGTCCTCGATCTCGTCCAAAGTGGACGTCGCCCACTCGTCGTGGAACGCGTCACCGGTGTAGAGCGCGGCCTGCGACTCGACCAGGTCACCCGCGAACAGGATGCGCTGCTGCGGCAACCACGCCACGATGTCACCCGCCGTGTGCCCGCGCCCGAGGAACTGCAGCACCAGGTCACCCCGTTCGCCGCCGAGCGGGATCGTCATGCGGTCGGAGAACGTCAGCGTCGGCCAGGTCAGGCCGGGGATCTCCTCCGGCTGCTCGAAGAGCCGAGGCATGCGGCCGAACTCGCTCTCCCAGTCCTGCTGCCCCCGTTCGGCGATCAGCACCCGCGTCATCTCGTGGGCGACGACCTCCTGGGCCTCGAACGCGCTGGCCCCGAGCGTGCGCACGGCGTGGTAGTGGCTGAGCACGAGGTACCGGACCGGCTTGCGGGTGTGCTTGCGCAGCTGCGCGAGCCACCTCCTGGCCGCCGCTGGGGTGGCGCGTGCCTCGAAGCAGATCAGGAAGTCCTCGGCCTCGATGGCCGCGACGTTGGGGTCGCCTTCGGCGGTCAGGGTGTAGACGCCCTCGGCGAGTTCGACGAAGACCTCGTCCTTGGGGGCGAGGTCGGCGCTGGACGCGAACGGCTTGTTGGCCATGCCTCCACCGTAGCCAAATGAAACCAGCTCAGGACGCCTTCACGATCGGCAACCGCAAAGCGGCTGGAGCTTGATCGGGAACCGCCGGGTTCTTCGGCTTCGTCGGGCTGATCCGCCGGTAGGGCTGGTCCTGTGCGGGCCGCTGGTCCTGCTCACCCTTGTTCGGCCACAGGGAGAACGCCCGCTCGGCCTGCGCGGTGATGGTGAGACTCGGGTTCACGCCGAGGTTCGCACTGATCGCCGAACCGTCCACAACGGACAGTCCGGGGTAGTTGAAGACCCGGTGGTACGGGTCGATCACACCCTGCTCCTCATCGCTCGCGATCGCGCAGCCGCCGATGAAGTGCGCGGTCAGCGGGATGTTGAACAGCTCGCCCCACGTGCCGCCGGCCATGCCGTCGATGTGCTTCGCGGCCAGCAGGTTCGCCTCGTGACCGGCGGGGATGAACGCCGGGTTCGGCTCGCCGTGGCCCTGCTTGCTGGTGAGCTTGCCGCGCTTGAGGAACGTGGTGATGGAGTTGTCGAGGCTCTGCATGACCAGCAGGATCACGGTCCGCTCGCTCCACCGGTGCACGCTCAGCAGCCGGAGCAGCCGCAGCGGGTGCCGGACCGCCTGCTTGATGAACTGCAGCCACCGCGGCGTGCTCAGCGCGCCGTCCGTGGCGAGGGTCTGCAGCATGCCCATGGCGTTGCTGCCCTTGCCGTACCGGACGGGCTCGATGTGCGTGATCTCGTCGGGGTGGATGGAGCTCGTGATCGCGACGCCCTGCGTGAAGTCGTTGTCCGGGTCGACCGAGTAGCGGGCGGCACCGATGATCGACTCGGAGTTGGTCCGGGTGAGCTCGCCGAGCCTGCCCGAGATCTTCGGCAGCGTGCTGGCCTTCGCCTTGTGCAGCAGCTGCTGAGTGCCCCAGGTGCCGGCGGCGATCACGACCTGGCTCGCCGTGAACGTCCTGGTCGCCCTCCCGCCGGTCGCCTTCGTGTCGACGGTCCAGGTGCCGTTGTCCTCACTCAGCCGGGTGACCGTGGTCAGCGGGAAGACCTGGGCGCCGAGCTTCTCCGCGAGGTAGAGGTAGTTCTTGACCAGCGTGTTCTTGGCGCCGACCCGGCAGCCCGACATGCAGCTGCCGCACTCGGTGCAGCCCGTCCGCTCCGGCCCGGCGCCCCCGAAGTACGGGTCGGCCGCCTTCTTGCCCGGCTCGCCGAAGTACACGCCGACGGGCGTCGCGTGGTAGCTGTCCTCGACGCCCATGTCCTTCGCGACCTTCTGCATGACGACGTCGCTCGGGGTCGTCGTGGGGTTCGTGACGACACCCAGCATCCGGCTCGCCTGGTCGTAGAACGGCTCCAGCTCGTCCTGCCAGTCGGTGATGTGCGCCCACTGCCGGTCCTCGTAGAACGGCTTGAGCGGCCGGTACAGCGTGTTCGCGTAGACGAGGCTGCCGCCGCCGACACCCGCCCCGGCGAGCACCATGACGTTGCGCAGCAGGTGGATGCGCTGGATGCCGAAGCACTTGACCTGCGGCGCCCACAGGTACCTGCGGAGGTTCCAGCTGGTCTTGGCGAACTCGTCGTCGGCGAACCGGCGTCCCGCCTCCAGGACGGCGACGCGGTAGCCCTTCTCGGTCAGGCGGAGCGCGGCCACGCTGCCACCGAACCCGGAGCCGACGATGACGACATCGAAGTTACCGGCGAGTTCACCCATGGATCGGAGAGTAGGCGTTACTTCCGGTAACGCCTAGTCCCCTATCGGTTCAGACGGGCGAGGCGTGCTCATGAAATCGGCCCAGAGGTCGACTGCCTGCTCCAGGCTCAAGGCCGCGACCTGCACCGGAGGCATCCCGGCCGTGTGCACGAGACGCTGCGCCAGCCAGTCGGGCACCGGTTCGCGTGGCGGGACCTCTTCCACGACCACGTCGGCCGCGAGGCGGCCGAGCCTTCCGATGACATCGGCCAGCCTGGCCAGCGTGGAGTCCTCGTCAGCCATCGACGCGACTCTCGCCGACGCCTCGGCGTAGACCTCGGCGTCCGAGCGCACACCCACGCACCAGACTTCGCACACTTCGACGGAACCACCGGCGGTGATCCGGTAGACGATCCGCCAGTGGTTGCGCCCCACCACCAACTTGCGAAATCCGGTCAGCTCGCCACCGAGCGGATGCCCGGCCTCCGGATCGTCGAACAAGATCTGGATCTTCTTGAGCACCCTGGGCACGACGTCCGGCCCCAGGCGACGCAGGTCGTCGACGGCCGCGTCGGTGAACAGAACCTCAGCCATCGAGCGAGTCGTCGTCCTCCACCGCCGCCAACGACTCACGGGTGTGCCCGAACGCCGCCAGCACGTCGTCGAAGGACGTGCGCCGGCCAGAGTCGACGGCCGACCGCGAGAGCACGAGCGCCAGGTCCCTCAGGTCCGCTGCCGCTTCGTCGATCTCAGCCAGGCGACTCATCGGGACAACAGCGGCCACCGGCCGGCTGTGACGCGTGACGACCACCGGACCACCCTGCTCCGCATCGGCGACCAGCCCGGCGACGCCACGTTTCGCGGCCTCCGTGACGGTCAGCTCGCGAGCCTCGTGCATTGCGGTCATGCGCAGAACTGTACAGAAAAAATGAGCAGATGGTCGAGGGTGCGCGGGCAGGCGCACCCGTCGACTCAGAGCACCAGACCCTCGATGACCCAGACCGTGAAGGCCACGGCCAGCGCGGTGATCACCAGCCCGCCGCAGACGAACAGGGTCAGCATCTTCCAGCCGATGCCGCCGACGCCCTCGCCGTCCTCCTCGGGCGCTTCCTCGATCTCGAACTCTTGGACCTCGGCGTCCGGGTCGATCGTGTCCACATCACTGTTCTTGCCGTCGCCGAACAAGGCATCCAGTTCCACGCTCACAAGGACGCACGGGACAGGCCTCTGGTTGCAAGATCAGGTTTGGGCCCATGCGGCGATCGGCAGGCTCAGGTAAACGCCCACGTCAGCAAGGCCTGTGGCTTCGGCGATGGCGGCGCACAGGCCGTCGACCCGGTCCTGGCGGTTGGCGGCGCGGCTCTCGAAGTACTTCGAGCGGACCTCGACAACGATGTCCATGCCGGTGGAGTCGAGCGGGTCGCGCTGCCGGAAGCGCAGGTCGACGTCACCTGGCTGGAGGTCTCCGTCGTAGGGCTCTTCCGGGCATTCCACCGCTACGGACACGGCGTGCGGGAGCATCGCCGCGAGGTCCTTCAGCACTGCGTGGGGGACGTGGGGCGCGTAGTTGATCTCGACGAGCGGCACGCCGCCAGCAAAGCAGAGGGGCGCGTCCCCGCAGGAACGCGCCCCTTCACGTCGATCGGGTTCAGCCGCGGATCGTCAGGCCGACCTTCTGGAACTCCTTGAGGTCGGAGTAGCCGGTCTTGGCCATCGCCCGCTTCAGGGCACCGAACAGGTTCGTCACGCCGCGCGGGTCGGCGGACGGGCCGAACAGCAGCTGGCGCAGGTCGAGCTCCTGGTCCACCGCGTCGGCGACGAGGCTGCGCGGCACGGACGGGTGCGCGGACGCCGCCGTCCAGTACAGGCCCTGGCCCGGTGCCTCGGTCGCGGCGGCCAGCGGCTCGCCGAGCATCACGGCGTCGGCACCGCAGGCGATGGACTTCGCCACGTCGCCCGAGGTCGTGACGCCGCCGTCGGCGATGACGTGCACGTAGCGGCCGCCGGTCTCGTCGAGGTAGTCGCGGCGCGCGGCCGCGGCGTCGGCGATCGCGGTGGCCATCGGCACGCCGATGCCCAGCACCGAGTCGGTGGTCGTGACGCCGGGCGTGTAGCCGTAGCCGACGATCACGCCCGCCGCGCCGGTGCGCATGAGGTGCATGGCGGTGCGGTAGTCGCCGACACCGCCGGCGATCACCGGGATGTCGAGGTCCGCGATGAACGACTTCAGGTTCAGCGGCTCACCACCGCGGCTCACGTGCTCGGCCGAGATGATCGTGCCCTGCACGACCAGGATCTCGACGCCCGCGGCCAGCAGGTCCGGCGTGAGCTCGGCGGCGCGCTGCGGGCTGACGCGGACCGCGACGGTGACGCCCGAGTCGCGGATCTGCTTGACCGCGAGGGCGATCAGGTCCATCCGCAGCGGGGCGGCGTGCAGCTCCTGCAGCACCTTCACCGCGGCGGCCGGGTCCTCGCTGTCCTCGGTCGCCTGGACCAGGCGGAACAACGCCTCGTCCACGTCGCTGTGCCGTGCCCAGAGGCCCTCGGCGTTGAGCACGCCGAGGCCACCGAGCTCGCCGACCGCGACTGCCGTGCCCGGCGACACGATCGCGTCGGTGGGGTGGGTGATCAGCGGGATGTCGAAGCGGTAGGCATCGATCTGCCACGTCGTGGAGACGTCCTTCGACGACCTCGTCCGCCGCGACGGGATGATCTCGATGTCGTCCAGCTCGTAGGCCCGCCTCGCGGTCCGGCCCATGCCGATCTCGACCAGATCGCGCACCTGTGGTTCCTCTCCAGAGCACTAAGAACGGGCGTCTAGCAGCCCGAATACCCTAACGGGTGGTGTAGTTCGGGGCCTCGACGGTCATCGTGATGTCGTGCGGGTGGCTTTCCTTCAGGCCCGCCGCGGTGATGCGCACGAGCTGCTGCTGCTGGAGCTCGGCGATCGTGTGGGAGCCCGTGTAGCCCATCGCCGCGCGCAGACCGCCGTTGAGCTGGTGCACGACCTGCGACAGCGGACCGCGGAACGGCGTGCGGCCCTCGATGCCCTCGGGAACGAGCTTGTCCTCGTTGAGCACGTCGTCCTGGAAGTAGCGGTCCTTCGAGAACGACTTGTTCTCGCCGCGGGACTGCATGGCGGCGAGCGAGCCCATGCCGCGGTAGGTCTTGAACTGCTTGCCGTTGACCAGGATCAGGTCGCCGGGCGCCTCCTGGGTGCCCGCGAGCAACGAGCCCAGCATCACGGCGGACGCGCCGGCCGCGATGGCCTTGGCGATGTCGCCGGAGTACTGGATGCCGCCGTCGCCGATCACCGGCACGCCGGCCGGGTTGCAGGCCAGGGAAGCCTCGTAGATCGCGGAGATCTGCGGCACGCCGACGCCGGCGACGACGCGCGTGGTGCAGATCGAGCCGGGGCCGACACCGACCTTCACGCCGTCCGCACCCGCGTCGACCAGGGCCTGGGCGCCGGCGCGCGTGGCGACGTTGCCGCCGACGACGTCCGCCGAGTCGCCGAGCTCCTTCTTGATGCGGGCGACCATCTCCAGCACGCCGCGCGAGTGACCGTGCGCCGTGTCGACCATGAGCACGTCGACACCAGCCTCGGCGAGCGTCATCGCGCGGATGAACGAGTCCTCGCCCACGCCGACGGCGGCGGCGCACAGCAGGCGGCCGTCCGGGTCCTTGGTGGCCATCGGGTACTGCTCGGTCTTGACGAAGTCCTTGACCGTGATCAGGCCCTTGAGCTTGCCGTCACCGTCGACGATGGGCAGCTTCTCGACCTTGTGGCGGCGCAGCAGGCCGAGCGCGGCCTCCGCGGACACACCGACCTGGGCCGTGACCAGCGGACCCTTGGTCATGACCTCGACCACCCGCTTGGAGTGGTCGAGCTCGAAGCGCATGTCGCGGTTCGTGATGATGCCGACGAGCTTGTTGTTCTCGTCGGTCACCGGAACGCCGGAGATGCGGTAGCGGGCGCACAGCGCGTCCACCTCGGCCAGCGTGGCCTCGGGCGAACACGTGACCGGGTCGGTGACCATGCCGGCCTCGGACCGCTTGACGGTCTCGGCCTGGCGGGCCTGGTCCTCGATGCTCAGGTTGCGGTGCAGCACACCGATGCCGCCCTGACGCGCCATCGAGATGGCCATCCGGCCCTCGGTGACCGTGTCCATCGCGGCGCTGGCCAGCGGAATCTTCAGGGTGATGTTGCGCGAGATCCTGGTGCTCGTGTCGACGCCACTCGGGACGACGTCCGACTCGGCAGGCAGCAGGAGCACGTCGTCGAAGGTCAGTCCCAGCATGGCGAACTTGCTCGGGACTCCATCAGCGTTGAGCTCGCTGGTCATAGCGGGTGACATGCCTTCCGTCGTGCGGTCTGCGCTCTGCCTGCCCTTTTGAGGTCCTGCGTGTCCAGTTTCCGCAGGCGGAGGCGGTGCGACCCATGGTATCTGGACGCCCCCGGGGGTACGGCGGGTACCGTGCGGGGTCGTGCCGCACGACGCGTTGCCACCAGACCCCTTCGAAGGCGACCCAGAAGACCCCGCGCTCTCCCTGGGCGAGCCCGACCACGACCATCCCCCGATGGACGAAGACGAGCGAACAGAGCTGGTAAGCGACCTGGCTGACCTCGCCGTGTACCAAGCGCTGCTCGAACACAGAGGCGTCCGGGGCATCGTCGTGGACTGCGGCGAGTGCCAAGAACCGCACTACCACGACTGGGCACTGTTGCGAGCCTCACTGGAGCAGCTGCTCGCCGACGGCCGCATGCGCCCGCACGAGCCGGCCTTCGACCCGAACCCCGGCGCCTACGTGAGCTGGGAGTACTGCCGCGGGTACGCGGACGGCGTGACGGCCACCGAGTCGGCCCGCTGACCCTCGCGTCGCGGTGTGAGGTCGGACGCACTCCGGTCACATTCCACCCGACGTGTGAACGCCTGAGCATGTGAACGGCCCCTGACCTCGAAGGATCAGGGGCCGTTCACACTGCGTCTCAGTTGGTGCCGGTGCTCTCGACCGACTGCCCGGTGGACTGACCGTTCGTCCCGGTCGACCCCGGGTTCTCCGCGCCGGGATCCGGCGGGGGCGGAGGCGGCGGGTTCTCACCGTTCGACGTCGGCGGCGGGGGCGTCTCCGACGACGGCGGCGTGGACGGCTGGGTGGTCGACGGCTCGACCGACGGCGTCGACGGCGTGGTCGACGGCTGCGTGGACTGGCTCGGCTGGGTCGCTGGCGGAGGCGTCGAGGTGGGCGGCGCGGTCGAGGTGTTGGTGTCGAGCTCCTTCTCGAGCTCCTTGTGCTTCTCCTCGAGCTGTTGCTTGCCGTCGTCCGTGGACACCGAGTCGAGGGTGGCGCCGATCTTGTTCAGCTTCTCGCGCGCCTCGTCGACCTTGCCCTCGCGCAACGCGAGCCGCGCCGCGTCGAGGTCACCGCTGATGATGGCCGCGGCTTCGATCGACTTCGCGTGCTCGGAGTAGAGCACTCGCGTGAGACCCCACAGCGCGTCGCCGGGCTGGGCGTCGCGGGCGACGAGGCTCACGCCGGTGAAGGCGATGGCCAGGACCGCCGCGGCACTCGCCAGCGGGATCAGGAAGCGGTGCCTGCTCACCGGCTGCGGACGTGCAGCTTGGATCGTGGCGATGGCGGTGTCGGTGTCGACGAGCTCGCCGAACGGCTCCGTCTCCACCTCGTTGCGCCACGCGAGCAGCAACGCGTTCAAGTCGTCGTCGCCCAGGGAGCCGGCCGCACCCGGAGTCGCAGACCCCAGCGCGTCCAGCAGCCTGTCATCGGCCTGTACAGCCGAAAGATCATCAGCGACGGGTTCGTGCGGGGCTCTATCGTCCTGTCCGCGCACTTGCTCGTCGTCCTTTCCGTGTTCGTCGGCCACTCAGACCACCTCCTCCGCTGCCAGCGACTTGCGGAGCCGAGCCAGCGCGCGGTGTTGCGCCACCCGGACCGCACCCGGCGTCGAACCGACCGCCTCGGCAGTTTCCTCGGCGGAGAGTCCGACCACCACCCTCAACAACAGGATCTCCCGCTGCTTCTCCGGCAGAACGCGCAGCAACACGGCCATCCGGTCGGAGAGTTCTCCCTGCATGGCCCGCTGCTCCGGACCAGCTTCGGTCTCCGGCGCGTCGGGAACTTCGGGAACGGGCTCGGAGCGGTTCCTGGCGGCGGATCGATGTGCATCGGCGACCTTGTGTGCCGCGATCCCGTAGACGAACGCGAGGAAGGGCCGACCCTGATCGCGGTAGCTGGGCAATGCCGTGAGCACCGCGAGACACACCTCCTGGGCCACATCGTCCGCCGAAGCGAAGCTTCGCTCCTGCCTGCCAACTCTGGCGCGGCAGTACCGCACCACCAGAGGACGAATGGAGGCCAGCAGGCGTTCGATCGCCTGGCGGTCGCCGTCGACGGCCGCGCCCACTTCGGCGTCCAGTCCGTCCCCCAAGTTGGTCATCGCAGACAACAGCCCTGGTGTTACTTGTTGGCGTACCGACATGAAACAGCACGAGTCACTCACAGCGACCCGTTGCAGCAGCTTCACCGTACCGGTCTTCGGGCCTTCTGTTCATAGGTGGGGTATGGACACCTGGAGTGAACAGTGGACACGCCCGAACGGATGACAGCCCGGCGACATTGTCACCGGGCTGGGCTAAATGCGCGACTCGAGGATCACCACTTGCACGGGTGAGCCGTCTCACGCCACCGGCCCCGCTTCCCCACATGCGGCATATGAGGACGCGGGGCCGGTGCGGCAAGAGCGACTTACTGGACGAGGCCTCGCCGGAAGCCGTGCGCGACCGCCTGAGCGCGGTCACGAACACCGAGCTTGCGGAAGAGACGACGAGCGTGCGTCTTCACCGTGTCCTCCGACAGGTAGAGCTCGCGGCCGATCTGGCCGTTGCTCTTGCCCTGGCTCATGCCACGCAGCACCTGGAGCTCGCGCTCCGTGAGCTGCACGCCGGGGTCGGAGGGCTGACGAGGCGCCGGCACCGAGGTGCTGGCGAGCGTGTGCGCGAGGGCTGCCACAAGCTCGGGACGCGACGCGTCCCACCTCAGGTAGCCACGGGCACCGCCGGCGATCGCCGCGGCGATGCTCCCGGCGTCGTCGGGTGCGCCGAAGACGATGACGTTTGCCTGCGGATTCGCAGAGACGAGCCGACGGGTTGCTTCAACCCCGGTCGGGACGGCGCGCTGGGTTCCCACCAGGACGACGTCGACCGGCTGCCTTGAAAAGCGAGCCAACAACTCGTCACCGTGCGCTACGCAGTCGATGCGGCTAACCCCGGGGACAGCCGACATCACGCGGGTGAGACCCTCCCGCACACTGCGCCGGTCGTCGCAAATAAGGACCGTGGTCACGGGGACTCCTTTCCTGCAGCCGAGTGACGTTCCATCTCCCCTATCGGACGCTCGCGGCCCAACCTTGACACGATCCGGTGCTTAATCCGTCAAGAAGTTCGCCTGAGGGTCTGCGTTCGGGGGTTCCCCGGAACGGAGCAGCCCGGTCGGCACCCAGGGGGAATCAAGGGCGACCTGTCGGCTGACGGGATCAGCTCTGCGTAACACGCAGCTCAGAGCCTCCGTCGCCCGGTCGATGGCGCTTGCGCCCACCGTGGGGGCATGGCCCGCCAGGACGAGAGCGCTCGGCCAGATCAACGGCTGAAGCCCCTTCCTGGCGCTGTGATTTAGCTCACACTCGACTAGTTCAACTCCGCGGTTCAGGCCGTCGGGGGTCCCCCACACGACCAACGAGGTGCCCAGAACGAGTGCCGATTTGAGCTCGTGCCGCAGCGCCTTTGTGCTCGTCGCTACGCCGTACGCCGCCTCCGCGGGTGCCACGGCGGCATGCGCGCGGCCGTCCGCCAGCTCGATCTCAGCGGATACCCATCCCCTGCGGACCTCACTCCGCCACGAGCGCGTCTCAACTCGTGCGAGCAACCCGCGGGCCTCGTCCAGGCGTTGAGCACCGAGCGAATCGGCGGCGAGACCGAGCAGAGCGTCAGTCCTGGCACCCGAGGCGTCGATCCCGTCGGGGTCGCTGCCGCCCGTTGACGGAACGCGCGCGAGGGCCGCACCGTCGAGGGCACGGGCGAGGTGGTGGGCCCCTAGCTGACGATGGTGCGACGCGCGAGTCGAGAGAGACAGGGACGCGATCACCGGATCCGGGTCGTGACGGAGCGCGTCCAGCACGGTGGCGGCGGCCGCGTAGTGGCCCTGGCCGCCCAGGACGACGGCCGCGAGCCACCTGGTCCGGGCGTTCGGCGCCGCCAGGGCGGGCCAGACGTCGAGGTCGGGTGAGTCGCCGAACGCGGCTCGGCGCAGCTCGTCTTCAGTCACGGTGGGGAGTGTGCCGCCCGGTGCCCTGAGGGTTCTGCGGCGGGCGGCTTCGGGCAAGCAGCCCGGAGTGGGCGGAGTGTGGGGTTGCTCCGGGCGCGAAGATCCAGGCGGAGTGCAGAGCGCGGAGGCCAGGCGAGTTTCAGGCAGGGCCGAGACCGCAAGACACGGGATGAGGTGCGGGGTGCGGGGTGGAAGTCCTGAGGCGTGGCTGCGGGACGCATGGCCTGGGCCGCAGGCCGCCGGGGTGCGAGGCGGGGGCCGCAGGCCGCAGAGCGTGAGGCCCTGAAGTGCGGGCTGCAGGTGCGAGGCCTGGAGTGCGGACCGCGGGATGCGGGATGCGGGATGCGGGATGCGGGATGCGAAACCCTGAGGCGGGCGGCCGCGACCGCAGCAGGAGTGCAGCGTCGAGCGGTCAGGTGATGGCGGCCTCGACCGCGTCCACCGCGGCGGCCAGGTCCTCCACGCGTTCCGCCGGGGCCGTCACCACGCCCCGGCGCCAGCCGGGCCCTCCCACGAACACGCGCACCTGCTGCCGGGTCCGCGGCAGCGCGGAGATCACCCCCGGATCGGCGTAGCGCGGCAGCTGCGCCCACAGCACCACCGCGGAGGGTGCGGTGCGGCGCACGGCGGCGGCCAGGGCGTCCATCGGCAACGCCGCCCCCAGCTGCCGGACGACGATGTCGCGCTGCGCCAGTTCCGCTGCCAGCGGGTAGAGCGGGAGGTTGTGCCTCTCCTCCGGCATGCACGCCAGCAGCACGGGTCGATGGTTGCGACCGACCGTGACGAGCGGTGTGGCGCGCACGAACGCCGCGAGCACGCACTCGTTCAGCAGGTGCTCGACCTCGACGCCGGCGCCGGAGAGCTGCCAGCGCGCGGCGACGGCCGTCAGGACGGGGCGCACCACCTCGTTCCAGGTGGCGACGACGCCGTCGGAGGCCAGCGAGTCGGCGAGCATGCTCTGCACCGCGATCGAGTCCATCGCGACCGCGGCGCGGCCCAGTCCGCGCGCCAATCGAGACGCTCCGGGCATTTTCAGTCCACGTCCACCCGATGGTGCGACGGGAACCACTCCGTGTGTCATCGACGATTTCGAGTCGAGCGCGAAACGCGCCGCCTCGGCGGACGACGCGCCACGGAGAAGAGCGCGTTGCATCAATTCGAGGCGAGCCACGTCGGGTGGCCCGTATTTCCGGTGCCGGCCCACGGTGTGGCCGGTCGGGCCGAGTCCGTAGCGGCGGTCCCAGGTGCGGAGGGTGGCGGGAGCCACGCCGAGTCGCCTGGCCACCGCGGCCACTGAGAGAAGGGGCTCACTCGTGTGACTCCCGGCAGAGGTGTGCTCCGGCGGTGTCATCACGAGAGCCATGTTCCGTTCACCTCATCCGGGCGGCAACTCCGGGCGGTGAGTGATCGAACACGCGTGCCGTCACCCATCAGTTGATAAGGGTCTTCAGCCTCTTGAACAAGTTTTGACGCGGTTCTACGGTGGATCATCGTTAAGCCGAATGGAGCAGTCGTCACGGAGGCGGTCTCGATGGCGGACACCCGAAGGCTCCCCGGTCCCAACGCAGATCTGTGGGACTGGCAGATGCGCGGTTCGTGCCGGGGCATGGACAGCGCGTTCTTCTTCCACCCCGACGGCGAGCGGGGCCCGGCGAGATCACGCCGGGAAGCTCGCGCCAAGGCTGTCTGCCTCGCCTGCCCGGTGCTGGAGATGTGCCGCAAACACGCGCTGGCAGTGCAGGAACCGTACGGAATCTGGGGCGGGCTCTCGGAATCGGAGCGCGACCACATCATCAAGGCGCGAAAACGGCAATTGGCTGTTGTTTGATGGCCGCGCCTCCGGCGCGGCGGCGAGTTCGCCGGGAAGTCGGTCGTCCGGCCACCGCTTCGGCCCGAATCTCCTTCGGCGGTTGACCCGAAGGGGTGACCGGACGACCGACGCGAACTCGCGACTCTTTTGAAGGCAAAGAGGGTGGCACCCGGAAAGGTGCCACCCTCTTTGCTCACTGCTCACTGCTCACTGCTCGCCGTCCCGCCGGAGGCGGGACAGGAAACTCAGTGGCCGTGGCCGTGGCCGTGGCCGTGGCCACCGGCGGAAGCGGGCTCGTCCGCCTTCTTCTCGACGATGGCGCTCTCGGTCGTGAGCACCATGCGCGCGATGGAGGCGGCGTTCGCCACGGCGGAACGCGTGACCTTGACCGGGTCGATGATGCCCTGCTCGAGCAGGTCACCGAACTCCAGCGAGGCCGCGTTGATGCCGAAGCCCCACTCGCCCTCGCGGACCTTGTTCACCACGACGGCGCCTTCGAGGCCGGCGTTCGCGGCGATCCAGAACAGCGGCGCGGACAGGGCCTTCGCGACGAGCGCGACACCCGTGGCCTCGTCACCGGACAGGCCGAGGCCGCCGTCGAGCACCTTGGCGCCGTGCACGAGAGCGGAGCCACCGCCGGGGACGATGCCCTCCTCGACCGCGGCCTTGGTAGCGGCGACCGCGTCCTCGATGCGGTGCTTGCGCTCCTTGAGCTCGGTCTCGGTGGCGGCGCCGACCTTGATCACGGCGATGCCGCCGGAGAGCTTCGCGAGGCGCTCCTGCAGCTTCTCGCGGTCCCAGTCGGAATCCGTGGCCTCGATCTCGCGGCGCAGCTGCTCCGCGCGGCCGGCGATGTCGGCCTTGGTGCCGCCACCGTCGACGATCGTGGTGTCGTCCTTGGTCACGACGACGCGGCGGGCGGAGCCCAGCTGGTCGAGCGTGGTCTCGGACAGCTTGAGGCCGATCTCCGAGGAGATCACCTCGCCGCCGGTGACGACCGCGAGGTCGTCCAGGAACGCCTTGCGGCGGTCACCGAAGAACGGCGCCTTCACGGCGACGACCTTCAGGGTCTTGCGGACCGCGTTGACCACCAGCGTGGACAGGGCCTCGCCCTCGACGTCCTCGGCGACGATCAGCAGCGGCTTGCCGGACTCGGCGACCTTCTCGAGGATCGGGAGGACGTCGGCCAGGGCCGAGATCTTCTCGCGGTGCAGCAGGATGCGGACGTCTTCGTAGACGGCCTCCTGCGCCTCGAGGTCGGTCGAGAAGTGCGTCGACACGTAACCCTTGTCGAACTGCACACCCTCGGTGATCACGAGCTCGGTCGCGAGCGTGGACGACTCCTCGACGGTGATGACACCGTCCTCGCCGACGCGCTCGATGGCCTCGCCGAGCAGGGCGCCGATGGACTCGTCACGCGACGAGACCGTACCGACCTGCGCGATGTTCTCGCGGCCCTTGACCGGGGTGGCCTTGGCCTTGAGCGCGTCCACGACGGCGTCGGAGGCGGCCTGGATGCCACGGCCGAGCGCGGTCGGGTTCGCACCCGCGGCGATGTTGCGCAGGCCTTCCTTGACCAGCGCCTGCGCCAGCACGGTGGCGGTGGTGGTGCCGTCACCCGCGACGTCGTTGGTCTTGGTGGCGACCGACTTGGCGAGCTGAGCGCCGAGGTTCTCGAACGGGTCGTCCAGCTCGATCTCGCGAGCGATGGTGACACCGTCGTTGGTGACCGTCGGGCCACCGAACTTCTTGTCGAGGACGACGTGGCGCCCGCGCGGGCCAAGGGTGACCTTGACCGTGTCCGCGAGCTTGTTCACGCCGCGCTCGAGGGCCCGACGAGCGTCCTCGTCGAAGCTGATCTGCTTGGGCATTTAACTCAAAGCCTCTCTGGTAGCGAAACGCCCCGGAAGCCCCGGATGGGGCGCCGGGGCGTCAGGCATGACAGCCGAGCGTCTTAGTTGACGACGGCCAGCACGTCGCGAGCGGAGAGGATCAAGTACTCCTCGCCGTTGTACTTGACCTCGGTGCCGCCGTACTTCGAGTAGATGACGACGTCGCCGACAGCCACGTCCAGCGGGACGCGGTTGCCCTTGTCGTCGATGCGGCCGGGGCCGACCGCGAGGACCTTGCCCTCCTGGGGCTTCTCCTTCGCGGTGTCCGGGATCACGAGGCCGGAGGCAGTGGTCGTCTCAGCTTCGGAAGCCTGGACGACGATCTTGTCCTCGAGCGGCTTGATGTTCACGCTCACCGGGATGACCTCCACGGGTCGTTGGCAGAATCGTTGTTTTAACGGCTCCTGCCACCCCGCCGTCGCGGGGGTCGGGGCGGTACTGGTGCCGTGCATTTGGCACTCTACCCATGAGAGTGCCAAGCCTTCAACGAGACCCCCGAACCGATCACCATCCGGTAGCCGTATTCAGGGCATGTCCTCGTTGACGCGCCGAACGCTGCTGCTCGCAGGCGTGGCCGGAGTCACAGCGTTCTCGGTCACCGCATCGGCCCGGCCGGGTGACCCTTTCACACTGGGTGTGGCCTCGGGTGACCCCGCACCCGACGGGGTGGTCCTGTGGACCCGGCTGGCCGTCGACCCGCTCGCGGACGACGGCCTGGGAGGCATGCCGGCCCGCCCGCTCGAGGTGGCGTGGCAGGTCGCGGAGGACGAGCGATTCACCCGGATCGCGCAGCGCGGCTCCACCACGGCTCGACCGGAGGAGGCGCACAGCGTCCACGTGGAGCTCGTCGGCCTGGAGCCCGGCCGCGAGTACTTCTACCGCTTCAAGGCCCTCAACCACCTCTCGCGAACGGGCCGCACGCGCACGGCTCCCGCTCCGGACTCGTTGCGGGTACCGCTGACGATGGCCTTCGCGTCGTGCGCCCAGTACGAACACGGCTACTTCACGGCGTACCGCAGGCTCGCGGAGGACGAGCCCGACCTGGTTCTGCACCTCGGCGACTACACCTACGAGTACGAGAGCGGCATCCACGTCGCCCCCACCGGCAACGTCCGGCAGGTCGAGGGCCCGACCACGACGACCCTCGCGGGCTACCGGCGGCGGCAAGCGCAGTACAAGACCGACCCCGACCTGCAGGAAGCGCACGCGGTGGCGCCGTGGACGGTGATCTGGGACGACCACGAGATCGACAACAACTGGGCGGGGCTGCTGCCGGACAAGCCCCAGCCGAACTTCCCCGCGCGCAGGGCCGCGGCCATCCGGGCCTACTACGAGAACATGCCCCTGCGCAGGTCACCGAGGCTGTACCGGCGGATCGGCTGGGGTGCGCTCGCGACGTTCCACATGCTCGACACCCGCCAGTACCGCACCGACCAGGCCTGCGGTGACGGGCTTCAGCTCTGCCCCGAACGGCTGGAGCCGTCCCGCACGATGCTCGGCGACGCGCAGGAGGACTGGCTGTTCGACGGCTTCCGCGGCTCGCGGGCGCGCTGGGACGTGCTCGGGCAGCAGGTGTTCTTCTCGCAGTACGACTACATCCCCGGCGAGGTCGACAAGTTCCTGCTGGACGCGTGGGACGGCTACGTGGCCGACCGGGACCGGGTCGTGGCGGGGTTCGCGGACGTGCGGAACCCGATCGTGCTGACCGGCGACGTGCACGCGGCGTGGGGCGCGGAGGTCAAGGAGCGCTGGAACGACCCGTCGTCGAGGACGCTCGCCACCGAGTTGGTCACGACGTCGATCACGGCCGGTGGCGACGGCTCGGAGGAGTACGCCGAGACACCGCTGTGGCTGCGCGAGAACCCGCACGTGAAGTACTTCAACAACCGGCGTGGCTACACGCTCACCAGGTTCACGCCCGATGAGCTGCGCACGGACTTCCGCGGCCTCGACCACGTGACGAGGCCCGGCTCCCCGGTCTCCACGAAGGCGTCGTTCGTCGTGGAGGACGGAAAACCGGGCCTCAGCAGGCTGTGACTCAGCCGGACCAGTTGCCCGACACGAACATCAGGTACATCAGGGTCTGCGTGACCAGGCCCGCGTACATGACCACGTAGACCGCGGGCTTCAACGCGGAGACGCGCTGCCCGAGCAGCACCAGCGCCAGGTAGATGCCGAAGCACGGCAGCAGGTAGCGGTGCACCGACACCAGGTTGCCGTTCAGCGTGAGCATGACCATCGACGCGAGCCCGAACAGGCCCACCGGCACGAGCTCGTTGCGGCGGACGGCCAGCAGGTAGATCGAGCCCGCGATCAGCAGGACCATGCCGGCCAGCGGGACCACGTGGTTCGTGAGGTTCCACGTGCCGAGGTCGGCCGGCTTGGTCAGGGTGTTGACCGACATCAGCAGCTCGTTCCAGAGCGTGCCGAAGATGTTCGGGGTGAACTGGTGGTACGACCAGGCCGGGGCCTTCTCGTACGCCGACGTCATGCCCAGCGGGTCGCCGACCAGGATCTTCAGGTACAGCGCGAAGCCGAGGAAGCCCACCGCGCTCGCGGGGAACCACAGCAGGTGCCACGACAGCAGGCCGCGGAACTTCCACTCCTTGCTGCGCCAGAACTCGAGGAAGCACAGGCCGACGAACAGCACGGCGGTGATCCGCACGCCGGTCAGCGGCATCAGGCACAGGCCCATGAAGACCCACTGGCGGCGCAGCGCGAAGAGGTACGCCCAGAAGCCGAGCGCGATGAACACGGCCTCGCTGTAGAACGCGTGCAGGAAGTACGCCGACGGCCACGTCAGCATGGCCATCACGACGAGCCACGGCGCGCGCTCGCCGGTCAGGAAGGTCCTGGCGATCTTGAGCAGCGCCACCGCGCCGAGCCAGGTGGCGGCGGTGTTGACGATGATGCCGGCGACCAGCGTGCCGATCTTGCCGAGGAACAGCATCTTCACGAGCCACACGAACAGCGGGAAGACCGGGTAGAACGCCTGCGAGGTCGGGACGTTCTGGTACGCCGTGCCCTCGGCGATGCCGGTGAAGTTCTCCGCGTCCCAGCGGTGCGTGTGCGAGAGCAGCGTGTCGACCGACCGCGACGAGACCGGCGTGCCCTCGAAGATCGGCAGCAGCGGTTCCAGCACCCGCCCGATCACGGTCATGAAGACCTGCCAGGCGAACACCAGCAGGAAGACCTTCGCGAAGTCGCCCGTCAGCGCGGTCTTCCACCGCGGAGCGGGTCCGGGCGCCTCGGCGGCGACGACCTCCGGCTCGCGGATCGCGGTGTCAGTCATGAACGGGTTCCTTTGCAGGCTCTTCTACCGGGCGGAACACGAGCCGGCTGTACAGCACGTAGTTCCAGACGAGTGCGACGCAGATGCCCGCGAGCTTGGGCGCCGCGATGGCGAGCGTCTCGGGCAGACCGGCGAACAGACCGCGGGTCAGCATGATCACCAGCGGCTGGATCGCCCACAGACCGATGCCCGTGACCAGCACGAACAGCACGATCTGGCGGACGGCGCCACCGCCCGCCGCACGGAACGTGAAGCTGCGGTTGAGCGTGAAGCTGAGCGCCATGCCCATCGTGGTCGAGATGAGGTTCGCGATCACCAGGGGCGTGCCGAGCGCGAACAGCACCGTGTAGCCGACGAGGTCGACGAGGGTGTTGCCGATGCCGACCAGTCCGAAGCGCAGTTGCTGGGCGCTCAGCAGCTTCTTCACGGCGCGAGGGCCCTGGCGTCGTTCGGCACCGTCGTCCCGGTGCGCACCGACGCCACGCTGTAGAGCGGGCGGGCCTGCACCTCGGTGTAGATGCGGCCGATGTAACTGCCGAGCACGCCGAGCATGATCAGCTGGATGCCGCCGAGGAAGAACACCGCGCTCGTGATGAACGCCCAGCCGGGCACGGCGGTGTCGGGCAGGAACAGCTTCACGCCGACGACGTAGCAGATGCCGAGGAACGCGAGGAACGAGATGGAGTAGCCGACCTTGGAGATCAGCTTCAGCGGGGCTGCGGAGAAGCCGACGATGCCGTCCGCGGCGAACCGCATCATCTTGCGCAGCGGGTAGCCGGTGACGCCCGCGTGGCGCTTGTCGCGGTCGAACTGCACGGCGGTCTGCTTGAAGCCGATGAAGCTCACCAGTCCGCGCAGGAACCGGTTGTGCTCGCGGAACTTGCGCAGCTCCTCGACGACCTTGCGGTCGATGAGGCGGAAGTCGCCGGTGTTCTCCGGGATGTCGATGTCGGCGACCTTGCGCAGGAACCAGTAGAACGCCCGCGCGGTGGCCTTCTTGAACGCCGTGTCCTGGCGCGAGCGGCGCTGGGCGTAGACGACCTCGTAGCCCTGCTCCCACTTCTCGATCAGCTCGAGGCTGACCGCGGGCGGGTCCTGCATGTCGCTGTCCATGATGATCACGGCGTCGGCGTCCGCGAGGTCGAGCCCCGCGGTCACGGCGAGCTGGTGACCGAAGTTGCGCGCCAGGTCGATGACGGTGACCCGGTCGTCCGCGTCGGCGACGGCGTTGAGCAGGTCCAGCGAGTTGTCGCGGCTGCCGTCGTTGACGTAGATGAAGTTGACCCGGTACCGGTCCTCCAGCGGCTTCACGACCTCGGAGACCGTCTTGTGCAGCAGATCGATGTTCCCGCCCTCGTTGTAGATCGGGAACAGGTACGTGATCGTGCGCATGGGTTCAGCGCTCACCGCTTACTCCAAGATTCAGGTCCGCCCAGGATGGCGTCAGAGTATCTGCACCGTGCCGACGGGCAGACCGGGCGTCGTCGAGATGTCCATCGGCGACGGCTTGGCGCCCGCCGCGACCAGGTGGGCGCCGAGCGCGGCGATCATCGCGCCGTTGTCGGTGCACAGCCGAGGCCTCGGCACGCGCAGCTCGATGCCCGCCTCGGCACAGCGCTCGGCGGCGAGCCCGCTCAGGCGGGAGTTCGCCGCGACGCCGCCGGAGATGACCAGCGTGCCGACGTCGAGGTCCTTCGCGGCGCGGATCGCCTTCGCGGTCAGCACGTCCGCGACGGCCTCCTGGAACGACGCGGCGACGTCGGCCAGCGGGATCTCCTCGCCGGCGCGCTCGGCGCGCTCGACCCAGCGGGCGACCGAGGTCTTCAGGCCGGAGAACGAGAAGTCGTACTTCGCGTCGCGCGGGCCGGTGAGGCCGCGCGGGAACGCGATCGCGCAGCCGTTGCCCTGCTTGGCGAGCTTGTCGATGGGCGGGCCACCGGGGTACGGCAGGTCGAGCAGCCGCGCGACCTTGTCGTACGCCTCACCTGCGGCGTCGTCCACGGTGGACCCGATCTCGGTGATCGAGTTCGCCAGGCCGCCCTCGATCAGCAGCAGCTGCGAGTGGCCGCCGGAGACCAGCAGCGCGAGGCAGCGCTGCGGCAACGGGCCGTGCTGCAGCGTGTCGGCGGCCACGTGACCGGCGAGGTGGTTCACGCCGTAGAGCGGCTTGCCGAGCGCGGCCGCGTACGCCTTCGCGGCGGACACGCCGACCAGCAGCGCCCCGGCCAGGCCCGGGCCGGCGGTGACGGCGATGGAGTGGATCTGGGAGAGCTCGACCTTCGCGGTGTCGAGCGCGCGGCGCATGGTCGGGACCAGCGCTTCGAGGTGGGCGCGGGAGGCGACCTCGGGCACGACGCCGCCGAAGCGGGCGTGCTCCTCGACGCTGGAGGCGACCTCGTCGGCGAGCAGTTCGAGCGAGCCGTCCGGACCGAGGCGGACGATCCCGAAGCCCGTCTCGTCGCACGAGCTCTCGATGCCGAGGATCAGGCGATCAGACACTGTGAGCAGGCCTTCCCATCGTGTACGCGTCGGCACCCGACGGCTGGTAGTAGCGGCGGCGCAGGCCCAGGCGTTCGAAGCCGTGCGCCAGGTACAGGGCGATCGCGGGCTCGTTGTCCGTGCGGACCTCGAGGTAGACCGGCACGTTGATCTCGTCGACGCGGGCCAGCAGGTCCCGCAGCAGCATCTTGCCGACGCCCCTGCCCTGCCAGTGCCCCACCACGGCGATCGTGTGCACGCTGGCCTCGTACGGGCCGGCGGCGAGCCCGGCGTACCCGATCAGCTCGTCGTCGGCGTACGCGCCGATGTAGTAGTTGCCGTTGTCGAGCTCGGTGCGGAACGCCTTCTCGCTCCACGGGTCGTCGCCCGGGAACAGTGCCAGCTCGATCTCGTGGCACCTGGGCACGTCGGCGTGCCGCAGCGGCGCGAGCGTGACGGTGCCGGTGGTCATGCCCTGGTCACCCTCTTGCGCCCGGTGGGCTCGACGGCGTCGGGACGGCGCAGGTAGAGCGGGGTGAGCGCGGCCGGGCGGGCCTTCGCGAGCACCTCGGCGGCCGCGGCGGCGACCAGGCCCTCGGGGCTCGGGTGCTTCGCTTGGAGGAGTTCCAGGCCGAGGACGTCGGCGTAGATCTCGGCGCCCTCGCCCGTGGCCTGGTGCACGCCCAGGGCCGACAGCTTCTCGGCCAGGTCCTGCGGGCGTTCGACGTGCGGACCGTCGGTGCGGCGGCCGGCGGCGTCGTAGGCGGCCCAGTAGACCTCCTTGCGCCGGGCGTCGGTCGCGACGAGCAGCGGGTGGCCGCTGGCGGCGTCCTTGGCGATGGCGTCGGTGGTGGCGACCGGGTAGACCGGGCGGTTGAGCGCCTGGCCGAGCGCGGCGGCGGTGGCGAGCCCGACCCGCAGGCCGGTGAACGGCCCGGGGCCCGCGCCGACGACGATCGCGTCGAGGTCGGCGAACGACCTGCCGGCTTCCGCGAGCGCGTCGGTGATGTGCGGGGTGAGCAACTCGCCGTGCGCCTTGGCGTTGAGCGTCACCCGCTTCGCGAGCAGGCGCGGCGGGGAGTCGGGCGCGAGTTCGACCACACCGGCGGTGACTGCGGGGGTGGCCGTGTCGACGGCGAGCACTAGCACGGTTGTCCAGAGTAGTACGAGGTCGTGTCGGTCATCCGGTCACCTCTGGCTGTCCACGGCCGGAGGCGGTTCGGCGGCGGCGAACCCGCGACGAAACGGGCAGGTGCCCGGAGCAGAACCTGTTCCGAGAGGACTGTCACGGGATGGCCGACGGGCTCGTCCGGCCATCCCCGCGACGTTCCGGCGGCTAGCGGCCGGACGTGTCGCCGTTGCACGCCGCGTAGGACGGCGAGTGGTCGATCGTGAAGATCTCCAGCGGGCCGTTCCACTGCCACGGCGCGACGCACGCGTTGTTCAGCACGCTGATGCTGTCGCGACCGGCGGCGTGGTTGTCGTTGCACGCGACGTAGCCGGGGACGTGACCCTCGTGCAGCAGCGACAACGGGCCGTTCCACTGCCACGGCGCGGCGCAGAAGTTGTCGGCGACGCCGATGCCGCGCTCGCCGGCGGACGCGGGAGCAGCGGCGGCCAGCAGGGCGCCGCCGATGGCTGCGGTCGCGAAGAGAGTCTTCTTGATCATGCGACCCTCATCGACAGGTCATGATCTGTCCTTGATGGACCTCGCGCCAGGTGCCGCACAAGATCACACAGGCAGGGGACGCGAGCTCCACTCGCCCTGTGCGATGAGCTGAGCTGTGCGAACGTCGTCGGCCCCGCGCTCGAGGCGGATCAGAAGGTGATCTTCACTCAGGCGTTCCGCGACGCCCTCGCCCCACTCGACGGCGACCACGGCGTCGACGAGCTCGGTGTCCAGGTCGAGGTCGTCCAGCTCGTCCAGGTGACCCCCGAGCCGGTACGCGTCGACGTGCACCAGACGCACGCCCCTGCCGTCCTCGGCGGGCTCGTGCACACGAGCGACGACGAACGTCGGCGAGGACACCCGGCCCTGCACGCCGAGGCCGCGCGCGAGCCCGCGCACCAGCGCCGTCTTCCCGGCTCCCAAGGGCCCGGCGAGCAGCAGCAGGTCGCCTGCCCGCACCAGCTCACCCAGCTTGCGGCCGAACTCCTCGGTGTCCTCCACCAGGGGCAGTTCGACGGTCTTCACGCTCGGCGCCACCACTTCTTCCGACTCTCTCCGCGATCGGTCGCGCAGCGTTCGACGAGCGCGACCAGGTGGTCGTTGACGAGATCAGCCTGCTCCATCATCACCATGTGCCCGGCACCGGGGGCCCGCACGAGGGTGGCGTGCGGCATCTCCTCCGCCATCCGCTCGGCGTGCGAGAACGGCGTGAGCTTGTCCGCGTCACCGCTCAGGATCAGCACCTCGCAGTGCCGCAACCCGGCCAGCGCCTTGTAGCGGTCGTGCGTGCCGAGGGTCTCCAGGAACTCGGTGAGGACCTTCACCGTCGTCCCGTTGATCATCTGCTCCATCAGGTCCACGAGGGACGGTGCGACCTTGCGGTCGCCGAACGCCAGCGCGCGGATGCCGCTCCACGTCAGGGTTTTCGTGCCCTTGCGGACCCACTCGACCAGCCCCGGCTGGATGCCCGCGAGCCGGCCGACGCCGAGCGTCACCGGGTTGTACCGCGACAGCACGGACTTCGGCAGCCCCGCACCGCCCACGGCGCCGGCGGCCGTGCCGATCAACGCGACGCCGCGCACCCGTTCCTCGAAGAGCTCGGGGTGCTTCTCGGCCAGCGCCATGATCGTCATGCCGCCCATGGAGTGGCCGACGAGCACCAGCGGGCCCTCCGGGACGACCGCGCGGATGACGGAGTCGAGGTCGAGCGCGAGCTGGTCGATCGTGCTGTGCTCCACGGAGGACTTCCCGGAACGGCCGTGGCTGCGCTGGTCGTAGAGCACCTGGTGGACGCGCGGGTCGATCAGCTCGGCGAGGTCGCGGCGCTGGAAGTGGAAGCAGCGGCGGTCCAGCGCGAACCCGTGCACCAGGACGACGGTGATGTCCGGTTCGCCGCCGTCCGCCGGGTCGACCTCCTCGACGGAGATCGGCACGCCGTCCTCGGCGGCGACGGTCGACTCGCGATCGGGCCTCAGCAGACCCAGCGGCTCGTCGGCGAGGCTGTCGGACGCGGTCTTGCGCTCGTGCGAGACCTTCGCGGTCTGCGCCACGGCCACACCGGCGACGGCGGCGCCGAGCGCACCGCCGACCCACCCGACGACCTTCCACACCGGCTTCACGTGTAGATCCTCCGCACCCGCGGCCGGTACATCCCGCAGACGATCTCGTAGTCGATCGTCCCGGTCAGCTCCGCCCACTCCGTCGCCGTCGGCTCGCCCCGGCTCCCGTCGCCGAACAGGACGACCTCGGCACCCTCCGCGATCTCGTCGTCCCCGCAGTCCACGACGACCTGGTCCATGCAGACACGGCCGACCACCGGGCGGCGCCTCCCCTCCAGGAGCACCTCCATCCGGCCGGAGAGCGCCCTCGGGACACCGTCCGCATACCCCGCCGGCACCAGTGCCAGCGTCGTGTCGGTCCGCGCTGTCCATGTCATCCCGTAGGAGACGGACTCCCCGGCGGGGATACGTTTCGTGAGCGCCACGTGCGACCGGAAGCTCATGACCGGCCTGAGGTCGTGATCGGTCGGCACCGGGTTCAGCCCGTAGATCGCGATGCCGGGCCTGACCATGTCGAAGTGCAGATCGGGCCTGGTCAGCAGGGCCGCCGAGTTGGCGATGTGCCGTTTCGGGTCGAGACCGGCGGCGGTGGCGACCTCGTAGGCGTCGTCGAACCGCTTGGCCTGCAGGTCGATGGACGGGTCGCCGATCACGTCCGCGGACGCGAGGTGCGACCAGATGGCCACGACCTCGTGCTTCTTCGCGGCCTCGACGAGCTCCGGCCAGTCGTGGGGCTGGCAGCCGTTGCGGCTCAGCCCGGTGTCGATCTTGAGGTGGAGCCGCGGCCGCGCGTCGGCCTCCAGCGCGGCCTGCTCGACGCGGCGCAGGTCGGACAGCGACGACACGGACATGTCCACGTCGGCCGCGAGACCGGCCGCCAGGTCCTCGCCCGGAGCGTCGAGCCAGGCCAGGACCGGGGCCTGGATGCCCGCCGTCCTCAACGCGAGGGCTTCCTGCGTCGAGCACGAGCCGAGCCAGGTGGCGCCCGCTTCGAGAGCGGCGCGGGCGACCTGCACCGCGCCGTGCCCGTACCCGTCCGCCTTGACGACGGCCATGGTGTCGGCGGACGGCGCGAGACCGGCGAGCAGGGCGACGTTGTGCCGCAGCGCGCCTAGGTCGACGACAACTTCTGAACGGGCCATAACCTGTTCATCGTGCCATGAGCACGCAGCTCAGGAGTGTGAGCGAGCGCTCACGCAAGGGTCCCCTCCAGGGGGTCCCCTGGCTCAATTCTCCCAGACGGCACCGACAAGATCGTCCGGATCGCGTCCGGGATCGCGTTCATCAGCCCCGACGCGGGCACCGGAGCACCGTTCGCCCCCAGTTCGGCGGCCAGCACGTGCGCGTGCGCCGCGTACCCCGCCGCCAGGAACGGGTCGACCCCACCGGCCAGCAGCGCGCCGATGATCCCCGACAGGACGTCGCCCGATCCGGCCGTCGCGGGCCAGGACGACGTGGCCGAGTTGACCAGCGCCCGCCCGTCCGGCGCCGCCACGACGGTCCGGTGGCCCTTGAGCAGCACCACGGCGTTGAACCGCTGCGCGGCCTTCCTGGCCGCCGCGACGCGGTCCGCGCCGACCGGGCCCGCCAGGCGTTCGAACTCGCGGTCGTGCGGGGTCAGCACCAGTGCGGCGTCGGGGTCGCGGGCGTCCCAGAGCGACGGGACCGAGGCGAGCAGCGTGATGGCGTCCGCGTCGGCGACCACCGGCACACCGGCGTCCAGCACGAACCGCAGCACCTCCGCGGACGAGCTGCCGGTGCCCATGCCGGGGCCGACGACCCAGGCCTGGACGCGGCCGGCGTCGGTGATCGAACCGGTGCAGATCGTCTCGGGCCAGCGGGCGCGGATCGCGTCGGCGGCCGGACCGGCGTAGCGGACCATGCCCGAGGTCGCGAGCACGGCGGCGCCGGTGGACAGCACGGCGGCTCCGGGATAGGTGGCGCTGCCGGCCGCCACTCCCGTGACGCCCTGGGTGTACTTGTCGTCGGACGGGCCCGGCACCGGCCAGGCGATGTCCTCGCGGTCGAGCAGCACGAAGTCGGGATCCGCCGGCCGGAGGCCGATGTCGACCAGGTGCACCTCGCCGCAGTCGGCCAGCGCGTGCACCGGCTTCAGGCAGCCGAACGTGACGGTGGTGTGGGCTTTCACGTGCGGGCCGGCGATCTCGCCGGTGTCCGGGTCGATGCCGGACGGCAGGTCCACCGCGAGGATCGGGGCCCGCACGCCCTCGACCAGGGCGGCGGCGGCCGGGCGCAGCGGGCCGCGTGCGGACAGGCCGACGATGCCGTCGACCACGAGGTCGGGGGTGCCCACCTCGTCGGTGATCCGGCCACCGGCCCCGCGGAAGGCGGCGAGGCCTTCGGCGTGGGCCTTGGCCGGGTCGAGCAGGACCGCGGACACCGCGACCCCGCGGCGGCGCAGGAAGTACCCGGCCCACAGGGCGTCGCCGCCGTTGTTGCCCGCACCCACGAGCAACGTCACACGGCGGCGGCCCTTCAGGAGCCTGAGGGCGTGGGTGGCCACCCCGAACGCGGCCTTGCGCATCAACGAGCCCGGCGGGACGACCGCCATGAGCTCCTCTTCAGCGGACTTGACGCGCTCGGTGTGCCAGACGCCCCTCACAACTCCCCTTAGCCCTTCGGGGTCAACTTCACTCGACGGTAACGGACTTCGCCAGGTTGCGAGGCTTGTCCACGTCGTAGCCGCGGGCGGACGCGATCTCGGCCGCGAGGATCTGCAACGGCACCGTCGAGATGAGCGGCTGCAGCAGCGTCGGGACGGCCGGGATCTCGATCAGGTGGTCGGCGAACGGGCGCACCGTCTCGTCGCCCTCCTCCGCGATCACGATCGTGCGGGCGCCACGGGCCTGGATCTCGCTGATGTTCGACACCAGCTTCGAGTGCAGGACGGCGCGGCCCTTCGGCGACGGCATGACCACGACGACCGGCAGATCCTGCTCGATCAGCGCGATCGGGCCGTGCTTGAGCTCGCCCGCCGCGAAGCCCTCGGCGTGCATGTAGGCGAGCTCCTTGAGCTTGAGCGCGCCTTCCAGGGCCACCGGGTAGCCGACGTGGCGGCCGAGGAACAGCACCGCCTTCGAGTCGGCGAGCTCACGGCCCAGGGCACGGACCTGCTCGCTCGTGGCGAGCACCCGCTGCACGGCCTCGGGCATGGCCTCCAGCTCGTGGAACTCGCGGGCGACCTCGTCCGGGTACTTGGTGCCGCGGGCCTGCGCCAGGGCCAGGCCCACCAGGTAGTTCGCGGCGATCTGGGCGAGGAACGCCTTCGTCGACGCGACACCGATCTCCGGGCCGGCGTGCGTGTAGAGCACGGCGTCGGACTCGCGCGGGATCTGCGCGCCGTTGGTGTTGCAGACGGCCAGGACGCGGGCCTTCTGCGCGCGGGCGTGGCGCACGGCCTCCAGCGTGTCCGCGGTCTCTCCGGACTGCGAGACGGCGACGACGAGCGTGTCGCGGTCGAGCACCGGGTCGCGGTAGCGGAACTCGGAGGCCAGCTCGACCTCGACGGGCAGGCGGGTCCAGTGCTCGATCGCGTACTTCGCGACGAGACCGGAGTGGTACGCGCTGCCGCAGGCGATGACGAAGACCTTGTCGACGTCGCGCAGGTCCTGGTCGGAGAGGCGCTGCTCGTCGAGGACGATCCGGCCGTTCGCGAAGTGGCCGCGCAGCGTGTTCGCCAGCGCCTCCGGCTGCTCCTCGATCTCCTTGAGCATGAAGTACTCGTGGCCGCCCTTCTCGGCGGCGCTGAGGTCCCAGTTGACCGTGAACGGCTTGGCCTCGGCGACCTCGCCGTCGAAGTCGGTGACCTCGTACCCGTCGCGGGTCAGCACGACCATCTGGTCCTGGCCCAGCTCGACGGCTTCCTTGGTGTGCGCGATGAACGCGGCCACGTCGCTCGCGACGAAGTACTCGTTCTCGCCCACGCCGACGACCAGCGGAGAGTTGCGGCGCGCGGCGACGACCTGGTCGGGCTCGTCGGCGTGCGTGATCACGAGAGTGAACGCGCCCTCGAGCCGGCGGGCGATCTTGCGCACGCTGGCGGGCAGGTCGCCCTTCGTGTCGCCCTCGGCGTAGGCGAACGCCACGAGGTGCGCGACCGTCTCGGTGTCGGTGTCGGACGCCATCTCGACGCCGAGGCCTTCGAGCTCGGCGCGCAGGGCGAGGAAGTTCTCGATGATGCCGTTGTGCACCACCGCGACACGGTTGGTCGTGTCGCGGTGCGGGTGCGAGTTCCGGTCGATCGGCGCGCCGTGCGTCGCCCATCGGGTGTGGCCCATGCCGACGGTGCCCGCGAAGTTGTCGCGGCCGACCTCGTCGAGCCTCGTCTCCAGGTTCTGCAGCCGTCCGGCCTTGCGTTCGACGGCGAGGTCGTCGCCTGTCACGACCGCGACGCCCGCTGAGTCGTAACCCCGGTACTCGAGGCGCCTCAGCCCGTCCAGCACGACGTCGAGCGCCGACTGGTGACCCACGTATCCCACGATTCCGCACACGGGAAACAGACTAGCTAGACCACGCCGCTAACCCTAATGAGTGAGAGTGCTCCGTTTGCGCTGGTCAAACGCACGGGTGGTGTAGACCAATCTCGGATGTGGTGCGGACGACAGGATCGACTACGGTTCACCACATGGCTCGCCGCGTGATCACGCTGACCGCGAAACAGGCCCTCGAGCAGCTCAGCAGGCCCGGCCCGCACCCCGTGCTGCGCGGCGACCTCGCGCTCGTCGGCCTGCCGGGCGCGATCTTCACACCGCAGTCGGGCCTCGGTCTGCCCGCTGTCGCGTTCGGACACGGCTGGATGCAGCCCGTACGGCGCTACCACGGCCTTTTGCGGCACCTGGCCTCCTGGGGCGTGGTCGCCGCGGCACCGGCCGTGGAACGCGGCCCGCTGCTGTCGTCACGGGTGCTGGCGGCGAACCTGCTGACCACTTTGGACATCTGCACCGGCGTGCGGCTCGGCACCGGGGAGATCAGCGTCGACCCCGCCCGGCTCGCGCTGGCCGGACACTCGATGGGTGGCGGCGCCGCCGTGCTGGCAGCGTCCTCTGCGGACCGGGTCCGGGCCGTTGTGACTTTGGCCGCAACGGAGACGCGCCCGTCGGCACTGGACGCGGCCCGCGAGGTCCGCGCGCCCGGCCTGCACCTCGCGGCGGGCGAGGACCGCATCGCGCCCCCGGTCGGCCACGCCGAGGCCATCGCGTCCGCGTGGGGCGGTCCCGTGCAACTGCGGCTGCTGCCCAAGGCCTCGCACCTCGGCTTCACCGAGGGCCGGCACTGGAGCGAGCTCATGCTGGACGGCAGCTCCGAACGAGGGGCGCAGAAGCTCGGACGCGCGTTCGTGACGGCCTTCCTGCTGCGCGTGCTGACCGGAGACCGGACCTACGACGAGCTGCTCGACAGCGACCTGAAGTCCGCGAACCTCGTGTTCCAGCGGGAAGCCCTGCCCCGGCGGTGACGACTCCGGCCCCGGTGCGGGATCGCACGCGGGGCCGGAGGTCAGGTCAGCTGAGCCAGGTCTGGCCGCTCAGGTCGTCATCGTCGTCCACGGGCGCCGGACGACGCCGGTGGGCGGGTGGCGGCGCGACCGGCGGTGGCGGAGGAGGCGGAGGAGCCGCCATCGGTGCCTGCTGCTGCTGCTGCTGCTGCGGGGGCGCGTAGCCGCCGTCGTCGTCCTCCGGGCCGAACGCCAGTTCACCGGCGCCGCGTTCGGGACGCTCCCACTGCGGCTTGCGCGACTGCTGCCGTTCGCCCTGCGCGACGAGGTTCTCGGCGCTCTTCTGAGCGGCCGCGACGTCCTGCTTGTGCTTTTCCTCGCGAGCCGCGATGTCGGCGGCCACCTTGTCCTGGCTCGCCTTGAGCTCCGCCGAGACCTCCGCGGTGGCACGGCGGGTCCTGGCGATGTTCTCGTCGAACAACGCCTGGACGCGCGGGTCCACTTCCCCGATCATCGCCATGGGCTGGCGGCCTCCCCTCGGTCTTCACCCAGCGTGGTCTGCATGGCGCTCAACGGGTTGTTGTTGTCGTCGTCGAACAACGTGCCCGTGGTGCGCCACTGGCTGGCCCCTCGCTCGGAGTCGCCGCCCTGCTGGCCGCCCGCTCCGGCGCCGGCCATGCCGCCGCCCATCATGCCGCCGCCACCCATCATGCCGCCGGAAGCCGCACCGCTCGGTGCCTGGCCGCTCGCGTCCTGCATGGACGGCAGGTTCGCCATTCCCGGCTGACCCGCTTCGGAGGGGTTCGTGGTGAACGAGCCGCCGTTGCTGTCGCCCGAGCTCGGGCTGTTCCACGCGCTGTCGGCGTTCGAGCTGCCGAGCACGGACTCGCCGCCGCCGGTGAACGAGACACCGGACGTCGTCGTGCTGTCGGAGGCCTGGGCGAACTGCGGGTTCTCCGCGGAGATCCTGGGCTCGCCGACGCTCGGCATGATGCCGTTGTCCTCGATGTAGCTGCGAGCCATCGAGTCTTGGAAGCGCTCGGCCACGTTCGGCGCGGCCTCTCCCGGCGGGCTCCAGACCTGCTCACCGGCGGGCGCCGGCATCGGCTGGAAGTCGGCCTCGGCCGGCATCGGCCGGACGTCCGCCTCGGCCGGCAGCGTCGTGACGGGCTCGGGGAACTCGGCCTCCGGGATGCGCAGACCGTCCTCCAGCCTGTCGCCGCCGGAGCCACCCCCACCGGGACCGGACTCGGAACCAGGGGTCTGCGCGGCGGGGTTCTCGTCCTCGCCGAAGCCCACGCCGATCTTGTCGGGCGTGCCGTCCCCGTTGTCCGCGGTCAGGTTGATCTGCCCGGTCTCGGTGTCGACCTCGGCGGTGAAGTTGACGCCGTCCTGCTCGATGTGGATCTTGCCGTCCGCGCCGACCTCGACCGGGATCGGGTTCGACTCCGAACCGAGCGGGCCCTCGGCCGGGGCCGCTCCGACACCGGGCGCGGGGGTGGCGCCGGGGGCGGGCGCGCCACCGGCGGTGGGGGTCTGCGCACCCGCCGCCGGGTTCGACGCGGTGAGCTGGTTGGCCATGGCGGTGATGGCCTGTGCGCCGTTCTGCCCCATCAGGGCTTTGGCGGCCTCGGGGTTCTTGCTGAAGTCCAGGTCGTAGGTCTTCGGCTCGCCCTTGGGCGTGTCGATCGTCATCTTCACGTGCCCGTTCGAGTCGGGCTCCGTGACCTTGATCGTGTTGTCGCCGGCCGTGACCGTGACGGTCTCCAGCTTCTCCTCGGGCTTCGGCTCGTCGGGCTTGCCGTCGCCGTCGAGGTCGTCGGGCTTGCCGTCGCCGTCGAGGTCGTCGGGCTTGCCGTCGCCGTCGGTGTCACCGGGGACGTCCGGCTTGCCGTCGCCGTCCTTGTCGAGCGGGTTCTCGGGCTTCGGGATCTCCGGCGTGCCACCGCCGCCACCGCCGCTCGGACCACCGCCACCGCTGGGGCCGCCGCCACCGCTCGGGCTGCCGCCACCACCGCCGCCGTTGTTGACGTTCTGACGGCCGCCGCCCTGGTCGGAGAACGCAGGGGGGTCGCCGATCGGGCCGAACGTGTCCTGGAACGCGTTCTTCAGGCCCGTGAACATGGCCTTGTAGTCGGCGTCGACACCGGCCTGCACGGCCTGGCAGTAGCCGTCGAACGCCTTCTTCTTGCCGTCGAACTCCTCGCAGAGCGCCTTCAGCTTCTGCTTGGCCTCGTTGATGATGGACTCCCGCCGGCCCTTGACCCAGGAGTCCCAGCCGAGGCCCGCGAGAACGCCCGACAGGATGCCGCCGGTGAGAGCGCCCACGACGCCGCCGACGACCCAGCCGGGCAGGCCGGAGAGTCCGTCGAGGATGCCCGCGTCGTTCTCGAAGATGTCGCCGTTCGCCTGGCGGATCGCGGTCTCGGCCTCCTCGACCGTCAGACCGCCGCACTTCTCCGAGTACTGGTCGTGGATCTGCTGCGCGAACTCCTTGACGTGCTTCTGCATGTTGGTCACGCCGGCGGTGATCGCGCCGGGAGCCGTGCCCGCCTGCTGCACGAACGTCTTCGAGGCACCGGCGAACTTGGCCCGGTACTCGCCCGCGGCCTTCGCGGCCGCGCCCTCCCAGGAACCGAGCCCGTTCCAGGCGGCACCCAGCGCGTTGTCGTGCGCGTCCGCCTTCTTGACGTTCTCGGTGAGCTTGTGGGCGTCTTCGCGGAACTTCGCGAAGTCGATGTCGCGGACCTCGTCGTACTTGCGGTAGATCTCGCCCTGGAGGTCCGGTGCGGCACCACCGTGACCGCACGCCTGCGCGGCCTTCGGGTAGATCGGGACGAACTTCTCGAAGAAGCGCAGCCCGGGGGCGCCGGCGTCGAGCAGGACGTTGCTGTTCGGCACGTCGCCCTGCTCGTTCAGCACCTTCTGGGTGGCGCCGAGCTCGCGTTCCTCGCCCGCCTTCTTGACGAGCTCGTCCGCGTCCTCGCCCTCCATCGTGAAGGCCGCGTGCTGGCCTTCCTTGCGGATGTTGTTGGCCTCGCTGAAGCCGAGCGTCAGCGGCGCGAGGACCACGCCCACCACGTGGTCGCCCACGCTCGGGTCGTCCGGGACGTCGACACCGTTCGCCTTGCCGTAGCGCTCGACCTCTTCCTGGGGAGCGCCGGCGCCGGCGAGGGCGCGCACGAGCTGCTTCTTGGTCTCCGGAGTGACGTTCGGGTCGTCGAGGAGCTTCTTGATCTCGGTCTGATCCGCCACGACTCGTTACCCCTTGAACTGGCTCGAGGTCTGCGCCTCGTTCGACTCGTACGTCTTGGCGACGTCCTTCAGGCGGGTGGCGATGCCGGTCGCCTCCTTGCCGAACTTCTCCAAGTCCTGGCCGAAGAGGTCGAAGCAGGCCTTGTACTCGGCGGCGACGCCCTGGAACTTGCGGCCGACCTGCCCGGCTCCCACACCCGGCACGGCCGCGGCCTTCATCTGGATCAGGGCCGATCCCTCTGCCTCGTACGTCCCCGCAGCCTTGGTCAAATCGCCGGACTGAACGCCGAACCCGGACATCTGCTCGCCTCCCCTAGTCCCCGATCTGACGCAGTTCGGCGTCATCGGGTTCCGCCATACAGTGCCAGCTCGGATCACGCGGTGACCGGAGCTCGACGATGTCGGTTGCCTTAGTAAACAGCCATTCGGCGCAAGACGCTGATGATCACCACGGATCGAGTGGCGGCGCCGGTCACCACCCGTTCGGCGGGGGTGGGCTCTGCGGCGAACGGGGCTGCTGCGGCTGCGGGTACCCCTGAGGCGGGTACGGCGGCTGAACCTGCTGGGGGTGCGGCTGTTGCGGCGGGTACCCGTGACCGGGCGGGAACGGGGGCTGGGCGACCGGTTTGCGCTTCGACGTCGCGACAACGGCGATGACGACCGCTGCCACACCTCCCAGCAGCACCAGGAGTACGAGCAACATCAACATGGTCATCCCCAGCCCCCTCCGTCCTCAGTGCACCGAGGAAACCACACCGGCCAGGCGCTGCGCGGCCTGTTGGGCCTGTTCGTGGCTGGTGGCCTCGACCATCACCCGCACGAGCTGCTCGGTGCCGGACGGGCGCAGCAGCACGCGGCCGGTGTCGCCGAGCTCGGCCTCGACGGCGGCGACGGCCTCGCTGACCGACGACGCCTTGGCGACGGCCGCCTTGTCGGCGACCTTCACGTTGATCAGGACCTGCGGCAGGCGGCGCATCACCGAGGCGAGGTCGGCGAGCGACTTGCCGGTCTCGGCCATGCGGGCCATCAGGCGCAGCGCGGTCAGCAGGCCGTCGCCGGTGGTGGCGTGCGCGGGCAGCACGACGTGGCCCGACTGCTCGCCGCCGAGCGAGTAACCGCCGGCCTTGAGGTCCTGCAACACGTAGCGGTCACCGACGGCGGTGGTGCGCAGGCGGATCGACGACTCCCGCATGGCGATGTGCAGGCCGAGGTTGCTCATCACCGTGGCGACGAGCGTGTCCTCGAACAGCTCACCCGCGTCGCGCATGGCGATCGCGAGGACCGCGAGGATCTGGTCGCCGTCGACCGGCTCGCCCTGGGCGTCCACGGCGAGGCAGCGGTCGGCGTCACCGTCGTGCGCGATGCCGAGGTCGGCACCGTGCTCGCGGACCGCCGCGGCCACGACGTCGATGTGGGTGGAACCACAGCCGTCGTTGATGTTGAGACCGTCCGGGTTCGCGTTGATCGCGATCACCTCGGCCCCGGCGCGGCGGTACGCGTCCGGTGCGGCCACCGACGCGGCACCGTTCGCGCAGTCCACCACGACCTTGAGGCCGTCGAGGCGGTGCGGTGTGACCTTGAGCAGGTGCTCGACGTACTGGACCTCGGCGTCGGGGACGTCGCGCACCCGGCCGATCGCGGCGCCGGTGGGACGGTCGAAACCGGTGCCCATGTGCTGCTCGATCTCGTCCTCGACCTCGTCGGGCAGCTTGTGGCCACCAGCGGCGAAGAGCTTGATCCCGTTGTCCGGCATCGCGTTGTGCGACGCCGAGATCATCACGCCGATGTCGGCGCCGAGCGCGGCGACCAGGTGCGCGACGGCGGGCGTGGGCAGGGCGCCGACGCGCAGCACGTCCGCACCGGCCGAGGTCAGGCCGGCGGTGACGGCGGCGTCGAGCATCTCGCTGCTCGCCCGCGGATCGCGGCCGACGACGGCGACGGGACGGTGGGAGCGGTCGTGCTCGGCGAGCACCCGCGCCGCCGCGGCGGCGACGGACATCGCGAGCTCGGGGGTGAGATCGGCGTTGGCGAGACCGCGTACACCGTCGGTGCCGAACAGGCGGGCCATGAATCCTCCGATTTGGACACTGCGAGGCGGCGGGAAAGACCCGGAAAACACTGCGGGAGCAGCAGTTCGTGGTGAACTGCTGCTCCCGCAGGTGTAGCTGGATGACGCTCTGGGCGCGGGGTGTCCCCGCACTCACCGCGGAGGAGCAGCGGTCTGACGAACGCAGACACGGCTCGCTCCGCGGCGGAGCATCAACGCTTGGAGTACTGAGGCGCCTTGCGGGCCTTCTTCAGACCGTACTTCTTGCGCTCCTTGACCCGCGGGTCACGAGTGAGGAAGCCGGCCTTCTTGAGGACCGGACGGTCCTCGGAGTCGACGGCGATCAGCGCACGCGCGATGGCGAGACGCAGCGCACCGGCCTGGCCGGTGATGCCGCCGCCACGCAGGTTCGCGATGACGTCGAAGGTCTCGGGCTTCTCCGTGGTGACGAGCGGCTCACGGATGAGCTGCTGGTGCACCTTGTTCGGGAAGTAGGCCTCGAGGGTCTTGCCGTTCAGCGTGAACTTGCCGGTGCCGGGCACGAGGCGGACGCGGACGACGGCCTCCTTGCGGCGACCGACGGTCTGCGCGAGGTGCGCGGCACCGTTCAGCGAGGGGGCGACCACCGGCGCGGAGGTCTCTTCGACGACCTCGGCCTCGTCGGCGTCAGCGTCGGCCTCAACGGCCTCGGGAGCCTCGTCGGCCTCAGGAGCGTCGACGACCTCGGCCTCGACAACCTCGGCCTCGACCTCGGGGGTCTCGACCTCAGGGGTCTCGTTCTCAGGGGTGGTCACAGGAACTTCCTCGGTGTACTCGTCGCTCACTGGGCGATCTTCTTGATCTCGAAGGCCTGCGGCTGCTGCGCCTCGTGCGGGTGGCTCGGGCCTGCGTAGACCTTGAGCTTGTTCGCGATCTGACGGCCAAGGCGGTTCTTGGGCAGCATGCCCTTGATCGCCTTCTCCACCAAGCGGTCCGGACGGGTGTCCAGGACCTCGCCGAAGGACTGCTTGCGCAGACCACCGGGGAAGCCGGAGTGGCGGTACTGGAACGCCTGGTCGCGCTTCGCGCCGGTCAGAGCGACCTTGTCAGCGTTGATGATGACAACGAAGTCACCAGTGTCAACGTGAGGCGCATAAGTCGGCTTGTGCTTGCCGCGCAGCAGCGTCGCGGCCTGGGTGGCGAGCCGGCCGAGCACCACGTCCTGGGCGTCGATCACGTGCCAGGTGCGGGTCACCTCACCGGGCTTCGGGCTGTACGTGCGCACGGATCTACCTCGTCGTCACTTGCGTCTGGGGTCACTGCGGCGGTTGCCCCAGACCGATCTTGGACGAACCAAGCGGAGGTTCCGAGACAGGCGCGGCACACATGGGCGCCAGCTACCGCACAACAACGTCAGAAGATACCGGATGGGGGGCGCCGGGACCAAAACGGCCCCTCTCAAGCGCCTGCCCTTGGACGTACGTGAGCCCCGGACCACGTGGTTCCGGGGCTCACGAAGGTCTAGCGACTGGCGGCTGGCTTAGCCCCAGCGAGCGGCGTTCTTGCGCTCGCCCTCCTGGTAGGCCTCGGCGGCCTGCTGGACGGCGACACCGATGGAGGAGAGCACCTGCGCCAGGTCGGCAGCGGCCTTGTCCCAGTCGTTCTGGGCCTGGTTGTACGCCGCGGAGCTCTCACCGTCGTAGCCGGAGAGCACGTTCTTGACGCGACCCTCCAGGGCCTCCAGCTCACCAGTGATCTTGCGCTCCGCGCTGGAGATCTGCGACGAAGCGTTCTGCAGCTCAGCGAAAGTAACCTTGATCGCCATTTTGTCTTTCCCCTTAGGTACTGAAGAAGTCTGCGGATGGAGAAGGGCTTACCCGACGAGAACCGGTGGATCAGCCGAGGCGGTTGGCGATGCTTCCCAGCCCCGAGCCCTGCTCCTCTTCACGCACGTCCATGTCCTGCGCGGTGCCGGCGAGGCCCTCGCCGATGACCTCGAGAGCCTGCTGGAGCTTCTTCTGGCTCTCCTGGTAACGCTCCATCAGGTTGGAGAACGCCACGGCCGCGGGGCCCTCCCAGGAGCTCCGCAGCGACTCACAGGTCGACTGGACCGAACGGAGGATGCCGTCGAACTCCGACCTGGCGTTGTTGACGTCCTTGGCGAGAGTCGCGATCTCTTGCGGAGTTGCGAGAAAACCCGACATTGTAGATCCCCTAAGTTTGATGGGTAGGTCGTAACGCTTGTTCCGTACGCCTCTTCCGACGAGCACCCTGCCACGTCGGTTCCGTCCTGTCCCGAGATGGTTCCAAGTAGTTGCGCAAGTAAACGCGCCTCAGCCGCGAGAAGGTTCAATAGAGGATTCGCGACTGCGAAAAGTCCTCGTCATCGTCACTCACACGGGGAAGCTGACCACTCGGACCGGCGACGGCCGCGGAACCCAGAGCGACCGGTTCCGTCTCAACTGGAACCGCGGCGACGACCTCGGCCACAGGCTCCGGCACCTGCTCGACGGGCAGTCCGCGCTCGACGCGGAACCCCGTGGCGGCCTCCCGGACGTCGGCCGGGGTGGTCTGAGCGCCGGGTTCCGACCGGCGCTCCCGGGCCCGCTCCGCCAGGTCACGCGTGCGTTCCCGGAGCTTGGCGTTGCGTTCACCGATCTCACCCGACGCGCGGCGGGCTCGGGTGACCGCCGCTCCGACCTCGGCGCGGAAACGGGCGAGGACCTCGGTGGCGGACATCGGCGACTCCCTGACGTTGCGACTACGGCTTGATGACGAGCGAGCGGACGATCTGCTCGCAGGCGGTGCGGACCCTGGCTTCGGTGGCTTCCGTCGCCTGGCAGCCCACGCTCACCTGGTGCTCGCCCGCGAACTGGATGTACCAGTCGACGCCGGTCGTCCCGACCACTTCGCGATAGTGAACAACAGACTTTCCCGCGAATGTGGTGCCTTCGGAGAAGTCGGCGACCTCGTCGCCTTTCTCCTTGCGTTGCTCATATGTGTTCTTCAACTCACTCAGCGCACGCGGCCGATCCGAGTCGCTGTTGTACTCGAGTGTTTGCTCCTGCACAGCAATACGGGCGTCCGGCTGTTTGCCATTGGAATTCTCGCGGTCGATCGGTTGCAAAAGCACCTGCCGGTCGGGGGCCGCGCCGCCCGTCTGCTCCCACCCGTCCGGCCGCGTGAAGCTGTAGTCGTAGATGGCGATCTGGTCGGCGGGCGGAGCCGGCTGCTTCTCGTCGTCGGGCTTCAGCCAGAAGTAACCGCCGACGCCGGCGGCCGCGAGCGCGATCACGACACCGATCGCGATGAACAACGGCGCCTTGCTCCTGCGCGGTGGAGGCGGTGGCGGGGTCATGGGGAACGACGTGGGGAACTTCCCCGGCGGCGGGGGTGTGATCCGGCGGGTGATCTTGCGGGTGGCCTCGTCGCCGACCCGCAGGTTGTGAGTCACCTCACCCGAAGGGCCCGAGGACTGGGGAGCCTTCGCCACGCCACCGGTCCGCTCCGGATCGAGGCTGACGGCCCGCAGCGCACCGCGGGCCACCACGGTCTCCGGCTGGTCGATGCTCGTCGGCACCACGCGGATCTGCTCGTGCACCATGCGTGCGACCAGCGGGATCCGGCTGGACCCGCCGACCAGGAACACCCCGGCGAGCTGGTGGGGCGCGAGACCGGCGTCGCGGACCGCGGCAGCGGCCAGCGCGGCCGCCCGGCTGATCGGCTCGGTGATCAGCTGCTCCAGGTCCGAGCGCGTCACGTGCGCGTCGGGGAACGGCGGTGGCATCGGCACGTCGGTGTAGGCGTGCCGGGACAACGTCTCCTTGGCGCCCCGCACGTCCTGCCGCAGCACCCGCCGCTTGCGCCGGTCGGCCATCTCACGGCCCTCGACGAGCTGCCGCCACGCCTCGGGGTCCTTGGCCGCGACCAGCCCGCCGACGTGGTCGAGCAACGCCTGGTCGATGTCCGCGCCGCCGAAGCTGGGGTCGCCCTTCGCGGACAGCACCCGGAAGCTCCTGCCCGCCCGCGCCACCACGCTGGCGTCGACCGTGCCGCCGCCGAGGTCGAGCACGGCGAGCGCGGCACCGTCCGGAACGGAATGGCTCGCGGAGTGGAAGACGGCGGCGGCGACGGGTTCGGGCACCAGCACGACCTCGCGGCCCAGCCCGCGGGCGGCCTGCAGCAGGACGCGGGTGCGGACGGTGCCCCAGTCCGCGGGGTGCGTGAGGACGAGGAGGTCGACAGGCGCTCCGCCACCAACGCGCCGTGCTTCTCCCACAGCCCGTGCCAGCACCGCCCGCACAACGTCCACAACGGGCAGCACGGTGCTGCCGAGCAGCAACTCGCCCTCGTCGACACGGCGCTTCGGGTGCGGCTCGTAGCGCGCGGGATCGACCGCCGCCTGGCGTTCGGCCTCCTGGCCGACGAACAACGTGCCGTCGGCGGCGGCGAACACGGCGGACGGCACGAGCGGCTGGCCGTCGAACACGACGACCTGCGGCTCCCGACCGTGCGCGGAGATCGCCACACAGGTGCTCGACGTGCCGAAGTCGACCGCGACGTGCAGGCTCATGCACCTTCCCCTCTTTCCGCGCACATGCTTACCCGATGCGACTGAGCTGGACGACACGGATGACGAAGGTCGCCACCACGAGTTCACCTCAGGCTTGTCGCCGGGCCTGGTCCAACTCGGCCAGCCTGGCCACGAGTGCCTCAGCCTGGTCCTCGTCCAGCTCACGCAGAAGATCCACTGCACGTCGCCACGCCACGGCGGCTTCCGCGCGCTCATCTAGCGCGATCAGTGCGCTGCCCAGGTCCTGCAGAGCCAGAGCTTCGTACTCGGAGTCGCCGAACTTCGCCAAGGCCCCGGCAGCGGGTCCGAGCACGGCCGCGGCTTCGGCATGCCGTCCGAGTCCGACCAGTGCCCTGCCCCGCACCGCGTGCATCCGCGCGAGCACGTGCTCGTCGTCCGACTCCGTCACGACGACGATGGCGCGTTCGGTCGCGACGAGAGCCTCCTCGTGGCGGCCGAGCCCGTTCAGCAGGAAGCCGATGTTGGAACGTGCAGCGCTCTCCATGTACCTGTTGCCGAGCTCGGCACCGATCTCGGCCGCCAGGTACGAGGTGCCGAGGGCCTCCTCCATCTGACCGAGCTTGCGCTGGAGCGCGGCCAGGTTGATCAGACCAGCCGCCTCCGCGGTCCGTTCCCCAGACTCGCGGACGAACCGCAGTCCCTCCTCGAAGCAGGCCAGCGACTCGTCCAGGCGTTCGAGGTCCGAGTAGTGACCAGCCAGCTTGATCAGCAGGAACCCTTGCTCGCGGGCAGTCCCGAAGGTTTGGACCGCCTCGAACATCTCGATCGCTTCCGACCAGCGCGGCCGGTTGTAGACCAGGAACCTGTCCAGGTGCGTCGGGATCAGCATCGCGAGCCTTTTCCACCCGCGCGCCACGGCCGCGTCCAGGACCGCACGGAGGTTGTCCCAGTCCTCCCGCACCCACGCCAGCGCGTCGAACCTCGAGGCGAAGCCCCGCGGCACCACGCCCGACGTGACCTCACCGGCCCGCACCAGCGCGATCGGTTTCTCCACCAGAGCGGCGTTCTCGAGGGTGTGGACGTACCACTCCGTGATCCTCAGTGCGGCTGCCTCGTCGTCACCGCACAGCTCGGCCGCATAGGCGCGCAGCAGGTCGTGCAGGCTGTAGCGCCCAGGTGAACGCGTCTGCACGAGGGCGTCGGCGACCAACCGCTCCAGCAACCGCCTGGCCTGCGCCACCGGCACCGCCGCCAGCGCGGCTGCAGCGCTCACGTCGAAGTCCTGACCGGGGTGCACCGACAACAGCCGGAACATCCGTGCCGACTCGTCGTCCAACGCGCGATACGACCACGAGAACACCGCACGGACGTCCACGTCGTAGAAGTCGCTGAACGCGTCGAGCCGCTCGTTGCGCAGCTCGGCCACGAACTCCCGCAGCGGCACGCCCGGGAAGCGCGCGACCCGTTCGGCGAACACGCGCAGAGCCAACGGCAGTCCGGCACAGCGTTCGACGATCTCGCGCGCGGCCTCCGGTTCGGCGTCGAGGCGCTGTTCACCGAGCACGACCGCGAGCAACGACCGTGCCGCATCGAACTCCAGCTCCCGCAGGCCGATCGCGGTCGCGTCGTGCTGTGAGACGAGCGCGCGGAGCTGGTTGCGGCTGGTGATCAGCACCCGCACCCCGGCCGCGGCGGGCAGGAGGGGCAGGACCTGGCGCGCCGACGCGGCGTTGTCGAGCAGGAGCAACAACCTCCGGTCGACCAAAGTGGTGCGCAGCAACGCGAACCGGGCGTCCGCGCCGGCCGGGACCTCGTCCACACCGAGCCCGGCCAGCAAGGTCTCCGCCACGACTGCGGGATCGACCGGCTGCACCTCGGGGTCGAACCCGCGCAGGTTCACGTAGAGGTCGCCGTCCGGGTAGTCCTCACGGACCTCGCGAGCCCAGCGCAACGCCAGCGCGGTCTTGCCGACGCCACCAACACCGTGCACGACGGTGACGCCTGTCGCCGTGCCGAGTTGCCCGAGTTCGTCCTCGCGGCCCACGAAGTTCCGCACGCCGTGCGGGAGCTGACGTGGCACCTGCACACGCTTGCCGGGTGCCACCTCGGCTCGCAGGATTTGCTGGTGCAGCTCCTGCAGCGCGGGAGAGGGATCGACGCCCAGTTCCTCGGCGAGCCTGCTCCGCAGGTCCTGGTACGCGTTCAACGCCTCGGCCTGGTTGCCCGACCGGTACAGCGCGAGCATCAGATGCGACCAGAACGGCTCCCGCAAGGGATGATCGGCGACCAGAGACCTCAGTTCCGCCACAAGCTCACCGGAGAGCCCGCTGTCCAGATCGGCGTCGATGCGGCGCTCCAGCACCGTGAGCCGCTCGTCGACCAGCCGCGGCACGTCCTCGCGGTGCAGGACGTCCGACGCGACGTTGCCGAGCACCGCCCCGCGCCACAACGCTGCGGCCGCACCGAAGTCACCCGATCCCGCGAAGGCGCGAAATCGCAGCAGATCCAGCTGGTCGGGTTCGACCACGGCGACGTAACCACCGGTCCGGGTCTGCACGCAGTCCGCCTCACCCAGCGCGACCCGCAGCCGCCGCACGACCATGTGCAGAGTCTTGTGCGCGCGGTCGGCGTTCGGCGGGGCACCGTCCCACAGCCTGTCGACCAGTTCATCCACCGGAATCAACTGGTTGGGACGCAACAACAACACGGCCAGCAACACGTGACACCGTCCGGAGGGGACTGCCACCGGCTCACCGTCGAGCAGCACCTCCAGCGGCCCCAGCACGCGGTACTCGGCTCGCACACACCCCTCCAGTTCACCGGCAGTGTAGACGCGCTGTGATCGCTGTGTGAGCGAAGTGTGAGCGGCTTCGGGCAGAGTTCTCCTCAGCGGTGCTGGTGGCGAAGTTCCTGGGGGGCCACCAGCACCGCATCGCCAGTTTCCGGGGGCTCGCCGACTGTGACCGGAGTGTGAGCGCGACCGGGCAGAGTGGTTCTCAGCCGGATCGACGAGAGTGACGTTGAAGTTCTGGGGGGCGTCACGATCGCCGAACTCCCCTTGACCGCCCCTCCCAGTGGCGCGGTCGGGAGGGAACTCCGGTCATGGAGGGGGGAACCGGACAGTCCCCTGCTGTTCGGTGAGGGCCCGCGGCTTCGGCTGCGGGCCTTTTCCATTGCCGGAAAAACGGCGTCATCAAGACGTGAGCGGCGCGTGAGCGGTGTGCGGCAGAGTCGTCCGCAGCCGGTTCGGAGGAGTCAGCTTGGGGGATGACTCGGAAGAACAGGATCCGCCACGCCGGTGCGGTCGCCTCCCTCTTGACCGCATCGGCGTGGCGGGTTCGGCGATTGGGGGGGGCAGGTAGAACCCCTGCTACCTGGAAGGGGCCGCGGCGTCGGCCGCGGGGCCGGCGCCCGCCCCGGCAACGCCACGTGGGGGGGCCCCCCCGCGCGCCCCTTCCCCACCCCCGGAACCGACTCGTGGGTGCCCCCGCCGTTGCGGCGGGACCACCCACGAAGACGTTGCGAGAACTTCTAGTCCGGCGGGATCCAGGCGAACTGGATGCGCTGCTGACCGTGCTTGCGGGTCACCAGCGTGCCCCGGCCCGGAGGCTGCGGCGACGGCTTGAGGTTGCCGACGATGTTGCCCTCCTCCTTCGAACCGGAACCGACGAAGATCGGCGCCGAGATCTCCTTCAGCTTGCCCATGATCGGGTCGTACATCGCGCGGGACGCACCACCCATGCGGCGGACGACGACGATGTGCAGACCGACGTCCTTGGCCTGCGGGATGAACTCGGCGAGCGGCTGCATGGGGTTCGCGCCGCCCTGCGGAGCGACCAGGTCGTAGTCGTCGACGATGACGAAGACCTCGGGGCCCTTCCACCAGGAACGGTTCTTGAGCTGTTCCTGCGTGACGTCCGGGCCGGGCATGCGGCCGGCGAGCGAGCCGCGCACCTCCTGGACGTTCTGCGTGAACTGCGGGCCCGACACCGCGTAGGTGAGCAGGTGGTCGGTGTCGATGAAGCCGAGCATCGTGCGGCGGTAGTCCGCGAGCAGGATCAACGCCTCGGACGAGGTGTAGCTCTGCATGATGCCGCGGACGATCGTGCGCAGCATGTTCGTCTTGCCCGCCTCACCGTCCGCCAGCGCCATGAAGTGCGGGTCCGCGTCGAAGTCCAGGTAGACCGGCGCGAGCTCGTCCTCGTTGACACCGATCGGGACGAGGTGCCCGCGGTTGGGGAACGTCTGCTGGACGTGGGCCATGAACTGCCCGTGGTCGAGCAGGTCGGGCAGCATCCGGACCTGCGGGGCGTGCGGGCCCTTCCACGCCGCCGTGAGCTTGCTCGCGAGGTCCGCGACACCCGCCGTGACGCTGTTCGCGTCCTGCGAGGTGTCGATGCGCGGGAGACCGACGAGGTAGTGCAGCCTGCGTCCGGTGGAACCGTCCATGATGATGCCGCGACCGGGACGACCCGGCGGCACGTTGACCGCCACCTTGCGGTCGACCTCGGACTCGCTCGGGTCACCGAGCCGCAGCTCGAAACGGGTGCCGAGGAGGTCCTTCATCGCGGGCCGGATCTCCGCCCACCGGCTCGCACCGATGATCACGTGGACGCCGTAGGACAGGCCCTGCGCGGCGAGCGCCTGGACCTGCGGCTCGACCATCTCGAACTCCTGGCGGAAGTTCATCCAGCCGTCGATGACCAGGAAGGCGTCGCCGAACGCGTCGTCCTTGATCTCACCGCGGCGCTTGCGGTTGCGGAACTCGGCCAGCTCGATGCGCTGGTCGCGCCAGCGGAGCTCGCGCTCCGCGATCAGCGTCTGCAGCTCGGCCACCATGCGGCGGACCTTGTCGACGTCGAGACGACCGGCGAAGCCACCGACGTGCGGCAGGTCCTCCATCGCGGCGAGCGAACCACCACCGAGGTCGATGCAGTAGAACTGCACCTCCTCCGGCGTGTGGGTGAGCGCCATCGACGCGATGAGCGTCCTGAGCATCATCGACTTGCCGGACTGCGGACCACCGACGATCGCGCCGTGGCCGGCCGCACCGGAGAAGTCCGCCCACAGCAGGTCGCGGCGCTGCTCGAACGGCTTGTCGACGATGCCGACCGGGACCTGCAGCGTGCTGTTGGCCGGGTAACCCGGCGACGTGAGACCGCGGTCCGGGGTCACGTCGAGCGGCGGCAGCATCGTGTCCATCGTCGGCGGCTCGTTGAGCGGCGGCAGCCACACCTCGTGGGCGGGCGGGCCCTGGCCGACGAGGCGGTCGACGATGAGCTCGAGCTGGGTCGGCTCGTTCGCGTCCTCCTTGACCGGCTCCGCGACCTTGACCGGCTCCAGCGGGCGCTCCGGCTCCTTCGGGATCTCGATGAAGTCCGGCACGAAGAAGCGCGGGCGCTTGTCGCTGCGCACGGCCACCGACTCACCGGCGGACTGCATGCCGGCGGGCCGGTAGGTGCCCGAGACGTACAGCGCCTTGAACCTGGTGAGCGGCATGCCCTGCACGCTGAGGTAACCCGAGCCCGGGATCGGCGGCAGCTCGTAGGCGTCGGGCACACCGATCGCGGCACGGGACTCCGCCGCGTTGAAGGTCTTCAGACCGATCCGGTACGAGAGGAACGTGTCCAGACCGCGCAGCTTGCCTTCCTCGAGGCGCTGCGACGCGAGGAGCATGTGCATCTGCAGCGACCGGCCGACACGACCGATCTGCAGGAAGATGTCGATGAAGTCCGGCTTCGCCGTCAGCATCTCGGAGAACTCGTCGATGCAGATGAACAGCGCGGGCAGCGGGTCGAGCTGGGCGCCGTTCTCACGGGCCTTCTCGTAGTCCCAGACGTTCTTGTAGTTGCCCTTCGCCAGGACCTCCTGACGACGCGACACCTCGCCCTCGATGGCGTCCTTCATGCGGTCGACCAGGCTGAGGTCGCCGGCGAGGTTGGTGATCGTCGCGGCGACGTGCGGTGCCTTGTCCAGGCCGAGGAACGTCGCACCACCCTTGAAGTCGACGAGGATCATGTTGAGCGCCGTCGACGAGTGCGAGGCCAGCAGACCGAGCACCAGGGTGCGGAGGAACTCCGACTTGCCGGAACCGGTCGCGCCGATGCACAGGCCGTGCGGGCCCATGCCGTCCTCGGCCGCTTCCTTGATGTCGAGCTCGACCGCCTGGCCGTGCTCGCCGATGCCGAACGGGATGCGGTAGCGGTCGCGCTTGGGCCGCGGCCGCCACGCCTGCTGCACGTCGAACGTGATCGGGTCGCCGGGGATGCCCATGAACTCGAGCAGCGGCGGGTTGTTGCTCATCGCCAACGGGTCCTCGCCCGAGTCGCCACCGGCCTCGCCGGCGGCACCCATGCGGTAGGGCGAAAGCCGGCGGGCGAGCGCCTCGGACTCCACGATGGACAGCCGGTCCGGGGCACCGAACCACTCGACACCGCTCGCGGAACGGGCGCCCAGCTGGTTGTTCTCGACGACGAGCCGCAGACCGCGGCGTGCCGTCAGGTTGCCGAGGCACTCGCTCAGGTCCAGCAGCGTGACGCCGACCAGACCCTCCTCGAGGATGATCATCTCTTCGCGGCTGATGTCGCCGTCGTCGATGACGATCACGATGTGCGGCTGGTCGGGCGGCGGCGGGGCGTTGCGGGTGAACCGCTGCCGGTCGCGCAGGTTCTCGTCCAGCATCGCCTCGATCTCGGCGAGCGAGTTCGCCATCATGCGGCGCTGACCGATGCCGTCGATGTCGGTGGGGTGCTGCGCGTGCGGCAGCCACTTCACCCACTCCCACAGCTGCTTGGTGCGGCCCGCGCTGACGACCGCGATCAGCAGGTCGTCCGGGGCGTGGAAGGTGACGAGCTGGGCGAGGAGGGCCCGCGCGAGGTCGCGGCGGTCCTCGATGTCGCCGAGCAGGCCGACCGCGGCGAAACCGCGCAGTGCGATGGAGATCGGGAGGTCGGGCACCAGCGAGTGGGCGCGCACGAAACGGCGCAGCGCCAGCGTCGCGATCGGCTCGAGCTCCTCGACGGGACCGGTCTGCGGCGGCACCAGGCGGGTCGCGAGGCGCTGCGAGCCCCGTCCCGCGCGCAGGTGGCAGAAGTCGGGGTCGTTCTGGCGGCGTTCCCACATGCGCCTGGTGGTGGCGAGCGACCACAGCATCTGCGGGTCCGGGTGCACCCACTCGCGCTCGGCGCGCTGCTCGTCGGCCGCCTCGCGGGCGCGGTCGCGCATCTGGCCGAGGTACCGCAGGTAGTCCTTGCGGTCCTCGTTCATCTCGGCTTTCTTCTGGCCCTTGCCCGAGCCCATGCCGCTCGCCATCATGCCGATGGTCGAGATCATCATCATGCCCGGCATGATCATCGCCGCGGGCTGCCGCGGCATGAAGACGAGCATCATGCCCATCATTCCCACCGACGCCACGATCATGACGACGGGCATCGCCTTCATCATGATGTTGCCGGGGATGATCCGGGGCACCTCGGGTGGCGGTTCGAGGTGGACCTCACCGCCCGGAGGCCGGGGAGCAGCAAGGCGTGCCGTTCGCTTGAACTGCAGCGTGCTCAACTGACAGGCACCTCTTCGACTCGTTACGCCACCAGTAGCAACCGACACTATTGCGCATCCGCGCGCGTCACGAAGGTGGGTCGGAAAAAAACCCAGTCGAACGTGTTCTGCGAACCACACGTGCAAGAGGCGTCGGTGCGGCCATACTAGGGCCGCTCGGCAACCGTCCAGGTGGACCAATAGGGTCGGGCACATCGTTTGCAAGCGCTGATCTGACTTAGGGGGCCCTGGTGGCGACCGGTACGACGGTGTTCAGCCGTGTCACGGTGGTGGCACCTCGAACGCGTATCGACGTCGCGCTGCCTGCCGACGTGGCGGTGGCCGATCTCCTGCCGATGTTGCTCGACATGGCGAGAGAGGCGACTCCCGACGGTGGTGTGCGGCACGGGGGCTGGTGCCTCGCCAAGCTCGGCGACAACCCGCTCGACCCGGCGCGCACGCTGGCTTCGCTCGGCGTCGTCGACGGCGAACTGCTGCAGTTGCGGCGCCGCAACGAGAATCCGCCTCCGCCGTTGTACGACGACGTCGTCGACGCGATCGCGGAGTCCGATCCGGACTCCTTCCGGCCGTGGACGAAGGAGACCGCGCAGCGGTTCGGTCACCTGGCCGGCGCGCTCGCGCTGATCGCGTCCGCGGTGGCGTTGTTCCTGTCGGGCCCGATCACGCAGGGCGGTTCCGGCAGCGGTCTCGCGGCCGCCATCGCCGGTGGTGTCGGCGCGATCGCCATGCTGGCGGCCGGTGCGACCATCGCGCGGGCCTACAGCTCGGCGTCGACCGGTGTGCTGATCGCCGCGTGCGGTTCGCTGCCACTGGCGTTCGTCGCGGGCTTCCACGCCGTTCCCGGCGTCGGCTTCAACCCGAAGATGCTGCTCGCGTCCGCGCTGATGATGATCTTCGCGTGGGGCGGCATCCTGCTGATCGGCCAGGGCATCACGGTGTTCATCGCCGCGGCGACCGGCGGCACGCTCGTGGCGCTGGCGTTCCTCGTGGCGACGTTCGTCGAGCACCCGCTGTCCGGCGTGGCCGCCGCGACCGGTGCCGTGGCGCTCGCCGCGCTGTCGATGCTGCCGAGGCTCACGCTGCAGCTCGCCAAGATCCCGCCGCCCGTCGTGCCGACGAACGCCGAGGACCTCAAGGAGGACAGCGGCTTCCCGGAGTACGCGGTCATCGAGCGCCGCACGGCCGTCGCGCACGAGTACCTGACGGGCATGATCATCGGCACCGGCGTGGTCGCGGCACTGGCCGCCATCGTCGCCGCGGGCGCCGACACGATCTGGGGCCCGATCTACGGCGTGGTCGTCGCGATCGTGCTGATGATGCGCGGCAGGGCGTACGCGAACGGCGCGCAGGCCGTGGCACTGCTGTCGACCGGCATGCTCGCCAGCGCGGGCATCCTGCTCGGCTGGCTCATCTCGTCGTCCTCGTTCAACCGCATCGCGTTCGTCTTCGGCGCGCTGCTGCTGCTCGGCGCCCTCGCACTGGTGCTCGGCGTGATCTTCCCCGGCCAGAAGTTCTCGCCGCCGCTGCGCCGCACCGTCGACATCATCGAGGCGATCCTGATCGCCTCCGTGCTGCCGCTGGCGTTGGCGGTCATGGACATGTACCAGGTCTTCCGAGGCTTGATCACGCTATGAGGACCGGCATCAGGCGCACCACGGCGGCCGCGACCGCCGGACTGCTTCTGCTGACGGGGACGCTGCCGCAGGCCTCCGCTCAGCCGTCCTCCACCCCGGCGGCCGCGCGGCCGAACTCGGTGCCGCCGGACCTGCCGCCCGGCACCCAGCCCCCGGCCGACGACGGCAAGCCGGACGTGAAGTACGTGCGCACCAACAAGGGGTGCGTGGAGTCCGACACCAAGAGCGAGCTGATCGAGTACAAGCCCTGGGGCCAGGTCTACCTGAACCTGGAGCAGGCGCACAGGTTCGCCAAGGGCAAGGGCATCAAGATCGCGATCATCGACACCGGTGTCGACCCGCGCAACCCCCGCTTCGGCAACCGGGTCGTCCCCGCCGGCGAGTACGTCGACAACTCCGGCGGCAAGAACGGCACCGACGACTGCGACGGTCACGGCACCGAGGTGGCGGGCGTCGCCGCGGCGGCCAAGACCGAGGGCGACTTCGTCGGCGCCGCACCGGAGGCGACGATCCTCGCGATCCGCCAGACCAGCGACCGCTACGAGTTCAAGAGCGAGACGGACCAGCGCTCGTCGGCGGGCAAGGTCGGCACCCTGGCGATGGCCATCGTCCGCGCGGCGAACCAGGACGCCAAGGTCATCAACATCTCGCTGACGAACTGCAACCCTCCCAAGGGCTTCAGCGCGGACGACCAGAAGCTGCAGGCCGCGATCCGGTACGCCGTCGACGTCAAGGACGTGGTGATCGTCACGGCCGCTGGCAACCTGAGCGACCAGGGAACCGGGTGCGGCGCCCAGAACAACAACATGGACTCGACCAACGTCAACTCGGTGTCGTCGCCGGCGTGGTTCGCCAACGACGTGCTGTCGGTGGGGTCGATCGCGCGCTCCGGCGACGTCTCGTCGTTCAGCGTCTGGGGCCCGTGGGTCAGCATCGCCGCGCCGGGCGAGGAGATCATCTCCGTCGACCCCAAGGGCACCGGCCTGACGAACGCGAACGTCACCGCGCAGGGCGTGCAGGACATCAAGGGCACGAGCTTCGCGGCGCCGTACGTCGCGGGCATCACGGCGCTGGTGCGCGAGCGGTTCCCGAACCTCAAGGCGCGTCAGGTGATGGAGCGCCTCAAGGCCACGGCCCTGCACCCCGGCAACGTGTCCGGCAAGGACAACAAGGTCGGCTTCGGCATGGTCAACCCGGTCGCCGCGCTGACCGCCGTGCTGCCCGGTGAGGCAGCGGGGTTCAAGGCGGCGGAGCCGAGGGAGATGAACACCGACGTCACCCCGCCGCCGGGGCTCGACTGGCCGCCGATCATCGTGGCGCTGAGCGGCATCGGTGTCGGTGGAGCACTGCTCATGCTGACGCTGGTCGTCCGCAACTCGCTCAACCGCAAGCGCAAACAGCCCGCCTAGCTCTCAAAGCAGAACGAAATGGCCCCGCCGGTCTCACCGGCGGGGCCGTTTCCGTTGTCGGGCGAACGGTTCAGTCGTCGCCGATCGTCTTCGGCGCGGCCTTCTTCGGTTTGCCGAGCAGGTCGTCGATCGAGCCGGTGAGCCGTTGCTTCGGCTTGTGCTCCTTGTCGCCGCCCTGCTGCCCGCCCATGCCGCCCATCATCGGCGCCATGCCGCCCATCATGCCGCCGGCAGGGGCCCCAGAACGGCCACCAGCGGCCGCGGCGGGCTGGGCCGCCCCAGCACCCTTGTCCGCCAGTGGAACCTGCTCAGCGATGCCTGTGGCGCCGCCGAACTGCATCGGCTGCTGGGCCGCGGCGGCAGGCGCGCCGACCGAGCCGACCCCACCGCCGACTCCTCCGCCGACACCGCCGCCACCGCCACCGACCGAGCCGCCTGGAGACGCACCCGTGCCCGCGGCGGCCGTGGCCGAAGCCCTCGCCGGTTCGGGCGTCGTGGTCCCGAGCTTGGCGGGCGCCGTGTAGGTCCAGTTCTGCTCGGGGTACTTGTGCTCCATCCGCACGACACCGAAGCCACCGGCCTCACCGGAAACCCCGTCGCACAGCTTGAGGAACGCCTCCAGCACCTGCCGCGCGGACTCGTGCAGCTCGCGAACGGGATCCTTGAGCTCCTCGATGTGCCTGATCGCGCGCTGGTCGCCGTCGAGCGGCAGCGCGGCCGTGCCGGACACCGAGTCGGCGGCGTCGGCCAGCACGTGCGCCATGTCCTGCACGATGACGCGCACGCCGTCCGCGGTCTCCTCCAGCGCGTCCGCCATGGCGTTCATCGCGTCGGACATGTCGCCGCCCGCGAGCCCCACCTTGCGCATGTGGTCGAGGAACGCGTCGGCGTCCTTGCCCTCCCACCGCGCGTCGACCCCGCCCAGCGGTGCCGAGACGTGCTTGTGGACCGCCTCGGTCACCTTCGCGGCCTTGCGCCAGCGTTCGGCTTCCTCGCGCAGGTCGTTCCAGTCGCCCACCAGCGGGTCGAAGAAGTCGTGCACGAGGTCCACGACCCCGAGCTTGCGGCTGACCTGCGAGAGGTAGTCGAGCTCGGGACCGACCTCGGCCGCGATCTGCTTGCCGTCCTTGACCATCACAGCTCCCCGTACCGCCGGTCGGCCGTCCTGATGGCCCGCAGACTCTCCTCGTCGCCCTGCCCGTGCTGCTTCGCGACGGCGTGCAGTCCCTTGGAGGCCGCCTCGAACGCGTCACAGGCGCGGGCGAGCTGTGAGTTCAGCAACTCGGCCGCCCGCGCGTACCCCTGGGCCGTGCCGACGGTTCTGCCGATCTCGCCGAACGACTGGGGGCGCAGCGGGGACACCTTCATGGCGTCCCGCACCCGCCTCAGGTCATCCGTCGTCCCGTCGATGCGGTCGGCGTACTTCTCCAACCACTCGGCATCGACGCTGATACGACCGGCCACGGCTAGTCCCCCTACGACACTCCGGGTGCTGAACGTGGTGGCGATGAGCGACCACCACCACGCTTCGTCCGCATTCGACGGTGATGCACCCGGAGCGGTTCCGCTACTTCTGCTGAACCGCCTGCGGATCCTTGATGGTGCCCTTGGGCGCCGGGATCGAGTCGTAGCTGCGGTTCGCGTCGTTCTTGTTGAGCTGCGGCCCCATCGGCAGCAGGCTCAGGATCTGGTTCGGTGCCGGCGGGAAGCTCCCGTCGAGCCCCAGCGCCGCCGCCGTCGCCCCGTCCGGGACGCCGTAGCGGACACCGCGACCCGTGACGATCTGCACCGGACCGGTTCCGAAGTCGTTCTTGCCCTGGCTCGCCCGCACGACGGCGGCCTTGCCCGGCAGCATCAGGAACTGGTCGATGATCTCGCCACCCGCACCCGGCGAACCGAGTTCGGTGGGGGTCATCTCCTTCGGGCCCGGCAGCGCGGAACCGATCGTCACCGACGTGTGCTCGGCGCGGTTGTCCGCGGCGACGTTCTCGGCCTTCCAGCCGAGGCACAGGACGACGTTGTTGGCGTTCGGCTCCAGCGTGGTCGGGATCTTGGTCGGGTACGAGTCGAGCGCGAGCGGGTTCTTCGGGTCCCGGTGGTCCGCGATCGCGCTCGGCGAGAGCTTGATGGCCTGCCGGTTGTTCGAGTACGCCCAGCGCAGCAGGTCGCCGACGGTCTCCTCGACGGTCTGGAAGCCGTCCTCCAGCGCGACCATGGACTCGAAGCCGTTCTGCCGCTCGACCTGGACGACCTCACCGATGTTGACCTTGGTCTCGGTGACGTAGGTCGCGGGCTTGCCCTGGTTCGGCATGACCGGCGCGGTCAGCGGGGCGACCTCGGGGATCGCGTTGAGCAGCGCCGTGCTGATCGCACGGGGCTTCTTGTTCTTCAGCTTGAGGGCGTTGAGCGCCTTGTCGTTCTTCAGGTCCACCTCGGCGCGGACCGTCGACGACGAGATGTCCCGCAGGGACTGGGGCGTCTTGTAGATCAGGTACGCCTTCTTCGCGCCCGTGCGCTGCTGGACCAGCACCGCCTCGCCGCCCAGTTCCGGGTTGCCACCGCTCACACCCGCGATCACGGAGGTCCTGATCTGGTTCTCCGCCGCCTGGTCCTCGCGGAACTTGTCCAGCTGGAGGGTGTCGCAGACGGACCACTGCGCGTCGATGCGGAGGTCCTGCTTCGGCAGCACGTCCGGCGCGTCCGGCAGACCGGTGAGCCTGCCGCGCGGCAGGTTCGCCAGCGCCTTCTCGCTCACGAGCTTCGGGGTGCCGCCGGCCGCCTCAGCCGGGGCGCCCGCCGTGCCGGCCGGTGCGTCGCCGCCGCCCTGACCCTGCTGGGCGTCGGGGCTGTTGCGCGAGAGCCAGAGCAGCCGGGCCGACGCCAGGTTCGTCATCGGGATCAGCCGCCGCGGCGCGCTGTCGACGACGTAGACCTGGCCGGTCTCCTTGCTGATGGCGATCTGCGTCTGGTCGTCGAGCCTCGGTGCCGGGCTGAAAAGTCCGACCACGAGGAAGCCGATGAGACCGACGACGCCCAGGACGACACCCACCGCTGTGGCACGCGAGTGGTTGCGCATGGGGTCGTGCAGCATCACCGCGTCTCTGCGGACCAGAGCGGACTGCATCCGCCGCAGGACGAATTGGTAGGCCTGGACCTGTGACTTGGTGGTGGGTGTTGATGCCATTCTCGGCTCGCTGCTCTCCCAGTCGCGGTACGGTTCGGCAGGATAGCCGGACGCAGGTTGCTCCGTGGGCCGGTTCGCCAAGCCCACCGACCATCGAGGGGAAAGAGACCACAACGGATGTCCGTGACCACTCCACATCCGCCCCGGCCCAACCCAGGGATGGCACGGCCGCAGGGACCTGGGGGTCCTGGCCAGCAGGCACCCGCGCCTCCGCGTCCGGTCGGGCGTGTCCGTCGCAGAGCCGCCGGCGTGAGCCTGGGCTCTTTGCCCGTGTCGAACGTAGTCACGATCGAGGTCGGTCTCGCCATCGCCCTCCTCGTGCTGACGATCATGGGCGTGAAGCAGGGCGACGCGCTGAACGTCGTCTCCGTCTCGATCGCCGGCGGTGTGCTCCTCGTCGCACTGGTCCTGGCCTTCACCCGGTCGCGCGGCCGCTGGCTCACCCAGTGGATCGGCGTCCGCCTGCGCTACAACTTCCGGTCGCACAGCCGCACCGCGAAGCGCGCGGAGTCGCAGGAGTCCAAGCCCGGTGACGACGAGATGCAGGTGCTCGGCCCGGAGGACCCGCGCGTCGCGTTGCTGCGCCTCGCCATCCCGGACCTGGTGATCGCGAAGGGCGTCGACCACGAACGCCGCCCGCTCGCGCTGTCGTGGCACGACGGCGTGTGGACCGCGGTGCTGCTGGTCGACCCGACACCGCCGCTGATCTCCGCGGTCGGCTCGGCCCCCTCGCTGCCCCTGGGAGCGCTCACACCGTGCCTGGAGGACCGCGGTGTCGTGCTCGACGCGATCACCGTGATCTGGCACTGCTACCCCGGCAGCGCGGCACTTCCGCCGAACTCGCCGGCCATCAGCTCGTACATGGAGGTGCTCGGCCCGCTGCCCGCGGCGGCCCGGCGCACCACGTGGATCACGGTCCGGCTGGACCCGCGCCGCTGCGGCGAGGCGATCCGGGAGCGCGGCGGCGGCGTCGTCGGCGCGCACCGGGCGCTCATCGGCGCGTTGTCCCGCGTCCGCAACGCCCTGGAGTCCGCCGGCGTCACGATCCGCCCGCTCGACGCGGACGAGCTGCTGCGCGCGGCGATCTCGTCGGCCGAGCTCACCGCGGTCGTCGGCAACACGAACCCCGTGTCGTTGCGGGAGAAGTGGTCGGGCGTCACCGCGGGTGGCGTCGGTCACGCGAGCTACGCGATCACCGGCTGGCCGTCCAAGGGCCTCAAGGGCAACCTGAACTCGCTGACCGGTGTGCGCGCTCTCTCGTCGACGCTCGCGATGTCCATCTCGCCGTCCCGCGAGGACGGTCAGGTCTCCCTGCGCGGCCTGGTGCGCGTGAGCGCCCGCACGCCGAGCGAGCTGGACCGCGCCGAGGACCAGCTGTCCAAGCTGGGTGACAAGCTCGACATCACGCTGACCCCGTTGCGGGGCATGCAGCTCGCGGGCCTCGCCGCGACGCTGCCGCTCGGAGGTGTGGCATGAGCTCGTCCCGTCTGCTCGACACCCGCGGCCGCGGCGCGGTGGCACCGGAGTTCCTGGTGTCGCCGACCATGCTCGACCTGGTCAGCCCCAGCGGTGACCGCGGCGGCATGATGCTCGGCCAGGGCACGAAGGGCGAGCCGCTCAGCGTGTCCGTGCTGCGCCCGACCCCGACCCGCATGGTGGTCGTCGGCGGCCTGTACCTGGCCCGCCAGATCGCGTTGCGCGCCATGGCGACCGGAGCGTGGATCATCATCGCGACCGGCCGCCCGCAGGCGTGGCAGCCGGTCGTGCGCGCCGCGGGCCAGGGCCCGGACGGCCGTCCGTCCCAACTGGTGCAGCTGCGCCGCCTGTCCCCGGCGGACCTCCCGCGCCCGACCGAGGACATGCCGCTGCTCGTGATCCACGACGGCGGCCACGTCCCGCAGGAGCTGTTCCCGCCGCGCGCGCCGTGGCAGACCACGATGTACGTGCTGCCGTACCTGCACCCGCAGGCGTCGTCCACGGCGAACAACGCGGACCTCGTGCTCCTGCAGCGCCTCCCGATGGGCCAGGCGCAGCTCGCCGGTCAGATGTGGCGCCTGCGCCCGCAGATGTTCCAGCAGCTCACGCAGCTCAAGGACGACCAGGTCATCGCGATGGGCCAGGACATGTGGGCGCACCTGCGCCTCTACACGACTCCGGCAGAACAGCAGATCCTCGGAGCGGTCCGCAGAGGCGATTGAGAGAGCACCCGATCGCCTGCTCCCAGCCGATTGAGACGCTCCACGAAATAGGCGAAACTTGCGCCCCGAACGGTTCATCGTTCGGGGCGCAATTGTTCTGTAAAGAGATCAGCGGAACCAACTAATTCACAGGACTGACCAAATCTGTTGATTCGGCATTCGAAGGCAATTTCGTGGACCTTCTTGTGCCAAATCAGTCCGCGCCACTAAGAAAACTCTCACCTGCACAACCCTGCGACGAGGGAGCTTGCTGCTATGGGAGAATCGTGGGCCAGACGAGCGGCTGGAATCGGGCTGGTGGCGGGCACTGCGCTCGTCCTGTCGTCCGTCTCCGCCACCGCTGCGCCCGAGGGGGAGATTCGCAACCTCGGTGCGTCCAACGCCGTCAAGGACAACTACATCGTCGTGCTGAAGGACATGAGCACGTCAAGTGTCGACAGCCTCAGCGCTAAGTACGGCGCGAAGGTGAAGCACTCGTACAAGTCCGCTTTGCGCGGTTTCTCCGCGCAGATGTCCGAATCCCAGGCGAAGCGCCTGGCAGCAGATCCGGCCGTCGCCTACGTCGAACAGGACGGCGAGGTCCGCATCTCCGACACGCAGGCCCCGACCCCGTCGTGGGGCCTCGACCGCATCGACCAGCGCACGCTCCCGCTGGACAACAGCTACACCTACCCGAACCGCGGCGCGGGCGTCACCGCGTACATCATCGACACCGGCATCCGCCTCACCCACACCGACTTCGGCGGCCGCGCGGTGTCCGGCGCCGACACCGTCGACAACGACGCGGACGCCTCGGACTGCAACGGCCACGGAACCCACGTCGCGGGCACCGTGGGCGGCACGAAGTTCGGCGTCGCGAAGGACGTGAAGCTGGTAGCCGTCCGAGTCCTCAACTGCTCGGGCAGCGGCACCTTCGCCGGCGTCATCGCGGGCATCGACTGGGTCACCGCCGACGTCCAGAACAACCCGGCCCGCAAGCCCGCGGTGGCGAACATGTCCCTCGGCGGCGGCGCCAACCAGACAGTCGACGACGCCGTGGCGCGCTCCATCGCCGCAGGAGTCACCTACGGCCTGGCAGCCGGCAACGACAACGGCGGCAACGCCTGCAACACGTCCCCGGCCCGCACCCCGGCAGCCATCACCGTCGGCTCGACGGACCGCACCGACGCCCGTAGCTCGTTCTCGAACCTCGGCAACTGCCTGGACATCTTCGCGCCGGGCCGCGACATCACGAGCGCCTGGCTCACGAACGACGACGCCACCAACACCATCAGCGGCACCTCGATGGCCACCCCGCACGTGGTGGGCGCGGCAGCCGTGTACCTCGGCTCGTCCCCGACGGCAACGCCGCAACAGGTCCGCGACGCCCTGGTGGACAACGCCAGCTCCGACGTCGTCACAAACCCCGGCACCGGCTCCCCGAACAAGCTCCTCCAGATCATCGGCACGGCCCCCGGCAACCCGCCCGGCCAGTGCCCGGCGATCACCAACGACACCGACACCGCCATCCCGGACGCCAGCGAGGTCAAGTCCCCGATCACGATCGGCGACTGCAACGGCAAGGCCAGCACCACCGGCTCCGTGAAGGTGGCCATCAAGCACACCTACCGCGGCGACCTGGAGGTGGCCCTGATCTCCCCCTCGGGCATCGTGAAGGTCCTGAAGGTCAGCAACGGCTCAGACAGCGCTGACGACCTCAACGCCACCTACGCCGTGAACGTGTCCGCAGAGGACGCCAACGGCACCTGGCAGCTGCGGGTCCGCGACCTCTACCGCCAGGACACGGGCCACATCGACTCGTGGACGCTCGACATCTGACAGCCAGCCGCACCACCCAGGAGCCCCCGGTGCCACCCGCCGGGGGCTCCTCCCCTTTCTCAGGACCACGCAGGCTGGCGCAGGGGTACCCCCTGGTGAAGGGTCCCCCGCAACCCAACGTACAGAGCAGGTCTGACACTCCGACAAGGTCAACGCGGCGCAGCGGCGCAGCGGCGAGGCGGGACGGACGGGCAGAGCGGACGGGCGCGGTGGACCGGGACGGGCGGACGGGGCGGACAGGGGCAGGGCAGAGCGAGCCGACAGACGGGGCAGGACCAGAGCGCGGTCGGGCAGAGCAAGGTCGGGCAGGCGGGTGAGGCGCCCCGGCCATGCGAGGCGGGCCAGACAGAGCGATGCGAGGCGAGGCGAGGCGGGCTCGGCCGGGCAAGGCAAAGCGAGGCGGGGTGAGCCTTATGAGGTTGGCCCGTGCCGGGTTGGGCCGAGCCGGGCTGGATTGAGCCGGGCCAGCGTGCCGTGCCGTGCTGGGCCCCGTGCCGTGCCGTGCTGGGCCGTGCCGTGCCGTGCTGGGCCCCGTGCCGTGCCGGACTGAGCCGTGTCGTGCGGGCCGGGTTGGGCCTGAGCCGATAGGGCGCGAGGCAAGACAGCCGGGGTAAAACGAGGCGGCGTGAACCGGGCGCGGTAGTCCCGGCGGCGCGAGGCAAGGCAGAGCGGGATTGGATGCGGTCGGGCGAGGCGTAGCGGGCATAGCAGGCTGGGCACGGCGGAGCTGGCCGGACGGGCCGGAGCAGGCAAGGCGGGCTGGGCACGGCGGGCCGGACGAAACGGATGTGTGCTGAACCGCAAGCGAGGAACCACGCGAGCCCCAGGCACCGCCAGACCGCAGTCACCCACCGAATCGCACACGATGCCGAAGGCGAGCCAGCCAACTCAACCGCGATGCCGAAGGCGAGCCGTCCGTACCAAACGGTCCGGGTGGGGTGGTCCCGTCACGAGTCGCACCTCAGCTCTTGCTGCATCTGAAGGGGAGGGTCAAGTCGACACGCTCTTCGTCGACTTGACCCTCCCCTTCAGATGTGGCCCGCTCGGGTGCGACTCGTGACGGGAC
>NZ_JAPJDL010000036.1 GCF_026242055.1 Lentzea sp. NEAU-D7 | reverse complement strand
GTGTCCCGGAAGTTCGTCCGGTGGCAGGCGCGGGCGAGAGACCCGGAGACGGCGCCGCCGCGATGCCCTCATACCGGGCGTATTCGGGCGTCGCGGCGGTGTCGTATCCGGGGCCCTCGGCCGCTACTGCCGCCCGACGGACTTCCGGGACACGGCCTAGGAGTCGCGCTGGAGCGCCCCGGCCAGGCGGCGCGTCCTGCTCTGCGTGGCCGCGTCCAGGTCGTGGTGCGCGGTGAGGACGACCTCCGTGGCACCGGCCTCCACGTAGGCGCGCAGCCCGGCCGCCACCTCGTCCTCGTCGCCGATCAACGCCAGGTCGGCGGGGTTCTCGGTGCCGTTGAGCGCGAGAACGCGCCGGTAGGACTCGAACTGGGTGTAGAAGGCGAGGCCGCCGGCCATCGCGTCGCGTGCGTCCGCGCTCGTGGTGACCGCCGCGGGAACGAGGGCGACGACGCGGGGCGCCGGACGACCGGCACCGGCCGCCGCGGCGGTGATGGCGGGCACGATGTGCTCGGCCAGCGCGCGCGGACCGGCCAGGTACGGAACGGTGCCGTCCGCCAGTTCCCCGGCGGTCCGCAGCGCCTTCGGGGCCATGGCCGCGACGAGCAGAGGGGTCGCCGATGCTCCGGGAACGTGCGTGGGCAGCATCGAACGGGCGGTGATCAGCTCGCCTTCGTGCTCGACCGGCTCGCCCCGGAGCAGCGGGCCCAGGGCGGTGAGGAACTCGCGCAGGCGTGCCACCGGCCGTTCCCACGGCAGGCCGAACGCCCGCTCGATGATCGGCGGCGCGCCCAGGGCGACGGCGAGGTGGAACCGGCCTCCCGCGGCGGCCTGCGTGGTCTGCGCCTGGCTCGCCACGAGCAGCGGGTGCCGGGCGAACACCGGTACGGCGGACACACCGACCTCGATGCCGGGAACCCGTGCCGCGACGAGCCCGGCCAGGCCGATCGCGTCGTAGTCGAGCCGCTGTCCCGTCCACACCGAGCCGGCGCCGTGCCCGGCCGCTTCCAGGGCCTCGTCCACGACGGCCTCGACCAGGTTGTCCCCTGCCGTGCCCGCCAGGGTGACGCCGTACCGCACGGCTTGCGAAGTGATCGACATGCACCCATGTCACCCGCGGTGAACCCCGGTCGTGCGGCTGATGCCTCTCATCCCCGCTTCTGATGCTTGCGGGGCATCAGGCGGGTCAGCAGCTTTCCCGTGCCGGGGCAGTGCGCTCTCGTGACGTCCAGGAAGGCGCCGAGTGGCGGCGAGATGTCGTTGGCGCGGAAGGACATGGTGAGATCCGGCAGCCGCAGCGGCGGGTCGACCTCCACCATGACGGTCTCCGCGCGGGCCAGCCGGCGCACGCTCGAGGGCACCAGCCCTACGCCCATCCCGCAGGCCGCCAGCCCGATGACGGTGTGCACGTCGCGAGCGTGCGTCACCCCGCTCGCGGCCTCGATCAACGGCGCCAGCACGCGCATCGCGGCCGGTTCGTCGGCGGCGGGCGCGGCGATCAGCGGCTGGCCCCGCAGCTGTCCCGGCGCGATCGCCGGCTGGCCCGCGAAGGGGTGGGCGCGGTGGCACACGGCGATCAGGTGGTCGGCGGCGACCGGAACCGCGGTCAGCCTCTCGGCGCCCTCTCCCCCTGGCGCACCACGGCTGATCGCCAGGTCGATGTCTCCCGCGAGCAGTGCCGCGCCGCTCTGCGCGGTGGACAGTTCGCGGCACTCCAGGACCACGCCGGGGTGCGCCGACCGGAACCGCGCCAGCAGCGACGGCAGCAGCTCGATCAGCGCCTCGCCGACGAAGCCCAGCCGCAACGAGCCGGCCTGCCCGCGCGCCGCCCGCTGCGCCTCGGTCGCCCCGGCTTCGACCTGGTCCAGGACCCGCCGTGCGTGCACGACGTAGACCGCGCCCGCCGCCGTCGGCACCACGCCCCGTGCGGTCCGTTCGAACAGCGGGGTCCCCAGCTCGCGTTCGACCGCTCCCACCTGCCGCGACAGGGAGGGCTGGGTCATGCCGAGCGCGAGTGCCGCCCGCCGGAAGTGCCGGTGTTCCGCCACCGCCACGACGTAACGCAGTTGTCGCAGTTCCACATCCGCCAGCCAACCACGTCCGATGCCCGGCGAGCATCGGAGGCCGATCACCGGCCCTCGGCGCGCCGTTCGCGGAACGCGATCATGTTCATCCGGTTGCCGCACCGCACGCTGCAGAACCGCTTCACCCCGTTGCGGGACAGGTCGAGCAGGAGACCCTCGCAGTCGTCGGCCGCACAGACCCGCAGGCGGTCCATCTCGTTCATCCGGATCACGTCGATGAGGGCGAGCGCGGCCTCGACCCGCATGCGTTCGGCAAGCGGCGAGGTGGGCTCGGTGGCGTGCATGTGCCAGTCGAGGTCGTCGTGCCGCACGAGATGCGGCAGCGCCTTCGCGTCGCGCAGCATCTTGTTGACGGCCTCGACCGCGTCGTCGCGGCTGAGCGACCACACGCGCCTGAGCAGAGCGCGTGTCAGGTGGACGTCCTCCAGTTCCGCCTCGTCGCCGTCGATGCGTCCCGTGTAGCGGAACCGGCTGAGCAGAGCCCGCAACTGCTCGACGGTGGCCAGCTCGTCGTCGCCGCCACGCGACGCCGACGGATCCGTGTTGCACAGTGCCACGACGAAGGCGAGCGACTCCTCCGTGTCAGGGGCAAAACGCAAATTGACTCCTTACCGAGACCGGCCTAGCGTCAGGGGCATGAGCCAGGTTAGGCCATGACACCGTCCGGAACCGGGAGGCACGCGACCATGGGAACTCCGTCGAAGTCCATGGGCCTGATCGCCGCGGCGGTCTCGTTCATCTCGTTCGGCACCTCCGGCGCGTTCGTCAAACCGCTGCTGGAGGCCGGCTGGTCCCCCGCGGCCGCCGTGACGGCCCGTGCGCTCGCCGCCGGCCTGGTGCTGCTGCCGTTCGTCCTCGTCCTGATGCGCGGCCGCTGGTCGTTGCTGCTGCAGGCCCGCTGGCCCGTGCTGGGCATGGGCCTGGTGGGCGTGGCGGTCACCCAGGTCCTGTACTTCGCCGCCATCCAGCGGATCCCGGTGGCGACCGCGCTGCTCATCGAGTTCCTCGCGCCGCTGCTGCTCGTCGGCTTCACCTGGGCGGTCAGCAGGCGAACGCCCGCCCCCGTCGTCCTGATCGGCTCGGTGCTCGCGGTCGGCGGCCTGGTGCTGGTGATCGGCCCCGGCGCGATCCAGGCCGTCGACCCGATCGGCCTGGCCGCCGCCTGCGGTGCCGCCATCGGGTGCTCCGTGTACTTCGTGATCGCCGCCCGCCCCAACAACGGCCTGCCACCGGTGGCACTGGCCGGAGCGGGACTGCTGCTCGCCGTCCCGGTCCTCGCCCTGGTGGGAGCCACCGGCCTGCTGCCGTTCACCGCCACGTTCGGCGACGTGCCGCTGTTCGGCACCCCCGCGCCCTGGTGGGTTCCGCTGCTCGTCGTCGCGGTCGTCGGCACCGCGCTGGCGTACGCGAGCGGCATCACCGCCTCGGGGATCCTCGGCTCGCGGCTGGCGTCGTTCATCGCGCTGCTGGAGGTCGTGTCCGCCTCGCTGTTCGCGTGGCTGCTGCTGGGCGAGGGGCTCTCGCCGTTGCAACTGCTCGGCGGCCTGCTGATCCTGGGCGGCATCGCGTCGGTCCGCGCCGAACGCGAGAAGGTGGAACCGGTCGTGGAGCCGGCCATTGCGAAGGACGTGGCGGCCCGCTGACCACGCAGGTACGCGAGCGCCAACACCGGGCAGGTCATCGAGGAACTGGAGGCACGGCTGCTGTGCAACTGCTGTCCCACACCGCATCGCCTCGGTGGTGACCGTGCCCCCGGAGGCGAAGCCGGCGACATGTCCGCGATTTCTCCGTTGCGGCAGGCCATACGCGCTTTGATCGGAGGAGAGCGGCTCCGCGCGGCACGTCGCCGGATGGTCCGGTCCGCCGTTCGTGGAACGCCGTCGGGGCCCGTACTTCACCCGATCTTGACAGCGTTCACGGGCCGCACTTAGCTGTGCCGTGAAACGGGGCTTGAAGTCTCGCCTGGGGGATCGCGCCAGTACTCGCACGCCTTGTCCACGACGAGGCGTCGCTGTCGTGCGCGTCGCCCGTGGTGCGCGGACGACAAGGCCATCAGCTACAGGTCCTGGGGGATTTGGATGGCTCGAACAGGAAGAAGCCGGCGGCTGTGGCGCGGGATCGCGCTCAGCACCGCGGCGCTGATGCTGACCGGAACCGCGTCAGCGGTCGCGGCACCCGGCCCGGGGCCGAACAACACAGCATCGAAGCCGCTGCCGAAGGACCCGCCCGCCGTCGCGGCCGAGAAGCGCCAGGAGGTGCTCGGCAAGGACTGGCAGAAGTCGGACGACAAGCTGTGGACGACCATGGGCGACCAGACCGGTTTCCACGTCATGGTCGCGACCGCCAAGTCCGGTTACGCGTGGAAGACAGTCGCCACGCTGAACCAGCCGGCGGTCGAAGCGGACCTGTGGATCGGCAACGCCTGCGTGACCGGATCCGGTGATCGTGTGGTGGTGGCCTACGCGCCGCGCACGTACACGAACAAGGAAGTGCTGATGGCGCGCGGTGCGTTCACCGCGACCGTCGACCTGAACACCGGCGCGGTCACGAAGCTCCCCATCCGCACCACGCTGGCCTACTTCAGCCCCGGCTGCGGTCTCGACGAGACGGCGGTCCTGACGCAGGACGCGACCGAGGACAAGGGCCAGACGGGTCTGGTCAAGGTCGACGCCACGTCCGGCAAACTGCAGAAGCGCATCGAGCTGACCGGTCAGGTGACGTCGGCGGTCCCGACTCGCGACGGCATCGTCGCGGTCGCGGGAGCGTCGGTCCAGCGCATCGCGGACGACGGCAAGCGCACCAGGCTCACGAACACCACCAAGGGTTCGGCGTTCTACCTGAAGCCCGACGCCGAGGGTGGTGTCGTCTACCTCGAAGGCGACGACAAGACGAACCGCGTGAAGCGGATCGCCACGAACGTCGCCAAGGAGACCGCGGCCACCACGCTCGCCGAGGGCAAGGCGGGCGAGGTCGGAGTCGCACGGATGCTCGGCGGCAAGGTCGCCATCACGGGCAAGCCCGGCAAGGTCGAGAAGCTGCCCTCGGTCGTCAGCAAGATGGACGTGCCTGCCGACGCACAGCTCTCGCTGCGCGGCGAAGCCGTGGTCACCGCAGTGAACCGGGCCGACGGCGGCACCCCCGGCGTGTTCTCCAAGAACCCCGGCAAGGCAGAGCCCGTGCACATCAAGGCGAAGAGCACCAAGACCGGCAAGGACATCGGTTTCACCGTCGATCCCGCCGCCACTGCTCCGAAGCCGCAGTCGCCACAGCCCGCTGTCCCGGCGCCGAGCGCCGGCACGCAGTCGGAGGTGGGGGCCCAGGCCGCCAACCAGGACATGAGCGACCCCCTGGCGAGCTGCGCGATCAAGCGCAACGACCTCAGCAAGCAGGTCTACCAACCCAAGCCCAAGCAGGTCGAGTGGGCGGCGAACTTCGCGGTCAACGGCGCGCTCATGACCGAGCGCCCCACGAACTGGCACAACAACGGCCAGGCCGCCTACGCGATCCAGGCGGAGGACATGTTCCCCTCGCTCCCGCTCAGGGGCGGTGGCAAGGTCCCAGTCCAGGTCATGCTCGGCATCCTCGGCCAGGAATCGAACCTCTGGCAGGCCACCAGGCTCGTGCTTCCCGGCGAGTACGCCAACCCGCTGGTCGGCAACTTCTACGGCAACGACGTCTACAACAAGGACGAGGCCGACGACTGGACCATCGACTTCTCCCAGGCCGACTGCGGCTACGGCGTGTCGCAGACGACCGACGGCATGCGGCTCGCAGGACGGGAGAGGCCGGGTGAGATCGCCAGGTCGTACCGGAAGCAGGTCATCATCGCCACGGACTACGCGGCGAACGTCGCGGCAGGTCTGCAGATCCTTCAGGAGAAGTGGAACCAGCTGCAGTACCACGGCGTCCGGATGAACAACAACGACCCCTCCAAGCTGGAGAACTGGTTCGGCGCGGTCTGGGCGTACAACTCCGGCTTCCACGCACCGGGAAAGCCCGACTCGAACGGCGCCTTCGGCCTCGGCTGGGGCAACAACCCCGCCAACCCGCGCTACCCGGAGAACCGGCAACCGTTCGGAGCGGTCCCGTCCGACTACGCGAGGCCGAACCAGTGGCCCTACCCCGAGAAGGTGATGGGGTTCGCGGGCAACCCGCCGTCGGGCTTCGAGGACGAGGTCACGGAGGTCCCGTTCTTCCGCACCGCCTGGTGGAACGGCGAGGAGAACAAGAAGACCGCCAAGCCCGGCATCTACACCTTCTGCAAGAAGGACAAGAACGAGTGCGACGAGAACGGGCCGAAGATCACGCCGGACGCGCCGGAGGTGATCGGCGAACCCGCCGGTCACTGTGCGCACAAGAACACGGCGGGCCAGTACGACCTGAAGTGCTGGTGGCACGACGCGGCCGAGTGGAAGACCGACTGTTCCTACACTTGCGGTAACCAGTTCTTCCGCTACTACCCGGACTTCGGCACCGAGCCCGACGACGGCGTCACCTCCAGGCCGACGTGCGACAACGCGGGACTGCCCGGTGACGCGAGCGTGGTCGACGACGTCAACGCCGACACCGCGCCGGTGTTCAGCTTCCCAGGTCCCCGTCCCCAGCCCCGGGGATGCGCCCGGCCGAACATCGATCGCGACGGCACGTTCAACATCGAGTTCTCCAGCAACAGCTTCGGCCAGCAGGTGGGACGCATGGACCTGCACCAGGCCACCAGCGGCTACGGCGGTCACACCTGGTTCACCCACGCGTACGGCAACGACGACCTGGGCCGGAAGCTGAAGATGCAGGCCACCTGGACGTCCGGCCGGACGTACACGTCGCCGATCAAGGTGTGGGTGCACCAGCCCAAGCGTTCGGAGAAGATCGCGGGCAAGCTGGTCTACACGGTGCACACGGCGGACGGCCCCGTCCAGGTCACCGCTCCGGACCCCGGCAGTCTCTCCCTGCCGCCGAACTGGGTGGAGCTCGGCACGTACAAGTTCACCGACAAGCCCAAGGTGTCGCTCAGCAACTGGAACGCCGGGGCCAACGGCCGGGAGATCGCGTTCGACGCAGTGGCGTTCATGCCCTCGACGGCCGCTTTCGGCGACAAGGTCGCCAAGATCATCAACAGGAACAGCGGTCGTTGCCTCGTCAGCAGCGACGGTGGTGCCAGCGGCAGGTTCTACCTGACCCAGAAGTCGTGTAGTGGCGAGTTCAACGACAACTGGGTGTTCCGCCTGATCCGGGTCATGCAGAAGCCGACCCCGTGGGGACCGAAGCCCTTCTACACCTACAAGATCATGAATCGGGTCACGGGTGCGTGCATGTACAACCCCCTGAACACCCCGGAAGTGACCATGGGTGAATGCGGTACGGCCAATGACGTGCAAGGTCAGTTGTGGGAGACCAGGTTCGGATTCGACATCGACAACGATCTGGACCAGAAGATCTTCAGCCTCGCCGGCCCGGAGGACCAGCAGGGACTCTCCGTCGTCAACTGTTCCAAGGAAGACGACCCGAACATGACCGTGATCTACGTACCGACCGCCGACGGCGGACAGCCGGGCTGCCGACCTGAGGAGTTCGCCTGGGAGTGGAACATCGCCAAGCAAGGCTGACCGGACAGGAGTGACACGTCGCCGGCCGCTGCTTCCGCAGTGGCCGGCGATGTTCTGTCTCTGGACGTCCTCGTGGACCAGCTGGGAGCGCGCGGCGCAGCGATGGGAGCGGGTGCCGCGAGCCGGATTCCAGAAGGTGGCAGCACCGCTCCCCCCGCGGCGCCGCCACCTTCTCCCCCGGCCGTGGAATCCCCCGATCCACGACGTGAAGACTGCCAGGGTGAACCTGAAGGGACGCTGAAAGATCCTGAACCGGATTTCAGGACGCGTTCATGATCGATGCGGCACCCTGCTGCCATGCGCGTGCTCGTGGTGGAAGACGACCCCCGCCTCGCCGGCCTGCTCACCCGCGGCCTGACCGCCGAGGGGTTCGCGGTCGACGTGGAACGCACCGGCACCGACGGGCTGTGGCGGGCGCGTGAACACCCGTACGACGTGATCGTCCTGGACATCATGCTGCCCGGCCTCAACGGCTACCGGGTCTGCCAGGCGTTGCGCGACGCCGGCGTGTGGACGCCGATCCTGATGCTCACCGCGAAGGACGGCGAGTTCGACGAGGCGGAGGGCCTCGACACCGGCGCGGACGACTACCTGACCAAGCCGTTCTCCTACGTGGTGCTGGTGGCCCGGCTCAGGGCATTGGCGCGGCGGTCGCGCACCGCCCAGCCCGTGCTGCTGCGGGCGGGTGACCTGGTGCTCGACCCGGTCAGCCGGGAGTGCCACCGGGGCACCACGCGGATCGACCTGAAGGCGAAGGAGTTCTCGGTGCTGAACTTCCTGCTCAGGCACGCGGGCGAGGTCGTCACCAGGTCGGAGATCATCGACGGCGTGTGGGACGCGGCGCAGGACCCCGACCCCAACCTCGTCGAGGTCTACATCAGCGCGCTGCGCCGCAAGATCGACACGCCCTTCGACCGGCGGAGCATCACCACCGTGCGCGGCGTCGGCTACCGGCTGGTGGACCGGTGAAGTCCCTGCAGGCCAAGGTGACCGTGCTGGCCACGGTGGTCACCGCGCTCCTGATCGGCCTCGCCGGGCTGCTGATGCTGGTGTCGCAACGCGCGGAGATCGCGACGCAGACCGCGGACAGTTCGCGCGTGCACTACATGTGTTCGAGCACGCGGTGCGTGCCGCTGCAGAAGAACGCGACCGCCGCCACGCCGGGGGTGCTCGTCCGGTACGCGAGCACCGAGGTGCGGCCTGCCCTGTCGCTGTGGCCGTTCGGCGGCAGCGGTGAGACCCGGTCCCAGCAGATCGGGGAAGGACCGCACCGCGGCGACGAGGACGCGCGCTCGATCGCGTCCCAGGCGCAGGAGCAGCTCAACCGCTCGACGCTGTCGCTGCTCGGTGTGCTCGCGTCGATCACCGCGCTGGTGTCGGTCACGGTGCTGGCCGCGACCAGCCGGGTGCTGCGGCCGGTCGAGACCATGCGCGCCGAGGTGGCCGAGATCAACGAGCACAACCTCACCCGGCGCGTCCCGGTGCCGTCGTCCGACAACGAGATCACCCGGCTGGCCGCCACGCTCAACGAGACGCTCGACCGGGTGCACCGCGGCGTCGAGGACACCCGCAGGTTCGTCGCGGACGCCTCGCACGAGCTGCGCAGCCCGCTGGCCGCGCTGCGGGCCGAGCTGGAGATCGCGCTGTCGCATCCGCACCTCGCGGACTGGCCCACCGTCGTGAAGTCGGCGCTGGAGGACGCCGAGCGGTTGCAGGAGCTGACCACGGACCTGCTGCTGCTGGCCAGGCTGGACGCCGACGCACCCGACAAGCAGGACACCGTCGACCTCACGGCGATCGCCCGGCGCGAGGTCTCCCGCCGGGCCCTGGTCACCCTGGAGGCCGACGACCAGGTGCTCGTCCCCGGCCGGCGCGCTCAGCTGTCCCGGCTGCTCGGCAACCTGCTCGACAACGCCGAACGCCACGCGGGCACCGCCGTCACCGTCCGCCTGAGCGGTGGCCCGTCCGCGACGCTCGAAGTCATCGACGACGGCCCCGGCATCCCCGAGGCGGACCGCGAACGCGTCTTCGACCGCTTCACCAGGCTCGACGAGGCCCGCACCCGTGCCGCGGGCGGCGCGGGCCTCGGCCTCGCCATCGCCCGCCGCATCGCCACCCGGCACCACGGCACGCTCGAGGCCACCGACGCCGAGGGGTTTCGCGGGATCCGGTTCGTGGCGACGATTCCCACCGGCATCCCGCAGCCGAGGAAGGCCACTGCCCTGGAGCAGCGGGTGGGCGACGACGTGTGGCAGTTCCTCAACGGGTCGATCGTGCCGGCCCACGGCCACATCCCCGAACCCCGGCCGGTTGAGGTGCCGGAGCTGGACTGGGACCTGATCTTCGGCGAACACCAGCCCGTGCACGCGTGAGCCGGGGCGCCTGACACGATGGCGGTCATGGAACGCGTCGTCATCCTCGGCCGTGGCGGCGCCGGGAAGTCCACTCTCGCGACAAGGCTGGGCACCGCGACCGGCCTCCCCGTCATCGAGCTCGACAAGCACTTCTGGGGACCGGAGCTGGAACCGACCCCGCACGACCTCTGGTCCATCGTCCAGGGCGAGCTCGCCACCGGAGACCGGTGGATCATGGACGGCGACCTCGGCCCCCACGACGTCCTCGAAGTCCGGCTGGCCAGAGCGGACACCGTGCTCCTGCTCGACTACTCCTTCCCGCGCTGTGCCTGGCGCGCACTGCTGAGGTCCCGTGAGACCGCTGACTTCTGGCGCTGGGTGTGGTCGTGGCGCCGCAAGTCCCGGCCGCTGCTGCAGAACGCGATCGCGGCTCACGCCGGCAACGCGCGTCTGCACGTGTTCCGGAGCCCGCGCGCGACGGCTCGCTTCGTGGCACAGCAGTCGTGACACGACCGCGCCCGGCGTCCACAGTGGAGCGCCGGGCACGGTCGACAGAAGGTGTCACGGGGTCACGGGAGCGTTGGTCAGGCCCTTCACCGCCCCGGTCACGGTGTTGGAGGAGTGGACGACGTTGGGCATCGCCGTGCACTTCGACACCGAGGTGATGTTGATGGCGTACTGGCCCACGCCGCCGAGGTCCGACCTGTTGTTGCGCCAGGTGTTGCCGCATCCGTTGGGCAGGGCCGGGGTGGTGCTGGTGTTGTGCGTCTCGTAGCCGTTGGCGAAGGTGCCGGGGCTGCGGAACGTGCCGGTGTTGTCCTCGATCAGGTAGCCGATGCCCTTGACGTCGACCCACGAGTCGGCCGAGTTCTGGCCGGTGATGCCCTGGCCGTCGAACGTGTTGCCGCGGATGACGCCGTCGTAGGTGCCTTCCTTGACGTCGACGGCCTCGGCGGCGACGTTCGGGCCGATCCTGTTGCCGAGCACCTGGACGCGGTCGCTGCGGTCGATGCCGCCGGTGTTGCCGTGGCAGGCCCAGTTGGAGTTGGCGGAACCCAGGTACACGCCTTCGCCGTAGCCGGGCTGGACGAGGCCGGTGTGGGTGATCGTGGAGTTGCGGATGACGCCGTCGGACGACGAACGGCGGAAGTGGACCGCCTCCTCGTCGAGGTGGTGCACCGAGACCGCGTCGATCGTGGTGTGGTGCGAGTTGTCGAGGACGATGCCCTTCTTCGACTCCTGCACGGTGAAGCCGGTCAAGTTCCAGTACGGCGAGCCGAAGAGCCACAGGCCGTAGCCGGAGTCCCAGCCCGCGGTGGGCACGGGGCACGAAGGGGCGGTGCCCGCGGGCCCGTCGTTGACGAGGACGGCGTCGCGCGGGCCGCTCAGGGTGATGGGCTGGGACGGGGTGCCCGCCCGGCCGTCGACGACGAAGGAGCCGCGGTACGTGCCCGCCGCCATCCTGATCGTCTGTCCCGGGCCGGCCGCGGCCAGTGCCGCCCGCAGCTGTGCCGCGGTGGACACGTCGACGGTGCCGCCACCGCCGCTGTCCGGGCTGGTCGTCGCGCTCACGGCGGTGCTCGCCGCCGACCTGTTGCCCGCCGCGTCCCTGGCGCGCACCGAGAACGAGTACGCGGTGGCCGGGGACAGGCCGCTGATGGTCGCCGTCGTGCCGGTGGCGGTCGTGCTGACCGCGTTGCCGAGCAGCACCTCGTAGCCGGTGACGCCGACGTCGTCGGCCGACGCCGTCCACGCGAGCGACACCGAGCCCGACGTCACCCCGGTGGACCGCAGGCCCGCCGGCACGGTGGGTGCCTGCGTGTCGGTGGGCGGGGTGGTGCCGCCGCCGCACGGCACACCGTTGATCGTGCAGTTCACCGGCAGGCCGCCACCGGACGCGTTGAAGCCGAACTTCACGCTGACACCGGGCTTGACGGCGCCGTTGAAGCTCGCGTTGGTGAACCTGTGGTGCTGGCCGGTGGACGTGCGGACCGAGCTCCACGAGCTGGTGACCGCGGTGCCGGACGGCAGGTCGAACTCGACGGTCCACGACGTGCTCGCGGCGTCACCGGAGTTGGTGATCGTCACGTCCGCGCCGTACCCGCCGTTCCACACGGACGTCTGGGTGACCGCCGCCTTCAGCGCCGGTGCCGCGGCCTGTGCGGACGCGCCGCCGAGCAGTGCCGCGACGGTCGCGGCCACCCCGGCGAGTGCCAGTGCCCTGGTGCCCATCAGCTGCCTCCGCAGGAGTTGCCGTTCACCGTGCAGCCGGTGGGAAGACCGGCGCCCGAGGCGTTGAACCCGAACTTCGTGCTGGCACCGGGTTTGACGATGCCGTTGAAGCTCACGTTCGTGAACCTGTGGTGCTGGCCCGTCGAGGTGCGGACCGAGCTCCACGAGCTGGTGACCGCGGTGCCGGACGGTAGGTCGAACTCGACGGTCCACGACGACGTCGCGGTCGCGCAGCCGTTGGTCAGCGTCACGTCGGCGCCGTACCCGCTGCTCCACACCGAGGTCTGGGTGATCTTGGCGGTGAGGCACGAGCCCGACGGCGGGGTGGTCGTCGTGGTCGTAGTGGTGGCGGTCGTCGTCGAGGACGTGGTGGTGCTGGTCGGCGGGGTGCCGTTGACGGAGCTGAGGAACAGCGACGCCGCCGAGTCGGTCCTCGTGGCGTCCACGCCGTGGCCGCCGGTGAAGTCGCGCTGCTCGTTGGAGGCCCAATCGGTGATCGGCGTGCCCTCGATGTCCAGGTGCTGGTAGGCCGTGCCGTTCCAGCCGAACTGGTAGATGCGCGTGCGGTCGGCGTAGTAGCCGGTGAACGGTCCGCCGGTCGCGGTCTGCTTCGTCATGGTGTTGTTGAAGAAGACGTTGCGGGGGCCGGACGCGCCGGACCACTTGATCGCCTTCTTGCCCGCGCCCCACCAGATCGGGAACCAGTTCGAGTTGTCGGGACCGCCACCGCCCTCCTCACCGCAGTTGGCGCGGCAGTTGGCGGAGCGGTGGGCGTAGGACACCCGGACGGTGTTCAGCTCGAAGAGGTTGTTGCGTTCCCAGCCGCCGTGCAGGTTCAGGTCGGAGTCGAAGTCGTTGCCGATCACGACGTTGCCCGAGGCGGACCACTGGAAGGTGAAGTGCCGCAGGTTGCGCGACGTGTTGCCGGCGTAGAGCGAGTCCCACACCCGCGAGCCGCGGAAGTAACCGTTGCCGCCCTTGCCCTTGTTCCACGAGCCGTCGAGCTCGTTGTCCACGATCTGCAGGTTCTTGGCCTCCTCGGTGACGATCGGGTGCGACCCGGTCATCTCCGCGCGGACGCCCTTCACCCACGAGTTCGCCGCCCACTTGAAGACGATGCCGTGCATCTGGGCGGCCGGTGCCATGTTGCCGTAGTTGTTGACCGAGTCGGCCTGGCTGAGGCCGGGCATCGCCTGGGTGAAACCGAAGTTCTCGAACCCGACGCCGACGACCGGGTCCACCAGCGGCGACACCTTCGAGTCGTACACCGTCCCGCCGATCGCCGGTGAACCGTCCGACGTGGAGTTGACCGGGACGTCGAACTCCAGCGGCTTGTCGAGCGTCACGGTGGTGCCCGACACCGACGCGACTGTGAAGATCTGCTGCCGCATGTGCATGTTCACCATCGGGTAAGGCGTCCCCGTCGCGAACTGCTGCTCGTAGAACTTGACCGAGTTCGCGGCACGAACGTTGACGAACGTGCCCGGCTTGATCGCGCTGACTGAGGCGACCGTGATGGCGCGGTCGCCGGTCTTGGCGGCGGCACTCACCTTCACACCGGCCTTCCAGTGCACGTTCACCGTGCCCTCGAAGATGTCCTTGCGGTTCTCCGGCGCCGCCGCGTAGTCGCTCGCGTAGCCCGAATGCACGCCGCGCGACTGCACGCGGAACAGGCCGCGGCCCGGCCACAGCCAGCCACCTTTGCCCTGGCCGGACGTCATCCCGTCCTCGTCCCAGTCCGAGCCGTCCGGGGTCAGGGAGTCGTACAGGGTGGTCGCGTCAGGCCTGAAGGTGATCTTCGTGGCGTCCCTGCCGGCGCCGCGGATGATCAGGTAGTCCGCGTCCGCGTGCAGTTCGCGCGAGACCTCCAGCTCACCGGCGGGCAGCGTGATCAGGCTGAGCGCGGAGTAGCTCGCCGACGGTGAGCAGGTCGTCCTGATCGAGTCGATCGCCGCCTGCAGACCCGCCGAGTCGTCCTGTCCGTCGTTCGGCTTCACGGCGAACTGGCTCGCCAGTTCGGCGGCGGTGACCTGGCACGCGGCGCTGGGATTGATCTCGTTCTGACCGGGGAGGTTCTGGCCACCCCGATAACCGGCCTTGCTCCAGTCGTACAACCCGCCCACAGGCGCCCGGCGATTGCCCGCCGAGGTGTCCAGCCCGGTGAGCGCGCCCGCACCGGGCGCCGCGCCGGCCGTGTTCACCAGCACGGCGATACCCGCCGCGGCGACTGTGCCCACCATGCCGAGCACCGCTGCTCGTCGTAGGCCTTGACTTCGGGACACGCATGCCTCCAGGGACTCCTCGGACCGCGGTCGTGGGGCGGCTCACCTCGCGGAGTCGAATTGTGAATAGCTCACGAAGTCCCAGTCAACGATTCTTTCTGAATTCGCGTAAATGTTCGTGCATGTGAACATCAGATATGTGAATTAGGGAATCTACAACGTTTGCAGAAGTCTATTCGGCCGCTTTCACGACGTTCGCAGAACAGGAATTCATCCCGCGGCCTCCAGCGCGGCGATCACCTCGTCGGCGGCACGGTCGCCCGAGGTGATGGCGCCGTCGACGTAGCCGTTCCAGCCGGACGCGGTCTCGGTCCCCGCCCAGTGCAGGGCACCCGTCGGAGCGCGCCAGCCGTGCTCGCCGTACTCCGTCCAGCCGCCGGGGTACACGAAGCACGCGTAGCCGCCGATGGTCCAGCCGTCCTCGGACCAGGCCATCTCGGCGTAGTCGACGGGCATGCGCGCACGGGCGCCGGCGACCTCCGCCAGCGCCGCGAGGACGTCGGCCCGGCGGACGTCGTCGGGCGCGGCGGCCCAGCGGTCGACGCGGTCGCCGTGGACGAACGCGACGAGCACGCCTCGTGACGCGTCCTGCGGTGAGTTGTCGAACACCGCTCCCACCGGGTTGCGGCCGTGGAGGGTGGCGATGCCGGAGCGGTCCTTCTTGCGCCAGAACGGTTCCTCGTAGACCGCGTGCACCTTCGCGACGCGTCCCATCGGCGTGTGCCCCGTCCAGCCGCGGCGCGCGGGCGGCAGGGCGGGCTCGAAGCCGATGCGCCCCAGCGCGGCCGGCGGCACGGTGACGATCGCCCGCCGTGCCGTCACCACCGCCTTGCCGGTGATCACCTCGACGCCGTCGTCCGTGTGCCGGATCGTCAGGACCGGCTCGTCCAGCCGGACGGTCAGCGACGCGGCCATCGCCAGGGCGAGAGCGTCCGCGCCGTCGGTGAAACGGGAGTCCTGCGCGCTTCCGGAGATCTCCGTCAGCTGCTCGAAGCCGCCCGCCGAGGCGAGGCAGAACACCACGTGGAAGAACGAGATCTCCCTCGGCTCGCAACACCACACGCGCTGCACGGCGTGCGCCAGCCTGCGCAGCGCGTCCTCGTCGTCGGTCTGCGCGTGGAAGAACTCCTCCGCGGACATCGCGTCGAGGGCCTCGAAGCCGGGCGTGAGCCAGGGCTGGTCCAGGTCGACGGCCGGCGCGAGCTCGTCGAGCAGCGCGACGACGCGCCGGTACTCGGCGACGCCGGGGCCGGACTCCGGCAGGACGCCGGAGTGGTCGCCGCGGGTCCCGTCGTGCCAGACCTCGACGTGCCGGCCGGTCTCCCAGGTCGGGAAGGTCGCGCAGTCGAACCGCGTCGCGAGCTCGTGGAACCGCTTCTGCGACGGGCCGATCCACTGTCCGCCGTGGTCGACGCGCACACCGGACGGCAGCACCTCGCTGACCACCCGGCCACCCACGCGGCCCGCGGCCTCCAGGACGACCACCCCAAGTCCGGCGGCCGCCAGGCGGGACGCGGCCGCGAGGCCCGCGTAGCCGGCGCCGACGATCACGACGTCGGCCGAATGCTGCTCCAGTCCAGTCACGACGCACACGATGGCAGAACCGACCGGGCAGTCAAGGGAAGAGCCGGTGGATCACCGCACCCGGCCGGCCGTCAGAAGTGGTCACCGCTCGTCAGCTCGTGCTCGACGGCGTCCGCGCGGCCGACCAGCAACGTGAGCGGGCGTTCGAACTCCTCCCGCACGCTCAGGTCCTCCAGCGGCACCACGTGCTTGAGCAGCGCGAGACCGTCCACCACGGCCGCGCCGCCCACCTGCGACTCGCCCGCGAGCTCCAGGAAACGGCGCAGATCGACGTCCGCGGCGCGGCCGACCGGCGAGGAGATCTCCACCCACGCCGCTCCGCCGAGGTCCGGCAGGTGGTGCACGGCGACCTGTTGCGTCCGCGCGCCGTCCGTGTCGAGGCGGAAGCGCAGCCAGTCGTCCGTCTCCTCCAGCACCTCGTACCGCAGCCGGACATAGTTGATCACTTCAACCCAGGACGTCACGCCCGGTTCCGCCTCTCTCACGCCTGTTTCCACCACCACCGTAGTGCGGGAACAGGGCGTTCGTGCCGCTTTGGCCGATCGTGTCGCAACCGGGTCGCGGCAGGGCCGATCACCCGAACTGGACGAGCAGCGAGCCCGCCACGAGCAGCGCGAGCCCGGTGACCCGCGCGGAGGTGAGCGGCCTGCGGGGCATCCGGAACAGTCCACAGTGGTCGATCACCGCCGACGCGATCTGCTGCCCGGTGACGGTGAGCGCGACGGTGGTCGCCGCACCGATCTCCGGGATCAGCAGGAACGTCGCGGTGACGTAGGCCGCGGCGCACCCGGCGCCGAGCCAGCCCCACCACGGCATGTCCTTCAGCGGCGCCAGGTTCGGCGCGGGGGTGCGGTTGAGCAGCAGCACCACCGCGATGGCCAGCGTCGCCACGGCGAAGCTGATCAGGGCGACGGCGAGCGGCGCGTGCAGATCGGCGCGCAGCCTGGCGTTGACAGCCCCCTGCACGGGCAGCACCGCGCCCGCCGCGAGGCCGAGCCCGATCCAGCCGGTGCTCGCGGCCCGCACCGGCCGGGAGAGCACGGTGATGCCCGCGAGCACCGCCAGTGCCCCCATCACGATGCCCGCGGACAGCGGCTTCTGCGGCACACCGAGCAGACCGAACAGGTCCAGCGCCACCGACGCGAACATCTGGCCGGTCACGAAGAGCCCCACGGCGGCGAGGGCCCCGAGCCTCGGGAACAGCAGGATGCCGCTGGTGATGTAGAGCGGGCTGGCCAGTCCGCCCACCAGGTGCCACGGCTCGACGTCCGGCACCAGCAGCACCGCTCCGATCGCGCCGGTCGCCGCGGCGAGCACCGCGAGCACCACCGCGGCGAGTCCGAGCTGCAGCGCCGACGCTCCGTACGGCGTGCCCACCGCCCTGGTCAGCTGCAGGTTCGCCGATGCCTGCACGGCGAGCAGCATCCGGCGAGCAGCGCGGAACCCAAAAGCACGAAGTACACGACAACCCCCAATAAGTGGACACTGTGTCCGCTAATCCAGCCTAAGCAAGAACTGGACACGCTGTCCACTTGTTCGGTGATCGAGTACGATCCGCACATGGCCAAGGAACGCGCCGACGCCGCGCGCAACCGGGCGCGAGTCCTGGCCGCCGCCGAGGACCTGTTCGCGGTCAAGGACGCCCGCCAGGTCACGATGGACGAGATCGCCCGCGCCGCCGGCGTCGGCCGCGCCACCCTCTACCGCCGCTACCCCGACCCGTCCTCCGTCGCCGCCGCACTGCTGGACGAACACGAACGCGTCCTGCAGGAACATCTGATGGGCGGGCCGCCGCCGCTCGGGCCGGGCGCGCCGCCCTCCGAGCGCCTCGCCGCGTTCTACGAGGCGATGACGGGCCTGCTGGAGCGGCACCTGCACCTGGCGCTCGGAGCGGAGACCGGTGACGCCCGCTTCCGCACGGGGGCCTACGGTTTCTGGCGGCTGCACGTGCTGACGCTGCTGCGCGCCGCGGCCGTGCCCGAGCCGGAGGGCCTGGTCGAGGTCCTGCTCGCACCGCTGGCCCCCGAGATCTACCAGGAACAACGGCGGCGTGGCCTCTCCCCGCACCAGATCACCGCCTCGCTGACGTGGCTCAGCCGGCTGCTGGACACCTGAAAGGCGAACGACCGTGGCCACTACCAATGAGAGCGCCGTCAAACTCGCGGTGCTGATAGACGCGGACAACGCCCAGCCCTCGATCACCGAGGCGCTGCTGGCCGAGATCGCCAAGTACGGCACCGCGCACGTCAAACGCGCGTACGGCGACTGGACCGGCACCAACCTCAAGGGCTGGAAGGACCACCTGCTGGCCCAGTCGATCCAGCCGATCCAGCAGTTCGCCTACACGACCGGCAAGAACGCGACCGACGCCGCGATGGTCATCGACGCGATGGACCTGCTGTACTCCGACCGCTTCGACGGCTTCTGCATCGTCTCGAGCGACTCCGACTTCACCCGCCTGGCCGCCCGCCTGCGCGAGTCCGGCCTCACCGTCTACGGCTTCGGCGAACGCAAGACGCCCAAACCGTTCGTCGCGGCCTGCGACAAGTTCATCTACGTCGAGAACCTCGCCTACCCCGAGGCCGAGGCGCCCGCGGAGACGCCGCTGACGCGGAAGTCGACGGTGTCCGTCGCCCAGCTCAAGGGCGACACCACCCTCGTCAAGCTGCTGCGCAACGCCGTCGAGGCGGCGTCCGACGAGGACGGGTGGGCCTCGCTCGCCGCGGTCGGCAGCATCATCACCAAGCAGCGCCCCGAGTTCGACTCCCGCACGTACGGCTACTCGAAGCTCAGCGACCTGATCACCGCGACGACGCTCTTCGAGGTCGATCGGCGCGTTCAGGGCAAGAAGTCGGCGGTCTACGTGCGTGACCGCCGCCGATGACTGTTTTTGGTCAACACTGAAGCAATAAAGTTCGCTGACCCGTTCAGCGGGAACGGGTCAGCGGCTCCCCGCGGGTCAGCGCCAGCCCAGCGCCGGCGCCACGTGCGTCAGGATGTTCTCCAGCACGTGCACGTTGAACTCGACGCCGAGCTGGTTCGGCACGGTCAGCAGCAGCGTGTCCGCCTCGGCGATCGCCTCGTCCCCCGCCAGCTGCTCGACCAGCACGTCGGGCTCGGCCGCGTAGGACCGGCCGAAGATCGCCTTGTTCGGGCCGTCGATGAAACCGATCTGGTCGGTGCTCTTGCCGTCGCCGCCGAAGTACATGCGGTCGAGGTCCGTGGTGAGCGCGAAGATGCTGCGCGACACCGAGACGCGGGGCTCGTGCTCCCAGCCGGCCTCGGTCCAGGCCTTGCGGAACGCCCTGATCTGGTCGGCCTGCTGCACGTGGAACGGCGCGCCGCCCTCGTCGAACTTGAGGGTGGAGCTCATCAGGTTCATGCCCTGCTGAGCCGCCCAGGCGGCCGTGCCGTTGGAGCCCGCGCCCCACCAGATCCGGTCGCGCAGGCCCGGTGCGTGCGGCTCGATGCGGAGCAGGCCGGGCGGGTTCGGGAACATCGGGCGGGGGTGGGGCTCCGCGAAGCCGCCGCCCTCCAGCACCTTCAGGAACAGCTCGGCGTGCATGCGGGCCATGTCGGCGTCGGTCTCGCCCTCACCGGGTCCGTAGCCGAAGTGCCGCCAGCCGTCGATGACCTGCTCGGGCGATCCCCGCGAGATGCCGAGCTGCAGCCTTCCGCCGGCGATGAGGTCCGCGGCACCCGCGTCCTCGGCCATGTACATCGGGTTCTCGTAGCGCATGTCGATCACGCCCGTGCCGATCTCGATGCGGTCGGTCTTCGCGCCGATCGCGGCGAGCAGCGGGAACGGCGAGGCGAGCTGTCGCGCGAAGTGGTGCACGCGGAAGTAGGCACCGTCCGCACCCAGCTCCTCGGCGGCCACGGCCAGGTCGATCGACTGCAGCAACGTGTCGGCCGCCGACCTCGTCTGCGAGTGCGGGCTGTCCGTCCAGTGCCCGAACGACAGAAAACCGATCTTCTTCATGCCTGCCAAGATAGTTCAATGTTCAAGTAAATGCTGTGACTCGTGCGTCACGTGCTGATCAGCGCCGGGGACGGCGGTCCACGATCCGCCTCATCTTGCCGACGGACCTCTCGATCCCGCCCGGCTCGACGACGTCCACCGCGACGGTGACGCCGATCGAGTTCTTCACCAGCCGCCGCAGCTCCTCCCCCGCGCCGGCGGCCGCGGCGTCCTCGCGGCGCTCCACGAGCACGGTCAGGTCGTCGAGGTTGCCCGTGCGGCTCAGCACGCACTGGAAGTGCGGCGACAGCGCGGGAACGCGCAGGATCAGCTCCTCGATCTGGGTCGGGAACAGGTTCACGCCGCGCAGGATGATCATGTCGTCGGTGCGGCCGGTGATCTTCTCGATGCGGCGCATGCTGCGCGCGGTGCCCGGCAGCAGGCGGGTCAGGTCGCGGGTGCGGTACCGGATGACCGGCATCGCCTGCTTGGTCAGCGAGGTGAGGACGAGTTCGCCCTCCTCGCCGTCGGGCAGCACCTCGCCGGTGACCGGGTCGATGATCTCCGGGTAGAAGTGGTCCTCCCAGACGTGCAGGCCGTCCTTGGTCTCCACGCACTCGCTCGCCACGCCGGGCCCGATGACCTCGGACAGCCCGTAGATGTCCACCGCGTGCATGTCGAGGCGGCGTTCCATCTCGTGGCGCATGTCGTTCGTCCACGGCTCGGCGCCGAAGATGCCGACCTTGAGCGAGGTGGTCCGCGGGTCGACGCCCTGCCGTTCCATCTCGTCGATGATCGAGAGCATGTACGACGGCGTCACCATGATGACGTCCGGCTCGAAGTCGCGGATCAGCTGGACCTGGCGCTCGGTCATGCCGCCGGACACCGGGACGACGGTGCAGCCCAGCAGCTCCGCGCCCGCGTGCGCGCCGAGGCCGCCGGTGAACAGGCCGTAGCCGTAGGCGTTGTGCAGGACGTGCCCGGCCCGGCCGCCGGCGGCGCGGATGCTGCGCGCCACGACCTGCGCCCACGTGTCCAGGTCGGCTTTCGTGTAGCCGACGACGGTCGGCTTGCCGGTCGTTCCCGACGAGGCGTGCACGCGGGCGACCTCTTGGCGGGGGACGGCGAACATGCCGAACGGGTAGTTGTCCCGCAGGTCGGACTTGGTCGTGAATGGCAGCTTCGCCAGGTCCGCCAGCGACTTCACGTCGTCGGGGTGCACACCGCTCGCGTCGAGCGAGGCGCGGTAGTGCGGCACGTTCTCGTAGGCGTGGCGGACCGACCACTGCAGCCGTTCGAGCTGCAGCGCCCGCAGCTCGTCGACCGAGGCGGTCTCGATGGGCTCCAGGTCGCCCGGCCGCGGGCTCAGGTCCAGCATGCCGCCACCGTAGACGACCGTTCGGCTCAGGAAGCCCGGCGGAGCAGCCGGTGGGTGCGCCGGACCGCCGCGAGACGTTCGTCGCCGTTCATCGCGAGCGCGCGGACCACCGGGTCGTCCGGTCCGCGCCGCGCCCGGATCTCGGCGAGCCTTCCCTGCACCGTCGTCGGGTGGCCGTCGGGACCGGTGCTCATGTCGCAGTACCAGAGCGCGTCCCGCAGTCGGCCTCGGTGGTCCGGGAACTCCCCGAGCTCGCCGGCCAGGCCGACGAGCTCGGCTACGGCCGCCGCGCCGGAGTGGTGCGCGACCAGGCCGCAGATGCGGTCCGGGACGCCCGCCCGGCGCAGGTAGCGGGCCCCGTCGAGGGAGTGCAGGCCGGTGTCGCCCACCTCGGCGGCGTAGCCGATGTCGTGCACCCAGGCCGCGGCGACGAGCAGCTCGCGTTCCTCCTCGGGCAGGACGCGTGCCACGTGCTCGGCACGGCGCGCCACCCCGGCCGTGTGCGCCCAGCGGCGGGGCAGTTCGGCGGCGAGCAGGCGGCGGGCGGTGTTGCGCGCCCAGGTCGACAGGAACGTCCCCTCCGTCGCCTCGACCGGGAACGCCCGCGCCGATGCCCGGACCTCACGGGCCACGAACAACGGCACGTAGTCCTGCAGCCGCGCACCTCCGAACCGTGCGCGCGCCCGTTCGATCCACTCGTGCACGAGGCTCGGTGGCACGTCGCCGTACTCGCGAACCAGCTGGGACTCCAGACGCCGGATCTTCTCGTCCGCCTGGCTCACAACCTCCGCCGTGATCGTCACCCGCTCACCGTAAGCGGTGGAGAACCGCCTCGGCCACCTCCGTCCAGCGGGGTCCGGATCACACCGGCCACTACCTGCCGAAGCCCGCGAACAGCACGCTCGCCAGCCCCAGGCCCACCAGCAGGTTGACCACCGTCGCACTGGCGAAGACCCCGATCGGCCGCCACCCCGCCTCCCGCAGCGGCGCCACCCGGAACTCCAGGCCGATCGACACGAACGCCAGGATCAGGAACAGCGTGCGCAGGTCGTTGACGGTCGTGATGACGGTCTTGTCGCCACCGGACTCCAGGAAGACGGTCGCGATGACCGACGCCGCCAGGAAGCCGAGCACGAACTTGGGGAACCTCTCCCACAGCGCCCGGCCGCCGGCCTTCGTCTCGCCGGTGCGCTCGACCTTCAGCGCGAAGTAGGCGGTCAGCGCGACCGCGACGACGCCGAGCAGCGCGTTCTGCGTCGTCTTGACGATCGTCGCGATCTGCAACGCCTCCTCTCCGACGATCGCGCCCGCCGCGCTGACGGCGGCGGTCGTGTCGATGTTGCCGCCGATCCACGCGCCCGCCACCGGCGCGGACAGGCCCAGCGCGTCCACGGCCAGTGGCAGCAGGAAGATGGAGGGCAGCGCGAAGATGATGACCATGCTCGCGGTGTACGCGAGCTGTTCGCGACGGGCCTGCACCGCGCCGGCCGCCGCGATGGCCGCGCTGACGCCGCAGATCGACACCGCCGAGGCCAGCAGGGCCCGCAGCTTCGCGTCGACGCCGAGCTTGCCGCCCAGCCACCACGTGAAGCCGAACACCAGCGTGATCAGCAGGAACGCCTGGGCGATGGCCGGTCCGGCGGCTTTGACGATCACCGCGAAGTTGATCGACGCGCCCAGCAGCACCAGACCGGTCTTGATGAAGAACTCGGTGCGGAACCCCGCGGCGAGCCGGTCGCGGAACCCGAGGCCGGTCAGCACCGCGTTTCCCAGCAGTCCCAGCAGGATCGCGTAGACCGGGTACTCGACGCTCTTCGCGACACCACCGAGCCAGGTGCCCTTCGTGAGCACCGGCACCTGCTGCTCCAGGTACCGGGTCAGCGCCCCCAGCACCACGACCACCGCGACACCGCCGGCCGCCCACAGTACCCCGGACCGCTGCCGCGTCTCGACTTCCGCCATCACGGCACCAACCAGCCGGGCACGATCCGCGCCAGCACCAGTGCCAGCAGCACCAGGCCGGCGATCGTCGCCGCCCAGTCCTCGTTCAGCGCGATCCCGCGTTCGCGGTCGACGCCTTCCTCCGCGCTCATGCCGCCCCCTCCATCCGCTCGGTGGTGGCGGCCATGGTCGAAGCAGAACACCAGCAGCGGCAAGGGCTCCCGCGATGTGGAACAGCGGTCAGCCGTGCGTCGAGCACGAGTGCGCGCCGGTGCGGGCGAGCCTGCCGCCGTCGACGATCAGGTACTCGTCGCGGATCGCCTCGCCCCCGAAGAACGACTCCAGGACCTCCCTGGTGCCGGCCGCGTACCGGGCCTGCGCGGACAGCGAACTGCCGGAGATGTGCGGGGTCATGGCGTGGTTCGGCGTGGTGCGCCACGGGTGGTCCGCCGGGGCGGGCTGCGGGAACCACACGTCGCCGGCGTAGCCCGCGAGCCGGCCGCTCTCCAGCGCGCGGACCACGGCCCCGCGGTCGGCGACGCGGGCGCGGGCGGTGTTGAGCAGGTAGGCGCCGCGCTTCATCGTGGCGATCAGGTCGTCGCCGAAGAGCCCCTCGGTCTCGGGGTGCAGCGGCGCGTTGATCGTCACGACGTCGCAGTGCGGCACCATGTCCGCCGTCGTCGGGTGGTAGGCGAGGTTCAGCTCCCTTCTCGACGCTCTCCGGCAGGCGGTGGCGGTCGGTGTGGTGCAGGTGCACGTCGAACGGGGCCAAGCGCTCGAGCACCGCCAGTCCGATGCGTCCGGCCGCCACCGTGAGGATCGACATCAGGACGTGCTCGGCGACGCCGATGCTGTTGCAGTACGACACCTCCGCCACGGTGACGCCGTGCTCGATCGCGGCGTCCAGGTCGACGTGGTCCGAGCCGATGCCCGCGGTCAGCGCGAGCTTGAGCCGCGGGGCGCGCGCGATCCGTTCCGCTGTCAGGTAGGCGGGCCAGAACGGTTGGGAGATCACGACGTCAGCGTCCGCCAGCTCCCTGTCCAACACCGAGTGCGGGCCGTCGTTGTCGGACGTGACGACGAGGGTGTGGCCCTGGTTCTCCAGGTACCGGCACAGGCCGAGCTCACCGGTGACGCTGCCGAGCAGGGTGCCCCGGGGTGAAGTCGACGGCGGACGGCGACGGCAGCGTCTGGCCACCCGGATACGCGCCGAGGTGCGGCAGGCCGTCCCGCGCGCAGGTGGCCGGGTAACCGCCGACCGGGTCGTCGTAGAGCACGCACAGGACCTTCGCCGGTGCCGTCTTCCGTCCGGAAGTCCTTGTGGTGCCTCGACCTTCCTCCCGGCATCGGCATCACGTCCGAGCGAACGTTCCCATCGCCCCACAGCCCGCTGCTGTGACGCGGTCAGGCCGGGTACACATGGAGTTCGGTCGCCTTCACCGCCGCCCACAACGCGTCTCCCGGACGCAGCCGCAGGTCGGCGAGGGTGGCCGTGGTGATGTCCGCGAGGACGTTCGGCGCGCCGTCCAGCCGGACGCGGGTGGTGTGCGCGTGCTGCTCGATCGCGTCGACCGTGACCGGCCAGACGTTGCGCGGGCTGCCCTCCGGCCGTGCGGCGTGCAGGCTCACCGCGTTGGGAGGGAACACGACGTGCACCGGACCGTCGACTGGCCGTGGGATCGTGAGCGTGCTACCGCCGTCCAGGCGGGCTTCGGTGCCGGATGCGGTACCGCGGTGGAAGTTCAGGCCCACGAGGTTGGCCACGTAGTCGGTGCGCGGCTGGCGGGCGACCTCGGCGGGCGGGCCGGTTTGCACCGCGCGGCCGCCTTCCAGGATCACCAGCCGGTCGGCCAGCACCATGGCGTCCAACGGGTCGTGCGTGACCAGCAGCGTGTGGCCGCCGAAGTCCGCGAGGTGCCGCCCCAGTTCGGAGCGGACCTGCAGGCGGGTGCTCGCGTCCAGCGCCGCGAGCGGTTCGTCGAGCAGCAGCAGGCTCGGGCCGGTGGCCAGGGCGCGGGCCAGCGCGACCCGTTGCGCCTGCCCGCCCGACAACGAGCGCGGCCTGGTCCGGGCGTGGCCGTCGAGACCGACCCTGCCGAGCCAGCGCGCCGCCTCGGCCCGTGCCTCGTCGCGACGCGTGCCGCGGGCCCGGAGTCCGAACGCGACGTTCTCCAGCGCGGACATGTGCGCGAAGAGCAGGTAGTCCTGGAACACCACGCCGATCGGCCGCTTCTCGGCGGGCAGGAACGCGTCCGCACCGTCCCAGGTGGACTCTCCGACGGTGATGTGCCCGGACGTCAGCGGGAGCAGGCCCGCCAGGGCGCGCAGCGCGGTGGACTTGCCGGCGCCGTTCGGGCCGAGCAGCGCGACGACCTCGCCCGGTGCGATCGTCAGGCCGAGGTCGAGGGTGAAGGTGCCGCGCGTGACGCGCAGGTCCGCGTTCAGGGTCATGACGGCCCGCTGATCCACCGGTCGCGCAGACCGGCCAGCACACCGACGGACACCAGCAACAGCACGATGCTCAGCACGATCGCCGCGTCCGGATCCGTTTCCAGGGCCAGGTAGACGGCCAGCGGCATGGTCGTCGTCTCGCCGGGGAAGTTGCCCGCGAACGTGATCGTCGCACCGAACTCCCCCAGCGCCCGCGCCCAGCACAGCACCGCGCCCGCCACCACGCCGGGCAGCACCGACGGCAGCGTCACCCGCCGGAACGTCAGCCACCGCGAGGCGCCCAGCGTGGCCGCCGCCTCCTCGTAGCGCGGATCGGCGGCCCGCAGCGCGCCCTCGACCGAGATCACGAGGAACGGCATCGCCACGAACGCCTCCGCGACGACGACCCCGGCCGTGGTGAACGGCAGCGAGATGCCGAACCAGGCGTCGAGGTGCTCGCCGATCAGCCCGCGCCGGCCCAGCACCAGCAACAGCGCGACACCGCCGACGACGGGTGGCAGCACGAGCGGCACGGTGACGAGCGCTCGCAGGAATCCCCGCCCCGGCAGACCGGACCGCGCCAGCAGCCAGGCGAGCGGGACGCCGAGGAACAGGCACAGCACCGTCGCGAGCGAGGCGCAGACCAGCGACAGCCTCAGCGCCTCACCGACCTCGGCGCTGAGCAAGGTGGACAGCGAGGTCCACGGCGTCTTCACGAGCAGCCCGGCGAGCGGCACCAGCAGGAACGCCAGGCCGATCACGGCGGGGACGACGAGGCCGACGGGCAGCCGTCCTCGCACTCGGGTGCGCGTCACGGGACGTCGAAGCCCGCCGCGCCCAGCACCGCGCGCCCCTCGCCGGACAGCACGAAGTCCACGAAGGCCTTGGCCGCCACGGCGTTGCGCGCCTTGGCCAGCGGGGCGATCGGGTAGTCGTTGACCGCCTGCGCCGACTCGCTGAACTCGACGCTCTCGACCTTGCCGCCCGCGGCCTTCACGTCCGTCCGGTAGACGAGCGCGCCGTCGACCTCACCGAGCGAGACCTTGGTGAGCACCGCCTTGACGTCCTGTTCCAGCGTGTCCGGCCTGGGCGTGACCCCGGCCAGTTCGAAGACCTTCCTCGACGCGGCACCGCACGGCACCTGCTCCGCGCACAGCGCGATCTTCCTGCCCGCGTCCCCGAAGTCCGCGAGCCCGCCGATCCTGCCGGGGTTGCCCTTCGGCACCGCGATGGCGAGCCTGTTCCGCGCGAACGTCCTGGGCGCGTCCGTGATCGTCTTGGTGTCGGTCACCTGCTTCATGTTGGCAGGCGCGGCGCTCGCGAACACGTCGGCGGGCGCGCCCTGGCCGAGCTGCTGCGCGAGGGCCGAGCTGCCGCCGAAGTTGAACCTGACCCTCGTGCCGGGGTGCGCGGCCTCGAAGTCGTCGCCCAGCCGGGTGAAGGTCTCGGTCAGCGACGCCGCCGCGAACACGGTGACGTCACCGGTGACGGTCCCGGACGCGGTGGCGGGCCGGTCGCCCGAGCCGCACCCCGCGAGCACCAGCGCGGCCGACACGGCCACGAGCGCGCTGCTTTTCGACATGTCCAGCCTCCAGGCCGCCGACGGATCGCCGATCCGCAGATTCGGCACTCACTCATCTTAGGTTCCGCGTCTACGGATGCAATGTGCACCCTGGAGGAGTTTCTGCGGATCACTGACGTGCGGAGAGGAACGGCACGGACGGGCGGCACCCTAGGGTGGTGTCATGGCGGAGCTGCTGACCATCGACGACGTCCGGGCCGCGGCCGAGGTGCTCGCCGGACGGGTGCTGCGCACGCCCACGCTGCCCTCGCCGGGACTGTCCGCGCTGCTGGGCGTTCCCACGACGGTGAAGCTGGAACTGTGGCAGCGCAGCGGTTCGTTCAAGACGCGCGGCGCGTTCGCGAAGATCCTCTCGCTGTCCGCCGAGGACCGGGCGGCCGGTGTAGTCGGCGTCAGCGGCGGCAACCACGGCATCGCGCTGGCCGCCGCCGCGAGCGAGCTCGGCGTGGCCGCGACGGTCGTGATGCCCTCCACCGCGCCCGCGCGCTCGGTCGAGCTCGCGCGGGCGTCCGGCGCCGACGTGCGGCTCACCGATGGCCTGGCGGCGGCGTTCTCCCTGCTGGACGACCTGGTCGAGGCGGGCGCGACGCTCGTGCACCCCTACGACGACCCGGTCGTGGTCGCCGGCCAGGGCACCGCGGGCCTGGAGTTCGCGACCGACGCGCCGGACGTCACCGACGTGCTGGTCAGCATCGGCGGGGGCGGGTTCGTCTCGGGCGTCGCGACGGCGTTCCACGCGCTCGTGCCCGGCGTGCGCGTGTGGGGTGTCGAGGTCGAGGGGGCGGACGCGATGCACCGCGCCCTCGCGGCGGGTGGTCCGGTGGAGATCGCGCCGACGTCGATCGTCTCGACCCTCTCGGCGCCGCACGTGTCGCAACTGACCTACGACCACACCGCCGCGCTGGTCGAGGACGTCCTGGTGGTGTCCGACGCGGACGCCGTGCGGGGCTCGGTGGCGCTGGCCGAGGCGCAGAAGGTCTGGGCGGAGCCCGCCGCCGGGTGCCTGGTGGCGGCGGCGCCCGCCGTGCTCGACCGGGTCGGTCCCGGTGCGCGGCTGGGCATCGTGGTGTGCGGCGGGAACGTGACCTTCGCGGACATGGTCCGCTGGACGAACCTCAGGTGACAGCGGTGCGACACGACGATCCGCTGGCCCTGACCGTCTCCGCCGCCGTCCGCGACGGCGACCTCGCCGCGCTGCGGCGACTGCTGGCGGACCACGCGGGCCTGGCGACCGCGCGGATCGTCGACGAGCACGGAGGTGGGCGGACCCTGCTGCACGTGCTGACGGACTGGCCCGCCCATCGTCCCCGCGGCGCACAGACCGTGGCGCTGCTGGTCGAGGCGGGCGCCGACGTCGACGTACGGTTCCAGGGGTCGCACGCCGAGACGCCGCTGCACTGGGCCGCCAGCGCCGACGACGTCGAGGTCCTCGACGCGCTGATCGACGCGGGCGCGGACATCGACGCCCGCGGAGCGGTGATCGGCGGCGGCACGCCCCTGGCCGACGCGCGGGCCTTCGCCCAGTGGCGCGCGGCCCACCGGCTCGTCGAGCGGGGCGCGGCGGTCACGCTGACCGACGCGGCGACGCTCGGTCTGTCCGACCGGCTCGGCGAGCTCCTCGCCGGCGCCACCCAGGACGACGTCGACATCGCGTTCTGGGGCGCGTGCCACGGCGGTCAGCGGGAGTGCGCCGAGCGTCTGCTGGCGCTGGGCGCGGACGTGCACCGGACGCCGCCGTGGGAGCCGGTCACGCCGGTGGAAGCCGCTGTGCGCAACGGTTTCGACGACCTCGCGGCGTGGCTGCGCGACCGCTGAGCTGGTTTTCGCACTTCAGTGGTGGGTACTCGGCTGCCATGGAGACCACCGACGCGGACGAGGAGACCGAGTTGCGGCAGGTCCTCGGCGAACTGTCCTATCCGGCCGACAAGGTGCGCATCGTCCTCTGCGCCGAAGTCCACGACCTCGGCACCGACGTCCGCCGCCGGCTGCACCACCTCCCCCACCGCCGCTACGCCTCCCCGTCCGAAGTGCTGGCCGCGCTGTCGTCCGGCACGGACCGCACGTGAGCTCCTCGCCGGGCGACGACCGGCGCGGTTTCCCGGCACGGCTCCCCTTCGCCGCGCTCGCCGCACTCCCGGGGGCCTACCTGGGAGCCGCGGACTACCTGGGATGGCCTCATCCCCACGTCGCTCCCCCGCTGGCCGCCCTCGTCTTCGGCGTCGCCATCGTGGGCGCGGCGTTCGTGCTCGCCTGGGCCGCCGAGGCCGCCCAGGTGGACGTCAGCGCCGGACTGGCGATCGCCGTGCTCGCGCTGGTGGCCGTGCTGCCCGAGTACGCGGTGGACCTCGTGTTCACGTTCGAGGCGGGCCAGGAGTTCGCCCGCGAGGGCACCTGCGTGCCACCACCCGGTGAGGCGGACCCGTGTTCGCTCGCCCTGGCGAACATGACCGGCGCCAACCGGGTGCTCGTCGGCTTCGGCTGGCCCCTGGTCGTGCTCGTGGGCGCGCTCGCCGTCCGGCGGGCACACCGGGAGAGCGCGTCGACCCACGAGGGACGGATCGAGCTCGCCCCGGTCATGTCGGTCGAGGTCGTGTTCCTCGCCCTGGCCACCCTGTACTCGCTGAGCCTGCCGCTGCGCACGTCGCTCACGATGGTCGACGCCGCGGTCTTCCTGGCGATCTTCGCCGGGTACGCCTGGCGGCTGTCCAAAGCGCCCGTGGAGGAGCCGAAGCTGCTCGGCGTGTCCGAGTGGGTGGGCCGTCAGGAACGCGGGCCGCGGCGCCGGTGGGTGATCGGCATGTTCACCTTCGCCGGCCTCGTCATCCTCGCCACGGCCGAGCACTTCGCCCAGAACCTCGTGGACACCGGCACGAGCCTCGGCGTGGACGAGTTCCTGCTGGTGCAGTGGGTGGCACCGCTGGCGAGCGAGTCACCGGAGCTGATCGTCGCCTGCCTGTACGCCGCCCGGCTGATGGCCTCGCACTCGCTGGGCACGCTGCTGTCCAGCAAGGTCAACCAGTGGACGCTGCTGGTCGGCACCATCCCGATCGTGTTCGCGATCTCCAGCGGCGGCACGCACGGCCTGCCGCTGGACGGGCACCAGCGCCTCGAACTGCTCCTCACCGCCACCCAGTCGCTGTTCGCGGTGAGCATCCTCGCGAACCTCGGTCTCACCACGCTCGGTGCCACCACGCTGTTCGTGCTGTTCGCCGCCCAGTTCGCGGCCAGCATCACGCTGCCGGACGCCGCCAACCGCGTGGTGATCATCGTCCTGTCCGCGTTGTACGTCGTGCTGGCGGTCGGGCAACTGGTGCGCCGCAGGCACAGCGGCGCCCGTACCGCGCGCGACGGCGTCGTGACCCCGCTGCCCGAGCTGGCCGGCAGGTCTTCGTGACGGTGCGGGACCCGTCGCCGACGGGTCCCGCACCGGACGTCACTTCGTGGCGATCTTGTCGCCCGGCCTGATGAGGTCGGGGTTCGTCAGGAACCGGGCGTTCTTGGCGACCAGCGCCTGCCAGCCTCCGTCTACCCGCAGCTCCTCGGCGATGCTGCTGAGCGTGTCACCGGTCTTGACCGTGTAGTCGCCGTCGGGGTTGCTCGTGGACGGCGCGGCCAGCGGCACCACGCGCGACGCGGCCTTGCGACCGGCCGGGCTGTGCCCCTTGCGCACCGGTTGCTCACCACCTGTCGCACGGCGTCCGCACGCACCCCACGCTCCCAGTCCCTGGGTCCGCAGAACGCTTTCCGCGACGCGGATCTGCTCCTCGCGCGACGCCTGGTGGGCGTGACCCGAGCCGCCGTTGGCCTGCCAGGTCGACTGGCTGAACTGGAGTCCGCCGTAGTAGCCGTTGCCGGTGTTGGTCGACCAGTTGTTCCCGCTCTCGCACTGCGCGATGCGGTCCCAGTCGACCGGGGCCGAGGCTGAGGCGACCGTGCCGGCCGCTGTGACGAGAGCCGTCGCGGAGAAGGCGATGAGCACGACGCGACTGGTGATGTTGCCACGGAGATGACGCATGTCCCTTTTGCACCTCGTCCCGCTCCCGCCCGCGAGGGCGCCTGTCCGACGAGGGTTTCGTCCGCGGCATGGACAGGGTTCACCGCTGGACAGGTGAGCGCGCGGCGAACCCTGGTGGTGCGGCGGTCTGGCGACCGCTGGCAGGACCGTAAGAACGCCGCGCCGGATCCGCACGGCCGGACGCGGGCAAGATCACCCGATAGGTCATGATCTACGAATCGAGGTGTGAACGGCCGAAAACACGTTTTCACTCACCCGTCGCGAGGGGTCACCGGCCGGTCTTGCCCGGGTTCTCCGAGTACGCGGTGGCGCTGAGCCGCTGGCGCTCGCGCTTGAGCTGCTTCTCCAGGCCGTGCCGCTCGCCGCCCGCCAGGTCGTCGCGCACAGCGCGTTCGACGTCGCGGAAGACGTCGTGGTACATGTCGTCGTACTCCTCGACGATCTGGAAGGTCCACCGTCCAGGAAGGACGTTGCGGCCGAGCAGCTCCCGTTGCACGCGGTTCGCGTGCTCCTCGTGCCCCGCCTCGCGCAGCGCCGTGACCGCGTCACCGAGCTCGAAGTCGGCGGTGCCGGTGAGCTGGTGGAACGAGTACAGGTGGCCTCGCGCGCGTTCGGTGGTCTCGAACGCCTTGCGGAGCTTGCCGAGAGCATCGATCGTCTTGTCGTCCATACCGGGCCGAGTACCCCGTTGTGGTTCACCCCTATCCCGCGCGGGTACACGGACGACGACGTCCATGGGAGAGCGGAGATGGGCACTTGCGGGATGCGTGTGCTGACACCGTTGGGGTGGAAGAGGAGTTCCTGCTCGTCGACGCGGCGTCCCGGCGAACGGTGATGCGTGCGCACGCCGTGCTGGCGCGGGTGCGGGACACCGAGCTGACGAAGTTCCACGCGGAGCTGGCCGGGACCCAGGTCGAGGCCGCGACCGGGCCTTGCACCAGCGTCGCCGCTCTGGGCGAGGCGCTCGCGCAGGCACGCGCGATGCTCGCCGAAGCCGCCAGTGCGGAGGGCGTGGAGCTGGTTTCCCGTGGCACGCCGGTCAAAGCCTCGACGCGTTCGGTCGTCGCGGACGGCGCACGGTTCCACCGCGTCCTCGACGCGTACGCGGGCGTCGTGGAGGACTACGAGGCGTGCGGCTGCCACGTGCACGTCGGTGTGCCGGACCGCGAGACCGCGGTGGCCGTGCTGAACCACGTGCGGCCGTGGCTGCCGACCCTGCTGGCCGTGTCCGCCAACTCCCCCGACCACGGCTACGCGAGCTGGCGCATGGTGCTGCAGTCGAGGTTCCCCGGCTCGGGGGTGCCCCCGCTGTTCCGCGACGCGCGGGACTACGACGACCACGTCTCCAGGATGGTGACGTGCGGGACGCTCGTGGACGCGGCGCAGTCGTTCTGGCTCGTGCGGCTGGCCTCCCGGCTGCCGACCGTGGAGTTCCGCGCGGCGGACGCCGCCGCGGAGGTCGGTGGCGCGGTGCTGCAGGCCGCGCTGTCCCGTGCGCTCGTCCACGCCGCCTTCGAGGACGTCCAGAAAGGCGCGGAACCTCCCGCGGTGCGCGACGACGTGCTCGCCGCCGCCGTGTGGGCGGCGTCCAGGTACGGCGTCGACGGCGCGGGGGTCGATCCGTGGCGGGAGTGCCGCGTGCCCGCCACCGAGCTGCTGGATGGTCTGGTCGAGCACGTGACGCCCGCGCTGGAGGAACGCGGTGAACTCGCACTCGTGCGTGAGCTGGTCACCGCGCGGGTATGACTCCTGGGTGCAACTACCATCGCCACGCGGCCCCTTGTCCGAGCAGGTCGTCGCCACCCTGAACGGCGAACCGGACGGACGGGCCGTCGAGTTCACCGACGCCGACCCGTACGGCGAGGACCTGACCATCGCCCTGCACACGTTGTACGAGCTGCACTACGGCGGTTTCGACGGCGTGCACCCCGCCTGGGAGTGGGACCCGGAACTGCTGCGGCTCCGCGCGCGCGTCGAGGACGCCTTCCTCACCCGGCTGCGGTCCGACGTGGACGGCGGCGACGATCTCGAAGGAACCCTCGCGGAGCTGCTGGTCGAGCACGTTCCCGGCAGCGGGGTGTCACACCACCTGCGCGACGACGGGACGTGGGACCAGATGTGCGAGTACTTCGCGCACCGTTCGGTGTACCACCACAAAGAGGCCGACCCGCACGCGTGGGTCATCCCCCGGCTGCGGGGCAGGGCGAAGGCCGCGCTGGTGGCGGTGGAGTTCGACGAGTTCGGCGGCGGGCGCGCCGACCGCATGCACTCCCGGCTCTACGCCGACCTGCTGGAGGGCGCGGGGATGTCCTCCGACTACCTGCACTACCTCGACGACGTGCCTGCGCCGGCCATCGCGATCGTCAACATGATGTCGCTGTTCGGCCTGCACAGGTCGTTGCGCGGAGCCCTGGTCGGCCACTTCGCCGCCGCCGAGATCACGACGGCGCCGAGTGCCCGCCGCATGGCTCAAGCGTTGGAGCGCATGGACGCCGACCCGCGCTGTGTCGAGTTCTTCACCGAGCACATCGAGGCCGACGCCGTGCACGAGCAGATCATGCGCAACGACGTCATCGGTTCGTTGCTGGAGCAGGAACCGTCGCTCAGGGCGGACGTCGTGTTCGGCATCCAGGCGACGGAACACCTCGAGTCACGCTTCGCCGCTCATCTGCTGTCGTCCTGGGACTCGGGCGAGTCGTCGCTGCGGACGCGGCGGCGGTGGCTGGTGTCGCAGAACGGATAGCGCTTGCTGCGTCGGCACGCGCACACGGCGACCACGAACCGGTCGCTCGTGTGCGTCACGCCGTCGTCGGTGACGAGCTCGACCGGCCCCTCAACCAGCATGGGGCCGTTCGGCACGATCGTCACCCTGCGCGAGCGGGGTTCGGTCACCTCGGATCACCACCAGTTCCTCGTCACGCTGTCCGGGCTCGATCAGGCCGTGCCGTTCCAGGAACGCCGTCCTGGACCGCATGACCGGCCCGAACGGCACCCGGCGCCGTTGCACGACAGAGGCTTTCAGCCCGCAGTCGCGCAGCTGCCGCAACGTCAGGTCCACTCCGCACAGTGCAGAATGGACCATCAGCAGCACCCCGCCGGGCGCGAGCAGGTCGAAGGACCGGGCGCACAAGGGGTTGAGGAGCTCGCGACCGTCCAGCCCGGCGTCCCACGCCCGTGCCGGTCCTCGCGCGATGCAGTTCGCGGGCACGTACGGCGGATTGGCCAGCACGAGGTCGAAGCTCTCGTCCTTCACGACGTCGAGCACGTTGCCCTGGCGGACGCGGATCGGTGTCCGGTTCATCAGCGCGTTGATCCGCGCCGTCCACACGGCACGGCGGGAAACGTCCACAGCGGTCACATCGGAGGCGCCCGCGCGCATGGCGGCCAGCGCGAGGGCGCCCGTGCCTGTCCCGATGTCCAGAACGCGGGCGCCCCTGGGGATCGCTGCCGCGTGGAGCGCTTCGAGCAGAAGCGCGGTGTCGTCTTGGGGCGCGTACACGCCCCGCGTCCTGAGCAACATCACGAACGTGGAATCGGCCTGCTACAACGCCTTGAAACAACGTGACTTCGCGTGTTTGCGGGGCGGGCACGAGGGCACCCGCCCCACAACTGTGATTTTTCAGGAAGGAGCGCCGATGAAGGCGGTCACCTGGCACGGCAAGCGCGACGTCCGGGTGGACACGGTGCCCGATCCGCGGATCGAGTCTCCGACGGACGCCGTCATCCGGGTCACCTCCACCGGTGTGTGCGGGTCGGACCTGCACCTGTACGAGGTGCTCGGCCCGTTCATGACCGAGGGCGACGTCCTGGGGCACGAACCGATGGGCATCGTCGAGGAGGTCGGCGCGGAGGTCACCTCGCTCAAGGCGGGAGACAGGGTCGTCGTCCCGTTCAACATCTCCTGCGGCCACTGCTTCATGTGCGAGCGCGGCCTGCAGTCGCAATGCGAGACGACCCAGGTCACCAGTCAGGGCAAGGGCGCCGCGCTGCTCGGCTACACGAAGCTCTACGGGCAGGTGCCCGGCGGCCAGGCCGAGTACCTGCGGGTGCCACAGGCGCAGTACGGGCCGATCAAGGTTCCGGACGGCCCGCCGGACGACCGGTTCGTCTACCTGTCCGACGTGCTGCCCACGGCCTGGCAGGCGGTCGAGTACGCCGAGATCCCGGCGGGTGGCTCCGTCGTGATCTTCGGTCTCGGGCCGATCGGGCAGATGTGCGCCCGCGTCGCCCTGCACAAGGGCGCCGGGCAGGTCATCGGCATCGACCTCGTGTCCGAACGCCTGGCGCGGGCCGAGGCGCACGGGGCGACGGTGCTCGACACGCGCGACCACGACGACATCGGCGACGCCGTCCGCGCGCTCACCTCGGGCCGGGGCGCGGACTCCGTCATCGACGCGGTGGGCATGGAGGCGCACGGCGCGCCGGCCGCCAGGATCGCGCACAACCTGGTGGCGGCGCTGCCGAAGGCCGCCGGCGCGCTGATCACCGAGAAGGCGGGCATCGACCGGCTGAGCGTGTTGTACGCGGCCATCGACGCGGTGCGGCGGGGCGGCACGATCTCGCTGTCCGGCGTGTACGGCGGCATGATCGACCCGATGCCCATGATGGAGCTGTTCGACAAGCAGGTCAGGCTCCACATGGGACAGGCGAACGTGCGCCGCTGGGTCGACGACATCCTGCCGTTGCTCTCCGGCGCCGACGACCCTCTCGGCGTCGACGACTTCGCCACCCACCGGTTGCCGCTGCACGAGGCGCCGCGCGCCTACGAGATGTTCCAGAAGAAGCTCCACGGAGCCCAGAAGGTCCTGCTCCAACCGGCGAGCTGAGAAACCGTGAAATGGTGGGCATCGCAAGTGCGATGCCCACCATTTCTTCGTCAGCAGGAATACGCGGAATCAGCGCGTGCGCGCGACGCGACCGCGACCGAGCGCCAGACCGAGCGCGACCATGCCGACACCCAGGAACAGGTGCAGCCAGTTGTCGGCCGTGTTGAACGGAACGAAGTTGGCGGCGCTGTCGTGGTCGATCACCAACCCGTACAGCCACAGCACCAGGTAGACGGCTCCGCCACCGACGAGGTACCAGTACGCGCCTCCGGCCGTGCGGGCCATCAGGAATCCGGCCACGCCGAAGGCCAGGTGGACGATGTTGTGGAAGACCGACACCGCGAACAGACCCAGCAGCATCGCCTGGGACTCGTGGCCGGCCAGCTCCAGCGCGTCGTAGTTCGTGGTCAGGCCGGGGATGAACCCGGCAATGCCCACCAGGGTGAACACCGCGGCCACGGCCATCGCGGCGGTCTGGATCGTGCCACGCCGCGCCGTTTCGGTTCGAGACATGACGACTCCCTTGAACGTGAGCCCTTTCGGACGCGATCGGCTACCCCTTCGAAATCCAGCCAAACGGTTGTGGGCCTAATGGTTGGCATCCGCGAATCACCGGGTACTGCCTCTCTGACATTCCTGTGCGGTAGGAGGAAGCAGTGGCGAGCAAGAAGCCAGGCAAGGTCGTGAAGGCGGCGGTGGAGAAGGCGGTGGACAAGGTCACCGAACTGGTGAACCCGCCGATCCCCGGTGCCCCGGCCAGTGAGCCGCCGTCGCTCGAGGAGCCCACAGAGCCGCGGGGGCCGTTGCCGCCCAAGCACGACCAGACAGGGCCGGAGACGGTGTCGCCCACCGGCGCCCCGACCGGGGCACCCAAGCTGTCCCAGGGCCAGCAGGGCGAGTTCCTGACCACCTCCGCCGGGGCGCGGCTGCGCGACACCGACCACTCGCTGAAGGCCGGCGAGCGCGGGCCGACGCTGCTGCAGGACCACCACCTGCGCGAGAAGGTCATGCACTTCGACCACGAGCGCATCCCGGAGCGAGTCGTCCACGCACGCGGGTACGGCGCGCACGGCGTGTTCGTCGGCTACGGCACCGCCTCGAACGTCTGCATGGCCGGGTTCCTCGGGGACGGCGTGGAGACGCCGGTGTTCGTGCGGTTCTCGACAGTGCTGGGCTCACGCGGGTCGGCGGACACCGTGCGGGACACCCGCGGGTTCGCGACGAAGTTCTACACCCAGGAGGGCAACTTCGACCTGGTGGGCAACAACATCCCCGTCTTCTTCATCCAGGACGGGATCAAGTTCCCGGACGTGATCCACGCGGGCAAGCCGCACCCGGACCGTGAGATCCCGCAGGCGCAGAGCGCGCACGACACGTTCTGGGACTTCGTGTCGACCCACACCGAGGCCACCCACCACGTCCTGTGGAACATGTCCGACCGGGGCATCCCCCGCTCGTACCGCACGATGGAGGGCTTCGGCGTCCACACGTTCCGCCTCGTCAACGCCGAGGGCGAGACCGTGCTCGCGAAGTTCCACTGGAAGCCGAAGCTGGGCGTGCACTCCCTGGTGTGGGAGGAGGCGCAGATGGCCAGCGGCTTCGACCCCGACTTCCACCGCCGCGACCTCGCCGACGCCATCGAGTCCGGCGCGTACCCGCAGTGGGAGCTCGGCCTGCAGATCATGCCCGACACCCCGCAGCAGACCTTCGAGGGCATCGACCTGCTCGACCCGACGAAGATCGTGCCGGAGGAGCTCGCACCGGTGCAGCCGGTCGGGATGCTGACGCTCAACCGCAACCCGCAGAACTACTTCGCGGAGACCGAGCAGGTGGCGTTCCACCTCGGCAACCTGGTGCCGGGCATCGACGTCACCGACGACCCGCTGCTGCAGTCCCGGCTGTTCTCCTACCTGGACACCCAGCTGACCAGGCTCGCGGGACCGAACTTCAACCAGATCCCGATCAACCGCCCGCACGTGCCGGTCAACGACATGCTCCGCGACGGGTTCCACCAGCAAGCCGTGCACGCGGGCGTCGCCCCCTACCGGCCGAACACCCTCGACGGCGGCAACCCGTTCGTCGCGAAGGCCGGGGACCGGCCGCTCGTCGAGGTGGCGCAGCCGTTGCCGCGGGCCGTCAAGGTGCGCGAGGCACCGAAGTCGTTCGCGGACCACTACACCCAGCCGAGGCTGTTCTGGCAGAGCCTGTCGCCGGTCGAGAAGGAACACGTGGTCAGCGCGTTCACCTTCGAGCTGGGCAAGTGCTACGAGCAGGCGATCAAGGAACGCGAGCTGCTGGTGCTGGCCAACGTCGACCCCGTCCTGTGCGCCGAGGTGGCCAAGGGGCTGGGACTTCCGGTGCCGGCCCAGGCCAAGCTGAAGAAGGTCACGCCGAGTCCCGCCCTCTCGCAGGTCGGGCAGACGTGGCCGACGGACGGCCGCATCATCGGAATCGTGGTCGACCCGGCCGACCTCGACGGCGTGCGCACGGTGCGCGAGACCGTCCTGGCGGGCGGGATGGTGCCGCTTCTGATCGCTCCGACCGGTGGGCCGCTCGGCGACAGCGACCTGGTCGCGCAGCGGACGTTCCTCACCGCGCGCTCGATCGAGTTCGACGCGCTGCTGGTGGCGGGCAACGCCACCGACCCGCGCGTCACCCTCATGATCCAGGAGTGCTTCCGCCACGCCAAGGCCATCGGCGCGTGGGGCACCGGACGCGCGGCGGTGGAGGCCGCCGGCTGCGGCACGGGACCGGGGATCGTGGTCGACGACAGCCCGTCGAAGGTCCTCGCGGAGGTGACGACGCTGCTCGGCGCCCACCGCGTGTGGGACCGCTTCCCCACGGCCATCGCATGAGCGGCCAGCAGACGCTCACCGAGGAGGAGCTCGCCTTCCTGCGCTCGATGTTCGACCTCGCCCGTGCCGGTGACACGGCACGACTGGCCGAGGCGATCGACGCGGGGATACCGGTCAACCTCACCAACGGTGCGGGCGACTCCCTGCTGATCCTGGCCGCGTACCACTGCCACACGGACGCGGTCCGGGCGTTGCTGGAGCGGGGCGCCGACACCGGCCGGGTCAACGACCGGGGACAGACCGCCCTGGGAGCGGCGGTGTTCCGGCGCTCCGAGAGCATCGTCCGCCTGCTGCTCGACGCGGGGGCGGACCCCGCTCTCGGGCCGAGGTCCGCGCTCGACGTCGCCCGGCACTTCGACCTGCCGGAGATGCTGGCGCTGCTGGAGCCCGTGAGCGGAGCGGTCACGCGGTGAGGCCGCGGGCGGGGCGGCACCACGTCGCCCCGCCCGCGGGGCCTACTGCGGAGCGATGTCCACGACCAGCGGCCACATCACCATGTCGAGCGTCAGGTCTGTGCGCATCAGGGGGATCCAGCACAGGTCCGTGACGGGGTCGACGATCTCCGGCCCGACCGCGACCGCACGCCGGAACGGCGGCCCGCCGGACGGGGAGGGGTCGAAGTACGTCACGACCGCGCCGTTCTCGAGGTGCTCGGTGACGGTTCTTCCGCTTGCGGGAAGTGGTTCTCGTCCTTCCGGCGGCCAGGACGGCTCGCCGCGGGACGCTGACGGTGTGGTGGCCATGGCCCGAGATACCCCGGCCGAACCGGGGTAACCGCGCCGGCCGGGTCAGATTCCGGTGCACTCCACCAGGGCGAACACGGTCTTGCCTCTCTCACCGCGCGGACGGCAGCCCCACTCGCGCGAGATGTCGTCCACCAGCACCATTCCCCTGCCCCGGTGCTCCCCCAGGCTGGAACGGCCGTACACCGGCCGCACCGCGGACTCGTCGTCCACCTCGACCGTCACCGCGCAGGGCTCCTGGCGCAGCAGGACCCGGAGGTGGCCGGTGCTGCTGGAGGTGTGGTCCAGCACGTTCGCCACGAGTTCGGTCACCACGAGCTGCACGTCGTAGAGGTGGTCCTCGCCGAGTCCGTCCAGGGCGGCGGTGAGATCGCGGCGCAACGAGGCCATGCACATGCCCCGCGTCACCGGCAGGTCCACCACGCGAGCCGTCACCCGAGACGTCGCAGCAGCAGGAGCGCGATGTCGTCCCGCTTGCCCTGCCCCAGCTCGGCGAGCAGGCGATCGGCGAGATCGTCCATGTCCTCGGTGTCCGACACGGTCGCGCGCAGCTTCTCCATGCCCTCGTCCAGGTCGATTCCCGGCCGTTCGACGAGACCGTCGGTCGTCAGGAGCACGGTGGTCGCGGGCGGCAGCGGCAGCACGGTGGCCTCCGGCCGTTCCAGCCCGATGCCCAGCAACGGACCGCGCACGTCGACGTAGCGAGCGCCCTGGTCGTCGACGATCAGCGGCGGCACGTGACCGGCGTTCGCGACGGCCATCGTGCCCGCCTCCAGGTCGACCTCCAGCAGGCACATGGTGGTGAGGCCGCCGATCGGGTGGAACCGTTCGAGCAGGGCGTCGACCAGGCGCAGGATCTCGGCCGGCCGGTGGCCCTCCACCGCGTAGGCGCGCAGGGTGTGCCGCACCTCCCCCATCACCGTCGCGGCCTCGATCGAGTGGCCGCACACGTCTCCGATGGCGATCAGCAGGTTCCCGCCGAGCTCGATCACGTCGTAGAAGTCGCCGCCGATCTCGGCGTTGCTCGACGCGGGCACGTACCGGGCCGTCATCGGCAGTTCCGGGCGGTGCGGCAACGCGCGGGGCAGGAGGCTGCGCTGCAAGGTGAGCGCGAGCGAATGCTCCTCGGCGAACGTGTGCAGGCCCTCGGCGGCCAGCGCGGTCGCCTGGGCGAGCTGGCGCAGCAGGTTCCGGTCGTCGTCACCGGTCACGGCCCGAGACCCGACCACGATCCCGATGGGCGGGCGGCGCGGCTTCGTGCGCGCGACCACCGCCACCGCCAACGGGTGCCACGGCACCGCACCGGCCTCGACCACGGTGACGCCGACTCCCGGGCTGAGCGCCACCATCCACTGCTCGACGTCCGCGTTCTGCGGACGGGCCCCGGTCCCGCTGCCCGCCGTCACGACGCAGACGGCACCGGACGGGGCGGTGAGAACGGCGGTCGCCTCCGTGTCGAGCACGTCCGCGGCCCCGATCGCGGCGGCTTCGGCCAGTGTCTCGAACGTGGTCGCGGCGTTGACCGCGAACGTGGCCGTGGTCAGCCTGGTCAGCCGGGCGGCGAGGTGTTCGGCGAGGGCACGGGCGCGGTGGTAGCGCAACGCCGCCTCGACGTTGGCGAGCAGCTCGCCGGGATCGACGGGTTCGGTGAGGTAGGCGTCGGCGCCGCGGGTGAGCCCGAGAACCTTGTCCTCGGGCTCGATGTAGGTCGCCGAGAGCATCACGACCGGGATCGAGCGCGTGCGGGGATCAGCCTTGATCCGCTCCGTCACGTCGTAGCCGCTCATGTCCGGCAGGTGCACGTCGAGCAGGACGAGGTCGAACGAGTCGGCCTCCAGCGCGGTGAGCGCCTCCGCCGCCGTGGTCGCCTCGACCACCGTGTGGCCGCTGCGGCGCAGCCAGCTGCAGGCGATGAACCGGCTCGCCTCCAGGTCGTCCACCACGAGGACCCTGGCCGGCCCTCCGCCCATGGCTGTCGGGTTCATCAGCCGTCCGTTCCGCGCGCCGTCAGCTGGGCGTCCCTGACCGCCCGGCTCACCGTTTCCGGGGAGATGCGGGCCTCGTGCAGCATCGCGGCTCCGAGGCTGTGCACGCTGCGCGCGAGACCACCGGGGTCGTCGCCGCACACGATGACCACCGGTACCCCCGCGAGCTCCGGGTCGAGCCGCAGCACCGACAGCACCGCGCTGCCGCTCATCACCGGAGCGCTCGCGCTCACGAGGACCAGGTCCGGGCGCAGCGACTTCGCCAGGTTCAGCGCGGTGCGGCCGTCCTCGGTCTCGACCACCTCGGCGGCGATGCCGGCCAGGGCGTCACGCAGCTCCGTGCGGCACTTCTCGTCGCCGTCCGCGATCAGCGCGCAGGCGACGGGCGCGGGCTGGACGAACTCGTCCTCCGCGGTGCGCAGGGTGAGCACGACCTGCGTGCCGATGCCGGGTGTGCTGTTCAGCTCCAGGCTCCCGCCGAGGATCTCGGCGAGCTTGCGCGCGTAGGACAGGCCGAGACCGGTGCCGCTCGCACCGATCTGCAACGCGTTGGGCACCTGGTAGAACTCCTCGAACACCCGGTCCTGCTCGGCGGGCGGGATGCCGATGCCCGTGTCGGTGACCACGAACCGCACCTCGTCGGGACCGGGGCCGGCCTCGGCGGTGAAGCGGATCTCGCCGCGCTGGGTGAACTTGACCGCGTTGGACAGGACGTTGCGCAGGATCCGCACGAGCATCGTCTCGTCGGTGACCAACGGCCGCAACGTGGGCAGCGTGTCCACCACCAGCCGCACCTCGTCGGAGCGCAGCAACGGCCGCGCCGCCGACCGCAGCTGTGCGATCACGTAGTCGAGCGCGACGGGTGCCATCCGCGGCCGCAGGCTGCCCGACTCGGCCTTCGCGGTGTCGAGCAGTTCGTTCACCAGCGCCAGCAACGTCGCGGCGGACTCGTTGATCAGGTCCACGTGGTGGCGCTGGTCGTCGGTCATGGGGTCGCCGCCCGGTCCGCCGAGCAGCCGGGTCAAGCCGACCACCGAGTTGATCGGGGCGCGCAGCTCGTGGCTGATGTTGGACCAGAACCGGATCCGCGCGGCGGCCGCGTCCCGCAGCTCCGCGGACTTCGCGTCCAGCTCGGCGTAGAGGGCGACCACGCCCTGGTTCGTCTGTTCCAGCTCGTCGGACAGCTCCTGGTAGAGAGCCATGACGCCGCGGTTGGTCTCCTCCAGCTCGGCGTTGAGCCGTTCGAGCTCCGTGCTCTTGGCCTCCAGGTTCTCCAGCGTCTCGAGCAGTTCCTGGTTCTGGGCGCGCAGCTCGTCGAGCGCGGTGGTGCCCTTGTCCTCGCGCAGCGCCTGGAGCAGGCTCTCGTCGAGCGCGACGGCCTGCGGCACCTTCTTCACCATCGTGACGCCGGTGGTGCTCATGACCAGGTCGTTCATCAACCTGCGGGCGGTGTCCCAGCCGGGACCGGTGTCGCTCACCGGCCCCTGCCACGACAGCTCGACGAGCAACGCGGGGGCCTGCCCGCGCCGCAGCCGGAAGACCGCGGTCGTGGCGACCTCCTGCCGCACCAGCTCCCGGCCGACGTCGCTCAGCGCCGTCGCCACGCGGATCTGGTTCTGCCCGTCGAGCCCGGCCGCCGCCGCGACCTGCCTGCCCCGCTGGCGGAGCAGGAACACGTCGCGCTCGTCGGCGATCACGAGCTTCAGCAGGTCGGTGGTGGTCATGCCGGTCGGGCCACCAGCACGCAGGCGTCGTCGTGGCGCACGCCCGCCTCGCGCAGCAGCGTCGCCGCGATCAGCACCGGCGGGTCCGCGAGCAGGTCGCTGCCGTGGTCCGGGCCCCAGCGCTCGGTAAGACCGTCGGAGTGCATGGCCACGACGGCGCGCTCCGGGAGCGGGTAGTCGAACGTGCGGATCGTGCGTGCCTGGTGGCCCGCGACTCCGGGCACCGAGATCATGCCCTGCTTGCGGCCGTCCGCCAGCACCGCCGCGGCGATGTTGCCCAGTCCGCAGAAGCGCACGGTCCGGCGGACCAGGTCGACGTCCGCGACCGCCACCGCGCCTCCCCGCGTGCCGCGCAACGCCGTGTGCAGGCGGGCGACCACCTGGTCGGGCGGCAGGAACGGCTGTTCGCGGAACACCCGCACCGCGGCGTCGGACGCGGCCGCCGCCAGCGGACCGTGCCCGGAGCCGTCGCACATCATCAGCATCATCCGGTCCGTGCTCCGGCAGACCGCGTAGGCGTCGCCGCACACGTCCTCGCCGTTGATCGGCCTGGTCACCCCTGCCGCTCGTTCCTCACCCCATTCGGGTGCCCAGTCCAGCTTCGGGGCGAACCGCGCCACCAGCGCGGTTCCCCGGCCCGGGCGCGAACTCATCGCGCAGGACGTCGCCAGCCGCGCCACCGCGCCGAGCCCGACGCCGAGCGTGCCGGTCGTGGACTGGCCGTCCTCCCACGCCAGCGCCATGTCGGCGATGCCGGGGCCGCGGTCGACGGCGAGGATCTCCACCGCCGCGTCCCGCTCTCCGCGCACCGTGCGGATCAGCACGACGCCCTGCTGGGCGTGCTTGTGCAGGTTCGTCCCGATCTCGGTGGCGGCGAGGCCGATCTCGGCCGTGCGCGTGGCGCCGAACCCCAGCCGCTCGGCCAGCGACGTGGCCGCGCGGCGGATCCTGCCCACCTGGGCGGTCTCCTCCACGGGCAGCCAGACCTCGTCGCGCACCAGCGGAAGGCAGTTGGCCGTGGTCATCTCTTCCACTTGACCACCGTCACGACCGTGCCGCGGCCGACCTCCGTGTCCAGCTCGAACTCGTCCACCAGGCGGCGTGCGCCGCTCAGGCCCAGCCCGAGTCCGCTGCCGCTGCTCCAGCCGTCGGCGAGCGCGAGCGTCAGGTCGGGGATGCCGGGTCCCTCGTCGTGGAAGGAGGCCCGCACGCCCGCGCGGCGTCCGTCGCTGACCTCCTCGACGCGGGCGAAACCCCCGCCGCCGTAGATGAGCGTGTTCCGCGCGAGCTCGCTGGCCGCCGTGACCAGCTTCGTCTGGTCCACCAGCGACAGCTTGGTCTGCTGCGCGTACGTGCGCACGAGCTGGCGCACGCGGACGACGTCGTCGTCACCGCTGATGGGCACTTCCTCCGGCCCTTCGGACCGGGGCGGCATCAGAAGTCCCGTCCGCGACCGAGCTGTCCCAGGATCTTCATCCCGCGTTCGAGGTCGAGCGCCGTGCGCACACCACCCAGAGTGAGACCGAGCTCCACCAGCGTGATCGCCACCGCCGGCCTCATGCCCACCACGACGGTGTCCGCGTCGAACAGGCGGGAGATGGACGCGATCGTGGCGAACATCCGCCCGATGAACGAGTCGACGATCTCGACCGCCGAGATGTCGATGACCACGCCGTGGGCGCCGGTCGCGCAGATCTTCTCCGCCAGGTCCTCCTGCAGAGCGAGCACGCTCTGGTCCTGCAGGTCGATCTGGATGGAGACGAGCAGCACGCCGCCGATCTTGAGAATCGGCACGCGTTCCATCAGAGGGCCTGGCTGCGGACGACGTCGACGTCGTCACGGCGCAGTGCGTGCCGCAGCGCGTCGGCGAGGGAGGCCTTGGTGACGATGTCGCCGAACTCGATGCCGAGCGCCACGATCGTCTGCGCGATCTGCGGGCGGATGCCGGACACGATGCACTCCGCGCCCATCAGCCGGGCCGCGACCACGGTCTTGAGCAGGTGCTGCGCGACCTGGGTGTCGACCGCGAAGACACCGGTGATGTCGATGATCGCGTGCTCGGAGCCGGTCTCCACCAGCGCTTCGAGCAGCTTCTCCATCACCACCTGGGTGCGGGCCGAGTCGAGGGTGCCGACCAGCGGCACCGCGAGGACGCCCTCCCAGATCTTCACCACCGGGGTGGTGAGCTCCAGGAGCTGCTCCGACTGCTCCCGGATGATCTCGTCACGGGCCTGCGCGTAGAACTCGAAGGTCAGCAGCCCGAGCGCGTCCAGCAGCCCGGAGAAGGCCGTCTGCTGCCGGTACACCTGCGGGTCGTCGCTGTTCTCGGTGAGCTCGAAGACCACGCGCTTCAGGGAGAACAGGCTCGACGCCGTCTCGGTCGGCGTGAAGCCCGCCCGGACCCTGGCGCGCGAGTACTCGTCCAGCAACGAGCGCATGTCGCCGAACTCCCGGCCGCTGATGTCCCGGCCGTCGTGGCCCACCAGGGGCAGCAGCGCCGCGAAGAACTCCCTGAAGTCCCGTTCGAGCTCCGTTCGCGTCGACCGTCCGCGCAGCAGCGCCGCGACCGCGTCCACCCACTTCTCGATCAAGGGCTCCGCGTTGGTCCGCATCAGGTCGGACAGGTTCTGGGCGTGCCCTGCGTCCGCAGTCACTCAGTTCTCCTCAAGCAGTCGACGGTCGACGGACCGCGGTGATCTCACCGGTCACCCTGGCCGTGCAGCTAAGGACTGCGATGCGCCGACTGCTTGACGTTCGCGTCTGCCGCGCGAAGCCTACAGGCGGAGATCCGGAACCTCGTGGGCGCCGGTCAGCCGGCGTCCTCGGCGGTGCCGTACTCGTCGTGGCGGCGCCACCACCGGTACGGCGGCTCCTGCGGGTAGCCCTGCGGCGAGTCCTCCCACTCCTCCTGGCGGCCGAGCGGTGTGAGGTCGAGCAGGCTCCAGACGTTGCCGATCTGCTCCGCGGAACGCGCGTTGGTGAAGTAGGTGCGGCAGACCTCGGCGCCGTCGCGGAGGAAGACGTTGAGGCCGAAGTACTCGGCGACGCCGAAGTCCTCCGAGAAGTCGTCCCGGGTCGTGTACCAGGGGATGCCGTCCCAGCCCATGCGGTGGCGGTAGCGACTGATGTCCTTCTGCGGAGCGGCGGAGACCATCACGAACGTGACGTCGCGGGCGTTGAGGTGGGCGAGGTGGCCGAGGTTGTCGGTGAACATGGCGCAGCCGCTGCAGCCGCCTTCCGGCCAGTCGGCAACGCCGGGCTCGAAGAAGTGCCGGTAGACGATCAGCTGGCGCCGCCCGGCGAACAGGCCGGGCAGGTCGACGTCCCCCTCCGGTCCCCCGAAGGTGTACCGCTTCCCGACGCGGACCCGCGGCAGCCGGCGGCGTCGCGCTGCCAGCGCGTCCTTCTGGCGGGTGTGTTCCTTCTCCTCGCGCAGCAGGTCCTGGCGGGCCGCGTCCCACTCCTCGGGCGACACGACGGGTGGCGTCTCCACGGACTCGCTCCTTCCGGCCGATCCGGGATGCGTACCCGTGCCGCCCGCCCCCGCAAACCGCGCTCAGCGCGCGGAGACCTGCCCGGGTTCGCGCCGCAGGTCCTCGAGCCCGCCGCGGACGTCGTCGAGGGCGATCCGTTCGGCGGCGGCCGAGTCGCCCGCGCGCAGGGCTCGGACGAGGGAGCGGTGGGTCGTGTAGCGGTCCAGGCCGTACTGGTGGTTCGCGAGGACCCGTTCGACCGTGCGGGTGCGGCGTTCGGCCTGGGTGAACACCCTCGTCTGGTCCAGGAGCCGGACCAGGACGGCGTTGCCCGCGCACGCCGCGACGGCGTCGTTGAACCGCTGCATGGTGTCCAGCAGCGCGTTGAGGTGCTTCTCGACGGGCCGTCCGTCGGCGTCGCGCTGCTTGATGACGATCAGCAGGTCGTCGGCCTCGTCGAGGAGGGCGTCGAGCGCGTCGAGCTGGGCCGTGCTCGCGCGGCGGGCGGCGAACCGGGCGATGAGGCCTCGCAGCGCGATCTCGACCTCGGCCAGGTCCTCGACGGCGGACGCGCCGATGTCCGCGACGACGACCGTGCGCGGACCCGTCCTCTCGATCAGGCCGTCCTGCTCCAGCCGGCGGATGGCCTCGCGCACCGGCGTCGGGCTCATCGACAGCCGCTCGGCGAGCCCGCGTTCGGTGATCTTCTCGCCGGGCGCCAGCTCACCGGCCGCGATGGCGTCCTGGACCGAGCGGTAGGCGCGGTCGGCGAGCGTCTCGCGGGGATCTTCGTCGGCCGTCACGAGCACAGATACTACGACGAACAGCGAAGCTATTGCTTGACCATTTTGCTATAGCATCCTACGTTGAACCGGCCGTGACGCAGTCCAGAGCCAACGGAGGCTTCCGTGACATCACTCGCCACGCCGGCGGATCGGCGGCTTGCCCGGCGCATCACGTTCTTCGTCGCCCTGGCCGTGTTCGCGCAGGAGGCGACCTGGGACTTCTACGACTCCCAGGTGCCGCCGCTGCTCCGCGAGCACATCACGAGCACGGCCGTCGTCGGCCTGCTCATGGGCATGGACAACCTGCTGGGCATCTTCGTGCAGCCGTGGATCGCGAACCGCTCGGACAACACCCGCACGCGGTGGGGCCGCCGGATCCCCTACCTGGCGGTCGGCATGCCGCTCGCCGCGGTGCTGTTCACCCTGATCCCGCTCGCGACGGCGTTGCCGGCGCTGATCGCGGTCATCTTCGTGTACTCGCTGGTGGGCAACAGCTTCAAGCCGATCGCCCAGGCGCTGCTGCCCGACTTCATCGAGCCGGAACGGCGCGGCAGGGCCAACGCGGTGGTCAAGATCGCGTCCGGCCTCACGGTCATCTTGTCCGCGCTCATCAGCGCGTTGCTGGTCGACGACCACCCGAGGCTCGCCTTCACCGTCCCGGCCGTGCTCATGCTGGCGTGCACCGCGGTTCTCGTCCTGCGGGTGCGGGACAACAGGTCTCGGGCCTACCAGCTCGCGCTCACCGAGGACTCCGCCGACGAACCGGCCGTGCGGCTGCGCGACGTCGTCAAGGACATCGTGGCCGATCACGACCGCAGCAGGCTCCTCGTCGTCGTCGCGATCCTGCTGTTCGCGTCCGCCTGGTTCTCGTCCCGGTCCCTGTTCACGCCGTACGGCATGGAGACTCTCGGGCTGTCGCGCGGCACGGCCGGTTCGCTGACGTTCCCCAGCGGCGTCGCGTTCCTCGCCGCCGCCTACCCCGCGGCGCTGCTCGCCGAACGCATCGGGCGCATCCGCACGATGACCATCGGCATGGTCGTCTTCGGAGGCGCGCTGGCCCTCGGCACAGTCGTGCCGACCCCCGCAGCCACCGTCGCGGCCTTCTGCGTCGCCGCCGCCGGCGCGTCCGGGTTCCTGATCAACGCGGCCGTCGTGCTGTGGAACCTGGCGCCGTCCGCCCGCGTGATCGGCGTGTACACGGGCCTCTACACGGTGAGCTGGGCGGCGGGCGGGTTCGCCGGCCCCGGCCTCGTCGGCGCGATGGTCGACGTCACGGGGTGGCGCTACATGCTCCTCGACATCGCCCTGCTCGCCGCCATCGCCGCCGCGGTGGTCATGCGCGTCTCCGTGCTGAGCCGGCGTCACGCGACTTCTCTCTGACCACGCAGAAAGGACACCAATGGAAGCCGTCCGCGTCCTGTCCCCCACGGGCATGCTCGGCGCCGGGTTCACGCAGTCCACAGTGGACCGCGGCCTCGAGCTCGGTGCCGACGTCATCTCCGTCGACGCCGGCTCGACCGACTCCGGCCCGCACTACCTGGGGTCGGGCACCGCCAAGACGACCGCCGCCGCGGTCGCCCGGGACCTGCGGATCCTGCTGAGGGCCTCGGCACGGGCCGGGATCCCGCTGATCGTCGGGTCCTGCGGCACGAGCGGCACCGACTCGGGCGTCGACTGGGTCGCCGGAATCGTCGACGACCTCCTGCGCGAGGAGGGACTCGACCTGGCCGTGGCGACGATCTACAGCGAGCAGCAGGCCGGTTTCCTGAACGAACGCCTGCGGGCGGGCGCGGTGCACCCGCTGGCCCCGGCCACCGCCCTCGACGAGGCCACTGTGGAGGGTTGCACCCACGTCGTCGGGATGATGGGCCACGAACCGATCGAGGAGGCGCTGCGCGGCGGCGCCGACGTGGTGCTCGCCGGCCGGGCCACCGACACCGCTGTCGCCGCCGCGTACCCGCTGATGATGGGCATGCCGGCCGGACCGGTCTGGCACGCGGCGAAGATCGTCGAATGCGGTGGGCAGTGCACGACGAACCCCCGCACGGGCGGTGTGCTCGCCACGATCGACCAGACCGGTTTCACCATCGAGCCGCTCGACCCCGACGCCGCCTGCACGCCCATCTCCGTCGCGGCGCACATGCTCTACGAGACGGTGAACCCGTTCCGGATGCGCGAACCCGCGGGCGAACTCGACGTCGAGGCGGCCACCTACACCGCACTCGACGACCGGCGCGTCCGCGTCGAGGGCTCGCTGTTCCACCCGGCCGCCCAGCACACGGTGAAGCTGGAGGGCGCCAGGATCACCGGCTACGAGACGATGTCGTTCACCGCGATCCGCGACGAGCACATCCTCGCGAACATCGAGGCGTGGACCGACCTGTTCGTCGAGGTCTTCACCGGACGTGTCGCGCAGACCCTCGGCCTGGACGGCACGCGGTACTCGTTCGACCTGCGCCGCTACGGCTACGACGCCGTGCTGGGCGAGCTCGACCCGGCGAGCCGGCCGCCCCGCGAGATCGGCGTCATGCTCCTGGTCCGCGCCCAGACCCAGGAGCTCGCGACCGCCGTGGCCAAGGTCGCCAACCCCCTGATGCTGCACCTGCCGACACCGGACATGGCCTACCTGCCCAGCCTGGCGTTCGCGACCTCACCCGCCGAGACCGAGCGCGGCCCCGTCTACGAGTTCGTGCTCCACCACGTCGTCGACACCCGCTCCCCCACCGAGATGTTCCGCATCGAGCACCGGAAGGCCCCCGCCCATGACTGAGTCCCCGCAGACGTTCGGCGACCTCGCGCTGGAGGTCCGTTCCAAGAACGCCGGGCCGTTCTGGGTGACGATGGAGGTGTTCCTGCGCGACGAGACGGGGTACGCGCGGGCGGCGGTGCTCAGCGAGGAGACCATCGCCCGGCTGTACGCCGTGCCCGCCGAGGACGTGCAGATCTTCCGGATCCCGGCGCTGAACGTCGTGAAGATCTCGTTCCCCCGGCCCGTCCCCCAGGGCGGACTGCGCGACCGGGACGTCCACGCGGGACAGCACCACGTCCCGCTGGCCTCGCTGCCGCTGCCGGGCTGAGTCAGCTCCGGCTCACTCCTGCTCCCCCGCCTGCTGTGGCCAGGGGAGCAACAGGCCGTCGCCCACCCGCCTCCGGACGACGTGCCGGTGGTAGTGCATGACGGTCTGAGAAGCGGCCCGGCCGACGTTGTCGATCATGTTGAGGGCGTCCCAGCCGAGCTCGACCGCGAGCTGGGCGGCACGGGACGCCACCACTCCCGCGATCGTGCAGTCGTCGAGGGCGGTGGCCACGTGCACTCGGGGGATGACGAGCACGTGGCCGTCGGCGCTGACCCCCGGCTCGGCGCGGATCGCGATGGTGTCGGGCCATTCACGCACGACATCGGCCCGGGCTCTGCCGGCGCCGATGTCGCAGAAGACGCAGTACTTCGCGGCGGTCACGCCGCCCACCTTCAGCCGGATCGCCTGGACGACGGGAGGTGTTTCCCGTTGCGTGCCCGAACGGGAAACACCCGCGGGGTTTCGGCACCGGCGCAGCGGTCTGAACCCCGAATCAGGCCTGGGGTTCGTTCTCGTCGAACGGTCCCACGGCCAGGGTCACGTCGGTCAGTGGCGAGCTGGTGCACGTGAGGACCTCGCCGCCCTCCTGCTGCCGGGAGACCTTGCCCGCGAGGAGTTTCACCACGCACTCGTGGCAGCTGCCCACCGTGCAGGAGTAGGGCATCGGCAGCCCGGCCGCGAGACCGGCGTCGAGCAACGTCTGGCCCGGCTCGACCACCGCCGTGCCGAGAGCGCGCCCGTCGCGCTGGACGAGCATCCGTTGCGGTGCAGCGGATCCCGCTGCCGCCGACGCACTGGTGTAGCTCTCGGCGTGCACGCGGTCGCCGGGGACGCCCAGCTCGTCCAGTGCCTGCCGCGCCGTGTCCATCAGGGGTTCCGGACCGCAGAGGTAGAACCGCGCGGTGGACGACAGCCCGAGGCCGGCCGCCCAGTTCCGGATCCGCGGGCCGTCGAGCCGTCCATCGCGGGAGGTCAGCACGTGCGTGACGGCGAGCCGGCCGGGGTGCTGCTCCACCAGCCTCGCGAGCTCGGCGGCGAAGATGGTCTCCTCCGCGGTTTTGTTGCTGTAGAGCAGGAAGACGCGGTCGCCAGGCTCGGCGAGCATTGTGCGGATGATGCTCATCATCGGCGTGACGCCGCTTCCCGCCGCGAGCAGCACCACCTCGTGGCCGGGCTCCGCGTGGAACGTGCCCGACGGACCGCGCACGAACAGCCGGTCGCCGGCCACGAGCGTGCGGACGTGCCGGGAGAACCGGCCCACCTGCTTGACCGTGACCTCCAGCCGCCGCGACCCCGGCGCCGACGAGGCCGAGTAGGGCCTGCGCACCTGGCCGCCATCGACGTCGGCGACGAGCGTGAAGAACTGGCCGGGCCGGAACTCGAACGGCCGGTCGTCCTCCAGCACGAGCGTCACGGCGCTCGGTGTCTCGTGGCGCACCTCGGCGACGCGCACCTCCCGCAGCGGATCCTCGGTCGCGGCAGGGGGCTGGACGGCCGCGACCTCGTAGCCCTCCTTGCGCAGACCCGAGCGGTAGGCGACGTCGACGACCGCCCGCATCCAGCGCGAGGGGATCCTGCTCGCGATCTTCAGCAAGAAGCCGCGAAGTCCGCCGCTCGTGGAGTTCGCGGCCAGGTGCCGGCTCGCCAGCGCCATCAGGTCGGGCACGTCGCCGGGGGTGGCCGAGGTCCACAACCGGGCTCGTGCCACCGCGTCGTTCGCACTCAGGTCGGCGTCTTCGACGTCGACGAGCAATGCGGCGTGCGGCGGCGTTCCGCGCAACGCCAGCGGTTCCAGCAAACCGGGGTCCACGGTGATCGCCGCCCGGCCCCGGACGTGCAGGACGCCGGTGCGTCCCGGTACGAGCGCGGCGAACGAGAGCCGGTCGTCCTCCAGCAGGTTGCGCAGCGTGTCGGCGCGCCTGTTGCCGCGCCGGTCGGCGATCAGGAGCGTGCGGCCGTCCACGATCCGCGCGACCGCAGGCTGGTCTCCGCGCGGACTGGTGTCGCTGCCGCCGCCGGAGTCCCATGTGGACAAGACCAGGAACGGCGCTGCCGCCAGGAAGTCCGCGACACCGGGCAGCGCGAGCGGACCGTCACCGACCTCGGGAGCGACCGGCGTGTCACCCGGCGGTCGCCACAGCCCGGAACGCAGGACCGCCTGGGCGCAGTGGACGTACACCTCGGCCACGTCGAAGCCGCCACCGCGCGCGACACCGTTGACCCGCAGGGTCTCCCCGACCCCCGGCAGGAGGAAGACCAGAGACGCCGGGCCGTCGGCCTCCTCGCACAGGGCGAACGAGATCCGCGACGGCGAGTGCACCCGCGCGAAACCCGGTGTGCCGCCGACGAACGTCGTCCTGCTCACGCCGTCCGCACCCCGGTAGCCGAACCCGGCGATCGGGCTGCGCGCGAGCAGGTCCACGCATCCCTCGTCGAGCGCGCCGAGCTGCTTCGCCATGATCATCGACGCCGGACGGCCGACGACGGCCTCGACCTCCGCTGCCGTGCCAAGCCGCGCAGGACTATTGTTTTCCCAGCTCATCGCACTATTATGAGCTTTTGCTCAGGTCCTGGATACTCGCTTTCGGACAGCGGGGAGGAGTGCGTCATGGCGTCGGGCCACCGCGACATCGACCCACGTCGCAAGCCCCGGCAGGTGCGCGCGGAACTCACCCGCGACCGCATCCTGACCGCGGCTGCTCACGTTTTCTCCGAGCACGGCTACGCGGCGGGGACCACGAACCGCATCGCCGAACGGGCCCGCGTCTCCATCGGCTCGCTGTACCAGTACTTCCCGAACAAGGACGCCGTCCTCGCCGAGCTGATGGTCCGCCACATCGACCGCGGCACGTGGACCCCCGCCGACCAGCTGGACCTCTCGCCGGGCACCCTGGAGTCCGTCGTGCGGGCACTGGTGCGCGACGCGATCGACAACCACCGCGACGACCCCCGGCTGCTGCGGATCATGATCGAGGAGGGCCAGCTCTCCGCGGAGCTGCGCGAGACGATCACGCGGCACGGCGAGCAGCGCGTCGCCCAGGTCCGCGACGTGTTCGCGCGGCACCCCGACGTCGACGTGCGCGACCTGGACGCCGCGGTCGACCTCGTCGTGTTCACCGTGGAGCTGAACACCCACCGGCTCGCCGCGTTCCAGCAACCGGTCGCGATGGAGACGTTCGAGAACGAGCTCGTGGACATGGTGACCCGGTACCTGCGCGGCCCCGGCCGCTGAGCGGCGGTTTGCCCTGTGGACTGACGGGTACCTGTTCAGACCTCCTACGGTTCAACGGAAGGCAGATGGTGGATCCAGGACCGCTGCTGTACGCCGGCGCGGGCCTGGCGACGCTCGCCGCCGCACTGCTCCCCCGGTTGCTCGCCCGCGCGCCGATCTCCATGCCGATGCTCTTCCTCGGCGCGGGCGCCCTGACGTTCACGGTGGCCGGGTCGCTGCCCGACCCCGATCCCGTCGCGCACAGCGGTGTACTGCTGCACCTGACCGAGATCTGCGTGATCATCTCGCTGATGGGCGCGGGCCTCGCGCTGAACCGCCAGGTCAGCCTGCGCGGCTGGGCGAGCACCTGGCGGCTGCTCGCCATCACCATGCCTCTGTCCATAGTGGCCGTGGCCCTGCTCGGCTGGGGTGCGCTGGGCTTCAGCGTCGGGGCTTCCGTCCTGCTCGCGGCCGTGCTCGCGCCCACCGACCCGGTGCTGGCGAGCGAGGTGCAGGTCGCCGAACCCGCCGAGCACCCCGACTCCGACGAGGACGAGGCACGGTTCGCGCTCACCTCGGAGGCTGGCCTCAACGACGGGCTGGCGTTCCCGTTCACCTACGCCGCCATCGCGATCAGCGTGGCCGGAGCGGCGCCGTCGCGGTGGCTCGGGCACTGGCTCGCCGTGGACGTGCTCTGGCGGCTCGCGTCGGCGATCGCGATCGGCCTGCTGATCGGCTGGGCGCTGGGCAAGCTGTTCTTCTCGGCACCGTCGGAGAAGTTCCGCCTGGCCGAGCACGCGGAGGGCTTCGTGGCCCTCGCGGCCACCTTCCTCGCCTACGGGATCACCGAGCTCGTGGAGGGGTACGGGTTCGTCGCGGTGTTCGTGTGCGCGTGCGCGATCCGGGCGGGCGAACGCCGCCACGGCTACCACCAAGTCCTGCACCGCTACGTCGAGCAGGCCGAACGCATGCTCACCGTGCTGATCGTCTTCCTGCTCGGCGGTGCCGCCGCCACCGGGCTGCTGGCGGGCATCGGCTGGCGGCAGGTCCTCGTCGCCGCGGCGGTGCTGCTGCTCGTGCGGCCGCTCGCGGGATGGGTCGGCCTGCTCGGCGGCAGCACCGGTCCACGCGAACGGACGGTCATCGCGTTCTTCGGGGTGCGCGGGGTCGGCTCGTTGTTCTACCTCGTGTACGCCTTGCAGAACGGCGACTTCGCGGAGCAGGACGCGCTGTGGCAGATCGTCGGGCTCGTCGTGATCGGCTCGATCGTCCTGCACGGCTTCTCCGCGTCCCCGGTCATGTGGCTGCTCGACCGGAAACGGCGGCGGAAAGCACAGGCGCGGCACGAAGAGACCTCGGACACCCACGTGTGAGGTCGGCGATCCCCTGTGACGTCAGCGGTTCAGGTAGGCGGCCAAGCCACCGAGCTCCTCGCTCGCGACGAAGACCGAACGCACGTGGATGAGGACCTCTTCCACGTGCACGGCGCAGCCCCAGGCCGAGTCGCCCCACGAGTCGGCGACCTTGATCTCGGCGGGCAGGGCGCACCCGCTGCTGCCGCCCAGCTGGCAGAGCTCGGGATGCGGTGCCTTGGCCTGCACGGCCGCGGCGGCGCGCATCTGAGCGGTCAGCTCCGCGGCCGCTTCCGCCCGCTGCTCGGCCTCGGCGCGCAGTTCCCGTTCCGCGCGCACCGCCTCCGCCAGCGCCGCGCGGGCGGACTCGGCCTGCGTCTCGGCGGCCTGCCGCGCCACCTCGTTGTGGTGGCGCTCGATGGCCAGCGCCGCAGTGCCGGCGAAGACCCGGATGAGGGCGAAGTCTGTCTCCTGCGGGACGCGCGCGGTCCGGTGGTACATCGCGAAGGTGCCCAGCAGGCCGCCGTCGCGGGCGAGGATCGGCGTCGACCAGCAGGAGCCCAGTCCCGCCTGTTCCGCCAAAGCGCGGAAGTCGTCCCAGAACGGGTCGGTGGCGATGTCGGTGACGATGACCGGTTCACGCCGGTGGGCGGCCGTTCCGCAGGAGCCGACGCCCTCACCGGTGGCGATGCCGTCGATGGCCTCGTTGTAGAAGTCCGGCAGGCTGGGCGCGGCACCGTGCCGCAGGTGCAGGCCGTCGGGCTCGGCGAGCAGGACGGACACGAACAGCTCCTCCGGCGCCAGCTCCTCGATGCACCGGGCCATCCCGTCGAGCACCTCGGTCAGCGGTGCCTGACGGGCGATCTGCTCCAGCAGCGCGCGGTGCTCGGCCATCAACCGCTGGGCATGCTTGACCTGGGTGGTCTCCACGCCGATCACGCGCACTCCGAGCACGTCACCGCCGGGGTCGCGGCGCGGCTCGCACGTGAGGTCGAAGAACGCCTCGCGCGCGTCCGGGCCGCTGCCCCGCACGACCCGCACGTCACGACGGTCGCGTGGTTCGCCCGTCCGGTACACCTCGTCCAGCAGGTCGGACAGACTCGCGCCGTCCTCGCCGAAGGTGGCGAGGAAGGCCGGGTCGGCCGTCTCCACCGCGTGCGCCGCGCCCGTGAACGTCGCGAACACCGCGGTGGACCGCCCGAACAGAGCGCGCAGATCTCCGTCGGTGCCCGCCGCGTCCGCGGTCTGCTCCTGCATGCCGAACGCCCTCATGGCCGCCCTCTCGCCATGCGCCACAGGCTCACTGCTTGACCTCGGACGCGATCTTCTCCACTCGGACCATCACGATCATCGAAGATCGTACGCACCACCGGATCGCGTCTCAGGAGGCAGCCGTGTCCCGGGGGTCGGCGCGGTCGGCGTTGTCGATGTCGAGCATCCCCAGCAACGATCCCACCTGCCCCGTCCGGAACGCCTGGCGCTGGCGGTCGGCACCCGTTCCCGGGCCGTCCAGCAGCCGCAGACCCCGTTGCACCGCAGGCAGATCACCGTTGGCCTCGAACACCGGCGCCAACCGGGTCACCAGGTCGTCCAGCTGGCTGCGCAGCGGCCTCGGCTCACCGGAGAGCACGTCCAGCGTGCTGCCGCGCAGGCCTTCGTTGGCCGCGCCCCAGCAGGCCTGCCGCAACGTCTCCTGGGGAACCGGCTCCGCCTCCACACCGCGATCCACGTCGACGACCGCCTGGGCGACCAGAGCCCGGACGAGCGCCGCCAGCAGCACCGCCTCGTCCACGGTCGCCGCGACGTCCGAGACCCGCACCTCGACGGTCGGCAGCTCGGTGGCGGGCCGCACGTCCCAGTAGATCATCGCCCGGTCGAGCGCGGTGCCCGCCTTGATCATCGTGTCGCAGACTTCCTCGTAGTGCTGCCACGACGTGAAGACCGGCGGCGGCCCGGACACGGGCCAGCGCGACCACACCGTCGAACGCCAGCTCGCGAAACCGGTGTCCTCGCCACCGGAGAACGGCGAGTTCGCGGTCACCGCGGCGAGCACGGGCAGCCACGGGCGCACGTGGTTGCACACCTGGACCGCGGTCTCGCGGTCGGGCACGGCCACGTGGACGTGACAGCCGCAGATGAGCTGTTGTTCAGCCAGGGCACCGAACTCGCGCGCGATCCTCCGGTACCGCAGGCTGTCCGTCACCTCGCCGGTCGCGTCGCCCAGCGGCGGCGCCCCGACGGCGATGGCCCGGCACCCCGCCGTGCGCGCGGCCTGCGCGACCGAACGACGGGCCTCGATCAGCTCACGCCGGGCCTGCTCCACGTCGCGGCACACCGTCGTGTTGATCTCGACCTGGGCGCCGGTGAGCTCGCGCTCCAGTTCGAGGCCGAGCTCCTCGCGCGCCACCGCGACGACCTCGTCCGCCCGGTTCACCGGGACCCCCGTCTCCGGGTCCACGAGGAGGAACTCCTCCTCCACACCGACCGTGGGACACCACATGTCCTTTGATGGCGGTCTCGCCACGTCACACCGTCCTGCTGATAGGGGACCGGCGAATACCCTTTCGTGTCACGAGGAAAACGTGGGCGCCGGCGGTCGGCCGACAAGATCAGACCGATGGGCCGTCTGGCCGCACAGACCGCGCGAGCAATCGGGCGAGGCGCATTTTCCGCTCGGATATTTCGGTTGCGGCGTCTCCCTTCGCCGTCGAGACTGACCGGCCGATGCCCAGGCCTGCGAAAAAGGGTGGTTCATGTTCGACGTCGTCATCGCCGGATGCGGGCCGACCGGTGCGATGCTGGCCGCCGAACTCCGGCTCCACGACGTCCGGGTGCTCGTCCTGGAGAAGGAGCCGGAGCCCGCTTCGTCGTTCGTGCGGATAGTGAGTCTGCACATTCGCAGCCTCGAGGTCCTGGCGATGCGGGGGTTGCTGGACCGCTTTCTGGAACGCGGCAGGCAGCGCCCGGTCGGAGGCTCCTTCGCCGGCATCCCGAAACCCACGCCGGAAGGCCTCGACTCCGATTGCACGTCGCTGCTCGGGATCCCGCAGCCGGTCGTCGAAGGTCTGCTCCGCGATCACGCGATCGCACTGGGCGCGCAGGTCCGGCCCGGTCGCGCGGTGACGGGGATCGAGCAGGACGACGAGGGCGTGACGGTCGAGGTGGCCGGCGGGGAGACGCTGCGGACGCGTTATCTGGTCGGCTGCGACGGCGCGCGCAGCACCGTGCGCAAACTCCTCGGCGTCGGATTCCCCGGCGAACCCTCCCGCAACGACACGCTGATGGGTGAGATGGCGGCGGACGCGCCACAAGAGGAGATCGCCGCGAAGGTCGCCGAAATCCGCGAGAAGGACAAGGCGTTCAGCTTCAGCCCTTTCGGCGAAGGAATCTATCGGGTCGTGATCTCGGCCGAGAGAGCCGGCGAAAACCGCGCGGAACCCCCCACCATCGACGATTTCGCGCACCGGCTGCGGACGATCGCCGGAACTGATTTCGGCGTGCACTCCCCCCGCTGGTTGTCCCGTTTCGGCGACGCCACCCGGCTGGCCGAGCGCTATCGGACCGGACGGGTGCTGCTCGCCGGCGACGCCGCGCACATCCACCCGCCCGCCGGCGGCCAGGGCCTGAACCTCGGCATCCAGGACGCGGTCAACCTCGGCTGGAAGCTCGCCGCGCAGGTCCGCGGCTGGGCACCCGGCATGTTGCTGGACACCTACCACGCCGAACGCCATCCGGTCGCCGCGGACGTCCTCGACAACACCCGCGCCCAGGTGGCGCTGGCGTCCGACGAGCCGGGCGCACGGGCCGTGCGCAGGCTGCTCACCGAACTGATGGACATCAACGAGGTGAACCGGCGGCTGATCGAGAAGATCACCGCGATCGGCGTCCGCTACGACTTCGGGCCCGGACCCGACCTGCTCGGCCGCCGCCTGCGCGACACCACCCTGGCGGAAGGCCACCTCTACGACCACCTGCGCGGGGGCCGTGGCCTGGTGCTCGACCGGACCGGAAGCCTGACCGCCGACGGCTGGCCGGACCGGGTCACCCTCGTCGCGGACGCCACCGCCGCGCTGGACGTCCCGGCACTGCTGCTGCGTCCCGACGGCCACGTGGCCTGGGTCGGCGAGCACCAGCAGGACCTCGACCACCACCTCACGCGCTGGTTCGGCGAACCCGTCGCCGGCGTGTAGACGTCGGTCACCGCGGCAACCGCTTTCCGCCTTGTGACCCGCGCACACCGACGCGGTGTCCACAGTGGTCACCGAGCCGTCCCGGCACGTTCGGCGTGAACTTCGTCTCCCCGCGGCGGCGAAGTGGAGGCAGTCGATCTCGGCCCGGACGGCGAACAGGCCGTCCGGGCAGCTCACCGCCCCACATTGATCGGCAGCAGCCGGTGTGGGCGGTGAAGCGACGGGGTACTGACACAACGCCGAACACGCGCGCGTGTTCGCACGGAGGACGCCCTCGGGCGGTCCGGCCGAGGCCGGCGCGGGAAGTTGAGACCTTGCAGCAACCCGTCGCCGGCCCCGGTTCCGGACCGGCGGTCGCGGGCTCCCGTGTCACCGGTGGCCGTACGATGCACTGGACGCGCGTCGAGCAGCCGGCGGCGGGACTCCAGCAGCCGATGAAGGGGCGCCGCGGCATGGCCGACCACGTGCAGACGGGATCGATGAGATCGGTCGACGACCATCGCCCGGACCCGGTGTCACGCCTGGACGAGGCGGCGGAGGCGTTGGCCGGGCTGCGGGACGCGTTCACCGGCGAGGAGTCGCTCGACGACGCGTTGCAGAGGGTCGCGGAGACCGCGGCCAGGGCCGTGCCCGACGCCGACGCGGTGACCGCGTCCGTGGTGACGGCGGACCAGCCGCACACCGCGGCGGCCACGGACCGGCGCCTGGTCGTGCTCGACACCGAGCAGTACGAGTCCGGCCGCGGGCCCTGCCTGGAGGCCGCGCTCGAGCTGAAGCCCGTGCGGGCGGTGATCGGTGAGCACAGCGAGCTGTGGCCGGAGTTCGAGGCCGCCGCCAAAGAGGCCGGTGTCCGCGCGTACCTGTCGGTCCCGGTCGTCCTGCCCGCCTCGGACGACTCCGAGGCGCGGCACATCGGGACGCTCAACATCTACAGCTACACCGCGGCGGCCTTCGACCCGTTCGACGAAGGGCTCATGCGGCTGTTCACGGCGGCCGCGTCCGCGACGATCACCAGCGCCCAGCGGTGGCGGCACTCGCAGGACCGGGTCAGGCAGCTGGAGCAGGCGCTGGAGTCGCGGGCCGTGATCGAGCAGGCCAAGGGCGTGCTGATGGCGGTGCACACCTGCGACGCGGACGAGGCGTTCAGGATGCTCGTGGACAAGTCGCAGCGCGCGAACATCAAGCTGCGCGACGTCGCGGCGACGTTGCTCGAGTCGGCCAGCCGTCCCGCGAAGGACGGTTGATCCGCGGGACTCCTGGGGTGGCTCCGTCGTTCATGACCGGCCGAGGCGGGCGAGTCTGATGCCCGCCCAGATCAGCAGGGCGAGCACGGCCACCAGCAGGTACTCGATCAACGGGATGCGCACGACCTCGTCGATCCTGCCGAGGCCGCGCCAGTAGTAGACCGCGAGCGCGCCGACCACGAACGTGCCGCCGATCCACCACCGTGCCGTCGTGCTGAGCCCGACGCCGTGCATCTGGGTGAGCACGAAGATCGCCACGAAGCCGAAGAAGAACATCGGCCACATGCCGTTGGGGCCGGAGTTCATCACGGCGACCAGCGTGCCGTGCACGGCCACGAGCAGTTCGAGGGTCAGCGTCCACCAGCGGTTGGTGTGGGATGTCGTGAACATCAGACTGCTCTGCACCAGCAGCAGGAACATGTAGAAGAACCCGATGAGGTGCCCGCTGCTCGACTCCATCGGGTGGTACCAGAACGTGTAGATCGCGGCCCAGCTGAACAGGTACCCGTGGTAGCGGCGCGCGAACGCGACGACCTGGGCGGAGATCGGCGCGGACCAGGTCAGCACCAGGCCCCGGCGGCGGTTCTCCATCAGCAGGACGACCACCAGCAGCAGGACGACCGAGCCCTGCGAGCTGAAGATCGAGACGTCCTGGGCGAGACCGTCGTAGAACAGCTGGGTCTGCAGGGCGTGCAGGCCGATGAACGCGGCGTTCGCGGCGAGGGCGACGACGTTCACGCGGTGCAGGCCCGTGGTGTAGCGCCGGATCCGGGTCTGCGCGTAGTAGATCAGGCCCCACGAGACGAGTTGGTGCGCCGCGTAGCCCACCCAGGCGGACGCCCTGGTCCAGAAGGTCGGATCCGGCAGCTTCCAGTAGTACCAGGACGCTCCCTGGTCGGGCAGCAGCGCGACACCGTGCAGCCGCTGGCCCAGCAGCCACACCAGGCCGGTGAGCAGGGCACTTGCCACCACTCCCCACACGAGGACACCGCGGCCGGGCCGCCGCAATTCGTTCAGCATGCTGAGCATTATGCATTGCCCGGCGTGATACGTTCAGCGCGCTGAGCAAATCAGGAGGGGATCGCGGTGGCCCGATATCTGTTGCGCGTCAACGGTGAACGGCGCGAGGTCGACGTCGACGGGGACACTCCCCTGCTGTGGGTGTTGCGCGACGAGCTGGGGCTGACGGGCGTCAAGTACGGGTGCGGTGTCGGCCTGTGCGGCGCCTGCACGTCCCATGTGGACGGTGCGGCGGCGCGGCCCTGCGTGCGCACGGCGGCCGACAGCGCGCAGACCCGGATCACGACGATCGAGGGGCTGTCCCGCGACGGCGACCACCCGGTGCAGAGGGCGTGGCGGGAGCTCGACGTGGCGCAGTGCGGCTACTGCCAGCCGGGCCAGGTCATGGCCGCGGCGGCGCTGCTCGCCCGTGATCCCGACCCCGACGACGCGGCGATCGAGGAGGCCCTGCGCGACAACGTGTGCCGCTGCGGCAGCTATCCCCGCATCCGCGACGCCGTGCGCCGCGCGAGCCGGATCATGCGGGAGGAACGATGATCAGCAGGCGGACTTTGTTGCGCGGCGCGGGAATCGGCGCGCTGGTCGTCGCGGTGCCGGTCCCGGCGCTCGCCGCGGAAGGGCTCGTGCCGAACGTCTTCGTGCGGCTGGACGACGCGGGCCGGATCACCGCCACCGTGCCCCGTCCGGACACCGGCCAGGGCGTGCGGACCGTGGTCGCGCTGATGGTCGCCGAGGAACTGGCGGTCGAGGCCGGCGACGTCGCGCTGGAGCAGGCGCACGGTGACACCGAACGCTTCGGCTCGCAGGCCGTCGCGAACTCGACCTCGGTGCGGCAGCTCGCCACACCGATCCGCACGGCCGCCGCGACCGCGCGCTGCCTGCTCGTCACCGCGGCCGCGCGGCGCTGGCGCGTACCGGTCGCCGAGTGCGTCGCGAAGGACGGCGCGGTGTGCCATCCGCGTCGCGGGAAGCTCCCCTACCGGGCGCTGGTCCGGGCCGCGGCCGCGCTCGATCCCGCCACCGTGCCCGTCGAGCTCACGCCACCGGAGAAGTGGCGGCTGCTGGGCAAGACCCGAGGCGGACGCGTGGACGCCCGCGACGTCGTGACCGGCCGCACCGGGTACGGCATCGACGCCCGGCCACCCGGAGGCCTGGTCGCCGTGGTCGCCCGCCCGCCGTGGATCGGCGCGGTCCCCGACACGGTCGACGACACCGCGACCCGCGCCCTGCCGGGCGTGCTCGACGTCCTGACGCTCACGGCGCCGGCCGAAGGACAGGGCGGCGTCGCGGTCATCGCCCGGTCGACCCACCAGGCGTTGCGGGGCCGCGACGCGCTGCGGATCACCTGGCGCGGCGGCACGCCCACCGCCGACAGCCGCGCGTGGCTCGCGGACCTGCGCAGCGCGTTGCCCGCGCAGAGCCCGATCGACGGCGTTCAGCAGATCTACTCCATGCCGTTGCTCGCGCACGCGCCGATGGAGCCGATGAACGCCACCGCCCACGTCCGTCCGGATGGCCTGACCATCTGGGCTCCCACGCAGGATCCCGGTGGTCTGCGCACCCAGCTGGCCCGCCAGCTCGGCGTGCCCGCCACGTCCGTGCGGGTGGAGACGACGGCGTCGGGCGGAGCGTTCGGCCGGCGCATCGAACCCGACCCGGTGCTGGAGGCGGTGGCCTGCTCACGGCGGGCGGGCGCGCCGGTCCAGGTGCTGTGGACCAGGGCCGACGACATGCGCAACGACTCCTACCGGCCGATGTCCGTGCACAGGCTGTCCGCGGAGATCGGTTCCGATGGTGTGCCCATCCGCAGGGCCCACGAGGTCGTCACCTGGCCGTTGACCGTCCTGCCGTTCTTCGCCAACCCCGCCCTGATCAAGGCCAGCGGCGACCACTTCCCCTACACCGTGCCCGGCGACGTCTCCGTCATCGTGCGGCCCGCACCGCTGCGCACCGGGTTCTGGCGGTCCGTCTACGCGGGCCAGTTCGTCTACGCCGAGGAGAACTTCCTCAGCGAGATCGGCAGGAGGTCCGGCCTCGACCAGGTCGCGCTGCGCCGTTCGCTGCTGCCCGCCGGCTCTCGCCTGCACAAGGTGCTCGACACCGTCGCCGAGCAGGCCCGCTGGACCAGGCCGCCCGCCCCCGGCACCTCGCGCGGCGTGGCGTGCCTGGAGGACTACGGCTCCGCGATCGCGGTGATCGCCGTCGCCGAGCCGGAGTCACGCCGGGTGCTGCGCGTGCACGCGGCCGTCGACGTCGGCGTGGCGCTGCACCCGTCCGGCGTCCGCGCCCAGGTGGAGGGCTGCGTGATCGACGCGCTGTCCACAGTGCTCGGTGCGCAGATCACCGTCCGGGAGGGCGGGGTGGCGGAGTCGTCGTTCGGCGACTACCGGTGGGCGCGGATCGGCCAGACACCGGACATCGACGTCACCATCGTGCCGTCGAACGCCCCGCTCGGCGGCCTGGGCGAGCTCGCCTACCCGCCCGCGGCCGCCGCCATCGCGTCGGCGATCGCGGGCGACACGCCCGTGACCAGCATGCCGTTCGGGACCGCCGTGGGGTGATCGCGCGGGTCTGGGATGATGGAGCCGTGGCCGAGGGAGACGAGCTGGCGGTGGCCGACCGCCCGGACCAGGTGGGCGCGGACGTCGCCTCCTGGCCCACCGGCAGGCTCCTGTCCGTGGCGGCGCGCGTCGTCGAGAAGCGCTTCGAGGACTTCCTGGCGACCCGCGGCCTCACCCACGCCGGCATGATCACCCTGCACCACCTCGCCGACGGCCCGCGCTCGCAACGCGAACTGGCCCTGCTCTGCCGAGTCACCGACCAGACCATGAGCCGCACGATCGAGCACCTCGACCGAGGCGGCCACGTCGTGCGCAGCCAGGACACCAAGGACCGCCGCCGGACGTCGGTGAAGATCACCCCGGCGGGCCGCCGCGCCCTGGCCGCCGCCCGCCGCGAGGAACGCGAGTCCGACACGCTGCTCGGCGCCGTCGACGACTACGAGCACTTCCGGCACCAGCTGATCGCGCTCATCGCGGCGGCGACGTCCACAGAGGACCCGCGCCCGCAGTAGCGCCTCCGGTGGGGTTGGCGGCGTCCGCGAGCACCGCCTGCTCACCGTCGCGGGCACTCCCCTGCCGCCACCACGCCGGTGGTGGTCGACTGACCACCGCCCTCAGCAGGGAGGCCGCTAGTGCTGACGAGATCTCCGCGCACCAACCGCTCACCATCACCGGGCACTTCGCTGCCGTCACCACATCGCTGGTGGCCGACGACAGGTCGGCCGTACCGCAGACGCCTCTCGCCACCGGAGGTCCCGACAGAGACTCCAGGCAGACGCTCAACACGTCCCGCAGGAACTTGGACCGCCATCCGCAGCAGGGACACCGACAGCACCGACGACATCCACGAGCACCAACCGCTCACCATCACCACGCACTTCCCTGCCACCACATCACGAGTGGCCGACGGCAGGTCGGCCGTACCGCAGACGCCTCTCGCCACCGGAGGTCCCGACAGAGACTCCAGGCAGACGCTCAACACGTCCCGCAGGAACTTGGACCGCCACCCGCGGCAGGGACACCGACAGCACCGACGACATCCACGAGCACCAACCGCTCACCATCACCACGCACTTCCCTGCCACCACATCACGAGTGGTCGACGGCAGGTCGGTCACATCTGCAGACACTCCCGACCACCGGCAAGCCCCGAAGGTCAGGACAACCTCTCCGGACGGGTGTTCAACACGTCCCGCAGAAACCTGACCACCACCCGCAGCAGGAACACCGGTAGCGGCGACGACATCCACAAGTACGACCGGCTCACCACCACCGGACGCTTCCCCACCACCACCGCATCGCGGGTGGCCGACGACAGTTCGGTGACACCCGCACACGCCCTCGCCACCAGCGGTTCCGACAAGACCTCCGGGCGCACGCTCAGCGCGCCCCGCAGGAATCCCTGACCACCAGCTGGGCCGGGAGCACCACGGGCTCCTCCCGCCCACCCCCGGTGATCATCGCCATGATCGCCTTCGCGGCCGCCACCCCGAACCCCGGTTTGTCCTGCGCCACCGTCGTCAGCGCCGGGTCGACCACCGAGGCGATCTCGATGTCGTCGAACCCGACCAGCGCCAGGTCCTTCGGCACCCGCAGCCCGGCCGCGCGGGCGGCGAGCAGTGCACCGACCGCCATCTCGTCGCTGGCCGCGAACACCGCGGTGGGGGGCTCGTCCAGCGCCAGGAGTCGTTGCATGGCAGCGGTTCCGCTGGTGCGGTAGAAGTCGCCGGCGACGACGTAGTCGGCGCGGGGCTCGACGCCCGCGTTCCGCAGGGCGTCGCGGTAGCCGGACAGGCGGACCTCGGACGGCTGGTTGCCGGGCGGACCGGTGATCGTGGCGATCCGCGTGTGGCCGAGTCCGAGCAGGTGGGTGACGGCCTCCTGGGCGCCGCCGAAGTTGTCGGACGTGACGTAGGTGGCCCGGGGTCCCTCGACTGCCACGTCGAGCGCGACGCACGGGAAACCGGACTGGGCGAAGGCTCCGAACGCCTCGGCGTCGGAGCCGCTGTCGATGAGGACGAGGCCGCCGAGGTGGTGGCGGCGGGTCATGTTCACGTAGCCGACGGGGTCCGCGAGCGATGCACCGACCTCGCGGGCGTCGCCGCTCGTCGCGAGCATCAGCAGGTGGTAGCCGTGGGCGCTCAGGGCGGACTTCAGGCCTATCAGCAGGTCCTGAAGGTACGGGTGCCGCCAGCCGGGCCTGCGGTGGTCGGTGTCCCAGACCAGTCCGATCATCGTCGACTGCTTCGTCGACAACGCCCGCGCGGACTCGTTGGGCCGGTAGTCCAGCTCTTTCGCGACTCGCAGCACGCGTTCACGCGTGTCCTCGTTCACCGTTTCCGGTTGGTTGAAGACGCGCGACACCGTCGCCACGGACACGCCGCAGAGCTGGGCGATCTCTCGCCCGGTCGCCATGGGACCTCCCGTTCCACCGTAAGCGGTTACATGGACCCTAGGAGCAGCACTTCTCCTAGTCAAACGCTCGCACCAGTTGATCTGTTTATCGTTTCGTTACTTGACTGGAGGCGCGTAACACCGCTGTCATAGGCGCCACACAAATCTTCCCGCCAGAACCACTTCCTTGGTTCAGCGCGCTCAAAAATCGACGGAGGCCAGGAAAATGCGCCCCAAAGCACTCGTACTCGGCTGCGCCGCCCTGGCGACAGCCGTGGTGCTCAGCGGTTGCGGCAGTGACACCGCGTCCGGTGGCAAGACCAAGCTGACCATCGGGCTGTTCGGCAACTTCGGGTATGCCGAGCTGCTCAAGGAGTACGCCGCGGCGCACCCGGACGTCGAGATCTCCGACCGCACCGCGTCGTACTCCGACCACCACAAGAACCTCGCCGCCCACCTCGCCACCAGCAGCGGCGCCGCGGACATCGAGGCGGTCGACACCGGCTACATCAACCAGTTCAAGGCCACGCCGGACAAGTTCGTCGACCTCAACACCAAGGGCGGCGACCAGCTGAAGGACCGCTGGCTCCCGTGGAAGTGGGAGGGCTCGCTCAGCAAGGACGGCAAGCAGATCGGCTACGGCACCGACGTCGGCGGCCTGGCCATCTGCTACCGCCGCGACCTGCTGCAGGCCGCCGGGCTGCCGGCCGACCGCGAGCAGGTCGCCGCGCTCTGGCCGACCTGGCAGGACTTCATGGCCGCCGGCAAGAAGTTCCAGGAGAAGGCGCCCGAGGGCGTGAAGTGGTTCGACGGCGGCCCGACCGTGCTCAACGCGATCGTCGGCCAGGCGTCCGTCGGCTACTACGACAAGTCCGACAAGATCGTCGTCGGTGAGAACAAGGAGATCAAGGCCGGCTGGGACCTCGTCGTCGACGGCGTGCAGTCCGGTCTGTCCTCGAAGCTGCTCTACTCCACGCCCGTCTGGAACACCGGCTTCAAGCAGGGCCAGTTCGCGACCGTGACGTGCCCCGCCTGGCAGATGGCGAAGATCAAGGACCAGGCCGGTCCGGAGGCCGCGGGCAAGTGGGACGTCACGTCCGTGCCGGGCGGTGGCGGCAACTGGGGCGGCTCGTACCTGACCGTTCCGAAGTCGGGCAAGAACGTCGACAAGGCCGTGGAGCTGGCGGCGTGGCTGACCGCGCCCGAGCAGCAGGCCAAGGTGTTCAAGAGCGCCGGGCTGCTGCCGTCGATCCCGAAGCTGTACGAGGACCCGTCGATCGTCGACTACAAGAACCCGTACTTCAACGACGCCCCCATCGGCAAGCTGTTCACCGACGCGGCGAAGAAGCTGAACCCGCAGTACCAGGGTCCGAAGGCAGGCGACATCCAGACCGCGATCGGCAACGCGATGCAGCGCGTCGAGCAGGGCAAGCAGAACGGCGAGGACTCGTGGCGCCAGTTCGTCGGCGACGTCCAGAAGTAACGCGCTGACATGATCCTGATGGACAAGACGGCCAGAAGGCACCGCTGGGACACGAAGTTCGCGCCGTACGGGTACGTGGCGCCGTACTTCCTGATCTTCGGTGTCTTCGGGCTGTTCCCCCTCCTCTACACCATCTGGGTCTCGCTGCAGGACCGCAACCTGCTCGAGTCCGACGCGGCCACCTTCGTGTGGTTCGCCAACTACGCCAAGCTGATGGCGGACCCGTACTTCTGGAACGCCATGGGCAACACGCTCAGCCTGTGGCTGCTCACCACGGTCCCGCAGATCCTGTTCGCGCTGTTCATCGCGCAGCTGCTCAACCGCAAGGTCCGCACCCGCACGCTGTTCCGGATGGGCGTGATCCTGCCGAACATCACCTCGGTGGCGGCGGTGACGATCATCTTCGCGCAGCTGTTCGGCCGGGACTTCGGCCTGGTCAACTGGGTGCTCGACCTGTTCGGCGCCGGGCAGATCGACTGGCAGGCGGGCACGGCCAGCTCGCACATCGCGATCGCCGTGATGGTGGTGTGGCGCTGGACCGGCTACCACGCGCTGATCTTCCTGGCGTCGATGCAGGCGATCCCGTCGACGCTGTACGAGGCGGCCACCCTGGACGGCGCGAGCGGCCGTCAGCAGTTCTGGCGCATCACGGTTCCGCTGCTGCGGCCGCAGATCATCTTCACGACGATCATCGCGACCACCGGCAACATGCGGCTGCTCGCCGAGCCGCTGCTGTTCAACCCCGGCGCCGCGGCCGCGACGGGCGGCTCCGACCGGCAGTTCCAGACCGCCGCGCTGTACCTCTACGAGCAGGGCTTCACGAAGTACGACTTCGGCTACAGCTCGTCGATCGCGGTCGTGCTGGCCATCACCACCGTCGTCGTCGCCGGTCTCGGCTACCTGGTGACCAAACGGATCCGGACGGAGTGACCCCATGACCGCTGTGCTGGAACGTCCCGCACCGGTGCGGCCCACCGGTCCCGCGACGAGGGCGCGCAGGCTGGCCCGGCGCGTCGCGGGGCCGTGGACCTACGCCGCGCTGATCGCCGTGCTGGCCGGGTCGGCCTTCCCGGTGTACTGGTCGTTCGTGGTGTCCTCGCAGACACCGGACGCGATCGACAGCGTGCCGCCGGTCCTGGTGCCGGGCGGGCACCTCTTCGCGAACATCGCCCGCGTCTTCGACACCACCGACTTCGCGCTGGCGCTGGTGAACTCGATCGTGGTGGCGGGCACCGTGACCGTCTCGGTGGTGCTGTTCTCGACGCTGGCGGGCTTCGCGTTCGCCAAGCTCAAGTTCCGCGGCCGCAACGTGTTGCTGCTGCTCATCATCGGCACGCAGGCGATCCCGACCGAGCTCGGCATCATCCCGCTCTACATGATGATGGCCGAGTTCGGCTGGGCCGGTGAGATCCACGCGGTCATCGTGCCGGGGCTCGTGACCGCGTTCGGCGTGTTCTTCATGCGCCAGTACTTCGAGCGGGCGATCCCGGACGAGCTGCTGGAGGCGGGCCGGATGGACGGCTGCCACTCGCTGCGGCTGTTCTGGCACGTCGCGCTGCCCGCGGCCCGCCCGGCGGCGGCCGTGCTGGGCCTGTTCACGTTCATGCAGGCGTGGAACGACTTCTTCTGGCCTCTGGTCGTCCTCACGCCGGAGAACCCGACCGTGCAGACCGCGCTGTCCACCTTGGCCAGTGGCTACACCACCGACTACACGCTGGTGCTGACCGCCGCGACGATCGGCACGGTGCCCGTGCTGGCCGTGTTCCTGTTGTTCGGCCGTCAGATCGTCGGCGGCATCATGTCCGGCGCCGTCAAGGGCTGACTTTCTTTTGGAGACTGCTGTGAGCTTTCCGGACGGTTTTCGCTGGGGCGTGGCGACCTCGGCCTATCAGATCGAAGGAGCGGCGCGGCTCGACGGCCGCGGCCCGTCCATCTGGGACACCTTCGCCCGGGTACCCGGTGCCATCGCGTCCGGCGACACCGGGGACGTGGCCGCGGACCACTACCACCGCTGGGCAGAGGACGTCCAGCTGCTCGCCGGCCTGGGTGTCGACGCGTACCGGTTCTCGGTCTCGTGGTCGCGGATCATGCCCGACGGGCACGGCAAGGTCGAGCGGCGTGGCCTCGACTTCTACCGGCGGCTCGTCGAGGCGTTGCTGGGCAAGGGGATCGAGCCGTTCCTCACGCTGTACCACTGGGACCTGCCCCAGGCGCTGGAGGACGAGGGCGGCTGGCGCAACCGCGACACGGCCCTCAGGTTCGCCGACTACGCCGCCGTCGTGCACGAGGAACTCGGTGACGTGGTCAGGAAGTGGACCACGCTGAACGAACCGTACTGCTCCTCGATCGTGGGCTACGGCGAAGGCAGGCACGCCCCCGGCGCGCGCGAGGGCCACGGCGCGCTGGCCGCGGTGCACCACCTCCTGCTGGGCCACGGCCTCGCCGTGCGGTCCATGCGGGCGAACGGTCTGCCCGAGCAGGAGTTCGGGATCGTGCTCAACCAGTCCCCCACCGTGCCCGTCACGGACTCGCCCGCCGACGTCGCCGCCGCGAACCGCCAGGACGTCCTGCTGCGCCGGCAGTTCACCGACCCGCTGTTCGGCTCCGCCTACCCGGACGAGCTGACGTCGATGTTCGCCGGGATCAGCGACTTCTCGTTCCGGCAGGACGGCGACCTGGAGATCATCGGGCAGCCGCTGGACTACGTGGGCCTCAACTACTACTACCGGCTGCACGTCGCCGACGCGCCGCACCGCGAGCCCGACCCCGCCAAGCGCACGGCGCACGACATCGGCGTCGACACGACGCAGCTGCCCGACGTCCCGCGCACCGGCATGGGCTGGCCCGTCGAACCGGCCGGCATGACGACCGCGCTGGCGGACCTCAAGGCACGGCACCCCGATCTGCCGCCGGTCTACGTCACCGAGAACGGCTGCGTCTACCCCGACGTGGAGGGCTTCGAGGACACCGACCGCATCGCCTACCTGCGCGACCACATCGCGGCGGCGCAGGCGGCGGACGTCGACCTGCGCGGGTACTTCTGCTGGTCGCTGCTCGACAACTTCGAGTGGGCGCACGGCTACAAGCACCGGTTCGGCCTGGTGCACGTCGACTACCAGACGCTGGAACGCACGCCGCGGGCCAGCTACCGCTGGTACCGCGACTTCATCACCGGGGCACGGCGGGGCAGCTGACCGCGGGAACCCTCAGCTCGACCAGGTAGTCGTCGACCCCGCCGCGCGTGCAGGCGCTGCGGGGGTAGGCGATGTGGCCCCACCCCTCGTAGGTCAGCAAGGCGGTGGTGCGCGGCGCCTGCCGCTGGACGTTGACGGCCCACGCGTGCGGGGTCGTCGGGTCGTACCTCGCGTTGACCACCAGGATCGTCGGCGCGTCGCCGAGGTCGAGGCGGTGGGGCGGGTTGGCGGGCGGTCCGGGAACACCGATGCACGCGGTGGCCTCGTCGTGGCCGAGGAAGCTGCCGCGCATGATCGGCGATCGGCGGAGCTCCTCGGCCCGCAGCCGCTGGTACTCGCGGAAGTTCCTGACGCGCAGGGAGAAGTCCTGGCACACCGAGGCCAGGCGCACCGACTCGTAGTTGGGTTCGAAGGCCTGGGCGCGCAGCCCCGTGCCGCCGGTGACCAGGTCCGCCGCCCAGACCCAGTCGGGGTCGCGCAACGCGAAGTACATGTCGTCGAGCAGCCTCTGCCGCCCGCCCGGTTCGCCGTCGGCCCGGACGAGGGCCGCTTCCCAGGCCGCGCGGACGTCCTGCCCGTGCAGCACGCAGGAGTCCGTGCCCGCACACCACTTCTCGAACTCCCTGAACGCGTCGTCCGAGGCAGCGGCCCGGTCTCCCACGAACCGCGCGAGGTCCGCGCTGTGGTCGACGACGCTGTCGAGGACCATCGCGCGGAGGTTGCGGCCGAACATCTCGGCGTAGGCCTGACCGAACACCGTGCCGTACGACAGCCCGAAGTAGCTGATCCTCCGTTCGCCCAGTGCTCGCCGGGCCGCGTCCAGGTCCCTGGCCACGGTGGCGCCGTCGGCGTGGTCGAAGATCAGCCCGCTGCGTTCGCGGCACCGCGTGAGCACGTCCTGGTTGTGCCGCAGCAACGCGGCGAACGCGGTCTCGTCCTGAGGACGGGTCGACGGCCCGCCGGGCAGGAGGTCGGCGCAGCGGATCGCCAGGCTGCCGCCCGTGCCCCGCTGGTCGACGCCGACGATGTCGAACCGGGCCCGGATCTCGGGGCTGAACAGGCCGGAGAGCGCGAACTGCGCCGCCGAACCTCCAGGTCCGCCGGGGTCGACCACCAGCACACCCAGCCGTCGTGCCGGATCGGTCGCGCGATGACGTGCGACAGCGAGGTCGACGCGCTGACCCCGGGGCTTCTTCCAATCCAGCGGCACGCTCAGCGTCCCGCACTCACCCTCGGGGTTGTCCTGGCACGGCGCCCACGCGATGCGACTCGGAGGGTCGGCGTGCGCCGCACCTCCCGAGAGCACCAGGACAACAGCGGCCAGGGATGACGCCAGCGCCCGCCTCATCTCCTCACCCTAGGCGAGAAAGCGCTCTCACGGGCGGCGGATGCGAACGGGTCCGCGCCACTCCTCGGCGGGTGACAGGACCTGATCGCCACTGGTGACCACGACCCGGCCCTGAGCGGCGAGCTCTCGTGCGACCGCGCGCGCAGGGTGAATGAGGTCGCGCCACCCGTCCGCGCCGACAACGCGCGCGGCCTCGGACGGGCAGATCGACTTCTCCGGTCCGCGGGCCTCGACCAGGTCCAGGATCGCGCGTTCCAGCCGCTGCTCGACGGTGCTCACCGCCGCAGGCGCTCCGCCGCGAGCCTGCCCGAGATCAGCACCGGGGGGATGCCGACGCCGGGGGTCGTGCCGCTGCCCGCCAGCACGACGTTGCCGTCCCGGAACGGCAGGTTCCCCGGCCGGAACGGGCCGGTCTGGCCGAACGTGTGGGCGGCGGAGAACGGCGTGCCGGCGGCCTGGCCTTCGCGCGCCCAGTCGTCCGGTGTCACGACCGCGAGCGGCTCGGCGTCGACGAGGAGCTTGCGCGCCGCCATCTCGTCCATGATCTCCTCCGCGTAGCGGTGGGCCAGGGACTCCCAGCGCAGCGGGGCGGCGTCGAGGTTCGGGCAGGGCGCGAGCAGGTACTGCAGGTGCCTGCCCTCCGGTGCCAGCGCGGGGTCGGTCAGCGTGGGCGTGGTGAGCAGCAACGACGGGTCGCTCATCAGCCTCCCCTGCCGGATGATCTCGTCGAAAGTGCCGTTCCACTTGTCGCCGAAGGAGATCGTGTGGTGGGCGAGGTCGTCCACCACCCGGCTGGAGCTCAGGTGCACGACCACCGCGGACGGCGACCAGCGCAACGGCAGGATCCGGCGCGGTTCGCCACGCAGCAGCCGGGTGCTCTGGGCGGGCCCGGTGGCCAGGACGACGGCGTCGCAGGCGATCCGGGCGTCGGCCGTGCGCACGGCGTTCACGCGGTGACCGACGCGTTCGAGCTCCTCGACCTCGACGCCGTAGTGGAACTCGACCCCGGCTTCGGCGGCCGCGTCGGCCAGCGCCTGAGGCACGGCGCGCATGCCGCCGCGCGGGAACCACACGCCCGCGACTGTGTCCATGTACGCGATGACGGCGTAGGCGGCGAGCGCGTCGTTCGGTGCGACGCCGGCGTAGAGCGCCTGGAAGGTGAACACGCGCCGGAGGCGGTCGTCGCGCAGGAACCGCCCCACCGCCTTGCCCAGCGAGCCGAAGCCGCCGAGCCGGGTGAGCCTCAGCAGGTCGGGGCCGACGAGGTCGAGGGGCGAGTCGAAGCTCGCGCCGATGAACCTGTCGCGCTCCACCTCGTAGAGCTTCGTGAGCCACGCCCGCAGGTCGCGGTAACCCTGGGCCTCGCGGTCCCCCGCGAAGTCGCGCACCGCCTGCTCCATGCGGTCCGCGTCGGTGTGCACGTCCAGCGCCGTGCCGTCGGCGAACGCCGCGCGGTAGGCGGGGTGCAGCGGCAGCAGTTCCAGGTGGTCCTCGCGCTTGTGGCCCACCGCGGCGAACGCGTCGTCCAGCAGTTCCGGCATCGTCAGCACGGTCGGCCCGGTGTCGATCCGGTGACCGGCGACGTCGAGCCGGCCCGCGAGCCCGCCGGGGTGCGGCTGCCGCTCGACGACCGTCACCTCGTGCCCGGCGCCGCGCAGGTGCAGCGCCGCCGAGAGCCCCGAGAGTCCCGCACCGACCACGACCACCCGGTCCGTGCGGCCTTTCACCACGTGCACCACTGCGTTCCCCTCAGGTCGTTCGCGTCACGGCACGGTCAGCGAGGCGCATCAGTTCATGACGCACGTCGCTGGGGATGGCCGCGCGTTCCAGCGCCGCCATCCCGGACCCTGCCAGTTTCTCGATGTGCTTCTCCACAGCGGCGACGGCCCCGAGCTCCACGAGCAGAGCGCGCACGTCGTTGACGGTCCGCTCGCTGACGGTGCCGCTCTCCAGGCATCGGCGGAGCAACCGCTGCGCGGCGGGTTTGCCCTGCGCGCGGGAAAGGGCGATGGACATCAACGGCGTCCGCTTGCCCTCCCTCAGGTCCTCCCCCACCGGCTTGCCGGTGACCGAGGAGTCGCCGAACACACCGATCAGGTCGTCCCTCAGCTGGAAGGCGACGCCGATGTCGTGGCCGTAGGCACGCAGGCAGTCCACGACGTCGTCGTCGGCTCCCGCGAGGGCGGCACCGAGGTGCAGCGGCCGTTCCACCGTGTAGGCGGCGGTCTTCAGCGCCGCCACGCGGACGGCGTGCTCCAGCGACTCCTCGCGCCGTGCGACCGCGAGGAGGTCGAGGTGCTGCCCCATGATCATCTCGGTCCGCATCGCCTGCCACGGTCCCCAGGCGCGGCTCAGCGCCTCGGCGGACAGGCCGGCGGTCACCAGCGCGTCGTCCGCCCACGCGAGCGCGAGGTCGCCGACCAGGATCGCCGCGGAGTCGCCGTACTGGCGGGCGCTCGCGGCCCACCGTTCACGCCGGTGCCGCGCCGCGAAGGACTCGTGCACCGACGGCTTGCCCCGCCTGGTCGCCGACCGGTCCATCACGTCGTCGTGCACGAGCGCGCAGCATTGCAGCAGTTCCAGCGCCACCATCGCCTGCACCACGGCGTCGACGGGGGGCGAGCCGCCTCCCGCACGCCATCCCCACCAGGCGAACGTGGGCCTGATCCTCTTGCCACCGGCGAGGATCAGCTCCCGCAGCTCGGCGGCGAGCTCAGGAGCGAGGTCCTGCCTCGCGAGCAGGAAGTCGTGCAGTGCGCCGTCGAGCAGGACGCGGAAGTCGTCCACCTGCGACGTGCGAGCATCCACGCTGGTCAGCAGCGACATCGGCGTTCCCCCGGGAGTGGGTCGGTGTTCGGCTTTTCGAGCTAAGCAGCGCGGCGGGGTATCTGCATGATGAGCACCGCCGTTGTGCGGAGGGCAACTCCCGGACTTAGCGTGGAGCAACCTCCTCCGCGAAAGGACAGCTGATGTCGGCTGAACGCGAACTGGACGCCGCGGGTGTCACCGCACCGGCGTTGCGCGACGCGTACCGGCGCTGCCGTGAGCTCAACGCCCAGCACGGCCGGACCTATTACCTGGCAACCAGGTTGCTCAGCGCGGAGCAACGGCCCGCCGTGCACGCGCTGTACGGGTTCGCCCGATGGGTGGACGACGTCGTCGACGATCTCCACAGTGGACCGGACGAGAAGTCCGCCGAGCTCCTGGCGATCGACGGGCGGCTGCAGACCGCGCTGAGGGACGGGGCGACGGACGACCCGGTGCTGGCGGCGCTCGTCGACACCGTGCACCGCTACGACATCCCGGTTCGGCATTTCCAGGACTTCATGGAGTCGATGCGGATGGATCTCACCGTCACCGACTACCCCACTTTCGCCGACCTCGAACGGTACGTCCACGGATCCGCCGCCGTGATCGGCCTGCAGGTACTCCCGGTGCTCGGCACCACCGTGCCCCGCGAGGAGGCGGAGCCCGCGGCGGCCGCGCTCGGCGTCGCGTTCCAGCTCACCAACTTCATCCGCGACATCGGCGAGGACCTCGACCGCGGCCGGGTGTACCTGCCCGCCGACGAGCTCGCGGCGTTCGGCGTCGACCGGGAACGACTGCTGCGCGCGCGGGCGGAGGGCCGGGCCGACCAGCAGGTGCGGGCCGCGCTGAGGGACCAGGTGCGCAGGGCGCGCGAGGTCTACGAGCGGGCCTGGCCGGGCATCGGCATGCTCGCGCCGCGCTCCAGGCCGTGCGTGCTCACCGCCTACCGGCTCTACGGCCGGATCCTCGACCTCGTCGAGCACGCGGACTGCGACGTGCTGTCGCGCCGCGTGGTCGTGTCGAACGGCAGGCGCCTCGCCGTCGCCCTGCCCGCTCTGGCGAGGGCGGTGTTCGCCCGTGCGGCCTGAAGAGAGGAAGACCATGCGCGACCGGATCCCGCTGCGGGTCTACGACAGCCCGCCGTGGCGCGAGCAGCGGCCGACGTGGCAGGACGCCAAGCCCGCGCTGATCGAGGCGGCGCTCAAGCGCGCCACCGCGCGACCGTCCGGCAACTGGTACGTCGCCGGGGCGAGCCGTGACGTCGTGAAGGGCAAACCGTGCGGACGCACGATCGCGGGTCAGGAGGTCGTGCTCTGGCGCGGGCCCCACGGCGTGCTCATGGCCGGTTCCGGCTCGTGCCCCCACCTCGGTGCTCCGCTGTGCGACGGTGCCGTGGCCGAGGGCAAGCTGATCTGCCGCTGGCACGGCCTCGCGCTCGACGGCACCCGGTTCGGAGCCTGGACGCCGTTCCCCGCGCACGACGACGGCGTGCTGGTGTGGGTCCGCCTCGACCAGGCCGGGGGCGAGGAGCCCCTGTCCGCCCCCGTGCTGCCGCAGCGACCGCCCGCGGGATCGATCGACGCGGTCGCCACGCTCATCGGCCGCTGCGATCCGGAGGACGTGGTCGCGAACCGCCTCGACCCGTGGCACGGCGCGTGGTTCCACCCCTACTCGTTCGCGAACCTGCACGTCCTGGAGACCCCCACCGAGGAGGACGACCGCTTCCTGGTGGAGGTGACGTTCCGGCTCGCCGGCCGCGTCGGCGTCCCGGTCGTCGCCGCCTTCACCTGCCCCGAGCCGCGCACCGTCGTGATGCACATCGTCGAGGGAGAGGGTGAGGGCAGCGTCGTCGAGACGCACGCGACCCCGATCCGCGACGGCCGCACAGCGGTGGTGGAGGCGACCATCGCGCACTCGGACCGTCCCGGGTTCGCGCTGGCCAAGCCTGCGGCGGGAGCGTTGCGTCCGGTCATGCGCTGGGCCGCGGCACGGCTGTGGCGCGACGACCTCGCCTACGCCGAACGCCGGTACGAACTACGCCGGAAGGGTCGGTTCCCGGACTAGACACCCCCGAGTTGCGTCGTTTCTGAGTCGATTTTACGATGGTGTCCCCATCGAGGTCGACTCACCGGAGGACGTGCTCGTCATGCCTGAACTGTCCCGTCTGCCTCAGCCGGTCGTGGAGTCGTGGGACTGGCAGCTGTCCGGTCTGTGCCGCGGCATGGACAGCGCCTACTTCTTCCACACGCCGAACGAACGCGGCTCCGCGCGAGACCAGCGCGAGGCCGCGGCGAAGGCCATCTGCCAGCGCTGCCCTGTCATGGAAAAATGTCGGTCGCACGCGCTGGAGGTCCACGAGACCTTCGGCATCTGGGGCGGACTCGGTGAAAGTGAGTTGAGGGCGTTGCTCGCGAAACGCGCGCGTAAGACGTGACGTACACGCCACGAGCCGTGGCGGGCATGCTCGGCATCGCCCCCACCACGCTCAGGACCTGGGACCAGCGCTACGGCCTGGGGCCTTCCGTCCGCACCGAGGGCGGCCACCGCCGCTACGAGGACGCGGACATCGAGGTGCTGCGCCGGATGGTGGCGCTCACCGCTCAGGGCGTCGCGGCGTCCGCCGCGGCGGTGCTGGCACGCAAGCAGCCGGTGGCTCCGCCCAGCGGCCGGCGCACCCCGATCGACCCCGAGGAAGCCCTGACGGCACAACGGGCTTTTCTGGGCGCCGCGAAACGTCTCGACGAACCCGCGATGGCCGACCTCGCCGCGAAGCTCCTCGTCGCGCACGGCGTCGTGGCCGCGTGGGACGAGGTGTTCGTACCGGCGCTGGTCGAGCTCGGCGAACTGGTCGTCACGAGCGGCCAGGGCGTGGAGATCGAGCACCTGGCGAGCGGCTGCGTCCTGCACGCGCTGCGCGGGATCCCGCGCACCAGCAGTCCGGGACCGCTTTCGGCCTTGCTGTCGTGCGCACCTGACGAACAGCATTGGCTTCCTCTGGAAGCGCTCGGCGCGGCGCTGTCCGAACATGAACTGAGGTGGGGAAACCTCGGCGCGAGGGTGCCCGCCGAGGCGTTGTGCGACGCGGTGGCTCGGTTGTGCCCCCAGGTCGTGCTGATCTGGGCGCACCGGCAGGACCTGGCGCTGCGCGTACCTCTGGAGGAGCTCGGCACCCGTTCGGGGGCGGTGATCGCGGTCGCCGGTTCCGGGTGGGACGGCGTGGCGCTGCCGTCGTTCGTGCGGTGGCCGAGGTCCCTGGCCGAGGCGGTCGGGATAGTGGTGGACCGTCAGTAGACCTGGCGGTCCCGTTCCCCCAGCCGGACCTCGTCCAGGTCGGAGAGGCGCCGCAGCCCCTGCACGGCGCGTGCCATGCGGTGGTTGCCGCGCACCCGGTCCTCGTGCCGGTCGAGCCACGCCCAGTACCCCGCGGTGAACGGGCACGCGCGTTCCCCGGTGCGCCGCTTCGGGTCGAACCAGCACGTCGAGCAGTGGTCGGTCATGCGGTTGAGGTAGGCGCCGCCGCTGAGGTACGGCTTGGTCGCGATCACGCCGCCGTCCGCGTGCTGGCTCATGCCGATCACGTTCACCGGCATCACCCACGGGAAACCGTCCACGAAGGACGTGACGAACCAGTCGTTGAGCGCGGCCGGGTCGTAACCACGTTGCAGCGCATGGTTCCCGAGCACCATCAACCGCTGGATGTGGTGCACCCAGCCGTGGTCGCGCACGCCTTCCAGCGCGGTCCGCAGGCACGCGGCGCGCACCTCGGCCGGGCGCAGCTCCGACCACCACGACGGCAGCTCAGCGGTGGCGCGGAAACTGTTGCGCTGCCGGTATTCCGGGCCGAGGTGCCAGTACAGGTGCCACACGTACTCACGCCAGCCGAGCACCTGCCGGACGAAGCCCTCCACGCTCGCCAGCGGCGCGTCGCCCGCGCGATAGGCGTCCTCCGCCGCGTAGACGACCTCCAGCGGATGCAGGAGCCCGTGGTTGAGCGGCACCGACAACAGCGAGTGCGCCATCGTCCAGTCCTTGGCCAGCACGGCGTCCTCGTGCGGACCGAAGTGCGGCAAGCGGTCGCGCAGGAAGACTTCCAGCGCGTTGAGCGCCTCCTCCCGCGTGATGGCGAAGCGGCGCGGGCCGTCCCTGCCCACCGCGGGCAGGTCCATCGCGTCGAGGTCGGCGCGCACCTGCGCGTCGATGTCGTCCTCCTCCGGCCACCAGGGCGCCGGAACGCCGAGCCGCCCGCGTTTCGGTGGTGGTTCGCGGTTCTCGGCGTCGAAGTTCCACCGGCCGCCCACCGGGGCCTCGCCCTCCATCAGCACGTCGAAGCGGGCGCGCTGGTAGTGGTAGAAGTCCTCCATCAGGAACCGCTCACGCGTCCCCGCCCAGGCGGAGAACTCGTCGCGGGACAACGCGAAGCCCGGTGTGGGCAGCACCTCCACCCCTAGCCCGGTCAGCATCTCGAGCGCGGCGGCGGACCCCGGCTGGTAGGCGACCAGCGGCCGGCCCAGGTCGCGGATCGCCTCCCGGTAGGTGTTCGCCCGCACGAGGGTGACGCGCTCGGGGAACTCGGCGGCGAGATGCCGCATGCCCGACAGCACCAGGTGCAGCTTCTGCCGGTGGTACGGCTTGCGGCGCAGGGCGGCCGCCGACTCGATCAGCACGATCTCGTCGTGTCCGGAGTGGAACTGCGGACCGAGCTGGTCACCGAACAGCAGCAGCGTCGTCATCGGGCACCGCGCAGGTCGGCCAGCACGGCGTGCGCGGCCCGGCGTCCCGAGTGGAGTGCTCCCTGGATCGAGCTGGTGTCGCGGTGGTCACCGCACACGTACCGGCGGCCGCCCGCGCGGACGGACCGCTTCAGCCGGTGCGGCGCGGTCATCGCCGGGATCGCCCGCGGGATGTCGTAGCGCCGCAACACCTCCCACCGGCTGGTGTCCGTGCCGTACAAGCGGTTCAGGTGCGTGCGCACGGCCTGCTCGTCCGCGTCGCCGAGCACCGAGGCCTGCACCAGCGGGGCGTGCGGCGAGTACGGGCGCGACACCTCCGACATCACCGCCGTGTTCACGACCGGGCCGCCGCCCGCGTCGACGACCAGGCACCCGTCGCGCAGCGGGGACCGCGGCGGGCGGAAGTACCACGTGGTCACGCCGTTCCAGCGGGGTTCGACCAGCCCCGGCAGCAGACGGGCCGCCGTCGTGCCGTCCGTCGCCACCACCACGGCGTCGGCGGCGACGCGGCCGCCCTCCTCCAGTTCCACACCGTTGTCGTGCACGGCCCTGACAGGGGTTTCCAGCTGGACGACGTCCTTGGGCAGGCGTTCCGCCATCGCCTTCGGCAGCTCCCCCATGCCGAGCGCCGGCACCGCGGCACCGCCCCGGGCGAAGCTGCGCCACACCAGGTGGAAGAACCTCGACGACGTGCTCAGCTCCGGTTCAAGGAACACACCGGACAGGAACGGCCGGAACACCGCCTCGACCGCGCGGCCGGACACTCCCAGCCGCCGCAGCGCCTCGCGGGTCGTGAGGTCCGGCGCGGTGAACAACGGCCGCACCGGCCCGAAGGCGTCCGGGGCCGAGAACCGGGCGATGGCAGCCACGTCCCGCGCGCTCAGGACGCGCTGGCGCAGGAACCCGTCCCACGCCGACGGCCCGCTGCGGGGATCGGCGAGCAGGTCGTGCCTGCCGTCGTCGTGGACGAACACACCCGGCCTGAAGTGCCGCAACGGAAACGGGTCCAGGCCCAGCCGCGCCAGGTCGGGGTAGGCGGGCAGCATGATCTGGAAGCCGCGGTCGAACCGCACTCCGTCCTCGACGTCGGTCCGCACGCGGCCGCCGACCTCGTCACCCGCTTCGAGCACGGCGACCTCGACGCCCGCCGCCGCCAGTTCCAGTGCGGCGCTCAGGCCCGCCAGACCGGCTCCCACCACGACGATCACAGCGTCCTCCAGCGCCGGGCGGCCGCGCGCAGCAGCGGGACGCGGCCCTCGGCCGGCACCGTCCACAGGTCGGTGCCCGCGACGCCCCAGCGGCTCAGCAGGTGGTTGGCGGCCGCGAACCCGGTGGTGGCGGCGCGTTCCATGAGCGCGACCGGCAGGTCGATGCGCACGAGGTCGCCCGCCACCACGAGGAAGTCGTCCGGCGTGGTGACCCCCGGCCGCCCGGCATAGCCGCCGGCCGGGAAGAGCGGGCAGTCCTCGCGCAGCTCGTGACGTTCGTCGACCACCCCTGCCTGCTTGGTCTCCGGGTAGACCTCGGTGAGCTGCGCCCAGAGCCGGGCGCGTGCGTCCTCCTCGTCCACATCGGACGGGAGCGCGTAGCCGTGCAGCTCCACCACGGAGCCACCCGTGCGCGCGGCCCAGGCCCGTGCCTCGTGCTCGTAGTGGTTGAGCACGCTGATGTTGTCGAGCAGGTCGTGCCCGCCGGTGCCGAGGAACCCGGGCCGGTCCGCGTCCACCGGCGTGTCCAGCCAGTACCTCGACACGAGGAACCGGGGTGCGGTGCGCAACGCGCCGACCTTCTCGCGCCACGCGGCGTCGCCGAGCGCGGGTGAGCCACCGACGAGGGCGCGCAGGCCGGGGACGTCCGCGGCGAGCACCACGGCGTCCGCCTCGATCGCCCCGTCGCCGATGGTGACGGAGAACCGCTTGTGCTCGCCCGGCAGCACGGACCTGACCTCGGTGCCCGTGCACACCGTCGCGCCCAGCAGGGCGAGGTGGCGCCTGAGCGGTTCCCACAGCCCGTGCGGGAACGGGTCGGCGGCCACGTCGAACAGCAGCCCCTCGCTGGAACCGAGGAAGTAGATGTGGAACATCACCGCGAGCTCCGCTGCCGACATGCGGGTCGGGTGGGCGAAGAAGCTGCGGGAGAACACCTCGAAGGCGAGGGCGTGCGCGGCCTCGGGGAAGCGCATGCGCTCCAGGTAGGTCGCGGCGTCGATGCCGTCGAGCTCCTCGTACACCCGCGGCACCGACACGTCGAGCAACGACAGCGCGGCCCGCGCGTTGACGTCGGGCAGGTCGCGCCACCGGAACGTGGGGCTGCTGCGCAGGAACGCGAGCACGTTCCACGGCGCGGTCTTCGGGAGGTTCGCGAAGCCGTCCCGGTGACCGGAGGCGTGCTGCAGCGGGTAGTCCGGCACGGCGACCAGGGCACGTCCGGCCGGGTCGACGCGGTCGAGCAGGGCGCGGAGGTTGTAGTACTGGCGGAAGAACGCGTGGAAGCCGCGCGTCATGGTGGCGTCGCTGCCGTCCGCGAGCCGGGTGCTCCAGCCGCCGACGCGTCCGCCCAGGTAGTCCTCCCGCTCGCACAGCACGACCTGCGCACCGCGTTCGGCGAGCAGCGTCGCGGCGGAGAGCCCGGCGATGCCCCCGCCCACCACCACGACGACGGGTCCCGCTCCGTCGAACTGCGCGCGGCCGGCCGGCGCCGGGATCCGCACGGCCTTGCGATCCCTCACCGCTGCTCCTGTTCCGGCACGTGGCCGCGGAAGGTGTGCACCACACCGAGTTGCAGGCCCGGCAGCGGCGCGCTGCGCACGCCGACGAAGCCGTTGCGCCGCAACCTGTCCCGCAGCGCCGTCGCCCCGTCGAAGTCCATCACGCTGCGCCACAGGTAGGTGTAGAGCGAGCGGTCGCCGGTGACCAGCCACCCCGCCGGCACGATGAACCCGCACAGCAGCGTCCACACAGCCGTGCTCACCGCGGAATCGCGCACCGAGTACTCGTGCAGCACCAACGTTCCGCCGGGTTTGAGCAGTTCCCTGATCCGGGTGAGGGTCGGGTCCGGCTCGGGCAGGTTGCGCACCAGGTAGGCGGCGAACACCGCGTCGAACTCGCCCTCGTCCACGTCCTCGGCCCGGCTGTGCACGAACCTCACCGTGGAGGGCCAGCGCTTCTCCCGCGCCCGCGCGATCATGCCCGCCGACGCGTCCACGGCGACGATCTCCACGCCCGGCGCGGCGGCGACCAGCGCGGCGGTCGAGGCGCCCGTCCCGCAGCCCAGGTCGAGCACCCGCATGCCGGGACGCAGGCCGAGCGCGAGCGCGGACCGGCGCAGCGCCTGGTGGTAGCCGGGGTTCAGCCCGACGAGGAAGTCGTAACCACGGGCCGCCCGGTCGAACTTCCCCGGTACCTCAAGCTTGTTCACGTGCTGGCCTTCCCCGTTCCCACAACAACAACACGGCGGTGACCATGGCGAACCCGTAGAGGAAGTCCTCCACCGGGATGTCCCACGGCACCCGCACCCCGGTGATCGCCCAGTCCGCGTACAGCACGACGGGCGCGTCGAGCTTCGTCAGCCATCCGTCCACCGGCACCTGGAACCCGAGCACGATCGCCATCGTGATCCAGTACGCCGGACGTTTGAACAAACCGGTGCGCAGCAAGAAGAACTCCAGCAGCAGCACCACGACAACCGCCGCCATCGCGGCGAACGAGTACTCCTCAACCATCCCGCGACCAGCGTTCCGAATGTCCTTTGACGGCCTCGTAGGTCAGCACCGCGCAGAGCGGGATCGCCACGAAGAACAGCACTTCCTCGACCGGCAGCACCCCGCCGATCAGGACCCCGGTCGTCGCCTCGGGGTGGAAGCTCCAATGCCCCCGCACGATCGCGACGACGTCCCAGACGGCGAGGACGAGCAGCACGGGCGCGATGGCGCGCACCAGAGCCGGACCGCGGCGGTAGACGCCACGTCCCATCCACTCCAGGGGCAGCGTGATGAGCACGCACACACCCAGCACCATCAAGTATTCGTACTGGCTCCGCATCACCGACCTCCCACGACGACCGTATGGGCGGCGCGGCGAGTCTGCACAACGGCGGCAACACTTCCGTGGTCCGGGTCGCGCGTCAGGTGGGTTCCGCCTTGGAGATCGCGTAGTAGGCGTCCACGGTGTCGCCGTCGATGCCCACGTAGGCGTCGATCCACGCCGCCGCGGCGCGCACCAGCACCAGCACCGCGTCGAACTGCTGGTCCTCCGTCAAGATCCCCAGCACCCCGGCGACACGCCGGTCGTCACCGCACGCCAGCCCGCTCAGCACCTCCGAGGCCACCTCGGCGGCCCGCGCGCAGGTCGCGTCCCCTCGCGTCGCCGGCACGGAGATCGGAATGCGGACGGACGGGTCGAGCGACCCGCGCGGAACACCGCGCAGCAGGATCGCCGCGCACGTGTCGATCGCGACCACCCGCGTCCGCTCGTCCGACACGAGGCACCGCACGGCGTCGACGGACCAGAGGTGATCACGCCTGTTGACGGCGCCCACTGCGGCCAGCGTCAGTTCCCTGGCCTGCACTTCATCGAGTCGATGCATCCGACTCCCGGTCTCCTTCGCGATCGGCCCCGACTGCGCCCCCGCACACGGATTTCTGTGTTGCTACAACTACAACTCAGTCATGGTCAAACGACCGGGCCCGCCCCGCATGACGAGTTCCACGCAGTTCACCCGTCCGCAGCAGCGCATCCGATACCCCTCTTGCCGAAGGGTGTGTCATTCAGATGTTGCTACCATCCGGATGTTGACGACCTGGGAGGCTCACGGTGGCGACTCGGCACCTCTACGTGGTGCGCCATGGCGCGGCGGACCCGTTCGGCGAACTCACCGGCACCGGCGAACGGCAGGCGCACCTGCTGGGCGAGCGCCTGGCCAGGTCGCCGATCGACGCCGTCCTGCACTCACCCCTGGCCAGGGCGGCGCGCACGGCTCAGATCCTGGGCGAACACCTGCCGGCCGTCCCGGTGACCGAGGCACCCGAACTCGTCGACCACGTGCCGCACGTACCGGCCTCTCCCCCGCCTGCCTGGGCGGGCTTCTTCGACGGCTACGACGCGTCGGAAGCGGCCGCAGGCGCCAGCCTCGCGGAGGCCTTGACCGCCCGGTTCGCACGCCCGGCCGAAACCGAGTCGCACGAGGTCCTGGTCACGCACGCCTACCAGGTCGCCTGGCTGGTGCGCCACGCCCTCGGCGCGCCGCCGGACCGGTGGCTGGCGATGAGCTGCGGCAACACCGCGCTGACGGTCGTCCAGTTCCGGGACGGCTCGCCACCGGCCTTGCTGCTGTACAACGACATGAGCCACCTGCCGGAGGAGCTGCGCTGGACGGGCTTCGGGCCGGGGCTCCGGCCCTGAGCGGCCTCACCTCCGCCAGAGCACGCCTCTGTCTGGTTGCCCGGTCGGCACGCCAGCACCGCTGACGCGCCGGAGGACGGCTGCACGGCCCGCGACGAGTCCGAGGCTCGCGTCTGGTGGCTAGTGGTCGGTGCCTGATGCCTGGGGCTGATGCCAGGCGGCTGGGATTGGGTCGGGCGGGGTGGCGGGCGGGGTGGCTGGTGCCCGCTGGCTGGCGGCTGTGACTGCAGCTGACGACGGAGGCTGCCTGGTAGCTCGGGCCAGCGGCTGACGACTGAGGCTGGCCAAGGCTGGGGGCTGGCCTGGCCTGGCCTGAGGGTTGGCCTGGGCCTGGGCTGAGGGCTGGGTCTGGGCTGGGGCTGGGCCAGGGGGCTGGCC
>NZ_JAPJDL010000035.1 GCF_026242055.1 Lentzea sp. NEAU-D7 | reverse complement strand
GCGTGCGGAACACCGTCACCGACAAGCCCGTGAACACCGGCACCCACTCCGGCCGGTCCGCACTGATCACCTGCTCCACACCAAGATCATCGATCACACCTAGACGGCGTTACGGGACAACCTTTAGACGGCGTTACGGGACAACCTTTAGGCGGATCGCCCATGTGCGTGAAAATTCGTTTGAGAACGCACAATCAGGCCATAATTCGACGAATGCCCCGCCGTATCAACGCGCTCGCGACCTGGCTCCTCCAACTCGGGCCGGACGAGGTGGCCGCGATACTCCTGCACCGCCGCGACATCGCCGACCGCTACATCCGGACGCTGAAGGACCTGGCGACGCAGCTGACCGACTCCGAGTCGGTGCACGCGGCGGAGGACACCCTGGACCAAGGCGCGCTCGACCTGCTCGGCGCGATCGTCGCGCAGAACAACGCCGGAACGGCCGAGACGGTGTGCGCCGAGCTGCGGTGCTCGGCCGGCGACTTCGAGCGGGCGTTCGGTGAGCTGAAACAACGGGCGCTGGCCTGGCCGGAGGGGTCTCGGCTCATCGCGGTGAACTCCGTGCGGGCCAACGGGGCGGCGCAGGACCGGCTGACGCCGCGGCCCAAGGCCCCCGGCAGGCGCAGGGCGTCCGAGATCTCGCCGATCGTGGCCGCGATGTCCACTGTGGACGGAGTGGCGCGGCTGCTGGCGCACTGCGAGCAGGACACGTTCGACGCCCGCTACACCGGAGGCGTGGCGACCGTGGAGATCCGGCGCGTCGCCAGGGCCCTGCGGGTCTCGGACGGCGTGCTGCGGCTGTGGCTGGAGCTCGCGGCCGAGGCCCAGCTGGTCGGGGTGGAACGGTCCCGGCTGCTGCCGACCGAGCACGGTGACGCGTGGCTCGGCTCGCAGCCGGGGGCACGGCTCTCGGCGCTGGTCGCGGCCTGGCGGCGGATGGACTGGCGGCCGGAGCCGGACACGGCGCGGGCGGCGCTGCGGGACTACCCCGGTGCCGCCGGACTGGTGCTGCGGCGCGGTGCGCTGGAGCGGTTCTCGGCGCAGGAGGCCTTCACGGACGTCGGCGAGCTGGTCGCGGACCTGGCCTGGGAACGCCCCGCCGTGCACGACCCCAGGGCGACGGCGGCGGTGATCGGCGAGATGGAGTCGCTGGGCCTGGTGGCCGGTGGCGCGCTCACGCCGCTGGGGTCGGCGGTGCTGCACGACGGTGACGTCGACGCCGCCGCGGACGCGTTGATGCCGCCGGCGACGGAGAAGGCCGCGTTCCAGACGGACATGACCGCGGTCGTGAACGGACTGCCGTCGCCGGAGCTGAGCGCGACGCTGAACCTGGTGGCGGATCTGGAGGACAACGACGCGGCACGGGTGTGGCGGCTCTCCGCCGGTTCGGTGCGGCGCGCGCTGGACTCGGGCCTGTCGGCCGACGAGGTGCTCGCACGGCTGGAAGCGGTGTCGGAGGCCGCGCTGCCGCAGGTGATCGAGTACCAGGTGCGGGACGTGGCGCGGCGGCACGGGCAGCTCACCGTGACGGACGTGGCGAGCTGCGTGCGGTCCTCGGATCCCCTGCTGCTGCAGGAGATCGTGAAGTCGAAGCGGCTCGGGTCGCTGAAGCTGCGGTTCCTCGCGCCGACGGTGCTGGCGTCGGACCGGCCGATGACGGAGACGCTCGCGGCGTTGCGCCGGTGCGGCTACGCGCCGACCGGGCTGGACGCGGGCGAGAAGTCCGTGGTGGAGACCGTCGAACGGCTGCGGGCGCCGGCCAGGGGCGCGCGCCGCCCGGAACGGTCGTGGCGCACCGAGATGGACGACCTGGAGCTGACCCGGCTCGCGGTCCGGCTGGTCGAGCAGGAACGGCCGAGCGCGGGACGGGGCACCCCGCGGGCCAGCGCCGCGCGGATGCTGCGCGACCAGAACGTCTTCCTGCGCGACGACGAGGTGGTGCTGCTGTCGTCCGCGCTGGTCGACGGGAGCCGCGTCGAGATCAAGTACGCGAGCGGGCCGCGCAGGACCGAGACGCACGTGATCGTGCCGGCCAAGCACCTCGAAGGAGTGCTGACCGCGGACTGCGACGACGGCACGAGCCGGGAGTTCTCCGTCGGGCACGTCCGCAAGGTCGCGCTGCCGGAGTGAACAGCTGGTGAAGTCCGCTCGGGCCCGGTGATCACGTGCTGATACTGGGAACGTGGCCGACCCGTTTTCCGCCGGACTGCTGATGGTGCTGGAGACCGTGCTGGAGCGCGTGCTGCTCGGTCTCTTCGACGTCGTGCACAAGGGCGCCAGGGACAAGAAGCGCCGGCGCGAGCTGACCAGGCCCGGCCCGCTGGTCGAACGGGTCAGCGCGGAGCTCGCGCGCGGTGAGCTGAGCGCGGTCGAGGAGCACGAGTGGCGGGCCGCGGTGGACGCGGTGCGGGAGTCCATCGAGGCGTCGCTGCCGTTGCGTCCGGACGAGGCGCTGCGGGTCATGCTGACACCCGAGTCGCTGCGCGCCCACGTGATGGCGAGGTCCGTGGCGATCCGGCGGGCGGCGGGGCTGTCCGACCAGGCGACGGCGGTGTACGACGCGCTGTTGCTGCGGGTGTGCGTCGCGGTCGTGGAGCTGGTGTGGTCGCAGCCGGAGTACGCGCGGCGGCTCTCGGTCGAGATGTTCCGGATGGGCAGGGCGACCGCGGACGCCGTGGCGCGGCTCGCCGACCAGCAGCAACTGGCTCTCACGTCGTCGCACCGGGACTTCGAGGACCGGTACGCCGAGCAGGTCGCGCACGCCCTGGGCGGGCTGGAGCTGTTCGGGGTGTCGCGCGGCAGGGCGCCGCGCAGGCAGTCGTTCGACACCTCGTACGTGTCGCTGGCGGTCGCGCGGGTCGGGGACACCGACGAACTGACCGGGGCCGGGCTGCCGGTGGCGGCGGCGCTCGCGGACACACCTCGGGTGCTGATCCGGGGCGGTGCGGGCGCGGGCAAGACGACGTTCCTGCGCTGGCTCGCGATGAACGCCCTGGGCGAGACGCGGACCTCGGGCGACGAGTGGCTCGGGCTGGTGCCGTTCTTCGTGCCGCTGCGGCAGTACGCGACGCTGCCGAAGCCGGAGGAGTTCATCTCGTCGACGGCCTCGATGATCGAGGAGGAGAAGCCGTCCGGGTGGGTCACCGCGCGGCTCGGGGAAGGACGCGCGCTCGTCCTGGTCGACGGCGTGGACGAGCTGGTGTGGGAACGGCGCGCAGAGGCCCGGCTGTGGCTGGAGAAGCTCGTCAAGGCCTATCCGCGGGCCCGGTACGCGATCACGACCCGGCCGGCCGCCGTGCCGGAGGACTGGCTGGAGGACCTGGACTTCGCCGCGTTCGACCTGTTGCCGTTGAGCGACAAGGGAGTGCGCGACTTCGTGGAGGCCTGGCACACCGCCGCCCGCGACGCACCGGGGCTGTCCCGCGACGCGCGGGTGTGGCTGACCGAGTGCGAGGCGCGGCTGGTGGCGACGCTGGTGAAACGGCCCGACCTGCGGCGGCTGGCGTCGAGCCCGTTGCTGGCGGGGCTGCTGTGCGCGTTGCACCAGGACCGGAACATGCACCTGCCACGCGATCGGCGGTCGCTGTACGAGGCGGCGCTGGACCTGCTGCTGGTGCGCTGGGACGAGGACCGCGGGCTCGCGCTGCCGTCGTTCTCCAAGGAGGAGCAACTCGTTCTGCTGCAACGGTTCGCGTACTCGCTGGTGCGCAACCGGGAACTGATGGTGCCGCGTGAGGAGGCCGTGCACCGGCTCGGGAACGCGATGCGCGGGCTGCGGTCGCACGACGTCGACCCGGACGAGGCGATGCAGCGGTTGCTCGAACGGGCCGGGCTGCTGCGGGAGGTGTCCTCGGAACGCGTGCAGTTCGTGCACCGGACGTTCCGGGACTACCTGGCGGCCAAGGAGGTCGTGGACGCCGGTGACCTGAACCTGCTGGTGGACAGGGCACATCTGGACGAGTGGCACGACGTCGTGGTGATGGCCGTCGCGCACGCACGTCCGCGCGAACGGGCCCGCGTGCTGATGGACCTGCTGGCGGGCAACGACGACACGCGCAAGGACGAGCGCGGCCGGGACAAGCTGCGGCTGCTCGCGCTGGCGTGCCTCGACCAGGCGGACGTGATCGAACCGGAGACCGCGCGGGCACAGGTGACGGCCGCGGCCTCCTCGCTGATCCCGCCGAAGAGCTTCGCGCACGCCGACGCGTTGTCGGAGGCCGGGTCGTTCGTGGTGGACCTGCTGCCGGGCCCGGAGGCCACCGGGGGCTCGGCCCAGGCCGCGTACATCGTGCGGACGCTGGCCAACATCGGTGGCGAGGGCGCGTGGGAGCGGATCGCGGAGTTCGTCGCGGTGGACCACACCATGGTCATCGACGAGCTGCTGCGGGCGTGGCGGAACACGCCGGACGCGGAGTCCTACGCCAGGTCCGTTCTGTCCAAAGTGGATTTCGGTGACCGGCGGGTGGACGTCCGCGGCTGGCACCGGATCCAGTTCATCATGCACCTGGAGAAGCTGCGGCACGTGCGGTGCATCGGCAACATCAACCCGCTGGACCCGTTGGGCGCCATGCCTTCGCTGCACCGGCTGGAGCTGTGGCAGAACGAGGTCATGCGCGACCTCTCGCCGCTGAGCCCGTCGCGGTCGCTGAAGGAGCTGCACCTGAGCCGGTGCCGTCCGCTCGGCCGGATCGACCTGGCGCCGGTGAAGGACCTGGACGAGCTGCACCTGCACTTCAGCCGCGTCGACCTGGCGTCGCTGGAGGGCGGTTCGCTGCGGCGGCTGCGGATCCGCGACTCGGGCACCGACGAGGGGCTGGAGGCGTTGCCGGCGTTGCCCGCGCTGCGCGAGCTGGCGGTCGACCACCGCCCGCCCTACCCGCTGGCTGGGCTGGAGCGGTGGCCGACCATCACGACGCTGGAGGTGTTCGGGGTGCCGGCGGCGGACGACCTGCGCGCGCTGCCCGCGCTGGAGCACCTGGTGGTGCACCAGCCGGAGTCACCCGCCCTCGTGGACGAACTGCGTCAGGCCCTGCCCGGCCTGGTCGTCACCACCTGATGTCGGCGAGGCTGTCGAGCGGCTTGCGCTCGGTCTCGTCCAGCAGCTGCACCGACGCGGTGTCGGCGGCGTGCAGCTCGGCCGGGAAGGTGAGGCTCACGCGCTTCTCCAGCTCGGTCAGCGACACCTGGAACACCCGGAACTCGTCGAGGTCGAGGGCCTCGGCCAGCACGATGTTCTGGGTGAGCAGGAACGCGCTGCAGCGCAGCTCGCCGTCCACCACGAACGCGATCGCCTTGTAGAACTCGCGCGGGATCGCGACGGCGCGGAACACCCTGTCGTCGGCGTTGAAGACCGGTCCGCCGTAGACGCTGACCTTCAGGTTGTCTACGTCGACGTCCGCGAGCACCGCGTCCTCGAGCCTGCCCCAGAGCCCTTCCTTGGTGCTCTGGTTGAAGTCGTCCATCTGCGGCGTGATGTTCGTGAAGAAGAACGAGTCCCTGTTCGCCTTCTGCGCCTCGGCCTTCGGGCCCCAGCACAGGTCGGCGCGGCGGGCGAGGTGGCCGCGGTCGAGCCGGTTGTCGCGGTAGAGCTCGTCGCCGGTCTGGAACTCGGCCGGGACGCGCGGGTCCTTGACGAACGGGATGTTGTTGCGGCTCAGCGCCTTCATCTCGCCACCGTCGATGTTCCACGCGACCCAGCTCGCGAACTTGCGGGACTTGCTCATGGCGAGCGAGAAGTGCGTGTAGTCGATCGTGGTCGAGCCGTCGAGCTCGACCGCGTCGGCCGCTCCCGACTCGGTGAGGACGGGGATCCCGGCAGCCGTGCCGAGGAACTTCGCGTCGAAGCCTGCGCTGGTCATGTGTCGCCCCCTACTGGTTCATCTGCTGGGTCGACATCTTCCACAGGGCTGTTAGCCGGATACACCCGAACGGCCCAGTGTTCACCAGTTCTTCCCGAAGAGTGCGGAGGGGCGGGGGGGGCCCCCCGGGGGGGGGGGGGGCCACCCCCCCCCCGCCACCACGCCCCCACCCCCCCCCCCCCCGGGCGCCCGCCCCCCCCCCCCCCCGGCGCCCCCCCCCCGCCTCCCACTACCTGCCGACCAGCTCCACGGTCCTGCCCGCTCGCCGGGACTGGTCCACCCACTGGTCGATCGCCTGCCCGCAGGCCTGGTCGAGGTGCCGGACCCCGCTCAGGTCCATCCGGACGTGCTCCCGGTCCACGCGGTCGAGCTCGTCCAGCAGCACCGGCAGCCGCAGGAACGTCGCGTTGCCGCGCAACGCCACCCCCTCCGGCGTCACGACCACCGACAGCCTGGACACGTCCCAGGCCGTCTTGATCACCGCGGCCAGCAGGCCGGCCACGGTGCCGGTGAGCAGGTCGGTGCCCACGATGAGGCCCGCGGTCAGGACGAAGACGAAGCTCTCGGCCTTGTCCGTCCGCCACGACGCGACCACCTCGCGCAGCCCGAGCAGCTTCCACCCGGCGTGCACCAGCACCGCCGCCAGCACGGCGACCGGGATCAGCGTCAGCAACCCTGGCAGCAGCACCACGAACAGCAGCAGCCAGAAGCCGTGCAGCACCCGGGACGCCTTCGTCCGGGCCCCGGCCGACACGTTGGCCGAGCTGCGGACGATCACGGCCGTCATGGGCAACGCGCCGAGCAGGCCGCAGATCGTGTTGCCCACGCCCTGCGCGACCAGCTCCTTGTTGTACTGCGTGCGCGGCCCGTCGTGCATGCGGTCGACGGCGGCGGCGCTGAACATCGACTCGGCGGACGCGACGAGGGCGAACACCACCGCCGTGCCGACGACCCCCGTGTTCAGCAACGAGAAGTCGGGCAGGTGCACGTCCGACGACAGCGTGCCGACGGTGATCCGCTCCACCGGCGACTCGAACACCGCCGCCAGTCCGGTGCAGACCACCACGCCGACCAGGATGCCCGGCACGATGCGCAACGGAGTTCGCTGCCACAGCAGCATGATCACCACCGTCAGCAGGCCGAGCGCGAGCGCGGTCGGCGACACGGTCAGGTGCCGGAGCTGGCCGAAGATCAGCACCAGCCCGATGCCCGCGAGCATGCCCTGCACCACGGACGGGGAGATCGCGCGGAACCAGCGCCCGCACCTCGCTAAGCCCAGCACCACCTGCATCAGGCCGGCGCCGAGCACGATCACGCCCAGCGCCGCGATCCCGTGCCGGGAGACGGCGTCCGCCACCAGCACCGTCAAACCGGCGGCCGGTCCGCTCACCTGCATCGTGCTGCCCGGCAGCAGGCCGACGACGATGCCGCCGACCACGCCGGTCACGATGCCGAGTTCGGCCGGCACCCCGGACGCCACCGCCACGCCCACGCACAGCGGCAGCGCCACGAGGAACACGACAACCGATGCGCCGAGATCGGTCCAGTACTTCTTCATCACGCCGGACCCCTACAGCGGAAGGAACGCGTGCTCGGCACACGCGGAGACCTGGCCGGTCTCGATGTCGTAGAACCAGCCGTGGACCCGCAACGCGCCCGAGGCGACCTTGTCGGCCACGAACGGGTACGCCAGCAGGACCTCCAGCTGGGCGCGCACGTGGCCCTGCCCCTCGGCACGCATCGCGGGGTCGGAGGGCTTGCGCGGCCGTCCGGGACGCAGCCAGCCGCGCATGGCGGGCAGGTGGTCGATGCCGCCGCCGTGCAGCGCGCCGACCGCACCGCAGTGCGAGTGGCCGCAGACGACGATCTCGCTGACGCCGAGTTGCAGCACGGCGAACTCGATCGTCGCCATCTCACTGGTGGGCGCGGTCAGCGAATAGGGCGGGATCACGTTGCCCGCGGTGCGGAGCTCGAACAACGAACCGGGCTCGGCGCCCGTGATCGCGGCCGTCACGATGCGCGAATCGGCACACGTGATGAACATCGTGCTGGGTTGCTGACCTGCGGCGAGCTTGCGGCCGAGCGCACTGGAACGCGTTGCGGCGTGTGCGCGGGCATGCTGAACAAAGCGATGGAAGTCCATGGGAGTCCCTCACTGCGAAGTGAAAAAGTGTTCGATTGACCGGATGACTGGGGACCGATCAGTTGCGGAACACCTGCAACGCGGGAGGTGTGCGCCAGACCACTATTGGTTCGGCGTTGGACACGAGTACGAGAACTCCGGGAACGACGCGCGGGGTGAACACCCGGAAGAAGGTCGGGCCGGCCTCTTTGGACGTGCGGTCGACGGACGCGACCAGCAGGCGCAGGCGGCTCGGCTCACGTTCCTCGCGGGGCGCTTCCTCCTTGGGGGCGGAGGTCTTCGACTTCGGCGGCGGCGCGCCGACCGACACGGTCGACACGGCCGGGGTGAGCACTGCGCACAGGGCGACGACGACAGCGAGAAGAACACTGCGCATGCTTCACCCCCCGACCGAGTTGATCTACAGCTATCAGTTTCGCCCGAACTGGACAACCTTCGCGATATACGAGACTGACTTCGCCCGCATCACACACAAGTTTCACCCGAAAGTTTTTCTGGTTTCACGGAAACGTACGTATGCACAGAGTGATCCTCGCGCGTTGTAGATGTGCCAATTAGTGGACAACCGGCCACCGATCCCTGCCAGATCTGCACAATCGGTGACCGAATGCCAAAGGAGGCCGTCGTGGCGAGGGTTTTCATCAGCCACGCGACGCAGAATGTGGCGATCGCGACACAGATCCGGGACTGGCTCGACCAGGACCACGAAACTTTCCTGGAAGTTCATCCCGACGACGGGATTCAGGTGGGTGAAGCGTGGCGCGAGCGTTTGCACCTCGAACTGCGCAAGGCCGACGCCGTCGTGTGCGTCGTCAGCGAGGCATCGGTCGTGTCGAGCTGGTGCACCGCCGAGGTCGCCATCGCGGACGCGCTGGGGTGCCTGCTGCTGCCGGTCCAGCTCGGTGGCGTCATCCACCCGTTGATCAGGCACCTCAACCACATCCCGCACACCACCGCCCGCGAGCACCTGGAGAAGGCGCTGCGGCAGTTCGACGCCGGTGGCCGCAAGCTCGCGAAGGACCAGGAGCCGTTCCCCGGCCTGGACGCGTTCACCACGGCGTTGAGCGCGGTGTTCTTCGGACGTGACGCCGAGACCCGCGCGCTCGCCCGCCGGGTGCGGCGCGCGCCCGGCCTGCTCGCCGTCGTCGGCCCGTCCGGCTGCGGCAAGTCGTCACTGGTCAGGGCCGGCTTGCTGGCCCAGCTGGCGGACGACCCGCGCTGGCTCGTCATGCCGCCGTGGCTGCCGGGCAACGACCCGCTCGACGCGCTGGCCCGTGCGGTGCGCAAGACCGCCGGCCGCGCCGGCCTGCGCTGGACGCTGGCGGAGACCAAGGACCGGCTCGTCCTCGACGGGCTGCGCGGCGTGGCCCAGGAGCTCGTGGACGAGGACCGCAGGCTGCTGATCACCATCGACCAGGCCGAGGAGCTCTTCACGCGCGCCGGCGAGAAGGACCGCCAGGTAGTCGCGAGCCTGCTCAGGGAGGCGCTCGCGGACAACGTGCGGGTGGTCGTCACGCTGCGGTCGGAGTTCCTGGACGACCTGCGGGCGCTGCCCGAGCTGAGCGGCGTCCACCTCGGCGGTTACGTGCTGGCGCCGCTGGCGAGAGAGGTGCTCAACGTCGTCATCACCGGCCCCGCCCGCGTGGCCGGGCTCAAGGTGCACCCCGAGCTCGTCGCGCGGCTGGTCGAGGACACGGCGAGCGGCGAAGCGCTGCCGTTGCTCGCGTTCACCTTGCAGCACCTGGCGATGGGAGTGCCCCGCGGCGGCACCCTGTCCAGCGAGCGGTACGAGCACCTCGGCGGCGTGCACGGCGCGCTGGCCCGGCACGCCGACGACGTGCTCGACAGCGCCGTGGCGGAAACCGGGACGGGCAAGGAGGAACTGCTCGCCCGGCTCGCGTCCCTGGCCACCCTCGACCACACCGGCAGTCCGACCCGCAAGCGCGTCAGCCTGGCCCAGCTGGACTCCCGCACCCGCGCCGCGTTCGAGGTGTTCGTCCGGCACCGCCTGCTCACCGCGAGCGGTGACCAGCAGGGCCGCTGGATCGGCGTGGCGCACGAGGCGTTGTTCACCGAGTGGCTGCCGCTGCGCGACGCGATCGGCGAGCGCCAGATCGGCCTGCGCGCGGCCCAGTCCGTCGAGCTGGACGCGTCGCAGTGGATCGAGGGCGGGTGCGCCGACCACCTGCTGCTCAACGAGGACACGTTCGCCGCCATCTCGCCGCTGGTGGCCGACGACGACCTCTCCCCCTACGCCCTGAGGTTCCTCGCCCTGAGCCGCGACCGGATCCACACGCTGCGCAGCGAACGCCGGAGCGACCGCAGGCGCACGGTCAGCTGGCTGGCGGTGTTCCTCGTGGCCGCGGTCGGCGCGGCGGGACTCGCGGCCGTCCAGTGGTACGACGCGGGCGTCGACCGCGACAGGGCGACGGCACGCGCACTCGTCGCGCAGGCACAGGTCGCGCGCGCCTCGTCACCGCGGCTGGCACTGCGCCTCGGCCTGACGGCGCACGCGGTGGCACCGAGCCCGGACACGAACGCCGAACTGGCCCACACGTTGCTCAGCTCGTTCGGGGAGGCGTCGCCCGGTGGCCTGTTCGCCCGCGCCTGCGAGGTCGCGGGCGGCGGCCTCAGCCCCCACGAGTGGCGCCAGCACCTGCCGGAACTGGTCTACCGCGACACCTGCGGCGCTAGCGGGTGATGCCGAACTTCTCCTCGACCATCCGCCAGAACGCGGGCACGGCCTCGGCGACCGGATACCGCTCGATCACCCGGCGTCCCCGCTTGCGCTTCTTGCGGCCGTAGAAGGTCAACACGAAGCAGCCGTCGTCGACGGGTGCCATCGGTGACGGCGCCAGCACCTTGATCGTCTCGTAGTGCCCGTTCGTCGTGTCCAGCGACACCACGACGAGGTCGTGCATCGAGGTCGTCACTCCCAGGTGGTCGGCCACGCCGCTGTCGAGCACGCTGGCGACGACGTCCGTGAGGTACTGGTGCGACGCGAAGCCGTCGTTCTCCCGGCGCAGCTCGTCGAACCACGCCGCCACCGCATCCCAGGTCGTGCCTCTGAACTCGCCCCGGATCGACGCGAACGCGAGCGGAGGCTCCTCCACGGGTGCGAACCTGGTGAAAGGCGAACGCCCCGCGCGACGTCGTTGTCGCGCGGGGCGTCATGCTGCTCTCCGGTGGTCGGACGCCGTTGTCAGACCACTGCGAGCGGAAGCTGGTTCGGGATCACCGGCGAAGGCAGGTTCGAGGAACCCGTGAGGAAGCTGTCCACGGCGTTCGCCACGGACCGGCCCTCCGCGATGGCCCACACCACGAGGGAAGCGCCGCGGTGGGCGTCCCCGCAGACGAACACGCCGGGCGCGGTCGTCTGCCAGTCGGAGCCGCACGAGATCGTGCCGCGCTGCGTCAGCGAGATGCCCAGGTCGTCGAGCAGCCGCATGTGCTCGACGCCCTCGAAGCCGATCGCCAGCAGCACCATGTCCGCGGGCAGGACCTCGATCTCGTCGCTCAGCGGCACCACCCTGCGGCGGCCGGACGAGTCCTTCTCGACGCGCACCTGCTGCAGCTCGATGAAGCGCACGTGACCGTCGTCGTCACCCACGAAACGCTTGACCGCCACGGTGAAGCGGCGCTCGCCGGCCTCCTCGTGCGCGGGGTACGTGCGCAGGATGTGCGGCCACACGGGCCACGGCGAACGGTCGTCGTCGCGGACCGACGGCGGCATCGGGTACTGGTCGAGCTGCGTCACGGACAGCGCGCCCTGGCGGGTCGCGGTGCCGTAGCAGTCGGCGCCCGTGTCGCCACCGCCGATGACGATGACGTGCTTGCCCTCGGCCGAGATCGCCGACGGGCCATCGCCCTCGACGGCGCGGTTCGCGGGGACCAGGTGGTCCATCGCGAGGTGCACGCCCTTGAGCTCACGTCCCGGAGTCGTCTTGTCGTCACGGCCGCGCAGCGCACCCACGGCGAGCACGACCGAGTCGAACTCGGCGCGCAGCTCCTCGACGGTGATGTCGACGCCGACCTCGCAGCCGGTGACGAACTTGGTGCCCTCGCGGCGGAGCTGCGACAGGCGCCGGTCGAGGACCTTCTTCTCCATCTTGAACTCGGGGATGCCGTAGCGCAGCAGGCCACCGAGCCGGTCGTCGCGTTCGTACACCACGACCTCGTGGCCCGCGCGGGTCAGCTGCTGCGCGGCGGCCAGTCCGGCGGGACCGGAACCGACGATCGCGACGCGCTTGCCGGAGGACACCGTGGCCTGGGCCGGCTGCACGTAGCCGTTCTCCCACGACACGTCGGCGATGGTCTCCTCGACCCGCTTGATCGCGACGGCACCGCCGGCGTCGTGCGAGATGGCCAGCACGCAGGCGGCCTCGCACGGTGCCGGGCACAGACGACCCGTGAACTCCGGGAAGTTGTTGGTGGCGTGCAGGCGGTCCGAGGCGAGCTCCCAGTCGCCGCGGCGCACCAGGTCGTTCCACTCGGGGATCAGGTTCCCGAGTGGACAGCCCGCGGTTCCGCTGTGGCAGAACGGGATGCCGCAGTCCATGCACCGCGTCGCCTGCGTGCGCACGGCGGCGTTGCGCTCCGCGGGTTCCTCGCGGAGGTAGACCTCGTTCCAGTCCTGCAGTCGTTCCGGCTTCGGGCGCTTCGGCGCGTCCGAGCGGGTGTACTTCAAGAATCCCTGTGGATCAGCCACGAGACGCCTCCATGACAGCCGCGTCAACGTCCCGGCCCTCGGCGCGCGCGAGGCGCATGGCCTCGAGAACGCGCTGGTAGTCACCGGGCATGACCTTCGTGAACGCACCGGCCCGACGGGTCCAGTCACCGAGCAGCGAGGCGGCGACGGCGGAGCCGGTCGCCTCGTGGTGCTTGGTGACGGCGTCCTTGAGCCAACGCAGGTCCTCGGCGCTGAGGCGCTGCAGATTCACCATCTCCTGGTTCACCGACAGGGGATCCAGGTCGAGCACGTACGCGATGCCGCCGGACATGCCGGCCGCGACGTTGCGCCCGGTCGGCCCGAGCACCACGGCCCGGCCACCGGTCATGTATTCGAACGCGTGGTCGCCCACGCCCTCCGCCACCAGCAGCGCGCCGGAGTTGCGGACGCAGAAGCGCTCGCCGACGCGGCCGCGCAGGAAGATCTCACCGGAGGTGGCGCCGTAGCCGATCACGTTGCCCGCGATCACCTGGTCCTCGGCGCGGAACGGCGCGTCGTCGTGCGGCCGGACGATGATCCGCCCGCCGGACAGGCCCTTGCCGACGTAGTCGTTCGCGTCGCCGACCATCTCCAGCGTGATGCCGCGCGGCAGGAACGCGCCGAGCGACTGCCCGGCAGAGCCGGTCAGCTTGACCCGGATCGTGTCGTCCTCCAGGCCCTCCCCGCCGTAGCGGCGGGTGACCTCGGCGCCGAGCAGCGTGCCGACCGTGCGGTTGACGTTGCGGACGGGCAGTTCCAGGGTGACCTGGTGCGCGTCCTCCAGCGCCGCCTCGGCGAGCTGGATCAGCGTGCGGTCCAGGGCCTTGTCGAGGCCGTGGTCCTGGTCGCGGATCTTGCGCTTCGCCGTCGGGTACGGGGTCTCGGGCACCTCGAAGACCGGGTCCAGGTTCAGGCCCGCGGTCTTCCAGTGCTCGATGGCCTCGTCCTTGTCGAGCAGCTCCGCGTGACCGACGGCCTCGTCGATCGTGCGGAAGCCCAGCTCGGCGAGGATCTCGCGGGCCTCCTGCGCGATGAACTCGAAGAAGTTCACGACGTGGTCGGCCTGGCCGGTGTAGCGGGCGCGCAGGTCGGGGTTCTGCGTGGCGACGCCGACCGGGCACGTGTCCAGGTGGCAGACGCGCATCATCACGCAGCCCGCGACGATCAGCGGTGCCGTGGCGAAGCCGAACTCCTCGGCGCCGAGCAGCGCGGCGACCACGACGTCGCGGCCGGTGCGCATCGCGCCGTCGACCTGGACGGTGATGCGGTCGCGCAGGCCGTTGAGCAGCAACGTCTGCTGGGTCTCGGCGAGGCCGATCTCCCACGGCGTTCCCGCGTGCTTGAGCGAGTTCATCGGCGAGGCGCCGGTGCCGCCGTCGTAGCCGGAGATCAGCACGACGTCCGCGTGCGCCTTGGCGACACCCGCCGCGACCGTGCCCACGCCGATCGACGAGACGAGCTTCACGTGAACCCGTGCCTGCTCGTTCGCGTTCTTCAGATCGTGGATGAGTTGCGCCAGGTCCTCGATCGAGTAGATGTCGTGGTGCGGCGGCGGCGAGATCAGGCCGACACCCGGCGTGGAGTGCCGGGTGCGCGCGACCCACGGGTAGACCTTGAAGCCGGGCAGCTGGCCGCCCTCGCCGGGCTTCGCGCCCTGCGCCATCTTGATCTGGATGTCCGTGGAGTTCACGAGGTACTCGCTCGTGACGCCGAACCGTCCACTCGCGACCTGCTTGACCGCGGAACGCCGCTCCGGGTCGTACAGGCGCTCGCGGTCCTCGCCGCCCTCACCGCTGTTCGACCGGCCGCCGAGGCGGTTCATCGCGATGGCGAGGGTCTCGTGCGCCTCGGCCGAGATCGAGCCGTACGACATGGCGCCGGTGTTGAAGCGCTTGACGATCGAGCTGACGGGCTCGACCTCGTCGATCGGGATCGGCGTGCGGCCCTCGCTGCGGAACTTGAACAGCCCGCGCAGCGTGCCGCCCTGCCGGGAGATGCGCTCGACCTCCGCCGTGTACTGGCGGAAGACCTCTTCCTTGCGCGTCTTCGTGGCGTGCTGCAGCAGGAACACCGTCTCCGGCGTGAACAGGTGCAGCTCGCCCTCGCGGCGGTAGGAGTACTCGCCGCCGACCTCGAGCCTGCGGTGCGCGCGGTCGGTCGGGTTGTCCGGGTACGCGCGGCGGTGGCGCAGCGCCACCTCCTCGGCGAGCACGTCGAGGCCGGCGCCGCCGAGCTTCGACTGCGTGCCGGTGAAGTACTCGTCGAGCAGGTCGTTCGACAGGCCTACCGCCTCGAAGATCTGCGCGGCGGTGTAGGCGCCGACGGTCGAGATGCCCATCTTCGACATGATCTTCAGGACGCCCTTGACGAGCGCCTTGACGTAGTTGCGCACGGCCTTGTGCGCGGGCACGCCGGTGATGGCGCCCTGGCTGATCAGGTCCTCGATCGTCTCGAACGCGAGGTACGGGTTCACCGCGGCGGCGCCGTAGCTCAGCAGCGCGGCGACGTGGTGGACCTCGCGGCAGTCACCGGACTCGACGACGAGCGCGACGCGCAGGCGTTCCTTGGTGCGCACCAGGTGGTGGTGCACCGAGGAGACGAGCAGCAGCGACGGGATCGGCGCCATGCGGTGGTCCGAGTCGCGGTCGGACAGCACCAGCGTCCGGGCGCCGTTCGCGATGGCCTCCGACGCCTCGCGACGCACGCGCTCGATCGCGGCGGCGAGGGCCTCGCCGCCGCCGTCCACCTCGTACAGTCCGGAAAGGACCGTGCAGGCGAAGCCCGGCAGGTCGCCGTCGTCGTTGATGTGGATGAGCTTGGCGAGCTCGTCGTTGTCGATGACCGGGTAGTCGAGCGTCACGTGGCGGCACGAGACGGGGCCGGGGTCGAGCAGGTTCTGCTCGGGGCCCATCACGCGCTTGACGGACGTGACGATCTCTTCGCGGATCGCGTCCAGCGGCGGGTTCGTGACCTGCGCGAAGTTCTGCACGAAGTAGTCGTAGAGCAGCCGGGAGCGCTGGCTGAGCGCGGCGACCGGGGTGTCCGTGCCCATCGAGGCCAGCGGCTCCATGCCCATGATCGACATGGGCGTGAGCAGGATCCGCAGCTCCTCCTCGGTGTAGCCGAAGGTGAGCTGGCGGCGCACGACGGACTCGTGGCTCTGCACCACGTGCTCGCGGTCCTGCAGGTCGGCCAGGTCGAGCAGGCCCGCGTGCAGCCACTCGTCGTAGGGCGACTCCGAGGCCAGCGACGACTTGAACTCCTCGTCGTCGATGATGCGGCCCTGGGTGGTGTCGACGAGGAACATGCGGCCGGGCTGCAGGCGGCCCTTCGCGACCACCTGGTCGGACGGCACGTCGAGCACGCCGGTCTCGGACGCCAGCACGACGCGGCCGTCGGCGGTCTGCCACCAGCGCGCGGGGCGCAGGCCGTTGCGGTCGAGCACCGCGCCGACGAGCTCACCGTCGGTGAACGTGACGCAGGCCGGGCCGTCCCACGGCTCCATCAGCGACGCGTGGAACTGGTAGAACGCGCGGCGCTTCGGGTCCATCGTGGCGTGGTTCTCCCACGCCTCCGGGATCATCATCAGCACCGCGTGCGGGAGGCTGCGGCCACCGAGGTGCAGCAGCTCCAGCACCTCGTCGAACGACGCCGAGTCCGAGCCGTCCGGGTTGCAGATCGGGAACAGCCGGGCGAGGTCGCCCGGGATGAGGTCGCTGTCCAGCAACGCCTCGCGGGCGCGCATGCGGTTGCGGTTGCCGCGGACGGTGTTGATCTCACCGTTGTGAGCGACGAACCGGAACGGGTGCGCGAGCGGCCACGAGGGGAAGGTGTTCGTGGAGAAACGACTGTGCACCAACGCGATCGCCGAGCGGAGGCGCTCGTCGTGCAGGTCGGGGAAGAACGCCGGCAGCTGCTCGGTCGTCAGCATTCCCTTGTAGACGATCGTGCGCGACGACAGCGACGGGAAGTAGACGCTGCCCTCGTGCTCGACCCGCTTGCGCAGGCAGAACGCCAGGCGGTCGAGGGCGATGCCGGCCTCGTCGCGCGTGCCCTTCACGAACAGCTGCGCGAAGTGCGGCGCCACCGACATCGCGGTCGGCCCGACGTTCGCCTTCTCCGGGTCGACCGGGACGTCGCGCCAGCCGAGAACCACGAGGCTCTCCTGCTCGGCGATGCGTTCGATCTCCTGCACCGCGTCGGCGCGTTCTTCGGGTTCAAACGGCAGGAAGGCGATTCCCGCGGCGTACCGGTCGCGTTCCGGGAGCTCGAACTCGACCACAGCACGCAGGAACTCGTCCGGCAGCTGCAGGAGGATGCCAGCACCGTCGCCCGACGTGGGCTCGGCGCCGGCGGCGCCTCGGTGCTCCAGGTTGGCAAGCGCTGTCAAGGCATCGCTGACGATGCCGTGGGAACGCCTGCCCTGGATGTCGGCCACCATGGCGACGCCGCACGCGTCGCGCTCATCAGCCGGGTCGTAGAGACCCTGGGGGCCGGGGATGGCGGAGAAGATCACTGCGCAGACCTCCTTCGTCGTCCTCGCTAAAGAACAAAGTCCTCGTGCTCAGACCTCGAACCAACAGGTGGGAGCACGGGACGACGATGGCCCGCGTGTTGACGCGACTTTAACAGCCGCGAAACCCAGGGACACCCGCCAATGGGTGATCTAGGTCATCAAACTGTAACGATTCCCGGCTGCGGAACGACATTGCGGCCAACGTCGGCGTTCGTTACAGCCGGGTAAGCGTAACCGAACGTTCAACTTCGGCCAGCCCGATGAGAGTTGCGCGACATTCCCGGTTTGCCAGTGGATGGGCTGGGTACAGAGACGTTCTGGCTGGTCAGCCGCTTATCGTCCCAGTTAGCGGACGCTCACCTCCTCCAGCTGAAGTCGAGCCGCCTCCGTCCATTCGGGCAGATCAGGATTGTTCCCCACCAAACGAGACCGAGGCCCCGTTCGCCCCGCGCCGCATGCGGGGAGAGCGGGACCTCGGCATACGTGGAGGTCCGGGGTCTCGTGGCTGGAGGCGGGAAGAGTCGCCTCCAGCCACGGACGTCCTCAGTGAGCCGCGACCGGCTCCTTCTTGTCGTCGCCCTCGGCCCCGGTCTGCTGGGCCAGCAGGTCGTCGACGTCGACGCTGTCGGGGTTGTTCAGCACCTCGGTCAGGCGCTCCTTGTCGAGGGCCTTCTGCCAGGCGGCGACCACGAGCGACCCGACACCGTTGCCGATCACGTTCGTGATGGCGCGGGCCTCGGACATGAAGCGGTCGATGCCGACGATCAGCGCGATGCCGACCGCGGGGATGGCCGAGTGGGCCTCGAAGGCCTGCAGCGAGGCGGCCAGGGTGACGAGGCCGGCGCCGGTGACGCCCGCCGCGCCCTTCGACGCGATCAGCATGAAGAGCAGCAGGCCGATCTGGACGCCGATCGACACGTCGTGACCCGTGGCCTGGGCGATGAAGATCGCGCCCATGGTCAGGTAGATGCAGGTGCCGTCGAGGTTGAACGAGTACCCGGTCGGGATGGTGAGGCCGACGACCGACTTCTGGGCGCCCGCCGCCTCCAGCTTGACCATCATGCGCGGCAGCACGGACTCGGACGACGAGGTGCCGAGCACGATCAGGATCTCGTCCTTGATGTAGCGCAGGAACTTGAAGAGGCTGAAGCCCGCGAACTTCGCGACCAGGCCGAGCACCACGATGACGAACAGGATGCAGGTGGCGTAGAACGAGCCCATCAGCCACAGCAGCTTGCCCAGGACGCTGCCGCCGAACTTGCCGACGGTGTAGGCGATGCCGCCGAAGGCACCGATCGGCGCCACGTACATGACGATCTTGATGATGCCGAACATCACCTTGGAGAGCGTCTCCATCGCGGAGACGACCTTGGCACCGCGCTCACCCATGCCGGCGACCGCGACGGCCACGAGGATGGCGACCACGAGCACCTGGATCAGCTGGCCGTCGGTGAACGCGCTGACGAACGACTTGGGCACCAGGCTCAGGATGAAGCCGGTGATGCCCGTCTCCGCGGTCGAGGCGGACTTCAGCGTCGCGTCGGCCTGGCTCGCGTTGAGCTCGATGTCGCCGCCGTGGTGACCCGGCTGGACGATGTTCACGACGATGAGGCCGATGGCGAGCGCCACCGTGGTCATCGCGGTGAAGTAGAGGATCGTCTTGAGCGCGAGCCCGCCCGCCTTGGCGAGGTTCCCGAGGCCCGCGATGCCGACGATGATCGTCGCGAAGATGGTCGGCGCGATGACGACCTTCACGAGGTTCACGAACAGGTCGGCGAGCCACTTCATCTCGGACGCCTGTTTGGGGAACAGGAAGCCGACGGCCGCGCCCAGCACGATGGAGACAAGGACCCAGAAGTAGAGGTGCTTGTAGATCGGTTTGCGGCCTGTTGCGGTGGTCGCCACTTGTTCCTCCTCGAACTACGTGTTGGGAGAGAGAGTGAGCCGCGCCACCAGGCCCGACAAGCCGACCTGAGGAAACTTCAGACAGCCCTGACGTAACAGCTAGGCTTCGCCGGTGTCGCTCAGCCGTCGCACGCTTCTGCTAGGGGCCGGACTGGCTCTTGCCGGGTGCACCCCGCGCAGGGTCGAGGCACCCGCTGAGCTGGTGCTCGCGACCGGGCCGGAGGGGGCGGTGTTCCGCGAGGTCGGAGGGGCCCTGGCGGCGGCGCTGGCCGAGCAGCTGCCCGGCACGAAGGTCACCGCCATCCCGACGGCCGCGTCGGTCGAGAACCTGCAGTTGTTGCGATCAGGTGAAGCGCAGCTCGCGCTGTCCTCTTTGGACCCCATCGACGACCCGCAGAGCGTCCGCGCGGTCGGCCGGCTCTACGACAGCTTCATGCAGATCGCGGTCCCGGCGGGGTCGCCGATCCGCACGTTCGGTGATCTCGCGGGCAAGCGGATCTCGTTGGGGCCCATCGGTTCCGGAACGGAGTTCACCGCCAGGCGGATGCTGGAGTTCTTCGGCCTGTCCGCGGTGGACGAACGCATGGCGCACGCCGAGGCGTCCCGCCGCGTCGCGGACGGATCGCTGGACGCGATGCTGGCGCTGACCGGCATCCCGACGCCCGCGATCACCGCTCTGCAGGGCGACGTGCGGCTGGTCAACATCCCGATGGAGGCGGTCAAGCTCGCCGAGAAGTACAAGGGCCCCTACATCCCGGCGACGATCCCCAGCACCACCTACGAGGACGTGGCCGCGAACCAGACGTTCGCGGTGCCGAACCTGCTGCTGGCGCGCGAGTCGCTGAGCGCGGACGTCGTCGAGGTCGTGACGCGCACGGTGTTCACCGAGACCGCGCGGATCGTCGAGGGCCACCCGGAGGCGTCGCGGATCAACGTCCGCACGGGCATCGCGACCGGGCTGGTGCCGCTGCACGACGGCGCTATGCGCTGGTTCCGTTCCGTGAAGCGCTGAGGGCGACCTTCACGTCCAGGCCCGGGTCCGCGTCGTGCAGGGTGAGCGTGCCGCCGGCGGACTCGATCAGCTCGGCGCAGATCGCGAGCCCCATCCCGGTGCCCGCGATGTTCTGGTGCTTGGTGGCGCGCCAGAACCGCTGCAGCGCGAGCTCGCGTTCCTCGGCGCTCAGGCCGTCGCCGTTGTCGACGACGTGCAGCTCACCGGTCTCGCCGGTGATCGTGACCTCGGTGGCGTTGGCGAGCCGGATGGCGTTGCTGACGAGCTCGTCGAGCACGCTGCCGAGGCCACCGGGCGGTTCCTGCATGGTGAGGCCCGCCGGCACGTCGATCCTCAGCGTGACCCCGGACCGGCTCGCGAGCGCCTGCCAGGCCGCCCGGTGCGTCGTGAGCAGCTGGTCGATCTCGACGGGCTCGGTCTGCCGCGCGCTGTCGAGCCTGGTCGCGGCGAGCAGCGTGTCGAGCACGCGCCCCATCTCCTCGGCCTCCTCGACCGCGATCTGGTGCGCTTCCCTCGCGAGCTCGCCGTCCACGTGCGGTTCGAGGTTGTCCACGGCCAGCCGGAGACTCGCGAGCGGGTTCCGCAGCTGGTGGGACGCGTCGGCCACGAACGCCTTCTGCCTGTTCAGGGCCTTGCCGACGACGTCGACCATGGTGTTGAAACTGCGCGCGAGCCTGCGGAGCTCCTGCGGACCGCCGACCTCGTCCGCCCGCACGTCGAGGTTGCCCGCAGCCACGGCGGCGGTCGCCTCGTCGAGCCTGCCGACCGGCCTGAGCACCCACCGCGACATGGGCCAGGCGGCGGCGACCACGGCGAGCATCGGCGCGAGCCCGGCCAGCGCCATCAGCCCCCACTGCCGCAGCACCTCGGTCCGCAGGCCTCGCGTCTGCGAGATCGTGACGACCGCGGCCACCACCTCGCTGTCCCGCCCGACCGGCTCGACGACGACCATCGGCCCGGTGCGCCACGGCCAGCCCGTGTACTCGGGCTCCGGCCGCACGCCGCCGTTCAGCGCCGTGTGCAGCGACCTCGTGACCTCGGAGTCGTTGCTGGGGTCGAAGCCCTGCCGGGACGCGAGCAGGATCCGCTTGTCGGCGCTGACCAGTGCGACCGGGATGTCGTAGAGGTCGTCGTAGCGCTGGATCTCCTGGCTCAGCGCCTCCAGCCGGTCCGACTGCAACGCGCTCTCGCCGAGCGCCGCGAACCTGCTCGCGTCGCTGAGGCGGTCGAGGTAGGTGGTCTGGGTCTCGCGCTGCACGACCGCGGACGCCAACGGGATGCCGAGCGCCGCGACCAGGGCGACGAGCAGCGGAACGGTGATGACGAGCAGTCGGCGGAGCATCGGTTGTGATTGTCCCGCAACAGCCTGTGGATGTCTCTCGGACACTCGTCACGTGGCGAGCCGGTAGCCCACTCCCCTGACCGTCTCGATCCTGACGTGGCCGCCGAGCTTGCCGCGCAACGCCGCGATGTGCGTGTCGAGCGTCCGCGACGGCGCCTCCCAGTGCGCCTGCCACACCTGGTCCACGATGAAGTCGCGGCTCACCACCTCACCCTTGCGGGTGGCGAGGAGCGCGAGGAGGTCGAACTCCTTGCGGGTCAGCGAAAGCGGTTCACCGTCCACTGTGGCGACCCGGGTAGCGGCGATGATCCGCAGCGGACCGATCTGGATCGGTCCTTCCGCCTCCGGCTCGGCGCGGTGCGTGCGCGTCCTGCGCAGGACGGCCTCGATCCGGGCGAGGAGCTCGGACGTGCCGAACGGCTTCACCACGTAGTCGTCGGCCCCGGCCCGCAGGCCGAGCACGCGTTCCCGTTCCTCGCCGCGCGCGGTCACCGTGATGACGGCGGTGCCCGGCCTGTGCCGCAGCTCGCGCAGCACCTCCAGGCCGTCGCCGTCGGGCAGCCCGAGGTCGAGCAGCACCACGTCGGCGGGCGCGGCACGCAGCGCGTCGGCGGCCGTGGCCACCCGATGCACCTCGTAGCCCGCGTGCCGCAGTGCGGTCAGCAGGCCCCGGGCCACCCGGTCGTCATCCTCGACGACGAGCACGCGCACAGATCACTCCGGTTTGACGGACTCCGGGGAGTTCTTCTTGTCCTTCTCGGCGGCGTCGTCCTCGACGACGCTCTTGTCCTCCGCAGCTTCCGCTTCGGCTTCCGCCTCCGCGGCGGGTTCGGCGGGGTCTTCTCCGGTGCCGCGCAGCGCGGCGACGTCCTCACGCTCACCACGGGACTTGGCGATGATGAAGTACGCGACCGCGCCGAAGAACACGAGCGCCGACACGAACACGTTCACGCGCGTGCCGAAGACCAGCGTCGCCTCGTCGGTCCGCATGAGCTCGATCCAGAACCGACCGGCCGTGTAGCCCGCGACGTAGAGCGCGAAGACCCGGCCGTGGCCGAGCCGGAACTTCCGGTCCGCCCACACGATCAGCAGCGCGACACCGAGGTTCCACAGCAGCTCGTAGAGGAACGTCGGGTGCACGACCTGGATCGGCGTGTGGTCGATGGCGATGCCCGCCAGCGCGTCCTCACGACCCTCGGGCGTGACGCGACGGTAGATCTCCAGACCCCACGGCAACGTCGTGTCGCCGCCGTACAGCTCCTGGTTGAAGTAGTTGCCGAGCCGCCCGATGGCCTGCGCGACCACGATGCCGGGCGCCAGCGCGTCCGCCATCGCCGGCAGCGGGATGCCCCTGCGGCGGCACGCGATCCAGGCACCGACGGCACCGAGCGCGATGGCACCCCAGATGCCGAGGCCACCGTTCCAGATCTGCAGCGCCGCGAGCGGGTCCTTGCCCGGCCCGAAGTACTTCTGGTTGTCGGTGATGACGTGGTAGAGCCGCCCGCCGACGAGACCGAACGGCACCGCCCACACGGCGATGTCCGTGACCTCGCCCTTGAGGCCGCCGCGTGCGATCCAGCGGCGCTCACCCCACCAGATCGCGACGACGATGCCGGCGATGATGCACAGCGCATAGGCCCTGATGGGGAGCGGACCGAGGTACCAAACACCGCGGTCGGGACTCGGGATCGTGGCCAGAAGGGCGTCCAACACGGCGCCCACCGTACCGGTCGGCCCGTGAGCCTCTCGTGGGGGCGCACGATCGTTATCGAGCCCGAACCCTGTCGGTGCCGATCACTAGAATGGAAATTGGGGGTACCCGGCCTGGCGCGTGTGTGTGGTAGCTGCGCATAGGCGCGTTGAGCCCGCGCTTCGGGGACGCTCGGCTGTACGCCCGTGGTCCATGCGCCGGGTGGTGGAACGGTGCCCGTCCACCCGCTGACTGTGGGGCGTTGCCTGACTGCCGGGGCACTGACCGTCTGCGGGGGCGCTGCAGGTTTCCCGTCTGCGGGGGCGCTGCGGGCTCGCGGGAGCGCCGCAGGGCGCGGGAGCGCCGCAGGGCGCGGGAGCGCCGCAGGGCGCGGGAGCGCCGCAGGCTTGCGGGGCACCAGCCGCCCCGCAGGGGCACCGCCTATCTATGGGAGCATCGCCAGCCCTTAGGGACACCGCCTGTCTGCGGCGGCACCGCCCGGCCGCAGGATCACCACCAGCCCGCAGCGACACCGCCCGTCGGCGGCGGCACCGCGAGTCCGCGAGGGCACCGCCTGCTCGCAGGGCCGAACGTGCGACCTCAGTGGCCCGGGATCGCGGATACCCGAGCCTGGCAGTCCGCGCGTCACGTCCCCTTCCCGAAGCGAGCCCTCCTGCGGCACCCACCACCGGGCACGAACCGAAATACTCGGACGCGCTCTGGGCGGACTCGCGAAAGGTCGGACATGACGGTCCTGGTGGTCGGCGGCGGTATCGGCGGGCTGGCGACGGCGCTCGGCCTCGCGCGGGCGGGTGCGCGGGTGACGGTGCTCGAAGCCGCGGCGGCGTTCGAGGAGATCGGGGCCGGCATCCAGGTCGGGCCCAACGGGTTCCGCATGCTCGACGCGCTGGGCGTGGGTGCCGCGGTGCGGGCTCGGGCCGTGCACGTCGACGAGTTGCGGTTGCGGTGCGGGGTGTCCGGGCGGCAGATCGCCGGCTTGCCGGTCGACGCGGGCTTCCGGGAGCGGTTCGGCACCTATGCGGTGGTGCATCGCGACGACGTGCTCGCGCCGTTGCTCGACGCCTGCCGGAGCAACGAACGGATCGACCTTCGGGTGAGCAGCGCGGTCGAGGGCTACGAGCAGGACGCGAACGGAGTCACGGCGGTGCTGCGGTCGGGCGATGTCGTGCGCGGAGAGGCACTGGTCGGCGCTGACGGGCTGCGATCGGCGGTGCGGCGGCAGCTCGTGGGCGACGGGGATCCGCAGGTGTCCGGGCACACGACGTTCCGCGCGGTCATCCCCTCGCGGAACGTGCCGCCTTCGTTGAAGGAGAACGTCGTCACGCTGTGGGCGGGGCCTCGCTATCACGTCGTCTGGTACGTGATCGCCGGTGGGCGGTACGTGAACCTCGTTGCCACCACGGACAACGGTGCGACGGAGCCCATGAACGGCAAGCCCGTCGAGCACGCCGAGGTGATGAAGCACTTCGTGCCGTTGTGCGACGACGCGGCTCGGCTCATGGAACTCGCCGGCGAGTGGCGCGCGTGGGTGCTGTGCGACCGGGCGCCGATCGCGGACTGGCAGGACTCCCGCGTCGTGTTGCTCGGGGACGCCGCCCATCCGGTGTTGCAGTACGCCGCGCAGGGCGCCTGTCAGGCGTTGGAGGACGCCGTCTGCCTCTCCACCGTGTTCGCTCCTCAGGACGTGGCCGGCTCTTTTGCGCGGTACGTGGCGCTCCGCTCGGAGCGGACCGCGCGCGTCCACCACGCCTCGAGGGCGATGGGGCGGGAGGTCTACCACCCGGCCGGCGAGGCAGCGGAGGTCCGTGACGCGATGTTCGCCTCGTGGACCGTCGCCGAGCTGCACGAACGGCTGGAGTGGCTCTACGGCTAGGAGGGCAGCTCGATCGTGACCGGGAACGGTCGCTCGATCGTCAGCACGCCGGCGTCGCTTTGCGCGATCTCGACGTACTCACCTTCGTCGTTGAGCTCGAGCAGCGTCGCCTCGACGACCTTCTTCAACGGGTCGATGATCAGGTAGTAAGGAACGGCGGCTTCCGCGTACACATGGCGCTTGAGCACCAGGTCGTTCATCCGCGTGCTCTTGGAGAGCACCTCGCCCGCCAGCACGAGGTTCGACACCGGGAACGTGATGTCCGCATCACACGGCTTCACCACCGTGAAGTCCGGGATCAGCAAGCGGCCGCTCGACAACGCGACGTTGAGCTCGACAGTCGCCTCGAACTGCGCCGGACACGCACTGTCCAGCGCGACGAACACCCTGCCCACCAGCCGCTGGTGCCGGTAACTCCCCAGCGGGCTCACGAGAAGCATCCCGTCGACGAGTTCGATGCGCTGACTGTGGTCTTCCGGCAGTGCGAGGACGTCTTTGAGCGTCCAAGGCCCTTCGTGGTTGGGCAGCAGGAAATCGGACTGAACTTCGGCTGGCGCCACCACTGGGCATCACCTCCGTTGACCGCATGCGCACCACCAGTGTGGCACGCCGTGCGGATGGCTGGCTTGTGCATGAGCCCACGATCGCAGCTGGAACCGACGACCAAACGGGGTTTTGGCCCCAATCGACAGAGATTCACTCGATCAGGCGTTCGAATCCGTGTCATGCTCTTGGAGGAACATCAAGGGCTCCGAAAGGAGCACAAAGCAAAACCGCCCGGCCGGCAGGCCGAGCGGTTCACCGGACAGAGGAGGTTCAGACTGGAGCGACAGCCGATCGCACACCCTTGGCGAGGTCAGCGGCCAGCGCGCGCACCGCGGCGTCGCTCTCGCCCGCGGCCGACACGAACGCCGACCCGACGATGACGCCGTCCGCGAACCCCGCGATCTCGGCGGCCTGCGCACCGGAGCGCACACCCAGCCCGACACCGATGGGCAGCGTGGTGTGCTCCCGCACCCGCGCGACGAGAGCGGGAGCGGCGGACGACACGACGTCACGGGCGCCCGTGACGCCCATGACCGCAGTGGCGTAGAGGAAGCCGGACGAGGCGCGCGCGGTCATCGCGATGCGCTCCTCGGTCGACGACGGCGCCACCAGGAACGTCCGGTCGAGTCCGTGCGCGGCCGAGGCCGCCATCCAGTCGTCGGCCTCGTCGGGCACGAGGTCGGGCGTGATGATGCCTAGCCCACCGGCGGCGGCGAGGTCGCGTGCGAACGCGTCGACGCCGTACCGCAGGACCGGGTTCCAGTACGTCATCACAACCGCACGCCCGCCGGCGTCGGACACGGCGGCGACCACGTCGAACAGGTCCCGCACGCGGAACCCCGCGGACAGCGCCTGCTCGGCGGCGGCCTGGATCGTCGGGCCGTCCATGACCGGGTCGGAGAACGGCAGGCCGACCTCGACCAGGTCACACCCTGACTCGATCATCGAACGGAGGTGGTCCTTGGAACCCTCGACCGTGGGGAAGCCCGCGGGCAGGTAGCCGATCAGCGCGGCACGCGACTCGGCCCGCGCGGCGGAAAACACGTCGGTCAACGACATCAGGCCTGTCCCCCGTCAGCGAGGCCGAAGTACTTCACGGCCGTGTCCATGTCCTTGTCGCCGCGGCCGGAGAGGTTCACGACCAGGAGTCCGTCCGGCCCGAGCGACGGCCCGAGCTTCAGCGCGCCCGCGAGCGCGTGCGAGGACTCGATCGCCGGGATGATGCCCTCGGTGCGCGAGAGCAGGGCGAACGCCTCCATGGCCTCGGCGTCGGTGACCGGGAAGTACTCGGCGCGGCCGATGTCCTTGAGGTGCGAGTGCTCGGGACCCACGCCGGGGTAGTCGAGACCGGCGGAGATCGAGTGCGCCTCGGTGATCTGGCCGTCCTGGTCCTGCATGACGTACGACATCGCGCCGTGCAGCGAACCGGGCGTGCCCGCCGTCAGCGTGGCGCCGTGGCTGCCGCTGTCCAGGCCGGAACCACCGGGCTCGACACCGACCAGGCGGACGTCCGCGTCGTCGATGAAGCCGTGGAAGATGCCGATCGCGTTCGAGCCGCCGCCGACGCAGGCGACGACGGCGTCGGGCAGGCGCCCGGCCTTCTCGAGGATCTGCTCGCGCGCCTCGATGCCGATGATCCGGTGGAAGTCGCGGACCAGCAGCGGGAACGGGTGCGGGCCCGCGGCCGTGCCGAGCAGGTAGTGCGTGTCGTCGACGTTGGTGACCCAGTCGCGCAGCGCCTCGTTGATCGCGTCCTTCAGGGTGCGCGACCCGGACTTCACCGGGATGACCTCGGCGCCCAGCAGGCGCATCCGCGCGACGTTCAGCGCCTGGCGCTCGGTGTCGACCTCGCCCATGTAGACGACGCAGTCGAGGCCGAGGAGCGCGCACGCGGTCGCCGTCGCCACGCCGTGCTGGCCGGCGCCGGTCTCCGCGATCACGCGCTGCTTGCCCATGCGCTTGGTCAGCAACGCCTGGCCGAGCACGTTGTTGATCTTGTGTGAACCCGTGTGATTGAGGTCCTCGCGCTTGAGCCACACCCGCGTACCGGCGTGCTCCGCGAACTTCGGGGCCTCGGTCAGCAGCGACGGACGGCCCGCGAAGTCCCGCAGGAGGCGCTTGAACTCGTTCACGAACTCCGGGTCGAGCCGCGCCTTGTCGTACTCGGCGGCCAATTCGTCCACCGCGGCGATCAGGGCCTCCGGGACGAACCGGCCGCCCCACGGGCCGAAGTGGCCACGTGCGTCGGGATCATGCGGTGTGGGCGTGAACTGGCCCATCGGGTAGCTCCTCTGGCGCTTGGATCAACCGTGCCCTACCGGCTGGGCCGGGGGCACGCGGGGTGTGAGCCCGCGGTCACGAGCTTGTTCACGGCGGCCTTGGGGTCTCCGCTGGTCACCAGGCTTTCGCCGACGAGCACAGCGTCAGCGCCCGCGCCGGCGTACGACATCAGGTCGCCGGGCCCGGTCACGCCCGACTCGGCGATCTTGATCGTCTCGAAGGGTAGCCCCGGAGCGATCCTGCCGAAAACGTCTTTGTCGACCTCCAGCGTGTGGAGGTTGCGCGCGTTCACCCCGATGACCGACGAACCCGCCTCCAGCGCGCGGTCGGCCTCCTCGGCCGTGTGCACCTCGACGAGTGCCGTCATGCCGAGCGACTCGACGCGGTCGAGCAGCGACACGAGCGCGTTCTGCTCCAGCGCGGCCACGATCAGCAGCACCACGTCCGCGCCGTGCATGCGGGCCTCGTGCACCTGGTACGGCGACACGATGAAGTCCTTGCGCAGCAGCGGGATCTTCACCGCCCGGCGCACCGCGTCGAAGTCGGCCAGCGACCCGCCGAAGCGGCGCTGCTCGGTCAGCACGCTGATCACCGACGCACCGCCCGCCTCGTAGGCGGACGCGAGCTCGGCCGGTTCCGGGATCTCCGCCAGCGCGCCCTTGGAGGGGCTGCGGCGCTTGACCTCGGCGATGACACCCACGTTCGGCCCGCGCAGCACCGACAGCACGTCGAGCGGCGGGGCGGCCTTGGTCGCCCGCTCCTTCACGACGTCGAAGGGCAACTTGGCCTCGCGAGCGGCGAGATCCTCACGCACACCTTCGAGGATCGACTCGAGAACCGTCACAGTGTTGTTCCCCTTCCCGCTATGGGGATGCTAACCCCGCCGGAGTAACGCCCCAGCCACCGGGGTTCAAGTGTCCCCGCAGCTAACCGAGGCCGTACACGTGCCACATGCACGAACGTGGTGAATGATCTTCACTCGTTCGAGGTCGTCTCGCCAGGGGTCCTGTCGTCAGTCGGATCGTCCCCGCGCTCCAACGCGCGCCACATGTCCGTCTCGGGGTCGGACGCGCGGGTCTTCTGGCCGCCCACGCCGATCTTCGGCATCCGGGCCCCGAGCGCGACCTGGAGCACGCCGGAGGCCACCACGAGCACGCCCCCGGCGATCGCCAGCCAGTGGCCGGAGAACGTCCCGGCGACGCCGACGACGACCAGCACCGCGCCGAGGACCCTGCGCGTCACCCCGCTCAGCGCGACGACCGCCGCGACGGCCGCGAGGCACAGCAACGCGACCGGCACCGAACCGGCGCCCCAGAAGGCACCCGCCGCGCCCACGAGCAGGAGCGCGGCGATCCACAACGGCGAGCTAGCCTTCAACTGCCGGCGCCATCGTCTGCGCGGTGGCGATCGCGGCCAGCACCGCGCCCGCCTTGTTCAGGCACTCGTTGTCCTCGGCCAGCGGGTCCGAGTCGGCCACGATGCCGCCACCGGCCTGCACGTACGCCACCCCCTCGCGCACCAGGGCGGTGCGGATGGCGATGGCGGTGTCCGCGTCCCCTGCGAAGTCGAAGTAGCCGACGACGCCGCCGTAGAGCCCGCGGCGCGTGGGCTCCAGTTCCTCGATGAGCTCCATCGCGCGCGGCTTGGGCGCACCTGACAGCGTGCCCGCCGGGAAGCAGGCGGCGACGGCGTCGTAGGCCGTCTTGCCCTCGGCCAGCTCACCGGTCACGGTCGACACGATGTGCATGACGTGGCTGTACCGCTCGACCTTGAAGAAGTCGACCACGTGCACCGAGCCAGGTTTGCAGACGCGCCCCAGGTCGTTGCGGCCGAGGTCGACGAGCATCAGGTGCTCGGCGCGTTCCTTGTGGTCCGCGAGGAGGTCCTTCTCCAGCAGGGCATCTTCCTCGGGGTCCTCGCTGCGCCAGCGGGTGCCCGCGATGGGGTGCGTGGTCGCCTTGCCGTCGCGCACCGTGACCAGCGACTCCGGGCTGGACCCGACGATGTCGAACCCGTCGAGGCGCAGCAGGTACATGTACGGGCTGGGGTTCGTCGCGCGCAGCACCCGGTAGATGTCGAGCGCGTCGGCGTCCGTGTCGATCTCGAACCGCTGCGACACGACGACCTGGAACGCCTCGCCCGCGCGGATGGCCTCCTTGGCCTTCTCGACGGCCGCGAAGTGCTCGGCCTGCGTGCGCCGGCGCCGGAACTCCGGCTTGGGCCGCGAGAACACGGCGGCCGTCGGCGGCGCGGGCGTGTGCAGCGCCGTCGTCATCTCGTCGAGGCGGCGCACCGCGTCGTCGTACGCGGCGTCGACCCGCTCGGCCGAGTCGTCCCAGTTGATCGCGTTCGCGATGAGCGTGACGGTGCCCTCGTGGTGGTCGAGCGCGGCGAGGTCCGTCGCCAGCAGCATGACCAGCTCGGGGATCTGCAGGTCGTCCTCGGCGATGACGGGCAGCCGCTCCAGCCGCCGCACCGCGTCGTAGCCGATGTAGCCGACCATGCCGCCGGTCAGAGGGGGCATGCCGGGCAACGGGTCCGTGCGCAGCACCTCGATGGTCTCGCGCAGCGCCTGCAGCGGGTCGCCGCCGTCGGGCAGGCCGACGGGCCGCGTGCCCGTCCAGAACGCCTCACCGCCCGTCGCCGTGAGCGCCGCCGCCGACCGCACGCCGATGAACGACCAGCGCGACCAGGAGCGCCCGTTCTCCGCCGACTCGAAGAGGAACGTGCCGGCCTGATTGGCCCCGAGCTTGCGGTACAGGCCGACCGGGGTCTCCGCGTCCGCGAGCAGCTTGCGGACCACCGGGATGACCCGGCGGTTGACCGCGAGCTCGCGGAACTCCTCACGCGAAGGACTCACAGTCCCCAGACCAGCGGCGGCCACAGCCCCGATGACGCTCACCATGCCGACAATTGTTGCATAAATTCAACAACTGTTGAACTATGACCCACGTGGAGCAAGTCAACCAGAAACGCCGAGGCCGCCGTGCCGCGGGCGAGGACACCAAGGCCGCACTCGTCGCAGCGGCCCGCGAGGTCTTCGTCGAGAAGGGCTACGACGGCGCCACGGTGCGCGCGATCGCCGCCAAGGCGGGCGTGGACGCCGCGATGGTCAACCACTGGTTCGGCGGCAAGGAAGGCCTGTTCGCGCAGTCGGTCCTGCAGCTCCCGTTCGACCCGGCCGAGGTCCTCAAGCGCGTTCTCGACGGCCCGGTCGACGAGGCGGGACAACGCATCGTCCGCACCTTCGTGACGGTGTGGGACGCGACCGGCGGCGGCACGTTCGCGGCCCTGCTCCGCAGCGTCACCAGCCAGCCGGAGGTGGCGGGCGCGCTGAAGTCGTTCCTCGTCAACGCGATCTTCAAGAACGTGCTCGTGGAGATCGGCTCCGAGCAGCACGAACTGCGGGCCACCCTCTGCGCGACCCAGATGATCGGGCTCGGCATCGTCCGGTACGTCCTGCAGTTCGAGCCGCTCGCGTCGACCGACGCGGAGACCGTGGCCAGGACGGTCGGGCCGAACCTCCAGCGCTACCTGACCGGCGAACTGGACTGACCGCTCACGCGTCGGCGAGCAGCACCGTCGCGTCGAAGCACGTGCGGTCGCCCGTGTGGCAGGCGGCACCGACCTGGTCGACGGTCAGCAGCAGCGTGTCGCCGTCGCAGTCGAGCCTGACCTCGTGCACGTACTGGGTGTGCCCGGAGGTCTCGCCCTTCACCCACAGCTGCTGGCGGCTGCGCGAGTAGTACGTCGCGCGGCGGGTGGTGAGGGTGCGGTGCAGCGCCTCGTCGTCCATCCACGCCACCATGAGCACCTCACCGGTGCCGCGCTGCTGGGCGACCGCGCACACCAGGCCGTCCGGGGTGCGCTTGAGCCGTTGGGACACGGCGGGATCGAGCGGGCTGCTCAACGGGGACCTCCCAGGTGTTCACGAGCCGGTCCGGTGTTGAGCAGGACCACTCCGTAGATGTGCACAGCGGACAGCACTCCGGACGCGACGCGGGCCCACGCCGGTCCCTCGGCCAGCACGATGACGAGGTGCAGCAGCGCGACGAGGATGAACACGATCATCGCCGGGTAGTGCATGAACCGGAGCCTGAGGAGCAGCGCCGCAGCGACGGGCAGTTCGAGGACCGCGATGAACGACGGCAGCTTCAGCACGTCCGCGTCACCGGTCGAGCGCCACAGGACCAGGCCGATCACGAAGAACACGAGTGCGCCACCGAACGCGACCGCCGAGGCGACCCGCACCTCGACGGGTTTCATCGCACCACGACGCCCGCCTGGCGCAGGCCGTCCTTGACCTCGCTGATGCGGAGCTGGCCGAAGTGGAAGACGCTCGCGGCGAGCACGGCGTCGGCACCCGCGGCGACGGCCGGCGGGAAGTGCTCGATCGCGCCCGCGCCACCGCTCGCGATCAGCGGGACGTCGACCTCGCGGCGCACCAGCTCGAGGAGCTCCAGGTCGAACCCGGCCTTGGTGCCGTCGGCGTCCATCGAGTTCAGCAGGATCTCGCCGACGCCCAGCTCCTGGCCCTTTGCGGCCCAGGCGATCGCGTCGATGCCGGTGCCGGTGCGGCCGCCGTGCGTGGTGACCTCGAAGCCGGTGCCGCCGGGCACCCGCCGCGCGTCGACCGAAAGCACGATGCACTGCGCGCCGTACCGCTCCGAGCACTCCTTGAGCAGCTCGGGACGCGCGATGGCGGCGGTGTTCAGGCTGACCTTGTCCGCGCCGGCGCGGAGCAGCTTGTTGACGTCCTCGGGGCTGCGTACGCCGCCGCCGACCGTGAGGGGGATGAACACCTGCTCGGCCGTGCGGCGGACCACGTCGAACGTCGTCTCCCGGTCGCCGCTGCTGGCCGTCACGTCGAGGAACGTCAGCTCGTCCGCGCCCTCGGCGTCGTAGGCCCTGGCGAGCTCGACGGGATCGCCCGCGTCGACGAGGTTGGTGAAGTTGACTCCCTTCACCACCCGGCCGCGGTCGACGTCGAGACAGGGGATGACACGGACCGCGACTGACATGCGGGAAAGCCTACAAGGCAGGCACGAGCACTAAGCTGCGGCTCCATGATCACCGAGTTGGGCGAGGGCAAGTACCTGCTGCTGACGACGTTCCGCAAGGACGGCACCCCGGTGCCCACTCCGGTCTGGGTCGTGAAGGGCGAGAACGAGGACGTCCTCTACGCCTGGAGCGCGCGGGACACCGGCAAGGTCAAGCGGATCCGCCGCAGCGGCGACGTGGAGATCGGGCCGTGCGACGTGCGCGGCAACCCGAAGGGCGAGTCGATCAAGGCGCACGCGACGTTGCTGGACGACGAGGCGAGTGACGCAGTGCGGTCGCGGATCACGAAGAAGTACGGGTTGTTCGGGTGGGTCACGGTGTTCGGCAGCAAGCTGCGGCGCGGGCGGACCGGGTCGGTGGGCATCCGGATCACGGCAGCCGGTCCACGTTGACCCCAGGTTGAGCGTCAACCCGATGTTGACGCATGCCTCAGCGTCAACCTAGGGTTGACGCATGATCCAGTTGACCGACCTCATCGTGACGGTCGCTCAAGAGGCCGACGACGCTCTCGTGCGCCTGGCCAAGGCCGTCGAGATGAGTGGTCAGCTCAGCGAGCTCGGCGACCACCTGATCGGCCACTTCGTGGACGAGGCGCGGCGGGGCGGGGCGAGCTGGGCCGAGATCGGCGAGAGCCTGGGCGTCACGAAGCAGGCGGCGCAGAAGCGGTTCGTGCCCAGGGAGTCGCCGGAGCTCACCAAGCCGAGCACGGAGCGCTACACCCAGCGGTCGAGAAGGGTCATCGCGCTGGCCAGGCACCACGCGCGGTTCAGCGAGCGGATCGGCACCGAGCACCTGCTCCTCGGGTTGCTCGACGAGTCGGCCGGGCTCGCGGCCAAGACCATCGCGAAGCTGGAGTCGGGCGACGGCAGCACGCGCATCGCGACCCTCAACCGGCTCGACTCGGAGGCCAAGCAGCGGCCGGAGAAGCAGCCGTACACGACGCACTGCAAGAAGGCGCTGGAACTGGCCGTGCGCGAGGCGCTCCGGATGGGGCACATGTTCATCGGCACCGAGCACATCCTGCTCGGCGTGCTGCTGGAGGCCGAGGGGACCGCGGCCGACGTGCTGCACACCACCGGTGTGACGCACGCGGCCGCGGCCGCTCACGTGGAAGCCGTGGTCAACGGACCGCAGCGAGCGCTTCCGGGAGCGTGAAGGCGCCGGCGTACAGGGCCTTGCCGATGATCGAGCCCTCGACGCCGTCGCGCGACAGCTTCGAGAGCGCGACCAGGTCGTCCACAGTGGACACGCCGCCGGACGCGATCACCGGGGCGTCGGTGCGGGCGCAGACCTCGCTCAGCAGCTCCAGGTTCGGGCCCGTCAGCGTGCCGTCCTTCGACACGTCGGTGACCACGTAGCGCGTGCAGCCGTCGCGGTCGAGCCGGTCGAGGACCTCCCAGAGGTCGCCGCCGTCCGACGTCCAGCCGCGGCCCTTGACGCGGTGGCCCTGCTCGGTGATGCGGACGTCGAGGCCCACCGCGATCTTCTCGCCGTACGCCGCCAGCGCCTTCGCGCACCACGCCGGGTCTTCCAGCGCGGCCGTGCCGAGGTTCACGCGGGCGCAGCCGGTGGCCAGGGCGGCCTCCAGCGACGCGTCGTCGCGGATGCCGCCGGACAGCTCCACCTTCACGTCGAGCTCGCCGACGACGCGGGCGATCAGCTCGCGGTTGGAGCCGCGTCCGAACGCCGCGTCGAGGTCGACGAGATGGATCCACTCCGCCCCGTCGCGCTGCCACTGCAGGGCCGCGTCGAGCGGCTCGCCGTAGTTCGTCTCGGTACCGGCTTCGCCCTGCACGAGCCGGACGGCGCGACCGTCGGCCACGTCAACAGCGGGGAGGAGTGTGAACGTCACCCGAGCAGCCTAGCGTCCCCCGGCACGAGGGCGGCCACGCGCTCCTGGGCCTCGGTGGCCTGCGGGAACTTCGACGGGACCGGCGTGCCGGCGCAGCACTCGTCGAAGGGGTGCAGACCTGCGCGCCTCCGTTGGCGCGCATCAGGAAGCCGAAGTCGATGTCCTGATTGGACACGGCTGTTCGCTGAACGTCCCGTGCGGTCGCCGCCACGAGTCGTGTGGTCACGACAAGGTCGTCAACCAGTTCCGCAGCAGGTGCGCTCCGGCGTCACCGGACTTCTCCGGGTGGAACTGGGTCGCCCACAGCGGGCCGTTCTCGACCGCGGCGACGAACTCGTCCCCGGCGTGGTCCGCCCACGTCACCAGCGGCGGCTTGAGGTGCTCGGCCGGCTCCAGCTCCCAGCGGCGCACGCCGTAGGAGTGCACGAAGTAGAACCTCGTGTCCTTGTCGAGGCCCGCGAAGAGCTTCGACCCCTCGGGCGCACGCACGGTGTTCCAGCCCATGTGCGGCACGATCGGCGCTTCGAGGCGCTCGACGGTGCCGGGCCACTCGCCGCAGCCCTCGGTCAGCACGCCGTGCTCGATCCCGCGCTCGAAGAGGATCTGCATGCCCACGCAGATGCCGAGCACCGGACGGCCTCCGGCGAGGCGCTCGCCGATGAGCCGGGCACCCCGCACCGAGTTGAGACCCTCCATGCACGCGGCGTAAGCACCGACGCCGGGCACGACCAGTCCGTCCGCCTCACGGGCGGCGCGGGGGTCCGACGTCACCTCGACATGGGCGCCGACCCGCTGGAGCGCGCGCTCGGCGGAGCGCAGGTTGCCGGATCCATAGTCAAGTACGACGACACGTGCCACGCCCACCAGGTTAGTCGGTCGGGATGGCACCCTGCGTGACCGGTATGACCGGCAACACGGTGTTGATCGGTTTCGTGCGCACGAGCCGGCGCCTGAGCACGACCAGGAGCCCGACGAGCACCGCGAGGAGCACCACGACGACGAGGTAGTACACGACCGCCGGGATGTCGAGCGCCACCGTCGCCGCCGCCGACAACACGATCAGCGGGAAGATCAGCCAGAGCGGCCACAGCTGCGCGCGCGGCGGTTCGAGCGTCCGCAGCACGCCGTCCGCCCTGCCCTGCTCGGTGAGCTCGGCGACCTGCGCGACCTCGTGCAGCCCCGCCTCGCGGAAGAAGTCCGGGATGGCCGCCCGGCCGTTGCCGAAGTCGCGGATGCGTTCGAGCGTGCCCTTGCGACTGGCCGCCGGGTACAGCGCGGTGAGCTTGTCGATGGCGTCGAGCTGCCACTTCTCCTTCTCGCGCAGGTCGACCATGCCCGCGGTGGCGCGGTCGAACGACTGGCCGACCGGCCCCGACTGCTTGGCCTGCGCCGACAGCCGCAGCACCGCCTCGCGCGATCCCCACATCGAGGCGCGGCCGAGCGACGTGGTGAACATGTAGAGCAACGCGGCGTCGTCGTTCCACACCGCCAGGGCCGCGCCGCGCCCGATCTTGCGCACCCTGTTCGTCATGTACGCGGCCTCGCTGAGCTTGGTGCCGGGCGGCGGCAGCAGCACCGTGCCGGACTGCACCGGAACCAGCGCCGCGGGGCCCGCGTTGCCGCTGTGCATGGACTTCTGCAGCTCGGCGGCGTTCAGCGGGGTCCAGATCAGCATTCTCACGTTCAACATCATTCCTGGTCCGCTTCACGCGCCCATGCGGACATGCCTAGAACGTCGCGAGCGGGGAACGCGTCGACGCGCCTGCCGCGGCTCCACGCCACCACGGCGATCCCCGTCCGCATCGCGAGCGCCGCCACCATCAGGAGGTACAGCGGAACCGTGATCAGAGCCGGAACCTCCGCCATTGTCAGGAGGAAGGCGGCGCCGACGCTCACCAGGAGCGTGCCGCCGAGTGGCAGGAGCGGGTTGACCCACGGCTGGTCGGACATCCCCTGACGTTCACCGGCCAGCCCTTCCCACCACTTCTTCTCGTGGTAGGGCACGGCTTCGTCGACCTCACCGCCGTCGATCCTGACCAACGCGGCGGCGTCCGAGAAGAACCCGGCGGCCTCCAACGCGGTTCGCAACGCGCTCACACCGTCGAGCACGCCGCGTTCCCGCACGGCCTCGGCGGCCTCGCCGAGCCAGCTGAGCCCTTCCGGCAGTCGTTTCGGCGACTCCGGCTCGAAGAAGTCGTCCGGTCCGAACCGCCAGCCGCGGACCACCCCGTCGAAGTAGACGAGCCACGCCGTCGTCTCCGTCCACACCAGACCGATCCGGCGGCCCTTCACCACGCGCAGGCCGTCGATCAGCGACTCGGACGTGTACGGGTGCGGGCCGAGCACGAACGTGCCGTGCGCGACGGGCACCAGCAGTCGCGGGCGGGTCGGGCGCCGGGCCAGTTCCGCCCGCGTCGTCTCAGGATCTGAGGTGGTCCAGATGACCACACGTGGGGTGTGCACGGTCAGGATCCTGCCCGACCGTGCACACCGCTCCCCTAAACGGCGCGAGAAGGCGCGCCGGTCCAGTCATCCCCCATGACTGCGAACATTTCTTCACCCCCTGAAGAAACTCCGCACAGCACTCCCCAGCCCCACCACGTCGAGATCATGTGCCGCGTCATGATCTTCAGCCGTGCCGTAGTTGCGGAGCTCTGCGTGTCGTTTGACACCTACAGAACGAATGCGGTGCGGGATTTGTTGCAGGGTCTCGGACACGAGATGGGACGAAGTTCCCTCCAGGTACGGCTCCACCACCATCACGTCGGCGTGGTCGGTGTTCTGCACGGCCGTGCGCAGCCCGTCCGCGTCGAACGGCCGCACCGTGGCCGCGTACAGCACCGTGACGTCGGCGTTCTCGGACTCGACGGCCTTGACCACGCGGTCGAGCATCGGCCCGACGGCGAGCACGACGCCGCGTTTCCCGTGCCGGACCGTCGTGAAGCCTTCGCCCACCGGATGCGCCTGGGTGTTCTCGTGCAGCGAAAGCCTCACGTAGACGCGGTTGTCGTCCTTCAGCGCCTGCCGGAGCAAAGGCGTGACCTCGTCCGGATGTCCGGGCACGTGAACGGTCCAGCCGGGAAGCGTGTCGAACAACGCGACGTCACCCGGCGACTGGTGCGTGCGGCCCCACACCGGGTCGTCATAGGACCCTCCGATGCTCACGAACACCGCGCCGACGTCCTGATGTCCGATGTCGAGCTTGATCTGCTCGTACGGCCGTTCGACCAGGAACGGCGCGTAGCTGTGCACGACCGGCCGCAGGCCCGCCAGCGCGAGACCGCTCGCGACGCCCACCATGGTCTGCTCGCGGATCCCCACGTCCACGACGCGTTCGTTCTCCTGCGGGAACTCGTTGCTGGAGATCACCGCGGTCACCACGGCGATCCTCGGGTCGGCGGCGATCTCGCCGTTGACGGTCTCGACGAAGGCCTGGCGCATGGTGGTCATCAGCGACTCTTCTCGATCTTGGCGACCACCGCGTACGGGCGGTCGTGCGGCGCGGTCAGTGCGGTGAAGACGGCCTCGTGGTCGCGGCCGTCGATCTCGGCGGTCTGCCACCCCTCGACGGCGAACCGCCGCGCGATGCCACCGGGCCAGCCGTGCATCGCGGACTGGTTGTCGATCACGATCGCGGTGAGGTTCGCGACCTCCAGCCGCGCCGCCACCGCGATCGCCTCGTGGTTGCTGCCTTCGTCCAGCTCACCGTCGCCGACCAGCACGAACGTGCGGCCGCGACTGCCGGCGATCCGCTGCCCGATCGCCGTGCCCACCGCGATCGGCAGCCCGTGACCGAGCGAGCCGCTGCTGATCTCCGCGCCCCGCACGAGCACGCGGTCGGGGTGCTGGCCGAGCGGGCTGTCCCACGACGTCCAGTCGTCCAAAATGGACTCGTCGATGAACCCCTTCTCCGCGAGCACGGCGTAGTACGCCATCGGCCCGTGCCCCTTGGACAGCAGGAACCGGTCGCGGTCGGGATCGTCGGCCGTCTCGGGCGTGACGTTGAGGACCTTGTCGTAGAGGACCCAGAGCACGTCGATCGTGGAGGCAGCAGCCCACTCGTGCTTCTCGTCCCCGGTCATCCTGGCGAAGAGCTCTGGTATCCGTTGCATGGCACCAACTCTTCAACCTCGACCAAGCTGGAGGTCAAGCGGGTTACCATGATCTGGTGAGCAAGTTGCCGGAAATGCTGACCATCGGCCAGGTCGCCGAACGCAGCGGTGTGCCCCACACGGCCCTGCGCTTCTACGAGGACAGGGGTCTGATCACCTCGGTGCGCACCGCGGGCAACCAGCGCCGCTACCTGCGCTCGGTGCTGCGCCGGCTGGCGTTCATCCGCACCGCGCAACGCGTGGGCCTCACCCTGGAGGACGTCCGCGACGCCCTCGCCCAGCTCCCGGACAACCGCACGCCGACGAAGTCCGACTGGGAACGCCTCTCGCGCTCGTGGAAGTCGGAGCTCGACGCCCGCATCGACGCCCTGTACCGCCTGCGCGACCGCCTCACCGGCTGCATCGGCTGCGGCTGCCTGTCGCTGCGCAGCTGCGCCCTGCAGAACATCGACGACGAGCAGGCCTCACACGGGCCGGGAGCGCCCAAGCTCAAGCCCGCCGTCGAGGGCGGCACCGCCTAGGAACTCCCGCACCGCAGGAACTACCGCGCCGCGCAGGTAGCGTCGGGATCGTCGGGATCGTCGACGTGCAGCATGTGGCCCGCGTCCTCCAGCACCACGGCACCACGGCGCGCGCTCGCGGGATCAGGTCGAGCGTGGGCTGGACCAGGCCGACGGGGAACGTCATGTCGTGGCAGCCGTGCAGCACGAGCGCCGGGATGTCGAGTTCGGCGATGCGCTGGGCCGCGTCGGGAAGCCGCCGGGTGACGAGGGTCCCCGTTTGGAGCTGGCGCAGCCACTCGGTGCCGAACCGGACTTCCGCCAGCCGCCTCGGGTAGCCGGGCATCGCCTCGGCGTGCCAGATGATGGCGGGGGCTGCGGCGAACGGCCCGACGCGCCAGATGTTGGCGGGGGCGACGGCGAACGCCCCGGCACGCCAGATGTTGCCGGTGCGGCGGCGAACGCCCCGCGCGCCAGATGTTGGCCGGTGCGGCGGCGAACACCGCGGCACGCACGCCCTCCGGCGACAGGCCCACGCGCTGCCACGGATCCTCCTGGCGCGCCATTACCTCGTCGTGCGGCCCAGCCCTTGAAGGCATCCGGTGATCCGGCGGCACGCCGGTACCTGACGTGATCATGGCCGAGCCGGAGAACGCAGGCGGCCGATCGCGGTTGACCGCACACACCGCGCCGGCGCACACGTGTCCAGCCCCGTTCCCGCGCGACTTCGCGGCGTTCACGCACCTGACCGTCCGGTCCAGGTCCTCTGCCGGTGGGCAGCGTGGCCGGCGATCACATGGCCGTCCACCTGCCCATCCGCTCCGACGCCGTCGGTCCGCACACCCGCGCTCCGCATACTTGCGGGGGCGGTTGATCATGAAATCAGGACATCTACTAGACGGCGCCAGGCGTGGATCCGGACGAACATCACCTGTTCGAGTGAAGCCGCCGGAGGGTCGCCGCAGGTCAGGCGACGCGCAAAACCGGTGGACGCGCTGTGGTTCCCTGATGGGGAAATGGAAGACGAAAGAATGATCCGCCTCTCGAAGCGGATGTCCAAGGCGCTCCGGCACAAGCCCGAGCGCGTCGGCCTCACCCTCGACCCCGCGGGCTGGGTGCCGGTGGCCGACCTCCTGAGCGCACTCCACATCTCCGAGGCCGACCTGCGCGAGGTCGTCGACCGCAACGACAAGAAGCGGTTCACGATCGACGGCGACCGCATCCGCGCGAACCAGGGGCACAGCGTCGAGGTCGAACTCGGGCTGCCTACGGCTGTCCCGCCGGACCAGCTGTTCCACGGCACGGTCGCGCAGTACCTCGACGACATCATGCGTGACGGGTTGCGGCCCATGTCACGGCACGACGTGCACCTCTCGCCCGACCGCGAGACCGCGCGGCGTGTCGGGGCGCGGCGTGGGCGGCCGCTGATCCTTACCGTCGACTCCGGGGCGATGCACGCGGACGGGCACGAGTTCCGGCTCAGCGCGAACGGGGTGTGGCTCGCGCAGCACGTGCCGGCGCGCTACCTGGGCACCGCGTGAAGCGGGTCGTCGAGGACGGTTACGACGCCATCGCGCAGCGCTATCTCGACTGGTCCTCGCGGATCGCCGACGACCCGCGGCTGCGCTACCTCGCCGAGTTCGACGGGCGGTTGCCCGACGGGGCGGAGGTTCTGGAACTCGGCTGTGGCGCGGGTGTTCCGTGCAGCCGCGAGCTCGCCGAGCGGCATGCCGTGCTCGGCGTCGACCTGTCGCGCGAGCAGGTCGAACTGGCCAGGGCGAACGTGCCGCGGGCGCGCTTCGAGAAGGCCGACATGACCGCACTCGACTTCCCGGACGCCACGTTCGACGGCGTCGTCGCGTTCTACTCGATCCTGCACGTGCCGCGCGCCGAGCAGCCGGCGCTCTTCGCGGAGGTCGCGCGCTGGCTGAAGCCCGGCGGCCTGTTCCTGGCCTCGCACGGCACCGGCACGCCGGACGTCGCCGAGCAGTGGCTCGGCGTGCAGATGTTCTTCGCCAGCAACACTCCCGCCGAGAACCGCGCACTCGTCGCACAGCACCTGGAGATCGTCGTCGACGACCTGGTGACCATGCACGAGCCGGACCCGGCGACGTTCCAGTGGCTCCTCGCCCGCAAGGGCTAGAGCAGCCAGAGAACGGCGCCGCCGACCGCCACCAGGGTGAGCACCAGCAGGATGATCGCCAGGACTTTGGCGGTCTTCCAGGTGGTGTAGACGCCACCGGCCAGGAAGCCCGCGAGGGCCAGCAGGCCGATGACGACGACTTCCTTCGGCATCAGAGAACGCCCTTGGTCGACGGGACGCCGCCGACGCGCGGGTCGGGCTCGGTCGCCACGCGCAGTGCGCGGGCGATGGCCTTGTACTCGGCCTCCGCGATGTGGTGCGGGTCGCGGCCGTACTCGACGCGCACGTGCAGTGCGATCTGGGCGTGGAAGGCCAGCGACTCGAAGACGTGCCGGTTCAGCACGAACGGGTAGTTGCCGCCGATCACGAAGCTGTTGAACTGCTCCGGCTCGCCCTTGTGCACGGTGTACGGGCGGCCCGAGACGTCGACAGCGGCGTGCGCGAGGGTCTCGTCCATCGGGATCCAGCAGTCGCCGAAGCGGCGGATGCCCTTCTTGTCGCCCAGCGCTTCCCGCAGCGCCTGGCCCAGCACGATCGCGATGTCCTCGACCGAGTGGTGGGCGTCGATGTGCGTGTCGCCCGTGGCGCGGACGATCAGGTCGAAGCTGCCGTGCACACCGAACGCGGTGAGCATGTGGTCGTAGAACGGCACGCCCGTGTTGATCTCCACCTGGCCGGTGCCGTCCAGGTCGATCTCCACGTAGACCGACGACTCCCTGGTGGTGCGTTCCACCTTGCCGACACGACTCACCGGCTGACCTCCTTGCTGGCCGCGAGGAAAGCGTCGTTCTCCTCGGGCGTTCCGATGGTCACCCGCAGGTGACCCGCGATTCCGACGTCCCTGATGAGCACGCCGTGGTCCAGATAGGACTTCCAGACCTCACGTGCGTTCTCGAACCAGCCGAACAGCACGAAGTTCGCGTCCGAGGGCACCACCTGGAAACCCATCGCCGCCAGCTCGGCCGAGACGCGGTCGCGTTCCGCGGCCAGCAGGGCCACCGAACCCAGCGTCTCCGGAGCGTGGCGCAGCGACGCGCGCGCGGCCGCCTGGGTCAACGCCGACAGGTGGTACGGCAGGCGCACCAGCTGCAGGGCGTCGACCACGGCCGGTGCGGCCGCCAGGTAGCCCAGGCGGCCACCGGCGAACGCGAAGGCCTTCGACATCGTGCGCGAGACGATCAGGCGCGAGCCGAACTCGTCCAGCAGCTTGATCGCGCTCTCCTGCGGGGAGAACTCCGCGTACGCCTCGTCCACCACGATCATGCCCGTCGAGGACGCGATCAGCAGGCGGAGGTCGGAGAGCGGGATCGACTGGCCGGTCGGGTTGTTCGGCGACGTCACGAAGACGACGTCGGGCCTCGTCTCGGCGATCATCGCCGCGGCCTTCTCGACGTCGAGCGAGAAGTCGGAACGGCGCGGGGTCGGCGACCACTCGGTGCGGGTGCCGGCCGCGATGATCGGGTGCATCGAGTACGACGGCTCGAAGCCCAGCGCCACGCGGCCCGGGCCGCCGAACGCCTGCAGGATCTGCTGGAGGATCTCGTTGGAACCGTTGGCGGCCCAGAGGTTCTCCGACGTCAGCGGCGTCGAGGTCGCGTCCGACAGGTACGCCGCCAGGTCCTCGCGCAACGCCACCGCGTCGCGGTCCGGGTAGCGGTGCAGCTCACCGGCGATCTCCGCGACGGCCGCGACGACGTCGGCGGCCAGCGCGTCGGTCGGCGCGTACGGGTTCTCGTTGGTGTTGAGGCGGTACGGGACGTCGAGCTGCGGCGCGCCGTAGGGCGTGCGGCCGCGCAGGTCTTCGCGCAGGGGCAGGTCGGTCAGCTCCACCCGAGCACCGATCACCGGCTTCATCGCGTGAACCTCGCTGTGACGGCCTGCCCGTGCGCGGGCAGGTCTTCGGCGTTGGCCAGGGCGACGACCTTGTCCGCCACCTCGCGCAGCGCTTCCTCGGAGTAGTCGATCACGTGGATGCCCCGCAGGAACGTCTGCACCGACAGCCCGGACGAGTGCCGCGCGCAGCCACCGGTGGGCAGCACGTGGTTGGAGCCCGCGCAGTAGTCGCCGAGCGACACCGGCGCGTAGGCACCGACGAAGATCGCGCCGGCGGACCGGATCCGCGACGCCACCTCACGCGCGTCGCGCGTCTGGATCTCCAGGTGCTCGGCGGCGTACGCGTCGACGACCCGCACGCCTTCGTCCACAGAGGGCACCAGCACGACACCGGACTGCTTGCCGTCGAGCGCGGTGCGGACCCGTTCGGCGTGCTTGGTCGCGCCGATCTGGCGCTCCAGCTCGACGTCCACCGCGTCCGCCAGCTCGACCGAGTCCGTGACCAGCACGGAGGCGGCGAGCGGGTCGTGCTCGGCCTGGGAGATCAGGTCGGCGGCCACGTGCACGGCGTCGGCCGACGAGTCGGCGAGGATCGCGATCTCCGTCGGTCCCGCCTCGGAGTCGATGCCGATCAGGCCGCGCAGCAACCGCTTGGCCGCCGTCACGTAGATGTTGCCGGGGCCGGTGACGATGTCGACCGGCGCCAGATCGGCACCGTCGGTGTCCACGCCGCCGTGCGCCAGCAGCGCCACGGCCTGGGCGCCACCGACGGCCCACACCTCGTCGACGCCGAGCAGCGCGGCGGCGGCCAGGATCGTCGGGTGCGGCAGGCCGCCGAACTCCGACTGCGGCGGCGAGGCCACGACCAGCGACTCGACGCCGGCGATCTGGGCGGGCACGACGTTCATGACGACCGTCGACGGGTAGACCGCGAGGCCACCGGGCGCGTAGAGGCCGACGCGGGCGACCGGCACCCACTTCTCCGTGACGGTGCCGCCGGGGACCACCTGGGTCGTGGTGTCGACGCGCTTCTGGTCGGCGTGCACGCGCCGGGTGCGGGCGATGACCTCTTCCAGGGCCTCGCGCACGGCCGGGTCCAGCGAGGCCAGCGCGGACGAGATCTCCGAGGCGGGCACGCGGACGGAACCGGGGCGGACCCCGTCGAACTTCTCCGTGTACTCCAGGGCCGCTTCGACGCCGCGCTCGGCGATCGCGTCCACCACGGGCCGCACGTGATGCAGAACCGCGTCCACGTCCACTTCGGCGCGCGGCACGATGGCGCGCAACTGAGCGGGGGTCGTGGTGCGACCTCGCAGGTCGATGCGGTTCAGCATGCCCTACAGCCTAGTTCCTGCAGAAATCTGTCAACGGTCAGCCCGCTATCGGCGCTACTCAGCCTGTGACGGCCCGGCCACGCTCGGTCGAGCACCACTCCGTCGCAAACCCCTGCTGATGATGGAGGAACGATGTTCAGCAAGAGCCGCGGCAAGATCGCCGCAGTGCTCGCCGTCTGCCTGCCCGTGCTGGTCGCGGGCATGGCGACACCCAGCACGGCCGACTCCGGCCGCTATCTGCTGGAGGTCACGGCGAACACGTCCGCCGAACGCACCCAGGTCGCCCAGATCGGCGTCGACGTGCTCGGCGCGACGAAGCTCACGACGATTTCGGTCGTGGCGGACAAGTCCCAGTACCGCGCCCTGCAGGCGACGGGACTTCCGATCAAGTACATGGGCGACTTCGAGCAGCAGCTCAAGAGCCTCGGCAAGGTCGACTTCAAGGACCCGGTTCCCGGCCAGGTCGGCACCCAGGACTTCCCGTCGGGCTACGCCGGCTACCACAACTTCGCGGAGACGACCGCGGAGCTGCAGCAGACGGTCCGCGACCACCCGAGCCTCGCGAGCCTGCGCAGCATCGGCAAGAGCTACCAGAACCGGGACATCTGGGCGCTCAAGGTCAGTGACAACGTGGCCTCGGACGAGAGCGAGCCGGAGGTGCTGCTCGTCTGCGGCCAGCACGCCCGCGAGCACCTGACCGTCGAGCAGTGCCTGCAGATCATCAAGCGCTACACCGACAACTACGCCACGCCGGCCATCAAGAACCTGGTCGACAGCCGCGAGGTCTGGATCGTCCCCATGATGAACCCGGACGGTGCCGAGTACGACATCGCCACCGGCTCGTTCCGCGGCTGGCGCAAGAACCGCCAGGGCAACGGCACCGACCTCAACCGCAACTGGGGCTACAAGTGGGGCTGCTGCGGCGGTTCCAGCGGCAGCAGCACGTCGGACACCTACCGCGGCACGGCGGCGTTCTCCGCACCGGAGACCGCCCGCATCCGCGACTTCGTGAACTCGCGCGTGGTCGGCGGCACCCAGCAGATCAAGACGTTCATCGACTTCCACTCGTTCTCGGAGCTCGTGCTGTGGCCGTACGGCTACACCCGCGCCGACACCGACACCGGTCTCAACGCGGACGAGGCACGCGCGTTCCAGACGCTCGGCCGGCAGATGGCCGCCACCAACGGCTACACGCCGGAGCAGGCGAGCGACCTGTACATCACCGACGGCAGCAGCGACGACTGGATGTGGGGCCAGCACAAGATCTGGGCCTACACCTTCGAGATGTACCCGAGCAGCGGCGGCCTCGACGGCTTCTACCCGCGCGACACGGTCATCGCGGCGCAGACGGCGCGCAACGACCGCGCCGTCGACCTGTTCATGAGCTACTCGGACTGCGTGAAGCGGGTCATCAACCAGACCTGCTGATCCTCTCCAGCGCCTGATCGATCTCCTGCGGCGTGACGAAGTAGTGCGGGGAGGCCCGCACTACTTCGTCCAGGCCCCGGCGGGTCATGTCGATCAGCGTCGACCCCTTCTGGGAGACCGTGACGGCGACGTTCTCCCGCCACAGCCGGTCCTTGAGCTCCATCGCCGGCACCCGGTCGCTCGTGAACGTGACGATGCCCGAGCGCCGTTCCCCCAGGTCCTGGACGGTGATGCCGGGGATGTCCGCCAGGCCTTCGCGCAAGCGCTTGGCACGGTCCTGGACCTCGGCCTCGATCACGTCCGGCCCCTTGGCCAGCGCGTACTTCACGGCGGCGATGAGACCCAGCCGGTCCGCGACGCTGTACTCCCACAGCTCGAACACCCGCGCGTCGTCGCGCGGCTCGTAGCGGTCGGGCGCGACCCACTCGGCGGCGCTGTGGTCCATCAGCCGCGGCTTCAGCCTGCGGCGCACCTCGTCGCGCACCACCAGCGCGCCCGTGCCGCGCGGCCCGCGCAGCCACTTGCGGCCGGTGCACACGAGCATGTCGTAGTCGAGGCCGCGCAGGTCGATCTGGCCGGTCGACTGGCAGGCGTCGAGCAGCACGAGCGCACCGACCTCGTGGGCCTTCGCGGTGACCTCGCTGACCGGGTTGACCAGGCCACCGTTCGTGGGCGCGTGCACGAGCGAGATCAGCTTGACCCGTTCGTCCAGGTCGAGGGCGTCGACGTCCAGCTGCCCGTGCGCGTCGGACGGCATGACCTCGATCGTCGCGCCGGTCTCCTCGGCGCGACGCAGCATCGGCACGGCGTTGCCGCCGTACTCGACCTCGGTGACGAGGACGCGGTCACCCTTCCCCAGCGGGACGGCGTCGAAGGCCGTGAGCCACGACCGGGTCGCGCTGTCGGTGAACGCGACCTCGGACGGCTCGCAGCCGAAGAACTCGGCCAGCACGCCGTACCCCGCCTCGACGTCGTCGCGCCGTTCCGCGGCGGCCCGGTAGCCGCCGATCTCGGTCTCCCGGCGGAGGTGCCCAATCACCTCGTCCACCACCTCGGCGGGCGGGATCGAGGAACCGGCGCTGTCCAGGAAGATCAGGTCGCTCACCCGCACAACTGTGCCACCATCGGGTCATGGGGGCTCGGACTTTCGGTTACAGCGCACAGGTGAAGCCGTTCCTGTGGGTGTTCATCGTGGTGACACCGCTGGAGATCCTGCTCGTGGAGCTGATCGTGCCGTGGTTCTGGCTGCGGGCCACGCTGCTCGTGTTCGGTGTCCTGAGCGCGTTGTTGCTGGGGTGGCAGATCCGGATGCTCTCCAAGTTCCAGCACTCGGTGGACGACGAACACCTGTGGCTGCGGTACGCGCGTGAATTCGAGTACCGGATTCCGTTGGCCGCCATCGAGAACGTGACGCAGAGCACGACGAGCCGGACGCTGCACAGGACCCGGTCCGTTGTGGACGGAACGCTCGTGCTGGAGATCTCCGGGTCCACCAACGTCTCCCTGCGGCTGAGCGCACCGCAGCAGATCGACCTGGGCCGGCGTGGCGCGCACGAGGTGACGAAGGTCGAGTTCTGGACCGACGACCCCGGCGGCATGGTTCGCGCGCTGCGAAAATAGGCTCACCCGCATGGTGGAGATCCCCTACGGCAAGCGCATGAAGCCGCGGTACGTGCGGTTCCTGATCATCACGGTGGTCGGGGTCGCGCTGGTCGCGTTCGCCCTTGACATCCCGTGGCTGCTCATCACGCTGATCGTCCTGGGCGTGCTGAACACCGTCGTCTGCGTCGGGGCTCTCTACGTGCTGACCAAGCAGCCGCACACCATCTCCGACGACGAGCTGCGGCTGCGCCAGCTGGGGTTCTTCGACTGGCGCATCCCGACCGCGGACCTCGGCTCAGCCCAGGTCGCCGAGCGCACCCACAAGGGGCAGCGCAGCGTCGAGGTGATCGGCGACGCACTCGTCATCCAGTCGCTGACCAGGACGAACGTGTCCGTGCCGTTCCACGAGCCGCAGCTCGTGGACCTCGGCAAGACGGGCGTGCGGCCGGTCGAGCGCGTGGAGTTCTGGGCGGACGACCCGGAGAAGGCCGTCCGCGAGATCAACGCCCGGACCACGTGACGGCCTACTTGGGCTCCCACTTCTCCAGGTTCCACCACGGGCCCCAGGCCAGCGCGCCGTAGGAGTTCGGGTCGACCACCGGCTGGTAGCCGTTCCACGAGTCGCGCATCACGTACGCGTGCTCGGGGAAGACCAGCACCGCCATCGACGGCGCGGCGACGAACGCCTGCTGGAAGAGCTTGTACGCCACCGCGCGCTGCGCCGGGTCGATCAGCCTGCGGCCGTTCTCGAGCGCGGCGTCGGCGGCGGGGCTGCCCTGGCCGCGCAGGTCGTAGAGCATCAGGTCGGGGTCGAACGGCGAGCCCTCGCCGTAGAGCAGCGCGTCCTGGGCCATCCGCGGGCGGATCGCCTCCCACGACAGGCCGGCGAGCTGCACGTCGACGCCCACGGCCCTGGCGTCGGCCGCGAACGCCGTGGCCAGGTCCGCGCGCAGGTCGTCGCCCAGCGGGTACATCAGCGTGAAGCGTGCCGCGACGCCCTCGCGGACCCGGATGCCGTCCGCACCGGGCACCCAGCCGCCGACGTCGAGCAGCCGCGTCGCCTCGGCCTTGTCGAAGCGGAACTTCGCGGTGGGATCGAACTCCTCGGCCAGCGCGTCCGGCACCGGCGTGTACGCGATGGTGCCCTTGCCGTCGAGCAGGGTGTCGATCATGCCCTGGCGGTTCGCGGCGAAGTTCAGCGCGAGCCGGACGGAGGCGTTGCCGGTGACCGGGTTGGCCGCGGGCAGCCGCACGGCGCGGTAGTCGGCGCTGCGGTGGTAGTTCACCTGCAGGCCCGACCTGGCGGCGAACTGCGTGGCGATCTTGGGCGGCAGCACCGTGCCGTCGAACTCGCCCTCCCGCATGCGGCTGGCGCGCTGGTTGTCGTCGGTGACGAAGACGACCGTCACCTTCTTGACCTTCGGCGCGCCGTCGAAGTACGCGTCGTTGGACTCCAGCAGCAGCCGGTCGCCCTTCTTCCACTCGGTGACCTTGTACGGGCCGGTGCCGACGGGCTGACCGTTCGCGTTCGCCTGCTCGCTGGGCAGGACGCCGAGCACGAGCAGGTGCGGGAACGCGGCCTGCGTCTGCGCGAGGGTGAAGCGGACCGTCGACGGGTCGACCTGCTCGACGCCCTTGAGCGTGCTGAACCTGTCCTTGATCGGGCTCTGCAGCGCCGCGGTGTAGGTGGCGACGACGTCCTCGGCGCCGAACGTGCTGCCGTCGGTGAACTTCACGTCGCCGCGCAGCTTGACCGTCCAGCTCAGGCCGTCCGCCGCCGGCTGTGGCAGGTCGGCCGCGAGCTGCGGGGTCAGCGACCCGTCCTGGCGGTGCTCGACCAGTCCGTCGTAGATCTTCGACACACCCTGCGCGCCGTAGCCGAGCAGCGGGTTCAACGTCGTCGGCTCGTCGCGGTCGGCCAGCACGATCGACGTGCCGTTCGACCCACCGTCCGGGCGGGGCGGGGCGGTCTCGGTACAGCCCGCGACGGCCAGCAACACGACTAGGAGCAGTGGGGAACGCACGTTTCGGACCCTACAGTGATCCCCATGCGCGTCGCCGTGAGTCAGATCAGCTCGACCACCGATCCCCGCTCCAACCTGGAGCTCGTCCGCGACGCGGTGCGCAGGGCCGAGGGCGCGCGCGTCGTCCTGCTGCCCGAGGCGACGATGTGCCGCTTCGGCGTGCCTCTCGGGCCGGTCGCCGAACCGCTGGACGGGCCGTGGGCCTCCGCGGTGCACGAGATCGCGGTCCAGCACGACGTCGTGGTGGTGGCGGGCATGTTCACGCCGTCCGGTGACCGGGTGACGAACACGCTTCTCGTCACCGGACCGGACGTCCACGCCGGTTACGACAAGATCCACCTGTTCGACGCGTTCGGGTTCCAGGAGTCGCGAACGGTCGCGCCGGGGTCCGACCTGGTGACGTTCGAGGTCGACGGCATCACGCTCGGCGTGGCCACCTGCTACGACATCCGCTTTCCCGAGCTCTTCCGCGCTCTCGCCGACAAGGGGGCGTCCGCCGTGCTGGTCGGCGCCTCGTGGGGTGCCGGGCCCGGCAAGAAGGAGCAGTGGGAGCTGCTGGTGCGGGCACGTGCGCTGGACTGCACGTCGTTCGTCGTGGCCTGCGGGCAGGCCTTTCCCGGGGATCTCGGGTCGTCGGCGCCGACCGGGATCGGGTACTCGACCGTCGCCGACCCGTTCGGGAACATCGTCGTGCAGCTGTCGGACCAACCCTCGGACACGGTCGTGGACCTGGACCTCGACGAGGTGGCACGGGCCCGCGAAGTGCTGCCGGTGCTGGCGAACCGGCGCTTGACCTCCAGTTAGGTCGAGCCCACAGGATCGGGGACATGACACTTCCCGAACTGCCCGGCTTCGTCCGCGCCCGCGACGAGATCGACGGCTTCAAGCTCTACCGGTCCGGAGGCATGACGTCCGGGAGCCGGCCCGTGGGGTGCGTCGTCCTGGTCACGGTCGACACCGACGACGAGGCCACCGCACGGGCGTGGGTCGACTCGGTGTTCGTGGCGCTCGCCAGCGAGCCGAACCCGCACCCCGGTGGCATCTCCGCCGCCTTCCACATCCGGGAGGACGGCAGGCAGGTGATCAACTACGCGGAGTGGGCCAGCGCGGAGGATCACGTCGACGCGCTGTCCGACGGCGGCGGAGTCGGCTCGAAGACCGCCGACTGGCGCCGGGTGCAGAACTTCCCCGGCGCCCGCGGCGTGAGCGTCGAGCGGTACCGGCCGCGGCTAGCGCAGGTCCAGGCCGAGGTCGAGTGACGGGCTGGAGTGCGTGAGGCCGCCGACCGCGAGGTAGTCCACCCCGGTCTCGGCGTACTGGCGGGCCACGTCGAGCGTGAGCCCGCCGGACGCCTCCAGCTTCACGCCGTCCGGACGCCGCCGCACGGCCTGAGCGCACTGCTCGGGCGTGAAGTTGTCCAGCAGCACCAGTTCCGCGCCTTCGGCCAGCGCCTCGTCGAGCTGCTCGAGGCTGTCGACCTCGACCTCCATCAGCAGATCGGGCGCGTGCGCGCGGGCCGCGCGGATCGCGGCGCCGACCGACCCGGCCGCGGCGACGTGGTTGTCCTTGATGAGGATCGCGTCGCCGAGGCCCATGCGGTGGTTCACGCCGCCGCCGGCCCGCACCGCGTACTTCTGCAGTGAACGCAAGCCCGGCAACGTCTTGCGCGAGTCGCGGACGGCCGCGCCGGTGCCCTCGATCGCGCTCACCCAGCGGGCGGTCTGCGTGGCGATGCCCGACAGGTGGCAGATCAGGTTCAGCGCCGTGCGCTCGACGGTGAGCAGGCCGCGGGTCGGGCCGGTCAGCACCAGTGCCGGCTCGCCGGGCACGGCCTTGTCGCCGTCGGAGGCCTCGGAGAGCACCTCGACCTCGGGCAGGTAGCGCTGGAAAGCCGTGCGGGCGACGGAGACGCCGCACAGCACGCCCGCCGCGCGAGGCGTGATCTCGGCGGTGGCCACCGCCTTCTCGGGCACCGTCGCCAGCGTCGTGGCGTCGAGGCCGTAGCGGAGGTCCTCCTCCAGCGCGAGCTGGATGACCCGGTTCGCGTCGTCCCAGTCGATGTTGCCGTCGATGGTCATGCGACACCCTCTGCGAGAACAGGATCGGCCAGCACGGGCTGACCGGTCGGGGTGAGCCGGACGAGCTGACTGCGCCGCCACGCCTCGGAACGCTCGGTGAAGTCCGTGCGCACGTGGCAGCCGCGGGACTCGGTGCGTTGCTGCGCCGCCGCGATCAGGGCGCGGGCGGCCGTGGTCAGCGCCGCGTCCTCGACCAGTTCGCGCGACTCCAGCTGCTTGTCCACGGTGGACACGTCGAGCACCGAGCCGACGACGGCCAGGCCCTCGGCGTCGCGGCCGATGGCGGCGTAGCGCGACATCACGCGCTGCAACAGGTCCCGGTCCGCGACCGGCGCGGTGGGCAGCGAGGGCTCGACCGACCGCGCGGGCGCGATCAGGCCGATGGCGAGGTCGGCGGCGACGGTCTCGGCGGCACGGGTACCGCAGACCAGGCCTTCGAGCAGGCTGTTGGAGGCCAGGCGGTTCGCGCCGTGCAGGCCCGTGCGGGCGACCTCGCCGACCGCGTAGAGACCCGTCACGCCGGTGCGTCCGTCGACGGTGGACACCACGCCACCGCAGGCGAAGTGCGCCGCCGGAGCGACGGGGATCGGGTCCACGGCCGGGTCGATGCCCACCGAGACGCAGGCCGAGAACACCGTCGGGAAGCGGGTCGCCATGTCGTGCAGCGCCGTCGCGTCCAGGAAGACGTGGTCGTCCACGCCTCCAGGACCCGCCGCCATGTGCCGGGTGATCGCGGCCGCCACGACGTCGCGCGGTGCCAGGTCTTCGAGCGGGTGCACGCCCTTCATCACGCGGGCACCGGTCGCGTCGACCAGCACGGCGCCCTCGCCGCGCACGGCTTCCGTGACGAGCGGGCACCGGCCGCGGGCGCCGCGGCCCGTGTAGAGGACGGTCGGGTGGAACTGGATGAACTCGACGTCCGCGGCCAGCGCGCCGGCCCTGAGCGCCAGCGCCAGCCCGTCCCCCGTCGCCACCGAGGGGTTAGAGGTCGCCTGGTACATCTGACCGAGGCCACCGGTCGCCAGCAGCACGGCGGGCGCGGTGAGCACACCGGGCACGCCGTTGCCGTCGAGCACGAGCAGTCCGGCCACGGCACCGAGCGGCGTCTTCACCGCGTCGACCGCGACGTGGTTCTCCAGCAGGGGAACCCGTCCGTCCACAGTGGCCTTGAGCAGGGCGCGCTCGACCTCGGCACCGGTCGCGTCGCCACCGGCGTGCACGACGCGGAACGCGCTGTGCCCGCCTTCACGGGTGCGTTCGAGCAGGCCGTCCGGCTTCGCGTCGAACACGGCACCGCGTTCGCGCAGCCGGGCGACGGCCGCGGGACCGTCGGTGATGATCGCCGCGACGGCCGTGTCGTCGCAGAGGCCCGCGCCCGCCGTCAGCGTGTCCTCGACGTGCCTGCGCACCGAGTCACCCGGGTCGTGCTGGTCCTCCATGACGACGGCGACGCCGCCCTGGGCCCAGCGGGTGTTGCCGTCGTCCCCCGCGGCCTTCGTGACGACCAGGACGCGCAGTCCCAGCTCACGAGCCCGCAGCGCGGCGGTCAGACCCGCCACACCGGTGCCGACCACGATCAGGTCGGCTCGCGCCTCCCAGCGCGCGGCCATCACTCACCGCCGCCGGGCTGGCCGATCTCGATCATCCGCTGCACGGCGCCCTGGGCGCGCTGGGCGGTCTCCAGGTCGACGTGCACCTCGTCCAGGCCCTCACGCACGCAGCGCAGCAGCGCGGCCGGCGTGATCATCTTCATGTAGGTGCAGGACGCGCGGTCGTTGACGGCGCGGAAGTCGATCTCCGGGGCGGCCTTGCGCAGCTGGTGCAGCATGCCGACCTCGGTCGCGACGAGCACCTTGGTCGCCTTCGTCGAGCGGGCCGCGGTGATCATGTCGCCGGTCGAGAGGATCTTGACCTTCTCCGCGGGGACGATGCCCTCACCGCTCAGGTACAGCGCGCTCGTGGCGCAGCCGCACTCCGGGTGGATGAACAGGTCCGCCTCCGGGTTCGCGGCGGCGCGCTCGGCCAGCTCGGGGCCGTTGATGCCGGCGTGGACGTGGCACTCGCCCGCCCAGATGTGCAGGTTCTCGCGGCCGGTCTCGCGCTTGACGTGCGCGCCCAGGAACTGGTCCGGGCAGAACAGCACCTCGCGGTCCGCGGGGATCGACCTGACGACGTCGACGGCGTTCGAGGACGTGCAGCAGATGTCCGTCTCGGCCTTCACCTCGGCGGTCGTGTTCACGTACGACACGACGACGGCGCCGGGGTGCTCCGCCTTCCACTCGCGCAGCTGCGCGCCCGTGATCGAGTCGGCGAGCGAGCAGCCCGCGCGCTCGTCCGGGATCAGCACGGTCTTCTGCGGGGCGAGGATCTTCGCGGTCTCGGCCATGAAGTGCACGCCGCAGAAGATGATGGTCTGCGCGTCGGACTGCGCGGCGATCCGGCTCAGCGCGAGGGAGTCGCCGGTGTGGTGGGCGATGTCCTGGATCTCGGGCAGCTGGTAGTTGTGCGCCAGGATGACGGCATCCCGCTCCTTCGCGAGACGCAGCACCTCGTCCCGCCACGCGGCGTTCGGCTCGACTCCGCCGTACACACCCGACGCGGTTCGCTCCACGGTTGCGGTAGCGACCATCACTGCCTCCTCGATCCGGGGTTTTCGCCTGCTGGTCGAAAACGTGGCCGATAGTATCAGCCAGGTGGCAGGAGTGGGGCACGAAGTTCTGGCCGCTGTGTTGCGGGTGAGAGGTGCGTCACTCCAGGTCATGCTGTGGGAGCGCGCACGGGAACCACACGCTCACCGCTGGTCGCTGCCGGGTGGGGAGCTGCGGGTGGACGAGGACGTCGAGTCCTCCATCCGCCGTCAGCTGGCGGAAAAAGTCGACGTGCGACAGTTGTCACACGTCGAACAGCTCGCCGTGTTCAGCGCACCGGACCGCGTTCCCGGTCCCCGCGTCGTGGCGACGGCCTTCCTCGGGCTGGTGCCCTCGGACGTCGATCCCGAGCGGCCGGCCGACACGGAGTGGCACTGCGTGGAGAAGTTGCCCGCGATGGCGTTCGACCACGCCTCGATCGTGCACCGGGCGCGGCACAGGCTCGCCTCGAAGCTGTCGTACACGAACGTCGGCTTCGCACTGGCGCCACCGGAGTTCACGATCTCCCTGCTGCGCGACCACTACTCCGCGGCGCTGGGCTACCGCGTGTCCGCGACGAACCTGCAAAGGGTGCTGTCACGGCGGTTGTTGCTGGAGCCCACGGGCGGTACCGCTCCCCCCGGCCCGTCCGGCGGCCGCCCGGCGGCTTTGTTCCGGTTCAGCGCCAAGGGAATCAAGGTGACTGATCCGTTCGCCGTGCTGAGGCCGCCCGGATCCGGCCGTCCGGCGAGCGCGGGTGGCACCACGTAACGTTGGGCGCGTGGCAGAGACGCTTCCGTTGTTCCCGCTGGGCACCGTGCTGCTGCCCGGGGCGTCCTTGCCGTTGCACATCTTCGAACCGCGCTACCGGCAGCTCGTCGTGGACCTCATGACGGGCTCCCTGTTCGGCCGGACGTTCGGCGTCGTGTGCATCAAGCAGGGCTGGGAGGTGGGCGCCGACAACGTCCACTCGCTGCAGGACATCGGCTGCTCGGCCGACCTCCTGGACGCCCGCCCGCTGCCGGAGGGCCGCTTCGACATCGTGACGCGCGGCGTGCGCCGCTTCCGCCTGCTGGACGTCGACACGACGACGGCGCCGTACCTGCTGGCCCACGTCGACTACCTGGACGACGCGCCCGTGCCCGAGGCGGCGCAGGAGGTCGTGCCGATCCTGGAGCGCGGGGCCCGCGCGGCCCACGAGCGGTACTGCGGCGCCGCCTGGCACAGCGAGGACTGGTCGGCACCCGGCGACGACGTGTCGCTGGGCGACCTGTCGTACCTGCTGGCCGCCGACTGCCTGCTGCCCGTCGAAGACCGGCAACGGCTGCTGGAGGAGAGGTCGCCGGCTCGGCGGCTGCGGTTGGTGCGGCGGATGCTGCACCGGGAGACCGGGATCCTGAGCGCGCTGAAGGCGGTTCCGGTGCCGCTGACCGAGTTCGGGCACGTGCCGAGCCCGAACTAGCCGCGCGGCGGGGTTGCGCCGGGTGTGTGGCCCGGCTTCCCGAACGCTTTGGGCCCCGCCTCTCGGTTTCGAGGGTGCGGACCGTCGCCGCCGGCATCTGGTCTTCGCAGCTTGGACGCGCTTCACGCGGACCCCGTCCGCAGCACGCTGCCCGGAGTTCGGACGCAGACTCCGAACCCTGAACCCGGCCCCTGGGACCTCAAACCCCGGAGTCCAGACGTGGGCTCCGGACCCCGAGTTCGGACGCGGAGTCCGGACCGCGGGCTCCGCCTCCCCAGCACGCTGTCCCGTTCGCCGCGCGCGAGCCGTGGGGTCAGCCGGTGCCCCCTCCGCCTGGGCACTGGGACCCAGCCCGGCTCTCCAGCCGCGCGTCGGACCCAAGCCGCGAGCGCGGACCGTTGAGCCGCACCCACCGACGCCACCCAGCCCAGCTCCCACCCACCGATCGTCGGATCGTTGAATTGTGGCCTTGTGGGATTGTTGAACAATCCTTACCCTGAGTCCCACATCACACCCGACCACTCCTCCACCACGCTGCGAGGTGTCCCATGAGCACGTCCACGACCGAGGACACAGGCCGTTTCGCCTGGTTCCGCAGTCTCGGCCAGAAGGGCAGGCGCGCGTTCGTCGGCGCCTTCGGCGGTTACGGGCTGGACTCCTACGACTACTGGGTTCTCCCCCTGAGCCTGGTCGCGATCACCGGCTACTTCGGCCTCACCAAGGCGGAAGCCGGCCTGCTGGGCACCAGCACGCTGCTGATGAGCGCCATCGGCGGCGCGGTGGCGGGCATCATGGCGGACCGGTTCGGCCGATCCAGGACGCTGATCATCACGGTGGCGGCGTACGCGTTCTTCACGGTGCTGTGCGGCTTCGCGACGAACTACGAGACGCTGCTGGTCTTCCGCGCGCTGCAGGGACTGGGCTTCGGCGGTGAATGGGCGGCCGGGGCGATCCTCGTGGCCGAGTACTGCAAGCCGAAGTACCGCGGGCGGACCGTGGCGTTCATCCAGAGCGCGTGGGCCGTGGGCTGGGGGCTCGCGGTCATCGTCAACACGCTGGTCGCGTCGCTGGCCGACCCGGCGATCTCGTGGCGGATCATGTTCTGGACGGGCGCGTTGCCCGCGATCCTCATCTTCTACGTGCGCCGCAACGTCGACGACGCGCCCGAGGCCAAGGCGCTGCCCAAGGAACGCGGCACGTTCCCGAAGATCTTCCAGGGGCCGATCCTCAAGACCACGCTGTTCGCCGCGCTGCTCGCGACCGGTGTGCAGGGCGGGTACTACACGCTCGCGACGTGGCTGCCGGCGTTCCTGCAGACCGGGCGCGGCCTCACGATCATCGGTACGGGCGGGTACCTCGCGTTCCTCATCACCGGCGCGTGGATCGGGTACGTGTGCGGCGGCTACCTCACGGACCACCTGGGGCGCAAGAAGACCTTCGTGCTGTTCGCCGTCGCCAGCGCGTTGCTGATCGTCGCGTACACGCAGATCCCCAACGGTGCCAACACGTTGGTCATGTTCCTCGGCTTCCCGCTCGGGTTCTGCATGTCCGCGATCTTCAGCGGGTTCGGCAGCTACCTGTCGGAGCTCTACCCCACGCAGCTGCGCGGAACGGGCCAGGGCTTCACGTACAACTTCGGGCGTGCGTTCGGTGCCGTGTTCCCCGGGCTGGTCGGGTTCATGGCGGACAGGCTCGGCATCGGCGGTGCGATGCTGTTCGGGGCGGCCGCGTACGGAATCGCCGTGGTCGCGCTCATCTGGCTGCCGGAGACGGTCAACAAGGAGCTCGAATGACGACCGCGGGACAAGCGCCGGGACAGGCGCAGGCCAACCTGATCGCCATCCCGAAGGACTGGGCGTACGACTTCCTGCTCTTCACCCACCGCAACCCCAAACCGTGCCCGGTGCTCGACGTGCTGGACGCGGGAGAGACGGTCAGCGCGCTCAAGCGGGACGCCGACGTGCGCACCCACGCGCCGCGCTACCGGATCTGGGAGAACGGCGAGCTCGCGGCGGAACCGGAGAACGCGACCGAGCACTGGCGCGACGACCTGGTGACGTTCCTGATCGGCTGCAGCTTCACGTTCGAGACGGCGCTGGAGAGCGCCGGGGTGCCGCTGCGGCACGTGGAGCAGGGCAGGAACGTCTCGATGTTCGTCACGGACATCCAGTGCCGGCCCGCCGGGCGGCTGCACGGGCCGATGGTCGTGTCGATGCGCTGGATCCCGGAGTCCCTTGTGGACATGGCGCACAAGGTCACGGCGCTCATGCCGTCGGTGCACGGCGCCCCGGTCGGCGCGGGCGACCCGCGGATGCTCGGGATCGAGGACGTCGACGCACCGGACTTCGGGGACGCCGTCGAGCACGAACCTGGTGACGTGCCTGTGTTCTGGGCGTGCGGGGTGACCCCTCAGGCCGTGCTGATGAAGTCCAGGCCGCCGTTCGCGATCACCCACGCGCCCGGTCAGATGTTCGTGACGGACATGCCCGACTTCGCCTACCGGGTCGGATAGGCGCCCACGAGGGCGGTGCCTCAGCCGAGGCGCCGCCCCAGGTCGTCGAGGCCGTTCCACGCCGCGCAGCACCCGTAGGCCAGCGCGGCCGCCAGCGGCCACGCCAGAATTCCCCACCACGTCTCCAAAGCGGGCGCGACGAGCAACGTGTCGTTCGGCTTGATCGACGCCGGGTTCGGGTAGAGGCCGGCGGCGAGCCTCCCGCCGAAGTCCTGCGCGAACCAGGCCGCGGCGAACGAGCCCGCCGTCATCGCCAGCATCACCACGGGACCGCGCCGCTGCCGCATCAGCCACACCGCGATGCCCGTGATCACGCCCGCTCCGAGGCCGATCAGCACGAACACCATCAGCGCGTCGAGCCGGTGGTAGCTCTCCAGGCCGATCGGGTAGAGCTTGTCGTCCTGCGGCGACACGATCTTGAGCTGCGCCGGCGCCAGCCTCGACCAGAGGAACCCGGCGGGGAAGGCGCCGATGAACGTCGTCAGCGCCACCACCAGGCTCGGCAGCAGATCCCGCTTGACCACCACTTTCGGCCGTGGCCGGGGGTAGTAGTGGTAGACGTACGGCGGCTCCGGCACGGATTCGATGCGCACCGGCGCTGCTTTGTCGTCCATTCGCGAGAGGTTACTACCGAGCCGAGGTGATCTCGCCGTGGCGGCTGCAGCGCGCCGCCCAGCCGTCCGGGGTCACCTGGACGACCATGCGGCGCGCGCACTCCGAGCAGTACCGCGGCGGGTCGATCATCGACAGCCGCTGACGGCAGAACCCGTGGTCGCCGTCAGCTTCCTCTTTGCCGCAGAACGAGCAGTACGTCATCCGAGTCGTCGTCACAGGGTCTGGCTCAGCGCCTTGATGGGCATCGACAGCTCTTCGAGCATGTCGAGGTCCTGCTGCGCGGGACGGCCGAGGTTCGTCAGGTAGTTGCCGACGATGATCGCGTTGATGCCGCCGAGCATGCCCTGCTTCGCGCCCAGGTCGCCGAACGTCAGCTCCCGGCCACCGGCGAAGCGCAGGATCGTGCGCGGCAGCGCGAGCCGGAACGCGCCGACCGTGCGCAGCGCCTCGGCGCCCTCGACGACCGGGTAGTTCTCGTACGGCGTGCCGGGGTTCGGGATGAGGAAGTTCAGCGGGACCTCGTCCGGCTCCAGCTCCGCGAGCTGCACGGCGAACTCCGCGCGCTGCGCCAGCGTCTCCCCCATGCCGATGATGCCGCCGCAGCAGACCTCCATGCCGGCGTCGCGGATCATCCGCAGCGTGTCCCAGCGCTCCTCCCAGGAGTGCGTGGTCACGACCTCCGGGAAGTGCGAGCGCGCGGTCTCGAGGTTGTGGTTGTAGCGGTGCACGCCCATCGCCACGAGCTCGTCGACCTGCTCCTGCGTGAGCATGCCGAGCGAGCAGGCGATCTGGATGTCGTTGCCGTCCTCGCGGATGGCCTTGATGCCGTCGCGCACCTGCGAGAGCAGCCGCTTGTCCGGGCCGCGCACGGCCGCGACGATGCAGAACTCGGTCGCGCCGGTGTCGCGGGTCTGCCGCGCCGCGCGGACCAGGCCGGGGATGTCCAGCCACGCCGACCGCACGGGCGACGGGAACTGTCCCGACTGGGAGCAGAAGTGGCAGTCCTCGGGGCAGCCGCCGGTCTTGAGCGAGACGATGCCCTCGACCTCGACCTCGGGACCGCACCAGCGCTCGCGGACCTCGTGCGCCAGGGCGAGCAGCTCGGGGATCCTGTCCTCCGGCAGCTCCAGCACCTTCAGCACCTGAGCCTCGGTGAGCCCGACGCCTCGTTCGAGCACCTGCTCACGAGCTTCGTCGAGCACGTCGATCTGTTCTGGTGCTGCGGTCACGGTCTCTCCTCCTCTGTGGCCTGGCGAGCCAGTGTGCCTCACTGAATCCTTCATCGTGCAGCGATGTAGGTCACTGGACCGCGAATTGAGCCGCGAACGTCTCCGGGTCGAACTCCCCGCCGAACCAGGGTGAAAACGATCTCTTGGCGACGGCCAGGAAGTCCACGGGACCGAGCTTCGTCACACCCTGCGGCAGCGCGCCGAGCAGCGGAGCACCCGCCGCCTCGGGCAGGTCGGCCAGGTTCGTGAGCGAGGCGAGGTCGGGGTGCAGCGGCCAGCTGCCCACCACGACACCGATCGACTCGAGTCCGCGCCGCTGCAAAGCCTCGGCCGTCAGCGCGGTCGTGTTCAGCGTGCCGAGCCCGGCCTGCGCCACGATCAGGACGGGCGCGTTCACCGCCCACGCGATGTCGGCCAGCGTCGAACCGCCCTCGTCGAACCGCACCAGCAGCCCGCCCGCGCCCTCGACCAGCACCAGGTCGTGGGTCTCGTCGAGCGCGGTGACCTCGGCGGCGACGTCCTTCGGGTGCACGGTGGCCATGCCCGCGCGTCTCGCCGCGGTGGCGGGGGCCAGCGGATCGGGGTATCTGGCCAGCTCACGGGTCGTCACGTCGCCGGCCAGCCGCGCCACCTCCGCCACGTCGCCAGGCTCGCCGGGCAGCAGGCCGGTCTGCGCGGGCTTGAGCACCGCGACCCGTCTGCCTTCTGCCCTGGCCAGCGCCGCGATGCCCGCGGTGACGGCGGTCTTGCCGACCTCTGTCCCGGTTCCGGTGATCACCAGCACGCTCACGAATCCTCACCTTAGAGCGTGACCTGCTCCGCGGTCGCGGCGGTCGTCCGGCCGACTACCGGGCGGCCGCGGCGCCGTCTCCGGAGAAGCGGCAAAATACGCAGCATGAGTGAGCAACCGATCGTGATGTACGGCGCCGAGTGGTGTGGCGACTGCCGCCGGGCCAAGTCGTGGCTGACCCGCAACAACGTGCCGTTCACCTACGTAGACGTCGAGCACGACGACGAGGCACGCGACCGGGCGATCGAGCTCTCCGGACGCAAGAACATCCCCGTCCTGGTGCTGCCGGACGGGGATGTCCTGGTCGAGCCGACCGACACGCAGCTGTCGGCCGCGATCGGCGTTCAGCCCTTGGCGTAGATGCCGATCGGCGCGCCCTCGTGGACACCGGACGCGCCGAGGAAGCCCTTGGTCGCGACGGGCGTGATGAACAGGTCGCCCTGGTGGTAGACGACCGTGAAGCGTTGTTCGACGCTGCCGGTGCACTGCCACATCTGCACCCGGCCGCCCTCCTGGCCGATCTCCTCCAGGGCGATGTCGAGGCACTTGCCGTTCGCCTCGTTGACGACGTAGGCCTGGCCGCTCGAGTCACCCACGTACTCGTACCGCCACTGCTGTTCGGCACCGGCGAGGCCGCACGTCCACATCTGCACCTTGCCGCCGTCGCGGTCGATCTCCTCCAGCGCCGCGTCGAGGCACTTGCCGCCCGTGCCCGGCAGGTTGATCGTCCCGCCGCGCCCGGAGCCGTACATCTTGGGAAACGTGATGGGCTCGTCCGCCGCCTGCGCCGGCACCACGAGACCCGCTACCCCCAGGATGGCCACGCCCAGCGCAGCCGGCATTTTCCCCATGGCGTGGCACATTAGCGGGCGGCGTCGACCACAGCCGCCGCGATCTGCGCGACGTCGGCGTCCGTGCTGACGAACGGCGGCATCGTGTAGATCAGGTCGCGGAAGGGCCGCAGCCAGACGCCCGCGTCCACGGCGGCGCGAGTGGCCCGGGCCATGTCCACGGGCTCGTGCAGTTGCACAACGCCGATGGCGCCCAGCACGCGCACGTCCCGGACACCGGGCAACTCGCGTGCGGGAGCCAGCCCCGCCGAGAGCCCGGCGGAGATCCGGGCGACCTCGCGCTTCCAGTCCTGCGACAGCAGCAGGTCGATCGACGCCAGCGACACCGCCGACGCCAGCGGGTTGCCCATGAACGTCGGCCCGTGCGCGAGCACCGGCACCTCGCCCTTGCTGATCCCGTCGGCCACCCTCGTGGTGCACAGGGTCGCGGCCATCGTCATGTACCCGCCGGTCAGCGACTTGCCCAGGCACATGACGTCCGGGCTGACGCTGGCGTGGTCGGCGCCGAACAGCTCGCCCGTGCGACCGAAGCCCGTGGCGATCTCGTCGAACACCAGCAGCACGTCGTGCGTGTACGCCAGTTCGCGCAGCACGTGCAGGTAGCGCGGGTCGTGGAAGCGCATGCCCCCGGCGCCCTGCACGACCGGCTCGACGATGATCGCGGCGAGCTCTCCGGCGTGTTCCTCGATCAGGTCGGAGAGGTGCTGGACGTACGCGGTGTCCATCTCGGCCGGTGGCGCGTCCGCGAACACCTGCTGCGGCAGGATTCCGCGCCACAGCGAGTGCATCCCGCCGTCGGGGTCGCAGACGGACATCGGGTTGAACGTGTCGCCGTGGTAGCCACCGCGCCACGTCAGCAGGCGGTGCTTCTCCGGCCGGTTCCGCGAGCGCCAGTACTGCAGGCACATCTTCACCGCGACCTCGACCGACACCGAGCCGGAGTCGCAGAGGAACACGTGCTGCAACGGCTCGGGGGTGATCTCGACGAGCTTCGCGCTGAGCCTGATGGCGGGCTCGTGCGTGAGCCCGCCGAACATCACGTGGCTCATCCTGCCGAGCTGCTCGGTGACGGCCGCGTCGAGCACCGGGTGGCGGTAGCCGTGGATGGCCGCCCACCACGACGACATGCCGTCGACGAGTTCACGGCCGTCCGCGAGTTCGAGCCGGACACCCGAGGCCCCTGAGACGAGCAACGGCTCCTGGGTGCCCGGCATCGGACCGTACGGGTGCCAGACGTGCGCCTGGTCGAGCTTCAGCAGGTCGTCCACCCGCAGCACATTAGGCGAGGCGCACCGGGAGGGTGTGCAGACCGCGGATCAGCGTGCTGTCCCGCCACACCAGCGTCTCCGGCTCCGCGGCCAGCGTCAGGTTCGGGAACCGGTCGAGCAGCTGCGTCAGCGCCACGTCGAACTCCAGCCGGGCCAGCGGCGCGCCGAGGCAGAAGTGGATGCCGTGCCCGAACGCCACGTGCCCCTGCGCGGACCGCGTCACGTCGAGCTGGTCGGGGTTCTCGTACTTCGCGGGGTCCCGGTTGGCGGCGATCAGCGACACCATCAGGATCTCGCCGGCGGGCACCGTGACGTCACCGAGCTCGACGTCCTCCTTGGTGTAGCGGAAGGTCGCGACGTTGATCGGGCCCTCCAGCCGCAGGAACTCCTCGGTGCTGGCCGGGATCAGCTCGGGACGGTCCTTGAGGATCTGCAGCTGGTCCGGGTTGCGCAGCAACGACAGCACCGCGTTGCCGATGAGGTTCACCGTCGTCTCGTGGCCCGCCACGAGCAGCAGGAACGCCATCGAGATCAGCTCTTCGGTGTTCAGCCGGTCACCGGAGTCGTCGGCGTGCACGAGAGCGGAGAAGAACGTGTCGTCGGGCTCGGCCTGGGCGATGGCCGTGACGTGCTGGTACAGGAAGCCGGCCATCGCGGACGCGGCCGCCTGGACCTCCTCCGGCGTGCCGAAGGACAGCAGCTGGTTCGACCACTCGCGGAAGTCGTCGCGGTTGTCGATCGGGATGCCGAGCAGCTCGCAGATGACCGTGATCGGCAGCGGGAACGCCAGCGCCTCCAGCAGGTCGACCTCGTCGCCGTCGTTCAGCTTGGCGAGCAACTCGGCCGTGATCTCCTGCACGCGCGGGCGCATCAGCTCGACGCGGCGGGCGGTGAACGCCTTGGTCACGAGCTTGCGCAGCCGGGTGTGGCCGGGCGGGTCCATGTTGAGCATGTGAACGGACAGCGAGGGCTCGATCTCGCGGCGCTGATCGGTTTCGGGAGCGTGCACGGCCATCAGGTGGCCGCCCTCGGCGATGTTCTTGCTGACCCTGGGGTCCGTGAGGGCGATCTTCGCCTCGTCGTACCGAGTCACGAGCCAGACCTTGAGCCCACGCGGCATGCGGACTTCCTGCACGGGCCCCTCGGCGCGCAACATGTCGTGCGCTTCGTGCGGGTTCTGGACGTAGTCGTCGGGCAACTGCGTGAGTGTCGTCACCCCACCCAGTTAACCCCGTTTACTCATCACCCGCCACTAATTCTCAGGCGATCCTCGTCCACTGGACAACGCGGAATTGGTCACGGGGCCGATAGCCGACATCCCACTCGAATCCGGCCGTTTCCGCTGGAAAACCGGTCCCGGCAACGCGCTGCCGGGACCGGCCTGGTGGTCTAGCGGTGGATGGTGATGCCCCGGATGGTCTTGAGGTCACCGAAGAGCGACGGCGTCGTGTTGACCCGGAAGTTGCCCACCACCATCATCTCCTTCGACTTGTCGCGCTTCTGCACCTCCAGGTGCACGGCGACCTGGCCCTCGTGCGACTTGAACACGCTCTTCAGCTCTTCGATCAGCTCGGGCGTCAGGGTCCTGGTCTGCAGCCCGAGGACGAGGGGCGGGTCCGCTCCGGGGTTCGCCTCGGCGTCGCTGATGTCGAGCGGGACGACCCCGTCACCGAAGATCGCCATCTTGTCCTCGCGCCAGTTCACCCGGCCCTTCACGCACACGGCGGAGTCGAGCTCCAGGTCGTCGCGCAGCACCTCGTAGGCCTTGGGGAAGAACAGAACCTCGATGGACGCGTCCAGGTCCTCGATGACCGTGATCGCCCACGGCAGGCCGTTCTTGTTCACCCGCCGCTCGATCGACGAGATCATGCCCGAGACGATCAGCTCGCCCTCCTTGGGCGGGTCGTCGAGCACGACCGCGATCGGCCGCGGCGCGAACTTGCGCAGGATCCGCTCGGCGCCGTCGAGGGGGTGCGAGGACACGTACAGCCCCAGCATCTCCTTCTCGAGGCTGAGCATCTGCTTGCGCGGGTACTCGTCGGTGCCGAACTTGAGGTGCGCGAGCGGCGAGGTGCTGTCGTCCTGGTCGTCGGCGCTGTCGCCACCGAACAGGTCGAACTGCCCCTCCGCCTCCTTGCGCTTGATCGGGACGACGGCGTCGACCGCGTCCTCGTGCACCTGGATCAGCGAGAGCCTGGGGTGGCCGAACGCGTCGAACGCGCCGGCCTTGATCAGCGACTCGATCACGCGCTTGTTGCAGGCGACGAGCTCGGACTTGTCCATGAAGTCCGTGAAGGACGTGTAGGCGCCCTTCTCCTTGCGCGTCTTGATGATCGACTCGACGACGTTCGCGCCGACGTTGCGGATCGCGCCCAGGCCGAAGCGGATGTCCGTGCCGACCGCGCTGAAGCGCAGCGCCGACTCGTTGACGTCCGGCGGGAGGACCTTGATGCCCAGACGGCGGCACTCGGCGAGGTAGACCGCGGACTTGTCCTTGTTGTCGCCGACCGACGTGAGCAGGGCGGCCATGTACTCGGCGCGGAAGTTCGCCTTGAGGTACGCCGTCCAGTACGAGATCAGGCCGTACGCGGCCGCGTGCGACTTGTTGAACGCGTAGCCGGCGAACGGGAGGATCGTGTCCCACAGCGCCTGGATGGCCTCGTCGGAGAACCCGCGCGGGTCGTTGCGCATGCCCTGCTGGAAGCCCTCGAACTCCTTCGCGAGGACCTCGGCCTTCTTCTTGCCCATGGCCTTGCGGAGCACGTCCGCGCGACCCATCGAGTAGCCCGCGACCTCCTGGGCGATGAACATGATCTGCTCTTGGTAGACGATCAGACCGTGCGTCTCGCCGAGGATCTCCTTGAGCGGTTCCTCGAGCTGCGGGTGGATCGGCTTGACTTCCTGGCGGCCGTTCTTGCGGTCCGCGTAGTCGTTGTGCGCGTTCACACCCATCGGACCGGGGCGGTACAGCGCGCCGACCGCGACGATGTCCTCGAAGGTGGTCGGCTGCATGCGGCGCAGCAGGTCGCGCATCGGCCCGCCGTCCAGCTGGAACACGCCGAGCGTGTCACCGCGGCCGAGCAGCGCGTAGGTCTCCGGGTCGTCGAGCGTGAGCTTGTCGAAGTCCGGGACCGCGTCCTTGCCGCGGTTGGCCTCGATGTTCTCGATCGCGTCGCCCATCACCGTGAGGTTGCGCAGCCCGAGGAAGTCCATCTTCAACAGGCCGATGTTCTCGCACGACGGGTAGTCCCAGCCGGTGATGAACGAGCCGTCGTCGCGGTACCAGAGCGGGATGGACTCCGTGAGCGGGTCCTTCGACATGATCACCGCGCAGGCGTGCACGCCGGCGTTGCGGATCAGGCCCTCGAGGCCGAGCGCGGTGTCGAAGATCTCCTTCACCTGCGCGTCGGTCTCCAGCAGCGACCGCACCTCGGCGGCCTCGCCGTAGCGCGGGTGGCTCTTGTTGACGATGCCGTTGAGCGGGATGTCCTTCGCCATGATCGGCGGCGGCAGCGCCTTCGAGATCTTGTCGGCGATCGCGAAGCCCGGCTGGCCGTGGTGCACGCGCGCCGAGTCCTTCAGCGCCGCCTTGGTCTTGATCGTGCCGAACGTGATCACCTGCGCGACCTTGTCGGCGCCGTACTTCTCGCTGGCGTAGCGGATCATCTCGCCACGACGGCGGTCGTCGAAGTCGATGTCGATGTCGGGCATGGCGGTGCGCTCGGGGTTCAGGAACCGCTCGAACAGCAGACCGTGCGGGATCGGGTCGATGTTCGTGATGCCCATCGCCCACGACACGGCGGCGCCCGCGGCGGAGCCACGGCCGGGACCGACGCGGATGCCCACGCTGCGGGCGTAGCTGATCAGGTCGGCGACGATCAGGAAGTACGCCGGGAAGCCCTTGTCGATGATGACCTGGGCCTCGAAGTCGCAGCGCTTGATGTACTCCTCGGGGACTTCCTTGCCGGCGAACCGCCACTCGAGGCCGCGCCGGATCTCCTTGCGGAACCAGGACGCCTGGTCCTCGCCCTCGGGGACCTCGAAGTTCGGGATGCGGTCCTTGACGGTCCAGATGTCCTCGTAGGACTCGACCATCTGCGCGACCAGCAGCGTGTTGTCGCACGCCTCCGGGAGGTCCTTCCAGATCTCCCGCATCTCCTCGGACGACTTCAGGTAGTAACCGTCACCGTCGAACTTGAACCGGTTCGGGTCGGTCAGCATCTTGCCGGACTGCACGCAGAGCAACGCGGAGTGCGTGTCCGCCTGGTCCTTGGTGACGTAGTGGCTGTCGTTGGTGGCCAGGGGCGGGATGCCGAGCTTCTTGCTGATCTCCAGCAGGCCGTCGCGGACGCGGCGCTCGATCTCCAGGCCGTGGTCCATCAACTCCAGGAAGAAGTTCTCCTTGCCGAAGATGTCGCGGTAGTCGGACGCGGCCTTGAACGCCTCGTCGACCTGACCGAGCCGCAGCCGGGTCTGCACCTCGCCGGACGGGCAGCCGGTCGTCGCGATGATGCCCTCGGCGTGCTGCGAGACGAGCTCGCGGTCCATGCGGGGCTTGTAGTAGTAGCCCGTCTTGCTCGCCTCGGTGTGCAGGCGGAAGAGGTTGCGCAGGCCGTCCGCGTTGCGCGCCCACATCGTCATGTGGGTGTAGGCGCCACCACCGGAGATGTCGTCGCTGCGCTGACCGGGGTCGCCCCAGGCGACCGGCTTCTTGTGCAGGCGGTTGTGCGGGGCGAGGTACGCCTCGATGCCGATGATCGGCTTGATGCCGGTCTTCATCGCCGTTTGGTAGAACTCGTCCGACCCGTACATGTTGCCGTGGTCGCTCATGCCGACAGCGGTCATGCCGAGCCGCTCGGCCTCTTCGAACAGCGGGGCCACCTTGGCCGCACCGTCGAGCATCGAGTACTCGGTGTGCACGTGCAGATGCACAAACGAGTCCGCCACGGTACCTCCAGAGATCGAACGGACGCGTGGGAAGGACGCGAATTCCGGATCCGCCAACCCTATCCCGCCTCGAAGATCACCTGTCGGAGGCTCCGGGGTTTGTCGCGGTGATCTCGATCCGGTACGCGGTGACACGGTGGTCACGACCGCCGGGTAGCGTTCTTTTCGTGGTGCCCCCCGATCCCGTAGACGCCCGCCTGCTCGCCGTTCTCGCCGAGTCGGGTCGCGCCGCCGTGCACGAGATCGCCCAGCGCCTGGGCATGGACCCGCGCGAGGCCGCCATGCGCCTGATCACGCTCTCCGGCAGCGGACTGCCGTTGCTGGTCGGGGTGGAGTGCGACCCGAACGGCGTGCGCAGGGCCCTCGCGAACGCCGCCGCCTACGGCAACTACATGGGCGGTCCGCCGTCCGGTCCGTACGCGGTGCACCAGAGCGGCCCCCACCCGGTCCAGCAGCCCTACGGCCCGCAGGCCCCGATCAGCCAGCCGTTCCCCGCCCAGCAGCCGCCGCAGGCGACGTGGGGTCCGCCCCAGTCCGCGGGCTGGGTGCGCGCGGACCAGCCGCAGCCCAAGCCCGTCGTCTCGCGGACCGGCAAGATCGGCTCGGTGCTGGAGGCGGACAGCCTCGAAGGCGCCCGTCTCACCATCCAGCTGGTCGAGGTCGTCGACCCGGCCGACTTCCTCTTCACGGCGGCCGGCTACAAGCTCGCCGAGGGCGAACGTGCCGTGGTCGTGCACACCGAGGTGACGAACACCTCGCAGATCCCCTACACCTCGCTGCCGGACATGTACCTGGTCCTCGTGACCAAGACCGGCGAGACCGTGACGAAGGCGCCCGTCTCGCTGTCCTCCCGGCCCGCGCACAAGCTCGGCATCCAGCCGGGCGAGACCGCGGGCGGGCACAGCGTGTTCGTGCTGCCCGACGAGACCCAGGTCATCCAGGTCCGCTGGAGCGTGCGCCCCGAGGTCGACCTGAACACCCTCGTCTGGACCGTCGACGACTAAAGCAGTTCCAGTGCCGCCGCGTGCACGCCCGGCGCTGCCGCCAGGTACTCGCGGCTGGTCAGCTCCCACGGCTTGCCGTCCAGATCGGTGACGACGCCGCCCGCCTCCTGCACGAGCAACACCCCCGCCGCGTGCGCGCGCACGTTCTCGTACTGCCAGTGCAGGTCCATCCGTCCGGCGGCGACCTGGGCGAGCTGGTGCGTGACCGGCACCGAGACCCGGACGTAGAGCGCCTGCTTCGCCATCGCGCTGTAGGAGGCGCCGACCCGGTCGGCCATCTCCGGTCCCTGACCGGGCTGCGCCTGGCTGGTGCCCGCCAGTGCGCCGTCCAGCGACGTCTTGTCCGAGACCGTCAGCCGCACGCCGTTCAGGAACGCGCCGCCGCCCTCGGTGGCCGTGAACGTCTCGTCGAACAGCGGGAAGTGCACGACCGCGAGCACCGGCCGGCCGTCGCGGACCAGGCTCACGCCGATGTTCCAGTCGGTCATGCCCTGGGCCGCGTTCATGTTGCCGCCGACGGGATCGACGAGCCACCACTCGCCGGAGTCCAGGGGTCCGGAGCCGTGTTCGTCGTCGAGCCAGCGCGCCCGCGGGCGGATCTCGGCCAGTGCCGGCTTCAGAAGGTCGACGACGGCGGCGTCGTTGGCCTGGATGGCGGTGACGAGTTCCGCGAGAGAGGACGTGCGGGATTCGGGCGAGTAGCGCTTCAGCATCCGCTCTCCGGCACGGCGGACGGCGGCGGTGGTGGCGGCGAGCACGGTCTCCTCCAAGATTGGCTCTCATGCAAGCGGATCTGAACCTGCTGACGGTGCTGGACGCCCTCCTCGAGGAGGGCAGCGTGATGGGCGCGGCCGAGCGGCTGCACCTGTCGTCGCCCGCGGTCAGCCGGACGCTCGGGCGGATCAGGAAGGTGACCGGCGACGACATCCTCGTGCGGACCGGCCACACCATGACGCCGACGCCGTACGCGCTCGGGATCGCCGACGAGGTGCACCGGCTGGTGCGGCAGGCCAACGCCGTGCTGGCGCCGAGCCGTGAGCTGGAACTGGCCGAACTGGAGCGCACGTTCACGATCCAGTGCCACGACGCCCTCGCCTCGTCAGTGGTGCCCGTGCTGATCGGACGGATCGCGGAGCGGGCACCGGGTGTGCGGCTGCGGGTGCTCGCCGAGCACTCCGCCGACACCGACGACCTGCGGCACGGGCGGGTCGACCTCGAACTCGGCGGCGGCACGCCCGAGCTCCCCGAGTTCCGCTCGGAGACCCTCGGCACCGACGCGCTCGCCGTGGTCATGCGGTCCGGGCACCCGTGCACCGAGCTGGATCTGCGCGCGTATGCCGACTATCCGCACGTGGTGGTCTCACGACGCGGCCGGTTGACCGCCCCGATCGATGACCTGCTGGCCGCGGAAGGGTTGCGGCGCAAGGTGATCGCGACCGTGGCGACGGTGCACTCGGCGGTGCAGATCGCGGCCGCGAGCGATGCCCTGGTGACCACCACGGCGATCCTGTGCCGGCCGCTGATCGAGGCGTTCGGGCTGGTCACCCTGCCGCTGCCGGCCGAGTCGCCGGAAGCGCCGATCAACTGCAACTGGCACCAGCGCTACGACTCCGACCTCGCCCACGCGTGGCTGCGCGCCCAGGTGCGGACGGTCGTCCGCGACGTTCTAGGCCGCTAGCGGCAGTGCGACCGCGCCGGGAAAGCGCGGTTCCTCGGCCTCGTCGAGCATCGCGGCGGCGACGGTCTCGCGGCTGACCTCGGCCCCGAGGTCGAACGGCGGCGCGGCGTCCAGGCCGACGGTGCGGCCGGGGCCCGCCGGTTCGTCGGTGAGCACCCCGGCGTGGAACACCGTGCCACCGGCGGCGAGGACGGCGTTGTCGGCCTCGACCTTGTCCGGGATCCGGTCGCCGAAGAACTTCCACAGCACGGCGGCGCCCTCGCCCGCCGCCTCGGCCGAGGCGCCCGTTCCGTAGGTGCCGAGCCAGATGATCCGGCGCGGCCCGGCGGCGATCACGGCCTTGGCGCCGTCGGTGAGCACGCCCGGCCGGTCCGTGCCCAGGCCGGACAGGACGACGGTGTCCGGGTCGAGGACGATCGAGGCCGGATCGCCCACGTCGCCGGAGACCTTGCGCAGGTTCGGGTGTTCGAGGGCGATCCGCCGCGGATCGCGGGCGATCGCGGTGACGACGTGGCCGCGCTCGACCGCCTGGCGGGTGAGGGCGAGACCGGTGCGGCCCGAGGCCGCGAGAACTGTCAGGTGCATGCCGAAAACGCTATTGAGCACACCGGTTAACATCAAGTGCAACGTCGTCAACCGGTGATTTACCCAGACGCAATCAGCCTTCTTCGCGCAGTTTCTCCAGCGACTCGGCCAGGTCGTCCGGGTACTCCGACGTGAACGAGACCCACTGCCCGTCCGCCGGGTGGTGGAACCCGAGCTGGCGCGCGTGCAGCCACTGCCGCGTCACCCCGAGCCGCTTGGCCAGCGTCGGGTCGGCCCCGTACGTCAGGTCGCCCACGCACGGGTGGTGCAGCGCCGAGAAGTGCACGCGGATCTGGTGCGTGCGCCCGGTCTCCAGGTGGACCTCGACGAACGACGCCGCGCGGAACGCCTCGATCACCTCGTAGTGCGTGATGGACGGCTTGCCGTCCTGCATCACGGCGAACTTGTAGTCGTGCTTGGGGTGCCGGTCGATCGGGGCGTCGATGGTGCCCTTGATCGGGTCCGGGTGGCCCTGCACGATCGCGTGGTAGACCTTGTCGACGGTCCGCTCTTTGAAGGCGTGCTTCAGAGCCGAGTACGCGGACTCGGACTTCGCGACCACCATCACGCCGGTCGTGCCGACGTCGAGCCGGTGCACGACGCCCTGGCGCTCGGCGGCTCCGGACGTGGCGACGCGGTGGCCACCGGCGAGGAGCCCGCCGACCACGGTCGGCCCGGTCCAGCCCGGCGACGGGTGCACGGCGACCCCGACGGGCTTGTCGACGACGATGATGTCGTCGTCCTCGTGGATGATCTTCAGACCCTCGACGGGAATGGCCTGGACGGTGACCGGCTGCGGTGGCGCCGGCAGCGTGATCTCCAGCATCGAGCCGGCGGTGAGCCGGTCGGACTTGCCGACCACCCGGCCGTCGACCAGCACGTCGTCGGCGTCGGCGATGGACGCGATGACGGTGCGGGACAAGCCGAGCAGCTTCGCGAGACCGGCGTCGACGCGCATGCCGTCCAGACCGTCGGGAATGGGCAGCGTTCGGTATCCGCTCACGCGGGGCCTCGACCTTCTTCTTCTTGCAGAACCTGCTGAAACTACCAGGAGCGGCTACTTCGGCTCCTGCAGACCGTCCTGCTCCACGAGCGGCTCGGCGTTCTTGTGGACGGTGCCGTCGTAGTCGTGCTGCATCAGCGCCAGGACGATGATCGTCACGCCACCGCCGACGATCGCCATGTCGGCGACGTTGAACACCGGCCACACCTGGCCGTACGGGTCGAACAGCGACAGGAAGTCCACCACGTGGCCGCGCATCGGGCCCGGCTCGCGGAAGAGCCGGTCGGCGAGGTTGCCGACGGCACCGCCCAGCACCAGGCCCAGGCCGACGGCCCAGCCCTGGGAGCGGAGGTTGCGCGAGATCCAGACGATGAACCCGGCGACGCCGAACGCGATCAGCGCGAGGATCCACGTCATGCTCTCCGCCATGCCGAACGCGGCGCCGGGGTTGCGGACGAACGTCAGGTAGAGCACGCCGCCGAACAGCTTGATGGGGTCGGCGCCCTCGAGGAACGCGACGGACACGACCTTGGTGGCCACGTCGAGGGCCAGCACGCCGGCCGCCAGGGCCGCGAGGATCTTCGTCCTCGGTTCCGGCAACGAGCCGGAGATCGAACCGGCGATCGAGAACTCGTCGTCGTCCTCCGCCTTCGCGGGGGACTCGGCGGGTTTCTGCCCCGCGTCCGGCCCCTCGGCCACGATCACCGGCGTCGCGACCGTCTCGGGGTCGCTGACCTGCGCTTCCGCCGGCTTGTCAGCGACCTCCCCGGAGGCTTTCTCCTCGGCCTTGGACTCGTCACTCACCAGGTCATTGTCCACTACAGGGACTACGCGAGGAACGGCGGCAGGGTTCGGTCGTCGTCCTGCGGCACCCAGCGGCCGTCGTGCTGCGCGTAGCTCCACTTCGGACCTTCGGTGACGAGGGTGCGCAGCGCCGCGATCAGACGATCGACGTGCTCGGCCGTCGTGCCGAGGCCGATCGACGCGCGCACGGCGCGTTCCTCGTGCGATCCGGCCTGCTTCACCAGACGCCCCACGATCACGTGCGCGCAGAACGCTCCGTCGCGCACACCGATGCCGTACTCGGCGGACAGCGCCGCCGCGAGGAAGCCCGCGTCGAAGCCCGAGATCGTGAAGCTCACGACGCCGACCTTGTCCGCGTCGGCGAGGATCGCCAGCTCGCGGAAGCCGGGGACGGTGCGCAGGCCGTTCCGCAGGCGCGTCAGCAGTTCCTGCTCGTGCGCGACGGTCTGCTCCCAGTGCCGCGAAAGGATCTCGCAGGCCGCTGCCAGCGCGTGCACGCCGACGACGTTCGGGCTGCCGGCCTCGTGCCGCTCGGGCACCGCCGACCAGGCCACGCCGAGGCGGTCGCCGTGGTCGGTCACCTTGGACGTGGCACCGCCGCCGACCAGGTACGGCTGGGCCTGCTGCAGCCAGTCCGCGCGGCCGACCAGCACGCCCGCGCCGAACGGCGCGTAGATCTTGTGGCCGGAGAACGCGACGTAGTCGACGCCCAGCTCACGGGCGTTGATCGGGCGGTGCGGGGCGAGCTGTGCGGCGTCGAGCGCGATGCGCGCGCCGTGGCGGCGGGCGACCTTCGCGAGCTCGGCGACCGGCCACAGCTCCCCCGTGACGTTGGACGCCCCGGTGACGATCACGAGCCGAGGGCCGACCGGGGCGGCGGCCAACGCCCGGTCCAGTGCGACCACGGCAGCACCGGACGAAGACGGAGCGGGAACGCGCTGAACGTTGGGGCCGCGCCACGGCAGCAGCGCCGCGTGGTGCTCGCTGTCGAACAGCACGACCGCGGTGTTCTTTAGAACGCTGCGCGCCAACAGGTTCAGCGAGTCCGTGGTGTTGCGGGTGAAGACGACGGCGTCGGAGGAGTGCGCCCCGACGAACCGGCGCACGCGGTCACGGGCCTGCTCGTAGACGCGGGTCGAGACCTGCGAGGCGAACCCGGCACCGCGGTGCACGCTCGCGTACCAGGGCAGCAGCTCGTCGACGGCGTCGCGGACCTCCTGCAGACAGGGAGCCGACGCCGCGTGGTCGAGGTTGGCGTAGGTGACGCGCTCTCCGGTGACCAGGGGAACTCGCAGGTCGGCGCCGACGACAGCCGGAACGGCGGTGGTGGTTCCAGGGGTGATCGCGAGCGTCATCGAGCTGCCTCCGAGGCCAGGGGCCCGTCCAGCGAAGGCCCGCGCTTGACCGGCGCCCCACGCGCCGGACCAGGTCCTCACCAAGGGCACCCCACCGCGGTTGGAGGGTTGCCGGCCAGCAAGCTTGGGCTTGACGCTGGCTCTCATGACCTGCCGACGACGTTAGCGGAGGGTGACACTCCCGTCGACACCCGATTCACATCCTGAGATGCCTCGGAGACCGACTAATCGCCGGTCTCGCCCTTCCACCTGGCGTAGCGACCGGCCCTGTCGACGGCACGTACGCGCCGCTCAGCGGCGTCACGGACCTCTTCGGTGGTGACGATGAGCAACTGGTCGTCCGTCTGCAGCCTGGTCGTCGGCTGTGGCGTGAAACTCTTGCCCGAGCGCACCACGAGGCTGACCGTGGCCCCGGTCGGCAGCCGCAACTCGGACATGTAGACGCCGTGCAGCTTCGACCCGCGCTGGATGTGCACCTGCAGCAGCTCGGCCCCGAGCTCGTCGAGCGGCGAGGCGTCGACCTGGACCTCCTGCGCCTCCCCCGCCTTCACCAGCCCGAGCCGCCGCGCGAGGAACGGCAGCGTCGTGCCCTGCACCACCGTCAGCACGACGACCAGCAGGAACACCACGTCGACCAGTTCGCGGGCACCCTCGACGCCCTGGATCAGCGGGATCAGCGCGAACACGATCGGCACCGCCCCGCGCAGCCCCGACCAGGAGAGGAACGCCTGCTCGCGCCACGGCACCTTGAACGGCAGCGAGGCGAGGACCACCGACAGCGGCCGGGCCACGAACGTCAGCACCACGCCCGCGACCAGCGCGGGGAACAGCACGTCGAGCAGGCGCGACGGCGAGGCGTAGAGGCCGAGCAGGACGAAGAGCCCGATCTGGGCGAGCCAGCCGAGGCCTTCGGCGAACGAGAGGGTGTCGGCGCGGTGCGGCAGGCGGGCGTTGCCGAGGACCAGCGCGGCGACGTACGTGGCGAGGAATCCGGAGGCGTGCAGCAGGTCGCCGGCCGTGTAGGCCATGACGCACACCGCCACCGTGGCGAGCGGGTACAGACCGGTGGAGGGCAGCGCCGCGCGTCTGAGCCCGGCCCCGCCGAGATAGCCGAGTGCCACGCCGACGAGCGCGCCCGCGCCCAGTTCGTAGATCACCAGCAGTGGCGCGGTCCAGGAGATCTGGTCCGAGGAGGCCAGCAGCACCACGGCGATGTAGACCGGCGCGTCGTTGAGGCCGGACTCCAGTTCGAGCGCGCCCGTGAGCCGGGCGCCGACACCCAATGAGCGCAGAACGCTGAAGACGGCGGCCGCGTCGGTGGACGACAACACCGCGCCCCACAGCAACGCCATCCGCCAGTCGAGGCCCAGCAGGAAGTGCAACGCCGTTCCGGTCACCGCCACGCTCACCGCGACGGCCACTGTGGACAGTGCGACGCCCAGCCGCAGCGAGGACTTCACCGCGCTCCAGCGGGTGGTGATGCCGCCCTCGGTCAGGATCAGCACCAGCGCCGCGATGCCGAGGGACTGGGTGAGGTCGGCGTCGTCGAACCGGATGCCGACGACGGACTCGCCGAGGAGCACGCCGATGCCGAGGTAGAGCAGGAGTGAGGGCAGCCCGAGGCGGGTCGACACCCGCACCGCGATCACGGAGATCAGCAGTACGGCCGCGCCGATGCCCAGAACGACCGTGACGTCACCCACCTGGACCATTCTGGTTGATCACCACCGATTCCGACGAATCCGACGATCGCCTCTACCGGGCTCATGCACGGAGGAGCATGTTGATCAGTGGCTCAATCCCTAACCCTGCACGGAGTTGAACCATGAGGATCCTGATCGCACTGGCGGCCGCCTTGATGGTGACCGGAGTGACCTCTGCGCAAGCAGCGGCACCGGCCGCCCTGGCGGCGCCGAACATCAACGTCGCGAACGTCCAAGCTCACCTGAACCAGTTCCAGTCCATCGCCAACGCCAACGGCGGCAACCGCGCCCACGGACGACCGGGGTACCTGGCCTCGATCAACTGGGTGAAGAGCAAGCTCGACGCGGCCGGCTTCACGACCCGCGTGCAGTCGTTCACCTACAACGGCGCCACCGGCTACAACCTGATCGCGGACTACCCCGGCGGCGACCTGAACAACGTCGTCATGCTGGGCGGCCACCTCGACAGCGTCACGGCGGGCCCCGGCATCAACGACAACGGCACGGGCTCCGCGTCGATCCTGGAAGTCGCCCTCCAGATGAGGGCCACGAACTTCCAGCCGACCAAGCACGTGCGGTTCGGCTGGTGGGGCGCGGAGGAACTCGGCCTGCGCGGCTCGACGTTCTACGTGAACTCCCTGTCCACGACCGACCGGTCGAAGATCAAGGCATACCTGAACTTCGACATGACCGGTTCGCCGAACCCCGGCTACTTCGTCTACAGCGCCTCCGGTCAGCCCACGGGTTCGCTGGCGCTGCAGCAGTCGTTGCAGGCCGGCTTCCAGACGAAGGGCGTCGCGACCGAGCTGACCAGCGTCGGCGGCCGCTCCGACCACGCGGCGTTCGCCCGCTCGGGCATCCCGGTCGGTGGCACCTTCACCGGCGCCGAGGGCATCAAGACCTCGGCCCAGGCGCAGAAGTGGGGCGGTACGGCCGGCCAGGCCTACGACCGCTGCTACCACCGCTCCTGCGACACGACGTCCAACGTCAACGCGACGGCGCTCGACCGCAACGCGGACGTGATCGCCTACTCGTTGTGGGCCGTCGCGGCCTGATCTGATTTCTGCGTGAGCACCTGCACGGCCTCGTCGAGCACCGGTTCGACGAGGCCGGGCAGGCTCGTCCACATCTGCACCTGGCCCAGGTAGAGGCTGAACGCGATCAGCGCGCGCTTCCTCGCCTGGGCCTCGCCGAACCCGAGCTGCTCGAACAGTTCGGTCAGGTAGCCGATCCGCTTGACGGTGACGCGCTGGAGCACCGGCGCGATGACCTCGTTCCCGGCACCTGCCTGCAACGCCAGCTCCACCGACCCTTTGCGGGTCTGGTCGAGCACCACGGTGAACAACGTCCTGAGCTTCTCGTGCGGCGTCCTCTCGGACTCGACGAGCTCGATGACCTTCTCGGTGTGCTCCCGCTCCCACCGCTCGACCGTCGCCTTCAGCAACGCCTCGCGGTTCGGGAAGTGGTGGTAGACGCTCCCCTTCGTGGCTCCGGCCCGCGCCGCCAGCGGCTCGATCGCGACGGCCTGAAGCCCGCCCTCGGCCAGCGCTCTCAGCGCTATCTCAGTCCAGTCGTCACGATTCCGCCGCACCACGGCTCCATACGCTAGCGTACGTTCCAGGAACATACGGCAGCGTATGGAAGGGGTTCACATGATCAGGAACATCCACACCCGCGACCTCGGCGTGCCCGCGGGCCCGTTCGTCGAACGCGTCCAGGAACTCTGGCCGCCCGCCTGGGGCAAGCAGGAGTTCGACCGCCCGCTGGGTGTCGGCGCCGACGGCGGACACGGGCCGATCCGCTACCGCTGCACCGAGTTCGCGCCCGGTGAGTCGATCACCTTCGAGTTCGTCGACATGTCGGGCAGCCACACGCTCTCGGCGTCCGGCACGGTCCTGCGGCACGAGCTGATCGGCCGGTTCGGCCTCGTGGACCGGCTGCGCTGGGCGCTGGCGATCAGATGGCTGCACGACGCGTGCCTGGAGGACCTGTTCGACGCCTGCGAACGAGCGGCGGGCCGGGAACCGAAGTCCCCGGCCCGCTGGTCGTGGTACGTGCGCCAGGTGCGGCGCCTGTTCGCACCGAGGAGGCGCATTTTGGACAAGAACTCGACAGCAATCTGACAATGCCGAAATGCGGCCACAAAGGACGCTAGCTTTCCCGGCGTGAGCGACTCACTCATCAAGGTTTTCGTGTCCTACGCGCACGACTCGCAGGAGCACAAGCACGCCGTCCTGACGTTCGCCTCATTGCTGACCAGGTCGGGAATCGACGTCGAACTCGATCAATGGGCCGTAGGCGCCCGGCAGGACTGGTCGGCATGGGCGATCCAGCACATGATCCAGTCCGACTACGTGATCGTGGTGGCATCACCGCAATACCGACGGGCAGGCGACGGGACGGCGCCTGCCGACGTCAATCGCGGTGTCCAGTCGGAGGCTTCCATCCTGCGGGACCTGCTGCACAGCGACAGGGCCAAGTGGCTACCCAAGCTGCTACCCGTGGTCCTGCCAGGCCGCACCATCGACGAGATCCCGATGTTCATGCAGCCCTACACGTCAGATCACTACGTGATCGACAGGATCACGTTCAGCGGCGTCGAGGACCTGTTGCGCACACTCACCGAACAGCCGGCCAACATCCGGCCGGCCCTCGGCGAGATCCCCGTGCTGGCACCACGTCCTCAACTGCTCGAAGAACCGATCGCCGATCCCGCGCAAATGTGGAAGTTGCTCGACCGCCCACTGCACGTCGACTGGCGAAGCGAGTACATCGATGGACTCGGAGTTCAACATTCGCCCACCCTCGAAGTTCACCTCACTTCTCCACAGCAGCAGACACGACTGCAGGCGAAGCGACTGGCAGCGTTCGAAGACGAACTCGTGGACATCGGACGCCAGCGGCGGTTGTTCACCAGGGTCGAGCAGCTAGAGGCGGGCGCCTCCGATGAGATCGCCTGGGCATATTCGGCCACCGGCGGCATCGCCGTGCACCGGAACGGGCAGCGCGGGGCCTGGACACACCTGCCCGCGGCGACGATCGGTTGGGTGCTGATGCAGGAGGACGTCACCGAAAGACTCGTCACGATGATCAACACCTTGCTCAGCCTCGACATGCCGAACACCGGCCTGCTGGCACCGGCAGTGGGCCTCGAACCGCTCAACCTGGTGCGCATCGGGTCTGAGGCCGACCTGCACAGCACCTCGGCAACGCTGCACATGACCTACCCTCCGCACATCCGCGTTCCGGCGGAGGAAGCGCTGAACTACGGCGATCTCGAAGCGTCCGTGACAGAAGTGGCCGACGAACTGGCGACCCGCTTGATCGCACGTTTCAGGAAGGAATGCCGCTGAACAGGAGGGGCCGTTGCCGGAAGGCAGCGGCCCCGTCCACGTTCCAGGTCACGCCTTCGCGACAGCGACCTTCACCTTGGCTCCGTCACCGACGGTGCCCTCGGACGTGCCCTCGCCGAACACCACCGACGTCGTCAGCGTCTCCGCCTGGACGAACTCCAGGTGCGGCTCCACCGCGGCGCGCACCGCCTCCGGAAGCTCCAGCGTCAGCGTGATCCGGTCGGACACGTCGAGCTGGGCGTCCTTGCGGGCCTGCTGGACCACGCGGACCAGGTCGCGCGCGACGCCCTCGGCCTCCAGCTCCGGCGACACCACGGTGTCGAGCACGACGACACCGGCACCACCGGGCAGGGCGGCCGTGGCGGCGGGATCCGTTGCCACCAGGCGCTGTTCGTACTCGCCCTCGAACAGCTCGACACCGGCGGCGACGATCCTGCCGTCCACCTCGGACCAGTCGCCGGCCTTGACGGCCTTGATGACCTTCTGCACGTTCGGCCCGAGCCGCGGCCCGGCCGCCCGCGCGTTGACGACCAGCTGGAACTGCCCGTAGGCGTCGACGTCCGTGGACAGCGACACCTCCTTGACGTTGACCTCGTCGCGCACGATCCCGGCGAAGTCCTCCAGCGAGCCCGCCACCGGCGACGCCACCGTCAAGCGCGCCAGCGGAAGCCGCACGCGCAGCTTGTTCGCCTTGCGCAGCGACAACGCCGTCGAGCAGACGTCGCGCACCTCGTCCATCGCCGCGACCAGCGCGTCGTCCGCCGGCAGGTCCGACACCGACGGGAAGTCCGTCAGGTGCACCGAACGGCCACCGGTCAGCCCGCGCCACACGACCTCGGAGGTGTACGGCAGCAACGGCGCGGTGACGCGCGTGACGACCTCCAGCACGGTGTGCAGGGTGTCGATCGCGTCCTGCTCCCCGTCCCAGAACCGCTGCCGCGACCGCCGCACGTACCAGTTCGTCAGGACCTCCAGGTACTCGCGCACCAGCTGGCACGCGCCGGAGATGTCGTAGACGTCCATCGCCGCCTGGACGTCGCGCACCAGGTCGTGCGTCTTCGCCAGCGCGTACCGGTCGAGCACGTTCTTCGAGTCGACGCGCCACGTGCCCTCCTTCCCGGAAGCGTTGGAGTACAACGCGAGGAAGTACCAGGAGTTCCACAGCGGCAGCACCGCCTGGCGCACCGCGTCCCGGATGCCACGCTCGGTCACCACGAGGTCGCCACCGCGCAGGATCGGCGACGCCATGAGGAACCAGCGCATGGCGTCGGAGCCGTCGCGGTCGAAGACCTCGTTGACGTCCGGGTAGTTCTTCAGCGACTTGGACATCTTCTGGCCGTCGTCACCGAGCACGATGCCGTGCGCCACGCAGTCGCGGAACGCGGGCCGGTCGAACAACGCCGTCGCGAGCACGTGCAGCGTGTAGAACCAGCCACGCGTCTGCCCGTTGTACTCGACGATGAAGTTGCCCGGGTAGTGGTTCTCGAACCAGTCCGCGTTCTCGAACGGGTAGTGCACCTGCGCGAACGACATCGAGCCCGACTCGAACCAGCAGTCGAGCACGTCCGGGATCCGGCGCATGACCGACTTGCCGCTCGGGTCGTCCGGGTTCGGCCGCGTCAGCTCGTCGATGAACGGCCGGTGCAGGTTGTCCGGGCGCACGCCGAAGTCGCGCTCCAGCTCGTCCAGCGACCCGTACACGTCCGTGCGCGGGAACTCGGGGTTGTCCGAGGTCCACACGGGCAACGGCGAGCCCCAGTACCGGTTGCGCGAGATGTTCCAGTCGCGCGCGTTCTCGAGCCACTTGCCGAACTGGCCGTCCTTGATGTGGCCGGGCACCCAGTTGATCTGCTGGTTGAGCTCGACCATCCGGTCCTTGAACTGCGTGACCGCGACGAACCACGCCGACAGCGCGCGCTGGATCAGCGGGTTCGCACACCGCCAGCAGTGCGGGTACGGGTGGTCGTAGGTCTCGTGACGCAGCAGCAGGCCCGCTTCCTTGAGGTCGCGGATGATCAGCTTGTTCGCCTCGAAGACGTGCACGCCCTGGTACGGCGCCACCTCGGCGGTGAACTTGCCGTCCGGCCCGACCGGCACGACGACCTCGATGCCCGCCGCGTCCGTCACGACCTTGTCGTCCTCACCGAACGCCGGTGCGATGTGGACGATGCCCGTGCCGTCGTCGGTGGTCACGTAGTCGGCCGTCAGGACCTGGTGCGCGTTCTCGCGGCCCACGAAGAAGTCGAACGGCGGCAGGTACTTCTTGCCGACCAGGTCCGAGCCCTTGTAGCGCGCGACGACCTCGGGCTCCTCGCCCAGCTCACGCGCGTACGCCGCGACACGGGCCTCGGCGAGCAGGTACCTGTCACCGTCGGAGCCGACGACCGTCACGTAGTCGACGTCCGGGTGCACCGCGGCGGCGAGGTTGCTCGGCAGCGTCCACGGCGTCGTCGTCCAGACCAGGGCCTTCTCGCCGGACTCCAGGCGCAGCGCCACCGTGACGGCGGGGTCCTGCCGGTCCCGGTAGGCGTCGTCCATCTTCGTCTCGGTGTTGGACAGCGGCGTCTGGCAACGCCAGCAGTACCAGAGCACGCGGAAGCCCTCGTAGATCAAGCCCTTGTCCCACAAGGCCTTGAACGCCCACATGACGCTTTCCATGTAGTCGAGGTCGAGCGTCTTGTAGTCGTTGTCGAAGTCGACCCAGCGCGCCTGCCGCGTCACGTAGTCGCGCCATTGGTCCGTGTACTGCAGCACGGACGTGCGGCACGCCTCGTTGAACTTCTCGATGCCGAGCTCGTCGATCTCGTGCTTCTGCGTGATCCCGAGCTGCTTCTCGGCCTCGTACTCGGCGGGCATGCCGTGCGTGTCCCAGCCGAACCGGCGCTCGACGTGCTTGCCCCGCATCGTCTGGTAGCGCGGCACGACGTCCTTGACGTACCCGGTCAGCAGGTGCCCGTAGTGCGGCAGGCCGTTGGCGAACGGCGGGCCGTCGTAGAAGACGAACTCGTTCTCGCCCTGCTCACCGGCCGGGTTGCGGTCGATGCTCGCCTGGAAGGTCTCGTCGTCCTTCCAGTACCCGAGCACGTCCTGCTCGAGGTTCGGAAAGGACGGCTGCGCCGGGACCTCGTTCGCTCCGGCCCTGGGGTAGGCCATCTTCACTGCTCCTCGCGGTCAGATGCGACACGCGAGGACGACACGCCGATGTGGCTCGGCCCGCCGCGGTACCACCCCGCTTGCCCGCCTGACGGCGAGCCTCTCGTTCTTCGGCTGTGACGGGCCGGTCCCGTCCGGTTCTACTGAGATGCTCGCGCATCCGTTCTTCCGGAGGCTCCCCGGTGATGGCCGGATCGGTGCCTGTGAGTTACAGGGTAACCGGAGGCGCAAACCGTATGCTCGCCCGATGACGTTGACCATCGCGTTGTCGATCGTGCTGGCCCTGCTGTTCGTGGCGACGGGCGCGGGCAAGCTGTTCGGTGCGAAGGCGTCACTCGAGGCACGCGACCACTTCCGGATGAACCCGGCGCTGTGGCGCACCATCGGCGCGCTGGAGTGGGCGGGCGCGACGGGCCTCGTCGTCGGTCTGGTCACGTGGGAATGGGTGGCGCACGCGGCCGCCCTCGGACTCGGGCTGCTGATGGTCGGTGCCACGATCACGCGGTTGCGGTACGACTCGAAGCCCACGGGCGTCGTCGTGGACCTCGCGCTGCTCGCGTTGCTGATCACGCTCCTGTTCCTGGACCGGTGAGGTTCCACCTCCTCGGCCCGCCCGAGGTCCGGCAGGGCGCCGGCCTCGTCGACGTTGGTCACGCACGTCAGCTGAGCGTGCTGGCGGTGCTGCTGGTGGACGTCAACCAGGTCGTCGGTGTCGGCAGGCTGCTGGCGCGGGTGTGGGGCGACGCGCCGCCGCGGCAGGCGAAGGCCGCGCTCTACAGCTACGTGTCGCGGTTGCGGGCGGCGTTGGACGGCATCCCGATCGTGCGCCGCTCCGGCGGGTACGTGCTGGAGGCCGACCCGTCGTCGATCGACCTGCACCACTTCCGCTCCCTCGTGGCGCTCGGACGGCCCGCCGAGGCCATGGCGCTCGTGCGCGGCGAACCGTTCGAAGGACTGCACGGCGCATGGTTCGACGGTCTGCGCGAAACGCTGGCAGGTGAGATCGCCGCAGCCGAACTCGACCACACCGACGCACGGCTGGCCGCCGGTGAGCACACGTCGCTGATCGCCGAACTGACCGCGCGCACGTCCGAACGTCCGCTCGACGAACGTCTTGCGGGACAACTGATGCGTGCGTTGGTCGGGGCCGGCCAACGCGCCGACGCGGCCGCCTACTACTCGCGGCTGCGCGATCGGCTCGCGGACGAACTGGGCCTCGACCCCGGTCCCGCGTTGCGCGACCTGCACGCGTCGCTCATCCATCGTCCACAGTGGAGCCCGCAGCGACTTCCCCCAGCCCCGGCGGACTTCACCGGCATGGCGGCCGAACTCGCGGCCCTCGACCTGGACGGGCCGATCGTCACGATCACCGGCCCGGCCGGCACCGGCAAGACGCGGCTCGCGGTGCACTGGGCGCACGAGCACGCCGCCGACTACCCCGACGGCCAGCTGTTCGCCGACCTCGGCGGTTCAGACCCGGCCGACGTCGTCCGCGAGTTCATCACCGCGCTCGGCACCGGCCCGGACGGCATCCCGCCGGAGCCTCACGCGCAGACGGCGCTCTACCGCACGTTGCTGGCAGACCGGCGAATGCTGATCGTGCTCGACAACGCCGCGGACACCGCACAGGTCGTGCCGCTGCTACCGGGCACACCGCGCTGCCGTGTCGTCGTGACGAGCCGCGAACGCCTGCCCGGCCTGGTCACCGCGCACGGAGCGCGCCCGATCGTGCTCTGAGCAGACCACTCACGGCGTTCCGCCTCCGTGATTCGCGCCCGATCTCGAAGATCGACGCCGCGATCGAGCACCACTACGGGGACCACGTTCCGTGCGAAGGTCAGCTACCGGCGCTGACGCCGCGAGGGGGTGCGCGTGGGCATGGCCTCGCGGACGAAGGCTCAGCCAGGGCTCACAGCCTCATGGCTCGTTCCTACCGCCAGCTCGCACCGCTCGTCCGCGAAACGGACGAATCAGCCGGTACGGCTTCTGCGCACCAGCACCGCGTCCGGGGTGCACAGCGCGCACGGCGTGAACTGCAACTGCCGTGCCTCCTGCACCGGGAGGCCCAGCGTGGGCCTCCCGGCAAGCCAGGAGCACGAACTCAGGTGGTATCGGGGCCGTTCGTCCAGCACCCGCACCTCGTCCACCAAATCGGCCACGACGAGCAGGTCTGCCGCGTCGGTGTCCTCTTCCGGTGGTTCCTCGTCAGCGGACGGCGTGTCGGCTACCGCCGGCTCCACCACCCGTTGATCATCAGCTGCAGCTAGTTGATCTACACTCTGCGTGTCGGCAGCGGGGTCCCCCGACCGTCTCCGCCACCAGTCCCAAGCAAGGACCAGGGCGGCGAGCACGCTCGCTCCCACGGACGACCACGCCCAGATCGTGTTGGACGTGGCCAGCGCAGGAACGAGCAACCCGAGGGCTGCCAGCACCAGAAGCAGAACTACGAAGAGCACCTAGCGAACAGTAGTTCAGCCGGCTTCGGCGCGTGCGCCGAAGGAGTAGCCCTGGGAGCGGCCCTCGGACGGAGCGGCCGGGCCGCGGTCCTGGAGGTCGCGCAGGGACGACTCGAGCATCGTCTTCAGTCGCGTGCGGTACTCGCGCTCGAACGTCTGCAGCTTGTCGATCTGCTTCTCGAGCGTGTTCTTCTCCTGGGTGATGTTGCCCATCACCTCAGCGTGCTTGCGCTGCGCGTCGCGGTCCAGCGCGGTGGCCTTCTCACGGGCCTGCCGCTCCAGCGTCTCGGAACGCGTCCGCGCGTCGTTCAGCATGGTCTCGGCACGCGTACGCGCCTCGTTGACCATCGTGTCGGCCTTGGCGCGGGCCTCGGACAACAGCTGCTCGGACTTCGTGCGCGCCTCGGACAGCATGCCGTCCGCTTCGGCCTTCGCCTCGCCCGTCAGCCGGTCCGCCATCTCCTGGGCGAGGCCCAGGACCTTCGCGGCCTGCACGTGGTGGTCTCCGCCACCACCGGGGGACGTCTGCTCCATGACCGAGGGCGGCGGGACCGGCGCCAGGCGGCGCGGCTCCTCCACCGGCATACGGGTCGTCATGGGGCTGGCTGAAGCCTTCGCTCGCGCGTCGTCGAGGTCGGCACGCGTCGTCTCGAGCTGCTGGTCGAGCTGCTCGACCTGCTGACGGAGGTCGTTGTTCTCCTCGATCAAGCGGGCGAGCTCGCCCTCAACCAGGTCGAGGAACGCGTCCACCTCGTCCTCGTTGTAGCCCCGCTTGCCAATCGGCGGCTTGCTGAATGCAACATTGTGCACATCAGCGGGGGTCAACGGCATCGGATCACCTCTCGCACTCCTGGGCTGCGGTCATCCCATGGTCCCCGTCACCCTGGGATCTGCAAATCGCATCAGAATGATAACGACCAGCCACAGCACAATAATCGATAGGTCCAGCCCGACGCCCCCGATCCGCACAGTCGGGATCACCCGACGGAGCGCACGGACCGGTGGGTCGGTGACCGTGTAGACGGTCTCAAGCGTCACGGCTACGCCGCCCGCTGGGCGCCACTCCCTCGCGAACGTCCGCACCATCTCGACCACGACACGCGCGGTCAGGAACAGGGAGAACGCGAACAGGACGTAGAAGAGGACGAGACGAATGGAGAACACGGCTCAACTCTAACCGTGGTTCCCGAACCCGCCCTCGGCCAGCTTCCTGCGGTCCTCCGCCGTGACGTCAACGTTCGGCGGTGAGAGAAGGAACACCCTGCTCGTGATCTTGTCCATGGAGCCGCGCAGAGCGAACGCGAGTCCGGCCGAGAAGTCGACGAGACGCTTCGCGTCCGCGTCGTCCATGTCGGTCAGGTTCAAGATCACAGGGGTGCCGTCGCGGTAGTGCTCCCCGATCGTGCGCGCCTCGCTGTAGGTACGGGGGTGAAGCGTGGTGATGCGCGCCATCGGGTTGCCCGCCGGCTCGGCCACCGGACGCAGCCTGCTCACGGGCTCGCGCTGCGGCTCGACAGCGAGTGCGCCGTGCACGGGTGCATCGGCGCTCCAGCGTCGCGTGCCCGGAGGGGTGCCCCCGCGCCGCGTCTCCGGCTCGTAGTCGTCCGACTCGTCGATGTCGGCCCGGTACCCGGAGCCCTGGAGCTCCGACCGGCCCGGCGTGAACACGCGGCTGCGCCGCGGGTACGGGTCGTAGTCGTCGGCCTCGGCCGCGTACTCGGACCGGTAGTCGCCGTAGCGGCCGCGGTCGTCGTCGTAGCCGGGGTCGTCTGCGTACTCGGCGGGGACCATCCCGAAGTAGGCCTTCAGCTTGTGCAAAGCGCTCATTCCAGCCCCTCCTCGGCGGTTCCCCACTCTTAGGGACGGTGCGGACGGTCCCGAGGTTCCCGACAACCTACGGCGAGGTTAGTCGCCGGCTGCCGAGCAACGCCGTTCCGACACGCACACAGGTCGATCCGTGCGAGATGGCATCTTCCAGGTCACCACTCATTCCCGCTGACATGTGAATGGCAGTGGGATGATCATCACGTAGGCGTGATACCACCGAAGCCAACGCTTGAAACGCCTGCGACGGCTCCATCGTCCGAGGCGCGACTGTCATCGCACCTCGGAGAATAAGATCACCCGAACGAGTGATCACGCCAGCCAGTTCCGCCACATCCGCAACAGCAACCCCACCCCGCGACGTGTCCCCGTCGATGCTGACCTGCAGCAACACGTCGAGCGTCCGTTCCCTCACACGCGCGGCCCTCGCCAGCGCCTCGGCAAGCCGGACGCTGTCCACCGAGTCGACCTGATCGGCCCAGTCGACGACGGACTTCGCCTTGTTCCGCTGCAACCGCCCGACCATGTGCCACCGCGCCTCGCTGAGGTGTCTCAACTGGCCGACCTTCGCACCGGCCTCCTGATCGCGGTTCTCCGCGAAGTTCCGGAGACCGAGCCCGTAAAGGATCTCCACATCGCTGGCGGGCCAGGTTTTCGTCACCGCGAGCAACGTGACCTCGTCCCGAGACCGCCCCGCCACCTCACACGCCTTGGCGATGCGTTCCTCGACCTCCGCGAGGTTCTCCTCCAACTCCTCGACGCGGTTCACGGCTCGATCCAAACCACGGACGCAAGCCGCCCGGTAGGAGCCTGCCGCCGATGGCTGAACAGATCCTTCTCCTCGAACGTGCACCGGGGATCCACCCCGATCTTCCCGACCCCGGCACTGGCCAGCTGGTTCCAGAGCCCTGCCCGCAAATCCAAGGCAGGCGTACCCTTCCGCGACTTGGAAGCGCTGCCAGGCAGGTGCTTCTCGACGTCCTTCTGCATCTCGGCGGGCACCTCGTAACACTCACCGCACACCGAAGGCCCGAGCAACACCTCAATGCGCTCAAGCTCGGCCCCGAGCGCCATCATCGCCTTGAGAGCCTCGACAACCACACCGACCCGAGCCCCGACACGCCCAGCGTGCACAGCCCCGACAACCCCGGCCTCCTGATCACCGAGCAACACCGGCACGCAGTCGGCAGTCAACACGACAAGCCCGAGACCAGCCCGTTTCGTCACAACGGCATCAGTGGCCTCAAGCGGCTCGGCCTGCGGCCCGTCAACGGTGGCGACAGTGCGCCCGTGCACCTGCTCCATCCAGACCAACCGGTCGGCCGCAAGCCCGATCCCCTCGGCCAGCCGCCCCCGGTTCGCCTCGACCGCCTGGGGGTCGTCCCCAACGTGATCGCCGAGGTTGAACGACTCGTAGGGCGCCTTGGACACGCCACCGGCACGGGTGGTGACAACACGACGAATGCGCACGCTTACACCCTAGTTCGCACGAACACGCACCCCAGCCCTCCCCCGCACGCGCGATGCCAAAGGCGAGCCGCCCACCCCGCACGCGATGCCGAAGGCGAGCAGCAGCCCACCCAAGCGATGCCGAAGGCGAGCCGTCCTTCCACAAGGCAAGGGCGGTGGGGTCCCATCACGAGTCGCGCCACAGCACTTGCTGCATGTGTGAGGGGAGGTCAAGCGGACACGCTTTTCGTCCGCTTGACCTCCCCTCACACATGTG
>NZ_JAPJDL010000034.1 GCF_026242055.1 Lentzea sp. NEAU-D7 | reverse complement strand
GTGTCAACTCGACGAAAAGCGTGTCGAGTTGACACCCCTTCTCTCATGCAGCAAGTGCTGTGGCGCGACTCGTGATGGGACCCCACCGCCCTTGCCTTATGGCAGGACGGCTCGCCTTCGGCTTCGCTTGGGTGGGCTGCTCGTTGCTACTGCTGCTGCTACTGCGGTGCGGGTGGGGTCACCGGCTCGTTCAGGGATGGGATCTTGGCCTTGAAGGCCTTGATCATGGCGTCTCGGCCGATCGAGTTGAACTGCTTGCCCAGGGTTCGCATGATCGAGTTGCCTGTGGGGCGGTAGAGGCCGGTTTTGTAGTAGCGCGCACCCTCCACCGGGGCGATCACGCCGCCGTCCGGGGAAGGTTGGCCCAGGTATTCCGCCCACTTGGCGCCTGTGGGGTCCTTGGTCACGTTGATTTCGCGTGGTTCTGTGCCCGTGTAGTTGGCGTACGGGTAGTCGTACTCGTCGGCCAGGCCGCCGATCGAGTGGCCCAGTTCGTGGATCGCGATTTGGCCCGCTTGTGCGTTCGAGCCTGACGCTGTTGCCACTGAGCCGCCTGCGCCGCCGTATTTCGTGGTGTTGCCGAGGGCGATCACCTGGTCCGACTGCGGGGCCAGGGCTGCGAATTCCTTTGCCTTGGTCTCGTTCACGCAGAGGAGGCGTTCTGTGTTCGCGTCGCGGCCCTGGCACCAGAAGCCCATGTCCAGGGCTGTGTTCTTCAGCAAGCCCTTTGTCGGGTCGTGGTCCACTCCTGATTCTGCGGAGACCACGTTGACCTGCCAGACGTTGAAGTACTCCTTGTAGGTGGCGAAGGGCTCTACCGCTGAGAGTTCTTCCCACTTGCTCTTCACGTTCGCGGTGTAGGTCGTCAGGTCTTCGGCCGTGTAGCCGTCGCCTACGAAGACCAGGTCGAAGCGGTCTGCCGAGTCGCCTGTCACCTGGACCGGGATCACTTCCGCCGCGGCCAGGGCGCGGAAGTCCGACGACTTCTCCGCTGGGGCCTTCGGGGTCAGTGCCTGGGTTATCGAGCCGTCTTCGTTGAAGACTTCCCGCCATTCCATCGCCGGGGCAGCGCCGCCGGCCGGTACCTGCGCGAACAGTGCCAGTGCTGACATCGTCAGCGCTGGGAGGAGCAGCCGGGAACGTTGCATGCGCTGACGCTAAGCAACCGTGATGTCACCCACAAGCGGCAATTGTCGGTACTTTTGGCCCAAGCCTTGTGTTGGGTCAAAGCCATGCCGGTGGTCGCGTGATCCGGGCAACTACCTACTCTGAGGTCTGTGAACCCCACCGATCTGGCGATCTCCGGGCCGTTGCTGCTGGCGACCGGGGTTGCTCTGCTCGCGGGCTTCATCTCGTTCGCGTCGCCGTGCGTGGTGCCGCTCGTGCCCGGTTACCTGGCTTACCTCGCCGGGCTGGTCGGGGCCGAGGCGCCTCGGGTCGAGGCGAACGAGCCCGCACGGCAGGGGCGGTGGCGGGTGGCCGGTGCCTCTTTGCTGTTCGTGCTCGGGTTCACCGTCGTCTTCGCGCTGGCCTCGATGGCCATTCTCGGTGCTTCGGACCTGCTGTTCCTCAACGCTGACCTGTTCCAGCGCATCGGTGGTGTCGTCACGATCCTGATGGGACTGGTGTTCATCGGGCTCGTTCCGGCGCTGCAGAAGGACGTGCGGTTCCACACCAAGCCCAAGGCCGGGTTGCTCGGGGCGCCTTTGCTCGGGGCCGTGTTCGCGCTCGGGTGGACGCCCTGTCTCGGGCCGACGCTGGCCGGGGTGCTCGCCGTGGCGCGGAGCACCGAGGTCGGGTCGTCGACCGTGCGCGGGGCTGTTCTGGTGCTCGCGTACTGCCTGGGGCTCGGGTTGCCGTTCGTGGTCCTCGCGCTCGGTGCGCGGTGGGCGCTGGGCGTGACGAAGTGGCTGCGCACGCACGCCCGGCAGGTGCAGGTCTTCGGTGGCGTGCTGCTGATCGGAGTCGGGATCGCGCTGGTGACCGGGCTCTGGGGTGAGTTCGTCGGGTGGCTGCGCTACTCGTTCGTCGACGTCGTGAGGCTGCCGCTCTAGTGATCGCCTTCCTCCGCAACACGTGGCGCGGGCTCACCTCGATGAGGACCGCGCTGACCCTGCTGTTCCTGCTCGCGCTCGCGGCGATGCCCGGTGCGTTGCTGCCGCAGCTGTCGCTGAACGCGGCCAAGGTCGACGAGTACGTCGCCCAGCGCGGCTGGTGGGGGCAGTTGCTGCTCAAGCTCGGGTTCTTCGAGGTGTACGCCACGCCGTGGTTCGCTGCGATCTACCTGCTGCTGTTCACGTCCCTCGTCGGGTGCCTGCTGCCCCGCACGTTCGAGTACTTCAAGCAGATGCGCGCGAAGCCGGTGCTGACGCCGCGCAACCTCTCGCGCATGCCGCACCACGCCCAGGCCGAGCTCGACGTGACGCCGGACGAGGCCCTTGCGCGGGCGAAGAAGGCCATGCGCGGCTGGCGGATGGAGACCGGTGAGGGCACGGTCAGCGCCGAGCGCGGGTTCCTGCGCGAGACCGGCAACCTGGTCTTCCACTTCGCGCTGCTGGGCCTGCTGGTGTCGTTCGCGCTGGGCAAGATGTTCAACTACGAGGGCCAGGTCATCGTCCAGGCGAACGGTGGCCAGTTCTGCAACGGCGGCATCTTCAACTACGACCAGTTCCGTCCGGGCCTGCGGGTCGACGGCACGGACCTCACGCCGTTCTGCGTCGAGATCGGCAAGTTCTCCGCCGAGTACCTCGACAACGGCCAGCCCGTCGGTTACAAGGCGGACATCCGCTACCAGTCGGGCGACGACCTCGTGTCGAACACGTGGAAGCCGTACACGTTGCAGGTCAACCACCCGCTGCGCACCGAAGGCGACCGGCTCTACCTGCTCGGCCACGGGTACACGCCGACGTTCACCGTGACGTTCCCCAACGGCGAGAAGCGCACGCAGGGCATCCAGTGGCTGCCGACCGACCAGCTCACGCTGGCCTCGGAGGGCGCCACGAAGTTCGACCCGCCCGGCGTCACGGACTCGGAGACGCGGCGCAAGAGCCAGATCGCGGTGACGGGCCTGCTGGCGCCGACGCCGTTGCTGCACGGCAACATCCTGAACTCGAAGTTCCCGGCGTTGAACAACCCGATGGTCGCCGTCGACGTGTACCGCGGCGACCTCGGCGTGGACGACGGCCGCGGCCAGTCGATCTTCTCGATCGACCAGAAGATGGTCGAGCAGGGACGGCTGGCGAAGGTCGCGCGCAAGAACCTCGCGCTGGGCGAGGAGATCGCGCTCGACGACGGTACGAAGGTGCGCTTCGACGCCGTGAACGACTGGGTGTCGTTGCAGGTGTCGCACGACCCGACCCAGGGGTACGTGCTGGCGTTCGCCATCCTGATCATCCTCGGCCTGGGGGTCTCGCTGACCGTCAAGCGCCGCAGGGTGTGGGTGCGTGCGACCCGTCTGGACGACGGGCGTACTTTGGTCGAGGTCGGCGGGCTCGCCCGCACTGACCAGGCAGGATACGGCGAGGAGTTCACGCGGCTGGCCCGCGCGGTGCTGAACGAGGAGAAGTCCTGATGCCGGTTGACGAGACCCTCGCGACCTACAGCGACTGGCTGTACCGCAGTGCGCTGGGTGTCTACCTCTTCGCGGTCCTGCTCTACGCGGTCGAGCAGGCCTTCGCCCGCGCGCCGCGCAGGGCGATGGCCGGAGCCGGTGGACCCGACGTCCTCACCGACGCGCCGAAGAGCGAGCTGACCAAGGCCGAGCGCATCGGCCGCATGGGCGCCGCGATGACGGTCCTCGGTGCGGTGCTGCACCTCGGCTCGCTGGTCATGCGCGGTCTGTCGGCCGGGCGCGCGCCCTGGGGCAACATGTACGAGTACATGTCGCTGCTGTGCCTCGCGGCCGTGGTGACGTGGATCGTGCTGATGGCCAAGTTCCCGATCCGCCGCCTCGGCGCGTTCGTGCTGACGCCGATCCTGGTCCTGCTGTTCCTCGGCGGCACCGTGCTCTACGCCGAGTCCGCGCCCGTCCAGCCGGCGCTGCGGTCGTACTGGCTGGTGATCCACGTCTCGGTGATCTCGATCTCGTCCGGCATGCTGCTGATCCCCGGCGTGACGTCGATCCTCTACCTGCTCAAGGACACCAACTCCGAGCGCTTCCCGAAGCTGCCGTCCGCCGACGTGCTCGACCGCATGTCCTACCGGACCACCGTGCTGGCGTTCCCGCTGTTCACCGCGGGCATCATCCTCGGCGCGATCTGGGCGGAAGCGGCGTGGGGCCGGTTCTGGGGCTGGGACCCGAAGGAGACGGTCGCGTTCGTCTCGTGGGTGGTCTACGCGGCGTACCTGCACGCGCGGGCGACGGCCGGATGGCGCGGCCGCAGGGCCGCCTGGATCAACATCGCGGGCTTCGCCCTGAACGTGTTCAACCTGTTCTTCATCAACTTGGTCACCAGCGGGTTGCATTCGTACGCAGGTCTCTAACGAGTTAGCCCCCAGGTCGATGGAACCGTTGCCGGTTGCGTACCGTCGCAACCTGGGGGTCGGGGAAGTCTCGGTCCCTCTTGCTCAGGGAGGGCCACAGCGGTGACATGGCAACCACCGGGTGAGGAACAGGGCTCCGGCCCGCAGTACGTCGACCCGCAGGCGGCGGCCTACCTCGACCCGCAGCAGTCCGGCCCGCAGCACGTCAGCGGCGGCCAATCAGGCCCGTACAACCTGGCCGGCCAGTCCGGCGCGTACCAGGTGCCCGGCAACGCCTCCGGCCCGTACCCGGTGCCCGGCACCGCGTCGGGCCCGTACCCGGTGCCCGGTTCGCAGTCCGGCGCGTACCAGGTGGGTGGCGGCCAGTCGGGTGCTCATGCGGTGGGCGGCGGCCAGTCGGGCCCCCACCACACCGACAACACCGCGCAGTACGGCCACTTCGCCGGCCAGCAGTACCCGAACAACTTCCCGCAGCAGCAGTACCGCTCGCAGGCGCAGGAAGTCTCGTCGCAGCAGCTGATCAAGAAGGAGAAGCGTCCGCCGACGTCCGGCTGGCGCAAGTCCCTGCACACGATCACCGGCGGTGCCATCAACCTGGGCGAGAGCCCGGCGGACGTGCGGCGCCGCGAGCTGATCGCGCGGATCAACCAGCCGCTGCGCGGGTGCTACAAGATCGCGATGCTGTCCCTCAAGGGCGGTGTCGGCAAGACCACGACGACCACCACGCTCGGCTCGACGTTCTCGTCGCTGCGCGGTGACCGGGTTGTCGCCGTCGACGCGAACCCCGACCGCGGCACGCTGGCGCTGAAGATCCCGCGGGAGACCACGGCGACCGTGCGTCACCTGCTGCGCGACGCCCCGCGGATCACGAAGTACAGCGACGTGCGCTCGTACACCTCGCAGTCACCCGCACGGCTCGAGGTGCTGGCGTCCGAGCAGGACCCGGCCGTGTCGGAGGCGTTCAGCGAGGACGACTACCGGCGCACGATCGCGTTGCTGGAGCACTTCTACAACATCGTCCTGACCGACTGCGGCACCGGCTTGATGCACTCGGCCATGAAGGGCGTGCTGGACGAGGCGGACTCGCTGGTCCTCGTGTCGTCCGGCTCGGTCGACGGCGCGCAGACGTCGGCGGCCACGCTCGACTGGCTGGAGGCGCACGGCTACCGCGACCTGGTCGCGAAGTCCGTCTGCGTGATCAACTCGGTGCGCCCGAAGTCGGGCAAGGTCGACCTCGACAAGCTCGCCGCCCACTTCCAGCAGCGATGCCGTGCCGTGGTCCGCCTGCCGTTCGACGCGCACCTCGAAGAGGGCGCCGAGATCGCGCTGGACCAGCTCGCGCCGGAGACCCGTCTGGCCTTGCTGGAACTCGCCGCTGTGGTCGCGGACGACTTCCCGCACTCCTGAACGGGTTCTCGACAGTGGCGGAAAGGGGTCCTGGGATCAGGGCCCCTTTTCCGTTCACTCGTCGCGCTTGCGCTGCTCGTCGAGCTTGCGCAGGAACTCCGGGTCGTCGTCGGGCGCGATCACCTTGCGGCCTGGGGTGTACTCCGAGTGCTGCGGGGCGAACGCTCGCCACACGAGCACAGCCACGGTGAGCGCACCGATCACCGCCAGCAGGTAGATCATCGTGTCGCCACCTCCCTTTGCCACGAGATTACCCGCGGCACAGGAGTAATACGGTTTCAGTGGCGAACGGGTTCAGTTGCCTCGGTCGTGAGCTCCGACAGCAGAGCCTTCACCTCGGTCTCACGGAACCTGCGATGTCCTCCAGGGGTGCGGATCGAGCCGATGCGACCCGCGGTGGCCCATCGGGTCACGGTCTTCGGGTCGACCCGGAACAGATTGGCGACTTCCCCAGGCGTCAAGAGCCGCTCGGTGGCTGCAGTCACTCGTCCTCCTCAGATCAGACGTTCCGGTCTGATCGTGGCATCTGACCCATCAGGTACTCGAACGCTTGTTTTTTGGTAAAGAGGTAGTAAGGGACGACCGGGGCGAACCGGACAGTGTTGATGGCGCTCGCTCCGCTCGCGCGGCGAGTTCGCCGGGGAGTCGGTCGTCCGGGCCCCGCTTCGCGCCGAATCGCCTTCGGCGGTTGACACGAAGAGGGACCCGGACGACCGACGCGAACTCGCGGCCCAGGTGAGAGGGCCGAAGTGAGCTTGCGGATCGGTTGAGGTGGTCGAGGTGACTCCGCGGCTCGTGTGAGGGTGGCCGGCGTGAGCTTGCGGTTCGGGTGAGGGTGGCGACTCGAACTCGCGGCTCGTGTGACCGCTGGTGCCTGGGCGGACGCGTGAGGCATAGGGTGTCGCGGGTGGATGCTCTTGATCGGCAGATCATCGCCGCCCTGCGGGCCAACGGACGGGCCACGTACGCAGACCTCGGCAGGCAGGTCGGCCTGTCCGCCTCCGCCGTGCACGAGCGGGTCGGGAAGCTCGAGTCCAGCGGCGTGATCGTCGGGTACCACGCGGTCGTCGACCCCAGCGCGGTCGGACTGGGCGTGACCGCGCTCATCGGCATCCACCCGACCGACATCGCGGACGACAACGAGGTCGCGGTCGCGCTGGCCGAGCTCCACGAGGTCGAGTCCTGCTACCGGGTCGCGGGTGACGAGTCGTTCATCGTGAAGGTCAGGGTGTCGACGGTGGACGACTTGGAGCGCGCTCTCGGGCGGTTGCGGCGCATTCCCGGCGTGGCCCGCACGCGTACGACCGTGGTGCTCTCCACGAGGTTCGAGGGGCGCCCGAACACCGGTGACGAAGAAGGCGACGTAACCTGAACGGGTGCTCGCTCGTGATGTGACGCTCTACGTCCTCGCCCGCCTCGGCCTCGTGGTCGTGGTGATGGGCGCGCTCATGTTGGTCAAGGTTCCTTTGCTGCCCGCGCTCGCCGTGGGCGTGGTCGTGGCGTTGCCGGCCTCGTTGTTCATCTTCAAGGGGCTGCGGCAGCGGGTGGCGGTGGGTCTCGGCGAGCACCAGGCGGCGCGCAGGGCCGAGCGCGACAAGCTGCGCTCCGAGCTGCGTGGTGACGAAGGTCCTGTCACCCGGGCATAGGACGTTCGCGCGGTTATCGTGCCGCTGTGAGTACCTCCGTTGACCGCGTTTGCAGCAGGACCAGGCACTGGGTGTGCGAGGCCGTCGGGATCATCGAGGCGGACGCGAACCGCAGCGCTGACACGCACCTCCTGCGCTATCCGTTGCCGCTCGAGTGGGGCATCGACCTCTACCTGAAGGACGAGTCGACGCACCCCACGGGCTCGTTGAAGCACCGGCTGGCGCGCTCGTTGTTCCTCTACGCGATCTGCAACGGCTGGATCACCGGTGGCACGCCCGTGATCGAGGCCTCCTCCGGTTCGACGGCGGTGTCCGAGGCCTACTTCGCGCGGCTGCTGGGGCTGCCGTTCATCGCGGTCATGCCCCGCTCGACCTCGGCGGAGAAGGTCGCGCTGATCGAACGCCAGGGCGGCAGGTGCCACTTCATCGACGAGCCCTCCGCGCTCTACGACGAGTCGCGCCGGCTGGCCGCGGAGCTCGGCGGTCACTTCATGGACCAGTTCACGCACGCCGAGCGCGCGACGGACTGGCGGGGCAACAACAACATCGCCGAGTCGATCTTCGAGCAGATGAAGCTGGAGCCGTCGCCGGAGCCCGACTGGATCGTCGTCGGCGCTGGTACGGGCGGCACATCGGCCACGATCGGCCGGTACGTCCACTACCAGAAGCTGAACACGCGCCTGGCCGTCGTCGACCCCGAGCACTCGGTCTTCTTCGACGCGTGGCGCGACGGCGACCGCGACCTGGTGGCCACGAGGGGTTCCGGCATCGAGGGCATCGGCCGGCCACGGGTGGAGCCGTCGTTCATCGGCGAGGTGATCGACCGGATGATCAAGGTGCCGGACGCGGCGTCCGTCGCGACGATCCGGTACGTGGAGGACCTGCTCGGCCGCCGGGTCGGCGGGTCCACCGGGACGAACCTGTGGGGAGCGTTCCAGATCGTGGCCGAGATGCGGCAGTCTCGCACTCGCGGGAGCGTGGTGACCTTGTTGTGCGACGGTGGCGAGCGTTACGCGAACACCTACTACGACGACACATGGGTGTCGGCACAGGGCATGCACCTCGCCCCGTGCCTAGAACGCCTGGACAACTTCCACCGCACGGGGAACTGGTGACGAGAGCTGTGCGTCACAGCGTGACCTGAGCACCTGAGTCCGCAGGGGGGACGCTGTGTCGTCGCTGTTCACCGACGCGGCCGAGTTGCGCGCGTACGCCGAGTACCTGCGCACCGAGGCCCAAGAGTTCGAGACGATCCGCAAGTACGTCCACGCCACGGCGTGCGACAAGGCGGGCTTCACGGGCCTGCTCTCGTTGCTGCAGCCGGGCGTGGACGTCGTCCGGGCGCTGTTCGACGAGTCCCTCGACTTCGGCAAGTCGAAGCTCGAGGGCGCGGCCACGGCGGTGGACGCGACGGCGAAGGTCTACGAGGACGTCGACGCCCTCCAGCGGCGCAACTTCGACGGGTTGCTGAAGTGACGACGGCCTACCAGCCCCCGCGCCCCGTCGCCGCGTCCCTCAAGCAGCCCGAGGTCGACACGGCGTCTCTCAACGACGTCCTGCGCGACCAGGGCTGGGGCGTCCAGGCGGTGAACTGGGTGTTCGAGGCGGTGACCGGCGAAAGCCTGGTCTCCACGATCATCACGCCGATCACCGGCGACTGGTCGAAGATCCGTGCCGACGGCGACGCGTGGCGCATGGTCGGCAACGCCATGAACGACGTCTCGTACAACCTCACCGACGCCGTGGGCAAGGTGCGCGACCACTGGGACGGCGACGCGGCCCGCGCCCACGAGAAGTACATCGCGCTCGGCTGGAAGGCCGGACTCCTCGCCGAGATGGGCGTGGCCCAGCTGATCGCGAAGGGCTTCGACACCGTCGCGTCCGGCGCCGAGGCCCTCGGCAAGCAGGCCGCGCGCCTGCTGGACTACCTGGTCAACAAGCTGCTGGAAGCCGCCGCCACCGTCTGGATCCCGGTGGCCGGCTGGATCAAGGCCGCCGAGATGGTCTGGAACGCGTACCAGATCTACCGGCGCGTCATGGACATCATCGACACGGTCCAGAAGCTCATCTCCGACGTGAAGGCGCTCTTCGACGCCGTCGGCCGCGTCTTCTCCGCCATCGGCAAGCTGAAGGACGCCGACTCCCTGGCCGAGGCCATGAACGCCACCCAGGAGGTGGCCGAGGCGGGCCGCGACGTCCGCAACGCGGTCAACGACATCCACGACGACTTCACGTCCATCAAGGAGTCGGCCACCGAGATCGCGGACCGCGGGAACGACATCGGCACGAGGGTCCGCGAGGTTCAGAGCCCGCCAGGCGGTGCGGAGGACACCAAACCCGCCGCCGTCTCCGCGGTGGCACCCGGCGGTGCCCCGGCAGCGGCCCCGCCGACCCTGCCCTCGTCCCCAGACGCTCCGGCCACCACCCACGCGGCGACCGCGGCAGGCCCCGCCACGTCGGCACCGCCTTCGCTGGGCGGAGGCGGCGGCGGTGGCGCTCCGACCTCCATGCCCGGCTCCGGCGGCGGCTCGGGCGGCGGTCCGGTCGGCGGCCCCTCCGGCTCGCCCGGTGCCCCGATGCGCCCGGACACCACGCACACGGCAGGCGCGGCCCCCGCCGTGGCCCCTCCGTCGTCCCACCAGACCCCCATGGGCGGCGCGATGCCGATGGGCGCCCCGATGGCGCCAGGCGCAGGTGGAGGCGACCAGACCAGGAGCTCCGGCTCCCGTCCGGGCGCGGGCGGCGTCCCGGCGTTCCCCAGCGCCGGCAGCCCGACCGGCACCCCCAAGCCCCCCGGTCTCCCCACGCCTCCCGGCTCAGCTCTACCGAGCCCGCCCAGCCAGGGAACGCCGCCCACCGGTGGACGTCCCGGCGCGGGCCTGCCCACGCCGCCGTCCGGCCCCGGAACCTCGGGCAGCCACCCAGGTTCCGCGGGCACGCACCCGACGCCCGGCTCGGGCTCGCACCCGACTCCGGGAACGCACCCCGACGGTGCGGGCCTGCCGACCCCGCCGAACTCCGGCGGCCACCCGACGCCCGGTGGAAACGGCGGCCTCCCGACGCCACCCGACCACCCGAGCGCCAGCTCCGGCACGGCAACGGCCCCACCTCCCACCGGCACCGGCGGCGGCCTCCCGTCGCCTCCTGGACATCCGGCGCCGAGCGCGGGTGGCGGTCTGCCTTCGCCTCCCGGTCACCCGGCTCCGAGCGCGGGTGGCGGCCTGCCTTCGCCTCCCGGACACCCGAGCCCCACCACGGGCGCGGACCACCCGAGCGCCAGCTCCGGCACGGCAACGGCCCCGCCTCCCACCGGCACCGGCGGCGGCCTCCCGTCGCCTCCTGGACATCCGGCTCCGAGCGCGGGCGGCGGTCTGCCTTCGCCTCCCGGACACCCGAGCCCCACCACGGGCGCGGACCACTCGACGCCGTCCGGCACCACGCCGACCGACTCGCCGTCCCCGCGCCCCCACGACGGCGGCACGCCCGCCGACGGTGGCACGCGTCCCCACGACACCACCCCGAACGGGTCGACGGACACCAAGCCGCACGACGCCCCCGACAGCACCAGGCCCCACGACAGCGACCCGAAGCCCCACGACGCTGACGCCAAGCCCCACGACGCTGACGCCAAGCCGCACGACACCGACCCGAAGCCGCACGACGGCGACACCAAGCCCCACGACACCGACACCCGTCCCGACGACACCAAGCCGCACGACACCGACACGAGCGGTGCCGAAGACGTCAGGCCCCACGACCCCCAGCCGGACCACGACAACACCCCGGCGGGCCACGACACCGACCCCAGGCCCGGCAACGACGACGCCACCCCCGGACACAACGGCGACGGCGACGGCGGCACCCCGCCGCCGCCCACCGGCCCCGACCTCAAGGGCCACTTCGACGCCGCCGCGATGGCCGCGCAGGGCCAGGGCTACCAGCACCAGCTGGAGCAGCTCCTGCCCAACCAGGCCGACCGCGACCGCTACGTCGAGCTGAGCCAGAAGCTGTCCACCGACCTGAGCGCGGACGAGGCCCAGCACGTGGCCGACGTCCGCAACCAGATCAAGGTCGACACCGGCGACATCGTCACGAAGGCCCTCAACCAGAGCGCCCTCAGCACCTACCTGCCCGACCAGCCGCACGCCCCCGGCAGCCAGAAGGAGACCTGGCAGAACCAGATGGGCGGCTCGGTCGCCCGCGGCCAGGACGTGGTCGACGTCAACACGCCGCAGGGCCTGCGGGACGGCCTGGCGCTCGACGACAAGGGCAAGGGCTGGACGCCCATCCCCGAGGGCGCGCCGAACGCGATGCAGCTCCGCTACGAGGTCACCGACCAGAACGCGGGCGCGCACAACGTGCCGTTCGGCGGGCCGAAGAAGGACGTGCCCGACTACAACCTGGTCGGACCGCACCCGGAGAGCTCCTACCAGTCGCCGCAGGAGCAGGCGCACTACGAGGCGTCGCAGAAGCAGATGGCGGCGGCGGGCGGGTCGACCAAGGTCTACGACGGCTACGACCCGTTCACCGGCACCGGCTACACGATGGGCGGCATGCCGGAGTGGCGCGTCGACGGCGGCACACCGTTGCCCGATCGTGCCGAGATCTGGCAGGTCAACGCGGACGGAACTGAGAAACTGCACGCCGTGTACGACCGCAAGTTCGGCTGGACGAAGCTCTGATGACCTACTACTCCCAGGAGATGGCCGAGTACCGCGGCGAGGTCTACTTCGCGGGCAGCGAGGGTGACGACGTCTGGATCCGCAAGATCCCGGGCGTCGCCTACGCCCACGCCGAAGGCTTCCAGACCTACGGGAACCGGGAGCTGAAGACGGTGGCCGTCGCCGACCTCGACGCCTGGTACCGCGAGACGATGAGGGCCACCTGGCGGGGGCAGCCGTTCAACGTCATCAGGACGGACGACGGCAAGGCCGAGGCCGGGTACGCGGGCGGCGAGTACGTGTGGGCCGCGCAGAACGGGCTCGAAGGCGACCAGTACAACGGCTACACGGCCACGCTCGACGTCAGCGAGCTCACCGACGTGCAGGTCGACCGCACCGACTTCCTGGCGCGGTGGAAGGAGAAGAACCCGGGATGAGCACCCCTCAGGCCGTGCGCAAGGCGGCCGGCATCGGGCCGGAGACGATCCTGCAGAAGATCGTCCACCCGGCGATCGCGCAGCTCTACCTGGGCAACGTCGTGGTGCCGGGCAAGTTCGAGCCGCACCGGGCCGCCGGGTTCGTGACGCGCGGGCAGGACTTCCCGCAGGGCACCTCCGACCAGTTCGCGGAGGTGTTCGGCGTCGACAAGGTCGCGGACTGGCCGAGGGGCACGCAGTACCTGCTGCGCTTCCTCGCCCACACCACCGAGCTCTTCGACACCAGCTTCGGCGGCCCGACGCTCGAGGGCGCGCAGAAGATGGGCACCACCCGCGTCTACCCGCTGCCGTTCACCGGCACGGGGTACACGCCGAGTGCCAACCCCGTGCCCGAGTACGTCATGGAGCTCGCGGAGCTCCCGGCGGGCACGGAACTCTGGCGCTTCGAGCCGGACGGCACCGGCCGCAGCGTCGGCAAGTACGTCAACCGCCAGACCGGCTGGATCCCGACCGGTGACGTCGGCTTCGGTCCCGGGAGGTACTGGCAGGCACCGGTTCCGCACCGGCCGACCGTCCGCCGTGGACTGATCGGCAGGTACCGGGGCCAGGACTTCGACGTCGACTTCGGGCCCGCGCCCGGATCGGTGCTCCTGCACCCGCTCGCCGGGTACCCCGCGCCGCCGGACTTCACCGAGGAGGGCGGCGTCCAGTTCCTAGAGGTGCCCGACGCGGTCGTCGAGGACCTCCAGCTGGTCCGCACGCTCTGCACGTACCGGGGTGCGGAGTTCGAGATCATCGGCGTCCTCGGCGAACAGGCCGTGCTGCACTTCGTCGGCGAGAACTACGAAACGGCGCAGCAGCTCGGTCTGTCCGAAGTAGACTTCCGGCAGTGGCGCACCCTCGCTCAGCGCAACGAGGTGAGCGACATCCGCGGTGACGCCAGGCCGATCCAGCGCGGGCTCTTCGCGAGGGAGAACTGAGATGACCACCCCGAACGACGGCTGGAAGTCCGCGGAGCTGCGAGCGGCCGAGGCACAGGTCGACGCGCGCTTCAAGGAGGCGCAGGACCTCGCGAACCGCCTCAAGGAGACGCCGCTGCCGCCCGTCCCGCCCGTCGACTTCAAGGCGATCGCGCAGCAGGTCGAGCGGGCCGCGCAGGAACGGGACGCGCCCGAACAGCTCAAAGCGCTGAAGCGCAAGGTGGACGCGGGTGAGTTCACCTGGGAGGACGTGGTCTCCGGCAAGGCCGCGCAGGACCCCGACGTGCAGGCCATGCAGCAGGAGAACGTCAACAAGATGAAGCAGGCGTTCCAGATGCTGCGGGAGGGCATGACCGCCGACGAGATCATGGAAGCCCAGCGGCCGCGCCGGGGCGGGGACGACGGTGACCAGCTCGACCCCGACATCTTCACGGAGGACAAGTGGTGATGACGGCCTGGCGGACACCGGACATCCGCGCGGCGGAGGACTTCCTGACGAGCGCGGTCGCCGAGGCGGACCGCGCCATGCGGACCGCCCAGCAGAGCCTCAGGGGCAAGGAACCGTCCACTGAGGACATCCGCAGGGTGATGCAGTTCGCCAAGTCGAGCGATGCCTCACCGGCGATGCGCCAGCTCGCGGACCGCATCGCGCGCGGTGCCGGCCTGAGCTGGCGTCAGGTCCTCACCGGCGAGGCGGGCCACGATCCGCTGGTGCGCCAGGCACTCGAAGCCGACCGCGCCAGGCTCGACGAGCTGATCAAGGGGGAGACGGCCCCGCCGCCACCCCCGCGCAGGCCCGCGCGAACGGACGACGACGAGCCGCTGCAGTTCACCGAGGACGCCTGGTGACCTGGCTCAGTCCAGCACCAGACCGGCGCTGACCAGCACGGCCCAGGCCAGCATCGCGATTCCGGTGAACTGCAGCACCGGGATCAGGTCACGGCCGCCACGCCCGGCGGCCACCCGCCGCACGGCCGGCAGCAGCACCGGCGCCGCGAGGAACCCGAGCAGCGCGTACGGCACCCGCACGACCATGCCCAGCGCGATCAGGAACGGCACGGCCACCAGCGCCAGGTACAGCCTGCGCGTGTCCTTGTCGCCCAGCACCACGGCCAGGGTCCGCTTGCCCGACACGGCGTCCGTCGGGATGTCGCGCAGGTTGTTCGCCACCAGCACCGCGGCCGAGATCGACCCCATCGCGATGGACGCCCCGATGCCGATGCCGGTGATCTCGCCCGTCTGCACGTACAACGTGCCCAGCACCGCGGCCGGGCCGAAGAACAGGAACACCGCGATCTCGCCGAGGCCCGCGTAGCCGTACGGACGCTTGCCGCCCGTGTAGAACCACGCCCCCGCGATGCACACGGCACCGAAGCCGAGCAGCCACCAGTACCCGGACAACGCCACCAGCACGACACCGGCCAGCGCGCCCACGCCGAGCGAGATGAACGCCGCCAGCCGCACCTTCGACGCCTCGGCCGCACCGGACCCCGTCAGGCGGAACGGCCCCACCCGGTTGTCGTCCGTGCCGCGGATGCCGTCGGAGTAGTCGTTCGCGTAGTTCACGCCGACCTGGAACGCGACCGAGACGACGAGCGCGAGCACCGTGTAGAGCACGTTGAACTCGTCGATGTGGTGCGCCGCAGCGGCTCCCACGACCACCGGGGCGATCGAGTTCGGCAGCGTACGGGGGCGGGTCCCCTGGATCCACTGGACGACTGAGGCCATGCCCCACATCCTCCGGTATGGCTCCTGAGGACCCGCCGAAGGGGTGTATCAGCAGGCAGTGGCGCCTGAGACGCCCGCCACGTACGCCTTCGCGATGTGCTTGCCGGACGCGATGCGGTACCAGACGTTCGACGTCCCCTGCGTGCCCGACACCGACTCACCGGTCAGCTGGCACGTCACCCTGACCTGCGCGTAGTTCGCGGCCAGCCCCACCTGCGAAGACGAGGAGTTCGCGCCGCTGCGGACGTTCACCGTGCCGTTGGCCGCGGCCGTGCGGACAGTCCCGACAGGACCGGAGCCGGTCCACAAATAGGTCACGGTCACCCACGCGTTGTTGGTGAGCTTCAGGCCGTCCCAGAACGTGCCGTCGGCGAGGTCGATGCCCGCCGGGTTGGCGACCTCGCGCCCGAACTGGTCCTTGCCGCCGTTGTAGTTGTTCTCGTACGCGGCCTGCGCCTCGGGCTTGCCCTGCGGCAGGTCCTTCCACATCTCGCGCGTCGCGGACGGGTTCCAGTAGTCGTCCTTGGTGTTCCACGGGCCGACGTCCCACACAGGCGCCCATTCACAACGGCCGTTCGACGCGCACACCTGCACGCTGTAGTTGCCGGAGTTCTTGCCCGCCAGGCCACGCCGCGAAGGCAGCGCCACGAAGTGGTCGCGCGAACGGATCACGTGCCCGTTCGCCGTGGTGCCCCCGACAAGACCCTCCCGCGTCGCGTACACCCGGTACGAACGCCCGGCCGCCGCGGCGGAGACGTCGTCCGCGGCCACGGTCGCGGGCACCTGCCTCGCGGTCAGCTTCACACGCGATGCCTTGCCACTGCTCAAAACCACGCGGGTCTCGATGGTGGATGTGGTCACCGGCAACGTCGCCGGTGCCTCCAGCCACTCGGTCCACTGCCCGTCCGCACGCAGGCCGCGCACGTCGACGACACCATCGCCGGTCACCGCCGCCGTGACCGCGTTGGCGGGCTGGGCGAGTCTGTGCGAGCCGAGCTCGATCAGGCCCGTGCGCGGGGAACCGCCCCACGTGACGGCACGGCCGCTGACGTCGGCGGACCACTCGTTCGAGGCAGGAGCGGCCTGGGCGGGAGACGCCAGTCCGGCCACCAGAGCGGCGCCCGCGACCAGCGGTATCAGGTAGCGCATGAAGAAACCCCCATCGCTAACGCGCGCGGCTAGGGTTCCGCACGCTTCGCGGCGAGGGTTGTCCTCAGCGGTAAAGGTTCACCTAAAGGAGGCCGCCACGGCCGTTCGGTCGACCTTGCCTGGCCCGCGCAACGGCAGCTCGTGCACGAACCGCACCAGCTTCGGAGCCGCCGCCCGTCCCACGGCCTCGACGACCGCGGCCCTCAGCGCGTCGACCGGCGGCTCCACCCCGCGCGCGACGACGGCAGCGGCCACGACCTGCCCCCACTCGTCGTCCGGCACGCCGACCACGCACGCCTCCAGCACGCCCTCGACGGTCGACAGAGCCCGCTCCACCAGCACCGGAGGCACCTTCTCGCCGCCCGTGACGATCACGTCGTCGGCGCGTCCCAGCACCTCCAGCTGGCCGTCGCGCAACCGTCCGAGATCGCCGGTGCGGAACCACTCGCCGAACGGCTCCGCGTGCCCGCGATAGCCCAGCGCCAGCACCGGACCGCTGATCTCGATCACGTCGTCGGTGCGCAACGAGACGTCCCGCAACGGTTCGCCGTCGTACACGCACCCACCGGACGTCTCGCTCATGCCGTACGTCGTGACGACCTGCACGCCCAGAGCGCGCGCCTGCTGCAACAACGTCGGCGGGGTGGCGGCCCCGCCGATCAGCACGCCGTCGAACTGCCGCAGCGCCTCCAGACCCGGCCCCTCGCCCACGACGAGCCGGGAGAGCTGGGTGGGCACGAGCGCCGTGTAGTGGCGTCCCGGCTGCGCCAGCACGGGCCTCGCGGCGAGCGCGAAACCCATGGCGCGGAAGCCGTTCGACAGGTCGAGCACGCCGGGTGCGGTGCCGGCGACGATCGACCGCACCAGCACCTGCACCCCGGCGATGTGGCCGGTCGGCAACGCGAGCAGCCACGTGCCGGGGCCGCCCAGCCGCTCGTGGGTGGCTTCCGCGGACGTCGTCAGCGCGTCCGCGCCGAGCAGCACGGTCTTCGGTTCGCCGGTCGAGCCGGAGGTCGGCACGCCGAGCACGGCCTGCTTCTCCCAGCCGTCGAGCGGGCCGTCGACCAGTGGTTCGCCACCGGCCAGCGCCGCGCGCAGTTCGTCGAGCACAGGCACCTGCCCAAGAGGAGTACGAGCTCAGAAGTAGTACGGGTAGTTCGACCAGTCCGGGGCGCGCTTCTCCAGGAACGAGTCACGGCCCTCGACCGCCTCGTCGGTCATGTACGCGAGCCGCGTCGTCTCGCCGGCGAAGATCTGTTGTCCCACCAGGCCGTCGTCGATCAGGTTGAACGCGTACTTCAGCATCCGCTGGGCGGTCGGCGACTTGCCGTTGATCTCGCGCGCCCACTGCAGCGCCGTGGTCTCCAGCTCGGCGTGCGGCACGACCTCGTTGACCGCGCCCATCTTGTACATGTCCTCGGCGGAGTACGTGCGGCCGAGGAAGAAGATCTCGCGGGCGAACTTCTGCCCGACCTGCCGGGCGAGGTAGGCCGACCCGTAGCCGCCGTCGAACGAGCCGACGTCCGCGTCGGTCTGCTTGAACTTCGCGTGCTCGGCGCTCGCGATCGTGAGGTCGCACACCACGTGCAGGCTGTGCCCGCCACCCGCGGCCCAGCCGGGCACGACCGCGATGACGACCTTCGGCATGAACCTGATCAGCCGCTGGCACTCCAGGATGTGCAGCCGGCCCGCGCGCGCCGGGTCGACGCTCTCGGCCGTCTCACCGGAGGCGTACTGGTAGCCGCTGCGGCCGCGGATGCGCTGGTCACCGCCGCTGCAGAAGGCCCAGCCGCCGTCCTTGGGGCTCGGGCCGTTGCCGGTCAGCAGCACGCATCCGACATCGGACGACATCCGCGCGTGGTCGAGTGCCCGGTACAGCTCGTCCACCGTGTGCGGCCGGAACGCGTTGCGCACCTCGGGCCGGTTGAACGCGATGCGGACGGTGCCCTGGTCGAGCGCGCGGTGGTACGTGATGTCGGTGAAGTCGAAGCCCTCGATCGGCTTCCACAACGACGGGTCGAAGAGCTCCTGATCTGCCACGGACCAGACTCTAAGCTTTCGCTCCTGAGACCAGCGGGTGACCTCTCAGCGCGGTCCGGTGACAATTGGGGGATGAACCCGTCCACGACGCAGGCGAGGGTGATCGTCGACGAACTGGTGCGCAACGGCGTGCGTCACGTCGTTCTGTGCCCCGGTTCGCGCAACGCCCCGCTGTCGTTCGCGCTGCACCAGGCCGAGCAAAAAGGCCTGCTCACGGTGCACGTGCGCATCGACGAGCGCAGCGGCGGTTTCCTCGCGCTGGGCCTCGCGAAGACCGGTGAGCCGGCGGTGGTGACGTGCACGAGCGGTACCGCCGTGGTGAACCTGCATCCGGCCGTGATCGAGGCGCAGCTCACGAACGTGCCGCTGATCGCGCTGACCGCCGACCGCCCGGTCGACCTCTACCGCACCGGCTCCAGCCAGACGATCAACCAGCACGACGTGCTCGGCATCCCGACGCTGCACATGCCGGAGGGCGCCGGCGAGGCCGTGACGCGGTCGTTGATCTGCCGCGCCATCGCCGCGGACGGCCCGTCGCACGTCAACGTGCCTTTCCGGCCGCCTCTGACGCCGTCCGACGACCTGTGGCCCTCCTCGGACCGCGGGGCGTGGACGGAGACGGACCGCACGTTCACCGTCGAGACCCGGCCCTCCTCGCTGCCCGCCCGCACGCTGGTGCTGCTCGGTGACGACCGCCCGGAACGGCTGCTGAAGGCCTCGCGGCTCGGCTGGCCGGTGATCGCCGAGCCGACCGCGCCCGGTGGCCTGCGCCACGGGTCGTTGCTGCTCAACGCGGGCCTGCCGGAGCACCTGCGGCCCGACGCGGTGCTCGTCGTCGGCCGCGTCACCCTGTCGAGGGGGCAGCAGGCCGTGCTTGGAGCGACTCCAATCGTGCACGCCGTGGGTGACCAGGCGCAGTGGCCGGACGTCCCGTTCACCGCCACGCGCGCCTCCACCTGGCTGCCCGAGCCCGCCGCGCCCGACGGTGAGTGGCTGCAGGCGTGGCAGAGCGCGGTGAAGAGCGTCAGCGTGGCCGTCGACGACCTGCTGGACGCCACGCCGTGGCCGACCGGCCTGCACGTCGCGCGCGACCTGATGCAGGCGGTGCCGTCCGGATCGCTGCTGTTCGTGGGTTCGTCCAACCCGATCCGCGACGTCGACTTCGCCTCCGAACGCCGCTCGGACGTCGTCGTGCACGCCAACCGCGGCGCCGCGGGCATCGACGGGAGCGTGTCCACGGCCATCGGGCTCGCCGTGCAGCACCAAGGCCCCGCGTACGCGCTGATGGGCGACCTGACGTTCCTGCACGACAGCAACGGCCTGCTCGCCGACCGCCTGCCGGACCTCACGATCGTCGTCCTCAACGACGACGGCGGCGGTATCTTTTCGTTGCTGGAACAGGGCGCTCCGGAACACGGGGAAAGTTTCGAACGGATTTTCGGCACTCCGCACGGGACTGATCTGACCGCTTTGTGCGCGGGCTACCGAATTCCGCACTCCACTGTGGACGACCAGGAGGAGTTCCGTAGCGCGATTGCGGCACCCGAGGGCCTCCGAGTGGTCGAAGTGCAGGCGAAACGCGACGAGCTGCGCGCACTGCACCAGCGTCTAAAGGCGACTGTGTCAAACGTTTTCACCAGATAGGAAACATACGTAAGTCGGTGGTTCGTTCTTGATCGTCTGGATAGCGTCCGCCGCATGTCGATCAGAACCAAGGCGACGGCCGCGGTGGCGTCCGCGGCCGCGATGACGCTCTTCGCGGGGGCGGCGCTGGCGGCGTCTCCGGGCGCTCCCGGCGTCGGCGATCCGTACTTCCCGACCTACGGGAACGGCGGGTACGACGTCTCCCACTACGACATCAGGCTCAACTACAACCCGAACGGCGACCAGCTCTCGGGCACGACGACGATCCTGGCCAAGGCCACGCAGGACCTCACGCAGTTCAATCTGGACTTCCTGCTCAAGGTGAAGTCGGTCCGGGTCAACAACGCGCCGGCCTCGTTCGTCTCCGACAACGGTGAGCTCACGCTCACCCCGCGCGGCGGCGTCCGCAAGGGCCAGGACCTGACGATCGTCGTCACCTACGCCGACTCGCCGTCCACCGTGAAGGACCGCAACGGCTACACGGCGTGGACGAAGACCCCCGACGGCGCCCTGGCCATCGGCGAGCCGGAGATCTCGGCGTGGTGGTACCCGTCCAACGACCACCCGACCGACAAGGCCACCTTCGACGTCAACGTCGCCGTCCCGAACGGCGTCGAGGCGATCTCGAACGGCACGTTCGTCGGTCAGACCCGCCAGATCAACGGCTACACCCGCTGGAACTGGCGCAGCACCAAGCCGCAGGCGACGTACCTGACGTTCCTGACCATCGGCCAGTTCGAGATCCGCCAGTCGACCACCCCGTCGGGCCAGCCGTCGTTCAACGCCTACTCCGAGCGCCTCGGCGAACACACCGACGCGGCGAAGGCGAGCGTCGAGCGCACGCCCGAGGTCACCGAGTTCCTGGCGGACAACTTCGGCCCGTACCCGTTCGAGGCGCAGGGCGGCGTCGTGACGCCGGACCTCGGCTACGCGCTGGAGAACCAGACCCGCTCGAACTACGACGACGCGTTCTTCCGCCGCGGCGCCAACACCTACGTCGTCGCGCACGAGATCGCCCACCAGTGGTTCGGCGACTCCGTGTCGGTCCACCACTGGCGGGACATCTGGCTGAACGAGGGCTTCGCCTCCTACGCGGAGTTCCTGTGGTCCGAGCACGTCGGTGAGGGCACGGCCCAGGAGAACGCCGACTTCACCTACGACTCGTACCCGGCCGACAGCGAGTTCTGGAACGTCCTGCCCGGCGACCCCGGTGCGTCGAACGTGTTCGACGGCGCCGTCTACGACCGCGGCGCGCTGGCCGTCCACGCCCTGCGCGTGGCGGTCGGCGACGAGAAGTTCTTCGAGATCCTGAAGACCTGGGTCGCGGAGAAGAAGTACTCGGACGCCACCGTCGAGGAGTTCATCGCCCTGTCGGAGCGGGTCTCCGGCCAGCAGCTCGACGAGGTCTTCCAGACCTGGCTCTTCACCAAGGGCAAGCCGGCGGAGTCGCCCGGCCGTTCGGCGGACGTCGCGTCGAAGTCGCTCTCGGTCCAGGCGGAGCCGAAGTCACGCGCCAAGATCAAGCTGACGCACGAACTGCTGGACGCCCACAAGTAAGCCGCTCCAACGCTCAACGAGCCGTGCGGGCCACCTCGGGTGGCCTGCACGGCTCGTGACGTTCAGCCCTGAATCGGGTGCTTTTCCTTAGTTCGAACGGGTGCAAGTAGTCGTGCTGACCCGCCCCCCGGCTCACTTGCTTTACGGTCAAACGATCGATCGGAGTGCGCCTGGGGAGGGAGCCCTGTGACAGGTGAAAGCAGCGCACAGGAAAGCACCCAGGCGTACGCCTTCGAGCGCTACTACGCGCAGTCCGGTGGCCCTTTGATGGGCCTGGCGACCGGGGGCGTCAGCACCATCTTGGCCGCGGCTCAATCGGTGGAAGCAGCCACCGAGGCGGGTGCGTTCCAGCACGACCCGGATGCCGTCGACAGTGCGATCAAGAAGCTGGACGACTTCGCGAACGTGCTGGAAAAGATAGGCCGAAATGCTGCTCACCTTGCGACCAAGACCCCGTTGGGCGGGGGCTATGCAGCTCAGATCGGCAAGCTCAACGAGGAAGTCGGAGAGGTTGCCAGGTCCGAGGTCATTCCGGACCTGATCAGGGCGATCGGTGAGCTCAAGGCCCAGCTGGACAGGAGCCGCAAATCCTACCGGAACGTGGACGAGAGCACGTCCGACACCATGAACCGACTGTGACAGGAACCCATGAAGCACGCGCGTATCGCCGTTGTCGGACTCGTTCTGCTCGCCGCTGCCTGTTCGAGCGGAAAAACGACGGGTGAAGCCAAGCCTGCTGGCACCACTGAGAGTTCGACCAGCACCTCGTCCGTTGATGCGGGCGACTCCAAGCTCACCTCTGTGAAGCCGTGCGAACTGATCAGCAGCGGCGAGGCGAGCGAGATCGGCATCAAGTCGCCGACGCCCGACCAGGCTCTTGGCGCGGAGATCTGTCAGTGGGATGGCGTGGGCAATGGTGGGCTCACGCTCGCTGTTCAAGCGAAGGAGGGAGCGGACCGCCTCAACTACGAGGGAGACGTGAAAACTCCCTCCCAATTCGGGAAGTACGACGGTTTCACGGTGGCGGGGGCGAAGAAGACCGTTTACATGTGTCACGCGGTGATCTCGATCAGCGGATCGTCACATGTGCAGATCATTGCGAGCGCCGGTGCTGCGACCACCGACACGGCCAAGGCCTGTGAGATGGCCAAGAAGTCTGCAGGCTTTGTCGCTGGCAAGTTGTCCTGAGTCAGAGCTCGAGGGGATGACCGATGGCGTACGACAGATCGCAGGTTCCGCAGCCGACCGCCAACTACCCAGGGCATAGCCACGCCGCGATGTACAAGCAGGCGATGGACGGCAACGATCCGCGTGGGGCGGGAGAGATCGCGGCCAGATGGAAGACGATCTCGAGCCATCTGGTCGACGTCGCCGTCGGGATCAACACCGTCGTGAACGGTCTGCGCGCCGGCTGGACGGGTTCTGCGGGCGCGGCGGCGTCTCAGGCGTTGACGAAGGTCGGCAACTTCACCGACCAGCTGTCCTCGTCCTTCTCGACGACGAGCGATGTGATCAACCGCCAGGTCGAGACAGCGGAATCGACGAAGAACAAGTTCCCCGAGGAAGTGCCGTTCAACCCGCAGCAGATGCTGCAGGACGCGGCGACCAGCATGAACCCGTTCAAGATGGCCGCGGCGCCGTTCGAGATGATGGCACAGCGGGAGAAGTCGCAGGCCGCCAAGCAGGAAGCTGAGCGGGTCATGCAGGAGCGGGACGACTCGCTCGCCGCAGCGGCCGCGGGGATGCCCACGTTCGAGGAAGCCCCGCGGTTGCCCAATGGCGACCAAGGCGTCACGACGACGAGCAGCACGACGTACGCGCACACCACGAACTCAGTGAATCCGCCTGCCCAGTTCGGAAACCCTGGTAACGGCAACCCGGCTGTCGGAAACCCGGCTGTCGGCACTCCGGGTACCGGTACTCCCGGCACCAGCAACCTGGGCAACCCCGGACTGAACAACGGCACCACCAACACCTCGTGGGCAGCTCCGCCGGTCACACAGCCCAAGCCGCAGGGGAACAACCAGCTTCCCAACGGCGGCAACCCGAACGACCGCAAGCCGTTCATGCCCGGTCCCGGCCCGATCCCACCCGGCCTCAGGCTGAACGACCCGCGCGCTGCCGTGCGTGGCGGAGGCGGTTCCGGCGGAGCGGGTCGTGGTGCACCAGGCGCCGGTGGCGCAGGCGGTGGTCGCGGCGCAGGCGGATTCGGTGCTGGAAGTGCTGGAGGCGTCGGTTCGGCGGCAGGGTGCGGCAGCTTCGGACCCTCGAATCCCGGTGGTGCCGCTGGAGTTGCCCACGGTTCGGAGGGGACCGCGCGTGGTGGTGGCAGTGCGGCATCCGCGGGCCGGGCCGGTGCAACGGGTCCTGTCGGCGCGGGCAGTGCGGGCGCCGGTACCGGCAACGGCGAAGAGGACAAGGAACACAAGTCGAACTACCTCGTGCCCACGGACGAGTACTTCGACGACGACCGGATGGTCGCGCCGCCGGTGATCGGCGGCTGATCGTGAAGCCGGTGGCGCAGGACTCCGCGGAATCGGCGCCGGAACGGCAAAGCCCTGGCGGTGCAGGCGGACTCCGACTCCGTCCCCCCAGACCGTCGACGAGGTGACGACGAAGCTGGGCCCGGTCGCAATCCTGGTCGACAACGCGGGTTTCGCAAGGGACATCGCGGTTCTCGGTGTCAGCGGAGGTCCTCACGGCTGATCCGTTTTCACCCGAACGAGCCCGTATCGTGGAACAACTCCAAGCCATAACTTCGGTGGATGGCCCAAAGCACCCCCTCCACCGCGTACAGCCGGGACCTAGGCGATGAGCTGCGGCGACTGCGCGAGACCTGCACCGATCTCAAGGGGCACGAGGTGGCCGCGCGCCTCGGCTGGGACCCCAGCAAGGTCTCGACCATCGAGCACGGCAAGGCGCGGCCCAGCGAGATCGACCTCGTCCAGTTCCTGACGATGTGCGGCAAGGACATCGACTTCTTCGAGGACTTCAGACGGCGCTACCGCAACGCCTTCGACGAGTACATCGTCCAGGTCCCGGACAACGTGCGCACTCTCGCGATGGCAGAGTCGACCGCCACGTCGATGTTCAACTACGACACGTTGACGGTGCCTGGCCTCGTTCAGACGGAGCGGTACGCCGACGCCCTGTACCGAGCGGCCGGTGTTGCCGTTCAGGACCGGATCCCGGCGCTCGTGCAGGCCCGGATGGACCGCCAGGCGGTCCTGAGGCGGCACGATCGACCGGATTGCCTGTTCTACATCCATGAGTTGGCGCTGCGACAGCAGGTCGGTGACGCCCAGGTCATGGAGGACCAGTACCTCCAGCTGTTGTTCAACGCACACATCATCCGAGTCGTGTCCGCCGACGTGCTCGTCAACTCGGCCGGTGTGCGGCTGTGGGAGTACGAGAAAGCAATGCCGATCGCTTACACCGAGACCGATCTGACCCAGGTGTTCGTGCAGGACCGAGGGGCCATCGCGAGGACGAGGCTGATCTTCGATCGCTTGGCCGCGGTGGCTTTGGATGAGGAACAATCGCGGAGGAAGCTGGCGGAATACGTCAGCGCACCGCGAGAGGATTTTCATGACCGAGGACCGCGTCTGGCGTAAGAGCAGTTACAGCAACGGCACGCCGGAAGGCGACTGCGTCGAGGTTTCACTCGCCCAGGACGCACGAGTTCGTGACTCGAAGAACCAGGCCGGTGAGGTGCTGACGTTCAGCACCTCCGCCTGGCGTGCGTTTCTCGACAAGGCCCTGTGAGCGAGGAAGCGCCGGCCTGGGCGTACGAGCGGGCAGAGGTGCGTCCGTCCGATCCTCGATGGGTCGTCCGCGCACAGACCGAGGCAGCCAGGCTGACCGAGTTGCTCGCCCCCTGGTTGGTCGACGGCGTCGAGCACATCGGATCGACCGCCGTCCCGGGCCTCGCGGCCAAACCGGTCGTCGACCTGATGGCCTCGATGACAGCACTCGACACCGAAGCGCCCGAACTTCTCGTCGCCCACGGCTGGGTCTACGTGCCCCCGGAACTCGACAACCGCCCCTGGCGCCGCTTCTTCGTCAAACCGGACCAGACAGGTCAACGCCGAGAAGCCCACCTGCACCTGATCCAGGCCGGCCACCCGAGATGGTCCGACCAGATCCGCTTCCGCGACGCCCTGAGAAACGACACAACCCTCGCCCAGGCCTACGAAGACCTGAAACGCCAACTATCTGCCGAAGCAGGTCACGACCGTGAGGCGTACACGACGGGCAAGGCGGCCTTCGTGGCTAAAGCCCTTCAAGGGCCTCACGCATAGGCCGCATCTTGGCGTGCGCTTCCTGCACCTCGATGTCGGGATCCGAGTCGGCCACCAGCCCGCACCCGGCGAACAACCGGGCCGTCGACCCGGAGAGCTGCGCGCACCGCAGCGCGATCCCGAGCTCACCGTCGCCGTTGCCGTCGATCCACCCGACAGGCCCGGCGTACCGCCCGCGGTCCATCCCCTCCAGCTGCGAGATCAACCACGTCGCGTCCAGGCGGGGCGTCCCGCCCACGGCGGCGGTCGGGTGCACGGCCTCGCCGAGGTGCAGCAAGGAGGTGGAGGACTCGAGAGTCCCGATCACGTCGGACGACAGGTGCGAGACGTTGGGCAGCCTCAACACCGAAGGCCCCTCGACCGACATGGTCGCGCAGAACGGCCGCAGGGTGTCCGCGAGAGAGCGCACCGCGTAGTCGTGCTCTTCGAGGTTCTTCTCGGACGACATCAGCGCCGCGGCGAGTTCCTCGTCCGAGATTCCGTCGTGCGGCCAGGTCGTGCCGGCCAGGACGCGCGAGTCCACCACCGAACCCGTCCTGCGCAGCAGCAACTCGGGCGTCGCGCCGACGAGTCCGTCCACCGCGTAGGCCCAGCACTCCGGGTAGCGGCGCGCCAGTCCCTGCAGCACGAACCGCTGGTCCAGCGGCTTGTCGGTCAGTGCCACCAGGTCGTGCGCCAGCACCACCTTGTCCAGGTCGCCCGCGCGCATTCGCACGACGGCCTCGCGCACGGCTTCGCGGTACTGCGTGACCGGCAGCTGTCCGTTCGCGTAACGCACCGAGGTCGGGCGTGAGAGAGGTTCGACGTACGGTGCCGGGTCCGAGGCGCCGATCGTGGTGACCCACTGCTCGCCGTTGCGCCGTCCGACCACGACCTCGGGCACGATCAGCACCGAGTCGCCCGGGGAGTCGGCGAAGGCCATCGAGACGAACGCCACCGGGCCGCTGCCCGGCACGCCCAGCTCGTCGTCCACGTCGAGGTGTGCGCAGAACTCCTGCCACCACTTGTCGGCCTGCGCGAACCGGTCCGGGCCGCTGACCTCCAGACGTGCTGCCTCTCCCCAGCCGACCAGGCCGGAACCATCGCGGACCCAGGCCAGGGCGTGCTCCGGGGTCGGCAGCAGTCCGAGCAGGTCACCGGCGGTGTCCCGCTTCGACCGGACGCGGATTCGCTGCCGTGCTCGCGATGTCGGTGCTGAGGTCACGCTTCGACTGTATGGACATCAACCTGAAAGCGCGGCATCCGCCCGGCTCTAGACTTCTCAGTTGTGGTGGAGGACGCAGTGACCAAGACGCCCCGCGGTGTACGCGTCCGCCGTGCGGTCTGCAAAGCATTGTTCGTCGTCGGTGGCGTGATCACGCTCGTGTGCGTGCTTCTGCCCATCGCCTGCTGGCGTGACGACGTGGCCATCGAGCGGTCGATGGGGCAGGCGGTCGCCCAGGTCGACTCCGTGTCCTTCAACCGGACCGTTGTGCGCTACGCCACACCGGACGGGCGCGTGATCATCCCGTCGCAGGGCGTGCTCTACCCGGCTGGGCTCAGCGTCGGGGACAACGTGCGGGTCGAGTACGACCAGACGAACCCCGAACTCACGCGCGTCGCCGGCCGGACGGCGGTGCTCAGCCTGCTTCCCGTCGGAACCTTCCTCCTGTCCGTCTGGATCGTCATCGCCGCCGTTGTGACAGTTCTACGCAGATTCGGCACTCGGGTGTAACATCGAGGCATGGCGGATGACCTGGAGCTGCGCTTCGAGCGCACCGTGCAGTCCGAGGCGCGCATCGAACCGCGCGACTGGATGCCCGACGGCTACCGCAAGACCCTGATCAGGCAGATCGCCCAGCACGCGCACTCCGAGATCATCGGGATGCAGCCGGAGGGCAACTGGATCAGCCGCGCGCCCTCGCTGCGGCGCAAGGCGATCCTGCTGGCCAAGGTGCAGGACGAGGCCGGGCACGGCCTGTACCTGTACTCGGCGACCGAGACGCTCGGCGCCGACCGCGAGGACCTGACGACCAAGCTCATCGAGGGCCGCCAGAAGTACTCGTCGATCTTCAACTACCCGACGCTCACGTTCGCCGACGTCGGCGTGATCGGGTGGCTGGTCGACGGCGCCGCGATCTGCAACCAGGTGCCGTTGTGCCGCACGTCCTACGGGCCGTACGCGCGCGCCATGATCCGCATCTGCAAGGAGGAGTCGTTCCACCAGCGCCAGGGCTACGAGCTCCTGATGACGATGATGCGCGGCACCCAGCAGCAGCGCGACATGGTCCAGGACTCTGTGAACCGCTGGTGGTGGCCGGCGCTGATGATGTTCGGCCCGCCGGACGCGGAGTCCACGAACACCGAGCAGTCCATGGCGTGGCGGATCAAGCGCGACACCAACGACGAGCTGCGGCAGAAGTTCGTGAACATGAGCGTGCCGCAGGCCGAGGCGCTCGGCGTGACCTTCCCGGACCCCGAGCTCAAGTGGAACGAGGAGCGCGGCGAGTACGACTTCGGTCAGCCGGACTGGGACGAGTTCTGGCAGGTCGTGAAGGGCGGTGGCGTCTGCAACGAGCAGCGCATCGCCCACCGCCGCAAGGCGCACGAGGACGGTGCGTGGGTCCGTGAAGCCGCGGCCGCGCACGCCGCCAAGCACGCACGTAAGGAAGGTGCCGCGTGAGCACGTCTTGGCCGCTGTGGGAAGTGTTCGTGCGCGGCAAGCGCGGGCTGAACCACGTGCACGTCGGTTCGCTGCACGCGCCGGACGCCGAGATGGCGCTGCGCAACGCCCGTGACGTCTACACGCGTCGCAACGAGGGCGTGTCGATCTGGGTGGTGCCCGCCACGGAGATCACCGCTTCCTCGCCGGACGAGAAGGACCCGTTCTTCGCGCCCGCGGGGGACAAGGTCTACCGGCACCCGACGTTCTACGCGATTCCCGAGGACGTGCCGCATCTATGAGCTTCGATAACGCTTACGAGTCCTTGCTGGGCGGTGAAGACGCGCATTGGGCGTTCGGAACGGGCTTCTCGGAGGCCCTCTCCGGCGTCGACCGCGAGTTCCCCGCGGGCGTCGACCGCGAAGCGCTGGCCGTGTACTGCCTGATGCTCGGCGACGACGCGTTGATCTTCTCGCAGCGGCTCTCGGAGTGGTGCTCGCGCGCTCCCGAGCTGGAAGAGGACATCGCCCTCGCCAACATCGCCCTGGACCTGCTCGGTCAGGCCCGCATGCTGCTGACGCGCGCCGGTGAGGTGCTCGGCCGCGACGAGGACGCCCTGGCGTACCTGCGCGACGAACGCGAGTTCCGCAACGTCCACCTGGCCGAGATCGACTGCGGTCCCGGCCCCGGCGGCGACTTCGCGGCGACCATCGCGCGTCTTCTGGTGTTCTCGTCGTGGCGTCTCGCGCTGTTCTCACGCTTGCGTGGCTCGGCCGACCCGGTGCTCGCCGCGATCGCCGAGAAGGGCCTCAAGGAGCTGGCCTACCACCGCGACCACGCCGCCCAGTGGACAGTTCGCCTCGGCGACGGCACCGACGAGTCGCACCGCCGCATGCAGGCCGGGCTCGAACGCGTGTGGCCGTTCGTGGACGAGCTGTTCGCGACGCACGCGGTCGAGGCGGCGCTGGCCGGTGTCGCGGTCGACCCCGCCTCGCTGCGGTCCGAAGTGGACGGAGTGCTGGAGGCGGTGCTGAGCGCCGCCGGTCTCACGCGTCCCGCCGACACCCGTGCCGCCCGCGTCGCGGGCATGGCGGGCCGCGACGGCGTGCACACCGAGGCCATGGGCTACCTGCTCGCCGAGATGCAGCACCTGCACCGCTCGTTGCCGGGAGCGGTCTGGTGACGACGGCACTGGAGGTCGCGTCGGCCGTGCGGGACCCGGAACTCCCGGTCCTCACGCTCGCCGACCTCGGCGTGCTCCGCGACGTCTCCGAGGAGGACGGGCGCGTCGTCGTCACCATCACCCCGACCTACTCCGGCTGCCCGGCGATCGACGAGATGGGCGCCGACCTGCGCCGGTCCCTGGTCGGCGCGGGGTATTCCGAGGTCGAGGTGCGCCTGTCGCTGTCCCCGGCCTGGACCACGGACTGGATCAGCGAGGAGGGCCGCTCGAAGCTGGCCGCCGCCGGTATAGCGCCGCCGTCCCGCATCGGTCCCTCGGTCGCGGGCCCGGTCCCGCTGAACCTCGTGCCGCCGTCACGCCAGGTGGCGTGCCCGCAGTGCGGCTCGCTGAACACCTCGGAGATTTCTCGGTTCGGCTCGACCGCGTGCAAGGCCCTGCGCCGCTGCCACGCCTGCGCCGAACCGTTCGAGCACGTCAAGGAGATCTGAGTTGCCGTCCACAACCGGAAAGCGAGGGGCGGCCTTCCATAAGCTCACCGTCGCCCGCGTCGACCGCCTCTGCGACGACGCCGTGGCCGTCACCTTCGACGTGCCCGCCGACCTCTCGGACGAGTTCGCCTTCGCGGCCGGCCAGTACCTGACGCTGCGCCAGGGCGACGAACGCCGTTCGTACTCGATCTGCGCGCCCGCGGGCTCCCCGCCGCGCATCGGCGTGCGCCGCGTCGACGGCGGCCAGTTCTCGACCTGGCTGGTGGACCGCGTCGTGCCCGGTGACGTGCTCGAAGTCCTGCCGCCGCTGGGCAGGTTCACCCCGTCCGGCACGGGCACGCACCACGGCCTGGTCGTCGCCGGCTCCGGCATCACCCCGGCCCTGTCGATCGCCGCCACGGTCCTGGCCACCGGCGCCCGCGTGACGCTGATGTACGGCAACCGCAGCACCAACACGGTGATGTTCGCCGACGAGCTGGCCGACCTGAAGGACCGCTACCCGGCCACGTTCCAGCTGATCCACGTCCTGTCCCGCGAACCGCGCGACGTCGAGCTGTTCACCGGCCGCCTGACCGCGGAGAAGCTGACGGCCCTGTTCGGCAGCGTCGTCCCGTTCGACGCCATCGACGAGTGGTGGCTGTGTGGCCCCTACGAGATGGTGCAGGACGCCACGGCCGTGCTGCGTGATCGCGGCGTGCCCACCGACCGCGTGCACCACGAACTCTTCTACGTCGACGAACCGCCGCCCCCTCCGCGCCGCGCGGAGGCCGTCATCGACGCCGCCGCCTCGGTCACGGTCGTGCTGGACGGCAAGTCGACCACGCTGCCGTTGCCCGCGGACGAGCCGATCCTCGACGCCGCCCAGCGGGTCCGCGCCGACCTGCCGTTCGCCTGCAAGGGCGGGGTCTGCGGCACGTGCCGGGCCCTGGTGACCGAGGGCAGCGTCGAGATGCGGCGCAACTACGCGCTCGACGCCTCCGAGGTGGCGGCCGGGTTCGTGCTGACCTGTCAGGCGCTGCCGACCAGCGAGTGCGTGACGGTCGACTTCGACGCCTGAACGGAGCAAGGGGGACTGGACCTGACAGAACAACGCCGGTCCCTCAGGAAACACCCGCAAGAACAACTTCCGCGTGGCACGATCGAGGTCATGGGGATCGTCGTCCGCTCAGCTCTCTGGGGTGCCACCATCGGCACCCTGCTGATGGGCGCCCTCGTCACGGCCATCGAGCTGGCGTCCGAGAGCGGCAAACCCTCCTCGGCGTTCATCACGTTCACCGCGATCCTCATCGTCTCCTTCATGATGGGCGCGGTTCCCGGCGCGGTCGTCGGTACCTGCGTCGGCCTCGTCCGCCGCTCCGTCCAGCGTCCGCGGCACCTGCCGGGGCAGATGCCGGGGCCGATGCACCCGCCGGTCCCGCAGCAGCCCTACGACATGTGGTCCGACCTGGTCGAACGCTGTGCCGCGTCCACGCGCAGGGTCGCGGCGGCGGTCCAGACCGTCCCGCAGTCGGCGGCCAAGGACTGGCTGCAGCGGATCAGCGAGCAGCTCTTGAAGGAGCTCGACGACGTGCGCGGCATCGCGCAGCTCGGGCGGGCGCTCGGCGCGGTCGACCAGAAGCACCCGGTCTACCAGCGGCTGCTCAAGGCCTCGCACGACTTCCACCAGTTCGAGAACGAGGTCGGGCGCGTGGCGTTGCAGATGTTCGACCACCCCGAGCTGCACGAGGCGCGCACGCACCTCGAGATGCTGGAGAAGCAGCTCCCTCAGCTGTCGCCCTGAAGCGCCGACTGCCACCAGCCCAGAACCTCGTCCGCCGCTTCCGGAGCGGCGACGAGCAGTCCGTCCACGGGTAGCTGGGCGCCCTCACCGCGCCGGTCGAGCACGACCGCACCCGACTCCACGGCCAAGGACACCGCTCCGGCGACGTCCCACTCGTGGTAGCCGTGCAGCACAGCAGCCGCGACGTGGCCCAACGCCACCTGTGCGACGGCGAGCGCTTTCGAGCCGAGAACGCGCACGCCCGTGCCCGCTATGGCTGCCTTGGAGATGAACTCGCCCATGCCCGGCCACGGGCCGGAGCGCGTCATCTCGGTGCACACGACGAGAGAGTCGCCCTGGCGTTCGGTCAGGCGGACGGGCGTGCCGTTCGCACGCATGCCACGGCCACGGGCAGCGGCGTAGATCTGCGCGCGGTACGGGTCGGCGACGACGCCGACCACGGGGCCCCAGCGGTCCACCAGGGCGAGGCTGTAGGCACACCAGGGCATGCCCGCCGTGTAGTTCGCGGTGCCGTCGACGGGATCGACGACCCACCGGAACTCCGAGTCGCCGGGAACGTCCGGGTCGGAGTTCTCGCAGAACACGGGGATCGTGGGGAACTCGGCGGTGAGCACGCGCCGGGTGTGGCGTTCCAGGGTGCGGTCGGTGTCGGTGACCCAGTCGAACGGGGACTCGCCGGAGTCGGGACGCACGCCGCGGCCGGCGGTGGCCATGATGACGTCCGAGGCGTCGTTCGCCAGGCGACCGGCCACTTCCAGCGCGATGGACACCAGGCCGGGCTCTACCGGGTGCGCGGGACGGGACGACAAGACGGTCATGCTGGCCTAGTTTCACCGCGCCGGATGTCCGGCAACCGAAGCCGAGATGACGAATCGACGATCACCTGGCCACGACGTGAGGTGTTCCGTCCACGTCAAATCTGAGGTCACGCGGACTTCATGCGGGCACCTCATGGTGTCCCTGTGCGCGTAGCGATCGTGACCGAGAGCTTCCTGCCCCAGGTGAACGGAGTCACCAACTCGGTGCTCCGGGTCCTGGAGCACCTGCGCCGCAACGGACATCAGGCGATGGTCGTTGCGCCGGGCGCGGGTGCCGACGAGCACCACGGCACGCCCGTCGTCAGAGTCTCCTCCGTCGACGTGCCCATGGTGACGAGTCTTCCCATCGGCGTGCCGAGCCCGAGAGTGCTCCACGCCCTCGCCGACTTCCAGCCCGACGTCGTGCACCTCGCGTCGCCGTTCGTGCTCGGCGCGTACGGCCTCAGAGCCGCGCGCAAGCTCGACGTGCCCACCGTCGCGGTCTACCAGACCGACGTGGCCGGTTTCGCGGGCAACTACGGTCTCGGCCTCACCAAGCGCGCCGCGTGGCGCTGGACCAGACGCCTCCACACGCTCGCCGACCGCACGCTCGCCCCGTCGAGCTCGGCGGTGGAGGCCCTGGAACAGCACGGCGTCCCGCGCGTGCACAAGTGGGGCAGGGGCGTGGACATCGACCTCTTCCACCCCCGCCCGAGGCACAACGACGAGCTGACCATCGGCTACGTCGGCCGCCTCGCGCCGGAGAAGCAGGTCGACCGGCTCAAGGAGCTGCACGACCTGCCGGGCGTGAAGCTGCGGATCGTGGGTGACGGGCCCGACCGCGAGCAGCTCGAGAAGGACATGCCGAACGCGGAGTTCCTGGGCTTCCGCACAGGGCAGGAGCTCGCGGAGGCCTACGCGTCGCTGGACGTCTTCATCCACACGGGCCCGCACGAGACGTTCTGCCAGGCCGTGCAGGAGGCGCTGGCGACCGGCCTGCCGGTGCTGGCGCCGAACGCCGGCGGCCCGCGCGACCTGGTCAGGCACGGCCGCACCGGGTACCTCTTCGAACAGGACATCGCCCAGTACGTCGACCTGCTGCGAGATCCGGTGCTGCGCAAGCGGTTCGGCCTCGCGGCCCGCAAGTCGGTGCTCACCCGCACCTGGCCCGCCATCTGCGACCAGCTGATGGGCCACTACGCGGAGGTCATCGGACTCACCCACCAGGCGGCCGCTTGAGGATCGTCCAGCTCGCCAACTTCTACGGTCCCAGGTCGGGCGGACTCCGCACGGCGCTGCACCACCTCGGCACCGGCTACGCGCAGGAGGGCCACGAGGTGGTGCTCGTCGTACCGGGCGCCCGCCACGCCGACGAGGAACTGCCGGGCGGGGTGCGCCGGATCACCCTGCCCGCGGTGAAGGTCCCGTACACCGGCGGCTACCGGGTGGTGGACCCGTGGCGGGTGAAGTCGCTGGTGGAACACCTCAGGCCCGATCGGCTGGAGGTCTCCGACCGGCTCACCCTGCGCGGCATGGGCGCGTGGGCGAGCGAACGCGGCATCCCGAACGTCGTGATCTCCCACGAACGCCTCGACCGCCTGCTCCGGTTCGTGCTGCCCGCCACCCCGGCCGAACGCGGCGCCGACTGGGCGAACCGCCGCATGGCCGCCTCCTACGACACCGTCGTCTGCACGACGGCCTTCGCCCGCGAGGAGTTCGAGCGCATCGGTGCCACGAACGTCGCCCAGGTACCGCTGGGCGTCGACCTCGCCACCTTCACCCCCACGCGCCACTCCGCCTCGTTGCGGCAGGACCTTTTGCAGGGTAAGGAGAACCTGCTCATCCACTGTGGACGCCTGTCGCCGGAGAAGCACGTCGAACGCTCCGTCGACACCCTGGCCGAACTCCACGAACAGGGCCACTCCGCACGCCTGGTGATCGCCGGGGACGGCCCGCGCCGCTCGTTCCTCGAAAAGCGCGCGGCGGGCCTGCCGGTGACGTTCCTGGGCTTCGTGAACTCACGCCTCGACGTCGCCTCCCTGCTCGCCTCGGCGGACCTGTCGCTCGCACCGGGCCCGCACGAGACGTTCGGCCTGGCCGCCCTGGAGGCCCTGGCCAGCGGCACCCCGGTCGTCGTGAGCCGGAGCAGCGCGCTGAAGGAGATCGTCCAGCCGTCCTGCGGCGCGGCCGTCTCCGACGACGCTCCCGCCTTCGCCTCGGCGGCCCGCCACCTGCTGGAATCGGGTTCCCGGGAGGCCGCGCGGGCCCGTGCCGAGGAGTACCCGTGGCACGCGGCGGTCGACGGCATGCTCACCGCCCTGAAGGTGCCCTGAACAAGATCTCAGCGACGCTGACTTAGGCTCTAGTCATGTCTCGAGCCGGCCTGGACAAGAACCCCCGCGAGGTAGCCGAGATGTTCGACGGCGTGGCCAAGGGCTACGACCGCACGAACTCGGTCATGACGCTGGGCTTCGACCGCCGCTGGCGGGAGTGGAGCAGGCGCGTCCTCGACGCCCGCCCCGGTGAGAAGGTCCTCGACCTGGCCGCCGGCACGGCGGTCTCCACCGTCGAGTACGCCGCGTCGGGCGCCTGGTGCGTCGCCGCGGACTTCTCCTTCGGCATGCTCGCCTCCGGCTCCCACCGACGGGTCCCGAAGGTGGCGGCGGACGCCCTGCGCCTGCCGTTCAAGGACGACTCCTTCGACGCCGTCACGGTGTCCTTCGGCATCCGCAACTTCAACGACACGGTCGTCGCCCTCCGCGAGATGGCCCGCGTCACCAAGCCGGGCGGCCGCATGGTCATCTGCGAGGTCTCGACGCCGGTCTGGAAGCCGTTCCGCTTCGTCTACATGCGCTACCTGCTCAAACTGCTCCCCCTCATCGCGAAGTTCGTCTCCTCGAACCCCGCCGCCTACTCCTACCTGTCCGAGTCGATGGCGACCTGGCCGGACCAGCGCACGCTCGGCGAGCTCATCTCGCAGGCGGGCTGGGAGGACGTGGCCTGGTTCAACCTGACCGGCGGCATGGTGGCCCTGCACCGCGCGACCAAGCCGAAGCCGAAGGCCGAAGAGGCCGCCGAGTCGTAGCCCGCTCGCCAGCGCAGGGTCGACCGCCCGCATCACCCTCGCAGGGTGACAGTCAGAACGGCAGCCGACCCTTCCGCTGGAACCGGCGCCCGCCAGCGCAACCAGACCCGCGCGGTGCCACCAGGAACCCGCCAACGCACCGCAACCACGTACGAGTCCTGGCGTGGCGATGCGAAGCGAGCCGTGTGAACCTCACGGGCTGGGTAGCGGTGCACTCCGCTCATGGCGATTGGGGCTTTACCTCGAGGGGGCGGGATGCTCCCCTCATGGGCACGGCCGGGCGCTTTTCAGCCCGGCCTTTTCCGGCCGTCCAAGCATCCCGCCAGAGGCTCGAGGTCAAGCCCCAATCGCAACCCCGCGCTTCGTCACTGCCCGCGCGCCCCACCCTCGCAGGGTGACGTGACCGGCCCAACGCGACCCACCCCGCTGGAACGCGACGGACCAGCGCAAGGCACCGCCCGCAACCCCAGCACCCGGAACCCTCAGCAAAGGCCGGTTAGAGTCGCCAGCAGAAGCTGTGACCGGTACACGCAGGGAGTCTGGATGAGCAGGCGCGGGATCAACGAGGACGCCGACGTCATCGTGGTGGGTGCTGGACCGGCGGGCTCGACCGCGGCCACCTACCTCGCCAGGGCGGGCCTCGACGTCCTCCTCCTGGAGAAGAGCACGTTCCCCAGGGAGAAGGTCTGCGGCGACGGGCTCACGCCCCGAGGCGTCAAGCAGCTCATCGACCTCGGCATCGACACCCGCGAGAGCAACGGCTGGCTCCACAACAAGGGCCTCCGCGTCGTGGGCGGCGGCGTGACGATGGAGCTGGACTGGCCGGACCTGGCCACCTTCCCGAACTACGGCGTCGTGCGTCCCCGCATGGACTTCGACGAGATGCTCGCGAACGCCGCGAAGGCGGCCGGTGCGCGCATGCACGAGCACACGACGGTCACCAAGGCCATCGTCGAGAACGGCCGTGTCGTGGGCGTCGAGGCCAAGCAGGGACCTGAGAAGAACCCGGTCACCTACCGCGCGCCCATCGTCGTCGGCTGCGACGGCGTGTCGGCGAGGCTCGCGCTGAGCGTCGGCCTGCAGAAGGACGACGACAAGCCCATGGGCGTGGCGGTCCGCCGCTACTACAACAGCCCGCGCACCAAGGACGACTACCTCGAGTCGCACCTCGAGCTGTGGGCCCCGGACGGGCAGCTGCTGCCCGGTTACGGCTGGATCTTCGGCATGGGCGACGGCAGCGTGAACGTCGGCCTGGGCATCCTCAGCACGTCGAAGGCCTACGGCACCACCGACTACCGCCAGCTCCTGCGCAGCTGGCTGGACGGCACGCCGGAGGAGTGGGGCTTCCGCGAGGAGAACGCGACCAGCCGGATCGGCGGCGCCGCGCTGCCCATGGGCCTCAACCGCAAGCCGCACTACCGGGCGGGCATGGTGCTCGTCGGCGACGCCGGCGGCATGGTCAACCCGTTCAACGGCGAGGGCATCGGCTACGCCATGGAGTCGGCGAAGATCGCGTCCGAGTCGATCGTCCAGGCCCTCGCGCGCACCGGCGTCAACCGTGAACGGGCGCTGCACGGCTACCCGGTCCGCATCGAGGAGGCGCTCGGCAGTTACTACCGGCTCGGGAACGTCTTCTCGAAGCTCATCGGCAACCCGGCGATCATGCGGACCGCAACGAAGTACGGAATGCCGCGGAAACGCCTGATGAAACTCGTGCTCAAGCTACTCGCGGGCCTCTACGACCCCAAGGACGGCGACTCAATGGACCGTCTGATCGTGGCCGCCACGAAGCTCGCTCCCAGCGCGTAAATTACTCCGAATAGGTGACGGCACCGGCTCAATACGAGCCGGTGCCGTTTCGCATGTGTCGGGCAAGTTAAACGCCCAGGTCAGACCCTGTGATCCAGGTCATTTACAGGCGTTCTACACTGGCGAGCGAGCTTGTGAATCACTTCACAACAGTGTGATCAAGCTTGTGAACTGTTTCACAAGCGTTTGTTAGGTTCGCCTAACAAACGTGTCGTAGAACAACACCCTTAGGGTGCGGGCGACCGCGAGGAAAGGACGACGGAGCGTGCTTGACCCTTACCTCCCCCTCGTATTGATGTTCGCGCTCGCCGGGGCGTTCGCGCTGTTCTCGGTGACCGCGGCTCCCTACATCGGACCGCGCCGCTACAACAAGGCGAAGCTCGACGCGTACGAGTGCGGCATCGAGCCGAGCCCGCAGCCGGTCGTGGGTGGTGGGCGCATGCCCGTCGCCTACTACCTGACGGCGATGCTGTTCATCTTGTTCGACATCGAAATGGTCTTCCTCTACCCGTTCGCCGTAGCGGCCGACAAGCTCGGCCTGTTCGGGCTGGTGGAGATCGTCCTGTTCGTCGCCACGGTCGGCTTCGCGTACGTCTACGTGTGGCGTCGCGGCGGCCTCGACTGGAACTGAGGAAGTCATGGGTCTCGAGGAGAAGCTCCCGAACGGCATCCTGCTGGTCAGCGTCGAGAAGCTGGTCAACTGGACCCGCAAGTCCTCGCTCTGGCCTGCCACCTTCGGCCTGGCCTGCTGCGCCATCGAGATGATGACGACGGGTGGTCCGCGGTACGACCTGGCCCGCTTCGGCATGGAGGTCTTCCGGGCCTCACCGCGCCAGGCGGACCTGATGATCGTGGCCGGCCGCGTCACCAACAAGATGGCGCCGGTGCTGCGGCAGATCTACGACCAGATGCCCGAGCCGCGCTGGGTGCTGGCCATGGGCGTGTGCGCCAGCACTGGCGGCATGTTCAACAACTACGCGGTGGTGCAGGGCGTCGACCACGTCGTGCCCGTCGACATGTACCTGCCGGGCTGCCCGCCGCGGCCGGAGATGCTGATGGACGCGATCCTCAAGATCCACGCCAAGATCATGGACGAGCCCCTGGGCGCCGTGCGCGCCAAGGCACTCGCCGACTCGGGCTACCGCACCGATCTCATCCCGTCCTCCGAGCGTTTTGCGAGGAAGAAGTGACCGAGCCAGGGGGAGAGCACTCCAGCGTCAACCGCGCGGGAGAGGATCTCGAGAAGACCAACCCGACCGAGGCGAAGGCGAAGGCGCCGATCCTCGCGGGCAAGGAGCGCCAGGGCCTCTTCGGTGTCACCGGCTCCGGTGACACGTCCGGCTTCGGTGGCCTGCGCCTGCCCGCCCACGTGGCTGCTCCGTCCGAGCGCCCGTTCGGCGGTTGGTTCGACGAGGTCGCGGACGAGCTGTTCGCCGCGATCGCCGACAAGGGCCTGCCCGCCGACACGGTGCAGCAGGTGACGGTCGACCGCGGCGAGATCACCTTCTACCTCAGGCCGGAGACGCTGCTGGAGGTCGCGCGCATCTGCCGCGACACCCCGTCCCTGCGCTTCGAGCTCTGCAGCTCGGTCTCCGGTGTCGACTACGGCGCCGACGTGCCGCAGCGCCTGCACTCGGTCACGCACCTCACGTCGATGACGTACCGCCGCCGCATCCGGCTGGAAGTCGCCGTCGACGTCGAGCACCCGCACGTGCCGAGCCTCGTCGAGGTCTACCCGACGGCGGACTGGCAGGAGCGCGAGACCTGGGACATGTTCGGGATCATCTACGACGGTCATCCCGGACTGACCCGCATCCTCATGCCGGACGACTGGGACGGCCACCCCCAGCGCAAGGACTACCCGCTGGGCGGCATTCCGGTCGAGTACAAGGGCGCGGAGATTCCTCCGCCGGACCAGAGGCGGTCCTACTCATGACCGAGCGACTTTCCGACGTCACCACCGGCACCAACACCAGTGCGACCGGCAGCGACAGCACGGACGACGTCGACACCCGCACGCGCACCGACGCCGAGATCGCGGAGTCGCGCCGGACGACCGAGGGCACCGTCTACACGGTGACCGGCGGCGACTGGGACGAGGTGCTCGCGGACGCGGTCCACGACGAGCGCATCGTCATGAACCTCGGCCCGCAGCACCCCTCGACCCACGGCGTGCTCCGCCTGGTCCTGGAGCTCGAGGGCGAGACGGTCACCCACGCCCGCAGCGTGATCGGCTACCTGCACACCGGCATCGAGAAGAACGTCGAGTACCGGAACTGGGTCCAGGGCGTCACGTTCGTCACGCGCACCGACTACCTCGCGCCGCTGCACCACGAGGCCGCGTACTGCATGGCCGTCGAGAAGCTGCTCGGCGTCGCGGTGCCGGACAAGGCGCAGGCGATCCGCGTGCTGCTGATGGAGATCAACCGCATCAGCTCGCACCTCGTCGCGCTCGCCACCGGCGGCATGGAGCTCGGCGCCCTCACCGGCATGACCTCCGGCTTCCGCGAGCGCGAGGAGGCCCTGCACCTGTTGGAGCACCTCACCGGCCTGCGGATGAACCACGCGTTCATCCGGCCCGGCGGCCTCGCGCAGGACCTGCCGGCCGACGCGGTCGAGAAGATCACCGCGTTCGTCGAGGTCATGGAAAAGCGGCTGCCGGACTACGACAAGCTGCTCACCGGCCAGCCGATCTGGCGCAACCGCCTCGCGGGCGTGGGCTACCTGCCCGTCGACGCGTGCCTCGCGCTCGGCATCACCGGCCCGATCCTGCGCTCCGCCGGCCTCGCCTGGGACCTGCGCAAAATCGAGCCGTACAGCGGTTACGAGAACTACCAGTTCGACGTGCCGACCTCGAACGCGGCGGACTGCTTCGCGCGGTACCTGCTGCGCCTCGAGGAGATGCACCAGTCGCTGCGGATCATCAAGCAGGTCGTGAAGAGCCTGCCGACCGGTCCGGTGATGGTCGAGGACGCGAAGATCGCGTGGCCGGCGCAGCTCACGATCGGCAGCGACGGCATGGGCAACTCGCTCGAGCACGTCCGCAAGATCATGGGCCAGTCCATGGAGTCCCTGATCCACCACTTCAAGCTGGTGACCGAGGGCTTCAAGGTTCCGCCGGGCCAGGTGTACGTGCCGGTCGAGTCGCCGCGCGGCGAACTCGGCTACCACGTCGTCTCCGACGGCGGCACGAGGCCGATGCGCGTGCACCTCCGCGAACCGAGCTTCGTGAACCTCCAGTCGATGCCCGCGATGTGCGAGGGCGGCATGGTCGCCGACGTGATCGCGGCCGTCGCCTCGATCGACCCCGTGATGGGTGGTTGCGACCGATGACTCAGGCACAGGAAACCGCTTTTGACCAGTCCACTGTGGACAGGGCGCAGGCGATCATCGCCCGCTACCCGCAGTCCCGCAGTGCGCTGCTCCCGATGCTGCACCTCGTGCAGTCGGTCGAGGGCTACGTCTCCCAGGACGGCATCCGGTTCTGCGCCGGACAGCTCGACCTGAGCGAGGCCGAGGTCAGCGCCGTCGCGACGTTCTACACGATGTACAAGCGCCGCCCGTGCGGTGAGCACCTGGTCAGCGTGTGCACGAACACGCTGTGCGCGGCCCTGGGCGGCGACGAGATCTACTCGACGCTCAAGAGCCACCTGGGTGTCGGCCACGAGGAGACCGCGGGCGAGCCGGGCACGCCGGGCTCGATCACGCTGGAGCACGCCGAGTGCCTCGCCGCGTGCGACCTCGGCCCGGTGCTCCAGGTCAACTACGAGTTCTACGACAACCAGACGCCGGAGAAGGCCCTGGGACTCGTGAAGGCGTTGCAGTCGGGGGAGAAGCCCGCCCCCACGCGCGGTGCCCCGCTCACCGACTTCAAGCAGGCCGAGCTCCAGCTCGCCGGCTTCTTCGAGGGTCGCGACGCCGACCTCGAAGGCCCGTCGGCGGCGCCGGAGACGCTCGCCGGTGCGCAGATCGCCAAGGAACGCGGCTGGGACGCGCCCCGGATGCCGTCCAACGCCGAATTCCCCGCCCTGCCGGAAAAGAAGTAGGGGAACACCCATGGTTGACCCGCTGACTCCTGTTCTCACCAAGCGCTGGACCGAGCCCAGGTCCTGGACCATCGAGACCTACGAGCGCACCGGTGGCTACACCGCCCTGCCCAAGGCGCTGAAGGCCCACCCGGACCAGCTCATCCAGCAGTGCAAGGACTCCGGACTGCGCGGCCGCGGCGGCGCGGGGTTCCCCACCGGCATGAAGTGGGGCTTCATCCCGCAGGGCGACGGCAAGCCGCACTACCTCGTCATCAACGCCGACGAGGGCGAGCCGGGCACCTGCAAGGACATCCCCACGATGATGGCGGACCCGCACTCGCTGATCGAGGGCGTGATCATCACGTCGTACGCGATCCGCGCGAACTTCGCGGCGATCTACGTCCGCGGCGAGGTCCTGCACTGCATCCGCCGCCTCAACGCGGCGGTGCGCGAGGCGTACGCCAAGGGGTACCTGGGCAAGGACATCCTCGGCAGCGGGTTCGACCTCGACGTGGTGGTCCACGCCGGCGCCGGCGCGTACATCTGCGGCGAGGAGACCGCGCTGCTCGACTCGCTGGAGGGCCGTCGCGGCCAGCCGCGGCTCAAGCCGCCGTTCCCCGCGACCTCGGGCCTCTACGCGTCGCCCACCGTGGTGAACAACGTCGAGACCATCGCGTCGGTTCCCTTCATCGTCAACGGTGGCGCCGACTGGTTCCGCGAGATGGGTCGCGACCGCTCACCCGGTCCGAAGATCTACTCGCTGTCCGGCCACGTCACGCGGCCCGGCCAGTACGAGGCGCCGATGGGCACCACGCTCCGGCAGCTGCTGGAGATGGCCGGTGGCATGAAGGACGGCATCCCGCTGAAGTTCTGGACGCCGGGTGGCTCGTCCACCCCGCTGTTCACGGCGGAGCACCTCGACGTGCCGCTGGACTTCGAGGGTGCCGCCGAGGCCGGCTCGATGCTGGGCACCACCGCCCTGCAGATCTTCAACGAGACCGTGTCCGTGCCGTGGGCCGTCATGAAGTGGACGGAGTTCTACAAGCACGAGTCGTGCGGCAAGTGCACGCCGTGCCGCGAGGGCACGTACTGGCTCGTGCAGATCCTGCAGCGGATGGTGGCCGGGAACGGGACGGCGAGCGACATCGACACGCTGCTCGACGTCTGCGACAACATCCTCGGCCGCTCGTTCTGCGCGCTCGGTGACGGTGCCGTCAGCCCGATCACCAGTGGCATCAAGTACTTCAAGGACGAGTTCCTGGCGCTGTGCGACCAGAACTCCAAGGTCCTGGCTGGAGCGAACGCATGACCATCGCCCCTGACAAGCCCACCGAGGCCGAGGTCGTCGTGCCCGAGGGGCACGTCAAGCTCGTCATCGACGGCGAGACCGTCGTCGCGCCCAAGGGTGAGTTGCTGATCCGCACGGCCGAGCGCCTCGGCACGGTCATCCCGCGCTTCTGCGACCACCCGCTGCTGGAGCCCGCGGGCGCCTGCCGCCAGTGCCTCGTCGAGGTCGAGATGGGCGGCCGGCCGATGCCGAAGCCGCAGGCCTCCTGCACGATGACGGTCGCGGACGGCATGGTCGTGAAGACCCAGCTGACCTCGCCGGTCGCGGACAAGGCCCAGCAGGGTGTGATGGAGCTGCTGCTCATCAACCACCCGCTGGACTGCCCGATCTGCGACAAGGGCGGTGAGTGCCCGCTGCAGAACCAGGCGATCGCCCACGGCCGCAGCGACTCCCGCTTCCACGAGCACAAGCGGACGTTCCCGAAGCCGATCAACATCTCGACGCAGGTGTTGCTCGACCGCGAGCGCTGCGTGCTCTGCCAGCGCTGCACCCGGTTCTCCGCGCAGATCGCCGGCGACCCGTTCATCGAGCTGCTGGAGCGCGGTGCGCTGCAGCAGATCGGCACGGCGCCGGAGAAGCCGTTCCAGTCGTACTTCTCGGGCAACACGATCCAAATCTGCCCGGTCGGCGCTCTCACCTCGGCGGCCTACCGCTTCCGCGCCCGGCCGTTCGACCTCGTGTCGACGCCGAGCATCTGCGAGCACTGCTCGTCGGGGTGCGCCGAGCGCACGGACTGGCGGCGCGGCAAGGTGCAGCGCAAGCTCGCCGGTGACGACCCGCAGGTCAACGAGGAGTGGATCTGCGACAAGGGCCGGTTCGCCTTCCGCTACGCCACCGCCGAGGACCGCATCAAGCGGCCGCTCGTGCGGGACAAGGAGAGCGGCGAGCTGCGCGAGTCGTCCTGGACCGAGGCGCTGCGGGTCGCGGCCGAGGGCCTGACGGCGGCTCGCGACGCGAACGGCGTCGGTGTCCTCACCGGTGGCCGGCTGACCGTCGAGGACGCCTACGCGTACTCGAAGTTCGCCCGGATCGCGTTGCACACCAACGACATCGACTTCCGCGCCCGGCCGCACAGCGCCGAGGAGCTGGAGTTCCTGTCCGGTACCACCGTGTTCACCAACCCGGACAACGGCGTCACCTTCCAGGGCATCGAGAAGGCACCGGCCGCGTTGCTGGTCGCGTTCGAGCCCGAGGAGGAAGCGCCGATCGTCTTCCTGCGCCTGCGCAAGGCGGCTCGCAAGGGCACCACGAAGGTCTTCCACCTCGGCCAGTTCACGACCCCGGCCGTGGAGAAGACGTACGGCACGCTGCTCGCCTGCGTCCCCGGTGCCGAGGCCAACGCCATCAACGCGTTGCCGGAGCACGCTTCCGACGTCGTCGAGCTGCTGTCCAAGCCCGGTGCGGTGATCCTGGTCGGCGAACGCGCCGCCGCGATCCCCGGCACGTTCACCGCGGTCGCCCGCCTGGCCGAGCGCACGGGCGCCCAGGTCGCGTGGATCCCCCGCCGTGCCGGTGAGCGCGGCGCGCTCGCGGTCGGTGCCACGCCGAACCTGCTGCCCGGCGGCCGCCACGTCGCGAACGCCACCGCGCGCACCGAGGTCGAGCGCACCTGGGGCGTCGAGGAGGGCTCGCTGCCCGCGACGCCCGGCCGCGACACCACGGGCATCCTCGAAGCCGCCGCGAACGGCGAGCTGTCCGGTCTGCTGATCGGCGGCGTCGACCCGTTCGACCTGCCCGACCCGCGGCTCGCGGAGAAGGCGCTGGCAGCGGCCGGTTTCATCGTGAGCCTGGAGCTGCGGCCGAGCGCGGTCACCGCGCACGCGGACGTCGTGCTCCCGATCGCCCCGGCGGTCGAGAAGTCCGGCAGCTACCTCAACTGGGAGGGCCGCCGCCGCGAGTTCGGCACGACCCTCGACGGCACCAGCGCCCTGCCGGACTGCCGCGTGCTCGACACCCTCGCGGTGGAGATGGACGCGGACCTGTTCACGCAGACGCCCGCCGCCTCGGCCGCCGACCTGGCCCGTCTGGGCGAGGGCACGCCGAGCGGTTCCTCGCTCAACGTCGCGGCGCCGCTGGTCTCCCCGGCCGGCCCCGGCAAGGCCGTGCTCGCCACGTGGCACCGCCTGATCGGCAACGGCTCGCTGCAGGTGGACGAGCCGCACCTCGCCGGCACGGCCCGCCCGGTCGTCGCGAAGATCGCGGAGGCCACCGCGCAGCAGTTCGGCCTCGTGTCCGGCGGGTACGTGACGGTCTCCACCGAGCGTGGCGCGATCACGCTCCCGGTCGAGACCGACGACCTGCCCGAGGGCGTCGTCTGGCTGCCCACCAACTCGGGTGACGTGACCGTCCGGGCCACTCTCGGCGCGGGCCACGGCTCGATCGTCTCCGTCAGCGGAGGAACGTCATGACCCAGCAGTTCGTCGCAGCGGAGATCGGCGAGACCGCCAAGCTCCTCGCGGACGACCCGATCTGGCTCGTCCTGGTCAAGGTCGTCGCGATCTTCGCGTTCCTCGTGGTCATGACGCTGTTCATGATCAACTGGGAGCGCAAGGTCGTCGCGCGGATGCAGCACCGTCCCGGTCCCAACCGGGTCGGCCCGAACGGCTGGCTGCAGTCGCTCGCGGACGGTCTGAAGCTCGCGTTCAAGGAGGACATCCGTCCCGTCCTCGCGGACAAGTGGGTGTTCTTCCTCGCGCCGGTGATCTCCTGCATCCCCGCGTTCCTCGCGTTCTCGGTGATCCCGCTCGCGGGCGAGGTCAACCTGTTCGGCGAGCAGACCGCGCTGCAGCTCGTCGACCTCCCGGTCGGCGTGCTCGTGGTGCTGGCCTGCTCCTCGATCGGCGTCTACGGCATCGTGCTGTCCGGCTGGGCCTCCGGCTCGCCGTACCCGCTGCTCGGCGCGCTGCGGTCGGCCGCGCAGGTGATCTCCTACGAGATCGCGATGGGCCTGTCGATCGTCGCGGTGATCATGTTCACCGGCTCGATGTCGACCGGTGACATCGTCGGCGCGCAGGCGACCACCGTGCTCGGGTTCGCGCCCGGCTGGTTCGGCCTCCTGCTCTTCCCCAGCTTCGCGATCTACGTCGTGTCGATGGTCGGCGAGACCAACCGCGCCCCGTTCGACCTCCCCGAGGCCGAGTCGGAGCTCGTCGGTGGTTTCCACACGGAGTACAGCTCGCTGAAGTTCGCGCTGTTCTTCCTCGCCGAGTACGTCAACATGGTCACCGTCTCGGCGCTCGCGACCACGCTCTTCCTCGGCGGCTACCACGCCCCGTGGAGCGGCGAGTTCATGAACACCGGCTGGTGGGGCCTGCTCTGGTTCATCATCAAGACGCTGGGCTTCCTGTTCATCTTCATCTGGCTGCGCGGCACGCTGCCCCGCATGCGCTACGACCAGTTCATGCGCCTGGGCTGGAAGGTGCTGGTCCCGACCAGCCTCGTCTGGATCATGGCCGTCGCGGTCATCCGCACCGGCGCGATCCAGCAGCTCTCCACGGCGCAGCGGCTCATCGCGCTGGGCGTGGTCGTCGGCCTCGTGCTGCTGGTCTCGTTCCTGCTGCCGGACAAGAAGGTCCAGGACACCAAGGGCGTTCCGCTCGCGGGTTCCGGCTTCCCCGTGCCGCCGCTCGACCTCGTCGTTCCCAAGGCCGCGCCCAAGCGCAAGGTCAAGGTCGCCAACATCCCCGCGGACAAGGCAGCCGTCACCACCGGTAAGGAGGCTGAGTAGGGATGTTCGAGTCCCTGAAAGGCTTCGGCGTCACCTTCGGCACCATGTTCAAGAAGGTGGTGACGGAGGAGTACCCCGAGGTCAAGAAGGTGACCGCGCCGCGGTTCCACGGTCGTCACCAGCTGAACCGGCACCCGGACGGGCTGGAGAAGTGCGTCGGCTGCGAGCTGTGCGCGTGGGCCTGCCCGGCGGACGCGATCTTCGTCGAGGGTGGCGACAACACCGAGGACGCGCGTTACTCGCCCGGTGAGCGCTACGGCATGGACTACCAGATCAACTACCTGCGCTGCATCGGCTGCGGCCTGTGCATCGAGGCGTGCCCGACCCGTTCGCTCACGATGACGAACGAGTACGAGCTCGCCGACGACAACCGCCAGGACCTGATCTTCACCAAGGAAGACCTGCTCGCTCCGCTGCTGCCCGGCATGGAGCAGCCGCCGCACCCGATGCGGCTGGGCAACAACGAGAACGACTACTACGTGAACGGCCCGCAGCTCGCGAAGGAGGCCGGGCAGTGAGCCTCCTGACCTTCCTCGCGCAGCAGCAGCCGGAACCGGTGCAGCGCGTGGTCGACACCGTCACCACGGGCGAGGCGATCACGTTCTGGGTGCTCGGCCCGCTCGCGCTGGCCGGTGCGCTCGGCATGCTCTTCGCGCGCAACGCGGTGCACTCCGCGCTGTGGCTCGTCGTGACGATGCTCAGCCTCGGTGTGCTGTACATGGTCCAGCAGGCGCCGTTCCTCGGCTTCGTGCAGATCATCGTCTACACCGGCGCGATCATGATGCTGTTCCTGTTCGTGCTGATGATGGTCGGCCGCGACAGTTCGGACTCCGTCGTCGAGGTGATCCGGGGCCAGCGCCTCGCGGCCGCGTTGCTCGGCATCGGGTTCGCCGTGATCCTGGTCGGCTCCGTCGGCCGCGCGCTCACCTCGGTCGAGCCGCGCGGTCTGGCCGAGGCGAACACCACGAACGGCGGCAACGTCGGCAACATCGGCCAGAAGCTCTTCACGGACTACCTGTTCGCGTTCGAGCTCACGTCGGCGCTGCTCATCACCGCCGCACTCGGCGCGATGATCCTGGCCTTCGTCGGCCGCGACGGGAAGCCCGCCAAGAAGACGCAGAAGGAACTGGTCGAGGAGCGCTTCCAGGACGGCACGCGGGTCGGCTCGCTGCCCGGCCCCGGCGTCTTCGCCACCGCCAACTCGGTGGCCACCCCCGCCCTGCTGCCCGACGGCACCGTGGCGGAGGAGTCGCTGTTCGAGGTCATCGAGGCGACCGACAGGTCCACGCTCTCGGACGACGTCGCCGACGTGGCCGGCACCGGGCACGTGGCCGACGCGCACGCGCTCAAGGGAAGTGAGTCGTGACTCCCACGTACTACCTGCTGCTGTCGGCACTGCTGTTCAGCATCGGCGCCGTCGGCGTCCTGGTGCGCCGCAACGCCATCGTGGTGTTCATGTGCGTCGAGCTCATGCTCAACGCGGTCAACCTGAGCCTCGTGACGTTCGCGCGGATCAACGGCTCGCTCGACGGTCAGGTGATGGCGTTCTTCGTGATGGTCGTCGCCGCGGCGGAGGTCGTCGTCGGCCTCGCGATCATCATGTCCATCTTCCGGACGCGTCGCTCGGCCTCGGTCGACGACTCGAACCTGCTGAAGTACTGAGGGGTCACCGGTGACGGAACCTGTTGTCGCCAGCGGGGTCGCGAGCTTCGCCTGGTTGTTGCTCGCGCTGCCCGCGTTCGGTGCGGCGGTGCTGTTGGTCAGTGGCAGGCGCGCCGACAAGTGGGGCCACCTGCTCGGCAGCGCCACGCTGCTGGCGTCGTTCGGCTACGCGCTCGCGTTGTTCTTCTCCACGCTCGGCGTCTCGAACCCCGAGGAGCGGGTGCAGAACCTGCACCTGTTCAACTGGATCGACGTCAACGCGCTGACCGTCGCGTTCGGACTGCGGCTCGACCCGCTGTCGCTGACGTTCGTGCTGCTGATCACCGGTGTGGGCTCGCTGATCCACATCTACTCGATCGGCTACATGGCGCACGAGGAAGGCAGGCGGAAGTTCTTCGCCTACCTCAACCTCTTCGTCTCGGCGATGCTCCTGCTGGTGCTGGGCAACGGCTTCGTGACCCTGTACTTCGGCTGGGAGGGCGTCGGTCTCGCCTCGTACCTGCTGATCGGCTGGTACCAGTACAAGCCGGAAGCGGCATCGGCGGCCAAGAAGGCCTTCCTGATGAACCGCGTCGGTGACCTGGGCCTCGCGATCGCGATCTTCCTGATGTTCAACAGGCTCGGGACGACGCAGTACACCGAGGTCTTCAGCCGCGTCAGCGAGTTCTCCTCGGCCGAGGTCCTCGCGATCACGCTGCTGCTGCTCCTGGGTGCCTGCGGCAAGTCCGGTCAGTTCCCGCTCCAGGCCTGGTTGCCGGACGCGATGGCCGGCCCGACCCCGGTGTCCGCCCTGATCCACGCGGCGACGATGGTCACCGCGGGCGTGTACCTGATCGCCCGCTCCAACCCGCTCTACAACCTGAGCGAGGACGGCCGCCTGGTCGTCATGATCATCGGTGGCGTCACGCTGCTGATCGGTTGCATCATCGGTTGCGCCTACGACGACTTCAAGAAGGTCCTGGCGTACTCGACGGTCTCGCAGATCGGCTACATGATCCTCGCGGTGGGCCTCGGCCCGATCGGTTACGCGCTCGGCATCATGCACCTGCTGACGCACGGCTTCTTCAAGGCCGGTCTCTTCCTCGGTGCCGGTTCGGTCATGCACGGCATGAACGACGAGGGCAACATCCGCCGGATGGGCGGGCTCTATAAGTTCCTGCCGATCACCTTCGTCACCTGGACGCTCGGCTACCTCGCGCTGATCGGCATCCCGCCGTTCGCGGGCTACTTCTCGAAGGACGCCATCATCGCGGCGGCGTTCGGCGCGGAGGGCTGGCGCGGGTACGTCTTCGGCGGTGTCGCACTGCTCGGTGCCGCGCTGACCGCGTTCTACATGACGCGCCTGCTGATCCTGGTCTTCCTGGGCAAGCCCCGCTGGAAGGAGCTGAAGGCGGAGAACGGCAAGGACTACCACCCGCACGAGTCCCCGCTGACGATGACCGTCCCGATGATCATCCTCGCGGTCGGCTCCGTCGCCGGTGGCTGGTTCCTCTCCTCGGGCGGACGTCTGGCCGGCTGGCTGGAGCCGTCGCTCGGTGAGCTGCAGGAGTCGCACGGCGTCATCTCGCACGGCATGGTCGGGATCCTGACCGTGGCGCTGTCGCTGCTGGGCGTCGGCCTCGCGTGCCTGCTCTTCCTGCGCGGCAAGCAGCCGGTCGAGCGTCCGGCGCGCGTGTCGTTCCCGGTGCGCGCGGCTCGTGCGGACCTCTACGGCAACGCACTGAACGAGGCCCTCTTCGCGCGGCCGGGCACCTGGCTCACCCGCGCGCTGGTGTACCTCGACCTGAAGGGCGTCGACGGTCTGGTCAACGGGACCGCGGCGCTGCTCGGCGGTAGCTCCGGCCGGTTGCGCAGGCTGCAGACCGGGTTCGTCCGCTCCTACGCACTGTCCATGCTGCTGGGCTCGATCTTCGTGCTCGGAGCGCTCCTGGTGGTGAGGTTCTCGTGACCTGGGTTCTGATCGCACTGCTGGTGGTGCCGCTGGTCGGCGCGCTGGTGGTGGCGTTCCTGCGCAAGGACGACAAGAAGGCCAAGCTCGTCGCGCTGGCGTTCTCGCTCGTCGAGCTCGTGCTCGCGGTTCTGCTGTGGACGGCCTACGACCCGGGAGGCGACCGCATCCAGCTCGCCACCGGCGTGGACTGGATTCCGGCGTTCGGCGTGCGGCTGCAGTTCGGCATCGACGGCATCGCGCTGGTGATGATCGCGGTCATCGCGCTGCTGATCCCGCTGGTGATCGGTGCCGGCTGGACGGAGAAGCTGCCCGCCGGCCGTTCGCAGGGCGGGTACCTCTCGCTGATCCTCATCCAGGAGGCCGTGACGGTCGCGGTGTTCGCCGCCACCGACGTCTTCCTGTTCTACGTGCTCTTCGAAGTCATGCTGATCCCGATGTACTTCCTGATCGGCGGCTACGGCGGCGCGCGCAGGCAGTACGCGGCGGTCAAGTTCTTCCTGTACTCGTTCCTCGGCGGCCTGATCATGCTGGCCTCCGCGATCGGCGCGTACGCGATGGCGTCGGACGAGCTCGGCAAGGGCACGTTCGACTGGGCGACGCTGGTGACCGTGGTCCGCGACGCCGACTCGACGACGCAGACCTGGCTGTTCCTCGGCTTCTTCCTGGCGTTCGCGATCAAGGCGCCGCTCGTGCCGTTCCACACCTGGCTGCCCGACGCCGCGGCCGAGGCGCCCATCGGCGTCACGGTGATCGTCGTCGGCATCCTGGACAAGGTCGGCACGTTCGGCATGCTGCGCTACCTGCTGCCGATGTTCCCGGAGGCGTCGAAGAACCTGGCGCCGTTCGTGCTCGTGCTCGCGGTGGCCGGTGTCCTCTACGGATCGCTGCTCGCCACGGGCCAGCGGGACATGAAGCGGTTCCTGGCCTACGTCTCGATCGCCCACTTCGGATTCATCGCGCTCGGCATCTTCTCGTTCACGTCGCAGGCGGGCGTGGGCTCGGTGTCGTACATGCTCAACCACTCGATCTCGACCGGCATGCTGATCCTGGTGGTCGGCATGGTGATCGCGCGCGGTGGTTCGTCGCTGATCGCCGACTACGGCGGTATGTCGAAGGTGGCGCCGCTGCTCGCGGGCATGCTGCTGCTGGCGGGTCTGACCACGCTGTCGCTGCCGGGCACGAACTCGTTCGTCTCGGAGTTCCTGGTGCTGATCGGCTCGTTCCCGACCCAGCCGGTGTTCACGATCATCGCGACGGTCGGCATGGTGCTCGCGGCGCTCTACGTGCTGTGGCTCTACCAGCGGATCATGACCGGCCCGCTGCGCGGCGACGCGCTCGTGGCCGCGGCCGCCGGTCCGGGCGCCGTCGGCGACCCGGAGAAGAAGACCACCATCGGCGACCTCACCAAGCGCGAGATCGCCGTGCTGGCACCGCTCGTTGTCATCGTGCTGGCACTCGGGTTCTACCCGCAGCCGGTGCTCGACGTCATCACCCCGACTGTGGGGGCGACGCTGACCGAGGTCGGCGTGACCGACCCGGTCACCGTGCAGGAAGGCAAGTGACGTGAACCTTCTCGTCGCTCAGGCGCAACAGATCGAGGCGCCGGAGATCGATTACGGCGCCATCGCGCCGCTGCTGATCGTGCTCGGTGCGGCGTGCATCAGCGTGCTGCTGGAAGCGTTGCTGCCCAAGCACCAGCGGTGGGCCGTGCAGCTCGTGCTCACGCTCGTGGCGCTGGTCGGTGCCGTCGGCTCGCTGATCCTCTACGCGACCTCGGAGCGTCCCGAGCAGGGCGTGGCGACGCTGGCGGGGGCGATCGCGGTCGACTCGCCGTCGCTGTTCCTGTGGGCCACGTTGCTGGTGCTGGGCTTCGGCTCGGTGCTGCTGATCGCCGATCGCTCGGTGGAGCCCGGTGGCGCGTTCGTGGCGCAGGCCGCGATCCGTCCCGGCACCGTCCAGGACCGCGCTCAGGCGACGAAGACCGGCATGCAGACCGAGGTCTTCCCGCTCACGCTGTTCGCGCTCGGCGGCATGATGACGTTCGTCGCGGCGAACGACCTCCTGACGATGTTCATCGCGCTGGAAGTCCTGTCGCTGCCGCTGTACCTGCTGTGCGGCCTGGCTCGCCGCCGTCGCCTGCTCTCGCAGGAAGCGGCCGTGAAGTACTTCCTGCTCGGCGCCTTCGCGTCCGCGTTCTTCCTCTACGGCGTGGCCCTGCTGTACGGCTACGCGGGTTCGGTGAAGCTCTCGGCCATCGCGACCGCCGCCGGCGGTACGGACCGTTCCGACACGCTGCTGTTCGCGGGCTTCGGCCTGCTGGTGGTGGGCCTGCTGTTCAAGGCCGCCGTCGGCCCGTTCCACGCCTGGACCCCGGACGTGTACCAGGGCGCGCCGACGCCGGTGACGGCGTTCATGGCCGCGTGCACCAAGGTCGCCGCGTTCGGCGGCATCCTGCGCGTGCTCACGGTGGCGTTCGAGAACACGCAGTGGGAGTGGCGTGGCGTGCTCTACGGCGTCGCGGTCGTCTCGATGGTGATCGGCGCGATCCTCGGCCTCACCCAGACCGACGTGAAGCGCATGATCGCGTACTCCTCGGTGGCGCACGCGGGCTTCCTGCTGATCGGCTCCATCGCCCTGACGCCGGAAGGCGACGCTCCGGGCGTGAGCGCGACCATGTTCTACCTGCTGGCGTACGGCTTCACCACGATCGCCGCGTTCGGCATCGTGTCGCTGGTCCGCAACTCGGACGGCGAGGCGACGCACCTGTCGCAGTGGGCGGGTCTCGCGAAGCGGTCGCCGATCGTGGCGGCCACCTTCACGTTCCTGCTGCTGGCGCTGGCCGGCATTCCGCTGACGTCCGGCTTCATCGGCAAGTTCGTCGTGTTCAGCGCGGCGATCGACGCCGGCCTGACGCCGCTCGTGGTGATCGCCCTGGTGGCCTCGGCCGTCGCGGCGTTCTTCTACCTGCGGGTGATCGTGCTGATGTACTTCAGCGACCCGGCTCCGGACGGCCCGACCGTGACGGTGCCCGGTGCGTTCACCACGATCGCGATCACGTTGGGTGCCGTGGTGACCCTGGTGCTGGGTTTGTGGCCCACCTTCGTGCTCGATTGGGCGGGTACCGGCTCCTTCCTCAGCTAGGTGTACGTAGTCTGCTGGTGTGACCAGTAGCGAGCATGAGGGACCGGGGTTCGCGTTGGTGGACCCCGTGCTCACCGAGGTAGTCCAGGACGGCCTGGCCGAGGTGGAGCGCATCCTGCACGACGTCGTGCAGAGCGAGTTCCACCCGGTCACGGAAACCTCGCTTCACCTTGTGGAGGCGGGCGGAAAGCGGATCCGCCCGCTCTTCACACTGCTCGCATCGCAGTTCGGCGCCGACTGGGACCGGGAGAAGGTCATCAAGGCGGCCGCTGTGGTCGAGCTCACCCACCTCGCCACGCTCTACCACGACGACGTCATGGACGAGGCGACGATGCGGCGCGGAGCGGTCTCCGCGAACGTCAAGTGGGACAACAGCATCGCGATCCTGACAGGCGACTTCCTCTTCGCCCACGCGTCCCGGCTGACGGCAGACCTCGGCACGGACGCGGCGCGGATCATCGCGGAGACCTTCTCGGTCCTGGTGACCGGTCAGATGCGCGAGACCGTCGGCCCGCAGCCCGGCGAGGACGCGATCTCCCACTACCTCAGGGTCATCGAGGAGAAGACCGGCGTCCTGATCGCCACCGCGGCCAGGTTCGGCGGCATGTTCTCCGACGCGACCGAGGAGCAGACGGACGCGCTGCGCCACTACGCCGAGGTGATCGGCGCGGCGTTCCAGATCTCCGACGACGTCATCGACATCGCGTCGCCGTCGGTCGAGTCGGGCAAGACCCCCGGCACCGACCTGCGCGAAGGCGTGAAGACGCTGCCGATGCTCTACGCGCTGGCGGATCCGTCCGAGACGCGCCTGGCCGAGCTGCTGGCCGGACCGATCACGGACGACGAGCTGGTGGACGAGGCCCTCGGCCTGCTGCGCAAGTCCTCCGGCATGGACAAGGCCCGCGAGACCCTCGACGACTACGCGGACCGGGCCCGCACGGAGCTGGGCAAGCTGCCCGAGTGCGCCGCGCGCAACGCCCTGGAAGAGCTCGCCACCTACGTCGTGGAGCGCTCTCGCTGACGATCAGCTGACCGGCGCGAGCGCCTGCTTGCGCCGGTTCCGCACCGCGTCGACCGTGAAGATCGCGAGGGCCAGCCACACCAGGGCGAACCCGACCCACCTGCTGGCCGGCATCGGCTCGTGCACGACGAACACGCCCCAGGCGAACTGCAGCACCGGAGCGAGGTACTGCAGCATGCCCATCGTGATCAGCGGAATCCGCTGCGCGCCCGCGCCGAACAGCACCAGCGGGATCGCCGTGACGATGCCGGTGCTCAGGATCAGCAGGGTGTGGCCGGTGCCTTCGCTGGTGAAGGTGTTCGCGCTGCCGAGGACGAGCAGGTAGACCACCGCGAACGGCATGATCACGACGCTCTCCGCGGTGAGGCTCGTGATGGCGTCCAGCGGGACTTTCTTCTTCAGCAGTCCGTAGACGCCGAACGAGCAGGCGAGGATCAGCGAGATGATCGGCAGCCTGCCGTAGTCGACGGTGAGCACGATCACAGCGACGATCACCACAGCGATCGCTACGGTCTGCGGCAACCGCACGCGTTCCTTCAGGAAGATCATTCCGAGCGCCACGCTCACCAGTGGCGTGATGAAGTAGCCGAGCGCCGCTTCCACGACGTGGTGGCTGTTGACCGCGTAGATGTAGGTGCCCCAGTTCACCGTGATCAACGCGGCTGCTGCGGTAACGATCAGCCAGCCTTTTCCTGATAGTTCGAGGAAAGGCCGCCACCGTCGGAGGATCATGACGACGATGGCGAGCGTGACGAACGACCAGACGATCCGGTGTGCGAGCACCTCGACCGGCTGGGCGGGTACGAGGAGTGGCCAGTACGCCGGGAACAAGCCCCAGAGGACGTAGGCGAGTGCGCCGTACGTGAGCCCTCGCCCCTGGGTGTGAACTTCTGGCGAAGTGGTGGCCGAGGTTGTCAGAGGGGGCACAAAATCCCACTCTACGCTGGGCTTTCCGCCCGTTATTTGCGCTGAACGGCGTAGTGACGGAGCATCATCAAAGGCACTGTAGTTTGGCCGTGCTCACCCTTCCGAGTGAGTGGTCGGTGTGGTCGTAGAAGGGGCTTACCCGTGAACATCTTCGGGCAGGTCTGGCTGTGGAGCCTGCTGTCCTTCGTTGCGGGAGTACTGCTCACCTGGTTGGTGATGGTGCGCCCCGCACGCAAGCAGATTGCCGACCTGGATGATCAACTTCTCGACGCGCGCCGGAGCGCCGCGCCGGTTGCGGCGTCCAGCACCGTCGACGACTTCGTGGTCGACGAGTGGGACGCACCGCCGCCGCGGTCGCTGAGCGACGAGGTGCTGACGCCGCCCACGGCCGCGCCGGCACTGCCTCCCGCTCCCGCGCCGTACCAGGAGCCGCCCGCCTACTTCGGCGAGCCCGTGCCGGCTCCCGCTCCGCCGCCGCTCCACGTGCCGCCGCTCCCGGTCGTCGAGGAGCCCGTGCAGGCGTCTCGCGAGCAGGACGAGCAGGGCCCGTTCGAGCACACGCCGCACGAGCAGGAGTCGTTCGAGCAGGAGTCGTTCGAGACGACCACCTTCGAGGCCCAGCCCGAGGCGGAGGAGGAGCCGGCCGCGCAGGTCCGCCACTACCTCGAGCCCGAAGAGGCGCAGCGCCGCTTCGAGGAGCAGCTGGCCGAGCAGAAGGCACGCGCCGACGCCGAGGACGACCGCCCGCGCTCGCTGTTCGAGCGACTCGGGCCGGGGGAGGTCCCCGCCGAGACGCCGGCCGAGCAGACGACGGTCCTGTCGCAGTCCGGCCTGGAGGCCGCGGACTTCGACGAGGAGCCCGAGCTCCCGGCCGAGCAGACGTCGCACGTGCACCAGGTCGCCGAGCCCGGTGCGCCGGCCCGCGTGCCGACCGCGGGGCCCGAGGTCGACGAGCAGTCCGACGACTTCATCTACCAGCCGCGCGAGGTCTGGGCGCAGGACGAGCCCGAGACGTACCTCGACGAGGCAGCCGAGCAGGAGGACGAGCCCACCGGCACCCGCTCCGAGCAGACGACGTTCATCGCCGTCGAGGAGAGCAGCTGGCCGGACAACGACCTCACCGGCGAGTACCCCGGCCTGCGCGACGAGATCTCCGGCCAGCTGGACGGGTTCACCGAGCCGCGGTCCGAGGCGGAGCCGGAGTCCCCGGCCGAGCAGACCGGGCTGATCGAGCCGATCGTCGAGCCGGTGGACCTGGACGCGCCGAGCGTGCGCAACGGCGTCTTCGAGTCGACGCTGCCCGAGGAACAGCGGCACGCCGAGCAGGAGCAGGAGCGGTACACCGAGCAGGAGTCCGAGCAGGAGTCCGAGCCGGAGCGGGAGCCCGCGCACGAGCGTCACGAGGAGCCCGAGCGGGTCTTCGAGGAGTTCGTCGAGCCCGAGTACACCGGGTCGTTCTCCCAGCCGTTCATGACCCCCGGTGCCCCGCCGCCCGCGCCGTTCTCGGCGTTCGAGCCGCGGGTGGAGTCCGAGGAGCCCCAGGAGCGCTCGGTCCGTGCCGTCGGTGCCGCGTTCTCCCACGGGACCGAGGCCCCCGCCGCACCGGCTGCCCCGGCCGCGCCGGTCGCCGAGCGCCCGCGTTCGCTGTTCGAGCCGCTGCTCGACGCCGACGAGCCGTTGCCGGCGCTCGGCCAGACCCGCACGCTGCCGGACACGAGCAACGACCAGCCGTTCGTGCCGAAGTTCGTGCCGAGCGACGAGCCGCTGCTCGCCGCCCCGCCCGAGCCGGAGCCCGAGCCCGTCGACCTGCCGCAGCGCCACACCGAGGCGGGCCTGCCCATCCGCGAGGCCCGGCGCACCACGCCGCAGCGCCAGCAGAGCTTCCCGGCGTTCTCGGCGTTCGAGCAGCCGAAGCAGGAGGCCCCGCCCACGCCGTCGCTCCCGCAGCGCCCGCGTCCGGTCGGCTTCTCGCCGTCCACCGGCGGCCGCCCGAACGGGACGCCCGCGGGCTCGCCGCCGGCGCGGTTCCAGCAGCCGGAGGGCTTCAACCCGCGCTCGCCGTTCGGTCCCGGCTCGGTGCTGCCGAAGTCGGACGGCCACGCGCCGGCCGCGGACTTCTCGGTGAAGGCCACGCTCACCGGCCGCCGCTACTACAGCGAGGGGTCGGCGAACTTCGGCGACACCCGCGCGGACGTGTGGTTCCGCACCGAGGCCGACGCGGAGAAGGCCGGGTTCCGCCCGGCTCCGTGAGCTCGCACCAGAGGCGACAAAAAGGCCCCCACCGCGTTCGGTGGGGGCCTTTCAGCTGTTCCGGGGTCAGCCGACCACGGTCCAGGTGTCCTTGCCGTGCAACAGCTTGCTGAGGTCCGCGGCCTTGCTGGCCTTGGCCTCGTTGACCTGCGCGCGCACTCCGTCGTCGTACGTCGTGCGGTCCGCACGGCGGAACACGCCCGTGACGGTGTGCGTGAGGTCCTGCGTCGACAGCCGCGAGAGCGCGAACGACAGGTTCAGGTCCGACGCGTCGTGCACGACGATGTCGCTCGCGTCCACGTCCGCGGACTTGGCGACCGCGAGCCCGAAGCCCTCGCGGACCACGCAGTACTCGCCCTCGCGACCGAACCGGATCGGCTCGCCGTCGACGACGTTGATGATCCGCCTCTGTGCCTCGTCCGCGTCCTTCAGCACGTCGAACGCGCCGTCGTTGAAGATCGGGCAGTTCTGGTAGATCTCGACGAGCGCCGAGCCGCGGTGCTCCGCCGCCTGGCGCAGCACCGACGTGAGACCGGCCTTGTCCGAGTCGAGCGCCCGGCCCACGAAGGAGGCCTCCGCGCCCAGTGCCAGCGACACCGGGTTGAACGGGTGGTCGAGCGACCCGAGCGGGGTCGACTTGGTGATCTTGCCTTCCTCGGAGGTCGGCGAGTACTGGCCCTTGGTGAGGCCGTAGATCCTGTTGTTGAACAGCAGGATCTTGAGGTTCACGTTGCGGCGCAACGTGTGGATCAGGTGGTTGCCGCCGATGGACAGCGCGTCACCGTCACCCGTCACCACCCACACGCTCAGGTCCGGCCGCGCCACGGCGAGACCCGTGGCGATGGCCGGCGCACGGCCGTGGATGGAGTGCATGCCGTAGGTGTTCATGTAGTACGGGAAGCGGGACGAGCACCCGATGCCCGAGACGAACACGATGTTCTCGCGCTTGAGACCCAGCGACGGCAGGAACGACTGCATGGTGTTGAGCACGATGTAGTCGCCACAGCCGGGGCACCAGCGGACTTCCTGGTCGGACTTGTAGTCCCTGGCCGTCTGCTTCTCGTCGGTGGTGGGTACCCCGGTCAGGCCGGGGATTCCGAGGTCGATCGCGGTCACGCCGACACCCCCTTGATCACGTCAGCGAGCACGTCCTGCAGCTCCTCCGCCTTGAAGGGAAGGCCCTGCACCTTGGTGTAGGACACGGCGTCCACCAGGTACTTCGCCCTCAACAGCAACGCCAGCTGCCCCAGGTTCATTTCCGGCACGATGACCTTCTCGTACGACTTCAGCACGTCACCCAGGTTCTTGGGGAACGGGTTGAGGTGCCGCAGGTGCGCGTGCGCGACCGGGAGGCCGAGCTTGCGGACCCGCCGTGCCGCGGCGCCGATCGGGCCGTAGGACGAACCCCAGCCGACGACCAGGACCTTCGCGTTGCCGTCCGGGTCCTCGACCACGACGTCCGGCACCTCGATGCCGTCGATCTTGGCCTGGCGCAGGCGAACCATCTTGTCGTGGTTCTCCGGGTCGTACGAGATGTTGCCCGTGACGTCCTGCTTCTCCAGACCGCCGATGCGGTGCTGCAGGCCGGGAGTGCCCGGCACGGCCCACGGCCGCGCCAGCGTCTCCGGGTCGCGGGAGTACGGCTGGAAGTTCTCCGGGTCGGTCGCGAACTCGACCGTGAGGTCGGGCAGCGTCTCGACGTCGGGGATCATCCACGGCTCGGAGCCGTTCGCGATCGCGCCGTCGCTCAGGAACAGCACCGGGGTGCGGTACTTCAGCGCGATCCTGGTCGCGTCGACCACGGCGTCGAAGCAGTCCGAGGGGGACTGCGGCGCCACGATCGGCACGGGCGACTCGCCGTTGCGGCCGAACATCGCCTGCAGCAGGTCGGCCTGCTCGGTCTTCGTCGGCAGACCGGTGGACGGGCCACCGCGCTGCACGTCGATCACGAGCAGCGGCAGCTCGGTCATCACGCCGAGACCGATGGTCTCGGACTTCAGCGCGATGCCGGGGCCGGACGTCGACGTCACGCCGATGGCACCGCCGTAGGACGCGCCGAGGGCGATGCCGATGCCCGCGATCTCGTCCTCGGCCTGCACCGTGGTGATGTCGAAGTTCTTGTGCTTGCTCAGCTCGTGCAGGATGTCCGACGCCGGCGTGATCGGGTACGTGCCGAGCACGACGGGCAGCTTCGCGAGCTGGGCCGCCGCGACGATGCCGTACGCCGTCGCCGTGTTGCCGGTGATCTGGCGGTAGGTGCCGACGTTGAGCTTCGCGGGCGCCACCTCGTAGGTGACGGCGAAGGCCTCGGTCGTCTCGCCGTAGTAGAAGCCGGCGCGGAACGCCAGGACGTTGGCCTCGGCGATGTCCGGCTTCTTCGCGAACTTCTCGCGCAGGAACCGTTCCGTGCCCTCGGTCGGCCGGTGGTACATCCACGACAGCAGGCCGAGCGCGAACATGTTCTTCGCGCGTTCAGCGTCCTTCTTGCCGAGACCGGTCTCTTCGAGGGCGCCGATGGTCAGCGTCGCCATGGCGACCTTGTGGACCTGGAACCTCTCGAGCGAGTCGTCCTCGAGCGGGTTCGAGTCGTACCCGACCTTCGTCAGGTTCCGCTTCGAGAACTCGTCGGTGTTGACGATGAGGATGCCGCCGTCCGGCAGGTCGACGACGTTCGCCTTGAGCGCGGCGGGGTTCATCGCGACGAGGACGTCGGGACGGTCGCCGGGCGTCAGGATGTCGTAGTCGGCGAAGTGCAGCTGGAACGACGACACACCGGGCAGGGTCCCCTGTGGTGCGCGGATCTCGGCGGGGAAGTTGGGCTGCGTGGCGAGGTCGTTGCCGAACGCCGCCGCTTCCGACGTGAACCGGTCTCCGGTGAGCTGCATGCCGTCACCGGAGTCGCCGGCGAAGCGGATCACAACGCGATCCAGCTTGCGGGTCTCAGTGCTCATTCCTACGCCGATACCTCTCTCCAAGGGTGGCCGTGCCCCACCACGAGGGTAGTCGCCAGGACCGCCTGCGAGACGGGCCGTGTACCACCAGGCGAGACGAACTGTCCCACCTGCCGCAACGGGTCCTTAACTCAACGGTAAGCACAGCACTACCAGCGGATACCCGAATGCGGCAGACGTCACCCTCGATACCTGTTACCCAAGGTAACACTTATCGTCCGCTGATCCGAGCCTTCATCGCGGCAAGCCTCGCAGCGAACTCTGGAGTGTCGATCGAAGCGACCTGTGGGATCAGCTCGAGCGCGACCGCTTCCGCGTGGTCGTGCATTGCATCGGTCGCCCGCATCGTGGCCTTGATCGTCCGGACGAGTTCCGCAGGAGCCTCGGCAGAGGCCCGCGCCAGCTCCTTCGCCACTGACAGTGGGTCTTCGGCCCTGGCGTAGGCGAGTCCGTGCGCGACGGCCTGGTCGGCGTCGAGGATCTGCCCGAACAACGTCATCGCCGTGGCGGTCTGCGGCCCGGCGATCCGTTGCAGCATCCACGTCATGCCACCACCGGGGTGGATGCCGAGCTGCAGGAACCGTGCGTCGAACCGCGCCTTCGGCCCGGCGATCCGCACGTCCGCGGCCAGCGCGAGGTTGAGCCCCGCGCCGACCGCCGCCCCGTTGACCGCGGCGATCGTGGGGATCTTCGCGTTGGCCACGGCGAGAAAGCCCTGGTAGATCCGCTTGAGTCCCTCGTCCTTGGAGTTGCCGAGCTGCGTGAGGTCCGCCCCGGCGCAGAACGCCGGCGGAGCACCTGTGATGACCAGCGCGTTGGCTTCCCGTTCCGCTTCCGCGACCTTGTCCGCGAGCTCCCGCGACAGGTCGACGGTCAGTGCGTTGCGCCGCTCCGGATCGTTGATGGTGATCACGGCGACGGAATCGTGGTGCTCCAGCAGAACCTCAGCCATGCCCCGCACCCTAGGGCGCGATCGGCCGGTCCAGGAGCCGGGACAGCACAACCGTCGACACGGTCCGGTCGATGATCTCGACGGCCCTGAGCCGTTCCAGCGCGGTCTCGAGGTGGTGGATGTCCGCGGCCCGCAGGTGCACGATCGCGTCCGCGGCCCCCGACACCGTGTAGGCCGCGCTGACCTCGGCCATCGGCTCCAGCCGGTGCTGGATGTCGTGCGGCGCGACGTTGCCCTTGCAGTGCACCTCGACGAAGGCCTCGGTGCCCCACCCCAGCGCCTCCGGGTCCACCACCGCCGTGAACCCGCGCAACACCCCCGTGTCCAGCAGTTTGTCGACCCGCCGCTTCACCGCGGGGGCACTCAGCCCCACCTCCTTCCCGATCTCCGCGTAGCTGGAACGGGCGTTGGCCATGAGGCACGAAATGATTCGCTGGTCGATGCTGTCCACACGCAACATTCTGCCCTAGTTAACGCAATGTCGCGGCGTTGATCGATGGTCTAACAGCCCTTTACATTTCGATCCATGACCGTATCCATCTCCGGGCCCGGCGAGCCGATCACGCTCGACATCGCCGCACCCCTCGCGCCGACGCGCATGCCGACGACCCGTCGGTACCTCATGTGCCCGCCGACGTACTTCACGGTGGAGTACGCCATCAACCCGTGGATGGATCCCACTCAGCCCACCAGCACAACGCTGGCCGTGGAGCAGTGGACCGCGCTCAAGGAGACCTACGAACGCCTGGGCCACGACGTGCAGGTGATCGACCCGGTCCCCGGCCTCCCGGACATGGTCTTCTCGGCCAACAGCGGCACCGTCATCGACGGCCGAGTCCTCGGCTCCAGGTTCAGGGCCTCCCAGCGCTCGGCAGAAGCCGACCACTTCCGCCGCTGGTTCCTGTCCTCGGGCTACAACTCGGTCGTCATGCCCACCGCCGTGAACGAGGCAGAGGGCGACTTCACCTGGACCGGCTCCCTGCTCCTCGCCGGCACGGGCTTCCGCACGGACCCAGGCGCACACTCGGAGGCGCAGGAGGTCCTCGGCGTCCCGGTCGTGTCCCTGCAGCTGGTCGACCCGCGCTTCTACCACCTCGACGTGGCCTTGTTCATGCTCGACGACCAGTCCCCGTCACCCCTGGTCGCCTACTACCCGGAAGCCTTCTCGCCGGGTTCCCAGCAGGTCCTCCGCCGCCTCTTCCCGGACGCCGTGATCGCCAACGACGACGACGCCGTGTGCCTCGGCCTGAACGCGGTGTCCGACGGCAAGCACGTCGTCATGCCGGTGGAGGCCACTCATCTCGCCGAGCAGGTGGCGCGGCGCGGGTTCGAGCCCGTGTTCGTGGACATCTCGGAGCTGCGCAAGTCGGGCGGCGGCCCGAAGTGCTGCACGATGGAACTGCGCGGCTGACCTCGCCCACGCAGTGCCGTTCCGCAGTTCCTGCGTGAAGGCCATGTATGCCGGTTGACCTGCTCCGATGCTGCCAACGACGTCAGCGCCGCAGGTCACCGTCTGCCGCTTCGTGCGGCGGTCCGCCACGGCTCACGGAACATGCACGGAACAAGAAACGCCCCGAGCAAGATCATTGCTCGGGGCGTTCTCATATGAGCCTACCTGCCAAAACGCTGCTCACTCGGCGTCGCCGCAGTTCCCCCGGTTGGTCCTGTTCGCGTCGATTTGGCCGACACCTTCAGCGCGACGTCCCGTGCTTTCGGCGCTGACGCGATCATCGGACGACGTGAGGGGGACGTCTGATGTCCGGGCGAGAGCAACAGGAGTACGCGGCTTCGTTGAGGGTGTTCAGCGAGTCGCTGACATCGGCGGATCTCGTCGCGGTGCTTGGCGACCCCACCGAGGGCTACGACATCGGCGACTTGGTGAGTCCACGTCGCTCTGACGGCCGTCGTCGGACGAGTTCTCACTGGTCGCTCAAGAGTGCTGCGCCGCGTATACAGCCACTCGACGAACACGTTGCTCCCGCTCACGTCCCGGTCCTCGAACGACTCACACGCTCTGCAGCGGCGGATACGGATCGTCGGGTGCAGGCGGGGGAGTGAGCTTGGCGTTGAGCGCCTGCGCTTCCTCGAGCTGGTCTTCCAGGGTGACGATGCGGCACGCCGCATCCAGTCCCGTGCCCTGGTCGACCAGTGCGCGCACGCGGGCGGCAAGGCGCAGTTGGTGGCGGCTGTACCGGCGGTGCCCGCCGGCTGAGCGCTGGGGCTCGATGAGCTTCGCCTCGTCGAGGCTGCGCAGGAAGTTCGCCGTCGTACCGAGCAACTCCGCGGCCCGGCCCATCGTGTAGGCGGGGTAGTGCTCGTCGTCGAACTTGTCCGCTGCGCTCTGCGGTTCGTTGTTCACAGATTCATTGCTGCCTGGGGTCATCGCGCCTCCGCATCACGAGGGGCCCCGGTGCAGTAGCACCGGGGCCCCAAGGGTTGTTGGGTTTCACTTCCACCTAGCCGACCGTGAGATCGGCATCCTCTTTCCGCATGCCCCGTACTGCGAGCGGGCGTTGCGGGGATCGCGTGTGCGTAACCGAAGACCACCTTCCAATCTGATGGAACCGCGGTACCCGTCCGGCCGAGTTCAGCCGAAGGCGGGCGATCCGATGGTGTGCAACCCTTCCCTTCTCCTCTGAGTACTGACCTTCTTCTCACGTGGCTGTCGGCACCGGACCTCTTGCACATGCCGGGTTCACCTCACCGACCGCCCCTGGTCACCTGCCAGAACCCCTTCCACTGATCGGCTCCGGCACATCTGACCGTCTTGCACTTGCGACTTGCACTTTCAACTTCGGAACTGCGACTTGCACTTGCTGGTCACGCGGTCGCCGGCTCCGGGGTCTTGCACTGCGTCCGGTCTTACCTGCCGACTTCCCTTGGTCTACTGCCTCGAGCCCTTAGAACGACGAGCTCGGGCACTCCTGACCGTCTTGCTTCACGGGTAGTTCGTCATCTCCCGTGTCATGTTCTCTCTCGTCCAACGAGGAGAAGATTACCCACACCTGCCGGACAATGTCTACTCCCGTCACCACAGATTTCCTCGATCGGGTGATGCAGCTGTGCTGACCTGGCCTGACACGCCCAAGGCCGCCTTCCCGCAGGGAGGCCGTGGCACCGGTTGCTGGAGGAGCACCCGGAAGTCCGCGAGCTCTCGGAGACGCTGCGGGGGCCTGCCGATGCACTCGTCGGAACAGCAGGGCAGCAGGTTCTGCACGACGGGCGCCGTGGCTCGCAAGGGCGAGAACATCCGGCAGCGGCATGAGAGCTTCGGCCAAGCACCCGATAACGGAGGCAGGTGAGACTGGGAGGTGCTCGCCGAGTTCCTCCGAACCCCCGTCGAGATGCATCTGCAGGCCGAGGCGCTGCGGTTGGAGTACCGCGCGGGCAACCTGGCCGGGTTGCCGACGCTGGATACCGATGTCGACGAAGGCGCGGCTCACCGATCTCGTGGTGTTGTGCTCGAACTGCCACCGCATGATCCACCGCGGCAAGGAGTGGATCACGCCGGAGGAACTGCGCCGCAAGATCAAGCGCTAGAGGCCCAGCTCCCACCGCACGAAGCGCATCGTCGAGGCGAAGCCCGCCCGCTCGAAGATGCCGAACGCCCCAGTGGAGTTCTCCGAGTCCACGCTCAGCAGCGCGCGGTCATAACCCTGCGACGCGGCCGCCCGAAGCGCATGGCCAAGCAGAGCGCTCGCAACGCCACGGTTCCGATAGCCGGGCAACGTGCCGATGACCATGAAGTGCGCGTCACGAACCCCGGTGGCCTCCGTGTCGGCCTCCCAGTTCATCGTCACCAGAAGGCCTGCCGCCACCCCGCCGGCGTCGCGCCACAGGAAGCTGGCGGAGGGCCGGAACGTCTGGTTGGTCACCTTGTTCTTCCACAGCTCTAGCGGCATCGGCGTCGAGCCCCAGTTCTCGCGGTACGCCTCGTTCCGCACGTGCCGGAACTCCTCGTCGGTCGCCTCCGACCACGGCTCGATCCGCGGGTCGTCGGACGGCCCGACGTCGCGGAGCGCGTGCTCCATGCGCTGGAAGTAGCGGACCGGGGTGAAGCCGGCGGCGCCGAGGAGTTCGGGCAGGCCGGAGATGTGCTCGGCCTTGTGGACGTTGATCGCGAGCCGCAGCGCCGGGTGGTGCAGCTCGTGCAGGACGCGAGCCGACTCGATGCCCGCCCGCACCAGCCGGGTGCCGACGCCCTGGCGGCGGTACGACGGGTGGACGCCGCCGTCCAGGGAGACGCGGTGGACCTCCGAGGCGGTCGGCCGGTACTGGATCTTCATGTAGCCGATCATGAGATCGCCGTCGAAGGCCGCGAGGCTGCCGCGTTCCAGGTCCGCGTACGGGTCGACCAGCTCGGTGAGGGTGTCCTCCGCCGTGTAGTTCTCGCCGATCTTGTCGACGGCCTCGATCGCGTTGAGGAGGTCGGCTGACGTCTGGGCGTCGTCTCGGGTGAGCGGGCGCCACGTGAGGCCTTCGATCATGGGCGGAACGTAGCCAGGCTCGCGCGGGCTGTCGCCTCAGTTGTCTGGTCCGCGGCGAACTGGCCACAGGGCCAAGGCGCTCGAGCAAAAACGCAACAGTTAACCCACAACATCGGGTGAACCGGACGGGCCGCTCCTCCGTACCCCTCGTCAGACCCAGAAAAACGCTGTCCAGCGATCAAGTCCCCGCAGGTCAGCACCCCGCACCCCAGCAAAGCTACGAAGCGTGACGGCATCACTCGATCGCGTGGTCGTGGACGTAACCCATAACGAGAGCCGGACTAGCAGCGAACTAACAGACAGCTCCGCCAGTTCGTCAGGAGACAACGATGAACTTACGCAGGACTCACGCGGCTAGTTGACTGTCTGTCAGCAACGGATAGCCCAGCTCATCGGAAACGTGACGAGAGTCACCCATCGGGCGCTCAGGCTTGCCTGCGCTCGTGACGCGAGGTTACGTTCTCGCCCGCCGATAACGGTTTGGTCACCGGCAGGACACAGGACCCCTGGTAGTCAGGGTCCGAAGTCCGGCTCGGAATCCCCCGCCGAGACAGCCCGGTGGCCAAGCTCCCCGACGCAGGAGGCTCCCCCTTGGCCCGGCACAGCAAGGCCGATGGCCGAACCGTGTACACGGTCGTGCCCAGACAAGAAGTCAAGCCCGGCGCTCACCGCGTCGAGGACGACAAGGTCCCGCTTGCCCACCGTGTGAGCGCGATCGTCGTCGCCGCAGGTGTCGCCGCCGGCACCGCGGCCATCGCCAACGCCGCCACCAGCGGTCCTTCGACCGAACTCGCCGCGGGTGCGGCCGAGCTGGGCGCTGTTCCCGACCAGCAGGCCAAGACCATCCAGACGGTTCACGACGTGAACCCGGGCAGCCAGGTCGGTCGTCTTCTGCAGTTCCAGCAGATGTACGCGCAGCAGACGTTCGAGCAGGCCACGAAGGTCGCCGCGGACGCCCACGCCCAGCGCGAGGCCGCCGCCAAGGCCGAGGCCGAGCGTCAGATCGAGATGCGCAAGCCCGCCAAGCAGCGCGAGGTCGAGGGCTGGATCAAGGAAGCCATCAAGATCCTGCAGGCCAACGGCACCAACATCGACAACGGCTCCATCGACGAGATCTACACGATCATCATGAAGGAGTCGAACGGCAACCCCAACGCCGTCAACAACTGGGACTCCAACGCGCTGCGCGGCACGCCGTCCAAGGGCCTGATGCAGTGCATCGACCCGACGTTCCGCGCGTACAAGCTGGCCGGGTACGACAACATCCTCGCGCCGGTCGACAACATCATCGCGGGTGTCCGCTACACCTACGCGCGCTACGGCGGCTTCCACAACCACCCGGGTCTGGTCTCCATGAACCTCGGCGGCGGGTACCGGGGGTACTAAAGGAGCGGAATACGCCGTGTCGGGGTGCGGGAAACCTATCGGCGGACGATGCTGTCAAACAGGTTCACCCACAAGCATGGCGGCCCTAGCGGGCACACGCCCGGTAGTGCTCCCATCGAACGCGATCCCCGAACGCAGGGAGTGGCCGATGAACGAGCAACAGGCACGCAACGACGAGCTGGAGAAGATCCGCTCGGAGGCGACGAGTTGGCTGGCCAAGATGGCCAAGGCCCAATATCGTCCCAACGTCGAGCAACGCAGGCCTGAGCACGACGCCATGACACCCGCGAAGAAGTAGCCAGAAAAACGACAGAAGCGCCCCGGCCGAGGCCGGGGCGCTTCTGTTCGTCCGAGGTGGGGACGACCAGCGCCACGCTCACAGGGGAGGAGCCTCCTGCTGGAACGCGGCCCACAGGAGCTTCAGCGGGTGGTCCGCCGGGTGCTTCGCGAGCGCGTCGGTCCGCGCGAACACGCCCACGAGCCGTTCCAGCGAGTCGTCGGCGAGCTGGACCACGCGCAGGCCGCTGCCCTCGCGCAGTTCGTTGTTCGCCGCCACCACCCCGAGGCCGGACGTGACGATCATCGCGCCCTTGACCAGGTTGGAGCGGAGCAGGGAGATGCCGTACTGGATCTCGTCGATCTCCGCGGCGATGTCGAGGCCCTGCCGGTAGTCGGGGCCGAACCAGCCGCGCAGGAACTCGGCGATCAGTCCGGCGCCTGGCACGACCAGCGGCACCGACCGCAACGCTGGCACGCGCACGCGGTCCCCGACGACCGTCTCCGGCAGGTTCGTCAGCAGGGCGAGGCCGCCCCTCCGCCACTGGATCACCTCGAACTCGGGGCGTTCCCAGCCCTGGCCGGCCCGCGTCACGACGCTGCCGCAGACGACGTCGACCTCCTGCGTCTCCAGCTTCGTCCAGATGTCCTTGGTGCGGATGTGCACGACCTTGAGGTCCACGTCGCGCTCGCGGAACTCGTCCGCCACGTGGTGCCACGCCTTCGCGAGCGTGTCCAGCATGTATCGCGTCGTGCCGACGGTGACGGTCGTGCCGAGCTTGCGGCGGCACTCGTGAATTCCGTCCAGCCACTCCGCGAGCGTCTCCCGCGCCAATTCGACGAGTGACTCACCAGTCGGCGTGAACAGCACGTCTTTTCCGCGGCCCTGCTTCACCACGAGTGCTTCGCCGCACAGTTCCAGGAAGTTCCTGTTCAACGTGTCGAGCTGCTTCTGCACACTCGACTGCTCACGTCCCAGCGCCCGCGCCGCGCGTAGGGCCGAACGGGTCTCGTGCACCGTGAGGAGGGTCCTGAGCTGGTCCATCGTGGTATCCAGTAGTGCACCGGGCATGTTCAGCAAACGGTGCAGCGAGGTGCTGGTGGGGAGCACCAACTGGGACGAGCCGGACATCGGGACCTCTCTTGTGTTCTGTCGATCAGTTGAACTGAACTTGACCGCATTTCGCCGACAAATTATCTGCAGATCCTGTTGGCAAATCCCTGGACACTTATCTCGCGGTGTACAAAACTATCTGCGGCGACCACGCGTGGGAGCCGATTCCGGGGGGAATCATTGGGGGGTGGGGGTCCGCCAGGCGCGAGCCGGCGGGCCCCCAAGTATTACCCTCGCCAGTTGTGACGGCTTCCGCTCGCCTGGAATGGGGCACCACCTACCAGGTCACCGTGCTCGAACTCGGACTCGCCTGCTGCGGGGTCGAAGTGATGGCAGCTCTCGACCGCCTTCCCGACCTCGGCGTCACGCCGGTCGACGGCGCCGGCGAGGCGCACGTTCTCGTTGTCTCCGGCACGGTCACGGACGTCATGTTGCCCGCTGTCCTCCACAGTTACGAGGCCATGCCCGAACCCCGCTACGTGATCTCCGTGGGCGCCTGCAGCAACACGGGTGGTCCGTACTGGGATTCCTACAGCGTCACCAAGGGGATCGACCAGGCCCTGCCGGTCCACGTCGCCGTCCCCGGTTGCCCGCCGCGACCCGAAGCACTGCTCGAAGGCCTGAAGGCACTGCACGAGCTGGTGAACGCGTGACGACCCCCAAGACGGCCTTCGGCCAGACCGTCCACCACGTGGAGCTCGCCGACTGGCTCGCCACGGCCGCGGCCCACCACGCCGACGGCTGCGTGATGTTCGACTGGCTCGGTGTCGAGGACGCGGGCCGGCCGGGTGCGGCGGGTCAGCGCCACGCGGTGTTCCTGCACGTGATCAACCCGCGGACGCGCGAGGGCGTGATGCTGCGGACCGAGATCACCGAGGCCGACGCGCTGCCGAGCGTCGCGCACCTCTGGAAGGGCGCGCGGTGGCACGAGCGCGAAGCCGCGGAGATGTTCGGCGTCGCGGTCGACGGCGAGCCTGAACACCTGCTGCTCCCGGACAGCTTCCAGGGCCACCCGCTGCGCAAGGACTTCGTGCTGGCTTCTCGCGTCGTGCGCCCCTGGCCGGGCGCGCTGGAGCCCGGCGAGGACAACACGAGCGCCCCGAGCCGCCGCCGCACCGCACCACCTGGCGTTCCGGACCCGTCCTGGGGCCCGCGCCGTGAAGAGGAGAGCACGTCGTGACGAACCTTCCACCGCGCACGAGGGGCGTCATCGCGCTGCTGGAGGCCAACTGCACGGTCTGCATGATCTGCGCGCGCGAGTGTCCTGACTGGTGCATCCACATCACGTCGCACACCGAGGTCGAGCAGCAGCCCGGCAGCGCCCGCCCGCGCAGCCGCAACGTGCTCGACCGGTTCGCGATCGACTACGGCCAGTGTCTCTACTGCGGCATCTGCGTCGAGGTCTGCCCGTTCGACGCCCTGCACTGGGCGCCGGAGTTCGGCTATCCGGGCACGGGCTCGATCGACGGCGAGGGTGCCGTCGCGGAGCTCGTCCACGAACGGGACGTGCTGTCCACGTGGGTCGAGAAGGTGCCGCCGCCACCGCCGCTCGACCCGGCCGCGGAGGCCGCGCCCGAAACGGCGACAGGAACCGGACGGCGGCCTGGTTCGTTGAGGGGTAGGACGTGAAACCCGGAGGCGAAAACCGTGCACAAGCACTTCAACGGGTTGAAGACGGCCGTGCTGCTCGGCGGGATGAGCGCGCTGATCGTGCTGGTCAGCAGCTTGTTCGGCCGGACGGCACTGGTCATCGGCCTGGTGTTGGCCTTGGGCGTGAACGCCTACGCGTACTTCAACTCGGACAAGATCGCGCTGCGCGCGATGCGGGCGGTGCCCGTGTCGCAAGTGGAGCAACCAGTGCTCTACGCCATCGTGCGTGAGCTGTCGCAGAAGGCGCGCCAGCCCATGCCCAGGCTCTTCCTGAGCCCGACGGTCGCGCCGAACGCGTTCGCGACGGGCCGCAACCCGCGCAACGCGGCCGTCTGCTGCACCACGGGCATCCTCGACCTGCTCGACGAACGCGAGCTGCGCGCCGTGATCGGCCACGAGCTCGCGCACGTCTACAACCGCGACATCCTGATCAGCTGCGTGGCCGGCGCGCTGGCGGGCGTGATCACGATGCTCGCCAACCTGGCCCTGTTCGCCGGGATCTTCGGCGGCGGCGACTCCGACGACGACGGCCCCGGCCCGCTCGGGCTGCTGCTGATCGCGCTGCTCGGCCCGATCGCGGCGACCGTCGTGCGCCTGGCCGTGAGCCGCTCGCGCGAGTTCCAGGCCGACCAGTCGGGTTCGGAGCTCACCGGCGACCCGCTGGCGTTGGCCTCAGCCCTGCGCAAGATCGAGCTGGGGACGCGGGCGGCGCCGCTCGCACCGGAACCGGAGGTGGTGTCGCAGAGCCACCTGATGATCGCGAACCCGTTCCGTTCGGGGGAACAGCTCGCGAAGTGGTTCTCGACCCACCCGCCGATCGCCGACCGCATCCGCAGGCTCGAGGAGATGGCGCGCAGGGCCGGTTAACGCCCTGCCTTCGCCACGGCCATGAGGTACTCGCCGTACCCGGACTTGCCGAGCTTCTCGCCGAGCGCGTAGCACTCCTGCGCGGAGATGAAGCCCATGCGCAGCGCGATCTCCTCAGGACACGCGATGCGCACGCCGGTCCGGTGCTCCAGCACCTGCACGAACTGCCCGGCCTCGAGCAGCGAGTCGTGCGTGCCGGTGTCGAGCCACGCGAACCCGCGGCTGAGGTCCACCAGCTGAGCCCGGCCCTCGCGCAGGTAGGCGAGGTTGACGTCGGTGATCTCCAGCTCGCCGCGCGGCGACGGCTTGAGCTGCCGCGCGATGTCCACCACACCGTTGTCGTAGAAGTAGAGCCCGGTGATGGCCCGGTTCGACTTCGGCTTCGCGGGCTTCTCCTCGATGGACAACAGCTTGCCCGTCGCGTCGACCTCGCCCACGCCGTACCGCTCGGGGTCCTTCACCTGGTAGCCGAACAGCACGCAGCCGTCCAAAGAGGACGCGTGGTGCTGCAGCGTGGTGGAGAAGCCCTGGCCGTAGAAGATGTTGTCGCCCAGCACCAGCGCCACGTCGTCGTCACCGACGAAGTCCGCGCCGATGAGGAACGCCTCCGCGAGCCCGTTCGGGGCGGCCTGCTCCGCGTAGGAGAAGGCCATGCCCCACTGGGTCCCGTCACCGAGCAACCGCCGGAACAGCGGTAAGTCGGTCGGCGTGGAGATGATCAACACCTCGCGGATGCCGGCCAGCATGAGCACCGACAGCGGGTAGTAGATCATCGGCTTGTCGTACACCGGCAGCAGCTGCTTGGAGACGGCCTGCGTGATCGGGTGCAGGCGCGTCCCGCTGCCACCGGCGAGGACGATGCCCTTCACCGGTAGTTGGTGAACTGGAGGGCGATGCCGAAGTCGGAGTTCTTCAGCAGTGCGATGACGTCCTGCAGGTGGTCCTTCTTCTTGCCGGACACCCGCAACTGGTCGCCCTGGATCTGCGCCTGAACGCCCTTGGGCGCCTCGTCGCGGATCTTCTTGGCGATCTCCTTGGCCTTCTCGGACGTGATGCCCTGCACGAGGTTTCCCGTGACCTTGAACACCTTTCCGGAGATCGCGGGCTCGCCCACCTCGAACGCCTTCATCGAGATGTTGCGCTTGACCAGCTTCTCCTGGAAGACGTCGATCGCCGCCTTGCAGCGCTCCTCGGTCTCGGAGGTGAAGGTGATCGCCTCCTCGCCGGCCCAGGCCACTGTGGTGTTGGTCCCGCGGAAGTCGAAGCGGGTACTCAGCTCCTTCGAGGCCTGGTTGAGCGCGTTGTCGACCTCCTGCCGGTCCACCTTGCTCACCACGTCGAACGACGGGTCCGCCACGACTTCACTCCTCAACGATCTCGGGATCACAGCCAGCGTCGATGCTACTGGGGGACCCCGATTTGGGGCCTCCCGAAGGGGTTATGTATTGTTCTGCCCGCACCGTTACGGCGGTGTGGGGCGGGTTGCCCGAGCGGCCAATGGGAGCGGACTGTAAATCCGTCGCGAAAGCTACAGAGGTTCGAATCCTCTACCCGCCACGCAAGACTGATGGGCCTCTGACCGACAGGTCAGGGGCCCATCGTCGTACCGACGTAGCGGACCGAGGGGGATCTCAGTGCGTGCGCAGATGGCAACAGAGGCCGGCAGAACGACGGCGCCGAGCGAGGACCGGGCGCTCGTCGGCCCGAACCTGCTCGCCGTGCTCGACGGCGTGACGGCCAAGCCCGAGACCGGGTGCGAGCACGGTGTCGGCTGGTTCGCCGACCAGCTCTCCGGCGAGATCCTGCGGTTCGCGCACCTGGAACCCGGCGTGGCGCTGGCGAAGGCCGTCGAACAGGCCGCTGAGCTGCACTCCGGCACCTGCGACCTCGATCATCCGGACTCGCCGAGCGTGGCGATCGCGATGGTGCAGACCAAGGACGACGTGCTGCGGTACCTGGTGCTCGGGGACGCGACCGTCGTGGTCGACACCAAGCGCGAGTTGCTCGTGGTGACCGACACGCAGACGAAGCGCACGGCCGGTGCGAAGGTCGCTGACGTCGAGCACGCGCTGACGGGCGAGGTGCCGTTGCAGGACGTGCGCCGCGTCGCGATCCTGTCCGACGGGGCCGCGCGGGCCGTCGACCTGTTCAACCTCTTCGATTGGCGTCAGGCGCTCGAACTGATGGCGGCGAACGGCCCGGACGACCTCATCCGCAGAATGCGCGCGGTCGAAAAGGAAGACGCCAAGGCCGTCGAATGGCCGCGCAAGAAGATTTCCGACGACGCGACTGTCGTGTACTTCGACCGGTGACGGTCGGGCTCTTCGCGCTCGGCGTGGCCATGGCGGTCAGCTCGTTGCCGGGCTACGGGTGTGCGTGCAGGGGATAGGTGCGGTTCGAGTTCTTCGAGGCGCAAGGGGAGCGCCTCACGGTTGCCGTGATGCACCACGGGGTTTCGCTCGCCTGGAAGTGGGACAGCGGTCACGGGGAGCTCGAGGACGACGCGGGTGCGGCTCGGATCCTGCTGGCCGGGCGGACCCGCAGCAAGCAACGGATGGACGTGGCTCGCCTGCCCGGACCTCTCAGGATCCGTGTGCGGGAGGCGGCCAAGGCCCGCGGTCACGTCCTGCCGGACTGGGCGGAGCGCCTGCTGCTCAATGCCTGGGCGCGGGCTCGACGCCTCGGCGGCGTGCGATCGCCCGCATGTTCTCCTCGCCCCAGTTGCCCAGCGCGTCGAGCGCCTCGTTCAGCCTCACTCCCAGCGGCGTCAGCGAGTACTCGACGCGTGGCGGGACCTCGTGGAACACCTCGCGGTGCACGATCTCGTCGGCCTCCATCTCGCGCAGCACCTGGATCAGCATCTTCTCGCTGATGCCGGACACGGACCTGCGCAGTTCGCCCGTGCGCTTGGGGCCGTGGTGCAACGCCCAGAGGATCAGGGCCTTCCAGCGGCCACCGATCACGTCGATCGCCGCGTCGAGGCCGCACGAGTACTGTCGTGGCTTCATGCTGGATCCTTACCAAAAAGTGGGTACCTGACAAAATAGTAGGTACTTGTCGATCCGCCAGTGTCGGAACGAGCATTCACGGCATGGGGATCAAGAAAACCGTGAGCGTGCTCGGCCTCGGCCGGATGGGCAGCGCGCTGGCGAAGGCCCTGGTCGGCCAGGGCTACGAAGTGACCGTGTGGAACCGCACGCCCAAAGCACTGCCCAACACCAGAAGTGTTGCCACGCCTGAAGAGGCGTTCGAAAGCGACGTCGTCGTCACCTGCCTGTCCACGTACGACGTTCAGCAACCGTTGCTCACCAACGGGATCAAGACGCTCGTCAACCTGACGTCCGGCACGCCGGAGCAGGCCCGCGCCACCGCGGAGTGGGCGAAGACCAACGGTGTCGAGTACGTCGACGGCGTGATCATGGCTGTACCGCAGCAGATCGGCACCGAGCAGGCGAGGATCCTGTTCAGCGGCAGCGAGAACCACCACGTGCTGCACGCGTTCGGCGAACCCGTGTACGTCGGGGAGGACGCGGGGCTCGCCGCGCTCCACGACCTGGCCCTGCTCGGCATCATGTGGGCCACGTTCGGCGGCTACCTGCAGGCGATCGCGTTGATGGGCACCGAGGGCGTCGAGCCGGCCCGGTTCACGCCGATGGCCATGAGCTGGCTCAGCGAGATGAGCACCCTCCTGCCCGAGATGGGCGAAGAGGCGCAGACCAGGCAGTACGAGACCGAGGTGTCCGCCTTGGACATCAACGTGGCCGGGCTGCGCATGCTCACCGAGGCCAACCGCGACCAGGGCCTCGACACCACCCTCCCGCAAGCCCTGCACGACCTGTTCGAACGCGCCCAGAGCAACGGCCACGGCGCGCACAGCATCGCGAGTGTCATCGAGGAGATCCGGAAGTGAAGTACCTGGGCAAGAAGGCCGTCGTCACGGGCGGCACGCACGGCATGGGCCGGGCGACGGTCGACAAGCTGATCGAGGGTGGCGCCGAGGTGCTGCTCACGGGACGCAGCACGGAGAAGGCCGAGGGGATCAAGGCCCACGCCGTCGCATCGGACGCGGCGAACCTCGACGACATCGTCAAGCTCGGATCCGAGGTGCGGGAACGGTTGCAGGAGATCGACCTGCTCTTCATCAACGTCGGCTACTCGACGCTGACCGCGTTTCCCGACGCCACCGAGCGCGACTACGACCGCACGTTCGACATCAACACCAAGGGCGCGTTCTTCACCGCGCAGCAGCTGGCTCCGCTCATCAAGGACGGCGGCGCGATCGTCTTCACGACCAGCGTCGCCACGGAGCAGGGCGCGGAGGGGCTGACCCTGTACGCGGCGGCCAAGGCGGCGGTGCGGTCCTTCGCGCGCGGGTTCGCCGCGGAGCTCGCCCCGCGCGGGATCAGGGTCAACGTCGTCAGCCCCGGCTTCATCGACACCCCGTCCATGGGTGTCGTCGGTGCGCCGCCCGAGGTGCTGCAGGAGTTCAAGGAGGTGGGCGACCGCATCACGCCGCTCAAGCGCCACGGCACGATGGACGAGGTCGCGGACGCGGTGCTGTTCCTGGGGTTCGACGCCACCTTCACGACCGGTGCCGAGCTCGCCGTCGACGGCGGACTGGGCCAGGGGATCAACGCCTAGAAAAAATCTTCGGACGACCTGTCACACCTTCGCCGCCCGCCGGGTCGAGAGAGCGGAAGACGACGAGACAGGGAGAACGAAGATGAGGATCGCCAACCCGATCATGTCCGTGCCCGGCGCGATGAAGGCACTGCTGGACCTGTCGGAGGCAGCCGGGAAGACGGGTCTGGACAAGGACTACGTCGAGTTGATCTGCCTGCGCGTCAGCATCATGAACGGCTGCGGCACGTGCATCGACTACCACACCAGGCTGCTGCGCGAGGCGAACGTGGCGGACGAGAAGGTCTACGCCGTCGCGGGGTGGCGGGACGTGCCGTACTACACCGCCGCCGAGAAGGCCGGGTTCGCGCTCGCCGAGCAGGTCACGCACGTGCACGTGAGCGACGACGTGTGGGACGAGGCGGCGAGGCACTACACCGAGGAACAGCTCGCCGGCCTCGTGATCGCGATCGGCGCGATCAACCTGTGGAACCGCATGAACGTGGCCACGGCGCAGAAGGTGGCCTGAGCGAAAAGGTGAAGCCGGCGCGCAAGAGCTTCCTCTCTCTTGCGTGCCGGCCTCAGCGCGGAGCCTACCCCATGTCGAACAAATGTTCGATCACCGGGCGATCAACACGCGGGTCAGATCGCGGCGAGTGCCGCACGGCCGTCGTCGGTCAGTTCCGCACAGACCCGGAGGCCGAAGCTCGTCGGCTGCGCGGGGCGCAGCAGTCCCGCGTGGACGAGGTCGTGCGTCGCCATGCGGTCGCAACAGGGCAGCCCGTCGACGTACAGGTCGGGCTCTGTGCCGCCGGTGACCTCGGCACGTCCTGCGGCGACAGCCCGCAGCATCGCTCTCGCTCTTCCGCTGAGTTCCATCTCGACCCCCAGAAGTGGTGTCCGAATCCGCTATCCCCTTTGTCGAAATAGAGTCCGGATTCGTTCCACAAGTACGGGTTCGTTCGGGTTCTTCGCTTGTGTGAACGGGTAGATCATGTCTCACTAGGCCGTTCGGGTAGCGCCGACACGCCGGAGGAAGAGCGCAGCGCGGGGCGGCGAACCCACATCGTCCAGCGCGGCCGGTAGCCCTGCGAGTACCAGAACGGCGTCGAGCGCGGGTTCGGCAACGCGTGGTGGAGCAGGGTCGACGCCACCCCGGCCGCGTCCAGGACGCCGTGCGCGTGAGCCGCGAGAGCGCTGCCCGCGCCGGTTCCGCGCATGTCCGGCCGCACGCCGAGATGACCGAGGTAGGCGAACGGCCGTGCCGACGCGTACTTCTCCATCCACCCCGCGTCCTGCGGCATGTCGACGTAGACCATGCCGACGGGCGTGTCGCCGCTGAGCGCCAGCCACATCGCCTCGTGGTCGCGGCAGAGCACCTCGGCCAGCGCGGTGCGCAGGTGCTCGACGGTGTTCGGGCGCTCGGTCACCAGGCCGAACTGGGCGTCGTACCGGACGGTGTGCAGGTTCAGCTCGACGGCGACGTCCAGGTCGGCGGCCGTGGCGGCGCGGATGTCCACACCGGACGGTCGCGGCGCGGGCGAACGGCCGGCGAGGCGTTCGGCCACCACCGTGAGCGGCGCGAAACCCCGGCTGATCAACGTCCGCGAGTCGCCCGTCTCGTGGCTGGGCAGCTGCACGACCGCCGCGGTGTCCGGGTCGTCCAGGCCGGTGAGGCGGGCGTCCCACTCGTCGAGCAACGCCGGCAGGTCCCAGCCCGGCTGCCAGGTCAGGCCGTGCGTGCGCAGCGGGCCCCAGGTCGGGAGCAGGGAGTCGGGGTCGTTCTCGCGGTAGGAGAAAATCTCGCTCACGCCCCATCTGATCATGGCAGTGTCGTGAGGGTGGAGATCTACGTCGTGGATTCGTTCACCAGCAAGCCCTTCGCGGGCAACCCCGCCGCGGTCGTGCTCCTCACCGAGCCGCGCGACGACGCCTGGATGCAGCAGGTCGCCGCCGAGATGAAGCACGCCGAAACGGCGTTCGTCACCCCCGACAACCACCTCCGCTGGTTCACGCCGGAGGTCGAGGTCGACCTCTGCGGGCACGCCACCCTCGCCACCGCGCACGTGCTCGGCGGAGAGCAGGCGTTCACCACGCGTAGTGGGGTGCTCACATGCGCAAATGACGATGGGTGGATCCGGATGGACTTCCCGGCGGACCCCCCAGAGTTGACTGACCCGCCAATCGGTCTAGCGGAAGCGCTGCCACATGCGACGATCAAGTCCGTGTCGCGCGGGCGGTTCGACTTCCTGATCGAGTTGGAAAGCGCGGCGGAAGTCCGTTCCCTGCGACCTGACGTCCAAGGACTGGCACAAATCCCGTCACGCGGAGTAATCGTGACGGCGGTCGGAGACGGCGACGCGGACATCGTCAGCCGGTGCTTCTACCCAGCTGCCGGCGTCCCGGAGGACCCCGTCACCGGATCGGCCCACTGCACCCTTGCGTCCTATTGGGTGTCTCGGCTTCACCGCGCTGACCTGCTGGCGGAGCAGGCGTCGCCGCGCGGAGGGTTCGTCAGGACGACCCTCGCGCAAGATCGCGTACTGCTCTCGGGGCAGGCCGTGACGGTGCTCCGGGGACGGCTGAGCGTGTAGTCACGTCTGGGTGAATCAAAGTCACTAGGGGTGCTCGACCTGCCATTTCGTCCCCCGAGCGGGGTACATTGGTGCCCCTGGAGGGGTCCTGATCGAGAAGTGCGGGACCCCTCAGTCACGCCTAGAGGTCCCCCACCCAGGCCGACGAGGAGGCTGGATGTCCGACCGAGCGTCGGCCCCCGTGTCGGACTCGGCCGCCTGGTCGGCCAAGTCGACCAACCGCGCGTTCAGCGCGTTCGCCGTCACCCTCCTGGTGGCCGGCGTCGCCTGCGCGGGCATGGTCGCGGCCTGGCTCCCGGAGAAGGAGACCACCTCCCTCTTCTGGATCGGCCCCCTCCTCGTCGTCGGCTTCCTGCTCGCGGAACAGCTCGCGATCAACGTCGACGTCCGCAGCGGTGTCGCGTGGACGATCTCCTTCACCGAGATCCCGCTGGTCCTGGGCCTGCTCGTCGCGCCGTTCGAGATCGTGCTCGCCGCGCACGTGGTCGCCGGCGTGGGCACGTTGCTCGGCAGGCGGATCCTCGACCGGGCCGTCTACAACGCGGGCCTCATGTTCATGGAGATCTCCGTGGCGTTCGCCGCCGCGGAGGCCGTGAACCGGATGATCGGCGCGGGCGGTCCGTTCTGGGCCGGGGCTTTCGTCGGCACCATCACCGTGCCGCTCCTCGCGAGCGTGCTGGGCCTCTGCGCGTTGCGCCTCATGGGCAAGTCGATGCGCGTGGGCAACAGCGTCCGTCTCGTGCTGCAGACGCTCGTCGTCGCGCTGCTGAACACCTCGGCCGGCCTCGTCGGCTACCAGATCGTCGCCACCACGCCGTGGGGCGCCGCCCTGATCATCCTGGTGCTCGCGGGCATCGTGGCCACCTACCTCGCCTACTCCGGGCTCCTTCGCGAACAGCGCGACCTGGAGGCGTTGAGCGAGGTCAGCCTCCGCGTCGCGCGGTCGGGACAGCACGGCACCGGCCCGCGCCAGCCCGACGACGACCTCACCACGGGCGTCGAAGAGGACGAGTGGCAGCTCATCGCGGAACGCATCCGCGAGCAGCTCAACGCCAACAGGGTCGTGCTGCGCCTGCGCACCGACCCGCAGGAAGCCATGATCACCCTCGTCGCAGGCGAACCGCTGCCCGACGAGATGACCGCGACGGACCCCCGTGCCGTGCGCGAAGACCCGGTGCTCCAGCTGCCGGGCACGCACGTCCGCTACTACCGCGTGGCCGACGCGACCGAGGACGTCACCGAGGCCCTGCTGCGCCGCGACGCGCAGGAAGCCCTCGTCGTCCCGTTGCGCGGCGCGACCCAGCTGCTCGGTGCCGTCGAGGCGCACGACCGGCTGTCGCGCTGGCGCGGTTTCGGCAAGGCGGACATCCAGCTGCTGCGCACGCTGGCCTCGCACCTCGCGACGGCCGTCGACAACCGCCGCCTGCTCGCCCGCCTGCGCCACGACGCCTACCACGACCCGCTGACCGGCCTGCTCAACCGGGCGGGCTTCCGCGAGGCGTGCGCCGAGCCGTTGCGCGAGTCCCGGAAGGCAGTGGTGCTGCGCATAGACCTCGACATCCTGTCGACGGTCTCCGACGCGCTCGGCCAGGCCTGGGGCAACCGCATGGTCGTCGCCGCCGGCCGCAGGCTGCGCGACGCCCTCGGAGCCGACGTGCCGCTGGCGCGCCTGGAGGGTGGCGCGTTCGCCGCCTACCTCGACGACGAGCGCGCTCAGACCGCCCACGAGACCGCGGAGCGGTTGCGCGCCGGGCTTTCCGTGCCGTACCCGGTCGACCGCCTGACCGTCGAGGCCTCCGCGGTCGTGGGGTACGCGTCCAAGGCGGACTCCGAGACCGAGGACCCGGACCCCGACGCGTTGCTGCAGCGCGCCGATGTCGCCGTGCGTGCGACGTCCGAGGGCACGCCCGTGAAGGCCTACGCGCCGTCGATGGGCCACCTGTTCCTGCGCCGCTTCCAGCTCGTCACGCAGTTCCGCCAGGCCGTCGAGACCGGGCAGATCTCGGTGCACTACCAGCCGAAGGTCGCCCTGCCCTCACGTCAGGTCGTGGGCGCGGAAGCCCTGGTGCGCTGGACGCATCCCGAGTTCGGCCGCGTCGACCCGGACGAGTTCGTGCCGGCCGTCGAGGCCACCGGTCTCGTGGACGTGCTGACGGACTTCGTGATGGACCGCGCGTTGGAACGCGTGCGCCGCTGGCTCGACCGCGGCCTGCGGATGTCCATCGCGGTGAACCTCTCCGTGCGGACGCTCGGCGACGAGGACTTCCCGAACCGCGTCGAGGCCGCTCTGGAACGCCACGACGTGCCGTCGGGGCTGCTGACCTTCGAGCTCACCGAGTCGGGCGTCATGGCCGATCCCGAGCGCGCTCTGCCGGTGCTGAGGCGCCTGCACGCGATCGGCGTCGTGCTGGCGGTCGACGACTTCGGCACCGGCTACTCGTCACTGGCGTACCTGCGCCAGCTGCCGGTGGACGAGGTGAAGATCGACAAGTCGTTCGTGCTCGGGATGGGCACGGACCTCGGCGACATGGCCGTGGTCCGGTCGATCGTGGAGCTAGGGCACTCGCTCGGTCTCGTGGTCGTCGCGGAGGGCGTCGAGGACGACGCCGCGCGCGACCAGTTGGTCGGCATGGGCTGCGACGTGGCCCAGGGCTACCTGATCTCCCGCCCGCTGTCCGAAGATCGCTTCGAGGCCTGGCTGCGCGCCCGAACGGTGCAGGTCAGGGGTGCTCGGGATGAGACGGTGCTCACGCTGGTGCACTAAGGCACCCCCCGGATTTCGTTCTTGGTTGAGGCGTGTTGTAGAGTTCTACGTGTCAGCAGGAACGAAGAGCTGGCCCCTTTAGCTCAGTCGGCAGAGCGTCTCCATGGTAAGGAGAAGGTCTACGGTTCGATTCCGTAAAGGGGCTCTACAACTGGCCGCAGTGCTGAGCGCTGCGGCTTGAGTTGTGTAAAGCGGTGTAGCTCAGTTGGTAGAGCAAGCGGCTCATAATCGCTGTGTCGCCGGTTCAAGTCCGGCCACCGCTACTCAGCAAAATTCCCGGGCGGCAATCTCGCTGCTCACCCCCGCCAGGCGGTAAGCCCGTACTGGACCTCCGGGGTACGTGTGCTCTCAGGAAGGCAAGGACCGTGGCTGCAACCGACGTACGCCCCAAGATCACCCTCGCGTGCGAGGAGTGCAAGCACCGGAACTACATCACCAGGAAGAACCGGCGCAACGACCCGGACCGCCTGGAGATCAAGAAGTTCTGCCCGAACTGCAAGACGCACCGCGCGCACAAGGAAACCCGCTGAGCGCGTAACCGGTCTTCGACGAGGCCCGTCCCACACCGTGGGGCGGGCCTCGTCGCATATAGGCTCCTCCGGTGCCTCTCGACCCCGCTTTCATCGGACGCAGTTATCCGCCGTCGCAGCCCTACGACGTGAGCCGCGAGAAGATCCGCGAGTTCGCCGAGGCGATCGGCGCGACCAGCCCGGCCTACCGCGACGCCGAAGCCGCGAAGGCGTTGGGGCACAGGGACGTCATCGCGCCGCCGACGTTCGCGATCGTCGTGTCGATGAAGACCAACGAGACGGTCATGTTCGACCCGGAGCTGCAGCTCGACTACAGCCGCGTCGTGCACGGCGACCAGAACTTCGTCCACCACCGGCCCATCACCGCGGGCGACCAGCTCGTGTGCGTGGCGCACATCGACGCCATCACGTCCCGCATGGGCAACGACATGGTGACCGTGCGGACGGAGATCAGCACGGTCGGCGGCGAGCCCGTCACCACCGCCAAGTCGATGCTCGTCGTGAGGGGAGAAGACGCGTGACGTACGAGGTTGGCACCGAACTGCCGGCGCTGTCCGTGCGCCTCAGGCGCGACGACCTGGTGCGCTACGCCGGCGCCTCGCTGGACTTCAACCCCATCCACTGGAACGAGAAGACCGCGAAGGACGTCGGCCTGCCGGACGTGATCGCGCACGGCATGCTGACCATGGCCGTGGCCTCGCGGATCGTCGCGGAGTGGATCGGCGACCCCGGCGCGATCGTCGAGTACGGCTGCCGCTTCGGCCGGCCCGTCGTGGTGCCCAACGACGGCGAGGGCGCGCTCGTCGAGGTGACGGCGAAGGTCACCAAGGACTTCGAGGACGGAACTGTGAAGGTCAACATCAACGCGGCTTTTGACGGCAAGTCGGTGTTGACGGGTGCCTTCGCCCGCGTGCGGGTCGGCTGATCTTGTGATCAAGAACACCACCGGGCGACTCGGTCCGGTGGTGTTTGCGGTGCTCACGGGAGATTCTGGCCCGCGTGGCACCGCGGTTGCACGACCCTGATTCGTGTTCTCGGCTCGCATATGGGTAGGCTGTGCGACAGGCCGCTCGGCAAGTGCTTGAGCGGTCTGGTTGGAATGGACGGGGCAAGCTCCCGTACACTTCCTGCTTGGCCAGGGGATCCCGATCGGGATCTCAAAGGGGTGTAGCTCAACTGGCAGAGCAGCGGTCTCCAAAACCGCAGGTTGCAGGTTCAAGTCCTGTCGCCCCTGCTGTCGAAGCGCGTCATGGGTGGAGTGGAGGCACGGCATGAGCGAGGGCCGCGAGCAGGACCAGCCGGAGGAGCGCGAAGGCGCTGTCCGGCCGTCCACTGCTGCGGCGCGGCGTGAGCGTCGTGCCTCCTCTCGCCCGGCCGCCCGCAAGGACGGCAGCAGCGCTGAGTCGAAGAAGAGCGTCGCCAAGTCCGACTCCTCGGACGAGGACGCGAAGAAGGGTCGCCCGACCAAGACCCGTGAAGGACAGGAGAAGCGTCCCTCGCTGATCGGGCGGTTCTTCCGCTACATCCGCGAGGTCATCGGCGAACTCCGCAAGGTGATCTGGCCGACGCGCAAGCAGCTCGTCACCTACACCGGCGTCGTGCTGGTGTTCGTGGTCTTCATGGTTGCGCTGGTGTGGGCTCTCGACCTCGGCTTCGGCGCGGCTGTTTTCGAGTTGTTCGGCTGAGCCGGACAGCTGCCGCTGCAATCAGGAAGCGAGATCCACAGTGACCTCCGATAACGGCGTCGACGCCCAGGAGAAGACCGACCTCATCGACGACGAGGTGTCCGAGGACATCGCGGCCGACGAGACGGTCGAGTCGGAGGCTGTGGACTCCGAGGCCGACGGCACCGCGGACGAGTCCGAAGAGGACGCCGAGGCCGCCGACGTTCTCGCGATCGACGAGACGCCGATCGACGAAGAGCCGGAAGACCCCGCCGAAGAGCTGCGCCAGGCCCTGCGCCGCGCGCCCGGCGACTGGTACGTCGTGCACTCGTACGCCGGCTACGAGAACAAGGTCAAGGCGAACCTCGAGACTCGTATCCACACGCTCGACATGGAGGACTACATCTTCCAGGTCGAGGTGCCGACCGAAGAGGTCACCGAGATCAAGAACGGCCAGCGCAAGCTGGTGCAGCGCAAGGTGCTGCCCGGCTACATCCTGGTCCGCATGGAGCTCACCGACGCGTCCTGGAGCGCCGTCCGCAACACGCCGGGCGTGACCGGGTTCGTCGGAGCCACGTCGAAGCCCTCGCCCCTCACGATCGACGAGGTGCTGAAGTTCCTGCTCCCGCAGCAGGAGCAGAAGCCGGCCGAGGGCAAGAAGGCCGCTTCCACCACCGTGTCGAAGCCGACCATCGAGGTCGACTTCGAGGTCGGCGAGTCGGTCACGGTCATGGACGGCCCGTTCGCCACGCTGCCCGCCACGATCAGCGAGGTCAACGCGGACGGCCAGAAGCTGAAGGTCCTGGTGTCGATCTTCGGCCGGGAAACGCCGGTCGAGCTGTCGTTCAGCCAGGTCTCCAAGATCTGAGCGGTTTTCCCTGACCGGAAGACCGATCGGCCACGCTGCGGCTGGCAGAGCCGCGCGCGGACACTGCAATAACAGGAAGTACGGACAATGCCTCCCAAGAAGAAGAAGCTGTCAGCGATCATCAAGCTGCAGATCAAGGCTGGTGCCGCCAACCCGGCGCCTCCCGTTGGTCCCGCGCTGGGTCAGCACGGCGTCAACATCATGGAGTTCTGCAAGGCCTACAACGCCGCGACCGAGTCGCAGCGCGGTCAGGTCGTGCCGGTTGAGATCTCCGTGTACGAAGACCGCTCGTTCGACTTCAAGCTGAAGACCCCTCCGGCCGCGCGACTCATCCTCGCCGCCGCTGGTGTCGACAAGGGCAGCGGCGAGCCGCACCGCGTCAAGGTCGCCAAGGTGACCATGGAGCAGGTGCGCAGCATCGCGCAGGTCAAGATGGTCGACCTGAACGCGAACGACATCGACCAGGCGGCGAAGATCATCGCCGGCACCGCCCGTTCCATGGGCATCACGGTCGAAGGCTGACCACACCCTCTTTTAGCAAGCGTGGGAGAGCCGAGCGCGGCTCCATCACCACGAACTGATCCACGGTAAGGACAGAGCATGAAGCGCAGCAAGGCCTACAAGGCCTCCGCAGAGCTGGTGGACCGGGAGCGGCTGTACTCGCCGCTGGAGGCCGCCAAGCTCGCCAAGGAAACGTCCAAGGTGAAGCTCGACGCCACTGTCGAGGTCGCGATTCGCCTCGGCGTCGACCCTCGCAAGGCCGACCAGATGGTCCGCGGCACCGTGAATCTGCCGCACGGTACGGGCAAGACCGCCCGCGTGATCGTCTTCGCAACCGGTGACAAGGCCGCTGAGGCCGAGGCCGCCGGTGCGGACGCTGTCGGCTCCGAGGACCTGATCGAGCGCATTCAGGGTGGCTGGCTCGACTTCGACGCCGCGATCGCGACCCCCGACCAGATGGCCAAGGTCGGTCGCATCGCCCGCATCCTCGGCCCGCGTGGCCTGATGCCGAACCCCAAGACCGGCACCGTCACCCCCGACGTCTCGAAGGCCGTCAACGAGATCAAGGGCGGAAAGATCAACTTCCGCGTTGACAAGCAGGCCAACCTGCACTTCGTCATCGGCAAGGTGTCGTTCGACTCCGAGAAGCTGGTCGAGAACTACGCGGCCGCGCTGGACGAGATCCTCCGCGCGAAGCCGTCCGCGGCCAAGGGCCGGTACGTCAAGAAGGTCACCGTCTCCACGACGATGGGCCCTGGCATCCCGGTCGACCCGAACCGCACCCGCAACATGCTGTCGGACGAGGCCTGAGCCTCCCCGGTTCGCAGCTAGTGAGCTCCTGAGAAGGCCCCCGGTTCGCCGGGGGCCTTTTCGCATGTCAGGACTGGTGTCGTCCGAACTCCTGCCGGTAGTCGCTCGGCGAGCGCCCCACCTGCTTCAGGAAGTGGTGGCGGAGGTTGTTCGCCGTGCCGATGCCGCTCAGTGCCGCGATCTTCTCCACGGACAGGTCGGTCGACTCCAGCAACGCCTGCGCCCGCGTGATGCGTTCGTTGAGCAGCCACTGCAACGGCGTCGTGCCGGTGGTGGCGTGAAGTCTGCGGTAGAAGGTCCGCGGGCTCATCGCGGCGCGGCGGGCGAGAGCCTCGATGGTCAGCGGTTCGTCCAGGCGGGCGCGGGCCCAGTCGAGCACCGGGGTCAGGCCCTCCTCGTCGCTGGCGGGAACCGAGAGGTCGACGTACTGGCCCAGGTTGCCGGGGCGGTGGCCGGGGACGACCATCCGACGGGCGAGCTGGTTGGCGACGTGGGCGCCCAGGTCGCGGCGGACCAGGTGCAGGCAGAGGTCGAGGCCGGCGCTCATGCCCGCGCTGGTGAGCACGTCACCTTCGTCGATGTAGAGCTTCGAGGCGTCGACGTCGATCTTCGGGTAGCGCTCGGCCAGCAGCGCCGTGTGCATCCAGTGCGCGGTGGCCTTCTTCCCGTCGAGCAGGCCCGCTTCGGCCAGTGCGTACGCGCCGACGCACGCCGACACGATCCGTGCGCCGTTGTCGTGCGCCCTGCGCAGTGCGGAGATCAGCTCGGGCGGCACGGGCGCGTTCTCCTCGAAGACCTCGTCCGGCACCCACGACACGATGACGGTGTCCGCGTTCACGATGTCTTCCAGCCCATGAGCGCTGTTGAGGGTGAAGCCCGGCATGGTGTCGCGGCTGCGGTTCCCGGTGCCGCACAACCACAACTCGTACCAGGGGTCGGCGAGGTCGGGCTGCGGCGTGCCGAAGACGGCGGCGGGAATGCCCAGCTCGTAGAGGTCCGCGACGCCGAAGTCGCTGGGAACGACCAGGGCGACTGATCCAGCGCTCATGCGATCCAGCCTATGGCAGGAATTTGGCGAAAGGGGTCATTCCAGTCACTGGTCGAGTTGATCACCCGCGGCGAGGCTGGAGGCATGACATCTGAAGCGATCACCGTGCTGGGTCTCGGCAACCTCGGACGCGCGCTGGCGGAGGCGTTCCTGCGGGAGGGCCACCCCGTGACGGTCTGGAACCGTTCTGCCGCAAAGGCTTCCGAACTCAAGGTGCCCGGCGCCGTCGTCGCCGGGACCGCGGCGGAGGCGGTCGCGGCCAGTGGGCTCGTGATCGTCGCCGTGCTCGACCACCCAGCGGCACAAGGGGTTCTCAGCGGCGTGGACGTGCGCGGACGGGCGTTGGTGAACCTCACCTCCGGCACTCCCGACGAGGCCCGTGAACTGGCCGGCTGGGCCGTGGCGAACGGAGCCGAGTACCTGCACGGCGCCGTGTACGCGGTGCCCCAGACGATCGGCACCGATGCGTCGTCGATCATCTACAGCGGCTCCCCGGCCGTGTCCGAGCGTTGGCGGAAGCAGTTGGGACTGCTGGGAAAGGTCACGTTCCTGGGGGCCGACGCCGGCCGTGCCTCCGGGTACGACGTGGCGATCCTCGCCGGGATGTACGGCCTGATCGGCGGCTTCCTGCACGCGGCGGCGCTGGCGCGGGCCAACGGCATCAAGACCACCGAGCTCACGCCGATGTTGTTGTCGTGGCTGACGGACCTCCACCCCGCGCTCTCCACGTTCGCCGCGGAGATCGACGGCGAGAGCTACGACAACGCGGAGTCGAGCCTCGCGATGAACCAGACGGGGCTGGCCACGCTCATCCGCGCGGCCGCGGCGCAGGGCGTTCCGTTCGCGGCGCTCGACTCGCTCAAGGCGCTCGTCGACCGGCAGGTCGACGCCGGGCGCGGGGAGGAGAGCCTCGCCCGCGCCGTCGAGTCGCTGGGCGTCGCGTCACAGGGGCTTGCGGGCTGACAGCAGGAAGATCGTCACCGAGGCCTGGAAGCCGCCCTCGCGCAGGTCGGCCAGCCAGCGCTCACCGTCCGCGCGCTCGATGGCGCCGGCGCGGATCGCCCGTTCCGTGTTGCGGGTGAGGGCGAGGGTGTAGTCCGCCCTGGGGAAGTCGCGCAGCACCGTCGTCGCCGCGCGGACGTCCTCGACCTCGAAGCCGGCTTCCCGCGCGAGGCGCCCGAGCCGGCGGCCGATCGTGGCGTTGCGGACCATGGTCGAGCAGACGAACCGGTTGAACGCCCTGTTCATCTCCAGGTCGCCGTCGACGACCAGGGCGTCCCAGTCGGGTTCGGCGATGCGCAGCAGGCCGCCCGGCTTCAGGGCCCGGTGGAGCTCCGCGAGAACGTCGGACGGGCTCTCGACGTGCTGCAACGCGCGGTCCATGCGAGCGCGGTCGGCGGTGCCGTCGTCCACGGGGAGCGCGTGGGCGTCGCCCTGGCGGACGTCCACCTGCGGGTAGTAGTCGAGGAGGCTTCTGGCCGCCGCCACCATCACCGGGTCCACGTCCACGCCGATGACGCGGCCGGACGTCGTGACCGCGTCGGCCATCACCGGTAAGTCCATGCCAGGGCCGCAGCCGACGTCGAGCACCGTGTCGCCGTGCCTCAGGTCGAGCGAGAGCAGCAGCTGGTGCTTGTAGTCACGGCCCAGCTCGGCGGCGTCCGCCATGTACTCGGCCTTGTCGGGGCTGGGCACCCCCAGTGCGTTTGCCATGCACCCCAATCAACCACAGGTGCTGGGCGACCAGTCGGTGATGACCCAGCCCGCGCCGACCTTCTCCACGACGAACGTGCCCAGGCGCGGGCCGCCCTCGACGGTCAGTGCGCAGGAGTCGATGGTGACCTTGGTGGTCGTCGGCGTCTTGAGCATGTCCGGCGGGAACATCACCTGCTGGTACCTGTCGACGCTGGTCACCTTGGTCTTCAGGTCCTTGATCGCGGCGGCGCAATCGCTTGCGCCATAGGCGTTCGCGAACTTCTGACGGGTGTCGTCGCGCAGGAAGAGCGTGCAGGCGCGGGTCGTGTCGGCGAACGACACGTGCTTGTAGAACATGCCGACGGTGCCCTGCAGCCCGGCCGGTGCGGTGAGGCCCTGCGCCGCGCCGGTCACGCCGCCGCTGTCCTGCGCGATGTCACCGGGGTCGTCCACGCCGAAGAAGTGGTTGTAGGCCCAGACCGCGGAGAAGACGACGAGGAGGAAGAAGAGCGCGCGCCAGAAGATGCCACTGCCGAGCACGGCGAGCCACCAGCGCTTGCCGCCGGGCTGCTTCGGCGCCTGCGGTGCCTGGCCCGTCGCCTCCTGGTAGCGCTGGAACTCCTGAAAGCGTTGGAACTCCTGGAACTGCCGCAGCTGCTCCGGGTCCACCGGCGGGGCGGGTGGCTGCGGGGTGGGCGGCTGGCGGGGCGCGAGGTCCTTGCCGGGCTCGTCGGTCACACGTCACATCATGCCGATTTGGAGCGGCAGGACACAGTCGAGTACTGTTTTGGATGGTTCTACCGAAGACCGCAGGTTTTCTCCGCGAGGAGAACGAAGGCCCCGTTGCAACACGGGCGGCCCGCGCAGGGAGGACGAGGCTCAGTTCTTGTGTGACGCCCCGTGCTGCTTGTGCGCGAGGGCGTTTTTGTTGTTTCGGGACCTTCTCCAGGCCGGCGGTCTAAACCCAGCCCAGAGAGGAGGCGATCATGGCGAAGCCCACGAAGGTTACGGCGGTCGCTGAGCTTGCGGACCAGTTCCGCACCAGCTCGGCAGCGGTTGTCACCGAGTACCGTGGCCTCTCCATGGCGCAGCTCACCACGCTGCGTCGCGCTCTCGGCGCGGGCACCAAGTACACCGTCGCGAAGAACACGCTGGTCAAGCTGGCCGCTGCGGACGCCGGTGTGGAGGGCCTCGAGGCCCTTCTGTCCGGTCCGACCGCCATCGCGTTCGTCGAGGGCGAGCCCGTCGACGCCGCCAAGGCGATCCGCGACTTCGCGAAGGACAACAAGGCCCTGGTCATCAAGGGCGGCTACATGGATGGCCGCCCGCTCTCGGTCGAAGAGGTCACCGCCATCGCGGACCTCGAAACCCGTGAGGTGCTGCTCGCGAAGCTCGCGGGCGCGATGAAGGGCAACCTGGCCAAGGCCGCGGGTCTGTTCAACGCCCCGGCTTCCCAGGTCGCTCGCCTGGCCGCTGCCCTGCAGGAGAAGAAGGCCGCTGCGGCTCCCGCCGCCGAGGCCGACGCTCCCGCCGAAAGCTGATCACCCAAAGACACGCCCGACGCTTTCGCGCGGGAGATTAGAAAGGACCGCCGATCATGGCGAAGCTCAGCACCGAAGAGCTGCTCGACGCGTTCAAGGAGATGACCCTCCTCGAGCTGTCCGAGTTCGTGAAGCAGTTCGAGACGACCTTCGAGGTCACCGCCGCGGCGCCCGTCGCCGTTGCCGCCGCTGCCGGCCCCGCCACCGGTGGCGCTGACGAGGCCGAGGAGCAGAGCGAGTTCAACGTCGTTCTCGAGTCCGCCGGCGACAAGAAGATCCAGGTCATCAAGGTCGTCCGCGAGGTCGTCTCGGGCCTGGGCCTGAAGGAGGCCAAGGAGCTCGTCGAGTCCGCTCCGAAGGCGATCCTCGAGGGCGTGGCCAAGGACGTCGCCGACGCCGCCAAGGAGAAGCTCGAGGCTGCCGGCGCCAAGATCACCGTCAAGTGATCTCAGCCCCTTCGGGGGCTGGCGTTCTGCCTTGTAGTGCTTGAACGGGCGTGCACCCCTGTGGGGGTGTGCGCCCGTTTTTGTGTTTTCTGGTCGCGGGCTTGGTGGGTGGTCGCTTTGCGGGCGGCGGGTTTGGGGGTGGTCGCCTTGCGGGCGGCCTGGTCGCGTTGCGTGCTTTCCCTGGGGGCTCCGCCCCCAGACCCCCGGCAATCTGATCAGGGGGCCCGCGCCGTGCGCGGGTTGATGGCATGCCTGTTGAGTTGGGCGGCTGCCGGTTGCGTTGCTGGGTGCGTTGGCGGTGGGGTCCCATCACAAGCCGCACCAAGAGCGGGCCACACCTGAGGGGTGGGGTCAAGTCGACGAAAAGCGTGTCGACTTGACCCCA
>NZ_JAPJDL010000033.1:50099-109382 GCF_026242055.1 Lentzea sp. NEAU-D7 | reverse complement strand
GGGAGGGTCAAGTCGACGAAGAGCGTGTCGACTTGACCCTCCCCTTCAGATGCAGCAAGGGCTGAGGTGCGACTCGTGACGGGACCACCCCACCCGGACCGTTTGGTACGGACGGCTCGCCTTCGGCATCGCGGGTGAGTTGGCTGGCTCGCCTTCGGCATCGCGTGCGATCTGGCTGATCGAACCCCAGCCCGGGCCCGGTCCAGCTTGATCCAGCTCGCTCCGACCCAACCCAACCCAACCCAACCCGGTCCAGTCCGACTCAGCTCGATCCGGCCCAATCCCAAGCGGCCCAGCCTGACCGGATCGAGCCGACTGGGCCAAGTTCGGCGCGACCCACCCCAATCCGGCACGGCCCAACCCGGCCCGGTCCAGCCCAGCTCAGCTCAGCCCAGCCCAGCCCAGCTCAGTCCAACCGGGCTACCCCGGCCCAGCCCGACCTGGCCAGCCGACCCGACCTGGCCAGCTCGGCCCGATCCAGCCCAACCCGGCCTGAGTCGGCCCGATCCAGCCCAACCCGGCCTGAGTCGGCCCGATTCAGCCCAGCCGGTTCGACTCAGCCCAGTCCGACCCACCCCGGTCTGACCCAGCCCAGCCCGACTTGGTGCAACCCGACCGGCTCAGCTCAGACCCAGCCCGGCGCGACCCACCCGGTGTGATCCGACCGTCCCGGCGTGACCCGGCGTCCTGCCCAGTCTCAGTTCCCTACCGCGACCCGAGCCTGCCAAGCCCAGCCCTGGCCCGCCACGCATGAACATGGGCCGCCCCACCCTCGTCCGGACCACAGTCTCGTTCCTCAGCTCACCCCGGCCGCACCCGCGCCTCGCACGCACTTACCCCTCGCACGCGCTTCCGCCCGCCTGCGCCGCACCCTGCGTCTCCGCCTTCTCGCTGCGTGCCTCGCCCCTGCGTCTACGCCTATGCGCCTCGATCAGCGTCCCCTGCCTGGCTCCGCCCAGCCCGGCCCCGTTCAGCCCGGTCCGGCTCCGCTTGGCCCAGCCCGGCCCGGTTCCGCTCCCGGCGGTCCAACCCGGCCCAGGGCGGTGCGGTGCGGCGCCGTCCATCCCGGCCTGTGCCTCGCCCTCGTCGTCCTCACCGGACTGTCAGACCTGCTCGCTAGGTTGGGTCGCGGGGGAGCCTCATCCCGAGGGGACCCCTGCGCGAGCGTGCCCGAAACCCCTGGCGGGCAAGCACAAAGCCCCGGTCCGCATCGCGGGCCGGGGCCTTGTGGGGTGGTGCGTTCGTGCTCAGGCCGGGGTGAAGGCCAGGGCCACGTTGTGGCCGCCGAACCCGAACGAGTCGTTCACCGCCGCGTCCAGCTTGATCTTGCGCGGTTCGCCCGCCACCACGTCCAGCGTGACGGCCGGGTCGAGGTTCTCCAGATTGAGGGTCTGGGGAACGATGCCGTCGCGGATCGACAGGACGGTCACGATGGCCTCTACCGCTCCTGCTGCTCCCAGCAGGTGACCCAGCGCGCCCTTCGGCGCGGTCAGGATCGGGTGGTCGCCGATCGCCTTGCGGATCGCCACGGTCTCCGCGACGTCGCCCACCGGGGTGGACGTGGCGTGGCAGTTCACGTGGCCCACGTCGGACGGGTCGATGCCGCCGGAGCGCAGGGCCGCGGCGATGGCGCGGGACTGGCCCACGCCCTCGGGGTCCGGGGCCGTGATGTGGTAGCCGTCGGCCGAGGTGCCGATGCCTGCGAGGCGGCCGTAGATCTTCGCCCCGCGGGCCTCCGCGAAGTCGCGGCGTTCCAGGACCATGACGCCCGCGCCCTCGCCGAGGACGAAACCGTCGCGGCCCGTGTCGAACGGGCGCGAGGCCTTCTCCGGCTCGTCGTTGCGGGTGCTCATGGTGCGGGCCTGCGAGAAGCCCGCCACCGGGATGGCCGTGATGCACGCTTCCGCGCCGCCTGCCACGACCACGTCGGCTTCGCCGGACATGATCATGCGGTAGGCCCACGCGATGGCCTCGGCGCCTGACGCGCAGGCGGAGACCGGGGCGTGCACGCCCGCCTGTGCCTTCAGTTCCAGGCCCACGTGCGCGGCCGGGCCGTTCGGCATCAGCATCGGGACGGTCAGCGGCGACACCTTGCGCAGGCCGTGCTGCTCCAGGAGGTCGTCCTGGGTCAGCAGGGTGATCGCGCCGCCGATGCCCGTGCCGATGATCACGGCGAGGCGCTGGCGGTCGACGGTGTCGTCGTCGTGGCCCGCGTCGGACCACGCCTGGCGGGACGCCACGATGGCGACCTGCTCGGAGCGGTCGAGGCGGCGTGCCTCTACTCGGGGGAGCACCTCGGTCGGGTCCACCACGAGCTGCGACGCGATCTTGACCGGCAGGTCGTACTTCTCGACCCAGTCGTGGGTCATGGGGCGAACCCCGCTCTTGCCGGCCAGAAGGGCGTCCCAGGTGGACGTGACATCACCACCGAGCGGGGTGGTGGCACCCAGCCCGGTGATGACGACCTCGATGCCCGAGGTCACTTGTTGCTGGTGATGTAGTTCACCGCGTCACCAACGGTCTTGAGGTTGGCCAGCTCGTCGTCCGGGATCTTCACGCCGAACTTGTCCTCAGCCTGGACGGCGATCTCGACCATCGACAGCGAGTCGATGTCGAGGTCGTCCACGAAGGACTTGTCAGCGGTGACGTCGTCGGCGGCAACGCCGGCGACCTCTTCGACGATCTCGGCAAGGCCGGACAGGACGTTCTCGCTCACTGAAGTTCCCTTTCGATTGAAACGATGGAAAAACTCGGGATGGTACTCAGGGGCACCGGACCACCTGCCCCGCGTAGGACAGGCCCGCGCCGAAACCGACCATCAGCACCACGTCTCCGGAGGAGATCTCGCCCGCCGCCCGCATGTGGTCCAGCGCCATGGGGATGGAGGCCGAGGAGGTGTTGCCGGATTCGACGATGTCTCGAGCGACCTTCAGGTCCTCGCGCGCACCATTCTTGTGCAGGCGCTTGGCGATCGCCTCGATGATCCTGAGGTTCGCCTGGTGCGGGGCGAAGACGTCCACGTCGGACATCTCGATCCCCGCGAGCTCGACCGCGCGGATCGCGACCGGGGCGACCTGCGTGGTCGCCCACCGGAAGACCGTCTGGCCCTCCTGGTGGATGAACGAGTCGCGGTCGTCGATCCTGATGACCTCGGACATCGAGCCGTCCGAGCCCCAGGCGACGGGGCCGATCTCGTTCGTGTCACCGGCGCCGACCACGACGGCACCCGCGCCGTCCGCGAAGATGATCGCGGTCGAGCGGTCGTCCTGGTGGGTCCAGTCGGTGAGCTTCTCCGCGCCGATGACGAGGATGTTGCGCACCGAACCGCCGCGGACGATGTCGGCCGCGGTCGCGACGGCGTAGCAGAAGCCCGCGCACGCGGCGTTCAGGTCGAACGCGGCCGCGGCCTGGATGCCGATCCTGGTGGCGATCTGCGCGGCGGCGTTCGGGATGGTCGACGGCATGGTGCACGTCGCGACGATGATGCCGCCGATGTCCGCGGGCGTGAGGCCCGCGTCCTCGATCGCCCTGGTGCCCGCGATGACGGACATGTCGACGACGCCCTCGTCCTTCGCCGCCACCCGCCGGTTGACGATGCCGACGCGCTCGCGGATCCACTCGTCCGAGGTGTCCATGCGAGCGGCGAGGTCGTGGTTGCTGACCACCGTCTCGGGCTGGTAGCTGCCGAGGCCGATGATGCGGCTGCCCGCAACCGCCTGCGGGGCCTGGAAGACCGTCACTTGTCGGCTCCCGCGGTGTCGAACAGCTCCGTGACCTTCTCCAGCTGGTCCGGCGTCTTCAGGGCGAGGGTCGCGGTGCCCTTCATCGCACGCTTGGCGAGGCCCGTCAGCACGCCGGCGGGCGGCAGCTCGATCGATCCGGCGATGCCCTTCTCGACGAAGGTGGCCTGGCAGAGGTCCCAGCGGACAGGGCTCGTGACCTGGGAGACCAGGCGTCGCAGTACCTCGGCTCCGTCGGTGACGACCTGACCGTCCTTGTTGGACACCAGCGGCAGCGACGGGTCGTGCGTGACGACCTCGGCGGCACGCGCGCGCACCGCGTCCTCCGCCGGCGCCATGTACCTGGTGTGGAACGCGCCCGCGACCGCCAGCTTGCGGATCTTCGCCGGGCCCGGCGGGTTCGCCGCGAGCTCGTCGAGCGCGGGGTGCGGACCGGCCGCGACGATCTGGCCCGCGCCGTTGCGGTTGGCGGGCACGAGGCCGAGCTCCTCGAGGCGCGCGAGCACCTCCGGCTCGTCGCCGCCGAGCACCGCGGCCATGCCGGTCGGCTCCAGGGCGCACGCCTGCGCCATCGCGGCACCGCGCACGGCGGCCAGTGCGACGGCGTCGTCGGCGCTGATGACGCCCGCGACCGCGGCGGCGGCGAGCTCGCCGACCGAGTGGCCGCCGACCATCACGGAGGAGGGCAGTTCGACGCGGCGGCGCAGCTCACCGAACGCGAGCACGGCGAGGGCCACGACGAGCGGCTGGGTGATCGCGGTGTCGACGATCTCGTCGGCCTCGGCGGTGGTGCCGAGACGCACCAGGTCCAGGCCCGTGATCTCCGACCACGTGCGCACCTGCTTCTCGGCCCCCTCCAATTCGAGCCAGGGGGCGAGCATGCCGGGCGTCTGGGACCCTTGTCCGGGCGCGAGGAGTGCGATCACGCCGATTACTAAAGCTGGTGAACCCACCGGCACCCCATGCTGTGAAGAACTAAGTACTGCGATCGTATTTGTAGAGACCCTACAAAAGTGTCGGTCAAGTGAACGCTCCGCGACGTAAGCCCAGCTCAGTGCGGTGACGGATCGTTTGGCCCTCACCCTAACGGATGTGTGCGAAGTCCGTCACAGGCTGATCGCTACCACAGGCCCCGGGACCGCGCTAGGCGTCCTACAGACAATGCGACGCGAAGCACAAGCGCGTCTCGAGCGTCATGTGCATTTCTTCCCGTCATTTCCTGAACGCGCCGAAGGCGATATCTGACCGTGTTCGGGTGCACGAACAGTCTTTTCGCGCACGTCTCCAGCACGCCGCCGACCTCCAGGAACGCGTCCACGGTCTCCAGCAGCGCGCCGCCCGCGTCCTCCAGCGGCCGGGCGACCCTGTCGACGAGCTGCCACTCAGCCTCCGGGTCGCCTGCGAGCGCCCGTTCCGGCAGCAGGTCGAGCGAGCGGACGGGCCGGGGAGCGGCGGGCCAGCCCACCACCGCGCGCAACCCGCTCAGAGCGTCGCTCGCACTGCGATGAGCCTCGGCGAGGCTGGCCACCGTGGGCCCCGCCACGACCGGGCCCTCGCCGAAGCCCTCGGCGATGCGGCCCAGGACGTCCTCGCCGGTCTCCGTCGAGCCGCCGAGCACGACGACCAGCCGTGAGCCCTGCACGGACAGCAGCACCGGACGGCCCGCGCGGGCGGCCTTGCTGCGCACCGAGTAGATGATCGCGGGCGGGTCCTCCCCGCCGGGGTTGCCGACCAGCACCGTCGCTTCCAGCGCCGGGTCCCAGCCGAGGGCGGCGGCACGGGACAGCAGCGACTCCTCCGGGTCACCACGCACGACGCCGTCGACGACCAGCGCTTCCAGCCGCGCGTCCCAGGCACCGCGTGCCTCGGCGGCGGCCGCGTAGGAGGTGGCGGCCGAGAAGGCGATCTCGCGCCCGTACCGCAGCACGCCCTCCATCAGCAGCGCGCGCTCCGCCTCGGTCGCCGCCATCAGCGGCATCTGCTCCTCGAACAGCTCCAGCGCGATCCGGACCAGCTCGACGGTCTGGCGCAGGCTCACCCAGCGGGAGATGTCCTTGGGGGCGCTGCGGAACGCGTCCGCGGTCAGCCTGATCGCCTGCTGCCGGTCGTGCAGCCACTCCACGAACCCGGCCACGCCGTTCTGGATCAGCAGCAGGACGCTCGCGCGCTGGTCCGGGGGCATCCGCGCGAACCACGGCAGGCGCCGCTCCATCTCGGCCACGCTGGCGGTGGCGAGCGAGCCCGACGCGCGTTCGATCTTGCGCATGGTGCGGGCGGAGAGCGTCGGCGGGTGCTCCTCCTTCGCCTTGCTGCTGGTCATACCCGCAGCTTAGGGCCACTGAGGTGACATCACCGGGATGGGTGACAGAACCCATGTACCTGGATTAACCGCCATACCTTCGGGCAGCAGAGGTCATGTTCGTCCGGCTCGGAGGTTCCGTCTTGCGTAGGTTCCCGGCACTCGTCCTGGGCGGCGTCGCTCTCCTGACCGCGAGCGCGACCGCCGCCGCTGATCCACCCGACCCGCTCGTCGAGTTCCACTCCCAGCCGGTCACGTGGGCCCCCTGCGAGGGAAAACTCGCCGAACTGGAGTGCGCCAAGCTCGTCGCGCCGCTCGACTACGTGAAACCGGCCGGCGACAGGATCAACCTGACGATCAGCCGCAAGAAGGCCGCGGCGGCCGATCGCCGGCGGGGCGTGCTGTTCACCAATCCGGGTGGACCGGGCGGCTCGGGGCTCGGCCTGCCGCTGTTCCTCGCGAAGTCCGCGCTCTCCCAGGTCTACGACGTGATCGGCATCGACCCGCGCGGAGTCGGCGGGTCGACCGCGCTGAACTGCCGCAGCGCGCCCGCGATCGCCGCGCCGGAGTCGCGGCCCGCGGACAGCGAGTTCGGCAAGTGGGCGGCCGAGGCGCGCGAGGCCGAGGAGGCCTGTCAGAAGTCCAGCGGCGGGATCCGGCAGTTCATCAACACCGCGAACACCGCGCGGGACATGGACGTCGTGCGCGCCGCGCTGGGCGAATCGAAGATCAACTACCTGGGTTACTCGTACGGCACGTACCTGGGCGCGGTGTACGGGACGCTGTTCCCGCACCGGCTCGACCGCAGCGTGCTCGACTCGGCCGTGCACCCGGAGTGGATCTGGCGCGAGCAGTTCCGCCAGCAGGCCGTCGCGTACCGCAAGGACGTCGAGAACTGGGCGGCGTGGGTTGGGGAGCGCAACGAGAAGTTCGGGCTGGGCCGCTCGCGTGAGGAGGTGCTGGCCGAGGTCGAGAAGGTCGCCGCGAAGCTGCACGTGACGCCGGTCGGCGAGCACGACCGCTCCTCCTTCGACGGCGCGATGGGCGTCGGCGCCCGCTACCGTCCACTGTGGTCCGATCTGGCGTCGATCGTCACCAGGCTTTGGTCGGGCGAGCAGCCGGCGAACGCCGAGGGCGCCAAGGCGGCCCAGGTGCTCGCGAAGACCGGTCTGGACGAACTGCGGTCGGGCGTCTTCGACACGGTCACCTGCGAGTCGGACTGGCCGACCGACCTGCACAACTACTACGAGGACATGCGGATGTTCCGCGAGCGCTACCCGTACGGCTTCGGCATCGTGCGGGCCGCACCCATGACGTGCACGTTCCGCTCGTTCACCCCGCCGGAGCCGCCGGTCAGGATCGCGCGCAACGGCTACCCGGTCGGCGTCGTCGTGCAGTCCGAGGGCGACACGCAGACGCAGTACGCGAGCGGGCCGGCGATGGCGCGGCGCCTCGGGCACAACCTGATCACCGTCACCGACGAGGGCAAGCACGGCCTCTACAACGGCGGCAACAAGTGCGTCGACGACAGGGTCGACCGGTACCTGGTCGACGGGGCGCTGCCGGGCAGCAGTTCCGAGTGCACCGGCGACCCCCGGCCCGACGTGCCGAAGGACGGTCAGGGAGGCACCGCCCCCGCGTTGTCACCGGAGGGGATGCAGGCCTACCTGGACGGCCGCGGCTTCTCCGCACGCCCCTAGAACAGGGGCCGGACATGTGGAAGCGGCCCCCCCCGCGCGGGGGGGGGGGGGGGCCCCCCCCCCCCCCCCCCCCCTACACCCGGGGCGGCACTTGCGCACGCCCCCCCCCGGGCGGGGGGGGGCCGCTTCCCTCTCCCCGGTCCCCACCGGTAGTTCCACTCTGGACTGTGTTACGACAAAAATCCACGTCAGCCACCCTTTCGTGTAGCAGTGTCGAAGTTGTGGAGCGGTGTGATCCACGAAACGATCACCCCGTCTGATCTTCACTCATCGCAACTTTCGTTCTAGGAGGGCCCGTGGGCTCGCAAATCACCGAGGGCCTGGGCCAGGCGTGGGCCATGGTCGCCACGTTCGTGCCGAAGCTGCTCGGCTTCCTGCTCGTTCTGGTCATCGGCTGGTTCATCGCCAAGGCGCTCGCCAAGGGTGTTCAGTTCCTTCTCAAGCGCGTCGGCTTCGAGAAGCTCGTCGACAAGTCGGGCCTCAACGGCGCGATGCGGCAGTCGTCGATGGACGCGTCCAGCCTGATCGCCAAGATCGTGTACTACTTCGTGCTGCTCATCGCGCTGCAGCTGGCGTTCGGCGTCTTCGGCGCCTCGAACCCGGTCAGCACGCTGCTCAACGAGGTCATCGCGTACCTGCCGCGCATCGTCGTCGCGATCGTGCTCGTGATCGTCGCGTCGGCCATCGGCACCGCGCTCAAGGGTCTCGTCACCGGTGCGCTGGGCCAGCGCTCGTACACGAAGCTGATGGGCAACATCACCTACGGCTTCGTGATGGCGCTCGGCGTCATCGCGGCGCTCAACCAGCTGGGCATCGCGATCTCGGTGACCATGCCGGTCCTGATCGCCGTGCTCGCCACCGTCGCCGGCGTGATCGTCATCGGTGTGGGCGGCGGCCTGGTCCGCCCGATGCAGGCGCGCTGGGAGGGCTGGCTGGCCCGCGTGCAGGACGAGGCGCAGACCCGGTCGCCGATGCCGCGCGCGTCGCAGGAGATGCCGCAGACCGTGGGCGGCCGGATGGGCGACATGCCGACCCCTCCGTCGGGCACCCCGATGTCCGACAAGTAGATATTTGGCAAAGTAGTTCTCACCTCCTGAAAGGGGCCGTGCGCAAACATCTTGCGCACGGCCCCTTTCAGGTGTTCTGACAGTTCTCCAGTTCCGGTCCAGTGCCCGCACGCAGCCTCGTAGCCACCCGAACTGTTCCGTCGCGGTGGAGGACCTATGAAAGCCCTTGTGCTGTCCGCGGGCGTGCGCCCGGCCGGATACTCGCTGCCTCGACAGATCGTCCCCATCGCGAACAAGCCGGTGCTCGAGTACGTCGTGGAGAACCTGCGGGACGTCGGCATCACCGACATCGGCCTCGTCGTCGGCGAGGGCGCGCAGGAGATCTCCGAGCTGTTCGGAGACGGCTCGTACCTGGGCGTCTCGATCACCTACATCCAGCAGGACGTGGCGCTGGGCCTGGCGCACTGCGTGCGGATCGCCCGGCCGTTCCTGGGTGACGACGACTTCGTGATGTACATGGGCGACAACGTGCTCGTCGAGGGCATCGGCCAGATCGCCGACGAGTTCGCGCGCCTGCGGCCGTCCGCGCAGGTGCTCGTGGACAAGGTGGAGGACCCGAGGCTGTACGGCGTCGCGGAGGTGGACGAGAACTCGCGCGTGACGCGGCTGATCGAGCACCCGCAGGAGCCGCGCAGCGACCTCGCGATGATCGGCGTCTACTTCTTCACGCCCGCGATCCACACCGCCGTCGACGCGATCGAACCGTCGTGGCGCGGCGAGTTCGAGATCACCGACGCGCTGCAGTGGCTGGTGACGCACGAACGCGACGTGCGGGCGCGCATGTACTCGGGGTTCTGGAAGGACACCGGGAAGGTCGAGGACGTGCTGGAGTGCAACCGCGAGCTGCTGATGGGGCTGCGGACCGACATCCAGGGCATCGTCGACGACGAGTCGCGGCTGATCGGTGACGTCGTGGTCGAGGAGGGTGCGCGCGTGGTGCGGTCGTGCATCGTCGGGCCCGCGATCATCGGCGCCGGGACGCTGGTCGAGGAGTCGATCATCGGGCCGTACACGTCGATCGGCGCGGACTGCCGGATCGTCGACTCCGGGCTGGCCGACTCGATCGTGCTGAACGAGGCCACCGTGCAGAACGTGTCCGGGATCGAGACGTCGCTGATCGGGCGCCGGGCCCGCGTCGGCTCGGCGCGCCAGCACCGGCTGGTCGTCGGTGACGGCGCGCACGTCGACGTCGCGGCCTAGGGCCTGTATCGAAATCTGATCCGCGACAGCCGGGCCCGAGGCGGCCCCTGGCGGCACGGCCGGACGGCCCACATACAACACCGGTATGCCGGCCGTCCGGCCGCACCACCAGAAACCACCTCAAGCGCGACTCCCATCGAACCAGACTTCGATACAGGCCCTAGCTCCGCCTGACCCAGTCCTGAAGGCGGTCGCACTCCTCGGCGACCGCCTTCTGCCTGCTCCTGGGCAGTTCGTCGATGTAGTCGACGGAGATCGTGCGTTCCTTCGACAGGGCCCAGGTGGCGACGACGTAGCCGTCGACGAGGACCGTGGGCTTGCCGCCGATGACGACGCCGAGCCGGTCGTCCGCGATGACCCTCCTGCGGTCGGCGTGGGCGAGCAGGATGTTGTCGAACTCGGGCAGGAGCCGCACCGGGACAGGGGTGTCCGGGCCGGGGCGCGGCGCGTCGGGAAGGTCGAAGAGCTCCTTGCCCGCCTCGCTGCGGAACGTCACGAGCCGCGGGCGCAGCGCCGCGAACGTCTCGGCGAGCTTGGTGAGACCGGACCACTGCTGGGCGTCCATGACCGTCGCCGGGCCGAAGGCCCCGAGGTAGCGCAGGACGAGCTCTTCCTTGTCCATGGCCTGCTGCGGGCTGCCGAGCCAGTTCTCGACGGTCGTGCAGACGGCCCTGCCGCTGCTGTGCCACAGGCCGCGCGGCGGGAGCTGGACGAGGGCGAGCTTGTTGCGCAGGGCGTTGCCCAGGACGGTGTGTTCGCGGTCGGGCCAGCGTTCCTTCAGCTGCTTGCCGGCGTCCGCGGTGCCCTGCGGGGTCTCGTCGAGGATCTTGCGGCCCGCCTCGGCGACCTCGTCGAAGTCGAGGCCTCTCAGGCGGGCGGCGAACGGGCCGCTCTGCAGCTCGCGGTCGAGCTTGAGCTGGGTGTGGGGCCGCAGGCCGAGCGCGTCCCGTGCGCTGACCAGGTGGATCGTGCCGCGCATCAGGAGCATGCGGACGGCTTCGCGGTTGGTCAGGAGGTCTTCGAGCTCTTTCGGCTGGAAGCCGTTCAGCCGCGTCCAGAGGCCCACGTAGGGCGACTTCGGTTCCTGCGCCTGGATGCCGAAGAGGTGCTCGATGGTGGCGAGCGCGCTCATGTCGGCGCGCTCGCGCAGCATCTGGCGTTCGATCAGTGCTCTGTTGAGCTGGTCCTGGCTGAGCGTCCCCATCGGGACAGACTAGAACCTGATGAACGCGAATCCGGTGCCGTTCGGGCGTTCTCCGTCGTGGACGACGAGCAGGTTGAGCTTGCCCAGGACGATGTCCGCGCCGTCGGAGTGCTCGACGCCGTCGACCTTGAAGTCCTTCAGCGGCTTCATGTCCGCCTTGCGGTACGCGACGAACCGCGAGTCGCCCTGGCTGGACGCGAGCAGCACGTCGCCCGCGATCGTGAGGCCCTCGGCGTCCGCTTCGAGCCACTGGCCGCCGAAGCCGGGGTTCGGGCCGTCGGCCACGCACTCCTCGGTCTCGGGGTCGTACTTCTGCGGCGCGCCCCAGGTGCGGACCTTGTCGACGAGCTGCGGCTTGCCGAAACCGTTGGAGCGCAACGGGATGCGCCAGATGCCGACGTCCTCCTGGGCGGCGTAAAGGGTGTTCGTGCGTTCGTCGATGACCATGCCCTCGACCTGCGGGCCCTCTCCGGGCTCGCCGCACACGGTCCACTGCCGGCCGTCCGGCAGGGTGAAGGTGCTCGGGAGGTCCAGAGTGGACACCTTCCTGGTGTCGTACCGGGCACCCTTCACGACCTGCAGGAGCGCGATGCTGGTCTCGTTGCGGCGGCTGGTGACGACGACGTCCCTGCCGTCGACGCGCCCGGCGGCCAGGCCGTAGACGGTGTGCTGGTCGTCGACCTCGGCCTCGGTCTTGGAGAACACCGGCCCGGTGGCGGGGTTCGTGACGTCCCTCGCGCCGTTCTCGTCCACTCGGAACACCCGGATGCGGTCGCGGCCGCGGTCGCTGACGAACGCCAGGTCGCCGTGGACGTCGACGTTGTTGAAGCGGCCGGGCTTCGCGTCGGGCGTCGGCGGCTGCGGTGCCGGGTAGACGCCGATGGTCCGGCCGTTCAGGTCGAACGCCGCCAGACCGCCTTCCTTGAGCGTGCCCAGGACCACACTGCGTTCGGTGTTGCGCGGGTTCACCCAGATGGCCGGGTCGTCCGCGTCCGCGGGCTCCTCGAACGTCTGCGTGATGACCGTCGGCGTGATCACGGGCGTCGCGGGAGCGGTGAGGAACAAAGGCACGAGCGCGAGCGCTAAGGAAGATGACATGGTGCGACCGTAGGAAACACCGATGTACTGCGACTGAACCGCGGGGGAACAAGCCGTGTGGTACGAGACAGGAATGACGATCTTCGGCCAGAAGATCGCGTACACGGAGCTGGTCGGGCAGGTGCTGGCGCTCGCGGTCGTGTTCCTGGCGCAGCGCCGTTCACTCTTGACCTGGCCCGTTCAGCTGGTCTCGGTCGCGCTGCTCTTCACCGTCTACCTGTCGGCCCACCTGGGCGGCCTCGCGACCAGGCAGGTCGCCGTCGGCGCGATCGCCGTCTACGGCTGGTACGCGTGGGTGCGCCGGCGTGACCCGGTCTTCGGCGTCGTGGTGCGCAAGGGCTCCCCGCGGGAACGGCTCGCGATCGTCGGCGCCTTCGTCGCGGGCACCGTCGCGTTCGCGCTGGTCCTGGACGCGCTGGACGCCTCGTGGGCGCCCTGGCCGGACGCCGCGATCTTCATCGGCACCATCCTGGCCTTCGCGCTGCAGGGCCTCGGGCTGGTGGAGTTCTGGCTGGTGTGGCTGGTGGTCGACGCCGTCGGCGTGCCGCTGCAGATCCAGTCGGGCCTGTACTTCAGCGCGTTCGTCTACCTGATCTTCGCGGGCCTGGTGATCCACGGTTTCGTCGACTGGAACCGCACCGCCAACCGGTTGACACAGGCGGCAAAGTCTCCCCTATGAGGGGACTGTTGATCGCTCTGCTGACCGCTGTCTCGTCGCTGGCAGCTGTTCCGGCCGTCGCCGCACCCGAGCCGCGCACCGGATTCGAGCTCACCGGCAAGTGGACCACCGAGGCCGAGGAACAGGCGTACCTGCGCGCCACCGGCCTGCCCGTGACCGAGATCGGGGTGACCGCCCAGGGCCGCCCCGTGCAGCTCGTGCGCGTCGGCTCCCGCTCCGCGCGCACGGTGGTTCTCTTCATCTGCTCCCAGCACGGCGACGAACCCGCCGGTCGTGAGGCGTGCCTGATCCGCATGCGCTCGCTGCCGCGCTCGTCCGGCACGACCTACCTCTTCGTGCCGAACGCCAACCCGGACGGCCGCGCGGCCGACACCCGCGGCAACTCGGCCGGCATCGACATCAACCGCGACCACCTGCTGCTGCGCACCGCCGAGGCCCGCGCGATGGCCTCCGTGATCCGCGACTGGCAGCCCGACGTCATCCACGACCTGCACGAGTTCGGCCCTTCCGAGCCGTACTACGTGAAGGACGTCCTCTGGCTGTGGCCCCGCAACCTCAACGTGGCCGACGGCGTGCACGACCTGTCGGAGACGCTGTCCCGTTCCTACGTGCGGCCGTCCGTCGAAGCCGCCGGCCGCACCTCCGGCGTCTACGGCATCTACGTCGACCCGGTGACCGGCGAGCCCGTCCGCCAGGTCGCCGGCGACGGCCAGGAGCGCATCCTGCGCAACACGGGCGGGTTGAAGCACGGCATGGGCCTGCTGGTCGAGACCAACGTCGACAACACGCCGCTCTTCCGCGTCGACTCGCACCTGAAGGCGCTGGACGGCACGCAGTCGTTCGTCGGCTCGAACCGCCCGGCCATCGAGGCCGCCAACGCCGCGTCCCGGGCCGTGCGGTCCGGCCCGATCTACTTCGGCGGGGCCGACAACCAGGCCCCCGACCCCGCGGACGTCGTCACGACGCCTCCGTGCGGGTACGTCCTCACCGGTGCGCAGTACGCCGACGTGCGGGACGAACTGGCTCTGCACGGCGTCAAGTCGCAGTACCTGCGGGGCGGTGACCGCATCGTGCCGCTGAAGCAGGAGGCGCGTGCCCTGATCCCGTTGCTGATGGACGCCCGCGCCGACGAGCCGCTCCTGAAGGCGCAGCCCGTGGCCCAGTGCTAGCGGTGAATATCGCTCGCCGGTGATTGCGGCGGCGTGGTCCGATGGGCGTCGTGCGTGTCGAGCAGTACGCCTACTTCGCTCTCACGAGCGACACCGTGTCCGCCGCTGAGATCGCTCAGCGTCTGGGACTGGAGCCGGACGAGGTGCTCGTCCGCGGCAGCAAGCGGCCGGAGTACGACCTTCCGCGGATGCACGCGTGGAAGGTCGTCGGCCGCGGCGCAGGACGGCTCGACGAGCAGATCCAGCACGTCGTCGACCGGCTGCGCCCCGTCCAAGACGAGCTCGTCGCGCTGACCGCGACATCCGACACGTCAGCCAGCCTGGTCGTCGTGCGCTACTGCCGCGATGGCGAAGGCGCAGACCTCGGCTGGTGGATCTCTGCCGAATCCCTCGCTTTCCTCGCGTCCGTGCGTGCCTCGCTCGATGTCGACGAGTACGACTACGTCGAGCCTGCCGACGAACCCTTGCGCCAGGTCACCGCCGACCTGCTGGCGAGCATGGAGCTGAACCTCGCCGAGCACGCGTGCCACCTCCACCGCCACCTGCCGCACACGTCCGTCGTCGAGACGGACGACCTGCTGATCGCGGACAGCGGCCTGGACGACGACACGTTCAACATCGTCGCGGCGGCCCGGTTCACCCCGGACGACGTGGCTGCCCGCGTGGCGGAGACCGTGAGCGCTGTGAGGGCGGCGGGCAGGCCGTTCTCGTGGTGGGCCGGACCGGCCTCCACTCCGGCCGGCCTCGGCCCGGTGCTGGTGCAGGCGGGTGTCGCGGCCGCGGAGACGGAAGCCGCGATGTGGATGGACCTCGCCGACGCGGCCTTGCCCGAACCTCGAGTCGAAGGGCTCGAAATCCGGCGGGTGACCACAAAGGTGGAACTCGCCGACTATGCCGAGATCCTCGCCGCCAACTGGGACCCGCCCGCCGCGACGGTCCGCCGCTTCTACGCCGAGGCCGCCCTGCATGCGCTGACCAGCCAGGCGCGCTATCTCGTCGGGTACGTGGACGGCCGCGCGGTGTGCTCGGCGGAGGTGTTCCTGCACGCGGGAGTCGCCGGGATCTACAACATCGCGACCCTCGCCGGAGAGCGCCGCCGCGGCTATGGCGGTGCCATCACCGTGGCCGCATTGCGCACCGCACGCGCCGAGGGGTACCGCATTGCCGTCCTGCAGGCCTCTGAGGACGGCGAGACCGTCTACCGGCGTCTGGGGTTCACCATCGCCGGTCAGTTCACCGAGTACGCCCTCAGGGCGTGAAAAGGGCCGCCCCGCGCGTGCGGAGCGGCCCTTCGGTTCAGCTGGTGACTACGCGAGGCCCGCGTCGCCCGTGGACGGGCCGGCCGCCTGCACGTCGTCGATGCGGTACTTGCGGGCCGCCTCGACGACCTTGGCCTGCTCGACCTCGCCGCGCCTGGCCAGTGCGGCCAGCGTGGCGACGACGACGGACTCCGCGTCCACCAGGAAGTGGCGGCGGGCGGCCGGGCGGGTGTCGGAGAAGCCGAAGCCGTCCGTGCCCAGGGTCGTCATGTCGGTCGGGACGTACGGGCGGATCAGGTCCGGGATCGCCGACGCCCAGTCGGACACGGCCACCACGGGACCCTGCACGTCCTTCAGCACCTGCGTCACGTACGGCACGCGCGGTTCGGCGTCGACGTGCAGCAGGTTGTGGCGGTCGGTCTCGACGGCGTCGCGGCGCAGCTCCGAGTACGACGTGGCGGACCACACGTCCGCGGAGACGCCCCACTCCTCGGCGAGCATCTTCTGGGCCTTGAGAGCCCACGGGAGGCCCACACCCGAGCCGAGGATCTGGGCACGCGGGCCACCGGTCTGCGGGCCGTCCTGGTACTTGTAGAGGCCCCGCAGGAGGCCTTCCACGTCCAGGCCCTCCGGCTCGGCCGGCTGCACGTACGGCTCGTTGTAGACCGTCATGTAGTAGAAGATGTTCTCGGCGTTCTCGCCGTACATCCTGCGCAGACCGTCCTTGACGATGTGCGCGACCTCGAAGGACCACGCCGGGTCGTAGGAGATGACGGCCGGGTTCGTGTGCGCCAGCAGCAGCGAGTGGCCGTCGGCGTGCTGCAGGCCCTCACCGGTCAGCGTGGTGCGGCCCGCGGTGGCACCCAGCACGAAGCCGCGCGCCATCTGGTCCGCCGCCGCCCACAGGCCGTCGCCCGTGCGCTGGAAGCCGAACATCGAGTAGAAGATGTAGATCGGGATCATCGGCTCGCCCTGCGTGGCGTAGGACGTGCCGACCGCCGTGAACGACGCCGTGGAACCCGCCTCGTTGATGCCCTCGTGCAGGATCTGGCCCTGCTCGGACTCCTTGTAGGCGAGCATCAGGTTGGCGTCCACCGAGGTGTACGCCTGGCCGTTCGGGTTGTAGATCTTCTGCGTCGGGAACATGGAGTCCATGCCGAACGTTCGTGCCTCGTCCGGGATGATCGGCACGATGCGCGGGCCGATCTCCGGGTCCTTCGCGAGGTCGCGGACGAGCCGGACGAACGCCATCGTCGTGGCGACCTCCTGCTTGCCGGAGCCGCGCTTGATGCCCTCGTAGACCTTGTCGCCCGGCAGCACGAGCGCCTTGGACTTCGTGCGGCGCTCCGGCAGGAAGCCACCCAGCTGACGGCGGCGCTCCAGCATGTACTGGATCTCCTGGCTGTCCTGCCCGGGGTGGTAGTACGGCGGCAGGTACGGGTCCTTCTCGAGCACCTCGTCGGAGATCGGGATGCGCAGGCTGTCCCGGAAGCCCTTGAGGTCGTCCAGGGTCATCTTCTTCATCTGGTGCGTCGCGTTGCGCGCCGCGAAGTGCTTGCCGAGCGAGTAGCCCTTGATCGTCTTCGCGAGGATGACGGTCGGCTGGCCGACGGTCTCGGTCGCCGCCTTGTAGGCCGCGTAGACCTTGCGGTAGTCGTGGCCGCCGCGCTTGAGGTTCCACACCTCGTCGTCGGTCATCGGCTCGACGAGCGCCTTCGTCCGCGGGTCGCGGCCGAAGAAGTGCTCCTTGATGTACGCGCCGTCGTTCGCCTTGTACGTCTGGTAGTCGCCGTCAGGCGTGTTGTTCATCAGGTTGACGAGCGCGCCGTCGCGGTCGGCGTGCAGCAGCGCGTCCCACTCGCGGCCCCAGACGACCTTGATGACGTTCCAGCCGGCGCCGCGGAAGAACGACTCCAGCTCCTGGATGATCTTGCCGTTGCCGCGCACCGGGCCGTCGAGGCGCTGCAGGTTGCAGTTGACCACGAACGTCAGGTTGTCGAGCTGCTCGTTCGCGGCGAGCTGCAGCAGGCCGCGCGACTCCGGCTCGTCCATCTCGCCGTCGCCGAGGAACGCCCACACGTGCTGGTCGGACGTGTCCTTGATGCCGCGGTCGCGCAGGTAGCGGTTGAACCGCGCCTGGTAGATCGCGTTCATCGGGCCGATGCCCATGGAGACCGTGGGGAACTCCCAGAAGTCCGGCATGAGGCGCGGGTGCGGGTACGACGGCAGGCCGCCACCCGGTCCGGCGTGCGAGTACTCCTGGCGGAAGCCGTCGAGCTGGTGCTCGGACAGGCGGCCCTCGAGGTAGGCGCGGGCGTAGACACCGGGGGAGGCGTGACCCTGGATGAAGATCTGGTCGCCGCCACCGGGGTGGTTCTTGCCGCGGAAGAAGTGGTTGAAGCCGACCTCGTAGAGCGAGGCGCTGGAGGCGTAGGTCGAAATGTGTCCACCGACACCCACGCCGGGCCGCTGCGCGCGGTGCACCGTCATCGCGGCGTTCCAGCGGATCCACGCACGGTAACGACGCTCCACCTCCTCGTCACCGGGGAACCACGGCTCCCGCTCGGTGGGGATGGTGTTGACGTAGTCGGTGCTGATCAGCGAGGGCATGCCGACCTGGTTCTCACCAGCGCGTTCGAGCAGCCGCAGCATCAGATAGCGGGCCCGCTGCTGACCGCCGCCCTTGAGCACCTCGTCGAACGACTCGAGCCATTCCGAGGTCTCCTCGGGGTCGATGTCCGGCAGGTGCGCTGCCAGACCGTCGCGAATGACACGCACCCGCTCGGGGCCGGTGTTCTGCGGGCTCAAGGTGTCTCCTCGGCTTCGTTGGCGGTACTCGCGCTGGCCCGGAAACCGTGCCACGCGCCCCTATCGTTGTCCTTGCGCGACGACTTCGTCATCGCTACCGGTCGGTAGTTCTGGATCGTGTCGCTCACGCGCGCGCGATAAGAGGTATGTAGAGCGTGCCTCATGCCCGTGTAGAGATCTCCACAGGGGTCCCCCTTACGGCGTGTCACGTGGTCAACAGTTGCGCCGGAGGTAGCCGACAGTGTTCGCTAGCCCGAGTAACGGACTCTGGCGGCAGTCTTAGGGCTGTCGCTCTTGCGTAGTTGGAGGAGTGAAAACCGTGGTCGCCGCGGAAGACGCCGGCAAGATCGGCGTCGCCGAGAAGCTCGGGATCGAATCGGGCATGGTCGTCCAAGAACTCGGCTGGGACGAGGACGTCGACGACGCCTTGCGTGCCGCTGTCGAGGAGCAGATCGGGGGCGACCTCCTCGACGAGGATGCCGACGAGACGGTGAGCGTCGTCCTGCTCTGGTGGCGGGAGGACGACGGCGACCTGGTCGACGCCCTGCTCGAAGCCACCGGCGTGCTCGCCGAGGACGGCGTGATCTGGGTTCTCACCCCGAAGACCGGCCGCCCTGGCCACGTCGAGCCGAGCGACGTCGCCGAAGCGGTTCCGACCGCTGGCCTGTCGCAGACCTCCAACATCAGCGTCGGCGACGACTGGGCGGGCATCCGCCTGGTGTGGCCGAAGTCGGCCAAGGCCAAGCGCTGACCTTCGTTGGCATAGGGTTGAACCACGGGCGCTCACCCGCTCGTGGTCCTTTGTCGCACCGGAGGGGTCTGTCTCATGGCGGTCGAGGTCGGTTCGGAGGCCCCGGACTTCACGCTGGACGACTACAACAAGCAACGTGTGACGTTGTCGTCGTTCCGAGGCTCCAAGGCCGTGCTGCTGGTGTTCTACCCGTTCGCCTTCAGCGGCACCTGCCGTGGCGAGCTCTGCCAGCTGCGTGACGAACTGGGGACCTACGAGGACGAGAACGTCCAGGTGCTGGGCGTCTCCGTGGACTCGCCGTTCGCGCTGAAGGCGTGGGCGAACCAGGAGGGCTACCAGTTCCCCCTGCTGTCCGACTTCTGGCCGCACGGAGCCGTCGCGCAGTCCTACGGCGTGTTCAACGAGGCCGTGGGCATGGCGCTGCGGGGCACGTTCCTGATCGACGTCTCCGGCGTCGTGCGCTTCGCCGAGGTGAACGCGCCCGGTCAGGCCCGCGATCAGGACGCCTGGAAGAAGGCCGTAGCCTCTCTCAGGGCATGATGTAGCTGTACCCCTGCGCTTCGGCGCGCTTGGGGGTTGGGGCGTGTAGCTCAGCGGAAGAGCACTCGGTTTACACCCGAGCGGTCGCAGGTTCGAACCCTGTCGCGCCCACCAGTTCTCGCTGGCGCCTCTGAGGGCGGCGAGCACCTGTCGTGTAGCTGTGTGATCGGCCCGTGCCACTGGTCAACTGTCCAGGACGTGCGCGAGCAGCATGGTGGCTGGGCCGAAGCCGGCTTGTTGGTAGAAGGACACCGAGCGTTCGCTGGGCGACAGGACGATCCGGGCGCAGCGACGGTCGCGAGCGTGCGCGATGCCTGCGTTGAGCAGGGTGGTTCCGACTCCGCGGTTGCGGGGAGCGGCGAGCACGAACGCGTTGCCCAGGTATGCCCATCGGCTGGCTGGTCGTCCCGGTCTGGGCATCCGTTCGAACAGGGCGAGGTTCATCATGCCGATGGCTTCGCCGTCGAGCTCGGCCACGAACGTCGCCCGGCGCGGCGCTTCCGTCGCGTACCACTGAGCGAAGTTTCCTCGAAGAGATCGTCGTCGAGCGGATGCCCCGCCTGTTCTTCCGACCAAGCTCGCCGCAAGGTCGCTAGTGCTGCGGTGTCGCGTTCGTCGGTCTGCCGTATCGACACCGTGTGGGGACGTCATGGTGGATGCTCCCAGAGTGTTCTTCGTTGTCTCATTGCTGATCGCAGTTCCGGCGGCCGCGTAGGTAGTCCAGTCGCTGGCGGAGCGGTTGCGTGGTTTCTGCGGCGCGCCTCCAAGCCTCCAGCGACACGCCGCGCCGCGGACACCACGGGGCCCTGACTTCTGTCTGGTTCTGAAATCCTGTCCATCCTGGCTCCAGAAGACGCTTTGCATCGTCCAGCACTCGGCGATAGATGTGCAGCTTCCCGTGCAGGGGAGCAGCGGAGCACATCACCCACGAGTGCCGCCGTAAGACGCAAGTCCTCTACGTCATGTGAGTTCAGCTGCTGTTGCTCGCTAACGCGCATCGGCAGTTGAACGATAAGTGCACCACCTGATGAGGAGTGGTCGCATGGCTGGCACAGAGCCGAACATCGAGGAGCTTGCCCGCGAGTTCACGCGAGACCTGCACGAGAGTTACCGCTACTTGGTGCACAAGATCCGGTATCGGGCCAAGGCTTTCATAGAAATGGTGGCACTTCACGAAGGCGTTGGCGCTGCGCAGATACTGCTCCGCGGGCCTCATACCCATGATGGTTTCATCCGGCTGTGGCAAGCAGGCGAGCTCGGCCACAGTGTCGAGGCTTACGTACTCCGTCCGAAGTACGCGGTGCTCTTTTCCGAAGAAGAACTGCGTGTGGCTCGCCAGCGTCTTGAGGATCACGGGTTCGACGTCGACAAGTACGTTGCATCGCTACGTCGATAACCGCGTGTTGTCACGAGAGAAGGGGCGTTGCGTCGAATTGGTCTCGAAGGTTGAAGTGTTTCACATGTGTTGCTGGCCACCATCTGGAACGACTAGGGGCAGTGCAGTACCTTGTGCGAGTTCGTCGGGGGACGTTCGGGCCCGCCACCTCTGAAGGACCACGACCTGTGAAGCGCAAGGCCAAGGCCGCGAAGCCCGTCCCTGCCACCGTCACGCAGGAGCAGATCAAGCTGCTCGCCCTGGTGGAGCAGGGAGGCGTGCACCGCGGCGCCACGAGCTGGTACCTGGAGCACCGGCCAGCCAAGCAGTGGGACGCGGACGACCTGGAGATCATGCGGCTCCGCGACTGGATCACCTCGGAGCAGCGCCTGGACCACGGGATGGCGGCGCCGGTCGACATCACGGCCTCGGGGCGGGCGGCGCTCCGGCACCACCTGCCGGAGTGGGTGCTCGGGCGGAAGGCCATCGCCGCGGAGCCGCCCCGGTTGCCCTCGGTCGAGACGATCAGGGCGTTGGACGCGCTGCAGTAGCCCGGTAGAACGGTCTTAGTCGAATCCAAACGGAGGCGAAGACCGGCCATGTCGAACCTGTTGACCGGCGGCGACTTGCGCGCACGTGACCACCACCGGATCGAGGACGACGCACGCGAAGAAGGGCCGCTGCATCCCGTGACGTTGCCCAACGGCGTCAGGATGCAGGTGGTCACGGTCGGGCTGGAGCTCACCCGCCAGCTGCTCGCGGACCAGCGGCTCTCCAAGGACAGCGCGAAGCTGCAACGCGAGATCAAGCGGCAGCTCGCGGAACGTGGAAGTGCTCAGGAGAACCTTGCCGGGTTGTTCGGGCCGAGCATGCTCAACAGCGACAACCCGCAGCACGCGCGTCTCAGGGCGCTCGCGGTGAAGGCGTTCAACGGCAAGGCGGTGCAGCAGCTCGCGCCGCGCATCGAGGAGATCAGCGCGGAACTGATCGGGGGGCTTCCTGAGAACGAGGAGATCGACCTCGTCAAGGAACTGACCGTGCCGGTGCCCATGCACGTCATCGGGGAGGTCCTCGGGCTGCCGGCGCAGGATCGCGCGCACGTCCGCAGGTTGATCGAGACGATGATGTCGATGGAACCCGAGGTGTCGCAGCCGGCCAGCGACGAGCTGGGTGGCTACTTCCACGGGCTGCTCAGCGGCAACGGTCTGGATCCGCGGTCGCTGTTCGGGGTGCTGGCCACGGCCGCCGATGACGACGGGGACCGCCTCAGCCACGACGAGCTGATGGCGATGGCGTTCCTGCTCGTGGTCGCCGGCCATGAGACGTCGGCGGGCCTCATCGCGAACGTCGTGCACGACGCGCTGGACAACGGGCTGTGGCACGAGGTCGCTGAAGATCCCGGACTGGTGCCGCGGCTCGTGGAGGAGACGCTGCGCCACAACCCGCCCGTCCGCAGCGCCACGCATCGCATCGCCACCGAACCGGTCGAGATCGCCGGCACGACCGTTGCCGAGAACACGCTGCTGCTGATCAACCTCGGCTCCGCCGGACGCTGCCCGCGGGCGCACGAGAAGGCCGGCGAGTACCGGCTGGACCGCGCGACGACCGGCCACGCGACGTTCGGGCACGGTCCGCACTTCTGCCTCGGGTCGGCGCTCGCGCGGCTGGAGACCGAGACCGTGCTGCGGCAGCTGACGAGCCGGTTCCCGCGCACCGTTCACGCGGGTGAGGGGAAGCCCGAGGTGACGCACAGCGACATCATGGCCAGCCTCAAATCGCTACCGGTCGTGCTCAGGCGCTGACAAGCTGGCCTGATGGAGATCATTCAAGGGGGTCCCGAGCACGTCGACACGGCCGCGTTGCTCTGGGCGCACGCGGTCGCGGCGAGGGACGGCTACGACGAGGTTCCGTCGCTCGAACTGGCGCGGCCAGGGCTGGAGAGCGCTCTCGCGAAGGAGCCCTCGCTGCTGCTGCTCGCCCGGGAAGGCGGCCGGGCGGTGGGCTTCCTCGCCGGGGGTCCACAAGAGACGAACACCGCCTTCGTCAACTACGTCGGCGTGCACCCCGACGCGTGGGGCAGGGGCGTCGGCGAGGCGTTGCTGCGGGCGCTGCCCGAAGTGTTGATCAAGAACGGGTACGAGAAGGCCGAGCTGATGGTCTACGTCGACAACGTCCGGGGCGTGCGGCTCTACGAACGCCTGGGCTGGACCAAGGTCGGCGACCCCGTGCCGCATCCGCGTGACGGCCGGGTGGAGCAGCGGTACGCGTTCTCGCCCGCATCGGGGCGCGGGGGTGTTTAGCGGGGGATTAGGGGATCAACCCCAATGCGTCTGACCAGGGCTATCCTCAAGTCCATTTGAGACGTAACTTTTCCTCATGTCAGTGCGCACCTTCGCCGTCGTGGTCGGTCTCGCGTTCTTGCTCGGTGGGGGTGCGATCCTGTTCGTGATGCTGGCCGTCGAGGCGCCGAGCGGGGCGCTGATCCCGTGCGGCAACAGCCTGGGCCTCGGGTTCGACGAGCCGGTGGCGTCCGCGGCCGGTCCGGCCTATGTGGACATCTGCGCCGACCTGCGGCAGCGCCGGATGCTGTGGGGGTTGCCGGTGATCGGGCTCGGCGCGTTGCTGCTGATCGGCTCTTTGGTCGGCGCCCGACGGGCTACTCGCCGGTAGGGTCGCGGTATGACGTGGATGGTCTACGGCGCCAACGGCTACACCGGACGTCTCATCGCCGAGCTCGCGGTCGCCCGCGGGGAGCGGCCTGTGCTCGCCGGACGCTCGCTCGAGAAGGTCGAGCCGATCGCCGCCGCGCTGGGGCTGGAGCACCGGGCGTTCGGCCTGGACCAGGCGCGGGCGAACCTCGAGGACGTCGAGGCGGTCGTGCACTGCGCGGGACCGTTCTCGCGCACGTCCGGTGCGATGGTCGACGCCTGCCTGCGGACCGGCACGCACTACCTCGACATCACCGGTGAGATCGACGTCTTCGAGTCCGTCGCGCTGAGGGACGCCGAGGCGCGCGAGGCGGGCATCGTGCTGCTGCCCGGTGCGGGGTTCGACGTCGTGCCCACGGACTGCCTCGCCGCGATCCTGAAGAACGCCCTGCCGTCCGCCACGCACCTCGACCTCGCGTTCGTCGTCGGGGGAGGGGCGAGCGCGGGCACGACCAAGACGTCCGTCGAGGCCGCCGCGGTGGGCGGGCGGATCCGCGTGAACGGCGAGCTGAGGAGCGTCCGCATCGGCCACCGCAGGCGCACCGCGCACTTCCGGTCGGGGCCGCGCGAGGTCGGCAGCATCCCGTGGGGCGACGTGAGCACCGCCTACCGCTCGACCGGCATCCCGAACATCACCACGTTCACGACCGTGCCGGGGATGCTCGGTCAGCTGCAGCAGGTCTTCGCGCCCGTGCTGCGGACGTCGTTCGTGCAGAACCTCGCCACGACCGTCGCCGGCAAGGTCAAAGGCCCTGACGAGCGCAAGCGCGCGAACACCAGGGCCGAGGTGTACGGCGAGGCGTGGGACGCGCAGACGAGGGTCGAATGCGCGATCACCACCCCGAACGCCTACAGCCTCACCGCGGACTCCGTGCTCCGCGCCATCGGCAGGATCGCCGAAGTGGCGCCCGGCTCGCACACGCCGTCCAGCGCTTTCGGCGCCGACTTCGTGCGCGAGCTCGACGGCGTCGTCGCGAGTGAGGTCCGTACTACTTCTTGAGGTGCTTCGCGACGCTGTCGACGACCCCGCCGACGGCGTCCTTCACCTTCTCCACGCCGTCCTTGACGGCCGCCTTCGCCTGATCGGCGCGGCCCTCATTGGCGAGCTGCTCGTCGCCGGTGACCTCACCCGCGGTCTCCTTGGCCTTGCCGCCGAGCTCTTCCGCCTTGTTGCCGATCTTGTCCGACAGCGACATCGCGTCCTCCTGGCCTTGAAGTTCGTCTGACGTCTGTTCGATACGCGTCGCCGTCCCTTCGTCACGCCACGGTCGGGTGAAAACCGGGTGAGTGTGGTCACCGGCGGGAAATCTGGGAACCGCGTGACGTTCCGCGATCGAACGTGTCCATCGGGCGACGAAGCAAATTTGGGCGGGGGTGTGCGCATGGGCGTGGCTGAAGCAGCCGCACTCGACGATGCCACGCTGGTGGCAAGGTCTCGTGACGGCGACATGCGTGCCTATGAGCAGCTCGTCCGCCGCTACCAGAGGCCGATGTACCGGCTGGCGCTGCGCATCGTGGGCAGCAGCGGTGACGCCGAGGACGCGGTGCAGGACGTGTTCCTGACCGCGTGGAGGCGGCTCGGGCAGCTCAACGACGACGGGGCCTTCCTCGGCTGGCTCTACCGCACCACCACCAACCAGTGCCTGAACGTGCTGCGCAAGCGCAAGCCGCACGCCGACACCGAGCTCGACGAGCAGGAGTCGGCGGCACCGCGCACCCGGCCCGAACGCGCGGTGGAGGTGAACGCGCAGCTCGACGCGCTGCAAGCCGCACTGCGCGACCTCACGCCGGAACAGCGGGCGTGCTGGGTGCTGCGCGAGGTCCACGGCCGGTCCTACGACGAGATCGCCGAGGCGATCGGCACGACCCAGCAGTCGGTGCGCGGCAGGCTCGCGCGGGCACGGGCACAACTCGCGGAGGTGATGGCGCCGTGGCGGTGACGTCCGACTACGTCCTGCCGTGCGGCCGGGACGTCGAAGAAGTCTGGGAGGCGATCGACCTTTCTGACGAGCACACGCGCTCGTGCCCGCACTGCGCGGCCGTGAGAGAGAGCCTCCTGGTGCTGCGCGCGGCCACCGAAGAGATGGTCCGCGAAGAGATCGAGCCGCCGTTCGACCTGGTCAGCCGTGTGATGTCCGCGGTGCGCGCCGATGCGCGGAGGTCCGACGTCGTGCCGTTGCCCGGTGACGGCCTGGCCCGGATCAGCACGCGCGCCGTCGCGGCGGTGCTGCGGTACGCGGCGGATGGCGTGGACGGCGTGCGAGCGCGCGCGTGCTGTGTCGCGGAAGCGCCGGAGTCGACCGTGTCGGACCCGGTGATCGAGGTCGAGCTGAGCATCGCGATCACCGCGGGGCTCGTCACGCACCAGGTGTACGACGAGGTGCGGCGCCGGGTGCTGGCGGCGGCCTCCGCGCGGATCGGTGTGCGGCTCGCCCGCCTGGACCTCGTCGTGGCCGACGTTCTCGAAGGATGAGCGAGTGATCGAAACAGTCGTGTCCGCTCCGGCGGTGGCGGCGGTCGCGGTGCACGCGGCCGAGAAGGTCGCGGGCGTGCGGGTGCAGCCCGGCGTGGCGGGCCTGGTGAGTTCGGTGGTGCGCGCGGCGCGGCAGCAGATCAAGGGGTTGCAGCCGGCGCCGGTCGAGGGCGTGCGGGTGCGGTGGTCCGGTGCCGTCGCGCTGCTGGAGGTGGACGTGGTGATCTCGGGCCAGGACCAGGCCGCGGCCGTGGCTCGCGCCGTGCAACGGTCGGTGTGCGCGCTCGTGCCCGAACTGACCGGTGTCGCGGTGGAGTCCGTGGTGGTCACGGTGGTGGACGTCGCATGGTGATCGTGACGGAGTTGTTGAAGGCGCTGGAGAAGATCGACGGACTGCGCCCGTCGGTGCCCGAGCCCGCGCGTTCCTGGATCTCCTGGGACGTCGACACCTTGGCCGTCGACGTCGAGGACGGCCTGGTGTGCGTCCGGGTCGTCGCCACCCGCCTTCCGCTGGCGCTGGCGGAGGCGGGCGCGGCACTGCGATCCGTTCTCCTTGGCACGCAATGGGAAACCGCTGTCGTGCGCATCGTTGTGACCGATGTGGACAAACGTGCCCTCGATCACCTGAACGGGTCGTGACGTTTCGGCTTCGGCCGATGTCTCTCTGGTGTGGACGCTTCGAAGGAAGGAATTGCGATGAGCACGCAGACTGCGGAGAAGAACGGTGTCGCGGCCGGGAAGCTGGTGACCGACAAGGGATCCACCACCATCGCGGACGTCGTGGTCCAGAAGGTCGCCGGTCTCGCGGCGCGGGAGATCCGCGGCGTGCACGCGCTGGGCGGCGGCGCGACGCGTGCGCTGAGCGCGCTGCGCGACCGCATCCCCGGTGCCACCGCGAGCGCGGGCCAGGGCGTGTCGGTCGAGGTCGGCGAGAAGCAGGCCGCCGTCGACCTGGAGCTCGTGGTCGAGTACGGCGTGCCGATCGCGGACCTCGCGAAGTCGGTGCGCACCAACGTGATCACCGCGATCGAGCAGATCACCGGCCTCGAGGTCGTCGAGGTCAACATCAACGTGAACGACGTGCACATCCCGAGCGACTCCGAGGGCGAAGAGCCCGAAACCGCCCGCGTGCAGTGAGGGGAAACGCCATGAGCACCACCGCACTGGGCCTGCTGACCGGGCTCGCGCTCGGCCTGGCCGCCGCGTTCGGGGGCTTCAGCGCGTTTCTGCTCGTGCTCGTCTTCGGCGCGCTCGGCCTGGTCGCGGGCCGGGTCGCCGAGGGCAAGCTCGACCTCGCGCAGTTGCTGGGCAGGGATCGGGACTGACCATGACGACGCTCACCGCACAGCCAGGATTGACCACCGTCGCCGACCGCGCGGTGGGCCGCATCGCCGGACGTGCCGCCATGGAGGTCCCGGACGTGCTCGACTGCGCCGTCACCGCACGGGTGACCGGGGGAGTGACGACGCTCGACGCCCGCGTCGACCTGCGCTACCCGGCGCCGGTCGCGTCGACCGCCGCTCGTGTGCGCGCTCATCTGGTCGAACGGGTGAGCGCGCTCACCGGGCTGCAGGTCTCCGTGGTGGACGTGTCCATCGGCGTGCTGCGCGCGGACACGGCCCCGGTGAGGAGGGTCCTGTGACCCGCCGCTCCCGGCGGGCGCTGCCCGCCACGCTCGCGGCGTTCGTCCTGCTGGCCGCGTCGGTGCTGGTCGCGGTGTGCGCGATCCAGCTCGCGCTCGGCGAACGACCGTTGCTGCCCTACGACTCGCTCGCCGGCTCGTTGCACGACATGACGTGGTCGGCGCGGGAGGTGGCCGTGGCGGGCGGGGTCGTCGCGGCCATCGGGCTCGTGCTGCTCCTCGTCGCGGTGGTGCCCGGAAAGGCGCGGACCGCGCCACTGGACGAGCACACCGCCGTGTCGGTGCGCGGCCTGCGCAACGCTCTGCGGTCCGCCGCCCAGGTGGACGGCGTCGAGTCGGCGGCGGTGAAGGTGCGCCGCCGCCGGGTCCGCGCGGTCGTGCGCACCCGGCGCTCCGTGGCCGACGGTCTCGGTGACACCGTCCGCGCCGCGCTGGAAAACCGCGTCGGAGAGTTCGCCCTCGCCCGGCCGCCGCAGGTCGTGGTGCGGGTCAAGGCCCTCAGGAGCACGTCATGAACCGGTTCGCGCTCGGCCTGCTGGGCCTCGTCCTGCTGATCGCGGGAGGCGCCGCGATCGCGGTCCACCTGGGGCGCGTGCCCCAGGTGGACCGAGACGCCGCGGTGCTGCCCGGCACGGCGTTGCCGCCGACGTGGGTGCTGTGGGTGGTCGCGGCCGCGGCGGTCGTCGTCGCGCTCGTGTGCCTGCGCTGGCTCGCCGCCCAGATCCCGCGGCGCAAGGTCGCGACCTGGCGCTGGGCCGACGAGGCCGGCGCCACCCGCATCACGACGGCGACGGCCACCGAGCCGTTCGCCGAGGAGATCACCGCCTACCCCGGTGTGCGCAAGGTCGAGGCCGCGCTGACCGGTCCGCACACCGCTCCACGCCTGGCCCTCGTCGTCCGCGCCCACGGCGACGCCGATCTGCGGGGGATCCGCCGCCGCATCGACGACGAGGGCCTTCCCCGGCTCCGCGAGGCGCTCGGCACACCCGACCTCCGCGCCGTCGTGGAGTTCCGGATGTCGGCCTCCAAAGCCGACGCCCGAGTGCGCTGACACACCCGCTGTTGCAAAAAACGTTTGCGGACGTCCGCAAACGTTTTTTGCATCCGGAAGCAAAACAGCTGGTCACCCGGGGTGGGTGACCAGCTGGTAGGGCGCGTGTGTCCGCCGTTCACTCCGCCTAGCGCGGGGCGAGCAGGCTCGTGATCTCCTGGGACGCCGACACCGTCAGCAGGTGCTGGAGGTTCTCCGGCAGGTCCTCGCCGCGCTTCTGCTTCGCCTGCGCGTAGAGGCGGCCGGCGCGGTAGGAGGAGCGGACGAGCGGGCCCGCCATCACGCCGAGGAAGCCGATCTCCTCGGCCGTCTCCTTGTGCTGGACGAACTCCTCCGGCTTCACCCAGCGCTCGACCGGGTGGTGCCGCGGCGACGGGCGCAGGTACTGGGTGATGGTGATGATGTCGCAGCCCGCGTCGTAGAGGTCGGCGAGCGCCTCCGTGACCTCCTCGGGGGTCTCGCCCATGCCGAGGATCAGGTTCGACTTGGTGACCAGGCCGAACTCGCGGGCCTTGGTGATGACCTCGAGGGAACGCTCGTAGCGGAACGCCGGGCGGATGCGCTTGAAGATCCGCGGGACGGTCTCCAGGTTGTGCGCGAGCACCTCGGGACGGGACTCGAAGACCTCGGCCAGCTGCTCCGGGACGGCGTTGAAGTCCGGGATCAGCAGCTCGACACCGGTGCCGGGGTTCATCTCGTGGATCTGGCGAACGGTCTCGGCGTAGAGCCACGCACCGCCGTCCTCCAGGTCGTCACGGGCGACGCCGGTGACCGTGGAGTAGCGCAGGCCCATGGCCTGGACCGACTCGGCGACGCGGCGTGGTTCGTCGCGGTCGAGGTCGGCGGGCTTGCCCGTGTCGATCTGGCAGAAGTCGCAGCGCCGGGTGCACTGCTCGCCGCCGATCAGGAACGTGGCCTCGCGGTCTTCCCAGCACTCGTAGATGTTGGGACAGCCGGCCTCTTCGCAGACCGTGTGCAGGCCTTCGCGTTTGACCAGGCCCTTGAGCTCTCGGTACTCGGGGCCCATCTTCGCCCGCGTCTTGATCCACGAGGGCTTCTTCTCGATCGGCGTCTGGCTGTTGCGGACCTCGAGCCGCAGCAGCTTCCGACCCTCAGGTACCACAGTCACGTTCCCACCCTACGCTGCGCGCTCAAGTGTCCGGGGTCACGCACTCCCAGGTCAGGCCAAGTGCTGAAACCGGGCTCCTGGTGGAGCGCTCGTTGTTCACGATCCGTTGTTGACGCAGGTCCGTCGAACATGAACAACCGCTCAGGGCGCAGGATGTTCCCGGCCCGGAGGTGACGACCGGGCCCGTCGGCGCCTTCGGGGGCGAGGGCGCCGACACCCCTACGGAAGGTCTGGAGCGATTCCGGTCAGCTTGATCGTGAGCTCCCAGAGGCGGTTGGCGGCGAGGTCGTCGCGAGCCGCGGCGGTCATCGGCGCGACGGCGGGGTAGCCGCGCAGGCCCTTGAACCCGCCGGGGCCGTAGTACTCGCCGCCGCGTGCCTCGGGTGCCGTCGCCGCGTAGAGCTGGGGCAGTGCGCCCATCTCCACCGACTGCGAGACCAGGCTGCCGATCCGGCCGCCGATCTTCATGATCGCGGACTTGTGCGCGTCGGCCATGTTGTTCGTGAGCTCGGTGGCGGTCATGCCGGGGTGCGCCGCGATGGACGTCACGTCCGGTGAGCGGCGGTCCAGCTCCCGTGCGAACAGGAGGTTGGCGAGCTTCGACTGCCCGTACGAGCCCTGGAGGCTGTACGGGCGCCGGTCCCAGTTGGGGTCGTCGAAGTCGATGCGGCCCGCCCGGTGCATCAGCGACGAAACGGTGACGACGCGCGCGCCAGGCCGTTGCCTCAGCGCGGGCAGCAGCAGCCACGTCAAAGCGGCGTGGCCCAGGTGGTTCGTGCCGAACTGGCGCTCGAAGCCGTCGACGGTCCGGCCGTTCGGGACGGCCATGATGCCGGCGTTGTTGACGAGGACGTCCAGTGCTGCGACCTGCTCGGCGGCGGTGCGCACCGAGGAGAGGTCGGCGAGGTCGAGTTCGAGGACCTCGGCCGAGCCCTCGACCGTGCGTCGCGCGGCCTCGCCGCGCTGGACCGAGCGACAGCCCATGATCACGTGGGCCCCCCTGGCCGCGAGCACCTGGGCGGTGCGCAGGCCCAGACCGGAGTTCGCGCCGGTCACCAGGACCGTGCGGCCGGTCTGGTCGGGGATGTCAGCTTCGGTCCAACGACTCATGGAGTCATTCCTACCGTCCGGTAACTGCCGAGCGAAAGGTGTGCGTCCAGTACCGCTCGCAACACCGGTTCCTCCGCGGCGAGTTCGGCGGCGACGCGGTCCTCGTCGACGTGGCCGTCGAGCCTGGCGCTCTCCATGCGTGCGGTCAGCTTGTTCTGCCAGCGGTGGTCGAGCGCCAGCAGCAGTTCGTGCAACGAGCCGAAGACGTCCGGATCCACGATCAGCGGTGCGGACGGGTCACGGCGAGCGTCGCTCAGGACGGCGTCGAGCGCGTCACGGCGGCGGTAGTGGTCTGCCCAGCCCATGTCTCGTACCCCCGGTCTCTCGCATACTGTCGGTATGACACGACCATACCACCGGTACGTACCGGCGGTATGTGAGATACGTTTCGTGTGTGCGAACACGACGCGCCGAGTACTCGGAGTCGACCAGGCAGGCGCTCGTGGACAGCGCCGTGCACCTGTTCACCAAACGCGGCTATGCCGGCACCTCGCTCGACGAGGTCGTCAAGCGCGCCCGCGTGACAAAAGGCGCCCTCTACCACCACTTCAGCGGCAAGCAGGCGTTGTTCGAGGCGGCCTTCACCCAGGTGGAGACCCAGTCGATCTCCTCGCTGACCGCGCTGATCACGGCCGACGGCGACCCGTGGGAGACCGCGGTGGGAGGCCTGCGCGCCTACGTCCGCAAGTGCCTGGAGCCGGAGTACCAGCGGATCATCGTCCACGAGGCGCCGGTGGTGATGGGCTGGGAGCGCTGGCGTGAGGCGGAAGAGCACTTCAGCTTCGGTCTGCTCCGCACGGCCGTGCAGTTGCTGGTGGACGCGGGAGAGATCGAGGAGGCGCCGGTCGAGATCATGGCCCGGCTGCTGTTCGGCGCGCTGTCCGCGGGCGCCAGCATGATCGCGAGCTCGTCCGACCCGAAGCGCACCGGCCGTGAGGTCGAAGCGGCGATCCTGCGTGTTTTGGAGGGTTTGCGCAAGAAGTAGTCGAGTTCGACCCTAGCGGCCCGGCGCAACGTCGATCACCACGCGGACAACAGAGGTGGTCGGCATCATGATCGAACCTGTCAACACGCGCCTGGGCCTCGACGGCAAGATCGCAGTAGTCACGTCGGGGACGCACGGGCTCGGTCTCGCCATCGCGAGCAAGCTCTGCGACAACGGCGCCCACGTCATCCTCACGACCTCCGACGAGGACAACGTCGACCTGGAGCGCGCGAAGACCGTGCTCGCGGGCAAGCCCGGCTCGGTGACGGTCACCAAGCTCAACATCCACGACGAGCACTCGGTCCGGCTCCTGCTCGACCGGGTCAAGGAAGAGCGCGGCCAGCTGGACGTGTTCGTCCACCACGCCGTGTCGCCGGACCTCACGCCGTTGCTCAACATCGTGGAGCCGCTCGCCAAGGCGCTCGTCGACGGCGGGCGCGTGGTCATCGCCGGCTACACGGTGACACCGGTCCACGGCGTGATCCGGACGCTGGCGCTGGAAATGGCTTGGTACAAGGTCGCGGTGAACGCCGTCGTCACCACCGTCGTCGACAACGGCCCCATGAACATCGACCCGGACATGGTGGACCGGCTCGCGATCAAGAGCCCGTCCGGTCGCGTCACCCTTCCCCAGGACATCGCGAACGCCGTTTCGTTGCTGTGCACCGACGAGGCCGCGTGGATCCAGGGTCAGGTGATCACCGTCGACGGTGGACTGGAACTGCTGGAGCGGTGGGGCGAGACGCGCTGAGCGCCGTCACCGCACATGCTCGAGGGGTCGTTTCAGGGTCGAATCGCTTGTACTGCTTTGTGCTCGGGTACGGCTTGAGCTGTCCCGGTTCGCGATTCGGTCCCTGAACGATCTGTGAGCGCGCGGTGACCCCAAGTCATCCGCCGATCACCCTTATTAATTGCTCCTAGCGCATTTGGAGTAACGCTCGGCGCAGCCGGACTCAATGCTTGTCCTGCATGGTGACCGAGTGTAAGACTCAAAATGGTGACCTGGGGGCAAGCAAGGGGGTCGGATGATCAGAGTGCTACTGGCCGAGGACGTGCAAATGGTCCGCGGTGCTTTGGTCGCCTTGTTGAATCTCGAACCGGATATTGAGGTCGTCGCGTCCGTCGCGACGGGTGACGAAATCATCTCCGCTGTCGAGAAGAACAAACCGGACGTGGCGGTGCTCGACATCGACCTGCCCGGTATGGACGGCCTTTCCGCCGCCACCGTGATCCACGACACCGCACCGGAGACGCGCACTCTCATTCTCACCAGTCTCGGCCGGCCGGGCACTCTGCGCCGGGCACTCAACGCACGAGTCAACGGGTTCATCCTCAAGGATGCTCCGGTTGGAGAACTCGCTGACGCCATTCGCGGTGTCTCAATTGGTAGGCGTGTGATCGACTCGCAGCTCGCGCTTTCCGCGTGGGACACCGACGAGTGCCCGCTGACGCCCCGCGAACTGGAAGTGCTGAGACTCGCCTCGGACGGCGCGGACGCCATGGAAATCGCCACGACGCTGTTCCTGTCGGTCGGCACGGTCCGCAACTACCTGACGGCGGCGACGGCCAAGCTCGACGCCCGCAACCGGGTCGACGCGGTCCGCATCGCCCGCAAGTCCGGCTGGTTCTGACCGGCTCCCCGTCGCCCCATCTGACCTCCACGTGGGCCCTTGCAACGACTCGTTTGTCGTCGTCGTCAAACGAGTCATTGCTACGGGCCAGGTCAGGGCGTTGCGTGAAGATCGTCTTCGGGGTGAACGGCGGCGGCGAGGCCTGGGAGCTAGGGCTTCGGGGCGGTGGCCGGAATGGCGGCGTGGACGTGGAACGAGCCGTCGCCGACGTGGCGGGCCGTGAACGTGCCGCCGGCCGCCTTGACGCGTTCGGCCTGGTTGCGGACGCCGTTGCAGTCGGCTGAGACCGGGCGGACGGCGGCGCCGTCGTTGATGACGTCGAGCAGGATCGTGGCGCCTCGCTGGTGCACGCCGATGGTGCAGGTGCTGGCGTCGCTGTGGCGCAGGACGTTCGTGACGGCCTCGCACAGGACGGCGGCCAGGACGGTCTCGACCGGCTCCGGGAGCGGGTCGTGGGCCAGTTCGACGCGGACGTCGATGTTCGACGCCGCCAGCATCGCCTTCGCCGAGTCCGAGGTGTCCGCCAGGGACAGCGGGCGGTAGGCGCGGGCGAGGGAGCGCACGTCGGCCAGGGCGTGGTGGGTGATGTCCAGGATGTCGGTGATGTGCTCCTGCATGAACTCCCAGCCGTGGTCCGGGCGGTCGGCGACGATCCGGTGGGCCAGTTCGCTCTTGAGCTTGATGGCGCTGAGGCTGTAGCCGAGCAGGTCGTGCAGGTCGCGGGCCACGCGGACGCGTTCGGCGGTCACGGCCGCGGTCGTGGTGATCGCGATGTCCGGGGCGGCGGCGGTCTCCGGGGCGGGTGGGGCGGTGGCCGGCCGCGGTTCTGGGGTGGCGGGCCAGTCGCGGTGGGTCGCGAAGCCCGTGGCCAGGCCCGCGAGCAGCAGGGCGGTGGCCGCGGTGGCCATCATCGCCTCGCCGTGGACGGCCTGGGCGAGGCCTGTGGACACCACGGTCAGCACGAAGACCGACCAGCCGAAAACCGGGCGCAGGACCAGCAGTGCGTTGCCGGCGACCAGGCCCGCCACGCCCGTCCAGGAATGGCCGAAGAGGACGTAGGGCAGTACCAGCAGTGCCGCCTGGGCTGCCAGTGCGAGGTGGCGGCGCAGTGCGCTCAGATGCCGGAAATACGACACTTGCAGCAGGACAAGTACCGCTAAATCAATGACCGACACCGCCAATTCGGTGACGTCGCCGGTGAGGAGTAGCGCGCGGGTCAGGTCGGTCAGGCACACCGCGGCGAAGACCGCCACGATGATCGCGCGGTATCTCGGTATCGCAGGCGAAGCATTCACGTGCCCCCCAAGAGCAACTGCTCCAGAGCAAAGTCTGAGAGTCAACGCCGGTCAATGACCTCGCACGGCGCGCGCCCAGGCCGAATACTAGACATGCGAAGGCAGTTCGGGACGGCAACTGAATCGGTTCAGAATGCAAAGTCGCATTGACTCGCGGCTCAATGTCACGCCAATGGACGAGTATTTCTGAGTTGCCGTCACGGCTTGTGTTCGAACGATTACGAGGCGGGACGGTTTGGGTTCGTCCGAGTATATGAATATCTCACGCCGGGCGCAGTAGTTCGCCATCCGAGAGTCATGCCCGCATACGTGGCGTCCGATAGCCCCGCTCAGGTGAACTTGGTGGCACGACCAAGTCGACCGCCGCTGAGCAGGGGAGGCTCCAATGGAGATCAAGGTTCTCGGACCGCTGGAGGCACGGGAGAACGGCGTCTCGATCGCGCCGAGCGCGGTGAAGCCCAGGCAGGTGCTCTCGCTGCTCGGACTGCAGGCAGGACACGTCGTCACGGTTCCGACGTTGATCGAAGAGCTTTGGGGAATGACACCGCCACGCAGCGCACTCACGACTTTGCAGACGTACGTGCTGCAGGTCCGCCGGCGCATCGAGGCGGCCATGCCGGGTGAGGGTCCCGGTGTCGCGAAGAACGTCCTGGTGACCCGGTACGGCGGCTACATGCTGGACGTTCCGCCGGAGAGCGTCGACGTCCGCAGCTACGAGCGGCTTGCGAGTGCCGGTCAGCGCGCGTTCGAGATCGGCGACCTGGAGTCCGCCAGCAGGTTGCTGCGCAGCGCCGCCGAGGTGTGGCGCGGACCGGTGCTCGTGGACGTGCAGATCGGCGTCCGGCTCGGCATGGAGGTCACCCGGTTGCAGGAAAGCCGCCTCGGCGTGCTGGAGACCCGCATCGAGGCCGACCTGCAGCTGGGCAAGCACCAGTCGCTGCTGTCCGAGCTGTCGGTGCTCACCGCGCAGCACCCGATGCACGAGAACCTCTGCGCGCAGTACATGCTCGCGCTCTACCGGGCGGGACGGCAGTGGAAGTCGCTGGAGGCCTACCAGTCGCTGCGCGACACGCTGATCGAGGAGCTGGGGCTTGAGCCGTCCGAAAGGCTGCGTCAGTTGCAGCGGGCGATCCTGAGCTCCGAGCCGTCGCTCGACAAGCCGTTGTCGCCTCGCCAGCTGGAGCGCCAGCTCGCGGGCTGAGATCCGTTCGGGAGCAACCGTGGATACCACCGGTGCAGGTGCGTTGATCAAGGCGCTCGAGGACGTCGGCTGCGAAGTGATCTTCGGGATGCCGGGAGGGGCGATCCTGCCCGCGTACGACCCGCTGTTCGACTCGAAGATCCGGCACGTGCTGGTGCGCCACGAACAGGGCGCCGGGCACGCCGCCCAGGGATACGCGCAGGCGACCGGACGAGTGGGCGTCTGCATGGCGACATCGGGGCCGGGGGCGACCAACCTGGTGACGCCGCTCGCAGACGCCTACATGGACTCGGTGCCGATCGTGGCGATCACCGGCCAGGTCGCCAGGTCGATGATCGGGACGGACGCCTTCCAGGAGGCGGACATCCGCAGCATCACGCTGCCGATCACCAAGCACAGCTTCCAGGTGCACGACCCGGCCGACATTCCGCGGGTGATCGCCGAGGCGTTCACGCTCGCGTCATCGGGGCGGCCGGGCCCGGTGTTGGTGGACCTGCCCAAGGACGTGCTGGCCACCGCCACGACCTACACACCGCCGAAGATCACGACGCCGTCGCGCCCCGTGCTCTCGCCGGTGCAGATCCGCAACGCCGCCCAGCTCATCGGCTCGTCGAAGCGGCCGGTGTTCTACGTCGGCGGCGGCGTGATCCGCAGCGGCGCCGCGCAGGAGCTGCGCAAGCTCGCGGAGAAGACCGGGATCCCGGTCGTCACCACGCTCATGGCCCGCGGCGCCTTCCCCGACTCCCACCCGCTGCACCTGGGGATGCCCGGCATGCACGGCACGGTTCCCGCCGTCGCCGCACTGCAGCGGGCCGACCTGCTGATCGCGCTCGGGACCCGGTTCGACGACCGGGTCACCGGTCTGCTGCCGGAGTTCGCCCCGCACGCCGCGGTGATCCACGCCGACATCGACCCCGCCGAGATCTCCAAGAACCGCAAGGCGGACGTCGGCATCGTCGGCGACTGCCGCGACGTGATGGCCGCGCTCTCAGCGGTGATCACGCGGAAGACCGATCTCACGGACTGGTGGAACTACCTCGGCGGCCTGCTCACGACCTACCCGCTCGGCTACGACTGGCCGGCGGACGGCATGCTCGCGCCGCAGTACGTGATCGAACGCATCAGCAAGCTCGCCGGTCCCGAGGCCATCTACACCGCCGGCGTCGGGCAGCACCAGATGTGGGCGGCGCAGTACGTGAAGTACGAACGCCCCGGCTCGTTCATCAACTCCGGCGGCGCGGGCACGATGGGCTTCGCGGTGCCGGCGGCGATGGGCGCGCAGGCGGGCGCACCGGACCGCACGGTGTGGGCCATCGACGGCGACGGCTGCTTCCAGATGACCAACCAGGAGCTCGCGACCTGCGCCGCCGAGGGCATCCCGATCAAGGTCGCGATCATCAACAACGGCAACCTCGGCATGGTGCGCCAGTGGCAGACCCTGTTCTACGAGGGCCGGTACTCCAACACCCGGCTCGGCACGCACCAGCGCCACCCCGACTTCGTGAAGCTGGCCGACGCGCTCGGCTGCGTCGGGCTGCGGTGCGAGAGCCAGTCCGAAGTGGACGGAGTGGTCCTGGAGGCGATGGCGGTCCACGACCGGCCCGTCGTCGTCGACTTCGTGGTGGGGCAGGACGCCCAGGTCTGGCCGATGGTCGCCGCGGGCACGGGCAACGACGAGATCATGGCCGCACGGGGCATCCGGCCCCTGTTCGACGAGGTGGAGTGATGACCAGACATTCGCTTTCCCTGCTGCTGCGCAACGAACCCGGCGCGCTGGCGCGCATCGTCGTGCTGTTCTCCAGCCGGGGAGTCGAGGTCGAGTCGCTGAGCCTCGCGCCGGCCGAACGGGGTGACCTCTCCCGCCTCGACGTCGTCGTCGGCCTGCAGCAGGGGCGCACCGTCGTCCAGCTGATCAAGCAGCTCGGCCGCGTCGTGGACGTCAAGAACGTCGTAGACGGCACGCACGACGAGGCGCTCGAACTCGGCGCTTAGGAGTGCGAAGAGGAATCGGCCGCCCCGGAGGCTTGGGGCGGCCGATTCTCGTTGTGCCTGAGGAACTTCCGGGGTTGCTCAGGCAGCCTTCGGGATGTGCTTGTCGACGACGCGTGCGTACGTCTCCAGCGTCTCGCCGGGCGAGGGACCGTCCAGCGCCTTGTGGATGCCCTCGGCGATGTCGCCGTGGCGGTGCAGGTCGGCGTGGGTCAGCGTGACCTTCGTCGTCGTCGGGCCCACGACCTCGAAGTCCACCTTGATGAACGAGGCCTTCTCGTCGTCGAAGATCGGCTGCCAGTACGGGCCGACCCGCCACGTCATCACGAGGCGCTTCGGCGGGTCCCACTCGGTGATGGTGCCCCAGGCGATCTCCTCGCCGTCCGCACCGCGCTCGAAGTAGCGCCCGCCGACGAACGGTTCGATCGTGATGGCCTGCCGGTCCTTGACGAACACGTGCGACTCCGGCCACCACTCGATCGGCTTCGTCGCGAAGATCGCGAACGCCTGCTCGATCGTCGCCTCGACCGTCACCGACTTGGCGACATCGGGAGTTGAGGCCATGTGGCCCTCCTCGCGAATAGGGGGTTGATGTTGCCTCAGACCGTGCCCGGCTCGTCTCGACGCCACCTGGAACCGGGGTCGAACCAGGACGGCTCGACCGGATGTCCAGCGGCCGCACCCATATTCGCGGGTAGCGAAACCGGCAGACCGAGGAGTTGTCGTGTCCCCAGTCAATGTTGCGGTCCACATCGAGGTCCAGACGTTCTACGCCCAGCAGATGCGGCTGCTCGACGCGCTGGACGTGGAGGGCTACGCCCAGACGTTCACCGAGGACGGGGTCACCGACCACGCCCACCGGAGCGAGAAGGTCGAGGGCCGGGCGGCCCTGATCGCCGGCGCCAGCGCGGCGCTGCCCCGTTACAAGGGCGTCGCCGTGCGGCACTGGAACGACCACTACCTGATCGAAGAGGTCGACGAGAACACCCTGAACGTCAGCTACGCGTCGCTCGTCACCCGCACGACCGCCGAGGGAGTGGTCAGCTTCGAGCCGACCTTCTCCATCGAGGACGTGCTCGTGCGCATCGACGGGAAGCTCTACACCAAGTCCCGCACGATCCACCGCGACCTGCCCGTTCAGGCTGCGTGAAGTTCATCAGGAGGTGACGGGGTGACTGCTCAGAACACCGGGCTGGCCGCGGCCGCGGAGAAGGTGAAGCTGATCGCCGCGGAGCACGCGGCCGAGGCCGACGCCACCCGCAGGCTGGCTCCCGAGGTCGTGGAGGCACTGCGCGAAGCCGGGTTCGCGCGGCACTTCGTCGCAGCCGGTCGAGGTGGTTCGGAAGGGACGTTCGCGGAGCTGACCGAGGCCGTCCTCACCGTGGGCCAGGGCTGCTCGGCCGCGGCTTGGTGCGCGTCGCTGTCGGCGTTCTCGTCGAGGTTCGCGGGACTGCTGCCCGAACAGGGCCACGACGAGATCTGGGCGTCCGGCCCCGACACGTTCGTCGTGACCGGCCAGCCGCCCATGGGCAAGGGCACGGCGGTGGACGGAGGGCACCGGCTCAGCGGCCGGTGGGTCTACGTCAGCGGCGTGGACTTCGCCGACTGGGCGCTGCTGTGCGGCATGGTCGGCGAGGAAGGCCGCTTCTTCGCTCTGCCGCGCAAGGACTTCACCGTCCTCGAAACCTGGGACAGCGTCGGGATGAAGGCCACCAGCAGCCATTCCGTCGTGGTGGACGACGTCTTCGTGCCGTCCCACCTCTCGTTCGGCCGGGCGGATCTCATCACCGGCACCAGCTGGTCACCGGTGCCGAGCCACAACGTCCCGTTCCAGGCGGTCGGCGGCCTCACGTTCGCCGCTCCGGCCGTCGGTGCGGCGATGGGGGCACTTGACGCGTGCGTCGCGGTGCTGTCGGGGAAGAAGCAGTCCGTGACGTCCGCGGTCGACCTGGTTCGCGCGTCGGGCCAGGTCGAGTCGGCGAGGCTGCTCGTGGAGCAGAACGCCAAGGTGCTCGACGACCGCGAGTTCACCCCGGCCGCGATGGCGCGCAACGAGCGCAACGTCGCCTACGCGGCCGAGGTCCTGGTCGACGCGGTCGGCGGTCTGGTGCGGGCCGCCGGCACCAGTGGACTCGCGGAAGGCGGTGCGCTGCAACGGTTCTGGCGTGACGTGGTGAGCTGCTCCAGCCACGTCGCGCTGCGGTACGAGACCGCGTCCGTGCGCACCTATCCGGCGTCGCTGTACGGCTGACCCGGAACCGAGAAGGCCCTGGTGCCCACCTCCCCGGCACCAGGGCCTTCGGCATGCGCCCGAAACGCTCCGCCGCGACCTGACCGGGACTCAAGCGGAGGGGACCACCCTGGGGGTCATCGACCGGCAGTCGTTTTCAAGGCAGGAGGTGGGACCTCGTTCAACTCGAACGGCATTTCGCCACAACGAGTAGTCCTGAGCCATCGCCTGTCGTGCGCAGCGAAATCAAGTCCTCTGAGGAGAAATCGTGACCTCCACCAACACCAACCACGACCTGGAGTCGCCGTCGGCGACTGCCGGCGCGCAGGCGGCTCCGGTCGTTGACGCGCCGGCGGCCGACCCGCGTCGCTGGATCGCGTTCATCATCATGACCGTCGCGACGTTCATGGACATGCTGGACGGCAGCATCGTCAACGTCGCACTGCCCGCGATCCAGCACGGCATGGGCGCGAGTTTCGTGCAGCTGCAGTGGATCACCGCCGGTTACGTGTTCGCGTTCGCGCTCACGCTGATCACCGGTGGCCGACTGGGCGACATCTACGGGCGTCGCAAGATGTTCCAGCTCGGCGTGCTCGGCTTCGTGATCACGTCGTTCCTGTGCGGCATCGCCACCAACCCGGAGATGCTCGTGGTCTCCCGCCTCGCGCAGGGTCTCGCGGCCGGCCTGATGGTCCCGCAGGTCATGTCGATCATCCACGTCACCTTCCCCGACAAGGAGAAGGGCGCGGTCTTCGCCATCCAGGGCACCATCGGTGGTCTCGCCGCCACGATCGCACCGCTCGTCGGCGGCGTGCTCGTCGCCGCGAACGTCTTCGACTGGGGCTGGCGGACGATCTTCCTGGTCAACGTCCCGATCGGCATCATCGGCTACGCCCTCGGCTGGAAGTACATCAACGAGTCGAAGGCGCCGAGCCGCATCAGGCTCGACCTGATCGGTGTCGTCATCGCGACCGTGAGCCTCACGGCTCTGCTGTTCCCGCTGACCTTCGGCCGTGAGATGGACTGGCCGGCGTGGGGCTTCGTGCTGATGGCCGCCTCCGTCGTGGGCTTCGTCGGCTTCGTCGCCTACGAGCGCGCCAAGCAGCGCAAGGACGGCATGCCGCTCGTGCCGCTGAGCCTGTTCAAGTCCCGCAGCTTCTCCGCGGCCCTCGCGCTGATGCTGGGCATGTTCAGCTTCACCGGCATGTTCATGCTGGCGCTCTACCTGTTCCTGCAGGAGGGTCTGGGCTTCTCGCCGCTGCGGACCGGTGTCACGCTGCTGGCGTTCTGCATCGGTGCCTTCATCACCGCGTCGGCCTCGGTCATCGCGCTGGTGCCGAAGTTCGGCCGCGCCGTCCTGCAGGTCGGTGCCGTCGTGATCGCCATCGGTGTCGCGGTGATGCTGCTGACGATCAGCCCCGACGTCACCAGCTGGGGCCTGGTGCCCGGACTGCTGCTGATCGGTCTCGGCTTCGGCATGACCGCCACCCCGATCGCGCTGTTCGCACTGCAGGAGGTGCCGCACGAGGACGCGGGTGCGGCATCCGGCCTGATCAACACCAAGCAGCAGCTCGGCTTCGCGGTCGGCATCTCGATCGTGACCCTGGCGTTCTTCGCTCCGCTGGCCTCCAACGGCGCGACCAACGCGGAGTCGCTGGCCCCGCAGTTCCGCCAGGAACTGGTGGCCGCCGGTGTCGCCGACGCCAAGGCCACCGAGCTCACGGGCGCCTTCCAGTCCTGTGCCGCCACCACGCTCGGCGGTCACCCGGACGCGGCGGCGTGCGCGGCGGTCCAGAACGACGCGCAGGCCAAGGCGATCGCCGACAAGTACACGCACCAGGCCGCGGGACAGTCCTTCACGGACGCCTTCCGCACCACGCTGTACGTCGGCTTCGGCTTCGCCGCCCTGGCACTGCTGCTCGCCTCCTTCCTGCCTCGCTGGCTGAAGCAGGAGGAGTGGGGCGCGCCGGCCGAGGAAGCCTCCGAGGAGGGTTCCGAGGAGACCGCCAAGGCGTAGTTCCTCCCAGCTGGAAACCCCGAGGCCCCAGGCGATCCGCCTGGGGCCTCGGTGCGTGTTCCCGGTACGTCAGAAGGCCCCTCGCGGACTGCGAGGGGCCTTCTGGCAGGAAGGGCTTCAGATGCGGAACGCGGCGCCCTCGATGTCGACGGGGCCCTGCCACGGGGTGCCGTCGTTCATGTCGATGTAGGTGTGCGCCTTGGTGCTGAACTTCTTCTTGTTGGTGCTGATCTTGCCGAGGTGGCTCGCGTTGATCGAGCCGACCGGGTTGCCGTTCGCGTCGCGGTGGGCGTGGTGCGTGATCCAGAAGCTGAACTGGCCGTCCTTGGCCATCGTCCAGATCCCCCGGCCCTCGAGGTGGTCGGGGTACCCCGGCTTGGTTTCGCAGTGCAGCTGGTAGTCGGCGGTGAAGTCGCAGAACAGCGGTGTGAGCAGCGGGGGTTCCTCGATGTGGATGGTGACGGTGAGGTCCCAGCGGCCGACGAGTGCCGTGTCGTAGTTGGGTTTCGCGGTGGCACCAGCGGCGGCGACGACGGGGGCGGCCAGCACGCAGGCGGCCACGGCGGCGATTGCCTTCTTGCGGACGTTCATGGGATGCGCCTCCGGTGAGGTGGGCAGCGGACGCGCTGAGTGTTGTTCGGGCAGCTCAAGCACCCCTGTAGCGCCAGTTGTGACCCGAGCTGACTTCGAGGCCGGTTGCGGAGGATGGGCGAAATGAGAGGAGCTGGCGCATGTCTGCAACGGTGACCGACGCGTTCCGCTGCCGGGCGGCCAGAACGCCCGACGCGGTGGCGCTGTCCGCGGAACAGGGTTCCCTGAGCTATGCCGAGCTGGACAGGTGGTCGGACGCCCTGGCCGGTGAGCTCGTCGAGTCCGGCGTGCGGCCCGGCGACCGGGTGGCGGTCTGCCTGGAACGGTCGCCGCAGCTCGTCGTGGCGCTGCTGGGAGTGCTCAAGGCCGGAGCGGCGTACGTGCCGATCGACCCGGAGGACCCCGAGTCGCGGGTCTCCATGATGCTCGCGGACGCCGACGTGTCGCTCGTGATCGGTCAGTTCTTCGCCGGCTTCACGACGATCCGGGTGCCGCCGTCCGCCGGTCGGTCCACTGTGGAGCTCCCGGCCGTCGCGCCGGAGGACCTCGCCTACCTCATGTACACGTCGGGGTCGACGGGGAGGCCGAAGTCGGTGATGGTCGAGCACCGCAACATCACCAACCTCGTCACCGGCCCGAACTACGTCGACATCACTCCTGAGGACCGGATCCTGCAGCTCGCGCCGGTCGCGTTCGACGCCGCCACATTTGAGATCTGGGGCGCGCTGCTCAACGGCGCCCGCGTCGTGCTCGCCCCGCCCGGCGTCGTGCAGGCGGAGGAGCTCGGCGACCTGCTGCGGTCCTACGAGATCAGCGTCCTGTGGCTGACCGCGGCGCTGTTCCACCGGCAGATCGACGTCGACGTGGCCGCGTTCAAGGGTCTGCACACCGTGATGACCGGCGGGGACGTCGTGTCCGTCGCGCACGTGCGGCAGCTGCGCGAGGCCGTGCCGGAGCTGCAGATCGTCAACGGCTACGGGCCCACCGAGACCACGACGTTCGCCACCTGCCACCGCATCGGCGCGGAGGAGGACCTGGGTGGCGCCGTGCCGATCGGCACGCCACTGCAGAACGTCGAGGTCGTGGTCGTCGACGCGGAGGGGAAACCCGCGCCGGCGGGCACGGCGGGGGAGCTGTGGATCGGTGGCGCGCAGGTGGCCCGCGGCTACTGGAAGCGGGCGGACCTCACCGACGAGAAGTTCGTGCGCGCCAGTTGGAACGGCGAGCGCTACTACCGCACCGGCGACCAGGGGCGGGCACGCGCCGACGGCGTGGTCGAGTTCCTCGGCCGGATCGACGACCAGTTCAAGCTGCGCGGGTTCCGCATCGAACCGGGCGAGGTCGAGAACGCGCTGACCGAGCACCCGCAGGTCCGCACCGCGGCGGTCAGCCTCCGGGCGCACCCCAGCGGCGACCGCAGGCTGATCGCGTGGGTCGTGAAGTCCGGTGGGGAACTGGACAAGCGGGCGCTGAAGGCCCACATGCGCGCGACCATGCCGGAGCACATGGTGCCGGCCGGGTTCGTCGTCGTGGACGAGCTGCCGATCACTAGCAACGGCAAGACAGACCGCAAGGCGCTGCCGGAACCGGACTGGAACTCGAAGTCCCTCTACATCTGAACACGGCGAAAGGGGCGGGCTCGCAGGGAGAGCCCGCCCCTTTCGCCGTGTTCTCTAGACCCAGGAGGGAACTTCGAGGATCTCGATCACGGCCGCCGTCCACACGTACCCGGCGCCGGAGGACTGCAGGACGATCAGGTCACCGGGCCGCGGGTCGCGTTCGGCCAGCACGTGGTCGAGGCCCAGGGCGATGTCCGCGGTGCCGACCATGCTGTACTGCTTGGCCCAGTCGTACGTGGTGGAGCTGCGGTCGACGCCCAGGAGGCCGCAGATGCCGTGCGTGACGATGGTCTCCGCGAGCTGCTGGTGCAGGAAGAAGCGCGCGTCGGCGAGTTCGATCTCCGCCTCGTAAAGCGCCATCTTGAGCGAGTGTCGCACGCCGCCGCCGATGCGCGCGATCATGTCGTCGAGGTCGACGTCGGCGTTCTGGAGGAAGTCCTCGACGCCGCTGTTGAGCTGCAGGGTCTGACCGTCCGCGAACGGCCCAGTGGTCCACTCCTGGTAGCCGCGCGACATCTGCTCGAGCGTCGAGTCGGCGTGCGAGTGGATCGAGCGGATGCGGGCGAAGCCGGAACGGTTCGACAGGACGAACGCCCCCGCGCCGTCGCCGTTGACGTTCTGCTCCTCGGAGGCCCACCGGTCGAAGTAGGGCAGGTGGAACGCGTCGCCCGCGGTCACCAGCGCCGCCGGCAGGTCCCGGTGCGAAGAGAGGTAGGAGGCGGCCAGGTCCACCGCGGCCATGAAGCCGTTGCAGCCCTGCTTCACCTCGAAGGCCGGTCCGGTGCCGCCGACCGTGTTGGCCTGCACGTAGCTCGCCGGCGTCCACAGGTCCAGTCCCTGGTGCGAGAGGGAGGCGTGCACGGTCAGGCCGAAGTCGAGCGGGCTCAGGCCGGAGCGCTCCACCGCTTCCAGACCGGCTCGCGCGGCCATGACGGGCCCGGTCTCACCGGGAGCGGCGACCCGCAGCTCCCGGTAGCCGTTCATGGCCTTCTTCTCTTCTGTGTACCGGCCGGCCGCGATGGCGTCGTCCACCGTCTCGACCTGCTCGGGCAGATATGTGCCCACACCGGCGATGTACAGGTCATTCCATCGCATCTCGAACTCCTAGGCTGCCTGGTCCAGCTGCTTGGCGACGGCGCGCGCCGTCGGGTCCTCGTAGAAGCTGCGCAACGGGACGCGGACGCCGTACCGCTCGTGGACCTGCTTCACCAGCTTCGATGCGAGCAGTGAGTGCCCTCCCAGATCGAAGAAGTGGTCCTCCGGTTCGATCCCCGGTACCCCGAGCACCTCCCCGAACAGCTCGCAGAGCTCTGTCTCCCGTTCGGCCACGGCGTCCTCCCTGTCAGCTCATGAGTAACGAAAACTTTGCGTTACCCGAGTCGAGATGAGCTTGTGCCGCAGCGGAAAACCGCGTGTTCGAGCCGTTCTGGAGTTTGGGCCGAGGGGGATCGTCCACGGTTGCGCGCGTCCGTCGCACGCAACCGGATCAGGAGCCACACAGATGCAGACGTTCACTCCGAAACGTTCGGCCTTCCTCGCACGCACGGGAGCGATCGCGGCAGTCGTCCTGCTCGCCCTGTCGGGCACGGTGACCGCCGCACACGCGACCTGCACGCCGGTCGGCACGTGGACCGGGTACGTGACCCGCACAGACGGGGACCACCCGACCAAGCTGCAGTTCAAGGCCAACGGCAAGGTGTTCGTCACCAACGAGCAGAACACGACCACGCAGGGGACCTGGTGGTCCACCGGCGCGAACACGTTCCACTACAAGTTCCGCGGGGAGAAGGTCTACGACGAGAACGGCGCCTACTTCGCCTACGTCGACTTCGACCAGGACGCCGTCCAAAGTGGACCGGACAACTTCACCAGCTCCGGCCCGTCCACGTTCTTCCTCGCGGACGGCACGAACCTGGGCACCTCGAACATCACGTTCACGATGGTGCGCGGGTAACTCGCGCGCCGACGGAGCCGGGACGGGTCCGCCGCCCTCGTCCCGGCTCCGCGTCCGTGCTCGTCACGCCAGGAACGAGGCGTGCTCTTCCACCCACTGGCGGAACGTGCGGGCCGGCTTGCCGGTGATCCGCTCGGCCGTGGCGCTGGTGTCCGCGACGACACCGACCGCGGCCTCCCACTGGTTGAGCAGCGAGGTCAGCACCGGCGGCGGCACGAAGTCGCTCATCTGCGCCTCGCCCTCCTCGCGGGTCAGCCCGTTGATCACGAGCTTGCGCCCGAGCACCTCACCGACGATCTCCAGCTCCTGGCGGAACGTCAGCGACTCGGGACCGGTGAGGTCGACGATCTCGTCCTGCAGCTTCTTCTCCGTCAACGCGACCACGGCCACGTCGGCGATGTCGTCCTCGTGCACAGGGGCCACCTGCGCTTCGGGGAAGACCTGGTCGATCGTGTCGCCCTGCTGCAGCGAGTAGCTCCAGCCGAACGCGTTGCTCATGAAAGCACCGGGCCGCAGGATCGTGTAGTTCAGCCCGGAGCCGACCACCGCTTCCTCGACGAGCACGTGGTGGTGTGCCAGCGGGTCCTGGTCGGCGCCCGGCAGGCCCACGGTGTTCGACGACAGCAGCACGATCTGCTCGACGCCGGCCTTCTCGGCCTCGTCGAGGAACTTCACGATGCCGTCCGGCTCGGCGTAGAGCAGCACCTTGGACACGCCGGCGAGGGCCGCGACGAACGTCTCCGGGTCGTTGAGGTCGAGCGCGACGGTCTCCACGCCTTCTGGGACGTCGAGTTCCGCGGGATTTCGGCCGGACGCGCGGAGGCTGTGACCCGCCGCGTAAAGCCGCTGAAGCACGCGGCGGCCGACGTTGCCGCGCGCTCCCGTGACGAGGATGGTCATGTGAATCTCCCGTACTGGGTGGTTCGCCTGGATGGCCGATCACGCTCAGCGTTCACCCGGTCACTCGAACGGCACTAGATCGGGCTTCAGGTCAAGGCTCCTAACCTGCGGAAACAATCCCCAGAGCCGCGAGGAGCGCACGGTGGTTTCCTTTCCCGTTCCCGGATCCAGCTACCGCGGTCCGGCGCCGGAGTTCGCCGGGTTCCGCGCGTCGAGCCCTGTCGTGCGCCTGCCCGCGAACGGCGGCGGTCACTGCTGGATCGCCACGACGCAGGACTCGGTCCGCGTCGTGCTCGACGACGTCCGGTTCTCCCGCGCGGCGTCCTACGACCCGTCGGCGCCGACCTTCCCCGGACTGTTCCAGGCACCGCCCGGAATGATCATCTCGCTCGACCCGCCCGCGCACACCCGGCTGCGTGATCTCGTCTCGCAGGCGTTCTCGGCCGACCGCATCGAGTCCATGCGACCGAGAATCCAGCAGCTCGTGACAGAGTTGCTCGACCAAGCGGACTCCGAAGCCCTCGAGGGGCCTGTCGACCTCCTCGGCGGGTTCACGTTCCCCCTGGCCATCATCGCGATCAGCGACCTGTTGGGTGTGCCCGCCGGCGACCGCGACACGTTCGCACGGCTGATCCGCGAGTTCGCCGCCGTCGACGCGCCGGAACTGGCGGCCGCCGCGGGCGAGCAGCTCGGCGAGTTCATGGCCGGGCTGGTGTTCGGGAAGATGGCCGCGCCCGGCGACGACGTGCTGTCGGCGCTGACCGAGGCCCGGATCGGTGACGACAAGCTGGAGGTCGGCGAACTCATCGGCCTCGGATACACGTTGCTGGGCGCCGGCGGCGACTCCACGGCCTGCCACCTGGCCAGCTCGGTCCTGACGCTCCTCGGGCACCACCGCGACGTCTGGGTGCGGCTGGGGGAGCGGCCCGACGAGGTGCCGGCGGCGGTCGAGGAACTGCTGCGCTGGATCACGTTGTCCACCAACGACACGACCGGCCTGCCGCGGATCGCGACGGAGGACGTGACGCTGTTCGGGGTCACGATTCCCCGGGGCGACGCGGTGTTCGTGTCGACCACCTCGGCGAACCGGGACGAGACGCTGTTCACCGACCCCGACGCGCTCGACTTCGCGCGGACCGACAACGCGCACCTCGCGTTCGGGTACGGCATCCACCGGTGCCTCGGTGCCCCGCTCGCGCGCATGGAGCTGACCACGGCGTTCGAGGAGCTGACCCGACGCTTCCCGGCCGCGCGGCTCGCCGTCGCCGAGGAGGCGCTGGAGTGGCAGAAGGCCGACATGAACCACCGGCTCGTCGCGTTGCCGGTCGACCTGCACGGCAAGGGTTTCTGAAACGCGGAAGGCCCCCGGGATCAACCGGGGGCCTTCTGCTGTGCGGCCTACTTCTTGCGGGGCACGGCGATCGCGGCCAGCGCGCCGCAGAAGGTAAACACGGCGGCACCGAACAACGCGAGCCCGAAGCCTGAGCCGAGCGAGTGCCGCAGCGGTTCGCCCTCTGCCAGCAGGGAGTCTGCCCGCGCCGACGACATCGTGGCGAGGACGACCAGGCCGATCGCGCTGCCCATCTGGCGGATCGTGTTGAGCAGACCGGACGCGAGACCCGCCTGCTCGCGAGGCACACCGGACGTGGCGGCGTTCGTGGTCGCGTTGAGAACGGCGCCCATTCCCAGGCCAAGCAACGTGGTCGGGACGAGGATCGAGCCGAGGAACGTCGACGTCTCGTCCGCTGTGGACACCCAGAGCAGGCCTACGGTCGCCGTGAGCAGACCGGCTATGAGCACCGGCCGCGGGCCGATCTTCGGCACGATCCGCGCCACGCCGAAGCCGCCCAGCGCGATGCCGATCGACAACGGCAAGTAGCCGAGACCGGTCTGCAGCGCGCTGAAACCCATCACCTGCTGCAGCACCAGTGTGAGGAAGTAGAAGGTGCTGAACAGGGCGGCGATCGCGAAGAACGCCACGATGTTCGTCGCGGTCACCGCGCGGTTGCGGAAGATGCCGAGCGGCATCAGCGGGTGGGCGGACACCGTCTGCTGGCGCAGGAAGAACGCGAACAGGACCAGCGCCAGCGTCAGCGAACCGGCCACCTGCCAGGAACCCCAGCCGAGCTCGTGCGACTGCGCGATGCCGTAGACCAGCGCCATCAGGCCGATCGTCACGGTGAACGCACCGGGGACGTCGAGTGCCCTGCGGCCGCCGTTGCTCGGCGTCTCCGGCACGGCACCGCGGATCATGGCCACCAGCGCGATGCCGAGCGGCACGTTGATCAGCAGCACCCAGCGCCAGCCGAGCGACTCGGTGACGATGCCGCCGAGCAGCACACCGACCGCGCCGCCCGTGCCGGACACCGCGCTCCACCAGCCGAAAGCCTTCGCGCGGGCGGTGGGATCGCGGAACGTGGTGCCGAGGACCGTGAGCGACGCCGGTGCCATCACGGCCGCGCCCAGGCCCTGGAAGCCGCGGGCCGCGATCAGGGTGCCGGGCGAGGTCGCCATGCCGCCGACCGCGCTGGCGACCGTGAACAGGGCGGCGCCGAGGAAGAACACCCTGCGCTGCCCGAACAGGTCGGCGAGCCGTCCGCCCAGCAGCAGGAAGCCGCACACCGCGATCGTGTACGCGCTGTTGACCCACTGCAGGTCGTGGCGTTCGAACCGCAGGTCCTCGAAGATCGACGGCAGGGCGACGTTCATGACCGACGCGTCCAGCACGTTCATGAACTGCGCCAGGCAGCAGACGGCCAGCACCAGGCCGAGTTTGGTGCCCGGCTTGTCGAGAGTGGCCGTCATGAGCGCACCAGGCGGAAGAACGTCCGCAGCTCCTCGACGAGCACGACGGGGTTCTCCAGCGCGGGGAAGTGGCCGCCGGACGGCATCTCCCGCCAGTAGCGCAGGTCGGTGAACCGGTGCTCCGCCCACGCCTTCGGCATCCGGGCGTCGGCGGGGAACACCGAGAACCCGGTCGGCACGTCGACTCGAGTCAGCGGGGACTTGTTGTAGCTCTCCCAGTACAACCGGCCCGACGACGCGGCCGTGGCGGTGAACCAGCACACCGAGACCATGTCGAGGATCCGGTCGCGCGAGATGATCTTCTCCGCGTCACCGTCGTGGTCGCTCCACGACCAGTACTTCTCGCCGGCCCAGCCCAGCTGGCCGACGGGGGAGTCGGTGAGGCCGTAGGCGAGCGACTGCGGCTTGGTGTTCATCACCGCCGCGTAGGCGGACTCCTTGGCGGCGAACTCCTTGAGAGCGCCGAGGCCCTTGTAGTCCTCTTGTGTCAGCTGGACTTCGGCCTCGGGTGCGGAGGCGAACGGCATCACGAGGTGGATCGCCTCGACGTGGTCCGGCGCGATGTGGCCGAGGATGCCCGTGATGAACGAGCCCCAGTCGTTGCCGTGCGCGTAGAACTTGTCGTAGCCGACGCGGCCCATCAGCGTGACGAACGACGCGGCGATGCGTTCCAGCGTCCAGCCGGTTCCGGTCGGCTTGTCGCTGAAACCGTAGCCGGGCAACGAGGGCGCGACGACGTGGAAGGCGTCGGCCGGGTCCGGCGGGTTGGTCAGCGGCTCGATGACGTCGAGGAACTCCGCGACCGAACCCGGCCAGCCGTGCGTGAGCAGCAACGGTTTCGCGTCGGCGTGCGGCGACCTCGCGTGCAGGAAGTGGATTCCCACACCGTCGATCTCGGTCTTGAACTGGGGGATGGCGTTCAGCCGCGCCTCGGTGGCGCGCCAGTCGTAGACGCCTCCCCAGTACTCGGCCAGTTCCTTGGCATAGGCCAGCGGCATGCCCTGCGACCAGTCGTCCACGGTCTCCGCGTCCGGCCACCTGGTCGCTGCCAGCCGACGGGTGAGGTCCGCCAGTTCGGAGTCGGGAACCTCGACCCGGAACGGCACGAGTGCAGTGTCCATGGCGCGAAGGTAGGTACGGGGGCTCAAATCCCGGTCGACATCCAGGTTTCGAGCCGCCTTCGAGGTGGGAGTAGCAAGGTTCGGCGCGAGGCCAGGCCGAAGCAATCCCGGAGGTGTCCCGTGCTGCCCCTTGAACTGGACGAGGAGTTCCCGTTCAGCGGTTCCTCCTACCGCGGCCCGGACCCCAAGTACGACAGGCTGCGCGCCGAGTGCCCGGTGGCCAAGGTGCCCACCAACTCCGGCACGCCGACCTGGGTGATCACCAAGTACTCCGACGTCCGCGCCGGGCTCGCCGACTCCAGGCTGAGCCGCGCGTTGACGTGCGTCGAGGGTGCTCCCCAGGTCGGCGGCGCCATGACCACCACGCCCGAGATGATCATCTCGCTGGACGGCTCCGAGCACTCGCGGCTGCGCAAGCTGGTGATGGGCGCGTTCACCGTCCGCAAGGTCGAGGCCATGCGCGCGGGTGTGCAGAAGGTGGCCGACGAGCTGCTCGACGCCGTCGAGCTCAAGGGCGCGCCGGTCAACCTCGTCGAGGCGCTGTGCGTTCCGCTGCCACTGACGATCATCGGTGACCTGCTCGGTGTGCCGACCGAGGACCTGAAGATCTTCGAGACGGACGCGCGGGCGTTCGCGACGTTCGACGAGAACGACCCCGAGGCGCCGATGCGGGCGTTCGGCAGGCTCGCCGGGTATGTCATGGGACTGATCGCGCAGAAGCGCGAGAAGCCCGGCCAGGACATGCTGTCCGACCTGATCTCCGCGCGGGACGACGACGACAAGCTGAGCGAGCAGGAGCTGGTGACGTTCGCGTTCACCCTCATCGGCGCCGGCTTCGACACCGCCGCGAACCAGATCTCCAACTCCGTGCTGGCGTTGCTGCACGACCACCCGGACACGTGGCGGCGGCTCGTCGCCGACCCGTCGCTGATCCCCGCGGCCGTCGAGGAGCTCCTGCGGCACGTCAACCTCTTCGCCACCGACACCACGGGTTTCCACCGCATCGCGGCGGAGGACCTGGAGCTCGGCGGGCAGAAGATCGCGAAGGGCGACGCGGTGTTCTTCGTGCTGTCGTCCGCGAACCGCGACGAGGACGTCTTCGAGAACCCGCGGCAGCTCGACATCGACCGCGCCTCGAACCCGCACATCGCGTTCGGGCACGGCGTGCACTACTGCCTCGGCAAGCAGCTGGGGCGCATGGAGATGGCGATCGCCATCGAAGGTCTGACCCGCCGTTTCCCGGACCTCCGGCTCGCGGTGCCCTACGAGGACCTGCAGTGGCACCAGGGCGAAATCAACCACTCACTCGTCAGCCTCCCCGTCACCTGGGGATAGTCAGAAGGAGAGCCATGAGCATCCCCGAGAAGCAGTGGGAGGTCAGGCTCGCCAAGCACGTCGAGAACGACCTGACCCTCGAGCACTTCGACGTCGTCGAGGTCGCCGTCCCCGAGCCCGGCGACGGTGAGGTGTTGGTGCGCGTCGACTACGTGTCGGTGGCCGCCGCCTTCAAGGAGTTCATGAGGTCCGACTGCCAGATCCCCGGTGTGCCGCCGTGGAAGGTCGGCGAGCCGGCCGGTGCCGGCGGTGTGGGCACCGTGGTCAAGTCGAACAGCCCCGACCTGGAGGTCGGGGACCTGGTGCAGTCGTTCGGGCCGTGGCAGGAGTACTGGTCCGGGCCGGCGCAGCAGTTCATCAAGCAGAACCCGCACTACGTGCCCTCGCCGGTCTACTTCCTGTCGCAGGGACCGACGGCCTACTACGGCATGGCGACCCTCGCGCAGGCCGGCGAGGGTGACGTCGTGTTCGTCACCGGTGCCGCCGGGGGCGTCGGGTCGCTCGCCGGGCAGATCGCGAAGGCCCGCGGTGCCAGGGTGATCGGCTCGGCCGGCAGCCAGGAGAAGGTCGACTGGCTGGTGAACGAGCTCGGGTTCGACGCCGCGTTCAACTACAAGGACGGCCCCGTGGCCGACCGGCTGCGCGAGCTCGCCCCCGACGGCATCAGCGTGTTCTTCGACAACGTGGGCGGCGAGCAGTTCGAGGCCGCGATCCAGGCGGCCCGCCCGCACGCCCGCTTCGCGTTGTGCGGCGCGCTCGCCAACCAGAACGACGGCACGGCCGAGCACCCGCGGCTCGACCTGATGACGGCGATCACGAAGCACCTGGAGATCCGCCCGTTCGCCTGTTACCACCTGCCGGAGCAGATCCAGGACTGGGTCGTCCACTTCGGACAGTGGTTGCAGGAGGGAAAGTTCGTCTTCCCGCACACGATCGTCGACGAGGGCGGGGTCAAGACCGCGCCGCAGGCGCTGCTGTCGCTGTTGGCGGGCAAGTACACCGGCAACGTGACGGTCAAGATCTCCTGACGCGCGTGTTGTAGAAGGGGGCGCCTGCCTGGCGCCCCCTTCGAGGTGCTAGCCCAGCCTTTGTGCCGTGATCCGGATCGCGGCCTCGCGTGCCGTGGTGCCGTTCGCCAGGCGCACCACCGCGTTGCCGTTGCTGACGAACTCGTCGCCGCGCAGCACGGCGTCCTGGGCGATCTCGATCGTGCCCGGTGCTTCGGTCAGTTCCTCGTTGATCCGGTAGCTGAACGTGTCGGGACCCGTCTGGGTCCACGTGCCGGATCCTGTTCCGCCCACGACCAGCATCGCCGTGCCGTCGCGCGCGAACTCGAACTCGCTCTCCGTGTGGCCACCGGGTCTGCCGACCCGTGCGCGCCACCTGCCCACCGCAAGAATTCCCATGCTCCCCAGGGTTTCCGTCCCAGCTAGACCTGGACTCAAGGAACACCCAGCAGGGTTGTTCCTGACTGCCCTACCGAGTGGAAAGAAGCTGGAGGCGTCATGTCGGACGCACCATTTGCCGGACAGCAGGTCGTCGTGACGGGTGGGGGAACCGGCATCGGCCGCGCGGCGGCGCTGGCGTTCGCCGACCTCGGCGCCGCGAACGTGATCATCACAGGTCGTCGCGAGAGCCGGCTGACCGAGGTCGTCGCCCTGCACCCCGCGATCACCGCCGTCGTCGCCGACGTGACGACGGACGAAGGCGCGCAGAAGGTCGCCGACGCCGTGAAACTGGGCGGCGGCAAGGTGGACGTGCTGGTGCACAACGCCGGCATCTTCCGCTTCACGCCCGTCGCCGGGTTCGACCTCGCCACGGCGCGCGACGTGCTGGAGACCAACCTGGTCGGCCCGCTGGTGCTGACCGCCAAGCTGTTGCCGCAGCTGACTTCGCCCGGCGGCAGCATCGTGTTCGTCTCCAGCAACGCCGGGCACATCGCCGTGCCGGGCGGTGGCGTGTACGGCGCCAGCAAGGCGGCCGTGGACAGCCTCGTGCGCAGCTGGGCCCTCGAACTGGCACCGCAGGGCATCCGCGTCAACGCCGTCGCGCCCGCCGCGGTGCGCACGGAGGTCTACGCGGCCAACGGTTTGAGCCCCGAGGAGGTCGAGGGCTACTTCGGCTTCCAGGCCTCGCAGACGCCTCTGGGGCGCACCGGCGAGGTCGACGACGTCGTTCCGTGGATCACCCGCTTCGCCGAGCCCGCGAGCTCGTGGGTCACCGGCCAAGTCATCACGCTCGATGGCGGCGCTGATCTGGCGTGAGCCAACCTTTCGACTAGGAGGAAGACCCAGATGACCAGCACCGCCGAGCCGGGTGTGGACACGTTCCCGTACAAGCGCACGTGCCCGTTCACGCCGCCCGCGCAGTACACGCAGATGGCCGAGGAGGACGTCGTCGAGGTGACGCTGACCGGCTCCGGTCTGCGGATCTGGACGATCAGCGGCTACCACACGATCAAGCAGCTCCTCACGGACCCGCGGATCAGCGCGTCGCGCAAGCACGACAACTTCCCGTTCTACTTCATCGCGCCGCCGGAGTTCCGCACCGAGACGTCGTTCATCGGCTACGACAACCCGGAGCACACCAAGACCCGGCGCAAGGCGGCCGTGACGTTCACCAACCGCCAGGTGAAGCGTCTGCGCCCGCGCATCCAGGAGATCGTCGACGAGTACATCGACAAGATCCTCACGATGACGCCGCCGATCGACTTCCACCGCGAGTTCTCGCTCGCCGTGCCGATGACGGTCATCTGCGAGCTGCTCGGCATTCCGCAGGACGAGCACGACTTCTTCATCGAGCACGGCACGTGTCTCCTGGGCGGACACTCCACACCGGAGCAGCGCCAGGCCGCGATCGTCGAGGTGAACGCCTACGTCGACAAGCTGATCACGTTGAAGGAGAAGGAGCCCGGCGAGGACCTCCTGTCGCGCGCGATGGCCGAGTACGCGGCCTCCGGCGAGGAGTACACGCGCCGCGACCTGTTCAACATGATCCGCCTGCTGATGAACGGCGGCCACGAGACCACGGCCTCGATGCTGTCGCTCGGCACCGCCGCGCTGCTGGAGAACCCCGACCAGCTCAAGCTGCTGCTGGACGACCCCGAGGGCATGATCGAGCCCGCCGTCGAGGAGCTCGTGCGCCTCGCGACGATCGGTGACACCGCCATCCCGCGCGTCGCGCTGGAGGACATCGAGATCGGCGGCAAGACCATCAAGGCCGGCGACGGCATCCTGTGCCTGGGCCTCAACGGCAACCGCGACCCGGAGATCTTCCCGGAGCCGGAGAAGCTGATCCTGGAACGCGGTACCCGCAAGCACCTCGGGTTCGGGCACGGCCTGCACCACTGCATCGGTGCCGACCTCGCGCGCCTGGAGATGCAGCTCGTGTGGTCGACGCTGTTCCAGCGCATCCCGTCGCTGCGGCTCGCGAAGCCGTTCCTGGAGATCCCGCGCAAGGAGGGCGCCGTGATCTACGGCCTCGGGGAGCTGCCGGTCACCTGGGACATCCCCGCAGAGGACTGAGCTTCACGCAACGGGGGCCCCGCACTTCGGTGCGGGGCCCCCTTTGCGTTGTGCTTTCAGTCCTTCGGGATGTTCGGGCGCTGCACGTGCCCGGGGATCCTGGTGTGCTTGTTCGTCGGCAGCACGCCGTCGACGAGGTAGTCGTCGACCAGGGCGTCGAGCACCTCGTTGCCCGCCAGCGCGTACACCTCGTGGTCGCCGGAGTCCTCGATGACGACCAGCGGGTGGTCGAGCAGCGCGGCCAGCTCGACGCCGCCCTCGACGCGGTCCATCGGGTCGCCGTCCGCCTGCACCACGAGACCCTTGGGGTACCCCGGCTGCGCCAGCTTCGTCGGCGGCTCCAGGCTCTCGAACGTCCGGAACGCGCCGACCCACGGCTGGGCCCGCAGCACGCCGTAGCCGTACGGGTGCTGGGCGCGGTGCCTGCGGACGTCGTCGTAGTAGACCTCCAGGTCCTGCGGCCAGTAGGTCTCCAGCGTGATGGCCTCCAGCACGCCGACCCGCAGGTCGCCCTCGGAGTCCTGCGGCCGCCACGTGGCCTGCCCGACGATCAGCGCCCGCGCCTTCTCGTAGTTGGCGTCCTGCAACGTGGTGCGCAGGTCGCCGATGAGGTAGCCCAGCGAGTCCCACTGCGCCCGGTCCGTCGACCGGGTGCCGACCGCGCCGTCGAACAGCGTGCGGAGCTGGATCTGGTCACCCTCCTCGAGCTTCTCGACGACCGCCTCGATCTCGGCGATGACCTGCTCGGAGCTGGTGCCGAGGTGGAAGTGCCCGTCGCGCTCCGCGGTCCACTCCGCCCACAGCGCGACGTTGCGGTAGACCGCCTCCGCCTGCGTGACGAACTGCTCGCGCCACGTCCACTGTGGATTGATGCACGAGTCGAGGACCGTGCGGTCCAGGTTCTCCGGGAACATCGTGCCGTAGACGGCGCCGACGTACGTGCCGTACGCGTACCCGACGAACGAGATCTTCTCCTCGCCCAGCACGACCCGGATCAGGTCCATGTCCCGCGCGGTGTTGCGCGTCGTGATGTGCGGGCGCAGCTCGCCGCCGCCCTTCTGGCAGCCGAGCTCGCGCAGCCGCATGTCCTCGGCCAGCTGCTCGAACAGCGAGTCCGGCGGCCGAGAGTCGAAGGGCGCCTTGGGAATCGTCACCTCGCTGTACAGCTTGGTGGACTCGCCGTACCCGCGCGGGTCGAACCCGATGAGGTCGTAGGCGGTCCGCACCCGCTTGCCGAGACGCTTGATCAGCCCGAGGCCGTCGCCGCCGTCGCCACCGGGCCCGCCGTTGACGGCGAGCAGCACGCCGCGCCGGCGCGCCGGGTCCGTCGCCCTGAGGCGGGCGAGGGCGATGGTGAGCTTCGGACCGTCCGGGTCGGAATAGTCGCGTGGCACGACGACCGTCGCGCGTTCAAGGCCGTCCTCGAACGGCGGTGACCAGTTCACCTGCTGGTCGTAGAACTCCTTGAGGGGCACGGTGGAACCTCCGCGTGTGGGTGTACGCCGACACCGCAGAGTCGCAAGGCGGGCTCGAACGCCCCTGGAACACGGGGCTCAGCGCATGGTCAGCTGTCGGTGGGTTCGCGATGACGTCCGGGTACCGGGTGCGGCGCCTGCCCCGATCGTGCCTGCCTTGGCCGCGCCTTCCTCTTGCGGCGGCGAAGATGACCATGCCGAGACAGGCCCTTGCGGCGCCGGTACGGAAGCACGAACCAACCGCGGTCACGGCAGGCGCGGAAACGCTCAAGGTGGTCTCCACCACGTGCAAAGCGCCGCCGTTCAAGGTGAACCACGTCCGGCGAGCCGCAGATCCGTGGGAGAACTGCCATGCCAAAGATCACTTACGTAGCGCACGACGGGGTTGAGACCGTTGTCGACGTTGCCCAGGACGACACCGTGATGCGCGGCGCGGTTCTCAACGGCATCAAGGGAATCGTCGCCCAGTGCGGCGGCGGTGCCTCGTGCGGCACCTGCCACGTGTACATCGATCCCGAGAACACCAAGCCGCTGTCGCAGATGCACCAGGTCGAGGACGAGCTCCTGTACTTCACGGCCTGTGAGCGCAAGGAGAACAGCCGGCTGAGCTGCCAGATCCCCGTGACCGAGGAGCAGGACGGGCTCGTCGTGCACATGCCTGAGAAGCAACTCTGAGGGAGAGAAGAAGCATGAGCCAGCGACGGGTCGCCCTGGTCACGGGCGCCACCAGTGGAATCGGTCTCGAGGTCGCGCGCAGCCTCGGCAAGGAGGGGCACGCGGTCTTCGTCGTGGCCCGCAACGCCGAGAACGTCCAGACCACGGTGAAGCAGCTCCGTGAAGAGGGCATCGAGGCGGACGGCGCGGCGTCCGACGTGACGTCCACAGAGGACATCCGCACCGCGGTCCAGAAGGCCGTCGACGTGTTCGGGCCCATCGAGATCCTCGTGAACAACGCCGGCCGCGGTGGCGGTGGCATCACCGCCGAACTGGACGAGGACCTCTGGCTGGACGTCATCGACACCAACCTCAACGGCGTCTTCCGCTTCACCAAAGAGGTGCTGTCCACCGGCAAGATGGTCGAGCAGACCTGGGGCCGGATCATCAACATCGCCTCCACCGGCGGCAAGCAGGGCGTGGTGTTCGCCGCGCCCTACTCGGCGTCCAAGCACGGTGTCGTCGGCTTCACCAAGGCCGTCGGCATCGAGCTCGCGAAGTCCGGCATCACCGTCAACGCGGTGTGCCCCGGCTACGTCGAGACGCCGATGGCCGGCCGGGTGCGCCAGGGGTACGCGAACCACTGGGGTGTCACCGAGGAAGAGGTCCTCGAGAAGTTCAACGCCAAGATCCCGCTGGGTCGGTACAGCACGCCGGAAGAGGTCGCCGGTCTCGTGACGTACCTGACGACGGACACCGCGTCCTCGATCACCGCACAGGCGCTCAACGTCTGCGGCGGGCTGGGCAACTACTGACATGCGCGGCGAGTCGGTAGTCGTCGTCGGGGCCGGGCAGGCGGGCTGCCAGGTCGCGGGGGGGGGGGGGGGGGCCGGCCCCCCCCCCCCCCCCCCCCCCCCCGCGGGGGGGGGGGGGGGGGGCGGGCCCCCGCCCCCCC
>NZ_JAPJDL010000033.1:16353-50089 GCF_026242055.1 Lentzea sp. NEAU-D7 | reverse complement strand
GTGGCGGCGGGGGGGGGGCCGGCGCGCGCCGGGGCGGGGCCCCCCCCCCGCGCCCGCCCCCCCCCCCCCCGCGGCCCCATCACGCTCATCGGTGACGAGCAGGCGGCGCCGTACCAGCGGCCACCGCTCACCAAGGCCTACCTGGCGGGGGAGACCGACCTCGCCGGGCTGGTGCTCAGGCAGGACTCGTACTACGACGACCACGGCATCAAGCTCGTGCGCGACGAGCGGGTGATCGGGGTCGACCGCCAGGCGCGGGTCGCGGTGCTGGGCTGTGCCCGCACGGTCGGCTACGACCACCTGGTGTTCGCGACGGGCGCACGGCCGCGGCCGTTGCCCATCCCCGGTGCCGAGCACGTGCTGAACCTGCGCACGGTCGCCGACGCGGACGCCATCCGGCAGCGGCTCGACGGCCAGATCGGGCTCGACGTCGTCGTCATCGGCGGCGGGTTCATCGGCCTCGAATTCGCCGCCGTGGTGCGGAAACTGCGCCACGAGGTGACCGTCGTCGAGGCGCAGCCGCAGGTGATGCAACGGGCGGTGTCCGCGGAGACGGCCCAGCACCTCGTCGGCCGCCACCGCAGCGAAGGCGTCCAGATCCTCACCGGAACGGGTGTCGCCGCGGTCAGGGAAGGCCTGGTGGAGCTGACGGACGGCACGGTGCTCGTCGCGGACCTCGTGGTCGCGGGCATCGGCGTCATCCCGAACACCGAGGTCGCCCAGCGCGCCGGGCTCACCGTCGACAACGGCATCGTCGTCGACGCCCACCTCGGCACGGCCGACCCGCGCGTCTACGCGGTCGGCGACTGCGCGCGGTTCGCCAGCACGCACGCCGGCGGCCTGATCCGCCTGGAGTCGGTGCAGAACGCCACGGACCAGGGCACCACGGTCGCGGCGGCCATCATGGGCAGCGCGGAGCCCTACACCGCACTGCCGTGGTTCTGGAGCGACCAGTACGACGTGAAGCTGCAGACCGCGGGTCTCACCAACGGCCACGACCGCACGGTCACCGTCGGCGACCCGTCCGAGGGCCGGTTCTCGGTGTTCTGCTTCAAAAATGACAGGTTGATTGGAATCGAGGCCTACAACCGGCCGATCGACTTCCTGATGGGGCGCCGGATCCTGGAGGGCGGCAACTCGCTCACCCCGGAGATCGTCGCCCAGCCGGGCTTCGACCTGCGCGCCAGCCAGCAGAAGGCGGCCTGACCGATGCCGTCCGCGACGCCGGGAGCCGGGCTACAGCCAGCCGGCTTCCTCGGCGATGCGGATGGCGTCCACCCGGTTGCGCCCGTTGAGCTTGGTCATGATCGTCGTCATGTAGTTGCGGACGGTGCCGACCGAAAGGGACAGCGCGACAGCGATGTCAGGCGCGTCGGCGCCGTTCGCCGCGAGCCGCAGCACCTCCAGCTCGCGGTCGGTCAGCGGGCACTCGCCGCGGTCCCACGCGGCCAGGGCCAGCTGGCTGTCCACGACCCGTTCCCCGGCGGCGACCCGGCGGATCGCGTCGGCGAGCTCCGCCGGCGGCGCGTCCTTGAGCAGGAACCCGTCCACGCGGGCCGCCAGCGCCCTGCGCAACGTCCCCGGACGGCCCAGCGACGTCAGCATCAACGTCCTGATCTGCGGCATCGTCTCGCGGATCTTCGTCGCGGCGCTCAGCCCGTCGAGGATCGGCAGGTCGATGTCGATCACGCAGACGTCGGGACCGTGCTGGCGCGCGGCCGGCACGATCTTGTCGCCGGAGCTCACCTCGGCCACGACCTCGATGTCCGGTTCGAGGTTGAGCAGCGCGATGAGAGCACCGCGCACCATGTGCATGTCCTCCGCGAGCAGAACCCTGATCATCGCGCCCCTCCGCGCGACACCATATCTCCCAACGTTCATGTCGCGCTCCACGCCACATCAAGGCGGCCCGGCAAGGGTGAACCGAGCTGCCTCGCGAAGGGATGCGTCATGGAACGCAGCGTCAACGTGACAGTCGTGTACTACTCCTCGACGGGAACGATTCACCGGATCGCCACGGAGATCTCCGAGACGGCCGAGAAGCACGGCGCCGAGGTGCGGCTGGTACGGGCTGCGGAGCTGGCACCCGAGGCGGCGTGGCGGTCCCGGCCCGCCTGGGCGGCGCACCTGGAGGAGACCGCGGACGTCCCGGTCGCCTCGGTCGACGACGTGCTGTGGGCCGACGCCGTCGTCTTCGGCACGCCGACCCGCTTCGGCAACGTGTCCGCGCAGCTCAAGCAGTTCATCGACACGCTGGGGCCCGCGTGGTTCAGCGGCCTGCTCGCCGACAAGGTGTACAGCGCCTTCACCTCCGGCGGGAGCCTGCACGGGGGCATGGAGACCACGCTCGTGTCGATCTACAACATGGTCTGCCACTTCGGCGGGATCATCGTGCCGCCGGGAGGAGACCTGAATCCCTACGGCACCTCTCACGTCCTGGGCGCGGGCAACGTGCCGGTCGACGAGATCGCGTTGCAGGCGGCCCAGATCCAGGCTGAACGCGTCGTGCGCGTGGCACGCGCGCTGAAGGAGGTCTGACCGCGGTGCGAGTGAAGGATGTTTTCGTCAACGGCAGCGGTGTGCGCCTGCCCTCGACGCTGAACGTCGCGGACGCGATCGCGTCGGGGGAGTGCGAGCCGAAGCTCGTCGCGCGGACGGACGTCGAGTCCGTCTCCGTGTCCCCGCACGAGTCGGCGGCCGAGATGGCGGTCGAGGCGGCACGGGTCGCGTTGGCACGGGCGGGGTCCGAGCCCGACGACGTCGACCTGATCCTGCACGCCACCACCTACCACCAGGGCCAGGACCTGTGGCCGGTCGGTTCCTACATCCAGCGCGAGACGGTGCGGAACTCCTGCCTGGCGCTGGAGATCCGGCAGATGTCCAACGGCGGCCTGGCCGCGATGGACCTCGCGGTGTCCTACCTGGTCGCCCGTCCCGGCAGGGACGCCCTCCTCACGTCCTCGGACCGCTTCTGCCTGCCCGGGATCGACCGCTGGAGGACCGACCCCGGAACGCCCTACGGCGACGGCGCGTCGGCTCTCGTGCTGTCCACTCGCGGCGGCTACGCGAAACTGCTTTCGCTGGCGATCAACGCGGACTCCGACCTCGAGCCGCTGCACCGCGGCGACGTGCCGTTCGGCCTCGCGCCGTTCTCGCACCGCATCCCGGTGGACTTCGAGGAGGCCAAGCACACGTTCAGCCGCGAGTTCGGGCTGTCCTACGGCATCAACAAGGCCAACGCGGGCCAGGCGCTCGCCGTCGAGCAGGCGCTGTCCGACGCCGACATGAAGATCGGTGACGCGGACTGGATCATCCTGCCGCACTTCGGCCGCCGCCGGCTGGACGTGAACTACCTGCGTCCCTACGACATCGCGCCGGAGCGCACGACGTGGGAGTGGAGCCGCACGGTCGGGCACCTCGGCGCCGGCGACCAGTTCGCGAGCTTCGACCACCTCGTGCAGACGGGCAAGGCGAAGTCCGGCCAGCGGATCGTGATGTTCGGCGTGGGCGCCGGGTACAGCTGGGGTTGCGCGGTCATCGAGATGCTGTGACGGCCGAAGGGGATCTCGGCGCGCCGACCGGTAGGTGCACTCGGGCGTGAGCCCGGCGTGCGGGTCGCCGCCGAGATCCCGGACGCGCGCGGTGAGGCCGCCGTCGTCCGCCTCGGCCGCGGTCGAGACACCCACCGCCGTCGAGCACGGACCGCGCCGAGTCGATCTCGCCGTCCAGCGACGGCTCGACGCCACCTCACGCACGTCCGCCAGGGCCTTCAGCGTGATCTTACGAGCGAAACCCCAGCCCACAGCGGGCGTCGAGCTGCCCCACCAGCGAGGGCAACCGCGACACGGCGAGTGCCTCCGCGACCCCCACGAGTGGACTCAGGTGACCTTTCGGGGACCTCAGTTGAGCGGCAGGGGGATCTCGGCGCGCAGCCGGTAGGTGTGCTCCGGCGTGAGCCCGGCGTGCAGGTCGCCGCCGAGCGCGCGGACGCGGGTGGTCAGGTTGCCGATCCCGCTGCCGTCACGGGACTTCCGCTCGGTCGTGGGGATCCCGTCGTTGGTGATGTCCATCGTGACCAGGTGCCGCGAGCTGGAGAGCACGATCTCGCAGTGCTCCGCCTTGCTGTGCCGCAGGAGGTTCGTGACGCCTTCGCGCAGCACGGTCGCGAGCGTCACCTTCACCTCGGTGGGCAACTGGTCGCACGCGTCGATCCGCACGGTCACGTCGATGTCGGCCGCGGACAGCAGCGCCTGCGCCGACTGGGTCTCCTCGTCGAAGGACAGCTCGCGGTAGCTCAGTGCCACCGAGCGGACGTCCGCGAGCGCCTGCCGGGAGATCTCCAGGACCTCGGTGAGCTCCTGACGCGCCCGGTCCGGGTCGATCGTGGCCAGCCGGTGCGTGAGCTCGCTCTTGAGCGTGATGGCCGAGAGGCTGTAGCCGAGCAGGTCGTGCAGGTCGCGGGCGAACCGCAGGCGTTCCTGCGTCACCGCCGCCGTCGCGAGCTCCTCCCGCGCCTCGTGCAGCTGGTTCACCATGGACCGCAGCCGGGTCAGCGCGTACAGCACGAGGCCGTGGTTCGTCGTCGCGATCACGGCGTAGAAGATGGCCACGGTGTTCTCGCCGAGCAGGCTGTAGATCGTCCCCTGGAGCACGACGACGGAGAAGAACGCGATCCACCCGGCCAGGCGGGGCAGCAGCAGCAGTCCCGCTCCGGCGAGGAAGCCGGGCACGCCCGCGAGGTAGGGGTTGCCGAACACCAGCGGCGGCACGTAGACGCACACGGCCAGCCCGGCGAGCACCCCGGCGCGCAGCGGCAGGCTCAGCCGCAGGCGCGGGCGGACCACCACGCCCAGCACGAGCGCGACCGTGCCGGCGATGCCGGCCGCCGCGGTCTCGATGCCGGCGGCACCGATCGGGTAGTACGTCACGAGCGTCATCGCCATCGCCGCGTACCCGATGACCACGGCCGTGAGCAGCACCTGGGCGAACCGCGTCGCGATCAGCGGTCCCGCGAAGCGCGGCGGTCTCGCCGGCTTCTCCGGTGCCGGGTCGACCGGCACCTCGGCGTGCAGGCGGTAGTCGCCTTCCGGGGTCGTCCGGGCGAGCAGGGACCCGCCGATGGCGGTGGCGCGGGTGGCCAGGTTGGTCAGGCCGCTGCCGCGCTCGTCGCCGGCCTCGGCGGGGGCGCCGTCGTTGACGATGTCGATCGACGCCAGCCGGTCCGTGCCGGAGATCGTGATCGTGCAGCGGGTCGCCTCGCTGTGCCGCAGCAGGTTCGTCACGCCTTCGCGCAGCACGGTCGCGAGCACCGTGCGGGACCGCGGCGAGAGATCGAGCTGGTCCGCCTCGATCGTCGTCCGCACTCCTGCGGCGGTCAGCACCGACCGCGCCGACTCGATCTCGTCGGTCAGCGAGAGCTCGCGGTAGCTCGACGCCACCGCGCGGACGTCCGCCAGGGCCTCGCGGGCGATGCCGAGGATCTCGACCAGCTCGCGCGTGGCGCGTTCGGTCTGGGTGCCGAGCATCCTGATGGCGAGCTCGACCTTCAGCGTGATCGCCGACAGGCTGAAGCCGAGCAGGTCGTGCAGGTCGCGGGCGAACCGCAGCCGTTCCTGCGACACCGCGAGGTCGGCGAGCTCCGAGCGGGCCGTCTCCAGCTGGTGGACCAGCGACGGGAGCCGGGACAGGCCGTAGACGACCATGCCCGCGACCATCGCCGACACCACGTAGTAGGCCAGCTGGGCGGGGTCGTCGACGTACTGCGCCCTGATCAGGCCGTTGCTGAGGGCCACCGCCGTGAACACGAACCACCGCACGCGGCCCGGCAGGACGAGCAAGGCGCTGCCCGCCAGGAACCCCGGCATGCCGTGCCAGGCGTTCGGGAAGAAGGAGAACGGCACGTACACCAGAGCGGCCATGACGCCGAGCGCCAGGTACGCCCTGCCCGAGCGCAGGTCCGAGCCCGGCCGGCTGAAGACGCCCAGCTGGAGGAACCCGATCGTGACCAGGCAGGCGAGCGAGGTCGCGATCCGCACGGGCGTCGCGCCGGCCTGCAACACGTAGGAGAAGGCGTTGCCGAGGTAGTTGGCGAAGACCACACTGATGACGACGTACGCCAAACGACGGGACACGGACGAGTGTTCCTGTCGTAGCGTCACAGCGGCAGCTCCCCCACGAGGGTCGGGACGCGGCCATGATACGGGCGCTTCCTGGGAAATCTCGTGTTTTGCGGTCCTCGATCGGAGCAACATGGCGGCGGCTCAACGCCTCTGGACGACGGCGAGCCCGGCTCCGGCGAGGTAGGCGACGACATCCCCCACCAGGGTCTTCTCCACCTGCAACGCATCCGCGACCTGGGTGACCGTGGTCTCGGTGTGCAGCAACGACTTCGCTATCTCGGTCGCCGGGGCGCTGTGCAGGATCGCCTGGTAGGCGAGCCCGGGACAGGCGAGCGCCTGGTCGCCGTTGAGCCGCTCGATCTCGGTGCGCGGCCGCATGGTGACGACCTCGTCGTCGTCGACGGGCGGGAGCGCGAACACGGCGTCACGGGTGACGGCCACGACCGACAGGATCGGCCCGGCCCCGTCGTTCAGCCCGAGCGACGGCACGACGCAGCCGCCCAGCTGGTCGAGCGTGCTCTTCAGCTTGCGCCAGATGAGGCACGGCCCGGAGCCCGTCTTCCAGCGCACGAAGTTCTCGTGCAGCGCCGAGATGTTCTCCAGCGCCACCGGGCCCAGGCTCATGCGGTGCAACGCCTCGCGCACGAGAGGGCTGGTGTCCGCGATCTCGATGGCGCCCCACCTCCCGTACACGGTGAGGTGCTCGGTCCCCTCGTCGACGAACGTGTCCTCCAGCAACGACCACAGCGGCCGGCCGGCCGGGATGTGCGACTGGGTGGGCACCACAGCGCCTCCGCTCTGGCAGTCACATGAACAGTGGGATGGGGTTGAGCTCGTCGTACCGGTGTGGCCTGGGAAGTCTCCCCAGTTGTACAGGTACGTCGTAGAGGCGCCCTTGAGCGAACCTCGACCAGAAGTGCCGCAGTCCCGGGACGACCACGCGGACGACGGGAAGCCCGATGTCCGGCCTGGTCTGGTCGAGGACGAGCACCTCCATCCCCTTGGCCTCGAGGGTGCCCTGGATGGCGCGGACGTCGTCCACGAGGTCCGCCCGGTGGGTGTAGCCGTGGTGCAGGACGTCGTGCGCCGGCCGGGCGGGGTCGGGAGCGAGCCACGGGTGGTCGGCGATCCTGGTGTTCTCGAACCAGTTCCGGACGTCGACGTCGAGGCCGTTCAGGTCGGAGGCCCCGCACACCATCGGCATGCACTGGTTGAGCTCGGTGAGCGCCCGCCGTGCGGCGATCCGCGGGTCCAGGTGCGCCCCGCAGCCGAGCATGATGTCCTCCCGCGGTCCGCCGGTGCGGTGCGACACCGCGACCATCACCGGCACACCGAGGTCCGCCGTGACGTCGAGCAGCCACACCTCGCGGCCGAGGCTCGCGTGCACTTCGCGGTTCTGGGTGATCCACGGGTCGCGGAACGAGTCCAGGTCCATGCCCGGAAGCGGAGTGCGGTTGTACCACCAGATGGCGACCGCGTCGCGTTCGAGGAGCTCCAGAAGTCCTTGCAGGACAGCGTCTTCGAGGCTGCTGCCGGCCGCGCACCCGTTGGAGTTGGCCGTGACGCTCGGCGGGCAGGGGGCGCCGAAGTACAGCATGCCGGTGGGCAGGAGCTTGTGCCGCTGTTCCGTGAGAGACCACAGCGGCGTCCAGTCCATCACCTCGTCCTCGTCGAACGGGGTGGTGACGTGCTGGAAGTTCGAGTGCGCCGCGTTCCACCCGTCGCGGCCCGCGAACTGGCGCGGGTGGTACTGCTGCACGGTGTCGGGGTGGATCGCCCGGCCCGTCAGCGAGCGGTAGCTGCCGGAGACCCGCGCCTCCTCGCCGACGAACGCGCCGCTGCGTCGTTCCACTGCCTCGCACAGGGCCCCGACCTGGGCGTCGAGCGGTGTCACGCCCTTGCCGCCGGTGTCCGCGCGCAACGCCGACCGCAGCCCCTCGATGCCCTCCCCGGCGGCGATGTTCGAGCCGGACCGGAACGAGTTGAAGAAGTCGGGACCGCTGTCGTTGCGGCGGATCTCCTTCACGATCCCGGTGACCGGGCCGACCAGGTGCTGGTAGGTGTCGAGCACTTCCTGCGGCGGCGACGACCGGTGGCCGCCGCCGTCGCAGGAGTGTTTCACGCGACTGGCGAGTTCGACCGGCTCGAACGCCCTGCGCGCGACGGTGTCGGGGTCGCCGCAGCCCGAGCACTGCGGGCGGACCCGCACCTCGTGCTGCGTGACCTTCATGGTCAGGCTGTCGTAGTTCCAGATGGAGCTCTGCGTGTCCTGCCTGATGCCCGCGAGCCACTTGGCGGTCTCCACGGACGCGATCTCCAGCGCCATCGCGCTGAGCGACGGCAGGCCGATGAGCGGCCGCGGTGCGGGGCCCTGCTGGCCGCACCTGCGCCGCACGTGCGCCTCGGCCTTGCGGTTGGCGGAAAGCCGCGCCGCGAGGCACCGCCAGCACGGGCCGTCGCCCGGGGTGAAGAAGGGACCGACGGACACCTCCGTGCCCACGGGCTTGACCAGCAGCCAGGGCTTGCCGGCGCTCCGGTGGGCGTCGTCGATGTCGCGGAGCTCGGGCGCCAGGTAGTCGGCACACGCCACGACCGTCAGGTCACCACTCCCCGAGGTGACCGTGAGCTCGTTGCGGTGCAGGGCGTCCACCAGCGCGTCCCGGTCGATGTCGCCGATCGCGGCGACGGAGATCAGCGACGCCGTTGTCGCCGACACCGCGTCCGCGGGGTCGAGGCCGGCCGCGTCCCAGTACGCGAGCGTGGCCTCGGTCGTGGCCGAACCGTCCTCCTCGCAGCGCCGCCCGATCAGACCGGCCGCGGCGAGCTTGGTGAGCATGCGGCTGACCGTGTCCTCGGTCAGCCCCGCGGGCAGGTCGCGCAGCACGGCGGCGAGGTCACGCGTGCCGTCGAGCAGCGGGGCGAGCGACTCGACGTGCGTGCCCTGGAGTGCGGTGACCCCGGACTCGCCGATCAGGTAGACGGCCTCGCCCCGCACGATCTGCGGGCGGAGGTGACGCCGGAACCCGATGCGCCGCTCGTCCGGTTCGGCCAGTTCGGGTCTCATGCCGCGAGAGCCTCAGCGGACTCGCAGAACGTGCCGGGACGGCAGGAGGTCCACGCGAAGTCCGCGGAGAAGTCCATCGAGGCCTCACGGTCGAACTGGTAGATCTTCATGTCGTCGGAGTCGTCGTTGGCGGTGGTGACGGAAGACAAGTGCTCCACGGTGACGGTGGGGTACATGTTCAGCTCCGATGTTTGCGTGTGATTTGTTGTGGGTAATGATGCGGACCAGCACTAATGGACCGGTAGTTACCGGCTAATGCGCCTTCGTATGAAGTTTTCATACCCGGCACGGGCAGAACTCACCTGACATCGATGGCCTGTGCACTAACGCCGCGCCGTTGGGCCGAGCAGACTAATCCCGTGCTTGGAACCGAAGGAGGGGTCGCGATGCAGATCAAGGTCCTGGGGCCCGTCGAGGCCAAGGTGAACGGTCGCTCGGTGACGCCAACCGCGGCCAAGCCACGGCAGATCCTGGCGCTGCTCGCGCTGCATTCCGGACAGGTGGTGTCCGTTCCCACGCTGATCGAGGAGCTGTGGGGCGACCGGCCGCCGCGCAGCGCCCGCACCACGCTGCAGACCTACATCCTGCAGCTGCGCAAGCTCATCGGTGACGCGCTGGCGACCTCCGGCGAGGGCGAGGCGAAGGAAGTGCTGGTCACCCGGTACGGCGGCTACCTGCTCGACGTGCCGCCGGAGGCCGTCGACGTGCACGAGTTCGAACGCCTCTCCCGCGCGGGCCAGCAGGCCTACGACGTCGAGGACTACGCCTCGGCCTCCCGGCTGCTGCGCCAGGCGCTGGAGATGTGGCGCGGCGCCGCGGTCGTCGACGTGCGGCCCGGCATGCCGCTCGGCATCGAGATCGTGCGCCTGGAGGAGGCACGGCTGGGCGTGCTCGAGGCGCGCATCGACGCCGAGCTGCGGATGGGCAAGCACAAGGCGTTGCTCAGCGAGCTGTCCGTGCTGACCGTGCAGAACCCGATGAACGAGAACCTGTGCGCGCAGTACATGATCTCGCTGTTCCGCGCGGGCCGGCAGTGGCAGGCGCTCGACTCGTTCAAGGCCCTGCGCAACACCCTGATCGAGGAGCTCGGCGTCGAGCCGTCGTCGCGCCTGCAGTCACTGCAGCACGCGATCCTGACGTCCGATCCACGTCTCGACAGCGCCGAAACCCGTCAGTTGCAACGTCTTCTCGCTTAGGTCAATCCTCCAGCGGCCCGCGCCACACTGTGGCGCGGGCCGTTTTTGCTTGTCGTGCAACGGTTTCTTCGAGAATCTCTCCAGTGGATTACAGGTGCGCGGTGACAACCTCAGTCGTGGGCGCGCGGAAACCGCCCGCTGGAGGAAAGGAAGCTAGCCGTGAGCGCACTGACCATCGAGGGCCTCAAAGAGATCCTCAACGAGGCCGCGGGCGACGACGACTCGTTCAAGCCGGGCCAGGACATTCTCGACCTCCCGTTCCTCGAGCTGGGCTTCGATTCCCTCGCCCTGCTGGAGACGGTCGCGCTGATCAAGCGCAAGCACGGGGTCTCCATCGCCGACGACGAGATGGCGTACATCCAGACGCCGCGCCAGCTGCTGGACAAGGTCAACGGACAGATCGCGGCCTGACGCCGGCGACTCGGATACGGAGACGGACATGACGCACACCACCACGCACACGGTCATGATCGGGGCTCCCGCCAAGGTGGTGTACGACCTGGTCGCGGACGTGACGACCTGGCCGTACATCTTCGGACCCACGGTTCAGGCCGAGGTGTTCGAACGGGACGGCTCGACGGAGCGGTTGCGGTTGCACGCGTTCGCCAACGGTGACGTGCGCACGTGGACGTCCCGGCGAGAGCTCGACCCGGCGAACCTGCACATCTCCTTCGAGCAGGAGCGTTCGGCGGCACCGGTGAAGACGATGGGTGGGGAGTGGCGGATCGTCCCGATCGCCGATTCGGCGACCCGGGTCGATCTGCTCCACCACTTCACCGCGGCGCAGCCCGAGGCGGTCGACCTCATCCTGAACGCCGTCAACAACAACAGCGACGCCGAGCTCGCCGCGCTGAAGCGCGCGGCCGAGTACGGCGACGACTACGACAAGCTGGTGCTGTCGTTCTCCGACAGCATCACGATCCACGCGAGCCGCAAGGACGTCTACGAGTTCCTGTACCGCTCCGACCTGTGGCCGGAGCGCCTGCCGCACGTCGCGCGGCTGGACCTCACCGAAGCCGTCACCGGCGTGCAGTCCATGGAGATGGACACGCGCAGCCCGGACGGGTCGATCCACACCACGCACTCGGTGAGGGTCTGCACCCCGTACGACGGCATCGTCTACAAGCAGACGCACACACCGCCGATCATGGCGGCGCACGTCGGCCGGTGGACGTTCCGGGACATCGGCGACGGCATCGAGGCCGGCATCGAGGCGACGTCGCACCACACCGTCGTCATCCGGCCCGAGGTCATCCCCGATGTGCTGGGGGCGGACGGGACGGTCGAGCGCGCTCGCGAGCTCATCCGTCACGCGCTGGGCACCAACAGCCTCACGACGCTCCGGCACGCGAAGGAATTCGCCGAGAACGGATGAGGTGACCGCGATGGGGTTGGGTGGCGCGGACTTGTTGACCGCCGCAGCACGCGCTGCAAGCCGCAACGGACTTTACGTGGTCTCCATGTACCTGGAGAAAGCCGCGGTCGAGCACCAGCGCCAGGGTTGTCCTTCTTCGGACGTGGCTCCCTGCGCCTACGAGATCGAGGCTTCCCGGGTGCTGCTGTCGGGCTTCTGAACGTCGAAGCGCGAGGGGTTCTGATGAAGCTCTACGACATCTCGCTGCGCCGCACCGGTCTGTCCATCTCGGACAGGCTGGTCGCGGCGCGGCGCCTCGACGCGCTCGGAGTCGCGTTCGTCGACGGAGGCAGGCCCGCCCGGTCGTTCTACCCCAGAGGATTCTTCGGCAGGGCGGCCATCGAGCTCCGGTTGCGGGTCGCCACCCTCATCGCCTCCGGCGGTGCGGAGGACCTCGACGCACTGATGGCCGCGGAAACCCCCGCGGTGGCGGTGGTTGTGCAAGGGCACGGCATCTCGGTGGTCCGGGAGGCCGTGCGTCAACTCGTGCGCGCCGAAAGACGAGTGATCGTCGAGGCGCGGGACTTCTTCGACGGCTGGATGATCGACCCCGAACACGCTTTGGAGGTCGTGCTGACAGCCGCGGAGGCTGGGGCGGAAACCGTGTTGCTGCACGACACAGCGGGCAAGCTGTGGCCGGACCAGATCGGCGAGATCGTCGAGTCGGTCGCGGAAACCGGTGTGCCCCTTGGATTTGGATGTCACGACGACGGAGGAACGGCAGCGAAGCAGCTGTTCGCCGCCGACGCGGGGGCCGGACTCGTACAGGGGTCCTACGCCGTCGTTCGAGGTGGCCTCGATCGGGCCGATTCACCATCGGTTCATTCGGCAGAGACAGGTATCGCTCCCGTGCCCTGTCCGAGATTGGAGCAGACCGTGTCCGCACAGAAGGCGATTGGAGGTGTCCGATGAGTCGTCGCGCCGTCATCACCGGGGTGGGCGTGGTCGCACCTGGTGGCATCGGAACGAAGGCGTATTGGAAACTGCTGTCCGAAGGGCGTACGGCGACTCGCAACATCACGCACTTCGACGCGTCTCCGTACCGCTCCCGCATGGCGGGGGAAGCAGATTTCGATCCAGTGCGCGAAGGCCTGACGCCGCAGGAGATCCGCCGTCTCGACCGGGCCGCGCAGTTCGCGGTCGTCGCGGGTCGTGAGGCGATGTCCGACTCCGGCATCGAGTTCGACCAGCTCGACCCCGGCCGCATCGGTGTCTCGCTCGGCACCGCGGTCGGCTGCACGACCTCGCTGGAGCGCGAGTTCATCGTCGGCTCCGACCGGGGCAAGTACTGGGAGGTCGACCAGTCCTACGCCGTCCCGCACCTCTACGACTACTTCACGCCGTCCTCGATGGCGACGGAGCTGGCGTGGACGGTGGGCGCCGAAGGACCGGTCTCCGTGGTCTCCACGGGCTGCACCTCGGGTCTCGACTCGGTGGGTTACGCCGCCGAGCTGATCATGGAGGGCTCCGCGGACGTCGTCGTCACCGGCGGCACCGAGGCCCCGCTCTCCCCGATCACCGTGGTGTGCTTCGACGTGATCCGCGCGTCGAGCACCCGCAACGACGACCCCACGACGGCGTGCCGGCCGTTCGACAAGACCCGCGACGGCCTGGTGCTGGGCGAGGGTTGCGCGATCATCGTGCTCGAGGAGCTGGAGCACGCCCGCGCTCGCGGTGCCCACATCTACGGTGAGGTCGCCGGCTTCGCCTCGCGGTGCAACGCCTACCACATGACGGGCCTGCACCCCGAGGGCATCGAGATGTCCGACGCCATCAACATCGCGCTGAAGCAGGCGCGTGCGGACGCCACGGACGTCGGTTACATCAACGCGCACGGGTCGGGCACCAAGCAGAACGACCTGCACGAGACGGCGGCTTTCAAGCGCAGCCTCGGTGCGCACGCCTACAAGACCCCGGTCTCCGGCTTCAAGTCGATGATCGGGCACTCGCTGGGCGCGATCGGTTCGCTCGAGATCGTCGGCTCGCTGCTGGCGTTCGAGCAGGACCTCATCCCGCCGACGGCGAACCTCCACGAGCAGGACCCCGAGTGCGACCTCGACTACACGCCACTGGTGGCGCGCGAGAAGAAGGTCGACACCCTCCTGACCGTGGGCAGTGGTTTCGGTGGATTCCAGAGCGCCATGGTGCTCAAAAAGGTGGAAGGGGCAGGCCGGTGACTCGGGCAGTGGTGACGGGAATCGGCATCGCGTCTCCCAACGGTTTGGGGCCGACCGCGTACTGGCGGGCGACCCTGCACGGGGAGGCGGCGATCAAGCCGATCACCCGGTTCGACAGCGCCAACTACTGGGCGAAGATCGCCGGTGAGGTGCCCGGCTTCGAGGCAGGGCGGCACCTGCAGGGTCGCCTGCTGCCGCAGACCGACCACATGACGCGGCTGACACTGGTCGGCACGGACTGGGCGTTGCGTGGTGCGGGTGTGCAGCCGAACGACATCCCCGACACCGACATCGCGGTGATCACCGCGGCGACGGCCGGCGGGTACGAGTTCGGGCAGCGCGAACTGCAGAAGCTGTGGCACCAGGGGCCGGAGTACGTCTCGGCGTACCAGTCGTTCGCGTGGTTCTACGCGGTCAACACCGGCCAGATCTCCATCCGCCACGGCACGCGCGGTCCCGGCGCGGTGGTGGTGTCCGAGCAGGCCGGTGGCATCGACTCCATCGGTCACGCCCGGCGCCAGCTGCGCAAGGGCGTCCAGCTCGCCCTCACCGGCGGCATGGACTCGTCGCTCTGCCCGTGGGCGTGGGTGGCGCACCAGGCCTCGGGTTGCCTGTCCCGCAACAACAACCCGAAGCGCGCGTACCTGCCGTTCGACCGCGACGCCTCCGGGTACGTCGCGGGCGAGGGTGGCGCGATCATGGTCGTCGAGACGCCGGAGTCGGCGGCCGGGCGTCCCGGTACGAGGATCTACGGCGAGATCGTCGGCTACGCCGCGACGTTCGACTCGAAGATGCCGTCACGGGAACCGGGCCTGAAGCGGGCGGCCGAGCTGGCGCTGCGCGACGCCGGCATGGACGCCTCGGAGATCGACGTGGTGTTCGCCGACGCGGCGGGCATCCCCGAGCTCGACAAGGCCGAGGCCGAGGCGATCAAGGGCATCTTCGGGCCGTACGGCGTGCCGGTGACGGCGCCGAAGACCATGACCGGGCGCCTGTTCGCCGGTGGTGGCTCCCTGGACGTGGCGTCGGCGATCCTCTCCATCTACTGGAGCGCGATCCCGCCGACCGTCAACGTCGAGAACCTCGTGCCGGAGTACGAGCTCGACCTCGTGATGAACGAGGCGCGGCACGGCAAGATCAAGGCCGCTCTGGTGCTCGGTCGCGGCAAGGGCGGCTACAACTCCGCCATGGTGGTCCGCGAGTACAGGTGATGTCATGCCTCAAGGCCGTGAAGGTGTTCCCTTCACGGCCTTGAGCCGTTTCTGGAGGCGTGTTGTGGACGTAGCACTGATGTTTCCGGGCCAGGGATCGCAGTACCCGCGGATGGCGGCGTCCCTGTACGGCACGGATGCCGTGTTCACCTCGGTGATCGACGAGGTGTTCGAACTGTTCGGCGAGGTCGGCTCGGTCGCCTGCGAGGACTGGCTCGCCGGTGCCGACATCGACCACGTGTCCCGCGCGCAGCCGTTGCTGTTCGCGGTCGACTACGCGCTGGGACGCACCGTGCTGTCCTGGGGCGTCGAACCGGTGGCGCTGATCGGGCACTCCGCCGGTGAGGTCGTCGCGGCGACGCTGGCGGGCGTCTTCTCGCTGGAGGAGGCCGTTTCCCTGGTGCGGGACCGGGTGCTGTCGGCCGTGCCCATCCCGTCCGGCGGCATGCTGGCCGCGGCCGCCTCCGAGGCGGACCTGCTGCCGTACCTGGAAGGCGACGTCGCGATCGCCGCCGTGAACTCCGCGCGGCAGACGATGCTGGCAGGGTCCGACGAGCCGCTGGCCCGCGTGCGGGCGCGGCTGGAGGCCGACGAGTACGTGGTCGTGACGGTGCCGGCGTCGACGCCGTTCCACAGCCCGGCGATGCAGCCCGCCGTGGACGAGGCGCTGGCGTCGTGGAGCGCTTCACCCCGCGCGCCGCGGATGCCGCTGTACTCGGGCTACACGGGCAAGCTGATGACCCCTGAGGACGCGCTGTCCGCGCGGTTCTGGACCCGCCAGCTGACCGACGCCGTCTACTTCGGACCGGCGCTGAACGAGCTCGTGGCGATGTACGACGTGCTGCTGGTGGAGGCCGGCCCCGGCCAGACCCTGACGTCGTTCGCACGGCGCACGAAGGCCGTGCGGTCCGGTGCCTCGCAGGTGCTGCCGTTGCTGGACGCCAACGACACGATCGAGACGGCTCGCGCCCGTCTGGCCTGAAACATAAAAGGGCCGCCCTCTCCTGGAGGGCGGCCCTTTAGCGCGTTCTAGTCGATGCCGCGGACGATGTGGTCTTCGTTCTCTGGTGGCCAGGAATCGCTGTTTTCCATATCTGCGAAGGTAGGTATGGTGATTCAGCTCTCACTTGAGGAACGGTTGTCCGGTTTTCAGTCGTCGAGCAGGGCGACCGCACGGGTCCAGCCCGCTCCGGCGCCCTTGATCTTCACGGGGAACGCGACGACGGTGAACCCGAAGTCCGGCAACGCTTCCAGGTTCGCGAGGCGCTCGATCTGGCAGTACTCGCGGTCGCGGCCGGCGAAGTGCGCGGGCCACAGCACGCTCTCGTCCTTGGTCGCCAGGTAGCGCTTGACGATGTCCGGGAACGGCGCGTCGAGGCTGAACGCGTCGGTGGCGATCACCTTGACCCCCAGGTCCAGCAGGAAGTTCGTGGCGGGACCGTCGAGTCCGGTGTAGTCGGTGAAGTAGGTCTGGGTGCCCGCGTGCTCGGCGGCGCCGGTGTCGAGGATGACGATGTCCATCGGCTTCGGCGTGTAGCCGATGCGGGCGAACTCCTTCTCCAGCACCTCCACGCCGATGACGCCCGTGCCGTGGCCGCGGACGTCGAGCTTCACGCCGGGGTTGTGGAACCACTCCAGCGGCATCTCGTCGATGTGGCGCGGGATCCCGTTGCCGTACGTGGTCTTCGAGCCGTAGTGCGACGGCGCGTCGACGTGCGTGCCGGTGTGGGAGGTGAGGCTGATCCGGTCCAGCGTCAGGAACTCGGAGTCCCGCAGCACGGAGACGTCGAACTCGATGCCGAGCCGCGCCTTGAGCTGCTCGGCCATGTGTTCGGCACCCTGGGCGGCCGTGAGCACCTCGTGCGTCACCGGGTCCGCTTCGTACGCGGATGCGTCAATGTGGGAAGACAGATCGATGATGCGCATGCAGCAGAGCTTGGCGGGCGTTCCTTGAGCACGTCTCAAGAGGCGGTGGGCATGGTTTTCCTGGCCTGACACCGTTTCTGGAGGAGCCACCTCATGATCACCTTCCTCAACCGCTTCACGCTCACCGGTGACCCGGAGGAGTTCGAGAAGGCCTTCGACGAGACGGCGGCGTTCCTGCGCGAGCAGCCGGGCCTGATCCAGTACACGCTCTCGCGGCAGCTGGACGACCCGGCGTCGTACATCAACATCGCGCTGTGGGAGAGCGCCGACGCCCTGCGCGCGGCGCTGGCCCACCCGGACTTCGGCAACCACGCCAAGGCGATGCGCGGCCTGGCCGAGTCCACGGGCGCGATCTTCAACCCGCGCCTGTCGTTCGAAGCCTCCGCAGAAGCCTGATGGGGCCTCTGGACGGGCTGAAGGTCGTCGAGTTCGGCGGCATCGGCCCCGGCCCGCACGGCGCGATGCTGCTGGCGGACCTCGGCGCGGAGGTCGTGCGCGTCGAACGTCCGTCCGGCGGCCTGTCCGTGGTGCCGGACGCCTCCCGCGACTTCCTGTTGCGCGGCAGGCGTTCGGTGTCCGCGGACCTCAAGTCCCCCGAGGGGCGTTCCGCGGTCCTGGAGCTGATCTCGGCGGCCGACGTGGTGATCGAGGGCTTCCGCCCCGGCGTGCTGGAACGGCTCGGGCTCGGGCCGTCCGACTGCCTGGCGGTCAACCCCGGCCTGATCTACGCGCGGATGACCGGGTGGGGCCAGGACGGCCCGCTGGCCCAGCGCGCCGGGCACGACATCAACTACCTGTCGGTCACCGGGGTGCTGCACGCGATCGGCAAGCCGCCGCTCAACCTGGTCGGCGACTTCGGCGGCGGCTCGCTCTACCTGGTGCTGGGCGTGCTGGCGGCGTTGTGGGAACGGCAGCGCACCGGGCTCGGCCAGGTCGTCGACGCGGCGATCGTCGACGGGGTGGCGTCGCTCGCGCAGATGATCTGGTCGATGAAGGCGCAGTCGGTGTGGCAGGACGCGCCGGACTCGAACCTGCTCGACGGCGGCTGCCCGTTCTACTCGATCTACGAGTGCGCGGACGGCGGGTCCGTCGCGGTGGGGGCGCTGGAGCCGCAGTTCTACGCCCTGCTGCTGACCGGTCTGGGGCTGCACGCCCCGGACCTGCCGGAACAGATGGACCGGGACTCCTGGCCGGTGCTGCGCAAGACGTTCGCCGAGGCGTTCCTGACCCGGACGCGCGACGAGTGGTCGGAGGTGTTCGCGTCGTCCGACGCCTGCGTGACCCCGGTGCTGAGCCTGGAGGAGGCGGCCTCACACCCGCACCTGGTCGCGCGCGGGGTGTTCACCGCCGAGGGGGCGGCCGTGCCTGCACCACGCTTTTCCGCGGACTAGATTCAGGTCGTGGAACTGCGCATCTTCACCGAGCCCCAGCAGGGGGCGAGCTACGACGACCTGCTCCGGGTGGCCAGGACGGCGGAGGACGCCGGCTACGGCGCCTTCTTCCGCTCCGACCACTACCTCCAGATGGGCTCGGCCGACGGCCTGCCGGGCCCGACCGACCCGTGGATCACGTTCGCCGGGCTGGCCCGCGACACGTCGACGATCCGCCTGGGCACGCTGATGACCGCCGCGACGTTCCGCCACCCCGGACCGCTGGCCATCAGCGTCGCCCAGGTCGACCAGATGTCGGGCGGCCGCGTGGAGTTCGGCATCGGCGCCGGGTGGTACGAGGCCGAGCACACCGCGTACGGCATCCCGTTCCCGGCGCTGGGGGAGCGCTTCGACCGCTACGAGGAGCAGGTCGCGATCATCACCGGCCTGTGGGAGACCCCGGTCGGCGGCACCTTCTCGTTCGAGGGCAAGCACTACACGCTCACCGACTCGCCCGCGCTGCCCAAGCCGGCGCAGGAGCGCGTCCCGGTGCTGATCGGCGGCATGGGCGCCAAGCGCACCCCGGCTCTGGCCGCGTCCTACGCCACCGAGTTCAACCTGCCGTTCGTCGGCATCGACGCCGCCGTCGAGCAGTTCGGCCGCGTCGACGCCGCGTGCGAGGAGATCGGCCGCGACCCGAAGGAGCTCATCCGCTCGGTCGCGCTCGTCGCGTGCGTCGGCCGCACCGACGCCGACGTCGCCCGCCGTGCCGCCGCGATCGGCCGCGAGGTCGGCGAGCTCAAGGAGAACGGCCTGGCCGGCACCCCGGCCGAGGTCGCCGACCGCATCGGCGCGTGGCGGGACGCGACCGGTGCGCAGCGCGTGTACCTGCAGGTCCTGGACCTCGCCGACCTCGACCACATCACCGAGATCGCGTCGGACGTGGCACCGCAGCTGGGCTGACCCAGCGCGTGTCGGATGTCAGGCGAGCGCTTTGCGGACCGCCGACGGCAACGGCATGACGTGGTCCGCGAACCGCCGCCGACATCCGATGTAGCGCAGCTGCAGCACGGGGTCGTCGAGGTAGCGGTGTTCCAGGCCGCCCTGCCCGAGCACGAGCTTCAGCCCGCGCCCGAGCATCGACGGCGAGTCGAGGCCGAAGCGGGCGCGCAGCACGTCGGCGGCCGCGTGGTCGCCGAACTCCAGCGCCGCCCGTCGGACGGACTCGACCGGCACCACCAGGTACTGCTCGTCGGCGCGGACGCCGTCGCGATGGGCGATGCCCAGCGCGCTGAGCGCCTTCTGGTGCGCCCCGCCGTCGAGCCCGAGGTAGTACCGCTCCCAGTCACCGACCTGGATCTCACCGCTCCACGTCCGCACCGGAGCGGCCGCCGCCACCGCTCCGTTCGAACTGAATCCGCCTGCCAGCGCCGTCACACCGGCAGCCGTGAACAACTGGCGTCGGGACAACCTCACGACGCACCCTCCTCCGAGTTCCCGCAGGTTCCCGCCGCGGGGCTACGGAATGCTAGCGAAGGTGATACCCGGTGCGACGGGGCCAGTGCGGGCCAAAGTGCGGTCCGTCAGGGGGAGCGTCCCGTCGAGCGCCGCGAGCACAGCGTCACGGGCGAGCGGCAGGACCTCGGCGACGGTGACGTCGCGGCCCAGTTCGTGCGAGAGGGAAGCGACGCCCGCGTCCTTGATTCCACACGGGATGATGTCGCCGAACGCGTCGAGGCTCGCGTTGCAGTTGATCTCGAAGCCGTGCATGGTCACGCCGCGCTGCACGCGGATGCCGATGGCGGCGACCTTGCGCTCCGGGCCGCGGTCGTCGGCGGGCAGCCACACGCCGCTGCGGCCCTCGATCCGGCCGGTGTGCACGCCGAGCTCGTCGCACACGGCGATCAGGCCCTGCTCGACGCGCCGCACGTACTCCACGACGTCGATCGGGTCGGCGAGCTTGACGATCGGGTAGCCGACGAGCTGGCCCGGTCCGTGCCAGGTGATCTTGCCGCCGCGGTCGACGTCGATGACCGGGGTGTCGCCACCGCGCGGGCGCTCCTCGTCGAGGGTGCGCCGGCCGCAGGTGTAGACGGGCGGGTGTTCGAGCAGCAGGAGGGTGTCCGGGCCGGTGCCACCGGCGCGCGCCTCCGCGATCTCCTTCTGGAGGTCCCACGCCGCCATGTAGTCGATGAGCCCCAGCTCACGGATGACGACGGGGTCTGACGAGGTCCGGCACGAGTTCACGACCCGACGTTACCAACCCCAGGAGCATGGCCGCCAAGAGTCCGACACCGGTCACACCCAGCACGGCGCCGACGACGTCGGTGACCCAGTGCATCTCCAGGACGATCCTCGCGAACCCCGCCACCAGCACCGCGAGCACCGCCCACAGCACACCGCGGTTGAGGAGGACGACCAGCGTGAAACCGACCGACGCGACCGCCACCGTGTGTCCGCTCGGATAGCTCGGCAGGTGGTACTCGACGGGCCGCACGCGGTCGAACAGGAACCGCGTCAGCAGGGTCGCGCAGCACAGCGCGTGCAACGCCAGGGCCTTCCACAACCGCGGATCGCGCCGCCGCCAGGCCAGCACGAACAACACCGCCGCGAACGCCCACCCGAGCGTCGGTCCCATCACCAGGCTCACCGCGAACGCCGTCGCGCGCAGCCAGTCGGGCCGCGGCAGCTCGTCGTGCACCCACACGTCGAGCCCGGTCGTCTCGGGAAGACCCAGCAGGATCCACGAGATGACCAGCACCGCCGCCACCGCGCGCGTCATGCGACCGCCGCGTTCAGGGCCGCCGGCAGCGTCGGGTGCAGGAACTGGAAGCCGTGCCGCTCCAGCGTCCTCGGCGTCAGGCCCGGACCGCTGAGCAGCAGCTCCTGCGCCATCTCACCGCCGAGCAACGTCTTGAGCGCGAACGCCGGCACCGTCCACGGCGCCGGCCGGCTCAGCGCCGCGCCGACCGCCTTGGTGAACTCGGCGTTCGTCACCGGAGCCGGGCCCGCGACGTTCACCGGCCCGCGGATCTCCTCGTGCTCGACGACGAACCGGTAGGCGGACACGACGTCGTCCAGCGACACCCACGGGAAGAACTGATCGCCACTGCCGAGCTTGCCGCCCAGGAAGAACTGGAACACCGGCTTCAACCGGCCGAACACACCGCCCGAGGGGGAGATGACGACGGCGGTGCGCATGAGCACGACCCGCACCCCGCCCTCCTGCGCCGCGGACGTCGCCGCCTCCCAGTCCTGGGTCAGCCGCGACATGAAGGTGTGGCCGCCCGGCGCGTCCTCGTCCGCGAGACGCGACGCGGTGTCGCCGTAGAAGTGGGCGCCCGACGAGCTCACCAGCGTCGGCACCCCGTGCTCGACGCACGCCGCCGACAGCACCTCGGCCGGCACGATCCGGCTGTCGTGCAGCACCTGCTTGCGCGCGTCGTCCCACCGCTTGTCGGCGATGCCCGCGCCGCACAGGTTGATGACGGCGTCGACGCCGTCGAACGTCCCGTCGTCGATGCGCCCGGCGTACGGGTCCCAGCCGCGTTCGTCGGGTGCGGCGGCTTTGCGGCGCACCAGCCGCAGCACCTCGTGGCCGGCGGCGCGCATGGACGCCACCAGGCTCGTTCCGATCAAGCCCGACGATCCCGCGATGACGACTCGCATAGACAGATCGTTCCCCACTCACCTGCCGCGTGCACAGCCGCACCCGGCACAACTGACCCAGGATGTGCCGAAGGCCACCCCGGCAAACCGGGGTGGCCTTCAGGTCACACGATCAGTCGATGTCCGGCAGGCCGGACATCAGTGCAGCTCCCGCGGTCAGAGACCGAGGTCGGCCTCGAACGCGCCCTCCTCGAGACGGTTCTTGACCGTCGTGAGGAAGCGGCCCGCGTCGGCACCGTCGACCAGGCGGTGGTCGTAGGTGAGCGCGAGGTACATCATCGAGCGGATCGCGATGGTGTCGTTGCCGTCCTCGTCGGTCATGACGACCGCGCGCTTCTTGACGACGCCGACGCCCAGGATGCCGACCTGCGGCTGCTGGATGATCGGGGTGTCGAAGAGCGCGCCGTTGCTGCCGAGGTTGGTCAGCGAGAACGTGCCACCCGTGAGCTCGTCCGGCGTGAGCTTGTTCGAGCGGGCGCGCGCCGCCAGGTCACCGATCTTGTGGGCGATGCCCGACAGGTTCAGGTCACCGGCGTTGTGGATCACGGCGTTGAGCAGGCCGCGCTCCGTGTCGATCGCCAGACCGAGGTGCTCGGCACCGTGGTAGGTGACCTCCTTGCGCTCCTCGTCGATCGACGCGTTGAGCACCGGGTGGGCCTTGAGGGCCTCGATGGCGGCCTTGGCGAAGAACGGCAGGAACGTGAGCTTCGCGCCCTCACGAGCCTCGAACGCCTTCTTGGCCTGGTTGCGCAGCCGGGCGATCTTGGTCACGTCGACCTCGAACACCTGGGTGAGCTGGGCCGACATCTGCAGCGACTCACGCGTGCGCTGCGCGACGATCTGACGCAGGCGCGGGAGCTTCTGCACGGTGCCGCGCTTGCCCGAGTTGTCGACCGCGGCCGGAGCCGAGGTGCGGGAGGCGGGAGCGGCGGCCGGAGCAGCGGCGGCGGGCGCGGGAGCCGGGGCCTTCTTGGCCTCGACGGCGGCCAGCACGTCCTGCTTGCGGATGCGGCCACCGACGCCGGTGCCCTTGAGCGAGCCCAGGTCGATGCCGTTCTCCGACGCGAGCTTGCGCACGAGCGGAGTGACGTACGGCGTGCCGTTCGCGTCGTCCGAAGTGGACTGCGCGGCCTGCGGGGCAGGGGCGGCCGGAGCCGGCTGCTGCGCGGGAGCGGCCTGCTGCGGAGCAGGTGCGGACTCCTGCTTCGGAGCCGGTGCCGGAGCGGACTCCTGCTTCGGCTCGGGCTTGGTCTCCTGCACGGGAGCGGCGGCCGGAGCCGGGCTGCCCGAGCCGATGACGGCGAGCTTGCCGCCGACCTCGACGGTCTCGTCCTCACCGGCGCTGATCTCGAGCAGCGTGCCCGCGACCGGCGAGGGGATCTCGGTGTCGACCTTGTCGGTCGAGACCTCGAGCAGCGGCTCGTCGACCTCGACGCTGTCGCCGACCTGCTTCAGCCAGCGGGTGACGGTGCCCTCGGTCACGGACTCGCCGAGTGCGGGCATCGTGACGTCGGTGCCCTCGGCCGAGCCGCCGGACTGGGCGGGGGCCGCGGGAGCCGGAGCTTCCTGGGCCTCCTCGGACGGCTGCGGCGCGGACGGCTGCGTCTGCTGCGGCTCGGGAGCGGACTCCTGGGCCGGGGCGGGCGCGGGCTCGGACGGTGCGGCGTCGCCGTCACCGATGACCGCGAGCTCACCGCCGACCTCGACGGTGTCGTCCTCCTGCGCGACGATCTTCTGCAGGACGCCGGCGGCCGGGGACGGGATCTCGGTGTCGACCTTGTCGGTGGACACCTCGAGCAACGGCTCGTCCACCTCCACCCGGTCGCCTTCTTGCTTCAACCACCGGGTGACCGTGCCCTCGGTGACGCTCTCACCGAGTGCGGGCATCTGGACGGAGAAGGCCATTGTTCGCTGACTCCTCGTGCTCTCGTGTGGCTGACTTTGTGTGGGGAACGGTCAGCCGTGCACGTGCAGCGGCTTGCCGGCCAGGGCGAGGAACGCCTCGCCGAGGGCTTCAGTCTGGGTCGGGTGGGCGTGGATCAGGGGAGCCACGTCCTCCGGGTAAGCCTCCCAGCTGTAGATCAGCTGTGCTTCACCGATGAGTTCGCCGACGCGCTCGCCGACCATGGTGATCCCGACGACCGGGCCGTCGGGAGCCTTGACGAGCTTCACGCCACCCGCGGTCTTGAGGATCTGGCTCTTGCCGTTGCCCGCGAGGTCGTAGACGAAGACCTCGGCGGAGCCGTACTTCTCCTTCGCGGCGGCCTCGGAGAGACCGACGGAGGCGACCTCGGGCTTGCAGTAGGTGACGCGCGGGATGCCCGCCTCGTCGATCACCTTCGGGTTCTGGCCCGCGATCTCCTCGGCCACGAAGATGCCCTGCTGGAACCCGCGGTGCGCGAGCTGCAGGCCGGGCACGATGTCGCCGACGGCGTACACGTTCGGAAGGTTCGTGCGCAGGCGCTCGTCGGTGACGACGAAGCCGCGGTCGATCTTGACACCGGCCTCCTCGTAGCCGTGACCCGCGCTGTTCGGGCCGCGGCCGACCGCGACGAGCAGCAGGTCGGCGTCGAGGACGTCGCCGTTCTCCAGCGTGATCGACACGCCCGAGCCGGACTGCGTGGCGCCGGTGAACTTCACGCCGGTCTTGAACTTGATGCCGCGCTTGCGGAACGCGCGCTCCAGCTGCTTGGACGCGTACTCGTCCTCGGCCGGGACCAGGCGGGGCAGGGCCTCGACGATGGTCACCTCGGCGCCGAACGAACGCCACACGCTCGCGAACTCCACGCCGATGACGCCGCCGCCGAGGACGACGACCTTCTCCGGGATGAAGTCCAGGTTGAGCGCCTGGTCGCTGGTGATGACCCGGCCGCCGATCTCCAGACCGGGCAGGCTGCGGGCGTACGAACCGGTCGCGAGCACCACGTTCTTGCCGGTGTAGCGCTGGCCGTTCACCTCGACGGTGTTCGGGCCGACGAACGTGCCCGCGCCCTCGACGAAGGTGACCTTGTTGGCCTTCGCGAGACCCTGCAGGCCCTTGTAGAGCCGCGAGATCACGCCGTCCTTGTACGAGTTGACGCCGGCGATGTCGATGCCCTCGAGCGAGCTCTTCACGCCGAACTGGTCGCCCTCGCGAGCGTTGTCCGCGACCTCGGCCGCGTGCAGCAGCGCCTTGGTCGGGATGCAACCGCGGTGCAGGCAGGTGCCGCCCAGCTTGTCCTTCTCGACCAGGACGACGGACAGGCCCAGCTCTGCCGCGCGGAACGCGCAGGCGTAGCCACCTGAACCACCGCCGAGGATGACGAGATCGGCGTTGGTGGCCGACTCCAGTTCCGGCGAAGTCACTTCGGATCTCCTCGGGATTACTTACTACGCGCGGGTGCGCGCGAGGTACGCGGCCATCTTGTCACTAGTTGCCGGAGCGTGGTGATCCGGCATGGGACACCTTGCCCGATCCTGATCATTCACCCACTCATAACACCCTTACCTGGCACCATGGTGGAGGGAAGCACAGGAGGTGCTCGATGGGGCTGTTCGATCGTTTCCGCAGGAAGTCACGCCCAGGTGTGCTGCGTACCGCCTCCGGCCAGGACACGAGTCATCTCGAACAGTGGACGAAGAGCCGTCACGGCGTCGAGGCCTATGTGGAGCCGAAGACCACGGTGACCGAAACCACTGTGGTCCTGGTCGCGCACGACGGCGAGTGGACCCGCCGCCGGGTCGCGTCGCCGGACGCCGCGAGGTCGTTCGCGCGCAAACTCGGCATGCCGATCTACGACGCGGGCATCGTGGGTTACCCGAAGCGCATGCGCGACTACACGGCGCGCAAGAAGGCCTCGGGCGATCTCTAGACCTCGACGGTCGGTTCGTGCCGGACAGGAAAGTTGACGCTCGCCGCGATGAAGCACAGCGAGTGCGCTTTCTCGTGCAACGCCTGCGCCGTCTCCCTGGTGGCGGGGTCGGCGACGGTCACGACGGGGTTGAGCCGCACCTCGGTGAACCGGCCGGACCCGTCCGGGTGCTCGGCCATGGTGCCGGTCGCGTGGTCGCGGTAGGCGGTCACCACGACGCCGTTGGTCGCCGCGAGGTGCAGGTACCAGAGCATGTGGCACTGCGAGAGAGACGCGACCAGCAGTTCCTCGGGGTTGTGGCGGCCGCGGTCACCCCGGAACGACGGGTCGGACGACCCGAGGATCGTCTCCTTGCCCTCGATCCGGATCTCGTGCGCGCGCTCGTAGGACTTGTACCCGGAGGTCCCGCTTCCGGTGTTCCCGGTCCAAACGACGTCGGCCTCGTACTGGTGCGTCCCCATGCGGGAATACTCCTCTCCCCGGGCCCGGGGATCCAGTCCCGTGAGACACCAGTCTCCCCGTTCGGTTGACGGCAGGTGTCCACCGATGCAGTCCACAGTGGACTGCATCGTTGTTGTTGGGGCGGAGCAAGGAATTCGAGGGGAATGCTCCTTTGTGAACCATGATCGTCTACTTGGGACTGGCGCCGTTGACGAACAGGCCGAGGCGTTGAGGGACGTCCTCGCGCGCGCCCAGGTGCTGACCGAGGTCTTCGCCGGAGCGGTGGAACGTCGTGACCGGAAGGTCCGTGATCGAGGCGGGCACCCCGCCACGTCTACGAGACCAAAACGTCCAGGTGGCGGGCGCAGTGGCCGATGCTGACCGTGCTCCCGTGGCCCTGAGACGCGGAACGGGCGGAGACCCCGAGGATCTCCGCCCGTTCCGAGGAACGCGGGACTCAGCCGTTGGCCGCGATGTCCGCCAGCACGGCCGCGATGGTCCGCACCGGGACACCGGTGCCGCCCTTCGAGGTGTAGCCGTACGGGCCACCCGTGTGGAACGCCGGGCCGGCGATGTCGATGTGCGCCCACTGCACGCCCTCGGCCACGAACTCGCGCAGGAACAGACCGGCGGCGAGCATGCCGCCCCACCGGTGCCCGGTGACGTTCGCGAGGTCCGCCAGGCGCGAGTCGAGGTCCGCGCGCAGCTCCTCGGGCAGCGGCATCGGCCACGCCGACTCGCCGACGGCGGTGCCGATGGCGGCCACGCGGTCGCGGAACTCGTCCGAGCCCATGACGCCCGAGGTGCGCTTGCCCAGGGCCACGACCTGCGCGCCGGTCAGCGTCGCGGTCTCGATCAGGTAGTCCGGGCCGTCCTCGCACGCGCGCACGATGGCGTCGGACAGGATCAGGCGGCCCTCGGCGTCGGTGTTGAGCACCTCGACGGTCTTGCCGCCGTACATGGTCAGGACGTCGCCGGGGCGGTAGGCGTCACCGGACGGCATGTTCTCCGCCATCGGGATCGACGCGATGATCTCCAGCGGGTACTTGAGCTTCGCGGCGAGCACCATCGTGGCGACGATCGCGGCGGCACCCGACATGTCCGAGGTCATCTCGTCCATGCCCGCGGCCGGCTTGATCGAGATGCCGCCGGTGTCGAACGTGATGCCCTTGCCGACCAGGGCGACCTTCTTGACGGCCTTCGTGCCCTTGTACGAGATGCGCACGAGGCGCGGCTGGCGGGTCGAGCCGCCGCCGACGCCCAGGATGCCGCCGAAGCCCTGCTTCTTCAGGGCCTTCTCGTCGAGCACCTCGACGTCGAGACCGGCGGCGGTGGCGAGCTTCGCGGCGCGGTCGGCGAACGAGCCGGGGTAGAGGTCGTTCGGCGGGGTGTTGATGAAGTCGCGCGCGATGGCGACGGACTCGGCGATCGCGACGGCGGCCTTCAGCGCGGCCTTGTTCTCCTTGGAACCGGCGGCGTGCAGGTCGACCTTCACGACCGGGCCCTCGCCCTTGTCGGACTTGTACTCGGTGAACGAGTAGGCGCCGAGCAGCGTGCCCTCGGCGGCGGCACCGACGTGCAGGGCGGCGAGCGTGTTGATCGCGCGCTTCTTGCCGGCCAGCGCGCGGGCGGCGACACCGGACGCGCGGCGCACCTGCTCCTCGCCCGCGGTCTTGCCGAGGCCGACGGCCAGCACGAGCGGAGCGGCGATCTTGCCGAAGGTCGGCACCTTCACCAGCTCGTCCGCCTTGCCGGACGCGCGCAGCGTGCCGAGCACGTCGAGCAGCGCGCCGTCGAACGCGGCGGCGACAGCTTCGGCACCGGGTGCGAGCTCCAGACCGTCCGCACCCTGCAGGGTGCCCACGACGACTGCGTCCGCGGCGGTGGTGCTCAGGTCGCCCTCGGTGAGGGCCAGCTTCGGGGCTGTCACGTGCTGCTCCAGGGTTGTTGCGGGCGGGGCTCGGAATCGTGACTCATGCTAAAGGTCGGGCAGTCCCACCAATGCCCAGCCCCGCCACGTTCGCCGCAATCCGTGACGTTGACAGTTGCGCACAGTGGCGATTCGCCCGTTTCACGCATCAGTCGACCGGGTGGTTACGGCCGGTTGCCGCATCTGAGAACGTGTACCGGTGACCCACACGCCTCGCGAGACCGTCACGACGGTCGCGCTCGGTCTGCCCGCGGTGCTCGGAGCGGGGGTCTTCGCCGGATTCGCCCCAGCAGCAAGCCTTGCAGGCTGGTGGGTGCTCCCGGCGCTGGCCATCTCCGCGCTCGCCGCGCTGTGCTCGGCCTTCTCGACCGCTGACCAGTCCCGTGCCTATCCCGACATCGGTGGTGGTTACGGATACGTGCGCGCGCAGCTCGGCGTGTGGCCCGCGAGGATGACAGCGAGTGCGCACCTGCTGGGCCGCTGCGCCATGGCCGCCGCCGTGGCGCTGATGTTCGGCGCGTACGTGGTGCCGGACCAGCCGGTGATCGGCGCGCTCGCCCTCGTCGTCGCGACGGCGCTGCTCGGCGCGGCCGGATTCCGCTTCACCTCCGGTGTCAGCGTGCTGGTGTCGGTGGTCGTGCTCGGCGTGCTGGCGCTGGTCGTCGCGGCGAGCTTCTCGATCGCGCCCGTGCCGTCGGCAGGGGAGGCGGGCACCGTCAACGAGCTGGTCGGCGTCGCCGGCCTGATGTTCATGGCGTTCGCCGGCTTCGAGCGCGTCACCGCACCGAATCGGGGCGAACAGCCGCACTCACCGGCCGCGTTGAAGATCGCGATCCCCGTCCTGATCGGACTGGCGTTCGCCGTCTACCTGGCCGTCGGCGCGGGAGTGCTCCGCCAGCTCGGCAGCGCGCGCCTCGCGTTGTCGCCGGCTCCGCTGCGGGACGCGCTCGTCGCGGCGGACTCGGCCGCGCTGGTGCCGCTGGTGCAGATCGCCGCGGCGGTGGCCGGTGTGGCCGCGCTGCACTTCGTCCTCGCGTCCGCGCACCGCACGCTGACCGGGCTGAGCGAGGACGGGGACCTGCCGACCCGCCTGAAGCCCGGCGCGCTGTCGTTCGTCGTGGTCGTCGCCTCCGCGCTCGCCGTCGTGCTGATGCCGCTGGGGCTGGCGCTGGGCGTGGCGGCCTGCGGGACGTTGTTCTACTACGCCTTCACGAACGCGTCGGCCAGGGTGCTGCTGCAGAACGACCGCACGTGGCCCATGCGCACCGCCTGCCTCGGGCTCGGGCTCTCGGTGCTGCTCGCGATGAGCCTGCCGGTGCCCGCGATGCTCATCTCGATCGCGGGCTTGGGCGTGGGCACGGGTCTGATCGGGCTTACAGCGTCACTGAGAGGAAAACGAGCAGCGTCACGCCAACGCACACCGCAAGTCCGATGACGCGGCCGTTGCTCGACGGCTTCTCCTTGGTGATCACCCCGTAGCAGGCCAGGAAGATCGCGGCGGCGAACACGGCGCCGACCACACCGCCGACGCCCCCGATCACCCAGCCGTCGAGAAGCGTCATCCCGGTGCCCAGAACGAGCAGTGCTGCCTGTAAGACGGTGCGGACGTCGGCACCCGTTGAAGATCGTTGCGGCTCGGTCATGGCCGGGGACTCTATCGAGGTTCAACTAGTAGGACGTCCGAGTTTTGGGAAGACGATTTTCCGTATCCCCACCTGCGGGTTACCGTGCTCCCATGACGAGCGCGTTGCCTTTCACTCGGACTCCCCACCCGCACCCGGCGACCCCGGAGCGCGTAGCGGAGGTACTTGCCAAGCCGGGCTTCGGGCAGCACTTCACCGACCACATGGTGACGATCCGCTGGAACCGCGAGAAGGGCTGGCACGACGCTGAAGTCGGCCCGTACTCCACCCTCGCACTGGACCCCGCGGCAATGGTGCTGCACTACGGCCAGGCGATCTTCGAAGGGCTCAAGGCCTACCGGCAGCCCGACGGTTCGATCGCGTCCTTCCGCCCTGAGGCCAACGCCGAGCGCTTCCGCGCCTCGGCCCGCCGCATGGCGATGCCCGAACTTCCCGACGAGCTCTTCCTGGAGTCCGTGCGGCAGATCCTCGCGGTCGACGACCGCTGGGTGCCCGCGGCCGCGGAGGAGTCCCTCTACCTGCGGCCGTTCATGATCTCCACGGAGAAGGGCCTCGGCGTGCGACCCGCGTCCGAGTACCTCTACGTGCTGATCGCCTCTCCCGCCGGCTCCTACTTCGCGGGCGGCGTCCGTCCCGTGAGCGTGTGGCTCTCGACCGAGTACGTCCGCGCGGCCCCCGGTGGCACCGGCGCGGCCAAGTTCGCGGGCAACTACGCCGCGTCCCTCGTGGCGCAGGCGCAGGCCGCCGAGAAGGGCTGCGACCAGGTCGTCTGGCTCGACGCGGTGGAACGCCGCTGGGTCGAGGAGATGGGCGGCATGAACCTGTTCTTCGTCTTCGGGGACAAGGTGGTCACGCCCGAGCTGACCGGCACGCTGCTGCCCGGCATCACCCGCAACTCGTTGCTGGCGCTGGCCGCGGACCTCGGCCTGTCCGTGGAGGAGCGCCGCATCTCGACCGACGAGTGGGAGAAGGCCAACGCCTCCGGTGAGCTCACCGAGGTCTTCGCCTGTGGCACCGCGGCGGTCATCACGCCGGTCGGCCACGTCAAGCACGCCGGTGGCGAGTTCGACATCGCCGACGGCGGCACCGGCTCGGTGACGATGAAGCTGCGCGAGCGCCTGACCGGCCTCCAGCACGGCCACGTCGCCGACACCCACGGCTGGATGACGACCCTGAAGGCCTAGGCGATCACCAGCACGGCCAGAAGCGCGATTTCGGCGGCAGCACCGAGCACATCACCGGTGATGCCGCCGAAACGCTTTCCGGTGTGCTTCACCAGCAGCCACACGAGCGCGAACGCGACGACGACGGCGACGACCGCGCGCCACCCGAGCGGAATCGCCGCCCCAGCGAGCACCACCCACGTGCCGATGACCAGCAACGGGTGCTGGGTGCCCGCTACGAGCGCACCAAGCCCTTCCGGCCGTGCCGCGGGCACACCGCGCATGCAGCAGATCCCGAACGCCGCCCGGCTCGTCGCGAACGCGAGCAGCACGACACCCCAGTGGGCCTGGGGGAGTGCGGCGGCCTGCGCACCCAGCACGACGATCAGCGAGACGACGCCGAACGGTCCCGCGCCGCCGTCCTTCATGACCTTGAGCGCCCGCTCGGGCGGCCCGTAGCACCCGAGTCCGTCGGCGACGTCGGCCAGCCCGTCGAGGTGCATGCCGCGCGTCGCCAGGGCGACGACGCCGACGGCCAGGAACCCGGCGACGAGCACCGACGTCCCGGACAGCGCGAGCAGTTCGAGCACGCCGACGACGAACGCGCCGAGCACGAGGCCGACGACGGGGGTGGCCGCGATGGCCCGTCCCGCCGCCTTGCGGTCGACGTCGTCGACCCGGAGCGGCAGGACGGTCAGCCAGGAGAAGGCGAGCTTCACCCCGCCGCGTTCTCCTCGGTCGTGTCTTCCGCGGTCGTCTCCTCCGGGGTCGTGTCTCCCCGGTTCGTCACGCCGGCGCTCTCGAACGTCGCCATCTCCGCGAGCACCTTCACCGCCGAGATCAGCAACGGCAGCGCCGCCACGGCACCGGATCCCTCGCCGAGCCGCATCTCGAACTCCAGCAGCGGCTTCAGGTTCAGGTGCCCGAGCGCGATCGCGTGCGCGGGCTCGGCCGACTGGTGCCCGGCCACCCACCACTCGCGCGCACCCGGTGCCAGCTCCTCGGCGACGACAGCGGCCGCACCGACGACGACGCCGTCGAGCACGACGGGGGTCTTGCGGACGGCGGCCTGCGCGAGGAACCCGGCCATCGCGGCGATGTCGGCGCCACCGGCCGTGGCGAGCAACGCCACCGGGTCGCTGATCACGAGGCGGGCCCGGCGCAGCGCGTCCCGGATCGCCGCCGTCTTGCGCATCCACGCCTGGTCGTCGATGCCGGTGCCGCGCCCGACGACCGCGACGGGCTCCGATCCGGTCAGCGACGCGATCAGCACGGCGGCGGGCGTCGTGTTGCCGATGCCCATGTCGCCGGCGACGAGCACGTCGGCGCCCGAGTCGATCTCCTCATCGGCGATCGCGCGACCGGCCGCGATCGCGAGTTCGCACTGCTCACGGGTGAGCGCGTCCTCGCGGTCGATCGACCCGGACGAGCGCCGCACCTTGTGCTGGCTGACGGAGGCCGGGGTGTCCGCGTCGACGGCCATGTCGACCACGCGCACGGTGGCGCCCGCGACCTGCGCGAGCACGTTCACCGCGGCACCGCCGGTCATGAAGTTCGCGACCATCTGGCCGGTCACCTCGCTCGGGAACGCCGACACGCCCTGCGCGGTGATTCCGTGGTCGCCCGCGAACACGACCACACGCGGCCGCACGAACGGCTTCGGCGGCACGGAGCCCTGGCACGCGGCGAGCCAGTTGCCCAGCTCTTCGAGCCGTCCGAGGGAGCCGACCGGCTTGGTCAGCACCGCGTGCCGGGCCTCGGCCTCGCGCAGAACGGTCTCGTCCGGTGGTTCAACCGGCGGGAACTCGGTGCTCACCTGGTCGCTCCTATCGCAGTTTCAGGGGGATGCCGGCGACGAGGAGCGTGACCTCGTCGCACACCTCGGCGACGCGCGCGTTGAGCGCACCGAGGTGATCGCGGAAGAGCCTGCCAGAGCGCGTCGACGGAATGACGCCGAGGCCGACCTCCGCCGTCACGAGCACCAGCCGGGCCCGGCACGTGGCGACCGAGCGCACGAGCTGGTCGACGTTGCCGGCGATCGCCTCGGCGCCGTTGCCCTCCCACGCCTGGGCGTCGTCGAGCACGCCGACCAGCCACGTGGACAGGTCGTCCACCAGGATCGGCGGGTCCTCGTACTGCGTCGCCGTGAGCAACGCGGGCAGGTCGGCGGGCGAGGACGCCTCGACCGTGTGCCAGGTGGACGGACGGCGCGCGACGTGCTGTGCGATGCGCGCGTCCCAGTCGGGGTCGTCCGGGTATCGGCGTGCGGTGGCGACGTAGGTCACGGTCGCTTCGGTGAGCAGACCTTCCGCATGCGCTGACTTGCCCGAGCGTGCTCCGCCGAGCACGAGCGTGCGAGGTGACAAGAGAGTTAGCCTTCGTCCGTGGAATACCGCTGGCGTTACCAGGATGCACAGGGACGCGACGTCGCGGGCCCGGATGTGATGTTCGCGGACCAGGCCGAGGCCGAGGAGTGGTTCAGCGCCGGGTGGCGGGGGGGGGGGGGGGCCGCGGGGGGGGGGGGGGGGCCGGGGGGGGGGGGGCAAAAGGAGTTGGCGCCCG
>NZ_JAPJDL010000033.1:12196-16343 GCF_026242055.1 Lentzea sp. NEAU-D7 | reverse complement strand
TTGGGTGGTGCGGCCCCCCGCCCGCGCCCGCGGCGTGGTACCGCGCGGGGTGGCGGGACCGGCTCGCCGCGGGGGTCGAGCAGGTCACGCTGCTGCGTTCGGAAACAGAGGTGTACGGCCCGATGAGCCTGCACCCCGCCGGATGATCAGCCCTGGGCGGTGAGCCTCGGGTCGTCGGTGACGACGCCTTCGAGGACCTTGTCGATCTGCGCGAGCACGTCGTCGCCGAGTTCGACGTCGATGGCCTTGACGTTCTCGATGACCTGCTCGGGACGCGACGCGCCGATGATCGCGGACGCGACGTTCGGGTTCTTCAGCACCCACGCGACGGCGAGCTGCGCCAGCGTGATGCCCGCCTCCTCGGCGATCGGCTTGAGCTGCTGAACGGCGTTGAGCACGTCGTCGCGCATCCAGCGCGCGATCATCTGCGAACCCCGCGCGTCGGCCAGGCGCGACCCCTCCGGCACCTCGGCGCCCGGCAGGTACTTGCCGGTCAGGATGCCCTGCGCGACGGGGGAGAAGACGATCTGGCTCAGGCCCTCGCGCTCGCACGTGGGGATGACCTGCGGCTCGATGACGCGCCACAGCATCGAGTACTGCGGCTGGTGCGACACGAACGGCACGTTCAGCTCACGGGCCAGCGCGGCACCGCGGGTGATCTGCTCGGCGGTCCACTCGGAGACACCGACGTAGAGGACCTTGCCCTGGCGGACGAGGTCGGCGAACGCCAGCATCGTCTCTTCCAGCGGGACGCTGTGGTCGAACCGGTGCGCCTGGTAGAGGTCGACGTAGTCGGTCTGCAGGCGCTTGAGCGACGCGTGAGCCGACTCCATGACGTGCTTGCGGCCGAGTCCGCGGTCATTGGGGCCGCCGGGACCGGTCGGCCAGTAGACCTTGGTGAGGATCTCGAGCGACTCGCGCCGCTCACCCCGCAGCGCCCGGCCGAGCACCGACTCCGCGGCCGTGTTGGCGTAGACGTCGGCGGTGTCGAAGGTCGTGATCCCGGACTCCAGCGCCGCCTTCACACAGGCGTGGGCCTGGTCCTCTTCGACCTGGGAACCGTGCGTGAGCCAGTTGCCGTACGAGATCTCGCTGATGGACAGGCCGCTGCGGCCGAGTCGACGGAACTTCATACATCGGAGCTTAAACCGAAATCGTTCGTACTGCTAATGAACTTCGGGCGCGTGCCACACCAGGGAGTACCGCCAGAACAGGCGCCTGCGGACGCGTGCGCCGGGCAGGACCTCCGCTGCCGCCACCCGGATCTCGTGCAACGTCGGCGCGCTCATCACCACCGGCATCTCCGGGTCGTGCGGCGTGCCCCCGGTGCCGTTGAGGGCCTTGGCGAGCCCGACGACGGCGTTGGCGGGCAGTGTCACCAGCTCCAGGGCACGGTCGGCCCAGCTCGCCGTCAGGTACAGCCCGACGACGATCAGCGTCCCGCCCGGCTTGGTCAGCTCGGCGAGCCTGGTGAGACCTTCGCGCAACGGCAGGTGGTGCAGGCTCGCCTCGGCGGTGACGACGTCGTAGCGCCCGAGGTCGTGGGTGAGCACGTCACCGTGGATCCATCGGACCTCGCTCGTGGTGGCGCTCGCCCGTTCGATCATGCGCGCGCTGGCGTCGATCGCGGTGACCTCGCGGGCCCTGATCCGCCGCGCCAGGTCACCCAGGCCGCAGCCGACGTCCAGCGCCGATCCGGCCCCTGACGGCAACTGCCGGAGCAGCCAGCGGCGGTACCACTCGTTGTGGTTCCACCGCAGCTTCTCCGGCAGCTGAAGTCTGCGCTGCTTCTCGCGCACGGACTACTTGATCGCGTCGCCCGGCTTCACGCGCGGCTTGGGCACGCGCAGCTTGCGGATCTGGCTCGCGCGGATGAACGAGTACCAGCCGATCGACAGGCCCTTGATCGGCTCGGTCGGGAACTTCGCCCGCACCTTCCGCGTGACGAGGCGGCCGAGCACGATGCCCTCGATGACCATCGCGATCAGCATGAACGTCGTCGCGAGCGTCGCGTACCGCTGCACGGCCAGCGACGGCGTCAGCAGCGCCACGAACACCAGGATCGCGAGCGGCATGAACAGGCCCATGAGGTTGCGCCGCGAGTCGACGAGGTCGCGGATGTACGCCTTCACCGGACCGCGGTCGCGCGGCAGCAGGTACTTGTCCTCGCCCGCCATCATGCGCTGACGGCGCTCGGTGGCCGCGGCACGGCGCTCTTCCTTGCTCACCTTGTTGCCGCGCATGCGCTTGAACGCCTCGCGCTGCGTGCGGGGAGGCGGCGGCACCGGCCCGGAACGCCGGCCCTGAGCCTCACGCCGCTTGGGCGTGGGCCTGCCCTTGCCCGCGGGACGGGTGGAGTCGGCGACCTGGTCGGTCGACTCGGTGGCCGGGGCATCGGTGTCGGCGGCGTTGCGGCGCAGGAACCTCACGGCAACAGGGTAGGACAGTGGTTCTTCTGTACCTTTCGCGAGGTGCGCGTACTCATCGCCCCGGACTGCTTCGGCGGCACCCTGACCGCCCGCGAGGCCGCCGACGCCATCGCCACCGGCTGGCGCGACGCCAAGCCCGATGACGTCGTCGCCCAGCGCCCGCTGGCCGACGGAGGCCCCGGCTTCGTCGACGTGCTGCACGCCGCCACAGGCGGTGACATCCGACATGTCAGGGTCACGGGCCCACTGGGGGAACCGGTCGAAGCGCGCTGGCTCAGCGTGCACACGGGCGGCCACCGCACTGCCTACGTCGAGTCCGCCGAAGCGTGCGGCCTCCACCTGGTCCCGGCGGAGCTCCGCCCGCAGGCCTGCGAGACGGCGACCACGCGCGGTGTCGGCGAGCTCATCGCGGCAGCGGCGGCGGACAACGACGTCATCACGGTCGGACTGGGCGGTTCGGGCACGACCGACGGAGGCGCCGGCATGCTCGCCGCCCTGGCGGACGCGGCCGTGGACCTGGCCGGCATCTCGCTCGTCGCCGCCTCCGACGTGGAGAACCCGCTCCTCGGCCCGCACGGCGCCGCGCGCACGTTCGGCCCGCAGAAGGGCGCGTCCCCGGAAGCCGTCGAACGCCTCGAATCGACACTGGCCGCCATGGACGTCCTCGCCCCCGTGGCCGACAAGCCGGGTGCCGGAGCGGCGGGCGGTCTCGGTGCCGCGCTGCTCTCGCTGGGCGCGACGATGACGTCCGGCGCGGGCCTGGTCCGCGACCTGACCGGCCTCGACGCCGCCCTCGACGACGCCGACGTCGTCATCACCGGCGAGGGCAGCTTCGACTGGCAGTCGCTGCGCGGCAAGCTCATCACCGCCGTCGCCGCGGGGGCGGCCGAGCGCGGTATCCCGTGCGTCGCCATCGCGGGCCAGGTCAGTGTCGGCCGCCGCGAGATGGGCGCCGCCGGCGTCCAGGCCGCCTACTCGGTGTCCGAGCACGTGGGCTCTGTGCACAAGTCGATTGCGGACGCCCGCAACAGTGTCATTGCAACGGCGCAGCACGTCGCCCGGCAGTGGTCGCGGTGAAAGGCCTGCTGGAGGGCGTAGACCTCGTTAGAAGGTCTAGCTGATATATCGGCTGGCTCGAGCGTGGTCTACGTGACAGTCGACACCTAGGGCGACAAGGGGCGCCGTTGTGGGACCATGGGAAGCGGAACAAGGCGGGGAACGCCCGTGTTGTTGATGGGTGAACCGCCCGCAAAGGACCTCTTAGGAGAGCCATGACGACCGCTCAGGATGCCGCTTCGACCGCTTCCGAGGCGCCCAGCCACGGCGTGACGCTGACCGATGCGGCCGCCGTCAAGGCCAAGGCGCTGCTCGACCAGGAGGGCCGCGACGACATGCACCTGCGCATCGCCGTCCAGCCCGGTGGTTGCGCCGGCCTTCGCTACCAGCTGTTCTTCGACGAGCGCGCCCTCGACGGTGACGCGATGGTCGACTTCAACGGCATGAAGGTCGCTGTCGACCGCATGAGCGCCCCGTACGTCGAGGGTGCTGTCATCGACTTCGTGGACACGATCGAGAAGCAGGGCTTCACGATCGACAACCCGAACGCCGGCGGGTCGTGCGCCTGCGGCGACTCGTTCCACTAAGGCGACCACGCGGAGAGGGGGGGGGGGGCGCGGCCCCGGGGGCCCGCGGCGCGCGCGGGGGGGCGGGGGCCGCGG
>NZ_JAPJDL010000033.1:0-12186 GCF_026242055.1 Lentzea sp. NEAU-D7 | reverse complement strand
GCGCGCCCGCGGCCCCCCCCCCCCCCCCCCCCCCCCCGCGGCGCGCCCCCCCCCCCCCCCCCCCGCCCCCCCCGCCTCTCCGCGTGTGGACCGAAGAACTTCGGCCAGGTGCGGCCCGGTGAGCCGGACCCGAGCTAGACGCCGTATTCGGCGAGGCCTTCGACCTGGTGGGCGCACCGCTCGTCGACCTGCCACGGCGCGGCCGCGCGCGGGGTGGGAAGGGGGTGCTCGGGGTGGGTCAGAGCGAAGGGGAGCTGCGCGCAGTCCTCGATCAGTTCACTCATCGTGGTCGCCTCTGGGATCGTCACTTCCTGACCGTATGACGGCGGTCTGACCTGCGGTAGCCCTACCAAACAGTAGTCTTCACCGCGGTACTCGTCCGGGTGAGTTGTCACCCAGCGCAACAAGAAAAGAGGAGCCGACGTGCCCCTAGCCGTGTGCGGCAGCATCGCGACCGACCATCTGATGCACTTTCCGGGTCGTTTCGCGGACCAGCTGGTCGCGGAGCGTCTCGACCGCGTGTCGCTGAGCTTCCTGGTCGACGACCTCGTGGTCCGCCGCGGCGGCATCGGCGCGAACATCGCGTTCGGCCTCGGTGTGCTCGGGGTGCGGCCGGTGCTCGTCGGTGCCGTCGGCAAGGACTTCGACGACTACCGCTCGTGGCTCGAGCGGCACGGCGTCGACACGTCGGGCGTGTACGTATCGGAGATCGCGCACACCGCGCGGTTCGTCTGCACGACGGACGACGACATGTGCCAGATCGCCTCCTTCTACGCCGGCGCGATGGCCGAGTCCCGCAACATCGAGCTCGCGCCCATCGCGAACCGCGTCGAGAACCTCGAGCTCGTCGTCATCAGCCCGGACGACCCCTCGGCCATGCTCCGGCACGCCGACGAGTGCCGTCAGCGCGGCTACCGGTTCGCCGTCGACCCGTCGCAGCAGCTCGCCCGCATGGACGGCGAGCAGGCACGCGCGTTCGTCGAGGGCGCCGAGTACCTCTTCAGCAACGACTACGAGTGGGAACTGCTGCTGCAGAAGACCGGCTGGACCGAGGCCGACGTCCTCGCCCGCGTCGGCAAGCGCGTCACCACGCTCGGCGCCAAGGGCGTCGAGATCGTCGACCGCGACGGTTTCGCGCTGCACGTCCCCGCCGTCCCCGAGGTCGCGAAGACCGACCCGACCGGCGTCGGCGACGGCTTCCGCGCGGGCTTCCTCGCCGCCATCACCGCCGGCCTCAGCATCGAACGCGCTGCTCAGCTCGGCTCGTTCATCGCGGTCGAGGTGCTCGAGACCGTGGGCACGCAGGAGTGGGTGATCGAGCGCGAGCCGGCGCTCGCCCGCATTCGTGGCGCGTTTGGTGCGGAAGCCGCTGAGGAGATCGCTCCGGTCCTGCCATGATCGGACAATGGGGACGTACCTGTTCGGCGACTCCGGTGAGTCGCCCGACCCGAAGTTCGACGCGCTGAGCTCACTGCTCGACGCGGGCACCTTCGCCCGCGTCGAGCAGCTGGGCGTCTCGGACGGCTGGCGCTGCCTCGAAGTGGGAGGTGGCGGGGGATCGGTGGCGAACTGGCTGGCGGACGTCGTCGCCCCGGCCGGGCACGTCACGGTCACCGACATCGACGTCACGAGGCTCGAAGAGCGCGACAACGTCACGGTCCTGGAGCACGACGTGGCGTCCGGCATCCTGCCCGGCAACGCGTTCGACCTGGTCCACGCCCGCCTGGTGCTCTTCTACCTGCCCGCCCGCGACCTCGTCCTGCGCAAGCTGCGCGACGCGTTGCGCCCCGGCGGCTGGCTCGTCCTCGAGGAGTTCGACTGCCTGCCGCTCGAAGTCCTCTCCGCCGCCCCCGACGACGCGAAGCTGATCATGCGGGTCAAGAACGCCCTGCTGACGTTGCTCGACCAGGGCGGCGCCGAGCTCGCGTGGGGAGCCCGCATCGAACGGGCGCTGCGCGACGCCGGTCTGCACGACGTCAGCGGGTCCCGTGAGGTGCAGGAGTGGGAGGGCGGCTCCGCGGGGTGCCGCCTGCTCGCCGCGACCGCCCGCCTGGTGCGCGCGAAGCTCCCGCTCACCGACGAGGAGTTCGACCACTACCTGGAGCTGATGGCGGCCCCGGAGACCGTCGTCAGCTCGTACGCGATCTGCAGCGCGCAAGGTCGTCGCTGAACACGCGTCAGGGCCCCTCCGCGGAGGGGCCCTGACGCTTCGGAGCTAGAGCTTGACCGGGTAGTGCGGTTCCGGCACCACCGGCTGGATGCGGCCCTCGACGAAGATGCCGTGCCAGATCATGAACACCAGCAGCGCCCAGATGCGGCGGCTGTGGTCGAGCACACCGGAGCGGTGCTCCTCGATCAGCCGCAGCACCGCGGTCTTGTCGAGGTACTGGTCGGTCTGCGACGCGCGCACGATGTCGACGGCCCAGTCGTGCATCTCGTCCTTGAGCCAGTGCCGGATCGGCACCGGGAAGCCGAGCTTGCGCCGGTTGAGCACGTGCGCCGGCACGATGTCGCGGATCGCCTTGCGGAGCGCGAACTTCGTGGTGTCCTTCGTGATCTTCAACTCACTCGGGATCTGCGACGCGATCTTGAAGACCTCGGGGTCGAGGAACGGCACCCGCAGCTCCAGCGAGTTCGCCATGGTCATCTTGTCGGCCTTGACCAGGATGTCGCCGCGCAGCCACGTGAACAGGTCGACGTGCTGCATGCGCGTCACCGGGTCCCAGTGGCGCGACTCGCGGTACGGCTGGGCCGTCGCGTCCATGTGCGACACCGCCGGGTCGTACGTGCGCAGCACCTGGCGCAGGTGGTCGTCGAGGAAGATGCGCGCGTTGCCGTAGTAGCGCTCCTCCAGCGTCAACGCGCCACGACGCAGCAGGTCCTTGCCGCGCACGCCGTGCGGGATCTTCGTCGAGACCTTGCCCATGGCCTTGCGCAGCGCGCCCGGCACCTTCTCGAACCCGGCCAGCGACAACGGCTCGCGGTAGATCGTGTACCCGCCGAACAGCTCGTCCGCGCCCTCGCCGGACAGCACGACCTTCACGTGCTGACGCGCCTCGCGGGCGATGAACCACAGCGGCACCAGCGCCGGGTCGGCCACCGGGTCGTCGAGGTACCAGGTGATCAGCGGCAGGGAGTCCATCATCTCCTGCGCGCTCACCGTGCGGACCACGTGCTTCACGCCGATCAGCGCCGCCGACTCCGCGGCCACGTCGACCTCGGAGAACCCCTGGCGCTCGAACCCGGTGGTGAACGTGATCAGGTCCGGGTTGTGCTCCTTGGCCAGCGCCGCCACGACCGTCGAGTCGATGCCGCCGGACAGGAACGAGCCGACCGTCACGTCCGCGCGCATGTGCTTGGCGACCGAGTCGCGCAGCGCGGCGGTGATCTCGTCGTAGAGCGCCTCGGCCTCGCCCTCGCTGCGGACCGTGCGGATCTTGAAGTTCGCCGGGAAGTACCGCTCGAACTTCGGCGACTCGCCCGGGACCAGCGTGAACGAGTGCCCGGACTCGACGCGGAAGATGTGGTCGTGCAGCGAGGCGGGCTCCGGCACGTACTGCAGCGTCAGGTAGTGCTGCAGCCCCTTGACGTTCATCTTCGGCGCGATGCCGATCGCCGAGGCGAGCTCCAGCAGGGTCTTCTTCTCGCTGGAGAACGCGACACCGCTCTGGCCCTGCGCCCAGTACAGCGGCTTGATGCCGAACGGGTCGCGGCCGCCGAACACGACGTCGCGCTCGGAGTCCCAGATCATGAACGCGAACATGCCGCGCAGCTTCGTGATCGCCGCGGGCCCGAAGTAGTGGTACGCGGCGACGATGGTCTCGGTGTCGCCGTCGGTGTGGAAGACCGCGCCGTGCTTCTCGGTGAGCTCGGCCCGCAGCTCCAGGTAGTTGTAGATCTCGCCGTTGAAGTTGATCGTGTAGCGGCTCGGCGACTCCGCCGGGCCCCAGGTCAACGGCTGGTGGGAGTGCTCGATGTCGATGATCGCGAGCCGGTTGAAGCCGAACACGACCTCGTCGACCCGCCTGGTGCCGCTCTCGTCCGGTCCGCGGTGCCGCATGCAGCGCAGCGCCGCCTCCACGGCCGGGCGCGCGTTCTCAGCCTCGTTCTCGCTGGGGCAAACAAGTCCTGCCAGGCCGCACAAGGCTCTCGCACCTCTCAAAAGACATGAAGGGGAAGACCACGGGGAAGTCCCCAGTATGCCGAAGGGGCTCTGTGTGACCGAAACTGCACCGCAGCGGCGGTGCCCCCAAGGGGTGAGCGCGGTTGCGCTGGGCTACGCTCCCGCTTGATCCGTTGGCATGGAACGAGGAGGCGGGCGAGCAGTGGGCCTGAAGGAGGGCACCAGGGCATCCCGGCTGGTGAAGACCGCTGGGCTTGTGAGCCTGGTCGGCATCGGGGCCACCGGTTGCTCCACGGACGAGGTGCTGCGCTTCGGATGGCCGCAGGCCGTCACGCCGCAGGCCGAGAAGATGCGCGAGCTCTGGACCTGGTCCGTGATCGCCGCGCTCGTCGTCGGCGTCATCGTGTGGGGTCTGATCCTGTGGTCGGTGGTGTTCCACCGCAAGAAGTCCGAGGAACTGCCGCGTCAGACGGCGTACAACCTCCCGCTGGAGATCGTGCTCATCGTCGTGCCGACGGTGATCGTGGCGGTGTTGTTCTACTTCACCGCCGTGACGCAGAACTACGTGACGGACAAGTCGGGCAAGCCCGACGTGAACGTCGACGTCATCGCGTTCCAGTGGAACTGGGAGTTCCAGTACCCGGACCACAAGACCGAGGCGGGCAACGTCGTCAGCACGGTCGGCACCTCGGGCGAGGTCCCGGTCATGGTGCTGCCGGCCGGCAAGCGCATCCAGTTCACGCTGCGCTCGACGGACGTCATCCACTCGTTCTTCGTGCCGGAGTTCCACTTCAAGCGGGACGTCTTCCCGCAGCCGGAGAAGAACAACCAGGACAACGTCTTCCAGATCGACCAGATCGACCGTCCGGGTGCGTTCGTCGGCCGTTGCGCCGAGCTCTGCGGCTCGTACCACGCGGTGATGAACTTCGAGGTCCGGGCGCTGGAGGAAGCGGACTTCGAGAAGTACATCGAGCTGCGCAAGCAGGTCAACGAGAAGACGGGCAAGCCGTACACCACGGCCGAGGCCCTTTCTCAGGTGAACTGTGACGAGTGGTGCTCACCGCTGGCCACGACGACGACCCCGTTCAACACCGACCGGACGGCCCGCGAGGCCTCCGGCGCGGGCCAGAAGTAGGGACACGCCCCGCGATGAAGATCGAAGCTCGCGTATTCGACCTGGTGATGGCCTTCTCGTTCCTGATGGCCGTCGTCTACGGCTACTGGACGCACCTGGCGACCGGCCACGTCGAGCCCACCGGCACGGTGGCGCTCGCGCTGACCGGTGGTCTGGCCCTCATCACCGGCACCTACTTCCGGTTCGTCGCCCGCCGCATCGAGGTGCGGCCGGAGGACAACCCCGACGCCGAGGTGTCCGACGGCGCCGGTGAGCTGGGCTTCTTCAGCCCCGGCTCGTACTGGCCGGTCGGTCTCGCCGCCGCGGCGGCGACCACGGGTGTCGCGGTGGCGTTCTGGCACGTCTGGCTGCTCGTGATCGCCGTCGTCCTGGTGCTGATCGCCGTCGGTGGCCTGGTGTTCGAGTACCACACCGGTCCCAACCACGACTGACCTGGCACGAACACGACGAAGGCCCCCTCCGGTGTCGGAGGGGGCCTTCGTCGTGTTCGCGGGTCCTGCGCGGCGTCAGGCCGCCGCGGCGACCGGGGTCTTCTGGTACGCGTCGACGTACTCCTGGCCGCTCAGGTCGAGGATGCGGTAGATGATCTCGTCGGTGACGCTGCGCAGCACCGGCAGCGAGTCCTGCATGCCGTCGTAGCGGCTGAAGTCGAGCGGCTCACCGAAGCGGACCGTCACGGGGACGATCTTCGGGAACCTGCTGCCGACCGGCTGGACCTTGTCGGTGCCGATGATGCCGACGGGGACGACCGGGGCGCCGGACTCGAGCGCCATGCGGGCCACGCCCGTGCGCCCGCGGTGCAGCCTGCCGTCGAGCGAACGCGTGCCCTCGGGGTAGATGGCGAAGGCTTCCCCGCGCGCCAGGATCTCGGCGGCCGTGTCGAGCGCGGCGCGGGCGTCACGGCCGCTGCCGCGGTGCACCGGCACGTGGCCGAGCGAGGAGAAGAACCGGCGCGACAGCGAGCCCTTCAGGCCGGTGCCCGTGAAGTACTCCGCCTTCGCGAGGAACGACACGCGGCGAGGAACGACCATCGGGATGACGACGCTGTCGATGAAGCTGAGGTGGTTGGCCGCCAGGATGACGGGGCCGTCGGTGGGGATGTTCTCCAGTCCGTCCACCACAGGGCGGTAGACGAGACGGGCAGTGCGCGCGACGACGTGCTTCATCACCGGGTAGAGGAGGGCCATGTGTCCAGCATTCCAGGTGGCGATTGCCACGGCGTTACCACGTGGTGCGCATCTCGGGCCCATCACTCGCTCGGACTACGCCGATGCGGCGCGCGTGCGAGAAGGGTCACGCGTCGGCGACGACGCGTGACCGGAACGTGCTCCGCTAGCCCTTGAGAGCCTGCGAGAGCTCCACCCAGCGGTTCAGCAGCGTGGCCGCCCCGCCCGAGTCGATCGCGTCGGCCGCGCGGCTCAGCGAGGCCGACAGGTCGGCGTGCAGGTCGTCGGAGAACCCTCCGTGCGCCGCGATGGCGCCCGCGGCGTTCACCAGCACCGCGTCCCGCACCGACCCCGTCTTGCCGGCCACGAGGTCGCGGACCACCTGGGCGTTGACCGACGGGTCGCCGCCCTTCAGGTCCTCCTCGCGCGCGGGCTTCACGCCCAGCACCGCCGGGTCGATGGTCTCCGTGCGCACCACACCGTCCTGCGCGAGCCACGCGGACGTCGTCGTGGTGGTGGTGATCTCGTCCAGACCGTCGTCACCCCGCACCACCAGCGCGGTGTTGTTGCGGCGCGCGAACACGCCGGCGATCAACGGCGCCGCGGCCGCCCTCGCGCAGCCGATCAGGCCGACGGTGGGCTGCGCGGGGTTCGTCAGCGGGCCGAGCAGGTTGAACGACGTCGGGATGCCGATCTCGCGCCGCACCGGGCCCGCGTGCCGGAAGCCGGGGTGGAACACCGGCGCGAAGCAGAAACCGATGCCCAGCTCGCGCACGGTCTCCCGCACGCCTGCGGCGGGCAGGTCGATCGCGACGCCCAGCGCCTCCAGCACGTCCGCCGTGCCGCACTGCGACGACGCCGCGCGGTTGCCGTGCTTGACCACGGGCACCCCCGCGGCGGCCGTGATGATCGCGGCCATCGTCGAGATGTTCACCGAACCGGAGTGGTCACCGCCGGTGCCCACGATGTCCGTCGCCCGCACGTCCACCGTGAACCGGTTCGCGTGGTTGAGCATCATCGTGGCGAGGCCGTCGACCTCCTCCGGCGTCTCGCCCTTGGCGCGCAGCGCGACGATGAACGCCGCGATCTGCGCCGCGGTCGCCTCGCCCGACATCACCTGGTCCATGCCCCAGGCGGTGTCGTCAGCGGTCAGGTCGACGCCGTCGAGCAGCCGGTTGAGCAGCGAGGGCCAGGTGCGCTGGCTCATGGCCCTCAGCCCTTGACGACGGGAACAGCCGAGCCCCGCAGCACCTCGGCCACGGTCTCGGCGGCGGCCAGCGGGTCCAGCGGGTGCACCAGCACCGCGTCCGCCTGCGACCAGGTCGCGAGCCACCGGTCGTCCTTGCGGCGCACCGCGACGACGATCGGCGGGCAGTTCGTGATCTCGTCCTTGAGCTGGCGGGACAGGCCCATGCCACCGGTCGGCTGCGCCTCGCCGTCGAGGATCAGCAGGTCGACGGTGCCGGCGTCCGCCTCGTAGAGGACGTCCGCGATCGTCGCGGCCTCGACGTAGTCGACGCGCGCGAGGTCCGGCGCGGGGCGGCGGCCGACCGCAGTGATGATCGTCTCACGCACCTCGGGCCGGTGGCTGAACACCAGGATCTTCGTGGTCTGCGTGCTCATCTCTGGATCCTCCGCTGCGACTGCCGACTGCGGTCCTGAAGAAAGTGACCAAGGTCGCCGTGATGCTATCGGGCCGGTTCCTCCGCCTTCTGCAGGGCGTCCCAGCCCAGGGCCTCACCACCGAGCCGTTGCGCCAGCGAGGCCATCCGCGACCGCTCCTGGGCGCAGTGCAACGCGTCCAGCTTCTGCACGCGACTGATATGCGATATGTCACCGGCCACGAGCACCCAGCCGTCCGGAGTGAGCAGTTCGCGCGCACGTTCTACCTGCTCAGCGGGGATGCGCACGTGGTGGCGCAGCACCGCGGGCTCGTCGGCGCGCCACCGCGGGGACCGCGCCAGGGCGGCCGAATCGGCCTCCGCGATGTCGAACGCCTCGACCACCACGACGAGCGCCGGGTCGTCCACCGACAACGCCGGCTCGTCCCGTCGGCGCAGCTTGTCCCGCAATCGGCTCAGCAAGCTCATTCGTTGATCTCCTCGCGATCACCCTGCGTGTGACCCAGCCGACCCATGATCTGCCCAGGACCCGATGGGCGGACGGAAATAGCGCAGGCAATAATGCTGCTCGTGACCACGGCAGCGCCTTCAATCGGCCAGCGCGTGCACTCGCTGAACCGCCCGAACATGGTCAGCGTCGGCACGATCGTCTGGCTGTCCAGCGAGCTCATGTTCTTCGCTGGCCTCTTCGCCATGTTCTTCACGGTGAAGGCCCAGAACGAGGGACCTTGGCCCCCGCCCCCCACGCACCTGAACGTCCCCTACGCGTCGGTCTTCACGATCATCCTGGTCGCGTCGTCCTTCACCTGTCAGTGGGGTGTGTTCGCGGCGGAGCGGGGAGACGTCTTCGGTCTGCGTCGCTGGTACATCGTGACCCTGATCATGGGCGCGATCTTCGTCGGCGGGCAGGCAGGCGAGTACATCGAGCTGGTCGAGAGCGGCACCACGATCCCGTCCTCGGCTTACGGCACGGTCTTCTACCTGACGACCGGCTTCCACGGCTTGCACGTCATCGGCGGTCTGATCGCGTTCGTCTACCTGTTGATCCGGACGAAGCTCAGCAAGTTCACGCCGGCACAGGCCACCTCCGCGATCGTCGTGTCGTACTACTGGCACTTCGTCGACGTCGTGTGGATCGGGCTGTTCGCCATCATCTACATCGTGCCCTGACCTGCTCCCCAGCCACGAGCTCCCGAACTGACAGCAAGGGTTGCCGCACACCATGACCACCACGACGAAACGCCCCCGCGGCGCCCGCACGAAGCTGCGTCGCCGGGTCGCCGGACTGCTCGCACTGGGCTTCGGCCTGCTGAGCGCCGGCATGCTGTTCGCCGCCTTCGCGCCCCAGGCGCAGACCGCCCAGGCGCAGCAGCAGGACGCCCTGGTCCGCCAGGGTGAGCAGATCTACCTGAACACCTGCCAGAGCTGCCACGGCAAGTCTCTCGAAGGCGTGCAGGACCGCGGGCCGAGCCTGATCGGTGTCGGCGACGCCGCGGTCTACTTCCAGACTTCCTCCGGCCGCATGCCCATGGCGCGGCAGGAGGCACAGGCCATCCGCAAGCCCGCGAAGCTCTCCCCCGAGGAGATCAACGCGCTGATGGCCTACATCGACGCGAGCGGCGGCGAGGGCCCGAAGAAGCCCACCGAGACCGGTGAGGGCCTGCGCGGCGACAACCCGGCCCGCGGTGGCGAGCTGTTCCGGCTGAACTGCTCGAGCTGCCACAACTTCACGGGCCGTGGTGGCGCGCTGTCGTCCGGCAAGTTCGCGCCCGCGCTCGACGGCGTGTCCGAAGAGCAGATCTACACGGCGATGCTGAGCGGCCCGCAGAACATGCCGAAGTTCGGCGAGCGCCAGCTCACGCCGGAAGAGAAGAAAGACATCATCGCGTACGTCAAGTCGGTCACCGACGGGAACAACAACTCCGGAGGTAACCCCCTGGGCGGGTTCGGACCCGTTTCCGAGGGCTTGATCGCGTTCATCGTGGGCATCGCCGCGCTCATCGGCGTGACCCTCTGGATCGGAGCCAAGGCATGAGCGGCGACAAGCCGATCGAGCTGCCCAGCGAGGCAGAGCTCGCGGAGATGAGCCGGGACGACCTCGTCAAGCTCGGCACGAAGATGGACGGCGTCGAGCTCGTCCACTACGAGGAGAAGTTCCCGGTCCCCGGGACCCGTGCCGAGCGCCGTGCCCAGCGCACGGTCGCGCTGTGGTTCATGATCTCCGCGGTGTCGGGTCTCGCCTTCCTCGGCGTGTTCCTGTTCTGGCCGTGGCAGTACGAGTCCCCCTCGAACCCCGAGGGCCACCTGCTGCACATGCTCTACAACCCGCTGATCGGCCTGTTCCTGGGTCTGTCGGTGACGGGCCTGGGCGTGGGCGCGCTGCTCTACACCAAGAAGTTCATCCCGGACGAGCTCGCGGTGCAGCAGCGCCACGACGGCCCGTCGGCCCAGGTCGACCGCGCCACGCTGGTCGCGGAGCTCGCCGACGCGGGTGAGCGCAGCGGCATCGGCCGCCGCAGCCTGATCAAGCGCACCGCGGGCCTCGGCGCCGGCGTGCTGGGTCTCGGTGTCGCCGCCGTTCCGCTGGGTGCGCTCATCAAGAACCCGCACTCGGACAGCGAGACCAAGAACTCGCTGTGGCACACCGGCTGGAAGGCCGAAAAGGGCGAGAAGGTCTACCTGCGCCGCCACACCGGCAACTTCCACGACGTGTCCCTGGTGCGTCCCGAGGACGTCGAGCCGGGCGGCTTCGAGACGGTGTTCCCGTTCCGGGAGTCCGAGCGCGACGACGAGCACGCCCTGGTCGCGGCCCTCAAGCGGGCCGACGCGCCGGTGATGCTCATCCGCCTGCGCCCGAACCAGGCGGTCACCAAGCGTGCAGGTCAGGAAGACTTCAACTACGGTGACCTGTACGCGTACTCGAAGATCTGCACGCACCTGGGTTGCCCGACATCGTTGTTCGAGCAGCAGACCGGTCTGCTGCTCTGCCCGTGCCACCAGTCGCAGTTCGACGTCTTCGAATACGCCAAGCCGCGGTTCGGTCCGGCCACCCGTCCCCTTCCGCAGCTTCCGATCACTGTGGACGAAGACGGATACTTGGTAGCCCGCAGCGACTTCATCGAAGCTGTGGGTCCGGCGTTCTGGGAGCGGAAGTCATGAGTGCCATCACCACGCCGACGAAGCCGGCCAACGCCGCCGCGCGCGTCGCAGGGGCGGCGGCCAACGCTGCCGACGAGCGGTTCCACCCGGCCTCGGGCCTGCGCAAGCAGATCAACAAGGTCTTTCCGACGCACTGGTCGTTCTTGCTCGGTGAGATCGCGCTGTACAGCTTCATCGTGCTGTTGCTGTCGGGTACGTATCTGGCGTTGTTCTTCGACCCGTCGATGACCGAGGTCACCTACAACGGTGCGTTCGAGAACCTGCGCGGTATCGAGATGTCGCGGGCGTTCGCGTCCACGCTGGACATCTCGTTCGAGACGCGCGGTGGCCTGTTCGTGCGTCAGGTGCACCACTGGGCGGCGTTGCTGTTCATGGCCGCGATCGTGGTGCACATGTTCCGGATCTTCTTCACCGGTGCGTTCCGCAAGCCGCGTGAGATCAACTGGGTCATCGGCATCGTGCTGTTCATGCTCGGCGCGATCGAGGGCTTCCTCGGCTACTCGCTGCCCGACGACCTGCTCTCGGGCACCGGCCTGCGGGTGATGGCGGCGCTGCTGATCTCGTTCCCGGTGATCGGCACGTGGCTGAACTGGTTGATGTTCGGCGGGGAGTTCCCGGGCACGGACATCATCCCGATGCTCTACACCGCGCACATCCTGATCATCCCGGCGATCATCCTGGGTCTGATCGCGGCGCACCTGGCGCTGGTGTGGTACCAGAAGCACACGCAGTTCCCGGGCGTGGGCCGCAAGGAGACCAACGTGGTCGGTGTGCGGATCATGCCGGTGTTCGCGGCCAAGGGCGGTGGCTTCTTCGCCATCGTCGTCGGTGTCATCGCGATCATGGGCGGGGTGTTCCAGATCAACCCGATCTGGAACTTCGGCCCGTACAACCCCGCGCAGATCTCCGCCGGCTCGCAGCCGGACTGGTACATGGGCTGGACCGACGGCCTGGTCCGCATCTGGCCGGCGTGGGAGTTCT
>NZ_JAPJDL010000032.1 GCF_026242055.1 Lentzea sp. NEAU-D7 | reverse complement strand
TGAAGTACGTGATCGCCATCCAGCCCAGCGCGGTGCGCACCGGCACGTCACGCGGGCGCTGCAGCAGGTTGTGGTGCGCGTAGTCCTTGGTCATCCTGCGCTCGATCCACGGGTACATCGCCGCGATACCGGTCAGCAGCGGCAGACCGAGGATGAACGGCAGGAACGGCGCCGGGATCGTGTAGTTGCCCAGGTAGAACTCCCACGCCGGCCAGATGCGGACCAGGCCGTCGGTCCAGCCCATGTACCAGTCCGGCTGCGAGCCGGCGGAGATCTGCGCGGGGTTGTACGGGCCGAAGTTCCAGATCGGGTTGATCTGGAAGACGCCGCCCATGATCGCGATGACACCGACGACGATGGCGAAGAAGCCACCGCCCTTGGCCGCGAACACCGGCATGATGCGGACACCGACGACGTTGGTCTCCTTGCGGCCCACGCCCGGGAACTGCGTGTGCTTCTGGTACCACACCAGCGCGAGGTGCGCCGCGATCAGACCCAGGATGATCGCCGGGATGATCAGGATGTGCGCGGTGTAGAGCATCGGGATGATGTCGGTGCCGGGGAACTCCCCGCCGAACATCAGCCAGTTCAGCCACGTGCCGATGACCGGGAACGAGATCAGCAGCGCCGCCATGACGCGCAGGCCGGTGCCCGAGAGCAGGTCGTCGGGCAGCGAGTAGCCGAGGAAGCCCTCGATCGCGCCGAGCATGAACAGCACGATGCCGATGACCCAGTTGATCTCACGCGGCTTGCGGAACGCGCCGGTGAAGAAGATCCGGAACATGTGCACGACGATCGCGGCCATGAACAGCAGCGCCGCCCAGTGGTGCACCTGGCGGACGAACAGGCCACCGCGCGTCTCGAACGAGATGTCCAGCGTGGACGCGAACGCCCGCGACATCTCGATACCGCGCAGGTTCTCGAACGCGCCGTTGTAGGTGACCTCGGTCATCGACGGGTCGAAGAACAACGCCAGATACGTACCCGACAGCAGCAGCACGATGAAGCTGTACAGCGCGATCTCACCGAGCAGGAACGACCAGTGCGTCGGAAAGACCTTGTTGATCTGCTTGCGCAGGCCCGAGGCCGGGTGGAACCGCTCGTCGGCAGCGTTGGCCGCCGCTCCTGCGACGCGCGCGGCGGCGTTGGCCGGCTTCGTCGGCGTGGTGATGGCACTCATGACTTCCGCTCCCAGAACGCCGGACCCACAGCCTCGACGAAGTCGCTGCGGGCAACCATCCAACCGTTCCCCTCCGACGGTAGGCGACAGGACGATGGATCGGCCAGTGATGGATCCGCCACGCCGCGTCGCGGCTGAGAGTCGTCGCTCATCGGGCGTCATGCTTCTCAGTTGCCGCGGCTGCCGGTGCCGCGCGTTGTGCGAGTGGGTCAGCCGTGGACGTCCGCCGCGTTTCCCGTCGTGGCGGGAAGCCGGGTCGCCATCCAGAACGGCACGGCCATGAGCGCGGCCGCCGTCCACGTCAGTGCGGGTGCCGCGGTGTCCAGCACCACTCCTCCCACCGCGGCACCCCCTGCCACCGCGCCGTTCCAGGCCGCGATGGTCAGCGACTGGGCCCGATCCGCGTCCCGTCCCGCGACCAGGGCCGTGACCGATTGGAACGCCGTCGGAGCGCCGCCGAAAGCCAAGCCCCACACCGCGCACCCCATCAGCGTCGTGGCGGCATCGTCCGACACCGCGAACACCACGATCCCGGACGCGGTCAGCAACGGGCACCAGCCCAGCACCGCGCGCGGACTGCGGTCCATTGTGGATCCGACAGCCAGGATGCCGCACACGGCGGCGACACCGAACACCAGCAGGGCCGTGCTCAACAGCTCTTCCTGTGCCAGCCTGGCCAGTGCCGGCCCGAGGTAGGTGTAGAGCACGTTGTGCCCCAAGGAGTACACGAACACCATGACCAGGACGGGGCGCAGCATCGGGAGGGCGGCCCGCGTCGTCCGGACGGGTTCGGTGGTGATCGCCGGCAGCACGGTCAGGATCCAGCACAGCAACGGCACGGCGATCAAACCCATGGCCGCGAACGACCAGCGCCAGCCGACGAGGTCACCGAGCGCCGTGCCGGCGGGCACTCCGACCGCGAACCCCACGGGTGTCCCCGCCATCGCGACCGCGAGCGCACGCCCGGCTTGTCGTGGTGGCGCGATCCGCATCGCGTACACCGCGACCAGTGACCACATCACGCCGGTGATGGCGCCGGACGCCACCCGCGCACACAGGACGACGCCGTAGCCGGGGGACAGGGCTATCACGAGGTTCGTGGCGATGAAACCGAGCACGAGCGCCACCAGCACGTGTTTGCGGGGCAACCGGGAGGTCAGCGCGGTCAGGGGGACGGCGGTGGCCGCTGTGGTGACGGCGTAGACGGTGACGAGCTGCCCGGCGGCGGACGGCGACACCCGGAGGTCCTCCGACATGGCCAGGAGCAACCCCGCGGGCAGCACCTCGGTGAGACAGCCGAGCAGCACCGTGAGCGTCAGTGCGAGCAGCGCACGCCAAGGCAACCTGTTCTGGGACAAAGGGTTCCTCTCACGTGGGAACCGCCCCGGCACGGTCAGCAGGGTCTCGTGCCGGGGCGGAGGAGGGAGATCAGCCCTTGGCCAACTGGGCGTCGATCCACGCCCGCAGCGCGGTCTCGCCCCGGAAACCGATCATGCGGGAGCCGGGCAGCTCGGCCGCGTTGCGCATCGGCACCAGTGTGGGCAGGTACTGGACGCGGTAACGGGACAGGAGGTCACGGCTGACGTCCGCGTCGACCTCGCCGAGCAGGAACCGGCCGCCGTACTGCGCGGCCAGCTTCTCGATCACCGGTTTGAGCTGGCGGCACGGCGGGCACCAGGCGGCTCCGAAGTCCAGGATGACGAGCTTGGTCCTGGACGCCTCCATCACCTCGTCGTGGTTCGCGGACGTCACCTTGACGACGTTGTCCGCACTGACCTGGATGGTGGCGTCGGCCATCGGCGTGGCCTGGGCGGGTGCGGGCACCAGCACCGCGGCCACGACGGCCGCGGCGGCGACGCTCGCGCGCAGCCAGTTCTTGAGCAGGGACATGAGAACTCCTTGATGGCAGGGAAGTGCGAGTGCTCAACCGGCGGTGGTGGCGAGGCCTGCACCGACCCAGTCCTCGATGCCCTCCCGGTATTTGCGCACGTTCGAGTAACCGAGGTGGAGCAGCCGGGATCCCACGAGTTCGCTGTTGCGACAGGGCACGTTGGCGCAGTAGACGACGATCTCGGCGGTCTTGTCCGGCAGCACGTCGGGTGCGTACCGGTCGGTGAGCTCGGCCGCCTGCTCGTAGGGAAATCCGGGGATGTTCACCGCGCCGGGCAGGTGCTCCACCTCGTAATAGGCTGCGGGCATGGTGTCGACCACCACCAGCGTGCCCGCGTCGATACCCTCTTTCAGTTCTTCTCGCGAGATCAACGACAACATCTGAGGATCCCTTTCCGGCACGATTCGCGCATGTTCGCGTCGATTTCGAGTGTGACCGGGCAGGAGATTCCGTCCCACTGCCAGAGGGCTATGTCGTGCCGTTATCCATCCACTCGCGATAGCGGTCGGTCCGCATCATGAGCTGTTCGTAGGCGCCGGTGACGGCGCGGTGCAGCTCGGTGAACCGGTCGTCGAGCAGGTGGTCCGCCCGCCACAGCAGGACGTGTTGCACCGTCATCGGATCTCCGGCCAGCGGCCGGATCGCCACGCCGGGAAGTTCCGAGGTGGTCGGCTGCACCAGGCACACCCCACGCTCTCCGGACACCAGCCGGTGCCGCAACGCGTCCACGTCGTGCGCGATGAGCGGCGTGAAGCCGTGTGCCAGGCACATCTCGCGGAAGACGATGCGGCAACCGTCGCCGCAGCTGGACACGATCCAGCGCTCCCGCGCGAGATCGCTCAGCTCGACGACCGGCGAGGCGGCCAGCCGGTGCCGCGCCGGCAGCGCCACGAAGGACGGCTCGGTGACCACCCTTTCGGCACGTACTCCATCGGGCACGGCCAGCGTCCGCGGTCCGCAGATCATCGCCAGCGCCAGGTCGACGCACCCGCTGGCGACCTGGGTCACCAGCCTGCCGTGTGACAGGTCGGCGCGGCTCGTGAGCTCCAGGTCCGGAAACAGGTCCTCGACGCAGTCGAAGAGACCGGACACGAGCCCGCTGTCGTTCCAGCCGATCCGCAGCCCGCCACCGGACGGCTCCTGGCGGCGGAAGTCGCGGTCCAGTTCGTCGAACGCCGGGATGATCGCCTCGGCGCGGGCGAGCACCAGTTCGCCGATCCGGGTGGGACGCACGCCTCGCGTGCCGCGGTCGAACAGCCGGTCTCCCACCATCTGCTCGATCCGGCGGAGCTGGTGGCTGAGCGCGGGCTGGGCCAGCCGCAGCTCGCCCGCGGCGCGGTTGAGGCTGCCAGCGCGTGCGATGGCGACCAGCACCCGCAGGTGCCGGACTTGGAGTTCCATGTCACCCATCAGACACGGCTGGTCGCGTGCTGTCACCCGTTGGGACCGAACGGATCGGTCGCGCATAAGCCGATGGCATGACCTTCCGGCAGTACCCACCGGTTCTGCTTCTGCCGATAGTGGTCGAATCCGGATTTCCCTGTCCCTGTGAATATCATTTTCGGAGTCGACGGTGTTGCTGACAACTCCGCTTACCGAGCACTGTGCCGCTCCTTTGCGAAGTGGCCGGCACGTGTGCGTCGGGGTGAGCCCGTTCAACAGCTACTTCACGGTGGATCGCATTACCGCACTTGCGCGGTGGGCGATGCGAGAATTCGAGCGCTTCCATTTCTTCGTGCCCGATCACGCGGCCGTGTACACCTTGGAGGCCCTCGGCTACGAACCCGGCCGCGCCCAGCGCAAGGCCGGGCGGCAGGGCCAGTACGTGGTGAACAAGATCTTCCGGGCCCTGCGCGACGCCGGTGTGCCGGACCCCGAGGAGCACCTGCTCGACGGCATGACGCTCGCCCGCAACGACTCGTACCGCGAGCTGCTGCGTGACGCGGGGGCGTGGTTCCTGACCGACGACGCCTTCGCCGCGGACTGCCTCGAGGCCACCCGCTGGGTGCTCGACCGCCGGTTGCCGGACGGGCAGTCGCCCACCGACGACCAGCTGCGCTGCGCCGTCCGCTACTTCTTGGCGGAGCTGCCGATGTTCATCGACACCCCGGCGATCGTGGGAGCCGACAGCTCGGTGTTCGCCTACCACCAGCGGGTCGCGTTCCTGGAACGGCTCTACGCGAGGGAGCTGGCCTGGCAGCCCAACACCGCGCAGGGTTTCGTCGTGCTGCGCGCCGGCGACGAGGTGGCGTAACCGTGGCCCACGACGACTACTCGTTGCGCCGGCTGCCGGACGAGGCCAGGAGGTCCTGGTTCTCCGTCGCGGTGCAGCGGTTCGGACAGGTGTCCGCGTTCCACCAGTTCCTGCTCGGCGCCACCCTCGGACTCGGGATGACCTTCTGGGACGCGGTGCTCGCCATCACCCTCGGGTCGGTGATGCTCGAGGTCGTCACCATCCTCATGGGGATCGCGGGCGTGCGGGAGAACCTGTCGACCTCGGTGCTGGCGCGTTGGGCCGGGTTCGGCGCACGGGGTTCCGCGCTGGTGGGCCTGCTGGTGACGCTCAGCCTCGCCGGCTGGTTCGGAGTGCAGAACGACGTGTTCGCGCACGGTCTGCACCGCCTCATGGGTGGCCCGCCGGTCTGGGCGTGGGCCGTGCTCGGAGGCATCGCGGTGACCGCGATCGTCGTGGCGGGCTTTCACACCATGGCGTGGACGGCGTACCTCACGGTGCCCGCCTTCCTCTTGCTGACGGGGTGGACGATCGTCACCGAGCTGCGCAGGCACGACCTCGGCGACCTGGTCGGCATGCCGGCGCCCGGCCCGGCGCTGACCCTCGCCCAGGGCACGACGCTGGTCGCCGGCGCGTTCATCATGGGTGCCGTCATGACTCCGGACATGACCAGGTTCAACCGGAGCACCTCCGACGTCGTGAAGCAGACGCTGATCAGCGTCACGCTCGGCGAGTACCTGATCGGCCTGACCGGGGTGCTGCTGGCGCACGCGGCGCGCAGCGCGGACGTGGTCGGCATCGTGATGTCCAGTTCGGGTGTGATCGGCATGCTGATCATGGTCACGGCCATCCTGAAGATCAACGACTGGAACCTCTACTCGGCCTCGCTCGGCCTGGTGAACACCGTGGACGTGCTGCTGCGCAAGAAGATCAGCCGGTCGGCCGCGACGTTGTGGCTGGGGGCACTGGGCACACTGCTGTCCGCGCTGGGCATTCTCGACCACTTCACGGTGTTCCTCACGTGGATCGGGGTGATCACGCCACCGGTCGCGGGCATCGTGATCGCCGAGTACTTCGTCGTGCGCACCTGGCGTGCCGAACTGGACGAGTCGCGGTCCAGGGGAGAGCTGCCGGCAGACCCTCCTGACTGGGTTCCGGCGGCACTGGGGTGCTGGGCCGCGGGAACGGCTGTCGGCTTCCTGGTGCCGGTCGGCATCCCGACGATCAACTCCGTCGTGGTCGCTTTCGCGCTGTACGCTGCGATCGGCAGAACAGCCGGAATCGTCCGGCAGGTGCCCGGATCCCGGGTCGACACTCACCGCTGACGGGGAAGTGACGGCATGGAACTCGACGTCCACCACCTGCGGCTCGTGCGGGCGATCGGCGAAACCGGCAGCCTGTCCGAGGCCGCGGTGCGGCTCGGCACCAGCCAGCCCGCCGTCAGCGGCAACCTCAAGCGGCTGGAGAACGCCCTGGGACAACGGTTGTTCGACCGCGGTTCCCACACCACATCGGTCACACCGACCCCCACCGGAGAACTGCTGCTCGACCGGATCGGCGCGGTCCTGCCGATGATGGAGGGGCTGGTGCGGGACATAGGGGTCCGCTCCGGCCCCGCCGAACCGGTGCGGGTCGGCGGGGTCTGCTCACCCGTGCTGTGCCACCTGCCCGCCATCGTCGACAGCCACCGTCCGCACGGTCCCGGCGCATCGCTGTTCGACAGCGAGTGCCGGGACCTCGTCGTGGAAATGGTGGCGCAGCGGCGGCTGGAGGTGGGCGTCGTCAAGGACTACCCCGGCTTCGAAGCGGTCGCGCCCTCGTCCGTGCACCTGGCAGTGGTGGCTCACGACCGGACGCTCGTGCTGCTGCGCGAGGACCACCCGCTGGCCCGGCACAAGGTGATCAGCCTCGAGCAACTGGCGGACGAGCAGTGGGTGCTCCCACCGCCCGACTCCTCCCGCTTCCACGAGTACTTCCACAGGTCGTGCCGGCGCAAGGGTTTCACGCCTCGCGTGCGGTACGTGTCAGAGTCGTACAGCACGACTGTCGCCGCAGTGCGCAACGGCGCCGTTGGCCTTTCCCAGGCGGCGTGCGAGGGGCACCAGCAGGTCGCCGCCCGGCTGCTCGCCGACGACGCGTTGTCACGAAGGTTCTTGTTGGTGTGGCACAAGGAGAGCGAGTTCGCCGGCTTCGCGAGCGACGTGCTCACCGAGACCGCGCTGGCCTACCGGCTGGAATGCGAGTCGTCACCGGTCTACTCCCGCTACCTGGCATGACGGTGTGCCCTCCGCAGACGTGGAGGGCACACCGTCATGCCAGGTGACGTCAGCGCAGCTCCGCCGGTGGCGGGGTCGTCCCGTGAACCCAGGCCTCGTGAAACGCTGTGAGGTCCTGATCCGCCACCGCCGCCGTGTAGAGCTCCCAGTCGTACCAGCCCTGGTTGAGCAGCACAGCGATCGCCGGGTACTCCCGCAGCACCGTGAAGAACTTCTCGTCACCGATGTGCTTGCGCAGCGCGTGCACCATCAACACGCCCTTGTCCGTGACCGAGAACTCCCGGCCCACGCCCGGATCAGCCAGCTTGCGCCCCCAGAACCGCGTGTCCGCCCCGGCCTGGCGCAGCGCGTCCTGGTAGCGCCGCTCGACGGCGGGCCCGCCACGGGCCTCCTCCCACAACCACACCACGTACCGGGCGAACGACTCGACCATGGGCTGGTCTTTCCACATCTTGATGGCGAGCTGGTTTCCCCACCACTGCGAGGCCAGTGCCTGCACCAGCGCCGACTGGTCCGCGGCAGCACCGTGCACCGGGCGCCCCTGTGAAGGATGCGAGTAGGCGAGCCGGTCAGACAGGTACACGCCACCCGTCACAGGCAGGGGATGCGGACCCAGCTTGTCGTGCAGGAACTCCATGATCTCGGGCAGGTTCCTGGCCAGCGCGGTGCCGGCACCGGGCCCGAACGCGTCCAGCACCGCGATGCCGCCAGGCAGGGTGGACTCCCGCACGCTGAACCGGTCGATGGCGATCATCGTGGCGGATGGTGTGATCGGAACATTCTCCTCCCAAGCGTGAAGTCCTTCGTGGACGGACTTGCGCACACCGTTCGACACCACGCTCCACCCAGCCGGCACGCGCGCGTTGAGGCGGAACGTCGCCTTGTCGGCGGAAGTCTCGTTCACCGGAAACCACGTGGAAGCCGAGTGAGGCGCCCCGGCGGCGAGCCCGCCGCCCGACCGCGTCGTGCGCCACCCGGTCACACCCCGGGGCGCGTGTTCCGATCGGGGACGGCCGCAGTAGAGCACCTCGACGGTGAACGCGGTGTCCGCCGCCAGCGTGCTGGCGGGCGTGATCACCAGTTCGTGCTCGCCCCTGCGGACGAACGACGCGCGCACGCCGTCCACCCTCACCGACGTCACGGTGAGCCCGCGCAGGTCCAAGTTGAACCGGCTGAGCCGCTGCGTCGTCGTGGCCGAGACAACGGTCCTGGCGTTGAGGAACCGGGCGGCGGGATCGTAGGACAGGTCGACGGCGTAGTCGGCGACGTCATAACCGCCGTTGCCATCGGTGGGGTAGTAGGGATCGACGCCGAGCACGACACCGTTGGGTGCGACGTGCACGTAGCCGTCGGAGCCGATCGTGTCGTCCGCGTGCGCTGCAGCCGGACATAGGGACAGGCCGCACAAGAGCAGGGTGGCCGACGAGAACGTCCGCCGAATCCGCACAGCCATCGGGGAAACCTCTCAGGACGGTGGCAGGGTGCCGCCAGTCTCGGCGCGCCCCGCCGGACCAGGCCAATGCCACTTCCCCATGCTCGTGCGTTATCCGTTGCGCAACTCATGACCTGGACGGTCGAAGACGTTGCCGAGCTCGTAAGTGCCGCGAGCTCGACGACCAGGTTAGGAATCAGCCGTCGAGAGGTTTGCGGATCTCGGCGACGCGGGCGGCGCCGTACTGGCCGGTGAACGCCTCGATCAGCAACTGGTCCGCGGTCACGCCCTTGCGCGCGGCCAGTTCCTCCAGCGCGAAGGCCGCCAGGTCGGTCACACCGACCGGGTCGATCTTCCAGTCCTCGCCCTCGCGCAGGAACGTGAACTTGATCGGCTTGGGGATCGCGGGCACGGTGGGGTCGTTCGACGCCAGCTCTCCGGTCGCCGTGTCGGCGCCGAGGACGAGGTTCTTCAGCACGGGCGTCGTCTCCTTGACGGTGGTGGTGCCGTCCGCGTTCACGAGCTTGGTCGACGTGTTCAAGGTGACGAGGCCCTGCTGGACGGCCGTGATCAGGACCGTGCGGCCGGTGGCGGTCCGCAAGGAGGGACCGGCGGTCGCGCGCAGGCCGTAGACGATGGCGCGTTCGGCGACCGGAAGGCCCGCGAGGTCGGCCTCGGTGCTCTTCAGCGCGTGCACCCGGTAGGTCTCCCAGCGGATGATCGCGGCGCTGGTCATCACCGCCGCCGCGGCGTCGCCGTTCTTGTCTCCGAGGGCTTTCGTGAAGTCGGAGAAGACTTGCTGGACCTGCCCTGCCTGGTCGGGCTTCCCCGGCGTGGACGTCGTTGTCATCGTTGTCGGAGGCACGGTCGAGGACCGCGTCAGGCCTGGAGGCGTCGGGGAACACGCGGCCAACGCCAGCACCAGCACCGCAACGAGTCGCTTCACGGGGCGGAGCGTAAAGCGAACGGCGCGCATCCCGTGGTGGAATGCGCGCCGTTTGCTCCGAAAGGACGCGGTCCGGCCGACACGTGTGGATCTCGTGTGGCAGCGGCCACCTGTGACCTCCGCGGCTCACCACCGGCCGACGCTCCCACCACCATGACGACAAGGTCGCGTCACGGTGTGAGTGCGGCCTTCGAACCAGCGCCCGAAGCCGAAGGTGGCCGATGGCCGGCTCAGCCAAGTAGCGTCGGCATGTGCCAGAAGAGGGTGAGGTCATCGCCGGGCGGTACCGGCTGGTGTCGTCGATCGGGCAAGGATCCATGGGTGTGGTCTGGCAGGCGCGTGACGAGCAACTCGACCGCGTGGTCGCGGTCAAGCTGCTCAACACGGACCGGCGGTCCCCGGATGCGGTGGCGCAGATGCTGCGCGAGGGCCGGGTCACCGGTCGGCTGCGGCACCCGCACGCGATCAGCGTGTACGAGGTCGTTGAGCACGACGGCAAGCCCTGTCTGGTGCTGGAGTACCTGCCCTCCCGCAGCCTCGCGGCGCTGGTCGCCGAACGGGGCGCGCTCCCGCCGGGCGTGGTCGCGGCCGTGGGCAGGCAGGTCGCCGCCGCGCTGGCGGCGGCGCATGCGGAGGGCATCGTGCACCGCGACGTCTCGACGTTCAACGTCCTGCTGGCCGAGGACGGCATCGCGAAGATCACCGACTTCGGCATCGCCCGCGCGGTCGGCGAGGGCACGGTGACCGACGCCCGCCTGATCGTCGGCACGCCGGCCTTCCTGGCGCCGGAGGTGGCGGCGGGCGAGGCGGCGACGTTCGCCTCGGACGTGTTCTCCCTCGGCGCGACCCTCTACGCGGCACTGGAGGGCACGCCGCCGTTCGGTGTGGACGACAACCCCTACGCGCTCCTGCAACGCGTGGTCCGGGGGGAGTTCGAGCCGCCGCAGTTGGGTGGCCCGCTCGGCGAGGTGCTCCTGCGCCTCCTGCATCGTGACGCGACCCAACGCCCGACGATGGCCGAGGCCCACAAGCTGCTCGCGGCGGTCGCGGAGGGACTGCCGCTGCCCGCTGCGCCCCCGAAGAGCGGCACGCGGATGCTGCTCGCCCGCCGCCACCCGCCACGCCGGGTGATCGCGATGGTCGCCGGTGCGGCCGTCCTGGTCGCCGCCGGTGTCGTGATCGGCACCGTCTTGCAGGGCGACCGGCCCAGCAGCAGCGCCCAGACCAACTCCACCACGGCGACGACCACGACCGCGACCGCCTGCGATGTCCGCTACGAGGTGACCAACTCGTGGCCGGGCGGCTACCAGGTCGAGGTGACCGTGCGCAACACCAGCCCAGGCGGCCTGACCGGCTGGACCACCACGTGGCAGCCGGCTGAGGGCCACACCATCGGCAACCTGTGGAACGGCACCCTGACCCAGAACGCGACCGCGGTGACCGTCACCAACGCCGGCCACAACGCCGTGCTCGCTGCCGGGGCAACCACCTCGTTCGGGTTCGTCGCCGCCGGTCCTGAACCCGCTCGCCCGGCCGTGACCTGCTCCACCGCCAACTGATCAACGAGTACCGATGTGCGGCTTGAGCTGCAGCGATGACTTTCCGAGCGGTACAAGATCCTCGGCCAACAGCGCCTGGGACACTGGACCCTCGACCACCCGCTAGACCAGGAGTGCACCGTGCAGCAGGGAACCGTCCGCTGGTACGACCTCGAGCGCGGCTTCGGCTTCCTCGCCCCCGACGACGGCAGCGACGACATCTTCGTGCACGTCTCGCAGGTGCAGGGCGAGGGCGCGGCCCGGGCACTGCGCGAGGGCCAGACGGTGGAGTTCGAGACCGGTGAGGGACCCCGCGGCCCGCAGGCGCTGCGCGTCGCCGTCACCGGGGACGCCTCGCCTGACGCGACGCTGGGCGTGCTCGCCACCGTCTCCTGGTACGAGCCGGCCAAGGGTTACGGGTTCGCCGCGCCGGACGGCGGGGGTGCGGAGGTGTTCGTGCACTCCTCCGCCATCGTCACCGGGGGCGTCCTCGCGGCCGGGCAGCGCGTGGCCTTCGTCGTCACCGCGGGGGAGAAGGGGCCGCAGGCCCAGCACGTGGTGCCGCTGAGCTTCGACGCCGGGGTCCGCAGAGCCCCTCTGGCCGCGGCCGGCGACGGTGCCGACGGCTCCGTCCTGTGGTTCGACGAGGAGAAGGCGTTCGGCTTCGTGGCCGCCGACGACGGTGCGGGTGACGTCTTCCTGCACGTGCGCGCCCTGGTCGACGAGGTGTACCTGCCAGCCGAGGGCGACCGGGTCTCGTTCACCACGGTCACCGTGGACCAGGGTCGTCAGGCGCGCGAGGTGCGGTTCGTGGCCACCGGCGAGCCGGTGGAGGCCACCGCGGCCCCCAGCCAGGCCCGTCCGGCCACCCGGCCCGCAGCCCGTGCCGGCGACGGCACGGTGGCCCGCTACGACGCCGACCGCGGCTTCGGCTTCATCACCCCCGACGCGGGCGGGCCCGACCTCTTCGTGCACGTCTCGGTGGTCTCCGGCGAGCCCCTGGTGGCCGGAGAGCGGGTGCGCTTCCGCATCCGGCAGAGCGACCGGGGCCCGCAGGCCGACGCCGTCGAGCACGCCTGACCGTCCGGGACGGTCCTACGACGCCAGCGCGGTGTCGGTGCGACCGGTCAGGACGATCTCGTTCGCTGTGTGCGGTGGGTCGTTCTCGACGTGGCAGACGGTCTTCATCGCCATGAACAGGGTGTCGCCGTGGTGGTCCGGCGCGGGGCGGCGATGCTTGCGAACGGCGTCGTCCGCCGCTCGCTCCCGCAACCCGCACACCTGGGCAAGGCCGTGGAACTGGGTGCTTCTCCGGCTCGAACAAGCCGATCCACGCGAACCCCTTGCCGCGGTCACGGACCTCTGACGGGGAAGTGAGCTGCTGAACCCGCTGACCATCTTTACGGGATCCTTACGCCTGAGGCCTCGTGTTTTTACATCGGCCGGACTTCACACGAAGTTGACTCGCCCCCAAATGACTGAGCATCAGCAGCGGGGGACCGGCGTGACCGACACAACGCAGTACGAGATACCCGAGCGCGTGGACAGCCCGGTCCGGTCGGCCGCTCCCACCACGGGACTGGGGCGGTGGCTGCTGAAGCACCGCGTGCAGCCGGTGGTGGGGCCGGAGAGCGGTGAGGCGCACGCCGAGCCGCAGTCCTGGTGGAAAGTGATGTGCCTGACGGGCGTGGACTACTTCTCCACGCTGTCCTACCTGCCGGCCATTGCGGCGCTCGCGGCCGGAGCGGTGTCACCGTTGGCGACGTTGCTGATCGTCGCTCTGACGCTGCTGGGCATGCTGCCGATGTACCGGCGAGTGGCGAAGGAGAGCCCGCACGGGCAGGGCTCGGTGGCCATGCTGGAGAACCTGCTGCCGTTCTGGCGCGGGAAGCTGTTCGTGTTGGTGCTGCTGGGGTTCGTGGCCACGTCGTGGATCATCACGATCACACTGTCCTCCGCGGACGCGACCGTGCACCTGCTGGAGAACCCGCTGGCGCCGGACTTCCTGCACGGCCACGAGGTCACGGTGACCGTCGTGCTGTTGCTGGTGCTGGGCGGGGTGTTCCTGCTCGGGTTCAGCGAGGCCGTCGGTGTGGCGATCCCGCTGGTAGCGGTGTTCCTGCTGCTGAACGCCGTCGTCGTGGTGGCGAGCGGGGTGCGGGTGCTGGCCGAGCCGGTGGTGCTCGACCGGTGGGTGGAGGCGTTGACCTCCAGCGGTGGTGGGCTGACCGGGGTGGTCGGGCCGGCGATCCTGGCGTTCCCGTTGCTGGTGCTGGGTTTGTCCGGCTTCGAGACCGGCGTGAGCATGATGCCGTTGGTGGCGTCGAAGGGAAACACCGCGCAGGAGCGGTTGCGCGACCGCGTGCGCAACACCCGCAAGCTGCTCACGGCCGCCGCACTGATCATGTCGGTGTACCTGATCGCCACCAGCTTCGTCACCACCGTGCTGATCCCCGCGCAGGAGTTCCAGCCGGGCGGCCAGGCGAACGGCCGTGCGCTGGCCTATCTCGCCCACGAACTGCTCGGCGAGGGCATCGGCACCGCCTACGACATCAGCAGCATCCTGATCCTGTGGTTCGCGGGGGCCTCGGCGATGGCGGGTCTGATCAACATCGTCCCGCGCTACCTCCCCTCGTACGGCATGGCACCGGAGTGGTCGCGCGCGGTGCGGCCGGTGGTGATCGTCTACACCGCGATCTGCATCCTGGTCACGATCATCTTCAAGGCCGACGTCAACGCCCAGGCCGGCGCCTACGCCACCGGCATCCTGGCGATGATGGTATCCGCCTCGGTCGCCGTGGCCATCTCCGCGGTCCGGCGCCGGCAGCGGGCCGCCGCGGTCGCGTTCACCGTGCTGACGCTCGTCCTGCTCTACGCCCTGGTCGAGAACGTGATCGAGAAGCCGGACGGCATCACCATCTCGATCTTCTTCATCCTGGGCATCATCGCGATCTCGCTGGTCTCGCGCGTCACCCGCACCACCGAGCTGCGGGTGGAGCACATCGAGTTCGACGAGGCCGCGCGCCGCTTCATCGCCGACACACTCGCTCACGACGCTGCCGTGACCCTGATCGCCAACCGCCGTCAGACCGGCGACGCCGCCGAGTACTCCGAGAAGGAAACCGAACAGCGGGGGACCAACCCCGTGCCCGGCACCGCGGACGTGATCTTCCTGGAGATCGACGTGGTCGACCCGTCCGACTTCAGCGAGGTGCTGCAGGTCCGCGGGGTCGAGGTCGACGGGCACCGGATCCTGCGGGCCGACAGCCCCGCCGCGCCCAACGCCATCGCCGCGATCCTGCTCGCCCTGCGCGACTGCACCGGTGTGCGGCCCCACTGCCACTTCGCCTGGAGCGAGGGAAACCCACTGGGCCACCTGTTCCGCTACCTGCTGCTCGGCCGCGGCGACACGGCCCCGGTCGTCCGGGAGATCATCCGAGCGAGCGAACCCGACCCGGAACGGCGACCTGGCATCCACGTCGGAGGCTGACGGCGGAGGCCTTGGGAGCTTCGGCACGAAGTGGCCGGTGCGCGACGAGCACGCCGAGGATCTGATCCGAGCAGGTCTTCCAGCACGATGCTGCGAGCGTCACGTCGTCATCGAGCGAATCCTGCTCTCCGGCTGGACTGCTGATCGTTCGCTCGTGCGCGCACCCCTCACAACCACGGCTCTGCCCGCAGCCCCCACGCGGCGAGTTCGCTGATCACCAGGCGCCGCAGGGCATCCGAGTCGCCGAAGTCATCCGGGATGCCGGTCACCGCCAGGGCGACGCGATCGCCGGTTCTGGTCAGGCAGAGCGACGCCCGCAAGCGTGCCCGTTCGACGACGACGCCCGGCACGTTCATCGTCCGCACAACGACTCGCGAGGCTCGTTGTCCGGCGAAGTGGGTCGCGGCCTCCGGCACCGTGCCGAGGTTGGAGGCGACGACGTCGTTCTGCTGGGCTCCCGGCGGTCGCCACCGCGCTGCCGGCGGTGAGGCAGCAGGTGCCAGGGCGGGTCCGAGCGGTCGGCGGTGAGCTGGAGTGCCCGTTTGGTGGCCCGGCGGGTCGAGGTGAGGTCGCCGTGCACGGGCGGTCCCGCCGGCAGGTCGAGGGTCGCGAAGTCGAGGGCGTTCGCCCGGAGGTCGAGGTCCGGGCGGCGGACGCTCCTGGGCATGCCGAGGCGGATTCCGGTGGTGGAGGAGGTGCGGGCACGGATGAGGTTTGCCGCGATCTCGGTGAACAACGTGTTCGGCGTTCCGCCGTTCGCTGAAGCCACGTCGTGCCAGGACGTGGCGTCGACATCGACGATCGTCCACGAGAAGAACCGGGCCGGTGAGGCGGCGACAGGGGTGGAAGCGTTGCACTGCGAGGCTTTCAGCCGTCGGCGGAAGTTCGCCTTCGTGAGGTGGCCGACCGCCGTCTTGATCTGCGCCAGCGCATCGCGGAAATCGGCCGTGATCGTCGTGAACAAGGCCGGGCGTGGTCTGACGTGCCACGAATCGAGTGCGCGGAAGATGCCGAGGCCGTCGGACCGGAAGTGCGGCACGGTCAGGGAGACGATGGTGCCGGTCCGATGAGGCGCCGCCGCGAGGCGCCACAGCGAGCTCTCCGGCAGCGGCGCGCGGACCTGGGCGTCCACCCAGTCGGCCGCGGAGTCCGGCAGAGGGCCCTGGTGCTCGTGCAGGGGCTCGGCGTTGTCGACATCCGCCCACCTCCTGCGCGCACCCGGAACGAACGGGCGCACCGCGCGCCGGCTCAGGTGGCCGCGGTTGAGGCGGTTCCACTCGGCGTGCAGCGCCGAACTGTCCACGAGGGAAGGAAACAGCCAGAGCACCTGGACGATCCGTCCCGAGCCGAAGTCGGCCACGGCGCGGTGCAGGGCCTCGTCGGTGTCGTTGAGCCGCGGAACCTCAGGTCTCATCGCCGTTCCCGATTCCGGTGAGCAGGGCGCTGACGTCGTCAGCGAGCGGGTCGCCCAGCTCCGCCAGGATTGCTCCGCCTCGGTCCAGGACTCCTGTGCCCCTCGCACGTCGCCGCGGCTCGCCATCGCCTTGCCGAGGCCGACCAGAGTCACCGCCTGCCCGTGCAGGTCGCCGATCTCCCGCCGGATGTCGAGGCCCTGGCGGTAGTGCTCGACGGCCTCGGGGTACCGCCGCATCGCCCGGTAGAGGTCGCCGTGCCGGTAGAGCGCGTAGCCCTGGCCCCAGCGGTCGCCGCGTTCGGCCGCAGCGCTGGACGACCATCGAACCGGCCTTCGCGGATCAGTCGGTGAGGCCGAGCAGGTGGTAGCCGGTGCGGTCGTCCCAGTCGATCTCGTAGTCGTCGAGGGTGAAGGTCCAGTCCGCGTCCGGCACCGCGTTGCGCAGCGAGGTGACCGCAGCCAGCCAGTGCACCAGTGACGGGATCGCCCGGTCATCCACGCCGGGCAGCTTGGTCGACCCGTCGAGCACCGTTCCCGGCTCCAGCCGGTCGTAGAGGTACAGCCCCTCTGCTTCCTGGGAGAACGGCGCGTTCGTGTTGCAGGTGTCGACGACCTGGCCGACCGCCGCGAGTTCGGCGTCGGTCAGCGGGGTCGTGCGGCGAGCCGTGTAGTAGAGGGAGACGCCCACGTGGGCCACCCTAGCTCGGGCACCACGTCCGATGCCGGACCACGCCTTCGACGTTGCCGTGTCGTTCTCCGCCTGTCGTCCTCATCTCCGGTCTGGCGGGCGCGGTCAGGGAGGGGGTACCGAACCGTTCGTGGCGCGGCGGGCTCACCGGTCGGAACGGTGCCGATTCGCACGCCGTGGGCGCCAAGGTGTTCGTGGACGGCGTGCCGTCGCACACTGGCGCGCGGAGGTGGAGGCGCTCGGCTGCGACGCGTTCGTCACCGCCTCCTGCAAGTGGCACGGCACGCATGCGGGAGCGCTCTGGCTGGCACCCGGTGCGCTCGACGGCGCCCGCCTGGTCGAACAGGTGCCGTCGGCGGAACCGGACGGACCCGGCCACCTGCAACTCGGCACGGGCGCCGAGCAACTGGACGCGGCACCTCACGGTGCCGCCGACGCACGAGGACACCGACGCCGAGCTGGAGGAGTGATTCACCACCAGCGGCAAGCTCGACGAGGCCGTCCGCGAGGAGCCGGACTGCTGGAGATGGCGTTGGAGCTGCTGCACGCGGACCTGCGGAGGTGGTGACCTACCGGTACTCGGCGGGCCCGCTGCTGCGCACCCTGTCGAGTTCGTCCACGGCACGGACGACCCGAACGTCGACGACGAGGTCTGGCTGCGGCTGCCCGCCGCGTACGCCCGCTTCGCCAACGGAAAGATCGGAGCACACGCATGACCGGCATAGTCGACTTCGACTTCGCGTTCCCCCGCGGCAGCGTCTCAGTCTCGTGCTGATCGGGTACCGGCTGAGCCGCATGCTCGACTGCACCGACCCGGCGAGCAAGGACCTGTTCAACTTCGGCGACAGCTCGGCCGCGATCCTCGTCTCCGCCTCCGACGTGCGGTTCCGCCACCTGCACTCGGCGATGTACACCGAGCCGCGCTGGCCGGACTACTACACCGGGGCGTACCGCGACGGCCGGATCCTGATCCAGTGCAACGGCCATCGCGAGGGCCTGACCAGCGCCTACGTCGACAACTTCCTGCGGCTCACCAAGGAGACGCTGGTCGCGATCGGCAACAACCTCGGCGACGTCTCGTACCTGCTCATAAACCACGGTGACCGGCGCATGCACGAACGGTTGCTGCGTGAGCTGGAACTGCCCGAGTCGAAGAGCCTCTTCAACTACCACCGCTTCGGCCACATGGGTGGGGCGGACACGCTGATCGCGATCCGCCACCTCGTGGAGACGGGACAGCTGAAGGCGGGCGAAATCGTCCTGCTCGCGACCAGCGCGATGGGATTCAGCTGGGGCATCACCGCGCTGGAATTCCTGGAATAGCGTCTTTTGCAAACGGGACGGGGCATTACCCTGTCCGGCGTGACGTATACCGATGAACTGGTCAAGCGCCAGGCCGCTCTGCAGGCCGAGGCCGACGCGGTGGCAGTCGACCTGGGGTTGGCGGAATTGGCCGAATTGGGTGAACCGATCCGCGTCGGCAGTTCGGCGCTGGGGTTGATGGTCAAGCGGGACCTGGACGTCACGGTGGTTTGCAAGTCGCTGGACGAGCAGACCACCGAGGCCGTCGGCAGGGTGGGGCAGGAGCTGCTGCGGCACCCGCGTGTGCGCGTGGTGACCATGCGCGACGACACGGGTCACTGGAACGTGGATCCGGCGTACCCGGACGGCCTCTACCTGGGCGTCAAGTACCGCACACTGGCCGGCGCCGACTGGACGCTCGACATCTGGTTCGTCGACGAGCCTGATCGTCAGCCCGACCTGGAGCACATCAGGACCATGCCTCCCCGGCTCGACGATGAGAGCAGGAACGCGATTCTCGCCATCAAGGAAGCCTGGGCGGACAATCCCTCGTACGGCTCCGCGGTGTCGAGCTACGACATCTACAGCTCGGTTCTCGACCACGGTGTGCGCTCGCCGGAGCAATTCCTGGAATGGCGCACCAAGAACAAATGAGCAGCGCGAAGCCGGTTGAGGTGGTTCATTTCTCGGTCGGCTTTTTCACGTGTTCACCGGGTCAGGTCGCGGGCACCCCCAGAGCGGGGAGTTTTCGCCTGGCCAGCAGCACCAGCGGCACCGTGAGGAGTGCCAGTCCCGCCAGGATCGACCAGAGCACGGCGTAGCCCGCGGTGAGCAGTCCCGACATGATCGCCGGGGAGCAGGCGCCCGCCGCGCCCCAGATCGTCTGGAGCAACGCGCTGTAGCGGCCCTTGGCGGTCTCGGGCGCCGACTGGTTGGCCGCGGCCACCACGAGCGGCACCGACATGGTCTCGCCGATCACGCCGATCACCGACGTGGCCATCACGATGCCCACCGCGAACGACGGGCCGAGCGGCGGCCCGGCCAGCATGAGCAGAAACCCCGCGCAGAAGACCGCGCCCGCACACGCCACGACGCCGCCTCGGCTCGTCCGCTGAGCCAGTCGCAGCACGGGTTTCTGGACGATCGCGAGCACCACGTTGCCAATCACGACGGACGTGCCCGCGAGCCACACCGGACCCTTCAGCTCGGTCACCGAGACCAGCGGGAAGATCACCACGAGGCTGGAGGTCAGCAGCGACAGGATCGCCTGGATCAGGCACAGCGCCATGCACGGCCGGTCGCGCAGCACCGTCGCCCAGCCGACCGGCGCCGCGTCGACCGTTCTGCGCCGGTCGCCGGGAAGCCTGCCGAGCCCGCGCACGATCGGGAACAGCACGACCGCGGTGAGCGCGAACGTCGCCGCGTTGAAGTACGAGAACAGGTGCAGGCCGGTGACGCTGCCGCTGAGCGGGGTGGCGAGTGCGGCGCCGACGCCCAGTCCGACGACGCGCACGACGCTCTGGGTGCCCAGCAGGTCGTCGAGTTCGCGACCTTTCGCGACGAGACCGAGCAGCGGGGCGTTGGAGGTCCAGAACATCCGGTCGGCCGCGCTGGTGGACGCCGCGAGCACCGCGACGTGCCAGATCTCGCCGGTGAACGGGTAGAGCGTGAACGTCACCGCGCGCACCACGTTGCTCGTCAGCAGCACGACACCGGGACCCCTGCTGTCGATCTGTGGGGTGCCAGAACTCCGTACACATGCGTTGAGCTGCGGTGGTCGGGTCCTGTTGTTCGGTCGGCATGATCGTGGGCGTGGCGCTGCGACTGCTGCATCTCTTCTTCGTCAAGCTGGGCGGCTGGCTGGTCCTGCTCTGCCGGTCCTCGGCGGCGAAGGACGTCGAGTTGTTGGTGTTGCGGCATGAGGTCGCGGTGTTACGCGGTACTCATGGTCGTCCGCGGTTGGATTGGGCTGACCGCGCTGTGCTGGCCGCGCCGGTGCGGCGGTCCATGACCCGGTGGCCGCCGCCGTCGTGGATGGTGCCGAGCTTCTCGATGTCGACGTGGACGAGTTCGCCGGGCCGGGAGTACTCGTAGCGGCGAATCGGCTCGCCAGTCGGGCGGTCCAGCCAGGCCAGCCGGTGCAGGCGGTGGCGGGTCAGGATCCGGTGCAAGGTCAGCGGGTGTGCGGTGCGGGGTGGTGAGCGGACGGCTGGAACGGTCGCGCAGTCCTGCCTCGCCCTCGGTGCGCCAGCGACGCACCCACTTGTGGGCGGTCGCCCGGGAGATGCCCATCTCCGCGGCTACATGGGCGACCGGACGGCCCGCCAGGACGCGCGTGATCAGAAGCCGCCTGCCGTGAACGGTCAGCTGGGCGTTACGGTGGGACACGAAGGCCTCCGTGTGGTGCAGATTCGACACCTACACCACACACGGAGGCCTTTCCTATGATCAAGACCCAGCCGTCAACAAGGCTCGTGATCAATACACCTAGGTCGTGCTGCGGTAGGCACGGTCTGAGGGTGAGCGCGGCGGTGTGGGAGCACGACCGCGTTTCTCCCATACCGCGCCCTGACCACCCGACCGGCGCGGTGGCCGGAGCCTGGGGGCATGCTGACGGTCATGAATCGTGAGCACGACGTCGTCGTCTACGGCGCCACCGGGTTCGTTGGGGCGCTGACCGCCGCATACCTGGCCCGGCACGCCCCCGAGGGCGTACGGATCGCGCTGGCCGGACGGTCCGCGGACAAGCTCGCCGCCACCAGGGCCGGGCTGCCTGCGGCGGCGCGGGAGTGGCCGCTGGTCGTCGCCGACTCGGGGGACCCGGTCGCGCTGGCGGCGCTGGCCGCGTCGACGCGGGTGCTGGCCACCACCGTCGGTCCGTACGCGCGTTACGGGCTCCCGGTCGTCGAGGCGTGCGCACGGGCCGGCACGCACTACGCGGACCTGACCGGCGAGGTGTTGTTCGTCCGCGCCGCGATCGACGCCGTGCACGAGCTGGCCCTGGAGTCCGGAGCCCGGATCGTGCATGCCTGTGGCTACGACTCGATCCCGTCCGACCTGGGCATGTTGTTGCTGCACGAGCGGGCCGTGGCCGACGGCGCGGGGCCGCTCACCGACGTGCGGTTGGTGGCTGCGGTCCGCGGCGGTTTCAGCGGCGGCACGATCGACTCGCTGCGGGCGCAGATCGAGGCTTACGAGAGCAACCCCGGCCTGCGGCGCGTCACCGCCGATCCCCACGCGCTCAGTCCCGACCGGGCAGCAGAGCCGGCGCCCGCCCAGCCCCGCGACGCGGGGATGCCCTCCCGCGCCGCCGACGGGACATGGCAGGCGCCGTTCGTCATGGCCCCGTTCAACACCCGCATCGTGCGGCGCAGCAACGCCCTGCTCGACTGGGCCTATGGGCCGGAGCTGCGCTACGGCGAGGTCATGGGCGCGGGGAGGGGCGTGACCGGAGCGCTCATGGCGGCCGGTATCACCGGTGGGCTGGTCGGGCTGGTCGGCGCGATGTCGGTCAAGCCGGTCCGCGGCCTGCTCGACCGGGTGCTGCCCGGGCCCGGTACCGGGCCCAGCGAACAGGCTCGCGCGAAGGGCTGGTTCCGTTCGGTGCTGCACGCCACCACCAGCTCGGGGCGCCGCTACCGGGCCACGGTCGCCGGACCGGGCGATCCCGGTTACGCCGCCACGGCCGTCATGCTCGGGCAGAGCGCCCTCTGCCTGGCCCTCGACGACCTCCCGCAGCGGTCCGGCTCGCTCACGCCTGCGACGGCCATGGGCCGGCCTTTGATCGACCGTCTCCGTCTCGCCGGCCACACCTACGACGTCACGAACGCCTGACCCGCGCCACCTTGCGGGGTTGGGCGCCGGCAGAGGGCCAGGATGTAGATCCGCACGTCGGCGAGTGCTTGGCGGCTTGATCAACGAGTACGAACCTGCGGCGGCCTGAGGCGCAGGCCAGACCACCAAGCCTAGTTCTGGCACCCCACAGGGCCGTGATCACGTTGATGACACGACATCCCGCTCGGTCAGCCGGTGATCTTGCCGAACAGGTGCGTGGCGGGGGCGTCCGGGTCGTCGCCGTAGAAGAACTCCGTGAGCGCCTGGTGGAACTCGGCGCGGTCCAGTCCGCCCGAGCCGTTCTGGTCCAACGCGCTGAAGACCGCGGCGCAGTCCTCGGACGACACGTTGCCGGCCAGGCTGAAGATCTCCTTGAACTCTTCCTGGTCGACCCTGTCGTCGCCGTCGAGGTCGATCAGGTCGAAGTAGCAGTCGGCCACCGGTCCGACCTGCTGCGGGTAGAGGACGGGATCAGCCAGCGCCTGCCGGAACCCCTCGGTCATCTCTCGCAGGTCGACCTGTCCGTCACCGTCGCGATCCATCGGCGCGATCACGTTGGCCCAGAACGCGTCCAGCCCTTCGGTCAGCCGGCGGGCGGTCGTGGATTCCGGTGCGGCACCACGGGCCGCGATGTAGCGCTCGCCCATCAACCGGACGTCTCGGCTGGTGATGACCCCGTCGCCGTCGACGTCCGCGCCCTTGAACCACTGGCGGTACTTGAGATCCTGAACTGAAGTCATGACCGCGCAACGTATTGAGGCCAGCAGGTGGGGGTCCAGCGGCGTGACCCGAAGGGGGAGACCAGGTCATTCGTTCGGGTGGTGCCGATCATCGTGCCGTACTTCTGTTGGCGTAACGAAGCTTGGTGGTGCGAAGGCGAGCACATCGGGAAGGGAACCGTCGTAGCACTCGACGTTGACCAGTGCGCTGTGGGCACTCGGTCCTTGGGACAGGCGCGAGCACGGCCGGTCCGCGGTGAGGACGTTCGGGTTGCCGTGGCGGTCCATCGTCCCGGTCGTCCCCGGCTGGACCGGATCCCACCACGCTCCCGTGGACAGCTGTACGACCCCCGGCATGACGGCGTCCGACAGGATCGCACCGGCGAGACAGCTGCCGCGGTCGTTGTAGACCCGCACGATCATGCCGTTCTCGATGCCGCGCGCCGCGGCGTCCGACGGGTTGAGCGTCACCGGCTCGCGTCCGCCGATCTTCGAACTGAGGCTGTGGCCGCCGTTGTCGTACTGGCTGTGCAGACGTGAGGCGGGCTGGTTCGAGATCAGGTGCAGTGGGAACCGGTCCGCGAGATCGGCGTGCAGCCACTCCGCCGGTTCGAACCACTTCGGGTGCCCGGCGCAGTCGTCGTAGCCGAACGAGTCGATCTCCTCGGAGAAGATCTCGATGCGGCCCGACGGCGTCGGCAAGGGAAAGCGCTGCGGGTCTGCGCGGAGGTCCTCGAAGCTGCCGGGGAACGGTCCGGCCGCCGCCGGCAGCTCAGCGGTGGAGCTCTGCCAGAAGTCGTCAAAGCTCGGCAGGGCGGCGGCGTCGCCGAGCGCGGTCCTCGTCTGCTCGTAGAGGTGCCGGACCCACTCGATCTCGGAGCGCGACTCCGTGAACTCCTGCCCGAACCCGAGCCGGGCGGCCAAAGCGGCGAAGATGTCGTGGTCGGTTCGGGATTCGCCCGCCGGTTCGCGGACCTTCGGCATCGCGACGATGTGGGGGTCGGAGAACCCGGCGGCGAAGTCGTCGCGTTCGAGGCTGGTGGCGACGGGGAGGACGATGTCCGCGAACCTGGCCGTCGTGTTCCACCAGGCTTCGTGCACCACCACCGTGTCAGGGGCCTGCCAGGCGCGGGTCAGCCGGTGGAGGTCCTGGTGGTGGTGGAACGGGTTCCCTCCGCACCAGTAGATCAGGCGGAGCTCCGGCAGGGTGAGGCGCTTGCCGTCGTAGTCGATGACGTCGCCCGGACGCAGCAGGGTGTCGGCGATCCTCGCGACGGGGATGAAGTCCGCAACCGGGTTGGGAACCGCCGGTATCGTCGCCACGAACGCGCGGTCCGGGGCGACGCCCGTCGCGTCCATCGTCGCGTAACCCGCGCCCCAGCCGCACCCGGGCCGACCCATCGAGCCCGCCATGGCGGCCAGCACCACGGACATCCAGATCGGCTGTTCGCCGTGGTCCGCCCGCTGCACCGCGTAGTTGACCATGATGAGAGATCGTTGCGCGGTGAGGCGGCGGGCGAGGTCGGTGATCGTGTCGCGACCGATGCCCGAGATCTTCGCCGCCCAGGCGGCGTCCTTCGCAACCCCGTCGAGCTCGCCGGTCAGGTAGGAGGCGAAGCGGTCGAACCCGACGCAGCACCGGCGGAGGAAGTCCTCGTCGTGCCACCCGTTGACCAGCATCGTGTGTGCGATGCCGAGCATCGCGGCGGTGTCGGTGTTGGGCACGACGGGCAGCCATTCGGCGTCGAGGAAGTCGGCGGTGTCGCTGCGGATGGGGCTGATGTTCACGAACCGCACCCCGGCCTCACGGCACCGGCGTTGCAGGTCCTCCGTCTGGTGCTTGGCCAGGCCACCGGGGTTGATCTGGCTGTTCTTGAGAGCCAGCCCTCCGAACGCCACCACGAGCTCGCAGTTCTCGGCGATCTGGTCCCACATGGGCATCCGGCTCTGGTAGCTCCACGGATGACCGCCGATCACGTGGGGGAGGATCACCTCCAAAGCCGCGGTGCTGTAGGTGTTGCGGGAGTCGGTGTATCCGCCGCCCAGAGCCAGGAACCGGTGGAGTTGGCCCTGCGCGTGGTGGAACCTGCCCGCACTCGCCCAACCGTAGGATCCACCGAACACCGCGCTGTCCCCGTGCTGTGAACGAATTCGGCGGAGTTCATCGCTCACCAGAGTGATCGCCTGGTCCCAGCTCACCTCTAAGAAGGCGTCCGCGCCTCTGGCCGCGCCGTGGGCGCGAGGCTCGCCGTTCAGCCAGCCCTTGCGCACAGCGGGACGCAGGATGCGGGCGCTGTCATCGGCGGCCGTCACCATTCCGGGGCCGATGAGCGATGGCACGGGGTCGTCGTGCCGAGGTTCGATTCGTACCAGTCGGCCGGAATCGACTACGGCGACGAAACTTCCCCAGTGCGTCGCGACCGAGACGCGTCGTTCCATCACACATCAACTCCACCTCTGAGAGTCCCTGATTTCGGACAACGGTCGCTCACACCGCGGGGGTCAACATGGTGGCACGGGGCGGTCATGGTTTCCCGCCCTCGATGGCACCGTCACCAAGCTGGCGTAGCGCCTGCAGCGCCGGATGGGGTGACGGGCAGAAGTTTCACATCGGTCGTTATCGCGCCGGTGTGTGGCGGGGCCGGTACGTCTGTCACCGCGATTCAGCCTTCCAGCGCTTCACACCGCGACCGCTATCGGGTACCAAGACGGTCGGGGATCACCAACGCGTGTCGCAGCGCGTGCGTTCCGCCTCGGCGTCGCCCGATGCGTGGTGCACCGCCGCGATGTGGCGCAACGTGCCTACCTGGGTGTAGTGGTTGCTGCCGCTGCTCACGGCATCCGCGTCCGGCGTGGCAGGCCGGGGCGTCCGCGATCACGACCCGACGTTGTGACCGCGGACAACCTCCACCTCGTGGATCGGGAGAAGGACGTCATCATCCGCGGTGGCATGAACATCCATCCGCGAAAGGTCGAGACGGTGCTAGCCAGTGACAGCGGAGTCGCCGAGTGCGTCGTCGTCGGCTCACCGCACGCCTGCACAATCTCGGCTGGACACTCCGCTCCGGACTGATCGCGTCAGGTGACGCGGAAGACCGGCCAGCCGATCTCGGTGCGCCACGCGGCGGGGTCGCTCGAGTCGCGAGGGCCGACGACGTAGACCTCGCGCACCGGACCGGCCACAGACATCGCGTTCTCCACCACCCAGGTCCCGAGTTCTCCGTAAGTGACCTCGATGCCGTCGTGCTCGCCGATATGGGTGGTGACGGCCAGTTCCGCGGCCGGAAGGGTTGCAGCGTGCACGCGTCCGGTGCGGGGTGGCGCGGCGGTCGGAAGGTACAGGAGTGCGCGACCGCGCTCTTGTTCGAAGAGGGCGTTGTCGTAGCTGCCGCCCAGTGGTCCGGTCGCGGCGCCGCCGACGGCCGCCTCGAGTTCGGCCACCGCGCCCGCGAACCAGGCTTCGACGTCGCCATGTTCGATGACGGCCTCCACCGCCGCGACCGTGCGGGCGGGTTCCGCGCGTAGTTCGACGGCGATCGGCGCGGGGTCGGGCCGGAGCAGGCGCCGCAGCGACACGACTGCGGCCCTGGTGCGGTCGAGCACGTCCTCGAGGCGTTGCAGGTGGTCCGCGACCAGGGCCGCCCGGACGTCGGGGTCGGGGGTCCGCAGGATTCGCTGCACGTCGCTCAGGGGGACGTCGAGTTCGCGAAGCCGGTAGATGACCTGCGCGGTCGGGATCTGGTCGACGCCGTAGTAGCGGTAGCCGGTGCTCTCGTCCACCACGGCGGGTTCCAGCAGGGTCGCCTCGTGATACCGGCGAAGGGTCCGCACGCTCAGGTGGGTCAGGCGGGAGAACTCCCCAATGGTCAGCACCTGTTCATTCTGGACTCTCCCCCAGGGGGAGAGTCCACGGCTTGACCCTCCCGCGCCGCGAGGCTGCACGGTGTGCTCATGACACAGAACACCGACATCGCGTCCGATCTGCTTCCCGCCATCGTGCGCGAGTTCCTCGCCGCCCACGTCGTCCGCGACGCCGACACCGCCTCGTCATTCCTCACCGAGGACGCGGTGATCGTCGACCAGGACGAGACCTTCCGCGGCAAGGAGAAGGTGCACGCGTTCCTGCGGGATGCCGGCTCCGAGTTCGAGTACACGACCGAACAGATCGGCGCTCGCCGCGTCGACGACGACCACTGGGTGGTGACCGTGCGGCTCGAGGGCACCTTCCCGGGCGGCGTCGCCGAACTCGACTACCGGTTCACGCTGCGCGACGGCCTCATCGCCGACCTCGTCGTCGCCAACCACATGGCCTGACTGAACCCGCGTCACGCCAACCATCAAGGAAAAGAGAAAAATGTCTGGTTCGGATCGCGATCGTCTCGACGGTCGCCGGGTACTGGTCACGGGCGGCTCGAAGGGCGCGGGCAAGGCCGTCGTGCAGAGGCTCCGGGAGCTGGGTGCCGACGTGTACGTGACGGCCCGGACGATGCCCGACGGGTACGAGTACCCAGACCGGTTCATCGAAGCGGACACGACGACGGTCGAGGGCACCGACGCGGTGGTCGCTCGTATCGCCGAGGGCGGCGCGCTCGACGTCCTGGTGCATGTCGTCGGGGGCACGTCGACGCCGGCCGGCGGGTTCGCGGTCATCACCGATGACCAGTGGCTCACCGAGCTGAACCTCAACTTCCTCGGTGCGGTGCGGCTCGACCGGGCCCTGCTCCCGGCGATGATCGAGGCCGGGGCGGGGGTGGTGCTGCACTTCACCTCGATCCAGCGTGAAATGCCCCTGCACGACGCGTCCCTGGCCTACGCGTCGGCGAAAGCCGCTCTGCGCACGTACAGCAAGGGACTTGCCAACGAGCTCGCGCCGCGCGGCGTGCGGGTCAACGCGATCAGCCCCGGCGGCATCGAGACCGAGGCCTACGAACAGTTCGTCGACCGGATCGCCGAGGGCAACGGACTGACCCGCGAAGAGGCGAAGCAGACCATCTTCGACTCCCTCGGCGGAGTGCCGCTGGGCCGGTTCGCGAACCCCGCGGAAATCGCGGACCTGGTCGGATTCCTGGTCTCCGATCGCGCCTCGGCGATCGTAGGCGCCGAGTACGTGATCGACGGTGGGACCGTCCCGACCGTCTGAGCCGGAAGCCGGTCGCGAGCAGTGGCTCGCCGAACAGTTCAACCGGCAGAGGGTGGACAGCATCCGCCACTGATATTCATCGTCCGCCTGTGACCTGCGGCAGGCGGACGTCCTGTCGCCTGCCGCAAGGAGAAGAAATGACCACACACGTCACTGACCGTCCCTCCGCCCAGCCGGTCGGGCCGCCACCCCCATTCGACCCGGAGCTCGCTCCCGTCGTCGAGTCGCTGGCCACCCTGTTCCCGCCCGACGCGTACCGCCCGGACAACATCGCCGAGATGCGCAAGCCCGTCCCCGGGGTGGAAAAACCGACCGACGAGGTCCTTTCGCGCGGCGGCGCCTACAGCGTGGAGGAACGGACGGTCCCGGGGCCGGACGGCGAACCGGACATCGCCCTGCTGATCTGCCTCCCGAAGCACGCGGCGACCCCGACCCCGGCGATCTACCACGTCCACGGCGGCGGCATGATCGTCGAGGACAACCGCTTCGGCATGGTCGAGATGCTGGACCTGGCCGAGCCGATGGGCATGGCCGTGGTCTCGGTCGAGTACCGGCTCGCCCCCGAGACACCCCACCCCGGTCCCGTCGAGGACTGCTACGCCGGCCTGGTGTGGGTGTCGGACCACGCCCACGAGCTCAACATCGACCCGGAACGCATCGTGGTCGGCGGCACGAGCGCCGGTGGCGGCCTCACCGCAGGCGTCACCCTGATGGCACGCGACCGCAACGGCCCGGCCATCCTGGCCCAACTGCTCCTGTCACCGATGCTCGACGACCGCAACGACTCACCCTCCGCCCGGCAGATGCGCGGCCTCGGCATCTGGGACAGTTCCTCCAACGAGACCGGGTGGAACGCGCTGCTCGGCGACGGCGTTCCCGGAGGACCGGACGTGTCCCCGTACGCCGCGCCTGCCCGCGCCACAGACCTCTCCGGACTGCCCCCTACCTTTGTCGACGTCGGGTCGGCCGAAACGTTCCGGGACGAGGACGTCGCCTACGCAAGCCGCATGTGGCAGGCAGGCGGCCGCGTCGAACTGCACGTCTGGCCCGGCGGCTTCCACGGATTCGACGTCGTGGTCCCCAACGCCGTGATCTCCCAGGACGCCATCGCCGCCCGAGCGGCATGGCTGCGCCGTCAGCTTGTGGGGTACCAAAACGTGGTCCGGTAGGCCTGACCTGCGTGTCGAGGCCGCTGCGGCCGGGGTGATCCGGTCGTGGTGGAGAGCGGTGCCGTGCTTGATGTGGTCGACGGTGGTCGTAGTGGGACACGTAGCGATTCAGCACTGATTTCAGGTGATGCTCGTTGACGATCAGCAGTCGGTCGGTGAGCTCTCGACTTGAGGTACCGCCGAACCGTTCCGCGTAGCGGTTCGCCTGCGGACATTGCGGCGGATCTTCACGACATCGATCCCGCCGTCGGCGAGAACCGAATCGAACGACGCCGTCACCTGGCCGGCTCTGTCACGAATGCGGAACCGGAAGTCGCCAACCCGATCCACACGTACACCCGCTTCAACGTGGCCGCGCAGTCGACGTGGAAGAAGTCGCACGCCAGCATGCTCGCCGCTTGAGCACGCTGGAATCGCCGCCACGACGTGTCCGAGCTCCGGGTCGGCGAGGGCGGTATTCGCAGACGCCGGAGCACACGACGGACAGCAGAGGCGGACGTTCGGTGGCCGAGCTTGAGCAGCTCACCCTGTGTACGGCGGTAACCCATGTGGTGTTGTCCGCACCATCTCCTCGATCAACCCCACAACCGTCAAGTCGCTGCGCGGCGGGCTCCTGGACCGCACGCTGATCTGGAACGAGGCCCACCTACGGCACACGCTGCACGTGCATGAGCAGCACTACAACCAGCAGCGCACCCATCGATCACTCGCCGCGGCAGCAGCCTTGCGAGCCCGACTCCAACCTCTTCGACCTGACCGGATCGAACGCCTCGCGGTACTCCGACGGGACCGTCTCGGTGGAGTCCTCCACGAGTATCGGCATGCCGCTCGACCTGTGTGGACGTAATTTTCGGCGCGCACAGGGGCAGGCCACGCCGTGGAGCCTTGCAACGGCACGCGAAGCCGAGGGCGAGCCACCAAGCCACCGAACGCAACGGCGAAGCCGAGGCGTGAACACTTGCGCCGCAGGGGAAGTGAGAACCGCAATCGTCGCGAGGCAGCGACGAACCAACCACACGCGACAGAGCGCCCAATGTAACCACCGGCCAAGGTGCGGGTCACGCTGATCCATTCTCACGTCCTACTGAAGTAGCCGGCGAGGTCGGTAGGTCACGCGGCCGTCGACTACCACCATGTCGATCTCGAGCGAAGCTCCGGCGTGGCCGCCCATCGGTGCCAGCACCAGCGGTGCGGTACCCGCGCCCTGGTGGACCACCAAGGTCATGCCCAGCTGAGTCGCGATCAGGTGGCCGAGTAGGTCGCGTGCGTTACCCGCACCGGTGTTCTCGTTCGCGTCGGTGTGCATCTTCCAGTTCGCGTTCTCGACGAGCGCACCGGTCACGTGTCCTGTGTGGACCAACCTGGACATGGTGAAGTCCGCGGTCGCCTGGCTCACCGCCGCCGTGGTGGCGGCGTGGTTCAGCACCTGTGCGCGCAGGGCCGCCGGGTCCTGGCGGACCACGTGTCCGACCGCCGCGTAGAGGCCGTTCAAGGTGACAGGCGGGGGAGCGGGCCGGTTGAGCACGTCGAACGCCAGATGCCGCAGATGCCGCCGCGTGTTGCTGACGTGTTCCTCGTACTGGCTGAGCCGCTTCGGCGAGATGGCCTCCGCTACCTCGCGCCGTTCAGATCCCTCGGAGTCGGTTTGTGCGGCCCGGCTGTCGGCGCCGACGAGTGGTGGCAGCGGGTCGGCGAGCACGAGGGACGCCGGCTGGCCCGGGTTGAACCTGACCAGCGGCTCCTCGGACACGTGTTTGTCGACGATGGTGTCGAAGATCTTCCGGTCGAAGTCGGTGACCGGGTCCCAGTACAGGTGTGCGCCGTGCTGGACCCCCACGTTGCGGTTGACCAGCAGGAAGACCATGCCCTCGTAGTCTTCCTCGCCGAGCTTGTTGCCGTCCGTGTCGTACATGCCGTACATGTCGGCGTCACCGGTCACCCAGATGAAGTCGCCTCGCGAGTTCGACCCGTGGACGACCCCGTCGATGACCTTGAACTTTCCCTCCTGCTCGTACTTGTCCATCGTGCCGATCAGTTCGGCGAACTCGGCGGTGCGTTCGTCGAAGCGCTTGGCGACCTTCTCCCGCATCCCCGGGGCGACGCCGGAGAGATCGCGGTTGGGGTCGGGCTGGAAGAACCCGACGAGCCCGACGTTCTTCGCGTCGGCACCGAGCAGCACGTCGGTCTGGTTGATGGTCTTCGCCTTGATGTCCTTGGGTTTCGGCATCGCGCCGTCGCGGAGCCACCGAACGGAGTCCGGGTTCGTGGGGCGGACGTCCAGCACGATGTTGAAGCGGTCGACGAAGTTCTGGAACCGCTCCTGGTTGCGCTTCGGGATGCCGAACTCCTGCTCGAGCCGGTCCGGGGTGAGCGGCGCGGCGTCATCAGGAACCCGCCATTGCACGGAGTCCCGCAGAGCCATCGGACGTGGTGCGGCGGACGGCTGGGCGTCGATCTCGTCGAAGAGGTCCTCGACGAACGGCCTGCCGAGGTCCAGTTCCGGCAGCTGCGGCTGCACAGGCGCAAGCGCGCTGCTGACCGCTGCGGGGTCGACCTCGGCCTGCTGCTCCGGCCACCTGGCCGGGTCCGACTCGACCAAGGTGATGCCGTGGGTCTGCGCGAAGGTCTCGATCCGCGCCCGCACGACGGGGTCTTGCCCCGTGTGGGGGACTGAAACCTCTGCAACGTCGCGACCGAACACGACATCGCCGTACACGTGCGTCTCCAGAAGCAGGTTCCGCTGCGGGATCATCCCGTCCAGCCCCAGGGAGTTCTGCACGATGCCGTTGACGTAGTCCGTGCGGTTCTGCTCGAACATGTCGTGCATCAGGTCCACGAGGTTGCTGCGCGCAGGCCCCCTCGCACCGAAGGTGTAGTACGACCGCTGGCGCACGTGCGGTTCGAGCAGCAGGTGGGTGTCGCCGTAAACGGCCGTTCCTTCGAAGCCCTTCGTCCGGTTGTAGTTCACGTTCACCGCGCCGAACACCGCGGCCTCGTGCAGGCCGAATCCGCGCCTGCCCGACTCGGCGTCGTCCTTCTCCCGGCGCCACCGCGTGTAGTTGTCGCCACGAGCGACGTTGACGTCGTTGGACTGCGTCCAGAAGGCGAAGTCCGGGTCCTCGGCGAGCAATGCCTCCAGGTAGCGGACCTGCCGCGGCGTCCTGGCCGCCTCGATCTCGCTGGCGGTCAGCAGAGCCTTTGCATGCTGGTGCGCCGACCGCAGAGCCTTGAACTCAGGGCTCGGCCGGAACGGGTCGTCCGACTTTCCCTTCTGCGCCAGCTCGGCCGCAAGACGATCGACCTCGGCGCGGCGCGCGTGCACGTCGCTCTCCCGCGACCGCAGTGCTTCGAGCGTGGCCGAGTCGACGACGCGCAGACCGATCTCCGCGTTCGGCAGGTAGCGCGCGTCGGGCTGGGTGAGCGCCGCCGCTCCCTGGTCGGTACCGAAAACGGCCTCGCCCTTCAGCGAGATGGTGATCGGCGCGGTGGCGAACCAGTCCTCGGCCTTCGCGAGCAGCTGCTCGGCGGCGGCGAGGTCCGGCACCGCGAGCTTCTCGACGAGGTTCTGCTTGACCGACTCCCGGCGTGCCGCCGCCTCGGTGGCCTCCCGGTCGCCCTCGGCCCGGTCGGTCCGGATGTCGCGCAGGTGCTCATACTGGCGCTGGGACAGTGATCCTGCCTGGTCGGAGCCCGGCGGCGGTACCGAAGCCGTGGCCATGGGAGAGGCCAGCTCCTCCCTGCCCGCCGCGAGGTCGGCCGCCGTGAACGGCAGCGCGGCCGGCGGGGTCCAGGGCCCCGCCGCCGGAGCCGTAACGTCGGCCGCAGGCACCTCGGCGGCAGCCGTCGCCGGAGCTGGTGCCAGCACGGCTCGCAGGCCGTCAAGGCGTTGGGCCGCGGCCTTGGTGAGGACCAGGTCCTTGTTGTTCCACTCGCGTTCTTCCGGCTTGCCCCGGTCGGAACCACCGAAGAATCGGTGCAGAGTGGAGGTCTTGCGGAGTTCGACGACGTCGCGGAAGTGGCCCGGCGCGATCTCGCCGGGCAGCTTCTCCAGGTCGAACGTCCCGTTGGCGTTCGGGTCCGGCCGGAGCCTCCCAGCGTCGATCTCGGCCATCGTGTACGAGAGCATCTCCGCCTCGTAACGCCTGCGCAGGAGATCGAAGGTCGTCTGCGCGTCCAGACCGGCCCGCTGGGCGAGGTCCTCGACCCTGGCGGCCACGGCGGGCAGTTCGACGTCTCCGCGCATGAACGAGGTGATCGGGTCGTCGGAGACCAGCGCGCCGGCCAGGCGGACGGCTTTCGGGGACATCGCCGAGGACGACGCGTCGCCGTCCCAGTGGAGCCGGTCGGCCTGCGACTCGATGATCTTGCGTGCGAACACCGGCTTCAACAGCGGGTCGTTGAACGCCTCCGCCATGTCCCTGGCCACGTTGTCCACGACCGATGCCAGCGCAATGGCGTCGTTCCTCGTCTTGACCTCGGGGCCCTGCCCGGTCACCGCAGTGATCTTGGGCAGGATCCGGCCCAGCCCGGGGAACGACCGCGGAGCAGGTCGCCCGAGGACCTCCAGCACCCGCTGCGTGTGCTCGCGCGTGCTCTGGCCCTGGCGGATCCGCGCGTCGGGATCGGTCATGGCCAGGTCGACCAGCGGCATCCGTCGTGCCCAGTCGAGGACGTCCGCCGAGCGGCCCTGTGTCGGGCGTGCTTCAGCGGCCGCACCGGGCTCGGTGATCTCGCGCCGCGGCTCGGCAACGCTGTCATGCCGGGCTCCGGTGGTGGAGCCAGGGCCCCGCGTCTGCGGTGGTGCCTCGGTCGTCGGCGGCGGGGGAGGGCTCGGCCTCGTGGGCATGGCAGGGCTGGACTCCGTTGGCGGCGGAGGGCTCGGCCTTGTCGGCTGGTGCGCCGGTCCGGTGGGCGCGGTCGGCCGGGCGGCCGTGGTCATCGCGGTCTGGTGCGGAAATACCGCCTCTGCGTTGCTGCGGGCCGCCCACGCGGCGAACTCGGACTGCGTGAGCATGTCGAAGTGCGTCTTCTTCGGGTCACCGACGAGATAGACCTCCACACCTTCGTGGCGGACTGCCTGCACGGACAGCGCGTGCCCGACGAATCGCCCCTCGAGTGCTACGGGCAGGACGCCGACGTGGTGCAACTGCGACCAGAACCTGCTGTCCACCAGGTCCGCGAGTGGCCTGGCCCAGCCTGACGGAGTGGGGTGCGCGAGGACCTGCTCGGCGAGCAACCGGTAGTTCTCGGTCACGCCGGACGCCCGCCGGACCGGCCGGTCGACTCCCATCGGCAGCGATATGGCCGCGCTGGCCGTCCAGGCTCCGTCGATGAACTTGCGGCTGAGCACCGGGATGGAGTCGACGCCCTCGCTCGGATCGGAGACGGCGGCGAGCTTCTGCATCGCCCGTCCCCACTCGTCGCTCAGGGCGGCTTGGTCCTCTACACCGGCGTTCGACTGCTCCTCCAGCCGGTCGAACGTCTCGCGTGCCTCGGCGATCCGGTCCCGCACCAACTGCTCGACGGTTCGCCCGCCGAGCTTGTCCTTCTCCGCCAGCGGCTCGGGGTCGTTCTCCAGGGCGCGCACCAGTGCCCGCTCCACGCTGTCCGCGACCGCGCGGCCCGCGTGCACTTGTGCCATGACCGTGGGCAACACGGCCCGCAGTCCTGTGTTGACCGCGGCCGGCTCACACGTGTTGAGGAATTTCTGCTCGTCCAGGCCCCTGCCGGCGAACAGCGCGTCGGTGAGGTGAGGTGAGGTGAGCAGCGCCGTGAAGGGCGGGTGCGCCAGCATTTCGGCCCGCGCGTGCGGTGTGAGGTTGAGCGTCCCCAGCACTGCCAGCCGCTGGGGCAGCGGGTCTGCCCCGTGGTGTGGAAGGTCGGACAGCGGTGCCCGGCCTGCCTCGACGTCGGCGGCGATCCCGGCGAGCACCTTCTCGAGCGTCGCCGGCGGCATGGGCTGTGCGGACTGCCATTCGTGGACGTGACCGAGGTTCAGCTTCGTGATGTCGCCGACGCGACGATGCCTTACGGGCACGGCACTTGTGGTCACAAGCAAGTCGGTGATCAGGTCACGCACGCGCCCGGTCTGCTCCGGGCTCAACGAGCCCGAGGCCGTCAGGATCCGGTTCACCGGGCCCTGCACACCGGGGGAGGACAGCACGTCCGCGACATGGTTCTCCACCGACCCCAGCGCGGTGAGGCCGTCGAACGTCGATGCCGCGTGCTGCGGATCGAGTCCCATCGCCGCGATCTGCTCGGTGAGCTCGTGCCGCGTGGCGTTGTCGCGCTGCCCTCGTGCCAGCGCGTCGCTGGTCAGGTCGGTGCCGGCGGGGGCACCCGCGGGACTCGCGACCGCCGTCACCGCGTCGTTCGGGTTGGTTGAACCCGGTGACCGGTCCTGCGCCGCCGGGGTCGTGTCGGCACGAGAGATGGCGGGAACGGTCACGTTCGCGTCCCGCAACGACGCCTGCGACGAGCCCGTGTCGATCTGGGCCTCGCTCTCGGTCGTCACCCACTCGAGGCCCGACCAGCTGTTCTTGACGTGCGGGTCGAACAGCGCGCTGTAGTCCCGCTTGCCGACGAGAGGCACCGGCGCCGGCAGGTAGTCCATCTCGACCTGCAGCCCGTGGTTGTCCGGGCTCATCGTGAACTGGCCGATGAGACCGGTCGTCGGTGCGAGACCACCGTCCACCAGGACGTTCGGCCCGGAAATGTCCGGCGCCTGCTTCTTGAGCGCCTTGCTGAAGGCCTCCTGCGACATGCGGTAGCTCTGCAGGCCCTCGAACTTCTTCGGGATGAGGTCGGTGAGAGCGTGGATGAAGTCGTTTCCCGGTGGCGTGACGATGAAGTTGTTGTTCAGCTCGCCCTTGTCGTACTGGATCTCGGCGGCCGTGCTGAGCTCGGCACCCGGCGCGACATCGTCCACGCGTGACAACGCGGTGTCGACGCTGTGCTGGTCCCGCAGGCGCGGCGCCAGCAGCGGCATGTCCGTCGGCTGCATCTTGAGGTCACCGACCTCGTTCAGCGACACCGCGCCGGGGCGGATGTCGACGTCGACGTACACACCGCCGTGCTTGGCCAGCACCGCGTACCGCGCGACGTCGGACTGGAGGTTGAACGCCTTGGCGTTCGGGTCCTTGGCGGCGGAGTAGACGTCGTCGATCGTGGTCTTCGTGTCCGTGCGGCTCTGCACGTCGGTCGAGAGGCCGTGGACCAGGGAGTCGACGTCCGGCCGGATGTCGATGCCCGCGTCCAAGAGCTGCTGCTTGACCTCAGGGGACCATCCAGCCGACGAGGCATCGGTCCAGAGCGTGGCCTTCCAGTTCTGGTCGGGGCCGGTCGACTTCTCGTTGTTCTCGCGAACCTTCGCAGCCCAGTCCAGCAGGCTCTGCACGGCGGCCTCGTTCGGCGTGGTGCCGAACCAGGCGAAGTGCAGCTCCTTCGGAACGTCAACGGCGCCCACGTCGCCGCGCGCGGCGACGGCGTCGTCGTAGTGCTGCTGCACGTCGATCTGCTTGTCCGATCCGCGCAGGCGGTTGATCAGGATGCGGGCCTTGCCGGGCTTGCCCTCGGCGACCGCTTGGGCCACATGGGCCTTCAGGACTTCGACATCCACAGTGGATGGATCGGCCTGGGCGTGCAGCAAGCCGACCCACGGGTCGGACGAGGCGAGAGTCACGGCCGCCGCGGGAGCAGTGGGCGCCGGCGACGCCAGCGACTCCCTCCTGAACAGCCCCGGAACGTCGACGGTGAACAGCTTCTTGAGGGACTCGCGCCTGTTCCTGAGGGACTCGCGCCTGCTGCCCCTGATGGACTCGCGTCGTTGCCCTTCGGGCGCGGGCCGCGCCTGGAACTGCTGGGCGGCGTGGTGAGTGCGGGGCAGTGGCCAGGAGGCCGAGCGGTACCGGGTGGAGGGTGTCGCCGCGGCCGCGCCCGGTGCCGGCGCAGGGACGGTACCGGTGCCGGGAGCGGCGTTCGCGGTGGATGCCGGGCCGTCGTTCGCCGGTGGCTCGGGCTCCCAGCCCGCGGGTGGTGGCACGGTGGCGGGGCCGGGCGGGTCGATGGTGGTGTCGGGCACCATGACCTGGCTGGTGGCGGTGCGTTCGATCAGCCAGAGGTGGCGCGGCAGGATCCCGGGATCGGGCAGGTGGGCGGCGGAGCCCATCAGCCCGCCGTCGTTGGTGTGGACGCCGGAGTTGGTGTCGTGTTGTTGCAGGACACGGGTGGTGTCTTTGTACTCGTCGGGGACGCCGAGGTAGTGCAGGGTTTCGTGGGCCAGGACCTCAGGGCTGGTGTCGGGGTTCCAGTGGTCCTGGTCGACATCGGGGTTCTTCGGGTCGACCTTGACGGTGGTGTGGGCGTCGGCCTTGTTGTCGGTGAATTCCAGGTTGACGTGGAACTGGTCGCCGCTGGGCAGCCGGAAGCCCTGGTTGAGCAGGGTGTTGACGCCGTTGGTGGCGTTGTCCCTGATCTGCGCGAGCTGTTCGGGGGTGGTCTTGCCGGTGGGCTCGAGGTGGACCTTGACGGTGTATTCCTGCACGAACGTGCCGGGGCTGGTCTCGATGCGGCGCAGGTCGTAGTTGATGAGGCCCTGGTAGGCCTCGATCTTGGTCGGGGTGCTCTCGGTGAGGATGTCGCGGACGTCGAGGTCGACGGTGCGGACGTCGGTGTCGTTGCGGCGGTCGGCCCACGTGCTGCGGTCGGCCGGGTTGTCCGGGGTGGACCACTCCGCGGTCCTGGCGGGGTCGTGCCGCCAGGACTCGTCGGACAGGACGTCCTTGCCCCGGTGGGATTCCGGGGTCGGCGGCGTCATCGCCGGCGGCGCGCCACCACCGCGGACCTTCTTCGGCGCCTTGGTGGTCTCCGGAGCAGGACTGGGCGAGCTCGTCTCCGCACCGATGCGGCCGCTTCCCGTTGTGGAAGGCTCCGCGGGTACCGGGGGCAGGGGCTTCTGGTCCGGGTCCGCCGCGGTGCTGGTGGTGGTGTCGCGGGGTGGCGTGCTGGCGGTGGTGTCGCCGGGCGTGGTGGTGGTGTCGCCGGGTGGTGTGCTCGTGGTCGTGTCGCCAGGTGACGCGGGCGGGGCCGGCGGCGCGGGAGGCGCGGGCGGCGGGGTCGAGTTGTAGAGGTCGATCTGGCGGTCCGCCTCCGCCTTCGCGTCCCACCACTTCTTCTGCTCGGCGTCCGCGGTCCTGCGGGCCTCGTCGAGCTTGGTCTCCGCGTCCGTGATCGTCTTCTCGGCCGCGGTCCGCTCCTCGGTGAGCGCCTGGTGGGCTTTCTCCGCGTCGGTGCGGACGGTTTCGGCGTCGGCGACGGCCTTCTGCTGCGCCTGGATCTCCGCGCGGGCGTCGACGGCGGCCTTGCGTTGCACGTCGAGCTGCGCGTGGGCTTCGGCGAGCTGCTGCTGGGCGTCGGTCAATGCGGTGTGCGCCACGTCGGCCTCCTGCCCGAGCCGGTCCAGCTCGGGCTTCGGCGCTCCGTTGATCTGGGCGTCGTCCAGCGCGTCCTTGGTCGCGAGCGCCTCCTGGCTGAGCGACGAGATCTGCGGCGTGAGGTCCTGGATGGCCGCGCGGGTCTGCGCGACGTCCGCCACGGCGGTGTCGAACGCCGTCTGCCGCGTCTGGAGCTCGGCCTCGGCGCTGACGTGGTTCTCGATCGCCGTGTTCAGCTTCGTCGCGGTGTCACCCAGCGGCTGATCGGTCCTCGCCAGCACCGCGGCCGCGGTGTTGATGACCTTCTGGGCCTCGTGCCGGGCCTCGTCGACCTTCTTCTCCGCCTCGCGCCAGTCGTCAGCCGCCTTCTTGACCTCGGTCTGCGCGTCTTTCAGCGAGTCGCTGAAGTTCTGGTTCAGCATCGACTCGACCTCGGTGGCGGACATGCGCACGCCGGCCGAGCCGGGCACCGTCAGATCGACGACGCCCGTCTTGCCGCCGATCGTCGCGACCACGCGGTACTCGACGTCGAACTGCACGAGACCGGTGCGGGAGGTGTCCTTGGGCTTGGTGCTGCCGCCCTGGGCCTGTGCCGGGCCGCCGGAGACCGCGGACGAGTCCTCGTTCGCGTGCTTCAGCTCGACGCCGCCGGTGCCGAAGTTGACGGTGTCCTTCGGGTCGCCCTGCTTGACCGCCGCGCTGCCCTGGGCCAGGCCCAGGGCGAGGTCGGAGGTGTCGGCGACCTTGCCCTCGCTGGAGACGTCGGTCGTCTTCGTGGTCAGCGGAGTCTCGATCTTGACGCCGTCGCTGAGCGAGCCCAGCTGCGGGTTGACGAGCTTCGCGTAGACCTTGACGTCGGCGCCCTGGCCGAACGTCAGCGCCGCCTCCTTGAGGCCCGGCACGTCGAGCGGGCCGGACAGCATCGAGGACAGGTGCGGCTGCAGGTTCTCCGGGCTGAGCGTCGAGAACAGGCTGTTGAGCGAACCCGTGCCCTTTCCGGTGAGGCCCTTGCCCGCACCGGCCTCCGTCATCGCCTTCACGGCGGCGTCGCGCAGGTCGCCCGCGCCGCGCAGGTTCTCCACCGACGCGGTCGCCGGCAGCTGGGTGGCCCTGCTGTCCTGCTGGAAGGTGTAGGTCGCCTCCGGCGTGCCGAACTCGCTGCCGCGCCTGCTCGCCGCCGACATGTAGGGCTGTGGGGTGCCGCGACTGGTCGTCGGCTCCGAGACCTTCTGGTTGTCCGCGTGCGTGCGGACGACCATGTCCTGCTCGGCACTGTGGACCTTCGCGATCTCCTTGGAGCCCTTCTCCACGACGAGCTCGAACTCGACCGGCACGTTGTAGCGCGCCGCCGGACCGCTCGCCGTGCGGTTGTGGCCGAACGCCGCGCTGGTCGAGGTCGTCACCGAGCTGCTCTTGTTGGAGCCGATGTTCGCGATCGCGCTGACACCCGCGGTGCCGGAGACGTTCGGGTTCGCGATCCCCGGCGAGGCCAGGCCCGGTGCCCGCAGGCCGAGGCCCCAGCCGGCGCCGCGTCCCTTGCCGTCGCTGTCCTTGAGGGAGCCGCCGTCGTTGTGGGACATGTCGACGCCGTCGTTGACGACCTGGTCGAACTGCGGCTCGCCCGCCTTCGCCCGCAGCGTGACCTGGTAGGAGTCCTTGCCGAACGTGCCGGGCTGGTGGACCAGCAGCGGCACGCCGCCGTCCAGAGCGCTGTCGATCATCGCCTTGACGCTCGTCGGCGAGTTGAGGTCGACGATGCGCTGCAGGTTGCTCATCGAGTCCTTGAGCACGGAGTCCGGGATCAGCGGGTCGCTGCCGAACTTCTTGGTGTTCGTGGACAGCTTCGTCGTGAGCTCGTTGACCGCCGCGGAGAGGTCCGGGACCTTCTCCACGTTGGACAGCCCGAGCGCGCCGGGCTCGCCCGGTGCCACCGTCGACGGTGGCACCATCTTCGGGAAGTCGGGCTTGGGAACGTTCGGTGCCACCCTCGGCAGCACGCCCATCTCCCGCGCGACGTCCTCGGACACCCGCACGAAGACGGACTTCGGCAGGTTCACCTTCACGCCCTCGGCGTTCGGCGTGCCGCCGTGCACGAAGTTCCCGGTGCGGCTTTCGCCGACGATCATGAACTCGGCGTCGACCTGGACCAGCACGGTCCGGGCGTCCTCCGGTGTGGTCCGGCCGCGGTCGACGTTGCCGCCGATCTCGTTCGACGTGGTCTTGTTGTCCGACCACGGCGTCACCTTGCCGGTGACCGCGGCACCACCGGACCCGCTGGGGTTCGACGGCTGGCCGGCGGGCGGGGTGATGTTTGGGCGAACCGGGACGTTGATGCCGGCGACGAGGTCGACCGACCGGCTGGTCGTGGACGACTCACCGGCCTTGTAGCCGCCGCTGACCGAGTTGTCGGTGCCGGTGGTGTCCGAAATGGACACCAGCTTCGCTTCGCCGAGCTTGACCGACATGCCGATCGCGCCGGAGCGGTCGGCGACGCGGCGGTCGTACTTGAGGCCCTGCTCTTGCACGCCGGTCTCGATGAGCCGCTGCAGGTTCGCCTTGATGTTCTCCGGGGCGAACATCTTGTCGATCTGCGCCCGCGACGCCGTGCCCGGCGTGGTGAGCGCCGAGTCGCCCTTCGCGGCGCGGTTGAGCGCGTCGATCGCCTGGTCCCGAAGCTCCGTCGTGTTGGCGACAGCCTCCACGTGCAGGAACTCCGGTGACTTGGGACGGTCCTGGTCCGGGTTCAGCAGGTCCTTGACGGTCGGGGAGTCCGCGATCGGCGTGGACTTCGGGTCACCCGGCTTGAAACCATCGCCTGGGTCGTCCTTGAGCGTCGAGGAGTCCGACACCCACAGGTTCACCTTGCCGTCGATCTTGTCCAGGCCGGCGCCGGTCTTGGCGACGGTCTTCACGTCAGGTGCGTGCTGACCGGGTGCGCCCGGCACGATGGTGCGGACCCACGTCCGGGGCCGCGTGAACGTGGTGATCTCGACCTCGAACTCCACGTCGCCCTGGAACACCTGCGCGTCCGGGCTGCCGGGGTTCGACGAGGTGGCGCTCACGGCCGGTCCCGCCGAGGTCTTGTCAGTCCACGAGTGGCTGTAGGACACACCGGCCTGCGGCATCGGCGTCAGCGAGGCGACGCCGGTCTTCACCGGTATGTTGGCCCTGCCGGTGATACCACCGGTCCAGCCCTTGGTGGTGCTGGTATTGGCGTCGAGCTTCGGGCCGCTCGTGGTGGAGTCGCTGACCGCTCGGCCCTCGGCCTTGCCGAGGTGCTTCGGGTTCGTCAGCTTCGCCTTGACCGTGACGTTGACGTAGGTGTTCGTCGTCTTGCCGGAGTTCTTCAGCTGCACTTGGACGCCCGGACCGAGCAGGCTGTCCATGTTCGCCTTCAACGCGGCGGGGGACAGGTTCGCGTCCAGCTTGCGCTGGTTCGCGAGCTGTACGGCCACGTCGCCGTAGCCCTGGCCCTTGCCGGAGCGCGGGTTCGCGTCCGGGTTGTTCCACTTCGGCAGGAACCTCTCGAAACCGGGCAGCTCGCGCAGCTTCGTCTCGACCTGGTTCTGCACCTTCGTCGCGGGCACGAACTCGCCCACCTTGGCGTTGCCGGCGGCGAGCGTGTCGGCGACGTAGGGCGGCAGGAACCTGGTGTCCGCGGTCGCCGGGTCGGTCGTGGTGTTGCGGGTGCCGACCACGGTCGGCAGGCCCACCGCGCCGGCCTCGCCCAGACCCATGCGCATGTGGGTCGTGATCTCCATGGTCACGGGCTTGCCCGCGGGGCCTTGGACCTCGACCTCGGTGGTGACCTCGTACAGACCGGTCTCGAGCTTGACCCCGATGCCGGACTTGCGGCTGGAACTCGTCCCGGCGTTGACGCCCTCCGCGGTGCGTGCGGAGTAGGTGCCGGTCGCGCCGACGGTGCCGCCGACCTTACCCGGGACGCCGATGTTGCCGCCGAAGCCGGCGGTGACGTCGAACCCGGTCTTGGTGGACGCGGACACACTGCTGCCCCAGGCGGAGGTGTCCTTCAGGTCCAGCGCCGCGTCGGAGTGCGTGCCGACCAGCTTCGCGTCCTTGAACGTCGCCTTCATCTGCACCGCGGCGCCCTTGCCGGCGTGCGGGCTGATCAGGTCCGGCGAGGTGACGAAGCCGCCGAGCATCGCGGGCAGGTTGTCGCGGATCGAGGTCGGGGACAGGAAGTTCTGCAGCGCCTCACGACCCGGCGAACCGATCTTGGTGATCGACGGGTGCAGGTTCTCCGCGACGTCGCTGAACAGCTTCCCGGAGTCCTTGACCACCACGGCTTCCGGCACGGCGTTCTCGGCCTTGAGACCCCACGCCGGGTCGGGCGGCGTGACCGTCGCGGAGGACTTGCCGGAGTCGACGATCGTGCTGAGGTCCGTCGGGACTTGCAGGGTCACGTCGGGACCGGTGCTGAGCGTGGAGAACAGAGTGGGGTTGCCCGAAGCGTCGTACAGCGTGATCTCGTACGAGACCGGCACCGTGACCTTCTTGGACCCGGAGTCCGATCCCTTGATCGCGCGCTGCTCGGTGATGGAGGTGTTGGTGGCCTGCGACACCGCGGGTGTCGCGAGCGCGGCCTTGCCGCTCAGCGAGCCGTAGGGGCCCATCGCCACACCGGCCGTCACGGCACCGCCTACGTCGTTGGACGTCGAGATGCTGTTCGTCGTCGTGGACGCGGCGGCGGCCTGGTAGTTCTTGTCGACCTTCGTGTTCGCGGCGTCGGTGACGCTGCTCCCGTCCGCGTGCATCTCCGCGCGGACGTTCGCCTCGAACCAGGCGTTGCCGATCTTCACCTGGAAGTTGCGACCGTCACCGAGGAACGTCTCGAAGTCGTTCTCGATCGCGTCCTTGATGCGTGCGGCGTCGTCGGGCTTCAGCCCGTTGATCTCCCGCACCACCGCGTCCGCGCCGCGCACGTCGGTCGGCACGATCGAGCCGAGCGCCTTGTTGTCCTGGAAGAAGCCCGGCAGGTTCGTGTCCGGGAGCTGGCCGACCGGCTGCGGCGCCATCGTCGTCATCGGGACGACTGGGTTGGGCGTCGGCCTGGGCGGCGCGGGACGGGTGACCGCGTCGTCGTTCCGGCGCGCCTGCTGGAGCTCTGCGGTGAAGTCGAGGAAAGCCTCGAGATGAGTGGTGTTGTGCCCACCCGCCTGCGCGTCGCGGATCTGCTGGCCGGCATGGAGTCGCACGGCTCGGAGGTCGGCGTCGCTGAACCGCCGCCATCCGGGTGCGTCGATGTCGGCCGGTAGGTGCAGTGCGTAGGTGGTGATAGCGGCGTCGCGGCTGTTCCTGATTTCGTTGACGCGTTGCTGGTAGTAGTTGACCTGGCGGTTCGCGTCCGCACGCCGGGTGGCCTGGTCGTCGCGCATCGCCTGGGTTTTGAAGCGGTCGGGGACGATGTCGGAGGCGTTCCACCGGTCGCGGGCGGTCTTCATCTCGGCCAGGCGCTGTTCGGCGATCTGTGTGCGCCGGTCGTGGATGGCGGGCGGTCCTGCTTGGCGGGAGACCTCGATCATGTGCTCGATCGCGGCCGAGCGTGCGGCGTCACGGCCGTACGTCTGCTGCATGTCCCGCAGGGCGGTGGTGTCCAGGCCGTACAGGGACGCTTCGAACGACCGCTGGGGTGTTCCTTCGTGGACGGGACCGAAGCCGCCGGGGACGACGAGGTCCATGTCCGGGACTGTGGACCTTGTTGCCGGGTCCTGCATGAACGGTCGCGGCTCGGCCTGTTCCTGCCGGGTCTCGGCCGGTGCGATGGTGTCGCGGTCCCGCGCGTCGGTGTGCGAACCGGCCGACGCGCTGTCATCGGATCGGACCGACGCCGAGTCGTCCACCTCGACCGTCGGCGTGTCCGGCCGGGACGGCGCCGGCGTCTCCATCATCCGGATTTCCCGGATCTGGTCGTACAAGCGGTCGAGCTCCGGAGTCGGGAGACCGCCGATGCGCGCGTCGCGGATCAGGTCGGCGACGCGGTTCTCGATGATCTCGGCGTCGTGCGGCGTCACCGTCTGCCACTCGGGCGCCGTCGTGTCGGCGGGCAGGGTGAGCGCGTAGGTGGTCAACGCGTCGGTGCGGTCGTACTGCAGCCGCATCAGCTCCTGGTCGAGCTGGCGGGCGTGGTCGATGAGCCGCTGCTGCTCCGCCCGGCGCTGTGCCTGGTCCGAGCGCATCAGCTCAGTTTTGAACACGTCCGGCAGGGCGTCGGTGGTCCGCCTGAGGTCCCGGACGTCCTCGCGGGTCTGGCGGATCTCGCTCTGCAGGTCCCTCAGGTGCTGCTGGAGGCCGCCTTCCTTGTGGGCGATCTCCTGGTAGCGGGACATCTGCTCGATCTCGAACGAGCGGTCCGGGTGGGTGCTGTGCTGCAGGGCCAGTTCGGCGAGCTCGGCCCGCGACTTCCCGTACAGCGACGCCCGGAACGCCGCGTGCTCGTGCCGCGGGGTCCGCACGAGATTGTCCGGCCGCGCGTCGACGTCGGACTGCGCGTCGACGTCGGACTGCGCGTCGACGTCCGACCGCGCGTCGACGTCCGACTGCGTGTCGGAACTGGCAGCGCTGTAGATGCTTTCGGCGTCCTGCTGCGTGCGGTGCTCTTCGAGAGCGCGGGCCAGCTGGCGTGCGTTGAACTCGCGAGTTCTGGCTTCGAGATCGCGCAGGCGCTCGGCACGTGCATCGAGCTCGGCGTTGAACTGCTCCAACCGCTGCATTGTCGACTGCAGCTTCGCGTACTTCTCCGCGGCCTTTTCGAAGCGGTTGCTGTAGTCGGGATCGGTCGTGAACGCCAGGTTGCGCTCCGCCTGCCGTACCATCCCTTCCGCCTGGGCGATCTTCTGGTCGAAGTCGACGGACGTGTCGACCTCGTGGCCGAGCATCTTGTTCAGGAAGCCCTGGAAACCGGTGTTCGACGACTTGCCGTCGCGGAAGTTCTGCAGCGCTTCCCTTGTGTCGTCCAACTGGGCGCTCAGCCCGTCCAGACCACGCGTCGAGGCGTGGTTGGTCACGATGCGGACGTCCGCCTCGTTCTGCACCCGCTCCTGCAGCTTCTTCAGGTCCGAGGCGTCGAATCCGGCGTTCTCCGCCGCCGTGATCTGCGCGGTCAGCTGGGCGTCGAGCCGGGGCAGCACGTCCGCTGGGATGTGCTCGAGCTTGTCCGCGTTCGGACCCGCGACGAACTTGTCGACGAGGTGGGTGGTGCCGAGCGCGGGCCCCTGCGCGGCAAGGGTCTCGATCTGGCTGTTGGTGCTGTCGAGGAGGTCGGTGAGGGTCTTGACCTGCGCGTCGATCTGCGCCTGCTGTCCGGTGTGCTGCGCCGTCTTCCACAGGCTGAGCCGGCGGGGCGCCTGGGACTTCACCTCCGCGATGCGGTTCTCGAGCGTCGAGGCTCGTTCTCGCAGGGCGTTCACGAACGCCTGTGGGCCGCCGGGGTGCGCGGCCGCGCGCTTGACGAGCTGGACCTTCTGCGCGGCGTTGTAGAGGCTCTCGTCCTGGCGGCCCTTGTAGAGGTCGGCGATGGTCTGGTTGACCTCCGCGGAGGACTTGCCCGCGAGCCAGGCCTCCATGCCGGCGCGGACTTCCTGGGGCGAGGGAGCGCCGAGCGCGCCGAAGGTGCCGTTCTGCGAGCTGATCTGCACCTGGGTCGCGCCGTCCGGGCCGTGCACGGTCTGCACGCCGTTGCTGTCGACGACGAGCTGCACGTCCAACGCCTGCCCGATCGAGGCGGGCAGGTGGGAACCGACGTGGGAGTCGGCCCATGACGGCGTCTGCAGCGCTTTCGCCACCAGGTCAGCGGGCGACGGCAACGCGCCGTTCGCGTTGAGCTGCTGGGTCAGGTGGTTGATCATCTCGACGTTGCCGGGGTTCGTGCCGTCGGCCTTGGGGCCGGCGTTCACGACGTCCCAGCGCCTCGACGACCCGTTCGCCAGGTCGTTGGCGAGGTTCGCCCGCCACTGCTGGGTCTTGGCGTCGGCGGTGAGGCCTGGGGTGTTCGGTTCCAGGTCGGGGTGGAACTTCGCCAGGGTGTCCGGACTGACCTGGCTCGCCACCCAGGTCGCCAGGGCGGGCGGGGTCAGGCCGGGGTGGTTGTGGTTCTGCGGGTTCTGCCGCACATCGCTCAGCACTGTGTCCACAGTGGATCGCACGTCGCCGGAACCGACCAGCGGGGACGCGTTCGGGACTGGCGCGTTCTGGAACGCCGCACTGCGCAGCACCGACTCGATCAGACCGACGCGATCCAGGTTCGGCAGGTGCGTCCGGTTCGGACGGACGTCGATCTCGCCATCACTGTCCGAGTCGGAGTCCGAGAACCGACCGGGCATGGTCGCCGGCCTGGTCTTGAGGTCGGCGTCGGGACTCGGGTTCGAGTCGACGTCGGCGGTGCCGTCGGTGCTGGGCGTTGACACCGGGCCGTCGTTTTCCGGTGGTTTGGGGGTCCAGCCCGCGGGTGGTGGCGCGGTGGCGGGGCCGGGTGGGTCGATGGTGGTGTCGGGGACCATGACCTGGCTGGTGGCGGTGCGTTCGATGAGCCAGAGGTGGCGGGGGCGGATGCCGGGGTCGGGCAGGTGGGCTGCAGGGCCCATGAGGCCGCCGTCGTTGGTGTGGACGCCGGAGTTGGTGTCGTGTTGTTGCAGGACTCGGGTGGTGTCTTTGTACTCGTCGGGGACGCCGAGGTAGTGCAGGGTTTCGTGGGCGAGGACTTCGGGGCTGGTGTCGGGGTTCCAGTGGTCTTGGTCGACGTTGGGGTTTGTGGGGTCGACTTTGACGGTGGTGTGGGCGTCGGCCTTGTTGTTGGTGAATTCGAGGTTCAGGTGGAACTGGTCGCCGCTGGGCAGCCGGAAGCCCTGGTTGAGCAGGGTGTTGACGCCGTTGGTGGCGTTGTCCCTGATCTGCGCGAGCTGTTCGGGGGTGGTCTTGCCGGTGGGCTCGAGGTGGACCTTGACGGTGTATTCCTGCACGAACTTGCCGGGGCTGGTCTCGATCCGGCGCAGGTCGTAGTTGATGAGGCCCTGGTAGGCCTCGATCTTCGACGGTGTGCTGTCGGTCCGCACGTCGCGGACGACCACGTCGACGGTGCGGACGTCGGTGTCGTTGCGGCGGTGGGCCCACGTGCTGCGGTCGGCGGGGTTGACCGGGGTGGACCACTCCGCGGTCCTGGCGGGGTCGTGCCGCCAGGACTCGTCGCTCAGGACGTCCTTGCCCCGGTGGGATTCCGGGGTCGGCGGCGTCATCGCCGGCGGCGCACCGACCTCCGGCACGTCCTTGCGAGTGCCGTTGGCGTGCATTTTCGAGCTCGGCGCCGGGGGAGCGGGAGGCGGTGGGACCGACGTCGTGGGAGCGGGCGGGGCCGCCGGCGCGTCCATGGTGGGCGTCGGACGGGTGTTGCCGCCGGTGTCGGACCTCCCGCCGGTGTTCGCGTCAGGGGTGCCGGTCGACGAGGACGGCGGCGCGCCGCGAGTGCTGCCCTGGTCGCCGCCCTTCACGTTGCCGTCGCGAGAACCGCCGCCCTGGGAGCCGCTGTCCTTTGTGCGGTCCGGCGCGGGCTTGAGCCTGCCCTCCCCGACGGCGTCCTTCAACACCTCGTAGGCGGTCGTGACACCGGGTGCGACGGAGTTGTTCCTGTGCGGGCGGTCTTGCTGGAACGTGTCCGGGTTCTGCTCGAGGATCTTGTACGACCCGTGCTCGGAGAACTCGTCGAACGCTTCCTTGCGGAACGCGTCGCCGAGCGGGTGCCGGAACGGGATCTCGCGGGTCTCGATGTTGTTCTTGAAGTCCTGGCGGGAGTTCCGGCGGCCGCTGCCGTCAAGGTAGCTCTCGTAGAGGCTCTGGAACCTCGATCCGGGCAGCGCTGCGGCGTTGATCGTCTTGAGGATGTCGTTGCGGTTCGTCGCCTCGTGGATGGCGAATGCTTGCACGCGGGAGGGCGGAGCATCGGCGGTGGCGTTGTGGTTCAAGTGTTGCTGCAGCTGGTACTGCGCGGATACGAGCGACAGGCCGCCCTGCGTGTAGTCGATCAGCAGCACGTTCTTGCCGGGCGGCAGGTCACCCAGGAACTCGTCGAAGTGCTGGTCCAGCATGTCTTGCTGCTGGTCGGTCAGCGGTTCGGTCTTGGGCCTGCCGTCAGGCCCGTTGTACGCGGGGATGAGGATCGACGCCGGGTCGGACGGCAACGGCCGGAAGTTCGACAGCGGGATGGACACCGCGTCGTGGCCCTGGTTCTGCAACGCGGCGACCACGGCGGCGGGACTGCGGCCCAGACCGACGTAGGAGAACTGGTCCGGCGGGTACTTGTTCGTGATTTCCGTGGCGAGGTCGTTCACCGCGTCGAGCACGGTCTGCTGCTCTTGGATGTCCTTCTCGGCGGCGACCCCCATCATCTCGCTGTGGAAGTCGGCGGCGTTGTCGATGCCGTAGACCTCGGGCGTGCGGCTGCCGCCGCCCAGGTTCGTGTCGTAGAGCAGGGGGTGGATCGCCGCTTCGACAGTGGTCCCCTTCGGAGGCCTGATCCCGTTGTCCGCCATCCACTGCTTGGCCATGTACGGCGTCAGGCCGACCGTGGTGTTCTCGTCGACCCTGATGCGGACGAACTCCGACGGTTTGTTCGGTCCGTACGTGAGCCCGCCGTTCTCGTCCGGCCGCCAACCGGAGTCGGTCTTGGGATCTTCGGCGCGGTAGCTCTCCACCCGCTGCTCGGCCGTCTGGAAGTCGACGGCGTCCTCATACGCCGAGTCGCTGTCGCTGTCGCTGTTGGTGCCGGACCGCAAACCCTGGCTGTTCGCCGGTTTCTGCGACGGCGGGACGACCGCGGGCACCTCGACCACGTTGCGGCCGGTGCTCGGCGCGGAGGCGCGGTTGGCCGAGGGCGAACCGGGAGGAGGCGGCGACGGACGTGTCTTGACGGCCGAGCCGCCGGAGTTCGGCGTGCTGGTCGAGTTGGGCGTGGTGGGGGGAACGCTCGTCGCGGGGGTGGGCGTCGGCGTGTTGGTGCTGAGGGTGTTGACCGGCGGGGTGTTCGCCGCCGGGGTCGGCGGCGGCGTGCTCACCGGCGGCGTGGCAGGGGCCGGTCGCGTCTGGACGGGCGGCGTCTGGCCGGGATTCCGGGCAGGCGTCCGCGCGGAAGGCGTCTGTGCCGGGGGTGTCGTGTCCGGAGAAGAGAACCGTGGCGTCGACATCGATGGCGGCGTGCCGGGGCGCGACTGCGGAGTCGCGGTCGATGTCGAGACGGCCGGGGGCACGGTGATGTTCGGCTGCGAGGTGAGCGGAGTCGGCTTCGGAACCGAGGGCGGCGTCGAGGGCGAGGTACCGGCGGCCCTCACGATCGTGTTGTCGGGCGTCGAGGCCTTGGGCGTGTCGAACACGCCGTTCGCCCCACCGGGGCGGAACTTGTTGCTGCCACGGTCGCCGCTGGTCGCGCCAGGCGTCGCGCCCGGCGCCATGGGCGGGGCCATGCCGGGGCCCGCCGCGGGCGGGGGCGTCACGGCCGGAGCGGCACCACCGCGCGGGCTCGCGCTTTGGGGTGGGGTCGCGACGGCGCTCTGCGAACCGGGCGTCAACGGGGTGTTGCCGCCGGGCACCGCGCCCGGAGCGCCTCCGGGGAAACCGCCGGGCTTGGGCGTGCCGGCACCCGCAGAGGTCCCGCCGGGCGTGGAGGGCGTACCGGGAGTGCCGGGAATCGTGGGGATCGTCGGCTTCGGAGCCGCAGGGGGAGTCGAGGTGGAGCTCGGCGGCGCGTTCTTGATGGTGCTCTCGGGCATGCCAGGCTTGGACGCGTCGAACACACCCTTCGCACCGCCGGGACCGATTTTGTTGCCGCCGGTCACGCCGGGGGTCGCGCCGGGCAGCACGGGCGGGGAAGTGCCCGGCGACATGGCGGGCGGGGTCGCGCCGCGCGGAGGTGCGGCGCCCTGCGGACCGGGCGGGGTCGCGCTGGGCTTGGTACCGGCGACCTGACCGGGCGTGGCACCGGAGCCGGGCGCGGCCGGAACGCCCCCGGCCTTGCCGCCGCCACCGGGCGTGCCACCGCCCTTCGAACCGGGGGTGCTGGTGGCACCCGTGGTGCCACCGGGGACTGGCGGCGCACCGGCGGCGGGACCGCCCGGCGGCTTGCCGAGCGTGGGGGTGAGCGAGGCGCCGCCGTCCTTGGGGCCTTGGGCCGGGCTGACCTTGCCGCCGCCGGTCGGAGCCGGTCCGAGGGTCGGCGTGAAGGCCGCGCCGCCCCCCGGACCCTGGGAGCGGCTCACCTTGCCGCCGCCCTGCGGATCGAGGTTCGAGCCGGGGTTGGTGCCACCGCCCTTGGGTCGCTGGATGTCGCCGACCTTGCCGCCGCCTGGTGCCGGGCCGACTGATGGCGTGAGATACGCGCCGCCCTTCGGGCCCTGGGTGGGCGTGACCTTGCCGCCGCCGCTCTGCGGGGCCGGTCCCGGGGTGGGGTTTCCGCCTCCCTTGATCGACTCCGGCCTGGTGACCCTGCCGCCTCCCGACGTGTTCGGACCGGTTGTCGCCGCGGTGGCGCCGGGTGGCGGCTTCGCGTTGGTGCCTGGGTCGATCGAGCGGAAGTTGGAGGCCAGGTTGGTGTCCGTCGTCGTCGACGTCTGGTGCGTGGCCTTCAGACCGGACTGGACGTCGTTGAACGCCTTAGCGCCCTTGTCCGCCTGCGTGATCGCGTTGTCGTTGGACGCGTTGAGCGCGGGCACCGTGAACAGGCCGATGGGGCCGAGCGCGTTGCTGCTCAAGTTCAGACCACGAAGGCCGCTTGCGATGCTCGACAGCCGAGACTCGAGGTCACCCGCCTTCTTCTGCAACCCGTGCATCGCGGAGTCGCTCATGGAGTAACCGCCGTTGCCGGCGGTACCACCGCCCGTGCCCGTGTTGACCGGTGGTACCGAGGGGAGCGGGTTCGCCGCCGGGTTCGGCGACGGATTGGGATTGACGTTCCCCTTGGTCATGAGCGGCGCTTCTCCAATACTGCATCAGAACAGGGCACGATCGGTTTCGGATCCCGGTTGTCGGCTGGACTTATTCTGTCCGCCGGACGGAACGTCCGGCACTAACCGTTCCGGAGGCCGGAACGGCACCGACTGGATCACGGGTGAGCACGCCACGTTCGGCTGCGGGTGTGCGGAGAACGTGCACGCTTATGGCAAGATCCCTCGATCCGGGATGATCCTGCGCAGAGGCTTGTTCGATGTCTCCTTTCGTCGTCGATGTCAACCCGCTGGTCACCGAAGGGTTTGGGGCACGCAGGTGTGTGATTCTGGGTGCCGCGCGCCACAGATGAGACCGCCGGCCCGAGGTTCGCTCCGAACCGGTCACGACATATCGGCCAGCGGGCCTGGTCAACCGCTCGCCTTGACCAGTTGTCTGCGAGGACGGATGTCTGGCGTTGCGTTCGATCTCGATCTGAACGACCATCATGAATGGCGTGAAGGCGAATTCGTGCCCGCTGTCATGCGGCGACACTTCGATTCGGGTACCGGATCGCCGTTCTGGTCGGAGAAGGCGCGTTTGCTCGACTTCGCCGCGCGCCGTGACGTGCGGATCTATCGCGACCTGTGGTTGCTCCCCAGCGTGGTGAACGAACTGCGAGAGGTTCGGTTGGTGGACGTCGTCGCGCGAGGTATGGCGATCAGCCCGGCATCATCGGCTCCTACGACAGCGGCGGGACGGCAGGAGGTCACACTGTCACCCACTCGTGGAGCAGACCCTTCTGCTCGCTGCCGCTGGTTGAGAACGAGGGCCGATGCCTTCGCGCTCACCATCGGCAGACCTGCTTCGACCAGCTGTCGCAGAAGACCGCACGTACCGCCCATCTGACCGACGATGCGCGGTTTGAATTGGTCGAACGCTCGTTCCGCACCGCGGGACGACAGATGGTGGACACCGTGCGTTCTGCCTACGGTGAACCCAGTGGGAGCTGGTCTCTGGAGCTGCCAGCCTGAGCAGTCCCGGGGAGTCCGGCCCCAGGCCGTCAGTTCGGCCTTGTCGGTGAGGTCCGACGGACTGCAGTCGAGTTGAGCGATGACCGTTCTCTTGAGCATCGCGAGCGTAAGCGTCACGTTCGGGGACGCTAGTGGTGGAAAAACGTCCCAAAATGGTGTCGAAAGTGAAAGGAAACGGGAGACCCTCGCGCGTCGAATATTGTGGCCGAGCCACCTCGCAGGCGTCCTGATTGGTTCTCGCTGGAAACTTTGGTTATGGATTTATTGCCCGCCGCGACAAACTCGTGCAGGTGTCTCTGATGAGAATTATCCGCCGCCGAATCGGATTCCGCAACGGTAAGATGGCCAGCGGCAATCGTGGTGAGCCGGACGAGTTGCTGCTCGGAATCATCCGGCGTGGAATCATCGGCGACAACAAGGTGCTCGACACCCCTTATGGGGCAAGGAGAATAGTTTACGCCGACTACACCGCATCGGGCCGGGCACTCGACTTCATCGAGGATTTTATTCGTGCGGAGGTGCTGCCCTACTACGCCAACACGCACACCGAGAGCTCGAGCACCAGTCGGTACACCACGATGTTGCGGGAACAGGCGAGGCTGCTCATTCGCCAGTCCGTCGGAGGAACGGAGGACGACCTGGTGATGTTCTGCGGTTCCGGTGCGACCGCAGCGGTCACCAAGCTCGTGGGAATGCTGGAAATCCGGCTCCCGGCCGGTTTGGACGAGAAGTATTCGCTCGCGGACCGGATCCCTCAGGGGGAACGTCCGGTCGTCTTCGTCGGACCCTACGAGCACCACTCCAACGAGCTGCCCTGGCGCGAGGCCGTCGCGGACGTCGTAGTCATCGGCGAGGACGAGTGGGGCCGCGTCGACGTCGCCGAACTGCGCCGGCAGCTGATCCGCCACTCCCACCGCCCGTTGCGGATCGGCAGCTTCTCCGCCGCGTCGAACGTGACAGGTGTGCTGACCGACACCGACGGCATTTCCGCGCTGCTGCATGAACACGGTGCACTGTCCTTTTGGGACTATGCTGCGGCTGGGCCGCACGTGCCTGTTCGGATGCGTGAGAGCGCACCGGGACGGGGCGACCACAAGGACGCCGTTTTCCTGTCACCGCACAAGTTCGTCGGTGGCCCGCAAACGCCCGGTGTGCTGGTGGTGCGTCGCGACCTCGTCACCAACAGAGTTCCCACCGTGCCGGGCGGCGGCACGGTGGCGTTCGTCCACCCGGGAGGTCACCGCTACCTCGACGACCCTGTGGCGAGGGAGGAGGGCGGCACGCCGGCGGTCGTCGAGTCGGTCCGCGCCGGTCTGGTGTTCGCGCTCAAGGATGCCGTGGGCGCCGGGGTGATCCATGCCCGCGAACAACGGCTGTGGCGGCACGCCGTCGCCGAGTGGGAGCGGGAACCCGGCATCGAGATTCTCGGCAGCCGTACCGCGGACCGGTTGTCGATCGTGTCCTTCCGCGTCCGGTCCGGGCAGCGGTTCCTGCACCACAACTTCGTGGTCGCCGTGCTCAACGACCTGTTCGGCATCCAGTCCCGTGGCGGGTGCTCCTGCGCCGGTCCCTACGGGCACCGGCTGCTCCACATCGATGACAGGCGATCCCAGGGCTACGACCGCAACTCAGCGGCCGGGTATCACGGGGTGAAGCCCGGCTGGGTGCGCCTCAACTTCAACTACTTCATCACCGACGCCGTCCGTGATTACCTCGTCGAGGCCGTGCGGCTGGTCGCCCGGCACGGCCACCGCCTGCTGACCGATTACGTCTTCGACCCGAGAACCGGGCTGTGGCGGCACCGCGGCACAGCTCTCGTTCCCCGTGAGCTGCCCGATCTGCGCTCCGTGGTGGCCACGCACGCGACCGTGCCGCCGATTCGCGCCGATGACACGATCCTCACGAAGTACCTGGAAGAGGCTCGGCGGCTGCTCGCTGCTCGCGCTGACGTGGTCGACGACGGGATCACCGGCCTGCCGGAGGACTTCGAGGAGCTTCGCTGGTTCGTCCTGCCCCGACTCTGCCTCATCGCCGAGTGAACAGTGCGAGATCGGCGGGCTTCGCTCACTGCGGCTGCGGCAGGTCGCTGGGGCGTCGCACGAGGAGGGAGAACGAAGGAGATCTCCAGGGCAGTCGCGCTACCGGCGCTCCCGTGGCTTAACTCGAAATCCATGTGCGTACCGAGATCTGTGCGGGTCGATGTCGATCTCCCGCGGCTGGGCCGGGGATCCGACGGCGTCAGCGTGGTCGTGTTGACCGGCGCCCGGTGCGGCTCGATCAACCTGTCACGGTTGAACGGAGGCTGCGGTCGCAGCGGCCAACGAGCTCGACGCGGCTGCCCTGGCCGGCGCCGATCCGGCGCTGACCGTTGGCCTGCTCTTGCGCAAGTCGAAGCAGGCCGGCAGCGCCATCGCCCCCGGGGTTGGTTCGCAGGTGCCCGGTCGCGCCCATGGAGGTCGGACCTGGCTGTCCCGCTTCGTGGTGCGCAGGCTTCTGAAGGCCGCCCTTGAACAACTTCCCCCCAGCGAGATCGCCGTGCTCACTCCGGGACTCCAATTCCGCCCGCACCCGCAGCAGCGGAGATTTGAGCAGGGCGAGCACGGACGGCGTGGCCCGGCTGGGAATCGCAGGCCGGACGACGGGCGGTCCTGCCGTGAACACTCCGTTGAGCACGGCGAGACCGCAACCACACGGGACTCACCACCGCAGCAGCATCAGCTCCGTGGAGGAGCCAGGCCCCGTCGAGTGACTTCTGAACGGCGTCGATCAACTTCGGTCCGCCAGGTGGCAGAGCCAGCGGGCGATGTCGTCGAGACCGCGGCGTCCCGGACCGCGACCTGCGGAGCCACGACAACACTGCGGATGTCCGCAGGTGCACCGAAGCGCACTGTCCCTATGGTCACCCGGAGAACCAGCCGAGTGGAGCAGGGCCGACGAGATGATCGAGGACCTGGCACTGCCCGAGAGGCCACGACTTCGCTGAAGAGACCACTGTGGACCTTTCGCGGACAACCGTGCCCGTCAGCCTGATTCAGCTTCGTGGCGAACCCGTCTCCGGAGGTGCGTGGATGAGATCACCACTCCCGGCGGTTGGCCGCGTCAGTCGCTTGTGGACAGTCAGGTCGCGCCAGGTGTTCCCCGGCCGTGGCGTGGACGCCGCTCGTCGTGCTGTGAGCCGATCGGACGCAGGTCGCCGTCATCGTTCCGACAGGAGGAATGCTCCGTTGTACGACGGCTTCACCGCTGCATACTTGCGGCGAAAATTGCTACGCGGACAGCGTGAAACTGTTTCCAGGAAGGGAAAGCGCGCCGGGAAACAGTGGCGGACCCTGTTGGGCAGGCGCGTGCGGACGCGGGCCAGTCGGTGCGTCGGTTCGCCCAGGGACCGCGATGTTCGGGACGGACGGCTGTCCGTCGGCTCACGGCCGGCAGTCCAGCTCTCCGGTGAACAGCGCGACCACTTCGGGCGGACCGCTGACCTGGCCGGCGGGGTTGACGACCTTCGACCCCACCTCAGCCCGAGCAGGGAGAGGACACGATGAGCACGGCGGATTCCGCGACCACCTCCCCAGACTTTCCGGCTTCCTCGGAGATGCCCTGTCCGGAGGCCGCCCGGCCGGTGCGGGTGTCGTCGTCCGACACCGTGATCGTGGCCGACGAACCCGTCCACCCGGCTGCCGGTGCGCCGGGCGGGCACGCCGCGGAGGTGGTGTCGTGACCGCTTCGCCGCTGCCCAGGCTCACCGTTCCGTTGCCGCACAAGCCGCTCGCCCCGTGTGCCGGGCATGCGGTCGTTCCTGTCCAAGCCGTCGGCCCGCCGCCGCTCGGCCCCGAAGCCGAGGTGGCCTGGTATCGCTGGCTGCTGGGCCACCACGGCGCCTTCTGCGCGTGGCGGCTGCTTTCGGCCGCGCTCGGCCGCGGTGACCTCGCCGAGGCTGCGGCTCTGCACGACACCTACTCGGCACTGCTGCTCTACTCGGGCAGCTGCCGCCCCGAGGTTTACGCCTCGGTCATCCGGCCCCGGATGGCGGCGCGGCACTCGGCGATGAGCGGGACGTGGGCGCGCGACCACCGCCACGCCGCCGCTCTGCTCGCGGGAGCGCGGCCCGCCTCAGGGTCGGCGCTGAAGGAGGCGGTGAAGTTCAACCGCCTCGTGCACATGACGGTGGCGGCCCGGCTCGTTCCGTCCGGCGGGTCGCTCCTGCGTGACGCCGGGTGGGACGTCCACCGCACACCCACCGAGGACGAACAGGCGCTGCTCGACGACTTCTTCCTCGTCGACCGGGTGCCGGTCTGCGCGCACGTCTTCACCGCGTCGCTGCAGGCCCGGGTGGCGGCGCTGCTGGCGGACCTCGCGGCGCGGCCCGTGCGCGCGACCTACGAGCGCGACGCAGTGAACCACTTCCAGACCGACCTGCCGGTGCACATCGGCCGCCTCGTCCTGATCGCCGAGGAGGCTCTCGCGGACGGAGTCAACGCATGACCGCAACAGCGGAGCAGCCCGAGAAGGCAGTGCTCCTCACTCCGCAGGTGCTCGAGTACGTCCGGGGACAGCTCCCGCCGTTCACCGACGTCCAGCGCGACCTGATCGAGGCCACATTCGCACTCGGCCAGGTGGCCGAGATGCAGGTTCCTCCGGAACAGGGGGCGCTGCTCACGTTGCTGGCCCGCCTGGCCGGCGCCCGCGTCGCGGTTGAGGTGGGAACGTTCACCGGGTACTCGACGCTCGCGCTGGCCGAGGGCGTGGGCGCAGGCGGCCGGGTGATCACCTGTGACGTGACCGACCGCTGGGCCGGGATCGCCACCGCCGCCTGGATCCGGGCAGGGGTCGCCGAGCGAGTGGAACCGCTGCTCGGGCCCGCCGCCGAGACCCTGCGCGGCCTTCCCCAGGAAGAGTTCGTCGACCTGGCCTTCCTCGACGCGGACAAGGTCGGCTACCTCGCCTACTGGGAGGAGCTCGTGCCCCGGCTGCGCCCCAACGGCCTGATCGTGGCTGACAACGTGCTCTACGCCGGCGAGGCGGCGTCACCCGACGCGGTGGGCAACGCCCGCGCCATCCGCGAGTTCAACGAACACGTGCGCAACGACGACCGCGTCGAGTCGGTGCTGCTGACCGTCGCGGACGGGCTCACCCTGGCCCGCAAGAAGGGCCTGGGGGAGCGATGAGCGCCGCGCAGCTGGTCGCACCGCGGGAGGTCGTCGGAGCCGGTGCCCGCGGCACCGCGGTCACCACCCCGACCGACGGCCACCCGCCGGCCCCCGCGACCCGGTTCGCGGCCGGGCGGGAAGCCGTCGAAGTGCTGGTGCGTCCATGACGGCGGCCTGGGAGGTACCCGCGGACGCGCACCTCGGGGTTTACGTCCTGCGGCCGGACGCGGCGGACGACGACCGCGTCGCGATCGTGGACCGCTCGCGGGGCGGGCGCCGGGAATGGACGTACGGACGGCTGCGCGCGGCCGTCGCCGGGCTCGCGGCCTGGTTGCGCCGGTCGGGGGTCGGCGAGGACGACACCGTGCTGGTGCTGGTCGAGAACAGCGCCGAGTTCGTGGTCGCCTACCACGGGATCCTCGCGGCCGGTGCGGTTGTGCTCGCGCTCGACCCGCGGGACACCGCCGAGCACTGGCGCTCCGCGATCGACGACGCCGGGGCGAAGGCGCTCATCGCGGAGACGTCCCTCGGACCGCCGAAGGTCTCGCTGCCGACCGCGTGCGTCGGTTCCCGCACGCCTGGCGGAACGCCGTGGGACGAGGCGGTCGCCACACCACCGCTGCCGCTGTCCGCGCGCGGGGGTGACCGGACGGCGGTGCTCATGAGCTCCAGCGGCACGCAGGGCACACCGAAGCTCGTGCCGGTGTCGCACCGCAACCTGACCTCCAACCTCGGGCAGATCGCCCACCTGCACCGCGTGCGCGGCGACGACGTCGTCCTGTCGGTGCCGCCGCTGCGGCACGTCTACGGGATGCAGATGGCGATGAACCCGGCGCTGCGGGCGGGCGCCACCCTGGTCATCGGCGCGACCCCGTTCTCGGCCGCCGACTTCACCCGCGACGTCACCGAGGACGGCGTGTCGCTGGCGTACCTGGTGCCGAGCGTGGTGACCGAGCTCGGCGCGGCTGGGAAACCCCTGACATCGCTGCGACTGGTCGTCTCGGGCGGTGCGCCGCTGCCCTCGGTGGACGCCGACCGCTGCGCCGCGGTCCTCGGCGTCCCCGTGGTGCAGGGGTTCGGGATGATCGAGGCGGGGTGCGTGAGCTTCAGTCCGGACGGGGTCGAGGTTCCGCAGGGCTCCACCGGTGTGCTCGTTCCGGGTACCGAGGTGCGGTTCACCGGTGGCGAGGAGGCGGAGTCGGGGGAGTTGTGGCTGCGCGGACCGCAGATCGCCCTCGCGTCCGCGGACGCGGAGGGCTGGCTGCGCACCGGCGACCTCGCGAGACGCGACGAGAACGGCTTCCTGCGGATCACCGGCCGGGTGAAGTCTCTGATCAAGTACAAGGGCCACCAGGTGTCGCCGACTGCACTGGAGGAGGTGGTCACCAGCCACCCCGCGGTGACCGAGGCCTGCGTTGCGGGGGTGCCCGACCGGGTCACCGGGGAGATCCCGAAGGCGTACGTCGTGTTGCACGAGCCGGTCCCCCTCGCGGAGATCACGGCCTACGTCGCGGACCGCGTCGCGCCGCACCAACGGGTGCGGGCGATCGAGCGCGTACGGGTGATCCCGCGCTCCTCGACCGGGAAGCGGACTCGGCCCCCGGCTCTGCGGGTGCTGCTCACGGGCGGCGGACGCGGGCTGGGACGGATGTTCGCGCAGGCGCTGGCCGCCGCCGGGATGTCCGTCGCCGTGGCGGGCCGCTGCCGGGACAGTCTGGTGGAGACCGTCGACGAGATCCGCCGGGCCGGGGGATCCGCGACCTGGGTGCACCTCGACGTGACGGACGGAGATTCGGTGACCCGCGGGGTCGACGAGGTCGTGGCCGAGTTCGGCGGCCTCGACGTGCTGGTGAACAACGCGGGCGTGCCCGGTCCGATTGGTCCTTTGTGGACTGTGAATGAGGCGGAGTGGCGGCAGGCGTTCGAAGTCTCGCTCTTCGGATCGGTGCGGATGACACGGGCCGTGCTGCCCGCGCTCACCGGCCGCGTGGTGAACGTGGTGAGCCGTGCGGGCGCGGTCGGCTGGCCGCACGTCAGCGCCTACGCCGCCGGCAAGGCCGCGTTGATCTCGGTGACGGCGAGCCTCGCCGGAGAGCTGGCCGAGTCGGCGCGGGTGGCGGTGGCGTTCCACCCGGGCCTGGTCGACGCCGGGATGACCCGGTCGCACCTGGAGCGGGGCCGGACCGGGAACCGCTGGGAGGACGACGTGCTCGCGTGGACGGTGAAAGCCCGGCAGTCCGGGCGGTTCACGTCGGCCGAGGACTCGGCCGACGCGCTGGTCGCCATCGTCACGGGGGCGGCGGACCACCTGTCGGGCCGGTACGTCCGGACGGAGGACGTGCTGTCGCGACTCCGGCCTGTGCCGTCCGACGCACCGGCAAGCCCGGACTTCATCGATTCGAGCTGGCGAAAGGTGTCCTCATGAAGGCCGCGGTGTTGCACGGCAAGCACGAGCTGACCGTGGAGAACGTCCCCGACGCGGTGATCCGGGAACCCGGTGACGCGGTCGTCCGCGTGGTCGCCGCCGGGATCTGCGGCACGGACCTGCACGGCTATCACGGGCTTCCCGGCCCGGTGACCGGGCCTCGCTGTGGGCACGAGTTCGTCGGTGTGGTCGAAGACATCGGCAGTGAGGTCTCCACGCTCCGCCGCGGGACGATGGTCGTCGCGCCGTTCAACTTCGCCGACGGGACCTGCCCCCCGTGCCGGACCGGTCTGCACAGCGCCTGCGCCGCGGGCGGCATGTTCGGTGTGGACGGTGACGGCGCCCAGGCCGAAGCGGTCCGCGTCCCCTTCGCCGACGCCACCCTGGTGGCGGTGCCGGTGGACCGGAACGACGAACGGCTGCCTTCGCTCCTCGCCCTCACCGACAGCATGGCGACGGGCCTGCACGCCGTCCGGACGGGCCGGGTCGCGCCTGGATCGACGGTCGCCGTCCTCGGTGACGGCCCGGTCGGGATGTGCGCCGTGCTCGCGGCAGGGGAAGCGGGAGCCGGCCGGATCATCCTCGTGGGCAGGCACGAGACGCGGTTGGGCAAGGGCCGCGACTTCGGTGCCACCGACACCCTGCAGGCCCGTGGTCCCGAGAGCGGTGCCGAGTCCGTCGACTTCGTCCGCACGATCACGCAAGGACTCGGCGCCGATGTGGTGGTGGAGTGCGGAGGCGGCCCGCCGGCGCAGAACACGGCTTTCGCGCTGTGCCGGACCGGCGGCACCGTCTGCGTGATGGGCGGCCCGCCGATCGGCGACGTGACCCCGGTCTTCTTCCGCGGCATCACCCTCACCGGCGGGCTCACGCCGGCTCGCGTCTACCTCCCCGAACTCGTCGATCGCGTGCTGGCGGGCACGCTCGACCCCGGTCCGATCTTCGACGAGGTCGTGGCCCTGGACGACATCGTGTCCGGCTACGAGGCGATGGCCGCGCGCACGGCCACCAAGGTGCTCGTGCGGCCGTAGGGCGACTTCCACCGAACCACACCTCAGCACGTCGAGAGCTGCCTTCGACCCAGCACGGTCAAGTTCTTCGACAACCGCAGAAAGCAGGAGCCAGATGCCACGAAGGACGTACCGATCCCGGACCCGCTCGCGCGTGGTCCTGCCGATCACCCTCTCCGCCATGATGATCGCCGCCTTCGTCCCGGCCGCCACCGCCGCACCGCCGCGGCACCAGCAGGGCGTCTTCGAGTCGATCGCCAGTCCGAAGGAGAACGTGAACAGGGCGATCGTCCTCGGCTTCTACGCCGCGCTGAACCGCGGGGACCTCGGACACCTCGACAGGGTGGTGCGCCCCGACCTCGTCCAGCACCACCCCGCGATCGCCAACGGCCGGTCCGCGTTCCGCGCCCACCACGCCGGGCTGCGCGAGCAGAACCCGAACCTCCGGTTCACCGTGAAGCGGACCATCGCCCAGAACGACCTCGTGGTGGTGCACAGCCACTTCGTCGGCAAAGCCGGCGACCTGGGTGTCGCCAAGGTCAACCTCTTCCGCCTCGACAGGGGCAAGATCGCCGAGCACTGGGAGCTCAACGAGGCCGTCCGGCCACAGGGCATCGGCAACGACATGTTCTCCACGCTCAGCTCGCCCAGGATCTCCCGGTCGCTGCCGTTCTCCACGGACGCTGAAAGCGCGCGCGTCGGCCGTGCGGCATTCGACGAGATCGTCAACCAGCCCGATGACGAACTCCGCCTGAAGGCGCTGGACCGCTACATCGGGGACAACACGTACTACCAGCACTTCCCGGACGTCCCGAACGGGACCGAAGCGCTGCAGCAGTTCCTGCACGCCGCGTACGCGGCGCGGCCGGACTACCGCGCCAACGTGAAGACCGTTGTCGCCGAAGGAGATCTGGTCGCGGTGTTCGTCCACCTGGAGAAGCTCTTCGACATGGAGAACGGTGTGGGCGCCGACCTGTACCGCGTCCGCGACGGAAAGCTGCTCGAACACTGGGCCGTCATCGAACCCACTCCGCCGACTTCGGCCAACCCGAACCCGATGTACTGATCCGCGGAACGTGGGCGGGAAGGTGGCTCAATGCAGTACGAGGTCGCAGTCCGGCAGGCGTCCACGCCGTCACCGGACCGCTCCTGGCCCACGGCCCCGCTGGCCCTGCTGGCGATCGTCCTCGGCGCGATCGTGGCCTGGCAGATCCGGGACTGGTCGTCCTATTTGGACGTGAGCTCGCGGTGGCTGCCCGTCCTCACCGCCGGTGCCGGACACCACTCCGAAGCGGAGGGAACGCTCACCCCACCCCCGGCGATCGTGGCGAACGCCGTTCCCAACTTCGTCGGCATCACGCTGCTCGCGGCGCACGCGACCATGGCGAGCCTGCTGCTCGCCGTGGTCGCCTCCCGGCGGTGGGCGGCAAGGCGCATTACCGCCCTGCTGGTCTTCGCCGCGACGTCGGCCGTCCTCAGCGCTTCGGTGACGATCCCCCTCGCGGGGCTCACCGTCGGCAACGCCATCGCGCCGGGTAACACGATGTCCGCGGCGATCACCGTGTTGCAGTACTCGTTCGTGCTCTCCCTGCTCGCCGCGGTCACGCTGCACCTGCGGCGTTCTCCCTGATTCCCCGAAGGTGATCGACGTGCTGAACAGAAGAGATGCGATCAAGCTCGGTTCCGTCGCCGGCGCGGCCCTGATCTTCCCGACGAAACAGCTGGCGTCCGCGTTCTCCGACGACCCGCCGCAGGTGCCGCCCTTCTCAGTGCCGTTGTCGATTCCCCCGGTGCTGAAGCCCACGCGGAGCACGGCGGACACCGACTACTACGACATGCGGATCGCGGAGACTGAACTGGAAGTCCTCCCCGGCATCCGGACGAGGACACTCACCTTCAACGGGAGCTTTCCCGGCCCGACCATCCGCGCCCGGCGTGGACGTGCCGCGGTGGTCAGGCAGGTCAACGGCCTGCCCGGGCCCGCGACAGTCCACCTGCACGGCGCTGACGTCCTCCCGTCAAGCGACGGGCACCCGATGGACCCGATCGCGCCCGGCCAGGCCAGGGTCTACCGGTACCCGAACGACCAGCGCGCCGCCACGCTCTGGTACCACGACCACACCCACCACCTGGAGGGCGAACAGGTCTACCGCGGCCTTTCCGGCGCGTACCTGTTGTCGGACCCCGTGGACGCACTGCTCCCGTTGCCTGGTGGCGAGTTCGACGTCCCCCTCGTGCTCAGGGACGCGAAGTTCGACAGCAGGGGTCAGCTCGTCTTCGTGCCGGACGACTTCATGAACCGGCCGACGATCCTCGTCAACGGACGGCCACAGCCCTACTTCGAGGTCAAGCGGAAGCTGTACCGCCTCAGGTTGATCAACGGGTCGAACCTGGAGATGTTCAGGTTCCGGCTCTCCACCGGAGCGACGTTCCTGCAGATCGCCTCCGACGGCGGCTTCCTGCGCGTTCCCGCGGTGCGGCAGGAGATCGACCTCTGGCCCGCGGAGCGCGCCGAGGTCCTGGTGGACTTCCGATCGGTTCCGCCTGGCACGGCGATCGTCTTGCAGAACGTGGCGGCCCTGTCCGAGAACAAGCGGGACATCCTGCAATTCCGGGTCGGTGCCGGGGGCCTTCGGTCCACACCGGAGTCGGTCGTCCCCGACTGGAACCGTGCACGTATACCGTTCGCGCCGGGAGGAATTCCGGGATGGCCGGCGAACGACCCGGCGCGGCGAGAGGTCACGAGAACGCGGCGGTTCGTCCTGCGGCTCGACCTCGCCCGCGGCCAGTTCGTCATCAACGACAAGGGATTCGACCCGGATCGCGTGGATGCCACGATCGAGCACGGCTCGACCGAGATCTGGGAGATCGTGAACGACGACGCCGCTCTCGGCATCCAGCACACGATGCACCTGCACCTCGTGCAGTTCCGGGTCCTCGACCGCAACGGCAGGCCCGAGCCCGCCTACGACTCGTACCCGAAGGACACCGTCCGGCTGTTCCCCGGCGACGTCGTCCGCATCCAGGCCACGTTCGACTCCCACCTGGGCCGCTACCCGTTCCACTGCCACTTCCTCGACCACGCGACCCACTCGATGATGGGCCAGTTCGAGGTCGTCCCACGCTGATGACGACACCGGACGACCAACCCGGCGTTCCGCGCACTCGCAGCACTGTCCTGTATGGACTTGAGAGTGTGAATTCTCGGGCCGCAGTGGGGAATTCAAAAGCAGGCACTGCGGAGCGCCAACGGTGACTGCGGAGTTCCGCAGGGTGGTCGCGGACACGGCCACTACCGTCGAGGACCGGACTTCTCTTCGAAAGCACGCCCCTGGAGGTCAAGGCATGACCCGCGTGATCATGGCAGCGATTCCCTTCCCCGGGCACGTGAACCCGCTGCGCCCCATCGCCGCACACCTCGTGACGCAGGGGTACGACGTCACCTTCGTCACCGGCAACAACCTGCGCGACGCGGTCATCGCCACGGGCGCCACCTTCCACCCGTTGAAGGGGTACGCCGACTACGACGGCCCGAACGTGTACCAGACCGTCCCGGCGCTCACCGCGGCCGAACCCGGCGTCGAGCAGATCGCCGTCTACCTTACCGAGGTGCTGGCCAAGCCCATGCGGGAGCAGCACGAGGCCATCCAGGAAGTCCTGGCGCAGCAACCGGACACGCCGACGGTCGTGCTGCACGAGATGTACTTCAACGGGCTGTGGCCGATCCAGCTGGGCGCGCCGGGCATCCGGCCGGCGCGGGTGCTCGGTCTCGGTGTCACGGTGCTTCCGCTCTACAGCGCGGACACCGCACCTTTCGGGATGGGTCTGCTTCCCGACGCGTCCCCGAGCGGACGGGAGCGCAACGCCCGGCTGAACTCGGAGGTGCGCGCGGCGTTCTCGTCCGCCCAACGCCTCGCGGAGCAACTGGTCCGCGACTGCGGTGGCACCGGCACGCTGCCCTCGTACTTCGACGCGCAGGTCGTGGTGCCCGACGAGCTGCTGCACCTGTCCATCCCCTCGATGGAGTACCCGCGCAGCGACCTGCCCGGCTCGGTCCGCTTCGTGGGCGTGCCGTGGGAGGAGGACCACCAGGACGTGCCCTTGCCGCAGTGGTGGGACGACGTGCTCGACGCCGAGAAGGTCGTCCTCGTGTCGCAGGGCACCGTGAGCAACGACGACTACTCCGAACTGATGCTGCCCACGATCGAGGCCCTGGCCGGTCAGGACTGCCTCGTGATCGCCACCACCGGCGGCCGGCCGGTGAGCGACCTCGGGGCCCTTCCCGGCAACGTGCGTGCCGCGGAGTACATCCCGTACACGCGGTTGCTGTCGCACGTCGACGTGTTCGTCAGCAACGGAGGGTTCGGCGGGATGCAGATGGCGCTCAGCCGTGGTGTGCCGCTTGTCCTGGCAGGGGAGACCGAGGAGAAGAAGGACTCCACCGCGCACGCCGCGTGGACCGGTGCGGCCATCAACCTCGCGACGAGCAGGCCTCGCGCCGCCGACATCGACCGGGCGGTGAACGCGGTGCTGCGGGACGACACCTACCGCGCCGCCGCACGACGGCTGCAGGCCGAGTACGCGGAGTACGACGCGCTGCGCACCATCACCGACATGGTCGAGATGGCCGGGAAAGCACTGGTGTGACGAGGAATCGGCCAGGTTCTCCACTCTGAGAACGCGCGAGCTCCCGCAACCCGGACCACGCACCTCTCCGACCACACGGCAGAACGGCACATCAAGATGCACATTTCGCGTACCAGCGGCCGCGAGCGGGCTGACCTGCTCGCGACCTTGCTCTCCGACGACAAGGAGCTCATCGCGGCACTGGAGACAACGCTCACGGAAAGCGACGTGGTGGGCAACGTGGAGAACTTCGTCGGTGCCGTACCGGTACCACTGGGGCTGTGCGGTCCCGTTCTGGTGCACGGGCAGCACGCGGTCGGCGAGTTCGTGGTGCCCATGGCGACCCTGGAGGGCACCCTGGTGGCGTCCTACAGCCGCGGCGCCAAGATGCTGAAGGCCTCCGGAGGCTGTGAGGTGGTCGTGACCGACGACCGCTTCCTGCGGGGCATCCACTACCGGGTGCGCAGCCTTGCCGCCGCGCAGGACCTCGTCACCTGGTGCAGGGCCCAGGAACAGGTGTTGCTGGCCGTCGCGGAAAGCACCAGCGGTCATCTGCGCGCCCAGCGCCTGGACTACGACCACGTCGGGTCCACCGTGCTGGTGTCGGTCGAGTTCACCACCGGGGACGCGATGGGCAGCAACATGGCGAGCAAGGCGATCGCCGCCGTCTCCGAGCACATCGTGCGGCACAGCGGCATCGAACTGGAGGAGTTCCTGCCGTACCCGGAGGACAAGAAGCCCATCCCGGCACGCCTGAAGGGCAAGGCGGTGACCGCGCGGGCGATCCTGTCGGCCGACGTCGTGGCGTCCCAGGGACGAACGGACGTGCGGCGCCTGGACCGCTACGTCCAGGCTTACCGCAGCACCCTGGCCCTGCACGGCAGCTCTTCGCTCAACATCCACGTCGTCAACGGCATGGCAGGCCTGTTCCAGGCCTTCGGGCAGGACATGGCCTACCTGGGCGAGTGCGCCAAGGCGATCGTGGACTCCCGCGTCACCGGCAGCGGCGACCTGGAGATCTCCCTCACCCTGCCGACCCTCGTCGTGGGAACGGTCGGCGGCGGCACCGGCCTGCCGGCCTTCCAGGCGACACTCGCCATGGTCGGCTGCGCCGGCACCGGCAAGGTCGGCAAACTCGCCGAGATCATCGCCGCGGTGCTGCTGGCCGGCGAAGTCGGCTGCGCGGTCGCCCAATGCGCGAACGAGTTCGTCGCCGCCCACGAGTCCCTCGGGCGCAACAACCCCGACGAGGTGAGCTGAGTCTCCTCGACCGGATCCGGCCGACGCCGGACACAGCACCCGCCGTGCGCGTTCCGGCGGAGGTCACCCCCGTGCGGTGTACCCCGCGAGTGCGGCGGGCAGCTGGGTTCGCCTGCGTATGCCGAGCTTGCGGTAGATGCCGGTGAGGTGGAACTCGACGGTGCGCCGCGAGACGCCCAGCTCGTGCGCGATCTCGTCGTTCGACTTCCCGTCGAGCACCAGACCGGCCACGCGGTGCTCGTGCGGTGTCAGGGTGAGCGCGTTGATCCGCGGGGCGGGTCGCGCGACCTTCGTCGGTTCGGCGGGCTGCGGGACCCGCGCGGGTGGTGCGCCGGTGGACGCCAGGCCGTGGATCCGCTTTCCCGGCTCCACTTCGACGCCGCACTGCCGGCCGAGCTCCTGTGCTTCCGCGAGGTGGTGCCGGGCGGTGTCGTGCTGTCCCTTCTCCCACCTCGTGGCGGCGAGTTCCAGCAGTACCTGTGCGTGCAGCATGCGCGCGGGTGACCGGCGCAGGACCGAGTCGGCCTCGGTGAGCCACGGGGTGGCGGCGGTGCCGCCGGTCGCGATGCCCACGGTCAGCAGCGCACGGCCGATCGTGGTGGGTGCGCCCCACTCCCGTGCCAGCGTCAGCTCCTGCAGTGCGAGGTCCAGGGCGGGCTTCGGTTGTCCGAGTCGCAGGTGGGCCAGCGCCGCGGAGGACCGCCAAGGGCGCAGCGTCGGACTGGGTCTGCCCCAGGACTGGAACCGTTCACCGCATTCGAGCTGGTCGGCGAGTGCTCCCTCGGTGTCGCCGAGTTCCAAGCGCACCGCGCCCCTGGCGTGCAGGAGTGCGGTGTGGTGCCAGGTCCGCGGCAGTTCCCTCGCCCCGCCGAACGGCCGGAGCGCGTTCTGAGCCGCGTTGACGTCACCCAGTGCCACCTGCGCACGAGCCAGGGCGTCGACGGCGTTGACCTGTCCGAAGTGGTCGTCCGGAAGCTTCGCTGTTCGCGCCAGGGATGACGCGAGCTCCGCGTCCGCCACAGCCTCCCCGAACGAACCGCGGAGGTGGTGCGCCCGCGACCGGAGGGTGTGCCCGAGCAGTGTGATCAGCGTCAGCTCGTGGCGACGGGCCTCGAACAGGATCTCGTCGCAGTGGCGCAGGACGAGGTCCGCCTCGTCGGCGCGGAGGAGAGCGTCGAGCACCGCGACCACCAGCCGCGGGTTCTGCAGGATGGCGGCCGCACCACCGGACAGGGCCGCGAGCGCCGCCTTCCGGCACGTCGGCAGGTCGGCGCCGCTGCTGCTCGCGTCCTCGGCGACCAGACCCGCCAGCGCGCGCCCGCGCGCGTCACCGCGGCGCCACTCCCGCTCGTCGGCTTGGCGGAAGTCCACCCGCCAGGCCTCCGGGTCGTGAGACGGCACGGTGACCCGTTCCAGCAGGCGGATCATGCCGGTGGTCACCGGGTCGTCCGGCCCGATCACGGCCTTGGCCCTGCGCAGCACCTCGCTCGCGGTGTCGTACGCACCGTCGAGGTAGAGGACCTGCGTGAGGCGGCAGGCCGCCTTCAGAAGCGGTTCCCGGTCGTCGAGTCCCGCCATCCCCTCCTCGAGGTGCACCACGGCCATCCGCGGGTCGAAGCAGGCCTCGGCCAGACCGAGCCGCAGCAGCACGTCCTTCCTCCTGGCGATGGAGAGGTTCTCGGTGAGGGCCCTGGTGAGGAGCCTCGCGCCCGAGCGGGCATCGCCCTCGCCGACCGCCGTGCGGGCGGCAGCTCCCAGGACCTCCACCGCCCACGCGCCCAACTGTGAGGACGTCCGCAGGACATGGTGTGCCACGACCGGAGCCGGGGTCCGCCTGTGGTGCAGGAACCGCGCGGCGCTGGCGTGCAGCTCCTCGCGCTCCCGGTAGCCGATCGCGCTCTCGATCGTGTTCTTGATGACCCGGTGCGTGAACCTCAGCCCGCCGTCCGGCATCAGCACGCCCATTCTGGCGAGCTGCCGCACCCGGTCGGCGGTCTCCCCGTCGCCCACGTCCAGGACGGCGGTCAGGAGGTCGAGGCCGGACGGCTCCACGACCGCCACCGCCTTGGCGACGTCGACGAGTTCGGGCGACTGCCGGTTGAGCCTCGCCAGCAGCGACTGACCCAGTTTCTCGGACTCGGGGCGGAGCAGGGTGCTCACGGCGTTCTCGTCAGGGACGACCGACCGGTCCCGCATCATGCTCAGGAAGTGGTGCGTCACTGTCGGACAGCCACCTGTGCCGTCGAGGAGGGCTTCGGTGAACTTGTCGTCCGGTGTGCGTCCGAGGAACTGCTCGGTGAGCCGCACGAGGTTCTCCGCGGTGAAGAACGGGAGCCTCACGCGCTCGGAGCAGAGCTCCAGCTCCGCGATCAGCAGGGGGTCGGTCGGCCGGATGCCGGGTGTGCGGGTCATCAGCAGCACGACCGGGAGCTTCGCCATGCGATGCGCGAGGTGGTTCAGCCAGCGCGACGACGGCACGTCCGCCCAGTGCACGTCGTCGACGAGCAGGCAGAGCGGCGTGCGCAGTGCGAGCTCCGCGGCGAAGCGGTAGAGGCTGTGGATCGCCCGGTCGACGTGGCTTTGCTCCCAGTCGTCCCCGTGCCCGGCGATGACGTCGCACGCGTGCTGCACGGCCTTGTCGTCGCGGCGGGCGGAGATCTCCTCGCGCAGCTGGTCGAAGAGCTGCTGGACGACGGCGAAGGGCACCTCCCGCTCCACCGGCGACGCCTTGGCACGGCAGACCGTGAACCCGCGCTCGTGGGCCAGCTCGTGCGCCACGTCCAAGAGGGCGGTCTTACCCAGGCCGGGTGTGCCCTCCACCAGGAGCGCGGAGGGTGTGGCGCGCTTCGCCGCCCTCAAGGCGTCGACGATCCGGCCCAACTCCGCACCGCGGCCGACCAGGGTGGTGCCAGCGGCCGGTGGGTGGTGTGCGTCGGAAATCATTGTGCGCTCCGTAGTTGGCAACTGGGCCAATCGGGTGGTGATCAGGTCGCGATTGGATTCACATTGCCAGCCAATCGATTCAAGATACATGTGCCCGTCCGATCGACTTCAAACCGCTGCGGAGAACAATGTGCGAGCTGAATTCGCAGGTGGGACCGGGTCAGGCTGGCCTGGGCGTGGCGACAACGACGTGCCGGTTCGTGAGTGACGCCGAGGTTCGTCACACAGCGACTCGCGCGGTGAACACCGTGTGCGGATGCGGATGAGGCGGTCGGGTGCTGTGGGCTACCGCAGCACTCCCGGCGGTGAGGAGCGATCTGCCTCACTTCCGGTGGGTAGGCGCGCCGTTTTCGGATCTGCGGTGAGGCCGGCGCGGTTCCGCCGCCGCTGGTGAGCGCGCGGTTCTCGAGATCACCGCCTTCGTTGACCGGATTCGAGGGGCGAAGCTGTGGACTTCCGCAGTTCGACCGGCGCGGAGCTGATTAGGGTCGTTCGTGTCCGGTCAGGGGGTGGACGCGCCTTCTGGGGAACTGCGGGCGGACCACTCGCGGAGCCTGCTGCCGAGGTGAATTTCCGCGATGTGCTTTTCGATCCTCCTCACGGTCGAGTTCGTCCATGCGGAGGGATTCACCACACCGGTCTGAAAAATCGATTCTGTGCGAAACGGCGGTGCGCGGAAGTCAGAGCTTTCGAGGACGAATCGGCAATGGTGGGTAGTGATGACTGAGTCGGATGCGGTGCGCGAGTCGGCGCTGGCCGGGAAGGTCGTGCTCTGGGAGGAGGCGGCGCGGGACGGCGCACAGGGCAAGACGCTGATGAGCCCGGACTTCCGGGTGTGGCTGGCCCGGGAGCAGGGTGCGCTGTTCGGCGCGGACGGTCCTCGGCACGTGGTGTTCGCCGCTGGTTTCCCCGCGGTGTGCAAGGAGGAGTTCGAGGCCGTGCGCCAAGTGGCGGTGGAGGCCGAGGAGACGGTGAGTCCCGCCGCCGTGTGCCGTGGCACCGCCGCGGACGTGCGGCAGGCGATCGCCTCCGTGCGGGGGGTGGCGCACGCGCGCGTGATGATCGTGATCCCGGCGTCGGAGGCCATGGCGCAGGCCACGACGCACCTGCCGGTCACGGAGGCCGTGCGCGCCGGTGCCGCCCTGGTGAGCGACTCGCGGGGTGCCGGGATCGCGGTGGACGTGTGCCTGGCCGACGCGTCTCGCGCCGATCACGGTCTGCTCGCGGACGCCGCGCGTGATCTGACGGACGCGGGCGCGGGTGTGGTCGTCCTCGCGGACACCATCGGGGACCAGCTGCCCGCCGAGTCGGGAGCCATGTTCGCGGCCGCGCGCTCCGAAGGCGTCGTGCTCGCCTCGCACGCGCACAACGACCTCGGCCTGGGACTGGCCAACACGCTGGAAGCACTGCGCAACGGCGTGCGGGTGGTGTCCTCCTCCTGGTTGGGCGTCGCCGAGCGGTCCGGACTCGTGGCCACGGAGCAGGTGCTGTTCCTGCTGGCCTACCGCGCCGACCGGGCCAAGGTGCTCCTCGGCGAGGACGCCGACCCGTGGTGCACGCCCCCGGACCTGACCCGGCTGCCTGATGTGGCCCAGGCAGTGGCCGAAGAGATCGGGGTTCCGCTGGGCGTGACCACCCCGGTGGTGGGAACCGGTGTCGGCACGATTTCCACCGGGACCCCGTTCGTGCACCAGGAGCTGTTCCAGCCCTTCGCCCCGGAACAGCTGGGCATCACCCCCAGCGTCGTGCTCACCCACCTGGCCGACGCCCGCGTCGTCACCGCCGTCGCCGCCCGCCTGGGCCACCGGCTCGACGTCTCCGCGGCGCGTGCGGCGACGTCGTGGGTCAAGTCCCGCGCCTTCCAGCAGGGCCACGCCGTGGTGGACGACCAGGCCTTCGCCCACTACCTCGACGGAATGCGTGCGGGAGCGGTTCAGCGGTGATCGTCGGTACCGAGGGCGCGCGAGCCGCGCCGGACACCACCGCCCACCTCGAACACCCGCGGTCCTGACCCGGTCCACGCGGCGTTCGACGCCAGACCCCCGATACCGCGAGACAACTCCCCCCGTACGTCCTCGCAGCCAGTCGAAGGAACCCAGTCGCACATGATCACGCCCGAACATCCTGCTGCCACCGACTCGGACGGAGTCGCCGTCGTCGGACTGTCCTGCCGCCTCCCGAGGGCGGCGAACCCGGACGCGTTCTGGGAACTGCTCGCAACGGGGGCGAGTGCCGTCACCGAGACCCCGGCCGCGCGGTGGGACGCGAACGCCCTCTACGACACCGACCTGTCGCGGCCCGGCAGGGCGAACTCGCGCTGGGGCGGCTACCTCGACGAGGTCGACCGGTTCGATGCGGCGTTCTTCGGCATCTCCCCGCGCGAAGCGGTGGACATGGACCCGCAGCAGCGGCTCGCGCTGGAACTGGCGTGGGAGGCGCTGGAGAACGCCGGCGTCGTCCCGGCAGCCCTGCACGAGCACGCCGTCGGCGTGTTCATGGGCGCGTTCGGATCGGACTACGCCACGCTCGCACAGCGCGGGGGCATCGAGGAGATCGGGCACCACACGGTCACCGGTCTCAGCCGCGCCCTCATCGCCAACCGCATCTCCTACACCCTCGGGCTGCGCGGTCCCAGCTTCACCGTCGACTCCGCCCAGTCGTCCGCGCTCGTCGCCGTGCACCTCGCCGCGCAAAGCGTCCGCTCCGGGGAATGCGAGCTCGCACTGGCCGGAGGTGTGCACCTCAACCTCGCGCCGGAGAGCACCGTCGGCGCCGCCAAGTTCGGGGGGCTTTCCCCGGACGGGCGTTGCCACACCTTCGACTCCCGCGCCAACGGGTACGTGCGCGGTGAGGGCGGCGGGATCGTCGTCCTCAAGCCGCTCGCGAAGGCGCTGGCCGACGAGGACGACGTCCTCTGTGTGATCCGCGGCAGCGCGGTCAACAACGACGGCGCCAGTGACGGTCTCACCACACCGGATGCGACCGCGCAGGCGGAGGTGCTCCGCGCGGCCTACCGCGCCGCGGACGTCGACCCGCGGCAGGTGCAGTACGTCGAGCTGCACGGCACCGGCACCAAGGTGGGCGACCCGGTCGAGGCCTCGGCTCTGGGGCAGGTGCTCGGTGCCGGTCGCGCTCCGGCCGACGCGGTGCGCGTGGGCTCGGTCAAGACGAACATCGGTCACCTCGAAGGGGCGGCCGGGATCGCGGGACTGCTCAAGGCGGTGCTCTCGATCAGCCGGGGACAGTTCACCCCCAGCCTCAACTTCGCCGAGCCGAACCCCGCCATCGCGTTCGAAGAGCTCGGCATCAGGGTCCAGACCGAGACCGAGGACTGGAGCGCCGAGCCCCGGCTGGCCGGGGTCAGCTCCTTCGGCATGGGCGGGGCGAACTGCCACGTCGTCCTGTCCGGACCGCCCCGGTCCCTGCACGGCGAGGCGACCCCGGACCACGCCGAGGCGACCCTTCCGTTCGTGCTCAGCGCGAAGACGCCCGAGGCGCTGCGCGCCCAGGCCGGGAACCTGCGCGGCCGGGGACTCGACCACGCCGGCCTGGCCTGGGCGCTGCTCACCCGCCGCACGGTGTTCGACCACCGTGCCGTCGTGCTCGCCGCCACCGCCGACGAGCTCGACTCCGGTCTCGCCGGGATCGAACGGGGTGTTCCCGGCCAGGGGGTCGTCCTGGGACACGGCGAGGAGGCGGACCTCGGCCCGGTCTTCGTCTTCCCGGGCCAGGGCGCGCAGTGGGCGGGGATGGGTCGCGACCTGCTCGACGTCTCCGAGGTGTTCGCGGAGTCCGTGGCCGCCTGCGAGAAGGCGCTGGCCCCGCACGTGAACTGGTCCTTGACCGAGGTCCTGCGCACCGGCGACGGCCTCCACCGCGTCGACGTGGTGCAGCCGGCGTCCTGGGCCGTGATGGTGTCGCTGGCCCGGCTGTGGGAGTCGGCCGGCGTCCGGCCCGCCGCCGTGCTGGGACACTCCCAGGGTGAGATCGCCGCCGCAGTGGTCTCCGGCGCGCTCGGCCTCGACGACGCCGCGACCGTCGTGGCGCTGCGCAGCAAGATCATCGCCGCCGAGCTGGCGGGCCACGGCGCGATGGCGTCGGTCGAGCTGCCCGCCGACGAGGTTCGCCGGCGCCTGGCAGGTCATCCCGGCGTCGAGGTCGCGGTGGTCAACAGCGTGCGCTCGACCGTCGTCTCCGGAGACGGGGACGCCGTCGACGACCTGGTGGAGCAGTGGAAGCGGGAAGGCGTCCGGGTGCGGCTGATCGCCGTGGACTACGCCTCGCACAGCCCCCAGATCGACTCCGTCCGCCGGCGGATCGTCGAGGCGCTCGCCGGAATCCGCCCGCGCCAGGGCAGCGTCCCGTTCTTCTCCACCGCGGACTGCGCCTGGACGGACCGGCTGGACACCGCGTACTGGGCGCACAACCTGCGAGCACCCGTCCGGTTCGGCGAGGCCGTCGAGGCGCTGCTGGCCCAGGGCTTCCGCCACTTCGTCGAAACCAGCTCGCACCCCGTGCTCGTCGGCGCCGTCGAGGACACCGCGACCGCCGCGGACGTCGACGACGTGGTCGTCGTCGGCTCACTGCGCCGCAACGAAGGGGACTTCCGCCGCTTCCTCACCTCGGTCGCGCAGGCCTTCGCCGGCGGGGTGGACGTCGACTGGTCCACTGTCGTCCCGTCGACGCCCACGCGGGTTCGCGGCGCAGACCTGCCGACCTATCCCTTCCAGCGGCAGCGGTTCTGGTTCGGCGACACCACCGGGACGCCAGCCGGGACGGGACCGGTGCTGCGCGGGATCGATCTCGTCCGAGCCCATGCCGCCGCCGTGCTGCGCACGACCGCGGACGCGGTTGGTGTGCGGGAACCGTTCAAGCGACTGGGTTTCGACTCCGTCATGGCCGTCGAGCTGCGCAACCGGATCAACGCGGCCGCGTCGCTGCGCCTGCCCGCCGGCGCCGTGTTCGACTTCCCGACCCCGGCGGCCCTCGCGGCGGAGATCGACCGGCTCCTCCCCGCGGGCACCTGGGAGACCCCCGTCGCTGTGGAGCCGGTCACCGCGGTCGAGGAGAAGCCCGAGGTGACGCCCGAGGACGACCCGATCGTCATCGTGGGCATGGGGTGCCGGTTCCCAGGTGGCATCCGCTCGCCCGAGGACCTGTGGCGGTTCGTCACCGCGGAGTCCGACGCGATCGGGCCGTACCCGTCCGACCGCGGCTGGGACCTCCGCGCGTTGTTCTCCGACGAGACCGAGATCGCCCGCACCGGTGGGTTCCTCCACGACGCCCCGGACTTCGACGCCGAGTTCTTCGGTGTGTCGCCGCGGGAAGCGCTCGCCATGGACCCGCAGCAGCGGCTGTTGCTCGAAGTCTCCTGGGAGGCGCTCGAACAGGCGGGGATCAACCCGGAACTGCTGCGCGGCGGCGACTCCGGCGTCTTCGTCGGCGCGATGGCCGGTGACTACGGCACCCGGCTGCACGAAAGCCCGGACTTCGTGGCCGGTCACCTCCTCACCGGTGTCGCCGGCAGCGTCACCTCCGGCCGGATTGCCTACGTGCTCGGCCTCGAAGGCCCCGCCCTGTCGGTGGACACCGCGTGCTCCTCGTCGCTGGTCGCGCTGAACCTCGCCGTCGAGGCGCTGCGGCGCGGGGACTGCTCACTCGCCCTCGCCGGTGGCGTGACCGTGATGAGCACACCCGGCATGTTCGCCGAGTTCAACCGCCAGCGCGGTCTCGCGCGGGACGGCCGCTGCAAGGCGTTCTCCGCCGCCGCGGACGGCACGGGCTGGTCGGAGGGCGTCGGCGTGCTCGTGGTGGAGCGGCTGTCCGACGCGCTGCGCCACGGCCACACCGTTCAGGCTGTCGTCCGCGGCACCGCGGTGAACCAGGACGGCGCCTCCAACGGCCTGACCGCGCCGAACGGACCCTCGCAGCAGAGGGTCATCCGCAAGGCGCTGGCCGACGCCGGCCTCTCAGCGTCCGACGTGGACGCGGTCGAGGCGCACGGCACGGGCACCTCCCTGGGCGACCCGATCGAGGCCGAGGCGATCATCGCCACCTACGGCCAGGACCGCGACCGCCCGCTGTGGCTCGGCTCCCTCAAGTCCAACCTGGGCCACACCCAGGCCGCGGCCGGGGTCGCGGGCGTGATCAAGATGGTCATGGCCATGCGGCACGGCGTCCTGCCGAAGACCCTGCACGTCGCCGAGCCCTCACCGCACGTCGACTGGGCCGGCGGTGCCGTCGAGCTGCTGACCGAGGCGCGACCGTGGCCGGAAGGCGCCCGCAGGGCGGCGGTGTCGTCGTTCGGCATCAGCGGCACCAACGCGCACGTCGTCCTCGAGCACGGGCCGGAGCCGGAACAGCGCGTGCGGCAGGAGCAGCAGGTCCCGTTCCTGCTGAGCGCCAAGACGCCGCAGGCGCTGACCGCACAGGCCAGGAGACTCCGCGACCACCTCGCCAGTCACCCGGACCTCGATCCGGCCGACGTCGCCTTCACCCTCGCCACCGGTCGTGGCCACTTCGACCACCGAGCCGCCGTCCTCGCCACGGACGCGACGGAGCTGCACGAACTCTGCGAAGGGCGCGGAGCCCGCGACCACGCCCGGTCCGACGAGCCGGTGGCGTTCCTGTTCAGCGGCCTGGGCGCCCGGCACCCCGGCACGGGCCGGGAGCTGTACGACGCCCACCCGGTCTTCGCCGCCGCCTTGGACGAGGTCGCCGATGAGCTCGACCGGTACCTGGCCGAGCCGCTGCGCGAGATCATGTGGGCCGACGACGCCGCGGTGCTGGACCGGCCGGAGCACGCCGAGCCGGCGCTGTTCGCCCTCGGGGTCGCTCTCTACCGCCTCGTGCGGTCGTGGGGTGTCGAGCCGGACTTCGTAAGCGGCCACTCGATCGGTGAGATCACGGCGGCGCACGTGGCCGGTGTGCTGACCCTGACCGGAGCGGCCGAGCTCATCGCCGCCCGCGGCCGGCTGACCTCCGGCGGGGAGTGGGAGGAGTTCCGCCGCGCCACCGAACGAATCGCCTACGCGGCACCGGCGATCCCGCTGGTGTCGACCCTGACCGGCACGCTCGCGACGGCCGGGCAGCTCCGCTCGCCCCAGCACTGGGCGCGGCACGTCCGCGACGCGGTGCTGTTCCCCGACGCCGTGCGGCACCTGCGCGAGCGAGGCGTGACCCGCTTCGTCGAGCTCGGCCCGGACGGCGTGCTCGCGGAGGAGGCGCGTGACTGCCTGACGGGCACCGACCAGCTCGTCCTGAACGTCCTGGAGAAGGGCAGGGCGGAGACCGACGCGCTGGTGCTCGCGCTGGCCCGGCTGCACACCGCCGGTGTCGCCGTCGACTGGCGCGCGTTCTTCGCGGGGACCGGCGCGCGTCGCACTGAACTGCCCACCTATGCGTTCCAGCAAGAGCGGTTCTGGCTCGGCACGGTCGCGAAGACCTCGGACCTCGCCTCCGCCGGACTCGACGCGGTCACGCACCCGGTGCTGAAGGCGGCGCTGTCCCTCGACGGCACCACGGTCCTGACCGGGCGGCTCGACGAGAACGCGCTGCCGTGGCTCGCCGACCACCGGGTCGGCGGTGCGGTGGTCGTTCCCGGCACGGCACTGCTCGAGCTCGCCGCCCGCGCCGGCGCGCACGTCGGCCGCCCCGGCGTCGCCGAACTGCTGCTGACCACGCCGGTGGTCGTCCCCGCCGGTGACGCGCTCGACGTCCAGGTCCGCGTCTCGGCGGACGGCGCCCTGCGGATCGTGTCGCGCGCCGCGGGCCGGGGGGAGTGGACCACCCACGTCACCGGCCAGGTCGACGGTGCCACCGGTACCGGGTCCCCGGCGGTGCCGTGGCCGCCTGCCGGATGCGAACCGGTCGAGCTGGACGCGTTGTACCCCGGGCTGGCCGAGCGGAGTCTGCGGTACGGCCCCGCCTTCCAGGGCGTACGGCGCCTGTGGCGCGGTGACGGCGAACTCTTCGCCGAGGTCCGGCTGCCCGGGACGACGAACGGCGACCACCTGCTGCACCCCGCGTTGCTCGACGCCGTCCTGCAACCGCTGGCCGCCGGCGAGCTGTTGCCGGACGGCGGAACAGCCCGGCTGCCGTTCTCCTGGACGGGTGTCCACCTCCGCGCGACCGGCGCGTCGGTGCTGCGGGCCCGGATGACCGCCCTCGGCCCCGACACCGTGCGGCTGTCCGCCTGGGACGCCGAGGGCACCCCTGTCGTCGACGCCGACTCGGTGGTGCTGCGGCCGGTGTCCGACGTCAGGCTGCGCGACGCCGTGGCAGCCGAGTCGCTGTACCGCGTCGAGTGGCGACCGGTCGCCGTCACGGCCACCGCACAGGGCACCACGCGGCGGTTGCCGGTCCAGCCGCCGGGTCCGCTGCCGCAGCGGGTGCGCGGCGGACTGGCCTGGGCGCTGGCCACCGTGCAGGGCTGGTTGACCGGTGCGCAGAGCGGTTGCCTCAGCATCGTCACCGGGTCCGACCCGGTCGGCGCCGCCGTGCAGGGACTCGTGCGCTCGGCGCAGGCCGAGCACCCCGGCCGCTTCCAGCTGATCGAGACCGACGGCCGCGCCGCATCCGAGGCGCTGGTGCCGTCCCTGGCCGGCGCGGCGGAACCGCAGATCGCCGTGCGGGACGGTGCCGTGCTGGTGCCACGCCTCGTGCGCCACACCGTGACCTCGCCCGCCTCGGAGACCAGGTGGGCCGGCGGGACGCTGCTCGTCACCGGTGCCGGTGGCGTCGTCGGTACGGCACTGACGCTGTACGCCGTGGCGAACTGCGGGGTTCGCGACGTCGTCCTGGTGAGCCGTCGTGGCGAGCGGTCTGCCGGTGTCGCGCGGCTGGCCGACCGGCTGCGGGCGACCGGCGTCCGGGTCGCGGTCGAGGCCTGTGACGTGAGCGACCGCGCGCAGGTGGAAGGACTGCTGACGCGCGTTCCGGACCTGCGCGGCATCGTCCACGCGGCCGGAGCCGTGGCCGACACGGTCGTCGAGTCGCTCACCGCCGAGGGCGTCGACGCCGTCCTGGCGTCCAAAGTGGACGCCGTCACCCACCTGGACGAGCTGACCAGGGGACGGGACCTCGACTGGTTCGTCATCTGCTCCTCGGTCGCCGGGTTGTGGGGTACCGCGGGGCAGGCCAACTACGCCGCCGCGAACGCCTGCATCGACGCGATCGTCCGCGACCGCGCCGCCGCCGGGTTCCCCGCGCTGGCGTTGGCGTGGGGGCTGTGGGAGGAGCGCAGCGACCTCTCCGGGCACCTCGGTGACGCCGATCTCCAGCGCATGGCCGGGGTCGGCATCGCGCCACTGTCCACACCGGATGCCGTCGCGGCGTTCGGCAGCGCGCTGTGCTCGACCGAACCGGTGCTGGCGCCCGTGCGGCTGGACCTCCGGTCGGTCACCGGTCGGCCCGTGCCGCTGCTGGCCGACCTCGTCCGCACGCCGGTCGCGGCCGAGCCCGTCGCGGCGTCGCCGGAGCCGTCCGCCGGCTTCGAAGAGCTGACCGGCGACGAGCTCCGGGCGGAGCTGACCCGGCTGGTGCTCGTCAGCACCGCGGCCGCGCTGGGCCACGCCCGGCTGCGCGACGACCAGGCCGAGCAGCCGTTCTCGGCGCTGGGAATGGACTCGCTGACCGCGCTGGACCTGCGCAACCGGCTCAAGGAGGCGACCGGCCTGCGCCTGTCCCCGACCCTGGTGTTCGACCGGCCCACTCCGCTGGACGTGGTCGACCACCTGGCGCAGGAACTGTCGAGCAGGAAGGACACCACCGTGACCCACGTGGTCGAGCCCGAGCCGGAAGCGGTGGAGCCCGTGACCCACCTGGTGGAGCCCGAGCCCGGAACGATGGAGCTCGAGCCCGAAGCGGTGGAGGACGACCCGGAGGCGGTGGAGGACGAGCCGGAGGCGGTGGAGGACGACCCGGTCGTGATCGTCGGCATGGCGGCCCGCTACCCCGGCGGGGTCGGCTCGCCGCAGGAGCTGTGGGACCTGGTGGCCGGCGGGACCGACGCGATCACGGCGTTCCCGGACAACCGCGGCTGGGACCTCGACTCCCTCTTCCACGACGACCCCGCCCACCGCGGCACCAGCTACACCCGCCAGGGCGGCTTCCTGCACGACGCCGCGGATTTCGACGCCGCGTTCTTCGGCATCGCACCCCGCGAGGCGCTGGCCACCGACCCGCAGCAGCGGCTGCTGCTGGAGACCTCGTGGGAGGCGCTGGAGAACGCGGGCGTCGACCCGTTGTCGCTGAAGGGATCCCGCACCGGCGTCTACGCCGGCGTGATGTTCCACGACTACTCCACCCGCGTCCGGGACGTCCACGCCATCCCGGACGGCATGGAGGGGATGCTGACCGTCGGCAGCCACGGCAGCGTCGCCTCCGGCCGCATCTCCTACGTGCTCGGTCTGCAGGGGCCGACGATGTCGGTCGACACCGCGTGCTCGTCCTCCCTGGTGGCCCTGCACCTCGCCGCGCAGGCGCTGCGCAACGACGAGTGCTCGATGGCTCTGGTCGGCGGTGTGTCCGTGATGTCCACCCCGGTCACCTTCGTCGAGTTCAGCCGTCAGCGCGCCCTCGCCGCCGACGGCCGGTGCCGGGCGTTCTCGGCGGACGCGAGCGGAACCAGCTGGTCCGAGGGCGCGGGCATGCTAGTGGTGGAACGGCTGTCCGAGGCCAGGCGCAACGGGCACCGCGTGCTCGCCGTCGTCCGCGGCAGCGCGGTCAACTCCGACGGCGCCTCCAACAGCCTGACCGCGCCGAGCGGGCCCGCCCAGCGCAAGCTCATCGAACAGGCCCTGGCCGACGCGCGGCTCTGCGCGTCCGACGTCGACGTGGTCGAGGCGCACGGCACGGGCACCGCCCTTGGCGACCCGATCGAGGCACAGGCCGTGCTCGACACCTACGGCCGGAACCGCGACCGCCCGGTGTGGCTGGGCTCGCTGAAGTCCAACACCGGCCACACGCAGGCCGCCGCGGGCGTCGGCGGCATCATCAAGATGGTCATGGCGATGCGGCACGGCGTCCTGCCGAAGACCCTGCACGTCACCGAGCCCTCGCCGCATGCGGACTGGAACTCCGGCTCGGTGGAACTGTTGACCGAGGCACGGCCGTGGCCGGAAGGCACCCGTCGTGCCGCGGTGTCGTCGTTCGGCATCGGCGGCACGAACGCCCACGTGATCCTCGAAAGCCCCGCCGAAGCCGAAGCCGTCCCGGCGCCTGATCCGCGTGCGGGGGCGATCACGCCGTGGGTGCTCAGCGCCAAGACCCCGGAGGCGCTGCGGGCGCAGGCGGCGAAGCTGGCCGGTTTCCTCGACCGGGAGCCTTGCCACGCCGACGGCGCCGTCGCGGCTGCTCTCGCGGGCCGGTCGCGGTTCGACCGGCGTGCCGTCGTCCTCGGTGGCGACCGCGACTCGTTGCTGGCGGGCCTCACCGCCGCGGCACACGGCGACGACGCGCCGAACCTGGTCGTCACAACCGAGAGGCACACGGGGGAGACCGCCTTCCTGTTCGCCGGTCAGGGCAGCCAGCGCGCCGGCATGGGACGCGAGCTGCACGAGGCGTTCCCGGCCTTCGCGGCCGCGTTCGACGACGCGGCCGAGGTGCTCGACCCGCTGCTCGGCACCAGCCTGCGCGACCTGGTCTTCACCGGCGACGGCCTGGACCGGACCGAGCACGCGCAGCCCGCGCTGTTCGCACTCGAGGTGGCCCTGTTCCGCCTCCTCGAAGCCTGGGGGGTGCGACCGGACCGCGTGGCCGGGCACTCCATCGGCGAGATCGCCGCGGCCCACGTGGCCGGCATTCTGTCGCTGAGCGACGCCGCGACGCTGGTCGCCGCCCGCGGCAGGCTGATGGGTGCGCTGCCAGAAGGCGGCGTCATGGTCGCCGTGGAAGCGACCGCCGCCGAGGTGGCCGAGCTTCTAGCCGGACACGAGCACGAGGTGGCGATCGCCGCGGTCAACGGGCCCAGGGCCACAGTCCTGTCCGGTACCGCCGCCGGAGTGCGGGCGATCACCGAGGAGCTGCGGTCGCGGGGTCACCGCGCGAAGGCCCTGCGGGTGAGCCACGCGTTCCACTCTCCGCTGATGGGTCCGATGCTGGAGGAGTTCCGGGACGTCGTGTCCCGCCTCGAGTTCTCGGAGCCGCGCATCCCGGTGGTGTCCACCCTGACCGGGCGGGCCGCCGGCGCGGGCGACTTCACCACCGCGGAGTACTGGGTCCGGCACGTGCGCGAGTCCGTCCGGTTCCACGACGCCGTGCGCACGCTGGAGGCCGGTGGCGTCAGCACCTTCGTGGAGCTGGGCCCCGATGGCGTGCTCTCGGCGATGGCGACGGCGGGTCTGTCCACGTCGGCCACGGCGTTGCCGGTGCTGCGCAAGGACCGTCCGGAACCGCGTGCGCTGCTGGACACCATCGCGAAGTTGTTCGTGCGCGGCATCTCCGTCGACTGGTCCGCCGTGCTGGGCGAGGTCGCGTGGCCGCACGTGGAGTTGCCGACCTACGCCTTCCAACGGCAGCGCTACTGGCTCGACACCCCGCTCGCCACCGGCGGCGTCGCCGGCACCGGCCTCGATGCGGTCGGGCACCCGTTGCTGACCGCGTCGATGTCCCTGGCCGGCAGCGGCGCCACCGTCCTCACCGGACGGTTGTCGGCCGCACGCCCGTCCTGGGCCGCCGCCCACCGCGTCGGCGGTGCCGCCGTCGTCCCCGGCACGGCCCTGCTGGAGATGGCCGCCGCGGCCGGCGACCAGGTCGGCTGCCCGAGGGTGGCGGAGCTCCTCTTCCAGGCAGCGGTGGTGCTGCCCGCCGAAGGAACCCTGGACGTCCAGGTGGAGGTGTCCGCTCCGCAGGACGACGGCAGCCGTGCCCTCACGCTGCACTCGCGGCACTCGGCCGACGCGCCGTGGACCGCACATGCCACCGGCCGTCTCGCTCCTGCCGCGCCCGGCGCGGGGGAGAGCCTGACCGAGTGGCCGCCCGCGAACGCGGAGCCGGTCGACGTCGACGGGCTCTACCCCCGCCTCGCCGAGGACGGTCTGGGCTACGGGCCCGAGTTCCGGGGCGTCCGCAGGGCGTGGCGCCGTGGCGACGATGTCTTCGCCGAGGTGGCGCTGCCCGCGGCAGTGCAGGACGAGCCCGGCGACTACCTGGTGCACCCCGCGCTGCTGGATGCGGCGCTGCACCCGTTGGCGGCCGACGCGCTGCGCCTGCCGTTCTCGTGGACGGGGGTGCAGGTGCACGAACGCGGTGCCGCGTTCCTGCGGGTTCGCCTGCGGAACCAGGGGCAGGACTCGTTCGGCGTCGTCGCCTGGGACGACGTGGGCATGCCGGTCCTGTCAGCGGACGCTCTCGTCGCGCGACCGGTGGTGCGTGAGCAGGTGCGGGCGATCGGTGCCGCACAGGCACCGGAAACCCTGTTCCGCATCGAGTGGACGGCGCCGGAGGAGCTGTCCGGGGCGCGGGGAACCGGGCACCTCACGCTGACCGTCGACAACGGCGACCCCGCGCTGCCGCTACCGCAGCGGGTCAGGACCGCGCTGGACGTGTCGCTGACGGCGGTGCGCTCCTGGGTGGCGCAGGACCACGACCCCGGTGCGCGACTGGTCGTGCTCACCCGCGGCGCGGTGGACGGCGACCCGGTCGCGGCGGCGGTGTGGGGCCTGGTGCGCTCCGCGCAGACCGAGCACCCCGGCCTGCTCCAGCTGATCGACCTCGACGGCAGCGCCGCGTCGGACAAGGCGTGGCGTGACCTGGTCGGCGGGGACGAGCCGCAGCTCGCGGTGCGCGGCGGACAGGTCCGCGTGCCGAGGCTGGCCGGTGCCGGACCCGCCGGGCCTTCCGCTCCCGAGTGGCGTGGCGGTTCGTTGCTGGTCACCGGTGCGGGTGGAGTGGTCGGGTCCGCGTTGACCCGGCACGCCGTGCGCGAGCACGGGGTCCGGGACGTGGTCCTGCTGAGCCGCCGCGGTGCGGACGCGCCCGGCATGGCCCGGCTGTCCGCCGAACTGCGCGAGCTCGGCGCGTCCGTCACGGTGGAGGCCTGCGACGCGGCGGACCGCGACCAGCTGGCCGGGGTTCTCGCGCGGATCCCGGCGGACCGGCCGCTGGCCGGTGTCATCCACGCCGCCGGCACCTCGCGGGACGCGACTGTCCAGTCGCTGACCGCCGAGGCCCTGGAGGCCGTTCTCCCGGCCAAGGTGGACGCCGTGACGCACCTCGACGAGCTGACGAGGGACTCCGGACTCACCTGGTTCGTCGTCTGCTCCTCGGCCGCGGCCTGGTGGGGCACGGCCGGGCAGGCCAACTACGCCGCCGCCAACGCCTGCATCGACGCCATCGCACGGCGCAGGCACAACGCCGGCCGGCACGCGCTGTCCCTGGCGTGGGGGCTGTGGGCCGAACGCAGCGAGCTGTCCGGGCACCTCGACGAGGCGGACCTGCGCCGGCTCGTCCGGCTCGGGATCACTCCTCTGTCCACAGAGGACGCACTGGCCGCCTTCGACACCGCCTTGCGCTCGAAGGAGCCGATGCTCGCCCCGATCGCGCTCGACACCCGTCAGCTCGCCGACAGCGAGTCGGCGCCGCTGACCCCGCTGCTGCGCGGGCACGTGAAGCCGCGCCCGGTGGCGCAGACCGCGCCGGTGCCGTCCATCGCGGCCGAGCTGGCGGGCAAGGACGAAGGCGCTCAGGAGGCCCTCCTGCGCGACCTGGTCCGCGGGCTGGTGGCTCAGGTGCTCGGGTTCGGGAGCGCCGGCGAGGTGGAGGCGGACCGCGGTTTCTTCGAGATCGGGTTCGACTCGCTGACGGTGCTGGAGCTGCGCAACCGCATCGAGAAGGCCACCGGGCAGTCGGTGCCGCCGACGGCGATCTTCGACCACTCGACGCCGAGCGCCCTCGCGAAGTACCTGCGGATCCAGCTCGGCGGCGAACAGGAGGCGGAGCGACCGCTCGACGTGGGGAGGCCTTCGCTGGCCGGGACGACGGTGCTGCTGACCGGCGCGACCGGTGGTCTCGGGCAGCTCTTCGCCCGCGAGCTGGCCGACGCCGGGGCGAACCTCGTCCTGACCGGACGCGACCAGGCCGCACTCGACGAGCTGGCCGACGCCATCGGCGGACCGGCGCTCGCACTGGTGGCCGACGTCACCGACGGCACGGCGCTGACCCGCGCCGTCGAGCGGGCGGAGCAGGAGTTCGGCGCGGTCGACGTGCTGATCAACAACGCCGGTGTCGGCGGTCCGGCCGGACCCCTGTGGGAGGTGGACGAGGACCACTGGTGGCAGGCGATGGAGGTGAACGTGCGTGGAACCGCGCGCGCCTGCCGGGCGGTGCTGCCGGGCATGGTGGAGCGCGGCCGCGGACGGGTGATCAACATCGTGAGCTCGGCCGGCAAGCACCGCTGGCCCCACGTCTCCGGCTACTCGGTGTCCAAGGCCGCCGCGATCAAGCTCGGCGAGAACCTCGCGCCGGAGCTGGCGGGTACCGGGGTGTCGGTGCTCAGCTACCACCCCGGGCTGGTCGACCTCGGGCTGACCCGCAGGCAGCTGGAAGCCGGCCAGACCGGTGACCGCCACCTCGACGGTGTGGGCGCGTGGATGGCGGACCAGCGCGACAGCGGCCGGTTCACCGAGCCGGAGGTCTCCTCGGAGATGCTCGTGAAGCTGGTGTCGGGCGAGGCCGATGCGTTGTCCGGCAGCTACCTGACCCCCGAGGACGACCTGGACCGCCTGCTCGGCGGCTGACCGGTGCCCGGCCCGCCACCGCGCGGTCCGGGCCCCGCCGACTCGCGCCGGCCACGGCGTCGACGCCCCAGCAGCACGACCGGAAGAGGAAGAGCATGGCGAACATCGTCCAGGGCGACCGCTGGTCGAGGAAGTTCCACACCACCTCCGAGGAAGCTCCGCACCTGGTCTGCTTCCCGTACGCGGGCGGCTCCGCCGGGTGGTTCGCCCGGCTCAGCGCGCACCTCGCCGGGGACGTCCGGGTGTCCTCGATCCAGTACCCGGGCCGCCTGGACCGCCTTCACGAGCAGCCGATCGGTGACCTGCACGTGCTGGCGGACGAGGTGGTCGCCGCTCTGGACACGAGCCGGCCCGTGTCGCTCTTCGGGCACAGCATGGGTGCCGTGGTGGCCTTCGAGGTGGCGCGCCGGCTGCAGGCGGCCTCCGTGCCCGTGCCACACCTGTTCGTGTCCGGCCGTTCGGCACCACACCTGCTGCGCAACGCGGGCGTGCACCTCATGTCCGACGACGACCTGATCACGGTGATCGAGTCGCTGGGCGGCGTCCCACCGGGTGTCCTGCGTGACGCGGAGCTCCGCGCGATGGTGGTTCCGGTGGTGCGCAACGACTACCGGGCGATCGAGACCTACCGGTGCGCACCCGCCGCGCTGATCACCGCACCGATCACCGCACTGGCCGGCACCGACGATCCGCTCGTGCCCGTGCCGGCCGCGAGCGAGTGGACGCGGCACACCACGGGGACCTTCGCCATGCATGAACTACCAGGGGGACACTTCTTCCCGGTGGGCCAGTGGGAGACCGTCGCGGCTCTCGTGCGACGCCGGCTGTGCGGCGAGGTCTTCTGAACGCCGGAGAACCGTTGTGGTGGTGCAGTGTTCGATGTGCCTGCTTTCCAGGGTCAGGTGCGGGGGACGAGGCCCGCGAGCGCGGAGGACAGCTGGGTGCGCCGGCGCACACCGAGCTTGCGGTAGATGTTGGTCAGGTGGAATTCGACGGTGCGTCGCGAGACGGTGAGCCTGTGAGCGATCTCGTCGTTGGAGTTGCCTTCGAGGACCAGCGTGGCGACGCGGAGCTCGTGCGGCGTGAGCGCGAGTGCGGTGAGCCGGGCGGCGGGTGGCGCGGCGTTGGTCGGTGCGGGGTGGTGCGGGACCGGTGTGTGCGGCGCGGTGGAGGGGGTCAGGCCGGCGAGCCGTCGATCCGGCTCCACTTCGACGCCGCACTGCCGGCCGAGCTCCTGTGCTTCCGCGAGGTGGTGCCGGGCGGTGTCGTGCTGTCCCTTCTCCCACCTCGTGGCGGCGAGTTCCAGCAGTACCTGCGCGTGCAGCATGCGCGCGGGTGACCGGCGCAGGACCGAGTCGGCCTCGGTGAGCCACGGGGTGGCGGCGGTGCCGCCGGTCGCGATGCCCACGGTCAGCAGCGCACGGCCGATGGCGGTCGGTGCGCCCCACCCCCGTGCCAGCGTCAGCTCCTGCAACGCCAGGTCGAGTGCGGGCTTCGGTTGTCCGAGTCGCAGGTGGGCCAGCGCCGCGAAGGACCGCCAAGGGCGCACCGCCGGGTTGGGCCTGCCCCAGGACTGGAACCGTTCACCGCATTCGAGCTGGTCGGCCAGCGCCCCCTCGGTGTCGCCGAATTCCATGCGCGCCGCGCCCCTGGCGTGCAGAAGTGCGGTGTGGTGCCAGGTTCGCGGCAGGTTCTCGGACCTGTCGAAGGGCGCGAGCGCGTCCCGCACGGCATCGAGCTCGCCCAGCGCCAGCTGAGCGCGAACCCAGGCGTCGGTGGCGTAGACGTGTCCCAAGTGGTCCGAGGGCAGTTTCGCCGTCCGTGCGGAGGACAACGCGAGCTCCGCGTCTGCGGCGGCTTCGGTGAACGACCCCTGGTGGTGGTGTGCCCGCGACCGCAGCGAGTGACCGATCAGGGTGATCAACGACAGCTCCTGCCGATGAGCCTCGAACAGGATCTCGTCGCAGTGGCGCAGCACGAGCTCCGTCTCGTCGGCGCGCAGCAATGCGTTGAGCACTCCGAATATCCGCTGGGGGTGCTGCAGCACCGAGGTCGCACCTCCGGACAGGGCCGCGAGCGCCGCCTTGCGGCACAGGGCCAGCTCCTCGCCCCGGTTGCTGGTGTCTTCGGCGATCAGCCCCGCCAGCCTGCGGCCGAGCTCGTCACCGCGGCGCCACTGCCGCTCGTCGAACTGGCGGAAGTCCACCTGCCCCGCCTCCGGGGCGGGTGCGGGCACGGTGATGCGTTCCTGCAGGCGCACCACCTCGACGGCCGCGGGGAACTTCGGTTCGATCTCGCTCATGACCCGGTGCAGCACCTCGCTGGCGCTGTCGTAGGCACCCTCGAAGTAGAGGATCTCCGTGAGCCGGCAGGCAGCCGCGAGGGCCTCCTGGGGATCGTCCAGCCCGATCATCCCCTCCTCCAGGTGGACCGCCGCCATGCGCGGGTCGAAGAACGTCTCGGCCAGACCGAGCCGCAGCAGCAGGTCCTGCCTCTGCGCGGCGGAGAGGTCCTCGTCGAGAGCCCTGGCCAGCAGCCGCGCGCCGAAGCGGGCGTCGCCCTCGGCGATCACGGTGCCGGCGGCGGTGCGCAGCGCCTCGACCGCCCAGGCACCCGACGGGGACGGCGTGTGCAGGACGTGGCGTGCCACGGCCAACGCGGGTGCCCGCGTGTGGTGCAGGAACCTCGCGGTCCTGGCGTGCAGCTCCTCGCGCTCCCGGTAGCCGATCGCGCTCCAGATCGTGTTCTTGATCACCGGATGCGCGAACGCCAGCTCGCCGTCCGGTGTGAGCACCCCCATTCCTTCGAGCTGCCTCGCCCGCTGGGTCGCCTCGCCGTCGTTGATGTCCATGACCGCGGCCAGCAGGGCCAAGTCGGACGGCTCCACGACCGCGACCACCTTGGCGAGGTCGACGAGCTCGGGCGACTGGCGGTTGAGCCGTGCGAGCAGCGACTGACCGAGCTTCTCGCATTCGGGGCGCAGCAGGTCGTTCGCGACGTCCGCCTCCGGCGGCACCGACCGTTCCCGCATCACGCCCAAGATGTGCCGCGTCACCGTGGGACAGCCACCGGTGGCGTCGACGAAGGCCTGGGTGAACTTCTCGTCCGGTGTCCGCCCGAGCATCCGCTCGGTGAGCTGCGCGACGTCGGACGAGGTGAAGAACGCGAGCTTCATCCGTTCGGAGTAGATCTCCAGCTCCGCGATCAGCAGGGGGTCGGTCGCCAGGATCCCGGGGGTGCGCGTCACGAGGATCACGACCGGGAGCTTGACGACGCGGTGCACGAGGTAGTTCAGCCAGCGCAACGACTGCACGTCCGACCACTGCACGTCGTCGATGGCCAGGAACAGCGGTGCGCGCTGGGCGGACTCCATCGTGAAGCGGTAGAGGTCCCGTATCGAGCGGTGGGACTGGAACTCGCTGTCCTCGACCGCATCGGCGGTGAGGTGCCGGGAGACGAGGTCGTACCAGTCAGGTGCGGCTTCACCGTCCTGACCGGGCAGGAGCCGTTCGAAGAGCTGCTGGGCCACGGCGAAGGGCATTTCCTGCTCCATCAGCGAGGCCTTCGCCCGGCAGACCACGAACCCGCGCTCGTGGGCGAGCTCGCACGCCACGTCCAGCAGGGCGGTCTTGCCGATCCCGGGCGTGCCCTCGACCAAGAGTGTCGACGGGGTCGCTCGTTTCGCCGATTCGAGGGCCTCGACGATGCGTTCCCACTCCGCACCGCGACCAACGAGGACGGCACCGCTGCCCGAGTGCTGGTGTGCGTCGGCGACCATTTGTGCGCTCCGTAGTTGTCAACTAAGCCAATCGGGTGGTCTTTGTTTCAAATCGGTCCGCGTCGGCTTGCTGCCGATTCCACGGCACGAGTACCCAGTCAGTCAAGTTCTTGATCCTCCGTGTGTCGTGAATACTTTTCGCAACCGAATCTCCAGGTGAGAATCGCAACCGAATCTCCAGGTGAGAACGACCTGGGTGCACCTGGACGGGCGGAGAAAGCCGCACTGGATGTGCAGCCCTTGGGATTGACCTCATTTGTCACGGGGACGACCCCGCCCGACGCATTCGTACGGGCCCGTTCGAATGGTTGTGGGCGCGATTGTCGAGTGGCGGAACATCCCTCCGCGGCTTTCCCGTGGTGTCCCGATCGGATGGGCGGATCAGTGAGTCGGCAGGTTCACGCCGTGGACAACCGCAGTTGTCCTGATCGGTGATCGTTGATGTGCGTCACTCTCCCGCAACGAGCTGAGCTGGTCGTTCGATCCCGTATGAGCGCGTGGTGGCACCGTCATCGCTGGTGAGCGGTCATACTCCCGCCCTGGGCGCTGTGGCCTTCCGGGTGACGGCGATCGGACTGCGGACTTCCGCAGTCCGATCGCCGCGAAGCTGTTTAATCTCGATTTCGTCCTGTTGGGAGGATGGTCGAGAAGGAGCGCGGTGCCGGGTGGCGGTCGCACGGGCCGCCGGAGATGCCGAGAAAACATCGGTGACAGTGGTCACTGGTTTTCGGCAGATGCGCACCGGTCGTCGGGACCTCCGTCCGTGTTCTCGCCTGCAACGGCACTGGTTGCCGGGGAGAATAGTTTGGCGCCGACCGCGCGAACGGGTGCGATCCGCTGTTCGGAACGCGTGGTCGTGGCGGTGCGCACACGACTGACATTCTGTCGGCCAAGCGATGTCCCGGCTTCTCCCGGAGCTGGCCCTCGCCTTCCCCCGGTGCTCTGAAACCCGTTTTCCGCTCCATCGTGAGGATCATCATCGTGTCTCATTCGTCGTCCGCCGAGCCGGTGTTCCTGTTCCCAGGGCAGGGTGGGTACCTGCCCGGTTGCCTTTCCCGCGTGTGCGCCGGCCGTGCACTGCCGGCCGTTGTCGGACAGGTGGACGCACTTTCGCTCCGGTACGGCGGACCCACGATCTCCGGTCTGCTGGAGGGCGCGGACGCGCCGCCGCTGGACACCCTGCTGGCCAGTGACGTTCCTGCCCTGAGCCTGGCCATCTTCGCCACCGAACTGGCCGTCCTCGACCTCGCCCGCGAGCTCGCCGGCGTCACACCGGGTCTGGTGATCGGCCACAGCTTTGGTGAGTTCGCGGCGTTGACCGCGGCGGGAGCCCTGGACCTGGCGGACGGGGTGAGGCTGGTGATCGCCAGGGACCGCGCGCTGCGCGCCGCGAGCGACACCGAGGGAGGAATGGTCGCGTTGCGCGTCGGACGGCAGCGGGCGGACGCCGTCGTCGGCTCCCTGGCCGACCGCGGTCTCGCGGTCGCGGCCCACAACGGCTACGACCAGGTCGTGGTGTCGGGCCCGCACGAGTCATTGGACCGGCTGACGGCGCTGGCGGGCCTGCTCGGGATCGAGGCGACCCGTCTGCGCGTACCTTACCCGTTCCACAACCGGCTGCTGGGGGAGGCGAACCGGCTGTTCGAAGCCGACGTGGCCGGGGTCCGGGTGCGCGCCCCGAGGGTGCCGATGTACTCGCCCGTGCTGGGCCGTCACGTCGACACGGAGCAGGACGGCCGCGAGATCCTGACCAGCCACCTCGAACGGGAGGTCGGCTTCCTGTCGGCGCTGGTGTCGGTGCGGGGTGACGGGTTCACCCACTTCCTCGAGTGCGGTGCCCGCGCCGCCCTGACCGACCTCGTGAACGCGAACCTGCCCGGAGTGCGGACCGCGGCGCCGTTGCGGCAGCGCCGGACGTTCGACGAACTGCGCGGCGTCTTCGCCGCGTTCTCCAGCACGGAGGCCGGGGCGGACGCGGTGCCGGCGGCGAGCTCCTGGACGGCCGCGCCACCGGTCGTGAGTGCCGGATCGTCCGCGTCGCCGGCCGCGATTCCGGGAACGGACGTGCCCTCGGTCGAGCAGGCACGGCCGACCGCACCGCAGGTCGAGCAGGCCGTGGCTCCCGCCGCTCCCGCTCGCACGACCGAGCCCGTGCCCGTCGAACCCCCGCCTTCCGGCGCCGGGGACGTCACAGGCCTGGTGGACGAGCTGCGCACCCTGTACGCCTCGGCTGTCGGTTATCCGGAAGAGGTGTTCGAAGCCGACATCGAGCTCGAGGCGGACCTCGGCATCGACTCCATCCGGCAGACCGAGCTGCTCCAGCGGGCTCGGCAGAAGTACGACCTCCCCGAGGCCGACATCCGGATCACCGACTACACCACCCTGGAGTCGATCGCCGGTCTGCTCACCGAGCTCGGCGCCGGGCGGGTGAGGGCGTGAACAGTCCCCGTGCAGGCGCTTTCGCCGACCGCATCTGCCTGGTGACGGGAGGGTCCAAGGGACAGGGCCGGGCCATCGCGCGAGAACTGGCTCGCGGCGGTGGCCATGTGATCGTGAACTGGTTCCACGACATCGATGCGGCGCGGCAGACCGTCGCGGACATCCTCGCGGAAGGCGGCTCCGCGGAGCACCTGCGGGCGAGCGTGGCCAAGCAGGACGCGGTCGAGGAGATGTTCGCCGAGGTCGCGCGTCGGCACGGCCGGCTCGACGTGCTGGTCAACAACGCCGCGCGCGGCGTCTTCGAGCCCGGCCACGTGCTCACCGACCGCGACTGGGAGAGGGCGATCGACACGAACGTCCACGGTCCCCGCCGTTGCTGTCGTGCCGCGTTCCCGCTCATGAAGGAACGCGGCGGCGCGATCGTGAACCTGGGGTCGATCGGCACCAGCGTCGTCATCGACAACTACAGCTGCGTCGCCGTGTGCAAGGGCGCCCTGGAGCAGCTGACGAAGTACCTCGCCGTGGAGTTCGGTCCGCACGGCATCCGCGTGAACATGGCTTCCGCCGGCATGCTGGTCAGCAAGACCGTGGAGCTGTTCCCGCGCAGCGAAGAGGTGCTGGAGGCGACGGTCGCGGGCACCCCGCTCGGCCGGCTGGGCACCGTGGAGGAGCACGCGAAGCTCGTGGCCTTCCTCGCGTCGCCGGAGGCGTCCTGGATGACGGGGGAGAACGTCGTCAACGACGGCGGGATCCGCCTGGGAGGCGCGCTGATCCGCGCCGGGGGCACGTGGGGCGATGCCGCTCGCCCGGCCGCTGCGCTCGCCGGGCCCGGTGTGCCGGTGGACAGTGCGTCCGCGAATGCCCCTGACCGCGTTTCCGAAGCTGCTTCCGGCAGCGCGCCCGTACGCGCGTCCAACAGCGTGCCCGTCCGCACCTCCGGCCGCGCGGCCGGGAACACCCCTGACCGTGCGGAGGACGACGGCGCCATCGCCGTCGTCGGCATGGGGCTGGTCGTCCCCGGCGCGGAGTCGCCCGAGCAGTTCTGGGAACTGCTGCGCACCGGCGAGCCCGCATTCAGCGAGCCGGGGGACCGCTATCCGCAGGACACCTTCTGGGCCGGCGATCCGGGCGATCGCGATCGCACGTACGCGCGCACCGCGGGCTTTGTCCGGATGGGACGGCATGAGGACGTCGCTCCCGACGCCAGCCTGTCGTCGTCCTGGCTGCGTCACGCTCTGGAGCAGGCGTTGCCGGACGGGCCGTCCTCCCGTTCGTCGCTCTTCATCGGCGCCTGTTCCGACGGTGACCAGCACTTCGAGCAGGCCATGGTCGTCGAGGGGTACGCCCGCCTGCTCGCCGAGAACTGGCCCTCGCCGTCGGGCCCGGACGCGGAACGGCTGCGCCCGGTGCTGCGGGAGCGCTACCGGCTGGCCGCGGGCAGCCCCGAGGACCACCTGCCGGACGGGGTCGTGCGCAACGCGGTGCGCGGCCTGCTGCCGGACACCACGCCCGTCACCGTCGTGGACACCGCGTGCTCCTCGTCGCTCTACGCCATCGACCTGGGCGTGGCGGCACTGCGGGAAGGCAGCACCGACCTGGCGCTGTGCGGCGGCTACTTCATGGTCACCCCGCGGTTCAACGTGCTGTTCAGCAAGCTCGGCGGCCTCAGCCACCGGGGCGCGGTCAACGCGTTCGACGGTTCCGCGGACGGCACGCTCTTCTCCGACGGCGCGGCGGTGGTGGCACTGCGCCGGCTGGCTGACGCCCGGCGCGACGGCCAGCAGGTGCTCGGCGTGCTGGCGGGGTTCGGCGCCGCGGCCGACGGCCGCGGCAAGGCCATCGCCGCTCCCAACCGCCGCGGGCAGGAACTGGCGATCGCACGCGCCGGGCACGGACGGGAGCGCCACCCCGTCTGGGTGGTCGGGCACGGCACCGGCACCCGAGCCGGTGACGAGGTCGAGCTCGCCGCGCTGAACGAGTCGGCGGCCGGCCGGGAAGTGCTGTGCACCAGCAACAAGTCCCTGATCGGGCACACGGGGTGGGCCGCGGGCGCGGTGTCGGTGATCCACGCGCTGCTCGCCCTGCGCCACGACGTTGTCCCCGCCCAGCGGCCACAGCCCGGTGCGGCGGCGACCGCGGAGCACATCACCGTTCCCATGCGGGACACGCCTTTGCCCGCCGGACCGCGCCTGGTCGGCGTCTCCGGATTCGGTTTCGGCGGGACCAACGGCCACCTGTTGCTCCGCGACGAGCCAGGTCCTGGCGAGTCTGTGCCCGCCGCACGGCGGCCCGCGATGGACGACCGGATCGTCCTGGTCGCGTGGAGTGCCCACCTGCCGGGCGCACCGGCCTCGGCCGAAGTGGCGGCGCGCCTGGGCGACGGGCGAGCTCCCGCTGACGACACCGGCTTCCCCCTGCCCTACCCGGCGCCGGAGTGGAAGGTGAGCAGGCTTCCCGCCGCGGTGTCGGACGCCGTCGACCGCACCCAGCTGATGGCGTTGGACGTGGCCGAGCGCTTCCTGGCCGAGCACGGGCACCTGTGGGAGGGGCGCGAGGAGACCACCGGTGTCGTCGCCGCGCACTACGGGCCGACCCTGTCCTGGTACCAGTCGGCGCTGCGCTGCTACGCCGACGACCTGCTCGCCGTGACACCGGGCGAGCTCGATCCGGACGAGTACGCGGAGGCCGCACGAGCCGCTGGCCGCGCGGTGCGGGCGGGAACCCCGGAGTTCACTCCGGACACCCAGCCCGGTCTGATGGGCAACGTCATCGCGTCGCGCATCGCCAACCGCCACAACCTCAACGGCGCGGTGCAGCTCGCCGACGCCGGACCGGACGCCACCGCGCACGCGCTCCAGACGGCGGTGCGGCACCTCCGCGGCGGAACGCTGGACCTGGCGCTCGTGCTCAGCCTCAACGGCAACAGCACCGACGAACTGCGTGCTCTGCTCGGTCGCGGTCCTCTCGGCGAAGGGGCCTTCCTGTTCGCCCTGGCGCGGGAGAGCACCGCGGCGGCCGCGAGGTGGCCCGTGCTCTGCGAGATCTCGGTCGCCACCGGGGGTGCCGAAGCCCGAGCCCCACGGCCGGTGGACTACCTCGGCGCCAATGGCGCGTGCGACCTCATCGGCGAGCTCGCCCGGCTGCGCGAGACCCCCCGCGTGGTCGCCGGCGGCCCTTCGGCGCCGGGGATCGTCCTGACACCGCACCGGGCCACCCGGCCTGCGCCGCGCAACGAGCGCTATGTCTGCACCTACGTCGAAGAACCGGCTCCCGACGCCGAGTGGACCACCGCTCCCGGGTCGGACTGGCTCGTCGTGGTGCAGCCCGGATGCGAGGAATCGGTACCCGCACGGGTGCGGGAGTCCGGTGCACACGTCCGCGTGCTGGACGAAAGCGCACCGGTCGAAGCCCAGTTCCCCGACGCCGCGACGGGCGCGGGCCGGTTCAGCCACGTCCGCCTCTTCGCCTCCACCGGTGGGTCGGCGCCCGGCGAAGCCGTTCCGGAGGGAACCCTCCGCGCACACGAAGCGCTGTTCCTCGCGGCGAAGTCGTGCCGCGACCGGATCGACGCCGGTGGCTCGCTCGGCGTGCACCTCGTCGACGAGCTGCGCAGCGGTGTCCCGCACTCCTCCACCGGCCTGTTCACCGGCATCGTGAGCAGCCTCGCCTGGGACCTCCGCGGCGCGCGGCTGGCCGTGGTGATCAGCTCGGAGGCCGGCGGCTGGGAGACCCTGAACCGGGAGCTGGCCGGGTACCGCGGCTATCCGGCGGTGCTGCACCACGACGGTGTGCGGTTGCGCACCAAGCTGGTGCCCGCGCCGCTCGACCTGAGCTCGAACGTGTCGCCGCTGCGACCGGGATCGGTGGTCGTGGTCACCGGCGGCGCGCGGGGGATCACCGCCGCCTGCGCCAAGGAACTGGCCGCGCGCACGCCGCTGCGGTTGTGGCTGCTGGGGTCGTCCCGGCTGCAGGACGTACCGGACGAGCTGCTGGACGCCGGCGCCGAGCAGCTTCCCGGCCTGCGGGCGGCCTTCCTCCAGGCCGAACGCGCCCGCACCCCCGGTGCCACGGTGCGAGAGGTCATGGCCCGGTTCGACCGCCTGCTCAACGCCCGCGAGTCGCAACGGAACCTGCGGGAACTGCGTGCGCTCTGCGGTGAGGACGCGGTCGACTACCTCACCTGCGACCTCACCGACGCCGAGGCCGTCCGCTCGACCGTCGAGGCGATCCGGCAGGTCACCCCGGACGTCGACCTGCTCGTGCACGGCGCCGGCCTGCACAACGGCGGCGACATCTCGCGGTTGACGATCGACGGGCTGCGGCACGTCCGCGGGGTCAAGGTCGACGGCTACCGCAACCTCAAGGCCGCGTTCGGCACCGCCCAGCCCGCCCAGTGGTGCAACTTCGGCTCGGTGGCCGGCCTCGTCGGACTGCCCGGCGAGACCGACTACGCGCCCGGCAACGACTTCCTCCACGGCGCGGCCCGCCAGGCGGCGCTGGTCCGCGGCGCGGACGAGCGCACGCTGATCTGGCCGATCTGGGCGGAGATCGGCATGGGCGGATCGGAGCTGATGCAGGGCAACAACGAACGGGCGGGGATCATGGCTCCGCTCGCCCCGGCGGAGGGTGTCCGGCACCTGGCCACCGAGCTGAGCACGCCCTCGGTCGCCCAGCCGCTGGTGGCGTTCCTCAACGCGAAGGAACGCGCGACGTTCGGCGAGCAGTTCCCCGGCTTCGTGCACCCGGTGCCGGAACGCACCCGGTGGATGCTCGGCACCCCGCACCGCATCACGCGCGCCGCCACCCAGTGGTTGCTGGACCTCGGTGAGCGCACCGCGGGTTTCCTGGTCGACCACACGGTGAACGGCAAACCGACCATGCACGGCACCGGACTTGCCACCATCGCGGCCGAGGCGGCGACGGCGGTGATCCCGGGCTCGCCCGTCCGCACCCTGGAGAACCTGCGGTTCTCGGCGTTCGTCGCGCCGAAGGCCGGGCCGGGCAACCCCTACCGGGTGACCGCGCGGCTCGACGGCCCGGACCGCGTGCACGTCCGGATCACCAGCGACGTGGTGGACCGGCGTGGCCGGGTGCTGCGCGCGGACCGCGAGCACTTCGCGTGCGACGTGGTGCTGGGCTCGCTCCCGGTTCCCCCGCCCGCACGCAGCGTCGTGACCGACCGGCTGTCGGAGGACCCGTACTACCGCGAGGACAGCGCGGTGGTCCTGCGCGGGGTCTACCGCGCGAGCACCGACGGCAGGGAGGGCCCGGACGGCACCAGTTCCGTCTGGGTGCTGGTCCAGGCCGGTACCGAGGCCGACCACGCACTCCTGGAGAACCCGCCGGTTCCCACAGTGATGCTGGACGCGCTGGCCCGGACCCGGTTGCTGCGCACCGACGGCAACGGCGTCCACCTGGTCGCGGTGCCGCGCTTCATCGACCGCATCGAGTTCTTCACGACCGGAAGCGACGCGACGGTGAGCAAGTCCCACCCGGACGGCATCCGGCTCATCCACGTCGACGACGCGAACGTCGAGGAGGCGGTGAGCGCGGACGGGCGGGTCCTCATCCGCATCTCCGGTTGCGAGACGTTCGACGTAGGCGACACCAGCTGAGCGCGACGGCCCCGATCACCGCGATCGGGGCCGTCACGGAATCCGGCACCAACCGGATGCCCGGCCCCACCGGCCCGGCGGCTGATGTCGTCGCGCCGGTGGGCTCCGCGCTCGTCATCATCGCCCGGCCGCATCCGCCCTGCGGCCGGCTCCTGGAGCTGGCCGGGAGATCCCGTGAGGTGGAGGCGGCTTGACCGAAATCTGTGAGGTAGCAATGACGCGTTCGAGTTCTGGTAGCCCTGACAACGACGTCGCCGTCGTGGGTCTGGGCCTGCGGTTGGCTGGTGGCATCTGTGAACCGGCGGACTTCTGGGCCGGCTTGATCGCGGCACGCAGTGAGGTCGGGAACGTTCCCCACGACCGGTGGTCGTCGTATCGGGCACACGGTCCCGCGGCCGCCGCCGCGGTGAACCGGGCCGTCAGCCGCGCCGCGTACTTGGAGGACGCCGCGGGCTTCGATGCCGAGTTCTTCGGTGTCACACCGAAAGAAGCGGTTCTGATGGACCCGCAGCAGCGTCTGATGCTGGAGGTGGTGTGGGAGGCACTGGAACACGCCGGGATTCCGCCTTTGTCGCTCGCCGGTACCAACGCCGCGGTGCTGATCGGTGTGGGTGGTGGTGAGTACGGGCAGATGTTGCTGAGCGATCCTGAGAGGATCGGGCCGTGGAGCAGCATCGGCGGGGCCTACTGCGCTGTCGCGAACCGGGTTTCGTACTTCCTCGACCTGCGTGGTCCGAGCCTGGCGCTGGACTCGGCGTGTTCGTCCTCGCTCGCGGCGGTCCACTTCGGACGGCAGGCGCTGCTCTCCGGCGAGTGCGACGTCGTGATCGCGGGCGGGGTGAACCTGATCGCCGCACCCGCCCAGACCCTGTCGCTAGGAGCATCGGGAGCGCTGGCGGCCGACGGCAGGAGCAAGCCGTTCTCCGCCTCGGCCGACGGGTACGGGCGGGGCGAGGGCGCTGGTGTGGTGGTGCTCAAGAGGCTGGACCACGCCCGGCGCGACGGCGACAATGTCCTGGCCGTGGTTCGCGCCAGCACGGTTCGGCAGGACGGTCGCACGAACGGGATCATGGCGCCCAACGGCATCGCGCAGCAGGAGATGCTCCGGTCCGTCTACGCGCAAGCAGGCATCGATCCGTCCTCTGTGGACTACCTGGAAGCGCACGGCACCGGCACCCCTCTCGGTGATCCGGTGGAGGCGGCCGCGGCCGCGGCCGTCCTCGGGGAAGGCAGGACGCCTGACTCACCCCTGCTCATCGGGTCGGTGAAGGGCAACGTGGGGCACCTCGAGGCGGGTGCCGGAGTGGTCGGCATCATCAAAACGGTGCTGGCCATGCGCGCCGGTGTTCTCCCACCCACGGTCGGAGCGCGGGACGGTGTCAACCCCGCGGTCGAAGCGGAGCGGTCGATCAGGGTGGTGGCCGAGCCGACCCCCTGGCCCGAGATCGCCGGCAAACCGAAGCTGGCCGGTGTGTCCAGCTTCGGCTACGGGGGCACCATCGCGCACGTCTGCCTCGCGGAAGGCGACCCGCTGGAACCGCACGTGGAGCGAGGCATCACCGATGGTCCGTCGCTGCTCGTCCTGTCCGCCGCCACCGAAGAGGCGCTCGCGCCGACGGCGGCGAGGCTCGCGGACGCGCTGGAGGCAGGGGAGCAGGACGTCGAGGCGGTGGCGGCCACGCTGGCGTTGCACAGGTCGCATCTGCCGTGGCGGACCGCCGTGGTCGCCTGTGACCGCGGTGAGGCGGTCGATCGCCTGCGGGCGTGGTCCGCGACCGGGAAGGTGCCGGGAGTGGTGCACGGCCGGGCGACCGAGCAGGCTGCGGGGCCGGTGTTCGTCTTCTCCGGGCACGGTTCGCAGTGGGCGGGCATGGGACGTGAGCTGCTCCGGTCGAACGAGCCGTTCGCGGCCCTGTGCGAGCGGCTCGACCCGATCTTCCGCGAAGAGGCCGGGTACTCGCTGATCACCGAACTCGACGAAGGGGACAGCACGAGGACGGACCGCATCCAGGCGACGTTGTTCGCCATGCACCTGGGCCTCGCCGAGGTGTGGCGGTCCTGGGGCGTCGAACCGGTGGCGGCGCTCGGCCACTCGATGGGGGAGATCGCCGCGGCGGTGACCGCGGGGGTGTGGAGCGCGGAGGACGCTGCCCGGTTCGCCTGTCGTCGTGCGGCACTGCTCGGGACCGTGGCCGGCCGGGGTGCGATGGTCCTGCTCGAGGTGCCGTTCGGGGAGCTGGAAGAACGGCTCGCTGGCGACCCCGCCCTGTCGGCGGCGATCGAACCGGCTCGCGGGTGGTCCGTGCTGGCGGGAGACGCGGCCGCGGTGGAGGAGTGCGCGACCGTGCTGGCCGGTGAGGGCCGCGTGGTCCGCCGCATCGCTTCCGACGTCGCCTTCCACAGCTCGCACATGGACGAGCTCGTCGACGACCTCGGCGTCGCCATGCTCGGGCTGTCGACCGGCGCACCGTCCTTGCGGCTGTACGGCACGATCTTGGACGACCCGCGCTCCGACGCGCCGCGCGATTCCGGTTACTGGCAGCAGAACCTCAGGCGTCCCGTGCGGTTCGCGGCGGGGGTGGAAGCGGCGGTCCAGGACGGACACCGCCACTTCCTGGAGGTCTCACCGCATCCCGTCGTCGTCCACAACATCGCCCAGATCGCGGAGTCGCTGTCCGTTCCCGCGGTCACCGCCGCGCACTCGCTGCGTCGCGCGCAGCCGGCGCTCGCGGAGATGACCGGACAGCTGGGCAGGCTGCACTGTGCCGGAGTCCGGGTCGACTGGCGGGCGCACTGGCCGCGCTCGGCAGCGGTCGCGTTGCCGCGCACGGCTTGGCAGCACGACCGGTACTGGCTTCCCGAAGCGCCCGCCGACCGAGGCACGGGTGGTCACGACCCCCGATCTTTCACCCTGCTCGGTTCCCGGCTGAGTGCCGCGACCGTGCCGCCCTCGGCCGTGTGGCAGACGACCCTGTCGCCCGAGAACAGGCCGTACGACGCTCCGCACACCGTGCACGGCGTCGACATCGTTCCCGCTGCCGTGCTGTTCTGCACCCTCGCCGACGCCCTCGGGGGCGACGCAGACGCGCCGCGCCACCTGCGTGACATCGTGCTGCGCACACCCCTGCCGGCCGAGCAGGACCGCGCCGTCCAGGTCGTCTGCCAGGACGGCAGGGCGGTGCTCTCCTCCCGCCTGCAGGAGGCGTCCGAGGAAACCTCCTGGACCACGCACACCTCCGCTCGAGACGGCGGTGCCGGCACGCTGCGCGCCGACTCGAGCGAGGTGGCCGCGGACCCGGCGGTTCCCGTCGGCTCCGACGAGGTGCTCGACCTGCTCCGGCCGCTGGGCGTGTCGGGACTGGCCTTCGACTGGCAGGTCGACCACCTCCGCCACGACGACGAGGTGGTGCGCGCGACCGTCTCGACGCCCGGTCGGACGCCGCACTGGGCGGTGGTCCTCGACGCCGCCACCACGTTGTCCTCGCTGCCGCTGGCCCGGCAAGGCATCTTCCGCATGCCCGCTTCTGTCGAGTCGGTCGAGTGGACCGGTCCCGCTCCGTCCTCGGTCCACCTGGTCGCCCGGCTGCGCGGCGGCACCGTCGACGTCATCGACCTGGACCTGCGCGGGGACGACGGGCAGTTGGTGGCCAGGGTGACCGGACTCCGGTTCGGCGTTCTCGACGCGGACCAGACGGTGCTCGCCGATCCGAGGACCTTCCTGCACGGGCTGTCCTGGCAGCCGCTGGAGCTCCCAGCCGCCGAGACGCCCGCGGGCGCGGTCACGCTGGTCTCGACCGAACCCTCGGTGACCGCGGAACGGCTCGCGGAACGCCTCGTGCGAGCCGGCCTGCGGTGCACGCTCGTCAAAGCAGCTCAGGACGTCTCCCCGCCCGCGGGCGACGCGCCCCACCACGTGGTGTACCTGGCGCCGTCCGCCGGACCGGGACACGAGTACGACGCCACCGTCCGCCTCCTGACCGAGCTCGTCGACGTGACCCGGTCCGCGGTCGAGGCCGGCCGGCCTGGGACCAGATTGTGGGTCGTCACCCGCGAAGCCCTGGACTGCGAAATCCCGTCCGGACTCACGCACCGGCCCCTGTGGGGAGCGGCGAGGGTGATCGCCTCCGAGCACCCGGAGCTGCGCGGTGGCGTGCTGGACCTGGAGGAAGGCGCCGGTGACGCCGCGTTCGACCTGGTGGCGCATGTCCTCGCCAGTCCCCCCGCCGAGGACTGGCTGGTCATCCGCAACGGCAGGCTGCTCGCCGGTCGCGTCGTGCCCCGTCCGGATCGCGGCCAGACCCCGCCGGTGAGCTTGCGGTCCGACGCCACCTACCTGGTGACCGGCGGTCTCGGAGCCCTCGGCCTGGAGGCGGCGCGGCACCTGGTCTCGCGGGGAGCCCGCCGGCTGGTGCTGACCAGCAGGCGAGGGCTGCCCGTGCGGTCGACCTGGAAAGGGCAGCACGACGAAGCGACCCGGCGCGCCATCAGCGTTGTCGAGGAGCTCGAAAGCCAGGGCGTGACGGTCCTCCCGATCGCCCTCGACGTGACCGACGCCACCGCCGCTCGTGCGGTGCTGACGCCCGATTCCCTCCACATGCCGCCCATCGCGGGCGTGGTCCACACGGCCGGAGCCGTGCACGGCCGCCTAGTGGACGACCTGGACGAGGACTCGATCCGGGAGACGCTGCACGCCAAGGTGCGCGGGGCGCTGGTCCTGCACGAGCTGTTCCCGCCCGGCAGCATCGACGAGATGGTGCTGTTCTCCTCCACCGCACCGCTGGTCGTGCTACCCGGCTGCACCGCCTACGCCGCCGCCAACTCGTTCCTGGACGGCCTGGCCGCACACCGGCGGCACCAAGGCGGGAACACCACCTCCATCGCCTGGACGGTCTGGCGCGACACCGGCATGGGCAAGCTCAGCGCCGACGGACTCCAAAGCATGCAGGCCCAGGGCTTCGGTGACATCACCCCGTCCGAGGCGCTGCGCGTGTGGAACTGCCTGCATACCACAGACGACGGCTACGCGCTGGTGGTCAGGCCGACCACGCCGCCGCCGGGAGGACGCCGCGCGCTGTTCGAACACGTCCGCGACCCCCAGAACGGCGAGCCGCGCGAGGGAACGGCGACCGAGCCGGTCACCCTCCTGCGCGACCTGCCCGCGAACGAGGTGGCCGACGCGGCGATGGCCGTGATCCGCAGCGTGGTGGCGGCCGAAACCGGTGTGCCGGAACACCGGATCGAACCCGAACGGCCGTTCTCCGACATCGGCCTGGACTCGGTCATGGGCATCGCCATCCGGGGGAAGCTCCAGCACAGCACCGGAATCGAGCTACCCGCCGGCATCCTCTGGACCCACCCCACACCGGCGGCCCTGACGCGCTACCTCGCCACGGCGGTGGCACGTTGAGCTCGTGACGGCAGGAGAACGACCTGGAGCCGCATCGAGGTCCGATCCAGTGGGAAAGGCGCCTGCGGCACGATGAGGTGGTCGTGCCGCAGGCCGGAAGCCGCGACGGCCGAGGCTCACAAGCCGGTGACGGCCGAGATCAGCAGCAGGCAACCGAGCGCGACGAACGACAGCGCGGCCGAGACCGCGAGGGCCCGCCACAGGCTGCGGGCGATCAGCAACGGCAACGCCACGGCGAGCGCGCAGGCGACGAACCCGGTGTCGCGGTAGCCGAGCACGAACAGGTGCCACAGGCCTTCCATGCCGGTCCGGGCTTCCCGGCTCACGTCACGCAACCACCGGTTCGTCCTTTCGGGACGGACCAAGTGGAGGGTGCCGGGCGAGGGCCTGAACACCCTTTTGGTACGCCCGAGGCGGACGCGGCCGTCTGTCGGTGCGGTTTTCCACAGTGTGGCCGAAGCCGTCGCGGACCACGATGGAGCTGTTCGGCGGAGCGGGCACCACGATCCCGCTCGACGAGCCCCGTTGCCCGTGAGAAGAGAGAAGCGGCGCATCTGGTTCAACTGTTCCCGCCCGGAAGGCGGTTGTTGGAAAATCGATTCAGGGCGGTGAACGCCGTGAACCGGTCAGGTCGCAGTGGACGAGAGGTCCGCGAGCACTGTGTCGGTTTCTGGAGTCGCTGCGCAGAGCCGGGAAGCGTAGCTGATCGCGAGACGGTGGTACTCCAGCGTGAAGTCCGCGATCGCGTCGGAGACCAGAAAAGGCTGGATGTCGTTGGCGTAGGCGTCCGTCGCCGTGGCCAGGCATCCCACGTGCGCATAAACGCCGCAAATGATGAGCTGATCGCGTTCGCGTTCTGCCAGTTCTTCGAGCAGTGCCGACCCGTGAAAAGCGCTGTACCGCCACTTGGTGAGCACCCGGTCGTCCTTTCCCGGGCTCAAGACGGTGACGATCGCGGCGTCCTCCGGCCCGCTGGTCATGCCGGGACCCCAGATGTCCTTGAGCAGACCTCGCTGCTCAGCGGTCATACGGCCTGGCTGCGCGGTGTACCACACCGGGATGCCGAGCTCGGCGCACCGCCGTCGCAACCGGACGACGTTGTCGAGCAGGTGCGTTCTCGGTGACTGCGCCTCGGGGAAGAAATTGACGAAGAAGTTCTGCATGTCATGAATGAGCAGCGCGGCGCGGTTGGCCGAAGGACGCCAGTCGACGACGTCGCCGGGGAGTTCGCTCCGGTCCGGCATCGAATACGGAGAAATGGTGGGTATGGACACGGTACCTCATTTTAGACAATCCAGCGGTCCGTCAAGCGCACTGGACACCGGTCAGATCCACGAAAGTTTCGGGTGCCAGCATGTTACACCCGATCAGGAGAAGCGCACGGTGTCCTGGATGTGTCGCCGGAATGGAGGGAAGACGTGGATGCGGCTTTCGAGGAACTGATCGGCGGATTGTCGAGCTCGCGTCCGCGGCCGTTCGCGCTGCTGTACCGGCCTGCTCAGGGGAATTTCGTCGAGCTGTTGCGAGGTTCGTCACAAGAAACCGATCTACTGGAAAACATCCCGTTGCGGCCGGAGGAGGACGTCCTCGTGGTCGTTCCGTACCGGCAGCTCGCCGAGGCGGGTCTCCCGTGCATCGACGACGACGCTCCGCTGATCACATTGCGGGTCGTGGACCGAACGCGCGCAAAGCCGGCCGACGCCGTTCTCGCGCTGCCCGACGACGACGTCGAGCTGACCAACGCCGGCTTCGACCTCGACGACCAGGAGTACGCCGAGGTCGTGCGCACGGTGCTGACCGAGAAGATCGGGCGGGGTCACGGCTCCAACTTCGTGGTGAAGCGCACCTTCACCGCGGACCTGCCCGGCTACTCGCTTCGAACCGCGCTGTCGATCTTCTCCCGTCTGCTCACGGCTGAACAGGGAGCGCACTGGACCTTCCTCGTGCACACCGGCGAACGCACGTTCGTCGGTGCCAGTCCGGAACTGCATCTGGGCTCGTCCGCGGGTACCGCCGTGATGAACCCCATCAGCGGCACGTACCGGTATCCCCCGCAGGGCCCGGCTCTGCCGGGGTTGCTCCGGTTCCTGGCCGACGGCAAGGAGATCGACGAGCTGAACATGGTGCTGGACGAGGAGTTGAAGATGATGGCCGCACTGTGCCCGTCAGGTGGCGTGGTGAGCGGTCCGCGGCTGCGGGAGATGACCCGGCTCGCGCACACCGAGTACCTGGTCACCGGACGCAGCGACCTGGACCCCAGGGAGCAGCTGGGTGCGACCATGTTCGCCCCCACGGTCGTCGGGAGCCCGGTGCGGAGCGCCTTCGACGTGATCGCCGGCTGCGAGACCGAGGGGCGTGGCTACTACTCGGGCGTCCTCGCGCTGATCGAGACCGGTCCGGCGGGGGAGGTGGAGGTCGACTCCGCGATCTTCATCCGAGCAGCGGAGATCGATGCGGGCGGGCGGCTGCGCGCCGGCGTCGGCGCCACGCTGGTGCGGCACTCCGATCCGGAGACCGAGGTCGGTGAGACGCACGTCAAGATCGCCGGTCTGCTCTCAGCACTGGGAACCGGCGGCCCTGGCCCGCGGAACGGCTCACCCGTCGCTGTCCAGGGGTTGTCGGGACATCCCGCGGTGGTGCGTGCGCTGTCGCGGCGAGCGGAGCGCCTTTCGGCGTTCTGGCGGCGGCCCCCGGAGGAGCGCAAGGAGGTGAACCTCGTGCTGGCTGGACGCAGGGTGCTCGTGGTGGATGCCGAAGACGGCTTCACGGCGATGCTGTGCGTTCAGCTGTCGGCTCTGGGGCTGGACCCGGTCATCCGCCGGCACAGCGACGTGGTCGACGTGAACGGGTTCGACCTCGTGGTTCTCGGTCCCGGCCCCGGCGACCCGCTCGACCGCGGATGCCCGAGGGTGCGGGCGTTGCGCGCCTGGACCAGAACAGTGCTGAACACCAGGACGCCGCTGCTGTCGGTGTGCCTGAGCCACCAGATCCTCTCGGCGCTGCTGGGCCTGCGTGTCGAGAGGAGGAGAACACCGAGTCAGGGCGAACAGCGTGAGATCACTTTGTTCGGCACCCGGCGTACGGTCGGCTTCTACAACACGTTCAGCGCGGTGTCCACAGCAGACCTGCTGCGCCACCCGCTGCTGGACGGTCCCGTGGAGGTCGTTCGAGATCACCGCACCGGCGAGGTGCACGCGTTGCGCGGGAACACCTTCGCCTCCTTGCAGTTCCACCCCGAATCCGTGCTGACACTGGACGGTCCGGAGATCCTCGGCCACGTCGCGTCGTCGTTGCTGGCGCCACCGGTCCCGGCCCGCTGCTCAGTCGGTGGCCGCGGCGCGGCCGGCTGAGTCGCCGAACGTGAGTGCCTGCCCCAGGGTCGTTCCGGTACCGGGGTACGCCATCCCGAAGGGGCTCGCCGCGGCGTTGCCCGCCGCGTAGAGCCCGGGGACCACCGAACCGTCCACATGTACCACCCGGCCCCGCTCGTCGGTCCTCGGCCCTCCTTTGGTGCCGCCGAGGCCGGCGTGCACCGCGACCGCGTAGTACGGCGGCTCGCTCAACGGCCGCAGGGTGAACTCCCCGCCCGCGCTGTCGTACTCTCCCCGGCCTCGGCCGAACTCCGGGTCCGAACCGGCTTGCGCACTCGCGTTGAAGCGGTCGACGGTGTCGACGAACGTCTCCGGTGGCACGCCCATGAGGTCCGCGAGCCCGGCGGTGGTGGACGCCCGCAGCAACCATCTGGGCTCCGGGTCACCGGGACGCATGGAAACGATGGGATACCGGTCACGGACCTCGGCGTCGAAGACCATCCAGGAGGGATCGGCCTCGAACCGGAAGTCCTGTGCGGAGAAACCGTGCATCGCCCTGCCGACGTCGTTGTAGTTCTGGGCCTCGTTGGTGAACCGGCGCCCGCGCCGGTCGACCATGATCACGCCGGGCCTGGCGCGCTCGGCGAACAACATCCGGTACACGGGCTCTCCGTCGATCTCGTCGCCGGGAACGCGGAGGGCAGGACACCACCACGCCTCGGACATGGTGCCGAGCGCCGCTCCCGCGGCCATCGCCAGCCGCAGCCCGTCACCCCGTGAGCCCGGTGCGCCGATCAGCCCGCGCACCGGAGCGCGCAGGAACGTCCTCACCAGAGCAGGGTCCCGTTCGAAACCGCCGGTGGCCACGACGACCCTGGCCCGGCGGCGTTTTCCGCCGTCGACGACGACGCCGTCGGGCGACCAGTCGGTCACCCTCGTCGAGGTCCGCACGTCGACACCGGCTTCCAGGGCCGCATGCAAGAGCGCGGCGACCATCGCCTGTCCGCCCACCAGCGTCCCGGTGCGCGACCGCTCCCTCACCAGCTCGGGCGTGGCCGCACCGGTGACCATCTCCGTCACGGTCAACGGTGGTCGCCACGGCAACGGGGAGCGCACGAGCGCGGAAACGGAGGAGGGCACCACGAGTGGCAACGGCTCCAGCGACCGCACCCCTCGCCCCATTCCACCGGGTAGCTCCCGATGGCAGTCCGGGTAGGGCAGCGGTTGCCAGCGCAGCGCGGTGGTGGCTTCCAGTCGTTGCGCCACCAGGGGAGCGTTGACGAGGTAGCTTTCCAGAAGTACCCGCGAGATGTCCCCGACGGCGAGCGACTCCAGGTGCAGACGCGCCTGTTCGACGCTGTCCACGGCAGGGCCGCGGACGTCCACATGGTTGCCCGGAATCCACACCGCACCACTCGACAAAGCGGTGGTGCCCCCGACCGTCGACGTCGCCTCGGCGAGCGTCACCTCGGCGCCGGCCGCTCTCGCGGCGAGCGCGGCGGCGAGCCCGGCGGCGCCGGAGCCCAGCACTACGACCTCAACCACGTCTCTACTCCGGGATCCCGCCCCTGGTGACCAGCGGGACCTCGATCCCCAACGCACGCATCTGCTCACACGGGTTCATGAACTCCCGCAGCTCGGTGATCTCACCGTCGCGGAGCTTGAAGGAGTGGAGGAAGTGGTTGCGGTAGATGCCCGGAGGGTAGTCGGGGAACAGGATCCGGCCCTCCCCGTCGCACTCGACCCAGAAGTGGTTCGGGTCCTGGGTCTCGAAGATCTTGACGTTCGTCCACTTCCAGTCGGGGAAACATTCGAGCGACCACGCGGCCATGTCGGCGAGCTTTTCCCGGCCGCGCACCGCAGCCGGCTGCCCGGTGTCCGTCGTCCACAACCCTCCGCGGGCGTCCTCGGCGTACAAGCGGTGCCGTTGCAGCCGGGCCGGCCCTTCGGTCACCCGCAGGTACTCCTCCACCACCGCTCGGTTGCGGCGGCGCAGCTCCACATCGTCTGCGAAGGGGTTCCCGCTGCCGGATCCGTCGGACATGGCCTCTCCTGGGGTGATGGCTTCATCGGTCGTGGTGTGCTGTTCAGCAAGCCCCGCAACGGATCCGGCACGTGCCGGCGGTGCGGTCGGTACTCTCGCGGACATGTACCCGTACGTGATCATGGACGTGTTCACCGGAACTCCTCTGGAGGGCAATCCGGTCGCCGTCCTGCTGTCAGCATCGGGGTTGTCGTCGGCGCAGATGCAGGCGATCGCTGTGGAGACCCACCTCTCCGAGACCACCTTCGTCCTGCCCGCCAGGGGATCCGGGGACGTGCGGGTCCGGATCTTCACCCCGACGTGCGAGCTGCCCTTCGCCGGGCATCCCACGCTGGGGACCGCGATCGCGCTTGCGCACCAGTCCTACCGCGAGTCCCTCGTCATGGAGACCCTCGTGGGCGACATCGAGTTCACCTTCGAGCGCGGAGCCGGCGGGACGGTCTCGGCGAGCATGAAGCAGCCCGTCCCGGTGTGGGAACCCTACGAACACCTGGAGGTCCTCTCGGCAGGGCTGGGAGTTCGTCCGGCGGAGGAGACCGTGTACGCCTACCGGAACGGGCCCCGGCACGTCCTGTTCCCCTTGCGCGACGTCGAGGAACTCTCCAACCTCGCGCCGGACCTGCGAGTGCTCGCGACCCTGCAGGACATGAGCGCCTTCTGCTTCGCGGGGGAGGGGCTGCGGTGGCGAGCGCGGATGTTCTCGCCGGCCTACGGTGTGGCCGAGGACGCGGCAACCGGTTCGGCGGCCGGTCCGCTCGCCGTGCACCTCGCTAGAACCGGCAGGATCTCCTACGGCGACCGCATCGAGATTCGGCAAGGGGTCGAGATGGGACGCTCGTCGACCATGACGGCGACGGCCTGGGGTGCGGGCGCGCACCCCGAGCGCGTTGTGGTGAGCGGGACCGCGGTCCCCGTGGCGCGAGGTGATTTCCTGCTGCAAGGCGACGAACGCACCTCGTGAGCACCTGCTGCGGCGTGGAGCACCGCCACCGGCCATCGGGCGGGTGCCGAGATCGATGGCCGGACGTGCCTGTGCGCTGCCTGCTCCCACTGCTGGCCATCTCCTTTCAGCTGAGACCGGAGCACGTCGCTTGACGACCGGTCGCGGTCTCAAATGGTTCGCCGATCTGATCACGACCGCTGAGGATCCGCGCTGTGGACAACCGCAGTGTCCGCAGTGGAGGTGCTCCGCCCTCCCGCGGCGGTGGATCGTCCCTCCAGCTTCGTTGCGGGAGTTGGGATCTCGTTACCGCTGGTGGAAGTGGATCTTCCTGGTGACGGTCAGCGCCTGTGCCCGGTTCGGCAACAGGACTGCGGGCTTCCGCAGTCCGGACGCCGCCGAGCTGGCTAGCGTCGTTCGCATCCCGGTCGGAGGGTGATCACACCTTCCCGGAGCGGTAGGCGCCTGCCGGCGGTGAGTTCCGGCGGCGAGGTTCGCCGACACCGTGCCGCTCGAGCGAGAAAGGTCCTGAAACTTGCCGAATGCGGGTTCTTCACCTTGGGAATGGGCGGATTGGCAATGGCAAGCCGCGGTGGGCGAAGCGGAGGCGGGCGTCCGGCTCGTCCCGGAGAACTGGCCGGGGAATGCGAGCGTGGCCGTCGCGATCTCGGTCGACGTCGACAACGAGACGTTGCCCCTCTCCCGCGGCGAGACGGGGCCGGGCCTCCTGGCACAAGGCCAGTACGGTGCGCGCGTCGGTCTGCCGCGGGTTCTCGAGACACTTCGCCGGCACTCCGCACCCGCGACGTTCTTCTACCCGGTCGTATCCACCATGCTCGACCCCGCGGGGCTCGCCGCGGTACAGGCCGACGGACACGAGATCGGGCTACACGGCTGGATCCACGAGAAGTGCGGTGAGCTGACCGCGAACCAGGAGCGGGAGCTCGCTCTGCGCAGCGCGGATGCGCTGGAGGCCGCGACCGGTGTTCGGCCGGTGGGCCTGCGGACCCCGTACTGGGACTTCACGGTGCACACGCTGCCGATCATCAAGGAGCTCGGACTCGAGTACGACTCGTCGCTGATGGCCGACGACCAGCCCTACGAACTCGTGCACCGGGGCGAGGCGACCGGGGTGACCGAGGTCCCGGTGTCCTGGATCCGGGACGACGCCCCCTACTTCCCCGACGACGCCCTGGGAAAGCAGGTCCTTGCGCCGCGCGAAGTCCTGCGCATCTGGCAGGACGAGTTCGACGCGGCCCACGCCGAGGGCGGCCTGTTCACCCTCGCGCTCCACCCGCACATCATCGGGCACCGGTCCCGCGTCAAGGTGCTGGACGAGCTGCTGGCGCACATCGCCGCCCACACCGGCGTCTGGTGGGCCACCCATGCCGAGATCGCGCGACACGCGGCGGCGCACCGGACATCCCCGGCGAAGTGATGACCACCCCGACCCCTGTTCCGGACCGAGAGGACATGACACCGTGCCGATGATCGAAGAAGTTCGCCAGGACCAGACCAAGTCCCTGGTCGACGTCTACACCCGAGCCTTCCACGACGACCCCGTGTTCTCCTGGATCTTCCCCGACCCCGAAAGCCGCGAGGAAGCCAATCGGCGGTTCTTCACGGTGATCGTGGAATCGACGTTCGCCGGTGGCGGCCTCGCCCTCCAGATCGAGGACTTCAGCGCCGTCTCGCTGTTCTACCCGCCGTCCGTCCTGCCCAGCGCGGAGGAGCACGCCGAACTCATCGGCCTGCTGGAGGAACGGCTTGGCGACCAAGCCGAGCGGGCGGTGGCGTTTATGAACCTGCTCAACGACAACCACCCGCGAAACGTCCCGCCACACCTCTACGGAACATATCTCTCCGCAGTCCCCGGACGGCAGGGGAAAGGACTTGGGACCAAGCTGAAGAAGGCCCAGTTCGCCCTCGCCGACGGTGCGGACGCGGGCGTGTACGGCGAAGCCAGCTGTCTGCGCAACCTGGCGTTGTACGAGCGGCTCGGCCAGGTGCGGCTGGGCGAGGCGATCACCTTGCGGGGCGGGCCGTCGCTGTACCCGATCTGGCGGCCGCGGGCGAGTGACCGAGCCACGACGTCCTGAGGACGCCGAACGTCTGGACAGTTCGGTGGAACCCGAGGAGGGCACATGAGCCGGTGGGGGATCACCATTCCTTTGCCCGGGACACCTCTCGCACTGCACCGCAGGATCGTCGAGGAGCTCCCGGACCTCGGGTACACCGATGTCTGGACCTCCGAGAAGGCGGCCACCGACGCCTTCACCCCGCTCGCACTGGCCTCCCAGTGGACGGAGCAGCTACGGCTGGGCACCGCGGTGGCGTCCGTCTACACCCGCGGTCCGGCGCTCCTGGCGATGAACGCGGCCACCGTCGCGGGGCTGGCACCCGGCCGGTTCGTGCTGGGGATCGGCGCGTCGTCGAAGGTGATCGTGCAGGGGTGGAACGCCGCGGAGTTCACCACACCTCTCCGCAGGGTTCGCGACACGCTGCGGTTCCTGCGTTCGGCGTTGGGCGGCGAGAAGGTGACCGAGACGTACGAGACGTTCTCGGTCAACGGTTTCCGATTGGAGAACCAGGTGGATCCGGTACCGCCGATCGCGGTGGCCGCCCTTAGGCCGGAAATGCTGCGGCTGGCCGCGAAGGAGGGTGACGGCGCGATCACCAACTGGCTCGCCCCCGGCGACGTGTGCCGGATACGGGAGGAGGTCGGTCACGGTGTGGAGCTGGCGGCCCGAATCTTCGTCTGTCCCACCACCGATAGGGCGCTGGCGCGCCGGCTCGGCCGGCGACTCGTCGCGGGCTACCTGACCGTGCCCGCCTACGCCGCCTTCCAGGACTGGCTCGGACGGGGTGAGGCGCTCAAGCCGATGCACGACGCCTGGAGCCGCGGTGACAGGCGCGAGGCGCTGGAGCTGATCCCCGACGAGGTGGTCGACGACCTCGTCGTGCACGGGGCGCCGGAGGTCTGCCGCGACCGGATACAGTCTTATGTGGACAGTGGTCTGTCGACGCCGATCATCGCCTTGGTCCCGACCGGCGACGATCCCGTCGGCCAGGTCAGGAGCCTGGGACCAGTCTAGCCTCGGTCTTTCAAGGTTGGTTGCCCTGACGTGCTTTGATCTTGTGTCGTGGTGCGCAGGCATGAGCTGACTGATGAGCAGTGGCAGCCGTTGTTGCCGTGGTGTGATCTGCCGGAGTGGTCTGGGCTGTGGAAGACAGTCTGCAACCGGTTCAGGCGCTGGTTGCGCAATGGCGCCCTGATCATGCTTGGTGTTCAAGGTGCGGGCGATCGACGAGCTGGACTGTGAGGTCTCGGTCGATTCCGTCATCGTGCGAGGTCATCGGCACGCGGTTGACGCCTGCCCGCCGCACGTGTGCTCACATAGGGGACGAGCGGGTCGTGTGGCGGGCAGACCGAACCAGATGATCATGCTACTGGCAGGTCTCGGGGCGGTACCTCGACCATGATCCATCCCCCATGCGATGGGCACGGCTGACCACTGGCGACGGTGCACAACGGCGGAAACATCAACGACTGCACCATGTTCGAGACCGTGCTGGCGGGCGTGTGGTCCTCGCCGACATGACCCGGCCGGCCCGCAACGCGCGCCGTGACCAACGCGCCAACCGGGGGCGGGCCGGTGGCTGTCCACCGTTGTTCGATCCGGTGATCTACAAGCGCCGCAACATCGTCGAACGCTGCTTCAACCGACTGCAGCAGTTCCGCGCGATCGCCACCCGCTGTGACAAGATCGCTCTGTCCTGCCAAGTCATCGTCGACCTGGCCACCCCCGCCCTCGGGCTTTGAGGACAGGCCATAGCGCCGCGGCGCGGTGATCGAAGCGCTGTCTGGCTCGGGCGCGTTGGCCATCTTCGGCGGTTGGCTCATATCACGTGACCCAGCTGATCTCGCCAACGCCGGGGCCACCTGCGAGGCCGTCGAGCGGTTCTCCGGACCTCGGTCGTTCCTGTCCCGAGCTGAGCGAATCCGACGACGTTGCGTTACCGGTGCATGGCGGCGCCGCCGCGGCCAGGCTCGCGGCGATCACTCCCATCCGGTCGAGGACGAGGCGTGTCACGTCGAAGTCTGCCGGTGCGCCGACTTCATGTCTTCGGGCGAGCGTTGCTCGGTGGCCGGAGTCGGCCCTGTCGGATGGGATGAAGAACATCGGCGGGCCACTGGTGGTGGCCAGCAAGTGCCGGCGGCCGACCGGTCAGGACGTTCGCCGGTAGGGGTGCTCCTGGTGCAGGCGGAGCGGTTCGGCGACGAGGGCGTCGTACCGGAGACGGAACTCGGTTCGCAGCATCTCGGCGACGAGGAACGCGAGTTCGAGCGATTGCTGCGTGTTCAGGCGCGGGTCGCACGCCGTCTCGTAGCGGCCGGCGAGGTCGTCGTCGGAGATCTCCTGGGCGCCGCCGAGGCACTCGGTGACGTCTTCACCCGTGAGCTCGATGTGGATGCCGCCGGGGTGCGTGCCGAGACGGCGGTGCACCTCGAAGAAGCCCTGGACCTCGTCGACGATGCGGTCGAAGTGCCGGGTCGTGTAGCCGGTCGACGACTCGTGCGTGTTGCCGTGCATCGGGTCGCACTGCCAGATGACCTTGTGGCCGCTGGCCTCGACCTTCTCGACGATGGCGGGGAGCACGTCGCGCACCTTCTGGTTGCCCATGCGCGAGATGAGCGTCAGGCGGCCCGGCTTGTTGTGCGGGTCGAGGCGCTCGACGTACTCGACGGCCATCTCCGGCGTCGTCGTCGGGCCGATCTTGAGACCGATCGGGTTCGCCAGCATCTCGGCGAACGCGATGTGCGCGCCGTCGAGCTGGCGGGTGCGCTCACCGATCCACACGAAGTGCGACGACAGGTCGTACAGCTTGGGCTCGTCGCCCGTCGTGTCGAGGCGCAGCAGCGCGCGCTCGTAGTCGAGCAGCAGCGCCTCGTGCGAGGCGAAGATCTCCGTGCCGTGCAGCGACTGGTCGTTCACGCCGCAGGCGGACATGAACTT
>NZ_JAPJDL010000031.1 GCF_026242055.1 Lentzea sp. NEAU-D7 | reverse complement strand
ACGCGCCCAGCTACGCAACAGGCAGCCGCCCAACGCAACAGGCGTGCCATCAACCCACGCACGGCGCGGGCCCCCTGATCAGATTGCCGGGGGTCTGGGGGCAGCGCCCCCAGGAGAAGCACGCAACGCGAGGTCGCCGCCCGCAAAGCGACCACCCACCAAGCCGCGGCAGACAAAGGCGACCACCCACAAAGCCGCAGCAGGAAAAGGCGACCACCCACCAGGCCGCGTCCGGCAAGGCCACAGGTCAAGCCCCACCCAGCCACCACCCGACCCCAAGCTGACCCAAGCTGCCGCAGGCTGACGCAGGCGTCCCCCCAACAAAAGGACCCCCCGAGCCCAAAAGCTACTCAGGGGGTCCGACAAGATCAGCAACTCACCGCCGCATGAACGGCGGCACGTCAACCTCGTCGTCAGGGTCCTCGGTAACGGGAACCGGCCGAGAGGGCAGCGACCCGTTGGGCGACAGGGACCGGGGCACCGAGGACGCGTACCCGTTCCCCTGAGCCGGCGAGGGCTGCGGCGGCACCGTGGTGGGAGGCTGCTGCTGCACGGGCGGAGCCTGCCGAACCTCGGCCTGGACCTGGGGCTGGACCGGCTGCTGAACCGGAGCCTGCACGACAGGAGCCTGAACAGGAGGCTGCACGGGCGGCGGCGTCTGGGCCACCGGCTGCTGCACGTGGGTCGGCGTGGCCGTGGCGGAGGCGATCGGCCCGGTCGCCGTCCGAGGCGGCGAGGACAGCGCCGTCGGCTCCAGCTTCTTGTGGGTCGGGCCTCCGCTGTCGAAGCCGGCCGCGATCACCGTGACCCGGACCTCGTCGCCCAGGGAGTCGTCGATGACCGTACCGAAGATAATGTTCGCGTCGGGGTGCGCGGCCTCCTGGACCAGCGAAGCCGACTCGTTGATCTCGAACAGTCCCAGGTCGGAGCCGCCGGCGATGGACAGCAGGACGCCGTGCGCGCCCTCCATCGAGGCTTCCAGCAGGGGCGAGTTGATGGCCTTCTGGGCGGCTTGCACCGCTCGGCCCTCTCCTCGTGCCGAGCCGATGCCCATCAACGCCGAGCCCGCGCCGGACATGACCGACTTGACGTCGGCGAAGTCCAGGTTGATCAGACCGGGGGTCGTGATCAGGTCGGTGATGCCCTGGACACCGGACAGGAGCACCTCGTCCGCGGAGCGGAAGGCGTCCATCAGGCTCACGCCGATGTCGCCGAGCTGCAGCAGCCTGTCGTTCGGGATGACGATGAGCGTGTCGCACTCGTTGCGCAGCGCCTGGATGCCGTCTTCGGCCTGCTTGGCGCGGCGCTTGCCCTCGAAGGAGAACGGGCGCGTCACGACACCGATGGTCAGTGCGCCGAGCTTGCGGGCGATCGAGGCCACCACCGGCGCACCGCCGGTGCCCGTGCCACCGCCCTCACCTGCGGTGACGAAGACCATGTCGGCCCCCTTGAGGACCTCCTCGATCTCCTCGCGGTGGTCTTCGGCGGCCCTGTGCCCGACCTCGGGGTTCGCGCCGGCACCGAGACCGCGGGTCAACTCGCGGCCGATGTCGAGCTTCACGTCGGCATCAGACATCAGCAAGGCCTGGGCGTCGGTGTTCACCGCGATGAACTCGACGCCCTTCAGCCCGACCTCGATCATGCGGTTGACGGCGTTGACACCGCCACCACCGATGCCGACGACCTTGATCACCGCGAGGTAGTTGTGCGGGGGCGTCATCGGATCCGCCTTCCTGATCGTGGTCCGCGCTGTGGTGCTGGGTGTGCTGCACCCGGATTGAAACTCTCGACCTCTCATCGAGACCCAGAGTTATGTCAACCCCGTATGTTCCTGCTGGACGGTAAGCACCAGCGGTGCGTCGGTCCAGCAGCCACGCCGTAGGGTCCCAACACTGTGCGCTACTACTCCCCGGTCGTGCCGTCAAGTAGCGGCGTACGGTCCTGAGTACGACGCACCCCAAGCCTAGTCGGACCGCGAATCGGAGATCGTCTCACCCGTCCTATCGACGATTTTTCCACCGGTTCCGCCGGGCCACGAGATCCGGCGGCCTGGTCTCCGGCGGTTCCGTCCAGCAGTTGCCGGACCACGTCGAGGTGCGCGAGCACCCGGTGGACCGAGACGGTCCGGTCACCCGGAACGGCACCTCGGCGTCGCGTCGACGTCCGGGAGGCCCTCGACCTCCAGCCCGATCGCGGCGTTCAAGCAGGTCCAACGGGGCCGCGCACGTCGCACGTTCATCAGCGACGAAGGGCGGTACAACCCCACTGCCTGTCGCACCTCAACCGTCCCTTGTGGACGTTCAGGCGACCCTGGAGTACTTCCTTCGGGTGACAACGACCGATCCGGCTAATACCGCGAGTGGCTGTCCGATGAGCACGGTAGTCGTTCATCACCAGGAGGCATGTCTTGGCACCCGCACCCGCGTCCGTGCGTTCGCTCGTCGTCGAAGCGATCGTCCTGGAACTCGTCACGAGCAGGCTGGGCAGCCTCGTCGTGCGGGTCGCGATGGCGCGGCTGAGGCCGAACGGCTAGCACGACACCCAGGAGAACCCCTTGTGCTCCCAACCGATTCATCGGTCCTCGAACCGGCGGTCCCGCCGGCTCCCCACGCCGTCACGGCCACCGGCACCACGGCGATGACGAGCACGACCTCGAACTGAAGGACCTCAGTGGAAACTCTTCCACCGGTAGTGACCATCGGACCGGAGTCGCCGCCGAAGCGCCGGCCACCGTGGCTCGCGATCGGGTTCACCGTGGTGGCGCTGACAGCGGGCGGGCTCGGCTTCGGCCTGGGCAGGGCCACCGGTCCCGACCTGCTGCGCTCCGGCGGCACGAGCCCGGCCTCCACCTCGTCCTCGCCGAACGTGTTCACGATCAGCGGGTCGATGACCGTCAACGGCCGGTGCGGTGCGGGTGGCTACACGGACATCACGCTCGGCGGGCAGGTTGAGATCGTGAACCAGGACAACGAGGTGCTGGGCGTCGGCACGCTGCAGGGCGGCACCGGCTCGTGCTCCTTCAGGTTCACCGTGAGCGGCATCCCCGAGGGGGAACGGCTCTACGGCGCGAAGATCGGCAACGCCAGCCGCGGCGTCATCTGGCACTCCGAGCAGGACGCGAAGCACCAGGGCTTCCACCTGACGCTCGGCTGAGCGCCAGGCCGCGCCTAGGAAACCGTGGCCAGGTCCGGCGACGACACGTCGTAGGTCGTGCCTGGCCGCGAGAGCAGCACGAGCAGCACGGCCGCCTTGCGTGCCGTGTCGTCGGAGCTGCCCCACTTCACCACGCGGTTCCCCGACAGCGTCAGCTTCACGTCGGCACCGGTCGTCGCCGCCACCGACACCACGTCGGGCCGCAGCTTCTCCGGCAGCTCGTTCAGGACCCCGACCACGGCGCGAGTGGCCGGGTCCGAGGACGACGGCAGCGTCAGCACCAGTTCGGGCACGCCCGGCGCGGCGGCCGGGAGGACCGCGTAGTCCTTGCCGGTCGAGTCGACGAGGTGGAAGCCGTCGGGCAGCTTCACCGAGCCGATCGGGGCGCGTTCGGTGAGCAGCAGCCGGACCGTGCCCGGGAGCTGGCGCTCCACCTCCACGGCGGCGACACGGGGAATGCCCGCCACGCGGTCGTGGATCTCCTTGAGGTCCAGGCGGATCAGCGGTGAGCCGGCCTCGATCGCCGCGACGGCGCGGACCTCGTCCTCGGTCAGCACGCCGTTGCCGCGGACGTCGACCTGCCGGACGCCGAGCAACGGGGTGAAGAAGACGCAGTAGGCCAGCCCCACCACGGACAGCACTGTCAGCAGCGCCACCAGGCGGCGGCGCAGGATCACCCTGCGCCGCGCCCGGTACTCAGCGCTCTTCGGTCTCCGGTTCGCGGAGCGAGCTCGCGTGGACCTGCCACGAACCGGTGCGCTCATGACAGCGCGCTGACGATCTCGGGACCGAGCATCGTCACGTCACCGGCGCCCATGGTCACCACCAGGTCGCCCTCCCGCGCCAGCGAGGCCACCAGCCCCGGCACGCGGTCGAACGACGGCTCGTAGTGCACGGACGCCGTGACCTGCTCGGCGATCAGCCCGCCGGTCACACCGGGTTCCGGCTCCTCGCGGGCACCGTAGACGTCCAGCACCACGACCTCGTCCGCCAGCGACAGGGCGGCGGCGAACTCCGTGGCGAACGTGCGCGTCCTCGAGTACAGGTGCGGCTGGAACACCACGATCACCCGGCCAGCACCGGCGACCGGACGCGCGGCACGCAGCTGCGCGTCGACCTCGGTCGGGTGGTGCGCGTAGTCGTCGTACACCGACACGCCCTTGCCGCGGCCCTTGAACTCGAACCGCCGCCGCACGCCACCGAACGCCGCGAGGCCTTCGAGCAGCCCGGCCTGGTCCGCGCCGAGCTCCAGACCGGCCAGCAGAGCGCCGATCGCGTTCAGCGCCATGTGCTCGCCCGGCACCGCGACCCGGACCTCGACGGCCACGCCGTCGATCTCGACGGACGCCAGGCCGCCGGACTCCAGCGGCTTGTAGTCGACCAGGCGCGCGTCGGACGCGGTGCGGCCGTACTCGCGCACCCGGATACCACGCGCCCGCGCCTCGGCGATCAGGCGAGCAGCGCCAGGATCGTCCACACAGGACACCAGCACGCCGCCCGGCACGATCCGCTCCAGGAACGAGTCGAACACGGCCGTGTAGGCCTCGACGGTGCCGTGGTGGTCGAGGTGGTCGGCCTCGACGTTCGTCACGACGGCGACGGACGGCGAGAAGAACAGGAACGAGCCGTCGGACTCGTCCGCCTCGGCCACGAACACGCCGCCGGTGCCCTGGTGGGCGTTGGCGCCGGACTCGTTCAGGTCACCACCGATCGCGAACGACGGGTCGACCCGGCAGTGCTGCAACGCGACGGTGAGCATCGACGTGGTCGACGTCTTGCCGTGCGTGCCGGCGACGCACACGACGCGGTGGTCTTCCATCAACGCCGCGAGCGCCTCGGCCCGGCGCAGCACGGTGATGCCGCGCTCACGGGCCGACGCGTACTCGGGGTTCGTGTCCTTGATCGCGGTCGACACGACGACCTCGGTCGGACCGCCCACGAGCTGGTCCAGGTTCGAGGCGGCGTGACCGACGGCGATCCGCGCGCCCTGGGCCCGCAGGGCCAGCACGGTCCGCGAGTCCTTGGCGTCCGATCCGGACACCTGCACGCCGCGCGCCAGCAGGATGCGGGCGATACCGCTCATGCCGGCACCACCGATGCCGACGAGGTGAACGCGTTCGAGGGTCATTTCTTGATCACATCCAGGACGGAACGGGCCAGGATCTCGTCCGCCTCACGACGGCCGGTGCCGAGCGTCGCGCGGGACATCTGCGCGAGCCGGTTGCGGTCCGCCATGAGCGGCACCACCAGCGATGCGACCTTCTCCGGCGTGAGCTCGGCGTCCGGCACCAGCAGGCCGCCGCCCGCGGAGACGACCGGGCCGGCGTTCAGCGCCTGCTCACCGTTGCCGATGGGCAGCGGCACGAACACCGCGGGCAGGCCGACGGCCGACACCTCGGCGACGGTCATCGCGCCCGAACGGCACAGCACGGCGTCCGCGGCGGCGTACGCCAGGTCCATGCGCTCCAGGTACGGCACCGGCACGTACGCCGGGGCGCCCGGGATCTGTTGCACCGCAACCGAGTTCTTCGGCCCGTAGGCGTGCAGCACACCCACGCCCGCACGGGCGAACTCCGCCGCGACCGGCGCCACGGCCTCGTTGATCGAACGCGCGCCCTGGGAACCGCCGAACACCAGCAGCACCGGAGCGTGCGGGTCGAGGCCGAAGAACCGGCGGGCCTCGTCGCGCAGCGCGGCGCGGTCCAGCGACGTGATCGACTGGCGCAGCGGGATGCCGATGATCTGCGCGTCCACCAGGCCGGAGTCCGGCACGGCCGCGGCGACGTGCGCGGCGAACTTGGCGCCGACCTTGTTCGCGAGACCGGCCTTGGCGTTCGCCTCGTGCACCACGATCGGGATGCGGCCGCGCGCGGCGAGGTAGGCGGGCAGCGCCACGTAGCCGCCGAACCCGACGACGACGTCCGCGCCGACGCGCTCGAGCACCTCACGGGTCTGCTTCACGGCGCCGCGCACGTTCAGCGGCAGCTTCAGCAGGTCCAGGGTGGGCTTGCGCGGCATCGGCACCGGCGGGATCAGCTCCAGCGGGTAACCGCGGGCCGGCACGATCTTGTTCTCCAGGCCGCGTTCGGTGCCGAGCGCGACGACACGCGCGTCCGGTCGCAGCCGCATGACCGCGTCGGCCAGCGCCAGTGCCGGCTCGATGTGGCCCGCGGTACCACCGCCGGCGACCACGACGCACGGACCACTGGGGGCAGGGTGCCCGGTCAAGACTTCTCCCAAGTTTGTGTCGGCTGGTCAATCACGTCAGTTCGATCGCCCGCGACCGCGGGTCGACCGGCCAAGCTCAGAACGGCCCTGTGTGCGCCGCGAGTCGCGGCGACGGTACTCCGAGGGCGGAGCGGACCTTCCAGCCATACGACGTTCGTCCATGACCGGAAGTTGCTGCGTGCGTGAACGGCCTGGTGCGCGGGGAGGCGTGGACGGGCGGACCGGCTTGCGCTTGGCCGGTGGCCGGTACGCCTCGGGCGCGGGCAGCCTGAGCAGTCCGCCGACGCGGCCGGGACCGAGCGAACGCAGCGCCGACACGGCCTCGGGCTCGTGCCGGGCGCAGTTCGCCAGGATGCCGAACACGATCATGGTCGTCACGATCGAGGTACCGCCGGAGGAGATCATCGGCAGCGTGAGGCCCGTGACGGGCAGCAGCTGCACGACGTAGCCGATGTTGATCGCGGCCTGTGCGACGAGCCACACCGTCAGCGTCGCGGCCACGATCCGGATCCACGGGTCGGTGTTGCGCGACGCGATCCGCAGGCCGACCCACGCGAGACCGCCGAACAGCACCAGCACCAGCCCGCACCCGACGAACCCGAGCTCCTCGCCGATGACGGCGAAGATGAAGTCCGACTCGACGTTGGGCAGGTACCGCCACTGCGAGCTGCCCCGCGCGAGTCCCTTGCCGAACAGGCCACCGTCGGCGAGCGCGAACATCGCCTGCCGCGCCTGGTGACCGGCTCCGTCGGGATCGGCGTCGGGGTTGAGGAACGACGTGACGCGCTGCAGGCGGTACGTGGCACCGATCGCGAGCACTACGGCACCCGCCACCGCGCCACCGGCGATCACGCCGAACAACCGCATCGGCGCGCCCACGAACCACAGCAGGCTGATCAGCACGACGCCGAGCGTGATCGTGCCGCCGAGGTCGGGCTGCAGCATGACCAGCGCGAACACCAGCATCGCCACCGGCACGACGGGGACCAGCAGGTGCCGGTACTGCGACAGCAGCGCCCGCTTGGTGACCAGGACGTGCGCACCCCACAGCGCCAGTGCGAGCTTCACGGCCTCGATCGGCTGGAACGAGATGGGCCCGAGCGTGAACCACGACCGCGCGCCACCGCGGACGTCACCGAGCGGCGTCAGCACCAGCGCCAGCAACAGCACGCCGATGCCCATCGCGGCCGTCGAGAAGTGCCGCAGCTTGCGCAACGGGAACCGCAGCATCACCCAGAACAGCACCGCGCCGATGCAGACGTAGATCAGCTGCTTCTGGAACACGCTGTACGCGGACACGCCCGACGCGACCTGCCCCGGCGCCGACGCCGACAGCACCATCACCAGGCCGAGCACGGTGAGCATGCCGAAGATCGCGAGCAACAGGTGGAAGTCGGCGAGCGGGCGGCTGAGCCACGAGGTCATACCGCTGCGCAACGACGCGACACGGCCCGCGGGACGAACCTTCCGCTTGTTCCTCGGCTTGTCGGCGACGACGGTCACCGGATCATCGTCTCCTGTGTCAAGCGCTCGAACGGGGATTCCTGGGGCGTGTCGCCCCTTTCGCTGGAGCGTGCCGCCCTTTCGAACCCTACCGGCCACCCGTGAGGCGCTTGACGGCGTCCGTGAACGCCTGCCCCCGGTGCGCGTAGTCGGTGAACATGTCCATCGACGCCGCCGCGGGCGCGAGCAGCACCGTGTCACCGGGCTGTGCGAGCTCCTGGGCGGCGCGGACGACGTCGAGCATCGGGTCGTCGGCGTCGGCGAGGTCGAGCGAGCGCACCGGCACGTCCGGCGCGTGCTTCGCCAGCGCGTCCGCGATGACCTGCCGGTCCGCGCCGATCAGCACAGCGCCCCGCAGCCGGCGGGCCTCGGTCCGCACCATCTCCTCGACCGACGCACCCTTGAGCAGTCCGCCGGCGATCCAGACGACGCTGTCGAACGCCCGCAGGGACGCCACGGCCGCGTGCGGGTTCGTCGCCTTCGAGTCGTTGACGTACTTCACGTCGGCGGCGTCCACGGTGACGAGCACGGCGCGGTGCGCCGCCGGTTCGAACGCCTCCAAGCCCTCGCGCACGGCCTCGGACGGCACGCCGTAGGCGCGTGCCAGGGCCGTGGCGGCCAGTGCGTCCGCGATGCCGGGAGGGCCTGCCGGACGGATCTTCGCGACCTCGACCAGCGCCTCGTCGTCGGCGAACGCCCGGTCGACCAGCCAGCCGTCGCGCACGCCGAGCTGGCCGTCCTCGGGCTCGTCGAGCGTGAAGCCGATCCGGTCCCGTGCGGGCGAACCCTCCAGCAGGTCGCCGACCAGCTCGTCGTCGAGCCAGCCGATCGCCACGTCACCGGTGAGGATCTGGGCCTTGGCCGCGGCGTAGGCCTCCATGCCGCCGTGCCAGTCGAGGTGGTCCTCGGCGAGGTTGAGCAGCGCACCGGCCTGAGGGCGCACCGACGGCGCCCAGTACAGCTGGAAGCTCGACAGCTCCACCGCGAGGACCCGGCGTCCGGCCAGCAGCGCGTCCACGACGGGCAGGCCGACGTTGCCGCAGGCCACGGCGTCCGCGCCGGCGGCGTGCAGGATCGACTCCAGCATGCCGACCGTCGTGGTCTTGCCGTTCGTGCCCGTCACCGCGAGCCACACCGGCGGGTCGGCGAGCTCGGTGCCCATCCGCCAGGCCAGCTCGACCTCGCCGATCACCTCGATGCCCGCCGAGGCGGCGGCCGCGAGCAGCCGGCTCGACGGCTGCCAGCCGGGGCTCGTGACCACGAGGGACGTGCCGGCCGGCGGTTCCGTCAGGCCGGGCACCAGTTCCACGCCTTCGAGCAGGGTCTCCAACGCCGCGAGGCGTTCCGGCGACGAGTCCGTCACCACGACCTCGGCGCCCGCCGCGAGCAACGCCTCCGCGGCGGACCGGCCGGTCACTCCAGCACCGGCCACCAGCACCTTTGAACCGGCCAGCTTGGTCATAGCTCTAGAAACCGCCCGTCAGCCACTCGCTGTAGAACACACCGAGCCCGAACATGCAGCAGATGCCCGCCATCAGCCAGAACCGGATGATGACCGTGGTCTCCGCCCAGCCCGCGAGCTCGAAGTGGTGGTGGAACGGGGCCATGCGGAACAGGCGCCGTCGCGAGGTGCGGAAGACCGCGACCTGCAACGCCACCGACAGGGCCTCGACCACGAACAGACCACCGATGACGATCATCAGCAGCTCGGTGCGGGTCGCGATCGCGAGACCGGCGACGAGGCCGCCGAGCGCGAGCGACCCGGTGTCACCCATGAAGATCTTGGCCGGAGCGGCGTTCCACCAGAGGAAGCCGATGCAGCCGGCCATCGCGGCCGCGGCGATCACGGCCAGGTCCAGCGGGTCGCGCACGTCGTAGCAGCCCGCGACGGCGTAGCTGGAGCAGTTGTAGCGGAACTGCCAGAAGGAGATCACCACGTAGGTGCCGAACACCATCGCCGACGAGCCGCCGGCCAGGCCGTCGAGGCCGTCGGTGAGGTTCACGGCGTTCGACCACGCGGCGACCATGCCGTAGCAGAAGACGATGAACCCGACGACGCCGAACGAGACCACGGTGATGTCGCGGACGAACGACAGGTTGACCGACGCGGGCGTCAGGCCGTCCTTGTTCGGGAACTGCAGCACCAGGATCGCGAACGTGATGGTCGCGATGAACTGGCCGACCAGCTTCGCCGTCTTGTTCAGGCCCAGGTTGCGGGCCTTGCGGATCTTGATGAAGTCGTCGAGGAAGCCGACGACGCCGAGCGACGTGGTCAGCATCAGCACGAGCAGGCCGGACGCCGACGGGGTCTGCCCGGACGCCGAGGCCGACATCGAGTTCACGAGGTGCGTGCCGAGGTAACCGGCCCACATCGCGACCAGGATGGCGAGGCCACCCATGGTCGGCGTACCGCGCTTGGTCTTGTGGTGCTGCGGACCGTCCTCGCGGATCTCCTGGCCGAAGCCCTGGCGAGAGAAGATCTTGATCAGGTAGGGCGTCAGCAGGATCGACACTGCCAGTGCGATCGCTGCGGCGATCAGGATGCTCTTCACTTGGTTCCTGCCTCCAGCAGGGCCTCGGCAATGCGCCACAGGCGATAGGCGTTGGATGCCTTGACCAGCACTACGTCACCGGGCCGGACTTCCCCCTGCAGCAACTCGATCGCCGCGTCCGCGTCCGGCACCCTGACGGATTCGTCTCCCCAAGATCCTTCCAGGTGCGCACCCTGGTGCATCGCGCGGGCCGCTTCACCGACGACGACCAGCTTGCTGATGTCGAGGCGCACCACCAGACGGCCGATCTCGTCGTGCTCGCGCACCGCGTCGTCGCCCAGTTCCGCCATCGGGCCGAGGACGGCCCAGCTGCGGCGGGCGGGCGTGGTGGCGCGCGAGATCGACGCGAGTGCCTTCAGGGCCGCCCGCACCGAGTCGGGGTTCGCGTTGTAGGCGTCGTCGATGACCGTCACGCCGTCCGCGCGGTCGGTGATGACCATGCGGTGTGCGGAGACCCGTTCCGCCGCGCCGAGCCGCTGCGCGACCTCGGCCGGCGTGGCGCCCAGTTCGAGGGCGATCGCCGCGGCGACCAGCGCGTTGCCCACCTGATGCGTGCCGTTGACCGCGAGCTTGACCTGGGCGTCGCCCTGCGCGGTCTTCAGCGTGAAGCTCGCGCGGGCCTGCTCGTCCAGCTCGATGTCGACGGCGCGGACGTCCGCGTTCGGGTTCTCGCCGACCAGGACGACCTTGGCCTTCGTGCGGCTCGCCATGCCCGCGACCAGCGGGTCGTCGGCGTTGAGGATCGCGACGCCGTCCTCCGGCAGCGACTCGACGAGCTCGCCCTTGCCCTGCGCGATGCCCTCGCGCGAACCGAACTCGCTGAGGTGCGCGCTGCCGACGTTGAGCACGGCACCGAAGCGCGGCGGCGCGATCTCGCAGAGGTGCGCGATGTGGCCGATGCCGCGCGCGGACAGTTCCAGCACCAGGAACTTCGTGTTCTCGGTGGCCCGGAGCGCGGTCCACGGGTGGCCGAGTTCGTTGTTGAACGAGCCGGGTGGCGCGATGGTCTCCCCGACCGGCGCCAGCACCTGCGCGATCAGGTCCTTGGTGGACGTCTTGCCCGCGGAGCCGGTGATGCCGACGATCGTCAGGGCCTCCAGCCGGTCCGTGACGTGGCGGGCGAGCTTGGCCAGGGCCTCCAGCACCGCCGCGCCCTCGCCGCCGCGGTCGCCCGCGAGCACGTAGGCGTTGGCGTGCTTGGTCTCCACCGGCGGCGCGATGACCGCGGGGGCGTCGACCTCGCGGCCCGCCAGCACACCGGCCGCGCCCGACGCCACGGCCTGCGCGGCGAAGTCGTGGCCGTCCACGCGTTCGCCGGGCAGCGCCAGGAAAAGACCCCCCTCGGTGACCTTGCGGGTGTCGAACTCGATGGTGCCGGTGACCACCGGACTGCCATCGGTCGCGTGCAGGCGTCCGCCGACGATCTCAGCGATCTCGGCGAGCGTGAGTGCGATCAACGGTGCGCCTCTCTGATCGCGGCGGTCAGCGTCTCGACGTCCGAGAACGGATGGACCACGCCGGCGATCTCCTGTCCCGTCTCGTGCCCCTTGCCCGCCACGACGACGACGTCACCCGGACGGGCCAGCTCCACGGCCTTTTCGATCGCGAGCCTCCGGTCGCCGATCTCGAGCACCTCGCCCCGGTTCGCGGTGGCGAGGGCGCCCTCGAGCATGGCGGCCCGAATGGAGGACGCGTCTTCGGTCCTGGGGTTGTCATCGGTGATGATCAACACCTCGGCGCGTTCGGCGGCGGCCTCGCCCATCATCGGCCGCTTGGCCCGGTCGCGGTCGCCACCGCAGCCGAGCACGACGATCACCCGGCCGTCGGTCTTGGCGCGCACGGCGTCGAGCGCGAGCGCGACGGCGGCGGGCTTGTGCGAGTAGTCGACGACGGCCGTGAAGGGCTGGCCCTCGTCGACGCGCTGCATGCGGCCGGGCACCTGGACGTTCTTCAGGCCTTCGGCGATCGCGTCCGCACCGATGCCCTCCAGGTGCAGGCAGGCGATGGCCAGCAGGGCGTTCGCGATGTTGAAGCTGCCCGCGAGCGGGAGGTGGATCCGGATGTCGCCGCCGGGGCCGTGCGCGGTGAACGTCTGCTCACCGGTCGGGCTCACCTCGACGTCGCTCGCGGTCCAGGTGGCGGGCTTGGTCGTGGCGACGGTGGTGGTGCCGGGCTTGACGAGCCGCTCGCCCCAGTCGCCGTCGACGCAGACGACCTCCTTGCGCGCGCGGCCGTCGAACAGCTGCGCCTTGACCTGGAAGTACTCCTCCATGTCGGCGTGGAAGTCGAGGTGGTCCTGGCTCAGGTTCGTGAAGGCGCCGATCTCGAACTCGGTGGCGGCGACGCGGCCCATGTGCAGCGCGTGGCTCGACACCTCCATCGCCACGTCGGTGACACCGCGTTCGGCCATGACCGCGAACAACGCCTGCAGGTCCGGAGCCTCGGGCGTGGTGTGCGAACTGCCGAGCTGCTCGGTGCCGATGCGGGTGCCGACCGTGCCGATCAGGCCGGTGTTCTTCCCGGCGGCGCGCAGCACCGACTCGATCATGTAGGTGGTGGTGGTCTTGCCGGACGTGCCGGTGACCCCCCACAACCTGATCTTCGTCGACGGCCGTCCGTAGACGTGCGCGGCGAGCAGGCCCACGACCTCACGGGGGCGCGGGTGGATCAGCACGGGCACGTCCTTGAGGGAGTCGCGCGCGGCTCCGGCCTCGTCCGTCAGCACGGCGACGGCACCGTTCGCGATCGCCGTCTCGGCGAAGTCGGCACCGTGGACGTGGGCACCGGGCAACGCGGCGTACAGGTCTCCGGGGACCACGTGCTGTGCACGCAGAGTCACCCCCGTCACCTGGACGTCGGCATGCGCTGGCCTGGTCAGGTGCACGTCGGCGACCGCGGCGAGAGCAGCCACGGAAGCAGGGCGAATGGCGTTGGGGCGGGGCGGGGCGGTCGCGACCTTGCCCTCGAGCTTGGCAGGCACGGGCAAGAGGCTACCGGCGTGCACGGAGTGGCCGAGCGGCGCGTTGGCGTTCGGGTGATGATCGGCGGATCTGGGCCGTTCGAGTGGCCCGCCGCGCTGGTCTTCGTGGGCGAGCCCGTCCGGCCGCACAAGTTCCTGCCCGCTTCGTGACTTAGTGCCCTGTGAGCGCTCGTGCGGCTGCGGTGAGGTGGAAGGCGGCAGGAGGCGGCGATGAGAACCAGCTCGGCGGTGCAGCCCAGGAGGTTTTCCTTCTGGGCACCGGATTTCAGTCGTTCCGTGACGGTCGGGGTGGACGCGTCCGAAACCGCGTACCACGCGTTCGAGTGGGCCGCGCGGCACGCGTGGTCGCTCAGGACGGATCTGCAGGTGTTCCTGGCGGACCCCGGCGACACGACGGTCCAGCGGGTCCTGGAACGGCTCCCGATGCTCACCGCCCACTTCCGCCCGAGCGGAGACGACCCGGTGGCCGCACTGGTGAGGGCGTCGGACTCCAGCGCGACCTTGGTCTTGGGGTGCAAAGGCGAACAGCACCGCAGCCTGGGGCTGGGTTCCCTCGTCCTCCCGGTGTTGCGCCGCGCGCGGTGCGGAGTCGTGGTGGTGCGCGGCCGTCCCAAGGCGATCCGCGGCGAACACGGCTGGATCACCGCTGCCGTCGGCGGGTGCGAGGACCCGGTCGTGCTGCGGCGCGCGGTCGAGCTCTGTCGCACCCGCCGAGCGAGGCTGCGTCTGCTGCACGTCCACCCGCCGGCCCAGCACGGCGCGACCGTGCCGCGGGACGAGGCGGCGGTCCGCCGGGCCGTGCTGTTCCTGCGCACCACCGCTCCCGAGCTGACGCCCGAGGTGCTGGTGGAGTCACGGCATCCGCACGAGGCCTTGGCCGAACTGGACTCGGACCTGGTGGTCGTGGGACGCGGCGGGCAGCACGACGGCGTCGGTCTGATCACGCGGGCGGCGCTCTACCACTCGTCCTGCCCCGTGCTGGTGGCCCGGCCGGAGCCGTTGCAGGACGACCGCGCGACGCTCTAACAGGCCTTGCGCAGCACTGTTCCCGTCGTGCCCGGCAAGGCCACGGAGGTCACCGGCGCGCCCGTCTCGTTGGTCTGCGTCTCGTCGAGCCTGATCGTCACGGGCGCGCTACCGGTCCTGTTGGCGTTGACGATCACGGTGCCGCACTCGAAGTCGCGCTGGTGCACGTTCTTCGCGATCTCGTGGTGGGCGCCGAGCGGGGTGCCGAGGTCCCAGTCGTACTCGGTGCGCCACTGCGAGGGGTTGTCGTAGCGGTCGATCTCCGAGATCGCCGCGTGCTCGCCCTTGGCCAGCAGGTAGCTCGCGAAGGCGTAGCGGAACGGCTGCTCGGCACCGCTGTGGTGCGGCTGGACCCAGGTGATCTTGCCCTTGGCCTCGTTGGCGGTGATCTCCTCGATCTGCCTGCTCCAGCCCTGCGGGTACTCGGAGAGCAGGTCCTCGTCGCCGAAGGTCAGCCACCACTCGTCGAAGCCGCCGTCGAGGTGCTCGACGTAGGAGTTCCAGGCGCCGTCGTGCAGACGGGCGTTCGACATGTTCGCGACGGTCTTGAGGCCCGCGTCCACGAACTTCTGCCGGGTGCCGGCGAGCATCGAGCGGTAGGCCTCGCGCATCGACTCGTCGGTCGGGTACGCGGCCGGGCAGACGCCGTCGTGGTAGGTGTCGCAGGCGAACAGCGCGTTGTCCATCAGGACGCCGTCGAAGACCTCGGCCGAGGACGCGATCACGTTGTCGGCCCAGGCGTTCTGGTACGCGGTGTTGCCGACGTCCATCTGCCAGTGGCCCTTGTAGCCGTCGTACTCGAGGCGGTTGCCGGCGGAGTCGCGCAGGAACCACGACGGGTCGGCCGCGCAGTAGCCGACGCCGGTGGGCAGGTCGGCATCGTCGACACCGTTCGAACACGCGTAGCTGCGCGTCGACGAGAGATCCTTGTAGACGAAGGTCTGGATCTTCGGATTGGCCTTCTTGAACTTCGCGGCCAGATCGCTTTCCCAGGCGTTCAGCACCACGTACGAACGGCGTCGCGCTTCGGTTTCGATCATTTGATCGCTTACGGGGGTGCTGTTCATGTGGAGCCAAAACGACTCAGCCGTCAATTCGTTCTCACCTGCTTGACCTGCGGGAACCATGGTCACCGCCAGAACTCCCGCCAAGATCGAAATGCTGGATGAACGCACGCCGAACCCCATCTCGCCTTGCCACTCCGGTTTGGGAGCATTAGACGTGATGGATTGCGTCTCATTACGAAAAGTTTTTCACTGTCAAAACAGAAATGCCTTGTGTCACGCCTGGGCGTGGTTTACATCACTTGCACGACAGGCGCTTCCTGCCGACAATGCGCTTCCGCCGCGCCCAGCTACATCTGCAGCTGGACGAACGGGGTCTGCTCGACTGACATCGGCACCTGGAACCGCTGGGTCAGGTAGGTCGCGATGTCGTGGAACAGCGGCGCGGCCGACCCGCTGAACGGGGTGCCCGTCGGCGCGTCGAGCATGATGCCGACGACGTAGCGCGGGTTGTCGGCGGGGAGGATGCCCGCGAACGTGATCCAGTACTGGGACTGGGAGTAGCACTTGCAGTTCTGGTCGATCTGCTGCGCCGTGCCGGTCTTGCCCGCGATCTGGTAGCCGGGCAGGGCGGCCTGCTTGCCGGTGCCGTTCTGGTTCGCGTCGCGCGGGTCGGACTGCGTGACCGAGCGGAACATGTCACGCACGGTCTTCGCGGTCTCCGGCGACACGACGCGCACGCCCTCGGGCCGTTGCTTCTCCGACCGCGCGCCCTCCTCGCCGATCTCGGCGCGGATGAGCCGCGGCGGGATGCGCACGCCGTCGTTGGCGATGGCCTGGTACATGCCGGTCATCTGCAGCAGCGTCATCGAGAGGCCCTGGCCGATCGGCAGGTTGCCGAAGGTGGAGCCGGACCACTGGCCGAGCGGCGGGACCTGGCCCGCCTCCTCGGCTGGGACGCCGGAGTTGGTGCGGCGGCCGAGACCGAACTTCTGGAGCATCTCGGCGTAGCGCTCCTTGCCGACCTCCTGGGCGGCGATCAGCGTGCCGACGTTGGAGGACTTCGCGAAGACGCCGGTGAACGACATCGGCACGGTCCCGTGGTTCCACGCGTCCTTGATCGTCCGGTCGGCGACCTTGATCGACCCCGGCACCGACAGGACGTCGTCCGGCTTGAACAGGCCGTACTCGACGGCCGCGGCGGCCGTGACGATCTTGTTCACGGAGCCGGGCTCGAAGCTGTAGGCGACCGCGGTGTTGCGCTTCTGGTCCTCGGAGGCCTGACCGAAGTCCGTCGGGTCGTACGTCTTGTCGTTGGCCATCGCGACGATCTCGCCGGTGCGGCTGTCGAGCACGACGGCGGAGCCGTTCTTGGCACCGGACTTCTTGGTGTAGTCGCTGACCATCCGCTGGACCGCGTACTGCGTGTCGATGTCGATCGTCAGCTCGAGGCTCTTGCCGGGCTGCGGCTTCACCAGCTCGCGCTCGGTGTTCGGGATGACGAGGGTGTCGTCGCCCGACATCGTGTCGACCACGCGGCGGCCCGTCCGGCCCGCCAGCACGTTGTCCTGGGCGTTCTCCAGGCCGAGGATGCCCTGGACGGTCGGCGGCTTCTCCTCCTGGCGCCAGTTCGCCGCGCCGATGATGTTCGACGCCAGGTCGCCGTTGGGGTAGATGCGCTTGGAGCGGTACTCCGAACCGATCTCCGCCGGGTACTTCGCGACGATCTTCGCGGCCTTGGCGGGCTCGGCCTCGCTGACGAGGACCTCGTAGGAGATGTCCTTCACCAGCTGCTGGTAGACGGTCTCCTCGTCGGTCTTCTCCCCGTTGACCTCGGGTCCCAGCGTCGACGAGATGAACTTCGCCATCTCGCGTGCGCGGTCCTCATAGGTGCCCGGGTACTTCTTCTCGTCCTTCTTGTGGGCGTCGTCCCAGTTCTTCCGCGCACGCTGCGGAAGGATGTAGAGCGCGCGCACCTCGATCGAGAACGCGAGCTGGTTGCCGTTGCGGTCGAGGATCGAGCCGCGCTCGGCGGGGATGTCGATGGGCGTCGTGCGCTGCTTCTGCGCCTGCAGCGAGAGCTCCTGCGCCTGCAGGCCCTGCACCTGCACGAGCTTGACGCCCGCGATCACCAGGGCGCCGATCAGCAGGACGCGGCCGACTCCGATGCGCAGCCTGCTGTTGCCGCCCAGCTTTGCGGCAGGGCGGGAGCCGCGCACCGACAGCGGGCGGCGCGGCCCCCTCTGCTGCGGACCGGGCATCAGCCACCCGCCGGAGGAGTCGTGCCGGCGGGAGGCTGACCGGAGGCCGGGGGCTGGCCGGACGCCGGCGGCGCGGGCGGCTCGGAGGACGGCGGTGGCGGAGGCGTCGACTTGGTCGGCGCGCTCGGCTTGCCGAACTCCTCGATCGAGCCGTCCGGGTTCTGCCGCAGCCGTGCCGGGTTCGACGGCTGGACGAGGCCCATCTCGGTGGCGCGGCGCGCGAGGTCGGTCGGCGACTCGAGCAGCGCCACCTCACGGCGCAGCTGCTCCATCTGCAACGTCAGCCTCTCGGCCTCCGCCCGCGCCTCCTGCAGCCGGTAGGTGTCGGCGGCGGCCTGGGTGGAGAAGTACATGATCCCAGCGACGCCCGCGCCCAGCACGAGCATCACGAGCACGACGAAGGGCGCCTTGGAGGCGGCCTTCTGCTGCGGGTTCGCGGAGCCGCCCCGCAGGTTCGAGGCGCGCTGGGCCCGCCGCGCGTAGGCGCGCTCGGCACCGGCGGTCCGCCGCCGGGCCTTGTCCTTCTGCGCGGCCTTGTCCTTCGAGGGGTCGCGGGGCGACGGCCCGCCGACCCGTGCGGGTGCCGTCATCGCGGTGCTCCGATCCGCTCCGCCGCGCGCAGGCGCACCGGCGCCGCACGCGGGTTGTCCTCGATCTCCTGCTCGTTCGCGACTTCCGCGCCCCTCGTGAGCAACTTGATCTCGGGCCCGTGGCCCGGCAGCTCGACCGGCAGGCCCGGCGGCGTCTTGGACTTCGCCAGCTCCGCGAGCGCCTGCTTCACCATCCGGTCCTCCAGGGACTGGTACGACTCCACGACGATCCGCCCGCCGACGGCCAGCACGCCCAGGGCGGCGGGCAGCGCGAGGCGCAGGGACTCCAGCTCGCCGTTGACCTCGATCCGCAACGCCTGGAACGTGCGCTTCGCGGGATGTCCGCCGGTGCGCCGCGACGCCGCGGGCACGACGGCGTAGAGCAGCTCGACGAGCCGGCCGCTGTTGGTGAACGGCTCCTTCTCGCGCTCGCGCAGCACCGCGGAGGCGATCTTGCCCGCGAACCGCTCCTCGCCGTAGGTGGAGAGGACCCGCGCGAGGTCGCCGTGCGAGTACGTGTTCAGCACGTCCGCCGCCGTCATGCCGGTGCCCTTGGACATCCGCATGTCGAGCGGCGCGTCCTTCGAGTACGCGAACCCGCGCTCCTCCTCGTCGAGCTGCAACGAGGACACGCCGAGGTCCATCAGCACACCGTCCACGTGCGAGTAACCGAGGTCTTCCACGGCTTCGTCGATGTGGTCGTAGGTGACGTTGACGAGGTGGACGCGGTCGCCGTGGCGCGCGAGCCGCTCACCGGCCATCTCGATGGCCTGCGGGTCGCGGTCGAGCCCGATGAGCGTCAGCTCGGGGTGGGCGCTCAACAGCGCGTCGGAATGGCCGCCCATGCCGAGCGTCGTGTCGACGACGACGGCGGGCTTGCCGGAGAGCGCTGGAGCGAAGAGTTCCAGGACGCGGTCCAGCAGCACCGGAACGTGCCGCGGCTGATCCATCGTCCCTCTACTCCCCTGATGCGCGTTTCGGGTGACGTCAGGTCCCCGCCCGCCCGTCGAACCTGGCGCCGGGGAAGGTGCGCCAGGGCCGATAGTCGAGCGGACCGAGGCCTCACGGCACCCGAATCGCGTGTGGAACATCCGGCCTGTTGCTCGGCTGACCGCCATCAGAAGACGCCCGGTATGACCTCCTCGCGAGCGGTGGCGTAGCCGTCCTCGTGCTCGTCGAGATAGGTCTGCCAGGCCGCCGCGTCCCAGATCTCCATCCTGGTGAACGCGCCGACGACCACGCACTCCTTGGTCAGCCCGGCATACCGGCGCAGTTCCGGTGCGATCAGGACGCGGCCCTGACCGTCCGGACGCTGCTCGTCCGTTCCTGCGAACAGATAACGCTGATAGGCGCGTACGGCGTCGTTGGTGAACGGCGCCTCGGCGACCTTCTTCGCCATCTGCTCGAACTCCGCCCGGGGGAACACGTACAGGCAGTGGTCCTGGCCCTTGGTGACCATGAGACCTCCCGCCAGTTCGTCCCGGAACTTCGCAGGCAGTGTCAGCCGGCCTTTGTCGTCGAGGCGCGGGTAGTGAGTGCCCAGGAACACGGCAACCACCTCCCTTGCCGGACGACGCGACCGGCAGTGGAGCCCCCGTCTGCCCCACCGGCCGCCACAGTACCCCACTTTTCACCACAGTCAACGTTGAAACAGGTGTCCGCACACCATGTCGCGACCTGTTTGCCCTGGTAGACGCCTTGTGATGGCGTGGGGGGACGGTGGGGGAGCTGGTGCGTCACCACCTTCGCGGGTGAGTGTTCAGCCCCGAATAAGCACTCGAACGGCCTAGAAAATTCGGCGAAAACAGCGCGTGACGGCGAGATGGTGGGGGAAGGTGGAAACTGGTGACGCGAACCCGATGTAGCCCGCAGGTGTAGGGCACTTAGCCGTGGTTTGACACACTGCGTGAAACGCTCACACGTCCGTGTTCCGGACACGGCTGCTGGAGGTTTAGTGACGCCGGGAAGCCCAAGCGCGAACAGTCACGCGCCGGTCGATCAGGTTCTGGGTGAGTTGCACGGCGCCGTCCAGCGGATCGCCGCGAACGTCGAGCGCGTGCTCGTCGGCAAACCCGACGTGGTCCGCCTCGCCCTCGTGACGCTGCTCGCCGAAGGGCACCTGCTGGTCGAGGACGTGCCGGGTGTCGGCAAGACCTCGCTGGCGAAAGCGCTTGCCCGCTCGATCGACTGCACCGTGAGCCGCGTGCAGTTCACGCCGGACCTGTTGCCGAGCGACATCACCGGCTCGTCGATCTACAACCGGCAGGAGAACGACTTCGAGTTCCGGCCAGGTCCGATCTTCGCGAACATCGTCGTCGGCGACGAGATCAACCGCGCCTCCCCCAAGACGCAGTCCGCGCTGCTGGAGTGCATGGAGGAGCACCAGGTCACGGTCGACGGCAACACGTACCCGCTGGGTTCGCCGTTCATGGTGATCGCGACGCAGAACCCGATCGAGATGGAGGGCACCTACGCCCTGCCGGAGGCGCAGCGCGACAGGTTCACCGCGCGCGTGTCGATCGGGTACCCGGACCCGCAGGCCGAGCTCGCAATGGTCGACGAGCACGCGGGCCACAACCCGCTCGACGACCTGCGGCCCGTCTCGGACGCCGCGCAGATCCTGCGGCTGGTCGAGGCCGTGCGCCGGGTGCACCTGACCCCCGAGGTCCGCAGGTACGCCGTCGAGCTGGTCTCGGCGACGCGCCGCCTGCCGGAGCTGCGGCTCGGTGCCTCCCCGCGGTCGACGCTGCACCTCGTCCGCGCCGCACGCGCCCAGGCCGCGCTGGCCGGCCGTGACTTCGTGGTGCCGGACGACATCCACGCGGTGGCGATCCCGGTGCTGGCCCACCGGCTGGTGCTCACGGCCGAGGCGCAGGCCGCTCGCCGGTCCCCCGCCGAGCTGATCAGGGCGCTGCTGCAGCGCGTGCCGGTGCCCACCGCGGCACTCGACCCGAGCGCGGCGTTCGTCCGCAGCATGAACAACAACAACGCAGGGACGCCACGCTGAGATGCGCACCGCACTCTCCGGTCTGACCACACGCGGAAGATGCTTGCTGGCCGCGGGGTTCGCAGCCGGAGTGTGCGCCGCGGTGCTGAACGAACGCGACCTGCTGCGGGTCGCCGCCTTCGTGATCGCGCTGCCCCTGCTGGCCGCGTGGCTCGCGACGAGGGCTCGGGTGGGGTTGCACGCCGCCCGGTTCCTCGCCCCGAGCCGGGTGCCGGTGGGTGCGGCGTCCGAGGTGAAGCTCGACCTGCGCAGCACCGGCCGGCTGCCCACGGGCGGGCTGATGCTGGAGGACACCGTGCCGTACGCCCTGGGCGCGCGGCCGCGGTTCCTCGTGGAGCGGTTGCCCCGCAACACGCCGACGTCGTTGCGCTACCCGCTCAAGCCGGTGATGCGCGGCATCCAGCAGGTCGGCCCGCTGATGGCGCGGATCACCGACCCGTTCGGCCTCGCCGAGTTCGACCGCGAGCTCGCGGGCCGTTCCCGGCTGGTCGTGGTGCCGCGGGTGGTGCGGCTGGCGGGTCTGCCCGGCGGGTCCGGCATGGGCGCGGGCGACGACGGCTCGGTGCGGCTGCGGGCCGGTCAGGGCGAGGACGACGCGGTCGTGCGGCCGTACCGCCAGGGCGACGACCTGCGGAAGGTCCACTGGCGGTCCACCGCCCGGCGCGACGAGCTGATGGTGCGCGTCGAGGAGCGGCCGTGGCGTGGCGGCACGACGGTGCTGCTGGACCACCGGGTGTACGCGCACCGCGGCAGCGGGCCCACGGCGTCACTGGAGTGGGCCATCTCGTTCGCGGCGTCCATCTGCCTGCACCTGCACCACTTCGGCCACCAGGTGCGCCTGGTCTCCGAGGACGGGCGGGTGCTCGCGGGCGGGTCGTCCGACGGCGGGCACAGCGACCACGTGGTGCTGGACGCGCTCGCGGCCCTGCAGGGCTCGCACCGCCGTGAGCTCAGCGGCGGCGTGGACCCCGGCGCGGGTCAGGAGGTCATCGCGGTGCTCGGCGGTCTCTCGCCGGCGTCGGCGGAGGAACTGGTCCGGTACCGGCCGCGCGGCACCCGCAGCCTCGCCGTGCTGCTGGACGTGAACGCGTGGTCGGGCGGTACCGACGCCGCCGCCCCGGATCCCGAGGACGCCCGGCGGTTGCTGAGCGGCGCGGGCTGGGGCGTGGCGATCGCGAAGCCGTCCGCCTCGATGCAGCAGGTGTGGCAGGAGCTGTGCGCCTCGGCCGGAACCCGGGGCCCGTCATTTCGCTCGGAGGTGGGCTGATGGGGTCCCGTTCCGCTACTTCGAAGGGCACCGAGCCCGAGTGGTTCACCTCGGCGACGCCGTGGATCGCGGCGCTGGCCGTGCTCTGCGCGTCCACCGCGCTGTCCGGCGTGATCGAGGGCGACCTGTGGCTGGTGCGCATCGGCGTGGTGATCGTCGCGATCACCGTGACCGGCGCGTTCCTGCGGGCGACCCGGCTGACCCCGCCGCTGGTCGCGATCGCCCAGGTCTTCGTGCTGTTGTGCCTGCTCACGGCCCTGCACACGCGGTCGGGCATCTTCCTGTTCCTGCCCGGTCCCGACGCGCTGAGCGAGCTCGGCGACGTGCTCGCGGACTCCGTGACGCAGGTGCAGACCGGGGTACCGCCGGTGCACGCGTCGCCGGCGATCCAGGCGCTGGTGGTGCTGGCGATCGGCCTCGTCGCGGTGCTGGTCGACACGCTGGCCGTGGCCGCGGCGGCTCCGGCCGCGTCCGGCCTGGTGCTGCTGTGCGTGTTCGCGGTGCCCGCGTCGCTGGCCGACGAGATGCTGCCGTTCTGGACGTTCGTCCTGGGCGCGGCGGCGTTCGCGATGCTGCTCGCGGTCGACGGCCAGCACCGGCACGAGGCGTGGCGCGGCAGGCTCGGTTCCGGGTCGGCCAGCGGGTCCGGCGGGTCCGCGACCTCGGTGGCGGCGATCGCGATGGTGATCGCGCTGGTCGTCGGCGCGGGCTTCACGCTCGTCGGCACCGTCGGCAGGCTGCCCGGCAGCGGTGGCGGTGGAGGTGGCAAGGGCGGCATCGGCCTGAGCGAGATGACGTCGTTGCGCGGCATGCTCAACCGCGGCCGCAGCGCCGAGGTGTTCTACGTGCGCGGCATGACCGACCCGATGTACATGCGGGCGTCCACGCTCGCCCAGTACGTGCCGAACAAGGGCTGGGAGCGCGGCACTCCTCCCGGCGGCCAGCCCGCGCGCGGTGAGCTTCCGCCGCAGCCGGGCGACCGCGGCGAGGGCAAGACCACCCGGATCAACATCGAGCCGCGCGACTGGCGGAGCTTCTGGCTGCCGACCTACGGCGCCGTCCGCCGCATCGACACCCCGGACGACGACTACCAGTTCGACCCGAAGAAGGGCGTGATCTACACCCAGCGGGAGCGCGAGCCGGAGGCGTACGAGATCGACACGGTGATGACCACCCCGTCGAAGCAGGCGCTGCGGCTGGCACCCACCCAGGCGAACGCGGTCGATCGCGAGTACTACAAGTTCGACGGGGTCGAGCAGCCGATCGTGGACCTGGCCAAGAAGGCCGTCGAGGGCGCCACGAACGACTTCGACAAGGCGGCCGCGCTCACGGCCTTCTTCAACGGCCCCACCAGCGGGTTCACCTACGACCTCAAGACCGGCGGCGACGTCACCACGGACGCGCTGACCGACTTCGTGCTGCGGGGCAAGGTCGGCTACTGCGAGCAGTTCGCGTCCGCGATGGCCGTGATGGCCCGCGTGGTGGGCCTGCCGTCGCGGGTGGCGATCGGCTTCACCGCCGGCGTCCCGTCCGGGGACGGCTCCTACCGCGTGATCAGCACCGAGGACGCCCACGCGTGGGTCGAGATCTTCTTCCCGAACTACGGCTGGATGACGTTCGACCCGACCCCGGTCAACGACGGCCGCGGGATCGTGCCGCCGTACCTGCGCGAGACCGCGCCGGGCCAGGAGGAGGTGCCGACCGCGAACACGCAGACCGAGTCGACCTCCCCCTCCACGACCGGGTCGGCCCAGGCCTCCACGTCGGCTGACGGCACGGACGGCGACCAGGGGCTGCCGGCGGCGAGCTCCGAGGGACCGCCGTCGTGGCACCTGTGGGCGCTGGGCATCGTGCTGGTGCTGGCCGCGCTGCTGTCGCTGCTGCTGGTGCTCGCGTTGCTCGGGGTGGTCAGCGCGGGCCTGCTGGGCGTGTCGTGGGCCCGCAAGCTGCTGATACCGGCCGCGGCCGGGCTGTGGCTGATGGGCGTGGGGCTCGCGGCGGCGTTGCTGTCGTGGTGGCTCGCGGCGCTGCTGGTGATCGCCGGGGTGGTGCTCACGCCGATGCTGATCCGGGGCGTGCGGCGGCGGAACAACCTGCACGCGGTCATGGCGCTCGGTCCCGGCGCGGCCTCGGCCGCCTGGAAGGAGCTCATGGCGGAGTCGATCGACCGCGGTGCGCCCGTGCCGGCCGCCGAGACGATCCGGATCGCCGCCCGCCGGTTGGCGCGCGAGCACAACCTGGACGACGCGGGCAAGGACGGCCTGCGGACGGTGATCGGCGCGATCGAGCGGTCCTGGTACAGCCCGAACCCGGCCGCTGACCCGTCGCTGCCCGGCGCGGTGGCCGCGGTGCGGCAGTCGTTGCGGCAGAACGCGCCGCTGTCGTTGAAGGCGAAGCTGTTCCCCAAGTCGGTGGTCAAGCCGTCGCCCGCGCCGGCGGCGGCCACGCCCGAGCGGGAGCCCGTCGGGGTGTAGGTGCGAGACAGAGCGAAGGGCCCGCTCCCATCCGGGAGGCGGGCCCTTTCGCTTCGAAGCTCTGGTCGGGTTACTGCTCTTCGTCGAAGCGACGGCGGAAGCGCTCTTCCATCCGTTCGGAGAACGAGCTGCGGCTGCGCGCTGGCTTGCCGTCCTCCTGCGCTCCCTCGGCGACCTGGTCACCGCGACGCAGCGTCGTCAGGGTGATGAGGGCACCGAAGAACATGAGCAGGAAGCCGAAGACACTCACCACGGGGATGCTGGCGATCGAGAGCTGCGGGAGCATCACGCCGGTGATGAGCGCGGCCACGCCGACCACGAACAACACGATGCCCTGCACGCGGCGTCGCTTGGACGGCCGCCGCAACTTGGCGCCCCGTACGGTAGATGCGAACTTCGGGTCCTCGGCGTAGAGCGCGCGCTCGATCTGGTCGAGCAGTCGCTGCTCGTGCTCGGAGAGTGGCATCGTTCCTCCTCCGGCACAGCGGTCGCGGGCGCCGGGTGTTTTCGGTTTCCGCCGAACCCGGCGGACGACCCACCCTGGGGACGTCACCTTCCAGGATACGATCCACACGCCCCGGCGACTAGCCAGTCGGCCTTCTCATACGGTCTGTTCTGTCACCATCATCCTCCTGGGGCAGTGGTGAGGCCTTCGTGAGGCTCGTTCCAGCCCCTTGTGGCCTTCCGTTCACACCTCGTTCGGCCGTGCGCCCCGTCCGCGACAGCCCCGCTTGCTCGGATCAGCCGCATGACCGAACTCATCGTCAACGGCGCCGCCGAGCAGGGCCTGAGCGGCTGGCGCGTCGTCGCGGGCGCCCCCGTCGTGCTGCGGTACGACACGGGCCAGGGGTATCCGGGGCCCGGTGATCCCGGCCCGGCGCAGCGCGGCTCGTCGTTCTTCGGCGGCGGCGACACGCCCCTGAGCACGCTGCGACAGAGCGTGACCCTGCCGCGCCGATCGTCTCAGTTCGCGGTGTCGGCGTGGCTCGGCGGCTACGCCTCGCAACAGGACGGCGCCCGGCTGTCGGTGGAGTTCCTCGACGCCGGCGGCACCCCGCGCGGCCTGGTGGTGCTCGGCCCGGTGACCGCGGAGGAGCGCTCCGGCCGCACCGGCCTGCTCGAACGGTCGGCACGAGGCACCGTGCCGCCGGGCAGCCGCACCGCCGTGGTGACGCTGCAGATGACCCGATCCGTTGGTGGTACGTCGAACGACGGCTACGCGGACAACATCTCGTTCACGGTCGGAGGCCGCTGATGCTGAACCGACGTGATCTCCTGCGCGCCGCGGCCGCCGCCGGCGCTCTCGGCACCGTGTGGCCGCTGTCGGCAGGCCTGTCCCCCGCCGAGGCCCACGCGGCCGCCCTCGACCTCGGCGCGTCGTGGGACCCCGCGCCGTTCACGCTGGGCGTCGGCTCCGGGGACCCGTTGCCGGACAGCGTGGTCCTGTGGACGCGCCTGGCCCCCGAGCCGCTCGCGTTCGAGCAGCCGCTGCCCGAGATCGTCGAGGTCGAGTGGACGATCGCACTGGACCGCACGATGCGCTCGCGCGTGGCGAGCGGAAGCGTCGCTGCCTCGAACCTGTTGGGGCACAGCGTCCACGTGCCCGTGCAGGACCTCCGGCCCGGCCGCACCTACTTCTACCAGTTCTCGGCTCTGGGCAAGCGTTCTCGCGTGGGCCGCACCCGCACGGCCCCTGTCGGCCCGGTGTCCCGCGTCAGGTTCGCGACGGCGAACTGCCAGGCGTTCCACGACGGCTTCTACGCCGCACACCGCGGCATCGCCGCCGAGAACCTGGATTTCGTCGTGCACCTCGGCGACTACATCTACGAGCACGGCCAGGTCGGCGGCGCACACGTGCGTGACCACGAGGGCCCCGCCGTGCTGTCCCTTGCGGACTACCGGCGCCGCCACGCCTTGTACAAGGGCGACCCGTCACTGCGCGACGCCCACGCGGCCCACCCCTTCTACCTCACCTGGGACGACCACGAGGTCGTCAACGACTACAGCGGCACCGAGGGCGCGGCACCGTTCGTGAAACGCCGAGCCGCCGCCTACCAGGCCTGGTACGAACACCTGCCGATCCGCTCCGGGAGCGCTCTCGAACCGCAGATCCACCGCCGCCGCCAGTGGGGCTCCCTGGTCGACCTGACCGTCCTCGACCTGCGCCAGTACCGCTCCGCGCAGAACCTGCCCGGCGGCACGATCCTGGGCGCGGAACAGAAGAAGTGGCTGCTGGACGGCATCTCCGGCGCCCGCGAGGCGTGGCAGGTGTGGATCAACTCGATCATGCTGTCCCAGCTCGCCCGCACCGGCGGCGGCTACTACTTCACCGACCAGTGGGACGGCTTCCTGGCCGAACGCCGCGAGGTGCTCGGCCACGTCGCCGCCGAGGGCATGAAGGACCTCGTCGTGCTGACCGGCGACTGGCACTCGGCGTTCGTGGACGACATCCGGCCGGACTTCGACGACGTCTCGTCGCCGGTCATCGGCACGGAGTTCACCGCGCACTCGGTCACGTCGGGCGCGTACTCGCCGGAGTGGAACGCGGTGAACGGCCCGGTGATGGGAGCGGCGAACCCGCACCTGAAGTACTTCGAGGGCAACAGGTACGGGTATGACGTGTACGAGGTGACGCCCGAGCGGTTCACCACGCACATGAGGGTGATCGGGGACCGGCGGGACGCCTCGTCGCCGGTGTCGACGCTGACCACGTTCCACGTCGATCGGGGGAAGGCGGGGAGCTACGAGGACCCGGCCACCGTTGGGTCGCCTGCGCAGTACCGGCGTCCCTGAACTTGTCGGACCTGGTGAGTACGCTCGGATTCGGGGGGCCTTGGGGCCTGTGGGCCGGAGGGTGGATCCCCCGAATCCGATGCTACTCAGCGGGTCTGACAGTTTTGGCCGGTCGGTGTCGGCCGGTCGGTGTCGGCCGGTCGGTGTCGGCCGGTCGGTGTCGGCCGGTCGGTGGTCAGCTTGGCTGGTCGGTTCCAGCAGTCTGATTTGGCCGCTCGTCTCGGCCCTGCGGTTCGGCCGCACCTCTCGGGCTGCCAGTTCCAGCCATCGGTCGGGCCGCACAGCTCTTGGTGGTCAGTTGCGGCCGTCGGCTCGGGCCGCTCGGTTCGGCCGTCAGTTCTGACCGTCAGTTCTGACCGTCAGTTCTGACCGGCAGGTCTGACCGGCAGGCTGGTCGTCGGTGCCAGCCGGTCAGTCGTGCCGCCGTGACGGCCGGACCTGGCCGTCAGTTCTGACATTCAGGTCCGGCCGTTACTTCCAGCCGGTCAGCTCGCGATCTTGTAGGCGCTGATGATCGTGACCTCGCCGGTGTTGCCCGCCGCGTCCGTCGTCTTCGCGCGCAGCGAAGCGGACTTCGCGCCCTTCGGGTGGTGCAGGACCACCTTGTCACCGGCGACCTGCGCCTGCTTCCAGGTCCTGCCGTCGTCGTAGGACACCTCGACGGTGAGGCGCTTGACCTTCGGCGTGTTCTGGGCCTGCTCGACCTTCAGCGGGACCAGTTGCACCCGGCCGTGCGCGGTGTCCTGCGCGTCGAGCTTCGGCAGGAAGCGGACCACCGTGAGCGGGAGGTGCGTGATCTCGTTGCTGTGCTTGGACTTGAAGGTCCAGGCGCCGCTCACCTTCTTCGACAGCTCCGCGTCGCGGCTGTGCTCCATCTCCGCCCGGTAGGTGCCTTCCTCTGCCGGGACGTCGAAGACCGCGGCGGGACGGTTCGACTCGCCGAGCTTGGTGCCGTTGTGGGACAACGAGGTCTTCGCCGTTCCGGTGCTGACCCTGCCCTCGCCGCCGTTGCTGTCGGTGAAGAGCGGCACCCTGACGGCGATCTGGTCCTCGAGCCTCGCCAGGCCGAAACCGGGCGCCGACGGGACGGACGGGCCGAGGATCGCGGCGCCGAACGTCTGCGAGTACTTCTTGCCGCCCTTGAAGGAACGTGCGGGCGTCTCGGTCGTGTACTCGTTGTTGTTGTCCGGGCCGACTCGGTCGTAGACCCAGCTCCACTGGCCGGTGGCGGTCGAGACGTGGTCGACCGCGCGGCCGCCTTCCGGCACCTGCGTGAACCAGCCGAAGCCGCCGCTGCCGTCGACCGGGTGCGGCAGCACGGCGATGCCGTGCTGGCGGCCCTCACCGGCGTTGCGGAAGCTCGTCGTCATCTCGGCGAGCTCGTTCGCCTTGGCGGTGCGCTCGTAGCCGGTCGGCATGCCCTTCTCGGTGTACATCAGGCGGTAGCTGACCGGGGTCTTCTCGTCGCGTGCCGTGCCCTGGAACTGCTCGGCGATCGTCGTGGAGAAGCCCGGTGCGTCCGGTCCGATCTGGGCCGTGGACACCTGGCCCGCCAAGCCGTCGAAGAACGCCCAGCCGTGCCCGGTCGTCCTTCCCGCGATCGGGATGGAGTAGCTGACGGTGCCGATCATGCTCTTGGCCGCGGCGTCCGGGGTCTTGAGCGCGACCGGCTTGGCGTTGCGCGCGTCGATCGTGATCGAACCCTTGCCGGTCACCTGGAACTTCGGCTGCACCTGGAACGCGACCTTGAAGTCCGGGCTGATGACGCCGCTGTCCACGAGGTACTCGCCCTTGGGCAGGCGGACGTTCTTGGCCAGGCCCGAATACGACCTGCCGGTCGTGGTGTTGACGAAGACCGTGCTGTGGGACTCGGCCGGGTTGCCGTCGGCGCCGAGCACCGTGACGGCGGTGTCGTAGCTCTCGACCTCGCGGTTGACGCTGACGAGCGTGCGCAGGCCGTTCGACGCGACGATCGCACCGCTGTAGGCGCCGTCCGGCGCGTTCACCTTGGTGTCAGCGGTGACCGTGGCCTTCGCCTCGCCGCCGGCGGGGACGGTGATCTTCGCCGGGGACACGGTGAACAGACCGGCGGGCGAGGGCTTGCCGTCCGGTCCCTTGACGTCCGCGCTCAGGTCCAGCGTGACCGGTTCCTTGCCGGGGTTGCGGTAGGTGACCTCGCGAACGATCTTCTGGTCGTCGTCGTGCGGCCACTGCTGCAGTCCGAAGTTGATGTTCGCCGGGTCTGCGATCACCTGCTGCGCCAGCATCTTCGGCACGTCGACCCGCCCTGCGCCCTGGTCGAACGCCGTCAGGGCCGGGTTCGCCGTGGCCGACGCCATGACGGTCGCCTTGAGCCGGGTACCGGTCCAGTCCGGGTGCTGCTGCTTGAGCAACGCGACAACGCCCGCGACGTGCGGCGTCGCCATCGACGTGCCGTCCATCGCGACGTGGCCCTGAGTGCCGGCCTCGGCCGCCACGATGCCGACGCCGGGTGCGGTCACGTCCGGCTTCACCGCGCCGTCCGCGGCCGGGCCGCGGCTGGAGAACGGCGCGATGCCGTCGTTGCGGTCCACCGCCCCGACGGTCAGCGCGGACTCGGCGCTACCGGGTGAGCCGATCGTCTCCGGCCGCCCGGAGTTGCCCGCCGCGATCACGAACAGCGCGCCGGTCTCCTGGGAGATCCGGTTGACGGCCTCCTCGAGCGGGTCGATCTCCGGCGTGTCACCGCCGCCCAGGCTCATGTTGATGACGCTCGCGCCCTGTTCGGCCGCCCACTGCATGCCGCCGAGGATCGCCGACTCGCTGCAGCCACCCGGCTGGCAGACCTTGCCGTCGAGGATCTCGGCGTCCGGAGCGACACCGCGGTACTGCTCCCCCTTGCTGGCGATGGTCGACGCGACGTGCGTGCCGTGCCCGACCTCGTCGGTGTTGTCGGGTGACTCGGTGAAGTTCTTCTCGGCGATCTGCCTGCCCTGCAGATCCGGGTGCTTCTCGTCGACGCCCGTGTCGAGCACCGCGACCTTCACGCCCTTGCCCGTGACACCCGCCTGCCACGCTTGCGGAGCGCCGATCTGCTTGGTGCTCCGGTCGAGCGACACCTTGCGAAGGCCGTCGAGCCACACCTTCTCCACCGCACCGCCGCGCAGCGACTCCCAGGCGCTGCCCGACTTCTCGACCGTGCCGGTCACCAGGTCGTCGACCGACCCCTTCGCCGCCAGCGCCGTGATGCCCGATCGCGCGCCCGCCGCCGGCCGCACGATCACAGGAACGGTGCTGCGCCGCGAATCGTCGTAGCCGAACTCGGCCAGCGACGTCACGTCGAACAACCGCGGGTCGAGCTTTCCTCCGTCCACCAACGCGATCGCGTCAGCGGGCACCACGTGCTGATGCCCGTCCCGCGTGAAGGTGCGCACCGGGATCCCTCCACGCCCCGGCCCCGGCACGACCCGCACGACGCGGTTGCCGGCCAGCTCCACCCGGTCACCGGTGATCAGCGTGACGCTCCGCTCCCCCTGCCCTGTTGCGTGCTCCTCGGCATGCGCGGCAGCCGTTGTCACCGTGATCGTTCCCGTGGTGACGAGACCTGCCGACAGCGCGAGCGCGGTGATCCCCCGACGGGCACCTCGCTGTCCTGCTCTCACTGGTTACCTCCAGTGCTCGATGAGGTGTTGCGCCAGTGACCGTAGGGACACCGAGCGTCACCTCACCTCCGCCTGAAGGCCGGAGCTGCACAGGCGGATGTCATCCCGCAGAGGTACCCGCACTGGCCGATCGGCTGGTTGACACACCCCGGCCGGGTCGGGCCGGCCGTCTTTCGGGATTGAGTCGGGACCGGGTTCTCGTGCACACTTCGTGCTGCCGTCATCTGGGGGCGGCGCTGGGGGAAGGTCGCTCTGCTCATGCGTGTTTCGTTGCGTGCTGCCATTTCGGTGACGATGCTCGTCGGTTTCTACGCCTTGGCCTTCGGGTTGATCGGTGGCCTGCTCGCGCTGGAGACCTACGCCCTCGTCGAGCGCCCGTTCGTCGGCGTGAAGCTGGCCCTGTTCGTCGCGCCGGTGGTGTACGCGCTGGTCAAGGGCCTGATCTCGCTGGAACGCCGCACGCGCGACGAGGTGCCGGGCACCCTCGTCACGCCCGAGCAGCAGCCCGCGCTCTGGGACCTCGTCCGCCGCCTGGCGGCCGACGTCGGCACCCGCCCGCCGGACGAGATCCGGATCCTCGCCGCGGTGAACGCCGGAGTCGCCGAGGACACCCGCTTGCTGGGGCTGCGCGTCCTCAAGCGCAGGATGTTCATCGGCGCACCTCTTCTCACCTCCTTGACCGAGAAGCAACTCATCGCCGTGCTCGCCCACGAGCTCGGGCACTACGCCAACAAGGACACGCGCCTCGCCGGCGTCGTGGTCTCCGGCCGTGACGCCGTGCTGCGCGCCGGTTCCCACATGAACGCCGAGCACTGGTTCCAGCGCATGATCGCCAAGCTGTTCCGCGGTTACGCCAAGCTGTACCTCCGTGTCTCCCAGGCGATCAGCCGTCGCCAGGAGTTCGCCGCCGACCGCGTCGCCGCCACGCTGGCGGGCTCGTCCGCCGCCGCGTCCGCCTGGCGCGAGCTGCCGGTGATCGACGCCGCGTGGGACCTCTTCACCAACCGCCACCTGACCGTCGCGTGGGAGCTCGGCTACCTCCCCACGACGTTCTTCGACGGATTCGCCCGCCTGCGCACCTCCCCCGAACTCCACGAGGAGCTGGAGGAGATCCGCCAGAACCCGCACGACCCGGACCGCGGCCCGTACGACTCCCACCCACCGCTGCAGGACCGCATCGCCGCGATCGAGGCCATGGCCCTCGAACCGGAGTCGGGCTGGGGCGACCGCCCGGCACTGGAACTGCTCGCCGACCCGATGCCGCTGCTCGACGCCGCCGTGCTCAACACGCTCGTCTCCGACGCCGCCTCTAAGGAACGCGTCGACTGGGCCACGCTCAGCCACATCGGCGCCCGAGCCCGCGTCGTGCGCGGCACCGAACGGCTGCTGCAGGCATCCGCGGCGGTGATGAACCAACCGCCGTCACTGACCACCGTGCTCGACGCGCTGGACGCGGGACACCTGGCGGGCCTCGCCTCTCACCTGCCCGGCAACAGGAACGCCGGTGCCCGGGCCCGCCGCGAGATGGCTCGCGGCGAGGTGCTGCCCGAGCTGTCCGGCTTGGTGGCACTGGCGTTCTCCGACGCGGGCCTCGCCCACTGGGAACTGGACTGGCTGGGACGAACCACGTTCGTCACCTCCTCTCACGACTTCGACATGGCCGAACACCTCGAGGCCGCGGTCGCCGACCACGGCAGGACCGAAGGACTCCGCGCCGCGCTCGCCACCGCCGGTGTGGCCCCTGACTACCGCCCCGCGCGCTGAGCGTTCAGGAGGAACCCCGTGGTGCTCTCACTTCTGTTCAAGCCCAAGCAACTCATCACCGTCGTCCGCCTGATGCGCGAGGCGAAGCGGCTGGGCGTGGAGATCGACGACCTCCCTTCCGACGTGGTGGCGTCGTACGTGCTGCCGAAGACCCACCCGGAGCGCTACGGCCTCGTGCCCGACGCCGAGGTGACCACCACCTCGCCGATCGAGGACCTGGCCCTCGCCGCCGTGAAGGACGACGTCCGAGCCGGCAACTGGGAGAACGCGGCCGACCTCGTCACGTCGACCCACGGCGACTGGGACCGCCGCCAGCGCGTCGTCTGGGCCCTGGCCGACCTCGCCGCCAAGGACGACGCCTGGATGGACGCCTGGCAGACCGCCCGCCCAGGCGACCCGCACTGGATCGTCGTGCACGCGATGGCGCTGGTCGCCCTCGCCTGGGACATCCGCGGCAGCGCCACCGCGTCCCAGACCACCCGCGAACAGTTCGAGGGCTTCCACCGCGTCCTGTTCGAGGCTCGCGAGGCAGCGGGCATCGCCGCCGCCGTGCTGCCGGACGACCCGACGCCGTGGACCACGATGCTGACCCTCGCCCGCGGCCTGCAGGTAGAGCACGACGAGTTCCGCGCGATCTGGGCGGAACTGATGTCGCGCGATCCCCTGCACCACAACGGACACACGCAGGCACTGCAGTACTGGTGCCGCAAGTGGCACGGGTCGGACGAGATGGCTTTGGCGTTCGCGGTCGAAGCCGCTGCCAAGTCGCCCAAGTTGCTGGCCCTGCCGTTGCGGGCTGCCTACGAGGCTGAAGCAACCTCGCCTGACGTGTGGAAGTCGCCCGCCGTTGTCGGGGCCCTGGACGCGCTGCTGGATCGGCTGGCGGACGAGGGTGCCGACACCTGTGCGCTTCGGGACGACCGCGGGTATGCGATCTACGCTTTGCTTGAGCTGCAACGGTTCGAGGAGGCTGTGGGGCAGTTCCGGGCTTTGGGGGCGTTGGCGGACGCGGGGCCCTGGAACTACTTCGAGGAGCCTCGGCTGAAGTTCTTGAGCCTGCGGGGAATCGCGGTCAAGGCTGCGGCCAAGGGCAGAGGGGTCAAGGCTCCGGTTCGGTAGTGGCTCCTTTCGGTGTGGTGGCTGGATTTGGGTGCCGCACCCGGTGGGGGTGTGGTGCGGGTGCCAGGTGCGCGTGGGATGTGGTGCGGGGCCCGGTGCGCGTGGGTGCGGTGCCACCGGGCGCGGTGGGGCTGCGGTGCCGGGTGCCGGGTGGGATGCGGGTGCAGCACCAGGTGAGGTTGCAGCGGTGAGGTTGCAGCGCCAGGTGGGTTGCAGCGCCAGGTGGGTTGCGGGTGCGGTGCCGGGTGCGGTGCGGGTGGGATACGGGTGCGGCGCCAGATGGGGTGCGGCGCCAGACGGCTTCGGGTGCGGCACGGCGCTGGGTTGGCTGGTGTCCGCTACGGGTGGGCGGGTCCAGGTTGGGGCGATAGTTGGTGGATGTGGGCGATGGGATGGGTGTTGGCACCGCTGCCGGACTCCTGTGCGGCGCTGCCGCAGGGCTGTGAGTTGCAGACCGAGGCCGTCCGCCCCCGCGGCTCGGCCCATGAGCCGTGGCGCTGCCGAACACCGTTGCGGGGCAAGGGTCTTGGACAGAGCTGGTGGTCTGGCTGCTGAACACGGTGCTGGGCGAGATTGTTGAGCGGAGCGGTTGGCCGGTTGCCGAACTGCCTTGCGGCAACACTGCGGGACCGGGCCGGGCGACGCTGCTGGAACGACGTCGCCGGCGCGGCTGTCTGGACGATGGGTCGGCGTGAGGCGAAGCCGCTGCGGGGCGGGCTCGCCCTGCGGAGAGCACGAGGCAGTGCGCGGCCGTGCCTGGATGCCTTGTGGGCCCGGTGGTCAGCCGACTGGTTGTGGGGTTCGGGCCTGTGGGACTGACGGTGGGCGGTGGTCCATCACGGCCAGTTCCAGCTGGCGGGCCGGGGAGTCGCCCAGGAGTTTGCGGGCCAGGGTGGTGCCCTTGCGCGGGGCCATGGCCAGTTCGGCTCTGAGGGCCTGGATGCCGACGTAGTGCGACACCTCGTCGAGGATGGCCTTGGTGTCCGGGATCGAGCGGGTTCGGCGGATCGCGTCCACCGCCGCGCGTTCCAACGGGGCCACGTGGAAGCCTCGGCGGAGGGCTGGTTTGGGCAGGCGGTCTGTCCGTTCCAGGCGCAGGGTGCCGTGGCCCCAGGCGCTGGAGTGGCGTGGGGCCAGGACGTGGATGGCGTCCGCCGTCGGCAGGACCGACCTCATGCCGTGCAGGTAGAGGGCGTCGAACGCGGTGAGCACCGCGCCCTCACCCGCGTAGAGCAGGGCCGCCTGCACCAGCTGTTCGCGGGAAGGGCCTGCTCTGGACAGCAGGAAGATGCCGGGGAACAGGCGCTGCCAGGGGCCGCCCGGGCGGGAGCGCTGGTCGATCAGGGACGACGACAGTCCGATGTGGATCAGGGCTGCCACTGGGGCCACTCGGTGGAGGAAGAGGGTGCCCAGTGCTTCCAGGTCGATGGGGTGGCGCATGGGTCAATGGTGGGGCTGGGGATGGCGGGGGATTTCGGGGGTGCGGGGATCTGTGGACAAGTCGGTGGCTGTGGACAAGTCGCGATCACTCGGGCTTCGGTTCGAAGTCCGCTGTCCTTTCTGGACTGTCGCGGAGCAGTGAAGCCGGACGGACGGCTAGCGAGCCGAAGCGGGAACGGGCCTGGTCGGCGGCTTGTTCGGCTTCGCGCCAGCCTCGCTCTGGGGCGTCGAAGATCAGTTGCTGGGCGGAGTCGGCGTTGTCAAGGCCCTCTATCCGGACGCCGATCAGGCGAACGTCGCCGGGCGGGACCTGGGTGTCCAGCAGCTCGGCGGCCACCCGGTAGACCTCCTGGGTCACGTCCGTCGACACCGGCAGGGTTCGGGAGCGGGTGATCGTCGTGAAGTCGGAGAAGCGGACCTTGATCGACACCGTCCGGCCGTGCAGACCCTTGGCCCGCAACGAACCCGCCGAGCGCTCCGACAGCCGCAGCAACTCGCGGCGCAGCAGCGCGCGGTCGGCGACGTCCACCTCGAAGGTCTCCTCTGCGCCGATCGACTTCTCCCGCGACTCCGGCACCACCGCGCGGTCGTCCACCCCGGATGCCAGCGCGTACAGGTGCTCCGCCAGCGCCACGCCGATCTTGCGGCGCAGGCGCGGGAGAGGCATGGCGGCCACGTCGGCGACGGTCTCCAGGCCCAGCGCCTCCAGCCTCGCCGCGGTCTTCGCGCCCACGCCCCACAAAGCGGAGACCGGCAGCGGGTGCAGGAACTCGAGAGAAGCAGCAGCGGGGACGACCATCATGCCGTCGGGCTTGCACATGCCCGAAGCGAGCTTCGCGAGGAACTTCGTCGACGCCACCCCGACCGAACAGGACACGCCCTGGTCGGCCAGCACACGTGACCTGATCAACTCGCCGATGCCGCCGGGTGTCAGGCCGAGCCGGCGGAGCGCGCCACCCACGTCGAGGAAGGCCTCGTCCAGCGACAAGGGCTCCACCAGCGGGGTGATGTCGCGGAAGATCGCCATGACCCCGCGCGAGACCTCCTGGTAGAGATCGAACTGCGGCGGCAGGTACACGGCGTGAGGCGCCAGACGGCGGGCGTGCGCGGTGGGCATCGCGGAACGCACGCCGTACTCACGCGCGAGGTAGTTCGCGGAACTCACGACGCCCCGCCCACCGACGCCACCGACCACGACGGGCACGGACTCAAGCTCAGGACGTTCGCGGATCTCCACCGACGCGTAGAAGGCGTCCATGTCGACGTGCAGCATCCGGCAGCCCGTGTCGTCAGGCCAGACGCCATCACGCGCACGGAACCGGTCGACCAGGCCGCGTGGCAGGTTCGCACTGCGACCCATGAACACCCCTTTCGAACGTGAGTTCGACGCAAATCCTACAGTTTGTACACCCGCGAGGCGTTCTCCGACGCTATGAGCCGTGCGATGCGATGCGCGTCGTCGTCCGCAAACGCATCACTCCGCAACCCATCGGCCAAGAAGTCCGACAACGCGCGCCGGAACATCAACGCGCCGAGGTAGTACAACTCGGGCAGAGCGAAGGCATCAGAGGAGAACAGGAACTTCCCGTACGGCACGATCTCCAACGCCTCAGCGAACACCCGCGAAGCCTGATGCCCCAGCCCGTGCGTCGCCAGCCCGAGATCGCAGAACACGTGCGGGAACACCTGCGCGAGGTACCCGGCCTGCCGGTGGAACGGGTAGTTGTGCAGCAGCAACACCGGAACACCAAGAGCAGCGGTCGCCCGCAGGAACGGCGTCAGCAACGACGGATCGCACAAGTGCAGATCGAGGTCCGAGTCGCCGTACCCCACGTGGAACTGCAACGGCAGCCCGGCGTCCAACGCCTCCCAGGCCAGCCAGGCGATCACCACCGGGTCCTCCAGCCGACCGGATGACCACGCCGCCACCGCGCGCTCCACCTCCGCGTCGGCAGGTCGCACACCGGGAAGACCCAGCCCGATCCGGTACGCCGCAACGGACTTCGCCCCCACCGCCGACGACGAGGCGAGCCGCGAGCGGACGAGGTCGACGAACTCCGAGGGCGAGACCGAAGGCCTCACCGCCTCCGCCAGCGCCTCCAGGCGCACGATGTCGTGCGCGACACCCCCGCCCAGCGCGGCCAGCTCGGTCGCCGACAGCAGCCGATCGGGCTGGAACCCGCCGTCCACCAGGAACGTGTGGATCCCGGACGCCATCAGGAACGTGCGCGACACTTCGGCGATGTGCAACGAGTTCCGCCGTTCGAGGTACTCGTCGGCGGACGCGTGACGGGGCAGGTCCAGCAACGGCGCGCACCAGCGCCGCACCGCGAACCCGAGGGCCGAGTCGAAGAACGACCCGCCCAGCGGGGACACCGCATCGGCCTCCAGCAACAACGACTCGAACTCCGGACGAGCGCTGTCGGTGCGCAGCACACCGTGGCAATGGTGATCTATCAGCCCGAGTTCGGCGACGAACGGCAAGATGCCCATAACCTCAGGATCGTGGACTCTGCGGAACGGGACCAGCGGTTCGATCGGGCGACGGAGCTCTTCGACGGGCTCAACGCGCGGGACGTGAGCGTCGTGGCGCTCACCTGGGTCGACAACAGCGGCATCCTCCGCACGAAGTCCGTCCCCCTGCGCAGGCTGGCGCACGCGGCGGCGCACGGCGTGGGCGCGTCACCGGTGTTCGACGTCTTCCTGTTCGACGACTTCATCATCCAGGGCCGGTTCGCCGGCGGTCCGGTCGGCGACCTGCGGCTGCACCCCGACCTCGACCGCCTCACCGTGCTCGCGGGCCAGCCGGGCTGGGCGTGGGCCCCCGCCGACCGCCACTTCCAGAGCGGTGTCCCCTACCCGATGGACCAGCGCCTGCAGGCCCGCAAGGCCGTCCAGAACCTCGCCGACGCGGGCCTCACCGCCCAGGCGGGCTTCGAGATCGAGTGGTGCCTCGGCAGGACCGGCACCGACGACTGGGTCCCCGCGACCAGCGGGTCCGCGTACGGCCACGCCCGCCAGGTCGAGCTGTCCGACTACTGCGTCGACCTCCTCGAAGCCCTGGACCAGCAGGACGTCGAGGTCCTCCAGTTCCACCCCGAGTACGCCGCCGGCCAGTTCGAGGTCTCCACGGCGCCGGAGGACCTCGTGGCCGCCGCGGACACGGCCGTGCTCGTCAAGGAGACCATCCGCGCCGTCACCATCCGGCACGGCATGCGCCCGTCGTTCTCCCCCAAGGTCGTCAACGGCGGTGTCGGCAACGGTGGTCACCTGCACCTCAGCCTCTGGCGCGACGGCACGAACCTCTTCGACGGCTTCCAGGACGAGGCGAAGCAGTTCAGCGCGGGCGTCCTCAACCACCTCCGCGCGTTGTGCGCGATCGGTGCCCCCTCTCTCGCGAGCTACCTCAGGCTCGTGCCGAACACATGGGCCGCACCGTTCGTGGCGTGGGGCGAGGAGAACCGCGAAACGGCGCTGCGCCTGATCCGGGACAACCTGGAAATCAAGTGCTTCGACCTGACCGCGAACCCCTACCTCGTCGTCGCGGGTGTGGTCGCGGCCGGTCTGGACGGCATCGCCACCCAAGCCGCGCTGCCCGAGGGCCTCAACGTCGACCCGGCGCTGCTCGGCGACGTCCAGCGCCTGCCCACGTCGCTCAGGGAGGCCGTCGACGAGTTCGAGAAGGACGCCGTGCTGACCCAGGCGTTCGGGCAGGAGCTGGCGGGCACGATCGCCGACGTGCGGCGCGGCGAGATCGAGCGGTACAAGGACGCGAGCCCGCAGGGCATCGCCAACATCACTCGCTGGCGGTATTGAGCTCCTTGCGCAACCGCGACAGCGCGCGGTGCTGGGCCACCCGGACCGCACCCGGCGTCGACCCGACCGCCTCGGCCGTCTCCTCCGCCGACAACCCCACCATCACGCGCAGCACGACGATCTCGCGCTGCTTCTCGGGCAGCACGCGCAGAAGCGTCGCCATCTGCTCCGAGAGCTCTCCTTGCATCGCGCGCTGCTCAGGCCCGGCCGCGGTGTCCATCGACTCCGGCAGCTCGGACACGGCCTCGGCGCGGTTGCGCGAGAAGCTGCGGAACGAGTCGGCCACCTTGTGCGCCGCGATCCCGTAGACGAACGCCAGGAACGGACGCCCCTGGTCGCGGTACGACGGCAACGAGGTCAGCACGGCCAGGCACACGTCCTGCGCCACGTCGTCCGCCGACGCGAACGATCCGACGCGCGCACGGCAGTACCGCACGATCAACGGCCGGATGGTGCCGAGCAGCCGTTCGACGGCGGCGCGATCACCGGCGACAGCGCGCGCGACGTGCTCGTCCGCTGTCTGCGGGCGGCTCGAGTAGTAGGAGGGTGCCGGCGGGTCGACCGGCTCCTTGACGCCACCGGTGGTCCGCTCGACCAACGCGTCGAGGGTCCCCCTGGAGGCAGAGACCGGCCCACCCACGGACGAGCCCTGCACGGCTTCCGCGGGCACCTTGCGGTGCAGGCCGGGTGTGAACTCCACGCAGATCACCGTTCCTCTTCTGGACGCCGGCGCACCGCGTGACGCGCCCGCCGGATCCGTCCTTCGACCGCGCGCGGGGTGAGTCGCATCAACTCGCCGATCTCCGCATGCGAATAGCCCTGGTCATGAAGGAAGAGCAACCGCTTGCTGTCCTCGCTCAGCGTGGCGAACGCGGCGTTCGCCGCCGCCTGCTCGATGACCGCGTCCTCGGGATTCCCCTCGGCCACGACGTTCTCGAGCGAGGCCAGCGTGTCCACGAGCCGTACGTCCTGCCAGCCGTGTGCATGCGTCTGCCAGCGGCGGTACACGTTCGGGAACGCGAGCACGCAGGCGTTGACGAAGTACTCGTTCAACGGCTGCCCGTGCTCGACCGACCACTCCCGGCCGAGCAGACCCCGGTCCCGGAAGTAGACGAACCCCTCGTACACCGCGTCGCTCGCCAGTTCCTCGGCCTCCTGCCGCGAGATGTCCTGCTGGTGCAGGTAGCGGCCTTGCCGCCCGCAGCGGGAGAAGATGGCGCCGGACCACACGAGCTTCGTAACGATCGTGAGTCCGTGCCCGAGAAGCTGACGGTGGAACTGGTCCCAGCGAGGCCCGGACAGCCCTGACTCGCGAAAGTGCTGAACCAGCACCCCATCGATGCGCAGCCGGTCGGCGGCAAGCGCTGAGTCCGAACTTCCCATGCCCCCTGGTCCCTATGTCGGTGTCTTCCTGCCCTCTAGGTATGTCGTTTGGGTGCGTCCACCCCACGCACTCGCCACGACTCGTAACAAACGCAAACGAATGTCACCCGATCGGGACAGCCATCGACGCGATTTCCTTGCGAAGGCGACTGAGCGCCCGGTGCTGGGCGACACGGACCGCACCCGGCGTCGAGCCCACGGCTTCCGCGGTCTCCTCGGCGGACAGACCCACCACGACGCGCAGCACGAGGATCTCGCGCTGCTTGTCCGGCAGGACGTGCAGCAGCCGGCCGAGCGTGCCGTTCAGCTCGTCGTGGAGGACGAACTCCTCCGGCCCGACACCCCGCACGGCTTGATCGGGCACCTCGGCCACCGGCTCCGCTCGGTTACGGGCAAGCGCCCGGTGAGCGTCGGCGACCTTGTGCGCGGCGATGCCGTAGACGAACGCGAGGAACGGCCTGCCTTGCTCCCGGTACTTCGGAAGGGCCGTCAGCACGGCCAGGCAGACCTCCTGCGCGACGTCGTCCGCAGTTGTCGCCGAGCGACCCACACGCGCGCGACAGTACTTCACAACCAGCGGTCGCAGGTAGCGAAGTAGCTGGTCAGTGGCCCTGCGCTCGCCTTGCACGGCCAGGCTGACCAGTTCTGCGGATAAAGCCGAACTCTCCATTCGAAGCGTCCCCTCGTCGACGTCCCGTGGAGGAGACGTGCGACGCGTCACTCCTTATGCGGAAAGTAGGGAGAAACTTCAAACGTCACCCGTTTGCAGCAACGAGCAGCGGCGGGTGATAGGCGCGGAGCGACCACTCCACGTAACCGAAACCCGCGCGTTCCGCCAATTCGGTGATTTCATGACGAGCAACCACCCAATACCGTGCCTTGCCCACCACGACGCGCCACGAGCCGGCCTCCTGGCCGCAGGACCCGCGTGGTGGAAGGCACCGGTCAGATCAACTCCTCGACCCCCACGGACGTGCGGAGCTTGGCCAGCGCACGGTGCTGAGCCACCCTCACGGCACCGGGCGTCGACCCGATCGCCTCAGCCGTCTCCTCCGCCGTCAGCCCGACCACCACGCGCAGCAGCAGGATCTCGCGCTGCTTGTCCGGCAGGCCCCGCAGCAACTGACCAAGCCGCACCGAGAGCGACCCGAGCAGTGCGTTCTCCTCGGGGTCGGCGGCCAGCGACGGACCGTCCGGCACCTCGGCGACGGGCTCGGACCGGTTGCGCGCCGAGACCCGGTGCGCGTCCGCGACCTTGTGCGCGGCGATGCCGTAGACGAACGCGAGGAAAGGTCTTCCCTGCTCGCGATAGGTGGGCAGTGCCGTGAGCACCGCCAGGCAGACCTCCTGCGCCACGTCGTCCGCCGACGCGTACGCCCTTTCGTTGCGACCGACGCGCGCACGGCAGTACCGCGCCACAAGCGGGCGCACGGAGGCCAGCAGCCGTTCGACGGCGTGCCGGTCACCCGCAACGGCCTCGTTGACCAATGAGGCCAGCAGGTCGGAACTTTCCATCGCGTTGGTCCCTACGTCGGCAGCGAAGACATTATCTTTCGCCGCCGAGTTGTTTGGGACCACTCATCAGGGTCATAAAAGTCCCGATTGCAAAGGGTTTCACGCGGTACGGCGGGCGAGCACGTGCAGGCGGGCGGCGACGTCCCGGAGCGGGGAACGCGTGGCGGCGGCCAGTTCCAGCTCGGCGAGTGCGTCGGCGGCACCCGGATTCGCGTCCAGCACCACACCGGGCACGAGATCAGAAACTACCCCGTGACCTTGCAGGATCTCCACGGACAGTCCGGCTTCGAGGACGAGCTTCTCGAGTCCGGCGACGTCGAACCGGCGCTGCAACGGATCGCGCGTGCCCGCGAGCTGCCCCGCGTCGTCGTCCAGCAGCCTGCGCGCGTCGACGATGCGGCCCGCGATCGCGCGGTGCAGAATCGCCGCGAACCGGTTCGCGACCAGCACCGACACCGCACCGCCGGGCGCCACCGCGGCGGCCAGCGAGGCGAGCGCTGCGGGAGCGTCGTCCACCACCTCCAGCAGCCCGTGCGCCAGCACCAGGTCGGCCTCACCGGCGGCAACGCCCAGCGAGTCCGTGTCGCCCTGGACTGCGTTGATGGTCACACCGGCTTCGCGCGCACGGGTGCTCAGCGTGGCCAGTGCGTTCGGCGAAGGCTCCACGACCGTGACCGCGCATCCCGCTGCGGCTAGGGGAACGGCCCAGACACCGCTGCCACCACCAACGTCGAGCACACGGGGCTGTTCTCCACCCCTGCGCTCGCGTGCGGCGGCCAATTCGGCGTCGAGCACCCTCTGTACGGCGTCCGGTCGCATGTCCAACAGAGTAGGAGACCCTAGAGTAGGTCTGTGCATACGGTGTCCGTGCTCAGCCTCAAGGGAGGCGTCGGCAAGACGACGGTGGTGCTCGGCCTGGCCTCTGCCGCTCTCCGCCGTGGTGTCCGCACTCTGGTGATCGATCTCGATCCCCAGTGCAACGCCACGTCGACGCTGGAGCCAGAGGAGTCCAAGGCCAGCATCTACGACGTCCTGCAGGACCCGTCCGAGGAGAACCTGGAAGAGGCGATCCGCCCGAGCAGGTGGGGCGACGGCATCGACGTGCTCTCGGGGTCCGAGGACGCCGAACTGCTCAACCACCCCGATCCGAACGAGTCGCGGCTGCACCGCCTGAAAGACGCGCTGCGCACGTTGCGGGACATGTACGACGAGTTCCCCTACCACCTCGTGCTGCTCGACTGCCCGCCGTCGCTGGGCCAGCTGACCCGCTCGGCGCTGGTGGCGGCCGACCGCGCGTTGCTGGTCACCGAGCCGACGATGTTCGCGGTGGCGGGTGTGCAGCGCGCGTTCGAGGCGGTGCAGAACGAGCGGGAGAGCAACAACGCCGACCTGCAGCCGCTGGGTGTCGTCGTGAACCGCGTGCGACCGCGTTCGCACGAGCACCAGTTCCGCATCGAAGAGCTGCGGGACATCTTCGGGCCTTTGGTGATGCCGGTGGCGTTGCCGGACCGTCTCGCCGTGCAGCAGGCACAGGGCGCGTGCATGCCGATCCACGAGTGGGGTACTCCCGGCGCACGAGAGGTGGCGCTGGCGTTCAACCTGCTGCTCGCCCGAATCCAGCGCATCTCGCGGAGCCGGCGCCGCGCCGTGCACCAAGACTTCGACGACGACGAGATCCAGGAAGCGGTGGATGCCTGAAGGGGACACGGTCTTCCTGGCCGGTCATCGCATGCACGAGGCGTTGGCCGGGAAGACGCTGCGACGCGGGGAACTGCGTCACCCCCGGCTGGCCGCGCTGGACCTGACCGGTCTGGACGTGCTGGGCGTGCGCACGTACGGCAAGCACATGTTCACCCGGTTCTCCGACGGCAACAGCCTGCGCAGCCACTTCCGGATGGACGGCTCGTGGCACCTCTACCGGCCCGGTGAGCGCTGGCGCCGCCCCGCGCACCAGGCCCGCGCGGTGTTCGAGGTGGACGACCGGCAGGCCATCGGATTCGCGCTGCACGACCTGGAGTTCCTGCCGACCACCGACGAGGACAGGCTCATCTCGCATCTCGGACCTGATCTTCTGGCACTGGACTTCGACGCCGCTGAGGCCGTTCAGCGGTTGACCGCCGATCCTTCCCGGGCCATCGGGCTCGCATTGTTGGATCAGCGGGTCATGGCCGGCGTCGGCAATCTCTACCGCGCGGAAGTCTGTTTCCTGTTGCGCGTTCTGCCGACCGCCCCGGTGTCATCTGTGGACGCCTCACGTGCGGTTGCGCTGTCGCGCAAGCTCCTGCAGGCCAACCAGTGGCGGCCCGAGCAGAGCACCACGGGCGACCTGCGCGTGCAGCACTACGTTTTCGAGCGGACCGGCAAACCCTGTTTGCGTTGCCGCACAAGAGTCCGATCGGACGAGATCGACGGCAGATTCGTGTACTTCTGCCCAAAATGTCAATCAGGTTGAACCGAGACGCTCTTCCAGCCGTGTGCCCCAATATGGCGGTCAATCTGGATGCGTTGCGCCCCGGCTTCACCGACGACCCGTACGCGGTGCTGAAGAGCCTGCGCGACGCAGGTCCCGTGCACCGGGTCGAGACCTTCGGCGTGCCGATGTGGCTCGTGACCCGCTACCCCGACGTCCGCGCCGCGCTCGACAACCCGCTGCTGTCCTCGCACGGCTCCGCGCTCGCCGAACCCCTGCGCGGCCACCCGCACTTCGCGTCGTGGTGGTTCGGCGACCTGTCGGACCACATGATGAACAGCGACGGCCCCGACCACACCCGGCTGCGCCGCGCGGTGTCGAGCCAGCTCACGCCGCGACGCATCGCCGCACTGCGCCCCCGGATCGAGCAGGTCGCCGCCTCCCTGGCCGAGCAGTTCGCGGACTCGGGACGCTGCGACCTGATCGCGGACTTCGCGGCACCGCTGCCCATCACCGTGATCATGGAACTGCTCGGCGTCCCCGCCGTCGACCAGGAGAACTTCCGCTACTGGGCGGACGTCGTCACCGGACTGGCCGACGGCGACGCGACCTCGGCCCGCGAGGAGACCTCCGGCTACCTGCGCGACCTCGTCACCCACAAGCGGACCTCCGGCGACGACGACCTGATCGGCGGCCTGGCCCGCGCGACCGGCGAGGCCGCGCTGTCGGACAGCGAACTGGCCTCGCTGGCGTTCCTGCTGCTCGTGGCCGGTTACACCACCGCCGTCGACCTCGTGGGCAACGGTGCGCTGGCGTTGCTGCGCCACCCCGAGCAGCTCGAACTGCTGCAGCGCTCGTCGTCGCTGCTGCCGGGCGCCATCGAGGAGTTCCTGCGGTTCGACGGCCCGACCTCGCACCTGCTGCGGTTCGCGACGCGGCCGCTGACGATCGGCGGCGCGCAGATCCAGGCGGGTGACGTCGTGCTGCTGTCGCTGGCCTCCGCCGAGCACGACGGCAACCGGTACCCGCGGGCCGACCAGCTCAACATCGAGCGGGCGGACCGCCAGCACCTGGCGTTCGGGCACGGCATCCACTTCTGCCTGGGCGCGCCGCTGGCCCGGCTGGAGGGCGAGGTGGCGTTCCGGACGCTGCTGGGGCGGTGCGCCGGGCTGGCCCTGGACACCTCGCAGCCGCTGTCCTGGCGCGTGTCGCTGGGCAGCCGCGGGTTGCGGGGGCTGCCGGTGACGTTCCTGGCCAAGCCTGCGATGCCGCTGGACGAACAGGCGACGATCAAGGTGCCGAAGCCGCTGTAGCCCTTCCGTCGACCAGGGCCGTGAGGCCGTCCTGAGCTGGCGTTATAGGGTAAGCGCGTGGTGTACAAGCAGGTGGTTCGCAAGGCGTTGTTCGGGATGCACGGCGGCGACGCGGAGCGGGTCCACGAGACCACGCTCGACCTCATGGCGCGGCTGAGCCCGCTGGCGAGGTTCGCCCGCAACCAGAACAACCCCCGCACCGTGTTCGGCGTCCGCTTCCCGAACCTCGTGGGACTCGCGGCGGGCCTCGACAAGGACGGGCGGGCGTTGCCGGCGTGGGGTGCGCTCGGGTTCGGGTTCGTGGAGGTCGGCACCGTCACCTGGCACGCGCAGCCCGGCAACCCGAAGCCCCGGCTGTTCCGGCTCCGCGAGGACGAGGCGATCATCAACCGGATGGGCTTCAACAACGCGGGTGCGCAAGCGCTTGCCGCGAAGCTCGACAAGACGCCGCTCAAGACACCGCTGGGCATCAGCCTCGGCAAGTCCAAGATCACGCCGGTCGAGGACGCCGTGCAGGACTACCTGAACTCGCTGAACGCGCTGAAGAGCCACGGCGACTACTACGCGATCAACGTGAGCTCGCCCAACACCCCCGGTCTGCGCAGCCTGCAGGACAAGGGGGCGCTCACCGAGCTCGTCGCGGCCCTGACCGCGGCGACGGACAAGCCGATGCTGGTCAAGATCGCGCCGGACCTCACCGAGGACGCCATCGCCGAGGTCATCCAGGTGTGCGTCGACAACGGCATTAAGGGCCTCATCGCCACGAACACCACTCTCAGCCGTGAAGGTCTCACGAGCGAGCACAGGAGCGAGACCGGCGGGCTCAGCGGCAAGCCACTCACCCAGCGCGCGAACGACGTGGTCCGGTTCATCACGAAGAACAGCGACCTGCCGGTCATCGGTGTCGGCGGCATCGCGTCCGCGGACGACGCCAAGCGCATGATCGACGCTGGCGCGAGCCTCGTGCAGATCTACACCGGGTTCATCTACGAAGGCCCCGGACTCGTGTCGAGGATCAACCGCGCGCTGAGGTGAGTCAGGTGTGGCGCGCGGCCCTGAGCCAGCGCATCACCGGGTGCAGGATCACGACGAGCAGCGAGCCCCAGACCATGCCGCCCATCTCGAGGTCGCCGATCTCGATGGTGAGGTCGCCCACGCCGGCCACCAGCGCGGCGCCTCCGACCAGCGCGTTCGCCGGGTTCGCCAGGTCGACGCCGCGGTCCATCCAGATCCGCACGCCCACCAGCACGATCAGGCCGTAGAGCACGATCGTGCAGCCGCCGAGCACGCCCGGCGGGATGGTGCCGAACAGCGCGATGGCCTTCGGGGAGAACGCCAGCAGCGTGGCGAACACACCGGCGAACGCGAACGCCGCCGTCGTGTAGACGCGGGTCACGGCCATGACACCGATGTTCTCGGAGTACGTCGTCGTCCCGGCGCCGCCGCCGAGGCCGGACAGCGCGGTCGACAGGCCGTTCGCGATGATCGCGTCACCCGCGCTGCCGTCGAGGTTGCGCCCGGTCAGCGCGGCGACCGCCTTCACGTGCCCGACGACCTCGGCCACCAGCACGATCACGACGGGCAGCATCAGCAGCACCACGGACGGCCGCAGTTCGGGCTGGTAGAGCTTCGGCAGGCCCACCCACGCCGCGTCGCGCAGCGCCGCGAGCCGTTCCGACGACACGGCACCGAACGCCAGGCCGCCCATCCAGATCGCGATGAAGCCGATCAGGATCGAGAACCGGAACACCAGGCCGCGGCCCAGCACTCCGGCCAGCAGGATCACCAGCGTGGTCAGGCCGGCGAGCAGCGGCTGCTCGCTGAAGTTCGAGGTGGCCTGGCGGGAGAGGTTCAGCCCGATGAGGATCACGACGGCGCCGGTGACGACCGGCGGCATGACGGACTCCAGCAGCCGCACGCCGAGCGCCTTGACCGCGATGCCGACGACGATCACCAGCAGGCCCGCGGCGACGACACCGCCGAGCTGCGCCGCGATGCCCTGTTCGCGCGCGGCCACCAGCGGGGCCACGAAGGCGAAGGACGAACCGAGGTAGCTCGGCACGCGGTTCTTGGTGATGACGAGGAAGAGCAGCGTGCCGAGGCCGGAGAACAGCAGAGTGGTGGCGACGGGAAGACCGGTGGCGGTGGGAACGATCACCGTCGCGCCGAACATGGCGACGAGGTGCTGCACCCCGAACCCGATGGTGAGGGGCCAGCTCACCCTCTCCTGGGGTGCGACGGTTTCACTGTCGGTGATCCGACCGTCCCCGTGCACGGTCCACAACGCCAACGCACTGCCTCCCGGCAATTCAGCCGGACTTCCCGCAGACCGGCCCCGGAATCCTGCCACGCCATGTAGCGGCCACGGCTAGATAACGGTCCGATAATCACACGATTGCCCTAAAGATCTCCATAGAGAACCGCCGAATAGGCGCAGGCAACTACGGAGCGTTACTTCTAATGCGCTGAATAGCCTGAGACATCGCGCATTGCGGACGCAAGACCGGCCATGTGGTCCGTGGCGTCGTCCAGCACCTCGCGCGGGTCCTGGAACTGCGTGCTCGCCGCCAGCGCATGACCCGCCGCGGCCACCAACGCACAGTAGCGGTCCACGCCGTCGGCCAGTTGGATCCTGAGCACCCGCACACCCTCGACCAGCGCCGCGCGCTCCAGGGGCGGTGCGGTGTCGCGGGCCCGTTCGACGGCCTGGAGCTGTGCCGACACCGCGCGGATGGCCGTCGAGGCCTCCTGGGCGGTCTGGCGGGCGTGCTGGACGGACTCGGTCGGCATCGACGTGAGCGCGGGCGAGTCGAGCTGCACGAGCAGCTGGTTCATCGTGTCCTCGGCGCCGTGGAGCTTCTCCATCGGTACGCGCGCGGACGACGCGTGCGCGGGCAGCGGCGGCCTGGGCGGTGGCGGCGGGGACAGTTCCAGCCGCACCTTGTCCGCCTTGATCTCACGCAGCTTGAACCCGCTGCGCACGGCGAGGACGGTGGGCACCGCTGTACCGATCGCGCCGGTGACGGCGGCCCACGTGCCGAGCACACCGGTGAAGCCCAGCACGGCGAGCGTGCCGAGGATCGAGATCACGATCAGCCAGAACGTGAGGACGGCGTTCGTGCGCTTGCGCTTGCGCTCCAGCTTCGCGCGCGGGTCGTTCCACTTCTGCATCCGGTAGCGCGCCTGCTCGGCCAGCGGGTGGCCCTGGAGCGACGCACCCAACTCGTTGACGACCTTGCGGACGATCTCGTTGTTGGGACGGTTTCTCCAGGGCTCCATGATCACCTGCTGACTCCTCCTGCCCCGACGCCCAGTGTCAGTTCTGGGCGGGTGGGACCTGCTGCTGCGTGGTCTTCTGCTCCTGCTGGACGCGCTGCGCGATCTCGGCCTGGATCTGCGCGGCGGCGCTGTTGCCCGCGGTCACCTGCTGCGGCGTGTTCGCCTGACCGCCGTGCATCGAGGCGCGGATCTGCTCGAGGCGCGACGAGCCGGCGAGCTGGGTGGTCGAGGCCTGCACCTCGAGCATCCGGCCCTGCACCGAGTTCTGGGCGAGCTCGGCGGACCCGAGGGCCGTCGAGTAGCGCTTCTCGATCTTGTCGCGAACCTCTTCCAGCGACGGTACGTTGCCCGGCGCGGCGAGCTCGCTCATCTGGTTCAGCGATGCGGAGACCTGCTCCTGCATCTTGGCCTGCTCCAGCTGGCTGAGGAGCTTGGTGCGCTCGGCCAGCCTCTGCTGCAGCATCATCGCGTTGCGCTCGACCGCCTGCTTGGCCTGGGCGGCGGCCTGCAACGACTGGTCGTGCAGCGTCTTGAGGTCCTCGATGCCCTGCTCGGCGGTGACGAGCTGGGTGGCGAAACCCTGCGCGGCGTTCTCGAACTGCGTCGCCTTCTGCTCATCGCCCTTCGAGCGCGCCTCGTCGGCGAGCACGAGCGCCTGACGCGCGGAGGCCTGCAGCTTCTCCACATCGCCCAGCTGGCGGTTCAGCTTCATCTCCAGCTGGCGCTGGTTGCCGATGACGGCCGCAGCCTGCTGCGAGAGGGCCTGGTGCTGCCGCTGCGCCTCCTCGATGGCCTGCTGGATCTGCACCTTCGGGTCAGCGTGCTCGTCGATCTTCGACGAGAACGACGCCATCAGGTACTTCCAGAACTTCACGAACGGACTGGCCATCTCCTACGCCTGCCTTCTCGGTGCCGGTGTTGGATCCATCGTCTCAATTGTTCGTCGGCGTATCCACCGACATGGGGAGATATCCGGGAACACCCTGACCCACCCCGGGACTTAGGAGTACACGCCTGACGACGTGCCAATCCTGCCCGCACCCGCGTCCGGAGACGCGGTGACCCAGCGTGCCGATGCCAAGCCGTTGCCTGCCGTTCAGCGCGCTGCCGTCGTTGTCAGTTGAACGTCCGAGGACGCAATCTTGTTGCAGACCGTCACGTGGCAGGGGCCACAGACGGGTGGGATCACCCGAATGCAGGCGGCCCCGCTCGCCATCGGGCGAGCGGGGCCGGCTGAGCACATGGGGTTATGCCGCGACGACTGCTTTGGGAGTCTCGCCGATCTTGCTCGTGAGCCTGTGACTGAGCATGGGTTGCAACCGCAGGTCGGACAGGTCGTCCGACAGCGTGGACGGCAGCACGCGGCCACCCTCCAGCTTGCCCCGCTCGGTTCGTCCGTCCGGGACGGTGTCGGGCACCGTGTCCGGCGTCTGCTGAACGGCGCCGATGTCGGAGGCGACGTGGTGCAGCAACTCGGACAAGGGCAGTTCCAACGCGTCACAGATGGCCGCGAGGAGCTCGCTGGACGCCTCTTTGCGGCCGCGCTCCACCTCGGACAGGTACCCCAGGCTCACGCGGGCGGTCCGAGAGACCTCGCGCAGCGTGCGGCGTTGGTTGGTGCGGGCATGGCGAAGTCGATCACCGATCGCCTCGCGTAGCAGCACGGTCATCGCGCGCCTCCTTCCGGCCGGCCGTGTCCCTACGTTACCGATCGACACCGACAACGGGCACTGACTTCCGAACACGTCCGCCAAGGGCGAACGAACGCGGAGTCATCATTAGTTCCCCTCTTCGGTCATCAGCAGGTGATCCGACAGCAGGACCAGGGCTTTTTCCACGGCTTCCGAACGCACCGCTCTGCGGTCGCCACTCACCGTGATTGTCCGCACTGTGGACACTCCAGGCCCGCTCAAGCCGATGTGCACCGTCCCCGGAGCGACACCGTCCTGCGGATCGGGGCCGGCGACCCCGGTGAGCCCGATCCCCCAGTCCGAACGGCACCGCTCGCGGGCACCCTCGGCCAGTTGGATCGCGACGTCGGGGTGCACGGCACCGTGCTCGTCGAGCAACTGCTGATCCACGCCCGCGAGCTCGTGCTTGAGCTCGGTCGCGTAGACGATCAACCCACCGCGGACCACGGCACTCGCCCCCGGTGTGTCGACGATCGTCGCGCACAGCAGACCCGCGGTGAGCGACTCGGCCGTGGCAACGGTCTGGTTCCTCGCTTTGAGCAGTCCGACGACGTCTGTCACAGCACGGCCCGGCCTGCTCTTGCCTTCATCTTGAACGCCCGGATGACGTAATCGATTCCCGTGACGATGGTGAGCACGAGCGCCACGGCCATGATCGCCCAGGCGATGAGCTGCAGCACGTCGTTCTGCGGGAGCACGAACAGCCCGATCGCGATGACCTGCGCCAGCGTCTTGGCCTTGCCGCCGCGGCTGGCCGGGATGACGCCGTAGCGGATCACCCAGAACCTCAGCAGCGTGATGCCGACCTCGCGCACGGCGATGGTGATCGTGATCCACCACGGCAGCACGTCGAGGATGCTCAGGCCGACCAGCGCGGACCCGGTCAGGGCCTTGTCCGCGATGGGGTCGGCGATCTTGCCGAAGTCGGTGATCAGCCCGTGCTTGCGCGCGAGCGTGCCGTCGATGTGGTCGGTGAAGCTCGCGACGGCGAAGATCCCGAAAGCGATGAGGCGCCACGTCGTGTCGAAGCCGCCCGCTTCGAACAGGGAGAACAGGAAGACCGGAACGAGCGCCAGCCGCGCCATCGTGAGGATGTTCGCGACGTTGAGCAGCGGGACCTTCCGGGCTTCCGTCATGTCGGGAGTACCTCGACGATCAGGTCCACGCCCTCGGAGTCGACCACGCGGCAGCGCACGAAGTCGCCGCGCTTGAGCCCTTCGGCCTCCAGCACGATGCACTCGCCGTCGACCTCGGGCGCCTGGTGCTCGGCCCGGCCGACGCAGTCGCTCTCCTCGTCCTCCTCGTGCTCGATCAGCACGACGACCTCGGTGCCCACGCGGTCCTCGGCGCGCTGGCTCGTCAGCTCCTCGACGAGGTTGCCGATCCGCTGCACCCGCTCCGCGATGGTGTCCGCGTCGAGCTTGCCCTCGAGGTTCTCGGCCTCGGTGCCGTCCTCGTCGGAGTACCCGAAGATGCCGACCGCGTCGAGGCGCGCCTCGGTGAGGAAGCGCTCCAGTTCCTGCAGGTCGGCCTCAGTCTCGCCGGGGAAGCCGACGATGAAGTTGCTGCGGATGCCGGCCTCGGGCGCGTGCTCGCGGATCTGCCACACGAGCTTGAGGAAGCTGTCCGTGTCGCCGAACCGGCGCATGCGCCGCAGCACGTTCTCGCTGGAGTGCTGGAACGACATGTCGAAGTAGTTCGCGACCTTCTCGGTCTTCGCGATCGCGGCGACCAGCGACGGCTTCGTCTCGGCCGGCTGCAGGTAGCTGACCCGCACCCGCTCGACGCCGGGGATGGACGCGAGCCGCGGGAGCAGCTGCTCGAGGGCGCCCTGCTCGCGGGGCAGGTCCTTGCCGTAGCTGGTGGAGTTCTCGCTGACGAGGAACAGCTCCTTGACGCCGTTCTCGGCGAGCCACATGGCCTCGGAGACGACCTCGTCCGGGTGCCGCGACACGAACGCGCCGCGGAAGCTCGGGATGGCGCAGAAGCTGCAGCGCCGGTCACAGCCCGACGCGATCTTCAGCGGCGCCACGGGGGCGTCGTCGAGCCGCTTGCGCTGGACCTTGGTAGGGCCCCAGCCGTGGCCGGGAACCTGGACGCCGTCCTTGGCCTCCTGGCGCTTGACCGGCGTGATGGGCAGCAGCGTGCGGCGGTCCACGGGCACGTGCGACTCGACCGGCTTGCCGTGCAGCACGTCCTGCAGGCGCTCGGCCAGGTCGTTGTACTGGTCGAAGCCCAGGACCGCGGCCGCCTCGGGGAGGCTGTCCGCGAGCTCCTTGCCGTAGCGCTCCGCCATGCATCCGACCGCGACGACCTTGGCGCCGGTGTCGGAGGCGGCGAGCAGCGTGTCGACCGAGTCCTTCTTCGCCTGCTCGACGAAGCCGCACGTGTTGACGACGACGACGTCGGCGCCCTCGTCCACCAGCTCCCAGCCGCCCTCGCCGAGGCGCCCGGCGAGTTCCTCGGAGTCGACCTCGTTGCGGGCACAGCCCAGGGTCAGCAGCGACACGCGTCGCGGAGTGGTGGGAGAAGACACGGCGCTCAGAGTAACCGGGTCGGGCTGTCAGACCGGAATCGTGCCCACCTCATACTTGACGGTTGTGACCAGTGGGGTAGTCGTGCGGCGTGCCCGCACCAGCGATGTGCGCGCCATGAAGGCGTTGATCGACGGGTATGCCGGCAAGGTTCTGCTGACCAAACCGCTGGTCACGCTGTACGAGGCGGTCCAGGAGTTCTGGGTGGCCGAGCAGGACGGCGAGCTGCTGGGCTGCGGCGCCCTGCACGTGATGTGGGAGGACCTGGCCGAGATCAGGTCGGTCGCCGTGTCGCCGATGGCGCTCGGCCGCGGCGTGGGGCACCGGATCGTGGCGCAGCTCATCGCCACCGCCAGGGAGCTGCAGCTCGGGCGGATCTTCGTGCTGACGTTCGAGACCAAGTTCTTCAGCAAGCACGGCTTCGTCGAGATCGAGGGCACGCCGGTGAGCCCCGAGGTCTACGAGGAGATCATGCGATCGGTGGACGAGGGCGTCGCCGAGTTCCTCGACCTGAGCTACGTGAAGCCGAACACGCTCGGCAACAGCCGGATGCTCCTGGAGTTGTAACTCTTCGAGTAAATACTCGAAGAGTCTTGACTCGACTAACGGCGCGGCGCCAAGATCTGAGCCGTGCCCGAATCGCTCACCATCGACGAGCTCGCCGCCCGGATCGGCCTGCCCAGCAGCACCATTCGCATGTACCAGACGAAGGGTGTGCTGCACGCGCCGAGACGGCAGGGGCGCGTGGCGTACTACGACGCCTCGCACGTCGAGCGGTTGACGTTGGTGCAGCGGTTGCAGCAGCGGGGGTTCTCGCTGCCCGCGATCGCCGAGCTGATCTCGGCACGGGAAAAGGGCGAGTCGGTCGCCGCGGTCCTCGGCTTCAGCGAGGCCGAGGGGCCCGACGACTGGGTTCGGATCAAGGTGCGCGACATCAAGCACCTGATTCCGACAGGAGACGTCCAACCGCGACTCCTCCTCCGGGCTATGCGGTTGGGCTTGGTGCGGTGGAAGTACGGCTGGCCGCACACGCGTCGCTGGGCACTCGAAGCGGGCGGCAGGCTCGCCGGCCTCAGGGTGCCCAGCGATGACGTGATGGACAGCTTCACCCGCCTGCGCACGGCGACCGACGCGATCGCGGCGGACTTCGTGCGGTTGTTCGAGCAGCAGTTCTGGCCGGAGCTGGCCCGCAAGGCCGGTGACGAGAACCAGCTGGAGAACGTGCGGGCGTTGCTCGTCGAGCTGACGTACACGGCGGAGACCGCGGTGGTGGGGACGCTGCGGGAGTCGATCCGCGACGCGGCGGAGGAGTTCGCGTCACGGCACGGATTGCTGCCCAGCGACGACTTCCAGCCCGCGTGGGCCGAGCAGCCGTTGCCGCCGATCGCCGAGAACCTCATGGACCCGGCGGGCGATCTGCCGAGCGAGCAGGAGATCGAGAACTTCCTGAAACGGGAGGACGAGGATGAGCCTGGTCGCTGATCCCGCCTGGCACGCCCAAGTTCGCGACGAAGGACTCGTCGTCTACGCGGGAGCCGATCTCATTTACCTGATTCCAGACCTGCCCAGGGCGGTGGCCGTGGCGCTGGCCGGCCTGTTCGAGCCGATGTTGAGGGGCGTGGCTCGAACGGTCGACGAGAGCCGGTTGGGGGAACCGGTTCGCCGGCACGTGGCCCAGCTGAGGACCCTGGGCGCTCTCCGCCCGGCCGGGTTGCCCACCGAGGACGTCAAGCCGATGGGGGTCGGCACGCGCGTCGTCGGGGAGGCACCCGCCGGGCTGGCAGAGCTGTTGCCGCACCACGACGATCCGGACCTCCTGCTCGTCGTGCGGACGACCGGCACGCTGGCCGACCTGATCGAGGTGGCGCGCGAGACGGAGGTGCCGCACCTGTTGCTGGACCTCGCCTACCACCACACCGCCGCCGTCGGGCCCTTCGTGGTGCCCGGTGCCGGTGCGTGCCTGGCGTGCCTCGCGGTGCGGGCAGGGCGGCGGTGGGGGGATCCGCCGCCTCCTCCGCAGCCCGCGGCCATGTCCCACGAGTTTCCGATTTCCCTTGCCCTGCAAGCGGTTCAGAACATCCGGAACGGTTCGCTCGCCCTGCTGGACACGGTCGTGACCGTCAACCTCGACGAGTTCACGACGACGCGCGAGAGCGTGCTGCCCGCGGCCGGCTGCGAGATCTGCCCGACTGTCGAGTTCGGGCGCGTGTCACTTCCTTGGGGGGACCATGAACGCGACGGCAGTGCGGTTACCTGACCAGTTCTCACCCGGTGCGGCCGCCGCGAACGCCGCGACACCCACCTGTTGCTGTTGTTGTTGCTGTTGCGCGATCTCCTCGGTCGGCGCGGCCGTGCAGATCCCGGCGGCGCTGTACGAGGAAACCAAGGATCTCCCCCGGCCTCGCAGCCTGCTCGTCCTGCCCGCCGCGATCTTCCCGTTGCTCGTCGTCGTCCTGCCGTTCGCCACGATGGGCGCGGTCTTCGACGTCCACTGGGGCTGGTGGCTCGGCGGTTTCGCGGCGGCGCTCGCGTGGGCCACCGCCTCCGGTTTCATCGCCCGGTCGCCGAACCCGGTGGGCAGCGTGGTCCGGTTGCTTGGCTGGGCTGTGCTGTGGTGCCTGGAGCCGTTCGTTGTGCTGTTCACTCTCGGGCCGATCGCCGGCGTCGACGAGGGGGCCGCGGCGGTGGCCGGCGTGCTCTACGTCGGCGGGGCGCTGGGGCTCGGGTACTGGATCTTCCGGCGCTACCGGGGGAAGCGGTGAGGACCGTCGCGGAGGCGCTGGCCGAGCGCGCGGTCGGCTGGCGGCAGGGAGTGGTGTCACAGCTGCACCCCGTGCCGCACAGCCTGTCCGATGTGGACGTCGAGGGCTGGGCCGCGGTGCCGGAGCCGTTCGCCACCGGCGGCACGTCCGGCGGTACGAGCAAGATCGCCGCGATCGCCGAGGCCCTGGAACGGCACGCCGCCGCACGGGCGCCGCTGGAGATCGTCACCGACGGCGAGTGCTGGCCGTTGGAGCACTTCAGCCTGCACACCGTCGAGCAGCGGGTGGCCCCCGGCTACCGCTACCGCAAGGGATACGTCGACACCCCGTACACGCGGGCGTGGACGTTGCCCGGCAACGAACCGATCCGCGTGCCCGCCGGTCTCGTCGGCCTGGACGCCTCCTACGGGCTGCCCGCGACGTCCTCGGGGCTGGCGGCCGGTCCGTCCACGACCAGCGCGTTGCTGCGCGCCGTCCAGGAACTGGTCGAGCGCGACGCGTTCACCACGATCTGGCTGCACTCCGTTGCACCGCAACGGTTCGCCGCCGACCTGCCGCACGGCGCGATGGCGTTCGACCTCACGCCCGCCTACAGCCCGCACCCGGTGGTCGCCGTCGCGGGTTCGCTGCCGATCGCCGGCAAGCCGAGGCCCACGCTCGGCCTCGCGTGCCGCGCCACGGTCGCCGAGGCCGTGCGGAAGGCCTACGAGGAGTGGGTCCAGGGCACGGTCTTCATCGAGGTGTGGCTCGCGCGCAACGGTGATCGGCCCGTCGAGGACGTCACCGACTTCGACGAGCACGCCGTCTACTACGCCACGCGCCCGGACGAGTGGGACGCGCTGCCGTGGTTCGCAGGCTTCGAGACCGACCCGCCGCCTGATGCCGAATCCCGTGGCACAGCGGCGGAACTGACCGAACTCGTGCACGCCCTGGACCGCGCGGACGTCCGGCTCGCCTACCGCGAGCTCACCACGCCGGAGCTGTCGGCCGTCGGACTGCACTGCGTCCGCGTCCTGTCTCCGGACCTCGCGCCGCTGCACTCGGACCACCGCTGGCCGCACCTCGGCGGCCGCGCCCGCGAACTCGGCTGGCGCTACCCGCACGCCTCACCCGGCGTGTTCCCCAATCCCGCACCGCATCCGCTGGGGTGACACCGATGTTCGACGACTTCTGGGCCGCGAGCCGGTACTCGCCACTGCACCAGCGCAGACTCGGCGACCGGCTGCGGGACTTCCGGCCTCAGCCGGAGCTGATCGACCCGCTGGAGCTGCCCGCGGCGCCGCTCCCGCTCCCCCGTCCGAACGACCGCTTGCAGAAGCTGTTCCGGGCGCGCAGAAGCACGCGCGAGTTCTCAGACAGGCCGCTGACCGACAAGCAGCTCGGCACGGTGCTGGGCGCCCTGTCCGACAACAGCTGTCCCTCCGCGGGTGGCCTCAACCCGTTGCGCTGTTACGCGTTCGTGCACGACCGGGCGGTCCGCTACGACATCCGCCGCCACGCGTTGCAGGACATCGGCCAGGCACCGGCGAACCTCGCCGAAATCCTCGGCACGCCGGAGGTGCCGCCGCTGACGATCGTCCTAATGCTGATGGACAGGGACTCGTTCGAGAAGTACGGCGAACGCGCGGGCCGCTTCGGCCTGATCGAAGCGGGAGCCGCCGCGCAGAGCATCTGCCTCCGTTTGGCGGAGCAGAAGCTCGGCGGCTACCTGCTGGGCGGCGTAGCGGACAACGAAATGCTCCACGCGCTGGGCCTGCCCCGAGACCTCCGCGTGGCCACCGCGATCGCGTGCGGGCACATGATCACCTGACGTTCACCAGATCGTGTCTACCGAGGACAGTCGATCACCCGCTACAACTGGCGAGACCCTGCTCACACTCCGAGGAGCTCGCCATGTCGACGAAGACCCTGCGCTCGGCATTCGTGGGTGCCACCGCCTCCATCGCCCTGATCTTCACGGGCACCCCGGCACACGCCGTGGACATCGTCGCGGTGACCGACGACTACCTCTACTCGAAGACCATCGGCCAGTTCACAACACTGCGCGCGCAGCAGCCCTACGCGGGTCAGCTCGACTGGTCGTCCGACGGCTGCTCGTACTCGCCCGACAACCCCTTCGGCTTCAAGTTCCTGCCGACCTGTCACCGGCACGACTTCGGCTACCGCAACTACAAGCGGCAGGGCCGGTGGAACGAGACGAACCGCCTGCGCATCGACAACAACTTCAAGTCCGACATGTACCAGCAGTGCGGCTCCAACTGGGCCTGCAAGCGCACCGCCGACCTGTACTACGCGGCGGTGCGGGAGTTCGGCGGCAGCGCCAGCTCCACGGCCACCAGCATCCAGAACGCCGGCCTGAAGTAGATCGCCACGCACTGTCAGACCTCCCGAGTACGTTGAAACGCAGGGGTTCCCAGCTCAGGGGGACCCCTGCGTCAGCACGGGGGGACGACGAATGACCACGAGAACCGACGCCTGGGCAAGGCCTTCGGTGCGCCTGCACCCGCGGCCCGGAGCACCGTCTGTGACCGACAGCCACATCGGTGGTCCGGTGCTCTGGCCGCGGGACGAACCGTGGCCGTACTGCGACGGATCCACCCACACCGACCATGGCTTCGACGTCGGAGACGGCCGGGGCGTGCACAACGCCTTCACCGCACCGGTGCAGCTCTACCGCAGGGACTTCCCGGAGCTGCCGTTCCCGGACGGCACCGATCTGTTCCAGCTCCTGCTCTGCCCGCTGTTCCACGAACCGGACGCCGACACCTTCTGGCCGGACGTCCGCCTGGTGTGGCGCGACTCGAGAGCGGTCGCGGACGTGCTCGCCGCCCCGCCGGAGCCCGCGCTGTCCGAGCCGATCCACCGCGCCCGGCCGTGCGTGCTCAGCCCTTGCCGGCGTGTGGAACACCCGACGCCGCACGAGACCCCGGAGGGCGTCTCCCGCGACGGCTGGGCGGAGGTCGCGGTGTCCACCAAGGTCGGAGGCTGGGCGTTCTGGTACGCGAGCGGACCAGGCGACATGGAGTGCCCTGAGTGCGGCGCCCGCCGCGAGCTGCTGCTGGCGTTGCACACGTACGAACGCGCCGAGCCGGAGTTCTGCTTCGAACCCGAGGCCAGGCCTGTCGGCTGGGACTTCTCGGACGGCGCGCTGAACGTCTGGGTGTGCCCTGGCGACGTCCGTCACCCGATCAAGGTGAACACCGACTAGTCCTCGTCGTCGGCGGGGCCGCCTCCGCGCATCAGGTAGATCACGGACTCCAGCTCGTCCGGCTTGATCAGCACCTCGCGTGCCTTCGAGCCCTCGGACGGGCCGACGACGCCGCGGGTCTCCAGCAGGTCCATGAGGCGCCCCGCCTTGGCGAACCCGACGCGCAGCTTGCGCTGCAGCATCGACGTCGAGCCGAACTGCGACGTCACGATCAGCTCGGTCGCCTGCACCAGCAGTTCGAGGTCGTCGCCGATGTCGGCGTCGATCTCCTTCTTCTCGCCGGCCTTCTGCGCGGTGACGCCGTCGGTGTACTCCGGCTGCGCCTGGTTCTTGGTGAACTCGACGATCGACGAGATCTCCTCGTCGCCCACGAACGCGCCCTGGATGCGCACCGGCTTCGAGGCGCCCATCGGCAGGTACAGGGCGTCGCCCATGCCGATCAGCTTCTCGGCTCCGGGCTGGTCCAGGATGACCCGCGAGTCGGTCAGCGAGGAGGTCGCGAACGCCAGCCTCGACGGCACGTTCGTCTTGATCAGGCCGGTGACGACGTCGACGGACGGCCGCTGCGTCGCCAGCACGAGGTGGATGCCCGCCGCACGGGCCTTCTGCGTGATGCGGACGATGGCGTCCTCGACGTCGCGCGGCGCGGTCATCATCAGGTCGGCGAGCTCGTCGACGATCGCCATGATGTACGGGTAGGGCCGGTAGACGCGCTCGGAACCGGGCGGCGCGGTGATCTCGCCGGACTTCACCTTGCGGTTGAAGTCGTCGACGTGGCGCACCCGGTTGACCTGCATGTCCTGGTAGCGCTGCTCCATCTCCTCGACGAGCCAGGCCAGGGCCGCCGCCGCCTTCTTGGGCTGCGTGATGATCGGCGTGATCAGGTGCGGGATGCCCTCGTACGGCGTCAGCTCGACCATCTTCGGGTCGATGAGGATCATCCGGACCTCGTCGGGCGTCGCGCGGGCCAGCAGCGACACCAGCATCGAGTTCACGAACGACGACTTGCCGGAACCCGTGGAGCCCGCCACCAGCAGGTGCGGCATCTTCGTCAGGTTCGCGGTGACCATGTGGCCCTCGATGTCCTTGCCGAGGCCGATCACCATCGGATGCGTGTCCTTGACCGTGGACGGCGCGCGCAGCACGTCGCCCAGCCGCACCATCTCGCGGTCGCTGTTGGGCACCTCGATGCCGACCGCGGACTTGCCGGGGATCGGGGCCAGCAGGCGGACGTTGTCGGTCGCCACGGCGTACGCGATGTTCTTGGTCAGCGCGGTGATCTTCTCGACCTTCACGCCGGGGCCGAGCTCGACCTCGTAGCGCGTGACCGTCGGGCCGCGGGTGAAGCCGGTGACCTGGGCGTCGATCGAGAACTGGTCCAGCACGCCGGAGATCGCCTCGATCATGAGGTCGTTCGCCTTGCTGCGGGTCTTCGGCGCGTCGCCGTCCTTCAGCACGTCCGGCGGCGGCAGCTGGTACTCGCCCTCGACCGCGCGCACGACCATCGCGGGAGCGGCGGCCTTCTTCTCCTTCGCGGGCTTCGGGGCGGGCTCCGCGGGCTCCTCCAGCGGGAGCTCGGCCTGCGGCTCCTCCTCGACCGGCTCGACGGCCTGGCGCCGGCGGGACGGGCGGCGCAGGCGGACCGGCTTCGGCTCCTCGACCGGCTCCTCCTCCGGCGACTCGTCGTTCGCCGGCGTGCCGGGGTGCAGCAACGAGCGGATGCGTTCGGGCGCCTGGCGGATCGGCGTGTGCGTCACGACCAGCAGGCCGTAGCCGAAGATCAGGAACAGCAACGGCCCGGCGACCCACGGCGTCAGGCCCTGGGCGAGGAACCCTCCGGCCAGGTATCCCAGCGCACCGCCGGCGCTGCGGCGTTCCAGCGGGTCCATCGGCAGGCCGCCGATGAGGTGGAACATGCCGAGCACGCCGATCATCATCAGCAGCGAGCCGATGATCAGCCGCGGGCGCGCGTCGGGCTTCGGGTCGGTGCGCATCAGCGTGACGCCGATGCCGAGCAGCACGACCGGCACGATCACCGCCGGGAACCCGACGGAGCTGCGCACGGCGACGTCGACCCACTGCCCGACCGGTCCACCGGCCTGCCACCACACCCCGGCGCCGGTGATGACCGCGAGAGCGATCAGCAGCAGGCCCAGGCCGTCACGGCGGTGTTCGGGATCAAGGTCCTTGGTACGGCTGACGGTGCGCACGAGACTGCCGACGCCACGGCCCAAAGCACCCCACACGGCGCTGATAGCACCGCCGCTCTTCTTGCGCGGTGCGGGTTTTCTGGACGCGCTGGACCGCGCCCGCGGCTTGGCTGGTGCTTTGCCGCGTGACGTGGTCTTTCTCGAAGTCCCTGTGCGCCCGGCCATGTCTACAAGGTAGTCCCTCGTGCCTCACCAGCCACGTCTGCAACTGGGACGCGTGCGAAACCTCATGGTTCACCCGTTCGGGCACGGAGTCGTTCCGACACGCCGTACGCTGCCCCGCGTGTCCACACCGCTTTTCTGGCGCGTGCTCATGGTGGTCGACCGGGGCCTGATCGCGCTGACTGGCAAGCTCGAGGTATCGGGCGACATCCCGCCGGAGCTGCTCGGCAAGCCGTTGCTGCTCGCCTCCAACCACATCGGCAACCTCGACCCGATGGTGCTCATCGCGGCCTGCCGCAAGATCGGCGTCAACCCGCGCTTCATGCTCGCGGGCGGCCTGCTCGACGCGCCGATCATGGGCCCGGCCCTGAAGGCCTGCGGTCACCTGCGCGTCGACCGGCGGTCGGCGAACGCGGGCGAGGCCATGCACCGCGCCGTCGCGGCGCTGCAGAAGGGCGGCGACCCGATCGCCGTCTACCCCGAGGGCAAGATCAGCCTCGACCCCGGCCTGTGGCCGGAGCGGGGCAAGACCGGTGTCGCCCGCATGGCTTTGGGCGGCGGCATCCCGGTGATCCCCATCAGCCAGTGGGGCGCGCACGAGGCCGTGTACTGGGGCAACCTGCACGTCAGCGGCTGGAGGGACTTCCTGCCGTACCTGACGTCGTGGCTGCGCGCGGTGCGCAAGCGGCCGACGTTCAAGGTCCACTTCGGCAAGCCGGTCGAGCTGTCCGACCTGAAGGCGGAGACGATGGGCGACGCCCGGCGCGCGCACGAGCGGATCATGATCGCGATCACCGAGGGCTTGGCGCCGTTGCGCCTCGACGAGCCGGACCTGCCGCGCTTCCACGACCCGACGCGGCCGACGACCGGCGTCTCGCCCTGGCGGCCCGCCTGATCGAGTAGGCGATCACCGTGATCAGCATGAGCAGGGGCATCGGGTTGCCCCGCCACAGGCTGATCGCGAAGTCGATCACCGGGACGACCAGCGCCGCGACGAACGTGGCCGTGCTCGCCGTGGGCAGCTTGACCTTGGGGTCCGTCCACGGCGTGCGGCCCCACGGCTTCGCGACGCTGAGCCACGCCTGGAACGCGATCGCGCTGATCATGAGCGCCGTGCCGACGGGCATCCAGGCCGTCACGTGCCCGTCCACGGCCTCTTGGAGGTTGCCGCTCAGGATGAAGACGCCGATGTAGAGCTGGCTGACGGTGATCACGAACTTGGCGAGCACCCACCAGTGCCGGAAGTACCCCCACGGCGTCGTGGCGCTGAGCATGAACCCGCTGAACGCACTGGTGTTGGCCATGATAGCCAGCACCTCGTGGTCGAGGTAGCGCGCCATCTTGAACGCGTTGAGGTCGCCCGTCTTCATGCCGTAGAGCACCAGCGCGAGCAACGCCACGGCCTGGCTGAGCCAGCCCACGGACGTGACGACGTGCAGCCACACCAACAGGGTCCGAGCGCGCTTCTGCATGACATGTAGTTTGCCTACGCATCAGGCCGCGCACATCAGGGATCTCCCCTAGGCGAGTTCGTGCAGCCTCGTGTGGATCTCCGGCGTGAGCGGGTGGTCGTAGTCCTCGTAGATCGTCAACGCTTCCAGCAGGTGCGTCCGCGCCACCTCGGGCTGCCCCGTGCTCGTCTCCCCCAGGCCGTGCAACGCCTCCGCGAGGCTCTTGCGGTCGCCGAGCACCCGCAGGAACTCGATCGCGCGCCGGAACGACTCCCGCGCCTCGCCCCGGCTGCCCAGCTTCGCCTGCGCCCAGCCGATGCTGACGAGCGCCATCGCCTTGCCGTGCACCGCGTCGTGCGCGTCCATCAGCTCGAACGCCGTCCGCGCCGACACCAGCGACGCCTCGAACTGGCCCGCCGAGCGCAGGATGTCGCTCAGGAACAGCCTCGTGCCGCCCTCGCCGAACCACGAGCCGGCCTCGGCGTGCCTTCTCAGCGCCTCGCCGAACCTGTCGACGGCGAGGTCGAACTGGCGCAGGCCGCCGTACGCCATGCCCAGGCCCGTGAGGCTCCAGGCGGCACCGACGGCGTCGCCGATCTCGTGCCGGATGGCGAGCGCGCGGTCGAAGAGCTCCAGCGCGTCCGCGAACCGCTGCCCGCGGAACGCCGACAGCCCCTGGCCGTGCACCGCCCACGCGCGGGCCGCCTGGTTGCCGTCACGGGCCGCGGCGCGTTCGGCGACGCGGTACGTGCGCGTCCACTCGTCCAGCGCGCTCGACACGACGAAGTAGTTCCACAGCGCCACCGGGATCTGCCACGCCGTCGGCGAGTGCTGTTCCTCGGCGAGTCTCGCCACGGCCAGCAGGTTCGCGGACTCCGTGCGGCACCAGGTGAAGGCGTCGTCGTGCGAGATGAAGTCCTGAGTGGACAGTGGTGGGAGCAGGAACGCCGGGTGGTCCGGCGGCGCGATGACGGTGCCGGCGGCGTTCGCGGTGTCGAAGTACCAGCCCAGCATGCGCGCCACGGCCTCGCCGCGGCCGTCCGACGACTCCTCGGTGGCGCTGAGTTCGGTGGCGTACAGGCGAAGCAGGTCGTGCATCCGGAACCGGCCGCGCGCGACCTCCTCCAGCATGTGCCCGCCCGCCAGCACGTCCACCAGCGTCCGGGCCCGCGACACCGGCACACCCGCGAGCGCCGCCACGGCGTTCAGGCTGATCTCGGCGCCGGGGTGCAGGCCGATCAGCCGGAACGTCCTGGCCGCGTCGGGTTTCAGGGCGAGGTAGGACCACGAGAAGGCGGCGCGCACGGCCGTGTCCTCGTCGTCGCCCGTGGCCAGCACGTTCAACCGGTCGTGCTCGTCGGCGAGATCGCTCGCGAGGTCGGCCAGCGTGAGGTGCGGCCGCGTCACCACGCGTTCGGCCGCGATCCGCACCGCCAGCGGCAGGTGCCCGCACAGTTCGACGAGCTTCGCGGCGGCGCCGGGCTCGGCGGCGACCCGGTCCGAGCCCACCGCGGCCGTCAGCAGCGCCAGGCCCTCGTCGCGGGTGAGGGTCGACAACGTCATCGAGTGCGCGCCGTCGCGGGCGACGAGCCCGCCGAGGTGGTTGCGCGACGTCACGAGCACCATCGACGTCGACCGGCCCGGCAGCAGCAAACGGACCTGCTCGGCCAGCCGCGCGTTGTCGAGCAGCACCAGGACCCGCTTGCCCGCGAGGACGCTGCGGTACAGCGCGGACTTCGCCGGCAGGTCCTCCGGGATGCGTTCGGACGGCACGCCGAGGCTCTGCAACAGCTGGTGCAGCGCGGCGCCGGGCTGCACTGGCGGTGCCGACGAGTCGAACCCGCGCAGGTCGACGTGCAGCTGGCCGTCCGGGAACCGCGAGGCCACCTGGTGCGCGAACCGCACGGCCAGGGCCGTCTTGCCGACGCCGCCGGTGCCGGTGATCGCGACGAGCACCGGCGAGTGGTCGTGCGGGACCACCTCGGCGAGCTTCGCCAGCTCCTTCTCGCGGCCGGTGAAGTCGCGGATCTCGTGCGGCAGCTGGACGGGCACCAGCGCGGGCGCCACCGGTTCCGGCTGCGGGTCGGGCCGGCCCACGAGCAGCTGTTCGTGCAGCTGGCGCAGTTCGGGACCGGGCTCGATGCCGAGCTCCTCGATCAGCAGCCGGCGCAGATCCGCGTAGACGGCCAGCGCCTCCGCCTGCCTGCCACCGCGGTACAGCGCGGACATCAGCAGACCGTGCAGCCTCTCGCGCAACGGATGCGCACTGACCAGCGTCGTCAGCTCCGCCGCCACCTCGGCCTCACGCCCGACCGTCAGCATCAGCGCCGCACGCTGCTCCACGGCCGTGAGCCGCAGCTCGGCCAGACGCGCGCGCTCCACCGCCGCGAACGGGCCCGGCACGCCCTCCAGGGCGATCCCCCGCCACAGCCCCAGCGCGGCGTCGAAAGCGGCGACGGCCTCGACGGGCTTGTCCCGCAACCGCCCGGCCTCGTCGAGGTGGGAGCGGAACACGGCGGCGTCGGAGCTGCCCGACGGTAGTCTCAGCAAATATCCAGCGTCCGTGGAGAGCAGCACGGAACTCGGCGCCCGCGACGCCCTGTCCGGCTCGAAAAGCCTGCGCAGCCCGGCGACGTAGGTGTGGATGCCGTTGTCGGCACTCGCGGGCGGATCGTCGCCCCACACGGCGTCGATGAGCTCACTGCGAGACACGACGTGGTTGGCGCGCAACGCGAGCACCGCGAGCACAGCCCTCTGCCGCGGCGGACCGAGCGTGAGCTCCTCGCCGTCCACCGTGGCCGCGAGCGCGCCCAGCAAGCTGACGCGCAACTCGTTCTGCACCTGTGTTCTCACTTCGTCGCTGTCCGCGTTCACCTAGCAACCTACCGTCAGTTTTCGTCCAGAAGCCATCCAGAAGGCGTGCAGAGAGCTTCTCCACACTTCACTCAGGTGGATTGGGTCGAAATGAGGGGCGGGGAAATGAACGCGGCCGAGGTATTCGACACGCTCGGGCTGGAATACCAACGCGCTTGGTCGCACCAGCCGGCACTGCACGGCACCCTCGCCTGGTTCGCCGCGACGCAGCCCTCGGGCTCGCGCGTGCTGGACATCGGCTGCGGCACGGGCGTTCCCGTCGCACGCACCCTGGCCAAGGCGGGCATGAAGGTCACCGGCCTCGACGTCTCCCCCGTCATGGTCGACATCGCGTCGGCCCAGGTCCCCGAGGCGACCTTCCACAAGATCGACATTCGCGACTTCGAGTCACCCCCTGGCTCGTGGGACGTCATCTGCGCCGTCTTCTCGCTGCTGCAGATGACCCAGGCCGAGATCATCGCGACCCTCGGCCAGATCTCGACCTGGCTGCGGCCCGGCGGTCACTTCTTCCTCGCCACCGTGGCCGTCGACGTCGAACAGGTCACCCTGCCCTGGATGGGCCAGGAGATCGAGGTGTCGTCGTTCTCCGAGGCCAACTTCGAGGCGCACCTGGCCGAGGTCGGCCTGCGGGTCGTGCGCCGGAGCCGGCCGGTCTTCACCCCGTCCTACCCCGGCGCCATGCCCGAGGAGTCGCTGCACCTGGTGTGCCAGCGCCCCTAGCGGGCGAACCCGCGGACCCGGCGGGTGCCGCACCCTCGTGCACGTCGCCGTCCCGCACGGTCCACGCGGTCGCCTCCTGCCGTTCGCCGGTCAGCAGGAAGAACCCGACCGGCCGGTCTCCGTCGGCGTCCACCAGCCGCGCCAGTTCGGCGACCTGCGCGCGCAGCCAGTCGACGGACTGCTCGCGGATGTCGCCGCGGTAGAACCGCGCACGCCGACGTACATCCCCATCAGTGCTGTTCAGCCAGCGCGCGACCGATGAAGTGCGCCGACAGCAGAGCGAAGATGTACGCCTGCAGCACCTGCACCAGCGCCTCCAGGAAGAACAGCGCAATGGCGAGCGCGAAGCCCAGCACCGACACCGGCTTGAGGTAGATCGGCGCGTTGAACAGCAGGAACTCGCTGCCGAGCGTGAACACCAGGATCAGCAGGTGCCCGGCGAACATCGCCGCGAACACCCGGATCGCGAGGTTCACCGGGTCGAAGAAGAACTTGAGGATGACCTCGGTCGGGATCAGCAGCCCCCACAGCACGGGCTTCGGCACGTCCTTGATGATGAACTGGTTGCGCAGGTAGCCCTTGAGGCCGAACTTGCGGATGCCCACGTAGTGGTAGAGCGGAAAGATGATCAGCAGCGCGACGGCCGCCGGGAACCCGCTGTGCGTGAACGTCGGGAACTGGATGAACGGGATCAGCCCGTAGACGTTGTTCACGAGCACGAAGCAGAAGATGCTGACGATCAGCGGCACGTACGGCGCGAATTCCTTGGCGCCGATCTGCTCGCGCGCGATGGTGTTGCGGCCGAAGTCGTAGAGCGACTCGGCGGCGAACTGCCAGCGGGTCGGCACGATCTTCATGCTCCTGGTCGTGACCAGGAAGAACGTCATGATGATCGCCACCGACAGCACCAGCAGGGCCTGCGGTTTGGTCACCGAGAAGTCGAACGGCAGGCCCAGCGGCTCGTGCCAGGTGAAAATCGGCGGGAGAAGAATGTCGTCTTTGCCCGGTGGGCTGAAAACGTCGTTACCGGCCATTGGGCGAACCCCCTCGTCCATGGTCTGGGATCAAACCTTATCGGACGAGGGGGACGCAGATCACAGCAGGGTCACGTTCACACCGGAATGACCGTGGGGACGATCATCGGCCGGCGGCGGTAGGTCTCCGCCACCCAGCGCCCCACGACGCGGCGCACGGCCTGCGCCACGCGGTGCGTGTCGGTGATGCCCTCGGCCTCGGTGCGCGCCAGCTCCATCTCCACGAGCGGAACGACGGCCTCCAGCGCCTTCGGGTCGTCGGAGAAGCCGCGGCCGGAGATCGTCGGCGCCGTCACGGCCCGCCCGCTCGCCCTGTCGATGGCGACCGAGATCGAGATGAAGCCGCCCTCCCCCAGCACGAGGCGGTCGGACAGCGTCGACTCGCCCACGTCGCCCACGGACAGGCCGTCGACGTACACGTGGCCGACGACGACGCGGCCGGAGACCGCCGCCTTGCCGTCGACCAGGTCCACGACGACGCCGTCCTCGGCGATCACGACGTGGTCCTCGGCGACACCGGTGGCGACCGCGAGGGCCGCGTTCGCGCGGAGGTGCCTCCACTCGCCGTGCACGGGCATCACGTTGGACGGCCGCACGGCGTTGTAGAGGAACAGGAGCTCGCCGGCCGGTGAGTGGCCGGAGACGTGCACCTTGGCGTTGCCCTGGTGCACGACGGTCGCGCCGAGCTTGGCGAGACCGTTGACGACGTTGAAGACCGCGTTCTCGTTGCCGGGGATCAGCGACGACGCGAGGATCACCGTGTCGCCCTCGCGGATCGAGATCTGGCGGTGGTCGCCGCGGGCCATGCGCGACAGCGCCGACAGCGGCTCGCCCTGCGACCCGGTGGAGACGAAGATGACCTCGTTCTCCTCCATCCGCATCGCGACGTCGAGGTCGACGAACAGCCCGTCGGGCACGTTCAGGAAGCCCAGGTCGGACGCGATGCCCATGTTGCGGACCATCGACCGGCCGACGAACGCGATCTTGCGCTTGTACTGCACGGCGACGTCCAGCACCTGCTGGACGCGGTGCACGTGCGAGGCGAAGCAGGCCACGATGACCCGCTGGTCTGCCTTGCGGATCACGTTCTCCAGCACGGGGCCGATCTCGCGCTCGGGCACCACGAAACCGGGCACCTCGGCGTTGGTCGAGTCGACCAGGAAGAGGTCGACGCCCTCGTCGCCCAGCCGCGAGAAGCCCGCGAGGTCGGTCAGCCGGCCGTCCAGGGGCAGCTGGTCGAGCTTGATGTCACCGGTGTGCAGGACGAGCCCCGCGGAGGTGCGGATGGCCACGGCCAGCGCGTCCGGGATGGAGTGGTTGACGGCGAAGAACTCGAGCTCGAACGGCCCGTACGAGCGCCGCTCCCCCTCCTTCACCTCCACCAGGCGCGGGGTCTGGCGGTGCTCGCGGCACTTGGCGGCGAGCAGCGCCAGCGTGAAGCGGGAGCCCACGACCTGCACGTCGGGGCGCAGCTTCAGCATGAACGGGACCGCGCCGATGTGGTCCTCGTGGCCGTGCGTCAGGACGATGGCATCGATGTCGTCGAGCCTGTCCTCGATGGCCCGGAAGTCGGGCAGGATCAGGTCGACGCCCGGCTGGTCGTCTTCGGGGAACAGAACGCCGCAGTCGACGACGAGCAGCCGGCCGGCGTGCTCGAAGACGGTCATGTTGCGGCCGATCTCGCCAATTCCACCGAGAGCGACGACGCGGAGGCCGCCTTCCGGCAGTGCGGGCGGCAGTTCGGTCGAGTGGGTCACGCGTTAACTCCCAGTTCGGCCGCGATGGCCTCGATGTCTTCGGCGGCGGCAGGTACCAGCGGCAGACGGGGTTCCCCCACGTCCAGTCCGCGCAGGCGCAGCGCCGCCTTCGTGTACGTCACGCCGGGAACCCGGCGGAAAGGTCGCAGCAGCGGCAGCAGCGACTCGTGGATCTCCTTCGCGCGCACCACGTCACCGGACTCGTAGGCGTCGGCCATGTCGCGGAGGCGGTCCGCGGCGAGGTGGCCGATGACGCTCACGAACCCGACGGCGCCCACGGACAGCCACGGCAGGTTCAGCGGGTCGTCACCCGAGTAGTAGGCGAGGTCGGTGCTCGCGATCACCCTGCTGCCCGCGTGCAGGTCGCCCTTGGCGTCCTTCACGGCCAGGATCCGCGGGTGTTCCGCCAGGCGCAGGAGCGTGTCGACCTCGATCGGCACGACCGCGCGCGGCGGGATGTCGTAGAGCATCACCGGCAGCTCGGAGGCGTCGGCGATGGCGGTGAAGTGCGCGAGCAGGCCTTCCTGCGGCGGCCGTGAGTAGTACGGCGTCACGACCAGCACACCGTGTGCACCGGCCTTGGAGGCCTGCTCCACCAGGTGGATGCTGTGCGCGGTGTCGTACGTGCCCGCACCGGCGATCACGCTCGCGCGGTCGCCCACGGCTTCGACGACGGCCGTGATCAGCGCGGCCTTCTCCCGATCGGTCGTCGTCGGGCTCTCGCCGGTCGTGCCGTTGACGACCAAGCCGTCGTTGCCCAGGTCCACCAGGTGTTTCGCCAGTTCCTGCGCCTTGGGGAGATCGACCTCGCCGCGCGAGTCGAAAGGCGTGACCATGGCGGTGAGTACGCGGCCGAACGGGCGGTCCGTCCCTGCGTAGGGGCTTCCTGGCATGGGCAGAAACTACCCGAGTTCACACGCTTCGGTTCAACGACCGCACACGTTGCACCGCGTCGGCGTCGCCGCTGTATTCCACTCGGGCCTCGTCGCGCCCGAACGCCAGCATCACCAGCTCGGCCACCTCGCCGGTGATCACCACTCCGTTCGCGCCCTGCTTGGCGACGACGTGCTCACCGTCGGGGCGCACCAGCGTCACGCCCACGGGCGACGACTTGTACGTCATGCGCGCGGTGAACGGCAGCAGCTTCCACAGCGTCGCCTCGCGCCGGGCGTCGTACGGACGTGGCTCCCAGCCGGCCTGTGCGCGGCGCACGTCCTCGTGGTGCACGAAGTACTCGCCGGTGTTCATGAGCTCGTCGATCGGCTGGATCCAGAACGGCGGCGTGCGCACCAGGTCCAGGAGCTCGCTCCACGCCTTGTGCGTGTAGTCCTCCTGGACCTTCTCCGTCCACTTCGCGAACACCGGCAGCACGATGCCGGGGGCGGTGTCGGGGCGGCGCTCGCGGATCGCGAGGTGCGCGGCCAGGTCCTTCGTCCGCCAGGTCCCGCACAACGTCGGCGCGTCGGGGCCGAGCTCGGTCATCAGTTCGACCAGCGCTTTGCGCTCGTCACGGGCGAGGCTCACACCCCCATTGCACCACAACCCGACCTCAGGCCTCGTTCGGCTTATAGCAGCTCTTGAAGCCGTCCGGCTTGGCCGAGTTGTCGCCGAGGAGCTTGACCACCTGGTCGCGGTTCAGGTTCTCCGGGTAGCCGGGCCAGTCCGGTTCCTGCCCGTTGACGTGCAGCTCGTCGAGCCAGTAGCCGGACTGGCCCGAGATCTTGGCGAACTCCAGGTCGCAGCCCTTCACCCGCACCACGACCTCGATCGTCTTCTCCGAGGACTTGACCGTGCGCTTGCCGATCTTCTTGGACTTCTTCTCCTTCTCCGTGCTGGGCTCACCGGGGTTGCTGAACCCGGCGGCCTTGAGCTCGGAGACGAACTTGTCCTCGTTGTTGCCGCAGGCCGTCAGGGCCGCCGCGCAGCCGAGGGCCAGGAGGGCGGGAACGATCCGACTCTTCACGTTCAGTTGTCCTTCTTCGCGCTGATGGTGCCGTCGAGTTTGCTGCCGTCCTTGGCGCCGGCGAGGCACCAGATCTTGCGCTCCGCGTTGCCGTCCTTGTCCTTGGTCCACGCGCTCTCGCTCGGGATCAAGGTCGTCAGCTTGAGCTTCTCACCGTCCTTGACCCACCCCGAGTTCAGCGTCATCTCGCAGCGGGAGACGCCGAGGCTCTTCAGCGAGTCGACGCCCGGATACGCGGCGTCGGGGAGGTTCGACTGGAGCGGCAACGTGTCGATCACGTCGAACACCTCGAAGTCGTGCGGCTTGTCGCACTCCTCGCGGGTGTCGGAGTTGAGGAGCTTGGTCGGCGCGACCTCACCGATGCCGCAGGTGTTCTCGTAGAGACCGAATACCGGGATCTCGGCGCCCTCGCCGTAGGTGAGCGCCTGGCTGCCGGTGCTGGCGCCGGGCGTCGTGAAGGCCTTGTGCACGAAGATGCCGCCGGTGAACGCCGCCGCGGCGATGGCCACGGCGCCGACCAGCGCGAGAATGCGGTTGCGCTTCTTCTTCGCCGGGTCGGCGGCGGGGGTCTGCCGGTACTGCTGGGTCTGCGCCGGCGCGATCCCGGTGGGCGGCGTCGGCTGGTTGCCGATGCTGGCGAGCATCGCGCGGGCCTGCGGGCCGGACAGCCGGGCGTTCGGGTCGGCGATCAGCAGACCGGTGATGACGGCGCCGAGCACGCCCGTGGCACGGGTCAGGCGCGGGGTCTCGCTCATGATCGCGTGCAGCGTCGAGGCCGTGGAGGAGCGCTCGAACGGGCTCCAGCCCTCGACGGCGTAGCAGAGGGTCGCGCCCAGCGCCCACAGGTCGGACGCGGGACCGGCCTCGTGGCCGTGGATGCGTTCCGGCGCCATGTAGGCGGGAGAGCCGATGAGGCTGCCGCTGGTCGTCAGCCGCGGGTCGTCGACGGCCTGGGCGATGCCGAAGTCGGTGAGCTTGAGCTTGCCGTCCGGGCGCACCATCAGGTTGCCGGGCTTCACGTCGCGGTGCACGATCCCGGCCTGGTGCGCGGTCTCGAGCGCCGACAACGCCTGCAGCGCGATCGACACGACCTGGTTCGGCGGCATCGGGCCGTGCGTGCTGATCAACGTCGACAGCGTCGCCGCGTCGACCAGCTCCATGATGATGTAGGTCAGGCCGTTCTCGTTGATCGCGTCGTAGACCGTCACGACGGCGGGGTCGTTGAGCTTGCCGGCGGTGCGCGCCTCACGCAGAGCGCGCTCTTCGAGCACACGGCGTTCTTCGTGCGCGATGCCGTCCGGCAGGTGCAGTTCCTTGATCGCGACGAAGCGTCCGATGTGGCGGTCCTGGGCACGCCAGACGATGCCCATGCCGCCACGGCCGAGCTCCGCGAGCAGGGCGTACCTGCCCGCGATGACACGTGGTTCGACAGCCTGTCCGTGCAACGTGCGCTCCTACGAACCTCGGAAACCGGGGGCGTTGACGGTACTTGAGACCCGCCACACGCAGGATCGGTTCCTAGGCTTCCGGCGCTACAACCAGTTCGTGACCTGCGGCACGCAACGCGAGCACGGCACGTCCCAGATCGGTGTGCTTCACCAGCAGGTGGTCGGTGTCGTAAGTGGACAGCGCGAACAACGAGACGCCCGCTGCCGCCAGTTCACCCGCCAGAGCGGCCATGATGCCGGTGAGCGTGAACTCCAGGGGTCCCCGCACGGTCAGCAACCGCCAGCCCTTCTCCGCCGTGTCGGAGTCCACTGCGAACGATGCGGGCGCGATGATCGACAGCTCGGCCGGGGTCCTCGTCACGGAGACCAGGACGCCGGTGAGGTCGAGCAGCCCGCTGGGAACGGGAGCGTCCGGCGCCAGGCGCGTGACCGCGTATTCGCCGGGCCGGACGTCCACGATGAGCCGCTTCATGGCGTCAGCCTTCAACCACCAGTGGGCTGGAGGCAACTTCTGTGCCGTCCGGGAGTGTCGAGATGACGAAGTCCGCGAACGCGTTGGGCGCCGCCTTCGTCAGCTCCCGCAGGCACGCGACGGCGAGCTCGCGCAGCTCGACGTTGATGTGCTCGGTCGCGCGCATCGCGATGAAGTGCCGCCACGAGCGGTAGTTGCCCGTCACGACGATTTCGGTGCCCGTGGCGTTGGGCAGCACCGACCGTGCGATCTGCCGCGCACGCCGGCCGTTCACGGTCTTCTCCAGGCTCTGCACCAGGTCCTCGTACGCCTTGAGACTCGCCTCGGTCGCGGCGACGAACCGCGCGTGCAGCTCGGGGTCCCGCGCGATCAGGTCCGGCTCCACGACGTCGGTCGGGTCGGTGCGCTGGGAGAGCTGCGAGTACGAGAAGTGCCGGTGCCGGATCAGCTCGTGGGTGAGCGAGCGCGGCAGCTCGGTCAGGTAGAGCGAGGCGCTGCCGTGCTCGAACGCGGCGAGGTGCCCGACGTCGAGCAGGTGGTGCAGGAACGTCGCGTTGGTGTTCGTCATGGGGTTCGAGCGGTCCCACGACTGGTAACAGGCCCGGCCGGCGAACTCGACGAGCGCCGCGCCGCCGTCCGCGTCGGTCGTCCACGGCACGTCGTCCGGCGCGATGAACTCGGTCTTAGCCACCAAACGCACTCTCGGCATGGAGCCGACATTAGCCCTGACATCATGCGGTGGTTGCACGATGTCGGAAGTGACGTCATAGTGGTGTCATGGATCTGTCGCCGTACATCGCGTCACTGCGCGAGGACCTGGCGACGGCCGCCTCCGCGGGGGACGACAACACCCGTCGAACGGCCGCCGCACTGTCCGCAGCGCTCGAGCCAGCCGCGCGACTGGCGATCATGAACGCACTGTCCGACCTGGCCGCGGAGGTCACCGCCTCCCTGGACGGCCAGGTCGTGGACGTTCGCCTGTCCGGTCGTGACGTCCAGGTGGTCGTCACGGGATCGGCGGAACCGGAGCCGGAGCCCGCTCCGCGTCAGGAGATGCCGAACTTCGGCATGGGTGACGCCACGGGTGACATCAGCCGCATCACGCTGCGCATGATCAACGAGCTCAAGTCGAAGGCCGAGGCCGCCGCGGCGGCTCAGGGCGTGTCGCTGAACTCGTTCATCCAGCAGGCCGTGGGTGGCGCGGTGCACGGCAAGCACAAGCATCAGCACAAGGGGTGGAGCGGAAACGCCGGCTCGGGCTCGCGCGTCCGCGGATGGGTGCAGGGGTGAGCGGGATGAGCGAACCGACTTCCGAACCGTCCGGCGTGGTGCGCCAGCAGAGCTTCGAGTTCGCGGGCATCGCCGAGATCGACATCTCCCTGCTCAGCGGCCGGGTGCAGGTGCAGCTGGTCGACGGCCCCGGCGTGCACGTCGAGGTGCGGCACGACCCGAACGCGGGCAACTCGTGGACCGAGGGCCTGTCCAGCGTGCTGAGCTGGGTCAGCGGCCAGTTCGGCCCGGACAAGACCGCGCCGTCGGCAGGTCCGGAGGAGGCCGTGCGCGACGCACGCGTCGAACTGCTGGGCAACCGTTTGCGCATCGAGTCGTCCAAGGCGTTGCCGTTGCGCGCCGTGCCCCTGTCAGTGGTGGTGACGGCTCCCGTGGGGTCGCACGTGTCATCACGGACCGGCGCGGCTGACGTCGTCGTGACGGGCGGTGCGGGGCGCCTGGACCTGAACACCGGCACGGGCAGCGTGTCCGCGGACCGCGCGACAGGCGAAGCCAAGGTCAACTCGGGCGCCGGCACCGTGCGCCTGGGGACGATGCTCTCGTCGCTGAAGGCCAAGACGGGCAGCGGCGACGTCGAGGTGTCGTCGGTCGGGGGCACGAGCACGCTGATCACCGGGACCGGCGACGTGTGGCTCGGCGCGGTGCAGGGCAACGTCCAGGTCCGCACCGGCAGCGGCGACCTGACCGTGGCCGACGCGGCCTCCGGCGAGATCCAGCTCGGCACCGGCTCGGGACACATCCGCGTCGGCATCCGGCAGGGCACGCTCGCCCGGATCGACCTGGTGTCCACGTCCGGCACCGCGCGCAGCGACTTCGACGTCTCGTCCGAGCCGCTGGGTGACGCCGCCCTGACGGTCACGGGCCGCACGGGCAGCGGCAACGCACTGGTGACCGCCGCTTCGAACTGACCGGGGGGTCGGGAGAGGACACGTCCCCGGCTAGGGCTCCTGGAACGGTTTGGAGCCGCCGGGGACGTCGTCCGGGAACAGCGGGCAGCGCAGCTCACCGGTCAGGAACTTCCTGATGAAACTGGAGAAGCTGCCGTCGTAGGACCACTTCTGCCGCAGGTCCGTGATCATCACGGTCCACTCGTCCGGTTCACCGCCGGTGTACCAGAGGCAGTGGTCGCCGTTCACCGTCATGCCCCAGGGCAGCAGGCCGGGCGAGTCCGGGTGCACCCGCAGGCCCGGCTGGCGCCGCAGTGCCCGCATCATCTTGGGCGCCGTTGACATCCAGTTCATGAAACCTGCACGTGCCGTTGGGTGCAGGATGCGGACGTAACCGCCGACTATGAGTGGTGGATAGGCATCGGCGAGATGCACGAAATCACTGGGCAGCGCGGTGCCCACCCGTCCCTTGACCGCGTCCCAGTCAACGGGGTCAGGACGCCGTTCAGGCGCTCCCAGCAGGTCGATCCACTCGTCAGGCGGCACCGTTCACCTCCGTGACCCTCAAGCATCGCCTGTGGCACTAGGGATTCGGTTGTACCGCAGTCCGGCGACGACCAGTGAGACGACGGCGTCGAACGCGTCCTGAAGGTGAGGATTCCCCCACTCCTGGGCGTGAGCCGGGTGGTGGAAGATCTGCGTCGCGTCCCAGACCGCCTGTGCCGTCCTCTGGATGTCGTCGGTCACGAACTCGTGGGTTTCCACTCCGGACGAAATGATGCGCGTGAGGTGCCCCACGAGGTGGCCGAGGTGGTACTCGACGATCGCGGGGCTCTCGCTCACCAGCACCTTGAACGTCGCGAACAGCTCGGGCTCGTCGACGTGTGAGAGCCGCTTGCGGTCGAACAGGTGCTGCAGCCAGGCCCTCAGGTTGTCGGCCGCGCTCGCCCCGGTGTCGAGGACCGACTCCATCTCGGCGTGGATCGCGTCGAGCCAGCGCCGCGTCACGGCCTCGCGCAGCGCGGCCTTCGTCGGGAAGTGGCGGTAGACGCTGCCGTGGCTGACCCCGAGTGCCTTGGCGACGTCGACGACCGTCGCCTTGGCCGGGCCGTACCTGCGCAGCACCTCTTCGGTCGCCACGAGGATCGCCTCGCCGGTCAACGCCTCCGCCACGTCATCTCACCTCTCGCTGTCCAGCATCGCCATCTGCGCGGCCGCGTAGCGCGTGCCCGCGGCGGCCCCGACGGGAACGACGGCGTCGATCTCCTGCAACTCCTGCTCGGAGAACGTCACGCCGACGGCACCGATCGCCTCGTTCAGCCTCGCACGCTTCGTCGTGCCGACGAGAGGCACCACGTCCTCACCGCGTGCCGCGACCCAGGCGATCGCGAGCTGCGCGACCGTGACGCCCTTGTCCGCGGCGATCTCGCCGAGCTTCTCGACGAGGGCGGCGTTGCGGGTCAGGTTGTCGCCCTGGAACCGCGGCGCGTGGCCACGCCAGTCGCCGGCGTCGAGGGTCAGCGGAGTGGAGGAGATCAGTCCGCGCGACAGCACGCCGTACGCGGTGATGCTGATGCCGAGCTCGCGGGTGACCTGCAGGATCTCCCGCTCGACACCGCGCTCGAGCAGGCCGTACTCGATCTGCAGGTCCGCGATCGGGTGCACGGCGTGGGCGCGGCGGATGGTCTCGGGCCCGACCTCGCTCAGGCCGATGTGCCGGACGCGGCCCTTGTCGATCTGCTCGGCGATGGCGCCGACGGTGTCCTCGATCGGCACGTTCGGGTCGAGCCGGGCGGGCCGGTAGATGTCGACGTGATCGGTGCCGAGGCGTTGCAGCGAGTACGCAAGCGAGTTGGCGACCGCGATCGGCCTCGTGTCGAACCCGAGGAACGCGCCGTCGGCGTCCCGCATGCCGCCGAACTTGACGCTGAGCTGCACCTCGTCGCGACGGCCCTTGATCGCCTCGGCGATGAGCATCTCGTTGTGGCCCTGACCGTAGAAGTCACCGGTGTCGAGCAGGGTGACGCCCGCGTCGAGGGCGGCCTGAACCGTCGCGATGCTCTCGTCCCGGTCTGCCGGGCCGTAGGCGTTGGACATGCCCATGCAGCCCAGCCCGATGGCGGACACGACCGGGCCGGTGGCTCCGAGCTGACGCTTCTGCATTTCGAACCCCTTCGTCTCTTCGATGTTTCCAGCCTGCCGCATCAGCTGACAGATTTCAATATCTGTCAGTCCATTGTTGTCCGCCCGATTGACAAATATGTTTTGAACGTTCAAAGTCTTTTTTGCGATGAGAGACGTGATCTATCTGGACCGGATGGAGCAGGCCGAGACCCTGCTCAAGCCGCAGCGCGTGGAGGTGCTGCGGCAGCTCGCCGCGCCGCGGTCGTGCACCGAGGTCGCCGAGGTGCTCGACCAGACGCCGCAACGCGTGCACTACCACGTCAAACAGCTGGTCAAGGCCGGTCTGGCGGCCCAGGTGTCCGAGCGCAGGGTGCGCGGCGTCCAGGAAGGCCTCTACCAGGCGGTGGCGCGGTCGTACTGGCTGTCACCGCGCCTGGTCGGCCGGATCGGGTCACGCGACGAGCTGGCGCTGGGCCACCTCGTCGACCTCGCCGAGCAGATCCAGGTCGACGTGGCGGCACTGGACCGGTCGAGCGAGCTGCCGTCCGTCGGCGTGTCCGGCGAGATCCGGGTGCCACCGGAGGAACGGCAGCGGTTCCTGGCCGAGCTGCAGACGACGTTGCAAGAGCTCTTCACCCGTTATGGCGGCGCGGAAGGGGATGCGTTCCGCATCGCGCTCGCCTGCTACCCCAAAGGAGACGATCGATGAGCACCGGAACGGTCCGCGTTCGCACGTCCGCCACCCCCGCCCGCGTCTACCAGGCGCTCACCACCGCCGACGACCTGCGGGTGTGGCTGGCGGAGCACGCGCACGTGGACCTCGAAGGCGGGGAGTTCGAGTACTGGGGGCGCTACACGCCGGAGGGCGAACGCCACCGGCAGAAGCTGCTGGGCTTCGACGACAGGTCGGTGCGCTACTCGTGGTCCCTGTACGGCACCGAGTACGTGGTCGAGCTCGCCGTGGAGCAGCGTGACGGCGAGACGCTCATCGCGGCGACGCAGTCGCCCTACCCGAAGTGGGGCCTGGGAGAAGACCGGGACGAGGTCCTCCAGACGTTCTGGCCGCTGGTGCTCGGGAACCTGGTCGAGCACGTCGAGGGCCGGCCCGTGCTCGGGTTCTGCGACTTCACGACACCCGAGCAGCGGTTCGAGTTCGACATCGCGGCGACGCCTGCGGCCATCATCGACGCGCTGACCGACCCCGACGTGTTCGCGCGGTGGTTCGGCGCCCGGATGGAGATCGAACCGCACGTCGGCGGCCGCTGGTCGATGGGGAGCCTGGCGGACGAGCCGAACCCCGCGAAGGTCGTCGCGCTGGACGAGGAGAACCTCGCACTGGAGTTCCCCGGCGGGATGGTGACGTCCTGGGAGCTGAAGGGCTCGGAGGGCAGGACGCGGCTGACGTTCGTGCAGAGCGGGTTCGACCCGGCGAGCCCGCCGCGGGGGCCGTGGATGGGCTGGCTGTCCGGGTTCGCGGACCTGCGCCGGATGCTGGAGCTGCCGGACTGGCGCCCGATGTGGCACTCGTACGACATCCCGGGTTTGCCCGATGGTGTCCTCGTTCTTGAATAAACGGGCGTGAAACGGGCGGGTGAGAGCCAAATCATTCGGCTCTCACCCGGTTGCGCCTGGCATTCGTCGGCGGAGCCTCGATAAATTCGGGGCCGTGCTTGAGTCAGCGCGCATCACCGTCGCCGCAGTCCTGATCGCCTTCTCCGTGACGGCGTCGATCTTGTTCAGCTACTAGAACCACGCCATGACCACGGCCGGCGAGGCCGCGAGGAAGCTGAACCTCGCGAAGCGGCCCACCATGCCGGTCACGACGAACATGGTCGTGGACATGCCCGCGAGCCCGGCGAGCACGCTCGTCGCCATGAACGGCGGCACGCCGACCAGCGCGCTCACCCCGTGCGTGCCGGCCATCCAGTTCGGGTGCGCCTTGCACTTCACGTGGATCCAGTCGCCCCAGCGGTGGATGCGCGTGCCGGGGCCGAACCAGCGGCTGAGCTTCGAGGGCTTGCCGCTCGGCTTGCGGTGCAGGAACTTCGGCAGGTGGATGTCGCCGCGCGCCGCGTAGAAGTACAGCAGCTTGCCCAGCACCTGGCCGACGGCCACGGCGAGGCCGACGATCCAGAACGAGACGTCCGGCCAGCGCGCGCAGAGTCCCAGGACGAACATCTCGATGCTGATCAGGGGAACCACGGCTGAGCCGAGCGCGACCCCGAAGGTGAGGCCAACCAGGGCTAGCACCCGGCCGAGGTTACACAGATCTCAGTCGGCGAGTCGGATCTCGAGCGGACCGGACACCCGGACCTCGCGCAACGGACGCCCGCCCGCGTCCAGCGTGCGCACCGTGCCGTCACCCGTCCAGCCCAGTCGTTCGTAGAAGTTCCGCGACGCCTTGTCGGCCTCGGGCACCCAGGCGATCCCTCGCGTGGCGCCCGTGTCGCGGAGCCGCCTCACCGCCTCCGCGACGAGCCGCGTGCCGTGCCCGCGGCGGCCCCAGCGCGGTTCGACGAGGACGCTGAGCAGCGCGGTGGTGCCGGCGTCCTCCGGCAGCGAACCGTCCGCCCTGGCGACTTCCTCGTCCGGGGCCTTGCTCGCCACGACGAAGCCCACGACCCACTCGCCCTCGGTCGCCTTGAGCACCGCGCCGCTCTGGACGGCCAGCGCCCAGGCCTCGTCGGTGTCGAGCGCGTCGAGGACTTCGGGCGGCAGCAGTTCGGCGTAGGCGAGCCGCCACGTCTCCCGGTGGATGCGGACGATCTCCGAAAGATCAGCAGCGGTGGCGGTGTGCACGCCGGCGTCGGCCATAAACGCAGCTTATCGACGCCGTGTCGCGGAATTGTCAGGGGTGCGTGGCACCATCGGCGACGTGCAGAGGATGAGTGCGGACGTGGCCCGTCGAATCGCGCTGGGTGCTCAGGGCTTCACCGACCCGCGGCCGTCCGCGGCCACCCGCAGGCACCTGCAGCGCGTCCTGTCCCGCGTGCAGCTGCTGCAGATCGACTCGGTGAACGTGGCCGTGCGCGCGCACTACATGCCGCTGTTCTCCCGCCTCGGCTCGTACGAGCCCTCGCTGCTGGACGAGGCGGCCTGGACCCATTCCGCACGCAAGCCCCGCATGCTCGTGGAGACGTGGGCGCACGAGGCGTCCCTGGTGCCGGTGGCGGACTGGCCGCTGTTCCACTCCGGAGCCAAGAAGCGCGGCTGGTGGCAGAACTACCAGACGATCCTCGAACGCTCGCCGCAGCTGGTCGACGACGTGCTCGCCGCCGTGAAGGAACTGGGCCCGATCGGCGCCGGAGCCCTGGAGAAGGCCCTCATGGGCGACCGGGGCCGTGCGAAGGGCCCGTGGTGGGACTGGTCCGAGGTCAAGCGCATCTGCGAGGTCCTCTTCGGCGTGGGCGTCCTGACGACCGGCACCCGGCGTTCGTTCGAGCGCCTCTACGACCTGACCGAGCGCGTCATCCCGCCCGACGTCTTGGCCCAGAGGTGGACCGCCGACTCCGGTGCGCGCGAGCTGGTCCTGCGTTCGGCGGTGGCTCTCGGCGTGGCGACCGAACCCGACCTGCGCGACTACTACCGGCTCGACCCGCGCCGCTCCCAGGCCGCGGTGGCGTCGCTGGTGGAGGACGGCGTCCTGGAGCCCGTGGCGGTCGAGGGCTGGAAGGCCGTCGGCTACCGGCACGTCGAGGCGAAGGCCCCGCGCCGCGTGGCCGGGCGCGCGTTGCTGTGCCCGTTCGACCCGTTGATCTGGGAGCGGGCGCGGACCGAGCGCATCTTCGGCTTCCGGTACCGCATCGAGATCTACGTTCCGGAGCCTCGCCGGGTGCACGGGTACTACGTGTTCCCGTTCCTGCTGGACGGTGAGCTCGTGGCGCGCGTGGACATCAAGGCCGACCGCGCGGCCGGGGTGCTGCGGGTGCAGTCGGCGTGGGCCGAGGAGGGCGTGGACCGGCCTCGCGTGGCGGCGGAGCTCGCCGCGGAGCTGCGGCACATGGCCGACTGGCTCGGGCTGGAGGACGTGCTGGTGGTGCAGAAGGGCGACCTGGCGGCGGAGCTGATCGCGGCGGTGCTCAACGGATAGCGAAAGACCCCGGGGCGGCGCCCCGGGGTCTCGTTCACGCGTGCAGTTCGATGGCCTTGCGCATCGTCTCGCGCGCACGCCCGCGGTCCCCCGCGACGTCGTACGCGTAAGCGAGCCGGAACCAGGCTCGCCAGTCGTCCGGCGACGCCTCGACCTCGGCGCGCCGCTCCTCGAACCACGAGTCCGCCGCGTCCCGGTCCACCCGGCCGGACGGCCGGCGTGGCAGGTGCGAGACGTCCGGTAGCAGGCCGTCCGCGTCCAGCTCGCGGGCCATCTTCTCGGTCTCCCACCCGAACCGCAGGTTGGAGTACACGAGCCAGACCCCGAGCAGCGGCAGGATCAGCACACCGACGCCGAGCAGCACACCGACCGGCTCACCGGTGCGCAGCAGCGCGAGAGCGCGACCGGTGAGCAGGACGAAGTAGACCGCGAGAGCCGCGATCAGCACGCCTACGGTGATGCGGACCTTCACAGGTCGAGGTACTTGTCGAGGCCGACGGCGAGGCCGGGGCGGCCGACGATCTCCCGCACACCCAGGACCACACCGGGCATGAAGGACGTGCGGTGCAACGAGTCCTGACGGATGGTCAGGGTCTCGCTCTCGCCACCGAACACGACCTCCTGATGCGCGATCATCCCGGAGATCCGCAGCGAGTGGACCCGCACACCGTCGACGACGGCGCCACGGGCACCGGGCTCTTCCTGCGTGGTCGCGTCGGGCATCGGGTCCATGCCCTCACGCGCGGCGGCGATCAGGCGCGCGGTGTGGGCGGCCGTGCCCGAGGGGGCGTCAGCCTTGCGCGGGTGGTGCAGCTCGATGATCTCGGCCGACTCGTAGTAGCGGGCGGCGATCTCCGAGAAGCGCATCAGCAGGACGGCACCGATGCCGAAGTTCGGCGCCACCAGCACGCCGACCTCCGGACGGTCCGCGAGCAGCGCCGCGACCGCGTCCAGCTTGGCCTGGTCGAAGCCGGAGGTGCCGACCACGCAGTGGATTCCGTTGGCGACGCAGAACTCCAGGTTCCCCATCACCACGTCGGGGTGCGTGAAGTCGACGACGACCTGGACGCCGGCGTCGACGAGCGCGGACAACGGGTCGTCGGCGTCGATCGCCGCCACGACCTCCATGTCCTTCGCGGCCTCGACCGCGCGGACCACCTCGGAACCCATGCGGCCCCGCGCGCCGAGAACTCCGACGCGAATCATGCAATCACCTCGTGTACCTGGTCCGGGAGATCGTCGGCGTGATCGTAGGGGCCCACTACCGCCGCGGCGACGGGCCTGCGCAGCAGCTCACGTGCGAGCAACGCCACTTCGTCGGACGTGACGGCGTCGATGCGCGCCAGCGTCGCCTCAACGCTCAGGTGGTCGCCGTAGTTCAGCTCGGACTTGCCGATGCGCGACATCCGGGAACTGGTGTCCTCCAGTCCCAGGACGAGTGCGCCGCGCAGCTGACCCTTGCCGCGCGCCACTTCCGCGTCCGACAGGCCACCGCGCGCGACGTCCACGAGCACCTCGCGGATGACGCCGGCGGTCTCCCCCAGCCGATCCGGCTGGCAGCCCGCGTAGACGGCGAACGTGCCGGTGTCCGCGTAGAGCCCGACCGACGAGTACACCTGGTAGGCCAGGCCCCGCCGCTCACGCACCTCCTGGAACAGCCGGGAGCTCATGCCGCCGCCGATGGCCGCGTTCAGCACGTTCAGCGTGAAGCGGCGCTCGTCGTGGCGGTCGAGACCGCGCATGCCGAGCATCAGGTGCGCCTGCTCGGTGTCGTCGGTGTGCAGCACCAGCTTGCGGGCGTCGGCGATGCGCGCGCGACCCGCTCGTGGCGCCACCGCGCTGCCCTCCCGCGACAGCCGGTCGCCGACGGCCTTGCGCACCAGGCGCATCACCTGCGTGTGCTCGATGTTGCCCGCGACGGAGAACACCATGCGCGGCAACGTGTAGCGCTTCTTGTAGAACGAGTAGAGCGCGTCGCGGTCCATGTCCTGAATGGACTTCTCGGTGCCGAGAACGGGACGCCCCAAGGCATGCCCGCCGAACAACGCCTCGATGAACGCGTCGTGCAGCAGGTCCTCGGGGTCGTCGTCGCGCATCGCGATCTCCTCGAGCACGACACCGCGTTCGGTCTCGAAGTCACGCGGACCGCAGAGGGCCTCGAACACCACGTCCGCCACCAGGTCCACCGCCAACGGCAGGTCCTCGTCCAGGACGTGCGCGTAGTAGCAGGTGTGCTCCTTCGCGGTGAACGCGTTCAGCTCGCCGCCGACCGCGTCGATCTCCTCCGCGATGGCCGCCGCCGTCCGCCGCGCGGTTCCCTTGAACAGCAGGTGTTCCAGGTAGTGCGCGGCACCCGCGACCTCGGGCCGTTCGTCACGGGACCCGACCTGCACCCACAGCCCGACCGAGGCGGACCGCACGCTCGGGATGCGCTCGGTGATGACCCGCAGGCCCGAGGGCAGCATGCTGCGCCGCACCTCGGACCCCGCGGACATCTCCAGCACCCGCGTGCTGCCCGGCCGCTGGAGGTGTCCAGGAGTTCCGGTACGCGGACGGCCGCGGGTGGATGCACCCGCGGCCGTCACGTTGTTGTCAGTCGTGCTCACTGCGCGGGAGCCGCCTCAGTGGCCTCGGTGGCCTCGACGGCCTCCGGGGCGTCAGCCGGCTTCGCGGCGTCGTCCTCGTTCACGACGACGAGGCTGATCTTGCCGCGCTGGTCGATGTCGGCGATCTCGACGCGGAGCTTGTCGCCGACCTTGACGACGTCCTCGACCTTCGCGATGCGCTTGCCGTTGCCCAGCTTCGAGATGTGGACGAGGCCGTCCTTGCCGGGCAGCAGCGAGACGAACGCGCCGAACGCGGCCGTCTTCACCACGGTGCCCAGGAAGCGCTCGCCGACCTTCGGCAGCTGCGGGTTCGCGATCGCGTTGATCATGCCGATCGCGGCCTCGGCCGAGGGGCCGTCCGCCGCACCGACGTAGATCGTGCCGTCGTCCTCGATGGAGATGTCGGCACCGGTCTGCTCGGTGATCGAGTTGATCATCTTGCCCTTCGGGCCGATGACCTCGCCGATCTTGTCGGTCGGGATCTTGACCGACGTCACGCGCGGAGCGAAGGCGCTCATCTCGTCCGGGTCGGAGATGGCCTCGGCCATGACCTCCAGGATGGTGTAGCGCGCGTCGCGGGCCTGGCCCAGCGCCGCCGCCAGCACCTCGGACGGGATGCCGTCGAGCTTCGTGTCGAGCTGCAGCGCCGTCACGAACTCCTTGGTGCCCGCGACCTTGAAGTCCATGTCGCCGAACGCGTCCTCGGCACCGAGGATGTCGGTCAGCGCCACGTAGCGGGTCTCACCGTCGACCTCGTCGGAGACGAGACCCATCGCGATGCCGGAAACCGGCGCCTTCAGCGGGACACCCGCGTTGAGCAGCGACAGGGTCGACGCGCAGACGGAGCCCATGGACGTCGAGCCGTTGGAGCTCAGCGCCTCGGACACCTGGCGGATCGCGTAGGGGAACTCCTCGCGCTTGGGCAGCACGGGCATGATCGCCCGCTCGGCCAGCGCGCCGTGGCCGATCTCGCGGCGCTTCGGCGAGCCCACGCGGCCGGTCTCACCGGTCGAGTAGGGCGGGAAGTTGTAGTGGTGCAGGTAGCGCTTGTGCGTCTCCGGGGCGAGCGAGTCGATCTGCTGCTCCATGCGCAGCATGTTCAGCGTGGTGACACCCAGGATCTGGGTCTCGCCGCGCTCGAACAGCGCCGAGCCGTGCGTCCTCGGGATCACGGCCACCTCGGCACCGAGGTCGCGGATGTCCGTGAGGCCACGGCCGTCGATGCGGACCTTGTCGCGCAGGATGCGCTGGCGCACGAGCTTCTTGGTCAGCGAGCGGAACGCCGCGCCGATCTCCTTCTCGCGGCCCTCGAACTGCTCGGCGAGCTTCTCCAGCGTCGCCGCCTTGATCTCGTCGAGCTTGCTCTCGCGCTCGGCCTTGCCCGCGATCGTCAGCGCCTGGGCCAGCTCGGCCGAAGCGGACTGCTCGACGGACTCGAACGCGTCGGCCTGGTAGGCCGGGTACGTCGGGTACTCGCCGGTGGCCTTCGCGGCGACCTGGGCGAGCTGCGCCTGGGCCTCGCAGAGGACCTTGATGAACGGCTTGGCGGCCTCGAGGCCCGCGGCCACGACCTCTTCGGTCGGGGCGGTGGCGCCCTCGGCGATCATGTCGATCACGTTGTCGGTGGCCTCGGCCTCGACCATCATGATCGCGACGTCACCGGAGTCGACCACGCGGCCCGCGACGACCATGTCGAACACGGCCTTCTCGAGCTGCTCGTAGGTCGGGAACGCCACCCACTGGCCCTCGATCAGAGCGACGCGGACGCCACCGATCGGGCCGGAGAAGGGCAGACCCGCGAGCTGCGTCGACGCGGACGCGGCGTTGATCGCCACGACGTCGTACAGGTCCTTCGGGTTCAGGCTCATCACCGTGATGACGACCTGGATCTCGTTGCGCAGGCCGTCCACGAAGGACGGGCGCAGCGGACGGTCGATCAGGCGGCAGGTGAGGATGGCGTCCGTGCTGGGACGGCCCTCACGCCGGAAGAACGAGCCGGGGATGCGGCCCGCGGCGTACATGCGCTCCTCGACGTCCACCGTGAGGGGGAAGAAGTCGAAGTGCTCCTTGGGGTGCTTCGACGCCGTCGTGGCGCTCAGAAGCATGGTCTCGTCGTCCAGGTACGCCACCACGCTGCCGGCGGCCTGACGCGCGAGGCGCCCGGTCTCGAAGCGGATGGAGCGCGAGCCGAACTTGCCGTTGTCGATAACGGCAGTCGCCTCGTGGACCTCGATGTCCGTCATTTACTTGTTACTCCTCGTCTTTTGGACGCCGCTCACGCGATTTTGACGAGGCCGGTCTTCGATCGAAGTCCCCTGGGGCGTTTCCACCAGGAGGCCACTACCGAGGACCGGCGCGGAAACTGCTTCGCGCGTCGCGGGCCCTGATGTTTCGTTCCTCTTTACAACCAGGGGTCTGTATACACCCGGTTGTACGCCGAGGGGGAGTGACCGGCCGGTCACTCCCCCTCGGCAAGTATCACCTGCGCAGACCGAGGCGCTGGATCAGCGCGCGGTAGCGGTTGATGTCCACCTTGGTCAGGTAGTTCAGCAGACGGCGGCGACGGCCGACCATCAGCAGAAGACCACGGCGGGAGTGGTGGTCGTGCTTGTGCTGCTTCAGGTGCTCCGTGAGGTCAGCGATGCGCTTGCTCAGCAGGGCGACCTGCGCCTCGGTGGAGCCGGTGTCCGAGTCGTGCAGACCGTACTCACCGAGGATGGACTTCTTCTGATCCGTGGACAGTGCCACTGGGTGGTTCTCCTACTTGTTCAGGTCCGTGCGGCCCCGTCCGCCGAATTGCTGGCCGGGGTAGCCGGTACTGGCCGCCACGGACCGCAGCCAGACCCAACTGCGAAGGCTATCAGGCACACTGCTCAGCGGCGCGCTGACGTGCGCAACCCCACCCGGTCCACGGGTGTGTGCACGCCGTCTGCGCTGCTCACGAGCACGGCTTCGGACGGCTGCCACGGGCTGCTCAGGAACTCCGGCATCGCCTGCCCCTTGTACCCGTAAGCCACCGTCAGGTGCGCGAACCAATTGTCGTTCGCACCCGCCGCTCTTGCCAACCGATTTAAGTCCCCGTCTATTCCGGCCCACAGCACCTTGCCCCGGAAGTCGCCGAAGTTCCTCAGCCGCAGTGGCGGGACCTCGTGGCCCTCAAGAGCCCTGAAGCGTTCCTCATCTGCGGTTTCGCCGTGGAAGCACAACGTGATGTGCCACTTCTCCGGCTTGGTCCACTCCAGGTCGAGACGTCGGTCCAGCACCTCGTCGAGCTCGTCGACCACGTGCCGGGGCGGGTACAGCGCCGTGAAGAACTTCACCCTCTGTTCGCGGCCCGGATGGCCCGGCGGAACAGTTCGGCGATCGCCGGGAAGTCCTCGTGCAGGAGGTCGGCGGCCTGCTGGAGCTCGACCCGGCCGGCGACGCTGCGCAGCACCGGGTACGCGACGCTCTCGTCCCCGTTGACCGGCAACGAGTCGCGCGACACCGTCGGCTTGGACTCGCGCACGTCGTCGAGCGCGCGCTGCAACGCCTCCGGTGCCCCCGTCGCGACGTCCGGCGTGAGGACCTTGCGCTCCAGCATGATCATCCGGGCGAGCACGGAGGGGTTGCCGATCTTGGCACGGCGGCCGCTCATCACCTGGCTGAGCATCGGCGCGCTGATCCCCAGCACGTCCGCGAGCTGCGCCTGGGAGACGTTGAAGGCCACGACCAACCGCCGCACGCGGTCACCCAGCGGTTCCCCGTACCACTCCCGTTGCAGGGCGAGGTTGCGCTGAACGATCTTGTGGTCCTCCACCTTGGCCTCTCCGGTAGCCCTGACTCCGACCCGCATCCTGCCAGGCCGCGGACGCACGGACGCCCGCTTCGCTCAATCTGACGGTCACGACTCCGTCAGCAGTTCCCTCGTTCGGTCTACATCTCGATGCATTTGTTCGAGCAGGGCTTCGACGGAGTCGTACTTCTCCATCTCGCGCAGCCTCTCGACGAAGTCGACGGCGACGCGCTGGCCGTAGTAGTCCTCGTCCACGTCGAGCACGAACGCCTCGACGCGGCGCTCCCGGCCGGAGAACGTCGGGTTGGTCCCCACCGACACGGCGGCCTTGAGCGTCTTGCCCTTGGCGTCGGTGAACCAGCACGCGTAGATGCCGTCCGCCGGCACCGCCGCGAACTTGGGCGTGGACAGGTTGGCCGTCGGGAACCCGAGGTCCTTGCCGCGCCCGTCGCCCTTGACGACGATCCCCTCCAGCCGGTGCGGCCGGCCCAGCGCCTCGGCCGCCGCCTTCACGTCGCCGGCGTCGATGCACGCGCGGATGTAGGTGGACGAGTACGTCACGTCGTCTGCGGACACCAGATCAGCCCCCTCGGTCACGAATCCGAACCGCTGCCCCAGCTGACGCAGCAGCGCGACGTTACCGGCCGCCTTGTGCCCGAAGGTGAAGTTCTCCCCCACCACGACGGCGGCGGCGTGCAGCTTCTCGACGAGCACCTCGTGGACGAACTCGTCCGCGGGCATCCTGCTGGTCTCGAGGCTGAACGGCACCACCACGAAGTGGTCGACGCCGAGCTCCTCGACCAGCTCCGCCCTGCGCCGCAGCGTCGTGAGCTGCGCGGGGTGGCTGCCGGGCCGCACCACCTCGGACGGATGGGGGTCGAAGGTCATCAGCACACCGGGCAGGCCGCGCTGCTCCGCGAGTCCGACGGCGCGCCCGATCAAGGCCTGATGGCCTTTGTGGACACCGTCGAACACGCCGATGGTCACGACGCAGCGGCCCCAGCCGCCGGGAAGGTGGTCTAGTCCGCGCCAGCGTTGCACGTGATCAGCCTACGACGGCCCGCGTGCTCCGCTGCACCGCCTCGCCACCCTGTGAGGAGATCGGACGGGCGGCGGCCGGGAGCTAGTCCGCGGGGCTCAGCACCACGACGGGCTTGCAGGCGGCACCCTCGTCCTTGACGAGCGCGATGACGTGCCCGTCCGGCCCGAACACCCCGTAGGTGCCCTCGATCCCGCCGGCTCGCAGCCGCTGCCCGTGCGACAACGCCGACGCCTCGGCCGGGTCGATCTCGCGGCGCGGGAACGCCGTGGCGACCGCGGCGTCCAGGTCGAGCGACAGGCCGGGCGTCTCCTCCAGCTGCTCCAAGGTCTTGGCCACGCGGAGGTCGAACGGACCGACCCGCGTGCGCCGCAACGCGCCCAGGTGCCCGCCGACGCCCAGTGCGGCCCCCAGGTCGCGGGCCAGCGCGCGCACGTAGGTGCCGGACGAGCACTCGACCATCACGTCGAGCATCACGGTCTTGTCCTCACGGCGCGAGAACAGGACGTCGAACCTGTGCACGGTCACCGGCCGTGCGGGGATCTCGACGGCCTCACCGGCGCGCACACGGGCGTAGGCGCGCTTGCCGTCGATCTTCACGGCGGAGACGGACGACGGCACCTGCTGGATCGGGCCGGTCAGCTTCGCGACCTCGGCGGCGATCGCGTCGTCGGCGACACCGGAGGCGTCCTCAGTGGACAGCACCTCGCCCTCGGCGTCGTCCGTGGTGGTGGACGCGCCGAGCACGATCGTCGCGAGGTAGGCCTTGCTGTCGAGGGCGAGGTGGCCGAGGAGCTTCGTCGCCCGCTCGATGCCGAGCACGAGCACGCCGGTCGCCATCGGGTCCAGCGTGCCGGCGTGCCCGACCTTGCGGGTGCCGAGAATCCTGCGCACACGCGCCACCACGTCGTGCGAGGTCATGCCGTCCGGCTTGTCGACGACGACCAGGCCCGGTGCAACAGAGGGTTTCACGGCGCAGAAGCTTAAGCGACGTGCAACGCGTCCCAACGACGACGCCGGATCTGTACCGGCACGGTCTCCCCGCGCTCCTCCGCCTCGAACACGGCGGCACGCGCGCGACGCCACCACACGAGCATCCGCCAGCCGCCCAGGACCAGCGCCAGCACGCAGAAGCTCAGCGCCACGCGGAACGCCGTCTGCGGGCTGAGCACGCCCTCGACGAGGTCCAGCAGCACACCGACGCCCAGCGCGGTCACGGTCACCGCGAGGAAGCCGCCGACGTTGACCAGGCCGCTGGCCGTGGACTGCCGGTGCGACGGGTTGTAGTCGCGGGCGAGGGCGAACGCCACGCCCGAGATCGGCCCGCCCACGGTGAGCACGAGGAACACCACGGCGATGACCGGCGTCGGCACGTGCCCGCCGGGCCACAGCAGCAGCACGCCCCAGCCGGTGAGCGCGAACGCCAGGAACCCGACCGAGATCGGCATGCGCCACTCGGGGTTGCGCGAGAACAGCCCGCCGATGATCGGGCTCGCCACGATCGCGCCGATGACGAGCAGCCCGAGCGTGGAGGACGCGGCGCGCGGCGACATCCCCTGCGCCTGCACGAGGTACGGGTACCCCCACAGCAGGCCGATGACGGCGGGCGTCGACATGGTGCTGAAGTGGGCCCAGAACCCGAGCCGGGTGCCGGGCACGCTCCACGCCTGCCGCACCTTCGGCCAGATCTTGCGCAACGGCACGGGTTCCGGCTTCGGCGCGACGAACCCCGCCGGCACGTCGCGCACCCGCAGGAACGCCACGACCGAGTAGAGCGCGGTGACGCCGCCCGCGACGAGGAACGCCCACGTCCACCCGATCGAGCCGAGCATGAGCGTCAACGGCACCGTGGCGACGAGGTTGCCGACACCGCCGATCGCGGCCGTGACGGCGACGACGAGCGAGTACTGCCGCGGCGGGAAGTGCGTCGCGACGAGGCGGATCACGCTGATGAACGTCATCGCGTCGCCCATGCCCAGCACGGCCCGTGCGGCGAGCCCGAGGCCGTAGGAGTCGGCGACGGCGAAGAGCACCTGGCCGGTGCCCATGAGCAGGGCGGCGACGGTGAGCACCCGGCGCGGCCCGTAGCGGTCGACGAGCAGGCCGGTGGGGATCTGCATGAGGGCGTAGACACCGATCTGCAGCACGGTGAACACACCGAGCTGAGCGGGTCCGAGCCCGAAGCGCTCGCTCGCCTCCAACCCGGCCACGCCGAGCGTGGTGCGGTGGAAGAGGGCGGCGAAGTAGACGAAGACGGCGGTGGTCCAGATCAGCCACGAGGTCCGGGTGGCGCTGCCAAAATCATTTTGGCCGACCGGCGGCAAGGCGCACTCTCCCAAGCTGGAGGTAGGCAGACATTAGTTACATCGCCTAAACAACCTTCTTGGTAACGATTTCATGCCGTGAGGTCCGACACAGCGCTAACGGACCGCCCCCTCGACCGCCCACTCCCCCGACCGCGCGCGCCACACCACGGCCACGAGCCGCAGCACCATGAACGCCGACAGCCCCGTCCAGATGCCGGCGAGCCCCCAGCCGAACGCGTACGAGGCCCACACGAGCGGCAGGAACCCGATCACCGCGGACCCGAGCGTCGCCGTCCGCATGAACTTCACGTCGCCCGCGCCCAGCAGCACGCCGTCCAACGCGAACACCACACCCGCGATCGGTTGCAGTGCGACGAAGAACCACCACGCGTTCGGGATCTCGGCCAGCACGCCGGCGTCCGTCGTGAACGCCCGCGGCAGCACGGTGAACAGCGCTGCGAACACGAGCCCGAGGCCGATGCCGAACACCAGCCCGTACCGCGTGATCTGCCAGGCGAGCTTCTGCGCCTGCCCGCGCCTCGACGCCCCCAAAGCCGCGCCGACGAGCGACTGCGCCGCGATCGCCAGCGAGTCGAGCACGAGCGCGAGGAACGTCCACAGCTGCAACACGACCTGATGCGCGCCCAACGCCCCGACGGACGTCCGTGCCGCCACAGAGGCCGCGCTGATGAAGCACGCCTGGAACGCCAGGCTCCGCAACACCAGGTCGCGCCCCATGCCGAGCTGCGCGCGCATGGAGGCCCAATGCGGCTTCAACGACACCTGTTCCGCGAACAACGCCTTGAAGAAGAGACCGGCCGAGAGCAGCTGCGCCACGACGTTCGCGATGGCCGAGCCCTCGAGCCCCCAGCCCGCGCCGTAGACGAGCGCGGGACACAACACCGCGCTGATGCCGTTGCCGATCAGGATGTACTTCAGGGGCCGCTTGGTGTCCTGAACACCGCGCATCCACCCGTTGCCGGCCATCGTGACGAGGATGAACGGCGCACCGAACAACGCGATGCGCACCCACTCCACCGCCGCGTCCGCCACCGCGCCGGGCCCGGCGAGCAGCTCCGCCAGAGGCCGCGCGAACAGCTGTCCCAGGACCACCACGAGCACGCCGGCTGCCAACGCCAGCCACGTCGCCTGCACGCCCTCCTCGACGGCCTCCTGACGCCGCCCAGCCCCGTGCAACCGAGCCGTGCGCGCCGTCGTGCCGTACGAGAGAAACGTCAGCTGCGTCGACACCTGCGTGAGCAGCACACCGCCGAGAGCCAGGCCAGCGAGCGGTAACGCCCCCAGGTGCCCCACGACCGCCGTGTCGACGAGCACGTACAACGGCTCCGCCGCCAGCACCCCCAGGGCGGGCACCGCCAGCCCGATCACCCGCCGTGCGGGAACCCGATCCTCCACCAGACGAACTTAGGCGCCCGCGGGCGCCTGCGTCCGGTGACGGCGGCCACTCACGACCGTTGCGGCAACCCGAACACCTGCTCGCGCGCCACGGCCAGGGCCGAGTGCAACGCGCCCGACCGCACCGGGTTCGCGGTGATCTGCGCGAGGTGCACCGGCGTGCGCGGCACGACGAGCTTCAGCAGCTCCGACGCCACCAGGTCGCACAACGTCTCGCCGCCCGCGTGCGCCACCCCGCCGGACAGCAGCACCAGTTCGGGGTCGAGCACGCACACGACGTTCGCCAGGCCGAGCGCGATCCGGTGCGCCAGTGCCGTGAGGAACGCACGGCCCTCAGTCCCGGCGTTCAGCGCGTGCGCCACGGCCTCCAGGCCGGACGACTCGTTGATGCCGTGCTCGGCCGCCAGCGCGATGATCGCCTCGTTGTCGACCTGGTCGCCGTAGCGCCCGCCGGGCACCTGCATCGAGTCGATCTCACCCGCACCGCCCGTGACGCCGCGCAGCAGCACGCCGTTGACCACGACCGCCGAGCCGATCTCGTCCGCGGGCCAGAACAGCACGAAGTTCCGCACGCCGACCGCCTTGCCGGAGCTCATCTCCTCCAAGGCGGCGAGGTTGATGTCGTTCTCGATCGACACCGAAGTGCCGAGCAGCTCGCGCAGCGTCGACGGCAGGTCGACGTCCACCAGGCCCGGCAGGTGCGGCGCGAACCCGAGGTGGCCGGTGGACGGATCGACCGCGCCCGGCGTGCCGACGACGACGTGCGACAACGCGTCGAGCGACAGCCCGGCCAGCACCGCCGTCTTCTGCACCGTCTCGCGGAAGACCTGGAGCGAGTTCTCCTTCGGCATCGGCGCGCTGTGCTCGGCCAGCAACGACCCGGTGATGTCCGCGATGGCCACGTCGATCAGCTCGGCCGTCAGCGCCACCGCCGCGACGTACCCGACACCTCCGTTGACGGCCCACATCTGCGCCCGGGGCCCGCGGCCGCCGCCGCGCAGCCCGGTGCGGACGACCATGCCGTCCTCTTCGAGCCGCGCCAGCAGCTGCGCCGTGGCGGGCTTGGAGAGTCCGATGACCTCTTCCAGCTCCGCGCGCGTCATCGCCCCGCTGGCCAGCAACGTCTCGATCGCGGCCCGGTCGTTGATCTCCCGCAGCAGCCGCGGGCTTCCTGTCCGTGTCATGACCCCACCCGCTCCAACGCGCCCTTCAGCGCGGCGACGACCTGCTCCGCGGGGCCCTCAAAGGTGAACCCGGCCGCCAGCCGATGCCCGCCGCCTCCGAGGACCTGCGCCACCTCACGAACGTCGACCTCGCTCACGGCCCGCAGCGACACGGACCAGTACCCCGGCTTGAGCTCCTTCAACACGGCCGCGACCTCGGCCTCGGCGGTGGAGCGCACCACGTCGATCACGCTCTCCACCTCTTCGCTGCGCACCCCTTGAGCGTCCTCAAGGCTCACGACCGCGTGGGCGAGCCCCATGCCGTGCGCGGCTTTCTGGTCAAGCTCCGCTTTGGCCAGCACGCGCGACAACATGCCGAGATACGCGAACGGATGTGCGTCCATCAACGGTCGCGTGACGGCATACGCGTCCACACCGGTCTCCAGCAGCCGCGCGGCCGTGTGGTGCGCCTGGGGCCCGGCCTTGCGGAAGCCGCCGGTGTCGGTCACGAGCCCGGCGTAGATGCAGCGCGCGATCGGCTCGTCGACCTCGGCGTCCATCTCGTCGAGCAGCTTGAGGGCGATGAGCGCCGTGGCCTCCGCGCGGTCGTCGATGCAGTGCACCGTCCCGTACCGCGTGTTCGACACGTGGTGGTCGACGACGATGACGGGCCCGCGGCAGTTCGCGACGCGGTTCTTCAGGGGCCCGAGCCGTTCCAGGCTGCCCGTGTCCATGACGACCAGCAGCTCCGGCGCTTCGGGCACCTCGTCGCGGTGGACGAGCAACCCGGCCGTGTCCAGCGCCTTCAGGCTCTCGGGCACGGACTCCGGGTCGCCGAAGGCCACCCGCACCGCCACACCGCGCCGGTGCAGCGCGAGCCCCACCGCCAAGGCGCTCCCGAGCGTGTCGGCGTCGGGGTTGATGTGACTCAGCAGGGTCACATCGCGGGCGCCGGCCAGTAACCGCGCGGCCTCGGCAATGGTCGTGCTCAGGTCGTCTGCCACAGGGAGACGTTAGCTGCTAACCGTCTCGATGTGCTGTGCGGCACCCTCGGACAAGACAGTTTCCATCCAGTTTCGGCGGCGAAAACCACAGGGCGGACACGATGATCGTGTCCGCCCTGTGGTCTTGCGTGAAGTCCGTCGAGGACTCAGTCCTCGTCGTCGTCCTCACGAGGCGCCTTGTACGGGTCGGCCTCCCCGGCGGGAGTCGCCCCCACGGACCGCCGCGCCACTTCGGCGTCGGCAGCCTGAGCCTTGGCCAGCAGCTCTTCCATCTTCCGCGCCTCGTCCGGCACGGTGTCGGTCATGAACGTCAGCGTGGGCGTGAAACGAACCCCCGTCTGAGCTCCGACCATGGAGCGCAGCACACCCTTGGCCTTCTCCAGGGCCAGCGCGGCCCCGGCGAAGTCGGGTTCGACGTCCAGCCGCTCACCGAGAACGGTGTAGTACACGGTCGCGTCGTGCAGGTCCCCGGTCACCTTGGTGTCGGTGATCGTGACCCGGGCCAGCCGCGGGTCCTTGACTTCGTGCTCCAAAGCCGAAGCGACGATCTGCGAGATCCGCTTGGCGAGCTTGCGGGCACGTGCCGTGTCGGCCACGAGCCTCCCCTTCCTAGTCGTCCTCCGGCCCGACGAATCGAGTCCGGGCGGAGAGCAGTTCGAGTTCGGGCCGTCCCGCGACCAGCCTTTCACAGCCGGCGAGAACGTCCCTGACGTGCTCCAGGTCGGCGGCGACGGCCGCCACCCCGATCAAGCTGCGCCGATGCAGGTCCAGATGACCGGCCTCGGAGACAGCGACCTCGAAGCGCTTGCGCAGTTCGGCCACGACGGGCCGGACGACCGAGCGCTTCTCCTTCAACGAGTGGACGTCGCCGAGAAGCAAGTCCAGTTCCAGAGCACCCACGTACATGGGCAAGATCCTCCAGAAGAAAAGGGTGCGGAGCCACCGGTTAAACGGCTCCGCACCCCTCACCTACCGACTAGGCGCGCGGCTTCTCGCGCATCTCGAAGGTCTCGATGATGTCTTCCAGCTTGAGGTCGCTGTAGTTGCCGAGCGTGAGACCACACTCGAAACCTTCGCGGACCTCGGTGGCGTCGTCCTTGAACCGCTTGAGCGAGCTGATCGGGAGGTTCTCCGCGATCACCTTGCCGTCGCGGAGCAGGCGAGCCCTGGCGTTGCGACGGATCTCGCCCGACAGGACCATGCAACCCGCGATCGTGCCGACCTTGGAGGACTTGAAGACGTCGCGGACCTCGGCGCGGCCGAGCTGGACCTCTTCGTACTCCGGCTTGAGGAGACCCTTGAGGGCCGCCTCGATCTCGTCGATCGCCTGGTAGATGACCGTGTAGTAGCGCACGTCGACGCCCTCGCGGTTCGCGAGTTCGGTCGCCTTGCCCTCGGCCCGGACGTTGAAGCCCAGGACGATGGCGGAACCGGCCACGGCGAGGTTGATGTCGCCTTCGGTGATGCCACCGACACCGCGGTGGATCACGCGCAGCTCGACGTCGTCGCCGACCTCGATCTTCATGAGCGCGTCCTCGAGGGCCTCGACGGTACCCGAGTTGTCACCCTTGATGATCAAGGTGAGAGCGCTGGTTTCCTTGAGCGCCGCATCCAGGTCTTCCAGGCTGACGCGCTTGCGCTTCGCCGCGTTGGCGGCGTTGCGGGTGCGGGCCTGACGACGCTCGGCGATCTGGCGGGCGACGCGGTCCTCGTCGACGACGAGGAACGAGTCACCGGCGCGCGGCACCGAGGTCAGACCGATGACCTGCACCGGACGCGACGGGGTCGCGACGGTGACGTCATCGCCGTGCTCGTCGACCATGCGGCGGACGCGACCGTACGCGTCACCCGCGACGATCGAGGAGCCGACGCGCAGCGATCCGCGCTGGACCAGCACGGTGGCGACGGGACCACGACCGCGGTCGAGGTGCGCCTCGATCGCGACACCCTGGGCCTCCATGTCCGGGTTGGCCCGGAGGTCCAGCGAAGCGTCGGCGGTCAACAGGATGGCCTCGAGGAGGTTGTCGATGTTGATGCCCTGCTTCGCCGAGATGTCGACGAACATCGTGTCGCCGCCGTACTCCTCGGCGACGAGGCCGTACTCGGTCAGCTGCTGACGGATCTTGGAGGGGTTCGCACCCTCCTTGTCGATCTTGTTGACCGCGACCACGATCGGCGCCTGAGCGGCCTGCGCGTGGTTGATCGCTTCCACCGTCTGCGGCATCACGCCGTCGTCAGCGGCGACGACGATGACCGCGATGTCGGTCGCGTTCGCACCACGGGCACGCATGGCGGTGAACGCCTCGTGACCGGGGGTGTCGATGAAGGTGATGAGCCGCGGGTTGCCCTCGAGCTCGGTCTGCACCTGGTACGCACCGATGTGCTGCGTGATGCCACCGGCCTCGCCCTCGTGCACCTTCGCCTTGCGGATGGTGTCGAGGAGTCGCGTCTTACCGTGGTCGACGTGACCCATGACGGTCACGACCGGCGGGCGGACCTGCAGGTCGTCCTCGTCACCGGCGTCCTCGCCGTAGGTGATGTCGAACGTCTCGAGCAGCTCGCGGTCCTCCTCCTCGGGGGACACGACCTGCACGACGTAGTTCATCTCGGTGCCGAGCAGCTCCAAGATCTCGTCGGACACCGACTGGGTCGCCGTGACCATCTCGCCCAGGTGGAAGAGCACCTGCACGAGCGACGCCGGGTTGGCGTTGATCTTGTCGGCGAAGTCGGTCAGCGAGGCACCGCGCGGCAGGCGGATCGTCTCGCCACTGCCCTTGGGCAGGCGGACGCCACCGACCGAAGGCGCCTGCATGTTGTCCATGTACTCCTGGCGCTTCTGCCGCTTGGACTTGCGTCCACGGCGCGCCGGACCACCCGGACGACCGAAGGCACCAGCGGTACCGCCGCGACCAGCGCCGCCACCGCCACCGGGACGACCGCGGAAACCGCCGCCGCCACCGGCAGGGGCACCGCCGCCTGCGCCGCCGCCACCGCCGGGACGGAAGCCACCGCCACCGCCACCGCCGCCACCGGGACGGAAGCCACCGCCACCGCCACCGCCGCCACCGGGACGGAAGCCGCCACCGCCGCCACCGCCACCGCCGCCTCCGCGGAAGCCGCCGCCACCGCCACCGCCCCCACCGGGACGACCGCCGCCACCGCCGCCACCACCGGGACGGCCACCGCCGCCACCGCCGGGACCAGGACGGTTACCGGCCGGGCGGTTGCCCGGCATCATGCCGGGGTTCGGCCGCGGGGGCATGTTGCCCGGGTTCGGACGGGGACCGCCCTGACCGGGACCGCCGGGACGAGGACCGCCCTGGCCGGGGCCGGGACGACCGCCACCCTGCGCGGCGGCCGGACGCTGACCACCCTGACCGGGCGCACCGCTCGGACGGGGGTTCGCCGGACGCGGGTCGCCGGGCTTCGGGCCACCTGCGGGGCGGTCGCCGCCCTGCTCGGGACGCGGGCCGGGACGAGGTCCGGGACGCGGCGACGGAGCGTTGCCGCCACCGACGCCGAAGGGGTTGTTGCCCGGACGCGGGGCACGCGGGCCCGCGGGCTTGGGAGCCTGCGTGCGCGGCGGCACCACGGACTGGGGCTGTGCACCAGCGGCCGCGGCCGGAGCCTCGGGCTGCTGGGGCTGTTGAGGCTGCTGCGGAGCCGGGCGCGGGCCCGGACGCGGACCGCTGCCGGGCTTGGAGCCGGGAGCCGGGGCGGCCTTGGGCGCGGCGGGAGCCTGCGCCGCCGGTGCCGGAGCCTCGGACTGGACGGGTGCCGGTGCGGGCGCCGCGGGAGCCGGGGCCTGCGCGGCAGGAGCTGCCGGAGCGGGCTTCGGGGCCGGCGGGCGCGGGGCGGCCGGACGAGGTCCGGGCATGCCCTTGGGCGCAGCGGGCTTGTTGTTGTCGGCCGCCGGCTTGGCGTCCGCCGGTGCGGCGGGTGCTGCGGCGGCAGCGGGTGCGGGTGCCTTCGGCTTCGGAGCGGACGGCTTGGGAGCCGGCTTCGAGGACTTGGCTTCGTAGGCGTCACGAAGCCGCCGGGCCACGGGGGCCTCGACGGTCGAGGACGCGGACTTCACGTACTCGCCCTGTTCGGCGAGCTTGTTGAGAACTTCCTTGCTCGTAACACCAAGCTCTTTTGCGAGCTCGTGCACGCGGGCCTTGCCTGCCACTGCTCTCCTAGGTCGTGAGGCCGGCGGGCAAGTCCCATCGACCTCGTCTTAACGTCGCGCGTTCATGTCTTCAGCTTCACGGCTGACTCATGACGGGTCGACCTGCTTCCTTGTTTCCTGCTGGCCGCGGGGCTGTCCCGAGACCTGTTTCCCTTGCCGCTCGAAGTGCTCGCGCAGCGAAGCGACGTCGAGTGCTCCCTGGACCCGTAGGGCCCGCGAGAACGCCCGTCGCCGCTCGGCGTTGCGGAGACATTCGAGATCGAAATGCAACCAAGCACCCCGACCCGGAAGCCGCCGATGGACGTCCGGAACCACCGAACCGTCCACCGCGACCACTCGCAGCAGCTCAGAGGGCAACGTCCGTGTGCGGCATCCGATACACGTACGAACAGGGCCGATGTGCTGGGAAACCGCTCCCGACGTTGAACCGTTGATAATTCTATCCCCTGGAGCTCATTCAGCCGAACCGGATGTGACCGCACCGGCGGCCGGAGCCTCCGCGTCACTGCGGATGTCGATGCGCCAGCCGGTCAGGCGGGCGGCCAAGCGGGCGTTCTGGCCCTCCTTGCCGATCGCCAGCGAGAGCTGGAAGTCCGGCACCACGACACGCGCCGTCTTGGCACGCTCGTCGAGCACCCGCACGGACACAACCTTGGCCGGGGACAAGGCATTCCCGACGAACGTGGCCGGGTCGTCCGAGTGGTCGATGATGTCGATCTTCTCGCCACCGAGCTCGTGCATGACGTTGCGCACACGGGCACCCATGGGGCCAATGCAAGCGCCCTTGGCGTTCACTCCGGCAACGGTTGATTTCACCGCGATCTTCGAACGGTGACCTGCCTCACGTGCCACCGCGGGGATCTCCACGGTGCCGTCCGCGATCTCCGGGACCTCGAGGGCGAACAGCCGCCGCACGAGGTTCGGGTGGGTGCGCGAGAGAGCGATCTGCGGCCCACGGGCACCGCGCGACACGCTCACGACGTAGCACTTGATGCGCTCGCCGTGGTTGTACTGCTCGCCCGGCACCTGCTCGGCCGGCGGGAGCACACCCTCGGTGTCGCCGACCTGCACGACGACCATGCCGCGGGCGTTCGCGCGGGCGTCGCGCTGGACGACACCCGCGATGATCTCGCCCTCCTTGGCGGCGAACTCACCGAACGTGCGCTCGTGCTCGGCGTCGCGCAGGCGCTGCAGGATGACCTGGCGCGCCGTCGTGGCCGCGATGCGGCCGAAGCCTTCCGGAGTGTCGTCCCACTCCTCCCGAACCGCACCGTCCGGCGCCAGGTCCTGCGCGATCACGCGCACGACACCGGTCTTGCGGTCGATCTCCACCTTCGAATGCGTGGCATGCCCTTCGGTGTGCTTGTAGGCGGTCAGCAGTGCTGACTCGATCGCCTCCAGGACCGTCTCGAAGGGGATGTCCTTTTCACGTTCGATCGCCCTCAGGGCGGCGATGTCGACGTTCACCTCGGCTCCTCCTTCGGTGCTTTCCGAGTGAGCCGAGCCAGTTCCTCGACCGGCGGCTGCTTGAACTCGATCTCCATGACCGCGCGTTCGATGTGTCGGTACTCCACGCGTCGCAGCTCGTCCTTGTGCAGCAGCTCGACCCCGGTCTCGTCGCACTCGCCGACCCGGCCGAACCACTCGGGCTGATCGGGCTGCTTGATCTTCACGAGACGCAGGTGAGCGCGCTTCCAGTGGCGCGGGCGCGTCAGGGGCCGGTCGACACCCGGCGAGGTGACCTCGAGGGTGTACGGCCCGTTGATGATGTGGTCGTGCTCGTCGAGTGCGGCGGAGACCACACGGCTCGCCTCGGCGACCTCGTCGAGCCCGATTCCGTCTTCGCCGTCCACGACCACCTTGACCAGACGGCGGCGCCCAGCCTGATTCACGTCGAGCGCGTCGAGGTCGAAGCCCGCGGCTTCGAGAGCTTCCCGCACAACGGGTGCTAGCTGCGCGGAAAGCTCTCCGCGCGGCGGGCTGGACACGTGGTGTCTCCTTCAGTTCGAACGCATGAAAACCCCGGCCGACGGTGTTTCGGCGGCCGTGGACGACCAGACTATCTCGTTCGCCCGGCTCCCACCGCGCCGCACGGCTGCTGGCAACATGGGTCGCGTGATCTCCGAAACGGTCAGCCGCCGCCGGGTGCTGTTCGCGGTGGCCGCCGCGCCGCTCGCCGTCGCGTGCACCGCAGAACCGCCGCCGCCACCGCCGCCGGACCCGCTCTCGGCCCTCGCGGCGCAGGCCCGCGCGGACGCCAAGCTGGCCCAGTCGCTGACGACGGTGCCCGCGGCCGCGGAGATCGCCAAGGCCCGTGAGACGCACGCCTCGCTGCTGCAGGCCGAGGTCGACCGCGAGCGCCCGCCGCTGTCGTCCACCGCGCCGCCCGCCCCCACCGCGCCGCCCACGCCGCCGGACCCGCTGGCCGCGTTGCGCACCGCGCTCGACGAGGCCGTCCGCGAGGCCTCGGCCACCGTCGCCTCGCTGCCCTCCTACCGCGCCGGTCTCGTCGGCTCGGTGGCCGCCGGCTGCGCGTCGCTGCGGGAGGTGCTCGCATGAGCGTGGAGGCGGTGCAGACCGCGCTCGGGACCGAGCACGCGGCGTTGTGGACCTACGGCATGGTGTCGGCGTTCCTGAGCGACCAGGCGGCCGCCGTCGCGGAGGGCTCGAACCTGCACCGCGCGCGCCGGGACACGACCGAGCGGTGGCTGCGTGACCACGGCGCGACCCCGAACCCGCCCGCGGCGGCCTACCTGCCGCCCTCACCGGTGTCGGACGGGCCCTCCGCGCTGGCCGCGCTCGTGGCGGTCGAGCAGGACACCTGCGCCGCGTGGCGCGGTGTGCTGGAGCGGACAGACGATTCCGGTCTGCGGACGTCGGCGCTGGAGGCGCTGACGACGGCGGCGGTGCGGGCGACGCGCTGGCGCAAGGCCGCGGGGTCCACCCCGGCATCGATCACGATGCCGGGTGTCGCCTCGGGCTGACGCTAGCCGCCGAACGACGACGCGAGTCTGATCGCGTCGTTGGAGACCTTCTTCATGTCCTTGTTGTGCGCGAGCGCGTCGGCTCCCCTGGTCGGCGAGTCGGACTCGACGATCACGACCAGCTGGTCGCGTTGCTCGGAGGCGTACCCGCCGTTGGCCAGCGTGGTCAGCGGCGGCACGCTGATGGCCTTGTCGAGCACCAGGTCCTTGACGTTGCCGGTGCCGTCCTTCTGGGTGAGCTCCCGCAGCTGCCGCGCCTCGTCGGCCGTCTTCATCTTCACGACCGACACCGACGAGTACACGGTGCGCCCGTCGGGCAGCTTGGCCGTGTAGAAGGCCCGCGTCAGCTGCAGGCACGGCGTGGTCTTGAAGAACGCCTGCGTCTGGCTCGTCGAGTGGGCGGCGCAGTCGCTGTCCTTCACCGGTTCCGGCAGCTCCGGCACGGTGGTGAACTCGTACTCCCCCGCGGTCTTCTGCGGTTTGGCGACCGGCTGGTCGACCGGGTCCGACGGCTGCAACACCCACCACACGAACCCCGACACCACCGCGACGCCGACGAGCGCCAGCGCCTTGCCCACCCACGTCGACTTGCGCTGGGGCGGAGGCGGCGGCGGGGGCAGCTGCCCCTGGCGGTTGTCCATGATCGACTGCAGCTTCACGAGCTCGTCGGCCGGGTACAACGGCGCGGTGTCGGTGGGCCTCGGTGGGAAGCGAGGCAGGTTCTGGGTCACCTCTTCAGGTGACTGGCGTGGTTCCGACACAAGGACCCACGGTAACGGACGGCAGTCACGCGAGCGCTTCGAGCACCCGGTCAACGTCCTCGATCGTGTTGTACAGGTGACACGCATACCGCGTGCGACCTGCACGAACCGAGGACACGACCCCCTGAACGGGTGGACGGCCGACTGAGACGATCGCCGAGCCGTTGGGCGGCAGCCCCAGACCGGTCAGAAGGCGGTCCGTCAGGCTCACGCAGTGCGCGCGCACGGCTTCGAGGTCAAGAGAAGCCACCCACGGCAGCGCAACCGCCGCACCGACGTGCGAGAACCACGTCGGCGAGAGGTCGAACCGCCGTGCGTCCGAACGGAGCACGAGCTCGGTGCCGTAGTTCTCGCCGGTGCTGTACCAGTTGGCCGCCAACGGCTTGAGAGACGCCATCCGGTCGGGACGCACCGCCATCCAGGCCGCGCCGCGCGGTGCCATCAGCCACTTGTAGGCCACGCCGACGACGAAATCGGCCCACTCCAACGACAACGGACGCCAGCCGGCGGCCTGCGACACGTCGAGCAGCACGGGTTTGCCCGAGGCGCGCAAGGCATCGAGGTCCGCGATCTTCCCGTCGGCCGACTGGACCACGCTCACGGCGACGAGATCGGCTTCCTCCACCGTGGACACGATCTCGTGACCGGCCGCGACGAACGGCAGCGTGACGCTGGTGAACTCGCCGGGGTCGCCGAAGACCTTCGAGCCGGCCGGCAGGGACTGCGCGACGAGGGACACGAACTGCGACACCGTCGCGCCGCAGGCGACCGACTCCGCGGGCACCCCGACCAGCTGCCCGAACGCCGCTCGCGAGGTCTCGACGACCTCGTTGAACGTGGACGACGTGTCCTGGCCGCGCCGCCACCGTTCATGGGAGGCCGCCACCGCGTCGGCGACGTGCCGGGGCGGCACGCCGATGGACGCCGTGTTCAGGTAACCGGGCTCGACGTCGAAGACCGCTCCGAAGGCCTCACGCATGTGCGAGCTGCTTGTCGCGCTTGCGGCGCGCGTAGACCTGCTTCTTCACCCGTGCGATCACGGCCCCATCCTGCCCGACGACGTCCGTCTCGAACCAGATCAGCGCCTTGTCGCCGTCCCTGGTCCGGTCCAGGACCTCGGCGACGTGCTCGTCGGTCAGCCGGAACTCGGCGTGCACGGTGCCGCGGCCGGGCGCGACGAACTCGATCTCACCGGCCCGGTCCCACACGACGTGCTCGCCCTTGAGCTGGTTGAACAGCAGCAACACCCAGAACGGGTCGGTCATCGCGAAGAGCGATCCGCCGAAGTGGGTGCCGAAGAAGTTGCGGTTCCACGGGCGCAGGCGCATCCGCACCCGCGCGTACCGGTAGTCCGGCGAGATCTCCACGACGCGGATGCCGGCGAACAGGAACGGCGGCCACAGGTTCATCCCGAAGCGCAGGCGGCTTGCCTTCATAAAAAACAGTGTTACACAACGTCCGCCAGACTGTCCGCAACTTCCTCCGGCGAGGGCGTGTGACGTATCTCCCGAGCTATCTGACCAGCGGCTTCCCGGTAGGACGAGTCAGCGAACAGCCGCCGCACGCAGTCCGCGATCGGCCCGGCGCTGAACGCGCCCGGCCGCAGCGCCGCACCGGCCGCGACGAGCGCGTCCGCGTTGCCGAACTGGTCGGCTCCCTGCGGCAGTACGACCTGGGGCACGCCGGCGGCGAGCGCGCCCAGCATCGTGCCGCTGCCTCCGTGGTGCACGGCGACGTCCGCGTACCGGAGCACCTCGGCCTGCGGCAACCACGGGTGGACCGTCACGTTCGGCGGCAGGCGGTCGAGCGAGACGTGCGGGGCGGCCACGACCACCTGCGCCTCGCGGATCTTGCCGAGCCCCACGACGGCCTCGGCGAGCAGTTCCCGCGTGCCGAACGCGGTGCCGAGCGTGAGGTAGACCAGCTTCCCGGCGGTGCGCACCGGCACGTCACCGGGCGGCGAGAACGGCACCGGCCGCAACGGGATCCGCTCCTCGGTCAAGAAGTCCGCGTCCTGCAACGAGGGCGGGCAGATGTCGAGGTGCCGGCCGCCGGTGGGCCGCACGAGGCCGATCCCGTCCGGGAACATCCGCCCGAACCCGTGCCACAGCGCGGGAAACCCGCGGCGCCGGGCCTCGGAGACGACCTCGGGCACCGCCCACCCGCCGATCACGAGATCGGGCAGCAACCGCTCCAGCTCCTGCGCGATGTCCTCGGCGTAGATCTCGCCGAACACCAGCCCCGGCCGGAACGGCCGCAAGCCGAGCTTGCCGAGCACCGGGTGCATCTCCTCGCCGACCGCGTAGTGCACCTCGTGCCCGGCTTTGCGCAGGGCCTGCGCCAGCGGGATCAACGGGTACGTGTGGCCCGGGGTGGCCATGCTGGCGAAGAGCACGCGCATGCCGTGACGATACTGAGTCCTCATGGGAACCAACCGCGAGAAGATGATCAACGGCGAGCCCTATCTCCCGGCGGACCCCGAACTGGACGCGGACCGGCGCCGCGGATGGCGCGAGATGGCCCGGTTCAACGCGCACGACCCCGAGGACCTCGGCGGGATGTACAGCATCCTCAAGGGGTTCGTGGCGGAGATCGGCGAGAACTCGACGTTCCTCCCGCGCCTGCAGATCGAGTACGGCTACAACACCCGCATCGGCGCGAACACGTTCATGAACTACGACGGGATCATCCTCGACTGCGGCCCGGTGACCATCGGCGACCACGTGATGATGGGCCCGCGCGTGCAGCTGCTGACGGCGTTGCACCCCGTCGAGGACCACGACGCGCGCATCGAGGGCTGGGAGACGACCGCGCCGATCGTCATCGGGGACAGGGTGTGGTTCGGCGGCGGTGTGATCGTGTGCCCCGGTGTCACCATCGGCAACAACACGGTGGTCGGCGCGGGCAGTGTCGTGACGCGCGATTTGCCTGCTCACGTGCTTGCGGTCGGCAACCCCGCACGGGTGGTTCGTAAGATCTGAGGTCATGCGCAGCGAGGAGATCCAGATCCGCACCGGTGCCGACGAGGTCGTCCACGACCTGACGCGGGAGTGCCAGCGATTCCTCGACAGCGAGAGCGGCGACGGCCTGCTGCACGTGTGGGTGCCCCACGCGACGGCGGGCATCGCCATCATCGAGACGGGCGCGGGCAGCGACGACGACCTGCTGACCGCGCTGGAGCGCATCCTGCCCCGTGACGTGAAGTGGCGGCACCGGCACGGCACCCCCGGCCACGGCCGTGACCACGTGATGCCCGCTCTGGTGCCGCCCTACGCGACGATCCCCGTTCTAGGCGGTGTGCTGACGCTCGGCACCTGGCAGTCCATCTGCCTGGTGGACACCAACGTCGACAATCCCGTCCGCACGGTCCGCCTGAGCTTTCTCGCCGGCTAGCCCGGCCTTCTTCACGGCCAGCAACACGAGCCCGATGAGCGCGACCCCGCCGAACACCCACCACTCGGTGCCGACGGAGCCGCCGTACATGAGGCTGCGCAGGCCTTCCGCCGAGAACCGGAACGGCGTCCACGACCACAGGACCGCCCTGTAGACGGGGTTGAGCAGCTCGGGCACCTGGCCCGCGACCGCCGGCGCCATCAGGTAGAGGACGCCGAGGACGCCCATCGCGCGGACGCCGAGGTGCTTGAACAGTCCGGCCTGCAGCAGCGCGAACGACACCGCGACGGCGAGCAGGAACGCGAGCGCCTGCGCGCTGAACGTGACGCCCCACCACGCCAGCAGCCCCGCGGTCGAACCGGTGACGAGGACGGCTGCGGTCACCGCCGACAGCCACCTCAGCCTCCCGCCCTTCAGGACCACGAACAGCAGCCCGGCGATCATCCCGCCGACCCACAGCAGCGCGGACGCGGCGAGCGGCGCGGTGCGTTCGGCGGCGGTCGGCGTGACGGCCTCGACCTCGACCGGCAGTCCGGCGCCCTGCGCGACGCCGGTCAGCACCTGCTGGGCGACCTGCGTGCCGGACGGGTTGACCGCCGGGTTCAGCCGGATCGTCGCCTGGCCGGGCGCGATCTCCAGCACCCCGTAGACCTCCTTGTCCCGCAGGAGGTTCCGGGCCTCGTCCGCGGACACGACCCTGATGTCGATCTCGGCCGAGTCGGCTCTCGCGACGCGTTCCGCCATCGGCGGAGGCGCCACCACGGCGAGCGGGACGTCGTGCGGGTGCACTGTGGCCTGCACGCCGAACGTCAGCAGCCCCAGCAGGAACGCCACCCCAGCACCTGCGACGGCGGTGATCAGCACGGTGCGCATCGTCGACCCCTTAGTTCATCAAGCGTTGAATTTAGTGGGCACGCTACGCCCCGGTCGTCACAGAAGTCAACGCGCGATGAATTAAGTCGCTGTCAGACCCACCAGGTACCGTTTCCCCGTGACTTACCCAGGTGGCGGCGGACAGGGCGGCTGGAACGACCAGCAGGGCTGGGGCCAGCAGCAACAGGGTGACCACCAGAGCGGTGGGTACCAGACGGGCGGCTACCAGACCGGCGGGTACCCGCAGACCGGCGGTTTCCCCCAGCAGGGCGGATTCGGGGACCAGGGCCAGTTCCCGCAGCAGGGTTACGGCGGGTACGGCGGCCTGGGCGTGTACGGCGGCTTCGACGACGAGCCGCCGAAGAAGGGCAAGAAGACGCTCTGGCTGGTGCTCGGCACCGTGGTCCTGGTGCTGCTCGTCGGCGGCGGCCTCACCTGGTTCCTGCTCTCGCGCCAGGACAGCACGACGGCGACGACCGACCCGTCCCCGTCGCCCAGCACCTCCGCGCAGCCGACCGACGCCGCCTGCCCGAAGGACGAGGCCCGGCAGTGCGTCGAGACGGCGCTCGGCTTCAACTACGAGGTCCCGAAGAACTGGGACATCATCGCCGACGCCAAGATCCCGGTGGAGGGCTTCGCGGGCATCTCGCTGTCCGGCGTCACCACCTACGGCGACTACACCTGCGAGGGCAAGTCGTTCACCAAGGGCACCAACGGCGGCACGCTGCTCCCGAAGAGCGACATCAACACCACGGCCACCGAGTTCACCAAGGCCCTCGCCACGCAGTACTACTCGTCGGGCGGCGACCCGAAGGTCACGACGACGACGCCGAAGCCGGTGAAGATCCAGCACACCCAGAAGGACGGCAAGAAGGTCACCATCGAGGGTGTGCAGGTCGACGCCACCGTCACGCAGACCGGCAACAAGTGCCTGGCGAGCAAGGGCATGGTGAAGGTCGTGGTCCTCAACGGCACCAACAAGCTGCACGTGCTGGCCGTGAACGGCGACCTGGAGGGTGGCGGTGGCGGCGCCACCCCGCCGCTGCCCAAGGAGTCCGACCTGCAGAAGATGGTCGACTCGCTGGTGCCGACCTCGTAGGACCTGCCGCGCCGCCGTCCGATGTGGACGGCGGCGGGCACTCCGCCGCTCGCCGCTGTTCGACATGACAGCTGCCGCGACAACGTGATCGCGTCGCGCAGACGTTCCTGGCACTTCACCAGTGCCCGCACGGGATGACGTCCGCGGACCACTCCCGCTCCGCGACACCAACTTCACGAGGCCTGGCCGGATCCCCGCGGGTTCCTCGCGCGAGGCTCAGCAGGCGTTCGGCCTTGCCGAACGCGGACACAACTCGGCGCTCTTTCCGCACAACGCCGAACGCCGGGCCCCGCGCCCACTTCCAGCGCGGTGCCCGGCGTTCAGTTCCTGCTTCAGCTGGTGACGACCTGCACCAGGTGCTCGACGGCCTCGGCGACCGGCACCTCGACGCGCTCGCCGGAGCGGCGGTCCTTGACCTCGACCGTGCCGTCCTTCAGGCCGCGGCCGACCACCAGGATCGTCGGGATGCCGACGAGCTCGGCGTCCGCGAACTTCACGCCGGGGCTCGCCTTGCGGTCGTCCAGCAGCACCTTGAGGCCCTTGGCGCTGAGCTGCTTCGCGAAGTCCTCACCGGCGCTCATCAGCGTCTCGTCCTTGCCGGCGACCACGACGTGGACGTCGGCGGGCGCGACGTTGCGGGGCCAGATCAGGCCGCGGTCGTCGTGCGACTGCTCCGCGATGGCCGCGACGAGACGCGAGACGCCGACGCCGTACGAGCCCATGGTGATGCGGACGGGCTTGGAGTCCGGGCCGAGGGCGTCGAGCGAGAACGCGTCGGCGTACTTGCGGCCGAGCTGGAAGATGTGGCCGATCTCGATGCCGCGCGCGGCGACCAGCACGCCCTTGCCGTCCGGGGAGGCGTCGCCCTCGCGGACCTCGGCGACGTCGATGACGCCGTCGGGCGTGAAGTCGCGGCCCACCACCAGGTCGACGACGTGGTGGTCGGCCTTGTCGGCGCCGGTGACCCACGCGGTCCCCTTGACGACGCGGGGGTCGGCGAGGAAGCGGATGCCGTTGGACTGGATGGCCCCCGGACCGATGTACCCCTTGACCAGGAACGAGTTCTTGGCGAAGTCGGCCTCGTCGACCATCGCGACCTCGGCGGGTTCCACGGCCGCTTCGAGGCGCTTGAAGTCCACCTCGCGGTCGCCGGGGACGGCCACCGCGAGCAGCTCCCAGTCCTTGCCGGGCTGCTTGACCTTCACGAGGACGTTCTTCAACGTGTCGGCCGCGGTGAACTTGCGGTCGGTGTTGGCGTTGAGGAAGTCCACCAGCGTCTCGATGGTGGGGGTGTTCGGCGTGTGGTGCACCTGCGCGGCGGGCTTGTCGTCGATCGGCTGCTCGGCGGGCGCGGGCGTGGCGACGGCCTCGACGTTCGCCGCGTAACCCGACTCGGTGCTGCGCACGAACGTGTCCTCGCCCGTCTCGGCGACGGCGAGGAACTCCTCGGACGCCGAGCCGCCCATCGCGCCGGACGTGGCGGAGACGATCACGTACTCCAGGCCGAGCCGGTCGAAGATGCGGATGTAGGCGTCGCGGTGGTTCTTGTACGACTCGCTCAGGCCCTCGTCGGTGAGGTCGAACGAGTACGAGTCCTTCATCAGGAACTCGCGGCCGCGCAGGATGCCCGCGCGGGGACGCGCCTCGTCGCGGTACTTGGTCTGGATCTGGTACAGCGTGACCGGGTAGTCCTTGTAGGAGCTGTACTCACCCTTCACGGTGAGGGTGAACATCTCCTCGTGCGTGGGGCCGAGCAGGTAGTCGGCACCCTTGCGGTCCTTGAGGCGGAACAGGTTGGGGCCGTACTCCTCCCACCGGTTCGTCGCCTCGTAGGGCTCCTTGGGCAGCAGCGCGGGGAACTGGATCTCCTGCGCGCCGAAGGCGTCCATCTCCTCGCGGACGACGGCCTCGATGTTGCGCAGGACCTTGAGGCCCAGCGGCAGCCAGGTGTACCCGCCCGGCGCGACGCGGCGGACGTAGCCGGCGCGCACCAGCAGCTTGTGGCTGGGCACTTCGGCGTCCGCCGGATCCTCGCGAAGGGTGCGCAGGAACAGCGACGACATCCTGGTGATCACGGTGGGTGCTCCTCGTTCACGGGCAGTTGTAGCAGCGTACTGGTTGGACGTTCCCCGAAATCGCGCGCGGTGCTCCGGTCCGGCCCTGACCTGCGGTGACCGCAATTGTCAGACCCCCTGAGTAGCGTCCGTCCCATGCCGCTGACCATTGACATGATCACCATCGACACGGGCGACGCGCGCAAGCTCGCGGAGTTCTGGACGGCTGCCCTGGGCACCACGATCCAGAACGACTGGGGTGAGTTCATCGTGCTCGCTCCGTCGACCGAGTCCGGTCCGGCGCTCGCCTTCCAGCAGGTGCCGGACGCGACGCCGGGCAAGAACAGACTCCACTTCGACTCGCACGTGCCGGACCGCCTGGCGGAGGTCGCCCGCCTGGTCGAGCTCGGCGCCGCGGAGGTCGCGGTGCACAGCGTTCCCGGCCTCGTGTGGTCGGTGCTCGCCGACCCGGACGGCAACCAGTTCTGCGTCGGCCAGTCGGGCGAGGAGCTCTAGAGCTCTTCCGCCCGCCCGTAGTCGATCCAGGTCCGCGCCACCTCGAACCCGGCGCGCTCGTACACGCCGAGCGCACGGGTCGAGTTGGCCGAGTCCACGGAGAGCCCCGCTCGGTGGTAGCCCTTCGCCCTGGCCTGAGCCAGCGTCCAGCTCAGCAGGGCGGAGGCCACACCGCGCCCGCGGTGCTCCTCCAGGGTGCCGACGTCACCGATCCACAGCTCGCGGACGCCGGTCATCTCCTCGACGACCGGGTAGTGCCGCGCGAGCACGAACCCGACCACCGCGTCGTCCTCCGACAACGCCAGGAAGGAGGATTCTGGAACGAACCGCAAGCTGTTGGTGAACGACGCCGCCCATTCCTCGGGGCTGCGTTCGACCGACCCCCCAGTGCTGCGCGAACGCCGCGTTGCTGACCAGGCGGACCTCTTCGTCACGGGCCGCGGAGAACGGCACGATCTCGTAGCCGGCCGGGACCGGGACCTGGGCGAGTGACTCGCCCAGTGCCACCTCCAGCTCGTAGAAGTGGCGGTCGGCGCCGAAGCCGAGCTTCTCGACCAGTGCGACGTGCCCCTCGGACCGGCTCTCGACCATCGTGCACACCGCTAGAGGCAGAGCCGGGTGCCGTGCGACGTGGAGGTCGCGCGCGAGTGCCGCGAGGCGGGGCAGGAGCCGCAGCCCGATGCCCGCACGCCGGTGCTCGGGGTGCACCATCCCGTCGAGCCGGACGCGGTGCGTGCCCACGGGGTTGTCGCGCAACGCGACCAGCCCGTAGGCCACGAGCCGTCCGTCCGCGAGCACCGCCAGCGAACCACCGGGCAGGTCGGAGTCGCCGAACGACTGGGCGAAGTCCTCTTCGGACAACAGTTCGCCGGTGTCGTCGACCGCCTCGGCCGCGTTGTAGAGCGCGGCCACCGCCGGGATGTCCGCCATCGTGAGCGGGCGCCACACGAGTTCCACGTCGATCGACGCTACGGAAAGGAGACGGACCCAACAACCGAATAACGCGTTGCCCGAGACGTGCCGCCAGCGCCATCCTGCGTGCGATGACATCTCCAGAGATCACACCGCTGTACGAGGACGTGACGTTCCACGGGCCCCTGTCCGAGGAAAGAGCGGCCCGCCTCATCCGTTCGCTCATGCCGCTGGACGGCGCCCACGTGCTCGACCTCGGCTGCGGCTGGGCGGAGTTCCTCCTGCGCACCCTGGAGGCCGCCCCCACGGCCAGCGGCACCGGCGTGGACCGGAACGCCACGGACATCGCGCGAGCCCAAGCCAACGCCGACGCCCGAGGCCTGAGCGACCGCGTCAGCCTGCAGGTGGCCGACGTAGCCGAATGGCGCCCGACCAGGCCGGCCGACGTGGTCATCGTCAACGGCGCGACCCACGTGTGGGGCGGAGACCCGTTGCAGCACACGGTGAACGCACTCACCGAGGCCAGGAAACTGCTCGCTCCGCGCGGCCGGCTCCTGCTCGGCGAGGGCTTCTGGGAACGCGAACCCACCGAGGCCCAGCTCGCCGTCATGCCGGTCCCGCGAGACCAGTACGGCTCGCTGGCCGACCTCGTGGACCTGGCGCAAGCCCACGGCTTCCGCTTGCTAGCCGCGGAACAGGCGAGCCTCGACGAGTGGGACGTGTTCGAGAACGGCCACGGCCTCGCCTGGGAACGCTGGCTGCGCGACAACCCGGACTCCGAGCACGTCGCGGAGATCAGGGCCAAGGCCGACAAGGCCCGCAACTACCGGTTGCGGGGATGGCGCGGAACGATGGGCCTCGCCTACCTGACGCTGCTGGCGCCCTAGAGACCGCGGCCTGGGCGACGCAGGCGCTCCGCGACGCAGGCGCCGCGCGACCCCTGCACGGCGTGACCCGCGGCTTGCGCGGTCCGCGCAGCCCAACCACCGCGCAGCCCAACCACCGCGCAGCCCAACCACCGCGCAGCCCAACCACCGCGCAGCCCAACCACCGCGCAGCCCAACCACCGCGCAGCCCACGCGGCACGGCCGGCACAGCAGCTCCGGCTGGCACGCCTCAACGCTCGCCCACGACGCCCTCAGGACGCAGCCAGGCATCATGGGCGAGCGACGCGGACGGCCGAGCGCGTCCACGTCGCGCCGAAGACCACGCAGGTCCAGCGGTTTCCGTCCACTGCCCTACCCTTTGACCCGTGCTGGTGCTGCTTCCCCCGTCGGAGACCAAGGCGATCGGCGGCGAGGGCGCGCCGCTCGACCTCGACGCGCTGTCGTTCCCCGAGCTCAACCCGGTGCGCGACAAGCTGGTGTCCGCGCTGGCCGATCTCGCGAAGGACGTCCCGGCGAGCCTCAAGGCGCTCGACATCTCCGAACGCCAGGTCGACGAGGTGCACCGCAACGCGTCGCTGCGCACGTCGGAGACCACACCGGCGCTGTTGCGCTACACCGGCGTGCTCTACGACAACCTGGACTTCCCGTCGCTCAAGAAGGCCGAGAAGGAACGCGCCTACGAGCGGCTCGCGGTCGCCTCGGCGCTGTTCGGCGCGGTCCGCGGTGGTGACCCGGTGCCCGCGTACCGGTTGTCCGGCGGCAGCACGCTGCCGTCCCACGGCAGCCTCCGCACGGTGTGGAAGCCGGCGCTGGAGCCGGTGCTCGAGGAGGCCGACGAGTTCGTCGTCGACCTGCGTTCCGGCGCCTATTCGAGCCTCGCGCGGATGCCGCACGCCGTCGTCGTCCGGGTGGTCACGAGCGAGGGCAAGGTCGTCAGCCACTTCAACAAGGCGCACAAGGGTCTGCTCGCACGGGCCATCGCGAAGTCCAGCGCGGAGCCCGCGGACCTGAAAGGCCTGGTCAAGCTCGCGCGCAAGGCCGGGCTCACGATGGTGCCGACCGGCGAGAAGACTGCGGACCTGATCACCGGTTAATTCGGTTGCGCGCACGAAACGCGCGCGGCAAGCTTCTCCCCGAAGCGTGACAACGGAGCTGGATCGAGGAGGTGCGACATGTCAGAGCCTGTCTTTGGGCGCGGCACCGCACTCGCGACCCGTCCAGCCGCCCTTCGCGCCTGATCAGCACCGTTTGATCGCAGAGCGCCAGTAGGGCGGTCACCTTCATCTCTTGGGAGACCCCACCGTGCGCGAGCACGATCTTTTCGAACGTTACGAATCTGCTTTCGACGGCGCCGACGACACCATGCGGCGCAAGGGAAAGCGCACCAACCGCAGGGCCGACGACGCGGAACCCACGCGTCGCGGCCGCATGACCGAAGAAGAGAAGCTGCGCGTCGCACGAGTGCGCGAGGACCAGCTCAGCTCGGCGGACACCCCCGAGGACGGCGATCGCTGGTCCACCTGGGGTGACGCCGACCAGGGGCCGAAACCGCACCCGGACTGGCTCATCACGGAACTCGCCGCGGTCGACCGCGAGCTGGGCATCGTGAAGACCGGTAAGGAGGCGGACGTCTTCCTGCTGGAACGCGCGATGGGCGACAGGTCGTGCCTGCTCGCCGCCAAGCGCTACCGCAGCAACGACCACCGGATGTTCCACCGCGACGCGGGGTACCTCGAGGGTCGTCGCATGAAGAAGTCCCGCGAGACGCGGGCGATCGCGAACCGCACCGCGTTCGGGCGCAACCTGATCGCGGAGCAGTGGACGGTCGCGGAGTTCGCCGCGCTCTCCAGGCTGTGGCAGATCGGCGCCCCGGTGCCGTATCCGGTGCAGCGCAGCGGCACCGAGCTGCTGCTGGAGTTCATCGGCGACGCCGAGGGCAACGCGGCACCGCGGCTCGCGCAGACCCGTCCCGACGAGGACGAGCTGCTCGACCTGTGGCGTCAGCTGGTCTCGACGCTGATGACGCTCGCCGAGGCGGGCATCACGCACGGCGACCTCTCGGCGTACAACCTGATGGTGCACGACGGCAGGCTGGTCGTGATCGACCTGCCGCAGGTGGTCGACCTCGTCGCGAACCCCCGCGGCGTGGAGTTCCTCGACCGGGACGTCCGCAACATCTGCGGCTGGTTCGCCTCGCGCGGACTGCCGCCGGAGATCGGCGACCCGTCCGCGCTGGTGACGACGCTGCTGGACGTGGCGGGCATGGGGTGAGACAGGGCGTCG
>NZ_JAPJDL010000030.1:25277-119616 GCF_026242055.1 Lentzea sp. NEAU-D7 | reverse complement strand
GCGTGCGGAACACCGTCACCGACAAGCCCGTGAACACCGGCACCCACTCCGGCCGGTCCGCACTGATCACCTGCTCCACACCAAGATCATCGATCACACCTAGACGGCGTTACGGGACAACCTTTAGACGGCGTTACGGGACAACCTTTAGCTACAGTGCTCACGAAAGCACGTTGACCAGCGTCGTTGCGACGAGTCTTAGAACTCACCATTGTGGGTGTGCAGCCACTGCGGCAGTGCGGCTCGCCGTTCGGTCTCGGATCGTTTGTGGGTGATCCCGGCGGTGGCCAGCGTGTCGCGCCAGAGCCGGGACTTGTAGCACACGCCGTTGTCGGTGAGCACTCGCTCGACGGTGATGCCGTTGTTGGCGAAGAAGGTCTGGGCTCGTTGCCAGAACGCGACCGCGGTTTGCTTCTTCTCGTCGGGCAGGATCTCGCTGTAGGCGAGCCGGGAGTGGTCATCCACGGCGTTGTGCAGGTAGCTATAGCCGACGTGACTGCCGCAGTAGCGGTCGAGTTTCTTTCCCAGGTTGCGAGTGCGCTGCCGCTTGCCGGCTGATGACCGGTGCCCGCCGCGATCAGGGATGTTGCCGAATATCTTGATGTCGACGTGCACCAGCTCGCCGGGCGTCGCGCGTTCGTATCGGCGCACCGGTTGCGCGGTGGCCCGGTCCAGGTGAGTCAGCCGGGCCAGGCCGAACCGGGTCAGCACCCGGTGCACTGTGGGGGGCACCAGCCGCAGCAGGAACGCGATCCGTGCAGGCCCCCACCGCCGTGCCAGACGGACCTTGATGATCCTGCGTTCGGTCCGGGTCGGGGTGCGGCCCGGGCTCGTGGGCGGACGCGATGACCGGTCGGCCATGCCCGGCTCACCTTCGTCGCGGTAGCGGTCGGCCCATCGTTTCGCGGTGCTGACCGAAACCTGGAACCGTTCCGCGGCCCGCCGCAGCGGCCAGCCCTCGTCCACGACACACAGGGCCAGGCGCAGCCTGCCTACCGGAGTCAGAGGTGCGTTAGCGTGGGTCACGAGGGCCTCCGTTGGTCGGTGTAGACGTCGCAATCCACACCGACCCCGGAGGCCCTCCCTCATTCCAACATCATCCGACTACGTGTCGAACCGTTCGCAACCTCAGTGGTCAGTACACCTAGGAACCGACTGTGAAGGAGCACGTCATGGCCAGATCATCGTCTACGGCCACGGCAATTCCTTCAAGCGGACGGATCCTCCGTTCCCCGATTGCCGCATGATCTGACCTTGTGTTTCTCCGTCAAGACATGAAGATGGCGTTGCAGGTGATGGACACTGATCTACGCGCTCTCAATGAGGCAGACCTGCCGAACGCTGAGAGGGACAGAGCAGCCTTGAGGCGCTGCACAGCGACATGAGCAACTTCAGCATGACGCTCTCAAGGTTCTGGGAAGGCAGCGACGTCACTTCGAGCCGAAGGACAACGTCACCGTTGTGGAAACGGAAGGTCACGCGACCCTGGATGCACTGTTCTCCCACTATCCCGGCTGAGACATCTACTGCGCCTTCTGTCACGCCATCGACCTGGGCCGCCAGACGGTGTGAATGAGATCCAGATGAAGTTCGAAGAGTAGGCACGCGCACGTTGAGATCAGTTGCGGTCGCAGAACCGGCTGATCTCCAGGCCACACGAGGCCGAACAGTGCAAAGCCATATACCGCATCCCTGCGGTGGACGGTGCCTGGCCCCACAGCCTTTGCTGGCGCTACGAAGGCAAACGAGGAATCACAGCGGACACTAGATGGCTGCCTGCGCATCACGACACACGGGGCGTGTGTCGTGATGCGCAGGCGGCGTCTTCAGACTTCCGCGCGTTTCACTCGACAGGGCGGACACGAACCGCGCGGAGGCCATGAGGGCTCTGCACGGTGTCAAACTCGACCCGCTGGCTCGGTAGCAGTCCGCCGCGTCGCTCCTTGACCATGCCTGGGTTGTTCAACATGTCCTCGTCGTACAGCTTCATCAACGCCTCGACGTCAGCCCCCTGCCTGGAGTCGAGGGACGGCTGGTTGTCCATGCCACCTGCACCGTCGTATTCCAACATCAGCTCACCTTTCCCGCCTACTAGGCGAGGCGCCCACACCTCGGTCCGTTGGGAGATTGCCACGACGAACGTTGGACGCCTGCGGCCCCTTCGGGCCGGACGTGATGTCGAACTCGACTTCCTCCCCCTCGTTCAAAGTGCGGTAACCGTTGCCCGTGATCGCCGAGTAGTGGACGAAGACGTCCGGACCGCTTGTCGTCGGAGCAATGAAACCAAACCCTTTTTCCGAGTTGAACCACTTCACCACACCCTGCATGACATTGCCTCTCGATCGATCTTCTGTCAGGCCAGCCGCCTCTGGAAGCCAGGTTGGCCGCACTCCGGGCACACCGGTTCAGCCCCGTTGTCCAGGGCAGGTGGCCAGGTCTCGTTGATGCACACCGCGTGAAAGGCATGCGAGCACCAGGAGCAGCAGGCGACAGCGACACCGAGCACGCCGAAGTTCCGACGGCCACAGATCGCACACACGCTCGCGGACAGGTCCGAGAGCGCTTCGACTGACTGCCGAAGGCGAAGCGCCAGGTTTCTGAGGTCTCCGGCGAGCTGCAGTGCCACCCGGTCGGCGCCGACGCTTCCGATCAAGTCGGCACGCGTGTTCGTGAAGTTGAATGCCTTCCCCAGGGCTAGGCAGAGGTCGTCCAGCGCGCAGCCGAACATGGCGCTGTCGAACTCGCCGCGATCCCAGGCCTCATTCAGCGTCCTGACCTCATCGAGAAGATCCGGTTGGGCCTGGAGGAGAACACCCTGAACCACAGGGAGGCAGTCCAAGTCGACGAGTCTGCGTTCATGGCGCTCCATCCAGGCACTTCCAGGTGTTCGAAGCTGCGTCCTGACGACAGTGAAGTGCTCCGGCGTCGCATTCAAGCCGAACTGGGCAACCACGAGGTCCTCACCTTCGGGAAGTGACATCGGCATCGTCGGGCACGAGCGACAGGACTTCGGACGCGCCAAATCCGTTCGACAGAACTGGTTCCGCGGTGGCGAACGGCTCCCAGAGTCCTTTCGTGAACTCGCCCCCGTCGAAGGCGTCCTGGAAACGCAGCTCCCGGGCTCGTACCTCGGCAACCATCCGGTCCGCCTGAACCTCCAGCAACTCGTCCACAGCAGCAGCGCCGAGACCAGCGATCTCCCGCCAGAAGGTGAACACCCTGTTGACATACAGGGCAATCAGGTGATCTCTGGCCCGTCGCACCTCACCGGCCGCCACAGCGGACAACGCGTCCGCGAGCACACACGGCCAAAGTTCCGCCGGGACGTGCAGACCTTCAGCGAACGGCCGTGCGTGCGCCGCGCTGGGGAGCAAAGCGACCATGTCGGACCAATGGCTCTCCACGTAACTGGCCGTCGTGGCTATGACAGCCCGGACTACGGTCTCGTCCTGCATTCGTGAGGAGATCGCGACAGCAGCGAGACTCGAGGCCAGCGTCACCTCAAGGTTCCCCGGACTCCCCATGCCAGTCAGAACGTTGAACAAGGAGTCGAGAACCTGTTGTGGCAACGAAAGAATCTTCGGGAACGGCGAGTTGTGCAGCTTGCGCCCGAGCGGTACCTCGACCAGGCGCAGGCCGTCGCGCAGAGCATTGGCCGTCATCCAGACGTCAATACCGTACAGCTGCGCGCTGGCCGGCCGCCGCCAGGACGAAAGCCGTTGCAGGAAAGCGCGGTTGACCGCGAATTCGCCGCCGATCGGCTGCTGAACCCGCACCCCGAACACGCCGGCCAACAGCGGCCCGACGAGATGGTTGGTCGTGTTGGCTTCGTACCGGTTCCTCGTGTACACCGGCACCGCCAACGACGGCTCATCGCAGTCCACCGCGTCGGCGAGCAGTTTGACCCACTCCGGTCGGGCCGACCGCACATCCGCGTCCAGCAGCACGACGGTGTCGGCGTCCATGCGCTCTGCCTCACGAAAGATCGCGAACACGTTGGTGCCCTTGCCCGTCCCCTCCGCCGGTGACAGGATCGTCTTCTTCGGCGAATTAGTGGCAACTTGGGCGAACTGTGCGATCGTGCTGTCCGTGCTGCCGTTGTCGGCGAGGACGATGCAAGCAGTCCGCAGATCACAGAACCCCTGCAACCCGATGTCCGCGTTCGACAGCACGGTCGCGATGGTGCGTTCCTCGTTGCGTGCGGGTATGCCGACGACCACAGTGCGGGCTCGTTCGAGAGACATCGAAACCTCCGTTGCGCGCCGTGTCAGCGAGGACGTGTCCGAAGATTCTGAAAGGCCCATGAGCTGTCTCACTGCCACAGCGAGCCAGCCGAAGGGGACGTCGATCGGACCCACCGGCTGCCCGTGCGGCCTGGTGTCCTCAACGGATGTCCCGCTGACCGTCATCAAGTAGTTCCTCCGCTGCGGCGGTCCCGTCCTGGGCGGGCGTTTGTGTCTGTACGGCTGCCTCATGAGGAACAGTGGGCAGACCAGACCGTGATGTACTGACGGCGGCTGCCCGCCTGTCCCGTCGAGCACCTCGCAGCCGCGCCGCGGGGCGGCGAGCGATGGTTGACGCTGCCCGAGATGAAACCTGCACAGCTCGGTCCGCAGGTGGAAGAGGTGCTGCTGTACTGCCAATCAGCCGAGTTCGAACACCTCGTGATGACCAGCGAGCCCATGACACTCGTGGGCACCCGGCTGCCGGGTGCTCACCGCGGTCGCGGCCGCCAACCGGGATCCTGAGCTGTTCGCGGAACCTGACGAGCTCGACCCCGGCCGGACGCCCAACCCGCATGCCGGCTTCGACCACGGCCGCTCACCTGTCCTGGCGGGCGCCTGGCGCGGGTGATCATCGGCAGCGCGGCGCGATCCCTGTCGGCGGCCCTCCGCGGAACGGCCCAGAAGATGCGGGCCAGGGGCTGGGCAACGGTGGTCGTGTGGAGTCCAAGGGCACCGCCGGCGTCGAGATCGGAGTCGGGCCTCGGTGGCTGCAGTGCGCAGCTGCCACCAGGACCTTCGCTGGCGGCAGCCCGATGGCCGAACAGATCCGGCAGCATCTCGCAGCGCTCCCCGGCAGCGGCATGTTGCTGCTCGCCGAGAACTTCTATTTCGGTTGCGCAGCACTGATTTCACTGCTCGCGAGGCTGCTCACCGCCCAGAAGAAGCGACGTCGCCCAATCACCTCTCTGCGTGGTTCCGCAGGCGAGCGAGAGTGGTGCTGGTGACGGGGCTCGTCCAGGAAACCGTGTCCAGGCTGTTGGGAGCAGAACAAAGCGGGGTGCTAGCGCTGCGCATGGCGGTCGACTGAGGCACTGACCAGCAGTCGCGGAACGCCTCGCCGGTGCCGTCGGCGCACTCGACGGTGGTCTCAGCGAATACATCAGCGTCCACGTGCCGAGTGGTGGTTCCGCTGGGCGGCGTGTGCGGGCGCCATGCCGCGTCCTCGAGTGCGCTCACCAACGACGTGGAGTGCGAAGAGACAGCGATGGCCAGGCGCGAAACCAGCTGCACGAGCCGGCCCGCACGGCGGTGGTGCTCGCTGGCCCGCACGGCCGAGTCATACTTCTACAGCGCTGTCGCAGGCTGGGGTCGACAGTCGCGAACAACTCGTGGAGCTGATCTACCGCGGCACCTCACTCAGGTTCGTCACTGCTTCCGCGTGGCTCCCAGAGTGACGCCTTCCGGAGTGGCCTCCAGAGATGTGATAGGTGCAGGCACCATCGGCGCGGTCACCAACAGTCTGAGGGCGGGGCGCGGATCGGCCCGCAGCGCCGCCCAGATGTCGAGGGTGTCCTGCAACGGCGCGGCCGGAGCCACCTCGAGGGCGACCGGCCAGGTGCTGTCGCGCAGCGGCCCACGACTCAGCGCACGCGGCACCGCGTTGTAGGACCCGAGAACCTCCAAAGTGGACCCGAGCAGTTCGAGATCGGCAGTTGCGCCGGCTGAGGCCGTTACGAGGTAGTGAAGGCAGTAGCGGTGTGTGGGTGGCATCCGCGCAACGACTTTGCCTTTCTCGTCGCGAACATCGGTCCAGTCGAGCTCCATGCCTGTGACACAACGCTCGATGTGCAAGAAGGTCAGTACCACCGACCTCTTCTCAGCACCGGCACCATCCACCACCGGGCCGAACTCCACCGCGACGTCCTTGGCGATCGCGGTGTGCAGCAGCGCCGCCAGCGAGGCGTTCACGTCCTCGAACATGGCCGCAGTCTCCTGTTCCACGTGTCTGTGCCGACAGAGCCGTTCGGCCACTGCCGAGGCATCACCGGCCGCGCGATGAGGCAACAACTCCCGGTGCTCGATCAGGCCGGTCGCGTGGCGCGAAGGATCACCCCGAAGATTCGGCGCCGGACGACCCCTTACCTCGATGCTTCCTTGGCACGAAGCAGATCGACGTCGTCAAGGCACGAGCAGGAGGGGACATGCCCAGCTATCTCTCGCCCGGGGTCTACGTCGAGGAGGTGTCCTCGGGTTCCCGGCCCATCGAAGGTGTGGGCACCGCGGTGGCGGCCTTTGTCGGCTTCGCCGAAAAGGGCCCCGCCAACGAGCCTGTCCTCGTGACCAACTGGACCCAGTTCACCGGTGTCTTCGGCGGGTTCGTCGAAGGTTCCTACCTCGCACACGCCGTGTACGGGTACTTCCTCAACGGTGGTGGAAGCGCCTACATCGTGCGCATCGGAGGCGAGGACTCCACGGCGGACACCGGCGCGGCAACGGCCGTGGCGGTCGCGACCCTGCCCGCGGTCGACGGCGACCGTCCGGCGCTGGAGGTCGCCACCCGTGCGGGAACCGAAGGTGACGGCCTCACCGTCGAGGTCAGCGCGGCCTCAGACGCGAGCGACGACAACTTCAAGCTCGTCGTGAAGAAGGACGGCACCGCTGTCGAGACATACGACAACGTGAGCGTTCGCAAGGGCGCGAACAACGTCATGACCGCTGTGCGGAAGTCCAGGCTGATCACCATCCGCGAGCTCAAGGGCTCCGCAGCACTCGTGCCCAAGAAGAACACTGAGGTCGCGCTCGCCTTCCCCGCGGTCCCGGTTGTCAGCCGCGAGGTCGGCGTGGACGACTACATCGGAGACTCCGGCGATCGCACGGGATTCGGTGGTCTCGAGGCGATCGACGACGTGACCATGCTCTGCGTGCCAGACCTCATGGCTGCAAGGGAACGTGGCCTAATTGACGACGACGGCGTGAAAGCCGTGCAGCAGGCCATGATCGCCCACTGCGAACTGATGTCGGACCGGGTCGCCATCCTCGACCCGCCTCCCGGTCTCAAGGCCCAGCAGATGAAGGCGTGGCGCGTCGACTCGGCCGGCTACGACTCCAAGTACGCGACGCTCTACTGGCCGTGGGTAAAGATCGTAGATCCCGACTCGGGCAAGGCGATCCACGTGCCGCCGAGTGGGCACATGGCGGGGATCTGGGCGCGCAACGACGATAGCAGGGGCGTGCACAAGGCTCCGGCGAACGAGATCGTTCGCGGTGCCATCTCCCTGGAACTGAACATCACCAAGGGCGAGCACGACCAGCTGAACCCCGTTGGCGTCAACTGCATCCGCAGCTTCCCAGGCCAGGGAATCAGGGTGTGGGGCGCGCGCACCCTGTCGAGCGATCCCGAGTGGCGCTACCTGAACGTCCGCAGGCTGTTCAACTTCGTCGAGAAGTCCATCCTGCAGGGCACGAACTGGGTGGTGTTCGAGCCGAACGACCCGAAGCTGTGGGACTCCGTCAAACGCACCATCACGATGTTCCTCAGCAACGTCTGGCGGGACGGCGCTCTCTTCGGCCGTACCGCGGGTGAATCCTTCTTCGTCAAGTGCGACGAGGAGAACAACCCTGCCGAGAGCCGCGATGCCGGTGTGCTGAACGTCGAGATCGGACTCGCACCGGTCAAGCCCGCCGAGTTCATCGTCTTCCGAGTCTCGCAGTACGCCGAGGGCGCCGGGCTTTCCGAGTGAGCTTTTCCCTGCCCGTGCCCGTCCCGAACAGGAGTTGATCTGCAATGACCGCACCAGGTGGAGGCGGAGTCAATCCGCACGACACGATCACAGCGGCCAGGTTCGCGGTGGTGATCGACGGCGTCGAGGTCGCGGTGTTCTCCGAACTCGGCGGCATCACGGCCGAGGTCGAGCCGGTGGAGTACATCGCCGCCAACGACAAGGAAGTCGTGCAGGTGAAACTGCCCGGCAAGTACAAGCCCCCGACAGTCGTGCTCAAGCGCGGCAAGACGGGTGACATGAGGCTGTGGGCCTGGTACGAGGCTGTGCAGTTCAACCAGATCAGCGGTGCTCGCAAGAGCGCCTCCCTGGTGATGTACAACTTCGAGGGCAAGCCCGTCGCGAGATATCACATGTTCGGCGCGTGGCCGACCAAGATGGAGATCGGCTCGCTGAAGGCGGGTAGCAGCGAAGTCCTGCTGGAGACGATCACGATCGTCTGCGACAAGATTCAGCGGGTCTCGCCGTGACCGCGATGCTGGCGGGCGCGACGGACGCACTGCGCATCGAATACCCCTTCACCCTGCCGCGCGGTTACGTCGACGACAGCGGCCAGGTACACCGCGACGGCGTCATGCGGCTCGCGACCGCTCGGGACGAACTGGTGCCCCAGAACGACCAGAGAGTGCGGGAGAACCCCGCGTACCTGAGTGTCCTGTTGTTGCAACGCACGGTGACCCGGCTGGGCAGCCTGCCGGATGTTTCCGCGTGGGTGGTCGAGAACCTGTTCGCGTCGGATCTCGCCTTCCTGCAGGACCTCTACCGCCGGATCAACCAGAACGGTCACACCGAAGCTGTTGTGGAGTGTCCGTCCTGCGGCAAGGAGGTCGCGGTCGACATCGCGGGTGGTGCCTCGGGGGGATCGTGACGTACGCCGTTGATCGCATGTGGCAGGAAATGGCGTACGTGGCGTACTACCTGCACTGGTCCTTCGCCGAAATCGTCGATCTTGACCACCGCACGCGGCAGCGCGTGATCGCGGAGATCGGCCAAATCAACAAAGCGTTGTCGGAAGACGTCAGTTATTAGGAGATCGCGATGCGTTGGGCGTTTCGACTGCCGCGGCGCCGGCGTGTGCAGGGTGGGAGCACGATCTCAGCTCCCTCCTCGTCCGCGCAGGTGCCACGGTCACCCGCATGGCGTGTGCTGCCCGCTCTGCGGCCGGCCATCGCGACCGAACCTCCTGTGACGTTCGGGAAAGCGCTGAACCCTCCACGAACCACCGTGGGCCGGCCGATGCTCGACCACACCAGGACAGCCGTAACCGAGCCCGAGGCCGCCAGCGTTGTGATGGCGGGCCGCGTGTACGGCACGGCACGCCTCGTCGGGGTCGTCGACGGCTGGCAGGCATCGCCATTCGAGCCGCCGCTCGTACCAAGAACACGACTTCAAGCGCGGACACCTGTCGAGCACGCACCGCTCACCGTGGTGACCGACGACTACACAAGTGAGCCGGTGGCACCGGCCGAGCCGTACCGCACGCTCACGATGCCGCAGATGTTCAACACCGGCACACAGGAGTTCGACTTTCCACAGCCCCAGCCGGAGCGTCTGGAGTCGCCGGCCATCATGGACATCGCGCGCCAGCGACACACGCGCGTGGACAGCCCACCGCTGCCCCGCCTTGGTCCCAGACCCAATCTGGGGCAGAGCCGCAAGCTCGGGCTCGGAGCGCCGATGTCGCGACCGGCCGGGCCTGCGCCAACTTCCGCCGAGGGTGCCCTGGCTCCGCCCCTCCACAAGCCCACCGCTCCGCCTCCGGTGATAGTTGAGCCGTCCAGCAGCGGGACTAACCGACCGATCGACATGCCTCTGACACCACCTCCCAACGATGTGCGAGAAAACGCACCCGCTCAGGACGACACCCAAGACAGGTTCAGCGTTCCCCTGCCCGCCGAAACACCTGACGTCGCCGCTCCGGAGGGCGACGAACCGCCGGCCGACGCCCAACCTCTTGTTCACGCGCCACGATCCGAACACCACGACGCGATCACCGAGATCGCCACCCCACCGGTCACCATCGCACCGCGCGAAACCGTGACAGCACCACCACCATCTGCTGTCGTACCCGCACCAGAACAACTGGCCCCCGAACGTCGAAGTCACGGCGACACCAGTCCTCCTGCGGGCGGCCCGCACGAGCGGCACGCCGTCCGTCCGCGCGACGGAGGGAATCGGGTGGAGTCGGTTCCCACCGAACTCGTACGGCTGTTCCGCGAGCATCACGGTGTCGACGTCGCCGACGTAAGGATCAATCGAGGCCCTGAGGTGTCCACATCCGCTCGTGCACACGGTGCGCGGGCGTTCACCGCGAGACAAGAAGTCTTCCTGCCGATGGAAGTCGGCTCAACCCACGCGGGGACAGGGCGCTCGTTGCTCGGCCACGAGCTCGTACACGTTGTACAGCAACGCATGCACGGAGGAGCACCATCGTCCGGCTCTGCCGCCGCAGCGGTGATGGAGCTCGAAGCAGGCCACACCGAACACTGGCTTGCGTCGGAGACGTCCATCGCTCCGCCTCCGCTGTCGCACCGTCGCCCGGCTTTGGGAGCCGGCCACGTCAGGGAGATCGTGCGGGAACAGATCTCGGAGAGTTCCGCCGGGGCCGCCGCACCGATGCCGGACTTCGACGAGGCACAGTTCGCCAAGTACACCAGGGAGCAGATCAAAGAGGCATATCTCGACATGCTCAACGAGGGTCAACGGCGGCGCAACGCCGACCTGAAGCGCGAAGGCGATCTCAGCGACGACGACATAGCCCGCCTCGAGGCCCTCTACGAACGGGCCGAGCGCGGTGAGAACCTCGGTCTGCTCGGACTGAACGTGGACGCGCCCGCAGCAGGTAAGGCCGCACGGGCGGACGAGGAGCCGATCGCCAGCTGGTCCCTCGTCAAACGGGACACCAAGGCAGGCGTTCTCAACATGCTCGCGCAGTCGTTCGGCATGGGGGGCAAAGACTTCGGCTCGTTCCAGCGCATGTTCGAGACCGCCGCGGAACGCGAAGAACGCAAGACCAAGCAAGCGGCGTCCGAAGAGGACGATTCAGACGAATTCTCAACGCCGGCTTCGAAGCCCGCATTCGGCGGTTTGAGCGCTAGGGGCGCCGGACTGACGGCAAAGGGACGCGGTGGAGCATGGGGTTCGACGCGTGGCTTTGCTGGCGGGTTAGCCGGTGGATTGTCCGGCCGCTCCACCGGAGCAGACGAGGACGAGGACGAGGACATTGGACCCCAAACCTTCAAGGACGTGCTGTACGAGTCGGGCGCGGGCGCGATGGGCATGCTGCTGGCGAGCTTCGGCGGAACGCTCAGCGAGAAGAAGGAACGCAAGCTTCGGTCGTTGATGGGACAGCGAGACTGGCGGGCGCCGAGCGAGATCGCCGAGGAGAAGGAAGCCGCCGCGGCCGCGAAAGAAGAGGCAGAGGCACAGGAGAGAGCACGGCTCAACCGCATTCCCGCCGACCAGATCGACATCGAGGACTTGGCGAACCACATCTACGACCAGCTACGCAGCCGGCTCCGCATGGAGCTTCTGATCGACCGCGAGCGCGCGGGGCTGCTGACGGATTTCCGGTGAGAACGGAGTACAGCCATGGCTATCGGAACCAGCGCCAACTTCGGCATGGCGCACAGGTTCACCCTCTATTTGATCGAGGCTCGGCACGACCTCGGTTCCTGGGCGCAGGTGCAGGGGCTAGAGGTGTCCTGGGATCAGTGCGAGTACCGGGCAGGAGACGCGGACAACTACCGCTGGTACACGCCGGGCGTCACGAAGTACCCGACGGTCAAGCTGACCCGCGCTGCGTGCGAGGAGTCCGGAAAGGTCAAAACCTGGCTGGACCAGACGTCCTTCGCGCACAAGTCCGGGGAACTGGGCGTGCTGACGATGAAGGACGCCAACGACAAGCCCGTCATGACTTGGGAACTGCGCAACCTCCTGCCGCTGAAGTGGTCCATCACCGGCTTCGACGCGAGCCAGAGCAAGATGGCGCTGGAGACTCTCGAACTCGCGCACGTCGGATTCCTCGACGAGGTCAAGGGCGCCTGAAACTTCGTTGTCCAAGGGAAAGGAGGCCCGCTATGGCGCTGTCGACGAACGCGACGATCGGCGTGGTCATGCGTTTCAGGGTCGTGGTGGACGGCATCGACCTCGGCGGCTGGTCGTCGTGCAAGGGCCTCAACGTCGGGTTCGAAACCGAGGAGTTCAAGGAAGGCGCCAACTACGAGTACGTGGTGATCCTCCCGGAACGCCTGAAATACAACTCGATCACGCTCACAAGAGCGATGACGTCGGTGGACTCGGCCAAGGTCCAGGCCTGGCTGCGCAAGATCGTCGCGGACTGGTACTCCAGCGAGACCGATGTCGAGTACAACGGCGGCACCGCGCAGATCACCCTGCTCGACGCTCGTTCGGCGACAGCCCACCCGGTGGCGTCCTGGTCCCTCCGCGGAGTGTTCCCGAAGTCCTGGAAGGGACCGGACCTCGACGCGACGGGCAACCAATTCGCTATCGAGACGCTTGAACTCGTTCATCACGGATTCCTGTGAGCACGCGATGACCGACTACGCCAGTGACAACAACGTCCACGCGATGTGGCGCTGCATCGTGCCTCCGGCCATCGGCGCGGTGGTGTGTCAGTTCAACCCGGACAAGATCTCGATCTCCCGCAGCAACATCGCCGAGGACCTGGTCACCATCAGCGACAACGCCGGAAAACCCGCCGGTTCGTTGGGAACCGTGCTGCGCAAGAGTCCGCTGAGCACCATCACGGTCAACGACGTCCTGTTCCGCGGGATCGAGACCAAGCCGTTCTGCGACCAGCTCCTGGCGTGGATGTCGCCGAACGGCGGCGTGCTGGGACAGGCGCTCGGCGCGGCGTACAGCCTGGCGTTCAACAACGTCGTGGGAAAGCTCCCGCCGGTGGTATTTCAGTGGGGGCCGCCGATGATGGGCTTCTGGTACACGGTCGTGCTGACAAACGTGACGATCAACTACCTCCGGTTCAACAACGTCGGTGTGCCGATCCGCGCGAAGGTCAGCGTGACGATGAAGGAGCAGCCGGACTTCCTCGGTTCGCTGCCAACCAACCCGACGTCCGGTGGACTTTCCGGGCGGCGCGGCCACACGGTCACCGACGGCGACTCGCTGCAGTCACTGGCCACGGCGAACTACGGATCACCCGGCCGTTGGCGACAGGTCGCCGAGGCCAACGGAATCGACGATCCCCTGCGCGTGCGCTCCGGCGCCGTCGTCTACCTGCCCAATCCTGACGAGCTGCACCGGGGGGACAAGAAATGACCAGCACGCTGATGGGACTGAACAACACCGTCAGAGCATCGGTACGAGTGGGATGGCCGGTGCGGCTTCCCCTGCTGCCGGCGGTCGAACGCAACCTCGTGCGGGCCGTTGTGGACATGCACCGCCACCTCCCCGACATGTTCGAGCTCACGTTCGTGGACCCACTGGGCGACATTCTCGAGAGCGCGCGAATGGAGATCGGGACGAGGATCGCCGTCTACGGCGGTGCGCCCACGTCCAGCATGGCGGAGATGCTGATCGATGGCGAGATCACCTCCATCGAGGCGGAGTGCGTGGAGACGACGGTGTACACGATCGTCCGCGGTTACGAGAAGGGTCATCGGCTGCAACGCGTGGTGCGCACCAGGACGTTCATGAACATGAAGGACTCCGACATCGTCCGCAGGATCGCGCTGGAGTCGGGTCTGAGGCTGGGCGACATTGACGAGACCCGCACAGCGCACGTACACGTCGCCCAAGTGGCCCAGACCGACTGGGACTTCCTCAAACAGCGTGCCGCCGAGATCGGGTTCGAGGTCGGAATCAGCCTGGGCGAGCTGTTCTTTCGCGGCCCCTCGTCGAGCAAGTCACGCAGGCGTGGACGTCGTGCCGGCAAGAAACCCGCCGCCAAGTCGGAGTCGGCCAAGGGCAAGTCCTCCAGCAAGGGCGGGAAGTCCGGACTCGGCGGTCCGGCGGCTGGACTCGGCGGTCTGGCGGCCGGACTGCTCGGTACCGCCGAACTCACCTTCGGCGTGAACCTGCTCAGCTTTCGCCCCCGCGTCACCGCCGGCAACCTCACACCGTCGGTCGAAGTGCGCGTGTGGAACCCCGATACCGGCAACGTCGCCGTGGGCCGCGCCGACGCGGCGAGCGGCAGCGCGGATCTCGCCGAACATGATCCGGCCGAACTCGGCGAGGTCTTCACCAAACGCGGACTTGGCGGCCTGCGCCGTCTCGGCCCCCCGACGCCAGGGCTGAAGGTCTACCCGTCCGTCGACTCGAGGGCGCACGTCGTCGTGAACCGGCCGGTCGCGCGTGGAGCGGCGGCCAGGCTCGCCGCCGATGAAGTGGCGGCCGGCATCGCCGAACACGTCGGTAGTACGTACGCCGAAGCCGAGGGGTTCGCGATCGGCGATCCGCTGATCCGGCCCGGCGAACCGGTGGCGATCAGCGGCGTGCCGGCCTACTTCGAGGGCGAGTGGACGATCACCCAGGCACGTCATGTGTTCGCGGAGGCGGAGTCGGGATACCGGACCCGGTTCGTGGTCAGCGGACGCAACGACCGATCGCTGCTCGGACTCGCGTCGGTAGGTGCCACCCAGCCCAAGCCTCCTTCCCTGCCCGGCCTGGTCTGCGCGATCGTCTCGAACATCGCGGATCCGGAGGACCAGGGCAGGGTGAAGCTGATGCTGCCCTGGCTCGACCCCTCGTTCGAGACGGACTGGGCCAGGGTTGCCCAGTTCTTCGCCGGCGCCCGAGCCGGGTCCGTGTTCCTGCCCGAGGTCGGCGACGAGGTCCTCGTCGGTTTCGAGCACGGCGATGTGCGCAGGCCTTACGTGCTGGGCGGTCTTCTCAACGAGGCCAGCGGATTCGACCTCGGCGGCGAGCCCGTGCGAACCGTCGGCGCGGCCGGCTCGGTCATCCACCGCGGGATCGTCAGCAGCAGTGGGAACAAGCTGGTGTTCCACGACGAGATGCCACCTGCCGGCAGCACCGCGACGGCCTCGGACATCGTGCTCGGAACCGGCGGCGACACGATGCAACTGGCCATCGACCAGACCGCGGGCACCGTCACCCTCCTCTGCGACCCGGGAAAACCCGAGTCGAAGGCACCCGCGGGAACGATCGACATCCAGTGCGGGAACAAAGGGCAGATCAACATCACGGTCGGGCCGAACGGCGAGGTGACGATCGACGGCGGTGCGCGGCTGAACCTCAGCGCGAGCGCGGCGATCGTCATCGAGAGCGGCGGAACCCTCGAGCTGAGCGGCAAGACAGTCACGGTCAAGGGCAACCCGATCAAGCTCAACTGAGGAGGGATGACGTGCGCGAGTCGATTGGTGACGAGTTCATCGGTGCCGGCTGGGGGTTCCCGCTCGGCGTGAACGCCCAGGGCGGTATCGCGCTCGTCCGGCGCAGCCAGGAGCTCGAACAGGCGATGCGCCTCATCCTGTCCACCTATCCGGGCGAGCGACCGATGCGCCCCGAGTTCGGCAGCAGGATCCGCGACTACGTCTTTCGCGGTGCCGGCGGGGACATGACGTCGGAACTGATCAACGAGGTGCGGGTCGCTCTGCTGCGGTGGGAACCTCGGGTGGACGTGGAACGCGTTGACGTCACGGTGGAACCCACTGACCGCAGCCTGCTCTACATCGACATCATCTACCGGCCGAAGGACACGAACGACCGGCGAAACCTGGTGTTCCCCTTCTACACCATTCCCGACGAAGGAGGGGACTACTGATGGCGATCCCCGCCCCCAATCTCGACGACCGGCGCTTCCAGGACCTCGTCGACGACGCGAAACGCATGGTGATGCGCCGCTGTCCGGAATGGACGGACCACAACGTGTCCGACCCCGGCGTAACGCTCATCGAGACCTTCGCATTCATGGTGGACCAGCTGCTCTACCGGCTCAACCGCGTTCCTGACCGCATGTACCTCAAGTTCCTCGATCTGATCGGTCTCAGGCTGATCCCGCCGGCCGCGGCATCGGTCGACGTGACGTTCTGGCTGTCCTCAGCTGCGCACACCGAACTGCTCGTTCCGGCGGGCACCGTGACGGCGACGTTGCGCACCGAGACTCAGGAGTCGACCGCGTTCTCGACCGTGGCGCCGCTGATGATCGTGCCGTGCGAGCTGTCGACAGCACGAACTCAGGACGCCGGTGTCGAGGAGTCGGCGGACCGCGCCGAACAGATGCGGCTGGGCCTGTCGTTCCCCGCCTTCGGCCACGTACCGGAGATCGGCGACCTGGTTTTGATCGGACTGACCGACTCGGTGCCGAACTGCGCGGTGAGCCTCGACTTCGAATGCCGCATCGAGGGCGTCGGTGTCGATCCCACGCGACCACCGCTTGAGTGGGAAGCCTGGACGGGTGAGGGCTGGGACCACTGTGAGGTCGACCGCGACGAGACGGGCGGGCTCAACCGGGCCGGTTCCGTGGTGCTGCACGTACCGGCGGGGCACCGGATGAGCGTCATCGGTGGTGACCGCGCCGGGTGGATCCGGGCCAGGGTCATCGATCAGGGCGAGGACGGACCGCGGTACAGCTCCTCACCGATCATCGACTCGATCGCGGCTTGCACTATCGGCGGCACCGTGCGCTCGATCCACGCCGAGATCGTCGAGGACGACGTGCTCGGCACGGCGGAAGGCGTAGCGGGACAACGCTTCCCGCTGTCACGGGTACCCGTCCTGAGCGGCGTGGTGGATCCGGTTCTCCAGGTCAGCGACGGCGACGGCTGGCAGGAGTGGACAAGGGTGGACGACTTCACGGGAAGTGATCCGTCCAGCACCCACTACGTGCTCGACCCCGTCGCCGGCGAAGTGATCTTCGGACCCGTCGTGCGCGAGCCGGACGGCACGTTGCGGCAGCGCGGCGCGGTCCCGCCGCAGGACGCCGTGGTGCGCATGGAGATCTATACGACCGGCGGCGGCAGGGAGGGCAACGTCGGCGTTGGTGCGATCTCCACGCTCAAGTCGTCCATTCCGTTCGTGTCCGACGTGGAGAACCGGCTCGCCGCGCAGGGCGGTGTCGATGGTGAGACGCTGGACCAGGCGAAGGACCGCGGGCCACTCCTGCTGCGCACACGCAGCCGTGCCGTGACGGCCGAGGACTACGTCGCGATCACCAGGGAGATGGCGCCGGAGCTCACGCGGGTGTATTGCCTGACCGCTGGAGAAGGCGACGCGCAGGCAGGCTCGGTGCGGGTGCTCATCGTCCCCGCGGCCGCCCAGGACGAACACCGGATCGCGTTGCACGATCTGGTACCACGTGAGGACACACTCAGCCGCATCGCCGCCAAGCTCGACGAGGTCCGTCTCATCGGTACCCGCGTGCTCGTCGAACCCCCGACCTACCGCGGGATCACCGTGGTGGCGGACGTGGTGGGGCGAAAGGGAACCGATGCCAGAGACGTGCGTTCCAAGACGCTCGACAAGTTGTACGAGTATCTGAACCCGCTGACCGGCGGCCCCTCCGGCACCGGCTGGCCCTTCGGCCGTTCAGTGCTGGTCGGTGAGCTCTTCGCGGTGCTGCAGCAGCTTCCGGGAATCGACTACGTCGAGGACGTCAAGCTCTTCAGTGCCAACCCGGTGACTGGTCTCCGCGGGCCGGTTGCGCGCAAGGTCGAGTTGGAGCCGCGCAGCCTGGTCTTCTCATACGAGCACCAGGTGCGAGTGAACGGGGTGTGACATGAGAGGAACACCGGATGGTCTGTCGTCGCCCTACCCGATCATCGGCCTCATGCCGGCCGTGTACCAGGAGGACATGTTCGCCACACGGTGGACCGAGGGCTTCGACGCGGTGCTGGCTCCGATCATCGCGACGCTGGACTGCCTGGACTCGTACTTCGACCCGCTGACGGCTCCCGAGGACTTCGTGGACTGGATGGCGAACTGGTTCGGGCTCGCCTTGAACCCGACCTGGCCCCTCGGCCAGCGCAGAGCGGCTGTCGGGCACGCGACCGAGTTCTTCCGGATGCGAGGGACGGTGCAGGGCCTGCGCGAGCAGCTCGCAATCGTGTTCGGAGCACAGGTGAAGATCATCGACAACGGTGGCGTCGCGTGGTCGGTGTCTCCCGACGCCGACCTCCCCGGCGAGGACACACCCCGCCTGGCCGTCCGCGTCACCTTCACGGGAGAGATCGACACCACCGCCGTGGACGAGGTGGTCGCGGCGGCCAAACCAGCACACGTGGTACATCGCGTCGAGGTGGTGAAGCGATGATCTCCTGCCGGAAATGCGGTTTCCGCAACGCCGATGACGACTCCTTCTGCGGTACGTGCGGCAGTTTCCTGGAGTGGACCGGTGAGAAGCAGAAAGCTGAGGTCTCAGCCGAGCTGAAGGCCAACATCGAGGAGGAGCAGGCCAAGCCGAAGCGCTCGCTCTGGCAACGGATCCTCTACTCCGACGTCGGCGAGAAAGAAGCGATGGAGCGTCCGGCGGGACCAGGCGGTATGGGTCGGCCAGGCGGTATGCCGACCCCCGGTGGCATGGGAGGCGGTCCTCCGGGTCTGCCGAAGCCGCCCGGCATGCCGCCTCCTCCCGGCGCGAGCGGTCCTCCCGGCATGCCGCCAAGACCTCCAGGTCTGCCGTCACCTCCGGGTCTGCCGTCTCCTCCTGCGCTACCGAGGCCACCGGGAATGGGATCACCGCCCGGCATGGGCATGAGCGCATCGCCCGGGCTCCCCCCTGCTCCTCCCGGGCTGCCTCGGCCGCCGGGACTCCCACCTGGACTTGGCGGTGCCCCTTCGGGTCTGCCGAGCCCACCTGGTACAGGGCCCGGCAAGCCGCAGGACGACGACGAGGACGAGGACGACGGCTTCTGGCTCGACGACGAAGATGACGACGACCCGAAACCCAAAGACAAGAACAAAACCAAACCCACCAACAAACACGACGACGAAGACGAAGACGAAGACGACGACGACTTCTGGCTCGACGACGAAGACGACGACGACCCGAAACCCAAAGACAAGAACAAAACCAAACCCACCAACAAACACGACGACGAAGACGAAGACGAAGACGACGACGACTTCTGGCTCGACGACGAAGACGACGACGACCCGAAACCCAAAGACAAGAACAAAACCAAACCCACCAACAAACACGACGACGAAGACGAAGACGAAGACGACGACGACTTCTGGCTCGACGACGAAGACGACGACGAGCGCAAACCCAGCGCCGCGTCGCTCGTCGCTCCCCTGCCGGCCAAGGGAGACCTTCCCACGGCGGCAGACCTCGAGGACACGGCAGCCGTTGCCCCCCAGGCCGCGGCTCCGAAGCGACCCGGCATCGTCAAGACCAAACCGAGTCGCAGGCTCGAGCCCGGCGACCTGGTGTGCGGCGAGTGCGGCGAGGGCAACCCTCCACAGCGGAAGTTCTGCAGCCGTTGCGGAACATCGCTGGAGCAGGCCGAGAAGGTGCGGCTGTCCTGGTGGCGCCGGCTTCTGGCCCGCCGCAAGACCAAGTCGCTCAAGGCCGGTACGCGACCGGGACAGCCGGGTGTCAAGCGGGAGGGGAGGTTCTCCACCGCGAACCTGGCGCGCTACGCGCGGCTGGCGGTCGGCATCCTCGCGTTCATCCTGCTCACCACCTACGCGATCTATCCACCGTTCCGGACGTACGTCCAGACCAAGTACAACTCCTCCAAGGACGCGATCACGCGGATGATCCTGCCGCAGTACGTGCCGGTCAACCCGACGGCCGTGTCAGCCAACATCGACACACCCGGTCATCCTCCCGACGCGGCGACCGACCAGATCGTCAACACCGCGTGGGTGGTGCCAGGCGACTCAGTGGATCCCACCATCGTCCTGACGTTCAGCGAACCTGTGACACCGAAGCGCGGGTTGGTGCTCAGCGGGCTCAAGGACGGCTTCCAGCAGTACCACCGGCCCCAGAAGCTCCACCTCGTCTACGACACCAAGCAGACGGAGGACATCGAACTCAAGGACAGCCCGGACTCGCAGGAGATCACCTTGAAGAACGCGGAGGGGATCAGGTCCATGGAGGTGCACATCGTGTCGCTCTACCGGTCGGTGAAGGGACAGACGACCGCGTTGGCCGAGTTCGAGCTGTTCAAACGTCAGTGAGGCCGCAGATCTTCCTGAGTCTCCGGACCCAGGAAGATCCCGCGAATGCAGCAATGCGACACCTGAACCAGTCCATGGCGAGCAGGTAGTGCGCCCAGGCCGACATTGCCATGGCCCAGCACAGGTGCCGCGACCGTGCGAGGGCGACCACCAGGCAGAGAATGCGTGACCGAAACCATCGCGTCTCATCACCCTACGCGGAGAACCGATCGCCGACAGCTTGCCGACGAGGTGGTTAAGCCCCCAGGCCGAGCCACTGCTCACCGTCGGGGCTGAGTTCCTTCTTCCAGACGGGAAGGTCGATCTTGATCTTCTCGATGCATGAGCGCGCCGCGGTGAACGCCTCGGCGCGGTGGGGAGCGCTCGCCGCGATCACCACCGCGAGATCTCCGATCTCCAGCAGGCCGTGCCGGTGGGCGACGGCGACCCGAGAGCCCGCCTGCTCCGCCTCGCACTCCAAGACGATCTGCCGCAGCACCCTGGTCACCATCCCGGGGTAGGCCTCGTACTCCAGCCGTTCGACCTGGTGGCCCTCGTTGTGGTCACGCACCACACCGAGGAAAACAACAATTGCACCGCATCCCGGTTGCCGTACGGCTTCTAGGACCTCGTCCACGCTCAGCGGATCTCTCGAAAGCACGCAGTAGGAACCGCTACCACCGGCCACGGGCGGGATCAACGCGACCTCGTCACCTTCGGACAACACGTCGTCAGCCTTCGCGAAGTCTTCGTTGACGGCCAGGCGGATCTGCCGCTGGATCGACGCCAGCGCCGGATAGCGCTCCCACACGAGGTGGGTCAACTGATTGACCGTGGCTCCGTCGTCGAGTTCGAAGCTTTCCCGGCGAGCACCACCGGAACGTTGACGGGCAGCACCGAAGTAGAGAACATCCACCTTCATCACAGCGCCTCTTCCCAGCCCGGCCTGACGGCGTTGCCGCATGACGGACAGGTCTCGTCCGCCGGGCGCGAGAACTCCCCACTGCGGCCACCGCGCTTGTGCTCCAGCCTGATGTCGGTGATCACCATTCCGCGGTCGACTGCCTTGCACATGTCGTAGACGGTGAGCCCGGCAGCTGACACGGCGACCAGTGCCTCCATCTCCACGCCAGTACGCGCGTGCACGGCCGTGGTCGCGGTGATACGGAACCTCCTGGGTCCTGCACGGACGATGTCGATCTCCACATGAGACAGTGGAAGGGGATGGCAGAGTGGAACCAGGTCAGCTGTCTTCTTCGCGGCCATCATCCCCGCGAGCCGCGCGGTGGCGAGCACATCGCCCTTCGGGATGTGTCCCCGCACGACAAGGTCCGCGGTCTCCGGCTGCATGAGCACGATGCCCGACGCTACGGCGATTCGGCGAGTGACCTCCTTGGGCGACACGTCGACCATGCGCGCCCGCCCCAGCGCATCCACATGCGACAGTGAGAGAGGCGGAGTCGTGACGAGATCGATCTCCTTCGCCAGCTCGAAGTCCAGCGCCGTCAACGCACCCTGTTTATGGGTCCAAAGCACCATGCGCACGTTCCGTTTGTCCTGGAGGTCGAACTCGGGATGGTGGTTGAGCCTCTCGGCCACCTCGGCCACCCGGTTGGTGAAGCCGATCGAGTCAGTGAAGGTCGCGAAGCCGAACTCCTTCACGAGCTTGCCGTCGTCGAGCGTCCACCCTGGCAGCTTCGCGAGCAGGCGTTCCGATTCCTGCCGCCCGACTGGCGGCGCGTCCCCGTGACATGCCACATGACGGTCCGTGCCCGTGTCCTGCGCGACGTGCTCCGACACAACGATCACCTCTCTGCTGGGAGATGGAGCTCAGCCACCTCGGGTGTGCATTTCAAGATGCGGGTCGGCCTTGAGCTCTTCCGCTGATGCCAGAGCACCGCGGTCCTTCTTGCGCGACCTGATCACCGCACCCTGGTCGGCCCGCGCACGCCAGGTGCCTGCGACCAGAGACCTGAGTTCCTCGCGACTCGCGTTGGACCGAAGCGGCTCACGCAGGTTGGTACCGCGCAACGCGTACAAGCACCGGTACCACATGCCGTCCGCCGTGAGCCTGCTGCGGTTGCAGCTCGAGCAGAAGGGCTCCGTGGTCGACGAAACGATCCCGAACGTCGCCCCATCGGGCAGCCTGAACCTGCTGGCCGGCGCCGCCGTCCGAACCAGCGGCTCAATGGCACCGTAACGGTCCGTGAGCGACCGCAACATCTCCGCTTTCGACACGACCAGGTCAGAATTCCACCCACTCGCCCCACCGACGTCCATGTACTCGATGAACCGCACCTCGGCCGGCACCGATCGACCGAACTCGATCAGATTGCCGAGCTCGTCGTCGTTGGTGCCGCGCATGACCACGGTGTCGATCTTCGTGCCGACGAATCCCAGCGCGGACACTTCAGCGATGCCGTCCAGCACTTCCTGGTGATGGTCGCGCTGTGCAAGAGTCTTGAAACGCTCAGGCCGCAACGTGTCCAGACTGACCGTGACGCGCCGCAATCCCGCGTTCGCAAGCGCCTGCGCATGCTTCACCAACAAAACCCCGTTGGTCGTCATCGCAAGATCGCGCACAGCGCTCTTCTGCGCAAGAACCTCGACGAGGTCAGGTAGATCCCGCCGAAGCAGTGGCTCTCCGCCGGTGAGCCGGATCTTGTCGACACCCAGCGACACGAAGACGTCGACCAGCACGTCGATCTCCTTGAACGTGAGCAGGTCAGCACGCGGGAGCCACGTGTACTCGGCCTCGGGCATGCAGTAGCGGCAGCGAAGGTTGCACCGGTCGGTGACCGAGATGCGCAGGTCCCCCAACGGCCTGCCCAATCGGTCCAGCGGGACGTCGGACTCGGTCTTGTCGACGACGTCGCCGTTAACGCTCTGATCTGCCATGGCCGTCAGCTCCAGCCTTCTGCGAGGCCTCGACAGTCTCATTACGCAGTGTCAGCAAGTAGAAGGGGAAGGCATTCGAAAGGGTGATGGCTGTTGCCCTGCCGGAGCACATGGCCGCCCAAAAGAGCCACGCGCACAACTCAAGTGCGATATTTCCCGGATCAGGCCACTAATGGTGGTCTCGTAATGATCAAGAATGTTGGCGGGCAGGGTAACGACGGCGTTGTTCGCTGTCGGTGGTCGTTCAGGTGGTCATGGCCAGGTTGCGCATGTGGGCAACGTCTCGGGTGGCGTGCCAGACGTCGTCGCGTTTGCGGCGGCAGTTGCGCGGATGTTCCAGGACTTCATGTGCGCCGGAGCGTGCTCGACCCGTGCGCCAACGCTCTTGTGGACGGTGTTGAGGTCTTCTTTCCATTGCGGCAGAGGCGATTGTCCCTCGCGGGGTTTGCGGTAGGGCATGATCACGCCGGGGTTGCTCTGGTAGCCGCTGGCGGCCATCTCCTTCGCGCCGCGGCAGTTGCTCGTCCACGCGCGAGTCGGTGTAGGTCCGGCAGTCGTTGCGGTTCCCCGGTGTGGGGTCCCCGACTGCAACGACCAGACGAGTGTTGGCGTCGATGACGACCTGCATGCTCACCGAGTACCGGCCGCGCAGTGGAGCCACCTTTCTCTGGTTCTGTGCTGGGTGTAGGGGTCGGACCCCGGCGCCCTGCCAGCATTTCTGCTGGTGGGTTTCCGGGGCCCGCCCTCCGAACCGGACGTGCGACTTCCACCGCATCCGGCTCTCCACGTGTTCATGCCACCGGCGACCTGATCCTGGACGTGCTCGACCATGGTGTGAGGATCTTGGTGCCCCGATAGCGGTAGCGAACGATCGCCACCGTTGCCGGCCGGAACATTTCGATCTTCCCGGCGTGAATCTGCCAACCGGGCAGGAAACGCCGGCCCAGGGTGTGCATGTTCAGCCCGACGTGGCGTTTGCGGAGCCACGCGACTATCCGCCAGAAGGCGAAATGGTCGACATAGCCGGACGTCCGCGCGGACACGCCGTGCTGGAAGTAGGTGCACCAGCCTCGCAACGCCGGGTTCAACCGGCGCAGCAGGTCTGCGAGTGTTCGATGTTTCTCCCGACGGGTCAGGGTCCGTACCTTGTCCACGATCGAGGCCAACGCCTTCTTCGACGGATAGGTATAGACCGCCCGCTTGCCGGTTCGGCTTCGCCAGGCTCGGCGCTGGATGTGCCAGCCCAGGAAGTCGAACCCCTCGTCGATGTGGCAGACCCTGGTCTTCTCCACCGACAGGCGCAAGCCCATCGGTGCGAGCACCGCGGCAACCTCGCCCCACAACGCTTCAGCATGCTCGCGTCGGCCACCGATCATGACTACGAAGTCGTCCGCATAACGGACGACTTTCATGACCGGACCGCCGCTGCGGCGGTGCTTGGCGCGTGTCCACTCTGGACCAAGCGCCGCCCACTTTCGGGCGAAGTGCTCGTCCAGCACGGATAAGGCGATGTTGGCCAGCAGCGGTGACAGGATCCCGCCCTGCGGAGTACCGGTGGTCGTCTCGCGGTCGAGGCCCTCCTCGGAGAGGATCCCGGCGCGCAGGAACGCCGCCACCCAACCCAGAACCCGCTTGTCGGAGACGCGTCCACGCACCCGCGCCATGAGCGCGGTGTGGTCGATCTCGTCGAAACACGCCGCGATATCGGCCTCGAACACCCACTCGTAGTTCCGAGTCGGTGAGGCGAGGTAATGGATCTCGGCGATCGCGTCCTGGGCCCGGCGCCTCGGACGGAAGCCATAGGAACATGGCTGGAAGTCCGCCTCGAAGATCGGCTCGAGCACTAGCTTCACCACGGCCTGCACGACCCGGTCGGCGGTCGTCGGGATCCCGACACGCCGGATCTTGCCCGATGCCTTCGGGATCGTCTTCTCCCGCACCCGCTGGGGAACGAACTGCCCGGTCTTGAGCTGCGCTCGCAGCTGCGACAGCAGTTCCCCGGCGCCGAAGCCGACAGATCGCGGAGCGATCCCGTCGACCCCGGCGGTGCGTGCGCCCTTGTTGACCCGCACCCGTTCCCACGCGACCACAAGGAAGAACGGGTCATAGACGAGATTGTGGAGATCATCAAAGCGTCGACCGGGATCGGTCTTCGCCCAATGGTGCAGCTTTCTCTGCATCGCGAGTACCCGCAGTTCTGCCTCGCCGAGGTCAGGCCACGGATCGCCGATATTCACCAGCGCACTACTCGTCCTGCTTCCGTGCTGCGAACACGCTGGACCCCTTCGCCATGTGACCGGCTTTCCCGATCTCGGACTACTACGGGTCCTCCGTCCCACCCCGGCGGCATCGGCTGACGACGAGCCTTCCCACCACACCACCGGCTGCGGTGCGGGTCGGGGACCGCCGGGATGGTTCCCACGTTCACTGCTGATCCGATCGACGGGGTCGGCGCCCAGCTATGCCCCTGCAACATTGCCACGGCTACTCCGCAGACATTCACCGTGGCCTCCCGACCGGCGACATCAACCGATCCAGGAGTTCCGCGCCGACAGCGCGTGATCGTGCTCGCCGTCGTTCGGGTGCGCGTTGCTATCCAGCCCAGATCCGCCAGATTCGAGCTGGTGGCTCTCTTGAGAGGCGTTCAGCCGCTGGTTCCTCACGTGCGCCTTTCCGTCTCGCTTGCCGGGCCCGCACCATCTGGCAGTACTGGCCCGTCCCGGCGTTGTCGGGGCGGCTTACCGCCCTCACCCCCGTCTCGGGGATCGGGCTACCCCCAGCTTCACCGCGCCGCTGCGACGACACGGCGGTGAAGGTCTCCCACCTCCACTCGGTTCAGCAGCGCCTCGTGGCGCTCGATGTCGGTGACCCACAGTTCGTTCGGTTTCAGTCGATAGAACTCGCGGTTCACCAGGTCGCCGGCGGTGGCTACGCCGCTTCATGTTCGGCCTGTTACACCTAGACAGACAATCCTCGCTAACCGAGTCGACCCTTCCTGAGCAGAGACCTTCGTGGGACCGCACCCTCAGACATGATCCAGGTGGCTAATCGTGAGCAAACTCGCTGACTAGTCCCGCAACCAACGGCGAGGAACTCGATTTGATCTTCGTCCGGCTCAGCTGCGCATTCTGCAGCGAGCGGGCTTGCGTGGATCCGGGTGAGACAAGGACTAATCGTCCAACCCCTTGGCAATAACGGTTCGCGGCGGTGACCAGGCAGCCTTCGCTCAAGCTGGTCACATAGAGGGCTCGAGCAGCGCCGCGTTAACCCTAAGGCGGTGAAATATTAAAAGCTCGCGTCGACGCTCTAGAAGGCAAGTGCTCAATCACTAACCGGCTCGACAAGATGTCCCCATCAGTTGCATTGAAGGCCAGCCGAAGTAACTCGACCCATCCTGGCGGAACTGATCTTATCATTCCAACCAAACGGAAGGCTAGTAATTCTTTGCTGTCCGGCAGCATGCATTCTGTATCCGCTGTAAGCTACATTTTCCCAGAAGCAGACTGGCTGGTTGGTCCTATTCCAGATAACACTGATCACATCATTAAATGTTGCTCCTCCGTCGTCAAATTCGATTCCATTATTGTTGGCGTCTCGGGGCTCGTTACGCATATCGTAGATGTCGTATCTAAAAGCAAGCCTATTCCCGTCGTGATCCGTTTCCCAGTTGGAATTAACCCATACACAGACTTCTCCAACCAGGCAGCCTCCATCAACATTAGCGTTTGCGGACGAAGGTGTAAGGATTTGAGACCCAAGCGCAAAGGTGACAACAAGGGCTAGTCGTGAGATTTTCATTTGATTCCTTTCAAGAGTCGTGCACTAATACACCCTGTGGAAATTCCGCACTCATTCAAACAGGTGGATGCGGAAGGCGCTTGCCTGTAATTACTTTCGGATGAGGCTGATCGCGTGCCCGAAAAGGTTCCCAGCAGGGCGAAAGTTCGCCCGCAGGGGTGCCGTGCGGGTTGACGCCTTGGTGAAGGCCTCGAGGTCCAGATCAGCTGGCTTCGTCGCAATCACTTCGTTCCTATGCCGGACGTCGGGTCGCTGGCCGAGTGGAACGAGCTGATCGATCGCTAGTGGCGCGTCACGCAACGTCGACCCGGTAATTGATCGTCTGAGTGGACCGGCAGGCTGGTTCCGCATGTCGAGTGCGGGAGGTGGTTGTGGCTCGTCGTCCGGAAGTGTTCGTCTGGCCGTTGTCGATGGAGGACGGCCGGAAGCTGGCGCAGATCAGTAGGACCGCGCGTAATCCGGTGCGTTCAACGAGCGAGGGTTCGACGCGCTGATCCAAAATGGAGCGGGGGACGTCCGAAGACGATCGGTGAGCAGATCCGTGAGCGGGTTTGCCTGATCGCCAGGACGTCTCCCGCCGACTGGGGCATCACCGCGTTCGCCACCTGGTCCCTGACGAAGCTGCGTGAGCATCTACTCGACCGCAGCACGATCGCCGCGATCAGCCGGGAGACGCTGCGCCAGATTCTGCGTGCCGGCGGTGTCTCCTGGCAGACCACAACCTCCTGGAAGGCCTCGACCGACCTGGGCTTCCTGGCCAAGATGCACCGGATCCTGGATCTTTACGACCATCCACCCGAGGACGGGCGGGTGATCTGTGTGGACGAGTTCGGGCCGCTGAACCTCATGCCCCGCAAAGGAAAAGCCTGGCGACTGCGGACCAGGCCGCTCCGAGTACGCGCGACCTACAACCGCTACGACGGCGTGATGCACATGCTCGGCGCGCTCGACCTGGCCACCGGCAAGATCCTCTACCGGATCCGGTCCCGTAAACGCCACGGTAAGTTCCTTGGCTTACTCAAAGCCTTGCGTGCCCGCTGGCCGGGCGAGAAGTTGTATCTGGTCATGGACAACTTCTCCCCGCACCGCCATCCCGACGTCCGCAACTGGGGCGGCCAGCGACCGAGTCGAACTGGTGTTCCTGCCGACCTATGCGTCCTGGCTGACCTGGATCGAGGCCGAGTTCGCCGCGCTGCGCTACTTCGCGCTCAACGGCACCGATCACCGCAGCCACACCGAACAAAATGCCGCGATCGCCGCCTACATCTGCTGATGCAACGCCCGCGCCCAGCCCATGATCGGCTTCGCTCCGACTCACCCATCGGCACCTGGACCCATTACCCGGTCAACGTTGCGCGACGCACCACTAGTAGCGTGCCGCTGCTTAGTCATGGAGTCTTTGGCTGGGAGGCTGTCGTGATGGCCTCCCAGTTGAAACGGCCGGTCACGTTGTCGGCGCGGGATCGTGAAAGAGCTGCTCCGGCTGACCACCACGGGCGTGCACTCGGCGTCGGCGATCCGGCGAGCGCGGGTGCTGCTCGCGCTGGATACCTCGGTGGGTGAGCCTGATCCGAAGGAAGTGATCGCGGACCGGCTTAAGGTCTCGGGCGAGATGCTGCGGCTGGTCGCCAGGCGGTTCGCCGAGACCGGCGGCGATGTCCTGACCACGATCGGCCGCAAAAAGCGTGACTTGCCTCCGGTGCCGTCGCCGACGACCGGCGAGGTCGAAGCCCGACTGATCGCACTGGCGTGCTCACAGCCGCCGGCCGGGCATGCCCGATGGTCGTTGCGGCTACTGGAAAAGCACGTCGAGCTCACCGAGGACATCCCGAACCTGGATCACTCGATCATTGGACGGGTGTTGAAAAGCGGAAATGCGTCCTCATCTGAGAAAGTGCTGGAACATCCCGCCGCGGGCCAACGCGGAGTTCGCCGCCCGCATGGAAGACGTGCTCGCCGTCTACGCCCGGCCCTATGATCCCGCTCGCCCGGTCGTGTGCATGGACGAGAAACCCTTCCAGTTCCTCAGCGAGGTCCGCGACCCGCTGCCGGCGCGGCCGGGCCGCGATGCCTGCCAGGACAGCGAATACGTCCGGTGCGACACCTGCTCGATCTTCGTATGGACCGAGTCCCTGCGCGGGTGGCGCCGAGTGCACGCCCTGGCCCAGCGCACCAAGATCGACTGGGCCGGGCAGGTCAAATAACTGCTGACCGTGGACTATCCCGACGCCGAGACCGTGCGGCTGGTCATGGACAACCTCAACACCCACAGCATCGCCTCGCTCTACGACGCCTTCCCACCCGGCGAGGCCTTCGCCCTGGCCCAGCGTCTAGAGATCCGCCACACCCCAAACACGGATCCTGGCTCAACATCGCTGTGATCGAACTCTCGCACTGTCACGACAATGCCTCGACCGCCGCATCAGCGACCTGGACACCCTCAACATCGAACTCGCCGCGCTGGCAACACCACCAACCCACCAACGCGGAGTCCGTTGGCAGTTCACCACCGACGACACACGCACCCAACTCCGCCACCTCTACTCCAAAGGTTAGAAGCGACGGTCTACTAGAGGCGGTGACGTCGTGACCGTCCGCCGACGGCTTGAGCGATCTTTACTCTTCCAAGGCCTGCTGACAACTCACCTGCACCACGATCGGGAAGTCGACGACGATGAACAGAAACGGCTCGGTCTGCTAGCGGCACTGTCACTGGCACTCAGCCTCATCGTCGCACGCCAGCGGGTATGTGTGCTGGCCCACAAAGGCCGCGAACCCTGCGCCGACGGCAACAACACGCAACTACGTCCAGCCCTGCCAAGGACACTTCCCCAGCACAGGACACTTTCTCCGGTTAGAAATTCGGAACCTGAGGGCCTCGTCAAACGAGAACACGATCGCCGACCTCCGAATCTGCGCACAGTGAGGTGGACTACAGAAAGTGGTGCATCAGCCTGGGAGATCAACAGCAACAGAGAAGATCTGCACCATCCCAAAGGCCAGCAATCCCGGACACTTCATTCTCGATGCATACACGGACATCAATTTCGGCACACGCGATGCCGCGACCTCCGCCTCGGTCAATTTCAGTTCGAAGCTAAGCGAAAACCAGGCCAGACAGCGTAAAAATCATCCGCTTTAGCGAACACTGCTACTCTTCTAACCCACTTTGCTGACTCTTGAGAGAAATCGAATGTGCGATGCTATCAACTCAGCCCGCATCCGGGTCAGACTCACATCGAGGCCCGCGGTAGGTCCGTGGATTCCCCGGCACCCTGGAACCGGCGATAACCTCGTACCTGATCGCGGACTCAACCGGAACGCTGAATGACGTGGAATGCCCGGACTGCAGCTCACGAGTTCGAGCAACCCGCTCACACGGATCTCGGTAGGTCACGCACACAAAACTGCGGATCCCACCATAAACATCACACACACCCTGATCGGCACCCGACACCGGCCGCTCCACCAACGGCCGCGTCAGCGTCAGAACCTCCTCCTGCGACCGCTGCGGCGACACAGGACTTCCCGACACCTTGGCCAGCGCGAACGTCTCCCCGCCCACCGTGACCGCGCCGTAGTTGTCGACGTAGACGAAGGCCTCGCCGAGCTTCGCACCACCGTCCAACTCAACGTCCACATTGGATAGCTTGGCGTAGTGGTACCAGCTCTGCGGAGAATCCGGATCGAGCCCTTCGGTCGCGTGCATCCGCGCCAACTCCACATCATCCATAAAGGTGATGAACACCTCCGAACGCGCGCCCTTCGCGTACTGGATGGTCGCGGGAAGATTGCCGTTGCCGTAGTAGTGCGCTGCGTGCACCACCTCGAAATCAGACAAGGTCGCCTTGATGACCGGCACTGCGGACCAACCCCGGTCGAAGTCCGGCCCGGAGAACTTCTGCTGCAACGCGGACGGCGCACGGTTCGAACCATAAGCGATCACAGGAGACCTACCCGCCATCGCGGCGGGCAAGGTCACTCCCCTAGACGGGATCTTGCCCGTCAGCAGGCTCTCGACCGTGACCACCTCGCCGCGCTCGTTCCTAACCTGCCCGTCCCGCATCGCATCGTGACCCGTGCTCACGTAGTCGTACTTCTCGCCGTTGACGAACAAGTACGACCCCGTCACCGCCTCGTACGGGTAGTCGAGGGCGCGGTTCACCGCGTGGTCGGTGTCGGCCGACGTGGGCAGTTGACCTCTAGGGAGGGCTGGCGCCGCGCAGGCCGCAGCCGCCGCCAGAACTGCCACCGCGGCAGGAACGAGCTTCCGTGGCAAGGGACCTCTCCGTTTCAGCGCCAGACGCCGGTCGAGTAGAACCGGGTGAGGGTGGCCAGGTGGGGTGCGAGGTCCAGGCCCTGCGCCGCCACCCAGGTGTCGTTGTAGTAGGTGTGCTCGTAGCGTTCGCCGCTGTCGCACAGCAGCGTGACCACGCTTCCCCGCACCTGCGCGGCACGCATTTCCGCGACGAGTTGAAAGGCGCCCGACAGGTTCGTGCCCGTCGAGCCGCCGACCCTGCGCCCGAGCAGCCGTTCGACGTGCCGGACGGCCGCGATCGACGCGGCGTCCGGAACTTTGATCATCCGGTCCACGACCTGCCCGATGAACGACGGTTCAACCCTCGGGCGGCCGATGCCCTCGATACGCGAGCCCCGCTCGCCCACCACCCCGGCGTCGTGCTCGGTCCACGCGTCGAAGAAGACCGAGTGTTCGGGGTCCACGACGGCGAGTCGGGTGCGGAGTTTCTGGTAGCGGAGATAGCGGCCGATGGTGGCGCTGGTGCCGCCCGTGCCGGCGCCGACAACGATCCACTCCGGCTCCGGCGCGGCCTCCAGGGACAACTGCTCGAACATCGACTCGGCGATGTTGTTGTTGCCGCGCCAGTCCGTCGCCCGCTCAGCGTTGGTGAATTGATCCATGAAGTGGCCGCCGAGCTCCGCCGCCAGCCGCCGGGACTCGTCGTAGATGGCACCTGGGTCGTCGACGAAGTGGCAGCGGCCACCCTCCCTGCCGATGAGCGCGACTTTTTCCGGGCTCGTGGAACGGGGCATGACGGCCACGAAGGGCATGCCGAGCAGACGTGCGAAGTAGGCCTCTGACACCGCCGTGGAGCCCGAGGACGCCTCGATCACAGGCGTGCCTTCGACGATCCAGCCATTGCAGAGGGCGTAGAGGAACAACGAACGCGCCAGCCGGTGTTTGAGCGATCCCGTCGGATGGGTGGATTCGTCCTTGAGGTAGAGATCGATCCCCCACTCCGGCGGCAAAGGAAGGCGCAGCAGGTGCGTGTCAGCACTGCGCCTGGTGTCCGCCTCGATGACGGAAACGGCACGGCACACCCATTCTCTGGTGCGCGGCTCAAATCTTTCGAAGTCCTGCACACCTCCACCTTAGGCAAGAGAATTCAAAGACAGCACCGTTCACCAAGCGAATTGAGTAAAATTCCCCAAGGAAACTGGCAGCATGCCCTACCGACACTACGACAGGGAAGTAGCTCACTCCTTGAAATCGAGGTAACAGCCGGCCTCCGCCAGCGCATCGACGAGATCCTCTTTCGGCAACTGCGGATCGTACCTCACGATCAACTGATCGAGACCGTCGTTCTCAATGATGAAAGACTCCTCGGCGAGTTCTGAATTCTCCAATCCGAAAACGATCTTACCGCCGTACCGTGAGACGTAGACTCTGCGTGCCTCGTTCTGAACTTCGTTGTCCGCCAGTACGAGCTGGTTCGCCAGCTCGACGTCGAAGACCTCATCTGGAGGAGCGTCCATAGAGACTTCATGCTGCGATGGCGAGGGCAGTCCGTGCATCGTTTTCCTGACTTCCCTGACGGGTGTCACAGGAGCCGAGAAATACTCATCGGTGTAACCAAGATTCGCCAGCATCTGCAGAGCCGAGTCCGTCAATCTGCCACGCACCGCTGCCCGGTCGACCTGATCTGACTCGAGCCGGGAGAATGCCAATTCCCTGCAGCCCACAGCGTCTTTGGTGTCCGCCAGAGAGACTGAGTCCGATTCGGACAGCGACGATCCGCCTCCGCTCACCATCGCGAGCAAGTTGAGCGCCTGTGCCACATCTTTCTTCTGCACAGCATCGCGCATCGCGTCCATCAAGGCGAGCAGCTGCTCCTCCCAGGCCCGAATCGCCCGGTTCTGGCGCAGTTCTTCCTTTCGCTCGGACTCGATCAGCCTCCACCTCTCGGCCCGCTCGTCGAGGCTGAGCACCGAAAAAGCCCGCATGAAGTCCAGGTGCGCCGGAACACCGTCCTGAGCGTCGGGCGACACCACGTCGGCAGACCGCAACTTCTCGATGACCGGGCCACGGATGGCCTCCGGAAGACCGTCGATCCAGTGATTGAGCGCATCAGCTGTGACGCCGCTCCGCACGAATTCGAACGCAGAGTAGATGTTGGCTCTGATCAGCAGGCTTTGGCTGGCGGCGAGCAACTTCGCGACATTCTGCGGATCCTTGCTCTCCAGCTCCCTCAACTCCGCCATCGCGCTCTCTGCGGCAGTGGACCGGGGATCAACCAGCCTGGCGGCGATCTCTCGGGCTCGCTCTCCCATCTCGTCGTGCTTGATCTCTGTGCCGGACAGCTCGGTGGTGAACTTCTGCGTCAGCCCGACCTGCGCGGTGGCAACGAGACAGCAGACAAGACGGATGTCAATGTCGTCGATCTTCGCGAACAGGCCACCACATCGATGCACACCTCCCCAACAACGCGGGCGATCGCAAGCTTCTCCTTTCACCTTTGCCTTTCCGAGGTGCTCCTCGCACTCATGCACAGAACTCGCGCACGAACCGCCGTTGCACAGTCTGCCGACCAGGTCCTGGCCGACGAACTGAACGTTGATCTTGGAGCTGTAAACGGTCATGAATCGCTGTAGCTCGTTGTCGTCGAGTGGCTTCAGTTCGTAGTTCGGCATTTTGGCCACAGCGGAGCCGGATGAGGCGTACTCCTTCATCCAGGAACATGCCTCGTTGCCTGGCTCGATGACCGCCATACCGGTGTACTGAGCCAAATAAGTACCGTCCTCGGCGTAAACGCACACTCGTCTCCCCATCGGCACCTCAACGGGCGAACCGCTGTACTCGCCATGACCAACCAGGTAGACCGTCATCTCTCCACCTAACATCCACACGCCGTGGCATCCGCCATCGATCAGACCAACCACAGACGTGTGATGCCTAGCACCAGCGGCCTGCCCGTTGACGCACCAACAACGTCCGAAAGGGACGGTCGAATATCCGAAATAGATGACCTCCCCGCGCCCCGTCAGACACCTGTTCTGCCCGCTCATGAAGCAACAGCAGCCGTTCGGAATAATTCTTTCGGATTAAACTAGGTTTCGACCTCACGCCTGTCAGATGCGAGCTCCTCCAAGGAAATAGGCGATTTCATGCGATTGCGAACTCGGCCAGCAGCCGTGGGATTTCTGGCACCACGCCGCGCAGCTGCTGCCGACTGAGATTGCGAACTGCGAGGACGCCAAAGAGCGGACGGCCGGCGAACCTGCGCAAGAAATACTCGATTGCTTCGAGAGAGTGGGAGAAGCCTCGAATCAGAACACCTGCCGCTGTCCTGCGATCAGGGCTTGGCCATCCTTCGCGAAGGCTTCTTCACCGACCGCGACGCACCCCCGCCAGAGCCCGCAGACGAGCCGATGAGCGCATTCCCCGCCTACTCTGGTTACCTTGAGCGCGACCCCGAGCTGGAGGCAGACCGCCTCGAACAGCTGTCCAGTCAGGTGAACGTGAGCAAGGCCGTCAATTAGCTCAAGAAATGGGGCGGCAAGCTCGGACGACTTCCGCTGATCAATGCAGCGACCCCTGCGCTGAACATCGATACTTGTATCATCGGCCGGGAAAAGGCGGCCACGAGCGACGCGACAGCGATTCACCGGACGGTTTAAAATAATCGATGGCACTCAATCTCGTGAGGTCGCGGTGCTCAACTACTTCGCAGATTCAAATCGGCATTCGCAAGACACCAACCGGAGTGGGCGACAAGTATATCTCGCAGACTAAACAAGCCTCCAGGCAACAGTGCCCATCACATTGGGCACACTTGCCCAGCGCTGTGAGCAACTCAACAACACCTCTTGACGACGCAGACGACCCGCTGGTCCGCTGTGGATCAACACGCGTTTTTCAAGAAGAGGTAATGCTCAATGAAGAAAATGTTGAGGCGCACGTCCTTCACTGCCGCCGCGGTGGTTTCCGCATTGGCCGCGACCGGCCTGCCGGCTGGCGCCACCGACGGCGGCCCGGTGCTGAACTGCGCCATCCGCGCCACGACCGCCGCGGGACCGGACATCGGAGCGGAGTGCTTCCCTCACTTCGACCAGGCGGTCGCGTTTGCGTCCGGAGGCACGGTCAATGCCTCCGCGTACCGGAACGACCCGCGGAGCGCGATTCTCGATAACACCATCACGAGGTCCATCAACAACTCCCGCGCCGGTCGCAAGATCCTTTCGATCGAGTTCGAACGCCCGGACTGGCGCGGCCACTCGCTCGTGGTGTACGGCGACGCCGCCTGCAAGCCGGGCGAGGAACGCATCGTCCGGGATCTTCGACTGACGCCGAACAGCTGGTGGAACGATCGCATCAACTCGTTTGCGCCGTACAACAACTGCTACGACACCCATTTCCGCGACATCGGTCGTGGCCAGGAGAACCCCAAGAACGTGCTGGGCGGCGTCGCGGTGGCCGCCGATCTCGCGGCCCCCCACCGCAACCTCACGAGCGGACTGTCCCTGCACGGTGGTATGCCCGACTCCACGGCGGCCCAGGTGTGCGGCAAGGGCGCGCCAGGGGTCCGCTGCACGTTCAAACAGGAGGGCGAGCTGGAGTACATCCCCAGGCATTGGAAGGACGTGATGATGGGCTGGAACTGCAGCCCGCTCCCCCAGCAGGTCAACTTCTCCGACTCGATCACCAGGTCGTCGACCTACTCCTTCGGCCAGACATTGTCGGTGACGGTCGGCTCGGGCTCGATTCTGCCCGTGAACCTCGAGTCCGCGCTGTCCATTGCGTTCGGGCAGGAGTTCGCCACCACCCAGCAACAGACCTACGACGCCACCCACGAGCTCAAGCCCGGCTCTCTGGGCATCCTGCGCAGCGCGATCGCCGAACAACAACTAACCGGCATGTGGACCCTCAACTACGACAAGCTCGACAAGTCCAGTTGGTACAACAAGCAGTGGACGAAGTCCATGGTCGCCCATCGCCCGATCGACGAAGGTGCCGTGAACTTCCTCTTCGACCAGCGACCGATGACGGCCGCTGAACGCACCTCCAACTGCCCGTTCTCCCCTACCGGCTCCAAGTCCCTCAGCTGAGCTCAGAGCGCGGCTGTGGCGGATCGCCTTGTCGACCCCACAGCCGCGGTCGGCTCCCGCACCTACGCCTCTAAGTGCCTGTTTCCGAGCTACTGAGGTTGTGTGAGTCGTCGGACGGTGACGCGGATCATCGACCATCGGACCATTGCTTCGTGGTGGTGGCGTAGTCGTTCGTAGTCACGGACGCAGCGGTGGTGGTTGGTGATCCATGCCAGGGTCCGTTCCACCACCCATCGCCGTGGCAGCACGGTGAAGTGCGGCAGGTCGGGCCGTTTCACTATCTCGAGGGTCAGCGCCAGTGTCGTGCGTGCCCAGTCGAGCAGGGGTTCCTGTGTAGCCGCCGTCGGCCCAGACCAGCCGGACTCGCCGGCCCGCGGCGGATCGCAGGCGCCGCAACAGGGAGCGGGCGGCGATTCTGTCCGATGTGGATGCCGGGGTCACCAGCACCGTGATCAGCAGGCCCAGGGTGTCCACGGCGATGTGGCGCTTGCGTCCTTGGACCTTCTTTCCCGCGTCGTACCCGCGAGTCGACGCGGCCACGGTGGGTGCGGCGCGCACGGACTGGGAGTCGATGATCGCCGCCGACGGCGCGGCGGCCCGTCCGTCGGCCAGCCGGACCCGATCTCGCAGTGCGTCCAGCAGTCGCTGGGTCGTACCGGCCTTCTCCCAGGCGGTGAAGCGCTTGTAGACCGTGGGCCAAGGCGGGAAGTCGGCGGGCAGGGCCCGCCACTTGATGCCATTGTCGACCACGTAGAGGATCGCGTCGACGATCAGCCGGCGGCAGTACTTCTCCCATCGTCCGCCCCGACCGGCCAGGCAGGCCGGGGCGGGCAGCAGCGCATCGAGCTCGGCCCACTGGGCGTCGGTGAGGTCGGTGGGATATCGGTTCGTCCGTGGACTGGGCTGATGGGTGGTGGCCAAGCGGCAACAAGCGGGCCCCGCGGTGGAACCGCCCGCGGGGATCGGGCACGATAACAACGGAACTCCTGGCAGAGCGGCGCTTCGACAACGTCCGATCTACCAGGAGTTCCTTCGTCTGCCCACAACATGGCACTCACCCGATCAAGCTCGGAAACAGGCACTCATGGCATGCGTCTCGCTGAGCACCGCGCGAGGAGTGGCTAAAAGGGGGTCTGGCCTGCTCGAAGTAGCGGTGCCCTCCTTACTGACATCTGTGTCGCGGCAAGGGGAATCGGACACCCCAGGGAAACGGAGTTACTCGATCGGCGTCGGCTCGTGGACCCCTGCTCGACTGGGCACGCACGACACTGGCGCTGACCCTCGAGATAGTGAAACGGCCCGACCTGCCGCACTTCACCGTGCTGCCACGGCGATGGGTGGTGGAACGGACCCTGGCATGGATCACCAACCACCACCGCTGCGTCCGTGACTACGAACGACTACGCCACCACCACGAAGCAATGGTCCGATGGTCGATGATCCGCATCACCGTCCGACGACTCACACAACCTCAGTAGCTCGGAAACAGGCACTAAGTGACCGGTGCAAAATAAGTTGGCGTTTGGCCTTGTCTGTGGGACAGGACATTCCAAGATCGCGTTGTGCATGAAAAGGCCTTGACCCACGAGCTGTGGGCTCGGCTGGAACCGTTGATCCCGACGTCACTGAGATGTTTTCGCTCTCCGGGCCGTAGACGTGCCGATGAAGGGATGCGTTGGAGGCATTCTCTACGCGGTGCGTTCCGGAACCTGCTGGAACCGTCTGCCTACCTCCTCGTTCGGTGCCTCGGGTTCGACCTGCTGACGTCGGTTGACCGAGTGGCACGAGGCCGGCGTCTGGCAGCAACTGCATGCGCTGCTGCTCGCCGAACTGCGCGCCGTCGGGCTGCTGGGTCTGTCCGCCGCCCTGGTCGACTCCACCCACCTGCGCGCGCTCAAAGAGGGACCGCACCGGGCCGAGCCCGGTCGACCGCCGCAAGCCCGGCTCCAAGCACCACCTGATCACCGACGCCATCGGCGTCCCGCTGGCCGTCACGCTCCGGCGAGCACCGCAATGACGTCACCCAGCTGATCCCGCTCATCGACGCCATCCCGACGATCCTCGGCGTGATCGGCAAACCACGCCGCCGGCCACGGCGGCTCTACGCCGACCGTGGCTACGACCACGACAAGAACCCGCGCCTGATCCGCACCAGCCGGATCGCACCAGTCACTGCCCCGCGGCGTCCACATCGCTCCGGGGCTCGGCACAGTCCGCTGGCCGGTCGAATGCACCTTCGCCTGGCTCAAAGAGTTTCGACGGCTCCAGGCCCACGGACAGCGCCCATGACACAACGCGCTGCACCTGCCCCAAGCCACTCCCCGCTGCGCCGTCGGTGACCGAGCCAGCCCACGAAGACCCCGCAAACGCGGCAGATCGGATCCTCTGGCCACTGGGCAGGAGACGCGTCGCACTCATGTCGACTTCACCGCACGCTCAACGATGTGACGGAAACGTGCACCGCTGACACCACCGCAGGTTCGACGGTCTCCGATCTCCTGTGCTTCAACCTGTTCGCGGCAGCATTCGCCGTCACGTGCCTCTACCGCCCGGCTTCTAGACCGAGTGGGCATCAACTATCCGTAGTTCCTGGTGCCTGCACTGTTGCGGAAACAAGGTCGATACAGGAGGTGAACCTGTGACGAGATTCTGCGGCGTAACAAGCTTGGTCTTACAGGAAAGCTGGCGTGCACTGGTCGTCAGGATGTACTCACTGCGCGGTACTGGCGCGCTTTTCCGGACCGCATCCCTTAAGTCTGCCTTCTCAGGTGAGGACCGAAGGCGCCCTTCCGTTTATCATGGACCTGGTCACCTCGATAAAGTCGAAGAAGAAATTTGAAGGAGTGATTTAGTTGACATATCAGTTGATCCTTTCGGGGCACGGGAGCTGGAGCCCTGAAGACGGCTACATCGAGCTGCCGGCCGATCGAGAGCTGTGGTTCTACGCTGAATTCGCGAAGCTGCTGCCGGATGAAGTTGGGCAGCTCGTCGAGACTCTCGGCGACCAACTGAGCAAGTTGGAACGGTGGGTGGTTCATGGCGGGAGCACATGTCCAAACTATAAACTGTCTCCCCCGGACCGCCTCGACACCATTGACATCTCGACAATCGATGAGCTTGCCGGAAAATATAAGCAACTCCTCCTTCCGGAAAGCGACGAGCCCGTCCACCTCGGCGACGTCCTGGCAGACGGCAGATGGAGTGATTGCAACGTGCTGCACTGGGGAGCATGCCTTGCACTCAACCTGAAAGAAAAGGGCGGTGCGTTCATCGGCGTCAATGCCCGAGCTGAATCTGACGGACTCGACGCCGCAGAGAGAGCCCGGGTGCCCAGTTACCGGAAGAACCGCGATAAGGGCTTGTCTGCAGAAGCCCTTCCAGGTCACAGGTTCGCCCGCGGCTACGACGCTGTCTTGAGTGAATTTGACGTAGCGGCCCGCGAAGGGTACCTGGAGAGTCTTTTTCTTTCTTACGATCAAGATACTCGGCGCCATCTCTTCATGAACGACGCCATCAAATGGTTTCTGCTGGATCACGGGATTTCCAGAGAGCTCATCGAAGCCCCTACGAAGAGAATGGGGACCGCTGTTGACAATGCGGTTTTCAATCCAGCTGTCACTGTACTGCAGGATACTGGTTACAGCGACTTCCCCAAAGTTGAGAACTTCGACATCAATTCCCTCAAGGTGATCTCGATCGATTTACTGGAGTACGGCATACTCGGCACGAACTCGTTCCACTTCGATTGCTGGCATCGGCCGGACGTGATCGAAGCACCATTCCTGATAGGTGACTTTAAAGGGTCCGGACCAGCGCTTGCCTACGAGTCGGATGTACGATATGCGAATTCTGATAATTACGCTTGGTACGCACCACCTAGAGGTCTTGGCGTGAACCCCAATTGCGCAGTTCACGGCAACAGACAGGACATGACGGCGAGAGTTGAGTTTCTCGGGCACTTCTCGCGTGACGACGCTGCTAGATATATCGATGAGCTACTGAATGGACGCCACGAGTATGAAATGGTCATCAACGATGACCATCAAGTAGTTTACGAGAAAAAGGAGAGAGAATCAGCAGACAAGCCCTTCCGGGTTGAAGTCAGCTTCGTGTTGTGATAATCCTCAGAAAGGTCGCACGTTCAAGTCGTCGGTGGACGAAGGCCGTGGCTGACTCGAACCCATCATCAGCCGCATCCGAGCGGCCGCCCGCCGATTCCCCTTAGATCGACCCCATCGGCACCTGCTCGAGGTTGACATGCGATCGGTTCGTTGAAGCAAAGCCAGATGATGCCCGGACAGACGTCGAACAGGCGGCGATAGCGGACCTTGCCGAGTACGCGCCACTTCCCGACGCCAGGAACTGCACGAAGCCACGCTCGTCATGGCTCCGGCGAACGAACTACTGCCGAACCGTCGTTCAGGCACGGGCGATCGTCTTCGAGGGAATCGGCAGTACGAGGACGGGCGACATGAATCGTCAGGATCAGGCCGCGATCACCGCCGCGGTCCCGACCGCTTCGTCACCAGCGTGCTCATTCCGTGCGCCCTGGTCGCCGGTGACTCGCTGGTTGCCCGTCGCAGGACGCAGGGACCGACGAGCCTTCAGCTGTGACCTTCTCCGGACGGCGCACCCGCAGGGAGTTCATGCTGGCCGTGACCCGTCACCGGACGGGTGATCACCTTTGCGGGCCGATCAACCCGCCTGTGGCGGCACAACTTCGAGTCGGCGGGATTGTCGTCTGGCGGTGAACGGGCATTTCGATGTGCTCGCCGTCAATCTGTCCGACTCGTACAGGAATGACCTTGAATGTGGTTCTCAGGCTGTGCACGACTCGTCGAGTGCTTGCCCGGAGATGGCGCTGTCGAACTTGCCGTGCGTTTAGGAATCGTTGAGGTTCGGATTCCGTGCAGCACTCGGGCTGGTGCGTTCGACCGGCCAGCGGACCGTGCCGAGCCCCGGAGCGATGCCGACGCCGCGGGACATGACGGGTGCGATCCGGCTGGTGCGGATCAGGCGCCGGTACTTGTCGTGGTCGTAGCTACGGTCGACGTAGAGCTGCCGTGGCCGGCGGCGTGGTTTGCCGATCACGCCGAGGATCATCGAGATGGCGTCGATGTCAAGGGGCAGCCCTACATCCTCTTCGTAGGCCAGCCCTTGGAGCAATCAAGCTGGATACCCACAGACAAACTGGATAATATCGCACGAACATGGCATTTATTTCAACGATTTCGGCAGCCGAAAATACTATCGCGCAAAAGATGAATTCGGGGCGCAGGAATCTTCTTCTTCAAGGATCAACGACTTGCCGCGAGTAAGCGGCCGCAAGAATCACCCGCGCCGGACATGCGTAGTCCCACTACTCTCGCGTGAGCATTTTTGCTCGATAAATTGAGCAGAACACCTCCACGTACAAAAAAGTCCTGAGATTCATGGTACTTTGATCAGAACCAAATAGACCATTCCAGCATCTCTACGCCCCGATAGAAATGTGGCCGCTAGCTTTGTGTTCTTCATCTCGAATTCGTAGCCCCCGCACCGGACTCGTGTTTCAGACCTGCATCGCGCTTGTCACCGCGTCGGTTCTCGGCGGCGCCCAGCCCGTCCACGCTGCGGAAAATGACCCGCCGCTGCCAGTCACGATCACGAACAACAGCGGACGTCACGACGCCCTCTACCTGTACGTAGTCGGCACAGATCTGGGCCACGACGACCGGCGTGGTCACCTGAACTCGACAGGCACCTTCACTTCCTGGCCCCAGGGAAAGACTCCGCCGATTCCGGCTCCAGACGCCTCCATCCCGGGTCCGGCCGACGGCGGAAGCATCACGCTCATGGTTCCGCGCAACTTCGCGGGACGGGTCTACATGGCGTTCGGTGACAAGCTGCAGTTCTTCCTCACCACCGGCGGTCTCGTCGAACCGGCGCCGTGGACCGCCAGCGATCCCAACCACGGCGTCCTACTGGACTGGAGCGAGCTGACCTACGACAGCGGCGGTCTGTGGCTGAACAGTTCGCAGGTCGACCAGTTCGCGATTCCACACGTAGTAGCGGTAACCAGCCAGAACGGCTCCACCCGCCGCGCAGGTGAGCTCGTCCCCGACGGCAGGCACAAGATCGTGGAGAGCCTCAACGATCAACCTGGGTGGGGCAGGCTGGCTCAGCGTGCACAAGACGGATCCGTACTGCGGGTGCTGTCGCCTGCACGGGGCACCGACGCCGACGTCTTCGATCCCCGCTACCTCGACGGCTACATCGAACGCAGCTGGGCCGAATACGCTGCCAAACCGCTCGTGGTGACACCGTTCACCAGCAACCCCGCCATCCGCTTCACCGGTCGGACACAGGGTGACGTGCTGTCGTTCACCGATGTGTCGGGCAGGAGAGTCGCAGAGTTCCGCAAGCCGTCGACGATGGAAGTCTGGCGTTGCGACGGGGCGCTGGCCGCACCCAACGACGACATGGTCGGTCCGATCGCCCGTACACTCTGCGCGGCACTCCACCGCTCCACACTCGAGTCGAATGACCTGCAGCCCAGCGGCACGTCAGCTGACTTCTACAAGGGCACGGTCACCGATCACTACTCGCGCGTCATCCACGAGAACATGGCGGACGGCCGCGCATACGGATTCGCGTTCGACGACGTCCTTGCCCAGGAATCCATCGTCCACGACGCCACACCGCACGCGGCCGGCATCACTATCACGCCGCTCACCGTTGACTAGGCGGGCATGTCGACCTGTTCCATCCTGGAAATTCAGTGAAACTGGCCTGCAATCTTCGCCTCGAAGAATCCTTGCAAGGTCCACTCACCGGCTGACAACTCGACAGCAGCACCTGGACCAAAACTGACCGAGCAAGAAACTCGACTCAAAATTCACCAAACGCATTGGACAGAAATGAGTCTCCTGGAATCAAGGCCGCGAAGGACGATCTGAACAGGTTGCCCCATCGGTCGTCCTGGCAGGCGTTGGATACGGACTTTCTGCAGAAGATCTGCATCGCCACGAAGGTGCCCGCGAAGCTTCCGAAGACGTCGCCCCCGGACGGACGCCTCGCCGGGCGTGGGTCTGAGTAGCTTCAGATCGGCAGCGGTGCGGTGGCTGTCGCTTCCCACTTCAGGAACGCAAACCCAGCACACAAGCCAGTAACAACACCACCCACTTCTCGGCGCCGTGCGTGCCGCACCGCATCGACGCCAGTGCGCTGTACATCGCGGCGCCAGCAACACCAGGCCCACGAGCCGACCCTGCCCCGCACGCTTTCCAGACGCGCGTGTAGTGGCGAGGATCCACAGCAACACGATCAGCAGCGCGAGCAACATGGTGAGGCAGAAGATCCATCGCCAGGTCGAGCCGCCACCGACCCGGACAGGATCACGCCCCCAGCACCGGCCGACTGCGGCCAACAGCTCAACGGTCGCACCCGTGCACTCTGCACGCCCGCGTGTTCCCGGCTTTCGAACAGGTACTGGATCAACCTGGGATTCTGGGAACTGGGCACGGCGGCGGACAGTCCCTGCAGCGTCCTGGCCTTGATGATCACCGTCGGCGCGCCAGCCGCGCGACAAGGGCACTGGTGCACACGAACGCGCTGATCGCGATCCGTCACGTCCTGCGTCAGCCGACGATGTCGCTCAGGCGTCCGCAGTGAGGAGCGCAAGCCAGAGAGCCAGGACGTAGCCGGACACTGTCCACTGCGCCATTCCAGAGCCACCGCCCAGCTCGCGTTGCATGGACGGCAACGCGACGATGTCAGGGCTCAGATCCAGCGATGTCATCGCCCCGGCTGCAAGATTGACCAAGAAAGCCTTTCAGCGAGGCGGCCACGGCACGAGCACCAGCAGGCTTGATCCGGCCAGGACCTGCTGCTCCGGACGGTGGCCGGCCATCATCGGGGAGGTCCTCGACCGAACGCCCCGCCGTCGACGATGGACTCGTGGAACCTCGTGCGACAGGCCTGGCGGACACGGGCACCTGGCGACTCCAGGAGACGCACATGCGCGATAAGGCATCGCGACGGCCCGGAAGGCTATCCAGAACGCCATAGGCCGATCGGGTGAGTGTGATGGCATCGACTCGTTCCTGTCGAACGACAGATCGGAGCGTGCGGTGAGCGACCCCATGTACGACTACCCCGCCTGGCTGGGGCCCAACTCAGAAAGCACGGTGCCGCCCGAGGACATCAAGCGCGTCGTGATGAACGAAGATGTCCATCGCGAGCCTGCGGACCTCTACCAGGACACGGGCTGGCTGCGACTGTTCCGGCGCTGGCTGAAGAGCAAATCCTTTCCCAAGGAGCAACGGCGTCCGATCGGCTACGCCTTTGAAGGCGCAGCCGAGCAAAAACTGACCGAACATCAGACAGAACTGCTCCGGAGCCTGATCGCTGAATTCTCGCTTGCCTGCAAGAACGCCAAAACCTGGATCGAACGGCAAGCGGAGGTTTTGGGAGAAGAACCCCAACATGTCGCGACCGCGCTGGCCACAGGAGTAGACGCACCCGTCGCCAAGTCCAGCCTCAATCTGTCAAAATCAGAGCTGCAACTAATTCGCCTGGAGAACACAAAACGGGAACATGGCGAACTGATAACCTTACTAAACGGGATCAAAGATCACCCAGAATATGGAGAAATCGCAACCGAAGCAGCCGGAAAACTGATCTCGCTCTGGTTCGAAGTGAGCCTTCTAGAAGGTCCCGCAAAAGACGCGTACAACCACTCCGGCACAGCACTGGAGGAGATCACAGAGAAACTCGATTCAGCACTCAACAAATACGCGTTCCGCACGAAGAAGTTGTACGAAAACTACCTTACCGCCGCCAAGAAACACGCCAGAAACCAGGCGAAAGCTCAGATGCCCGAGCTTCACCCGACACTGGGCGACATCTTTAAGATCAGCGGCGCGATCACCACGACACTCCTCCCAGGAGTCAGCATGATTCCGGGAGTCGGCCCTTTCATCTCCGGCGGCGTCGGCACTGCATCCGTGATCGTCCAGGAGTCCGTCAACTACGGACTGTCCCGCCATCACGCCAATGACAAAGATTTCGTTCGAAAGAACATCGACAAGGTCAGTAAGCGACAGTCCGAACTGCCAGGAAAAGAGATCAAAAAAGCTGGCTACGTGAACAGAGGCGCGAACGTCGGCGACATGGTCGCCAAACACACCGCTTCTGGCGCGTCTGCGGTCGGACACATCGCACGAATCGTAGGTCAGGCAGCCATTCCGGTCGGGCCGCTCGTGTCAGCTGCCGGATTCGCAGCCAGCCTCGCTGCTGGGACGTCGACGGTCGTGCACCGACAGACCGCAACTGACGAGCAACGACAAGCCCTCCTGGCACTGCTGAACGACGCTTACGACAAGAAGCCGTTCCAGGGCGAGGTCGAAGTTCTCGAATTCAGCAATTCGCACCAGGCTTACCGCATCCTGGTGAACGGCAAGGAAGCATGGCTGAGCGAGACCGGAATGAGATTTCAGAACACGGCGATGAAGGGATTCATTACCGCCCTGAAGAACGCGAACTCTCGCGCAAAGAAAAGCGGAAACTTGATTGCCGGACATTACATCGACGCTCCGATCGGCACCTCGACCGATCACAAGATCGGAGTCTCATTGCCTCCAGGACCCCGCGATTTCACCTTTGTAGGCGGATTGTACAACTGCTGGGCGGTGACCACCGCAGACACCAACGCCCTCGTTTCAGTGTCTCCCGAAGGCAACGTCCGAGTGATCGAAATGGACGCTCTTCCTCACCCGACCCAGCCACAACAAGCTGAGTCGTCTCAGGCACCGAGCGCGGCCAAGTGGTGCCTGGAGAGATTCAGTTCTCCGTCGATCATCGAGGATGCCGCAGCCCTTCGAGAGGCCCGATCCGACGAGGAGCTTGCGCATCTCGTCAACCCGGACAACAACCAGGCCAGCAGCACCAAACCAGCAGTGAACTCGGACTACAAAATCAACGTCCACTGGAGCCATGAGAGCCTTGATTTGGCCAACCGGGATGTAGTCGTAATGGTCGCGGCCTATCTTTTGACAATTTTGAATGAATCAGAGATCCAATCGCTCGAGCATGACCTGCAGCAGCAGGACGTTGTTCAGTTCAACTGAGTGGGCACGAGTGACCGAAGGTTCACCAACCGCCTCACTTTGGGGAATTCCGATGAGGATTGAGCGGTTCCCGCGCTGAGAGCAGAGTCATCCTCGGTCCGTGGGCCACAGCGGTGGCCGAAGGAACTCGTGACACTGCGGCGATCACGAGGATCGCCGAACACGCACGGCGTACCTCGCTGGTAGATCGGAGGGCGACCGTGCGACGCCACACTCACCACTACATCAAAGGTCGCTGGCTCAAGTCGGACACCGGCGTGATCGAGGTCCTGGACCCCACGACCGAAGAAGTCGCCGGTCTCGTGTCCGCTGGTGGCCCGGAGGACGTGACGGCGGCGGTGGACGCCGCGGCCGGGGCGCTCGTGGCGTGGTCCAGGACGACCGGCGCCGAACGGGCCGCACACCTCGACATGATCGCCTTGCTGCTGGAGGACAGGGCTGACGACCTGGCGAAGCTCGTCACGGCGGAATGCGGGATGCCGATCCGCCGCGCCCGGCTCACCGAACTCGAGCGCTCCGTCGCGAACTGGCGGTCGTACGCGGATCTCGCCAGACACCGTCAGGAGCCTGAGCTGTCCCACTGCTCGCTGACCTTCCACCGCCCAGCGGGTGTGGTCGGAGTGATCACGCCGTGGCACGACCCTCTGCACCACATTGCGTTGACCGTGGCGGCCGCGTTGGCCGCCGGCTGCACCGTTGTGCTCAAACCGTCCGAGCTCGCGCCCCTCAACGCGTTCGCGCTCGCCCACGCGGTCGACGCAGCTGGCCTCCCACCGGGCGTGTTCAACCTCGTCGCGGGCTCAGGCAGGCAAGCCGGTGAGGCTCTCGCCGGCAACCCGCTCGTCGACGTCATCGCCTTCGCCGGATCATCATCCTCCACCAGCAGACGAGTCGGTGAGATCGCCTCCCGCACCGGCAACAGGGTCTGCTCCGAACACCACAGCTGCGGCACGTCGGTCGTCCTCGACGACGCCGACCTGTACTCGGCGGTCCACAGCTCGGTCCGGAGCTGCATGACGACCGGTCCTTCACGCGCAACCGTCACCCGGATGCTGGTCCCGAAGCCGAAGTACGAGAAGGCGTGTGAGCTGGCACGTGAAGCTGTGGAGGCACTCGTCGTGGGTGATCCGCACAATCCCGCCACCGAAATGGGTCCACAGGTTTCCGCGCGGCACAAGGAAGAGGTTCTCCGGCACGTCTCCGAGGCGGTCGACCACCACGCCGTGGTGATCACCGGCGGTCTCGCTCCTCCACGGGGAACAACTTCCGGCTACTTCGTCGTGCCAACGGTGCTGGGGATGGCGGACTGCGGCGCCGCCCTGGGCGGCGAAGCCTTCCGCGGCCCGGTCCTGTCAATCTCACCGCACCTCGGAGACGTCGACGCCATCGCGCTCGCCAACGCCTCCCAGTGGACGACCTCCGCGACCGTTTGGTCCTGCGACATCAGCAGGGCTGTCCTGGTCGCGTCGAGGCTGCGCGCCGGCAACGTCGACGTCAACGGAGGTTTCTGGGCCGCGGAGCCGTTGGGCGAACAGCTCGTTTCCCACACGACTCCTGCGGACGACAGCCGTGCGCTGGACGATTTCCTCGTCTCTCAGGAACTTCGGCTTCCTCGCGTAGCCGATCCGGGCGTCCGGTCCGAGTCCGGGACGTTTGAGGCACCGGCGGCGTGGAGCCAGCCATGGTCGAGGTGAGGGCGTGCGCGGCGTTCGACGCCACCGGGTCACCCTGCCCGTTCGGAGTGTGGCGTCAATCCTTGCTTCCGGCGGACGTGGTAATCGAGGTGCTGTTCTGCGACGTCCGCACCTTCGATCTACACCAGGTGCTCACTCACCTGGGCGTCACCGTCTACATGGTGGTGCCCCGATACGAGGTCGTCGGCATGGTTGGACGTGTCGGCTCGAAGGTGAGCAGACTCGGCACCGGCGATTATGTGGGCGTTGGCCGCGTCGACTACTGCCGAACTCGCGCGCTGCTGGGAAGGCCACCGAGTGACCGAGCGGCATCATGACCTACGGCGGCTTCATGTCAAACATGGTGGTGGGCGAACGCTTTGTTCGCCGTGTTCCGTCGAACCTGTCGCTGAGCAGGGCCGCACCGCTGTTGTGCGCAGGTGCTACTGCCTACTCGTCACGACGTCTAAACGCGGAGCGCGGAGCGCCTGCGGTTCGCTTGGTCGGCGCCGGATTCCTGGGGAAGATCGCCGTCAAGATCGCACGTGCGATGTACGGCGGGTTCAGCACAGCGGTGACCTCGGCGGAGAACTTCGACGAGGCAAGTCGGAGGGGAGTCGAGGACGTGTTCTGCCTTGGCAACAAGGCGCAGACCGCGACCCGCGGTGAGGCCTTCAGCTTCGTCTCGACACCACGACCGTGCCCCACGACCTAAGCAGGCTGATCGAACTCCTGGCGGTGAACGACACGATGACCGTTCTGGAGACCTCGGACAACTCGTCTTGGAAGATACGCCTGACAGCGCTCGTCTCGAAGCAGAGAAGCGTATTAGGTTCCCCTGTTGGCGGTCTTCTCGGATCCCAGGAAATGCTGGATTTCTGCGACCGGCACGAGATCGCCTCCGATGTCGAGGTGATCTCGTGCGTGACGTTGACGAAGTTTCAACAACCTAGAAGCAGCGGAGGCCTGAACGAGTTCAGTGATCGACATGCGAACGTTTTTAAATCACTACCGGATCCAAAGAGAAGGACGATCAGAATGAGATGGCAAGACCACCTTAAGGACCTTGATCCAGCGGACTTCCCGACAGAAGCGAGCCATTTTCGCTCGATAACCCACGAGATTGCGAAGAATGACTCCTTCGATGTGCTGATGCGGTCTTTTCATCATTGGTTCAATCATCACGACCCAGGCTCGGACTTTCTCAACGAATGGCACGAAACAACAACCGCCGCCGAATACATGAGCGCCAGCCTGAGGATCTCCGAGAGCGAGCTGAACAGCTACTACATGGCATTTTACTCAGACTGGTACCACTATCACTACAGCTATGCATCCGGCGAATCCAGCTCGGTCAGCTCGGACGCCAGCGTCAGCAGCGATGACACCGAGGCCCTCTCTTGGAGGACCCTGAGTGAGAAACTGAGCTCCGAAGATCTCAAAGCACAGAAGAAAAATCCGGAAGAACTCCTGCTGTACTGCTTCGCCAGCTGGCTCTTCGAACAGCAGGAGATCGACTTCTCGAATCTCACCGAACACCATAAGCTCGACGACTTCCTGAGCCAGGAGATCCAGCCCGCGAGACGGGAGGAGCTCTTCGAACTCTTTTACATCGAACTTTACCTTCACGTGAAGACTCGCGAGGCTCAGTCGAACCAGAGCGAGGACGACTACGACCACTCCGGGGTCAGCGACAAGACAAGCTTTAAAGAATATCCAGACTTCGTGCCGACTCAGCTCAGCGCCAACGCCCCGTCCGGCGAATGGTACGTACTGTTCCAGCAGACCAAGAACGAGACACAATTCCCCTACATCACACGAAACAGCGGTTATCGGGGAATGTGCACTGGGTACATGGGTGACTGTGTGACGATGATCGTGCTGTGCCAGCCGCGCGAGGCCGGTGGCTTCAACGAGATCCGAGGCTGGCACGGCAGCGGTGGGTACGAGGCCATCAACCGTCGCAGGTTGATGGCAGGTGTCTCCGACGACAGATCTGTGTTGGTTCTCATGAGCCCGGACGTGTGGAAGCAACCGCTGAGCCGGGAACCACTGATCGCGGCGCTGGACGCCTACAACCCCGAGTACCACTACGACAGCAGCATTTACTATGTGGATTTCGACGGCAACGTGGTGTGAGAACGGCCGACTTGGATCTCTGCGTCGCGGGACACGGGGCGACCGCCATCGGAGACACGTCCGTCCCGCCCAACCTCATCGGTGACTTTCTCGCGGCGAACGACGAGCTGCTCGACCGGCAGACGACCACGCTGATGTAGCCCTCTGCCCGCTCTCGATCGCGTCAGCAGCCAGGCAACCTCTACGTCCTCGCCTGTGATCCTCTGTGCGGAGACGTTGACGATGCTGACGCGGATCGTCCACAGCTGGCCGAAGCCCAAGCAGACATCACGACGTCGTGGGATCTCCTGGAGCAGCGCGACAACGGCAAGTCTTTCCTGGAGTTCTGAGGACGCTCCCCGATGCCCGGTAGGAGGTCGTGACAACCTGGGAGCAGGTCTTCTACTGACTGACCCGTGGGACTACCTGACAGGGCCAGGCGAAACCAAATTCTACGAGAACTGCTTCTGCCACTCACTGAACGATGCCGGCAAGCAGATCCTCCCGGAGTCGGGCGACATGAAGGCAGTGATCAGCGCCAAGTGCGAGAGGTACATCGCGCTTCCTGAAGAGCCGCAACCAACTGGAAGCACCGCAGTTCGACTGAAGCAACTTGCTCGTAGCCGTGTGCGAGGACCTGCCGACGTACGACACGAAGCTCGACGATATGTAAACCCTCCTGAAAGTCCAAAGGGCGCCCTACGTCCAGCGCCCGGAACGCTCACCGCACATGATCGCGAGACACTCCTCCAGGCTGGCGGACATCACGCGTTCCCGGTGATGGGTGAGACCCGACCGAGGCACCACGTTGACCGCGGTGACGACGTGATCGGCGGTGAACTCACGGTCAGTCTCGATCCGAAACCTCCACATCAGCGAACACCACCGTTCAGGCGCAGCTGGGCGCTGTCGAACTTCCTCACCGCGACGTCCGCTTCAATCGGGACCATCGGCGCGCAGAACATCGAGATCCGCCGGACGTCGTTCGACTGGAACCATCGGTCGGAGGCCGTCAGCAGTGGCCACGTCGGCCGATGAGCGCGTGCGCAGTCCTGACCAGAACCTTGCGCGCCTGCGGTCGTCATCGATCTCGGCGAGATGCCTGCGCAGCTTCAGCACCGCATCCTCCACCCCGAAGATCATCCGCACCAGTGAAATCACTCCGGTGTGTTCGCGTTCCTCCAAGGTGCACAACACTTTCCCGACGTCGGGCCTGCTGCTGCCCGGTAACCCGCCACCGTCGCACCGCGGCGGATCGGGATCAGCTCGACCTTGAGGGGAACGGATCCGCCACGTAGCCGGCAGTCCCGCCAGGGCGCAGTGGCCAGGAGGGGTTTCTGGCCCGACCTACAGCACCGTGTGATCAACGGTGAACACCTTCCCGCTCACAGGTCGCAGCGGTCCCCAGCCGGCCACCCGTTCGTCGACCATCCGCGCTGGCCAGCCGCGCTGCCCCCAGAATGGTGATCGCGGTCCTCGCTCACTCCTCGAGACAGATCCCGTATCCGGATCGCGACACGATCGGGGAACTGAGCCAGGGATCGATCTTGTACTCGTCCCTGCGCGGCCAGCACTGAGATGCGCGGGGGTCCCCTCTGCGCGTACATGATCCGCGGCGGCGTGTTGATGCGTGCCGCTTCCAGGTCATGCCGGCACGCGCGACCCCGCCACAGCACGTCCGAGTCGCCGAACTTCGTCACCTGCGCGGCACGGAGGTGGACCTGGACAGCGCGTCGAGCAGGCACACCGCTATCGCACCTGCGCCCACCACGCCGATCCTCATGAGAGACGTTGAGCACCGCGGAGTCACAAGTTCTGGGGCCGGATCGGCACCTGAACGGGCGCGGCGTTCGCCCGACCCGGCAACTGGCATGACCCGCATCCGAACGGCCCGAACGGGTAGCTCTCGGAGGAAACAACTGGATCGATCGGCTCGCTTAACGTCTTCCTGGCAATGAACCGCCCGCCTACCAGTCCTTCGGGCCGCGTTCGCCCGCTTCTCTCCGGAGGTCGACATGGCGCTCAGGCCGCGAAGGCGGGACACGGCAGGTCCTCTCGGCCGCCGGCTGGTGCGCGGGTTCGCGATGGCGCAACTGCTTACCGTGCTCGTGTGGTGCACGACGGTTTCGGCAACTCTCGTTGCCGTGCGCAGCGACACCACGTCCATCGGCGGTGCGATGGACTCCGGACCCGTTCCGTCCAGCTACGAGCGCGGCCACGAGTCACGACTCGCGTCGATCAGGGACCTGCCGCTGCTCAACGACGCCTTCTCGACCGTGAATCAGCTCGGCTCGCGGAACACGAGCTCGGCCCAAGCCACTACCGCTGCTCCGGCCGAGCCGGCACCCGCGCAACCTCCCGCGCCGACCGCGTCCACACCCGCCGCAACCGCGCGCTCGCAGTCCGCACCGTCCACACAGTCCTTCTGGCTACACCTCAACAGCACGCCGGTGCCCGACGGACAACTCGAAGCCGAAGCACGTCGGCATGCCTACATCGTGCTCAACGCGTGGGAGAGCTCGATGATCGCGAAGATCAAGGCGGCCAGCCCTGGTGTTCAGGTCTTCGTCTACAAGGACCTCTCCTCGACGCGCAGCTACGCCTGCAGCAACGGAACGGACGACGCTCAGCTTCCCACCGGCGTCGGATATTGCGACACCGAGCGGAAACACCCCGAATGGTTCCTCACCACCGCAACGGGCCAACGCCTCCAGTACAGCGGCTACTCCGGGCACTGGCAGATGGACGTCGGCAACACCGGCTACCAGAACGCCTGGATCGCCAACGTCATCTCGTCCACCACGGCAGCCGGGTTCGACGGAGTGCTGCTCGACAACGCGTTGTTCTCCTGCGACAGCTACCACGACGGTGTTTGCCCGGCCAGGTACCCCGATGACAGCTCGTTCCAGAACGCCTACACGACCATGCTGGCCAACGTCGGTAGCAGACTCTCCGCAGCAGGGCTGACAACAGTCGCGAACCTCTCGAACGCACGGCTGTTCACCGGAGCCTGGACGACCTACATGGAGCACCTCGACGGTGGTTTCGACGAGTGGTGGCTTGCGTTCAGCGACACGAACCTGCTGCCGGAGTACGATCAGGGCTGGAGCCGGCAGCTGAAGGAGGTCTCCGCGAACGAAGCTCGCGGTAAGATCACCTGGGTGCAGCCGCATCTCACCGGCGGCGTGCCGCGCCCGTTCCGGTACGCGTTGGCGAGCTACCTCATGGTCAGCGGTCCGCGCAGTGCCTTCGCCCCCATCGCCGAGACCGACGGCTACGGCGACCCGTCACCGGACCGAGCGGAGTACGGCTGGACGCTCGGCTCACCGCGTGCCGCGTACCGGCCGGTCGGCAACAATCTGTTCCGCAGGGACTTCGAGTGCGGTGCGGTTCTCGTGAACTCGAACCCGACCGGTGCGGCAGCCACGACGATCCCGCTGGGCGACGCCTACACCGACGAGTCAGGGCGGTCCGTGTCCTCCGTGTCGCTGCCGGGGACGTCCGGTGCCGTCCTGCGCCGTAACTGTTGATCTACAGCTTGCGAGGGATGTCAGCACCGTGAAGGGCGCCTACCCGGCCTGATCACGTACTTCGGATTCGAGCTCCACAACAGGCTGACCTGTCGAACAACACGTGATCCCGCGATCTGCGAGCCTGCGACCGCCCACGAGGGGGCACCTGGAACGATCAAATCAACTCCTCAAGTTGGAAGAGTGACAGCGGACGCACCCAGGACACCACCAACCCGCCGGTGGACCGGTATCTGGCGATCGCGTCCCACTACAACAACGAGCCACAGCGGCATGATCATCTGATGCCCCCGCATCACCCAGCCGACGAGACCACTTGCCGAGGCGAGACCCGCCTCGGCAAGAACAGACTCAGTCCAAAGAGGACATCACGTGCTTGACACGCGTGTAGTCCTCCAAGCTGTACATGGACAGGTCCTTGCCGTAGCCCGAGTGTTTGAAGCCCCCGTGCGGCATCTCCGCCGCCAACGGCAAGTGCGAGTTGATCCAGACGCAACCGAAGTCGAGACGGCGGGACATGCGAGCGGCGCGACCGTGGTCCCTGGTCCAGACCGAGGAGGCCAGTGCGTAGTCGGTGCCGTTGGCCTCGCGGATGGCGTCAGCCTCGTCGGTGAACATCTGCACGGTGATGACGGGGCCGAACACCTCCTCCCGGACGATCTCGTCGCCGGGCCGGACGCCCGAGACGACGGTCGGGGCGTAGAAGTAGCCGCGGTCACCGATGCGATGGCCGCCGGCTTCCACGGTGGCGTGCCTCGGCAGACGGGCGACGAACCCGCTCACCCGCTCGAGCTGGGCCGCGCTGTTGAGTGCCCCGTAGTGGACGTCCTGGTCCGGGGCGCCGGTCCTGGTCTGCCGAGCAGCGTCGGCGAGGGCCACCACGAACTCGTCGTGCACGTCGTCGGAGACCAGAACCCGTGTGGCCGCTGTGCAGTCCTGACCGGCGTTGAAGAACCCGGCGGCGGCGATGGCGGTCGCCGCCGCGTCGACATCGGCATCGTCGAACACGACGACCGGAGCATTGCCCCCGAGCTCCAGGTGAACTCGTTTGAGATCGGCGGCCGCAGCAGCGGCGACCTCCGCACCCGCCCGCACCGACCCGGTGATCGACACCATGTCGGCGGCGCGATGAGCGACCAGCGCCCTCCCGGTCGTCCGGTCACCGCACACCACGTTGAGCACGCCTGGAGGCAGGAGGTCCGCCACCAGCTCGGCGAGCATCACGGTTGTGGCGGGCGTCGTGTCCGAAGGCTTGAGCACCACGGTGTTGCCGGCCGCGATCGCGGGCGCGATCTTCCACACCGCCATCATGAGCGGATAGTTCCACGGCGCCACCTGTGCGCAGACGCCAACAGGTTCGCGACGCACGTATGAGGTGAACCCGTCGAGGTACTCCCCCGCCGCTCTTCCGTCCAGCGCACGAGCGGCCCCGGCGAAGAACCTCAGGTGGTCCACACAGGCGGGCAGTTCCTCCGCCCTGGTCACTGCGAGAGGCTTCCCGGTGTTCACGGCTTCGGCACAGACGAGCTCCTCGGCGTGGGTCTCCAACACGTCCGCGATCCGCAGCAGAGCCAGCTGCCGCCGTGCGGGTGTGACATCACGCCACGTCTCGAAGGCGGTCCTCGCCGCCGCGAACGCGTTGTCCACATCGGACTTTCCGGACAGCGGCGAGGTGGCGTAGACCTGGCCGGTGGCGGGGTTCACGACGTCAAGAGTGCTTCCATCGGCGGCTTCGACGCGCTCGCCGTTGACAACATTGTAGAAGACCTTCTTGTCGGGCAAGGAAACTCTCCGTCTAATCGGGAACAACTGTGACGATCCACCGGTCGGCGGGCCGGCGGCGGAGGTAGGTGACCCAGTACCCGCTCGCCAGGATGAGGGTCACGAGAACGATCACCAGATCTGCGGCGCGCTGCTGGGCCAGGACGCACGCGAGCGCGAGACTGATCAAGGCGGGGAGCACGGGCCATCCCCGCATCCGCCAGGCGAGCGCCCCCGTGAACAGGCTCCGCCGGGCGACCAGCGCGGTGACCGCGACGCCTAGGTACGTGGCGGTGACCACGACACTCGTCACACCGGTCAACGTCTCGACTGGCGCGAACGTCAACGCGGCACCGCCCAGTCCCACCGCCAGGGTCGCGACCCAGGGGGAGCCGAACCGGCCGCTGACCGTACCCAGTGCCCTGCTCACGACCCCTGGCCAGGCCCGGTCCCTGGCAGAGGCGAACAGCACCCGCGAGTTCTGGATGACTATCACGATCACCGCGTTGGCGATCGCCAGGGCGATGCTCAAGCTCACGAACGTCGCTATACAGCTGTTGCTCCAGCCTGCGGTCATCCCCGCGACGTCGCCACCGCTCAGCGTCACGATGTCCGGCGCGCCCAGGATGATCGCGAGCACTGGCGCCATGATGAGACCGGCGCCGATCGCAAGCGTCCACATCACGGTCCTTACGACCGTGCGCCTCGGGTCGCGCATCTCCTCCGAGAGGTAGACGGCCGAGGTGAAACCCTGCAGCACGAACAACGCTCCTCCAAGCGCCGTGATGATCGCCAGGGCGTCCACTCCGGCGCCCGCTCGACCGACCTCCAGGTCGACGAGGACGGATAACGGACGTTCGACGTGAACGAGGCCCAGGAAGGACACGACCGCGACGGTCACGACCTCCAGGGCCAGGAACACCCCGGTGATCCAGGCATTGGCGCGCAGGTTGAGCAGACCGGTCAGGGTGGCCACGACCATCACCGTCGCGCCCGTGGCCTGCGGACTCGCGTCGACGACGGCGGCCAGGTAGCCGGCGGTGCCCAGCGCGATGATCGGCGGGATGACCATGACGCTCACCAGCGACAACACGAACATCAGCCACCCTGCGAACCTTCCGGCCAGCACCGCTGCCATGGCGTACTCACCGCCGGCGCTCGGCACGAGCGCCGCGAGCTCGGCGTAGCACAGCGCAACGCCGGCGCAGAGAACCGCGGCCACGACGATGACGAGCAACGTCCCCGTTCCCGTGTGGCTGAGCAGAGACGGCACCACGACGAACAACGACGAGGCCGGGGTCAGACAGCTCAGCGTGAGCAGCGTGCCTCCGACAACGCCGATCGATCTGGGAAGCACCGCGGGCGGTATCGCGACTTCGGACATCAGCGCCTCCTTAAACGTGATGCGAGGCACTAAACCAATACGGATATCGTTGTGTCAACATGATCAACCAACGAATATAGCGGTAGCACGCCGCTAGACAAGCAGTATTTCGCAATCCGTGTCCGACTTCGCGACGGCGTGAACAGCGGCGATAATGCGTGGGTGAAACCGAGCAACCCGAGCCCTCAGGTGCATGCACCACTCGACGACGCAGCCAAGAAGATCATCGAGCAGCTGCAACAGGACGGGCGGCGGCCGTACTCGGCCATCGGCAAAGCGGTCGGACTGTCGGAAGCCGCGGTGCGCCAACGGATTCAGCGTCTCTCCGACGCCGGCGTCATCCAGATCGTCGCCGTGACCGACCCAATGCAGGTTGGCTTGTTCCGCCAGGCGATGGTCGCGATCAACGTCGAAGGCCCGCTCGACCCGGTGGCGGACGCACTGGCCGAGATGATCGAGATCAACTACGTGGTCGTCTGCGCAGGTCGTTTCGACATCCTCTGCGAAGCGATCTGCGAGGACGACGCGGGCCTGCTGGAGCTCATCTCGTCCCGGATCAGGACGATCCCCGGCGTTCGCCACGTGGAGACCTCGGTCTACCTCAAGCTGCGCAAGCAGTCGTACCAATGGGGCACCCGCTGAGCAACGATATCAGTTGAACGAGGCATCAGCCACGGCGAATTCCGTTGCGATCACCCTGGATTTGTGCGATAACTGAGGCATGATGCTGACGCCCGCAGCCCTGTCCCGCTCGGCGGGAGACCACCTCTGGATGCACTTCACTCGTCACTCCTCCCTGGAGCGGTCACCGGTGCCCGTCATCGTGCGAGGCGAGGGCGCCTACGTGTTCGATGCGCAGGGCAGGCGGTACCTCGACGGCCTCGCCGGACTGTTCGCGGTCCAGGTCGGCCATGGCCGGACCGAGCTCGCAGAGGCCGCCGCCCGTCAAACCGCCGAGCTCGCCTACTTCCCGCTCTGGGGTTACGCGCATCCCCGCGCTGTCGAGCTGGCCGAGCGGATGACGGAGACCTCACCAGGCGACCTGAACCGGGTGTTCTTCACCGTCAGCGGCGGCGAGTCCGTCGAGACAGCGTGGAAGCTCGCCAAGCAGTACTTCAAGCTGACCGGGAAACCACGCAAGCACAAGGTGATCAGCCGTTCGCTCGCCTACCACGGCACGTCGCAGGGAGCGCTGTCGATCACCGGTATCCCCGCCGCCAAACAGGACTTCGAACCGCTCGTCCCGAGCGCGATCAAGGTGCCGAACACCAACTTCTACCGCGCGCCGGTGCACCAGGACGACTACGAGGCCTACGGCCGCTGGGCCGCCGACCAGATCGCCCAGGCCATCGAGTTCGAGGGTCCCGACACGGTCGCCGCGGTGTTCCTGGAGCCGGTCCAGAACACCGGCGGCTGCTTCGTGCCGCCACCCGGATACTTCCAACGGGTACGGGAGATCTGCGACGAGCACGACGTGCTGCTGGTGTCGGACGAGGTCATCTGCGCTTTCGGCAGACTCGGTCACGACTACGGCGCGAACCGCTACGGCTACCGACCCGACATGATCACCGTCGCCAAGGGACTCACGTCCGGGTACGCCCCGCTCGGCGCAGTGCTGGCGAGCGACCGGCTCATGGAACCGTTCCGCAAGGGCACGACCACGTTCCTGCACGGATCGACGTACGGAGGCCACCCCGTCTCCTGCGCGGTAGCACTCGCCAACCTCGACCTGATGCGACGAGATGGGACCTACGAGCACGTCCTGGCGAACGAAAACGCCTTCAAGTCCACTCTGGACAAGCTCCGCGACCTGCCGATCGTCGGCGACGTCCGCGGCGCCGGGTACTTCTACGGCATTGAACTGGTACGGGACAAGAACACCCGCGAGACCTTCACCCCCGACGAGTCCGAACGAGTCCTACGAGGATTCCTGTCGACCGCGCTCTTCGACGCGGGCCTGTACTGCCGCGCCGACGACCGCGCCGAACCCGTGATCCAGTTCTCGCCGCCGCTCATCTGCGACCAGACCCACTTCAACGAGATCGAGCAGATCCTGCGCAAGGTGCTCACCGAGGCCTCCGAACTGCTCTGACCCAGCTACCGTCAACGGAATCTGGTAGGTTTCACCTGATGCAGGCTGCCCGCTCTGGCCGTCCGGACATAGGCCCGAACGCGATCCTGGAGCTTGCCCTGACAGCGTCCGGACCTCGATCTCCCTGGGCGCCACTTGGAGCAGCAACGCAGGTAGTGGATGCCGCCACTCGCCGGCGGCGCTTCCTGGACCAACAGCTTGTCATCGATGAGGTGACATCTGAGCTCCCTGCGCTCGGCCTTGCCGATCGCGGCCAGTGCGTCGGTGAGTGCACCGGCATCCGCTCCTGCCGAAATCTCCTAGACCGCGTACCCGAACTCGGCCGAGACCCTGGCTCCACCCTTCTCCAGCTGCTTCTTGATCTGGCTGCGATCCAGCGACCCGGTGGTTTTCAGGATCCGCCACTTCCTCCCATCGGACTTTGACCGCTCCACGCCTGGGAAGGAAGTCGCTCGGCACTCCGCGGGTGATCGCCCACCTCAAGTACGGTGCGGCGAGCAGCGGCAACTGACTGTCGATGCTGCAGCAGCTCACGACACCGGGTGACACTGCGATGATCGCCTTCGCAGTCAATTCAGCGACCCCCTCGACGGAAAAGGTCAGCCACACGGCGACGCCAGCATGCGCAACGTCGCGCCGCCTGCCCAGTCGCACTGAACCACCTGCGCCGCGGAGTTCGCATCGGCGAGAATCTTGTCCTCGACAGCGCGTAGGGCCAGCCTCGCTCCGCACGTGGCAGCGAACGAGTCGAAGTCGACGATCGTAACCGAGCCGTCGATCTGGACGCTCAGCTTCCACGCAAGGCTGAGCAGGTTGGCGAGCTCGGAGACGGGAGCCACAGGAGCACCTCCCGCTTCCACCTATACCGACACCAGGCTCGTTGCTGAAGTGGAAATCGCCAGGCCGAGGCTCCCGTGCGCCCGCCAGGCAACCCGGACACGGACATCCACTTTTCCAGTGCACCCCGTCGCGGCACAGCCTGAAGTCCTGGTTGAACCGCCTGGGTCCCGCCACCCCGTCGGCTTACCCGGCGCCGGCCGCGCCTGGCCGTCGAGCGCCTGCTTGGCCATCTCCGCGTACTCGACCAGGCGATCCACGATGTCCTTCATGACGACCTGGATCGCGTCGACCTGGCAACTGCAGCCGGCGAGCGCGGCGATCGGCTCGTCACTGATATCACCGATCTTGCCCGACACGTGCGACAGAATCTCCGCAAGCCCTTGAGGAGTTGACTGGAACAGTGACCTGACCATCATGGAGACCATGACCGGCGCAGACGTATTAAGCCATCTTGTACGCCTCGCTGAACAAGCTGACATCAGTACCAGAAAATGCCAAAACAACACGTTAAATATTCTTCAGGGTAGAACCATAGATTCAACTCCCACTGTTCACGACAGCGGAAGCATAAATTGAACAGCCCGCGTTTACCATCGCCATCACAGAAGTTTCCCATGAATCCTGCGACCTACAACACTCAAGACAGGCGCTGCGTCGCCTGGAAGTACATTCACCAAGTCAGCGAAATCCTCACTCGGCACACTATCATTAGACACCACCCAGGAGCTCACTCCAGTTTCTTTCAACAAATAATTTTACTTTATCAGGAAGATCGCCAAACATGTGATGCGTACCCCCGACACTGCTCCGATAATTAGATGCAGGCAATCCACCAACAAGCCTGCCGCCTTCGGACTTGAACCAGTATCTCATTTTCTTAGTCCCCTCGCTGGTCACGTGGTAGAAGTCCTTATTGCCATATCTAACATTCAGGTGCCACCTTTCGCCCTCCATGTCCCAGGTAGGCATCGACTGTCCGAAGTCGACATTAACTCCATCGATCTTCACTACACCTTTTGCACCCAGTTCAATCGGCTTATAAAATCCTCGGAGCTTCCGATCCTTTTCAGATGCTTTTTTGAATGTCCTTTCCTTCGCCTCCTGGCGCGCCTTGGTCATCCTCTTCTTCGGTGGCATTGCCAACCCTCCCTGGACACGTCAAAACACTAAGCTTCGCTTACCATCTCTTCTTCGACCTCTTTGCAGATCTCCACCAAATCCTCCAACGAAAGCTCATCGGCACCGTCTACTTCTCCCAAGGACTCCACGAGCGCCGAGGATATAAGTTCTGCCTTTTCGGAAGAGCCCATGGACTGCACGAGAAAAGCCTGGATATCGGATAGAGAGTGCCGTTCCTTTGCGGACTCATGAATCGTGAAACCGAGCCCGATGAGCGCGGACCTACGCTCATCGACAGGACGAGCATCCAACCCGTTCAACAGGCCGTAAGCGGCGGCATACAATTCCGTACTCTGACTGTTCGCTGCCGCGTAGGTCCAGTCACGAAATTCGCCCCACCCCTCTTCTGACCCATCCCAGTTCACCCATTCTCGGCCGAACTGTTGCACGACAGCCGCCTGCAGTCCGTGAACGTCAGATTCTTCACCAGCCTCAGTAGATTCGTCCCCGACGCCACCAGCGGCCGCGTGATCCGCTCCAGAAGAAACAGACAAATGGCTGACGTACCTGTCAACCATCCCCATCTTACCGTTTTCCTGAACATACCTCAGAAAAAGTTCCGCCACCTCCTGCAGGTCGGATGGAGAATTCGCGAGAACCCGCTGCTCGAAATAATTCCAGTCGTCACCAGCATCGCGTTGAGATTCAGCAAGAAGAGCAACCCAGTATTCGTCCCAACCAGGAGGAACTTTAGCGATGTCAATAACAGCCATGACTTCTGGGTCCATCTCAAACTCCTTCCGAACGCAGTCTCCAGCACAGGGCACGACGATAAGCCCAGCCCAGCTCGACCTATCGCACGATCGAGCAGTCCTTCGCGCAGCGCAGAATGCGTTTATCGCTTCCGCCCCGGTTCACAAAGTTTTGCGACTTCAGGGCAGCCAACCGACACTGTTCCAGTCGACGCGACCGCAGCATCTTCGGCCTGCGCTTTGAGGCATCGATTTTGCGCCATGAACCGGCTACAAGAGCAAGTGAAAATCTGAGACGATCCGTCCCCTAAACGCTTCACGCCCTCTAGGAGTGATAGTGCCATGAAGGCGATGATCCTTGCGCACGGCATCGATATTCCGTTGAGCAGCGTCTGGGTGCCTCCGGACCGAGTGCTCAGCTTCCTCGCAAAAGACGGTGAGTACGGGGCTGCATCGAGCGAGGTCAAAGCTCTCGACTCAGGGGACAGCTCAGAACTCGAAGTAGATCAGGTGAGCGGCAGGTTCGTAACAGACTGCAGGCTCGTCAAGGACAAGGAGATCAGCAAGATCCTGCTCGAAAGAGTGGCCGAGTGGGGCCAGCCAAAGGGCTTCAAACTGTACTTTGTCGGCTACGACGACCAGCTGCCTAACGGAATTCGCTTCTGTCACGAACCGAAAGCCTGCAAAAAGGCCGGCCGACACACCTGCACCGGACTTCTCGGAGTTGTTCCCGAGAACTACGTCGTAGCAACTAACTGTCGCATAAATCCGCTCAGGGAGCTAGTCGGCCATCTATGGCCAAAGTTCAAGCCCGCCATGACCAAGAAATTCACAGACAACAGATCACAGGAGATCATAAAGAACATCCTCAAGCTGATCAGGCTCAACCGAACCGTTGAAGCGTGGGCACAATTGACCTCCCTGGATCCGGCCACGCTCGCACTCGTGGTTTCGGACAGTGAGGACGTCCTCGCCTTCTACCACAAACAGCTTGCGATCAGGACATCCGAAGCGCAGGAAGACCACTCCTACGACCTCCTGCCCACCCAGGCGAAGTACGCATACGAGGGCGTGTTTCTCGCGGAACCTCATGGATCTGCTCCCCGACCGGAGCTGCAGGTTCCAACCTCCATCGTCGACTGCTACAACGGCGCTTGGAGTGAGCACTTCCTGAACTGGCTCATGGTCGCACCAGAGGTAGGACGCGCAACGTACGACCTTTTCCTCCTGGTCTTCTCCGATGCTTTCTCACAGTTCGAGGAGGCATGCCTGCTACTCCGAGGAAACGACGCCGACCAAAAATTGACAGACAAAGCAGTAGCGGCAATCAGCGCCCACCTTGAGCAATCATCCCTGTATTTCGAGGATTTCAACAACTACATCACCACGACTGGCGACCTATCAAACTTCTACGCACTGCTCACAGTGGTGAACGAGATTTTTCACCCCCTCGAAAAGCCCGCAGAAAAGCCTGATCTACACACCTTGATCACTCCAGTGTGTGAGCAGATCGCCAGACTGAAGACATACTTCTTGGCGCCCGGAATGGGTTTTGAGCAATATGTTCTACCGCTGTACCAGGAAAAGATCTCGGCGGATTCGAAACTCGGCGTGCTCCACATTCGCGGTCCGTGGTGATAAGCGGTCCTGCGCGACGCGCCCACAAGGTCGCGGCCTACACGTTGTGCGAGTTCGAGCCACAGGGACCTGTTCGACCATGCTGGTCAACCAACTTCCCGCTGGCATTGCTCCGCGCCGGAGAGCGGAGGCGGCAGGTCGGGATCCTGTCATCTCCTGCCGTCCGACCCCTTCCATGAGGGTTGGCAGGGCATTCACGGCCTGCTCGCATCCCTCGCGTGCGGTCCGGTGCGGACACTGGCGAACGCTTCCGCGACCGTCACATTGGGAACACTCGCCTTTCCGTGTTCGTCATGCCCACATGACACAAGCAGCTGACCGCACACGCCCACGCGGCAGTGCACACGGCTTCAACATCCTGTGCTTGTCAGTTGGTTGATCAAGACCATCACGTCCAGGTCATGATCGAGTGTTTCGAGGCATCTCAGCAGGCTGGCTTCTTATCCCGGTCAAAGCACTTTTCGCACCTGTTTCGCCTGCAGGAGGGCATCGAGAGGCAGCCCTGCAGGAAGACGTCGCTACAGCATGTTCTGATCCGGCACTTCGCATGTGGACTGCACCGGCCAGTGACCGATCAGGCTCGCCGGCAACTCCAAAGTCGTCCCCAACGGGAAACCAAATGCGGTCACCTAGTGGTGTTCTGGTGGCTACGGGGTGGTAGCAGTGCGAGCCAAGCCCTCCCCAGGGGAGAAGTGCGCGATGACCATGTGGCGGCCACGACCAGGTTGTGTACCAGAACGGCGTCGGCGACACGCTAGCGTCACCGCTCTCATGGTGGCAGTACTGTTCGCGGCGGTCTGCTCTGAACCACACGCCTACGCGGCTCCTGGGGACGTGAACACCACGTATGGTACCGATGAAAGGTCCAAACTGACGGAGCGAAGACCGTCGGCTTGGACAGCACCGCGGACGACATCGTGACACTACTGACTTTCGCCTCAGTGCTCTTCCGCGCGAACGACGACTGAGGCAAACCGCAAGACGCAAAGCAACAAACGACACGGGAAAACGACTTCCGTCATTTCCTGACGTCGCAGCACGCTGAGGATTTCGACCACGCAAGTGTCATCTAGATCTTGGGTGCCGAGGAACTGCCGAGGCGACCAGCGATGGAGCACGGCGGACTTCTTGAGTACCTCGCGCCCGCCTGGCCGTCGTCGAACCGGAGCAGTCTGTCGTCTTCGGCACCTGGGGTCGGAACGACCCGACCTCGTCGGCTCGCGAATTGAAGGCATCGGCCGGTCGCATGTCGAGCCGTCGTTCGTCGGGCAAGCCATCAATCGCATGGTCAAAGTGCGCGACGTGGCGTTCATCGCCACGATACGGCACATCGAGGCCGTACCTGGGCGGCGCGTCGGCGGAACCACAGGAACCACCCTGTAGGACGCGTTCCACCTCATCGCGGAGATGCGCGCGCGTGTCGTCTGCGAGGCAGCGTGGTCACGTTGTCGCGCGAGGGCGGCGGCGAGCGGTACGCCAACACTTACTACAGTGACGAATGGATCGCAGCGCAGAGCCTAGAACTGGAGCCGCACCTGGCAGTCCTCAGCAGGTTCAGCTCATCAGGGATTAGCAGCGCAACGAGAAAGGACCGCAGTCTTGCGACAACGGCTGGCAATCCTTGCAGTAGTGATGATTGCGGTGGCGTGGATGGTCACCACGCAACGGACACGTGAGGAGCCTGACGGAACCGTGCCCTCGTCGGTTGAAGTCCAACACGCCGTGGAGAGCATCCTGGACCGCGCGATGGACTACCCATACGAGGATGTGCGCACTTCGTACCTCTTCGTCAACGGGAAGACCTACGACTACACGGATCTGGGCAGCGATCCCATGCGCGACGGACGCGTCAAGGACGATCACGGCGCTCTGGTGCACGTGGAGGACTTCTTACGCGGCATCCTCCCGGAAGTCGGCGGGAAACTCCCACCATCTATCAACGAGCGCCACGCAGTGATCGCATATGGTTCGAACCGAGCACCTTCTGCACTAGCACAGAATTTCTCCAATGGTTTGTCTACCAGGCATAGGACGGCAATACCGGTAATCAAAGCGATCCTCCCCGACTTTGAGGTGGTTCACGCCGCCCATTACGAGCGCAACGGTAACCAGCCGGCCACCATCCAGTACGCCGCAGGTGCTCGAGCCGAGGTCTTCGTCACTTTCCTGGACGACGAAGACCTCATGCTCATGCACGCGGCCGAAGGGCTCGATCCGGCGTCGCCGCTGAGCTGGTACCACTATGCGAAACTGTCCGACATCAACCTTCAACTCGTAGGCGGCCCGACACTCGCCAGCGCGTTTGCTTACATCGACAACTACGGCGCCACCAAGGTGAACGACCGTACTTTCGCAGTGTCCAAGGTCGCCGGGCAAACGATCTCCGCCAAAATGAGCCAGCAGGAGGTCCTCGATCTAACGCGCTCCCTGGTCGAAAGCGGCGACCCTGGGTTAGATGGCGCGCACCGGTGTTCCGATATGACAGGTGCCCGCCACTTCCTATGCACCTCGTGGGCGGACACGTGTCTGCGCGCGCAGCGAATCCGGGCCCTGCATGAGAAGTACTCGGCACCCTTCGCGGTGCCGTCCGGCGCCATACCCAAGTACGAGGTCATTTCAGGCTCGACACACGCCGGAAATCCGGCAAACTATCTAGGTCCACGCTGCGAGCGAGACCCAGACATCGGCTAAGCCAGCTACCTGACATCACGGCCTGATCGTGTGCTGTGTGCGCCTGGCCAATCGTGATCAGTTCAGCTCGTCTCCTTGGACATCCAGCGTGCGCGCGGCCGGGTTGACCACAAAATTCGTCCTTGGTGGCCATGGTCGTTGCCTCGGGATACCTGCGGTCGGAGATCATCGTCTCATTGGCGTCACTGCCATTGGACATCGTGCACAGGTTGTGGTGGCTTGAGTGGTGCACTTGATCCCACTTTGCCGTTGCGCATCATCACATCGTTCGCCTGGCGGAGGAGCTGAAGTCGGTCCCCAGGCCGCGCGAACGCCTACCATCTGCACGATAGAAACGCGTCTATCCGTGATGTCCAGGGACGTTGCTCCGCACGTGATGACCGTGAAGGCCTCTGGATGTGAAGTGGAGCTGTCTAGGAACCGGTTCACACACCGGAGGCCCCTTCGTGTCCCACCCTAACGCCCCGCTGACTCCACGCACGCGGTTGCGGCTGGCGCGTATGATCGTGAGACAGAACTGGCCTGCGGCCGCCGTGGCGAAGATGTTCATGGTCGAGGAACGGACCGCACGCAAATGGGCCGCCGGAATGCTCTCGACTGCAGCTTTCGACCTCATCACAGCCCCAACCGGACATCCAAGCCGGTCGTGCGGCAGATCGTGTGGCTACGGCGGCGGCTGGAACCGGTCCAGATCGCTGGCCGGCTAGGCATCGCGGCCTCAACCATGCGCGCTGTGCTGACCTCCTGCCGGATCAACTGCCTGTCCCGCGGATCGACCGGGTCACCGGCGAACCGTTGCGCCTCTACGAACACCCGCATCCCCATTACCTGGTCGACCGACCTCCCCAGATCTCACGTCGGTCTCCACTCTTCTCCCGGTGAACCACAGCACCTAGGCGACCGCACTCACGAGATGCAGACGCCTGATCGGGTCGGGTTCGGTGACCGAGATCGCACAAATATCCAGAGTGGTGCTACCGACGTTACCCATGGTGTCGCTTGTGCGGGCGGAACTGCTCCAGCGGCGCTTGGACGCGCACGTCCAGTAAACGGTGTGGCCGGCGTCCAGTCAGGCGCTCAGCGCTCCGGAGAACATCGCGAGCAGTAGGTCACGGACGGTGCACCCTGTCGACGCCACACCGCCATGAGGTCGGCCGTGCAGGACGGGCCCTCACCCGCCGCGCCGCAAACCGTGTCTCCTGTGAGGCTGAGGATGAAGTGCCGGCAGCCAGCGCAGACCGCGATCGCCACACCGGCAGCGCAAATGCGGGACACCGAACGGAAATTCAGCGAAAATCTGAACCGATAATCAGCTCAAATTAGTCAACTAGTCGATTCCTCGATTTTCATCGCCGTCCCTCCGGAAATCCTTCCGAGATACATGTATCCACCACCTTGCACGCGCTTTACCACGAGCAGAACATAAGCGGATCCGATGGCGGACCCAGTCATTACACCTTTTACTATTTGACCGGCAGTCTTGCTTTTCTTGCGAATCTTTAGAACCCCGATTGAATTGTCCTCATTCGCCCCCTTGAGCCTCACCGACAACAGGCGCACGACAGCTGCGGCGAATAGATTTTTTCCTGAAGAACCAAGCAGGACGACACAGTTCTCAAATTGAGCATATCGAACTTCCGCGACAGAATCACCACTGGAAACCTGGTCCAATTCAGGCCTGCAAGTCTTCCTGAATGCAGAGAAGATTTCGATATTGCTTGAATGAATTTTTTCGCTGTTGAGTATTATCGCCAGCCTGAGCAGAGGCACCTCTGATCCATCATCGGTTACCTCATCCGAATAGTGAACATTCCCAGACCACTGGTGTCCGTCAAGTGTTCCTTCAAAAGTTCCGACCCTCCTGCTATTCTCAGAAATAGAACCCCTGAAGCCACCAGGAAATTCGAGTGCGCTCAGCGATCGCTCGAAATCTGCAAATCTGACGTTGTTCCATTGAATGGGAATTTTGTCACTGCCGTAGGAAATGGTGATGTAGACGAGAAGCTTATCGAGGTCAACCTTGCTCTTCGCAAAACGAATTCTCTTTCGATCATTTTTCGCCAGTTGCCCATCGCGAGGCTTCTTGTTCTCGACCCGCATCTGCTCTGTCTGCACCAACTTGCTACACCATCCTTTACAATACTCCCGAAAATTTGCCAGCATAGACTCGACAGAAACACCTTGTTGCTCAAGGAGCACTTTGCTGAAATTGGCAAAGTATTCCGCGCTACCACTCTCGCCAATCCTAAAAACCTCTCCCGCCGATCCGAGAAGTTTTGCATAGTCAAATTCAAACATATCAAAATCATAGCACTTGCCCAATACCTCGAAAACCTCGGAGCTTTGCCAAAAATCCGGATGATTAACGAGATGAACATTGAGAGAATCGATGTCTAGGTGGCCATTTCCGGCCGCCTTCAAATGCAGATCGAGCAAGCTGTCAAGAAATTCCGAACCCTGCCCATAGGACAGCATCATCCACGTCTGAAGAAGGTTGTACAAGTTGTGGTCCTGCACGATTTCGCGCGCGCCCCACGCATCAATCTCCGAACTCTGGAAATTGGCAAGAATCTCAAATTTAACAAGAGGATCAGTCAACAGATGCTCCTTCAATAGGTACCACGAAGAGAAAGCTGGACTTCAGCAGCCGCCCAACAGGAAATTGGCGCGTATATAATTTGCGAGATCAATAGGTAATTTTCAAAGGTATCTATCTAGAATGCCTCCCCGCGCCCTTCAGAGAAATTGTTCGGACTATCTTGATGGTCGGACCCTACAGAATAGGAAGTAAGCACTCGTTACCTATAGGGCACCGTTTCAGGCACGATTGCACGAACCAGAGGGCGATCTGATGACGAACACTGGGGCGCGAGATCAGACAGGACGCGTGTAAATACTTTAAAAGATCTCGCTGTTGCAGCATGCGAGGTCGAAACGTCGTTCCTTCAGAGGCGCACAAGAATGGCGTCATCCTTGTTCTCGGCGTGACGTGGCCAGCCGCCAAAGGACGGAATACAACTGCCTGAGCAATCCTTTCTAGCAGTTGCGCAAGACCGCCATTACGGCACTTCCATGAAGTCATCGAGGGTCTTTCTTTGTCGCGCTACGGCGACAAGGTCGCGACACCGTCTCTGCACTTCGCCTTGGGTAAACACGTGCACACATCCGTCAACGCGAGCCTGGCCCGAAACCGTCGATTCGCTTCTGTTCAAAGCGCATCACGATGCGAAGACGCGGGGACACGAGACAGTCCTCGTCCTACATGGGTGGAACGATCACGCCTCCCAAAAGGTGACGGGGCATCCTAGTCCTCGGCAGATTCGAGCCATCGTGCGAAAGAGCTGTGCGAACAGCGGTGTAACTCCCGATCATGAAGTTGCACCGGATTACCGACACGATGTCCGGCGCGTAGAACGCCGAGGACTCGATGTCCTCGAAAGCATGGTGGCTTGGACAAGCAGCTGGTGAGCGGCGCGAAGACGAGTGGGTTGAAGCTGACCGGTGAGGGCAGGGTGCTGCAGCAGCTGGCCAAGCGGCTCCTGGAGTCCGCGCTCGATGTCGAGATCACCGGTCACCTCGGCGATGACAAACACGATCCAGCCGGCTGCCGGACCAATACTTGCGCAACGGCACCCGATCCAAGACGGTGCCAACCGATGTCGGCTCGGTCGAGATCGAGGTTCAGCGTGACCTCGACATCAGCTTTGAGCCCAGGATCGTCGCGAAGCACCAGAGGCACTTGGGCGGTGGGGGCGGGGGGGGGGGGGGGCGCGGGGGGGGGCCCCCCCCCCCCCCGCCCAAGGTTTGACGACCGGAAAGATCTCCGCGGGTGTTCGAGGGCATGGTCGAGTGGCAGAACCGGCCCCCTCGACGCGGTGTGTCCGGTGACCTTCACCGACGCGATCCACGTGAAGATCTGTGGCAGGCAGGTCACCAACCGACCGATCTACGTCGCGTTCGCGGTAACCTGCGAGGGTCGCCGTGACATCCTCTGGTTGTGGGACGGCAACGGCGGCGACCGCGCCATGTATTGACGGCAAGTGCTCGCTGAGCTCACGAACCGCGGCGTGGCCGACGTGCTCATGGTCGTCTGCGACAGGCCGACCCTGCCAACGCGATCCACCACCGTCAGGCTGCAGACCATCACCCAGACCTGCGCGATCTACCTGCCGCGCAACAGTTTCTGCTATGCGGGCGTCAGCACTGGAACGCGATCGCCAGGGTTCTCAAGCCGATGTACACGCCGCCCGAGGGCGGTTCGCCGAGTTCATCGAGGCCTGGGTCGCTGCTGTCTGGCGACCGCGCGGTAGTCAGACAACGCTTGGGCCAAGTTCGTGCTGTTCCTGGCGCTTGATCCGGGAGTCCGGCGGGTGATCTGTTCGACCAGCACGATCGAGAGCTTCAACGCCCGCATCCGTCTCGGGTGAAGGCCCGCCGGCACTTCCCCAACGTGCAGGCCGCGCTCAAAAGCGCCTAGACGGCGATCATGAGCCGGGACCGGGCCGGCAGCGGCGCAAACGCTGGACCACGCGGTGGAAACCCGTGCTGAACGTGTTCAAGTTCGTCTTCGACGGCTGCCTGGCCGCCGAACGCAAGTAGTTTTTTCAGCCCGAGAGGCATCGTTCGTTGACGGGCCCTGCGAAGAGCGCAGCATCGCCTCGTCCTCAGCAATGACGCGCAATGCTGAAGTCGCTGGCGTTACGCCGCGTGGGAGAACATAGCGGAGGGTTCTGTGTCAGCTGCGTATGCAACCGCGTTACGACAGGTCACGACCAACGAATACTTCCGGCTCGTCGCGAGTTCGGTCACCGACGGCCACGAGGAGCAACTACACCTTCGGACTCGTTCCGTCGCAGGCGGCGGGCCGAAGGCGTGTCAACGCTTTCGAACCCTGACCCCGCTTGGGTTTGCGATCGTTGAGCCCTCGTAGGCGTTATCAGTTGGGGTCGGGGTTCTGATGCTGGTCGCGTGACAGGTTGCGGCGTTGGCGGGTGCGGTAGGAGTCGTCGGTGAGGGTGAAGACTTCGGCGTGGTGGATCAGGCGGTCGATCATCGCTGCGGCGACGACGTCGTTGGAGGAAGTCTCGCTCCAGAGGCCGAAGGGCAGGTTGCTGGTGAACTTGACCGGGCCCTGCTCACAACGTGACGCACTGAGCTGGAAGAACAGGTTCGCAGCATCCTGGTCGAACATGATGTAGCCGACCTCGCCGATGATGATCAGCGTGTAACGACGGACCTTCTTGAGCGCCGTCTCAAGCCGATTCTGTTGGTGCGCGGCTGCCAGGCGGGCGATCCAGCTGCTGGCGATGTCGACCAGCAACGCGTAGCCGGTCTGGGTGGTCTTCGACTCTGAGCCCGATCGTGGTGTGCCAGGACATCGCGGCGCAGCGAGGGCAGGGGTCGAGGTTGAAGTCTTCCAAGGTTGTGACCGCCGGGAAGTGTGCGGTGCGGATCCGCATCACTGTGCCTTTCGACTCGTGGTCGGCGACCTGACGTTGCAGCAGCGCGGCCAGGTATTCTGTGTGCGACCAGTTCTCATCACAGGCCTGCGCCGCAAGTGGTTCCTCGAACGCGCCGGTAGTCGGGGTTTGAGCACTCTGGTCAGGTAGGCGATCTGGGAGGGCAAGCCGTCTTCGGCTTGAGCGCGGAGTCCGTAGGCGTTTTGTGCTCACGTGTTACTCGCTCTCCTTGCTGGTGCCGTGAAACCGACGCCGAACAGAGCGTCGTAGCCGGACAGCGCTCGCATCGCGGCGACGGGTCCGTCGGCGTGACGCCGGGTCTGCCCAGCGGTCGGCCTTTGGTCGGGATCGGGGATCACGGCCTGTTTGGCCCAGCATCGTTCGTGCCGGGCGACTACCTGGCCTTCGCAGGACACCGTCACCTCGTCGACGCGGTGACGTCGACGAACCGGCCGGTTACACGTCGATCCACGGAGTAGTCAAAGGTGTCGACGCGGACGTGGTAGACCGGCCGAGCCGGGACTCGCTGGTTGAGCTCGATCTGCTGAGCGATCGGTGGCAGCGATAGCACTGCCAGGTAGTCGGTCTCGACGAGCTCGTCTGGCCAGCCGTGGATCGACCGGCTGGCCCGCTGTTCGCCAGGACCAGCTACTACTCGAGCTGGATGTTGAAGTCCGCGGGTGAGACGAACACGCGACCGGGAAGACACGAGTTTCCGGTAACCGGTTGTTGCGTTCGACCAGGTCCTTGAACTCCGGATCCCGTTGCGGGGCGGCACGATCTTTGTGGCCAGCGTCCCGGCGAACGCCGCTGCCGGGCTGCTCACCCGCCCCGGTCCCGCCGATCGCGAATTCCCGGGCCCAGACCAGCCGCTTGGTGACCTGCCTGATCCCGTTGATCAGCAGCCACAGCCCCGAGCGGACGTGGCCGGCCTGCCGTAACGGGATCGCGGTCAGGAACGCCGGAACCCGAGTGTCTTCACCAGTAGGGGCAACATCTGTTCGTGGCCAGCAGTGACCGGGATCCGTGTCTCCGGAACCACAAGTCGCGCTGCGCGATCACCGGCCCCGATTCTGTGGCCACTCTGCCAGTAAAGCCCTGATCTGCGGCTCGAACGCATCCGCGACACAACCCCGCAAGACCAGCTTGTACTGCGTCGGCCCGTCGGCCCCCAGTGCAGCGCGGACCGTGTTCCGCGCAATCCCAGCCGCCAGGCGCTCTCCGTGATCGGCCACCCTGAGCCGGATACAACCGGCGGATCTCCATGTCCGCCCGGGCCTCCACATTCAGCGCCCGACTAGATACAGGTGGTTCGGCCTTCAGTGAGGGGCAGCCGAGTGAGCTCAACGGCGAGTGGGCTGGACGGACCCCATGTGTCTGCTCATGGTCCTGTCACTCGGTGCGATGAGCGCCGTGCCAAGGGCGCGCCTCTGGCGCACACGATGCCAGTCGAGCTTGAGAGATGTATCCACGCCGGTGCTCCGCCGCGGACCGAGTTGGCCTCTCCCTTCCCTCGTACCCGCCAACACCCTGATGCCTGGACGGGCGTGGCGTTCTGCGGATGTTGTGGTCATCGTCATGCACAGATCGAAGAAAGCCAGCAGGTGAGCAATGGCGCTCCCGTGCTCAATCGCCGCTGTGTCTTCCGGTCGGCTGCACGAACCATCGAAGCAGCACCGGATCGTGTCCGAGGGCGTGTCGATTTTCGACCCGTTCACGTGGGTCTGCGGACAGCCACGACCGGTTGCCTGTGTTACGTGGGATTGGATTGCACCGGGCGGGCTCTCGGAGATTCCGGTTCGCCAGCAAGGCCGAGTGTGAACATCGGAGGCGGCCAGCCGGATGAGCTAGCACAAATTGCCTGAGTCGCAGTCATTACCCAAAGGTGCCGCGCAGGGTCGATCCCAACCCCGCTGCCTCCTCGCGCAGTTCTGTTGCGCTTGCGGCTGCCCTTGAAAACGTAGTGATTCACGCCCACCGACGACATCGTATGTGTAGCACACTCGCCGAGTGCTGCACACGAAGGTCGATGCCGAACCGCCAGTGTTCTTCAAGCAGAGTTCAAGTCGAAAACTTAACGGCCCGTTGGGCAGGATGGCGGCAGGGCCTACATCGTCGTTACCGCAGTCAACCTCCATCACAAGGAATCGGCGTGAATCTTTGTGCGAACGATGCGGATGATCGACCGAGGTTGATGCAACAAGAATTCAGGAAGTACGCGAAAGGCATGTCATGCAACTGAGTACGCAACCGGGTGAGTACGAGGGCACTGTGAAGTGGTTCAACGCAGAGAAGGGCTTCGGCTTCATCTCACAAGAAAACGGTGGAGCCGATGTTTTCGTGCACTATTCTTCTATCAATGCTAGCGGATATAGGACCCTCGAGGAAGGCCAACGTGTCAGGTTCGACGTCTCCCAGGGCAACAAGGGCCCTCAAGCGACGAACGTCAGCGTTCAGTAATCGAGCCAAATTCAGCGACGAACGATGACACGAAGTGGTGATCGAATGTCTAGCGAGGAACCTCCACCCCTTGACTCGGGTTCCGAACCTGAAGCTTCTGTTGATCCTGAAATTCCAGCGGGGCATTACATGAAGCTGTACGACGAAGACATGCTAAACAACCCGAGCATGATCAAGGACGGGCACGCTGCGCTTCAGCCAGGTCAACGAGTCGAGTTCGACGTGGTATCCGGGCCGTACGGACCTCGCGCGGTACGGGTCCGTCCGATCGAGCCTTCGTGAGGCGCTGGCCGGGCATCTCCGCATCGATCGTAGGGTGAACCGCATAATTCTGGGCGCACATGCCTCTGAGGGACGATGCGAACTCGGGCGGGCGCTCAGGCCTCTGCGGGCCGTGGCTATGGGGATAATCGGGCAGTTCAGAAGTATCGCGGAGGCCATGAGGAATTTTATTCCTCATGGCCTCCGCGATACTTCTGAACTGGCATGAAGAGGAACCAGGTTCACCCTTCAGATGGCAGCTCGAACACAAGGCGTATCGCGTCATGGAGCGATTCGACGAGTAGGCACCCGAGATCTTGGATCTCATCACGATCTGCCGAGACGAACGAGGCGACGTCACACACGACTGTCTGGATCCCAATCGCTGCACCTGAGGCGGCATCACTAACAGTATCGCCTATGAGTGCCACGTCACGCGGCTCCAAGCCGGTCTCACGAAGAAAAGTTCGCAGCATCTCGCTCTTGTCCTCGATCATTTGACCACGCCTGCCGACGATCAACTCGAAAAACTTCTCGACTCCATTATACTGAACCCCACGCCTCAGCTTTCGATACTCCTCCAACGAGACGATCGATTGATTGTTGCCGAAATCTCGCCATTCCCGCAACGCGGCGTACGCACCATCTGCAAGTGGGGCCACAGGCAGCGTCCAGCCGCTCGCCTCAAAAGCACTATGCCACCGCTGCCACAAGCGCTCGTCTCGTGCTCCGGTGAGGTTGTGGAACAGTGCACGAAGAGGGCGAGCGAATCCTGACGTGAGCATGGCCATGTCGACCGACCCGAATTCACAAGCCGACATGGCGTGGTTGACCGCCGCCAGGAGATGGTGTCGATCATCGAGCAACGTGCCGTTCCAGTCCCAGATCAAGTGGCGAGCCACGACCTCTCACCGGCCCCGTAACAATTTACTCATGAGCGATGGCCGGGCGGTTGATCGGCCAGTGGGAGTTTTACAGGCAAAATCTCGTTCATGACGTCTGTCAAAGAATTTTTCGCCGATTTGCGGCCTGCGTTTTCAGCAGGCCGACTATGCTGCTCCGATTGGGTTGAGGTCACGCGGGCGGCCCGTGCGAGCAATCTCCGTGACCGATGGTTGGAACCGATCATCGTGCGTTGCTCCACGACCTCAAAGCGCTGAGGCAGCAAGGACGCAGGTTCACCGGGCCCGACTGTCCAGTCCCGCCTGAAACCGTCCTCTTCGGAGGCAACAGCCTCCCACGCGAGCATACCGTTCGGCATGACGGCAGCGCACGCGCGCCCAAAAACGCTGCGGTCCCAGTAGAATGTGGTCAGTACTAGGGCGAAGGCCTGATCGCGCGGCGCGAAAGCCAGCAGGTCACAGTTGATCGGGTTGATGTGTTCCGCCACGCCTCTGCGCCGTGCTTCGGTCATCAAACGAATTAGCGCGACATCGGAGACGTCTACAGCGGTAACCTGGCGCCCTCGACCGGCCAGTTCAAGTGCGCTGCCCGACATTCCGCAGGCCAGCTCCAGCACTGGACCGGGCACAAGCCCCACTTCAAGCGCGCAGTCAACCAGCGGATGAGGCGCGAAAGTGGCTACCGCGACTTCGTGTTTGCCGTTCCACCTGACACGGTCGGGATGAGCGATCGGGCGGTCGTCATCGGGGCCGCAGTGGTTCGTTCTCGTTGTGTTCATGCCGTTCCTCGACCTGTGAACTGTTTTCCTGTCTGCGCTGAACCAGCTGGCGAACGAACCACCGCTTCGGCGGTGTTGCTGCGGACGCCGGCTGGGGTTGTTCCGGGAGAGTCGCATCCGGGACATTGGAGCGCGTTGACAACCTCACCACACCACGATTCACGCTGTGAGGACGTCAGTCGAACATCAGTCATCTCCGATTTCGGTTCTCGGCTCTGTACCTGAGGATGCGCGCGTGAGATCGGCGAGGGCTCATAATGATCAAGAGAGCTCCTGCGGCAACGATCGCCAGACCGATGAGAAACAAGCCGACGACGCGGACACCCGTTGAGGCGAGGCCTGCCGCCTGTGCGTCGGCCGATGTCGTTGCGGACGCATCTGCCGCCGACGCGGACGTCTGCCCGGAAGCGCTGACGTCGGCGGTCGTCGTAGCGCTCGCGGTGGTCGTGGCAGGAGCCGAAGTCGTGGTGGCCTGGGTCTGCTCGAGCACGACGATATCTACCGGCTGCGTCGTGCTCAACGGCTCGGCCGCTGAATCGAAGACCTTCGCGGTGAACGTCAGTTCCCCGGTCGTCGCCGGCGTGCCGGTGACCGCGCCATTGGACGACAGAAACAACCCGTCCGGCAGCTGACCGATGTCCAGCGTCCAGTTGTACGGAGCGGTGCCTCCCACAGCGTGCATGGTCGCCGAGTAGGGCACTCCACGAATTGCATCCGGTAAGGCTGTTGTAACGATCTTCAAGGGCTCGTCCACCGTCGCCGGAGCGACGTCGATGCTGAGCGCTCTCTGTGCCGAGAGGGGTGTCGGCGACGAATCCGTGGCGGCGATGGTGAAGGTCGCTGTTCCGGCGGCCGTCGGCGTCCCGGAAAGACTCCCCACAATCGGGTCGAGGGTGACGCCATCGGGGAGTGCACCGGAGGCGAGCGACCACGTGAAAGGGCTGGTGCCACCGATCGCTGTCAGTGACGCGCTGTACGCCTCACCTTCCGCCGCCACCGGAAGTTCGGTGGTGGTGATGGCGACCTCGGGCAACCGGGTGAAGCTGATCTTCACGTATCCCGCACTCTCTGCGGTGGCACTCGCCGTTACCTCCGATGCCTCGGGGCTTACGAAACTCGATCCGCCGCCACCACCTCCAGAGCCGCCCGAAACGGCTGTCGCCGAGCCGATGACGCTCCGGGAGCACAGCGCTGAACCGCCACCTCCACCGCCGCCGCGGTAGCCGCCACCACCGCCACCTCCTGGTTGACCAGGCACTGGTCCTTGGCCTGTCAAAGGACTGATCGGCAGGATGAATCCCAACCCACCTCGGCCACCCTGACCTGCGCTTCCCGCTTCACCGGCGGAGCCTGGATAAGTGGTGTCCGCAGCCGAACAGGCCGGATTGGCCGGCGCGCCTCCCGCACCTTCCTGATCCTGGCCACCTTGACCGCCCTGACCTCCGATGACCACCGTGCTCTGGTCAGAGGTCACGGTGTGACCGATCCCCCCAGGCTGGCCCGGTGCGACGACGTTGGGTGCCAGACCAGCCGCACCAGCGTCGCCGCCGTTGGCCACGTTGACCCAGGTACACGGCCTACCAAAGCAGCTGGCGCTCATTCCGGCGGTGCCACCGCCACCTGCTACGACAAGTGGTTCGCCTGCGGAGTAGATCGACGAGGCACCGCCGCCGCGTGGCACCGTCTCGAGTACGGGCACGTTTCGCTCACCCTTCGCACCTACTTTGATGGAGAGGACGTCTCCTTGAGACACTGGCAGTACCGTCTTGACCACTGCCCCCTTGCCAGGGACACCAATGACAGGGTTGTTCACCTCGTCGACATCGCCGCCGGCCGCACCTGCGACTTCGACCGCGATTTGGCTGATGTTCGGCTCGACCGTGAAGTCACCGTTCGAGGATTCATCGATGAACAGGCACGTCACCACATTTCCCGATGTGGTGCAATCTCCTGGCACCGCTGCGGCGCGTTGCGAGCCGGACCACGAGATCAATACGGCGGTCGCAAGCACGGTGATCAGAACCAGAACGCTTGAACAGTGCTGGGCAGCCCGCGCTTGGCGCATCTCGCGCTCCTCGTCTCGACGACATACAGGGGTAAGTCTCGCGAATCTGAGTGACTTGTGAAGACACGCAGGCCCGTACCGATGGGGCAAAGCTGCCGACCCTTTCCGGTGCCCTAAAGGTAAACGCCTTTGCAAATGGCCTGGTCGACAGTTAATAATTCGGGTCGTGTCGAGCAAGGTTTGGTATCAGCAACCGGACGGCGTATTGCCGTTGTGGCCGCGTTCAACCCGCCGCAGGCACAACAGCGCACTCGAAGGTGCACCACGCGCCGGTGACGAGCAGCGTCGCGCATAGCATCCACCCCGTACCGGCGAATCCGCACCGCTTAACGGAGTTGACCAGAGGGCTGACAGCCAGCCAGATGAAGCAGCCATTAGGTTCAGCGCAATGTGATTTGATTGCCAGACACGGAGTGGATGGCACAGTTTGTAAACGACCGTTTTCCATGGACCGCAGGGGTGGACTGCCGCAGATTGCGAGCGCGAACAGCTTGTCAAGTCAAAGAATTTAGCGTGTTCCGATGACTGGGATGTCGGCGCTAATGGCGGGTTTGTTGGATCGCTTGTTGATGCACATACAGATTTCCGGACCGCTACGACTTGATGGTGTCCTCCGAGCTTCATGACTATAAGTCTAGTCTGCCTGCCTTTTGGGTACTCGATGTGCCTTTTAGTGCCGACTTCATGGTCGGCACGAGATCAGTGGGCGTCGAGCAACGCCACCGATGACGCCGAACGTCGCCTTGACCTGGAGCGATCAAGCAGGCCGATCGCACGTGGTGTCGACGAAGAGCGCGGACCAGGTAGCGGTAGAGACGTCTTCACGCTAAGGCAGGCAGACTGCCCCATCGACTGCCTGGCGGCCGTCTTTGGTCTCCACTCTCATGCTTATCATGTTTCAACAGTAATCGCACAGTGACAAGCGGTTCGTCAAATCAGCGCGGGCGAAGTTCGTAAAACCCCAGCGGAATCTCGAATCAACCGATTTGTACATACAGGAATGAATTACACGTAGACATCTGCGGACGGCAGAGCGCTCGCTTCTAAGCGAAGAGCACATAGCTTTATCTTCCGGCAGTGACACGCATCGGCAGAGCTTGACACAAGGAGCGATATGAGCTCAAATCACTTCGGCGTGAAAAAAGAAGAGGAGGTCTATAATTTCCCCTTCCACCGTGATCCTGCAGTCGAACTGTCATCGCTGATGGGTCATCTGCGTGAGCACAACCCTGTCGCGAATGTTCGCCTGCCAAGCGGTCAGCTCGTCTGGCTGGTGACGCGTTACGACGACGTGCGAATGGTGCTATCGGACCGCAGGTTCAGCATGGCGGCGGCAGCGGCGCACGACGCTCCGGAGTTCAGCCCAATGGTGAAGATGTACCCAGGCTTGTTCAGTCTCGATCCCCCGCTGCACACCAAAGTACGCAGACTCTTTACCGGTGCGTTGCACACTGTGCCCACAGCGACGCTGCTTGACATGATCCTGCGCCCGGTCAATGAATTGGTCGAAGGTTTTAACTGGAAAGCGAAGCCAGTGGACCTCATCGCGGATTTCTGCGAGCCGATGGTGACCCGCTTTGCGGCTACCTTGCTTGGGGTCGCGGCCGACACGATCGAGGCCTTCCGTCGACACTTCATCGCGATGATCGCTTTGACCGGCACGAGTACACAGGATGCCACTCGGGAGGCACAGGAGATCAGCGACCTGGTGTCGGAGATCGTGCGCAACAAGAGAGAGAAACCAGCGGACGATGTGTTCAGTCACATTGTCACGGCGTTCGATGCCGACGGATCGCTTCCGGATCGAAATTTGGTTGGCCTGGGAGCCAGCGTGTTGAGTTCGATGTCGAACTCGCCGATCACTCAGATTTCTTATGCGATCGTCGCGCTGCTCCGCCACCCCGAACAGTGGCAGTTGCTCGTGAGAAATCCAGATTTTCTCGATGGCGCCGTTGAGGAATGTTTCCGGTGGAGCGCCCCCCTAGAAGTCGAACATCTCCGTATGGCGACCGAAGACGTCGTGATTGGCGGACGTCAGATTTCCAGAGGAAGTCCTGTCATGACCTCGGTTGCATCCGCCAATCGAGACACGAGCAGATTCCCTGATGCGGCCACCTTCAAAATTACGAGGAAGGACAACTGTCATCTCGGCTTTGGGCATGGGCAACACGTCTGCGCGGGATCCCAGATAGGAACACTGATGCTACGAAGTGTGCTCGACTCTCTAGTGCGACATTTGCCGAAATTGCGGCTGGCGGTGGAAGACACCGAGCTCTTCCTCAAGGATAAGTACAGCCATGCGCTAGCAGTAGGAACCGTTCCAGTCACGTGGTGAGTTGTCGCCGGCACTTGAACCGAATCCGACAAACGATGTGTCACCGCGGCAATGCAAGGATCAATAATCAGCCCGTGCATGCCCGCTGGTTCAACAGGACTCAGTGATCGAGCAAGGAGCAACGATGCACTCCATGCCCAAAGCGGTGGTGTTGCACAGTGGTGGACTCGACTCCGCCACAGTGCTGGCGATCGCACAGGCCGAGGGTTTCGCAGTACACGCCCTCACGGTGTCATACGGACAGCGCAGCGTCATCGAGGTCGATTACGCCCGCGAAATGGCTGCGCGACTGAAGGTCGCCGCCCACGTTGTACTCAACCTCGATCTCGCTCCGATTGGAGCTGCGGTGCCGACCTCATTCGCCGCAGCACGGGACGCGCGCGGCGCGTACTGCCTGCCGGCTCGCAACACGCTGCTGCTGAGCTTGGGACTCGCGTGGATGCAAACGCTGCGGGCGAGAGATATTTTTCTGGGGTTCAACTCCGACTACAGCAGCTGCCCAGATCACTCCATGGAGTTCATGGCACAGTTCCAAAAGCTGGCGGATACGGCCACCACCCTGCCCGACGGTGAACACGTGCGTCTCCACCTACCGCTTGATGGTCTGACCAAAAGCGAAACCATCCGCCGTGGCATCGAGTTGAAAGTCGATTACAACTTCACCCACACCTGTTTCAACTTCCACGATACAAGCTCTGCGCTCCGTGCCGGCAGTCGGCATGCCTGCGGCACCTGTGACGCGTGCAAGAGCCGCCGTCAGGGCTTCACCGAGCTGGGTCTCAAAGATCCAGCGTTCGGCTCCGGTCCCACAGCAGTCTGAAAAGACCGAAAGCGCAGCTTGTCTTCCAACCCTTGGCCGCGGTGACCGCCATGTTCACTTGAGAACAAGATCAGCGATGCGCCTTTTCGAATTCCTCGATGATGGCGGCAGGGATGCGGCCGCGGTCGGCCAACTCGTGACCGTTACTCCTCGCCCATTGACGGATGGCCCTGGTCTGGTCCTTCGTGCGAGACTCGGCCACGATCGTCCGCTCCGTGTTTGTTGCTCGCTTCACGCGGCCACGCGTACGTCGGGCGCCAGCGATGAAGTCAGCCAACGCCTCACGCAACCTCGCCGCGTTGCCCGGCTTGAGGTCGATGTCGTAAGCGACACCATCAAGGCCGAAGCTTATGGCTTCGACTTCTTCGGCAGCTGTGCCATCGAGGTCATCAATCAGCTGTACGAGAACTTTCTGCGCCACAGGTGCACTCCATTCGACTGCGCGAACTCCACGTCTGCATGACAAGCGTAGCAAGAGTACTGATTCAGTGTGGCGCAGCGACCCGAGATTTCCGGTAACGTGAAGATCCACAGGCCCGCCGCTGAGCGCTGCCGGGCTGACATGACGTCAAGGCAGTCGGTCCAAAGAGTGACTCGTCCCGACCGCTAACGGACTAGCGCCACGAGGCGTCGGCCACGTTCTCGTTCACGTGTCGGCACAAGATCGCCCTCTGCTGAGTTCAAAGCGACCAGGTCGCTGGATGAACTGAGAGCTGTGACTCTCACAACCAGGCGACGGTGCGGGGCGTTGCCCACTTCGAGAACGATCATCCTGTGATATCGGGGCCGCAATGGCTTGCAGCTTCACCAACTGGTTCTGCTGCACGAATAGGTGACAGTTGTGACCCGCCCGACTGGATGAGTTCCAGAGTTGGTTGATGACTGGCGGCTTGTTCGAGAGGCTGTGCACTGCGCCTCGTGCGTGCCCCGCCGAGTTCCGAGCGCGTGCCGTCGCGCTGTTCCGAGCCGTAAAGAGCCGAAGCAGACCGCGACGGACCTCGGTATCCATCCGGTCACGTTGTCGAAATGGGTTGACCAGGAGCGGATCGATCACGGCGAGATTCCTGGCACCCCGAGCAGCGAGTCCGTCGAGCTGCGAGCCGCTCGGCGGCGGATCCACGAGCTCCCGACCGAGTTGTTGATCTTGCGTCAGGAAGCGACGTTCCTGGGAAGGGAGCGTCCCCGCCCACGAGATTCTACCCGGTGATCGACAGGCTCACCGATGCCGGGATTCCGGTCGACCGTTACTGTCGCGTCCTCGGGGTCGCCCGCCAGAATTGCTGCAAGGCCAAACGAACACCGACCGCGCAGACGGAGCCGCGACGCCGCTGGCTGACCGGCGTGATCCTGGATATACACGTCGCCTCACGCGGCACCTACGGCCATCGACAGGTGCACGACGAACTCACTCTCGGCATGGGTATCCCCGCCTGCCAAAGAACCGTATGGCTACTGATGAACCAGGTCGGCATCCACGAAATTCCCTGTCCAGCACGCGTCAAACAGCTCCGCGAGCCGCCATCGCCGGCGACCTGGTGAACCGCGAGTTCCATCGACTGAAACCGAACGAACTGCGGATCACCGACATCACCCAGCACAGAACCAGAGAAGGATGGCTCTACTCCACCGCGGGCCGCGATGCGTTCAGCCGTCGATTCGTGGGCTGGCCGATCGACTCCGCACAAGACTCAACCCTGGTCGGTAAGGCACTCGACATGGCCATCCGCAACCGGCGCCCCGAGCCCGGCGGCACCGTCCACGCCATCACGAAACCCAGTTCACCTCCTGGATCTTCGGCGAAAAATCCGCTCGGCCGGTCCGCTGCCATCATGGCCACTGAACCGTCATAGATGGATGACCCGCATAGAGCCAGGAAATCCTGGCGACGGTGACGGCGCTTGAGCGCGCTGATCACCTGGCCGGTGGCGATCTCCTGGGCAGCGAACAAACTGGTGGTGTCGTGCCGGACGTGGTCGAAGCACTGCCGTTCGGGCACGCCGGGCAGCATCGGCAACACCGGTGCCGAGCGGTCGAGTGCCTGGATCTAGGTCTTCTCGGCGACGCAGAGGACCACGGCCTTGGCTGGTGGGTCGAGGTAGAGGCCGATGACGTCGCGAACCTTGTCCACGAACAACGGATTCTTGCTGATCTTGAAATTGTCGACCTTGCGCGGCTCGAGGCCGAACGCCCGCCAGATCCGCGACATCGCTGACTGCGTCGTCCCGGTCTGCGCGGCCGGCGACCGGGTCGACCAATGCGTAGCGTTCGCGGGCTTGTTCTCCGGCGTCGTGACGACCACACGCTCAACCCGGTCATCGGTGATCGTGCGCGGACAACCAGGTCGCGGCTCGTCGGCCAGACCGTCCAGCCTGTCCCGCGCAAACCGCGACCGCCACGTCGCCACAGTGTCCCGATCAACACCAAGCTCTTGCGCCACAACAGTATTCGTCCCGCCCTCGGCACAGGCAAGCACGATCTGCGATCGCCTACGCCTACGCCTACGCCTACGCCTACGCCTACGCGATATTACCGCGGCGCGTCCATCCCTCCAGCGTTCGACGTTCGTCATCAGACACGACAAGCGGCGCCAACTTCGGGCTCGTTGCCGGAGGCGTGGCTTGATCGCCGAAGTCGGTGTTCACGAATGTTGGCGTCAGTACCGCTTGAGGTGGACGCATGGTTGCTTCGTGCGCGTCCAGGAACTGCCAGTGCCGACGAGATCGAGGATTGAGCTGCACTCCGGGATTCGCCGGGACTTTCGTGCCGGGTGTCGAAGCGTGAGATCGAGTGCAGGTACAACGTGGGCTGGCGGACGGTGAAGGAGGCGCTGAGCTCGGCCTGGCCGCGGGAAGAAGGAGCTATCCGCGCAAGCTTCGAAGCTGGAGCCGTTCAAGCCGGCGATCGACGCGATGCTGCGTGAGAATCTGCAGGAGCCGCGCAAGCAGCGACACGGTGAAGTGGATCTTCCAGCGGTTGATCGACGAGTTCGGCATGACCCACGTGTCCCATGCGCGGGTACGTGCTTATGCCGCGGAGCGGAGACCGTAGATCAGCGCGGGTGGGGATTGGGTGTTCGAGGACGTGTTCGCGTCGCAAACGCATCGGCCAGGCGTGGAGGTGAAGGGCGACTTCGGTTAGGTGACAGTGCGGCTGCGTGGCGAGCGGGTGGTACTGGTGCTGTCCTGCTTGCGGTTGTCGTTCTACGGCCGCGCAGATTCTCGATCCTCCAGCGTCAGGCCTTACCGAGGCCCCTTGCCGGCCTGGTCGCCGCTCCGACGGTCACGACACGCACGAGCTTGCCAAGCGCAATACTGCCAAGCCCATGCAGACCGGCGAGCACTTCGGTTCGCCCACGCTGATCACTTGCTCTACCCAAGATCATTGTTCACACCAAGACGGCGACATGGGGAACCTTGGATGCTCGCCACAGTTCCCTTGCTGAGCCATTTCCATCGCAGACGTCATGCGTTTCGCCAGCTCCAGCATGACCCGTCGCACCTTCATCGCTCACCCTAAGGGCGATCCAACGGGCAGGATTACTGCACTTAAAGGATAAAAGTCCACGACACCAAGACGACAAAAGAAGAGAGGCGTAATTTGTTGCATTACATCGCCCGAACAGGCGAGCGGTGCGACAGACTCCGTCTACGCGACTAAATCAACGTCGCTTCAATCGCGAACACGCAGATTCCCACCGAACAAGAAGAGGAATCATGAACAGCCGAAGGAAGAAACTTAGAAAAATTCTATCCAATGCGAGTGCTGCCATTGCACTCATGATCACCTTCGCAGCAGCATCCACACCATTCGCCTCCGCAGATCCCTTACAAACTTTCTATGGCGACTATACGGGCGACGGAGTCAACGACAGGGTAGTTGTGGATCAAAACAACTGCTACTTCGAGTTCCAGCTAATTGAGGTGTGCAATTTTGACATTTATGCAGAAAAGGGACAGGCATCCACTTTTATTAGACAAACCCCAGCACTAGCATCATGGACCGGGTATGCTCATCAAGCACCTTACCAGGTCAACTTTGAAAGATTGACGGACCCTGGGGTGATCACACTTATTGTGTCACTTGCCGATAAAACAAAAACTTTTCAATACCTCAATGGCGCACTTTCCCAGATGAGTGTCACAAACGGCTCAGCACCTTTCACAATAGTGGACCTCGACTACGACGGCGTGAAAGATGTTTTCCACGGTACCGGATATTACTCTGGTTCGATCGGATACGGAGTTACTTATCTAAGCACAGCAGCTCAAGCCACTGGCAATAGCATTTTGCCGCTGCCAGAAGCATCTAGCGGAGGCTACAACTACTACGAAGGTATGACCTACAGTTTTCAAGACGTGACCAATGACGGTAAAGCAGAAGTTGTAGTCGGCGTATTTCGCCCCTCGTCGGGATCATCAGATGCCTGCGCCAGTCAGGATCGTGTAAACGCCTGGCGGGTATACCTCAATCAAGGTCAACGTTCCTTCGGCGCAAGCGCTTCCGGACTCAACTGCCGATCTGCTTACTCTCCCACCACCATCAACTCCGTTCAAACGTTCGACTCAAACAACGATGGAAGGATGGACATTCAACTTCGAAGCAACGCCACGACCGTCCAAACTTCGTATGGCCGCGGGACCGGCGATTTTAATGCGTCACCACCACCGGCGTGGAGCACGCGCGACAAACCAGCCATCTACGACCCGCCATTCGGAGTCTTCACCCTGCGGCCATCCATGACAGACAGCACTGCGGGCCAGACCTACTCCTCAACTTCTCCGTCGGCGACTACTCAGGCATTAATTTGCGATTGGGACGGAAACGGCACTCGCACACCAGGACGATTCGACAACGGCAGTATTCTTTTCAGCAACACGAACACCGGTTCACTCAATCTCGCCTTTACCTTCGGCGCTACCGGAGATCGGGCGCTATGCGGCGACTGGAACGGAGACGGAATCGATACAATCGGCGTGTTCAAACCGTCAAATAGCACCTGGTACCTGCGAAACAGCAATAGCTCAGGAGCAGCCGACATATCATTCGCCACCGCATGCTATGGCACGACTCCAGTTGCTGGCGATTGGAATGGCGACGGGATCGACACAGTTGGATGCGTGATGAACAACAACACTCTTCAGTGGGGTCTCAGGAATTCGCATCAAGATGTCAACCCGATCGCGGTCGACTTTGGCCAATCCGGCGATGTTCCCGTAGTGGGCGACTGGGACGGAAACGGAATCGCTGGAATCGGCGTTTATCGCCCCTCTACCAAGACCTACTACTTGCGTGATTCGCTCAGCACCGGAGCAGCCCAACACTGGATTAAGTTCGGAAATGGCGATTCCAGCCAGCAGCCTCTCTCTTGGAGGTGAAGTTCCGCGAAAACGGTCGCTTACTCGGGCGGGAGAACTTGCACAACTCGCCTGAGTAAGCGACCACTCTAATAGCGATGGGCGAGTGGAATGAAAGTCGAACTTTCATCTCCCTTTTCACAGCCTTAGCCTAACCTTAGACCATCCATACGATTGCTCACGATTCCAGAAATTCCATCCAGATTTACTTATTTCCAAAAGCCAGCCTGGGTCTGGCGCACGAGTAGGTAACAGTTGTGGTCACGCAGCCTGACTGGCTGGCGTGGTCATAATTGCTTCGTACTCGATGGGGTCAACCGGCCGAGGCGGCTTTGCGTCTGCGGCGGCGGTAGGTGCGTTCGATCCAGGTGACGATCGCGGTCCGAAGTCCGTCACAGGAGGACCAGGTGTGCCGGTCAAGAATGTTATTCTGCAGCAACGCGAAGAAGCTTTCCATGGCAGCGTTGTCACCCGCCGCGCCGACCCTGCCCATCGGGCCGGTCAGGCTGTGACAAGCGAGTGTGCGGATGAATTTCCTTGATCGAAATTGTGATCCGCGATCGGTTTTTACCACGCAGCCGGCGACGTCACCGGGGCGGGCGCGGGCGTTGGTGAGCGCGGTGACGGCGAGGCGGGACTTCATCCGGGAGTCGACGGAGTGGCCCACGATCCAGTTGGAGCAGGCGTCCTTGATCGCGCACAGATACAGCTTTCCTTCTGTGGTGCGGTGTTCAGTGATGTCGACCAGCCACAGACTGTTCGGCGCGGTGGCGGTGAAGTCGCGCCGGACCAGGTCGTCATGGACCGGCGGGCCGGATTTCCGGCCGGCTCGGCCGCGTTTCTTGCCGAACGCGCTCCACCAGCCCATCGACGAACAGATCCACCACGCGGTCCGATCCGCCATCGCCGGGCCGGCGTCGCGGGCCTCGTCAGCGAGGAATCGGTAGCCGAACTGCGGATCGTCGCGGTGCGCGTCGAACAACGCGTCCGCCCGATATGCCTCGGCCAGTTCCGCCTGCACGACCGGGCGAGCCCACCACCGGTAGTACGGCTGTCGAGCGATGTTCAAGACCCGGCACGTCACCGCGACTGGACACCGTCTGCGGTGAGCTCGTTCATGAACGGGTAGAGCCTTTTCCCGGCAGGTTCGCCCGCGACAGATACGCCGTCGCCCGGCGCAGGACCTCGTTCTCCTGCTCCAGCAGCTTGATCCGCTCACGCGCCTCGCGCAGCTGCGCCGACTCGGCCCGACTCGCACCGGGCTTGGCGCCTTCCTCGACCTCGGCCTGGCGCAGCCACTTGAACAAGGTCATCGGGTGGCCCCCGAAGTCTTTAACGATCTGCTCGAAGGTCACGCCGGGCTCACGTTCACAGGCACCCCGTACGATACCGTCGCGGAACTCCTGAGGGTAGGGCTTGGGCACAGCGACATTCTCCCAGCTCACCATCACAGCAAGCCAACTCAGATGACCTGCCCTACTGGATGGGTTCCAGAGTTGGTGGCTAACTGGCGGCTTATTCGAGGGGCTGTGCACTGTGCGTACCCCGCCGAGTTCCGAGCGCGTGCCGTCGCGCTTGTCCGGGCCGGTAGAGAGCAGAAGCAGACCGCTGCCGACCTGGGTATCCATCCGGTGACGTTGTCGAAATGGGTCACGCAGGACCGGATCGACCTCGGCGAGATTCCCGGCACCCCGAGCAGCGAGTCCGCCGAACTACGCGCCGCTCGACGGCGGATCCATGAGCTTGGTACCAACGGCCATCGACGGGTGCACGCCGAACTCACTCACTCTCGGCATGGTGATCAACGAGGCGACTGTCCTGTCCCCGCGAAAGGACAGATCGCAGGCTGATCAATCGTAGCGGGCTGGTTTGCCCCCCGATATTGGCCAGGCTGCGAAACTAGGCCGGATACCGCTGATCATCGTCGACGAGGTCGACTACATCCGTTCGAGGCCGAGGCTGCGAACCTGTTCTTCCAGCTCGTGTCGTCCCGCTACGAGCGAGCCAGCCTGATCGTCACCAGGAGCAAACCGTTCTGTCGGCCTGGTGTGCCTCGGCGAGGCGGGCGACCCACTCTCCTCGATGCGAATCGCTAGGACTATACCGAGTCGTGACAGTAATTCGGTGGGTAGGACGTCGCACGTCACGGACATCTAAGTCATTCTCGCGTTGAGTGAGTGCTTATAATTGTTTCTGCCATTCAGGACATCTGCGGACAGATGCTTCTTGGGGCAGTATCGCCGCGTCGCATGCTGCACATAAGTGCAACCACCATACCCCTGCATGTGCTGTCCTTATATTCTGATGCGGAAGGCACAGTAGCGACGCCGACTAGCAACACCATCACAGGGGATGAGCAGCCGGAATCATCACCAAATGATCGAAGTTGCAAATTCTCATCGACCGAAAGGTGAAAGGCTGTGAAAGCACTTGTGTGGGCCCACGGCGTTCTAGTCCGCGAAAAACTCCCCAGCCATGGAATCTTCCTCCCCGAAGGCAAAACGATTGCATGGCTAGGGAATCCCGGAGAAACAGTTGATGCGATGACCGTCCCGATCTTGCTCGCAAAGAATGACAGCAGCCTTTACGAAGCAGACCAGAAGACAGGACCTGGCTTCATCCCCAATTACGACCTGAGCCCGGACACATACCTGCATGAACTCGTTCTTCGCGATCTTCAAGACGCAGCGGATGCAATCGGCTTCAAGCTATACTTCCCCCAGCGACAAACTCGATACTGCACCGGCTATACCCAATGCGAATCTGCGCGAAGGCACATCTGTGACGGAATCCTGAACGAAGTGGGAGAAGACTACATCGTAATGGCGAACTGTCGGGCAGGTTCGTCGCGAGACGAACCATTCCACCGGGTAATGCAACGACTGCGCAAGTTGCGAGGAATTCCGGAACCGGAGCCCAAGACGACGTCGCTCTACCAAAAGTCGGATACCTTCAACAGAATGCGCACGAAGCTGGAGAATTACGTTGCGGACAGAGATTACACGACCGCGATGGGTAAGCTCACGGCCATGGGCGAGGCGAAGCGCGCCATGATGCTCAATAATTCCCAGATGATCAAAGACTTCTGGGAGGACCAGGTTGCCGCACGGTCTGAGGCAGAGCAGCAGAAACGCATCCAAGACTCCTACATGGGCGAGGTCGCGATAAATCATTTCATAGCCGCCCATACTACAAATAAAGATTTTGAGATGATGCTACCGGAAACATTCACGGAGTGTCTTTCCGGAATCTGGGGAAAAACGTTTTTTGAGTGGCTGAAGACTGACCTCACTGTCTCTATTGGATTGCACAACCTTATCCTGTTCAGGCAGAGTGAATCGTTTTGTGATTTGTACGGAGCCATCCTAAGCCTCCGCGCAGGAATCATTCAGGATGTAACGGAAACGATCAATAACTTCGTCGAACCTCTCAACTCATCTTATTCCGGTGCAGGGTTGTTGGATCTCCAGAAATATGGACTGTCTACCCTTGTCAGCCTTGCACAAGATCTCTGGTACTACACTGAGCAGATCGTCGAAGCCGAAGCGGCCTATAACTCGGAGAAGAGTCAGGAAAACGACGAGACCGCACGCAATGCACTTGCGAATGCCAAGGCAGAAGCCGAGCAGTACGTCAACGGCATCTTGGACAGCGTAAATCAACTTTGGCTGCCCGACGGGCCGTTCAGCTCGGATGTCCTCGAGATGTTTCATGCGTACCTCAAGAAGTATCCACGCGAGCCGCAAAGCGCGACGTCGCATGAGCCATCCTGACTTCGACCTGGGAACGCCAATCTACAATGAAGAAGTGCATCATAGGCGAGGCGGCACTCGATCGACCGCTATCGGTACGGCGAAGCGCGGCGCGAGTGGACGCATGAATGCCGCTGTTGGGCATTGCCCGACAGCGGCATTCAGTGTGCGAGAGGCACTCAACACTTGTTTTTCTGAGAAGATACTCGTTCGCGCAACCCATCTCGACCGTGGCGCTATGGTGTTTCCGTTAAGAACGCGGCGCTGACGCCGCGTGCCCGGCTACGCCTGGCGCGCCTGATCGTCGAGCAGGACTGGCGGCCCGCCGAAGCCGCGAAAATGTTCATGACCTCGGTCAAAACCGCACGTAAATGGGCTGAACGTTTCGACTCGAAGGCGAAGCCGGGTTGGCCGACCGCAGCTCGCGTCCACATCACAGCCCGGCCAGAACGCCCGAACCGCTGGTGCGGCAGATCGTGACGCTGCGCTGGCGCCACCGGCTCGGGCCCGTGCAGATCGGCGGCCGGCTGGGTCTCGCGGCCTCGACGGTGCACGCGGTGCTGGTGCGGTGCCGGATCAACAGGCTGTCCCGGATCGACCGGGTCACCGGCGAACCGTTGCGCCGCTACAAACACCCGCACCCCGGGTCACTGCTGCATGTCGACGTCACCAAGTTCGGCAACATCCCCGACGGCGGCGGCTGGCGCTACGTCGGCAAGAAACAAGGCGATCGCAACCGCGAGGCCACCGCCAAACGCACCGGCGCCCGGCACGCCAACTACGAACCCAACGTCGGCACCGCGGTCCTGCACACCGTCATTGACGACCACTCCCGCGTCGCCTACATCGAAATCCATGCCGATGAGACCGCGGCCACCGCCATCAGCGTCCTGCAGCGGGTGATCACGTGGTTCGCAGAGCGTGGTGTCACCGTCGAAAGAGTGTTGTCCGACAACGGTTTCTGCTATCGCTCGCATGCCTGGCGCGACGCCTGCGCCGATCTTGGCATCCGACATAAACGAACGCGGCCATACCGTCCGCAGACCAACGGCAAGATCGAACGCTTCTACCGCACCCTGGCCGACGGCTGAGCCTACGCCCGCCACTACCTCTCAGAAACCCAGCGCCGAGCAGCCCTGCCCGGCTGGCTGCACTTCTACAATCACCACCGAGCCCACTCCGCCATCGGAGGCCAGCCACCCCTCATCAGGCTGACCAACCTCCCTGGACATCACACCACACGATCAGGTCGTTCTCCCCGCACGCGGAGAGTGGTCCGTCGACCTCGCTCGCAAGGAATTGGGCGTCGCCGCGGTCGAGGTGCGCGAGCCAGAGGGTGCCCGGCCAGAAGCCTCTGATCCAGCCGCCGTCGCTCCTCCGTCAACCAACCATGAAGACACTAGGCCATTCAGGCGAACATGTGTTCGAACTGTCAAACGTGATCATTCGGTCCGGTAAGAGATACGCCAGCAAACCGCCGAGCCCGCTTGTGAGAGGACCATGTCCAACGAAGTCCCCTGGATGTCCGTCTGGGCGAAGTCCCTGCGTGACGATCAGCGCGGTGTGACGCACTGGCTGCCGTTGCACCAGCACCTCGACGATTCCGGGCGCTGGAACGCCAGACGTCGTCCTGTCCGATGTAAACGCTTCCGGACGTGGGTTTTAGAGCGCGGTAGAGACAACGCAGAAGCGCGCTCTAGCCGGAACCGTTGGGGCCGATGATTCCCGTGATGCAACCGGCCTCGGTTTCGAAGCAGGCGCGTTCGAGATGGTGGCGTCGCCGATGCGCACGGGCATACCGTCGGTCACGACCTTCATCGCCACACCTTCTTCCGGTTTCGCAGCAGCACCAGGAATAACGGGGCACCAACGTTCCGGCGCGGGTCGCGTGGATGCCGGCCGCGCATGCGTCAGCGATGGTATGGATGCTGGTGGCGATGACGCTGCGGACGCACCACCGTCACAGCACCAGAACCTTCCGCCGCCTCGGTACCGGCCGTGATCCTCGGTGGCACGATGCTCGGTGTGACGGGCGACCAAGACTTGCCGGGTGCTGGTTTCGCCGGAGCGCCGCCGACAGGTCTGGTCACCCGCCTCCCACGCGCTTGTCGTCCTCGGCGCTCGGGTCGATGAACAGCTCGTGGCAGTTGCAGTTGCAGTTGCAGCAGAAGGTTGCGATGTGCTGAAGCACGGCTATACCAGTCTCCTCCCCCAGGTCCTGCTGGAGGAGTCGGATGAGAAGCTCAGTTGGTTCCCGCCTTCTAGGAGATCCGCCGTCCCGAGTGATCGTCGGCCAGCAGCACAATCAGGTCTTCGCGTGCCCTGGCCAGGCGGGACCGGATCGTGCCGACAGGGCACTCGCACACCTCGGCGGCGTCCGCATAGGACAGGCCGAGCTGCTGGGTCAGCACGAACGCGGACCGTCGTTCGGGGTCGAGCGTGCCGATCACGTCGTCGAGCACGACCCGGTCCGTGAACCCAGGCTCCGCCAGCTCGGGCACCTCGGAGCTGTGGTGCAGACGTGGCCTGACCTGCACCGACCGGATGTGGTCGATGACCACACGCCGGGCGATGGACAGCAGCCGGGCGCAGGCGGGCCTCGAACCGCGGCAACGACGCCAACGCACGCAGGTAGGTCTCCTGGGTGAGGTCGTCGGCCAGGCGCACGTCGGTGGCCAGGTGGGCGACGAACCGCCACACGTCGGCCTGGGTGCGCACACGTAGTCCTCCGTGGCGGCCCGCTCCCCTGCCCCGGCGTTTAGTGCCAGAGCGGTGATGTCGGCGTCGCCGCAGCGCAGCATCCTCACAAGGGGTACTACGGGCCGCGCCGAACGGGTTCAGTTCAGCGGGAACCAGTGGTCGTCACCATCCGACAACCTTGACGTGGAGTGCTACACCTGCCGCGAGACCCTGTCCGCCCAGCTCGACGGAGAACTTGGCGCCGTGTCGGCCAGGGAGGCAGACTCGCACGTCATCGCGCGTGGATCCTGCGGATCGTGGTACGCGGCGGCCACATCGCTCACACGCAGTCTGCGCGTGCGTCCAGCCATCGCGGTACCGGATCTCACGGCGGCCATCCTCGACGCCACAACGACTTTCACCTCGCCCGCGCCACGACGACGGCGTACCCGAATCGCGCTTGCTGGCGTGGCGATCGCCTAACGCACAGTCGGCGTGGCCCAGTTGTCCGGCACCTCGACCGGCCACGGCGAGCACCCCTCGGGAGTGAGCGGCAGCCACTTGTCCAACGAGAGCACCGCTTGGAACCTCGCCATGGGCGTCGGTCTGCTGTGGACGGTGCTGCGACCCGGGGCCGTCTCGGGGATGCTGCCCGTCACGGTCGCGCTCGCCGTCTACTCCGCCGGCGACCTGCTGAACGGCACCGCGACCGCCGCGCGAGTGCTCTCCCACAGCTTCCTGCTGCTCAGTCTGGGCCTGCTTACCGTGTTCCACCTCGGCCCACGTGACCCCGGCGGCCGCACTCCTCAGATGACGTCGACGTCCTCGTGGTCACGGCCGTTGACCAGGTCTTCACGGGCCCGCGAGACCCTGGACCGCACGGTCCCGACCGGACAACCGCAGACCTCCGCGGCCTCGGCGTAGGACAGACCCAGCACCTGCGTGAGCAGCAGGGCCTCGCGGCGTTCGGGCGCCAGGCCGGCGAGCATGAGGTTGAGCTCGACGACGTCCTCGAACCCGGCGGACCGCGAGTGATCGGCGGCCTGGCCGGTGTCGGAGGCCTGCTCGTAGTCCGCGTACCAGGAGATCGACGGCCGCACGACCGCCGCGCGCACGTGGTCGACCACCGTGCGGCGGGCGATCGACAACAGCCACGTCCTGGCTGAGGAACGGCCTTCGAACCCCGGCAGGCTGCGCAGTGCCCGCAGGTAGACGTCCTGGGTGAGGTCGTCCGCGACCCCGGCCTCGGCCAAGTGCGCGACCAGGCGCCAGACGTCACGCTGCGTCGAGCGGATGAACTGTTCCAGCGCGTCACGATCGCCGGCGCCCGCGGCCAGCGCGCTGGCTGTCACCGCGTCGTCGTCACCCCTGGAAGTCGGCACGGTCGTGGAGAGTAACGCAGAGTTTTTGGGGAACTATTCACACCTCTCAGCCGACAACATCTGTGTGGACTGCTACACCTGCCGCGAAGCTCTGTCCGCGCGACTCGACGGCGAACTCGAAGGCGTTCCCGCCGCAGAGGTCGACGCGCACCTGGAAACCTGCACGTCGTGCCCGGCCGGGCCCGACCACGCCCCAGCGCGCACCCCCCCCCCCCGCGGCCGCCCGGCCCCCCCCG
>NZ_JAPJDL010000030.1:0-25267 GCF_026242055.1 Lentzea sp. NEAU-D7 | reverse complement strand
GCTCCTCCCCGCCGCCCCCCCCCCCGGCCCCCCCCCCGCCCCCCCCGCCCCCCCCCGCCCCCCCCCCCCGCCGCCCCCCCCCCCCCCCCCCCACGCCGCAGCGCTCACCCGCACCCTGCGCGTCCGACCGGCCACCCCGGTTCCCGACCTGACCTCCGCGATCCTCGCCGCCGCGCCCCCGATCACCCCACGCACGCCACGAGGCTGGACGTCACGCGCCCTTCTCGGCGCAGTGGCCGTCGCCCAGCTCACCCTCGGCATGGCCCAGGTCGTCGGCACCAGCGGCGCGTCGGCGCACGGCGGTCACACGACCGGTGTCGACAGCACCCACCTGTTCAACGAGAGCACGGCGTGGAACCTCGCCATCGGTCTCGGCCTGCTGTGGACCGCGCTCCGGCCGACGGCCACGTCTGGGATGCTGCCCGTCGTCAGCGCGTTCGTCGCTGTGCTCGTCCCCTACTCCGCCAGCGACCTGCTCAGCGGCAGCGCCACCCCAGGCCGCGTGTTCAGCCACGCGCTTCTCGTCGTCGGCCTGGGTCTCCTGGTGCTCGTGCACTCCGGCAACCGCGGTCCCAGCGGCCGGACGCCACGCGCACACGGCGACGCCGACGACATGGCGGACGACATCTCGGCCACACCGGAACGAGCCGAACGGCCTCGTACCCAACGCCGTGTGCGGCTGAGGCCAGTCAGCAAGCACCGCGCCGCCTGATTCTCCGAGAAATCCAAGAACGACTTGATGACCTTCCGGCGCATGACCGCAGCACTGCTGCTCGCCCTCACCACGGCCGCGATGCCCGCGTTGGCGCACACCGAACTCAAGGGCAGCAACCCTGCCAAGGGAGCAGCACTGCCCGCGCCACCGACGCAGGTCGGGCTCACCTTCACCGAGGCGGTCACCCTGCCCGTGGACGCGATCACCGTGAGCGGCCATGGTGATGCCAAGTGGGCAGTCGGCCAGCCGGCCTCCGCCGGTACGTTGATCAGCGCACCGGTCCAGGCAACGGGCGCGGCGGGTGCACACACCATCACGTGGAAGGTGGTCGCGGACGACGGTGACACCGTGTCCGGCACGATTGACTTCACGTTGACCGCTCCCGTCACGACCACGACCACGACCACGACGAGCTTTGCTCCCGCAGCTCAGCCCCAGCAGGACGAAGGCGGCGACGAACCGACGTGGGTGTGGATCCTGATCGGTGTCGTGGTCCTCGCGGGCATCGGTGTCGCCGTCAGGAGGCACCGCGCCAGGCCGCGCCGCCGGTGAACGGGACCGACCAACAGCTCGACGACCTCGAGCGCGGGAACGCCGAGCAGATGCCGGTCCCAGGGCGCGACCGCGCCGCGCACCCCGGTTTGGCCATGCTCCTATCGAACAGCCGGTCGGTGAAGCGGGTAATCTGTGCTTCGTCCTAGTTGCAAGGCGGAGCCGCGGAGCATGTTCGCCGTCGAGCGTGGGAGCGGGGCCGTCAGCGAGAAGTCGGGAACCGACACGCCGTCGCGATCGACTAATTCAACGTTGGTGTCGCTCCTGTGCCGGCGGCTCGGGTGGAGGTGGCGGGTCGGGGGACTCGTCACCTCCCACTACGCGTGAGTCCACTTCGGACACGGCAGGGACAGTCGCGTCGGTCACACAGGCGGATGAGGTTCTCCGGGAACCACGAGGGCGAAAAGCTCGACTGCTCTGGTGTGAGGGTGAGCAGGACCGCTGTCGTCGCGTCGGTTGTGTCCGCGGTGTGCGTTGCCGTTGTCGTGTTCTGGGCGGGCGATGTGCACGCCACGTTGGGCGACAGCGATCCGGGCAGATTCACGTCCCTGGCGTTCGGGCTGATTCGCACGCTCGCCAACGCCGCCGCCACGATCACACTGGGCGCCCTGGTGTTCGGTGCCTTAGTGGTGCCCGCCCAGGACCGCCGCACCAAGCTGACCGCGCAGACATACGCGGCGGTCCGCATCGCGGCCACCGCTGCGGCAATCTGGTTCGCCACAGCGGTTGTCGCGGTGGTGCTGTCGGTCTCCGACGCCACCGGCCAGCCCGTGGACGTCGCCATCAGCCACCTGCCGAGCCTCATGGCGGCCACCGAGGAGCCGAAGGCCTGGCTGATCACGACCATCGCGGCGGGACTGGTCGCGACCGGCGCGCGGATGACGCTGACCTGGATCACCTCCGTGCTGTGGCTGGTGCCCGCGCTGGTCGGTGTGCTGGCCCCGGTGATCGTCGGGCACGTCGCCAACGGGGCGTGGCACGATGTGGCGACCAACGCGATGGTCTGGCACATCCCGGCTGCCGCGGTGTGGGTCGGCGCGCTCGTCGCGTTGCGCGGCTACCTGCGCCACTCGCCCGGCACCACATCGCCGGACGAGGTCATCGAGCGTTACCACCGCCTCACGACGGTCTGCGTGATCGTGCTCGTCCTCAGCGGCGGGGTCGCGGGCGCTGTGCTCGTCGGACCGGCCAACCTGACCGGCGGGTACGTGGTGCTGCTGGTCATCAAGCTGGCCGTGGTCGGGGTCATTCCGTTCCTGCGGGCACGGTGGGGTGCCCGTCGCCCTCTCGGCGTCGAACTGGTCGGTCTGGGTCTGGTACTCGCCGCCTCGACCGGTCTCACCCACCTCGTGCCGCCCGCGTGGGCGTTGTCCCGCCCCTCAGCTCAGGACACCGTGCTCGGCTTCAAACTCCCGGACGGTCCTTCAGCCACGGAGCTGATCCTCGGCTGGCGGCTCGACCTCGTGCTCGGACTCGGCGCGCTCCTCGCGGCAGCGTTCTACCTGGCCGGTGTGCGGACACTGCGACGGCGAGGCGACAGCTGGCCGCTCGGGCGGACGGCGACATGGGTAGCCGGCTGCGCGGTGGCGCTCGTGATGACCTCGTCCGGCCTGGGCCGGTACTCAGCGGGGATGTTCAGCACGCACATGGTCGCGCACATGGCGTTGAACATGCTGGCCCCGGTGTTGCTGGTGCTCGGCGGGCCGGTCACCTTGGCACTGCGGGCCCTGCCGGCCGAGCCACGTGTGTGGATCACCGCGCTCGTGCACTGCAGGGCCGCTCGCGTCGTCGCTCATCCGGCGGTGGCGGCGATCGTCTTCGTGGGCTCGTTCTACGTCTTGTACTTCTCGGACTTGTTCGGGGAGATGATGCGGTTCCATTGGGCGCACCAGCTGATGAACATCCACTTCCTGGTCAGCGGCTACGTGTTTTTCTGGCTCGTCATCGGCGTCGACCGGGCGCCGCGCGCGCTGCCGCACCTGGCGCGGCTCGGCCTCTTGTTCTCGGTCATGCCGTTCCACGCGTTCTTCGGCGTGATCCTGATGAACAAGCAGACGGTCATCGCCGAGGACTTCTACCGCACGCTCGACCTGACGTGGATGCCCGACCTGCTCACCGACCAGCGCCTCGGCGGCGGGATCGCCTGGGCCACCGGGGAAATCCCCATGCTCGTCGTCGTCCTCGCCCTGCTGCACCAGTGGGCGCGAGCCGACCGGCGAGAGGCCGTGCGGTTCGACCGCGCCGCCGACAACGGCCACGACGACCGGCTGGCCGCCTACAACGCCATGCTCGCCGAACTCTCCGGACGAAGGAACTGACTCATCATGACCACCACGACGGACCTGTCCGTCGAGCTCTCCGTGTCAGGCATGACCTGCGCCGCGTGCGCGACCCGCATCGAGCGCAAGCTGAACAAGATCGACGGCGTGCGTGCGACCGTCAACTACGCCACCGAACGCGCGATCGTGCACCTGCCGGACGGCATGCGCGCCGACGACGCCGTGCAGGTCGTGCGCAATGCGGGCTATGACGCGGTTCCCGCCGGGCAGAACGACTCGCACACGCCGGATGTCGTCACGGGCCTGCGCCGACGGCTCGTCGTCGCCGCCGTGCTGGCGATCCCGCTCGGCAACCTGTCGATCACCCTCGCTCTGGTGCCGGCGCTGCGGTTCTCCGGCTGGGAGCTCCTGTGCGTGCTGCTGGCGCTGCCGGTCGTGGCCTACTCGGCCTGGCCGTTCCACCGCGCCGCTCTGCGCAACCTGCGGCACGGTTCGTCCAGCATGGACACTCTGGTGTCGCTCGGGGTGCTTTCCTCGTTCGGGTGGGCGGTGTGGTCGCTCGTCGCCGGGTCGTCCGGCGGCGGCTACTGGCTCGGCTTCGGCGTCACCGACGGTGGCGCGGACGCGGTGTACCTCGACGTGGCCGCGGGCGTGACAACGTTCCTGCTCGCCGGGCGCTACTTCGAGGTCAGGTCGCGGCGCAGCGCAGCCGGGCTGCTCGAAGCCCTGGCGGGAATGGCGGCCAAGGACGCACGGGTGCTCCGGGACGGGGTGGAGACTGCGGTACCGGCCGCCTCGGTCGTCACCGGTGACCTGCTCGTGGTCAAACCGGGTGAGGCGCTGCCTGCCGACGGCGTGGTCGCCGACGGCCACTCCGCCGTCGACGTCTCCTCGATGACCGGCGAACCCGTCCCCGTCGAGGTCGGTCCGGGCGACGCGGTCACCGGTGGCACCATCAACCGCTCCGGTCGCCTCGTCGTGCGCGCCACGGCGGTGGGCGCCAACACCCAGCTCGCGCAGATGCGCGCTTTGGCCCAGCAGGCCGCGGAACGCAAAGCCCGTGTGCAGCGCCTGGTAGACCGGGTGTGCTCGGTGTTCGTGCCGGTCGTGCTGGTGCTCTCGGTACTCACGCTGGCCGGGTGGCTGCTCACCGGGCATACCGCGCGGGAAGCCTTCACCTCAGCGGTCGCCGTGCTGATCATCGCCTGCCCGTGTGCGTTGGGGTTGGCCACACCGACCGCGCTGATGGTGGGCGTGGCGCGGGCCGCGCAACTCGGTGTGCTGGTGAAGGGACCGGACGCGCTGGAGTCGAGCCGCGCGATCGACACCGTGGTGCTCGACAAGACCGGCACGGTCACGACCGGAATCATGCAGGTCACCGGCACCACCTCGTTCACCACGCACGCCGAGCAGGACGTGCTGCGATGGGCCGCCGCGGTCGAGGCCGCGTCGGAGCACCCGATCGGTGTGGCGATCGCCGCGGCGGCCGGGCAACGGCCTGCCGTCACCGAGTTCGAGGCACTGGTCGGAGCAGGCGCGCGAGGCCAGGTTGAAGACGCACTGGTGCACGTCGGCTCCCCTGAGCTGATGGCACGCCTGGACATCACGCTGCCCGCCGAAGCTCAGACCTGGTCGACGGCACTCGGATCCGCGACAGGGGTCTTCGTCGCCCGCGACGGCATGATGATCGGCGGAATCGCCCTTCAGGACTCGGTCAGGCCTTCCGCACGGTCCGCTGTCGAACGCCTGCACGCTCTCGGCATGCGCACCGTTCTGCTCACCGGAGACCACGAGGACGCGGCCCGCGCCGTCGCCGGCGACCTCGGCATCACCGACGTCATCGCCCGCGTTCGGCCTGCGGACAAGGTTTCGACGATCGAGCGGCTGCGGCGCGACGGGCATCGGGTCGCGATGGTCGGCGACGGCATCAACGACGGACCGGCTCTCGCTGCTGCCGATCTGGGCATGGCTATGGCGCGGGGCAGCGAGATCGTCGCGCACGCCGCCGACCTCGTCCTCGTGCGCGACGACCTCGGCGTGGTCGCTGACGCGATCGTGTTGTCCCATCGGACGCTCTCGACGATTCGTGGCAATCTGATGTGGGCTTTCGCTTACAACACCGCCGCACTTCCGCTGGCGGCCTTCGGTCTGCTCAACCCGCTCATCGCGGGTGCCGCGATGTCGTTGTCCTCGGTGCTGGTCGTGGCGAACAGCCTCCGGCTGCGCGGAACCAGCGTTGATCGAGGGCGAGCCGGACGCTGAAGGCGTTGCTCGCCACGGCGGTCGTGTGGATCGTGACGATTCCACTGCCTGGCACACGACCCTCGACATCTGGCCGCGGCCAGTGCCGGTGCGCCGCCTGCACAGCGCCGTGCTCGCGCTCTGGTACGCCGTGATCGTCGCGTTGGTGCTGGCGGCGTTCTGGGACTACTGGGAAGCCTGGTCTGGTCAAGACCCGCCGGAACTCCCCCACCTCTCCATCCGACCTGTGGGAGGTGAGGACTGTAGTGACTGCGGTGTCCACGGCCGCGATGGCCGTGTCGATGCTGCAACTATTCGTGCTGGGAGCGCTGGGACCGGTGCTGGTCGCCGAGCTCGGGATGGCCGAGTGGCAGCTCGGCGCCCTGGTGGCGGCCGGGTTCGGAGTGGCGACGCTGCTGTCGCTGCCCGCCGGGTCGTTGGTCGACCGGATGGGCCCGCGACGCAGCCTAACCGGGTTGTTCCTGGTGAGCTCGGTGGCGTTGGCGTTGCTGGCGGTCGCCGGATCGGCTTGGTGGATCGCGGCGGGGGTGGCGCTGGGCGGCGTCCCGCAGGCGTTGGCCAACCCGGCGACGAACAAGGTGATCCTGGCATCTGTGGCGCCGGAGCACCGCGGATCGGTGACCGGCTGGAAGCAGTCCGGTGTGCAGCTCGGCGCGTTCGTGGCCGGCGTGCCGCTCGCTTCCGCTGCCGCGGTGGTGGACTGGCGCTGGGGTGTCGGGGTGCTCGCGGTGCTGTGCCTGGTCGGTGCGGCGACGACCGCACGTCTCTCGGTGCCCGCACCACCGGCCAAGAGCGGTTCGGATGAAGGCGTCGGTGGCCGAGTGCGCTCGCTGGCGGCATTCTCACTGGCGCTCGGGTTCGGGCTTGCGTCGGTGAACACCTTCTTCGCCCTGTACGGCGTGGAACGGCTCGACCTGTCCGCGCCGGTCGCAGCCTGGCTGATCGCCGTGATGGGACTGGTCGGGATCGCGGGCCGGGTGTGGTGGAGCGGTGCGGCGGGCAAGGCGGACGATCCGGCCGCGGTGCTGCCGTTGCTGGGACTCGGTGCCGTCGTCTCGGTGGCGGTCGTGGCACTCGCGGACGGAGTGCCCTGGCTGGTGTGGCTCGGCGCGGCCGGGATCGGGGTGTTCGCGGTGGCGGGCAACGCGGTGTCGATGGTCGCGGTGATGCAGGCGGTCCCGCAGCAGCTCGCTGGACGGGCCGCGGCGGTCGCCTCGGCCGGGTTCTTCGGCGGTTTCGCCATGGGACCGCCGTTGACCGGGCTCGTGGTGCACCAGGCCGGCTACACCTGGCTGTGGATCACGGTCGGCGTCGCGTTCGGCGTGGCCACCGGGATCGCGTTCCTGGTCATCCGACGCACGGCGGTGACGGTGTGAGCGGCTGGGCGCACGACCTGGTGCGCAGGATGTGCGAGCGAGTCGGCGAGACCGAAGCCGAGGTGGGAGAACGATTCCCGCTGTACCTCCACGACGGACGGTGGAAGACCTCCGCACGCGGATCGTGGACAGGCGGCTTCTGGACCGGGCTGCTCACACTGCGCAAGCTGGTCACCGGAGCGGGAGACATCGCGACCGTCCGCGACCGGCTGGACGTGTGGGCAGAGGCCGACACGGTGCTGCGCGGCATGATCTTCTGGTACGGCAGCGGCGCGGAACGGTTGAACCTCATCGGATCGCGCCCCAGCACGGCGAAGGTGGCGGACAGCCTCGCGAGTGCCTTCGACCCCCGGCTCGGCGCGATCCCCTGGGGTTCGGCGCTCGCCCCCGACGGCCCTCCCGTTCGCGCGGACGGCGCCGCTGGCGTCGTGCCGCTGCTCGACGCGCACGGCCACCACGACATCGCCCGCCGCCACCAGGACGCGCACTCGGTCCTCGACCCGCACTGGCCGCGGGGCAAGGCGTGGCTGCTGCTCACGAGCCTCTCCAAGGGGTGGAACGTGTCCACTGAGGACAGCTCTGCGGTGGCGATCGCCGCTGTCGCTTTGCTGAAGGCGGATCGGCGTGAGGAGGGTGAGCTGCTGCTCCGCACCCTGCCGGAGGGCGCGGAGTACGACGGAATGACCGGGCTCGAGGTCGTGTGGGGCGACTTCTTCACGTTCCTCGGCGCCGCCATCGTCACCGGCCTGGTGCCGCCCGACGCCTGGTGAGCAGTCGCTGCCCGGTGGTCGTGACGTGCAGTTCGTCCGCGCCGTCGAGGATGCGGGCGGCTCGTGCCACGCGCATCAGTCGCGGCAGACCCGTTGCGGCGGTGAGGCCTTCCGCACCATAGACCTGGATCGCCGAATCGACCGCGGTGTTCAACGCCCGTGCCGCAGCGACCTTCGCGAGACTCACCTCCACCGGGGCCCGCTCGTCACGAGCTACGAGCGCCGCGGCTTCGCGGGTGAGAAGCCGCGCCGACCGCACTTCCAGCTCCGCCTCGAAGGCCAGCCGCTGCACCAGTTGCCGGTCGGCCAGCACTCCATCGCCCAACGCCCGCGACACGGCCCGGTCCGCGAGCAGGTCGAGGGACCGCTGCGCCTGACCGATCCACCGCAACGCCCGGAGGGTCCGCCCGAGCGCGAGACGTTCGCCCGCCAGCCGCATGCCCTGACCCGGCTCGCCCACGAGGTGCGCCGACGGCACCCGGACCGCGTCGAACGAGATCTCGTGCTGTCCGCCGGCGCCCAGCACGTCGAGTTCCCGTTCCACCCGTACTCCTTTGGCGGGAACAGCGACAATCGAGAAGCCGTCACCCGTCCGTGCGACGACCAGCACCAGATCGGCACGTGCGGCTGCGCTGGTGAACCACTTGCGCCCGGTGACGGTCCACCAGCCGTCCGCACCGCGTTCGGCGGTGGTCCGCAGCTTTGACGGGTCCGAGCCCGCGACGCCGGGTTCGGTCATCGCGTAGCTCACGTGCACCCGGCCTGCCACCAGGTCGGTCAGCACGGCGTCCCGCAGCTCCGGCTGTGCGTAAGCGGTGAGCATCCGCACGTTCAACAGGCTGGACGAGCCGACGACGTCGGGCCCGTGGTCACTTCGTCCCTCGTCCTCGGCCACCGCGAGGTAGTCGGCCAGAGACTGACCTCCCCCGCCCAGTTCGGCCGGCAGCGGTCGGGCCCAGAGTCCGGCACCTCGCGCGAGTTCGCGCAGCGCGAGGCCTCCGCCCGCATCCAGTTCGGGTTCGGCCGGGATGACGACCTCGTCCACGAACTGACGCAACTGAATGTCACCTGTCACGGACACATCACACCATCGTGGGAACCCGAATGGCTCTGCGTCCGACCGTTAGGTCATGACGGAAGCCACAGCAGTGCAAGCCTCGGCCCTGGGAGGCGCAACCGCGTCGGTCTCGGGCTCGAGTGCGGCGGCACGCCTGATTCGCGCCCATCTCCTCGCTTTGGGAGCGGAGGTCCACGACGGTTCGACGCACAACGCCGCCAAGGCGGTGGTCACGCTGCACAACGGTGACCGACACGAGGTGATCGTCGACTGGGCCGGACCGGTGTCCGTTCCCGGTCTGCACGACGAGGCGACCATCCAGGCCGCGTGCGGTGTGATGCACGTGCATGGCAGGCGTTCCGGCTCACCACGGGGAATCGGTGTCGACTACTGCGGCACGGCGGCGGGCGTGCTCGGGATGACCGGCCTGCTCGCGGCGATCCTGCGCGGTGAGCCCCGCGTCCGGACCAGCGTGGCCGAAGCCGCCCTCCTCACGATCTCGCAGTACCTGGCCGCCACAGGGGCAGACGAGGCGGAGGCAGTCGATCTGCGGCCTGGCGGCCCGCCGTTCGTCAGCGCGGACGGCGTGCGGTTCGAGGTCGAGGCGCTGGTGCCCGAGGTGTGGGCGGCGTTCTGGAACGAACTCGGCACCGACAGTGCGGCGATCCGCGGCGGCTGGAAGCCGTACCAGTTCCGGTACGCGACGGCGACCGCCCCGATCCCCGAAGCACTCCACACCGCGACCCGTTCCGCCACGTTCGCCCAGATCACCGAAATCGCCGCCGTCAGTGGTGCGAGCGTCTGCACCCTGCACTCCCCGATCGAACCAATCGCCTCACCGTGGTGCATCCGTCCCACCGAAGGTCTGGCCACCCGCACGAACGGCACGGACCTGGTGGTGTTCGAGGCGGGCAGGCGGATCCAGGCACCGATGGCCGCGCACCTGCTGGGTCTGCTAGGCGCGACCGTGATCCGCGTCGAACCGCCGGGCGGCGATCCCCTGCGCGGCATGCCGCCGATGTGCCAGGACGCCTCAGCGCGCTGGCTCGCGCTCAACCGCGGCAAGGGCGCCGTCGAGATCGACCTGAAGGACCCGGCCGACCGCCAGCGTCTGCGCGACGAACTGGCTGACGCGGATGTGTTCCTGCACAACTGGGCGCCGGGCAACGCCGAGAAGTGGCAGCTGGCCGCACCCGACCTGCCGGACGGCATCGTCTACGCCTACACCTCCGGCTGGGGCGGCGGCGAACTGCCGGACGTCCCGCTGGGCACCGACTTCATGGTCCAGGCCCGCACCGGGCTGGCCGAGCTCGTTCGTCCGTCCGATGAGGACCCCGCGCCGTCGCTGATGACGCTGGTGGACGTGCTCGGTGGACTGGTCGGTGCCGAGACCGTGCTCGCCGGGGTGGTCACACGGCGGCGCACCGGCCGTGGCGTCGCTGTCGAGAGCAGTCTGCTCGGCGCCGCGAGCGCGTTGCTCGCCGGCACGACCGGGCGTCCCGCTCCCGGTTTCCGCGTTCCTGTCGACGGCCGCGTCGCCGGTGTCGACGTGGTCACCGATCTCGCGGCGTTGCTGGGTGATCCCCGCTTCGCCGCCGTTCTGGGCCGCGACGACCGCGGCTGTCCCGCACTCATCTCTCCGTGGAGGTTCTAGTGACTCTGGCCGCAACCCCCGTCGTGAAGCACCTGACCGACCTGGTGCCCTACGCGGTCCGGCGCGGCTGGGCCGCTGACGGCCTCTACCGCGACCGCGACCTGTACTCGTTGTTCAGAGAGCACGTGCTCGCCGGTCCCGGCCGCACAGCGATCGTCGACGCGGACGGCGAAATCAGCTACGCCGAGCTCGACCTGATGGCGCGCTCACTCGCCGTCGGTCTGGCGGGCGTGGGCGTGGAGCAGGGCGACATCGTCGGCATCCAGCTGCCGAACAGCAGGCTGGCCTGTGCGTTCGACCTCGCTGTCGCCGCGCTGGGCGCGATCTCCCTGCCGTATCCGGTGGGTCGTGGTGATCGGGAGGCGGCGAGCCTGCTCAGCCGTTCCGGCGCGGTTGCCGTAGTGACCACGACGTTCTACGGCGACTACCCGTGTGCCCAGCGCACCCGCGCGCTGGCCGGTGAACTGCACGAGCTCCGGACTGTTATCGCGGCGGGTGACGGTCCGGTGCCGACGGGATGCGTTCCGATGACGGCGTTGCTGGCCGCCGACCCGGCTCACTTCTCCCCCGCCTCACCCGACCCCGACGGTCCCGCGCGGATCCTGGTGACCTCGGGCTCTGAGGCGGCGCCGAAGATGGTGCTGTACTCGCACAATGCTTTGATCGGTGGCCGCGGACGGTTCATCGGCGAGCTTATGGGCAGCAACCCGGAGCTGCGCAACTACGTGATGGTGCCCCTTGCGTCGTCCTACGGCAGCAACGGCACGTCGGTCACGCTGGCGGTACATGGTGGCATTTTGGTGCTGCTTCCCAAATTCGATGTGACTGCGGCGTTGGCGATGATCGAACGCGCACGGCCGACGCACGTGCTGGCGGTGCCCACGATGCTGCGGATGATCATCGACAGCCCGGATCTCGGGCGGTTCGACACGTCCAGTCTGCAGGTGGTCGCGCTGGGAGGTGCCGCTCTCGACGCCACGACCGCGGCCCGTGTCCGCGAGACGCTCGACTGCACGGTGGTCAACGTCTACGGCTCCGCCGACGGAGTCAACTGCCACACCGCCTTGAACGACCCACCCGGCCGCGCCGACACCGCAGGGCGTCCCAACCCGTCCGTGGCCCGGTTGCGGATCGTGGACGACTCCTTGCGCGACGTCCCGCCCGGCGATGTCGGCGAGATCGTCTCACTCGGCCCGATGTCCCCGCTGTGCTACGTCGGCGCACCCGAACTCAACGAGCGCTACCGCACGCCCGACGGATGGGTGCGCACCGGCGACCTCGGCCGCATCGACGCGGACGGCTACCTGCACGTCGTCGGCCGCCGCAAGGACGTGATCATCCGCGGCGGCATGAACATCAGCCCAGCCGAGGTCGAAGCCCTGCTCGCCACCTACCCCGCGGTGCGGGACGTGGTGTGCGTGCCAGTGGCGGACGAAGTGCTGGGCGAACGGCTGTGCGCCTGCGTCGTCGCTGATCCCGCGCCGACGCTGCAGGACCTGACCGCGCACCTCGCGGCGCAGGGCCTGGAGCCGCGCAAGTTCCCCGAGCGTCTGGTCGTGGTCGACGCGCTCCCGCTCAGCGCGGCGGGCAAGGTCGACCGCCGCGCCGTGCAGGAACTGGTCAGCCCTTAAGTGCCTTGGTGATCTCCTCGGCGTTGGTCTTGAAGACGCCGAGGAGGTCCAGGTCCGCACCGGGGTAGTTCACGATCTTGACCTGCTTCGCGGACGAGCCGGGCAGGACCGTGCCGGTGGACATGTGCACGTTGTCGAACACCAGGTCCGGCTGTTTGCCCGCCAGCTCGGCGAGCTGCACCGGGGTGACCGGCTGCGGGCCGAACGTGCCGACGACCTCGGCGCCGGTGATCGCGGCCATGTAGGCGACGAACGCCTGGCTGACGACCTTCGGCGCCTTACCGCCGGCGAATGTACCGCTCACCTGCGTCTTGACGTCCGCGAGCGTGGTGTCGAACTTCTTCAGCCACTCCTCGGCGGCCGGGGTAGTGCCGAGAAGGCCTCCTAGGCGCAGTACCTCGGCGCGCACCACCTCCGGCGCGTTCTCGAGCTTGACCACCTCGACCTTCGCCGACCCGCCCGCGGCCTCCTTGAGCTTGGACGCGAACCCCTCGAACTCCGCGTACAGCACGAGATCCGCCCCGGCCACCGCGGCGAGGTCGGACGGCTTGGGGTCGTAGTCGGCGGCGTGCGCCACGGTCGCCGGCACGACGACCTTCACGTCGGTCGCTCCCGCGGCCTTGGCCAGTGCGGCCTCCCACGCCGTGGCCGCGACGACCTTCTTGCTCGCAGCGGCGGTCGAGGACCCGTTCGGCGCCTCGGGCTGCGCACCGCCACCGCAGGCGGTGAGCGCGAACACCGCGCCGAGCACGACGAGCTTGATCTTCACTGGTCAGGTTCTCCTCATCGGTAGCAGCTGGGCGAACAGCGCGATCACGCCCGCCAGCAGAACGAGCACCGGACCAGGGGGCTGGTCCAGCACGAGTGCGAGCAACAGGCCGCCGACGGCGACCACGAGCCCGATGCCGATGGACGCGACGACCATTCCGGTCAGCCCGCGTCCGATGCGCCGCGCGGCCAGTGCGGGCAGCAACGTCAGCGCGTCCACGAGCAACGCGCCGGTCAACTTGATGGCTCCGGCGATCGACACCGCGATCACCACGAGCAGCGCCGTGGTCAACGGACCGGTGCGCACGCCGGAGCAGGCGGCGAGCTCCCTGTCGTGCAACAGCAACGACAAATCCCTGCGACGCCACCAGAACAGCGTCGGAATCGCCACCGCCAGCATCCCGAGCACCGCGAAATCAACCGGCCGGGTGGACAGGATCGATCCCCACAGCAGCTCGAACGCGCCGTTGGCGTTCACGCCGGAAATCGAGAGCACGAGCAGCGCGACCGCGATCGCGAGGCTCATCAGCAGACCCATTGCACCGGACAGGCCGGCCGACGTCGTGGCGAACGGCGCCAGCCCGCCTCCTGCCAGCGCGCACAGCACAAGAGCCCACAGCAACGGATCTGTGCCGGTGAGAATGCCGATCGCGCTGCCCAGCAACGCCACGTGCATGATCGCGAACCGGACCGGGTAGATGTCGAGCCCGACGATGAGAACGCCGACCGGCGGCAACGCGACAGCTCCGAGCAGCAGGCCGAAACCCGCGCGCTGCACCGGAACCAGCGCGAGCAGATCCGCGATCACGCGACATCTCGCAGACGTCCGGCGGCCATCTCCACAACCCGGTCGCACGCGTCGGCCACCGCACGGTCGTGCGTGGCCACCAGCAACGTGACCGGCAGTTCGGTGAGTATCGCCGCCGCTTCCTCCTGCCCGGCGAAGTCCAGCGCGGCCGTGGGTTCGTCGGCCAGCAGCATCCCGGCCCCCGCCGCGACGGCACCGACCGCCCGCGCGAGCCAAGCTCGTTGGGCCTGCCCGCCGGACAGCGTGTGCACGCTGCGGGACTCCAGCCCCTCCAGCCCGAGTCGCACCGCGGCCTCCCGTGCCGCGACGCCGTCACCGCTGCTGTCGAGCAGTTCTCCGAGCAACAGCGGGAACCGGCCGGTCGAGCGCAGCTGCGGAATCCAGGCCACCTCGGTGCGCCGCCTGCGCCACTGCGCCGACGTCGCCGCCTGCTTGCCGTCGACCTCGACCACGCCCTCGGCGACGGGCTCGAAGCCCAGCACCGCGCGCAGGAGTGTCGACTTGCCGGAGCCGTTGGTGCCGATCAGAGCGACCCGCACACCCGCGGCCACGTCAAGATCAACCGACTGGACGGCGGGATGCCTGCCATAGCGGCAGTGCACTCCCTTGAGCAGCAGAGACAACGCAGTCACGTGTCACAGGTCGTTCACCCGGCCGGGCTAGTTCCCGGCAATCTCACCCGGCTTCGCTGGCTCCGTGCCCGGCAGCCCTGACCGGGTCTTCCCGCGCCCGCGCGACCCGCGAGCGGATCGTCCCGACCGGGCACCCGACGACCTCCGCGGCCTCGGCGTACCCCAGCCCGAGCACCTGGGTGAGCACCAGCGCCTCCCGCCGGTCCTCCGTCAGCTCGTCGAGCAGTACGTTGAGCTCGACGACCGCGGTGAACGACGACGACGTGCCCTGCCCGCGGTCGGCCGCCTGCACCCAGTCGACGTCCGGAGACACCCGAGGACGCGACCGCGCCATCCGCACCTGGTCCACCACGACCCGCCGAGCGATCGAAAGCAACCACGTCGTCGCCGACGACCGCGCCTCGAAGTTCCGCAAGCTCGACAACGCCCGCAGGAACGTCTCCTGCGCGAGATCGTCAGCCACCCCGCCGTCCGCGGGGTGGGCGACGAACCGCCACACGTCGCGCTAGGTCGCCCGCACGAACCGCTCCAGGGCGTCGCGGTCACCTCCGCGGGCCTGCAACGCCCAGCGGGTCACCTCGTCGTCTGCGGAGCTCACGAGTCTGGATCGTAACGGCGGAACGTCCGGGAACTAACCGGCCATTCGGACCGACTACTGGGATGTGCCCGGTCGATCCGTTCATCCGACGCTCTCGGCGCGACCGGCATCTGGGACACCACGGCGGCGCGGTCTCCCCACTGCGCCGCTGTCCACCGCCGCGACACCCGCGCCGGGCCGAGCGCCCGGCGCGGGTCCGCCACTCACAGATCCCCCCGACCTGAGCGGGGCCTGATGAACGACAATGACCCCGTGGACTGCAGCATCTGCCGCGAAGCCCTGTCCGCGCGACTCGACGGCGAAGACGAGGGCGTGCCCGCCGACCAGGTCGACGCGCACCTGGAGACGTGTGCCGCCTGCCAGGACTGGAACGGGACCGCCACCGCGCTGACCCGCACGCTCCGCGTGCGACCCGCCGTCCCCGTGCCTGACCTGACGGCGGCCATCCTGGACGCGGCACCTCCGATCACGCCACCCGCTCCCCGAGGCTGGTTGCCGCGGATGTTGCTGGGCGGCGTCGCGGTCGCACAGCTCACGCTCGGACTCGCGCAAGTGCTCGGCGCCTCTTCGCCGCACGGCGGACACGCTGGTGGCGGTCACCTCTTCAACGAAAGCACCGCCTGGAATCTCGCGATCGGTCTCGGCCTGCTGTGGACCGCGCTGCGCCCCGTCGCGACCGCGGGGATGTTGCCCGTCACCGCCGCGTTCGTCGCCGTCCTGATCCCCTACTCGGCCAGCGACCTGATCAACGGCACCGCTACTGCGGGCCGCGTTCTGTCTCACTCGCTGCTCGTCGCGGGCCTCGCCCTGCTGGCCCTCGTGCACTTCCGCGACCGCGATCCGGGCGGCCGCAGCCCGTTGCAGGACAGCGATTCCCCCGACACAGCCGGCACCTCTGACCCACCGGAGCGCGTCTCTGCGACAGGCCCTCGTCGTCGGGTCCGGCTGCGCCCGGTGAGCCGTCGCGGCGCTGCCTGACCAGCGATCACGACCCGTCAATCTGCCGGAACGACTGCCGATACCTGCTCGGGCTCGTGTGCAGCTCACGGTCGAAGTGGGCGCGCAGCGCGGTCGCAGACCCGTGGCCGCTGCGTTCGGCCACGACGGGGATCGGCAGATCCGTGGTCTCGAGGAGCTCGCGCGCGAGCTGAAGGCGTTGGCGGGCAAGCCAGTCCAACGGTGTCGTGGCGGTCTGCTCGCGGAACCGCCGCGTCAGCGTGCGGGTGCTCATGTTCGCGTGGCGGGCGATGTCGGCCAGGGTGAGCGGGGTGGCGGCCTGCTCGCACATCCAGACCAGCGTCGCGGCGAGTGAACCGTCACCGATCTGGAGCGGTGACGGTGGGATGAACTGGGCCTGGTCTCCGTCGCGGGTGGGTGGCATGACGACCACACGGGCCACAGAAGCCGCGACGGCGGCTCCGCAGTCGCGTCGCACGAGGTGCAGGCACAGGTCCAGTCCCGCAGCCACACCGGCCGAGGTGAAGACCTTTCCCTCGTCGACGTAGAGGGCGTCGGCGTCCATGCCAGCGTCCGGATGACGCCGGGAGAACTCGGCCGAAGCAGCCCAGTGAGTGGTGGCTCGGCGACCGGACAGCAGTCCCGCGTCGGCCAGTGCGAACGCGCCTGTACAGATCGACACCGTCCGAACCCCGCGCGCAGCAGCCGTCTTGAGCAGGTCCACCAGCTCCGGTGGCGTCGGCCGGGTGAACATCATTCCCGGCACCACGATGGTGCCGGCGTCCTCCGCCGCGTCGAGGCCGTACGGAGCTTCGATCCGGCAGTAGCCGACCCCGCCCGCCGTAGCCGTCACCCGACGGCGCGGTGCCGCAGACCCTCACCTGGTACGGGTAGTCGCCGGCGGGCAACCGGGCGAGGCCGAAGATCTGGCACGGGATGGCCAAGTCGAAGCCGACCACGCCGTCCATGGCGAGCACGGCGACGACGTGCGGGTCAGCCGGCATCGGCGCCCACCTCGGCCCGGTGGGTGCGGCAACTCCAATGGCATCGCTCGTCCGGGCACACGCAACGCGGCCGCGGGACGAACCTGGTCTCCCCACCGTCGTAGTGCACCGTGGCGTCCACCTCGAAGACCTCGTTGATCGTCTCCGTGGTGAGGACCTCGGCGGACCGGCCGTGCGCGACCAGCCGCCCGTCCTGCAACACGGCGGTGGTGTCGGCGTACGTCGCCGCGAGATCAAGACTGTGCAGGGCGGCGACCACGGTGACGCCCAATTCCCGGTCGAGTTCGAGCAGGTCCAGTTGATGGCGGGGGTCGAGGTGGTTGGTGGGCTCGTCGAGCACCAGCAAGCGCGGCTGCTGCGCGAGCGCACGGGCCAGCAGCACCCGCTGGCGTTCACCGCCGGACAGGTCGCCGACCCGCCGACCGGTGAACCCGGTCAGGCCGGTGCGCACGAGAGCGTCGTCGATCGCCGCCTGGTCGGTGGTGGTGAGCCGGTCGAACAGGCCGAGGTGAGGTGTCCGTCCGAGTGCGACGGTCTCGGCGACCGTGAACTCGAAGTCGGTGTGCTGTTCCTGCATGAGCACGCCGATGTGCCGCGCTGTCTCCGCGGCGGGAAGGGTCCACAGGTCGCGTCCGTCGAGGTGAACGGTGCCCGATTCGGGTCGCCGCGCCCGGTAGACGGTGTGCAGCAAGGTCTACTTGCCGCTTCCGTTCGGTCCCACGAGTGCCACGAACTGTCCCGCGTGGACGGTCAGGCTCACCGGGTCGAGGATCAGGCGGCCGCCATCGAGACGGAGTCGAGGTCGAGTCTCATGCGTTCTCCTGGGTCACCAGGCCGTGGGCGCGCATCACGAGCATGAAGAACGGCACACCGAGGAACGCGGTGAGGATGCTGATCGGCGGCTCGGCCGGAGCGACCACGATCCGCGCCGCGACGTCGGCCCACAGCAGGAACAACGCGCCGAGCAGCACGGTGACCGGCAGCATCCGCCGATAATCGGCACCGACCAGCATCCGAGCCAGGTGCGGCACGATGAGCCCGACGAAGCCGATGCCACCCGACACCGCGATGACCGTGCCGGTCAGCGAGGTGGCCAGGATCAGCAGGTACCAGCGCAGGCGGCTCGCGTTGAGGCCGAGCGCGGCACTGGCCTCCTCACCGAGGAAGAGCGCGTTCAACCTCCGTGCCCGCACCAGTAACAGGGCTGTCCCGCCCACCACCACAGCCGCCGTGACCGGCAGGGTGGCCCACCGCGCGCCTGACAGCCCGCCGAGCATCCAGAAGATGATCTGCTGCGGGGCGGCGGAGGAGTCGGTGCGGGCGAGCATGAACGAGGTCAGGCCGGCGAACAGGTGCCCGAACGCGACACCGACCAGGATTAGCCTCATCGGAAGCAACCGCCCCCTGTGCCGCGCCATGGCGAGCACCACGGCCACCGCCGCGGTGGCACCGGCGAACGCCGCCAACGGCAACGTCAGCGCACCGAGCATCGAGGCACCGGTCGTCAGCACCAGGACCGCGCCCACCGACGCACCGTGGGACAGTCCGAGCAGGTAGGGATCGGCAACCGGGTTGCGCACGATTCCTTGCACTACAGCACCGGCAAGAGCGAGACCGGCACCCACGAGCGCGCCCAGCAGCACGCGCGGAAAACGGATCCGCCACACGATCAGGTCGGCGGCCGCACCGGTGTCTTCCCCTCCAGCCAGGTGGTGCAGCAGGATGCGGGCGACCTCACCGGCAGGCACGCTGACTGGTCCGACCCCGGTGAACGGGCTGCTAAGCACGTTGGCCCTCGTTAGAAGTGGTTCCCCTGCGGTCGGCGCATGACGAGTTCGACAAAGGTAACCGTGGTGTCGCCTGATCAAGCCCGGCAGTTGCTCCGTGCCGACATGGCGTTTCGCCTCGAACGTGCACTCCAGGCGCTCGAACACCACTCACCGACTATGCAGAAAGCCCTCGGTGAAGCACCAGTCCCAGCTGCCGGAACGCGGTCAGTCGACCAAGTTCAGCGGCGTGAGTCCGAGCTTGCCTTCGAGGAGTTCGTCGAGGAGACAAGGCAGCTGAGCGGGAAGCAGCTTGTCGGTACACCGGCGCAGTTCGGCTACTGACCACCAGCGTCGTTCGATCAGTCCCGCCTTCTCGTTCTCAGTTGGTTTGAGCGCCACCTTGGGCGCGGTGTCGGTGATGCGGCCGAGGAAGACGTGGTCCTCGCGGTGATGGTCACGACCCTCGTAGTGGAAGCGGGATTCGCGGATCCATAGCTTGCGGCCGAGAGACGGGATGACGATTCCCGTCTCTTCCGCCACCTCGCGAAGGGCGGCGTCTTCTGCCTTCTCGCCCTCGTCGAGGCCGCCGCCGGGTAGCTCCCACCAGTGATGGCCGTGGCCGTGCGGGTCGCAGGCGTGGACGAGCAGCACGCGATCTTCGGTATCGAGCAGCAGCACTCGAGCACCGATGCGCGCGTCGGCGATCACGCAGGTGGTGGCACCGGCGTTGGCGGCGTTGAAGGAACGGTCGATCGAACTCTCCGTGCGCGACGCCGAGGGGCACGAGAACTGATCAGGGTGCAGGTGCCGGAAGAGGTCGGCAAGGCCGTGTCGTTCGGTTAGGCCGGTGTAGAAGTCGTATTCGAACTGGGCGAGCTGGCCGCGGTGAGGTGGCTGGTGGCCGGGTTCGAGCACGTTGAGGTCGCCGAGCAGGAGCACTGGAACGTCCGAACTGGTGTTGTCGAGCGCCTTGTTGAACTGCTCGATCCAGGTCTTCTTACGCTCGGTCTTCTCCAAGGTGGCATCGCGGGACGGCACGTACGCGCCGACGATTCGCAGTGGTCCCTCATCGGTGTCGACGACGATGCCGGCCGCGCGTGCGGGCAGGTAGTCCAGGGCGGCACCGAGCGGGTCCAGCGTCGTGGCGAGCTTGCTGACGATCATCACGCCGAGCTCGCCAGGTGCATGCACAGGAAAGGTGACCGAGTACCCCGAGATCTGGAAGGTCTTGGCGAGGAACTCGCTACCCGCGGTGCCTTTGGTCTCGGCCAGGACCAGGACGCCCTCGGGCCTGGCGGCGAGCCACCGCAGCTGGCGTTGTGCGCGGTCGAGCGACGGGGCGCCGACGTTGACGGTGAGCAGGCTCAGCGGCATACCGCGTTCTTCTCCTCGGTCACTCGGTGGATCAGTGACACGATCCTGGTGGCGATCGTGGCCGCGTCGTCGGTGGTGCAGTCCAGCGTCTCGACCAGCCAGCCCTTGTTCTGCAGGTCCACGACGGCGTGGACGTAGAGCCCGGACTCCATGTCGCTGTTGTCTTCGGCGCGTTCGAAGCGGCTGTGCCCACCGCGAGTTCGGAGGCGATGGTCGATCACGGCGGGATCGCCGTTGAGGATGACAGAGAGGTCCGGCCGGTAGGCGCCGTGGTTGAGCTGCCACACCTTCGCCGCCACCGACTAGCTGGATGATTCGCCATCTACGCGCTACTCGACGGCACAGGAGAACGACTGGACTCCGCCGCGTCACTTACCCCCTCCAGGCAAGCGGGCCAGGGTGCCAACGATCAGCTGCACGGGCTTGTCCACAAAGGACCGGTTTTGATTTTTCGTCGACTGCCGAGCCACCTGCCAGCAACGCCGATCGAGAAAGACCTTCTGTGGCCCAGAAGATCATCGCGCCGAAAGGTGGAGCTCGCCTGACGCACGGCGAACCGCACTCCGCAACCGACTGCAGCCAGGGAGCGACCCTTCGAGATCTGAACAAGATCGGAGCGCACCCCTGTCGGCTGATCGATGAGCGCAGGTCAATGGCTGTTACAAGCGTTGCCAGGACAACGCCAGGTCAACGCCTGCTCCATGCGGTTTGCCATCCCCGCGCCTGTTCCCGACTAGCCGCGAGACATGGTGATTTTCTTCCGCGAAAACTTCTCGAACTCTGTTTTGATCGACTCGAAGTTGGCCTGGCTCGTCAACCCTGAAATTTCGATCTCGCCAGATCTTCCCGATCGCTTCACGGTCCAGTGAGCTGTTCTGCCTCCGTGCTGCTTAACCGCGTTCCAGTACCCGCCAGCAAAGCTGCTGGCTGGCGAAAGCATGACCAGATCATCGCTCACCAAGAGCTCGTGTGCAACTTTGATTGCAGCCATTTCGTAATTATAGGCGTTTACCCGTGTGATGTAGTCCCTGTCGAACGATGCTGGAACCAGCTTGGGATTCAGCATCGGTTTTCCATCGGACTCCAAATATTCTTCACCTTTTGTTGCCGCTACACTTTTCTCAACCTTTACTCTTTCGGCGTGCTTGGCGGCAGACGCCCCATAGGCGGCCATTCTGTAGAATTCACCGCAGAATGCATTCCACCAATCAGCGAGCCGTTCGATCGCATCGCTGTCGAGGGTGGGCAGCAAAATTTCCCAGGATATGGGCGATTCCTCCCCCCTGGCGCGAATACTGATTTGCTTCCGGATTTCCGGGTTGAGCCACTCGATCCGGTGTAGGACCGGACCCGTGTTGCAGTCCCCGAGGTAGTTGATGATCATTTCCTCGTCGGAGGCACCTTCTCTGCGATGCCTGAAGTATTGAAGAGTTTCAAGCGTCGAATCGTCCGCTTGATTGTCTCCCATGTAGTGCCCGAACAAGTAGTCAAGATACTCGTATCCATCGACCATCTGCCCCAGGTAGACATCTTCCAACACTTTTGGAATCGCACCCTGGTAGATCTTCTGAATTTCCTCGATATAGTCTTTTACTTCGATCGCTGATGGCCACATTGCAGCTCCTCGTGAATGTCGAGTGTCATCAACCCACAGCGGCCAACTATCGCCAAGTAACGAAAGGGCAGACCTTCGTGCCATATCCGGGCACAGTTGCAACAGAAGACGATGGTGTTACCACCGCGTCCCCGGCTGGGGGCATGGCGCCTCACACCGAAGCGCGACTGTCGAACACGCGATACCGAGCGGCAACACGCACCAGGAACAGCGCGGGCATGTGAACGCGTGCGCGCGGCGATCAGCGCACCTGCCACAGCACCGAGACCGGCGAGCACCGCTCCAGGGACGTTGCCGTATGCCAAAAAGGTCAACGAACCGGCGACAACCCCACAGACGAAGGCGATCAGCAATATCACCACAGTGCGGAGGCCGACGAACTCCGGCACCGCCGTGACGGCGGCCAAGTGCTGCGGGTAGCGCTAGCCACAGAGTTGGAGTTGAGTGAAGAGGTAGGGCCACAGGTCATTTGGTGCTCCCGTCTACTTTACCGCAGACATCAGCCAATACTGATATCCACTGAGGTAAAGTCGACCGAGATAGGAGCACCGTCCTGCGACGCGTCCCCAGGGTGACACGACGATGCGTGTTTGACAAGCAAGCCATTACGGCTCGACAGCAGATCGATACTTCTACTTTATGACTCAAGGTTTTTCATGCACGCCGGCCTTGTTTCGTCCACTGTAGACAAGCGCGCCTCGAGACTTCGTCCCCCTAGCGGTGGTGCGTACTGGACGGGTTGCCCGAGATCACTGCCGCTACGTCAGTAGGCGCCGCGCTGCGCTGTATCGACGCTGGCCGCCGTGCAGCCCCGCAAGGCTGAACAAAATTCCTCGTGACCGACCTAGTGCGGAACTCCGCGTCGTCGTCCGACGTCAGCCTATGGATCAGAACCGCAGCCCGAAGAGGCCGCCGTCGTCACCGTGGTCAGTAAGACGTTCAGGCAGCACATAGTCCTCGACGACTGTCCCGTCGGGCAGTTCCTTTGGAGTTACGTCGCTATTGAGGGTGACGATGTACTGAAAGCCCTCGACTGCCGCAAACTCGGCGCCCAGTTGAAATGCCGAGGCGCGCTGGCGTTCATCGACCCCGTCGAACAAGTGGCTGTCGTGAACGAGAAAACCAGGGCCACATTCCTTGCGGGACCACAGCGTGCTCAGGTCGAGATCGAAACAGTAGACCTGCATATTGGTGATGACCTTGCTGCGCCCGCGGGGGATGGTGGCGCTGATCTCGGGCCCGTTGTCGGTGGCGTTGATGACCAAGCGACCATGTTGCTGGTCGGCATAGAGACGTTGAGACAGCCGTTCGAAGATCACAAACGCCGGACGCAACACCTGCTGACGTTCGGCCAAGTCTCGTGTGAGGGCAGCGGCGAGCCGCTGCCGTTCGAGCCGGAGTTCGCCTTGCTCTGACTCAAGCGCGACGGCGTTGTTGTAGCGGTGCCGGAGTTGTTCAACGCGGACCTGGCGCTTGGCGACGTCGCGCTGCAGTTCGAGCAGTGTCTCGACAGCACACAACCAGGCGACCGGTGAACAGCACCGATGCCAGGCCCGCTTCCAGAAGCAATCCGGACGCCAGCATCACTGTGGCGTTTCCGACGGTTGCGGTGAACGCGAACGCCCCGTTGTAGCGGCCGAGTGCGTCCGGGGGAGCCACAGCGTTGATCAATACCGGGAGAGTCGGCGCGAACAAAGTTTCCCCGACGCCGAAGACGGCGGCACTGAACAGGACCAGAACGACCGCCCCTGCCATGTCTACCACGCCCGCGACCAGCACGAGGCCCCAGGCACTCGCCCACACAGCCGCCAGTACCGAGAGCACCCTCGTTCGACGCCTACCGCGGATCAACCAGAGCGCGATTAGCTGGACGGTGATGACAACCGCGGTGTTCACCGTCAGCCAGACGCTGAGCAGGCGGGTGTCCAACCCCAGCCCCATCGCCATGTAGGCCGGGAGCGCGACGCTGAACGCACCGAATCCACCTGCGAATAGCCCCAACGTCACCCCAAGCAGTTTGCGAAGGTCCGGATCACGTGCGATTGAGGCGTATCCGCGTCCGCGGGTGTGTTCCAGCAGATGGCCTTCCTTCTCGGCGGTCTTAGGGAGGAACAGGCCGAGGAGCGCGCCGGTCAGCGTGGCCGCGAGATCGAGGAGGAAAGGCAGGGTGTACGAGGCGCTGTCCTGAGGGTTGATCACGAGAGCACCCGCGATCGACCCGGCGCCCATGCCGATGTTGTGCAGGAAGTGTTTGACGGAGAAGACTGTGGAGTGTTCTTCGGGTGCCACGGCCTTCGCCAGGGCGGTATCGGTGGCCGGACCAGCCATGGACGCGCCGAGGCCGGCGACGGCCGCCGCCAGCGCGGCCAGGGCAGGATGGGACGCCAGCATCAGTCCCCCGATCCCCACCGCGCCAAGACCGAGTCCGAAGCAGACGGACATCCTCGGCCCGACCCGATCGATCATGACACCACCCAACGGCCCCCCTGCCAAGGCCGACAGGACGAACATCGCCGTGACCACACCCGCCAGGGGCAGACCGAATCCACGGGTGGTACTCAGGTAGAGGGTGATGAAGGGGAACGAGGCGCCGAAGCCAAAGGCCCCGTAGCGTCGATGGCGAGCACGAGTGCGCTGCCCCTAGGCAATACGGGCAGTCGCAACATTCGTTCTCGCAGGGCCACGGTTGCCGCCTTTCGCGGTTACTCGGACACGTCCGGCCGATACGGTGCGAGGGCTGCTAACGGTTCCGCATCCTGCAGACTCGAAAGGGGATTCGACCGTGTGCCAGCTGCGGGGCGAAGCTCACTTGGCTAGGGGGAGAACACTCGAACCGGAGCACGGTGAACGCGCCATCGCACGACACCAGGGGCAGGACTGCTGACCAAAGGACGTTGGTGATCGCCTCGCATGCCGTGGAACGCGCCGTGGTGGCGGCGATGGAACCGAGCCGTTGGTGGCCATCGAGATGTTCCAGCGTCTTCCGTACTTCGAGCGGGAGAGCGAGTTCTACCGTCGCATTGCCGCGCTGACCCAGGTCACCGTCGTGGGCATGGTCTCCGATCAGCGGCTCGACCTGCCCAGCCTCGTCGCCCCCTGACACGATGACAAGAACCTGAAGCTGATCACGGGCGGACGGCTCCGTCGATGCCCAGCAGTCGGGTCTTGGGCTTGGTTGACGTGGGCAGGGCATCGGCGTGGAGGGCGTGTGAGATCAACAGCAAATGTTCAAGAGGTCGATGGGATTGTGCACCGCAGAAAACCAGGCTTTTCGGCGCTCCGAATGGCTCGACCAGCGGCGTCACGGGGCGAAGGTTGGCTAAAGGTTGTCCCGTAATGATCAAGAGTCCTGGCGGGACAAGGGTGGTCGCGGTGTCGCCGGTGGCTGGCGGGCGTTCAGCCGGTCATGGCCAGGTTGCGCATGTGGGCGATGCCTCGGGTGGCGT
>NZ_JAPJDL010000003.1:134795-616476 GCF_026242055.1 Lentzea sp. NEAU-D7 | reverse complement strand
CAACGCCATCGTGCCGTTGGGATCGATCGCCGCGATGTCCGAACGACCATCACCACTGAAATCCTTGGACGCGGACGGAGGTGGAGTGGGGGCCTCGATCACCTTGTGGTAGCGGCGCGGCTCATAGGTGCTCGCGGTGCCCGCTGACCAGGTGCGCTCGACGGTCGGCGCACCATTGGGTCCCGCCTGCTCCCGAACGACGGGCTGTGTTCGCGCCCCGTCGGCCCAGCGGACGAAAAGCGCGACGTGGCCGTCGTTGAGCAAGGCGTCGCCGGTGCGCAGGTCTGCGCGGTTGATCAGGGAAGAGAAGTTCCGCAGCGTCAGGGTGGTCTCGGACCGGCCGAGGCCCCAGATCAGGGACACGTACCCCGAGCAGTCGGTGCGGTAGCTGCCGTACTGGTTGGAGTGGCAGCCCGCCTGGCTGTAGGGAACGCGGGCGTCGATCCACGGCTGCGATCTGACCATCATGTCGGCGCGGCTGACGCCACCGGGCACGCCGATTTCCTGGCAGTAGAGCAGGATCTGGAAGTCGTCGTTGAGCGGTGCGGGAGCGGCTGCGAGCGCGGCCGGCGCGGTGAGCAGCGCAACGGCTGCGGCTGAGAGCGCAGCGGCAACGGTGTTCCGAAGCATGTGAACCCCTTGGTGTCGGGACTGTTTTCCCTTGCACCAAAAGGTTGTCGTTCACGTCTTCAAGCCGTCTCCAAGACGACTCCAACGATCTTTCAAGGTTCTACAGGCCCCGGCCGTCGCAGTTGCGCGACGGCCGGAGCTCGCGACTACCTCGGCCTGAGCACTTCCAGGCCGCCCATGAACGGGCGCATCGCCTGGGGGACCACCACGGAGCCGTCGGCCTGCTGGTGGTTCTCCAGGATCGCGACGATCCAGCGCGTGGTCGCCAGCGTGCCGTTGAGCGTGGCGGCGATCTGCGACTTGCCGTTCTCGTCGCGGTAGCGGACGTTCAGGCGGCGTGCCTGGAACGTCGTGCAGTTCGACGTCGACGTCAGCTCGCGGTACTTCTGCTGCGTCGGCACCCAGGCCTCGCAGTCGAACTTGCGGTGCGCCGACGTGCCGAGGTCGCCCGTCGCCGTGTCGATGACGCGGTAGGGCACCTCGATCTTGGCGAGCATCTCCTCTTCCCAGCCCAGCAGACGGGCGTGCTCCGCCTCGGCGTCCTCGGGCTTGACGTAGGAGAACATCTCGACCTTGTTGAACTGGTGCACGCGGATGACGCCGCGGGTGTCCTTGCCGTACGAGCCGGCCTCGCGGCGGTAGCACGACGACCAGCCCGCGTAGCGGCGTTCGCCGTCGAGGATCTCGTCGGCGTGGTAGCCGGCGAGCGGCACCTCCGACGTGCCGACGAGGTACAGGTCGTCGGCGGGCAGGTGGTAGATCTCGCTCGAGTGCGCGCCCAGGAAGCCGGTGCCCGCCATGATCTCGGGCCGCACCAGCGTGGGCGTGATCATGAGCTCGAAGCCGTTGGCCGTGGCCTGCGCCGCCGCCATGTTGAGCAGCGCGAGCTCCAGCTGCGCGCCGACGCCCTTGAGGAAGTAGAACCGCGAGCCGCTGACCTTCGCGCCGCGCTCCATGTCGATCGCGCCGAGCTTCGTGCCCAGGTCGAGGTGGTCCTGCGGCTCGAAGTCGAACTCGCGCGGCTCGCCGACGGTCTTGACGACGCGGAAGTCGTCCTCGCCGCCGACCGGCGCGTCCGGGTGCACCAGGTTCGGGATCTTGGCGAGGAGCTCGTTGACCTCGTCGGCGGTGGCGTTCTGCTCGGCTTCGGCGGCCTTGACCTCGGCGGCCAGGTCCTTCGCCTTGGCCAGCAGCGCGGCGCGCTCGTCGCCCTTGGCCTTGCCGACCTCCTTGCCGAGCACCTTCTGCTCGGCGCGCAGGGTGTCCGCGCGGGAGATGGCGGTCCGCCGGCGCTCGTCCGCGGACAGCAGGCTGTCGACGACGCCCTCGTCCTCGCCGCGGGCGCGCTGCGAAGCGCGCACGATCTCCGGGTTCTCGCGCAACACCTTGAGGTCAATCACCCTCAACAGAGTAGTGGGCTACCGCCAGCGCATATTGCCGGGCACTACGACAGACGTGTCGACGACAGCCACTCGGCCGCGGTCATCCCCTCCAGCTCGGTGGCCTCGCGAACCCCGAGCGACCGGAAGAGCTCGAGTGCGGCCGTCCAGGTCTCGGCGTCCGAGGTGGCCGCGGCGAGGTCGCGCATGGTCCGCGCACGCCAGAGCGGTGCGCCGAGTTCCGTCCACAGCTCCAGAGCCTCCGAGAGCAGCGCGGCTGCGTCGGGCCTTCCCAAGGTCAGGGAGAGCTCTCCCCTGGTCCTCGTCGTCAGGGCGAGGCCGAACCGGTCCCGTTGCCTCTCGCAGACCTCGGCGCACTCGGCCAGCAGGTCGTCCAGGCCCTCGAACAACCCCGCGCGCAGCGAGGCTTTCACCGAGGACTGCACCGCGTACACGGCCCCGAGCTCGTCACCGGCCACTCGAAGCAGCGCCTCGGCCTCCCGGCTCGACTCGACCGCCTCCAGGAACTTCCCCGACGCTCGTTGGCACAGGCTCAGGCCGCGCAGAGCGAGTGCGGTACCTCGCTGGTCCTCGAGCTTCCGGTAGAGCGAGAGGCTGCGTTCGAGCGCGGTTTCCGCGGTGGCCAGATCTCCCAGATCGCGGTCTATCGCCCCCAGGCCGTACTCGGCGGCCGCCACGATCTCGTCGTCACCGAGCAGCACCGCCCGTTTCAACGCCGACCGCGCGAGGTCGAAGGACGCGAGGTCGCGGTACACCGTGCCCAGTCCGACCAGCGCCACCGCCAACGTGGCGTCGTCGCCCACCAGCTCCGCGCGATCGGCCGCCTGCTGGAAGTTCGTCAGAGCCGCGTCGAAGTCGTCCTGCTCGTACCGCAGCTGCCCGAGCCCGGCCAGGACGACGGCCTCGGCCGCCGTGTTGCCCTGCGCACGCACGGCACGGAGTGCCACGTCGTGCGTCCGTTGCCAGCCGTCGAACTCGTTGCGGGCCGAGAACGACGACGACAGCAGCGACGTGATCAACGTCGTCGTGATCTCGTCGGCCCCGAGGTCGTGCGCGCGTTCGACCACCCGCACGACCGCACTCGTCTCGGAGTGCAGCCACCCCATGGGGTTCTCCTCGACCTCTTCGACGAGGCGCGGATCGACCTCCTCCTCCACGCCGGGCCGGGGGCGCAGACCCAGCGTGACTCGTGGCAACCGCTTCGAACCTGCTTCGACGAGCGTCACCCACGTGGCGAGGAGCCTGCCGACCGCAGTGGTGACGCTCTCGTCGAGAGGCGCCTGCTCCGCACCGAAGAGCTGCACCAGGTCGTGGAAGCGGTAACGCACACGTCCGATGTGGTCGACCCCGGCGACGTCGAGGAGCCTGAGCTCGACCAGGTGTTCCACGACGTCCTCGGCCTCGTCGAGGTCCACGAGGAGCAGCGGCGCGGCGACCCACGCGCCGAAGTCGGGCATGTCGAGCACCGCGAGGAGGTGGAACGCCGTGCGGTGCAGGTCGTCGAGGTCCGCGTGGTTCAACCGCAGGCTGGAGCGGATCGCGAGATCACCGACGGTGAGCTCGTCGAGCCTTCGCCGCTCGTCGGACAGGCGTTTCGCGAGCGTGCGCAGCGGCCAATGGGGGCGGGCGAGCAGCTTGGCCGCGGCCGCGCGCAGGGCCAGCGGCACGCCGCCGCACAGTTCGACGATGTGCCGGGCCGACTCCGGCTCCGCCTTCACCCTCTGCTCGCCCGCGATCCGGCTGAGCATCTCCGCGCTGACCTCCGGCTCGAGGAGCCCCAGCTCGACGGGGTCCGCCCCCTCCAGGCCGGTCAGGCGTGAACGGCTCGTGATGATCACGAAGCAGTTCGGGTTGCCCGGTAACAGCGAGCGCACCTGTCTCTCGTTGCGGGCGTTGTCGAGGACGATCACCAGCTTGCGGTCGGCGACCAGGCGCCGGTACAGCTCGACGCGTTCGTCGATCCCGTCCGGCTGGTCCTTGCCGAGAACGCCGAGCAGGCCCAGGAACCGTCCCACGACCTCGTGCGATCGCAGATCCCGCTCGGAGCCGCGGAGATCGGCGAAGAGCTGACCGTCCGGGTAGTCGCGGCGCAGCAGGTGAGCAGCGCGCACGGCGAGCGCGGACTTGCCGGCGCCACCGAAGCCCGAGATGACGACGGTCGGGGTCGACGTCGTGTTCGCCGGTGCGGCGGCGACGGCCAGCACCTGCGCCAACGCGTCCTGCCGGCCGGTGAAGTCGCTGATGTCCGGCGGGAGGTGGTGCGGCACGACGGCGTTCCGCGCGGGTGCGGCGGCGAGCAGCGGGATCTCGAGCGTCCCGGCCAGCAACTGCCGGTGCAACGTCTGGAGCTTCTCGCCCGGCTCGATCCCGAGCTCGTCGAGGAGGTAGGTCCGCGCCTCGCGGTACACGGCGAGCGCGTCGGCCTGCCGGCCCGCCCGGTACAACGCGTTCATCAGCAGCAGTCGTGTGTCCTCACGCGCCGGGTGGGAGTGCGCCAGCGCGGACAGTCGTCCGATCGCGTCCTCGAACCGGCTCTGGGCCAGCTCGCAGCGGCCGAGTCCTTCCTGGGCGGACAGGCGTGACTCCTCCAGGGCCAGGGCGTGGCCCCTGGCGAAGTTCGCCTCGATCCCGTGCAGCGCGGGACCCCGCCAGAGCTCGAGTCCTCGTTCGTAGTGGCGGAACGCGGTCGCGGGATCGTCGTCCCGCTCGGCCTGCCGCGCCAGCGACACCTGCCGGGTGAACTCGTCGATGTCGCTGTACTCGACGTCGAGGAGGTAGCCCGGTGCTCGGGTGACCAGTGCCTGCCCGGCCACCCGCCGCAGCGACGACACGTAGGTGTGAACGAGGGCGGCTGCGCTCTGCGGCGGTGACTCGTCCCAGATCAGGTCCACGAGCCGGTCGGCAGTGACGACCTGCCTCAACTGGAGCAGCAACGCCACCAGCAACGTTCTGGGTTTGGGCCCTCCGAGGGCCACCTTTCTGTCCCCGTCCCACACCTCGACCGGCCCCAATGCGAGCACACGCACTGCATCCCCCCAAGTCCACCCCATCGAGTTACGAGAATGCACCAGACGGGGATGCGTGGTCACGCTTCAAAGGTCGCGAAACGGGACGGTTGGACAGGATTGCTCCAATGGTGGCGGCACCCGCGAACAAGGGACCCGGCGCCGAACACGGCACCGGGTCCCTCGACAGCCGAACGGCCTAGTAGATCGCGAACGCCACCACGAGGCCGAGGGCGACGTGGGCCGCCGCGACGACGACGGAGGCCGGCGCGAACCTGTCCGACTCGATGATCGAGCCGATGTCGAGCTTGGTCACCCACTCCAGCAGCCGCACGGCCGCGACCTGCACGATGATGCCGACGATGCCGTAGATCAGCGACGTGAGCAGGCCCTCGTCGAGCTTGCCGACCGCGCTCAGGATGGCGACGACGACGATGAACGCCATCGACACGAGGCCGGAGGCGGTGACGATCACGGCGTTCGGCGCGCCGTTGCGGACCAGGATCGACAGCTTGCCCGGCGTCGTCCAGTCGATCGCGTAGAAGCCGAACACCATGAGGACCAGACCGACGACGGCGTACAGCGCGATCGCGCCGATGCCCCGGCCGATGGCCGAGCCGAAGCCGGGGTCCAACGCGAGCGTCGTGTAGTCCATTACCTGTTCCCTTTCGGAGTCTTACTCAACAATTCGATGCGGCACGAACGCCGCGCCATCGTCGGTCACCAGACCGACCGTTTCCCGGATGCCGAGGCCTGCCGACGTGTCGCCGACGACCCAGGCACCCAACGCGGGGCGGTAGCCGTCGAACTCCGGAAGCGGATCGAACAGCTGGTACACGAAGCCTTCTTTGCCGTACACGCCGCCGGTCTGCGTCTCGTAGCCCGGGGCGACGATCTGGATGTTCGACCCCTCGCGGCCGAGCAGCGGCTTGCGCACGTACTCGGTGAGCATGCCGGGGTCGTTCAGGTACGCGGGGAGCAGGTTGGGGTGGCCCGGGTACATCTCCCACAGGATCGCGAGCAGCGCCTTGTTGGAGAGCAGCATCTTCCACAGCGGCTCGACCCACAGCGTGCCGGGCAGCGACTCGACGGCGTGGCGGCCGAACTGCTCCTCGACCACCCACTCCCACGGGTAGAGCTTGAAGACCGTGCCCATCGGGGCCTCTTCGAGGTCGACGAACCGGTTGAGCAGCGTGTCCCAGCCGACCTCCTCGATCGCGAGGCCCACGGTGTTCAGGCCCGCTTCGGCGGCCGTCTCCTGCAGGCAGGCGATCGTGAGGTGGTCCTCGCCGGACGGGTCTGCGCCCGACCAGGTGAAGTGCAGCTCGCTGGAGGGCAGCTTCGCGCCGATCTCCGTCCACCGCTCGACCAGGCGCTCGTGCAGCGAGTTCCACTGGTCGCCGTCCGGGAAGACGTCTTCCTTCCAGTACCACTGGACGTACGCGGCCTCGAGCAGCGACGTGGGGGTGTCGGCGTTGTACTCGAGCAGCTTCGCGGGGCCCGAGCCGTCGTAGCGCAGGTCGAAGCGCCCGTAGACGTGCGGGTCGCGGCGGCGCCACGACTCGGCGATGTGCGGCCACACCCACTCGGGGATGCCGAAGTCGCGGTACCGCTCGGTGAGCACCACGTTGTCGACCGCGTCGAGGCACATGGAGTGGAGGAGCTCGACGTCGGCTTCGAGCGAGAGGACCTCGCTCATCTCGAACACGTAGTGCACCGACTCGTCCCAGTACGGACGGTCGGCGCCGTTCGCGTACTTCGCGGGCAGGCCGAAGACCAAGCCCTGGTCGGAGACCGTCCGCTGCCAGTTCGGCCGCGGCTGTGAGGCTTCACGACGCAACTGTGCTCAGCCTCCGCTGCTCTTCGAGCCGCTGCTGATGCCGAAGCCTCCGCGCTGGACCGACGTGCCGGACTTGGTCGTGACGTTCGCGCCCTTGGGGATCGTGTAGCTGCCGCCGGACACCTTCTGGCCGACCGCGCCCGAGCCGCCGTAGTTGTAGCGGTACGAGGTGCCACCGATGTAGATGAAGCCGCCGCTGCTGTACCCACCGTGACTGCGGTAGTACGACTCGTCGCAGTAGTCGTCGTCGACGATCACGTTGTTCGAGTCGGTGCACTGCGCGGTGACGTTCTTCGGGCTGGCGGCCGCGTACCAGATCGCGACCAGCGCGATCACGCCGACGGTGACGCCACCGCCGATGAGAAGGCGTTTGCGCGTCTTGCGCTTCTTCTCGAACGCGGCGGACTCGGCGGCGAACCGCTCCTGCTGGGCCTTGAGCGCGGCGGCACGAGCGCGTTGCTCGGCGACCGTGGCCTGGCGGGGCTTGGTCACGCCGGCCTGCTGCTGGCGCACCTTGCCCTTGGCGGGCGGCTGGTTCGGGCCGGCCTGCTGCGGCGCAGGCTGGTACGGCGGCAGCTGCTGTGGCTGGCCGGGCTGTTGCGGCTGGCCGGGCTGTCCCGACGGAGACCCAGGCTGGGGCGTCGGCTGGCCAGGTCCTGGCAGGTTGTTGTCAGTCATCACCACTCCCGCGGGCAAGGTACCTAGCGAGACGGCTGAAACATGGCCAATTCGGTGACGAGTGTCCTAATAGCAACACTCGACCCAACCCGGCGCACAGCCGTCTCACACGGCACGGGCATCATGGATGAGATGTCTCCGAGCGCCGGTTGGTTGAGTCGATCCGGTCACATCCGCGACACGCGGATCGTGATGGCCGGTGCTTTCGCGGGCGCCTTCGGCTTGTTGATGTTGTCCGCGTTCACGTCCGTGCTGGCAGGAGGCCCGCTCACCACCAAGCGTGAGCTCGTCAACGCCGCGTACCAGGCCGTCGCGGGCGAGTGCCTCAACTGGGAGAAGGCGGACCTGTCCGACGCGCAGAAGGTCGACTGCTCGGCCGCGCACAAGTTCGAGGTCACCGGCACGGCCGACATCACCGCCGCGTACCCGAAGGAAGCGCCGTTCCCGAACGCCGAGGCCTGGGAGAAGATCGCGCAGGACAACTGCGCCCAGGCGTCGACCACCTACATGGGCGGCAAACTCGACCCGAAGGGCAAGTACGGCGTCAGCACCCTGAACCCGGACGAAGGCCGCTGGTCGAGCGGTTATCGCCAGCTCAGGTGCGGTCTGCAGGTCACCGCCCCGTCCGGCGCCGCCCTGCCGTCGTACGGCAGCGCGAAGACCCAGGACCAGTCCGCCGTCTACGACCCCGGCGTCTGCGTCGCCCTGGCCGAGAACAACAAGGTGGGCGACCCGATCGACTGCGCCAAGCCGCACGCGTTCGAGATCGTCGGAGTCGTGCAGCACCCCGAGGGCCCGTTCATGGCCCTGGAGGCGCAGGACTCCGTGATGTCCGAGAAGTGCGCGGCCATCGCCGCCGAGTACACCGGCGGCGCCGACCTGAAGGCCAAGAACCTGCTGGTCACGTGGGACACGCGCGCCGAGGAGAGCTGGGCCGTCGGCTCCCGCAAGGCCAACTGCAAGATCGGCGCGGTACCCCAGGGCAACAACCTCGTGGCGTGGGAGGGCAGCGTCCGCAACCCCAACGGCGCGCCGCTGACCACCGCGAACCCGCCGCAGACGACGTCGGTCAAGGCCCAGGACGAGCCCACCGGCGCCCCGCTGCACTCCGAGTCGGGCAAGCCGCCGTCGGAGTCCGGCAAGCCCTCGGAGTCAGGCAAGCCCGACAAGCCCTCCTCCAGCCCGCCCCCGTCGAGCACCGAGAACCGATGACCGTCGAGATGACCAGGGCTCGTTTCGACGAGCTGGTCGAAGAGGCACTGGACCTGGTCCCGCCCGGCTTCACGCACGCGATGAACAACGTCGTGGTGCTGGTCGAGGACCGCAACCCCGAGGAGCCCTCGCTTCTCGGGCTCTACCAGGGCATCGCGCTGACCGAGCGCAACTCCGACTACGGCGGCACGCTGCCCGACCACATCTTCATCTACCGCGAGGCGATCCTCGACATCTGCGACACCGAGGAGGACGTGGTCGAGGAGGTCATCATCACCGTGGTGCACGAGATCGCGCACCACTTCGGGGTGGACGACGCCAAGCTGCACGAACTGGGCTGGGGCTGAGGCCCCTCCCCCGCGCGGGTGAGGCGGGCTAGATCTCCACGCCCGCCCAGGACCGGCACACCCAGCCGTCGCCCTCGGCCTCCAGCACCACGACGCCGGTGTTCGGCAGCAGGTTCTCGGCCAGCTCCACCGGCACGTTCGACGCGAGAGCCAGCGCGCCCATCCGCCCGGCGCCTCCGTGCGTCACGACCATGACGGTCCCGTCGGCCCGGATGGTCGAGATGGCGCCGAGGAACCGGTCCAGCACCTGCTGACCGGTCTCGCCGCCGCCGGGGAACGCCACGTGCAGGGCGCCTTCCGCCCACGCGATGACGGTGTCGAGGTAGGCCTTGTAGGCCTCGGTGTCGTTGCGGCCTTCGAGTGAGCCGACCTGGATCTCCTCGATGCCCTCCAGGATCTGGACGGGCAGGCCGAAGCGTTCGGCGGTCGGGGCGGCGGTCTGCTGGGCGCGCAGGCCGATGCTCGCGTAGACGGCGGTGATGTTCTCGCCGGCGAGGGAGTCGGCCAGTTCGCGGGCCTGCTTGAGGCCCAGGTCGGTGAGCGGGGGTCCCGGCATGGCCGTGTCCAGCTTGCGTTCGATGTTCGACGCCGTCTCACCGTGCCTGACCAGCAGCAACCTCACCCGCGCTCGCCCTTTCTGACAGCATCGACCCAGGAGGCGGCTGCGGCGAACTCGGCGTTGTGAGCCTCGACGGGCTCGTGGTCGGCCTTCGGGAAGGACCCGAGGAACCGGATCTCGCGCGAGTGTCGGTGCAGCGCGGCCAGCGCGTCACCGATCCTCGGCTCTGCGATGTGCCCCTCGACGTCGATGTAGAAGCGGTACGTCCCCAGTTTGCCCTTCTGGGGGCGCGATTCGAGGCCTGTGAGATTGATGCCACGCAACGCCAGCTCGGTGAGCAGTTCGGACAGCACGCCGACGCGGTTCGGGGTGGTCACGACGACGCTCGTGCGGTCTGCGCCGGTCGGCTCAGGAAGCTGGCCCGGACGGCGCAGCAGCAGGAACCTCGTGCGCGCGTCGGGCACGTCCAGCACGTCGGTGGCGTACTCGTCCAGCTCGTAGTGGTTGACGGCGACGGGGGCCGAGACGGCCGCGTCGAACTCGCCGCGCTCGACGGCGGCAGCGGCGGCCGCGGTCGACGAGGTGGCGATCGCGGTGGCGCCGGGCAGCGTGGCGGCGATCCACTCGCGGACCTGGGCCAGCGCGTGCGGGTGCGAGGCGATGGTGCGGATCTCGGTGGTCCCGGGCCGGACCAGGACGCTGAACTTGACGTCCAGCACCGTCTCGGCCACGGCGACGACCGGCTCGTCGCGCACGAGGACGTCGAGCGTCACCGGCACGGCGCCCTCGACGGAGTTCTCGATCGGCACGCACGCGAGGTCGGCCGAACCGTCGCGCACGGCGGCGACGGCGAGCGGGATCGTCTCGAACGGAACGAGTTCACCCTCGAACCGCGACGCGGCCTGCTCGGTGAAGGTCCCCTGTGGTCCGAAGTACGCAATGCGAGGCACCCGCACACAGTAGAGGCGCGAATCACGCCTGTGTCGGGGGCCAATCCTGGGTTCCGCCGGGACCGTTCGAACTGGAATGCTTGGGGCGTGCCCGCTCTAGCGCCAGAACTCGTGTTGTGCGCGGTCGACGAACCGATGGCGAACGCCTGGCTCGCCGTCGCGGACGGCCGCGACGGGGTGCGGGTGCACCGCGGGTCCGTTCTGGACATCCACGCGCAGGCCATCGTCAGCCCGGCGAACTCGCAGGGCTGGATGCGCGGTGGCATCGACGCCGTCTACGCCACGGCCTTCCCCCAGGTCGAGAACAACGTCCGCAGCGCCGTTCTGGCGCTGCACGGCGGTGAGCTCCCGGTCGGCGAGGCGCAGATCGTGGCGACCGGCGAGACCGAGCCGGCGTGGCTCATCAGCGCTCCGACGATGCGCCGGCCCGGCGAACGGCTGCCGGTCGACACCGTCCACCCGTACCTCGCCGCACGGGCCGTGCTGATGCTCTGGCTCACCGGTCGCCTGGAGGACGGCACGCTCGTGCGCGACGCCGTCCGCACCATCGCGATGCCGGGACTCGGCACCGGGGTGGGGGGCGTCGCACCGTCCACGTGCGCCCACCAGGTCGCCGCCGCGTGGGACGAGGCGTTCAACCCGTTGCACGTCTAGTTGTGCACAAGGGTTGTGCACAACCCTGTGGACAGAGCTGTGGACACCTGTGGACTACTGCCGTGGCGCGACCCATCGTTCCAGGTCGAGCTCATCTGTGATGGGGATGCCGAACTCCCCGACCGCGGGGATCTCGGGCTTGAGCTTGCGCGCTTCGCGCACCGCGTCCGGTCTCAACGCCACCAGCTTGAAGCCGCGGCGCTGGTAGAAGCGGATCGCGTCGAGGTTGTCGTTGGTGGTCGTCAGGCGCACCCGGTTGCATCCGAGCGTGCGCGCCTGGCGGACCGTGGCGTCGACCAGCGCGGTACCGACGCCACGGCCCCGCCGAAGTGCGTCGATCGTGACGATCTCCAGCTGGTTGTTCGCCACCGCGTAGGTCAGCAGCCCCAGCACCTGGCCCTGCTTCTCCACGAGGAAGCCCGGCAGACTCGCCGGGAAGAACACCTCGCCGTGCGCTACGGCGGTGTGCGCGCCCCATAGCTCGAGAACCAGTCGGGCGACAACTATGCGATCTGCTTCCTCGACCGGTCGTACCGAGCCTTCTGCCATGACAAGAACTGTGCCAATTCGAGTCACACTCAGGAACAGCCATTCGACGTACGGTGGATTCGTGCCAGTGCGCGTTTTGTTGGTTGATGATCACGAAGTGGTGCGCAGAGGACTGCGCGAGATGCTCGACGACGAGGAGGACATCTCGGTCGTCGCCGAGGCCGGTTCCGTCGACGAGGCGGTGACGCGGGCTCGGAAGATCCCGCCCGACGTGGCGGTGGTCGACGTCCAGCTGCCGGACGGCAGCGGCGTCGACCTGTGCCGGTCGTTGCGGGACCTCGGCATTCGTTGCCTCGTGCTGACCGCGTTCGACGACGAGGAAGCGCTCGTCGGCGCGATCATGGCCGGGGCGTCGGGGTATCTGCTCAAGCAGGTTCGGGGACAGGACGTCGTCACGGCCGTGCGCGAGGTCGCAGCTGGACGGTCCCTTCTGGACCCCGCCACCACAAGCCGAGTACTCGAACGGATGCGCAATCCGACCCCGATCGGCCTCACCGACCAGGAACAGCGCGTGCTCGAACTCATCGGTGAGGGCCTCACCAACCGCCAAATCGGTGAACGCCTCTTCCTCGCGGAGAAGACCGTCAAGAACTACGTGACGTCCGTGCTTTCCAAACTCGGCATGGAACGGCGGACGCAGGCCGCCGCCTGGGTGGCTAAACGGGGACGGACCAGGTGAGCGTCGTCCCGTTCGGCGAACTCACCACGCGGAAATCGCCGCTCGCGGACTTCGCCCGTTCGGCGAGGTGCCGCAGCCCGCGCTGAGTCACGCCGGACGGGATGCCGCAGCCGTTGTCGGCGACGCGCAGCAGCAGGTGCTTCTCATCGCGCCGTACGTCGATCTGGACGTTGGTCGCGCCTGAGTGCCGCACGACGTTCGACAACGCCTCGCGCAACGCAGCCCGCGCGTCGTCGGCGTGCTTGCGCGGCACGTTCGCCAGGTCGCCGGCCACGTGCAGGCGCGGCGCGAAGCCGAGCAGCTCGCCGGCCGTGCGGACCTCGGCCCTGATCGAGTCGTGCAGGTCGGCGGAGTCGGCCGGGTCGGTGTTGCGCAGCTCGCGGACGGTCGCGCGGACCTCGGCGATCGTCTCGTCGACCAGGTCGACGGCCTCGTTGATCCGGGCGCGCTGCGAGTTGTCGAGGTTCTTGCCCAGGCGTCGTTCGAGCAGGCTGAGCTGCACGCCTGCGCCGTAGAGCCGTTGGATGATCACGTCGTGCAGGTCGCGGGCGATGCGCTCGCGCTCTTCGTAGACCGCGACGCGCTGCCGTGCCGTGAAGCCCTCGGAGAGCACGACCGCGAGGCCCGCCTGGGCCGCGAACGCCGTCAGCACGTCCACCGTCTCCTGCGTGAACGGCGCTTTGTCCCGGCGGCGGTAGACCGCCAGGGCGCCGATCTTGCGGTCCGAGGTGCCGAACGGCGCCACCGCGAACGGTCCGTAGACGCGCAACGGCTGTGGCACGTACGGGGCCGTGCGCGGGTCGTTCGTGACGTCGTCGGCCATCACCGGGACGCCCGTGCGCGCGGCCTTGGCGGCGGCACTGCGCGGGCTCAGCGTCGCGACGACCGGCTCGCCGCTGGAGGCCTCCACCGTCAGCGTGCCGTCGTCGTCCTCCGTGGCGAGCATGGCGAGGCCGAGGTCGGCGTCCGCGATCTCCGCGGCCGCCTCCACCACGAGCCGCAGCACGTTCTCCGGGTCTTCCAGCGCCGCCGAGGTGATCTCGGTGGACGCGACGAGCACACGCCGCGCCAGAGAGGGGTCCATGGCTCTCAACGGTATGCGGGCGTGCCGAGGTCCAGCACCAGGTCCGCCCTCGCCGCCTCGTCCGGGCGGTGCGTGATGTGCAGGACCGTCCTGCCGTCCTGCCTGAGCTGCTCCAGGAGCTTGCGCGCGGTCGGCTCGTCCAGGTGCGCGGTGGGCTCGTCGAGCAGCACCACGTCGGCGTCGTGCAGCAACGCCCGCGCCAGGGCCAGCCGTTGCGCCTCGCCGCCCGACACCTGGTCCGGCCTGATCATCGTGTCGAGCCGGTCGGCCCACTCCGGCAGGCACGCCTTGCGCAGCGCCTCCCGCAACGCCTCGTCGTCGTGCTGGCCCGACATCCGCAGGTTCTCCCGGACGGTCGTGCTGACCAGCATCGGCTCCTGCGGGCACCAGGTGGCGCGCGGCAGCTCGACGATCCCCCGCTCCGGCTGCAGGAAGCCCAGGAGCAACGCGAACAGCGTCGACTTGCCGCTGCCCGACGGTCCCACGATCGCGACGTGCGTGCCGGGTTCGATGTTGAGGTGCAGGTCCCGCAGCGTCGGCTCGGTCGCGCCGGGCCAGCGGACGTCGACGTTCTCCAGCCTGATCCGCTTGCCGCGCGGCTGTTCGGGACGGTCCGGAGCGTCGAACTGCAGCCGCGCGCTCGCCTCCCGCAACGCCCTGCGCTGCTGGGCCGCGAGCGGCAGGGTGGCCAGCGGTTCGGCGAGCGCGAGCGGCACCAGACCCAGCACCGGGTTGCCGCTCGTGGCGCAGATCAGGGCCGCCGCACCGGTCGCGAGCAGGATGATCGCCGTGGCCGCGCCCGTGCCGAACGCTTGCCGGCGGGTCTGACCGGCCAGCTCGACGTCCTCGGCGTGCAGCTGTGCCAGCACGCGGTGGTGGGCGTCGTGCGCGATGAGGTCCGGTGCCGCGGCGAGGGCGTTGATCGTGTCGCGGGCGACCTTGCGGCGGCCCCTGGCGAGCTTCGTGCTGGCCCGCCGCTCGGTCCACACGGCGACGGCCGGTGCCGTCAGGCCGGCCACGAGCAGCAGCCCGCCCAGCGTCAGCGCGGCACCCAGGTCGATGAACGCGAACAGGATCGTGGTCGCGACGCCCGCGCCTATGGCCACGATCGGCGGCACCAGCACGCGCGGCACCAGGTCGCGAACCGTGTCGGTGTCCTCCACGAGCCGCTGCAGCCCGTCGCGCCGTTGGGTCCGCACGAGCCGCAACCACAGCTCGGCACGGAGCTTGTTCGCGAGCCGGAACGTCTCGTCGTGGGTGACCAGGCGCTCGAGGTACCGCAGCACGCCCTTGCTCAGCGCGAACGTCCGCACGCCCACGACCAGCACCGTCAGCGTCAGGATCGGCGGCATCTCGGCGGCGCGGGCGATCAGGTGGGCCGCCAGGGCGGTCAGCGCGATGCCGGCGACGGCCGCGAGGACGCCCAGCCCGGCGCCCTTCCACGGGATCGGCAGGCGCTTCGGGCGTTCGGCCTGCGTCTCCTCGGTGACGACCCTCGCGAACGTCTCGTCCTCGGTCGTCTCCTTGTCGCGGTGCGAGGCGAGGACGACCGCGGCCGTGGCGCTGGCCCGCTTGATCGCTTTGTCGACTTTGCGACTTGTCACCGGGTCGAGGTGCGCGGTCGGTTCGTCGAGGAGCAGCACCGTCGCGCCGTGACGAACCCTCAGCAGGGCACGCGCGACCGCGACGCGTTGGCGCTCTCCGGTCGAGAGGTCGGTGATCTGGCGGTCGAGCAGGTGCACGGCCGCGACCTCGTCGGCGACCTGCTCGACGTCCTCGGCGCCGGGAACGGTGAGTTCCAGCTCGGCGCGGGGCGTGGCGGCGGCGAACGCGGGCTTCTGCGGCACGTACGCGATGTCGCCGGCCACGAACGCGGTGCCGTCCGTCGGCTCCACGAAGCCCAGCAGCACCTGGAACGTCGTCGACTTGCCGGCGCCGCTCGCGCCTTCGAGCCGATGAACCTGCCCCGGCCTGACGTCGAAGCTGACGCCGTCGGGAGCGAAGCCGCCGCGCCGGAGCACGCGCAGGTTGTCCACGTGGACAGAGCCGCCGGGGAGCCGCGGCCGGGCCTTGTCCTCGTGCTCGACCACCTCGGCCACGCGGCGGACCGCTTCCAGGCCGTCCTCGCTGGCGTGGTGAGCGGCACCGGCCGCGCGCAGCGGCAGGTAGCACTCGGGCGCCAGGATCAGCACGACCAGCGCGGTCATCAGCGTCATGTCGCCGTGCACGAGCCGGATGCCGACGCCGACCGCGATCAGTGCGACCGACAGCGACGCGGCGATCTCCAGCACCAACGCGCTCAGGAACGCGATCCGCAGCGTGCCCATCGTGGCCTTGCGGTGCTGTTCGCCGATCTGCCTGACCGCACCGGCCTGCTGCTCGGCGCGGCCGAAGACGGTCAGGACCGGGAGGGCGCGGAGCAGTTCGAGGAGCTGGGCGCTCAACAGCTCCGTGACGTCGGCGGCCTTCTTGACGCGCTTCTCGGTGTACCAGCCGATCAGCGCGGCGAAGACCGGGATCAGCGGCACGGTGACCGCGATCAGCACGGCCGAGGGCCAGTCGGTGAAGAGGATCCACGCTCCGGCCAGCGGCGGCACGATCACGGCCGTGACCAGCGCGGGCAGGTAGCGGGTGAAGTAGGCGTCGAGCGCGTCGAGGCCCTTGGTCGCGAGCACCGACAGCTCGGCGGTGCCGCGGTCGGCGATCCAGCCGGGACCGCGTTCGAACGACTTGGCCAGCAACTGCGTCCGCAGTTCCTCCTTCGCGCCGGCGGCGGCACGGGCGGCGGCGGACTCCGTCGCCCACGACAGACCGGCTCGCGCCAGGATCGCCACGGCCAGCAGCGGAAGACCTTCACGGGTCGTGATGACCGACGCCAGCGCGACGGCCTGGGCGACGAGCGCCAGGGCGTTGAGGAACGCCAGCGCGCCCACCCCGACGAGGGCGCGCCTGGCACTCCTGGAGAGCTGGGGCAGTGCGCCCAGCGGGCCTCGCCTCATCAGTGCGCTGCCGGGATGTGCTGGACGCCGATGCGCTTGCGGAACACCCAGTAGGTCCAGCCCTGGTAGATCAGCACGGCGGGTGTGCCGAACGCCGCCACCCACGTCATGACCATCAGCGTGTACGGGCTGGACGCCGCTCCCGCGACGGTGAGCGAGTACGCGGGGTCGAGCGTCGAGGGCAGGACGTTCGGGTAGAGCGAGGCGAACAGGACCGTCACGGTCGCGGCGACGGCGAGGCCCATGAACGCGAACGCCTGTCCCTCCCGGCCCACCCAGAGCCGCCACAACGCGAGCCCGGCGAACACGAGCACCGGCAACGCCCACACACCCGCGACGTGGAGGAGCAGTGCCACCAGCGGCAGCAACGCGATCGGCGAGATCTTCAACGCCGTCCGGCGCGCGCGCTCGCGGATCTCGCCCTCGGTCTTGAGCGCCACGAAGATCGCACCGTGCACCAGCGCGTAGCCGGCGATCGCCAGCGCGCCGAGCAGCGTCTCCAGCCGGATCGCCGCGAAGGGCGACCCGACCCGGTCACCGGCGGCGTCGATCGGCAACCCGGTCACCGTGGTCGCGATGATCAGGCCGACGCCCAGCGCGGCCACCCACGACCCGACGAAGATGACCGCGTCCCACACCTTGCGCCAGCGCTCCGAGTCCACCTTGCCGCGGTACTCGAACGCGACGCCGCGGCCGATCAGCGCCACCAGGAACAGGGTGAGCGGCAGGTACGCGGCGCTGAAGAGCGCCGCATACCAACCGGGGAACGCCGCGAACGTGGCACCGCCCGCGACGAGGAGCCACACCTCGTTGCCGTCCCACACGGGACCGATGGTGTTGATCATCACCCGGCGCTCGGTGTTGTCCCGCCCGAGGAAGGGCAGCAGCATGCCGACGCCGAAGTCGAAGCCTTCGAGGAACAGGTAGCCCAGCCACAGCAGGGCGATCAGGCAGAACCAGAGCGTTTCCACAGCTTCTCCCCTAGTACGCGAACGCCAGCGCGCCGTCGTCGGTCTTCGCGGGCATGACCCCGGCGACACCACCGCGGACGTACTTGCGGATCAGGTAGACCTCGACGCAGGCCAGCAGTCCGTAGACCGTGGTGAGCGCGATCAGCGAGGTGAGGATCTCGCCGGGTGTCGACGCCGACACGGCCTGCGCGGTGAACATCCAGACACCGTCCACACCGGACGGGTTGGGCACGACCACGAACGGCTGCCGCCCCATCTCGGTGAAGATCCAGCCGAAGCTGTTGGCGAGGAACGGCGTCGCGATGCCGGCGAGCGCGGTGACCGGGAACCACCTGCCCCGCGGCACGCGACCGCCCCGCGTGAGCCAGAGCATCAGCAGGCCGAGCCCCGCCGAGATCGCGCCGAAGCCGATCATCAGCCGGAAGCCCCAGTACGTCACCGGAAGAGCGGGCACGTAGTCGATCGGCTTGCCGCTGAGCTCGCCCAGCCGCGGGTCGACCGGGTAGTTCGTGCCGTACTTCTCCTGGTACATCGGGACCAGGTCCTGGATGCCCTTCACCTCGCTGCTGAAGTCGTTGTGCGCCAGGAAGCTCAGCAGTGCGGGCACCGTGATGCTCTTGACGTTCTCGCAGTCCGGCCTGGTGACGTCGCCGATCGCGAAGACCGAGAACGCTGCGGGTTCCTCGGTGTGGCACAGGGCCTCCGCGGCGGCCATCTTCATCGGCTGCTGTTCGAACATCAGCTTGCCCTGGATGTCGCCGCTGATCGCGAGCACTCCGAACGCCACGACACCGACCCAGGTGCCGAGCTTGAGCGAACTGCGCCAGACACCTTCCTCGTCGGACTTCTTCCACAGGTGCCACGCACCGATGCCCACGAGGAAGGTCGCGGCGACCGCGAAGGCTCCCGCGATCGTGTGGGGGAAGGCCGCCAGCGTCGTGTTGTTGGTCAGCACCGCCCAGATCGAGGTGAGGCGCGGACGGCCCTCGTCCATCACGATGCCGACGGGGTGCTGCATCCACGAGTTGGCGGCGAGGATGAAGTACGCGCTGGCCATCGTGGCGAGGCTGAACGCCCAGGCGCAGGCGAGGTGGACCTTCCTGGGCAGCTTGTCCCAGCCGAAGATCCACAGACCGAGGAACGTCGACTCGACGAAGAAGGCGACCAGGCCCTCCATCGCGAGCGGAGCGCCGAACACGTCACCGACGAACCGCGAGTAGGCGCTCCAGGCCATGCCGAACTGGAACTCCTGCACGATGCCCGTCACGACGCCCATGGCGAAGTTGATCAGGAGGAGCTTCCCCCAGAACTTCGTCATCTTGTAGTAGCGCTCGTTGCCCGTGCGCACCCACGCGGTCTGCATCCCCGCGACGAGCAGGGACAGGCCGATCGTCAGCGGCACCATCAGAAAGTGGTAGACGGTGGTGATGCCGAACTGCCACCGCGCGAGTTCGAGTACTTCCACGTCTTCGAGCGTAGGTGTGGATCATGGCCGCCATCAGGTACTACGGTCCCGTCCACCCTCGGGACCAAGGTCCCGTGCGCGAAGTCACGCCTTGTGGGTGACATGCGTCGGATACGATGTGTGCGCCAGAGGGGAGTAGTTCCCACCGGAGCTCGCAGCCGGTGGCGTGGAGATCGACATACTGATCCGCCTTCGAGTGGATCCGGTCCCACACCCGATGTTCATGTCGGGCGAACGAGACCTCCGGCCGGGTTGCAGCATGCCCGGTCGGGGTCTGTCGCGCCTCCGTCCGGGTTCGTATTCGGACGTGGAGGACCTCGTGGCCACTTCATTGCTCGCGTTCATCACCGCCTTCGCGGTGGTGTTCCTCGTCGAGCTCCCGGACAAGACCATGGTCGCCACCCTGGTGCTGACCACGCGTTATCGCGCCTGGCCGGTGTTCGTCGGCGTCGTCGCCGCGTTCGCCGTGCAGAGCGTGGTGGCCGCCGCGTTCGGATCCGCCATCACCCTGCTGCCCGACCGCGTCGTGGCCGGCGTGGTGGCCGTGCTCTTCGGCGTGGGCGCGTTCATGCTGCTCCGGGAGGGCTTCTCCCGTGACGAGGACTCCGCCGACGAGGCAGGACCCAGCGCCGCCGTGCCGTTCTGGCGTGCGGCGCTGACGTCGTTCGGCGTGCTGTTCGCGGCCGAGTGGGGTGACGCCTCGCAGCTCGCGACCGCCGGCATCACCGCCAGGTACGGCGCACCGCTGGCCGTCGGCCTCGGTGCCTGGCTCGCGCTGGTCGCGGTGGCCGGGCTGGCCGTCCTGGTAGGACGCAAGCTCGCCGGGCGGTTGCCGACGCACTGGATCCAGCGGGTGGCCGGGGTGGTCTTCGCGGTGTTCGCCGTGATCGCCGTGACGCAGGTGTTCTAGGAGCTACCAGACCGGCCGGAGGCCCGGCTGGTCCTCGCCGTGCACGTGCTGCAGGTACGCGGCGAGGCCCCGCCTGATGGTGGCGAGCGTGTCCTCACCGATCGCCTCTGCCATCTCGCCTTCGAGGTCCGCCCACAGGTTGTCCGCGAACTTCAGGTAGTCGCGGCCCTTCGTGGTCAGCGTGACGTACTGGGCGCGCTTGTCCGTCGGGTGCGGCTCCCTCAGGACGTAACCCCAGTCGTCGAGCTCGTTGACGATCTTCGCGGCCGCCTGCTTCGTGACGCCGAGGTGCTGTCCGATGTCGACGGTGGTGGCGCGCTTCTCCTTGAGGAACCGGAAGACGTAGCCGTGCGCTGGCCGGAGCGGTTCGAGGCCGATCTGCCGGAGCCGGTCGTGGAACTGGTCGCCCATGGCGCGGTACGTCATCGCCAGCAGCATCGGCACCGGTTCCATCTCTGGCTTCCCATTTCAGGTAGACAACCTGGTTGACCTTATTCTAAGGTTAGACAACTTGGATGACTACTTTGGAGGTTGTCTTGCTGGTGACCGGAGATTCCGCGGAGCTGTTCGAGTTCGGCGGGTTCGAGTTCAGGCCGCTGGCCGTGCCGTCGCGCGGCAGCGCCGAAATCGCGCTGTGGACCGTCGACGTGCCGGAAGGGGGCGACGGGACGCCTCACCGCGCCTCGAAGGAGGAGGTGTTCTACGTGCTGTCCGGGTCCGTGACGATCCAGGGGCAGACCGCGGGGCCCGGCGACGCGATCGTCGTGCCGCCGAACACCGAGCTGTCGCTGACCGGCGGACCGGCGCGGGTGCTGGTGGCGACGTCGGTGGGCATCACGGGGACGCTGGCGGACGGGCAGACGATCACGCCGCCCTGGTCGCTCTAGCTCGCGGCCGGTCCGGCTCGCGGTCGGTCCGGCTCGCGCTAGTTCGCCGGGGAGCCTTCCTCGCGCGGAGGCTCCGGAGTGGTGTCCGGGACCTCTTCGCGCAGGTCGTGCGCGATCTTCTTGGCCTCGTCGATGAGGTGCTGCGTCTCGTCGAGGCGGCTTTCGTCCGGCGGGGTGGTGAGGAAGCTTTCGCCCGACGTGGCAGGGCGGTCTTCGCCCGAGGCGACGTGGCGGTCCCCGTCCGAGGCCGCAAGGCCGTCGCCGTCGGACGCGGCGAGATCGTCCTCGCCGGACGCGGCGCGCTGCTCGTCCGACGCGGCCAGGCCGTCTTCGTCCGGAGCAGCGAGGCGGTCGTCGCCGGACGCGGCGGGGCGCTCTTCGTCAGGTGCGATGAGGCGGCCCTCGTCCGAGGCTGCGAGGCGGTGTTCTTCCGGTGCGGTCACGCCTCTGGGATCGGCGGATCCGGCGGTCGTGAAACTCCGGCCATCAAGCCGCGGACGTGGGCGGCGAGGCGTTCGGCGATCTCCAGGTCCCACTCGTCGTCGGCGGCCGGCTGAGGGGTCTCGCCCGCGACGACGCGTTCGCCGAGCAGGCGGCGCTCGGCCGGCGTGAAGTCGGTGATGGCCCGGCGGAGCAGGGGCAGGGCGTCGTCGAACGCCTCGCCGCGCAGGCCGCTCAGCCACTCGTCGATGAGGCCGAAGAGGCGCGGGTCCGCCGCCAGGAGGGTCGCCGAGCCGCGCAGGAACCCTGCCACGAACGCGGTCGCAACCGAGCGGTGCAGGCGGGCGGCCACGTCGTCGCTGGTCAGTTCGCCGGCTTCCCAGAGCAGGCGGGTGGCCCTGCCCGTCGGGAGGCCGTGGGCTTCCGCCTTGACGAGGGCGTGCAGGGCTCGCCACCAGGTCTTCTGGTGGTCGTCGTCGGCTGCCAGGCGGGTGGCCTCGTGGGCGCCGTCCACGACCTGCAGCGCGTGCTCCGCCGTTTCGTCGTCGACGTTGCGGCAGGCGATCGGGAGGCCCACGGCTCCTCGGGTGAGCAGGCCGTGCAGGGCCACCCGCAGCAGTTCCGGGTCGGTGCCGCGGACCGAGCCGTAGCGGACCGTCCTCGCCAGGTCCGGGAGGGCGGCCAGCAGTTCGAGCGCGTCCGTGGCCATCGCGGCGCAGCGGTCCAGGGCGTTGCGGGCCGCGGCGACGGCCGCGGGGAGCTCGCAGCCGACGGACTTGGTGAGGGCCGCGGCGGCGTCGGCCACGCGCGTCGCGTCCTCGGCGGCCTGGACGAGGACGGTCTCGGCCGCCGTGTGGACGGTGGTGCCGTGGCGGGCGGCCACGGCCACCGACACCGCGAAGACCGGGTCCCAGCGGAGCTGCCAGACCTCGGCGAAGGTGCCGAGGGAGTTGGACCGGTCCGGCTTGCCCCACGGCACGCCCAGGACGTCCAGGCGCTGCAGGAGTTTCGAGCGTTCGCGGTCGGTGTCCTTGCGGAGGTCCAGCTTGAGCTGCTTGGGCTGGACGTCCGCGGGGAGCCGGAGTTTGCGTTGCAGGCGCTGGAGGTCCGCGGCCAGCGGTGAGCGCGGGACTGCCTCGCCCACCTCGCCCAGGCGTTCACCCACGACGAGCTTGCGGTGGACCAGCCGGAGGTGGATCTCCTCGCCTCCGCAGAGGACGGCGAGCGCTGCCTCGTTGACCTCGCTCAGGCCCGCGCTGGGACGTTCCCTCAGTGCGGCAAGGGTTTCCGCGAGCCGGACGGCCTCCACCGCGCTCGCCGTCGACGCCGGAAGATCTTCCTCCCGCAGCACGGCGGCGGCTTTGGCGAACCAGCGCGGGACCACGTCGGCCTGGTGCTGCCAGAGGTGCGCGTACCAGCCCGGGGAGTCGATGCCGGCGCCGTAGCCCGACTCGGCGGCCAGCTGACCGTGGCTCCACGGGACCCAGGTGCCGGAGATCTTGCGGCGGCGCAGGCCCTTGAGCAACGCGGTGTCGGCCGCGACGGTCGGCTTGGCGAGCAGCGCGGGGACGTGCCACGCGCCGCAGACCACGACTATCGGGCCGTCGGTCTCCTTGCGCGCCTTGCGGATCGTCTGGCGCATGAACGCTTCCCGGCGCAGCGTGCGTTCACCCACCTCGCCTTCGAACTCCCCGCGCACGGCGACCATGGCCTCGGCGATGGCGCCCGCGAGTTCGAGCGGGTCCGACGCGCTGTGCTCGACCACGTCCTCCCACCAGCGTTCCGGGTCGTCGAAGCCGGCGGCCTCGGCGAGCAGGCCGATGGGGTCGACGTTGCCGCTCGGGCCGTCGTCACCGATGGACGCCGCGGCCGGCAGGTCGAAGAAGCGCGCTGTGACACCGTTCTCGGCCGCGTACTGGAGCGCCTGCCACTCCGGCGAGAACTCCGCGAACGGCCAGAACGCCGCGCTCTCGGGTTCGGTCTCGTCGTGCAGCAGGATCGCGACCGGGGGCGTCAGGGCGTGGACGTGCTCGAGGAGGGTGTCCGCCTCCGGCGGCCCCTCGATGAGGATGAGCGCAGGGCTCGTCTGCTCCAGGGCCCGCTTGACCATCCGGGCGGAGCCGGGGCCGTGGTGCCGGATGCCCAGGAGGACCGGCTCAGTCACCGCTGGCGTCCAGGCAGGCCCGGTAGAGGTCACGCCACTCCGCGCGTTCCTTGAGCACCGTCTCCAGGTACTCCTGCCAGACCGTCGCGTCCGACACCCGGTCCTTGATCACGGACCCGATGAGCCCGCTCGCCAGCTCGTCCGCGCCCAGCGTGCCGTCGCCGAAGTGGCCGGCGAGCGCCATCCCGTTCGCGATGACCGAGATCGCCTCGGCGGTGGACAGGCTGCCGCTCGGCTTCTTCAGCTGCGTCCGGCCGTCCACGGTGGAGCCGTTGCGCAGCTCGCGGAAGATCCGCACGACGCGGCGCACCTCGTCGAGCGCGGGCGGTTCGGCGGGTAGCTGGAGGGCCTTGCCGAGCTGCTGGGCCCGGGTGACGACGATCTCGACCTCGGCGTCCTCGGTCGCGGGCGGCGGCAGCACGACGGTGTTGAAGCGCCGTGCGAGCGCCGACGACATCTGGTTCACACCTCGGTCGCGGTCGTTGGCCGTCGCGATGACGGTGAAGCCGGGGACGGCCTGGATCTGCGTGTTCAGCTCCGGCACCGGCAGCGACTTCTCGCTGAGGACGGTGATGAACGAGTCCTGCACCTCGGACGGCATGCGGGTGAGTTCCTCGACCCGGACGACCGCCCCCTGGCGCATGCCCATCATGACCGGGCTCGGCACGAGGGCGTTCTCGCTGGGACCTTCGGCGATGAGGCGGGCGTAGTTCCAGCCGTAGCGGACCTGGTCCTCGCTCGTGCCGGCCGTCCCCTGGACCACCAGCGTCGAGTTGCCGCTGATCGCCGCCGCGAGGTGCTCGGACAGCCACGACTTGGCCGTGCCGGGCACACCGACGAGCAGCAGCGCCCGGTCCGTGACGAGCGTGCCCACCGCGACCTCGACGAGCCGGCGCGAGCCCACGTACTTCGGCGAGATCACGGTGCCGTCGGCGAGTGTGCCGCCCAGGACGTAGGTGACCACGGCCCGCGGGGAGAGGCGCCAGTTGGGTGGCCGCTCGCGGTCGTCCTGGGCCGCGACGGCTTCGAGCTCGGCGGCGTACTGCTGTTCGGCCGTCGGCCTGAGCACGGCGGTCACTGGGCCTCCTGGGGCGGTGCTGGTGCGAACGATTCGCGCAGGCGGATGCGGAGCCGGAGGACCTCCAGTTCCAGGGAGTTCTCCGGCCAGCGACGGGTCAGAGCCTCCCAGCTCGCGCCGAGCAGGTCCGCGTCACCCCGCGCGAGCAGCACGGCGGGCGGACGCCCCGACCTCCAGCGCGGATCGGGCAGCGCGGCGTACCGGTGCAGGAGCGCGCGGGTGGTCTCCGGCGACCACGGGGCGGGCAGCTGGGCGCAGGCGTGGTCGAGCAGGTCGTAGTGCCAGCCCTTCGACACCGCCACGACCGCCTGCTCGGCGACCGCGGCGGGCAACGCGGCCAGCATCTCGAGCTGCTCCATGCCGGTCAGCGTCTCGGCGGCGGCAACGGCCCACGGACGGGGATCCTTGGCCGCGGCGAGCTGGTCGGCGATGCCCCGCAGCAACGCGCCGGCCCACGGCCCCCTCCGCACGATGTCGGCGGCCTTGGCGTCGTCGGCCTTGAGCGTCGCCGTCCAGTACGACGGCGGAACACTCGCGGCCGCGGCCCGGATCCGACCGGCCACACCCTTCTCGGAGCCGTCGCGCATGAGGTCGCGCAGCTCGGCCGCGTCGGGCTGCCCGGTCCAGAGCTCGTCGGGCCGGACGTCGAGCCCGTCCGCGGTCAGGCGGAGCCCGTGGCGCAGGCGGTGTGCCGCACGAGCGGCGAGGCGCGTGCGCCCGAGGTTGCGCAGGAGGCGGAGCGCCTCGTCGTGGACGGCCGCCGCCTTGTCGTCGAGCGCGGCCTCCAGGAGCTGCTCGTCCTGCGGCCCCAGCCCGGTCTCCAGCGCGCTGATCAGCACCTGCCGGTCGGCCGAACGGCGCGACTCCCCGAACTCCCGCGCGACGAACGCACCGACCCCGGCCGGGTCCACCTTGCGCTTGCGGCGCAGCGCGCGGACCCGCTGGGCGCTGGGCAGGTCGAGGATCTCCTCGAGCGGCACCTCGTCCACCAGCGGGGCGGCGCCGCTCGCCCAGGACCAGCCGGGCCGGGTGTCCGCGAGCCAGCGGCCCCTCGTGCCGAGAACCTCGACCACCGCGGCCCGCAGCCCCGGACGAGCCGTGCCGAGGGCGAGCAGGGAGGGCAGCATCCGGTGCTCCGCCACGACACCGTTGGCCTTGGCGAGAGCACACCACTCGGTGAGCAGGACCTCGTCGTCGAGGCTCATGATCGCTTCCAGGACCGCCCTGGCGGCAGGCCTGGGGAGGGCGGCGGACTCGGGCGGGGCGAGCGGCAGCGGGTCGGTGGTGGCCTCCTGCGGGAGCGTCGCACCGAACGCGGCCACGCCGAGGGCGGCGCAGTCCGCCAGCAGGGTCGCCGTGTCGCCGCCGCCTCTCGTGGTGCCGATGAGGAGGTCTTGGACGGTCTTGGACCACTCGGCCTTCACGCCGCCTCCCAGGTGTCGCGGGGGTGGGCTGGCGCGGCTGGCGCGGGGAGGGAGCGCGTCGGCGGGGCGGCAGCGGTCCGAGCCGACCGCGCGGCCGGAGCCCGGGAGGAGCGCGGCGGCAGGGCGAGCGTGCGGTGCTGCGGGCGGACCGACCCGGCTGAACTGCGAGACGAGCGCGCCGACTCCAACACCACGCGCCCACGAAGGTGGGACGCAGCCGGTGTGGGAAGCAAGTGCGTTGGCGGGGCGACCGCGGTGTGTGCCGTCGTCGCGGCCGGGGTGCGGGAGAGGCGGAGCGGCAGAGCGAGCGTGCGGTGGTGCGGGTCGGCCGACTCGGCTGAGCTGCGGGGCGAGGGAACCGGGTCCAGGCAGGGACGAACCGGTGGCGCGTCCGCGACGCGATGGACGCGAGCCGACGGCACAGGCGACACGCGGCGCACGCGCGCCGACGGCACAACCACCACCCGGCGCGAGCGGACCGCTCGCACAGCCACCACCCAGGCGAGGGCCGTGCAGTCGCGCGCTGCCGCCGGTGTGGAAGGCGCGGTGGTCACGCGACCACCTCCAGGGTGCCGTTCAGCGACACCGCTCCCAGGCGCAGCGCGTGGCCGTCCCACAGGCCCCAGGCGTCGAACGGGAGGCCGCCGGTCAGCGCCAGGGCCATGTCGAGGCCTGTGTCGTCGCGGACCGGCAGGCCGTGGCCCGTGGTGTCGACCAGGGCGGCGCCGTGCAGGCGGACCGAGGTGCAGCCGAGCGGGAAGAGGCGTTGCCACGGGTCTGCGGTCAGCATGGGTTCGAGGGTGGCGAGGGACTGCCGCCACGACTGCGGGGCGGGGACCGGGTCGGGGGTGCGGGAGCCCTCCAGTTCGCCCAGGGCCACCCGGTCCGAGGCCGGGTAGGGGTGGACCAGGGCCGAGGACTCCAGGCCGTGCGGGAGCAGCGGGACGGGAGCTCCCACGGCGGAGTGGCGGATCGCCACGACCCAGCGGGAGGTTTGGCGGCCCCAGCACCACTGGCGGACGGTGCGGACGCGGCCGTCGTCGGTTTCCAGGCGCAGCAGGGCCACCCAGCGGTCGGAGATCCCCGGCGAGGCCTTCACGGTCTCCTCGGGGATCGTGACGCCCAGGCGGGTGCGCGGCTGCACGAAGCACAGCAGGTGCAGGCCGCCGAGGCGGTCGGCCACGTCGGCGGTCCAGCGCGGGCCCGAGCGCGCCACGATCTCCTGGATCTCGGCCACCGCGGCGGCCACGCCGGGGACCTGGGCGTCGATCATGCGGGCGGTGAACGCCTGCCACCAGGAGGCGGGGCGGCCCGGCAGGGAGGCGATGCCGGCGGAGGCGACGTCGCGAAGCCAGTCGCGCAGGCCGTCGATGCCCGCGGACATGGCGGCGGCGCGGTTGGCCGCCGTCTTCTCGCGAGCGCGCACCCGGCGGGCGACTGCCTCGGGCGACGAGTCGAGCTCGCGGGCCGCCCGGCGGGTGGTCCACTCCTCCACCCAGTCGGGCGGGAGGGCGTCCGGGATGTCGAGCTCCTGCAGGCTCACGGCGTGCTTGCAGGGGAACTTGCGGGACGGGCACGTGCACTTGGCGGTGCCCGCGGCCAGGTCGACGCACACGCGGTACGGCATCGAGCCGGAGCCCGAGTAGAGGCCCCACAGCACCGGCAGGGCCTTGCCCAGGCCCTGCCAGCGCATCGGAACGGCTCTTGTCCTCACGAGACCAAACTAGCGAGGAGCCCCGACAGAAAATCAGGCCGGACCGCGACGGGCCCAAGTCCACGCGTACGCCGGGTCCTCGGTGGCCTCGGCCGCCTCCCCCAACTCCAAGGGGCGGAAGGTGTCCACCATGACCGCGGTCTCGTCGAAGTAGTCCGCGCCCAGGGACGCCTCCACCGCTCCGGGCTGCGGGCCGTGCGTGCAGCCGGACGGGTGCAGCGACATCGAGCCGATGCCGATGCCCGACCCCTTGCGCGCCTCGTAGTTGCCGCCGACGTAGAACATCAGCTCGTCCGAGTCGACGTTCGCGTGGTTGTACGGCACCGGCACGGACAGCGGGTGGTAGTCGACCTTGCGCGGCACGAACGAGCACACGACGAAGTTCGGGCCCTCGAACGTCTGGTGCACGGGCGGCGGCTGGTGCACGCGGCCGGTGATCGGCTCGAAGTCGCGGATGTTGAACGCCCACGGGTACAGGTGCCCGTCCCACCCGACGACGTCGAACGGGTGGTTCGCGTAGGTGAACCGCGTGAGCCCCGCGCGGTGCCGCACGAGCACGTCGACGTCGGTGCCCTCGACGAGCAACGGCTCCTCCGGCCCCCGGATGTCCCGCTCGCAGTAGGGCGAGTGCTCCAGGAACTGGCCGGCCTTGGACAGGTAGCGCTTGGGAGGGCCGACGTGCCCGGTCGCCTCCAGCACGAGCAACGACATCGGCGAGGACGGCACGACCCGGTAGGTGCACGAGGTCGGGATCACGACGTAGTCGCCGTCGCCCACCTCCAACGCCCCGTAGATCGTCTCGATGACGCCCGAACCGGTCTGCACGTACAGCAGCTCGTCACCGAAAGCGTTGCGGTACAACGGGGAAGGCACCGTGGCCACGACGAAACCGATGGTCACGTCCGGGTTGCCGAACAGCTTCCGGCGTCCGGTGACCGCGTCGACCTCGTCGGAAGCCCAGGTCAGGTCGGTCGTCTTGAAGTGCCGCGGCTTCAGCGGCAGGTTCGGCGAGACGGTGCCGCGCTCGTCCTTCACCGTCTCCGCGTTCACGATCGCGGTCGGCAGGTGGCGGTGGTACAGCAGTGCCGAATCGGCCGAGAACCCCTCGACGCCCATGAGCTCTTCCGCGTACAGGCCACCGTCCGGTTTGCGGAACTGGGTGTGGCGCTTTCGGGGGATCTCTCCCACCTGGCGGTAGTAAGCCATGGCTGCTCTCCGGGTCCTTCCAAGGCGTTCGATTATCGGACATCTTTGTTCAGTTGGCGGTACACGGCTAGCGTGTCAGCCGTGTCAAGCGCTGTCGAACTCCGTGCGCCCGGTCCGCGCGGTACTCCGCCCCTGCTCGCGAGGCTTGTGGACGATGCCGCGCTGTTCCCTCCGGGGAGCGCGTCGATGCCCGACGCGGTGCGCGGTCACCTCGACGGACGAGTCGGCGAGTGGTCCGGCGTCATGGGTCTCTTCCTCTGTCCTGCCTCCCGTCTCGCCGAGCTGATCACCGAACTGATCAAGGTCAAGCCGGCCAAACCGATAGCACTGAGCCTCGTGATCGACACCGGCCTCGGCGGCGTGCCGAAGGCCGTGTCGATCGTCGAGAGCAGAAGCGAGCTCCTGGCTCTGCGCATGGTCGAGATGCCCGCACCGTCCGATGTGGACGAGGTGTGGCTCGAGCGCGTGTCGGAGTTCGTCCCCGAGGACGTCATCCGCGTCGTCGAACCCCGCCGCGGCGGTGCCGAGTGGCTCGACGGCGTCCGCCGGGTCATCGAGCACGGCAGCTGGCCCAAGCTGCGCTGCGGAGGGCTCTCCCAGGAGAACTTCCCGAGCGTCGAGGAGGTCGCCGACTTCCTCAGCGTCGTCAGCGGCGGCGGCGTCGCGTTCAAGGCGACGGCGGGCCTGCACAAGGCCGTCCGCCACACCGACGAGCAGGGCTTCACCCACCACGGCTTCCTGAACCTCCTCGTGGCCACCGCGCGGTCGCTCAGCGGCCGCGACGTCCGCGAGGCCCTCGCGAGCACCGATGCCGAGGCTCTCACCGCCGAGGCCAAGGCGCTCAGCGATCAGGCCGCGCACGCCGTGCGAGGCGTGTTCGCGAGCTACGGCTCGTGTTCGCTCTCCGAACCCGTCACCGACCTGGAGGGGCTGGGCCTTCTGTGAGCTGGATCAGCGACCCGAACTTCACCGAGGACCAGCCGTTCGGACCGCAGACCCTGCCCTACGGGGTCGTCGACGGGGGCGTGGCCGTCCGCGTCGGCGACCGGGCGTTGCTCCTCAAGAGCCTCGCGCTGGGCAAGTGCAGCGAGTACGTCCAGGAGGACTCCCTGGACCCGCTGCTGAAGGCCGGGCGGCCGATCTGGAGCGTGCTGCGCGCCAAGCTCAGGGAGATCGTCCGGTCGAGCTCCGCCCCCAAGGGCGCGGAGCTCGTCGGGATCGAGTCCGCGAAGCTGCCGTTCACGGTCGGCGACTACGTGGACTTCTACAGCTCCAGGCACCACGCGGAGAACGTCGGCAGGATGTTCCGCCCCGACGGCGACCCGCTCACGCCGAACTGGACGCACCTCCCGATCGGCTACCACGGCCGCGCGGGCACGGTGTACGTCTCCGGCACGGAGATCGTCCGCCCGAACGGCCAGAAGCGCGGCAGCGAGGGCCCGAAGTTCGGGCCGTCGGAGCGCCTCGACATCGAGGCCGAGGTCGGCTTCGTCTGCGGCGGTCCGCAGGCGGCCAACGTGTCCACCAGCCGGGCCGCCGAGCACGTCTTCGGCGTCACGCTGGTCAACGACTGGTCGGCGCGCGACATCCAGGCCTGGGAGTACCAGCCGCTCGGCCCGTTCCTGGCCAAGTCGTTCGCCACGTCGATCGGCGCGTGGATCACGCCGCTGGAGGCGTTCTCAGTTGCACGCGTCCCGACGCCGCCGCTGCCGAACAAGCTGCACGACTACCTGACGTGCGATCAGCCATGGGGCCTGGACATCACGATCACCGTGGAGCTGAACGACACGATCGTCGCGCGGCCTCCGTTCCGGGAGATGTCGTGGTCATTTGTGCAACAGCTGGCGCACATGACGGTGAACGGCGCTACGGTGCGCCCAGGTGATCTGTTCGCCTCCGGCACGGTCTCGGGACCGGAGAAGGACGAGCGCGGCTCGTTCCTCGAACTCAGCTGGGGCGGCAAGGAACCTTTCAAGCTCGACGACGGCTCCACGAGGTCCTTCCTGGAGGACGGCGACACGGTCAAGCTGACCGCGACCGCCCCCGGTGAAGGCGGCTCGGTGGTCGGACTCGCCGAGGTGGTGGGAACAGTTCGGAGTGCGTGATGGTCGGAGCGACGAAGGAGAGCTCGCTGACCCTGGAAAGGGGTCTGGCGCTGCTCCAGGCGGTCGCTGAGGCGGAGTCCGAGGCGCCGTCGATCTCGGAGCTCGCCAACGCCATCGGCGCGTCCAGAGCGGCCGTGTACCGGCTTCTCGTGCCCCTGCAGGCGCGCGGTCTCGTGCGCCGGGAGGGCTCGAAGGTCAGGCTCGGCCTGGGCGTGCTGCGCCTCGCCTCCAACGTCCTCCCCCAGCTGCGCATGGCGGCCAACCCGGCGTTGCGCGAGCTCGCCGAGAAGGTCGGCGCCACCGCGCACCTCACGGTCGCGGACGGCACCGAGGCACAGGCCGTCGCCGTCGTCGAACCGTCGTGGACCGCTTTCCACGTGGCGTACCGGGTGGGTTCCCGCCACCCGGTGCACCGCGGGGCGGCCGGCAAGGCCATCTCGCACCCCGGTGAGCCGTGGGTGGTCTCGGCCGGTGAGCTGCAGCCGAACGCGTACGGCGTCGCGGCGCCTGTGCGCGGCGTGCCCGGCCTCAGGGCGTCCGTCGGCGTCGTGGCGCTGGAGAAGCTCGATGCGAACGTCGTAGGCCCTCACGTCGTGCGTGCGGCCGAAGAAGTGGCGGCTGCGCTCAAATGACCGAAGAGCGGCTACGGCGCTGGCGGTTGCTCCTCGGACCGAGCGCGGAAGACGTGTCCGAACTCGGCGAGGACGACCAACGGCGCGATGGCGCGCTCACGGGTCTGTACGGCGGCGGCGGTGATCGCGGTGCCGGCCTCGGCGCCAGTTCCCCGCAGCTGCACCGCTGGCTCGGCGACGTCCGCAAGTACTTCCCCACCTCCGTCGTGCAGGTGATGCAGCGGGACGCGGTCGAGAAGCTGGGCCTCAAGCAGCTGCTGCTCGAACCCGAGCTGCTGCAGTCGGTCGAGCCGGACGTGAACCTCGTCAGCACCCTGCTGCAGCTCTCCCGCGCCATCCCCGCCCGCACCCGCGACACCGCGAAGGCCGTGGTGCGGAAGGTGGTCGAGGACATCGAGAAGCGGCTGACGGACCGGCTGGTCGAGGCCGTCCGCGGCGCGGTCGACAGGTCGCGGCGCACCAGGAGGCCGCAGCTGCAGGACGTCGACTGGGCGACGACGATCAAGGCGAACCTCAGGAACTACCAGCCGCAGCACAAGACCGTGATCGTCGAGGACCTGATCGGGCACCGCAGGCGCAGCCGGACCGCGGCGATGCGGGACGTGGTCCTGCTGGTCGACCAGTCGGGCTCGATGGCGGAGTCACTGGTGCACGCGGCGGTGCTGGGCTCGGCGCTCGCGAGCATCCGGTCGATCTCGACGAGGCTCGTCGTGTTCGACACCGAGGTCGCCGATCTCACCGACCAGCTCAGCGACCCGGTGGACCTGCTGTTCAGCGCCCAGCTCGGCGGCGGCACGGACATCAACCGCGCGGTCGCCTACGCGCAGACGCAGGTCCGCAGGCCGACCGACACGGTGATCGTGATCATCAGCGACCTCTACGAGGGCGGTTCGGAGACCGAGCTGCAGCGCCGGGTCCGCGAGCTGGTCGCGAGCGGCGTCACGGTCGTGAACCTGTTGGCGCTCAGCGACTCCGGCACGCCCGCCTACGACCACGAACTGGCCGCGAAGCTGCACGCGCTGGGCGCGCCCGCGTTCGCCTGCACGCCGGACAAGTTCCCCGAACTGCTGGCGGCCGCGCTGCGCAAGGACGACCTCACGCAGTGGGCCGAGGCCGAAGGCATCGCGACGGGCCGTTAGCGGTCGATCACCCGGCCGCGGGTGAGGAACGCGAGCCCGCGCGTCATCGCGACCACGCGCCCGCGCTCGTCCGGACCGGCGATCCACATCCGCCCGGTGTGCCGCACGAGGATCCGGGCCCGTTCGGGGAGCTCGGGCAGCCGCAGGTCCTTCTCCGAGTCCTCGACGCGCAGGTACGCCTGCCGCCCGATGCGCCGGCCGGGCACGAAGCTCACCGACACCGGACGCCACGGGAACCGCTCGATCAGCTCGAGGGTGCCGCGGCGGGTGAGGAAGTGCCGCAGCCCCGGCGCGGCGAGCTCGAGCACCACGGGCACGGACAGCACGACGAGCCAGATCCAGCCGATGAAGAGCACGACGCCGAGCGCGGCGAGCGCGAGGAAGATGTGGCCGACGGCGCGGCGGTCCGCTCGCGCCAGGCAGGTGTCGCTCCAGTTCTCGATGATCATCTCTGCACACGCGCCGGGATCAACCGCGGTACTCCTCGGAACGTGACGAAGGTGTTCCCGGCGGAATCCGGTGGCACGAACCACACACGCCGGTGACGTGCGATCCGTCCGCGAAGGAGAGGACCGACGCTCAAGGTCAGCAACAGAGGCGGCGACGACAACACGACCAGACGCCCTCCTTCCCACTTCACATGGGCGAAATGCCACGGTTCGCCTTCCGGTAAACGCACCGGACGCTTACGTGTCACCCACCAGAGGACGGCCGCGGCGAAGAAGAGCAGCACCAGCGCCACCGGTGAGGACCAAGACCACACCAGTACCAGCAAGAACTGGAGCGCGAAGGCCGCGCCCGCGAGCACCGTCCACACCAGGGCACGACGGCTCGCCCGGTCCACGCAGTGCCGGGTCCACCGATCGTCGAGCGCCGTCACCTCGGTGGACGGCTTGTTGGGCACGACCACGCGTCCAAGGTACAGGTGGTGCTTCCCATGATGAGCAAAGCTAAGTTAGGCTTGCCTAACCTTCGAGGAGGTGCAGCGGTGACCGACACCCAGATCAAGCGCCCGCCGGCGCCGCACGCCGCAGAGCGCGCACGCACGATCGCGGCTCGCCACGGTTCCGCCGCACTGCTTCCTCAGTCCGGTTCGCGCACGAGCCCGTTGTTCCACCACGTGCACCCGTGCGGGACCACGATCCTCTTGCTCGCCGACGAGCACCCGCTGGTCGGGCAGCTGTGGCAGGCTCCGCGGACCGAGGTGACGGCGATGCTGGAGATCGCCGACCAGGCACCCGTGCAGCTGCGCGAACCCGTGCGCGGCCTGCTGTGGCTGACCGGCTGGGTCTCCGCGCTGGACGGGCAGGAGGCGCGCGAGGAGATCCTCGCCATCGCCGACGTGCGGCCGGACCACCGGCTGCTCGACGCGGGCCACGGCGCCTCGGTGCTCAGGCTCACACCCGCGTCGATGGTGATCGCGGACGCCGAGGGCACCTCCTCGATCAGGCCGGAGCAGTTCGCGAGCGCGACGCCGGACCCGTTCTGCCGCAACGAGGACCACTGGCTGCGGCACCTGGAGGCCGCACACCGCGACGTCGTCGGCCAGCTCGCCCGCCACCTGCCGGAGGAGCTGCGCGCCGGCACCGTGCGGCCACTCGGCCTCGACCGGTTCGGGCTGAGGCTGCGGGTCGAGGCGGAGTGCGAGGACCACGACGTGCGGATCGCGTTCTCCAAGCCGGTCAGCACTCCTCAGGAACTCGCCGTGGAGCTGCGGCGGTTGATGGGCTGCCCGTTCCTGTCCCAGAGGTAGCGTCTGGCTGGTGACCTTGATCCCCGCCGACGAGAAGCGCGGTTACCAGCTCGAACTGCTGATCGTCTTCAGCATGACGCTCGGGCTGTCCGGCCTGCGCAGCCTCGTGCGGCTGATCGACAGCCTGCTGCAGCCGACACCGCTCAACAAGCAGTCCGTCGCGATCAACGTCCCGCAGGCGCGCGCCGACCTGCTGGACCTCGTGGCGCAGCTGCTGGGCGTGCTGCAGCTCGCGGCGTGGGGCGGCATCGGGCTGTACCTGTTGTGGCGCACGGGGATCAAGCTGCGCGTCATCGGGCTCGACGGCACCCGCAAGCTCGCGGACTCGCTGGGTGCCCTGGGGCTGGCCGCGATCATCGGAATCCCCGGGCTGGCGTTCTACTTCGCCGCCTGGGCGCTCGGGCTGAACCTCGCCGTCCAGCCGTCCACTCTGGACAACCAGTGGTGGATGAGCCTGGCGCTGGTCCTCGCCGCCGCCGGCAACGCGTGGGCGGAGGAGGTGCTCGTCGTCGGGTACCTGATCACGCGGCTGCAGCAGCTCGGCTGGCGGCAGTACACGGCACTGTTCGCGGCGGCCGTGCTGCGCGGCTCGTACCACCTCTACCAGGGCTTCGGCGGGTTCGTCGGCAACCTGGTCATGGGGCTGGTCTTCGGCCTCTACTGGCAGCGGACCAAGCGGCTGTGGCCGCTGGTCATCGCCCACACCATCCTCGACGTGGTCGCGTTCGTGGGCTACACAATGTTGCGCGGCAAAGTCAGCTGGTTGCCCTAACGATTGCACTGTGAAATTTGAGTTCACACCCCATTCGTTGCATTTTGAGGCCCAGGAGCGGCGATTTGTGCTGTTCAGGGTTACGCTCGATCGGTGACTGCGCACACGATCGCTGAGACCGAAGCACTTCCGGACGCCGCACCCCGTGTGGACAGCGAGGTAGGCCCGCTGCGCACGGTGCTGCTGCACCGGCCGGGCAACGAGCTCAAAAGGCTCACCCCGCGCAACAACGACCAGCTGCTGTTCGACGGCGTGCCGTGGGTCGGCAGGGCCCAGGAGGAGCACGACGCGTTCGCCGCGACGCTGACCTCCAAGGGGGTCGAGGTCCTGCTGCTGGCCGACGTGCTGGTGCAGGCGCTGGAGGACAACCGCGCGCGCATCGCGGGCATCCACAGCGCCGTCAACGAGCGCCGCCTCGGCATCGACCTGGCCGACGCGCTGCGCAGCCACCTCACGTCGCTCGACGCGCCGACGCTCGCACAGGTGCTGATGACGGGCATGACGTTCGAGGAACTGCCGGCCGCCGAGGGCGCGTCGCTGGTGCGCAAGATGCACCTGCCGATCGACTTCGCCGTCGACCCGCTGCCGAACCTGCTCTTCACCCGCGACTCGTCGGTGTGGGTCGGCGACCGGGTGGCCATCACGTCGCTCGCACTGCCCGCGCGTGACCGCGAGACGACGCTGACCGACCTGATCTACGCCTACCACCCGCGGTTCCGCCGCACGGGCCGTGCGTACGGCGCGCACTCGGCACCGCTGGAGGGCGGCGACGTGCTGCTGCTCGCGCCCGGCGTGATCGCCATCGGCGTCGGCGAGCGCACCACCCCGGCGGGCGCGGAGTCGTTCGCCCGCTCCGCTCTCGCGGACGGCCTCGCGCACACGGTGCTGGCGGTGCCGATCGCGCAGGAGCGCGCCACGATGCACCTCGACACCGTCTGCACGATGGTCGACCGCGACGCCGTGGTGATGTACCCGGCGATCAGCGACGCGCTGACCGCCTACCCGCTGCGGTCCGACGGCGACGGCGGCGTGCGGGTGGACGGCCCGGTGCCGTTCCTGGAGGCGGCGGCCGAGGCGATGGGCATCGAACGGCTGCGGGTGATCGACACCGGCCTCGACGTCGTGACCGCCGAGCGCGAGCAGTGGGACGACGGCAACAACACCCTCGCGGTGGCTCCCGGTCTCGTCGTGGCGTACGAGCGCAACGTCGAGACGAACGCGCGCCTGGAGGACGCGGGCGTCGAGGTGCTGCGGATCGCCGGTTCGGAACTGGGCTCCGGCCGCGGCGGCCCCCGCTGCATGTCGTGCCCGATCGACCGCGCGCCATTGGTGTAGATCGTTAGGAATGCCTAACCTTTGTTTGGATTACCTCTCCAAACAAAGGTTAGCTTTTCCTCGAATGCAAATCACCGCGTTTTGGGTTAACGTACTCCTCATGGCCTCGAACGTGAAGAAGATCCTGTCCGGAAAGTCGAACTTCCACGAGCTGCTGCGCGCTCAGATCGGCAACGAGTTCTCCGCTTCGCAGCAGTACATCGCGCTCGCCGTGTGGTTCGACAACGAGGACCTGCCGCGCCTCGCGTCGCACTTCTACAAGCAGGCCCTCGAAGAGCGCAACCACGCCATGATGATCGTGAAGTTCCTGATGGACAACGACATCGCGGTCGCCATTCCCGGCGTCGAGACGCCGATCAACGACTTCAAGTCCCCGCGTGAGCTCGTCGCCCTGGCCCTGAGCCAGGAGCAGCAGGTCACCGACCAGATCATCGCGCTCGCGAAGGCCGCCCGCGAGGAGAGCGACTACATCGGCGAGCAGTTCATGCAGTGGTTCCTGAAGGAGCAGGTCGAGGAGGTCTCCTCGATGAAGACGCTGCTCACGATCATGGACCGCGCGGACGGCAACATGTTCTACGTGGAGACGTTCCTCACCCGCGAGAGCGTCGGTGACGAGGGTGGCGACTCCAGCGCTCCGACCGCCGCCGGGGGAACGATCTGAGCTTTTTCTTCGCACGATTGAGTGCCTGATCACAAAAGGACCGCCCACCCCGTCCGGGGCGGGCGGTCCTTTCAGTTGTTGAGCCGGGCGGCCTGCCGGGTCAGGAATTCCCGCTCGGCGAGGTTCGACGCTTTCCCGGCTGCCTCGGCGTAGAGCCTCGCGGCCGTTTGCCGGTCACCGTCGCGCTCGTGGAGGTAGGCCGCCACGGCCGAGTGACGGGGAAGCCCGTCGTCCAGTTCCGCCAACGCTCTCAGCCCGGCGCGCGGTCCGTCCGCCTCGCCCACGGCCACCGCGCGGTTCAGCCGGACGACGGGACTGTCCGTGAGCGCCAGCAGTTCGTCGTACCACTCGACGATCTGCACCCAGTCGGTCTCCTCGGCCACGGGTGCGTCCGCGTGCAGTGCCGCGATGGCCGCCTGCGCCTGGAACTCCCCCAGCCGGTCCTGCGCGAGCGCCGCCTGCAGGATCTCGACGCCCTCGGCGATCAGCGCCGTGTCCCACCTGCCGCGGTCCTGCTCGGCGAGCGGCACCAGACTGCCGCCCGCCGTGGTCCGGGAGGCCCGGCGCGCGTGGTGCAGGAGCATGAGCGCGAGCAGGCCAGCGACCTCGGGGTGGTCGATCGCGGCCGCGAGCTGGCGGGTGAGCCGGATCGCCTCGGCGGCCAGGTCGACGTCACCGGAGTAGCCCTCGTTGAAGACCAGGTAGAGCACGCGCAGCACGGTCGCGACGTCGCCGGGCTGGTCGAACCGCACGTCGCTGACCGTCTTCTTGGCCCGGCTGATGCGCTGGGCCATCGTGGCCTCCGGCACGAGGTAGGCCTGCGCGATCTGACGGGTGGTCAGCCCGCCGACGGCCCTGAGCGTGAGCGCGACCGCCGACGACGGCGTGAGCGACGGATGAGCGCACAGGAAGTAGAGCTGCAACGTGTCGTCGGTGTCCGGCGCGAGCCCCTGCTCGGGTTCCGCCTCGACGAGGTCCTCACGCCGGCGCCGCGCCGTCTCCGCCCTCGTGGCGTCGAGGAACCTGCGCCAGGCCACCGTCACCAGCCAGCCCTTCGGGTCCCGCGGTGGATCCTCCGGCCACACGCGGACGGCCTCGACCAGCGCGTCCTGCACGGCGTCCTCGGCCGCCGCGAAGTCGGCCCCGCGGCGGACGAGGACGCCCAGCACGGCCGGCGTGAGGCTCCTGAGCAGTGCCTCGTCCACTTCTCACTCCGTGATCGTCGGCGCGTGGCCGTAGAACGGGCGGATCTCCAGCCACTCGTGGATCGGCTTGCCGTCCTTGCCGGGTGCCGCCGACAACTCCGCGGCCAGCTCGAGCGCGCGCTCGTAGCTGTCGGTGTCGATGATCATCCAGCCGGCGATGAGGTCCTTCGTCTCCGCGAACGGGCCGTCGGTGACCGGCGGCCGTCCCTCGCCGTCGTAGCGGACCCAGGTGCCCTCCTGCGCGAGCGCCCGCTCGTCGACGAACTCCCCGGTGCCCCTGAGCTTGTCCGCGAAGTCGTTCATGTACTTGATGTGCGCCGAGATCTCGTCCTGGGTCCACTGGTCCATGGGGACGTCGTTGATCGGGGCCGGGGCGCCGCGGTAGTGCTTGAGCAGCAGGTACTTGGCCATCTCGGGTGCTCTCCCTCGGTGCTGGTGCGACCCATACTGGCCGCTTTCACCTCCGGGGACGGAGCCGAAACGCGGATCTCGACATCACCGGGGGCCATCGGTTTCGGATTTCCCGGGACGTGGCGCTGTGCCCGCCCCACCCCCAGCGGGGCGGGCACAGCGGTTCGGCGAGGTTCAGAGATCGGCCATGGAGCAGTTGACGACTCCCGCGACGAGCTTGATGCGCTGGATCTTGTCCGCCTCTGCGAACCGGGCCAGGTCGAAGCTGCCGATGAAGGCGTAGTAGGCGTTGTCGGCGACCTTGGCCGACCAGCCGGAGCGGTACTCGGAGGCGCTCGGGAAGGCCCGCCGCGCCTCGCCGAAGGTCGAGCCAACGCCGATCCCCTGGGACGTCCTGGCGTCCGCGGGCAGCGTGATGCGCTCGACGCCGTTCGCCTTGGAGATCGCGACCGTCTTGTCCGCGACGCAGCCGGGGTCGTGGCCGGAAGCCTCGTCCCAGGTCAGGTCGGTCAGGCCGGCGGCACGCGCCTCCTCCAGCGACATGCCCAGCTTGAGACCGCCGTAGCCGAGCCGGTTGTCCACCTTCGCGATGGCCCGCGGTGGAGCGGTCACCGTCGCGGTGACGACCTCCGTGACCACCTGGACGGGCGGCGTCGCGACCGACGGCGTGGACGTGCCGGTCGTCGGCGTGACGATTTCGGAAGTGACAGGTGCGGAGTTCTGCTTCGGCACCGAAGTGCACGCGGCGATTCCAGCGACGGCGATTGCGGTGACGAATGCGGCCTTGAGTGAGTTCTTCATTTCGGTTTCCCCCTGGTTTTGTCTGAGCCACCAGTAAGACGTCACCTCCGCAGTGAGGTTGCGCAGGTCAGAGTCACGAAGAAGTCACGGCAGAAGTGGAACAAAAGCGCACTCCGATGTCCCGCCGCACCCCAGGGGCGGCGGGACTTCAGCACTGTTCAGCGATCAGACGGAAATGCAGTCGTTCGCGTTCAGGCGCATGAAAACGGTCGTCACCACTGTGCCGTCGGTTTTGAAGACATATGACCAGGGTGGCGTCGCGGACATTTGCACGATCACATCGGAACCGCTTTGCGCGGCATTCTTGTAGGCGGCCTTCACGTCGGCCACCGTCGAACCCGCGCCGACGTTCTTCGGCGTCTTGGCGTAGCTCGGCATGGTGATCCGGACGATTCCCCTGGCCGGCGAGACGACCACGGCGTCGGTGTCGGGCACCGACTTCGTCGCGTACGCCTTGCACCTGGCCTCCGCATCGGCGGGGCTGCCGGGTTCGACCAGCGACCCCGTCGCCAGCGCGTCGGCCTCGGACATCCCCAGTGCGAGCGTTCCGTACCTGCCCGGCTGCGACTCCGGCGTGGCCGGCGACGACGGCGGTTTCGGGGTCGACTTGCTCGTGCCGCCGGAGCTCGGTTTGCCGGTGTTGCCGCCGGTGGAGTTCGGTGGTTGTCCCAGCGTCACGGTCTCGGTCGAGTAGACCGTGACCGGTGGTGGCGGCGAGGACGTCGTGGGGACGGAGGTGGACGTCGTCAGGAGCGCGCCCGCCGTGCCGTCCGGTGACGACATGCCGAACCGGCTCACCCCGATCCCGGCGCCGGCCACTGCCACCAGGGCGAGGGTGCCGGCGACGGCGTTCCGCCGGCGGCGGCGCCGATCCGCGCCGCGGAGCACCGCCTCGGTGGAGACCGGCGCGGAGTGGACGTCCAGCCGATCGTCGCTGAAGAGCCTGCGCAGCTCGTCGTCGAGGTCGTCCACGGTCACTCCTCTCCCAGGCGTGTTCGAAGACTCGCCATCGCCTTGCTGCTCTGGCTCTTGACCGTGCCGCACGAGATTCCGAGCGCGTCCGCGATCTCGGCCTCGGAGAGGTTCTCGTAGTAGCGCAGCACGATCACCGCTCGCTGCCGTGGCGGCAACGAGCGCAGTGCTTGCCAGAGTGGTTCATTTTCCAGCCTGCTCAGCTCGGGAGCCACGGCTCCGCTGTCCGGGATGTCGGCCACCAGGCGCTCGCGGCGACGACGGCGCCAGATGCTGATGTGCGTGTTGGCCATGGCCCGGCGGACGTACGCGAGCGGGTCGTCGCCCTTGAGCTGCACGGCGCTCCAACGCGAACCGACCTTCTCCAGCACCGACTGCACCAGGTCCGCGGAGTCGTGCGGGTTCCCGGTCAGTGCGTGGCCATAGCGCAGAAGTCCGGGCATGGAGACGCGCACGAACTCAGCGAAATCCCCCACGGCTTCCGCTCTTCCCCCGCCGTGTTCGACGGCTGATCCCAGCTGCAACACCGCCGTCACGGCACGCCCCCTCCCCCGAAGCGAACTGGCTCGGGGTGTTCACGCACGGGGCCGAGAAGCGGTTGCCGCCACTTTAGTCACGGAAAGGCAACGGCCGCAGGCAGTTCCGGGGTTTCGGCACGCGACGGCGAACGGCCGTCAGGGGGCGGCGACGGCCTCCGGGAGGACGAACGAACCGTCCGCCTGAGCGGGGAACTCGTGCACCTCGACCACCGCGGAGACCGGGATCGGCCCGTAGACGTGCGGGAACCACAACGGCGAGTCCGCCACGGGCTCCCACCTGACGGGCACGTCGAGCAGCTCGGGATCGATGACGAGCAGCAACAGCCCGCTCTGCCCGTGGAAGAACTTCCCCGCCGTCACGTGCACGACTCCCCGATCGGAGCAGTGCACGAAGTCCTCGCCGGCGGGCGCGATCGAGCCGGCCGACCGGGCGGCTGCCCAGTCGGCCGTCGAGATGATGTGCAGCAGCACTTATCCACAGCTCCTTGTGGACAACCCTGTGGACAGGGTCATCGAAGCGTGATCTGGCGACCGCGCAGGCCGTCGCGGGCGCGGCGCTCGGCGTCGGACAGCGGCTCGTCGGAGGCGAGTGCCTCCAGCAGGCGCTTGCCCAGTGCCTCGGCGGGCTCGGCCCACTCGCGGGCGTGCATCTCGCGGTCGAGGTCCCAGACCGGCACGAGCAGGCCGTGCGCGCGGAACGAACCGGCGTAGCGCGAGCCCTCGCCGAGGTCGAGCTCACCGCGGGCGGCCAGCCGGGCCATCGCGGGCAGCAGCTTCTCCTCGGGCTCCGGGCGGACCCAGCGCAGGTGCGCCTTGTCGCCGGCGTCGACCCAGTAGGCGGCCTTCACACCGGGGGCGTCGAGGCGCTCGGTCGGCAGGATCGCGGCGTTCGCGCGCTCCAGGGACAGCGCCACCTCACCGGTCGGCTCGGTGCCCTCCGGCATCCACCAGATGAAGTCGGTGTGCAGCACCGGCGTGATGTCGGCCTCGGGGTCGAGCAGGTCCTGCAGGCGGCCCGGCTCCGCGTTGTTGTCGGGGCCCACCACCGGCAGCACGTCACCGGCCTTCGCCTGCTGCGCCCACCGCAGCGCCCGCGCCAGGTCGCGGCTGATGTCGCCGGAGCGCGTCTGCACCTGCAGGCCCACGAACGGCACGTCGTCGCCGCGGATCAGACCGGCGGCGGCCATCGGCAGCACGGTGGCGAGGGTGACCTCGCGACCCTCCTTGACCGGCAGCTTCACGATCGCGGACGGCACGAACTCGCGCAGGGCGATCAGCTCGCACTCGGCGGCCAGGCCCTCGAACGGCCGGGACACGATCACGTCCGTCGCGCCGCCGGGCGCGCCGTGGCACGCCTTGTAGCGCTTGCCGGACCCGCACGGACAGGGCTGCTTCGGGTTGATGCCGTCCTTCGGTGCGTCCTTGACCGCGGTCCGCTTGGCCACCTTGGCCCTCCTCGTGCTCAGGCTTGTCTAGGTGGCCAAATTAGCCGTCAGCAGGCGGCGGGTGTTCGCCGGGGCATTGGTCGCGAGGTAGCGGACACCCAGGTCACGGCACAGCGCGACGTCCTCGGCGCCGTCCACCGTCCACACGTAGGTCTCGTGACCCGCGCGCCTGGCCCGATCGACGTAGCCGGGGTCGTTGCGCAGCACGTGCACGCCCGGCCCGGTGTAGTCGGCGAACGACGGCAGCGCGCCGCCGCGGTACCGGCCCAGGCGGTCGAGGAGCAGCACCGTGCGGATGTCCGGTGCGTGCTCGCGGAACGCCTTCACCGCCGTCGGCGAGAACGACATCATGACGATCTGCGAGTCGAGGCCGTATCTCTTGAGCGCCTCGGCGAGCTTGCGTTCGACCTCGTTGCGGTACCGGACCGGGTGCTTGGTCTCGACGAAGAGCTCCACGTCCGTGTTCTTGACCAGCTCCAGCAGCTCGTCGAGCACCAGCAACCCGGCCGGCTGGCCGTGGCGGTGCCAGCTGCCGTAGTCGAACTTCTTCAGCTCGTCGAGAGTGAGCGCGCTGACCGTGCCGCGGCCGCTCGACGTGCGGGCGAGCGTGCGGTCGTGCACGCACACGAGTTCGCCGTCCTTCGACAGCCGGATGTCGCACTCAAGTCCGTCCGCGCCCTCTTCGAGCGCGAGCTCGTAGGCGCCGATGGTGTGCTCGGGACGGTCTGTGGAAGCGCCGCGGTGCGCGACGATCGCAGGCTGCTGCACACCCAGAACGATAGTTCCTCGGCAACAATTTGAGTCATCAATCAAATCGGCGTGGACGAAACGCGGATCGCGACCTACCGTCCCGCCTTGTGACGTTCGACCAGCGTGATCCCGCGTTCATCGCCGACCCGTACCCGGCCTTCGCAGCCCTGCGCGAAGCCGGTGAGGTGCACCACCACGAGCAGCTGGGCGTCGCTGTCGCCGTCTCGCACGCCGCCTGCTCGGCGGTCCTGCGGCACCGCTCGCTCGGCCGGATCTGGTCGGACGTGAAGCCGGTCGAGCAGTTCATGGCCTTCAACCTGCTGCACCGCAACTCGCTGCTGGAGAACGAGCCGCCCACGCACACCCGCCTGCGCCGCCTGGTCGCCGCCGCGTTCGGCCGCGGCCACGTCGAGCGCCTGCGCCCGTGGGTCGCCGACCTGGCCGACAAGCTCGTCGACGAGCTCGTCGCCAAGATCGAGGACAACGGTCAGGCGGACCTCCTGGCCCACGTCGCCGCGCCGCTGCCGGTCGAGGTGATCGCGGAGCTGCTCGGCGTGCCCGGCGAGGACCGCTACCTGCTCCAGCCGTGGTCGAACGCCATCGTGAAGATGTACGAGTACGGCCTGGCGGCCGACCAGCAGGCCCTGGCCGAACGCGCCGCCGCCGAGTTCGTCGCCTACCTGCGCGAGCTGGTCGCGTTGCGCCGTGTCTCCCCCGGTGACGACCTGGTGTCCGACCTCGTCGCCGTGACCGACACCGACGGCGCGAGACTCACCGAGGACGAACTCGTCGCCACCGCAGTGCTCCTGCTGATGGCGGGCCACGAGGCCACGGTCAACGTCATCGGCAACGGCGTCTACGCCCTGATGCAGCACCGTTCGCAGTGGGAACGCCTCTCCGCCGAGTTGATGCCCACGGCCGTGGAGGAGCTCATCCGCTACGACTCGCCGCTGCAGCTCTTCGAACGCACCGCCACCGAACGCGTGGAGATCGCCGGTCACGTCGTCGAGCCCGGCGAGAAGATCGCCGCCCTCCTCGGCGCCGCCGCCCGCGACCCGCTGGTCTTCGAGAACCCGGACGTCCTCGACATCGGCCGCGAGAAGAACCAGCACCTCGGCTTCGGCATGGGCATCCACTACTGCCTGGGCGCACCGCTCGCGCGCATCGAGGTGGAGGCGGCGCTGTCGTCGTTGCACCGCAAGCTGCCCGGCGCGGTGCTGGCCGAGGAACCGAACCGGCGCGCGGAGTTCGTGATCCGCGGCCTGCACTCCCTGCCCCTCGGCAACGGAGCGTGACCGGCCGACCCGAGCACTTCGGCCAGCACATCGGCCTTGAATGAGTCAGTGGGAGCGCGGTTCACCCACCGGCGTGCCTACCCTGGCGATCCGGCCCCGCTCGACCGTTGATCACGGCACCAACTCTCCCGCCCGGCCGTCCTTCCGTCCATCTGGACGTCGGCGCGCGGCGCGGGGGCCGGGCAGACGTCCCAGCGCACCGGAGAACCACCATGCGCAGACGTTTGATGATCGCGGGCGCCGCGGTGTCCGCATTCGTGCTCGGCCTGCTCGGTCCGGCAGGCGTCGCGTCCGCCGGCCCGGTCGGACTCGCCGCCGGGTTCGAGGACGACGACGCCAACCTCGCCCCGCAGGCACCGATCAACTTCGACTGGAACAGCTTCTCGCCCGCCACCTGGACGGGCACCGCCGGCACGAGGACGGCCACCAAGGTCACCTCGGGCTGGACCTTCACCGGCCTGGAGGACAGGCAGGCGACCACCTCCGACTCCGGGTTCGCTGGCGGCACCAAGCAGGACAACGTCTGCCCGACCGTCGGCACGGCCAAGGCGTCCAACAAGGACGACCTCAAGCGCGTCTACGTCGCGAGCAAGACCGTGGGCAGCAACGTGTTCCTGACGCTCGCGTGGGTCCGCATCCCGCAGAACACCACCTCGCCGAGCGCGCACGTGGCGTTCGAGTTCAACAAGGGCACGACGTCCTGCGGCGCCTCCGGCCTCGTGCGGCGGACCGCGGGCGACATGCTGATCGTCTACGACTTCGAGGGCGGCGGCACCCCGGTGCTGAAGCTGTCCCGCTGGATCTCGTCCGGTGCGTGCGAGGTGGGCAGCAACTCCGCCCCGTGCTGGAGCGTCGCGACCACGCTGTCCTCCGGCGTCGCCGAAGCGGCCGTGAACACCGGCAACACCCCGCAGGACACCGTCGCACCGGCAACCGAGACGCTCGGCCTGCACGAGTTCGGCGAGGCGGGCATCAACCTGACCGCCGCCGGCGTCTTCGCCCCCGGCGTGTGCGAGGGCTTCGGCAAGGCCTACGCGGTCAGCCGCAGCTCAGGCCAGTCCTCGACCGCGCAGATGAAGGACCTGGTCGGGCCGGGCAACGTCAACATCCGCAACTGCGGTTCCGTCGCCGTCACCAAGCTCGGCAGCGACGGCGGCAGCCAGGCCGGTGCCGTCTTCACGCTGTACTCCGGCACCGGAACGGGCGGCACCGTCGTCGGCACCTGCACCGTCCAGGCGAGCGGCTCGTGCACCCCGCAGTTCGCCGACCTGCCTGTCGGCACCTACACCCTCGACGAGACGACGGTTCCGGCCGGCTACGACAAGGACCCGACCCTGCCGTTCTCGTTCAGCGTCGCGGCCGGCGAGAGCAAGGCGCTGACGTTCACCGACCCGGCGCGACCGGCGACCGTGAACGTGGCGAAGACCGACGACGCCGGCGCCGCGGTGCCGGGCGCGGTCTTCACCCTCTACACGGGCGCGAACACCGGCGGCACCGTCGTCGGCACCTGCACCACGGACGCCGCAGGCGTCTGCCAGCCGCCGTTCACCGGCCTGGCCGCGGGCACGTACACGATCGACGAGACGACCACACCCACCGGCTACGCGAAGGACAGCTCACTTCCGCTGACCTTCACCGTCGTCCGCGGTGAGACGAAGAACCTCTCGTTCACGAACCCGAGGACCTTCAAGGTGATCGTGCTCGTCTGCCGCGAGGCCGGCGGCACGCTGCACCCGAGCCCGGTCACGATCGACGGCCAGGCCGCGGGCACCACGCTGTCCTCGGCACAGGCGACCACCGCCGGCTTGAGCGAAGCCGCGCTGTGCGGCATCGCGACCGGTCAGCGCGGCGGCCTGCAGGCCGGCAACCACTCCGCCAGTCCGATCGGCATCAGCTAGGCCGTGTCCCGGAAGTCCCTCGGGCGGCAGTGGCGGCCGAGGGCCCCGGAGACGACACCGCCGCGACGCCCGAATACGCCCGGTATGAGGGCATCGCGGCGGCGCCGTCTCCGGGTCTCTCGCCCGCGCCTGCCACCGGACGAACTTCCGGGCCACGACCTAGCGCTTCGGATAGCGCTTGGGGAGCTTGAACCCGCGCTCCTTCGCGACGGTGCGCAAGCGGTCCGGGTAGTCGGTGATGATGCCGTCCACCCCGTCGTCGATCAGCTTGTGCATCGTCGCCGGGTCGTTCACCGTCCACGGGATCACCTTCAGCCCGTGGCGGTGGGCGTCCGCCACGAGTGCCCTGGTGGTGAACGGGACGTAGCCGGGGTCGCCGACCTTGCCGTTCTGCGGGTTGCCGTGCACCGGCGACAGGGCCTTGGCGCCGAAGCTCTTCACCGCCTTCGCGACGCTGCCGCCGAAGTCGGCGAGCTCGAGGCCGCCCGTCCACGGCGAGCCGGGCCGCAGCATCTCCGGCTGCGTCAGCGCCACGAGCGGGATGCGGGGCTCGACCTCGCGCAACCGCATCAGGGTTCCCCAGTCGAAGGACTGGACGGTGATGTTCGGCATGAAGCCCGAGCGGCGGATCTCGCGGACGGCGCGCTGCACGAACTGCTCACGCGGCGCGGTCTCGTGCGGAGCCGCGGCCTCGACCTTGGTCTCGATGTTGAAGCGGACGCCCCACGCGCGGTGCTCGCGCGCGAGGTCGAAGAGCTCGGCCAGGGTGGGCATGCGGGCGCCCGGCGAGAGTTCCTGGTCCGGGTACTGCGACCACCTCGTGCTGCCGCAGTCGAGCGTCCGCACCTGGGCGAACGTCAGGTCCTTCACGTACTTGCCGGCGTAGGGGAACTCGGGGTCGCCGGGGAACGCGGGCGCGGTGTCGAGGCACTTCGCCGGGTTCGTCCTGCGGTCGTGGGTGATGACCTCGCGGCCGTCCCTGGTGATCTGCAGGTCGAGCTCCAGCGTCGTCACACCGAGTTCGAGCGCCTTGCCGAACGCCTTGAGCGTGCTCTCGACGGTCAGCCCGATGCCGCCGCGGTGTGCCTGGACGTCGAAGTCCCTGTGGTGTGCCTGGGCGATGCCTGGTGCGAGCAGTGCGATCACCAGAGCCCCGATGAGTGTCCGCATTCCTCCAACCTGGCACTCGGCGGGGAACGCCGGCAGGTCCGCCAGGGCGAACGTCGCCTGAACAGATCAGCGGGGCGAGCCGGACGCGCGGACCGAGCGCAGCGGCGGCTGGGGGGCGTCCTTGACCTCCACCACGCGCATCAGCCGGACGGACGCGGCGTCCACCGGCAGCAGCAGGGTGGTGATCCGGCGGACGACCAGTGCCGACGTCACCGCGACACCGGCGAGCAGCAGGTCGGCGAACGCGTGCAGCAGCACGCCGTCCGCGAGGGCCTGGGTGCTGGAGCGGAACGACCACAGCACCACGACCACGACCATCAGCCCCGAACCGGCCCAGAAGCCCCACCACCAGCGCAGGAGCTTCGACGGGGTGGGACGTTCGCCGGCCGGCCTGCGGGCCACGGCGTGTTCGAGCTCGGCGAGCACCGAGCCGGGCACCACGAGGTTCACGCCGGGCACGATCAACCCGATCAGCACGTCCCGGTCCGGGCGCGACGGCCCGTAGCCGACGAGCGTCGCCGCCACGTTCCGCGCCCGCCGCACCCACAGCATGCTGAGGATCAGCGCCAGGAAGCAGCCGGTGATCGTGACCGCCGAGGAGGCCACCACCATGGCGTCCGAGGTGCTCACGACCCCGGCCGACAACGCTCCGAACCGGCTCAGCGCGACCAGCACGTAGCGCCAGATCTCCGAGCACGCCGCCCAGACGGCGACGGCGGCGAGCAGCCACAGCGCGTTCTGCGCGGTCCGGCCCAGCCGGCGCACGCCGTCGACCGAGTCGGCCTGCTCGACCGTGCCGGGCACGGCCGTGGGCCAGCGCCACGCGAGCAGCGGGAAGCCCCAGCGCGGCGGGACCGGGTAGTTCGGGGGGCCGCCGTAGGACGGCCGCTGCGACCGGTGCGACGGCTGCGGGTACGCACCGGGTGGCGGAGTCGCCACCCAGTCCACGCGCATCGGCTGCAGCGGCTGCACGATCAGATGACCTCGGGTGCCATGCCGTCGGTGCCGCCCTCGAGCGGACGACCGGCTGCCTCCCAGTGCTGCATGCCGCCCTCGACGTTGACGGCCTCCCAGCCGTTCTCGTTGAGGTACTGGGTCACGCGGGCGGAACGGCCGCCGGCGCGGCACACGACGTAGAGCTGCACGTCGTTCGGCACCTCTCCGAGCCGGGCACCGATCTCGCTCATGGGGACGTGCAGCGCGCCGGGTGCGTGGCCGGCGTCCCACTCGTCCTGCTCGCGCACGTCCAGCAGAACGGCGCCCTCGGGCAGCTGCGCCGGTACGTCGGCGATCTCCACGCTTGGAACAGTCACGTCCTAGATGTTGCCATGCCGGAGGTTGCACGGACGTGAACCTCCGGCACGGCACACCCCGGCCCCTACTCCGCGAAGACGGGACCGAGCCTCGAGAACTGCTCTTCGGTCAACGGCAGCGTCGGACGGCCCGCGCCGGTGCGCCGCGGCGTGCCGGGACTCTGCGGGTCGTCGGCGAAGTCCGGGCTGCCGAAGTTGTGCAGTTCGACCTGGATCATCGAGCTGTCCACGCGGTAGACCCTCAGCACCTGCTTCAACGTCTGGAACGGCTCGTACGGCCTGATGCCGTGCAGCTGCATGATCGAGCCGCCCGACTGGAGCCGCCGGGCGGGCTCGCAGTCACCGGTCTCCCACAGCGAGTCGTTCGCGTGCGCCAGCGGGGTGCCGGTGAACTTGCCGACGGTGATCCTGATGCTGCCGGTCCCCCGGGAGTCGGACACGTCGGCCTCGTAGCTGGTCCTCATCGGGCCGGGCCTCGCGACGCCGATGGTGACCTCCGGCAGCACCTTGCGCGCCTCGTCGAGCCACCTGTCGACGGCCTCGGGGTTGAACGCCACCGCGCCCACGTCCGCATTGTCCTGTCGCTTCGTCGGCTTGATGTCGCAGAGGGGGAGGCCGATCGAGAGCCAGCCGGGAGGTGGCGGCGCGGTGGACGCGGGCGACCACGTCCCGTACGGCGTCTGCGGTGGCGTGTTGACCCGCGGCCAGTCCACCGCGTGCTCCACGGTCGCGGGACCCGCGTCCGGCCTGTCCGCCTGCTCGGGTGGCGGTGCGGCCCGGTTCAGCGTGGCGGCGCTGAACCCGATACCGGCGACCACGGCGAACACGCCCAGCACGGCGCCGGCGCGCTGGGCGAACACCCGGCGGCGGCCGCGCTTCATGACCACGTCCAGCGTCGTCGTGGGAGGCGGTGCGGAGACGTCGAGAGCTCCGCGCAGCTCGTCTTCGATGTTCATCAGGCACTCTCCGAGTTGACCGGTTCGCCGTACGCCTCGCGGAGCGTCGCCAAACCCCTGGCTGTCTGACTTTTGACGTTGCCCACCGAACAACCCAGCTCGGCGGCCGTCTCCTCGATGGACAGGTCGTGCACGAAACGCAGCACGAGCGCGGCCCGCTGTTTCGGCGCCACCTGTTGCAGTGCCGCGTTCAGCCGGGCGTCGGGGTCGGAGAAACCGCCGGAGACGCCGTGTTCGGGCAGGTCGGCGACGGGGTGCTCGCGGCCTCGGCCACGGCGCCTGCTGTCGAGGAACAGACGCGTCACGATGGTGCGGACGTAACCCTCCGCCGTCTCACGCCTGATGCTCGGCCATTTCGCATACGCCTTCACGAAAGCGTTCTGCGCCAGTTCTTCCGCCTCCGACCAGTCGCCGCACAACGCGTACGCCGTGCGCCGTGCCCAGTCGAATCTGCTCGTGAAGAACTCCGAGAACTCCTCGTCTCGTCGCACTCCGGTCCCCCAAGCTCGTGCCGCTTCGCAGTCAATACGCGGGCAGCACCTGCAGGGTTGCACAACACGAAGAACGGGCCGCCCCCGCAGGGACGGCCCGTTCTCGGTGTTGCGCGTACTAGTGCGCGATGGCCTTCTCGGCGCCCGCACCGGTGAGGGAGCGGACCTCCATCTCGGCCTGCTTGACGGGGTCGGCCTTCTCCTTGGACAGGATCGTGCCGACGTAGCCGAGCAGGAACGCGACGGGGATCGACACGATGCCGGGGTTCGACAGCGGGAAGAGCGCGAAGTCGGCGTTCTTGAACATCGAGGTCGGCGAGCCGGAGACGGCGGGCGACAGGACGATCAGGGTGATCGTGACGACCAGACCGCCGTAGATGCTCCACAGCGCGCCCGAGGTGTTGAACCTCTTCCAGAACAGCGAGTAGAGGATCGTCGGCAGGTTGGCCGAGGCCGCGACCGCGAACGCCAGCGCCACGAGGAACGCGATGTTCTGGCCGTTGGCGATGATGCCGCCACCGATGGACACCAGGCCGATCACGATCGCGGTGAGGCGGGCGACCTTGACCTCGGAGTCCTTGTCCTCCGCCTGGCCCTTCTTGATGATGTTGGCGTAGATGTCGTGCGCGAACGACGCCGACGCCGTGATCGTCAAGCCCGCCACGACCGCGAGGATCGTCGCGAAGGCGACGGCCGCGATCAGGCCGAGCAGGATCGGGCCACCCAGTTCCAGCGCGAGCAGCGGCGCGGCCGAGTTGGCCTTGCCGGGAGCCGCGTTGATCGCGTCCGGACCGACGAGCGCGCCGGCGCCGTAGCCCAGGACCAGGGTGAACAGGTAGAAGATGCCGATCAGCCAGATGGCCCACACGACCGAGCGACGGGCTTCCTTCGCCGTCGGCACGGTGTAGAAGCGCATCAGGATGTGCGGCAGACCCGCGGTGCCGAGCACCAGGGCCAGCGCCAGCGAGAGGAAGTCCAGCTTGCTGACACCGGTCTTGCCGTACTGCAGGCCGGGGCCGAGGAGCTTCTCGCCCGCCTTCGGCGCGGCGTCGACAGCGGCGCCGAGCACGGACGAGAGGTTGAAGCCGTACTTGGCGAGCACCCAGACGGTCATGATGCCGGCACCGGCGATCAGCAGGACCGCCTTGATGATCTGCACCCAGGTGGTGCCCTTCATGCCGCCGATGAGGACGTAGGCGATCATCAGGGCGCCGACCACGGCGATGACGATCGCCTGGCCACCCGCGCCCGTGATGCCGAGCAGCAGGGCGACGAGACCACCGGCACCGGCCATCTGGGCCAGCAGGTAGAAGAACGAGACGGCCATCGTCGACGTGGCGGCGGCGGCGCGGACCGGACGCTGGCGCATCCGGAAGCTCAGCACGTCGCCCATCGTGTACTTGCCGGTGTTGCGCAGCAGCTCGGCGACCAGCAGCAGCGCGATGAGCCACGCCACCAGGAAGCCGATCGAGTACAGGAAGCCGTCGTAGCCGTTGAGCGCGATGGCGCCCGCGATGCCGAGGAACGACGCGGCCGAGAGGTAGTCACCCGCGATCGCGATGCCGTTCTGGGGACCCGTGAACGCACGACCGGCGGCCAGGTAGTCGGCAGCGGTCTTGTTGTTCCGGCTCGCCCGGATGACCACGAACAGCGTGATCAGGACGAAGACACCGAAGATGCTGATGTTGAGGATTGGGCTGGACTCGTTCACTTGCCGTCTCCCTCGATCTCGTTGCGGAGCTTCTCCGCCAGCGGGTCGAGGTTCTTGTTCGCGTGCCGCACGTACAGCGTCGTGATGACGAACGTCGACACGAACTGCAGCAGGCCGAAGATGAGCCCGACGTTGATGTTGCCGAACACCTTGGTGGACATGAAGCCGTGCGCGTAGTCCGCGAGCAGTACGTACAGCAGGTACCACGCGAGGAACAGGCCGGTGACGGGGAATACGAACTTTCGCAGTCGATGCTTCAGCTCCGCGAAGTCATCGCTCGCTTGGACGTCGGCCCACTTCTGCGCGTCTGGGGCCGACTCAGACGGGGTGTGATCGACGGTGCTCACAGGCCCCTCCTCGCGGTACTCGTCGTAGGTGTCAGCAACGTGACGTGCACGTAATGCCTCCAGGTGCGGTCCGTTCTTGGTCGAGACCGTATGGAGACTTGAGTCACTCAGGTAAGACCCCGTTCGTGCCGTTGCGCCCAGCAGTCGGGTGATGCGACGAACGGTCAGTATGCGTAGACGAACAGCACTCTGCGTGACCTTGTTCACCGTTCACCGATTCGAGTGACCAATTTTCACCCATTTGAAACGGCGGCTACTTACCGTGTCCGGCCAGCTCCCCTGCGCTTGTCGTCCGCCAGACGGGCCTTCTCCTCGGCGGTCCCGAAGCGGGCGATGGAGCGGTCCTGGATGAAACCCAGCGGGTCCGGGGCGTGGAGGCGGAGCAGGATCTGATTGACGTCCGCCGGCACCCGTCTGCGGGTCGCCTTGCTGACCACGATCATGGTGATGAACGCGACCGGCACGGTGATCAGCGCAGGCTGCGTGATGAACGCGGGCGCCCAGCGGCCGGTGTAGGAGCTCACGACGCTGACGACCTGAGCGGTGATGACCATGCCGCCACCGACCACGAGGCCGCAGACGGCGCCGACCCAGGTCAGTCCCCGCCACCAGATGCCGAGGACCAGAAGCGGGCAGAACGTCGACGCGGCCAGCGCGAAGGACATGGCCACGGTCAGTGACGCGTCGGAGCGCGGCAGCAGCAGGGCGAGACCGATCGCCACGAGTCCGGTGAACACGGTTGCCCACCGGAAGTCACGAACCTTGCCCGGCATGATGTCCGTCGAGACCACCCCGGCGACCGACACCACGAGGCCCGAGGAGGTCGACAGGAACGCCGCGAACGCGCCCGCCGCGACGATCGCACCGACGATCTGACCGCCCAGGTTCGGCAGCATCGTCTCGGGCAGCATCAGCACCGCCGCGTCGGTCTTGCCGTTCACCAGCAGCTGCGGCAGGTAGAGCCGCGACAGCACGCCCAGCACCGTCGGGAAGATGTAGAACAGGCCCAGCAGGTAGAGCACGTGCAGCGCCGTCCGGCGGGCCGCCTTGCCGTCCGGGTTCGTGTAGAAGCGGACCAGCACGTGCGGCAGGCCCATCGTGCCGAGGAACGTCGCGAAGATCAGCGAGTAGGTCCTGATCAGCTCGGAGAGGCCGCCGGTCTGCGGCCGCGTCCAGTCGAAGTTGCTGGTCGGCGAGCCCTCGACCACCGGCACCGGGCTGCCCGCCTTGAACTCCATCGTCGTGCCGGGGCTCAGCTCGTAGACGCCGCGGCCCCAGAATACCGCCCCGTCCGCGTTCCTGCCGTCGATCTGGCCGCGCACCTCCAGCGTCAGCGGTTCGTCGACGCGGACCTTCACGACCTGCTCGGCGATGGTGACCGACTCGGCCTTCGGGAACCGGACCACGCCGTCGTCGCTGATCGGCTGCGTGCCGCGGTCCGGCGAGGCCAGGAACACCACGAAGAGCACGAACGTGGGCGCGGCGATCGCGAAGAGCTTGCCCCAGTACTGGAACGCCTGCACGAGCGTGATCGCGCGCATGCCGCCGCCCAGCACGTTGACCACCACGATGACCGTGACGACCAGGCCGCCGAACCACGCGGGCAGGCCGGTGATCGTGGTCAGCGTCAGGCCGGCGGACTGCAGCTGCGGCACCAGGTACAGCACGCCGATGCACACCACGAAGAACGTGCTGAAGTGCCGCACGTTCACCGATCCCAGGCGGGCCTCGGCGAAGTCGGGCAGCGTGTACGCGCCGGAGCGGCGCAGCGGTGCGGCGACGAACAGCAGCAGCGCCAGGTAGCCGGCGGTGAAGCCGACCGGGTACCAGAGCGCGTCGACGCCGTCCTTGAGCACGAGCCCGGCGACACCGAGGAACGAGGCCGCGGACAGGTACTCGCCGGAGATCGCGGCGGCGTTGCGGGTGGCCGGGATCGCGCGGCGCGCCACCAGGAAGTCCGGGGTGGTGTTCGCCTTGCGCGACCCGACGTAGCCGAGCAGGAACGTCACGGCCGCAACGGCGACGATGGCGCTGAGGCTGTAGATGGTGGCGTTCACGTCAGCGGTCGACCATGTTCACGAAGTCGCGCTCGTGCCGTTCGGCCTGTCTGCGGAAGACCCACCCGACGCCGTAGAGGATCGGGAAGGGCGCGAGACCGAGCACGAGCCACGGGATGGGAATGCCGAGGATCTTCAGTTCCCCGATCGAGGGAACGAGGTAGAAGGTGATCGGGAGCAGGCACATCCCGATCAGGACGGCGAACGCGAGCCCGAACGCGGACTTGAGCTGCTGCCGGATGAGGTCGCGGACCAGCTTCTCACCGACGCTGGTCTGCTCCTCCAGCTCGATGATCGTTCGTAACGCCTTGCCGCTCTTCTTCGTGGAGTCCGCGAGCACGACCCTGCGGCGGCGAGGCCTGCTGCCCTGCTCGCCGAGCCAGGCCTCCCGGGCGGGTGGCTCGGGCTTTCCCGCGTCGTGCCTGCTCACCAGCCGCTCTTCGGCGGTCGCACGATCCGTTCCTTGAGCTCCTTGGTGTGCCGGCGGCTCACCGGGAGCTCCTTGGCACCGTCACCGGTGCCGATGACGACCGCGTAGCCGTTCGCCGTCATCCGCAGCTCGCTCACCAGCGGCAACGCCACCAGGTACGAGCGGTGGATGCGCACGAACCCCGCGTTCGCCCAGCGTTCTTCGAGCTGCGCTAGCGGGATGCGGACGAGGTGGCTGCCGTCCTGCGTGTGCAGGCGGGCGTAGTCGCCCTGCGCCTCGACGTACCGCACGGACGCGCGCGGCACGAGCTTGATGGTGCCGCCGAGCTCGACGGGGATGACCTCGTCGTCGGTCGGTTCGGCGGGGTTCTGCGCGGCCGGGCCCGACGGGTTCGCCGGCGCCGCCGTGCGGCCCACCCGGTCCGCGACCCGCGAGATCGCCTTGAGGACCCGCTCCTCGTTGATCGGCTTGTTGATGAAGTCGAGCGCGCCGACGTCGAACGCCGTGACGAGCGCGTCGCGTTCCTCGACGCCCGTCACGAAGACGAGCGCCGGCGGATACCGGAACGCACTGAGCACCCGCGCGAGGTCCATTCCGGACAGTCCGGGCATGTTGATGTCCGCGAACACCGCGTCGACCGGCGGCAGGCCGGCCTTGGTCCGCGCCATGACCTCCTGCTCGTAGTCACCCCTCAGGATGCGCAGGGCCTCGGCGGCGTCGAACGCCGTGAGGACGCGCCTGATGTGAGGGCTGCTCTCGAGCAGGAACTTGATCTCGCTCAGGCCAGGAGCCTCGTCATCGACTGCGAGGACGAGGAGACCGGCGTTGTCTTGGGTACTCACTGTGTCGGGCATCTTGCCCATCAATGTGCGGTCATGTCTACGCCGGGGTAGGTCCCGACACGCCCTGTGAAACCGAACTGATGCTCACAGCCCGAATCGGGACCAGCGCGCACGTTCCTCGACGCTCGCGAGCACCTGCGCCACGAGATCGCCCGATCGGGTGGACGCCCCGGTCAGCCCGAGCTTGGCCAGCAGGGGCTTGCGCGGCTCCGCGATCGTGAGCTCGGCGTCCGGGAAGCGCTTGGCGATGACGCTCCGGATGGTGCCGATGCCGTCGATCAGGCCGAGCTGCTGCGCCTTCGTGCCGGTCCAGATCTCACCGCTGAAGAGGTCTTCCTCGGTCTTGAGCTTGGCGCCGCGCCGTTCGGTGACCCACGCCTTGAACTGCTCGTGCAGATCCGCGTGCAGGCCCTTCAGCCACTCGACGTCCTCGGGCTTCTCGGCCTGGAACGGGTCGAGCCGCACCTTGTTCTCACCCGCCGTGTAGACGCGGCGCTCGACGCCGGCCTTGTCCAGCAGGCCGTTGAGCCCGAACCCGGCGCTCACGACACCGATGGAACCCACGAGAGAGGTGCCGTGCGCGTAGATCTCGTCACCAGCACAGGCCAGCCAGTAACCGCCGGACGCCGCCACGTCCTCGCAGAACGCGAGCACCGGCACGTGCTTCTTCGTGGCGAGCTCACGGATGCGCTCGGCGATCAGTGCGCTCTGGGTGGGCGCGCCACCCGGGGAGTTGATGAGCAGGGCCACGGCGATCAGGCGCTCGTTGTCGAACGCGCGGTTGATGGCCGACTCGACGTTCTGGAGGTTGATCGTGTTGCGCGCGACAGGCGAGGACTGCGGGGTGATGACCCCGTGCAACCGCACCGCCGCGACCACCGGCGGCCGCTCACCCCGGTCCATGACCCTCGGGAGCCTGGCCGCGATCTTGTCCGTGACGCTCATGTACTCGACAGTACGTGCGTTTCGCGGACACGCGGGAGCCCAACTGCGCTGTCGGTTGCTCCCGCGTGACCTGGAACACAAGATGCTAGGTTCGGGCTGTGACGTTCAACCCGATCCGCTGGCTCGAACGGTATGTCGAGTGGTGGGACGACCGGGGCAGGCAGAACGCCGCCGGGCCGACGCCGATGCACATCTACTGGATGTGGGTGAGCTGGAGCGTGTGCGCCGTCGTGCTGATCACGACTTTGGCGGTCGCCGCTCGCTGAGCCGGGTGCTCGTCAGCACTTGCAGCTGTTGAACCCCTTGGCGGTGCACTTGATGCAGACGCGGACTCGCTCGGGTGCTTGCTGTTCCTGCACTGGTGTGGCCTTTGCTCCCGGCCGGCCCCTGGTTGCTCAAACGGCCGGCTGTTCATTGGTCAACACCACAATCGGCACGTTGCCCGCCGGGGTTGAGCATGATTGACCTTGCAACTTCTCGCCTGCACATCAGCGCAGGTCAGGCGCGGACCACCGGTTGCTCCGCCGTCATCGGCTCGTCGGTCATCTGCGACCCGATGTTCAGGTTCGGCAGCACGTTGCGGGCGAACTTCGGCACCTTCAGGATGACCTTGGTGCCCGCGTTCGGCGCCGTCTCCACGACCAGCGCGTACTCGGCGCCGAACACCGTGCGCATGCGGTCGTTGATGTTGCCGATGCCGACGTGCGCGCCGGTCTGGTGGGCGTCCTTGATGTCGTCGAGGCGGTCCGGGTCCATGCCGACGCCGTCGTCCTCGACGCTGATCAGGGCCTCGCTGCCGTTGTCCTCGGCGGTGATGGTGAGCATGCCGCCGCCGGGCTTCTTGGCGAGGCCGTGGCGCACCGCGTTCTCGACCAGGGGCTGCAGCACGAGGAACGGCAGGACGACCTGCAGGACCTCGGGGGCGATCCTCAGGCGCACGTTCAGGCGTGAGCCGTATCGGGCCTGTTCGATGGTCAGGTAGCGGTGGATGTTCGTCAGCTCGTCGGCCAGCGTCGTGAACAGGCCGTCGGTGCGGAACGAGTAGCGCGTGAACTCCGCGAACTCCTGCAGCAGCTCTCGGGCGTGCGACGGGTCGGTGCGGATGAGCGAGGAGATCGTGTTCAGCGCGTTGTAGACGAAGTGCGGCGAGATCTGGGCTCGCAGGGCCTTCACCTCGGCCTGGGCCAGTGCCTGCCGCTGCTTCTGGACGACTTCCAGCTCGAGCTGGGTCGAGACGAAGCGGGCGGTCTCCTCGGCCATGCGGATCTGGCGCTTCGAGGCGACGCCGGAGACCACGATCAACGTGCCCGCGACGTCCCCTTCGACGACCAGGGGCACCACGACGACGCTGTGCAGTGAGCACGGACCCTGCAGCTCGCAGCCGAGCTTGCGGTGGTCGACGTGCTCCTTGTGGCAGTTGTTGATGGCACGGGCCACCGTGTCGCGGAGGTACTCGTAGTGGTCGTTCGCGCCGCCGTCCCACGACAGGACGGTGCCCTCTTCGTCGGTGATGGCGACCGCGACGCACCGCAGCATCTCGCGCAGGTGGGGCGTGGCCTTGTCGGCGGCCTCCTGGGTCAGGCCCGCGCGGAGGTCGCTCGACGCCTTGGACATGCGGTCGAGCATGTCCATCACAGCATCCTCGACGGAGGTGCTGACTCGTCGAGCGCGGCACAGCATCACGAAGAGGCCCAGAACGGCCAGGGTCGCGATGACACCGAGCACGGCGCGCTCGGTCAACAGGTCGCCCACGGTGCACATGCTGTGCTGTGGGGCACCCCTATAGCAAGAGGCGCGCCCGGCGTACCCCCGTACGGTCCACCGGCCAGGGTAGACATCCGATGAATTTGGGGAGAGGGTGTGCGCGTGAAAGTGGCACTGTTCGCAACCTGCCTGACGGACACGTTCTTCCCGGAGACGGCCCGTGCCGTGGTGCGTCTGCTGGAGCGCCTCGACTGTTCGGTCGAGTTCCCGCTCGAGCAGACGTGCTGCGGCCAGATGCACTTCAACACCGGCTATCGGGACCATGCGAAGCCGCTGGCCCGCAAGTACACCGACGTATTCGGAAGCTACGACTACGTGGTTGCGCCATCCGGGTCGTGCGCCGGCATGGTCCGGGAGGTCCACCCCACCCTGGGTGAGTCCCCGCCGCGGACGTTCGAGCTCGCGGAGTTCCTGGTCGACGTGCTCGGCGTGACCGACGTCGGCGCCTGGTTCCCCCACCGGGTCACCTACCACCCCACGTGCCACTCGCTGCGCATGCTGGGGGTCGGTGACAAGCCGTTGGCGCTGCTCAGGGCCGTGAAGGCACTCGATCTGGTGGAACTTCCGGACTCGACGCAGTGCTGCGGCTTCGGCGGCACGTTCGCGGTGAAGAACGCCGAGACGTCCACGGCGATGCTCGCGGACAAGATGCGGTGCGTGCTCGACACCGGTGCCGAGGTGCTGTCCGCCGGTGACAACTCCTGCCTCATGCACATCGGAGGTGGGCTCTCGCGGCTGCGCGCGGGCGTGCGGCCGGTGCACCTGGCGGAGATCCTGGCTTCGACGGAGGAGGACCCGTGGCTCGCAACCCGGTGACGTGGCTGGGCAGCCCGGCGTTCCCCAAGGCCGCGAGGGAGGCTTTGCAGGACACCCAGCTGCGGCAGAACCTGCGCAGGGCCACCGGCACCATCCGGGGGCGCAGGGAGGCGGCGGTCGCCGAGATGACCGACTGGGAGATGCTCAGGGTCGCCGGCGAGCAGATCAAGGACGACGTCCTGGCGCGTCTCGACACCCTCCTCGTCGAGCTGGAGGAGTCGGTCACGGCCCGCGGCGGCGTCGTGCACTGGGCGCGGGACGCCGAAGAGGCGAACCGGATCGTGCTCGACCTCTGCCGCGCCGAACAGGCGGACGAGGTCGTCAAGGTCAAGTCCATGGCCACGGCCGAGATCGGGCTCAACGAGGCCCTCGAGGCCGGTGGCGTGCACGCGATCGAGACCGACCTCGCCGAGCTGATCGTGCAGCTCGGCGAGGACCGGCCGTCGCACATCCTGGTGCCCGCGATCCACCGCAACCGCTCGGAGATCCGCGAGATCTTCCAGCGCCGCATGGGGGTCGAGGTCTCCGACGAACCGGCGGACCTCGCCGAGGCGGCGCGGGTGTACCTGCGCGAGAAGTTCCTGACCACCAAGGTGGCCATCTCGGGAGCGAACTTCGCCGTCGCCGACACCGGCTCGATCGTGGTGCTGGAGTCCGAGGGCAACGGCCGGATGTGCCTGACGCTGCCGGAGACCCTGATCACCGTGATGGGGATCGAGAAGCTCGTGCCGACGTGGCAGGACCTCGAAGTCTTCCTGCAGCTGCTGCCCCGCTCGTCCACCGCGGAGCGGATGAACCCGTACACGAGCGTGTGGACCGGCGTGACCCCCGGCGACGGCCCGCAGCGGTTCCACCTCGTGCTGATCGACAACGGCCGCACCGCGACGTTGACGGATTCCGTCGGGCGCCAGGCACTGCGGTGCATCCGCTGCTCGGCGTGCCTCAACGTCTGCCCCGTCTACGAACGCACCGGCGGAAAGTCGTACGGCTCGGTCTACCCCGGACCGATCGGCGCGATCCTGACGCCGCAACTGGTCGGCGACCTGCACGACCCGCAGGCGGCCTCACTTCCCTTCGCCTCTTCGCTCTGCGGCGCCTGCTTCGAGGTGTGCCCGGTGCGGATCGACATCCCGTCCGTCCTCACGCACCTGCGTGCCGAGGTCGTGGAGGCCAAGGGACGCACGCCGGAGTCGGTGGCGATGGCGGCCGCCGCGTGGATGTTCAGGGAGGCCTCGCGCTACGAGAAGGCGCAGAAAGCCGGTGCCCTGGCACGATTCCTGGCCAGGGACGGCAAGATCACGTCACTGCCGTGGCCGGGGTCGAGGTGGACGTCCTCCCGCGACGTGCCCGCACCGCCCGCCGAGTCGTTCCGCGCCTGGTGGAGGAAGAACCGTTGCCAAGAGTGATCAATACCGCCGCACGAGAAGAGATCCTTCAGCGCATCCGCGACGCGAAGGTGCCGCCCGCCCGGCCTGTCGTCCGGGGCTACAACCGGACGGGGCCCGGCGGCGTCGAGCTGTTCGCCGAACGGGTCGCCGACTACCGCGCGATCGTGCGCGTCGTCAGCGACGTGCCTGGAGCTCTAGCCTCCCTGGAGGGCAAGAGGATCGTTGCGCCCCAGGGCGTTCCTGAAGAGTGGTTGATCGACGGCGTCACCTGGCTGCGCGAACCGCTCACGATCGACGAACTCGACCAGGCCGACGGCGTGCTCACCGGGTGCGCGGTCGCGATCGCGGACACCGGCACGATCGTGCTGGACGGCAGCGAGGGCCAGGGACGCCGCGCGCTCACCCTGCTGCCCGACTACCACCTGTGCGTGGTCCGCGAGGAACAGATCGCGGCGTCGGTGCCAGAGGCGTTGCAGCGGTTGGAATCGACGCGGCCGCTGACGTTCATCAGCGGCCCGTCGGCCACCAGCGACATCGAGCTGAGCCGGGTGGAGGGCGTCCACGGCCCCCGCACCCTGGAGGTCTTGATCGTCAGCTAGCGGCGGTCACTTGAGCAGGCGGGACAACCGGCGGTCGGCCAGCGGCTTGCCGCCGGTCTGGCACGTCGGGCAGTACTGGAACGCCTTGTCCGCGAACGACACCTCACGCACCGTGTCACCGCAGACCGGACACGGCAGCCCCGTGCGCGCGTGCACCCGCAACCCCGACCGCTTCTCACCCTTCAGGCGCGCGGCGTCCTGCCCGACGGACCGTGCGACCGCATCGGTCAGGGTCGTGAGCATCGCCTCGTGCAGGTGGTCGAGCTGCTCCGAGTTGAGCTTGCCCGTCGTCGCGTACGGCGAGAGCCGCGCCATGTGCATGATCTCGTCGGAGTAGGCGTTGCCGATGCCCGCGATCAGGCTCTGGTCCGTGAGCGACGTCTTGAGCCGCTCGGTCCGCTTGTCGAACAGGTCTTCCAGCTGGGTGCGGGCGATCCCCAGCGCGTCGGGGCCCAGCCTGGCGACGCTCGCGATGCTCTTCGGGTCGCGCACGATCCACGCCGCGAGGCCCTTCTTCGTGCCCGCTTCCGTCAGGTCGAACCCCGGACCCTGGCCGGGCGGACCGAGGTGGACGCGCAACGCCAGCGGCCCGCGGCCCTGCTTGGGAGGAGGCGCGGACATCGTGTCGGCCCAGCGCAGCCAGCCGGCACGGGCGAGGTGCACGACCAGGTGCAGACCGTCCGCGACCTCCAGGTCGAGGTGCTTGCCGTGCCGGTGCGCGGCCACGACCTCCTGGCCGTGCAGCGCCGTCCACGGCGGGTCGAACGTCTTGAGCACCTGCAGCGATGCGACGTCGACGCGGTGCACCACACGGCCCACCGCGTTCTCACGCAGGTGGTGAACCAGTGCTTCTACCTCGGGTAGCTCGGGCACCGGTCCAGTGTCGCATCAGTCGACGGGTTGCAACGGACCTTCGACGTCCGGCAGCGAGTGCATCTCGATCGTCCTGGCGACCCGGGAGGCCTCCTGACGCACCGCCATCGGGCCGCGAACGGACCCGATCCACCGCTCGGGTGGCAGTTCGTCGGCAGTGGCCTTGCTCTCCGCGACCAGCGTGTGCGGGCGGCGCAGCGCCCAGCGGACCGGGAAGAAGGCGAACAGGAAGATCAGGGCGAGGATCAGCCACGCCGGCACGACGACCTGCTCCGGCGTCCAGGCGATCAGCACGACCACCATCACGGCGAGCATGCCCGCCATCATGATGCCGGGCAGAACACCGCCGCTGACGTCGTGTTCGAAATCGTCGGACTCCACCGGGTTGCGCCACTCGATGCGGCTGTGGACCGTCCACATCCGCCCGTCCGCACCGCGCACCAGCCGCGTCATGTACCCGTCTCCCACGCTCGGTCGGTCTTGGTGAAACCGTACCTGGCGCGGGCAGAGCCTTGTGGGTGAACTCGCCAGACCTTGATCGTCACCGTCAGTTCAGGCGCGGCTCTGTCGGGTAGAGCGTGGCCGTCGTGACCGTGGTCCGCGGCGACGAGCACGGCGGGGAGGACGTCGTCGGCGGTTCGGACGACTTCGACTGCACGTCGAGCGACTTCACCTCGCGCGACGTCGTCGTCGACACCGTGCTGACCAGGCCGGCCTGGTCCGACGACTCGACGATCGTCTCGGCCCGCTCCACCGGCGGGTCCTGGTGCTGCTCGCCGGCCAGCGCCGGCACCGACGAGGCGGTCCTGCGCACGGTCGTCTCCTGGCGCTGCTTGCCGGGGTTGACCACGTTCTCCCGGCGCGGCTCGACCCGCTGCTGCTCGGGAGCGGGCGGCTGGGCCACCACGAGCTCCTGGCTGTGCTCGGAGCTCGACGACCCGGACGTCTCCATGGCGATCACCGGGTTCTGGTCCGGCTGCAGCACGGCGACGCCCGCGGCACCGTTGAACACGGCGGCCACCGTCCCGAACAGGCCGACGGTCGCCACGCTCGCCGCCGCGACCGCCAGTTTCGCCTTGGTCAGGAACACCTTCCCGGCGAACGCGAGCCCCAGCGCCGACGGCACGATCAGGTACGCCGCGCTGGCGCGCAACGTCGCGCAGACCTCGTTCAGCTCGGTGTGGAGCTGCGTGCAGGCGGAACAGGTGTCGAGGTGGGCGCGGATCCGGCGTTCCTCGACGCCCTGGACCCCGCCCGCGGTGTAGGTGCCGAGCTTCGAGCGGATCGCAGCGCACGACGAACGCCCGTCGTCTGCCGCGAGGTGTGCCTGCAAGTACGCCGCACGCAACCCCTCGCGCGCACGGCGGGCCAACGCCGACATGGCGTTCGGCGAGAGTCCGAAGTGCGGTGCCACGGAGGCGGGGCGCTCGCCCTCGACCTCGACGCGCCACAGCACGACCCGCCAGCGTTCGGGCAGGCTGGAGAAGGCCCTGGTGATGAGGTTGTGCTCGGCCCTGCTGTTCGCGTTGTCGCTCACCGGCTCGACGCGACGGCCCAGCTCCTCGTCCTCCACCGGCACGTCGCGGCGCCGCCCGCTCCACTCCCACGCGACGCGGCGCGCGACGGTGAGCAGGTAGGTGCGGACGTGGTCGGTCGGCCCGCTGCCGCGGCGGATCGCCTGGAGCATGCGGAAGAACGATTCAGCGGTGAGGTCGTCGGCCTCGGCCGCCTCCCGGACGTGCCTGAGAGAAAAACGGCGGATCGCGTCCGCATGCCGGGAGAACAGTTCGCCGTAGGCCGAGTCGTCTCCCTCGCGCACTCTGGCGAGCAGGTCCCGGTCGACCTCGTTCTCGTCGACCATCACACGCTTCAACATGCCACAAGGGGCCAGACCTGCCGCTCGATGAGAACAGGTCGATATACAAGACCATCCGTTCGGCGTGGGCTGATCAGCGCAACGCAATCGGTGACAGGACGGTTACAGGTGGGCGTCGGACGGTCGGCGCGACAAGATCGAGCGACTATCGTCACGCACGTGGTGGACTGGCGAGAACGTGCTTCGGCCCTCGTGCCGGAACTCCGTGCTGTCGCCGAAACCGAGGAGTGGTCCTGCCACGTCTTCTTCTCCGAGCTGTACCAGCTGGTCCAGGAAGCGCACCGCGAGCAGGACGACGAGGTGCTGCGCCGCGCGTACGGCTTCGCGCACTGGTGCTTCCACCAGCAAGAGCAGTTCCTCGAGAACGCGGCACTGGTCAGCTTCTACGAGCACGTCTTCGACGACTGGGACCTCCGCGAGGAGGTGGCCGCGTGGCTGCCGGTCGACGTGCTGCCCAAGGTGCGGGCGCTGTGGGAGTGGCGCTGGCCGAAGGAGCAGTTGGACGAGGTAGATCAACTGCTGGCCGGTTTGGCACCCCCCTCGCAAGATGCCGTCTAACCCCTGCTGTATAGTTCTCTCCCGTAAGGCAGTGCGGATGTAGCGCAGTTGGTAGCGCATCACCTTGCCAAGGTGAGGGTCGCGAGTTCGAGTCTCGTCATCCGCTCTCGAAAGAAGCCCGGTGTCCCAGGACGCCGGGCTTCTTTCGTTTTTGGGGATGTTCACGCGGTCCTCGAGGTGATCTCGGGGGCCACCCGTGAAAAGGTGGTCTCAGACCGCTCGCATCAACCTGATCGAGCCTGTTCGACAAGGACCTGGAGATCATGGCCATCAAGCAGACGGCAAACGCTCACTGGGAAGGCTCCCTCGTCGAGGGCAAGGGAAACGTCAGCCTCGCCACCTCCAACAGCGGCAGCTTCGACATCGACTGGAAGGCGCGCGCCGAGGAGGCGGGCGGCAAGACCAGCCCCGAGGAGCTCATCGCCGCCGCGCACTCGTCCTGCTACTCGATGGCGCTCTCGCACGGCCTGACCGGCGCGGGCACGCCGCCCACCTCGATCGACACCAAGGCCGAGGTCTCGTTCCAGGCTGGCGTCGGCATCACCGGCATCCACCTGACCGTCCGCGCGAACGTGCCCGGCCTGTCCCAGGAGGACTTCGTCGCGGCCGCCGAGGGCGCCAAGGCGAACTGCCCGGTCTCCAAGGCGCTCGCCGCCGTCGAGAACATCACCCTCGACGCTTCCCTGGTCTGAACCGCAGCTCCGCGGGCCCGTGACTGATCAGGTGCCTGCGGTAGCGCACGTCGCCGGGCTGCTCGGCCACCTCGGACGAGCGGTCGAGCAGCTCTTCGGCGACGATCCGGCCCTCCAGCCGCGCCAGCTGGGCGCCCAGGCAGTAGTGCGGCCCGTGCCCGAAGCCGAGGTGTCCCGGCACGGACGGCCTGCCGGGGTCGAAGTCCTCGCTGAACACCTTCGGGTCGCGGTTGCCGGCCGCGTAGTCGAGGAACAGGTGCTCGCCCTCCTCGATCCGCACCCCGCGCGTGGTCACCGGGCACGTCGCCGTCCGGAAGAACCCGATGAACGGCGTGTCGAGCCGCACCACCTCCTCCACGACGCCGCCCAGCCGAAGCTCCTTCGCGTCCAACCGCAGGAACGTGCTGGCCAGCATGTTCGTCGTCGAGTCGGTGCCGGCCACGACGATCGCGAGGCACAGCGACAGCCGCTCCTGCTCGGACAGCTGCCCGCCCCGGAACGCGTCCGAGCGCGCGAAGTAGGCGCAGAACTCGTTCATCCCGGCGAAGTACGACCCGAGCGCGCGCTCGTTGACCTCCTCACCGCTGGTCAGCTCCAGCACCGGTGCCACGAACTCCCGGAACAGCGGGAAGTCCGCTTCGGGCACGCCGAGCACGTCACCGACGACCCCGAGCGCGAACGGCGCGGCGAACTCGCTGACGAACTCGGCTTCCGCCGGGAGGCCGTCGAGCAGGGTCCTCGCGCGTTCCCTGATCGGGTCAGCCATTCGGCGCACGGCCGTTGGAGTGAATTTCTGATTCGCCGCCGCGCGAATTCTGGCGTGCCTCGTGCCGTCCGCCGCATTCAGCGAGGACATCAATTCGAGTAATCGCCGCTGCTCCGGCGGCATCAGTGCCGCCACGGCCGCGACCTGCGGACCTGCCATGTTCCGGGAGGAGAACGTCACCGGATCAGCCAGCACGGCACGCAGGTCGGCGTATGCGGTGACGCGCCGGGCGTTGATTCTCGGGTCGAATTCCATTGCGCTATCTTTGCGCGGTTCCAGCCTTTGTCGGGGGCTGACGACAGGACCAAAAACGTGATCATCCGGCTGCTCGGGCCGCTCGAACTCACCGGCCCGAACGGAGCAGTTCAGCTCAGCAGCGCGGGACAGAGAACACTCGTGGCACGGCTGGCGCTGAACCCAGGTGAAACGGTGCCGAGGAGTGCGCTCGTCGACGCGCTCTGGTCGGACGAGGTGCCGGCGTCCGCCACGAAGACCCTGCACAGCCTGCTCGCGCGCCTGCGCGGTCAGATCCGCGACGCCGGGCTGGGTGAGCTGATCACCACCCGCGAGCCGGGTTACGTGCTGAACGCGCCCGCGGACACCGTCGACGCCGCACGGTTCGAGGCGCTCGTCGCGGCGGCGCGGCACAGCGACGAGCCGTTGGCGTCCGCGAAGTTGCTGCGCGAAGCCCTCGCGTTGTGGACGGGCGATCCGCTCGCGGACTGCCGTCCCGGCGAGTGGACGCGGCACGAGTCCGCGCGGCTCATCGACCTGCGCATGGACGCGACCGAGGAGCTGATGGAGGCATCGCTCGCGCTCGGCGAGCACGCCGCGGTGGCGCCGCTGGTCAACGCGCTCGTGGAGCGGCATCCGTTCCGCGAGCGGCTGTGGGAGCAGCTGATGATCGCGCTCTACCGGTCCGGGCGGCAGGCCGAGTCGCTGGCCGCGTTCCAGCGGGCGCGCAGCGTCCTGGTCGACGAGCTCGGCATCGAGCCCGGCCCCCGGCTGCGCGACCTCGAACAGGCGGTGCTGACCGCCGACCCGCGCCTCGACCTGCCGGAACGCACGCCGGTCGTGGTGCGCGGCAACCTGCCCGCCGACCGGTCGAGCTTCGTGGACCGCCCGGAGACCGCGCACGTCGCGGACCTGATCAGGAGGCACCGGCTGGTCACGCTGACCGGCGTCGGCGGGGTGGGCAAGACGCGGCTCGCGATGCACGTGGCGCGCGGCGAGAAGCCGCCGGACGGCGTGTGGCTGGTGGAGCTCGCGGCGTTGCGCGACAGGGCTCTCGTGCCGCACACCGTCGCCGAGGCGCTGGGCGTGGTGGACCAGACCGGACGCGGGCAGCTGACCGTGCTCACGGAGTTCCTGGCGGGCAAGGACGCGTTGCTGGTGCTGGACAACTGCGAGCACGTCGTGGACCACTGCGCGGTGCTGGTGGACACGCTGCTGCGGGTGGCGCCGAACCTCCGTGTCATCGCCACGTCCCGGCGCGCGCTGCGCGTCTACGGAGAGCAGGTCATGTCCGTGGCGCCGTTGTCCGTGCCGTATCCGGCGGCGACGTTGTTCGCCCAACGCGCTGATGCGGCGATTCCCGGCTCGTTCGTCATCACGGCGGCGAACGAGCAGGCCGTCAGCGACCTGTGCCGGCGGCTGGACGGCATCCCGCTGGCGATCGAGATGGCGGCGATGCGGGTGCGCGCGCTGACTCCGGCGCAGCTGCTGGAACGGCTGGACGACAGGTTCCGGGTCCTGACCGACGGCGGGCGGACCGCGTTGCCGCAGCACCAGACCCTGCTCGCGACGATGGAGTGGAGCTTCGACCTCTGCTCACCGCGCGAGCAGCTGCTGTGGGCGCGGGCGTCGGTGTTCGCCGGTAGTTTCGACCTGGCCGCGGCGGAGGCGGTGTGCTCGGACGACTCGCTGACCGCGGACTTCATGTTCGACGCGGTCGACGGGCTGGTCGAGAAGTCCGTGCTGCAGCGCGAAGAACGCGCGGGCGTGGCGCGCTATCGGTTGCTGGAGACCATGCGCCAGTTCGGGCAGACGCGGTTGCGTGCGGGCGATGAGGAGCCACGGCTGAAGACACGCCATCGTGACTGGTACGCAGGCATTGCGTTGCAAGGAGAACAGGCCTGGTTCACGCCACGGCAGGTAGCGACCGTCGCGGCGATGGCGGCCGAGCGCGGCAACCTGCGGGCGGCGCTGGAACACTCGTTGACGACACCCGGCGAGGCCGACGCGGGCCTGCGACTCGCGGCGACGCTGTGGTTCTACTGGGTCGGCTGCGGGCGGTTCGCCGAGGGCCGGCACTGGCTGAACTGGGCGCTGTCCCTGGAGACCGAGCCGTCACGGGCGCGCTGCAAGGCGTTGTGGGTCACCGGGTACCTGGCGACGTTGCAGGGCAACACCTCCGCGGTGCCGGCGTTGCTGGAGGCCTGCCGCGCCGAGGCCGCGGCGCTGGGAGACGAGGACGCCGACGTCTACGCGACCTACGTGCAGGGCGCGGCGGCGGTGTTCGACGACGACCTGCCGCTGGGCGCGAGGCTGCTGGCCGAAGCCGACCGCAGACATGCCGAGCTCGGGCACATGGACAGCAACGTGGTCATGGCGCGGGTGGCGCTGGCGATCACCGTGGCGTTCGGCGGCGAACTCGACCGTGCGGCGGAGATCTGCACCAAGGCACGGCTTGTGTGCGAGGAGAACGGCGAGCTGTGGGCGCGCGCGTTCGCGTTGTACGTCCTGGCCTTCGTGGCGATGGGACGGGGCGACGTCGTCGAGGCCCGCGAGCTGGCCGTGTCCTCGTTGCGCATCAAGGAGAAGTTCAACGACCTGCTGGGCATCGCCGTCTCGGTGGAGCTGCTGGCGTTGATCTCGGTCGTCACCGGGTCCGCCTCGCACGCCGCGTTGCTGCTGGGCGGCGCGGACCGGGTGTGGCAGTCGGTCGGGTTGCCGCTCTTCGGGTCGGCGAACTTCGCGGCGTCGCACGACCACTGCGTGGCGTTGTGCCGTCAGGCCTTGGGACCTGAGGCCTACGAGGACCACTTCTCGCGCGGTGCGGCGATGACCGTGCCTGCGGTGGTCGCGGCCGCGCAGTCGTGACGCAGGCTCCGTGCAACCGGGCGCCGGGACGCTGTCCGGATGAGGACCAGCGTTCGCACACCTGACGCGGGAACCGTCGAGGAAGTGCTGAAACTAGCCGCCAGAGCACCGTCGTTCGGCATCGTTCCGCCGTGGCGGTGGCGGAACGGCAACGAGTGCCTTGAACTCGTGACCACACGCACGGACCAGACGGCGATGCTCGCGTGCGGTGCGGTGCTGCACCACACACGGGTCGCGTTGTCGGCGATGGGCTGGGACTGCCACGTGCTGCGGACCCCTCAGCCGGACGGCCAGGTCGCGTCGGTGCACCCGCGCTGGGAACTGGACCCGTTCTCGTGCGAGGTGGCCTCCGCGGCGGCGATCTCGTTGCGCAGGGCCGATCCGCGCCCCTACCTGGACGACGAGGTGCCGGACTCGGCGCTGACGTGGCTCCTGCACGCCGCCCGCGCGGAGAACTGCGAGCTGGAGCTGGTGGCACGGCACAGAGGAGTGCTGCTGCGGATGCTCGGGCACGACTGGCTGAGCACGGGCGAGGCGGTGAGCGCCGTGCTGCTGGCGTCGACCGTGTGGGGCCTGGCGTCGGAGCCGCTGCTGCACGAGGGCGAGGTGCTCGTCCGCGTGGGCTGGCAGTCGCCCAATGCCGAACCGTTGCCTCCATCGGCCCGCTAGCGCCTCCCTTTGCGAGGACTATGGGTGCGTGGACCGGGACAGAACGCTGGCGCACCTCAGCGAGGACGACTGGGGAAGGCCCGACTCGTCGTCGACCCAGCTCTACCGGGACCTGTGTGCGTTGCGCGATCTGCCGGTCGGGCAGCTGACGCCGACGTCGTTGCACCTGCTCGTGACGCACCAGGTGGGGCTGGACGTGACCGCGCTGCTGGCGCTGGAACACGTGGAGTGCGACCCGCTGCGGTCGGTCGCCCTGTACCCCGGCGACCTGCTCGCCGCTCTACTGAGAGTAGATCCCTCGTTCTGGGCCGATCACCCAGCGTTGCTGGCCAGGATGTCCGCTTTGCTTGATCGACTGCGCACCCTGCCGGACGGCGACTGGCACCTGCTGGTGTCCGCGGCGGAGCAGTTCCCCGGTTAAGCACGCATTAGGCGGCTCTTTGCCGGTGCGTGAGTTGCTTGCACCATGGCAAAGACTCTCGCGGCGGCCGGCCTCACGCTGGCCTCTCTCGCCGCCACCGCTGTGCTCTTCTCCCCCGTGGCTTCCGCCGAGACCTGCAAGGCTTCCTACTACTCGGGCGGCGGGACCACCGCCAGCGGCGAGCGCTTCGATCCGAACAAGCTGACCGCCGCGCACAAGACCTTGCCGTTCGGCACCAAGGTCAAGGTGAAGAACCGCTCCAACGGCAAGACGGTGACCGTGCGGATCAACGACCGGGGCCCGTTCATCACCGGTCGCTGCGTCGACCTGACCCCCAAGGCCTTCAAGGCGATCGCTCCGCTGTCACAGGGCGTAGTGGGCGTCACCGTGACAAAGGTGTGAACGAGTAGAAAAAAGCCAGTTTGCTTGACCCAATCGAGTGAACGAGATAGTCAGTCCGGGTGTTCGCGGCGATGAGTGGGCCTGCCAGGCTCGCAACCGGAGCGTTGATCGGCGTGGTCGTCGCTGCGTTTTGCGTGCTGGGGACGTATGTCGGATCGCTCGTGGCGAGCGATCCGACCGCACCGGACAGCGATTTCCCGGCCCGCGTCTCGCTCATCAACACGCCTTCGCTGCTTCCCACGGAATCCGAATCTCCGTCACAGACAGTGGCGTCCAGCTCATCGTCCGCAGCGTCGTCGAGTTCCAAGTCGACGACCAGCAGCACCACCACGACCACTACGACGACAACCACCACGACGACCACGACTACGACAAAGGCGCCGCCGCCCGTCACGACGACGACCACGCGCCCTCGGCCGCCGACCACCACCACCACGACCAGGCAGTGCGGCCTGATCTTCTGCTGATCAGCCGGTCGGCTCGGAGCCGAGGTTCAACCCCACCGGGCACGACACACCGGTGCCGCCCAGTCCGCAGTAGCCGTAGGGGTTCTTGGCGTCGGACAGGTACTGCTGGTGGTAGTCCTCCGCGTAGTAGAACTCCTTCAGCGGCGCCAGCTCCGTGGTGATCGCCCCGCGCCCCGCCTCGCTCAGCGCCCGCTGGTACACGGCCGCGGAAGCCTCGGCGGTGACCCGCTGCCCTTCGTCGGCGTACAGGACCACCGACCGGTACTGCGTGCCGACGTCCGCGCCCTGCCGCATGCCCTGGGTCGGGTCGTGGCCCTCCCAGAACACCCGCAGCAGGTCCTGGAACGGCAGCGCGCCGGGGTCGAAGACGACGAGGACGACCTCGGCGTGGTCGGTGCGGCCCGAGCAGACCTCTTCGTAGGTCGGGTTCGGGGTGACACCGCCCGCGTAGCCGACGGCCGTGGACCAGACGCCGGGTGTTCGCCAGAAGAGCCGTTCGGCGCCCCAGAAGCAGCCCAGCCCGAAGACCGCGGTGCGGTGGCCGGAGGGGAACGGTGGCGCAATGCGACGGTCCGGGAACACCGCGTGAGAGTCGGCCACGGTGATCGGGTCCGGACGGCCCGGCAACGCGTCGGCGTCCGTCACCCGGCGGGCTTTGTCTCGACCGAACAGGGCCATGACCTGCATTGTATGGATCATCGGGCTTCGATGTGACTTGGCACATGAAAGCATCCCAATCGGGCACCAAAGCAACTGACGATCAGCGAGAATTTCCGCACCGTCGTTCGCTGGGGGTTCCGCCATGTCCGCTCGCGCCCGCCGAGCCGCGCCCGTCGTGGCCGTGCTCGCGCTGCTCGTCGCCGTCGGCGCGGGGGCGTGGGCGGTCTGGGGAGACGGCTCCGGCAACGCCTACGCGAGCGATGTCGTGACGACTCCGGACCCGACGCCCCGATTGCCGTACGTCGAAAGCACCGACCCTCTGGTGGACCCTCCCGGCGACATAGCGTTCAAGAAGACCGGCCGCACGGAGATCTTCGAACGCGACACGCTGCTGTCCGAGGACGAGCTCGAGATCGCCCGGGCGACCGGCGTCGCCAAGATCGACGCACGCGTGACCAGGCGGACGGACGGCACGGTGCTGGGCGTCTGGAGGTTCACGCTGCGGGACGGCGCGGACCCGTTCGCCGCGCTGGACGAGTTCGACGGGCTCTACAAGCGCGGCAACCACCAGCTCGTCCCCGGCGGGGACGACGTCCTGCTGCGCCGTTTCGTCCACGAGGACGACAGCGCGGTCTACCACGCGCACTACGTCCGCGGCCGCGACGTGCTGCGAGTGGACGGCTACGGCCCCAGCGCCACGGACCAGGTCGTGGACCTGCTCGAGCGGCAGCTCGCACGCTCCCCGGCGGAAGCCGAGCCGGAATGATCTCGACCGGTACCTCCGCGGCGCCGAACGCCGAGGCGACGCACGTACCGAGGCCCGGCGTCGTGCTGATCCGCGCTGTCGCCGCCGTCCTGGTCCTGCACGGCTTCCTCATCGGGCTGTGGACGACCCAGCACGGCGTCCGCCTCGGCTACCTCGACGCGGTGCGGCACGTGCTGAACCGGCCGCTGGGCATCGGTGAGGACTTCGGCGTGTTCGCGGTCATGCTGCTGCTCACGACCGGCGGCTACCTCGCACAGCTCGACCGCGCTCCGCTGCGGTGGCAACTGGTGCGCGGCTACCTCCCTGCCGGGGTCAGCGCGGTCCTCGCCACGATCGTCGCAGCGCTTGGCGCACAGGTCTGGACCGCTCCCCTGGCCCCGATGACCGGCGTCCTCGCGGCCGCCGGAAACATCACGCTCGTCAGTCAGGTGGTGAACGGAGTCCAGCTGCTCTTGCCGCTGGCATGGCTCGTGCTGCTCCTGCTGGCAGGCGCCGCGGCCGCGGCGGTGATCAACGAGTACCGCGGTCTGGCGATGCTGGTCGTGCCGCTCGGGCAGATCGTGCTGTCGGCGGCCGTGGTCGCCGTCGCGCCGGACAGCCGGCTGGCCGGGGTGATCGTCTTCTTCCCGTTGGTGGCCGTGGGGCAGTTGATCGCACTCGCTCAGCGGGCAGGGCTCAAGTCGGGGTTCGTGGTCGCGTTCGGGTTCCTGAGCGTGTTCGTCATGGTGATGCTGCAGACGCTCAAGCCCGAGTTCGCCAGGTGGTGGTACCCGGTCCCGGCGGTGTTCACGATGCTGCTGGTCGCACTGGGTGTCGTGTTCAGCGGTGACCTGGCCGCACGACTCACGAGCTTCTCCGCGGTGCGCTGGCTCAGCGACCACGCCGTCTGGCTCGCCCTGCTCCAGGGCGTCGTGGGATACGCGGTGATGGACGTGCTCGGGTTCTTGCCCGTAGGCGTGGCACTGGCCGTCGCGGTGGTCGCGACGGGCGCGGCCGCATCGGCCTGCCATCGGCTCGTGCTGCGAGTACCGGCATGAGCAACAAGCCGGGGTACATGCCCGGACTCGACTTCGTCCGCGTCGTCGCGTCGGTCGCCGTCGTCTACCACCACTACGCGGACTGGATCCACCTCGACCGCCAGCAGTACGCCACCGCGAACGAGGTCAACTCGCTCCTGGTCGACACGCTGCACCTGAACCCCACCCTCGGGTTCGCGGGCGTGGCGGTGTTCCTCCTGATCAGCGGCATGGTGATCACCGGAGCGTCGTTCCGGGAGAGCGGTCCCGAGTTCCTGGCGCGGCGGACGGTGCGGCTGCTCCCCGCGTTGTGGGTCGCGGTGTTCATCGCCTGGTCCGCGGTCAGCCTGGGGCTGCTGCCCGCCACCCTGCCCGCGGACTTCAACGACCTGTTCCTGAACGCGTTCCTGGTCAACTACCTGGTACCCGGGACGTCCGAGGTGCTCGGCATCGACTGGACGCTGGCGCTCCAGTTCGTCTTCTACTTCTACGTCATCGCGACCATGCCGCTGCTCAGGCGCTGGCCGTGGGTGCCTCAGGCCGTCGCGGTCACGCTCGTGTCGGTGCTGATCTCCGTCGTACCGCCGGAGGGCGGGCCGCCGTTCAGCTTCCTCCGCCAGGTGGCGACGTTCCTCCCCGTGCTGTTCATCGGACAGCTGATCGCACTCGTGCGGTCGGGGAGGCTGCCGATGCTCGCCGGTGTCTCCCTCGGCGCGATGCAGTTCCTGCTCTTCATCAGGGCGGACCTGACCAGCGAGACCTGGCCGGGCAACGGTGAGGCTTACCCGCGTACTCTCGCCATCCTGTTGATCGTGGTGTTGCTGGCCAGCCGAGCCGACGGAAAACTGGTGCGGGCGCGGTGGGTCGCGGTGGCCTCCAAGCGCACGTACGGCATCTACCTGCTGCACATCCCGGTCGGCATTCCGTTGCGTCGCCTGATCACCCCGTTCACCGGATACTGGCTGGCCATGTGCATCGCGATCGTCGTGGTGCTCATCGCGACAGAGCTGATGTACCGCTTCGTGGAGACTCCGGTGGAGCAGTGGTACCGGAAGCGGACGAAGGCACGCAGCACCAGGTCGACCATTGGTCAGGGGAACCGGGGGACATGAACGCGGTCGCATGCACGATCACCAGGGAGAGCGGGCTGCCGCTGGCGACGGTGCTCGCCCGGTCGTACCTGGAGCACCACCCCGGCAGCCGGTTCGTCATCGCCGTGCTCGACGCCGAACCCGGCGCCCGCTCGGAGGACGGCGTCACGCTGCTGGGTCCGGGTGCGATGGGGGTGCCCGAGGACGACTACTTCAGCCTGGCCACCGCCTACCCGCCGGAGCAGCTCGCCGAGGCGCTGAAGCCGTTGTTGCTGCGCGAGCTCCTCCTCGACGCCGATGTCGCCGTGCACCTCACGTCGTCGAGCTTCGTGCTGGCGCCGATGGACGACCTGCTCACCGGCCGGCACGCGCTCGTGGTCTCGCCGCACTTCCAGCGGCCTTTCGACGACGTGCGGTCGGACGAGGGCCGGCTGGTCGGCACCGGGGTGTTCGACCCCGGTTTCGTCGTGGTCTCGCAGGGTGCGGCGGAGTTCCTGGACAGCTGGGCGGAGGCCGTCCGCACCTTCCACGCCATCGACCTCGGCCGTGCCGTGTGGGCCGACCAGGCGTGGTTCGACCAGGCCGTGAGCCAGCGGGAGCACCACGTCGCGCGCACGACGGCCGGCGTCTGGAACGCCTTCGAACGGCAGGTCGGCGCCGGTACTCAGGTGATCGACCTGCTCGGGTTCGACGCGACCAGGCCGTGGCTGCTGAGCTCGCACCTCGCCGGGCGTCCGCGCACGCTGCTCTCCGCGCGCCCCGACCTGGCACCGGTGGTCGCCCGCTACGCCGCGGCGCTGACCGAGGCCGGGTTCATCGCGCCGGAGGACGTGGCGCCGTCGTGGCTGAGCGAACTGAGCGACGGCACCAAGATCACGCCGCTGCTCCGCGCGATCTACCGGAAGGCCTGGGTCGAGGACGACGAGCAGGCGCCGCACGCGTTCAGCGGCAAGCCGTTCCGCGACTGGCTGACCGAACCCGAGCTCGGCACGCTGAACCGGTGGGCCGCCGCGATCTGGCGCGACCGTGCTGACCTGCGCGGCTACTACAACGACGCGGCCAACCCCGGCTACCTCGACTGGCTGCGGGCGTTCGGGGTGCCGGCGGGCGACCTGCCCACCTGGGCGATCCCGGCACCGCCCGCGCCGATCACGCCCGCGAACGACGAGCTCGGCGTCAACCTACTCGGCCACCTCACCGCGGTGCTCGGCGTCGGTGAGCTGGGCCGGTCGCTGCACGACGCGCTCGCCGCGGCGAACGTGCCCACGGCGTCCGTGATCGAGGACGAGTTCGTGGTCAACGAGCTCGGCATCGACGCCCCGGAGGACGTCAGCAGGCCGCGGTTCCCGGTCAGCGTCCTCTGCGTGAACGCCGACCTCACCCAGGCGGTGCTGCGGGCGCACCCCGAGGTCGCCGAGGGCCGGCACAAGATCGGCGTGTGGTCGTGGGAGCTCGACGAGTTCCCCGAGTCGATGCACGTCTACGACAGCCTCGACGAGATCTGGACGATCAGCGAGTTCTGCCGCGAGGCGATCGCCGCGCACACCACCAAGCCCGTGAAGGTGTTCCCCATCCCGGTCAAGGAACGGGCAGCGGTCACCAGAAAACCGGGCGGGCGTACCAGGTTCCTCTTCGCGATGGACTTCAACAGCGTCTTCAAGCGCAAGAACCCGCTCGGCACCATCGAGGCGTTCCGGCGTGCCTTCCCCGGTCGCGACGACGTCGAGCTGGTGCTGAAGGTGATCAACGGCAAGCAGCACGTCCCGGCCGCCGAGCAGCTGCGGGCCGCCGTCGCGCTGGACGACCGGATCACGCTGATCGAGAAGTACCTGTCCGCGCAGGAACTGCACGAGCTCTACGAGAACAGCGACTGCTACGTGTCGCTGCACCGCTCGGAGGGCTTCGGCTTCACGGTCGCCGAGGCGATGTCCATGGGCATCCCGGTGATCAGCACCGACTACTCCGGCACGGCCGAGTTCCTGGACCCGGTGAACTGCTGGCCGGTGCCGTACGAGATCGTTGAGGTCGGACCAGACGCCGCGCCGTATCCGCCTGACGCGCACTGGGCCGAACCGGATCTCGACGCGGCCGCGCAGGCCATGCGCGAGGTCGCGGACGATCCGGCACGAGCCGCCGAACGAGGGCTGGCCGCGCGGGACCATCTGCGTCGCACGCGCAGCACCGAAGCGGCAGCGAAATGGATCGAGGACCAGGTCGGGGACGCGTTGCAGGCCTGGCGGGAGCGTTCCCACCCGGCTCCGCCCGTCGTTCCCGAACCGGAACCGGCGGCTGGGCGAGGTGTCTCGCCGGTTCTACGCAAGGCGATACTGCGGGTGGTCAGTCAGGTCGAGCGCTATAGGTCATCCGGACCAACGGTCCGATAGGCCGGATCACGACTTGGCGGTTGGCCGGTCAGCCCTCAGGCAGGACATGCACAATGGCCGGGTTCGCACATGGAGAAAGGGGCTGTCAGCGTGAACTGGCAGGACGAACTGCGCAAGCTGGACGACGAGCTTGCGAGCGGCCGGATCTCGGCTGACGACTACCGGGTTCGCCGCGACCAGGTGCTGTCCTCCAGCAACGCGGGCGGCCAGCAGGCTCCCGGACAGCAGCGCTGGCAGGCCCAGCCGCCGTCGGCGGGGCCCGCGACCGGTTCCCAGGCGACCCAGTACATCGCTCCGGTCGGCGAGCCGCCGAAGCCGCCGAACCCCGACGCCACGCAGGTCGTGACGCCGCGGCCGCCCGATGCCGACCGCACGCAGGCCGTGCCGAACGCGGGCATGGGCCAGCCGAACTACGGCCCTCCCTCTCCCGCTCACGGTTTCCAGCAGCCCGGTCCTCCCCCGCCGCCGTGGCAGGTGAGCAGCGACCAGGCGCCGCCGTGGCTGACCCAGTCGAACGACAGCTGGTCGCGCTCGGGGCCCGAGGTGTTCGACGAGACCTCGTCCGGCAAGGGCAAGAAGGTGTTCGCGATCATCGGCGTGGTGCTGGTCATCGCGCTGATCGGTGGTGCCGTCTGGTGGTTCGGCCTGCGCAGCGGCTCCGGCGGTGGCGGTGGCACGACCGCCGCCTCGACGGCGACGACCTCCACGACCACCAAGCCCAAGACCCCGCTCGAACTGCTGCCGGCGGCGCCCGGCACGGCCGACCCGAACAACGGTGAGGTGACGGCGGAGAAGCTGGTCACGGCCGGCTTCCTGACCGCGGACGACGCCGAGGCGCTGACCACGGCGGGCGTGCAGAAGATCGCGTTCAAGGGTGGCAAGGAAGACGCTTTCACCTACCACGCCGAGGTCTTCGAGACCGACTCCCCGGAGAAGGCGACCAAGCTCGCGACCGATCTCGTCGAGGCGGCGGGCAGGTCCGGGATGGTCGAGGGTGCGCGCGGCGCGCTGCCCCCGAAGTCCAACGTGCTCCAGCTGATCAAGCCGAAGCAGAGCGGCTCGTACCTGGTCGTGTACGCCACCGGCAAGCAGGTCGTGCGCGCGATGACGGTCCAGGAGCCCATCGGCGACTCCGACACCGATCTGATCAGGAAGTTCCAGGAGTACAGCGTCGCGGTGTCGAAGAAGTTCCCGACCTCCTGACATGAGCAACGACGTCGTCGACTACGCGGACGGCGCCGAGGACGCCGTTCTCGAACGGCTCCGCGCGGCGGCGGACGTCAGCGCCGGTTCGGCTGAGCTCGCCACGAACCTCGGTGGTTCGTGGGAGCTCAGCTACCACTTCTCACCGCAGCGGCTCGGGCTGCTCGCCCCCCTGGACATCCGGCCGGGGCAGCGGGTGCTCGACGTCGGCTGCGGAAGCGGCGTCCTGAGCCGCGCCATGGGCGAGGCGGGCGCGGAGGTCGTCGGTGTCGAGGGCGTGCCGTTGCGCGCGGCCGCGGCACGGGAACGGTGCCGCGACCTGCCGGGCGTGCGGATCGTCGACAGCCCCGCCGTCGAGCTGAGCAAGCACGGGACGTTCGACCTCGCGATGGTCTGCGGGGTGCTGGAGTACTGCGATCCCGAGCAGTTGCTCGGTGACGTCGCCGAGGCGCTGGACGCCGACGGCGCGCTGGTGCTGGCGATCGAGAACCAGCTCGGGCTCGGGTACCTGCTCGGCCGGGCTGAGGACCACCGCGGCAAGTCGTGGGTCGGCCCCGCCGGTTACCCGGGCTCCGGCGCGCGGACGTGGAACAGGCAGCGGCTCGGCGAACTGCTCTCCGCCGCCGGCTTCACCGCCCAGCGCTGGCTGGCGCCCTACCCGGACTACAAGATCCCGCGGATCGTCGTGGACGCGTCGCTGCACGACCGTCCCGACGCGCCCGAACTGATCGACAAGCTCGTGCGCGACCCGCTGCAGGGCGCGTTCGGCGGCACCGTCGGTGCTGTCGCCGGCAGGCTGCCGCACCGCCTCGCCGTCTCGGACGGGTTCGGCATGGCGGTCTCGCCGTCGTTCCTCGTGATCGCGGCGCGCACGCGGGAGTCCGTCGAGCGGACCCTGCGGCCGGGCCTCGCCTGGATGGTCAACAACGGCAGGTTGCCGCAGTGGCGCCGTTCGCGGACGCTCACCGGCGATCTCGACCTGGTGATGGCCGACGGCCGCGAGAGCGCGGCGGGGTGGCTGCGCCAGGTGCTCGTCGAGCGCGATCCGGTGTTACCGGGTGTCGCCCTGGACAGCCTGCTGCTCGACGCCTTGGCGGACAACGACCTCAGCGAACTGAGCGACCTCCTGAAGAAGTGGCGCCAGTACTGCACGGCCGACGCGCGGCCCGCCACCGACGTCGACGTGCGCCACCCGTTCCTGCCCGGCCGCGAAGGTGTCGCGGTGCTGCCGCCGGACTGCCTCGACGTGCACCCCGGCAACTTCATCGTCGCGGACCACGGGACGTACCACCGGATCGACCTCGAGTGGCAGGCCGAGTCCGGAGTGGACTCCGAACTGGCGCTCGTGCGGGCGCTGCTGGAGTTCGCCCGCGAGGTCCACCGCAGCGGCGCCGCGCACCCGTGGCCCGCGGAGTGGTCGATCCGCAGGCTCACCGAGGAGCTGACCGCGCTCGCCGCGCTGCCCGCCCCGCGGTGGGACGACCTGCTTCCAGCCGAGGCGACGTTGCAGGAACTGGTCAGCGGCACACCGGCGGACGAGGTGCTCGCCGCATTGCGCAGCGAGCTCGACGTGCCCGGCAGGCCGAGGCTCTGGGAAGGGCCCGCGCTCACCGAACTGCAGGACGCCGCGGCCTCGGTGCCGCACCTGCACGCACAGGCAGTGGAGCTGAACGCGCGAGCGGTCGAACTGACCGAGCGGCTGCACGAACGCTCCGAGGAACTGGAGAAGCTGCACGAGCAGTCGAACACGGCCGCCGCCGCGCTGCGCGAGGAGATCGGCCGGCTGGACGACCTGGTCGGCAACTCGTTGATGGAGCTGGCCGACACCGACGCCCGCCTCACCGAGCAGACGGCGCTGGCGGAACGGCTCGCCCGGGAGAACGCGGAACTGCGGGCACGCCTGGACAAGCTGGACTCGTCGTCCATCGTCCACATCGGACGCGACTACGTCTGGCCCGCCGCCCGCGCGGTGCGCGGCACGCGCGACCTCCTGCTCGGCAGGGGTGGTGAGGAGACCGACGCGGTGCTGCGCCGGCTGGGCCCGATCGCACCGCTGGTCGGTGGCCGGATCCGCGAGGTGAGCAAGCACCAGCGCGCCGAACGGATGCGCTACGAGGTCTCGGTGCCGTCGGACGAGGTCGTGGTGGGCCGCGGCCAGGTCGTCGAGCTCGAAGGCACGGCCGTGCACGACGACCTGCCGGTGCACACCGTCGCCATCCGCGCCGACGGCAGGACCTGTCCCGGCACGACCGGCCATCCCGGCAACGGGATCCGGCTGCGCGTGCCGGTGCGCGCACGCACGTCACCGGGTTCCATCGCGCTCGAACTCCTGGTGACGCTGGCGGACGGCACCGTCTTCCGCAGCGACCTGCCGCCGTTGCGCGTCCGTCCACGGCCGGCGGTCGAGCGGGCCGAGGCGGTCTGGCCCGCCACCGGGCCGAAGGTCGCGATCTGCCTCGCCACCTACAACCCGCCGCGGCACCACTTCGCCGCCCAGCTCGACACGATCCGCGCGCAGACCCACCAGAACTGGGTGTGCGTCATCAGCGACGACAACTCGGACGAGACCGGCCGGGCCACGCTGCACGACGTGGTGGGCGACGACCCCAGGTTCGTCGTGGTCGAGCACGACCGGAACGCGGGCTTCTATGGCAACTTCGAGCGGGCGCTGCAGATCGTGCCCGCGGACGCGGAGTTCGTCGCCCTGTCCGACCAGGACGACCTGTGGGACGCCGACAAGATCGAGACGTTGCTGGCCGAGTTCGCCGACCCGTCGGTGCAGCTGGCGTACGCCGACATGCGGCTGGTCGACGACAACGACAGGGTGATCGCCGAGAGCGTGTGGACCGGCAGGTCGCGCCAGAACACCGACCTGGAGCAGTTGTTGCTGCTCAACACGGTGACGGGCGCCGCGAGCATGGTGCGCGCGGACGTGCTGGCCGAGCGCATGCTGCCGTTGCCGCCGAGCACCCCGGCGTCGTACCACGACCAGTGGCTCGCCGCCTGCGCTCTGTCGATCGGCGGGATCGCGTTCGTCGACCGGGCGCTGCACTCCTACCGCCAGCACGGTGCGAACGTCACCGGCTGGCAGGTGCCCCGCCTCGCCGACGGCCTGCCGGGCCTCAAGGGACTGGCCAGGTACGCGCTCGGTCTCGACCAGGACTCGTTGGCGCACAAGCAGCCCGAGCTCGACCACATCGTCGAGCACGAGACCCGCCGGATCGCGCAGTTCGCGACGGTGCTGCTGATGCGCAACCACGACCTCATGTCGCCGGAGGCGGTTCAGCACCTCTCGCGGCTGACCACGGCCGAACGCAGGCTGTGGCCGTTGGTGCGCCTGGCGCTCGAAGGCGACCGCCCGGACACGGCAGGTGCCGAACGGAGGCTGCTCGCGGCCGCGTTGTTGCGGCGCGCCCAGCGCTAACGGGATCTCGCGGGCGCCAGACCGCAGTCGACGAGCACGTCGTCCAGCACGTCGTCCGCTCGCACGACGGTCTGCGCCCACTTCTCGGCGCTCGCGAGCCGCGCACGTTCGACACCGGCCCGGATCGCGTCCTCGCGCCTGCGGTCGCGTGCGTACTTCTTCTCCCAGGCGACGTGCGGCAGGACGTCCAGGCGCAGCACCCGGACGGCCTGCGGCTGCCACTCGGTGATCTCCGCCGCGGCCGTGCCGGGGCCGAGCGCGATGACGACGTCGTAGAGGCCGACGCGCTCCCGGCTCCACGGCTCGGGTTCGGCGCCGGACACGACCTCGATCCCCGCGGGCCGCCAGTCGTGCTCGGGTTCCTCCGGCACGAACAGCGTGACCGCGGCCTCGTGGTCGCGGTCCCTGAGCTCGGTGAGCAGAGCCGCGTCGAGCTCCTCCTCGCCGGCGACCACCAGGATCCGCGAGGTCGTGGGGCGGTCGCGCAGCCACCAGAGCCGGTGGGTGTGCTCGTGGATACCCAGCGAGGGCGGACGGGTCGCCAGGTCGTCGGCGTGACGGCGGCGGAACACCTCGCGGTTGATGTCGGAGAGGCGTTCGGCCGTGGCCGTCGAGCTCGTGCCGTGCCGGACGTGCAGCACCCGTGACGCGGGCTGGACCCACACCTGCCAGCCGTGCCGGCGCAGCGTGAACTGCAGGTCGGTGTCCTCGTAGTAGGCGATGTGGTACTCCGGCGAGAAGCCGCCGACCTCGTAGAACGCCTTGCGCCGCATGACGAGGCACGCGGCGGAGGCGTAGTCGACGACGCGGGGGTAGAACGAGTCGACGTCGTACTGCCCGTCGCCCCAGCCCCTGCTGTACGCGTCGCCGCCGAGGAGACTGCCCGCCTCCTGCACGCGTCCGTCGGGGAAGACCATCAGCGGTGCGACCGCGGCCGCCTCGGGCTTGCCGTCGAGGAACTCGAGCAGAGGCGGGAGCCAGCCCTCGGTCACCTCGACGTCGGCGTTGAGGAAGCAGACGAACTCGGTGCCCGCGTGCTCGACGCCGACGTTGCACCCGGCACCGAACCCGAGGTTCTGGCTGAGCCGGACCACGGTGGCCGATTCGAGGTTCTCCTGGAGCCACTGCCCGGTGCCGTCGGGCGACGCGCTGTCGACGACCACGACCTCGTAGGGCTCGGTGGTGTGCTCGGCGAGCACCTCCAGGCAGCGCGCGGCCATCGGTCCGCCGCCGTAGGTGACCAGGACGAACGTGACGCGCGGGTTCACCGGCCGCGCAGCTTTCCGTAGACGACGCGCGGCAGCCGCGACCAGCGGTAGAGCTTGGTGGAGCGCATCGCCGCCAGCTCGGCGCGTTCCGCGGCCAGAGCGGCGAGCACGTCGCGGTGCCGTTCGGCCAGGTCGGCGTGCAGCCGGCGCTCCGTGGCCAGGTCGGGCCCGATGTCGCCGCTGCGGCTGAGCATGTGCTCGACGAGCGCCTCCCGTTCGGCGATCAGCCGGGCGTGCAGCTGCCGGTGCGCCTTGCGCAGCGCCCGGTTCTCCGCGGCGAGCAACGCGATGCGCGGCTCGACGGCCCCGGTCTTGGCGAACGCCTCCTCCGCCAGCCTGGCCACGGCGTTGAGGTGCTCGTCCAGCAGCCGGACCGCCTTGGCGGACCGCTCGACCTTGAGCGCCCGCCGCATGGCCGTGACCAGCCTGCTCGGCGCGGTGACGACCTGGTCGGGACTGCCGAACTGCTCGACGGCCTGCCGGTCGGTGCCCTTCGGGTCGAACAGCACCCACGTCCGGCCAAACGCTTGCGCGGCCGCTGCCACGTGTTCGTCGCAGGCCACCACCGCGGCCGCGTTCGCGATCACGGCCAGCCTGTCCTCGACGACGGCGTCGTGCGGCATCGCCGGCCAGCTGGACTCCTCCGGCTCGACGCCGGTCGGCAGCACCACGACGTGGTCGATGGCGAGCAGCTCGGCGGCCTTGGCGACGGCGGGCCGCAGCCGGGCGAGCGGCGTGGTCGCGGTGACGTGCAGGACCAGGTACCGGTGCTCGGGCAGCCTGCCGAGCTGCTGGAGGTGCTGCACGCGGGCGGTGAGGACCTCGGGCTCGACCAGCCGGTCGGCGAGCACCCCGAGGTTCGGCACGACGTCGGGCCCCTCGTCCCGGGTCGAGAGCACCTCGATGCCGGTCCTGCCGCCCGACCTGACCGCGACCCCGACCGCACGGCCGGGCAGTTCGGCGATGTCGAGGGGCTCGGACGGCGACACGACGATCAGGTGGAAGTCGTCGGGGCCGACCGAGCTGATCGGTGTCGCCCCCAGCCCGCCGTCGGCGCGATGGGAATGCTCTCGCCGCGCGAGCGCGGTGATGCGCCAGTCACCCAGCCGGTCACGCAGCTCCCGTTCGAGGACGCGCACGGGCAACTGGTCACCGAGCCCGTCCAGCTCGGTGCTGCACAGCAGGCCGAGTGCTCCCCCGACGGCGGTTTCTTCACGCACCGCCCTGACTCTACTGGCCTGACCTCGCGCAGAACGGCGAGTCGGCAAAGGTGCAACCCACGACGCGTGCTACACGTCTAGTACGGGTGTAGGAGCCACTCGGAGGCGACACATGTTGATCACCGTGACTTTAGTCACATTAGGCGGTTTGGCGTTCTTGGTGCGAACCGTAGCGGTCCTCCAGGCCGTTTCCTCTACCAAGAAGGCCAACGATTACCCTGCGCCACAAGCGTCTGCCAATTGAGATACTCGTTCGGAGTACGTCTTACGGCAGAACGTTGCCTTACCGTACGATCCTTTCGGGTCGTATGACTGATCAGTCACCCGAAGGGGACCTCACAGGGGTAGGTGCGCCATGGACCACGCACTGAACAAGGTCATCGAGCTGCGCGAGAACGGCTTCCAGTTCCTCCACCTGAGGGACGACGCCGGGCAGCTCGACCGGATCATGGCGTTCAAGCAGCGCAGAGGCTTCATCGACTCGATCCTGTTCTGGTCGGAGACGGAAGCGCGCGCGGGACGTCTTCCCGCGGTCCGCGACTCGGCTCGCCCGGCACAGGCCGTGTGGATCTACGAGGGCCCGCTGGTCGAGGCCGTGGACAGGCTGCTTGACCTGCCTGAACCCGGCGCGCGCAACGCTCCCTCGCTGATGAAGGCGACGGCCTCGGACTTGGCCGTCGTGACGACGCTGCCGTTCAAGCTGAAGCTGCCGCCGGGGGCCATCGCCTAGCCGGCCCGTCAGTTCTTTCCAGGTCGCCGCGCTTCACGGCGCTGTTCCACGCTGCCCGGACGAGGCGCGGTGACTCTCGGAACTCACGTTTTGCAGGCGGGCACGCTGTGTCCAATACGACCAGAATCGTGACGTTCGGTAGCACCTGGCGTTGTCGCCGGTCTTTCGAAGCCAGGGCCCCTCAGAATCGTGCGCCGTCCCTCCAAAGGATGAAGAACTTCCCTCGCCTGAGTTACGCAGCTTGATGTAGAGGGTCCGAACACGACACGTTCGCGCCTATGAACCTCAGGAAGACCGTCGCGGGGGCCGCTGTTGCCCTCGGCAGCGCAACCGTCATGCTCGGCCTGGGTGGTATCGCCAACGCGGACACCGGGTCCGCCGCCGTTCACACCACGCCCGACCTCGGTGGTCAGCTGGGCGACATCGCCACCGTCGGCGACCTCGCGTCCGTGGACACCGCCGACGCGGCGGGCAAGATCCAGGCCCTCAACGCGCAGGACCTCGACGCCGCCGCGCTGGTCGAGAACGTCGACGCCGGTGCCTCCGGTCTGCCGGCCTCCACGCTGCTCGGCCTGAGCGAGCCGACCGGCGTGCCGACCGGCGCCGCGTCCGTCGACATCTGATCCGACAGACCTTCCTGGCCGGGGCGGCGCCCGATTCCCTCCCCCTCGAATCGGGCGCCGTTCCTCTTTTCCCGGACTACCGGCCTGCCGCGTAGCCCTGCGCGCCGCGTGGATTCGCGCCGGCGCGCAGAAGTCCGTCGAAGGCGTCCCTCGCCACGGCGGACATGCGGCCCAAGGTCCACTCGCCGGCGTCCACGACCTGGTGGCCACGCGATCGCAACGCATCCAGGACGTCCGCGCCGGCGCGGGACTCGATGACGAGCTCACCCGGCGTCCAGGCCCGCGGGTAGAACGAGCTCGGGAACGCGTTCGAGTGCCACATCGGCGAGTCGATCGCCTCCTGCAGGTTCAGGCCCGCCCGGTGCGCCAGCCAGAAGCCGAGCTGCCACTGGTCCTGCTGGTCGCCGCCGGGAGTGCCGAACGCGAGCGCGGGACGGCCGTCGCGCAGCGCCATCGACGGCGACAGGGTGATCCGGGGACGCTTGCCGGGTGCCAGCGAGTTCGGCAGCCCCTGGTCCAGCCAGAACATCTGGGCGCGGCTGCCCAGGCAGAAGCCGAGCGACGGGATCGTCGGCGACGACTGCAGCCAGCCGCCGGACGGCGTCGCGGAGACCATGTTGCCCCAGCGATCCACGACGTCCACGTGCACGGTGTCACCGCGCGTCACGCCGGAGCGTTCCACGGTCGGTTCGCCGATCGCGCCCGTCGGGTCGGAGAGCTGGGTCGACGGCCCGCTGATGATGTGGTTGGGCAGCAACGGTTCCCGGCCGTCGGGAGAGCCGGGCCGGAGCTCGAACGACGCCGTGGAAGAGATCAGCGCACGCCGTTCGGTGGCGTACTCGCGCGACAGCAGCGTCTCCAGCGGCACGTCCGGGACGTCGCCGTACCAGGCCTCGCGGTCGGCGAACGCCAGCTTCGCGGCCTCGACCGCGAGGTGCACGGTCTCCGCGGTCGGCTTGCCGTCCACATAGGACAGGTCGTGGCCCTCCAGCAACCGGAGCTGCTGCGCCAGCACGGGTCCCTGCGTCCACGCGCCGGCCTTCACCAGCGACCACTCGCCGAAGTCGGCGACGAGCGCGTCCTCGTAGGAGGCCTCCCAGGACGCCATGTCGGCACCGGTGAGCACGCCCGCGTGGTCACGTCCGGAGTCGTCGCGGAACTCCGAACGGCAGAACTCGTCGATCTGCGCGGCGACGAACCCCTGCGACCACGCCCGGCGCGCGGCCTCGATCTGCGCCTCGCGGTCGGCACCGGCGGCCTCGGCGGCGGCGAGCAGCCACTCCCAGGTGTCGGCGAGCTTGGGGTTGCGGAACCGGCCGCCGGGAGCCGGCAGGACGCCGTCGGGCATCCACTGCGCGGCGGAGGTCGGCCAGTGGTCGCGGAAGAGGTCCGAGACCATCCCGATCGTGTGGGCGGCGCGTTCGACGAGCGGGAAGCCGTCGCGGGCGTAGCCGATCGCGCGGTCGAGCACCTCACGCAGGGTCTTGGTGCCGTGGTCGCGCAGGAGGGTGAGCCATCCGTCCCACGCACCCGGCACCGTCGCGGCCAGCAGTCCGCTGCCGGGGATCAGCGACAGCCCCAGGTCGGTGTAGTGCTCGATCGACGCCCCGGCCGGCGCCACGCCCTGCCCGCAGAGCACCTGCGGGGCCGCACCGGCGGCGGAGAAGATGATCGGCACCTCGCCACCGGGGCCGTTGAGGTGCGGTTCCACGACCTGCAGGACGAATCCCGCGGTCACGGCGGCGTCGAAGGCGTTGCCGCCGTCCTCCAGCACCGCCATGGCCGACGCGGAGGCCAGCCAGTGGGTCGAAGCGACCATGCCGAAGGTGCCGACGAGTTCTGGGCGCGTGGTGAACACCCCATAAAGGTACGCGAGGCTAACTATATTGCGTGACTCCAAGTGACCTACACCCCAGGCCCGAACGGAGCAGACCCTGATCTCCGTGCGACTTTGGTCGTAGCGGACCGTGACAGATCTCCTACCAGAGGTCTACCGACGCGGACGATGTTTCGAACACCGTCGAACGGCACAGTTCTACACATGGGAATTCTGGGAATCGCGACGATCTTCATCGGCCTCGCGCTCGTGGCAGCGGTGCCGTTGGTGGCCCTGCTCCACTGGACCGACCGTTGAGTTCCAGGTAACGAGCGTTAACCTCCTCGCGAGCAGTTCGCTTCGAGGAGGATGAAGGCATGGAGATCTCGGGTACCGCGGCCATCGTCACCGGTGGCGCGTCCGGCCTCGGCGGCGCCACGGCACGTGCCCTGGCGGCGCGTGGAGCGCAGGTGTTCGCTCTCGACCTGCCCAGCGCCATCGCGAACGCCGAGGCGATCGAGAACGTCACCTACCTGGCCGCCGACGTGACCTCGGGCGAAGAGGTCCAGGCCGCCGTCGACACGGCGGCGGGCTCCGGCGCCCCGCTGCGCATCACGGTGAACTGCGCGGGCATCGGCCCGTCGTCCCGCACCGTCGGCAAGACCGGCCCGCACGACCTCGACCTCTACCGCAAGATCATCGAGGTCAACCTGATCGGCACGTTCAACGTCCTGCGCCTGGCCGCCGCGGCCATGGGCAAGACCGAGGAGCTCGAGCACGGCGCGCGCGGCGTCATCATCAACACCGCGTCGATCGCCGCTTTCGACGGCCAGATCGGCCAGGTCGCCTACGCCTCGTCCAAGGGCGGCGTCGTCGGCATGACCCTCCCGGCCGCCCGCGACCTGAGCAACGTCGGCATCCGCGTGCTGACCATCGCGCCCGGCATCGTCGACACCCCGATGCTCGCCACGGTCTCCGACGAGTTCCGCGCGGGCCTCGCCGCCGGCATCCCGTTCCCGAAGCGCCTGGCCCAGCCGTCGGAGTACGCGCAGCTCGCGCTCTCGATCATCGAGCACGACTACCTGAACGCGGAGGTCATCCGCATGGACGGCGCTCTGCGCATGGCTCCGCGCTAGAGGTCTCCGGCAAAGGGCAAGCGGGTCATCGCGTCCGAGGTCATCCACTCGCGCAGGCGGTGGGTGGCCCGGACGTCGTCCTCGTTGTACCACAGCAACCGCTGCCGCTGATCGACGTCGAGCTCGTCGCCGTTCATCCCCACCGCGGCCCGGTACCAGCGCATGGAGTTCTCGCCACCGGCCTCGGGATCACGCCACGAGAACCCCGCGGCCGGCGCGATGACCTTCAGGCCCTTGCCGTGCGCGCACAGGAACTGCTCGCGGACGATCCCGAACAGGTCGACCCACGAGTCGGACCCGATGAACTCCTTGATCTGCGCGACCGTCGGGATCCCCGGCTTGCCCGCGAACCGCTCCGCCGAGGACAGCAGCCAGCGGTTCTCCGCGAGCTCGTTGTAGCAGTAGGCGCGGAACGACAGACCGCGCGCCTTGGCGCGCAACCGGACACCGGTCAGCCAGGTCCAGAACTCGGCGAACGAACGCGCCTCGTCGTCGCACGGCAGCGCGTCCCACGTCACGAAGGCGCGGTAGCCGTGCTCCTCGTCGATGTCCTTTCCGGACAGCAGGCAGCCCCACATGTACGCGCCGAGGTCGCCGAAGCTCTCCATGTCGACGTCGACCTCGACGTCCGCGCGCGGCACGTTCATCTCGGGCACCCGGCGCACGAGCGTCAGGTCGCGCAGCCACGCCCGCGCCAGCACCACTGCGTCGCCGAACGGCATGCCGACGAGCTGGACCGGGCCTTCCGCCAGCGGGTCGAGCTCGGCCAGCTTGTCCACAGTGGACAGGCCGATCTTGCGCAACGCCACCGCGTCCTCGCCGCGCACGACGAGGCTGACGTCCCTGCCCTGCTTCAGGTCGCGGTCGCACGTCGGCCACCACGGGCACGTCTTGCAGTCGACGATCCGCGACGGGCGGGCCAGCGGGTCCTTCTCGTTCGCGGCCGCCAGCGCCACGGCCAGCCGGTCGCTGAACCGGGCGTCGTACTCGGCCAGCGCGTTGCGGCCGCCGGGCCACGTCGGCGCCTCGAGGTCGTGCCACAGCACGACGTCGGCGTCCATGCCGATCACACCACCGGTGGCGCGCCCGTTGCGGGCGTAGCCGGCGGCCTGCAGCTGCCGTTGCGCGTGGGCCAGCCGCAGCTGGTCCCGGGGCTGAGGACGGACCTTGCGGTGCGGGTCCGCCCGGCTGCCGTCGGGCAACGGCATCGTCAGCGGGCTCGTGCGAGCGCCCTGACCGGGATCGGTGATCTTGTGCCGGACCACCAGCACCGGCACGTAACCGGTGGAGTCCTTGACCAGCAGGTCGATTCCGCCTCGACGGCCACCGCGCGGGTCACGGGGCAGCGCGGCGCCCCAGATGTACGGCGCGCCCATCTCCATCGCGGCGAGGGTCACGCGTTCCCGGTCCGCGCTGCGCACGTCGGGTCCGCTCGGCACCTCGAAGAGGTTCGAGCCGACGATCCGGCCGAGCGCGTCCGCCACCGCGCGACGGTGGTTCGTCGCGTCCGCTTTCCGTTGTTCCGAAGCCGGATCCGGCGCCGCCTTGGGGGCGTCGCGCATTTCCGGATCGTTTTCGAGGTGCACCCGCCGCCGACAACGAGTGACCACGCCGGCGTCTAGCTGCACCTGGGAAGTCACAGGATGCAGGGTATGTCGCGCGTCGGGGAGATGTGTCGGCAACCTGGGCAGTAAGTTTCACGTGACGGAGGAGGTGTACCCGAATGGCGCGCAAAGCGAAGGCCGGCTTCACGCCCGGCCGAGCCAAGAACCTGGTCGGTGTCGCGAAGGTGGTGGCGCCCGCGCTCATTCCGGTGCTGGCTCCGGTGATCGCCCGCGGAGCTGGGGTTTTGAGCGAGCAGTACGACCGGTACCGGGCCCGCAGGCTCGGCATCGACGTCGCGGACATCGGCAGGTACTCCGGATACGGCGCCCGGCTGCACGCGCGAATTGTCGGCTTTTCGGAGTCGCTCGAGACATTGCGTGCGACAGATTCCGATTGGGTTTCGAAGACCGAGACCCGGCTGACGCAGTTGCTCGCCGCCGTGCGCGCATCCGAACGCATGCCGACGGCCCGGCGCAAAGCAGCGCACCGGGCCGTCGGGACTGATCTGGAGGTGCTGGAGCAGGAGTTGCTCAGGCGCCTGAACGTGCGCTGACCTCCGGCGTCTTGCCGGTCACCTCGGCCACGGCCTTGACCGCCGCCTCCTCGACCACCTGACCGGGGTCGAGGTGCGCGGTGACCTCCTCCATCACCTCGGCGACGCGCTCCTCACGCCTGATCATCGGGTCGGAGCGCAGGTCCTTGGCGAGCGAGACGCACAGCCCGACCATGACGACCATGAACGGCAGCGCGGCGATGATCGTCAGGTTCTGCAGCCCTGTCAGCGCGTTGGACCCGCCGACCAGCAGCATGACCGCGGCGACGGCACCGGTCAGCACGCCCCAGAAGATCACCACCGGCTTCTTGGGCCGAATGGTGCCCTCCTGCGAGAGCGTTCCCATCACGATCGACGCGGCGTCGGCCCCCGACACGAAGAAGATCGCCACCAGGACCATGACGATCACCCCGGCGACCGCCGCCAGCGGGAACTGGTCGAGCAGCGAGAAGAGCTGCGACTCGGGCGTCGACTGACCGGCGAGGTCCACGCCGTTGCGCTGCTCGTAGATCGCCGTGCCACCCAGGATCGCGAACCACACCAGCGACACCGCGGACGGCACCATGATCACGCCGGCCACGAACTGCTTGATCGTGCGGCCGCGCGAGATCCGCGCGATGAACATGCCGACGAACGGCGTCCACGAGATCCACCACGCCCAGTAGAAGATCGTCCACCCGGACATCCACGTCTCGGTCGCGTCGCCACCGGAGGCGGCGGTCCGGCCTGCCATGTTGGCGAGCTCGCGGAAGTAGTCGCCCAGCGCGGTCGGCACCAGGTTCAGGATGAAGACCGTCGGGCCGACGACGAACAGGAACAGCGCCAGCACGACGGCCAGCACCATGTTGATGTTCGACAGCCACTGGATGCCCTTCGCGACACCCGAGACGGCCGACGCGACGAAGGCCACGGTCAGGATCGCGATGATCGCGACCAGCACGCCCTTGCCGACGCTACCGGCCCAGCCGGCTGCCTCCAGGCCGCTCCCGATCTGCAGGGCACCGAGCCCCAGGGAGGCGGCCGAGCCGAACAGGGTCGCGAAGATGGCCATCACGTCGATGGCACGGCCCCAGCCCGACGAGGCACGGCGGCCCAGCAGCGGCGTGAACGCCGAGCTGATCAGCGAGGACCTGCCGCGGCGGAAGCTGCTGTACGCGATGGCGATGCCGACGATGGCGTAGATCGCCCACGGGTGCAGCGTCCAGTGGAACAGCGTGGTGGCCATCGCGGTCTCGAGGGGATCGCCCTCGGTGCCGGGCGGCGGCTTCACGAAGTGGGTCAGCGGCTCGTTGACGCCGTAGAACATGAGGCCGATGCCCATGCCGGCGCTGAACATCATCGCGACCCAGGAGACGGTCTTGAACTCGGGTTTCTCGTCGTCCTGGCCGAGCGGGATCTTCCCGTACCGGCTGAACGCGAGCCACAGGGCGAAGACCACGAACCCGGAGGCCGAGATCACGAAAGCCCATCCCAGATTCTGGATGATCCAGCCGAGCGCGGCCTTCGAGGCGGCTGCCAGCGAGTCTGTTCCTACGATTCCCCAGGTCACGAACGCAAGCGTGAGACCTGCGGCAACGCCGAACACAACCCGGTCGGTACGGCCCGGCCTGTCGCATTGAACGGTCATGCGGCCCTTGGTACCCGGTCATGGACCTGGCCAAACTCCTCCGATTACCCTCAAGCCTCGTGAGCACACGGACGAGTGAGTTGCGCACCATTCGTGGTGCCGCGCTCGCGTTGACGTCCGCCGGGCTCACGATCACCGCCCACGGGCTGGGCGGCGGCGAGCTCTCCGAGTTCATCCACGCGCTGCCACTGGTGGTGCTGATCGCGTTCGCGGCGGCGTCACTGGCGGACAAGCGCACCGGGAAGCTCTCGGTCATCGCCGGCCTCGGCACGGCCCAGCTCGCGCAGCACCTGCTGCTGACCTGGGTCAACCACGAGCACAACAACACGCTCACCGGTCAGATGTTCGTGGCGCACCTCGTCGCCGCGTCGCTGACCGGCATCCTGCTGTTCCACGCCGAGAACGCCCTGTTCAGGCTGATCGCCGCCGTCACCCGCCTGATCCCCCGCAGGCTCACGCCGCTGCCGGTCACGACACCGGTGCGGACGTTCACCAGCACGCCGTACGTCCAGAACGCGCACCACCTGGAGCTGTCGCGTGCGAACGGGCGGCGCGGCCCGCCCCGTGACTCCTGATCATCCGCATCCCTCTGCAGATCCCTTTGGCATCAGGAGCCACAACTTCATGTCGACAAATCGATTTGGCGTGCGCACGCTCGCCGTCCTCGCCGTTGCCGGAATCGCCGTCCTCGGCACCCCGGCCATCGCATCGGCGCACGTCAGCGCCCAGCCCGCGGAGTTCACCCAGGGCGGCCGCGCGACGTTCGCGTTCCGCGTCCCGAACGAGCGCGACAACGCCGGCACCACCAAGATCGAGGTGACGCTGCCGAAGGACACGCCGCTCACGTCGGTGCGCACCAGGCCGCTGACCGGCTGGAAGGCCGAGGTCGTCAAGGGCAAGCTCGACAAGCCCGTGACGGTCTCCGGCAAGGAGGTCACCGAGGCGTTCACCTCGATCACCTGGACCGCGGAGCCCGGCACGAAGATCGGGATCAACGAGTACCAGGAGTTCTACGTCGCCCTCGGCACCCTCCCGGAGAAGGACACCCTGCTCCTGCCGACCAAGCAGACCTACGAGAACGGCGAGGTCGTGGACTGGAGCCAGGCTCCCGGCGCCGACGGCAAGGAGCCGGAGCACCCGGCCCCCGCGCTGAAGCTCGCCCCGAAGAAGGCCGGCGACGACGGCCACGACGGCCACGGTGGCCACGGCACGACCCCGGCCGCCAACGGCACGGACACGCACGAGGCGTCCGCGTCCACGAATTCCGACCAGACCGCCCGCTACCTCGGTGGCGCCGGTCTGGCCGTCGGCGCGCTCGGCCTGGGCTTCGGTGTCGGCGCGATCCTGCGTTCGAGGCGCAAGGCATGAAGCGCGCTCTGATCGCGTTCCTGTTCGCTGGTGCGGCCGTGCTCGTCACGGCCGCCCCCGCGGCGGCCCACAACGCGCTGATCGGCAGCGACCCGAAGGACAAGACCTCGCTGGAGGTCGGTCCCTCGACGGTCACGCTGACGTTCGACCAGGACGTGCAGGGCGGCCAGGGCATCAACACGATCTCGGTGGTCGACTCGAACGGCGGCCACTACGAGGTCGCGGGCGACCCCACGATCAAGGACACCACGGTGTCCGCGAAGGTCAACGCCCTGGGCAAGGCCGGGGAGTACAAGATCGGCTACCGCATCCTGTCCGCGGACGGGCACCCCGTGTCCGGTGAGCTGTCGTTCACGCTCACCAAGGACGGCACGGGCACGCCCAGCGCGGCACCGAGCAACGCCGCGTCCGGTGACTCGGGTTCGAGCGACGGTCTGCCCATCTGGGTCTGGATCGCCGGCGCCGTGGTCCTGCTCGGCGGTGGCGTGTTCTTCGCCCTGCGCGGCGGAGGCGCGAAGGCATGAGCGACGTCCGGACCGCCGCCCCCACCCACTACCGCGTGCTCGCCGGACTCGTGTCCGGCGCACTCGGAGGCATCGCGCTCGGCCTCGTGCTGGCACCACCCGTCGTGGTCGCCGGGGTCGTCGACGCCGGGGCGGCGGTCCGGTACGGCCTTCCGGTCACACGGGTGCTGCTCGACGTCTCGGCGACGATCGTCGTCGGGCTGTCGATCCTGCCGAAGCTGCTCGGCTTCGACCGGCCCACGCACACCGAACCCGTCATGCGCATCGCCCGGCCGGCCGCGGTCGTCGCCGCCGCCGTCTGGGTGGTCACCGCTCTGGTCGCGATCGTCCTGCAGGCCGCCGAGCTGCGGCCGGGCAGCGACGTGAGCATCGGCAACGCGATCGACTACATCGCGAACGTCGGCGCCGGCAAGGGCCTGCTGTTCAGCGCGGCCTGCGCGTTCGTCTACCTGGTCGTCGGCGTGATGGCCGTGCGCAGCGGCGAGTCCGTGCCCGCTGAGCTGCGGATCCTCGTCTCGATGTTCGGGCTGCTGCCGATCCCGGTGACCGGCCACGCCTCCAACTGGAAGTACCACGACTACTCGATGGTCTCCATGGAGCTGCACGTGCTGGGCGCCGCGGCGTGGACGGGCGGGCTCGGCGCGTTGATGGCGCTGGTCGCCTACCGCAAGGGACTGCTGGCGATCGCGCTGCCGAAGTTCTCGAAGCTCGCGACCGTCAGCCTGGTCGTCGTCGCGGTCACGGGCCTGTTCAACGGGCTGCTGGAGCTGGTCCTCAACCCGGTCGTGCCGTTCCCGCAGTCGCTGTTCACCACCGGCTACGGGTTGCTGTTCCTGGGCAAGGTCGTCTGCGCCGGGCTGATCGCGGCGCTCGGCGCCCACGTCCGGTGGCGGCTGCTGCCGAAGATCTCCCAGCACAAGGTCACCGCGATCGTGCAGTGGGCGGTGCTGGAAGTGACGATCATGGGCATCGCCTTCGGGCTCGCCGTCGTCCTGAGCCGCGCTCCGGTCAGCTGAAGCCCGTCGCGACCCTGACCAGGTCGGCGACCGCGCGCGACCGGCTGTGCGGAGGCCACGCGATCACCGTCGTGACCTGGGGCGCGTCGACGACCGGAATCGCGACCAGCCCCTCGGCCAGCCCGTTGCGAACGACTTCCGGCAGGACGACGACGGCCCGGCCGAGCTCGATCAGCTGGAACAGCTGGGTCAGGTTGCGCACCTCGACCCCGGAGCCGTCCGGGTAGGTGCCGTCCCGGCGGGGCCAGCGCGCGAGGTCCGGCAGGGCGCTGACGTCGGCCATGCGCAGCTGGGACCTGCCGGCCAGCGGGTGTGCGGACGGCACGACCGCGACCTGGCCCTCGGCTCCCAGGACCTCCACGTCGAGGCCTGCCGTCGGGTCGTACGGCTCGTGCAGCAGCGCCACGTCCGCCCGTCCGTCGAGCAACGGCAGGTGGGGGTTCGACTCGCACAGCAGCAGGTCGACGGGCACGGCGCCGGGCTCGTTGGCGTACGCGTCGAGCAGCTTCGCCAGCACCTCACCGGAACTGCCGGCCTTGGCGGCCACGACGAGCGACGGCTGGTCCTCGGCAGCGGCACGGGTTCGCCGTTCGGCCGCCGCCACCGCACCGAGGATCGCCCTGCCCTCTGCGAGCAGCACCTCGCCGGCACCCGTGAGCGAGACCTTGCGACTGGTGCGGGTCAGCAGCGCGACGCCGAGCCGGTGTTCGAGCTGTGCGATCGCCCGCGACAGCGGCGGCTGGGCGATGCCGAGGCGGTCGGCGGCACGGCCGAAGTTCAGCTCCTCGGCCACCGCGACGAAGTACCGCAGCTCTCGCGTCTCCACTCCGCCACGGTATCCATACCGGCCGGGTATCGCTGCGGCACCGAAGTGATGTTGGTCCCGACGGCGTTGAGGACCACGATCAAATGCATGAGCGAACAGACGATCGCGCTGGTCACCGGCGCGAACAAGGGCATCGGGTACGAGATCGCGGCAGGCCTCGGCGCGCTGGGGATCACCGTCGGAGTCGGGTCGCGTGACCGCGAACGCGGTGAGGAAGCGGTGGCGAAACTGCGGGCGAACGGCGTCGACGCGTTCGCCGTACCGTTGGACGTGACCGACGACGGGAGCGTGGCTTCCGCCGTGTCACTGCTCGACGAGCGGTTCGGCCGCCTCGACGTGCTGGTGAACAACGCGGGGATCGCGGGGCCGTGGCCCACGGCGCCCTCGGCCGCGACGGCGGAGAGCCTGAGGGAGGTGCTGGAGACCAACGTGATCGGCGTCGTCAGGGTCACCAACGCGATGCTGCCGCTGCTGGGACGGTCGGAGCGGCCGCGCGTCGTCAACCAGTCGAGCCATCTCTCGTCACTGACCCTGCAGACCACACCGGGCGTGGAGCTGGGTGACGTCGACGGGATCTACACGCCGTCGAAGACGTTCCTGAACGCCGTCACGGTGCAGTACGCCAAGGAACTCACCGGCATCAAGGTCAACGGGGCCTGTCCCGGCTACGTCGCCACCGAGTTCAACGGTTTCCAGGGACACGAGACGCCGGAGAACGGCGCGAGGATCGCGGTCAGGCTGGCCACGCTGCCCGACGACGGTCCGACCGGCGGACTCTTCGACCACGCCGGGACCGTGCCCTGGTGAGAACGGGCCGAATGTTCAACGTGAAACATCCACGACTTCGACCGGACTCGACGAGTGGTCCGATCGGCGCGACGAACTGCGCACGAACGGACTAGTCGGTGATCAGTCGGGCCGAAGATTCTTCCCGCATGCGCGCCAGCCGGTTCATCGTCCGCTGACCGCGGCGGTCCAGCTCGCGGCTGTCGATCCAGCCGTTGGCGTAGTAGCGGTAGTCCTGGGCCAGCGCCACGAGTTCGGCGAGGTAATCGGCGGATCGTCGCCGGCGCTCCTCGTCGAAGCCCGCCAGCAGCGGCAGCTGGGTGTCCACCACCTCGTCGAGCAACTGCGCGGACCGCAGCGCTCTCTTGGAACGCCACCTCCGAGTAAGGCTCACGCGCCGCACCTCGTCCTTCGCCCCGACCTGCCGCACCTTAGGCGTGGATTTCTCGCCCGTCGATGCTGCATTCGTGTGCGAAGGTCCTGGCGTTACCGGTTCGTGTCCCACACCATTCAAAAGTGGTGCTATAGGACCCAAACGAGATGGGTTCTAGGCGGCCGACTCGGCTCCGGTGAACCGGGCGACGCGGTCCGCGAGCTCGCGTGCCTCGGGGTTGTTGCGGCGCTTGTCGGCTTCCTGGCGGAGCGGCTCCATGCGCTGCTTGGTGCGGACCGACTTGAGGCTCTCCGACAGGTCGACGGCCTGGCGGCCGATCTTGGCGCCGTGGTCGATGTCGCCCTCGAGCAGGTGGTTGATCGCCATCGAGGTCAGGTTGAACGAACGGCTGCGCGCGTACTCGTCGCCGAAGTTGTTGATCGCCTTGGACAGCGCGGGGATCGCGGTCCTCGTGTACTTGGGGTCCACCGTCTGCGCGAGCTCCGTGTGCACCGTGCCGATCATGGACGAGAGGTCGATCTCGTTGAAGAACCGGGCCCACGCGGGCGCTTCGGCGATGTTCGAACGGGAGAACTCGTCACGGGCGCGGCCGAGCAGCTTGAGCGCCTGCTCGTCGGAACCCATCTTCGCGTAGGCCCAGGCCTCGTTGGCGCACAGGATGCCGACGGCCAGCTCGGAACCGGAGTTCTGCGCGGCCAGCTGGCCCAGCTGGAACACCTTCAGCGCGTCGTCGGGGGCGTTCTGGTGCAAGTAGACGCGGCCCATGCGGTACAGGATGTTCGCCATCAGCGCCTCGTTCTCGCCCTGCTTGGCGAGATCGAGCGCCTGGCCGAAGTGGTTGCGGGCGGAGTCCATCAGGCCGGTGTCGAACGACGTCCAGCCGGCGAGGTTGTGCAGGTCCGCCAGTGCGACGAAGAGCCGCTGGCGAACGATGTCCGTGGAGCTGGCACCGAGCATCTGCTGTCCCCAGGACAGCTGGGCGACCACCGCGTCGCGGCAGGAACCGCCGCCGTACTGGTAGTCCAGGGCACGCAGAGCCCGCGTCGCCGCTTCGACCTGGCGCACATCGGTCATGCCGATGCGTCCCGGAGCCGGAGTCTGTGTGGGGTGTGAAACCCACGACCCGGAGTCCGCTCCGAACACGGCCGCGCCCACTGTCACGGCGGCGGCGTGCGCGAGGAACTTCCGACGCTTCACCGACTCGTCCTCCTCAGGATGGGGTGAGTCCGCGGTCGCGGCCACCCGTACTGCCGTTGTCTCGTCATAGGCGAGACCCATGTATCCACGTGGGACACCCAAGCCGACGGCGATCCTCGTCAGGACGTCGTACGCCATCACCTGGCGTCCCTTGAGGATCTCCGAGACCTCGGACTGCGATTGCCCGGTGAGCGCCGCGATCTGGCGCTGGGACACGCCGTGCCTTCGGAGCAGCCGGTAGACCGAGCTGATCTCTCGTCGGGCAAGTGCGTCCCGCATCTCCTGGTGGTCCCACACCTCGGTGGGGATCGGAGAGCCCTGGGAACTCATGGTGTTCATCGCGCACCCTCACAGTCCGTTGGGCGTCATCGGCAGACTAGGGGCAGGTCCCCGAGCCCGAGAAGTCCTCTTCGGCGGAGCTGATCGGCTCTACCGAACACCGCTTACCGCTCACCGTAAGACTTCCACCGGTGGGCGCTGTGACGTCCCGTTCCGGCATGAATCATCGCAATCTGGACTCCGGTAAGCGAGTGAGCACGGAGAGGAACGACCTGATAGTGGACAGCTCCTCCTCAGGCTCCACCTCCATTGTGGAGACGGGTGACACCGACTCCACATGGCGCGGCATGACCGGGCAACGTCGGACGTGGCAGATCAGCTGCGGCGACGTGGTCGACCGGGACCGCCAGCTCACCGTGAAGGTCGTTCAGGGCCAAGTGGTCCTGGTAGGCCCTCCCGGTGAGACGGCAGTCTTGTCCCACGACCAGCTCGTACAGCTCAGGGCTGCGCTACGCGAAGCCGCCGACCAGGCGGAAAGGTGACGGTGACGTTTCGATGGACGCGATCCTCGGACAGGTTCTTCGCAACGCTGTGTGGGAACGCCTCGACCTGCTCACAGAGCTGGCGAGCCGCGCTGACGCCCCGTCCCTCCTGTCGGTGGCTCGATCCGAGCTCCCTCGGCTGACCGAGGGATGGCGTGCTCTGCTGGCAGCGCACGAACCGGACGAGAAGGGCAACTGCCCCGAATGTTCCGGCCGTTGGCGCCAGCAGAAGTCACCTTGCTCGGTGTGGCGCGCCGCGTACGAACACCTGGTCGCGGGCGGACTCGCCCCGCGCCCGGCTCGCCACCTGCGCGAGGCCCCGGTGACTCCTCCTGTCACCCGGTCCCGCCGCGCGGTGGCTCGAGCCCACTAACGGGCGTTTGCGACTGACCTGGCGTCCCCCCGACACGACCAGGTCTGCAAACCGCCTACTGACCGGTGGCCCGCGATGTGCGAACCCCCGACCGCGACATCGCGGGCCCCGGTCAGCTTTTCCAACTCCACAGATTCCCGCGGGCCGGTGACGTGCACCTTCCCTCCCCGACCGTCACCGGTCCGCGGTCACCAACCACGGCCCTTGCCTGCACCTCCCGCGCAGGTGAGGGCCGTTTTCACGCTCCTAGCGGTGGGTTCCGGTCTTCCAGGTCAGGTACGACGTCAGTCCTGGGAACAGCCGGCCGGAGATCTCGAACGCCTTGAGCTGCCACGGGAACAGGTGCTCGGCGCGTTCCTTCTCCACGGCGTCCACGATCGCCTTCGCGCACTGCTGCGGCGTGACGGTCGGGATCATCCGGGCGATCGCCGGGATCCGCTCCTCGGCGCCGGGGTTGTTGTTGAAGTACTCGCTGGAGACCTTGCCGGGCACCACTTCGCTGACACCGACACCGGTTCCCCTCAGGTCGAGGCGCAACGACGCGGTCAGCCCGCGCAAGGCCCACCGCGCCGACTGGTAGCCCACGCAGCCGGGAATCGGCAACCGCGACACCGGCGAGTTCACGTTGACGATCCAGCCGGAACCGCGCGACCGCATGGCGCCGAGGTACTCCCTGGTCAGCAACAACGCCGCCATGTAAGGCACAGCGGTCATCGTGACCAGCTCGTCGGACGACGTGTCGTCGAGGAACAACCAGCGCCCGACACCCGCGTTGTTGACCAGCACGTCGGGGGCCGGCACGTCCTGTGCGAGTGCGCGGATCTGCTCGGCGTCCGCGAGGTCCGCCTGATGAGCGGTCGCCGAGCCGCCGAACTCCTTGATCCGTTTGACCTGCAGATCGAGCAGTTCGGCGCTCCGGGCCACAAGGTGGACGTGTGCGCCGTGGGCCGCGAACCGGAACGCCGCCTCGGCGCCGATCCCCTGGGACGCCCCCGTGACCAGAACCTTCTTGCCCTCGACCTGCATCAGACCACCGATCGCACTCGACTCATCAACACCGCCGCCAGCGTCGTCGCCAGCGCGGAGACCGCGAACAGACCGCGGTAACCACCAAGGTTGGCCAGGATCAACGCCGTCAGCAAGGGGGCGATGACCTGCGGCAACGCGTTGGCCACGTTGAGCACACCCAGGTCCTTGGCCCGGTCGGACGCGGCCGGCAGCACCTGCGTGAGCAGCGCGATCGCGACGGCCCAGTACGTGCCGAAGCCGACGCCGAGCAGCGGGGAGGCGATCAGGACGGCGGTCCAGGTCGGCCAGATCACCAGGATCAACGCCGCCAGCGCCATCACGGCCGCGGCGCCGTACACGTACGGCTTGCGACGCCCGGAACGATCACTCCGTGCGCCGAACAGCACCGCTCCTGCGGCGAGCGCCACCCCGTAGAGCGCCATGAGCACCAGCAGCCCGTCCTCGGGTGACTCGTGGCGGACCACGTCGCCGAGGAAGTAGAGGAGGTAGAGCGTCCCGAACGCGTTGCCGAGGTTGATCATCAGGTGACCACCCCACGCCCAAGCGAAGTCGGGGTTCTGCCTGGGCGAGATCCAGAACGTCGGCCTGACCGGCTTCACGACGAGCTGCGTGTCCGGCGTGCGCAGCACGAAGAAGACCGCGCCGACCAGCACGATGACCGCGCACGCCAGGTAACCCGCGGTCAGCCCGCTGACCAGCAGGGTCACCACGACCGCGCCCAGCACCGTGCCGAGCATCTGGCTGATCCCGATCAGCCCGCCGACCTGGGCGCGTTGCTCGACGGGCACCCGGTCCGGCACGGCCGAGGTCAGCGCGGCGAGCATGCCGCCGATACCGGCCTGCACGAGGCACCAGCCGATGGTCATCACGACGACCGACGGCGCGTTGGCCAGCACGGCGAGGCCGAACGCACCGATGACGGCGCCGGCCAGCGTCCACGGGTGGCGACGGCCGAACCGCGAGGTCGTGCGGTCGGACAGGAAGCCGATCAACGGCACGACGAGCAACGACACCAGGCCGCCGAACCCGGTGACGATGCCGAAGACCAGCTCCTTGTCGGCCTTGTCCAGCATCTCGGCCTGTTGCGGCAGCAGGACCTGGATCGGCGCGTAGACCGCCAGCCACAACCCGAGGTTCGCGCAGAACAGCCAGGCCATCCAGCCGCGGCGAACCCGCACCACCGGCTCGGCGAGGGCTTCACTCACCGCTGATCACCTTTCTGTACCAGTGGAACGAGTCGCGCGGCGTGCGGGTCTGCGTCTCGTAGTCGACCTGGACCAGGCCGAACCGCTGCGAGTACCCGGCCTCCCACTCGAAGTTGTCGAGCAGCGACCACACGAAGTACCCGGCGACGTCCGCTGCCTGCGCGGCCTTGAGGTGTCCGTCGAGGTAGGAGATCCGCTCGGCGTCGTTGATCCCTTCGGGGAAGCTGCAGCCGCTCTCGGTGACGTACACCGGCGGCAGGTTCGGATGCCGCTCGCGCAGCGCGCCGATCATCTCGGTGAGCCCGGCCGGCACGATCGGCCAGCCGAACGCCGTGCGCTCGTACTCGTCGATCTCCACCAGTTCGAACGGCAGCGGGTTGCCGTCCGACGGCGCCTTGAGCCGCGTCGGGTTGTAGTAGTTCACGCCGTAGAAGTCGAGCGGCTGGTGGATCGTGGCCAGGTCACCATCGGCGATAGGCAGAAGCTCGGCGACTGCGTCGGGATATCGGCCCGACAGCACGGGGTCCGCGTAGATCCAGTTGTGGATTTCGCTGTAGGCCTCGGCGGCTGCTACGTCGTTCGGTCCAACGGGCCACGCGGGAGTGTGGTTGTTCGCCGTGCCAACCGCTTGCGCGTCGTACGAACGGAGCACTTCGACCGCACGGCCGTGAGCGAGGTTCAGGTGGTGGGCGGTCGGCATCGCGTCGAAGAGCAACGTCTTGCCGGGAGCGTGCTCACCGATCGCGTAGCCCTGCAACATCACCATCGCGGGCTCGTTGATCGGGATCCACATCTGCACGCGGTCGGCGAGCCGGTCCGCGACCAGCGCGGTGTACTCGGCGAACCGGTCGGCGATGTCCCGGTTCAGCCAGCCGCCCTCGGCTTCCAGCGCCAGCGGTGTGTCCCAGTGGTACAACGTCACCACGGGGGCGATACCGACGTCGACGAGCGCGTCGACCAGACGGTCGTAGAAGTCGAGGCCCTCGGCGTTGACAGGTCCTTTGCCGGACGGCTGGATGCGCGGCCACGCGATCGAGAACCGATACGCGTTCACGCCGAGCTGCGTCATGAGCGCAACGTCCTCGCGCCACCGGTGGTAGTGGTCGCACGCAACGGAAGCGTTCTGGTTCTCGTGTACAGGGGAGAACTCGTCCCACACGGAGGGGCCGCGGCCGCCAGCGCCGAACGCGCCCTCGATCTGGAACGCGGACGTCGACACTCCCCAAAGGAAGTCGCTCATCGATCCTCCAAATGTGAAACTTGTTCGGATCGTAGGCGTGTTGACAGGTTCAGGGAAGTGAAAGAGCCGTACAACAGGCAAGATGTGAAGTACCCGAACTACTGGGAGTCGCCGTGACGAGCACCACCCCGCTTCGCCGCCAGCCCGTCCAGCAGCGCAGCGCCAAGAGAGTCGAGCGGATGCTCGAAGCCTGCGCCACCCTGATCGACGAGGTGGGCTACGACGGCGTCACCACGACGTTGATCGCGGAGAGAGCGGGCGTCGCGGTCGGCTCGCTCTACCAGTTCTTCCCCGACAAGAGAGCCGTCGTGCAGGCGCTGACGCTGCGCAACGTCGACAAGTTCTCCCAGGGCATCACCGAACGGCTCGAGCAGGCGACGCTCGAGCACTGGTGGGACGCCGTGGACACGGTGTTCGACGTCTACGTGATGATGCACCGCGAGATCCCCGCGTTCGGGAAGCTGCACTTCGGTGACGTCGTGGACATGCGCCTGCTCGACGACCGCCGCGACAACAACGCCGTCATCTCCGACAAGATCTCGGAGCTGATCTCCGGCAAGTTCGCCATCCCGATGGCCGAGGTCGGCCTGCCGATCGCGATCGCCGTCGAGGCCGCCGACGCCGTGCTGAAGATGGCGTTCCGCAACAACCCGACGGGCGATCAGGCGATCTTGATCGAGGCGAAGGCTCTGGTCAGGGGCTACCTGTCGTCGCGCCTGCCCGCCTAACCGAAGTTCCTGCGCTCACCGCGGTACGTGGGCACGGTGCGCTCGATGAGGTCACCGTGCACCAGGTGCACCTCGTCGAACCGCTCGAACAGCTCACCCGCCTTGGCGTGCCGCATCCAGACGCGGTCGCCGATCCGCAGCTGCTCCGCCGCCTTGCCGGTGACCGGCGTCTGCACCTCGCCCGCGCCTTCGAGCCCGAGCGTCTTCAGCCCGTCCGGCAGGTACGGCGACGGCTGGCGGTCGGGCGTGGGCGTGCCGGAGGCGATGTAGCCGCCGGCGAACAGCGTGGCCACCCGCTTGGTCGGCTTGCGCACCACGGACAACGCGAACAGCGCCGCCGGCTCCGGCTTGAACGCCTGGTAGCCGTCGAACAGCGTCGGCCCGAAGAGCCCGGACCCCGCCGCGAGCTCGGTGACCGACGGGTCGGACCCGGTGAGCTCCAGGCTCCCCGTGCCGCCACCGTTGACGAACTCCAGGTCGGCGACCTGCCGGACCGCGGCGACCACGGCCGTGCGGCGCTGGATCAGCTCAGGCCCGGACCTGCTCTGGATGAGCCGGATCCCGATCGCGCGAAGCGGCTGACCGGGCGGGTTGTCCCCCAGGCCGGCGATCTGACCCTCGTAGGCCATGACGCCGACCAGCGTGAAGCCCTGCCGCTGCACGATCTTCGCGGCGAGCGCCTTGGCCTGCTGCGGCGTGTGGATCGACGAACGGCGCGGTCCGATGTGCACACCGGGCAGCGGCCGCCACGAGACGTCGAGCTCCAGGCAGACCCGGATGTCGGCGTGCGGTCCGATCGCCGCGTCCACGAAGTCGAGGTGCTCGGTGGAGTCGACCATGATGGTGACGCGCTGGCGTGCGGTCTCGTTGGCCGCGAGCTTCTGCAACGAGGCGCGGTCGGCGGTCGGGTAGGCGACGAGCAGGTCCTCGCTGACGTTCTGCTCCGACAGCCACAACGCCTCGGCCAGCGAGTAGCACATGACGCCGGCGTAACCGGGCCGTTCGAGCGCCCGGCTCACCAGTTCGCGCACCCGGATCGACTTGCTCGCGACCCGGATCGGATGACCGGCAGCGCGACGGGCGAGGTCCGCCGCGTTGTGGTCGAAGGCGTCCAGGTCGACGATCGCGAACGGAGGATCCAGGTCCTTCGTCGCGGCATCGAGTCGAGTTCTGCGCATGTACTGACGGTACGTCCTGAACCCTTGAAACGTGAAGAGCTTTCACTTACGTTACTCGCAGGTCACACTCTCTCGTGGAGGTTCGCGTGTGGACGAACTGGGCTAAAACGGCTTCGTGCACGCCTGCGCGCGTCGTCCACCCGTCCAGCACGGACGAGATCGCCGCGGCCGTCCTCTCCGGTGGCCGAGTCCGGGCTCGAGGCAGCGGCCACTCGTTCAACGACATCGCCGTAGCCCCGGAAACCGCTCTCGACCTAGACCGATGGACCGGGATCGTACGCGCGGACGCGGAAACCGGTCTGGTCACCGTCCGTTCCGGCACTCCCCTGCGCGTCTTCAACGCGGACCTCCACCGCCTGGGCCTCGCGATGCCGAACCTGGGCGACATCGACGCCCAGACCGTCGCCGGCGCGGTCTCGACCTCGACCCACGGCACCGGTGCGAAGCTCGGCGTCCTGGCCACCGCCATCGAGGCGCTGGAACTGGTCCTCGCCGACGGCTCCGTGGTCACCTGCTCGCGGACCGAACGCCCGGACCTCTTCAACGCGGCACGCGTGGGCCTGGGCGCCCTCGGCGTCATCAGCACCCTGACCCTGCGCTGCGTGCCGTCCTTCGTGCTGCAGGCCCAGGAGTCCCCCGGCCGGCTCGACGCCGTGCTGGAGCAGTTCGACGACCTCTGCGCCGTCGAGGACCACGTCGAGTTCCACTGGTTCACCCACTCCGACCGCGTGATCCTCAAGCGCAACAACAGGATCACCGAGCCGGCGCGCCCGCTCTCCAAGCTCCGCCAGGCCTGGGAGTACGAGGTCATGGAGAACGCCGCGTTCGGCGCCGTCACCAAGGTCGCCAGGACCTTCCCCCGCTACACCAGGCGCCTCAACGAACTCTGCGGCTCGCTGATCTCCGAGCGGTCCTATTCGGACTACTCGCACAACGTCTTCGTGACGCCCAGGCGCGTGCGGTTCGTGGAGACCGAGTTCTCGATCCCCCGCGAGACCCTGATGGACGTGATCGGCGAGCTCCGGGCCGTGGCCGCCAGGCTGGGAGAGCGCGACCACCTCATCGTCCCGTGCGAGGTGCGCGTCGCCCAGGCCGACGACATCTGGCTGTCCACGGCGAACGGCCGCGACACCGCGTACATCTCGATGCACCAAGCACTCGGCATGCAGTACAAGGCCTTCTTCGACGCTTACGCGAGCATCGCCGCGTCGGTCGGCGGCCGCCCGCACTGGGGCAAGATGCACGACCTGACCGCGACGGAGCTCCGCCCGCTGTACCCGCACTTCGACGACTTCCTGCGGGTGCGCGACGAGGTCGATCCAGGCAGGACGTTCACCAACCCCTACCTGGACCGCGTCCTCGGTTAGTGGCGCGACTCGGAACGTTGGCGAGGTAATCCACGCTCAGCAGGGCGCCTCGCGGCACCGCCCCCACGCCCCCATACATCCAGTATGAGGACGTGGGGGCGGCACCACGATGCACCCGTCTGACCGCGAATTCCCCCGGCAACCTTCCGAGCCACACCACTAAAGAATCACGCGAACGGCGTCGGCGACCGGCGTCTCGCCGTTCACCACTTCCAGCGTCTTGCCGATCGTGTTGGGCGCGTTGAGCAGTTCGGCCAGCACGGCGGCGACGTCCGCGCGGGTGACGGACGCCCGCGGCAACCGGGGCTCGGCCAGCGTGACCAGCCCGGTCGGCGCGTCGTTCACCAGAGGCCCCGGCCGCAGGATCGTCCAGTCGAGATCACGCGGCTTCAGGTCGTCCTCGGCCAGCTTCTTGGCCTTCAGGTACACGGCGAACTCCGGATCCACCGACGGCGAGTCCGCGGACTCGATGCCGACGGTGGAGACCTGCAGGAACCGCCGCACCCCGGCCTCGACGCAGGCAGAGGCGAAGAGCGCAGCGGCCCCGTAGTCCACGGTGTCCTTGCGGGCGGCACCAGATCCGGCGCCGGCACCAGCGGCGAACACGGCCGCATCAGCACCGTTCAAATACGCGGCGACCGAGTCCAGATCAGCGGACTCCAGGTCGCACAACACCGGAACGGCTCCGGCTTCCTGCACATCGGTGAAGTGATCGGGGTTGCGGACCAGCGCTGTGGCGGCGTCTCCTCGGGTGGCCAGCAGCTGCTCGAGAAGCAGCGCGATCTGCCCGTGTCCGCCGGCTATGACTACTCGCATGGCCCGACCGTAGATCAGGAAGCGGTGGCCAGCACCTGCTCGTAGACCAGCTCGTTGACCCAGCGCGTGATGGCGGTGTCCTCGGAGGGCACGTTCTCCTGGCGGCCGGACACGTCGACCGAGAGGTCCTTCTCGTCGTCGGCCAGCAGCACCGAGACGCCGTAGCGGCGCACGCGCGGCAGGCAGTTCGCGAGGTAGTCGTGCGAGAAGGCGACCGACTCGGGCAGGACGACAGCGGCGTTGCCGTAGCGGGCGAAGGGAACCGAGGAAGCGAGAGCCGTCCTCCAGTGGCGGGCGACCGCCAGGACGCCGACGATCCGCACCGCGGCGGGGGGAACGCGGCCTTCCATCTCCGGCCACACCCACGTGGAGACGGTGGTCTTGTCGGCCTCGGGGCCCGCACCCACGCACACGCGCTCGGCGTGGGCGTCGGCCAGGAGCTCGGCCACGACGACGACCTTGCGGCCCATCAGGACCATTTCGGGGAGAACCACGCCGTGCCAGCCGAGGCGGATCGCCGCAGCGGCTGCCAACTCCTCGACGGACGCGGGCAGTTCCGGAACCGGGACCGGGGTGGTCGACAGACCGTTCGAGCTGTCGAGTGCCGCGATCCTTGCTGGGGTGCTGCTCACGCCAGTGCCTCCTCGTCACCCGCGGCGGGAGATCCGCCGCGTTTCGACTCGTGCTCTGGATAAGAATTAGCAGGAAGCGCGCGGCCCGCCCCCAGGTCACAGGACCCCCTGCGATCGACGGCGCCGACCGGTCGGTGACCGGTCGAGGAGTGGCGAGGGGAATTCGGTCCTGCTGTGCTGCCGTCTGGGTGACGTTAATCCGGATGGACGCACCAAAAGAGCTGCTCAGGGTGTGTGCGCCAGGCGTGGCGGCAAAAAGCCGGTCAGCGGCACCGGTCACCGCCCGCCGACCGTTCACCGCGCCAGAACGACCACCTACATGATGATCACGGTCTTGCCGGGGCCGTGACCTGCGAAAACACCGGTCGCCTCGCGCAACGGCACACGCCGCGCGATCGGCACTTCCAGATCACCCGACCGCACCATGGACACCAGTCGCTCCAGCAGTTCCCGTGACCCCTTCAAGCCGAAGTTCTGCGCGGGATCAGCGGAGACGTAGTTGGTGTTGAAGGCCAGCGGCGCGTAGCGCGCGTTCGCCTCGAACGACGAACGGTCGGTGCTCACGAGGTCGATGAGCGCGTCGGCCTCGACCGGGGAGTCGCCGCGCCCGATCGGGACGACCCGCTTGCCGGCCGCACGCGCGATCTGGACGGCGAACGACCCGACACCGCCCGAAGCACCGACGATCAGCACGGATTCCGCGGTGCCGAGCGACTCGACCAACTGCAAAGCCGTCATACCCGCGGTCGGCAATGCGGCGGCGACGGCGGGATCCACGTCTTCGGGCAACGGCGCCAACGCGTTCGTGGACGGAACTGTGACGTACTCGGCGTATGTTCCGCCGCCGACTGGACGGCGGAAGAAGGTGCCGAAAATCCTCTCTCCGGAACCTTCCACCACACCCGCACCATCAGTTCCGGGAACGAGCGGGAAGCGGTGGGGAGCGGAATCGCGAAGCATCCCGTCCACCACTTTGCGGTCGAACGGGTTGACACTCGCCGCGAGCAGCCGCACCAGGAGCTGACCTGGCTCTGGCGTGGGCGCGGGAAGCTCGACGAGTTCGAGTTCCGCGCCGAAGTCGGCAGCCGCTATCGCCCACATGGCGCCCCCCGAACGAGTGACAGACATCACCTGTTGGATCAAGGAATCCGATACAGCCGATCAACGAAAGAACCCCCCTCGCGATTCCGCGAGGGGGGTTCCATCTGTCTTTCGATGGGCAAGGGGGGAGTTGAACCCCCACGTCCTTTCGGACACACGGACCTGAACCGTGCGCGTCTGCCATTCCGCCACTTGCCCCTGGAGACGTTGGAAACACTAGCACGCGTCCAAACCAGGTTCCTAATCGCCCCCTGTAGGCCTGGTCGCACCCGGATACGATCGGTGCAGGAGCCCGGGCCGAGCGGACCGAACGGAAGGAGTCGACATGGGCCTGCAACGCTTCGAGCGCAAGCTCGAAGGTCTCGTCGGCAACACCTTCGCGCGCGTGTTCGGCGGCAGCGTCGTGCCCCAAGAGGTGGCACAGGCACTGCATCGGGAGGGTGACAGCAACATCCGCGAGCTCGCGGGTGGCAGACTGCTAGCCCCCAACCACTACAAGGTGCTGCTCGGGCCTCAGGACCACGAACGTCTTGCGGGCGACGAGCAGGATGAACTACGCATCACACAGCTTCTCGCAGAGGGCCTGCGAGAGCACCTGGCCGAGTCCGGATGGGATACCTATGGTGACGTCGTAGTCTCCCTGGAGCGCTCCGAGGCGCTGCACACCGGACAGTTCCGAACCAGCTCGTCCGTCGACCCCGACGTGAAAGCGGCCAGCCGACGGTCAGCACCACCTCGCACCGCAGGAGACCGATCCATGAGCCAGCCACCCGGCTACGGACAAGGACAGGGCCAGCCCGGCCAGGACCCTTATGGTCAGGGCGGCTACGGCCAGCAGGGCTACGACCAGCAGCAGGGCTATGACCAGCAGGGTTATGGCCAGCAGCAGGGTTACGGCCAGCAAGGACAGGACCCGGCGTACGGCCAGCAGGGCTACGGCCAGCCTGGCGGCTACGACCAGGGCTACGGCCAGCAGCCCGCAGGCGGCTACGACCAGGGTTACGGCCAGCCGCAGGGCTACGACCAGGGTTACGGCGGCGGCCAGCAGCAGGGCTACGGCCAGGACCAGGGTTACGGCCAGCAGCAGGGCTACGGCCAGCAGGGCTACGACCAGGGTTACGGCGGCGGCCAGCCGGCCGGCGGTTACGACCAGGGTTACGGCCAGCAGCCGGCAGGCGGCTATGACCAGGGTTACGGCCAGCCGCAGGGCTACGGCCAGCCCGGCGGGTACGACCAGGGCTACAACCAGGGCGGATACGCCCCGCCGGCCACCCAGGGCGCGAACCGTCAGCTCAACGCGACGCTGCACCTCGACGACGGATCCAACCGGACGTACAACCTGAAGCAGGGTGGAAACGTCGTAGGTCGTGGGCAGGAAGCCGACTTCCGCCTCCCGGACACCGGAGTCTCCAGGCGCCACCTGGAAATCTCCTGGGACGGGCAGAATGCGATGCTCGCTGATCTCGGTTCGACAAACGGCACCACGGTGAACGGCACGCCAGTGCAGACTTGGCAGCTCGCGGAGGGCGACGTCGTCCGCATCGGCCACTCGTCACTGGTCTTCCGCACCGCGGGCTGAGGTCGGCACGAGCGTCGGGTATGCAACTCAAGGCAGGAGCGGTTACAACCGGTGCAAGAGCTGGTGATGCAGCTGACCAGAGCGGGCTTTCTCGTCCTCCTCTGGCTCTTTGTGCTGGCCGCCCTACGTGTGGTCCGCTCTGATCTTTACGCAGCCTCAGGGCTCCGGGCATCAGGTCTGCCCGGATTCCGGAGGTCCGAGAAGTCGGCGAGGGGAAGCAAGGCGCCCCGGCAACTCGTGGTCACCCACGGGGCGCTCACGGGCACCCGCATCTCGCTCGACGGCAGGCCGATCCTGATCGGCCGCGCTGACGACTCCACCCTCGTCCTGGACGACGACTTCGCGTCGACCAGGCACGCGCGGCTGTCCATGCGCGGTACCGACTGGTACGTGGAGGACCTCGGCTCCACGAACGGCACCTACCTAGACCGAGCCAAGGTCACCGCACCCCTGCGCGTACCTCTCGGCACCCCGATCCGCATTGGCAAAACGGTGATCGAGCTGCGCTCATGACCTTGGTTCTTCGATACGCGGCCCGAAGCGACAGGGGCCTGGTTCGTGCCAACAACCAGGACTCCGTGTACGCGGGCCCCCGCCTGCTCGCAGTAGCCGACGGCATGGGTGGCCACGCCGCCGGTGAGGTCGCGAGCAAGGTGGTCATCGCCTCGCTGGCCCACGTCGACGACGACGAGCCGGGCGACGACCTCCTCGGCAAGCTGCGCGACGCGGTCGCGAGTGGCAACGGCGCCATCTCCGAGCTCGTGACGAGCGACCCGGACCTGGAGGGCATGGGCACCACGCTCACGGCCATCCTGTTCGCGGGCAACCGCCTCGGGCTCGTGCACATCGGCGACTCGCGCGCGTACCTCCTGCGGGAGGGCTCCTTCGCGCAGATCACGCACGACGACACGTTCGTCCAGTCGTTGATCGACGAGGGCCGGATCACCCCGGACGAGGCCGCCACGCACCCGCAACGCTCGTTGCTGCTGCGGGCCCTCACCGGGCACGACTTCGAGCCCAGCCTCACGGTGCGCGAAGCGCGCGTCGGCGACCGGTTCCTGCTCTGCTCGGACGGCCTGTCCGGCGTCGTGAGCCTGGAGACGCTCGACGAGGCGATCCGCATCCCCGACCCGCAGGCCTGCGCGGACCGGATGATCGAGCTCGCGCTCAAGGGCGGCGGCCCCGACAACGTCACGGTGATCGTGGCGGACGTCGAGGACGTCGACTTCGGCGACGACTACCCGATCCTCGGCGGCGCGGCCGGCGACGGCAGCGAGGACCACAACGCCCCGCCGGACTCCGCGGCCTCCCGGGCGAGCGCGCTCACGCAGCAGCGCCCGCCGATGCCGCAGCGGATGGACGCACCGCCACCACCTCCGCAGGACCCCAAGCGCAAGAAGCGCAACGCCATCAAGGCGTTCGCGATCATCTTCGTGCTGCTCCTGCTGACCGGTGTCGTGGCGGTCGGCGGCAAGCTGTGGCTCAACACCCAGTTCTACGTCGGGGCCACCGAGAACGGCCAGGTCGCGATCTTCCGCGGCCTGAACGGCACGGTGCTCGGCTTCAAGCTGTCGTCCAAGGTCGAGGACTCGTGCCCGCCCGGCTCCACGGGCTGCACCCCGATCACCTTGAACGACCTGCAGGAAGCCGGCCGGAAGACGATCACCGCGGGCATCCGCAGCGACAACGGCCTCGACGGCGCCCGCGCCGCGGTCCGGTTGCTGCGCACCGAGCACATGCTGCCGCTGTGCAAGGACACGTCGTCGACGTCGTCCAGCACGACGCCCTCGACGACGCCGAGCACTCCGTCGTCCAGCACGTCCAGCACGCCGCCCGCCAACGGTTCTCCGAACCCGGAGACCGGTGCCACCGAGCCTTCGCTCGCCCCCTCCCAGCAAAAGCCGGGTGTGGAATGCCGGGAGGGTCCGTAGTTGATGGGCTCGCCCGTCCCCGCCGGGGAAGGTTCACCAGGCGCGTCGGTGGCGACCAACACGTCGCCAGGGCTGAAGGCGCCGACGCGACGCGGCACCGAACTGGTGATGCTGTCGTTCGCCGCCGGTCTCGTGACGCTGGCTCTCATCCTGGTCGAACTCAACCAGGAGCGCTCGCTGAGCCTGAGGATCCTCTACCTCGGTCTCGCGTACCTCGGACTCTTCGCCTGTGCCCACCTCGCCGTGCGCAGGTGGGCGCCGTACGCCGACCCGGCGATCCTGCCGTGCGTCGCGCTGCTCAACGGGCTCGGCCTGGTGGTCATCCACCGGATCGACCTGGCCCTGGAGGGCACCGTCTTCCCGGACGGTTCCACGTGGGACCCGGTGGCGTTCAAGCAGGTCATCTGGACCGGCATCGGGTTGTTGCTGTTCGCGGCCACGCTGAAGTTCCTCCCGGACCACCGGATGCTCGCACGCTTCGGCTACACGTTCGGCCTCGTCGGACTGGTCGCGCTGCTGCTCCCCGGTGTGCTGCCCGGCTTCATCGCGCCGACGATCAACGGCGCGAAGATCTGGCTGCGCATCGGACCGCTGTCGCTGCAGCCGGGTGAGTTCGCCAAGATCCTCCTGATGGTCTTCTTCGCCGCGTTCCTCGTGTCGAAGCGAGACCTCTTCACGGTGGCGGGCCGCCGGTTCCTCGGCATGGACCTGCCCCGCGCCCGTGACCTGGGCCCGCTGTTCGCGGCCTGGGGCGTCACGGTCGCGGTCATGGTGCTGCAGAAGGACCTCGGTTCCTCGCTGCTGTTCTTCGGCATCGTGCTCGTGCTGCTCTACATCGCCACGGAACGAGCGGCGTGGGTCGTGCTCGGTCTCGGCCTGTTCGCCGGCGGCGCGATCATCGCGTGGAAGCTCTTCACGCACGTGCAGCAACGCGTCGCGAACTGGCAGGACCCGATCGCCCGCTACGACGTGATCGGCGGCGGGTACCAGATCTCGCAGTCGCTGTTCGGTCTCGCGACCGGCGGCATCGGCGGCGCCGGTCTCGGCGCGGGCCGGCCGGAGATGATCCCCGAGGCGAACACCGACTTCATCACCGCCGTGATCGGCGAGGAGCTCGGGTTCGTCGGTTTCGCGGCGCTGCTGCTGGTCTACATGGTCTTCGCGCTGCGCGGCCTGCGCGGCGCCATCTCGGTGCGCGACAGCTTCGGCAAGCTCCTGGGCGGCGGTCTCGCGTTCGCGGTCTGCTTCCAGGTGTTCATCGTCGTCGGCGGTGTCACCAAGCTGATCCCGATGACGGGTATCACCGCACCGTTCCTGTCCTACGGCGGTTCGTCACTTCTCGCGAACTACATCCTCGTCGCGTTGCTACTGCGAATTTCTGCGGCGGCACGGGCCCCGCAACGGATCGCGAAGCCGAAACCGCAACAACCGGCTATCGCCGACCAGCACACTGTGATGGTGGAGCGTCCCAAATGAACACACCGCTCCGCCGCGTCGGCATGGCCATGATGGTGATGATCGTGCTCCTGCTGGGCAACGCCACGTGGGTGCAGGTGATCAACGCCGACGAGTGGCGCAAGAACGCCTACAACCGCCGGGTGCTGCTCGACGAGTACGCCCGCAAGCGCGGTCTGATCACCGTCGCCGACGGCACCGTGATCGCGGACGTCAAGGAGACGAGCGACCGTCTCCGGTTCCTGCGCACCTACAACAGCGGTCCCGCCTACGCCCCCGTCACCGGCTACCTGTCGGTCACGTACGGCACCTCCGGCATGGAGCGCGCCGAGAACGACCTCCTCAACGGCTCGGACGACAGGCTGTTCACGCGCCGCGTCTCCGCGTTGATCACCGGCCGCGACCCGGTCGGTGGCAACGTGCAGCTCACCCTGAACTCCAAGGTGCAGCAGACCGCGTACGACCAGCTGACGGCGAAGGGCTTCACCGGCTCGGTCGTCGCGATCAAGCCGGACACCGGCGAGATCCTCGCGATGGCGAGCACGCCGTCCTACGACCCGAACCTGCTCGCGAGCCACGACGTGAACGAGCAGGCGGCGGCGTGGAAGCAGCTCACCGCCAAGGACGCGGGCGACCCGCTGGTCAACCGCGCGACGCAGGCCCTGTACCCGGCCGGCTCGACGTTGAAGGTCGTCGTGGCCGCCGCGGCGCTGGCCGACGGCAAGAACAAGGACACGCAGTACACCGCCAAGGGGTCGATCACCCTGCCCGGCAGCCAGACCCCGCTGCCGAACTTCAACGGCACCCCGTGCGGCCCCGGCGAGACGGTGTCGATGGAGACCGCGCTCGCCAAGTCGTGCAACACGGCGTTCGGTGAGATGGCGGGCCAGCTCGGCGCGAACAAGCTGCGCCGCCAGGCGGAGAAGTTCGGCTTCAACGACCCGGACCTCGCGGTGCCGCTGGCCGTCGAGACCTCGACGCTCGGCCCGATCCCGGACGACGCGGCGCTCTACCAGACCGGCATCGGCCAGCGCGACGTGCAGATCACCCCGCTCGAGAACGCGGTGATCGCGGCGACGATCGCGAACAACGGCAAGCGCATGCAGCCGTACCTGGTGTCGAAGATCCTCGGCCCGGACCTGAAGTCGATCGACGACACCGAGCCGGACCAGGTCGACACCGCGATGAGCACGGCCAACGCCAACGCCCTGCGCGACATGATGATCCAGTCGGAGACCAACACCGGTGGCGAGGGCCGCCTGCAGAACGTGCAGGTGGCGTCGAAGACCGGTACCGCCGAGCACGGTGCCGACGTGACGAAGAACAAGCCGCACGCCTGGTACATCGCGTTCGCGCCGGCCCAGAAGCCGGAGATCGCGATCGCGGTCATCGTGGAGGACGGCGGCGACCGCGGTCTGGGCGCCACCGGTGGCAAGGTCGCCGCGCCGATCGGGCGCGCCGTGATGAACGCGTACCTGGCGGGTCGCTGATGCTGACCACGGGCCAGCTCCTCGCCGACCGCTACCGCCTCACCAGGCGGATAGCGGTCGGTGGCATGGGCGAGGTCTGGGAGGCGGCGGACGACAGGCTCGACCGCCGCGTCGCGGTGAAGGTGCTCAAGGCGGAGCTCTCCGGAGATCCCGAGTTCCTGCACCGGTTCCGCGTCGAGGCGCGGATGACCGCGTCGCTCAACCACCCCGGCATCGCGTCGGTGCACGACTACGGCGAGACCGCGTCGATCGCGGACGGGCCGGAGGACACCGCCTACCTGGTGATGGAGCTCGTCGAGGGCGAACCGCTCGCGACGATCATCTCCCGGGGCAGGCTGACCGCCGACGTGACGCTCGACCTGCTGGAGCAGACCGGGAACGCGTTGCAGGCGGCCCACGAACGCGGGCTCGTGCACCGCGACGTGAAGCCCGGCAACATCATGGTCACCCCGTCGGGGAAGGTGAAGATCACCGACTTCGGCATCGCGAAGGCCGTGGACGCGGCTCCCGTGACGCGGTCCGGCATGGTGATGGGCACCGCGCACTACATCGCCCCCGAGCAGGCTCTCGGCGGTGAGGCCGAACCGGCGAGCGACGTCTACTCGTTGGCAGTGTGTGGCTACGAGTGCATGGCCGGGCACCGGCCGTTCCTCTCGGACAACGCGGTGACGGTCGCGATGATGCACATCCGCGACATCGCGCCGCCGTTGCCGCCGGACGTCCCTCCGGGTGCGCGGGCGTTGATCGAGGCCACGCTGGTGAAGGACCCGAGGCAGCGCTACCGGACCGGCGGGGAGTTCGCCGCGGCCGTCAGCGCGGTGCGGGTGGGCCAGCCGCTGCCGACGCCGTCCGGGTTCACGATGCCCCAGCCGGTTCCGCAGCAGCAGGTCGTGCAGGCGCCACCGCCTCCGCCCCAGGCGTCGCAGCCGCTGCCGATCCCACCGCAGATGCAGCACCACACCGGTGCACAGGGCCGTCCCGGCACCCATCCGGCGATGCAACCGGCGCACCACACCGGGATGCAGCCGGCGCACCAGACCGGAACGTTCACCCCCATGCCGACGCCGCCGGGGAGAAACCGGACCGCCGTCTGGGTTATGGTCGCTGTCCTGGTGGCTGTGCTGCTGGTGGTCGGCGTGGTAGTCCTGTGGAAGCTGACCGCCGGGGAGAACGGCGCCACCGGGCAAGGCGGCCGGCCGACGACGACGTCCAGCACGGCGAACCCGAACGCTCCGGCGAGCGGTCAGGCGAAGCCCGACTCCGCCGATCGCATACCGGGCAGCCAGCCGATGCGGATCAACGAGGACGACTACATCGGTCGTTCCGGCGACGCGGTCAGCATCGAGCTGATCGACCACGGCCTGGAGCCCAAGGTGCAGAGCGCGCAGGGCACAGCGCCGGGCGACTTGAAGAAGTGCCGGGTCACCGCCATCGCGCCGACAGGCGAGGTGCCGGTCGGCTCGCAGGTGAAGGTGACGTGCGCGCCATGAGCAAGACCAGAACCGAGTTCGGAACACCGTCGACGAGGAGCGGGACGAAGCACCGATGAGCACTCCGCGACTGCTCTCAAACCGCTACGAACTGGGTGAGACTCTCGGGTACGGCGGCATGTCCGAGGTCCACAAGGGGCGGGACGTCCGCCTCGGCAGAGACGTGGCGATCAAGGTGCTGCGGGCCGACCTCGCCCGTGACTCCCAGTTCCAGGAACGATTCCGACGTGAGGCGCAGAACTCCGCCGCCCTGAACCACCCGGCGATCGTCGCCGTCTACGACACAGGTGAGACGCAGACCGAGTACGGCCCGCTGCCGTACATCGTGATGGAGTTCGTCGACGGGCGAACGTTGCGCGACATCGTGAAGACGCAGGGCCCGCTGTCGGGCAAGCGCGCCATGGAGGTCATGGCCGACGTCTCGGCCGCGCTCGACTTCAGCCACCGGCACGGCATCGTCCACCGCGACGTGAAGCCGGCGAACGTGATGATCACGAAGTCCGGCGCCGTGAAGGTGATGGACTTCGGCATCGCCCGCGCGCTGCACGACGGCCAGGCCGCGGTCACCCAGACCGCCGCCGTCATCGGCACCGCCCAGTACCTGTCGCCGGAGCAGGCGCGCGGCGAGTCCGTCGACGCCCGTTCCGACGTCTACGCCGCCGGTTGCGTGCTGTTCGAACTGCTCACCGGCGAGCCCCCGTTCACCGGTGACTCGCCCGTCGCCGTCGCGTACCAGCACGTGCGGGAAGACCCGAAGGCCCCGTCGCAGCTGAACCCGAAGGTGTCGCCGCAGCTCGACGCGATCGTGCTGAAGGCGATGTCGAAGGGCCCGGCGAACCGCTACCAGTCGGCTGCGGAGATGCGCGGCGACCTGGTGCGCGTGCTGTCGGGTCAGCGCCCGTCCGCGCCCGCCGTGATGACGGCCGAGGACCGCACCGCCGTGATGAACGAGCAGGCGGCGGCACGTCCCGCGCGCACGCAGGTCGTGTCCGGCGGCAGGCACCGCCCGGCCGCGTTGAAGTCGGAGCCGGACGACGACTACGACCCGATCGCCGACGAGGAAGAAGAGCGTCGCGCGAAGCGCAAGAAGGCCATCATGGTCACGTTGGTGGTGATCCTGTGCATGGCCGTTCTCGGTCTTGCCGCGTGGATCACCAAGAACGCGATGGACCAGGGCAGCCAGGCGACGGAGAAGGTCTCGGTCCCGTCGATCGTGGGCCTGAGTCCGCTGGAGGCCAAGGAGAGGATCCAGAAGGTCGGCCTCGTGGCCCTCCAGGAGGACGTCGCCTGCGAGCCCGGCCCGAACGGCGCCGCCGCGAAGTGCAACGCCGACCAGATCAACAAGGTGATCAGCACCAACCCGCCGGAGGGCACCCAGCTGATCAAGGGCGGTCAGGTCACCATCTCCGTCGGCGCGCCTCCCGGTGAGGGAACGGTCCCCGACCTGAAGGGCAAGACGGCGCTGGAGGCCCAGGCGATCCTGGACAAGGACCCCAACGGCTTCAAGCTGCAGCAGGGCGAGTCCATCGAGGTCGACGACGCGACCAAGGCCGGCAAGGTCGCACAGCAGAACCCCGAGGTCGGGCTGAAGCTGAAAAAGGGCGGCACGATCAACATCCAGCTCGGCAGGGCGCCGGACAAGGTGAACGTGCCCGGCGTCGTGAACGACGACGAGGCCGACGCTCGCCAGACGCTGGAGGGCTCCGGCTTCAAGGTCGTCATCGAACCGGTCGACAGCGCCAAGCCCGAGGGCACCGTCATCTCGCAGAACCCGGTCGCCAACAGCAAGGCGGACAAGGGCACGACGGTCACGCTGAGGGTCTCGAAGGGCAACCAGTTCGAGATGCCGGACCTGGTGGGCATGACGCAGCGGGAAGCCGAGCAGAAGCTGAGGTCGCTGGGCTGGAACGCCGCCTTCAACGTGCAGAAGGAGACGGTCACCGACCCGTCGAAGCGCGACCAGGTGCTGACGCAGCAGCCGGCCAAGGGCACGTCGATCACCAAGGGCACCGCGGTGACCGTGACGGTCGGCCAGCTGGGGATCGGCGGAAGTTGATTCTCTGAACGTGCGAAAAGGGGCGGCTTCCTCGAGGAAGCCGCCCCTTTTCGTCGCCTGCTACAGACGCGCGGCCGCGGCGAGCGTGCGCATGCCGTTCTCGAGCGTCGCGACCGTGGCCTCGGGAACCTCGAAGCCGCAGACCTTGAGCCAGTTGGCGAGCATGCGGTGGCCGCCGTCGGTCAGCACCGACTCGGGGTGGAACTGCACACCCTCGACCGGGAGCTCCTTGTGGCGCATGCCCATCACGATGCCGCTCTCGGTCTTGCCGGTGACCTCGAACTCGGCGGGGATCGTCTCGGGCAGCACCGTCAGCGAGTGGTAGCGCGTCGCGATGAACGGCTGCGGCACGCCGGCGAGAACGCCCTTGCCCTCGTGGAAGACGATGCTCGTCTTGCCGTGCAACAGCTCGGGCGCGCGGTCGACCGTGCCGCCCCAGACGACACCGATGGCCTGGTGGCCGAGGCACACGCCGAAGACGGGCTTGCCGGTGTCGGCGCACTTCCTGATGACGTCGATGCTCGCGCCCGCGCGCTCCGGCGTGCCGGGGCCGGGGCTGACGAGGACGCCGTCGACCTTGCCGATCTCGTCGAGGTCCACCTCGTCGTTGCGCCGCACGACGCACTCCGCACCCAGCTGTGCCAGGTACTGGACCAGGTTGTAGACGAAGCTGTCGTAGTTGTCGACCACGAGCACGCGCATGGACAGAGCCTAGTCGGTCGAGTCGAGTGAGTTAGCTCTCGTCTCCGCTGAGGTAAGGCTACCCTAAAATAGGTGTCATGAGTCGTTCCTTGCGCGTCGCGGTCGTCGGCGCTGGACCGGCGGGCGTCTACGCCGCCGACATCCTGACCAAGTCCGACGTCGACGCGCAGATCGACCTCTTCGACAAGCTGCCGGCGCCCTACGGCCTCGTCCGCTACGGCGTCGCGCCCGACCACCCGCGCATCAAGGGCATCGTCACGGCCCTGCAGAAGGTGCTCGACCGGCCGTCGATCCGCTTCTTCGGCAACGTCGAGTACGGCGTCGACATCAAGCTCGACGACCTGCGCCAGTTCTACGACGCCGTCATCTTCTCCACCGGCGCCGCGGCCGACCGCGCTCTCGACATCCCCGGCATCGACCTGCCCGGCAGCTACGGCGCCGCGGACTTCGTGTCCTGGTACGACGGCCACCCCGACGTCCCGCGCACCTGGCCGCTGGAAGCGCGGTCCGTCGCGGTGCTGGGCGTCGGCAACGTCGCCCTGGACGTGGCCCGCATCCTGGCGAAGACCGCGGACGAGCTGCTGGTGACCGAGATCCCCCAGAACGTCTACGAGGGCCTGTCGTCCTCCCCGGTCACGGACGTGCACGTCTTCGGCCGCCGCGGTCCGGCGCAGGCCAAGTTCACGCCGCTGGAACTGCGCGAACTCGACCACTCGCCGAACGTCGAGGTGATCGTCCACGCCGAGGGCATCGAGTTCGACGAGGCCTCGATGCACGCGATCAGGACCAACAAGCAGGTCGAGATGATCGTGAAGACCCTCCAGGAGTGGGCGATCCGCGACGTCGGCAACCGCCCGCGCCGCCTGCACCTGCACTTCCTGGAGGCACCGGTCGAGGTGCTCGGCTCCGACCGCGTCACCGGCCTGCGCACCGAAACCCAGGAGCTGACCGGCGACGGCAACGTCCGCGGCACGGGCGTCTTCACCGACTGGGACGTCCAGGCCGTCTACCGCGCCGTCGGCTACCTCTCGACGCACCTGCCCGACATCCCGTTCGACCACGTCTCGGGCACGATCCCCCACCTCGCCGGCCGCGTGCTGGACCTGGACGAGGTTCCCATCCCCGGCGTCTACACGACCGGCTGGATCAAGCGCGGCCCGATCGGCCTCATCGGCCACACCAAGGGCGACGCCCTGGAGACCATCACGAGCCTCCTGGAAGACGCCGCCGCACTCCCCCAGGCCACGACGCCGGCGCACGAGGCGGTGGTCGAGTTCCTGGAGCAGCGCGGCGTTCCGTTCGTGACCAACGAGGGCTGGGGCCGTCTCGACGCGCACGAGATCGCACTGGGCGCGGCGCACGGCCGCGAGCGCGTGAAGGTCGTCTCGCGCGAGGAGATGACCACGATCTCGAACGGCTGACCTGCTCGAGCGTCTGATGGCCGTTCTCCGATGAAGCCGCCATCGCGTGTACTCGCGATGGCGGCTTCACTTATACCGGTAGCGCCGGTGCGGACACTTGATCCACGAACGCCGAGCCGCGCAACCGCTTGCATCGCCTAAACGCAGACCTCGCCGACAACACGGTCGCCCGGAACGGGAGGTGTGGCTTGTGTGCGACCTCTTGGTCGTCGGCCTCGACTCCCCGCCGTGCACGAACTCTTCGGTGAGCAGCCGACCGGTTCTGAAAGTGGCCGGACGGCGAGCCTGTGCCCGCTGCCCCCGCGCGCTTCCTCATGCGCAACGACAACGGCGGGATTTTGGTTCCTGCGACGCCCGGCATCCTGTGGACAACTTCTCCGCCGCACCAGACCACGCTACCCGATCAGCGAGCTGAGCTGGGCAAACAGCGGGTTCAGCGCCATGCTCGCAGCTGGACATCACCCGGTCAGGCGACGTTGACTGCGGCTCGCCGAGGAGCAGCTCACTCGGTGGTGACGTTGTTGAACGGCAGCTTCGGCTCCGCCCACGGGAACACCACGAACATCAGCAGCGCCACGATGCCGGCGACCAGCACGACGGCCTCGATGACCCGCAGGAACAGCGGGCCCGGCAGGTGCCGCCAGATCCAGCCGTACATCAGCCCTCCGTCATCTCGGGCGGCACGAAGCCGTCGGCCACCGGGTAGCTCTTGGTCTCGATGGCGTGCACGATCAGGCGCTGCTTGTCGGAGAAGCGCGGGTGGCAGGTCGTCAGCGTGAGCAGCTTGGCCTGCTTGTCGGCGGGCACGGCCGCGCCCACCTGGTGCGGCACGGGGGCGATGACCTCGCCCTGGGTCGGCACGACGATCTCCTGGCCGACGGTCTTCGAGTAGGCCTCGCCGAAGGTCGTCGACAGCGGGGCGACGCCGGCGCAGGCGGCTTCCTTCGACTTCGGGTTCGAGGCCCAGCCGGCCACCTCGTTGCTCATCGGCAGCACCCGGTAGACGAACCACTGGGTCTGGGTCTGCACGACGATCGAGTTGCAGGACTGGAGCAGGTCGAGGTCGTTGAACGGCGCGCCCTTGCCCACGCGGTGGCCCGCGATGGAGAAGTTGCCCGCCTCGCCCGGCTGGGCGGTGTCCTTGTAGTGGCCGGGGCCGATCTCGAGGTGCTTGTCCGTGGTGCCCTCGACGACGGAGAACTTCCAGTCGTTGCCGAACACCGGGATGTACATCTTCGCGAACGCCTTGCCCTCGATGAGGTTCAGCTGCGACTTGCGGTTCGGGTCGGCCGGGGGCGGCGTGACGACGTTCGAGCTCCATTCGGAGTCGAGGGCGGCGGTCGCGTCCTGCTGCTTCTCCGCGGAGAGCAGGTCGGTCACGTAGACCTCGTAGACGACGAACAGCAGCACGACCAGGCCCATCGTGATGAGGGCTTCGCCGACGCCGCGCACGGCCTTGCGCCCGAGGCTGTCCGGCGGCGGGGTGTCCTTCGCCGGAGGCTCGTCGTCGTAGTACTCGTCATCGTCGTAGTAATCGTCGTCGTCGTAGTCGTCCTCGACGCGCGGGATCACCTCGGTGGGCGGGTCGACCGGGCGGGGACGCGGGGGCGGCATCGGCGGCCTGCGGGGCATTCCGCCCGGCGGCGTTCCGGGAGGCGGACCGGGACGGCCCGGCTGGGGCATTCCGCGCGCGGGCGTGCCCGGCGGCGGGCCGGGGAAGGGCGGACGCTGCTGCTGGGCGCTCGGAGGCAGGCTTCCGGAGAAAGCACTGGTGAACTGGGTCGCCTCGGGCGGCGGCACGGGGCGGGGAGTCTGTGTGGCCCGCACGTGCTGCAGGTCATCACGACGAGGTACAGGACGCCGTGGAGGCGGCTGCTGGGGTCCCGAGTTCACCTGAGAACCTCCGCGCGGACTGTGAACTGAAAACAACTGCGTCTACAAGGATGGTTCGCTGACCACCGCCGCTACGTTAACGTGTCTACTGAGTAGTGCACGTAAACTCGCGTCACTCACGGATATCCACGTCAGGCGAGGACAGCATGCCCAAGTCGAAGGTCCGGAAGAAGGCGGTCTACACCGCACCCACTGACCGCCGCACGCCGGTCAAGGTCAAGGCAGCGGGGCCGTCTCACCCGGTCTACGTCGTTGTCATGCTCGGCTTCATGCTGCTGGGCCTCGCGTGGCTGGTCGTCAACTACATCGCGGCCGAGAAGATCCCGTTCATGCTCGAGCTGGGCGCGTGGAACTTCGCCATCGGCTTCGCGCTGATGATCATCGGCCTGCTGATGACGATGCGCTGGCGCTAGGCACTCGGCAAGTCACCGTTCGTACAGGTCGGCCCGGACGTCACACGTCCGGGCCGACCTTTGTTCGCCCCAGGTTCACCTGGTTCATCCGAGCGTCACCGAAGCACACGGCTGTAAGTCATCCCCATTGGGGACAAGTCCTGTGGACAACTTTGCACCAAAATGCACAAGCGACGGTTTTCCCTCATGCGGACCCGTTCAGTTGTCCACATTTCATGCGGGACACTCGACAGTGTGACTCGAACCTGGTCGACGCCCGTCCCGCTGGTCGCCATGGCGTGGGTGGCCGCTCTCGCACTCGCCCTCGCGACGTTCCTCGCCGACGACAACGCGGGCCGTCTCCTCATCGGACTGGCAACGCTGCTGGTCACCGGCTTGGCGGCGTTCGCGTCGATCGCACGCCCGAGGCTCACCGCGGACGCCGACGGCCTGGCCGTGCGCGGGTTCACGGGCACGACGCTGCTGCCGTGGCACGAGGTGAAGGTCAAGCTGCAGACCACCCGCCGGCTCGGCAGGGAACAGCAGACTTTGGAACTCGACGCCGACGACCGTCTCGTGGTGCTCACGAGGCTGGACCTCGGCGCCGATCCCGAAGAAGTCGCCGGAGTGCTGCACGCACTGCGGCCGTGAATCAGTTCTAGCGGCAAGTCCTGGCGTACTCGAGGATCACTTCGGCCGCCGTGTCGAGTTCGGAGGCACGCAACACGAACATGACTCCGAGCAACAACGCGGCCGCCGCCACAGCGCCGATCTGGTAGGCGTTGCGGTTCTTCGCGGGCGCCTTGACGAAGGCGAGCGTCAGCAGGCCGCCGATCACGAACCCGCCGAGGTGCCCGAGCAGCGAGGCGTTGGTGAAGAGGTTCGACACCAGGTTGATGCCGACGACCACGACGATCGTGGAGATGTCCCGCTTCTGCCGCTTGAACACGATCAGCAGCGCGCCCATCAGGCCGAACACCGCGCCGGACGCGCCGGCGAGCTGCTGGCAGACGGTGCCGAAGTAGAACGCCGCCGCACTGCCGCCGAGCAGCGACAGGAAGTAGACGGCGCTGTACCGCAGCTTGCCCAGTTCCTGCTCGACCACGGGGCCCACCACGAAGAGCGCGGCCATGTTGAGCGCGAGGTGGAGCAGGCCGAAGTGCATGAACCCGGACGTGAGGATCCGCCACCACTCACCGTTGGCGGTGAGCTCCGGGATCATCGACGTCGCGGTGAACAGGCCGGCCCGCGAGTTGTTCATCGGGCTGCCGGACTGGACGACCGTGACCACGTACGCGAGCACGTTGAGCGCGATCATCACCTGCGTGATGACCGGGCGGCCGTTCGAGACCACCGCGCCCGCGGACGTGCGGGCTTGGCGAACCGTGCGGGCGCCCTCGTTCACGCAGTCGACGCACTGCATGCCGACCGACGCGTCGCGCAGACAGTCCGGGCACGCCGGACGGTCGCACCTGCTGCAGCGCAGCCGGGTAGGCCGATCGGAATGACGTGCGCAGACCGGGATGTCCGGCTGCGCTCCGATCGGCCCGTCCGGTGGCACGGGGGCGTTGCTCACGCGCGTTCGATCGTGATCCGCTCGATCTTGATGTCGTTGACCGGACGGTCGGCCGCACCGGTCGTGGTGCCACCGATCGCGTCCACGACGTTGCGCGAGTCCTGGTCGGCGACCTCACCGAAGATCGTGTGCTTGAAGTTCAGCCACGTCGTCGGCGCCACGGTGATGAAGAACTGGGAGCCGTTGGTGTTGGGCCCCGCGTTCGCCATCGCGAGCAGGTAGGGCTTGTTGAACTGCAGTTCGGAGTGGAACTCGTCCGCGAAGCGGTAGCCGGGGCCACCGCGACCGGTGCCGGTCGGGTCACCGGTCTGGAGCATGAAGCCGGCGATCACGCGGTGGAACAGGGTGCCGTCGTAGAACGGACCCGTCTTCGTGCCACTCGCGTTCGCTTCGGTGTAGGTCTTCGTGCCCTCGGCGAGCCCGACGAAGTTCGCCACCGTCTTGGGGGCGTGGTCGGGGAACAGGTTGATGCGGATGTCGCCCTGCGTGGTGTGCAGGGTCGCCGTCACCTTGGTCCCGACGAAGGATTCGTTGCTGTCAGCCACCACCCCATCGTGCCATCCACGGGCGGCGATGTTCAGAAAGGGGCACGATGGGTACCTCTATGACATCACCGGACGACAACGTGTGGAGCAGAGATGGACGAGGTGGACGTCATGACCCGAGCCGGCGAGAACGTTGGCAAGGCTGTCGGCACCGGTCTGAAGGCCGCGCGTCAGGGTGTCGTTCGCGCTGGTCACGCCGCTGAGGTCAAGCTCGCCGAGCGTGGCATCACGGCGGATCAGGTTCGCGGCGCACTCGTCGAGCGGGCTGACACGCTCATGGGCAAGGCCGAGGACTGGGAGAAGCAGACTCGTCGCTCTCGCAAGCGCCTCGCCAAGAAGAGCGCGAAGACTCGCGCCGACCTCATGGGCAAGGCCGAGGTCGTGCGCAAGGAAGTGAAGAAGGCTGCGAAGAGCGCGCGCAAGGACGCGAAGGTGCGCGCCAAGGAGATCCGCAAGGCCGCGGCTCAGCTCGGTGCCGACGCACCGAAGCGCCGCCGCTGGCCGTGGGTGCTCGGTCTCCTGGTCGCGGCCGCGGCAGCCGGCTACGTCGCGATGACGCGGCGGCCGCAGGAGGTCCACCTGCAGGACGAGGAGCAGGTTCCGCACGCGGAGCCCGTCCTCAACGGGCAGGTGCCCTCCCAGAAGGAGCCGATCAAGTAGTAAGTACGGCGACCGCTGAAGTTCGCCGTGTCTTCCACCGCCCCCGCGCACACTCGTGCGGGGGCGGTGTCGTGCTCACCTACCGGGTCGCCCCACTAGATCTTGAGGCCCTTGATCGCCTCTTCCGCGATGCGGCGGGCCTTGATCGACTGCTTCTGGTTGCTGGTGACGACCACCGCGGCGGTGCTCTTCGCCACGGCGTAGACGACGCCGCTTTCGCTGCTGACGTACCCTCCGGTCCAGCCGGTGGGCGAGTTCGCGGGCTGTGAACCGTCCGGCGCCGCCTCGTTCACGATGCGCTTGGCAATGCCCTCATCCCCCACGTAGACCCGCACGGTCAACTGGACCTCAGTTGCGGTCGCGTAGAAGAAGCATGCCGGGTGGGGCTCGTCCGTTGACAGTTTCACTTTGGGTACGCGCTGTCCGTTGGCTTCCGCGACGAAACCGGTCGCCAGGTACGGGCACGGGCCGTCGTTCACGGCCTGGGGCGCGGGCGGCACTGTCGGAGCCGCGCTGGTAGTGGTCGTGACCTGCTGGGGCTGGGTCGTGGGAACCGGCACGTCCTGGGCGACGGGGGTGCCGCATGCGGCGAGGACGCCGAGCAGGGGCAGCAGCAGTGCTCGTTTCATAGGGGCAACAGTCAACCAGATACCAAAAGCGCCTCTAGCGGGACACTCTAGATTGGTCCATACCTTTTGTGCCCTGGCCCCCTGTATCCCGCCCTGGAGGACCCGACCATGGAGTTCCTGGAACAACGACGAGAGCACGCTCTGGCTCTCTTCCGCATCGTCATCGGTCTGTTGTTCGTGTTCCACGGCGTGCAGAAGCTGTCCAAGGGAGTCGATCTGCTCTCCTGGCCGTCCGGCCCGATGGCCCTCATCGAGTTGATCGGTGGCGGTCTCATCATCATCGGACTGTGGACGCGCTGGGCCGCGTTGCTCAGCTCCGGCGCCATGGCCTACGCCTACTTCGTGGTGCACCAGCCGAAGGCGCTTCTGCCGATCGAGAACGGCGGCGAGCTCGCGGCGATCTACTCGTGGGCGTTCCTGCTGCTGGCGTTCACGGGTGCCGGCGCGTGGAGCATCGACGCCCTTCGCAAGGCGCCGAAGAAGTCGCTCGCCTCGGCGTGACGTGATGTGCGGAATGCACTGAAGCCCTGTTCGCAACGGCGCGAACAGGGCTTCGGTGAAAGCGGATGGAGACGAGGGGAATCGAACCCCTAACCCCCGCCTTGCAAAGGCGGTGCTCTGCCAATTGAGCTACGTCCCCAAGCCTGGGGGCGGCGAACCGCCCGTCAGAGCAAAGATCAGTCGGTGGGAGCGGTGGCCTCGCGCCACAGGTCCGCGTCGGCCTTGGCCGAACGGCTGCGCTTGACGAAGAACAGAACCGCACCGGCGACCACGACGAGTGCGATGATCTTCTTAGCCACTTCGAATCCCTCCCAAAGACCGTAAACCCAACGACCCCACCACGTTACAGCACGGCGGCAGATGCCGAGTGATCAACGATGATGGGGGTTCCGGGGGCTTGCCCCCGGCCGGGGGTCTGGGGGCTTGGCCCCCAGATAAGGAACGATGATTCGGAAAGCGGTCGGCGCATTCTGCCGACACGGTAAACCCCGAATCGAGTGGGCCTAGGAGGACTTGAACCTCCGACCTCTTCATTATCAGTGAAGCGCTCTAACCGCCTGAGCTATAGGCCCTCGATCATCACCCCTTGGGGCAACGAGGAAGACCTTACAGGATCGTCCTCGTTGCTCCCAAATCGGGGGTCACTCACGCTCGGAGAGCGTCAACTCCAAACCACCGGCCAGATCCGCGGACACGTTGTAGACGAACGCGCCAACGGTTGCGAGGGCCGTGAACAGCACGATGTTGACCGCGCCGATGATCGCCGAGACGCCGAAGACGCGACCGGCGCTGATCAACGGTTCGCCCGGCTCGTTGGCTTGGAGCAGGTCGTTCGCGGTGCTGTTGATCTTGTCCCAGACGCCCATGCCGTGCAGGACGCCGTAGAGCACGCCGACCGCCACGAGCCAGACGAAGAACAGCGCGACGCCCAGCACCAGGGCGAGCTTGAGAACCGACCACGGGTCGACGCGCTTCACCTGGAGCGAGGCTCGGCGGGGGCCACGACCGGGGCGGCGGGCCGACGGGCTGGACGCGGCGGGGCGGGCCCCGCTGGTGCCCATGTTCACCGACGTGCGGCTGCTGCCCAGGCCGACCGGCACGGCCGAGCCCGTGACCACGGGCTTCTGCACCTTGACGGTGTCCGGGTCGGTCTGCGGGAAGGCCGGAGCCGGTTCCGCGGCGGACGGCACGGGCGGTGCGCCCGGAGCCGTGTAGGTCTCCGTCGCGTCGCCATGCGCGGCCTCGGTGTCGTTCGTCACCCGCTGCCAGGGCGGCGGTGCCGAGACGACGGCCGGTTCGTCGGCGGGTGCCGGAGTGGCGCCGCCGAGCGAGACGGTCTTCTCCTCGGCCGGAGCAGCCGGAGCAGGAGCCGGGGTCGCCCCCGCGGCGGGAGCGGCCGGCTTCTCCTCGGCGGGTGCGGCGGCCTCGGCCGCCTTCTCCGCCGACACGGGCTTGGTCTTGTCCTGCGCGGTTCCACCCGAGGAACCGGAGGCCGCAGCCGAATCCGCCTTCTTCTCCGCCGGCTTCTGCGCGGAGTTCTGCGGAGTCGGTTTGGTGATCACCGCGGTCTTGTCCGCGTCCCGACCTTCGCGGTTCTCGGGTGGAGTCACGAGCTTGTCCTTGACCTCTCGCTAGCGATTCCGACTACTCAGCCGAGTCGGTGGGGGTGGCTGCCTGGTCAGCGGCAGAGTCCTCCGCGGCAGACGCCTCACTGATGATGACGTCGCTGGGCTCGTCCGCGTTGCGTGCGACAGCGATCAAAGTGGTGCTCTCGCCGAGGTTCATCAGCCGCACGCCCTTCGTCTGCCGTCCAGCCTTGCGCACCTGCTCGGCCCGGGTCCTGATGACCCCGCCGCTCGAGGTGATGGCGTAGAGCTCGTCGTCGACGTCGACGATGAGCGCGCCCACCAGCCTGCCACGTCGGCGGTCGTGCTGAATGGTCAGCACACCCTTGCCGCCACGCCCCTGGACCGGGTAGTCCTCGATGGGCGTTCGCTTCGAGTACCCACCGTCCGTCGCGACCAAAACGAACAGACCTTCTTGGACGACACCGACGGAAAGCAGCTCGTCATCGGCGTTGAAGCGCATGCCCTGCACGCCTGACGTGGCACGGCCCATCGGGCGCAGCACGTCGTCGGTGGCGTGGAAGCGGATCGACTGGCCGTCCGCGGACACCATGAGCAGGTCGTCATCTGCCGAGCACAGCACGGCTCCGACCAGCTCGTCGTCCTCACGGAGGTTGATGCCGATAAGTCCACCCGATCGGTTGGAATCGAAGTCGGACAACTTCGACTTCTTGACCAGACCCTTGCGGGTGGCGAGCACGAGGTACGGCGACACGTCGTAGTTCTTGATCTGGATGACCTGCGCGATCTCCTCCTCCGGCTGGAACGCGAGGAGGTTCGCGACGTGCTGGCCGCGGGCGTTGCGGTTCGCCTCGGGCAGCTCGTAGGCCTTCGTGCGGTACACCCGGCCCTTGTTCGTGAAGAACAGGATCCAGTCGTGCGTCGAGCACACGAAGAAGTGCGCGACGATGTCGTCCTGCTTGAGCTGTGCGCCCTGCACGCCCTTGCCGCCGCGCTTCTGCGCCCGGTAGAGGTCGGTCTTGGTGCGCTTCGCGTAGCCGGTGCGCGTGATCGTGACGACCACGTCCTCGACCGCGATCAGGTCCTCCATGGACACGTCGCCGTCGAACGGGATGATCTTCGTGCGGCGGTCGTCGCCGAACTTGTCCACGATCGCCGTGAGCTCGTCGCGCACGATCTTGCGCTGGCGCTCCGGCCTCTCGAGGATGTCCTTCAGGTCGGCGATCTCGACCTCGATCTCGGCCAGCTGGTCGATGATCTTCTGGCGCTCCAGGGCCGCGAGGCGGCGGAGCTGCATCTCCAGGATCGCGTTGGCCTGGATCTCGTCGACCTCGAGGAGCTCCATCAGGCCCGAACGCGCGATGTCCGGCGTCTCGGACCGGCGGATCAACGCGATGACGGCGTCGAGCTGGTCGAGCGCCTTCACCAGTCCGCGCAGGATGTGTGCGCGTTCTTCGGCCTTGCGCAGGCGGAAACGCGTCCGCCGGACGATGACCTCGATCTGGTGCTTCACGTAGTGGCGGATCATCTGGTCGAGGCGCAGCGTGCGCGGCACGCCGTCGACCAGCGACAACATGTTCACACCGAACGAGTACTGCAGCTGGGTGTGCTTGTAGAGGTTGTTCAGCACGACCTTCGCCACCGCGTCGCGCTTGAGCGTGATGACGATGCGCATGCCGATGCGGCGGTTCGACTCGTCCGCGATGTTCGCGATGCCGGTGAGCTTGGCGTCGCGCACCAGCGAGGCGATGTTCTCGACCAGGTTGTCCGGGTTGACCTGGTACGGCAGCTCGGTGACGACCAGGATCGTGCGGCCCTTGGCGTCCTCGTCCACCTCGATGACGGCGCGCATCCGGACCGAGCCGCGGCCGGTGCGGTACGCGTCCTCGATGCCCGACGTGCCGAGGATCTGGCCGTACGTCGGGAAGTCCGGGCCCTTGATGCGGGCGATCATCGCCTCGAGGGTCTCCTCGTCGGAGGCCTCGTGGTTGTCGAGCGCCCACACCACGCCCTCCGCGACCTCGCGGAGGTTGTGCGGCGGGATGTTCGTCGCCATGCCGACGGCGATGCCCGAGCTGCCGTTGATCAGCAGGTTCGGGATGCGCGACGGCAGGACGGTCGGCTCCTGGATGCGACCGTCGTAGTTGTCGCGGAACTCGACGGTGTCTTCCTCGATGTCGGCCAGCATGTGCATGGCCAGCGGCGAGAGGCGGCATTCCGTGTACCGCATGGCGGCGGCGGGGTCGTTGCCGACGGAACCGAAGTTGCCCTGGCCGTCGATCAGCGGGTAGCGCAGGGCCCACGGCTGGGCGAGGCGCACCAGCGCGTCGTAGATCGCCGAGTCGCCGTGCGGGTGGTAGTTGCCCATCACGTCGCCGACGACGCGCGCGCACTTGTTGAAACCGCGGTCGGGACGGAAGCCGGAGTCGAACATCGAGTACAGCACCCGGACGTGCACGGGCTTGAGCCCGTCACGCACGTCGGGCAGCGCACGACCCACGATGACGGACATCGCGTAGTTGATGTACGAGTTCTGCATCTCCTGCTGGATCTCGACCGGCTCGATGCGGTCGTGCTGCGGGGGCAGAGTCGTATCGGTCACTGTTCTCTTTCCTTCTCGCCAGAAACGCCAGGATGCCTAGGGACCAAGACCGGACTCAGATGTCCAGGAACTTGATGCTCTTGGCGTTGCGGGTGATGAACGAACGGCGTGCCTCGACGTCCTCGCCCATGAGCACGCTGAACAGCTCGTCGGCGGTGGCCGCGTCGTCCATGGTGACCTGCCGCAGGATCCGGTTCGCCGGGTCCATCGTGGTCTCCCACAGCTCCTCGGCGTTCATCTCACCGAGACCCTTGTACCGCTGGATGTTGTCTTCCTTGCCCAGGCGCTTGCCGCCGGCGAGACCGTCCTTGATCACGGCGTCGCGCTCGCGGTCGGAGTAGGCGTACTCGGGCTCGGCGCGCTGCCACTTGATCTTGTAGAGCGGCGGCTGCGCGAGGTACACGTGGTTGTGCTCGATGAGCGGCTGCATGAAGCGGAACAGCAGCGTGAGCAGCAGCGTGCGGATGTGCTGGCCGTCGACGTCGGCGTCGGCCATCAGCACGATCTTGTGGTAGCGCAGCTTCGTCAGGTCGAACTCGTCGTGGATGCCGGTGCCCAGCGCCGTGATCAGCGACTGGACCTCGGTGTTCTTGAGGACGCGGTCGATGCGCGCCTTCTCGACGTTGATGATCTTGCCGCGGATCGGCAGGATCGCCTGGTACATCGAGTCGCGGCCCTCCTTGGCCGAGCCGCCTGCCGAGTCGCCCTCGACGATGTAGAGCTCGCAGCGCTCCGGCTCGGTCGAGCGGCAGTCCTTCAGCTTGCCGGGCAGGCCGCCGATGTCGAGCGCGCCCTTGCGGCGCACCAGCTCGCGGGCCTTGCGGGCGGCGATGCGGGCCTGCGCCGACGACACCGACTTGGTGACGATGGTCTTGGCCTCGTTGGGGTGGCGCTCGAACCAGTCGGCCAGGTGCTCGTTCGTCGACTTCTGCACGAACGACTTCGCCTCGCTGTTGCCCAGCTTGGTCTTCGTCTGGCCCTCGAACTGGGGCTCCTTGAGCTTCACCGAGATGATCGCCGCGAGACCCTCGCGGATGTCGTCACCGGTGAGGTTCGTGTCCTTCTCCTTGAGGAGCTTCTTCTCGCGCGCGTACTCGTTGACCACCCGGGTCAGCGCGGCGCGGAAGCCCTCCTCGTGGGTGCCGCCCTCGTGCGTGTTGATCGTGTTCGCGAAGGTGTAGACCGAGGCCGTGTAGCCGGTGTTCCACTGCATCGCGACCTCGACCTGGAGGTCCTCGCCCTGCGCCTCGAAGCCGATGACCTTCTGGTGCACGGCCTCGCGCGTGTGGTTGATGTGGCGGACGAAGTCCTCCAGACCACCGGGGTAGTGGAAGACGCGCTCCTTCACCGCGGCCTTGTGGCCCTCGGCGTCGGCCTCCTCGTCCTCCTCCGAGACCCGCTCGTCGCGCAGGACGATCGTGATCCCCTTGTTGAGGAACGCCATCTCCTGCAGGCGGCGTGCGATCGTCTCGACGTTGTACTCGGTCGTCTCGAAGATCTCGGGGTCGGCCCAGAACGTGACGGTGGTGCCGGTCTCCGTCGTCGGCTCGCCCTTGCGCAGCTCGTGCGCGGGCTTGGAACCCTCGTAGCGCTGGGTCCAGACGTGGCCGGCGTTCTTGATCTCCAGGTCGACGGCGGTCGACAGCGCGTTCACCACGGAGATGCCGACGCCGTGCAGACCGCCGGACACCGCGTAGGAGTCGCTGTCGAACTTGCCGCCCGCGTGCAGCTTGGTCATGACGACCTCGACGGTCGGCACGCCCTCCACCGGGTGGATGCCGGTCGGGATGCCACGACCGTCGTCGATGACCCTGATGCCGCCGTTGGCCAGCAGGGTGACGTCGACCGTGGTCGCGTAGCCGGCCATCGCCTCGTCGACCGAGTTGTCCACGACCTCTTGGACCAGGTGGTGCAGACCGCGCTCGCCGGTGGAGCCGATGTACATACCCGGCCTCTTGCGCACTGCCTCAAGGCCTTCGAGGACGGTGATCGAGGACGCGTCGTACTCATTCTTCTTAGCTGACACGGGCCTGGAGTCTCCTCGCTGATGCGGGCAGGGCCCGCACGGTGTTCCCCGACTTCTGGGATGGGTGACGCTCTACCCCGTGATTCTACCGGGGCACCCCGACAGAACGGGGTCAAGGACACCTTTGAATCGGTCACAGAGCGCCTCAAGCGGCGCAAGACGGGTCAGGACGGCTGAAAAGGGGGTTCAAATCCGCTGGTGAACACTCATTGAGCCACAGAATCGCCGCTGAGCCCTTGACAGGACCTCACCCGTAGGTGTCACGCGGACCGCGCCCAGGCGCGTGCCTGGGGCCGTGTCGCCAGCTGGGAGCGTCCGGTCCCTTGATCTTGAGCCTTTTGACGACGCCGTTGCCCACGCCCGCGGCGATCCGTTTGATCAGCTCGCGCTGCAGGAGGCGCAGCTGGGTGGCCCACGCCGTCGACGACGCCTGGACCGTCAGTTCCCCGTCACTGAGAGCGATCGGCACCGCGTGCTCGGCGACGTCCTCACCCACCAATTTTGCCCAGCGGCCGAAGACCTGGCCACCCTGCAGCTGCTCGACCCAGCCGCGGTCCGCCGCGATCCTGGACGCGATCCGCCCGAGCGGCTGGGGGTCGCGGTCGTCCGGGCCCGGACCCGACCAGCGCCGCCGCCTGCGGTTGACCGGACGGCCCGTCGACTTGCTCCCCGGCACCCGTCCGCGCGCCTTCGCGGCCGCTTTCGCCGCCTCGAGAGCTGCCCTGGCGAGGTCCGACCCCTTCAGCTGCTCACCCTCAGGTGTGAATGAACCTGTGGACAAGTCTGGATTTGTGACGGAGTTATCCACACCATCCACAGACTTGTCCCCAGATGTGTGGGCGGACACACCCGATCGAGCTACATGTGGGGGCTTCGAACCCCGAGAGTCAGCCTCCGAGTCAGACACGCCGTACCTCCCCGCCCTGTACCTCGAACCGGGCACCGACCAGCTCGTCCGGAACGTCCTCGGCCACTGCCGCGGTGATCAGCACCTGCTCGGCGGCGGCCGCCACCTTGGCCAGCTGCCTGCGCCGGCCGCGGTCGAGCTCCGCGAACACATCGTCCAGCACGAGCACCGGTTCGATGCCGTCGACACGCATCAGCTCGTACCCGCCGAGCCGCAGGGCGAGCGCGAAGGACCATGACTCTCCGTGACTGGCGTAGCCCTTCGCCGGCAGTTCGCCGAGCGTCAGGTCCAGGTCGTCCCGGTGGGGACCGACGAGGCACACGCCCCGTTCGATCTCCTGCCGCCGTACCCGGTCGAGCTCGGCCAGCAGCAGGTCCTCGATGCTCTCCCTGTCCTCCGGCAGGTCGCCGACGCTCGACCTGTACGAGATCAGCGCCGGACGCGACTCCGGAGCGACCTCCGCGTACGCCGAGGTCACGTGGTCCGCCATGTCGCGGACCAGCTTCAACCGCGCGGCCAGCAGCTCCGCGCCGTGCTTGGCGAGGTGCCCGTCCCAGACGTCGAGTGTCGAGAGGTCCGCCGACCGGGAGTGCTTCACCGTCTTCAACAACGCGCTGCGCTGCTTCAGGACGCGGTCGTAGTCGCTGCGAACACCGGCATAGCGCGGTGCGCGCAGCACGAGCATCTCGTCGAGGAACCGCCGCCGGTCGCTCGGATCGCCCCGCACCAGGGAGAGGTCCTCCGGTGCGAACAACACCGTGCGCAGGATCCCGAGCACGTCACGCGGACGCGGCACCGGACCCCGGTTGATCCGCGCCCGGTTCGACTTGCCGGCCGTGATCTCCAGTTCCACGAGCAGCTCGCGGTCGTCGTTGACCACGGCCGCCCGCACGACGGCGCGCTGGGCGCCGTGCCGGATCAGCGGTGCGTCGCTGGAGACGCGGTGCGAACCCAGCGTCGCCACGTACCCGATCGCCTCGACCAGGTTCGTCTTGCCCTGGCCGTTGCGCCCGACGAGCACCGACGCGCCGGGCTCGAGCTCCAGGTCGGCGAGCTTCCACGACCGGAAGTCGCTGACCTGGAGATGTCTGACGTGCACTCTCGCTAGCCCTGGGTGCTGCCGCCGCCGGACGACGGTCCGGCGAGGTGCACGGAGTGGCCACCGAACTGGTTGCGCAGCGCGGCGACCGCGCGCATCGCGGGCGAGTCCTCCTGCCGCGACTGGAACCGCGCGAAGAGCGCGGCGGAGATCACCGGGAGCGGCACCGCGTTGTTGATGCCCTCCTCGACGGTCCACCGGCCCTCGCCCGAGTCCTCGACGTACCCGCGCAGGTCGTCGAGCTCCGGGTCGGACTGCAGTGCGCGCACCAGCAGGTCGAGCAGCCACGACCGCACGACGGTTCCGCGCTGCCAGGCCGAGATCACCGCGGGCACGTTGTCCACGACGTCGGTCTTGTCGAGCAGCTCGAAGCCCTCGGCGTACGCCTGCATCAGGCCGTACTCGATGCCGTTGTGGACCATCTTCGAGTAGTGGCCGGCGCCGACCTTGCCCGCGTGCGCGAAGCCCTCCTCGCGAGGACCCTCCGGGCGCAGCGCGTCGAAGATCGGCATCGCCTGCTCGACGTGCGCGGCGTCGCCGCCGACCATCAGCGCGTAGCCGTTCTCGAGGCCCCACACACCGCCGGACACACCGCAGTCGAGGTAGCCGATCTCCTTCTCCGCCAACAGGTCCGCGTGGAGCCGGTCGTCGGTGAACTTGGAGTTGCCGCCGTCGACGACGAGGTCGCCCGGCGACAGGAGCTCGGACAGCTCCTTCACGGTGTTCCGGGTGATGTCACCGGCGGGCACCATCACCCACACCACGCGCGGCGCTTCGAGCTTCGAGACCATGTCCGCCAACGACTCCGAGTCGCTGACCTCGGGGTTGCGGTCGTAGCCGATCACCTCGTGACCGGCCCGGCGCACCCGCTCGCGCATGTTGAAACCCATCTTGCCGAGGCCGACGAGTCCGAGCTGCACGGTGTTCTCCCCTGTGTTCTTCTGGTACCCGGTAAGGGTTTTCTCAGCCGGGAAGGCGAACGGGCATGAGCAGGTACAGGTAGCCCGGCGCCACGTTCCCATCCTCGTCCACCGGCTTCAGCAATGCCGGTCGGCTGGGTGTGGTGAAGGACAAGTGCACCTTCTGCGTGCGGACCGCACCGAGCCCGTCGAGCAGGTAGCCCGGGTTGAACGCGATGGTGACCGCGTCGCCGGTGTACTCGACGGGGAGCTCTTCCTCGGCCGAACCCTCGTCGTCGCCACCGGCGGACAGGCGCAGGCCGCCGTCGACGAACTCGAGGCGCACCTGCGTGCCGCGCTCGGCGACGAGCGACACGCGCTTGATCGCCTGCTGCAGCGCGTCGATGTCGATGATCGCCGCGGCGCTGTGCTCGGAGGGCAGCAGCTGGCGGTACTTCGGGAAGTCCGCGTCGAGCAGGCGGGTGGTGGTCCGCTTGCCGGAGCCGGAGAGACCGAGCAGTCCGTCGTTGGCCGCGAGCGACATCTCGACCTTGCTGCCGGACGAGCCGAGCGTCTTGGCCGCGTCGCCGAGAGTGCGGGCCGGGACGAGGACGGCGACCTCGCCGAGGGTTGCGTCCGGCTCCCAGGGGAACTCCCGCATGGCGAGCCGGAACCGGTCGGTGGCGACGAGGGTCAGCTTGCCCTCGCCGATCTCGACGCGGACGCCGGTCAGCATCGGGAGCGTGTCGTCCTTGCCGGCCGCGACGGCGACCTGGCTCACCGCCTCGCCGAAGACCTCGCCGGGGAGCTCACCGATCAGCTGGGGCATCGACGGCAGGGCCGGGTAGTCCTCGACCGGCATCGTCGGGAGGCTGAACCGGGCACTGCCGCAGCTGATCATCATCCGGGCGCCGTCGACCGCGATCTCGACGGGGTGGTTCGGCAGCGCCTTGGTGATGTCGGCGAGAAGACGCCCGGAGACCAGAGCGCGGCCCCCGTCGGCGATCGTCGCCGGAACACCGACCTGGGCGGAGACCTCGTAGTCGAACCCGGACACCGTCAGCGAATCGTCAGACTCCGCGTCGAGCAGCACGCCGCCCAGCACGGGGACCGGCGGACGGGACGGAAGGCTGCGAGCGACCCAGGCGACAGCGTCGGCCAGGCCGTCGCGTTCGACGCGGATCTTCATGAGGCGTCCTTTCCTCGACAGTCGACAAGCCCAACCACGACAACGTGCCAGTGGGGGTTAGGGAGCCTCGACCTCGGCTGACCGAGGTGCGGAGCAACCACGTTAGAGCGTCCTGGCCCTTCGCGTCACTTCGGGGTTCGGGCACCGATCCCCGGGAGCTGTCCACCGCTGTTTTGCTTTTGAGTTCTTCCTAGAAGAGATCAAACAGCAGTAACAGTAAGGGTTGTGGATTGTGGGGACAGCCCTTGAACATGCAGGTCAAGGGACCACTCACCATGTGGACTAAGGGGGGACAGCACCCGGGGACAGATCGACGCACCCGGGGACAACCAGTTGTGCACAGCTCTCGATCCACAGATCGTCCACAGTTGTCCCCGGGTGCGTCCCCGGGTGCGGGCCAGTTGTACCCGGGTGTTCAACAGGCTTCTGTGGCCAGATCGTGGCCGGGGCCACAGACTTTTCCAGTTGTCCCCACCCCTTCGAGTGCCGGGGGCGAACAGAAAGCCTCGGCGCGCGGCGGATCGAGCCTCGTCTACCTGGGTACGTGTGCGACGCGTGGTGGTGGTTGGAGACGCACGGACTGATGCAGTCCCATCGTTGCGCCTAAGCCGTCCCCGGGTGTTGGCCGTCCACCCGCGGCCGCGTCCCCGGGTGCTCGCGGCGACGCCGCGTCCCGTCCTCGAAGCACGGAACTCCCCGGGTACGCGAAAGGGGCCCTCCGCGACGGAGGACCCCTCTTGCGTACCCGGGTGGATCAGGGAGTGTGGCGGGCGCGCTGCTTGATGCGCGACGTCAGCTCCTGCACCTGGTCGTAGATGCGCCGGCGTTCGGCCATCTCCTTGCGGATCTTCTTGTCCGCGTGCATGACCGTCGTGTGGTCGCGGCCGCCGAACGTCTGGCCGATCTTCGGCAGCGACAGGTCGGTCAGTTCGCGGCACAGGTACATGGAGATCTGCCGCGCCTGGGCGAGCGCCTTCGTCTTGCCGGGGCCGCACAGGTCGTCGATCGAGACCTGGAAGAACTCCGCGGTGACCGCCATGATCATCGGTGCGGTGATCTCCGGCGCGTGCGAGTCCGGGATGAGGTCGCGCAGCACGATCTCGGCGAGCTGGACGTCGACCGGCTGCCGGTTGAGCGACGCGAACGCCGTGACGCGGATGAGCGCGCCCTCGAGCTCGCGGATGTTGCGTTCTATCCGGGCGGCGATGAACTCCAGCACCTCGGCCGGGGCCGCGAGCCGGTCCTGGGCCGCCTTCTTGCGGAGGATCGCGATCCGGGTCTCCAGCTCGGGCGGCTGGATGTCCGTGATCAGGCCCCACTCGAACCGCGTGCGCAGGCGGTCTTCCAGCGTCTCCAGCCGCTTGGGCGGCCGGTCGCTCGACACCACGATCTGCTTGTTCGTGTTGTGGAGCGTGTTGAACGTGTGGAAGAACTCCTCCTGCGTACCTTCCTTGCCCTCCAGGAACTGGATGTCGTCGACGAGGAGCACGTCGATGTCCCGGTAGCGGCGCTGGAAGGCGACCTTGCGGTCGTCGCGGAGCGAGTTGATGAAGTCGTTGGTGAACTCCTCGGTCGACACGTACCGCACGCGCATGCCGGGGAACAAGCGCTGGGCGTAGTGCCCGACGGCGTGCAGCAGGTGCGTCTTGCCGAGACCGCTCTCGCCCCAGATGAAGAGCGGGTTGTACGCCCGGGCGGGAGCCTCGGCCACCGCGACGGCCGCGGCGTGCGCGAACCGGTTCGAGGCGCCGATGACGAACGTGTCGAAGTTGTACTTCTCGTTCAGCCGGGTCTGCGACGGCGACGGGTTCGCGGGCCTCGTGTACGGGAGGTTCGCGTTCGGCGCCGCGGCGACCGCCGCGTTGGCGGTGTTGAACGTCGGCCAGATCTCGGTGACGGCGGCCAGCGCGTCGCCGGCCTCGTCGACCTCTTCCTCCGCGCCGTCGGCGGCGACCGCCTCCTCCGTGATCACGGGGCCGGGCGTGTCGCCGTTGGCGATGCCGGGAACCGACGGGATCTGGACCGGCGCCACGGGCTGGATCGCCTGAACGGGGATCGGCGTGGTGGGCGGGCTCATGGGACTCACCGGCTCCGGCGAGTCGACCTTCACCGCGAGGGAGACCGTGCGGCCCAGCCTGCGGGAGAGCGCCGCGGTGATCGGGTCGCGCAGTGCGCGTTCGATCGCCTCTTTCGCGAAGTCACTGGGAGCAGCGAGCAGTGCCGTTCCATCCAGCAAACCGATCGGACGGGTGACCCTCATCCACGCGCGCTGCTGAGGGGACAGGTGGCTGGTCGCCAGTTCCTGCACCACCTCGGCCCACACGAGACCAAGATCGACCTGCTGGTTCGACACCTCCGCGCTCCCCTCCCCTCCACCGGAGCCCAAGACTCCACACGTGGACACGGAGAATAGAGGTATCCACAGAGTTATCCACAACTGTGCACTAAAAGGTGCGTTGTGTTGCCGGTCGGTGGCGGCTCCCACGCCAGCCCGGCACGCGCGAAGGACGAACGGTAACAAGGCCCGGCACGCCTCACAAGACGTGGTGTGGCCCACCCCGATTTGGTCGCCGCACCCGGGCATGCGTACCCTCGTACGAGTCTCCCGCTTGCGACGGGCGCCTTTCGCGCGCCTACGTCCACCGCCGTCGGGGACAACCACAAGGCTTTGTCAGCAGTGAAGCACCGGGAGACCGACCGTGAGCAAGGGTAAGCGCACCTTCCAGCCCAACAACCGCCGCCGCGCGAAGACGCACGGCTTCCGGCTGCGCATGCGGACCCGCGCCGGCCGCGCCATTCTGGCCGCGCGCCGCAGCAAGGGCCGTGCCACTCTGTCCGCCTGACCGCGGCTGGTAAGCGCAGCGTCGTCGTGCTACCACCGGCCGCCCGGCTCACCCGCAGCCAGGACTTCGGCCTGGTGGTCCGCCGAGGCCGCCGCGCCGGACGACCCCGGTTGGTCGTCCACGTCTTGAAGCCTGACGTGCCCACCTTGGATTCGTCCAAGGTGGGCTTCGTCGTGAGCAAGGCAGTGGGCAACTCGGTGGTCCGCCACCGTGTTTACAGGCGCCTGCGCCACGTGGTGCGTCCCGCGCTCGCAGAGATGCCGCCGGGAACTCTCGTCGTGGTCCGGGCGTTGGCTCCAGCAGCCGAGGCGTCGAGTTCCGAGCTCGCCGCCGATTTCTCTTCTGCCCTGCGCAAGGTGCTGCGATGACCACGTTGCCCGCGAAGGTCGCGCTGCTGCCGGTGCACTTCTACCGGAAGTTCATCTCGCCGCTGCTGCCGCCGACATGCCGCTTCTACCCGAGTTGCAGTGCGTACGCGGTGGAAGCCCTGACAGTCCACGGCGCACTTCGAGGAACCTGGCTGACCATCCGCCGGTTGCTGCGCTGCGGACCCTGGCACCCTGGAGGCCTGGACCCCGTTCCGCCGAGGCGGCAGGTCCCCGACGTATCCACCGAGGAGTAGCTCCCGTGCTCAACTTCATCTACTACCCGGTGTCCTTCATCTTGTGGTGTTGGCACTGGGTGTTCGGCAAGGTCTTCGGTGAGTCGAGCGGCTTCGCCTGGGCACTGGCCGTGATCTTCCTGGTCTTCACCCTCCGCGCCATCCTCTTCAAGCCGTTCGTCGGCCAGGTGCGCTCCATGCGAAAGATGCAGGAGTTCGCGCCGGAGATGCAGAAGATCAAGAAGAAGTACCCGAACGACCGCCAGCGCCAGGCGCAGGAGATGCAGAAGCTGCAGTCCGAGCACGGCGTCAACCCGCTCGGCGGCTGCCTGCCGATGCTGGTGCAGATCCCGGTGTTCATCGGTCTGTTCCACGTGCTGCGCTCGTTCAAGCCCGGCTGGGGCGAGGTCTACTTCTTCGACAAGCAGGGCGTCGACTCGTTCGTCAACGCCAAGCTCTTCGGCACGAACCTCTCGACGTTCATCACGATGCCGAGCGACCAGCTGGCCCAGTACGGCACCGAGCGCCTGAACGTCATCCTGCTGTCGGTGCCGCTGATGATCGTGGCGTCCATCGCGACCCACTTCACGGCCCGCCACTCGGTCGCCCGCCAGAACCAGGCCGCGCTGGACAACCCGCAGACGGCCATCATGAACAAGCTGACGCTCTGGATCTTCCCCCTGGGCGTCCTGGCCGGTGGCTTCTTCTTCCCCGTCGCGATCCTGCTGTACTGGCTGTCCAACAACGCGTGGACCCTCGGCCAGCAGCACTTCGTCTACAAGCGCATCGACTCCGAGGAAGAGGAGAAGAAGGCCACGGTCGTCGAGACCCGTCAGGCCCTCGCTCCGAAGCCGGGCGCGAAGCCGATCAACCCGAAGAAGCCCGCCCCCGGAGCCAAGCCGGCCAACGGCGCCAAGCGCATGCCGACCGCAGGCCCGGGCGGAGCACCGAAGGCTTCGACGGACGCCGCCAACGGCAACGCGAACACCGAGATCCCCGGCCTGACCCCAGGCCGATCCACCAGCAAGAAGCCGGGCAGCAAGAAGCGCCGCTGATTTCGGGCGTTGCCCCGGAGAGGAGACATCGTGTCGGAGACCTTGCAGGCGACCGACGACGTGGAGGCGTCGTCGGAGGCCGCGGCCGAGTCCGAGAACACGGCCGAGCCGCAGTCGCAGAGCAAGACCGAGGACCTGCTCGTCCAGGAAGGCGACATCGCAGGCGACTACCTCGAGCGCCTGCTCGACCTGCTCGACTACGACGGCGACATCGACCTGGACGTGGAAAGCGGCCGGGCCATCGTCAGCATCGACGGCGGCGAGGACCTCGCCAAGCTGGTGGGCCCCCGAGGCAACGTCCTCGAGTCGCTCCAGGAACTCACCCGCCTGGCAGTCCAGCAGGAAACGGGAGTCCGCTCCCGCCTCATGCTGGACATCGCCCAGTGGCGAGCCGGCCGCCGAGCAGAACTGGCGGAAATGGGCCGCACCACCGCAGAGAAGGTGGCCGCCTCAGGCGAACGCGCCCGCCTGCACCCCATGACCCCGTTCGAGCGCAAGGTCGTCCACGACGCCGTCGCCACGGTCGCGGGCGTGCACAGCGAAAGCGAAGGCGAGGAGCCGCAGCGCCGGGTCATCATCTTCGCGAAGCCCTGACAGCTTCCGCACTCCACGGCCCCTGGTTCCACCGGAACCAGGGGCCGTTCGCTGTCCAGGACCAGAACAAGCAAGGAGCCAAAACCGAGCACGGCTTCAACCCAGACCGAACAGCCCCGCCAACGCGAACGATCTAGGGGCCAGCAGACACGCAAGCCGCATCCGGTAGCGACATGTCGACACGACCCAACGCGCCGCCTCGGAGGGCTCGTCCCGCCGTCGCCCTCCGCACACCGAGGCAACGGCAAAGCCGAGCCCAGCACAACCGAAGCGCGCCCTCCGCAACCTGAGGACAAAGCAAGGACGAGGCAAGGGGCGCCCGCGGCGACGGCAGAGCAGAGCAGAGCAGTCTCTCCGCACCCGAAGGGAAACGGCGAGCCGAACCACTCGAGCCCGCACGGCAACGACTGAGCGGACGCCTCCGGCACGCGCGAACGGCAACGACGGAGCCGGGTAACCGTGGGACGCACAGGCAACGGCGGAGCCAAGCAACCGAGTCGCCGGCGGCGGAGCAGACGCGTCCTTCGCGCATAACGGGCGATGGCGGAGCCGGTCCCCCGTCCCGTGCACGGCAATGGCGAAGCCGAGTCACCCAGCCTCTCAACGCAATGGCGGAGCCAAGGCGTCCCTCCACACGCAAGGGACGGCGAAGCCGCCCTCCCGCTCAACACAACGACGGAGCCGAGCGACTGTGGGGGCCGCCACGGCGGCGGCGGTTCCGAACAGCCGAGTTGCCAACCGCGATGGCAGGACTGAGATGTCCCTCGACGAGAGAAGGGCGCCAGCGGAGCCGGGCCACCCCTGTCGCCGCGCCAATAACGGAGTCGAAGGATCCCTCCGCACCGAAGGGCGACGGCGGAGCCAACCACTCTCCCGCTCAACGCAACGGCGGAGCCGAGGCGTCCCTCCAGACGTGCAGGGCAACGGCGAAGCCGAGCCGCCCTGCCGCCAGAGGCAATGGCGAAGCCGAGGCGTGTGAACTAGGGCCTGCCGTGTGAGCGGTGGTGACGCAACCCCGACGGCGATTGGGGCTTGACCTTGAGGGGGCGGGATGCTCCCCTCATGGGCACGGCCGGGCGCTTTTCAGCCCGGCCTTTTCCGGCCGTTCAAGCATCCCGCCAGAGGCTCAAGGTCAAGCCCCAATCGCTATCGACGCGCAGCGGCGATGACCCGCACCGGCTCGGTACTGCCCGACCAGCCACCCTCGCAAGGCGACCGCTCGCACGGCAGGTGACCACCCCGCTGGAACCGGCGCCAGCCAACGCAAGCCAACCCGCGCGGCGCCCCCTGCAAAAGCGTCCGCGTGTTCCACGTGAAACACCTACCCCCGCCCCTCCCACCAAGCAGCCAACCACTCCCCCTGCTCAACCGTGTCCGGCACCACCCGCCCCCGAGCCGCCGAAATCAACCCCCAAGCCTCCCCAGGCGAAACCCCATCCATCCCCAACAACAACCCAGCCAACAACGAAGACCGCCCCACCCCAGCCCAACAGTGGAACACCACATGCGCCCCACCCAGATAAAGCGAGTGGAGCGGAGCAACCACCCCAACAGCCACCCGAACATCCGGCACAGCCCGATCCGGAATCGGCAGGCACACGTACTGAATCCCAGCCGCGACCACCACCCGCTCCTCATCCACCAGATCGCACTCGACCCGCTCCTCATCGGTCTGAGCCGACACGAGCACATCAACCCCAGCCGAACGCAGCCCGCGCACCTTGCCCTCCAGCAAGCGCCCGCCGGCCGGATGACCCATCGTCGAAACCTTCCCCGGACCAGGCCGGGCAACGGTGTAGAGCGTCGGATGCAACTTTCCCCCAAGTTTCACGTGAAACGGCGCTCAGGATTTGGCGCCGCACACGGTCGATCCGTCATGATGGTGCCCTGGCATTCGCCAGCTTTTCCACCGGCCGCTGGGACACCGCGCCGCGTGGTTTCACGTGAAACGCGGACGGAGAACATGGCCGGGGAGTTGCCCGACAGCGCGAAGCTCGTCTTCGGTGAGCACGTTGAGCGTGCCGCTGAGTTTGTCCGGCTCCTGGAGGAGCACGGCGTCGAGCGCGGACTCATCGGTCCTCGCGAAGTCGACAAGATTTGGGATCGGCACGTGCTCAACTCGGCGGTGATCGAGGAGCTGTTCCAGCCCAACGAGCGCGTCGTCGACGTGGGTTCGGGCGCCGGGTTGCCGGGGGTACCGCTCGCCATTGCGCGGCCTGACCTGAGGATCACGCTTCTCGAGCCGATGGCGCGCCGCATCGCGTGGCTCGAGGAAGTGAAGGAACGGCTCCAGCTCGACAACGTGACGGTCCTCCGGGGACGCGCGGAGGAAGGGCCGATCCGCAAGCAGTTGTTGAACTGCGACGCCGCGACGGCTCGGGCGGTGGCTCCGTTGGAGAAGCTGACGAAGTGGTGCCTTCCGCTTCTCCGGGGCGGCGGGCGGATGGTGGCGCTCAAGGGCGAGCGCGCGCAGGAGGAGCTTGAACGCGACGGCGAAGCGGTGCTCAAAGCAGGGGGCGCCAACGCACACGTCGTCGTCGTGGGAGCGGATGTACTTGAGGTGCCTACGACGGTGCTCATCGTGGAGCGCCAGACGCGGAGGGATCGGTGAGCGTGTACCCGGAGTTCCAAGCAGCCGATGTTCCACGTGAAACGAAACCCTCCCAACCCAAAGCGAAGCCGACCAACAACGGAGATGACAGCGCCGTGGTGTGGACCCCGATTGCAGAAGAGGCGGCTCGTGCGGCAAGCGTGCTGCACCCCGACGAGTCACTGCTCCCCCGCCCGACCCATCGCCGGGTGATGACCGTCGCCAACCAGAAGGGTGGCGTCGGCAAGACGACGAGCACGGTGAACCTCGCGGCCGCGCTCGCCATTCACGGACTCAAGACGCTCGTGATCGACCTCGACCCGCAGGGCAACGCCAGCACGGCGCTCTCCGTCGAGCACCGCAGCGGCACGCCGAGCGTCTACGAGGTGCTGCTCGGCGAGATCTCCATCGCCGAGGCGGCTCAGGTCAGCCCGACGTCACCGAACCTCTTCTGCGTGCCGGCGACGATCGACCTCGCGGGCGCCGAGATCGAGCTCGTCTCGATGGTGGCGCGCGAGTCGCGGCTCAAGGAGGCGCTCTCCTCCGAGGCGCTCGACCAGCTGCAGCCGGACTACGTCTTCATCGACTGCCCGCCGAGCCTCGGTCTGCTGACCGTCAACGCGATGGTCGCGGCGCAGGAGGTGCTGATCCCCATCCAGTGCGAGTACTACGCGCTGGAGGGACTGAGCCAGCTGATCCGCAACATCGAGCTCGTGCAGCAGCACCTCAACCCCGACCTCGCGATCTCCACGATCCTCCTCACGATGTACGACGGGCGCACGAAGCTCGCCGACCAGGTGACCAGTGAGGTGCGCGGCCACTTCGGCGACGTCGCCCTGCGGACGGTCATCCCGCGCAGCGTGAAGGTCTCCGAGGCGCCAGGATTCGGGCAGACGGTGCTGACGTACGACCCGGGCTCGCGCGGGTCGATGAGTTACCTCGACGCCGCCAAGGAGATCGCGATCCGCGGGGCCAAGAAGGAGGGCGCATGACGGAGCAGCGCAAGGGCGGGCTCGGGCGCGGTCTGGCCGCACTCATCCCGCAGGGTCCGCCGGCCGGTGCGCCGAGCACGATCCGGCCCGCGATGGGCGGAAACGGGTCCCCCAAGACCCAGGTCCAGCAGCCTGCCGGTGAGGTCGCGGGTGCCATCTACCGCGAGATCGCGGTCACGGCGATCAGGACCAACGCCAAGCAGCCGCGCCAGGTGTTCGACCAGGATGCGATCGACGAGCTCTCGTTCTCCATCAAGGAGTTCGGGCTCATGCAGCCGATCGTGGTCCGAGAGCTGACCGCGGACACCTTCGAGCTCGTCATGGGCGAGCGCCGGTGGCGGGCCACGCAGCAGGCCGGGCTCAAGACGATCCCGGCGATCGTGCGGCAGACCGCCGACGACGTCATGCTGCGCGACGCGCTGCTGGAGAACATCCACCGCGTCCAGCTCAACCCGCTCGAAGAGGCGGCGGCGTACCAGCAGCTGCTGGAGGAGTTCGGTGTCACGCACGAGGAGCTGGCGGACCGCATCGGTCGCAGTCGCCCCGTCGTCACGAACACCATCCGGCTGCTGAAGCTCCCCCTCCCCGTTCAGCGACGGGTGGCGGCGGGCGTGCTGAGCGCCGGCCACGCGCGCGCACTTCTCGGTCTGGACGACGCGGGAGCGCAGGAAGACCTCGCGGCACGGATCATCGCCGAGGGCATGTCGGTTCGCGCGACCGAGGAAGCGGTGACTCTCGCCAAGAACGAGAAGCCCAAGAAGGAGAAGGCCGCGCCGCGCAAGCAGCTGCACGCGCCCGGTCTGCAGGAGCTCGCCGAGCGCCTCTCGGACAACTTCGACACCCGCGTGAAGGTCGAACTCGGGCAGCGAAAAGGCCGAATTGTCGTCGAATTCGGCTCAGTTGATGATCTTCAAAGGATCATCGGCATGATGAGCCCAGAAACGACAATTCGGACATCGGAGTAGGCCCATAGGATCACCCACGGGCCTTATGTCACGGTGACGATGACGCCCCGCATCCAATCGGATACGGGGCGTCACCTATGAGAAGAGATCAACGAGCGACAGCGCGCTCGATCAAACCGGCGTAGATCTCGCCCAACGACTTCCCCGCGGCCTCGACGGCCATCGGCAGAAGCGACGTCTCGGTCAGTCCCGGCGACACGTTCACTTCGAGGAAGTACACGGTCCCGTCCTCCGCCACGATGGCGTCGGTCCGCGACACGTCCCGCAGCCCGAGCAGCCGGTGCGCCGCCACCGCGAGCTCCCCCACCGCCTTGGCCGATGCCGCGTCCAACCGAGCCGGCGCGTGGAAGTCCGTCAGCCCCGCGGTGTACCGAGCGGTGTAGTCGTAGACCCCGGTCTCCGGAACGATCTCGACGGCAGGCAGCGCGTAGGGACCCTCCGGGCCGTCGACCACCGCGACCGCCACCTCCACCCCGGAGATGAACTGCTCGGCCAGCACGGTGTCCCCGTAGGCCAGGCAGCCGACCATCGCCGGCGGCAGCTCCGCGGCGTCACGGACGACCTGGGCGCCCAGCGCCGAGCCACCCTGGTCGGGCTTCAGCATCAACGGCAGTCCCAGCGTCGAGACCATCGCGTCGAGCACCGGCTTGGCACCCAGCTCCCGGAACGTCGCGTGCGGCAGGACCACCCACTCCGGCGTCGCCAGCCCGGCACGGGCGAGCTCGGCCTTCGCGGTCGGCTTGTCCCAGGCCCGCCGGCACGCCCGCGAGTCCGTGCCCACGTACGGCACGCCGAACATCTCGAGGATCGCCTGAACCGACCCGTTCTCACCCTCGCCACCGTGCAGCGCGACGACGACGGCGTCCGGCCGGTCGTCCCGCAACCGCGTCAGCAACGACGAGTCGGCGTCCCACTCCTCCACCGTCACGCCCACGGACCGCAGGGCGGCCGACAGGCGTCGGCCGGAGCGGATCGAGACTTCACGTTCGTGGGACAGCCCACCGGACAGCACAGCGACCATGCGGTCAGCCACAGCAGAACTCCAAGGATCAGGCGGTGTCGGGCGACGGGGTCTGCGGACCGGACAGCTGACGGCCCGGCGTCGCCCCGAAGGTCGCGGCCAGCTGCACTTCTTCCTCGATGACGTTCGCCAGGCGGCGGACGCCCTCGCGGATGCGTTCCGGCGTCGGGTAGCAGTACGAGATCCGCAACTGGCGGGAGCCGAAGCCGTCCGCGTAGAAGCCGGTGCCGGACGCGTACGCCACGCGGGCAGTCACGGCGCGGGGCAGCATCGCCTTCGTGTCGATGCCCTCCGGCACCGTCACCCAGACGTAGAAGCCGCCATCCGGAATGTTCCACGTGGAACCTTGCGGCATGTGCTGTTCGAGAGCGGAGATCGCCGCGTCCCGGCGTTCTCGGTAGGCCTCGCGGTAGGTCTTGATCTGGCCCTTCCAGTCCTGCGTCGACAGGTACCGGGACACGACCATCTGGTTCAGCGTCGGCGGGCACAGCGTGGCCGACTCGGCCGCCAGGACCAGCTTCTCCCGGACGGCGTGCGGCGCCAGCACCCAGCCGACGCGCAGACCGGCCGCGAACGTCTTCGAGAACGACCCGAGGTACACGACGTTGTCCGGGTCCATCGACCGCAGCGCCGGGTAGGTCTGCCCGTCGAACCCGAGCAGCCCGTACGGGTTGTCCTCCACGACCAGCACGCCGTAGGTCCGGCAGATCTCCAGGATCTCGGCCCGTCGCGACACCGCCAGCGTCACGCCGGCCGGGTTGTGGAAGTTCGGGATCGTGTAGAGGAACTTGACCCGCTGACCGTTGCGCTTGCAGGCCTCGAGGGCCTCCCGCAGCAACGAGGGCACGAGCCCGTCGGCGTCCATCGCCACGTGCACGACCTGCGCCTGGTAGGCGGTGAACGACCCGAGAGCGCCCACGTAGGAGGGCCCTTCGGCGATGACGACGTCACCGGGGTCGCAGAAGATCCGGGTGACCATGTCGAGGCCCATCTGCGAGCCCACGGTCACCACCACGTCGTCCGGGTGGCCGTTGATGCCTTCCAGCGCCATCACGTCGCAGATCTGCTCGCGCAACGTCGGAACACCGTGCGCCGATCCGTACTGCAGGGCCACCAGGCCCTCGGTGGCCACGAGCTGACCGATCTCCGCGGACAGCGACTCCAGGGGCAGAGCGGCCAGGTGGGGCATGCCGCCGGCCAGCGATACGACCTCGGGACGGGACGCGACTGCGAAAAGTGCCCGGATCTCGGATGCCGTCATCCCTGCCGTGCGCGCTGCGTAGCGGCGGAGGTGGGGGTCAAGGCTTCTGGGGCCCTGCTTCGCGGGCTGTCCGGGCACAGTCATGTGGGACTCCTGTATAGGAAATGTCCCGAGCGAGTGTAACCGTCGTCCCGTTCAGGGCACGCGCCTTCCGGGTTCCGTCACATTCGCCTACCCTCGTATGGGTTCGCTGTGTGTGTTAACGGGTGGAGGTCGGGGTGTCCCGTCGCGTCGTGGGCGTCACGCTGGACAACCTGGAGCATCTCTCCAAGCACAGCAGGACGTGCGTTTTCTGGGAATTGGCCCCTCACCTGCGCGAACAGGCTGAGGAATACGGCGACACGGAATTCGAGAAGGAAGCCTGGGTCTCCAGCGTCCTGCTCGAGTGGGGTTCGTGCGGCCGCATCATCTACTGCGACGGCATCCCCGCTGGTTCGGTCTTCTACGCACCGCCGGCGGCCGTTCCGCGCAGCTCCGCCTTCCCGACGTCCCCGGTGAGCCCGGACGCGGTCCTCATGACGTCGCTGGACGTCCTCCCGGAGTTCCGAGGGGGCGGGCTCGCGCGAGTCCTCGTGCAGGCCGTGGCGAAGGACCTGACGCGTCGTGGCGTGAAGGCCATCGAGGCGTTCGGCGACATGCGCCCGGACGACGAAGGGGCCAGTTGCGTCACGCCGGCCGACTTCCTCACGAGCGTCGGCTTCAAGACCGTGCGGCCGCACCCGCGCTGGCCCCGGTTGCGGATGGAGCTCCGCAGCTCCATCACCTGGAAGGAAGACGTGGAGGCCGCTCTCGAACGGCTCCTCAACAGCGTCACCGTCTCCACCGCGGAACCCAGCTTCCGCCCGGTCTGAGACAGCGAAAAGGCCCCCTCGCCGAAGCGGAGGGGGCCTTTTTCGTCAGATCGTCAGCCCTTGGCCATCTCGTAGCGCAGCAGGTCGTTGAACGTGAACGTGCCCGTCGGCTGGTCGTCCTTGCCGAGCAGGTAGAGACGCTTCACGGCCACGAGGATCCCCTCGGCCACGATGTCGCGGAACCCCGGGGTCGCCAGGCGCGCGCGGTCCTCCGCGTTCGTCAGGTAGCCCACCTCGACGCGGACGGCTGTGCAGCGGGTGAGCCGCAGCAGGTCCCACGTCTTCGGGTGCGAACCGCAGTTCGACATCGTCGTGCGGGCGGTGACCTCGCGCTGGATGAACCCGGCCAACGCCTCACCGACCGTGGACGACGTGCCGTTGCCGGTGCCGTAGTGGAACGTCGCCACGCCCTGCGCGTTCGGCGACGAGTTGCCGTCGATGTGCAGCGACAGGATCAGGTCGGCGCCCGCCTCGTTCGCGAACCGGGCGCGCTCGCTCTCGTCCGGGCAGTTGTCCGGCCCGCGCGTGAGCAGCGCCTCCATGCCGGTGGCGGCCATCTTGCCTTCGAGGCGGCGGGCCAGGTCCAGCATCAGGTCGGCCTCGGACAGCCCGTCCACGACCACACCGCGGTCCTGGCCGCCGTGGCCGGGGTCGATGACGATCCGCTTGCCGGACAGGCGGGAACCGGCACCGCGGAGTTTTTCCTGTTCACGAAGCAGTTGCGGACGGCCGCCGCGGACCTTCGGCTGGAGCTGACGCAACGCGCGCACGGTGTCCGGACCGCACATGCCGTCCACGATCAGCCCGTAGTCGCGCTGGAAGTTCTTCAGCGCCTGTTCGGTCTGCTGGCCGAACACGCCGTTGGCGCGGCCGGCGTCGTAGCCGAGCTCCAACATGCGTTCCTGCAGGGCGAGCACGTCGTCGCCGGTCGTCGGTTGCGACATCAGGAACGCGAGCGGCCGGTCCCCCAACCGGAACGTCGCGTCACGCAGCGAACGGTAGGTCGCCGGGCCGACGATGCCATCGATGATCAGCCCCCGCTGCTGCTGGAACGCGCGCACTGCGTGCTCGACCTGCTGGTCGAACACCGGCGGCGCCTGTGGGTCGGCCGGCGGAAGCAGTCCGAGCCTGGTCAGGGTCGACCGGATCTCGGCAACATCACTTCCGACGTCCCCGCGGCGGAGCAGCTGCATGCACCCTCGCTCGACTAGGGCGCCGAACCTGGTCGGCGCGTCAGTTGGGAAGTCTTCATTGTGCCCTGCTGCGCTAAGTGATCGATGCAGGGCTGCTCACTGGTGAGCCGAGGTCACGTTCCCGGCCACCAAAACGAACGTGACCCGCTCGTCTTATCGATAGACGGGCGGGTCACGTTGCGCGTTGCAAAGAACTTCTCGTCCTCCGCGACTGCTCGGCTCAGGCCAGGACTTCCGACAGGTCGTTCAGCAGCGCGGCCTTGGGCTTCGCGCCGACGATCTGCTTCACCGGACGACCGCCCTGGAACAGGATCAGCGTCGGCACGGACATGATCTGGTAGTCGCGGGCGATCGACGGGTTGGCGTCGATGTCGACCTTGGCGATGGTGATCTTCTCGCCGTGCTCGGCCGCGATCTCCTCCAGCACCGGGGCAACCATCTTGCACGGGCCGCACCAGGTCGCCCAGAAGTCGACCAGAACGGGCTTCTCGCTGGTCAGCACGTCGTCCGCGAACGACTTGTCGGTCACCGTGACGGTGGCGCCTGCCATGTTGATCTCCCTAAAAGACTCGCAGAAGGAACTTCAGTTGCTCTTGCCGTAGCCGCCACCGACGGCCTCGGCAGCGATCTCGGCCTGCTCGGTGCCGTGCTCGGCGAGCCACCGCTCCGCGTCGATCGCAGCGCTGCAACCGGAGCCGGCGGCGGTGATCGCCTGACGGTATTCGTGGTCGACCAGGTCGCCGGCGGCGAACACGCCGTCCAGGTTCGTGTACGAGGACTTGCCCTTGGTCAGGACGTAGCCCTCCGCGTCGAGGTCGACCTGGCCCTTGACCAGAGCCGAGCGCGGGTCGTGGCCGATCGCGAGGAAGAAACCGGTGACGGGCAGCTCGGACTCGGCGCCGGTCTGAGTGTCCTTGATCTTGATCGACGACACGGTGCCGTCACCCAGCACGTCGGTGACCTGCGTGTTCAGCTGCCACTTGATCTTCTCGTTGGCGCGGGCGCGCTCCAGCATGACCTTCGAGGCGCGGAACTCCTCGCGGCGGTGGATGACCGTCACGGACTTGGCGAAGCGCGTGAGGAAGGTCGCCTCCTCCATGGCCGTGTCGCCGCCGCCGACCACCGCGATGTCGTGGTCGCGGAAGAAGAAACCGTCGCAGGTCGCACAGGCGGACACACCGCGGCCGAGCAGCTCCTGCTCGCCGGGGATGTTCAGGTACCGGGCCGCGGCACCCATCGCGAGGATGACGGCCTTGGCCTCGTACTCGACGCCGTTCGCGACGACCTTCTTGATCTCACCGGTCAGCTCGACCGACTCGACGTCCTCGGCGCGCAGCTCGGCGCCGAAGCGGATGGCCTGCTCGCGCATCTGCTCCATGAGCTCGGGGCCCATGATGCCGTCGCGGAAGCCCGGGTAGTTCTCGACCTCGGTCGTCGTCATGAGGGCGCCGCCGTACTGCGAACCCTCGAAGACCAGGGGCTCCAGCTGCGCGCGTGCCGCGTAGACCGCCGCGGTGTAGCCCGCCGGTCCCGATCCAATGATGATCACGTTGCGCACGCTCACGGCTCTGCAACTCCTCGATCTCGTCGTCTGACTGGCTCAACGGATCGTAGGTGCAGCTAATTCCGTGACTTGAACGACTACCTCTGGCCCACGGTCGTGTCCGCGAGAACGCCCTCCGGCTTGTCCGGTCCGCAGGTGGCGGGATCCAGCACGACCAGCCGGTACTTGCCGAGGCCGGCGGGCAGGATCGCCATGACGGCGGACTTGCCCTCCAGTTCGACCGGGCTGATGCCGAGCGGGTTGCCCGAGCTGGTGATGCCGCCGCCCTTCAGGCAGCCGGCCAACCGGTCGGGCGTCTCCAGCGGGCCGTAGTTCTGCGCTTTCAGCACTTCACCGACGGCGGAGCCCAGTTCGTCGCGCTTGAGGGCGAGCGGAGGCGCCGCGGACGGCTTGGTGGTCTGCGCGGGCGCGGCGTCGTTCGCGGGCGGCTGCTGCGTGCCCGGCGACACGGCCAGCACGATGCCGAACGCGGCCGCCGCGGCGACGAGCACTCCGGCACCGCCCATGCCGAGCCGGCGGTTGCGGCGCTTGCGGGCGTCGTTCAGCGACACGACCGGCGCGATGCCGGGACGGGCCTCCGCGGCCAGCGCGGCGTCGATGCGCGCGGCCACGTGGTCGGGCATCGGGACGGGCGGCAGCGAGTGGAGGTCCTCCAGCGTGGCGTCGAGCGCCCGGAGGATCTCACTGGCCTCGGCATCCGCCTCGACCCTCGGACGCAGCTGTGCGGCGACCTCAGGGGGCAGCACGCCCGCGTGCAGGTCCGCGATGAGGTCAACAGACCACGGCGGACCCATCGGCACGCGCTCCATGCCGGTCATCGGCCCTCCCACTGACGTTGCTCTTGCACATTCACACCGTCAGCTGGGACGTTCGCATCTGCGATTCGGTTCCTGAGGTGCCCGAGAACTTTGGCCAGCTTGGCGCGACCCCGCGCACACCGGCTCTTGACCGTGCCCTCCGCGATGCCCAGGAGCTGCGCCGTTTCGGCGACCGAATACCCCTCGACGTCGACCAGCACGATGGGCGCCCGCTGCTCTTCCGGCAGCTCCATCAACGCCTGCTGCACCATGAGGCTGGTCTCGCGGTCGCTCATCGCGTCGCGAGGCGCGACGGGTTCGCCGGGACCGGCCTCGGGCAACGGCACTGTCGGTCTTGTTTGTCGGCGTCTCATCCGGTCGAGACACGCGTTGACCACGATCCGGTGAAGCCAGGTGGTGACCTGTGACTCCGCGCGGAACGTCGACGCCGCCCGGAAGGCCGAGATGAACGCCTCCTGCAGCGCGTCCGCGGCCTCTTCGGGGTCACGCAGCGTGCGCAACGCCACCGCCCACATCCGGTCTCGGTGCCGTTTGACCAGCTCCGAAAACGCGTAGGGGTCACCTGCGGCGTGGGCCGAGATGAGATCGGCGTCCGAGCTGGCTGCGGCGGTCACGGGAGGAACTTTAGCGAGGGTGATCACAGATCACCCGGACAGGTCTACCCGGAGTGCGCACGTAGTTCTACTCGGTGTCCTACTGCGCTCGCGTGTAGACGATCTCGCGGACCTCGGACTGGTTCTTGCCGCCGCCGGAGCTCGTGAGCTGCGTGATCCAGATCAGGACGTGACCGGTCGGGTCGTGGTCGTTGAGCTGGATCTGCGTCTGCCCGTCGGACAGGTCGGCGACACCGATGACCTTGGTCTCCTCGAGCGGCGCGTCCAGCGCGGACGCGGACCTGATCTCGACGTGCGTGCCCTTGCTGGGCGAGGTGATGGTGATCGAGGCCAGCTTCACCGGCTCCGCGAACGAGGCCATCAGCCCTATGCCCGGCTTCAGCGTCGGGAACGGCTGGAAGTAGTTGTCGGTCCGCCAGAACGTGCCCGCGTTGTTGTCGGCGGCCCGGCTCGCCTGGTTCGGGTTGTCGGGCTGGTTCGTCACGTCGTAGACGCCGATGGCGGCCGGCTGCACCGGCCCGGCGGGCGCGGGCGGAGGCGCGCTCTGGCCGTTCGATCCCGGCTGGTTGATCACCACGGTCGGGCCGCCGCCCTTGGACGGCTCGTCGCTGAAGAACCCGACGATCTGCACGCTCAGCCAGACGATCACGGTCAGCGTGGCCACGGCGAGCACGCCGACGCTGATCCACAGCTTCTTCTTCTGCTGCTTGTCCTGCCTCGGGCGCTGGGTCGTCCACACGACCTGGTCGTCGTCGTCGCGGGTCGACGCCACGGCCGGGATCAGCGCGGTCTGGGCTTCCTCGGCCGCGATCTGGTCGAGGACCTGCAGGATCGCGGCGGACGTGCGGATGCCGCCCACCGAGGTGTCCTCCAGCGAGCGCACCGCGACGGACGACAGGTCGTGCGGCAGGTACGGGTGCAGCGCGTTCGGGGCGACCACGGACCCGTCCGGCCCGGTCGGTGCGACCGGCACGCCCTGGGGGCCGCCCGGCAGTGCCCACCGGCCGGTGAGCAGCAGGTACAGGATCGCGCCGAGGCCCTTGACGTCGTCGCGCGCGATCGCGTCCGGCCGCGGGCCGGGGAACGCGAGGCGCAGGCGGCCGTCGGAGGTGACCCGGATGCGCTGCGGGTGGTCGGCGCCCAGCACGAGGCCGGCGTGGTGCGCGCCCTCGATGGCGGCGCCCAGCGGTTCGAGCAGGCGGGTCGCGGCGCCCGCGGGCAGCGGGCCCTCCGCGATGAGGTCCATCAGGTCGGTGCCCTGGGTCCACTCGGCGATGACGATGCCGAGGATGCCCTCGTCGGGACGGATGCCGGTGCCGGGCGTGAGCACGTCGATCACCCTGGACACGCCGGGGTGCGTGAACGACGCCGCGTGCATCGCCCGTTCGACCGTTCGGCGGGCGCGGGCGGCCGCGTCGTTGTCCGCGAGATCGCCCAGCAGCACCGTCAGCGCCACGTCCCGGTTGAGCTGACCGTCCCGCGCGCGCCACAGCTCCGCGTTGGACCGCGCGTCCGCTCCGGATTTCGCGAGCAGCCGGTAGCGGCCGTTGCCGATGACGCCCCCGGGATTCAGGGCGGCGTGAACTCCGCTACTCACGGAAACGAGGGTACGGGACAGCGGTCACGGACTGGAGTCACCTTCGCCGCACCAAACGGTTGATCTTGGCGATCACCGGCTTCATCTCGGGCACCCGGAACGCCGCCAAAAGGCCGAACGCGAGCGGCAGGCCGATCGCCGTCACGAGCACCACCTCGATCCAGGCCGCCACGACCGGGGCGATGGTCCCGAGCATGCCCAGCACCAGCCAGTTCACGCCCTTGGCGACCGCGAAGGCCAGCGAGGAGGCGACGACGGTGAGGCAGACGGTCCAGATGGTGAAGCCGGTGCGCAGGCGGCCGAGGCGGACCCGCAGCCACACCTGGCCGACGATCGCGCCGAAGACGAAACTCAGCGACATCGCGAGCGACACGCCGACGGCGAGCTGTGAGGCATCTCCCGGCGTGGACACGGCGAGGAAGAGGTAGAGCAGCCCGATGCGCACCGCCACGATCAACGCCTGGATGAGCGTCGGCGTGCGGGCGTCCTTCATGGCGTAGAAGACCCGCAGCTGCAACAGCGTCACGGCGTAGGGCACGAGACCGAACGCGGACAGCGCGAGCGCGAGACCGATCCTCGTGCCGCCGTCGACGCCGGAGTTGCCCCAGGCGAAGGCCGCGAGGCCGATGGCCAGACCGGACACCGTCATCAACGCGCTGAACGGCATCAGCAGGATCGCCGACATGCGGTTGCCGAACAGCAGGTCGCGCACGATCGACTCGTTGTCGTTGTTCGCGGCCGCCCGGCTCATCTTCGGCATCAGCGCGGTCAGCAGCGAGACGCCGAGCACGCCGTACGGCACCTGGGCGATCAGCCACTGGTAGTTGAACGCCGTCAGCGTGCCCTCGGCGCTCGTCGCCACGTTCGTCAGCACCGTCATGCTGGCCAGGCCGAGCCCGACGTAGAGCAGCACCCAGAACGCGAGGCCGCCGAACTCCGAGAGGCGCGAGTCCCAGCCGAAGCGCCACTTGAACTTGAAGCCGGTCTTCTTCAGCGCCGGGAACAGCACGGACGCCTGCACGGCCACGCCGAGCGCGGTGCCGAGACCGAGCACCAGCAGGTGCTTGTCGGTCATGTTGACCGGGTTGAGCGTGAGCTCGCCGGGCAGCAGCGCGTAGACGACCAGCACGACGATCACGACGAGGTTGTTCAGCACCGGCGCCCACGTGGGGATGCCGAACACGTGCCGTGCGTTGAGCACCGCGCTGAGCAGCGCCGTCAGGCCGTAGAAGACGATGCCCGGCAGCACCAGGTAGGCGAACGCGGTGACCAGTTCCGGGTTCGCGTTCTCGGAGTCGGAGATGTAGAGGTCGGTGAGCAACGGCGCGCAGGCCATCGCGATGAGCGTGCCGACGCCGAGGATCAGCGTGCCCATGGTGATCAGCCACTGGGCGTACGACTCGCCGCCGTCCCCGTCCTCCTTCTCGGCCCTGACCAGCAGCGGGATCGCCACGCTGGTCAGGATGCCGCCGAGGAGCAGCTCGTTGATCATGGTCGGCAGCGTCGACGCCGCCTGGTACGAGTCGCCGAGGACCTCGGCGCCGATCACCGCGATGAGCAGCACCTTCGACAGCAGGCCGGTGCCTCGGCTGACGATCGTGGCGATCGCCATCGAGCCGCTCGCCCTGGCGACCGACGGTGCTTGGTTCTGCTGCTCTGGCTGGGTGGTCGTGGCTGTCTCGCTCACGCGCTCGACTTCTCCGGTGTGACGTTCTCGATGGACGGTGCGCCGCCGTTCTCGCCGTTGCGGGCGCGAACCCGCTTGTAGATGCGCCGCCCGGAAAGCAGGACGAGCGCGATGCCGGCGATCACGGTGATGATCACGGTGATGGTGCCGTAGGCGGACGACGACACCTCCAGCTTGACAGTGTCACCGAGCGGGACGCCCTCGGGAGTGGTCAGCCGGACGTTGACCGGGAACCGGCCGGACCGCAGCACCTCGACGGGGACCCGCACGACGCGCTCGCCGCGGGCGGGAAGCACCTGGTCGGCGAGGTCGAGCTTGCGGATGCCGGGGGTGTCGGCGAGGTTGATCCGGACCGTCACGCGGACGTCGAGCTTGTTCGTGATCGTGACCGGGATCGGGCTGTCACCGGAGCCCAGCAGGATCGGGCTGTTCGGCTGCGTCACGCCGACCATGCCGGTCAGCGAGTTCAGCTCGTTCTGGCTGACCTCGGCCGCGGACCGGGCGCCCTGCTCGTTGCCCCGCCACGCGCCGGACATCGCCCGCAGCAGCCCGAGCCACAGCGGGTCGGCCAGGTCGGAGGGTGCCGCGTGCGCGGTGTCCTCCTGCTGCATGGCCGCGACGAGGCCGTTGAGCTCGACGCTCTGGCTCGTCACGGAGTCGGAGATGATCGCCGAGATCTCCCGCGCACCGGCCTCCGGCGGGTAGGCGATCTTGGCGTTCGTCACCGCGGGGGTGGCCCCGGTCAGTTCCTCGAGCCCGGTCTGGCTCGCGTAACCGCCGGTCAGCAGCTTCTGGGCGGTGGCGAGGAACTCGGTCATCTCCGAGAGCGGCGCGTGCCAGCGGCGCGGCGGCGCGACCAGCACGTTGCGGCCGTCGCCCTGCCAGCCTGCGCGGAACACCAGCACCGCCAGCGCGTTCTGCACGGACACCGGCTGGCTCTCGACCGGCGTGGTCACGCCGGACAGCGTGCGCGGGCGCGACTCACTGCCCTGCAACGCGTCCGAGACCATCGAGTCGATCTTCACCGCCGTCACCGGGTTCTTGCCGGCGACGACGACGGGCGCGGTGCCCGGCGCGTCCGCGAGACCGGTCGGGTCGAGCAGCAGCGACTTCACGCCGGGGTAGCTCTTGTCCGGCTGCGGGGTGACCAGCTCGTCGAACGTCGACTGGTCGAGCACGCCGTCCTCCGGCCACACCAGGTCGGGCAGCGGCCGCACGGACAGGACGTCCTGGATGAGCTTGGGGCCGTCGGTCACGGCGAGCGTGCGCATCGTCGAGAGCTTCGCCCTGTTCAACGCCACCAGGTCGGCGTCGGCGTACGGCAGCGCGATGACGCAACGGCCCGTGACGGCGAGCTTGAGGCGGTCGAGCCACAGCTTCGCCTCGATCCGGCCCTTGCCCTCGGCACCGCCGCGCAGCCGGTAGCCGGTGCTCATGGCCTGCACGGTGCGCAGCAGGTCCGGGTCGATGGCGAGGCACATGGCCGTGCTCATCGACGGGACCGCCTGCTCGTAGGCCTGCAACAGGCCGTACAGGCGGCCGTTGACCGAGAGCGACGCCGCGAGCTCGTCGTCGATCAGCTCCGACTGGCCCTCGCCACCGAGCCGGATCAGTCGCGGGCGGTCCGCGATCGGCCACAGCACCGTCAGCTTCGAGCCCGCGCCCGGCTTGCCCTTGGTCTCGCCGCCGGGCACGCCCAGCACGGGCAGCAGCGTCGACAGCGCCGCGAGCCGTGCCTGGCCGCCGTAGTCCGGCCTGCCGTTGACGTTCGCGAGGATCGGGTAGATGCCCGGCTTCTCGACCTCCAGCGAGGTCGGCTCGGTGCCGCGCAGCGGCACCTCCAGCGTGAAGTCCTTCTGCTGGCCGGCCTCGAGCTCGCCGGCGACAGGGGTGAACTTGGGCTGCACGGCCTCGGCCGCCGCCGGCTCCCGCAACGCCTTGCGCAGGTCGTCCTCGGACTCGAGCGGCTCACCGCGCTCCAGGCGCAGCACGATGTCGGACACCTTGCGGTCGCCGACGTTGACGATCCTGCCGGTGATCTTGACGGTCGCCGGGGAGTCGCTCGTGACGAACCTGGGGGTGAGCTGGTCGATGTCGAGCCGCAGGAACTGCGGCTGCGCCTGCCCCGGCTGGGCGGAGAGCGATCTGGTCGCCCACACCTGCGTGGCGGGGGCGGGCATGAACGGCAACGCGTCGACCTCGTCCGGCTGCGCCTGCTGTGCGCCGGCGGCCGGCGCTGTGATCACCACGAACGCGGCGACAGCGGCTGTGCAGACGAGCTTCTTCAGGCTCACGCCGACTCCGCCCCGTTGCGGCAACGGCCGGCGAGCAGTTCGGCTGCTCGGCGGACCAGGCGGCGCTCGTCGGCATACGCGAGTCGCTCGTCCAGTTCGCCGAGTGGCACCCACGCCACCTCGGTGACCTCCACGTCTTCGTCGGAAAGCTCTCCCCCCGTCGCTTCGAGGAGGAAGTGGTGAACCGTCTTGTGCACCCGGCGGTCGTCAGCGACGAACCAGTAGTCGATCGACCCCAACGGGCGCAGCACCCTGCTATGAATACCGGTCTCCTCGGCGACCTCGCGCACCGCGGTCTGCTCCGCGGTCTCGCCGGCCTCGATGTGACCCTTGGGCAAAGACCACAGCAACCGGCCGCGCCGGTCAAGTCTGCCGATCACCGCGGCCCGCCGCTCTCCGTCGAGCACCAGGCCACCTGCCGACGTCTCGTCGACGGTCTCGAGCCTCCGGCCCCGGCGCCGCTTCCGGCGCCCCGGCTTGGGACTCCCGGAACGTGCGGCTGACGGGGGCATACGGCCGATCGTACTTACGAACCTTAAGTACGCTGGTTTCTCGTGTCTCGATCGCTCCAGCAGAATGCGGTGGTGGAACCACCCGCCATCACACCTGTCGTCGCCGAGCTCGCCGCCCGGTTCGCCACCGCCGGCAAGCGCCTCTACCTCGTCGGTGGAAGTGTGCGCGACGCCGTGCTGGGGCGCCCGACGAACGACTTCGACTTCACCACGGACGCGCGACCTGCGGAGATCCAGAAGCTGCTGAGCGGCTGGGCCGACGCGCAGTGGGACACCGGCATCGCCTTCGGGACGGTCGGCGCGTCCAAGAAGGGCGAGATCATCGAGATCACGACCTTCCGCGCGGACGTCTACGACGGCGTGACCCGCAACCCCGAGGTGACCTTCGGCGACTCCATCGACGGTGACCTGGTCCGGCGCGACTTCACGGTCAACGCGATGGCGTTCGACATCGCCGCCGGCGAGTTCGTGGACCCGACCGGCGGCATGCAGGCGGTGCGCGACGGCGTGCTGGACACCCCGGCGACCCCGCAGGAGTCGTTCGGCGACGACCCGCTGCGCATGCTGCGCGCCGCCCGGTTCGTCTCCCAGCTCGGCTTCAGGGCCGCGCCCAGGGTGGTCGAGGCGATGCGGTCGATGGCAGGCCAGCTCACCCGCATCACGCCGGAGCGCGTGCAGGTGGAGCTCTCGAAGCTCCTGTGCGGCGCGCACCCGCGCCGCGGCATCGAGCTCATGGTGGAGACCGGGCTGGCCGACATCGTGCTGCCCGAGCTCACGGCCATGAAGCTGGAGATCGACGAACATCATCAGCACAAGGACGTCTTCGACCACTCGCTGGTTGTGCTGGAGCAGGCAATTGATCTTGAAGAAGTTGATCAATCACCCGATCTGGTGCTGAGGATCGCCGCGCTGCTGCACGACATCGGCAAGCCGGCGACCCGGAAGTTCGAGCCCGGCGGCGGCGTCTCGTTCCACCACCACGAGGTCGTGGGCGCGAAGATGGTCCGCAAGCGCTTGCGGGCGTTGCGGTACTCGAAGGAGATCACCGAGGACGTCGCGAAGCTCGTCTACCTGCACCTCCGCTTCCACGGGTACGGCAACGGCGAGTGGACCGACTCGGCCGTGCGCCGGTACGTGACGGACGCCGGTGATCTGCTGACGCGGTTGCACAAGCTCGTCCGTGCCGACTGCACGACGCGGAACAAGCGCAAGGCGAACCTGCTGCGCAAGACCTACGACTCTCTTGAGGAACGCATCGCGCGCATCGCCGCTGAGGAAGACCTCGCGCGCGTGCGTCCGGACCTCGACGGCAACGAGATCATGAAGCTCCTCGGTCTTCAGCCGGGCCGCGAGGTCGGCGCCGCGTGGAAGTTCCTCAAGGAGCTCAGGCTCGACCGCGGGCCGCTGGAGCGCGACGAGGCCGAGGCGGCACTGCTCGACTGGGCTCGCGAGCACGGGATCACGCCACCCGCGCGGTAACGCATAGTGAGCGAATGGAATCCCCGCGTTAGCGAAGTGTCAGCGCGGGGATGCACCATGGTCAGTGCGCCAGGGGGCGCATGGGGGTGGTGCAGATGTTCGTTTGGGGACTCTCCGCGGTTCCCGCAGTGCGGGACCTGGACGTGCTGACCGACGACCAACGAGCCGTGCTGAGGTGTCTCGCTCGTGGCCACGCCGATCACGAGATCGCGCGCGTGCTCGGCATGGGGCAACAGCGGGTGGCCGACGAGGTGGCCGAGATCCTGGGGCGCCTGGAACTACCCGATCGAGTGGCGGCTGTCGTCTTCGCCCACGAGGCCGGGATGCTGCACCTGCCGTTTCCGCGCTGACAGGAGCAGGTAGGCGCCGAGCCCGACCAGGTAGAGGCTCGCGGCGACGAGGAGGAGGCCGGGCGAACGCCCGTCCAGGGGGACCACCGTCGCCGTGATCGACACCGCGGTGACCTGCGCGATGTTGAAGAGGGTGTCGTACAGGGCGAACACGCGCCCGCGCACCTCGTCGCCGACGTCGTGCTGCACCGCGGTGTCCACGCAGAGCTTGACGATCTGACCGGCGAAGATGATCACGAAGCTGGCCAGCAGGATGGACGGCAGCGTCATCGGCAGCCCCAGGCCCACCTGGGCCGCGGCCGTGAGCAGCAACGCGCCGCAGATCGTGCGCTTGACGCCGAACCTGTCGACGATGCGGTCCGTCAGGAACCCGGCGAGCAGCACACCGGCGCCGCCGGCGACCGCGACCTCGCCGAGCCCGCCGATGCCCGCCTTGAGGATGCCGAAGTCCTCCAGGCTGTAGCGCATCAGCAGCAGCGTGATCATCAGGCTCATGCCGAACGCGGCCCGGTGCGCGAGCAACGCGGCCAGCCCGGCCGTGACGCTCGGCGTGCGCCAGGTGGCCTTCGCGCCGTCCAGCAGACCGCGGGCGACGGCCGTCATGGCGTTGTTCGGCTCGTCGACCTCGTCCGGCCCGAGCACACCCGCCTTGAACCGGCTGGCGATGAACGCGCTGAGCAGCAGGCCCACGACGGCGATGCTGGTGGTCCACCCCGAACCGCCGTCCCCGGCGCCGAGCAGTGTGCGGAACCCGATCGCGCAGCCCGCGCCGATCACGGCCATGACCGCGCCGGCCGTCGTGGTCAGCGCGTTCGCCTCGACCAGGTGATCTTCGTCGACGACGTGCGGCAGTGACGCGCTCAGCCCGGACCCGACGAACCTGCCGATGCCCATGACGACGAGCGCGGAGACGTAGAGGGGCAGCCCGCTCAGCCCCGCGCCCACCGCCAGCGCGGTGAGCAGGACGAACGCGGCGCGCGTGACGTTCGCGACGACGATGACCTTCTTGCGGTCCCACCGGTCGAGAAGCGCGCCCGTGAACGGTCCGATCAGCGAGTACGGCAGCAGCAACACGGCGAACCCCGCCGCGATCGCCGCGGGATCGGCCTGGCGCTCGGGGTTGAACAGCACGGCACCGGCAAGCCCTGCCTGGAAGAGCCCGTCACCCCACTGGGAGGCGAGGCGAGTGGCGAGAAGTCTGCGGTAGGCGGGGATGCCGAGGAACCGGCGTGATCCCCAGTGGTGTTTCTCCACCGCAAGCGTTGTCACCGTTGCACTCTAAGCGCGCGGTGGTGAAAACCACGAAAGCCGGACCTCGCGGTCCGGCTCCCCTGGTGCCGGATGCCAGGTCGCCTCACGGCGCGGTGCACTACGCGGCTCCAGCCGAACGGTATTCCGCGAAGGCGGTTGTCTGTTGAGCCCGGGGGACACAAAGACATCCGACACCTCAGTCTAACGGGACGCGGGCCTGAGTTGTTCCGGCGATCACGGGTGATTTCATGGTGACGTGCGTCCCGATGACGAAGTCGAAGTCGAGCCAGGCTCCCTGTTGGTTGCCGCTCCGAGCCTGAACGACCCGAACTTCACGCGCACCGTGGTCTACATCATCGACCAACGTCCAGAGGGGACTCTCGGCGTCGTGCTGAACCGCCCCTCCGACGTGGCGGTGCACGACGTGCTGCCGCCGTGGGGTTCACAGGTCACGAAGCCGCAGTGCATCTACATAGGCGGCCCGGTCGAGCAGAAGACGGCGTTGTGCCTGGCGGCCCTGAAGGCGGGGACCGACCCCGCCGCTGTGGAGGGCCTGGTCAGCGTGCAGGGCCCGGTCGCCCTGGTCGACCTCGACGCCGAACCGGACGACCTGATGCCGCTGGTGCGCGGCCTGCGGGTGTTCGCGGGCTACGCGGGCTGGGGCGAGGGCCAGTTGCAGGGCGAGATCGACCGCGGCGACTGGATCGTCGTGACAGGACTGGCCGACGACGTGCTGACCGGCGCGAACGTCGACCTGTGGGGCAGGGTGCTGCGCCGGCAGGGCATGCCGCTGGCGCTGCTGTCGACCTACCCGAAGGACGTCCGCGACAACTGATTCACGTGAAACGTCGAGTCACAGACCGGCGAGCGGGGAGCAGCCGCCACCGCCGCACGCGCAACCGCCGCACCCCTTGGGCTTGACCGGCTCCGGCACCAGCGCCGCGGCCCGGCTGCCCATCACGCCACCGGCGAGGGCGATCGTCAGCGCACCGACCAGTCCGATGATCCCAGCGGTCACCGCCAGGTCCGCCATCACGAACGCCATCGCGCCGGACACGACGGCGACGACACCCGCGGCGACGTTCGGCACGCCCGCGACTCGGTTGGCCAGCGCGAACGTCTCCTCGTCACGCAGGGCGGCGGCCGTGCGAACGCCGACGAAGCGGTTGCGGCGCAGCTTGCCCTGCAGACCCAGCAGACCGACCGCGCCGAGAGCGACGCCGAGCACACCCAGGACGACCGACAGCACGATGTTCACCCCATGAGGGTAGGACGAATCCTCAGTTCACCGGGCAGTCACCCCGGTCATGTGTGCTGTGCGCCATGCTCAGACGACTCCTGCTCGTCGCCGTGCTGCTCGCCCTGTTCGCGGTCCCCGCACAGGCGCACGGCGCCGACGTCCGCTTCCTCACCGCGTTCGTCGTGCCGAAAGGCCTGGTCGTGGGCGGTACGACGGTCGGCGGCATCTCCGGCCTCGACTACGACCGGCGTACGAAGAAGTGGATCCTGATCAGCGACGACCGGGTCGCGCCCAGGTTCTTCGAGGGCAGGCTCGACCGCGAGGGCGTCGAGTTCACGGCGGTCCGCCCGCTGCTGGGCCCCGGCGGCCCGTACGCGCCCGGCACCGTCGACCCCGAGGACGTCCGCGTCGACAAGTGGACCGGCGACCTGCTGTGGAGCCAGGAGGGCGACCGCACGCCGACGACGCTCATCGACCCGTCCGTCCAGTTCAGCAGGAAGGACGGCAGCTTCAAGCAGGCGCTGCCGACGCCGGAGGCGCTGAGGATGAAGTCGGAGTCCGGCCCGCGGCAGAACCAGGCGTTCGAAGGCCTCACGTTCGCCCTGAACGGCACCCTGGTCGTCACCGCGCTCGAAGGCCCGCTCCTGCAGGACGGCCCGCCGGCGACCGAGGCGAAGGGCGCGACCAGCAGGGTGGTCGTCCAGACCCGCACCGGCGTACCGGTCGCCCAGTACCGCTACCAGCAGGAACCGCTGTTCGCGCCGGACGCGAGCACCGGCGTCACGGCGATCCTGGAGAAGTCCCCCGGCGTCTACCTGACCCTCGAACGGTCCTACAGCCCGACGCTCGGCAACAAGGTCCGCCTCTTCGAATACCGCCCGCTGCAGAACAGGAAGCGCCTGCTCGCCGACATCGGCAAGTTCACGAAGCCGGACAACCTCGAAGGCATGGCCTGGGGACCCGACGGCACGTTGTGGCTGGTCTCGGACGACAACTTCTCCCCCGCCCAGGTCACCCAGTTCATCGCGCTTGCGCTGCGCTGATACCGTTGACGACATGAGCACGGCCCGCCTGCTCCTTATCTAGCCGCGACGACCTGATCGGAAGACGGTCGGCGCGGCCACCCTCCATGCCCGTCTGGGCTGGGGGGTTTCGTCATGTCAGGGGCAGGAACAGATGTGAGAGGGACGTTGAGATGAGCACGGACGCGGCGGAGATTCCCGCCTTCCGCTACACCGCGGAGCTGGCGAACCAGATCGAGGAGCGGTGGCAGCGGTACTGGGAGGACCACGGCACCTACCACGCGCCCAACCCCGTCGGCCCGCTCAAGGGTGACGTGCCCGCCGACAAGCTGTTCGTGCAGGACATGTTCCCGTACCCGAGCGGTGCCGGCCTGCACGTCGGCCACCCGCTGGGCTTCATCGGCACGGACGTCTTCGCGCGGTACCACCGCATGAACGGCCGCAACGTGCTGCACACCATGGGGTTCGACGCGTTCGGCCTGCCCGCGGAGCAGTACGCGGTCCAGACGGGCCAGCACCCGCGCAAGACCACCGAGGACAACATCAACACCTACCTGCGCCAGATCCGCAGGCTGGGACTGGGTCACGACGAGCGCCGCCGCATCTCGACGATCGACCCCGAGTACTACAAGTGGACTCAGTGGATCTTCCTGCAGATCTTCAACTCCTGGTACGACCCGGACGCGCGCAAGGCTCGCCCGATCGCCGAGCTGATCTCGCAGTTCGAGTCCGGCGAGCGCGAAGTCGAGGGTGGCCGCACGTGGTCTGAGCTGTCTTTTGCCGACCAGCAAAGGATCTTGGGCGAATTCCGCCTGGCCTACATGTCGGAGGCGCCCGTCAACTGGTGTCCCGGCCTGGGTACTGTCTTGGCGAACGAAGAGGTCACCGCGGACGGTCGCAGTGAGCGTGGCAACTTCCCGGTGTTCAGGAAAAGCCTGCGCCAGTGGATGATGCGCATCACCGCGTACTCGGACCGGCTGATCGACGACTTGGACCGGCTGGACTGGCCGGACAAGGTCAAGGCCATGCAGCGCAACTGGATCGGGCGCTCGCATGGTGCCCGTGTCCGATTTGCGGTGGGAGACGAGAACATTGAGGTCTTCACGACCCGTCCGGACACGTTGTTCGGCGCGACCTACATGGTCCTGGCACCGGAACACGAGCTGGTGGACAAGATTGCGGCGCCCGATCGCGTGGCAGACGTCGCCGCGTACCGGCGCGCAGCGTCCCTGAAGTCCGAACTGGACCGTCAGGAGAACAAGGAGAAGACCGGCGTCTTCATCGGGGCGTACGCCACGAACCCGGTGAACGGCAAGGAAATCCCCGTCTACATCGCCGACTACGTGCTGATGGGCTACGGCACGGGCGCGATCATGGCCGTGCCCGGCCAGGACCAGCGCGACTGGGACTTCGCGAAGAAGTTCGACCTGCCGATCATCCGCACGGTCCAGCCGTCGGAGGGCTTCGAGGGCGAGGCCTACACCGGTGACGGTCCGGCCGTGAACAGCGGTTTCCTGGACGGCATGGCGATCGACGACGCCAAGAAGACGATGATCGGCTGGCTGGAGGAGAACGGCCACGGTCACGGCACCGTCCAGTTCAAGCTGCGCGACTGGCTGTTCAGCCGCCAGCGGTACTGGGGCGAGCCGTTCCCGGTCGTCTACGACGAGGCCGGCACCGCCATCGCACTGCCCGAGTCGATGCTGCCGATCGAGCTGCCCGAGGTCGACGACTACTCGCCGCGCACCTTCGACCCGGAGGACGCGGACACCGAGCCGTCGCCGCCGCTGTCGCGCGCGACCGAGTGGATGACGGTCGAGCTGGACCTGGGCGACGGCCTGAAGACGTACCGCCGCGACACGAACACCATGCCGAACTGGGCGGGTTCGTGCTGGTACCAGCTGCGCTACGTCGACCCGGTCGAGACCGAGCGGTTCGTCAACCCGGAGAACGAGCAGTACTGGCTGGGCCCGCGCACGGCCGAGCACGGCCCGACCGACCCCGGTGGCGTCGACCTGTACATCGGCGGCGTCGAGCACGCGGTGCTGCACCTGCTGTACTCGCGCTTCTGGCAGAAGGTCCTGTTCGACCTGGGCCACCTGTCCGGCGACGAGCCGTACCGCCGCCTGTTCAACCAGGGCTACATCCAGGCGTACGCCTACCGCGACCCGCGCGGCGTGCACGTGCCCGCGGACGAGGTCGTCGAGGCCGACGGCAAGTACCTGTACAACGGCGAGGAAGTCACTCGTGAGTACGGGAAGATGGGCAAGAGCCTGAAGAACGTCGTCACGCCGGACGAGATGTGCGAACGGTACGGCGCCGACACCTTCCGGTTCTACGAGATGTCCATGGGTCCGATGGACGTGTCACGGCCGTGGGCGACCAAGGACGTCGTCGGTGCGCAGCGGTTCATGCAGCGTCTGTGGCGCAACCTGGTCGAAGAGACCGACGGCTCGCTGCGCGTCACGGACGAGGAGCCGTCCGTCGAGGCGCTGCGGCTGCTGCACAAGACGATCGCCGGCGTCCACGACGACTACGCGAACCTGCGCTACAACACGGCGGGCGCGAAGCTGATCGAGCTGAACAACTACGTCACCAAGCACTACGCGTCCGGCACGCCCCGCGCGCTGGCCGAGGCCATGGTGCTGATGCTGGCTCCGCAGGCCCCGCACGTGGCCGAGGAGCTGTGGTCGAAGCTGGGCCACGAGGGCTCGCTGGCGCACGGCCCGTTCCCGAAGGCCGACGAGCAGTATCTGGTCGAGGACACCGTCGAGTACCCGATCCAGGTCAACGGCAAGGTCCGCTCGCGGGTCGTCGTGTCGGCGTCCGCGGCGCAGGACGAGATCAAGGCCGCCGCGCTGGCCGAGGAGAAGATCGCCGAGCTGGTCGCCGGTGGCGAACCGCGCAAGGTGATCGTCGTTCCCGGCCGCCTGGTGAACATCGTTCTGTAGCGACGAGCAGAGCCGGCGCGGCTACGGCTGCGCCGGCTCTGCCTCCGGCCACGAGTCGGGTGCCGGGCCGAACGCGCGCCTGGCGGCCTTGACGGCGAGGGCGGCCATGGCCGCGTTGGCCCCGCCGCCGATCAGCGCGCCGATGCCGAACGAGACGGCTCGGCCGAGCACGACGATCCCCTGCCTGGTGCCGTACTTGGTGATGAAGTTCTTGCCCAGGACCTTGTTGATCTGTCGCAACGTGGTGGTGGGCACCGCGCTCACCAGCTGGCGCGCCCAGTGCTGGCCCGTGCGTTCGGCGATCTTGCCGATCGTCTTGGAGCTGGACTCGCCGAGCAGGATCCCCAGCACCAGAGTGCGGCGGCGTTCGATCTCGTCGAGCGGGACCCCGTGCACCTCGGCGAGCGAGAGCACGTAGAGGGCGCTCAGCTCGAGCGAGGAGAGCGCTTCACCGGCCGACAGCGCCAAAGCGACGCCGGTACCGACGCCGGGCGCGGCCGCGGCTCCCCCGACTGCGGCTCCCGTGCTGGTCAGCGCGCTGACGTACATCTTCTCCAGCGTCCCGATGACCTCGGCCGGCGTCGCCTCCGGACTGCGCTGGCGGGCCCGCGCGATGTTCTTGCGCACCAGCGGTGTCTGCAGACCGATGGCCTTGTCGAGCAGGTCGAGGACCGCCTGACCGGGGCCACCCGACGACGAGGCCGGTTCTTCAACGACAGCAGGCAGTTCGGCGGGAACCGCGGAGTTCTGGGCGTCGACCACGGGTCGTATGTCGCCGAACGCCCGCCCGGCGCTACATCACCGGTCGACCTCCGTGAACCCGATCTCCTGCAGCATCTGGTCCAGCATCGAGTCGAACATCGGCTCCGGGTTGCTCACCGCGAACGGGAACCGCCCGAACACCTCCAGAGCCACGTGCCCGTACAACCGAACCCAGGACTGCACGACGTGGTAGATCTTCCCGAGGTTCAGCACGTCGTCGGCCAGAGTCACCCCGTGCTCCGCCACCGCGTCCCGCAGCACCTGCTGGAACCGCACCAGGTCCTCGTGCAGCACCTCGGGCACCTCCTCGTCCACGTGGTTCGCGTCCTCGTTGGACGCGATCAGCGGGCCCGCGAGCTGCAGGAACACCGCGCCGAACTGGTCGGCGCCGATCGGGTCCCGCGGCGACGCGAACACCAGCGCGAACTCCTGCGGGTGGGCCAGCGCCCAGCGGCGGAACGCGTGGCACACGGCCCTCACCTTGCAGCCCACCTGACCTGACGTCTCCGCGGCCAGATTCGTGTGCAGGGCCGTCGCCATGTCCGCGCAGATGTCGTCGCAGAGCTGCCGCAAGAGCGCGTCGTGCGAGTCGTAGTAGCGGTAGAGAGCCGGCGCGGTGATGCCGAGTTTGCGTGCAATGGCACGCAGGGTAACCGCGTCGCGGCCGCTTTCCACCAACAGGGCGCGGGCCGCCTGCCGAATCTCACGCTCGGTCTCGGCGCGGAGCCGTTCTCGGCGAGTGGCCTCGGTCATATGTCACTCCATCGGGTTGTAGACCCCGTCCACGGCCCCGTACGGTTTTAGTGAACGGTGTTTACAAGAGTTCACGGGATTAACAGCACGGTAACCCAGGAGGCCGTCGTCGATGTTCGCGAAGTGGGGCTCTATCGCATATCGCCGCCGGTGGGTGGTGTTGATCGCGACCGTACTGCTCGCGGTCGTCGGTGGCGTGTGGGGCATCGGCGTGTTCGACAAGCTCAGCCAGGGTGGGTACGAGGCTCCTTCCAGTGAGGCGGCGCGGGCCGACAAGGTAGCCGAGGAGGCGTTCGGGCGGCAGAACGGTGACGTGATCGTCATTTATCGCGGCGATTTCGCGAACCCGCTCGAACTGAAGAAGGTCGCCGACCACATCAGCGGCCTCCCCAAGGACGAAGTGCTCAAGGTCAACGGACCGGTTCCGTCGGACGACCAGCAGCAGGCTCTCGTCGCGATCACGCTGAGCAGCGGTGACTCGAACGAGCAGATCAAGCAGTTCCAGGACGTCCAGCCGCAGCTGAAGATCGACGGCTTCACCGAGCAGATCGGTGGGCTCGTGCCCACCCAGAAGGCCATCAACGACATGTCCCAGGAGGACCTGACGCGCGCGGAGATGTTCTCGCTGCCGCTGGTCCTGCTGCTGCTCGTGATCATCTTCGGTGGGCTCGTGGCCGCGTCCCTGCCGGTCGTCGTCGGCGGTCTCGCGATCATGGGCTCGCTCGGCGTGCTGCACGGCGTCGCCCTCTTCACCGAGGTCAACTCGTTCGCGGTCAACGTCGCCTCGCTGCTCGGCCTGGGCATGGCGATCGACTACGGCCTGTTCATGGTCGGCCGGTTCCGCGAGGAGCTCGCGCAGGGCCGCACGACCGAACAGGCGGTCGCCCGCACCGTCGCGTCCGCCGGCCGCACCGTCGTGTTCAGCGCGACGCTGCTGGTCATCGCGCTGGCCGGACTGCTGCTCTTCCCGCACGGCTTCCTGAAGTCCCTCGCGTACGGCGGCGTGTCCTCGGTCGCGATCGCGGCGCTGGTCTCGATCACGCTGCTGCCCGCGTTGCTCGGCGTGCTCGGCCACCGGGTCGACAAGCTCGCGATGCCGTGGCGCAAGAAGGAGCCGAGCGAACGCGGCTGGCGCAAGCTCAGCGGTGCGGTCATGAAGCGGCCCGTCCTGATCGCCCTGCCGATCATCGGTGTGCTCGTCGCGCTCGGTTCGCCGTTCCTCGGCGTCCAGTTCGGCCAGGTCACCGAGAAGGTCCTGCCCGAGGGCAACGCCGTCCGCGTGGCCACCGAGAACATCAACGAGAACTTCTCGGCGCTCTCCAACACCGGCTTCAAGATCGTCGTCAAGGGCGGTGACGAGGCCGCGGTCCAGGCCTACCTGGGCAAGGTCAAGGACGTCCCCGGTGTCGGCGAGGTCCAGCCGACGGGTGCGGACAAGGGCGTCACGGCCGCTATGGCCGGGCTGGAGAACGACGCGCTGAGCGAGGAGTCGAAGCAGGCGCTGAAGGACGTCCGCGCGCTGCAGGCCCCGGCCGGCGCCGAGGTGCTCGTCGGCGGCAACACCGCGGTGGTCAGCGACTCGCTCGACGCCATCGCCGACGGCCTGCCGCTGATGGTCACGCTGCTGGTCGGCGCGACGCTGATCCTGATGTTCCTCGCGTTCGGCTCGGTCGTGCTGCCGATCAAGGCCGTGATCATGAGCGCGCTGTCGCTGTCCGCGACGTTCGGCGTGCTGGTGTGGATCTTCCAGGACGGCCACGGCGCCGACCTGCTGGGCGTCACGCCGGGCCCGCTGGAGTCCGGCATCGTCGTGCTGATGGCGGCCATCGTGTTCGGTCTGTCGACGGACTACGAGGTCTTCCTGCTCTCCCGCATGGTCGAGGCCCGCGGCCAGGGCGCGACGACCGAGGAGGCGGTGACCACCGGCCTGGCCAAGACCGGCCGGGTGATCACGTCGGCCGCGCTGCTGCTGATCGTGGTGACCGGCGCGTTCGCGTTCTCGCAGGTCGCGATGATGCGGTTCGTCGGTGTCGGCATGATCCTCGCGCTGGCGCTCGACGCCACCGTGGTCCGGATGCTGCTCGTGCCGGCAGTGCTCAAGCTGCTCGGCAACGCCGCGTGGTGGTCACCCGGTCCGCTCAAGAAGATCCAGGAACGCCTCGCGCTTCACGACGAGCCGGTGGACGACCTGGACGACTTCGACGACGAGGTCCGCAAGCCGGTCCCCGTCGGCTGACCGGGCGGGAAGGCGATCATGGCCGCGTCGAAGTGGCGCGGCCTCGCCTCCAGCTCGCCCAGCTTCATCCGATACGTGGTGAGCACCGCGTTCGTGCTGTCCAGGACCGTCGTCGTCGCGCCGGTGGCGAGGAAGACCCTCGTGTCGCCCGGCGCGATGGCGACGCTCGGCGAGTCGATGCGCAAGCGTTCGCGCACCGTCATGGTGGCCGCGTCGACGACCACGACCGACCGTTCCTTGGGCAGCGTCAGGTAGACCGTGGCGCCGTCCGGGGTGACGGCGATGCTGCCCGCTCCCCTGCCGGCGTCGACCGCGCCGACCACCTGGTTCGTGGTCGTGTCGATCACCGACAAGGTGCCGGGCGTGGAGCTCCCGAGGCGCATGCTGCTCACGTAGAGGCGCTTGCCGTCCGGTGAGATCGCCAGGTGCTGCGGCAGTCCGCCGACCTGCACCGTCGAGGTCTGGAACGCCGTCGCCGTGTCGACCAGGCCGACCGTGCCGTCCTGGGAGTTGGCGACGTAGAGGATCTTGTTGTCCGGGTGGACGGCGAGGCCCTGCGGCTGCCCGCCGGCCTTGATCACCGCGACCATCTGGAAGTTGTCCGGGTTCACCACCGCGACGCCGCCGCTGGCCGAGACGTAGAGGCGCTGCCCGTCCGGGCGCATCACCGCGTGCGACAGCTGGACCTGGGTGAAGAGCCGGTCGAGGATCTCGCCGGTGCTCGGGTCGACCACGGTGATCGCACCGGTCCACCCGTTGACCACGTACAGCCGCCGCCCGTCGGGCGACACCGCGACGCCCGTCGCGCGGCCCCCGGTGTCGGCCTGCACGAGAACGGCACCGTTGCGGGTGTCCACGACCTGGACGAGACCGGACTTCCCCACCACGTACGCGAGCGGTGCCGCCGATGCGGAAGAAGTGGTCGTGTACTCGTGCCCTTGGTGAACACCCGTCGCCGCGAAGGCCGCTGAGAGCGCTAGAACCGCGGCCACGAGGCGTGGCTTTGCCATACGGCCGATGGGAACACTTCCGGGTGCTTTCGATCCACTTCAGTCACTCGGCCGAGTGAAATCTTTGCCTGGACGTAGTACGGCTGTCGTCCGCGACGGCGGTGCGGACGACAGCCGTCCCACTAGTAAGAGGGCGGAGGCACTGGTTTGGATTCATATGACTCGGGATTTTTCGCCGATGTCACCAGTTTGGCGTAACGGGTGCCCGCGGTGAGCAGGACCAGGCCCGCACCGAGGAACGCCAGCACGCGGGCGACACCGTCGAGCGCGGAGAGGTCGAACAGCACCAGCTTCACGACCGCGGCACCGACCAGGACCAGGCCGGAGATCCGCAGCGCCTTGTTGTTGATCCCCCTGACCAGCAGGAACAACGCGGCGACCGTCCACGACACCGTGACCATCGAGTGCCCGAAGAGGAACCCGGTCTCGTTCGGCGACACCAGCAGCGCCGCGCACAGCACCGCGCCCGCCGCGCCGTAGAGCAGCACGAGGCCGGAGACGATCCACGGGAACGGGTGCTTGGCCGGCTCGCGCAGCACCTGCATCTTGAGCGCGGCCCACGGGAGGATCGCGGCGAAGACGACCAGCACGACCGCCGTCACCAGACCGGCCGCGTAGTCACCGGGCTCGACGTCGTTGAAGAAGCGCGGCTCCTCCACGAGCCACGTGATCGGCACGGCCTGCCCGATCGTCATGAAGAACCCGAGCACGCCGAACGCCACCGAGCCGACCAGCGCGCTCTTCCTGTTCAGACGTGCCGCGAGGAACGCCAGCAGCACCGCCTCGGCCAGCACGATCGCCGTGCGGACGTTGCCGTCGAGTGCGATCACGGTGGTCTGGAACAGCGCGAGCATGCCTGCCGCACCGGCCGCCGTCGTGAACCCGCGCGGCAGGTCGGGCACCATCCAGATCGCCAGCAGCACGGCCGCGACCGCACCGGCGAGGATCGAGTTGGCGGGGTTCTCCAGCAGCGTCGTCGCGAACAGGGCGGGCAGCGCCGAACCCGCGATCAGCGCGACGGCGACGATGTCGTCGGGCCGCTTGCGGATCGTCAGGAACGCGACGGCGATGCCGACGACGGTCGTGGCCGCGGCGATGCCGACCACGGTCCACTCGTAGGAGCGCGGGATGGCGTTCGCGGTGGTGAGCAGCGAGGCGAGGATCGGCGGGAAGCCGCCGGCGATGGCGAGGCCCGGCCAGTCGCGCTTGATCTGGACCGGAGTGCTGGCCATCTTGAGCACCAGCAGGAAGCCGACGAGCAGGACCGTGAAGCCTTCGGTGATGATCGGCGAGCACAGCGCACACGCTGCGACGACGGTGACCGCGAGCGCTTGCGAGTCCCACTTCAGCGCGAGGGCGACACCGGCCGCGGCGACGGCCAGCCCGACGACGAGGCCCGCGCTCTCGGGCAGATATCCGTACAGGCTCGTGGCGGCGATGACGTCGAGGTAGAGCCCGGCGAAACCGGTGAAGGTCAGTGCCATCGCGCCGGTGCGCCCGGCGGGGTTGCGGTGCAGCCACATGCCGATGCCGACCAGCGCGCCGCTGAACACCGCGCCGCCGATGACGCGCGGCATCGGGCCGAGCCAGCCGCGCTGGACGGCGAGGACCAGCAGCAGCACGAAGCCGAGCACGGTGATCGCGCCACCGACCCAGGCCAGCAGCTTCGCGCCGGCGCCGTCCTTGCCGAGCTTCTCGAACAGGGTCTCGCGCGGCTGCGGCGCGGGCCACTGCTGCTGTTGCTGCTGGTGAGGCCACTGTCCCTGAGGAGGCGGCGGAAAGCGGTGGCCGGAAGGCGGCTGCTGACCGGGGAACTGCGGGCCGGGAGGCGGCGGCTGCTGCTGGGTCGAGGCCGCGGCCTGCTGCGACCACGGGTTCGCCTGCTGCTGCGGACCGACCGGTTGCTGCGGCACGCCGACCTGCGGCGACGGCACGCCGGTGGGCTGCTGCGGCACCCCGGCAGGCGGCGTCGGGACGGTCGTGGCCGGCGGCTGCGGCACCTCGCCGGGCCGCGCCACCTCGGGTGCCTCGATCACCGCGGTCGCGGTCGAGGCGGAGCGCTCGCGCAGCTCCGTGCTGATCGTCGTCAGCCGCTGCCCGATGGCCGCGAGCTCCAGCGCGAGGCGCTGCTCGTCTCCGAGGCGATCCTGTCCGTCCATGTGATCAGGGTGAGGCAGAGCACGCCCGGTTACATCCGTACACCTACTCATCCGCTTGACTAGATACATGTGTAATCGATTAACTACTGCTCCGTGACGACCATGAAGGACGTCGCGCAGCACGCCGGCGTCTCCACGGCCACCGTGTCGCGCGTGCTCAACGGCCATGCCGCGCCGACGCCCGAGACCCGTGAGCGCGTGCTCGCCGCGATCGAGGAACTCGGCTACCGGCCCAACGCCCTGGCGCGATCCCTCAGGACCACCAGCACCCAGACCCTCGGTCTGGTCATCAGCGATCTGCTGAACCCGTTCTTCGCCGAGATCGCGCGAGCGGTCGAGGACGAAGCCCGGTCACACGGCTACTGCGTCGTGATCGGGAACGCCGACGAGAGCGCCGAGCAGGAAGCGACCTACGTGCGCACCCTGCTCGACCGCCGGGTGGACGGCCTCCTGCTGTGCCCCGCGACCGACGACCCGAGTCTGGTTCGCGAAGTGAGCGCAGGCGGCGTACCGCTAGTTCTGCTCGACCGGACGGTCAGGGGCGCCACATGCCCCGTCGTCCGCGCTGACGGCAGCGAGGCATTGACCGCGCTCGCCCGGCGGCTCGTCGGCGCCGGCCACACCCGCATCGGAGTGATCGCGGGTCCGCCGAACACCTCCACTGGAAGAGAACGAACCGACGTGCTCACCGGGTCGCTCGGCGGCCTCGCGCAGGTCGTTCACGGTGACTTCCGCCAGGAGAGCGGCAGTCAGGCCGCCGCCAGGCTCGTCGACGACGGCGCCACCGCGCTCGTGGCGATGGACAACCTGATGGGCCTCGGTGCGCTGGGCGAGATCCGGGCGCGTGGCCTGCAGATCCCGCACGACATCGCGTTCGCGGTGTTCGACGACCAGCCGTGGTTCCCGCTGCTCGACCCGCCGATCACGGTCATCGCACAGCCGACCGTCGAGATGGGCCAGGCCGCCGCCCTCAGCCTGCTCGCCCTGATCGACGGCCGCCAGCCCGACGACGTCCGCCTCACCGCGAAGCTCGTGCTGCGCGGTTCGCTCGGGGAGGCCGAGCTGTGAAGACCCTCATCACCGCACGCGGCATCACCAAGCACTTCGGTGCCACCAAGGCGCTGGACGGCGTCGACCTCGAGATCTTCGCGGGCGAGGTCCACGTCCTGCTCGGCGAGAACGGTGCCGGCAAGTCCACGCTGGTCAAGGTCCTCGCGGGCATCCACGGCCACGACGCCGGCACGATCGAGGGCCACGCGAGCCTCGCCGTCATCCACCAGGAACTGGCGCTGGTGCCCGAGCTCAGCGTCGCCGAGAACCTCTTCCTCAACCGCCTCCCGCGCAGGTTCGGCTTCGTCGACCGGGCCGAGATGCGCCGCAGGGCACCGGAACTGCTCGACCGAGTCGGCCTGGACGTCGACCCCGATGCCAAGGTCAAGGACCTCGGCATCGCCCAGCAGCAGATGATCGAGATCGCCCGCGCGCTCGACAAGAACGCCGGCGTGCTGATCCTCGACGAGCCGACCGCGGTCCTCACCGAGACCGAGACCGACCGGTTGCTGCAGATCATGGCCCAGCTGCGCCAGAACGGCGTCGGGCTCGTGTTCATCACCCACCACCTCGACGAGATCCAGCGCATCGCCGACCGCATCACGGTCCTGCGCGACGGCCGGAGCGTCGGCGTCCTCGGACCCAAGGCGACGACCCGGCACATGATCGAGCTGATGGTCGGCCGCCCGATCGACGAGCAGTACCCGCGCGCACAACAACGCCCTGGTCAGCCGCTGCTCAGCATCGAGGGCCTGACCAAGCGCGGTGTCTTCGAGGACATCACCATCGAGGTCCACGCGGGCGAGGTCGTCGGCATCGCAGGCCTGGTCGGTGCGGGCCGGACGGAGGTCGCGCGGGCCGCGTTCGGCGTCGACGGCTACGACCGCGGCACGGTGAAGGTCGACGGGAAGCCGTTGCGCCGCAACGACGTGCAGGCCGCCATCAAGGCCGGTCTCGGCCTGGTGCCCGAGGACCGCAAGGGCCAGGGCCTCGTCCTCACCGCCACCGTCGGCCAGAACCTCGAACTCGTGACGCTGCACGACCGCGACCGGAAACGCCTGCACGACATCGCGGGGAAGCTCCGGATCAAGGGCCGCGTCGAGCAGCCGGTGAAGGAGCTCTCCGGCGGCAACCAGCAGAAGGTCGTCATCGGCAAGTGGCTGCTGGCCGACCCGAAGGTGCTGATCCTCGACGAACCGACCAGGGGCGTCGACGTCGGCGCCAAGGTCGAGATCTACGAGCTCATCAACCGCATGACCGCGCAGGGCCGGGCAGTGCTGCTCGTGTCCAGCGACCTGCCCGAGGTGATCGGGATGAGCGACCGCGTCGTCGTGATGGCACACGGCCGGGTGGCCGGTGAGCTGCCCAGGGGCGCGACCCAAGACCAGGTGATGGCACTCGCCGTGCAGGAGATCTCAGCGTGAGCACGATCAGCATTCGCAAGTACGCACCCAAGAAGTATTTGGCGGAGAACGGCGCCCTCGCGGGCCTTCTCCTCCTCGCCCTGGTCATCGCGATCATGCAGCCGGCGTTCCTCAACGCGCAGAACCTGCTCAACGTCGGTGTGCAGGCCGCGGTCATCGCGATCATGGCGTTCGGCATGACGTTCGTGGTGGTCGCGGGCGGCATCGACCTGTCGGTGGGCAGCATCGCCGCGCTGGCCGCGATGGTCGGCGCACTCACCGCCGGCCCGATCGGCCTGGTCGTCGGCGCGCTGTGCGGTCTCGTCAACGGCGCGCTGATCAGCTACGGCAAGCTGCCGCCGTTCATCGCGACGCTGGCCATGCTCAGCGTCGCCCGCGGTCTCACGCTGGTGCTCTCCGAGGGCCAGCCGCACGAGACCGACGCGCTGGTCACGTTCCTCGGCTCGAACCTCGCGCCGATGGTTCCGCTGCCGTTGCTGCTGATGCTGGCGTTCTTCGGCATCACCGGCCTCATCCTCACCCGCACCAACCTCGGCCGCCGCATGTACGCGATCGGCGGCAACGAGGAAGCGGCCAAGCTCAGCGGCATCGACGTCCGGAAGCAGAAGCTCTGGATCTACGCGCTGAGCGGCCTCTTCGCCGCCGCCGCGGGCCTCGTGCTCGCGGGACGGCTCGGGTCCGCCGGCCCGCAGGCAGCGGCCGGTTACGAGCTCGACGCCATCGCCGCGGTCGTCATCGGCGGTGCGTCGCTGTCCGGTGGCGTCGGCCGCGCCACCGGGACGTTGGTCGGCGCACTCGTGCTCGCCGTCCTGCGCAACGGCCTCAACCTGCTGCAGGTGCCGCCGTTCTGGCAGCAGGTCGTCATCGGCGTGGTGATCGCTCTCGCCGCGCTGCTCGACTCACTTCGCCGTCGCTGAGAAAACCCGCAACAGGTAAGGAAGACACCAATGAAGGTGACCCGACGGATCGCGCTGACGCTCGGTGCCGCTGCTCTGCTGGCGACCGGCTGCAGCGGAACAGGGGCGTCCGGGGGCCAGATCACCATCGGCCTTGCGGTGTCCACTTTGAACAACCCGTTCTTCGTGGAGCTGCAGCAGGGTGCGCAGGAGATGGCGGACCAGCTCGGCGCCAAGCTGACCGTGGTCGACGCGCAGAACGACGCGACGAACCAGGTCAACCAGGTGCAGACGCTGGTGACGCAGGGCGTGAAGGTGATCATCCTCAACCCGGTCGACTCCAAGCAGTCCGGGCCCGCCGCGAAGGCCGCCGAGACGGCGAACATCCCGCTGATCTCGGTCGACCGCGCGGTGGAGGGCAAGGTCGCCGCCGAGGTCGCGTCGAACAACGTCTCCGGCGGCAGCCTCGCGGCCATCGAGCTCGGCCGCGCCACCTCCGGCGAGGTCGCGCACCTCAAGGGCATCCCGGGCGCGTCGGCGTCGCGTGACCGCGGCCAGGGCTTCGAGCAGGGCCTGAACAGCGGCAACATCAAGGTCGTCGCCTCGGCCGTCGCCGACTTCGACCGCGCCAAGGCCCTCAACGAGACCACGAACCTGCTGCAGGGCCACCCCGGTCTCAAGGGCGTCTTCGCCGAGAACGACGAGATGGCGCTCGGCGCGATCAAGGCCCTCGGCGCCCGTGCCGGCAAGGACGTGCAGGTCGTCGGCTTCGACGGCACGCCGGACGGCCTGAAGGCGATCCAGGACGGCACGCTCGCCGCGACCGTGGCGCAGCAGCCGAAGCTCCTGGGCTCCAAGGCCGTCGAGCAGGCCGTGCACGCCGCGAAGGGCGAGCCGGTTCAGCAGGTCGTGGACGTCGAGGTCAAGGTCATCACCGCGAAGAACGTGGCAGAGTTCGTCAAGTGACGCAGACTTTGCTCGTTCTCGGGTCCGCCAACGCCGACCTCGTGGTCGAGGTCGGCAGGCGGCCCGCCGGCGGTGAGACCGTGCTCGGCGGTGACACCGTCGTGCTGCCCGGCGGCAAGGGCGCGAACACCGCCGTCGCCGCCGCGCGCGTCGGTGCCTCCGTCGCGCTGGTCGGTGCCGTCGGTGGCGACGGGTACGGCTCGCTGCTGCGCGAGTCGCTGGAGTCGTCCGGCGTCGACACGGCGCTGGTGAAGACCTCCTCCCGTCCCACCGGGATCGCGTACATCACCGTGACGCCGGACGGCGAGAACTCCATCGTGGTGTCGCCCGGCGCCAACGCCGACGTGTCACCGTCCGATGTGGACGCCCTGTCGTTCGGCGGCGTGGCCGTGCTGACGTGCTCGCTGGAAGTGCCGCTGGAGACCGTGGTCCACGCGATCGGCGCCGCCTCCCGTGCCGGAGTCCGGACCGTGCTCAACCTGTCCCCGGTCGCCGAACTGCCGGCGGAGACGTTGCGGCAGCTCACCGTGCTGATCGTGAACGAGCACGAGGCCGCGCAGCTCGCGCCGGACTGGCGTTCCCTGCTCGAACTCGGCCCGAGCTCGGCCATCGTGACGCTGGGCTCGCGCGGCGCCGCCGTGGTGGAGGAGTCCGGCGTCGTCGAGGTGCCGGCGATCGAGGTCGCCGAGGTGGTCGACACGACCGGCGCCGGTGACGCGTTCGCCGGTGCGCTGTCCGCGCGCCTGGCCGAGGGCGACGACCTCGTGCAGGCCGCCCGCTACGCCGCGAAGGTCGCCGCGCTGTCCGTCACGAAGGCGGGCGCGCAGCCGTCCTACCCGACCGCGGCCGAGGTCGGCTGACCTACGCCCTTACCGCCGCGCGGTCGTGGAAGAGATCCTCGCCCGGCAGCCCGTACTTCTCGACGTCCGGTGCCCTGTCCGGCAACGGGTCCGACGGCATCTCCGGTTGCAGCGGCGGGGCGGCGACCTGGTTGGACGGGATTCCGCGCGGCGCCCTGACCTTCTTCCGCGGCCCGGCGTCGTCGTACCGCACGTCCTGGCCGTTGCCGGTGATCACGTTGCCGTCCAGGTCCGTCCGCGCCGGGTCCTGGCCGCGGCTCAGCGCCAGCCCGGTGCCGGGGTTGCCGGTGATCAGGTTGCGGGACACCAGGTTCTTCGTGCTGGCCAGGAGGCTCATGCCGAGCCCGAACGCGCCGTCGGCCTGCGCGGGCGAGAAGGTCTCGTCGTTGTCGGAGACGAGGTTGCCGACGAGCACGACGTCCTCCTGCCGCTCGGCGGCCGAGGTCAGGCCGACCCGGTTGCCGCTGAACCTGTTGCCCAGCACGTACATCCGGCCGGACGCGTTCGTGCCCTGGTAGCCGACGGCGTTGCGTTCGGCGACGTTGCCGCGCACGACGACGTCGCACGGCTTGCACCGGCTGACGGAGAACCCGGCGTCCGCGCCGCTCGCGTAGCTCTGCTCGATCACGCCGTTCTGGGCGTTGAGTGCGTGGATGCCGTACCGCGCGTTGTTGCTGGCCGTCACGTAGGAGACGCGGAAGCCGCGTTGCTCGGAGATCAGCACACCGTCGGACGTGTGGTTGCGGACCGTCAGGTTCTGCACGGACACGTCCTCGGCGGCGACCACGACCCCGTTGGCGCGCTCGGCCTCGCCGTCGATGATCACACTGCCGCGCCGGGCTCCCCTGATCGTAAGGCCCTTGGTCCTGACCTGCACCGACTCCTCGTAGACGCCGGGCGACACGACGATGGTCGCGCCCTCCTGCGCCACGTCGACGGCGTCCTGGATGGTGCTCACCTGTGCCGGGACGTTGATCTCGGGACCGAGCTGCGGCTGCGCCGACGAGCATCCGGCGACCAGTAAGACTGCGGCGAAGACGTACGGAAGGCGCACGGCTGGCACGGTACTGCTCCGAACGGCCTAGGGTGACACCGCGGTCGGCTGCGCGTGTTAAGCCGTGATGACGAACTGAGCGCCGCTGCGCGTTCCGCCGCTCAATTGGTCACACTGGGCTGTCCCGGGTTTTCCGTCGGAGGGTATGGTCTAGACCATGTCGAGCGCGCGGCTGAGCGGTGTCGGTGTGAGCAGCGGTCGGGCAACCGGCCCCGTGGTGAGGATCGCCGAGGCCCTGCCGGAACCTCCCGCGGGCCAGCGAACAGCGGACACGAAGATGGAAGCCTCCCTCATCCGTCCCGCGACGGAGGTCGTGGCGCAGCGCCTGATGGAGCGCGCGAAGACGGTCGAGGGCGACGCCCGCGCCGTGCTGGAGACGACGGCGGCGATGGCCGGCGACCCGTCCCTCATCAAGGCCGCCGAGAAGCTCGTCGTCGACCAGTCGCTGACCGCCGCCCGTGCCGTGCACGAGGCCGCGCAGAAGTTCATCTCCGCACTGCAGGCCGCCGGTGGCTACATGGCCGAACGGGCCCGCGACGTCCAGGACGTCCGCGACCGCGTGGTGGCCGAACTCCTCGGCCAGCCCGCGCCGGGCGTCCCCGACCTGACCTCGCCGTCCGTGCTGGTGGCGCGCGACCTCGCGCCCGCCGACACCGCGGGCCTCGACCCGGCGAAGGTCCTCGCCCTGGTCACGGAGGAAGGTGGCCCCACCTCGCACACGGCGATCCTCGCTCGTTCGCTGGGCATCCCGGCCGTCGTCGCGTGCCGCGGCATCCTGGCGTTCGAGGGCACCTCTCTCGACGTCGACGGTGACACGGGCCAGGTCCGCGAGTCGGACGGCAAGGTCCGCGCGGCCGGCACCGGCAAGAAGGCCGAGTGGAACGGCGTCGGCGTGCTCAAGGACGGCCTCCGGGTGAAGGTCCTGGGCAACGTCGGCTCACCCGCCGACGCCCTGGCCGCTGCTCAGGCCGGTGCGGAGGGAGTGGGCCTCTTCCGCACGGAGTTCTGCTTCCTGGACGCAGCAGAGGAACCGACCGTTGCTGAGCAGACTGCTGCTTACGAGGCTGTGCTGGCGCCGTTTGCGGGCAAGCCCGTTGTGGTGCGCACCCTCGACGCGGGCGCGGACAAGCCGTTGGCGTTTTTGAACCTGGACCCCGAGCCCAACCCGGCCATGGGCGTCCGCGGCCTGCGCGTCGCCTTCGACCGCCCCGAGATCCTCGACCGCCAGCTCGAAGCCATCGCCCTGGCCGCGGCGTCGTCCGGTGCCGACGTCTCGGTGATGGCCCCGATGGTCGCCACCGCCGCCGAAGCCGCCTGGTTCGTGGAACGCGCCCGCAAGGCGGGCATCGCCCGCGCAGGCGTGATGGTCGAGGTCCCGTCCGCGGCCCTGTCCGCGAAGGAGATCCTGCAGGTCGTCGACTTCATCTCCATCGGCACCAACGACCTGGCCCAGTACGTCTTCGCCGCTGACCGCCAGCTCGGCGGCGTGGCCGCACTGAACGACCCGTGGCAGCCCGCGCTGCTCCGCCTGATCGCCCTGGTCGGCGAGGCGGCGACCGCCACCGGCAAGCCCGTCGGCGTCTGCGGCGAGGCGGCGGCCGACCCGCTGCTCGCGTGCGTGCTGATCGGCCTCGGCGTGACGTCGCTGTCGATGAACCACACCGCCCTCGCCGGTGTCGGCGCGAAGCTCGCGACGTCCAGCATGGACATCTGCCAGCTCGCGGCCCGTGGCGCGCTCGCCGCGGGCGACCCGGCCGCGGCCAAGCTGGCGGCCCGCGCCCCGCACTAACCGATCGCGGTCACGCGGATCTCGACGCGCATCTTCGGGTGACCGAGGGCGGTGACCCCGCTCTCGGTCCAGATCGGCGCACGATCGCCCATGCGTGAGCGGAACTGCTCGACCATCACGCGGTTGTGGTCGTCGAACGAGTCGTCGCCGAGCACGTGGTACGAGTTCACGTGCACGACGTCGGCCCACGTGGATCCCGCCGCGACCAGGGTGCGCTCGACGTTGTCGAACGCGCGCACGATCTCGTCCTCGAGCGACTCGGGGAACTCGAACCCGTCGTCCCAGCCGCCCTGCCCGGACGTCTCGACGCGGTCGCCGATGCGCACGGCCTGGCTGTACCGCATGTTCTCCAGCTGCGTCTCGCCGTATCCGGGGGTGGCGAAGAACTCCGGCTTGCCCATGATGCCCTCCAATGACTTCACGCTTGAAGTCAACGGTACACGACTTCAAGCGTGAAGTAAGCTGCGCGGCGTGGAGTGGCTGAACGCGGAGGAGAAGGAAGCCTGGACCGGGCTGATCTCGATGGTGCTGCTGCTGCCGGGCCGGCTCGAAGCGCCGCTGCAGCAGGAGTCGGGCCTCAGCCTCTTCGACTACCTGGTGCTCAGCCACGTCTCGGAGGCCCCGGACCGCAGGATCCGGATGAGCGAACTGGCACACCTGGCGAACGGTTCTCTGTCGAGGCTGTCCAACGTGGTCAAGCGCTTCGAGCAACGCGGCTGGGTGGTGCGCTTCCCCGACCCCGACGACGGCCGGTTCACCATCGCCTCGCTGACCGACGAGGGCTACGAGGTGGTCGCGGCCGCCGCTCCCACGCACCTGCGCACGGTCCGGCAGTTCGTGCTCGACCCGCTCACCGCCACCGACCGCCAGGCGCTGACGCGCATCGCGGCCAAGCTGAGCATGACGATCCCGGCGCCCTAGCCGGGCCGCAGCTCGTCGAGGACCGCCCTGATCAGCGGGTGGTCCTCCGAACCGGTGCGCACCGCCGCGACGACCCGCCGCAGCGGAGCCACGCCGGCGACAGGCACCCCGCGTACGGCGTTGCGCGGCGCCAGCGCCACCCCGGCACCCGCCGCGACCAGGGCCTGGATCGCGCGGAAGTCGTCAGAGGTGTGCCGGATCCGCGGCGTGAACCCGGCCTGCGCGCACGCCATCTCCACGACGTCGCGCAACGGGTTGCCGGGCAGCGTCACCACCCAGTCCTCGTCGGCGAGCGCCGCCAGGTCCACCGGCCCGGTGGCGGTGTGCCCCGGCGGCAGCACGACGTCGAAAGGCTCGGTGTACAGCGGAAACCGGGTGAAGCGGTCGGTCGTCCGGTGCTCCTCGGTGATCGCCACGTCGATCTCGCCGTCCAGCAGCAACCGCACGCTCTCGTGCCCCTCGGCGTCGCGCACCGACAGTTCGATCGACCGTTCCTTCAACGCCGCCAGCGCGGGCGCCACCACCTGCGTGATCGCCGACGCGAACGCCGCCACCCCCACCCGCCCGGCCGAGCCGGAGGCGAGAGCGTCCAAGGTGGCCTGTGCGCGCTCCAGTTCGGCGGCGACGACGTGCGCGTGCGTGACGAGCAGGTCGCCCGCGGGCGTCAGCGACACCCGCCGTCCCTTGCGCAGCAGCAACGGATGCCCTGCCTCGGACTCCAGTGCCGCGAGCTGCTGCGACACCGCCGACGGCGTGAGGTGCAGCGCGGCAGCCGCGGCCGTCACGGTGCCGTGGTCAGCGAGCGCGCGCAGCACGCGGAGCCGTCGTGGGTCGATCACCGCTCAATGATGGGGGATTCCACTTCGCCGTTCACGGGGACGTCCTGGGGCACGATCGGCTCGAAGCCCACCTGCTCCAGCAGGAGGTAGTCCACCTCCGAGATGGGCATCTGCGCGGGCAAGCCGAACTGGGACGTGGTGATCACGTCCTTCTTGACGATCGGCAGGCCGGTCTGCGGGTCGACCACCAGCTGCGTCTCGACGTCGGAGAACTGGAACGTCGCCGGCGCGGCGATCGCCACACCGATCCCCCGGCGCTCGTCGAGCACCGTCACGTCACCGAGGAACCGCGCCCCGTCGAGCGTCTTGATCAGCTCGAACGCCGCTCGCCGCTGGTCGTCGCGCACGTTCGCGCTGATCAGCTCCATCGCGAGCGACCCGATCCGGTAGGCGTCGTTCCCCACGATCGTCTCCAGCGCCTTCCTCAACTCCCGCGGCTCGGCGGGCAGCGAGTCGAGCGAGTCGAAACGCGCCTGGCTGTGCAGGGACATCTGGAAACCGGACACCGCGGTCTTCTGCACGGCCGGCTTCATCGGGCCGATGCGCACCAGGTGGTTCCCGCCGACCTGCGGCACCGTCGCCGGACTGCCCGCGTTCTCCCAGGTGTTGCCGTCGCGGGTCAACGGGAAGGCGCGCACCTCGCCGTCCTTCTGGATGACCGTGACCTGCTGGTTCGCGGCCAGCCACCGGTCGGTCTTCGAGTCGAAGTACACGCCGTACGGGGCAGCCGGATCGCCGACGATCATCAACGACCGCTGCCGCGTCAGCTCGTGCCACCACTTCTGAGGGGATGCCGGCTGCACGGGCTGAGGAGGTGCGGGCAGCAGCACGACCGCAAGCACGATCACCACACCGATGACCAGCAACGGAGCAAACCGCCGCACGAGCTGCTTGCGGACCGGCCTCTCCTGAGGCAGCGCGGTGATGCGCGCGAGATCGCGTTCCATCCGGTCGCGGTCGACCTCGGGCGAAGGCGGCTTGGCCTGCGCCAGGTCTTTCAGGAGGTCTTCCATGACTCCCTCGCACTGTCGAATTTCGGCGTCCAGAGAGCAGCCTGCAGACGACGCCGAGCCCGGTGCAGCCGCACGAAGAACGTCGCCGTCGTGCACCCGAGCACCTGCGCGGCCTCGGCAGCGGCCAGCCCGTGCCACGCGATCAGCGTGAGAACCTCCTGGTCGGCCTCGGACAGGCTCGACAGCGCCGCCCGCAGCTCGATCACCGCGAAGTCGTCGTCGGCAGGGAAGTCGGTGAGCTCGTAGGTGGTCGTCTGGCGATGGGCGGCGCGCACGAGGTTGCGGGCGATGCCGAGCAGCCACGGCAGCGCGTTCGACGGCATCTGGCCGGCCTTGCGCCAGGCGATCGTGAAGGTCTCGCTGGTGATGTCCTCAGCGAGCCGCGGCCCCGCGTGACTCGCTGCGTAGGCGAGCACCCGCGGGTAGCACTCGCGGTAGACGGTCGCGAAATCCTCCACGTCAGGTAGTGCGTCGGACGCGTCGGTTCTTACTCGTGAGTGACGCGGGTCACATCGCGGAGGAACGCGGACCAAGCCTCACCCGACACGGGCAGGTATGCCGTGGGCGCCTTGCTGTCGCGGATGCCGACGCCCCGGCCGACCTCGACGCAGTCGCTGGAGTCTTCGCTGTACGAGCTCTTGCGCCAGGACGACACGTGGACCGCCTCCTCAGATGAACATACTGGTGATCAACTCCTTGGATTCTTGCGGACCCAAGGCCTGAACAGCGAGCAGCTTCAGTATGGAGGAGTAAACGGCCAGGGACTTCGTAGTCGAGCTGGAGGAATGATCCTGAGCTGCCCGCGTGCGCGCCGATAGCAGTCGGCACGACGCGGACCGTGATGTAATCCCGCTCCGTCATCCCCAAAATGTGGATGTACTGATCTTTCATGACGTCCCGTCCACCCACGGGGAGTCGTAGCGCCGATTCGTGGATGTAGAACACGAACGTGCGGCTCCGGTGAAACAGTTTGTGACGTTCGAGCTTCGCCGCGACGACTTTCTCGTAGTCGACCGACTTCGTGCGAGCCGCTCCGGCGATGACTGCGCGCATGTAGTCAGCGGTCTGGAGATGTCCAGGCACGAGTGTCGCCGACCACACGGTGATCTTGTTGGCGAGACGCTCCTGGTTGAGCAACGTGGGCACCTGATCCGGTGGTCCCTCGTCGGAAATCTTGAGGTAACCGTTTTCGCGCGTCTCGTGGAACAGTGCGATCAGGTGCTTGGCCTCCAGTGGCGGGACGCGGCAGTAGCCGAGCAACCTCTCGAGGTCGGCCTGGGTCGCGCCGCCCCTGCCTCGGACGAGGTCGGAGAGTTTGGCCTCGTCCCAACCGAGTTCTTCGGCGATCTTGCGGTGGGTCAGGCCGGTCTGTTCGATGGCGTACCGGACGCCATCGCCGAACTCGCGTCCCACGATGCTGGACTTCCGTCTTGGCATGCCGCCAAGTTAGAGAATTGCTCGCACCGGCTCCAGTTTCTACTCGAAAGAAGTAGTTTTTTGGAGCCGGTACAAGTCCTACCTCTACATTTTTTCCCGTGCGGCGATAAACGCGTCGACAGCGCGGTTAACGTCCTCGGTGGTGTGTGAAGCCGACATCTGCGTGCGGATACGCGCCTTGCCGTGCGGCACCACCGGGTACGAGAACCCGATCACGTACACACCCTGCTCCAGCAACAGGTCCGCGAGCCGCGCCGCCTCCGCCGCGTCACCGATCATCACCGGGATGATCGGGTGCTCACCGGGCAGCAGGTCGAACCCGGCCTCGGTCATCCGCCGGCGGAACAGCTCGGTGTTCGACCGCAGCTGGGTGAGCAGCTCGGTCGAATTCGACAGCATGTCGAGCGTGGCGATCGCGGCGGCCGTGATGGACGGTGCCAGCGAGTTCGAGAACAGGTACGGGCGCGAGCGCTGGCGCAGCAGTTCGACGATCTCCTTGCGGCCCGACGTGTAGCCGCCGGACGCGCCGCCCAGCGCCTTGCCGAGGGTGCCCGTGACGATGTCGACGCGGTCCTGCACGCCGAACAGCTCCGGGGTGCCGCGGCCGGTCGGGCCGGTGAAGCCGACGGCGTGCGAGTCGTCGACCATGACCAGCGCGTTGTAGCGCTCGGCCAGGTCGCAGATCTCGTCCAGCGGCGCGAGGTAGCCGTCCATCGAGAACACGCCGTCGGTCGCGATCAGGCGGTAGCGGGCGTCGGACGCGTCCTTGAGCTGGCGCTCCAGGTCGTCCATGTCCCGGTTCTTGTAGCGGAACCGGCGGGCCTTCGACAGGCGGACGCCGTCGATGATCGACGCGTGGTTCAGCTCGTCGGAGATGATCGCGTCCTCGGCGCCGAGCAGCGTCTCGAACAGGCCGCCGTTCGCGTCGAAGCACGAGCTGTAGAGGATCGTGTCCTCGGTGCCGAGGAACTCGCTGAGCTTGCGCTCCAGTTCCTTGTGCGGTTCCTGGGTGCCGCAGATGAACCGCACCGAGGCCATGCCGAAGCCCCAGTCGTCCAGCGCCTTCTTCGCGGCCTCGATCAGCTGGGGGTGGTCGGCGAGACCGAGGTAGTTGTTGGCGCAGAAGTTCAGCACCTCGTCACCCGAACCGACCCGGACGGCGGCGTTCTGCGGGGTGGCGATCACGCGTTCGGACTTGTAGAGCCCGGCCTCCCTGATCTCCCCGATCGTCTTGAGGAGGTCGTTCTTCAGCTCGCCGTACATCAGGCTCCCGTCCAGTCGAGGATGACCTTGCCGCACTTGCCTTCGCGCGCGGTGGCGAAGGCCTCCGCGTGCTGCGTGTGGTCGTACCGGTGCGTGATCACCGGCGCGAGGTCGAGGCCGCGCTGCAGCAGCACGGTCATCGAGTACCAGGTCTCGAACATCTCGCGGCCGTAGATCCCCTTGATGTGCAGCATCTTCAGCACGACGCTGCTCCAGTCGACGGAGAACTCGTCCGCGGGCAGCCCCAGCATCGCGATGCGACCGCCGTGCGCCATGTTCGCGATCATGTCCCGCATCGCCACCGGCTTGCCGGACATCTCCATGCCGACGTCGAAGCCCTCGGCCATGCCCAGTTCCCGCTGTGCGTCCGCGATCGTCTTCTCCGCGACGTTCACGGCGAGGTCGACGCCGACCTTGCGGGCCAGGTCGAGGCGGTGCTCGGAGATGTCGGTGATCACGACGTTGCGCGCGCCCGCGTGCTTGGCGACGGCGGCGGCCATGATGCCGATCGGACCGGCGCCCGTGATGATCACGTCCTCGCCGATGACGGGGAAGCTCAGCGCGGTGTGCACGGCGTTGCCGAACGGGTCGAAGATCGCGGCCACGTCCAGGTCGACCTGCGTGCGGTGCACCCACGCGTTCTGCTCGGGCAGCACGACGTACTGCGCGAACGCGCCGTTGGAGTGCACGCCGAGACCGCGCGTGTTGGCGCAGAGGTGGCGGCGGCCGGCCTTGCAGTTGCGGCAGGTCCCGCACACGAGGTGGCCCTCGCCGCTGACCAGGTCGCCGACCTTGACGCCGGTGACGCTGCCGCCGATCTCGACGACCTCGCCGACGAACTCGTGGCCGAGGACGAGCGGCGCCTTGATGTTCTGCGCGGCCCAGTCGTCCCACGAGTCGATGTGCAGGTCGGTGCCGCAGATGCCGGTGCGCAACACCCTGACCAGCACGTCCGTCGGTCCGGGAGTGGGGTCCGGGACGTCGGTCAGTTCGAGGCCAGGCCCTGCGGCGACCTTGACGAGAGCCTTCATGCGGGAAGTTTCACCCTTTGCTGCTTGTGCAGTCCATCAGGACTTTCTGAAGTTCTTGTGCAGCTCAGCTTCATTGGCGATGTTGCGCACCATGCCGCCGAACACGATGCCGTGAAACGGCCAGACGGCCGCCCAGTAGAGGTGTCCGGCGAGCCCTTTGGGCACGAACACGGCGCGTTGGCGGTAAGTGGACCCGTGTCCCCCGTCGGCCGCCACTCGAAGCTCCAGCCACGCCTTCCCCGGCACCTTCATCTCGGCCCGCAGCCGCAGCAGCTTCCCCCGTTCGATCTCCTCGACGCGCCAGAAGTCGAGCGCCTCGCCCACGTACAGCCGCTGCGGATCGCGCCGTCCGCGCCGCAGACCGACGCCGCCGACCAGCCGGTCCATCCAGCCCCTGATCGCCCAGGCCAGCGGGAACGAGTACCAGCCGCGTTCGCCGCCGATGCCCTCGACGACCTCCCACAACCGTTCGGGTGTGGCGTTCGTGCGCCGCTCGCGGTCGTCGGTGTAGACCGAACCGCCGGACCAGCCGGGGTCGGTCGGCAGCGGCTCGCTCGGCGAACCCGGCAGCGTCGCCCCCGACCAGCGCGTCTCCACGTCGGCGTCGCGGATCTTGGTCAGCGCCAGCTCGACGGCCTTGTCGTAGCCGGTGTTCTCGCCGGGCAGCACCTCGCGGATGTCGTTCTCCCGGCACACCACCTCGTGCACCAGCGACTCGATCAACGGCTTCGCGATCGACCGCGGCACCGGCGTGACCACGTTGACCCAGTGCGAGGACAGGCCCGGCGTCAGCAGCGGCACGGGCAGCACGCGGCGCTTGGGCAGTCCGGCGACCTCGGCGTACCGGAGCATCATCTGCAGGTACGTCAGCACGTCCGGCCCGCCGATGTCGAACGTCCGGTTCTGGTTCTCGAGCGTCGTGGCCTCGACCAGGTAGCGCAGCACGTCCCGCACGGCGATCGGCTGGATCCGGTTGTGCACCCACCGCGGCGTGACCATGACTGGCAGCCGTTCGGTCAGGTAGCGCAGCATCTCGAAGCTCGCCGACCCGGACCCGATGATCACGGCTGCCTGCAGCACCACGGCCTGCACGGTCGAGCGCAGGAAGACCTCGCCGACCTCCTTGCGGGACGCGAGGTGCGGCGACAGCTCGACACCGGCCGGGTGCAGGCCGCCCAGGTAGACGATCCTCCGCACGCCGGCCCGTTCGGCGGCCCTCGCCGTGTTCTCCGCGGCCTTGCGGTCGGCGTCGGCGAAGTCCTTCGACTGCAGCGAGTGCACGAGGTAGTGGACGACCTCGACGTCCCGCATGGCCTTGTCGAGGTCGTCGAGCACGTCTCCGCGCACGATCTGGACGTCAGCGGCCCACGGGACGTCGCGCAACTTCTCCGGCGATCGCACGAGGCAGCGGACCTCGTGCCCTTCGGCCAGCAGCCTGGGCACGAGTCTTCCGCCGAGGTATCCGGTCGCACCGGTCACGAGACACCGCATGCCTCGATCCTGCGTGCTGCGGCGCGTTCGTGCAGATCAGGTCGCGCTCGCGCAGGGGTACCCCCGGCCGGGGATCCCCTCGCATCCCAACGTACTCAGCGGGTCCGACAAGATCAGCGCTTGCTCCGCTTGATCACCACGGTCCCGCCGCGCACCGAGCCCTTGAGCTGGAAGTGCGGGGTGCCCGCGGTGTTCTGCACCTTGTCCTTCAGCTCGCCCGCCGTGACCTCGACGGCGTCGGCGTTCACCGACGCCCCCGCCGGCAGCAGCAGCTTCACCGTGCCCAACGACACGTCCAGGTCGACGTTGACGACCGGCGGCACCTCGGCGGCGGTGAAGTCGAGGTTCGTGGTGCCGAGGGTGTTGCGGATGACGAGCTCGTTCGGCACGACCCAGTGGCCCTTGCGGGTCGTGGTGCTCATCGTGTTCTTCAGCTCGGTCCGCTCGCGGGCCAGCTCGTTGTTGACCATGCCGGGCAGGTCGAGCAGCACCACGTTGAGGTCGGCGCGCGTCTTCGCGCCGAGCGCGGTGTCCGTGCGGACGGTGAACTCGTCGAGCGTGATCATGCCGCGGCCCACCGCCTTGTTCAGCAGGCTGACGACGTGCTCGCGTTCCGCGTCGGACACGCGTAAGTCTCTGGGGTCTGTCATTTCTCTGCCTCCGGTTCGGCGTCGAGACCGTGCTCGATGGCATAACGCGCCAACTCCACCCGGTTGTGCAGTTGGAGTTTGCGCAATGTCGACTGGACGTGGTTTTCGACCGTGCGGTGGGAGATCACCAGGCGGTTCGCGATCTGCCGCGCGGTCAGGCCCTTGGCCACCAGCCGCAGCACCTCGGTCTCCCGGTCGGTGAGCTGGGGCTTGTCCTCCGAGTCGTCCGGAGCCGCGGCCATGCGCCGGTACTCGCCCAGCACCAGGCCCGCGAGACCCGCGGTGAAGACGGCGTCGCCGGCGGCGGTGCGCGAGACGGCCTCGACCAGTTCCTCCGAGGACGCGGACTTCACCAGGTAACCGGACGCGCCCGCCTTCACGGCCTGCAGCACGTCGTCGTGCTCGCCGGACGCGGACAGCACGAGCACGCGCGTCTCCGGCAGTTCGCTCGTGATCATCGCGGTCGCGTCGACCCCGGAGAGCTCGCCGAGGTTGAGGTCCATCAGGACCACATTGGGCCGCACGGCCTTCGCGATCCGCACCGCCGAGGGCGCGTCGCCCGCGGTCGCCACTATCTCGAAGCCGCGTTCCTGCAGATCGCGCGCCACGCCTTCGCGCCACATCGGGTGGTCGTCCACGACCATCACCGAGACCGTCATCTTGCCGCCCCCTTCCTGAACACCCGGACTTCCCATTCCGTGCCCTCCCCCGGCCCGGTCTGGAGCTCGAGCGTTCCGCCGAGCGACTCCACCCGGCCTTTGATCGACTTCTCGATCCCCATCCTGCCCTCCGCGGCGGCCGACGCGATCCGGCCTTCCGGGATGCCAGGCCCATCGTCCCTGACGCTCAACACGACTTCTTCCCCGAGATCCTCCAGCAGGACCCAGGCCCGCGCGTCCTCACCGCAGTGCTTGTCCACGTTGGACAGCGCCTCCCGCACCAGCGACGTGAGCTCGGTCGCGGCTCCCGCCTTCAGCATCACCTGCGTGGCGGGCGTGGACACCTGGATCTTCGGCGTGGCCAGCAGCTGCAGCCCCGGCCGCAGGTCGATCTCTCCATCCACAGTGGAGTCCACGGGGGCGGCGGCCACCAGGTTCCGCAGCGCCACCTCCTGCTCGCCCGCCATCTGGGCCAGTTCGGCCGCCTCGCCGCCGACCTCCAGGCCGCGTTTGCGCACGCGGGCGAGGACCTGCAGCACGCTGTCGTGGATCGACCGGGCGAGCCTCTCGCGTTCGGCCGTCGCGGCTTCGGCCCTCAATGCCTGGGCAAGCAGCACCGCGGACCGCCGTGCCGTGGCCGACGCCATGCCGACGACCATGCCCGCACCGGCCAGCAGCACCACGTCGCGCAGCAGGTCGAGGCTCGGCGAACGGTGCGACAGGTAGGTGAACAGGCCGACGGTCAGCCCGCCGCCGAAGCCCGCGGCCGCCCCGCCGAGCGCGCCCAGCGCGACCGCCGGCACGCACGCCCAGATCGTCGTGATCAGCGGCACGTGCAGGACCAGCAGCTGGTGGTCGGACATGATCAACGGTGACAGCGACATGAGACCGCAGGTCAGCGCCAGGTCGACGAGCACAATCGGCCACCGCCTGCCCCACGTCGTGCTGTAGGCGCGGCTCGTGAAGACGGACCACAGCGCCATCACCCCGAGCGTGGTCCACGCGAGCCAGGGCCGCACGTAACCGGATTGGTTCGCGATGACGTTGGCCGCCGCGAAGAGGAATGTGACTATGCGTAGCGCAATCGTCCCGCGCCACAGGGGCGTGGCCGGGTCGTCGATCACCTTCGTCACACGTTCGGCAGGCTCTTTGGGCACGCTGTGCTCCTTTCGGACACCATCCTGCCGCGTGAACGTGTGCTGGCTAACCCCCAGGTGGCCGTCTTCTGCCGAACGGAGGAATGTGCGACGCTCTCCGGGTTCGGGGGAGGGCGATGCAGGTGCGGGACTGGCCGGTGTGGACTTTGCGGCGGTCCGCGCTCGGCTACTGGTTGCTGATCGACGTGGCGGCGCTCGCCACCGTCACCTACGCCATCGTTTCCTCCGAAACGCCGTCACCCTCCGAAATCGCCAGGTTCGCCGCGATCGCGGGCACGGCGGGTGCGGTGATCATCGGCAGCACCATCTACAGCCACCGCCTGGGCGAGACCGAGCGCAACCCGTGGGCGGCCCACCTCTGCTACCTGACGGCCGGCATCCTCGCCCTCCCGCCGAACCTGCTGGTGCTGCTCCTCTTCGGCCCGGCCCTGCACTGCCTGCTGGCCCAGCGCCCGGAAACCCACCGCTGGCTCTTCACCCTGAGCGCCACCGCACTGGCCGTCTTCACCACCCGCTACGTCCTCGGCTGGGCCGACCCGCACGCCAACCTCCTGGTCCTCACCCTGGCCGCGGCACTGCTGCTGGTCCTGCGAGCGGGCCTGATCGCGCTGGGCCTGAAGCTGCGCAGCCCGTCCGCCACCTTCGAGGAGAACGTCGGCGAACCCATCGACGCCATCCTCGGCGTGGTCGCCGTGTCGATCGGCGGACTCATGGGCTGCGTCGCGGAGTCGAACGCCGTCCACGTCCTCATCGCCGGCCCGTCCCTTGCCCTGCTGGAACGAGCGGCCCAGCTCCCCCAGTGGCGCCGCTCGGCCCAGCGCGACGCCAAGACCGGCCTCGCCAACGCCGTGCACTGGGACAGCCGCGCCCGCTACGAACTGGCCAAGGGTGCGAGCCGCATCCGTCCGATGGCCGTGATGCTCCTCGACCTCGACCACTTCAAGAAGGTCAACGACGAGGTCGGCCACCTCGCGGGCGACGCCGCCCTGGCCGCGATCTCGTTGCTGCTGCGCGGCACCGTCCGCCGAGGAGACCTCGTCGGACGGTTCGGCGGCGAGGAGTTCGTGGTGCTCCTGCCCGAAGCGACTCCCGACGAGGCCGAGTACGTCGCCGAACGCGTGCGCAAGGCTGTGGCGGCTCTGCGGGTGCCCACGATGGCCACGGACGGCAAGCCGCACGAGCTGCACGGCCTGACCGTGTCCATAGGGGTGTCGACGACGACCCGGTTCGGGTACGAGCTGCCGGACCTGCTGGTGGCGGCCGACGCGGCGTTGCTGGCGGCCAAGGCGTACGGCCGGAACCTCGTGTCGATGGCCTAGAGCTCTTTGACCCGTTCGCTCTTGTCGTCCTTCGGCGCCGTGTCCTGAGGATTCAGCACGTCCACCTTCTCCGGGTTCTGCGCAGCGTCCGAATCGGACACCAGCGACCGGATCCCGGAGTTCAGCACCGCCAGCAACGGCACGGCAAGCAACGCCCCGGCGATGCCGCCGGTCACCAACCCGCCCGCGATCGCCAGCACCACGGCCAACGGGTGCAACTTCACCGCACGCCCCAGCAACAGCGGCTGCAGGACGTGCGACTCCAGCTGCATCACACCGATGAGCACGGCCAGCACGACCAAAGCGGCAATGGGCCCGTTGGTCACCAACGCGATCAACACCGCCACCGCACCGGTGAACACTGCACCGATGATGGGGATGAACGCACCGAGGAACACCAACGCGGACAGCGGCACCACGAGCGGCACACCGATGATCGCCAGACCGACGCCGACGCCCACGGCGTCCACGATCGCGACCACGGCCGTGGCGCGCACATAAGAAACGAGAGAGCTGAACCCGCGTCGCCCCGCCACGTCGACGCGCTGACGCACGTCCTGGGGCACGGCGCGAGTGACGAAGCGCCAGATGCCGTCACCGTCGTGCAGGAAGAAGATCAGCGTGAACAGCGCCAGCAGCAGGCCGGTGAGCAGCTCGCCCAGGGTCGCGGCGGTCGTGAGGGCACCGGACGTGATCTCCGCCTGGTTCTCCTTGATCGTCTTCACGATCTCGTTGACGTAGTTCTGCAGCTGCTGGTCGGACAGGTGCGCGGGCCCGTCCTTCAGCCACGTCTGGATCGTGTCGAGCGACGCCGCCACCTGTGACTGCAGCTCGGGGAGACCCCGGGAGAACTCGCTGATCACGAACGTCAGCACGCCGCCCAGGACGCCGAGGCCGATGATCATCATCACGGTCACCGCCACGCCGCGCGGCACGCGCCACTCGACGAGCTTCGAGACGCCCGGTGACAGCAGTGCGGCGAGCAGCAGCGCGATAGCGACGGGGATCACTATCGACGCGAGGAAGCCGAACACGTAGGCGACCACGTACAGCGCGGCCACCACGACGACGAACCGCCAGCTCAGCGCGGCACTCACCCGCAGCAGCTTCGGAACGCGGCCGCTGATCTCCGACTCCGGCGTGCTCATGGACCTCACGTTAACTGTTCAGGCCCTCGCCAAGGTGCAACCTCAGCAGGGATGATCCGATTCGTCAGGGGGAGGACGAACGTGATCAAGCCCGAAGACTTGACCGAGCTCGAACGCCAGGTCGCCGGGGCCTACGCGGGTGGCACCGAGATCGACCTGACCGGGCAGAGCGTGCGCGGCGAGGTGCTCACCGGTCTGCTGACCGGCATGTACCGGGTGCCGCGCAAGGGACTACCCGCTCTGCGCCTCCGCAACGCGCGGATCACCGGCAAGTTCGAACTGGAGGGCACCCGCGTCACGCGGGTCATCGACCTCACCCACTGCGCGTTCGAGGAGCCGCTCGACCTCCGCATGGCCCGCCTCATCGGCCTGCGGTTGCGCGGCACCCGCGTTCCGGGGCTCCAGGGTCGCAACCTCAGGGTCTTCAGCGACCTGGTCCTCGAGGCCGGCTTCACCTGCACCGGCACCGTCGACCTCACCGACGCCGCGGTGGACGGGACGCTCCGCCTCGCCGGCGCGGTGCTGCGCTCGAACACCGACCACGCGCTGCTCGGCGCCCGGCTGAGGGTCAGCGGTTCCATCCAGGCCATCGCGATGCGCGCGAACGGCGAGGTGCGCCTGCGGGGCGCGGCGATCGGCGGCAGCGTCCACCTCGGTGGCGCGCGGCTGCTCAACACCGGCAAGGACGCGCTCGACGCGTCCGGGATCGTCGTCGCGGGCAACGTCTTCTGCAACGCCGAGGGCGGCCGCTTCACCGCCGACGGCCGCGTGCTGTTCGACGGCGCGCGCGTCAACGGGAACGTCGAGTTCACCGGCGCCCGCCTCAACTCCGCCCACCGCGTCGACAACCAGGTGCTGGTCCTGCCGCACGGATCGGCCGACGAGGCCGCGACGCTCGTGGCCGACCGCCTCCGGGTCGAGGGCAACGTCGAGCTCGACGACGGCTTCATCAGCGAGGGCACGGTCCGGCTGCCGAACGCGAGCATCGGCGGCTACCTCCGGTTGTCCGGCGCGGTGATCGGGCCGCGGGAGATCGCCGAGGAGCTCGCCGGCGACGTCACGAACCGCATCCCGGTCGCCCTGCACGCCGACGGCATGCAGGTCCGCGGCGACGTCGAGGCCCGCAGCGCCGTCAACGGCGCGGGCGTCCGGTCCAAGGCACTGCACACCTACGGCCAGGTCCGGCTGTCCAACGCGACCATCAACGGCAGCGCCAGCATGTCCGGCGTCTCGCTGCACGGGCCCGGCATCGACGTCCTGTTCGCCGACCGCCTCCAGGTCGGCGGCACGCTCTTCCTGCGCGAGCTGAAGGCCAAGGGCTCGGTCCGCCTGCAGAACGCGAACATCGGCTCCACCCTCGACCTCTCCGGCGCCGAGCTCACCCTCCCGAGGCTCCGCGCGAACGGCACGCAGAAGCCGTCGCTGGACGCCCGCGCCATCACGATCGGCAAGGACCTCCTGTGCAGCCGCGGGTTCACCGCGGTCGGCGGCGTGCGGATCCGGCTGGGCGAGGTCGGCAAGATGGCGACGTTCAGCGACTCGCACCTCGGCTCGACCGCCGCGGACATCGCGCTCAACGCCTACGGCCTCACCGTCCACCAGTTCCGCCTGCACATCCCCGAGGGCCAGCAGCCCAAGGGGAAGATAGTGCTGAGCCGCCTCAAAGCGGTGTCGGTGACCGACGGACCGGGGCTGTGGGACGCCGAGGGCGGCGTCGCCGTGGACGACTTCGAGTTCGCCGGCATCACCGCCGACCCGGACGTGCCGGTGCAGACGCGGCTGAAGTGGTTGCTCAAGGTGCAGCCGGACTTCGCGCCAGGACCGTACGAACAGCTCGCCGCCGTCTACCAGCAGGGTGGCGAGGAGGAGCTCGCGCAGAAGGTCCAGCTGGAGAAGCAACGCCGCCGCTACTCCGAACTCGGCCGCGCCGGCCGGGTGTGGGGCGTCGTGCAGCGGTGGACCGTCGGCTACGGCTACCGGCCGTGGCTCGCGATCTGCTGGCTCGCCGTCTTCTGGCTGTTCGGCGCGTTGTGGTTCAACTGGCACCCGATGGTCAAGCTCAACAAAGACGAGGACCCGGTGTGGAACGCCGCGCTGCTCGCCCTCGACCTGCTGATCCCGATCATCGACTTCGGCCACGACGGCAAGTGGCAGTTCACCGGTGCGTCGCAATGGATATCTTCGCTGCTCGTGGCCGTGGGCTGGGTGCTCGCGTCGACCGCGGCGGCCGGTGCCGCGCGAGTGCTGAAGCGCGTGTGAGCCAAGGGAAGCCGTTCACACGATGTAGTTAACCGAGCGCTGAGAGCGTGCAATCGGGGTGGATGGACTGGCAGAGTCGCCGACGTCGACTTGATCAGTTGATCGTCGGCGATTCCCTTGAGCGCCACCGAGTAGCGAGGTTTCCTGCGTTGTTCTCCACTGAGCCGCGAGCGAAGACGGGAGCGATCGGCATCCGCCGGTTCGCCACCCGAGCGCTGCTCGCCGTCGGTGGAGCGATCGCGGGAACGGCCGTTGCCTGGGCGCTCACCACGACGTCGGCCATCGCGGCCGACACCGTGCCCGCTGCCGACGCGCAGCAGCTCGACGTCGTCAGCAAGATCGTCACCAAGACCGACGAGAAGCTGCCGGTCGTCGTCCCCGCCGCCAAGGCGGTGCACAAGATCGACGAGACCTTGCAGGCCGAGCAGGAGAAGGCTCGCGCCGCCCTGCCGGACGTGCAGGTCTCCCAGGCGGTCGAGCAGATCGCCGCCCGGATCATGCCGCAGGTCACCAGGATCGGTCAGTCCAGCAGCCCCGCCAGTGCGCGGTCGATGGACGTGACCTTCCCGGAGATCCCCGCGGCCCCCACCACCGATGCCGGACAGTCGCCGGCACCGGTGGTCTCGCAGTTCACCGGCCCGTCCGGTGGCAACTGGACGGATCTGCTGGAGCACAACGACTTCGTCGTGCCCTCCGAGCAGCGTCCGTCCCTGCCCAGCACCCCGTTCCCGAAGCTGCCCGTCCCGGCCCCCGCGCCGGTGCAGTGTGCTTCGTGCAACGACGGTTCTGGTTCTGCCAAGGGCAGCATGTTCGCTGCTCTCGCTGCACCCGGTGACGCTCACGGCATCTCGTCGACGCGCGCTCTCGCGCCGTCCACCGACGAGGTCACCGTGACGCCGGGCAAGCAGCCCGGTATCAACCCCGACTGATTCAAGCGCGCGGTCCGCGGCAGCCCTCTCCCCTGGCTGTCCGGAAGTCGACCGTCGCGCTTTTTTCTTGCGCTCAAACAGGTCGATCGCCGCGTGTGACTCCCCCGGTGATGGCGCGCCTTCCCCTGCGCGCTTCGGCCCCACCCCCTTGAGCCCCCGTCGCTTGGACGGGAAATCGATGAAGGAGATCTAATGCAGACCTGGGCAAAGCGCGGACTTCAGACCGCGTTTGTCACTGGTGGTTTGCTGATGCTCGGTACGGGCATCGCTTCTGCTCAGGAGAACGTCGACCCGGACGCTGCGCCTTCGGCTGTCGACGTCGCGGCGGCTATTCCGATCAAGGCTGACCAGAACAAGCTGGCCACCCCGGTCAAGGAAGTCACGGTCCCCAAGGTGGACCGGGCGATCAGCACGGACCGCGTCACCAACGCGGTGCCCACCCGCACGGCAGCGCCCGTCGCGAACCCGCTGGTTCGTCAGGCCGGTGAGCGCCTGCAGGGCACCGCCTTCCAGAACGTGGTGCGCGGCAACAGGATCCAGGGGCACCTCGATGTGCCGATCAACATCTGCGGCAACGCGATCGCGGTTCTCGCCGACACCGAGGCGACCGGCGACTGCACGCAGACCACGCACCGTGACGGCACCATCGTCACCGATGGCGCCAACCAGGCTCTCGCCGGCAACGTCGTCGCCGTCGACCACGTGCTCCCGGTCCAGCTCACCGGCAACGCGGTCGGAGCCGGCGGCAACGCCGAGACCAACACCACCGACGCCAAGCAGGTCTCGACGACCGGCGGCGACATCACGACCAGTGGTGAAAAGGGCAGCATCTCCGGCAACGTCGTGGCCGAGCGCGGTGCGACCCCGGTTCAGGTGACCGGCAACGGTGTGGGCGCGGCGGGCAACGCCGAGGGCAACTCCTCCGCTGACACGTTCGCCTCCTCCGAGGGCGACGTCATCACGAGCGGCAAGGACGGCTCGATCTCCGGCAACGCCGCGCCGATTCCGCTGGCACCGCTGTTCGAGGTGAACGGCAACTCGGCCGCCGCCGCGGGCAACTCCGCCACGGACTCGACGCAGTCCGGTGCCGCGTACGCCGGCGGCAAGACGATCACCAACGGCGACCCGGCCACCCTCGCCGGCAACATCGCCGAGCCCGCTCTCGCCGGCCCGATCACGGTCGACGACAACGCCGCCGCCGTCGGTGGCAACGCCGCCGCGATCAGCGACACGGTCAACGACTCGCGCGCCGGTGGCTCGCACCACACCACGGGCCACGGCTCCACGGCGTCCGGCAACATCGCCGGTGCACCCATCTCGCTGCCCGTCGCCGCGGGCGGCAACGGCGCGTCCCTGGTCGGCAACGCGCTGACCGACCACACCAACGAGGCGAACTCGACCGCTGGTGGCCAGTCCTTCACCGTGGGCGACAAGTCGGTCCTCTCCGGCAACATCGCCGACGTCCCGCCGGCCACCGCCGTGGACGTGTGCGGCAACGGCGCCACGCTCGCCGGCCAGGCTGCTGGTACCTGCGAGAACGACGTCCGCTCGGTCACCTCCGGCTACCAGGGCACGACCGGCAACGACTCGGTCGTCTCGGGCAACATCGCGTCGACCCCGGTCGCCACGCCCGCCGAGGTCTACGGTCTCGCCGCCGCTCTCGGTGGCCAGGCCTCCGGCTCGGCCGACGAGGTCAAGCTGGTCCAGTCCGGTGGCACGCCGAACACCCAGGACGACCGCGGCACGGTCTCCAGCAACATCGTGACCGCGCCGACCGCGGCCGCCCCGCAGGTCTTCGCCGTCACCGCCGGTCTCGTGGGCAACACCACGTCGGACGCGGCGAACGACACCACGGTCACCGCGGGCGACGCGCCCCACGCGACCGGCAAGAAGAGCTCGGCGTCCGGCAACATCGTCCAGGTCCCGACCTCGACGCCGGCCCAGGTCTTCGCCGACGGCGTCACCCTGGTGGGCAACAACGACACCACGGCCGTCAACGCCACCGACATGAAGGCCGGCGGCGACGCCATCACCACCGGCGAGGCGGGCTCCATCGCGGGCAACGCCATCTCGGCTCCGGTCGCGACCGGCACCCAGGTGCTCGGCTGGTCGGTCGGCGGCGGCAGCAACGTCAACTCGACGGCCACCAACGACCTCAGCTCGGTCGCCGGCGGCGACGTCAACAGCAACGGTGACAAGGGCGCCGTCTCCGGCAACCTGCTCGGCGCGCAGCCGGCGGTGCTCCCGGCGGTTCCGGGCAACACGATCGCCGCGGCCGGCATCACCAACTCCGACGTGGTGTCCGCCACCAACGTCGTGTCCGGTGACGACAGCTACACCTCGGCCGACGACGCTTCGGTCTCCGGCAACCTGGTCAACGTCCCCGCCAACGCCTTCGCCGGCGTGTACGCGGACGCGGTCGCGGTCGCCGGCAACGCGACGACGGTCACCGACAAGGCCTCGTACACCCAGGCCGGCGGCGAGACCCTCACCGAGGGCAGCGGCCCGCTGACCGCCCGCGACATGCACGTCCCGGTCGAGGCGGCCGCCAAGCTGGCGCGCATCCCCGTCGAGGTTCTCGGCCAGGCGACCACGCTGGGCACGAGCGACGACACGCAGCTCACCGGTGAGGAGACCGAGGGCCCCCTGCGCGCCACGCAGCTCAAGGGCCTGGAGCTCCCCAAGGGCGTCGACAGCCTGCTGAAGGCCAACCAGATTCCGACGTTCCACGGTCTCGACAGCAAGCTGCCGATCAACCAGTTCCCGAACCCGGCTGACCTGGCGGGCCTGGTCGGCCAGCTGCCCATCCAGGGTCTGCCCACGTCGGGTCTGCCCACGAAGGGTCTGCCCACGAAGGGCGCGACCAAGGGTCTGCCCACCCAGGGCGCGACCAAGGGTCTGCCCACCCAGGGCGCGACCAAGGGTCTGCCCACCCAGGGCGCGACCAAGGGTCTGCCCACCCAGGGCCTGACCCAGGGTCTGCCCACCCAGGCTCTCACCCAGGGTCTGCCCACGCAGGCTGTCACCGAGGGCATCACCAAGGGTCTGACCCAGGGTCTGACGCAGGGCCTGGCCAAGGGCATGGCCAAGGCGCCCACCAAGGGTCTGCCCATCAAGGGCCTGACCGGTGGGGCGAAGGAGCGCTCCTCCCTGCCGCTGAACGGCGGCACCGGCAGCATCACGCCGAACGTCCAGGGCCTGCCCCTGGGCCAGCTGCTCGACGCCGCGAAGGGTCTGGTTCCGGCCGGCGCCACCGGGCGTTCGCTGCCGTCCGTCCCGGTGACCGCCCCGGCCCTGCCGGTGCCGGTGCAGCTGCCCGCGCTGCCCACCGAGCGTTCGCTGCCCGCGCTGCCCGTCGACGGCCCGGCCTCCCTCTCGGGTCTCAGCCTGAACCCGACCAAGGGTCTGGCGCCGCAGGCCGGCGAGCGCGCGCTGCCGCTCGACGCCCCGGCGCTCGCCATGATCGACCCGGCCAACCTGTTCCAGAAGGTGACCGGCTCGCTGTAACACCCCGCACCACGTAACACCCTCCCTCCGGTAAGAAGCTGAGCCCCAGCGACACGACGGTGTCGCTGGGGCTCAGTGCCGTCCGGGGGGAATTCGTGCTGTGGCGAGCACTTCCTGCGGTGCGGCATCGCCGTCGCTCGTCACCCAGCGGACCAGCGGAACCTCCCCGACCAGTCCCCTGACCAGCTCGGCGATGGGCGACCCGTCCCCGAAGTCGTGCTCGGCCAGCACCGCCAGCACCGCGTCGCCGTACCGCGCGACCGTGAAGTCGGGCCGGAGGTTCCGCCGCAGGCTCCGCGCCGCGGCCAGCACGTCGTCCGGCCCGGTGATCAGCACCAACGTCACGAGCGTGCCGCGCGTGCGGGCACGGATGAGCGACTGCTCCAGGCGGTCGAGCAGCAGCGCGTGTCCGGGCAGCCCCGTCAGCGGGTCGTGCAGCACCCTCCGGTTCTAGCCGAGCCCAGGTCCGTTGACCAGCACCGCGACCCGCACGGGTGAGTCATCCCAACGCCCGTCGAACCGCACCCGGTCAGGGGGCGGGCACTGCCTTCTCCGCCGCGCGGCTGACCTGTTCCCACGCGGCCCACGTCTCCATCCGCCGCCGGGAGATGTCGAAGGCGACGTCGTAGACCATGCTGCCGAGCAAGAGCCTGAGCGGCGGCTCGTCGCTCGCGACCAGCTTCATCACCGCCTCGGCAGCCAGTGCCGGCTCGCTGTCGACCGACCCTTCGGCCCACTGCTTCTGCAGCTCGTCGCGCAGCTCGTCGTAGACGGGGTTCGGCTCGGTCGCCCGGCTGCTGGTGTACAGGTCGGTCCAGTACCCACCGGGCTGAACGATGGTGATCTTGACCCCGAACCGCGCGGCCTCGGCGGCCAACGCCTCACTCATGCCCTCCAGCGCGAACTTGCTCGCGCTGTACAGCCCGGTGCTGGGAAAACCGCCGAGCGCACCGATGCTGGAAATCTGCAGCAGGTGCCCACTCCCGTTGGCGCGCAGGTGCGGCATCACGGCCTGACTCACCCACAACGCGCCGAAGAAGTTGAGCTCCATCTGCGCGCGGGCGTCGGCCTCGGTGAACTCCTCGACCATCCCGGTGAACAGCGCCCCGGCGTTGTTCACCACGACGTCGAGGCTCCCGAAGTGCTCGACGGCCTGCCCGACGACGTCGAACACGGCCTCCCGGTCGGTGACGTCCAACCGCAGTCGCAGAAGCCGGCCGGGGTGCTTCGTCGCAAGCTCGTCGAGCGGCGACACGTCACGCGCCACGCCCACGACCCGGTCCCCCGAGGCGAGCGCCGCCTCGGTGAACGCGCGGCCGAGACCACGGCTGGCACCGGTGACGAACCAAACCCGAGATGCAGCTGAGGCAGTCATCTTCAGTTCCCCCTGGATTTGACGAGACGAGACGTATCGTCTCGTTGACGTGCTGAAGCATGCACCTGTCGGCATCGACGTGTCAAGACGAGACGTCTCGTCTCGCCATTTGCTAGATTTCCCCGGTGCCCACCCCAGACGTCAGCCGCCGCAGCGACACCGCGCGCCGGGCGATCCTCGCCGCAGCCCTCGACCTCGTGGCGGAGGTGGGCTACGCGAAACTCACCATCGAGCGAATCGCCCAGGCAGCAGGGGTGGGCAAACAGACGATCTACCGCTGGTGGCCCTCGAAGGGCGCGCTGTTCTTCGACGCTTTCCTGACTCTCGCGGGCGACGGTGAAGCAGCGTCCCTCCCCGACACCGGGGACCTCGCGACAGACATCAAGCTGGTCCTGAGCGCCACCGTCGACGAACTGAACGACCCGCGCTTCGACCAGGCGATGCGCGCGCTGCACACCGAGATCGTCCTGGACCCGGCCCTGGCCGCCGACTACGCGACGAGGCTCGACAACCCGATGCGCGAGATCAAGAAGGCCCGCCTCCGCACCGCCCAGCAAGCCGGGCAACTGGCCGCCGACGTGGACCTGGAGGTGGCGGTCGACCTCATCTGGGGACCGATCCTCAACCGGTGGCTCCACCGCACCGCACCGCTGACCAGCGACTACGCCCACCAGGTGGTGGACACGGCGCTACGCGGCCTCGAGCCCCGCAAGCCGTAGCTCGCTGGTCTACCTCTGGGCGATCACTCGCGGACCACCCGCTGGGGGTGAAGTCCGGCGCGGCCTACGTCTGGGCCAGGTCGGTGAAGCGGCTGTAGTGCAGCTGGTGCGCCACGACGATGGTGGCGGTCGGGCCCGCGCGGTGCTTGGCGATGATGAGGTCGGCCTCGCCGGCGCGCGGGTCGTCGCGTTCCCAGGCGTCCGGGCGGTTGACCAGGATGACCATGTCGGCGTCCTGCTCCAGGGAGCCCGACTCGCGGAGGTCGGAGAGCATCGGGCGCTTGTCGGTCCGCTGTTCCGGGCCTCGGTTGAGCTGGGAGATCGCGATGACCGGGACGTGGAGCTCCTTGGCGATCAGCTTGAGGTTTCGGGAGAACTCCGAGACCTCCTGCTGGCGCGACTCGGTCTTCTTGCCCGACGACATCAGCTGGAGGTAGTCGACGACCACGAGCTTGAGGTCGTGCCGCTGCTTGAGGCGGCGGGCCTTGGCCCTGATCTCCATCATCGTGAGGTTCGGGCTGTCGTCGACGAAGAGCGGGGCCTCGCTGATCTCGCTCATGCGGCGGGCCAGGCGGGTCCAGTCGTCGTCGCTCATCGTGCCGCCTCGCATGTCGCTCAGGCGGATGCGCGCCTCGGCGGAGAGCATGCGCATGACGATCTCGGTGCGGCTCATCTCCAGGCTGAAGATGGCGCTGGTCATGCCGTGCTTGACCGAGCACGACCTGGCGAAGTCGAGGCCCAGCGTCGAGTTGTGGGTCGGGATCATCGTCTCGCCCGCGAGGTACAGGTGGTCGTGGTTGTCGACCTGCACGCACCTGACCGGGACGGAGGCGACCGGGCGGACCGCGACGATCTCCACCTGGCCGTGCTTGCCCAGGCCGGCGATCAGCTCGTCGACGTCGCGGCGCAGGCGGGCGAAGCGGCCGTCGATCTGCAGGGCGGCCAGCAGTTCGGCGCGCTGCTTGTGGGACGCGCGCAGGTACGCGGCCGGGATGTGCGGGTCGTCGGCCAGGTCGAGTTCCTTGGCGACGCGCAGCTCGTCGTCGGTCAGCTCCATGTCGCCCAGGCCGGACAGGAACAGGCCCAGCGCGCGAGGCGACAGCGGCAACGACGCGGCCGGCAGGTCCCAGGCCTCGGACATGCGGACGAACATGCGGCACAGGCCGACCCGCTCGAACAGCTGCGCGGTGGTGCGGATCGCCCAGAAGCCGCCGGTCTCGCTGCACGACTCCGTCAGCCACTGGTGCTCGGCGTCGGCCACGATCACGGTGCCGTCGGAGAACTCGACCTCGAAGCACGGGCGGCCCGTCATCACCTCGGTCGCGGCGACCACTCGGGTCGGACGGCCGTCGGCGCCGATCAGGAACTCGCCCACCGACACGGAGCCCATCGTCGTCCAGCCGGTGGGCGTGGGCAGCGGGGTGTCCAGTGCGAGCGCCTTGCCGACACCGGGACGGGCGGCGACGATGATCATCTGGCCGCCGTGCAGGCCGTTGGTCAGGGCGTCGAGGTCGGCGAAGCCCGTCGGGATGCCCTGCGACATGCCGCCGCGGGACGCGATCGCGTCGATCTCGTCCATGGTCGGCTGGAGCAGGTCTTCGAGGGCGACGTAGTCCTCGGTGGTGCGGCGGTCGGTGACCTCGTAGATCGCGGCCTGCGCCCGGTCGACCACCTCGTCGACGTCCGCGCCCTCGGCACCGTTGTACCCCAGCTGCACGATGCGCGTGCCGGCCTCGACCAGGCGGCGCAGCACCGCCTTCTCGGCCACGATCTCGGCGTAGTAGCCGGCGTTCGCGGCCGTGGGGACCGTCGCGATCAGCGTGTGCAGGTACGGCGCGCCACCCACGCGCAGCAGTTCGCCGCGGCGTTCGAGCTCGGCCGAGATGGTGATCGGGTCGGCGGGCTCGCCGCGGCCGTACAGGTCGAGGATGCAGTCGTAGATCGCCTGGTGCGCCGGGCGGTAGAAGTCGTTCGGCGCGAGCGCCTCGATGACGTCCGCGATCGCGTCCTTGGACAGCAGCATGCCGCCGAGAACGGACTGCTCCGCCGCGAGGTCCTGGGGCGGCTGACGCTCGAATGCGGGCTCAGCCATGCCCCGGTCGTCCACGAGCGCCACTGCCGAATCACCCCTGCGAAGAGTCGAGAGCCGGTGCCTGAATCACCTAGTTGTACCGCGCGGCACCGACAATTTCGGGCGGCCACGCTGTGCGATGGCCTTGCCCTGACAGCGACGCTAGAGGGACCCGTCCGGAGCAAGCAAACCAGCGTGTGGATCGCCCTGTGGACAACTGGGGGACAACCTGTGGATGGTTGCCCACAGGGGTCGCGACGCTGGGGACAACCTGTTGACAACCAGTGGAGTGACAGAAGTAACTGCAGCTCAGTGGCTGTGTGCAAGTTGTGGAAAAAGTTGTGCGCCACACCCTCGGCGTGTCGCGAAAAACACCCTCTTCGGCGTGTCGCAGCCTCGCTGAACAAGCGGTTTATCCACAGGAAGTGGACAGAACGACACTGCTCCGAACGAGCGAAAGCGCCACCCGCCCGGAGCATTCCGGGCAGGCAGCGCTTCAGCAAGCCGAACCGTAGGGGAACCCCACCAAAGAGTGCGGCTCTCGCCTGACGAGATCGAGGAACTACTCGCCCGCGGTGACCTCGAGCGGCAGGGCGACGGTGACCTCGGGGTGGAGGCGAACCGTGACCGAGTGCTTGCCGGTGGTCTTGATGTGACCTGGCAGCTCGATGGCGCGCTTGTCCAGGACCGGACCACCGGCGGACTTGACGGCAGCCGCCACGTCCGACGCGGTGACCGAGCCGAACAGCTTGCTGCTGCCGGCGGCGGCCTTGGCCTTGAGCGTCACGGAGAGACCCTCGAGCGCGGTCTTGATCTCCTTGGCGTGGTCCAGGTCGCGCACGCGGCGGGTGTCCTGCGCGCGGGTGATGACCTGGATCTGCTTCTGCGCGCCACGGGTCGCGACGATCGCGAGACCACGCGGGAGCAGGTAGTTGCGGCCGTAGCCGTCCTTGACCTCGACGATGTCGCCGGGAGCGCCAAGGCCGGAAACGTCAGCGGTGAGGATGAGCTTCATCGCAGTGTCTCCTTCTCTTAGCGAGCGGTCGAGGTGTAGGGCAGCAGGGCCATCTCACGGGCGTTCTTCACGGCAACAGCGACGTCGCGCTGGTGCTGCGAGCAGTTGCCCGTGACGCGGCGGGCACGGATCTTGCCGCGGTCGGAGATGAACTTCCGAAGCAGCGTCGTGTCCTTGTAGTCGATCAGGGACGCGCTCTTGTCCTTGCAGAAGGCGCAGACCTTCTTCTTGGGCTTGCGCACAGGCGGCTTGGCCATGTGTCTCTAACTCCTGGTTACGCAGTGAATGAAGTACTGGATGACCGGTGCAGTCGGTCTAGAAGGGGGGCTCGTCGGCGAAGCCGCCGCTGGAACCGGCCTGCGGGGCAGAACCCCACGGGTCGTCCGCGGGCGCGCCGCCGCCACCGCCGCGAGACTGCTGACCGCCGCCGCCGCCGAAGCCGCCGCCACCGCCGCCGTCTCCACGGCTGACCTTGTTGACCTTCGCGGTCGCGTAGCGCAGCGAGGGGCCGATCTCGTCGACCTCCAGCTCCACGACAGTGCGCTTCTCGCCTTCCTTCGTGTCGAAGGAACGCTGGCGCAGCCGTCCGGAGACGAGCACTCGCGAACCGCGGGTGAGCGACTCGGCCACGTTCTCGGCGACCTGCCGCCACACGTTGCACCGCAGGAACAGCGCTTCGCCGTCCTTCCACTCGCCCGACTGCCTGTCGAACGTGCGGGGCGTGGAGGCGACCGTGAAGCTGGCCACCGCCGCACCGGACTGGGTAAAGCGGAGTTCGGGGTCGGCAGTCAGGTTCCCGACTACCGTGATCGTCGTCTCACCAGCCATGTCTTGGGAGCTCCCCTAATCGAGGTTCGTCAGGCCCTGGCAGCGGCGCGCGCCGCCGACTTGGCCGACTTGGCGTCCGACTTGGCCGCGGCCTTGGCAGCCAACTTGGCGGCCTTGGCGGGCTCGCGGCGCAGGACCTTCGTCCGGAGCACCGTCTCCTGCAGACCGAGCTGGCGGTCCAGTTCCTTCACCGCGTCAGGCGTCGAGGTCAGGTCGAGCACCGCGTAGATGCCCTCGCTGTTCTTGTTGATCTCGAAGCTCAACCGGCGCTTGCCCCACACCTCGACCTTCTCAACGTTTCCGCCCGTGGTGCGGATGACGTTGAGGAACGTGTCGAGCGACGGTGCGACAGTGCGCTCGTCGAGACTGGGGTCGAGGATGACCATCACTTCGTAATGACGCATGAGGACCACTCACCTCCTGTGGACTCGCGGCCACGGGCTTTCCGTGGCAGGAGGGTCGTCGCGTCAGCAACTGACAAAGGTTAACAGAGCGCGTCCGGCGACTACGCAGGGGTGCGACGCAGTGCCCAGGTCCGCACCAGCGCGCCCGTGACCAGGGCGAGCATCAGCACCGCGACCAGCACCGGAGCACCGACCCCGCCGGGTCCGCTCAGCCTGGGCAGCGCCGTGGCGCGGCCGGCGGCCTGCACCGAGTCGCCCGCGACGCCGGTGCCGTTGGACGCGCGGGGCACCTGCGAGCCGTACCGCACGCCGGGCGACGGCGAGTAGAGGCCGGGCATCGCGAACGGCAGCGAGCCGTAGCTGAACAGCGGCACGCGGCCGAAGTTCGAGCCGATCGGGTAGAGCGAGAAGTCGCGGTTGCTGGGAGCGCCCACGCCGGGAACGCCCGGCTGGGTGCCCGGCTGCGTGCCGGGGTTGGTCCCGGGCTGCGGCTGGGGCTGCTGACCAGGGGGCTTCGGAGCGCCGGGGATCGCACCGACGGCCTGCTGCGAGGCGTCCGCGACGGCCTTGGCGCCGTCCTGCACGGGCGCGACGGCCTGGTTCACGCCGACGACCGTGACCTGGCAGCCCTGCGTCAGCGTGGCGCGGACGGTCTTGTCGAGCGTGCCGAGGATCGGTCCGAGCAGCGGGATCTTGTTCACCTCGACCATCACGGCGTTGGCGATCGTGCCGCCGCTGATGGTCGTCGTGCCGACCTGCACCGCGCCGATCGGCATGGGCTTGGCCTGCGCGAACGCCTGCTTGAACGGTTCGGCGAGCGGCGGCCCGAGCAACGGGACGGCGCGCACGAGGTCGGTGATCGGCTGTGTCACCGCGGCCGGACTCAGAGAGACGGGGGTGCCGGGAGCGCCCTGCACGGTGGTGGCACAACTGCCGACCACGATGGGATCAGCGGCGTGCGCGACCCCGCCCACCGAAGCGGACGCCAGGGCCAGCAGCGCCGTGGCGGCGACGCTCAGCAGCTTCATGCGAACCCCTTTCCTACTCTCTGGTAACGACCGTAGGTCCTGGTGGTGACGTAGACCATCCCCAGTTTTTTCGATTACTCCTATCGGCGGCGGCTGCGATGGCGTTGTGGGCGCCGACTACCCTCCTGCGTATGCGCATCGGGGCCCATGTACGCGACGACGACCCGGTCGGCGCCGCGGCCGAACGCGGGGCCGAGGTCGTCCAGTTCTTCCTGTCGGATCCCCAGGGGTGGAAGAAGCCCAAACCCCACCCGCAGACGGAGGCCCTGCTCGCCTCCGGACTGGACGTGTTCGTCCACGCCCCGTACATGATCAACATCGCTTCGCTGAACAACAAGATCCGGATTCCGTCCAGGAAGAACGTGATCCAGCACGCGGAGGCCGCCGCGACGGTCGGCGCCAAGGGCCTGATCGTGCACGGCGGCCACGTCACCAAGGGCGAGGACCCGGCGGAGGGCTTCGCGAACTGGCGCAAGTTCTTCGAGCGCCAGGTCGCCGAGGGCGGCTTCGCGGTCCCGGTCCTGATCGAGAACACCGCGGGCGGCGACGGCGCCATGGCCCGCACGTTCGACTCCCTCAAGCTGCTCTGGGACGCGGTCGGCGAGTTCGGCGCGGGCTTCTGCCTCGACACCTGCCACGCGTACGCCGCCGGTGAGGACCTGGTCGGCATCGTCGACCGGGTGAAGGCGATCACCGGCCGGATCGACCTCGTGCACCTCAACAGCTCACGCGACGAGTTCGGTTCCTCGCGCGATCGGCACGACAACATCAAGACTGGCACCATCGACGCCGACCAGCTGGCGGCCGTGGTCGCCACGGCCGGATGCCCCGTCGTGGTGGAGACGCCCGACGAGGGCCAGGCCGACGACATCGCCTTCCTGCGCGACCGCGCCGGCCGGTGAACACCGTGCACGAGGTGGTGAGCGTGACGCCCGAGCGAGGCGACGCCGGGCGTTCCGTGAACCGCTTCGGCAGCGCTGCCGCCGCCGTGCTCGTGTTGCTGTGCGGGCTCACGCTGCTGCTGGGCTTCGTCAACAAGGACCGCTGCACCGGTCCCGCGTTCGACCAGTGGGGCCGCACGCAGCCCGACTACGACGAGCGCAACAAGGAAGACGTCTGCTACTCCGACATCCAGCACCTCTGGATCGGGCGCGACATCGACCGGCACGTCTTCCCGTACGTCGACGGCAACATCAACGACAAGGGCATCCTCATCGGGGGCTCGGTCGAGTACCCGGTGCTGTCCGGCCTGCTCATCTGGGCCGGTGCGATCTTCGCGCACAACGATGCGGAGTACCTGCTCTACTCGTCGCTGCTGATGGCGCCGTTCGGCCTGCTCACGGGCTGGATGCTGGGCAAGCTGGCCCGCTGGCGCGCGTTGCTGTGGGCGATCGGGCCACCGCTCGTCCTCTACGCCTTCCACAACTGGGACCTGCCCGTCGTCCTGTGCTCGGTCGCCGCGGTCTTCGTGGTGCACCGCTGGAACCGGCCGCTCGTCGAGAGAGCTGTGGTCGCGTCCGTGCTGCTCGGGCTCGGGTTCGCGTTCAAGGTCTACCCGGCCGCCTTCGTGCTGCCGCTGATGCTCTTCGTCGCCACGGGCGGCTGGCGCGGCCAGGAGATGCCGGACGGCAAGAAGGTCGACGTCGTCGGTGCGGTCAAGGTCGGCCTGGCCTCGATCGTCACGGTCGTGCTCGTCAACCTGCCGTTCGCGGTCGCCGGTTACGACGGCTGGGCGGCGTCGTTCGAGTTCCAGTCGCTGCGCAGGGTCGACATCACCACGAACTCGATCTGGTACTGGGGCCTGCGGCCGTTCATCGGCGACGACGCGATGCAGTCGCTGGTCGGCGTCATCTCGCCGATCACGATCCTCATCTCGTTCGCGATCGCCGCGGGCTACGGCTGGCTGCGGTTCCGCCGCGAGGGCAGCTACCCCTGGATCGCCGTCTCCGGCGCGATGCTGTGCGGCTTCATGCTGCTGCACAAGGTCCACTCGCCGCAGTACACGCTGTGGCTGGTGCCGTTCCTCGTGCTGCTGCGCGTGCGGCTGGTGTGGGCCTTCGCCTACTTCGTGGTCGACCTGGCCATGGGCATCGGCATCTTCCGCTGGTTCTGGGCGATCGAGTTCGGTCAGCCGGCCGGGATCTACGACAGCTTCTCCGCGCAGGCCGTGATGATCGGCGTGTGGGGCCGTGCCGCACTGCTCGTGGCGCTGTTCGTGGCCTTCCTCAAGGCCAGGGACGTCACCGAGGACGACCGGGAAGATCTGAAGTTCATCCGCGGGGCTGTAGCAGCGAAGGGCTGATCGCCGCAGACTTCATCCGTGAGGGTGATCATGGTGCTGGCGTTGCTGCTGGCCTGCGGTGCCTCCGGCGTGCCCGTGCGCTCGGAGGTGATCCGCTGGCTGCCCGTGTGGCAGGCCGTGCCGACGCTGTCGGGCTCGGTGCCGGACCAGGGCGTGCGCACGACCGTCGACCTCGCGGCGGGCGGTACATCGGTCCGGGTGCGCCTGTCGAACCTGATGGGCATCAAGCCGGTCCGCGTCGAGCAGGTGATGGTCACCGCGAACGGCGAGACGCGGCAGCTCACGTTCAACAGGTCCAAGGGCGTCACGATCAGAGCGCGCGCCGAGGTCTACAGCGACGCCGTGCAGCTTGCGGTCACCAAGACGCTGGAAATCAGCACGTACGCCCCTGCCGGCACGCCCTGCCAGGCCCGTGCCCATCGCACGATCACGTCCACGCGTGACCAGATCTGCCTGGTCTCGGCCGTCGAGGTCGCGGGGTTCACCGCGCCGGGCGCGGTCGTGATGTTCGGCGACTCGATCACCGAGGGGTTCTACGGAGACACTTGGCCGTCGTTGGTGCGCAGCGACTACGCGGTTCTGAACGCGGGCATCAACGGCAACGGCGTGGTGCTGGGCAACGCCCCGATGGTCACCCGCGTGCACCGGGACGTCCTGTTCAGCGACGAGGTCCGCAAGGTCGTGCTGCTGGGCGGCATCAACGACATCCAGAACGGCGTCAGCGCCGAGAACGTCATCGCGGGCATCCGCACGGTCCAGCTGCGATGCCGCAACGAGGGCGTGGAGTTCCATATCGGCACCCTCACGCCGTGGCGTGGCTGGTACACCTGGACCGAGGAGAAGGAACAGCAGCGCCAGAAGGTGAACGCGTGGATCCGCGCCACCTTCCGCGACGCCGTCGACTTCGACGAGGCCGTGCGCGACCCCGCCGATCCGCTCAGACTGCGTCCGGAGTTCGACTCCGGTGATCACCTGCATCCGAACGGGAACGCATTCGGTGCGATGGCTCGCCTCGTGCGGGTGTGATGAGCCGGCGGTCCGCCGCGTCGGCCAGCACGCCCGCCAGCGGGTCGTCCCCCGCCTGCCGCACGAGGTCGCGCTCCGGGTGGTAGATCTCCTTGAGGATCATCACGCACAACACGACGACGGCGGCGTCGCGCAGCAGCACGGCGCCGAGGAACCAGTCGATCGGCAGGCCCTTGTTGTCCGTGCCGAGGTAGAAGTACATGCGCGGCACCCACACCAGCGCGTCGACCGCCATCCACGCCAGCAGCAGCTTCCAGCGCGGCAACGCCAGCACGGCTAGCGGCACCAGCCACAGCGAGTACTGCGGGCTCCACACCTTGTTCGTCAGCAGGAACGCCGCCACGACCAGGAATCCGAGCTGCGCCAGCCGCGGCCTGGTCGGCGCCGAGAGGGCCACGTAGGCGATGCCGGCGCAGCAGACGAGGAACAGCACCATGCTGACCGTGTTGAGGACCGTCGGCGGTTGTCCCTGCGTCAGTCCCGGGTCGAAGCCCTGCCACCCCGTCCACTGCACGAGCACGTTGTAGAGCGTGTCCGGGTCCGCGTTGCGTTCGGTGTTGAGGCGGAAGAACTCACGCCACCCCGTCTGCGAGGCCGGGTTCAACGCGATCGGCGCGTTGACGAGCGCCCACGCGCCGATGGCCGCCGCGGTGGTGGTGATGCCGACCTTGAGCCTGTTGGACCGCCAGCACAACAACAGCAACGGCCCGAGCAGGAACAACGGGTAGAGCTTCGCCGCGCCACCGAGCCCCAGCAGCACTCCGGCGAGCACCGGTTTCTTCCGTGCCCAAGCCAGCAGACCGGCCGTCGCGAACGCCGTCGCGATCGTGTCGAAGTTGGTGAACGCGTGCACGATGACCAGCGGCGACACGGCGACGATCGCCGCGTCCCACGTCCTGCGCCGCGCGATCCGGGCGACCGAGAACACCGTCACCAGCCACGCCACCGCCAGCCAGAACGCCGTGACGTTGAAGAACACGATCACGGTCATCGGCAGCCCCGGCACGAGCGCCACGAGCCCCTGCGCCACGCGCGCGTTGAGCCACATGAACAGGCCGGTGACCACCGGGTACTCCATGTACCGGACGTGCTCGGTCGGCTTGCCCTCGTCGTCCTTCCACGACGTGATGTACGGGAAGGAACCGCGCTGGTCGAGCCGTTCCGCGGTGTAGAGCGGCACCGTGTCGGAGTAGCAGAGCGCGGTGAACTGCTTGCTGCCCCGCCAGTCGAGCTGCACGACGCCCTTGTCGTCGGTGTACTGCTGGATGCACGGCGACTTCTGCACCCACCCCAGCAGCAACGTGACCACGGCGAGCATCAGGACCACCCGCAGCGCCGTCCAGAAGTAGTTCCGGCCGACCTGCGCGTGCTCCCCGAGCGGACCGCCGAACGGTCTGCTCAGACCGCGCGCGAGGGACTCGGTCCACGTGGGTGCGACGCGTTCTTCGCGGGTGAGCGAGTCGGTTTCCTCGGCGAGGTCGGTCTCGGAGACCTCGGCGGGACGCTCGGCAGGGCTGCTGGGCACGGGGCGGATGTTACGGCCAAGACCGTTTCGCCGTGGTCAACATCCCCTGACCAGAGCGAAGGGGCCTCGCGCGTGTGCACCAGGCCCCTTCGCGTCAGCGCCGCTCGGTCATCTCTTCCTCTCGTCAGTCGTGCGAGTCGTCGCGGGTCGCTCGGTCAGCACGAAGAACATCCTGACCAGCGCGACCGCGACTCCAGGCAGGACCAGTGGGAGCAGGAACGACAATGCCCTGGGCTCGTACAGGTACATCAGCCCGAAAATCGATCCGGACACCACGACGTGGAGAACCAGGTAACCGATCTGCCGTCGGCGGTCACGCCACCGAACCAGCGCGAGCAGCGTCAGCACCACGGGGATCAGTGCGGTGAGCAGCAGTCCGAGGAACATCGGTTCTCCACGTCGAGTCGGTCACGGTGTGTATTCGGTTGCGGGCGACCCGTACGGCCGCCCGCAGTAGAACACCTTGGACGGGTTCACTCCCGCCGAATCCGTTGCCTGGATGTTCCACGGATTTCCGCGGCCGTCCAGCGGATCACCTGACGCGACGCACGAGCTGAACGGACTGTCCTCCCAAAGGCCCTTGCTGAAGTTGTAGAAGTTGCCCTTCTTGACCGGCCCCACCACGGTGCTCCGGCTGCCGTCGTTGTTGATCTGCCTGTTGTCGAAGTACAGGTAGTGGTCGGGCATGTGGCTGGACGCCAGGATCGGCATCGTCCACACCGGACCCATCTGGCGGATCGAGCCGTCGACGCACACCTTGAAGTTCAGCTCCTGCCACAGCGGCGGTGCTCCGTTGAACGGCGAGCCCTCGGCCCCCGTGACGAGGTCCTCCTGGTCGAGGAAGACGTCGAAGATCTCCTCTGCCTGGTTCTGCACCTCGTCGGGCACCCTCGGGTCGTTCTTGATCTGTTCCCACCACCTGTCGGACTCCGCCGCCGCGGCGTCGCTCTCGAGGAAGCTGCGGAAGCCCTTCGAACCACCGGAGATGTAGCGGCCGGTCGCACAGGTGCCACCAGGGCCGACAACGGGGTTGCCGTTGTAGTCGACGACCTCCGACGGAGTGCCACCCGCCGCGTACGCGCGGCCGTGCGTCCTGCCGGTCCTGTTGGGTTCCACCCGCGTGACCTGGTGGTTGTGCACGTTCAGGTCCCTGGCGGAGTAGGACATGTCGGGCGGCCGGATGCCGTAGTCGGTCTGCATCGCGCTGAAGAAGTCCGTCATGAACTTCGCGAGGTGGGTGTCACCTGTCTCGTGGTCGTAGCTGGCGTCCGCACTACCCTCGATGATCTTGCCCGCGTCGTCGACCACGTAGGAGACGGTGGCCTTCGAGCGGATCTTGTGAATGTCGCGGTCGGTGCCGTACCTGGTGGGCTTCGTCAACGACGTGGGCCGGTCCCGGTAGTCGTTGGCGAACGCCATCCAGGTGGTGATCGAGTTGCCGTCCGGGTGGTTCACCGGGTCAGTGCCCGCAGCGACCACCTGGTCCCGCCACGCCTGCGTCACGTTGCGGACGCTCTGCGTCGTGCAGCCGGAGTTGGGCGAAGAGGTGCACGCGGGCTTGCCGAGAATCGCAGCGGGTACCTGGGTTCCCCAGTCGTAGAGGCTCTGCCTGTTGGCCATGCGTCCTGCGACCCAACTCGCGGGAGGCGCCGTGTCGATGTTGGTGTCCTCGTCGAACACCGCGAACGCCTCGACCGTGTGCTCCTCGTACCTGCCCGGCGCCGGAACGAACGCCATGGCGTCCCACGACACCGTGCCGACGCCGCCGGCGGTGTCGCGCTCGGTGACGTTGTTCAGCACGACCTTGGCGTTCGCGCCGAGTTGGAAGACACCGAGCGTCTTCCAGTGGTTCGTGTGCTCGTGCTGGTTGATCGTCCTGGACTTGACCTCGCCGTTCTGGGTGGTGATGCGGTACGTCGCCGACTCGGCCGATGCGCCGGCCACCGGAATGTGCGCCCGGACGAGGTAGGCACCCGCCGGCAGGTTGTTCGGCGTCCAAGTGCCGGTGACGAGGTGCTGCGGGTCGTTCGCCAGTGCGTTGCCCGCGAAGTAGTTGTGTGCGCCGAACCCGGTCGCCACCTGGTGGAAGTCGATGGCACCGATCGGGTCACCGCCTGCGTTCGTGCCGACCGTGTAGTTGAACGTTCCCGCTGTGCTCCAGTTCCTGGTGCCGCAGAACGCGTTCTGCGCCGGGTTGTTCAGGTTGTCGACGATGATGGCCTTCGAACCGAGGTTCGAGTCGCAAGCCGGGACCCAAGGGTTCTCGCCGGCAGGTTCTCTGGAGTCAGCCGGGTGGGCGTAGGGCGACTTGGCGCAGTTGGTCTGACAGTTGTTCGGTGACGCCGACGAGTGCCACCAACAGCGGAAGTCCGCTCGCAGACAGCCTTGGCCCTCGGCATTCTGGTTGGGATCGCAGCTGTTGCTGGAGTTGCAGAACGACTTCCAGTCCGGGTACGTCACTGCGTGTCCGGTGCCGGCTACCGGTTCCAGTGGCCGGTAGGCGTCCTCGCCCTTGAAGTTCTTGATGGGCGTTTCGGCCCAGCCGAGGATCCGTTCCTGGTACGGCCAGTCCGCAGGGTGCTCGGCGTCCGCGTAGGTCTGTCGGAGGAACACGTCACGAGCCGGCGGGTAGTCGTTGTTGCGAGGATTGTTCGTCCATCCAAGACCCCAGTTCCCGAACTGGTCCGTGCAGGTGGGGCTCGGCGTGCAGCCGGTCGTGTTGCCGAACTGCGGTCCGGGCTGGATGCCGGAGTTGTACGCCCACAGGGCGAGGTACCAGTTCTCGGCGTACTGGGGGTTGCTGTCGTTGATCCTGATACCCGCGGTGTAGAGCTGGTTCCACTTGTCGATCAGGATCCCCATGCCGGCCACGATGTTCTCGGCGTAGTCGATCGCGATCTTCGCCTTGCCGTTGGGCGAGATGGAGGTGTCCGTCGCACGCATGCCGGTGGTGACCTGAGAGATGCCGTAGCCGCAGTCGGACTCCGCGTAGTTGATGGAGTCGATACCGCCGTGCGCACCGTAGTAGTCGCTGACCACGGAGTTGCCGCCGGAGCCGGGCAGGGTGCGGCGTGAAGCCTGCCGATAGGCGCTCTCCTGAGCGAGCACCCCGTTCATGATCGCAGAGGGAACACTGCCACCGGACGGCTTGATCGGCGCCAACTCGAAGTCGATGCTCGGGCTGTACGCGGGGAGGCCACTACCGCGGTAGTTCGCGGGGCGTGCGTTCGGGCCCTTCAACGCGCCACGCGTTGCCATTTCGACAGCCCAGCTGACCTGGTTGTTGGTCGGGCCGTAGGCCATCCGGCTCGGATCGTTGCGGGGTACGCCGCAGGTGGGTGTCTGCGCGTTCGCCACCATCTGACCGGAGGCGGGCATCTCGGTGAAGGTGGTTGCCGCCTGACCTTCCGGCGAGGAGCCGTGAACCATTTGCCCGGAGTCGGCCTTGAACAGACGCTTGGTCACGGCGGGCGCGGTCTCATCCGCGGCCGGTTTCCCGGTCTTCGCCTTCGTCGGAGCCAGCACGATCTTGCCCCTGGTGCTGACCGCCTGCGGCGGTGACTCGTGAGAAGGGCTTCCCTTGCCCTCCGCGTCCTTGGGCACCACTGGCTGAGGGAAGTTGCGCACATGGGAACTGGCGTTCGCGAGCCCGAAGGAGACATTGGTGCCGCCGACCGCCTGGAGCAGAGCCGACTTGCGCACGTCGCCGCGGCCGACCTCGGAGAGCTTGCCCCCGGCCAGCCGCTCGACCGCGACCTGGTTGTCCTTCAGCACCAGGAGATCAGCCTGGTCGTCGGCTGCTGCCAGCAGCTTGAACGCCTGGCCCTGCGCCTTGCCGACCACCTTCGGCGCCTGGTCCTTGCGGCTGACGGTGACGATCTCGCTGCCCCGCAACGCCATCACGCGGTCGGGCCCGTTGGGCACCGCCCAGGTCAGCTGTGTGTTCACGGTGGCGACGGACTCCACCTTCGCCGTGCTCGCGGAACCACGCAGCAGTTCGGTCTTCGCCTGGTCCACCTCGAGGTGGCGCAGCATCGCGACCTGGTCGCCGGTGCCGCAGCCCACCGCGTGCTGCTTGAACGCGACGCCGCTGGCGAGTGGCCTGACCGAGCCGTCCGCGATCTTGATCGCGTAGACGGACGCACCTCGGTCGCGCAGCGTTGGGCGGTTCACCGCACCGCGCGGTAGAACCGAAACCACGACATGGGACCGGTCGCCGGTGACACACGTGTAGCCGAGCCATTGGTCACCGTCGTAGCCACCCGGTTGGATGCTGGCGAGCGGTGTGAAGGCGTACTTCCGGTTCTCCAGACCGATCAGGACGTGATATCCGTGGGTGTCGCCACGGCCGGTGACGACGAAGTCGTCACCTTCCCACCACTTCGGCGAGACCTCTTCGACGTTGGCGATTGCCACTCCGGGCTCTGGCGCAGACAGCGCCGGCCTGACAGTCGCATCGGCGAGCAGTGAGGCTGTCACAGCAGCCGTCATTGCCACGCGCGCCCATCTGGGGCGACGTGTTGGCATGAACTTCCCCTTTTGTCCCGTTGAGGATGAGCAGAAACCGCCACTCCGTGTGGTGGCGGAGCTCATCGGCTGAATCCGAGGCCGCGCGGTAGTCGGGTCTTGTCCGGCAGAGCAGGTTGGCCGTTGAAGGCGGACGTACGTCTGACGAGCGTCCGCGCGGTGCCCTTGGCGTTCAGGGAGATGAGCCGGCCCGCTGCTGCGTCGATCTCGAACAGCCGGGACTCGCCCTTCGGCTCCGTCGTGAGCTGGGTGATCACCGCGCGTTCGCCGTCACTGCGACCAGGCCGTGCTGGAAGAACTCCGGCTTGTCGGTGAGCGCTCGCGGTGCGTGCGTGACCACGAGCTCGTTGCCCGGTGCAGTTGCACAGGCGTTTTCGCTCCACTGGTCCGTTTCGAAGCCCGGCTCGACCAGCGAGGTGATGGCGCGCCAGGTGCAGTCGTCGTTGGCTCGCGTCGCGAGCACGTGCAATCCGATGACGTCACCCGTCGTCCACGCGACGTCGGTGGACCTCTGCCGATCCTCGACGATCACCTCGATCCGCTTGTTCTGCGGAAAGAACGTCGGCTCGGTGATCACCGCGGTCGCCGTGGCCTTGGGTTTTTTGCGCAGGGTCCGGCCCTGCGCTCTTGCCTTCGGCAAGTGCATTTGGTCCCCCAGGACTTTTCGTGTTCAACTGTTTCCGGCCGTCTGCGCCGGATATCCGGTAACGCTGGCCGACTTTTCGGTCCCGCCCCCATAAATGCGCACGACCTCCCCAGCGGGTCGTGTCCGAGAATGGGTCTAACAGTTCGCCCGCTGTGGCGTCAAGACGGCCGTTGGTGGCGTGGTCAGGCACCTCTGGACAAGAGCGTGTGGTCTCCGTATGGTGCGAGACGCGGTCCTCACCTGGGGGGACCATCCTGCGCTGGGGGGCGTACATGAGCGTGTCGTTCACGCACACCTGATCAACTTTGATCCCTCACCAAGAAGTCGATCTTCAGCGATCGGCTTTTTCGTGCTGCCCATCGCGCGTTTTTGACGATGAGATCTGGGGGAAGTGGATGAAGAAGTTGATTCGCTTGTTCGCGGCGTTCAGCCTGGCTCTTCCGTTGGTGCTGGTCGGCATGGCGCAGCCTGCGTCGGCCGCATTTGGTGACAGGAGGGACTACTGCGGTCAGGGCAACTACTGCCTCTTCAACGACGCCGAGTTCCGTCTGTGCATCGCCGCGTTCGCGGGCAACGATGCCAACTACGCGGACGACAACTGCTGGCAGGGTGGTGCGATCGGCTACTACCTCGACAACAACGCCAGCTCCGTCTTCAACAACGGTTATGCGGGTGCGCCCGATGACATCCAGTCGTTCCGGCACCCGAACTACGTCGAGATGATCTGGTTCGTGCCGCAGGGCACCTACTACGCGTACGTGGACCACTGGTGCGGCGCTCTGCCGTGCAACGACCAGGCGTCCTCGCACCGCTGGGTGTGACGCGCTGACGACATGAACGCCGACCCAGGCCGAAGTGGACGGACACCGTCCACTTCGGTCTGGCTCTTCTGGGGGAAGACATGGCCAGCAACCACCTCAAGGCGCTGGTGATCGGGACAGGCCTGTTCGCGATCGCAGCGTGCTCCGCGCAGCTCGAACAACCGCGCCCGGAACCTCCTCTGGGAGCGCTTCCGGTCATCAACGTCGACGCGGACGTCACATTCCCGCTCGACGGCTACCTGATCTCACCGGAGAGCCGTGCCGCCGTCCGGAAGAGCCAGGACCTGCTGGTGCAGAAGTGCTTGCGCCGCTTCGGTTTCGAGATGGAACTGCCGGAGCGCGAGCCAGAACACGTGCGGAGTCGCGTCATCGGGGTGGTCGACGACGCGGAGGTCTCGAAGCACGGCTACTCCGATCCGGAGACGCTCGCGTCCGTCCGCAAGGCCGAGGAACTCAGGAAGCAGCAGAAGCCCTGGCCGCAGGACATGGTCGCCGTGCTGGACGGGAAGGGCGCGAAGAAAGAAGGCGTCCCCAGCGGTGGCTGCATGGGCGAGTCCCAACGGGTGCTCGGGATTTCGGTCAAGAGCCAGGAGAAGGCCGGCGACGAGAACTTCGTGATCGGCCTGTCACGCGACTCCACCACGTTCGCCGAGGCGGACAGCAGGCTGAAGGACGCTTGGGGCAAGTGGAGCGCCTGCATGAAGCAGGCCGGCTACGACTACGCCGACCCGTGGGGCCCCAACAGCGAGAAGAAGTTCGGTGGTGACGACGCCTCGCCAGAGGAAATCGCCACGGCACGCGCCGATGTCGCCTGCCGCAAGAAGCACGACGTCAACGCGATCTGGGTGGCGGTGCGCACCGCGTACCAGCACCGGCTGATCGTGGACAACGCCGAACTGCTGACGAAGCACCAGACCCGTGTCGACGAACAGGTGCGCAAGGCGAAGGAAATCCTGTCGGGCAAGAACTGAGGTCGCTCGTCGCTGAGCGACGAGTCGACGTGGTCGAACATGATGTGGGGGAAGTGGATGAAGAAGTTGATGCGCATGTTCGCGGCGTTCAGCCTGGCTCTTCCGCTGGTGCTGGTCGGCATGGCGCAGCCCGCGTCGGCCGGGTTCGGCGACATGAGGGACCAGTGCGGTGGCGGCTACTACTGCCTCATGGGGGATGCCAACTGGCGGATGTGCATCGCGGGATTCACTGGCAACGACTCCGACTACGCCGACAACGCCTGCTGGGACGGCGTGGTCGGGCACTACCTCGACAACCGCGCCACCTCTGTTTTCAACAACGGTTATGCGGGCGCGCCCGATGACATCCAGTCGTTCCGGCACCCGAACTACGTCGAGATGATCTGGTTCGTGCCGCAGGGCACCTATTACTCGAACGTGGACCACTGGTGCGGCGCTCTGCCGTGCAACGACCAGGCGTCCTCGCATCGCTGGGTGTGACGCGCTGACCGCGTGCGTGACAACGAGAGAGTGTGCCGCGCTGCCCCCGGGCGTGACACCGACCGCGGGCCCGGGGCGACGTGCACCGGGCCCTCTCTCGTGTCAGCCGTCTCCTGGACTACCGGCTCGGGGCCGGCCGCTGGTGGACGGATCGGGATCGTCGGACGGATCCGGGCAGTTGATGCCCGGGATGCAGCCGGGGTTCGGCGGCTTCGTCTGCGACGGCTTGGTCGGTTCCGAGCTCACCGGCGGCGGGTTGTTGGTCGACGGGTTGTTGCTGCTGGGCGGAGCCGACGGCGGTTCGGACTTGCGCGGCGGGTTGAAGTTGCCCAGCGGGACCGGCTTCGGGAACGCCTCCTTCTGCACGCCCGCGAGTGCCGCGTCCATGAACTTCTTCCACATCTGGCCAGGAAGGCCGGAGCCGAAGATGGCCTTGCCCTCCTTGTTCCTGATGGCCACGTTGCCCTGGTCCTTGCCGACCCACACGGAGGCGGACAGCTGCGGCGTGTAGCCGACCATCCAGGCCTTCGAGTTCTCGTTCAGGCTGTCGGCGAGCTCGTGGGTACCGGTCTTGCCGGCGCACTCGCGGTTGCCCGCGCACCCGATCTTCGAGAAGGCCGGGATCTCCTTCAGCGTCTCGGTGACGTTGTCCGCGATGTCCCGGCTCTTCGTCTCGACCGGGTCGAACGCCGGCACCGGCTGGTCGACGTGCTGGTAGAGGACGTCGCCCGTCGGGCCCACGATCTTCGAGACGAAGAACGGAGCGCGGTACACGCCGCGAGCCGCGAAGGTCGCGTACGCCGAGGCCATGTCGAACGGTCGCACCTGGGCGCTGTCAGCGCCGATGGCGATACCGGCCGTGGGGGCGTTGCCGCCCTCTCCGATCAGGGTCTGCTTCTCCTGGCCACCGACGCGGACGACCTTCGGGATGCCGGCCGCGTGTGCCGCGTCCGCCACGGCCCTTGTGCCAGTGCCCTGCGGACCCGCCACCATGTCGTAGAACACGGTGTTGAGGGATTCCTTCATGGCCTGCTTGATCGTGCATTCCTTGCCGCACTGGGTGTTGCTCGCGTTGCGGACCGGGATACCGGCGATCGTGCGCGGCGTGGCGTCGTAGGTGTCGCCGATGCCCTTGCCCATCTTCAGGGCGGCCACCAGGTCGAACGGCTTGAACGACGAGCCGGCCTCCTGGATCGTGCCCTTGGCGTAGTCGATGCCCTTGAGGCCGTCCTTGCCCGGGTAGTAGGCCCTGACGGCGCCGGACTGCGGCTCGATCGCGCTGAGCGAGGTGCGCAGCTCCGGGTCCTGGCCCGCCATCACCGAGTTCACGGCGTCGAGCGCGGCCTGCTGCATCTTCGGGTCGATCGTCGTGGTGACGGTGACGCCGACCTTCTGCGCCTTCTCCATCGTGAGGCCGACGAGCTCGCTGTCGATCTCGTTCTGGACCTGCTGGCTCACGCGGGCGAGCGGGCCCTCGAGGCTCGCGGGCTGCGTCTGCTCGAACGGCAGCGGCTTCGGGTACTGGCGGGCGTCGTAGTCGGCCTGGCTGATCCAGTTCTTCTGAAGCATCTGCTTCATCACGAACTCCCAGCGCTTCTTCGAGTACTCCTCGTCCTCCGACCACGAGGGGGTCTGGATCATGCCGGCGATGAGCGCGGCCTCGGAAGGAGTGAGGTCCTTCATCGGCTTGTTGTAGTAGACCTGCGCCGCGGCCTTCATGCCGTTCGCGCCACGACCGAAGTACACCGTGTTCATGTACGCGGTGAGGATCGTCGGGTGGTCCGACTCGTTGCTCATCTTGAAGGCTTTGACGAGCTCGGTGAACTTGCGGGTCAGCGTCGCGTCTTCCTGGCCGGTCGCCTTCTTGATGTACTGCTGCGTCAGACCGGAACCACCGGAGCTGCCGCCGGTCGCCTGGATCCAGACCGCGCGGGCGATGGCCTTGACGTCGAAGCCGGGGTTCTCGAAGAAGTCCGCGTCCTCCGCGGCCATGACGGCCTGCTTGACGGACTCCGGAAGCTCCTCGTACGTCAGCAGCGTGCGGTTCTCACCGGGCGAGGTGATCTTGCCCATCTCGGTGTTGTCGGAGTAGAGCAGCGTGATCGTCTTGTCCTGGCCGGCCGCGATGTCGTTCGGCCGGGGCCAGTCGACGAGCGGGTAAGCGACCGCGATGGCGATCACCGGGCCCAGGATCATCAGGCCGATCGAGACGAAGGCGGCGATCCGCACGCGCTTCCAGATCTTCTTCTTGCGCAGACGACGCTCCTCCTCTTCGGTGAGCTCCGGCTCGTCGTCGTACTCGTAGTCGTCGTCATCGTCACCGACACCGGCCATGAGGAACTCGTCGTCAGGCTCGCGGTGGGTGATGAGCTCGGGCTCGCGCTGCGTCGGCCGGTTGACCGGCGGCATCTGCGTGGTGCGCTCTTCACCGGGGTTGCGCGGGGGCATGGCGGGACGGCCGGGGCCGCCAGGACCGCCCTGCGGGCCACCGGGACCCGCCGGTCCACCGGGGCGACGGGCACCGGGAGGCGGGGCGATGGGCATGCCGCCGGGAGGCGTCGGCGGACGGTTGCCCGGGCCACCGGGACCGCCCTGAGGGCCGCCGGGGCCGCTCATGGGGCCAGGCGGACGCCCCGGCACACCTTGGGGTCCACCAGGGCCGCCCTGGGGACCGCCTGGTCCGTTCGGGCGGCGTGGGGGCTGCTGCTGTGGGAAACCACCAGGTGGCGTGCCACCCTGGGGAGGGCGCGCGAAACCACCGGGTGGGGTACCCGGTCGCGGCTGATTCGGGACATCGCGCCTCGTGCCGCCGCCGTCCGGGTCGTCCCCGGTCGGCCATTGCGGCTCGCCTCCGCGCTGTCGGTCATCATGCTGGTCGTTCACGTGAAAAGGCCTCCCAGACCGGCGTGCATGAGCACACGGTTCGGTGGTCGTACTTCATTCGGAGCAGTGTCACCTGTGGGTCATTCCGCCGCAGTCCTCCTGCGTGGCTTTTCCAGCCCACGCTTCCCCAGGACGTATGACTGCACCAGGTGGTTCCAACTGCACGTGCGACAAACTTCAACTAGGTACACGGAGAACTCGTCGAAGAGGTTCGCCATCTTCACCAGTTCTTCAGGTGTCCGCGCCGAGCCGGCCGCGTGCTTGAGCTCGTCACCGTAGACCCACGACACGTGCGTGAGCGGTTCCTTGCGGCACACGGGGCAAGGCACGTCGGTCGCCGTCCCGTGGAACTTCGCAGCTCGCAGCAGGTACGGGTTCGCGTCGCAGACCTCCATGGTGCCCGTGCGACCGGCATAGACCTCCGCCAGCAGCGCACGCCGCTGCAGCGAGTAGTCCACCACCTGCCGTTGGGTCAACACGTGACCAGAGTACGTGCCGGGCGCTTTTGGATGATGGGCCGTTCAGGGCAGCACGGCCCGGCGCGGTATCACGGTGTGCCACATCCCACAGTTGCGAGGAGCCATCGATGTATCGAGCCGATATAATCACCTCACCTATCGGTGCAGGTGCGAGGAGGTGACTCGTGTTCGAGTTCGCGCTGCTCGGCCTGCTGCACGAGGCGCCCATGCACGGCTACGAGCTGCGCAAGCGCTTGCATGACCTGCTCGGAGCGTTTCGCGCGTTCTCGTACGGATCGCTGTACCCAACATTGCGGCGACTCCAACGTGCGGGCCTGATCGTGGAGGAGGGGCCGGAGGAATCGGCTCTTTCTTGGGGACGTCGGGCTCGCAAGGTCTACAAGCTGACGCCGGAGGGCAAGGAGCGGTTCGCCGATCTCCTGGCCAACGCGGGTCCGCAGACCTGGGACGACGACTCGTTCGGAGTCCACCTGGCGTTCTTCTCGCGCACGCCGGCCGACGTCAGGATGCGCATCCTGGAGGGCCGCCGGCGGTGTGTCGAAGAACGCAGGGAAGGGCTCCGCGAGCGGCTCACGCGCACGGGTGAGCAGATCGACCGCTACACCCGCGAGCTGCACAGCCAAGGCCTGGAAAGCACGGAGCGTGAGGTGCGGTGGCTCAACGAGCTCATCGCGCACGAGAAGTCCGAGCAGGACGAGTAGCACTTCACTGTTGATCAAGGAGGACTCGGCAATGGGCGAAAACCGCCGCACCGTTCGAGTGGCCATCGTCGGGGTTGGCAACTGCGCGGCGTCGCTGGTGCAGGGCGTCCACTACTACCGTGACGCCGACCCGAGCACCCGCGTGCCCGGTCTCATGCACGTGCAGTTCGGTGACTACCACGTGCGCGATGTCGAGTTCGTCGCCGCGTTCGACGTGGACGCGAAGAAGGTCGGTGTCGACCTCGCCGAGGCCATCGGGGCCAGCGAGAACAACACCATCAAGATCGCGGACGTGCCGCCGCTGGGCGTCGTCGTGCAGCGCGGCCACACCTACGACGGCCTCGGGAAGTTCTACCGGGAGACGATCGAGGAGTCGGACGCCGAGCCTGTCGACGTCGTCGCGGCGTTGCGCGAGGCCGAGGTCGACGTGCTGGTCTCGTACCTGCCCGTGGGTTCCGAGGACGCGGACCGCTTCTACGCCCAGTGCGCCATCGACGCCGGTGTGGCGTTCGTCAACGCCCTGCCCGTCTTCATCGCGTCGGACCCGGAGTGGGCGGAGAAGTTCCGCGCGGCCGGCGTCCCGATCGTCGGTGACGACATCAAGTCCCAGGTCGGCGCCACCATCACGCACCGCGTGCTGGCGAAGCTGTTCGAGGACCGCGGCGTCCAGCTCGACCGCACCATGCAGCTGAACGTGGGCGGCAACATGGACTTCCTGAACATGAAGGAACTGGAGCGACTGGAGTCCAAGAAGGTCTCCAAGACCCAGGCCGTCACGTCCCAGGTGGACCGCGAGATGGGCAAGCGCAACGTCCACATCGGACCGTCGGACTACGTGGCGTGGCTCGACGACCGCAAGTGGGCCTACGTGCGCCTGGAAGGCCGCGCGTTCGGCGACGTGCCGCTGAACCTCGAGTACAAGCTGGAGGTCTGGGACTCCCCGAACTCCGCGGGCATCATCATCGACGCGGTGCGCGCGGCGAAGATCGCCCTCGACCGGGGCATCGGCGGCCCGATCCTCTCGGCGTCGTCGTACTTCATGAAGTCCCCGCCCGTGCAGTACTCGGACTCCGAGGCGCACGAAGCCGTCGAGAAGTTCATCCGCGGCGAGGTCTGACCCGAAGGGCCGCCCTCGTCGTGAGGGCGGCCCTTTGCCTCAGCGCTTGGAGAGCCGCAGCTTCTGCCAGCTGCCGTCCGCGGTCCACCCGCCGTCGACCGGCAGCGCGACACCGTTGACGTACCGCGCGTTGTCGCTCGCCAGGAACCGCACGGCCTGCGCGATGTCGTCCGGCGCCGCGAACCTGCCCGCCGGCACGTGGTCCGTGATGTCCTCGTCGACGTAGTACCCGCCGGCCTGCGACTCGACGTCCATCTCGGTCTTGACCCAGCCGGGGCACACGGCGTTGACCCTGATCCCCCGCCCGCCCCACTCGACGGCGAGCGTGCGGGTCAACCCGATCAGCCCGTGCTTCGTCGTGTTGTAGGCGGCCCGGTCCGCCACCCCCTGCAGCCCGGCGACGGACGCGATGTTGACGACGCTGCCGCTGCCCTGCTCCAGCATGATCCTGCCCAGCGCCTGCGTGAGCAGGAACGGCCCGGTCAGGTTGACCGCCATGATCCGTTCCCACTGCTCCAGCGTCGTGTCCTCGAACGGCACGATGCCGGCGATCCCGGCGTTGTTGACCAGCACGTCCACCCGGCCGTGGGTGCTCGTGACGTGGTCCGCCAGGCGCTGGACGTCCGCGGCGCTGGCGACGTTGCCGACGATGCCGTCCTTGCTCTCCCGCAGGTCGAAGCCGACGACGGCATATCCGTCCTCGCGCAGCACGTCCGCGATCCGCAGTCCCATGCCCTGCGCAGTGCCCGTGACCACAGCAACTCGTTGCGTCATGGGCGTCACGCTAGGCATCAGCTGTGCTGACAGACAACGCAGACGTCCCAGTCGAACGTGCCGGGCGATCCTGCATCGACTCGCCGGCCGATCACGAGTCCGGCGACTCGTGCCGCTCCTCCGCGTTTGAGGGCGACGGCTGATGACTGGAGGCTGGCTCCGGAGGTCCACTGGTCGTCGATCAACAGGATCCGCCTGCCTTCGACTGCTGAGTGGACGACGTACTCGTCCGGCCGCAGCAGCCGGTTGTTGCCGCCAGAAGTGCTGAGCACTTCGGCGAAGTGGGGGCGGGTGGTGCTGAGGCGTCGCCCGAGGATGTCGACGAGCGGATGGCCGTCTGCCCGTTGCCTCGTGCTCGGTACGACCGTCACGAGGTCGAACTCGCCGGGGCAGTGCCGGTGTTTGGCCAGGAAGGTCGCGAGAACGCCGGCCAGTTCGTTCGTGAACTGCTTCCGCACGCCTGGGACCTTGCTGTTCTTGTAGTTGCCCAGCACGTGGACCAGCTGACCGCCTTCCACCGCCATCGAGATCGGCAGGACTTCGTCGGCCAGTTCGGCGCCGTGGGACTGGAAGTGCTGGTTGCACTGCCAGCACCGGCGAAATCCCCCGGTGGTCCTGCGGCAGACGTCGCACACGTCCGGCCCACGTGCTGGTGGGGGAACGAGGATGTTGAGGTAGCTCTCGGAGATGCGGCTGAGCGGGCTCACGTCAGAGGTCGATCAGGTCCGGGACTCCGGCGCGCAGTTCGTCCAGCACGCGCAGCAGGTGGTCGGGACCTTCCAGGACGGTCGTGTTCGGTCGCTCGGCCATCTCGCGGCCCCATGTCGTGCCGGACACGACCTCGGGCAACAGGAAGACGTGCCGGCCGTGCTCCAGCGCCAGCCGCGCCTGGATGCGGGTGCCGCTGTGTTCGCCCGCTTCCACGACGACGGTCGCGACGCTGCAGCCGCTCATGACGGCGTTGCGCATCGGGAAGTGGTGCTTGGCGGGACCCGCGTCGGGCCAGAACTGGGACAGCACCGCGCCGGTCCGGGCGATCTCCTGCTGGAGATCCGCGTTCTCCGCCGGGTAGCAGCGACGCAGGCCTGTGCCGACCACGGAGACCGTTCGACCTCCGGCGTCCACGACAGCACGGTGCGCGGCCGTGTCGACGCCCGCAGCCAAGCCGCTGAAGACGGTGATGTCGTGCTTGGTCAGCGTTGTCGCGATCTCGCGCGTGATGTGCAGCCCTCGTGCGCTCGCGTGCCTGCTGCCGACGACGGCGACGCCGAACTGGTCGGCGGGGTCGAGGAAACCCTTGCAGGTCAGGAAAGGCGGGCGCTGGTGCACCATGAGCAGCTGGACCGGGTACTCCTCGTCGAGCACCGTGACGAGGTGAATGCCCTCGTCCGCCCAGGAGTCGATCTCCTTCTGCACCAGGTCCAGACGGCCGGCCAGGTCGGGAGCGATGTGGTCCAGCGTCGGCTGCTCGGGAACGATCAGCGACTCCAGCACGGACAGGGCGGAACCCGCGTCCTCCACGGCGCTCGTGACGTCGGCCCAGCTGCGCTCGCTGTCGCGAAGAGCGAGCAGGAACGCCGCCTGTTCACGCCGGTTCACCACTGTCACATCCTATCGAACACAGGTTCGACATGCTCGGTCGAATCGCCTGAAAGTGGGCGAGTCTAGCCGGGAGAGCAGGTGATCACCGCTAGCTTCGGCCGGTGCGCACACTCCTCGTCGCCCTCCCCGGCCTGGTCCTCGCCGGCATCGGCCTGACCCACCCCCACCACCTGGACGGGTCGACCGCGCTGTGGTGGCAGAACATGCACATCGTCCTGGCGGTGATCTTCCCGCTGCTCGGCGCCGCGCAGTGGGTCCTGCTCGACGCCACCCCGAAGTACGTCCGCTACCCGGCGCGCGCCGCGACCTTCGGCTACGTCGTCTTCTACGGCGCCCTGGACGCGCTGGCGGGGATCGGTGGCGGTGCGATGACGCTGGCGAACGGCGGCCGCACCAGCGCCGACGAGCCGTTGTTCAAGATCGGCAACCAGCTCGGGACCGTTGGCGCGTGGTGCTTCTTCGCCGCCAGCGCCGCGGTCGTGGTGTGCACGCTGGTCGAGCACCGCCTCAAGGCGATTCCCGGCGCCGTGTTCTTGATGCTGGGCAGCTACCTGTTCCTCAGCAGCCACATCTACTGGCCGAAGGGCGTGCTCGCCTGCGCCTGCATCGCGATCGGCATGGCCGCGACCAGTTACGCCAGCGCGTCCGGCAGGTCGGCGATCGAGGACAGCACCCGCACCTGAGCCAGGACCTCGGCCGCGGGCGGGAAGTGCGGGTTCGGCACGGCGAGCACGGTCATGCCCGCCGCCAGCGCCGCCTTGAGCCCGTTCGTCGAGTCCTCGACGGCGTAGCAGGACGAGGCCGGGACCCCGAGCTGTGCGGCGGCCGCGAGGTAGACGTCCGGCGACGGTTTTCCGGCGGCGCACGATTCCGAGGACACCGCGACGGGCACCGGTAGCCCGGTGACCTCGAGGAACACCTGGATCAGCACGGCGGGTGCCGAGGACGCGATCGCGACCGGGAAGCGCGACGCCACGGCGCGCACCGCGTCCACAGCGCCTGGGATCACCGGCAGGTGCTCGGCGTACGCCTTCTCCATCTCGGCGATCACGCCTGCCGAGGCCTCCGCCGCGGTCATCTGGACGCCGACGGCCGACACGAGGTACTCGCCCCACTCCGGCGTCGACATCCCCTGCATGGCGCGGGTCGCCTCGGCGGTCCACACCCCGCCGTGCGCGGCGGCGAAGGACCGGCGCACCTCGTCCCACACCTGCTCGGAGTCGATCAGCACGCCGTCGAGGTCGAAGATCACCGCATCCACGCCGTGAACGGTACCTTGTGGCGCGTGATACTTCGCGATGCTAATCAAAATCGGTTAGGATGGCGAAGTGAATTTCAAGGCTCAACCCAAGCAGGTGTGGATCACGGCGTTCGCCGCCGTGATCGCATTCATGGGGATCGGGCTCGTGGACCCGATCCTGCTGTCCATCGCAGAGGGTCTGCACGCGACACCGGCGCAGGTCACCCTCCTGTTCTCCTCCTACCTCGGCGTCCAAGTCGTGGCGATGCTCTTCACGGGCGCCGCGACCGCCCGGTTCGGGGCCAAGCGCACGCTCGTCGGCGGGCTCGCGCTGATCGTCGTCGCGACGCTGCTGTGCTCGGCGGCGGGGAGCATCGGCCAGCTCGTCGGGCTTCGTGCCGTGTGGGGGCTCGGCAACGCGTTCTTCATCGCCACGGCGCTCAGCGTCATCGTCGGTGCCGCCAGCGGCGGTCAGAAGGCCGCGATCCTGCTCTACGAGGCCGCGCTCGGTCTCGGTCTGAGCGTCGGGCCGTTGCTCGGGGCGCTGCTCGGCAGCTTCTCGTGGCGCGGGCCGTTCCTCGGCACCGCGATCCTCATGGCGGCCGCCCTGATCCTTTGTGCAACGTTCCTGGCGAAGGACTCGCACCTCGAACGTCCGAGGATCAGCCTCCTCGACCCGCTGAAGGCCCTGCGGAACCCCGTCCTGCTGCGCACGTCGATCGGAGCGGCGCTCTACACGGCCGCGTTCTTCACAGTTCTCGCCTGGTCGCCGTTCGTCCTGCGGTGGGGTGCCGTCGAGATCGGACTGATCTTCTTCGGCTGGGGTGTGTGCGTCGCCGTCTCGAGCGTTCTGCTCGCTCCGCGGCTCGCGGACCGCGTCGGCGAGAAGAGCGCGATCATCGGATCCGTGCTGGCTTTCGCCGTGCTCATGCTGCTGATGGCGGTGCCCAGCAAGCCGCTGCTGGTGGTCGCGGTGATCGTGAGCGGCCTGGTGAGCGGGCTGCTGAACACGCTGTTCACCGGTGCCGCGATGAGCGTCAGCGACGCGCCGCGGCCGGTCGCGAGTGCCGGCTACAACTTCCTGCGCTGGCTCGGCGGCGCTCTGGCCGCGACGTTCGTGAGCCACCTGGCCCAGCCGTTCGTCGTCGCCGCGGTCCTCTGCGTCGTCGCCGCCGTGCTGCTGACGTTCAACCGGACGGACACAAGGGACGTTCCGTCCGAAGCTGTCCTCGCGGGTGAACAACTTGTGGGTTAACAAAGCATGAACGGCGGCCTACGGTCGGTGCTGGTTCCCGCACCGACCGTAGGAGGCCACCACCATGATCCCTCTGCCACTCGTCAACCACCGCGTCGGCAGAGCGGCGGTGACGTGCGAGTACCGCTGCGGGGACGCGTGCTTCCACGAGGTTCCGAACACCTCGGACAACCCCTACTTCGGCGATCTGATCAGCCGCCGCACCGCGCTCAAGGCGGGTGCGGTCGTCGCTGCCGCCGCCACCATCGCCACGCCGGCGACAGCCGCCGCCGAACCTCAGCAGTCCCAGGGCCGCCCTCCCAGGGGACTCGACTTCAAGCCCGTCGCGGTCAACACCAAGGACGAGGTCGTCGTCCCCGAGGGGTACGAGCAGGGGATCGTGATCCGCTGGGGCGACCCGCTCTTCCCCGGCGTCCCCGAGTTCGACTTCGACAACCAGACCGCGGCCAAGCAGGAGAAGCAGTTCGGCTTCAACTGCGACTTCGCCGCGATCCTGCCGCTGGACCCGCTGGAACTGACCGGGATCATGGTCACGAACCACGAGTACACCAGCGAGACGTTCATGTTCCGCGGCTACGACCCGAACAACCCCACCGAGGAGCAGGTGAAGATCGGCTGGGCCGCGCACGGCCTGTCCGTCTTCATGATCAAGCGTTCGCTGTTCTCCGGCCACTACAAGGCGAAGTTCAGCAAGTACAACCGTCGCATCACCGTGCACACGCCGTTCGAGGTGCGCGGCCCCGCCGCGGGCAGCGACCTGCTGAAGACCTCCGCGGACCCGACGGGCAAGAGGGTCCTGGGCACGTTGAACAACTGCGCGGGCGGCGTCACGCCGTGGGGCACGATCCTGTCCGGCGAGGAGAACTTCAACCAGTACTTCGGCAACGCCGCCGGCCGCAACGACCCGAGGCTCACGAGGTACGGCGTCACCGGCACCGCGACCACCCGCAAGTGGGAGCGCTTCGACAAGCGCTGGGACCTGGCCCAGGAACCCAACGAGGTCAACAGGTTCGGCTGGGTCATCGAACTCGACCCGAACGACCCCGACTCCACGCCGGTCAAGCACACGCACCTCGGCCGGTTCAAGCACGAGACCGCGAACATCCGCGTCGCCGACGACGGCCGCGTGGTCGCGTACTCCGGTGACGACGAGCGGTTCGAGTACATCTACAAGTTCATCTCGAACGGCAAGATGAAGCGCGGCAACAGCAAGGCCGCGCGCCGCCACAACATGACGCTGCTCGACGACGGCACGCTCTACGTGGCCCGCTTCAAGGGCGACAGCCCCGCCTCCGAGATCGACGGCACCGGAAAGCTGCCCAGCGACGGCGAGTTCGACGGCACCGGCGAGTGGATCCCGCTGGCGGCGGGCAAGAAGTCGTTCGTACCAGGCATGACCGCCGAGGAGGTGTACGTCTTCACGCGCATTGCGGCGGACAAGGTCGGCGCGACGAAGATGGACCGACCCGAGGACATCGAGTGCCACCCGCGCACCGGCACGGTCTACTGCGCGCTCAGCAACAACGTCGAACGCGGCGTCACCGCGGGCAAGGAAGGCCCGACCGAGCCGAACCCGCGGATCAACAACCGGCACGGCCAGGTGCTGGAGCTGACCGAACGCAGGGGCGACGCGCTCGCGCTGACGTTCGACTGGGGCCTGTTCCTGGTCTGCGGCTTCCCTGACGACCCGAACACCTACTTCGGCGGCTACGACAAGTCGCAGGTCAGCCCGATCTCCAGCCCGGACAACGTGGCGTTCGACCGGCACGGCAACCTGTGGATCTCCACGGACGCGGACGGCAAGCTCGACGGGCTGAACGACGGCCTCTACGGCGTGCCCCTGGAAGGCCCGGAACGCGGCCACCTCAAGCTGTTCCTCACGGTGCCGCGCGGCGGTGAGACGTGCGGTCCGGTGATCGGCGAGCGCGTGATCACGGTGTGCGTCCAGCACCCCGGCGAGGTGGACGGCGCGAGTGCCGACAAGCCCGTCTCGAACTGGCCGGACCGGGGCACCTCGCGGCCGCGCCCGTCGGTCGTCGCGGTGTGGCGCAAGGGCCGCCGTCAGCTGGGTGAAATCGGTTGATCACCCTGCGTGCTGTGATCGTTGGGGAGTAGTACGAGTTCGCCCGCCGTTCACCTCCTGGACGGCTGGCGAACTCGTTCGGCTCTTAGGTTCGGCCAGTTCCCACACTGACCGATCTCGGAGGCCTGCGTGTCCTCACCCACCGATCGGGGCCGTCGCCTGCTGCCCCTGCTCCCGACCAACCACCCGCTCGGGCGTCAGGCCGTCACCTGCGAGTTCCGCTGCGGCAACGCCTGTGCCCACGAGGCGCCCAACACGACGCAGAACGCGTACTTCGGTGACGTCGTCAAGGAGGTCGTGAGTCGCCGCGGCATGCTCAAGGCCGGTGCGGTCGTCGCGGCCGCCGGCGCCGGTGCGCTCGCGTTCTCCGGTGCGGCCGCCGCCGCTCCGGCGCACGCCGACCTCGACGCCGACCTGAAGTTCGGCGGCGGCCACAACAACGACGGTCTGAACTTCGAGCCGGTGCAGCCCAACACCCTCGACGAGATCGCCGTGCCCAGGGGTTTCCAGCAGGACGTCGTCATCCGCTGGGGTGACGCGGTGCTGCCCGACGCGCCGAAGTTCGACTTCGACAACCAGACGCCCGAGGCGCAGGCCAAGCAGTTCGGTTTCAACAACGACTTCTGCGGCCTCGTCCCGGTGCCGGGCTCCTGGGACAGCTGGCTCATGGTGAGCAACCACGAGTACTCGTCCGAGTCCTTCATGTTCAAGGACTGGGCGGCGGACAAGGTCACCGAGCGCCACGCCAAGATCGCCTGGGCCGCGCACGGCATGTCGGTCGTGATGGTCGACCGCGAGCACCGCACCGGCAAACTCGTCGTCTGCAAGGACGACATGAAGAAGTACAACCGCCGGATCACGGCCACCACGCCGTTCGAGGTGCGCGGCCCCGCGGCGGAGTCGAGCTACCTCAAGACCTCCGCCGACCCGTCCGGCAAGAAGGTCCTCGGCACGCTGAACAACTGCGCCGGTGGCGTCACGCCGTGGGGCACGATCCTGTCCGGCGAGGAGAACTTCAACCAGTACTTCGCCAACGCGAGCCAGGTCACCGACCCCGCCACGAAGGCGAAGCTCGCCCGCTACGGCATGAGCGGTGGCGCGACAACGCGCCAGTGGGAGAAGTTCGACAAGCGCTTCGACCTGGCCCAGGAGCCCAACGAGGCCAACCGCTTCGGCTGGATCGTCGAGATCGACCCGCTGGACCCGAAGTCGACGCCGGTCAAGCACACCGCGCTCGGCCGCTTCAAGCACGAGGGCGCGAACGTCATCGTCGCCAAGGACGGCCGTGTGGTCGCGTACATGGGCGACGACGAGCGCTTCGACTACATGTACAAGTTCGTCACGGACGAGCGCATGCAGAAGGGCGACTCGAAGCGCGCCCGCGAGCACAACAAGAAGCTGCTGGACAAGGGCACGCTCTACGTCGCCAAGTTCACCGGTGACAGCCCGGCCGCCGAGATCGTCGGCGACGGCACCCTGCCCAAGGACGGCGAGTTCGACGGCTCGGGCGAGTGGATCGCGCTGGCGCACAACGACAAGTCGTTCGTGCCGGGCTTCACCGCCGAGGAGGTCTACATCTTCACGCGCCTGGCCGCGGACAAGATGGGCGCCACGAAGATGGACCGCCCGGAGGACGTCGAGCCCTCGACGCACAACCGCCGGATCTACGCCGCGCTGACCAACAACACCGACCGCGGCAAGGCGGGCAAGGAAGGCCCGACCGAGATCAACCCGCGCAACGGCAACAAGCACGGCCACGTGCTGGAGATCGAGGAGCGCCGCAGCGACAACACGGCGCTGACGTTCTCCTGGAAGCTGCTGCTGGTCTGCGGTGACCCCAAGGACCCTGGCACGTACTTCGGCGGCTTCGACAAGTCGCAGGTCAGCCCGATCTCCTGCCCGGACAACGTCGCGTTCGACACCCACGGCAACCTGTGGATCTCCACGGACGGCAACGCGCTGGCGTCCAACGACGGCCTCTTCGCGGTGCCCGTCTCCGGCAAGCGCCGCGGCCAGGTGAAGCAGTTCCTCACGGTGCCCCAGGGCGCGGAGACCTGCGGCCCGGTCATCACCGAGGACTTCGTGCTGGTGTCCGTGCAGCACCCCGGCGAGATCGACGGCGCCTCGGCCAACAACCCGCTGTCGCACTGGCCGGACGGTGGCACCTCGCAGCCGCGTCCGTCCGTCGCGGTGGTGTGGCGCAAGGACCGTCGCAAGATCTGCGACTGATCGTGTGCCTTGGCTCACTCTGATCTTGTGAACCGGTGCAGCCGCCCGTCCGTGTGATGGGTGGCTGCACCGCGGACAGCCAAGAGAAAGTCCACTTTGGTCGTCCACTTTGGAGTGAGTCGTGAATGCTCGTCTTCTCGTTGGTGCTGCTGCTCTTCTGGGTCTTGCTGCGTGTGGTACCCCCACCGCCGGCACCGCTTCGCCCACTCCCGTCGCTCAGGCGGAGAACGTCCCCGTCGCGGCAGCCGTCCAGGTTCCGGCAGGCCAGGAGCTGGTCGGCGAATACCGGGCCACGGGCGTCCAGACCTACTCGTGCACGGGCAACGCGTGGAAGGGTCTAGAGCCCACCGCGACGCTCGTCGACAAGAACGACGAGCCGATCATCATCCACTCCCGCGGCCCCGTCTGGATCTCCACCGTGGACGGCAGCGCGGTCGAGGCGGCTCCCGTCGACGGAGCCAAGAACGACGTCAAGGGCGCCGTGCCCGAGCTGCTGCTCAAGACCAAGACCGCTCGCGGCGACGGCCTGTTCGGCAAGGTCTCCTACGTCCAGCGCCTCGCGACCGAGGGCGGCGTCGCCCCGTCCGGCGGCTGCAAGCCCGGCGCGCAGACCTCCGTCCCGTACAAGGCCCTCTACACCTTCTACGCGCCTGCCAACTGAGACGGTACTGAACCGGCCCGGAAAGCAGGCCGTACGCCTCGAGGTGATGAAACGTGCTGGCATCGTCCTGGTCTCATCAACCCTTCTGGGCATCCTCGTGGGAGGTGCCGGCTCCACCGCCGCGCCGACCCCGGAAGCCATGAACGGATCTGACGCGAGGGTCGCACCCGCGGTTCAGGTCCCGTCCGGCAACAAGATCGTCGCCAAGCTCCACGCCAAGGGCGTGCAGACCTACACCTGCACGGCCGGGGTGTGGAAGGGCCTGGAACCCGCCGCGACGCTGGCGGACCGGCTCGGCAGGGCGGTCGGGCTGCACTCGCGCGGTCCGATCTGGGTCTCCACCGTCGACGGCAGCGCGGTCGAGGCCGCCCCGGTCGACGGCGCACGCAACGACGTTCCCGGAGCCGTTCCGGAGCTCCTGCTCAAGGCCAAGTCGACCAGGGGCGAAGGAACGTTCGCCGGCGTCAGCTACGTGCAGCGCCTCAACACCAAGGGCGGCGTCGCACCCGCCGGCAGCTGCACCGAAGGAGCACAGACCTCCGTCCGCTACGAAGCCCTCTACACCTTCTCCGTCCCCGCCCTCTGAACGAGCGCGACCACCGCTGCCGTGATCATCGTGATGCCGACGACCCAGAGGCCGGTCTTCTGGGTTTCGGTGACGTCACGCAGCCAGCCGGTCACGTAAGGGGCTGCGAAACCGCTCACGTTGCCCAACGAGTTGATCAGCGCGATGCCGCCCGCCGCGGCCGTGCCGCCGAGAAAGCTCGTGGGCAGCGCCCAGAAGGTGGGCAGGGCGGCGCAGACTCCGATGGCGCACACCGAGACGGCGACCATCGCCGCGACGGGGTTGTCGAGGTGCAGCGCCACCGGGATGGCCGCACCACCCAGCAGCATCGGCGCGGCGACGTGCCACTTCCGTTCTCCGGTTCGGTCGCCGTGCCTGGCCCACAGGATCATGGCGACCGCGCCGAGGACGTACGGGATCGCGTTGATCAGCCCCCGCTCGACGATCCCGGCTCCGGGCGCCAGCCCCTTGATGATGGTCGGCAGGAAGAACCCCAGCGTGTAGAGCCCGTAGACGATCCCGAAGTACACGAAGCTCAACGCCAGGATCCGGGGATGCGTGAGGGCCTTCTTCAAAGGCCAGTGCTCCTCGGTGGGCTCCTCCGGTGCGTCGTCGGGCTTGTCCGGCAGCCAGAACCACGTCACGAACGCCAGCGCGATCGCCGGCAGCCCCTCGACGAGGAACATCGTGCGCCAGTCCGTCCACTGGATCAGCAACCCGCTGAACGTGGCCCCGAGCGCCGTCGAGATCGGCACCGCCACCATGAACAGCGCGACGATCCGCGCCCGGTCCTTCTGCGGGTAGAAGTACGTCAGGTACAGGATGATCCCGGGGAAGAACCCGGCTTCGGCCACGCCGAGCAGGAACCGCAGCACGACGAGCACGGTCCCGTTGGGCACGAACGCCATGGCCGTGGCGACGATCCCCCAGCTGACCATGATCCGCGCGATCCACCTGCGCGCCCCGAACCTGTGCAGCGCCAGGTTGCTCGGCACCTCCAGCAGCAGGTAGCCGATGAAGAACACCCCGGACGCGAACCCGAACACCGTCGCCGAGAGCTGGAGCTCCTCCGACATGCCGTTCGGCCCGGCGAACCCGATGTTGACCCGGTCCAGGTAGTTGATGAAGTAGAGCAGGCACAGGTACGGCAGGATCAACTTCCTGGGCACTATGGTCCCCCCATGAGTGATCGTCCGGTAGCCCTCGTCACCGGGGCATCCAGCGGAATCGGCTCGGCCATCGCCAGAAGTCTGGCCCCGACCCACGACCTGCTTCTAGGCGGTCGCGACGAGACGTCGCTGTCCCTGCTGGCCGCCGAGCTTCCCGGCGCGCAGGCCTGGCCGTTCGACCTGGCGAACGTCGCGAGCGCCGACCTGGCCGCCGTCCCGCGCCTCGACGTGATCGTGCACAGCGCCGGCATCGCCCTGCTCGGCCCGCTGGCCGAGGCCTCCCAGGACGACTGGCGCCGCACGTTCGACGTGAACGTCTTCGCGGTGGCGGAACTGACCAACCTCGTCCTGCCGCAGCTGCGCGCCGCCTCCGGCCACGTGGTGCTCATCAACTCCGGCGCGGGCCTGAACGCCAACCCCGGCTGGGGCGTCTACGCGGCCTCGAAGTTCGCCCTGCGCGCCTACGCCGACGCCCTGCGCGGCGACGAGCCGTCGTTGCGGGTGACCACGGTCTACCCCGGCCGCACCGCCACGCCGATGCAGGAGGACGTGCGCCGCCAGGAGGGCGGCGAGTACGACCCGTCGAAGTACATCGACCCGGCCTCGGTGGGGCGGGCGGTGGCGTCGGCCGTGCTGGCGACGCCCGACGCCCACATCACCGAGATCAACGTGCGGTCGCGGCCGCATTAGGACACGGCCTAGTTGTCCACAGGCTTGTCAACAGCCTGTGGCTAGTGGTTGACGCTCCGCAGTCGCCGCGCCACCGCGGCGACTCCGGCCTGCGCCTCCTGCCGGTCCACCCGAGTGGACTCCCCACCCGCGACGACGTGGTCACCGGCGACCCACACGTCGGTGACCCGGCGCGACCCGGACCCCCACACGAGGTTCGCGAGCAGCTGGTCGTCCGGCGCGTCCAGGCCGGTGGCGAACGCGGGGTCGTCGGCGGCGACGTGCACGACATCGCCCCAGCGACCGGCCTCCAGCGCGCCGATGTCGTCGCGGCCCAGCGCGTCGGCTCCGCCCCGCGTGGCCATCAGCAACGCCTGGGCGGCCCCGAGCACGGTCGCGTCCATCTTGGAGACGCGGGCGAGCAGGCCGGCCAGCCGCGCCTCCTCCAGCAGGTCCAGGTCGTCGTTGGACGCGGGGCCGTCGGTGCCCAGTCCGACCGCCACGCCCGCGGCCAGCAGCTCGGGCACCCGAGCGATCCCCGAAGCGAGCTTCGTGTTGGAGCCGGGGCAGTGCGCGACACCGACGCCGTACGCCGCGTACAGGGCGATGTCGTCGTCGGACAGGTGGACGGAGTGCGCGGACAGCACGCGCCCGCCCAGCACGTCCGAAGCCTTCATCAGGGCCGGCACGGACCCGAACTCGGCGCGGGCGGCCTCGTCCTCGAACGGCGACTCGGCCACGTGCAGCATGAACAGCGCCCCGCGGGCCCTGGCCTCGACCGCGATCGCCGTCAGCTGCGCGGCCGACAGCGTGTAGGCGGAGTGCGGCCCGTAGGCCAGCTCGACCCGCTCACCGGGCCCGAACCGCAGCCCGTCGGCGTCGATCCACGCGGAGATCTCGTCGGTCTGCGACTTCCAGTCCATGCCCGGCACGTCGAGGATCGCCCCGCCGAACACCACCCTCGACCCGGCGGCCAGGACGGCGTCCGTGAGCTCGCGGCCGTGGAAGTACATCTCGGCGGAGGTGGTGACGCCGTGCCGCAGCATCTCGACGGCGCCGAGCAGCATGCCGGTGCGGATGTCGGCGGGGGTCATCTGGGCCTCGTTCGGCCACATCTGCTCCTGCAGCCACCGCAGCAGCGGCAGGTCGGAGCCGAGGCCGCGCAGCACCGTCATCGGGCTGTGCGCGTGGGTGTTCACGAGGCCGGGCATCAGGATCCCCGACAGCGAGCGGACCTCGCCGTCGAAGGCGGGGGCATCGGAGAGGGCACCCACGTAGGTGATCCGGCCGTCGACGACGTCCACGACCGCGTCGCGCAACACGGCGCAGGACGGGTCGCAGGGCAGAACCACCGGGGCGTGCAGACGCAATGACATGGGACGAATCCTGCCATTGTGATGCCGATCACACTCATGCATACATCTGGACGCGATGGGCATCCTCGCTGTGTCGGGCGCGGGCCGACCCCCAGGGTCCGCCCCGGCCTAAAACTTCTCCCCAACCAAGGGGCCCGTCACGCGTGATGCGACGGGCCCTTTGTGCATCCATGAGCAACCACGGGTAGGACAGGGGCGTCTCAAGATCATGTCGAAGAAGCCGTGCACGTCCAGTGGGCAGTTCCGCCGCGCACAGAAGCCCGCGACCCCCAAGCCGCCGACCCGGCGCTGAGTTGGCATGATCACACCCCACGACCGGGCGTGATCATGCGGAGGCATTCAGTGGCCGACATCGACCCTCAGACCGACGACCAGCAAAGCGATGTCGAGATGACTCAGGAGTTCGAAGTCATCCGCGACGACATGTGAGCTAGCTGATCGGCAGATCGGCGCGGACCGTCCATCCGGTCGGTTCGCGCCGGCCTGCGGAGAAGGTGCCGCCGAGCAGTTCCGCGCGCTCGCGCATGCCGACGAGCCCGTAGCCTCCCGATCCGCCCACGGGAACACCCGACGCCACGCCGTCGTCGGTCACGCTCAGGTGCAGCACGCCGTCGTTTGAGGACAGTGATAGGTCCACAGAGGACACAGCTGCCGCGTGCTTCTGGGTGTTCGTCAACGATTCCTGCACGAGCCGCAGCACCGACCGTGCCAGTTCCTGCGGCACGGCGTCCCGCAGGTCGAACGAAAGTCGCACCGGGAGACCGGACTCCGCCGCCAGCGACCGCACGTCGTCCACGAGGGACGAAGACGCGGCCGGTGTGGACGACTCGCCGTCCCGCAACGTCCCGACCAGCCGCCGCATCGCGGTCAGCGCCTCGTGGCCCGACGCCTCGATGGTCGGCAGCACCTGCTCGGCGGCGGCGCGGTTGATCTGGCCCGCCTGCGCGTGCACGACGATCGCGGTCACGTAGTGCGCCACCACGTCGTGCAGTTCGCGGGCGAGCGCGAGCCGTTCGGAGTTCTGGGCCGCCGCAACGGAAGCAGCCAGCTGAGACGCGCGTTCGTTGTCACGGGCCCGGAAGTACAGGCCGGTGCCCACCGCGATCACGAACATGAGGACCGCCCCGAACAGGTAGCTCCACGGGTCGGGTTCGTAGGTCCGGTACTCCTTCGGCGCCACGACCGGGTAGCCGATGACCTCCGCGCCCACCATCGCCGCGAGGACGACCGCGGTGCCCGACACCGCGTACCAGCGCGGTGCCTCGCGCACGACGATCGCGATGGTCGCCATCGCCGCGCCCGTCACGGAGATCGACGCACCGCTGATGAAGAAGTGCGGCTGCATGTACAGACCGAAGAACCGCAGGTAGAGGGCGGTGAAGACGATCGCAGCGGCGAGGGCGACGGTCGCGTCGAAGGGACGCCGGGGCGCCAGCACGGCGATCACGCAGATCACCGCGACGCCGGGGGCCTGCCACCACGGGTTCGTGTAGTCGGCGGTGAACAGCTCCAGGCCCGAGATGAAGGCCAGTGAGAGCGCCAGCGGCCACTGGCGTTTGGCGAGCAACCGCCAGTTCAGTTCCTTGCTCTCCACCCGACACACGGTAAAGCCGGAAGGCTGATCCCGCGTCCGACCGGGGTCTACCGCGGGGTCAGCCATAAGGCTGACTGGGCGACCTGCGGAAATACCCTCACGGCGGATGCCGGATCACGCCGCGGTCACGGACTCTGGAGGAGCGAAGACGAGAAGACGGAGGACGCCATGTTGTCAGTTGTGTTCACTTGGGCCGCCGCTGTGGTCGGCCTGTTGGTCCTTGCGCTCATGGCACTCTCGGGCGTGATGATCGACTCGAAGCACTAGGTCCCGGCCCAGCGTGTGATGGGGAAGTCAGACGCTGGTCAGGGAATGGTGCTGGCGGAGCAGTTCCGCCAGCCTGCTCGTCGGTTGAGGACGCGTCTCGTCCAACGCGGCCGTGAAGCGCGCCGGAGAACCGTTCCGTGCGCGCGCCGCGGCCGCTGTGTCGAGCCGGAACGCGGGCCGCGCGGCCGAAGGCCGCTGACGGGAACGCAGCCAGGCGAGGCGGTGCAACGCTTCCGCGTGGTGGTCGGTGATGGTGACAGCCGCCTTGTCGAACGAGTGCAGCACTGCAGCGTTCAGGTGAACGGTCGCGAAGTCCCGCCACAGCGTGCGTTCGGACGAAGTGTCCAAACCCAACGCATCGGCGACCTCACGCGCCACACCGTAAGCACCCTCCTCAGCCAGTGACCGCGTGCCGATCTCGGCGCCGACGAACCACGAGTTGAACGGCGCTGCGGGGTAGTGCACGCCACCGATCGACAGCCGCATGTTCGAGATGACCGGAACCGCGTGCCAGCGCAGGCCCATCTCGCCGAACCACGGCAGAGTCGGGTGCTCCAGCGGAACCTCGTGCACGATCTCGGGCGGCAGCGTGAACAGCCGCGGCCCCTCGTGCTGCGTCTCCACCACCAACGGCAGCAGGTCGAAGCGTGAACGCCGCACCGGCGGACGCCAGCCCATGCCCTGCATGGTCTCGGTGAACTGGGTGTACCGGCGGTCCCCCGTCCCGTCGGCGTACCCGGCGTACCGGATCAGCTGCTCGTTCCAGATCACCGGCCCGGGCGAGCCGGGCGCGTCCGGCGCGAAAACCGTTACCAGTGGCCGGATCTCGCCACCGTTGGTCGCGAGCCGCAGGTGTTCGACGCACTCGCCGGCGACGGCGGCGGCGTTGCGGTAGCCGCGCAGATCGCGGACTTTCAGGCGACGCCATGGCACACCTGAGGTGCACCAGCCGGAGTCCCGCAGCGCGATCCGCGCGCCGTACGCGAGTTCGTTGGTGGTGTGGCGGTAGGTTCCGGTCTCGGCGATCTCGGCGCGCACCTGGGCGATGCGGGCGGACAGCGAGCCTGCGTCGGAGTGCGCCGCGTGGAACATGCGGACGAACTCCTCCGCGACGGGGAGGACGTCGGGGGTCACGGAGCGAGACGCTAAGCCCGGAACAGCCTCACGCGTCACTGCCACTCGGGGCATTTCGGGTGATCAACACCGGCCACTCCAACGAGTGAAGATTAGACCCAGGGTGCTCACCCGATCGGCTTGAGACCTCGATCAGGTGAGGTCGTTCCGCCTGAACATCAGGTCGTGCGAAACACGATCTTCGTTCACCGCACGCTGCTCGAACTTCGTGACGGGCCGCCAGTCCGGTCGCGGCGCCCAGCCGTCGTGCACGTTGGTCAGCAGCCGCTCGCCGGAGCAGACCTCCAGCATCTGCTCGGCGTAGTGCTCCCAGTCCGTGGCGAGGTGCAGCACGCCACCGGGCTCCAGCCGGGACGCCAGCAGCGCCACGAACTCCGGCTGCACGAGCCGGCGCTTGTGGTGCTTCTTCTTCGGCCACGGGTCCGGGAAGAAGATCCGCACGCCGTGCAACGACGCGGGCGCGACGTGGTCGGTCAGCAGGTCGACGGCGTCACCGCGCAGCACGCGCAGGTTGTCGAGCCCGCCGAGGTGCTCGGCGCGCAGCAGCAGCTGGGCGAGCCCTGGCTTGTAGACCTCGACGGCGACGTAGTTGAGCTCGGGCGCGGCGGCCACGAGCTGGGAGGTGGTCTCGCCCATGCCGGAACCGATCTCCAGCAGCACGGGCGCGGAACGGCCGAACCACGAGTCGAAGTCGAGGGGCCCCTCGGGCAACGACTTGACGTCGTTGCCCATCTTCTCCCAGTACGTGTCCCAGGCACGTTCCTGTCCCACGGTCATGCGCTCGCCGCGCTGGACGAAGCTGACGATGGAACGGGGGAACTCAGGCCTGGTCACGACGGGACATTCTAGGCAATGAGTTCGATGTCCTCGATCTGAGCACGCAGGTCAGCAACGGTGAAGTCGATCGCCTGGGGCTGACCCGCCCCGCGATGCGCGGGAACGAGGTGCACGAACCCGCGGTGCGAGTCGGTGAACTGCACGGTTGTCGGAGTGGCAGGCCCGTACACACCGCTCTCGGAGGGCACGTACTCCCAGTACCCGACCTCGCCGAGGTCGACCCAGGGCACGAACACCCAGCCGGGACGTGCGGAGAGCAGTTCGCTCACCGAGTCCTCGACCGCATGACCTTCGGCACGGGAACGCAGCCGCCCCCGGTCCAGCGCGCGCAGCCACCACGGCGCGGGCGCGTCCTCGACGTCCCGCACGGAGCGGTACATCGTCAGCACTTCGCTTTCCGGGGCGCGATTCACCCACGAACGGCGGGCGTCTGCAGGGGTGAGGGCGATTTCGGCAGGGTTGGGGGCTTCGAGCGCACTGGACCACTCGAGGCCGAGCATTGCTTCCACACGGACCACTGGCCACCTCCGCAGCGGGGATAACCCCATTGAACGGGAACTCAAACGCCGGTGATGTCCAGAATGCGGCTTTTCACGGCTTGTTAACAGCACCCTTACGCAACGTGTGATGCCAGGCACGTTGCGGTGCGAGGTGGAAACACGATGTAGCTGACGTGCACCTGCTCTCCGCGCTCGCCGCCGCGCTGCCGTTGCTGCTCGCCGGGCAGACGATCGAGGAGCAGGAGTGGCACCTCGACGCGCTGGACGTCTACTCGGCGCAGGCCCAGGCGCGCGGGGACGGCGTCGTCGTCGCCGTGATCGACTCCGGTGTCGACGCCCGGCACCCCGATCTCGCGGGGCAGGTCCTGCCCGGAACGGGCTTCGGCCGCTCCAAGGGCACCGACGGCACGACCGACGCCGACGGCCACGGCACCGGGATGGCCGGGATCATCGCCGCGACCGGCAAGAACGGCGGCGCGCTCGGCATCGCGCCCGGCGCCAAGATCCTGCCGATCGCCAGCGCCGACGAGAAGGAGCAGTTCGGGCTCGACGTCGTCGCCGAGAGCATCAGGTGGGCCGCCGACCACGGCGCCAAGGTCGTCAACATGTCGCTGGGTTTCTCCAGTTCGATGACGCCGACGCTGGTCAAGGCCGTGAACTACGCGATCGAGAAGGACGTCGTCCTCGTCGCCGCCACCGGCAACGACGGCAAGGAGGTCTCGGCGCCCGCCAACATCAACGGCGTGATCGCGGTCGCGGGCACCAACGAGGAGGGCAAGCCCTGGGCGTCGTCCAACATCGGCGCCGACACGGTGCTCGCGGCACCGGCGGCGGGCATCGTCACGGTCGCGCCGCAGAGCGTCTACGCCAGCGGTTACGCGGAGATGGACGGCACGAGCGCGGCGTCGGCGATCGTGTCCGGTGTCGCCGCGCTGGTGCGCGCGAAGCACCCGGACATGGCGGCGAAGGACGTCGTCAACGCGCTGGTCAAGACCGCGACCGACCTGGCGGCCCCCGGCCGGGACGCGGCGACCGGGTACGGCCTGGTCAACCCGATGGGCGCGCTCACCGCGCAACTCCCGCCGGTGGAACGCAATCCGCTGCTGCCGCCGGTGCCCTCGACCGCGCAACCGACTCCGACGCTCGCGGCCCAGCGTCCCCAGCAGCCGGTCGACGTGGCGGACCGGCTGCCGTTCGTCGCCGCCGTCGCGGGCGGCACCGCCGTGATGACCGGGCTGCTGATCGCGCTGCCCGCCATCAGGTCACGGCGACCCGAGCCCGTCAGTGCGCGTGATACTCCACCGACTCCTTGGTGAGCTGCATGAAGGCCTCCTCCAGCGAACCGCGCTGAGGGCTGAGCTCGTGCAGCACGATCTGGTTCTCCGCCGCGAGCTCACCGATCTGCTGCGCGGCGATCCCGTGCACCACCAGGCTTCCGCTCGCCGAGTCGTCGGTCACCGTCGCGTGCGCCGCGAGGATCTCGCGCAGCTTCGCGGCGTGCGGTGACCGCACCCGCACGGTGTCCTGCGTGGCGTCGGCGATGAACTGCTCGGTCGAGGTCTGCGCGATCAGCTGGCCCTTGCCGATGACGATGAGGTCCTGGGCGGTCTGCGCCATCTCGGACAGCAGGTGGCTCGACACGAACACCGTGCGGCCCTCGTTCGCGAGCCGGTGCATGAACTGCCGGATCCAGAGGATGCCCTCCGGGTCGAGGCCGTTGACCGGCTCGTCGAAGAGCAGCACCTCGGGGTCGCCGAGCAACGCGCCCGCGATGCCGAGCCGCTGCGACATGCCGAGGGAGAACCCGCCGGCGTTCTTGTGCGCGACCTCGGTGAGGCCGACGATCTCCAGCACTTCCCGCACCCGGCTGACCGGGATCTTGTTCGAGACCGCGAGCCACTTGAGGTGCGCCCGCGCGGACCGGTTGGGGTGCACCCACTTCGCGTCGAGCAGCGCGCCGACCTTGCGCAGCGGCTGCTTGAGCTGGGCGTAGTGCTTCCCGTCGATCGTGACGTCGCCGCCGGTGGGGGTGTCGAGGCCGAGGATCATCCTCATGGTCGTGGACTTGCCGGCGCCGTTCGGGCCGAGGAAGCCCGTGACGCGGCCGGGCCGGACGGTGAACGACAGGTCGTCGACGGCCTTCGTCTTGCCGTAGTGCTTCTGCAACCGCACTGCTTCGATCATGGCCTCTCCCGGTTCGCTCGACAGAACTGGCAGGGACCTGGGTCACCCCCCGACGGATGACCCAGGTCCCTCTCCCCCTCATTCGGAACAGGTCACGCGTCCCGCCGCTTCGCGACGATCAGTGCGACCACCAGGAGCGCGATCGCGACTCCGGCGAAGTAGCCGAGCGAACCCCACTGGCTCAGCTTGAAGTCGATGCCGGCCCCCGCCTGTTCGGCCGTGTTGTCGCCGCCGAGCTGCAGGAAGTGGTTGGCGTTCATGAAGGGCAGCCACGCCTGGATCTTGACGCCGGCCTTCGGGATGATCCCGATCAGCTGCTCCAGCAGCATGTTCCAGACGAGCAGGATCGCCACGGCGCCGGCGGTCTGGCGGACCAGGATGCCGACCGCGATCGCGATGATCGCGCCGATGCCGTAGAGCAGGCCGACGCCCGCGACGTGCCGCCACTCGCCGCTCGTGTTGATCGCGAGGTCGGAGGCGGGCGACAGCAGCTTCGCCATGCCCACCGAGCCGAAGGCGATGATCTCGCCGAGGACGGCGGCGATGAACGCCACCACGACGGTCTTGGCGACCAGCGCGGACGTCCGGTTCGGCACCGCGAGGAACGTGGCGCGGATCGTGCTGAAGCGGTACTCCGTCGTGACCGCGAGGGCCGCCATCACCAGCACGACGGACAGCGCGAGCTGGCTGCTGCCGAACTGCGTGACGCCGATGGACAGCTGGCCGTTGTCGGTGGAGGCCGCGATGATCGCGGTGAGGCCGACACCCAGGACCAGGGCGAGCGCGCTGCACCAGTAGGGCGAGCGGGTCGAGAAGAGCTTGATTCTCTCAACTGCCAACAGGGTCATCAGACTCACTTCCCGATCTCTGCGTGGTACTCGACAGCATCGCCGGTCAGCTGCATGAACGCCTCTTCGAGCGAACCGCGCTGGGGGCTGAGCTCGTGCAGGACGACACCGTTGGCAGCAGCGATGTCACCGATCTGGTCACTGGTTGCACCCGATACGGACAACGCGCCGTCCGCGCCGTCACGAACCGTGAAGCCCTTGTCGACGAGCAGCGGGCCGAGCTTGGAGAGCTGAGGGCTGCGCACGAGGACGGTGTTACCCGTTGCGCTGTCGATGAACTCCTGCGTGCTGCTCTGCGTGATCAGCTTCCCCCGGCCGATCACCACGAGCTCGCTGGCCGTGAGCGCCATCTCCGACAGCAGGTGGCTCGACACGAGGACCGTGCGGCCCTCGGCGGCGAGGTTCTGCATGAACGTGCGGATCCAGAGGATGCCCTCCGGGTCGAGGCCGTTGACCGGCTCGTCGAACAGCAGCACCTTCGGGTCGCCGAGCAGTGCCGCGGCGATCCCCAGCCGCTGCGACATGCCGAGCGAGAACCCGCCGGCGTTCTTGCCGGCGACCTGCGTGAGACCGACGGCCTCCAGCACCGCGTCCACGCGGTCCTTCGGCAGGTTGTTGGACTTGGCGAGCCAGCGCAGGTGAGCGCGGGCGGAGCGGTTCGGGTGGACCCACTTGGCGTCGAGCAGCGCACCGACCGTCTGCAGTGGACGGTGCAGCTCGGTGTAGGGCTTGCCGTCGATCAGCACGCGGCCTGCCGTCGGACGGTCGAGCCCCAGGATCATGCGCATGGTGGTCGACTTGCCGGCGCCGTTCGGACCGAGGAATCCGGTCACCCGTCCAGGTTGGACGGTGAACGACAGGTCGTCGACCGCGACCGTCCTGCCGTATCTCTTGGTGAGGCCGATTGCCTCGATCATGTGCTGTCCCCTCTCGGTGATGGGATTACTCTGACGCTCCGAGGGGGCCTGCCACATCGGCCTGCGGTCTGCGCGTGCGTCAACTTCCGTCGTCCTGTGGCGCTACCTCCGTCGTAGTTGAATGAGCCACATGGGATACACGGAAGCCCCGGACGGCTGGTGGCGCGAGTTCGTCCTGGCCAAGCCCGCCCGCACCGCCAAGCTCGCGGTCACCCGCAAGGACGGCTCGCCGCACGTCGCCCCGGTCTGGGTGGACCTCGACGGCCCCGACGTCGTCTTCCTGACCGCCCGCGACACGGTCAAGGGCAAGTCGATCCTGCGCGACGGCCGCGTGGCGCTGTGCTTCGACGACGAGACGCCGCCGTTCAACTTCGTCACGATCACCGGTCAGGCCGTGATCGACGAGGACCCGGACCAGCTCAAGTACTGGGCGGGCCGCACCGCGGCGCGCTACATGGGCGACGACCGCGCCGACGAGTACGCCGACCGCAACGGCGTGCCGGGCGAGATGGTCGTGCGGGTGAAGGTGGACAAGGTCGTCGCCGTGCAGAACGTCTCCGACTAGGTGTACTGCTCGATCTAGGGCGGGCGCTCCGAGAACGGGGTTCCAGGCCGGGCGGGATTCCCTTTGGGGAAACCTTCGTGCCCGGCCTGGTGTCTGCCCGCACCCTGATCACCGGCCTCCCTCAACACACATTCAGCGTATGAGCTGAGGGAGGTCGGGACGATGACTTGGGCTGACTGGTTGTGCACCGAGACTTTGAAGTACGTCGAGAAGGTCACCGACGACGTCGGCAAGGATGGTGCGACACAGCCGGTCGCCCGGTACGTCCTGAGCTCCGACTGCCCGAGCGATCTGCGCGACGTCCTCAGCCACGTGGTCGCCGCCGCTCCGCCGGACTCGGTGGACGTCGTCCTCGCTCCGGGAACGGACGTGAACACGTCGAAGATGTTCCGCCGGTACCTCGATCACGAGAAACGACCGTGGGCCGTCGCTCTGTGTTCCTTGGTCGAGGCCTCCTTCCACAGTTCCGGACAGGCCACGGCCGCGTGGCGCTCACTGCGTGAACATCATCCGAAACAGGCGATCGACCTCCTGCCGATGTGCCCGAGTCGCGAGCGGGTGTCCGAGGGGATGCGCGATGCGGGTGTGGACAACGTTTTCAACCACGGTGATCAACATCCCCTGCAGGACATGTCAACCAGCAAGCCCGGGGTGTACGCGCTGGTCCGAGCCGAGGCCGCGGGCTGCGCCGGCCTCGACGCCGAAGTGATCGACTGGTGGTGTGTCGACAGCCCGGCTGACGTTCCCCCTCTGGTGGTGGAGGAGCTCGCCACTGCGGCGATGCACGTCCTGCAGCCCCATTACCTGGACTGGTACGACCAGTGCCATGCCATTCGCGAGTGGGCGAGGGAATGGTGGTCGGAGCAGCCGGACGACGATGTCGACCGCGAGTTCCGCCACCTCAAGGGTGACGCGTACGCCACCAAGCTCCGCAGGGCGGCGGAGAAGAGGAGCACCCAGCGCGAGCGTGTGGTGCAGGACGGCCAGGACGGAGTCAAGCGGTACTGGCAGATGGTGGTCACCGACGCGCGCGGCATCGACCACGTGGTGCACGAGAAGGCCTTCGAGCCTGGTGAGGACGGGCCGGTTCGTCGTTCGGTGCCCATCGATCCGGAGGCCGTGCGCGCCGTGTCGGTGGCCGCGTTGAGGGGGATGCCCTCCCATGCCACCACGGCCTTCTACCAGCTCCACGACCTGGTGCTCATCCCCGGCACGGTGGTGCTGGGCGAGCTCAAACTGCTGAACCTGATCTCGAAGTACGGTGCGCGCGGAGTGCTGCGCCGAACCAAGGGCACCGTGCTCAAGAAGGGTGTCCTCGAGTTCTGGGGCGGCCACGACGAGGTGAAGCTCGTCGCAGCTCTCAAGCAGATGACGACCAAGGACGTCCAGCCTGGTGGCGGTGGCGAACCCGAGGTGACCTACGGCTATTGACGTGTCTGGGTGCTGCTCGCGTCTCCTAGCCGGGGAAGAGCCGGTTCAACACCTGAGCGGCGCCGTCCTCCAGCACGGTCGGCGCCACCTCGTCCGCGATCGCCTGCACGTGCGCCGGCGCCTGACCCATCGCCACACCGCGGCCGGCCCACCGCAACATCTCGACGTCGTTGGACCCGTCGCCGATCGCGAGCGCGTCCGCGGGCGAGATGCCCAGCGAGCCGCAGAGCTCGTCCAGCGCCGTGCCCTTCGAGACGTTCGGCGGCACCGCGGTCAGCCACGCCTCGGTGTGGTCGACGGACCACTCGACCCCCGGCAGGTCCAGGTCCTTCACCGCGAACGACAACTCCGCGGGCGTGCGGTCGAGCCACCGCATGACCAGCCGCGAGGTCGGCACCGCCAGCTCCTCGAACGACACCTGCGTCGTCACGCCCCAGAGGTCGTTCGGCAGGAACGAGCCGAGCGACAGGTTGCCGACCCCGGTCTGCTCCACGGCGAACACCGCACCGGGCAGCAGAGCCCGCAGCGTCTCGACCGTCGGTCCGGGATCGAACGTCACCCGCCTGGTCACCTCGCCGAGAGCCGGATCCCACCACACGGCACCGTTCGAGCAGACGGCCAGCGACACGGGCAGCTGCGGCGCGATCTCGGTGATGCCGATCAGGCTGCGGCCGGTGCACAGCACCACGTGGGCGCCGTGTCCGGTGGCGCGGGTGATGGCCGCTTTCACGGCCGGTGAGATGTCGTTCGAGCCGACGGCGGTCAGGGTTCCGTCGATGTCCAAGGCCACCAGACGCGGTCTCCAGTTCACGTGGAGCCACCCTACGGTGGTCATCGACCGCCAGTGCCGCAAGTGATCTGGGGGAAGGTGCGGAATGACGAAGCCGGATGGGTGGGAGTGGCTGAACGGGCTGCCCGAGGAATGGAGGCCGCCGCAGGAGTTGGAGACGCCTACGAGTGATCCTGGCGCGAACCTGGCGATCAGGTTGCTGTCCGACGAGAGGCTCGGTCACGGCGTTCGAGTGTTGCTCGGGCAGTGGATCGCCGAACGTTCCTTGTTGACGTTGTGGTTCATGGGCGACAGCGGCGGAGAGTGGGTGAACCTGCGGCGGGAGGCGGAGTTGGCGATCCTCGACGCCGATCATCAGCACGCTGTGTACGACGCCTGGACCAGTCGTTCCGGCTTGGCGGAGGCACTACGAGAGGCAGTAAGGGCACTCGCCGCGGCCAGGGGCGAGGAACCCGGTACCTGGTAGGGCCTTCCCAGCGGTAGTTGGTCGTTGACCCACTAGACGCGGTCTCCAGTTCACGTGGAGCCACCCTATGCGAAGGTTAGTGAATTGTGGTTCACTAACCAGGTGGCACGACCTCGCACGATCACCGACGAACGGATCCTGAACGCCGTCGCGGCCGTCATCGACCGGCGCGGACCGGAGTTCACCGTCGCGGACGTGGCCGCGGAGGCGGGGGTGTCGGTCGGGGCGGTGGCGAAGCGGTTCGGGTCCAAGAGCGGGCTGTTGCAGGCGCTCACCAGGGCGGGCACCGAGGAGGTCACCCGGCGGATGCGCGAGGCCGGCACGGTCCGCGACGCGCTGCTGACCTGGTTCGACCGGCTCGCCGACCCGGTGGTCGCGACGAACAACCTGGCGCAGCTCGGGGTCGACCTGATCGACCCGGAACTGCGCGCGCTGCTGGCCCGGCACTACGAGGTGCTGGAACAAGAGCTGGAGATCCTCTGCGTCGCCGAGGAGCTGCCGCCCAACGCGGCCCGCGTCCTCGCCGCGCTGGTCTACGGGATCTCGATGGACTGGTCGGTGCGCCCGCGCGGCGACCTGCTGGCCCGTACGGCTGAGGACATCGATCTGGTGTTGGAAGGGATGCGCTGATGGCCACCTGGGGCGAGTTCGCCGCCGAACAGCCCGACATGGCCGCGTTCGTGCAGGCCAGGTTCGCGGCGGACCGGCACGCGCTGCTCGCGACGCTGCGCAAGGACGGCTCACCGCGGATCAGCGGAGTGGAACCGGACTTCGCCCACGGCGAGCTGTGGGCGGGCATGATGCCGGACTCGTTGAAGTCGAGGGACCTGCGGCGCGACCCGAGGTTCGCGCTGCACTGCACCACCACGGTGGCCTCGATGACGGAGGCGGGTGACGCGAAGATCAGCGGCACCGCCGAGTTCTGGACGGACAAGGACACCTATCTGAAAGACCTGTTCGACCGCACGGGGTGGCAGCCGGAACCGGAGGAGATCGACCTGTTCCGGTTCGACGTGACCGAGGTCGTGCAGCTCACCGTCGAGGGCGACGAGATGGTCGTCCTCTCCTGGCACGAGGGAAGGGGAACTCGCCGTGTCAGCAAGAAATGATCCTGATCTGAGCGGGAAGGTCGCGGTCGTCACCGGCGCCACGCGCGGTGCCGGACGGGCGATCGCCGTGGAGCTGGGGGCGGCGGGGGCGACGGTGTTCGTCGCCGGCCGGACCACGCGGACACAGCAGTCCGAGGTCGGGCGGTCGGAGACGATCGAGGAGACCGCCGAGCTCGTGGACGCGGCCGGTGGCAAGGGGATCGCGGTCCGCTGCGACCTCACGAACCCGTCCGATGTGGACGCTCTCGCCGCGAAGATCGACAAGCTCGACATCTTCATCGACAACGCTTGGGGCGGCGAGAACCTCGTCGAGTGGGGCAAGTTCTGGGAGCACGACCTCGACAAGCAGCTGCGCATGTGGCGCAACGGCGTCGAGACCCACCTCGTGGCGTTGCACAAGCTCATGCCGATCCTGATCAGGTCCGACGACGGGCTCGTCGTCGAGGTGACCGACGGCGAGGACGGCGAGGCGTACTTCGTGAACCTCCCGTACGACGCGGTGAAGAGCTCGGTGCGCCGGTTCGGCGAGGTGCTGGCGAAGGACCTGAAGGACCACCCGAACGTGACGGCGGTCGCGGCCACGCCGGGATTCCTGCGCTCCGAGCAGATGCTCGAGAGTTTCGGCGTCACCGAGGCGAACTGGCGTGACGCCATCGAGAAGGTGCCGGACTACGCGTTGTCCGAGACGCCCCACTACCTCGGCCGAGGTCTCGCGCACCTCGCCGCCGACGAGGACCGCAGGCGGTTCGCCGGGCAGTGCCTCTCGTCGTGGAAGCTGCAGCGCGAGTACGGGTTCACCGACCTCGACGGCTCGCAGCCCGACTGGGGCCGCTGGTACGACGAGGTCCTGAAGCCGCGGATGGCGGGGCAGACCGTGGACGCCGACCCCGAGAAGTTCCGCTAGGCGTCGCCGGGGCGGACGAGACCGGTCTCGTAGGCCAGCACCACGGCCTGCACCCGGTCTCGCAGCTCCAGCTTCGCGAGGATCCGGCCGACGTGCGTCTTCACCGTCGCCTCGGACAGGAAGAGCTTGCGGGCGAGCTCGGTGTTCGACAGGCCCTTCGCGATCAGCACGAGCACCTCGCGCTCGCGTTCGGTCAGCACGTCGAGCACCGAGGCGTCGCGAAGCTCACCGCCGCCGTCGCCGAGGAACCGGCCGAGCAGCCGCTTGGTCACCGACGGCGAGACCACGGCGTCACCGGAGGCCACCGCGCGCAGGGCCGACACCAGGTCGGTCGGCGGGGTGTCCTTCAGCAGGAACCCGCTGGCGCCGTTGCGCAACGCCGACAGCGCGTACTCGTCCATGTCGAAGGTGGTCATGACCAGCACCTTCGCGGAGTCGGCCGCGACGATGCGCGCGGTCGCCTCCACACCGTCCATCACGGGCATGCGGACGTCCATCAGGACGACGTCAGGCCGCAGCTTCTCCGCCATCTGCACGGCGTCGAGGCCGTCGGCCGCCTCGCCGATCACGTCGATGTCCTCTTGCGCGCCCAGGACCATGCGAAAACCCATCCGCATCAGTTCCTGGTCGTCGACCAGCAGCACCCGAATCACTCGATCACCCTATGCGGCTAGCGGGAACGTCGCGCGCACGCGCCAGCCCCCACCGGGGTTGGGACCCGCCTCGAACTCCCCGCCCAGCACCGCTGCCCTTTCCCTCATGCCGATCAGTCCGTTGCCGCCGGAGACCTTGACGACGTCGTGGGGCGTGCCGAACCCGTTGTCGGTCACTTCCAGACGCAGTTCCTCCGGCGAGCGCGCCAGGCGGACCAAGGCGGTGGTGCCTGCTCCGGCGTGCTTGATGGTGTTCGTCAGAGCTTCCTGCACGATCCGGTAGACGCTCAGGCCGACGCCCACGGGCAGGTCGTCCACGTCGCCGTTGATCTCCAGGCGCACCGGGACGCCGGCGGCCCTGGCGTTCTCGGCGAGCTCGACCACGCCGCGCGCGTCGGGCTGCGGGGCCCACTGGGTCTCGGCGTCCTCGCTGCGCAGAACGCCGAGCAGGCGGCGCATCTCGGTCAGCGCGAGGCGGCCGGTCTCGGCGATCGTGCGGACCGCGTTCTCGGCCACCTCCGGCTGGGACCTGATCGTGTACGCGGCGCCGTCGGCGTGGACGATCATCACGCTCACCGCGTGGGCGACGACGTCGTGCAGTTCGCGGGCTATCCGGGAACGCTCCTCGCCCACGGCGATCTTGGCCTGCTGGTCGCGTTCGGTCTCGAGCAGCACCAGGCGTTGTTCCATCTCGCGCTGGTAGGCACGGCGTGCGCCGATGAACTCGCCCATCGCCCAGCTGAACCCGAAGATCACGAAGATCAGGAACACCAGGAACACGGCCTGCAGCTCGCCGACCTGGAAGATCGCCCAGAGCAGCGTGCCCGCGACCAGCCAGCCCACGTAGATCAACGCCGTCTTGCGGTTCGTGTACGCGACGAGCGTGTACAGCGCTATGGCCAGCGCGAAGTCCGACATGCGGACCGGGATGCCGTTGATGCCGCCGTGCGAGAAGAGCTGGAGGAACCCGCCCCCGAGGATCAGGTAGCTGGTGCCGAGCGGGTGGTACCGGCGGAACGGCAGCGGTCCGAGCATCAGCAGCGTCACCGCGAGATAGGCGGAGAACGACACGCCCTGGTCGACGACTGTGGCCGCGATGCCCATGTCGAAGAGCAGCAGAACTCCGGCGATCAGGGAGTCCCCGAACGCCGGATGAGCCTTCATCCACAGACTGAACCGCCGCACTGGACAAGGTTAGGTGCGGGCCGAACTTCCGCGCGTCGCGCCACGGGCTGACGCCGCGTACGACTTCAGTGTGAGTTATTGTGTCGAGGGGTTGATACAAAGTTCGGGGGTTCGCCATGTACGACGTCCTGTGGGCCGCTGGCGTTGGGTTGTTCCTGCTGGTCGCTCTGTGGCCGACACGATCCACCGGCAGGCGCCTGCTCAAGAGCTGGAAGGTGTCCGACCCGACGCCGGCGCAGATCGACGACGCCATCCGCTACCTGAAGCGGCGGCGGTTGCTCTACCCGTGGCTCTTCGTCGGGATGTCGTTCGTGCCGTTCGCCAGCGGCCGCGGTGTCGGGTCGTTCGCGGCGGTCGTGCTCGGGGGCACGTTGCTCGCCGAGCTGATCGCGTTGTCGTTGCCCCGCGAAGGCCGGCAGCGGGTGGCGACGCTCGCGCCGCGCGGCCTGTTCGACATCGGCTCGCAGTACGTGCTGGGCGCCTACGCGGTGATCGTGCTGTTCGGTCTGGGCTGGCTCCTCGTGAAGCTCGAGATCGGCCGGCTGCCCGTGTTCGTCGTGTCCGTCGGCGCCGTCGCGGTGATCATCTGGGCGGCGGTCGCGCGTCCCGCCGACGGCGACGAGGAGGTCGACCGGGCGCTGCGCACCCGCAGCGTGCACGTGTCGGCCGGCATCGGGGCGGCGATGGTCGGCGCGCTCGTCGGCGGCGGGTTCCTCCTCGCCGGCATCGCCGCGTGGGTGCTGATGGCGAACACGAACGTCGTGTCGTCGAAGATCGTGCGGTGACTGCTCCCCGGATCGTCGTCGACGTCGAGAACGGTGTCGCGCCCTGGCGCCAGGTCCGGGACCAGCTCGTCAGGTTGATCAGCGGTGGTGTGCTGCCGGTCGGGTCGCGGTTGCCGACGATCCGGCAGCTCGCCGCCGATCTCGGGCTCGCCGCCGGCACCGTCGCGCGGGCCTACCGGGAGCTGGAGACCGAAGGCGTGCTCACGACAGGACGAAGGCAGGGCACCGTGGTGGCTGCCCTGCCTTCGCATGCACCGGACCCGCTCTCCGCCGCCGCGGCGGAGTTCGTCGCCATCGCTCGGTCACTCGGCGCCAGTGAGGGGGAGGCACTGAACGCCGTGCGAGCCCATTACTTGGGTGAGTAAGGCGACTCGATCTTGGGTGCGGGTCGCGGTTCGCTGATGTGCGCCTGACGTTCTTCTTGGCGCTCTTCGTAGATCCGGTGTTCCTCGGCCATCTGGTCAGCGAGTTGCTGCTGCATCTGGCGGTCCCTGATCCTGGCCAGGATCGCCATCGTCGCGCCGTGGGCCAGTGCCAGTAGCAACAGCACGATGCCCAGCTTCACGACCACGTTCTTCACCGTGTCACCGGTGTCGACATTGATGATCGACACCAGCGCCAACAGGCCGAGCACGACGAGGTGGAACAACACGGCCGTCAGCTTCATCATGCTGCCGGCCTGCTCTTCGTCGTACGCGGCGCGCTTGAGGTACCCCTTGCCACCGCGGTAGATCAGCTGGCCGTCGACCGCGACCAGGACGATCCCCAGCACTAGGAACGTCACGTAGCTGTCACCCATGCGCTGTGGCTACCCGCGCACGCACGTGCACAAACCGTGGCACGATCAGTGCCTGTGACGGCGTTGCAGGGACAACAACTGGCCGGACCGCTGTGCGCGGCGGTGGCCAACCTGTGCGTTGCCCTGCAACCGCAGGTCTCCCCGCAGACCGCCGCCGGATTCCAGGAGGTCCTGCGCCGCCTGCACGCGCCGTTGCAGGTCGCGGTCGCCGGCCGGATCAAGTCCGGCAAGTCGACGTTGGTGAACGCGTTGATCGGACGCAGGGTCGCGCCCACCGACATCGGCGAGTGCACCCGGCTCGTCACGCGCTACCAGTACGGCACGGTCGACCGCATCGAAGTCGTGTTGCGAGACGGCAGACGGCAGGTGCTGCCGTTCGACCCGAACGGGATGATCCCCACCTCCCTCGGCCTGGAAGGCGTCTCGCACATCGAGGCGTACCTGACGAACGCCGTGCTGCGCGACATCACCGTCATCGACACGCCAGGACTCGGTTCGCTGGACGCGGCGTCGGTCGCGCGCACCGAGGAACTGCTGGATCCCGTGTCGCGCAACGCGGTCGCCGGTGCCGAGGCCGTCCTCTACGTCGTGACGCAGGGCGTGCGCGCGGACGACCACTCGACGCTGGCCGCGTTCACCGCCGCGACGGCCTCCCGCGAGGCAGGCCCGGTCAACGCCATCGCCGCGCTGAACAAGGTCGACGCCATCGCACCCGAGACCGTCGAGGGCTCGGAAGGTGATGTCTGGAAGGCCGCGCAGATCCTCGCGGCGAAGCAGGCCGAACTGCTGAGGCCGCGCGTCGCCGACGTGCTGCCGGTGATCAGCCTGCTCGCCGAGTCCGCGGAGACCGGGGAGTTCACGTCGGCCGACGCGGAGGCGCTGAGGGCGTTGGCTGCTCTCGACGCGGACACCCGCACGATGATGCTGATGTCCGGAGACCTCTTCACTTCGTGGGAGTGCGACGTCGCGGCCGGTGTGCGTTCCCGGTTGCTGGAGAAGCTCGACCTCTACGGCATCGGCCGGGCGCTGCAGGCCTTGGACGCCGAGCCCGCGCTGCCCGCCGGGGCTTTGCGGCGGGTGCTGTTCGACGCGTCCGGGTTCGCCGCGGTCCGGGGCCGGCTGGACGCGGTCTTCCGGGCGCGGGCCGACGGCATCAAGGCCGCGGCAGCGCTGGCCTCCGTCACTTCGCTGGCATCGGGCGATCCCGGCGAACGGCAGCGCGTGCACGACGCGATCGAGGTCCTGCTGGCCCGTCCGGAGGCGCACCAGCTGCGGCTGCTGGAGGCGCTGACGCTGGTCTCGTCCGGCGCGGTCTCGCTGGCACCCGACCTGACCGAGGAGGTGCTGCGCGTCGGGAGCACCCCGGACGTGGCCGCTCAGCTGGGCATGCCGGGCAGACCGGGCGCGGAACTGGTCGCGTTCGCGCTGGAACGGGCCGGGTGGTGGCGTTCGTTCGCCTCCTTCGGCGCGACTCCGGCGCAGGCTCGGGTGGCGCACGTCGTCCACCGGGCGTATTTCCTCATTTGGCAGCAACTACGTGCTGGGGGGCACCGATGAGCGTGAACGGAACCGAACCCGCCGATCTGGCGTCGGATGACGGTGTGGAGACCATTGCCGACGAGCTGCTCGACCAGGCGCTGGCCGAGCGCCGCGCGCTGGTCCAGCTGTGCCTGTACGCGCTGGACCGCGCCAGTGCCGGCGTGGTCGCACGCATCGAGGAAGGCCTGTCGGCCATAGGCGTCGTCGCGCTGCGGGTGGACGGTGAGCGGTTCGACCCGTCGCAGCACGAGGCCGGTGGCGCCGTGCCGACCGACGACCTGTCGTTGCAGGGCCTGGTCGCCGAGACTGAGGTGCCCGGCTTCTGCGACCGAGGCCGTCTCCTGCGGGCGCCGATCGTGACGGTCTACACGTCCCGATGAGCAACCTCTCGCAGACAGTCCGGCAGACGCGCGAACGCCTCACCTCTCTCGTGCGCGAGCTCGACCCGTCGATGGCCGACTGGGTGGCTCGTCGCGCGGCACCGGAGGTGTCGTCGGTCGTGATCGTCGGTGAGACGAACCGCGGCAAGTCGTCTCTGGTCAACGCCCTGCTGTCGGCTCCGGGTCTCTCGCCGGTCGACGCGGACGTGGCCACCTCCACCTACCTCGTCTTCCAGCACGGCCCGTCCTGGGCGGCCCGTGCCTGCTACCCCGGTCTCCTCGCGCCCGTCAGCTTCCCGCTGCCCGCATTGATCAACTGGGTCTCCGCGGCCCACGACCTGCCCGAGGGAGAGCTGCCCCCGCGCTACGTCGAGGTCGACGCCCCGATCCCGCTGCTGGAACGCATGTCGGTGGTGGACACCCCCGGCGTCGGCGGCCTGGAGTCGGTGCACGGCGAGCTGGCGCTGGAGGCCGTCACGTCGGCCACCGCCCTGATCTTCGTCGTGGACGCGTCGTCGCCCTTCACCCGCGGCGAGCTGGACTTCCTCAAGCGAGTCGGCGACCGCGTCGAAACCGTCGTCTTCGCGTTGACCAAGACGGACCAGTACCGCGGCTGGCGCCAGGTCCTGGACGCGAACAAGGCCTTGCTGGCCCAGCACGCCCCGCGTTTCGCCGACGCCCCGTTCTACCCGGTGTCCTCACGCATGTTCGGCATGGCCGCCCAGGCCCCGAACCCGGACGCGGCGTCGATGCTCCGCGAACGCTCCGGCATCTCCGCCCTGCAGACCGCCCTGCAGGAACTCGTCGCCGGCCGCGCCGGAATGCTGGCCGAGGCCAACGCCCTGCGCGCCCTGTCGACCGTGCTGGCCGAGCTGGAGATCCGCCTCGAACACGAGAAGCGCGCCCTGTCCGTGGGCGAGGACGAGGCCGCGGTGCTGCGCGCCCGCCGCGAGGAACTGCAGACCGAACGCCGTTCCTCGACCCGGGGCTGGCAGGTGCGGTTGCGCGGCGAGATCCAGCGCGCCCGCATCGAGAACTCCCACGAGATCTCCCGCCAGATGCGCGACCTGCAGACCTGGTACCGCCAGGCCATCGACGCGGCCGACCGCACCGCCCTGACCACGTTGCCGCAGCAGGTGGACACCGCCCTGCAGGTCGTCTCCGGCCGCATCTCCACAGCCCTGTCCGTGCGCCTCTCGCAGGTCACCGACGCCGTGCTGGCCACGCTGTTCAGCGCCGAGGAACTGACCATGATCCGAGGCCAGTTCGCCCGCGGCGAGCAACCCCCGGTCGTGTTGCGCCCCAAGGAGAAGCGCCCGCCGACCGCCGAGGACAAGCTCCTCGTGTTCATGGGCGTCTCCGGCGGTCTGGGCGCGGGCAAGCTCGCCGTCATGCCGCTGGCGGGCCTCGGCATCGCCGCGCTGAACCCGATCGTCCTGCCCGTCACCATCGCCCTGGGCCTCGGCGCGGGCTGGTGGATGGCCCGCACCCGCACCCACACGGCCGAGAAGCAGCACGTCAAGCAGTGGCTCTCCGACGCCATCGCCGACGCGCGCTCCACAGTGGACCAGCTGGCCGCCGAGCAGCTGATCGAGGCCGAACAGGCCCTGTCGCTCGCGCTGGACGAGGCACTGGCCAAGCGCATCGAGGCCATCGAGGCCGAACTGCGCGAGGTCGACCGCGCCCTGCGGATGGAGGCAGGCGAACGCGGCCGCGAGCTGCAGGCCGTGACCCGGCAGCTCGCGGAGGTGGAGTCGGGACGCTCGAAGGCCGAGGAGCTACTGGGCCGGATCAGGTCCGTGCGGGACCGAGCCTAGAAACGCTCGCCATGCCTTCGACGACACCTCGAACCGCGGCCCGTCAGGATTCTTGGAATCCCGCACGCTGACAAAAGCGCTGGTGAGAAGCATCTCCACACACGCGTTGCTGTCGGCAGAGCTGCGGCTGCTCTTGACCCACCGGCTCAACTACGAGCTCCTCGCCAGAAAGTTGATCATGGCCGCCCGGCTGGCCGATTGATCAAGTGCGATCTCTCTCACCCGTGCGAAGAGTTTGATCATAGTCTTGGTGTCCGCGGGCTGGTCATAGTAGGTGGCGGGACCGTAGAGGGCCGATGCGAAGGTGATCGGATTCGCGCTCTTGAACTCCAGAGCCACCATGCCGCCGCCCAAAGCCGGGTTGTCGCCCGCGGTGAGCGGCACGATGCGGATGCTCAGGCGATCGTTCTGCTCGGCCAGCTGAAGCAGGTGCAACACCTGCTCGCGCATCACGGACGCGTCGCCGACGACCCTCAGGAGTGACTCCTCCGTGAACACGATCTCGATCTCTTCGGCGTTGCCGGATTCGAGCACGCGGCGCTGAAGATCCAGCCGGAAAGCTATCCGCTCATTCGTTTCAGCCTCCGGCCGGATCGACCCACCGGCACGCATCAGGGCATTTATGTAGGCGTGGCACTGCACCAACCCGGGCATGATTCCGCACTCGTACCACCCGATTCGTTGTGCGGCGGCCAAGAGGTCCATGAAGCGCGGATAGGAGTCGGGCAGGTTGTCGGTGTAGCCGAGTCTCGGCTGCCGGCGCCTGCTCGCCTTGCCCAGTGCGAGCACGGTGGAGCGCACTTCGCCCGTCACGTCGTAGAAGTCGAGCAATCGGGTGAGCTCGTCGACTCCCAGGGCACCCTTGCCGTTCTCCACCTGGCTGAGCCTGCCCGCGCTGCGGCCGATCAGATCGGCGGCCTCCTGCTGGGACTTCCCGGCGGCCAGACGCAGGCGCTGGAGGGTGAGCCCCAGCTGGAGGCGCTCCACGGTCTGCCGGGCTTGACCCACTTGGTTGCCGTCCAATCATTCGCTTAGGCGAGCGACTTTAGCCTCAAGTAGCTCTAAAGTTAAGTCTAATAGAGGCGGTCTGGGGCGAAGATGAGGTTGACCATGGGCGTCAAGCGCGAGTGGCTCCTTCGCTGCAGCGACAGCTACGCGGACCGGGCGGTGTGCGAGGTCAGCGTCAGCGCGGGTGCCGTGGAGATCGCCGGCCCCGACGGCCCCGCCTTCACGTTCGCCGGTCCGCAGATCCAGGAGTTCCGCGAAGCCCTCGACGCGGCGATCAGCCAGAGCGAGATCGACCGGCGCGAGGTTGGCGACGGAACCAAACCGGCATAACGTGGGTCATACCGGTACATGAGCAAGTAGGAGGTGTGTCCCGGTGTACATCGACGAGAACGGTGCGGCCGACGCCGAGCTGAAGGTCACCGTCGAGGATGAGGAGTACACCGCCGACGTCACCTTCGACATCGACCACGACGGTGTGAACGACTCCGCCGTCGTCGAGACGGATGACGGTGGACATCTCGCGTTCACGGACACGAACGGCGACGGCGACGCCGATCTGATGAGCACGTTCGACAAGGACGGCAATCTCTTGAGCCAGGCGCGGTTCGAGGAGAATTCCGGCGAGTGGGTTGCCGTCGATCCGAACGATCCCCGGCAGGAAAAGACGAATTCTTCGCCCACCCAGGCGATTGTCGTGGACACCGAGGACGGTGAACGAAACGTCGGTCAGGCCACCGAGGACACCGACGGGGACGGCAAGGCCGACACCGCGGTCGTGCGGGACGACGCCGGCGACACGTGGTTGTTCACGGACAAGAACGGCGACGGCAAGGCCGACGTGGCGACCGAGATCACACGATCGGGCGAGGTCACGATGTCGGAACACCGCGGTGACGACTGGGTCGAGGTCGAGCACGGGCACATCGAGTCCGACGGCCGGTACGTGACCGACTCGAAGAGCGGCATTTTGGACGACTCGGACGACTGGCTGGAGGAAGAACGGTTCGACGGCGTCGTCCGAATCGATTCCACAACCGGTCAGTGGATCAGTCCGAACTGACCTCCTAACTGAAGCGCAGGTCACAGGCCCCGGTGTGGTGAGAACCGCACCGGGGCCTCTTGTGTTTTTCCCACCTCAAGCCCGCCTTAACGCCGTCCGGGTGCTGAATCGATTACAGAATCGGTTTTGTGAGGGAAGCGACAGGCTGGGGGTGCTTTACCTGCCATTCACCGGGCTAACCTCGGTCCATCCCACTTCTCACACGCCCGGCCCCACCGGGCGTGTGGAGCTATTCCCGAGGACGACGAAGTCCTGCACCGGACCACCACGTGCTCGGGTTGCCGAGGCGTTCAGTCAGGAGACGAGACGAGATGACGGCAGTGACCATTCCCGGTCTCGAACAGGCACCTACCAACCACGCGCGTCTGCTCGCATGGGTTCAGGAAGTCGCTGAGCTGACCTGCCCCGACGAGGTTGTTTGGGCTGACGGGTCTCAGGGCGAATGGGACCGTCTCACGAAGAAGCTCGTCGACGCCGGCACGTTCGTGCCGCTCAAGAAGAAGCCGAACTCGTTCTGGGCGGCCTCGGACCCGACCGACGTCGCGCGCGTCGAAGAGCGGACCTACATCTGCTCCGTGCGCGAGGAGGACTCGGGCCCGACGAACAACTGGATGGACCCTTCAGAGATGAAGGCCATCATGACCGAGCTCTACCGGGGCTGCATGCGTGGCCGCACGATGTACGTCATCCCGTTCTGCATGGGCCCGCTGGACGCGGAGAAGCCGATGCTCGGTGTCGAGATCACCGACTCGGAGTACGTCGTCGTCTCCATGCACATCATGACCCGCATGGGCAGCAAGGCCCTCGCGCTGTTCGGTGAGGACGCTCCGTTCGTCCCCGCGCTGCACTCCCTCGGCGCTCCGCTGGAGCCCGGCCAGGAAGACGTGCAGTGGCCGTGCAACGACACGAAGTACATCTCGCACTTCCCGGAGACCCGCGAGATCTGGAGCTTCGGCTCCGGCTACGGCGGCAACGCCCTGCTCGGCAAGAAGTGCTACTCGCTGCGCATCGCCTCGGCCATGGCGCGCGACGAGGGCTGGCTCGCCGAGCACATGCTGATCCTCAAGCTGACCTCGCCGGAGAACAAGGCGTACTACATCGCCGCCGCGTTCCCGTCGGCCTGCGGCAAGACGAACCTCGCCATGCTGGAGCCGACCATCCCCGGCTGGAAGGTCGAGACGCTCGGCGACGACATCGCCTGGATGCGCTTCGGCAAGGACGGCCGCCTGTACGCGGTGAACCCGGAGAACGGCTTCTTCGGCGTCGCGCCCGGCACCGACTACCACACCAACCCGAACGCGATGCGCACCATCGCCAAGGGCAACTCGCTGTTCACGAACGTCGCGCTGACCGACGACGGCGACATCTGGTGGGAGGGCATGGGCGAGCCCCCGGCCCACCTCACCTCGTGGAAGCACCAGGACTGGACGCCCGACAGCGAAGAGCTGTCGTCGCACCCGAACTCGCGCTACTGCACGCCGATCGAGCAGTGCGACATCAAGGCGCCGGAGTGGGAGGACCCGAACGGCGTCCCGATCTCGGCGATCTTCTTCGGCGGCCGTCGCGCCACGACGATCCCGCTGGTCACCGAGTCGCGCGACTGGCAGCACGGCACCTACATGGGCGCCACGCTCTCGTCCGAGACCACGGCCGCCGCGGTCGGCAAGACCGGCGTCGTGCGCCGCGACCCGATGGCGATGCTGCCGTTCATCGGCTACAACGCGGGCGACTACTTCCAGCACTGGGTCGACCTCGGCAAGCGCGCCGACGCCGACAAGCTGCCGAAGATCTTCTACGTCAACTGGTTCCGCCGGGGCGAGGACAAGCGCTTCCTGTGGCCCGGGTTCGGCGAGAACTCGCGCGTGCTGAAGTGGGCCATCGAGCGCATCGAGGGCAAGGCCGCCGCGCAGGAGACGCCGATCGGCTACGTGCCGACCGCCGACGACCTCGACCTCGAGGGCCTGGACGCGTCGCGTGAGGACATCGAGGCCGCGCTGGAGTTCGACGCGGACGAGTGGCGTGCCGAGATCCCGCTGGTCGAGGAGTGGTTCGCGAAGATCGGCGAGAAGGTCCCGACCACGCTCCGCGACGAGCTGGCGAACCTGAAGCAGCGCCTGGGCTAGCAGGCCCGAGGTGTTTCGAAGCCCCAGCGGTCAACGGCGACCGCTGGGGCTTCTCTTTGGGGTACTACTGGTGGTGTGACGCAGGACGACTTCCTCGGCGGGCTGAACTTCGACGGTTCGAAGCGCGATGTGGAGGTCGGGCCGTCCACGGGCATCGTGCGCTACTACCCGGTACCGACCGCCCCGCCCGTTCGCCCGTCCCGGTGGCGTTACGTGCTCGTGTTCGGCCTCGGTTTAGCCCTCGGCGTGGTCGCCGGCGTGGTCCTGTGCAGCAATTTTCTCTGAATCGCCGCAGCTCATCGTCCACAAGAGACGAAGTTGTCCACAGGTGTGGACGGCTTTGTGCACATGTTGTGGACAACTGTGGACAGCCTGGGGACTTCTCCACGGGCTTGCAGGAATGGTCTTGCTCCAGGAATGAACCCGGCCCCTTCCGGGAACGTCTTAGGTACGTGATGGCGATCACAAAGATCGTCACTGAGGCGGAGAGGGAGGTGTGCCGTGGGGATCGCAGGAATCGCGATGCTGGTGCTGTCCCTGGCCGCCGTGCTGATGGTCGTGATCGCCGGATCAGTTCGGGAGCGGGTTGTCGCGGATGCCGAGGAGGGTGCCGTTGAAGGTCTTGGTGGCCTCCGCGTAGCAGACGGCGTTCGTCCAACCCTCTGACCAGGCCTGGGAGCCGGGGTTCCGCCACGCGGGGAACACGTCCGAGCGCTTGGTCGAACCCAGGTAGTCGTGCACGGCCTTGGTGCACTTCTCGTTCGCGATCGAGTTCATCTGCTCCTTGGACGGAGCGGGGTCGGTCGACTTGCCGAGCGACACGACACCGGCGGGCACTGCCTCGGCCATGTGCGCGGTGTTGCAGGCGACGACCTTGACCTCCTGGTCCTTCGACGGCGAACCCTGGGTGCAGGTCTGGAAGGTGCCGAAGCCGTTGCTCTTCAGCACGTCCTTCACGGAACCCTTGCGCGCCAGCGGCTTCTCGTCCGGGCTGATCTCCACGACGGTGCACAGCCGCCAGCGCTGACCGTCCTTCCAGCCCTGCTCGTTCGGCCAGAACGCCCAGACCCGCAGGCGCGTCGAGTCCGCGTCGCTGCCGCCCAGGTACTCGGTGAGCGTCTGGCGGCACGGCGGGAGCGCCGCCTTGCGCAGTGCCTGCGTGTCCGGGTAGGTCGCCGGCAGGCCGGTGAGCTCACCGACGCTCATGACCTCGGCCTCGTGCGATTCGGTGCACTGCAGCACCTTCAGCTCGTAGGCGTTCATGCACTGCCCTGCCTTGGGCAGCGCCGGTGCGGAGGCGGAGGCCGTCGAAGGCAGGGGTCCGGGGACCGCCTGCCCTCCCACCTGGATCGCGCACGCGGACAGGGTCAGCGTGCTCAGGACAATTGCCACCGCCAGCCGCACACGAGTCACACCACAGAGACTAGGGCCTTCACCTGATCGGCGATGTCCCGACGCTGCTTTTCGAAGGCCGGATCGGTCAGCGCGGCCGGGTCGACCGGCTGCCCGAGCACCGGCGTGTGCAGATGTCCACCGAGGACGCTCGTTGCGCCGTAACCGATTCGCAGCCGGTTCGCCCGGTACATGCTCTCGTTCGAGAGGTAGTCACCGCCGCCACCGGACGCCGCGACCCGGCCGGGAGTGGGGTTGTCCGTGCGGCACGACTGCTGGGAGCCGACGACGACCCACTCGCAGAAGCTCAGGTTGTAGTTCACCGTGAACGGACCGGTGCCCGCGTCGATCATCTTCTGGTGCGGCAGGCTCGTCTCGATGAACTCGTCCGCGGGCTGCGGCCAGCCCGCGGCGTTCGGGACGCTGCCGAACGAACCGACGTTGTTGTTGTCCGCGAACCCGCCGCGCCAGCGCGCCGCCCACCGTTCGACGTCGAACCGGCCGGGCCTGCCCTGGCTGATCGTCACGAACGCGTCCGGCTTCTGCCGCAACGCCGAACCGTAGAACTGCTCGACGATCCCCTCGTCGAAACCGCCCCACAGCACCGGGAGCACCGCCGCCTGCAGGACGACCTTGCCGTTCGGCGTCGAGATCTCCCTGCCGTCGAGCTGCAACGCCGCCGCGCCGGCCGGGTTGGCGCGCCGCACGTTCACGCCGGTGAGCTGGAACGGGTCGAAGCCGGTGACGGCGATCTTGCGCACGCCGGGCCGGCTGGGGAACGCCGAGTCGCTCAGACCGCGTGAGGCCCAGTCGAACCGCTGGATGAGCTTCGCGCGCTCGTTGGGCGGCATGGCGAACTTCGGCTTCCACTGGCGCAGCGCGGAACTGAGCTGCAACCGGGCCCAGTAGAGCGGGCGGTCGTCGTAGGCGTCGTGTGTCACGGGTGTTGTGCTTTGCGCGCGGGCGACGGCGGCCTTCCACAGCGCGTTGCCTTCGCGTTCCACGAACTGCTGTGCCTGCTTCGGCACGATCTGGCGGCACAGCTTGGTGGTGAAGTCCGTGACGCGGCCGTCGAATCCGGCCAGCTTCACCAGCGAAGGGCCGACGGCGGGGCCGCCGGGCACGAGTATGTCGTCGAGGCGCTGTTCCTCGACGGTGAGCGGGGCGGTGGTGTCGTAGCAGTCCGCGTCCTGCGCGTGGGCGACGGCGGGACTCAGGGTGAGGGCGATCGCGGTCAGTCCGACCAGTCCGGCGATGGTTTTCACGTACTCGATCCTCAACGCAAAGGGCCACCCGTCGTAACCGACGGGTGGCCCATAGTGTCGACGACTGCGTCTCAGTGGGCAGCCACGGGCTTGACCCTCGGGCTGTCCTCGTCGACGTGGTAGTCGGACGGATCGGTCTGGTCCGTGCCGTTGAACGCCTTGGCCTTCTTGGCGATCAACGTGACGATCACAGCGACCAGCAGGTTCACCGTCAGCGCGACGATGCCGACGTAGATCTGCACCTTGGAGCCGTCGAACGGGTGCCAGCCGAAGAGCGACAGCTTCTCGAGTGCCAGCGCCGAGCCACCGAAGTGCTTGCGCGACCCGTCCGCGCTCGGGATCAGGTACAGCAGGTACATGCCGTATGCCATGCCGCCGACCCAGCCCGCGACCAGGCCGTACAGGTGGAACCAGCGGGTGTAGAGCGCGATCGCGACCGCAGGCAGCGTCTGGAGGATGATCACGCCACCGATCAGCTGCAGGTCGATGGAGAACTGCGGGTCGATGAACACGATGAACGCGACCGCGCCGAACTTCACCACCAGCGAGGCGAGCTTGGCCTGCTTCGCCTCCTCTGCGGGAGACGCGTTCTTCTTCAGGTACTCCTTGTAGATGTTGCGCGTCCACAGGTTCGCCGCCGCGATCGACATGATCGCCGCGGGAACGAGCGCGCCGATGCCGATGGCCGCGAACGCGATGCCCGCGAACCACGACGGGAAGTTCGCGCCGAAGAGCTCAGGCACGATCGTGTTGGTGTCGGGACGGCCGGTCGCCTGGTTGACGATCGGCTTGGTACCGGCGCTGATCGCGACGAAGCCCAGCAGCGCCAGCAGACCCAGCAGCAGCGAGTAGGCGGGCAGCGCGACCATGTTCCGCTTGATCACGTTGCGGCCGCGGCTCGCGAGGATGCCGGTCAGCGAGTGCGGGTAGAGGAACAGCGCGAGCGCGCTGCCCAGTGCCAGCGTGGCGTACTGCAGCTGGTTGTTCGCGTTGAGCAGGATGCCGTCACCAGGCGCGGGCGTGGCCTTGAACTTCGCGTCCGCGTCGTTGAAGATCTCGCCCCAGCCGCCGAACTTGGCCGGCAGGTAGATGATCGCGACCAGGATGACCACGTAGATCAGGATGTCCTTGACGAACGCGATCAGTGCGGGCGCCCGCAGTCCCGACTGGTAGGTGTAGAGCGCCAGGATCACGAACGCGATGAACAGTGGCAGGTGGCCGAGGATGCCGCTGCCGTTGAGGCCCATGCTGCGCAGCACGGCTTCGAGGCCGACGAGCTGCAGCGCGATGTACGGCATGGTCGCGAAGATGCCCGTGATGGCGATGATCAGCGCCAGCCAGTGCGAGCCGTAGCGGCCCTTCACGAAGTCGGCGGGCGTGACGTACCCGTGCACGCGGCTCACCGACCACATCCGCACCAGCGGCAGGAAGACGAGCGGGTAGAGGATCACCGTGTACGGCAGCGCGAAGAAGCCGGTCGCGCCCGCGCCGAACATCAGCGCCGGCACCGCGACGAAGGTGTACGCGGTGTAGAGGTCACCACCGACCAGGAACCACGTGATCCAGCTGCCGAACTTGCGGCCGCCGAGACCCCACTCGTCGAGGTGTTCGAGGGTGTCGCCCTTCTGCCACCGCGCAGCCAGGAACCCCATCACGGTGACGAGCAGGAAGAGAGCGCTGAAGACGATCAGCTCGGTCCACTGCATCAGTTCGCTCCCTCGTCCAGGTCGTCAACGCCGAGCTTGTCGGGCTTGCCGGTGACCACGGGCTCGTCCTTGGTCTTGACGTAGACGAGCCCGACGCACAGGACGCCGAGCGGGACGAACAGGAACTGGTACCAGTAGAAGAACGGCAGCCCGAAGACCCTGGGCTCGTCCTGGTTGAACCACGGCGTGACGAGCATGAGCAGCGGCAGTATCAGCAGCAGGTTCCAGTTGCTCCAGCGCAAGCCGGTCTTGTGATCCGACGGCATGGTGGCCCCTCCGTGTACGCGGTGTTGCGCGGATGTTAGGCCTGATGAACCGAGCCGTCAGCCTCGTGATCGGAATCGTTGCCTTCGACTTAACGTTCTCTTTGGACTAATCCGCCAGCAGGCGGCTGGCGAGGTCCTGTTCGGCCGCGTCGAAGTACTCGTCGAGCTGCTGGACCGCCTGTTCGACCGTTCCGTCGTTCAACAGTTCCACGATCTTGCGGTTCCACGGCAGGTAGGTCTGGTGGAAGGCCTCGACCTCGTGCGCGACGCGGAAGGCGAGCATGAGCTCGGCGAGGAGCCGGTCGGACTCGTCGCTCAGGCGAGCACTGCCCGCGAGGCCGACGATGCCGCGGTGGAACTGGATGTTCGCGCTGCCGGTCTTGCTGAAGTCGTTCTTCTCGGCCCGTGCCACGGCCTGGCGGACCGGCGCCCGCACCGCCTCCCGCTGCGCGTCGCCCACGGCGTTCCAGAGCCTCAGCGCGCCGCACTCGATCACGCGGCGCGCGGCGTAGAGGTCGCGCACGTCGTCAGCGGTCGGGCGGCGGACGAAGACGCCGCGGCTGTGCTCGTGCACCAGGATCCGGTCGCGCGTGAGCAGCCGGAACGCTTCCCTGAGCGTGTTGCGGCTGACGCCGAGCGCCCCGCCGATCGCTTCTTCGCTCAGGCGCAGCCCCGGCTCCAGCTCACCGAGGAGGACGCGCTCGCGCAGCATGTCGGCGACCTTCTGCGCGGTGCTCGCGCGCTCCAGATCAGCCTTGTTCTGGGCCAGCGTCGACACCCACGTCTCGGTCACCTCGGCAGTCTATTTGCAGGATCGTTCTATTGCACTATCGTAGAATCGTTCAACAATCCAACAATCCACCGAACAAGCGCGCGCATGGGAGGACGGCCATGGACCTGAACGCGGACCTGGGTGAGGGCTTCGGCCACTGGACCCTGGGCGACGACAAGGCCCTGCTGGCCGTCGTGACCAGCGCGAACGTCGCCTGCGGCTACCACGCGGGCGACGCTGACACCATGCGCGAAACCTGCGCCCTCGCCGCAGCCGCGGGAACGGCGGTAGGCGCCCACGTCGGCTACCGGGACCTGGCGGGCTTCGGCCGCAGGTTCATCGACGTAGCCCCGGACACGCTCACCAACGAGGTCCTGGCCCAGCTAGGAGCCTTGTCCGCGTTCGCCCGCGCCGCCGGCACCCGCATCTCGTACGTGAAGCCACACGGAGCCCTCTACAACACCCTGGTCAGACACGAAGCACAGGCAGACGCCGTGGTGGACGCAGTCCGCCTCTTCGACCCGACCTTGGCCGTGCTCGGCCCACCCGGCGCAGTCTGGCTGAAGCGAGCCTCGGTAGCGGGCCTGCGCGTGTGGCACGAGGCCTTCGCAGACCGCGCGTACACCCAGTCCGGAACCCTGGTCCCCCGAGGAGAACCGGGAGCAGTGCTGCGCGACCCGGCCGAGATAGCGGCCCGCTGCGTACAACTGGCGACCGAGGGCTGGATCCGCAGCGTCTCGGGCCGCCCGGTGCGAATCCAGGCCGACTCCATCTGCGTGCACGGCGACACCCCGGGCGCGGTGGAGATCGCCCGAGCGGTCCGCTCGGCCCTGGAGGCGGCGGGGGTAGCGGTGGCCAGGGTCGAGTCACCACTAAGGCACACCCGCCAAGCGGTCTGAAGCCCGCGACGCCCCGGCCGACGCATCCGGCACACGAGCACGACCACACCGGGCAGCGGGCCCGGCTCTCAGCCCATCAAGTTCATCAGCGCGACGAGGTTCCCTCCCGCCGCCCAGTCCGGCTTTGCCGCCGGACCCTGGTCTCCGCCTCGCTCCGCCAACTGCGCAGTGAGGCCTGACCGCCTGCCCTGCTCACGTGCCAGCTGTGCCTGTCTGGCCCGCGTGCTGGGCAGCTCGGCCTGGCCCACTCGCGCCAGTTCGCCGGCCAGCGCTGCCGCCGCGCCAGCCCTGCCCGCGCTAGTCCGCCTGACAGCTCTGCGTCTCGTCAGCTGACGGTCCGGCGTGGCGGTCTGTTCTACTCCCGCGTCGGCTCTGCCGCGCCAACCCAGCCCGCCAGTCTGGCCGCCTGCCTCCTGGGCAACTCGGCCAGCCACCTGCTCTGCCCCTGCCCCAGCACTGCCAGCGCCAGTCCGCCTGACAGCTCTGCCTCTTGCCGGCTCTGCCTGTCCGGCCCGTCTGCTGGTGGCTCGGCTTGCTCCATCCCCGCGTCAGCTCTGCAGCGCCAACCCAGTTCGCCAACCCGGCCCGCTACCCGCCTGCTCTACTCGCCCGGCCCGCCAGTCCGGGTGCCCCCGTCAGCCCGACTTGCCCAGCCCGACTTGCCCAGCCCGCCTTGCCCAGCCCGCCTTGCCCAGCCCGCCTGCCAGCGTGTCCGTCAGCTCACCCACGCCGCCCTACCAGCGCCACCTCGCCGTTCACACGGACTGGCGGACCAGCGCAGCCGCCCCCACCAGCCCGGCCTCCCCACCCAGCTCGGCAGGCCGCACCTCCAGTCCGGCCAGGTAGGACAGCCCGGTGTGCGTCTTCAACGTCCGCCGCACCGGCTCGAACAGCAGCTCCCCGGCCTGCGCCACCCCGCCCCCGATGACGGCGAGCTCCAGGTCGCACACCGCGGCGGCCCCGGCGATCGCCATCCCGACGGCCTGGCCTGCGCGGTCGAACGCCTCCAGCGGGATCTCCTCGCCGGACAGCGCGGCGGCGGCCAGCAGGGCGGCGTCGGCGTGGTCCGGTGCCTGCCAGCCGCGGCGGCGCGCCCACGCCACCATGCGCGGGCCTCCGGCGACGGTCTCCACGCACCCGCGGCCGCCGCACGTGCAGGGTTCGCCGTCGGGTTCCACGACGATGTGGCCGATGTGGCCCGCGTTGCCGGTGCGGCCGCCGAACGGCCGTCCGTCCAGCACCAGGCCGCCGCCCACGCCTGTCGACACGACGAGGCCGATCATGAACGTGCTGCCCTGGCCGGCGCCTCGCCAGTGTTCGCCCAGCGCCATGCACACGCCGTCGCCCGCGAGTTCCACCGGGACGCCGGGGAACAGCGCCGCCACCGACGACCGCAGCGGGAACTCCTGCCACGACGGCACGTTGATCGGCGAGACGGTGCCGGCGGTGGTGTCCACCGGGCCCGCCGAACCGATGCCCACGCCCGCGACGGCCGCGTCCTGGACGACCTCGGAGATCACCGAGACCACTGCGTCCCAGGGGTTTTCGGACGGCGTCGGCACGCGCGAGGAGCGCACCACCGAGCCGAAGGGGTCCACCAGGGCGGCGGCGATCTTGGTGCCGCCGAAGTCCAGTGCCAGCACCAGATCAGTCACGGTGACGCAGCTTAACCAGCCACTTCGAGGCGGATGGGCGCAGTGGTGCGGACCAGGTCGCCCGCGGCCACGCGCACGACGGCCGGCCACGAGCCCGGCGTGGCCCATGCGGGCGCTGCGAGCGTGAAGTCGAGGGGCAGCCGGCCCTGTCCCGGCAACAAGCCGCCCACGCAGAACGGCCCGACGAACTCCCACGAGGAGCGCGGCGACAGCAGCCGGGCCTGAACCGGCAGGTCACCGTGTGCGCCGGAGGCGAGCACGATCCGCACCGGCGCCGATTCGCCCGGTCTGACCGACACCACGTCCGGCGACGACGCCACCCACAGCACTTCGACGGGCTCCTCGCCGTCCCACTCGGGCACGGTCAGCAGCACGACGTCGTACACCTCGAAGGGCAGTCCCTCCAGCGTGGCGCGCACCGGGTGGCAACCGGGGGTGCGCGGCGGCACCAGGCGCACCTCGGCCGACACGTGGCCGCCCGCCGGCAGCGACACCGGCAGCGAGTCCCACGACGCCGACCAGCCGTCGGGCAGCGAGAGCCGGACGACGCCGGAGAAATCCGGTCCGTCCGACACGGCCACCACGCGCAACCGGGTCGGGCCGAGCACCTCCAGGTGCACGTTCGCGGCCAGGCCGCCCAGCGGCGCGGGCTCGTGCAGCCAGTAGCGCGCGAACACCGGGGTCACGGCGGGGGAGACGGGCCCCAGCGGCGGCCCGGCCAACGCCAGCCGCGGCGGTACGGACGGCAAGGTGCCACTAGACGGGCTGCGGCTCCCGAGCACGGCGAACAAAGAAGAAGGCCCCAGGTGCCCGACTTCGTTCCACAACGTGAAGGTCGTCGAGCCGACCATCCTCTCGCCGACCTCGCTGTGCCACACGCTCACCGGCCCGACCAGCCGAGGCGGTTCCAGAGCAGGACCGTCGACGGCGACAAGCGACGCGATCGGGTCGTACGACAGGACGTGGTGAGTGGACGCGATCTCGGTGCCGAAGCCGCGCTGCCAGCCGTGATCGACGTCGTCCTCGACCAACGAGTAGGTGCGCCATCCGCGTGCGGGCACGTCACGCGCCAGGAACGTCACTGTCACGCCGTCCACCAACGTCGGCAGCACAACGCCGTCGAACTCCACGTGCACGTTGCGCTCGAACGGCAAGTGCACGGACACGATGTCGGTGCACGCCGAGGACAACGGGTTCCACACGACCACCGAAGAGTCCACAGTGGACGTCAAGGCCGCGAGCGATCGCGAGATGACGTCGGACTGCAGGTCGAAGGCCTCACGCGGATGCGCCAGCGCGGCGCGTGAAAGAGCGGCGGCGGGATACGTGGCTCCGGTCAGCCGAGCCGCGTGCGAAGCGAACACGGCGGCAGGCGAGTCGTCCACAGGTGCAGGAGGCACGGACACAGAGCCGCGCACGTAGTAGTCGCGCGGCAACGAGCAGATGATCCGCGGCCACGTGTAGCGCGCGCTCCAGTCGTGGTGGATCGCCGTCACCCACGGGTTCGGAGCCTCCCGATCGGAACCGACGGGCAGCATCACGTGCGGCGCGGCGGCTCCGGCCCGCGACTCCAGGAACGAGGAGTAGACCGACCGCTCGGCCTCCTCCAGCGACGAGGCCACCAGCGACGGACCCGGCGGCAGCGAGGACAACAGCGGCGGCACACCCACCACACCGGACTCGGACCCGACGACCTCGACCCGGCCCTCGGAGATCAGCCGCAGCAGCAGAGAGCGGTGCTGCGGGAACGTGTCCCAGTACGGCTGCAGCAACTCGACCGACGTCACCGCGAACCGGTAGGCGGGATCGGTCAGCGCCAGGTCCAGGTGGGCGCGCACAGCGGTGAACGGCGCGTCGCCCGCGACGTGCCCGACGAGGTGCACAGTCCATCCCGGCGAGCCCACGACCAGCGAGAACGTGCACGACTCCTCGCCGGCGGCCGACCGCACGACGGCCTGGGCGGGCACCACCGCGCCGGGCGGGTGCTCGGACACGTCGACAGCGAGCTCGTAGCCGAACGGCCCCAGCGCCAGCGCGCCACCGTGCCGCGGCGAGTGCAGGCCAGGGCCGGACACGTGCGCGTGCACCTGTCCTGCCAGTGTGGGCGAGGTCAGTCGCACCACCTGCAGCAGTGCGGTCCGAGGTCCGACGAACAGCTCGGTGGACTCGGCGGCGATCACCGGACGATCGCACCACTGTTCACCAGGCGGCGAAATACCCCGATGGTGGCGTTCTACCTCTTCAGCATCCGGGTCAGACCGGCGGCCACGGTGGTGGCGAGGAGCCAGCCCGTCACGATCAGCCCGGACGCGATCCACTGCGACGCTCCGGGCGTCTGCCAGCGGTTCTTGTTGCCGAAGTCGACGATCGGCACCACCAGGTCGATCGTGTAGAGCCAGGCGTTCCACGGCAGGTGGTCGTCGTCGTTGATCTCGACCAGCGGTCCCTTGACCTGGAACCAGATGCTGCCGACGACCCACGCCGCGATCAGCCACCCCAGCGCACGCGCCGGCCGGTAGCCGTAGCCGACCATCGACCGCTGCAGGAAGCTCCACACCAGCACCAGCGGGCCGAAGAACCGCATGCCCTCGGCGACCGCGCGGTACCGCAGGCGTTGCTTCTCGATCAGCACGGTCGAGGCGTGCTCCTCGTTGCCGGCCGCGGTCAGCATCTCGGCGAACTGGTCGTACGGGCGCGGGCGGTAGCTGCGCCGCATCGCCTGCCGCAACCACCGCAGCCGCTGCTGCACCTGCTCGTCGTCGCGCAGGTCGATCGGGTAGGCGAGCGAGTCGTAGCGGAAGTCGTCGAGATCGATGAAACCCGTGGTGTTCCAGAAGTTCTCGTTGTCGTCCAACGACGTGCAGCGCGCCTGCCTCAGCGTCACGAGGCCCTTGGGCGGTGACACGACGTTGAGCATCAGCTCCTGCACCTGCATGCCCATGGCGTTCAACGCGTGGCTGTCGAGCTTGTAGCCGAGCACCGCGCCGTTGAAGTTCGCCATCCGGCCGATCATCGCGCGGCGGCACCGCACGCCGCCGTGCGCGACGAACTCCTTGTCGCCGCGCGCACAGATGAGGTCGCGGCCGATCGTGGCGCCGCCGATGTCGAGCGACGGCTTCTCACGTGGCTGGTGCCGGTACGTGCCCGGCTTGATCAACCGGCTGCCGCGCAGGTCGAGGTTCGCGCCGACGGTGATCCCGCGCAGCTCCAGCCCGCCGGCGACGTCCGACTCGCGCACCACGAAGTTGCTGCCGATCTGGGAACGGTTGGCCAGCACGGCGTCCGCGGCCGGATTGTCCACAGTGGCCCGTTCGATGGTGATGCTGCCGCGCACGTGGGTGTCGACCATGCGCAGCTGGCCCTTGATCCGCACGCCGCGGCCGACGACGTCACCGCCGATCTCCGCGCCGTCGACGTGCAATGCGCGGCCCGAGCCCGTGGGGTCGGTGCCGACCGACGGTGGTGAGACGGCGTCCAGCACCGCTTCCGCCAGCGAGAACGTGCCGCCGATCTTCGCGTTCACGGCGCGAACCGTGCCCATGCTGGTGAAGCCGCGGTCGAGCGCCAGGTCGCCGGAGACGTCCACGCGGTCGAGGAAGAGCGTCGCGGACGGGTCGGCGTGCGGGTCGCTGGAGGCCGTGAAGTCCGACCCGCGTGAGAGCGTCGCACCGCTCAGCGACAGCGTCGAGCTGATCCGCGCGTTGGCCAGGAACACCACGCCGTGCGAGGTGAACGCGCCCAGGAAGTTGCCGCCGACCTGCATGCCGTTGCCGTTCAACGTGAAGCCGTCGGCGTTCTCCAGCACCGCGCTGCCGAGGTTGACGTTGCCGCCGATGCGCGCTCCCGCGAGCCGCACCTCGCCCTCGGTGACGATGCCGAACCCGAGCAGCGCGCCCGCGACCGTCAGCCGGTCACCGTGCACGCACAGCCCGTCCGGCACGCTGAACCTGGTGTCCCGCAACAGGACCGAGCCCGCGATCTCGGCGTCGGTGAGATCGGTCAGGCCCGAGACGCGGCAGTCGAGCAGCGACACGTCGTTGCTGCTGCTCAGGTTGCGCGCTTCGAGACCGGGCAGGTCGCAGTCGGTGAACGAGATGCCCGCCAGGTTCGCCTGCCGCAGGTCCGGCGCCGCCTCGAACTGGCAGCGCTCGAACTCCAGCACGTACGGCACCTCGACCGCGCGCAGGTCGAGCACGTCGGTGACCACCCGGTCCACCACGCGGATGACGGGTGGGGTGCTCGGCTTGCGCCGAGGCAACCTCCACCCGCCACCACCCGAACCGTCGTTCTCCCCCAACAGTCCCCGCAGCACGTCCGCTGCGGCGACCTTCCCCCTCGCCACGCAGCTAGGCCGGGTCGCTCGGGCCGTGGTGCGTCGGGTCGAGCACGCGCGCCAGGAACTCCTGGGTGCGCGGCTCCTGCGGGTTGCCGATCACCTCGGCCGCCGGGCCCTCCTCGACGATGTAGCCGCCGTCCATGAAGATCACCTTGTCGGCGACCTCGCGGGCGAACTGCATCTCGTGCGTCACGACCAGCATCGTCATGCCCTCGTCGGCGAGCTGGCGCATCACGCCCAGCACGTCACCGACGAGCTCGGGGTCGAGCGCCGAGGTGGGCTCGTCGAACAGCATCACGTCGGGGTCCATCGACAGCGCGCGGGCGATCGCCACGCGCTGCTGCTGGCCGCCGGAGAGCTGCGCGGGCATCGAGTTGGCCTTCTCCTTCAGGCCGACCCGGTCGAGGTTGCGCAGGGCGATCTCCTGCGCCTCCTTCTCGCCGCGCTTGAGCACCTTGCGCTGCGCGACGGTGAGGTTGGCCAGGACGTTCAGGTGCGAGAACAGGTTGAACGACTGGAAGACCATGCCGATCTTCGTGCGCGCCCGGTCGATGTCGACGTCGTGGTCGGTCAGCTCGACACCGTTGACGACGATCTTGCCGTCGTTCGGCTCTTCGAGCAGGTTCACGCAGCGCAGCAGCGTCGACTTGCCGGAACCGGACGGGCCGATGATGCAGACCACGTCACCGCGGTTGACGGTGACGTCGATGCCCTTGAGGACGTCCAACGAGCCGAACGACTTCTTCAGCCCGGTGATCTCAACGGAAATCTCGCTCACAGGACGGACACCTTCTTCCCGCCGGAGCGGCGCTCCAGGTACCTGGACAGGTACCCGAGAGGCAACGTGATGATCAGGTAGCACAGACCGACGACGAGGATCGGGGTGAGCGACGGGCTGCGGCTCAGCGTCTCCCGCCCGAACTTCGTCAGCTCGTACTGGTCGCGGGCCAGGCCGATGATGTAGATCAGCGAGGAGTCCTTGGTCAGCAGGATCAGCTCGTTGGTCAGCGGCGGCAGGATGATCCGGAAGGCCTGCGGGATCACGATGGTGATCATCGCCCGGCCCTGGGACATGCCCAGCGAACGCGCGGCCTCGACCTGCCCCTTCGGCACGGCCTGGATGCCGGCGCGGATGGTCTCGGCCATGTAGGCGGCGCCGACGATGCCGAGCGCCAGCATGACCGTGGAGTAGATGTCGAACTGGATCTGGAACGCCAGCGGCACGCCGAACGCCAGGCCGATGAACACCAGCAGCGCCGGGATGCCGCGGAAGAACTCGATGTAGATCGTCGCGATCCACCGGTACGGCGCGATCGACGAGAGCTTCATCAACGCGAGGACGAGGCCGAGCGCGAGGCCGAAGGCGAAGCCGAGTGCGGTGTAGATGAGCGTGTTCTTCAACGCGATGGTGATGACGTTGGGGAACATCTCCCCCATCGTCTTGAAGTTGAAGAACGCCGTGCGGATCTGCTCCCAGTCGGCGAGGAACGCGATCACCAGGGCGATGACGACGAGCAGCGTGTATTGCGAGTAACGGAAGTATTCGGCCCGCTTGCGCTTGGACAGCGCCATGGTACGACTCCTAGCGGATGTGGTTCGGACGCGAACGGGGCGGCGTGATCCGCCGCCCCGTCAGCTCGAGATCGCTACTTCTTCGCCGGCTTCTTGCCGAACCACTTCTCGTAGATCTCGTCGTACTTGCCGCTCTCCTTGGCCTTCTTCAGGACCTCGTTGACCTTGGCCAGCAGCGCGGTGTTGCCCTTCTTCACGCCGATGCCGTACTGCTCGTTCGTCTGGAACTCGGCGGAGACCGCGGTGTCCGGGAACTCCTTGACGTAGTCGAAGAGCACGCCGTTGTCGTTGATCGCGGCGTCGACGGCACCGGTGCGCACGGCCGTCTCCATCAGCGGGAGGTCCTCGAACTGGATGACCTCGTAGCCGTTGGCGGCCTTGTTGTCGTTGGCGTAGATCTCACCGGTGGTGTCCTGCTGGACACCGATCTTCTTGCCCTTGAGGTCCGCCAGCGACTTGATCGGCGAGTCCTTCTTGACCAGCAGCGCCTGGGTGGCCTCGAAGTAGGGGTCGGAGAAGTCGATCGACTGCTTCCGCTCCTCCTTGATGGTCATACCCGCGGCGGCCACGTCGCACTGGTTCGCGTTGAAGCTCGCGCCGGACGTGATCGTCTCGAACTGGGTGTCGAAGATCTCCTGCTTGACCTTCAGCTCCTCGGCGATCAGGTCGACCAGATCGACGTCGAAGCCGACGGTCTTGTCGCCGTCGGTGTACTGGAACGGCTTGTAGGACAGGTGGGTGCAGGTGACGAGCTTGCCTTCCTTGACAAGCTTGATCCCACCGTCGGTGGTGCCACCGCCGCTGTTGGTGCTCGTCGCGCATCCGGCGAGCGCGGTCAGCGCAAGGGCCGCTGCGGGCAGTAGGGCGAGCACGTGCCTGGGTCGACGAGCCACTGCGTCACTCCTCGTAACTGTCGCGGACGAGTGAACGGGATCCTGCCACTCGGGTGACGCGGTGGACAGCACGTGGGTGTTACAGGCCACTGCCTTGCAATGATTTTGCGTCAAATCGGGCGTTGGGGCACAGAATCTTGCGCGATTTGGCCCAGATCACACAACATCTTCACGTATTGCGCACGAATGATAACCATCTGTGAGCGTGTCCTTGATCAGGATTTGATCACGACAGCGCTGGTCAGCGTGTTCTTTCGGCCAGCAGACCCGCCACCAGAGCGGTCCAGCCGGTCTGGTGGGTGGCCCCGAGACCCTCGCCGGTGTCCCCGTCGAAGTACTCGCTGAAGGTGACGTGCCTGCGCCAAAGAGGTGACTCGGACGCCTCGATCCGCTTGCCGTCCGACGGCCGGCGGCCGTCGTGGTCGGGCAGGAAGAGCCCGACGAGCCTGTCGCTCAGCTCGTCGGCAGCCTGACCCGCGGTGACCCAGCGCCCGGAGTGCGTCGGCATCTCGACCTGGAACATGCCGTCGTGGAACGCGCAGACCGTGCGCAGAGCCTCCACCAGCAGCGCGTTGGTGGGCAGCCAGACCGGGCCGCGCCAGTTCGAGTTGCCGCCGAACATCGGCGTGTGCGACTCGCCCGGCTCGTAGCCCATGCGGTGGTCCTGGCCCGCGACCTTGACCTCCAGGCCCTCGCGGTGGGCCGCGGAGAGGCTGCGGATGCCGTGCGGCGACAGGAACTCCTGCTCGTCGAGCATCCGGTGCAGGACGCGCTTGAGCTTGTGCTCGTCGAGCAGCGACACGAACGCGCCGCGCTCGTAGTGGAACGTGATGAACTGCCGCAGCTCGGGCCGTCGCTTGAGCAGGTGCTCCAGCCGGCTCGTGAACCCCTGCAGCTCTTCGAGCACCCACGGTTCGAGGACGGCGCCGGCCAGCAGCGGGATCAGGCCGACCATCGACCGCACGCGCACCGGCTCGGACTCGACACCGCCGCCGGGGCCGCGCCGCGAGACGCGGTCGTAGCAGAAGCCGTCCTCGTCGTGCCAGATGCCGCCGCCGTGCGACCCGAAGTGCGTGAACGCCTCCGCGATCGACAGGAAGTGCTCGACGAACTTCGTCGCGACGTCCTCGTAGGACTCGTCGTCGCGCGCCAGCTCCAGCGCGATCTGCATCAGGTGCAGGCTGTACGCGGCCATCCACGACGTGGCGTCGGACTGCTCCAGCCGCCACTCGCCCAGCATCGGCTCGGACCGGTTGACCGGCCCGATGTTGTCCATGCCGAGGAACCCGCCCTCGAACAGGTAGCTGCCGTCGGCGTCCTTGCGGTTGACCCACCAGGAGAAGTTGAGCAGCAGCTTGTGGAAGATCTTGGCGAGGAACCCGCGGTCCCTGCTGCCGTCCGCGCGGTAGACCTGCAACGCCGCCCACGCGTGCACCGGCGGGTTGACGTCGCCGAACTCCCACTCGTAGGCGGGGATCTGGCCGTTCGGGTGCATCATCCACTCACGGCAGAACAGCAGCAGCTGCTCCTTCGCGAACGCCGGGTCGACCAGCGTGAACGGGATGGTGTGGAACGCGAGGTCCCACGCCGCGAACCACGGGTACTCCCACTCGTCCGGCATCGAGATCACGTCGGCGACGTCCAGATGCCGCCAGTGCACGTTGCGGGCTTCGGGCGTACGTCTTGAGCTGGGCGCTTCGGGCTTCGTCGGATCGCCGTCGAGCCAGTCGCGGGTGCGGAACCGGTAGTGCTGCTTGGTCCACATGAGACCCGCCAGCGCGCGCCGCAGCACGTGCTTCTCCTCGGGCCCGACCTGCGGCGCGATGGCGTCGTGGAACTCGTCGGCCTCGACCTGGCGCTGCCGCATCGTCTCTTCGAAGCTCGGCCCGAACGGGTCCAGGTGCCCGTCGCCGCCGAGGAGCCGCAGCCGGATCGTCACGGTCTCGCCCGGCTCCACGGGGTCGAACGAGTACCAGGCCGCGAACTTGGTGCCCGCCACGCCGGCGTCGTCCGGCCCCACGACCTGACAGCTGCTCGTGCTGCCACGCACCACGTAGTCGCAGATGCCGTCCTTGGTCCACGGCGACGGGTTGCGCTCGGCCCCGAAGAGCGACACCTCGTTGGTCTCGTTGTCCGTCATGAGCATCGACGGCGAGTCGTCCAGGTGCAGCGTGTACCGGCCGAGGTTGCCGTGGTCGGCCGTGACCTTGCGTCCGGCCGTGGTGCTCGCGACGAGCTGACACGGCCGTTGGTCGCGGCCCCACGCCCACGTGTTGCGGAACCACAGCTGCGGCAGGAGGTGCAGCGGCGCGTCCTCGGGCCCGTGGTTCGTCGCGCTGATCTCGATGCAGATGTCGTCCGTCTCGGCCTTCGCGTAGGTGACCTGGACGTCGAAGAACCGGTTCTCGTCGAGCACCCCGGTGTCGCTCAGCTCGGGCTCGCGGTTCTCCCGGCCCGCGTGGCGCGCCATCTCGCGCAGCCGGTCGTACGGGAACTCGCGCTGCGGGTACCGGTAGACGACCTGCATCCAGGAGTGGGTGGGTGTCCCGTCGGTCACCCACCAGTGCTCCTTGACGTCCTCACCGTGGTTGCCCTCGTCGTTGGTGAGGCCGAAGTACCGCTCCTTGAGGATCGGGTCCTTGCCGTTCCACAGGGCGACGGCGAAGTTCATGAACCCGTGCACGTCGCAGATGCCGGCGATGCCGTCCTCGCCCCAGCGGTAGGCGCGCGAGCGGGCGTGGTCGAACGGGAACGACGCCCACGCGTCACCCTCGGGCGAGTAGTCCTCGCGGACCGTGCCCCACTGGCGACCCGACAGGTACGGCCCCCACAGCCGCCACGGCGAAGTCGGTGTGTCCGACTCCGCGAGACGCGCCCGTTCCGCATGTTCGCCCATCACCCCAGTGTGGGACACCAGGTCGGACGGCCGGTCGGGCCCGGGTGTGGTCTGAGTCCTACCTCACTAAAAGCGGGGTCAGCTCTGCTTCGAGTGCGAGTCGAGGACGAGCGCCACGGCCTCGGTGATCCGGGCAGCGTGCGCCAGGTGCAGCCACTCGTCGGGCACGTGGCAGTTGGAGTCGGGCCCGACCGCCCCGGTCACCACGAACTGCGCGTCCGGGTAGGCCTCGTGCAGCAGCCCCATGAACGGGATCGAGCCGCCCAGCGACACGGTCCGCCAGGGCGCGCCGAACACGTCCTTGCCGGCGTCGTCCAGCACCTGCGAGAGCCACGGCGCGAGCTCAGGCGCGTTCCAGCCGTCCGCGAACTCGACCCGCGTGAGCTCCACGGTCGCGCCGTAGGGCACGTCGGTGGTGAGCTTCTGCTTGACGGCCTCCAGGGCCGCGGCGGCGTCGGCCGTCGGCGGCAGGCGGAACGACAGCACGAGCGTCGTGAACGGGCGCAGCACGTTGCCCGCGTCGTCCGGCAGGGGCAGGCCCTCGGCGCCGGTCACGGACAGGGTCGGCCGCCAGCCCGAGTTCAGCGCCAGCTCGACCTCGTCGTCGGACATCGGCCGCAGGTCACCGACGCGCGGCACCGCACCCCACAGGGCGCCCGGCGCGGCCTCGACGGCCTCGCGGACCTCGGCCAGCCGGCCGGCCGGGATCTCGACGTGCATCTCCGGCACGAGGACCTCGCCGGTCTCCGAGTTCTCCAGCCGGTCGAGCAGCACCCGCGCGATCCGGAACGACGACGGCACGATGCCGGACGCCATGCCGGAGTGCAGGCCGCCGTCCAGCACCCGCACGGTGGCCGTGACCTGCACCAGGCCGCGCAGCGACGTCGTCAGCCACATGCGGTCGTAGTCGGAGCCGCCCGAGTCGAGGCACACGACGAGCGACACGCGGCCGAGGCGATCGGACAGGTGCTCCAGGTAGGCGGGCAGGTCGGGCGAACCCGACTCCTCGCCGGTCTCCAGCAGCACGACGCAACGGGCGTGGGAACCACCGGCGGCACGCACGGCCTCAATAGCGGCGATTGCGGCATATCCGGAGTAACCGTCGTCGGCCGAGCCGCGGCCGTAGAGACGTCCGTCACGCAGAACCGGGGTCCACGGACCGAGGCCTTCACCCCAGCCGCCGACCGGCGGTTGCTTGTCGAGGTGTCCGTAGAGCAACACCGTGTCGTCGGACGAGTTACCGGATGAGGGCACGTCGACCAGCAGGAGCGGCGTACGTCCCGCCAGTTGGACGACTTCCAGCGTCGCTCCGGGGAGTGCGCGTGACTCGATCCAGAGGCGCACGTGCTCGATCGCGGCGGCCAGTTCGCCGTGCTCTTCCCAGGCGGGATCGAACGCGGGCGAGATCGCCGGCACAGCGACGAGCTGAGACAGGCTCGGGACGATGTCGTCGTCCCAGAGCGCCCTGACAGTGCTGGTCACAACTGAGCGGTCCACCTCTCGATCCTGTCACGACTCCGCCTCCGCTCGCGTCCGTAGCCTCTACTCCGAGGCCCGCAGCTAAGTTAACGATCGGTAACCGGGACATCGGCGTCCGGTAATCGGACGGCCTAGTCGGAGGACAAAAGGTCGAACCTCCGACTGTTGTCGCTGATCAGAACGTTGACTCGTGTGTTACGAAGTGGGACGGGTCTCACCAACTCGGGTGAGGCCGTGTCAGGATGTGGTCGTAAGCCACCGTCACCGTCGACGGCTGCCTCCGGCCCCACAGGGTTGGCGGCGACCGCCGACGTCGCCGCACGAGGTCGTCACGAGCGATCAGGCGGTCGGAGAAGACAGAGGAGAAGGCGCATGTCGTCCCCTGAGCAATGGACGCACCCTGAGCCGGACGCAGCGCCGGCCGCCACTGCCGCAAAACCGACAGCGGAACAGGTGATCGCAGGCTTGCGAGCGACAGACGAGGGCGGCGCCGACCTGGTGCAGCTCCTCACTCCGGAGGGTGAGCGGGTCCAGCACCCCGACTTCGACATCGACATCACGGCGGAGGAGCTGCGCGGTCTGTACCGCGACATGGTCCTGATCCGCCGGGTCGACCGCGAGGCGAACGCCCTGCAGCGCAAGGGCCAGCTCGGCATCTGGGTGCCGCTGCTCGGTCAGGAGGCCGCGCAGATCGGTGCCGGCCGCGCGATGCGCCAGACGGACATGGCGTTCCCGAGCTACCGCGAGCACGGCATCGCGTGGACGCGCGGGATCAACCCGACGGAGCTGCTCGGCATCTTCCGCGGCACCGACCAGGGCACCTGGGACCCGGTCGAGAAGCGCTTCCACCCGTACACGATCGTCATCGGCAACCAGGTCCTCAACGCGGCCGGCTACGCGATGGGCCAGAAGTTCGACGGCAAGGTCGGCGACGACGAGGGAGAAGCCACCATGTGCTTCTTCGGCGACGGCGCGACCAGCCAGGGTGACGTGCACGAGGGCTTCGTGTGGGCCGCGGTCTACGACGCGCCTCTCGTCTTCTTCTGCCAGAACAACCAGTGGGCCATCTCCGAGCCCACCGAGCGCCAGTCGCGCCTGCCGCTGTACCAGCGCGCCCGCGGCTACGGCTTCCCCGGCATCCGCGTCGACGGCAACGACGTCCTCGCGACGCTCGCCGTGACGAAGTGGGCGCTGGACGAGTGCCGCCACGGCAACGGCCCGATCCTGATCGAGGCGTTCACCTACCGGATGGACGCCCACACCACCTCCGACGACCCGACGCGCTACCGGCTGTCGGACGAGCTGGAGATGTGGAAGCTCAAGGACCCGATCGAGCGCGTGAAGGTCTACCTGGTCCGCCAGCAGTGGGCCGACAGCGAGTTCTTCGAGAGCGTCGAGGCGGACGCCGACAAGCTGGGCGAGGAGCTGCGGGAGTTCTGCACGAACATGCCCGACCCGCCCGCTGAACGGATCTTCAGCAACGTGTACGCGGAGGCCAGCCCGGTCCTCGACGCGCAGCGCGACGAATTCCTCGACTACGTCTCGGGTTTTGCTGGAGGTGAGCACTGATGGCTGCTCCGACCATGGACCGTTCCTCGGCTGCTGCTCCGGCGTCCCCGGTGCAGACGCTCACGATCTCCAAGGCGCTCAACATGGGCTTGCGGGCGGCCATGGAGGCCAACCCCAAGGTCATCATGATGGGCGAGGACATCGGCAAGCTCGGTGGCGTCTTCCGCATCACCGACGGCCTGCAGAAGGACTTCGGTGAGCAGCGCGTGCTCGACACGCCGCTCGCGGAGTCCGGCATCATCGGCACCGCCGTGGGCCTCGCGATCCGCGGCTACCGCCCGGTGTGCGAGATCCAGTTCGACGGATTCATCTTCCCGGGCTTCGACCAGATCGTGTCGCAGGTCGCGAAGCTGCACTACCGCACGCAGGGCAAGATCAAGCTGCCCATCGTGATCCGCGTGCCGTTCGGTGGCGGCATCGGTGCGGTCGAGCACCACTCGGAGTCCCCGGAGTCGTACTTCGCGCACACCGCCGGCCTCAAGGTCGTCTCGTGCTCGAACCCGGCCGACGCGTACTGGATGATCCAGCAGGCGATCGACAGCGACGACCCGGTGCTGTTCTTCGAGCCCAAGCGCCGTTACTACGAGAAGGGCGAGGTCGACACCACGACCCAGCCCGGCAAGCTGTTCGAGTCGCGCGTTCTGCGGTCCGGCACGGACGCGACGCTGGTGGCGTACGGCCCGATGGTCCGCACCTCTCTCGACGCCGCGAACGCGGCCGCTGAGGACGGCACGTCGCTGGAGGTCATCGACCTGCGCACGCTGTCGCCGCTCGACCTCGCACCGGTCTACGACTCGGTGCGCCGCACCGGCCGCCTGATCGTCGTGTCCGAGGCGCCGTCCGAGTCCTCCATCGCCAGCGAGATTGCAGCCAAGGTCCAGCAGGAGTGCTTCTACTCCCTGCAGGCACCGGTGCTGCGGGTGACCGGTTTCGACACCCCGTACCCGCCGTCGAAGCTCGAGGAGGAGTTCCTCCCCGACCTCGACCGGGTGCTGCACGCCGTCGACCGCTCTCTCGCCTGGTAAGGGGACAACCGGAAATGCCGCAGTACAAGCAATTCCCCCTGCCCGACACGGCAGAGGGGCTGACCGAGGCCGAGATCCTCACCTGGCACGTGAAGCCGGGTGACACCGTCAAGGTCAACCAGATCATCGTCGAGATCGAGACGGCCAAGGCCGCCGTCGAGCTGCCGTGCCCGTGGGCCGGCGTCGTGACCGAGCTCCTCGCGGAGCCCGGTCAGACCGTCGAGGTCGGCGTCCCGATCATCACGATCGACACCGACCCCGGTGGCGCGGCCGCCCCTGCCCCCGCTCCCGCCGCGGCGGAGGCGAACGGCACCTCGTCCGGCAAGATCGGCGAGGAGATGCCGGGCGGTCGCATCGCGACGCTCGTCGGCTACGGCCCGAAGTCCGGCACGGCGAAGCGCCGTGCCCGCAAGGACTCCCCGGCTCCGGCCGCGGCTGTCGTGGCTCCGCCCGCTCCCGTCGCCGCACCGGCACCCGCGCCTGCGCCCGCGCCCGCTCCGGTCGTGGCCGCGGCTCCGGTCCAGACGCCGGGCGGGTACGTGCCGCTGGCCAAGCCGCCGGTGCGCAAGCTGGCCAAGGACCTCGGCGTCGACCTGCACGCGCTCACGGGCTCCGGTCCCGGTGGCGTGATCACGCGTGAGGACGTCGAAACCGCTGTCTCCGCACCGGCTGCCGCTCCTGTGCAGTCCGTTGTGGACAACGGCTCGCGCGAACGCCGGGTGCCCATCAAGGGCGTCCGCAAGGCGACCGCGCAGGCGATGGTGGACAGCGCGTTCACCGCACCGCACGTCACCGAGTTCCTGACGGTCGACGTGACGCCGATGATGGAACTGCGCGCACGCCTGAAGAACGCGCCGGAGTTCCGCGGCGTGAAGCTGACGCCCCTCGCGTTCTGCGCGAAGGCCGTCATCCTCGCGGCTCGCCGCACGCCGGACGTCAACGCGACGTGGGACGCGGCCGCGAACGAGATCGTCTACAAGGACTACGTCCACCTGGGCATCGCGGCCGCCACGCCGCGGGGCCTGGTGGTGCCGAAGGTCCGCGACGCCGACCGCATGTCGCTCAAGGAACTCGCGGTGGCACTGGACGAGCTCGCCACGGTCGCCCGCGACGGCAAGACGTCGCCGGCCGACATGATGAACGGCACCATCACGATCACCAACGTCGGCGTCTTCGGCGTCGACACCGGCACGCCGATCCTCAACCCCGGTGAGTCCGCGATCCTCGCGCTGGGCGCGATCCGCGACATGCCGTGGGTGGTCGACGGCGAGATCAAGATCCGCAAGATCTGCCAGCTCGCGCTGTCGTTCGACCACCGCGTGGTCGACGGCCAGCAGGGCTCGCAGTTCCTGGCCGACGTCGGCGCGCTGCTGGCCGAGCCGGGCATCGCGATGACCTACTGAGGTTCGTCTCGGTGAGGGCCCTCGTGCTCCGGCGCGGGGGCCTTTCGCACGATTCTGCTGAGCTCGCGCAACGCCTCGGCGGCTTCAGCTGGGCGCACGTCCCGTACCAGGACGTCCGTGTTGTTCAGGACGAGGCGGTCGCCGTTGATCGTGCAGTCGCGGAGTTCCGCCCGGTTGAACTCCAGGACGGCGTCGTTGATCTTGCTGTCTTGGAAGGTGATGGTCGTCCCCACCGCAGCGATCTGTCGCAGGTTGATCCGCGACTGGAACTTGCGCTCGTCCGGCGGCATGAAGAGCACCGTGGAGAAGTTCAGCTCCGCCTTCCGCATCACGGCGTTCTCGAAGGAGATCGACGTTGCCTGTGCTCGGGTGCCTCTGAACGACACCGTTGCGCCGTCCACGACCCTCGCTTCCTCGAAGCTGAGACCACTCGACACGATGTTGGTCTCGGTGAAGTCGACCGTTTTCCCGATGAACTGAGCCCGCTGGAAGTTGGCGATGGCGCCGCGGAAGTCCGAGCCGGCGAAGGAAGTCACCTCCGACGCGAAGGTCGCACCGTAGAAGTTCACCACGCCGGTGAAGTCGCATTCGGTGAAGTTGGTCAGCTTCCCGTGAAAGACGGCCTCCTCGAAGTCCATCTCGGCGCTGAACTTGCGGCGGGACAGGTCGAGGTCCTCGAACTGGACCTTCCTGAAGTCCATCCGGATGGGCCGTCCCTGCGGGCTGTGACCCCAGACGTGGTCCAGCAGGGTCTTGATGATCTCTTGCCGCACTTCCCGGTCGGTCGAGTCGTTCTGCGGGTAAGGGGTGCGGAGGTAGCCGCACAGCACGTTGACGCACATCTGTCGTCCAGCAGGCCAGTCGTCGGCGAGCCCGGTCATGGCGTAGACGCCGGCCAGCCGCACGGCGAAGCGCTCGTGCCCCAGCTGTTCCGCAGCGCTTCCGTATCGTTCGTTGAAGAACTTGTCGTGCTCGCGAAGCTCCTGATCGTTGGCGATGACGTGCGCGGCTTCCGAAACCTGCTGCTTCCGGTAGGCGACGGAGAGGGCGACGACGGCGCCGAGACCACCCACCACGGCGAGTCCGATTTTCAGCAGATCGAGCAGTTCGGTGGTGGTGAACGCGTTCCGGGCCGGGAGTGACGGCCTGCCCAGCAGCAGGAAAAGTCCGTAGCCGGTGGCACACGCGAGCACGACTGCGAGTACGAGCCACTTGATGACCGCCCAAGCCATGGACCCGCTGGCCCCGGACTTGGCCGTCCGCGCCGGCTTCGGATCTTTGAACGCGACTTCGTGTCCAGCCCAAATGGCCAGCGCGCGCGTGATCACGCTGTACGCCCAGAACAGCACCAGCGCCGCGAGCACGGGCGGCCAGTAAGCGGCGAAAACGCGGTCCATCCACGCCAGGGTCGTCGACACGATCGTGATCGTCCCGCTTTTCGGTTTGACTCTCCAGTAACTGGAGACTGCACAGTTGTCCCCGTGACGCGCTACCAGATCGGCGAGCTCGCCAGGATGACCGGACTCACCGTCCGCACCATCAGGTTCTACTCCGACTCGGGCCTCATCCCGCCCACGGACAGAACCGCCGGCGGCTACCGCACCTACGACACCGAGGCGCTGGCGAGGCTGAAACTCGTCCGCACGCTCAGGGATCTGGGCGTCGACCTGCCGACAGCCGGCCGCGTGCTGGCCCGCGAGGTGTCGGTGACCGACGTGGCGCGTGCACACGCAGACGCGATCGACGCGCAGATGAAGACGTTGCGGCTGCGCCGTGCCGTCCTGCGTGCCGTCGCCAAGGGAGGGGAGATGGAACTGATGAACGAGTTGGCACGCATGTCGGACGAGGAGCGCCAGCGGATCCTCGACGACTTCTTCGAGGAGGTGTTCGGGCCCTACGAGCTGGATCCGCAGTTCGAGCAGCACATGCGATCCGTGCGGATCGAGCTGCCGGACGACCCGTCGACCGAGCAGCTGGAGGCGTGGGTCGAGCTCGCGAAGCTCGTGCAGGACCCGGACTTCCGTGCCGCGGTCAAGCGCATGTCCCAGCAGCACCAGGAGAAGCGTCGCGAAGGCGCCGACCTGAGCCCGCCCCAGGGTGACCAGATGGCGGCGTTCAACTTCGCGATCGCCCAGGCGCGGGAGGCTCTCGACGCGGGCATCGCGCCGCGGTCCGCCGAGGCGCGCGAGGTCGTGGACCGCGTGAACGCCAACTGGGCGCAGGCGCTGGGCCTGCCGAACGACGAGAGCCTCGTCGAACGGCTCCGCGAGCTCTCCGACTTCGCGGACCCTCGTGCCGAGCGGTACTGGGTCCTGATCGCGAAGGTCAACGGCTGGCCCGCCATGCCGGACCACTCGCGCGAGCGCGCCTGGCTGCGCGAAGCCGGTCAGCCGTTCGGCTAGATCTCCGAGATCCCGCGGGAACCAGCTGGGCGCCCAGCTCGTTCCTGTGGCAACGAAGGGGGAATCGTCATGTCTGCTCTGTTCGAGATTCTCGGGGGCGTGCTCGGCGAAGCGTTCGGCCCGTCCGGCGACGACAACGCGCGCGGCGACGGCGACGTCTTCCTGGACGGCGAGTGGCAGGAGGGCGAGCTGTTCTTCGGCCCCACCAAGATCATCTGGTCCGAGCGGATCGTCTTCAGCGACGCGGAGGGCCGCGTCGAGCAGGTCGTCGACCAGGACCCGCCGCACCCGAACTTCGTGGTGCTGCACTTCCGCCGCCCGCACGACACGGTGCTGCTGGCCGTGCACCGCCGCGAGCTCAAGCGCGTGGGCGCGGTCCTGACGCTGCCCCTCTGAGCACAGACCTGGATCTTTACCGCGCCATAACCGCGCGGCGAGAAGGTGTCGGTGGCCCGCCGGCTCAGGGGAACGGCGGGCCGCTCAGCCTCAGGCGTTGACCGGGACCGGGGGAACTTCCCTGGTCGGCGGGTTGACCGGCGCCGACTTCTGCGCACGGCGCGCGATGATGCGGCGGCCCAGCTCGATCGCCGGGTGCTCGACCCAGCGGTAGACGACGTCCGCGAGCAGCAACGACACCAGCGTCACCACGACGGCGGTGAGCGTGCCGTAGACCGCGAAGCGCGGCAGCACCCCCGCCACCATGAAGGCCGCGATGCCCTGGAACAGGTACAGCGAGTACGAGCGGTCGCCGACGAAACGAGCCGGCGCGGTCGACAACACCCAAGTCACCGGATTGCGGCTCATCAGCGACACGATCAGCATCGCCGTCAGCACCGCGTAAGCGAGCAGCAGCACCACGGCGTTGCTCGTGGCGTGCCAAAGGGTCTCCATGTTCACGTGCAGCACCGCGAACCCGATGATCGCCAGCGGCGCGATCAGCGGGTGCGTCAACGGCTGCACCAACGCGTAGAGGCGTTTGCTGTTCATGACGATCGCCAGCAGCGCACCGACCAGCAGCACCACGTAGTGCACCGACGACGTGTAGAGCGCGGTCATCGAGTAGCTGGTGTACCAGCCGCCGGTCAACGGGATGAGGGCGACGAGCACGGCCATGGCGCCCACCGCGATGTAGACGCGGCGGCGAGCCGCGGCAACCCCGGCGACGACCATCAGCGCGGGCCACACCAGGTAGAACTTCTGCTCGATGCCGAGCGTCCACGAGCCCGAGAAGTAGTCGTTCGGCGCGCCCGCCATGCCCGCGGGCAGGAACTCGTTCATGAACGGCAGGTAGTACTTCAGCGTCTCCGGGTACCGGATCGTGAAGAAGTCGCCGCGCAGGTAGAAGAACGCCATGATGAACGCGAAGATCACGAAGTACGGCGGCATGATCCGGAAGACACGCCGGATGTAGAAGTTCTTGAGCGAGATCCGGCCCTTGAGGTCCTGTTCGCGCAACAGCAGCGTGGTGATCAGGAACCCGGACAACACGAAGAACAGGTAGACGCCGACCCAGCCGGAGAGCCACTTCCACTCGGCACCGCCGAAGTGGAAGACCACCACGATGACGGCCGCGAACGCCCGGAGCCCGTCGAGCGCGGGAAAGCGCCGCATCTCCATGAACTCGGCATGGGTCAACGTGCGCACGACGTTCCTCCAAGATGGGGGTTCGCCCAGACGACCGGGGCGCCCAGAAGGTACCAAATGCCCCTGATGGCGGGCCGGGGCGCACAACCCGGCCCGCCCCGGGGCATCACTTGATCTGCATGCCGGAGTTCACACGAAGCTGAGCTCGCGGGCAGTGGCTGATCATGGCGTGTCGGGGTGGTGGTCTTCGACGGTGCTTTGCCTGCGGTAAGGGGCGAGGAGTGGGCCCGAGCGAAGTTCATCCGTGCTGACTGGTTTGGACAGGTCATCAATCCGGACGACCAGATCCAGGCACTCGTAGGGCAGGCTCGTCTTGGAGCCGTTGGGTAGGCGCACCAATGCTCGTCCACCTCGATCCTCGAGGAACTGGACGAGTACAGACGCGATGTCCCCGCGCTCGATCATGGGGAAACCATAGAGACGCTGTCGACCGGGACAGCGCGTCGATCGCCGTGCCCGGCTCGATCAGGGTGACCATGCGCGCGATCGGCCTGACCGGTGCTGGCTGGGAGCCTGGCGTGCCGGGATGGATGTGGGCGCGGTGCCAAGGTGACGGGCACAGCGCGCCGCCATCGGCGGCGCGCCTCGAGCCTCGCAAGACCCCCGTCCCCTCAGACGGCCTGAGGACGGCCTGGAGTGATCAACTCACTTGATCTGCATGCCGGAGATCATCCGCGACACCACGAGCCGCTGGATCTCCGAAGTCCCCTCGAAGATGGTGAAGATCTTGGCGTCGCGATGCATCCGCTCGACGGGGTGCTCACGGGTGTACCCGGCCCCACCCAGGATGTGGATCGCCCGCTCCGTCGCCCACACCGACACCTCGGACGCCTTGAGCTTCGACATCGACCCCTCGCCCGCGGTGAACGGGACGTTGTTGCGCCCCATCCAGGCCGCCCGCCACACCAGCAGCCGCGACGCGTCGATCTCCATCCGCATGTTCGCGAGGTCGAAGGCGATCGACTGGTTCTCGATGATCTTGCGGCCGAACGCCTCGCGGTCCTTCGCGTACTCCAGCGCGTAGTCGTAGGCGGCGCGGGCGACGCCCACGGCCATCGCGCCCACGGTCGGGCGCGTGGTCTCGAACGTGGCCATCGCCGCCTGGCCGCCGGCCTTCAGGCCTTCGCGCGCACGGGCGAGCCGAGCTTCCAGCCGCTCCTTGCCGCCCAGGACGCACCGGCCTGGCACCCGCACGTCGTCCAGGAAGACGTCGGCCGTGTGCGAGGCGCGCATGCCGTGCTTCTTGATCTTGCCCGGTGACGACAGGCCGGGGGTTCCCGGCGGGACGATGAAACCGGCCTGGCCGCGGGAGCCCAGGGCGGGGTCGACCACGGCCGTGACCACGTGCACGTTCGCGATGCCGCCGTTGGTGGCCCAGGCCTTCTGGCCGTTCAGCACCCACTCGTCGGTGGCCTCGTTGTAACGGGCGCGGGTGCGGTAGCCGGCCACGTCGGAGCCCGCCTGGGGTTCTGAGGCGCAGAAGGCGGCCAGTTTCGGGTCCGACTCGTCGCCGAAGCACTCCGGCACCCATTCGGCGAGCTGTTCCGGTTCGCCGCCCGCGAAGATGCCCGCGACGGCGAGGCCGGTGCCCATCAGCGACAGCGCGATGCCCGCGTCACCCCAGAAGAGCTCCTCGGTGGCGATGGGCAGCGAGAGGCCGATGGGGTCGGCGAACCAGGTCGCGAGGGCTTCGAAGCCGTAGAGGCCGATCTTCGCCGCCTCCTGGATCACCGGCCACGGCGTCTCCTCGCGCTCGTCCCACTCGGAGGCCGCCGGCCTGATCACGTCACGAGCGAAGCCGTGCACCCAGTCGCGCAGGTCGGTCTGGTCTTCGTTCAGTTCGAGCGAGAAGCCACCCACAGGAAGTCTCCTAAGCCTTCGGGATGTTGAACAGGCTCATGAACCCGGCCGCGAACCCCAGGTCGCCCTTCACCTTCAGCTTGCCCGTCATGAACAGCACGGGCGCGGAGGCGTTGCCGGTCGCGAGCTTCAGGAAGTCGGCGGGCGTCAGCGTCACGATGGCGCGGGCCTCGCGCGTCACGCCCTTGTTGATGGTGCACTCGGCGTTCTCGATGATGGCCTCGTAGACGTCTTCCAGCACGTGGAAGTGCACGACGGCCTTGGTCGCGCCGGCCCGGTCCGCGCGGAAGTGGACCTCCATGCGGCGGAACACCTCGTCCAGCACGCGCGTGCGCAGGGCGGGATCGGCGACGACGGCCTCGATCTGGTCCTTCGAGGCGCGCGAGATGATGCGGGCGAAGTTGGACGGGTCCATCTTCGACAGGTCGAGGTCGGCGCCGCCGTCGGCCAGCGCGCCCAGGGCGTTCAGCAACGCCGCGAAGTCGTCCTTGCCGAGCTTCTTCGGATCGATGCCGCGGGCGATGACGTCGATGTTCACCCCGGCCAGCGCCGGGTCGTCCGGCGAGATCTGCTGCAACGTGCTGATCAGCTCGGCCGGGCTGAGCTTCGCGATCGCCTCGGTGGTGAGGTCGAGCGTCATGGACACACCTCCTGGTACCTACTGGCGAGTAAGACTACTGGTGAGTAGATAGGGCGGCAAGCCGATCGGATAATCTTGCCGCTCCGAACCGAGGGGTAATGATGCGCACAGAAGGTCGAGCCAAGCGCTTGCCACGCGCCGTGCGTGAGCGGCAGATCATGGACGCCGCCATCGACGTGTTCTCGCGGCTCGGCTTCCACTCGGCCTCCATGGACGAGATCTCCGAGGTCGCGGGCATTTCGAAGCCGATGCTCTACGCCTACCTCGGCTCGAAGGAGGAGCTGTTCGCGACGTGCATCCGGCGCGAGGCCACCCGCATGATGGAGGCCATCGCGACGGGCGTCGAGCCCGACCAGGAGCCGGACGTCCAGCTGTGGAGCGGCCTGCGGGCGTTCTTCGGGTTCGTCGGCGAGAACCGGGCGAGCTGGATGGTGCTGCACCGGCAGGCGTCCACGCAGGGCGGGCCGTTCGCGATCGAGCTCACGGACATGCGCGGCCGGGCCGTGTCACTGGTCGCGGCGCTGCTCACCCAGTCCACCAAGGCGCCGGCGACCAAGCTGGAGGCCGAGTCGCTGGCCGCCGCGCTGGTCGGGGCCGGCGAGTCGCTCGCGGACTGGTGGCTAGACCACCCGGAGGAACCCGCCGGCGTCGTCGCGGCCCGCCTCATGAACCTCGTCTGGATGGGCTTCGGCGACCTGGTCGACGGCAACGTCTGGCATCCGCCGTCACGTCGTTGAGCCGACCAGGTGGGGCCCCTTGCCCCACACGGCGAACTCCCAGCCCGTAGCGCTCTCGGCCGCCGAGAACTCGACGCGGCCGGGGATGAGCAGCGGCTTCTTGAACCGGACGGCGACCGTCACGGCCTCGGGGAGCCGCCCCTCCAGGGCCGCGAGGCAGCGCGCCTTCGTCCACATCCCGTGGGCGATCGCGCGCTTGAAGCCGAACAACCTGGCGCTCAGCGGGTGCAGGTGGATCGGGTTGCGGTCGCCCGACGCCGCGCCGTAGCGCCGCCCGATGTCCGCGGGCACCCGCCACACGGCCGACCCGACCGGCCGCTGCAGTTCCTCACCCGTGCCGGAAGCACCGCCGGTGCGCCGCAGGTAGGTCGAGACGCCTTCCCAGACACCGGAAACCGACGTGACGACGTCGACCTGGGTGCCCTGCGGATGGGGCCGCAGGTCGCGCGCGGACACCGTGATCTCCAGCGGCTCGTCCAGCGTCAGCGGACGAGACTGCGTGATCCGGTTCGCGACGTGCACGAGGCCTGGCAGCGGGAACGGGAAACCGGCGCCGGACATCAGCTTCATCTGCAGCGGAAAGCCCAGCACGTGCGGGTAGGTGAGCGGCAGCGCGTCGCGCAACCCGAACCCGCACACCGCGTTGTAGGCCGCCAGGTGCTTCAGCGACACGTCGACCGCGGCCGAAACCGGTTGCGCGGCAAGCGTTTCCCCTCGCCGGAACGACGTCAGGGCGGCACGCAGCAACATCAGGCCCCCAGGAGCATCTGGCCGCACACCCGCACGACGTTCCCGTTCACACCACCGGATCCCGGCGACGCGAACCACGCCACGGTCTCCGCGACGTCGGAGGGCAACCCGCCCTGCGACAGGCTGTTCATCCGCCGCCCGACCTCGCGCGTCGCGAACGGCACCGCCGCGGTCATCTTGGTCTCGATGAAACCGGGTGCGACGGCGTTGATCGTGGCCCCGCGAGCGGCCAGCACGGGCGCGAGCGTCTGCACCATGCCGATCACGCCGGCCTTCGAGGTGGCGTAGTTGGTCTGGCCGACGTTGCCCGCGATGCCGGCGATCGACGACACCCCGATGATCCGCCCGCCGGTGCGCAGCACGCCGCCGTCCAGCAGCGCGTCGTTCACCCGCTCCTGGCACGCGAGGTTGACCTCCAGCACCGAATCCCACTGCGAGGAGTCCATGCGCGCCAGCGTCTTGTCGCGCGTGATGCCCGCGTTGTGCACGACGACGTCCACGCCGCCGTGCCGCTCCATCAGGTACGAGGTCAGCTTCGCGGGATCGCCGGTGATGTCGAGCTGCAACGCCGATCCTCCGGCGGAGTTCGCGACCTTCGACAGCTCGTCGCCGGCGGCGGGGACGTCGAGGCACACCACGTGCGCGCCGTCGCGGGCGAGAGTGGCCGCGATCGCCGCGCCGATGCCCCGCGACGCGCCCGTGACCAGCGCGACCTTGCCGTCGAGCGTTCCTGCCGCCGAGTTCCCGGACACGTGGACGACCTGCCCGGACACGTACGCGGACCGCCCGGACAGCAGGAACCTCAGCGTCGACTCGACGCCCTCTTCGGCGCCGTCGGCCACGTAGACGAGGTTGGCCGTGCCGCCGCGGCGCAGCTCCTTGCCGACCGAACGCACGAACCCTTCGAGAGCCCGCTGCGCCACGGAGTCCGGTGACCGCCCGAGGACGATCACCCGCCCGCACGGCCCGAGCTGCGTGATCGCCGGGTGGAAGAAGTCGTGCAGCTGCCGCAGGTCCGCGACTGTCGCGATCTCGGACGCGTCGAACACCAGCGCGCCGTACGGGGCGGTGCCTGTTTCCAGCTGCTTCAGAAAGGGCAGCCGGGAGGCGCCGCCGATCAGCACCGGCGTGGCCATTGCGGCGTCGCGGCGCAGTGGATGCGGGTTCGGCAGGCCGAGCCTGCGCACGAGCTGGCGCCCCAGCCCCGACGTTGCGAACTTCTGGTACCTGTCCACGTCACACAACCTACTCGCTAGTAAGTCTACCCGCTAGTAGGTAGTATGTCGGCATGCGAGTAGCGATCATCGGCGGCAACCGCATCCCGTTCGCCCGCTCGAACGGCCCGTACGCCACCGCGTCGAACCAGGACATGTTCACGGCGGTGCTGGACGGCCTGGTCAGCCGCTTCGGCCTGCAGGGCGAGCGGCTCGGCGAGGTGGTCGCGGGAGCGGTGCTCAAGCACTCGCGCGACTTCAACCTCGTCCGCGAGTCGGTGCTGGGCAGCAGGCTCAGCCCGGAAACCCCCGCGTACGACCTCCAGCAGGCGTGCGGCACCGGTCTGCAGGCGATCATCGCCGTGGCCAACAAGATCGCGCTCGGCCAGATCGAGGCGGGCATCGCGGGCGGCGTCGACACCACCAGCGACGCCCCGATCGGCGTGAACGAGAACTTCCGCAAGCTCCTGCTGGAGTTCAACCGCACCCGCAAGATCAGCCTGCTCACGCGGTTGCGTCCCAGCCACGTCGTCCCGCACCTGCCGCGCAACGGCGAACCGCGCACGGGCATGTCCATGGGCGAGCACGCGGCCATCACCGCCGCGCAGTACGAGATCACGCGCGAGGACCAGGACGAGCTGACCGCGCGCAGCCACCAGAACCTCGCCCGCGCCTACGACGAGGGCTTCTTCGACGACCTCGTCACGCCTTACCTCGGCCTGACCCGCGACCAGAACCTCCGCCCGGACAGCAGCGCCGAGAAGCTCGCCAAGCTCAAGCCGGTCTTCGGCGACACGATGACCGCGGGCAACTCGACCCCGCTCTCCGACGGCGCCTCCGCGGTCCTGCTGGCCACCGAGGAATGGGCCGCGGCGCGGAAACTGCCCGTGCTCGCGTACCTGACCTTCGCCGAGACCGCCGCCGTCGACTACGTGCACGGTGACGAGGGCCTGCTCATGGCGCCCGTGCACGCCGCACCGCGCATGCTCGACAAGGCGGGTCTCACGCTGCAGGACTTCGACTTCTACGAGGTGCACGAGGCGTTCGCGTCACAGGTCCTCGCCACGCTGAAGGCCTGGGAGAAGGAGCTCGGCGAGATCGACAGGTCCAAGCTGAACGTCAACGGCTCGTCGCTCGCGGCAGGCCACCCGTTCGCCGCCACCGGAGCCCGGATCGTGGCGACCCTGGCGAAGTTGTTGCACCAGCGGGGAAGTGGACGCGGGTTCGTGTCCATTTGTGCAGCCGGAGGTCAAGGGATCACGGCGATTCTGGAACGGTGACGCAGTTAGGCTTGCCGAACTCGACAGTCCCTCATGCACACTCACGGTGTCGCGTCGCAGCGACACTGGGGGTGGGATGCAGGACCTGCAGGTTGATCCCGAGAAAGATCCGGTGCTGGCACGCGCGCTCGTCGGCGCCCTCCGCGACGAGTGGCGGCCGGCCGCCGACGCGATGCGGTCGGCGCACGAGTGGGAGCGCCGCGCCTACATCACGCTGACGCTGGCCGCGGCGGCCAGGCGCCGCGTCGAGTGGCTCAGGAAGTGGCTGAAGGCCCGCCCGGGCGACGCCGACGCCACCGCCGTGCACCACGCGATGGAGTCGCTGGACGGGCAGTAGTGGTGTCACCCGCCACCGGCAGCCGCGCACGAGGACGAGTTGTCGGAGGTGCCGTTCGGGTTGGCCCGGTACGGGTAGCGGCCGAGCTTGCGCCCGCGCCGCACCCGGCGGGCGAACAGGGCGATGACGGCGACGATGCCCAGGAAGAGCACGGACACCCCGCAGACGAGCAGGACCAGTGCTGTCTGCATCAGTCGAGCAGAGACCAGGCGGCCGTGCACGAGGCCGACACGGTGATCTGCTGCGCCTTCAGGTTCAGCTGGTCGACCATCCCGGCCGGCCCCGCCATCTCGAATGACGCGGCACCGCTCATCATCCGCGGCTGGTAGTGCGAGCCACCCTCGGTGTCGCCGATGCGCAGCAACGGCCCGAGTCGCCGCCCCAGCGCCGTGGCGTACCCCTCGGCGCGTCGCAGTGCGTCTGCCACGGCTTCCTTCTGCGCCTCGCGGATCGCTTCGGTGTCGTCGACGAGCGTCCACGACGGGCCGTTGATCCAGGACGGCTCCGCCTGCACGAGCTCGGCCAGCAGCGCGTCGAGGCGGTCCAGGTTCTTCACACAGATCACGTACTGCTGGGACGCGCGGCTGCCGACGCGCTGGTTGTTGTCCCAGTTGTCGTGGACGGACAGCTGGCGCGACCGCACCTCGAACTCCTCGAGCAACGGCTCGACGGCGGAAATGCGCTGGTTGAGCATGCTCACCGCCTCGGAGCGCTCAGCGCCGAGAGCCTCGAACGTCACGTCCACCTGGGCGCGGTCGGCAGTGCGCTCGACCTCGCCCGTTCCCTTCGTCACGACTTCAGCCACGTCGGCCAGCCAACCGGCACGAAGGTCCATCCGCAACTATTGGGCTCTATTGCTCTATCACTAGATAAACGAATACAGCGGCATCCGGCCGCACTTCGAGGTTGGTCTGCGCGTCTCTACGGCGGGCACTAGAAACGCGGATACGGTGCGAGCCATGGACCCGGTGCGCAACCCGTTCGCTCCCGGTGCAGGCCAGCGGCCTCCTGAGCTCGCCGGCCGGGACAAAGAGGTCGGCGCGTTCGAGGTGGTGCTCGAACGCGTGGCCCGCGGCCGTCCCGAACGCAGCCTCGTGCTGACGGGGCTGCGCGGCGTCGGCAAGACCGTGCTGCTCGGTGAGCTGCGGTCGATGGCGGTCAAGCGCGGCTGGGGAGCGGGCAAGGTCGAGGCCAGGCCCGACGCCGATCTCCGAAGGCCCCTGTCGGCCGCGCTGCACCGGGCGATCCGGGATCTCGCGGTCCGGCACCGCGCGCCGGACCGGGTCGAGGCGATCCTCGGCATCCTCAAGGCGTTCGCGTTGAGAGCGGCCCCGGACGGCGCCAAGCTGCGCGACCGCTGGCAGCCCGGCATCGACGTGCCCGCGGCGTCCGGACGGGCGGACTCCGGCGACATCGAGATCGACCTGGTCGAGCTGTTCACCGACGTCGCGGAGCTCGCGCAGGACGTCGGCACGGGTGTCGCGCTGCTCATCGACGAGATGCAGGACCTCAAGCCGGACGACATCAGCGCGTTGTGCGCGGCGTGCCACGAGCTGTCGCAGATCGGCGCGCCGCTGGTGGTCGTCGGCGCGGGCCTGCCGCACCTGCCGGCGGTGCTGAGCGCGAGCAAGTCGTACTCGGAACGCCTCTTCCGCTACGTGCGCATCGACCGGCTCAGCCGCGAGGACGCCGACCGGGCCGTGCTCGCTCCCGTCGAACGCGAGGACGCGGGGATCACCGACGAGGCGCTCGACGCCCTGTTCGACGCGTCCGGGGGCTACCCGTACTTCATCCAGGCCTACGGCAAGGCCGCCTGGGACGCCGCGCCGGCCGACCCGATCACCGCGACGGACGTGTCCGTGGCCGCTCCCGAGGCCGACGCGGAGCTCGCGGTGGGCTTCTTCGGCTCCCGATACGAGCGTGCAACGCCCGCTGAACGCGAGTATCTCCGGTCGATGGCCGAGTTGACCGACGGAAAGGACGCGGGCGTCAACACCGCCCAGGTGGCCGACCACCTGGGCCGCAAGCCCTCGTCGCTGTCGCCCGCGCGGGACTCGCTCATCAAGAAAGGCCTGGTCTACAGCGCGGAACGGGGTCAGATCGCCTTCACCGTGCCGCACTTCGGCCGGTTCCTGCTCGGCCGTGAGGAGTGACCTGACGCACCCTGTCGTTGTCCGGTTGTTCACGTTGTCTGCCGATGATTCATCGGCATGTGCGCCACCTCACCGGATAATCGCGTGCTTTCACGCGCGTGTAGGTGCATACTTGGGTTACCAACCAAACAGACCTCACAGAGGGAAGTGCAGACCGAGATGAACTTCGCAGCGAAGCTCCGCGCCCGTCGTGCCGAGGCGCGCAACCGGAAGGCCGTGGCTCGCGCGATCGACATGGCGACCACCCCGTCCATGCGTCACGAGCTCATGGCCATCGCCCAGGCTCAGGTCACCACCCTCCGCTGAGCACCACCCGGCACTCGCGCGGCGCCCCGTCGCGAGTGCCTCCCCACGGGAACCCCTGGAGCACCTCCCGCGCTCCAGGGGTTTCATTCATTCTGTTAAACGTGATCCACGCCACACTATGATGGCGTTGTAACAGCGCACGTCGGTCCGCCGATGTCACTGTTGACCTCGCGGTGCTGTCGGACCCCCGACCTGGCAGCACCGCGAGGTTTCTTGTTTGCTGGGGACATGAAGATCGCCGTGCTCGGCACCGGCCTCATGGGTGCCCCCATCGCAGCCAACCTCGCCGCAGCCGGACACGCCGTCCGCGTCTGGAACCGCACGCGAGCCAAGGCCGAACCTCTCGCCGAGAAGGGCGCGACCGTCACCGGCAGCCCCGCTGAGGCGGTCGAGGGCGCCGAGGTCGTGCTGACGGTCCTGAACGACGGCGACGCGGTCACGGCCGCCATGCAGGACGCCGCGCCTTCCCTGTCGCACGACGCCGTGTGGATCCAGTCGTCCACGGTCGGCGTCGCGTACACCGAGGACCACATCGCCCTGGCGCGGTCGCTCGGCCTGGAGTTCGTCGACGCGCCCGTGCTCGGGAGCACCAAACCCGCCGCCGAGGGCAAGCTCGTCGTGCTCGCGTCCGGAGCCGATGAACTGCGCGAGCGCGTGCAGCCCGTGTTCGACGTGATCGGCGCCCGCACGATGTGGGTCGGCGAGGCCGGGGCGTCGTCGAAGCTGAAGCTGGTCGCGAACAGCTGGGTGCTCGCGCTGACCGCCGCCGTCGGTGAGGCCGTGTCGCTGGCCGAGGCGTCCGGGCTCGACCCGAAGCTGTTCCTCGAAGCCGTGTCCGGCGGCGCCATGGACTGCGCGTACCTGCAGATGAAGGGCAACGCGATCATCGAGCGGTCCTTCCCGCCCGCGTTCACCGTGCAGAACGCGCTGAAGGACGCGCTGCTCGTGAACGAGGCCGCAGTGCGCGCCAACGTGCGGCTGGACGTGGCGCAGGCGTCGAGCGCGCGGCTGAACCGCGCTGTCACCAAGGGCCACGGCGGCGAGGACATGGCCGCGTCCTACTACGCGAGCTACGAATAAGCCCGACGATCGGCCGGTCCTGCGGGGCGTGCGGGCTCAATAGCTTGGCCTGGTGAACAGACTCGTACGCTCCCTGCTGGCGTTCGGCCTGGCATCGGCGCAGGTCGTGGCCGCCGCCGCAGTCGTGTCCGCCGCTCCCGACATCTTGGACCGCATCGCCGCCATCCCCGGCGTGCGGATCATCAGCGAGGGGACGTCCGGCGCCGCGCGGACGTTCGTCCTCGGCATCCAGCAGCCCGCGGACCACCGCAGACCGCGCGGCCTGACGTTCGAGCAGCGCTTCTCGTTGCTGCACAAGGCGGAGTCCAAGCCGATGGTGCTGCACACCAGCGGCTACAACCTGTCCGGCACGATCAGCCCGTCCGAGCCCGCCCGGCTCGTCGACGGCAACCAGATCAGCGTGGAACAGCGGTTCTTCACGCCGTCGCGGCCCGCCCCGGCCGACTGGGACGACCTGAACATCTGGCAGGCGGCGAGCGACCACCACCGGATCGTCGGCGCGTTCAAGAAGATCTACGGCGCGAAGTGGCTGTCGACGGGTGCCAGCAAGGGCGGCATGACGTCGATCTACCACCGCCGGTTCTTCCCGCGCGACGTAGACGCGACCATCGCGTACGTGGCGCCGAACGACGTGGTGAACGACCGCGACGTCTACGGCGAGTTCATCCGCGAGGTCGGCGACGACCCGACGTGCAACCGCCGCCTGGAAGGCGTGCAGCGGCAGATCCTGCAGCAGCGCGACGAGTTCGTCTCGCGGCTGGAGGCCAGGGGCTACACCTACAAGCAGTTCGGCAGCGCGCACAAGGCGCTGGAGATCCTCGTGCTCGACACGCCGTTCACGTTCTGGCAGTACGGCACGCAGGCGCAGTGCGCGCTCGTCCCCGGTGCGGGTGCCTCGGTGGACGACCTCTGGAAGTTCATCGACGCGACCGTGGGCTGGGACTTCTACACCGACGCCGGCGTCGCGCCCTACACGGCGTACTACTACCAGGCGGGCACGCAGCTCGGCTGGCCGGAAGCGGACGAGTCGGCCGTGCGCGACCTGCTGCGCCACCCCGGTTCCTCGGTGCCGCGCTCGATGGTCTCGCCGGACATCAGGTTCCCGCAGTTCGACCGCTCGGCGATGCGCGACGTGGACTCGTGGGTGCGCCATCAGGGCTCGCGGCTGCTGTTCGTGAACGGGGAGAACGACCCGTGGAGCGCGGAACCGTTCCGCCTCGGCCGGGGCACGCGCGACTCGCTGTCGTTCACCGTGCCCGGCGGCAACCACGGCGCGAACATCGCGAAGCTGCCCGAGGAGGAACGCGCTGCCGCCACGGCCGCCGTCCTGCGGTGGGCCGGTGTCGCGACCGCTCCTGTTGCGGCACTTGCCGTGGACGAGGGCCCGGACTCCCTGGACGCGCTGCGGGCACGCCGGGGCTGAGGCACGCTGGAGGCGTGAAGCCGTTGCTCGTGGTCGACGCAGCCAACGTCGTGGGGTCGGTCCCCGACGGGTGGTGGCGCGACCGTGCGGGCGCGGCCGAACGCCTCCGCGACGCCCTGCGCGGCCGTGACGAGGAGGTCGTCCTGGTCGTGGAAGGCAAGGCGCGCAACGTCTCCTCCGTCGACGACGTCCGCGTGGTCTCCGCTCCCGGCGATGGCGACGACACGATCGTCGAGGTCGTGCGCGCCGAAGGCACAGGACGTCCGGTGACGGTGGTGACCGCCGACCGCGAGTTGCGGCAGCGGGTGATGGCGCTGGGAGCCGAGGTGGCAGGCCCCACCTCGGTGCCGCGCGGTTAGAGCTCGAAGAGGCTTTCGAGGACCTGCGCCACGCCGTCCTCGGTGTTCGGCGGAGCGTGGTTGCTGCAGGCCTGCTTCACGAGCGGGTGCGCGTTGCCCATCGCATACGCCGTGCCGGCCCAGCCGAGCACCGACAGGTCGTTCGGCATGTCACCGAACGCGATGACCTCGTGCTTGCCGATTCCCCTGGTGTTGCAGAGGGATTCGAGCGTGGCGGCCTTCGAGACGCCCGGCGGGCTGATCTCCAGCAGGCCGAGCCCGCCCGAGTGCGTGACCGAGACGTGCTGCCCGACGGCCTCCCTGGCGATCTCCATCATGTGGTCGGCCTCGGCGTCCGGTGCCCACGCGAGCATCTGCACGACCTGGTGCGCCTCGTCGAAGACGTGGTCGAGCAGCTCCAGCGTCCTGTGTGGATTCTTCGGCCCGAAGCCCTGGAAACCGGGCTCCGACAGCACTTCCAGTCCGGTCTCGACCGCGATGCCGACGTTCGGGATCACCTCGGCCAACGCCTCGGACACCTTCCGCACGACGTCGAGCGGCACCGTCTGCGCGTGCGTCACCTCGCGGTTCGTCAGGTCGTAGATCATCGCGCCGTTGGAGCAGATCGCGGTGCCGGTCAGCTCCAGGTCCTGCACGAACCGCGGCGGACGCGCCGTGACGACCACGACGTCCGCGTCGACGGCGTGGAGCGTGGCGCGGGTCCGATCGCTCAGCACCCCGCCCGGTTGCAGCAGCGTGCCGTCGAGGTCCGTCGCGATCAACCTGATCATCGGCTGATTATCGGTCAGGGACTACCGGCCGCGGGCGAGAAGACCGGAAGCCGTGACCTCGACGGTGCGGCGCACGACGTCCTCGAAGTCGATCTGCAGGGCAGCCAGCGACGGGTCCGCGGCGTACACGGCGAGCAGCGCCTCCGGGGGACGGCTGCTCGGCCAGGCGGAGCCCACCACGATCAACACCGTCCGGACGAGGGCGGAGGCCCCCTCGTCGCCCAGTTCCGGCAGGTGCCGGGCGGTGAGCCGGACCAGTGCCTCCAGTTGCTCGCGGACGGCGTGCTTGTGCCGGATCGCGGTGTCGACCGAGATGTTGTGCTCCAGCACGGTGGCCTGCGCGCTGACCAGGTCGCACAGCACCGGCCGGCGTGCCAGCGAGGACGCGAGGAGCTCGGCCAGCCGGTCCTCGCGCTCCCGGACTCCGCCGCCGGGCACCGCCTCGCGTTCCAGCTCCGCTATCCAGCTCGCCCCCTCGGCTTCCAGCAGCTCCAGCAGCACGGCTTCGCGGGACTCGAAGTAGCGCAGCACGTTGGCCTTGGCCAGGCAGACCCTGCGGCTCAGGCCGTTGAGCGTCAGCTCCGACACCGGCATCTCGGTGAGCATCGAGGCCGCGGCGCCGAGGATCTGCCGCCGGCGCTCGTTGCGCTGCTCTTCGGTGCGCGCTCGCTGGAAACCCATGCCGCGCATGTTACAGACCGGCGGTACTTTACTAAGAGACCGTTGGTCCGTTATGGTGGCGATATAAGAGACCGCCAGTATCTAATGAGGTGTGGCCGTGTACCAGGTTCCTGACCAGCGGGGTAAGCGCGTCGTCGTCACCGGCGCGAACAGCGGGACCGGCAAGGAGACGGCCAAGCGACTGGCCGGTGCCGGGGCCGACGTCGTGCTCGCGGTGCGCACCGAGGCCAAGGGCGAGCAGGCGAAGGCGGAGATCCTCGCGGCACACCCCGGCGCCCGGTTGGAGGTCCGTCGGCTCGACCTGGCGGACCAGGCGTCGGTGCGCGCGTTCGCCGACGGCCTGTTCGCCGACGGCCGCCCGCTGGACGTGCTGGTGAACAACGCCGGCGTGATGAACGTGCCGGCGCGGACCGAGACCGTCGACGGCTTCGAGCTCCAGCTGGCCAGCAACTTCCTGGGCCCGTTCGCGTTGACCGTCCGGCTGCTGCCGTTGCTGCTGGCCGCTCCCGCGCCCAGGGTCGCCACGATGAGCAGCGGGGCCGCGTTCCGGGGCAAGATCGACTTCGACGACCTGCAGTCGCGTCGCCGGTACAGCCCGACGCTGGCCTACTCCCACTCCAAGCTCGCCGACCTGCTGCTGACGGTGCGCCTGGCGGACCTCGCGGAGGAGCGGGGGTGGCCGCTGCTGTCGGTGGGCGCGCACCCCGGCTACACCCGCACCAACCTGATGACCTCCGGTCCGCGCCTGAACGGCGGACGGCCCGGCCTCGTCGAGGCGTTGATGTACAGGATCGTGCCGTCCCAGGGCGTCGAGCAGGGCTCCGAACCCCTGCTGTACGCGGCCGCCGACCCCGCGGCGGTCCCCGGCGGCTACTACGGACCGCGCTGGGCGCTCGTCGGCCCGACCAGGCCCGCCTCGATGCCGCGGGCCGCCAGGGACAAGGCGCTGGCCGCTCGTCTTTGGACCGAGGCCGAACGCCTCACCGGCACTCCGGTGGAGGTGGTGGGGCGCTGATCGCCGGTGCTCGGGCAAGATCGGTCCATGACCCATCGTGTTGACGACATGCCGTTGCCGGTCTGGCTCCCGGAGTCCGGCTCCGGCCCCGGCATCGTGCTGATCCAGGAGATCTTCGGGCTGGACGGGTACCTGCGCGGCATCGCGGAGAAGCTCGCCGCGCTCGGCTACGTCGTGGCCGTGCCCGAGCTCTTCCACCGCTTCCAGCCGGGCTGGGTCGGTGAGCACGACGAGGCGGGCATCGCGAAGTCGATGGAGGTCGTCGGCAACCTCGACTTCCCGCTCGCCGTGCAGGACGTCGTCAGGTCCGTGCAGTACCTGCGAGGCCTGCCCGAGGTCACCGGCGGCGTCGGCGTGCTCGGCTTCTGCCTCGGCGGCACCCTGGCCTACGCCGCGGCCACCGCCTCCGACCCGGACACCGCCGTCTCGTTCTACGGCTCGGGCGTGCCGGACCAGATCGGCGCGCTCGACCAGGTGTCGTGCCCGATCCAGTTCATCTTCGGCACCGAGGACTCGTTCATCACCGGCTACCAGAAGGTCGCGGACGCGGTGGCGGCGCACGAGGGCGCCGAGATCCACCTGGAGGCCGCGGGTCACGCGTTCCTCAACCACCTCGGCCCCTGGTACGACGAGGCCGCCGCCGACCGCGCGTGGGGCGTCGCCACGCAGTTCCTCGCGCGCACCCTGCCCGTCTAGGAGATGCACGGCACCGCGAGCTGCTGCGAGAAGAACCTCTCCAGCGGCTTGCGGTGCAACCGGCGCTCGACCGCGATCAGCTCGTTGCGCCGGTAGTGCCTCACCTGCGTGCTCGTGACGACGAACCCGTTCCGTTCGGTGGTGGGCATCTCGTCGTAGAGCAGCGCGTGCTGTCCTTGTGTCACAACGACGTCCGCCAGTCCGTCCGGGATCTCGCTCGCACGCGTCGCGATCGTGGCCGCCAGCGCGTCCGGCCGGCTGCGCAACCGGCGGTGCGGCCACGGCACCCCGTGGTGCTCGGCCTCCAGCGACCGGTGCAACGCCCTGGCCGCGTGCCGGATCGCCTTGATCGAGTCGCCGCCGAGCACGTGCACACCGGGCCCGTCCAGCGCGGTGTCCCTGCGGAAACCGGTGCACACCACGACCTTGTCGTAGCGCAGCTCGCCGGTGCCGTCGATCGTCGCGACGAACTCGTTGCCGTCCTTGACGATCCGCTGCACGGACCGCCCGACGGTGTGCGTGAGCCGCGCCGTGGAAGCGATGTTGTCGGCCGTCTCGAACGCGCTGGGTCCACGCCCGACGATCAGCACGCGCTTGCCCGCGTACTCGGTCGGATCGGTGCTCGCGCTCGCGTACGTCTCGGCGTGCTCGAAGCCGGGAACGCCTGGCACGTGGGGCTTCTTGCCGGTCGCGACGATGACATGCCGCGCCTGGTACGAGCCCAGGTCGCTGACCGGCGTGCGGTAGCGGATGTTCAACGGCCGCGCGAAGTCCTCCAGATAACGCACGAGATCGTCCGCACTGGGAAAGGACCGCTTGCTGTAGCGCGCGAACGGCGCGCCCTCGAACAGCGAGTTGTCGTCCGTCGAGAGCACGCGGTGCCGCGGGAACGTCCGGAAGAAGCTCGCCGGCCCGGGTTCCTTCTCGACGATCAGGTAGTCGCGGCCCGCGCGGTGCAGGAAGCGCCCCATCTGCAAGCCCGCCGGACCCGCGCCGATCACCAGGTACTCCACCATCACGCACCTCCCGGCGTCCTCTACGCCGAACACGGCGAAAAGGTTCAGACGGGCGGTCTGAGTTCCATGATGAGGGCTACCGGTGGGTTCGGGTCAACTAACGTCCACCACGTGGATTCCGGCCTGCTCTGGTCAGTCAAGAGGCACATCGGCCTGGTCGTGCTGATCGGCCTAGTGGTCTTTGGGGCGTCCGCAGTACTTCTGTGGTCCGCCTTGGGTTTTCCGGCGACCGCGGCGTCCAGGCTGGACATCGTCAAGGTCTCCCTGACCGTCGTGGCGGGCGTCGGCGGCGTCGTGGCACTCGTCGTCGCCTACCGCAAGCAGCGCATCAGCGAGGCCGCCGAGACCCGCGAACTGACGAAGCTGCGCACCGAACGCTTCGGCGCCGCCTGCAACCAGATCGGCAACGAGTCGCCGACGGTCCGCCTTGCCGGCGTCTACGCCCTCGCCGCCCTGGCCGACGAGTGGACCGCGCAACGCCAGGTGTGCATCGACGTGCTCTGCGCCTACCTGCGCATCCCGTACGAGCCGGCGCTGGAGTCGGAGTGGTACCTCGACGCCGAGTCCGAGGTGCGCCTGGCGATCACCAGTGTGATCTCCCGCCACCTGCGCGACGGCGCACCGGTCAGCTGGCAGGGCCACGACTTCGACCTCGTGCGCGCGGTCCTGCGCTCAGCCGACTTCTCCGGCGTCCAGGTGCCGTCCGGCAAGTTCCTCCTGAGCCTGGCGCAGTTCCCCGCCGGCTGGATCTCGTTCGACGGGATGGTGGTGAGCGGCGGCGAGGTGTGGTTCGGCGGCGCCTCGTTCACCGGCGCACGGGTGACGTTCGACGGCGCCGAGTTTCGCGCCGGACGTGTGAAGTTCGAGGGGGCGGAGTTCACCGGCGGCGAGGTGTCGTTCCGCAGTGCGCGGTTCGCCGGCGGCGAGGTGGACCTGTCCGAAGCGGTCATCTCCGTGGCGCCGGTGTTCGACGAGGGAGAGAAGCCCGGCCTGAAGCTGCCGTGATTGTCGGTGGTCGCTGCCATGATCACCGCCATGGGAACCTGGGACATCGGACACTTCGACAACGACACCGCCGCGGACTTCTCCGGCACGCTTGACAAAGCGCTCGAGAGCGAGCGCGAGGACATCGTCCGCACCGCGCTGACCCGCACGATCGAGACCGAGGAGTACCTCGACAGCGACGACGCGTGCACGGCCGTGGCCTCGGCCGCCCTGATCGCCGCGCAGTGCCCGGGCGGCAAGCCGATCTCGGCCTACGGCCCGCACGAGCCGCTGCCGGTGTTCTCGACTGATCTCCGGCCCCTCGCCGTCCAGGCGCTGGACCGCGTGCTGGCACCGGAGTCGGAGCTCACCGAGCTGTGGGACGACGCCGGGCACGGCCCGCTGTTCCGGCAGGGCATCACCGACCTCAAGGCCGTCCTTCTCACGTGATGGACGCCGGAACAGGACGACCGTCCACAGTGTTGGATACGGCCGTGACGACTGTGAAGCGCCGTGCCCGTGTCCGTGCCCCTGAGCTGGTCGGACGCGGCTGGCTGAACACCGGTGACGCCACGGTCAGCCTCAAGGACCTGCGCGGCAAGATCGTGCTGCTCGACTTCTGGACGTTCTGCTGCATCAACTGCCTGCACGTCCTCGACGAGCTGCGCCCGCTGGAGAAGGAGTTCGAGGACGTCCTCGTCACGATCGGCGTGCACTCGCCGAAGTTCGTGCACGAGGCCGACCCCGAGGCGCTCAAGGCCGCCGTCGAGCGGTACGGGGTGCACCACCCGGTCCTGGACGACCCGGAGCTCACCACCTGGCAGAACTACGCCGTGAAGGCGTGGCCGACGCTGACCCTGGTCGACCCCGAGGGCTACGTCGTGCACGTCGCCGCTGGTGAGGGGCACGTCGAGGCGCTCAGGACCATCATCAGGGAGCTGGTCGAGGAGCACGACGAGAAGGGCACGCTGCACCGCGGTCACGGTCCGTACCAGGCGCCGGAGCCGGAGAACACCACGCTCCGCTTCCCCGCCAAGGCCGTCGTCACGCCGAGCGGCACGATCCTCGTCAGCGACTCGGCCCACCACAGCATCGTGGAGCTCGAACCGGACGGTGAGACCGTCATCCGCCGCATCGGCACCGGCGAGCGCGGCCGGCGGGACGGGCTGAACCCCACCTTCTCCGAGCCCGCGGGTCTCGCGCTGGTTCCCGGCACCAACGACGTCGTCGTCGCCGACACGGTCAACCACCTCCTCCGCAACCTGAACCTCGACACCGGCGAGGTCACGACGCTCGCGGGCACCGGCGAGCAGTGGCGTGACGGGGAGACCGACGGGCCGGCCGACAAGATCGACCTGACGAGCCCGTGGGACGTGGCGTGGTGGAACGGCGGTGTCGCGATCGCGATGGCCGGCAACCACACGCTGGGCTTCTTCGACCCCGGGAACAACACCGTCAAGAGGCTGGCCGGCACCACCGTCGAGGGCATCAACGACGGGCCGGCCGAAGGGGCCTTCTTCGCGCAGACGTCCGGGCTCGCGGCGGACGGCGACCGGCTGTGGATGGTCGACTCCGAGACGAGCGCGCTGCGCTACCTCGAGGACGGCGAGGTCCACACCGTCGTCGGCAAGGGGCTGTTCGCGTTCGGGCACAAGGACGGTGACGCGGACGAGGCACTGCTGCAGCACCCGCTGGGTGTCACGGTCCTCGACGACCACTCGGTCGTCATCAGCGACACGTACAACAACGCGATCAGGCGTTTCGACCCCGAGACGAACACGCTGACCACGATCGCCACGGACGTCGCCGAGCCGTCCGACGCGCTCGTCGTCGACGGGGAGCTCGTCGTCGTCGCGAGCGCGGCCCACCGGCTCGAACGGTTCGCGGCGGCCGCCACGAAGATCGACGGCGCTGCCCACGAGGTGAAGCGGCCCTCCACCGACATCGCGCCGGGCGAGTTCGAGCTCGCGGTCGTCTTCACGCCGCCGACCGGGACGAAACTGGACGAGAGGTACGGACCCTCCACCCGTCTGGAGATCACCAGCTCTCCTCCGGAGCTGATCGTCGAGGGTGCGGGCGTCGGAACCGAACTGGTACGGGCGTTGCGGATCAACGATCAGGTCACGAACGGCGTTCTGCACGTAGTAGCGCAGGCGGCCAGTTGCAGTGACGATCCTGCCGACGAACACCCGGTGTGCCGTCTGACCAGGCAGGACTGGGGGGTTCCGGTTCGAGTTGTTGCCGATGCACCTACCCGTCTCCCGCTGCTGATGGGCGGCATGGACGAGGAAGGTCGGCAGGGCACGTAGACTCTGCTGGTGCCTGATGTCAAGCTCGAGATCCAGATGCTGTACGACCGTGTGATGGTCCGCATCTCGCCCGAGGACGGCGAGCGGCGTTCCAGCGGAGGCATCGTGATCCCCGCTACGGCCCAGATGGCGAAGCGGTTGGCGTGGGGTGATGTGTTCGGAGTCGGTACCAGCGTGCGCCACGTGAAGGTCGGTGACCGGGTGATGTTCAACCCGGAAGATCAGCTTGAGGTCGAGGTGCACGGCACCACGTATCTCGTGATGAGGGAACGCGATCTGCACGCGGTCGCCACCGAGCTCACCGAGCACGGGACTGGTCTGTACCTATGAGCCGCCGGTTCGTGATCGACGCCTGATAGCTGCACACATATGCCACCTCAGGAGAGACAGGGCAACGGGGAGAGCTGTGCCGTACGACGCTGACAAGACGAGAGCGATGCCTCCGGTGGGTCCCGGAGGCACGTCCTCGGAGCAGACGACCAAGATCGCTCCGGTCCAGGTGGACGCCTCGACCGAGGCGTGGCCGTCTGAGGAGCCGGACTCGAACGAGCCGACGGTCACCGCGGCTGTGCCCGGTGTCGGCTTCCCGGCCGGCGAGGACGCCACGGAGTACATGAGGCCGGTGGCGCCGCCCGAGCCGCAGCCAGAGGACTCCGGCGTCTACGGGCCCGTGATGATCGAGCCGGGCGAGGACGAGGCCAAGCCGAAGAACACGAAGAAGAAGGCGTTGATCGTGGCCGCGGCCGTGGTCGGCGCCTTCGGTCTGCTCTACGGCCTCGACATCCTCGTCTCCAGCGGCAACGTGCCGCGCGGTGTGACGGTGGCGGGCGTCGACGTCGGCGGCATGAGCCACGACGAGGCCGAGAAGAAGCTGCGCGACGAGATCGGCCCGCGGCTGAACAAGCCCGTCGCGCTCAAGGCGGGCGACGTCACGTCCGAGCTCGACCCGAAGTCCGCCGGCCTGGAGCTCGACTGGAACGGCACGATCGAACGTGCCGGCAGCCAGCCGCTGAGCCCCTTCACGCGCGTCACCTCGTTCTTCACCAGCCGTGAGGTCGGTGTCGCGACGAAGGCCGACGACGCGAAGGTCTCCGGCGCGCTCGAGGCCCTGCGCCCCAAGCTCGACCACGAGCCGATCGAGGGCACCATCAAGTTCGAGGGCGCGAACCCCGTCGCCGTCGAGCCGCACGACGGCCAGAAGCTCAAGGCGGAAGAGGCCGTGAGCGCGGTCGTCGCGAACTGGGCCTCCGGCAACCCGGTCGAGGTCCCGATGGACTTCACCCCGGTCAAGACGACCAAGGAGGGCGTCGAGAAGGCGCTCAACGAGATCGTGAAGACCGCGGTGTCCGGTCCCGTCGTCATCAAGGGCGAGGGCAAGGACGCGACGCTCACGCCCGAGCAGATCGGCACCACGCTGGCCTTCGCCCCCGGTGAGGGTGGCGCGCTGAACGTCACGCCGAACAAGGACAAGCTCGCCGAGGTGACCGGGCCGCAGCTCAAGGACACGGTCAAGCAGGGCAAGGACGCCGCGATCGTCTTCGAGGGCGGCAGGCCGACCGTCAAGCCGTCGGTGGACGGCCTCGACCTCGACTGGGACAAGAACCTCCAGCCGTACTTCGACACGCTGAAGAAGACCGACGCGCGCGAGGTCAAGTTCGAGTACAAGCACACGCCCGCGAAGGTCACCACCGAGCAGGCGAACAAGATGGGCATCAAGGAGGTCATCGGCGAGTTCCAGACCGGTGGCTTCGCTCCCGCCTCGGGCGTCAACATCCGGGTCGTGGCCGAGAAGGTCAACGGCGCGATCGTGAAGCCCAAGGAGACGTTCAGCCTCAACAAGCACACCGGCCCCCGCGGTACCGCGCAGGGCTACGTCGAGGCGGGCATCATCGAGAACGGCATCCCCGGCATGGCGGTCGGTGGCGGCATCTCGCAGTTCGCGACCACGCTCTACAACGCGTACTACTACGCGGGCATGAAGGACGCGGGCCACAAGGAGCACAGCTACTGGATCACGCGGTACCCGAAGGGCCGCGAGGCCACCGTGTTCATGGACGGCGCGGGCAACAGCCTGATCGACATCGCCTTCACGAACCCGGACGACACGGGCGTCGCCATCCAGACGATCTGGACCCCGGGGTCCATCAAGATCGTGCTCTGGGGCACCAAGAACTACGACGTCACGGGCTCCACCAGCGGTGACTTCAACCCCACCCAGCCGCAGGAGAAGAAGGTCAACAAGGCCGGTTGCGCGCCGAGCAACGGCGCTCCGGGCTTCTCGGTGACGGACACCCGCACGATCACGGACCGTCGCACGGGCCAGACGCGCAGCGAGTCGCGCACGGTCCGGTACGACCCGCAATTCAAGATCATCTGTGAGCCGCCACCCGGCGGCTGAGCAAATTTCAGGTTGACAGTGGCCACGCGCGGGTAGTCACCCGTTCGTGGCCACTGTTGCGCAAGAGGCGCGAAGACACCCCGTCGTCCAGACGCTCGGACGGGCGGGAATGGTGTTGTACGGGGTCGTGCACGTCCTTGTGGCGTGGCTCGCGATCCAGGTCGCGTTCGGCAGTTCCGAACAGGCCGACTCGAAAGGCGCGCTGAGCGACATCGCTCAGGGCGGCGCGTGGTTGCTGTGGACGCTCGCCATCGGGCTCGTGTGCTTCGCACTGTGGCAGCTGCTGCTCGCCTTCGTCGGATACACCTACATCAGCAAGAAGCGGAAGCGCATCTCCAAGCGCATCGGCTCCGCGGCACGCGCCATCACGGCGACCGGTATCGCGCTGGGTGCCTTCAAGTACGCGACGGGCTCGGGTGGCTCCGGCGACCAGAGCCAGCAGCAGCAAGAACTCACGGCGCAGGTGCTCGCCCTCCCCGCCGGCCAGTTCCTCGTCGGCGCCGTGGCGATCGGCATCCTCTGCATCGCCGGCGTGATCATCTACAAGGGCATCAAGAAGTCCTTCGAGAAGGACCTCGACATGAGCCGCGCCCCGAGCTGGATCGAGCCGGTCGGCAGGATCGGCTGGATCGGCAAGGGCACCGCGTACGGCGTGATCGGTGTCCTCGTCGGACTCGCCGCCGTCAACGCCGACCCCCAGCAGTCCGGCGGCATGGACAAGGCGCTGAAGACGCTGGCGGCACAGCCTTACGGCATGTTCCTGCTGTCCGCCGTGGCGATCGGCATCGCCGCTTTCGGCGTGTACTGCTTCGCGGCGGCACGCGCTCTCAAGGAGTGACGGAGGTGGCCGTGCGCCTGTGCCGATGCCGGGCCGCGGCCGCCTGCGCTTCCACCGTCATGGACGACAGCACCTGTCCCGGCGCCACGTAGAGGACGTTGGGGCTGGCGGAGTCCGGACCCCAGCCGGGACTGCCGCGCAGCAGCAGGAGGTCGCCGGGACTCGGGTCCATCCCCTCGAACCAGGAGTCCTGCTCGACTCCGGTGCGCTCCCACGCGATCACGGCCTTCGTGCCGCGCTTGGCTCGCTGGTACACCTGCGCGACCCTCGCCAGCTCCGCTTCCGGTGACACCTCGCGCAGCGCGTTCATGTGCTGCTCGTACCCGAACCACAGCTCGTCCTGGCGCACCTGCCGGTTCTTCAGGCGTCGCAGGACGATCGTCGCCAGCGCCACGACGCCGACGACCGCGCACAGCATCAGCAGGTACAGGAACACCGGCCAATCTTTGATTCCGAACGAGGGCCTGTCAACTGACAACGAAATCAAGCTGCACCGTGTGAGGTGATCGCGCTACCGTGCCGATCATGTCGAGTCCTGAGGCATCCAGGGTCGGGTCTGCGGTCTGAACCGTCAGCCCCGGTAAACCCCTCGTCCTCGGAGCTCCTCCGTGCCTTTTTCGCTGTACCTGCTTGCCCTGGCCGTGTTCGCCATGGGCACCTCTGAGTTCATGCTCTCCGGGCTGTTGCCCGCCGTCGCCGCCGACTTCCACGTCTCCGTGGGCACCGCCGGCACGCTCACCTCGGCCTTCGCGGCGGGAATGGTCGTCGGCGCACCGCTGATGGCCGCGCTGGCCCGTGCCTGGCCACCGAGGCTGAGCCTGTTCGCGTTCGTCGCCGTCTTCTTGACGGCACACCTGGTCGGGGCCGTCACCGAGAGCTTCGCCGTGCTGCTCGTGACCAGGGTGGTGGCCGCGCTCGCGAACGCCGGTTTCCTCGCCGTGGCGCTGACGACCGCCACGGCGTCGGTACCGCCACGTCAACGTGGACGGGCGCTCGCCGTGCTGCTGTCCGGCACGACGGTGGCCATGATCGCCGGTGTGCCGGGAGGATCGCTGCTCGGCACCGCGCTCGGCTGGCGTGCCACGTTCCTCGCCGTCGCGGTGCTCTGCCTGCCGGCCGCTGTCGGTGTCCTCCAAGGGACTCCACCGCGTCAGCAGCACGCCGCCGTCGCGTTGCGACCCGAGTTGGCGGAGCTGCGGAAACCGCGGCTGGTGCTGGTGATCGTGCTCGCGGTGCTGGTGAACGCGGTGACCTTCGGCCACTTCACGTTCCTGGCGCCGGTCGTCACCGATGTCGCCGGACTGGGCGAGTGGTGGGTGCCGGTCGTGCTGGTGCTGTTCGGCGTCGGCTCGTTCGCGGGGGTCAACGCGGGTGGACGCCTGTCCGGCTCCGCGGCACGCCCGGTCGTCGCGGTCGGCGGGGTGCTGGTGCTCGCCGGGTGGTTCAGCCTCGACGTGCTCGGCCGTGAGCCGGTCGTGTTGCTGCCGCTGGTGTTCGTGCTCGGTGCGCTGTCGTTCGCGGTGGGCAGCACGTTGATCGCGAGGGTGCTGCACCACGCGGCGGGAGCGCCGACGATGGCCGGCTCGTACGCGACCGCCGCGCTCAACATCGGTGCCGTGGCCGGTCCGCTCCTCTTCGTGGCGCAATGAAAAACGGGTCCTCGCACCTCGGGCAGGAGGTGCGAGGACCCGTAGTCCCTCGAGGCGCTTTAGAAAACGCTCTCGTCGATGTCCATCAGCGCGTTGTCCGTGGACTCCGCGATCTTGCGGCGGGCGGTGAGCTCCGGCAGCACGGTCTTCGCGAAGAACGACGCCACCGCGATCTTGCCCTCGTAGAACGCCTTGTCCTTGGCGGACGGCGTGCCACCGAGCTTCTCCAGCGCGACCTCGGCCTGGCGCAGCAGCAGCCAGCCGACGAGGACGTCACCCGCGGTCATCAGCAGGCGGACCGAGTTCTGGCCGACCTTGTAGAGGTTGCGGACGTCCTCCTGCGAGGTGGTCAGGAACCCGACCAGCGCGCCGAGCATGCCCTGCAGGTCTTCGAGACCCTGCTTGAGCAGCGCCCGCTCCTCCTTCAGTCGACCGTTGCCGCCCTCGTTGTCGAGGAAGGACTGGATCTCGCCGTTGATGAACGTGAGCGCCTGGCCCTTGTCGCGGATGATCTTCCGGAAGAAGAAGTCCAGCGACTGGATGGCCGTGGTGCCCTCGTACAGCGAGTCGATCTTCGCGTCGCGGATGTACTGCTCGATCGGGTACTCCTGCAGGAAGCCCGAGCCGCCCAGCGTCTGCAGTGACTGCGCCAGCTGCTCGTACGCGCGTTCCGAGCCGACACCCTTGACGATCGGCAGCAGCAGGTCGTTGACCTTGGCCGCCAGCTCGGCGTCGTCGCCACCGAGCATCACCTTGTCCTGCAGCGTCGCGGTGTACAGGTACACGGCGCGCAGGCCCTCGGCGTACGCCTTCTGCAGCATCAGGCTGCGGCGGACGTCCGGGTGGTGGGTGATGGTGACGCGGGGCGCGGTCTTGTCCGTCATGCGCGTCAGGTCGGCGCTCTGCACGCGCTCCTTGGCGTAGGACAGCGCGTTCAGGTAGCCGGTCGACAGCGTCGCGATGGCCTTGGTGCCGACCATCATGCGGGCGTACTCGATGACGTCGAACATCTGCGCGATGCCGTCGTGCACCTCGCCGAGCAGCCAGCCCTTGGCGGGCACGCCGTGCTGGCCGAAGGTCAGCTCGCACGTGGTGGACGCCTTGAGGCCCATCTTGTGCTCGACGTTGGTGACGAAGGCGCCGTTGCGCTCGCCCAGCTCACCGGTCTCCGGGTCGAAGTGGAACTTCGGCACCAGGAAGAGCGACAGGCCCTTGGTACCGGGCTTCGCCTCGATGCCTTCGCCCTCGGGACGCGCGAGCACCATGTGCATGATGTTCTCGGTCAGGTCCTGGTCGGCGGACGTGATGAACCGCTTCACGCCCTCGATGTGCCAGGAACCGTCCTCCTGCTTGAAGGCCTTGGTGCGGCCGGCGCCGACGTCGGAACCGGCGTCCGGCTCGGTCAGCACCATCGTGGCGCCCCAGCCGCGGTCGATCATCAGCTGAGCCCACTGCTTGTCGCGCTCAGTGCCGTTGTTGTAGACGACCGTCGCGAAGCTCGGGCCCGCCAGGTACATGTAGACGGCCGGGTTCGCCCCGAGCAGCAGCTCGGACGCGGCCCACGTGACCGACGGCGGGGTGCCGAAACCGCCCAGCTCGTTCGGCAGGAACAGGCGGTACCACTCGCCGTCCCACACCGCCTGGTACGACTTCTTCAGCGACTCGGGCAGGGTCGCCGAGTGCGTCGCCGGGTCGAACACCGGCGGGTTGCGGTCGGCGTCCACGAAGGAGTCCCCGAGGACACCCTCCGCGAGGTTCTTCACCTCGGCCAGCACGCTGCGCGCAGTGTCCTCGTCGGACTGCTCGAACGGCCCCTTGCCGAGGTGGTCCTGCACGTTGAAGACCTCGAACAGGTTGAACTCGAGATCCCGGACGTTGCTCTTGTAGTGGCCCATCTCGTCAGCTCACTCCTCAGGGTCGCGGCGGGGTCGCCTACTGACCGGTAACAACAGGGTATTACTCGACAGTAACCCCGGCAAGGCCGACCACCCACTGGTGGCGAACCAGACAGTCCTCCGCGTCACCTGAATCGGGCATGAGGGCCGGTCAGACGCGTGCCGGCCGCTGGAGGGGCCAATTTTCGGCGGCGCCGGGTTCGTCTGCTCGCGAAGCTCGGTGAAGGCGGGTGTTCGGGCTACTCGAACGCGGCCGGACAGCCGATCAGCAGGCCCGACCGGTAGGCGAGCGACACCGCGTGCGTCCGGTCGCGTGCGCTGAGTTTGCGCAGGATGCCTTTGACGTGGGTGCGCACGGTCTCCACGGACACGATCAGCTCGTTCGCGACCTGCTGGTTCTCGAGGCCGTCCGCGATCAGCGTGAGCACCTCGTACTCGCGCCTGCTCAGCGTCGGCCGCTCCTTCGGTCGCAGGTCGGGGTGCACGTACCCGCGCGAGCGGACCGTCTCCGCGATCACCCGCGCGATCTGGCCGGACTCGGCGCTGCGCGGCACGACCCCGCGGACCCCTGCCTCCAGCGCGGACGTCACGTAGTTCGCGTGCGAGTGCGCGTCGCGGACCAGTCCGATGACCAGCAGGGCCGGGTCGCGCTCGGCCAGCAGCCGGGCCACGTGGCCCACCGGGTCGAGCACGGAGTCGATGAGGAGCACGTCGGGCCGCAGTCGTTCGTGCAGGCGAACGGCGGCGTGCGGATCGCCCGTCGAACCGAGCCAGCGCAGGCCGGGGGTCCGTCTGATCAGGGCGGACAGGCCTTCTCGGTAGAGCGGCACGGGATCGATCAGCGCGACGCCGGGGGCAGGCCGGCCGGGCGGGAGCATCAGCACCTCCGTTCGTGCTTCTGGAGGAGAGACGTCGTTCCCTCGGACGTGTGACGCGGAATAGGCAGTTCACGTGGATGAACAAGGGTCACGAATGTGATTCAAGACGGCCGAAGGTCTTCCATCCCACCGCAACAGTCTCGTAAGACCTACGTCACATATCCCGTGCGGATGTGCCAGGTTCCGCCGCCATGAGGCCTGGTGCTCTCGCGGGCACACGTGTGTGCACGCAAGGAGGTCACATGGGCACCCTCGATTGGATCGTGGTTGTCGGCTATTTCTTCGTGATGGTCGGGATCGGGCTCTGGTCGCGCGGGCGAGTCCACAACATCGCCGACTTCTTCACGGCAGGCGGCAAGATGCCGTGGTGGTTGTCCGGCATCTCGCACCACATGTCGGGCTACAGCGCGGTCATGTTCGTCGCGTTCGCCTCTGAGGCGTACCGGCTCGGACTCACCGTCTACGTGTGGTGGTCGCTGACCATCGGCATCGGCGTCGGCATCGGTGCGTTCCTCTTCGCGCCCCGGTGGAACCGGCTCCGCGCGAAGCACGACGTCAAGTCGCCGCTCGAGTACCTGGCGAAGCGCTACAACGTGCCCACCCAGCAGGTCATGGCCTACGCGGGTGCGTTGCTCAAGGTCGTCGACATCGCCGCCAAGTGGGCGGCCGTCTCGATCCTGCTCCGCGGCTTCGCGGGTGTCCCGATCACCTGGGGCATCGTCATCATCGGCCTGGTCACGATGATCTACTCCGTGCTCGGCGGCCTCTGGGCCGACGCGCTCACCGACTTCGGCCAGTTCATCATCCAGGCGGCCGCGGGCTTCGCGATGCTGTTCGCCGTCGCCGGCGCCCTCGGCTGGGACTTCCCCGTGACGATCTGGGACAAGCTCCCGGACAGCCACAGCGACCCGCTGGCGGGCCCGTACACGTCGACGTTCCTGATGGCGCTCTTCCTCATCAAGACGCTCGAGTACAACGGCGGCATGTGGAACCTGGCGCAGCGCTACATGGCCGCGCCGTCCGGCTTCGCGGCCAAGCGGTCCGCGCTGCTCTCGTCCGCGCTGTGGCTCGTGTGGCCGCTCGTGCTGTTCTTCCCGATGTGGGCCGCCCCGCTGATCGTGCCGGGCCTCGAAGGCGCCCAGGCGGAGAACGCGTACATCGAGATGGGCAAGGAGATGCTGCCCGCGGGCATGATCGGCCTGGTCCTGGCGGGCTTCTTCTCGCACACCATGGCCATGGTGTCGTCGGACGCGAACGTCATCGCCGCGGTCATCAACCGCGACATGCTGCCCCACCTGTGGAAGAAGGTGAAGACGTTCTCCGCGGACAACCAGCTGAAGCTGGCTCGCATCACGACCTTCACCTTCATCGGCGTGAGCATGATCATCGCCATCGCCTCCGGAGGCCAGGGCTTCGTGCTCAAGGTGGTGGTCGACCTGGTCGCCGCCACGATGGGGCCGATCGCGATCCCGCTGATGCTCGGCCTGCTGCCGTGGTTCCGCAAGATCGGTTCGACGGCGGCGATCGCCTCGGTCGTCGGCGGCCTGGGCATGTGGGCGTTCCTGTACGTCGAGCAGATGAACAAGGCCGCCTGGGTCACCAAGGGCGTGCTCGTGTCGTGGCCCCTGCTGCTCTCGCTGGTGCTCTACCTGTCGATCGGCTTCCTGAAGAAGGAGCCCTCCACCGAGCGCGACGTCCTGCTCGACTCGCTCAACTCCGACGAGCCCGAGCCGGAGCGGGTGAAGGCGTAAGCCGTTCGTTCCGCATGATCCTCGCGGCGGCGCACCCGAACAGGGTCGCCGCCGCGAGCCACACGTAGGGCATCGGCGTTCCGGTGTAGGTCTGCGCCGTGCTCGCCAGCACGACCGTCGCACCCGCGACCAGCCCGGTCGTGTGCGTGACCGGGAACTCGCTCCTCAGCACCGTGAAGACCGCGACGGGCACGAGCAGGAAACCGTAGGCCAGCACGCGCGTCAGCAGGTTGGCGTGATCGGCGATCTCGTACTTGAGCGCGGGGAGGGCGAGCATCGTGAGGACCACGCCCAGAGCGAGCCCTCGTGCGAGGCTCTTCACGCTTTGCCCTTGCCAGGAACGCGTCATGCGCTTCAGGACGCGTGTGTGGCGCATCGGTTGCCGTGGCGTGCGTCATCGTCACGAGACTCTTCCTGCTCTCGCATGCACAGTGGATGCATGGGTAAGTGGTCTCCCGCAGACGACGCGGAACTCGCCACGGGCTGGCGGCTCTGGCTGGAGCTGAGCGACCGCGTGTGGCCGGACCCGTCGTGGGACGGCACGCCGGCCGACGCCATCCGTCAGGTGCGATCGCTGCTCGCCGTGTGCGAGGAGATCCGCCTCTCCTACCTCGCGGAGACCTCGCGGCCTTCCGTGGCTCTGCTGCAACTCCTGCAGTCGATGTCGTTCGTCGCCTCGTTCCCGGTCGACCTGTGGCACGACGACACACACCCGTTGGACGTCGAACGAGCCGAGCTGCTGCACGGGGACCTGGCGTCGTTCGCCGAGCACGTGGCCGGTGTGCGCGCTGCGCTCGCACGCGGTGGCGGCTGGGTGGAGCTCGACCGCCGGCCGTGGGGCCTGCCGGTCGACTGAAGCTTTTCGGGTTTGTTCCAGAAATGCCGAAAGCCCTCACGCGTGGAGGGCTTTCGGCATTTCTGCGCGCTGATCCGGTCTAGACGATCAGGTCGGACTCGATGCGCTTGAGCTGGTGCCGGGCCAGCGCGAGGTTCGCGTTGTCCCTTTCCAGCACCAGGTACAGGAACAGCGACCCCCTGTTCTTCACGCCGCCCATCAACCGGATCAGGTGGTACTGCCGGTGCAGCGTGATCAGGATGTCCTCGATGCTGTCGCTGAGCCCGAGCGACTGCATCACCCGGAGTTTCGAGCGAATGACCTCGGTGTTCCCGGCCGCCGCGATCTCCAGGTTCAGCCAGTCACCTCCGCCGCTGGTGCCGAGCGACATCCCGCTGTCGTAGTCGACCAGTGCGACACCGACAGCGCCGGAGATCGACATGGCTTCTTTCAGCGCGGTATCGATGTTCATCAAACTCCACTTCCCTATGTCTACTGGTGATCGAGGCGGCGCATCCGATTTGCCGTCACTCGGTCGTGTGCGGACATGTCTCCAGAACGAAGACATCATTGACGAGAACCGTGAACCGAGCGTGGGCATGAGCGGCGACCATTTTTCGCACTGGTGCTTCTACGAGGAAAGGATCACGCCGACTCGCTCGATGACGGGCCGGGTCTCGTGCAGAAGACGGCCGAGGTTCAAACCCTTGTCCCCGAGCACGACCATCAGGGACAGCCTGCCGATGGCGTACACGGCCATGTAGCCCTCGCTGCCGAACACCACGGTCTGGCTGAGGGTGCCCAGACCGATCACCTCAGCCGCCTGACGTGCGATGCCGAGGTCGGCGGCGGCCAGGGCCGAGATGTGGGCGGGGTCGATGTTCTTCGCCACGTCCGCGACGATGGGGATGCCGTCGGACGCGGCGATGACGGTGTCGGTCACTCCGGCGACGTTTTCTCGAAGCTTTCGCAGCTCGGCGCTCAGAGCGTCGTAGTCCAATTCACTCCCTTTCAGGATCGGAAATGTCGAACCGCTCAGGACAAACATCACACCTCCGAAGACCTCAGGGAGATTTCGACATCCGGTTCGGCGCGCGTCCGCGGGCGCAACGCGGCCAGCCCCCAGTGCGAACACCGGAACGACGTCGCGGGCGGGGCGATTTCCAGCAGTCCGTCCTCGAGCATCCGGCCGATCTCGACGGTGACCGGATGAAGACTCCGGCCGAGCGCGAACGCCAGGTCCCGCGCGGTGCGCCGTCCGTCGGCGAGCGCGACGATCTCCCGTCGTTCCGCCGACAGACCGGCCGGCTCCGTCACGCGGCCGGGCATCACCCGGTCCCGGTACGGCGACAGGGAGAACGCGGCGATCGCGTCCAACCGGCGGGCGGTCCCGGCCAGAAGCACGTCCGGCGCGACGCCTTGCTCCGCAGGTAGCAGCGGCGGATCGATGCACTCGTCGAAGACGTATCGCTCGATCTCGCCCGCGGCCGTGGCGAACGCCCCGTCCTGCACAGCGACCATCACAAGGCTCTGGATCTCGGTGGCGGCGATCCCGCGGGCGACGAGCGCCGCCTGCAGGGACCGCGTCTCGACACTTTCCACCAGAGCCGCGGTCCAGTCCCCTTCCTCGATCCGGCCCGAACTGAGCAGCAGCATCTCCGCTCCGGGCGAGCCGGGACTGTCCACCGAGATCACCGCGCCGTCGCGGAAATGGAACTGCCCGCCTGCGTTGCCCGCAATGCGCAATGTTCCGGTGACTCGATCCGCGTGACACCGCGCCAAAGCCTGCACGAGGACGTCGAATGCGGCTCGATTGTCGCGTCTCAGGGGGTGACTCCGGGTTAAATCGAACTTACGGAGAGGGACTGCCTGGCCAAGTGATCATCCGATCGAGTGCGGTACTCGAATCGAAAGAGCGACAGCCAGGGCTACTTCTTACCTTCCGATAGCGCGAATCCATGCCATGCGTCACCTGATCGAGTGAAACATTCCAATTGAGACGGGAACGTTTTATTCACGATAAATGAATCAAGCGGTAAGAGGGGTGCCCCGCTGCGACGTCACGGGGTCCGGGGGTCCGGGGGCGGAGCCCGCCCGGCTGGGGTCTGGGGGCTCGGCCCCCAGAAAACACCGAAGCCGGTGCGGCCTGCGTTTTCCGCAGGCACACACCGGCGCCGGTTTCGAGCGGGTGACGGGAATCGAACCCGCCTCTACAGCTTGGGAAGCTGTCGTTCTACCAATGAACTACACCCGCGATGAGACCGCGTGAGCAAGCTCGCCGCCGATCATACACAGAGCGGGAACCTGCGGTGCGCCCGTCTTCGGTTAGCCTGTCCCGGTGCTGCTGAGTGACCAGGATCTGCGCAAAGAGGTCGAGTCAGGCCGTCTCGTCCTCGACCCCTTCGACGTCGAGATGCTCCAGCCGTCGAGCTTCGACGTGCGGCTGGACCGGTTCTTCCGGGTCTTCAACAACACCAAGTACACCCACATCGACCCCTCGCAGCAGCAGGACGAGCTGACGAGCCTGGTCGAGACGCCGGAGGGTGAGCGGTTCGTGCTGCACCCCGGTGAGTTCGTGCTCGGGTCGACGTACGAGATGGTGACGCTGCCGGACGACCTGGCCGGGCGGCTCGAGGGCAAGTCCAGCCTCGGCAGGCTCGGTCTGCTCACCCACTCCACCGCGGGCTTCATCGACCCCGGCTTCTCCGGCCACATCACGCTGGAGCTGTCGAACGTCGCGAACCTGCCCATCACGCTGCACCCCGGCATGAAGATCGGGCAGCTGTGCCTGTTCAAGCTGTCGAGCCCGGCGGAGCACCCGTACGGCTCGAAGCAGGCCGGCAGCCGGTACCAGGGCCAGCGCGGTCCGACTCCGAGCCGCGCCTACCTGAACTTCCACCAGACCGACACCCGCCGCTAGCTCAGGTCGCCGTACCGCTCCAGCACCCGCCGGCGCAGTTCGGGGTCGGTGCGCGGGACGGGTTCGAGGAAGATCTCGTCCAGGTCCGGGAACTGCGTGCGCAACTCCGCGGAGATGCGCACGCACGCGTCTTCCAGCTGATGTGCCGTCAACGCGTCGTCGAAGTCGAGTCGTGCGCACAGCAGCACGCGGTCGGTGCCGATCGACATCGTCAGGACGTCCACGACGGCGTCGACCTCGGTCACCTCTGTGAGCCGGCGCCAGATCGACTTCACCATCACCGGGTCCGCCTGCTGCCCGATCAGCAGGCCGCGGTTGGTGCGCGCCAGCACGTAGGCGACCAGCGCGAGCAGCACGCCGATCGCCAGCGACGCGAGGCCGTCCCACAGCGACGAGCCGGTCAGCTGGTGCAGGCCGAGGCCCGCGAACGCCAGCACCAGGCCGATCAGGGCGGCCGAGTCCTCCAGGAACACCGTCTTCACGGTCGGGTCGTCCGAGACGCGCAGGAAGTCCCAGAAGCCGCGGCCGTGCGCGGCGGACTCGGAGCGGACCTGCCGGAACGCCTGCGTCCACGAGATGGACTCCAGGACGAACGCCAGGCCCAGCACGACGTAGCCGACCAGCGGCCGGGTCTGCTCCTCCGGCTCGCCGAAGACCGTGCGGAAGCCCTCGTAGAACGCGAACATCGCGCCCGAGGCGAAGATCGAGACCGCGGCCAGCAACGACCAGAAGTAGCGCTCCTTGCCGTAGCCGAACGGGTGGCGGCGGTCGGCCGGCCGGTCCGAGCGGCGCAGGGCGGTCAGCAGGAGTGCCTCGGTGAACGTGTCGGCCACCGAGTGCGCGGCTTCGGAGAGGATCGCGGCCGATCCGGTCAAAACACCCGCGACGGCCTTCATGACCGCGATGGCCAGGTTGACCAGCAGTGCGAGGACGACGGTCAGCGTGCTTTCGCCCGAGCCCTGCGGCTTCTCGCTCATGTCGATCAGCCTAGGCGGCGGGCCGCGAAGCACCCGTCCACTACTGCATTCGAGTGACATTCGGCGCCGGGGGCAACATCGGCCGCGGCTGAGGTGTCTTACAGGCGGGATCCGCAACCGGGGGGGACGCTGATCACCAGGGGGTAAGACGGAACGGCCCGCGTCCGGGAGAGACGCGGGCCGTTCTGCATGTCCGCCTCTTGTCGGGGAATCACGATCCGATCACTGTGGCAACCGGCCGGCTGGCTCGTGCGACCCATGTCCGCAAGCCCTGGGGAGGGCTTGCGGACATGGATTCTCTGGGGGAGAAATGCGCAAGTTCACCGTTGGTCTCGTCGCGGTCGCGTCCGTTCTGCTCGCCGGTTCGCCGGCGCTCGCCGAGCGGCCCAACACCGTCAACGGCGAGATCTGGCTCGACGTCAACGAGGACGGCGTTCGTCAGGCCGGCGAGCCGCCGCTGGCGGGCGCCGGGGTCGGTCTGCCGGGCAAGCCCGCCAACGCCACCACCGACGAGCACGGCCGGTACCGGTTCACCGGCCTCGCCGACGGCACGTACGACATCGAGTTCTTCCGGCCGGTGGGGCACGGTCTCACCAAGCCCGGCATCGACTCCGACGTCGACTGGCTCAGCGGCGGCAGGCACTCCGTCACCGTGCGGCACGGGTCGCGGCAGCGCGTGGACGCCGGTTACCGCAGGGCCGACCACAACAAGAGCGTGGGCGTGGTGGAGGCGGACCGGCAGTCGATCGCGGTCGGCGAGCGCGTCACGTTCAAGGTGTTCTACGCCAACGTCGGCAACGTCGCGGACCAGATCCAGCTCGACGCGCGCTGGGGTGCCGGGTTGAAGCTGGAGAGCATCTCCGGCGCCGTCCACCACGTCTGGGCCACCGAGGCCTCCACGTTGCTCGGCGCGGTCGCACCGAGTTCGGGTGCGACCTTCGCACTGGCCACGTTCGTCGCGACCGCTCCGGGCGGGACGAGCGTGGAGTTCGGTGTTCCCGCCGACGTCGAGGGCGACTCCGACCCGGCGAACAACGTCGCCCACGGGCACGTCACCGTCGTCGGCTGACGGAACTAACATCGTGGGATGGGCAACCGTGGTGCGGACGACACCGATGCCGAGGTCGAGTCGTGGAGGGCCATGGTTCCGGCGATCGATCCGGTGGTCGAAGGCGTGGTCGACCGGGTGCACCAGATCAGCAAGTACCTCGACTTCCTCGCCACGGAGATCGCGGCGCCGCACGGGCTGAACCGCGCGGACTACGAGATCCTCGCCCGGCTCTTCTGGATCGGGCCGCCGCACCGGCTCACGCCCAAGCAGCTCGCGAACGGCACGTTGAGCCCGGCGACCACGATCACGAGCCGCCTCGACCGGCTGGAGAAGGCGGGTCTCGTGGTCCGCGCGCTCGATCCGAGCGACCGCCGCTCGTTGCCCGCGACGCTGACCGACGCCGGTCGCGAGATCTTCCTGCAGATCGTCGCGGGTCAGGCGGAACGGGAGCGCGACCTCTTCACCGCGCTGCCCGGTGCCGACCTGGAGCACCTGCGCGACCTGTTGCGGCAGGTGATGGAGGTGTTGTCGGGCGAACTCGGGCCGGCTCACCGTCGCACCAGGCTCGCACTCGACAGCAAGGAGTAATTGCTGCGAACTCGTACTATCCGATATCGTGCTAACTGGCATGAGAGGGAGGGGTGCGAGATGGGTGGCTACCCGTTGTCGGAGTGACCTGGAACACGCAACACTGACCCCCGGTGTACCGATGTCCTAAGTGGAGCAATTCGGACACTGGGGGAGTCAGTGAGGAACACCTTCGCCGTCGCGACGACGGCTGCCCTCGTGCTGACCGCGACGGGCGCTCCCGCCCTCGCGCAGGACGAGACCATCAGCATCACCGGCCGCGTCTTCGTCGACCACAACGGCAACGGCACCTTCGACGAGGGCGACGGCGTCCGGGTCGGCGGGCCGGGCGTCCGGATCACCGACGAGGACGGGCGCACGACGGACCTCCCGGTCGGTCCCAGCGGCATGTACCGGGTCCAGAAGCTGCTCAAGTCCACGTACAAAGTGGAGACGCTCGACGTCGTCAACTACACCACCGCCAAGAGCTCCTACACGACCTCGGAGACGGTGACCGGCGGCGACTTCGCACTGGTCGGTCAGGTCGCGAAGGGCATCGCGTACGTCGACGCCAACGGCGACGGCGCCAAGCAGGCGGACGAGAAGTCCGTCACCGAGGGGATCAGGGTCACCGGTACCGCCAGGGACGGCTCCCCGGTCGACGTGACCAGGACCGCCGGCGCGGACGGCGCTTACCGGTTCGACCTGCCGCTCGGCGACCACACGCTCACGGCGCCGCTGCTCAACGCCGACAACCTGGTCCTCGGCAAGCCCAACGCCGCCACGGACATCGACTGGGCCACCGGCATCCGCAAGCTCACCGGTCCGGCCGAGCAGGTCGACCTGCGCTACATCACCGCGGCGGCGAACATCACCGTCAAGGGTTCGCTCGTGCCCGCCAAGGACACCTACGTGGTCGGCGAGGAGATCACCGCGAAGGTGCGGCTCGTCAACACCGGCAACGCGCCGGTCATGCCGACCATCGGGCTGGGCCAGTTCCACGCGAAGGTGCTGCGGCACAGCGACAACCTCGAGGCGGAGGGCAGCACCCAGTTCGAGCTCGAGCACCGGATCGTTCCCGGTGCGACCGAGGAGATCGAGCTGACGTTCACGCCCACCGGCACGATCTTCACCGCGTTCAACCTGGTCGTGTTCGACTCGATGCGCGCGCTGAAGGACGTCGACACCACCGACAACGTCCTGCTGATCTCCACGAAGGTCGTCGAGAAGGGCGCGGAGACCACCGCCCCGGCCACGACGACCACCACGGTCGCTCCGGCCACGACGACCACCACGCAGGCCGTGGCGCAGGCGGGCAACAAGTCCGGGCTCGCCTCGACCGGTGCGTCACCGCTGGGCTTCCTGGCCCTCGGCAGCGTGCTGCTCGCAGCAGGTGCGAGCGCGTTCTTCCTCGCACGCCGCCGCCGCTCCTGATCACAGCAGTTCTTCTGGGGGACAAGTGAAAAAGCTCTTCGCCGTCACCATGACGGCTGCTCTCGCGCTGCCCGCGGTGGCCACCACCGCGGCGGCCGAGAACGAGACCATCACCATCGAGGGCGCGAACTTCCTCGACCGCAACGCCAACGGGAAGTTCGACGAGGGCGAGACCCTGCGCCCGGACACCCGCATGCAGGTGAAGGACCTCGAGACCCGCCAGATCGTGTGGGACTCGCACGCCAACCGAGGCGGTCGCTACCACGTCGAGCTGCGGAAGGGACCGAAGTACTCGATCACCGTGGACCTCGGCGCCTACACGGCCGAGCGCACCGAGTTGATCGTCTCCGAGGACGACGCCCACGCCGACTTCGCGTTCACCGGCACCTTCCTCAGCGGCTTCACCTTCGTCGACTCCAACGGTGACGGCGTGAAGCAGGCCGACGAGAAGCCTCACACCGGCAAGGTGAAGGTCAGCGGCGTCACTCGGGCCAACCTCAGCTTCACCGCCGAGACCGAGGCCGACGCGAACGGCGCCTACCTGTTCGACCTCCCCCTGGGCGACCTGACGATCACCGCGCCGGATCTGAGGAAGAGCCGCCTCACGCTCGCGGAACCGAAGTCCGCCAACGACATCGACTGGCTGACCGGCACGCGCGCGGTGGGGGAACCGGCGAGCCGCCGGCTCCAGGTCGACCTGCGCTACGTCGAGGCCAAGGCCGATTTCGCGCTCGCCTCCACGATCACGCCGCTCAAGGAGACCTACACCGTCGGCGACCAGATCGAGCTGAGGCTGGCGGTGTCCAACAAGGGCAACGTGCCGGTCGCACCGACCGTCGTCCTGGGATCGTTCGCCGCGAAGCTCCTGTCGCACAGCCCCAACGTGACCGTGGAGGACGACGACGTCTTCACCACCGTCGACAAGATCCTGCCCGGCGAGCAGGCGGAGATCGCGCTGAAGATCGAGTTGGACGACGTGGAGTACGCGGAGGTGCACGCGATGGTGCGCTTCGTCCCCGGCGGCTACCAGGACGTCGATCCGACGAACAACGTCGTCAGCACGCTGATCAAGGTCGTCGGGAAGGCCGGGGAGAGCACCGCGCCGACCACCACGACCACCACCGCGCCGGCGTCGACGACCACCACCACGACGGCTCCGGCCGTCGCGCAGGCGGGCACCAGGTCCGGCCTCGCGTCCACCGGCGCCTCGCCGCTGGGCTTCCTGGCTCTCGGCGCCCTGCTGCTCGCGGCGGGCACCAGCGCGTTCTTCGTGGCGCGCCGCCGCCGGTCCTGACCACTTAGGACCCGCCACGGTTAGTCTGCGGCATGGGCATCTTGGTGCATGTGCTGCTGACCGCCGTGGCGGTGTGGGTGTCGACCGCCCTTCCCGGCATCGACCTGGGCGAGGGTTCCACCGGGTCGAGGATCCTCACGCTGATCGGCGTCGCGGTGATCTTCGGCCTGGTGAACGCGGTCGTGAAGCCGCTGGTGAAGTTCTTCGGCTGCCTGTTCTACCTGGTCACGCTCGGCCTCATCGGGCTCGTGGTGAACGCGCTGCTGTTCATGCTCACCGGGTGGCTGGCCGAGCAGTTCGACCTGCCGTTCCGCGTCGACGGCTTCTGGCCCGCGTTCTGGGGCGCGATCATCGTCGCGCTGACCGGCTGGGTGCTGAACGTGGTCTACGACAAGATCACCGACAGCGACTGACACACGAACGAAAAAGGCCCTCGGTCCACAACGGACCGAGGGCCTTTCGCTTGTCCTGACTAGGCCTTCGCCTTGTCCTCGTCCGGCAGCGGCGTGCCGGTCGGGACCTCGTCGGTCGGCGTGTCCGGCTTCTCCGTACCGCGCTTCACGGACTCGAGCAGCATCTGAGCCACGTCCACGACCTCGACGTGCGCACCCGCCAGGCCGTCGGACTGGCGTGCGGTCACGCCGTCGGTCAGCATCACGCGGCAGAACGGGCAGCCCGTCGCGATCTTCGACGGCGCGGTGGACAACGCCTCGTCCACGCGGTCGACGTTGATCCGCTTGCCGATCCGCTCCTCCATCCACATGCGAGCGCCACCGGCGCCGCAGCACATGGACCGCTCCTCGTGCCGCGGCATCTCGCGCAACTTCGCGCCCGACGCCCCGATCAGCTCACGCGGTGCCTCGTAGACCTTGTTGTGACGGCCCAGGTAGCACGGGTCGTGGTACGTGACGTCCTCGGTGACCGGCGCGACCGGCACCAGGCGGCGTTCGCGCACCAGCTTGTTCAGCAGCTGCGTGTGGTGCACGACCTCGTACGTGCCACCGACCTGCGGGTACTCGTTCGCCAGCGTGTTGAAGCAGTGCGCACACGTCACGACGATCTTGCGCTGACCGGCGGGCCGGTCCTCGAACACCGAGTTGAGCACCTCGACGTTCTGCTGCGCGAGCATCTGGAACAGGAACTCGTTGCCGGCGCGGCGGGCCGGGTCACCGGTGCAGGTCTCCTCCGGGCCGAGCACCGTGTACTTGACGCCCGCCGTGTGCAGAAGCTCGGCGACGGCGCGCGTGGTCTTCTTCGCGCGGTCCTCGAACGCGCCGGCGCAGCCGACCCAGAACAGGTACTCCGCGTCGCCCAGCTCGCCCTCGAACACCGGCACCTCGAACTCGAGGCCCTCGGTCCACGCCAGGCGGTCCTTGGCGTTCTGGCCCCACGGGTTGCCCTTGTTCTCCAGGTTCTTGAACATGCCGCCGAGCTCGCTCGGGAAGTTCGACTCGATCAGCACCTGGTAGCGGCGCATGTCGACGATGTGGTCGACGTGCTCGATGTCCACGGGGCACTGCTCGACGCACGCGCCGCAGGTGGTGCAGGACCACAGCACCTCGGGGTCGATGACGCCCAGCTCGTCCGGGCCGCCGACCAGCGGGCGCTCCGACTCGGCCATCGCCAGCACGTCGATGGACTCGAGGCGCTTCTTGTAGTCCTCGTACTTGTCCTCGGTCAGGCCGACCTCGTCGCCGGCCATGTCGCGCGAGCCGCCGGCCAGCAGGTACGGAGCCTTGGCGTAGGCGTGGTCGCGCAGCTGCGTGATGAGCAGCTTGGGCGACAGCGGCTTGGCGGTGTTCCACGCGGGGCACTGCGACTGGCAGCGGCCGCACTCGGTGCAGGTGGAGAAGTCGAGCCAGCCCTTCCAGCTGAAGTCCTCGACCTTGCCGACGCCGAACACGTCCTTGTCCGGGTCGGCCTCCTCGAGGTCCAGGACCTTGCCGCCGGACATCATCGGCTTCAGCGCGCCCAGGGCGACGCCACCGTCGTCCTCGCGCTTGAAGTAGATGTTGAAGAACGCCGAGAACCGGTGCCAGGCGACGCCCATCGTGAGGTTCCGGCCGACCACGATCAGCCAGATCATGCCGCTCAGCAGCTTGACCAGCGCCATCACCGAGACCCAGATGGGCGCGGCGGGGAGGATCTGCGCGAGCGGCTGCGTCACGAACGACGTCCACAGCGGGGCGACCTCCAGGCCGCTCGACTGCTTGAACGCCTTGACCAGCAGGATGCCGACGCCCTCGATGATCACGACGGCCTCGACGAAGTACGCGGACTTGAAGTCGGAGCCCTGGAAACGGGAGACCCGGTCGGCGCGGCGGGGGTGGTTGCGCTGGCGGATGACCGCCAGGGCCACACCACCGACGACCGTGCCCAGGCCCAGCAGCTCGATCAGCAGCAGCCACACCGACCACGTGCCGATGATCGGCCAGTGGAAGCGCGGGTCGAACACCTCGCCGTACGCCTCGAACAGCACCGCGGAGCCGATGAGGAAGCCCCACATCACCATCCAGTGCCACGGCGCCACCGAACGGAACTTCGCCATTCTGGTGTGCGCGACGAACTCGACGATCATCGTCTTCATGCGCGGCACGAACGGGCCCATGCGGGTGCCGTCCGGCTGGCCGAGCCGAATGATCTTGATCTGCTTCAGCACGGCGGCGACGAACACGCCCCAGGCGACGACGCTCACCGCCACGGCGACGAGTCCGAGAACCAGCTGGAGGGTCATGGCGGGATTCTAGGCCACGTTACTCATCAGTAACCACTTGGACGTGGCCGGTGTCTCCTCACGTACCGGTCAAGTATCCGGAAATTGATCAAAAACTTGTGGAACACTTGTTCAGGTAGTTGTCCCGAGCAGCCGGAGGCCGCCGTGTTGTACCTGTACCTCGCCGCGGCGATCGCGGCGGAGGTCGCCGCCACCGTCTCGTTGAAGCTGTCCGAGGGGTTCACCCGACTGTGGCCGTCCGTGGTCGTCGTCCTCGGCTACGCCGTCGCCTTCACCGTGCTTTCGCGCGCTTTGAAGTTGGGTATGCCCGTGGGCGTCGCCTACGCCGTGTGGTCCGCTGTCGGCGTTGCCTCGGTCGCGATCATCGGCTGGAAGTTCCTCGGCGAAACCCTCAACCCCACGATGGTCATCGGACTGGTCCTGATCATCGGAGGCGTGGTGACGCTCGAACTCGGGAGGACGCACTGACCGCGACAGCGGAGTTGCAGAAGGTCGACGGCCGCAAGGCGCGCGGCGAGAAGAAACGGCGCGCCATCGTCGAGGCCACCCTGCGCGTGATCGAACGCGACGGCGTCGCGGGCGTGACGCACCGCAGCGTCGCCCGTGAGGCGGGCGTGCCGACGACGGCACCCACCTACTACTTCGCGACGCTCGACGACCTGCTGATCGCGACCCTGCTGTGGTCGGCGGAAGAGCTGTGCGACGAGATGCTCAAGATCGTCGCGAGCGGCGGCAGCGCCCGCGAGATCGCGCAGAGCCTGGCGAAGGCGGTCAACGAGAACCGCGGCCGCACGCTCGCCGAGTACGAGCTGTACCTGCTGGCGGGCCGGCGTCCCGAGCTGAAGCCCGCCGCCCGCCGGTGGCTGGACCTGGCCGTGGAGGTGGTGCGGCCGGCGGACCCCGTCGCCTTCAGGGCGTTCCTCGCGGCCGTCGACGGGCTGCTGATGCAGGGCCTGATCGCCGACGTTGCTCCGAACGAGGACGAGCTGGAGCCAATCGTGTCCTTCTTGATCCGCGGCTGCGACGATTTCACGCCCGCCCCGCGGGAAGAATGAGGCCATGAAGTTCGCGCGAGAGGTGTCCGGCATCAGCCACGGGGTGAGCCTGGGGCTGCTCGCCGCGCTCTACGTGCGCGACTCGCTGGCGTTGTCGGTCGACGTCGAGCCGCACGTGCCGGGCCTGGACCCGTCGTTACCGGTGCAGGTGCCGCTGGGCACCGACCGCGCCGCGGTGACCGCCGAGTGGCCGGGCTGGTGGAACGACGCGCTCGACGCGTGCCGCCGCGGAGCCGAGCCCCTGACCGCCGAGGACGCCGAGGCGTTGCTGACCCGCCCGGCCAGCCGTGCCGCGGTGCTGGCGCTGAAGCCGGGCATCGAGCGGTTGCACCAGGTGCAGAGCCCTGCCGCGTTGCCGATGGGCGACGTGCTGCGCGGCATCGAGTCGCGCATCGGCCGGTGGGCGCAGAGCGTCGAGCTGCACATCGCCGAGGTGCCGGTCGACGGCCTGCTGTGGGAACGGATCGCTCCCGCGCACGTGCTGGCGTCGACGAGGTTCCTCAACGACCCGGCGCGCACGGCTCCCGCGTTGCGCGCGGTGCTCGAAGACCTGGTCTGAGAACGGTAGGGCCAGCCCCACCCCCGCTTCGGGGGCTTGCTGCCGTGTGACCGGGGCGCCGCGACCTCTAGTTTTGTGCTCATGATGAGGACGGCGCTGGTGGCGTTGGTGGTGGGGGCGGTGCTCGCAGTGTCGACCGGCTGTGGCATTCGCATCATGAAGTACGAGTTCTCCGACGACCACGTCGTGGCGGAGAAGTTCGCTTCGGTGAAGGTGCGCGGCGGCAACGACGCCGGGGACCTGACGATCCGGTACCAGCAGGGGCTGACCGAGACGAAGATCCACCGCAGGGTCGAGCACTCGAAGGACAACAAGCCCTCCGGCGTCTCGCACCGCGTCGAGGGCGACGCGCTGGTGCTGGAAGGCTGCGGCGACGACTGCGAGATCAACTACGACGTCCTGGTCCCGGACGCCAAGATCACGGTCCAGGGCGAGACCGGCTCCGGGGACGCCAGCTTCGAGGGCGTGGCCGCGGTCGACTACCGGACCGGGTCCGGCAGGGTGAAGGTCACCGACGTCGCGGGGGACGTCCGTTCGACCTCGGGGTCGGGTGACTTCGAGGCGGCCCGGATCGGCGGTGGCCTGATGGTCGAGGTCGGCTCGGGGAACGTGATCCTCGACCTGATCAAGGGCAAGACGATGGTCGTCACCCACTCCGGCGACGTCACCGGCACGGGGATCGACAACGAGGTCACGGCGGACGCGTCCTCGGGCAACGTCTCGCTCACGCTCCTGTCGGAGCGGTCGGTGCGGGCGAACTCCGGGTCCGGCGACATCAACCTGCGGATCCCCGGCGGCCCGTTCAGGATCGTCGGCCAGTCCGGGAGCGGTGACCGCCGGATCACCGTGCCGACCGATCCGGCCGCGAGGACCGAGCTCAAGCTGGACACCGGGTCGGGGGACATCCGCGTGGTCGGCATCTGAAGCAGAGCGACTGTGTCGAGGGCCACTCCACAAGGGGTGGCCCTCGGTGCGTTGTGAGGGAACAACCAGACCTTGTCGGCCGTTGGGACAGTCAGAAAGCTTGAGTCGGGTAGGCTCAAGGTTGGGTCGGGTGGCAAACTTGAGCCAGCAGCACTCAACAAGTACTAGCGGAAGGAACTCCAATGGCGCGTGCAGTCGGCATCGACCTCGGGACGACCAACTCGGTCGTCGCAGTCCTCGAAGGCGGTGAGCCGACGGTCATCGCCAACTCGGAGGGCTCCAGGACGACCCCGTCCATCGTCGCGTTCGCCAAGAACGGCGAGGTCCTCGTGGGTCAGCCCGCGAAGAACCAGGCCGTCACCAACGTCGACCGCACCATCCGGTCGGTCAAGCGCCACGTCGGCACCAACTGGCAGACCGACGAGATCGACGGCAAGAAGTACACCTCGCAGGAGATCAGCGCGCGCGTGCTGATGAAGCTCAAGCGCGACGCCGAGGCGTACCTGGGCGAAGAGATCACCGACGCGGTCATCACCGTCCCCGCCTACTTCGAGGACGCGCAGCGCCAGGCCACCAAGGAGGCCGGCCAGATCGCGGGCCTCAACGTGCTCCGCATCGTCAACGAGCCGACCTCGGCCGCTCTGGCCTACGGCCTCGACAAGGGCGAGAAGGAGCAGACCATCCTGGTCTTCGACCTCGGTGGCGGCACGTTCGACGTCTCGCTGCTCGAGCTCGGTGACGGCGTCGTCGAGGTCCGCGCGACCTCCGGTGACAACCACCTCGGTGGCGACGACTGGGACCAGCGCGTCGTCGACTGGCTGGTCGACCGCTTCAAGCAGGCCAACGGCATCGACCTGACCAAGGACAAGATGGCCCTCCAGCGCATCCGCGAGGCTGCGGAGAAGGCCAAGATCGAGCTGTCGAGCTCCAGCAACGCCTCGATCAACCTGCCCTACATCACGGTCGACGCGGACAAGAACCCGCTGTTCCTCGACGAGACGCTGTCGCGCGCCGAGTTCCAGCGCATCACGAACGACCTGCTCGAGCGCACCCGCGCGCCGTTCAACAACGTGATCAAGGACGCGGGCGTCTCCGTCGGTGACATCGACCACGTCGTGCTCGTCGGTGGCTCGACCCGCATGCCCGCCGTCGCGGAGCTCGTGAAGGAGCTGACCGGCGGCCGCGAGCCCAACAAGGGCGTGAACCCGGACGAGGTCGTCGCCGTCGGCGCCGCCCTGCAGGCCGGTGTCCTCAAGGGTGAGGTCAAGGACGTCCTGCTGCTCGACGTCACCCCGCTGTCCCTCGGCATCGAGACCAAGGGCGGCATCATGACCAAGCTGATCGAGCGCAACACCACGATCCCGACGAAGCGCTCCGAGACCTTCACGACGGCCGACGACAACCAGCCGTCCGTGCAGATCCAGGTCTTCCAGGGCGAGCGCGAGATCGCGGCGCACAACAAGAAGCTCGGCATGTTCGAGCTGACCGGCCTGCCGCCCGCCCCGCGTGGCGTGCCGCAGATCGAGGTCACCTTCGACATCGACGCGAACGGCATCGTCCACGTGTCGGCGAAGGACCTGGGCACCGGCAAGGAGCAGTCGATGACGATCACCGGTGGCTCCGCGCTGCCGAAGGACGACATCGACCGCATGGTGAAGGACGCCGAGGCCCACGCGGAGGAGGACAAGCGCCGCCGCGAGGAGGCCGAGGTCCGCAACCAGGCCGAGACGCTCGTCTACCAGACGGAGAAGGTCGTCAAGGAGAACGACGACAAGCTCCCGGCCGAGATCAAGGACAAGGTCAACGCCGCCATCGCCGAGGCGAACGAGGCGCTCAAGGGCACCGACATCAACGCCATCAAGACGGCGGTCGAGAAGCTCGCGACCGAGTCCCAGGCCATCGGCCAGGCCATCTACGCCAACGCTCCGGGTGCCGCCGGTGCCGAGGCCCCCGGTGCCGACGCTCCGGGTGCCGCTGGTGCGGGCGCCGGTGCCAAGGCCGGCCAGGACGACGTCGTCGACGCCGAGATCGTGGACGAGGACGAGAAGAAGTGACCGAACCGAGGCACGCCGCCCCTGACGAGGAGCAGCCTCAGGTAGTCGTGAACGACCGGCGCCGGATCGACCCCGAAACGGGTGAGGTCCGGGCGCCGGCCCACGCTGCCGGCGAGGAAGGTGCTGCTCCGGACGAACCTCTGGTCGCCGAGGTCGTGGACGAGGTGGCCGCCGAGCTGAAGACCCAGCTCGACGAGCGCACCGCCGACCTGCAGCGGCTCACCGCCGAGTACGCGAACTACCGCAAGCGGGTGGAACGCGACCGGGAAGCGGTGATCAACAACGCGAAGGCGTCCGTCGCCTCCGAACTGCTCTCGGTGCTGGACGACATCGAGCGGGCCGCCGCGCACGGCGACCTGACCGGTGCCTTCAAGGCGGTGGCGGACAAGCTCGTGTCCGCGCTGCAGAAGACCGGCCTGGAGCCGTTCGCGCACGACGGCGAGGCGTTCGACCCGTCGGTGCACGAGGCCGTGCAGCACAGCACGTCCCCGGACGTCGACGGCCCGACCGTCACGGCCGTTCTGCGTCGTGGCTACACCTTCGGCGACAAGCTCGTCCGGCCCGCGCTCGTCGCGGTGACCGACCACGAGCCCGCCGCGTCGTCCGAAGAAGCCTAGGGAGGAGGAGCCGTCCGGTGAGTCAGAGGGACTGGATCGAGAAGGACTTCTACCGCGAGCTGGGCGTCTCCTCCGAGGCGACCGCGGACGAGATCAAGAAGTCGTACCGCAAGCTCGCCCGCGAGCTGCACCCGGACGCGAACCCCGGTGACGCCAAGGCCGAGGCCCGCTTCAAGGCGGTCTCCGAGGCCTACGGCGTGCTGTCGGACCCGGCCAAGCGCAAGCAGTACGACGAAGCCCGTCGCCTGTTCGCGGGCGGCGGCGGGTTCCCCGGCTCCGGTGGCTTCGGCTCCGGCGGGTTCGACGTCAACGACCTGTTCGGCCGCGCCGCGCAGGGCACCGGTGGCGGTGGCCTCGGTGACCTGCTCGGCGGGCTGTTCAACCGGCGCGGTGGCGCGGCGGCGGGTTCGCCCACGCGTCCGCGCCGTGGTGAGGACGTCGAGACCGACGTCCGCATCGACTTCACCGAGGCGGTGAAGGGCGCGACGGTGCCGCTGCGCCTGTCGTCCCCCGCCGCCTGCACGACGTGCAGCGGTTCCGGTGCCAGGCCGGGCACCACGCCGCACACCTGTGCGACGTGTTCGGGTTCCGGTCTCGTCACGCGGTCGCAGGGCGCGTTCGCGTTCAGCGAGCCGTGCCGCGACTGCCGCGGCACCGGCCGGATCATCGACGACCCGTGCCCCGAGTGCGGTGGCGACGGCGTCAGCACCCGCACCCGCACGCTGACCGTCCGGATCCCCGCCGGGGTCGCCGACGGCCAGCGGATCCGCCTCGCGGGACAGGGCGAACCGGGCCGCAACGGTGGCCCGAACGGTGATCTGTTCGTGCGCGTGCACGTCAACCCGCACGGCATCTTCGGCCGTCAGGGCAACGACCTGACGCTGACGGCGCCGATGACGTTCTCCGAGCTCGCGCTCGGAACCACGTTGACCGTGCCCACGCTGGACGGGAAGGTCTCGTTGAAGGTGCCCGCCGGCACCGCCTCCGGGCGGGTGCTGCGGGCGCGGGGCAAGGGGATCACGAAGCGGGACGGGACCGCGGGCGATCTCCTGATCACCCTGGAGGTCGCGGTGCCGAACAACCTGTCGTCCGAGGCCCGCAAGGCTCTTGAGGCCTACGCGGACGCGACTAAGGACCACGACCCGCGCGGCGATCTGAACGCACTCCTTGAAGGGCGGTGAGTTCGGTGGGTTTTCCGTTCCCCCCGGGGACCGATGAGGACACGCCGTTCTTCGTGATCTCGGTGGCGGCCCAGCTGTCGGGCCTGCACGCCCAGACCCTGCGGTCCTACGACCGGATGGGCCTGGTCTCGCCGGGCCGCACGTCCGGCGGCGGCCGCCGGTACTCGATGCGCGACATCGTGCTGCTGCGGGAGGTCCAGCGCCTCTCGCAGGACGAGGGGGTGAACCTCGCCGGCATCAAGCGGATCATCGACCTGGAGAACCAGGTGGACGCGCTGCGGTCGCGGGTCGCCGAGCTCCAGCAGGAGCTCGCGCAGGCGATGGCGGCGGCGGACTCCGCGGCCGCCGCCGTGCACGCGTCCTATCGTCGTGATCTCGTGCCCATCCGGCAGGAGACCGCCCTCGTCGTCTGGAAGCCGAAGCCCCGCAAATGATCGAGCGACTCTACGAGGTCTTCGCGACGCCGCGTCCCAGCGTGGTCGACTTCTGTGACCACTGCGTCACAGCGGAGGACGTGGCGCCGTTCACGACCGTTCCGCTGCGAGAGCTGACCTCCGGCCAGGTCGGGAGGTTCTGGCTGAAGTCGGGGACGATCGGCGACGAGGACCTCGTGCGCTACCTGCTCCCGCGCGTGATGGAGCTGATCGCGGCGGGGGAGCTGGAAGCGGACTTCTTCTGGCTGCGCCTGGTGTCCGAGGCCTATGCGAAGGGCGACCCGCGTGAGCAGGCGGTCGTGCGCGAGTACTTCCTCGCCACACCGGTCGCGTTGGCCGGGCTCGTGCGCGAAGGGCCGGAGGAAGGCCCTTTGACCACGTGGTCCCGGACACCGGAAACGCTTGCCGTGCTGGAGGAAGCGGCGTTGAGCGAGCCGGATTCCAGCGGTGTGCTCTCCGACGCGCACGCGGAGCTCGAAGCTCACCTCTCCTCGAAGTAGAACCCGGCCTCCAGGTCTTCCAGGACGCCGGGTTCCTCCGGTTCCCAGCCCAGCAACGCCTTCGTGCGCTCACCGGACGTCGGAGCGTCTCGCGAGACCATGAACGCGAGCGGGCCGAAGTGCTCCTGGGCGCGTTCGGCCGGAATGCTCTCGACGGGCACGTTCAGCTTGCGGCCGATGACCTCGGCGATCTCCCGCATCGTGACGGCCTCCTCGGCGACCGCGTGCAGCACCGAACCCGCCGGCGCCTTCTCGGCGGCCAGCCAGTAGAGCCGTGCCGCGTCCAGCGTGTGCGTCGCGGACCAGCGGTTCGCGCCGTCGCCGGGATAGCCGGAAACGCCTGTGGCGCGGGCGGTCCTGACCAGGATCGGGATGAAGCCGGCCACGTCCAGTGCACTGTGGACGGTCGGCGGCAGCACGACGACCGCTCCTCGGACGTCCCGGGCGTCGATGATCGCGTTGCGGGCGGCGCCTCGCGGGCCCTCGCTGGAGATCCTCTCCTCCTCGGTGGCCGTGCGGCCCAGACCTGAGTAGGCCAGCGTGCCCGCCGTGCCGATCAGCGCCTTGCCGGTGCCGGACAGTTCGTCGAGGAACGCCCGGACGACGGCCAGATCGGCATCCGAGGCGCCCTGGTAGTCGCCCGCGTACATCTCGTCGTGCTTGAACGCCAGGTGGATCACAGCGTCCGCCTCGGCGGCGCCCTTGCGCAACCCGTCCAGGTCGTCCAGGTCGCCGAGCCGGACCGCGGCGCCCTGGGCGTCGAGCTTGGCGGCGGAGGCGTCGGAACGGGCCAGTCCGACGACCTGGTGTCCCGCTCGCAGCAGTTCCGGGACCAGCGCCGAGCCGACGTGGCCGCTGGCACCCGTGACGAAGACCTTCATGGCACTTCCTCCATGTGATGGGACTTGGTCTCATCACCGTAGCAGAGTGATGGGACCAAGTCGCATCACTTAGGATGTGGGCATGGGTCGATGGGAGCCGGACGCGCGGGAGCGGTTGGTGCGCGCCGCACTCGACCTGTTCAGCGAGCAGGGGTACGAGAACACCGCGGTCGCGCAGATCGCCGAGCGCGCGGGTCTCACGAAGAGCACGTTCTTCCGGCACTTCCGGGACAAGCGCGAGGTGCTCTTCGGTGGCCAGGACGTGCTGGCCGAACTGATGACCGGCGCGATCTCCGGCGCTCCTGAGGAGGCCGGGCCGCTGGAAGCGGTCGAGGCGGCGCTGGTGGCGACGGCCGTGACGTTCACCGACGAACGCCGGGCGCACGGGCCGCAGCGGCTCGCGGTGATCGCGGGCAACGACGAGCTGCGCGAGCGGGCCGCGTTGAAGATGGTCGGGTTCGCCGTCGCGATGACGGACGCGTTGAAGCGGCGTGGTGTGCCGGAGCTGGAGGCCGCCGTGGCCGCGGAGCTGGGCGTGCTGGCGTTCAACCACGGCTACGAGCGCTGGCTGGAGACCGGCGGGGACTTCGCGGAAGTCACCCGCCGGACGTTCAGCGACGTGCGTGCGGCAGTCGGCTCACTCGAGGGAGCCGAGTAGCTCCTCGACCTCGGCGGCGATGCGGTCCAGCGCCTGGTCGTTGTCGTGGGCGGCGATCGCGCGGTCCATCCAGTCCGCGACCAACGGCATCTGCTCGGGCCTCAGGCCGCGCGTGGTGATGCCCGGCGTGCCGAGCCGGATGCCGGACGGGTCGAACGGCTTGCGGGTGTCGAACGGGACGGCGTTGTAGTTCAGCTCGATGCCCGCGCGGTCGAGGGCCTGCGCGGCCGGCTTGCCACCGATCAGCTTGGACGTCAGGTCGATCAGCACCAGGTGGTTGTCCGTACCGCCCGACACCAGGTCGAACCCGCGCTCCAGCAACGCCTCCGCGAGCGCCTGCGCGTTCTTCACGATCATGTGCGCGTAGTCGCGGAACTCCGGCTGCGAGGCCTCCTTGAGCGCCACGGCGATCGCGGCCGTCGTGTGGTTGTGCGGGCCGCCCTGCAGGCCGGGGAAGACAGCGCGGTCGATCGCCTTCGCGTGCGCGGCGTCGGTGAGGATCATGGCGCCGCGCGGGCCCCTGAGCGTTTTGTGCGTGGTCGTGGTGATCACCGGCGCGTGTCCGACCGGCGACGGGTGCGCTCCGCCGGCGACTAGCCCCGCGATGTGCGCGATGTCGGCGACGAGCAGTGCGTCGACCTCCCTCGCGATGTCCGCGAACGCCGGGAAGTCGATGGTGCGCGGGATCGCCGTGCCGCCGCAGAAGATCACCTTCGGGCGTTCGGCGAGTGCGAGCGCGCGGACCTCGTCCATGTCGACGCGGCCGGTGTCCTTGCGGACCTCGTACTGGACGCTGCGGAACCACTTGCCGGTGGCCGAGACGCTCCAGCCGTGCGTGAGATGGCCGCCCATCGGCAGGGACATGCCCATCACGGTGTCGCCGGGCTGCAGGAACGCCAGGTACACGGCGAGGTTCGCCGGGGAACCCGAGTACGGCTGGACGTTCGCGTGGTCGACGCCGAAGAGCGCCTTCGCGCGCTCCTGAGCCAGCAGCTCGACCTGGTCGATGACCTGCTGGCCCTCGTAGTACCGCTTGCCGGGGTAGCCCTCGGAGTACTTGTTCGTCAGCACCGAGCCCGTTGCCTCGAGCACGGCCGCCGAGACGTCGTTCTCGGACGCGATCATGCGCAGCTTGCGGGCCTGGCGGTGTTCCTCGGCCTGGATCAGGGTGGCGATCTCGGGATCGACTTCGCGCAGCACGGCATCACTCCGTGCCGGGCACCCAGGCGTTCGGTGCGCTCGGCCGTCGCTTCCCGGTGGTCACTTCCACCCTCGGCACGCCAGTCGCTTCGACGTGCCGAGTTTAGTCCAGCGTGAACGGGTCGTACTTGATCCGGTCGAGCGGGGTTCCGGCGACCAGCATGCGGGACACCGTCGATCTGATCATGGCCGGGCTGCCGCAGACCAGGACGTCGCGCTCTTCCCACGCGCCGTAGCGGGTGACCACGTCGGCGAGGCTGCCCTGCTCGACACCTCGGACGCCGGGGTCGGACTCCAGCACCGGCACGACCGTGAGCCACGGGTTCGTGGTCGCGATGCGCTGCAGGTTGTCCAGGTCGTAGAGGTCCTCGCGGGTGCGGCCGCCGTAGAACAGGTGCACGCGCGGGTTCTCGCCGTACTGCGCCATCTCGTCGATGATCGCGTGCATCGGCGCGACACCCGTGCCACCGGCCACCATCAGGATGTCCGTCCCGGCCGTGCGGTCGACCGAGAGACGTCCCATGGGCGGTCCGATGCGCCACGTGTCACCGGCCTGCGTGTGGCCGACCACCGAGCGGGACACCCAGCCGCCGTCGACGGACCGGATGTGGAACTCGATGACGCCGTCCTCGCGCGGTGCGTTCGCCGGCGAGTAGTACCGCCACAGGCGCTTGCGCTGCGGCGTCTCCACGCTGACGTACTGACCGGCCTTGTAGCTCACCGGGTGGTCCGGCTGCAGGCGCACGACGGCCAGGTCCCACGAGACGCGCTGATGCTCCAGCACCGTCGCGTGCCAGTAGGCGGGCCCGTTGTCGGCGTCGGCCGCCTCCTGCATCGCCCTGGCCATGAGGGTGTAGGCCTCGGCCCACGCCATCTCGACCTTGGGCGTCCAGGCGGCGCCGGCGAACTTCTTCACCGCGGACAGCAGTGCCGTCCCGACCGCCTCGTAGTGGACGTTGATGACACCGAACTTCCGGTGGTCACGGCCCAGCTGACGCAGGAAGGGGATGAGGTCGTCCGGGCGGTCGACCATCTGCACCACGTGCACGAGGGCCCGCAGCAGACGGCTGCGTTGCACCTCCATGTTCGCGGGGAACATCTCGCGTGTGGCAGGCGAGAGCGAGAAGAGCATTCCGTAGAAGAACTTCGCCACTTCTTCGGAGTGCGGCTCCACCACCGCGAAGCTTTCCCGGATCATCCGCACCATCGCGGTGACACCAGGCGGGGGCTCTCGGTGGGGCGGGGTAGGGATGGGGCTCAGCACAGCGTTCGCAGTCATGGTCCGCGCGCAGTCTCCACGTTCTTCATCGTCGTTCTGAGTGGTGCCGGCAAGGCACCGTTCGTCCTCGTCAAGCATCCGTCCCCCGACAGGGTGGACAGTAACCCCTGATCGGGCCTTTTGACTCCTTGATGCCACCTTTGAGCGAAGCATGGTCACTCTAGGTGAGTAGTTGTTACCGCAACAGTGTGAATGTGAGGGTCCGTCTGTACCGGGTTGCGTGCTTGCGTGCTTGGGTTGGGCGCGTGTCCCTGCCTGAAACCACCTCACCCGACCGTGTCGAGCTCCCCGGCTCCCGCGGCGAGCACTTCCTCCAATGTGCCCTGGAGACGTCCGACCGCGCTACACGCTTCTACTCGGACCAGGTTCTCGATCACCTCAACCCCGCGATGGCCGAGTTCGTCGGCCGGATGGAGATGGCCTTCATCTCGACCGCTGACGCGGACGGGGAGTGCGACTCCTCCCTGCGCGCCGGGCCGGCCGGGTTCCTGCGGGTGATCGACTCGCGGACCCTCGTGTACCCCGAGTACCGGGGGAACGGGGTGATGGCCTCCCTCGGGAACATCATGGAGAACCCGCACGTCGGGATGCTGATGGTCGACTTCGCCGACGATCTGATCGGGCTGCACGTGAACGGGCGGGCCCGGATCGCTCCGGTTGAGGAGTTCGCTGTCGAGGACGAGGCGGAGAGTGGCGTTGGGGGGAAGGACGCCGGCGCTGGGGGTGCCGGGAGTGCTGGGAAGAAGGTTGAGCGGTGGGTGGTGGTGGAGGTTCAGGAGGCCTACATCCACTGCCGCAAGCACATCCCTCGGATGGTGCCTGTGGACCGGGTTCGGCATTGGGGGACTGATGACGTCAAGAGGAAGGGTGGCGACTTCTTCGGGGTGAAGGCCGACAAGATGAGTGGTGCCGGCGAGTGACGGGTCGCCTTGCGGGCGGCCTGGTCGCCTTGCGTGCTTCCCCTGGGGGCTCTGCCCCCAGACCCCCGGCAATCTGATCAGAGGGCCCGCGCCGTGCGCGGGTAGATGGCACGCCTGTTGCGTTGGGCGGCCGCCTGTTGCGTTGCTGGGTGCGTTGGCGGTGGGACCCCACCGCCCTTGCCTTGTGGAAGGACGGCTCGCCCTCGGCATCGCTTGGGTGGGCTGCTGCTCGCCTTCGGCTTCGCGTGCGATCCGGGCTCCAGCGGGTGGGCCGATCCTGTCCTGGGTGTGATGCATCAGCTACCGAATTAGTTGGCCTAGCTAACTATCTCCAGATATAGTTGTATGACATCAACTAATCACTGGAGGTGTGCCGGTTTGACTCGGCCCTCGTCGCATCGGGAGATCCTCGAAGCACTGTCCGGCATCTGGGTGGCGTTGCTGGTCGCGATCCTCAGCTCCACCATCGTTTCGAACGCTCTCCCGACGATCCTCGCCGAGCTCAAGGGCACGCAGACCCAGTACACGTGGGTCATCACCGCGATGTTGCTCGCGTCCACGGCCAGCACGCCGTTGTGGGGGAAGCTCGCTGACCTCTTCGACAAGAAGAAGTTGTTGCAGGCGGCGATCGTGTTGTTCGTCGTCGGGTCGGTGTTGGCCGGGTTCAGCCAGAACATGGAGCAGCTCATCTCGTTCCGGGTCGTACAGGGGCTCGGGATGGGTGGTGTGCAGGCTCTGGGGCAGGTCGTCGTCGGTGCGCTGCTCAGCCCGCGGGAGCGCGGGCGGTACAGCGGGTACACCGGGATGGTGATCTCCGCCGGGACCGTTGGAGGGCCGTTGGTCGGTGGGTTCCTCGTCGACTGGCCCGGGTGGCGGTGGTGTTTCTTCGTCTGTGTCCCGTTGGCGCTGGTGGCGCTGGCCGTGTTGCACAAGACGCTGCACCTGCCGGTCAAGAAGCAGCACGTGAAGATCGACTACCTCGGTGCCACGCTGATCACCGGTGGGGTGAGCCTGGTGCTGATGTGGGTGTCGTTCGCTGGTAAGGACTTCGCCTGGGTCAGCGGGGAGAGCGCGCTGTTCGTCGGTGGTGCCTTGCTGGCGATCGTGGGGGCCTACTTCGTGGAGCGGCGGGCCAGTGCGCCTGTCATCCCGTTGCACCTGTTCAAGAACCGGACCGTGGTGCTGGCGATGCTCGGGGGCGTCGCGGTCGGTACGGCGATGTTCGGTGCCTCGGTGTTCATGGGGCAGTACTTCCAGATCGCGCGGGGGTTCTCGCCCACCAAGGCCGGGCTGTTGACGGTGCCGTTGGTGCTCGGGCTGAGCATCTCGTCCACGGTCAGCGGGCAGTTGATCGCCCGGAGCGGGAAGTGGAAGAGCTACCTGGTGTGGGGGTCGTTCTCGCTGGTCGTGGGGCTTGCGCTGCTCGGGACGATCGACCACCGGACCAACCTGGTGCTGATGGGTGCCTACCTGGCGCTCGTGGGTGTCGGGGTGGGGCTGACCATGCAGAACCTCGTGCTGGCCGTGCAGAACGGGGTCGCGATGTCCGATCTCGGCGCCGCCAGTTCCACGGCCACGTTCCTGCGGTCGCTGGGTGGGACGGCCGGCGTCTCGGTGCTCGGGGCTGTGCTCGCTGCCTCCGTGAGCACCAAGACGCTCGACTCCGGCTCCCTCTCCCCCGTGGTGCGGGACTCCTACGGCGACGCGATGGGTGAGTTGTTCCTGATCGCCGCTGGTCTCGCCGTGTTCACGGTCATCGCGGTCCTGCTGATCAAGGAGCAGCCGCTGCGGGACTCGGTGGACGACGAAATTGTCACTCCAACGGGTTCTGGTGCACAGACGGTCGCCACTGAAATCGGTTCACCTGTGGATACTGACCAGCGGGTTGTGGACAACTCCGCATCCGCTGTGGACAAGCTGTTGGTGCTTTCGAGTGACAGCGATCAGGAGGTCGCGGCGCGTTCGGCTGCGCTGCGTTCCACGCAGAACTCGTTGCCCTCCGGGTCGCGCATCGTGACCCAGCCGGTGCCGTCCGGCCTGCGCTGATCGTCGAAGATCGTCGCGCCGATGCCGACGAGGCGTTCCACCTCCTCGTCGCGGGTGCCGTCGGTCGGCTGCAGGTCGATGTGCAGGCGGTTCTTGATCTCCTTGTCCTCCGGCACGTTGATGAACAGGTAGCGGATGCCGCCCGGCAGGTGGATCAGGCACTCCGGGTCGCCGGGGTTGTCCTCCGGGTCGAGCGGCAGGTCCAGGACCTGGCCCCACCAGGACGCGATGCCGTACGAGTCACGCGCGTCCACCGTGATGTTGTGGATGATTGAGGTCATGGCGCTGATCCTCGCCCAACCCGTGCGAGCGGCGGCCTGAATTTCGGAGCGGACGTGTGATCTGCGACGAGTTCAAGGTTGAGCGGAACACACTCAACTTTTCTGACGTTGTGCGGGATGATGGTCCATGCTTGAGGCTGACCACGAGGTGGAGGAATGGACGCTTTCAACCCGACGACCAAGACGCAGCAGGCCGTCTCCGCGGCGGTGCAGGCCGCGACGCTGAACGGGAACCCGGACGTGGGTTCCGTGCACCTGCTCAGTGCACTGCTGGCGCAGACGGACGGGTTGACCGCGCCGTTGCTGTCGGCGGTGGGTGCCGACCCGGCTCAGGTGCGCAAGGAGCTGGAGCAGCTCTCCCGCTCGTTGCCCAGTGCTTCCGGTTCCACCGTGTCCGCCCCGCAGTTCTCGCGCGACGCCGTGCGGGTGCTCGGCAAGGCCCAGGAGCTCGCCACCGAGATGGGTGACGAGTACGTGTCCACCGAGCACCTGCTCGTCGGGCTGGCGCAGCACGGCGGCCAGGTGGCCGACCTGCTGCGGCGGCACGGTGCGACGCCCGACGCGCTGACCGACGCCTTCGCGAAGGTGCGCGGGTCCGCGCGGGTGACGTCGGCCGATCCCGAGGGCACCTACAAGGCGCTGGAGAAGTACGGCGTCGACCTGACCGAACGTGCGCGCAAGGGCGAGCTCGACCCCGTGATCGGCCGTGACGCCGAGATCCGCCGGGTCGTGCAGGTGCTGTCGCGGCGCACCAAGAACAACCCGGTGCTGATCGGCGAGCCCGGTGTCGGCAAGACGGCGATCGTCGAGGGCCTCGCGCAGCGCGTCGTGGCCGGTGACGTGCCGGAGTCGCTGCGCGGCAAGAAGGTCGTCGCCCTGGACCTCGGCTCGATGGTCGCGGGCGCCAAGTACCGCGGTGAGTTCGAGGAGCGGCTCAAGGCCGTGCTGAAGGAGATCACCGACTCGGCCGGGCAGGTCATCACGTTCATCGACGAGCTGCACACGATCGTCGGTGCCGGTGCGACCGGTGAGTCGGCGATGGACGCCGGCAACATGATCAAGCCGATGCTCGCCCGCGGTGAGCTGCGCATGGTCGGTGCCACGACCCTGGACGAGTACCGCGAGCACATCGAGAAGGACGCCGCCCTGGAACGCCGCTTCCAGCAGGTGCTGGTCGGCGAACCCTCCGTCGAGGACACGGTCGGCATCCTGCGCGGGCTCAAGGAGCGCTACGAGGTGCACCACGGCGTCCGCATCACCGACGCCGCCCTCGTCGCCGCCTCGACGCTGTCCGACCGCTACATCACCGCGCGCTTCCTGCCGGACAAGGCCATCGACCTCGTCGACGAGGCCGCGTCCCGGCTGCGCATGGAGATCGACTCGCGGCCCGTCGAGATCGACACCGTCGAACGTGCCGTGCGGCGCCTCGAGATCGAGGAGATGGCGCTGGCCAAGGAGTCCGACCCGGCGTCGATCGAACGGCTGCACGCCCTGCGCGCCGAGCTCGCGGAGAAGCGCGAGGAGCTGTCGGCGCTGACGGCCAGGTGGCAGAACGAGAAGGGCTCCATCGACCGGGTGCGCGCCCTGAAGGAGCAGCTGGAGTCGTTGCGCGGCGAGTCCGAACGGGCCGAGCGCGACGGTGACCTCGGTCGTGCCGCCGAGCTCCGCTACGGCCGGATCCCCCAGCTGGAGAAGGAACTCTCCGTCGCCGCGGAATCCACACAGGACGCCGCGATGCTGAAGGAGGAGGTCGGCCCCGACGACGTCGCGGACGTGGTGTCGGCGTGGACCGGCATCCCGGCCGGCCGGCTGCTGGAGGGCGAGACCGCCAAGCTGCTGCGCATGGAGGACGAGCTCGCCCGCCGGGTCGTCGGCCAGGCCGAGGCCGTGCGGGTCGTGTCGGACGCGGTGCGCAGGACGCGCGCCGGAGTCGCCGACCCGGACCGCCCGACCGGCTCGTTCCTGTTCCTCGGCCCCACCGGTGTCGGCAAGACCGAGCTCGCGAAGGCGCTGGCGGCGTTCCTGTTCGACGACGAGCGGGCGATGATCCGCATCGACATGAGCGAGTACTCCGAGAAGCACTCGGTGGCCCGCCTGGTCGGCGCGCCTCCCGGCTACGTCGGGTACGACCAGGGTGGCCAGCTGACCGAGTCGGTTCGCCGCCGCCCGTACTCGGTCGTGCTTCTCGACGAGGTCGAGAAGGCGCACCCGGACGTGTTCGACGTGCTGCTGCAGGTCCTGGACGACGGCCGCCTGACCGACGGCCAGGGCCGCACGGTCGACTTCCGCAACACGATCCTGGTGCTCACCTCGAACCTGGGCTCGCAGACCATCGTGAACCCGTCGCTGACCGAGCTGGAACGCAAGGACGCCGTCATGGGCGTCGTGCAGCGGCACTTCAAGCCGGAGTTCCTGAACCGGCTGGACGACGTCGTGGTGTTCCACGCGCTCGCCACCGAGGAGCTGACCTCCATTGTGGACATCCAGATCACCCGTCTGGCTGACCGGCTCGCGGCTCGTCGCCTGACGCTGGACGTCACGCCGGCGGCACGCGACTGGCTGGCGCTGAACGGCTTCGACCCGATCTACGGGGCCAGGCCGCTGCGGCGGCTCGTGCAGTCGGCGATCGGTGACCAGCTCGCGAAGGAGCTGCTGGCCGGCGAGGTGCGCGACGGCGACAAGGTGCGGGTCGACGTGCTGGACGACAACAGCGGCCTGATCGTGGGCCGCGCGGCTTAGTGCCTCTAGTGGGTGGTTTCCGCCGTTATCAGGGCGGAAACCACCCACGACCTGTTTGACCAGGCGTTCGTGTGCTCGCGTACGTCGATTCGGCACACGCAGGTCACGACGCGCGGAAGTGATCTTCGTTCCTCGCCTCCGACCCACTAGGCTCTGGCTGTGGGCATACCGGCGTGGGTCTGGTTCACCGTCGCCGCGGTGGCGGGCGTGGCGGGGTTCGCCCTGCTCGCGACCGACCGGGCGCAACGAACCGCGCGTAATCGTGAACGGCGCCGTTGGGCTGCTCTGCGCGGCTGGCAGTTCGAGGAGACAGACCACGTGCTGCCGACCCGGTGGGAAGCCGGGGCCATCGCGTACTACGGCACGGGTCTCGCCCGTGACGTCGTCGCGGGCTCCACCTTCACCGCCGACGGGCGCAGGCAGGTCTACGTGCTCGATCACGAGACAGGCGGCAAGGTCAACTCCGTGCTGGTCGGCGTGCGCTGCCGCAGGGCGCTGTCGGTGGTGATCGAACTGTGGCTGTCGACGGTCCCGTTCCAGCGCGACAACGACAAGGTGCCGATGCCCGACCTGCTCGGGCCGGTGGGGTCGCGGTACGCGTTCGTCACCGACGTGCCGGCGGCTCGCAAGATCATCACACCGGACCTGATCGACGCCGCCGAGGAGATCGGGGGCGACGTCACCGTCGTCTGGATGGAGAACGACTGGGTACTGGCCGCCGCGCCGCCGAACTCGTCGCCCGCGCGCCTCGAACGGCTGCTGCGCGACGTCGGTGAGCTCGCGGACGTCATCGACCCGTTCGACCCGGACCCGTCCGAGCGCGAGGAGCCGGTGGCCGAAGAGAACGAGGGCGGCGAGGTCTACCGCCCGTCGTTCGGCCGCAAGCAGCCCTGACGAAAACCTCCACCGAAGCCGCTGCCGAACACCCGGCAGCGGCTTTTTCGTCGCCTGCGCACGCCTGGACCATGTGACGTTGGGTGATCAACAAGATTTACGTACCGCCTGTCGTGCCGCCTCGACCAGCGCTATTCCACACCGCATCCAAAGTAGTGTGAGCTACATCACACTTCGCTCTGTGTAAAACATCGGCGCTTGATTCAGATACTCCGTGCAGCAAGTCCGTCGTGTCCCCGAACCCCCGGAGGGAAGCACGATGTACGGAGGAAAGATTGTCCCGCCCGCAGCCGTGGCCGGTACGGCGTCCGTCGTGACGCTGGCCAACACGGGTGCGTCTGTCGGGTGGATGCTGTTCGGCGGTGTGGCGCTGGTCGTCTCCGGCCTCGCCCTTCGCCTGTTCGTGCTCCGCCGTCCGGCGAAGCGCGAAGCGTGATCATCGGCGGCCTTCGGCCCCGGCGACTTTCCGACTACCGTTCGGTGGCATGCCAACCGCATTGGTGACCGGATCGACCGTCGGGATCGGGGCCGCCTTCGCCCGCAGGCTCGCGGCCGAGGGATACGACCTCGTGCTGGTCGCGCGCACCGCGTCCGCACTCGAAGAACTCGCGAAGCAGCTGCACGACCGCCACGGCGTGAACGTGGACGTCCTGCCGGCCGACCTCAGCGACCACGACGACCGCCTGAAGGTCGAGCAGCGACTGGCCGAGTCGGCCGTCGACCTGCTGGTCAACAACGCGGGCTTCGCGAACACCGGCGAGTTCTTCGCCGCGGACGTCGACGACCTGCAGGCCCAGCTCGACGTCAACGTCACCACGGTGCTGCGGCTGTCCAGGGCCGCCATCCCCGCGATGATCGCGCGCGGCAAGGGCGACGTGATCAACGTGTCCAGCGTCGCCAGCTTCCTGCCCGGCCGCGGGACGAGCTACAGCGCCGACAAGGCGTGGGTGACGATGTTCTCCGAGGGCATGTCCCTCGCGGCGGAGGGCACCGGCGTGCGGGTCATGGCGCTGGCCCCCGGTTTCGTGCGGACCGAGTTCCACAAGCGCGCGAAGATCGACATGTCGAAGACCCCGAACTGGCTCTACGTCGACGTCGACAAGCTCGTCCACGAGGCGCTGCGCGACCTGCGCCGCGGCAAGCCGCTGTCGATCCCCGGCCTGCAGTACAAGGCGATCGTGACCATCACGGGGCTGCTGCCCCGCGCGCTCGTGCGCAAGATGGCGTCCCGGTTCGCGGGCGGCCGCGGTCGCACGTGATTGGAACCGTTCGGCCTAACGGCGCGTCGGAGCGGTCGTGAGCGAACAGTTCCAGGTCGAACCGGACGAGCTGCGCGGGTACAGCGAGCTGCTGGACCGCAACGCCCAGCACTTCCTGACCATCAAAGACCACGCCATCTCCAAGGGCGGCGACACCAGCGGGTTCACCGGCCTGCTGACCTTGCTGCACCCCGTCGTGACCGGCGTCGCGCGCCTCTACGGCGAGACGCTGGACTTCGCGAACAAGACGATGCTCAAGGACGCCGACGCGCTGCGGAAGACGGCCGACTCCTACGAGAAGGTCGACCTGCACGGCGTCCAGCTGGTGCAGCGGGCCGGGGGTGGCCGATGACCACGGCGTACGCGGACGTCCAGGACCCGTCGGTCGCGCTGAACGCGGCCGCGGAGAACCGTCCTGGCCGGCAGACCACCAAGGAGCTGATCGAGGCCGCCGGGTGGAAGCTGCAGGGCGTCAACTGGATCTACGAGAAGGTCACCGGCGAGAACCTGATCGAGTCGCTGATCAGCCCGCTGGTCGGCGACTTCGAGAAGATCGACGCCAACGCCAACGCGTGGGACCAGGTCGCCAAGGCGCTCGACGCCGTCCGGCACAACGTCGGTGACGGCGTCGGTCAGCTCAACCCGCACTGGAACGGTGGTGCCGCGCAGGCGTTCGAGCGCCGCATGGACACCATGTGGGTCATCGCGATCGAGGCGGACTCCCAGGTCGCCCGGATCATCGGCAACAAGTTCCAGTCCATGGCCTCCGCGTGCCGGTCGGCCACGAAGGTCGCGCTGTTCCTGCTCGACAAGCTCTGCACCATGCTGCTCGAGGCGGCGATGACCGCGGTGATCCCGGTCGTCGGCTGGGGCCGCGCGGTGTGGATGGTCTACGACGCGATCCAGATCGTCGACGCGATCCGCAAGATCATCCAGTCGATCATGACGCTGATCGAGGGCGTCCAGGGCATGGTCGACGGCATCGTGGCCATGGGCACGGCGCTGATGAAGCTCAAGGACGTGCGGGACGTGAACGACGCGCTGGACGTCGTCGACGGCGTCCAGGACGGCAAGCAGAAGTACGACAACGGCGTGGCCGCGGCCAAGTCCGGCGCGATCGGTGTCGGCCTCGGTGCCTACAGCCTCGGCAAGGCCGGTTCCGCGGCCTCCGGCCGGTACAGCACCCCGAGCTCGGGCAGCGGCGGCGGAGCCGGTGGCGGCGCTCCCGCTCCCGCCCCGGCACCCACCGGCGGGGGTCAGCAGTGACGTTCCCCTACGACCAGGCGCGGCTGCAGGCCCTGTTCTCCGAGGTCGACTCCAGGGTTGACGACCTCGGGAAGGTCGCGACGGCCGCGTCGCAGGTGCAGCGCAGGTCGCGCGGGCTCTCCGAGCAGGACCTCGCCGAGATCGAGCGGTTCGCGAAGTCGCCGGGCGCGCCGAAGGAGCTCAAGGACCTCCAGCGGCGCGTGGACGCGGGCGAGATGTCGTGGGCCGACGTCGCGTCCGGCCGCGCGGTGAACGACGAGGGCGTGCAGAAGGCGCTCGCGGTCGGCGTTCCCGACCTCCAGCGCGCCTACCGCGCGATCGAGGAGGGCCAGGACATCGACGACATCATCACCTCGGGCAACCCGGCAGCCCACCAGCCGCCGCCCCGCCCGCGCCGTGATGACGACGAGGGCGACGGCCCGAGCCACTTCCGCGAGGACGCCTGGTAGCCAGGCCTAGACGGGCCAGTCCACCCCGCCGCTGCTCGTGTGGCTGGTCCCGGTACCCCGGACGACGTCGAAGGCGACCGCGCAGGCGGTCGCCAGAGACCGCAGCGGCTCGGTCACCTGCGGGTTGATCCGGACGACGTCGCGGCGTACGCGCCTGCCGTCCCGCTTGGCACGGCCACCGGTCTCGATCCGCGCGACGTCGCCGAAGAAGCAGAGCTGCTGACCGCTCGCGTCGTGCAGCGACTGCTGCCACGCGCCGTGGGTCTTGATCGTCCCGATCACCTGGCCCTGCGGCGTGCTGACGCGGACCTGCGACCGCCGCCCGAATCCCCTGCTGATGTGCATGATCGGCTGGCCGTGCGGGGCGACGACGTCGAGCTCGAACGTCGTCCAGCCCGAGAACCCGGTGTGCCGCAGGGGCCGCTGCAGGCCGGGGCCGGATCGTTCCCTGACCACCGCCACCGGAGCGCCGTGCTCGTCGAACACCTCCACCCGGTAGTGCGGCCGGAACAACAGGCTCATCGCGGTCCACGGCTGTTCGACGTAGAGGGTGCTCACGGTGATGCAGCGTACGAGGCGTCGGACGCGCGGGTGTGCGAAGCTTGCGACCCGTGCGAACTGAAGTGGTCTTGGACGCGAACGCTAAGTCAGAACTCGCTCGTCTCGTGAGCGAATTGGCCGTGGTGCACGGCAAGGTGACCCTCTCCAGCGGCAAGGAAGCCGACTACTACGTCGACCTGCGGCGGGCGACGCTGCACCACGCGGCGGCACCGCTGATCGGCAAGCTGCTGCGGCAGCTCACGTCGGACTGGGACTTCGTCGCCGTCGGCGGTCTGACCCTCGGCGCGGATCCCGTCGCCTACGCCATGATGCACTCCGCCGGCGCGGACGGTGACGTGCTCGACGCGTTCGTCGTGCGCAAGGCGAACAAGGCCCACGGCATGCAGCGCCAGATCGAGGGCATCGACGTGCGCGGCCAGCGGGTGCTCGCGGTCGAGGACACCTCCACCACGGGTGGTTCGGTGCTCACGGCCGTCAACGCGCTGCGCGAGCACGGGGCCGACGTGATCGGCGTCGCCACGGTCGTCGACCGCGGCACCGGCGCCAAGGAGGCCATCGAGGCCGAGGGTCTGCAGTACCGCTACCTGCTCGACCTGAACGATCTCGGGCTCGCCTGAGGTTTTATCGAGAGCGCTTCGAGCCACCCCGTCTTAGTCTGGAGGACGGGGTGGTGCGAATGGCCAGGGTCTTCGCCGAAGCGGTCATGCTGCTGCACTTCGCCGTGCTGGCGTTCCTGCTGGTGGGCGGGTTCATCGCATGGCGGTGGCGTGGTGTGATCTATCCGCACCTGGCGATCGGCGCGTGGGCTGTCCTGAGCCTGCTGATGCCGGTGACGTGTCCGCTGACGACCGCGGAGGAGTACCTCCGCGCGCAGGCGGGCATGCCGCCGCTGGGGACGGGTTTCATCGACCACTACATCGACGGCGTCTGGTATCCGGAAAGTGCGTCGACACTGGTCCAGCTGGTGCTGGGGTCGATCGTGATCATCTCGTGGATCGGCTTCTATGCTGGTCACCGTGCTGCTCGAAGGCTTTCACGCTGTTAAGCACGCGTTGCGCTTCGGCGCCGACGTGCACCCGCTGATCACGACGGACCTCGCCGCCGCGATCAGCCTCGCCGAGACGCACGCACCCGACCTGCGCGAGCGGTTCGAGGCCGCCACGGAGGTCGACCAGAACCACTTCAAGCTCAGGGTCGGCCGCACGCACCCGACGGGTGTGGCGGGGTTCGCGGAGAGGCCCGACCTGCCGTTCGACCGGGACGCCCCGGTCGTCCTGCTCGACAACCCGCGCAACCTCGGCAACTTCGGCGCCGCCATCCGGGTGGCTGCCGGCCTCGACGCGGGTGGCGTGATCTCCACCGGTGACGTCGACCCGTGGCACCCCAACGTGCTGCGGGGGTCGGCCGGACTGCACTTCGCGCTGCCGGTCGCCAAGGTCGGCAGCCTCGACTTCTCCGGCGAGCTGATCGCGTTCGACGCGGACGGTGACCTGCTGAAAGGCCCGATCCCCGACGACGCGGTGCTGGCGTTCGGCTCGGAACGCCACGGGCTCTCGGCAGAGGTCCGCGAGAAGGCCGTGAGGATCGTCCGGCTGCCCATGCGCGAGAAGGTCAGCAGTTACAACCTCACAACTTCTGTGGCCATGGGCCTGTACCACTGGGCGATTCACCGAGCTTCTTGACCGGTCAAGCACGCACGATGGCCAGGTGGTGATCGCGAAACTGCTGGCGGCACGCGCGGGTGTCGCGGAGCGCGCGGTGTACTCCAGGCACCTTCGGCGGGTCTGGGGTGTGCCGGGCACGCTTCTCGGCGCGAGGGCGTGGCCCCCGCTCTTCAAGGACAAGATCCACACCAGCTTCAACTACTGGTGGCAGGCGCACCTGCTGGACTGCATGATCGACGGTTACCTGCGCTCGCCCAGCGAGCTGCGCAAGACGGCCGTCGCCAAGGTCGTGCGGGGCATCCGGGTGCGCAACGTCCTCGGCTGGACCAACGACTTCTACGACGACATCGCGTGGCTCGGCCTCGCCCTGCAGCGCGCCCAGCGCGAGGTCGGCATCGCCAAGCCCAAGGCGCTGGACGCGATCGCCGTGCGGCTGCGCGACGGCTGGACCGACCACGCCGGTGGCGGTATCTGGTGGAAGCGCAACGACGACTTCAAGAACGTCCCCGCGAACGGTCCGGCCGCGATCTTCCTGGCCCGCCAGAACGAACGCACCGACCTCGCCCGCGCGCGGTCCATCGTGGACTGGGTCGAGGAGCACCTCGTCGACCCCGGGAACGGTCTCGCGTGGGACGGCCTGCACGTCCACCCCAACGGCGAGATCCGCGAGTACGAGAAGAACATCTACACGTACTGCCAAGGAGTTCTCATAGGCGCGTGCGTCGAGCTGGCCCAGCACGGGCAGCAGGACAAGTGGCTCGACAAGGCCGCCCGCACGATCACCGCCGTGCACGACGACCTCGCCACCAACGGCGTGATCCGGGGTCAGGGCGGGGGTGACGGCGGCCTGTTCGCGGGCATCCTCGTCCGCTACCTGGCCCAGGCCGCGCTGATCATTCCCGGCCTCGACCCCGAACGGCACGAGACGGCCGACCTGGCCAGGGAGCTCGTGGTGCAGTCGGCGGAAGCGGCGTGGAACAACCGCGTGATGGCGGTGAGCGGGCCGCTGTTCGGTCCCGAGTGGGCCGCCCCGGCCGACGAGGTGGAGGGCCGCGACCTGTCCGTCCAGCTCGGTGGCTGGATGTGCCTGGAGGCGGCCGCCCTGCTCGAACGGAACGGTCTGGACGTCGCTACTGCTTGAGCCAGCCCAGCAGCGTCCTGGCGTCCTCGCGGAACTGCTCCGGCGAGTCGTCCAGCACGAACTCCAGCAGCGCGTTGCGCTCGACGCCGTCGCGCGCCAGCTCGGTCAGCACCGGCTTCCAGAGGTCACGGCGCTCGGCGAGCGGGAACCGCTCCTCGAAGCCACCGGTGCCCCACGAGAAGACGTGCGCCGTCACCGGCTCCAGCGTCCGCACCTCGTGCACGGCCGAGAACACGTCCTGGCCTCCGCGCGGCTGCCAGTACGACACCACGCCGTCGACCTCGTCGAGCAGCTGCACCGTCGAGTCCAGCGTGTCCGTCAGAGTGTTCCGGTGGTACTCCAGCGCGATCTTCGTGCCCATCGCCTCCGCGTGTTCGACGGCGTGGTGCAGCGCATCGACCACCGGCGCGCGGTCGGGGCACTCCTCCGATCCGGACGTGCCCGCCCAGACCCGCACGAGCGGCGCGTCGAGCTCGGCCGCGGTCTCCAGGATCGGCGCCAGGTCGGCCCGGTCGGAGACGCCCGCGCGGTAGTACGACCCGTACGCGGCTACCTTCAGGCCCGTGTCCAGCGCCCGCCGCGCCGCAGCGAAGTCGCCGGGCGGCACGTGCACGTCGCCGCCCCACTCGACGGCCTGCAGCCCGCACTCGGTCGCCAGCTCGCCGATCTCGGAGATCGTGAGCTGGCGGAACGTCACCGAGACCAGCCCCGGGATCAGCATCCGCAGGACTGCCTGTGCCGGAGCGAGGGCGCGAGCCGGATCGTCTCCGGCGGCCTCTGCGGGTCGGCGATGCGGGAGAGCAGCAGCTTCACCGCGGTCCGCCCGATCTCCTCGACCGGCTGGGCCAGTGTCGTGAGCGGCGGTTCGATCAGGGTGGCCCACTCGACCTCGTCGTAGGCGACGACGGCCAGGTCGGTGCCGAGCTTCAGGCCGCGGGCCCGAGCCTCGTGCAGCATGCCGACCGTGACGAGGTGGTCCGCCGCGACGACGGCCGTGGCCGGGTCCTCCTGGTCGAGCAGCGGCGCGAGCCAGCCGCTCTGCGACACCAGCGCCTCGTCCCACTTCAGGCCCGCGCGGCCGAGGCCGAGGCGGTAGCCGAGGATGCGTTCCTCGGTCGTCGCCACGCCCGCCTGGCCGCAGACGATGCCGATCCGGCGGTGGCCCAGCTCCGCGAGGTGTTTCACCAGACCCGACGTGGCCTGCACGTTCTCCGGCCCGACCTGGTCGATGTCCTTGGCCACGGTCAGCCGGTCGACCAGCACCGTGGGGATGTTCAGCCTCTTGAGCTCCGGCAGCACGAGGCTTCCCCCGGCGCCGGCGGACGGTGTGAGCAGCAGCCCGTCGACTCTTCGCGAGCGCAGTGTTCTGACCGCGGTCTGCTCGGATTCGGGGGTGTCCCTCGTGTCGATCAGCACGAGCGAATAGCCGTTGCGAGTCGCCTCGGACTCGATGGCGGCGATCAGCTCGGCGAAGTACGGGTGGGAGACCAGTGACACGGCCAGGCCCAGCGACTTCGTGCCGCCCATGACCAGCGATCGCGCGATCGCGTCGCCCGTGTACCCGGTCTCGTCGATCGCCTTCTGGACGCGCTCGCGCGTGTCCCCGGCGACCGGCCTCGTCTCGTTGATCACGTGTGACACCGTGGTGATGGAGACCCCCGCGAGAGCCGCGACATCCCGCATGGTGACCATGACCTGGGACCATACCCGTTTGGAGGAAGGCCAGATGGCAGCCGTGCTGTGTGTCGGGCTCACAACTCTCGACGTGACCCAACGGGTGGACGAGTTCCCGGACGCCGGGCAGAAGGTCCGCTCGCTGAGCGCGGTGTTGTCGCCCGGCGGTCCGGCGGCCAACGCGGCGCGTGCGGTCGCGGCACTGGGCGGCGGGTCCGCGTTGCTCACCGCACTGGGTGCCGACGCATTGGGTGAATTCGTCAGGGCCTCCTTGGACCCGGTCCAAGTGACCGCCGTGCCGGGCACGACGCCCGTGAGCATGGTCGTCGTCAGAGACGCTGATGGGGAGCGCACGGTCGTTTCGCGGAACGCCTCGGTGCCGGTGACGGCGCCGGATTTGTCTGATCTTCTGGCTGCCGCGGACGTGGTGCTCTTGGACGGACACCACGAAGGCCTCGCGATCCCGGTCGCCCGGCGGGCGAAAGCCGCGGGATTGCCTGTGGTGCTCGACGCCGGGAGCTGGAAACCTGTCCTCGATCACCTGTTGCCGCTGGTGGACGTGGCCGCCTGCTCTCACGGGTTCGAGCGGTCCGAGGCCGAGGTGCACTCCTACGGGGTGCCGCTGGTCATTCGCACGCACGGTGCGAAGCCGGTCACCTGGTCGCGGAACGGCTCTTCCGGAGAGCTGCCCGTCCCCGCGGTGGAGGTGAAGGACACGAACGGTGCCGGCGACGTCTGGCACGGCGCGTACGCCTACGCGCTGGCGTCAGGCGCGGACCCGGTGGGTGCCATCGGCTTCGCGTCGGAGGCGGCCGCCGTTCGCGTCGGTGCGGTCGGGGACTGGGTTGAGGAGCTGGCACGGTGGCAGGACAGCAGGTCAGGTTCGACGAGCTGCTAGAACGGGCTCGGGTTCTCACCGATCAGGGTGAGCGCAAGATTCTCGGCATCGGCGGCGCACCCGGTTCGGGCAAGTCGACACTCGCGCGGAGGCTCGTCGAGGCGCTCGACGGCCAGGCCGTGCTCGTCGAGATGGACGGCTTCCACCTCGCGCAGAGCGAACTCGAACGGCTGCGGCTGGTCGAGCGCAAGGGCGCGCCCGACACGTTCGACATCCCCGGCTACGTGGACCTGCTCGGCCGGATCAAGGCCTGCGGCCCGGACATGATCTACGCGCCGGAGTTCCGCCGCGAGATCGAGGAACCGATCGCCTGCGCCGTGCCGGTGCACCCGGACGTCCCGCTCGTCGTCACCGAGGGCAACTACCTGCTGCTCAACTACGACAAGTGGAAACGCGTCCGGATCATCCTGGACGAGGCGTGGTTCCTGTTCATCGACGAGGACGTGCGCGTGCAGCGCCTGATCGACCGGCACCTGCGGTACGGGCGCACCTTGTCGGAGGCGGAGGAACGGGTGCTGCACGGCACCGACCACGTCAACGCGTTGATGGTGAACTCGTCGAAGGGGTCGGCCGACCTGCTGATCACCGAGGTCCTGTAGGCAACCGGACCGGCGGCGCGTGCGTGCTTCCCGCGGGGGGATGAGACGTGGACTCTGCGCTGGGAATCCTGTTGCGCCATCACCGGATCGCCGCCGGACTCACCCAGGAGGCGCTGGCCGAGAAGGCCGGCCTGAGCGGTCAGGCGGTCGGCTCCCTGGAACGGGGCGACCGCCGGTACCCCCATCGCGCCACGGTGCTCCGGCTCGCCGACGCGCTCGGCCTGAGCGCGGACGAGCGGGCCGAGTTCGCCGCGGCCGCCGCCCGCACGCCCCAACCCCGCCGCACGCCGTGCGCACCGGTCAGGCAGCTGCCCGCCGCGCCGGTGCGGTTCTCCGGGCGGGAGGCCGAGGTCGCCGAGCTGACCGGCCTCGTCGAACGGTCGGGCGTGGTGGTCGTCGCGGGCATGGCGGGAGTCGGCAAGACGTCGCTCGCGTTGCACGTCGCCCACCGCGTCGGCGAGCTCTTCCCCGACGGCCAGCTCTACCTGGACCTGCGCGGAAGCCTGCCGCCGCAGGACGCGCTGGGCCAGCTGCTGCGCGCGCTCGGCAGGCCCGACCACGGCGGGACGCTGGCCGAGACCGCCGCGCGGTTCCGGTCCGCACTGGCCGGGAAGCGGGTGCTGCTCGTGTTCGACGACGCGGCGACGGCCGGCCAGATCCAGCCGCTGCTGCCCGGCACCGCGGGCTGCGCGACGGTCGTGACCAGCCGCCGGGCCATGGACACCCTGCCGCAGGCCCGTCACCTGAGGCTGGACGTGCTGCCCGAGCGCGAGGCGCTCGACCTGCTCGCGGCCTACGCGGGACCGGAACGGACCGCCGCCGACCCCGAGGCCGCTGCGCGGGTCGTGGAGCACTGCGGACGGCTGCCGCTCGCCGTCCACCTCGCCGGTGCCCGGCTCGCGTCCCGCCCTGCCTGGCCGCTCTCCCACCTCGCCCGCCGGCTGGCCGTGCGCAGGCTCGACGAGCTGGACCGCGACGACGCGGGGATCCGCGCGAGCTTCGCCGTGTCCGTCGACCAGCTGGTCCCGTCGGACCAGAGCGCGTTCACGCTGTTCGGCGTCTTCGAGGACGTGTCGCTGCCGGTCGCCGCCCGGTTGCTCGACGTGGACGGGCTCGCCGCCGAGCTGGTGCTGGAACGGCTGGCCGACCTGCACCTGGTGCAGGCCACGACGCCCGGCCGTTACCGGATGCACGACCTCGTCCGGGCCTATGCGCGTGAACAGCCCGCGGACCCCGAGGCGCTGGGCAGGGTCGCCGGTCTGTTCGTCGCGGTGGCGTGGCGGTCGGTGGCGCTCGCCGTGCCGCACAGCTTCCGCGGCACCTGGGCCGACCCGGCGTGGGCGCAGGGTGCGCCGGACTTCACCACGGCCGCGGCGGCGTTCACGTGGCTCGACGAGCACCGCCCCCACCTGGTCGGCCTCTGCCGGACGCCCGGTGTGCCGGCCGGGGCGCTGGTCCGGCTCGCGACCGGCCTGTTCCCGTACTACCTGAGCCGCGGCCATCGCGAGGACTGGGCCGAGATGTGCCGGCTGGCGTTGCCCGTGGCGAGCGACCCGCCGGCGCGCGCGATCGTGGAGATGGACCTGGGCGTCGCGCTGCAGGACGCCGGTCACCTGCACCGCGCCCTGGCGAGGTTCCGGGAGCTGGGCGACACCAACGGCGTGGCGGTGTGCCTCACCAACCTCAGTGAGGTGATGGAGACCGTGGAGATGGGTGAGGAGAGCCTCGCTCTGGCGCGTGAGCTGGGACTGAAGTGCGTCGAGGCCGCGGTGTTGGAACACCTGGGAAGTGCCTACGGCAAGAGAGGAGACCACGCGCGCGAGCTCCGTTGCTATCAGGAAAGCCTGAGGCTCAGCTCTCTCGAAGGCGACGATCGGGGGTGCGCGGGCGTGCTGCACCGGATCGGCGCGCTGCACCGCCGGTCGGGCCGGACCGAGGACGCCGCGACGGCGCTGGCGAGGAGTCTGCACCTGTTCCGCGAGGGTGCCGACGCGGCGGGTGAGGCGGCGAGCCTGGAGGAGCTGGGGCTGGTGCACCTGCTGCGCCGGGACCGGGCGACGGCGGCGGAGACGTTGCGCCTCGGCCTCGGCATCGCCGAGCGGCACGGCGACCTGGGACGGCAGGCGAGCCTGCGGCGGCACCTCGCGAAATGTGGAGGTTGATCGTGGAGGTTGTCGCTGTTGAGGTTCTTGCGTTCTCGCAACCATCGACGACATGAACAACTTCTCGAGGAAACTCGCCAGGACGGTCGTCGCCGGCGCACTCGCCGCAGTGGCCGTCGCCGTCGCCACGCCCGCCGCCTCGGCCGCGGCACGCGACGGCGTGTGCAACAACAACGAGATCTGCCTCTACCACTTCAGCGCCTTCAGCGGATCGCTCTCGGACTTCACCGGGAACATCGCGAACTACGGCGACTCGCAGCCGACCTGCTACGAGTTCAAGAAGCCGAATGCGGCGGGCTACCTGCAGTGCGTCAAGAACAACGCCGCATCGGTGTGCAACACGACCGACCGCGACGTCCGCGTGTACTTCAACAGCAACTACGGCGGCGCGTTCGACACGGTTCCGGCCAACACCTGCCGCAACCTCGTCAACACCTACTACGAGAACGCGTCACACAGGTTCATCTAGGACGCGACGTCGACAGTCTCGTCGATCGGCTTCGCCATCTCCTGGCGGTAGCGCCACACGCCCCAGCCGGTGCCGCCCAGGAAGAACGCGACGCTGACGACGATCGCCGCCGTCTCGAGCCACGGGATCTGCTGCAGGACGCCCGCGCCGTAGTAGCCGGCCAGCACCAGCGTCGGCACCCAGGCGATGGCACCGATGGTCGTGGCGAGCGTGAACCTGCGGAGGTCCATCCTCGCCGCGCCCGCGATCATCGGTGCCAGCGTGCGGATCCACGGGATCCAGCGGGCGAGCACGACGGCCCAGAACCCGCGGCGGTCGAGGAACTCGCCCGCGCGTTGCAGGTTCTGCCGGTTCAGCACCTTGCCGCCCTTGCGGGCGAGCACGCGCGTGCCGGTGCCACGGCCGATGAAGTACCCGACCTGGTTGCCGACGACGGCGATGATCAGAGCCGCGAGGGACAGCAACCACGCCGACAGCTCGCTGTTGTGCGTCGCCAGCACCACGCCGGCCGCGAACAGCAGCGAGTCACCGGGCAGGAAGAGCCCGAAGATGAAAGCGCACTCGACGAAGATGAAGCTCAGCACGATGACCCAGACGGCCACCGGACCCGCGGTCTCCAGCGAGGCGAAAGCATGCGCCACGGTGAGCCAGCCTACGTCGTGCCGGGCCGGCGTCGCGGCGACTTCGGGCTGACGGGAGGGCGAAATCTGGGTTGAGCACGCTGAGTCACCGCATGAACTCCGTTCCGCCGAGATCACCTCGGGTGAACCGGCCGAACCGGACTAGCGTGGGAGCCATGGAGAGCTTGCTCGCAGAACTCCGCAGCGCAGTGGGTGACTCCGGCGTCCTGACCGATGCCGACGTCACCGCGAGCTACCGGCGCGACATGATGCCGCTGGCGCCGCACGGCAGTCCGTTGGCGGTGGTGTTCCCGCTGGACACCGAGCAGGTCCAGGCGGTGGTGAGGGCGTGCGCGAGCCACCGGGTCCCGATCGTCCCCCGCGGCGCGGGCAGCGGTCTCTCCGGCGCCGCGAACGCCATCGAGGGCTGCGTCGTCCTGGTCACGACGAAGATGGACGCGATCGTCGAGATCGACACCGACAACCGCCTAGCCGTCGTCGAGCCGGGCGTGGTCAACCTCGACCTGCGCGGCGCCGTGGAGAAGCACGGCCTGTTCTACCCGCCGGACCCGAGCAGCTACGACTGGTGCACGATCGGCGGCAACCTCTCCACCAACGCGGGCGGCCTGTGCTGCGTGAAGTACGGCGTGACCACCGACTCCGTGCTCGGCCTGGAGGTCGTGCTGGCCGACGGCGAGGTGCTGCGGACGGGCCGCCGCACGGTCAAGGGCGTGGCGGGCTACGACCTCACCAAGCTGTTCATCGGCTCCGAGGGCACGCTCGGCGTGATCACCAAGGCCACGCTGGCGCTGAAGCCCCTCCCGCAGGCCCCTGCGACGCTCGTCGCCGCGTTCGGCAGCACCGCCACGGCGGGTGCCGCGGTCAGCCGGATCGTCCGCGAGGGCCTGGTGCCGTCGCTGATGGAGATCATGGACCGCACCTCGATCGAGGCCGTCGAGCAGTACCTGAAGACCGAGCTGGGTGCTGGGCCGGGCTGCGCGGCGTTGCTGATCTGCCAGTCCGACGCGGGCGGTGAGCAGGCCCGCCACGAGCTGCGCAAGATCGAGGAGATCTGCCTGGAGGCCGATCTCGTCTACGCGACCCACGACGTCAACGAGGGCCGCGACCTGCTGACCGCGCGCAGGGCCGTGCTGACCGCGCTGGAGGTCTACGGCTCGTGGCTGACGGACGACGTGTGCGTGCCGCGCACCCGCATCGCCGAGCTCATCCAGGGCTGTGAGGACATCTCCGCGGAGGTCGGCCTCAAGATCGCCGTCGTCGGCCACGCGGGCGACGGCAACATGCACCCGACGATCGTCTACGACCCCGCCGACGCCGACCAGTTCGCCCGCGCGCAGAAGGCGTTCGACGACATCCTCGCGGTCGGGCTCGCGCTGGGCGGCACGGTCACCGGCGAGCACGGCATCGGCAAGATAAAGCGCGAGTGGCTGGCGAAGGAGATCGGGCCGGTCGGCCTCCGGGTCCACCGCGAGATCAAACGCGCGCTGGACCCGGACAACCTGTTCAACCCCGGCTCGATGTTCGATCAGCAGCAGGTCCGCTGAACGGCGGGGAACGGCTCCTGGGCCGCTTTCTCCACCTCGGCGAGCACCTGCCTGCGCACGTCCGGACCGAGCACGCGCCCGCGCGTCAGCACGGTGTGGATCCGTTGCGTGTTGCGGATGTCGGCCAACGGGTCGCCGTCCAGCACGACGAGGTTCGCCTCCTCGCCGGGCTTGAGCACGGCGCCCCGCGTCCCGGCCTTCAACGCCGCCTTCGGTGACAGGCCCGCGTCGACCAGCAGCTCCAGTTCGTCGTGCACCGAGAAGCCGGAGAACGAGTACGGGTTGCCCGCGTCCGTGCCGAGCAGGACCTCGACGCCGTGCGAGTGCATCTCGGCGACCATCTCCTGGCGGCGCCGGAAGAACTCGGCCTGCTGCCGGATCTCCCGCGGTGTCACCGGAACCCACCGAGTCAGCCCGTCGCGCCACAGGTCCCGGTAGAACGCCGGCATGTACTTCATCCGCGGGTCGTTCGCGAACCTGTCCGCGGGACTGGAGTACACCCGCATCGCGACCATCGTCGGGCACAACGCGGAGTTGTTGCGCCGCAACCGCTTCGCGAGTTGCAGAGCCTTGGTCCGGCTGTGCGAGAGAGTTGCCTGCCGTTCGAACTCGAGCACCTGCTTGAACCACGCGAACGGATCCGCAGGGTCGAGCGGCAGGCCCGCGATCGCCTGGCGCAGCTGGGTTTCCCGCGTGCTGGTGGCGAGCGGCAGGCCGTACATGTGCTCGAACGTGCGCTGCCCCAGGTCACTCGCGTCGCCCAGCGGCACGTGGTTCGAGCAGTGCCCGGCGAACGTGACGGCCTGCCGGGAGCACTCGTCGGCGATGGCCGCGAGCGTCGCACGGTCCAGGTACGAGTAGACCTTCACGAAGTCCGCGCCCTGCGCCTTCGCGTCCCGCACGGCCTGCCGGCCCTCGTCGGGCGTGCTGACGATCAACGCGCCGGGCAACGTCGAGTGCGGTCCGTCGATGATCGTGCTGCCGACGACCAGCCGAGGCCCGAGCACCTCACCCCGCTCGATCCGTTCGCGCAGCTCGTAGATCGGCGGGAAGCCCCACATCTCACGGATGCCCGTCACGCCGTTGACCAGGCACAGCGGCAACGTGATCCGGTCGAGGAACGCGCCGTGCACGTGCATGTCCCACAGGCCGGGGATGACGAACTTGCCGTTGAGGTCGAGCACCGCGGAGCCGCGCGGCAACGGCAGGTCGCACGAGCCGACGGCGAGAACCCTGTTGTCCGCCAGCACGATCGTGGCGTTGGAACGCACGCCGGACGAGTCGATGAGGGTGCCACCGCGCAACGCGGTGACGCTCGTGGAAGCGCTGACCTGGCCCGGCAGGAACAGGCTCGCGCCTGCCGCCGCACCGAGCCCGGCCAGCCATCCCAGCACTTCACGTCGAGTGGTGTCGGTCATGCCGTTCAACCAACACCTTGACGTTGCGTGAGACTCAAATGCTTTCGGCGAGACCGCCTCGGTCATGGCCGTGGCACCTGGCAGAGGATGTGGAGATGACACCGAGGTCTGGGGCGTTCGGAGCTCTGCTCAACATCGCGGAGGACGAGCACGCTTCTTGGCGCGCGGTCCAGTTGGCCGGCCGAGGAATCGCGCTGTACGCGTTCGCCAACCAGAAGATGCCGGCGGAGAAGGCCACGTTGAGCGCAGAGGAACTCGCCAGCAGGCTCATCGCGGAGGAGGAGATGCTCGAGGACCTGGAAACGGCCTGGCGTTCCTACGAGGACGGCGACCTCTCTCCCGGGGACCTCGTTCCGCGGCTGGAGGCGTTCGTCAACGGGTTCCGGGAACACCACCCCGAGGAAGCCGACAGCTAGGACCGCGGCCTGTGGCCGAGCGTTCTAGCTGTCACACGGCACGGCAGGCCCTGAGGTAGCTGAGGAACGAGGCCTGCAGACCGGTCACGTGCGTCTCGCGCAGCACCTCGCTGGTGACGGCCGCGCCGCGGGAGATGAGGCGGTGCAGGACGGTGGCCGCGTTCTTCGTGAGGTTCTGGTAGACGGGCACGTTCCCGAGGATCTCCCGGTCGTTGAAGGTCAGGTGGAGCTTGGCCGGCTGCGAGCCCAGCTCCTCGATCTGCGCGAAGACCTGGCTGCCCTCGCTGGCGACGCCAGGGCTGCCCGCTCCGACGCTCTCGAAGAGGGTGGTGCCGGTGAGCCAGGCGTAGAGGCTGAAGAGTCCGCCGTAGGAGTAGCCGAAGAGGCCGTGACCGGTCGTGGCCGTGCCGTAGTCGCGTTCGATCCGAGGGTGCAGTTCCGAGGTGAGGAAGCTCAGGAACGCGTCGGCCCGTGTGTCCCGCAGTTCGTCGACGTAGGCGTCGGCCTGCTCGCGGGTCATCGCACCCGACTGGACTCCCATCTCCACGGCGTCGAGGAACTCCTGGGCGACGGGCTCGCCGGGCGGCACGAGGTCCCTGTTGCGCAGCCTCGCCCAGTGCTCCGCGTCCTCGCCCGCGTAGCCCACGCTGACCTGGATGTACGGCTTGATCTTCTGCATGGGGTCCTGCTGGGTGACGATGAGCGGCGCCGTCAGGCCCACGGCCCAGTTGCCGTCGAGCACGTAGACGGCGGGCGCCGGCGCCGTGGCGGGGTCGTAGTTCGGCGGCGTGGTGACCCAGACGCCGTAGTCGTGCCCGCCGCTGGAACGCAGCTCGAAGTAGTCGGTGTCGGCCAGGCAGCCGTTCCACATGGTGCTCATCGGAGATCCTTCACGACACGTCCGGCTTGGACGACTAGTACGGCGTTGGCTGGGTCGGCGAAGACGTTCGGGTCTTCGAGCGGGTTTCCGTTCCAGAGCACGAGATCTGCCTGTTTGCCGGGAGCGATGACGCCCACCTCGGCCAGACCGGTGATCTCGGCGTTGGTCTTCGTGGCCGCCACGAGAACTTCCATCGGTGTCTCGTGCTGCGCGCGCAGCACGAGTTCCTCGCCTCGGCGGTCCTGGACCGGGCCGATGAGGTCGGAACCCAGCCCGATCCGCACCCCGGCCTCCTTGGCGACGGCGAGTGCCCCGGCCATCCGCTCGCGCACCCCCGCCACTCGATCGCGGACCGGTTCGCCCAGACCGGCTGCGGCTGGGTCGTGCAGCAGCCGTTCGACTACGGCGAACGTGGGTACGAGGGCGACACCGCGAGCGGCCATCAGGGCGGCTGTCGGCTCGTCGAGATCCGTACCGTGCTCGACGCAGCGCGCCCCGGCCTCGACCGCGTTCCGGATGCCTTCGTTGTTGTGGGCGTGCACCGTCACGTAGGTGCCGCGCGCCGCGGCCTCCTGCACGGCGACGGCGATCTCCTCGACGGTGAACTGGGTGTCGGCCAAGCGGTCCTTGCCGCCCACCACCCCACCGGTCACGCAGAGCTTCAGGAACGACGCCCCGCGCCGGAACGCCTCGCGCACGTTGCGGCGCAGCTCGTCCGCGTTGCCCGCCATCATGGACAGGGCGCACAGACCAGGAACGTGGTGGCTGCTCCACAGCTCGGTGGGCTCCCACTCGGCCCCGTAGTAGCCGTGGCCGCCGGTCTGGCACTGAACAGGCCCGCACGACACCACGCGCGGCCCTCTGACCTTGCCCTTCGCGATCGCGGTGACGACACCGCCGTCGATCCCGCCGGTGTCCCGGACGGTCGTGAAGCCCGCGTCGAGCGCCGCTCCGGCCGTGGCGAAGATGTCCGCCGCGATCTCGGCGGCGCTGATCTGGAACGAGAACTGCGGCCCGACCAGGCTCGACAGTCCCAGGTGGACGTGGGCGTCGATGAGGCCGGGCGTCATGGTCAGCCCGTCGGCGTCGAGCCGCTCGCCGTGCGCGCTGGAGGCACCGAGCCCGGTGATGCGCCCGTCCTCGACCGTGACGGCGGCGTCGTCCGGATCGCGACCCGACCCGTCCACGACCGTCGCGCCCACCACCTGGAAACGTCCCACGAACCCTCCGACGAGTTTTCCAATGGATAAATCTCTTTTCCAATGGATAAACTACGGCGGTGGACCTGTCAAGCACGGCACGTGAGCGCCTCCTGGCGCGGCTACTCGACGTCTTCGACGACGGCCTGCCGCCACCGGAGACCTCGCTGCGCGAGATCGCGGCACGGGCCGAGACCAGCCACGCGCTCCTGCGGTACCACTTCGGGTCGCTCACGGGCGTCCTGGCGGCTCTGCTCGCGGCACAGCGGACCCGCGACAACGAGGCGTTGTTCCGCGAGGCGGGGCAGGGCACCTTCGCCGACCTCGTCCTGGCGATCTGGCGGGCCTACACCAGCCCGGAGCAGCTGTCGCGCGTCCGCGGGTTCTTCCACGTCGTGGGGCTGGCCGCGTACAGCCCGGACGACTTCGGCGAGTTCGTCTCGTCGCTGGACGACCTCACCAGGATGCTGGCCTCGCTGGCGGAGCGCGAAGGGCTCGGCCCCGGCGAAGCGCTCACCAGGGCCACCGTCACCGTCGCGGCCATCCGCGGCCTGCTGCTGCAGGAGGTTCTGACGCCGGGGGCCTGCTCGGAGGACGCGGTCGCGCTGATCCTGCGCCTGTAGTGCCGGCGGGCCATGACGTTCGGCCGCTCCGGCCAAGCAAAAGGCCCGCCTGTCGCAACAGGCGGGCCTCGCTGTGTTCGGTGGTCCGGCGGGGTCAGCGCTCCACGCGGGGGATGATCTGCGTCGAGTCGTCCTGCAGCTGCGCCTGCATGACCTGCGTGATGTCGTCCGCCTCTTCCTCGATCAGCGACTTCTTCTCCTTGCGCGCCTTGATCACCTCGATGATGATCGGCACGATCGACAGGAAGACGATGGCGAGCAGCGTGATCTCCAGGTTCTCCTTGATGAAGGAGACCTGGCCGAGGAAGTAGCCCAGGACCGTCAGACCCGCGGCCCACGCGACGCCGCCGATCGCGGAGTACGTGAAGTACTTCTTCGGGTCCATCTTGCCGACACCGGCCATCGCCGTGATGAACGTGCGGACGATCGGCACGAACCGGGCGAGGACGATGGCGCGCGCGCCGTACTTGTCGAAGAACTCCTGCGTCTTCTCGACGTACTCCTTCTTGAAGATCTTCGACTCCGGCTTGCTGAACAGCGCCGGACCGGCCTTCACGCCGATGTAGTAGCCGACGACGTTGCCGACGAACGCGCACACCGTCAGCAGCACGCAGACGAGCCAGAGCGGGGTGTCGATCGTGCCCGCCGCGACGAAGAGACCCGCCGTGAACAGCAGCGAGTCGCCCGGCAGGAAGAAACCGACGAGGAGCCCGCACTCCGCGAAGATGATGAGGCACAACCCGATGAGCATGTACGGGCCGAGCCCGTTCAGCAGAACGGTGGGGTCCAGCCAGTCAGGGCCCAATGCAATCGTCACGGCGACAACGGTACAGGTCAGCTCAGCGTGATCACTGCGGCCACCGTGCCCGCTGCCAGGCCCAACAACAACGCGAGCCCCAGGATCCACCACACCGGCATCGGCGAGAGGGGTTCATCGGCGATTGGGACATGCGCGACAAATCCGGCGTTCGTGCTGGTCGCCTGCGCCCTCAGCGCGTCGGTCACCAGTCGTTCCGGATCGTCCGCCATGCACCTAGTCCTTGACCCACTCGCCCCTGACCATCACGTCCCTCGGCTTCAATTCTGCATCCAGGACGACGATGTCCGCCGCACAACCCGGCTGAAGCTTGCCGGTGTCGAGGCCGAGGAGCTCGGCGCCTCGGGTCGACGTGGCGTACGCGGCCTCCACGAGCGTGAGCCCGCAGGAGTTGACGGCGTTGCGGAACGCCACGTCCATGGTGAGCGTGCTGCCGGCCAGCGCCGCGCCACCGGCCAGCGTCGGCACCCCGTCGACGACGCGCACCTCGAGGCCGCCGACGTCGTAGACGCCGTCACCGACACCGGCGGCCGCGATGGCGTCGGTGATCAGGATGGTGCGCTTCCGCCCGGCGTGCCGGGCGGCGAGCCGGACCGCGGTCGGGTGCAGGTGCACCAGGTCGCAGATGAGCTCGACGGTCACGCGGTCGTCGTCCAGCAGCGCGCCGATCGGGCCGGGCTCGCGGTGGTGCAGCGGGCGCATGCCGTTGAACAGGTGCGTCGCCACCGACGCGCCGGCGTCGACGGCTGGGCGGACCTGCGCCTCGGTCGCGTCGGTGTGGCCGATGGCGGCGATGACGTCGTTGTCCACGAGCTGGTGCACGGCTCGGACCGCGCCCTCCAGCTCCGGTGCGATGGTGATCATGCGGACGGTGCCCTTGCCCGCGTCGAGCAGCTTCGTCACGGAGGTCTGCTCCGGCGGGCACAGGATCGCCGGGTCGTGCGCGCCGCAGCGTGCGGCGGACAGGAACGGGCCCTCCAGGTGGATGCCCGCGACCACGCCCTCTTGGGTCAGCTCGGCCAGGGCGGACACCTGGTCGGCCAGCTCCGGCACCGGGCGCGAGACCAGCGAGGCCAGCAGGGTCGTGGTGCCGTGCCGGCGGTGCGCCGACGCGGCCTTGCGCACCTTGGCCGGATCGCTGCTGGTGAACGCGTCACCGCCACCGCCGTGGCAGTGGATGTCGACGAATCCGGGCACGAGGGTGCAGCCGCTGACGTCGGTCACCGGGCCTTCGGGCGCCACTCCGTCCCCGACCGCGGCGATCCTGCCGTCGCGAACGCTCACCCACCCGTTCTCGAGCACTCCACCAGGCGTGACGACCCGACCACCGGTCAGGATCACGTCGACCGGTCCACCCCACGTGCTCATCACGCCTCCAGCGTGTCGATGGCCAGCAGCGCCGCGCCGAGGAAGCCCGCCTCGTCGCCGAGCGCCGCGAGCCGAAGCTCCGGTCGGCGCTGGAAGGCGATCAGGCCGTCCAGCCTTTCCCGCAAGGGATCCACCAGCAGGTCTCCCGCCAGTGCGAGCCCACCGCCGAGCACGACGGCCTCCGGACCGAGCAGCGTCGCCAGCACCAGGATCCCCCTGGCGAGCGCGTCCACGGCCTCGTGCCACACGGCGACGGCGTCCTGCTCCCCGTCCCTCACCCTGAGTGCGACCTCAGCGGCTCCCTTGACGGGGGTGCCGGTACGCGCGGTGTACCGGCGGGCGATCGCCGCGGAGGACGCCACCGTCTCCACGCAGCCGATCTGGCCACAGGCGCACGGCACGCCGTGGCCGACGTCCACATGCCCGATCTCACCCGCGTAGCCCTCGCCGCTGTAGATCCTGCCGTCCAGCAGCAGCGCGCCGGCGATTCCGGTGCCGATCGGCATGATCACCGCGTTGCACAGGTCCTTGGCGGCACCCATGCGGCATTCGGCGAGGCCCGCGGCGCGCACGTCGTGGCCGAACGCGACGGGCACGCCCAGCCGTTCGGTCATGACCGCGCTGAACGGGAACTGGCTCCACGGCAGGTTCGTCGTGTACACCCCGACGCCGCTGGCCTCGTCCACGATGCCCGGCGCCACGATCCCCACGGCGTCGATCTCGTGCTCGGAGGCGTTGCGGAGCTCGTCGACGAGTTCGGCGATGACGTCGAGGAGGGGTGCCAGTTCGCCGGGCGTCGCCCGGCGCGCGTGCTTCTCCGCCGCCACCGACTCCGAGGTGCCGGAGACGAGCGCCGCCTTGGTTTCGGTGCCACCGATGTCGACGGCGACCACGTGTCTGCGTGCCACGGGAACTGATCCTGCGGCATGGGAGGCCTATTGGTCTATACCAAGTACCGATTTGGGCGCGTGGTCTTACTGGCTGAAACCGCCCGCATCGGGCAAAACGGCCTCAACTGGGGAAACGGTGAAGTTTGTTGCCTGGTCGGCTCAACCCGCCATGATCTTCTGCAGGGCGTCCAAGGCGCGGGAAGCCGTCGACTTCACGGTGCCCTTCGAGATGCCGGTGGCCTCGGCGATCTCCGCCTCGGACAGGTCGCCGTAGTAGCGCAGCACGAGCACCTCGCGCTGGCGCGGCGGAAGCTGCTGCAACGCCTTGACCACGGCCTGGTGCTCCGCCGTCAGCATCGCGAGGGACTCGGCCGAACGTGCGTTCGCCACGTGCGGCGGCGTGTAGTCGCGGGCCGTCTTGCGGCGGCGCAGCACGCTGCGGGAGCCATTGACCACGGCCGTGCGGAGGTAGCCGACGGCCGCCTGGGAGTCGCGCAGACCCTTCCAGTTGCGGTGCAGGCCGGTGAAGGCCTCCTGGACCACGTCCTCGGCCGTCGACGGCTCGTCGACGAGCAGCAGCGCGAGCCTGACCAGGCGCATGCGGTGCTGCTTGTACAGGTCTTCGAGCGTGAGGGGCCCTGTGGGAGGTCCTGCGACGCCGTCCTTGATTCGCAGGTTGGTCAGGGTGTCCTGCACGGTGCGCGGAGTTTCTTCGCCAACCACGATGTAGGACGGTACCGGTCAGCTTCACTACGGTGGTGGCATGGCCCGCTTTGCAGTGGAATTGGTGTTCGGCCCGGATCGCGAGAAGCGCCTCGCGGTGCGCCCCGAGCACCGCGAGTACATCACCTCTCTCGCCGAGAAGGGCGTGGTCCTCGCCTCAGGTCCGTACGCGGACGACACCGGCGCGTTGATCATCTACGAGGCGGCGGACGAAGCCGCGGTGAAGGAGATCATCGCCGCCGACCCCTACACGCCCGCGAACGTCGCCGAGTGGCGCATCCGAGAGTGGAACGCGCTGCTCGGCTCCTGGGTCAGGTGACGTCCGGGTTCGTGCCGGGCGTCCGACCGGCACGAACCCGCGGTCAACGACTGGCGGCCTGCCCGCCCGGCCCGACCAGGCCCGACGTGTCGCTCGCGGCCATCTGCCGGTCGGCGTCGGCCACCTCCTCGACCGCCTGGCGGTCCACGACCACCGGCGTGAACGCGCGGAAGTACTTCAGAACGCCGACCCAGCCGGGCACGTGGACCGCCTTCGCCCGCTTCTCGATGCCCCGGACCACGGCCCTGCCGACGTTGCGGACGGGGTACTTCTTGCCGGCGACGCCCGGCATGCCCTGCCGCAGCTTGCCGAAGACGGGGTGCTCGTCGGCGCTGTTGACCATGTCCGTGGAGATCCACGAGAAGTACGCCGTGCCGACGTCCACGCCCAGGTGCCTGATTTCGGCCCGGAGGCTGTCCGCAAACGCTTCGCAGCCCGCCTTCGCCGCCGAGTAGGCCGCGTTGCCGGGGATGTGGACGATCGCCGCGAGCGACGAGACGACCAGGCAGTAGCCGCGGCTGCGGATCAGGTGCGGCAGCGCCGTGCGGACCGTGCGCCACACGCCGAGCAGGTTGACCTCGATGACGCGTTCGAACGCTTTCGGGTCCATCGAGCGCACGAAACCGGTGGCCGCGATGCCCGCGTTCGCCACCACGACGTCGATGCCGCCGAAGTGGCCCACGACCTCGTTCATGACGCGGTCGAGCGCGTCCCAGTCGGTGACATCGACTTCCCACGCCTTGCCGCCGGTTTCGCGCGCGACCTCTTCGAGCTGGGCTTTCTCCAGCCCGACGAGCGCGAGGCGAGCCCCGCGCGTGGCCAGTTGCCTCGCCACCTCGGCGCCGATGCCCCTGGCCGCGCCGGTGATCACTACCACCTTGCCCGTGACGTCCATGCTCGTCACGGTAACGCAACCTACTCCCGGTAAGCTACTGGCAAGTTAAATTGCGCTCAGGCGGTCCACCTCGGCCTGGGTGAGTTCCAGCGTCAGCACTGGCAGCAGGTCGTTGAGCTGCTCCAACGTCCGGGCGGACGCGATCGGCGCGGCCACCGTCGGCTGCTGGGCGAGCCAGGCGAGGGCGACCGCCGCGACCGTGGTCCCGTGCGTCTCGGCCAGCTCGTCGAGCACTTCGAGCACCTGCAGACCGTGCTCGTCGAGGTACTTAGAGGCCGCGCCCGCCCGTGCGCTCCGCACCTCGACGCCCGGCCGGTACTTGCCGGTCAGGAAGCCCTTGGCGAGCGACCAGTACGGCACGGTCGCCAGGTCGTGCCTCGCGACGGCGTCCTGCAGCTCACCCTCGAACTCGTCGCGGCTGACCAGGTTGTACTCGGGCTGCAGCGCCACGAACTTCGCGAAGCCCTCGCGTTCCTGGATCTCCAGCGCCTTCTCCAGCCGTTCGGCGGAGAAGTTGGACGCCGCGAGGTAGCGGACCTTGCCGTCGCGGACGAGCTGGTCGTAGGCGGCCAGCGTCTCCTCCAGCGGCGTGTTCGGGTCGTCGAGGTGGTTGTAGTAGAGGTCGATGTGGTCCACGCCGAGCCGCTTCAGCGATCGTTCCGCGGCGGTCAGCACGGTGTCGCGCTTCTGGTTGTTGAAGCCGGCGAGCATGCCGACCTTCGTGGCCACCACGATCCGGTCGCGGTCGCCGCGCCCGGCCAGCCACCTGCCGATGATCGTCTCCGACTCGCCGCCGGAGTTGCCCTCGCCCCAGGCCGAGTACACGTCGGCGGTGTCGAGGAAGTTCCCGCCCGCCGCGGTGTAGGCGTCGAGCACCGCGAACGACTGGTCCTCGTCCGCGGTCCAGCCGAACACGTTGCCGCCCAGGCAAAGTCGGGACACGGTCAGCTCGGTGGTGCTCAAGATCGGCATACTGCGAAAGGTAGTCCGCCACGACGATTGGGGTTCGGATGCTGGGAACGTTCGGAGTCTGGGGTTCGCACTACGAGTGGGCCGGGAAGCTCGGCGAGGTCGCGGAGCTCGAAGCACTCGGCTACGGCACGTTCTGGATCGGCGGCTCGCCGGACGTCGCCCTGGTGGGGCAGGCGCTGGACGCCACGAAGTCGATCACCATCGCCACCGGCATCGTCAACGTCTGGCAGACCGAGCCGGAAGCGGTCGCCGCCGAGTTCCACCGCCTCGCGAGCGACAGGTTCCTGCTCGGCGTCGGTGTCGGCCACCGGCAGCTCGACCAGGCCTACGAGAAGCCCTACGACAAGCTCGTGTCCTACCTCGACCGGCTCGACGTGCCGGCCGACCGGCTGGTGCTCGCCGCCCTCGGCCCGAAGGTGCTGGAGCTCGCCGCCGACCGGACCGCGGGTGCCCACCCGTACCTGGTGCCGGTCGAGCACACCGCCGAGGCGCGCAAGGCGCTCGGTGACAAGCTCCTCGCGCCCGAGGTGACCGTCGTCGTCGAAGAGGATCCGGACGCCGCGCGGGCCATCGCGCGCGAGAAGCTGGCGATCTACTTCACGCTCACCAACTACGTGAACAACTGGCGGCGGTACGGGTTCTCCGAGGAGGACGTCCAGGGATCGGACCGCCTGCTGGACGCCCTGGTCGCGCACGGCAGCCCGGACCAGGTGGCCGCGAAGCTGCGGGCGCACGTCGACGCGGGTGCCGACCACGTGGCCGTCCAGTCGCTGAACGGCCACTACGCGGAACTGGCGTCGGCCCTCGGGCTCAGTCGCTGATCTCGACGCCCTTCCAGAACGCCACGCGGCCCTTGATCTGCGCCGCGGCCTCCTTGGGCTCGGCGTAGTACCAGGCCGCGTTGGTGTTCTCGGCGCCGTCGACCTGCAACGAGTAGTAGTTCGCATCGCCCTTCCACGGGCAGTGCGAGGTGTGGTCGGTCGGCTTCAGGACGTCCGGATCGACGGACTCCAGGGGGAAGTAGTGGTTGCCCTCGACGACGACCGTGTCGTCGCTCGAAGCGATGATCTTGCCGTTCCACTGAGCGGTTGCCATGTCATCCAGTGTCCCCCTACCGGCGGGTAGCGCAGACCGGCTGGTCAACTGGTACTTGATCGATCACTGTGTGATGGCGGCCACCGAGTTGGCCCCGTGACACACCCTCGTAGGATGCGGGTCGACACCCGTTCAGGGCGCCTGAGGAGGACCACCGATGCCCATCGCAACTCCCGAGGTCTACGCGGAGATGCTGGACCGGGCCAAGGCGAACGAGTTCGCCTACCCCGCCATCAACGTCACGTCGTCGGAGACGCTCAACGCGGCTCTGCGCGGCTTCGCCGAGGCTGAGAGCGACGGCATCATCCAGGTCTCGACCGGCGGTGCCGAGTTCGCCTCGGGCACCAAGGTCAAGGACATGGTGACCGGCGCCGTGGCGCTCGCGGAGTTCGCGCACGTCGTCGCCGCGAAGTACCCGGTCAACATCGCGCTGCACACCGACCACTGCCCGAAGGACAAGCTCGACGGGTACGTGCGTCCGCTGATCGCGATCAGCCAGGAGCGGGTGGACAAGGGCGGCAACCCGCTCTTCCAGTCGCACATGTGGGACGGCTCGGCCGTCGCGCTGGACGAGAACCTCCAGATCGCGAGCGAGCTGCTCGACCTGTCCGCCAAGGCGAAGCTCGTCCTCGAGATCGAGGTCGGCGTCGTCGGTGGCGAGGAGGACGGCGTCGACAACGAGATCAACGACAAGCTCTACACGACGCCCGAGGACTACCTGAAGACCGTCGAGGCGCTCGGCGCGGGCGAGAAGGGCCGCTACCTGCTCGCCGCGACCTTCGGCAACGTGCACGGCGTCTACAAGCCGGGCAACGTCAAGCTGCGCCCGGAGATCCTCAAGCAGGGTCAGGACGTCGTGGCGGAGAAGCTCGGCCTCGCGGCCGGCTCGAAGCCGTTCGACCTGGTCTTCCACGGCGGCTCCGGCTCGCTGCTCGAGGAGATCCACGAGGCCGTGTCGTACGGCGTCATCAAGATGAACATCGACACGGACACGCAGTACGCGTTCACCCGTCCGATCGCCGCGCACATGTTCTCGAACTACGACGGTGTGCTGAAGATCGACGGCGAGGTCGGCAACAAGAAGGCCTACGACCCGCGCAGCTACCTCAAGGCCGCTGAGCAGGCCATGGCCGCCCGCATCGCCTCGGCGTGCGAGCACCTCAAGTCGTCGGGCCGCATGATCGCGGGCTGACACAGGTCGTGAGGAAGGGCCCCCGGCGTCGCGCCGGGGGCCCTTCGCCTTGTCAGCGGAACACCTCGACGTGGCGGGCGACCCAGTCGGCGAACGTGCGCGGGGCGCGGCCGAGGACCTTTTCGACGTCCGGGCTCACCGCCACCTCGTCCGGGGTGGGCGAGCCCAGGATGTCCAGGGTGTCGTCGGCGAGCTCGCCCGGCATCAGCTGTTCCATGCCCGCCTTCGCCTCGGCGCGGGTGAGCTCGTGGAACCGCACCGGTTCGCCGAGCGCGTCCGCGATGGCCTCCGCCTGCTGCCGCGGCGTGATCACCTCCGGCCCGGTGAGCTCCAGGACGCCGTTCCTGTCGCTCAGCAGGGCGGTGGCCGCGACCTCGGCGATGTCCGCCGGGTCGATGATCGGCAGGCCGGTGTCCCCGAACGGTGCCGCGACGGTCCGCTGGGCGCGCACGGTCTCGGCCCACCACAGCGCGTTGGACGCGAACCCGCCCGGTCGCAGCACCGCCCAGTCGAGGCCGGACTCGCGCAGCACGTCCTCCAGCCCGCGCAGTTCGATCCGCGTCGTGCCGAACGGCCTGGTCCGCACGCCCAGCGAAGACAGCAGCACCACCCGGCCCACCCCGTGGGCAGCGGCCCGTCCGATCAGCTCGGAAGGGCTGGCACCGACGGCGTGCAGGTCGCCGGACAGCAGCAGGAACAACGCCTTCGCGCCCGTCAGGTCGAGGCTCGCCGGATCGGAGAGGTCCGCCACCTGGTGCCGCACGCCGTCCGGCACCTCCGCGGGGGTGCGCGACACGGCCACCACCTGCTCGCCCGCGTCGTTCAGCGCCTTCGTGAGGGGTCGCCCGATGTTCCCGGTCGCCCCGGTCACCACGATCATGTCCAGCTCCTTCGTCGTTTGGTGGAGGCGACGCTAGGAACCGGGCTTACTTTTCGTAAGGACGTACCTGGAGGTAAGCTCCGGACGTGGAGGTCGGAAAACAGTTCACGCTGGCCGGTCCGACGGGGCGCTATGAGGTGTTTCACACCACGTGTCCCGCGCGCGAGATGGTCGACCACGTCACCAGCCGGTGGGGCATCTGGGTGCTGATCTCCCTGCAGACCAACGACCTCAGGTTCTTCGAGCTGCGCGAGAGCATCGTCGGCATCAGCGAGAAGATGCTGTCCCAGACGTTGCGCGGGCTGGTCGCCGACGGCCTGGTCTGGCGCAGGGTGGAGCCGACGACCCCGCCCCAGGTCACCTACGGGTTGACCGAGTTCGGGCGGGACGTCGGCGAGCCGCTGGCCGACCTGTTCGGCCGGATCACGGCGAGGTTGTCAGCCCAGCTCGAGGCGTGACGCGAGCAGCCGGGCTTCCGGCCGGCGGACCACCACGTCCCCGACCGTCCACAGCACCGCGAGCAGCACGGCCGTGACCGCCGCCGACGCGAACGCGATCGGCGGGCCCCACAGGTACTCCTGCTGGAACCAGATGCCGACGTAGCCCGCGGTCGTGACGGTCGCGGAGCCGAGCACCGCCTTCGCGGGCGTCGGCATGTCGAGCACGTGCGCCGCGTCGATCGCGAGCCCGACGAGCACCAGGAACAGCGGCACTGCGGACTTCGGGAAGTCGATCCCGGCGAGCAACGGCCAGATCAGGCACCGGTACACGACGTACCCGCCCGCGACGGCCGTGGCCGCCCACGGCTTCGCGATCGTCCGGCGCGCGATGACCAGCACGATCGCCGCCGCCACGAGCCCCCAGACCGGGTAGACCCAGTCCGCGATGGGCAGCGCGAAGTTCACGACCGCCTCGCGCCCGACCGGGACGCCGAGCTGGTCCGCGGCGAACTGCAGCAGGATGGGCTCGGCCTCGGGCCGGCCGCTGTCGTAGGCCTGCAACGCCCGCACGCCGTACTCCTGGTGCTGGTTGGGGAACCAGACGTTCTCCAGGAAGAAGAACCACAGCGCGACGAGCCCGAACGTCCGTGCGCCGCCCTCGGGGAAGTACTTCATCCACCCGCGGATCGCGCCGGCGAGCATCACCGCCGTGCCGAGGTAGAGCAGCGCGTGCGACCCGCTCCAGCTCGTGATGTCGAGGCCGTTGATCCGGTGGTTGATGATGTCGATCGGCAGGGCGACGAGGAAGATCCCGCAGCCGACCTGCATCAACCGGATCGTCAGCTTGTCGCCGCCGTACCCGGTGAACGTGTGGAACAACGTCAGCCCGACCACGATGACGGTGCCGACCGTGTTGATCAGGTGCGGCGGCGCGAGGTCGTCGCGCAGCCACTTGAAGTGCCACGAGACGTCCCACGACGACCCGATCAACTTGAGCAGGAGACCGACGAGCCACAGCTGGTAGAGCTGCTTCGTGAGTGCCGCCGGTGTCTCCCTGCCGGGCTCGCCCCGCTCCCAGTACTGGTCGCGGAACTGCCTAACCCCCTGAACCATCCGCACATCATGAGCGCCGCCCCTGCCCCCAGGTAGGCGGAACGGCCCTGGTTTTACCCTGATGTTTCCAATTCGTGTGCACGATGGAGTGAACGAAGTTGAACTTCGGCGGGCGGGCTCGGCAAGGTGCACGGCCATGAGCTCTGACGCGACCGACAGCTACAAGGCCACCACGAAGCAGCGGATCATCGCCGGGGTGCTCGTCACCGTGCTGATGCTGGCCGTTGTGGCCACCGTCATGAGGATGTTCGTCTAGCCCGGTTCGGCGGATGCGGCACGATGGGCCGCATGGTTGAGAACCTCCTCGGGCCCGAGCCGACTCGTCTTCCCGAACGCCCTGAGGCGCAGTCCGCCGCTGATGGTGGCACCGATCCCGCCAAGATCGTCCGGGCTTACCCGGACTTCTCCGAGGCCTGGGCGCTGCTGGCCGAGCGCGCTCTGCACGCCGGGGACCCCGTTGCCGCCTACGCCTACGCCCGCACCGGGTACCACCGCGGGCTCGACCAGCTGCGCCGGTCCGGGTGGAAGGGCTTCGGGCCCGTGCCGTGGAGCCACCGGCCGAACCAGGGCTTCCTCCGGGCGCTCGCCGCGCTGGCGCTGGCCGCCCGCGAGATCGGGGAGGACGAGGAGTGGGACCGCTGCTCCAAGTTCCTCGCCGACTCGGACCCCGAGGCGCCGGCCGCGCTCGGGCTGGTCTGATCCGACGCCCCGACCTCGCGGTGTGAGGTTGATTGCCCTTGGGCAAGGAAATGCCTTGCTGCAGGTTGTGACTGGTGGCCGTTGGTTCGAGACTGGCGGCGGGCACGGCGGACAGCGGGCGGGGTGAGTGGTGGGCGCGGTTGCGGATGCGGTCAGGCGCGGGCTTGGCCGCTGGCGCGGGGCCGCGCTGCCGATCGTCCAAAGTGCCCTGTCCGCCGGCCTTGCCTGGTCGGTGGCGACCCTGGTCATCGGCCACCAGCACCCGTTCTTCGCGCCCATCGCCGCCGTCGTCTGCCTCGGCGTCTCGCTGGGGCAGCGGTTGCGGCGCGTCGGTGAGCTCGTCGTCGGTGTCTCGGTCGGTGTCGGGGTCGGCGACGCGCTGATCAGCTGGATCGGCAGCGGTCCCTGGCAGATCGCACTGGTCGTCGGGCTGGCGATGTCGGCCGCCGTGCTGCTCGACGGCGGGTCCGTGATCGCGTTGCAGGCCGGGAGCAGCGCCGTGCTCGTCGCGACGTTGCTGCCGCCCAGTGCCGGTGGCGGGTTCGACCGGATGATCGACGCGCTGACCGGCGGCCTGGTCGGGCTGGCCGTGGCCGCGCTCATCCCGGCGAACCCGGTGACGGTGGCGCAGCGGCAGTTGAAGGTGCTCACGAACACGCTCAGCGGGGCGTTGCGCGACCTCGCGGCGGCCCTCGACTCGAAGGACTCGGTCAAGGCTGCCGGAGTGCTCGCCGAGCTGCGGACCAGCCAGACGACCATCGACGACTACAAGTCCGCGTTGCAGACCGGGAGCGAGATCGCCCGGATCGCGCCCATCAGGTGGCGGTCCAAGGACGAGCTCAAGCGGTACCAGACGGCGGCCGGGCCGGTGGACTACGCGATCCGGAACACGCGGGTGCTCGCGCGGCGGGCGATGGCGGCGTTGAAGGCCGACGAACCCATTCCGGACGGGGTGCCGGACGTGCTCAAGGACTACGCGGACGCCGTGGACTGCCTGAAGGGCGAGCTGGAGAAGGGCCAGGAGCCGAAGCTGACGCGGGAAGCCGTGCGGGACGCCGCGCGGGTGCTCACCGCGCGGCGTCTCGGCGGGGACGGGTTCTCGTCCAAGGTCGTGCTGGCGCAGATCCGCAGTGTCGCGGTGGACCTGCTGCAGGCGACGGGCCTGAACCGGAGCGAGGCGATGGAGGCGTTGCCGCCCCTCAGCCCTCCGGCCGATGCAAAAGCCCGTGCAGAAGAGAGTGCACCTGTTCGTGATCACGAGGATCGGCCAGGACGCACGAACCACCCGTGATCGCGTACCACTCGTCCGCGCCTTCGTAGCGGACCTGGGCGAGGAGCTTTCCGTCGTCGGAGAGTTCCGTGCGCAATTCCAGGTCACCCGTGACGACGCCGACCTCGTCGGTCATCACGCCGCCGGGTCCCGCTGCGAAAAGCGAGGAGAGTGGCGTCATCAGCACCTTCCGAGCATGCTCGTCAATTCTGTCTTCTCGGCCGAGTTCACGCTTAGGCTGTACTTCGCTTTCACGTGTACCCACATCTTGGCGTACGTGCACCAGTAGGACGTCACCGGCGGCTTCCAGGTGGCCGGGGTCTGGTCGCCCTTGGCCTGGTTCACGTTGTCGGTCACCGCGATCAGCTGCGGGTAGTCGGTGTCGTTCGCGAACGCCTGGCGACGGGCCGTGGTCCAGGACGCCGCTCCGGACCTCCAGGCGGCCGCCAGGGGGACGACGTGGTCGATGTCCACGTCCGAGGCCGCGGACCACGTCGCGCCGTCGTAGGGCGAGAACCACCTGCCCGACGTGGCGGCACAACTGGAGTCGGTCACCACGTTGGTGCCGTCCCGCTTCAGAACGGCCTCCCGAGTGTTGCAGGTGCCGGACTGGGTCACCCAGTGAGGGAACTTGTCGCGTGAATAGCCCGTCATCGAGCCGTCCGCGCGCACGGTGAGACCGGCCAATTCGGACTTGGCCGTGGCAGCGGTGGGGATGTTCGGCGGTGTCGCGAGTGCAGGGGAAACAAAACCAAAGGTGAGAGCCGCTGTGGCAACTAGAACACCAATGGTTCGGTTAACTTTTGACATCGTCCCGACCTTCCTCGTGGAAAGTGATCGGGACCTACCCTCAGTCACATTATGAAATTAGGCAATGCCTTCGAGTGACACTCAAGTGAATGACAGGTACATGACTAGAGCCCTCGGACGAGCCTCAAGTCCTCGGTGTGGCGGTACCAGGTCCACTTGTCGACCGGTCGCGGGTGCTTGTGACCGTCCAGGACCGCCGTCGTGGGCAGGCAGCCGAGCTGGAACGCGCGCGGGCGGCTCACCCGGACCTTGGAGCCGAAGAAGCGCTTGTTGACGATCCGGATCTGCAGGCCGAGGCCGCCGTCCGGGTCCGGCGTGCACTCGATCCGCGAGGCCTGGCCGCGCAGCACGTTGTCCGCGTCGCTGTAGCCGACGCCCCGGACGGGTGCCAACACGCCGAGACCCATCAGGACTCCGCCGACGTCGTCGCGGACGAGCGGGACGGGATCTACGTCACCGTTCAGGGCGATGTCGAGGGCCCGCGCGGGGTCGGTCGAAAGCCCCCAGAGAGAGGCGACGGACGAATCGGCGAGGGGCACGTAACCCAGTGCCACCGAGCCCAGCTTCTCCTTGCGCAGCAACCGCAGCGCGACCGCGGCGAGGTCGGCGTCGGTGCCCGCCACGACCAGCCGTTCGGCGTCCAGATGTGGATCTACGTGGTCCTTGCCGGGCCTCGCCGGGACGACGTGGACGTCGTCACGTTGAGCGATCATTGGCAACTGCGCGTTTCCGCAGGCCAACACGATTCCGCGCACGGTCATCTCCTGGTCTACCCTCACTTACCGGCATTCGCTCGAACCAGTCCAAGTGCTTGGAGTTTCACATGCCGGCCGTCGTGCTGATCGGTGCCCAGTGGGGCGATGAGGGCAAGGGCAAGGCCACCGACATCCTCGGTGAGCGTGTCCAGTGGATCGTTCGTTACCAGGGCGGCAACAACGCGGGTCACACCGTCGTCCTCCCGGACGGTCAGAAGTTCGCCCTGCACCTCATCCCGTCCGGCATCCTCACGCCCGGCGTGAAGAACGTGATCGGCAACGGTGTCGTGGTCGACCCCGGCGTGCTGCTCACGGAGCTCGCGGGCCTGGAGGAGAAGGGCGTCGACACCAGCGGGCTGCTGATCTCGTCGGACGCGCACTTGATCATGCCGTACCACGTGGCCATCGACAAGGTGACCGAGCGCTACCTGGGCAAGGCGAAGATCGGCACGACCGGCCGCGGCATCGGCCCGGCCTACCAGGACAAGCTGGCCCGCGTCGGCGTCCGCGTGCAGGACCTGCTGGACGAGAAGATCCTCCGGCAGAAGGTCGAGGCGGCCCTGGACTTCAAGAACCAGGTGCTGGTCAAGGTCTACAACCGCAAGGCGCTCGACCCCGAGCAGGTCGTCGACCAGGTGCTGGAGCACGGTCAGCACTTCGTGCACCGCATCGCCGACACCCGCCTGCTGCTCAACCAGGCGCTCGACCGCGACGAGATCGTCGTGCTGGAGGGCTCGCAGGGCACCCTGCTCGACGTCGACCACGGCACCTACCCGTTCGTCACGTCGTCGAACCCGACCTCGGGCGGCGCGACCGTCGGTTCCGGTGTCGGCCCGACCCGCATCAGCACCGTGATCGGCATCCTGAAGGCGTACACGACCCGCGTCGGCTCCGGTCCGTTCCCGACCGAGCTGAACGACGACCAGGGCGAGTACCTGCGCAAGCAGGGCGGCGAGTTCGGTGTCACCACCGGGCGCTCGCGGCGCACCGGCTGGTTCGACGCCGTGATCGCCCGCTACGCCTCGCGCGTCAACGGCATCACCGACTACTTCCTCACCAAGCTCGACGTGCTGTCCGGCCTCGAGAAGGTCCCGGTCTGCGTCGCGTACGAAGTGGACGGTCGCCGGGTCGACGAGATGCCGATGACGCAGACCGACGTGCACCACGCCGTGCCGGTCTACGAGGAGCTGCCGGGCTGGTTCGAGGACATCTCGCACTGCCGTTCGTTCGACGAGCTGCCGGCGAACGCCAAGTCCTACGTCGAGTACCTGGAGAGCATCATCGGTGCCCGCGTCTCGGCGATCGGTGTCGGCCCCGGCCGCGACCAGACGATCGTGCGCCACGACGTGCTCAGCTGACAGCTCGTCCCTGGGCCTCGATCAGCGCGGTCTGCGTGACCTCCAACTGGTCGAGGCCCTTCAGGAACTCCTTCGTCATCGAACCGTCGTCCGGGCCGTTGTCCCGGAACACGACGAGACACGAGCGCGTGCCGTTCTCGAGCGCCAGCAACGCTTCCGCCCAGCTCGTCGCGATCTTCGGGTCCGGGGGCGCGGGGAACGGCGCGCGCAGCACCGGCCCGAGCGCCTCGCACCCGGCCGCGATCGCCGCCGGGTCCGCCGCCCGCACGCCGGTGAACACCTGCTCGCTCGCCCGTACGACGGCCGTCACCCGGTCCCAGCCGCCGCCGTACATCCACGTGCCCACGGCCACGTCCTGGTCGCCCTGAGGCCGCCCTGCGGTGGTTCCCAGGACGACGATCGCGAACGGCACCAGCACCGCGACGACGAAGGCGCGGAACACCGCCTGTGTGGCGGAGTCGAGCGCGAGCCCGGCGGGCGGCTCGGCCGGTTCCTCCGGACCAGGAGTCAGGTTGCGCCGGTAGCGCGTCCAAGCCGGCTGGATCGCGTAGAACAACAGCGCCACCACCAGGAGCAGTGCCGGACCGGCGGCGAGCCACCACAGCCGGTTGCCGAGGAACGCCGCCATGCACTCCCGATAACTGTCCCGTGTGGACTCACCGACGTCTTGGGTCAGGTAGAAGCCTGACCGCACCTGGCATCGGGCGTCGTCGAGCGGAGTGGCCGTCGTCCACGCGTGCGCGTACCGGTCGAAGATCAGCAACGTGGCCGCGACCGCCAACAGCGTCAGTGACGCGAACCTGAGCTTGGTGCCGAAAGGCACCCCCGGTCTGTCGCCCTCCGAATCCATGGCGTGAATCGTGATCGATCCGGCCGGAACTGTCACTAAGCCGTTGGCAGGAATATGTCCGTGCGGCGAACATGTCGATGTACGACGCGTTTTCACGATTTGGGCGTCGTTGACTCGTCTCGTGGGCTCGCCTGTACTTCCTGCCCATGACCTTGTCCATAGCAGGAGTGGCCGCGCGGCCGAAAACCGCGACGCCCGTGCAGACGCGGAAGTTCACGCTGCCGCTGCGGTGGATCAGCCCTGTCGCGCTGGTGCTGCTGTGGCAACTGGCCAGCTCAACGGGTGTGCTGTCGCCCGACAAGCTCGCTTCTCCGCTCACCGTCGCACAGGCCGCCGGTGAGCTGGTCGCGGACGGCCAATTGGGCGAGGCGTTCGCCGTGTCCATCACGCGTGTTCTGTTCGGATTTCTGATAGGCGGTTTTGCCGGGGTCGTTCTCGGGCTCGTGTCCGGCCTTTCCCGTTGGGGCGAGACATTGCTGGACCCGCCCGTGCAGATGTTGCGGACGCTGCCGCACCTCGGCCTGATCCCGTTGTTCATCCTCTGGTTCGGCATCGGTGAGGAGCCGAAACTCGCGCTGGTCGCGGCCGGGGTGGCGTTCCCGCTCTACCTCAACCTGCACGCGGGCATCCGGCAGACCGATCCCGGTCTGGTCGAGGCCGCCAGGGTGCTCGGCTACAGCCGGTTCGAGCGGATCGTGCACGTCGTGCTGCCGTCCGCCGTGCCGCAGACCCTGGTGGGACTGCGGATCGCGTTCGGCACCGCCTGGCTGTCGCTGATCGTCGCCGAGCAGATCAACGCCGACGCCGGTCTCGGCTTCCTGATCAACAACGCCCGTGAGTTCCTCCGCACCGACGTCGTGGTCGTCGGCCTCGTGGTCTACGCGCTGCTCGGCCTTACGACGGACGCCCTGGTGCGGTTGCTGGAAAGGAGGATCCTGCGATGGCGAGCCCGGTGAAGCCGGCCGTGAGCGTGCGAGGTCTGCACAAGGCCTTCGGCGCTCGAACGGTGCTGGACGGCATCGACCTGGAGGTCGAGCCCGGTGAGTTCGTGGCGCTGCTCGGACGCAGCGGGTGCGGCAAGTCGACGTTGCTGCGCATCCTCGCCGGCCTGGACCGCGAGGTCGGAGGCGAGGCGGAGGTCCCCGGCACGGTGTCGATCGCGTTCCAGCAGCCGCGTCTGCTGCCGTGGCGCAAGGTCTGGCGCAACATCTCGCTGGGCCTGCACAAGCCGAACGGCCGCGCGATCGCCCTGAAAGCGCTGGAAGAAGTGCGGCTGACCGACCACGCCGACGCGTGGCCGCTGACGTTGTCCGGCGGTGAGGCACAACGGGTCTCGCTCGCACGGGCGTTGGTGCGCGAACCGGACGTGCTGCTGCTCGACGAACCGTTCGGCGCGCTGGACGCGCTGACCAGGCTCGCCATGCACCACCTGGTGGAAGACCTGTGGGCCAGGCACAAGCCCGCCGTGCTGCTCGTGACGCACGACGTCGACGAGGCGCTGCTGCTGGCCGACCGGATCCTCGTGCTCGACGAGGGCCGGATCGTCGCGACCCACCACGTCGCCCTGCCCCGCCCGCGCCGCCGGGCATCCGTTGTGGAGCAACGCACCCGCGTGCTCGCTGACCTTGGAGTGGACGTTGAAGAAGCTGCGTGACAGAAGCCTGCTCGGCCTGCTGGCCGCGATCCTCTTCGCCACCGGGTGCTCGACGGGCACGCAGTCCGCGGACACGCCCGCCGCCGACGTCGTCCTCAAGGTCGGTGACCAGAAGGGCGGCGCCAAGTCGGTGCTGACCGCGGCCGGCCTGCTGGACGACTTCCCGTACAAGATCGAGTGGTCGACCTTCACCTCCGGTCCGCCCCTGCTCGAAGCGGCCTCCGCCGGTGCCATCGACGTCGGCGCGGTCGGCAACACACCGCCGATCTTCGCCGCGGCCGCGAACGCCAAGATCGCCGCGATCGGCGTCTCCAAGGGCCAGGTCGAGGCGGACGCGATCCTCGTGCCGGAGAACTCGCCGCTGCGCGCGGTCGCCGACCTGAGGGGCAAGAACATCGCTGTGGCCAAGGGGAGTTCGGCGCACGGCCAGATCCTGCTGACGTTGCGCTCGGCCGGTCTCACGACCAAGGACGTCACGCTGAACTTCCTGCAGCCCGCCGACGCGTACGGCGCGTTCACGCAGGGCCGGGTCGACGCGTGGGCGGTCTGGGACCCCTACACCGCACAGGCGCAGCAGGAGGCCAAGGCGCGCGTGCTCACCACCGGCGAGGGGAAGTCGAACGGGTACGGCTTCCAGGTCGCCGGCAGGAAGGCCTTGGACGACAAGGGGAAGAACCCGGCGCTGAAGGAGTACCTGATCCGCTACTACAAGGCCCAGAAGTGGGCCGACACGCACCGCGAGGAGTGGGCCAAGGCGTGGGCCGCGGAGACGGGCCTGAAGTACGAGGTCGCGCTGGCCGCGGTGAACCGCAACGGCGACGCGGTGGTGAAGCTGGACGACACGGTGATCAGGTCCGAGCAGGAGCTCGCGGACGCGTTCACCGAGGACAAGACACTGCCCGGCAAGGTCGACTTCGCGAAGTTCGTGGACACGAGGTTCCAGGGAGATCTGGCATGAGCATCACGCTGCACTGGTTCCTGCCGACGTCCGGTGACGGCCGCACGGTCGTGGAGCACTTCCACGCCAACCGCGCGCCCGCCGCCGGGGCACGTCGTGAGCCGGACATCGACTACCTGGCGCAGATCGCGCGCACGGCCGAGCAGGTCGGGTTCACCGGCGTGCTGACGCCGACCGGAACGTGGTGCGAGGACGCCTGGCTGACCACGTCCGCGTTGATCGCGCAGACGACGAGGCTGAAGTTCCTGGTGGCGTTCCGGCCCGGCGTGCTGTCGCCGACGCTGGCGGCGCAGATGGCCGCGACGTACCAGCGGATCTCGCGCGGCCGGTTGCTGCTCAACGTGGTCACCGGCGGCGACTCCGTGGAGCAGCGCCGGTTCGGTGACTGGCTGGACAAGGACCAGCGGTACGCGCGCACCGACGAGTTCCTGCAGGTGGTGCGCGGGATCTGGACCGGCAAGCCGTACACGTTCCAGGGCGAGCACTACCAGGTGCAGGACGCGACCGTGCTGGCCGCGCCGGACCCGGTGCCGCCGATCTACTTCGGTGGCTCGTCCGACGCCGCCCTGCCGGTGGCGGCCGCCCGCGCCGACGTCTACCTGACCTGGGGCGAGCCGCCGGAGGACGTGGCGGCGAAGATCGCGCGGGTGCGGGCGCTGACCGACCGCCCGATCCGGTTCGGCATCCGGTTGCACACGATCAGCAGGGACACGTCGTCGGAGGCGTGGGCGTCGGCCGCGAAGCTGCTCGACGCGCTGGACCCGGCCGCGGTGGCGAAGGCGCAGGAACAGCTCGGCGCGTCGGAATCCGTTGGACAGCAACGGATGCTCGCACTGCACGGCGGTGACCTGAGCCGCGGGGTGCGCGGTCTGGAGGTCTACCCGAACCTGTGGGCCGGCGTCGGGCTCGTGCGCGGTGGCGCGGGAACGGCGCTGGTGGGCTCGCACTCCGAGGTCGCGGACCTCATCGAGGAGTACCACTCCGTCGGCATCGACGAGTTCGTGCTGTCCGGCTACCCGCACCTGGAAGAGGCCTACTGGTTCGGCGAGGGCGTGCGGCCCCTGCTGAGGCAACGAGGGTTGCTCGACGGGGACCGCACGCTCGCACTCGCTAGCGCTTGACCTTGGCCTCCACGGCCGTGTCGGGGTTGTCCGCGAACACGCCGTCGACGCCCTGCTTGAAGAACAGGTCGTACTCCTCGAAGGCCCGGCCGTACGCGGCCGGGTCGGTCGAGGACCGGAAGTCCGCGGGCAGGAACGAGTTCTCGTTGCGGAACGTCCAGGAGTGCACGACCAGACCGGCCCTGTGGGCGTCCTTCACGACGGTCGTCGGCGCCTTGAGGAAGCCGCCGGCGTCACGCGGGATGATGATGTCCTTGGTGAGGCCGACGCCGTCCGCGTAGGAACGGATCTCGCGCAGACCCGCCGGGGTGACCAGGTCGGCGTAGGTGCGCTTGTCACCCGCCACGACGAAGTCGTACGGCGCGCCGGAACCGTTGACGAGCTGCACGATCGGCACGCGCAGCGACCGGTTGAGCTCCTTGAGGTTCGCGACCTCGAACGACTGCACGTAGACCTTGGCGCTGCTCCGGTTGAGGCCGTTGCGGTTCAGCACGTCGACGAGCTTCGGCTCCAGCGCGAGACCGATCGACTTGAAGTACGTCGGGTGCTTGGTCTCGGGGTAGATGCCGATCTCGCGGCGCAGCTCGCGGGACAGGCGCTTGGAGAGGTCGATGACCTCCTGCAGCGTCGGCACCTCGAACCGGCCGTCGTAGAGCGTGTTGCGCGGGCGGATCGCCGGGATGCGTTCCTCGGCGCGCAACGTCTTCAGCTCGGCGAGCGTGAAGTCCTCGGTGAACCAGCCGGTGACGGCGACGCCGTCGATGGTCTTGGTCTTCTTGCGGTCGGCGAACTGCGCCTTGGTGGCGACGTCGGTGGTGCCGCCGATCTCGTTCTCGTGCCGGGCGACCAGCTTGCCGTCCTTGGTGGGCACCAGGTCCGGCTCGATGAAGTCGGCACCCATGCGCGCGGCGAGCTCGTACGCCGCGAGCGTGTGCTCGGGCCGGTACGCCGAAGCGCCGCGGTGCCCGATGACGATCGGACCCTTGTCGTCATGTGCCGAGGCGGACGGCAGCGACGCCACCACCGCACCCGCGAACACGAGGACCACGGCGGCCAGACCTCTGCGTCCGATCCCCTTGGGGTTCATCGTTCGACCTCCCGTTGTGTTGAGAGCGCACCCAAGCATCGCAACACGAAATGCAGGTGAACGGTTACTCACGGGACAGTGCGGCTTCCTCCAGGTCCAGCTCCCGCAGCACGCGGAAGAGCACCTCGTCGTCGATCTCGCCCTTGTCCCTGGCCTTGACGAACTCGTCACGTTCCGCGCTGAGCATCACCCGGCGCAGCCTCCGGTACGCGGCCGCCGGGCTCTCCTCGTCCTGCCGCCCGAGCCGTTCCCACGCGGCGTTGCCGCGGTGCTCGGCGAGCGACCGGAGCTGGTCGCGGACGTGGTCGGGGACGTCCTCGGTCTCCTGGTCGAGCCTGGTGACCGCGGCCTGCGCGGCCCGGTGCTGCACCTGCGCCTCGGCCAGCGCGTCCTTGCGGGCGTCGTCCCCCGCGAAGCCGATCTTGCTGATCAGCCACGGCAACGTCGTGCCCTGCAGCAGCAGCGTCGCGACCGTGACCACGAACGCGCAGAACACGATGATGTCGCGGCCGGGAACGTCCTGCGGGATCGCGGCCGCCGCGGCCAGCGTCACCACACCCCGCATGCCGGTCCACGAGATCACCGTCACCTGGCCCAGGTGCGGCACGCCCTCACGTTCCCTGATCTTCTTGTTCAGCAGGACGGGCAGGTAGGACGCCGGGTACATCCACACGAACCGGGCGAGGACCGTGGCCAGCAGCACCGCCCCCGCGCCGAGCAGCAGGGCGGCGTTGAGGTCGGCGGCGCTGATGATCGACGACACCTGCAGCCCGATGAGCGCGAACACGAACGACTCCATCAGCGCGTCCACCGAACGCCACACCGCCCCGTCCTGCAGGCGGGTCGTGTAGCTGCCGCGCGGGGCGTTGTGGCCGATGTAGAGGCCGGCGACGACGACCGCGAGGACACCGGAGACGTGGAAACCCTCTTCCGCGAGCAGGTAGGCGCCGAACGGCACGAGCAGGCCGAGCGCGCTCTCCAACACGCCCTCGCAGAGCCGTTTGCGCAGGAAGCGGACGACGATCCCGACGACCAGGCCGATCGCGATGCCGCCGATCGTCACCTTCACGAACATCCACACCCCGTCGAGCGGGTGCATCGCCGCGCCCGCCGCGGCCGCCACCGCGACCTTGAACGCCGTCAGCGCCGTCGCGTCGTTGATCAGGCTCTCGCCGACCAGCAACGTCATCGCGCGGCGCTGCAACCCGAGCTTGCGGCCGATCGCGACGGCCGCCACGGCGTCCGGCGGCGCCACGACCGCGCCCAGCACGAGCGCGGCGGCGAACGGCAGGTCCGGGAAGACCAGCTTCGCCGTGACGCCCACGACGAACGTCGTGAACAGCACGAGCCCCACCGCGAGGAGACCGATCGGACGCAGGTTCGCGCGGATGTTGAGGTAGGAGCTGTCCAGCGCCGCGCTGTAGAGCAGCGGCGGCAGCACCACCAGCAGGATCAGGTGCGGATCGAGCTCGAACTCCGGCACGCCCGGGATGAACGAGACGATCAGGCCGACGGCCACGAGGACCAGCGGCGCCGACCAGTTCAACCGGCGCGCGACGGCCGTGACGATCAACGCCCCGAGGAGCAGCAGCAGAAGCTCAGGCCCGTACATGCCGCTCATTTTGCGCTCAACCGGCGCTCGTCCGCGCCGGGCGAGCAGTGGCGCCGGTGCTATGTGGACACTTCCGCCGGATGAGTCTTTGCAGTTCCTTTGGATTGATCCTCTGCTGCTGTGATCGCCCCCACAGTACGGTCGGTCCGTGGCCAACCCGGACCTCGCCCGCATCGTCGCGGAGCACGACGAGGAGATGCCGTCGCGTTCGCTCTCACCCAGGTGGGAGCGGGCGCTGTGGATCGCCGGCCTGCTGATCGCCCTCCTGGTGCTCAAGCAGGTGTTCTTCCCGTTCGCCAAGGGAAGCCAGTACTACCTGATCATCTTCCTGGCGGTGACCCTGCCGCTGGTGTTCCTCGCCTACGGCCGCGGGCACGCGCCGCCCTGGTGGGACTGGGTGCTGGCCGGTGCGGCCTTCGTGGCCGGCGCCTATCCGCTGTTCGGGGGCTTCGACGAGTTCCTGAACAGGCAGGGCCAGCTCTCGACGCTCGACGTCGTCGCGGGCTCGGTGCTGCTGGTGCTGATCCTGGAGGCGTGCCGGCGCACGACCGGCTGGGTGCTCCCGGTGGTCTGCCTCGCGTTCATCGCCTACGCCTACTACGGCGGGTTCCTGCCGCCGGCGTGGTCGATCGCGCACTCCGGCGTCGACTTCCCCCAGATCATCAACGGCTTCTTCAACGACGCCAGCGGGTTCTACGGCACGCCGCTGGACGTCGCGGCGACCTACATCGTGCTGTTCACGATCTACGGCGCCGTGCTGAACGCGTCGGGCGCGGGCAAGTTCTTCGTGGACGTCAGCTTCGCCGCCTTCCGCAAGTCGCGGACCGCTCCCGGCCGCACGGCGGCGACCGCGGGCTTCCTGCTGGGCACGGTGTCCGGCTCCGGCACGGCGACCACGGTGTCGCTGGGCGCCGTGACGTGGCCGATGCTGCAGAAGGCCGGATATCCCAAGGAGAACGCGGGCGGCCTGCTCGCGGCGTCCGGCATCGGCGCGATCCTCTCGCCGCCCACGCTGGGCGCGGCGGCGTTCATCATCGCCGAGTACCTGCAGGTCTCGTACCTGTCGGTGCTGATCTGGGCGATCATCCCGACGCTGCTCTACTACCTGGGCATCGCCCTGGCCGTGGAGGCCGACGCGCGGCGGTTCGGGGCGCGGCCGGTCGACGTGGACGCGCCGCGGTTCTTCGACGTGCTGAAGCTCGGCTGGTACCACTTCCTGTCGCTCGGGATCATCATCGTGTTCCTCGCGATGGACATCCCGGTCTACAAGGCCGTCGTGTACGCGACGGGCGTGGCCGCGCTGTTCGCGCTGATCAACCACCGGCACGAGTGGCTGAAGCTGATCGCGGACGCGCTGTCCGTGGGCGTGCGCTCGGCGTTCCCGGTGATCGCGGTGTGCGCGGCGGCCGGTGTCGTGACCTCGACCATCACCAAGACCGGGCTGGGGCAAGCGCTTGCGGGGTCGCTCGTCGACCTGGCTTCGGCCCTGACGTCCGAGCCCGTCGTGGTGCTGATGCTGACGGCGGTGCTCGCGGCCGTCGCGGTGTCCGTGCTCGGCCTGGCGGTGCCGGTGACGGCGTCGTTCATCATCTCGTGGGTCGTCATCGGACCGGCGTTGATCACGCTGGGCGTCGAGCCGGCCGAGACCGCGATGTTCATCTTCTACTACGCGGTGCTGTCCGAGGTGACACCGCCGACCGCCCTCGCCGCCGTCGCCGCCGCGGCGCTGACCGGCGGCGACGTGATGAAGACGATGTGGCAGACGTGGAAGTACACGCTGCCCGCGTTCCTCGTGCCGCTGGCGTTCGTGCTGACCGACGCCGGCGCCGCTCTGCTGCTGCGCGGGCCGCTGCTGGACTCGGTGTGGGCGTTCGGAGCGTCCGCTCTCGGGGTGGCCGCGCTCGCCGTGCTGACGGGCGGCTGGTTGTTCGGTCCCGCTCGCTGGCCGGAGCGCGCGCTGTGCGTGCCGGCCGCGTTGTTCCTGCTTTACCTGCAGCCGTTGACGATCGCCATCGGGGCCGGGTTCCTCGTGGTGGCCGTCGCGGTACACCTGGTGACCCGTGGGAGGGTTCGTGATGCTGCGTAAGTACGCGATCGGTGCGATCGCTTTGGCGCTCGTGGTTTCCGGGTGTGGCGGCAAACGCACGCCCACCACTCCGGACGCTTCGGGCGGCGGTGCGTCCTGCGAGGCCTCGGACGGCCGGATCACGATCGCGACCGGCAACTCCGGTGGCGTGTACTTCGTGGTCGGCGGCGGCCTGGCGAAGCTGATCTCCGACAACTCGAAGCTGAAGGCGTCGTCCGCCGAGACCGGTGCGTCGGTGCAGAACATCCAGCAGCTCGTCGCCGGCACCTACGACATCGCGTTCTCGCTGGCGGACACCGCCGCAGACGCCGTCAACGGTGCCGGGGCGTTCAACGGCAAGAAGGAGAAGATCGCGGCGCTGACGCGGATCTACCCGAACTACACGCAGGTGCTCGTGCGCGCGGACTCCGGGATCAACTCCGTCGCGGACATGAAGGGCAAGCGGATCTCGACCGGGTCGCCGAAGTCCGGCACCGAGGTGATCGCGGGACGGCTGCTGAAGTCGGCGGGCCTCAACATCGACTCGGACGTCCAGGCGCAGCGGCTCGACCTGACCAAGACCGCGGACGGCATGAAGGACGGCAGCATCGACGGCCTGATCTGGTCGGGCGGGCTGCCGACGCCGCAGATCACGGACATCACGACGTCGCTGAAGGACCGGGTGAAGTTCGTCGACATCACCCCGCTGCTGCCGGAGATGAAGAAGATCAGCCCGGTGTACGACACCGCGCCGATCCCGGCTGCGACCTACGGGGTGGCCGAGGTCTCCACGATCGTGGTGCCGAACCTGCTGCTCGTCCGCGAGGACTTCGCGGCCAACAACGCCTGCGCCGTCACCAAGCTGATCTTCGACAAGAAGGCTGACCTGGAGAAGGTGCACCCGGCCGTGAAGGACATCGTTCGCGACAAGGCCGCGGCCTCCGACCCCGTCCCGCTGCACCCTGGGGCGAAGCAGGCGCTCGGCTGAACTACGCTGGGCCCTCGTGCGCGTCCTGGTCATCGGGTCTGGAGCCCGTGAGCATGCCCTTGTCCTCGCGTTGTCGCGCGACCCGCAGCTGACTGCTTTGGCGTGCGCGCCGGGCAACGCAGGCATAGCCGGGCACGCCGAGATCTACGGCGTCGACGTCGCCGATGCCTCGGCCGTCGCCGGCCTCGCGAAGGAGTGGAAGGCCGATCTCGTCGTCATCGGCCCCGAACAACCTCTGGTGGTCGGGGCCGCTGACGCGGTCCGGGCCCTCGGCATCCCGTGCTTCGGCCCGTCGAAGGCCGCCGCCCGGATCGAGGGCTCGAAGGCGTTCGCGAAGGACGTCATGAACGCGGCGGAGGTGCCGACCGCGCACAGCGAGGTCGTGGACAACCCCGCCCGCCTCGACGCCGCTCTCGCGCGGTTCGGGCCGACGTGGGTCGTGAAGGACGACGGTCTCGCCGCCGGCAAGGGCGTCGTCGTCACCTCCGACCTGGCCGCGGCCCGTGCGCACGCCATGACGTTGCTCGACGGCGGCCACCCGGTGCTGCTGGAGTCGTTCCTGGACGGCCCGGAGGTGTCGCTGTTCTGCGTCACCGACGGCGAGACCGTGGTGCCGCTGATCCCGGCGCAGGACTTCAAGCGCGTGGGCGACGGCGACGCCGGCCCGAACACCGGCGGCATGGGCGCCTACGCGCCGCTGCCGTGGGCGCCGGAGGGCCTGGTCGACGACATCGTGTCGCGGTGCGTGCAGCCCGTGGTCGACGAGCTGCGCGCCCGGGACACCCCGTTCGTCGGCCTGCTGTACGCGGGTCTGGCGCTGACGTCGTCCGGCGTGCAGGTGATCGAGTTCAACTGCCGCTTCGGCGACCCGGAGACGCAGTCGGTGCTCGCACTGCTGAAGTCGCCGATCTCGGCGCTGTTCCTGGCGGCGGCCACCGGCTCGCTGGCGTCGCTGCCCGCTCTGGAGTGGGAGAACGGCTACGCCGTGACCGTCGTGATCGCGGCCGAGGGCTACCCGAACCTCCCGCGCACGGGCGACGTGATCACCGGCGCCGAGGCCGACGGCGTCCTGCACGCCGGCACGCGCCGCCGTGAGGACGGCGCCGTGGTCTCCGCGGGCGGCCGCGTCCTGTCCGTCGTCGGCACCGGCAAGTCGCTGTCGAAGGCCCGCGAGCGCGCCTACAAGCGCATCGCGGACATCCACCTCACCGGCTCGCACCACCGTTCCGACATCGCGTCGAAGGCCATCGACGGCAAGATCACCTTGCCGTGAGCCTTCTCGGGTGTGTGCTGGGCGGGGCCGTGGGAGATGGCCTGGGCGCGCCGATCGAGTTCTCGTCGATCGACACGATCCGCCACCTCCACGGCCCTTCGGGCGTCGTCGACCTGCCGTCGTTGGAGATCACCGACGACACCCAGATGGTGCTCTTCACCCTCGAGGGTCTCCTCCTCGCCCGGCAGCACGGAGTGGACCCGAGGCTGACCGTGCGGGCCGCCTACGGGCGCTGGCTGCACACGCAGGGCGGCCCGCTGGTCGCCTCCGACGGCTGGCTGATGGCCGACCAGCGCCTGCACTCACGGCGGGCGCCGGGCCACACGTGCATCACCGCGTTGAAGCACAACGAGAAGAACAACTCGAAGGGCTGCGGCGGCGTCATGCGCGCCGCCCCCGTCGCCGTCTGGTCGGACGACGTGCGCGAGGTCTTCTCGCTGGCCGCGGACACCGCCCGCATGACGCACCACCACCCGAGCGGCTACCTGTCGGCAGGCGCTCTGGCAGTGATCGTCCAAGCCCTGCTGGCAGGCTCGGACCTGGTTTCGGCGGTGGCCGTGGCACGCGCGGAACTCGTCCGCTGGGAAGGCCACGAGGAACAGACCTCGTTGCTGGACAAGGTGATGGGCCTCGGCCTGTTGACCCCGGAGGAGATCGAGTCCGAACTCGGCGGCGGCTGGGTGGGCGAAGAAGCCCTGGCCATCGGCCTGCACGCCGCCCTCGTCGGCGAGAACTTCGCCGACGCCGTCCGACTCGCCGTGAACCACTCGGGCGACTCCGACTCGACGGGCTCGATCTGCGGCAACATCCTCGGCGCCCGCGACGGCACGGACGTGATCCCCGACGCGTGGCTGGCCGTGCTGGAACTACGAGACGTGATGGAACGCCTGGTGCTCAGCTGGTGACAGGAATCCACAGCTCGGCAGTGGCCTGGTCACCGTCGATCTGCGTGCGCAACATCGACGGCCCCTCAGCGCTCTCGTAGCTGTTGGACGGGAACCACTGCGTGTAGACGTCCCGCCACATGTGCTGAATCGTCTCGGGATACGGCCCAGAAGCCGTGAACACCGCCCACGTGTTCTTGGGCACCTCAAGGGTTTCCATGTCCTCCGGCGCCTCCCGGCTGGTCACCACCCCCTGGAAGTAGTCGAGCATGTCACCTTCCTCGACCCCCTCCTGGTTGAAGGTGAGCGCCAGCATCCCCGCGGGCTCCCCGTCACTCAGCTCCTTCATCCTGTCGAGCGTGGGCATCCCGATGCCCTTCACGAACTCGACGATCGCGGGGTTCATCCCCAAGTGCACCAACGGCACCCGCGTCCCCCGTCCGACAACCCGGAACGCGTCCTTCTCGACAACCCGGTACTCCATGTTGGAACTCCCCTCGACAACTAGCCTGAACGTGAGAATCTGCTGCGACTGCAACGCCTTCCTGCCGGCCCGAGCCTCCTGCGGCCCGATCCCGTGCATGGCCTTGAAGGCCCGCGCAAAGGCCTCGTTGGACCCGTAGCCCCACTTGACGGCAATGTCGAGCAACGACCCGTGTCCACTAAGGACCTCGTTCGCCGCCTTCGTGAGCCGCCGGCGCCGGACGTACTCGCTGAGCGGAATCCCCGCCAGCGCACTGAACATCCGCCGCAGGTGGTACTCACTGGTCCCCGCGATCCGCGCGAGCACCTTGACGTCCACCTCTCCTTCGAGGTCGTCCTCGATGCGGGCCATGGCCTCGTTGAGTCGCTCTAGCACGTGTTCAACGCTATGGGGCTCGTGGCGTTCTCACCCGACTAGCTGTGCCCTATCCGATCGCCTCGCGCACCTCGTCCGCGACCTTCTGCGCTACCGCCTCTGCAGGGTTTTGATCAACACTGCCGCCGTGATGTCAGCTCTCGATCGGCACGCCGGAGCAAAGATGACCTCGATGATCAATCCGATGCGCTTCTTCACCGGCGGTTGCTGGAATGGGTGTTGAGGATTCACGCGTGCTCTCCAGGAACGACACCGACCGTGATGTGGAACCAACGAGGGGTGGTCTTCGTCCAACCACAGGTGCGTCTTACGCAGGCGTTGGTAACCTGCGAAGCGGGACCGAACCGTTACCAACCGTACGGGGGTAGGACGTCGTGACACAGGAGAGCGTGGGGGCGGAAGCCGTTCTCGGTGCCGCTGCGGGGGTGGCTGGTGGCGCGATGGCCGGTGCGGTCAGCGCGCTGAAGGCCGCGAACTCGGTCATGGACCGAGTTTCGGAGAGCCTGGCGGGCGGCGGGACCCAGAAGTTCCACGTCGAGAAGGACACCGTCCTTCAGGCAGGCAAGGTCGTCCACGATCAGTGGATGCTTCTCAACGCGGCGTACGTCAAAATCACACCCAAACTGCGAATTGTGGCCTCCGACGGCCAGGTCACATCGGACGTCGTGAATGCTTGGAACGATCGGTTGCTGTTTCACGACGACTCGTACGCGAACCGGATTTTGGCCTACATGAAGGTTCTGGAGAGTCTTTCGGACCAGCTGAAGGCTTCGGCTGAGCAGTACGGCTTCAGTGAAGAAGCGATCATGACGACGTTCAAGCCGAAAGCGTGACGATGCGTATCTCCAAGCTTGCCGCAGCAATGGCCTTCGTGGCGATTCTGGCGGCTTGCACCAGTGGCGGTGGTGAGAAGGGGACCCCTACTCCTGCGCCGCAGACGAACACCTCGTCCGGCAACGACTCGTCGGGCAAGCTGCCTGAGCGTCCGGCGAACCTGAAGGTTGATTCGGTGGACGCGTGCAAGCTGCTGACCGCCGACCAAACGCCGCAGATCGAGACGTCGTCTTCCAGGGCGGAGAACCTCGAGCTCGTGGACGGCAAGGAATCGGCGAGCTGTCACTACGAGAACGCCGGTCGTTACACCTACACAATTGGCGGGGTCACGCACAACGGCGTCGACTACTGGCTCAAGGGTGGAAACTTCACCACCAAAATCATCAGGGTCGCCGACTACGGCGCGGTACAGATCGAACTGTCCGGTGGCAGCGGTTTCGACTGCTCCGTGGCGATCGACGTGGCCGATGGCCAGCAGTTGATGGTCAGCTACATCCCGCTGACGACAGGTGAGAAGGACCAGGCCGTGCTCTGCAGCAAGGCCGCCAAGGCCGCTGGTCTCGCACTTGCGACGCTCAAGACATTGAAGTGAGGGGGAGTCATGTCGGGATATCGGCAGCTCACTGACTGGAACTTCGAGGGTTGGTCCAACGCGGATCTCGCGAGCGAGGTCCAGAAGCTCTCAGGTACCTCGGTCGCTTCCAAGTTCGGTGAAGCGTCCGCGGCGCTGCGCAGCCTTGCCAACACTCTGGAGTCGGTCGACCAGACGATCCGGGACCAGCTCAAGACGCTCAAGATCGAGTGGGGCGGTGCCACCGCTGAGAAGAGCCACACGAAGACCGACGTGGTCGCCGCAGGTCTCGACGACAGCAGCCAGGCGTCCAACGAAAGCTCTCAGGCGATGAGGCAGCAGAGTGAGAGCACCAGCCAGGCCCGTCACAGCACGCCTCCGTCGCAGGACCTGCGTGGCGACACCGAGCAGAACTTCGGGGACAAGGTCGGCGGCTTCTTCGGCATCGAGACCGACCACGCCAAGGAGGTCGAGGCGACGAACAGGGCTCGGCAGCAGGCGATCGACAGTCTGAACGGATACGTCACCGGCAGTCAGAACTCCCTCGACGGCTTCCGCGCTCCTGCTCAGGCGCCCGACATCGTTGTGGCCAGCTCTGCTGTCGCCACCCCCGTCGGTCCCCAGGTCGGCATGCCCGCAGGCGGCCCTCCCGGCATCAACGGCGGCGGCCCCGGCTTCACCGGCTCGCCCGGTAGCCCCGGCACGCCCGGCGTCCCAGGCGCCCCCATCCCGAGCACGCCCGGCAACGCCACCGGTGTCATGCCCGGCACCGGCACGCCGACCCCGCTCGCCGCAGGCCCCGGCCTGCCCAAGCCGTTCGGCACCCCGCCCATCGGCCTCGCCGCCGCGACGGCCGCGGCCGCGGGCATCGCCGGTGGTGCGGCCAGCGCGCGTGGAGCGCAGGTCGTCGGTGGTGGACGTGGTCCCAGCCAGGCTCCCAAGACGCCCATCGCGCCCGCTGGACCGAAGGGTGCGCCCAGCACGATCGGCGGCACCAAGGCTGGTGGCGGCGGTGCTGGAGCCGGTGGTGCTGGTGCTGGCGGTACCGGTGCTGCGGGCAAGGGACCCGGTGGCGCCATGACGCCCGGCGGCGCCACTGGCGTCGGACCCGAGGCGAATCGTGGCGGTGCTGCGGCTGCTGCCGGTAAGGCCGGTGTTGGTGGCAAGGGCGCTGGTTCGCTCATGTCGCCAGCGGCCAGCGCTGCCAGGGGTGAGGGCGAGGAGGACGGCGAGCACGTGCGCAAGTACGGCGTCGACTCCGACGAGATGTTCGGTGATGACCGCATGGTGGTTCAGTCCGTCATCGGCGAAGACCCGAAGGACAAGTAGATCCCTTGAGCTCACCAGGTTCTGTGGTTCTGTCCACAGTGGAGTTCGCCGTGGTCTGGGAGGCGCAACGCCTCCCGGCCGCGCACGTCGCGCTCGACACGCGGATTCCCTCCATCACCCACACCGAGAAGTCCGAGGTGGTGAAGCGGGCCTGGGAGTCGCTGGAGGCGCGCGGTCTCGCCCGCAACGGGCGGGTCGTGCCCGAGCTCGCCGATGGGTTCGCGTTGCTGGCGAACCACCAGGTGTCGATCGACCTGTGGATCTGGGCCGACCGGCAGATCAGCGGACTCGCGGCGGCGATCGGGGACGAGGCGATCCTGGCGGTGCAGGACCGCGACGAGATGTGGTTGATCGAGGCCCGCGGCACGGCGCTCGCCGAGGCCGCGGTGTCGGTCGCCGGGGAGATGCCCGCCGGGTTCGGGCGGTCGACCAGCATGCCCTACGACGAGCTGGTGGCCGCTGCCAAGAACGTCGGGCTCGACGCGCAGGCGATGATCACCTCGCTGGAGCGGCGGGGCATGCGGCTCGGTGACGCCCAGGAGCTCGCCGGCATGCTCGACGGCATCTCCACGCGCGGACAGTTCGGCGCGCAACGCAACGGGCGGCGTGCCGATCGCGTCGTTTCCTTCCACGACACGCACAACGGGCGGTATCTCCGTCAGCTCAAGCCGAGCAGCGACGGCCGCAAGTGGTGCACCATCACGCCGGTCGACAACCATCGGCTCGCCGGAGCGATCTGGGAGCTTTTGCAGGAAGTCTGATCACGGAACCCTCGCACGTGCCCGCCCGTCGAACTCGACGGGCGGGCATCGTCGTCTCGAAAGAGCGAATCGGCGCACTGCCCGACGCAATTCGTTCTAAAGTCGGTGAGCAGACGTTGAGGGGGTAGGGCGCGCATGGCTGCGACGAAGTTCAACACTGAAGCCATGGAACAGTGCCGAACGACCGTGAGCAGTCAGGCCGGACAATTCGGCGCGATCGGTGACGGCTTTTCCGGCCAGTACGGCAATCCGGACATTTTCGGAAAGCTCGGATCGTCCGGTGCGATCTCCGCGGCGGTGTCCGCAATGGACCAGGCGGGCACGCAGGAGTTCGAGGCGGCCGAAAAGGTGCTGCGCAAGGTCGAGGGTGCGCTGGACACGATCCAGACCGGCGTCGCGGACGTCGAGGAAGCCAACAAGAACTCCTTGAAGGCGGTCTGACATGAGCGCGATGGACGAAGTCGCGGCGCTGCCCGGCGGCGCCGACCTGGCCGCGCTCGCGGACAAGATCGAGACCGCACAACCCCAGGCCGTGCGCGACATCGCGAACCGCTGGAAGCAGGCCGCGGGCAAGTGCGGCGACCAGACGAACGTCCTGCAGCGGTCCGTCACGCAACTCGACGGCGCCTGGGAAGGCAAGTCCGCCGACGGTTTCATCGCCTACATGGCCGGCGTCACCAAGTGCGGCACCTCGATGGCCGAAGCGCTCAACAACGCCGCGACCGACCTGGAGGCGGCCGCGAACGCGTTGGAAACCGCGAAGACCTCGATGAGCCGCATCTGCGAGAACCTCCTGAGCCGCGCCCGCCAAGCGCGCCAGCAACTGCACAACCAGCCACAAGAAGACGTCGACAGCGTGATCCGCGGCTACTGCGCCGAAGCCACCAGCGACGCCCAACCCGTTGTGTCCCAAGCGGAAAGCGCGGTCAACGCCGCCGCCGGCACCCTGAAGTCCCGCCCCGGAGCACTGACCCCGAAGTTCTCGTCGCTCGCGGACCCGAACACCCAGTCCTTCACCCCGGCCCCCGGCAAGCCCGTCGAGTGGGCCCCGACCCCACCGCCGGACGAGTCGACCAAGACCTCGTCCGCACCGAACCCGCAGCCCGCGCCGGCCACCACGTCCAACCACGGTGGCGGAGGCGGCGGAGGAGGTGGCGGCGCTTCCGGTGGAGGCGGCGGTGGCGGAGGCGGTGGAGGTGAGGGCGGCGGCATGGGCGGTCTCGGCTCCAGCGGCGGCCCGCCCTCCGGCAGCCCGCCTCCCGGCAACGTCGAGGAGTGGATCCGCGAGGCCATCAAGATCCTCCAGGCCGCAGGGATCCCGGTCACCGAAGAGAACATCGACGAGATCTGGAAGATCATCGAGAAGGAGTCGAGCGGCAACCCGCACGCCATCAACCTCTGGGATTCCAACGCCCAGGCGGGAACGCCCTCCAAGGGCCTCATGCAGTGCATCGACTCGACGTTCAACGCGCACAAGCTGCCCGGCCACGACGACATCTGGAATCCGGTGGACAACATCATCGCGGGTGTCCGGTACACGTTCTCGCGCTACGGCGGCTTCGAAGGACACCCCGGCCTGAAGGCGATGTCCCAGGGCGGCGGTTACCAAGGGTATTAGTGCGCTCGATCGGGTGAGCTTTGTCCGGAATCCGGCACTTCTTCGTCAGGTGAGTCGTGACGGAAATGCGCGGGATGTTGGTTATCCACACCCACACGGGTGACGAATGTCCTGAAACACTGTTATCTGCGCCCGCATATTGCGGAAGCGCGGGGGGTGCGACCAACGGTGTTGCGCCCAGGAACGTTGTGAGTTGACGTGATGGGACCTGGAGGCTGGGTCGCTGGGGCGAGGGTGCCGGGCCGGTGAGATCTAGGACGCAGGGTGCTGGGGTGGCGAGGACTGGAGTGGCGGGGCTCTGACGACGGGGCGCTGCGGCAGTGGGGCTGAGATGGTGATGGTCAGGGACCGAGACCGGTGCCGGAAATCTGGGACAGGTACCGGAGGTCTGGCCGCGACCGGAGGCTGGACGGGCACCCGAGGCTGGACGGGGACCAGAGGCCTGGGTCTGGGACAGGACCTGAGGATCGGGACCTAGAGATCGGGCACTGGGACCTGGGGACTTGGACCTGGGAGGACTCGGACTTGGGGATCTCGGGTAAAAGCTGACGCGGCCGGGCCGAGGTGGCGATCCGAGGCGCCGCGCGAACCTGCCGGACGTGAGCCGCGAGACGGACAGAGGTGTGGCGAGGTAGCGGGCAGTTAGCCTGACGGCATGCTGACCGTGGCTGCCCGCGCCGACGTCCCGCCCTTCCACGTCATGGACGTGCTGTCCGCCGCCGCGCGGAGGCAGCGGACGCACGGTGACGTGATCTCCCTGGCCGCCGGCCAGCCGTCTAGCCCCGCGCCGCGGCCGGTGCGGGAGGCCGCGGCACGCGCACTGGACGCGCACGCGCTCGGCTACACCGAGCAGCTCGGGATTCCGGAGCTGCGGCAGGCCATCGCCGGGCACTACAAGCGGCAGTACGACCTCGACGTGTCGGCGGACGACGTGGTGGTGACCACGGGGTCGTCGGGGGCGTTCACGCTCGCGTTCCTCGCGGCCTTCGACGCCGGTGATCGGGTGGCCTTGGCGCGGCCGGGGTATCCGGCTTACCGCAACATCCTCAAGGCGTTGGGGTGCGAGGTCGTCGAGTTGCCGTGTGGGCCGGAGACGCGGTTCCAGCCGACGGTCGAGATGCTCGATCCCGGGCTCAAGGGTGTGATCGTGGCCAGTCCGGCCAACCCGACCGGGACCGTCGCCGAGGTCGAGCCGATCGCGGCGTGGTGTGCCGCCAACGGGGTTCAGCTGATCAGCGACGAGATCTACCACGGGATCAGCTACGGCGAGCCGCTGAAGTGTGCCTGGGAGACGTCGCGGGACGCGATCGTCGTCAACTCGTTCTCCAAGGCCTTCGCGATGACCGGGTGGCGGCTCGGGTGGATGTTGCTGCCGGAGCGGTTGCGCCGGGCCGTGGACTGCCTGACCGGCAACTTCACGTTGTGTCCGCCCGCGCTGGCGCAGTACGCGGCGGTCGAGGCCTTCCACGAGGACGCGTACGCGGAGACGGCCGAGCACCTCAAGCGGTACAAGGTGAACCGCGACCTGCTGGTCGAAGGGCTCACGGACCTCGGCATCGACAAGCTCGCGCCGGCCGACGGGGCGTTCTACGTGTACGCGGACGTGCGGCATCTGACGGACGACTCGATGGGGTTCTGCAAGAAGCTGCTCGAAGACACCGGGGTCGCGATCGTGCCCGGGATCGACTTCGACCCCGTGGACGGGCACCACTTCGTGCGGATGTCGTTCGCGGGCTCCACGCAGGACGTCGAGGAGGCCCTGCGGCGGCTGAAGGCCTGGCTCTGACCCAACGCAAGCCCATCAGCCCCGCGAAGCCCAAGGCCAAAAACCAAGAGCAACAAATCCGGGCGGCCGGACGTTCACAGAGCGAGGAACGGGAGGTCCTATGTGGGCGATCATCGGGTGGCTCGTGGCGATCTGGATCGTGCTGGCCGTCGTCGGCGCCGTCGTGAAAGGCCTTTTCTGGCTCGCTGTGATTGGAGGACTACTCCTCGCAGGCACGGCGGCTTACGGTGCCGTCAAATCCAAGCGATGACTCTGGATTAATGCGAACGCACCGCTCACCATGAGGCGGTGTTGTTAGCCAACGAGGCCCGCCTCGAACGGTGGGAACGAAAGGTCGAGTGGCCGTTGACGGCACTCGCCGTGGTGTTCCTCGCCGCCTACGCGTGGCAGGTCTTCGACGATCACGGGGCGATGCACTTCACCCTGGAGATCGTGTTGTGGCTGATCTGGGCCGTGTTCGCGGCCGAGTTCGTCATGAGGCTGACCCTGGCGCAGAACAAGCTGAAGTTCTTGAGAACGCACATCTTCGATCTTGCGGCAGTGATCTTGCCGATGGTGCGGCAGCTCAGGGTGCTTCGGCTCATCACGGTCATCACGCTGCTGAACAAGAAGTTCCAGCACAAGATCAGGCAACGCGTCGGCATTTACGTCGCGGGCGTGACGGTGATCGTCGCGTTTTGTGCGAGCCTCGCGGTGCTGGACGCGGAAAGGCACGCGGAGAACGCCACCATCACCACGTTCGGCGACGCGCTGTGGTGGACGCTGACCACCATGTCGACGGTCGGGTACGGCGACCGCTACCCCGTCACGGGTGAGGGGCGGCTCGTCGCCGGGCTGTTGATGGTCGGCGGCATCGCGTTGCTCGGTGTCATCACCGGCACGATCGCCAGCTGGCTCGTGGAGAAGCTGCGCGGTGTCGAGGAAGCCGAGCTCGAGACCGCGCAGGAGCTCCGGAACCTAAGGGCGGAGCTCGCCGAACTCCGCAAGGAGCTCAGCCCGCGCAGCAGCGGCTGACGTCCACAGCCGCGCGTCCCAGCCCGCGGCCAGTGCGCCCTCCACGTTGGACGCGCGGTCGTCGAAGAAGATCACGTCCGACGAGCCGAGCACGGACGACGTGTGCTTCCAGATCTCCGCGTCCGGCTTCGCGCAGCCGATGTCGCCCGAGAAGATCAGGTGCCGGAAGTGCTTGGCCCACGGCACCTTCTCGGCCAGCCTTCCCAGCGTCGAAGGCGCGTTCGACAGCAGCGCCAGCGGCACCCCGAGGGACGCCAGGTCCTCGATCAGCGCGACGGTCTCCAGCACCGGATCGTCGAGCCAGCCCGCGTTGTCCATGGCGGTCAGTTCGCGGACCAGGGCGTCGTCGAGGCTCAGCCCGAGCGCGGAACCGATCCGCCCCCAGTAGTCGGAGTCGGATCCGCCGCGGTCGTAGGCGTCGCGGTCCCAGTAGGCGGTCTCGAAGACCTCCAGCGTCACCCCGAGCTTCGCCGCCATGGCGGGCCGCGCCGGGTTCCGCTGGCTGATCACCTCGCCGAAGTCGAACACGATCCAGCGCATCTCAGATGTCCTCTCGCAGCCTGCGAAGCACCTCGGCGACGTCGGACGAGTCCACGTCGCCGTGCGTCACGAACCGAACCTTGCCCGACATGGGACTGGCCAGAACCCCGACATCGCGCAACGACAACAGCGTCTTCTCCAGATCGGGTACCGACGCCAGCACGATGTTCGTCGAGGGCTCGTCCACCTCCCAGCCCAGCGCCCTCAACCCGGAAGCCAATCCATTGGCATTGGAATGATCGGCCGCCAGGCGGTCGATCCGGTCGAGAGCCACTAGACCCGCGGCCGCGAGCACACCGCCCTGCCGGACGCCGCCACCCAGCATCTTCCGGACGCGACGGGCCTCCACGACGAACGACGCGGAGCCGGCCACGACCGATCCGACCGGCGCGCCGAGCCCCTTCGACAGGCACACCTGCACGGTGTCCACGCCGGCCGTCAGCGACGTCAGCGGCACCCCGAGGGCGACGGACGCGTTCCACAGCCGCGCGCCGTCGAGGTGCACCGCCAGCCCGATCGAACGAGCGGCTGCGACCAGGGCGGCGTGCTCGTCGACGGAGGTCACCGTGCCGCCGGAGGCGTTGTGCGTGTTCTCCACGCACAACAACGTGGTGCGCAGCCCGTAGTAAGGAGACTCGCCACCGCCGGCGGCGATCACGGCCTCCGGGGTGAGGACCGGCAACGCGTGCGGCATCCCGCCGGCCAGCCACGCGGCGGTGCCGAGCTCGGCGTCCAGCACGTGCGCGCCCAACGGGGCGAGGAACCGGTCACCGCGCTGCAGGTGCAGGAAAAGGGCGATCAGGTTGCCCATGGAGCCCGAGGGGACCCACAGCGCGGCCTCGACCCCGAGGAGCCCGGCGACCCGCTCCTCCAGGGCGGCCATCGTCGGGTCGTGGTCCAGGACGTCGTCGCCGACCTCGGCCGCCGCCATCGCGCGGCGCATGGCCTCGTCGGGCTGGGTGACGGTGTCCGAGCGCAGGTCAATGGGGGTCACAGCCCCGATCACATCACATCAGGTGAGCGACCGAGGGGGTGATGTAGCTCTCGCCGGTGGTTCGTGCAACCGTTGGTGCCTCAGTTTCCGTCCAGTCAGTGCAACTCGAGGAACGAGCGGAGAGCAGTCCGCGTGGATCAGCGCGACGAGCAGGAGTTCGCGGAGTACTTCGTGGCTCGCCGTGAGGCCGTGCGCCGAACGGCATACCTGCTGTGCGGCGACTGGCACCGCGCTGACGACTTCGCGCAGACGGCCTTCGTCGCGGTGCACAGGAGGTGGCGGAAGATCAGGGACAAGCAGGCCCTCGACGCCTACGTCCGACGTACCGTCGTGCGCGCGGTGATCGACGAGTCACGCCGTGCGTGGCGGCGCGAGAAGTTCACCGACGAGATGCCGGAGTCACCGACGACGGACAACGAGATCGGTGACACCGTCGCGACGCGCCAAGCGTTGATGAAGGGCCTGCGCAGAGTTCCGCCCAGGCAACGGGCCGTGCTCGTGCTGAGGTTCCTCGAGGGCCTCGACGTCACGGCCACGGCCGAGGCGCTGAAGTGCTCGGAAGGAACTGTGAAGAGTCAGACCGCCCGAGGGCTCGCCGCACTGCGGGAAGCTCTGGGTGACGCCATCGACGACCTGCGACCGGCGTCGTGACCAGCGAGAGGAGGACGTAGATGGACGAGCAGAAGCTCGCGGACCTGTTCCGCGACGCCGCACACGACGCTCCACCGGCGTCCTTCGACGCGGGCGACGTCCGCAAGGCCTCGCGCCGCGCCACGCTGCGCCGGCGCAACTCCATCGCGGCCGGCACCACACTGGTCGTCGTGCTCGGCTTCGGCGGGGTTTTCGCCGCCAACGGCTGGGTAAGCCAAGACACGAGCACTTCGAACAGCGCGGGTTCTGGGCATAAGCAGGACAACGCGGCAGAATCCCCGATGACTCCACTAGAGGCGCAACCGCCCACGAACTTCTCCGGTGAAGGCAAGTCCACGCAGGGGGACGGGTCGATGCCGGGAAGCACTGGTCTTTCGGCCAGTGAAAGCACAGTGCAGGGCTGTGCAGGTGTGGACCGAGAGCTCGCCGACGCCCTCGCCGTCGAGCTTTCGGTCTCACCGGACTTCGCCGTCGCGCCCACGCTGACCTGCTCGCCCGACTCCCGCTCGGCCGCGTTCAAGATCGACGGGCTGACGATCACCGCGATCGTCACGCCGCAGCCGTTCGAGGCCCCGCCCGGCGCGGAGAAGACGAGCACCGCCAAGGGCCAGGACCTCTACGTGTTCACGCAGGGCGACGGCGAGCTGAAAGGTCAGGCCAAGCGGTTCGCGGACGCACTGGCCCCGAAGTTCTGATCCTTCGCCCAGTACCCTGGCTCGACTATGACGGCAGCAACTCCCAAGGGTGAGCGCAGGCGGCAGGCGCTCGTGGAGGCCGCGTCCGGCCTGTTCGCCGAGGGCGGGTTCGACGCGATCAGGCACCGCGCGGTCGCCGAACGCGCAGGTCTGCCGCTCGCGTCGACCACGTACTACTTCGACTCGCTGGACGAGCTGATCACCGCGGCCGTCGAGCTCCACGGCCGCAGCGAGCTCGCGAGCTTCCGGCAACGGCTCTCGTCGATGCCGGAGAAGATGACCGACGACGTGCTCGTCGAGTTCATGCTCGACCTGCTCGTCGGCGAGGACGCGACCGACATCGAGGCCGTGCTGCTGCGCTACGAACGCCTCGTCGCGACCGGCCGCCGCCCGTACCTGCGGCCGTTGATGCGCGCGCTGTCGACCGAGCTGCGCGAGCTGATCGCCGACGTCTTCGCCCGCTCGGGCCGCGACGTCGACGGCGACCGGGTCGAGGAGCTGATCGCGCTGGTCGACGGTTCGGTGGTCAACTCGTTCATCGAGCTCAAGTCGGATCCGCGCGGGGTGGCGGGCAGGATGCTCCGTTCGGCTCTTTCCCGTCACGCGTGATGCAACCCCGCGTTCCTCCGATGCGTTCCCCTGGTTGAGGACGCGAGAGGGGTACGCATGCGCAAGGCCGACGAACAGGGCTTTCGCGAGTTCGCGGCAGCCAATGCCGCGTCTTTGCGACGTACTGCGTACCTCTTCTGCGGCGACTGGCACACAGCGGAAGACCTGATGCAGTCGAGCCTCATGAAGATGTACCTGGCGTGGAAGCGCATCAAGGACCTGGACAACCTGATCGCCTACGCCCGCAAGGTGCTGTTGCGCACCTGGCTGGACGAGAAGCGCAGGCCGTGGCGCCGCGCGGAGCAGCGCGACGGGGAGCTGCCCGACGCCGCGGACGCCACCGTGGATCCGGACACGACCAGCGCCAAGCTGTGGGCACGTGAGCTGGTGCACACCGCGCTGCTGCAGGTGCCGCCGCGTCAACGCGCGGTGCTCGTGCTGCGTTATTTCGAAGACCTGTCGGTCGCCGAGGTGGCTGTGGCCATGGGGTGCACCGAGGGAACGGTCAAGAGCCAGACGGCGCGTGGTCTCGCGACGCTGCGCACCATCGTGGAGAAGCTCGACAGCAGTTCGGGGAGGGTCGCGTCGTGAGTGAGCAGGAGATCCGCGAGGGAATGCTGCTGGCCGTCTGGGACGAGCCGCCGCTCGACTTCGACCCCGACACCCTGATCAGGCGGGTCGAGCAGAAAAAAAGTCGTCGACGAGCGCTGGTCGCTGTGGGCGTGGCTACGGCGATGATCGCCGTGGCGTCGTTGTCGCTGCCCGGCCTGCTGCCGCGCGACAGGGACACCCAGCTCGGTGCCGAGACCCAGACGAGCTCGTCGTCGGCGCCCACCGAGTCGCCGGAGAGGAAGGCCCAGCGCATCGGCGACAAGCTCGTGGAGTCGCTCGGGGTCCGGATGACGAACTTCAAGGAGCTCTACGCGTCGTTCGCCCCCGGCCGGAACCCGGTCTACCCGCCGTCCGCGACGAGGGCGCCGGAGTGGAAGCCGGACGAGAAGGAGTACTCGGGCTTCCTGTACCTGACCGACGGCATCGGACCGACCGCGTTGCAGGTGCGGGTCTCCAAGAAGTCGTTCTCCAAGAACGCCTTCTGCGGCGGGTCGACGACGTGCCAGGAGGTCAAGCAGGAGGACGGGTCGGTCCTGCACTCGGTCGAGCAGCTCTACGACTCCCCCCAGGTCCAGCAGGCCGCCGTCGCGCGCCAGTTCGAGAGCGGGCTCATCGTGGAGATCACCGCCTACGCCTACAACCCCTCGAACGGCAACGGGCAGCGCGAGACCGTCCCGGTGCGCGTGGGAGTGCTCACAGAGCTGGTCATGGAGCCCGGCATCAACTGGGAGTGAGTCCCGGGTGCACTAATCTGAGGGCGTGACGAAGCCCCGCATCGCCAACGTCCTCGCAGGTCGGTACGCCTCCACGTCGCTCGCGACGCTCTGGTCGGCCGAGCACAAGATCGTGCTGGAGCGCCAGCTGTGGCTCGCGGTCCTGCGGGCACAGGCCGCCGCGGGCATCGACGTGCCGGCCACCGCGGTCGCGGACTACGAGCGCGTGCTGGAGCAGGTCGACCTGGAGTCGATCGCGGCGCGCGAGCGGGTCACCCGTCACGACGTGAAGGCGCGCATCGAGGAGTTCAACGCGCTCGCGGGCCACGAGCAGGTCCACAAGGGCATGACCTCGCGCGACCTGACCGAGAACGTCGAGCAGCTGCAGGTGCTGCGGTCGCTGGAGCTGATCCGCTCCAAGGTCGCCGCCGTCCTCGGCCGGCTCGCACGCCTCGCGGCCGAGCACTCCGACCTCGTCATGGCAGGCCGATCGCACAACGTGGCCGCGCAGGCCACGACGCTGGGCAAGCGCTTCGCGACGGGCGCGGACGAGCTGCTGGTGGCGTTCAGCAGGCTCGACGAGCTGATCGCGCGCTACCCGTTGCGCGGCATCAAGGGCCCGGTCGGCACGGCCCAGGACATGCTCGACCTGCTCGGCACGCCCGAGAAGCTGCAGGAGCTGGAGCAGACGGTCGCGGGCCACCTCGGCTTCGAGCGCGTGCTCACGAGCGTCGGCCAGGTCTACCCGCGCTCGCTCGACTTCGACGTCGTCTCCACGCTCGTGCAGCTCGCCGCGGCGCCGTCGTCGGTGGCGAAGACGATCCGGCTCATGGCGGGCCACGAGCTGGTCACCGAGGGCTTCAAGCCCGGCCAGGTCGGGTCCAGCGCCATGCCGCACAAGATGAACACCCGCTCGTGCGAGCGCGTGAACGGCTTCGCGGTGATCCTGCGCGGCTACCTGTCGATGGTCGGCGAGCTCGCGGGCGACCAGTGGAACGAGGGCGACGTGTCGTGCTCGGTGGTCCGCCGGGTCGCGCTGCCGGACGCGTTCTTCGCGTTCGACGGGCTGCTGGAGACGTTCCTGACTGTGCTCGACGAGTTCGGCGCCTACCCGGCCGTCGTCGCTCGCGAGCTGGACCGCTACCTGCCGTTCCTCGGCACCACGAAGGTGCTGATGGCGGCCGTGCGCGCGGGTGTCGGCCGTGAGACCGCGCACGAGGCCATCAAGGAGAACGCGGTGGCCGTCGCGCTGGCGATGCGCGAGCAGGGCCTGGCGCAGAACGACCTGCTGGACCGGCTCGCCGCGGACTCCCGCCTGCCGCTCGACCGCGCCGCCCTGGACGCGCTGCTGGCCGACCGCCTGTCGTTCACCGGCGTGGCGTCGGCGCAGGTCGCGTCCGTGGTGGAGCAGGTCGCCGCGGTCGTCGACAAGTACCCGGTCTACGAGCCGGAGCCGATCCTGTGATCGTGTCCGACCTGGTCGTCTACCCGATCAAGGGTTGCGCCGGGTACTCCCGCGCCTCCTCGGCCGTGGAGCCGACGGGGCTGCGCGACGACCGGATGATGATGCTGGTCGACGACGGCCTGTTCCTGTCGCAGCGCAAGGTTCCGGAGATGGCCGCGCTGCGTCCGTCCCTCGAGGACTCGACGCTGTCGATCGGCGGCGAGTCCTTCCCGGTCGTCGCCGACGGTCCGCGGGTTCCGGTGGTCGTGCACGTCTGGCACGGCACCGGGATCGACCAGGGTGACGAGGCCGCCGCGTACTTCTCCGACGTGCTCGGCAAGTCCGTGCGGCTCGTGCGGACACCGCCGGACCTCCACCGCGAGACGACGGGCGAGACCACCGGAGTCGTCGGGTACGCCGACGGCAACGCGTTGCTGGTGCTCTCGCTGTCCTCATTGGACGGGTTGAACGAGCGCATCCTGGAACGCGGCGGGGAACCGGTGCCGATGAACCGCTTCCGCCCCAACGTCGTCGTGTCCGGCTGGCCGGAACCGCACACGGAGGACCGGGTGCGGCGCGCGGCGATCGGTGACGTGGAACTGGCCTACGCCAAGGACTGCGTGCGCTGTGCGGTGCCGATGGTCGACCAGGAGACCGGGCTGAAGAACGGCCCCGAGCCGATTCGTTCGCTGGCGACCTACCGCCGCGACCCCGACGGCGGCGTCACGTTCGGCATGAAGGCGCAGGTCGTGCGCACCGGCACGATCAGCGTCGGCGACAAGATCGACGTGCTGGAGTGGCGGGCCTAGGCCTTCTGCCAGCGCAAACGGTCGCCGCGCTGCGGATCCTTGCGGCACACCAGCTTCTCGCCGAGCAGACCGATGCCGCTCGCGCCCTCGGGATCGCAGCGCGCGCCCTCGTTGACGAGGAGTCCCTGCTGCGGGGGCTCGGTGGTCGTCGGCTGCTGCACGGGTGGAGGCTGCTGGGCCGGTGGCGGCTTCGGCTGCGTCGTCTTCGTCGTGGTGGTGGCCGGCGCCTCGGAGGAGGAGCCCTTCACGGTGATGTCGGCGACGTCCGGGGTCGGCACGATGCTCACCGACTGGGTCGTGCTCGTGTTCAGCGAGCCGCCCGACGAGGGGGATGAGATGGGACTGGAGTCGAAGCTCCACCCGGCCACGCCCAGCACGATGAGCAGTCCCAAGCTTGCCAAAGCCGGGATCCACAGGGCCTTTCTAGGGAGCACGGGTGCACCTTAAGCTTCTTCGCCCTTGATCTGTAGTGGTGGCGGGGTGTACGTCGCTTTCAGGACAAGGCCACGTAGGCTCACCGGCGTGCCTACGCTCGCTGACTACCAGCACGTCGCCCGCGGCAAGGTTCGCGATCTGTACGACGTGGACGACGAGCTGCTGCTGTTCGTCGCGTCGGACCGCATCTCGGCGTACGACCACATCCTGAGCTCGGAGATCCCCGACAAGGGGCGCGTGCTCACCGCGATGAGCGTTTTCTGGTTCGAGCGGCTCACCCCGAACCACCTGGTCGCGTTCGACGACCCGCGCATCCCCGCCGAGGTCCGCGGCCGTGCGTTGCTGGTGCGCAAGCTGCAGATGGTCGACGTCGAGTGCGTGGCGCGCGGGTACCTGACGGGCTCCGGCATGGCCGACTACACGGCGACCGGCGCGGTGTGCGGGATCGAGCTGCCGGCCGGGCTGGTCGAGGCGTCCGAGCTGGAGCCGCCGATCTTCACGCCCGCGTCGAAGGCCGAGATCGGCGCGCACGACGAGAACGTGTCGTTCGACGTCATCGCCGAGAAGCACGGTGTCGAGCTGGCGTCGAAGCTGCGCGACCGCACGATCGAGCTGTACAGCGAGGCGCGCGCGTACGCGTTGACGCGTGGCCTGATCCTGGCGGACACGAAGTTCGAGTTCGGGCTGGACGCCTCGGGCGAGCTGATCCTCGCGGACGAGGTCTTCACGCCGGACTCGTCGCGCTACTGGCCGGCCGAGGGCTACGAGCCCGGCCGCGTGCAGCCGTCGTTCGACAAGCAGTTCGTGCGCGACTGGCTGACGTCGTCCGCGTCCGGCTGGGACCGCAAGAGCGACGTTCCGCCGCCTCCGCTGCCCGCCGACGTCGTCGAGGCGACCCGTCAGCGGTACGTCGAGGCCTACGAGCGGCTCACCGGCCGGTCCTTCGCTGACTGGCTTGCGTGAGTTAGCTCTGCTTTCACGCGGATGTCACCACGGCGTGGCGCACTCATACCGTGCACTCACAGCTCGTGGTCTCCCTGTCCGGCATCGGTCCGCAGACACTCGACCGATGCGCTGATCTCGCCGCGGCCCTTGATCCGCGGCAGGTGCCGTTGTCGCTGCTCGTAGCCCCTCGCGAGCTCGGCAGGGCGCAGGAATGGGTGCGGCACCGCACCTCGCTCGGCGATGCCGTCGTGCTGCACGGTCTCGGCCAACGGCGGCTACCCGCCTACGAAGCCGGGTTGTTGTTGATGGGCGCGCGTCTGCAGATGGACGCCATCGGGCTCAACGCCGACACGTTCGCGCCACGGCGTTGCGTGGCGTCGCCCGGCACGTTGATCGCGCTGGCCAAGCACAAGTTCAACCGGTGCGCCGACGCGCATGCCGTCCGCGAGGTCGGCAGCGGACTCGCGACCCTCGGCCGCCTGCACGCGCTGACCGAACGCACCAGCTTCGGCGAACTGCGGTCGCTGGCACTGGTCTACGCGGCCGCCAGGTCCGCGCGCCGCGGCGGGCTGACCCGGATCACCGTCGACGCCCGCGACCTGCACCGGCCCGGTGCGCGGCAGGCCGTGCTCGACGCCGTGGACATCGCTCTCGCCCACGACGCCGCGCCGACCACCTACGTCAGACTGCCGTCTCCTCGCCTGGCGTCAGCGGCCTGACCTCGGTGCCCTCCGGCTTGAGCATCTCGAAGAGCCGGTGGGCCATCTGCGGGCTCGCGAGCGTCTTCTCGTGGATCGGCACGGCGACACGCGGCTTCACGGCACGCATGAAGTCGACCGCCTCGCCGGTGCGCATCCAGGGCGCGCCCGCGGGCAGGCCGAGCACGTCGACGTCCTCGTCCGGCACGAACAGCGAGTCGCCGGGGTGGTAGAACGCGCCGTCGCCGACCACGTAGGCGGCGTTCGGCACGATCGGGATCTCCTCGTGGATCATCGCGTGCTGCCCGCCGACGACCCGGACGGTCGTGTCGCCGACCTTGAACGTGTCACCCGGCCGGGCGACGGTCGCGTCCTCGACGATGGGCGCCGTGCCCTCGTCGACGATGAGCTGCGCCCGAGGGTTGGCCTTGAGCAGCGCGGGCAGCTTCTCCACGTCGACGTGGTCGAAGTGCTGGTGCGTGATCAGCACCGCGTCCAGGTCCTCCAGCCCCTCGAAGCCGGCGGAGAACGTGCCCGGATCGATCAGGATCCGCGTCGACCCCGAGTCCAGCAGCACGCAGGCATGACCGAAATGGACAAGTTGCACAGATTCCTCCATTACCGACGTTCGGCGGGCTGACACGGTCAGGTGACGTCGGAAGTATCAAAAGGCATGAGGAAAACCCTGCAACTCCTCACGGCACTGGCGCTTGCCCTGCCGATGACGTCCATCGTCCCTGCTACCACCACCTCTACACCTGCTCAGGCGGCTTCGCCGCAGAGTCAGGAAATCGGCACTGAGGAATCGGTCTCAGTCCGCGTGGGTGGCGCGAACCGTTCGACGGTGATCGAACGACCGGGGTCCGGTTACGTGAAGCTGCATTTCACGGACCTGCGGATCCTCCCCGGTGACGTGCTGACCGTGTCGAACCCCGACGGCACCGAGAAGTACACGTACACGAGAGACCTGAAGGCCTCGCTGACCGCCACGGTCGACGCGTCGGGCTTCTGGGCCATGTCTGTCACGGGCGACCGGGCCGTGGTGTCGGTGACGAACCCGCTGTCGCGCGTCCGGATCGACAAGCTCACGCGCGGCTACACCGAGGCCGAGATGTCCTCGCAGCCGTCCGTGCAGAGCATCTGCGGCACGAACGACTACAAGGACGCGGTCTGCTACCAGTCCAGCAACCCGACCGAGTGGGGCAAGACCGCGTCCGTGGCGAAGCTGCTGCGCAACGGCAGCTCGCTGTGCACGGCGTGGCGGGTCGGCCCCAACAACCGCATGCTGACCAACGAGCACTGCTTCACCAGCACCAGCGGCATCGAGGTGTGGTTCAACTACCAGTGCCCGACGTGCGGTGGCACCACCTCGGCCACCGTCACGAAGGTGCTGGCGGCGCAGGTCCTGAAGTACAGCGCCGCACTCGACTACACCCTCTTCACCGTGAACAACTTCGCGGCCATCAGCTCGTTCGGTTACCTCGAACTGGACGCGCGCGTTCCGGCCGTGGGTGAGGAGATGTACATCGTCGGCCACCCGGCCGGGAAGCTGAAGAAGTTGTCGTTGCGCGACAACAACAACGGCGGCGGCTACTGCGTCGTGCGCGCGGTACGGGTGAACGGCAGCTCGTCGCAGTCCGACATCAGCTACATGTGCGACACCGAAGGCGGCTCGTCCGGCTCACCCGTGCTGTCGAGGCGCACGCACAAGGTGATCGGGCTCCACCACTTCGGCGGCTGCCCGAACCAGGGCGTGCGCATCGACCTCGTCGCCGCGCAGATCAACTCACTGCTGTGAGGATCTCCTGCTCCTCCTGCTGAGTGAGCCCCGCCTTGCGGGGCCGGTCCAGCCCGAGGCCGCGCTCGTACTCCAGCGAGTCGAGCGCGGTCTCGGCCAGCGGCCTGACCCGCAGCCCGTTGGCCAGCGCGTTGCTGACGTCGCGGCCGACCATCTTGGCCCACTCCTGCGGCAGCCACAGCGGCAGTGACCGAGGCCCGGCCCACGGGTTGATGCCCAGCTCCTTCAGCACGCTCTCCGACACCGGTACGAGCTGCGTCCCCGGCTGAGCGGTCGCGCCGGCGATCTCGCCGATGGCCATCTGGAACGGCATGACCGGCCCGGTCGAGTCGTACGTGCCCGTCACCCGCTCCTCGGCCGCGAACACGATCCACTGCGCCAGGTCCCGCGCGTCGATGTGCTGGAACCCCAGGTCAGGGCTGTCCGGAACGACCACGCGCCCGCCCTGCGCCATCCGCGCGGGCCAGTACCCGAACCTGTCGCTCGGGTCGTCCGGCCCGGTGATGAGCCCGGCCCGCACGATGAAGTCGCGACCGGCGACGGCCTCCCTGACGGCGATCTCGCTGGCGACCTTGACGCTGCCGTACCGCTCGGCCGTGAACTCGGCTGAAGGGTCGTCCTCCAGCGGCGGCAACAGCTCGTCGCTGCCCGTCGAGTGGTCCGCGTAGACGGAGATGCTGGACACGAACGTCCAGTGCGGCGTCGTCGCCCCGAACGCCTCCAGCGCGTCGCGCACCCAGTTCACCGAGTACTTCGACACGTCGATCACCGCGTCGAACTGCTCGCCGGCCAGCGCGTCGAACGCACCGGGCTTGTTCCTGTCGACCGGGACGAGCGTGGCGCCCTCCGGCACCCCGCCGGAGGCACCGCGGGCAGCGCAGACCACGTCGTGGCCACGGCGGACGGCCTCCGCCGTGACGGCCTTGCTGAGGAACACGGTTCCGCCGAGCACGAGGATCTTCATGATCTCCAGCATCCGTCCGATCGGGCTCGGCTGCCAGTGGTCTCGCTTTGGGCGAAATAGCCTGTTGGAATAGGTCCAATTCCTGATCGTTTGGACTCGATCAGTTGGAGTTGCTGAACTGCTGGTCGCGGCTGGCCGATGGACGTTTCGTGAGTGTGCACGCCTTCGTCGACGAGTCTCGGCGCAACGACACGTACCTGCTGGCGGTGGCCCTGGTGTCGCCTGCTGCCGCAAGGGCGAGGAACGTGCAAGGCAGACCTGCGTTGCCCGGCTGACTGACGACGTCCTGAAGGTCGGCGTCACGCGGTTGGTGTTCGACAGCCGGGAGGTTCGCGACGACCACGACCTGCTGACCATCCGAACGACTCTCGGCAAGTCCTCGTGGGGCACGGGCTTGTTCTACGAGCACCTGCCCAGCGAGAACGATCCGTTGTTGTGGATTCCGGACATCGTCGCGTGGTGCTACGGCGCTGGCGGCGACTGGCTGCGACGCGTTCGACCGTTGATGGGCAATGTCATCGACACGAGGTTGCCCTAGAAAGCGCGAAGCACGGCGGCCGACCGTCCGGACGGGCACCGTGCTCACTTCTCCGGCTTACGGGCCGAAGCTGAGACCAGATTACCAAACGGCCCCGCTGAGACAAGCTCGTTCACCCGAAGGTGGACCGGTGACGATGTGCCCCCGAACACGTGTCGGGAGGATGAACGCACAGGTCAGATAGGCTCTCGAGGTACCGCCAGCCCCTCAAACCCGGGAGCAGTCTGTCGTGGCCCGAGTCGTCGTCGACGTCATGCCGAAGCCCGAAATTCTCGACCCCCAAGGCCAGGCGGTGGCGAACGCGCTGCCCCGTCTCGGCTTCGACGGCGTCACCGCCGTCCGTCAGGGCAAGCACTTCGAGCTGGAGGTCGCCGACGACGTCGACGACGCCACGCTCGCCAAGATCGCCGAGACCTTCCTCGCCAACCCCGTGATCGAGGACTGGACCGTGCGCAGGGTCGAGGCATGAGGGTCGGTGTCATCACCTTCCCCGGCAGCCTCGACGACGTCGACGCGCAGCGGGCCGTCCGGTACGCCGACGGCGAGGCCGTGCCGCTGTGGCACGGGGATCACGACCTCAAGGGCGTTGACGCGGTCGTCGTGCCCGGTGGGTTCTCGTATGGCGACTATCTGCGGTGCGGTGCCATCGCGCGGTTCGCGCCCGTCATGCAGGAAGTGATCGAGGCCGCGAACAAGGGGATGCCGGTTCTCGGCATCTGCAACGGTTTCCAGATCCTCGCCGAGGCGCATCTGCTGCCCGGTGCGCTCACCCGCAACCACAAGCTGCACTTCGTGTGCCGCGACCAGTGGCTCGCGGTCGAGAACAACACCACGGCGTGGACCACCCGCTACGACAGGAACGCCGAGATCCTCGTGCCGTTGAAGTCGGGCGAGGGCGGCTACCAGGCCGACGAGGACACGCTCAAGGAGCTGGAGGACAACGGCCGCGTCGTCTTCCGGTACGTCGGCGACAACCCCAACGGCAGCCGCAACAACATCGCGGGCATCACGAACGCCAGGGGCAACGTCGTCGGGCTGATGCCGCACCCCGAGCACGCCATCGACGCGCTCACCGGCCCCACGGACGACGGACTGGGCATGTTCCTGTCCCTGCTCGACACGGTGGTGAAGGCATGATCGACACCGTCAAGAACGCCGAGGCGACGCCCGACCAGGAGCAGCCTTACAAAGAGCTCGGCCTCAAGGACGACGAGTACGCGCGCATCAAGGAGATCCTGAAGCGCCGCCCGACCGACGCCGAGCTCGCGATGTACTCGGTCATGTGGAGTGAGCACTGCTCCTACAAGTCGTCCAAGGTGCACCTGAAGTACTTCGGCGACACCACGACCGACGAGATGCGCGGCAAGATGCTTGCGGGCATCGGCGAGAACGCCGGCGTCGTCGACGTCGGTGACGGCTGGGCCGTCACGTTCAAGGTCGAGAGCCACAACCACCCGTCGTACGTCGAGCCCTACCAGGGTGCCGCGACGGGGGTCGGCGGCATCGTGCGCGACATCCTCGCGATGGGCGCGCGGCCGCTCGCGGTCATGGACCCGCTGCGGTTCGGCAGGCCCGACGCCGAGGACACGAAGCGCGTCCTGCCCGGCATCGTCGCGGGTGTCGGCGGCTACGGGAACTGCCTCGGGCTGCCGAACATCGGCGGCGAGGTCGTGTTCGACGAGTCCTACCAGGGCAACCCGCTGGTCAACGCCCTGTGCGTCGGTGCGATGCGCGTCGAGGACCTGCACCTCGCGCACGCGAGCGGCACCGGCAACAAGGTCATCCTCTACGGCGCCCGCACCGGCCTCGACGGCATCGGTGGCGTGAGCGTCCTGGCGAGCGAGACGTTCGACGACACCGCCGGCAAGCGCAAGAAGCTGCCGAGCGTGCAGGTCGGCGACCCGTTCACCGAGAAGGTGCTGATCGAGTGCTCGCTCGAGCTCTTCGAGAAGGGCCTCGTCGCGGGCATCCAGGACCTAGGCGGTGCGGGCCTGTCCTGCGCGACGTCCGAACTGGCGTCCGCGGGCGACAGCGGCATGCACGTCCGGCTCGACCGGGTGCCGTTGCGGGCCACCGGCATGACTCCGGCCGAGATCCTCTCCAGCGAGTCCCAGGAACGCATGTGCGCGGTGGTCGAGCCGGCCAACGTCGAGGCGTTCATGGAGGTCTGCGCGAAGTGGGACGTCATCGCCACCGAGATCGGTGAGGTGACGGAAGGCGACCGGCTGGTCATCACCTACCACGACGAGGTCGTCGTCGACGTGCCTCCGCGCACGGTCGCGCACGAAGGCCCGGTCTACCACCGGCCGATCCAGCGGCCCGCCGACCAGGACGAGCTGCAGGCGAACACGCCGGACAGCCTTCCGCGGCCGGGCAGGGACGAGCTGCTCGCGTTGGTCAAGACCATGGCGGCCAGCCCCAACCTGGCCTCCAAGAAGTGGGTCACGCAGCAGTACGACCGCTACGTCCGCGGCGGTACGGTCCTCGCGCAGCCGAGCGACAGCGGCATGATCCGGATCGACGAGGAGACCGGCCGCGGCGTGGCGCTCTCCACGGACTGCAACGGCCGCTACACGTTGCTCGACCCGTACGAGGGCGCGAAGCTGGCGCTGGCCGAGGCCTACCGCAACGTCGCGGCCACGGGTGCCACCCCGGTCGCCGTCACCAACTGCCTCAACTTCGGCTCGCCGGAGGACCCGGCGGTCATGTGGCAGTTCGAGCAGGCCGTGAAGGGCCTCGCGGACGGCTGCGCCGAGCTCGGCATCCCGGTGACCGGCGGCAACGTCAGCTTCTACAACCAGACCGGCTCCACGGCGATCCTGCCGACGCCGGTCGTGGGCGTGCTGGGCGTCATCGACGACGTGCGCCGCCGCATCCCCACGGGGATCGGCGCCGAGGCCGGCGAGACGCTGCTGCTGCTCGGCGAGACGCACGACGAGTTCGGCGGATCGGAGTGGGCGCACCACGTCCACGGCCACCTGGGTGGACGGCCGCCGAAGGTCGACCTGGCGCGGGAGAAGCTGCTGGGCGAGATCCTCGTCGCGGGCTCGCGCGACGGCATGGTCTCCGCCGCGCACGACCTCTCCGAGGGCGGCCTGGCGCAGGCGCTGGTCGAGACGTGCCTGATCGGCGAGGTGGGCGCGCGGGTCTTCCCCGAGGGCGACCTGTTCACCTCGCTGTTCAGCGAGTCCGCCGGCCGCGTGCTGGTCGCCGTGCCGCGCACCGAGGAGCAGCGGTTCACCGACATGTGCACCGCGCGCCGGCTGCCGTGGCGCAAGATCGGCGTGGTGGACCCGGAGTCGAACGCCCTTGAGGTCCAGGGCCTCGGCGAGCTCCCGCTGGACGAGCTGCGCGAAGCCTGGGAGGGCACCCTCCCGGCGCTGTTCGACTGAGCACGAAGGGCCCCGTCGCCGACGGGGCCCTTCTCAGCTCGCGGCGATGCGCTGCAGCTGCTCGAACCTGCCGTTGAACAGGTTCTGGTCACCGGGGAAGAGCCCGGCCGCCTGCCACTGCCAGATCGTGTGGAAGTCGAACCCGACCGGCAACGGGCCGAGCTTCGAGTTGTAGTGCGCGATCCACAGCGGGTTGTTGTCGCCGAACTTCACCGAGCCGCCGACGCACTTGTTCCACCAGTTCGTGGACGTGTAGATCACCGGATAACGCTTGGTGCGCGCGAAGACCGTGTCGCTGAACTGCTTGACCCACGCCGTCATCGCGGTCTGGTTCATGTTGTAGCAGGTCTCGCCGTACGGGTTGTACTCCATGTCGAGCGCGGGCGGCAGCGTCTTGCCGTCGGGTGACCACCCGCCGCCGTTGTCGACGAAGAAGTTCGCCTGCTGCACGCCGGTGGCGCGGTCCGGCAGCGCGAAGTGGTACGCGCCGCGGATCATGCCGATGTTCAGGGACCCGTTGTACTGCTGGGTGAACTTCGGGTTCTTGTAGTGGGTGCCCTCGGTCGCCTTGACGTAGGCGAACCGGGCACCTTTGTCCCAAGAGGACTTCCAGTCGACGTCGCCCTGGTGGCTGCTCACGTCCATGCCGGGCACCTTGCCCTCGGTGGGCGGGGAGTCCGAGTCCGAACGAAGGTCACCCGCGCCTTCGTGCTTGAGGATCTGGGAACCCGCGGTGTGGTCCGCGGAGCCCTCGGGCAAGGGCGCCGCGGACGCGGGTGCCGGCGTCATGCCGGCGACGATCGCCACGATGCTGATCAAGGTCCGCATGGACTAGATCGTGCGACCATTTGTCGCAATTAGCTACCGGGGTCACCCGTCCAGGCGGGACAGCTCCTCGGCGGACAACTCCAGGTGGGTGGCGGAGGCCGAATCCCGGATGCTCGCCGGGCGAGAAGCACCCGGAATGGGGACTACCACTTCGGACTTCGCGAGCATCCACGCGAGACAGACCTGGTGGGCGCTCACGCCGTGGGCGTCACCGACCTCCTTGAACGGCCCGCTCAGCTCGCCCGCCTTGCCGATCCCGCCGAACGGGCTCCACGGCAGGAACGCGATGCCGAGCTTCGCGCAGAGCTCCAGTTCGGGTTCGCTCGACCGGAACACCGGCGAGAACTGGTTCTGCACGGCCGCGAGCCGCCCGCCGAGGATGTCGTTGGCGAGCACGATCTCGTCCGGGTTGAAGTTCGAGACACCGGCGTAGCGGATCTTGCCGTTGTCCAGCAGCTCCTTGAGCGCTCCGACCGACTCCGCGATCGGCGTCTTCGGGTCGGGCCGGTGGAACTGGTAGAGGAAGATCTGGTCGACACCGAGCCGCCGCAACGAGCCGTCGACGGCTTTGCGCAGGTACTCGGGCCGTCCGTCGAGCTCCCAGCCTCCGCCCGGCACGCGCGTGTGCCCGCCCTTGGTCGCCACGAACACCTCTTCGGAACGGCCGCGCAGCGCTTCGGCGATGAGCGACTCGTTGTGCCCGAAGTCGGTGTCGTCGAGCGAGTAGGCGTCGGCGGTGTCGATGAACGTCACGCCAGAGTCCAGTGCGGCGTGGATGGTCTCGATCGCCTGCGCGCGGTCCGGCCTCCCCTGCACGGAGACGGGCATGCCGCCCAGGCCGATGGCGCTGACTTCCACTTCTCCGATACGGCGCTTCTGCATGCACTCCACTCTGAACCCTGGCGATTAAGCTGTCCAACGCGGAGAACTGATCTCATTGAGCACTGCGGGTGATGAATCGTGGAACTCAGACAGCTCGAACACTTCCTCGCGGTCGCCGAAGAGTGCCACTTCACGCGAGCCGCGCACCGGCTGCACATCGCCCAGTCGGGTCTCTCGGCGTCGATCCGCGCGCTGGAGGTCGAGCTGGGCGCGCCGCTGTTCCTGCGCACCACCCGCCAGGTCGAGCTGACCCAGGCCGGACGGGCGCTGCTGCCCGAGGCGCGCAGGGCGTTGAGCAGCGTCTCCGCCGCCAAGGACGCGGTCGCCGCCGTCCAGGGGCTGCTGCGCGGCACGTTGTCCGTCGGCAGCCTGCAGTGCCTGCACGTGGTGCACCTGCCCGCGGTGCTGGCCCGGTTCCACGAGCTGCACCCCGGCGTCGAGATCAGGATGCGCCAGTCCGGCAACGCCGAGCTGGTCGAGGAGGTGCGCGCGGGCCGGCTCGACCTCGCGTTCGTCACGCGCCAGCCGAAGATCGCCGACGACCTGCGCGTGTCCACTCTGGCCAGTGAACCGCTCGTGCTCGCGTGTGCGCCGGGAAGTCCCTTCGCTACAAGGGAGTCCATCGAGCTGTCAGAGCTGGCCGGTCAGCCGTTCGTCGACTTCAACGCCGACTGGGGCACCCGCGACGAGGCCGACCGCGCGCTGGCCGCCGCCGGGGTCGAACGCAGGGTCGCCGTCGAGGTCAACGACGTGCACTCGCTGCTCGACTTCGTCGTTTTCGGCCTCGGTGTCGCGTTAGTCCCGCAGTCCTTCACCCTCAAGACCGACCGCGCGCACTTCGTCGGCCTTCGAGGGACCGCGCCCGTTGCCGAGACCGTCGTCGTCACGGCGAACACCGTCGGCGCCGCCGCGAGCGTCCTGCTCGACATGGTTCTGGAGGCCAGGTCGGGCCGCCTCCGCGTCGCGGGTTAGGTGCCAGCCGGTCGCGGGCTCGCGGAACTCGGTTCCCTCCAGGACCTTCATCTCGCCGTCCTGAGCGGCGGGTGGCTGCGGGGACGGGTGGAAGAACCTGCCCACCTCGGCGAAACCCATCTTCTCGTTGCCCAGGTTGACCACACCGGCGAAGGCCGTCTCCTGGAAGGAGATCCCGCCCGTGAACTCGGCGTTCTCCAGCTGCAGCCTGCCGTGGAACTTGCCACCGGAGAACAGCGTCACGCTCTTGACGTGGACGTTGCGCAGGTTCGTGATGCCGTAGAACTGCGCGCGCCGGGCGACGAACCGGTTGACGTACCGGCCGTCCAGCGAGAAGTACTCCAGGACAGCGCCGGTCAGGTCCAGGTCGAAGGACTCGTGCCTGCGCTTCTTCCCCCACGACAGGGTGTCCTTGATCAGCCGTTGCGCGGTCAGCCGGACCTGGTGCTCCAGCTGGATCTCCGTCGGCACCTCGCCGAAGTGCTGGTCCGGGTCTTCCGGCCGCGCCTTGTGCGCGGGGTGCTCGAAGGGCCGCCGCAGGTACGCGCACAGCACGTCGAGCACGGTCTGCTGGTAGCGGGGCGTCGACCTGGCGAGCGACACCAGCGCGTGCATCGCGCCCACCCGCACCTGGTCGGCCTCGTTGCCGAGCAGCTCCACCGCCCGCGCGAACCGCTCGTCGGCGACCTTCTCACTCTCCAGGAGGTGCTTGCGATCGTTGAGCCACAACGCGTACAGCGCGACGATGGCACCGCCCGCGACGCCGGCGGTCTTCACGATCTCCACGGCCGGCGCCTTGACCAGCCAGAGCAGGACCGCGGTCGCCCCGGTCACCACGGCCGCGGACAGAACCGCGAAAAACCACTTCACGTCAGTTCCTCCACGCTTCGGGAAGCTCGGCCTCCGCCGCGAACGCACAGCCGTCCGCCTTCACGTCGGCCCACTCCGAGTCCGCGAACTTGGTCTCCCCGCCGAACTTCGTCTCCGTGAAGACCGCGAGCCCGCGCACCTTGACCCTGCTGAACCACGCCTTGCGGCGGAAGTCGTTGTGGTGCATGTACAACCGGCCGGCCACCTCGGCATCGGTGAGGTAGACGTCGCCGTGGACCACCATGTGGTGGAAGGCGTTGGACTCGTTGAGGTGCGCGACCCGCATGATCAGGTCACCGACCTGCCGGTACGACAGGTCCATGTACTCGAGGTGGGCCTTGGTGAGGTTGAGGTCGTAGATCGGCGGGTCCTTCTCCTCCAGGCGCGGCAGCAGGTCCTCGATCAGCCGCTGCGAGGTGAGCCGGACCTCAAGCTCGATCTCCTCGGGGTCGTTCTTCGTCTTGCGGTACGGCTGGCGCAGGTACGCGCAGAGGATGTCGAGCACGGTCTGCGCGTACTCAGCCCTGGACTTCGCGAGGCCGGCGAGCGCGTGCATGGCGCCCACCCGCACCTGTGCGGTCTCGTGGCCCAGCAGCTCGACGGCGCGCGCGAACCGTTCGTCGGCCACGCGGGACCTGTCGTGGTCGATGCGCTGGCTCTCGATCTCCTGGCGCGCCTCCTCGACCTTGCGGCGCCGGTCGTTCAGCCACAACGCGTAGAGGGCGATGATCGCGCCGCCCGCGAGACCCCCGGTCTTGATCGCCTCGTGCTTGGGCGCGCCGGGGTCCACGAGCAGCAACGCGCCGCCGACCAGCACGAACACGCCGATGGACGCGAGAATGGTCGACAGCAGCAAACTTTTCCTCACGAGGTCGGCATTCTGCCAAGGACCGGGTGCATGATGGGCTCGAACGGTTCGAACGCGGGTGGGGTGAGCGAGTGGAGCGGCCGAACTGGGCGCCGGCGGACATCGACCTGGAGCGGCCCAGCGTCGCGCGGGTGTACGACTACTGGCTCGGCGGCGCGCACAACTTCGCCGCGGACAGGGCCGTGGCCCAGAAGACGCTGGAGACCATGCCCGAGCTGCGCGGGGTGGTCCTCAACCACCGCGCGTTCCTGCGCAGGGTCGTCCGCCACCTGCTGGGCCGCGGCGTCCGACAGTTCCTCGACCTCGGCTCCGGCATCCCGACCGTCGGCAACGTGCACGAGATCGTGCAGGCCACCGATCCCGAGGGCAGGGTCGTCTACGTCGACCTCGACCCGGTCGCCGTCGCGCACAGCCGGTCGCTGCTGGCCGGCAACGACCACGTGAGCGTGCTGCACGCCGACGTCCGCGACTGGGCGGGTGTGCTCGCCTCGGACGAGGTGGACAAGCAGCTCGACTTCGACGAGCCGGTCGCCGTGCTGATGATCGCGTTGTTGCACTTCGTGTCGGACGAGGAAGACCCGTGGGACGTCGTCGGCGGCTACCGCGACCACCTGTCGCCCGGCAGCTTCCTCGCGATCTCGCACGCCGGTTACGAGGCGGACGAGGAGACCGAGGCCTCCCGGCAGGCCCGCAAGATCTACAACCGCGACGTCACGCAGATGACGTTCCGCGACGCGACCGAGATCAGGCGCCTGTTCGACGGGTTCGAGCTGGTCGATCCCGGTGTCGTCCGGGTGCCCGCCTGGCACCCCGAGTCACCGGCCGACGTGGAGGAGTCCGGGAGGGGCTTTCCCGGGTTCGCCGCGTTGGGCCGGAAGGCTTGGAGATGACTCCGGACGGCGACCGGCCGTATGCTGCGCGTTCGTGGCGTTAGGGCCGAGACGATGACCGATCGGGTTGACCAGCGGGTGCGTGAGGATCGCTCTCCTTTGAGCCCGGCCGTACTGGCCGGTGCCCAGTCGTTCGCGCGCAGCTGGGCCACGGCCGTGATCGGGTCCAGCTACGTGCCGATGACCAGGGCGGAGGTCGCCCAGCACCTCCAGGACCTCACCGAGCTGCTGGTCGAGGCGCTGTTCGCGAGCCCGTTCCGCACGGCACCCGGTCACGAGATCGGCTCACGTCTGGTCGACGCGCACTTCACCGGCACCGACACGCTCGGCCGCACCGTCCAGCTGCTCGGCGACGACCTGCTGGTCGAGCTCGGCTTCCCCGGCGACGCCCGGCTGACGTCCCGCCTGACCGCCCTGCAGGGCGCGCTGGCCGCCGGGTACGCCCGCGCGCTGCGGGAGCGCACGCTCGCCGAGCAGGAGGCCATCAGGGCGGCCGTGCTGGACGCCCGCGACCAGGCAGAGTCGATGCTGCGGGCCTCGGAGGCCCGGTTCCGCGCCATGTTCACCGAGGCCGCGATCGGCATCGGCATCGCCGCCATCGACGGCCGGATCCTGGACGTCAACCAGGCCCTGCAGGACATGCTCGGGTTCAGCGTCGAGGAGATGCGCCAGTACAACGTGCGCGACCTCATGCACCCCGAGGACGCGGGCAGCGTGTGGCGGCTCTACGACCAGCTCATCGCAGGCGAGTGCGACCACTACCGGGCCGAGAAGCGGTTTCACCGCGCGGACGGCGAGCAGGTGTGGACGCACCTGACGTTGTCGCTGGTCCGCGACGACCACGGCGAGCCGCAGTACCAGGTCGCGATGATCGAGGACGTCACCGACCGGCACCTGCTGCAGAACCGGCTGCGCTACCAGGCGTTGCACGACCCGCTGACCGGGCTGCCGAACCGCGCGCTGTTCCTCGAACGCCTCGGGCGCGTCTTCAGCAACCGGGCCAGGCACGTGCGGGCCGGCCTCTGCTACCTGGACCTGGACGGGTTCAAGGTCATCAACGACTCGCTCGGCCACGACACCGGGGACCAGCTGCTGGTCGAGGTCGGCCGCAGGCTCGACCACTCGGTGTCCGGCGAGGGCAAGCTGGTCGCGCGCATGGGCGGCGACGAGTTCGTGATCCTGGTCGAGGGCTCGTCCGGCGAGCAGGACATCGTGGACGTCGCGGACCGGGTGCTGACCGAGCTGGAGGCGCCGATCCGCATCGCGGGCCACGAGCTGTCCGTGTCGGCGTCGATCGGCATCGTCGAACGGCAGCTGTCCGGCACCACGTCCGCGGACCTCATGCGCGACGCGGACATCACGCTGTACTGGGCCAAGGCCGACGGCAAGGCGCGATGGGCGTTGTACGACCCGGAGCGCAACGCCCGCGAGGTCGCCCGGTTCACGCTGTCCGCGACGATGCCGCGCGCGTTGGAACGCGGCGAGTTCTACGTCGAGTACCAGCCGCTGGTGCGCCTGGAGGACTCGAAGGTCATCGGCGTCGAGGCGCTCGTGCGCTGGCAGCACCCGGAGTTCGGGCGGCTCGCGCCGGACCGGTTCATCGAACTGGCCGAGGAGACCGGCCTGATCGTCCCATTAGGACGGTGGGTGCTGCGCAAGGCCTGCGAGGAGGCGCGGCGCTGGCTGGAGGAGTTCGGGGACGCGGCGCCGTTCGTGTCGGTGAACCTGGCCGTGCGGCAGTCCCGCGACCCGGAGCTGGTGCGCGACGTCAAGCAGATCCTGGACGAGTGCGCGCTGCCGCCGCACCACCTGCAGCTGGAGCTCACCGAGTCGGCGATCATGGGCACCGCCGACGAGCCGCTGGAGGCGCTGCGGGCGTTGTGCGACATGGGTGTGCGCATCGCGATCGACGACTTCGGCACCGGCTACTCGAACCTGGCGTACCTCAAGCATCTGCCCGTGCACGAGCTGAAGATCGCCGGTTCGTTCATGGAAGGTCTGCGGGCCGAGAACGAGGAAGACCCCGTCGACGCGCAGATCGTCGCGACGCTGGTGCAGCTCGCGCACGCACTGTCGTTGGGCGTCACGGCGGAAGGCGTGGAGACGCCTGCTCAGGCCGCCCGGTTGCTGCGCCTGGGATGCGACACGGGCCAGGGCTGGTTCTTCGCGCGGCCGGGTCCGCCGGAGAACATCGACAGCCTGTTGCGTGGTGATCTCTAGCTCGGGGAACACCCCAGGGCATGAAGCCATTGGCCCTGGTCGTACTCCTGCTGATCATGTCGGCCCCGGTAGCCCGTGCGGCCGAAGTGGTTCCCCTGCCCGCGGACAAGCAGGCGTTCGGCACGGCCAGATCGGCGGCCAGCCCGGTGTGGTTCACCCTCGGCCACCAGGGCCTGTCCGAGATCTTCTTCCCTGACCTCAGCACACCCGCGACGCGCGAGACGCGGCTGCTGGTCGACGGAAAACCCGGCCGGGCGCACACTGAGCCCGCCGACGACAGGTCGCTGACCTTCCGGCAGCACCTGCGCGGTGACGGCTGGCGGGCCGAGATCACCTACGTGACCGATCCGCAGCGCGCGGCCGTCCTCGCGGACGTGACGGTCACGGCCCAGCGCCCGGTCCGGCTCTCGGTCGAGCACGTGCCGATGAAGGGCTCCAGCGAGGTCAGGACCACCCTGCCCACCGAGCCGGTGCGCCACGCGCGCGGCACGTTCGCGGTCGGGTTCGGCGAAGGCGTGGCCCAGGCCGCGCTGGACCGGGGATTCCGTGCCAGCGCGAAGGAGTACGCGCGGGGATGGCACACCTACCTCGACGCGCTGAAGCGCCCGAGGTCGGCGGACCGGCGGCTCTACGACATGTCGGTGATGGTGCTGGCGGCGACCGAGGACAAGACCCACCCCGGCGCGTCGATCGCGTCGCCGAGCTTCCCGTGGGCCTTCGGGTTCGACCGGGCGCTGGCACCGGAGCTCGGCCCCTACGCGCTGGTCTGGCCACGCGACCTCTACCACGTGTCCACGGCCATGATCGCCGCCGGTGACCGCGGGTTCGCCGAGCGGTCGCTGGACTTCATGCTGCGCGAACAGCAGGAGCCGGACGGCCACCTCCCGCAGAACACGCGCGTCGACGGCACCCCCGTGTGGACCAAGGTGCAGCTCGACCAGACAGCGGCACCCCTCCTGCTCGCGTGGCACCTGAGCCGAACTGACAAGTCCACAATGGACGCATTGCGCCGGTCGGCCGACTACCTGCTGAGCTACCCGAACTCGCCGTTCAGCGAGCAGGAGCGCTGGGAGAACCAGGACGGCTACTCGCCGGCCACGATCGCATCGGTCGTCGCCGGGCTGGTGTGCTTCGCGGACCTCCTGCAGCGCAACGGGGAGAACGCGGACAGGTACCTCCAGGCCGCCGACGAGTGGCAGCGAAAGGTGGAGGGCTGGACCGCGACGAAGACCGGTCCTCACGCGCCGAAGCCGTACTACCTGCGCGTGACGAAGGACGGACAGCCGGACCAGGGCACGAAGTACAACCTCGGCGACAACAACCCCACCGACATCGACCAGCGCGCGGTCGTCGACCCGAGCTTCCTGGAACTGGTGCGGCTCGGTGTGAAGCGCGCCGACGACCCGGTCATCCGCAACACCGTGCGAGTCGTGGACCAGCAGCTGAAGGAGCAGGGCTACTGGCACCGCTTCACGCAGGACGGCTACGGCGAGACCGCGGACGGCAGGCCGTGGGGCATCAACTGGCCGACGCCGACGCGCACCTACGGCAGGTTGTGGCCGTTGCTCAGCGGCGAACGCGGTGAGTACGAGCTGCTCGCCGGCGACAAGGCCGGTGCCGCCCAGCGGTTGCGCGAGATCGCCGCGACCGCCAACAGCGGCCTCATGCTGCCCGAACAGGTCTGGAACGGCAGGGGAACCGGCTCGGCCACCCCGCTCGCCTGGACGCACGCGCAGTACGTGCGGCTGGCGTGGTCGCTCGACGCGGGCCGCCCCGTGGAACGACCCGCCGTCGTCGCGAACCGCTACGGCAGTTAGTGGCGCGGCTCGGAACGTTGCCGGCAACCTTCCGAGCCGCACCCACTAGCGCTTGCTCACGTTGTGCCCGGAGAGCTGGACGACCGGCTGGGCGCCTCCCAGGTCGGACGTCCGGTACTCGGCCCGGATCGTCTGGCTCTCACCGGGGAACAGCGTGATGTAGTTGTCGCTCCAGTCGACCGGCAGCACCTCGGCACCGCCCTGGCCCTTGCGCAGCGACGTCCGCATGAAGAACGCCACGGAGGTACCGGTGTTCTTCACCGTCACGCTCGTGGACTGCCTGCCGTTGGTGCCCGGCGGCGTCGTGGAGGTCACCGACACCTGGCCCGCCCTCAACGAGCTCAGCGACTTCAGGTCCGTGTACTGGGCCTGCGGGGTGTACCACCAGTCGCCGGCGTTGTAGTTCAGCGTGTCGGCCTTGGTGGACAGCCAGTAGACGTTGCGGTCGATCTCCCTGCCCGCGGCGTCCTTCAGCAGCAGCCGCACGAAGTACGCGGGCGTCAGGCCCGAGGGTTGCGGCAGGGTGCCGACCCGCACGGAACCGTTGGCCCTGGCCGGAACGGGCCGTGTCTCGTTCGCCTTCTGGGTGCCGTCGGAGTTGAAGACCGTCACCTGGAGGCTCATGCCCTGCTTGGCTTCCAGGCCCATGTTCACCACGGCGAGCGACCTGTCGTCGTAGGAGTACTGCGCGTGCAGCGCCTTGTTCGCCTTCTTGGCCCCGAAGTACGACCCCGCGGTCGCCAGGTTGTAGTTGTAGAGGTGCCAGAAGAGCTTGGGCCACGGGTCGTTCTGCATCCAGTAGATGACGCCCTGCGCCTGGTTCGCGCCGGTGTCGGAGAAGTCGCGGCCGAACGCCTCGAACTGCGCGCGGTTCGTCTCGTACTGCTGCAGCTGCGACTTGGCGACGAAGTCGTCCACGCTGGAGGGCTTGCCGTAGCGGTTGTCGAGCGCCGTGCCCCAGAAACCGATCTTGCTGAAGTTGCCCGACGGCGACAGGTGGTACTGCGTGGCGTTGTAGTCCGTCAGCTTGGCGATCTCGGCCGGGCTCAGGAACTTCCTGAGCTCGTCCATCTCCGGGATCGCGAGGCCGGGACCGATCTCGGACGCGAAGCCCGCGCTACCGCCCTTCTGGTTGTCGTACCAGTAGACCGGAGGCTCCCACCAGTACGGACCCTCCATCTTCATGCCCGAGTCACCGAGCTGCGGAGAGCTGCGGCGCGCGGCCGCGGTGACGATCGGCGTCTGCCAGTCGGCGCGCTTCAGGGCGTCCAGGTAGATCTTCTCGACGTCGGCGACCGGGGCCTCGTCCGAGCCGATCAGGAACGTGAACACGCTGGGGTGGTTGCGGATCCGCTTGGCCTCGCCCTCGGCGGACGCGCCGGCGACCCTCTTGTCCTCCGCGGTGAACCCACCGGTGTTCTGCCACTTCGAGCAGCACTCCCAGCCGGTCATCAGCAGGATGCCCGCGCGGTCGGCCAGGTCGTAGATTTCGTCGTTCTCTGGCTTGCCCTCGAGGCGGATCGTGTTGAGGCCCATGGACTTCGTCAGCATCATCTCGTCGGCGATCTTCCGCACGTCGGTCCGCAGGAAGAGGTCCGACGCCCAGCCGCCGCCGCGGATCAGGATCGGCCTGCCGTTGATCTGGTACTGGAGGTTGCCGCTGATCATCTTCGAGGTGACCTCGCGGATGCCGAACGTCGTCCTCTGCTCGTCCGACCTGGCGCCGCTCACGGTCGCGGTGGCCGTCGCGTCGTACAGGGGCTGCGCGCCCATCTGGTACGGCCACCAGACCTGGGGGTTGGTGACGGTGAGCGGGAACGTGACGGTCCTGGTCTCGTTCGCGGCCAGAGTCACGTTCTGGCTGTAGTTCTGGCCCGCGGCGCTGCCGGAGACCGTCGTGGTGACCGCGCTGCCGGTGTTGTTGCGCGCGTCGACCTTCACCGTGACCGCGGCGGTGTCCAGGTTCGGCAGCGGCAGGTCGCTCAGCACGTGCAGGCCGCGCAACGAGACGGCGCCGCTCTGCGCGAGGTCGACGTCGCGGAACAGGCCCTGGTTGCGGTCCGGCGGGAGCTGCGCCCAGTCGATGAAGTGGATCACCAGGTCCTTGGCGGGGTCGGACGGCGACGCCTTGATCGCGAGCGCGTTGTCGCCTTTGCGCAGCAGGCCGGAGACGTTGAACTCGAACGTCGGGTAGGCGCCGACGACCGTGTCCGTGCCGGCGACCTTCGTGCCGTTCAGCCACACCTCACCGCGGGAGATCACGCCGCCGTTGAGCTTGAGGAACGTGTGGACACCCGGCTGCGGGTCCGCCTGGAACACCTTGCGGTACCACCACGGCACCTTGAAGTCCGCGGGGTCGGCCCTCTTCAGGTTCTCGGAGTAGCCGACGTCCCCGTACCTGCCGTTGGCGATCAGGCCGGCCATCACCGTCGACCGCGCGGGCACGGTCAGCCATCCGGCGTCCGAGTACCCGGTCCCGGAGATCACACTGCCGGCCTGCGTCGCCGTGGCGCTGGTCTGCATGCGCCAGTCCGGGATGGTGGAGGTCTGTCCGGGGGCGGCGGCCACGGTGAGCGCCGCTCCCGTGCCGGGCACGGGGCCCGCGGTGGCTGAGGTGCCTGGCACGAGCAGGGCCAGACCCATCGCCGCCACGACCGCGGCCGGTAGTGGTCGGTTGCGCAGCATGTCGCTCCTCGACGCGTCGGGGCGGCGGCGCTCCGGGGTATCGTAAAGAAGGTTTCCTTTTGGTGGGGTGCCCGGCAATGCGGCTAACGGGTGACGCGGGACACCTCGTTCGCCACCCTGCGTGCCCGGTGATCCGATACGTTGGCCGCCATGCGTCGACTTGCCATCCCGTTCTTGCTGGCAGCGGTCCTGGCCGGGTGTTCATCGACCGAGCCGGGCAAGCCCTCCGCGAGTGACCAGACGGGCTCCGCTCCGACGACCGGAACTTCGACCGGCACCACGCCGGTGAACAGGCCCAAGGCCGTCGATCTGACGGCCGTCGAGCCGTGCTCGCTCATCACCTCCGAACAGAGGACGGCGTTGGGTTTGAGCAAGGTCGAACCGGGTAATCCGCTCCCCGATTTCGGGGAGGGGAGCAAGCGGTGCAATCAGACCTACGCCTCGGTCAAGTTCGTCTCCAGCATCCACACGGTTCTCAACGGCGGTGCGGACAGGCTGAAGCGGACGACGGGTGAGTCGAAGCTCACCTCCCTCCAGGTCGCCGGGTATCCCGCGTACCTGACGCAGCGGGAGGCGCCGGGTGGCGCCCCGGTCTGCGAGATCTACGTCGACGCCCACGACGGCCAGTTGTTGCTGGTGGACGCGGGTGGGGTCTTCGGCGAGAAGGGCAACACGCCGGAGGCCGCCTGCGCGCAGGCCAAGGCGCTCGCCACGGCGGCGGCCACCGTTCTGGCGACCCGGTGACGGTTGAGCAGAACTACCTGTCTTGTACCGGGAACCGGTCACTCGCGTAATGCATCAGAGCTAAAGTCGTCCCAAATGCACACATGGCCCGTTCCCTGAGGGCCGTACTGAGGAGGGTGTGCCGTGTTTCTCGCGGATGGTGGAGGTGGAGGCGTCTCATCGCCCCCGGAGTTCGGGCAGCGCAAGCTGAAGGTGGACCCGTCCGCCATTCCACAGGCGAGGAAGGCTTTCGAACAGGCCCTGGCCGAGTTCGACAGCAAGATCACGCAGGCCGTCAACGACCTGCCCACCAGGCCCTGGGCCGCCGACCCGATCAGCGGTGAGACGTCGAAGGCGTTCAACGAGCAGACGTCGGAGAAGGCCCTGGCCGCGCTCGACTCCTACAAGAAGCAGCTCATCGGCGTGATCGACCAGCTGAAGATGATCGAAGAGCAGTACCGCATGACCGAGGGCGACAACGCCGCCATGTGGGGCAAGCACCTCCGAGACCAGGACTGAGAGGGGGGACTGACCGATGACCGAACACCGCTTCCAGGGGTACGCCCACCCCGAGCTGTACAAGATGATCAACTCAGGTCCCGGCGTCGCCGCCTCCATCCCGGTCGAACAGGGCTGGAAGCAGATCGCCGCGACGCTCGCCCAGATCGACGCCGACCTGCACGCCGGTCTGACCAAGATGGGCGCGGACTGGGAGTCCGACGCCGCCGACGCCGCCCAGGGCGCGCTGTCGCCGCTGGCCGAGTGGGCCGGTTTCGCCGAGACCGGCGCGACGACCATGGAGAGCTCCGCGCGTCTGCAGGGCGAGTACATCGCCGAGGCGCGCAAGAAGATGCCCGAGGTCGTCCCCGTCACGACCGAGAAGCCCGGCTTCCTCGACTACGCCGGTGGCGCGCTGACCGGTCCGCTCGGCATGGCCCACGTCATCGGCCAGCAGCAGGACCACGAGCGGCAGGAAGCCGCGGCGGACAACGCCGCCGCCCAGGCCGTCAAGGTCATGGAGGACTACCAGTCGGACAGCCGCTGGAACTCCTCGACGCTCGGCGAGTTCCCGACGCCGCCGCAGGTCGTGATCGACACGCCGCCTCCCGGCGACACGGGTACCGGCAGCACGCGCGTCGGCTTCACGCCGACCGGCTTCGACGGGCCGACCGGCCACGGCACGACGACCCCGTCGTGGTCCGGCACGCCGACGACGTCGAACCAGCAGGTCTCGACCGGCTGGACGCCGCCGCCCACCGACACGACGCACACGTCGTGGACGCAGCCTCCGACGACGACGCCTCCCCCCACGTACACCCCGCCTCCCACGAGCCTGCCGCAGCCGACTCCGACCCCCACGCCGACGCCGGTCCCCGGTGGCCCGGTGTTCACCCGGCCCGGCCAGGGCGGCACCGGCGGCGGGACGGGCGGCCCCAACGGTCCCAAGGGCCAGGGCGGTTCCACCGGCGTTCGCGGTGGTCAGCTCGGTTCCGGAGCCGGCAAGGCGTTCGGGCCGATGTCCGGCTCGCTCGGCGCGGCCGGCCAGCAGGCCGCGATGAAGCCCGGCGGGATGCCCGGTGGCATGTCCGGCCTGGGTTCCGGTCCTGACGCGCTGCGCGGCGGTGCCGCGGGCACGGGCGCCGGCGCCGGTGCGGGCAAGGCCGGTGCGGCCGGTGTCGGTGCCGGTGGTGGCGCGCACGGCCAGCGGGGCGAGGGCGAGGACGACATCGAGCACAAGGCGGCCGACTACCTGGTCGAGACCGACGACGTGTTCGGCGACGAGCGCATGGTCGCGCCACCGGTCATCGGTGGCCTGTCGGAGTGAGCCTGTTCGGCGCTGCGGCGGAGAGAGAACCGATCACTCTCTCCGCCGAGGAGTTCGACGTGCTGTGGGAACGCATGAACGTCGGCCCCATGCCGCTCATCCTGAAAGTTCCCACGCCCGGTAAGACGCGGGACGAGCGCGTGCAGCTCGAGAACCGCGTCTACCAGCAGTTGGACCACCGGCGCCTCGGCAACTCGCGCGGGCTCTCGTCCGAACTGGACGGGCTCCTGCGCATGTTCGTGAAGCCCGAGCGGGAGGCGGACGGCCGCCTCTGGCTCGGCCACAGCCTGCGCGTCCTCGCCGTGGCGAACGGCGACCAGGGCGCGCTGGCGACGCTGCGGGACGACCGGCTGACGTTCCAGCCGTGGGCGGGCTCCGGGCTCGCCTCGGCGGTGCTGTCGGTGCTGCCCGCACACCCCGCCGGGACGGGTCTCTCGGTGACGCTGCCGAGCGCGGACATCGAGAAGGCGATCGCGCAGACCGACGGCTCGCCGAAGTCGATGGAGGCCGCGTTCCGCGGCGTCGGGCTGCGCGAGGACGACGCGAAGGCGCTGGTGAAGATGTTCACCGGGCTCGTGCACACCGGGAACTTCGGCGCGGCCGCCCGCGACAAGTACGGCAAGCGCTGGCGCCCCGAGCGCGTGGTGGCGTTCTTCGACACCGAAGAGGGCCGCTACCTGCAGCAACGCCGTGCTTCAAACGGCCAGCCGCCGTGGAGCACGTTCACGCCGACCGACGCGCGCCGGATGATGCACCAGGTCGACGAGCTGATCTCCGAAGCGGTCCGTTCCGCGGGCGTCTGATCTCTGGTTTGATCTGACCACCGCCGCCGTGGCCAAGACCCCTTGGAGACGGCGAAATGAGCATCGACAGAAGGCTGTTCCTGCTGGCTACAGGGGCTGCACTGGTCGGTACGCCAGCGTTGACGGGGACTGCCTCCGCGCAGTCCTCCGCCTCGCTGTGGCAGGAGTTCGCTGCCAACCCGTACAACCACCCGCAGATCCCGAACGTCGCCTACGCCGGCTACCGCACGGGCGAGAAGCCCGCCCGTCGCCCGGTGCTCGCGAACGTCCTCTTCTTCGGCGCCCGGCGCGACGGTTCGGCCGACGCCTCCGCCGCCATCAACAAGGCCGTCGAGTTCGTCGGCAGGCTGGGCGGCGGCACCGTGTTCGTGCCGCCGGGCCGCTACCGGATCGACGACATCATCCGCATCGGCTACGACAACGTGGTGCTGCGCGGCGCGGGCAGTGCGAGGACGACCTTCTGCGCGACCAGGTCGCTGGAGGAGATCGTCGGCATCAACCGCAGCCGCTACGGCTCGGAGAACTCGGCGTGGAGCTGGTCCGGTGGCCTGGTGTGGGTCTGCCACCGCGACCGCTACCAGCCGCTGGTGGACGCGATCAAGGCCCGCAGGTGGCCGTTCGAGGGCTGGACGGGCAACGAGCTGGAGCAGGGCTCGACGCTGACGGCCGTGACCGGGTCCGCGGCACGGGGTTCGTTCGTCGTGACCGTCGAGAACGGACGCTCGCTGCGGGCGGGCCAGCGCGTGCTGCTGCGGCTCGACGACTCGAACTACTCGCTGCCCAAGCACATGTGCGGCGACGTCCCCGGCACCGCCACGTACAGGTGGGACGACAAGGACAAGCTCCTGTCGTACTTCCCGTTCCTGTGGCCGGTTCGGGTGGAGTGGGTGCGCGGCGACAGGGTGAAGCTCGCACAGCCGCTGCCGCTGGAGATCCGTCCGGAGTGGAAGGCCCGCCTGACCACGATGGCACCGGTCGTCACGGGCGCGGGCGTCGAGGGCATCAAGATCGAGATGTTCAAGGTGCCGACCCCGAAACACCTGCAGGACAAGGGGTACAACGGTGTCGCGTTCCAGTGCGCGTGGGACTGCTGGGCCGACGACGTGCACGTCCAGGACGTCGACAACGGCTTCCTCCTGGTGTCCTCCAAGGGGATCTCGCTGCTGAACACGCGCGTGTCCGGCCGCGGCCACCACCACGCGTACGCGGTGCGCGAGCAGTCCCACGACAACCTGACCGACGGCTTCGTGATCGAGGCCCCGTCGGAGCCCTCGCAGGCGGGCGCGGGCAACCACGGCCTGAACGTCGAGGGCCTGTCGTGCGGCAACGTCTGGACCCGCGGCCGCATGGACCACGACGTCTTCGACACCCACCGCGGCCTGCCGTTCGCCAACGTCCGCACCGAGATCACCATCAACAACGTCGGGGCGCACGGTGGCAGCGCGAACGCGGGACCGTTGTACGGCGCCCGCTTCGCGCACTGGAACGTCACCGTCACCAACCAGCGCGCCGGCAACGTCCGCATCGACCAGGTCGCGCCCTGCAGCGCCACCGTGGCGATCTCCGAGGTCCGCGACTTCGGCCAGGTCGACAAGCCGGACTTCACCGGCGAGCTGAACTCCCGCCTGGAGCTCTACGGCACGACCGACGTGACCCCGCGCAACCTCTACGACGCACAGCGGAAGCTGCGCCGCTCATGAGCTAGCCATCGCCACCGGCAGGGACCACGCCACGTCGTTGAGGTCGGTGGGGAGCACGAGCCTCTCCACCGACCTCCCGATGCGCCGCGTCCAGCCCTGTTCGGTCAGCTCCAGGCGGTACGACGAGTGCTCGCCCGGTGTCGTGTCGGACAGCAGCAGGTGCTGGCCGTAGGTGCGCCCCGCCGTGGCCAGGGTCTGCAGGACCTCGCTGAACTCCGGGCGTTCCCGCAGGAGCCCGTGCACACCGTCGACGCAGACCAGCAGCTCGGGCAGGACGAGCCCGGCGGCGCGGTAGTCCCAGATGTTCCGGAAGTTGTTGTGCGCCAACGTCCGGGCACGCTGTTCGTGGTCCTCCAGCAGGTCCACGATGCCGTGCCGCACGTGCGGCGCGCCGTCCAGGCCCGCGAACACGCCGTTGCCGTGGAAGTCGATGAGGACGACCTGGAGCTCGTCCGGTGAGTGCCGCAGCATCTGGCCGAGGACCAGTGCGCGGACGGCTTCCGCCCGTCGTCCCTCCGGCGCGACCACGTCGCCGTGCGGCCCCATTCCGTCCTGCAGGTGCTTGGACTTCAGGTCGATCTCGACCGGCTGCCCGTACTCGTCCACCCCGACCGGAACCCGGTACTGCAACCTGACGGGGCGTGGTTTCCACACGTGCCTGTTCGGCATCTCGTGCAGGGCGAAGAAGTCCGGTGCGGGTTCGTCCTCGTGCATCAGCAGCGGCAGCGACCTCGCCATCTCGTCGAGGTTCGCGGGCGCCGCGCAGTCGTCGACCAGCCGGTTCGCCAACTCGCTCGGACCGTCGAGCAGGAGTTGCATCCCGGACTTGCCGACGTCCGCCGCGATGGCGGCGAACGCGGCCTCTCCGATGTCAGCGAATCCGCTGACGCACACCAGGAGCTGCGGCAGCACCTGGTCGAAGGCCCGGTGGTCGAAGATCGTCCAGGTGTTGCCGACGACGTCGAGCCGGCGCTCCGACTCCGCGAGGAGCAGGTCCGCGATCTTCCGCGGATCCCGGGCCGCGTGACGATGACGAGCCACGACGTGCGGGGCCTGGTCGAGCCCGTCGAACACGTCCGAGTCGTGCGCGTCGATGAACATCGCCTGGAACAACTTGGGCGAGTGCGTGGCCATCAGACCCAGCACCACACCGCGGAACGCGTCCGGCGAGGTGACGCTCAGATGTGATCCCGTGCGCCACTTCCCGTCGGCGAAGTGCGTCAGCTCCACGACGACAGGCACGCCGTTCGAGTCGACACCCGCGGGGACCTTCCACCACCGCCCCTTCCACGCGAGCGCCTTGGTGAACCGCCGCAGCCCGTGCAGCGCCAGGAAGTCCAGCACCTCGACGCGCAGCGGCACCCGCTCCGGCAGCTCTTCGAGCGACCTCGCGGTGATGACCACCCGCACGTTCCACGCCGCCGCGGCGATCCACCGCACCGACTCGGCCAGCCCGGGATCCTCCGCGCTGCAGTACTTCCAGTCGTCGACCAGCAACGTAGCGCCGGGCTCGGCACCCCGTTCGAACCACGCCAGCAGGTTCTGCCGCCGCCGCTCGTCGCCGGGTTCGAAGCTCACCGCGACACCGGCCGCCTCACCCCGCCCGATGCGGTAGATCCCCTGCGTCGCAGCCATCCGGCGCGTGACGAGGCCGGGCGGCCCGATGAGGGCGAGGTGGTTCACGGGAGCGCGATCCGCGCGTGGAGGCGGTCGGGCACGGAGAGGCCGAAACCGGGCCGGTCCGGCACGCGGGCGGCCTCGCGGGCGTCGACGAGGGACGTGGCGGGGTCGTCCAGGCGGAACTCGACGGCGAAGCCCAGGCTGTTCCTGATGAACGGCGGCACCTGGTCCCAGCTGCGGGCGGTCACGACGACGTGGCGTTGCGGGTCGAGGGGCTCGCCGGGGCCGTCGAGGAGCTGGTAGCGGCCCGGATCACCGAGCACGCCGGCGAGGGTGCGCAGCGTCGTGCTCTTGCCGGTGCCCGGCCCGCCGACGATGGCGCCGTGGCGGAGCTCCTCGGTGAACGCGGGGACCAGCACGTCGCGCCGTTGCCCGAAGGGCTTGTCCAGCAGGCCGATGGCACCTGGCGGCAGCATCTCCAGCTTGAGGTCCACTGAGGACTCGTGCAGCGGTGGCAGCGCGATCTCGTGTGCGGGCGGGCACGATCCGGCCAGTGCCGGCGGCAGGACCTCGGCCCACTCCTCGAGGTCGTACGGCGGCTCCGCGGCCGGCCAGGCGGGGACCGGGGGCCGCAGGAAGGCAGGCGGTGCGTCGCCGGAGCAGAGCAGGTGGACGCCGAGCTCGCGCCCGGCGCGGGTGAGGGACTCCAGGACCCGCTCGTAGCCGGGGATCCGTTCGACGAGCACCTCGGCGCTGTCCACGCAGACCAGCAGGGCCGGAAACCGTTCGCCCGACTGGAGGAGCTGCTGCCGGCGGCCGAGCTCGCCGACGAGGCCGTCGTGGAACCGCTCGAGCATCTCGTCGCCGGCTTCTCCGGTGAGCGTGAACGCCACGTGCGGTGCCGCGTCCAGGCCGTCGAACACGCCGACGTTCTTCATGTCGAAGAGGCCGAAGTTCAGGTCCTGCGACGAGTGCGTGACCATGAGGCCCAGCAACGCGCTGAGCAGCTGCTGCTCGCGTTCCGCGGCCGGGCCGATGCACGCGCTGACGGGGACGGCGCCGTCGCGGTAGACGGGCCAGCCGCGTGCGTTCGAGCCGATGGCGGCCTTCAGGTCGTGGCGCTGGTACTTGTTGCTCAGATCGGGTTCGATGCCGTGCAGCGCCAGGAAGTCCGTAGCTTCGCCGTGCAGGTGCCGCCGCAGCCGGTCGGGCACCTCCGACCACTTCCTGGCTGTGACGACGACCTGCACGCCGCGCGCCGGCCCGAAGGCGGCGATCCACTCGACTGTCCTGTCCAGCGCCGGGTCGAGACCGGAGCACAGCTCCCAGTCGTCCATGAGCAGCACGGCGCCCGACGGCGCACCGCGCTCGAACCAGTCCAGCACGCTGCGGCACCCCGGCTCGTCCGCCGGGTCGAAGGTCGCGGACACGGGCAGCGGGTCCGCGCCGCGCCCGATCCGGTAGACCGAGATGTCCGGTGCCGCCGCCAGAGCCGCCGTCAGCCGTTCCCTGGTCGCCTGCCCGGGACCGACGACGGCGAAGTTCCTGATCACAGCTCAGAGGTATACCAACAGCGCCGGGAGCGCCGCTGCCCCTTCGCTAATGTGGGTGGCGTGCCAGCCAAAGCCGTCGACCCAGCCGAGATGCGAGCCGCCGTGCAGGCGGTGGTCCCATGGTTGCGCGGTGAGGCTGACCAGCCAGAACGCTCTGTGCTCGCCGCCGCCGTCCGCCTGAGCCTGCGCACGCTCGAACAGATCGCGCCCGGCCGCAGCGTCGAGGTGCGCGTTCCCCCGTTCGCGGCCGTGCAGTGCGTCGAAGGGCCGAGGCACACGCGCGGCACGCCCCCGAACGTCGTGGAGACGGACGCCCGCACGTGGCTCGAACTGGCCACCGGCGCGCTCGACTGGACCGACGCGCTGGACGGAGCCCGGGTCACCGCCTCCGGAACCCGGGCCGACCTCTCACCCCTGCTGCCGGTCGTGAGGTTCTAGAACCACGACCCGATCGTCTTGATCGCGCCGCCGACACCCTCGACGGCGTCGCGCCCGAGCTCCACCGCGTTGCCGATCGTGTCGACCACGACGTCGCCGGCGTCGCTCGCGACCTCGCCCACGGTGTCCACCGCGTGCCCGGCCGCGTCACCCCAGCGGCCGTTCGAGATGTCGTCCACGACCTGACCGCCACCGCGCCAGACGTCCTCGCCCATGTCGACGACCTCCTTGCCGGTGTTGACGCCCCAGTCGATGACCGGCCCGACACCGGGGATGTCCGAACCGGGCACCTCACGCGGCGTCGGAGCGTCCTGCCAGCGCTGCTCGGTGACGCTGCCGCCGTCACCGTTGGCGATCTTCGCGATGTTGCTGAGCGACTCGGTGCCCTTGTCGTAGTACGACGAGTGGGCGTGGCCGATCCAGGACTCACCGGACGTGCCGAACGTCTTGCCACCGAACGAGGAGTCGTAGGGACCGGTCGACGACCCGTCCTTGGTGAACCAGTCACCACTCGTCGCCTGGATGACCGGGTCGTGTTCCGTGCCACCGACGTAGACGTGCCCGGCGCCCGCCGACAGCTGGTCGACGTTGGACGCGCCGACACCCGGCGAGCCGACGAACACGATGTCGTCCGCCTTCAGGCCGTTGTCCATGGCCGAGTAGCCGACGACCGTGCTGCCGTAGCTGTGGCCGATCACCGTGACGTGGGCGTTCGGGTTGGTGGTGCGGTAGCCCTCGACGTCCTTCGCGAGGATCGCGCCACCCTCGCGGGCCTGTTCCGGGTCGTTCACCTGGCCGGGCAGGAACTCCGGCGCGTCGTAGCCGAGCCACTGGATCGCGGCGCCGTCCGGACCCATCTCCGTGCTGAGGTTCGCGGCCTGGTCCAGGCCGAAGCTGCTGAGCGTGGACGTGGTGCCGGGCACGCACACCGCGACGTTCTTCGCGGTGTCCGGGTTGCCGAACGCGACGGCGATCGCGCCTTCCTTGGCGCCGGCGCCATCAGGGCTCCACGCGAGCACGTACGCCTTCTTGCCGCTCTCCGCGCTCAACTGGCCGGCCTTGTCCAGCGCGCCCACCGCGTCATCCGCGTTCTTCGCGCGCCGTGCCGCCTCGTCGTACTGCGACATCAGCTGCGAGCCCTGGGCGTCGTTGCGCAGAGCGCGCTGACCCTCTGCCGAGTTCGGATCGACGCCCAGCTCGCGGGCACGGTCGGCCAGCTGCTGCTTGAGCTGGTCCTTCTCCGCGTTGAACCGCGCCGCGTCCTCCGGGATCCGCTTGCGGTTCGCTTCGTCCAGCACGTCGGCGGGAAGGCCGCGGAGCTGGCCGAGCTCCTGGTACTTCGTGTTCTTGAGCGCTTCCTGCTGGTCCTTGCTGAGCGACTTCCACCAGTCCGCGACGGCCTTCGGGTCGGAGCCGGGCGGCGGCACCGGCGGCAGCGCACCGGCCGCACCTCCGCGCTGGGCGGCACGGCTCCAGCCGGAGTCCGTGCGCGCCGACTCCTCGAAGCCGGGCGGGATCCTGGTCAGCGCACTCGCGTAGGAGCGCAGAACGTTGTCGTAACCCGACTTCACCTTGTCCAGGTGCTGGTTGACCTGGTTGGCGAGCTGACGGGTCTGTTCCTCGTCCATGCCTGGCGGCCGACCGCGCCACACGCCGATCGCCTGGTCCGCCGCGCCCCGCATCTGGCCGTAGGCACGCGAAGCGGCCTGGAGGATGTCGACGCCCGCGCCGAGTCGTTCGGCGGCGGCCTTGGCGGCGGTGGCGGACAACTGGGCGCGCGCGGTGAACTTCGTCGCGGCGTCACCGGTCCAGTCGCTGACGGCGGTCTTGCCACCGTTCGTGACGAACTCGCCCGCCCGGCCGACCGCGCTGATCGCACCGGTGATCGGGTCCGCGGCCGCAGCGATCCGGCCGACATCACCGGACGCGAGCCTGCCGTACAGGCTCTCGGGATCCGTGTAGCTCACTGACCGCCCCCCAGTCCCGAGAAGAGCTTCTTCAGCGCTGCCGCGTGGTCCTCGTCGATGCGCTGGTAGGCCTCGGCGTTCGACACGAGACCCTCTGCCGCGTCGGTGAACCAGGAGGAACCGCGCTGCAGGTCCTGGGAGTGCGTGCCGACGAACTTCGACAGCGCGTCCGCGAACTCCGCGGCGGCGTCGACCTCCCCGAACGCACTCGCGTCGAGCTGGAGCATCGAGATCATCTCCGCTGCCTCGCGCACCGCGTCGGAGCCGTTGCCGAACTCCTTGGACGCGGTGCGCAGCAGCTCTGGCTCAACGCCGAACATCGCCACCCCCTGTTGGTCACCGATCACTGCGACGCAGATACATGATGGCCGGTTCCACTCTCGTCAGTGGAGCGTTTCGGGCACGATGTCGTTCATGGTGCAGACAGGGTGGACGGCCCAGCGGTGGACCGCTGTGTTCATCGAACAGGCGGAGTTGTTCCGCAAGGCGGTGGCGGACGCGGACCCGGCCGCCGAGGTGCCGACACGTCCTGGCTGGACCGTGCAGGACCTCGTGATCCACCTCGCGCGCTTCCTGGAGACCTCCACCGCGTACCTGCGCACCGGCAGCCGCACCGCGATGCGGCCGTCGCCCCCGCCTGCCGGGCTGGCGCCGCTGCAGTACCTCGACCTGCAGCTGACCGCGGCCGCGGAGATCCTCACGGCCGTGCCGGGAAACCGCCCGGTGTGGACGTTCTCACCGGCCGCGCCCGATCTGGCCTGGGTGTGGCACCGCCGGATCGCGCACGAGACGGTGCTGCGCCGGTTCGACGCGCAGACGGTCGTCCGCCAGGTCGTGGCGACGGACGCCGACCTCTGCGCCGACGGCATCGACGAGGTGCTGAGCACGATCGTCGCGGCCAACCTCGACGGCGACGTGCCGAGCACCGTGACCGGCACCGCGTCGGTGCGTCCCACCGACGTGCCGGAGTCGTGGCTGATCTCCCTGACAGCGGGCGAGGTGCCCGAACTCCGTGCCGCGGCCCCCGGTGAAGAGGGCGACGCGCAGGTGACCGGTGAGGCCGAGGTCGTCTACTTCTGGCTCTGGAACAGGATGAACTTCAAGGAGATGACCGGCGATCAGCGCGTGCTGGACGTCCTGCAGGTCGGACGGGGGCACTGATGCGCAAGCTCGCCGCCGTCTTGCTGAGCTGCCTCGCGCTGACCGCCTGTGGTGACAAGCGTTTCGAGGGCGACGTCAGGTTCAAGGTCACCAAGGCGGACTCCGAGGGCTACGAGCTCGTTCTGGCACAGCAGCAGCCGGTGGACATGGTCAGTGACTGGTACTCGGGCCGCGTTCTCGCCAGGGAGTTCGCGGAACCCGTCGCGGTCGGCGACGAGGTGGTGTGCCACGTCGTCCAGGAACGGGTCAACGAGAAGCACATCTCGACCCGCTCCCAGACCACGAACTGCAAAAAGGCTTGATGCGCAAGATCATCTCGGCGCTCGCGGCCTGTCTGGTGCTGACCGGCTGCGGGCTCGGCCGCTGGGAAGGCGAGATCCGCTTCGAGGTCACCAGCATCAACACCTGCTACGACGGCTACAGCGACGTCATCTGCGCCACCCGCGTCTACCTCGACGTCGTGGGCGACCTGCCCGCCGGCGCACCCCGGCCGAGGTCGTTCGAAGGTGCCTTCGTGGAGCCGGACGACTTCACCGACGAGTCGAAGGTGCGCGACGAGGTGGCCGTGGGCGACGAGATCATCTGCCAGGGGCAGGAACAGTCCGAGGGCTTCGACTACCTCAACGGGAACCCGCTGCAGCTCTCGAAGTGCCGGATGGCATGAGTTTCATCACCTCACCAGGGGTCCGGAGGGGGTAGTTGGCCCCCTGCTCCACTTACACTCGGGTTGAAGCCAGCCCCATCGTGAGGGAGCCAATTCGGTGGTCGACGACCATTCCCAGTCCGAACAGGAACCCCGTGAGGAGTGTGGCGTCTTCGGCGTCTGGGCTCCGGGTGAAGACGTCTCCAAGATGACCTACTACGGGCTCTACGCCCTGCAGCACCGCGGCCAGGAGGCCGCGGGCATCTCGGTCGGGGACGGGTCGCAGGTCGTCGTCTTCAAGGACCTCGGACTCGTGAGCCAGGTGTTCGACGAGCAGGTCCTGCAGAGCCTCAAGGGCCACGTGGCCGTCGGCCACTGCCGCTACTCCACCACCGGGTCCACGACCTGGGAGAACGCGCAGCCCACCTTCCGCACCACCGCCGCCGGTTCCGGGCTGAGCCTCGGCCACAACGGCAACCTGGTGAACACCGCCGAGCTGCTGGAGAAGGCCAAGGGCCTCGGCATCGTCGAGCGCAACGGCGCCACCACCGACTCGGACATCCTCTGCGGCCTGCTCGCCCACGCGGCGGCCGACAAGGGCATCGAGCAGGCCGCTCTGGAGCTGCTGCCGACGGTCAAGGGCGCGTACTGCCTCACGTTCTCCGACGAGTCCACCCTCTACGCCGCGCGCGACCCGCACGGTGTCCGGCCGCTGGTCCTGGGCCGGCTGGAACGCGGCTGGGTCGTGGCGAGCGAGACCGCGGCGCTCGACATCGTCGGCGCGAGCTTCGTGCGCGAGGTCGAGCCCGGTGAGCTGATCGCGATCGACGGCGACGGGCTGCGGTCCACCCGCTTCGCGACCCCCGAGCCCAAGGGCTGCATCTTCGAGTACGTCTACCTGGCGCGGCCGGACACGACGATCTCCGGGCGCGGCGTCCACGCGACGCGCGTCGAGATCGGCCGCCGCCTCGCCAAGGAGCACCCGGTCGAGGCCGACCTGGTGATCCCGGTGCCGGAGTCCGGCACGCCGGCCGCCATCGGCTACGCGCAGGCCAGCGGCATCCCGTACGGGTCGGGCCTGGTCAAGAACGCCTACGTCGGCCGGACGTTCATCCAGCCGTCGCAGACCATCCGCCAGCTCGGCATCCGGCTGAAGCTGAACCCGCTGCGCGACGTCATCCGCGGCAAGCGCCTGGTCGTCGTGGACGACTCGATCGTGCGCGGCAACACCCAGCGCGCGCTCGTCCGCATGCTGCGCGAGGCCGGTGCGCTCGAGGTGCACGTGCGGATCGCGTCGCCGCCCGTCAAGTGGCCGTGCTTCTACGGCATCGACTTCGCCTCGCGGGCGGAGCTCATCGCGAACGGCCTGGACGACGACGGCATCCGGCGTTCGGTCGGCGCCGACTCGCTCGGGTACGTGTCGCTGGAGCAGCTCGTCGCGGCCACGGAGCAGCCCAAGTCGCGGCTGTGCTCGGCCTGCTTCGACGGCGAGTACCCGATCGAACTGCCGCAGGACGCGCTCATCGGCAAGCACCTGCTCGAGGGTCTCAAGGGCGTGTCGGGCTCGGCCGCTCCCGTTCTGGCGAGCGGCTATGGTGCCGAAGACGCACTCCGACGTCCTTAGTTCCGGGTACGTCCTGCGACCCGATATCCAAGTGGAAGAAGTTGACGTGACCGACAGCGCCAAGGCCACCTACGCCGCCGCCGGAGTCAGTATCGCCGCAGGTGACGAGGCGGTGGAGAAGCTCAAGCCGTGGGCGGCCAAGGCGCACCGGCCCGAGGTGCTCGGTGGCATCGGTGGTTTCGCGGGTCTCTTCCAGCTCAAGCTCGACCGCTGGAAGGAGCCGGTTCTCGCCTCTTCCACGGACGGCGTCGGCACCAAGATCGCGATCGCGCAGGCGCTCGACAAGCACGACACCGTCGGCATCGACCTGGTCGCCATGATCGTGGACGACCTGGTCGTGTGCGGCGCCGAGCCGTTGTTCGTGCAGGACTACATCGCCGTCGGCAAGGTCGTCCCGGACCGGATCGCCTCGCTGGTCAAGGGCATCGCCGAGGGCTGCGTCCAGGCCGGCTGCGCGCTGCTCGGCGGCGAGACCGCGGAGCACCCCGGCCTGATGGGCGACGACGACTACGACATCTCCGGCACCGGCGTCGGCGTGGTCGAGCAGTCCAAGCTGCTCGGCCCCGACCGCGTCCGCGACGGTGACGTCGTGATCGCGATGGGCTCGTCCGGCCTGCACTCCAACGGCTACTCGCTCGCCCGGCACGTGCTGCTGGAGATCGCGCGGATGCCGCTGGAGGGCCACGTCGAGGAGTTCGGCCGGACCCTCGGCGAGGAGATGCTGGAGCCGACCAAGATCTACGCCAAGGACTGCCTGGCGCTGATCGCCGAGACCGAGGTCCGCGGGTTCTCCCACGTCACCGGTGGTGGCCTGGCCGCGAACCTGGCCCGCGTGCTGCCGGAGGGCCTGCACGCGACGCTCGACCGCGGCACCTGGACGCCCGCGCCGGTGTTCCAGCTCATCGCCCAGCGCGGCCGCGTGGAGCGCGAGGAGATGGAGAAGGCGTTCAACATGGGCGTCGGCATGGTCGCCGTCGTCGCGCCCGAGGACGTCGACCGCGCGCTGGCCGTGCTCACGGCCCGCCACGTGCCGGCGTGGGTGCTCGGCGAGATCACCAAGTCCGAGCAGGGCGGCGCCGCGCTCGTCGGCGACCACCCGCGTTTCTGACCGTCGGCCCAGCGGACGGTGCCGGCGATCCCGCTGGCACCGTCACCGCTCGCTGCGGGGCGAGACCGCTCTCACCGGTTGTCGAACTCCTCGTACTTCCAGTCCGCGGGCTCGATCATCGGATGTTGCTTCACCACGCCGACCAGTCGATGTCCCTTCAACGTCCACTGTCCGCCTGCGGTGTCGAACTCGAACTCCATCGGGCCGAACGCCGACCCCGTGCTGCTTCCAGATCGCAAGTAGAAATGCGTCGCTCCGGTGACCTCAGCGACCATGGTGTTCTCACAGGCGGACACCGAGTTCACTTTGACGCCGTTGATCTCGTAACGCACGTAGCCGGCTTCCGCATTGGACCAGGACAGCACGTCGTAGGCGCGTTCGGCGGTCTTCGCCGCGTCAGGCGAGACCTGGACAGCGGCGTCGCTCAACACGAGTGGCGCTGATCCTTCCGCCGCGTTGACGATCGCGCGGGCCCGGTGTTCGGCGACATCCCGCACCACCGTGACGATCCGCTCGCTGACCACCGGATCGGAGACAGCCGGACAGCCGGGCTCGACTTCACCGGACGAGCAGCCCGCGGACGCAACGGCCACGGCGCTGAGGGTCAGCACGAGGAGTTTCATCCGAACCTCACGCCGCCTTCCAGGTCGTTGCTCGTGTGGTGGATCACAACAGCCCCCTGTGGTCGAGAAACCGTGACCATCATGGGCGGGAAACCGCGATCGCCGGCCAACTGAGCCCGCAGGCTCGCGAGTGTCGAGGCAACCTTCCAGCACGGTCGTCGCGTACTAAGCGGCGACCGAGGAGGGGGCACTTGGACCGCGACCGCGAGTTCGGCGAGTTCGTCGACGCCCGTGCGCTCGTCATGCGCCGCACGGCTTATCTGCTGTGCGGCGACTGGCACCGCGCGGAGGACATCGTCCAGACCGCGCTGATCAAGATGTACGTGGCGTGGTCGCGCGTGCGCAAGGACACCGTCGACGCCTACGCCCGCAAGGTGCTGGTGCGCACCGCCATCGACGAGACCCGGCGCGGGTTCTTCCAGCGCGAACGCATCGTCGACGCCGTGCCCGAGAGCGCGGTCACGGACGCGGACTCCGACCTCGACCTGCGCAGGGCGCTCGACGCGTTGCCACCGGGGCAACGCGCCGTCGTCGTGCTGCGGTACTGGGAGGACCTGAGCGTCACCGAGACCGCCCGCATCCTCGGCAGGACGGAGGGCACGGTGAAGAGCCAGGCCGCGAAGGGACTCGCCGCGTTGCGCGACCTGCTGGAGAACGAGCCGGTGTCGCGGATCTACACCTCCGAGGTGATCCGCAAGGGCAGGACCAAGCTCGTCCGCCGGCGCACCGGCATCGCGGCGGCGCTGTCGTTCGTGCTGCTGGCAGGGTTCGGCGCGGTCGGCTACCTGGCGACGCCGCACAAGGCCGCCGCACCGTCGATGTCCCAGGCCGACTCGGGTGGGTTGCTCGACCGCAACGCCGAACTGACCCGGATCCTGAACGGCGCGAACGTCGTCCCGGCAGGCGTGACGGCCGAGGACGTCGGTGTGGTCAGGGCGCTGACCTTCTACGAGAAGGACGGCACGCGGTACGCCGTGGCGAAGCTGACCGATGCCAGGGGCTCGGGCGGACTCACGATCGTCCTCGCCCGCGGTGAGGGCCAGGAGAAGTCCTGCGACCAGCTGCAGAGCACCGACTGCCGGATCGACGAGGTGAACGGCATCAAGGTCCTGACCTACCTGGACCGCAGGGAGAGCGACGGTGTCGTGCTCTGGGTGGCCTCGGCGACCCGGCCGGACGGCACGACCGTGCTCGTCCAAAGCGACCCGTTCGGCGCGTTCGTCGGCGACCCCTACCGTCCCGACACCAGCGCGCCGGTCGCCCGGCCGGAACCGGTGCTCGGCAGGGACGCCCTGATAAAGATCGCGACACTTCCGGGGCTGACCTTCTAACCTTGAGGCATGAACGACGTGACCGTGACGAGGACGCTGGTGGTGCCGGCGTCCGAGCTGCGCGAACGTTTTTCCAGGTCAGGTGGGCCGGGCGGGCAGGGGGTGAACACGGCGGACAGCCGTGTGGAGCTCTCGTTCGACCTGGCTGCCTCGCCGTCGATCCCCGACCACCTCAAGGCCAGGATGCTCGACCGCCTGGCGGGCAGGCTCGTCGACGGCGTGCTCACGATCGCCGCGTCCGAGCACCGCGCCCAGCTGCAGAACCGCGCCGCCGCCCGTGAACGCCTCGCGGCGGTCCTGCGTTCGGCCGCCGCGCCGCCACCGCCGGTGCGCAGGCCGACCAAGCCCACCAAGGGTTCGCAGGAACGCCGCATCGCCTCGAAGAAGCGCCGCGCGGACACCAAGCGCGGCCGCGGTCGTTCAGGCTCCTGGGACTAGGGCGTAGATCCGTTCCGGACGGCCGGTTCCGCCGTAGCGCAGCCGGACCTCGGCCCGACCCGTCGACACGAAGTGCTCCAGGTACCGGCGCGCGCTGACCCTCGCGACGCCGGTGGACGAAGCGCACTCCGACGCCGACAGCCCTTCCGGACGTGCGCGCAGCGCGTTCTCCACGAGCCGCGCGGTCTCCGGCGTCAGTCCCTTGGGCAGCAACGGTTTCGAGGTCGGCCGCGCACCGAACACCTGGTCCACGTCCGCCTGCCCGGCCGAGTCCAGCCGGTGCAGCTTCTCCCGCAACGACGCGAAGTGCGCGAGCTGGTCGCGCAGGGCCGCGTAGTCGAACGGCTTGATCAGGTAGTGCAGCACGCCGCCGCGCATCGCACTGCGCACGGTCTCGACGTCCGTCGCCGCCGTGATCACGATGACGTCCACGTCCTCGTTGGCGCGCAACGACTTCAGCACTTCGAGTCCGCTCATGTCCGGCAGGTAGATGTCGAGCAGCACGAGGTCGGGCTTCAGCTCCCGCACCAGCCGCAGCGCGTCTCCGCCGGTGTGCGCGACCCCGGCGATCTCGAACCCGTCGGTGCGCGCGACGTAACCGCTGTGCACCTTGGCCACCATGAAGTCGTCGTCGACGACCAGCACCCGGATCACCAGGGCAGCCTTGCCGTGAAGACCGAACCCGAGACGCTCACCGAACCGCCGCGCCGCAGGCAGGCCCGCCTGATCAGCGCGAGCCCGATGCCGCGTTCGCCGTGCGATGCCGCCTTCGTCGTGAACCCGTGCCGGAACACCTCTTCCGCGAGCTCCGGCGCCACACCGGGACCGGAGTCGCGCACCACGACCTGGACCTCGTCGTCCAACTGCGTCACACCTACCTCGATCCACTTCCCCGCGCCGTTCGTGTTCAGCGAACTCAGCGCGTCCAACGCGTTGTCGACGAGATTTCCCAGCACCATCACCAGGTCCGCCGACAGCGCCTCGTCGACCCTGCCCAGCACGCTGTCCGGGTCCATCCGCAGCTCGGTCCCGCGTTCGGCCGCGAGCGACGCCTTGGCGATCAGCAGCGCCGCCACGGCGGGGTCGCCGATCGACGAACCGACCTCGGCCCGCCACTGGTCCTGCGCCGAGCTGATCTGGTGAATGTAGTTGGTGACCTCGTCGTACTCCTTGAGCGCGATCAGCCCGGCGATGGTGTGCAGCCGGTTCGCGAACTCGTGCGCCTGCGCCCGCAGCGTGTCCGTCGCGTGCTGTGAGGCGTCGAGTTCGTGTTGCAGTGCAAGGAGTTCCGTGCGATCTCGCAACGTCACGACGGCGCCGTCGCCGCCCTCGATGGGCATCCGGTTCAGCGTCAGCACGACGCCCTGCCGCAGCACCAGCTGGTCGACGCCGGTCGCCCGGCCGGTCAGCACGTCGCGCAGGCGGTCGTTCAGCTCCAGTTCCTCGACCGAGCGGCCGACCGCGTCCCCCGGCAACGCCAGCAGGTCGCTCGCGTGGTCGTTGACCAGCGTGATCCGGTGCTGCCCGTCGAGACCGACGACGCCCTCGCGGATGCCGTGCAGCAACGCCTCGCGGTTCTCGACCAGCGCGGTGATCTCGTGCGGCTCCAGCCCGAGCGTCTGGTTCTTCACCCGGCGGGCCAGCAGCAACGATCCCGTGACACCGATGATCAGCGCGATCGCGAGGTAGCGCAGCACGTCGACGGGCTGCTCCAACGCACCGGCGAAGACGCCGGGGTCCTCCGCGCCGGCGATCACCATGCCGTTGACCTGGCGGCTCGTCGGGTCGAACACCGGCACGTGCGCCTCGATCGAGTCGCCGACCGTTCCCGTCCAGGACCTGCCCTCCAGCGCGGTGGTGCGGGTGTCCAATGTGGTCCCGATCTGGGCCGGGTCCGGTGACGCGATCACGAGCCGCTTCTCGTCGAGGATCAGCACGTAGGAGGCGCCGGACAGGCTGCGCGCGGTCTCGGCGGGCGCGGACAGCAGGCGCCAGTTGCCCATCTGCTCCTGGACCAGCGAGTTCGCGGCGACCGTCTCCGCGACGGACAGCATCCGGCGTTCCTCGTTGGAGCGAAAGTTGCTCCCCGTCTGGACGACGGTCAGCGCGCCCACCGCGCCCAGTAGCAGCGTGACGACTACGAGTTGCCATGCGAGGAGCTGACTGGCCAGGGAACGGCGGCGACGCATGTGACCTCCCGTGACCAGAAAGACCGAAAGAAACCTTAGAAGCGCAAGAGCGACATCAAGGTTTACACCAGAGCAACATGTCCAACCACGCGGACGAGAGGCGGGGATCACAGTGTCGGTGAAGGTGTGGGTGGCGGTGGCGGCGGCGTTGCTCGCCGTCCTGCTCGTGCCACCGCTGCTGACGCCGGGTGCGGACAGCGGCGAAGGCAGTCAGGTGCGGGCACTGCGGGTGCTGGTGCCGAACGCGCCCGGCGGCGGTTACGACATCACGGCGCGCACGGCGGCGAAGGCCATGGAAGACGCTGACCTGCTGCGCAACGCCGAGGTGTTCAACCTCCCCGGCGCCGGCGGCACGGTCGGACTCGGCCGCACGGTCGGTGAGCGCGGCAACGGCAAGCTGATCATGTCGATGGGCCTGGGCGTCGTCGGCGCGGTGTACACGAACAAGTCGCCGAACTCGCTGCTCGACACCACCCCGATCGCGAAGCTGATCGAGGAACCGGACATCGTCGTGGTCGCGAAGGACTCGCCGTACACGTCGATGCAACAACTCGTCGACGCCTGGAAGGCCAACCCCGGCACCGTGACGGTCGGCGGCGGTTCGGCTCCCGGCGGCCCCGACCACCTGGCGCCGATGCTGATCGCGAAGGCCGTGGGCCTGCCGCCCAAGACCGTCAACTACATCCCGTTCGACGGTGGTGGCGAGCTGCTGGCCAGCGTTCTGGGCGGCAAGGTCGCGTTCGGCGTCTCCGGCGTCGGCGAGTACCGCGACCAGATCCAGGCCGGCACGTTGCGGGTGCTCGCGGTGACGAGCAAGAACCGCATCGAGGGCATCGACGCGCCGACGTTGCAGCAGTCCGGTGTGGACGTCGAGTTCACCAACTGGCGCGGCATCGTCGCTCCTCCCGGCATCTCGCCGACCGACAGGGCGAAGCTGGTCGAGGTGTTCCAGAACCTCCAGAAGACGCCGCAGTGGAAGGAAGCGCTGCAGCGCAACGGCTGGACGGACGCCTTCGCGCCGGGAGACGAGTTCAGGACCTTCCTGGAAAACGAGAACAAGCGGGTGGCAACGGTGCTGAAGGACTTGGGGCTGGCATGACGACCGTGACGAAACCGGAGCGCAGGAGCTGGCTCCGCGACCACTCCGAGCTGGGCATCTGCGCCCTGCTGGTCGTGCTCGGCGTGCTGGTGCTCACCGACGCGCTGCGCATCCCCACCGACTTCGCCCAGCGCGGCCCGGTCGGCCCGAAGGCCGTGCCGATCCTGGTCGGCTCGCTGCTGCTGCTCGTCGCCGCGCTGCTGGCCCGCGACGTGCTGCGCGGTGGCAAGGGCGAGGCGGAGGCCGGCGAGGACGTCGACCTGTCCGCTCCCGCCGACTGGCGCACGGTCCTGTTGCTGTGCGGCGCTTTCCTCGCCAACGCCGTGCTGATCGGCGTGGTCGGGTTCCCGATCTCCGGCGCGATCCTGTTCTGGGGCGCGGCCTACGCGCTGGGCAGCCGCAACCTGGTGCGCGACCCGTTGATCGCGGCCGGTCTGTCGATCTTCACCTTCGTGGTGTTCAACAACCTGCTCGGCGTCCCCCTGCCCGGTGGCCCGTTGATGGAGGTGTTCTAGGTGGAACAACTGCTCGACGGCTTCGCGACCGCGCTGACGCCGACACACCTGCTGCTCGCCGCGATCGGCGTGCTCCTGGGCACGGCGATCGGCGTCCTGCCGGGCATCGGCCCGGCCATGGCGGTGGCCCTGCTGCTGCCCGTCACCTACGGCATGGAGCCGACCGGCGCGTTCATCATGTTCGCGGGCATCTACTACGGCGGCATGTTCGGCGGCTCGACCACGTCGATCCTGCTGAACACACCGGGTGAGAGCGCCGCGGTCGTCGCTGCCTTCGAAGGCAATCCCATGGCCCGCAAGGGACGGGGTGCGCAAGCGCTTGCCGCCGCTGCCATCGGCCACTTCACCGGCGGCATCATCGGCACGATCCTGATCGTCCTGCTGGCGCCGTTCGTCGCCAAGCACGCCGTCGACATCGGCGCGCCCGACCTGTTCGCGGTCATGGTGCTGGCGTTCATCGCCGTCACCTCGGTGCTCGGCGCGTCCCGCATCCGCGGCTTCGCGTCGCTGCTCATCGGCCTGACGCTCGGCCTGGTCGGACTCGACGAGATGACCGGCCAGCAGCGCCTGACGTTCGGCTCGCTGCACCTCGCCGACGGCATCGACATCGTCGTGGTCGCGGTGGCCCTGTTCGCGGTCGGCGAGGCCCTGTGGGTCGCCGCCCACCTGCGCCGCAAGCCGTTCGAGCCGATCCCGGTCGGCCGCCCGTGGCTGTCCCGCGCGGACCTGAAGCGCACCTGGAAGCCGTGGCTGCGCGGCCCGGTGATCGGGTTCCCGTTCGGCGCGATCCCGGCCGGCGGCGCGGAGATCCCGACCTTCCTGTCGTACGTGACGGAGAAGCGGCTCTCCAAGCACAAGGACGAGTTCGGCAAGGGCGCCATCGAAGGCGTGGCGGGCCCGGAGTCCACGGCCTCCGCCTCCGCGGCGGGCACCCTGGTCACGATGCTGACGCTGGGCCTGCCGACGACCGCGGTCGCGGCCGTCATGCTCGCGGCGTTCCAGCAGTACGGCATCCAGCCCGGCCCGTTGCTGTTCCAGCGGGAAGCCGGCCTGGTCTGGGCGTTGATCGCGTCGCTGTTCATCGGCCTGACGCTGCTGCTGGTGCTGAACCTGCCGCTGGCACCGCTGTGGGCGAAGCTGCTGCGCATCCCGCGGCCGTACCTCTACGCGGGCATCCTGTTCTTCGCCTCGGTCGGCGCCTACGCGGTCAACGCGGACATCTTCGACCTGTTGCTGATGTTCGTGATCGGCCTGCTGGGCTTCGGCATGCGCCGGTACGGCCTGCCGGTGCTGCCCGCGATCATCGGCGTGATCCTCGGCCCGGCCGCTGAACAGCAGATGCGCCGCTCGCTGCAGCTCTCCGACGGCTCGCTGACCGGCCTGGTCAACAGCCCGATGGCGATCATCGTCTACGTGGTCGTCGTGGTGATCCTGTTCTTCCCGCTGATCAAGCGGTTCCTGCCCAAGCCCCCCGCGGCACCGGCGGAACCGGAACGCGAGAAGGTGGACGCCTGATCGCACGAGAAAGCCCCCGCTCTCCCGGCGGGGGCTTTCTCATGCGCTGCGGCGCACGATCAGGATGGCGAACGGTCTGTCGTCCTCGGGCCCGCTGACCGCGACCTCGACCTGGTCGCGCAACGTCGCCCACAGCTCCATGACGCGGGCCACCTGCGGCTCCGGCAGCCCGCAGATCGTCACGAACGTCCGCACCTGCTCGGGTTTCGTCGGCAGCTTGCCGCGTTTGAGCAGCGAGTAGACCTGGCTGCGCGGCAGCAGCCCGCCCGCCCGGCGGTGGACCTCCGGCAGGGTCAGGCCTGACCGGATCTGGATCGTCCGCAACAGCTCGACGAACTCGGCCTCGGTCGCCGCCCGCAGTTCGGCGGTCGACGTCGCGAGCAACGGCCGCGGGTCGATGCCGAGCTCGCTCTCGAGAACCGCTTTCACCTCGTGGTACGCCGCGATCACCTCCGCGCGCCTGCCCGGCCTGGACAGCCCGTGCAGCACCTGGGACCAGAGCCGGTTCAGGCGATCGAGGGGATCCCCGTCCGGGCAGGTCATCGCTGGTCTTCCTCCCAGACCACCACCGGCCCGGCGGGCGGCAGCGGTCCGAACCTCGCGGTGAACGGCCTGCTGCGGCTCAACGTGATCGTCACGGCGAGCACGGCGGCCGTCGTGGACACCGACACGATCGGCGAGTGGTCGTGCGCGAGCATCCACGCCGTGAAGACGAATGCGGTCGCCGTCAGCAGAACGGTGCTCGCGCCGGAGGTGGCAGGCCGTCGGCGTGAGTGCGGAGCCCCGTTGTAGGGGGTGGTGGTCATCTGAACTCCTGGAAGAGGCGCAAAGCGTCACCGTGCGCCGGGTGGACCAGCTGATGTGGGAACAGCGAGCAGCCGGATGCGCGAATGCGTCCAGGTCGGCAATTGGCGTTGCCGCGGGACTCGGCGACATAACGGCTGTGCCACGAGCATGTCACTCACACGGGTGATTGCCAACTGAATCGCCGTCCAGGTTTTCGCGGTGTCGTGCAACGGCGTCCAAGTCAGTTCGAACAAGTCCAACTGGCCAGTTTTTGTCAACTTCCTCAGGGCCTCTGACCACGCTGCCGGCAATTGGTCGTAATGACCACGTCCAGTACCGTCCAATCGTCTGGCCGGAGCCGAGGTGGACAGTTAGGCTCGCGCACGTGCCGGAGCGTCATTCCGGTGGTGCGAAATCCCCGGCGGAGCTCTGGACCAGCTGAGCGGCGGGGTGCGGCCTCCTGTTGGCGCGGGAGGCCGTCACGCGCCGCCACTGCTCCACCCAGCCGTCGAGCGCCTCGGCCGGCTCTCCGCAGCCGGTGAGAAAAGCCCTGAGCTGGGCTTCCTGCTTGGGAAGGTGGTAGGAGCACATCGCGTGCGCGCTGCTCTTGGCCAGCACGCGTTCACCGGCGTTGATCGAGACCTGGCCGAACGAGAGCCCTCTCGCCAGGCGCAGCTGGTTCAGTGCGCAGATGAACTGCTTGCGGGTGCCGGCGCGGCATGCCGTCGCGAAAGGACTGTCGTCCTCACTGGGCGACATCGTGTTCGGTCCTCCTGCTGAAGGCGTTCTTCCTTTCCTGAGCTGTAACGAACGGTGCGGCGTTCGCGAGAAAGGAAGCGATGTTCGACTGTGTTGACGCGGATCCTACCTCCGTGTCCAGCACCTTTGTCGAACCGATCTGCCGCGTCCTGGTATTCCAAGATCAGCGAAATTGACGGCGATTTCAGCAGGACAATCGTTCGCTTAGTTCATCTGTCCAGATCAGCGAGTTGTTCGGGTCGTCATTGGTTCGTACCAAATGGAAACGGCCGCCCTGTTCGCCTGAGGCGGACGGGGCGGCCGTTGCTCCGAACGGATCAGCCGTGCGTCGGGAAGCCCAGGTTCACGCCGTGCTGCTGCGGCCACCGGGCCGTGACGGCCTTGGCCCGCGTGTAGAACTTCACGCCCTCGGCGCCGTGCACGTGCGTGTCCCCGAACAGCGAGTCCTTCCAGCCGCCGAACGAGTAGTAGGCCATCGGCACGGGGATCGGCACGTTGATGCCGACCATGCCGACGTGCACGCGCCGCTGGTACTCGCGGGCCGCGAGACCGTCACCTGTGTAGATCGCGGTGCCGTTGCCGTACGGGTTGGCGTTCACCAGTTCCAGGGCGTCCTCGAACGTGTCGGCGCGCACGACCGTCAGCACCGGGCCGAAGATCTCGTCGGTGTAGATGGTCATGTCGCGCGTGACGTGGTCGAACAACGTCGGCGCGAGCCAGAAACCATCCGAGTGCCCCTCAGGCGCGTACCCGCGGCCGTCCACGACCAGTGACGCGCCGGCCGCCTCACCCGCGTCCACGTAGGACCGGACGCGATCCCGGTGCACGCCGGTGACCAGCGGTCCCATCTGGGCGGCGGGATCGGTGCCCGGCAGCACGGACGGGTGCAGGTCGCGGGTCCGTGCGGCGATCTTCTCGACGAGCGCGTCGCCCGTCTCGCCCACGGCCACCACGACCGAGATGGCCATGCAGCGCTCGCCGGCGGAGCCGTAGCCCGCGGAGACGGCGGCGTCGGCGGCCACGTCGAGGTCGGCGTCGGGCAGCACGACCATGTGGTTCTTGGCGCCGCCCAGCGCCTGCACGCGCTTGCCGGCCGCGGTGCCGCGCGAGTACACGTGCCGCGCGATCGGGGTGGAGCCGACGAACGACGCGGCGGAGACGTCCGGGTGGTCCAGCAGCGCGTTGACCGCGAAGGCGTCGCCCTGCAGCACGTTCAGCACGCCGTCGGGCAGCCCGGCCTCCGCGAACAGCTCGGCCAGCCTGACGGACGCCGACGGGTCGCGCTCGGAGGGCTTGAGCACGAAGGTGTTGCCGGTCGCGATGGCGATGGGGAACATCCACATCGGCACCATCACGGGGAAGTTGAACGGCGTGATGCCCGCGACGACGCCGAGCGGCTGCCGCAGCGAGTACGCGTCGACGCCGCGCGAGACCTGCTCGGAGTGCTCGCCCTTCAGCAGCTGCGGGATGCCGCACGCGAACTCGACGACCTCGAGGCCGCGCTGCACCTCACCGGCCGCGTCCGAGAGCACCTTGCCGTGCTCGGACGTGATGATCGCGGCGAGCTCGTCGCGGTGGGTGTGCAGCAGGTGGCGGTACTCGAAGAGGATCCGCGACCGCGTCGACAGCGACGACTCCGACCAGGACTGCGCCGCCTTCAGCGAGGACGAGACCGCGAGGTCCACGTCGGCCTGCTCGGCCAGCACGACCTGGGCCGCGACCTCACCGGTGGCGGGGTTGAAGACGTCGGACTTGCGAGACGACACCCCCGTGGTGCGGGCGCCGTCGATCCAGTGGGGGATGGTGCTCAACGCGGTCCTCCTGGGGGAGCTGTCGTGTTGCGGACTACGAGAGAGGGATTGAGGAGATGGCGCACGGGTTCGGTGCGCTCTTCACGAACGCGCTGCAGAAGCGCGTCGGCGGCCAACCGGCCGAACTCGGCACGGGGCTGGTCGATCGTGGTCAACGAGACGTGCCGCAACGCGGCCAGCGAGGTGTTGTCGTACCCCACGACGGAAACGTCGGACGGCACACGCAGTCCGGCGTCCTCCAAAGCGGAGATCGCACCGACGGCGTTGAAGTCGTTGCAGGACAAGATCGCCGTGGGCAAAGCGTCATCTTCGAGAAGCCCGCGAATCGCCCGCGCACCCGCCGCGTCCGTGTACTCGGACGACACGACCTGCGGCACGAGCCCGTGTGCCTCCATCGCGGCGACGTACCCGCGCCGCCGAGGCCCGGCCTGGGTGCCCTCGCCACCGTCCAGGTGGGCAATGCGCTTGTGCCCCAGCGAAACGAGGTGGTCGACGGCCAGTCGTGCGCCCGTCTCGCCGTCGTCGTTCACCGTGTCCACAGTGGACACACGCGACGACCGGGCGACGAGCACGACCGGGAGTTGTTCGGCGGCCTTGCCGATCGCGGTCGCCGGCACGACGGGCGACAGCAGGATCAGTCCGGCGGGGCGGAAGGACAGCAGCGACTCCAGGGCCCGGCGCTCGCGCGCGGGAGACCGGCCGCCGGTGTTGATGATGATGTCGAACCCCTGGTCGCGCGCCACCTCGTCGATGCCGTCCACGACCTCCGCGAAGAACGCGTTGTGCAGGTCGGACACCATCACGCCGAGAACGGTCGACGTGCGCGAGGCGAGCGACCGCGCCATGGCGTGCGGGGAGTACCCCAGCTCCTCCGCGGCCTTCAGGACAGCGCTGCGTCGCATCTCGCTCACCTTGGGTGAACCGCGCATCACCAGTGACACCAGTGCGCGGGACACGCCCGCCCGCAGAGCGACGTCTTCCATCGTCGGCCTGACCACCTGGAACCACCTCCCCTCACGTCACGGGCTGGAAACCCACCCTTGACACCCGTGTGACGGAAGCTACAGCATTAGAGCGCTCCAACCAATAGAGCGCTCTAACACTTCTCGGCGATGAACAGGGGAAACCTGCGATGCGGATCGGAGTAGCGGGTGTCGGCAGGATCGGCACCATGCATGCGACCAACCTCGCCGCACTGGATCGAGTCGACGAGGTGCTCCTCTTCGACCCGGTGCCCGGCAGGGCATCGCAGGCGTCGGCGGACCTCGCCGGGACCAAGGCGGTCGACGACCTCGGCACGCTGCTGGACAACGTCGACGGCGTGCTGCTCGCCACCCCGACGAACACGCACCCCGAGATGCTCCGCGCGGCCATCGCGAAGGGCGTCCCCACGTTGTGCGAGAAGCCGATCGCGAGCGACGTCACCGAGATGGCCGCGCTGATCGCGGACGTCGAGAAGTCCGGCGTCGAGGTGCTCGTGGGCTTCCAGCGCCGGTTCGACCCGGCCATCTACGAGCTGAACCGCCGCATCCGCGCGGGCGAGGTCGGTGACATCTACCTGGTCAGGGCCGTCGGCAACGACGCGAACCCGCCGGACTTCTCCTACCTGCCCGCCTCCGGCGGCATCTTCCGAGACCTGCTGATCCACGACCTCGACTGCGTGCCGTGGCTCGTCGGGGAGCCGGTCGTCGAGGTCTACGCGAGCGGCTCCGTCCTGGTGCACCAGGCGTTCGCGGACGCCGACGACGTGGACAACGCCGTCGTGATGCTGAAGTTCGCGGGCGGCGCGCACGCGACGCTGGCCGGCGGACGGCACGACCCGGTCGGGTACGACCACCGCATCGAGGTGCTCGGCAGCAAGGACTCGCTGGTGGCGGGCGTCGACCCGCGCACCCCGCTGAACTCGCTGGAGCCCGGCGGCCACGTCGCCGGACCGGACGCCTACCCCGGCTTCCCGGAGCGCTTCCACCGCGCGTACGTCAACGAGATGAACCTGTTCACGCAGGTCATCAAGGGCGAGGTCGCGAACCCGTCCCCGGCGCGAGAGAGTTTGATCAGCCTCCGCCTGGCCGAAGCCTGTGAGCAGTCGCGCCGCAGTGGCGCACCGGTGCGGATCGAGGGGAACTAGGCATGGCGAAGATCGCTGGAGCACCGATCTCCTGGGGCGTGTGCGAGGTGCCGGGCTGGGGCAACGTGCTCCCGTCGGACACAGTCCTCGCCGAGATGCACTCCCTGGGCCTGACCGCCACCGAACTCGGCCCGCCCGACTACCTGCCTGCCGACCCCGAAGCGTTGAAGACGCTCCTGCGCGGCCACGAACTGAGCCTCGTCGGCGGCTTCCTCGCGGTCACGCTGCACACCGACGTCCAGTCCACTCTGGACGAGGCGGACCGCGTCGCCGCGATCCTGAAGGCCGGTGGTGCCGAGGTCCTCGTGCTCGCCGCCGCGACCGGCCTCGACGGCTACGACGAGACGCCGAAGCTCACCGACGACGAGTGGAACACCCTCGTCGGCACCTGCGCGAAGATCCGCGAGATCGCCGCCCGGCACGGCCTCAGGACCGTGCTGCACCCGCACGTGGGCACCCACGTCGAGCGGGAGGCGGAGGTCGAACGGTTCCTCGTGGACTCCGATCTCCAGCTCTGCCTGGACACCGGCCACCTCCTCATCGGTGGCACGGACCCGGTCGAGCTGGCGCGCCGCTACCCGGACCGGATCGGTCACGTGCACCTCAAGGACGTGCGTGGCGAGATCGCGGCGAAGGTGCGCAGCGGCGAGCTCAGTTACACCGATGCCGTGGAACAGGGCATCTACGTGCCGCTCGGGGACGGCGACGTGGACGTGGAAGCGCTGGTGAAGCTCGTCCAAGAGGCGGGCTACACCGGTTGGTTCGTTCTCGAGCAGGACACCCAGCTCAAGAACGGAAGTCCAGTGGACAAGCCACTGAAGGACACCGGGCGCAGCCTCGCGCACCTCAGCAAGATCCTCTGAAGGGACTGGAGACGATGAAGTCTCGTCTGGTCATCCGTGCGGGCGTCGCGCTCGCCGGTGTTGCTCTGCTGGCCGCCTGTAGCGGTCCCACGGGGACCAACACTCAGAACACGCAGAACAACAGCAGTTCGCAGGCCTCCGGAGACCTGAAGGTAGCCGTGATCACGCACGGCACCGCGGGCGACGCGTTCTGGAGCGTCGTCAAGGTGGGCGCCGAGGACGCGGGCAAGCAGCTCGGCGTCGGCGTCACCTACAACTCCGACGGCGACCCCGGCGCCCAGGCCAAGCTGATCGACAACGCCGTGTCGCAGAAGGTCGGCGGCATCGTGGTGTCGATGGCGAACCCGGACGCGCTCAAGACGTCCATCGAGAACGCGGTGAAGGCCGGCATCCCGGTCATCACGATCAACTCCGGCAGCGCGAAGAGCGCGGAGTTCGGTGCCATGGCGCACGTCGGCCAGGAGGAGTCGATCGCCGGTGAGGAAGCCGGCAAGAAGCTCAAGGCCGCCGGCAAGACCAAGCTCCTCTGCGTGATCCACGAGGCCGGCAACTCGGGCCTCAACCAGCGCTGCGACGGTGCCCGCACCGGCTTCGGCGGCGCGGTGGAGAACCTGCAGGTCGACATCTCCAACCCGACCGACATCGAGGCCCGCATCAAGGCCAAGCTGCAGTCCGACACCGCCGTCGACGGTGTGCTGGCGCTGAACCCGCAGGTCGCCGTGAACGCCGCCTCCGCGATCAAGGGCGCGAGCTCGAAGGCCCAGGTCGCGACGTTCGACCTGAACGCCGACGTCGTCGGCTCGATCAAGTCCGGCGAGGTGCTCTTCGCCGTCGACCAGCAGCAGTACCAGCAGGGCTACCTGCCGATCGTGATGCTGAAGCTGTTCAAGGACAACGCCAACACCCTCGGTGGCGGCAAGCCCGTCCTCACCGGTCCCGGCTTCGTCGACAAGTCCAACGTGGACAAGGTCGCGGAGTACGCCAAGAACGGCAAGAGGTAAGGAGGAGGCGGGGAGATGACCGTGACGGCCACAGCTCCACCGGCTGCCGACGAACGGCTGGGCAAGCCCAGGGCGATGGATCAGCTGATCAAACGCCCGGAGATCGGCGCCATGCTCGGCGCACTGCTGGTGTTCCTGTTCTTCTCCGTGGTCACCGAGCAGTTCCTGAGCGTGGGTGGTGCCGCCACCTGGCTGGACGACGCCTCCATGCTCGGCATCATGGCGGTCGCGGTGGCGATGCTCATGATCGGTGGCGAGTTCGACCTGTCCGCCGGTGTCATGACCGCGTCCACCGCGCTGGTCACGGCTCTCCTCGCCACCCAGCTGGGACTCAACGTCTGGCTGGCGCTGCTCGTGTCGCTCGTCTTCGCACTGGCGGTGGGCGCGCTGAACGGCTGGCTCGTGATGCGCACGGGCCTGCCGAGCTTCATCGTGACGCTGGGCAGCTTCCTCGCGTTGCAGGGCCTCAACCTCGGCATCACGCGCCTGGTGACGGGCAGCGTGCAGGTGTCCGGCATGCGCGAGGCCGCCGGGTACGAGTCGGCGGGGTTCCTGTTCGCCTCGACATTCCAGATCGGCGGCACGAGCTTCTACGTGTCGATCATCTGGTGGGTCCTGTTCACCGTCGTCGCGTCGACCCTGCTGATGCGCACCAGGTTCGGCAACTGGATCTTCGCGATCGGTGGTGCCGCGCAGAGCTCGCGCGCGGTCGGTGTGCCGGTCGTGCGGTCGAAGATCCTGCTGTTCATGACGACGGCGTTCGCCGCGTGGCTCGTGGGCTCGATCAACATCCTGCGGTACGCGAGCGTGCAGGCGAACCAGGGCATCGGCCTCGAGTTCCAGTACATCATCGCGGCGGTGATCGGCGGCTGCCTGCTCACCGGTGGCTTCGGTTCCGCGGTGGGCGCGGCGATCGGCGCGCTGATCTTCGGCATGGCCCGGCAGGGCATCGTCTACGCCGGCTGGAACAGCGACTGGTTCCAGCTGTTCCTCGGCGTGATGCTGCTGGCCGCCGTGCTGGTGAACAACATGCTGCGCCGCCGAGCGGAAAGGGTCCGGCGATGACGTCCCTCATCGAGACCGAGAACATCGGCAAGACCTACGGCAGCGTCATCGCGCTGAGCGAGGTGTCCACCGTGGTCAACGCGGGTGAGGTCACCTGCGTGCTCGGCGACAACGGCGCCGGGAAGTCGACCCTGATCAAGATCCTGGCCGGTGTCCACCAGCACGACCAGGGCTCGTTCAAGGTCGAGGGCGAGGAGATCAAGTTCTCGTCGCCCCGCGAGGCCCTGGACCACGGCATCGCGACCGTGTACCAGGACCTCGCCGTGGTGCCGCTGATGTCGGTGTGGCGCAACTTCTTCCTGGGCTCGGAACCAACGACGAAGTTCGGCTTCCTGGACCGCAGGAAGGGCAAGGAGGTCACCAAGAAGGCGTTGTCCGACATGGGCATCGACCTCCGGGACGTCGAGCAGCCGGTCGGCACGCTGTCCGGTGGCGAACGGCAGTGCGTCGCCATCGCGCGCGCCGTGCACTTCGGCGCCAAGGTGCTGATCCTGGACGAGCCGACGGCCGCGCTGGGCGTGAAGCAGGCAGGAGTGGTGCTGAAGTACGTGGCCCAGGCGCGTGATCGCGGCCTCGGCGTCGTGCTGATCACCCACAACCCGCACCACGCCTACCCGGTCGGAAACCGGTTCCTGCTGCTCAAGCGCGGCCGCGCGCTGGGCAGCTACGAGAAGTCCGAGATCGACATCGGCGAGCTGACCCGGCAGATGGCCGGTGGCGCCGAGCTGGAAGCGCTGGAGCACGAGCTGCGGGGTGTCGAGGCGTGACGTCGCTGGAAGTGCTGACCGTCGGCCGGGTCGGCGTCGACCTCTACCCGGAGCAGTCCGGGGTGCCGCTGGCCCAGGTCAGCACCTTCGCCAAGTCGCTCGGCGGGACCGCGACCAACGTCGCGGTCGCCGCCGCGCGGCTCGGCCGCCGCGCCGGCGTGCTGACGAAGGTCGGACCGGACGGCTTCGGCACCTACGTCCGCGAGGCGCTGGAAGGCTTCGGGGTGTCGTCGAAGTACGTCGGCACCTCGCCCGACCTGCAGACCCCGGTGGTCTTCTGCGAGCTGAACCCGCCCGCGGACCCGCCGCTGCTGTTCTACCGGTCGCCGATCGCACCGGATCTCACGATCGGTGAGGACGACGTGCCGTGGTCGCTCGTGCGCGACGTCCCGCTGCTGTGGGTGACGGGCACGGGTGTCTCCGCCGAGCCCGCTCGCACCTCGCAACGGATGATGCTCGCCAGCCGCGCCCGCCACGGCCACACCGTGCTGGACCTGGACCACCGGCCGATGTTCTGGCCGGACGTCGAGACGGCGCGCGCCGAGATCAGCTGGATGCTCGACCACGTGACGGTCGCCGTGGGCAACCGGACCGAGTGCGAGATCGCGGTCGGCACCTCCGATCCCGACGAGGCCGCCGACCGGCTGCTGGCGCGCGGAATCTCCCTGGCGCTGGTCAAGAAGGGCGCCGAGGGCGTTCTCGTCGCCACGCCCGAGGGCCGGTGGACCGTCGAGCCGAACCCGGTCGAGGTGGTCTGCGGGCTCGGCGCCGGTGACGCGTTCGGCGGGTCCCTGGTGCACGGCCTGCTGTCCGGCTGGGACCCGGTGAAGATCGCCCGCTACGCCAACGCGGCCGGTGCGATCGTCGCTTCACGGCTGGCCTGCGCCGACGCGATGCCCGACCAGGAAGAGATAGAGGAACTGCTGTGATCACCGACGGCCAGTGGCGCGAACTGTTGTGGCGGCGGGCTGAGGACCCCGGCTCGATCAGACGGGCCTACCAGTCGCGCAAGCGGCGCAACTCGTTGCTGAACGGCAAGTCCACGCTGTTCCTGGTCGCGGCGGACCACCCGGCGCGCGGTGCGCTCGGCGTCGGCGGCGACCCGATGGCGATGGCCGACCGGCGCTCGCTGCTGGCCCGTCTGCTGACGGCGCTGGCGAACCCCGACGTCGACGGTGTGCTGGGCACGCCGGACGTGATCGAGGACCTGCTGCTGCTGGACGGCCTGGACGAGCGCGTGGTCATCGGCTCGATGAACCGCGGCGGCCTGGCCGGTGCGGACTGGGAGATCGACGACAGGTTCACCGCGTACGACGCGTCGTCCATCGCGACCTTCGGGCTCGACGGCGGCAAGATGCTGCTGCGCCTGGTCGACTCGGACCCCGGCACGATCCCGACGCTGGAGGGCTGCGCGCGAGCCGTCACGGAACTCGCCGAGCACGGCCTGATGGCGATGGTCGAGCCGTTGCCGTACAAGCGTGACCACAACGACAAGCTGGTGCTGCAGAAGGATTCCGCGGCACTCTCCCGTGCGTCGGCCGTCGCCGCCGGACTGGGTTCGACCTCCGCGTACACGTGGCTGAAGCTGCCCGCGCCGGAGGAACCGGAGATCGTGCTGGACACGACCGCGTTGCCGGCGCTGGTGCTCGGTGGCGTGCCGTCCGCGAACCCGCAGGACGACCTCGCGTCGTGGGGCCGGTCGCTGGGCCACCCGACCGTGCGCGGCCTGGTCGTCGGCCGCGCGCTGCTCTACCCGCCGGACGGCGACGTCGCCGCCGCCGTCGCCGCGGCCGCCGAGATCCTGCGCACCGCGAAGGGGGTCACGGAATGACCTTGCACCGTCCACACGGGACTCTGTCGACCGCCACCGACGTCATCCACCTGACGCCGGAGGACGCGAGCTGGACGTACACCGGTCTGCGCGTGCTGCGGATCGAGGCCGGCTGGGTGCGCACGATCGAGACCGGCGAGTTCGAGGCGTTCGTGCTGCCCCTCTCCGGATCGCTGACCGTCGAGGTCGACGACGAGCGGTACGAGCTGCAGGGCCGCGAGTCGGTGTTCACCCGCGTCACGGACTTCGCCTACGTGCCGCGCGATGCGTCGGTCAAGCTGTCCTCTGAGGACGGTTGCGAGATCGCACTTCCGATGGCGCGCTGCGAGAACCGACTCACGCCCAGGTACGGTCCGGCCGACGGCGTTCCCGTCGAGGTGCGCGGCTCCGGCAACGCGACCCGCCAGGTCACCAACTTCGGCGTCCCGGGCGTGTGGGACCACGCGGACAAGCTCAACGCCTGCGAGCTGATCACCCCGGACGGCAACTGGTCCTCGTACCCGCCGCACAAGCACGACGAGTCCGAGCCGTGCGAGGTGAACAACGAGGAGATCTACTACTTCCGCATCGCGGACCGGGACCAGATCACCCCGTCCCGCACGGGTTTCGGCTTCCACCGCACGTACACCGACGACGGCACGATCGACGAGGACGTGACCGTGCGGGACGGCGACGTCTTCCTGATCCCGCGCGGCTACCACGGTCCGTGCGTCGCGGCGCCGGGCTATCCCATGTACTACCTGAACGTCCTGGCCGGTCCGGGTTCCGAGCGCTCGATGGCGTTCTGCGACGACCCGGCCCACACCTGGATCCGGGACAGCTGGGCGACGCAGGAACTCGACCCCCGCTGCCCGGTCACGACCGCAGAGGGGCGGGCCAAGTGAAGCTCACGACCGCGCAGGCGCTGGTCCGCTGGATGCTGGCCCAGCGCACCGAGCTCTTCGACGGAACCGTCGCGCCGCTGTTCCCCGGAGTGTTCGCGATCTTCGGCCACGGCAACGTCCTCGGCCTGGGCAACGCCCTGGAGGAGGTCCGCGACCGGCTACCGGTGTGGCGGGGCCACAACGAGCAGGGCATGGCCCTGGCCGCCGTCGGCATCGGCAAGGCCACCCACCGCCGCCAGGTGGGCGTCGCCACGTCGTCCATCGGTCCCGGCGCGCTGAACATGGTCACCGCGGCCGGCGTGGCCCACGCCAACCGCCTGCCGCTGCTGCTCCTGCCGGGCGACACCTTCACCGGCCGCGCCCCGGACCCCGTTCTCCAGCAGGTGGAGCACTTCCACGACCCGACCGCGACGGTGAACGACGCGTTCCGCGCGGTCAGCCGCTACTTCGACCGCATCACCCGCCCCGAACAGCTGCTCTCGACGTTGCCGCAGGTGGCCAGGGTCCTGACCGACCCGGCCGACTGCGGCCCGGTGACGCTGGCCCTGCCCCAGGACGTCCAGGCGGAGTCGTACGACTTCCCGGAGGCCCTGTTCGCCCCCGTGGTCCACCGCCCGCTGCGCCAGCGCCCGGACCTGCTCGCCCTGGCCGAGGCCGCCTCGGCGATCCGCAACGCCTCCCGCCCGCTGCTGGTCCTGGGCGGCGGCGTCCGCTACTCGGGCGCCGCGGGCCGCGCCCTCCGCTTCGCCGAGCAGCACGCCATCCCGGTCGTCGAGACGACGGCGGGCCGGACGCTGGTCCCGCACGACCACCCGCTGCACGCGGGCCCGCTGGGCATCACCGGCTCGACCTCGGCGAACGTCCTGGCCGGCGAGGCGGACCTGGTCATCGCCGTGGGCACCCGCCTGCAGGACTTCACCACCGCGTCCTGGACGGTCTTCTCCCCGGACGCGCACCTGCTCTCCCTGAACGCGGCCCGCTTCGACGCCGTGAAGCACGGCTCGTTCGCCCTCGTGGCCGACGCCGACGAGGGCCTGCGCGAACTGACCGACCTGCTGGCGTCCTGGCAGGCCCCGGCCTCCTGGGCGGCGCGGGCACTGGCGGAACGCACGAAGTGGGACGCCCACATCACCTCGCTGCGCGCCCCCGGCGGTGGCCTGCCGACGTACGCGCAGGTGGTGGGCGTGGTCAACGACGTCAGCGGGCCCACCGACTACGTCATGACGGCGTCCGGCGGCCTGCCCGGCGAGCTGATCGGCGGCTGGCGGGCCACCGGCGAGTCCACGATGGACGTCGAGTACGGCTTCTCCTGCATGGGTTACGAACTGGCCGGTGCCTGGGGCGCCGCGATCGCCCACACCCAGGGCGTCGTCACGACCCTGCTCGGCGACGGCTCGTACCTGATGCTGAACTCCGAGCTCTTCTCCGCCGCCTTCGCGGGCCACGGCTTCGTGGCCGTCGTCTGCGACAACGACGGGTACGCGGTGATCCACCGCCTGCAGACGGGCCAGGGCGGCGCGGGCTTCAACAACCTCTACGCCGACTGCGCGACAGGCCACGCCGAACCCCCGCGCACGGACTTCGCCGCCCACGCCGCGGCGATGGGCTGCGCGGTCTTCCCCGCCGACTCGCTGGCCGACCTGGAAGGCGCTTACCGCAAGGCCCGCGAGGCCGTGGTCACCGAGAAACGCCCTGCCGTCGTCGTGATCCGCACGCACCCTTCGTCGTGGACCGAGGCCGGAGCCTGGTGGGAGGTCGGTGTGCCCGAGGTGTCGCACCGGCAGGAGATCGCGGCGGCGCGCGAGGAAGTGCTGGAGGGCAAGGCCAGGCAGGTCCGCTATCTGAGCTGAACTCCAACAGCGGATACCGCCGGACGGTGGCCATCACGAGGATGACCCACCGTGGGGAAGCGGATGTTCAGGCTCGGGGCGGTCACCCTGTTCGTGCTCGGTGTCGCGCTGCTGGTGCCGCAGAACGGTCCGCGATCGACGTCGTTGCTGCTGTTCGGCGGGGTGCTGGTCGCGGCCGGTGGTGCGCTGGCCTGGCGACAGGCCAGGGACGGCCAGATCGTCGAGCGGTACCGCCGCGCCGTCGAGCACCTCGGCAGCGACGAGGCCGAGGTCAGGCTCGGCGGGCTCCACGCGCTGGACCAGATCGCGAAGGACTCGGCGAGCAGCAGGCGGCTCGTCGACGAGACCATCGGGGACTTCCTGCGCGAGCGCTCTCCCTGGACCGGCGCGGACCCCGCCGCCGAGAACCGAGGGGCCGACGTCGAGACGGCTCTGGCGATCCTCATCCGGCGGCCCGGCGCGGCGATCGACCTGTCCTACGTCGACCTGCGCGGTGCCGACCTGGGCAAACAGGACCTGACGGGCGCGGTGGTCCGCCGGTCCAACCTCGCCGGCGCGCGGCTGTTCGGAACCTGCCTGAACGACTGCGTCCTCGACGCCACGGACCTCCGCGGCGCCGACCTGCGGGGAGCGTCCCTGCGCCAGGCGTCGCTGCGGGTCGCCTGCCTCGAAGGCGCCGACCTCCGGGCCGCCGACCTCACGGACGCGGACCTGCGCGGCACCGACATGCGCGCCGTCAACCTGCACCAGGCGGTCCTGACCGGGGCTCGGGTCAACCGCGGGACGCTCTGGCCTCCGGACTTCACCCCGGCACGTGTCTCCGCGTCGCTGTTCAGTGACTGAGATGTCTCACAACGGGGAACAACACGCCGACGCCCGACCCTTGAACGGTTCGTAGCCCAACGAACGTTCGAGGGAGCTTTTGTCGTGAGCCTGTTGTTCTCCCCGTTGACCCTGCGCTCGGTCACCCTGCCCAACCGCATCGCGGTCAGCCCGATGTGCCAGTACTCGGTCACGAAGGAGGACGGCGTGCCGACCGAGTGGCACCTCGTCCACCTGGGTTCCCGCGCCGTCGGAGGCGCCGGCCTCGTCATGGCGGAGGCGACGGCGGTCGAGCCGCGCGGCCGGATCTCGCCGCAGGACACCGGCATCTGGAACGACGAGCAGGTCGAGGCCTGGAAGCCGATCACGAGGTTCATCAAGGAGCACGGTTCGGTGCCCGCGATCCAGCTCGCGCACGCCGGGCGCAAGGCGATCGGTGACTGGGTGCCGGTGGCGCCCACGACCGAGCCGTTCCCCGGCGGCAACCAGCCGGAGAAGCTGACGAACACCACGCAGATCGTCAAGGCGTTCGTCGACGGCGCGCTGCGCGCGATCGAGGCGGGCTTCGAGGTCCTGGAGGTGCACGCGGCGCACGGCTACCTGCTGCACGAGTTCTACTCGCCGCTCACGAACGAGGGCAGCATCGAGGAACGCATCGCCCTGCCCGTCGAGGTCACCGCCGCCGTGCGGGCAGCGGTCGGCCCGGAGGTGCCCGTGATCGTGAGGATCAGCGGCACCGACTGGGTCGACAACGGCTGGACTGCCGACGACAGCGTTGTGCTGGCACAGGCGCTCAAGGCCGCGGGTGCGGACCTGATCGACGTGTCCAGCGGTGGCAACACCGCGCAGGCGGACATCCCGATCGGGCCCGGCTACCAGGTGCCGCTGGCCGAAGCCGTACGGCGCAAGGCAGACGTGCCCACGGGTGCGGTCGGCCTGATCACCGAGGCGACTCAGGCCGAACAGATCTTGACGGACGGCTCCGCCGACCTGGTCCTGCTCGCGCGCGAACTGCTCCGCGACCCGTACTGGCCGCTGCACGCGGCACAGCAGCTGGGTGTGGAGGTCAGGGCGCCGAAGCAGTACGCCAGGGCGTTCTGAAAGAGCCCTCAGAGTTCAAGGGCTGGGCACCGGGGTGACCGGACGCCCAACCCTTGAACTCCGAAGGCTGAATTCAGCGACGGTAATCGTCGTAGTCGTCGTACGGGTCGTCGTGTGGCTCGTCGCCACCACTACTCCCGTTCGGCGACCTTTCATCAGTCGACAGCTCGCGCTGCAACGCAGCGAAGTCGGTCTCATGAGAGCTGTATTTGAGCTCCCTGGCGACCTTCGTCTGCTTGGCCTTAGCTCGGCCGCGCCCCATGGCTCGACCCCCTCGCACAGGGACGGGGGCGGCCGGGGGAACGGCGGCCCCACTCGTCTCGACAACTGATTCCTGGTAACTACCGTACCGTGCCGATGGGGTTCCTCGCGACGCGGTAGGCGTGACACGTACCGCCAAATCTCGCGGCCGCCCTCGCGTGGAAGGATGCACACGTGCCAAGACCGTTCGTCGCCTACCTACGGGTGTACGAACCGTTATCGGTGTTGGACGCAAAGCTAGCTTTCAAAGTCGAAAAAGCCCTGGAAGCGGGCCCTGTCCCCCGGTCGGAGGCAGGAGACCGGGAACGAGAGCTGTGGTTGCGATCACAGTTGGGACAAAAGCTCCTCCCGGGCGAGTCGTTCGACGTGATGACGATCAGTCCGGCCGAGGTTCCGACCTCCGAAGCCGCCCGTGTCGGTCCGGGCCCCCTCGTCTGCCCGCTCGATCTCAGGGCCCGATCCGCCGCCGCTCTGGTGGGCTTCCTGGCCTCCGCGCCGCGGATCCTGCAGGACGAGGCCCTCGCCCTCTCCTCGGAGACGGTCCGGGCGCGCGCGTCCGCCGTGATGGCCGAACTCTCCGCGGGCGCGGTCCACGTGATCTCCACGACCTGGACGATCCCGCTGCCGTGGTTCGCCCTCGTCGACCCCGCCCAGCGCCGCGTGGTGCTCGCCAGCGCCCAGGACGACCCGGAGCGCCAGGTGTCGTGGCGCGTGGCCATGGCCGACGCCAGGCGGCGGATCGCGCGAGCGCTCAAGGTCGTGAAGCGCTCGCTGGGCGACGACGGGCCGGCCAAGGTCCTCGCCGACACGGGCCGCTGGCTCGAACACTTCCACCCGCACTCGGCCGTCGAGCTCGACTACGGCGGCCTGGTGCAGCTGCTCGGGGACAAAGACCTCCTGGAGGACACCTCGGCGGCCGACGTGAACGCCATCGTCGACGCCCTCGAAGCGGACGACGCCGAGGAGGTCGCGCTGCGCTACGAGACGCTGCGCGAGTTCTGGGGCGAGCTGGCCCGCAGGGAACGCCACGGCTGAAGCAGGACCCGCGCGGACACGGCGGCCACCGCCGCCAGCACCATCGCCGCGGGCCACGCCACGTGCACCGCGACGAAGCTCGCGACGAACGGGGTCAGCGCCGCGCTCAGGTAGTTCGCCGAGTTCTGCATGGCGATCGCGGTGGCGCTGCGGCCCTCCGGCGCGAGCTCACCGGCCTCGGTGACCGCCAGCCCGTTCCAGCACAGCGCGCACAGCGAGGTGGGCACGAGCACCGCGATCAGCAACGGCAGCGGCGCCTGGTCCAGCACCGCTACCAGTACGAACCCACTCGCGGTGAGCACGGAGACGATCTTCAACGGCCCGATCCGGCTGCCCGCGCGGTCCGACCACACGCCGACCGCCAGCCGCCCGGCCCCGCCGAGCAGCTGCGCCACGGCGAAGACGGCCGCTGCCGCCGTGACGCTCATGCCGCGGTGTCCGTGCAGGAGGGGCACCAGCAGGGCCGTGGCGGTGAACTGGGGCACCACCAGCAGCCCGCTGGCGAGCGACAGCCGCAGCAACCGGGGGTCCTTGAGCACCAGCCCGTGGTCCGTGCTCGCCCGGAGCGCGCCGGGCGGTTCCCGGACCAGCAGGGCCACCGCCAGCGCCACGAACGCCGTCACGCCGGCGAGCACGACGAACGCCGCGGGAATCCCGGCCGAGATCGCGATGCCGGGCAGGACGGCCGCGGTGAGGGCCGCACCGAGCGGCGTCGCCGTCTGCCGGACGCCCATGGCGAGGCCGCGCGACTCCCGGCTGAACCACGACATCACCGCACGGCCGCTGGCCGCGTTGATGCTGGCCCCGAACAGTCCGGCGCCGAGCAACGCGAGACCGGCGATCCAGGCGTTGCCCAGCGCCACGGCGAGGAGGCAGGCTGCGGCACCCACGCCGCCGATGGTCATCACGAGCCGTTCGCCGCGTCGGTCCGCGACGACTCCCCACGGCACGAGGGCGATCATCGTGCCGAGGTTGACCGCACCGAGAAGTAGCCCGACCTGGGGCAATGTGAGGGAGAAGTGCTGCTGGAGCTGCGGGCTGATCGCGGGCAGGCCGAGGAAGACGGCTGCGTTCGTGCCCTGCGCCAAGGCTCCGACGGACAGCACGACCCAGCGATACCCCATGGGGGCACGCTAGGTCCGCTGCTCAGGAAGTGGAAAGCTCGTCTTACCTCTTGGGACGGTGGTGTCCGCGCTCCGCAGCCAGCAGCTCGTCCACCGAGGCACTTCCGCGCTGGTAGCGCGAAGCGATCTCGGCGTTGAGCTTGTCCACGACCACCTGCACCTCACGCCGCCGCACTGACACGGACGCCTCTTCCGAGATGAGCGTCTCCAGCACGTCGCCGAGGCGATCGTCGGTCAGCGAGCTCACGTCGGAGAGGTCCACGTCGGAGATGAGCGCCTCGACGTGCCGTTGATGCGCATCAGCGCGTGACGGCTCATGGGTCTGGTACCGGCCGAGACCGGTCGCGGGACCCACGGCGTTCGTGGAGAGGATTGTGGCCAGCTGCTCGACCACGGCCGAGCCACCCGAGCTGCGGCGCTCCTGCTCCGCGCGCACGATGTCGATCCGCGCGTGCAACAACCGCCGCAGGTAGGACAGATCTGTCTCTTCCTGCGCAGCCTCGTCGCGGAGTTCGCGCACCTCGACGAGCGGGCGCTGCTCGACGCCCTCCGTGTAGTCGGGGGCGAGCACCCTGTCGATTCGGCGGCGCCCGCCAGGACGCACCTCGATCACGTGTCCATCCTGCGGTAGATCCTCCTCACCCGCCAACACATCCCATGCACCAAACTTGTCTCAAATGTGCACGCCCAGCAGCTTTCGCGCCTCGTCCGGGGTCAGAGCGGGCCGCTGGGCGATCTTGGAGAGACCTGCGGCACGTGCCACGAGCTGTGCGTTGTCCCGCACCGGCACCCCCCGCGAGTAGCTGATGGTGTCTTCCATACCCACTCGGAGGTGGCCACCCGCACCCAAAGCGGTGAACATCACGGGGAGGGTCGTCCGGCCGATACCGGTGGCGGAGAACGTTGCTCCGTCCGGCAGAGCGTTGACCGCCGCGACGAGCGTCGCCGCGTCGCCGGGCATCCCGCCGGGCACGCCCATCACGAAGTCGACGTGCACGTGCCCGCCCGCGGGAAGGCCGTGCTGGTCGAGCAGGCGCTTCAGCGACGCGAGCTGCCCGATGTCGAAGATCTCGTACTCCGGGACGATCGAGCGCTCCTGCATGCCCTTGTGCAGGGAGACGATGAACTCCCAGCGGTTCATGAACACGTCGTCACCGAAGTTGACGGTGCCCATCGTGCAGGACGCCGAGTCCGGCATCGCCTCGAGCACGCGCAGCCGGTCCGACTCGGGGTCGTGCACCGACCCGCCCGTCGAGAGCTGCACGACGAGGCCGGTCTCGGACCGCAACGCCTCGACGGTGGCCTTCAGCAGACCCAGGTCCAGCGACGGCTTCGCGTCCTCGCCACGGATGTGGACGTGGATCATCGCCGCGCCGACCTGCTCGCAGCTCTGCGCCGTCGCGACCAGCTCTTCCAGGGTCACCGGAAGCTGCGGGACGTCGGCTTTCGAGTGCTCCGCTCCGGTGGGAGCGACAGTGATCAGCGTGCCCAGTGACATGTACCGGGACTGTAGCGGTCCGCCGGGCTCATCCCCTCAGGTTGCGCACGGCTTCCCGGCCGAGACCCGGGGTGTCCGGCGGCACCGAGTCGGGGTCGATCCGTGCGGGAACCTCGCGTTCGGGAGCGCCCGCGATGAGTTCCGCCTCGACCGGTACAGACCGCTTGACCAGAGCCAACGCGATCGCGCCGAGTTCGTGGTGCAGGGCCACGGTGCCGACGCGGCCGACCACGCGCCCGTCCAGGGTCACCGGGTCACCGGTCTCCGGCTGGGCGTCGGCAGAACCATCCAGGTGGAGTAGGAGCATCCGCCTGGGCGGGCGTCCCACGTTGTGGACCTTCGCGACGGTCTCCTGGCCCCGGTAGCACCCCTTGTTCAGGTGCACGGCCGGGTCGATCAGGCCGACCTCGTGCGGGATCGTGCGTTCGTCGGTGTCGATGCCCTGCCGGGCGCGCAGCGACTCGACCCGCAGCGCCTCGAACGCGTAGCTGCCCGCCGGACGGGCGCCCGCGTCGGTGATCCGCTGCCACCAGCCGGCGAGCTCGGCGCGCGGGACCAGCAGGTCGACCGCGTCCCGGCCCGGCCACGAGGCCCTGCGCACGAAACCCTCACCGAGCGCGTCGACGTTCGACGGCATCGGGATGCCGAGCTTCTCCAGCAGCGCCGGGGTCTCCGGGCCGGTGATCGTCAGCAGGGCGAACTCCGCGGTGGCGTCCCGCGGCTCCACCTTGGACCAGAAGACCATCTTCTTCAGGTACGCCAGCAGGTCGTCGACCTTCTCGACGTCGAGGAACACCGTGCCGCCGACGTTCGCGACGACCATGTGGTGCTCCAGGCGGCCCTGGGCGTCGAGGATCAGCGCCTCGGTCGCCGCGCCCTCGCCGAGCTGCTCGAAGTGCTGGCTCGTGAGCTGGTGCAGCCACTTGAGCCTGTCCTCGCCCGGGATCGCGATGACACCGCGGTTCGAGCGGTCGACCACGACCACCGAACGGGCGGCGGAGCGCTGTTCGGCGAACGGGTCGCCGTAGTGCCAGGCGACACCGGGATCCGTGGAATCGTCGGGCGGCGGGACGGCTCCGGGGAGGGTCACTCGATCTCCTGCTCCTGCTTCAAGCAGTCGCGGCAAGTGCCGGACAGCGCGAGATGGCTTGCATCAAGTTCGAACCCGTCGCGCTCCCGCAATGTTCCGACCAACGGGTCGAGAAGCTCACACGGGATTTCCTGGATCGAACCGCACACGTGGCACACGAGGTGCACGTGCTGGTGGTCCTCGACCGAGTAGCTCGGCGCACCGTGGCCAAGGTGCGTGTGCCGAACCAGTCCGAGCCGGTCGAGGAGGTCGAGCGTGCGGTAGATGGTGGTGATGTTGACCGTCGGCGCCGTCTCCTGGACGCGCTGACAGATCTGCTCGGGTGTCGCGTGTTCCAGCGACCTGACCGCGTCCAGCACGAGCTGACGCTGCGGCGTCATCCTCATACCGCGGTCGTGCAGCGTTTTGCGCAGGCCTCTTGCGGTCTCCACGTCAGCCATGTTAGTTGCCGCTAGTAGTCTCGGCGCATGCGCGTGCTGGCACTGCTCGACGGAACCCTCGCTGACCCCGACTCGCCGCAGATCCGCGTCGACGACCTCGGGCTCATGCGCGGTGATGGCGTGTTCGAAACGATCCTCGTGGTCGACGGGAAGCCCCGCGAACTCACGCCCCACCTCGACCGGCTCGACCGGTCCGCGGCCATGCTCGACATGCTGCCTCCTCCGCGTGCGGAGTTCGAGCGCGCGGTCGAGCTCGTCATCGGCAACTGGACAGGCGGCACCGAGTTCGCCCTCAAGCTCGTCTGCACCCGCGGCGTCGAGGGCGGCGACGGCACGCCCACGGGGTTCGCGCTCGGCATGGAGATCGGCGCGAAGGTGCTCAAGCAGCGCGTCGAGGGCCTGTCGGCGGTGACGTTGGACCGCGGCATCGACGCGGACCTCGCCGACCGCGCGCCGTGGCTGCTGCTGGGCGCGAAGTCGCTGTCCTACGCGATCAACATGGCCGCGCTGCGCGAGGCCGAGCGCCGCGGCGCCGCCGAGGTCGTCTTCACGACGTCCGACGGCTCGGTGCTCGAGGGCCCGACCTCGACGCTGATCATGGTGCGCGGCAAGACCCTGGTCACGCCGCCGTCGAAGCTCGGCATCCTGCCCGGCACCACGCAGTACGCGCTGTTCCGCGCCGCCGAGCGCGCCGGCTGGACCGTGCTCGTGGAGCCGATCCAGGCCGGCGAGCTCTACGACGCCGAGGGCGTGTTCCTCGCGTCCAGCGTCCGCAAGATCACGCGGGTGACCGTGCTGGACGGCAAGCCGCTGCCCGACTCGTCGGCCCTGCTGACCGAGCTGCAGGGCCTGTACGAGTCCGAGTACTGAGTTACCTGAGTCCGGCGTCGACCGCGGGCCACCAACAGGCGCCGGGGGCCCCCGCACACCCACCAAAGCCGCC
>NZ_JAPJDL010000003.1:0-134785 GCF_026242055.1 Lentzea sp. NEAU-D7 | reverse complement strand
TGCTGACCGCGCTGCCGGGCCTGTCCGCGTCCGAGTACGGCGTTCCGTGCGGCCGGCGTCGCCCGCGGCCACCACCGGGCCGCGGTCGCCCGACATCTCCCAGAACATCGCGCCCAGCAGGTTCTTCGACTTGAGCCACGCGGTCTTCTTCTGGATCGACCAGACGTCGTCGAAGGTCCACCACTGGTTGCCGGTGTAGCAGGACGTCGCCACGGCCACCTCGTCGTGGAAGACCGTGCAGTTCGGCACGGACGCGACGAGGTTGGCGTACCCGCGCGTGCCCGACTCCTCCGGGAACTGGCCGGGAGCCGCACCTCCCGCGGTCTGCCACTCGCCGTTCTTGCCGCCGTTGACCACGTTCTGCCAGCCGCGGCCGTAGAACGCGAGGCCGAGCGTGATCTTGCGTGACGGCACTCCCGCGTCGAGGTAGGCCTGAACGGTGCTCTCGACGCTGAACTTGGTCGTGTACGGGTCGTCCGGGTCGGGGTAGAGGTTGCCCTGGTGGCCGGTCCGGTTGGGCTCCCACGAGTTGTCGCTGCCGGAGCCGTGGAAGTCGTAGCCCTGGACGTTGAAGATGTCCATCGACTGCGCGACCCGCCCCAGCTCCCAGCCCGCCTCGATCTTGGCGGGGTCGGCCGGCGTGAACGCCGTGAGCTGGTAGCGCTTGCCGGTCGTGGTGCTCAGCGCGTCCATCTGCCGGCGGAACTCCTCGATCAGCAGCGTGTTGTTGACCTTGTCCTGCGGGCCGAAGTGGTTGCCCGCGTGGCCTTCGGCGCCCGGCCACTCCCAGTCGAGGTCGATGCCGTCGAAGATGCCCGCCGCGCTGCCGGGACCGCCGGCGCCGTTGTACACGGGCAGGTTGCCCTTGATGTAGACGTCGAGGCAGGACGCCACGAACTTCTTGCGCGCCGCGTCCGTCGCCGCGACGTCCGAGAAGTACTTGGAGTAGGTCCAGCCGCCGAGCGAGATCAGCACCTTGAGGTGGGGGTGCTTCGCCTTGAGCTTCTTGAGCTGGTTGTAGTTGCCGCGCAACGGTTCCCAGCCGCTGTCCGCCACGCCGTCCACGGACTGCGCCGCGCTCATCGGCCTGCTGTAGTCGGCTTCCGCGTCACCCGCGCCGTCGCCCTGGTTCGGGTCCTGCGGGTTCGGGCTCGTGCCCTTCGTGACGCCGTGCAGACACGTCAGGTTGACCGGGTCGATGTTGCCGAACGCGTAGTTGACGTGAGTCATCTTCGCCGCGTCCATGTCCTTCACGAAGTATTGGCGTCCGTAGATGCCCCACTGCACGAAGTACCCGACACGGGCGTACCCGCCGACGATGTCACCAGTGCGCTCGTTCAGCGCGTTGCTCGCGGCGGACACGTTGTCGTAGAGGTCTCGTGCTTTGACGGTGAAGGTGTAGTTCGTGGACGGCGAGAGGCCGGAGACGACCGCTGTGGTGCCGGAGACCGTCGTCTTCACGGTCGTGCCCACGTAGACGTCGTAGTTCGCGATCCCGCTGTTGTCCGTGGAGGCGTTCCACGCCAGCGTGATGCTGCCCGCGTCCTTCGCCGTCGACCGCAGGTTGCCCGGCGCGGTCGGGGGCGTGGTGTCGTTGGCGGGGTTGTTGGTGGTGACGCTCAGCGCGGCGCTAGGCGCCGACTGGGTTCCCTTGGTGTCCTTGGCCCGCACCGTGAAGGAGTACGCGGTGTTGGGGCTCAGCCCGGTGATGATCGTCGAGGTCGTGGTGGAGGTGCCGGCGAGGACGGAGCCGTTGTAGACGTCGTAGCCGGCGATCGGCAGCGAGCCGGGCGTGGAGGCGTTCCACTGCAGGCTCACCGTGCGCGTGGTCTTCGTCGGTGACGCGAGACCCGCCGGGGCACCGGGCGGGGTGTCCGCGCTGCCGTCGCAGTTGGCGTTGTTGATCCGGCACGTCACCGGTTCGACGTTCTGGCTGATCGAGAACGCCGGGCTGTACGGCTCGGTGGTGCCCCCGGCCGCCACCGTCTTGTTGTAGTGCGCGGGGGTGACGGTGACCTGGTTGCCGTTCTGGGAGACCGTGCCGTTCTGGCCGTTGCTGACAGTCACGCCGCTGGGCAGCGTGAAGGAGATCGACCAGTCGGAGATGGCCGCGGCGGAGTGGTTGCGGACGACGAACTTCGCGGCGCCACCGGCCACCGAGTACTCGGCGGTCAGCCCGGTCGGCGCCGGCGGCGGGGTGCCGGTGCCGTCGCACGCCATGTTGTTGATCGTGCAGGTGACCGGGTCGGCCGCGGCGCTCAGCGTGAACGTGGGGCTGTAGGGCTCGGTGTTGCGTCCCGGCGGGAGGTTGTTGATGTAGAAGGCCGGGGTGAGCGTCACTCTCGTGCCGTTCTGGGTGATCGTCGCGTTCTGCGGGGCGCTGGCCGTGACACCGGCCGGCAGGTCGAACTTGATGGACCACCCGTTGAGCGCGGTCGTGCTCGCGTTGGCGACGACGAACTTGGCACTCGTGCCGGTGCGGGAGAACGTCGCGGTGATGCCCGTGGCGGCCTGTGCAGGGACCGCCAGGGCTAAGACCGCGAGCAGAACTGCTAGGAGGGCAGGGATCCGGCGCATGCGGAACTCCAGTTTGGTAGAGATTCCGCGGCGGCTGCCAGTTACGGTATTTGGTCTGGACCACCCACGTCAACGGCGTGCGCGCTCAGCCGACCGGGCGGAACCTGACCTCCGTGCCCGGCCGCGCCTGCCCCAGAAAACGCAGGTGATCGTTGTCCACCACACCGATGACGGGGTAGCCACCCGTCGTCGGATGATCGTTCAGGAAGATCACGGGCTGCCCGTCCGGCGGCACCTGGACCGCGCCGGTGATCATCCCCTCGCTGGGAATCTCCCCGTCACGACGATTCAGCCTGGTCCCGCTGAGCCGCGCACCGACGCGGTTGCTGCGATCCGAGACCGTCCAGGACCCTTGCCGCAGCTGGGTTTCCGCGTCGTCGAACCAGTCGTCCCGCGGCCCGAGCAGAATGGGGATGACCAACGTTTGCAGCGCGTGGTGCGGCGTCACCACATCGGCCCCTTCGGGCAGGTTCGGCGTCCCAAGATGCAGGACGTCGTTGTCCCGCAACGGTTCTGGACCGATTCCGGAGAGCAGGTCGGTCGAGCGGCTGCCGAGTTCCTCGTCGACCTCGATGCCACCCGACAGCGCGAGGTAGTTGCGCAGACCGGTCAGCGGCGTGCCGATCTCCAGGACCTCGTCCTGCCTCAGGTGGATCGGCTGGTGCGAGTCGGCGAGCCTGCCGCCGACGCGGACCTCGGTGGTGGGCCCGGTGACGGCGACCGTGCAGCTCGCATGGGCTTGGAGCGCGAGGCCGCCCAGCAGGAGTTCCAGTCCGGCCGCACCTTCGGGGTTGCCGACGAGCCGGTTGGCGAGCTTGAGCGAGTGCTGGTCCAGTGCACCGGAGGGAGGCACGCCCAGATGTGCGTTGCCGGGCCTGCCGAGGTCCTCGATGAGCGCCTGCGGTCCGGTCCTGATGATCGTGACGCTGCGCTTCATGCGACCACGAACCTGACCTGGTCGCCCGGCTGCAGCAGCGCGGGGGTCTCGGCCCTGGCGTCGAACAGCGTGATCTCGGTGCGGCCGATCAGCCGCCAGCCGCCCGGTGTCGGTCTCGGGTAGGCGGCGGTGAACTCGCCCGCGATGCCGACCGAGCCCTGCGGGACCTTGGTGCGCGGGGAGTCGAGCCTCGGCTGCTGGAGTGCCTCCGGGAGGCCCGTGAGGTAGCCGAAGCCCGGCGCGAAGCCGCAGAACGCGACCTCGTAGGTGGCGGTGGTGTGGAGCCGCACGACTTCATCCGGGGTGATGCCGGCTGTCTCGGCGACGAGGGCCAAGTCCGGGCCGTCGTAGACGACCGGGATGGTGACCTCGCGCGAGTGCGTCGTGGGGGCCTTGGTGAGGTCGACGGCTTTCAGCGCGTCCCTGACCTGGTTGAGAGCACCCTTGACCAGCACCGTTCGCGCGGCCGGGACCAGCTCCTCGATGCCGTCGAGCTGTTCGAGGGCGGCGCGGACGGCCGCGACCTCGCTCAGTGAGTCGACCTCGACCAGGAGCGCGTCGGTTCCGCAGCGCCGCAGAAGCATGCACCCATGTTACGGGGAATCGTGGGATTGTTGAACAATCCGACACGCGAATCGTTCAACAATCAGGCGATGCGGCGGGTCGGCGGCTCGGCGGTCCCGCGATGCGGCGGCCCGCGATCCGGGAAGGCCGCAGTCCCGCAGTGCCGGAGGCCCCGGAGGTCCGAAGCCCGGCAGTCCCGCAGCCCGGCAGACCGGGAGTTCGGCAGACCGGGAGTTCGGCGGACCGGGAGTTCGGCGGACCGGGAGTTCGGCAGACCGGGAGTTCGGCGACCCGGGAGTCTGGCAGTCCTGCAACCTGGGAGTCCCGCAGTCCCGCGGTCCTGGAGCCCGGCAGCCCCGCAACCCGCCAGCCCCGCAATCCGCCAGCCCCGCAATCCGCCAGCCCAGCAACCTGGGAGTCCGCAGCCTCGCAACCCGGCAGCCCTACAGCCCGGCAGCCCTACAGCCCGGCAGCCCGGCAGCCCTACAGCCCTACAGCCCGGCAGCCCTACAGCCCGGCAGCCCCGCAACCCGGCAGTCCCGCAACCCCGCGAACCGATGCGAGGGGCTGCTCGACGCCGGGCCTGTCGTCGGATCGTTGAACGATCCGAGGAAGGGGACTTGGCGGACACCCGCTTCAAGGGCGGCGCGGGGCTGCTCGCCGCCGGGCCGGGCGTCGGATCGTTGAACGATCCGACGACTCGAACTAGCCGACGACGCGCTTCAGGTGCGCCGACGCGTGCGGCTGCATCTCCTGGCCCATCATCGCGCGCTCCTCGACGTACGCGAGGTCGCCGTTCACCACGCCGTACAGGCGCTGCGACGCCTTGACGTCCTTGGCCGTGGCGGAGCGGATGACCGCGTCCGTCTCGAACTCCCAGGAGGTCTGCGTGCGCACCTTGCCGTAGTACAGCTCGACGATGCCCGTGTTGTGCGTCAGCAGGAACTCGATCGTGTCGTCTTCCTGCGGGCGCCAGAAGCCCTGTTCTCTCGCGGCCGGGCGGATGACCTCGCCCGCCTCGTTCAACAGCCACGACCTCGCCTCGTAGACGAGGAACGGCCGGCCGTCGTGGGCGAACGTGATCTGCTGGCCGAAGCGGAACGGGCCGTCGATCGTCGGGTAGACGATCTCGCCCTCGCCCCGCCACACGCCCACCAGCGGGAGGACGCCCAGGAGGGCGTCGTTCAGGTTCGCGCCCTCGCGCAGGTTCGCCGTGTCGCCCGGGACGGGCATGTCGTCGAACTGGGGGAGGTTGCGCGCCCTCGTGGCGGCTGCTCGTTCCTCGGCCAGGCGGATGGCCTCGTCGCCGCTGGTCATCGCTGGTCGGAGTAGAGGCGGTAGACGACGTAGCCGGCGAACCACATTACGGCGATCGTCACTAGCACCAGGAGTCCGGTGAAGATGTGTTCCACGGTGGAGAGGATATCTCGCTGGTGGTGACGTGCAGGGTTGTGGTGGTGGAGGACACCGGGTGTGCCGCGGTGCGGCCGGGCGAGCGGTCACCCCTGCGGGCCGGTGGTCGCCTTGCGGGAGGGTGATCGCCGGGTGGTGATCGCATCGCGGGTGGGGGTCGCCTTGCGGGTGGTCGCATCATGGGCGGGTGGTCGCCGGGTGGGCGGTCGTATCGCGGGCGGGCGGTCGCGTCGCGGGTGGGTGGTCGCCAGGCGGGCGGCGGGCTTGCGTTGCGTGTTTCCCCTGGGGCTCTGCCCCAGACCCCGGCAATCTGATCAGGGGGCCACACCGTCAGTGGGCAGATGGCACGCCTGTTGCGTTGGGCGGCTGCCGGTTCCGTAGCTGGTGGCGTCGGTGGTGTGTCCCATCACGAGCCGCACCAAGAGCGGGCCACACGTGAGGAGGGGTGTCAAACGGACGAAGAGCGTGTCCGTTTGACAACCCCTCCTCACGTGCAGCAAGAGCTGTGGCGCGACTCGTGATGGGACACACCACCCGTCAGTCTCGGCTCAAAGCGAAAAGCAAAGGCTCGGCTTCGCCGTCGGGACGGCTCGCCTGCGGCATCGCGGGGGCGGGCGCCTTCCCAGACGTCCGGGACGTGGAAGGCCCCGGCGGTGTCGCACCGCCGGGGCCTTCGTCATACCAACCAGGTCTTGCGATCTGCCGTCTAGGCGACCGCGATCTCCACCGCGTGCACGCCGGGGCCCGAAGCCGACACGTCGGCCTGGCCGTTGCCGGTGCGGTGCAGGGCGCGGACCGTCCAGCTGCCCGGTGCCGCGAAGAAGCGGAAGTCGCCCTCCGGGGAGGTGACCACCTCCGCGGTGAACTCGCCGGTCGAGTCGAGCAGGCGGACGAAGGCGCCGCCCACCGGGGTGCCGTCCGAGACGACCTTGCCCTCGAGCACGGTTTCGGTGGTGCCCGCGTCGATCGTGCCGCCCTGAGCGGGGGCGCCGCAGCCGTTGGACATGATGATCAGGCCTCCTTGCCGGAACCGAGTTCGATCGGCACGCCGATGAGCGAGCCGTACTCCGTCCAAGAACCGTCGTAGTTCTTGACGTCTTCGTGGCCGAGCAGCTCGCGCAGGGCGAACCAGGTGTGCGAGGAGCGCTCGCCGATCCGGCAGTACGCGATGGTCTTGCGGCTGCCGTCGAAGCCCGCCTCGGCGTAGAGCGCGCGGAGCTCGTCGTCGGACTTGAAGGTGCCGTCCTCGTTGGCCGCCTTGGACCACGGGACGTTCACGGCCGAGGGGATGTGGCCGCCGCGCTGTGCCTGCTCCTGCGGGAGGTGGGCCGGGGCGAGCAGCTTGCCCGAGAACTCGTCGGGGGAGCGCACGTCGACGAGGTTCTTGTTGCCGATGGCCTCGACTACCTCGTCGCGGAAGGCGCGGATCGAGAGGTCCTGCTCCTGGGCCTTGTAGGAGGTGGCGGGACGGACGACCTCCTCCTTGTCCAGGGGACGGCCGTCGAGCTCCCACTTCTTGCGGCCGCCGTCGAGGAGCTTGACGTTGGTGTGGCCGTAGAGCTTGAAGTACCAGTACGCGTAGGCCGCGAACCAGTTGTTGTTGCCGCCGTAGAGGATGACGGTGTCGTCGTTGGAGATCCCCTTGGCGGAGAGCAGCTTCTCGAAGCCCTCGCGGTCGACGAAGTCGCGGCGGACCGGGTCCTGGAGGTCGTTCTTCCAGTCGATCTTCACCGCTCCGGGGATGTGTCCGCCGTCGTACGCGGTGGTGTCCTCGTCGACCTCCGCGAACACGACGCCGGGCGCCTGGAGGTTCTCTTCGGACCAGGCGGCCGAGACCAGCACGTTCTCACGGCTCATGGGAAGTTGCTCCTGTAGTAGTGCGTGTCGTTATTGCGGTCGAGCGAGGGCAGGTACGAACCTGCGCAGTACGAGGTACATCTCGCACCCGAGGCACAGGCCGAGCGCCGCGTTGAGCAGCGCCGCCACCAGTGCGAGACCGGTCGCCACCATGCCGAGCGTCGTGAGGCCCGTGGCGTAACCGAGGGTGCCGATGAGTGCGAAGACGAAGCCGACGCCCTGGGCGAACCGCAGCGGGGCGGCTTCCTCGCGTTCGGTGGTCGGGGTCAGGCGGGGCTGGATCGCGTAGCGGTAGACGTGACCCCACGGGTTCAGCTTCAACGAGATGAACGCGCACATCGCGAAGAGCACCGTCTGGGCGGCGAGGAGCCGCCACCAGCCGGTGACCAACACGATCGCGAGGATGGCGGTGGTCATCCAGGCGGAGAAGCGCGGTCCGCGCGGGTCTACAGGGGAGTCTTTGGGCACGACGACCTCCGGGCAAACGGACGAGAGGAATCAGTCCGGCAGAGGTAGCTGATGGGCGTCAAGCAGCCCGGTTCAGCTCGTCGTGCGACACAGGCTGCTGCGCGTGCGGCACAGGTCAACCGCGCGTCGCTTCGTGAGCAGCAAGGTCATGCCAGCGAGGGTAGCCCTCAATCCCTCGGTGCGGGAGGTATGTCCATCTGGTGGAACAACGCAGGTTCACCCGACCGGATTAGGGCAAATGCGGTCGCAGCGCTGCCAGCAACGAGTCGCGTTTCGGCACGCCGCCGACCCGCAACACCTCGGTGCCGTCCGGCTTCAGGGCGATCGTCGTGGGGGTGCGCATGACGCCGAGCCTGGTGGTGACGTCCGGGAGGTTCGTGACGTCGAGCTCGGCGTGGGTGAGGCCGTCCGTGCGGTCGGCGAGGTCGCGCAGGACCACCTTCGCGTGCCGGCACGGCGCGCAGAACGTCGTGGAGAGCTGGACCAGCGTCACCCCCGGCGCGAGCAAATCGCGCACGGGGGCCGGCAGGTCGATCGAGTCCTTCGCACGGGAGATGCGGCCCTCGCGGACCTTGAGCAGCACACCGATCGCGCCGGCCGCGGCCAGCGCGCCCAGCAGCGCCCAGACACCAGTCATCGTTGGACCAACGGTACATCCGCGATCTCGCCGGACAGCTTGAACGCACCGCTCTCCACCTCGACGGCGGTGGGCGTGGCGCTGAACGGCAACGTGCCGGGGTCGATCTTGATCGCGAGCGCCTGGCGCAGCTGCGGGATGATCTGCTTCAGCGAGGCGTCGTCCAGCTCGATGTCGTCGATGTTGATCTGGATGGCACCGCTGACCAGCGCGATCTGCCCGTACGCGGTGAGCGTGATGACCTTGCCGGCGACGTTGGTCTGGCCGGAGAGCTTCACCGCGGCGGTCGTCTTGGGGGCCTTCGGGTCGGCCGGTGCCTGCGTGGCGACGCGGTTGTCCGGCTCGATCGAGAGCTTGTCGAACGGCGTCACCTGGTTCGCCAGCCGGTTCAGGTCCATCGCCTTGATCCGGACGCTGCCTTTGACGGTGTCGATGGTCGCCTTGGAGACGTTGCCCGCGAGCAGGTCCGCGAGCTCGACGCGGGTGTGCAGCAGGTCCGCCTCGACGTCGAGGTCACGCAGGTCGACGCCCTGCTGCTCGTTGCGGATCGGCACGCCGTACGCGCGGATCTCGACGTGCTGGTAGTCGCCGCGCAGCGCCTGCAGGGTGAACGGGAACCCGTTGATGCGCACCGACGGGTCCTCGTTGAGCTGCAGCTTCTCCCGCATCCGCTGGGCGATCTGGTACTCCCCGGCCGCCGCCAGCGCGAAGTCGGCGGCGACGAGCAGCACGCCCAGCACGATCACCGTGATGACGAGGAACTTCCCGCGACGGGACTTCTTCTTTCGCGGCCGTGCGGGGGTCTGCGCAGTCATTCCTCGTCCTCGACGTTAACGGCGATCCATGCCGCCATCCGGTCTACCAGGTCTGGAGTCGCGGCCGATTCGGCGTGCCGCATGCCGGGTTCGATCCACAACTCGGCATGTCCGGAGGACGCGCGGTGCAGTGACCTGGCGTGGTCCACGGAGAAATAGTGGTCCAGGTCACCGTGCACGATCAGCAGTGGGGTCGGCGTGATGCGTCCGACCACCTCGAGCGGACTCTCCGGCGCTTGTACCCAGCTGCCGCCGAGCCGAACCCCGAGCGCGCGTGCCGCGAGCTTGCCGTGCGGCTGCTCCAGCAACCAGTGCACCCGGCGCATGGGAGCGGTCTCCCGCGACCACCACCGGGCGGGCCCGCTCACCGAGACCACGGCGTCCGGCCTGGTGTCACCCAGCGCCGCGTGCCGCAGGACGATCGAGGCGCCCATCGAGAACCCGATGGTCGCGATCTTCGAGTACCCGAGCTCGCGCGCCTTGAGAACGGCGGCCTCGATGTCGTGGATCTCGTCCGCGCCGACCGTGCAGCGCCCTTCGGAGCGTCCGTGCCCTCGGAAGTCGAACGCGACGACGCCGGCTTTCCTGGCCATCCGGGCGAGCACGCGGGAGACGTACGGCCTGCGTACGTTGTTCGTGAACCCATGTCCCACAACGAAAGCGAGGTCGCTTTCACCCTTGTAGTGGACGCCGTGCAGACGCACCCCATCGTGTGACATGGATGTAACAGGCGTGACGCTTGTGGAAACAAGTGTGAGCACGGCTTCTTGACCTGGGACTTTCTCGGGGTGCACCGGTATTGTCTCCGTCATCCGCAGGCAACGGGGCCCGGTCACCGTACGCCGCTGGTCTGGTCGAGGTGACCGTCCACGGCCGATTTGGAGGGCGCCGCGATGAGCATCGACGTGCTTCTGCTTACGACAGACCCGGACCCGGAGGCTGTTCTTCCGGCACTGGCTCTGCTTCCCCACGCCGTGCGCCCCTTGCGCCCCGAGGTCTCCGCGCTCCTCGAAGCCGGTCCTCACGACATCGTGCTGATCGACGCCCGCACCGACCTGGTCGGCGCGCGCTCGCTGTGCCGCCTGCTCGACTCGTCCGGTGTGGACGTGCCCGTGGTGGCCGTCGTCACCGAGGGCGGTCTGGTCGCGGTCAACTCCGACTGGTCCGTCGACGAGATCCTGCTGCCGAACTCCGGCCCCGCCGAGGTCGACGCCCGGCTGCGCCTGGTCCGCTCGCGGCGCGGCACCACCGTCCCCGGTGGCGACGGCGCGATCCAGCTCGGCGACCTCGTGATCGACGAGGCCACCTACACCGCGCGCCTCAAGGGCCGCCCGCTCGACCTCACCTACAAGGAGTTCGAGCTGCTCAAGTACCTCGCGCAGCACGCGGGCCGGGTCTTCACCCGCGCCCAGCTGCTGCAGGAGGTCTGGGGCTACGACTTCTTCGGCGGCACCCGCACGGTCGACGTCCACGTGCGACGGCTGCGCGCCAAGCTCGGCCCCGAGCACGAGGCTCTCATCGGCACGGTCCGCAACGTGGGCTACAAGTTCGTCCGCCCGCCGCGCCCCGGTTCGTCGCGCCGTCCGGCCGAGGTGAACGAGGTGGAGATCGACGACTCCGCCCACGTCCTGGATGAGCGTTTGATCGCGCGGTAGGTTCGCCGGTGTGGCGCAACTGAGCTGGTTCGAGGAGCTGACGGCCGACCAGGCCGCCGAGGTGACGGGTCTGCTGGAGGCGGCCCAGGGCACCGATGGCGTCGCCCCGGTCGGCGAGGCCGTGCGACTGCGGATGCGCCCCGGCGCGACAGGCAGCAGGCACCTCCTCGCGCACCTGGACGGCGAGCTCGCCGGGTACGCGCACGTCGACCTGATCGGTGACTCCGGTGGCAACAAGGTCGCCGAGCTCGCCGTGCACCCGAAGCACCGCCATCAGGGCGTGGGCGAGGCGCTGGTGAAGGCCCTCCCCCCGGAGTCCCTGCGGATCTGGGCGCACGGCGGCCACCCGGACGCCGAGAAGCTCGCGGAGAAGCTCGGCTTCCGCAAGGTGCGCGAACTGCTGCGGATGCGGTTGCGCGTCGAGAACGACCTGCCGGAGCCCGAGCTGCCCGAGGGCCTCACGATCCGGCCGTTCGTCCCGGGCAAGGACGAGGCCGCGGTCGTCTACGTGAACCACCGCGCCTTCGACTGGCACCCCGAGCAGGGCGCGATGTCCATCGAGGACGTTCGCGCCAAGGAGGACGAACCCTGGTTCGACCCCGAGGGCTTCCTGCTCGCGTTCGACGCGGACGACAGGCTGGCGGGGTTCCACTGGACGAAGGTGCACACGCCCGAACTGGGCGAGGTCTACGTCGTGGGCGTCGACCCCGATCGGCAGGGCGGCGGCCTGGGCAAGGCGCTCACCCTCGCCGGCCTGCGGCACCTGCGCGAACAGGGCGTCAAGGAAGTGATGCTCTACGTCGAGTCGGACAACACCGCGGCGGTCCGCGTGTACACGAAGCTCGGCTTCACCCTTTGGGACGCGGACGTCCAGTACGCCCGGTAGTCAACGTACCGTCACAAAACGCATACGCGCTGGTCACGCCATCACTCTTTTGGCCGTGTGACCCGTCACTTCCCGTTCGGTGTTCACCTCCCGTTCACCCTGACTAGGTGGGCTGTCCATTCTGGCTACCTACCTTCCGTAGCGAGCGGCGGCGTCCGTCGCGAACCGCTAATGCTTTCCGCAAGGTGGAGGACCAAGGTGAAGATCCAGCGGCACGGTGCCGTTCTCGGCCTCGTCGCGGCCAGCGCGCTGCTGCTCAGTGCGTGTGGCAGCGACAACAACGCTCCGGCGGGTGGCACGAACACCTCGTCGAACGCTGCGTCTGTCCCGGTCGAGTGCGGTGGCAAGACCAAGCTCAACGCCGAGGGCTCCTCCGCGCAGAAGAACGCGGTCGACGCGTTCGTGCAGGCCTACCAGGCCGCCTGCCCCGGTGTGGACCTCGCGTACAACCCCTCGGGCTCCGGCGCGGGCGTGAAGAACTTCAACGCCGGCCAGGTCGACTTCGGTGGTTCCGACTCGGCGCTCAAGGAAGGTGCCGAGACCGAGGCCGCCGCCAAGCGCTGCCAGAGCAACCCGGCGTGGAACCTGCCGCTGGTCTTCGGCCCCGTCGCCGTCGGCTACAAGGTCTCCGGTGTGGACAGCCTCGTGCTGGACGCCAAGACCACCGCCGCGATCTTCTCCGGTGCGGTCAAGAAGTGGAACGACCCGGCCATCAAGGCGCTGAACGGCTCCGCGACCCTGCCGGACAAGGACATCGCGGTCATCTACCGCTCGGACGAGTCGGGCACCACCGACAACTTCCAGAAGTACCTCAAGGTCGCCGGTGGCTGGACCAAGGGTGACGGCAAGCAGTTCAAGGGTGGTGTCGGCGAGGGCAAGGAGAAGTCCGCCGGTGTCGCTCAGGCCGTCGGCTCCATCGACGGTGCCATCACCTACGTCGAGTGGTCCTTCGCCCAGGACAACAAGCTCTCGATCGCCAAGATCGACTCTGGTGCCGGTGCCGTCGAGCTGACCGCCGAGTCGGCCGGCAAGGCCATCGACGGTGCGAAGATCAAGGGCGAGGGCAACAACCTGGTCCTCGACCTCGACTCGATCTACGGCTCCAAGGCCGCCGGTGCGTACCCGCTGCTGCTCGCGACCTACGAGATCGTGTGCTCGAAGGGCTACGACGCCGACACCGCGAAGGCCGTCAAGGCGTTCCTCACGGTTGCCGCCACGACCGGTCAGGCGCAGCTCGCCGACGCCGGCTACGTGCCGCTGCCCAAGGCGTTCCAGGAGAAGCTCCTGACCGCTGTGAAGGCGATCGCCTGAGGTTGATGCGAGACTTCGGCTGACACACAGACGCGATGAACGATCCCGTCGCGGCCTTGCGCCCCGCCGGCTCCGGTGACACCGGAGCCGAGCGGGGCGCAGCGGCTGCTCCCACCGCCTCGGAGGCTCCGATTCCCCCGACACCGGAAGCTCCAGTAACGACCAAGGCACCTCACGTCCGGCCTGGTGACCGCATCTTCCGCGGCCTGGCGACGGGGTCCGGTGTCTTCATCGTCGTCCTCATCGGCGCGATCGGCCTGTTCCTCATCCTGCAGGCCATCCCGTCGCTCGGGCTGGACAACGTCAACTTCCTGACCAGCCGCGAGTGGAACACCACCGACCCGACGAACCTGCGGTTCGGCATCCTCGACCTGACGCTCGTCACGGTCGTGGTCGCGGTGGTCGCCCTGCTGATCGCCATGCCGATCGCGCTGGGCATCGCGCTGTTCCTCACGCAGTACGCGCCGCGCAACCTCGCCCGGCCGTTCGCCTACGTCATCGACCTGCTCGCGGCCGTGCCGTCGATCGTCTTCGGCCTCTGGGGCCTGTTCGTGCTCGGCCCCGTGCTGTTCCCGTTCTCCGAGTGGCTGATCGCGAACCTCGGCTGGATCCCGATCTTCGCCAAGGGCAACGTCAACGTGCAGCTCGGCGGCACCATCTTCACCGCGGGCATCGTCGTCGCGGTGATGATCCTGCCGATCATCACGGCCGTCAGCCGCGAGGTCTTCGAGCGCACTCCCACGATGCACGTCGAGGGCGCCATCGCGCTCGGTGCGACCAAGTGGGAGGTCGTCCGCACGACGGTCCTGCCGTTCGGCAAGGCCGGTTACGTCAGCGCCTCGATGCTCGGCCTCGGCCGCGCCCTCGGTGAGACCATCGCCGTCGCGATCATCCTGAGCACCGCCACCAGCTCGTTCGGCTGGTCGCTGTTCGACGGTGGTTCGACGTTCGCCTCGAAGATCGCGCTGGCCGCGCCGGAGTTCAACGACGCGCGCTCGGCCGGTGCCTACATCGCCGCCGGTCTGGTGCTGTTCGTGCTGACCTTCGTCGTGAACGCCATCGCGCGCTCGATCGTCGCCGGCCACAAGGAGTACGAGTGAGCACGAATCTCGCGGATCCTCAGCGGCTCGCGACGCCCCCGACGTTCCAGTCGGTCAGCGTCAACCGCAGGATCAAGAACGGCATCGCCACCGCACTCGTGTGGGGCGCGTTCCTGATCGCGATCATCCCGCTGGTGTGGGTGCTCTACACGGTGATCCAGCGCGGCTTCCCGGTCATCCTCGACGGTGACTGGTGGCAGAAGTCGATGTCGGGCCTCCTGGCCCGCCAGCAGGGCGGCGGCGCGTACCACGCGATCTACGGCACGCTGGTCCAGGGCCTCGTCTGCGCCGTGATCTCCGTGCCGATCGGCATCATGGTCGCCATCTACCTCGTCGAGTACGGCGGCCGCTCACGGCTGTCGAAGGCGACGACGTTCATGGTCGACATCCTGACCGGTGTCCCGTCGATCGTCGCGGCGCTGTTCGTCTACACCGTGTGGATCACGACCTTCGGTCTGAGCCGCAGCGCCCTGGCCGTGTCGCTCGCGCTGGTGCTGCTGATGGTGCCGGTCATCGTGCGCACGACCGAGGAGATGCTCAAGATCGTCCCGGACGAGCTGCGCGAGGCCTCCTACGCGCTGGGCATCCCGAAGTGGAAGACGATCGCCAAGATCGTCATCCCGACGGCGCTGTCCGGCATCCTGACCGGCATCATGCTGGCCCTCGCCCGCGTCATGGGCGAGACCGCGCCGGTGCTGGTGCTCGCGGCGTACGCCCCGTTCATCAACTACAACCTGTTCGACGGCCCCATGGCCTCGCTGCCGTTGATGATGGTGAACGAGCGCAACAACCCGACGGCGGCGGGCTTCGACCGCATCTGGGGCGCGGCGATCACGCTCGTCGTCCTCATCACCCTGTTCAACCTCCTGGCGACCGTGATCTCGCGGGCGCTGGCGCCGAAGACGAAGTGAGCGGGCGGACATGGCCAAGCGACTCGACATCAAGGACCTGAACCTCTTCTACGGCAAGTTCCACGCCGTGGAGAACGTCTCGCTCGCGGTGCCGCCGAAGAACGTCACCGCGTTCATCGGCCCCTCCGGCTGCGGCAAGTCGACCGTGCTGCGGTCGCTGAACCGCATGCACGAGGTCGCCCCCGGCGCCCGCGTCGAGGGCAAGGTGCTCCTCGACGGCGAGGACATCTACATGTCCACTGTGGACCCGGTCGAGGTGCGCCGCACCATCGGCATGGTGTTCCAGCGCCCGAACCCGTTCCCCACGATGTCCATTCGCGACAACGTGGTGGCCGGCCTCCGCCTCTCGGGCGTGAAGGACAAGAAGAAGCTCGACGAGGTGGCGGAGCGCTCGCTGCGCGGCGCCAACCTCTGGAACGAGGTCAAGGACCGGCTCGACAAGCCGGGCGGCGGCCTCTCCGGTGGTCAGCAGCAGCGTCTGTGCATCGCGCGTGCCATCGCGGTGCAGCCCGACGTGCTGCTCATGGACGAGCCCTGCTCGGCCCTGGACCCGATCTCCACGCTGGCGATCGAGGACCTGATCACGGAGCTGAAGAAGGAGTACACGATCGTCATCGTGACTCACAACATGCAGCAGGCGGCGCGCGTGTCCGACCAGACCGCGTTCTTCAACCTGCTGGGTGTCGGTCAGCCCGGACAGCTGATCGAGGTGGACGACACGGAGAAGATCTTCTCCAACCCCAGCCAGAAGGCGACCGAGGACTACATCTCCGGCCGGTTCGGCTAAATTCGCCGGTTGCACTAAATTGCTGCGGGTGAGCCCGCAGAGCAAGAGCCGCAAGAAGAAGCAAGGCAAGGCACCCGGCCGCAGGCCCGAGCAGCAGTCCCCGTACGGGGCGCTGCTCGAGTCGGCGGCCGCGGTGCGTTCGGAGTCCTGGTTGCTCGCGGACGCCTGGGCGAGCGAGCTCTACGCGACGCTGTGGCTCGCCGGGTCCGGCACCGAGCCGTTGATCGAGGCGCTGCAGGCGATGGACGACCCCGCGGCGCTCACCGCGTTGCGCGCGCTGGCCGGTGTGGGCTCCGAGGAGAACAGGGCCGCCTCGTTCGCCGCGGCGGAAACCGTTGCGGCACGCGGCATCGCCGAGCCGGACTGGTACGTCCCCGGCACCGTGCCCGACTTCCGCGACGCGTTCCTCGTCACGAACCTGCTGGGCGACGTCGAGGTCATCGCGATCACCCAGGAACGCGCCGGCGTCGGCGAGACCGTGCTGTTCATGCGCCAGCCGGTGCTCGGCGTCACCGCCATCGAGCTGTTCTCGACGCCGGACGAGGGCACCGTCGCGCTGCTGGAGGACATGATCGCCTCCACGCCCGACGCGTTCCGCGACGAGATCACCTCCCTGAGCGCCACCGACGTCTACGACCGCGTGTGGCCGGACATCGAGCAGTTCTGGGAGGACGGCCCGGACGAGGAGGCCGAGGAAGGGTTGATGGGCGAGGAGGACGTGCGGCACCCGGTGCAGCTCATCGCCCTCGCCGACGCCCGCGTGAGTGCGCTGGTGCCCGGCGAGTACGAGATTCCCGCCGCCGGTCCGGACAGGACGGACGAGATCGTCGACGCGTTCCTGGCTTCAGAGCACGGAATCGCCGACGTGGAGGCCGCGCGGGCGTTCGCTCGCATCGTCGTTTCCGCCGCGGTGGAACAGAACCGGGATCCCGTCGTCTACGGGCCGGCGTCGCTGACCGCAGTGCTGATCCTCAACGTGGCCGCGAAGCTGCACGTGTCCGACGCGGACCTGGCGCTGATGCCCGAGATCGTGCGGGCGTGGGCGTACTTCACGGTCGACGCACGGGATCTGCCGCGCGACGAGGCGCGGGCGGTGTGGGACGAAGAACTGCCCACCGTGCTCGCCGAGTTCTCCGAGGCCTACGCCGATCCGGAGCTGGTGGCAGAGCGCGATGGGCAGTTTCGCTGAAAACTGTGGGAACTAGAGGTCGGCGTCGCCACCGTAGCCGGGCATCCGGCCGGTGACGACGAAGACCGTGCGCTTGGCGACCGACACGGCGTGGTCGCCGAAGCGCTCGTAGAAGCGGCCGAGCAGCGTCACGTCGACCGCGGCGGGAACGCCGTGCTGCCACTCCTTGTCCATGATCACGGAGAAGAGGTGGCGGTGGATGTCGTCCATCGCGTCGTCCTCGTCCTCGAGGCTGCGCGCACGGTCGACGTCCTTCTCGCGGATGATCGACGCGGCCTCGTTCGCGAGCTTGACCGCGATCTGGCCCATCTCCGTGAAGTACGGCTGCACGTCCTCCGGCAGCGCCGACGCCGGGTGCCGGCGGCGCGCGGCCTTGGCCACGTGCAGCGCCAGGTCGCCCATCCGCTCGACGCTCTCGGCGGCGTGGATCACCGCGAGCACGGTGCGCAGGTCGGTCGCGACCGGTGCTTGTAGTGCGAGCAGTGCGTACGCCTGCTCCTCGATGCTGGAGCGGACGTCGTCGACCTTCTGGTCGCCGCTGATGACCTGCTCGGCCAGGCCTAGGTCGGCCTGCAGCAGGGCTGCGGTCGCGTTCTGCATCGCCTCGGCAACCATGCCGGTCATGTCGGCCAGCTGGTCGGCGAGCTGTTCGAGCTGGTCGTGGTAGGCCTCGCGCATGGCGCTCAGCCTACGTCCCGACCATCGCGGCAGCGACATGCCAGGATGAACCGGAGGTGAACCCCAGGCGAATCACTTCGCCGCGCAGGGGTCCTGTGCCGCGTTCACAATGGACAGATCGGTGCCGGGCTGACCTTGCGTTTGTCCCTGTGGAGTGGCCTGCTGGCCGCCCGCCTTCGGTGCCTGGACCTTGTCGTCGAAGTTCTTGCCGATGATCAGCTGGACCGCCCCGCCCATGTCGGGCGACTCGACCAGCTCCGCGCTGGGCACCGCGGCCTTGAGCGTCGCGGCCTTGTTCTCGTTGCCCTTGGCGAACTTGATGATCGTCTTCGGCGCCTGCTCCGGTGCGTTGTCCCGCTTGACGATCTTGAAACCCTCCTGCGCCAACGCGTTCGACGTCCTGGCGACGGCACCGCCGTTCGACGAGTCGCCGTTGAGCACCTGGATGCTGACCTCCTTGGGGTCCACCAGGGTGCCGGGCTGCTGGGCGGGAGCGTTGCCGGTGCCGGGGTCGGTCACCTTCTCCTGCGGCAACGGCGTTCCATCGATGATCGTCTGGAACAACGCCTTGATGTCGTCGTCCTTGAGGCGCTCGATGTTGTCGTCGTTCGACTTCGTCGGGCCCTCGTCGGTCCAGTGCGGCATCGTCACGAACGACACGCGACCGGCCTCGAGGCTCTGCAGGGAGTTCGCGAGCTCCAGCAGCGAGGCGACGTCGATGTTGTCACCGACCGTGGACTTGGTGAGCGCGTTGATGAAGTTGTTGAGCTTCGTCGGGCTCAGCAGCACCTCGTTCGACAGCGCCTGGCGCAGCATCGCCGACAGGAAACCCTGCTGCCGCTTGATCCGGTCGAAGTCGGTACCGCTGTCGCCCTGGGCCTGGACCTTGCGTGCGCGCACGTACTGCAGCGCCTGGTCGCCCTTGAGCGTGTGCTTGCCGGGCTTGTCGATCACCACGCCGAGCTCGTCGTCGACGATCTTCGTGGGCGTGCAGATCTCCACGCCGCCGATGGCCGTCGACATCTCGCGGAAGCCGATGAAGTCGATGCTCACGAAGTGGTTGATCTTGAGGCCGCTCAGCTGCGTCATCATGTTGGCGACGCACTCGGGTCCGCCGTCGTTGTAGACGGAGTTCGCGAGGACGCCCTTCTCCGGTGCCAGCGGGCCGGCGTACTGCCCGTTGTCCGGGTTCCAGCTGCGACACGCGGGACGGTCGACCCGCACGTCGCGCGGCAACGACACGATGACCATGCGCTTACGGTCCTTGGGGATGTGCGCGAGCATGATCACGTCCGACCGCGCACCACCCTCCTGGGCCTGCGTTCCGACGTTGTCGCCGGCCTTCGCGCCCGCCCTGGTGTCCGAGCCGACGAGCAGGAAGTTCTCGTCACCCAGCTGCTTCTCGGCCTGTTGCACGGCCTGCGAGTTGCCGCCGAGCGCGTCGATCCGCTGGATCTTGGAGTCGGCCCACTTCATCGCAGCCCAGCCGACGCCCGTCGACGCGAACACCACGGCCGCGGCGGCGATCGCCCCGATCCTGGCGGTGCGCATCAGCTTGCGCTGCTGCGGCGTGCGGCCGGTGGGCCGCTGCTCGCCGTCCGCCTCGTCGGGGACGACGGGTTCGGCGAACTGGGTCGCCTCGTCGACGAGGTCGTCCTCTTCGCCGTCCTTGACCCACGGCATGAGCTTGGCGCGCCGCTCCTTGCGCTGGCGCTCCTGCTCGAGCAGTTCGTCGTGCACCGCGGAGAACCGCGCGAGGGTGTGGTCGACCTCGCGACGCTTCTTCACGTCGTCGCCGATGGCCTCCATCTCGGTGGTGAGGCTCAGCGGGTCCATCTCTTCGCGCTTCTCGACCTTGGCCACACCCGCCGCGGGGGCGATCTGGGTGGCCTCGGGGCCGGGCGCGTCGATCTGGGGTTCGCCCGCGGGCTCACCGAGCCGCTTGGCGAGGCCACCGGGAATCGGCCGCGGACCGCTCGACTCCGCCCTGGGGGGCATCGGCCGGGGCCCGCTCGACTCCGCACGCGACGGCATCGGCTGCCTGCCCGTCATGTCCCCGTTCGGGGGCATGGGACGGCGGCCGGTGATCTCGGGTCCCTCGCCGGGGGCGGGAGGACGCGGAATGCCGTTGGACGACGGTGCGTCGCCCGGCAGCAGACGGCGAGGTGCGGGGCCGTCCGGCGCACCCGGCACGGGGGGACGCTGGAGGCCGGTGGGCTCACCGGGAGCAGGCGGGCGAGGCAGGCCGTTCGAGGTGACGCCACCCGGTGCCGGTGGGCGCGGGATGCCGTTGGACGACGGGGCGTCGCCCGGCAGGAGCCTGCGTGGCGGTGCTCCGCCGGCGTCGGGTGCCGGTCGGCGGACCGCACCACCCGCGAGACCTGCCTCAGGCGCACCACCGGGCGCGGGGCGCCGCGGGATGCCGTTCGAGGAAGGCGCGTCGCCGGGGGGCATCCGCCGCGGGTCGCCGGGAGCCGGCGGCCTGGGCATGCCGTTCGGGGTGACGTCGGGCGCCGGTGGGCGCGGGATGCCGTTGGACGACGGGGCGTCGCCGGGGGCGAGCCGGCGCGGCGGAGTGCCCGGAGGCATCTCACCTGGTGCGGGGCGCCGGACCGGACCACCGGGCTGCTCGCCGGGCACCGGACGGCGCTGCATGCCCGTCGTGTCGGGCCTCGGGCGCTGCCCGGTCTGGGCCGGACCCTGGGGCGGGTTCTGGGCAGGCCTCGGCCGCTGCCCGGTCTGCTCGCCGGGCACGGGACGCGGGCGGGCGCCGGTCTGCTGGACGCCGTTCGGCTCGGCGGGGGCATCGGGCCTGCGCCGCCTGCCGGTCTGGTCGCCGGTGAAGTTCTGCGGAGCGGCTTGCTCCGGCCGCGGGCGCGTGCCCGTCTGCTCACCAGGCCGGTGAGCCGCGGGCGGCTGCTGCCGCGGTGCCTGAGGAGGCTGCTGCGGGTGGGCCGGTGGATCGGGCAGTGCGCGCCTGCCCGTGGCCGCGGGTGGGTCCGGCAGGGCACGCCTGCCTGTAGTGGATGCGTCGGGCGAGCCTGGCGGAACGGGCCGGGGGATGTCCGTCCTGCTGTGCTGCTCGATGAGGTCCGAGACGCTCAGGCCCCCAGAGCCTTCCATCGAGCGACGTCTACGGCCGGTCGGCTGGTCGTGCTGGGGATCCTGATCACCACGGGAAGAGGGGCCGCCACGTCGGGGGTCGTCGGGCACCCAATCTCCCTTCTGGGTCAGAAGCAAAAGCGGTTCGTCATTACGAAGTGACGACGACCGGGACACAAGGGTTGCATCACCGGCGTGTCAGTTGCGCCCGCGATACTACGGATGTAGCCGACTTCTGACGACCACTCCGGGTGATAAGGCTGCGATCCGTACGCGATTACGCGCAGTCCGCTTGCCCTGAACGGGTGAGCCAGCTCACTCAGTAGTAACCGAGAACACGTGTCTCGTCGATCGCACGCCTGCCTGAGGCAGCACCCGCGAGGCGAACCCGTCCGTCGGCACGGTACGCCACCGCGTTGCGTCCGGACTGCTTGGCCGTGTACAGGAGGCTGTCGGCGCGCAGCAGTTGCTGCTCGGCGCCGACGGGCGGCCGTTCCGGCGCCTCGTCCGCGGCCGGTTCGTAGGCGAGGCCCGCGCTGACGGTCACGCGCAGCCCCGGTGCGACCTCCTGCCACGGGTGACGCTCGACACGTTCGCGGGCCGCCTCGGCGATCTCCACGGCGGTGGCGGCGTCCACGCGGGGCAGCACGAGCACGAACTCCTCGCCGCCGTAGCGAGCGCAGAAGGCGCCCTCCGGCAGGCCCTGCTGCAGTAGTTCGACCACCCGTTGCAGCACCCGGTCGCCCAGGAGGTGGCCGAAGGTGTCGTTGACCTGCTTGAACCAGTCCAGGTCGATCAACGCGATGGCGAGCCCGTGCCGGCACGCTCCGTGCTCGGTCAGCAGGTCCATCAGCCGTTGGTCGAGGTAACGGCGGTTGTAGGAGTCGGTGAGGCTGTCGCGCAGGCTCTGCTCGCGCGCCTCGGCGTGCTCCCGGCGCAGCAGCTCGACCTCGCGGCGCAGCTGCTCCGGAACGTGCGGCTCCTCGACCTGGTCCGCGTGGACGAGGTCGAGCGCGGAACGAAGGTGCTGGTAGGCCTGGCGCCACTGGCCGCGGGAGGCGAGCAACGTCGCGATGGACTCGTGCAGCGCCACCAGGCCAGGACCCTGCCGGTCGACGGGGGCGTCGGCCTGCTGGATCTCGGCGGTCTCGGGTCGCAGTGCGGTCATCGCGATCACCTCCTTACCTGCCAGGTGTCGTCCCCCAAGGGGCGGCGCTTGAGCTAGAAGGACGTGTGGGGGTGGGATTTCCCCCGTCCGGTTGACCGTGAACTGCTCCGATCCAGTGAGCTTGGAAGATCAACAACCCGTTCAGCCACCGAGGCAGGGCGCGAACCCGTACACCTCGTCGTCCAGCAGCACCACGTGCATCGATCCGATCTGGCTGCCGATCTCCTGGTCTTCCTTGCGCAAGGTGATCGTCACGGCGACGACGTAGACGTCACCGCGTGGATGAGCCTTCTCGCCAGGGGGTGCCCAGTCGGCGTCCATGCGAAGCGTCGTCCACGTCGGCTCGACCCTGATCGTCGCGCCGCGCAGGTCGCACGTCTTCTGCCGGAAGTCCGGGTGCTGCGTGTCCTTCAGCAGCTTCGCCTGCTGGGACGCGCCTTCCTCACCAGACTTGTTGACGCGGGCGTAGTACTCCTTGAACTTGGCGCGGCCGTCCTCGCTGAGCCGCACCGGCCGCGGCGTGCCCGCGACAGGTCCGCCGCAGCCCGCCAGCAGCGCGAGCGCGACCAGGAGGACCGCGACGCGTTCAGCCACCGGAGTGCATCACGTCCGCACCGGACGGCACCGTGGCGTCCTCGGGGTCGTCCAGCCACCCCTCGGGCAGCACGACCTTCGCCGCCGAACCCTGCCTGCCGCGCGGACCCTCGGCGTTCTCCGGGAACGGCACGGTCTTGTCGAGCGTGCCGATGAGGTCGTCCAGCTCCTGCAGGCTCGACACCATCGCGAACGCCCGGCGCGTGTCGCCGCCGACCGGGAAGCCGTGCCAGTACCAGGCCATGTGCTTGCGCAGGTCGCGCAGGCCCTTGTGCTCGCCGTCGTGCGCCGCGAGCAGCTGGGCGTGGCGGCGCAGGACCTCGGCGACCTCACCGAGGTTCGGGCCCTCGGGGATCGGCTCGCCGCGGAACGCCGCCTGCAGGTCGCGGAAGAGCCACGGCCGGCCGAGGCAGCCACGTCCGACGACCACGCCGTCGCAGCCGGTCTCCGCGACCATGTCGAGCGCGTCCTGGGCGCTGAAGATGTCGCCGTTGCCGAGCACCGGAATGCTCGTCACGGCCTCCTTGAGCCGGGCGATGGCCGACCAGTCCGCCTTGCCGGAGTACCGCTGCGAGGCCGTGCGCGCGTGCAGTGCCACGGCCTGTGCGCCCTCGTCCTGCGCGATGCGACCGGCGTCGAGGTAGGTCAGGTGGTCGTCGTCGATGCCGATGCGGAACTTGACGGTGACCGGCATGTCCCCGGCGTTGCGGACCGCGGCCCGCACGATCTGCCGGAACAGCTCGCGCTTGTAGGGCAGCGCGGCACCGCCGCCCTTGCGCGTCACCTTGGGCACCGGGCAGCCGAAGTTCATGTCCATGTGGTCGGCGAGGTTCTCGTCCACGATCATCTTGGTCGCTTCGCCGACGTTCTTCGGGTCCACGCCGTAGAGCTGCATCGACCGGGGGCTCTCGCCCTCGTCGAACGTGATCATGTGCATGGTCATCGCGTCGCGCTCGACCAGGGCCCGCGCGGTGATCATCTCGCAGACGTAGAGCCCGGCCCCGTACTGACGGCACAGCTGCCGGAACGCCACGTTGGTGATGCCGGCCATGGGGGCCAGCACAACGGGCGGGTCGACGGCGAACGGGCCGATCTTCAGCGTGGAGGGAACGGACACGCCTTCAGGTTACGGCACTGACCAGCCGCGATCTTCACCGAGAGTGACGGCGATGGCGTCGTTGAGGGCGACCTGGTTGCGACATTCGTCACGTTCGCCGTTGGTCCAGTAGTGCTCCTGCGCGCATCCCCACTGCGGGAACGTGTCGTCGTCCAGGAGGAAGCCCCCGAGCCCGATGGCACCCGCGGCCAACGCTTGCCTGGCCTCCGGGAGCAGGCGGCAGCCGTTCACTAGGGGAATCGCCGCGGCCCCGCAGGTCGGGCACCACTCCCGCACCGGTTCGGCCAGCGCTTCGCGGAGAAGGCCGGAGGTCTCCTCGTCGAACGCGACCAGGCGGATCTCGTCGATGATCGGCAGCGAGCGAACCGCCATCGTCGCGATCCGCGCCGCGCGTTCGGCGGGGAAGCCGTGGACGCCGGTCGCGATGGCGGGAAACGCGATGCTTTCGGCTTCCAGCTCCTCCGCGAGCAGCAGTGAGTTGAGGTAGCAGCTCGTGAGCACCAGGTCCTCGCCCTGCTCTCCGTCCTCCCAGACCGGCCCCACCGTGTGGATCACGTGCTTGACCGGCGCGAGGTCGAACGCGGGCGTGGCGACGGCCTTGCCGGGCTCGACCGGCGCCAGCCTCGCCCCGGCCTCCGCGAGCCTCGGGCCGGCCGCGCGGTGGATCGCCCCGTCGACTCCGCCGCCACCGAGCAGCGACTCGTTCGCCGCCGTGACGATGATGTCGACTCGCTGTCGGGTGATGTCGCCGAGCACCACTTCGATCGTCCCCATGCTGACCAGCGTGGCAGCGGATTCGTTGCGGTATCGCGGACTTCACCGAACGCGAACAACCCCGGTGCCCCGATCGGGTGTCAGACCCTTCTGCCAACATGCCCTTGGAGGTGGCGTACCTGTGGGGGCGGTTGAACTGATCAGGTCCGGGTTCGAGCGGTTCTTCGTCGACGGGCCGGTGGGCAAGCCGACCGGCGGCGGTGAACAGCAGGTCATCAGCGTGCAGCAGGTGGGTGAGCTGGCCCTGCCGACGGGCAGGCTCGTCGCGGCCGACCCGTTCGTCGTGTGGCCGGACGACGCCGAGTCGTTCACCGACGTGGTCGAGCCGGGCAGGTACCCGGTGTCGGTGTCGCTGGTGTCGTACATCGACGGTGACGGCCTTCCCGACGAGCGGCAGGGTTACCGCGTCGCGGCCGCCAGGGTGACGGTGAAGGACGAGCCCGCGTACTCGTGGCGTCCGGCCGTGACGCCGGGCGAGCACGTGCCCATGCTGCCGGTGATGCCGGAGTTCGGGTACGAGGTGAAGTCGAGCACCGGCGCGTTCTTCGACCTCGCCGCGGCGTCGGCGCTGGACCGGCTGGCGAGCGACGACGAGGCGGGCAACTGCGACCTGATCGACGCGCTCGGCGCGGTTGGTGGTGGCCGTGGCCCGGCCAACGTGACCGACGCCAGGTCCGGGTTGAACGTCGTGGCGTTCTCGACGGGCTGGGGTGACGGGGTCTACCCGACCTGGGTCGGCCGCAACACCGCGGGCGAGCCGGTCGCGTTCGTGACTGACTTTTTCGTGATCACCCGCATCTGAGAAGCGTGGCGCTGCCTGCTTTTGGCGTTTCAACGCGTCAAAGGTGGGTACGCGTTGGTGATGAGCGAAGCAGAGGAGTCCGACCAGCGCAGACTCGCCCGCAACCTCAACGAGCTGCTCCAGGAGCTCCGCGTGGCCCAGGCCGGCGTGCAGATCCTGTTCGGCTTCCTGCTCTCCATCGCGTTCACCGAGAAGTACGCCGCCGTCAGCGGCTACATCCGCGTGACGCACCTGGTCACCGTGCTGTGCGCCGCCGTGGCCGTCGCGTTCCTCACCGCCCCCGCGGCGTGGCACCGCGTCCTGTTCCGCCAGGGCCGCCGCGAGGAGGTGGTCCGCTCGGGCAACACGTTCGCCCTGACCGGCCTCGCCTTTCTGGCGCTGGCGATGACGGGCACCGTCCTGCTGCTCGCCGAGGTGATCCTGGGCGGCTGGCCGGCGGTGATGGTCGGCGCGCTGGCGTTCGCCATCTTCACCGGCCTCTGGTTCCTGCTGCCCCTCGCCTCAGCCCATGGTGCTCAGGACGGCGAGCGCCCCTAGTCCCATCGCCACCGGCACCGCGATCACCACGTCCCTCCGCCTGGGTCGCGGCTGCTCCCGCAGTACCTGAACCCCCAGCGGCACCAACGCGACGCACAGACCGACAGTGCCGACGACCGACAGCGCCTCGGCGCCCTTGAGGACCCCGAGCGGCAGCAACCCCGTGGTCGCCAGCGCCACCGCCCGGACCTTGCCGAGCACGCCGCCGCGGTACGTCCCGATGGCCAGCACGAACCAGCCGAACATGATCGTGAACGACAGGAAGCTGAACAGGTGCAGGTCTCCGTACCCGCGCGCCACCAGCTCCGTCGCCCCCTCGACCCCCAGGTGCCGCGTGGCGCTGAACGCCGCCTGGTCGATCCCGGCGTGGAACGTCCGCGCGAAGAGCCCGACGGTCACCAGCACCCCGCCCCAGGCCGCCCACCGGGGACTCCGAGCTCCGATCCGCTGCGCCAGGTGCGCCACCGCCGCCCACATCACGACGTTGCCCGCCAGGAACGCGGTGTAAGCCGCCTTCACCAAACCCGGATGCTCGGCCACCGCCCGCAGCTGGTCGGGGAAGAAGAAGTGGAACGGCGACCGCAACAGCGTGCCCGCCAGCAACAGCACAGGCCCGGCGATCAGTGCCGCGCCACCCACCCACCCGTTCGGAAACCTCATGGCGTTAGACGCTGTCACCGTCGTGGCGACTTCTGATCGGCCCGCGGTCCGAACGCCCTCTCGGCCCGTGGTCCTAGACCCCTAGGTGGCACCCTGCTTTGTCCCTGATTCCCGCAAGCGTTTCCCCGCAACGGGTCGCGCGCTCTCTACCGTCAGCGCATGAGAGCCGCCGTGCACACGAGTTTCGGCCCGCCGGACGTCGTCCAGGTGGTGGAGAAGCCACTGCCGACCCTGCGTCCCGGCGACGTCCTGATCAAGGTCCACGCCACGACCGTGACCTCGGCCGAGTGCGCGATGCGCCGCGGCGAACCGTTGTGGGGCCGCGTGATCCTAGGCCTGCGCCGGCCGCGTGCGGCGCTGCGCACCCTAGGCCTCGAAGTGGCGGGCGTGGTGGACTCGGTCGGCTCCGCGGTGACGGGTTTCCAGGTGGGCGACGAGGTCTTCGGCTTCACCGGTTTCGCGGTGGGCGCCCATGCCGACTACGTCCGACTCCCCGCCACCGGCTCCCTGGCCCTGAAGCCCACGAGCCTCACCTTCGTCGAAGCCGCCGCCGCGGTGGACGGCGCCACCACCGCACTGTTCTTCCTGCGCGACAAGGCAAAAGTCCAGCCAGGCGACCGGGTCCTGGTCAACGGCGCGTCCGGCAGCATCGGCACCTACGCCGTCCAACTGGCCAAACACCTGGGCGCCACCGTCACCGCGGTCTGCGGCCCGTCGAACGTGGAGTGGGTGAAGTCGCTGGGCGCCGACGAGGTGATCGACTACACCGAGCACGACTTCACCACCGACACCGACAGCTACGACGTCGTTTTCGACACGGTGACCAAGTCGTCGTTCCGCGCGTCCCGGCGTTCTCTGCGCGCCGGCGGCAAATACCTTCCGACCACCGGCCTAGCGAACAACCTCTGGGCCCTGTGGACGGCGCTGCGAGGCGGCAAGCGCGTCCTCGTCGGCATGTCCGTCAACAAACGCGCGGCCTTGCCGGTGATCAGTTCCCTGGTGGACGAAGGCAAGCTGCGCGTGATCGTCGACCGCACCTATCCGCTGGCTCGGATAGCCGACGCGCACCGGTACGTCGACGCAGGGCACAAGCGCGGCAACGTCGTGGTCACCGTGGCGGAGTGATCCGGTAGGCCGCCGACCCGTTGTGCAGGAACATCGGCCGCCCGCTTTCGTCCTCGCCGACCAGCGAGAACACCTGATAGCCGTCGCTGGTGGGCGTCACGGCGATGACCGAGCTGTCACCGTGCCGCACGACCTCGACGCGTTTCGCCCGGCCGAGTTCGGTGCGCGGCCGGTAGAGGAGGACAGTGCGGTCGTCCTCGGCCGTGAGCGTGATGTCGTACAACTGGTTGCGATAGGTGCCGAACATCCGAGCCGGGATCTTTCCGGGGTTCACCGCGGGCGTTGGCGGCGTGTCGGCGCTCTTCAACACCTCCGTGAAGACCTCGTGCGCCAGCGGTTCGCTGTCCGCGCTGTTGGTCAGCACGGCCACCGCGGTTCCGAAGTCCGGCGCCACCCGAAGAAAAGCCTTGTGTCCCTTCGCAACCCCGGTGTGGCCGACAACGCCGTCCCGGTGGAGCATCCATCCCAGACCCCACCCGACGACCCCGCTGCCGAAGTCCGGAACGGCCTCGACCTCCGTCTCCCGCAACACCGCGAGCCTCGGGTCGTCGAGGTGCAGTCGCACGAACAGCAGCAACTCGCGAGCGCTCATCGCGAAGTCCGACGCGCCGGGCGCCGTGCCGTGACCTACCTCGGTGACCACCGTCCGCAGCCCCAGCGGTGTGAGCAGGCGTTCGTGCAGCACGTCGTGGAACGGCTTGCCGCTCAACACCTCCACCAGCCTGCCGAGCACCACGAACCCGCTGTTGGAGTAGGAGAACACCGTCCCGGGCGGGATGGGGTGCTCTGCCGCCGCGAGTGCGTCGGCGTACCTCGCGAGCGCGTCGCCGCCGCGTCCGATGCCGAAGAAGTGGTTGCTGTCGAGCCCGCCCATGTGCGTGAGGAGATGACGCGCCGTGAGTGACGGCGTGAACCCCGGCAAGTACTGGCAGACCGGAAGATCAAGATCCAGGAGCCCTTCGTCCACCAACCGCTGCGCGAGCGTCGCCGTCCAGATCTTGGTGATCGAACCGACCCTGAACGCGGAGTCGCTCGTGACATGATCGCCGGCGTCCGACACACCCGCGGACTCGTCCCGCACCTCCCCGTCCGTGAGCACGGCCACCTGGGCACCCGGCACGTCGTACTTCGCGATCAGCTCCCCCAGCCCCATGCGGAAAAAACTACGGGCGACCGTGTCGATTCCAGGTCTGGCCGTTCGACGCACAGGTAGACGGACCGAAAAACCGGGATGAGACCAACGCGGCGATGAGAGAGACTCGGGTGTACCGATGAGTTCCTTCGACGCTGCAGGTCTTCTCCGGTGTCACGAAGAACCTGATGCCAGCAACCTAGTGAGGGCCTGACATGCCTGCTGCGATCCAAGACCGACCCACCGCGCAAGCGGGTAAAACACCGCTGGTGGTGCGCCTGCTGGTGCTGGCGACGTTCGTCGTGATCCTCAACGAAACCCTGATGATCAACGCGATTCCGCGCCTGATGGAGTCGCTGCACGTGACCGAGCAGGCGGCCCAGTGGGTCTCCACCGCGTTCATGCTCACCATGGCCGCCGTGATCCCCGTCACCGGCTGGTTCCTGCAGCGGGTCACCACCCGCCAGGGCTACGCGATCGCGATGGGCGTCTTCCTGGCAGGCACCGCCCTCTCCGCCGTGGCACCGACGTTCGCGATCCTGCTGCTGGGCCGCATCGTCCAGGCCGCGGGCACCGCCGTGATGATGCCGCTGCTCATGACCACGCTGATGACAGTCGTCCCGGAAAATGACCGAGGCCGAGTCATGGGCAACGTGACCCTGGCGATCTCGGTGGCACCAGCCCTGGGCCCGGCCTTCTCCGGCCTGATCCTGCAACTGGGCTCCTGGCGCCTGCTCTTCGTCGCCGTCCTCCCGATCGCCGGCGCCGTGACGTACTTCGGCCTCCGCCAGCTGAACAACATCGGCGAGCCCCAGGTCAGCACCCTCGACTGGGCATCGGCCGCCATGGCCACCCTGGGCTTCGGCGGCCTGGTCTACGGCTTGAGCCTGTTCGGCGAACGCGAGTCCCACCTCGGCCCGAGCATCGGCATCGTCGTGTTCGGCGCGGCCCTCATCGCGTTCTTCGTGCTCCGCCAGCTCAAGCTGCAGCGCACCGGCGCCCCGCTGATGGACCTCCGCACCCTGACCCACCGCACCTTCGCCCTGTCGCTGGCCCTCATGTGCATCGCGTTCCTGACGATGATGGGCTCGATGATCCTGCTGCCCCTCTACCTGCAGAACCTGCGAGGCCTCACCCCGTTGCAGACGGGCCTGCTCCTCATCCCCGGCGGCCTGGCCATGGGCCTACTCGGCCCCACCGTGGGACGCCTCTACGACCGTCTCGGCAGCCGCCCGCTGGTCCTCCCGGGCTCGATCGGCATCGTGCTCTCCCTGGCAGGCTTTACCCAGCTCTCGATGACCATGCCGTACTGGCAAATCCTGGCCCTGCACGTCCTGCTGATGGTGAGCCTGGCAGCAACCTTCACCCCGATCTTCACCCTCGGCATGGGCGCCCTCCCGCCGAACATGTACCCGCACGGCAGCTCGATCCTCGGCACCCTGCAACAGGTGGCAGCGGCCCTGGGCACCGCCCTGGTCGTCACCGTCATGTCGGCCCGCGCCAGTTCCCTGGTCGCCGAGGGGACCGCCGCGGGGGCAGCGCAGTTGAGCGGCATGAGGCTCGCCTTCGTGGTCGCGACCGTCCTGGCCGTGGTGACGATCGTGGTCGCGTACCTGCTGCCGAGCCGCACCACCACGTCCGGCGACGTGGTCGCCCACTGACTCGTCGGTCGTCGCCTACCTTGAGGCCGTAGGAACCGTGCTGGCCCTGCACGGTTCCTACGGCCTCTACCGTTTTCACGCCGGTGTCGGGGTGGTCGATCCGTGTGAGGAACTTGGGCAACGTCTAGTCGAAGCCGAAGGCGAGAGGTTCAAGCGTGAGGTTGTGGGCGGCTTACGACCGCGGCGGCTATGAGCGCGACGAGGTTGTCGGTCCAGCAGTCGGACTCCTTGGTGGCGACCTCGGCACCGCAACCTGCGCAGACGACGTTGGGACCGTCTTGGCCGTCAAGTCCGCAGCAGCCGTTGCGCCGCCTGGCCTCGGGATGCAGAGCAGTGCCCGGCACGTCGTCAGGATGCAGGATGAACAGCGTGGCATCGTGGTTGATCACGTAGGTGCCCTGCGCCACCAGCGGGTCTGCGATACGCGGGAGGGACAAGTCATCAACAGCCAGGAATGCCTCTGACTGCAGGAGATCGCCGGTGAGGGGATGCTCGCAGTTCGCGCAGACGTAGAGGGTCACCGGGACATTGTGCGGAATCATGACCCACGCCTGGGGCGAGATCGCTCACCTGACCGGCGCAGCGGGCCGTCGCGGACCAACGCGGGCACGCGTGGCGTCCATGATCCAGGGCATCAAAGGTGTGCCAGTGATCTTGAAATACGAAACCCCCAGGTCTGTGACCTGGGGGTTTGGTGGGCCGCCAGGGACTCGAACCCTGAACCCGAAGAGTAAGAGCCTTCGCTTGGTGTTGTTCGCCGATCTTCCTCGACAGTGCTCGCTAGCTGCACAGATGCGGTGTTGATCTGAGCACTGTAGACAGTGGGTTCTCGACGTCTGTCGTCGTTTTGTGAGAGTTAGGTGTGGGTTGATCTTTACTCTTCCAGTCCTGGCCATCTCCCTGCCAGACACTGAAGTCGAACGCGTTGGTCGATCGAAACCCCGCTCAAGCGGAGCAGGGAACTCCAAGATCAACTTCCAAGGCTAGTTACGAAACATTACGTCCCGATGCACTTGGTGCAAGTGCACTCGTATCCTGCGGAAGTAACGGTTTTAGTGTCGGATACTACGTCTTCATGAATTGGTGTAGGATTCGACAACTCGATACGGCCGCTCGATTAGGACAAGTATGGCGCGCAAGAAGTTTAACCTTAAATATTGGGCAGGTGACGCCCGGCAACTCGTCTTCTGGGTCACGGTCGCCCTGACTGTTGGCGCAATCCCCGATCTATCGGTCAACGTCAGCGTTGTACTGCTACTTGTTCTATGGATCGCGGCGGTCATCGTCGCGGCTGTGATGTGGCGCCTTGATAAACGAAAAGAAGGAATTGGTGTCTTCGTCCAACTTTCGCGTCCCGGAGATAAAGCCGCATCCGCTGAGGTCCCCCTAGTCGATATACACGAGAAGATGGATCGAAGGCATAGGGACTGGTTCCGTTCGGGGCCGGATCGTGTGGCTGGCGATGTACGCGCGCAAGTCGACTGGGCGCTTACTAGTATCGAGTTTCGACTTGACGAGACCAAGATCCAGGCCGACTACGACCCTAAAGTATTTCTATATTTGCACTGCCGCCTTGAAGAAGCCTTCATTCTGGGGCAGCGAGTGGCGGCAATTTGGGACAATCCTAGCCCATTTTCGTCGCTCAGTGATGAGGTGTCGTTTAGGGGGCAGCTTAATCTTGCTGTCCGTGTACGGTCGATCTCAACTTATGAGAGAGAGAAGGGCGAAGTATTCGAACTGGACTTCAATAAGGTGAGTCAGGCGGCGGTGCCTGGTCTGGTAGCCGTTCAGGCTGAGACCGAGGAGCTCTCCCCGGAGTCGGACTCGCAAATCAAGAAGCCGCGGCTTGCGGTCGTGCTCTATGCGGCTGAGCAAGAAGGAAACTACAAATCTTTCAAGAACGCGGCGCTCAGTGCCGCGAGTGGCAAGCACGCTAGCGGATATGCCATGAGTGCGGACGACCTATGCGATCACGCACTAGTGCTCTCTATCACCTCGGATTCTCTAATTACAAGTCTCCGCAACGGCGATGGCGAGAAGTTTGTTCGAGAGATCAGAAAAGTTTGTCGGGAGTACAGCAAGCAAGCTTATGGAAGCGAAGATGTCCCGATTCGCCTGTTCATGAAAGGGCCTTCGATTCTTGCCTTCGCGGCTGGGGTGATCTTCCCGGAGGGAAGCAAATTGATCCCGTGGGATCCGCGCATGGCTGAAGCGACGGTGGAGGACGCTCCGGCCGAGCATGAAATCATCGCGATAATTGATGGAGATGACGTAGGCACCGGAATGGAACGAAGCTTGCTAGCCGGAGATTTGATTGCTGCCGCGCAATATAGCAAGCAGGTCGACCTTGTTCTCAAGGAAGTCATCGAGAAGGCCGCCAGTGTTCACGGCGTTAAGCTGATATCGTCTGGTGGCGACAGTGCCATTTTTGGCCTAGCGCGGACCTCTCTGAATGCTTTCGAACATGCGATCAGCGCATTCCGAGCAGAGAGCGGATTTAAAGTATCCTGTGGGTACGGGGCCGATTGTCAGCAGGCATTTTTTGCGCTGCGGCTAGCGAAGACTTCGGGTAAAAATGTCACTCTTGGTGCTCTGTGAAAGCGAGCTATACGCGCAGCCGGTGGTAGCTCGTTGAGGTGGCCGGTTCCTCCGGTCTTGACGCACCGATGGCTGCTGTCAGGACCGGGGAGTCTGACAGCAGCCATCGAGGTATTTCCGCGGCTTCGTCTGGACACCTGATCGGTGGCAAGGCGGCGCAGCCGTCGCGGCAGTCGAGCGCCGTGCGCAGCCGGCCTGTGGTGACCGCGCTGGCGCTCGTCGGGAGCCGGGGACGATATTAGGCTCGGATCGGGTGGGCTGTCAGCTGGCGCTTGAGGTCCGGCGCGCAGCGCCGCCCGGTCGACCGGCGCAGCGAAGCGGATGCCGGGAGTGCCGGGATGGATGCTGGTGCAGCGCCAGACCGCACGCGCCGCCAGCGGCGGCGCCTTGATCCCTTAGAGGGTAATTCGGCAGTAGATTGACTTGCTTCCGATGGTCGATCGCAGTCATCGTTGCGGGCCAAGATTTCGTGTAGAAGGGACCTGGGTGTCTGGTCGTAGCGGCGAAAAAGAACCGCAAGAGAAAACTGCCCTTAGTAACCGTGCAGAATTGATAGTCGCAATATCTATTGTTGCGGTCACTGCAGTAGCGCTGTTTGTGGTGTACTTCTGGCCGGTCCCGCCTGACGCAAATATAGCTAGAGTCCAGTTGGAGGCTGTCCGGACTGCGCTTAGCTTTGGTGCTGCGCTAGTCGCTGGCGTCGCGCTATGGCTAGCTATTCGACGCCAAAGGTCCACTGAAAAAGATGTGTCGCAGAAGGAAGCCGCTCATGAGCTTCAGGTTCAGGTTGCGGAGACTAATCGGTTGCATCAAGAGCGTGTGGCGGACGCAAATGAACGCGACTCAAAAGAAAGACGATTGGTAGAAGTTTATGCCAAGTCTATTGAAGAGCTGGGAAGTGACAAAGCTGCGGTTCGACTAGGTGGAGCGTATGCCTTGGAGCGGCTTGCTGATAGCGAAAAAGCCTTGCGGTCGAATGTTCTTGAGATATTGTGTGCCTACCTTAGGATGCCGCTTGAAATAAACCCCGCGATCCTGCATAAAGACATGGATAGGCTTAGCGGAGGGCAATTTGATCGCCTCGAAACCTCTCTTTCTGTTCGCGAGGAGGTGCAAGTTAGGATCGCGATCCAAAGAATAATACGTCGTCATTCTGCGCGGGCTAAGATCCAGTCTTGGGTAGCGAAGGAGTTTTCTGACACCAGATGGAATGGGGTGAATCTGGATCTTACCGGCGCTACTCTTATCGGATTTGATCTGTCGCATTGTGAATTGGACGGCGCATCGTTCGCGGGTGCGCACTTTGTTGGCGACACGAATTTCGACGATGCAGAATTCTCGGGCTTCACTCACTTCAATTCGGCCAAGTTTTATGGCTATTCCACCTTCGACAACTCCCTGTTTTCCGGTCCTTCGCTGTTTAGTGGATGCACCTTTGTTGGTAAGGCATATTTCGACAAAGTGCGGCTCAGGAGCGACGATCTTGCTTTCTACTCATCGGAATTTCACAGCGGCATAGAGGTGCGAGACGCTCGCAAAGCTGAAGGTTTGAAGATTGATTTCGGTAACTGTCGATTTGAAGGACCTCTAGCTATTGAGCGAGTAGAGAACGTTGATTTGGACGGCGCGCGAGTCAAGGTTGATAGCTCAGAACGCATCTGGCCCACGGGATGGGTCGAGCTGCCGTCGGATAGTGCAGATAATGACGGGTATGTGGCGATTGTGTCGGTAGACGGGTACTCTGTCTCAGACTTTGAATAATAAGCCACTGACTGGGCTGGTGTCGTGATCGCATCTGTTAGGGCTCACGAAATTGCGCGGAATTTGCTGTCTGGGGTCCTGCCTCAAAGATGGGAGCATGTTCAGGGCGTCGCGCTAAGGGCGCGAGAAGCTGCTCCGCTATTCGAATCGCTTGAGGGCGAATTGCTGGTTTCGGCGGCGGTTCTGCATGATATTGGGTATTCTCCAGACATCGCGGTCACTGGCTTCCATCCACTTGATGGTGCTGCCTTCCTATCTTCGAATGGGGTGGATCGGCGGCTCTGTGCTCTCGTAGCACATCACTCATGCGCTTATCGCGAGGCTGAGTTGCGCGGTCTATCTGCGAAGCTCGCGGGATGGACTGATGAGGCAACAGCGCTTCGCGACGCGCTGTGGTGGGCGGATATGACTACAACGCCTAGTGGAAAAACGACCAACGTGCATGATCGAATCGAGGAGATCCAAAAGCGCTACGGCCCCGAAGACCTGGTAACGTTCTTCGTTAGGCAGGCCAAGCCGGAGTTGGTCGCTGCGGTCGAGCGTACGGAAAGGCGACTTCGCGCGGCTGGCGTCGACTATATTGCAAAATAGGGCGTGGTTCGGCTCTCGAACCCATGCTTTATTCGGAGCCAAATAGATGGGTGGATTTTGAGCGCGTCGAGGTCTCCGCGGTTTACCCAGCGAACTTCGCTCGACTCGTTGCTAGTCCGCAGTTCGCCGCCGATCGGCCGTGCCCGGAAGCAGATGGAGAACTGCTGCCGTACCTCGCCGTCGGTGTACGCGATGACGTGAGCAGGGTCGGAGTACACGCCGATGATGTCGACGGGCTCGACGTCGATCCCGGTCTCTTCCTTGACCTCGCGGATGACGGTGTGGCCGATGGTCTCGCCGACGTCCTGCGCTCCGCCGGGGATCGAGTACAGGTCGTTGTCGGTTCGCCGGATCATCAACAGCCGGCCTTGCTCGTCCTGCACGAACGCCGTCACCGCCACGACGATGTTGGTCGCCTTCGGTGCGTTCGGGTCGTTGTAGTGATCAGTGCGAGCCATGCCTACCTGCCTACCACTTCGGCGGCTTTGCGCCATCCCAGACGCCCTGGAAGCTCTCGGCGTACGTCTCGAACAGGTCGCCACCGGACAATCGGCGCAGGTGCAGGACCGGGGCGTGAGCTGCCATGAAGCCGTGCACGTGCGTGTTCACGAGCATCTCGTCGTCGAAGCGGTAGATCGAGTTGTAGAGCGTCGTACCGTGAAGTCGGATCTCGACTCCTGACACCTCGGCCAACGGCTTGTAGATCGCGAGGGCGTTCCGGATCTTCGCGCCAAGCGTGGTCTTGCCGATGCCCTCTTCCTCGCTGCGGCGTGCGACTTCCCGGCTAGCCGGGTCTCCGAGCAGCAACCGGATCCGAACGCCGTTCTCCGCCTTCTGGCGCAGCGTCTTGATCAAGGCTGGGTTGTCCACGAGGAACATGCCGGCATAGACCAGGATCGAGATGCTGATCTTCGACTGTTCGATCAGGTGACGCCAGATGTCGTGAGACACCGCGTGGCGGTGTGCGTAGACCTGGACGACCTCGGACTCGTTGATCTCTTTCTTCTTCTCCGGCGCGACGGCATCCGGCCAGAGGTAGGTCTCCGTCTCGCGGACCATCGCGGCGATGGCGTGCCGGTGGCGCGGGTACGGCGTCCGGTCCTGCGTGATCCACCGTTCAACCGTCTTCGGGTCTACGCCAGTTGCCTTGGCGACTTCATCGAAGCCCAAAGTGTTGCGCAGCAACGCATCTCGCAGGCGTTGGTTCGGCATGGCCCACCCTCCGTACAACTAGGGACGACTTCAATGTAGTCGAGACGTCTGTAGTTGTCCTGATGTGTGGTGTTGACGTCCTGCCGATTCGTCGAAAGTCGTAGGTGTCGAAACGTCGGGGACCAGCCCCGACCGGTACGAACGACAGGAGAACGACGATGGCGATCACAGGTGGGAGCAGGCTCCCGGCGGGTCACGACTTCGTGTTCCCGAGGGGCGCGCTCGTGATGGGCGTCGAGCCGGTGCTCAAGTTCCAGTCGGCGGAAGACCGCGCCAAGGGGCTCCCCGTCGAGCAGGAGGTCGACAAGGACAACGGGCTGCTCGTGTGGTCCGTCCTCGTGATCGACCAGGCGGCGGAGCGCAAGACGGACGCGGCGGTCACGGTCAAGATCTCCGCGCCTCACCGGCCCGTTCCGCCCGAGGCGATCCCCGGCACGGACATCCGGCCCGCCGTGTTCGAGGGGCTGACGGTCACGCCGTGGATCGATGACAAGGGCTGCCGTGGGGGCCACGTCGGCGAGCGTCACCGCTGCCGGGCCAAGCTGGGCTACAGCCTGCGCGCCACCGGCATGAAGGCGGCCGTTGCGGCCAAGCCCGCACCCAAGGCGGCATGATCCGTGGCCGACTTGATGCGCCTGCACCTGACGGCGAACCTGCCGATTCGAGTGGAACCGCTCGTCTTCGCTGGACGAGTTGAGTTCCGGCTGGGCAACGCGTTCCCGGCCGTCCTGGTGGTCGACGCGGAGGCACTGCCTCGCCTTGCTGAGGCTGTTGCTGAGGGACAGACGGCTCTCGATGCGGCGCGGGGTGGTCAGTGATGGGGTTCAACGCCACCTGTACGCCCGGTCAAGACGCTGGCGCGGCCATGATCCGAGTGACGCCTGAGGTCCCGGCGCTGGCCATCTACCTCGACCCGGTCAACATCGCGATCCAACTCCCGCCCTTCCCCGGCGGCTCGGACGTGCTGATGCGGTTCTGCTGGGAGTTGTCGCGGGAGGCGGCCAAGCTGGCTGACCACCTCGGCAACCAGGAGGGGCGTCACGCGCTCGCGGAGGAGGCTCCCGATGTCCGCGGTTAACGCCATGCACTGGGGCTTGGCGGAACAGGCTCGGACGCTGAGCGAGGCGCACGACGTCTTGAGCAAGCTCCTGCCCAATCCCAAGTCCGCGCCCGAGGTGCTGAGGAACTACTACCTCCGCTCGGCCGCCATTTACGCCCGCGTCGCCGAGACCGATCGCAGCCACCACCACGAGGCCATGTACTGGGCGAACCGTGAGCGCGAGAAGGGGGAGGCGATCAAGGTCACCAAGACGGCGAAGAAGTAGCGGAAGTCCTCATTGGACATAGCGCGTGACTCTGCTGGGTCACGTGGCGATGCCGCACGTCTTGTTGCGGCGCAAAGAGAACATGAGACACAGGAGCGGAAACCGGCTACCAACCTTGCCGCTCCTGCGTTGTCCACCCAACTCAGGAGTGAACAACGATGAGCGTAGAGCCTGAGCGCATTCGTGCGCTAGACGGGGATCAAATGATCTCCACCAGGCAGACCGTTTCCACCTACGCCGTGATGCTAGACGGCGGCTCGCTGGAGACGATGGAACTCACGGCGGCACAGGCTCGGGGCTTCGAATGCCTCACCTGCCGGGCGCAGCACACCGCCACTTCCGGAGCGTTCCAGCCTGTTGGGCGCATCCCGAGTGTGGGCAGCGTCTTCCAGTGCCTCAAGTGTGCTGGTGGTGCGCGATGAAGGGCAACCGTTGGGTTGATCCCGCACCGTTCGAGGGCGCACGTCCACGGGTTCCGTGGTGGGTGTGGCTTCCCGGCTGGATCAAGGTTCTGCTCGCGCCGGTCGCGGTGATCTGGTTCGCCGGCCGACTGGCCGTGAAGCTCGTTGTAGTGACGGTCCGGTACCCGGTCGCGGTCACGGCCTGCCTCGGCGGGTACATCGGTTATCGCGAGTTCGGGCTGTCGCCTCTGGTCCTGGCGCTGTTGTCGCTCGTGTGCGCCCTGGCGGTCTGGTACGGCCTCGATCGCGGCTCGTTCCTGCGGCACGGCTGGTACCGCGTCCTGACCGAGTGGCGGCGGCTCACGGTGTACGTGCCGCACTGGCGCACCGTGATGCGGCTGGCAGAGCTGGCCAAGGACAACCGAGACAGGGAGTACCGCCCGAAGCTGCGCCGCGTCCGGTCAGAGGGCTGGCGGGACAAGGTCCGGGTTCGCATGATCCCGGCGCAGTCTCCAGAGCAGTGGGAAGCGCGGCGCGACAACCTGGCGCACTCGTTCAACGCGCGGTCCTGTCGTGTGCGGGTGCTGCGGCCGAGCGTGCTTGAGCTCGACTTCATCCACTCTGATCCGCTGTCGCGTCCGGTCGTGGTGCCGCAGCTCGCCGCAGTCGGGGACGTTGACCTCAAGCGCGTTGTCGTCGGCCGTACCGAGACCGGGAAGCCCTGGCGGCTCAAGCTGCTCGGCTCTCAGGTGCTTGTGGTCGGGGTGCCTGGCGCTGGCAAGAGCTCGGTTCTCTGGTCGATCGTCTGGCAGCTCGCCCCGGCTATCAAGGCGGGCATGGTCCGGCTCGTTGGGATCGACCCCAAGGGCGGCATGGAGCTGGGTCAGTGTCCCGACGCGTTCGAGAAGGTGATCTACGACAACGGGCCGGAAGCTGTTGCGCTGCTCGAAGAAATCGCGGCAGAGGTCAAGGAACGTGCGGCGCGGTACCGGGGTATCCGGCGTCTGTGGGCGCGCGGCACGGGTGAGCCGTTCACGGTCCTCATCGTGGACGAGTTGGCGGACCTGATCGCCTACCAGCCGGACCGGAACCTCCGCGAACGTGCGACGCGTGCCGTCCAGACGATCACCTCGCAGGGGCGCGCTCCGGGCTACGCCGTCGTCGGCCTGGTCCAGGACCCGCGCAAGGAGGTCGTCTCCTTCCGGCACCTGTTCACCACCCGCGTTGCGCTGCGGCTCGACGAGCCGGTTCAGGTCGACATGGTGCTTGGCGATGGCGTTCGGCAGCGTGGCGCGGCTGCTCATGAGATCAGCGAGAACACGCCTGGTGTCGCCTGGCTCAAGGAGGACGGGCAGCGCGAACCGGAGCGTGCGAGGGCCTTTCACGTCACGGATGCGGACTTGGTCGAGCTGGGTGTTTACCTCGCCCCGGCCACCGTGCACGAGTTCCCGGCCAGCGGTGAAGGGAGGGCGGCAGCGTGACCGAGTACCTGACTCGCTCGGAGCGGATGAAGCAGCCGGCCGCGCTCGACATCGCTCGGGCCGTCGCTGAGGAACACGGCGTCTGCATCCGGCCGTTGGCCAAGGAGCGGATCGACCTCGACACCGGACGCGTCGACATCGTGCCTGTGCCGTGCGGCTCGACAGTCGCGAGTGTCTGCCCCACCTGCGCTGAGAAGAACCGGCGTCTGCGGATGGCGCAGTGCCGCGAGGGTTGGCACCTGACGGAGGAGCCCGACTTCACGCCGGACGCTCCGAGTGACGATCAGCGGGAGCTGACCGCCTACCGGGCCGACCTCGTGAAGGCATTCCGCCTGGCCCTCGATGAGGGTGACGAGGTCGGAGCCGAAGAGGTCCGGGAGGAGGTCGCGGAGGTCGACGCCGAACTTCGGCAACTCGGAGTCCGCGGTTCACTCCCCTCTCTGGAAGTGCCGCTCAAGGCAGCTCGTAAGCGGTCGACCAGGCGGCGGCAGGACGCGCCCAACCTGCCTCGTCGGCCGGTCAGCAAGCGCACGGTCGGCAAGGTGTTCGGAGGCAAGTACCAGCCCTCGACGTTCCTCACGCTGACGCTCGATACCTACGGCAAGGTGCGCAGCGACGGCACGCCCGTTGACCCGGCGACCTACAACTACCGGCGTGCGGCTCGGGACGCGGTGCACTTCGCTGCGCTGCTCGATCGGTTCGTCCAGAACCTCCGGCGCTGTGTCGGCTGGGAGGTCCAGTACTTCTCGACGGTCGAGCCACAGAGGCGGCTGGCTCCGCACTGGCACGCGGCGGTTCGGGGCTCCATCTCACGGGCTGAGCTGCGGGCAGTCGCTGAGGCCACCTATCACCAGGTCTGGTGGCCTGCACATGACGAGATCAAGTACAGCGGCTACAACCTGCCGGTCTGGGATGTCCGGGCCAAGGGCTTCGTTGACCCGCAGACGCGGAAGGCCCTGCCTACCTGGGAAGACGCGCTCGACCAGGTGGAGCGGCCCGCGCACGTCGCGCGGTTCGGGGTGCAGGTGCACTCCAAGGGCATCCTCGGCGGGACCGAAGAGGCTGGCCGCCATATCGGCTACCTGACGAAGTACCTCACCAAGAGCATCAACGAGTGCTTTGAGGCGCAGACCGAGCGGCAGGAGGACCACGCCGAACGCCTCTGCGCTGAGCTCGCGGTCACGCCCTGTTCGCCGCAGTGCCCCGTGTGGCTGTTCTACGGCGTCCAGCCTCGGGGAGCGCGGCTGTCCACGGTGCCGGGTAAGTGCAAGGGGAAGGCACACAAGCGGACCACGCTCGGTGTTGCTGGTCGACGGGTGCTCGTGTCGCGGAAGTGGTCCGGGAAGTCGCTCGCCGACCACAAGCACGACCGGAAGACGTTCGTTCGGCAACTGCTCGCGGACGTCGGCATCAAGCCCGAAGACCAGCCCCAGCGGGTCGTCTGGAACAACGTCGAGCCCGGCGACCCGAACGTGCCGCCTCGAGCACACCTCCTGCTGAGTGCCGTCGCTGAGCGGCGCAGGTGGAAGGCCGAATACACGGCCGCGCTGCTCGCATCTGCCGGACCTCCGGGGAGTTCGGCAACTCCGCACGCTGCTTGATCAAAGGGGGAACATCATGGAGACACACCAGTTTGAGCCACTGTGGACAGTCAGTGATGTTGCGGCTTACCTGAACGTCCCGGTTCACACGCTCTACGGCTGGAGGACCAAGAACTACGGGCCGCCTGCTCGGCGAGTCGGCAAGCACCTGCGGTACCTGCCGTCCGAGGTGCGGAGCTGGTTCGAGCACCTGCTTGAGGAGGCGGCCTGATGGGACGTCCACCTCTGGACCTCGGCACGTACGGCGCGATTCGTTGCTATGAAACGGATTCAGGCTGGCGTGCCACCACGAAATATCGCGACTACGACGGCAAGACGCGGCCGGTCGAGCGGTGGGGGAAGACCAAGAGCGCAGCAGAGCGGAGCCTCAAGAAGGCGCTCGCGGAGCGGAAGGGACCGTCCGGCAGTTCGCTGACCCGCGAGAGCCGGTTCAAGGAGGCCTTGGACCAGTGGTTCACGAAGTTCCAGGCGCTGGCTGACGCTGGGAAGAGGTCTCCGAGCAGCGTCGACACGTACCGCAGCATCATGGATCGGCACGTGCTCCCTGGCCTTGGTGAGCTGCGGATTCGTGAGATGACGGTGGCGCGGGTCGACGCGTTCCTGGGCGCGTTGTGGCGGTCGGTCAGCGTGGACACGGCGAAGACGGCCCGGTCGGTGATCTCGGGTGCGCTGCGGATCGCTGTCCGGGACAAGGCGCTGGACACGAACCCGGTCAGGGAGGCGGAGCCGCTGGAGGCCGGCCGCAAGAAGAGTCCGCGGGCGCTCACGAGGGAAGAACGGGTCCGCTGGCTGGAGATGCTGGAGTCGGACCCCAAGGCCGTGAAGCGGGACCTGCCTGATCTGTCGCGCTTCATGATGGCCACGGGCGTCCGCATCGGTGAGGCACTGGCCGTCTACTGGGAGGACATCGACTTCAAGGCTGGCACGGTCGCCGTGAACTACACGGTGATCCGGGTCAAGGACATCGGGCTGATCCGGAAGTCGACCAAGACGGAGGCCGGTGAGCGAACGCTCCTGCTCCCACGATGGGCGCTCGACATGCTCCAAAGGAGGCGCAAGACCACCAGCTTCCCGAACGGGCCGATCTTCCCGGATGCACTCGGTGGGCTCCGCGACCCGTCCAACACCCGGAAGGACCTCCGGAAAGCGCGGGGCGGGGACGAGTTCGCGTGGGTGACCTCGCATGTCTTCCGGAAGACGGCGGCGACCATCCTTGATGAGGCGGGGCTCTCCGCGCGGCAGGTCGCGGACCAGCTCGGCCACGCGCGGCCGTCCATGACGCAGGACACCTACATGGGTCGGAAGCTGGTCGACCGGCGGGCCGCTGACGCCCTGGAGGACGCGCTCGGCGGACCAAAAGATGATCAAGCCGAGGACGACGAAGTTGAATGACCAGCGGTTTTGTGTGGGTTAAGTGTGGGGCCGCCCGGACAAAGCGAAACCCCCAGGCCTGTGACCTGGGGGTTTGGTGGGCCGCCAGGGACTCGAACCCTGAACCCGAAGATTAAAAGTCTCCTGCTCTGCCAATTGAGCTAGCAGCCCTCGCCGCGACAGCCTACCGATCTCCGCCTCCGCATGTCCTCCGGGTTCCCAACCTCACGGTTGACGCACCGCCGCCACGTCGAGGAGCACGACAAGAGCCCGCCGCGAAGAGGATCAGGCAAGAAGGCAGCTGGACCCGGAGGCGTCGAGAAGACGGGGTAGAGCCTGCTCCACCCCAACAACGGAGGCGTACGTGACTGCGCCGGCACCCCCTTCATTGGAAATCTGTCCTCACCACGGCAAGGGGAGGCACAGGATGAAGAAGACGCTGGTTGGAGTGCTGGCAACGGCGATGCTGTTCACCGGGACGGCGATGGCCGCGCCGGCGAGCGACGTTCAGAAGCAGCTCGACGGGCTCACGAAGCAGCACGAGTTCCCGGCCGCGCTGGCGACGATCACCGACGGCAACGGGCGGGCGACTGCCTACACCTCGGGTACGGCCGAAGTGGGCAAGCGGACGCCTGTCCCCAGGAACGGGCAGGTGCGCGCCGGGTCGAACACCAAGGCGTTCGTCGCCACCGTGGTCATGCAGCTCGTCGGTGAGGGCAAGGTCGAGCTCGACAAGCCGATCAACCACTACCTGCCCGGCGCGATCAAGGACGACCGGATCACGGTCCGGCAGCTGCTCAACCACACCAGCGGGCTCGCGAACTACACGAACTACCTGGGGCTGGAGAAGTTCGAGGAGGTGCGGCACCGCTACCTCGAGCCGCGTGAGCTGCTCGACATCGGCAACGCGCATCCCGTCACCAACCAGCCCGGCGAGAAGTTCAAGTACAGCAACACGAACTACGTGCTGCTCGGTCTGTTGATCCAGAAGGTCACCGGGCGTCCGGTCGCGGAGAACGTCGACCAGCGCATCGTGCGGAAGCTGAACCTCAACGACACCTACTGGCCCGGTGTGGGTGAGCAGGGCATTCGGGGTAAGCACGCGCACGGGTACGCCAAGACCGGCAACGGGATCGAGGACGTGACCGTGCTCGACCCCAGCTGGGGCTGGGCGGCCGGGCAGATCATCTCCACGACCAAGGACCTCAACACCTTCTACCGCGGTCTGTTGAAGGGTGAGCTGCTGAAGAAGGCGCAGCTGGACGAGATGAAGAAGACCGTCGACACCGCCGGCGAGATGTGGCCGGGGGTCGAGTACGGGCTCGGGATCGCCAGCTCGCCGCTGTCCTGTGGTGGCCGGTCCTGGGGTCACGGGGGTGACATCCACGGCTACGAGACGCGGGGTGGGGTCACGGACTCCGGTCGCGCGTTCTCCGTTGCGATCACGGCGCTGCCCGGTACGTTCCAGGACACGGCTGAGGAAGCCGGCAAGGCACACGACGCTGTTCTGGCCACTGTGGACGCTGCTCTGTGTGGTGCCAAGTGATAGCCGTCGCCGCGGTCACGGCGCTCTCGCTGCTCGTTCCCCAGCAGCTCGACCAGATCGTCCACGAGGGCACGCCCGGCGTGGAGGCTCATGTCAACGGACGTGACCACGTGGCGGGCAAGGCGCCGCTCAACGGGCAGGTGCGGATCGGCAGCATCACGAAGTCGTTCGTGGCGGTCGCCGCCCTCGAGCTGGTCGCGGAGAACAAGGTCACGCTCGACGGGCCCGTGAACAAGTACGTGCCGCACATCAAGGACGAGCGCATCACCGTGCGGCAGGTCCTGCAGCACACGAGTGGGTTGCCGGAGTACGTGCTCGAGATCGGCGTCCCGAAGATCGCCGACATCCGGGACCGCTACTTCGCGCCGCACGACCTGCTGGACGCCGCTCTGCGCCTGCCGCCGAGCTTCCAGCCGGGCGAGAAGTACTCGTACAGCAACACGAACTACGTCGTGGCCGGGCTGCTGATCCAGAAGGTGACCGGACGCCCGATCGGCGAGGCGATCCAGAAGGTCGTCACCGAGGCCGGTCTGAAGGACACGTACTGGCCGAGCCAGGGCGAGCAGCGCATCCGCGGCCGTCATGCGCAGGCGTACGCGCTGAGCGACCTGCTCGACCCCAAGTCCGCGGTCGTCAACGCCACGGAGATCGAGACGTCCGCTGCCTGGGCGTCCGGTGCGATGGTCTCGACGCCGGCGGACGTCGCCAAGTTCTTCAAGACGCTGCTGAGCGGCGGGCTCCTCCCAAAGGCGCAGCTCGACGAGATGCGCAGGACCGTCGCGATCGACGAGAAGAGCGCCTACGGGCTCGGCCTGGAGAGCACCAGGCTCAGCTGCGGCGGGGTCTGGTGGGGGCACGGCGGGTCGATCCACGGCTGGGCGTCGCTCGGCGGTGCGACCGACGGCGGCAAGAACGCGGCGGTCACGCTCACCGCGCTGCCCGGCACGTTCGGTGACGACCCGGCGAAGAAGTTTCAGCGGGTGTTCGACGTGATGGACACCGCGTTCTGCAAGAAGTGACGTCAGCGGGCGTACCGGAGCACCCAGAGCATGTCCTGGTCTGTCACCGGTCCGTCCGCGACGCACGCCAGCAGCCAGTCCGTCAGCGCCTCCGGATCGATGCCCGCCCCGATCAGCACCAGCTGCGTCGGGGCGTCGTCGACCGGCTCGAAGGAGACGTAGGCGCCGACGGTGTGCAGCATGAACGTGCCGCCGGGGAACCTCACGAAGCCCTTGGCGCGGAACAACCCCTCCGGCCGCGCGCTCAGGAAGTCCATGAACAGCTTGGGGTGCAACGGATCCGGTGACTCGAACGACACGCTGTCGTAGCGGGCGTGCGCGTGCGTGGAGTGGTCGTCCAGGTCGTCGAACGACAGCTGCCGCGGCCCCAGGTCCGGCGGCCGCACCTCGAACAGCAGCGCCGGGTCGATCTGCCCGTACGTCACGGGGAGCACGGGAGCCGAACACGGCAGCGAAGGCAACGACGGGACCCGGTCGACCTTGTTCAGCACCACCAGATCGGCCAGCGCCAGGTCGCGCGAGAGGTGCGGCACGGCGTCGAGCTCCACGGCGTCGACCACGTAGATCAGCCCGCCGTAGGACACGCCCGGCGCCTGCAGCACCATCCGCACCATCGCCGCCGGCTCGGCCAGACCGGACGCCTCGATCACGATGACGTCCAGGTCCGCCGAAGCGAGCTTCGTCAGCATCCCGTCCAGCTCGGTGCCGTCGACGGCGCAGCACAGGCAGCCGTTGGACAGCGACACCATCGAGTCGACCTGGGCCGAGACGGCGAACGCGTCGATGTTGATCTGCCCGAAGTCGTTCACCACGACGCCGATCCGCGTGCCGCCGGACGTGCGCAGCAGGTGGTTGAGCAGGGTGGTCTTGCCGGAGCCGAGGAAGCCGGCGAGCACGACGACGGGGATCACGACGTTCCAGGCTAGCCGGTGAACTCCGCGTTCCTCTCCAGCACCTCGTCCACGGTGCCGTCGAACATCGGCGGGTAGATCACCAGCTCGTCCACGCCGAGGTCCTCGTACTCCCGCACGACCGGGGCGGACAGCGGGACCTGCGCGGACACGCTGATCCGGAAGCCGTCCGGCCGTGCCGGGAACCGGGCCAGGTGGCCGCGGACGTCGTCAGGCGTGCCGATGCCGAACCAGCCCTGCGCCCGCGTCACCGCCCGCCGGAACGCCGCGGGGCTGTGCCCGCCGACGACCACGCGCACGTTCGACGGACGCGGATGGGCGTCGACGCCGGAGAACGACACGAACCTGCCCGAGAACGACGGCGCCGGCGCGTGCCACAGCTGGTCCATCGCGTCCAGGTACTCGTCGGTCCGCGCGCCGCGGTCGTCGAACGACACGCCGATCGCGTTCATCTCCTGCGGGAGGTAGCCCGCGCCGACGCCGAGCGTGAACCGCCCGCCGCTGAGCAGGTCCAGCGACGCCACCTGCTTCGCGAGCACCAGCGGGTTGCGCTGGGGCAGGATCACGATCCCGGTGGCGAGCTCCAGCGAGGACGTGACCGCCGCCACGTAGCTCAGGTGAGTCAGCGGATCCACGATCACGGCGTCCGGTTCGGACGGTGACGGGTCGACGCGCGGTGACGGCAGCACCACGTGATCGGACGCCCACCACGATCGATAGCCGAGCGACTCGGCCAGCTGGGCGAGCCTCCGCGTCTCGTCCGGCCCTGCCGTGTCACCGATGTTGAGCCCCTGCACCCCGATGTCCATGACCGGGCCAACGATCGATTTCCATCGATCATTCCCGAAACTGCAACGGAACAGGCACCTCGCGCATCAGAATGACGAGAAGGGGGGCGATGATGACGGAGTTCCTGGCTGCCGCAGTGGCGTTTCCGACCGTGGTGTTCAGCTTCCTGTTGCTCGTGGTGCTGGCGTACTGGCTCACGGTGGCGTTGGTGGGCCTGGACTTCGACGCCCCGGTGATGCCGATCTCGGTCTCGATGTTCGTCGTGGTCACGTGGTTCGCCGCGCTGGTCGGCACGGTGCTCACGCCCGAGGGGTCGCTCCGGTACGCCGTCCTCGCCGGTTCGCTGCTCGTGGGCGCGCTCGTCACGAAGATCCTTCTCATCCCGGTCAAGAACTGGACGAAACCGGAGAAGCCGGCGTCCCGCAACGACTTCGTGGGCCGCACCGCGATCGTCAGGACCTCCAGGGTCACCGAGCAGTACGGGCAGGCCGAGGTGACCGCCGACGACGGCGGCACGGCGGTCGTGCAGGTGCGAGCGGCGCAGAGCACCGAACTGAGGGCGGGACAGACCGCGCTGATCTTCGACTACGACGCAGAGGGCGAGTTCTTCTGGGTCGTGGACATCACCACAGGGGGCTGACATGGGTGCGATCTCCACCGGGCTGATCGTGATGATCGCCGTGATCGCGGTTGTGCTGATCTTGGCGCTGATCACGCTGAGCAGGCTGTTCAAGAAGTGCGAGCAGGGCAAGGCGCTGATCGTCTCGAAGATGCGCAAGGTCGACGTGACCTTCACGGGCACAGTCGTGCTACCCGTTCTGCACAGATGCGAGACGATGGACATCTCGGTGAAGACCATCGAGATCCGCAGGGCCGGCAACGAGGGCCTGATCTGCAAGGACAACATCCGCGCGGACATCCGCATCACGTTCTTCGTGCGGGTCAACAAGACCGTCGAGGACGTCATCAAGGTCGCGCAGGCGATCGGCACCGAGCGCGCGAGCCACGAGGCCACGCTGCAGGAGCTGTTCAACGCCAAGTTCTCCGAGGCGCTCAAGACAGTCGGCAAGCAGCTCGACTTCGTCGACCTCTACACCCACCGCGACGAGTTCCGCGACCGGATCGTGCAGGTCATCGGCACCGACCTCAACGGCTACAGCCTCGAGGACGCGGCGATCGACTACCTGGAGCAGACGCCGCTCAAGCAGCTCGACCCGGCGAACATCCTGGACGCGCAGGGCATCCGCAAGATCACCGAGCTGACCGCGATCGAGCACGTCAAGACCAACGAGTTCACCCGCAACGAGGAGAAGGAGATCACGCGCCAGAACGTCAGCGCGCGTGAGGCGATCCTCGAGCTCGAACGGCGCCAGGCCGACGCGGAGATCAAGCAGAAGCGCGAGATCGAGACCGCCCGCGCGCAGCAGGAGGCGGAGACGCAGAAGGTGCAGGCCGAGGAACGCCTCAAGGCCAACACCGCCTTCATCCGCACCGAGGAGCAGCTCGGCATCCAGACCGAGAACAAGGCCCGCGAGATCGCCGTCGCCGAGAAGAACCGCGAGCGCGTGATCGCCGTCGAGACCGAGCGCATCGAGAAGGACCGCATGCTGGAGGTCATCGCCCGCGAACGCGAGACCTCGCTGCGCATGATCGAGAAGGACAAGGAGCTCGAGCACGAGCGCCGCGCGATCGCCGACCTGGTGCGCGAGCGCGTCGCCGTCGAGAAGACGGTGGCGGAGCAGGAGGAGAACATCAAGCGCCTCCGCGCGGTCGAGGAAGCCGAGCGCGACCGCCAGCAGCTCATCATCAGGGCCGAGGCCGAGGCGCAGGAGTCGCTGGTCAAGGACATCAAGGCCGCCGAGGCCGCGGAGCAGTCCGCGCAGCACAAGGCCAGGGAAGAGGTCGTGCTCGCCGAGGCGCGCAACAAGGCCGCCGAGCTGGACACCCGCTCCAAGATCCGTCTCGCGGAGGGCACGCAGGCCGAGGCCGCGGCCAAGGGCCTGGCGGACGCGCTGGTCAAGGAACGCGACGCCGCCGCGTCCGAGGCACTGGGCCGCGCCGAGGCCGTGGTCGACCGCGAGAAGGCCCTGGCCGACGCCGAGGGCATCAAGGAACGCCTGAAGGGCGAGGCGGAAGGCCTGTCGCACAAGGCGGAGGCGATGGCCGCGCTCGACACCGCGACCCGCGAGCACGAGGAGTACCGCCTGCGGCTCGAAGCCGAGAAGGAGATCCGCCTCAGGGGCATCGACGTGCAGCGCGAGATCGCCGAGGCCCAGGCCATGGTGCTCGCGGCCGGCCTGGAGAAGGCCGACATCGACATCATCGGTGGCGACACGATGTTCTTCGACAGGATCGCCAGCTCCATCACCGCGGGCAAGCAGGTCGACGGCTTCGTCGGCGGCTCCGACGTGGTGCAGGCGCTGGGCTCGAAGTGGATGGACGGGTCGGCGAACTTCCCCGAGGACCTGACCAAGATCCTCAGCTCGTTCACCACGGGTGACGCGCAGAACATCGCCGCCGCCATCGCGCTGACCCAGATGGCCAAGAACAACGGGCAGAACGCATGACGGTGTCCACTGCCTCCGGGCTGGACGCCGGCACTTACGAGGTGTTGCGGGCGAGGCTGGCCGACCAGGCCGGCGAGCTCGCCCGCAACACCGAGGCGCTGAACGCCCAGCGCGTCGAGACGTTCGGCAGCACCGCCCTCGAACTCCTCGCCACCGAACGCGTCCGCACCGAGAACAACTGCGTGCCGCGCGACATCGTCGCGCTCGGCGACGTGATGCTGTTCGGCTACAACGTGTTCATGGGTCTCAAGCCCGAGACCAAGGTCAGCGACGTCTTCGCGGTGCACGGCAGGGACTTCGGCACGGTCGAGGCGGAGTTCCTGCAGGACCCGAGGTTCCGCAACGACTTCGCCGAGCTGTACCGGTACTACCGCGAAACGCGGCTGCTCCAGCTGCGCACGGTCGAGTCGCGGCTGCTCGCGGTGTTCCAGACCGGCGCGCGGATCGAGGACATCCGCGTGCTGCGCTGGGACATCGAGGTCGACGGCACGGTCACCTACGTCGACAACCGCGGCGACCGCGACCACGTCTTCCCGCCCTCGCACGACTTCACGTGGGTGGAGACGACCCGCGAGCAGCACGTGCTGGGCCGGCACCCGCACATCGCGATCGACGACGAGGTCTTCGTCGAGACCGTCGGCGGCACGCTGACCGTCAAGATCGAGAACAACACCGAGTCCGGCCAGGGCGTGTACGAGGAGCCCGTCGACGAGCCCCTGCAGAGCCTCGCGGATGCCGACGTGCACTACGCCCGCGTCGGCCCGCTGATCCTGCTGCGCGTCCTGCCGTACAAGGAGACGGTGTGGCGGCACCTCGTCTTCAACACCCGCACCAAGGTGGTCACGCGGCTCGACGGCATCGGCCAGGCCTGCCAGCGCCTGCCGGAGGACCAGGGGATCATCTTCCCCGGCGGCTACTACCTGGTCACGGGCGCGGACAAGACCTTCGACGTCGACACCGACGAGCTGGAGTTCGAGCGGGTCGTGCGGTCCGCGAACGGCGAGGACGTGCTGTTCGTCTTCCACGCCCGCCGTGAGGGCCGCAGCCTCCTGCTGCCCTACAACGTGATCCGCAAGGAGGTCGCGACCCCCATCACCTGCCACGGCTACTCGCTCTTCGCCGACGGCACGCTGGTGGTCTTCCGCGAGACCGGCTCGGAAGCCGTGCGCGTGCACCCGATGCAGGTGTGGCGCACGCCGTTCGTCCTCGACGAGGTGCTGCCCGACCAGGCGGGCCCGCTCGCCCGCATCGGCAACGCCGAACTCGTCCGCGGCATCTCGGACTGCCTGTCCATCACCAGGATGAGCGCCGAGATGACCCCGAGCGTGCCGGTGTTCGAGGGCCTGATCGCCCTGTGCACCAGGGTGATCGACGGTGTCCACTGGCTCGGCGAGCTGGGACTCAAGCAGGACGTCCAGGCCGTGCGCGCCACGGCCGAGCAGGTGCTGGACGAGTTCGAGGCCGTCCGCACGCTCACCGAGCACGCCGCCGGGCAGCTCCACCAGGCCGCGGAGAAGCTGGCGAGCCTGATCAGGCTCGCCAGGTCGGCCGCGCCGCGCAGCGCCGACGAGTGGGTGCGTCTGCTGGCCGACCTGCGGTCCGCCCAGGGCCGGTTGATCACGCTCAAGGACCTGAACTACGTCGACGTCGAGGAGATCGACAGGCGCGAGGCGGAACTGGTCGAGGAGCTCGGTGCGTCCGCGCGCAGGGCCGTCGCGTTCCTCAGCGGTGAGGCCGCGTTCGCCCAGTACCACGAGGACATCGACCAGATCGCGGCCGCCGAGCTGAGGACCGCCGCCGAGGCGAAGCCGTTGCGCGAACGGCTCGCGCAGCAGCAGGCCGGGCTGGAGGTGCTGACCGAGGTCGTCAGCACCCTCGACGCCGCCGACACCACGACGCGCACGCAGATCCTGGCGAGCATCGGCGAGGTGCTGGCCGCGGTCAACCGCGCACGCGCCACTGTGGACGGTCGCCGGGCCCAGCTCGCGAACGTCGAGGGCCGCGCCGAGTTCGCCGCCGAGTTCGCGCTGCTCGGCCAGGCCATCACCGGCGCGCTGTCGGTCGCGGACACCCCGCAGCGGTGCGACGACCAGCTCGGCAGGCTGTTGCTGCAGCTGGAGAACCTGGAGTCGCGGTTCGGCGAGTTCGACGACTTCCTCGCCCAGGTCGGCGCCAAGCGCACGGACGTCTACGAGGCCTTCTCGGCCCGCAAGCAGACGCTGCTCGACGAACGCGCCCGCAGGGCCGACAGGCTCGTGCAGTCCGCGGAACGGGTGCTCGGCACGATCCGCCGCCGCGTCGGGAAGCTGACCTCGACCGACGAGATCAACACGTACTTCGCCGGCGATCCGATGGTCGCCAAGGTCCGCGCGGTGGCCGAGCAGCTCAGAGAGCTCGGCGACGTCAGGGCCGACGAGCTCGACGCGAGTCTGCGCGATGCCCGGCAAGAGGGAGGCCGGGCACTGCGCGACCGGGCCGATCTGTACGACGGCGCGTCGATCGTGCTCGGTCGCCACCGCTTCCCGGTGACGACCGAGCCGATGAACCTCACCCTCGTCCCGCGCGACGGCAGGCTGTTCTACGCGGTCACCGGCACCGACTACCGCAGCGAGGTCACCGATCCCGCGTTCGGGGCCACCAGGCCGTTCTGGGACCAGCTGCTCGTCTCGGAGACGCAGCACGTCTACCGCTCCGAGTACCTCGCGGGGAGCCTCCTCACCGCGGGCCGCACCGACGTCACGAACGCCGCCGCGGAACGCTACGACGAGGGTTACGAGAAGGGCGTTCACGACCACGACGCCGAGAGGATCCTCGCTGTCCTGCAACGGCTCCACGCCGGTGCAGGACTGCTCAGGTACCCGCCGCCGACCCGTGCGGCGGCGCAGATCTTCTGGGCCGAGCAGCCCGAGGAGCAACGCCAGGTGTGGGCGCGCAAGGCCGAGTCGCTGGCCCGCGCTCGCACGATCTTCGGTGGCACGCACGGGATTCCCGAGCTGTGCGGGCAGTTCGGGCTCGAAGAGCTCACCGCCGAGTACCTGTTCGAGGAACTCGCCTGCGAGCCTCGGGGGTTCGTCACCAGCAAGGCCGCCCGCGCGGTGATCGACAGGTTCCGCGCCGTGGTCACCGAGGAGCTCCACGACCGCGACCTGATCGAGGCGTGGCTCAGCGCGTTCCTGAAGGACGAGGACTGCCCGGAGTTCCCCGAGGTCGTGGCGATCCTGCTCACCGACCTGCCGCGCTACGACTCCAGCGCGGCGCTGACCGAGACCGTCACGGGCCTGCTCGGCACGCACCCCCGCGTGCGTGACCAGTCGATGGACCTGCGCCTCGACGAGACCCTGACCAGGCTCAGGGCTTTCACGACCGAGCAGGTGCCGGCTTTCCGCGCGTACCAGCGCCGGCGCGACGAGCTGCTGGCCGCGGAACGCCGCAGGCTCAGGCTCGACGACTACCGGCCGGCCGTGCTGAACACGTTCGTGCGCAACAGGTTGCTGAACGAGGTCTACCTGCCGCTGATCGGCGACAACCTCAGCAAGCAGCTGAACGACGGCACCGGCCTGCTGATGCTGATCTCCCCGCCCGGCTACGGCAAGACGACGCTGATGGAGTACGTCGCGAACCGCCTGGGCATGGTGTTCGTCAAGGTCAACGGCCCGGCGCTGGGCACCGGCGTCACCTCGCTCGACCCGGAGGAGGCACCGAACGCCACCGCGCGCCAGGAGGTCGAGCGGATCAACTTCGCGTTCGCCCTGGGCAGCAACGTCCTGCTGCACCTCGACGACATCCAGCACACGTCACCGGAGCTGCTGCAGAAGTTCATCTCGCTGTGCGACGCCCAACGCAGGATCGAGGGCGTCTGGGACGGCGAGCCGCGCACGTTCGACCTGCGGGGCAAGCGCTTCGCCGTGTCCATGGCCGGCAACCCGTACACCGAGACCGGCCGGGCGTTCCGGGTGCCCGACATGCTCGCGAACCGCGCGGACGTGTGGAACCTGGGCGACGTGCTGTCGGGTCGCGACGCCCTGTTCGCGTTGAGCTACCTGGAGAACGCCTCCGGCTCGAACCCGGTTCTGGGCGGCGTCGACGTGGAACCGCTGGTGCGCCTGGCGAACGGCGAGAGCGTCCGGCACGAGTACGAGACCGTCGAGCTCGAACGCATGCTGTCCGTCGTGCGGAAGCTGCGGCGGATCCAGCAGGTCGTGCTCAAGGTCAACCAGGCGTACATCGCGTCGGCGGCGGAGGAGTCCGAGCGGCCGTTCCTGTTGCAGGGCAGCTATCGCAACATGAACAGGATGGCCGCGCGGATCGTGCCCGCGATGAACGACGACGAGGTCGAGGCGTTGATCGACGACCACTACCTCGGCGAGGCGCAGCTGCTCGGCGCGCTGGCGGAAGCGAACCTGGCGAAGCTCAGGGAGCTCAAGGCCTAGTTGTCGTCACAGCTCAGCTCGAACCGGTCGAACCGGCCGCCGTCCGGCCCGCGCAGGTCGATCGGTTCGAGCTGGTGCTCCTCCAGCAGTTCGCAGAACTCCTTGGCGTTGAGCGGCCACTTCAGGCAGTGCTTGAAGTCGTCGCCGAGGAGCTTCGAGTCGCAGCGCAGCAGGTCGAGCAGGTCGGGCCGGGGCTTGCCCGGTCGCGGCGGCGGAGGCGGCGGCCGGTGTCCGGGGCGCGGAGGCGGCGGCCGGTCGGCGGCACCGGGTGGAGGCGGCGGGGGCGGTGGCGGAGGCGGAGGGTGCGGCCGCTCGGCCCCGACGGCGGAGACGGTGGTCGTGGCGGTCGCGGTGATGACCTCGGGCGGCAGGGGCGGCGGTGCGACCAGCCGGATGTCGACGGGCTTGTCCGGGGGTGCCGAGAACAGAGCCGCGATCAGGGCAGCGCCCATCACCGCGACCGCGGCTGTGAAGTAGCCGCGGCGTCTGACACCAGTCATCGCTTCCGCTCCCCAGGTTCCGCCTGCCCGGTAGCCGCCGTCCCCGTGGAATCGTTGCGCCCGCTAACGGTGTTACAGGCTCAGCCCGTCTTGTCCGGCCCGGCGGAGGTCAGCGAAATCCGCAGGATCACGCGTTGCTCGCGCTTCATCGCCGCGCGGTAGTCGTTCCAGTCGGCGTGCTCGCCGGAGATCGTCCGGTAGTACTGGACCAGCAGGTCCATGGCTTCGGGCAGCGGCACGACCGTCGCGGTCCCGTTGAGCTGGATCCAGCGGCCGAAGAAGCTGTCCGGCAGCACGCACAGCGAGACGTGCGGATCGCGCTCCACCTGCTTCGTCTTGTACGCGGTGGCTCGCGTGGAGACGAGCACGTCGCCGTTGTCGTCGAGCGCGACGAGCACCGGCGACATGGCCGGCGTCCCGTCGGACTTCAGTGCGCAGAACACCGCGCGGTGCTGACTGCGGAGAACTTCCCGTGCCTGGTCCAGGTCCATGGTCCTCATCCTGGCGAGGCGGGACGATGTCCGCATGCCCGATCCGAACTCCGTCAGCTGGCAGATGCACGCGGACCCGACGATGTGGATCGCCGGGATCGCGAGCCTCTACCTGCAGGCACTGCACCCCGAGGCGGTCGCGGGTGTCGTGCAGAACTCGAACTTCCAGGCCGATCCGCTCGGCAGGCTCAAGCGCACGGCGGACTTCGTCGGCCTCGGCGTCTACGGCACCGACGAGGAGATCGCCGTCGCCGCGGCGAGGGTGCGGGCCACGCACCGGAGTCTGCGCGGCGTCGTCGACGGCCGGACGTTCCGCGTGGACGAGCCCGAGCTGTTGCTCTGGGTACATTGCTCGGAGGTTTCGTGTTTCGAAACAGTGCTCGACCGCGCGGGGTACGGACTGTCCGACAGGCAGAAGGACCTCTACTACGCCGAGCAGCGATCCGCAGCGGCTTTGGTCGGATTGCACCCGGATGAAGTACCGGGATCCAGGCGTGAAATGACCGAGTACTTCGATCGGATGCGTCCCGTTCTGCGCCGAACGACCGATTCCGATGTGATCTACGACTTCTTGCACGGTCCGCCGGTGCGAGGCTGGGTCCGCCACGGACTGCCCGTGTACCGGGTTCTGGTGGGCCACCTGGCCTATTCGGTACTACCCGACTGGGCTCTCGAACTACACGGCCGCGAGCCGTACGCGCATGCCGACCTGTGGCTGCGAATGATGCGCCGAGCTGCGCTTTTGGTGCCTGGCAAGATCAGAAGGCTCGCTCCTCCCGGCCATCTCAGGCGCGCGATCGAGCGTCACGGAAAGCATGTGACACCGAGCAGAGCGAGGCTTCCGTAGTTGTCATACATCACAGTCGATCATCGCCGCAGGTCCGTAGCATTGCGCACGAATCCACAACACCCCCGGAAGGCCTGTCGTGATCCGTCGTGCCGCGCTACTGACTGCCATTGCGGTGTTCGCCACCGCCTGTGGGAGCGGTGACACCAGCACAGTCATCGGACGTGCCGACTCCGGGAAGCTGACGATCGGCATCCGCTACGACCAGCCCGGCATGAGCCAGCGGCGGCTCGACGGCCGGTACGTCGGCTTCGACGTGGACGTCGCCAAGTACGTGGCGAACGAGCTCGGGGTGGAGGAAGGTGGCATCACCTTCAAGGAGGCCCGCGGCGCCGCCCGCGAGTCGATGCTCGAGACCGGCGAGGCCGACCTGATCATCGCCTCGTACTCGATCACCGACGCCCGCAAGGAGAAGGTCGCCTTCGCCGGCCCGTACTTCGAGACGGGCCAGGGCATGCTGGTGCGCTACACCGAGAACTCGATCCAGGGCCCGGAGACCATGAACGGCCGCAAGCTGTGCTCGGTCAAGGGATCCACCTCCGCGCAGAAGGTGAAGACGGACTTCTCCCAGCAGGTGCAGATCGTCGAGTACGGCCAGTACTCCGACTGCGTGATCGCTCTCATGGCGGGCAACGTCGACGCCGTCACGACCGACGAGGTCATCCTCGCCGGGTTCGCCGCGGAGAACCCCGAGCTGCTCAAGCTCGTCGGCAAGACGTTCTCCAAGGAGCGCTACGGCGTCGGTGTGCCGAAGGGCGACGCCGAGTCGCGCGACGCCGTGAACAAGGCGATCGAGAAGATGATTTCGAGCGGTGAGTGGAAGCGGGCCCTCGAACGCAACGTCGGTCCGTCGGGTTACGAGATCCCGCAGCCACCCCAGATCACCGAGAAGTCCTAGCCGACGGCCGCGGACTTGGCGGTCCAGGCCGCCCAGTCGAGCGTCCACTGCCAGTAGTCGCCGTGCGCCGGCCCGTTCGGGTCGGCCAGGCCGAGCTGCACCGAGGAACCCACGACCTCGACCGGGTCGCCGACCATCGTCAGGTCGAAGAAGACCTTGGCGTTGGGACCGGACAGGTTCGCGCACCCGTGGGACACGTTCTCCTTGCCCTGCTGGGGGATCGTCTTGTCGTTCTCGTGCACGAACTCGCCGTTCTGCGAGATCAGCACCGCCCACGTGACCGCGACGTCGTAGTTGTAGACCCTGCTCTGCATCCTGCGCGAGGCTTCCTTCTGCTGCACCACGTGGATGCCGGACCGGGTCACCCTGCCCGGGTCGCTCTCCTTGCCGTACGAAGCCGGGAAGTCGTGCAGCAGAACGCCGTCGCGGTAGATCTCGAACCGCTTGGTCTGCGTGTTCGCCTTGGTCACCAGCGCGCGGTCCGCGATCTTGAACTGCGCGTGCACGTCCTCCTTGCCGAAGGCACCCCCGCCGAACGGCACGCCGTAGACGGCGACGTCGAGGAAGACCTCGGTGTTCGGCTTCCAGTACTCCTTCGGCCGCCAATGCGCCTCGGTGTCGGACAGCCACGCCCACGCGCCCTCGGTCGGCACGGACGTCTTGACGGACATCGCCTTCTGCACGGAGGCCTTGTCCTGCACGGGCGCGCTGAAGGTCACCTTCAACGGCATCGCGACGCCGTAGGTCTGGTTGTCGCCGACGTTCAGCTTCGCGCTGGTGAGCCGCTGCGGCTTGACGGTGCGGAACGACCCGGTGACCGGGACGTCGGTCCCGTCCTCACCCTTGGCCGAGCCGGACCAGGTGTAGGCCTTGCCGTAGGCCAGGTCCTCGGTGGCGACCCAGCGCCCGGTGGAGAGCTCCCCCTTCACCACCCGGCCGTCGGAGCCCGTCAGCACGACGGAGGTCAGCGCGCCACCGGTCATTCCGACCTCGAATGGTCCGGCCGGGCTGATCCCCTCGCCTGATGACGGGGTAACGGTGAGTACTGCCTTCGCCTTCTGCTCCGCGGCCGGAGCGGTGGCTTGTGAACCGGCCCCAGACGCACCATCGGGTGCGGCGCTGCAGGCGGTCAATCCCAGTAGTAGAGCCAAAACCAGTGGCCGGAACACGTTTCTCCCCAAGATCCCCTCGTCCAACGAACATGAGGACGCGCGGCCGTGGAACACGTTGCTCGGGAAATTGCGTTCACCCACCCGGACCAGCGGGTTTCCTCCTGTTGAGGCACGCAACCGGCCAGTAATGACCTGTAGTGCTATGACCAATCACACGTTAGGCTGACCCGCGCAGGCCGTGGTTTCTGTGTTCGTGCTTCACACGCTCGCGGAACGACACGCGGGCGTGCGGTGCGCTCTCAGCGAGTTTGCCTAACGCCCCCGGGACGGCCGGGGTTGCACGGTGCAGCCCCAAGCTTTCCTGCGATGGAGGCAGGTACATGGCACAGGGCACTGTCAAGTGGTTCAACTCCGAAAAGGGCTTTGGCTTCATCGCCCAGGACAACGGCGGCGCTGACGTCTTCGTCCACTACTCGGAGATCCAGGGTCAGGGTTTCCGCACCCTGGAGGAGAACCAGCGAGTGGAGTTCGAGGTCGGCCAGGGCACCAAGGGTCCGCAGGCCCAGAACGTCCGCGCGGTCTGAGGTTTGTAATACGCCGCAATTGAGTCGTACGCGAGAAGGACCCTCGACCGGGCTTGGTCGAGGGTCCTTCTTCGTCTTCGCTCTGGACTAGTGGCCGCGCTGACGCGCTTCCCACTCCAGGCGCTGCATGACCCACTCCGTGGCGAGAGCCTGCGGGGAGGTCTGGCGCTCGGCAGCGAGTTCCTTGAGCTGCTCGTTGGCCATCAGCTGCAGCCGCAGTTGGTACACCTGAGCGCTGCCGAAGCCCGAGGCGGTGGTCTCGTTGTCCGCGTCCGGGGCCAGGGCGGCCAGGTAGGAGGTCAGCTCGTCGTCGTGCGACGTCTCCGGCTGCTGCGGGTCGTCCGCAGGGCGGTGACGGCCGGACTTGGAGCGTCCGAGGGATCCGATAGGCACCGGGACACGATAACGGCTCGGTCACGGAAGCCAAACCCCTGTGAGCCGGGTCACCCCAAGGTGTCACCGGCACCCACTCTGAGTGGATCTCCCGCACCCGCCACGAGGTCGTGCGTTCCAGCGACCGCAGAGCTGCGGAGGCCCCCGCGCCAGGGGGAGGAACGCGGGGGCCGGAGGGGATCTCCACAGGCGCTGACCGGGGGTGTGTCAGCTTTTGGATTGTTGCACGCGCACGCGCTCGTTGGGGAGTGTTCGCAACGAGATTCTTATGCCGCCGATGCGCGGAAACCCCGTAGTCGCAAGCTGTTGGTAACAACGAACACGCTGCTGAAGGCCATTGCGGCGCCCGCGATCATGGGGTTCAGCAGACCCAGGGCCGCGAGTGGAAGTCCAGCGACGTTGTAGGCGAACGCCCAGAAGAGGTTCCCCTTGATCGTGCTCAAAGTCTTGCGGGACAACCGAATCGCATCCGCCGCCACGCGCAGGTCACCGCGCACCAGGGTCAGGTCGCTCGCCTCGATCGCGACGTCGGTCCCGGTTCCCATGGCCAGCCCCAGATCCGCGGCGGCGAGGGCCGGCGCGTCGTTCACGCCGTCGCCGACCATGGCCACAACTCGGCCCTGTGCCTGGAGATTCCGAACCGCTTCGACTTTGCCGGACGGCAGGACATCGGCAATGACCTCGTCGATGCCTACCTCGGCCGCGACCTCGGCGGCCACGAAGGCGTTGTCGCCGGTCAGCAACACCGGCCGCAAACCGAGTTCCCTCAGTTCCCGAATCGCTTGTGCGGACGTGGGTTTCACGACGTCCGCCACGACAATGGCGCCGACAACCTTGTCATCAAAGGAAACCGCGACAACAGTCCGAGTTGTGTGGGCAAGCAGGGCCTCAGTCAATTCCCGGGAAAGCACGACGTCGCGCACACGGCCCACGACGACGCGCCGGCCCTCGACCGTTCCGCTGACGCCCACGCCGTCCGTGGAAACGAAGTCGGACACCGGGGGAACGTCGCCGGCCGCGCGGACGACGGCCGCGCCGATCGGGTGCTCGGACGCGCTCTCGACGGCCGCCGCGAACCTCAGCACCTCGTCCCGATCCACCCCCGCCGCGGGGATCACGTCCACCAGCGCCAGGCGGCCGGTCGTGACGGTGCCGGTCTTGTCCAGCACGACGGTGTCCACCCGCCGCGTCGACTCGAGCACCTCGGGGCCCTTCACCAGGATGCCGAGCTGGGCGCCGCGGCCGGTGCCCACGAGCAGCGCCGTCGGCGTCGCGAGGCCCAGGGCGCAGGGGCACGCGATCACGAGCACCGCCACCGCCGTCGTCACCGCGAACTCCAGCGGCCGCCCGGCGAGCAGCCACGCGCCGAACGACGCCAGCGCGATCAGCACGACGACCGGGACGAAGACGGCGGACACCCGGTCCGCGAGCCGCTGCACCTCGGCCTTGCCGGCCTGGGCCTGCTCGACCAGCCTGGCCATCCGCGCGAGCTGCGTGTCCGCGCCGACGGAGGAGGCCTCGACGACCAGCCTGCCGCCCGCGTTGACGGTGCCGCCGACGACCTGATCGCCCACGCCGACCTCGACCGGCACCGATTCCCCGGTGACCATCGAGCGGTCCACGGCCGAGCTGCCGTCGACCACTAGGCCGTCGGTGGCGACGCGCTCACCCGGACGGACCACGAAGCGGTCGCCGGCCCGGAGCCGGCCGATCGGCACGCGGGTCTCGACGCCGTCGCGCAGCACCGCCACGTCCTTGGCGCCGAGCGCGAGCAGCGACCGCAGGGCCGCGCCCGCACTGCGCTTCGAACGGGCCTCCAGCCAGCGTCCGAGCAGCAGGAACACGGTCACTCCGACCGCGACCTCGAGGTAGATGTCGCCGGAGGTGCCGAGCCGGGGCAGCAGGCTGAACTCGTGCCGCATCCCTACGGTGCCGGCCTCGCCGAACACCAGCGCGTAGAGCGACCAGAGGTACGAGACCGTGACGCCCATCGACACGAGGGTGTCCATGGTGCTGGCGCCGTGCCGAGCGTTGACGAAGGCCGCGCGGTGGAACGGCCAGCCGCACACCCACACGACCACGCTCGCCAGCGCCAGCGACACCCACTGCCAGGTCGGGAACTGCCACGCCGGGATCATCGAGAACGCGATCACCGGCATGCCGAGCGCCGCGGCGAGGGTGACCCTCAGCCGCAGCTCACCGGCCTCGTCCACGTCGGGAGCCTCGGGCCGGGGCTCCTCCGCGTCGTAACCCGCCGCCCGCACGGTCGACACGAGGTCGTCGACCCGCAGGGTGCCCGGGAACTGGACGCTGGCCTTCTCGGTCGCGTAGTTCACGGTCGCGGAGACGCCGTCGAGCTTGTTCAGCTTGCGTTCGACGCGGTTCGCACAGGAGGCGCACGTCATGCCGCTGATGCTGAGCTCGACGTGGCGAGGCTCGGTCGTGGTCATGCGACCTGGTACCCGGCCTCGGTGACGGCGGCGACGACCTCGGCGCGGTCGAGCTCGCGGTCGCTGGTCACGGTGACCGCGCCGGTCTCCAGGACGACGTCGACACCGGTGACGCCCGGGACCTCGGTCAGCTCCTCGGTGACGGAGCTGACGCAGTGGCCGCAGGTCATGCCGGTGACGGTGTAGGTGGCGCTGACGGACATCGGAGCCCTTTCTCTCTTCGGGCTTCCGAGTCTATACCCCCCTGGGGTAAGCGTTCTACTGAGGACTGTCGGGTTTGGGCTGGTCCAGGTTCTGCAGGTCGCTCTCGATCTTGTTGACCAGGTCGTCGAGGCCCTCGAGCATCTTGTCGAGCTCGGCCATCCGCGAGCCGAACGCGGACTCGATGTCGGCGTCGATGGTGTTCAGATCGATGCCGCTGAGCGCCTTGAAGATCGCCTCCTGGTCGGGTGGAGGAGGTGTTGGGGACGCGTTTTGGCCCTCTGCATCGGGGGAAGGCTCCGGCGTGGGGTCGGTCATCGGTCCATCATCCACTGGCCAGTTCCCCACCGGTGCGCACGGCACCAGTACGGAAAGTAACGCTGGGTGTCGGTGGAATCACTCTGCGGGGGGCTGCGGCCGTTGTCCCAGGTCGCTTAGCCTCGCGCCAACCTCAAGTCGGGGAGGGTGCTCATGAGCGGGTCACTGGAAGTGCGGAAGTTCCTGTTCACGCAGGACGACAGCATGTCGCGACAGGGCGGGCCGAACGTGCCGGCCCAGCGCAGCGGAGAACCCTCGCGGATCTCCGACGAACAGGTCCACCGGGCCAGGCTCGCGGTCGCCAGGAGTGCACTGGGCACCGAGGACTGCCGGACGCTGCTGGACATGCTGGGCCTGTCACCGGGCGAGGACGGCGGGGTGCCCCCGGTTCAGCGGTGAACGTCGTGCACACGCGAAAGCGGCCCTGACTCCAGGCGCGCACCCCCCGGAGCGCGTCTGCAGAACAGGGCCGCATCTCGAAACATACCCACGGGTCTCTTTAGCGGCAACGGCTAACCTTCACCCATGCCCCAGCAGGACCGGGCGTACGCGACACGTGAGGCGATACTCCACGCCGCGGCGGAGGAGTTCGACCGGCTCGGGTACGAGCGCACGTCGCTGACCGCCGTGCTCGCGCGCGCCGGACTCACCAAGGGCGCGTTCTACTTCCACTTCCCCTCGAAGGAAGCGGTCGCCGATGCCCTGGTCGAACGGCAGAGCGAGCTGTGGGCGCAGGTGAGGGAGTCGTGGCGGCTGCGCGCAGTCGACCCCCTGAGCGCCCTGCACGGCATGTTCGCCGAGTCGGCCGACCGGATGGCGGCCGACGTGGTGCTGCGCGCCGGCGTGCGGCTCGCCGCCGATCGCGAGGTCGGTTATCCGGGCGTCCCGAGCGCGCACGTCATGTGGGAGAAGCTCATCGCCGCCTACGTGATCGAGGCGGCCGAGCGCGGAGACCTGCGGGCCGGTGTCGATCCCGAGGCCGTGGCGCGCACGTTGTGCGGCGCGGCGCTCGGTTCGCGGTTGATCTCCTCGGCCACGACCGCGTGCGCGGATTTCCCCGTGCGGATCCGCGAGGTTCTGGGGCACGTGCTGGCCGGCGTCGCGTCTCCCGGCTGGAAGTTGTCTGGATCACAAACTGCTTCTGAACCGGCGTGACGGGCCCGAACGGCCCTGAACAGGCATTTGTTGATCTGGGCGATCCGGCCTGGAAGGGGGTTTCAGCAGGTCAGCGCATAAGTGGGACCCCCGTTTTGGAGGTGCGCGGACCTATGGCATATGCTTACGATGCTTCCAGAGACCAGCTAGTCCCCATCATCTAGCGGCCTAGGATCCCGCCCTTTCAAGGCGGTCGCGCGGGTTCGAATCCCGTTGGGGGCACGCAGTAAAGTACGGTACGGTAAGACAGCACGAAGCAAGGCCCAGTGGCGCAGTTGGTTAGCGCGTCGCCCTGTCACGGCGAAGGTCGCGGGTTCGAGTCCCGTCTGGGTCGCTTTACTTTCTCATGGCCAGGTAGCTCAGTTGGTACGAGCGACCGCCTGAAAAGCGGTAGGTCGGCGGTTCGACCCCGCCCCTGGCCATACCTTCTTCGAAAGAAGCCCCACAGAGTTTCTGTGGGGCTTCTTTCGTCATGCGCTGAAGGTGATTCGCGCGATCGCCTGGTCGTCGTGCGTTTTGTGCCGGGGCCAAAGCCGGTGTTCCGAATCATCGCGTTCTGCTTCGCGGATTCGGTCGAGCACTTCGCCGAGCGGCAATTGCTCCAGGTCCTCCCAGGAGAAAAGCCCGTACACGGACACTCCACAGGAGACACCGTCCGTGAGAGCGATCACACTCTCGGTCTCCTCGCGGCGCCAGGTCGCCGTCAGGGCCTGGTGTCCCGCTGCGGGATCGGCCTCCGCGACCCAGTACCCGCCCGCTTTGTTCTTCCACCTGAGGATGTCCGGATCGGGCCGGAGGTCTTCAAGTCTGGTGTCCTCGAGCACTCGGGTCGACCGTCCGAACGCGACAACCGGGCTGTCGCACAGCACGAGCGCCTCGATCGTGTCGTCGTTCCAGCGCACCACCGAGGCGGTCGCGGCGGGCGAGTCGCCCGGGACGAGGTCGTGTTCCGCCACGAGGTTCGAGATGGCTCGGGCGAGCAGGTCCGTCAGCGGATCGGTGCCGTCGAGCAGCCGGACCAGTTCGTCGGCGAGTTTCGAGGCGTACCAGCCACCGTTGCGATCGGGTGGCCTGGTTCGCGAGGTCACGCCGTCGAGCACGACGACGGCGTTCGGCAGCACGCGGATTCGATCTTCGGTGACTCGGCCCGGAGCCCCCTGCTCGGCGGTCTCGATCTTCACGCTCCCACGGTACGTGTCAACTTCGGTTGACGGATGCCGGTTGTCAACGTAGGTTGACGGCATGACAGAAGCGACGGATCTCGCCACAGCGGCTGGGGATCGCGACCCGAAGGTCGGGTTGCGGGCCGTCAGCGCGTTGCGGCGACTGCTCGAACACCTGGAGGCGGCCCAGGTCCGCAGTGCGCGGGCGCAGGGCTGGTCGTGGCAGGACATCGCGGCGGAGCTCGGGGTGTCCCGCCAGGCGGTCCACAAGAAGCACGGGGGGCGATGATGATCGCGGAACGGTTCACGAAGGAAGCCCGCGAGGCGGTCAAGACCGCGGTGCGGGAGGCGGAGCAGATCCACGCCGCCGAGGTCGGGGTGGAGCACCTGCTGCTGGCGTTGCTCGACTCGCCGGCGCTGGCCGGGTTCGACCTGCCGCGCGGCGAGCTGGAGACGGCGTTCCGGGACTACCGGCGCAAGGGCGGGCTGACCAAGGCCGACGCGGAAGCGTTGCGCGGCTTGGGAATCGACGTCGACGCGGTGATCGAGTCGGTGGAGCAGTCACTCGGGACCGGGGTGCTGCGGCCAGGCCCGCGCCGGCGGTGGTTCGGGATGCCCCTCGAACCGGCCGTGAAGAAGGCGCTGGAGAACTCGTTGCGCGAGTCGCGCGACCTCGGCCACAACTACCTCGGTGTGGAGCACATCCTGCTGGCGTTGTTGCAGGGCAAGGGAATCGTGGCCGAGGTCCTGACGGAACGAGGTGTCACGTACGAGGAAGTTCGCAAGCGGGCCGCGAGCGCTCGCGCCAGGTGAGCGCGGGCAGGAACAGCTGCGCGAGCGGGCCGATGCCGAGCGCGTAGAGGACCGTGCCGATGCCGACCGTGCCGCCGAGCAGCCAGCCGGTGCCGAGCACGAGCAGTTCGAGCACGGTCCGCGTGAGCCGCAGGGAGATGCCCGTGCGGCGGCAGAAACCGGTGACCAGGCCGTCGCGCGGACCTGGTCCGAGCCGGGAACCGACGTACGCGGCGAACGCGACGGCGTTCAGGACGATGCCCAGCGTCAGGAACACGATCCGGGGCAGGAGTCCTTCCGGCGCGGGCAGGAGCCAGAGCGTGACGTCGACGCTGACCGCGATGAGCACGACGTTCGCGATCGTGCCGATGCCGGGCTTCTGCCGGAGCGGGATCCAGGCCAGCAGGACGAGCACACCGGTGATCGCGGTGATCAGGCCGAAGCTCAGGCCGGTGATCTTCGCGAGGCCCTCGTGCAGCACGTCCCACGGGTTCAGGCCGAGCGTCGCTCGGATCTGCAACGCCATGCTCGCGCCGTAGAGCCACAGCCCTGCGAACAGCTGCGGGAGGCGACGGGCTGGTGAGATCCGGACGGAGACCTGGTGGAGTGCGGTCATGGAGGCCATGTGGCTATGTTGCGCTGCGATTGGCCTGGTAATCCATAGCCAATTCGGGATAATTGGCTTCATGCTCCCACCAGGTGGACGTATATCCGGTGCCCGGCTCGCCCGGCTGCTGGGGGAATGGCGGCGCGGCGGGGCCCGGCAGGGCTCCGCCGACCTCGCCTCGGCACTGAAACTGCTGGTCGCGGACGGCCGTCTGCCCGTCGGGACGCGGCTACCGTCCGAACGCGAGCTCACCGGCGCGCTGCCGGTGAGCCGCACCACCATCACCGCCGCGCTGGACCAGCTGCGCATCGAGGGGGTCGTTGAGTCGCGGCGCGGAGCGGGGTCGTGGATCAACGGTCCCGTCGGCGCCGGCGGCGGCATCACGGGCGGCGACGACACGTTGATCGACCTGACCCGCTGTGCGCCGCCGGCGCACCCCGGACTGCGCCAGGCCATGACCGCGGCGATGGCCCAGATGCCCGAGCACCTGGGGTCCCACGGCTACCACGAGCGCGGTCTGCCGGTGCTGCGTCAGGTGATCGCCGACCGCTACACCGCGAGAGGGCTGCCGACCTCCGCGGACCAGATCGTGGTCACGTCGGGTGCCCAGCATGCGTGGGCGTTGACGCTGCGGCTGTTCGCCGGGCCCGGCGACCGGGTTCTCGTCGAGCAGCCGACGTATCCCAACGCGCTGGAGGCGGTGCGGGCGGCGTCGGCGATCCCGGTGCCGGTGCCGATGACGGACGACGGCTGGGACGTCGACGCGTACGAGGCGGCGCTGAGGCAGGTCGGGCCCCGGCTGGCCTACCTCATCCCCGACTTCCAGAACCCGACCGGCTCGCTGCTCCCCTCCGCCGGCCGGGAAGCTCTCGTCGCCGTGCTGCGGAAGGCCCACACGCCGCTCGTCGTCGACGAGACGCTGGTCGAGCTGTCGCTGACCGACGAACCGATGCCGTTGCCGATGGCGGCGTTCGGTGGAGACCTGGTGGTGACGCTGGGATCGGCGAGCAAGTCGCACTGGGGCGGGCTGCGCGTCGGGTGGATCCGGGCTCCGGTGGAGATCGTGCACCGCCTGACGTCCACGCGGGCGGCGATCGACCTGGGGACGCCGGTGTTCGAGCAGCTGGTGCTGGCCGACCTGCTCAAGGACCCGGAACCCGTGCTGCGGCAACGGCGCCTGGAGTTCGCCGCGCAACGGGACGTCGCTGTGCAGGCGCTGCGCGAGCACTGTCCACAGTGGAGCTTTCAGGTGCCGGCCGGGGGTCTTGGGCTGTGGTGCACGCTCGACGCGCCGGTCAGCACCAGGATCGCGGTGATGGCGCAGAACCACGGCCTGCGGCTCGTTCCCGGTCCCCGGTGGGCCGTGCACGGAGGGTGCGAGCAGATGCTCCGAGTGCCGTACACGCAGTCGCCCGAAGTGCTCCGGGAAGCGATCGGCCGTTTGGGTGTGATAGCTGCATCCGTTGCAGGAACGGGATTTCCGGCGGATGCCGAGCTGTCGACACCGGGCGCGTGAGCCCCGCCGGCCCGGTCTCCCGCAGCGGGGGAGACCGGGCCGACGAACTTGCCAACGAGAGGCCTGCGGCGGGGGACGTCCCAGGGATTGACGTCCCCCGTCCGCAGGTTTCCCGTGTGGTCCGAGACTGCGGGGGCAGCGCGGCACTCGGACCAGACCCGACCTGCCAGGGCGCGGTTGGCAGGTCAGGAAGACTGGGGGTTCCTTGCGTACAACGGGAAATGACAGGAGGAGTTACTGGCGCGACGGAACGAGAGGGTTACAAATCGCGCAGAGGGCAGACTTGTCCTGTCGGACTCAGTCGGGTGACGTGCTGGGCAGACCCGGATCGCTGCCGGGCGCAGTGCCGTCGCGACGCTCCTCGACCGACCACGTGGCGGGCGGGAAGAGCGAGTTGTGCGACGTCAGAACAGCGAGCACGCCGCGCGTGCCGCCGGAGTTGTCGGTGTGGCCGGACGACGCGGTGGCCGTCGTGACCACGGGGGCCTGCTGCGGTGCGGGCAGCGGCGCGTCCGGACCGGGAACGGACCAGTTGTAGTCGTTCGCCGGTGCGGGTTCGGTCTTCACGGGAGCGGGCACCGGAAGATCGGGCAGGAGCTGCACGGCCTTCTTGGCCACCAGGACGGGCGCGGGTGGCGGAGGAGGAGGCGGCGGCGGGGGGAGCTGGGCCGCGAGCCTCGCGGCGATCTTGGCGGCGCGGACCTGGGCCTTGGCCGCGATGACCTCGGGCGGTGCCTCGTTCGAGATGGTGCCCGAGCGCGAGTTGCTGTGCGAACCGCCGGTGAAGTCGAGGATCGGGCCCTCGTCGGGCTCTTCCTGGGGCTCTTCCGGCTTGGTCGGCACCGGCGGCGGGACGAGCTTCTCCGGCTGGTGCTTCTCCGTCAGCGACGCGGTGAAGGCCTTCGCCCACCCGGCGGGGTCGTCGAGGAGCTGTGGAGCTTCGGCGGCGGCCTCGGTGGCGACTTCGGTGGTGACCTCGACGGCCGGGGGTTCCTCGGGGCTGGCGGACGCGGTCGTCCCGCTCAGCAGCCAGGCGCCGGCGGTGAGCCCGCCGAGGGCAGCAGTCCGCAGCAGCAGTGCACGCACTCCACCACCAGCCACAGGATCACCACCCGTCCACCGTTTCGGGTCACCCTCAACGCACAGCGCGCCATCGGAGGTCGACGTAGAGCTATGTCTAGCACCGGTGAGTGACTTTGCGAACCCACTCCGCGCTAAACACCCGGAAGGGCGGTCTTGTGCGGCTGTCCGTGTCGCCCTGATCAGGCATGAACACCCTCAGTGTCGTCATCGGATCGAGTGACGTTGCGCGTCGGTCCCCTGTGGACCGTGTCGCGGCGGGGGATGGTGTCCGTTGTGGACGCGCCCAAGCAGGTCAACAGCCTCTCTGAGCTGGTCGATCACGCCTCCGCCGCGCTCGGTCCGGTGGTCGTGCACGATCCGGCAGGTCCAAACGAGTGCTTGGTCCGTTCGGGGGAACTGGTCGTCCTGCCCGCGGACGCACCCACTGTGCGCAAGCGCTTGCGAGGGGTCTATTCGCACGAGGAGATCGCTTCGGGCGCCATCCGCATGCACCTGAAAGCGTCCGAACGAGCACGCGTCGTCGAGGTGGCCGCCGACGTGGGTGCCACTCCGAACCACGTCCACTTCGCCTGCCCGATCATGATCGGCACCTCCCGGCCGGTGATCGGCGAGCGCGTCCCGGAGCTGTTGGGCGAGGGCACGGTCGCGTTGCTCGACACCCCTCTCGACGCCCCGCACGGCGCGTTGGTCGCCGGTGTCCTCCGCCACCACGGCGCCCTGGTGCGCCCGTTCCCCGTCCTGGGCGCCTCGGGCTTCGGCGACGACCTCACCCTCGCCGCCGCGTTGCGCGCCACCCGCGACCTGCCGGTGGTGCTGGTCGCGTCCGGCACCTACTCGTTCGACGACCTCTGCCCGCCCGTCCTGGCCGGCTGCGGCCGAACCGTGGTGGCCGCGGCGGGCAACGGCGGTTCCGAACGCCCGTGGTGGCCCGCCGCCCTGCCCGCGGTGACGGCGGTGGGCGCCTCGGCCGCCTTCTCCGGCCGCGGGCCCTGGGTGGACGTGGTCGCGTCCGGGGTCGACGTGCTGGCGACGGTCGGAACCTCTCAGCTGCTCTGCACCGGCACGTCGTTCGCCGCCGCGCTGCACGCCGCCACCCTCGTGCCGGTGCCGTAGCAGCTGAAGCCCAGGTGGGCGACGGCCCGCGCCGCCTCCACCGGGTGGTCGACGAGGCGGTGGACCTCGGCCATGGCCGCGCCGACCCGCGCGTCCGGCACCGGCAGCACGCTCGCGATCACCGCCCTGGTTCCGGCGTCGAGGAACGCGCGGGCGAGGCCCGACTCGCAGGCCGACAGGACGACGGTCTCGGGCGGGTGCGCGATCCTCGCGATGTCGTAGCCGTAGAGCGGGCCGTCGCGCAGTTCGAGGTGGGAGAACAGCGGGTTGTCCGGGTGGACGTGCCCGTGCGCCGCGATGTGCACGATCCCGGCGCCGTCGAGCCGCGCCAGGACTGATTCCACTGTGGACTCCGCGATCGTGCCGCCGTGTTCCCGCTGCAGCGCGGGCACTTCGTCGTGGAACAGCCCCGGTCCGGTGACCCAGAGCCGGTGACCACCGCGACCGGAAGGCCTCCACCTGCTCAACGACGGGACGACGTGGACTCGGCGACCCAGCGCCGCCCACGGCATGTCGTTGAGCACCCCGTCGGGGATCACGACGACCTCCTCCGCATCCGGCAGCAGGTCGGTCGTGACGGCGCGCCCGGCCCGCAGCGCGAGCTTCGCGCTGCGGACGAGTTCGGAGGGATCGGGAACCACGCGCATCCGTGCACGTCCGTCGACGAGGGTGACGGCCTTCATCTGTCCCTCGTGGACGATGAAGCTGACCAGCGGCAGGCCCGGCGGTGCGGTGTTCGCGTCCACGCTCCTCCTGGACGCGAGGGTCAGCCTTCGCACGTTGCGCTCCCACGCCTCCAGCGGCAGGCCGAACGCCTTCGCCCGGCGCAGGTCGGTGAGCGCTCGCGCGAGTTCGGGGTCGTTGTGAGGCAGCGGAACCGAGGTCCGGTGCCGTTCTGACCAGTGCAGCACCTCACGAGCCGTCCTGGCGAGCCCGAGCGCGTGGCCGGTCAGTTCCCGTCGCGGCCAGTCGCCGTGGTGCTCGTCGAGCACCTTCAGGCCCGCCCGGCACGCGGCCAGCGCACCCCGCCGATCAGACCGCCTGGCCTGCGCGAGCCACCCGAGCGCCCGCGTCTGAGCGGGTCCGCGGAACCGGTGCGCCGCGACGGCGTCCAGCTTCCCGGCGGCCAGCATGAACTCGACGTCCGTGCCGCCGTGCCGGATGGCCGGGGCCGGATCCCCGTCGCGCAACGCACAACGCGCGCTCAGCACCGCCAGCTCGGGCACGTGCCGATCGCACCGCCGCAGCAACTCCACCGCGGGCGCCAGCACCCGTCGCGCGTCCGCCGTCAGCCCGGCCGCGAGCAACGCCTCTGCCCGGTCGACCAGTGCCTCCGGCCGGCTCGCCGAGTCCAGACCGGCCTTCGCGGCCTCCTCGTACCTGCGCAGGGCCAGCGGCAGATCGCCGGCGAGCATCGCGACGAACCCCCGGTTGTGCAGGCACATCGCCGCTCTTCCCGGCTCGCCCATCGCCCGCAGCAGCGTCTCCGCGGCCCTGAAGTCGGCCTCGGCGGAAGTCAGCCTGGTCGCGTTGCACCGCGCGATCCCCCGTCCGATCAGCGCGTTGGCCAGCCACCTCTCGTCGCCGTACCTGCGCAGCTCCCGGATGACCGCGGTGAGCTCGGCGATCGCCAGCCTGGGCTCGGCCTCCTGGCAGAGGTGCAGTCCGCGCAGGCACCTGGCCCTGGCGAGCTCCCCGCCGCGCAGCAGGGGTGTCGCGAGGCCGAGGTGCTCGAGGCGCCGCGGCCGGCCGCCCCCGCCCACCCCGCCCCCCGCGCGGGTGCGGGGGCCCCGCCCCCCCCGGGGGCGGCGCAGCCCGCGCCGGGCGAACCGGGCGGCGACGTCGAGGTGGCCGAGCTCGGCGTGGGCGACGCTGAGGTCGTGCAGGGCGTCGGCGCGCTGCGCCCTGGTGCCGCGGACCTCGGTCGTCGCGATGGTGGCCCGGGGGTCGGCGCTGGCGCTCATGCGACGAACCAGCCGGTCGTGAGACCCAGGCCGGGCACGGTCACGCACACCGGGCCCGGTCTGACGGTCGCGCGGAACCAGCCCTCGGGATCCGGCCGCAGCGCCTGGACGGACGACGGTGCGTGGATCTCGACGGCGAGGCCGCTGTCGTCCAGCACACCGGTCAGGTGGCCGGGGTCGAGCTGCAGGTGCAGGCGTCCGGCGCCGAGGTGGAACACGAGCTGGCGGGACGGCCCGCGGACCGGTTCGTCCACAGGGGCCATCGGTGCGAGGCCCGTCGGGCGCGGTGCGAGGGCGGGCGGCGGGGTGTCCGAGCCGAACAGGCCGGCGATCTCGTCGAGCAGCGGGTCCCTCATCGCGAACCTCCGGGGTGGAGCAGGCTGTGGACAACTGGCCGAGGCGGGGCGTCGGCCGCAGCCGGGGCAGCGAGCCGGGGCGGGGCGCCGGTGCGATCGAAGAGGCCGGCCAGCAGGGTCAGGAGGTCGTCGCTCATCGCAGGTCCACCAGCTTCCGCCGCAGCTCAGCGAGGCAACGGCTGCGCGTGGAACCAACGCTCCCCAGGTTCATCCCCAGGGCGTCCGCAACCTGTGCATAACTCAGTTCAGGGCTGTGGGCAGCGATCCTCAGCAGCCGCTGGCAGCGCTCGTTCAAGGTCATCAGCGCCGACCACAGCCGGCGCTGCCGATCGGTGGTGACGACGACCTCGTCCGGGGTCGGCAGGACCGAGACCGGCTCCCACAGGTCGTAGGAGACCTCGCGCCCCCGCGTGCGCAGGACCGCTATCGACTGGCGGGTGGCGGTACGGACCAGCCAGGTCGCGAGGTGCTCGGGTTCTCGCAGTCGGGTGAGGTGTTCTGCCAGGCAGAGCCACGTGCACTGGTAGACGTCGGCGGCATCGGTCCGGCTCAGGCGGAACGATCTGGGCACCGACCAGACCAGCCGGGAGTAGCGCTCGACGAGGGCGTCCCAGCCGGAGAGACCGGAACGCCACGCGGTGAGAACCTCAGTGTTCGAGTCCATGCCATTTGGAGTCGAACTCCGGCGCCACGGCTCCGCAGCTCACCCGAAAGTGGGTTGTCCACAGCTGTGGAGAAACTCATCAACACCTGTGGACAACTACAGCTTGTGGAGGCGCTCCACGGCTTCGTCGATCACGGCGTCCTGCTTGCAGAACGCGAACCGGATCAGGTGCTTCCACTGGTCGGGCCGGTCCGTGAACACCTGCACCGGCACGGCCGCGACGCCGATCCGGGCGGGCAGGTCGCGGCACAGGGCCAGACCGTCCGTGTAGCCCAGCGGCCGGACGTCCGCGCAGATGAAGTACGTGCCCTCGGACGACCGCACCTCGAAACCGGCCGCGCGCAGGCCCTCGGCCAGCCGTGCGCGCTTGGACGCCAGCGAGTCCCGCAGCCCGGTGACCCAGTCCAGCTCGGCCGTCAGGGCGTGGGCGACGGCGGGCTGGAACGGCGCACCGCCCACGAAGGTCATGAACTGCTTGGCCGCGCGGACCGCCGACACGAGTTCGGCGGGACCGCAGACCCAGCCGATCTTCCAGCCGGTGCAGTTGAACGTCTTGCCCGCGCCGGAGATCGACAACGTCCGCGTCGCCATGCCCGGCAGCGAGGCCAGCGGGATGTGGACGAGTCCGTCGAACACCAGGTGCTCGTAGACCTCGTCCGTGATCGCCAGCAGGTCGTGCTCCACGCACAGCGAGGCGATCGCTTGGAGCTCTTCCAAGCGGAAGACCGTGCCGGTCGGGTTGTGCGGCGTGTTGACCAGGATCGCCCGAGTCCGCGGCGTGACGGCCGCGCGCAGGGCGTCGACGTCCAGCGCCAACCGGCCGGACGCGTCCTCGCGCAGGCCGACGGTCACCCGCGTCGCGCCCGCCAGGGCAACGGAGGCGGCGTACGAGTCGTAGTACGGCTCGATCAGGATCACCTCGTCGCCGGCCTCGACCAGCGCCAGCAACGAGGCCGCGATCGCCTCGGTGGCACCGACGGTCACCAGGACCTCGGTGTCCGGGTCGTAGGAGAGGCCGTAGCGGGACCGGTGGGCGGCGACGGCGCGGCGCAGCACCGGCATGCCCGGACCGGGCGGGTACTGGTTCACCCCCGACGCGATCGCCGACTGGGCGGCCTGGAGCATCGACGCCGGGCCGTCGGTGTCGGGGAAGCCCTGACCGAGGTTGACGGCGTCGTGCTGCACGGCCAGCGCCGTCATCTCCGCGAAGATGGTCGACGTGAACGGCTGCAACCGGGGAACTAGCGCTGGTACCCGCACAACGCAGGATCTTCACGGACAATGTGCTTGTGGAGCAACTGACCGCCGCTGACCAGCAGAAGCGCACCGACCTGCGCAAGATGAAGCTCGTCGCGACGAGCTTCCTGATAGGCGCGACGATCATCTTCTTCGGCACGCACGCCTTCGAGGGCGCCTGGGTGGGCTACGTGCGGGCCGCCGCGGAGGCCGGCATGGTCGGCGCCCTCGCGGACTGGTTCGCCGTCACGGCCCTCTTCCGCAGGCCACTGGGGTTGCCGATCCCGCACACCGCGATCATCCCCGAACGCAAGAACATGTTCGGGCAGACGCTCGGCGACTTCGTGGGCGTCAACTTCCTGAGCCCCGAGATCGTCCAGGACAAGCTCCGCCGGGCGGGCATCGCGGAACGCGCCGGTGCGTGGATCAAGCAGCCCGCCAACGCCGAACGGATCACCAACGAGCTCTCGAACATCCTCAAGGGCGCCATCACGGTGCTCAAGGACGAAGAGGTCCAGGCGGTCGTGGAGCAGGCGATCGTGAAGCGGGTCACGGAGAAGCCGTGGGGTCCGCCGCTGGGCAAGCTGCTCCAGCAGGTACTGACCGACGGCGCGCACCACAAGCTCGTCGACCTCATGTGCGACCGCGCCTACGAGTGGGTGCGCGACAACTACGACAAGGTCAGCCTCATCGTCACGGACCGCGCGCCGACCTGGTCGCCCAAGTTCGTCGACGCCATGCTCGGCGACAAGGTCTACACCGAGCTCGTCAACTTCGCCTGGGCGGTCAAGACCGACGTCAACCACCCGATGCGCCTCGCCGTCGACCAGTTCCTGATCGAGTTCTCCGGCGACATGCAGACCGACGAGGCGACCATGCAGCGCGCCGAGCAGGTCAAGCAGCAGGTGATCGGCCACCCGGACGTCCAGAAGCTGATCAGCAGCGCCTGGGGCACGGCCAAGAAGATGCTGCTCGACGCCGCCGAGGACCCGTCCAGCGAGCTGCGCAAGCGCGTCACGCAGGGCCTGATCACGCTCGGCACCAACCTCACGGACGACCTGGAGCTGCGTGCCAAGGTCGACGGCTGGCTGGAGCAGGCCGCCGGGTACGTCGTCGGCAACTACCGCGCGGAGATCACCACGCTGATCACGGACACGGTCGAGCGCTGGGACGCGGAGGAGACCTCGCGCAAGATCGAACTGCAGGTCGGCAGGGACCTGCAGTTCATCCGGATCAACGGCACCGTGGTCGGCGCGCTCGCCGGCCTGGTGATCTACACCGTGGCCAACGTGCTGTTCTGAGGCGTGTTCTGGGCTCTTGTTCGTTTTCGGAACGTGCGGGCCTTCTCGCGGTTCCCGCACACCTGCATCGAGCACCAGGTGCGCGAACGGTTGCGCGAGCGGTCGAAGAACGCACGCTGGCAATCATCGGCCGGACAGATCTTGAAGCGTTCCCAGGAGCCCAGCACCGCGAGGCGGGCCGACGCGGCGAGCACCGCGCCGAGCGCGTCCGAGCTCGACAGCACCGGAACGCCGTCGGTGAGCTCGATGTGGACGACGCCCGCTGCCGTCTGAGGGCCTGACGACCCCTCGATGGACGACCGCAGCGCCGCACGAGCGGCGCGCGCCTGCGCGAGTTCGCTGCTCCGCCCGAGGCCGCGCTCGGTCACCCACGCGCGCCAGGAGGCTTCACTGTCCAGTACTTGTCGAGTGTTCAGGAAGTCGAGCAGCAGCTCGACGTCGTGATCCCAGCCGACAGTCAGACCAGTCACCCCTCCACTGTAGGCGCCACGGCGGTCACCCGTCAGGGCATCCGGGGAATACACCCGGTGTATACATCGTGTGTATAGTGCTGCTCATGTCGATCGGACACGCACTGTTGGGCCTGCTAGAAGGCGGTCCAAGGCACGGATACGACCTCAAGCGCGCCTACGACGAGCGTTTCGGGCACGACCGCCCGTTGCACTACGGACAGGTGTACTCGACCCTGTCGAGACTGCTGAAGAACGGCCTCGTGAGCGAGGCGGGCGTGGAGGCGGGCGACGGTCCGGAGCGCAAGCGGTACGCGATCACCGACGCCGGGGTCACCGATGTGGAGCGCTGGCTCGGCACGCCGGAGAAGCCCGAGCCGTACCTGCAGAACACCCTCTACGCGAAGGTCGTGCTCGCCCTGCTGTCCGGCCGCAGCGCGACCGAGGTGCTCGACGCGCAACGCTCCGCGCACCTCACCGCCATGCGCGAGCTCACCAGGCGCAAGACGGACGGCGACCTCGCCGACCAGCTCATCTGCGACTTCGCCCTGTTCCACCTCGAAGCGGACCTGCGGTGGCTCGAGCTGACCGCGGCCCGCCTGGACAAACTCGCCGAGGAGGTGGCCCGATGACGTCACTGCTCACCGCCGAGGGCCTCTGCAAGTCGTTCGGGAAGACGAACGCGCTGGACGGTGCCGGCATCTCGATCCGGGAGGGCGAGGTCGTCGCGATCATGGGCCCGTCCGGGTCCGGCAAGTCGACCCTGCTGCACTGCCTCGCGGGCATCCTGCCGCCGGACTCCGGCACGGTCACCTACCGCGGCCGCGACCTGACCGCGATGAACGACGGCGACCGCAGCGAGCTGCGGCGCACCGAGTTCGGGTTCGTCTTCCAGTTCGGCCAGCTCGTGCCGGAGCTCACCTGCCTGGAGAACGTCGCGCTGCCGCTGCGCCTGAGCGGCGTGAAGCGCAGGGACGCCGAGCGCGCGGCGAAGGAGTGGATGGCCCGGCTGGAGGTCGACGCGGTCGCGGACCAGCGGCCCGGCGAGACCTCCGGTGGTCAGGGGCAACGGGTCGCGGTGGCCCGTGCGCTGGTCACGTCGCCGAAGGTGGTCTTCGCCGACGAGCCGACCGGCGCGCTCGACTCGCTCAACGGCGAGCGGGTGATGCACCTGCTCACGACCGCGGCCAGGGAGACCGGCGCGGCCGTCGTGCTCGTCACGCACGAGCCGCGGGTCGCCGCGTACTCGGACCGCGAGGTCGTGGTGCGCGACGGCCGTTCACGGGACGTGGAGTTCGTCAGGTGAACCGCGTCCTCAGCGACCTCGCCCTGGGCGTCCGGCTGGCTGTCGGGGGCAGCCGGAAGTCCTGGGTGAGGCTCCTGCTCCAAGGCGCCGGCATCGGGATGTGCGTGGCGGTGCTGCTGCTCGCCGCGTCCATCCCGACCGCGTTCGGCAACCGCGACCAGCGGGGAGACGCCCGCAACCTCGTGGAGGAAGGCACCGGGGCGGCGCCGCTGCTGCTGGAGAACGGGTCGGTCGCCTACCGGAGCTACTTCGTCAGCGGCGCATACGTGCGCGCCGTGGTGGCGGACGCGCCCAAGCCGCCCGGCGTCGAGCGCCTGCCGGGAGACAACGAGATCATCGTGTCGCCGAGGCTCGCGGACCTGCTGGCGAGCCCCGAGGGCGAACTGCTGCGGCCGAGGTTCCCGCAGGAGGTCATCGGCACGTTCGCGCCGGAGGGCATGGACGGGCCGCAGGACCTCAGGTTCCTCGCGGGGGACTCGAAGATCCAGCCGAACGACGGCAACCAGGTCTACGCGTTCGGCCACGGGTACCCCGGCGGTGGGCTGCCGACGATCCTGCTGATGCTCAGCATCGTCGGCGCGGTCGTGCTGCTGTTCCCGGTGCTGGTGTTCGTGAGCGTCGCGACCAGGCTGGCCGCCGCTCAGCGCGATCGCCGGCTGGCGGCGTTGCGACTGGTCGGGGCGGGCGCGACACGGGTGCGGCTGATCGCGTCCGGTGAAGCCCTGGCCGGTGCGGTGGTGGGGCTCGTCGTCGGGTTCGGGCTGCTGTTCGCGCTCAGGCCGCTCGCCGACGACATCCCGTTGCCCGAGGTGGCGGTGTTCCCGAGCGACCTCACGCCGACGTTGCCGCTGACGCTCGTCGTGGTGGTCTCCGTGCCGGTCCTGGCCGTGCTGACCTCGGTGTTCGCCATGCGCCGCACGATCGTCGAGCCGCTCGGCGTGGTCCGCGAGCAGAAGCCGGTGCGGCGCAGGCTATGGTGGCGGATCGTGCCCGCGCTCGCCGGCGCGGCGCTGCTGGCGAGCCAGTTCGGCAAGTTCGGCGGGCAGGCGAAGCCGGAGGAGTGGCCGATCATCGCCGGTGTCGTCCTGCTGATGTTCGCCGTCCCGGCGTTGCTGCCGTGGCTGGTCGAACGGGCCGTTCACCGGCTGAGCGGCGTCACGCCCGCGTTGCAGCTGGCCGTGCGCCGGTTGCAGCTCGACGCGGGCACGGCGGCACGGGTCGTCGGCGGGGTGGCGGTCGTGCTCGCGGGCACCGTGACGCTGCAGGTGATCCTCGCGGGCGTCGAGAACGACGTGAAGGCCGAGGACGCGCGGGCGGTGAACAGGAACTCCCTCAGCGTCTCGGTGAACGAGACCACCCCGCTTCCGGACCTGCCGGACGTGCTGGCCAGGACACCGGGTGTGGTCGCAGTGCACAGCCTCCAGCGCGTTTGGGCAGCGACGCCCGACAACGACAACACCACCATCGCGGTCGGAACGTGCGCCGCGCTCAAGACGGTGGTGGACCTCGCGGACTGCACGGACGGCAAGGCCTACCTCGTGCCGACCGGCCACGGTTTCCGCGATCCCGAGGCCGGTGACGTTCTCCGGTTCGAGCAGACCGGCGACACCTGGACGGTGCCGCCGCTGGAGCGCAGGACCGGTACCCGCCTCGGGATCTTCGTCACCCCGGCCGCGGCCGGGAACCTCGACCTGACCCGCGCGCACGCCGAGATCCAGGCCGAGATGGACATGACGCGGCCGGACGTCGCGGAGCACGTGCGCAACGCCCTCGCGCCCTACTCGTGGCGGGTCTACACCGTCTTCTTCGGTCAGGACAACTCGTCCGAGGTCGAGCAGGTGTTCCTGGCGGTGCGCAGGGCGCTCTACGGGGCCGCGCTGCTCACGTTGCTGCTCGCGGGAGCGTCACTGCTGGTCGTGGGGCTGGAGCAGGTGCGGGAACGTCGCCGTCCGCTCGCGGTGATGGCGGCCAGCGGGGTGCCGCGCGGCACGCTGGCCCGGTCACTGGTGTGGCAGAACGCGATCCCGCTGGTGATCTCCACGGTGGTGTCGGTGGGCACCGGCGTCCTGCTCGGAGTGCTGGTCACGAGGTCGTTCGACGCCGAGGTCCACTACGACTGGGCGGGAATCGGCTTCGTCACCGGCATCTCGGTGGGGATGGTCGTGCTGGTCACTGCTCTGACGTTGCCTTCGCTGAGAAGGGCGACCGGAGCACTGGGCCTGCGGACCGAGTAGTCCTGGACGTCATCTCGTGCTCTGCCAGGCGGTCCTGCACCAGTCCGTGCCGGAACTGGTAGCAGGCTCCCGCCCGGCAGAGCACGCCGAGCTTGCGCGCGTCCTCCAGGAAGACCATCAGCTCCCAGGGCAGCTTTCCGCGCAGTGCCAGCCAGATCCGGGCGACGGTGAACCACCACCAGCGCAGGTGCAGCACGGCCAGTGCGAACCCGAGCATCAGCCCGGACGCGAGCCCCAGTCCGACCATGCCGGTCTGGGTCGGGCCGAAGACCAGTGCCGCCGCCGATCCGAACACCACGGCCAGCACGAGGGAACCGGTCCAGACGGCGATCCGGTCGCGGGCCATCGTCCACTGAGGACTGGAGGCCTGCGACAGCTCGGCGGCGCTCGACAGCGCGAACCGCAGCGCGATCGCGACGGCGAGCCCGAGCCCGACCACGAGTCCGGCGGAAAGTCCGTACAGGGCACCGAAGACGAGTCCGGCGGCGAGCCCGAGGACACCCGGAACGAGCAGCAGGCTGCGCCAGATCCCGAGGCGCGGCTTGGCTTTGCGTTCGTGCGACGCGGTCAGCGCGGCGGCGCCGACACCGATGCCCGCGACCAGACCGGTGATCGGGGCGAGCGACGGCGTGATCGAGTACGCCATCAGCCAGCCGACGCCGAACCCGCCGATCGCGCCCAGCACCAGCGCGCCGAGCACGGCGAGCCACGTGTTGCCGACCGACCGGCGCAGCTCCCACCAGGCCAGTTCGCGGATGCCGCGGTCGCGCATCTCGTGGGCGAGGAACTCGAGCCACTTGCGCGCCCTGTCCCGCGGCCAGACCTGCGAGGCCCTGGCGTGGTGCGCGAACGCCCTGTTGCCGAACGCCCGCGACACCAGTTCGTCGCAGAGGTGGTCGGAGATCGCCCGCGCGTCCGGGAAACGGCCGCGGTCGAGCAGTTCGGTCGGCTCCGCCTCGCTGTCCGCGTAGACCATGCTGGCCAGCCACATCGTGAGCGGCGTCGACAACGCGTCCGCGAGCCTGCCGTCCGGTTCCTCGCGCAGCTGGATGAACACCGGCTCCCAGCGCGCGGCGCCCCAGCTGTCGGCGCTCGCCCGCAGGTAGGCGGCGACCTCGTCCAGGTCGAGCGGGGCCAGTTCGACGACGTCCGCGCCGGGCAGCGGGCCCGCGAGGTGGACGGCTTGCGCGAACTCGTCCGTGCGGCAGGTCAGCACCAGCGGGCGCTTGGCGGGGAACGCCTTGGCGATCCGCGCGAGAGCGTCCGCGCGCTGGTGCGCGGGGACGTCGTCGAGACCGTCGAGCACGGGCAGGATCCGGTGCTGCTCGATCAGCAGGTCAGCGGCGTAACTGCCGTACAGCTCGGTGTTGCGCAGCGCCGGGTGGTCCTCGTACAGCCTGCGCGTGAGCCACGTGCGGATGTCCTCGACCGCCGGGTTCCAGGTCGACAGGGGCAGCAGCACCGGCACCCTGCCGCCGTCGTAGCGGTCCAGCAGCCCGCACGTCAGCAGCATCGCGACCGTCGACTTGCCGGTGCCGGCCTCGCCGATGACCACCATGCGCCGGTTGATCTGCCGTTCGAACGCGCCCACCACCGCGTCGCTGCGTCCGGGCGGCGCGTCCGGCTCGGCGCTCAGGTCCTGCTCAGGTGCGATCCAGTGCAGGTCGAGCAGGTCGGGGTCGGTGAGGCCGCGGGAACGGACCTCCTCGTTCCACTGCGCCTGCAGGCCGACGGCGAGCGCGCGGCACGCCGCGTCGAGGTGCTCGTCGGTGCTCAGCGCGGCGTTGTGCCGGCGGCGGACCCACGGATCGAGCAGCGCCAGCAAGCCCAGGAACGCCAGCGCGAGCACGATCAGCCACAGGTGCGCGTTGATGCCGTGGTCGGTCACGAACAGCCCGGCAGCGGTGAGGACCGCGGTCAGCACGCAACCGGTCAGCAACGCCTGCTGACGGAATCTGGACATGCGTCGCATCATGACGCACCGCATCCACCCGGGGTCGATTCAGTGACCCGTGTCGTGACGTTTGGTTGTTGATCACAGATGCCACCGCAGATCGCCCAGCGTGAGGTGCTGGCCGTCGGGCCCGATCGTGATCCCGAACTGGTCGCGCCGGGGTTTTCCCAGGTCGTGCCAGGCGACGAGCGCGTCCTCCGCGATGTCCCACAGCCGGCGCGGGCCGCCCTGGTCGACGCGGGAACCGTGGTGGTGCACCCAGGATCCGTCCGAATGGGCCAACCAGTTGGGCCCCGCGACGACGTCCCGCAGCGAGATGCCCGCGAAGAACTCGAACGGACTGGCCGGGTCGAGCACGGTGGTGAACGGCAGCGTGGTGGCGCGGCGGTCGAAGGCACCCGCTCCGGCTGGCGCCGGTGGCCGGGCGTGCGCGCGCAACGGCATGAAACGCCCGTCCTCGGTCAGCACGCGTCCCTCGCCGGTGCCGTCGCCGTGGGAGACGATGCGGACGAGACCCGCGCCGATCGGGCGGTGCAGCGTGGTGACCACCAGGCCGCCCGGTTTCGTCTGCTCCAGCCAGGGCAGCGGGATCGTCGCGACGGAGCAGGTGGCCAGCAGGCGGTCGTACGGTGCGCGGGCCGGGTGGCCGAGCGCGCCGTCGCCCGTCACGCAGGTGGGGAAGAAACCGTTGGCGTGCAGGCGTTCGCGTGCTCGCCGTGAGATGTTCGGGTCGACGTCGATCGTGGTCACGTTGCCCGAACCCACGGCGTGGCACAGCAGAGCCGCGTTGTACCCCGTGCCCGTGCCCACCTCGAGCACCGAGTGTCCGGTGTGGACGTCCAGCGCCTCCAGCATGATCACCATGATCGTGGGCATGCTGGACGAGCAGGTCGGTGTGCCGCCGGTCACCGTGTCGTCGCCGTCGAACTGGGTAACCCACACCCGGTCGGCGTAGACGAACTCCAGCCAGCGGGGGTCGCCGGCGGTGAGCTGCTCCCAGTCGCCGCTGTGCAGCTGGCGGTAGAAGCGCGGCAGGAACTCGTGCCGCGGGACGGTCTGAAAAGCCTTGTGCCACTTGGGATCGCGCAGCACGCCATCGCCGAGCAGGTGGTTCGCCAGCTCGGTGCGCAAGGCCCCGGCGTCGTCCATGTCGCCTCCCACGGTATCCCTGTGGCGGAGCACACGCAGCAGTTGCTAGCAGGGTGCTTGCAACTGCTAGCACTCAGCGCTAACGTGGTTGGTGGCACGAGGAACGGGAGCGGGAACAGTGGACAAGTCCATCGACAAAGCAGTCGCGGACCTCGGCCGCAACATCGGTGAGTACATCCGCGAGCAGCGCAACACCGCCAAGATCTCCTTGCGGGAGTTGGCGAAGCAGGCGGGTGTCTCCAACCCATACCTCAGCCAGATCGAGCGAGGTCTGCGCAAGCCCAGCGCGGAGATCCTCCAGCAGATCGCCAAGGGCCTGCGCATCTCGGCCGAAGTGCTCTACGTCGAGGCCGGGATCCTCCAGCAGCGCGAAGGCGGTGCGTTGGCGGACGCCATCGTCGCCGCGACCGATCTGACCGAGCGGCAGAAGCAGGTGCTGCTCGACGTCTACGAATCTTTCAGGCGGGAGAACACCGCCACCAACGAGGAGGACTGATCTCCATGCCGAAGCTCACCCAGGACGACGTTCGCAAGGCCGCCGAGCAGGGCGCCCACGCCGCACGCCAGGCGCTGCTCGCCGCGCTCGGTGCCGGTGACCTCGCCGCCAAGGCGGTCGTCGAGGCCCTCGCGAAGGCCAAGGAGCGTGCCGAAGAGGCCCGCACCCAGGCCAAGGACCTCCCGACCGAGCTGAACGACCTGCGCGACAAGCTGCAGCCGGCCGAGCTCAAGAAGCTCGTCGACGCGTACACCGCCTCCGCGGTGAACCTGTACACCTACCTCGCCGACCAGGGCGAGCAGACGCTGGAGCAGATCAAGGCCCAGCCGCAGGTCAAGCAGGCCGTGGAGCAGGTCGAGCACGCCGTCGAGGCCGCGCAGAAGCGCGCCGAGTCCGCTGCCGCCGACGCCCGCGTGCTCGCGGACGACGTCCTCGGCAAGGTGACCCGCCGGACCCGCTCGGTCGGCGAGAAGGTCGCCCACGAGGTCGAGGACGCCGCCGAGAAGCTGGCCGAGGAGATCGTCGAGGTCGGTGGCGAGGCCGCGCACGAGGTGCGCAGCACCGCCCGCAAGACCGCGAACCGCACGGCGCCGCGCAAGCCGGCGACGACGACCCGCACCACGAGCACGACCACCGCGGCGAAGAAGACCACGCCGAACACCACCAAGTGAGTCGGTGAAAAGTCACCGGGAGGGGAGCAGTCCGCGAGGGCTGCTCCCCTCCCGGCGTACGTGCACGTAGTCTGGTTGCGTGTTCGAAATCCCGATCTTCAGCATCTGGTACCTCGACACCGTCGTGTACTTCGTGTTCGACCTCGTGTTCAGCATCATGGGGCTGTTCGCGTTCTTCCACGCGCTGACCCAGCGCGTGGACGCCTACACGGCGGCCGAGCGCATGACCAAGCCCGCCTGGCTGGGCATCACCGGAGGCGGTACCGCGGCGTTGCTGCTGTTCGGCCCCGGTGGGGTCGGGTCGATCTTCTGGCTGGCCGGCCTCATCGCGGTGCTCGTGTACATGGTGGACGTGCGCCCGAAGCTGATCGAGGTGCAGCGCGGCCCGCGTTGGTGATCACCCGCTCGTACGGCTCCGGCTCGCCGGTGACGCTGGTCGCCCACGGGCTCGGCGCCACCCCCGGCGAGGCGCGGATCCCCGCCTCCGGGCTCCCCGGCACCCGCGTCGTGGTGACGCTGCCCTCGCACGGCGACGCCCCGGACGCGCCCGAGGGCTACTGGGACTACGGCCGGATCGCGGCCGATCTGAGCACCGTTCCCGCTGATCAGGCCGTCGGTGTCTCACTGGGGGCCGGTGCGCTGGTCCGGCTGATGTCGCTCGAACCCGATCGTTTCCGGCGCGTGGCCCTGCTGCTGCCCGCGGTGCTCGACCAGCCCCGGCAGCCGTTCACGCTGCAACAGCTCTCCGACCTGACCGCCGGACCGCCGACCTACGTGGCCGAGCGCCGGGCCGCGCTGACGCGGCTGGCGGCCGCCGCCGAGCAGCTGCCGGGCCAGGTGGCCGTTCCCGACGCCTCCGCGCTGGCCGCGGTGTCCGCTCCGGTGCTGGTCATCGGCGCCGTCGGCGACCCGCTGCACCCCGAGGACGTGGCGAAGGCGACCGTGGCCGCGTTCCCGGACGGGGAACTGTGGCTGGTCGACTCGCCCTCACCGATGATCACCCACCGGACCGAGATCCGGCACCGGTTGGCCTCCTTCCTCGCCGGGTAGCCGAAGTGCATGGCTGAACAGAAGAAGATCGCGTTCCTGGTGGCCGAAGAGGGCATCGAGCAGGTCGAGCTCACCGATCCGTGGGCGCACGTCGAGAAGGCCGGCGGAGTTCCGCGCCTGCTCGCGCCGAAGCTCGGAGAGGTGCGCGGCTTCAACCACCTCACGCCCGCCGACGCGTTCCCCGTCGACACGACCTTCGCCGACGCCGATGCGGACGACTACGACGGTGCCGTCATCCCGGGTGGTGTCGCGAACAGCGACTTCCTCCGCATGGAGAACGACGCCGTGGAACTGGTGAAGGCTCTCGTCGCCGCGGGCAAGCCGATCGCCTCGATCTGCCACGGTCCGTGGCTGCTGGTCGAGGCGGGTGTGGTGCGCGGCAAGATGCTGACCTCGTTCCCGAGCCTGCAGACCGACATCCGCAACGCGGGCGGTGACTGGGCCGACGAAGAGGTCCGGGTGTGCGACATGAACGGGTGGACGCTCGTGACGTCCCGCAACCCCGGCGACCTGCCGGCGTTCAACCGGGAGGCCCTGAAGGCGTTCGGGCTGACCGAGTAGCCGGGATCTGCAGCTCCCGGCGTGTCGATCAGAGGCGGGTCTCGGCGTAGTGCGCCATGGCGTCACGCAGCCACTCGGCCATGTTGTCGCCACCGACCTCGAAGTTGACCCGGAACTCGTCCGAGTCGACGTAGAGGTCGCCGAGGCCCTTGTAGGACTCCCTGTTGGGCGTCCAGCTCAGGCAGATCCAGCGGTAGTGGCGGTCGACCAGCTCCTGCGTCCGCGGAGCGTCGATCGCCGCACCCGCGGTGAACAGCGCGCCGAGCCCCTCGGCGATCTCCCGCCACTGGGCCATGAACTGGTCCGCGTCGGCACGCGTCCAGCCCTTCATCTTCTTGCGGCTCTCCGCGATGTGCTCCCGCGCACCCTCGCCGTAGCGCTCGACGAGCTCGGCCTCGTGCCGTTCCTGCTTCTTCGCGTCGAAGCCGTCGAACAGCTCTTCCATCTTCACTTCGTCCCCTCCTTCCAGTTCCGCGATCGTCCGCGCGACGGTGCTCGCGAGCCGGTCCAGCCGTTGCCGTTCGTCCCGCAGCCACCGGTGGTGGTTGCGCAGGACGGTCAGCTGGTCCGTGCCGTCGAGCATCTCCGCCACCACGTCGAGGCCCAGGCCCAGGTCGCGCAGCAGCAGGATCTGCTGAAGGCGGTGCACCTGTTCCTTCTCGTAGTAGCGGTAACCGTTGTCGCCGATCCAGGCCGGCGGCAGCAGCCCGATCGAGTCGTAGTGCCGCAGCGTCCTGGACGTCACCTTCGACATCCGGGCCACCTGGGCGATCGACCAGGCCATTCCGGTTCCCCCTTCGCGCTCTGGAATCGAAGGTAGAGGTTGACGCAGCGTCAAAGTCAACGCGACTTCTCACCGCGGAGGAGCCAGGCAGGTGGCTGGCAGGATGGTCGAGGTGTGGACCATCGCCGGCTCTCTTGAACCCGTACCCGTTCTCTCCCGCCTCGACCTGGTGCCCGAACCGGTCGCGGCCGCGCTGAAGACCCTGGACGGAGCTGACCGCGTCGCCGTCGCGGAGATCGATCCGACCCTCGCCGACACCGCCGAGTTCTGCGCGCACTACGGTTCGCCGCTCGCCGCCTCGGCCAACTGCGTGGTCGTCGCGGGCAAGCGTGGCGACCAGGTCCGTTTCGCGGCCTGCATGGTGCTCGCGACCATGCGCGCGGACGTGAACGGCGTCATCCGCAAGCGGCTCGACGCGCGCAAGGCGTCGTTCGCGCCGATGGACGAGGCCGTGGCGTTGACCGGCATGGAGTACGGCGGCATCACGCCCATCGGTGTGCCCGGGGACTGGCCGATCCTCATCTCGCCCGAGGTGGCCGCCGCCCCCGAGCTGGTCGTGGGCAGCGGCATTCGCGGCAGCAAGATCCTCATCCCCGGTGACGTGCTGATGAAGCTCACCGGGGCCGAGGTCCTGCCCGATTTGGCCCGCTAGCAGCCGGACGCGCACAGCCGGGTGGTCACCTGGTCCGGGTCGGGTCCGGACGCGGTGACCTGCCACAGCGTGACCAGGCTGTCGTTCGCGGCGGCCGCCGCGGTCGTGCCGTCACACCGGGCTAGGACTGGTACTTGAGCAGCAGCTCGATCGCCTCGTCCACGTCGTCCGTGACGAGGATCCACTGCTCGGCCTCCCGGCCCGCCGCGAGCTTCACCACGAGCGGCGCGGCCGGGATCTCGTCGGTCCAGAAGGCCTTGCCCAGGAAGATCATGGGCGCGGCCGGGCCGACGCTGCCGTAGTAGTTCTGCGTGAAGTCCTGGAAGACCTCCTGGACCGTGCCCGCCTTGCCCGGCGTGTAGACGATGCCGCCGGTCGCGACGGTCAGCAGGCCCTCCTCGCGCACCGAGTTCGCGAAGTACTTCGCGTGCAGCTCGCAGGCCGGGTTGGGCGGCTCGTGGCCGTAGAACCACGTCGGGATGCCGATCGTGCGCGGGGCGTCGAAGCTGCGGATCTCCGGGAACGCCGCGAGCCACCGGCCGATCGACTCGTCGTCACCACCGAACGTCGGGGCCTGCGCGATGGCGTCGAGGACGTCGGTGTTCACCTCGCCGAGCCGGACGCCCAGCGGCACGGCCTCCATCGCGCCCGGCCCGCCGCCGGTCAGCACGGTGAAGCCCGCGTTGCCCAGCGTCGCACCCAGTGCGACGGCGTCGCGGTAGCCGGCGGAGTCGCGGGCGAGCGCGTGGCCGCCCATGACCGCGACCGGCGAGCCCGTCAGCGTCTCGTCGAGGGCCTCGGTGATCGAGTGGTCGTGCAGGCGTTCGGCCAGCGCGTGCAACGGGTCGGGGTGGTGGCCCTGCTGCCTGCTGTGCCGGTAGATCTCCGCGTCCGGGGTGTCCGCGTACGACTTCGGGTTCGCCGGGTCGAAGCCCGCGAACAGCTCCGCGGGCGTGTACAGCTTCGACCGGTAGACGTCGTAGGGCAGGTCCGGGATGACCGGGAAGACCAGCGCTCCCGCGGCTTCCGCCCTGCGCTGCATCGTCTCGCTGAGGGTGCAGCCGAGCAGCAGGGCCCCGTCGAACGGCACCCGCACGTCCTCGCGAGTCAGGTCCAGTCCGATGATGACGGCTTTGCGCAGGTCAGGGGCTGCCCGCAGCTGGTCGAGGTCGGTGATTTCGATCCGCACGGGAAAAAGCCTATGCCTCGGGCGAACCGGCGTGCCGTGGAATCCGAATGAGTTGGTGGGAACTGAGGTCCGCTCGCCGTCCCGAGACGAGCGGCCGCGGGCCGCGCTGCCCAGGAAAGGTTCCCCGCAATGGCCACCGAACTGCTGACCGGATGTGCCGCAAGAGGCGCACGAGTCGTAGATCCCCACCGCGTCGAATACCTGGACTGCGGTGGGTACGGAGTTCCCCTGCTCGGCCACGCCCACCCCGCCGTCGTGCAGGCCGTCGTCGGCCAGGTGCGCCGGCCGTCGCTGCTGGACCGCCTGATGCTCGACCTGGTCACCCCCAACGGGCTCGACCACGTCCACACCTTCGCCTCGGCCTCCGAGGCCGCCCAGTTCGCCGTGGCCCTCGCACAGGCGAACGGCCGCCCACGAGTGCTGACCACCGGCGACGTCCCGTACGGCGGCGTCGACTCGTTGCGCGCCACCCTGGCCTCCGGGCCACCGGCGTGCGTGCTCGTCGAACCGGTCCGCGGCGCCACACCGCCCCCGACGGGCTACCTGAGCTCCGTGGCCGAGGTGTGCCGCGAGTCCGGCGCCCTGCTCGTCGTGGACGAGACGCGCTCCGGCCTCGGCCGCCTCGGCGTCTGGTGGGGACTCGACCTGGACGGCGTGACGCCGGACATCATGCTGGTCGGCGAGGGCCTGTCCGGCGGTGTGCTCCCGATCGCCGCCGTGGTCGCCTCGGCCGACGTCGAGGTGCCGTTGCGCCGAGGCTCCGAAGCCGTGTCACCGCTGGCCTCCGCCGCCGTCAACGCCTGCCTGCGCGCCACGGCGTCCGAGGGCCTGGTGGAACGCGCCAAGCTGCTCGGCGACGAGCTGCTGTTCGGGCTGCGCGCCGTCGTCGCCGGCAAGGCGCACGCGACGGGGCGGGGTCTGCTGCTCGGCGTGGAGCTGCCGGACCAGCGGGCCGCCGACGTGTTCATCGGTGAGCTGCTGCGGTCGCGGGTGCTCGCGGACTTCCGGGGCCGGACTGTCTGCTTCACCCCGCCCGCCGTGATGTCGGCGGAGGACGCGGGGTGGCTGGTGGAGGCGGTGGGCAGGGCCGCGAACAAGATCTGACAACCGCTTCGCACGCACCGCGCACCCCTGCCATGATCACGGCCTGGGGGTGTGCGGTGCGTTTGCTCGTAGTGCTGACGTTGTTCCTGCTGACCGGGTGCGTGCCCGAGAGCAAGACCTCACGCGAGCTCGAAGGCCTGGGCGAGCAGATCGTCGACCACTGGAAGGCACGGCAGGAGGTCGCCGACGCCGACTACGAGTACTCCCAGGGCCTCGCGCCCGACGACTACCACCTGCGCCTCGAGGTCACGCTGAAGGCCGAGGCCGTCACCGACCAGGTCGTGGACGAGATCGTCGAGATCGGCGAGCGGGACTGCTGGCTCGGCCCGTGGGACACCTACAACCCGACCTACGCGGTCCGCCGCACCGACGGCGTGGAGATCCGTTCGGGCACCTTCCACCTGAGGCCCGACATGGAGCAGAAGTGGGGACCTCGCAAGCCCCAGGTGATCCCCACCAGCCGCTAGAAGATCACCGTCTGGTTGCCGTGCACCAGCACGCGGTCCTCCAGGTGCCACCGCAACCCCCGCGCCAGCACCACCTTCTCGATGTCACGCCCCTTGCGCACCATGTCCGCCACCGAGTCGCCGTGGTGCACGCGCATCACGTCCTGCTCGATGATCGGCCCGGCGTCCAGGTCGGCCGTCACGTAGTGGCACGTCGCGCCCACCAGCTTCACGCCGCGGCGGTGCGCCTGGTGGTACGGGCGGGCACCGATGAACGACGGCAGGAAGCTGTGGTGGATGTTGATCGTGCGGCCGCTCCACGCCGCGCAGAGCTCCGGCGGCAGGATCTGCATGAAGCGGGCCAGCACGACGGCGTGCGGGTCGTGCTTCTCGACCAGCTGGCGCAGCTGGGCGAACGCCGCCTGCTTGCCCTCGGGGTCGTTGACCGGGAACGGCACGTGGTGGAACGGAATGCCGTGCGCGCGCGTGATGTCACCGAGCTCCGGGTGGTTGCCGATGACGGCGGACACCTCGACGTCCAGCTCGCCGGTCGCGACGCGGGCCAGCAGGTCGTACAGGCAGTGGCCTTCCTTCGACACCAGGATGACCACGCGCTTGCGCTCGCCCGTGTCGGTGACCGTCCACGTCGACTGCGCGCCCAGCGAGGCCGCCACCTCGGCGAACCGGGTGCGCAGCTCGTCCACGCCGAACGGCAGGGAGTCCGCGCGGACTTCCTGCCGCGTGAAGAACCAGCCCGTCTCGGGGTCGGTGTGGTACGCGGCCTCGACGATCCAGCCGCCGTTCTCCGCGAGGAACGACGAGATCCTCGCGATGATGCCGGTGCGGTCCGGGCAGCCGAAGGTGATCACATAGCGACGCTCAGGCGATGACACGACGCTGAAGTATTCACGGCCTCGGCAGCCCCGCCAACAGCGACTCGTCCCCGGTCACGATCGCGTGACCCGGCCGGGCGTAGACGGCTCGGTAGACCGCGTCCGCGGTGCCCGCGAGGGTGGCGTCCTCGTCGAAGGCCGAGTCCTGCGGTGCGGTGACGACCAACGGCCCGCCCTTCGTCAGCCTGACCTCCCAGGTGCGGCCCGCGTCGGCGGCGTGCACCAGCAGGCGGCCGGTGGCGGTCACGGGGAAGCCGAGCTCGATCCGGCGGGCCACCAGGACGGTGAGGTACTCGTCGACGCCGTCCGCGGCGAACTCCGGGTCGAACACCAGCGACGGCAGCTCGTGACCGGTCGCCAGCTCCGCGTCCAGGCGGTGGATCGACGTCTCGTGCGCCTGCCTGCGCGCCCAGAAACCGGCGAGCTGCGGGCCCTGGAACGTCCACGCGGGACGGTCGGACGGCACCTCGCGCAGCCGGTCGAGGAGCGTGGAAAGCCCCGTGTCCCACCAGGAGAGAGTCTCGTCGAAACCCTCCGGCGCCTTCGGCCACTTCGGCCTGCCGTCCTCGGGTGCGGTCACGACGGCCTCTGCCGCCCACGTGTGCACCTCCGCCAAGTGCCGGACCAGCTCCAGCACAGTCCACTCAGGACACGTGGGAACGGGGGCGTCCGGACCGGCTTTCACAGCGGCCGAACGCATCGACGAAGCCTGGGTCTCGATCTGCGCGACGAAGTCCACGACCCCACATTAGGGTGCGACGGCCGCCCATTCGAGCGTGATTTCCCCGAGCCGCCACCGCCGCCGGTCGTCCAGCACCGGCCAGCCGCGGTCGCGCAGCAGCCGTGCCGACTCCACCCACCGCGCCCGAGGCCCGAACGGCGCGAACGGCGCCGCGGTGGCCCAGCATGCGTCCAGTTCGGTCAGCAGCGCGTGCACGCGCTCGCCCGGCACGTTCTTGTGGATCAGCGCCTTGGGCAGCCGCTCGGCGAGGTCGGACGGCACGTCGATGCCGGACGGCTTGCACGCCAGCGTGAACCGCAGGGGCCCGTCGGCGGACAGCGTCACCCAGGTGCACCGGCGCCCGATCTCGTCGCACGTCCCCTCGACGATCAACCCGCCGGGAGCCAGGCGCGACAGCATCGTGTCCCACGCCTCGAACGACTGCTCCTCGGTGTACTGGCGCAGCACGTTGAAGGCGCGCAACAGCACCGGGCGCGCCCCGGCCAGCTCGAAGCCGCCGCGCCGGAAGTCCAGCAACGGCGGCGCGGCCACGGCCTTGCCCGCGTCCACCCGGTCCTGGTCGATCTCCAGACCGAGCACGCGCACGTCGGGACGGACGGCCCGCAGCCGCGCGGCCATCTCGACGGTGGTGATCGGCGTCGCCCCGTACCCGAGGTCGACCACGAGCGGATCGGCCGCGTCCAGCAGGAAGCCGGACAGCGTCCCGGTCATCCACCGGTCGACGCGGCGCAGGCGGTTCGGGTTGGTCGTGCCGCGGGTCGGAACGCCGAGCGCGCGGGCCCGGCCGGCGGCTAGCCGCGGCTTGCGAGCCATTGCGACGTGAACTCGCTCTCCTTGTCGAGCAGCACCGCGACCTGCTCCGCGATCAGCTTCTCGATCTTGCCGCCGAGGAACGGGATGCTGACCTTGACCTCCCCCGAGAGGGTGAGCTTCGAGCCGGATCCGTTGTCCAGGACGGTGAACGAGCCCTCGAGGCGGCCGGGCACGCCGTTGACCGCCACCTCGACCGTGCCGGCGCCCGCCGCCCACGTCTCCGTGCGCTGGATCACCAGGTCGCCGCCGAGCGCCGCCCTGACCGCCGAGGGCACGTGCTCCGCGGGCACACCCTGCTTCAGCTGGTACGACGTCTTCTCTCCGGTGCTGGAGTACGTCACGAGCTGGGCGTCCTTGCCGCCGATCGCGGCCAGCCGGTCCCGCAGGTAGGTCTCGTCGACCATCGCCCCGAAGACCTTCTCCGCCGAATGGGGTGACGTGGTGTGGTGCTCGATGCGGCGTGCCATGTCGCGGAGGCTACCGTTGACGTCTGTGACCACCACGCAGTCCGTACCTCTGGCCGAGCGCACCACGCTCCGACTCGGTGGCCCGGCCGCGCGGTTCGTCCACGCCACGACCGCCGCTGAGCTGGTCGAAGCCGTGCGAACAGCCGACGCCGCCGCCGACGAGAAGGTCCTCGTGCTCGGTGGCGGGTCCAACCTCGTGATCTCCGACGGCGGTTTCGACGGCACGGTCGTGCACGTCGCCACCAAGGGCTTCCGGCTCGACCCGCTGGGCGGCGGCATCGTCCAGTTCACCGTCGAGGCGGGCGAGGAGTGGGACGCGGTCGTCGCCGAGGCGGTCGCGCAGGGCCTGGGCGGGCTCGAGTGCCTGTCCGGCATCCCCGGCCTCAACGGCGCCACGCCCGTGCAGAACGTCGGCGCGTACGGCGTCGAGATCTCCCAGGTGCTGCAGTCGGTGGACCTCCTCGACCGCCGCAGCGGCAAGGTGCACCAGGTGCCCGCCGCCAAGCTGGGTCTCGACTACCGCACGAGTGTGCTCAAGGGCACGGACAGCGCCGTGGTGCTGCGCACCAGGTTCTCGCTGACCGCCGGGGGCATGTCCGCGCCGATCCGCTACGGCGAGCTGGCGCGCGTTCTCGGTGTGGCGCAAGGTGATCGCGTGCCGGCGGACGAGGCCCGCAAGGCCGTGCTCGAACTGCGGCGCGGCAAGGGCATGGTGCTCGACGCCACCGACCACGACACGTGGAGCGCGGGCTCGTTCTTCACCAACCCGATCATCGACGACTCGACGTTCTCCAGCGTGCTGATCCGCATCGCCGAACGCCTCGGTGCCGACGTCGACGTGCCGAGCTACCCGGCGGGCCACGGCAGGCGGAAGCTCTCCGCCGCGTGGCTGATCGAACGCGCGGGTTTCCGCAAGGGCCACCAGGGTCCCGGCGGCCGGGTCTCGTTGTCCGGCAAGCACACGCTGGCGCTGACGAACCGCGGCGGCGCGTCGACCGAGGACCTGCTGGACCTCGCCCGCGAGGTGCGCGACGGCGTGCGGGGTGCGTTCGGCGTCGAGCTGCACCCCGAACCGGTTTTCGTAGGCGTTCAGCTGTAAGTCCGTCCGGGTGACTCCGTGTGACGAACCGCTACCTGGCGTGTTTCATTGAGGTAGGACCGCTGGAACGGGGGTCGCCATGAGCTACCTCGACGAGAACGCGCGTGAGGTCATCAGACCGGTCAAGCGCATGGTCGAGGACGAGTTCCTGTCCCGGCCGGGCGTGATCGGCGTCGACATCGGTGAGAAGGTCACCCGCGGCCGTCCGACGGGCAAGGCCGCGATCGTGGTCTACGTGTGCGCCAAGGGACCTGAGCACCCGCAGCAGATCCCGGTGGAGGTCGGCGGTGTGCCGACCGACGTGGTCGCGGAGTCGATCGTGCTGCACCGGGCCAGGATCAGCCGCGCCGAGGGGGAGCAGCCCGTCGCGGCGGAGCGGCACGAGGTTCTGCGGGGTGGCATAGGCATCGGCCCGGCCAGGTCGTTCAGGGTCGTGCCGCCCGAGGTCGAGCGTGCCGGCGAGTACGTGATCGCGGGCACGCTCGGCGCGTTCGTGATCACGCGCGACGATCCCGGGAAGGTGTTGGGGCTCACCACTTTCCACGTCGGTTGTGTCGACGACTCGTGGGCGGTGGGCGACGAGTTCGTGCATCCGTCCAGAGTGGACGGCGGGGTGCCCGGTGCCGACCGGATCGCCGTGCTGGACCGGGCGGCGCTCGCGGGCGCGGTGTCGGCGGCGGGGCTGCGGATGGGCGCCAGGCCGTTCCGCGCGGAGGTGCTCGACATCGGCGCGGTCACGGGCAGCGCGAGGGCGAAGATCGGCTCCACCGTGCGCAAGCGCGGCCGCACCACCGAGCTCACGTACGGCGTGATCGAGTCGACGGACTCGACGCTGCGGCTCGACTTCGGCGACGGGATCGGCGTGCGGACCCTGCGCGACCAGATCCGCGTGCACTCGTCCGAACGCTTCGGAGACCACGGTGACTCCGGCGCCGTGCTCGTCGACGCCGACAACTTCGTCGTGGGTCTGTACGTCGCCGGATCGGGCTCGACTGGGTTCGCGAACCCCATCGAGCCCGTCCTCCGTCAGCTGGACGTGGACCTGCTCACTCCCGGTGTGCCCGAGTCGCGGAGGCCTGGGCCCGCGGCTTGAGCACGATCGTGTCGAGGTTCACGTGCGAGGGCCGCGTGACGGCGAACGCGATGACGTCCGCCACGTCGTCCGCCACCAGCGGCGTGATGCCCTGGTAGACCTTGGCCGCGCGCTCGGTGTCGCCGCCGAACCGGTTCGCCGAGAAGTCCGTCTCGACCATGCCCGGCTGGATCTCGGTGATCCGCACCGGCTGGCCCAGCAGCTCGCCGCGCAACGTGCGGTGCAACGCCGACTGGGCGTGCTTGGCGCTCGTGTAGCCCGAACCGTTGTCGTAGGCCTCGAACGCCGCGATGGACGTCACGGACACGATGTGCCCGTCCCCGGACGCGATCAGCTTCGGGATGAACGCCTTGGTCACCAGCAGGGTGCCGAGGACGTTCGCCTCCCACATCCAGCGCCACTCGTCCGCGACGCCCTCGGCGACGGTCGAGAGCCCGCGCGCACCGCCCGCGTTGTTCACGAGCACGTTCGCTTCGGGTACCCGGTCCGCGAAGGCGGCGACGGAGGTCTCGTCGGTGACGTCCAGCTCGATGGCCGTCCCGTCGATCTCCTTCGCGATAACGTGAAGGAGGTCCAGGCGACGTGCGCCGAGCACGACGTGGAAGCCCTCGGCGGCCAACCGCCGCGCGGTGGCCTCGCCGATGCCCGCGCTAGCTCCGGTCACAACTGCGACAGGTCGATTCACGACTGCGATCGTAGGCTGCCGAGCCCGGTGTGACTGACGTCACTCACACCGCGAAGGGGTGCTGGACGTCCACCATGGTGGGAGGTCGAAACCGTGAAGAGAACACTTGTCGCGCTGGTCGCTGGACTGACGCTGCTGACCGGCTGCTCGAGTGTCGAGACGGGCACACCCAAGGCGGACAGCTCGCTGCCGTCCGCGAAGGTGACCCTGTCCCCGGTCGACGGAACCAAGGACGTGCAGGTCACGACCCCGGTCCAGGTCACCGTGGTGGACGGCAAGATCGAGTCCGTCGCACTGAAGTCACCCGAGGGCGCCGACGTCAAGGGCACCCTCACCGAGGACAGGTCGGGTTGGACGACCGCCGAGCCGCTGGGCTACGGCAAGACGTACAGCTACACCGGCAAGGTCGTCGGCTCCGACGGCAAACCCGTCGAGCTCAAGGGTTCGTTCACCACCGTCGCGCCCGGTTCGCAGACCCGCGCGACGCTCTGGCCCTCCGACAACCAGACGGTCGGCGTCGCCGCGCCGATCATGGTCAAGTTCGAGGCGCCGGTGCAGGACAAGGCGACCGTCGAGAAGGCGCTCAAGGTCACCAACTCCGCGAACGTCCAGGGCTCCTGGGCCTGGCTCAGCTCCCAGGAAGTGCACTACCGGCCGGAGAAGTACTGGCCCGCCAACACGACGATCAAGGTCGAGGCCAAGCTCTACGGCGTCAACTACGGCGGCGGCGCGTTCGGCAAGGCCGACGTGACCAGCGACTTCACCATCGGCCGCAACCAGGTCGTGAAGATCGACAACCCGACGCACCGGCTCAAGGTGTTCCGCGACGGCCAGCAGGTCGCGGACTACCCGGCGTCGTTCGGCAAGGACGCGGACCCCGAGCTCACGACGCCCAACGGCACGTTCGTGGTCATGGCGAAGAACGACACGTTCTCGTTCGACAACCCGCGCTACGGCTACACCAACGTCGTGAAGAAGTGGGCCGTCCGGTTCTCGAACCACGGCGAGTTCATCCACGAGAACAACGACAACGCGGCCAACATCGGCACGAACAACACCTCGCACGGCTGCGCGAACCTGCTGGAGGCCGACGCGAAGGCGTACTACGACTCCGCGCTCGTGGGTGACCCGGTCGAGGTGACCGGCTCGATCACGACGCTGCCGCCGCAGTTCGACTGGTACGACTGGCAGCTCACGTGGGAGCAGTGGAAGAGCAAGTCCGCCATCAAGTAGCACCGGCGGGAATGCGTCCCCCGACCAGGTCGTTCGTACAGGTGTGCACCTCAAACACGTGACGGCGGCCGGCGGGGGACGACTGGCCGTACGTGAGTCGGGTCCGGCGCACGCGCCGCCGGTGGTCCTGCTGCACGGCTGGGCGCAGACGGGTGCCGTCTGGGATCTGCCCGGTTTCCACTCCTACGCCGTCGACCTGCGAGGACACGGCGAGTCGGAGGACTTCGGCGACTACCGCGACTCCTCCCGGTGGGCAGCGGACCTCAAAGCCGTGCTCGACCACACCGGGCCCGCGACCGTCGTCGGGTGGTCCTACGGCGGGCTCGTCATCGCCGACCACCTCCGCGTCCACGGCACCGCCGGCATCACCGCGCTGGTGTTCGTGAGCGCCATCACCGAGATCGGCCGCGGTCGCCCCGGAGGCGAGACCGGGCCGGTGATGCGGAACGCACTGCCCGGCGCGATCACCGACGACGCCGTGATGGCCGCGTTCTGCGCGGCCATGGCACCCGTCCTGCCTGCTGAGAAGGTCACCGAGCTCACTGCCGCCGCGGTCTCGGTCAGCCATAAGGTGCGTGGCGAGCTGTTCCGCAGGGATGTGGGCAGCGCCGACGTGTTGAAGGCCGTAGACGTGCCGACCCTGGTCGTGCACGGAACTCAAGACGAGGTGGTCGCCCCCGCGGCCGCCGAGTACTCCGCCGCCCTGATCCCCGGAGCCGAGTTGAGCCTGTACCCCGACACCGCGCACGCGCCCTTCCTGGAACGGCCGGAGCGGTTCGCCGCCGACCTCCTGCGAGTCGCCCGATGAAGCGCGTCGCGGTGCTCTCCGTGCACACCTCGCCGCTCGAACAGCCGGGGACGGGTGACGCGGGCGGGATGAACGTCTACATCGTGCAGACGGCCACCCGGATGGCCCAGCGCGGTGTCGAGGTGGAGATCTTCACGCGGGCCACGTCGTCGGAACTGCCGCCGGTCGCCGAGCTCGCGCCCGGCGTGCGGGTCCGCCACGTCGCCGCGGGGCCCTTCGAGGGCCTGGGCAAGGAGGAGCTGCCCGGCCAGCTCTGCGCGTTCACGGCGGGTGTCCTGCGCGCCGAGGCACGCCACGAGCCGGGCTACTACGACGCGATCCACTCGCACTACTGGCTGTCCGGGCAGGTCGGCTGGCTCGCCCGCGAACGCTGGGGCGTGCCGCTGGTGCACACCGCGCACACGCTGGCCAAGGTGAAGAACCTGGCGCTGGCCGAGGGCGACGCGCCGGAGCCCCGGATGAGGGTGATCGGCGAGGAGCAGGTCGTGGGCGAGTCGGACCGCCTCGTCGCGAACACCGACATCGAGGCCAGCGAGCTGATCAAGCTCTACGACGCGGAGCCGTCCAAGGTGGCCGTCGTGCCGCCCGGGGTGGACCTCGACCGCTTCACGCCTGGTGACCAGGCACGGGCGCGGCAGTGGTTCGGCATCCCGCAGGACGCGGTCGTGCTGGCGTTCGTCGGCCGGATCCAGCCGCTGAAGGCTCCCGACGTGCTGCTCCGGGCCGCCGCCGAGATGCTCGTGCGCGATCCCGGGCTGCGGTCGAAGCTGGTCGTGCTGATCGTCGGCGGGCCCTCGGGCTCCGGCACCGAACGGCCGAAGGCCCTGGAGGAGCTGGCCGCGCAGCTGGGGATCACGGACGTGGTGCGCTTCCTGCCGCCGCAGCCGGGACCGACGCTGGCCGAGGTCTACCGGGCCGCGGACCTGGTCGCGGTGCCGAGCCACAACGAGTCGTTCGGGCTGGTGGCGCTGGAGGCGCAGGCGTGCGGGACGCCCGTGGTAGCGGCAGCCGTCGGCGGGCTGCCGGTGGCGGTCAACGACGGCGTGTCCGGGGTGCTCGTGCACGGGCACGAGCCCGGCGAGTGGGCCTCGGCGATCAACGGGGTCGCTCTGCCGCAGCGGGAGCACCTGGCGAGCAACGCCGTGGGGCATGCGCGACGCTTCTCGTGGGACCGCACGACTGATGCCCTGCTCGCGGGGTACCAAGAGGCGGCAGAAGTGTTCCGCCGGGAGGTTTTCGCTTGAGCGTCGACGCTGTGATCAAGGAGTTCCTGGACGAACGGGAGCTGAAGTACGACCGTCGCGAGCCCGGCAAGTTCTTCGTGACGTTGCCGGGCACCAAGAAGCTGCAGACCAACGTGTGGCTCGTCGAGACGACGCACGCCCTGGTGGTCGAGGCCTTCGTGTGCCGGCGCCCGGACCAGTCGTTCGAGGACGTGTACCGGTTCCTGCTGCGCCGCAACGCACGCCTGTACGGCGTGCACTACACGATCGACGCCGAGGGTGACATCTACCTGGTCGGACGGGTCGGCAAGCACGCCGTGACGCCTGATGAGCTGGACCGCGTGCTCGGGCAGGTGCTGGAGGCGGCGGACGGCGACTTCAACCCGTTGCTCGAGATCGGGTTCGCCGACGCGATCCGGCGGGAGTGGGCGTGGCGGGTGTCGCGCGGCGAGTCGCTCGCGAACCTGCAGGCGTTCCAACATCTCGTTTCGGAGTAGCCGGCGACTCGTTTCGGCCTAGACGGCAACCCGCGGCTCCTCCCGGCCCGTCCGAAGGGCATGCGCAGACCAGGGGTGTGGGTGGGAATCGCGTTGCTGTCGCTGGCCGTGACCGGGTGCGGCAGCGGCTCCAGCAGTGGGATGGCGGCCAAGGACGCTGCTCCGCCGCAGGCGGCACAGCAGAAGGCGCCGCAGCAGGAGAACGCAGGGCAGGCCGTGCAGCCGGTGCAGCAGCAGGAACGCCAGCTGGTGCGCACGGCGAACGTCGACCTCCGCAGCGACGACGTGCTGAAGGCGATCGGCCAGGTCAAGGACCGGGCGGCGGCCGTCGGCGGGTTCGCGGGCGAGGAGGAGTCGACCAAGAGCTCCGGGTCCGTGACCGTGCGGGTGCCGTCGGCCGAGCTGGACAAGGTCGTCCGGGATCTCGCGAGTGTGGGCGAGGTCACCCGCAGCGAGGTGCGCAGTCAGGACGTCACCGATCAGCTGGTGGACGTCGAGGCGCGGATCGCGACGCAGAAGGCCAGCGTCGAGCGGTTGCGCGTGCTGTTCGAGCGGGCCGGGTCGACCTCCGAGGTCGCGCAGGTCGAGCAGGAGCTGACCAAGCGGCAGGCCGACCTGGAGTCGATGCAGCGGCGCAGCGCGTCGTTGAAGGGCCAGGTCTCCCTGGCGACGCTCACCGTCCGGGTCGCGACGGTGCCGATCGCGGCGCCCGAGCCCGAGGAGGTCGGGTTCTTCGGCGCTCTGGCGGGCGGCTGGAACGCGCTGGTCGCGGTCGTCGGCGTGATCTTGATCGGCGTCGGCGCGATGCTGCCGTTCCTGGTGGCGCTGGGTGTGCCCGCCGCGGTGGTGGTCTACCTCCTGCGCAAGCGCAGGCGCGTCACCCGGATGAACGAAGCAGCGTGATCAAGTTCTACTGAGAGTGTGCCTTTGTTGATGCGCGGAACGGCTCGGGAGAGAGGGGGAGTCGCATCGAGCCGTCCCGCGTCAAAGGTCCCCGCTGCTGTGGATCCGTGGACGGGGGGAGCCTGCGGATCCCAAGCGGGCCACGCGATTCGACGGGGGGATGACGAACCGCGCTCGGTGCCTCGCGCTCGTCGAGTAAGCGTGGGAGCCGACTCGCGGAGGCGGTATCAACTTCTCAGATACATCCTTGCGATCACAAGTGCTTGTATTACTCCATTCGAGTGTATTTAGACCTGCTAAGTAACGCATCTGTAGCGATCGAGGAGTCCTTGACCTGCCCAGTGGGCTGGATCACGATGTGCCCACAGGCTGGGTGTACAGCGCTGTACAGCGAGTGAATGAGGTCGCCGCATGGTCTTTCGCAGTCCGTATCCCGATGTCGAGATCCCCGATGTGTCGCTGCACCAGCTGTTGTTCGGCGATATCGCTGACCGGGCGGACCGGGTCGCGCTGATCGACGGCATGTCCGGCGCGACGATGACCTACGGGCAGCTCGCCGGTGCCGTCGACCGCATGGCCGCCGCACTGGCCGCGCGAGGTATCGGCAAAGGTGATGTGGTCGGCATCCTCAGCCCGAACACGCCGTACTACGCCGTCGTGTTCCACGGCATCCTGCGTGCCGGCGCCACGGCGACCACGATCAACGCGCTCTACACGCCCGACGAGGTCGCGCACCAGCTGCACGACGCGGGCGCGAAGATGCTGTTCACGGTGTCGGTGCTGCTGCCGAACGCCGCTCCCGGCGCCGCGAAGGCCGGCGTGACCGACGTGGTCGTGCTCGACGGCGCCGAGGGCTACCCGTCGCTGCCGGAACTGCTGGCGAACGACCACCCGGTGCCCGAGGTGGAGATCAACCCGGCCGAGGACCTCGCGGTGCTGCCGTACTCGTCCGGCACGACCGCGCTGCCCAAGGGCGTGATGCTCACGCACCGCAACCTGGTCGCGAACCTCGTGCAGTGCGACCCGATCATGGCCGACGTCGGGGAGCACACCCGGATCCTCGCCGTGCTGCCGTTCTTCCACATCTACGGCATGCAGGTGCTGATGAACAGCGGCCTGTACATCGGCGGTGTCGTCGTGACGCTGCCGAGGTTCGAGCTGCCGGAGTTCCTCCGGGTCATCGCGGAGTACAAGACCGACCGCGTCTACATCGCCCCGCCGGTCGCCGTCGCCCTGGCCAAGCACCCGATCGTCGACAACTACGACCTCTCCCCGCTCAAGACGCTCTTCTCGGGCGCGGCGCCGCTGGACGAGGACCTGGCCGCCGCCGTGCGCAAGCGCATCGGCTGCCGTGTCGTGCAGGGCTACGGCATGACGGAGATGTCGCCGGTCAGCCACGCCGTCCCGGACGGCCGTGACGACATCTCGGTCGGCACCGTCGGCGTGATCATCCCGAACCTGGAGTGCCGCCTGGTCGACCCCGCCTCCGGTGAGGACGTCGGCGTGGGCGAGCGCGGCGAGCTGTGGTGCAAGGGCCCGAACATCATGAAGGGCTACCTGAACAACCCCGACGCCACCGCCGCCACCCTCGACGACGAAGGCTGGCTGCACACTGGTGACGTGGCCGTCATCGACGCCGACGGCATCGTCTCGATCGTCGACCGCGTCAAGGAACTGATCAAGTACAAGGGCTACCAGGTCCCGCCGGCCGAGCTCGAGGCCGTGCTGCTCACGCACGAGGAGATCGCCGACGCGGCGGTCATCGGCGTGCGCGACGCGGACGGCGAGGAGGTCCCGAAGGCCTTCGTGGTCCGCCAGCCGGGGTCGTCGATCGAGGCCGACGCCGTGATGGCGTTCGTGGCCTCGCAGGTCGCGCCGCACAAGAAGGTGCGCGTGGTCGAGTTCATCGAGGCGATCCCGAAGTCGGCTGCGGGCAAGATCCTGCGCAAGGACCTCCGGGCCCGCGAACAGGCCTGATCCGGAAAGCAGCGGACCACGAACGCCCTGGCGACGACCGTCGCCAGGGCGTTCGCCGTCAGTGCTGGACCGCCGGCTTGCGCACGCGGAAGCGGAGCATCGTCACCTGGCCCGACCGCGTGGTGGCGAACGGCTCCAGGTCGATCCGCCCGAGGTCGGGGGTCGAGAACCGCACGCCGTCGCCGAGCAGCACCGGCAGGACGTACACCAGCACCTCGTCGACGAGTCCTCGCCGCAGGCACTGGCTGGCCAGGTCGGCACCGAGGACCTCCAGGTCCTTCCCGCCCGCGGCCGCACGCGCCGTGGCGACGGCCTCCGCGAGGTCGCACGTGAGGAACGTGATGCCGGGATCCGGCTCCTCCGGCGGCCGGTGCGTCAGGACGAACTGCGGCCCGCCGTCGTAGGACGTGTCCTCCGGGCGCATCCGCTTGGCGACCTCGTACGTGCCCCTGCCGACGAGCATGGCGCCGGTGGCCTGCTCGATCTCGGGGAACGGGTTGTCCCTGAAGTGCTCGATCGCCCAGTCCATCTCGTGGCCGGGACCCGCGATGAACCCGTCCAGCGACATCGACCTGTTCACGACCACCTTGCCGGGAGCGGCATCCGAATCACTCATGGACGTGCAGACCCGGTGCGGACCGCGAACTCATCGGTGCCGGCGGAATCCGCGGATCGTCGCGACCGATCCCATGGCGTGGATCACGGTGCCCTGCCGGGGTACGGCAGGCGGGTCGGCATGGCAGGCTAGCCGCCATGTCTGTCGGAACCTTGGTCCTGCTCCGCCACGGCGAGAGCACGTGGAACGCGGAGAACCTCTTCACCGGCTGGGTGGACGTTCCCCTGTCGGAGAAGGGCGAGAAGGAGGCCCGTCGCGGCGGCCAGCTGCTGCGCGAGGCCGGTGTCCTGCCGGAGATCCTGCACACCAGCCTGATGCGCCGGGCGATCATGACCGCCAACCTGGCGCTCGACGCCGCCGACCGGCACTGGATCCCGGTCAAGCGCGACTGGCGCCTCAACGAGCGCCACTACGGCGCGTTGCAGGGCAAGAACAAGAAGCAGACGCTGGAGGAGTTCGGCGAGGAGCAGTTCATGCTCTGGCGCCGCTCGTACGACACCCCGCCGCCGCCCATCGAGCCCGGCAGCGAGTTCAGCCAGGACACCGACCCGCGCTACGCGGACCTCGGCCCCGACCTGCCGCTGACCGAGTGCCTGCTCGACGTCGTGAAGCGGATGATCCCGTACTGGGAGTCCTCGATCGTCCCCGACCTGCGCACGGGCAAGACGGTCCTCGTGGCCGCGCACGGCAACTCGCTGCGCGCGCTCGTGAAGCACCTCGACGGCATCTCGGACGAGGCCATCGCGGGCCTGAACATCCCCACCGGCATCCCGCTGCGCTACGACCTCGACGAGGACCTGAAGCCGATCAAGCCGGGCGGCGAGTACCTCGACCCGGACGCCGCCAAGGACGCCATCGCCGCAGTGGCGAACCAGGGGCGGTAAAAAGCACACCGAAAAGGGCGCACCCGGCCTCCGGGTGCGCCCTTCTGCGTCCCGAGTGGGCGTCGGCCGCCCTCACCTGGATCGCGAGTTCGCGTCGGTCGTCCGGGTCCCTCTTCGTGTCAACCGCCGAAGGCGATTCGGCGCGAAGCGGGGCCCGGACGACCGACTTCCCGGCGAACTCGCGCGCCGTCTGCGAAGCAGCGGCCAACAAGTACTGTCACGGTTGGGTGAACGGCGCCTGACCAGGGACGGAACAACCGTCCACTGAGGTGTCGCGGGTATCACGGTTCACGCTTCCGCACTAGGCCAAGACACCTCTGAGCTGCTTACCATTCGCCTCGTGACCACAACGGGTTACCTCGCTGTGTCGATCGGCCTCGCGCTCATCGGCGCGATCGCCGCTTTCTTCATCGGCCGGTTCACCGCTCCGAAGCAACCCAGGAAGCCGGAAGGCCTCACGGTCGCCGACCTGATCCAGCAGATCGTGCACGACTCCCACGACGGCATCGTGGTGCTGAACCACTTCGGTGACGTCGTGCTGCACAACCCCCGCGCGGAAGAGCTCGGGATCGTCCGCAACAACCGCGTGGACGACCGGGCGCGCAAGGCCGCCGAGGGCGTCCGGGGCAGCAACGAGGTCGTGTACGTCGACCTCTCGCCGCTGGACGGCTACCGGACGGGCCGGCAGCCCGAGGCCGTGCACGCCGAGGTCCGGCTGCTCGTCGAGGACTTCATCGTCGTCGACGCGACCGACGAGTCCGAGGCCGTGCGGCTGGAGAAGACCCGCCGCGACTTCGTGGCGAACGTCAGCCACGAGCTCAAGACGCCCGTCGGTGCGCTGGCGCTGCTCGCGGAGGCCGTCCTCGACGCGAGCGACGACCAGGACGAGGTGCGCCGGTTCAGCGCGAAGATCATGCAGGAGGCCACCCGCCTCGGCACGCTCGTCACCGAGCTGATCGCGCTCTCACGCCTGCAGGGCGCGGAGAAGCTGCCGGAGCTGAGCGACACCGAGATCGACGTCGTGATCAACGAGGCGCTGTCGCGGTCCAAGCTCGCCGCCGAGTCGGTCAACATCTCGATCAACGTCGACGAGCCCAGCGGGTTCGTCGTACCCGGTGACCGGTCGTTGCTGGTCACGGCGTTGACGAACCTGCTGGACAACGCCGTCGCGTACTCGCCGCCGGGCAGTCCGGTCAGCGTGAGCCGCAGGCTCGTCGACGGGCACGTCGAGATCGCGGTGACCGACCGCGGCATCGGCATCGCCGAGGACCAGCAGATCCGGGTCTTCGAACGGTTCTACCGCGTCGACAAGGCCCGATCGCGTGCGACCGGGGGCACCGGGCTCGGGCTCGCGATCGTCAAGCACGTCGCCGCCAACCACGGCGGTGAGGTGAAGCTGTGGAGCCTGCCAGGAACGGGGTCCACCTTCACGCTGCGGATCCCCGCCGCGGCGGCCGAACAGAATCCGACTCTCGTGCCGTCGGGCACGGGTGACCCAGGAGGAGAGCTGTGACCAGGGTGCTCATCGTGGAGGACGAGGAGTCCTTCGCCGATCCGCTCGCCTTCCTGCTGCGCAAGGAGGGGTTCACCGCGGCGCTCGCGGCCACCGGCCAGGAGGCGCTCGAGGAGTTCGACCGCAACGGTGCCGACATCGTGCTGCTCGACCTGATGCTGCCGGGCATGAGCGGCACGGACGTGTGCAAGCAGCTCCGCCAGCGCTCGGCCGTCCCCGTGATCATGGTGACGGCCCGCGACAGCGAGATCGACAAGGTCGTCGGGCTCGAGCTCGGCGCCGACGACTACGTCACCAAGCCGTACTCGGCGCGCGAGCTCATCGCCCGCATCCGCGCGGTGCTGCGCCGCGGCGGCGAGTCCGAGGACCTGCTCCCGCAGATCCTGGAGGCCGGTCCGGTGCGGATGGACGTGGAACGCCACGTCGTGACCGTCGCGGGGCAGGACATCAGCCTGCCGCTCAAGGAGTTCGACCTCCTGGAGTACCTGCTGCGCAACGTCGGCCGCGTCCTCACCAGGGGCCAGCTGATCGACCGCGTGTGGGGAGCGGACTACGTGGGCGACACGAAGACGCTGGACGTGCACGTCAAGCGGCTGCGGTCGAAGATCGAACCGGACCCGTCCGCACCCCGTCACCTCGTGACGGTCAGGGGTCTGGGTTACAAGTTCGAGTCCTGACGGACACGACCAGGTACCGTTTCCGGCGTGCGCCTGGGCGTTCTCGACGTGGGTTCCAACACCGTCCACCTTCTGGTGGTGGACGCGCATCGTGGTGCCCACCCCATCCCGATGACGTCGGAGAAGACGATCCTTCGTCTCGCCGAGCAGCTCGACGACTCCGGTCAGCTCTCCAAATCGGGGGCTGACCAGCTCGTTCGTGCCGTTGCCGCCGCCAAGGCGTCGGCCAAGCGGTCCGGCTGCGAGGACCTGATGGCGTTCGCGACCTCGGCAGTGCGCGAGGCGGGCAACTCGGCAGAGGTGCTCGACCGGGTGCGCACCGAGACCGGGGTCGAGCTGAAGGTCCTCTCCGGCGAGGACGAGGCGAAGTACACGTTCCTCGCGGTCCGCCGCTGGTACGGCTGGTCCGCGGGCAAGTTGCTGAGCCTCGACATCGGTGGCGGCTCCCTGGAGCTCGCCATCGGCCGCGACGAGAACCCGGACCTGGCCTTCTCCGTGCCGCTCGGCGCGGGAAGGCTCACCAGGACCCGGTTCAAGAAGGACCCGCCCCGGCGTTCGGAGGTCCGCGAGACCACCGACTGGCTCGCCGACCAGCTCGCGCCCGTGGCGCGGAAGCTGAAACGCGCGGGTGAACCCGATCGAGTGGTTGCGACCTCAAAAACTTTCCGAACGCTGGCGCGGCTCACCGGGGCCGCGCCATCGTCTGCCGGGCCCAGGGCACGACGCGTGCTCACCGACGCGGGCCTGCGGCAGCTGATCGCGTTCATTTCCCGGATGTCGGCCAGCGACCTCGCTGAGCTGGAAGGCGTGAGCACGTCGCGCGCCCACCAGCTCGTCGCGGGGGCGTTGGTCGCGGAGGCCACAATGCGAGCCCTGTCACTCACGCAGCTGGAGATTTGCCCCTGGGCACTCCGGGAGGGTGTCATCCTCCGACGGCTGGACCACACTGACGGGACGGACCAGAGCGATACTGGACGGACTGGCCAGACCGGGGCACGGTGGAGTTGATGAGTCGAGAGAGCGGATCGGACCAGACGCAGCGCACAGTCGCTGAGCTGCTCGCCCAGTACGGGGGCAGCGCAGAGAGTGCGCCACGTCGGCGACGCCGCCGGGCTGACGACGAGGAAGACGTCCAGCAGCCGGAGACCGCGCCCCAGTCGATCATCGAGCGGGTGCTGTCCGACAGCGGCCGCCTGATGGCGATCCGCGACGACGACGTACCGCAGCCCGGTCGTCGCGCCGCCCCGGAACCGCAGGCCGCCCCGCCGCCACCCCCGGCCGCCGAGCGCACGGCGTACCAGCCGAAGCCGCCGCCCCCGAAGGCGCCGCAGCCGTCGCAGCAGATGCCGGTGCCGCCCGCCGGGCCGCCGCAGGTCCGCAGACCCGCACCGCCGATGCCCGCGCCGCCCCCGGCCAAGCCGGCCGCGCCCGTGCCACCGCCGCCCGCGGCCACCGAGCAGACCCGGCAGGTGCCGCAGGTCCGCGACCAGCCGTCGAACTCGGGCATGCCGCGCCCGGACGTGCCCGGCCGCCTCGAGGCGCGCCTCGACCAGTCGACGCCGTCGCGCACGAACATCACCCGGCCGCCGAAGCCGGTTCCGCCGTCGGTGCAGATGCCGGTTCCCGGCCCGCCGCGCGAGGCGATGACGGAGCAGCTCCCGCGCATCCCGGCGAAGGCGCCGGTGGACAAGATCGCCGCGCTCGAGACCGAGTCCGTGCTGATCGTGCCGCCCGCCCCGCCCAAGCTGCCGGACCCGCTGCCGGGCAACGTGCCCGACGCCTGGTTCGGTGACGACGACGACGCGGCCGCCAAGACCGACCTGTCGATGGCGCCGATGGAGTCGACCGCGGCGCACCCCGGCCCGTACGTGGACGACGACTCGCAGGAGTACGCCGTCTACCGCCCCGAGGACGACTACCTCGCGGACGACGAGGACGCCGACGACGACGAGGGCCCGGCCGGCCTCGACGACGCCGGCGAGGCCGAGGAGGAGGCGGACGCCGAACCGCGCTCGGCGGGCAAGGAATGGCTGATCATGATCGGCCAGCTCGCCGTCGGCGTGCTCGGCGGCGCGGGCCTGTGGCTCGCGTTCAACTACCTGTGGCGCTCGGTACCCGCCGCCGCACTCGTGGTGGCGCTTGCCGTTACCGTGGGTCTGGTGTTGCTGGTTCGAAAGATCCGCCGAGCGGACGATCTGCAGACCACCGTCCTGGCCGTGCTCGTCGGCCTCATCGTGACCGTCTCACCAGCGGCGATGCTGCTGGTGAAGAGTTGACCTCGCGCATCCCGGTCGGGCTTTCCACGGCCTCGGTCTACCCGCAGCCCGCCGGAGCGGCGTTCGAGATCGCGTCCGAACTGGGGTACGACGGCGTCGAGCTGATGGTGTGGGCCGACCCGGTGTCGCAGGACATCCGGGCGGTCGACCGGCTGTCGGCCCGGACCGGGATGCCGGTGCTGGCCGTGCACGCGCCCTGCCTGCTGATCTCGCAGCGGGTGTGGTCGCCGGACCCGTCGGAGCGCCTGCGCCGGGCCGTCCAGGCCGCGCAGGACCTGGGCTCGCCGACCGTGGTGCTGCACCCGCCGTTCCGGTGGCAGCGCAAGTACGCGGACGGGTTCGCCGAGCTGGTCTCGTCGCTCGAGGACTCGAGCGGGATCGCCATCGCGGTGGAGAACATGTTCCCCGTGCGCCGGCCCCTCGGGCGGGGGCGGTCGGTGGAGATGAACGCGTTCAAGCCCTCCGTCGACCCGACCGACGTCGGGCACCGGAACTACACGCTGGACCTGTCCCATTCCGCCGCCGCGCACATGGACGCGCTGGAGCTGGCGAAGCGGATGGGGGACGGGCTCCGGCACATCCACCTGGCCGACGGGTCCGGGGCGCCCAAGGACGAGCACATGGTGCCTGGGCGCGGGACCCAGCCCTGTGCGGAGCTGTGCGAGCTGCTGGCCCGCGGCGGGTTCGACGGGCAGGTCGTGCTGGAGGTCAACACCCGGCGGGCCGGATCCGCGGCCGCCCGGCGGGAGATGCTCGCGGAGGCCTTGCTGTTCGCACGGCTGCACCTCGACTGGTCCGCCGAGGGCGGCGCAGGGAAGGCTCGGCCGGGGCTGTCGCGCTGAGGCCCGGTGCCGGTCCGGCGAGTGTTCCGGCAAGGGTCGTTCGGCACTGCCGCGGCTCGTCCGGGTTAGGGTTCCCGGTGTGAACCCGCTGCGAGCGTTGATCATGGCCGCGTCTCGCAACGAGACGGTCCGCCATCTCGTCGCCAACGCGCCCATCAGCCGCGATGTCGTGAAGCGGTTCGTCGCCGGGGAGACCACCGCCGACGCCGTCGAGGTCGTGCGGGGCCTCGGGCTGCCGGTGACGCTGGACTACCTCGGCGAGGACACCACGGACAAGGCCCAGGCCGAGAAGACCGTCCAGGCGTACCTGGAGCTGCTCGACGCGCTGCACGCCGCAGGGCTGGCCGAGAAGGCGGAGGTGAGCGTCAAGCTGTCCGCAGTTGGACAGTCGCTCGACGAAGCGCTCGCCCTGACGAATGCCTCCCGGATCTGCGCCGCCGCCGAGCAGTGCGGGACGACGGTCACGCTCGACATGGAGGACCACACCACCACCGACTCCACCCTGCGGGTCCTGCACGAACTGCGCCGCAGCTGGCCGTGGGTCGGTGCGGTGCTGCAGTCGTACCTGCACCGGACCTTGGACGACTGCAAGCAGCTCTCCGGGCCCGGGAGCAGGGTCAGGCTGGTCAAGGGGGCCTACGCGGAGCCTCCCGAGGTTGCGATTCAGGATCCATCCGAGGTTGATCTGAACTACGTGCGGTGCCTGAACGTTCTCCTCGCTGGAGAGGGCTACCCGATGTTCGCCACGCACGACCCGAGGTTGATCGAGATCATTGGCGAACGAGCCCGCTGGTATGACAAAACTGACTTCGAGTACCAGATGCTCTACGGCATCAGGACCGAGGAGCAGAGGCGTCTCGGCACTCGTGTTTATGTTCCCTACGGTGAGCAGTGGTACGGATATCTCATGCGGCGACTTGCAGAACGGCCTGCCAACGTGACCTTTTTCCTGCGGTCGCTGGCCAGCCGCTCATGACCTTCTCGAAGTCCAGCGCGGTGCGGTCGCTCGGTGACGGAACCTTCACCGCGTCCCTGCCCGCCGAGTGGACCGTGGGCCCGAAGCCCCACGGCGGTTTTCTCCTGGCCGTGATGACCCGTGCGGCCGCTCAGGTCGCCGACGGTGATCCGCTGGCCGTGTCCGCGCAGTTCCTCCGCGCACCGGAGGTGGGGCCGGTGCTGGTCCGCACCGACGTGCGCAAGGCGGGGCGGACGGCGACGGTCATCGCGGTGACGCTGGAGCAGCGCGGCCAGGTGTGCGTCGAGGCCTCGGTGACCACCGGGCGGATACCCGAGCACCGGGCCGACTACGTGAACCTGCCGTCGATGCCCGCCGCGCCGCCACCGGGGTCGGTGGAGATGGCGACGTTCCCGACCGGCGGGGTCTACCGGGTGGGCGCGTTGTGCGACCTGCGGGTGGACCGCGAGTCGGCGACGTTCCTCGACCGGCGCACGGACGGGGCGCTGACGCTGAAGCTCTGGGCGCGGCCGACCGACGAGCAGCCAGACCCGTACTTCGCGCTGCTCGCGGGCGACCTGTCGATGCCCGTGACGTTCAACCTCGGTCGTTTCGGCTGGTCACCGACGGTGCAGCTGACGGCGTTGCTGCGGGCCCGGCCCGCTCCCGGCTGGCTGCGCATCCACGTCACCTGCCAGGCGGTGCACGGCCAGTGGTTCGACGAGGACGCCACGGTGATCGACTCGGCCGGCCGGTTGGTGTGCCAGGCACGGCAGCTTGCGCTGACCCCCGCTGTGTGAGACTTGACCGATGACGAAGATCGCGGTGCTCGGCGCGGGCAAGATCGGTGAGGCGCTGCTGTCCGGGCTCTTGCAGGGTGGTCGCGCGGCCTCGGATCTGCTGTTCACGGAGAAGCACGAGTCACGGGCCCGTGCGCTGACCGAGCAGTACGGGTTCGAGGCCGTCACGGTCTCCGGCGCGGCGGCGCAGGCCGACGTGCTGGTCGTGGCGGTCAAGCCGCAGGACATCGAGCCGTTGCTGGTCGAGCTCGCGCCGGTGCTGCGGCCCGGCACGCTGATCGTGTCGCTGTGCGCGGGCCTGCCGACGGCCCTGTACGAGCGCAGGCTGCCCGAGGGAACCCCGGTGGTGCGGGTCATGCCCAACACCCCGATGGTCGTCGGTGAGGCCATGAGCGCCGTCTCCGGCGGCTCCAACGCCACGCCGGAGCACCTCAAGATCGTCGAGGAGCTGCTGTCGACCGTGGGCAAGGTCGCGGTGGTGCCGGAGTCGCAGCAGGACGCGGTGACGGCCCTGTCGGGCTCCGGTCCCGCGTACTTCTTCTACCTGGTCGAGGCGATGATCGACGCGGGCATCCTGCTCGGCATCCCGCGCGACCTGGCCTCGCAGCTGATCATCCAGTCGGCCGTGGGCGCCGCGACGATGCTGGCCGAGGGCTCCTCGCACCCCGTGATCCTGCGGGAGGCGGTCACGTCCCCGGCCGGCACCACGATCATGGCCATCCGCGAGCTGGAGAAGCACGGCGTCCGCGCGGCCATGCTCGCGGCCATCGAGAGCGCTCGCGACAGGTCCGCCGAGCTGGGCCGTCAGCACGAGGACTGACAAGCAACACTGGTTGGACGTCGCAGGAGTCACACCAGTCCCGCTACTCTCAGGGCAGCACGTGCGTGTCGAACCGTCGGTGGGGAAGACCGACGGCACGACACGTGTCTAAGGATGCGGTGATGTATGCCTGCGAAGGAGAACGAACGAACAGGCCTCGCTCAGGTGCAGTTCCTGACCGTGGCCGAGGTGGCCTCGATGATGCGGGTCTCCAAGATGACCGTGTACCGCCTGGTGCACTCCGGTGAACTGCCCGCTGTGCGGGTCGGAAAGTCGTTCCGGGTGCCCGAAAAAGCGGTCCACGCCTACCTGGAGAACGCGTACTTCGACGCTGGCTGAAAGCTGGTGAACCCCGCCGGGTAGACTGGTAGGCCGATCGTGCTTACCGGCGCGCCGTGCTTGACACGGCCAAGGCTGGGGCGCGCCAGTCAAAGCAACGTCTAGAGCTAAGGAACCCGCATGGGCTCGGTCATCAAGAAGCGCCGCAAGCGCATGTCGAAGAAGAAGCACCGCAAGCTGCTGCGCAAGACCAGGGTCCAGCGCAGGAAGCGCGGCAAGTAAGCCCGCATGCGCTCTGCCGCCGCCGGTCTCCTCTCGCAGGAGGCCGGCGGCGGTTGCGTTTCTCCGCCATCCGGCCCCGTCCGGGTGCTTGCGCGGGCACGAATATCACTGCGTGGGACAGCGTCGCACCACCACGGGAACGGGGGCCGCCGTTCGGGTGATTAGCCCGTAAAGCCTTCGTGACCTGCGTCAAGACGGCGTTCCGGCCCCCTCCGGTTCCCGATCTGGTCTGTAGCATCGACCAATCGCAACGCCCTTCGTGCTTGGAGTCGCATGACGCCCAAGGTCGTCCTCGTCACCGGAGTCAGCCGCTTCCTCGGCGGCCACCTCGCCGCGCGCTTCGCCGCGAACCCGGACATCGAGCGCGTGCTCGGTGTGGACACCGAGCCGCCGCCACGCGACCTGCTCCGCCGCATGGGTCGCGCCGAGTTCGTGCGGGCCGACATCCGCAACCCGCTGATCAGCAAGGTCATCTCCACCGCGAACGTCGACACGGTCGTCCACGCGTCCGTCACCGCGAGCCCGGCCGGGCCCACCGGCCGCACGGTGATGAAGGAGATGAACGTCATCGGCACCATGCAGCTGCTGGCCGCGTGCCAGAAGTCGCCCAAGGTGCAGAAGCTCGTCGTGAAGTCCACCAGCGCCGTCTACGGGTCCAGCAGCCGCGACCCGGCGGTGTTCACCGAGGACATGGGCCCCAAGGACCTGCCGTCGTCCGGCTACGCCAAGGACGCGGTCGAGGTCGAGGGGTACGTGCGCGGGTTCGGCCGCCGCAGGCCGGACGTGAACGTCACCACGCTGCGCTTCACGAACTTCATCGGCCCGCGCATCGACACGGTGCTCACGCGCTACTTCGCCCTGCCGGTCGTGCCCACCGTCCTGGGTTACGACGCCCGCGTGCAGCTGCTGCACTCCGAGGACGCCCTGGCGGTCCTGGAACGCGCGACGCTGCACGACCTGCCAGGAGTGTTCAACGTGGGAGGCGACGGCGTGCTGCTGCTGTCGCAGGCGATCAGGCGGGCGGGCAGGCTGAACCTGCCCGTGCCCAGCGCCGCCGTGCCCACGGTCGGTGGCTTCTTCCGGAGCGCCCGGCTCGTCGACTTCTCGCCCGACCAGATGAGGTTCCTCAACTGGGGGCGCGTGATCGACACCACCCTGCTGAAGAAGGAGTTCGGGTTCACGCCGCGGTGGACCACCCAGCAGGCGTTCGACGACTACGTGAACGGCCGAGGTCTGAAGCCGCTCATCGACCCGGAGACGATCGACGCCGCGGAACGGGGAATCCTCGACGCGGCCGCTCGTTTCCGCTGATCTTGTCTTGAGGAGATGAACGCAGTGGCAGGAGCACGCGTTATCCCGCTGCACGACCCGGAACGCGACGCCGCGCGCAGGTCGCGCCACGTCGAGGTGGTTCCCGAGCCGGAGCAGCAGCAGTCCGCGACACCGGACTGGGAACGCAGGCTGGCCGACCTGCTGTCGTTCGCGCGCAGGCGGATCGCCGGCGACTACCAGGTCGACGAGTTCGGGTTCGACCGGGACCTCACCGAGAACGTGCTGATGCCGCCGCTGAAGCCGCTGTACGAGAAGTGGTTCCGCGTCGAGACCATCGGCCTGAACAACATCCCGTCCGCCGGTGGCGCGCTGATCGTGGCGAACCACTCCGGCACCGTGCCGCTCGACGCCCTGATGACGTCGTTCGGCATCGCGTCGGAGCACCCGGCGCACCGCCACATGCGCATGCTGGGCGCGGACCTGGTGTTCCGCACACCGGTGCTCGGCGCGCTGGCCCGCAAGTCCGGCCAGACCCTCGCGTGCAACCCCGACGCCGAGCGGCTGATGTCGTCCGGTGAGCTCGTCGGCGTGTGGCCGGAGGGCTTCAAGGGCATCGGCAAGCCGTTCAAGGACCGCTACAAGCTGCAGCGCTTCGGCCGCGGCGGCTTCGTGTCGGCGGCGCTGAAGACGGGCGCGCCGATCATCCCGTGCTCCATCGTCGGGGCCGAGGAGATCTACCCGATGATCGGCGACATCAAGGCGCTCGCCCGGTTGCTGGGCTTCCCGTACTTCCCGGTGACGCCGTTCTTCCCGCTGCTCGGGCCGCTGGGCGCCATTCCGCTGCCCTCGAAGTGGTACATCGAGTTCGGCGAGCCGATCCGCACCGACGTGTTCGGTGAGAACGCGGCCGACGACCCGATGCTCGTCTTCAACCTGACCGACCAGGTGCGGGAGACGATCCAGCAGACCCTGTACCGGCTGCTCACCCAGCGTCGGAACGTGTTCCTCGGCTGACCAGCGCCTGCACCTCGTCGTAGCTGTACGCGGCGCTGGTGCCGCCGTCGCGCACCGCCAGCGCGGTCGTGACGCTGTGGCGCAGAGCCGCCCTGAACAGCAGTGAGCCGGTGCTGATCCGCTTCACGCCCAGGTCTCCGAGCTCCCGCGGCGTGCGCTGCTGGGCCAGGACGTTGAGCGGGGCGAGCCGCGCGAGCTTCTCGATCTCACGCGGCTCGGTCAGGCCCGCCACGAAGATCCCGTCCGCGCCGGCGTCGACGTAGCGGCGTGCCCGGTCCTCGGTCTCCTCGGTGGCCATGCCCAGCCAGTGGGTGTCGATCCGGGCGTTGAGGAACACCCCTGGTGCACGCTCCTTGACGGCCGTGATGAGCGCTGCCTGCTCTTCGGGTGTCGCCAGGCCGTGCGGACGGCCGTCCTCCAGGTTGACGCCCGCCACCCCCAGGCCCGCGACGAGCTCGGCCACCTCCGGCGGCGGCTTGCCGAAGCCCGACTCCAGGTCGGCGGTGACCGGGCACGGCAGGGTGCTCAGGAGCTTCGCCAGCGCGACGGCCTGCTCGCCGGCCAGGCCCGTGCCGTCCGGGATGCCGTGTGCGGCGGCCACGCCGAGGCTCGTGGTGCCGATCGCGGTGAAGCCCGCCGCGTGCAGGGCCGCGGCTGAGGCGTGGTCCCAGGCGTTGGGGAGGACCAGCGGCTCGTCGCGGTGGTGCAGCGCCCGGAACGCCGTGTTCTTGGCGATGCGGGTCGCCAGGCGGCGGCCGGGGCAGGCGTGCGGGCCGTGGCCGAACGGGTGGTGCTCCAGGCTGACCTCGACCACGCCCCGCGGCGTCTGCCTGCGGGTGATCGGGACCGGAGGGCTCTGGTCCCCGGTGACGAGGCGCTCCGCGAGGGCGTTCGTGGCCGCCCAGGCCTGGACGAGCAGGCCGATCCTCGCCGCCGTCTCCTCGTCGTGGGTCGTGGCCAGGCGCTCCACGGCGGCGTCGGCCGCCGCGGTCACGGGTTCGTGCGGCTGGTAGCACGGTGCGATCTCGGCGATGGCGTCCAACGAGCCGCGGAGCCCCAGCGCGGTGGCCAGCTCGTCGAGCGTGGTGACGTCCACGTCCTCGACGAGCCCGGCCGTCAGAGCGCGCCTGCGGGCGTGGTCCGGGCCGTTGCTGAACCTGACGACGGACGACCTGAGCCAGGCCACCCCCGTTTCCCCCGGCGGGACCTCGGGGACCGGGAGGCGCAGCAGCTCTTCGCTCATGCGGACGACGTTAGGGGCTGGACGGTTCGGTGCCGGCCGAAGCGTTCCGGCCGCAGAATGGCGTCGTGGAAGCACTCGCCCAGATCGCCGGGCTGTTCGCGGACGGGACCCGTGCCGCGATGTGCGGAGCCCTGCTCGACGGCCGGGCGTGGACCGCCCGGGAGCTGGCGGCCCACGCCGGGGTGGCCGCGTCCACCGCGAGCGAGCACCTGACCCGGCTGGTCGAGGGCGGGGTCCTGGTCGAGCACAGGCAGGGCCGGCACCGGTACGTGGCACTGGCAGGGCCGCACGTCGCCGAGCTGCTGGAGGCGATGGCCGCGTTCGCCGGGCCTGCCTCCCGGCCTTCCTCGCTGCGGGCGGCGGCCGTCTCCGAGGCCCTGGCCCGCGGGCGCACCTGCTACGACCACCTCGCGGGCCGGCTCGGCATCTCGCTGAGGTCGGGACTGGTGGAGCTCGGCGTGGTCGGCGACGGGCTCGCGGTCACCGGGACCGGGATGGTCTGGTTGAAGGAGCTCGGGTTCGAGCCGTCCCAGCGCGTGGTCAGCCGGGCGTGCCTGGACTGGACCGAGCGCGTGCCCCACCTGGCCGGCGCGGCCGGGGCGTTCCTCTGCGGGGTGTTCTTCGAACGCGGCTGGGTGCGCCGGATCGGGACGAGCCGTGCCGTCGTGCTCACCCCCGCCGGTGAGCAGGGGTGGCGGGAGCTCGGGCTGCTACCTGACCCTGCGCCGGTAGGCGAGCGTGGCGGCCACAGCTCCGGCCAGGGCACCGGCGCCCAGCACTGACGGGACGCCGATCTTGGCCGCCTTGCGGCCCGTGCGGAAGTCGCGGATCTCCCAGCCCTTGCGGCGGGAGATCTCGCGCAGCTGCGAGTCCGGGTTCACGGCCACCGCGGTGCCCACCACGGACAGCATCGGGACGTCGTTGGACGAGTCCGAGTACGCGGTGCAGCGACGCAGGTCGAGGCCCTCCTTGGCGGCCAGCGAGCGGACGGCCTGGGCCTTCGCCTTGCCGTGCAGCAGGTCGCCGACCAGGCGGCCGGTGTAGATGCCGTTCTCCGACTCCGAGACGGTGCCCAGGGCTCCGGTCAGGCCGAGCCGGCGGGCGATGATCTGGGCGAGCTCGACGGGCGTGGCCGTGACCAGCCAGACGCGCTGACCCGCGTCGAGGTGCATCTGGGCGAGGGCCTGGGTGCCCTTCCAGATGCGGTCGGCCATCAGCTCGTCGAAGATCTCCTCGCCGAGCGAGACCAGCTCGGCGACGCTGCGGCCCGAGACGAACGAGAGGGCCTGCTCGCGGGAGGCCTTGACGGACTCCGGGTCCTCCCGGCCGCCCACCCGGAACTTGAGCTGCTGCCAGACGAAGCCCGCGAGGTCCGAGGACGAGAAGTACTTGCGCGCGGCCAGGCCCCGGGCGAAGTGGAAGATCGACGCGCCCATCATCATCGTGTTGTCCACGTCGAAGAAGGCCGCCGCGGTCAGGTCAGGCGGGACGGTCAGCGACTGTTCGAGCTCTGGCGCCATCGCGGCAGCCTGGATCGCCGCGTCTGCCGATGCCTCGCCGGCTAGTTCGGCCAGCCGGTCGCTCTGCACATCACGCTTGCCTGCCATGTCCCAAGCGTAGCGATCAGGCCGCCACACCCGCTCAGACCTGGTGGAGAACACGTCGTGCGAGTTTTCGCGTGCGGTGCTGATCACACCACGTGTTCGCGTCAACACGACGTGTTGTACTCCGTTCGGCGTAGCGAAGATGATCTACCCGCCTCGTGAACAAGATCATCTCCGTGTTACCCGAGCTCGCCGAGTGCTTCGACAGCGACTCCTGGCGGCCGCGGCTCCTCGACGCAGGTCAGCTCCCCGACCTGTTCGCGACCTCCCGCGTCACCGCTGTGCACGACCGCATCGACGAGCAGGTGGAAGAACTGATCTCCGCCCGGCGGCCCGGCCGGGTCAGGACCCCCGGCGAATGGGCCGCGGCCAAGGCCGAGGTGCTCCGGGGACGAGAGCCCGCCGAGTACGGCACCTGGGTGTTCTACCCCTGGACCGGCCGGCTCGTGCACGTGCTTCCCCGCGACGAGTTCCGGTTCGTCCGCACCGACCGCAACCGGAACAAGATCACGCGCGAGGAGCAGGAGGTCCTGCTCGGCAAGTGCGTCGCGGTGATCGGGTTGTCCGTCGGCAACAGCGCCGCGCTGACCGCCGCGATGGAGGGCGTCGGAGGCAGCTTCCGGCTCGCCGACTTCGACCGCCTCGGCCTCTCGAACCTCAACCGGCTGCGCACCGGCGTGCACGAGCTCGGCGTCGAGAAGACGGTGCTCTGCGCGCGGCAGCTGTTCGAGCTCGACCCGTACCTGGACGTCGAGATCTGGCGCGACGGCCTGACCGGCGAGAACCTCGGGGACTTCCTCGACGGCGCGGACCTGGTCGTGGAGGAGTGCGACACGGCGTGGGTCAAGGTGGCGGTGCGGGAGCAGGCCCGCGCACGGGGCATCCCCGTGCTGATGGACACCAACGACCGGGGCCTGCTCGACGTCGAGCGGTACGACCTGGAGCCGGACCGCCCGCTGCTGCACGGCCGCGTCGGCGACGTCACGGCGGCCGACGTCGCCTGCCTCGATCGCGCCGGGATGGTGCGGCTGATGGTGCAGATGGTCGACGGGACCCGGATCAGCCCGGCGCTGACGCAGGCCATGACCGAGATCGGTCGCACGTTGAGCAGCTGGCCGCAGCTCGCCTCCGGCACCATGCTCGGCGGCGCGATCGTCACCGACGCGGCCCGCCGCATCCTCCTCGGCAGGCCCCAGCCGTCCGGTCGTTACTACGTCGACGTCGAGCAGCTCGTCGGCGGTGCGACATGACCGAGCTGATCGGCCCCAACGTCCGGCTGCGTCCGTTGATGGACGAGGACCTGCCCGTCTACCAGCGCATCTACGGCAGCCCGGTGCTCACGCGCTACCTCGGCGTCGACCGGATGACCCCGGAGAAGGCCGCGGCCGCGTTCTACACGCCCACCCCGCGCAAGCTGGTCTTCGCCATCACCTCGCACGACGACGACACGATGGTCGGCATGATCGGCCTGCTGCTGGAGGAGTACGGCAGCAACGCCATGTGCACGGGCCTGGTGATCCTGCCCGGCTCGCCCGTGAAGGGCTGCGGTTCGGAGGCGGGCAGGCTGCTGTTCGCGCACGCGTTCGGGCCTCTCGGCATCCACCGCGTGTGGGCGGGGCACCGGGCCGACCACACGATGATGAGCGGCGTCATGACCGGCGCCGGCCTCGAACGCGAGGCCACCCTGCGCGAGCTGTTCCGCACGCAGGGCCGCTGGCACGACGTCACCACCTACGCGGCGGTCGCCCACCGCTGGCGCGAGCAGGCGTCGCCGCTGGAGCTCGCGATCATGCGGGGTGCCGTGCTCAGCCGAAGCTGATCCCGGGCAGCAGCGGGAGCGAGATGCTCGGCAGCGGGAGCGGCAGCGGGATCGTGATCCCGGGCTTGCCGGACGTCGGCGGGGTCGAGGTCCCCGGCTTCGCCGGCGGCGCGGTCGACGTGCCCGGCGCCACGGACTGCGTGGGCTGCACGGACGGGTTCACCGAACCGGACGGCACGGGCAGGTCCGTCGGGGCCGGCGGCACCGACGGCGGTTCGCTCCCCGGCGACGAGTTCGGGTCGGTGACGACCGCGGCGCACGCGTCCTTGGCGGGCAGCGGACCGAGGGAGTCGGAGGAACCGCTGGTCACGGTGTCGCAGCCCGCGCGGGCCGCCAGGTCGTGGGCCCGCTGGGCGATGCTCGCCAGCAACCACATCGTCGTGTCGGCGTGGGCGCCCGCGTCTCCGGGGAGCCGGGGGCGCAGGGTGCCGACCTTCTTGTACTGGGCCAGGGCCCAGTCGCGGAGGTCCGGGAGGGCCTTCTCGTCGGACGACGTGGCGTACGTGGTGAGCTGGCGGGCACCCTCGACCGCGTCGGCGTCCAGGTCGGTCAGCGCCGTGAGCTGGGCGGACGGGTCGGAGGAGCGTTCGGCGAGGGTCTCCATCTCGGTGACCCTGGACGCGGCGAACTCCAGGTGCTTGAGGGCGCGGTCCTGGTCGTCGAAGGTCAGGCCGAGCGAGGCGCTTTCGGTGGTGCGCTTGATGCCGTAGAGCGGGTCTCCCGGGAGCGCGTCACGGCTGAGCAGCACACTCATGCCGGCGAGTGACATCAGCAAGCAGAGGACCGCGGCCGCGGCGACCGCTAATCGTGCGCGCGCTCCCACCCGTCTTACCGACGAGAGCGCCAGTGGCTTCTCCGGTGGAGGCGCGGTGAGGACGCGCTGCTTCATCCGTTCGCGCGTCTCCGCGTCCGGGCCGACGTCCATCCGCCGGAGGAGTTCGACGATCGCGAGGTCCTCAGCGAGGTCGTCGTTGCCCACCGGCTGTGGACCGCCTTCAACGGCACGGGCGAATCGCTCGTGCTCCGTCTGCCGCCACCGCGGTGTTCTTCCCTTGCCGTCCATCTCAGCCCGAGTAACGAAGTTGATCTGCTTTGGGTTACGCCCCTGCGATCGCTATCACCGCAACCAGGACGGGAGGATCTGTGCGAGCCGCCTCACGGCCCGGTGTTGCAGGGCCTTCACGGCGCCCTCGTTGCGGTCCATGAGCTGCGCGACCTCGGACACCGTCTTGCCTTCGATGAACCTCAGCGTGATGCACTCGCGCTGATCGTCTCCCAACTGTGAGACGCACCGGAGCAGCTCCGCGTTGGTCGCCTCGGTCATGACCTCCTGCTCGGGGCCGCTCGTCTCCTCGCGGTTGTCCTGCAGCTCGGCGGTCGTGACCTCGAGCCGGTAGCGGCTCGACTTCACGTGGTCGAACACGATGTTGCGGGCGATCGTGACGAACCACGCGCCCACGTCGCGGCCCTGGTAGCTGACCGACCCGATGCTCCGCAGAGCCCTGAGGAAGGTCTCGCTCGTCACGTCCTCGGCGAACGCGCGGTCGCCGCCCACCCGGAAGAGGACATAGCGGAAGACCATGTCGACGTACTTGTCGTACAGCACTCCGAACGCCTCGGTGTCACCCTCTTGGGCGGCCTTGACGAGCTGCCACGGCTCGTCTGCGGCGTTGTCGTGCTGACCCCCCGTCATGGTTCGGGTGGTCCTGATCGTGTTCGGTCGTGCCCGCGCGGTCATCGGCTCGCGGCACCTCCACAGAGTCGCCGTGGCGGCAGCATACGTGTTGTTACTCCGTAGTAGGTAGCGGTCGGTTGCGATGGTAAGACGAGGGAACCGCGGCTTCATGACGCTCGTCACGCGTGGAAGACTGCTCGAAGCGCCCAGTTGTTCATGAGGAGGCCATGTTGACTTCCGCTCGCAATGTGTCAGATCTGGTCCGTGCTTCGGCACAGCGGGGACCCGGCCACGTCGCCTTGGTCGACGTAGCGAGCGGTAAGAGCCTCACGTGGGAAACCATCGACGGCGCGACCGACGCTTTCGCCCGCCATTTGGCTGATTCAGGACTCGAATCGGGCGACCGGGTGGCGGTACGGCTGCCCACGGGCCCCGAGTTCGCGGTCGCGGTGTTCGGCATCCTCCGCGCGGGCGGCGTCGTGGTCCCGACGGGCCCCGGCAACCCGCCGCGCGAGCTCCAGCGCATCCTCGCCGACTCCGGCGCCACGCTGCTCGTGGGCGACGGCGAGGGCTCCGACGCCACGGTGATCGACGTTCCGGACGTCACCGCGACCGCCGAGCCGTTCGAGGCCGTGTGCGGCGGCGAGGACCTGGCCGTCCTCGGCTACACCTCGGGCACCTCCGGCGTGCCGCGCGGCGCGATGCTCTCGCACCGGGCGCTGCTCGCGAACGTCGCGCAGTGCGCCGCGCTCCGCCCCGCCCCGGTCACCGCGGCCGACAGGGTGCTGCTCGCGCTGCCGTTGTTCCACGTCTACGGCCTCGGCCCCGGCCTGCTGCAGGTGGCGGGCGCGGGTGCCACGGCGGTCCTGCTGGAGCGCTTCGAGCCGTCCACCGTCCTCGACGTCATCGCGGAGCACCGCGTCACCACGATGGTCGGCGTGCCGCCCATGTACCGCGCGCTGCTCGCGCACCCGGCCGAGGTGCTGCGCGAGAAGCTGGCCACGGTCCGCCTGTTCACCTCCGGGGCGGCCCCGCTGCCGGCGGGCGTGATCGCGGAGATGCGCGGCGCGATCGGCATCCCGGTCTACGAGGGCTACGGCCTCACCGAGACGGGTCCCGTGCTCACCTCCACCCTGGTCGGCGGCGTGCCGAAGCCGGGTTCGGTGGGCCAGGCGCTGCCGGGCGTCGAGATCCGCCTGGTCGACACGGACGGCTCGGTGCTCGACATCGACGAGGACGAGCCCGGCACCGGCCTGGTGTCCGCGAAGGGCGACAACCTCTTCAGCGGCTACTGGCCCGACGGCGCCCACGGCCCGGACGCGTCCGGCTGGTTCCGCACCGGCGACGTCGGCTTCATCGACTCCGACGGCGACCTGCACCTGGTCGACCGGGCCGGTGACCTGATCATCGTCAACGGCTTCAACGTCTACCCGCACGAGGTCGAGCAGGTCATCTGCGAGCTGGAGCAGGTGCTCGAGGCCGCGGCCGTCGGCGTGCCGGACGAGAAGACCGGCGAGGCGGTGAAGGTCGTGCTCGTGCTGCGCGACGGCCAGGAGCTGACCGCGGAGGCCGTGGTGGCCCACTGCGCCGTGCGGCTCGCCAAGTTCAAGGTGCCGACGTCGGTGGAGTTCGCCCCGGCCCTGCCGCACTCGCCGACCGGCAAGCTCGCCCGCGCCGTCCTGCGCAGGCCTTTGGGAGCATGACGGCATGACCCACCACGTGACGTTGATGAGCCGGGTGTCGTGCCACGCCTGCGAGGAGGCCGCCGTCGAGATCGAGCGGATCTGCGCGGACCTCGGCGCGACCTGGTCGGTCGAGGACGTGGACTCCGACCCGGAGCTGCGGGCCGAGTACGGCGACCGGGTGCCGGTGTTCCTGGTGGACGGGACGGAGCACGGGTACTGGAAGGTGGAGGAGGACCGCCTGCGGGCGGCCCTCGCCCAGTAGCGGCGTCCCGCCCCCGGAAGTTGATTACCGAGGGCTTACGACCTGAGCGAACCAGGGCCGCGCGGGTGTCGAATGAAGGGCATGAAGCCCGCCAAGGCCGCACTCACCGGACTGATCGCCCTCGTCACGGCTCTCGCGGCAGGGCACCTGGTGGCGGCCTTCGTCGGCCTGAGCGCCTCGCCGTACCTGGCCGTGGGCAACGCCGCGATCGACCTCACGCCGTCGTGGCTGAAGGACTTCGCCGTCACCACGTTCGGCACCGCCGACAAGCTCGTGCTGCTCATCTGCATGGGTGTCGTGCTCGTGGGCATCGGCATCGGTGCCGGACTGGCCAGCCGGAACAGTCCCGCGCCGGGGACGCTGGTGGCCGTGCTGCTCGGGTTCGTCGGCGTCGCGGCAGTCGTGACCAGGCCCGACGTCGGCCAGCTCGCCGTCCTCGCGCCCGTCGCCAGCACGGCGGCGGGCGTCTACGCGTTCCGCTACCTGCACCGCGAGGCCGAGGCGAGCGAGAGCAGGCGCGGCTTCCTGGTCACCGCCGGGCTCGCGGTCTTCGCGGGCGTAGCGGGCCAGCTCTTCGGCAGCCGGACGGACGTCGAGGGCTCGCGCCAGGCCGTCGGCGACCTGACGCCGAAGGTCAGGGCGCCGGAGATCCCGGTGAACGCCGACTTCGTCAAGGACGGCACCCCGAGCTTCATCACCAGCAGCGAGGACTTCTACCGGATCGACACCGCGCTGAGCGTGCCGCGGATCAGGGCCGAGGAGTGGGCGCTGCGGGTGCACGGCATGGTCGAGCGGCCGATGGTGCTCACGTTCGAGGAGATCCGCAGCAGGGACCTCGTCGAGGAGACCGTCACGTTGACCTGCGTCTCCAACGAGGTGGGCGGGCCGTACATCTCCACGGCGAACTTCGTCGGCATCAGGATCGGCGACGTGCTGCGGGAAGCCGGCGTGAAGGCGGGCGCGGACCAGTTGTTCAGCACGAGCGACGACGGGTTCACGGCGGGCAGCCCGCTCGACTACGTGCTGGAGAACGGGCTGATCGCGATCGGCATGAACGGCGAGCCGCTGCCCGCCGAGCACGGGTTCCCGGCGCGGCTCGTGGTGCCGGGGCTCTACGGCTACGTCTCCGCGACCAAGTGGGTCACCGACCTCAACGTGACCACGTTCGCGAAGGACCAGGGCTACTGGATCCCGCGCGGCTGGGCGACGCGGGCGCCGATCAAGGTGTCCTCGCGCATCGACCGGCCTTCGAGGATGGGCAAGGTCCAGGGCAGGGCCGTCATCGCCGGAACGGCGTGGGCGCAGCCCAAGGGCGTGGCCGAGGTGGAGGTCCGGGTGGACGGCGGACCGTGGCGCGACGCCGAGCTCGGTGCCGACGTCAGCGACACCACCTGGCGCATGTGGCGGGTCGAGCTGGACCTCCCCAAGGGCAGTCACACGGTCGAGTGCCGGGCCACCGACAAGTCCGGCTTCACCCAGGACCAGGCACGCCTCGACCCGGTTCCCGACGGTGCGACGGGATGGCACTCGGTCACCTTCACCGTCGAGTAGGCGCTCACCCCGTAGTGATCATGAACCGAGGAAGCGCTGGTCACGCCCTGTCACCGGTGCTGTGACACCCGATCACCGACTTTGTGCATGCGTTCACAAGCGGTACGGTGTTCGCATCACCACCACCGCGGGGTCCCTGCGGTGAAGCACACCCGGAGGTCGGAGAGCGTGGTTTCACAGCGGGGCGAAGGTGAGACGACCACCACCCCTGCGGAGGCTGCCGACAAGGAGCGCGCCCGCGCGATCCCCGAGGCCGCCGTGGCCCGGCTCGCCGTGTACCTCCGCGTGCTGTCCGGCATGGCCGAGAGCGGCGTGACGGCCGTCTCCAGCGAGGAGCTGAGCCAGGCCGCGGGCGTCAACGCGGCGAAGCTCCGCAAGGACCTGAGCTACATCGGCAGCTACGGCACGAGGGGCGTCGGGTACGACGTCGAGGTCCTCGTGAGCCACATCGAGCGCATCCTCGGCCTCACCCGCAACCACTCCGTGGCCGTCGTCGGCATCGGTAACCTTGGTCACGCTCTCGCGAACTACGGCGGGTTCCCCGGCCGTGGTTTCCCGGTCACCGCCCTCTTCGACGTGGACGCCGATCTCGTCGGAATCCCTGTTGGGGGCATCCCCGTCAACCACATCGACGAGATCACCGAGGTCTGCCTGGAGCGCGAGGTGTCGATCGGCGTCATCGCGACGCCGCCGCCCGCCGCCCAGTCGGTTTGCGACCGTTTGGTATCTGCGGGCGTCCAGTGCATTCTGAACTTCGCACCAGTTGTCCTTCAGGTTCCAGACAACGTCGAGGTGCGCAAGGTTGACTTGGCGGTCGAGATGCAGATCCTGTCGTTCCACGTCGCTCGACGTGCGGACGAGGCTGCCAGCGTCTCGGTCGGCAACAACGGACTCGGTGTGGACGGGATGGTGATTCGCCCGTGAGCGTGAGCCAGACGGCTCCGGCAGACGTGGTGAGTGCATGAGCGTGCTCGTAGTCGGGCTTTCGCACCGCACCGCCCCAGTCCCGGTCCTGGAACGCGTCACCGTGGCCGAGCCGAACCTGCCCAAGGTCCTCGGCCAGCTGCTCGCCGCCCCCAGCGTCTCCGAGGCGATGGTCCTGTCGACCTGCAACAGGGTCGAGGTCTACGCCGTCGTCGAGTCGTTCCACGGCGGCATGTCCGAGGTCGTCGAGGTCCTGGCGCAGCACGCGCAGATCGAGCCCCAGGCGCTCTACGAGCACTTTTACGTGCATTACGCCGCCGCTGCCGTTGAGCACCTGTTCTCCGTCGCGGCCGGCCTCGACTCGATGGTCGTCGGCGAGTCCCAGATCCTCGGCCAGCTGCGCGGTGCGTACGCGGCGGCGGACGAGGCGGGCACCGTCGGCAGGACCGTCCACGAGCTCACCCAGAACGCGCTGCGCGTCGGCAAGCGGGTGCACACCGAGACCGGCATCGACCACGCGGGAGCGTCCGTCGTGTCCGAGGCCCTCGGTGACGCCGAGGGCCAGCTGGGCACCCTCGTCGGCAAGCGCGCGCTGCTCGTCGGCGCCGGTGCCATGGGCGGCCTGGCCGCCGCCCACCTGCGCCGGGCCGGCATCGGCGAGGTCGTCATCGCGAACCGGACGCAGGCCAACGGTGTGCGTCTCGCCACGTCGCTGAAGGCCGAGGGCGTCCCCGCGACGGCCGTCGACCTGAGCGCGCTGGCCGTCGAGATCGACCTCGCGGACATCGTCTTCGCGTGCACCGGCTCGGTCGACACGGTCGTCCGCGCGGACATGATCAGCGCCCGCTCGCGGCCGTTGGTCATGTGCGACCTGGGCCTGCCCAAGGACGTCGACCCGGCCGCCGCCGAACTGCCGAACGTTCGTGTGGTGGACCTGGAAACGCTGCAGCGCCGCCTCTCCGACGCGCCCGCCGGCCAGGACACGCGCCTCGCGGTCCAGCTGGTCGGCGACGAGGTCAAGGCCTACCTCGCGGGCCAGCGGTCCGCCGAGGTCACGCCGACCGTCACGGCCCTGCGCAAGCGGGCGGCCGAGGTGGTCGACGCCGAACTGCTCCGTCTTGATTCGCGACTTCCCGAACTGGATGCCGCGACACGCGGTGAATTGGCCAAGACGGTGCGCCGCGTTGTAGACAAGCTCCTGCACACGCCGACCGTCAGGGTGAAGGAGCTCGCCTCCGCCCCTGGTGGTACCGGCTACGCGGAGGCTCTCCGCGAACTGTTCGGGCTCGACCCCCAGACGCCTGGGGTTGTCAGTCAGACCAAGCAAGCTCCTGTGGATGGTGAAACGCGGTGACCCGCACCCTACGGATCGGTACCCGAGGCAGCGCACTGGCGCTCGCGCAGACGGGGACCGTGGCCGAGGCGCTGAAGGCTGCCGGAGCACAGGTCGAGATCGTCGTCATCAAGACGCCGGGCGACCTCTCCGACGCGCCCATCGCCCAGATCGGCATCGGCGTCTTCACGTCGGCTCTTCGTGACGCGCTCGCGAACGACGAGATCGACGTCGCCGTCCACTCCTACAAGGACCTCCCGACCGCGCCGGACCCCCGTCTGACGCTCGCGGCCGTTCCGCAGCGCGAGGACCCGCGCGACGCCCTGGTGGCGCGCGACGGTCTCACGCTCGGCGAGCTGCCGCCGGGGTCCACTGTGGGCACCGGATCTCCGCGCCGTGCGGCGCAGCTGGAGGCGTTGGGCCTCGGGCTGGACATCGTCCCGTTGCGCGGCAACGTGGACACGCGCATCGGCAAGGTCCGCAAGGGCGAGCTCGACGCGGTGGTGCTGGCTCGCGCCGGCATCTCCCGTCTCGGCCGCGCGAGCGAGATCACCGAGAACCTGGAGCCCATCCAGATGCTTCCCGCACCCGCGCAGGGTGCGTTGGCAGTCGAGTGCCGGGTCGACGACGTCGACGCCGAGCACCTGATCCAGTCCACTTTGGACGATTCGGCCAGCCGGGCCGCTGTGACCGCCGAGCGCGCCATGCTGGCCGCGCTCGAGGCGGGTTGCAGCGCGCCGGTCGGCGCGCTGGCCGATGTGGTGGAAGACCTCGACGACGACGGGAAGGTCGTGTACCGACTTTCCCTGCGCGGGGTCGCAGCGACGCCGGAGAACGATCTCCTCCGCGCGTCCGCCACCGGTGACTTGACCGAAGCTGAGGGACTCGGCCGGGCGCTGGCCGCCGAGTTGCTCGACCTCGGGGCCGCGGTTCTCAGCGGTCCAGAGGCGTAATCGATGGGGAGTGCCCTGATGACCCGCGCACGCAAGACCCCCGGACGCGTCGCCTTCGTGGGCTCCGGCCCCGGCGACACCGGGCTGCTCACGGTCCGGGCCCACGACTTGCTCACCAGGGCTGAACTCGTGGTCACCGACCCGGACGTCCCCGCGGACGTCCTCGCGACCGTGCCGGAGGGAGTCGAGGTCCGCCCCGCTGTCGGCGAGTCCGCCGACGTGGCCAAGGACCTGGTGAACGAGGCGCGCAACGGTGCGACCGTCGTCCGTCTCGTCGCGGGTGACCCGCTGACGCTCGACTCGGTCGTCAAGGAGGCGCAGGCCGTCGCGAAGTCGACGATCCCGTTCGACGTCGTACCCGGTGTGCCCTCGGGCACCGCGGTTCCGGCGTACGCGGGTGTGGCTCTCGGTGGCGTGCACACCGAGGTCGACGTCCGCGCGGTGACGGACTGGGCCGGCCTCGCCGCCGCGCCCGGCACGCTCGTCCTGCACGCGACCGGCTCGCACCTGGCCGAGGCCGCGTCGAACCTGGTCGAGAACGGCCTCGCGCCCCAGACCCCGGTCGCCGTCACCGCCGAAGGCACCGGCTTCCAGCAGCGCACCGTCGACACCACGCTGGCGGCCGTCGCCGCTGACGCCGGTGAGATGGGCGGCCCGCTGGTCGTCACCGTCGGCGCTGCCGCCGCCGCGCGCTCGAAGCTCTCCTGGTGGGAGTCGCGGGCGCTGTACGGCTGGCGCGTGCTGGTCCCGCGGACCAAGGAGCAGGCCGGCGCGATGAGCGAGCGCCTGCACTCCCACGGCGCCATCGCCGTCGAGGTGCCGACGATCTCCGTCGAGCCGCCCCGCAGCCCCGCGCAGATGGAGCGCTCGGTCAAGGGTCTCGTCGACGGCCGCTACCAGTGGGTCGTCTTCACCTCGACCAACGCCGTCCGCGCGGTGTGGGAGAAGTTCCGCGAGTTCGGCCTGGACGCCCGCGCGTTCTCCGGCGTGAAGATCGCCTGCGTCGGCGAGGCCACGGCCGCGAAGGTGCGCTCGTTCGGCATCATCCCGGAGCTCGTCCCGTCGGGTGACCAGTCGTCCGAGGGTCTCCTCAACGACTTCCCGCCCTACGACGACATCCTCGACCCGGTCGACCGCGTGCTGCTGCCGCGGGCCGACATCGCCACCGAGACACTGGCCGCCGGCCTGCGCGAACGTGGCTGGGAGATCGACGACGTGACGGCGTACCGCACCGTGCGTGCGGCCCCGCCGCCCGCCGACACCCGCGAGATGATCAAGTCCGGTGGCTTCGACGCGGTGTGCTTCACCTCGTCGTCGACCGTGCGGAACCTGGTCGGCATCGCGGGCAAGCCGCACGCCCGCACGCTCGTCGCGTGCATCGGCCCGCAGACCGCCGAGACGGCGCGGGAGTTCGGCCTCCGGGTCGACGTGCAGCCCGAGGAGGCGAACGTGCCCGCGCTGGTCGACGCGCTGGCCGCCCACGCCGCCCGGTTGCGCGCCGAGGGAGCGCTGCCTCCTCCGCGCAAGACCAAGCGCCTGCGCAGGAGCTAGAACAAGCTGAAGCCGTCGGGGCCACTCAAGATCCTTTGAGTGGCCCCTTCGACTCTCTTCAAGTCAGGGAGTCTCCAGATGTACCCACTGCACCGGCCGAGGCGTCTGCGCACGACGCCCGCCATGCGCCGCCTCGTGTCCGAGACCGAGGTGCGCCCGAGGCAGCTCGTGCTGCCCATGTTCGTCAAGGAAGGCCTCGCGGAGCCTGCTGAGATCAGCAGCATGCCGGGCGTTCTCCAGCACTCGCGCGACTCGATGCGCAAGGCCGCGGTCGAGGCCGTGCAGGCGGGCGTCGGCGGCATCATGCTGTTCGGCGTCCCCGCCGAGCGCGACGCCGTCGGTTCCGGCGGCACCGACCCGGACGGCATCCTCAACGCCGCGCTCGCCGACCTGCGCGCGGAACTGGGCGACAGCACCGTTCTCATGTCGGACTGCTGCCTCGACGAGTTCACCGACCACGGCCACTGCGGCGTGCTCGCCGCCGACGGCACGGTCGACAACGACGCGACCCTCGAGGTCTACGGCGAGATGGCCGTCGCGCAGGCGCGCGCCGGTGCCCACGTCGTCGGCCCGAGCGGCATGATGGACGGCCAGATCGCCTTCATCCGCAACGCCCTGGACCAGGCGGGCCTCGCCGACACCGGCATCCTCGCCTACTCCGCCAAGTACGCGTCGGCGTTCTACGGCCCGTTCCGCGACGCCGTCGAGTCGCAGCTCGCGGGCGACCGCAAGACCTACCAGCAGGACCCGGCGAACGCCCGCGAGGCGATCCGCGAGGTGCAGCTGGACCTCGCCGAGGGCGCGGACATGGTCATGGTCAAGCCCGCGCTGCTGTACCTGGACGTGCTGCGCGCGGTCGCCGAGGTGTCGGACGTTCCCGTTGCGGCGTACCAGATCTCCGGCGAGTACGCGATGATCGAGGCCGCCGCCGCGAACGGCTGGATCGACCGGGAGCGCTCGATCCTCGAGTCGCTCACGTCCATCCGCCGCGCCGGCGCGGACATCGTGCTCACGTACTGGGCAGTGGAAGCCGCCCGGTGGCTGGACCGGTAGGCACCCCCGTCCCGAAGCTGGTCGACGTCGCGCGCTGGTTGTGGATCGCCAGCGCGTGCCTCGGCATGCTGCGGTTCCTGGAACAGCTCCTCGACCGCGAGATGCTCGTGGCCGAGGTGCGCCGCCAGAACCCGGCGCTGGGCCAGGACCAGATCGACGCGAGCGTGGACGGCGGTGTCCTCTTCGGACTGCTGATCGCCGTGGCGCTGGTGGTCGCGTACACGCGGCTGGCGAACGCGATGGCACGCGGCCGCAACTGGGCCCGGATCGTGCTGACCGTGCTGGGCGGCGCCTCCGTCGCGTTCGGACTGTTCCGGCTGGTGGCGTGGGGCAGCGGGATCGCCGCGCGGCTCGGGGTGGAGATGCGTCCGGTCGACCTGGCCGTCACGGCGGCCACGACCGTGCTGGAGGCGTCCGCGATCGTGCTGATGTACCGGGCGTCCGCGCACTTCAGGAAGCGGGTCGCGGTGGACAGCGCGATCCGGCCGTCCTAAGTTCGCGACCGTGAAGTCTCCGAAGGAATCGGGCATCCCCGGCACGATCACCGCCGGCTACTGGCTCGTCGTGGCCGGTGCCGTCCTGTGGGTGCTCGCCGCCGTGTTCCAGTTCGCCAACAAGCAGGTGCTGATCGACCAGGTGCGGTCCACGACCACCGACGAGGCGCTGACCACGGAGATGATCGAGTCGACGGCCACGGCGATCGTGGTCGCCGTGCTGGTGGGCTCGGTCGTGCTGGCAGGGCTCGCCGTGTGGTTCGCGGGGAAGGTCAAGGGCGGTCTGAAGAAGAGCCGCACCGGGTTGATGATCACGGTGTTGCTGAACCTGTTCTTCCAGATGATCGGCAACGGGCTGGCCGTCGTTCCGGCGCTGATCGCGATGTCGGGCCTGGTGCTGTTCTACTTCCGGCAGTCGACCGAGTACCTGACCCAGCGCGAGCAACTGGCGTGAAGGGCGACGACACACCCCGGTCCGTTCGCATCGCGGTCGGCCTGTGGCTCGCGATCGCCGTCTTCGTCCTCTTCACGACCGCGGGGCTGTGGTTCCAGCGCGGTGAGGTGCAGCGCCTGACCGGCTGGTCGTCCGGGCAGGTCACGAGCTTCCTGGGCACGTTGTCGGGGGTCGCGCTGATCTTCGTGGTGGCCTACGCGTGGCTCACGAGGCTGTTCCTGAAGCGGAAGAACTGGGCGCGGATCGTGCTCTCGTTCATCGCGATCGTGCACATGGTCTGGATCCTGTTCGTCGGGATCAGCGCTTCGAACTTGGTCACGTTGCTGCTCATCTGTGCCGCAATCGTCTTCACGTGGCAGGCGCGTACGGCACAGTGGCTGGCGGAGGTGCGTGAGCAGTGACCAATCCGCAGGACCCGAACCCCTGGCAGCCGAGCCCGGACACCCCGCAGGCCCATCAGGGCCCGTTCGGCGCGACGGCCGGGACGTACGAAGTGACCGCCGTGAACAACATGGGGCTGCCCATGCCGCCCGCGCCCGAGATGGCACCGCCTCTCGACCACGCCCAGTGGCAGAACCCGGCCACCGCCGGGTGGCAGAACCCCACCACCGCCTACCCCGCCACATCCGGCGGGCACTACCAGGTGAACCAGGTCGCGCAGTCGAGCTACCCGATGTCGCCGGTGCAGTCCCACGAGCTGCCGCCGGCGCGGCCGGCCACGATCAACGCGGCGATGTGGATCTGGATCGTGGGCGCCCTGCTCTCCGTCGCCGTGCTGCCGGTGATGCTGCTCGTCAACGCCGACTTCTTCCTCACCCAGGACACCATCGTCACGGAGGAGGACCGCCGGGCGGGCGAGCTCGGCGTGCGGGCCATGGCGGTGATCTTCGGCTTCGTGATGCTGGTCGCGGCGGCGCCGTACGTCGCGTTCGCGATCGTGCTGCGCAACGGCCAGAACTGGGCGCGCGTCCTGCTCACGATCCTCGGCGGGCTCGGACTCGTGTCGATGATCGGGATCATGTTCGTCTCGATCGGCGCGCGCGTCTGGCAGCCGAGCGTGGCGATCTGCATCGTCGTGATCGGCCTGACCGTCGCGGCCGTCGTGCTGCAGTTCCTGCCGGCGTCGAACAGGTTCGTCCGCTAGTGCTCTACCGCGAGTCCGGCAGCAGCTGGTGGCCGCTCCTGTGGGGCCCGGCGTTCGCCGTCGCCGGGTACCTGGTCGAACGCGTCACCGGGCCCGCGTCCGTGACGCTGTGGGCCGTCGCGGGACTCGGCCTGACCCTCGGCGCGGTGCTGTGGGTCTACGGGCGGGTCAAGACCGGCAGCATCGAGCTCACCGCCGAGGACGCGCGGTTCGGGCGGGAGACTCTGCCGGTCGCGATGATCGAGGCCTGCCAGGACGTCGGCGCCCCGGCCGGGGCGAAGGTGCTCGGTGGCGGCTGGTCGGTGCCCAAGGGCACGACCGCGGTGCCGTTGCGGCTGGCCGACGGTTCGGTGGTGCTGGCGTGGGCACGCGATCCGGAAGCCTTCCTCGCGGCGTTGCGCCGGGTCGTGAGAAGGTGAGCGACGTGACAGAGGCCGTGACTGAGCAGGAGTCGGACGCCGTGGTGGAGGGGCCTGAGCAGGCGCCGCCGGCCGGTCCGAGCCTGCACCAGCCCAAGCGGTGGCTCATCGCCGCGGGTGAGGCCGTCGCGATCGTCCTGCTGGTGGTCGCCGCCGTGTGGTGCTGGAACCGCGGCGTCGTGCGGCTGGAGTACCCGTTCGAGGGGCGCGAGCCGTTGATCTCCACGCGCTACCTGGGCAACTGGCTGGGCACCGCCGCCGGCGCCGTCACGCTGGCCGTGGTCCTCGCTCTCGACGCGGTGCGGCAGGTCCTGCTGGCCGTGCGCACCCGGCCGCAGAAAGCCGCCGACTCCGACATGTGAGACTGGGGTACGTGACTGCGAGTCGATCCCAGGCCCTGTTCGAGCGCGCGTCGACGCTGACCCCCGGCGGGGTCAACTCTCCGGTGCGGGCGTTCCACTCCGTCGGCGGCACCCCGCGCTTCATGGTGCGCGGCGAAGGCCCGCACCTGTGGGACGCGGACGGCAACCGGTACGTCGACCTGGTGGCCTCGTGGGGCCCGATGATCCTCGGGCACGCCCATCCTGCCGTGGTGTCCGCGGTGCAGAAGGCCGCCTCGTCCGGTCTGTCGTTCGGCACGCCCACCGAGGGTGAGATCGAGCTCGCGGCCGAGCTGATCGACCGCGTCGAGCCGGTCCGCCAGGTCCGCCTGGTCAACTCGGGCACCGAGGCCACGATGAGCGCGATCCGTCTCGCGCGCGGCTTCACCGAGCGCCGCAAGGTCATCAAGTTCGCCGGCTGCTACCACGGTCACGTCGACGCGCTGCTGGCCCAGGCCGGCTCGGGCGTCGCGACCCTGGGCCTGCCGAGTTCGCCCGGTGTCACGGGCGCGCAGGCCGAGGACACGATCGTGCTGCCGTACAACGACATCGAGGCCGTGCGCGCGGCGTTCGCGGAGAACCCCGGCGAGATCGCCTGCGTCATCACCGAGGCCGCGGCGGGCAACATGGGCGCCGTCGCGCCCGGCCCCGACTTCAACGCGGGCCTGCGCGAGATCTGCGACGCCGACGGCGCGCTGCTGATCATGGACGAGGTCATGACAGGCTTCCGCGTCTCCCGCGCCGGCTGGTTCGGCCTGGAGCGCGTGCGCGGCGACCTCTACACGTTCGGCAAGGTCATGTCGGGTGGGCTCCCGGCGGCCGCTTTCGGCGGCCGCGCCGACGTGATGGAGCGGCTGGCGCCCTCCGGCCCCGTCTACCAGGCGGGCACGCTGTCGGGTAACCCCGTGGCGGTGGCCGCCGGTCTCGCGACGCTGCGCGCGGCCGACGACGAGGTCTACACGGCCCTCAACCGCAACGCCACGCGCCTCGGCGCGCTCTTCACGGCCTCGCTGACCGAGGCGGGCGTCGAGCACCGCGTGCAGTTCGCCGGGAACCTGGTGAGCGTGTTCTTCGGTTCTACCGAGGTGAAGGACTACGCGGGCGCGCAGGCGTGCGAGACGTGGCGCTTCCCGCCGTTCTTCCACGCCCTGCTCGAGCGTGGCGTCTACGCCCCGCCGTCGGCGTTCGAAGCGTGGTTCGTCAACGCCGCCATGGGTGAAGAGGAGTTCGCCGTGATCGCCGATGCACTGCCGCACGCGGCCCGTGCCGCCAAGGAGGCCCGCAAGTGACCCGCACCGTCGTCCACCTGCTGCGCCACGGTGAGGTGCACAACCCGACCGGCATCCTCTACGGCCGCCTTCCCGGCTTCAAGCTCTCCGAGCGGGGGCAGAAGCAGGCCCTGACCGTGGCCGAGCACCTGGCGGACCACGACATCGTCCACGTCGTGGCGTCGCCTTTGGACCGTGCACAGCAGACCGCCGCGCCCATCTCGGACTCGCATCGCCTCGAGCTGGCGACCGACGAGCGGCTGATCGAGGCCGACAACCAGTTCCAGGGGTTGAAGGTCGCGGTGGGGGACGGGGCTCTGCGGTCTCCCCAGCACTGGCCGAAGCTCGTCAACCCGTTCCGGCCTTCCTGGGGCGAGCCCTACATCGAGATCGCGCATCGGATGATGGGGGCCGTGCAGAAGGCCCGGGCCGCGGCTGAGGGGCATGAGGCCGTCTGTGTCTCGCACCAGCTGCCGATCTGGACCGTGCGGCGGTTCCTGGAGGGGAAGCGGATGTGGCACGACCCTCGCAAGCGGGAGTGCTCGCTCGCTTCGCTCACCTCGTTGATCTTCGACGGGGAGCAGTTGGTTCGGATCGCCTACTCCGAGCCCGTGGGGGCCACCAATCCTCGGGTGACCGGGGCATGAAGCGGTTTCTGGTTTTGGTGTTGTTGCTTGCCGGGTGTACTACCGGGAAGGACGCTGCTCAGGTCGGGGCCGGGGATTTCTATCTCGTGGCTCCTGGTGGGCAGGTCGAGATTCGGTATCCGGTGGGTGAGCGCAAGGAGTTGAAGGGGCTCGAAGGGGAGTCGCTGCTCGAGGACGGGAAGACCGTCCGGCTTTCTGATTACGCCGGGAAGCCTGTTGTGATCAATATCTGGGGGGCCTGGTGCGGGCCCTGCCGGACTGAGGCTCCTGAGATGCAGAAGATCTTCGATGCTGGGACTCAGGTTGTCGGACTGGATGTCAAGGAGACTTCCAAGGAGCAGCCTCGGGATTTCATGAGGTCTCGGTCCTTGACCTATCCGTCTATTTATGATGCTTCTGCTCGTAGTTTTATCAATGTTTTTCGGGGGGTGCCTGCTAATAGCGTTCCCTCTACCTTTGTCGTGGACAAGAGTCATCGGGTTGCTGCTGTGTTCTTGGTGCCGGTGTTGGCTTCGGATTTGCAGCCTGTTTTGGATGAGCTTGCCAAGGAGTGAGGGCGCTGGCTTGGTGGGTGGTTGGGTTGCGGGCGGCGACTTTGGGTTGCGTGCTTTCCCTGGGGGCTCTGCCCCCAGACCCCCGGCAATCTGATCAGGGGGCCCCGCCGCCGGTAGGTAGATGGCACGCCTGTTGCGTTGGGCGGCTGCCTGTTGCGTTGCTGGGTGCGTTGGCGGTGGGGTCCCATCACGAGCCGAGCCAAGAGCGGGCCACATGAGAGAAGGGGTGTCAACTCGACGAAAAGCGTGTCGAGTTGACA
>NZ_JAPJDL010000029.1:1270-121610 GCF_026242055.1 Lentzea sp. NEAU-D7 | reverse complement strand
CGGCCGCGGTTCTTGGCAATGTTGAGAGGTGCTCAGGCTTGACTACCCGATCATGACCGGCCGCCTGCTCCTGCGCCCGTTCCAGCCGAGCGACCTCGACGACTTCTACGCCTACCGCTCGCGACCGGACGTCTTCCGCTACCTCTACGGCGAGTCCGTCAGCCGCGAGGAGTGCGCGGAACTGCTGGACGAGCTCGTGGCCGACAACGAGCTCACCGCCGAGGGAGGACGCCTCGCGCTGGCCGTGCACCTGCCGGAAGCGGGCAGGGTGATCGGCAGCGCCGTGCTGAAGTGGCGCAGCGAGGCCCACAGGCAGGGCGAGATCGGCTACAGCCTCAACCCCGAGTTCCACGGCCGCGGCTACGCGACCGAGGCCGCGCGGAAGATGCTGGAGCTCGGCTTCGACGGCCTCGGCCTGCACCGGATCGTCGCCGAGTGCGACCCGCGCAACGTTCCGTCGTGGCGGCTGATGGAACGGCTGGGCATGAGACGCGAGGCCCACTTCCGGGAGCTGGAGATCTTCAAGGGCGAGTGGGGCGACCTCTTCGTGTACGCGATGCTTGCCGAGGAACATCGGAACCACTGAGGAGTGATCATGTCGCGCGTTGCGGCCATCGACTGCGGAACCAACTCGATCCGGTTGCTGATCGCCGACGTGACCAAGCGCGACGACGGCACCGCGTGGCTGCGGGACGTCCACCGCGAGATGAAGATCGTCCGGCTCGGGCAGGGCGTGGACGCGACCGGGCGGTTGCACCCCGACGCCATCGAGCGCACCCGGCAGGCCCTGCTCGACTACGCGCGCACGATGCAGCGCAAAGGCGTGGAGACCGCACGGATGGTCGCCACGAGTGCGACGCGTGACGCGAGCAACCGCGACGAGTTCTTCGGCATGACCGAGCAGATCCTCGGCGCGCCCGCGGAGGTGATCACCGGGGACGAGGAGGCGCGGCTGTCCTACCTCGGCGCGGTGGCCGATCTCGACCCGGACGAGGGACCCTTCCTCGTCACCGATCTGGGTGGTGGCAGCACCGAGTTCGTCCTCGGCACGGGCTCGGACGTCGAGGCCGCGAGGTCGATGGACATCGGCTGCGTGCGGCTGACGGAGCGGTTCATCAGGTCCGATCCGCCCGCCGCGGACGAAATCGCACAGGCGGAAGCGTTTGCGCGTGCGGCGGTCAAAGAAGCATTCGAAGTCGTTCCGGTGGAGAAGACGAAGACGTGGATCGGCGTCGCCGGCACCGTTACGACATTGTCAGCCCTGGTCCAGGGGCTGGAGGTGTACAACAGCGACGATATTCACCTCAGCCGCATCACACTTGACAATGTTCGTGAAATCACCGACCGTATCCTCTCCATGACGCATGATGAGCGTGCCTCGCTGGGACCCATGCACCCCGGTCGAGTGGATGTGATCTGCGGTGGAGCGGTGGTACTGCGTGCGATTGCCGACGAACTGGAGAATCGCGCGGGAATTCGCACGCTCGTGTGCAGCGAGCACGACATCCTCGACGGCATCGCGTTTTCGCTGGTCTAGCGCCGAATTAAGGTGCGCTTGAGGTGATCGTGACGACTTTGTGACCGATTTCAGTGCGCGTACTGCTGGACGCCCCGGTTAACGTCCTCTCACGTTTTGGGAGGTGGACGAGACCTCCCGGGGAGGCGCGCGCACGCAATATCTGCGGAGCGGCGCCGGGGAAAGGCGGGAGAGACTGATGTCGCGATCACGGGTTGCGTGGGTGGTACTTCCCACCGCGCTCGCCATGACGCTCAGCGCATGCGGCGGCGGTGGCGGAAGCACCAACGCCACCGATGGCAAGGACAACCCGGACGGCACGGTGTCCATCTACGGCACCGAGCCCAAGAGCACCTTGTTCCCGGCCAACACGACCGAGGCCGGCGGTGGCAAGGTCACCGACTCGCTGTTCTCGCGGCTGGTCGGCTACAAGACCGAAGACGGCGCGCCCTACAACTTGATGGCCGACTCGATCACGACCAGTGACGCGAAGGTCTACACGATCAAGATCAAGCAGGGCTGGAAGTTCCACGACGGCACCGAGGTCAAGGCGAAGAACTTCGTCGACGCCTGGAACTGGGCCGCGTACGCGCCGAACGCTCAGCAGGCGGCATCGTTCTTCGCCCCGATCCAGGGCTTCGAGGACGTCCACCCGGCCGACGAGAACGCCAAGCCGGCCAAGGACAAGATGTCCGGTCTCGAGCTGGTGGGCGACTACGAGTTCAAGGTCACCCTCAACGGCCCGACCTCGGTCTTCACGACGATGATCGGCTACACGCCGTTCTCGCCGATGGCCGACTCGTTCTTCGCGGACCCGAAGGCCGCCGAGGCCAAGCCGATCGGCAACGGCCCGCTCAAGTTCGTCTCCCGCACGCCGAACGCGCTGATCAAGATGGAGCGCTTCGACGACTACAAGGGCGAGGACAAGGTCCACTTCAAGACCCTTGACTACAAGATCTACTCCTCCCAGGAGACCGCGTACCAGGACCTGGTCGCGGGCAAGCTGGACTTCATGGAGGCCCTGCCCCCGTCGGCCAAGGTCGGCGAGAAGTACAAGGCCGACCTCGGTGACGCGGTCGTGAACGCCAACCTGCTCGGCCAGAGCGCGATCGCGTTCCCGCAGTACCTCCCCGAGTTCAAGAACGTCAAGCTGCGCCAGGCCGTCTCGATGGCCATCAACCGGGAGCAGATCACGAAGACCGTGCTGGCCGGCTCGTACGTGCCGTCCACCAGCTTCGTCTCGCCCGGCATCAAGGGCTACCGCCCCGACACCTGCGGCGAGTACTGCAAGTACAACCCGGAGAAGGCCAAGCAGCTGTTCAAGGAGTCGGGCTTCACCGGCACCAAGCTGACCATCCAGTCCAACCAGGACGGTGGCCGCAAGGAGCCGCTCGAGGCGGCGTGCAACAGCATCAAGCAGGCGCTGGGCATCGACTGCGAGTTCAACGGTGCCACCAACTTCGGTGCGTTCCGCCAGATCGTCGACGGCAAGCAGCTGACCGGCATGAGCCGTTCGGACTGGTCGGCCGACTACCCGTCGATCGAGAACTTCCTCAACCCGCTGTACCGCACCGGTGGTTCGTCGAACGACTCGAACTACTCGAACCCCGAGGTCGACGCCCTTCTGAAGAAGGCCGACGAGACGGCGAACGAGGACGAGGCGATCAAGATCTACCAGCAGGCGGAGGACCTGATCGCGAAGGACCTGCCCTCCATGCCGACCTGGAACGAGAAGGGCATCGGCGGCCGGTCCAAGAACCTGCTCGCCGCCAAGATGTCGTTCAAGCGTCAGGGCGCTCTGGAGTCGTTCCGCGTCAAGGCCTGATTGCCTAACACCTGAGTTCTGACCAACCGTCCGGCCCCGCGTCCCTCGAGCGTTACGGGCGCGGGGCCGGAGCGGTGTTCAGGACCTTGGGCGCCCCCCACCACGCAAGGAGCCGACCTCATGGGTCGCTATGTGCTGCGCCGTCTGCTGCAGCTGATACCGGTCTTCCTGGGGACCACTTTCCTGATCTACGCCCTGGTCTGGGCGATTCCGCAGGACCCCTTCGCGGGCAAGTGCGGCCAGCGGCCGTGTGATCCGGCCTACATCGCCGAGATGAGCCAGAAGCTCAACCTCAACGACCCGTTGGTGATCCAGTACCTCAAGTACCTGGGCAACCTGCTCGTCGGTGACTTCGGCACCACCTTCAACGGCGTCTCCGTCGGTGAGCAGATCGCGACCTCGTGGCCGATCACGCTCAAGATGGGCATCATCGCGCTGATCATCGAGGCCGTCATCGGCATCGTCGCCGGCGTCCTCACCGGTCTGCGCAAGCAGGGCTTCCTGGACAACCTGGTCCTGGTCTCGACCCTGTTCCTGATCTCGCTGCCGGTCTTCGTCACCGGTTTCGTGCTGCGGCTCTACCTCGGCCCGCAGGGCTTCGACCTGATGGACACCTCGGTCAGCTCCGATCCGACGTTCGGCGAGCTGATCCTGCCCGGCTTCGTGCTCGGCAGTCTCTCGATGGCCTACGTGGCCCGGCTGACCCGCACGAGCATCGTCGAGAACCGGCGCGCGGACTACGTGCGCACGGCCATCGCGAAGGGCCAGCCGCAGAGCCGCGTCGTCGGCATCCACCTGCTGCGCAACTCCCTGATCCCGGTGATCACGTTCCTCGGCACCGACCTCGGCAGCCTCATGGGCGGCGCGATCGTCACCGAGGGCGTCTTCAACATCAACGGCATCGGCGGCCTGATCTTCCGCGGCATCCAGGAGAAGGAAGGCATCATGGTCACGGGCATCGTGACCCTGCTGGTTCTCGTCTACCTGCTGATGAGCCTGATCGTCGACCTCCTGTACGCCGTTCTCGACCCGAGGATTCGCTATGAGTGACCCAGGATCCGTGTCCGGCGGAACCGGACTCGAGGCGTCCGCGGCGGCAGGTGTCGACCAGCTCAGCCACGTCGACGACTCGTCGCAGAAGCAGAAGAAGCCGCGCTCGCTCTGGAGCGACGCGTGGGGTGACCTGCGCACCAAGCCGACGTTCATCATCTCGCTGGTGATCATCGCGATCATCGTCCTGATGGCGATCTGGCCGACGCTGTTCACGTCGGTCGACCCGCGTGCCGCCGATCTCGACAAGTCGCTGCAGCCGCCTTCGGGCGACGCGTGGTTCGGCTACGACCTGCAGGGCTACGACGTCTACGCCCGTGCGATGCACGGCGCCCGCGCGTCGCTGCTCGTCGGCATCTTCGCGACGTTCCTGACCGTGCTGATCGGGTCTACCGTCGGCATCATCGCGGGCTACGCGAAGACGTGGATCGACAGCGTGCTGTCGCGCTTCAGCGACATCTTCGCCGGCATCCCGTTCGTGCTCGGTGCCATCGTCATCCTGACGACGCTCAACGCGCCGACGGAGAACCCCGGCGTGGTCCGGATCATCACGCAGGTGGTGCTCTCGATCGCCGTGCTGTCGTGGCCGGTGGCCATGCGCATCATGCGTTCCGCGACGCTCGTGGCGAAGCAGCAGGACTACGTGCGCGCCGCGCGCGGCCTCGGTGCCTCCCCGCTGCGGATCGTGTTCCGGCACCTGCTGCCGAACACCGTGGCGCCCGTGCTGGTGTACGCGACGATCGCCCTGGGTGCCTTCATCGGCGCCGAGGCGACGCTGGCGTTCCTCGGCATCGGCCTGCGTCCGCCGGTGGTGTCGTGGGGCGTGATGATCTCGGAGTCGCGCGACTACTTCCAGTCGGCTCCGCACATGCTGCTGTTCCCCGCAGGCTTCGTCACGATCACCGTGCTGGCCTTCGTCATGCTCGGTGACGCCGTGCGCGACGCCCTCGACCCCAAGTCCCGATAGGGGAATCCTGTGACTCAGCCATTGCTGGAGGTCGAGGATCTCCACGTGGAATTCCGCACCCGCGACGGTGTCGCGAAGGTGCTCAACGGAGTTTCGTACCACGTCTCGGCGGGCGAAACCCTCGCCGTGCTGGGCGAGTCCGGCTCCGGCAAGTCCGTGACCGCCCAGACGATCATGGGCATCCTGGACATGCCGCCCGCGTTCATCACCAACGGTTCGATCAAGTTCCGCGGTGAGGACCTGCTGTCCCAGTCGGCGGAAGAGCGCCGGCAGGTGCGTGGCGAGGGCATCGCCATGATCTTCCAGGACGCCCTCTCGGCGCTCAACCCCGTGTTCACCATCGGGTTCCAGATCGAGGAGCAGCTCAAGGTCCGCCGCGGGATGTCCAAAGCGGACGCCCGCAAGCGCGCGATCGAGCTCCTGGACCAGGTGAAGATCCCGAACGCCAAGGGTCGCGTCTCGGACTACCCGCACCAGTTCTCCGGCGGCATGCGGCAGCGCGCGATGATCGCGATGTCGCTGGCTCTCGACCCGGAGCTGCTGATCGCGGACGAGCCCACGACCGCGCTGGACGTCACCGTGCAGGCCCAGATCATGGACCTGCTGGCGGAGATCCAGAAGGAACGCGACATGGGCATGATCCTGATCACCCACGACCTCGGCGTCGTCGCCGACGTCGCGGACCGGATCTCGGTCATGTACGCGGGCCGCATCGTCGAGCACGCCGACGTCTACGAGCTGTTCCGCGCGCCGGGGCACCCGTACACCGAGTCGCTGCTCGAGTCCCTGCCCCGCGTGGACCTGCGCGGCCAGGAGCTCAAGACGATCAAGGGCCTGCCGCCGTCGCTGACCAACATCCCGCCCGGCTGCCCGTTCAACCCGCGCTGCCCGCGCGCGTTCGACCGGTGCGTCACCGAGGTGCCCGCTGTGCACAACCTCGGCATGGGCCGCACCAGCCGGTGCCACATCGCGGAGGAGGTGGTCGCTCGTGGCTGAGCCGATCCTCGAGGTCGAGAACCTCGTCAAGCACTTCCCGGTCCGCGTCGGCGTGCTGTTCAAGCGCACCGTGGGCCACGTCAAGGCCGTCGACGGCGTCTCGTTCTCGCTGAACAAGGGCGAGACCCTGGGCGTCGTGGGCGAGTCGGGTTGCGGCAAGTCCACGCTGGCCCAGGTGCTGATGCGCCTGGAACCGCCGACGTCGGGCATGGCGCGCTTCGAGGGCCGCGACATGTTCGCGATGAAGGGCGCGGAGCTGCGCAAGCTGCGCCGCGACATCCAGATCGTGCTGCAGGACCCGTACACGTCGCTGAACCCGCGCATGACGGTCGGCGACATCGTCGGTGAGCCCTACGAGATCCACACCGAGGTCGCGCCCAAGGGCGACCGGCAGCGCAAGGTCCAGGAGCTGCTGGAGATCGTCGGCCTGAACCCGGAGCACATCAACCGGTACCCGCACCAGTTCTCCGGCGGTCAGCGCCAGCGCATCGGCATCGCCCGCGCGCTCGCGCTCAAGCCCAAGGTGATCGTGTGCGACGAGCCGGTGTCCGCTCTGGACGTCTCGATCCAGGCGCAGGTCATGAACCTGCTGGGCGACCTGCAGTCCGAGATGGGACTGTCGTACGTCTTCATCGCGCACGACCTGTCGGTGGTCCGCCACCTGTCGGACCGCGTCGCGGTGATGTACCTCGGCAAGATCGTGGAGATCGGCACCGAGGACGAGATCTACGAGCGCCCGATGCACCCGTACACGCAGGCGCTGCTGTCCGCCGTGCCGGTGCCGGACCCGACCCAGCGCGGCCGGCGCGACGTCATCCGCCTGACGGGTGACGTGCCTTCGCCGATCGACCCGCCGTCGGGCTGCCGGTTCCGCACGCGGTGCTGGAAGGCGCAGGACATCTGCGCGACCGAGGTTCCCGAGCTCGTGGTGCGCAACGACGGTCACCCCGCCGCGTGCCACTTCGCGGAGGAGCGCGCGGTCGTCTGATCGCAGTCAGCTAGCTGGTTGAGGGGTCGTGCCTGCGGGTGCGGCCCCTCAACTCGTCGAAGGCCCTGGTCCCCGAGACCCGGCCGAGGAACTCCTTGATCGCCAGCGCGCACTCGTGCGGGCTGTGCGTGCTCGTGTCGACCTCGAAGTCGTAGAGCCCGTGCTGGTGGACGCTCCGCAGCTGCGCGGCGGCCTGCCCCGGCACCCGGTCACCCCGAGCCCGTTCGCGCCTCTCCAGCTCGTCCGGAGGGCAGTGCACGCCCACGAAGAGCACGTCCAGGCCGTCGAGCGCCTCCAGGCAGTCCTGGAGGCGCCACGGCTCGCTCAGGACGTGGTCCACCACGACGTCGTTGCCGGCTCGCGCCATGCCCGCCACCGCCCGGTGGAAGCCCGCCCTGGTGCGGCGCAGGACCTCGGCCTGCGCGGGGCCGTCGAGCTCCAGCGTCCGCTCGACGGCGCGCATGGCGCCGAAGGCGTCGGCGGCCAGGTGGAAGTACGGGGCGTCCAGCACCCGCAACAGCTGCTCGGCGATGCTCGACTTGCCGGAGCTGGACGTCCCGTTGAGAAAGATGATCACCGGCTGAGGTCCGTGAGCGACACGCCCGGAGCGACCTCGCGCGTGCCGGTCTCCACGAACCCGCGTTTGCGGTACAGCGCGAGCGCGGGCTCGTTCCCGGTGCCGGTGCTGACGACCTGAGGCCCGTCCGGCAGCGCGTCGAGAAGCTTCGACGCGATGCCGCGGCGGTGTGCCCGCGGGTGCACGACGAGCCGGCAGATGTCCACAGTGGATCCGTCGAGCCGGTAGGACACCGCGCCGACGAGACCTTCCTCGTCGTAGAGGCCGAGGAAGGTCTCGTCGCAGGCGCGGAGCTCGTCGAGCGACTCGTGCAGCGGCGGGATGCCGTCGAAGCCGATGAGCTCGGCCTCGACGGCGTACGCCAGCCGCTGCACCGTCCAGAGCTCGTTCAGGACGGTGTCGTCGGACAGGTCGAGGATCACGTGTTGGACGAGTTCCGGACGAACGCCGCCAGGTCCTCGGACTGCTGGATCCTGCTGGGCTCGTGGACGTACATCATGTGGCCGGCCGGGTAGTAGGCCGACTCGATGTTGCCCGTGAGCTCCTTCGGGATCTGCAGGTGCGCGATGAGGTGCTCGGCGGCGAAGTACGGCGTGGCGCCGTCGTACCAGCCGAACGCGACGTGGACCTTCAGGTGCGGGTTCGCCCGCATCGCCGCCGAGAGCTTGCCCGCCGTCGTGACGTGGCGGCCCTCGAACTCCTTGTACGACCACTGCTCGATGACCCTCGCGAGCACCTCGTACGGCAGGTCGCTCGAGTAGCCGAGCTCGGCGTGCACGTAGTGGTTGAGCACCGCCGAGTACGGGCCGAGGATCGCGTCGATGGACGGGTCCGCGGAGATGCCCTCGCGGCCGTAGTCGGTGTCCCAGCCGGTGAAGCGGGCGTCGATGCGGCCGACGGTCTTGCGGTCGCGGCGGAGCAGTTCGGTGAAGAACCGGATGTGCTCGATGCGCAGGTCGACCGCGTCCACGTACTCCTCGGACAGGCCGGTGAGCCGGGCGAGCTTCTCGATCGTCGCGGCGCGCTCGACGTCGGTGAGCCGGTTGCCGCGGGCGAGGGCGTAGGGGTAGTCGCGGACCGCGAACTCCTCGGCCTCGGCGAGCACCTCCTTGAGCGGGCGGTCGCCGTGCAGGCCGTGGTAGTTGGCGATGGCCGCGTACGTCGGCAGGAAGAGCGTGTAGGCGAGGTCGTGGCCCTCGTTGAACTCCAGCGTCGCGAAGTCCAGCACCGAGGAGATCAGCATGAGCCCGTTGAGGTACATGCCGTACTTCTTCTGAAGGTGCTCGGCCAGACCAGCCGCGCGGAGCGTGCCGTACGACTCGCCGCAGAGGAACTTCGGCGACATCCAGCGGCCGTTGCGCGACGTCCAGAGCCGGATGATCTCGGCGATGGACTCGATGTCGGGCTGGTAGCCGTGGTAGTTGCCGGGCTTCTCGCCCTCCGCGGCCCGGGAGTACCCGGTCGACACCGGGTCGATGAACACCAGGTCGCTCTCGGCGAGCAGGCTCTCCTCGTTGTCCGCGATGCCGTACGGCGGGGCGGTGAGGTCGCCGACGTCGCCGCTGAGGACCCGGCGCGGCCCGAGGAGCCCCATGTGCAGCCACACGCTCGCGGAGCCCGGTCCGCCGTTGAACGCGAACGTCACGGGCCGCTTCAGCGGGTCCGCGCCGTCGAGCGTGTAGGTGGTCACGAACACCTCGGCCTTGGGCTTGTGGCCCTCGAACACGCCGTCCTTGAGCACTTCTTCCTTGAGCACGATCCGCCCGGTGGTGGCGGTGTAGTTCAGCTCGCGGCCCTTGACGGTGATGCTGTGCTGGGTGGTGACCAGATCATCAGCGGGAGACGCGGGCTTCTCTTCGGTCTTCTCCTCGGACATGGGAGCAACACTACGGAACTCGACGATCGAATAACGGCCTGCCGAGCGTGCCCGCGCCTGGTCGCGTGGCGCGAGACCGCGGCGTCGGTGAAGCGCGCGGCGTTCAAGGATTGGGACTACTGGGGCAAACCCGTCCCCGGCTTCGGCCCGATGGACGCCTCGCTGCTCATCGTGGGCCTCGCACCCGCCGCGCACGGCGGCAACCGGACGGGACGGATGTTCACAGGCGACGCCTCGGGCGACTTCCTCTACCGGGCGCTGTACGAGGTGGGCCTCGCCTCGCAGCCCACCGCGTGGTCCCGGGACGACGGCATGGAGCTGTACGGGGTGCGCATGGCCTCGCCCGTACGGTGCGCGCCGCCGGAGAACAAGCCGACCGCCGAGGAACGGGACAGGTGCTCGCCGTTCCTGCGCGAGGAGATCTCGCTGATGCCGAACCTGCGGTCCGTGGTGGTGCTCGGCGGGTTCGGGTGGAAGGCGTTCCTGCCGTTGCTCGGGCCCGAGCGGCCGAAGTTCGGGCACGGGGTGGAAGTCGAGCTGGGCGGGCTGCGGGTGTTCGGGTGCTATCACGTGTCGCCGCACAACACCTACACCGGCAGGCTGACCCAGGAGATGCTGCAGAACGTGCTGAAACGGGCCTCTGCCTAGGATGCGCGTCATGGGGGACGAAGTCGTCGAAGGCGAAGGCTGGAGCCTGGTGCGCCGGGCCGAACAGGCGCCTCGACCTGTGGGCTTGGCGTGGTTCGGCTCGTACTTGAGCATGAAGAACGTCTACGGGTCGGCGGACGGCGGCCCGTACACCTGCCCGTGCTGCGGCCACCTGACCCTGACCACGCGTGCCAACTGCGAGATCTGCCGCGAGTGCGGCTGGGAGGACGACGGCCAGGACGACCACGACAGCTCTGTCGTCCGCGGCGGCCCGAACGGCCCCGTCAGCCTCGACGACGAGCGTGCCGCCTACGTCGCGGATGGCGGCGTTCGCGGTGAGCACGTGCCTCCCGGTCCGGCCGTCTGATCTGCCTGGGAGGCGCCGCGTGCAGTTCTGGGTCGAAGACAGCTACGGCATGCAGGCGCCGCTCACCGACGACGCCCTCCGCGAGGCCGAGGCGTTGCTGGGCGTGCGGCTGCCCGAGGCGCTGCTGGAGCTGCTGCGCGTGCAGAACGGCGGCAGCGTCGTGGACGAGCGGTCCGCGTTCCCGACGAGCGAGCCGACCTCGTGGGCGCCGGACCACGCGCCGTTCGACAGCCTGATGGGCATCGGGAGGGCCGAGCGCACGACGTCGTTGCTCGACACGCCCTACCTGGTCGAGGAGTGGGGGCTGCCGTCGCCCGTCGTGCTGCTGACCGGGGACGGCCACTGGTGGATCGCCCTGGACTACCGCGAGTGCGGTCCGGCCGGTGAGCCGTCGGTCGTGTGGCTCGACGCCGACGACGAGTGGGAGCTCCCGCTGGCCCCCGACCTCCGGACGTTCCTCGACGGCCTGGTGCCCGCCGAGTCGTTCGACTAGCGAGTTGGCCGAAGGATCGTCCGAACCTCGTGGACGCGTGCGAGGCTGACCGCCATGAAGTGGTGGCGCGCGGGGGTGGCGGTGGCGGCGTTGCTGATCGTCGTCGTCGCGGCCGGCGGCACGTCGCCGGTCACGTTCGTCAACCGCCTGGACGACCGCCCGCCGCCGCAGGACAGCCCGCCGCGGATGGACGTCCCGCTGCCGAGCGAGCTGCCGGAGGTGTTCGCGATACCGCTCACCGCGTACCTGGTGGTGCTCGCCGGACTCGTCCTGTTCGGACTGGTCGGGATCGTCGTGGCGTTCGAGCTGCCCCGCCTGCGCCGTCGCCGAGGTGTGCGCGGTGTGGAGGTCGAGGGCGGCGAGATCGGGGAGTCCGCGGTCGTGAAGCGCGTCGAGAAGGCGTTGCAGGAGTTCACCGAACACCCGAACCGGCCGCCGCGCGACGCCGTGATCGCCGCCTGGCTCGCGCTCGAAGCCGCCGAGGAACGCCTGCCGCACCAGACGCCCACCGAGTTCACCGAGGAGCTCGGCGTGGACGCCGTGGTGCTCAAGGACCTCTACCAGCGCGCGCGGTTCGGGCACGAGGACGTGACGGCCGCGCAGGCCGAACAGGCGCAGCGAGAGTTGAGCCGCATCGTCCGGGAGCTCGCATGAAGACCGCGCTCGCACTGGTCGTCGGGGCGATCATCGGCGTCGTGATCTGGTGGCTCGGCGCCTCACCGGCGTGGGCCGCGGCGCTGGCCGTGCCGCCCACCGCGTTCGGCGTGCTGGTCACCAGGCTGCCGCGCGCCACCGACATCGTCTGGAGCTCGGCACCTCCGCCGCCCGGTTCGATCAGCACCGCGATCGCCGGCACGCTCGCGAGCAGGCTCGCCGAGGCGGCGGAGGACCCGAGGCGCTACCGGGAACGGTTCCGCGCCCGGCTCGCACGACTGGGGGTCGAGGCGTCCGAGATGCCGGATCCGAAGCAGCTCGCGGAAAGGCTCAGGAGGGTCGAGTGACCATAACGCTGGAGGCCAAGGCCGTCCTGGACGAGATCGGCCGGGTCGTCGTCGGGCGCACCCGCACGCTGAGGCTCGCGCTCGCGGCCGTGCTGGCGGGCGGGCACGTGCTGCTGGAGGACGTGCCGGGCCTGGGCAAGACGCTGATCGCGCGGTCGCTCGCGCAGGCTTTGAGCCTCGACTTCCGGCGCCTGCAGTGCACGCCCGACCTGCTGCCCGCGGACGTCACCGGGTCGTTCCTCTACGACCCCGGCAGCCGCGAGTTCGAGTTCCACCAGGGGCCGGTGTTCGCCGGGCTGCTGCTCGCCGACGAGATCAACCGCACGCCGCCGAAGACCCAGTCCGCGCTGCTGGAGGCCATGCAGGAGCGGCAGGTGACGGTCGAGGGGCGCACGTTCCCGTTGCCCAGGCCGTTCCACGTGCTCGCGACCTCGAACCCCGTCGAGTACGAGGGCACCTACCCGTTGCCCGAGGCGCAGCTCGACCGGTTCCTGGTGCGGCTCGACATCGGGTACCCGCCGCCGGAGGAGGAGGTCGAGGTCCTGCGCCGCCGGCTCGCGCGGCAGCGGGAGGAGGCCGAGGTGGCACCGGTGCTCGCCCCCGGCAGGCTCGCCGAGCTGCAGGCCGAGCTCGAACGGACCACAGTGGACGACGATCTCCTGCGGTACTGCGTCGACCTGGCGGTCGCCACGCGCAAGCACTCCTCGGTCGAGGTGGGCGCGTCGCCCCGCGGCGCGCAGGGACTGGTGCTCGTCGCCCGCGCGCTCGCCACTTCGGAGGGTCGCGCGTACGTGACCCCGGAGGACGTCAAGGAGTGCGCTGTCGCCGTGCTGGCGCACCGGCTCGTGATGAAGCCCGAGACGTGGACGTCCGGCGTGAACGGGGTGCAGGTCGTCACCGACCTGCTCGGCAAGGTTCCGGGCCCGCCCAGCTCATGAGCAGAGCGGACAAGATCAGGGAGGCGTTCGCCCAGTCGCACGGCGCGCACTGGCACCCGACGGACGCGTACTCGCGCGCCGTCTGGCTGGGCGTCGGGCTCGTCGTCGGCGGGATGTTCCTGCACCACGTCGAACTGGTGCTGTTCGGCGTGCCGCTGGTCCTGTCCGTGCTGCTCACCCACAAACCGCGTGGTACGCCGACGGTCGACGTCCGTCCCGTGCCGCGCGGGGCCGGCCTGGGCGTCGTGCACACCGTCGCGCACCTCGACGGCGCGGACGCGGAGATCGCGGTGGTCAAGCTGCCGGGCGGCGCTCGGGCGGTGCCGGCGCACTCGCCCGACCTGCCGGTCGAGATCAGGCGCGACGCCTGGGGTCCCGGTGTCGACCTGCGGCTGGACCACCTGTTCGCCGGACCGGACGGCATGCACGTCTACGGGCCGATCGTCGGGGTCGAGCACGTCCGCACGATCCTGCCGCCGGTCGAGCACCACCCGTCCGGTCCGCTCCCGCCCCGGCCGTCCGGGCTGGTGGGCATCCACCGCTCGCCCCGCGCCGGCGACTCGACCGAACTGCGCGACATCAGGGCGTTCCAGCCGGGCGACAGGCTCAAGCGCATCGACTGGCGCGTCACGACCCGCACCGGCACCGTGCACGTCCGCGAGCGGCACGCCGAGGCCGACGCCGAGATCGTGCTGGCCCTGGACACGCGCGCGGACGTCGGCGCGGACGTGGCGGACTGGGCCTCTCCCCACCAGGGCGCGACGACGCGGCCCGGCGGCAGTCTGGACCGGGCGGTGCGGCAGGCGGCGTCGATGGCCGCGGGCTACCTGCGGCAGGGCGACAGGGTGGCGTTGATGGACCTGTCGCGGCCGCAGCTCAACGTGCGTTCCGGTGTCGGGCGGCGACACCTGATGCGCATCCGCACGCAGCTCGTCGTGTGCGTGCAGGCCGCCGGGTGGTCGTCGCGGGTCGCGTTGCGCAAGCTGCCGCACGGGAGCGTGGTCGTGCTGCTGTCGCCGTTCCTCGACGACGACGTCGCGGAGCTGGCCGTGCAGACGCGCAAGCACGGGCACGTCGTGCTGGCGATCAACACGCTGCCGATGCCGCTGGTGCCCGACGCGGAGACGCCGTGGGGCGAAGTCGCGGCCGAGATGATCGCCGCGGAGCACCGGCTGCGGCTGCGGCGCATGGCCGAGCACGGGGTGGCGGTGACGCGCGAGTGCTGATGCGTCTGGCGATCGTGCTCGCGGCGTTGCCCGTGGCGCTGGTCCTGCACCTCGAGTCCTCGACGATCGCGCCGCTGCTGATCGTCGTCGTGCTGACGGCGCTCACCGCGCTGATGCCGGGAAGCGCCGGGCCCGCGTTGCTGATCGGCTACGCGGCGCTGGCGACGGCGTTCGCCGACGGGCACCCGTTGCGGCTCGGCGTGCTGATCATGATTCCGGCGCTGCACCTCATTCACGTGACGTCCGCGCTCGCGGCGGTCGTTCCGGTGAAAACGAAAATCGAGCCCGCTGCGCTGAAAGCACCAGCACGCCGGTTCGCCATTGTCCAAGCGATCACATTTGTCGTCACGGCCTTCGCCGCGGTCGTCCCGTCAGGTGCCGGCATCGGGCTCGTGGAGGTGCTCGGACTGGGCGCTCTGACGGTCGTCATCGGGGTCGTCGCGCTGAGGATCTGAATCGACTCTCTCAGGCAGAACGCCTCGACTTACGGTGGAGGCGCAGGTCAGCCCCGATCGTGTCCCGCATCACCCGGCGACGGTAGTCACAACGGCCCCTCCGGACGCGCGAAAATGGGGGTTCTGGTGCGACCATGTGTGTATGGCTGCTGTGAAGTCGCACCCCACTCGGATTGTCATTGTCGGCGGTGGGTACGTCGGGATGTACACGGCTCTCGGACTGCAGAAGAAACTGCGCTCCGGTGAGGCGTCCGTGACGGTAATCGACCCGCAGCCGCACATGACCTACCAGCCCTTCCTGCCTGAGGCGGCGGCCGGCTCGATCGAGCCGCGCCACGTCGTCGCTCCACTGCGCAAGGTGCTCAAGCGCTGCCACGTCGTCACCGGCCGCGTCACCAAGATCGAGCACTCGCGCAAGATCGTGACCGCCGAGCTGTCGGACGGTCACGTCGAGGAGATCGAGTACGACGTGCTCGTCTCCGCGCTGGGTGCGATCTCACGCACGCTTCCGATCCCCGGCCTGGCCGAGGTCGGCATCGGCATGAAGACGATCGGCGAGGCGATCTACGTCCGCAACCACGTGCTGTCGCGCCTGGACCAGGCAGCGAGCACGAACAACGCGGACCTGCGCAAGAAGCTGCTCAGCTTCGTCGTCATCGGTGGTGGCTTCGCGGGCATCGAGACGCTCGCCGAGCTCGAGGACATGACGCGGTATGCGCTTCGGTACTACGAGGGCATCAAGCCCGAAGAGATGAACTGGGTCCTGGTCGAGGCCGCCGGGCGGATCATGCCCGAGGTGTCCGCCAAGCTCGGCGCGTGGACCGTCGAGGCGCTGGAGAAGCGCGGCATGAAGATCTACCTCGACACCCGCGTGAAGTCCCTCGAGGGCGGCCACGTCATCCTCGACGACGGCACCGAGTTCGACTCGGACACGATCATCTGGACCGCCGGCATGAAGGCGAACCCGGTGCTGCGCAACACGGACCTCCCGCTCGACGAGCGCGGTCGCGTCCGCTGCACCGCCGCCATGCAGGTCCAGGGCCTCGAAGGCGTGTGGGCCGCCGGTGACTGCTCCGCGGTGCCGGACCTCTCGCGCACCGAGGAGGACCCGACGGCGACGTGCGTGCCGAACGCGCAGCACGCCATCCGTCAGTCGAAGCTGCTGTCGAAGAACATCGTCGCGTCGCTGCGCGGCCAGCAGCCGAAGGACTACTTCCACAAGTACCTCGGCTCGGTCGCGGGCCTCGGCCTCTACAAGGGCGTCGCCGACGTGTTCGGCCTGCGCTTCAAGGGCCTGCCCGCGTGGTTCATGCACCGCAGCTACCACGTGGCGTTCATGCCGACCGTGAACCGCAAGCTCCGCGTGCTGATGGACTGGACGCAGGCGCTGTTCTACGGCCGCGAGATCGTGGCCCTGGGCCAGATCAACGACCCGAAGTCGGACTTCGACCGCGCAGTGCAAAGCTGACCTTCACTGTCTGTAAGTGACGTCGTGCCCCGGACGATCTTCTCGTTCGGGGCACTCGTCTGACCTCAGGGCGGAACTTGAGCGCCCAATCGGAGTAAGCTCCGAGGGTCGCCTTGACATTGCGTTACGTGTTTCGGAGACTACGGCTGGTGCATCACCTGAATGCGTGATTCGCCATGTGGGGAAAGAGGTGATCCCGATGTCTCTCGAGGAGCTGGCCGCACAGCTTCGTCGCGGCGAGATCGAGGACCCCGCGTTGGCGCAGTACGCCGCAGAGTACGCGCAGGCGGGGCAAGTTTTCCGCAGCAAGAAGGACGATTGAGCAGGTCGGCTGACGGGCGGGTGCCAGGTGCCCCGTCCGAGGCTGCCAGACCCCTTCTGCTCCAGGGTCAGGAATACCTCTTCCGCTCACCGCCCAAGTGCCTGGACTTCCAGGAACAGGTCCACCGCCTCGGCATGGTCGACGAGGGCGACGGCAATCCCGAACCCTGCGTGCTCGTGCTGGCCCGCGCCGCCGACATGGAGATGAACGAGCTCTCCATCGCCCTGGCCGAACGCGGCATCCGGATGGCGAGGATCGACGCCGACCGCTGCGTGGACATCCCGCTCTCGGTCTACACCGACCAGCCGTTGATCGAGCTGGACCGCTGGCTCCTGCGCCCCCTGCTGGTGTGGCGCCGCCACTTCGAGCTCTCCGCGGTCCCCGTGGAACCAGGAACCCTCGCCGGCGCCTACGCGGTCGACCAATGGGCCTCAGTGGCCAACTGGCTGTCCTCACGCTCCGACTGGGCTCATGTGAACCCGTCGCGCTTCTCGACGCACCTGGACCGCCTGACGCAGCTTTCCGACGCGTCCGCGTTCGGCTTGCGCGTACCGCGCACGGCCGTGACAACCCGTCCAGGCCGCACGCGCCCAGGCGGCGGCGCCTGCATCGTCAAAACGGCGGGCAGGCACCTCCTGGAACCACGCCCAGGCGTGCAACACGGCCTGTTCCCGCGCCCGCTGGAAACCTCCCGCGCCTCCGACGCCCCCGAACCGGCACCGGTGATCGTCCAGGAGTACGTGCCGTCCGAGACCGAGCTCCGAGTGTTCGTCGTGGGCGAGCAGTGCCTGGCCTACCAGGTCGACAAGCTGGACCCGGCCCAACTCTGGGTGGATCCCGACGCGGTCCGCGTCACGCCCACCACGGTCCCCGCGTCCCTCTCGGACAAACTCCTGGCGCTGGCCCGGCACTGGCGCGTCCAGGTGGCGGCGTTCGACCTGCTCGTGACCGGCGGTGGTGACCACGTGTTCCTGGAGATCAACGTCAACTGCGACTGGCGCTGGTTCGAGCACAGGGCAGGCGACAACAGCGTCTCCACGGCCGTGCACGACTGGGTCGCGCTGCGCTTCAAGGAACTGCTCGGCGCCGGAAGGGCACGCTGATGTTCGGGTCCGTTCGACGCTTAGCCGGATGCTCGCTCTAGTCCAATTCACTGGGCCGCTCGGGCGAGAAACGACCATCCGCTCACACAAGCCGACGATCAACGCCTAGGCTCACCGCGCCCCCGTAGCCCAATCGGTAGAGGCAGGTCCCTTAAAAGGATCACAGTACGGGTTCGAATCCCGTCGGGGGCACCAACTAGATCCGCATAAGGATCAGGTGCCTGATCAGGCGTGTCACCCTTCGCGGCCACCGCTTCGGCGATCCGTTCGGCGGTATCCGCTACCTCCGAAAGATGCGCGGAGGGGAGCCGGAGAGTAATCAGAAGTTGATCATGATCATCGTTCAGGCGGACGCCGAGTTGGGTGACCTTGAACAGGCGTCGTAGCAGCAGGTCAGGAGCCTTGCTCAGGTTCATGACCAGGCGCGGAAGCGCATCGAGCAGTGCGATGTCCTCGGTTTTCGGGCCGATTGGCACTGGTGTACCAATCACTGTGTCCTTCGTCACGAGCGACCGCCGCTGCTCGTCCAGTTCGTTGTAGGTCTGCCGCAGTCCACGGCTGAACGCGTCGTCGCCGTCCTGCGCCTGACGGAGGATCGCCGCCTGCCGCCGTTCGATGTCGGCAAGAGCTCGTTCAACCCGCTCGGCTTCAGCGCGCCGCTGCTGGGTCTCGCGATCGTCGACGGCCGCTAGATCGGCTTCGAGCAGCGCACGACGCTCCGGACCGAACACACGATCCGTGAAGAAGGCCGTAACGCCGTCCATGATCGCGTCCTCGCGGACGTAGACCACCTCGGCATGGTCGGAGTACCTGTCAGGCCGCCCGCGGTTGTTACTGCGCGCCGAGCACATGTAGTAGACGCGCTGGTTGCGGAAGCTGCCGTACATCCGCCGGCCGCACGCGTCGAACACCATGCCGCGCAGCAGGTATGTACGTGTGGCGGTGGAGTGCACGCTCGCGTCGTCGTCGCGCGAGCCTTGTCGGGCCTTCCTCGTCGCGGCCATCTCGTCGAACATCCACTTCGGAATCAGTGGCTCGTGGACCGGCTCAGGCGACCACACCCAGAGGACGGGCGAGTTGACCTTCCCGCGCTTCGACCGCGTAGCGCGCCGGTTGAACACCTGGAAGCCGGTGTACTTCGGGTTCCTCAAGAGGTCGCAGACGCTGGACTTGCTCCAAGCGCCTCGGGCACGCGCCTTGCTGGGTGGCTGAGGCGGCGGGTACTTGGTCAGGTCGGCGTTGAGCAGGTCGGCGATCGTGCCGTAGCCAAGCCCCTGGTGGTAGCGCCACATCGCGATCTGAGTGACGGTCTCGGCCTTGATGCCGTCCGGTTCCAGCCGCGTCTTGGTCTGCCCCTTGGCAGCCTTTGTGGGGTTGAGATGCCGGTACGTCTTGGCCTTGTAGCCGTACGGCGGTTTGCCGATGTTCCAACCCTCGCGGACATGCGTGCACAACCCGCCCCACGACTGCTCCAGCGTGTTGAGCACCTCGTACTCGGCCACCGACTGGTTGATCCGCCGCTGCAGGATCCGTTGCGCCCTGCTGCCGGTCAGCGTGATCGGCTCGTTGGAGGCGAACAGTGGGACTTCGACCCGTTCCAACTCCCGTTCGATTGAGAGTCCTTCGTACGTGCGCCGAGCCACGCGCGAGACGCTCTCGCAGATCACGACATCGAACCTGCGACCCTTGTGCGCCGACTCGTCGAGCAGGTCGGTGACACCGCCATCGCGAGCGATCGGGATGTCGTAGCGCTCGTAGTTCTCGCCGCGCCCACGTTGGTCCAACTCCATGCGGCCGGATTCGACGTCGTAGAAATGCGCCACGATCACCCACGACTCTGGGATGGACGCCTTGCAGTTGCCGAGCTGCCGCAGCATGGACTGCCGCGGATCCTGCTGGTCATCGGTGGACGTGCGCCCCAGAAACGCCACGCGAACTTCGTTGCGCAGCAATGCAACCGGCATGCCGAGTGGAGAGACCGCGTAGTCCGACAGACCGGATGGTCCAGACGGCACGGTGTGCGTTCGCGGTTGGCTCATCAGGCAGCCTCCTGATCATCGACCTGTTCGGCGTGCTGGGTGGCAGCCCAGTCGAGGAGGTCTCTGATCACGGCGGCCAGTTCGCCGCGCAGACGATCGCCTTCGGCGCCGCTGACATAACGCACGTGGCCGGAGAAATCCCAGCTCTTCGTGCGGTTTCCTATCCGATTGTAGTGCCACTCATTGTGTTCAGAACCGTTGTCACGCAAGGGTTTTGTGTCACCAACGGGTGGTTTCTGAGGCAGTGGAACAATGTTCATTCCCATCGCCTCTCGTCTCCCGTGACCTGTCCGGTCATGGTGGTGTCGTGGGGATCCCATGCCGCTTCGCTGAACGGGAGCCCAGCGGGGGGATACGTGCTGTGCGATGCGCGGGCCGCGTTGCGGCAGCTCCGCCAGCCGCCGCCGTTCCTGAACCTGGTCTTGGAAGGACCACACTGCCCAGATCGGCCCAGCAGGCCCATCAGGATGGCCGTGATCACGAGACGCGGTCGCGATGACGAAACCGGGCTTCTCATAGCCGAGCTGTTGTCGCATCGCCGAGCGAAGGTTCCGTTCTCGCAGCGATGAGTGAACCGAGAACAGCAGAACGCCGAACACGTCGGTGCCGAAACGGCTGTAGTCACCGAGCTTGCTCACCACCTTGGACAGCGGTTCGGTACCGGTGTCGTGTTCCAGGAAGAACCGCACCCGGCGTCCCTGCTCGTCCCAACAGCCGTAAGCATCGGGCCTGAGCTTGATGTCCCCGTGCCAGAAAAACTCGGTGCACGCCTTCTCCGGCCACCATTGGGTGAGGGCGGCATCCGGGCGAGTACGGGCATACGCCGCCAGCCCACAGAAGAAGTCGTTGACGCCGAGCTGATGCGACAGCTTCGGCCACAATCCCAGTCGCTCCAGCCGGTCCGCGTACGCACTGGCCACCGGCGGCTTCTCCCCGCGCTGTGCAGCGACCACCCGCGCACCGCGGTAACCGAGTGCATACCGCGTCTGACTCGTGCCGCCGGTGCTGTACGAGTCGCGGAACGCGAACACCACGCCCAGCTCACGCAGCTGTCGCAGACGATCCTGAGCACGTCGTATCGACGAGAACTCGATAGCCGCGATCTGGTTGGTGGTGAGCACCTTGTGCTCGTGCAGGAGGGCGAGTATCCGTCGATCCCGCTCGACGAGCCGGAACCACAGGGCCGCATCCGGCTCGCCGACTCGGCCGCCTCGCCGTCCACGAATGTGGGGAGTTCCTTTGCTGTCACTCCTCAGTCGGCTTTTGGGCTGCTCTCCTCGATACCACTGCTGACGTGCGGTGATGTGACTTCGCGTCTCGGCGGTTGGACCAGCGGATTCAGAACGCCGGACATCCGCCTCCCCATGTGCCGGACCAGGCGCTGGCCAACCCGCGCTGCTGTCCATCGGCCTCTCCCTTCGGAGCTGCTCAAGCGGTGGTCGCTCAAGCACCCCTGAACTCCGGATTTCTGGGCCTAATAGGACACGCGGTCGTCGATCGTTATGGCTTCGTCACGTCATGCAGGCGGAGAAGCAGCTCCTTGGACTCGGCCTCGTCGAGGCTCTCCGCATCCAGCGCGCGAACGACAGCTTCGTAACCCGCGACCGCATCTCTCGACTCGGCAAGCAGAGTGGAGTTCTCGGCGCCAACCCAAACCAGCGGTTCGTACTTCGGAAACGTCAGCAGGGTGAACGGCCCCGCCAGCCCTGCGTGCGCACCTCGGGCGACCGGCAGGATCCGGATCTCGACGTTCGGGCGGTTCGCCATGAACATGAGATGCAGCAGCTGCCCAGCCTGCACCTCCGCACCGCCAACCTGAAGTTGCAGCGCCAACTCGTGAATGAAGTACGTGCATGTGGCGCCTCGTCGAGGCAGTCGCTGCATCGCAAGGCCCGCCTGAACTCGGTCTTCCAGCTCATCCGCCGGCGACGTGGCCGATGCGCGCAATGCCTCGCGCATGTAGTCGGCCGTCTGCAGGAACAACGGCACCGCGTGCGTGTGCCAGCAGGTGAGCGTCTCCGCCACCGCCAGGTTCTCAACGACAGTACGAAGCTCGATAGGCGAACACACTCCGTGCTGCTGCCACCAGCCGACAACAGCCGTCTCACTGTGCAGGGCCAGAAGATGAGCGCGCTCATCCGACTGGACCCGGCAGGCACCGAGTAGCGCAGCGATCTCAACGAGGTTGGCGCCACCCTTGCCGTTCACCACGTCCGAGACCTTGGCCTCGTCCCAGTCCATGACCTCAGCGGCCCCTCGCGAGGTCATGCCAGCTCCTGCGATGGCCGCCCGTATGCCAGCACCCAGCTCACGGCCACGCGCGGTGGAGATCCTCTTCGGCATACCTAGCTCCTCGCCTGATCGGTAACCAGCTGCAAGCGCCGTGCCGGATCCCGAAGCCGCAGCGAGGCCTCGTTCAACCAGAGCAAGGACAGCTCCTCGGTGCGCACGACATCGCGGAGCGCGACAAGGACTCGTTCGTAGGGAGCGCGCTCGGCAGCGGACTCAAGCCAGGTGCTGCCACCGTGCAGCGTGTGCAGGAGAACGACGTCGTCAAACCGCTTCTCCACGAACCGCATCAAGGTGAAGAACACGCCCATGCCGAAGTAGGGGCCGACATCGCCATCCACGAGGCGAAGCTCAAAGCCAGGCAGTCCGCCCAGCTCCTCCAGGTGCTCCATCTGGTCCGCTATCACTCTCGAATCGCCAACGCCGCCGTTGAGCACCTGCTCTGTCACGATCAGTCGAACGTTCAGCCGCCGCAGCTTCTCGGCCTGCTTGGTGCCCACTCTCAAGCGGCTGAGAGCCTCTTGCTGGTTCGCAAGATCGATGTCATTCGCCGCTGCACCGGACTCCACAAGGGCGGCGTGGTAGCCGCTGGTCCGCACAAGCTCAGGCAGCGTTTCCGCCGCCACAATCACCAGTTCACTCGCCTCGGCCAGAACGTCCCACGGTGTCCATGTCAGCCGAGCCCAAGCGTCGCCGTTGATCCGATCCCACATCTGGGGATCAACGGCTCGCTGCGCAACCCGCATGCACAGTTCAACTTCGTCATCGAATGCACCGCACGCAGCTCCGACCAGGACGACTTCACTAGGAGACATGCGTTGGGCGGCTCGACAGAGGTGCGACAACTTCGCGGTGGAGAAGCCAACCCGAGCACCCAACTCCAAGAGCGACCAGTCGCGCCTCGTACGCCAGCCCAGCACAGTCCGGCTCAAGGCGCGGACCTCCAGACTTGCTCTCCCGTTGACCAGTTGTAGCGCCATGTCCCATCAGCCTGTTCTTGATCCGTGGGCTTCGCGCCCGATGCCTCTTCGGCTGCCAATGCGTGCGCTCGTGCGTCGTCGCAGTCGCTGCCTGGGCGGCAAGATGAACGTCGAGCAACATCCGGCAAGGCGCCGGCACTCTCCGCCAAGCGGGTCCGCCGCGACACTTCCTGCACCAGCCGTTCTCGTCCGGCTGGTGCTCGTCGACGAACACACGCAACGCGGCCACCAACCGCGGAATTTCGTGCCGTGCCATGGACAACGCGGACGCACCATCACCGTCAGCAGCGATCCGCGACACTAGATCCAAATGCTCGACAAGCCGCTGACGCAGCTCGGTAAACAAGATCAGGTTGCCCATGGCAGCACGCCCTTCGGCTAGCTGGCTCGGAGACAGGAAGGCCGAGGCTGCTCGGCCGGTTCCGACGTCCTGTCGCTGGCGAAAGCACGCGCAACCGCTTGGCGGAACACCAGAAGCCCTTGCTCCGCAGCATTGGCCTCCCTGCAATCCAAGGCAGAAGTGACCACCACGGCAGCGCGCGAAAGCACCGCGGTCTGCGCCCACGTCAGGTTCACAACGACAGGAACAACATCCTCAACACGCTCCATCGCCAGAACCCTCCGTCAGACCGACCTGGGGCCGACGGAACCATTGGGCGTGGCGCGCTACCAGCCCAGACACGCCCGTCCAGACCAGCTCCCACAAGGGGCCAAGGATCCCGCCGACAGCGACTATATTAGGGGTTAATTAACCCCTGATGCGATAACCGGAACGTGTGAACCTGCCCTGACCTGCGCGTGACTAGGGTGATCACGAGTTCCGCAGCGCGAGGAGGCAACCGGGTGCCGAGCGACAAGACGTACAGGAAGTCCAAGCTGGGCCGCCTGCTCGATCAGCTGCGCAAGGACGCGGGCAAGGACCTCAGCTACCTGGCGAGCGAACTCCGCAAGACCGAGGCGCACCTCTCGAAGTGTCTGAACGGCACGAACCTCCTCGGCTGGGCCGACCTCGGCCTGTCCCTCGACCTCGTAGAAGCGGACGAAGACCGCCGGCGCAAGGCAACCGAGTACTGGGAAGACGCTAAGCAGGACAGCACGCGCGTCCAACACCCAGCCGCGTACAACCAGGCGGCGCGCTCATACGCCCGTGCCGAAGCTGACGCCTCAAAACTGAAGCAGGTGGAAGCGGTCTGGATCCCAGGCATGCTGCAGGTCCCGGAGTACACGCTCGCTCTCCGCGAGGCGGCGCACCTCTTCGTCAACCCGAAGGTTCCCGCTAACCGCACCGTCGCCGCCCGGCAAAGCCGCCAGATGCGGCTGCACGGCGACGCTCCGCTGCAAGCGCACTTCCTGATCGATATCGCAGCTCTCCGCCGCGCAGTTGGCGGCCCGGCCGCCATGTACGCGCAGATGCTCCACTTGCAGGCGTCCGCGGCTCTCCTGAACGTGACGATCCAGGTGATCGGCGAGGCCGCCGGCGCCTACGCCATCGACGGCGTGACCATCCTGAGCTTCGACGACGAGGACTTCCCTGACGTCGTCTACCTGGAGACCAGGGGAGGTGGTCGGTGGGTGGAGAATGACGTTGACGTAGACAAGTTCCGCAAGTCGTTCAACGAGATCGCGGAGAAGCTGGCCTTCACGCCCGAAGAGTCGCTCAAGATCATCCGCGACCAGGCTGAACTCTTCAAGGAGAGACTCCAGCGACATGACGAACCCTGAGAAGACGTGGCGCAAGTCCAGCTACACCGCACCCGACAACAACTGCGTTGAGCTCGCCGTCGGCGAAGCTGAGACCGCAGTGCGGGATAGCAAAGATCCTGCGGGCATATCCGTTACCATCACGGCGCATGTGTGGACTTGCTTCCTTGCGCACGCCAAATCCGATGGATTCAAACCTTGAGTTGGCGCGCAACGCTAGTTGCTGCGCAAGTAGACGTGTGACGTCTCTGCTCGACGTCGCTAGCTGTGAGAGTCGTTAGTTTCTGCGGAGTGAGCGATTGGTGCCCAGGGCGCTGTTCGACAATTTTCTCGCAGCCGCTATTTCAAGAAAGGCAAGAATTCGCGTGCGAAGTGGCGCGGAGTAACCCGTTTGGCGTGTCTTCCTGCCTTCCGGCAGACGACGACTATCTCGCTAAATGCAAAAAGCGCGAGAGTTTAGTCATTCGCTAGATCTGGCTGACAAGCTGCTCTTCTAGCCAAAGAACAAACTGGCGACAGCCCTGGCTGAGTTTTGGGACGGTTGCGTTCGTTGTATGCATCCTGTTGCCTCCGATGTTGACGTCGATATGCTTCATTTGACTTCCAAGCGCTTGGTCTGCCGTCAGCAGATCGGTGAGGTTGCCTAGGCCGTGGGCAAGGCAATTGCGTAGATCGATGCCTGCCTTAACTTGCTTCCAGCTGTCGCACGCTTCAAGGTCGATAGAGTGTTCATTTGCGTAGTGTCTAATTCGCGCCGGCCAGGTGAAAGGCATTTTCGGTGCAGGAAGTCCCTGTGAGAAAAAGAAGAATTCGGAAGCAGCGTTTGCGTAGGCCTCAACTGTCGATATGAGACGAAGAACTGCGGTCTCGCGACGCACAAGTGCGCTCGCCATCTCACCTCCAAGTTTGCCGACCTGCATCAGGATTGCATCCTGGTTTGCCGCATATCCGGCTTTGATGAGGCCACTCTGGGCGTGAAGAATAAGGGAGAGCGCGTCGTCCGTTATGGACCATTTTGGATCAATGGTATTCATTAGGCCTACTTCTTTGGTGTGCGATATAGTAACAGTTCGACCAGCTTATTTCCTTCCTTTAGGGCTGCGATCCTCTGCTGATTGACGTTAGGGATGGACTTTGCCGCCAAGGCGTACCAGGCGATTAGTGCTTCAGGTTCGGTCCTAATCGCGCGATCGATCTCGTCGAAATTCACTAACTTGTAGGGGGCAAGAGTGAGTGTTGCTTCAGCCTTAAGTAGTGGATCGACGTCTGTTCGTTGACGTTTAACCCATCCGCGACGTACTCGCGCGCTAAGAAGCTTGCACACACGCGCAACATGCACCAGCCAGAGTCGCTGCCATGCATTGAAAAAGTCTGTTCGAGTAATCAGTTTGTCCCAGGTTGGGCCTATGTCTGTTCCGGCTTCGTGAAGCGCTATCATATACATGCCTAGTCGATGGCTTAAGAAAGGCGCGTACTCGAATAGCCTTGCGATGTGAGCAAGCCCGAACGAGTCAGATTGCTTGGTAAGGATTCCGATTGCGCGGCTGAGCTCGTGATTCTCGTCTGGCGTGAGATTGGAAAGGTCCAAGTATCCGCGCTCGCCAGGTTCTAAATCGAGCTTCTCGAAAGTCTTGTGGCCAACCGCTGTGAGTTCGTCGTCCTCCAAATCGCCGTAATCATTCGAAATCTTGACCAACTCCGGCTTGAACTCGATGTCGCCCTCGCTTGGAGACTCTATCCAGTTTTTCCAGAAGTAGGTGCTGAACTTAGTGATTCGAGTCTTTCGCTCATTCAAGATAAGCCCGACTGCGCTAGCTTCATGTGCTAGGGCCTCTACGTGCGCTTGGGCTTCCTCGTAGGTAGCTGCGGCGATTCGAAAGTCATCGTTGTAACGCCATACTTCAATCCCGCGTCGGCGCAGTTCGCGCTCGATGATGCGAGCGTAGATTTCTGATAGTTCATCGGAAGGATCGAGCAACTGTGGCAATCCAAATGGGCGTCCTTGTATTTCTTCCAGCAGCCCTATTAGAAGTCGTGGTAGGTCAACCTTGAACGTGCGAAGCTGCACTTCGCTTAATAAACGCGAGTGGTCGACGTACTCGTAGAATGCGGCGATGTCCGACTCTATGACGTATTGAATTCGCGCACTTTCGAGCTGCATAGTACGTTTTCCATCGAATGCTGACCTTAGCGGCCCTGAGATAAAAGACTTATAGGCCTCCTGCGATCGATCGGAAGGAGATATGCCATCGAGAATCTCGTGACATAGGGCTCGATAAGTAATCCTTTCCGGAATTCCAAGTATAGGCACGGGGCGAGTCTGCTGGTGGGGTTTACGAGCGCGCGATACTACGGAAGGTGCATTAGTTATACCTGTTTCAAGTCGGAATCGAGCGTACTCTCCGAAAATCTCGGGGTGCTTCTTGACGGTTTCTAGCCAAGGTTCCGGAGGTAGCAGATTCCGCCAGGCCTCTGCTTCCGCAGTAGCTGCTTGTTCGAAGTGGAGCATGTCCAATGTTGACGATTGGATTGGATCCATCGATTCCTCACCCGAGTCGTCTGGTTCGCTGTGTCTCGCCAGTAGGGGAGGGGTAAGTATGTCTAGGGCCGGACGGGAAAGCTACAGAAGAAGCCGAACGGAGACGTGTTGGCAGATGGCTGCAGCGATGATCAAAGAGGGTCTTCATTCGATCGATCGTTGCGATGCGCCGTGTGGCGGCAGTATGTGACGCATCCCCAGCTAGCGCGAGCTGGCGTGCACTTGGACGAACCTCTCGACCGCGGGAGACTGCAGACCGTCCCAGCCGTCGAAGTAGAAGGACTCCTTGCTCGCCATGCGGACGACCTCTCGGATCGCGTCGGCAAGTAGTTGATCATCGCCGTCGAACAGCGCAGCTCGGACCTTGGCATCGGTCACTATCGTCTCGAACGCTGGAGTGCTGCGCGGTGAGTAGTACCGGGCAAAGTGGGTGTAAAAGTTGCCGTGGCTGACCTTGCCGCGGACGCCGATGACTGCCAACGCCGCGTAGACATCGAACTGGCACAAGCTGTTCAGAACCGCCGGCGACTCCGAGGTAACGTCTGGGCGCAAGGCGCCCATCTCGCGGATCACGTTGTGAGCGCGGGCGAGAAGGCCAGCCTTTTCCTCGGTCTCGAAGACTCGAGCCCGAAACGCCATGACGGTAGCGTGGCGCAGCCATGTTCCCCAGTGCCTTCTGGCTTCTCCGGGTGGCTCCTGAACTGCAAGGTATCGGACTGTGAACCAAGCCTGGCGACGGACCGCGAGTGCGCCAAGCGCATACACCCTTGTGGTGACGTCGAGCCATAGCCGAACCACTATTGGGTCGCTGTCACGACCATGTCCGTACTCATCGAAGCCGAGTTCGTAGATGCGTACCAGCACCTCGACAACGCGGCCCAGCCAGGCTTCACGTTCGTACTCGATGCTGAGTGCGGCAAACGTGGTGAGCCGGTCGAGCAATCTTCGTAGCTCGTCCTGATCGGAAGCGAGCAGAACGGCAGCGTCCTGAAGGGTGCGGATCAGCAAGTGACGCAAGGGAATGTCGTCTTCTCGGCGAAGCAGTTCGGTGAGAACCTGTTCGTAGGTGTCGGCATCGAGCTTCCAATCGATCGCCGAGGTAGGGGCATTCGCGAGTTGGCCGACGGTGCTCATCGTCGCCAGGTGGGCTGCAAATTCCTCGGTGATTTCCTTACGCCATGCCTCCTTGCTGCGTGCGACGATCTGCCTGACGAGCCGGTCGCGGTCGTTGTCGTTCCATCGCTCGCTACTCGTTCCATGCCGGACCAGTACGTCACCACTTCGGAACACCGTCTTCGATCGTCCCTTGGAATCCAGATACACCCCAGTGGTGTGGATGACAGACCATCCGTACGGGTCTGGCGCGACGTAAATGAGCCCCACTAGGTGCTGCCCGATCTCGTGGCAGGCGGAATGGATCACAGGCGCGCTGAGATATTTTTCCAGCTTTGGTCGCAGTGTCGCTTCATCAAGGTGCTTCGCTAGCTCTGCGGTCAACCCGCCGGAGGGTCCGGGCATGATATTGCCTCGGTCGTCCGCGCCTACCACGATGTAGCCGCCGTCTGGGTTCGACTGCATCGCGGCGACGTCCTTGGCTAGTTCGACAAGATCCTCGACATGCCCCTTGCCGAGGTTGAGCGTCGACTTGTAGTCAAGGCAGAACTGCTCGCACTGTTCAGCCAGCAAGGCCGTCAGTTTCTCTGCGGTCACGGTCGGCTCGACTACTACTGCCACCTCGGACACCGCCTTCGCGCCAGGATCTTCCGCCTCCACGTGGGGACGTCGGCTGGAGCCTAGACTTGACGCGGCTCGGGAGCGAGTGAATTTTGACAAGCCCCCGGTCGGATCACTAGCGAATCGTTGTCATCGGGGTAAAATCTCATCTTATGAGTAAAGGGGCACGAAACCGTGCCAACCGTGCGGAGAAGGACGTGCCCACTGACGTCGGCCTGCTGCGTCGAAAGGGAGACGATGGACCCTGCGGCCTGTGCGGGGCTGAGGGGAAGCTAAGTCGAACCCACGTGCCACCTCAGGCGGCAGGGAATGATCATGGCGTTCAGCGGCATTACCTTCGAGTGAAGACCGCAGACGGGCTACGGACACAGGTGGTGGGTCGGAAGTCTGCTGGCGGTATGTATGTTTTTGGACTCTGTCAGACCTGTAATACCGCTGCGGGAAAATGGGACCCAGCGTACGCCGAATTGGCCCACGGTCTTAAGCGATGCTGGGCTTCTGGTTTCGTTTTGGTGCCTAGTGATCGGATGTTTCTTCCTGCTGTTATGTGCAGTCCAGGTGAGGTGGCCCGGTCGATCCTGATGGGTCTATTTGGCGTTAATCATATTCTTCGCGATCGGTTCCCGGATCTTGCGGAAGGTTTGCTGGAGGGTTTTGGAGACCTTGTTCTTCCGCAGGAGCTCCGTCTTAGGTTTGCTCTGGCTCGGGGTACGGTTGGCCGCCTCACAGGAGCAATGCACTCGATGAAGGTCATCGAGACGCGGAGTGGTGTCATCGAGTACTTACTGTCTGATGCTGCCGTCTACTTTCCGCCGCTAGCCTGGAATCTGGCTGCTGAAGGGTCCACGTACCTCGATGGGCAGGGTTGGGGTGATGCCAGTGCTTGGCTATCCGTACCCATCGGGGAGCGGCGTGATGTGAGTACTCTCAGTCCTTCGCTACCTCTCGTGGAAGAGCCGAGTCAAGATCCTCGCGAGTGGGACAGATTTGTGCATTTGCTTTCTGACAAGATCACGCCAATTGTTGAATGCAGCGGGCTTCTTCTGGAGTAAGAGCTGCTATTTCGCTTGGCGTGAAGAAACTGCGAATTTTCCTGTAGCGACGGCGCGATGTGCACATCACTCTCTGGGTAACCAGTGATGCGTAGGCGTATTGAAGCCAGAGCGCCGGGCCGGCGCTTCATCGGGCGTCACTGCCGCGGCGCCGACGGCGATGTGTGATCGGAACGGTGGCGGATATCTGCAGTTCACGGCACGTGCGTGTAGGGGAGGGACTAGTGCGTACCGTGTCGGGGGCACCACCTGAAATCACCTCAGCCCGTGGTGCTTGAGCAGGTGTTTTGCCGCTCTTCGGTCCCACTCGGCCTACCCGTTCGGCCGAGGTCGCTACCTCCGAACGATGTGCGGAGGGCAGCCGGAGAGTAACCAGAAGTCGATCATGGTCATCACGCCTGGCGACGCCGATCAGAGTGATCTTGAACGACTCTCGTCGCTGCAGGTCAAGCGCTTCTCGTCAGGCCTGACCTCGCGATCTGCCAGCGACTCGGCACGCCCGTCAGCCGATGTGGTGTTCGTCACCGGCGTGGCCTGCTACCAGGTCGGGCGAGCCGTCACGCCACCGTCCACCACGAGGTCGTGCCCGGTGATCCACCGCGCCATGTCCGAAGCCAGGAACACGCAGGCGTCCCCGACGTCCGAAGGCGTCCCCAGCCGCCCCAACGGCGCCGCGGCCCGCCACCGCGCGACGCCCTCCGGCCACTGCTCCTCGATGCCCTGCCGCGCGATCAACCCGGGCGAGACCGTGTTGACGCGGACACCGCGCGGACCGTACTCCAACGCCGCCGCACGCGCGTGCATGATCAGGCCCGCCTTCGAGGCGGCGTAGTGGGCGTGACCGGGTGCGGGGTGACGGCCCTCGATCGACGCGATGTGCGTGACCGAGCCGCCGGGCGGCAGGTGGCGGACGGCGGCCTGGGTGACGGCGAACGGGGCCATCAGGTTGGTGTCCATCACGGACTGCCATTGCGCGGCCGTCATGTCCGGCAACGGTTCCACGGGCTGGATGCCGGCGTTGTTGACGACCGCGTCGAGCCTGCCGTGCCGGGTGAAGGCGTCGTCGACCACGCGCTGGGCCGCGGTGCGGAGGTCGCCGTCCTCGCGGCCCCGGTGGCGGACGACCGAGGCGCCGGCGTCCAGGAACCGCTCGGCGATGCCGGAGCCGATGGGGCCGTCGGTGCCGGTCACCAGCACGACCTTGCCGCTGAGGTCGATCACGAGAGGATGCCTTCCATTCGTCCGGCCAACCACGGAACGATCTCACCCCGGCCCGCGGCGAAGGCGTTCGCGCCGATCTGGCGGAACTCGCCGCCCGCCTCCCGGACCAGCACCGCGCCCGCGGCGACGTCCCACGGGAACACGCCGATGTTCGCCGCGGCGTCCGCTCGGCCGGCTGCCACCCAGGCCAAGGACAGCGCCGTCGAGTAGACGCGGCGGACGTCGGCGATCTCCAGCAACGCGCCGAGCAGGTCCATCTCGCCGGTGTACGGGCTGCCGGGCAGCGGGATGTCGGTCAGCACCAGCGGTCGTGGGCTCACGCCCGGAGTGATGGTCAGGCCGGAGGACCGGACCGTGAACGGCACGCCTGCGGCCGCCGTGAAGAGTTCGTCGCGGAACGGGTCGAGCACGCAGCCCGCCACCAGGACACCGTCCACGGCCGCGGCGACCGAGATGCACGAGAGAGGGATGCCGCGCACGAAGTTGCGGGTGCCGTCGATCGGGTCGACGTACCAGGTCACGGAGGCCGTCGCCGAGCCCAGTTCCTCGCCGACCACCGCCGAGCCGGGCGCGCCCGCGGTCAGGACGCCGCGCAGGAACGACTCCAGCTCCACGTCGGCGGAGCTCACCTGGTCGAACGCGCCCTTCGACTCGACGTCGACCCGGACGTCGTGCAGCAGCTTGGCGGCGTCCAGGCAGGAGTCCACGGCCAGCGAGAGGAGATCGCGAGGTGTCACGAGGGCCATTGTGATCGGTCACAAACACGACCGGATGACTCTGGGCAACGTCCCACGCGCGCCAGTGACCTGAGCCACGACGATGAGCTGACCTGACAACGACGTTGGAGGATCAGGATGCGGATTGTGGCCGGGTTGGCTGTCGTGGCGATGTTGGTCGCCGGAACAAGCACCGCGCAGGCGGACACGCTCGACTACGTGGCGCTGGGGGACTCGGCGGCGGCCGGGCCGCTGATCCCGAACCAGGACCCGGCGCTGTGGTGCCTGCGCAGCAGCAACAACAACTACCCGCAGGTCGCCGCGAAGCTCCTGAACGCGAGGCTCACCGACGTCACCTGTTCCGGGGCCAAGACGGACGACTTCGCCGGGCGGCAGTTCGGGTTCGTGGCGCCGCAGTACGACGCGCTGAAGCCCACCACCGACCTCGTGTCGATCACCATCGGTGGCAACGACGTGGGGCTCGTGCAGACGGCGCTCGGCTGCATCAACCTCCTGCCGGAGCCTGCCGGGTTCTCGTGCAAGGCGCGGCTCACGTCCGGTGGCGACCAGGTGGCCGCGGCCATCGCCCAGTGGGCGCCGGAGTTCGGCGCGGCCCTCGACGAGGTCAAGCGCCGGGCGCCGCAAGCGAAGATCCTCGTCACCGGTTACGGCACCTACATCCGCCCCGGTGGCTGCTACCCGGTCCAGCCGATCTGGGCGCGCGACGCCGACTACCTGCAGGGGTCGGTGAACCTGCTCAGCGCCACCGCCAAGGCGGAGGCCGAGAAGCGCGGCGCCACCTACGTGGACCTCGCCGCGGTCAGCGTCGGGCACGACACCTGCGCCAGGCCCGCCGACCGGTACCTGGAAGGGCTGATCCCGACGACGATCGCCGCGCCGCTGCACCCCAACGCGGCGGGCATGGCCGCTTTCGGGGCTACGGTCGCGCGCGCCGCGCAGCGAGTGCAGCCGTCAGGAGCGTGACGTGCTCGATGCGCGTCGGGTCCAGCCCGGTCAGTTCCGCGACGCGCCGCAACCGGTAGTCCACGGTGTTCGGGTGCACGTGCAGCTCTGAAGCGGCGGGCCTGCGCGAACCCCGCCGCAGGTAGACCTCCAGCGTCTGCACCAGTTCGTCGGTCAGCGGCGAGACGATGGCCGCCAACGGCTCCAGGGCGGCGCTCGGCCGGGAGAGCTGGTACTCCAGCAGCACGTCGGTGAGGCGGTACAGGCCAGGTCCCGACCCGCGTGCCACGACCAGCACCTCGCGCGCTAGCACGGCGGCGGACGCGACCCCCGAGGGCGGGGCCGCGACCGCCGCCACCGTCAACGGCACCCCGGACGCCCGCGTCACGTCCGCCACGATCCGTTCCAGCGGCAGGTCCTCGCCGGGCAGCAGTGCGAGGCCGCCTTCGGGCGTGAGCGACGACAGCACCGGCTCCCGGCTGTGCCGCTCCAGCTCGGTCCGCAGCCGGCGCAGCTTGCGCCGGGACGCGACCGCCGCGTCCACTCCGTCCAACAGCTCGTCGGGGTGCGGTGGCACGTCCAGGGCGAGCACCACGAAAGGTCCGGGCGCCTCGACGGTTCCGGCGAGCAGCCCGGTCAGCAACGTGGCCCGCGCGGAACGTTCGTCGTCGAACATCGTCTGGCGCTCGTCGAGGTACCCGGCGCTCACCACGGGCGTCACGAGCTGCAGGTACCGCAGCGCCAGCGCGTTCAGCGCCAGCACGTCCGAGACCTCCTCGGGACGCGCCTCGGGCACCAGCGCCTCCCACACGACCTGGATGCCCACGTGGTACGCCGTGAGCACCACGTCGATCGGCACGCCCTCCTCGGCCCGCCGCGCCGCCGACTCGCGCAGGAACCGCAGCTCGTCGGCCGAGGGCAACGAGCCCGAGGCCAGCACGGCCGCGAAGGCGCGCAGGGCGTGCTCGGTGACGCGGTGGATGTCGCCGGACAGCTCTTCCGCGGGCAGCTGGGCGTACGCGGGCACGCGCTCCACCAGCGACGCGATCACCTGCCGCACGAACGACGGCATCTCCGCGACCAGCCGGTCCGCCAGCGGTCGTCCGCCGATCACGTAGGACATCCGGTGATTGTGGCCGATCTACAGCTCGATCACCGTGCCGTCCACCGGCACCTCGACTCCGGCCTCGCGCAGCTTCGAGGACTCCGGTGACGACGGGTCGAGCACCGGGTTGGTGTTGTTGAGGTGGGTGTAGATCCGCCGCACCCCCGGGAACCGCCGCAGCTCGGGCAGGCTCGCCGTGATCGGCAGGTGGCCCATCGCGGCCTGCCCGGACGCACTGCCGGTCGCCGACCCCATCTCCGAGGCCGCGTAGAAGGTGCCGTCCAGCAGCAGGCAGTCGGCCCCGGCCACCACCTCGTCGAAGCCGGCGGGCCACGACGCCAGACACGGCGCGTACACCAGCACTCCACCGGAAACGGTGTCCTCGAACCGGTAGGCGACCACCCAGTGGCCGTCCACAGTGGACGAGCGGACGTACTTCGGGCGCTTGCCGCTGATCGGGATGGCCGAGACCTGCAGCCCGCCGACCTCAAAAGACTGTTCGACCTGACGCCACTCCACCGGCGCGTAGCCGTCGATCACCGTGCGCAGGTCGAACTGGTCCTTCAGCGCGTGCAGGACCGCGCCCGGCGCCCACACCGTCAGGCCCGCGCCACCCCGCAACGTCAGAAGCCCCAGCGTGTGGTCGAGCTCGGCGTCGGTGAACAGGGCGCCGCGCAACGGGGTGTCGCGCGCTCCAGGGCCGGGGTCCAGCAACGAACAGGAAGTGATCTGCGTTCGGATGTCCGGTGAGGCGTTGACCAGCCACCAGTCGGTGCCGTTGCCGCTGATCGCCAGGCAGTCCTGGGAGCGCGGGGGCAACGCGCCGGAACGAGCGCGCACGCACAGCGGGCACGCGCAGTTCCACTGCGGGAAACCACCACCCGCCGTCGTACCGAGCAGGACCGCCTTCACCGCATCTTCCTCATCGCCATCGCGGGAACCTCGGACGGTGCCATCTCGGTCTCCAGGATCAGGTCCACAGTGGACCGCTCGGGGGACAGGGAGCAGACGGGATCGGTCGCGGCGGCGTCACCGGTCAGCTGGAACGCCTGGCAGCGGCACCCGCCGAAGTCGATCTCCTTGCGCGGGCACGAGCGGCACGGGTCCCGCATCCACTCGAACCCGCGGAAGGCGTTGAACGACGGCGAGTGGTGCCAGATGTCGTGCAACGAGGAGTCGCGCACGTTCTCGATCTCCAGCGACGAGATCACCGTCGCGGCGGGACAGGGGAGCACGTCACCGTTCGGGGCCACGGTCAGCTGCCGCGCACCCCACCCGTACATGCACGGTTTCGGATGGGCCTCGTGGTAGTCCGCGATGACGTAGACGATCTCCATCCGGCCGCGCAGTCGTTCCTGCGCCGCGGCCACGACCGGGTCGGCGGCGGCGAGCTGGGCGCGGGTAGGCAGCAGCACCGCGCGGTTGCGCAGCGCCCAGCCGTAGTACTGCGTGTTGGCCAGCTCCAGGCGCTCGGCGCCCATCTGCTCCGCCATCGCGATGATGCCGGCGACGTTGTCGAGGTTCTGCCGGTGCAGCACCGTGTTCACGGTCAGCGGCAAGCCCTCGTCGAGCACGTGGGCCGCGGCCTCCACCTTGCGGTCGAACGCCTTGATGCCCGCGATCCGGTCGTTGCCCTCCCGCGTCGCGTCCTGCAGGGAGAGCTGCACGTGGTCGACACCCAGGGAGGCCAGCGAACGCAGCCGGTCGCGCGAGAGGCCGACCCCCGACGTGACCAGGTTGACGTAGCAGCCGAGGCTGTTCGCGTGGGCCACGAGCTCGGGCAGATCGGGCCGCAGCAACGGTTCCCCGCCGGACAGGTGGATCTGCAACGCGCCCAGCGCGCGGGCCTGGTCGAACACGCGCCGCCAGTCCTCGGTCGACAGCTCCGCGTCGCGGCGGACCAGCTCCAGCGGGTTCGAGCAGTAGCCGCACTGCAGCGGACACCGGTGAGTCAGCTCGGCCAGCAGGCCGAAAGGCGCCTCAGCCATCGACGTCCACCACCCTTCGTTCGACCATGCGGGCGATCAGCGAGGCCACGTCCCCCGGCTCCACACCGGCGTACTCGTCGGCCAGCACCACGGCGATGTCGCCGACGGACCGGACGCCGTCGCACAGCGCCACGACGGAGGCCGCGGTCTCGTTCAGCACCAGCACGCCCTCGGGGAACAGCACCACGTGCGCGGACCGGATCTGGTCGTAGGTGCACTTCACGCCGCGCCGGATCCGAGGCACGGCGTCCAGCGCGACGGCCGCCGTCACGGCCTGCCCTTGCCCGAGTAGTAGTCGACGGCGTCCAGCACGGCCCGCAGCACGTCGCACTTGAACGACAGCGCGGCCACGGCCGCCAGCTGCTGCTCACGCGTCACGGAGTGCTCGACCACGATGTCCACAGTGGCCTGTCCCTCCCCGGCGACCGCCTGGATGCGGTTCGTGAAGTAGGCGAAGCCCTCCTCGGCGATCCACGGGTACTGCTCCCGCAACGCCGCCAAACGCTTGCGCATCAACGCACCCGAGAACATCTCGGTGAGGCCGGAGGCGATGGCCTCGACCCACGGCTTGGTGCGCGCGAAGTTCACGTAGGCGTCGACGGCGAAGCGCGTGCCGGGCAGCACGTGCCGTTCGTCGAGCACCTCCTCCCGCGTCAGTCCGACGGCCTCCGCGAGGCGGATCCAGTTCTCCGCGCCGCCCTCGCCCGGCCGAGTGCCGTCGTGCCAGACGATCCGCTCGCGCCACTGGCGCCGGATTTCCGGCGACGGGCAGTTGGAGAGGATCGCGGCGTCCTTCTGGGCGATGCAGCGCTGGTAGTACCAGCGGTTCGCGGCCCACGCCTGCAGCTCGTGCTTGCTCAGCTGTCCGGCGTGCATGCGCAGGTGGAACGGGTGGCTGTCCCAGTACCGGGGTGCCAGGGCGCGGAGCTCGGCGACGAACTCCGCGGGAGCGACGGCAGACATGGGCGGGAACTCCTCCGGGAACGCGCGGGGACCGGGGTTCCCGGCAGCCTGCCAGGAACCCCGGCGCGATGCCTGACGTCAGCTGCGGGCCGCGTAGGCGGTGACCTCCATCGGAGTCTCGAAGTCGCGGAAGTCGGGCTTGACCCACTCGCGCTTGACCTCGGGCAGCTTGGTCTCGGTGGTGGTGACGGCAACGTTCATGGCGCAACTCCTCGGGTGTCCGGCCCGCATGCCCGAGTGGGCGTGCAAGCGCTTTCCGTTGGGGCGCGGCGGCGACCCACACGGTATGTCTTCCGGGTCGTCGAGGTCCATACCGTCCACGAAGTTACCCGGAATCATCGGAGGGAAATCATCTTGTTTCGCCCCTGTGGCGGTCGGGAATCCCGGAACCTCCGACCACTGTTGCGGGTCACTGCGATCTGTGATTGCGTAAACACGCCCTGCAACGCCGCCGCCGCAGACCCTCACGAGCGGACCCGAAGGAGAGCACACATGCGTGCTCGTCGTATCGCAGCAGCGGCAGCCTGTACTGCCATGGCCGCGTCCCTCTGCGTGCTGCCGGCCTCGGCGCAGGACGATCCCTCCGTCCTGGCCGAACGGACACTCGCCACGAACCTGGACATCCCGTGGGACATCGAGTTCCTGCCGGACGGCAGCGGCATCTTCACCGAGCGGGACACCAGGAAGATCAAGAAGATCACGGGCACCACCGTGACGGAGCTCGACACGGTGGAACAAGCCCAGCTGACCGGCGGTGAAGGCGGCCTGCTCGGCCTCGCCGTGTCGAAGACCTTCGCTATGGACAACTCGGTCTTCATCTACTACTCGACGGCCAGCGACAACCGCGTCGCCAAGCTCCAGCTCGGCGGCACGCCGCAGCCGATCGTCACCGGGATCCCCAAGAACCGCTACCACAACGGCGGCGGCCTCGAATGGGGTCCGGACGGCTTCCTGTGGGCCACCACGGGCGACGGCCAGAACACCGCCACCGCGCAGAACTGGAACTCGTTGGGCGGCAAGGTCCTGCGCTTCGACGAGACGGGCAAGCCCGCCGCCGGCAACCCCCGCGCCGGCAGCGTCGTCTACTCGATCGGCCACCGCAACGTCCAGGGCATCACGTGGATCGGCAACACCGCGTACGCCACGGAGTTCGGCAACAGCAGGACCGACGAGGTCAACCGGATCGAGGCCGGCAAGAACTACGGCTGGCCGACGTGTGAAGGCAACTGCAACACCGCGGGCATGACCAACCCGGTCAAGACGTGGTCCACCAGCCAGGCAGGTCCGACCGGCATCGCCTTCTACAAGAACGCCCTGTACGTCGGCGCGGTCACCGGCAGGCGCGTGTGGAAGATCCCGGTGAACGGCACCACGCTCGGCACCCCGCAGGCCCTGTTCACCGGCTACGGCCGGGTGCGCGCGGTGGCTCCGGCGCCGGACGGCACGCTGTGGCTGGGCACGTCCAACCAGGACGCCAACGGCTCACCGGGTGCGACGGACGACCGGATCATCTCCACCGACGGCTAGGACCAGTTGCGAGCAGCGGGCATCCGGCGGAGCTGGTCCAGCACCGCCGGATCCTGCAGCTGCATCCACTGGATCACCTCGGTGTAGGTGGCGCACACCGTCTCCGGCTTGTCGCACACGTACTCCATGAACTGCTCCATCGCCGTCGAGAACGCGTTGCCGTTCCACTCGTTGAAGTGGTTGCCGACGACGATCGGCGCGCGGTTGCCGTTCAGCGCGGCCTGGTGCACCGACTTGTAGGTGTCGAGGACGATCTGGGCGAAGTCGCCCGCGCGCCAGGGTTCGTCCTTCGCCTGGTTGAGCGAGTACCAGAGGTTGAAGTCCATCATGACGACCTGCTTGCCCAGCGCAGGAACGCGGACCTCGGGCATCGGGAACTCGTACAGTCCGTTCTGGACGGTCGGCCACTGCACGCCGAGCGCGACCTTGCTGGTGTCGTAGACGAGCCCGTTCGCGGCCATCGCGGGGAAAGCCTGGTCCCAGTTGCCTTCCAGGCACGGCGTCCGTCCACCCCGGACCGCGTCGGCGGGCAGGTTGAGCCCGGCGGCGCGAGACCTGTCGACGATCTGCTTGAACTGGGCGAGCTCCGCGTTCCAGGCCGCGGTGTCCCACTTGTCGACCGACGGCTGGGTGCCGTTGGAGCAGAAGTGGCCGTTGTAGTGCGTGCCGATCTCGTGGCCGTCGGCGATCACCTGGTTCAGGTAGCCGATCCGGGAGGCGACGTCCTGCCTGGTGCCGCCGAAGTCGATGTCGGACAGGCCGCGCTTGAGGCCCGCCGGCGGCTGGTACTGGTTCTTGTCCGGGTCCGCCAGCATGTAGACGCCGGAGAGCAGGCCCGTGACGTGGGCGTTCTTGGCCTTCGCGATCGGCAGGACCTTGTCCCAGTGCTGCTTGGACACCGCGCCGTCGAAGGAGAAGAGCACGAACTGCGGCGGCTTCTCACCCGGCGCGAGCTTGTGCATCCACGGCTGCTTCTGCATCTGCTCCGGCGTGGCGGCCGGCACCGTGGGCGTCGGTCCCGCGTCCTTGGGGGCGGGCAGCCTCGGAGCCATCGGCAGGGGGCCGGAGTCCGCCTGGTTCGCCGGGTCCTCGTGCGCCCCCAGCGTCATCACCACTGCCAGAACCAGCCCCAGAGCAAGGCCAGTGGTCAACCATCCCCACCGTTTCACACCTTAGGAGACGACTGATTACCCGAACGGGTTGCGCGAGGTACGCAATTGGTCACTGAACGGGTTCGGCGATGACCACTCGGTTCGCTTCGTACCCCTGCTGACCACCGACCCACGTGCCGCCGCAGGTGACCAGCACCAGCCGGTGCGGCCCACGCGGCCCGAAGAACTCGACGGCGCGTGCCGGGAGTTCCTCCTTGCGGACGGTCTCGATCTGCTTGATGCGGAACCGGAACTCCTTGCCCGCGCTGTCGGCGATCACGACCTCGCGGCCGTTCTGCGCCTGCCACAGCTCCGCGAACGGGCCCTTCGCGCCCTTCCAGTCGACGTGCCCGGCCAGCACCGTCGCACCCTCGGCGCCCGCGAGCTCGGTGCCCCACCAGGTCGCCTCGCCGATGCCGTCGGGCACCGGCAGCACGCCGTCCTTGACCTCCTTGCGCACCAGCGTCGCCGAACCGCCCGCGGGCAGCCGGACGGAGCCCGGACCGGCCTTGGGCGGCGCGGGCTGTTGTTGCTGCTGCGGCGGAGTGGGGTCGGCGGGCCTGGCGTTGGCCGTGTTCGCACCGCCGACCAGCCCGGTGAGGTCGGGACCGCGGCCGGTGCTCAGGCTGTCCGCGACCGGCCCCGGTCCGACCACCGGGATCTCGTCCGCGACCGCGCGTCCGGGGAGGACCTCGGTCTCGGACGTGGTGACCAGCACGCTGGCGGCGGCCACACCCGCCACCAGCGCACCGGTCAGAAAAGCTTTGGGACTCACTGCCTGCGCCACACCAGGAAGCCTGCCAGCGCCGCACCGAACAGCACCAGGCCACCCACCGCCAGCATCAGTCCGGGCCGCAGCTGCATGTCGAACGACGCGGTGGCGACCGGCGTCTGGCCGTCCGCACCGGCGGGGATCGTGCTCGGCACGACCGGCTTGTTCGGCTTGTTCATCAGTTCGAGCGCGAGCGTCTGACCCGCCGCGAGCGTGCCGCAGGCGGACGGTGGCGCCTTCGGGTCGAAGAACTCCTCGTACCCCTTGGGGGCGGCCACCTCGACGAGGCAGATCTCCTGCGGGGTGCGCAGGTCCGGGACCTCGACCGTGCCGTCGGGACCGGTCTGGAGCACCAGCGGCTTGCCGTCGGTGCCGACCAGGTCCGTGTCGTCCTGCTTCTTCGCCGCCGTCGTCTGGTCCTTGGCGGTGACGCGCAGCGCGACGCCGGAGATGGCCTTCTTCGTCTCGGAGTCGATCTTCGTGATCTTCACGGCGCCGGGAGCGGTCTTGGCCTGGCCGTTCGCGGAGGCGTTCAGCTTCTTCTCGCCGCCGGTCGTGACCATGCGCTGCATGTTGTCCGTCTGGATCGGGAAGTGCACGACGGGCTTGTCGGCGGGGGAGTCCGCGACGGCCGCGATCGACGGCTTGGGGCCGGTCGCGATGATCTTCACGGTCGCCGGCTGCCCGTCCGCGCCCGTGGTGGCCGTACCGCTGGTCTTGCCGTCGGCCAGCGTGGCGTCGGTGAGGGTGAAGTTGATGGGCGCGTTCGTGACGCCCTTGTCGTTGGCCTTGACCAGCGCGAGCGTCCAGGACGACTCGGAGCCGATGATGAGCGGTTCCTTCGGCGCGGTGGCGCTGAGCGTCCACGGGCCGCGGTTGGTCTCGGCGTCGGCCTTCAGGCGCGCGACGGCGTCCAGGACCGGCTGCGGGAGCCGCGCCGCGTAGAACGGTGCGTCGTAGGCGAGGAACTTCGGGTCGGTCGTGTCGAGCCGCACCGCGCCGTCGGGCACGGACGTCCAGCTGTGGAGCAGGTGCGCGAGAGCGGCGGCCTCCTCCGGCGACTTGGTCGTGGAGTAGCGCAGCAGCAGGTAGGAGATGTTCGCCGCGACGCCCGCGTCGAGCTTCTTCCCGGCCTTCGTCAGCAGTTCGTCGCCCTCGCGGTAGCCGACACCGCTGTCGGGCGCCGGCAGCGCGTACTGCACGCACCACACCTGCTTGTCCTGCCAGATGTATGACCCGTGCCACTCGCTACCCGGCGTGGCGTTGGGCTGGAGCCCTGACGCGTTGTGGCCGATGCCCTTGACACCGGCAGCTGTCGCCGTCGCGGGAACGGTCAGGAGCGCGAGCCCCGAGACCATCGCCACGGCGGCCAGACGTTTCCAGCCCATTTTGGATCTTGATCCCCTCTGACCTGCGGATTGTCCCGCGTGCGAGCTTGTCGGTCCCCCACACCGGGGACAAGCCGCCACGAGGGGGAAGTCTCCCGCTACTCTGCGTGTGAACGTGATCGGAATGTGACGGGGGTTACTCAGTTCGAGGAGGACACGCCGCGACACGCCGTAGTCGTATAACGCTCTGGAGTTGGCGCAGTATTTGCGCACGTGTGATCGTCGTCGGGGGTAAAGTCGCCTTTACCGATGGGGAACATGGCACTAAGCGTGCTCGTTGAACCCAGTGACGGCGTAAAGCAACGCCACAGGAGGATCAGGTGCGCTCGAGCAGCAACCCGGCCTTCCGCAACCTGCCGACCGGCGGCGGGTACGGAGGCTACGCAGGCTTCGGCCAGCCAGAGCAGGCTGGCTACCAGCAGGCCCCGCCGCCGCTGACCAGCGAGCGGCCGATGACGATCGACGACGTCGTCACCAAGACGGGCATCACGCTCGCCGTGGTGGCCGCGACCGCCGTCGTCACCTACCTCATGCAGGCGTGGTTCCTGCTGTTCCCGGCCGCGATCATCGGCCTCGTGCTCGCGCTCGTCATCATGTTCAAGCGCATGCCGAGCCCGCCGCTCGTGATCGCCTACGCCGCCGTCGAGGGCATCTTCCTCGGCGCGTTCAGCGGGATCATCGGCAACATGGTCGACCGCATGACCGGCAACCCGGGTCAGGGTGTCGTCATGATCGGGCAGGCCATCATCGGCACGCTCGGCGTGTTCTTCGGCATGCTCGTGGTCTACAAGACCGGCGCGATCCGCGTCACGCCGAAGTTCACCAAGTGGATCACCGGCGCGCTCATCGGCGTCGGCGTCCTCATGCTCTTCAACCTGATCATGAGCTTCTTCACCTCCGGCGGCCTCGGCCTGCGCAACGGTGGCACGCTCGCGATCATCTTCAGCCTCGTCTGCATCGGCCTCGCGGCGTTCAGCTTCCTGATCGACTTCGACGCCGCCGACCAGGCGATCCGCGCCGGCGTGCCGGCCAAGTTCGCGTGGCAGATCGCGTTCGGTCTCACGGTCACCCTGGTGTGGCTGTACACCGAGATCCTGCGCCTGCTGTCGTACTTCAACTCGGACTGACGCTTCGGGTGTGCTGGAGGGGCGTTCCGCTGCGGCGGGGCGCCCCTTCGGCGTTGTGGCAGGGTTCGGGGAATTCAACTTCAGGGGGAATGCGTGGACACCGCGTACCGGATCGTCTTGGAACCGCCGTCGGTCGACGACTACCTGCGCCTGCGCAAAGAATCGGGACTGAGCGCACGGACCGCGGAAGAAGCCGAGAACGGCGTCAACGGCGCATGGGCCTGCGCGATTGCCGTTCACGTGGAATCAGGTGAAACCGTCGGCATGGGCCGCGTGCTCAGTGACGGCGGCTGGTACTTCCACATCATCGACATGGCGGTGTTGCCACATCATCAGCGCAAAGGCATCGGTGACGCGATCCTGACCGCGTTGCTGGACCGCATCGAAGCGCACGCGCCGAACGCGTACGTCAACCTGCTGGCCGACCCGCCCGGTCGTCGTCTCTACGAACGGCACGGATTCGTCGAGAGCGCGCCGGCGAGTGTCGGCATGAGGCGGGTCTAGGCCCGCCAGCGCACGTCCGGCAGTTCGGTGCCCACTTTGATCAGGCAGTTCATGCAGAGAGCGCCCGCCTGGGCGCGCGACACCCGTTCGTCGGGAACCGAATGTTCGCAGACCGCCTCGTAAAAGCTGCGGGAACCGTCGGTTTGATCAAGGGAGAAAGCATGGCATTGCAGGTCGTATTCGCTTTGCCACCACACGTAGGGCATGTCCGACCCCTCCTCACTCATCGCTAGGGACGGACTTCCCCTCGCCTGATGACGCCAATGCGCGACGATTCATCTCATCGGCAAAAAGGGGGCAGGCAAGTAGCTCCGTTCGGGTGATACGGAGCCACTTGCAAGCGTCAATTTGCAGATCTTGAGCGAAAGGTCAGCTCAAGCGCTCGATGACCATCGCCATGCCCTGGCCGCCACCCACGCACATCGTCTCGAGACCGAACTGCTTGTCGTGGAACTGCAGCGAATTGATCAAGGTCGTGGTGATGCGCGCGCCGGTCATGCCGAACGGGTGGCCGACCGCGATCGCGCCGCCGTTCACGTTCAGGCGGTCGAGGTCGATCCCGAGGTCCTGGTAGGACGGGATGACCTGGGCGGCGAACGCCTCGTTGATCTCCACGAGGTCGATGTCGGAGACCGACAGGCCCGCCAGTGCCAGTGCGCGCTTCGAGGCCTCGACCGGGCCGAGGCCCATGATCTCGGGGGACAGGCCGGAGACACCGGTCGACACGATCCGGGCCAGCGGCGTGATGCCGAGCTCGCGGGCCTTGGTGTCGGACATGACCACGAGGGCCGCGGCGCCGTCGTTCAGCGGGCAGCAGTTGCCGGCGTTGATGCGGCCGTCGGGGCGGAATACGGGCTTGAGCTGGGACACGGCCTCGTAGGTGACGCCGGCGCGCGGGCCGTCGTCGGACGAGACCACGGTGCCGTCGGGCAGCGTGACCGGCGTGATCTCGCGGGCCCAGAAGCCGTCGGCGATGGCCTTCTCGGCGAGGTTCTGCGAGCGGACGCCGAACTCGTCCATCTCCTGGCGCGAGATGCCCTTGAGCAGGGCCAGGTTCTCGGCGGTCTGGCCCATCGGGATGTAGACGTCCGGCACGACGTCGAGCGAACGCGGGTCCACCCACTCCGAGGCGCCGGTCTGCGCGACGGAGGCGGTGCGCGCCTCGGCCTCGCCGAACAGCGGGTTGTGCGTGTCCGGCCACGAGTCGGAGCTGCCCTTGGCGAACCGCGACACGGTCTCGACGCCGGCGCTGATGAACACGTCGCCCTCGCCCGCCTTGATGGCGTGCAGGGCCATGCGCGTCGTCTGGAGCGAAGAGGCGCAGTAGCGGGTCACGGTGGTGCCGGGCAGGTTGTCGTAGCCCAGCAGCACGGAGACGACGCGCGCCATGTTGAAGCCCTGCTCGCCGCCGGGCAGGCCGCAGCCGAGCATCAGGTCGTCGATCTGCGCGGGGTCGAGCTGCGGCACCTTGTCCAGTGCCGCGCGGATCATCCGCGCCACCAGGTCGTCGGGCCGAACGTCCTTCAGCGAGCCCTTGCCCGCGCGGCCGATGGGGGAGCGGGCGGCGGAGACGATCACGGCCTCAGGCATCACGAAACTCCTCGTTGAGAGTCAAGGTTGCCGACGAGCCTAGTTAACGCCCGCTCACCCCGGCCAGCGCGAGTGACGAGAATTCCGAAACTCAAGCGTGCCGCTTCTGCAGCCACGCGGGCACGCGGGACGGCCGCACCGCCAGCGCGGCCGCGGACGGCAGCCGCACGACAGGGGCGCCCCAGTCCGGCCGCAGCCCCGCCACCTGGCACAACGGTGCCAGCAGCACACCCGCCGCGGCCTCGTAGCCGACCGAGCTGGGGTGAAAGCGGTCCGAGCTGAACATGTCGACGTGCCGCGCCATGAACTCCGGCGCCAGCAGGTTCCCGAGCGGCACCGGCACGCCACCCGCCCGGCGCACCGCGGCGGTCTGCGCGGCCGCGAGACGCAGGCTGTACCGGCGCCCGACCATCCGCAACGGCTGAGGGATAGGCCGCACGATCCCGAGGTCCGGGCAGGTGCCGACTACTACGCCGCAGCCGGCCGCGCGCAGCCTGCCGACCTGCTCCGCCAGCAGCCGGGCCGACTCGGTGGTGCTCATCCGCGACGTCACGTCGTTCGCGCCGATGATGATCAACGCGACCTGGGGGACGTCCCGCACGGCCGCGTCGACCTGCGGCACCAGGTCGCGCGTGGTCGAGCCGCTGACGGCGTAGGTCGACAGGCGCACCGGCCGGCCCGCCTCCTCGGCCAGCGCTTCGGCCAGCAACACGCCCGGCATCTGCGAGGGATGGGTCACACCGACACCCACCGCCATCGAGTCGCCGAGCACCGCCAGCCGCAGCGGATCACCGCCGTCGTCGAGGTACACGCCGTCCGGTGCCGGCCAGAGGTGCTCCAGCACCCCGATGGCCGCCCGAGCACGTCGTCCCTGCTCAGTGAGCAGACCGACCAGTGCTCCGGAGAGGCCTCCGAGCGTCGCCGCCGTCATCGCCGCCGCTCGCAGCGTCCGCAGTCCGATCATCCGCGACACCTCCTTCCCCGGGGAATCGTCGACCTCGCCGTTCGAATCAACCTCCGCAGCCACTAGAGCTACGCTTCGTCCCGCTATCTCGGAGAGTGGGAGCAGGGGAGTAGATACCGGTGGAGTACGTCGAACACGTCGTCGATCTGGTCGGCAACACGCCGCTGGTCAAGCTCAACTCCCTGACCACGGGGATCAAGGCCACGGTGCTGGCGAAGGTGGAGTACCTGAACCCCGGCGGCAGCGTGAAGGACCGCATCGCCCTGCGGATGGTCGAGGCGGCCGAGAAGTCCGGTGAGCTGCGGCCCGGCGGCACGATCGTCGAACCGACCTCGGGCAACACCGGCGTCGGGCTCGCGCTGGTCGCCCAGCGCAAGGGCTACAAGTGCGTCTTCGTGTGCCCGGACAAGGTCAGCGAGGACAAGCGCAACGTCCTGAAGGCCTACGGAGCCGAGGTCGTGGTGTGCCCGACCGCCGTCGCCCCCGAGCACCCGGACTCCTACTACAACGTCTCGGACCGGCTCGTCCGCGAGATCCCCGGCGCGTGGAAGCCCGACCAGTACTCCAACCCGGAGAACCCGGCGAGCCACTACCACCAGACCGGCCCCGAGATCTGGCGCCAGACCGCCGGCAAGATCACGCACTTCGTCGCGGGCGTCGGCACCGGCGGCACGATCTCCGGCACCGGCCGGTACCTCAAGGAGATCTCCGACGGCGCCGTGAAGGTCATCGGCGCGGACCCGGAAGGCTCCGTCTACTCCGGCGGCACCGGCCGCCCGTACCTGGTCGAGGGCGTCGGCGAGGACTTCTGGCCGGAGGCCTACGACAAGACCATCTGCGACCAGATCGTCGAGGTCTCGGACGCGGACTCGTTCGACATCACCCGCCGCCTCGCCCGCGAGGAGGGCCTGCTCGTCGGCGGTTCCTGCGGCATGGCGGCCGCCGCCGCGCTGCGCATCGCGAGGGACCTGCCCGAGGACGCCGTCGTGGTCGTGATCCTCCCGGACGGCGGCCGCGGCTACCTGTCCAAGGTCTTCAACGACCGCTGGATGGCGTCCTACGGCTTCCTCCCGCCCGACTCGACCGGCGCGACCGTCGGCGACGTGCTGCGCCGCAAGGGCGGCATGCTGCCCGACCTCGTGCACGCGCACCCGAACGAGACCGTGGGTGACGCCGTCGCGATCCTGCGCGAGTTCGGCGTCTCGCAGATGCCGGTCGTCAACGCCGAGCCGCCGATCATGGCGGCCGAGGTCGCCGGCGCGGTCAACGAGCGCGACCTGCTCGACGCGCTGTTCACCGGGAAGGCCCAGCTGTCCGACCGTTTGGACAAGCACATGTCGCCGCCGCTGCCGACGCTCGGCGCCGGTGAGCCGGTCGGCATCGCCATGAACGCGCTCTCGAACGCCGACGCCGCCCTCGTGCTCGAGGACGGAAAGCCCGCCGGAGTGGTGACCCGGCAGGACGTTCTGGGGTTCTTGGCTGGTCGCTGAGCGTGGAACCCCGTGCGTCCGATAGCGTGACGCCCCAGATCATCACCCTGTCTCACTCGAACACGGCCCAGCCAAGGGGGTTGGAAACCGGATGAACGCTCCGCAGCCGCCAGGAAATCCGTTCGGCGGTCAGCCGCAGGAGCCCAACGCGGACGCAACGCAGATCGTCCCGGGGGGTGGCCAGCCGTCCGCGGCGAACCCGAACCCGGACGCGACGCAGGTCGTCTCGCCAGGGCAGTCTCCTGCCGCACCGCAGCAGAACGCGGACGCCACCCAGGTCGTCAGCCCCGGTCAGGTGCCGCCCTCCTCGGGTGGTTTCCCGGCTCAGGGCCCCGGCTCCGGCGGGTTCCCCGCCCAGCCGCCGGCCTACGGCGCTCCGCAGCAGCAGCCCTACGGTGCTCCTCAGCAGCAGCCTTACGGCGCTCCGCAGTCCAACCCGTACGGTCAGCCGGCCGCGGGCGCCTACGGTCAGCCGCAGCAGCCCTACGGGGCTCCGCAGTCGAACCCGTACGGCCAGCCGCAGCAGCAGGCCTACGGCCAGCCCGGTGGCTACGGCCAGCCCGCCTACGGCGGTGCTCCGCAGCCCCCCACCGGCTACGCCGAGTGGGGCTCGCGCGCCGTCGCGGGTCTGATCGACTACGGCGTCCCCGGCCTCGCGGCGGGCATCATCATCGGTGTCTTCAGCGCGATCGGCGCCAGCACCGGTGACCCGTCCTCCGCGGGCCTCTTCGTGCTGATCGCCTACCTCGTCGGCTACGGCGGCCTGCTCGGTTTCTACATCTGGAACACGGTCCTCAAGGGCGGTTCCACCGGGCAGTCGATCGGCAAGAAGGTCGCGAAGATCAAGGTCGTCAAGGAGGACACGCAGCAGCCGCCCGGCGGTGGCGTGGCCTTCCTGCGCCTTCTGCTGAACAACGCGTTCGGTCTGCTCTGCGGCATCGGCTCGCTGATCAACTACCTCGCGCCGTTGTGGAACCAGCCGAAGAAGGAGACCTACTCCGACAAGATCTGCGGCACGGTCGTCATCAACTGGCCGGACACCGCGAACTACGGCGGCGGCGGTTACCCGCAGCAGCCGGGTACCGGTGGCTACCCGCAGCAGCCCGGCACCGGCGGTTACCCGCAGCAGGGTGGCTACGGCCAGCCCCCGCAGCAGGGCTACGGCGGTCAGCAGCAGGGCTGGTAAAGCCCTCGGCACGACCTGGACCAGCCCCCGGCCACCTCGGCCGGGGGCTGGTCCGTTTTCACTGCTTGGACTCTTGCGGTCGGCGGCCAGATGGGTGAGTACCCTTCGAACATGAGCACCCCATACGGCTTCGCCACCAGGGCGATCCACGCCGGTCAGGACCCGGACCCGACCACGGGTGCGGTGAACGTCCCCATCTACGCCACGTCGACGTACGCCCAGGACGGCGTGGGCGGCCTGCGCGAGGGCTTCGAGTACTCGCGCACCGGCAACCCCACCCGCCGTGCACTGGAGACGTGCCTCGCGTCGCTCGAACGCGGCCGCTACGGCCGTGCGTTCTCCTCCGGCATGGGTGCGACCGACGCCGCGCTGCGCACGTTCCTCAAGCCCGGCGACCACATCGTCATCCCGAACGACGCCTACGGCGGCACGTTCCGCCTGATCGACAAGGTCTTCTCGCAGTGGGGAGTCACCCACTCGCCCGCCCCCGTCTCGGACGTCGACGCCATCCGCGCGGCCATCCGCCCCGAGACGAAGCTCGTGTGGATCGAGACGCCCACCAACCCGCTGCTGAACATCGGTGACATCGCGGCCATCGCCTCGGTCGCGCACGGCGCCGGCGCGAAGCTCGTGGTGGACAACACGTTCGCCTCGCCCGCCCTGCAGACTCCGCTGGAGCTGGGCGCGGACGTGGTGCTGCACTCGACGACCAAGTACATCGGCGGGCACTCCGACGTCGTGGGCGGTGCGCTGATCACCTCCGACGAGGAGCTGGACGCGGCGTTCGCGTTCCTGCAGAACGGCGCGGGCGCGGTCCCCGGCCCGTTCGACGCCTACCTGACCCTGCGCGGCATCAAGACGCTCCAGCTGCGCATGGAGAAGCACTCCGACAACGCCGAGCTGGTCGCCGAGGCCCTGACCCGGCACCCGCGCGTGAAGAAGGTCATCTACCCCGGCCTGGAGTCGCACCCCGGGCACGCGGTCGCGGCCAAGCAGATGAGCCGGTTCGGCGGCATGGTGTCGTTCATCGTCGAGGGCGGCGAGGAGGCGGCGCTGGAGGTCTGCGCGCGGACCAAGCTGTTCCTGCTGGCCGAGTCGCTGGGCGGGGTCGAGTCGTTGATCGAGCACCCCGGGAAGATGACGCACGCCTCCACGGCCGGGTCGATGCTGGAGGTGCCCGCGGACCTGGTGCGGGTGTCGGTGGGCATCGAGTCCGGTGACGACCTGGTGGCCGACCTGCTCGAAGCGCTGGGCTGAGGTTTCGCCGAGCGCGGGTCGGCTGGCGGGCGGTTGTCGCGTTCCAGCGGGGTGGGTCGCGTTCCTGGTGTTCGGTCGCCTTGCGAGGGTGGTCGCGCGGGTCGTGACGGAACTGCGCGGGGTTGCGATTGGGGCTTGACCTTGAGCCTCTGGCGGGTGCCTGTGGCACCGCGCGGGTTGCCTTGCGGTTGCCAGCTCCAGCGGAGGGGGTGCCTACCGTGCGAGAAGTCGCCTTGCAGGCCTTCGACCCGCGATAGGCGCCTCCACCCCGGCCACAGCCCTCAGGCACGCAAAAGGCCCCTCCCGCATGGGAGGGGCCTTCCACGTCTCAAAGCCTCACGGCTTCTTCGAGCCGAACCTGTCCACGTTCTCGGCCTCGGCTGTCGGCGCCGCCGGTAGGTCGGCGCCGTTCACACAGCCTCCGACGAACTGGATCGTCTCGCCGGTGCGGACGAAGCGGCCGGCTTCGTCACAACCTGCGTGCGCCACGGTCAAGAACGCCGCGCCGGTCAGTGCCGCAGCCGTGGTCACGGCTCCGACCAGCGGAATCACCGCGGCCACGCGTCGCGCGAATGCCATGCCACCTCCACCCGATGTGAGTCCCCCGTAAGGCAGCCTACCGGGGGATCGTCACCAGCGGCGTGACTCGGCACGTCGGCGGCGCATCCACGCTCAGCAGGGCGCCTCGCGGCACCGTGCCGAGCCACACCACTAGAGGTTGCCGCGTCGCTCCTGTTCGCGCTCGATCGCCTCGAAAAGCGCCTTGAAGTTGCCCTTGCCGAAGCCCAGGGAGCCGTGGCGCTCGATCAGTTCGTAGAAGACGGTCGGGCGGTCGCCGATCGGCTTCGTGAAGATCTGCAGCAGGTAGCCGTCCTCGTCGCGGTCGACCAGGATGCGGTGCTCCTTGAGGACCTCGATGGGAACGCGGACCTCACCGATGCGGGCGCGCAGCTCCGGGTCGTCGTAGTAGGAGTCCGGGGTCTCCAGGAACTCGACGCCCGCGTCGCGCATGGCCTTGACGGTGGTGATGATGTCGTTGGTCGCCAGCGCGATGTGCTGGACGCCCGCGCCCTCGTAGAACTCGAGGTACTCGTCGATCTGCGACTTCTTCTTCGCGATCGCCGGCTCGTTCAGCGGGAACTTGACGCGGTGGTTGCCGTTGGAGACGACCTTCGACATCAGGGCGGAGTAGTCCGTGGCGATGTCGTCGCCGATGAACTCCGCCATGTTCACGAAGCCCATGACGCGGTTGTACCACTCGACCCAGTAGTCCATCTTGCCGAGCTCGACGTTGCCGACGCAGTGGTCGACGGCCTGGAAGAGGCGCTTCGGGGCGCCTTCCGGACGCTTCACCGACGAGCTGCGCGCCACGTAACCGGGCAGGTAGGGGCCGGTGTACTTGGAGCGGTCGACGAGCGTGTGGCGGGTCTCGCCGTACGTCGCGATCGCGGCGAGACGGACGGTGCCGTGCTCGTCGGTGACGTCGTGCGGCTCCTCCAGCACGGTGGCGCCCTGCTCACGGGCGTGCTTGATGCACTGGTCGACGTCGCCGACCTCCAGCGCGAGGTCGATCACGCCGTCGCCGTGGCGGCGGTGGTGGTCGAGGAGTTCGGAGCCGGGCGTGACGCCGCCGTTGATCACGAAGCGGGCCGAGCCCGACTTCAGCACGAACGACTTGTGGGTGCGCTGGCCGGTCTCGGGGCCCGCGTAGGCCACGAGCTCCATGCCGAACGCCACCTGGTAGAGCCACGCGGTCTGCGTGGCGTTGCCCGCGACGAACACCACGGCGTCCATGGCGCGCACGGGGAAGGGGTCCTTGGTCGCGTCGTAGTCGACCAACCCCACGAGCTGCCGGAGCTGGTCGTAGCTCACGTCGTCAAGCTGCTGAGTCATGTCCATCAGCATGATTCGACCTAGCATGGTGAGCAACAGTCAGCGAATTCACAGGGCAATTTGTATAGTGAACTGTGCCTTCAGATCAGCAGAGTGAGCACTCTGACCAGCCCGTGGACGAACTCGACGCCAAGCTGCTGCTGCTCTTGACGGACGAGCCCCGTCTGGGCGTCCTCGAATGCTCCCGCCGGCTGGGCGTCGCGAGGGGAACGGTGCAGGCCAGGCTGGACAGGCTGGTCGAGCGGGGCGTGCTCACCGGGTTCCCGCCGGCGCTCGACCTCGGCGCGATGGGCTACGGGCTGACGGCGTTCGCGACGGTGGAGATCGCGCAGGGACGCCGGGCCGAGGTGTGCGAGGGGCTGGCCGCGATCAGCGAGGTGTGCGAGGTGCACGCGACGACGGGCCAAGGGGATCTGTTCGTGCGAATGGTCGCCAGGTCGAATGCGGACCTGCAGCGAGTGGTCGATCACATCGTCGACGTTCCGCACGTCCGGAGGCTGTCGACCTCCATTGCGTTGTCGACGCCGGTGCCTCCACGTGTGCGGCCATTGCTGGAACGCGTGAAAGGGCGGCCACCGAAGTGACCGCCCTTTCACACGATTTGTGGCGTGACTACGACTGGTAAGGAACCGCCGAGATCAGCGTGACCTTCTGCTGCTTGCCGTTCGGCAGCTCGTAGGACACGGTCTCCCCGTCCTTGGCGCCGTTCAGGGCCTTGCCGAGCGGCGAAAGCGGGGAGTAGACCTCCATCTCGCCGTGCGCGCCCTCTTCGCGGGTGGCGAGGAGGAAGGTCTCCGTCTCGTCGTCACCCTCGTAGCGGATCGTGAGCACTGTGCCCGGCGCCGCGACACCCTTGGTGGTGGGAGCCTCGCCGACCTTCGCGGCCTGGAGCAGCTCGTGCAGCTGGCGGATGCGCGCCTCCTGCTTGCCCTGCTCCTCGCGAGCCGCGTGGTAGCCACCGTTCTCACGGAGGTCGCCCTCCTCGCGGCGGGCGTTGATCTCGGCAGCCATGACCGGGCGGTACGCGATGAGTTCGTCCAGCTCAGCCTTGAGCCGGTCGTAGGCCTCCTGGGTCAGCCAGGTCACCTGGGTGTCGCTCACGGTCACCAACTCCTCGTCTTGCTCCGGCGCACGCGTGTGCCCCAGATAGTTCCCGGGCCGTGGGCCCGGAACGGAAAAACACGGCCCGCGCCGGGGCCGTGCTTGAGCTGCAATAGTAACACGTAGACAACGTTCAGCGACGGCGATTTGTTCCCCATCTCGCCGTTTAAACCGCAGATCACCCGCTTGGCCGCTAGCTCGTGGACAAGTAGGCGGGAACCTGGTAGGAGCACCCGAACACCTCGCCGGTGACCGGCGGCTTCGAGGTGCGGAGAACGGTTGTCTCCACGACGACGTCATTTCCCGGTGGAACCAGAACTTCGCGTCTGCCTGCTTCGTCCCCGTCCTTGGACCGGGCCCGAATGATGCAGACAGCCGCACGCTCCGGTTGATCTCGGGAAACCTCGAAACTGACCTTCACCTGGTCGTCGTCGAGGAGGATGAACGCGGTCTGCTTGGCCTCTATCGGCTTTGTGCCGAGATTTCGGTAACCGACGAAGGCGATGACGGCACCTACCGCGACGGCTACAGCGAGTAATGCCCATCGCGCCCACGTGGCCAGCGGTTTGCGGCTCTGACTGCGGTAGCGCCCCTCGGGGAGCGCGCGTTGTGCCACTTGTCCGCGCCCTCCTCGGACTCTGGGGAACAATGGTGCCCGGCGTTCAGTTGATGAGTGTCGCAGGACCATTCTCACAGGAGGACCACGGGGGTCATGGCCGACAAGCTGCGCCTTATGGCAGTGCACGCACATCCCGACGACGAGTCGAGCAAGGGCGCGGCCTCGATGGCTCGCTACATCGCCGAAGGGCACGACGTGATGGTCGTGACCTGCACCGACGGTGGTGCGGGCAGCATCCTCAACCCGGCGATGGACAGGCCGGACGTGCTCGAGAACATCATCGAGGTTCGCCGGGAGGAGATGGCCCGCGCGGCCAAGATCCTCGGCATCCAGCACCGCTGGCTGGGCTTCAAGGACTCGGGCCTTCCCGAGGGCGACCCGCTGCCGCCGCTGCCCGAGGGGTGCTTCGCCCTCGTGCCGCTGGAGGAGTCGGTGCCGTCCCTGGTGGAGGCCATTCGCGACTTCCGCCCGCACGTCGTGGTGACCTACGACGAGAACGGCGGCTACCCGCACCCGGACCACATCCGCACGCACGAGATCTCGATGGCCGCCCTGGACGCGGCCGCGGACCCGGCCTACCAGCCGGAACTGGGCGAGGCGTGGGAGACGCTGAAGGTCTACTACGGGCACGGCTTCTCGCGCGCCAAGATCGTCGCTTTCCACGAGGCGATGGAGGCCCGCGGCATGGAGTCGCCGTACACCGAGTGGCTCGCGAACTGGGGCACCGACCGCCCGGACGTGATGGACCGCGTGACCACGCAGGTCGAGTGCGCGGACTACTTCGACGTCCGCGACGAGGCCCTGAAGGCCCACGCCACCCAGATCGACCCGACCAGCCGCTGGTTCGGCATCCCGATGGAGCTGCAGCGGGAGATCTGGCCGACCGAGGAGTACGAGCTCGTCCGCTCGCTGGTCGACTCGACGCTGCCGGAGAACGACCTGTTCGCCGGAGTTAAGGTCTAGGGGTGCTCTCCCCAGACTTCTCCGTCGGCAGCACGGTGGCGCTCGTCGCCGTGCAGCCGTCGAACACGAACGACGACGACAAGGGCGGCCAGGGCGAGGACTTCGGCAAGTCCTCCCCGGTCGGCCTCGTCCTGCTGATCGTCTTCTTCATCGCGGTGTTCTTCCTCGTCAAGTCGATGAACAAGCACATCAAGGGCTTGCCCGCATCGTTCGACGAGCCGGCCGAGGCTCCAGGCGAGACCCCGGCCGAGTCGTCCGCGACGAAGAAGAAGGACTAGCGAAGCCTGAGGTCCACCACGAAGTCGTGGACCTCCTCGAAGGCAGGTGGCTCCAGCGGCAGGTCGCTGGTCTCCCGCGCCTGCCGCAGCTCCTCGTGCCAGTGCGCGAGGTCCGCCTCCAGCCGCTCGGGAGCGGGCCTGCCCGGCACCCCGGCCAGCGCCCGGTGCTCGCCGAGGACCTTCGCCTCGATGAGTCCGGGCAGGTAGTCCGGGCCGTCGAGCTTCTCCAGCAACGTCGGCAGGTGCGCGTTCACCTCACCGGTGCGCAGCAGGTGCACGCCGGTCAGCAGCGCGCGGAACGTGTAGAGCAGCGGCTTGATCTCCGCGGTCTTCTCGAACAGCCGCCACTGGGTGGTGGCGAACCCGCGGTAGTGGTGCCCGTGCCGTGAGGTCAGACACCCCGCGGCCAGATCGGCCAGCTTGCGGTGCGCCTCCGTGGTGTGCACCACCAGCGGCGAGAGCAGCTGCTCCAGCACGTAGCCGTTCGGCCGGGTCAGCAGCCGGCAGAACTTCTGCACGTCGTGCGTGACCAGGTCGATCTCGACACCGTCGCGCACCCACATCCGTTCCTTGGTCTCCGGGCCGTGCCGCAGGCCGAGGACCTCGGCGAGCGGCAGCACGTGCACGCCGCGCAGGTCCACGTCCGAGTCGCGCGACGGGAAGCCGTACAGGTGTGCGCCGGACACGGTCGCGAACAGCAGGTCGTGCGACTGCTCGGCGACGACGGCGCTCAGGTCGGGTACCTCGTAGCTCACAACATCCTCCTGCGCACCGACACCAACCAGTCCTCCACCCGCGCCCGATCAGGATCGTCGGGCAGCGGGCCTCGTGCTTGAGCGATCTCGTCGCCGAGCCTGTGCGCCCACGCGACCGCGTCGTCCCACGGCATCTCCCCGTTGCGGATCTTCAGCAACGAGCGGTCCGCCGTGATGTCGTAACGGCCGGTGCGCAGCAGGTTCAGGCCCACCAGCCGCAACCGCACGACGTGCATGAGCTGCTTCGGCTTGAGGTTGCGGCCCGCGCGCGACAGCTGCATCTCCGTCGCGCGCGTGAAGGCCCGCACCGCGTACCGGGAGAGGAACGCGGGCAGCAGGTCCCGCAGCTCCTCTCCCATCGGCGTGCTGATCTCCACCAGCGGGCTCACCAGCGTTTCGAGCACCGTCGGGTTCGACTTGAGGCCCAGCTTGCAGAAGTGCTCGACCTCCCAGCTCAGCTGCTCCGGGTCCGGTCCCTCGACGCTCGTCGGGGGTTTCTCCAGGCGCCAGAACGCTTCCGTGGGCGCGACGAACACCCCGCGTCTGTCCACGTCGGACTCCGCGCTCGCGAGCCCGTAGGCGTGCGAGCCGATCACGGCTTCGAGGATCACAGTCGTGGGTCCACCGGTTCCGACTCCAGCGCGAGCACGCCGAAGACGCACTCGTGCACCCGCCAAAGAGGTTCGCCGCGCACGAGGCGTTCCAAGGCCTCGATGCCCAGCGCGTACTCGCGCAGGGCGAGTCCGCGCTTGCGGCCGAGCGAACGCTTGCGCAGCCGCGAGAGGTTCTCGGACGACGTGTAGTCCGGGCCGTAGATGATCCGCAGGTACTCGCGCCCGCGCACCTTCACACCCGGCTGCACGCGTCCGCCGAGGTTCGCCAGCGGCTTCACGACCATGCCCTCACCGCCGGCCGCGGTCAGCGCCTCCCACCACTTCACGCCGGCGGCCACCTGCTCGGGCTCGTTCACGTCGACCACGAGGTGCCGCGTCCGCTGGAACAGCGGTCCTTCGAGCTTGCCCAGCGTCTCCAGGTGCCACAGGTGCGATCGGTCGTGGAACGTCCGGCCCTCGGCCGCGAGCAGCTGGAACGGCGCGATCCGCACGCCCTCCAGCCCGTCGGTGGGCCAGCAGTACCGCTCGTACGCCGCGCTGTAGGCAGCGGCGTTCGAGGCGCGCTGACTCGTGCGCGCCAACAGGTCCGCGACGTCGACACCGCGTGCCGCCGCCGCTGCCAGTGCGTCGACCGCGACCGGGAGCGCGCCGTTCGCCGCCGCGCCGACCGCCGCGTACTGCTCGCGGATCAGTCCGGACGCCTTGGCGTTCCACGGCATCAGCTCGGCGTCGACGAGCAGCCAGTCCGTGGCGAACTCGTCGAACAACGGCTTGGCCGCCGCGCGCACGCCGTCGAGCAGTTCGGTGCCCAGCGCGCCGTCGAAGAACGCACGGCCGGTGCGCGTGTAGATCGCGCCGCCTTCCCTGCGCACGAGCAGGACCGCGCGGGAGCCCATGTGCTTCTCCTCGCAGATCACCTGCCCGACGCGGGCGGACCGGTACTCCGCGAAGGCCTCCTCGGGGTGCTCCAGCACGTCGTCGCGCTGCGAGGTCGCCACAGGTGCCATCGTCGGCGGCAGGTACATCAGGTCGTGCGGGTCTATCGCGAACCGGCTCATGACCTCCAGGGCCGAAGCCGACTGCTCCGCGCGGATCGTCACGGCACCGATCAGCGACGTGTCGATCCGGCGCAGGCCGGTGACGTCGGTGAGCGCCAGCACGTCCGGCGCGCGTTCGACGGCCTTCGGCGGGAAGGGCGCGTCGCTCTCGTACCAGACCTGATGCGCCTTGACGGAGACGAGCTCCTTCTCCGGGTAGCGCAACGCGGTCAGCTTGCCGCCGAACACCACACCCGTCTCGAGGCACATGGTGTTGTTGATCCACTCGGCCTCGGGCACCAGGATGTGCCCGTACAGCACCATCGCCGAGCCGCGGTAGTCGTTGGCCCACGGCAGGCGCACCGGCATTCCGTACGCGTCGGTCTCGCCCGTCGTGTCGCCGTACAGGGCGAAGCTGCGGACCTTCGCGGACGCGCGGCCGTGGTAGCGCTCGGGCAGTCCGGCGTGCGCGACGACGAGGTTCCCGCCGTCCAGCACGTAGTGCGCGACCAGGCTGTCGCAGAACCTCGTCGCGGCCAGGCGGAACTCCTCGGACTCGTGCGCGAGCTGCTCCAGCGACTTCTCCAGCCCGTGCCGGACCGTCACCTTGTGGCCGCGCATGGCCCGCACGAGCTTCTCCTCGTGGTTCCCGCGCACGCTGAACGCGTGCCCGCTTGCGACCATGCCCATCACGAGACGCAGCACACCGGGGGTGTCCGGCCCGCGGTCCACGAGGTCGCCGACGAACACGGCCTTGCGCTCGCCCGGCGGAACCGCGTCGATCGCCCGGCCCTCGTCGTCGCGCACCAGGGTGTAGCCGAGTTCGGTGAGCAGCTCCTCCAGCTCCGCACGGCAGCCGTGCACGTCACCGAACACGTCGAACGGGCCGGTCTCGTGCCGGAAGTCGTTGAGCAGGCGCTCGTACACGATCGTCGAGTTGTCCACATCGGACTCGGAGCGCAGCACGTGGACGCGCTTGAACCCCTCCTTGCCGAGGTGCTTCAGCGAGCGGCGCAACGCCGCGCGGTGCCGCTTCACGACGTGCGCGCCGAAGTCGCGGTCGGGGCGCTGCGCGTTGCGGGCGAGGCACACCTCGGTCGGGGTGTCGAGCACGATCGCGACCGGCAGCACGTTCGCCTTCCTGGCGACCTCGACCAGCCGGGCGCGGTCCTGCGGCTGCACGTTGGTCGCGTCGACCACGGTGACGCGTCCGGCCTCCAGCCGCTTGCTCGCCACGTAGTGGAGCACGTCGAACGCCGCCGCGGACGCCGACTGGTCGTTCTCGTCGTCGGCCACGAGACCGCGGAAGTAGTCGCTCGACAGCACCTGCGTGGGCAGGAAGTGCTTGCGCGCGAACGTGGACTTGCCCGAACCGGAGGCGCCGACGAGCACCACCAGACACAGGTCGGGGATCTTCAGTTCCATCAGTTCACGTCTCCCGAGCTGAACACGGCCATCTGGGTCGGCGCGCCGCGTTCGGCGTCCTCCGGCCCGATCGGCACGAATCGCACTGCATAACCACGGCGTTCCGCGATGCCGGTCGCCCACTCCTGGAACTCCTGCCGAGTCCATTCGAAACGGTGGTCGGAGTGCCGCATCTGCCCCTCCGGCAACGTTTCGAACAGCACGTTGTACTCGACGTTCGGCGTCGTCACCAGCACCGTCGCCGGGCGTGCCACGGTGAAGACCGAGTGCTCCAGCGCGGGCAGGCGCGACGGGTCGACGTGCTCGACGACCTCCATCAGCACCGCCGCGTCGTAGCCGGCCAGCTCGGGGTCCGCGTACGTCAAAGCCGACTGCCGCAGCGTGATCCGCTCGCGCTGGCGGTCGCCCATGCGGTCCAGGTGCAGCTTGCGCGCGGCCTCCTGCAACGCCTTCGCGGACACGTCGACACCGTGGATCTCGGTGAACTCGGGTTCGTTCACGAGAGCGCGCAGCAACGCCCCGCCACCGCAACCGAGGTCGAGCACGCGCCTGGCCCCGGCCTCCTTCAACGCCCTGATCACGGCCTCCTTGCGCTGTGCGGCAAGGGAGATCTTCGGCTCGGCCAGCGCGTTGTCGAGCTCCTCCGGCTCGACCTCGTCGACGTCGGCGAGGCGTTCCAGGGCCGAGGTGATCAACGGTCGCTTGCGCGCCAGGTACCGGGTGGTGATCAGCTCCTTGTCCGGGTGCGCCGCCAGCCAGCCGTCACCGGCCTTGAGCAGCTTGTCGACCTCGTCGGCCGCGACCCAGTAGTGCTTGCCGCCGTCGAGCACGGGCAGCAGCACGTAGAGGTGCTTCAGCGCGTCGCTGAGCTTCACGGTGCCGGTCAGCGTCACGTCGCCGAAGCGCGAGTCGCCGTGCCCCGTCGTCTCGACGGTCCAGCCGAGTGGGGTGAACAGTCGCGCCGCGAGCCGGTGTGGCAGCGCGGGAATGCGGATGACCAGCGGAATCGGCGTCGCGGCGAGTTCGGGGTAGCTCTCGCTGCGGCCGTTCATGGCCGTGCGGAACACGCTGCCGAGCGCGACCGTGAGCAACGACCCGGCCGCGTACGGCCTGTCGTTGACGTATTGGGTGAGCGTGCTGCCGGGACCTCGGACGAGCGCGATGGGGTCGACCTCCAGCAGGAGGGCGACCGTGCATTCCTCGTTCGTCGCCTTCGGGTAGAAGACGTGCGCGACACCCGAGCTCGTCGTGAAGGACTGAGCCCGGTCGGGATGCTTGTGCAGCAGGTGGCCGAGGTCGGTCGCCGGCTGGTGCGTCGTGGTCATGGTGAGCAACACGAGCGTGAGTCTGATCGAGATTCGGCCCCTGCGCTGCTGATTTAGTGTGGTTCGCATGACTAACCGGCTTGCGGACGCGACCAGCCCTTACCTGCTGCAGCACGCGGACAACCCGGTCGACTGGTGGCCCTGGTCCGAGGAGGCGTTCGAGGAGGCGCGGCGGCGCAACGTGCCGGTGCTGCTGTCCGTCGGATACGCGGCCTGTCACTGGTGCCACGTGATGGCGCACGAGTCGTTCGAGGACGCCGAGATCGCGTCGTTCCTGAACGAGCACTTCGTCGCGGTGAAGGTGGATCGCGAGGAACGCCCGGACGTCGACGCCGTGTACATGGAGGTGACGCAGGCCATGACCGGCCACGGCGGATGGCCGATGACGGTGTTCCTGACGCCCGACGCGCGACCGTTCCACGCCGGCACCTACTACCCGCCGGCTCCCCGTCCCGGTATGCCGTCGTTCCGGCAGCTCCTCGAGGCTGTCGCGGCGACCTGGGTGGCCCGTCCCGGCGAGATCCTGGAGTCGGCTTCCGCCGTGGTGGAGGAGATCGCAAGGCACGCCTCGCCGCTGCCTCCGTCCGCTGTGGACTCCGACGTGCTGGCGGGCGCGGTGGTGTCGCTGCTGGGCGAGTTCGACCGGCGCAACGGCGGGTTCGGCGGCGCGCCGAAGTTCCCGCCGTCGATGGTGCTGGAGTTCCTGCTGCGCCACCACGAACGCACCGGGTCGGTCGAGGCCGTGTCGATGGCGACCGCGACGGCCGACGCGATGGCCAACGGCGGGCTCTACGACCAGCTCGGCGGCGGGTTCGCGCGCTACGGCGTCGACGCCTCGTGGGTGGTGCCGCACTTCGAGAAGATGTTGTACGACAACGCTTTGCTGCTCCGCTTCTACACGCACCTGACGCGGGTGACGGGTTCTGAGCGCTACGAGCGGGTCGCCAGGGACACGGCCGCGTTCCTGCTGCGGGACCTGCGGACGGCCGAAGGTGGGTTCGCTGCTTCGCTGGACGCGGACACCGAGGGCGTCGAGGGCCTGACCTACGTGTGGTCCTTCGAGGAGCTCGGCTCAGCGGCCGCTGCCTTCGGTGTGACTCCCGAGCCGAACTTCGAGGACGGCAAGTCCACGTTGCGGTTCGTGTCGGAGCCGGGGGAGGAGGTGCGGGCCGCGCTGCTGGCCGAGCGCGCTCTGCGGCCGCAGCCCGGCCGTGACGACAAGGTGATCGCCTCCTGGAACGGCATGGCGATCGCCGCGCTGGCCGAGGCGGGCGCGTTCTTCGGCGAGCCGTCGTGGATCACGGCTGCCTCGGAGGCGGCGTCGCTGCTGGCCTCGGTGCACCTGGTCGAGGGCAGGCTGCTGCGGACCTCGCGCGACGGCGTCGCCGGGCCGTCGTTCGGCGTGCTGGAGGACTACGGCTGCCTCGCCGACGGCCTGCTGGCGCTGCACCAGGTCACCGGCTCGATCCGGTGGCTCGACGTGGCGTGCGGCCTGCTGGACACGGCTCTTGCGCGGTTCGCCGTGCCGGACTCCCCCGGCGCCTACTACGACACCGCCGACGACGCCGAGACGCTGGTCAGGCGTCCCGCCGACTCGACCGACAACGCGTCGCCCTCGGGCGCGTCCTCGCTGGCCTCGGCCCTGCTGACGGCCTCCCTGCTGTCCGGCGCCGATCGTTCCTCGCGCTACTTCACCGCTGCTTCGGAGGCGGTGACGCGGGCCGGCCTGCTGGCCGCGCGGGCGCCTCGGTTCGCCGGCCACTGGCTCACCGCCGCCGAGGCGCTGGTCGCGGGCCCGCTGCAGGTGGCGGTGGTGGGTGCCGACGACTCGCGCCGTGCGTCGCTGTGGGCGGCGGCCGTCGCCCATGTGCCCGGAGGCGGCGTCGTCGTGGCCGGAGAGCCGGCGTCCGTGCCGTTGCTCGAAGACCGCCCGCTGGTCGACGAAGGTCCCGCGGCTTACGTGTGCCGCGGCTACGTGTGCGACAGGCCCGTCGTATCGGTAGAAGCCCTGGTCACTTCGCTGACGGCGAACACCCGCTGACTGATTGCAGGCGTAACGTCGGTTACAACGTAATCATGTAATCAGAGGCGGTTGTAATGGGACGTGGATGGCGAGGAAGAGGCGGGTGGCAGCAGGCTGACCTGCCCTCGGCAGACGACGCGGCGGCCTGGTTCGCGGGCAGGCTCCCGGACGGCTGGTTCACCGGCGCCGCGGAGGTGGTGGTCGACCGCGAGGAGATCACGGTCGTCGGCACGCTCCCGCCGCTGGAGGGCGAGTTCGACGAGGCCTCCCGCGCCGCGGCCGAGTCGGGCCGCATCGCGCGCTGGCGCGAGGAGACGCGCGAGGAACGCATCGAGATCGCCCGCCAGGCGGAGCACCGCTACGGCCGCAAGGTCGCCTGGGGTGCCGTGCAGGGCGGCACGCGCGAACTGTTCACGCACCTGGCCGTGCCGGTCATGACGCGCCTGCGCCAGCCAGAACGCCAGGTGCTCGACACTCTCGTCGCTGCAGGCGTGGCCCGCTCACGCGCAGACGCGTTGGCATGGGCCGTGCGCCTGGTCGGCGAGCACGCGGACACGTGGCTCGGCGAACTGCGCGATGCCATGTCGAAGGTCGATGATCTCCGCTCGCAGGGGCCAGACTTGGCCTAGGGTCCTGCGCGTGGATCTGACATCGCTCGCGGCAGCGGTCGTCCGGGGCGAGCCCGGCGCGTTCGAAACGTTCATCAACGAGGCCCAGGGCCGTTCGCCCGACGAGATTTCGGCGGCGGCCCTGGTCCTTTCCTCGTCACCGGACGTCCAAGTCAACGAGCTGCTCGGCAACCTGCTGTTCTACATCGGCACGTGCGATGCGTTGGAGCCGTTGGTCCTGCGTGTGGCGGAAGCCTTCGAACGCGGTGATGGCGACGCTTGGGAGCGTGCCCTCCTGCTGCCCATGCAGGACGAGGACGTCCGCGCCGGCCTGCCGCACCGCGAGCGCCTCCTGGCTGCCGTGCCTGCCGACTCGTGGTTGCACGGCCTGTTGATGGTCGTGGACCTCGAACCGCTGCTGGTGCTGCATCGCCCCAGTGGCACCGGTTTCGAGGTGACGATCGGCGGCATCGGCGACAACTTCCAGCTCCACACGCTGCTCGCGTACCGGCTCGTTCCTGAGCACGTGCCCGGCGAACCGCCGTTGCAATCGTGGGTGGAGGCGGCCTCCGTGGGCCCGGACCTCGAACCCGAGGGCGGGATCCGCGGCCAGTTCCAGCTTTCCGACGCGTTCGGCGACACGATCTGGAACGAGGGCCGCCCGTCCGACATCCCGCTGTTCGAGGGCCGCCGGGTCGTCGTGCTGGACCCGCCGCCGTACCTGCGGTCGTGGAACGCGGGCCGTGTCTACCCGATGATGACGCCTCTCGTCGACATCACCCGCGTGTTGTCCGCTGATGAGGCCGCTGCGTGGCTCGCGAAGGTCAGTTCGTGAGTTTCGCCGGTTCTGCAAGGAAAGTTCTCGACACCTCGCTCCCGCTGAGCCATCGCGTCAACGGCCTGCCACTTCACCCGCGACCCGGCCGTGCTGCCCGTGGCGCTGGAACTGCTGACCGCGAGGCAGGCCGACCTGCGCGCCTACGGCGTTCTCCGGCGGCACGCCAAGCGCCTGGGTCACCGGGTTCCGCACCCTTCCGCGCCCAACCCGAACAAGCCTTCGCACTGGTACGGCGCACCGCGCGAGGCGGCCCTTCACGCCGTATGGTTCTGGTATTCGAAGGGCGACTCTGCGGACATCGACGTGCACAGCCTTGCTGGAGCGAGGGCGGTTCACCGCGGCACAGCGGGAGATCTTCGACCGGGTGAGTGCCGAGCCGGGCGATTCGCGGGCGATCGTCCGGCAGATGGCGGTCGTGGTCGCCCACTCCTGACACCCTTATGGCGCAACAACTTGCGCAGGAGTGTCAGACCCGTTCGCTATTGTTGATTTTGGGGGTACCCGGCCCGCGTCGTGTGTGTGGTGTGTTCCCTCTGCGTCGTGCGTTCCTCGCCGGAGCCCGATGACGCACCCGAGTGCGACCGTGGTGACGCCGGCGACGGACACGAGAGAGAGTTCCTGCGCGCCCAGCAGTACGGAGGTCGCCAGGCCGGAGACCGGCATCAGGCCGATGAGCACGCCCGCGCGGTCGGAGCCCAGGCGGTTCACGGCGAAGTACCAGAGTCCGAAGGCCAGCGCGGTCACCACCACGGCCAGCAGCACGAGCGAGAAGCCCTGCCGGGCGTTCGGCATCTGCCACCCGCCGAAGAACGTGCCGAGCACAGCGCCGATCACCGTCGCCAGGATGCACGTCCAGGTCGCCACGCCGAGCACACCAAGGCGCCGTACGACTCCCACGGCGAACAGGGTGAAGCAGACCTCGCCGGCCATCGTGATCAACGCCAGCGCGAGGCCAGGGCCGTGCCACGAGCCGCCGCCGGACAACAGCACGATGCCCGCCGCCACCACCACCGCGCCGACCACGGCCGATGCGGTTCGTTGGCGCGAGAGCAGCGCCAATGCGATGGGGGCGCCGCCCATGACGGCGGCGACGAAGCCCGGTTCCGCGTACTGCTGAGCGGCGATGAGCACGGCGTTGAAGCCGAGCATGCCCGTGACGACCACCCCGAGCAACGGCGGGATGTCGCGCCACGACGGCATGGGCAGACGGCGCGCCACCAGCAGCAACACGGCCGCGCCGAGGGCGTAGCGCATGGCCTGGCCGGTCAGGACCGGGTAGCCCTCGAGCATGCCCGTGATCGGCACTGACGCGCCGACGATCGTTGCCGCTGTCGCTCCCGCGGCCACCCCGAGTTTCATGCCTCAGAGCCTTGCGCTGAACTGGTCCAGGTTTAAGCTCCACTTCAATGACCACGAACTGGACCACTTTTCGCGAGCTGCTGCTGCCGGGGCACCAGCGGCGTCGCGGGGTGGAGGCCGAACTGCGCCGGGGGATCCGGGACGGCCGGCTCCCACCCGGTACGCGGCTGCCGTCGAGTCGCGATCTGGCCGCGCAGCTCGGGGTGGCGCGCGGCACGGTGACGTCCGCATACACGCAGCTCGTCGCGGAGGGGTACCTCACGACGCGTCGCGGCTCGGGGACGACGGTCGCGAGCCTCGGGCCGGCCGGTGCGTGCGGCGTGCCGGAGCCGCCCCAGCGGTGGCGGTACAACCTGCGGCCCGGCCTGCCCGCGCTGGGCGCGTTCCCCCGTGCCGAGTGGGTGTCGGCCCACCGGTCGGCGCTCGCCGAACTGCCCGACGACGACCTCGCCTACCCCGATCCCGCTGGATTTCTGGGACTGCGCAAGGAGATCGTCGACTACCTGGCTCGCGTCCGGGCGGTGGTCGCCAAGGACGCGGTGATCACCAACGGCGCGGCGGACGGGTTGCAGCTCACCGCGCGGATCGTGAACGGCAGCATCGCGATCGAGGAGCCCAGCCACTTCGGCGGCGAGAACATGTTGCGCTCGCACGGCCTCGAAACCGTGCCGGTTCCGGTGGACGACAGGGGAATCCGGGTCGATCTTCTGTCCAAAACGGACTGCAAGGCGGTGCTGGTCACGGCGGCACACCAGTTCCCGCTGGGCATGGTGCTGCACCCGGAACGACGGCGAGCGCTCGTCGAGTGGGCGCGCGAGCGCGACGCGTTGATCATCGAGGACGACTACGACGCCGAACACCGCTACGACCGCCCGGCCCTGGGCGCGTTGCAGGCCCTTGCGCCCGACCACGTGGTGTACCAGGGCACGACGAGCAAGGTGCTGGCGCCCGCGCTGCGCCTCGGGTGGCTCGTGGTGCCGGAACGTCTGCGCGAGGGCATCGTGCAACGCAAGAAGTACAACGACATGGGCACCGGCACGATCCCGCAGGCCGCGTTCGCGCACATGTTGCGGACCGGCGGTTATGACCGGCATCTGCGCCGTACGCGCGCGCTCTACCGGAAGAGGCGGGACGCGCTGCTGGAGGCCGTTGCGGAGCATCTGCCCGCATGGCAGCCCATCGGCGTCGCGGCCGGGTTGCACGTCGTGCTGCGCATGCCGGACGGGACGGACGACCTCGCGTTGAAGAGCAGGCTTGCGGAGCGAGGCGTGAACGTCTGGGCGTTGGCGCAGTACACGCGCACGCCCATGTGGCCCGGTCTGGTGCTCGGGTACGCGTCACTGACCCCTGACCGCCTGCGCGAGGCGGTCAGGGAGATAGCCGACGTCGCGGTCGCCTGATGGCCCGGAACGCCGGCCGGGTGGTCCGCTCTAGAGGATGTGCTCGCGCTTGGCGCTCGTGTCGGCGTCGGTGCCGAGGATGTGCTCGCGATCCCCGGTGACGGGACCGGCGAAGGACGTGACGGCGACGGCCGCGAAGAGCAGGGCGGCAGCGATGAGAACACGCATGGTGCGGTAAACCCCCAGGTAGAACGATTGACCCGGTCAGCCTAGCCCGCGCCTCCAGAAATTGTCAGTGCTCGGGTGCACCATTGAACCGTGCTCCTCTCCGAAGTGGTCGACACGTCAGCCGCGGTGGCGGCGACCCGGTCACGCCTGGCCAAGGTCAAGGCGTTGTCCGCGTTGCTGCGCGCGGCGACGGCGGACGTGGTGGTCGCGGTGGTGTCGTTCCTCATAGGCACGCCGCGGCAGGGTCGCATCGGCGCGGGCTGGCGGACGGTCGTCGACCTGTCCGTGCCGCCCGCCGCCCGGGCCGAACTGACGATCGCCGAGGTCGACGCCGCGCTCGCCGAGGTGGCGGCGACGTCCGGCAAGGGCTCGGCGCAGCGCCGGGTCGACCTGCTGACGGCGCTGTTCGCGCGGTCGACCGAGGAGGAGCAGGACTTCTTACGCCGGCTGCTCACCGGCGAGCTCCGCCAGGGGGCGCTGGAGGGTGTGATGCTGGACGCGATCGCCTCGGCCGCGGACGTGCCGGGCGAGACGGTGCGGCGGGCGTTCATGCTGTCCGGCCGGTTGCCGGAGACCGCGGTGGCCGCGCTGGACGGCGGCGCACCCGTGCTGGAGGCGTTCCGGCTGGAGGTCGGGCGGCCCCTGCGGCCCATGCTGGCCTCGCCGGCGGAGTCGCTGGACGAGGCACTGACCGAGCTCGGCAGCTGCGTGGTGGAGCACAAGCTCGACGGCGCGCGCATCCAGGTGCACCGCTCCGGCGACGAGGTCCACGTCTACACGCGCACGCTGCGGGAGATCACCAAGACGGTGCCGGAGCTCGTCGAGCTCGTGCGCGGCCTGCCGTGCACCTCGGTGGTGCTCGACGGCGAGACGCTGGCGCTGACCGACGAGGGGAGACCCCGCCCGTTCCAGGAGACGATGAGCAGGTTCGGCGCGCAGGACGAACGCGAGCTGCTGCTGCACCCGTACTTCTTCGACTGCCTGCACCTCGACGGCAAGGACCTGCTCGACGAGCCGTTGCGGGACCGCCTGGCCGCGCTGCGGCAGGTGGCGGGCGAGCACGTCATCCCGGGCGTGCTGGACCCGTCGCCGCAGGAAGCGGCGGACGTCGTCACCGCGGCGCTCGCCGCGGGCCACGAGGGCGTGATGGTGAAGTCGCTGGCCTCGCCCTACGCGGCCGGCCGCCGGGGCAGCGCCTGGCAGAAGGTGAAGCCGGTGCACACGCTCGACCTGGTCGTGCTCGGCGTCGAGTGGGGCAGCGGCCGCCGCCGCGGCTGGCTCTCGAACCTGCACCTGGGCGCCCGCGACCCGGACGGCGGCCCGCCGGTGATGGTCGGCAAGACCTTCAAGGGCCTCACCGACGAGCTGCTGAAGTGGCAGACGAATGCCCTGCAGGAGATCGCCACCGAGCAGAACGACTGGGTGGTCATGGTCCGCCCGGAGCTGGTGATCGAGATCGAACTGGACGGCGTGCAGGTCTCGCCGCGCTACCCCGGCGGTGTGGCGCTGCGGTTCGCCCGCGTCGTCCGCTACCGCCCGGACAAGGACCCGTCGGAAGCGACCACGATCGAGGAGGTGAGGGCACTCCTGCCCACCGCACAGCCGAAACCCGAGGGCTGACCGCGGCTGGCGTGGTGGCCTGGGGGAGAACGAGGAGTTCAGCCGCGTCTGCGCGGAGCCGGACGACTTCGCCCACTCGGTGCGGAGCTGGAGGCGGGTGACTGGAGCGGAGCGACGGCCAAGGGCTTCCTGCTCAACGTGGTCGAGCCCTGGCCGGAGGTCTACGGCGCCCCGGTCACGTTCGCGGGCAGACCAGGCGGGCGGCTTCCCCGCATCACCGGCTCCGACAAGCCAGTCCTGCACCGCGTGCTGACCGGGAAATGGCCGGTCAGCGTGCTCGCGCTCGGGCGGTTCTGGTTCGAAAATCGGGTGCGGCAATCTGGTGCCGGCAATAGCGTCGAGCCGGTGACCGACGCTTCCGCGCTGCTCAGCGCGTTCGACACCCAGGCCCGCCCCGCCGAGTGGGAGGCGTATCCCGACGCGGTCCAGGACTCGGAGGTGTTCCGCGTCGCGTGGGGACACCGCCGCGGCTTCGTCGCGGGCCCGCCCGACCTCCGTCTCGGCGGCGCCGAGCTCGACGCGGTGATCGCACGCCAGCGCGACTTCTTCGCCGCGCGCGGGCAGGCCGTCGAGTGGAAGACCTGGGGCCACGACAAGCCTTCTGACCTGCCGGAACGACTGGAGGCGGCCGGGTTCGTCTCCGAGGGCCGCGAGACCGTGCTCATCGGGCTCGCCGAGGAGATGGCGGGGCCGGTCCGGCTCGAGGACGGGATCGTCCTGCGCGAGACCAAGGACGAAGCCGACCTGCGTCGGCTCGCCGCCACGGCCACGGAGGTGTTCGGCAGGGACAGCACCTGGCTCGTCGACTACCTGCTGGAGAAGCAGGACGACCCGAACACGGTCGTCGTGGTGGCCGAGGCGGATGGCCAGGTCGTGTCGTCGGCGCGGCTGGAGATCGTGCCGGGCACGGAGTTCGGCGGGCTCTGGGGCGGCGGCACGCTCGCCGCGTGGAGGGGCAAGGGCATCTACCGCGCGCTCGTGGCACACCGTGCGCGCGTCGCGGTCGAACGAGGTGTGAAGTACCTCCAGGTCGACGCGTCGGAGGACAGCAGGCCGATCCTGGAACGCCTGGGGTTCGTCGTGGTGACCACGACCACCGGCTACGTCTGGCAGCCGTGACGCCCGCGCGGCTGCCCAACTGAGACGCTGCGGGTATCGTGGAAGCACGTGCGGTTCATCGAAGGGCATCGACCCTCTTACGACCTGACCTACGACGACGTCTTCCTCGTTCCCGGCCGTAGCGCCGTGGAGTCGCGGTTCGGCGTCGACCTCTCCACTTCGGACGGCACCGGGGCCACGATCCCCATCGTCGTCGCCAACATGACGGCCGTGGCCGGGCGGCGGATGGCGGAGACCATCGCGCGGCGCGGTGGCCTCGTCGTCATCCCGCAGGACGTGCCCACCGAGGCCGTCGCGGAGATCATCGCGTGGGTCAAGGAGCGGCATCCCGTCTGGGACACCCCGTTGACGCTCACCACGGGCGATGCGGTGGCGGACGCGTGGAACCTGCTGCACAAGCGGGCTCATGGCGCTGTTGTCGTCGTGGACGACGGTGGGCGGCCTCTCGGCGTCGTCGACGAGGCGGCGCTCACGGGCGTCGACCGGTTCGCGCGGCTCGGCGACGTGATGAACACCGACGTGCTGAAGCTGTCGCTCGACTCGCGGCCCCAGGACGTGTTCGACGAGCTGCACCACAGCGCGCACAAGATCGCGTTGGGTGTGGACGAGACGATGCGGCTTCGTGGCGTGCTCACGGAGCTGACGGCGCTGCGGGCCGAGGTCTACAAGCCCGCCACCGACGACGAGGGCAAGTTGCGGGTCGCGGCGGCGGTCGGGGTCAACGGGGACGTGCGCGCCAAGGCCGAGGCGCTCATCAAGGCCGGTGTCGACGTGCTGGTCGTGGACACGGCGCACGGGCACCAGGAGAAGATGATCGCGGCGCTGCGGGCCGTGAAGGAAGCGAACCCGAGCGTGCCGGTCGCGGCGGGCAACGTCGTCACCGCCGAGGGTGTGCGGGACCTGGTCGAGGCCGGCGCGGACATCATCAAGGTCGGTGTCGGGCCCGGCGCGATGTGCACCACGCGGATGATGACCGGCGTGGGACGGCCGCAGTTCAGCGCCGTGGCGGAGTGCGCCGCGGAGGCGCGGAAGCTCGGCAAGCACGTGTGGGCCGATGGCGGCGTGCGGCACCCGCGGGACGTGGCGCTGGCGCTGGCCGCCGGTGCCAGCAGCGTGATGGTCGGGAGCTGGTTCGCGGGCACGTACGAGTCGCCCGGCGATCTGCAGCGCGACGAGCGCGGGAACCTCTACAAAGAATCCTTCGGAATGGCGTCGAAGCGTGCCGTGACGGCGCGGACGCGCAGTGACAACGCGTTCGACAGGGCCAAGAAGGGGTTGTTCGAAGAGGGCATCTCCACGTCGAAGATGAGGCTGGACCCGGTGCGCCCGAGCGTCGAGGACCTGCTCGATGCGATAACGTCCGGCGTTCGCTCGGCCTGCACGTATGCCGGTGCGACTTCGCTGGAGGAATTCCACGACAAGGCTGTGCTCGGCATCCAGTCCGCCGCCGGATTCGCGGAAGGAAGGCCGTTGCCAGGGGGATGGTGAATTGATGGACGAAGCGGTCTCGGTAAGAGATCTCCGCAAAGTCTATAAAACGGGACAAAAACCTGCGGTGGACGGATTGAGCTTCGAAGTCCGCCGCGGTGAGGTCTTCGGACTGCTCGGGCCCAACGGCGCGGGCAAGACGACCACGGTCGGCGTCCTCACCACGCGCGTCCGCCCCACCTCGGGGCAGGCGCTCGTGGAGGGCGTCGACGTGGTGGCCGACTCCAAGCGCGCACGGCAGCTGCTCGCCGTCGTGCCGCAGCGCAACAACCTCGACCGGTCGCTCAACGCGCGGCAGAACCTGTTGTTCCACGCGGCTTACCACGGCATCGGGCCGAAGGAACGGCAGAAGCTCGCCGACGACATCATCGAGCGGATGGGCCTCAAGGACCACCAGAACGCGCTCGTCGACACGTTGTCCGGCGGTCAGGCGCAACGGCTGATGATCGCCCGCGCGCTGATGCACCGGCCGAAGGTGCTGTTCCTCGACGAACCGAGCACCGGCCTCGACCCGCAGGCCAGGCTCTTCGTCCACGAGCGCGTCGCCGCATTGCACGCGGACGGCGTCACGGTCGTGCTCACCACGCACGACATGGACGAGGCCACCAAGCTGTGCGACCGCGTCGGCATCGTCGACCACGGCAAGCTGCTCACGCTGGACACGCCGGACGAGCTCACGAAGAGCCTGCCCGGCAGCAACACCGTCAGCGTCACGGTGAGCCCGAACGGCCACGAAGCCGCCAAGACCACCAAGGCGCTGTCCGAAGTGGACGGTGTGCAGCGGGTCGAGGACCTGAACGACACGTTCCGCGTCTACACCGACTCCGACACCTCGGTCACGCTGCCCGCGGTGCTGAACGTCCTGCGGGACCTCGACGTCACGGTCAGCGACGTCGCGATCGGCAAGCCCAGCCTGGAAGACGTCTTCATCCACCTGACCGGCAGGGAGTTGCGGTGAGCCAACTCAGGACCTTCCAGGCGATCCTGTGGCGCGACGTCTTCGTCACGGGCCGCGAACTGCCGAGCTTCCTCGCGCAGGTGATCATCCAGCCGTTCTTCATCCTCTTCATCTTCGCGAAGGTGCTGGGGGACATCGGGTACGTCCAGGACGACTTCGCCCAGGTGCTCTTACCCGGCATCATCGCGATGAACGGGTTCCTGGGCGCGTTGCAGAACACGACGCTGCCGCTGGTGCTCGACTTCTCCTGGACCCGTGAAATCGAGGACCGGTTGCTCGCGCCGATCTCCATTCCGCTCGTCGCGGTGGAGAAGATCGTGTTCGGCGCGATCCGCGGGTTCTTCGCGGCCGTGCTGATGGTGCCCGTCGGGTTCGTGATGCTCGACGTGTCGTGGCAGTGGTCCGGGATTCCCGGCGCGTTGCTGGTGATCGTCCTCGGGTGTCTCGCCGGCGGCAGCGTCGGCATGGTCATCGGCACGTCGGTGCCCGCGCGCCGGGTCAACGTGATGTTCGCGGTGATCCTGACGCCGTTGCTGTTCACGGGGTCCGCGCAGTTCCCGTGGCGGTCGCTGAGCAACGACCTGCTGTGGTTCAAGGTGATCTGCGCGCTCAACCCGCTGACCTACGTGAGCGAGGGCATGCGCGCGGAGCTCGTGCCGGACGTCCCGCACATGCCGCTGCCGATCGTGCTGGTCGTGCTCGTCGTCGCGATCGCGTTCTTCGGCGGTCTCGGCCTGCGCGGCTTCATGAAACGGGCCCTGGACTAGAGCGAAACCGGCCCCGCGCAACGAGAGCTGCGCGGGGCCGGTGCTCGTTCACGGCACTACGAGGCGTAGTCCTCCAGCATCTCGGTGACGAGAGCCGCGATCGGCGAACGCTCCGAGCGCGTCAGGGTGACGTGGGCGAAGAGCGGGTGGCCCTTCAGCTTCTCGATCACCGCCGCCACGCCGTCGTGCCGGCCGACCCGCAGGTTGTCGCGCTGCGCCACGTCGTGCGTCAGCACCACCCGCGAGTTGCTGCCCAGTCGCGACAGCACGGTCAGCAACACGTTGCGCTCCAGCGACTGCGCCTCGTCCACGATCACGAAGGAGTCGTGCAGCGAGCGGCCGCGGATGTGGGTGAGGGGCAGGACCTCGAGCATGCCCCGGTCCATCACCTCTTCCACGACCGCCTGGCTCACCAGCGCGCCGAGGGTGTCGAACACCGCCTGCGCCCACGGCCCCATCTTCTCGTTCTCGCTACCCGGCAGGTAGCCGAGCTCCTGGCCACCGACCGCGTACAGCGGCCGGAACACCACGACCTTGCGGTGCTGCCTGCGTTCCATCACCGCTTCGAGACCGGCGCACAGCGCCAGTGCCGATTTGCCGGTGCCGGCACGTCCGCCCAGCGAGACGATGCCGACCTCCGAGTCCAGCAGCAGGTCCAGGGCGATCCGCTGTTCGGCGGACCTCCCGTGCAGTCCGAACGCCTCCCGATCTCCGCGCACCAGCTTGATCTGCTTGTCCGCGGTCACCCGGCCCAGAGCGCTCGAGGTGCCCGCCAGCAACCGGATTCCGGTGTGGCAGGGCAGTTCCGCGATGTGCTCCAGGTCCTCGTACTGGGTGGGGTCGACGACGTTGTCCTTGAACAGGTTGTCCACCAGGGACTGGGGAACGTCCAGATCGGACATTCCCGTCCAGCCTGACAGGGTGACGTCGTGTGCCCGGTACTCCTCCGCCTGCAGGCCGACCGATCCGGCCTTGACCCGCAGGGGCATGTCCTTGGTCACCAGGGTGACGTTGCGTCCCTCAGCAGCGAGGTTGAGGGAGCAGGCGAGGATTCGGGCGTCGTTGGAGTCCGTTCGGAAACCTGATGGCAACACCTCCGGGTCGGAGTGGTTGAGCTCGACGTGCAAGGTGCCTCCCAGATCCCCGATGGGGATCGGCGAATCGAGGCGACCATGCCGCAAGCGCAGGTCGTCGAGCAGTCGCAGGGCTTCCCTCGCGAACCATCCCAGTTCGGGGTGGTGGCGCTTGCCCTCCAGCTCGCTGATCACCACGAGCGGGAGCACGACCTCGTGCTCCGCGAAACGGGTGGCGGCGAGAGGATCGGACAGCAGTACCGACGTGTCCAGCACATATGTCGTGATGGCTGGGGCGGCGGACTTGCGCCGGGAGGAAGAACTGCGCGATGAGCCTGAGGAACGGCTCGCGGGACGTCGTGCGTTCACGGCAACTCCCTCACGAACGCGGCACCCGCGTCCGCTCCTCGCTGGGCCAGGCACCACCCTGATTGATCGTCTTGCCTTCCGCCGGTGTGGCGTCAGGCAGGTCGACCACGAGGGCCGGGTGCCGGCCCCCTCGCGACGTTGTCAGCCACGATCAGAGCCTCCCTGCGCGGTCCGCAGTGGTCGCGTCCCGCCGCTTTCGAAGTTACCTGTGGGAGTGCCCCATCTGCACGAAGCCACACAGGTGAATCCCGATTTGTCATCTGCCCGAAAACATCCCGAAACGTGACCGCTGCCGTGTTTCCGCTGGTCACATGCTGTTCTCGTGCGTGTTGCGCGCCAGCCACGACAATCCGTCCCTGACCTGGGATTCGAGGGATTTCGGCACGAGGGGCTCGTCGAGAAGTCTCAGATAGCGGGAGTCGAGCGATTCGCCGGGCGCCCGGACGTCGAGCCAGGCCCGCACCAGGCGCACCCCTTCGACGTATGTCGTGGTGTACGCGCGCCACAGCGGATCGGCCAGGAAACGGACCATCTGCCGTGCGCGACGCTCCGGGACCAGCAGCCACCTGCGCAGGTACGCAACGACGTCATCCTGATCCGCGCCACGATCGTGTAGCAGCAGGGCGGCGTCCTGCCGCACCGTGAGCAGGCCCGATGCCGCCGACTCCACCTCTTCGGACAGTTCGCCGTCCATTCGCAACCCCAGGTCGCGGAAGATCTGCTCCGTCCACACGCCCCAGCCGGGCCCGACCGCGGCGTGCAGGCCGAGATCGGCCATGCCCTCGGCCATCAGGCACTGCGGCGTGTTGATCAGGAAGATCGACTGCTCCTCGTACCCGCGCTTGGCGACCAGGCCTGACTCCTTTCGGCAGTGCTCGGTGTGGTGGCCGGGGTAGGACTCGTGCGCGACCAGGTGCGGCAGGTTCGCCATGCGGTGGCCCAGGTCGGCGTTGACCGCGACCCGGCTGCGGTAACCGCCGAGGTAGTAGTTGAAGCCGCTCCACGGCTTGTTCGTGACGATCCGGTACTCCACGATCTCCTGCTCGGGCAGCGCGTACTTCTGGCGCACCCGGTCCCTCAGCGCGCTCGACAGGGCCTGCACGGCGCCCTGGAGCCTGCGTGCGGGCACCTCGTCGGCCGCGCGGAAGGCTGTGAGGCGGTCGGCGAGCGAACCCGGCCCGGCGAGCGCCACGTCGAGCTTGCGGTGGGCCTGCGCGTACGCGTCCTCGTCACCGGGGCGGATGCGCACCTGGAAGTACCGCTCGACCTCGTCGACGAACGAGATGCGCTCGCCGTCGAGCCTGCGGGCCGTGCACTCCAACGCCCGCAGGTGCGCGGCGAGGAACTGTTTGCGCTGGTCAGCGAGGTCGCTGCCGGGGATCTCCCCGCGCAGCCGACGCGCGTGGTCGCCCAGTGCCCTCGGGTGCAGGCGCGGCTCGTTGTCGACGGCGCGGCTCAACGCCGGGTCGCCGGTGAACGAGTCGACGAACCCGGACACGAGGCGCCCGAGCCGCAGCCCCAGCACCAGATATCCGCGCACCAGCTCGTTGGCGTCCATGAGTCGGAGAGCTTAAGGCGTCTACCACAGCGTCTTACTCGCGACCGAATCGCGAAACGACGACCACCTGATCGGGGAATGTCGTTGATCTTGGTGTCACACAATGGGGCTAATGGGAGCATCAAGCTGAACGGGCGCGGGTAACTTTCGCACAAGGACCCCAAGTCCGGAGATCCCCGAAGACTCCGGAAATGACGGGGATGACCCGACATGAAGGAGAATGACGTGAAGAGGACTTTCGCAGTGGTTGCGGCCGCTGCTGCTCTGTCGCTCGCGTTCGCCCCGGCAGCCATGGCGGGAGGGGACGACGACCACCACCACCACTACCACGGCTTCCACCAGACCAACGGCTCGCTTCTGAGCGTGCTGAACGGTAACAACGTGAACGCCGTTCTCGGCGTCTGCGGCAACAACGTGGGCGTGCTGGGTGCTGCGGTGCCGATCAACTCCCCGAGCTTCACCGAGACCTGCGCTGCCGGCGGCATCGTGGACGGCGACGACGTCAACGTCGACGGCTGATTTTCGCTCGCAGTTTTTTCATGTCCAGGGGCGTCGTTTCGGGCGTCCCTGGACTCTTTCTGGCAGTAGCACTTGTTCACAAGGAGAAGAAATGCTGAAGAAGGCGTGTGTCGCCACGGTCGCTGCGGCTGGCCTCATGATGTTCGGCGCCGGGATGGCGTCCGCGGCACCTGACGGCTTCCACCAGACCAACGGCTCGGTGCTGAGCGTGCTGAACGGCAACAACGTGAACGCCGTTGTCGGCGCCTGCAACAACAACGTGGGCGTGCTGGGTGCTGCGGTGCCGGTCAACTCCCCGAGCTTCACCGAGACCTGCGCCGCGGGCGGCGTCGTGGACGGCGACGACGTCAACGTCGAGGGCTGACGTTCTCGGTTCGAAGGGGCGCTCACCTCGTGGTGAGCGCCCCTTCGGCGTTTCGTCAGCTGCCGTAACGGCGGTGGCGCTTGGCGTACTCGCGCATGGCCCGCAGGAAGTCGGTGCGCCGGAAGCCGGGCCAGTAGGCCTCGCAGAACCAGAACTCCGAGTGCGCCGACTGCCAGAGCATGAAACCGGAGAGCCGCTGCTCACCGGACGTGCGGATGATCAGGTCGGGGTCGGGCTGCCCGGACGTGTAGAGGTGCTCCGCGATGTGGTCGACGTCGAGCACCTCGGCGAGCTCCTCGATGGTGCCGCCACGCTCGGCGTGCGCCTGCAGGAGCTTCCGGACGGCGTCCGCGATCTCCTGCCGCCCGCCGTACGCGACGGCGACGTTGACCTGGATGCCCGTGCGGTTCTTGGTGCGCGCCGCGGCGTTCGTGAGGCGCTCGGCGTGCTCCTTGGGCAGCATGTCGATGGCACCGACGTGCCGGACGCGCCACGGCTTGCCGTCCCCGGCCAGCTCGTCGGTGATGTCCGCGATGATGTCGAGCAACGGCGCGAGCTCGTCGTTGTCGCGGTTGAGGTTGTCGGTGCTCAGCATCCAGAGGGTGACGACCTCCACGTCGGCGTCACCGCACCAGTCGAGCAGTTCGAGGATCTTGCGCGCGCCGGCCCTGTGGCCGTGCGCGACATCGGTGAAGCCGGCTTCCCTGGCCCACCTGCGGTTGCCGTCGAGGACCACGCCGACGTGTTTGGGCGCCTGTGGCGTCGTGCTCAGCTCGCGGCGGAGAATCCACTCGTAGAGGTGGATAGCGACGTCTTTCACACGGGTGCGGAGTGCCACGTCCGAACAGCGTACGCCGTGCAAGGTTCATCACTGAGTACTGGTCGGAAACCTACGGTCGCGTAACCTAGGTTCCCGTGACCACTGCGACCGTTCCTCCCCAGCCCGGACTGCGGCCGCGCCTGCGTGGATGGCTGCACTTCTGGTCGTTCATCGCCTCGGTGGCGACAGGCGCGACGTTGATCGCTCTCGCGGCGTCCACGGTGTCCGCGCGCGCTGCCCTGGCAACCTCCGTCTACGGCCTCACGGTCGTGGGCCTCTTCGGTGTTTCGGCGCTGTACCACCGCGTGACGTGGAAGTCCGACCGCGTCCGCACGTGGATGAAGCGCATGGACCACTCGATGATCTTCGTGTTCATCGCCGGTACCTACACGCCGTTCGCGCTGCTGGCCATGAATCCCGGCACGGGGCGCGTCGTGCTCACCGTGGTGTGGGTCGGCGCGATCCTCGGCGTCACGCTGAAGCTGGCCTGGCCGCACGCGCCGCGCTGGCTCGGTGTGCCCATCTACATCGCGCTCGGGTGGGTCGCGGTCTTCGTGCTGCCCGAGCTGCTGCACCACGCCGGGGTCGCGGCCCTGGTGCTGCTGCTGGTGGGCGGGGCTCTCTACACGGTGGGAGCGGTGTTCTACGCGACCCGGTGGCCCAACCCGTGGCCGCAGGTGTTCGGGTACCACGAGTTCTTCCACGCCGCGACCGTGGTGGCGGCGATCTGCCACTACATCGCCATCTGGCTCGCGATGTACTCCTGAGCACGGGTGCGTCTGACCCGCTGTGACGAACTCGTTCTGCGAGCAGGGGAGCTGCCCCAGGGACAGCTCCCCTCCTGGCGTCAGCGGCCGCCGCGGGCCATGTGCAGCACGTCGAGCGCCGCGTCCAGCTGTTCCTCGGTGAGCTTGCCCGGCACGTGGCCGCGCTCCAGCACCACCTCGCGGATCGTCTTGCGCTCCTTCAGCGACTGCTTGGCGATCGACGCCGCCTCCTCGTAGCCGATGTAGCGGTTCAGCGGCGTGACGATGGACGGGGACGACTCCGCGTACTCGCTCATCCGCGCCACCTGCGGTTCGGTGTTGAGCAGGACCTTGTCGGCGAGCAGGCGGGCCACGGCGGCGAGCAGGCGGGACGACTCCAGGACGTTGCGGGCGATGACCGGCAGCATCACGTTCAGCTGGAAGTTGCCCTGCGAGCCGGCGAACGCGACGGTGGCGTCGTTGCCGATGACCTGCGCGACGACCATCATCGTGGCTTCGGAGATCACCGGGTTGACCTTGCCCGGCATGATCGAGCTGCCCGGCTGGAGGTCCGGAAGCGCCAGTTCGCCGAGGCCGGTGCGGGGGCCGGAGCCCAGCCAGCGGAGGTCGTTGGCGATCTTGAACAGTGCCACGGCCGACGCGCGGAGCTGGCCGGAGATCTCGACGACGCCGTCCTGGGTGGCCTGGGCCTCGAAGTGGTCGCGGGCTTCCACGAGTGGCAGGTCGGTGGTCTTGGCCAGTTCGGCCGACACGGCCGCGCCGAAGCCCTCGGGGGCGTTCAGGCCGCTGCCGACCGCGGTGCCGCCGATCGGCAGTTCCGCCAGCCGCGGGATGGAGGACCGCAGGCGCTCGACGGAGTAGCGGACCTGGGCCGCCCAGGCGCCCGCCTCCTGGCCCAGGGTGATCGGGACGGCGTCCATGAGGTGGGTGCGGCCCGACTTGACCAGGTCGGACCACTCGGCGGCGCGTGACTCCAGGACGCCCAGGAGGTGTTCGAGCGACGGGATCACGTCGGTCACCACGGCCTCGGTGGCGGCCACGCGCAGGGTCGTCGGGAACGTGTCGTTGGACGACTGCGAGGCGTTGACGTGGTCGTTCGGGTGCACGTCGCGGCCCAGTGCGCGGGTGGCGAGGGTGGCGATGACCTCGTTGGCGTTCATGTTCGAGGACGTGCCGGAGCCCGTCTGGAAGACGTCGACCGGGAAGTGGGCGTCCCACTGGCCCGCGGCCACCTCGTCGGCCGCGGCGGCGATGGCGGAGGCGAGGTCCTCGTCGAGAACGCCCAGCCGGGCGTTCACCCTGGCCGCCGCTGCCTTGAGCAGGCCCAGTGCCCTGATCTGGGCGCGTTCCAGGCCTCGACCGGAAATCGGGAAGTTCTCGACCGCGCGTTGTGTTTGGGCGCGCCACAATGCGTCGATCGGCACGCGGACCTCACCCATCGTGTCGTGCTCGACGCGGTACTCCTGTTCAGACATACCTCCGAGTCTCTATCGTCGATCACAGCACTGCCACCCACCACTGGCAGAAGGGCACCTCTCATGGAGCGTGACGTCGACCTCCTCATCGTGGGAGCTGGTCCCACGGGGTTGTTCGCCGCTTACTACGCAGGCTTCCGGGAAATGAACGTCGCCGTGGTCGACGCTCTGCCAGAACCGGGTGGCCAGGTCACGGCGATGTATCCGGAGAAGATGATTTTCGACGTGGCCGGGTTCCCCGCCGTGCGGGGACGCGACCTCGTCAACGGGCTGGTGGAGCAGGCCGCGCAGTTCAAGCCGACCTACCTGCTCGGCCGCCAGGCGCGCACCTGTGAGTCCATTGAGGACGGTCTGCGGGTCGGTCTCGCGGACGGTTCCTCCATCACCACCAGGGCCGTGCTGATCACGGCGGGCATGGGCGAGTTCAACCCGCGCCCGCTGCCCGCCGGTGACGGCTGGCTGGGGCGCGGCATGGTGCACTTCGTGCCGGTGCTGGCCGAGCACGCCGGGCAGCACGTGGTGATCGTGGGCGGTGGCGACTCGGCGTTCGACTGGGCGCTGGCGCTGCACCCGATCGCCGCGAGCGTCAAGATCGTGCACCGCAGGGCCAACTTCCGCGCGCACGCGGCCACCGTGCGCCAGGTGCGGGAGCTCGGCGTGGAGATCATCACCGACGCCGAGGTGCTGGCCCTGCGCGGCGAGCCACTGTCCGAAGTGGACATCAAGGTCAAGGGCGGCGACGCTCGGACGTTGCCCGCGCAGACGGTCGTCGCGGCCCTCGGGTTCACCGCGGACCTCGGGCCGATCGAGGCGTGGGGGCTCGAGCTCGACCACCGCGCGGTGCTCGTCGACTCGACCATGAAGACCAAGCTGGACAGGATCTACGCGGCGGGCGACGTCGCGCACTACCCCGGCAAGGTCAAGCTCATCGCGACCGGGTTCGGCGAGGCGGCGACCGCGGTCAACAACATCGCGGTGGCCCTCAACCCCTCGGCGCACCTGTTCCCCGGGCATTCGAGCGACGGCAGCTGACGCGTGCGCCGGGGGCCGGTCAGGCCCCCGGCAGCGGCGCGGGGTCGTGCTTCGCCAGGTGCTGGAAGATGATCGACGTGCGGAAGCCGACGATCTCCTTGCGCTGACTCAGCCTGTCGACCAGGAACGCGTGCAGGCGGTCGTTGTCCTGGGCGCTCACGTGGATCACGAAGTCGTCGCTGCCCGCCATCACGAACACCGCCGTCACCTCGGGGAGACCGGCGGCGAACGCCTTGAAGGCGTCGATCACGGTGCGGCTCAGCGGGCGGACCTGCACCGACACCAGCGCCTGCACGCCCCGGTTCAGCGCGGCCGGCGCGATGTCCGCGTGGTAGCCGCGGATCACACCCCGCTCGCGCAGCAGGCGGGTGCGCTCCAGGCACGTCGACGGCGCCACGCCGACCTTCCGGGCGATGTCGCGGTTCGACTGCCGGGCATCGCGCTGCAGTTCGCGCACGATCGCCGAATCAAGTTCATCCATCGCGCTCCCCAGGTCGCTGTGCCGAACAACGTTCGGCACAGCACGTCAACGGTTGCTGTTCACCCTAACTTCGAGGTCGAAGGCTGACTGAAGTTCGGGAGGAACGCAGATGTGGGAGCACGAACGACTCGTCGTCCGCACCGGCAGGCGGTCGGGGATGACCACCATGGTCGCCCTGCACTCGACCGAGGCGGGGCCGGCGGTCGGCGGGTGCCGGATGAAGGCGTACGCGCAGATCGGCGACGCCGTCACGGACGTTCTGCGGTTGTCCAAGGCGATGACGCTGAAGTGCGAGGCAGCCGGAATTCCGCACGGGGGAGCCAAGAGCGTGATCGTGGTCGACGGCGAGCTCACGCCGGAACGCAGGCGCGCCGTGCTGCTCGACCACGCCGACCTGATCAACGAGTTCGGCGGCGCCTACCGCGCCGGGCCCGACGTCGGAACCGGACCGGCCGACATGCTGGTGCTCAGGGAACTCACGCCGCACGCCTACTGCCTGCCCGAGGAGCACGGCGGCACGGGATCGTCGAGCGGGCCCACCGCGCGAGGTGTGCTGGCGGCGTTGAAAGCGGCCGCGCGCCACACCTTCGGCACGTCGGACCTCACCGGCAGGAAGGTCGTGATCAGCGGGTTCGGGTCGGTGGGCGAGCTGATCGCGCGGGGCCTCGAAGGCGCTGACATCACGGTGTCCGACGTCGACGAGAGCAGGCGGACGGACGAGTTCGGCTGGGTGCACCCCGACGAGGCGTACGAGCTCAAAGCCGACGTGCTCGTGCCGGCCGCGGTGGGCGGGGTGCTGGGCCCGGAGACGGTGGCGCGGCTCGACGTCCGGCTGGTCGTGGGGCCGGCCAACAACCAGCTCACCGACGACGGCGTGGCCGCGCTGCTGGAGGAGCGCGGCATCGTGTGGGTCCCCGATCACGTGGCGAGCGCCGGAGGGGTGATCTACACGCTGGCCAGGGAGGACGACGGGGCCGACCACGAGACCGCGCTGAAGCGCGTCGACGGCATCGAGGCCACCGTCGAGAGGCTGCTCCTCGCGCGTCAGCGAGACGACAGCGGGACGTCGTCGCCTGTCGGCAACATGGGCATCTAGAACGCACGGGGTTGCGCGTGTCAGGGGACGCGCACCGAGCAACCCAGGGGGATTTCGTGATTCACATCTGCTGGGCCGACATGGTGCCCGGCCTGCCGTGGTGGGCCGGGCCCGTCACGCGTCAGCCGCGCGCGGTGTACTGGCAGCCGCTGTCCGATCTCGTCGAGCGGCGGGTGAACGCCTCGGTCGACACGTCGGGCTGGGGTTCCGGCGTGCTGGTCGAGCTGACGGTGCCGGACCTGCTGAGTCCCGACGTCGCGGTGATGCCGGGGTTCGCCGTGGCGCAGCTCGCGTTGCCGGAGGCGCTCAACCGGTCGCGGGACGTCGAGCTCGTCGTCGAGGCGCTCGAGGACGGGGTGCACGCGGTGGTCGAGCGGGTCGCGCGGCGGCTCGGGGTGCCGTACGCGCGGACGAACGCCGAGCCCGCGAGCCTGGAGCACCCGCTGCGGCTCAGCACGCTGGCCGGGCGGTTCGGTGGGACGATCGCGCTCGTGGCGCCGCACGCGCGGCTGGACGAGTTCGTGGCGACGCTGAACGCGGCCGAGGTCGAGTGGGAGGGGTACGAGGGGTGGCGGATCGTGCGGGCGAACGACGAACCCGCCGGGCGGCCCGTGTCCGATGTGGACTTCAGCGCCGTGGACGTGCCCGTCCTGCTGGAGGACCTGTCCGCCGACCCCGGAACGGCCCTGGTCGTGGCCGGCAAGGAACTCGAACGGCTCACGGGGTGGTTGCCGAACGGTCTCGCCGCGCGCGTCTCGGTGATGGGACGCGATGATGGGTGCTGGTGGGCTGCTATCGGTTGAGGAGAGCGGAATGACCCGGTGGAAGACGATCGCGGTGCTCGCCGCGGTCACCGTGCTCGGGGGCTGCTCGCCGGAGCAGACCTGGGCCGCGAAGCTCACGCCGACCGGGCTGCCGCAGTTCGTCGACACCGCCTGCGGTGGGCAGCGCGTCGCGGCCATGTGGGTGCGAGCGGAGGAGAAGGAGATCTGGCGGATCGGGTTCGCCCAGCCCGCCGAGGTCCGCGAGCTCACCGTCGGTCAGAAACCCGGAGGCGCGGAGGAGGAGGTCGCCTGGCAGCGGCCGAGCGGTGACGCGCCGCTGCGACTGTCCGTGCAACTCCAGGACGGCAGCACCCCCGTCGTGGAGTTCACGCTCGACGGCCTGAAGGACGGCAAGGTCAGCTACGACGGCGAGTACCTCAGCGCGGACGACTTCGCGAAGAAGCGCGCGGCGTGCTAGAAGGCCCGACCGGGAGCCGGTCAGGCCTTCCAACGGGCGAGTTACGGCAGGACCTGCACCTTCTCGCCGATCATCAGGTTGTCGTAGAACACGAGCGACGCATCCATGGTCATCCGGATGCACCCGTGGGACTGGACGGCGGTGTCACCCTGGTGGAACGCGATGCCGTCGTTGGTGAAGTACACCGCGTTGGGCATCGGGCCGTTGTAGGGGACACTCCAGTCGTTCTTCACCTTGCGCAGCACCGAGAACGTACCCACCGGGGTCTCGTACCCCGGCTTGCCGTGACTGACGGTCACCGGCCCGTAGCTCGTCTTGCCGTTGAAGACCAGCCAGGCCTTGTTCGAATGCTTTTCCAGGCACGCTCCGTTGTAGACGGTGCATCCCGCCTGAGCCTGTGCGGGAACAGCGAAGCCGAGGATCAGGAGCACCGTCGCGATCAGAACTCGCATCTCGCATCACCCCTCTGTAGTGGTGTAGCCACCACGGGGTGATTTCAATCATCACCTTATGGAAGAACTTGGACGCGCTCGCCGGGCCACAGGTTGTCGAAGAAGACCTCGGAGTCGTTCCAGGTGAGGCGGACGCAGCCGTGCGACTGGGAGTTCAGGTCGCCCTGGTGGAACGCGACGCCGTCGGTGGTGAAGTAGACGGCGTTGGGCATCGGGCCGTTGTAGGGGACGCTCCAGTCGTTCTTCACCTTGCGCAGCACCGGGAAGTCGCCCACGGGTGTGGCGAAGCCGGGCTTGCCGTGGCTGATCCGGACCGGGCCGTAGCTCGTCACGCCGTTGGTGACGAGCCACGCCAGATTAGTGTGCTTCTGGACGCACGCTCCGTTGTGGACTGTGCAGCCGGAAGCCTGCGCGGGCGACGCGAAGCTGAGCAGGAACAGGGCCGTTACGGCCAGGGCTCTCATGGTTGATGATCATGAGACCACCTGGACGGTGTCGCCAATCGAAAGGTTGTTGAAGTAGTACTTCGCCGACGGCGGGTCCAGGTGGATGCAGCCGTGCGACGGTACGGTCAGCGAACCCTCGTGGAACGCGATGCCGCTCTCGGTGAAGTACGTCGACCACGGCATCGCCGCGTTGTACGGGCGGCTCCAGTCGTCCTTCACCTTGCGCAGCACCGGGAAGTTGCCGAGCGGCGTCTCGAAGCCCTTGCGGCCGTGGGTGATCGGCGTCGGGCCGTAGACGATCTTGTCGGCCCGGACGATCCACGTCTGGTTCGTGGAGAGCTGGATGCACGCGCCGTCGCTGATGGTGCACGGCGTCGGCTTCACCACGGGCGGAGGCGGCGGGGGCGGCGGCGGGGCAGGCGTCGACGAGGGCGTGGAAGGCGGTGCCTCGGAAGGCGGCGCCGGAGACGCCGAAGAAGCTGACGAATGCGGTGGTGCGGCTGGAGTATCGGCCTTCACGGCCCCCTGCGCGCATCCCGCCACCGACATCAACGCGACCGCCACGAGCAGCATCCTCATCGCGCACCCCCTGGTTGTTCCATCCCTTGCCGAAGTAGACGACGGGACGTGTGCCCAGGTTGCAACGCGAAGGTCCGCCTCCCGTAACGGTTGGGAGACGGACCTTCGGAATGCGTTTACCGATCTACCGGGTCAGTTCACACGGTGCCGGCGTACTGGCTGATCCACGAGCGGAAGTACGGGACGTCCACGTAGATCGACGGAGCGGTCGCGCAGGTCGCGCCGCCACCGGAGCGGCTGGTCGCGCCGATGAGCTCCCAGCGGCCGTTCACGGACTTCACCTGCGGGCCACCCGAGTCGCCGTAGCAGGCGCCCTTGTTGCCACCGGTGTTGTTGGTGCAGATCTCCGAGGCACCGCTGATGCCGGCGCAACGGCTGTCCGTCACGATCGAGGTGTTGAGCTCCTGCAGGGTGATCGGAGCGGAGCCGCAACCGCGGGTCGGGCAGGTCTGGCCCCAGCCGATGATGCGGGTGGCGGTGCCGACCGCGCCGGAGGAGGCCGACACGGGAGCGGGCGCCTGGCTGACCGAGGTGTTGAGCTGCACCAGCGCCAGGTCGGCGGACGGGTGGTTGATGATCCGCGACGCGCCGGTGGTGGTGCCGCCGCTGGTGCGGTTGGTCGTGCCGATCCGGGTGCGGATCGAGGCCGCGGACGAGCCCTGGACGCAGTGCTTCGCCGTCACGACCCAGTTGGCCTTGATCAGCGTGCCGCCGCAGAAGTGGCTTCCGGAGGTGCTCTGCAGGGAGACCATCCAGGAGTACACCTGCGTGGCGTTGGTGCCGCCGACGATCATCGGCGAGACCTCGCCGTCAGCGGTGGGAGCCGGAGCCGCGGTGGCCGCGGTGACCGAGGCGAGCAGAGCGCCCGCGGCCACGACGACTGCGGAGAACAACGAACGTGCCCTCATCGTTGATTTCCTTTCCTGAACCCGGCGCAGGGTTGCCGGGGTCAGGTCGGAAACTAAGGACGAAAGTGACTCCGTCACTAGGGTCACTCGGAGGGTGACTGTCCGTTGACGGTTCACAGATTCACAGCGACTACGGCAGCGGCTGCTGCGCGTCCTCGGGCCGGTCGAAGTCCACCGAGGCGTATTCGCGCAGCTTGTGCAGGCTGTGGAAGCCGTCGATCATGCGCACGGTGCCGGACTTGGAGCGCATGACGATCGACTGCGTGGTGCAGCCGCCGGCGCGGTAGTGCACGCCGCGCAGGAGATCGCCGTCGGTCACGCCCGTGGCGCAGAAGAAGACGTTGTCACCGCTGACGAGGTCGTTCGTGGTGAGCACGCGGGACAGGTCGTGGCCCGCGCCGATCGCCTTCTCGCGCTCCTCGTCGTCCTTCGGCCACAACCGGCCCTGGATGGCGCCACCGACGCACTTGAGGGCCGCCGCGGCGATGATGCCCTCGGGGGTGCCGCCGATGCCGACGAGCATGTCCACGCCCGACGTGGGGCGCGCGGCCGCGATCGCACCGGCCACGTCACCGTCGGAGATGAAGTGGATGCGGGCGCCGGCCTGACGGACCTCGTGCACGATCTGCTCGTGCCGCGGCCGGTCGAGGATGCACACGTTCACGTCGGACACGTCGCTGTGCTTGGCCTTCGCGACGCGGCGGATGTTCTCCGCGAGCGGCGCGGTGATGTCGATGACGTCGGCCGCCTCCGGGCCCACGGCGAGCTTCTCCATGTAGAACACGGCGGACGGGTCGAACATCGCCCCGCGCTCGGCCACCGCCAGCACGGCCAGCGCGTTCGGCATGCCCTTGGCCATCAGCGTGGTGCCGTCGATCGGGTCGACCGCGACGTCGCAGTCGGGGCCCTCGCCGTTGCCCACTTCCTCACCGTTGAACAGCATGGGCGCCTCGTCCTTCTCGCCCTCGCCGATCACCACGACGCCTCTCATGGAGACGGTGTGGATGAGCTTGCGCATCGCGTCGACGGCCGCGCCGTCACCGCCGTTCTTGTCGCCGCGTCCCACCCACCGGCCCGCGGCCATCGCCGCTGCCTCGGTGACGCGCACGAGCTCCAATGCCAGGTTCCGGTCGGGGGCTTCGCGACGTCGTTCCGCGGGGGTGTTCACCATTGCGCGCCTCCATGCGACTACTCAGCGTGCCGGATTTTGTGATCGGCAGCTGAATCCTTGCACGGGATCACGCGTCCGAAACGTCCTCCTCGACCACAGCCAGAGCTGCATCGATTCGCTCGCGCGCACCGGCGAGATGCTGCTCACACGTCTTGGCGAGCGCCTCGCCGCGTTCCCACAGCGCCAGCGAGTCCTCAAGCGACAGGCCACCGGCCTCCAGCTTGCGGACCACGTCGACCAGTTCGTCGCGGGCGGCTTCGTAACCCAATGAAGTGTCGTTCTGGGTGGATTCCGAACTCACGCGGATTGGCTCCTCAGGCGGCTCAGCACGGTCGCGACGGCCAGGTCGTAGCCGACCAGGGCCTCCGCGAACTCCTCGCCGTCACCCTCTCGCACCGCCTCGTCGATGAGCGCCTCGGCCTCCGCGACGCGCCGGTACTGCACCGTGCCGGCGGTGGCCTCGCTCAGGTCGTGCAACGTCAGGATCAGCGTGCGGCGGCCCGTGGTGTCGCAGTCGCCCACCATGGCCGTCCAGCAGTCCGCCGCGGCGCGGTTCGCCGCCTCCGCCTTCGTGCGCAGGCCCGAGCCGCAGGAACCGGCCGCCTCCATGGTGAGGGGCAGGAACACGGCATCACGCATCATCGGTACCTCCCCCTTCCCCATCAGTTTCCGGACCGCTGACCACGGCCCACACTGCTCCGTCAACGACGCGCACCCGCAGCTGTGTTCCGCTCGGCGCATCCGAGACCGAACGCAGCACGCCGTCGGGACCGTCAGATGTGACGAGTTGCACAACGGCGTATCCGCGGGCCAGCGTGGCGGCTGGTCCGAGGGTCGTCAAGCGCGCTTTCGTCCCCGAGAGGTGGACGTCCTCCCGATCGAGTCGTTGCGTGACGGCCCGGCGGGCTTGGTCGCGAAAGCGCTTCACTTCCTCGGAACGGCGCTCCAGCGGGCCGTAAGGGTCCGAAAGTACTGGTCTGGAGCGCAACGAGTCGAGCAGTTTGCGTTCCCGGTCGACCCAGCCGTGCAGCGCGCGGCGGCCCCGGTCGCGCATCTGCCGGACGCGTTCACTCTCTTCGGCGACATCGGGAACCACCCGTTTGCCAGCGTCGGTCGGCGTCGAACAACGCACGTCAGCGACGTGGTCGAGCAGTGGGGTGTCCGGTTCGTGCCCGATCGCCGACATGACCGGCGTGCGGCACGAGGAGACCGCGCGGCACAGCGCCTCGTCGGAGAACGGCAGCAGGTCCTCCACGCTGCCGCCGCCGCGGGCGATGATGATCACATCGCACTCGGGGTCGCGTTCCAGAGTGGACAGAGCGGTCATCACCTGGGTGACGGCGGTCGGGCCCTGCACGGCGACGTTGATGACGCGGAAGTGCGCGCCGGGCCAACGGTTCCGCGCGTTCGTGAGCACGTCGCGCTCCGCCGCCGACGCCCGGCCGGTGATGAGGCCGATCTTGTTCGGCAGGAACGGGGGACGGCGCTTGCGGCGCGGGTCGAACAGGCCCTCGGCGTGCAGCAGCTTGCGCAGCCGTTCCATGCGCGCCAGCAACTCGCCGATGCCGACGGCGCGGATGTCGTCCGCCCTGAGGCTGAGCGTGCCGCGGTTCGGGTAGAAGCTGATCTTCCCGTGCGCGATGACCCTGCTGCCCTCGGTGAGCTGCAGCTCGCGGATCATCGAGGCGTTGCACGTGATCGACATGGACATGTCGACGCTCGGGTCGCGCAACGTCAGGAACGCCGTGGAACTGCGCGCGTTGAGCTGCGTGACCTGACCCTCGACCCACACCTCGCCGAGCCGGTTGATCCAGTCGAGCAGCTTGCGGGCGACCGTCCGCACCGGCCAGGGGTTCTCCGGCGTGGATTTCGCATCACTCACGACTGCGTTTTCACCGTCGCGATCCGGCGGTTGAGCATGCCGACGAACTCAGGCCGCGACTCGTGCGCCTTCTCGTAGCGCAGCAGTTCCTCGAGCTGGCCGACGTCGAGGTTGCGCAGGCGTGCGCGCAGCTGGGCGATCGACAGCTCGTCGTAGGTCGGCAGGAACTCCGGCACCTCGGCGATCGCGCGCACTTCCTCCTCCCACGGGTCGTCCGCGGGAGTTTCCTGAGAAGTCGTGACGGGCGTCTCCTCCTCGTCGAAGGTCGCCCACTCCGGTTCCTCCTCCGCCGGCCGCAGTCCGGAGAGGACGTCGTCGCCCTTGATGGCGAGTTCGGTCACATGCTGCTGAACGCGCATGGACAGCTGCATCGCCTCGCTGACCACGGTCAACGGGAGTCCGGCGAGCTGCTGGGGCAGCTTGCGGGCCTGTTCGAGGGCGGTCACCGCCAGCCCGGCGGCGATGCGGACACCCAGTGGCAGTGGCTTCATGCGTACTAGCCTGCCGCAACCGCGTCTGAAATGCCTAGGACCGGGCCTGGGTACCCTGGGGGCATGCCCAAGCGAGTCCTGTTGGCGAAGCCGCGTGGTTACTGCGCGGGCGTTGATCGTGCCGTGGAGACGGTCGAGCTCGCCCTCGAGAAGTACGGCGCTCCCGTCTACGTGCGCAAGGAGATCGTCCACAACAAGTACGTCGTGGAGACGCTGTCCGACCGCGGCGCCATCTTCGTCAACGAGACGGACGAGGTTCCCGAAGGCGCGCTCGTCGTGTTCTCGGCGCACGGCGTGTCGCCCGCCGTGCACGCGGAGGCCGAGCAGCGCTCGTTGCGCACGATCGACGCCACCTGCCCGCTCGTGACGAAGGTCCACAAAGAAGCGGTGCGGTTCGCCAAGGAGGACTACGACATCCTCCTGATCGGCCACGAGGGCCACGAGGAGGTCGAGGGCACCGCCGGTGAGGCGCCGGACCACGTCCAGCTCGTCGACACCGCCGAGGACGCCGCGACCGTCGAGGTGCGCGACCCGTCCAAGGTGATCTGGCTGTCGCAGACGACGCTCTCGGTCGACGAGACCATGGTGCGCGTCCGCCAGCTCAAGGACCGCTTCCCGGATCTGCAGGACCCGCCGTCCGACGACATCTGCTACGCCACCTCGAACCGCCAGACCGCGGTGAAGACGATGGCACCGTCGTGCGACCTGGTGCTCGTCGTGGGCTCGAAGAACTCCTCCAACTCGGTCCGGCTGGTCGAGGTCGCGCTGCAGCACGGCGCCAAGGCCTCCTACCTGATCGACTACGCCAAGGAGGTCGACCTGGCGTGGCTCGAGGGCGTCGAGACCGTCGGCGTCACTTCGGGCGCGTCGGTGCCGGACCTGCTGGTGATGGAGCTGCTGAAGTTCCTCGAGTCCCACGGCTACGGCGAGGTCGAGGAGATCACGACGGCGAACGAGCGCATCACGTTCTCGCTGCCGCGCGAGCTCCGCAAGGACCTGGTCCGCTAGTCGGTCGAGGGCCTGGTCCACGGCCAGGCCCGCACGACGACGTCCCGGCCGCCACTGGCGAGCCGGGACGAACTGTGTCTAGCGGTCGTCGCGCGGCGGGCGGGGCCTGCGCTGGCCCGCGGGACGTTCGGCGCGGGCGCCTTCCGGGCGTGGACGGCGGGCCGGAGCGCCCTCCGGACGCGGGCGGCGGGCCGGAGCGCCCTCGGCGCGTTCCGGGCGGGGACGGCGCGGGCGCTCGTCCTCCTCGGGCTCCTCGCGGGGCCTGCGGACGGGCTTGGAGCGTTCCTTGATCTCCGCCTTGGCCTCGCGGACCTCGTCCTTGGTCGGCCGGTTCGGGTTCTTCTGCGTCATGATCCGCAGGATGCCCAGGCCGACCGTGACGGCGGTGGTGAGCGCCATGACCGGGAAGCTGTCGATCAGCGGCTTGCCCAGGCCGAGCGCCATGGCGGACAGGCCGCCCTTGTTGGTCTCGCCGGTGAGCAGCACGAGCGTGGGCACCGTGGCGGCCAGGATCAACGGCGGCTGCACCATCGGCCCGAACAGGCTGCGGCGCTGCACGAGCAGGATCGCGGCCAGCGCACCGACGAAGAACACGACGTAGAACGTCCAGCCGACGGTCTTGCTGGAGTTGATGTCGATGAACGCCCCGATGAACGCCGGGACCAGGGCAGCGAGGATCGCCGCCCACCACGGGATGCCCTTGAACTCCCCGAAGATGGCCCGGTAGTTCCACGGAACCGCGTCGTAGTCTTCGACGTCGTCGTCATCGAAAGCTGCTGAACGCTCGCGCAACTCACTCACGACGCACACGGTAGCCGTTCGGCCATTCGGTGTTCGCCGGTCCGCTGCTTTCTCACCCAGAAGCAACCCATGGGCACACCGCGTGCGTTTTAAGCGGACTGTTCGTCCGCCCTTCGGACGAGCGGAAGGGGCGTGGGGGTGGCGGAGGCGTCCGTCAGCGGCTCCACGCTCGCCCGGAAGCCCTCCAGGGCGTCGAGCTCCCTGCGCCGGGCGCTCAGGAAGCGCTGCAGGTGGGTGGTGGAGAGGTTGACGGCCTCGATGGCGGTGTCGGCGGCCCGGTTCGCGCGGCCGGCCTGCAGCCTGACCTGCTCGACGTCCTCGGCCAGCGCGCGTTCGGTGACCGCGAACATCGCGCTCGACGCGATCACGGCGAACCCGGTCGGGCCGCACAGGAAGACGCGGCGGTCGAGCAGCCAGCGCAGCAGTTCGGGATCGGTGTCCAGCGCCGCGACGACCGCACCGTCGTTGGGGACGAACATGATCGTGCCGTAGATGGCGTCGGCCCAGCGCTGGTAGCCCTTGCCGGCCAGTTCGGCGGCGCGGGAGCGGATGTTGCGGACGTGCACCCGCAGCGCGTCCTGGCGTTCCTGCGGATCGTCCGTCTCGACGGCCTCGGCCCAGGTGGCCATGGACATCTTCGAGTCGACCGGGACCGCGCGGCCACCGCCGACGTTCAGCACCATGTCGGGCCGGACCGCGCCGCCGCCCGCCACGTCCGTCTGGAGCGTGTAGTGGAGGTTTTCCCTCAGGCCGAGTGCGCGCGCTGTTTCGACGAGCACCTGTTCGCCGAGTTCACCGCGTCCGCTGACGCTGGAGAACGCCACTTCGTAGCGTTGCAGGGCTTGCTGCTGGGCGTCGTAGCGCGCGCGTTCCGCGCCGATGGCCTGGAGCGCTTCGTCGGTGCGCCGGACGCTGTCCTGGTAGAGCCGGTAGACGAACACCAGCGCCCCGGCGCACACGAGCGCCAGGACGAGCGAGGCGGTGATGATCACTGCGGTCACGGCACGATGATGCTCCCTCACAGATGTTGAACTCGATCGGGTGACACGCCGGGAACCCTCCCGGAGATTTGTCGGACCCCGTCTCTACGGTTGGGGCCATGCGGATCCTGCACACCTCCGACTGGCACGTGGGGCGCACCTTCCACGGCCGCGACCTGCTCGTGGAGCAGGAGTCGGTGCTGGGCGGCCTCGCTGACCTGGTGTCTTCCGAGAAGGTCGACGTCGTGGTCATCTCGGGCGACCTGTACGACCGCGCCGTGCCGTCCGCCGACGCGGTGGCGTTGTGCGCGCGGGTGCTGATGAGGATCCGCGCGGCCGGCGCGAAGATCGTGATCACGCCCGGCAACCACGACTCGGCGGCGCGGATCGGCGTGTTCGGGGAGTTCGCGGCGGCGGGCGGGCTGTACCTGCGCACGCAGATCTCGTTGCTGGACAAGCCCGTCGAGCTGGAGGACGAGCACGGTCCCGTCGCGGTGTACGGGATCCCGTTCCTGGAGCCGGAGCCCGCGCGGCACGTGCTAGGGGTGCCGGAGAAGGGGCACGCGCCCGTTCTCGGTGAGGCGATGCGGCGCATTCGCGCCGACCTGGCATCGAGGGACTCGCGTTCCGTGGTGCTGGCGCACGCCTTCGTGACGGGCGGGGCACCGTCGGAGTCCGAGCGCACCATCGCGGTGGGTGGCGTCCAGGACGTGTCGATGCAGGTGTTCTCGGGCGTCGACTACGTGGCTCTGGGGCACCTGCACGGGCCGCAGACCCTGGCGGAGAACCTGAGGTACTCGGGAAGTCCGCTGGCGTACTCGTTCTCCGAGGCGCGGCACCGCAAGTCGGTGTGGCTGGTCGAGCTGGACGAGGGCGGGCTCGTCGGGGTGGAGCGGCGTGATCTGCCGGTGCCGCGGCAGCTGGCCGTGGTGAGCGGGACGCTGGCCGAGGTGCTGGAGGATCCGGCGCACACGCCGCTGGAGGACCACTTCCTGTCGGTCGTGCTGACGGACCAGGTGCGGCCGATGGACGCGTTGCGGCAGTTGCAGAAGCGGTTCGAGCACGCGGTGCACGTGGAGTGGCGGCCCGCGCAGGGCCTGCAGCACGACATGACCTACGCGGACAGGGTGCGCGGCCGTTCCGACGAGGAAGTGGCGTGCTGCTTCGTGTCGGACGCCCGTGGCTCCGAGCCTTCCGAGGCGGAGAAGGCGTTGCTGCGCGAGGCGTTCGCGTCGGTGGCGAGGGAGCAGGAGCAATGAGACTGCACCGCCTGGAACTGACGGCGTTCGGGCCCTACCCGAAGCCCGAGGCCGTCGACTTCGACGAGCTGGGCGCGGACGGGCTGTTCCTGCTGCACGGCGACACGGGCGCGGGCAAGACGACTTTGCTCGACGCGGTGGCGTTCGCGTTGTTCGGCCGCGTGCCGGGTGCTCGTGGCGACGTGAAGAAGCTGCGGTGCGAGTACGCCGATCCCGAGGTGCCGACGGAGGTGTCGCTGGAGCTCACGGTCCAGTCGCGGCGCTTCCGGATCGTGCGCTCGCCGGAGTTCGACCGTCCGAAGAAGCGCGGCGGCGGATTCACGACGCAGCCCGCGAAGTGCACGCTGACCTGGCTCGAGGGCTGGGACGGCGAGGGCATCACCCGCATCGACGACGTGGCGCGTGCCGTCGAGGACATGCTGGGCATGTCGTACGAGCAGTTCTTCCAGGTCGTGCTGCTGCCGCAGGGCGAGTTCGCGAAGTTCCTGCGCTCGGACACGGCCGAACGCGAGGTGCTGCTGGAGAAGCTCTTCGGCACCGAGCGGTTCCTCGACGTGGAGAAGTGGTTCCGCGACCGGCGCGTCGTCGCGGGCCGGGTGCTGGAGGAGCGCCGCAAGGGCGCCGACGAGCTCATGCACCGCGTGGCGGAAGCCGCCGGCGGCGAGCCGTCGTGCGAACCGGGCTGGCTGGAATCCGTGCTGGAGCGCCTTTCCGCCGCCGTGACCGCGGCCGCTGCGTTGTCGGAGGAGACGGCGGGCCTGGCGGACGGCGCGGACGCGATGCTGGCCCAGGCCCGCGTGCAGGCCGAGCAGATCCGCCGCGTGCGCGAGGCCCGCGAGCTGCTGGCCCGCGTGGAAGCCGCCGACTCGGCCTCGTGGTTCGCCGAACGCGACGCCGCCCGCCGCGCGAGCCCGGTCGTGCCGGCGTTCGGTGAGATCGCGAAGCTCCAGCAGTCCTACGAGTTCGCCGTGCGTGACGAGGCCCGAGCCCTGGAGTCGTTGGAGCGCTTGGGGTACACGGGGTCGTCGCTGCGCGAGGACGCCGAGCGCTACCGCGAGGAATCGGGTGGCCTGGGTGAGCTGGCCGCCGAGGCCGAGCGTCAGCAGGCCGACGTGCGCCGGCTGTCGGTGCTGAAGAACTCCTCGCACCAGGTGGAACGCCGCCTGCTGGCGTTGAACGCCGAGCTGGAGGTGCTGCCGGAACGAGTGGCCCGTTGCCGCCTGCAGCTGGACGCGGCCGCCGAGGCCTCGGCGCGCCTGGAGTCGCTGAAGTCCCGCGCCGACGCCGCCCTGGCGCTGCCGGACGCCGCGGAAGCGTTGGAGCGCAGCAAGAAGGCACTGCACGAGGCCATCGACGTCCACCAGAAGACGAAGGACGTCCTCCAGCAGGTCCGCCACCAGCGCCTGGAGAACATGGCGATCGAACTGGCGGCGGCGCTCAAGCGCGGCAAGCCCTGTGCCGTCTGCGGTTCGCCCTCGCACCCGGCCCCCGCTCAGCCGATGCTGGGTGGGGTCGACGCGACCGCCGAGGAAGACGCGGCCCAGGAGGAACAGGTCGCCCTGGACCGCCGCAACGAGGCGGAGCGCGCCGCGCACGCCGCCGAGCTGCGCATCCAGGCCTGCTGGGAGGCCCTGGGCTCGGACGAACCCGCCACCGCCATCGCCGAGTACCGCGCGGCGCTGGAACTGGCCCGCACCCGGTCGCAGCGGCAGACCGAGTTCGTCGGCCTGGAGGCCAAGACCAGGGAACTGGGCGCGGAGAAGGCGCAGGTGGAGCAGGACCTGGTGGGCCTGCGCACCGAGCACGCGTCGCTCGTGGGCGTGGTCGAGGAGCGCGGCGCCCGGCTGGACAAGGCCCGCGGCGACCACGACGACGTCCTGACCCGCCGCGACCACCTGCTGAGGCTGGCGAAGGCGTTGGTGGAGCTGGCCGATCGCCGCTCCGCCCGCGACGCCGCACGAGCACGGGTCGAGGAACAGCAGGCCCTGGTCGCGGCGCTCGCAGCCGAGGCCGGCTTCGCCGACGTCGACTCGGCACTGGCCGCGGCGCGTCCCGCCATCAAGCTGCAGGCCCTGGACGAACGCATCGCGGCCTGGGAGCGGGCACGGGCCTCCGCGCTGGCGACGCTGGAGGAGCTGGCCGACGTCGACCCGGACTCCGAGGTGGACCTGGGCGAGGTGACGGCGGCGGCGTCGTCCGCCCGTGCCGCGGCGTCCTCCGCCGCCACGGGGCTGGCACGCGCCCAGGCGGCACTGGACCGCGTCGGCGAGCTGGCCGCGCGGCTGCGTGCCGAGTGGAAGTCGCTGGAGCCGCTGGAGGCCACCTACGCCGAGCTGGACGCCCTGACCGACGTGATCAACGGGCGCGGCCAGAACTCCAAGAAGATGACCCTGCGGTCGTACGTGCTGGCAGCACGGCTGGAGGAGGTCGCGGTCGCCGCCTCCGCGCGGCTGCACCGCATGAGCCAGGGCCGGTACAGCTTCGTGCACTCCGACTCGGCCGGAGCGCGCGGAACCCGCGGCGGGTTGAACCTCGACGTGCTGGACGACTACTCGGGGCGGGCCAGGCCGGCCAAGACGCTGTCCGGCGGGGAGTCGTTCCTCGCCTCGCTGTCGCTCGCCCTGGGGCTGGCCGACGTGGTGGCCAACGAGACCGGTGGGGCGTTGCTCGACACGCTGTTCGTCGACGAGGGGTTCGGGACTTTGGACTCGGACACGCTCGACATCGTCATGAACACGTTGGACGAGTTGCGGGCCGGTGGGCGGGTGGTGGGGCTGGTGTCGCACGTCGAGGAGTTGCGGCAGCGGATTCCCACCCGGTTGAGGGTGCGGAAGGCTCGGACCGGGTCGACGTTGGAGATGTCGCTGGGGTGATGGGTGCCGGGCGGTCACCTTGCGAGGGCTGGCGGATCGGTAGTGCGCGGGTCGGTTTGCGGGTGGGTAGTGCGCGGGTCGGTTTGCGTTGGCTTGTCGCCGGTTCCAGCGGGGTGGTCGCCTGTGCGGTCTGGTCGCCTTGTGTGGGTGGTTGGGCGGGCAGTACCGGGCCGGTGTGGGTCATCGCCGCTGCGCGTCGATAGCGATTGGGGCTTGACCTTGAGCCTCTGGCGGGATGCTTGACGGCCGGAAAAGGCCGGGCTGAAAAGCGCCCGGCCGTGACCATGAGGGGAGCATCCCGCCCCCTCAAGGTCAAGCCCCAATCGCCGTCGGGGTTGCGTCACCACCGCTTATGCGGCAGGCCGTAGTTCATACGCCTCGGCTTCGCCATCGGTGTGGGCGGCAGGGCGGCTCGGCTTCGCCGTTGCCCTTTGCGTGAGGAGGGACGCCTCGGCTGCGCCGTTGCGTTGAGCGGGAGGGTGGCTCGGCTTCGCCGTTGCCCTTTACGTCTGGAGAGGCGCCTTGGCTCCGCTGTTGCCCTGGCGGTGCGGAGGCTTGCCCCGTTGCCCCGTTGCCCCGTTGCCCCGTTGCCCCGTTGGCGCGGTGTCCTGTGTGGACGAGGCCGGTCGGCGGCTCTAACCTCGGCTCGTGCTGTCCCACGTGGAAGTCACCGCCCGCGTCACCGTCACCCCGGCTGCCCACTTCGTGTGGTCCAACCGGCTCGACCTCGTCCACGACTGCCTCGTCTGCCTGCGGGTCGGGCGGGTTGTGCAGTTGCGGCACGGGATGCCGTACGGGCTCTGCACCGGCAACGAGCATCCGGCCCCGATGCGTGTCAGCGCGTTCGACGCTGCCGAGCACGGTGCCGAGCGGAGGTTGCGGTGCCGGATCACGTCGTGGTGGGCGCCGTTCAGCGACTCGGTGGAGGCTGGGGTTCAGGCTTCGGAGCTGAGTGCTGAGCCTTGGGTGCGGCTCCACTACCGCGTCGGGTGTCACACCTGCCGTGACAGCGGGGTTGGCGAGTGGCTTGGCATGGAGGGGGCGTTGGAGTCCGGCGCGGCTTCGGCGGTCAGTTCGTGTCCCAGGTGTGGGACCGCGCTGGTGTCCGCTGTGGCCGGGCCGGAGATCGATCTCGTCGGTTAGTTCTCGTGGGCCAGGAGCCAGCGCTTGACGTCCAGGCCCCAGCGGAAGCCGCCCAGGTTGCCGCCGATCCTGATCACGCGGTGGCAGGGGACGAAGAGGGCCGCCGAGTTGCGGGCGCAGGCCGAGGCCGCTGCCCTGATCGCGGCCGGGCGGCCGGAGAGTTCCGCGTACTCGGAGTAGGTGACGGGCTCGCCCGCCTTCACCGTGCGCAGGACGTCCCAGGCGTGCTGGAGGAACGGGCCCGACTTCTGGCGGACCTCGATCGTGTCGATCGCCGTCAGGTCGCCCTCGTGGTAGGCGATGGTCGCCTTGGTGACGTCGCCCAGGTCCGGGCGCGGGGTGATCTCGGACGGCATCAGGGTGGCGTGGATCTGGGGCGTCAGCAGGGCCAGGTCGGCGGTCCAGCCGCTGGCGAGCACTGCTCCGTCCGGCGCGACGATCGCGGTGAACGGCCCCGCCGGGGTGTCCACAGTGGACGTGTGCGCGACGGTCATGATGTTGCTGCCTTCCTCGTCAGGTGTGCTCCTGCGTAGGAGCGCCACGGCCGCCAGTCGGGGCCGTGGGAAGCAAGGTGTCGTGAGGCTTCGGGGAGCACCAGCACGTCCGGTGCGCCCAGCACTCGCATGGCCACCTCGTCGGCCACCGCTGGGCCGGCCAGAGGGGTCAGTTCCTCGGTCAGGTCCTCGATCGAGCGGCCCACGTCCACGACGAGTCTGCCGCTCGCCAGCGCCTCGGTGACGGGGTGGTCCCCGGCCGTGTAGAGGTGGGTCAGGTTGCCGTCGGGGATCTGCAGCGGGACGCCGGTGAACGGGGCCACCAGGCGCAGCAGGGTCTCGGCGCCGTCCACGCTGCCCGCCACGCGGATGCCGGGGACCTCGCGGACCAGGGGGCCGATGATCGGGTCCGCGCCCAGGAACTCGTCGACGGCCACCGGGTCGGCGTCGAGGTCCAGGAGGCGGCGGACCCGGGAGACGGCCGCACCCAGGTCGCGCACGTCGGCGAGGCGCAGTGAGCACAGGACGTGGCCGGGCGGGAACGTCAGGCGGACCGTCGCCTCGCCGTGCGGGAGGGCCAGCGTCCGGGCGTAGGAGTCGGCGGTCACCTCTTCGACGCCGGGCAGCGCGTGCGCCCGGAAGTGGGCGAGCAGGCCCGTGGCGTCGAACGGTGCCCGGTACGGCAGGCGCAGGACGATGCGGCCCGGCGTGCCGACGGGGGCCTTGCCTCGGCTGCGCATGTCGGACGGGGTCGAGGCGAACACCATGCGGATCGTGTCGTTGAACTGGCGCACCGACGCGAAGCCCGCGGCGAACGCGATGTCGGCGAACGGCAGTTCGGTCGTCTCGATCAGCAGCCGGGCGGCGTGGGCGCGGTGGGCGCGGGCCAGGGCCAGCGGGCCGGCACCCAGTTCGGCGGTCAGCACGCGGGTGAGGTGGCGTTCCGAGTAGCCGAGCCGGGAGGCCAGGCCCGTCACGCCGTCGCGTTCCACGATGCCGTCGCTGATCAGGCGCATCGCCCGGCCGGCCAGGTCCGCGCGGAGGTTCCACTCCGGCGAGCCGGGTACGGCGTCGGGCAGGCAGCGTCGGCAGGCGCGGAAACCGGCCGACTGGGCGGCGGCGGCCGTGAGGAAGAACTGGCTGTTGCGGCGCTTCGGGGTCACTGCGGGGCACGACGGCCGGCAGTAGATGCCGGTCGTGCGGACCGCGTGGATGAAGCACCCGTCGAAACGGGCGTCACGTGCGGAGCACACCCGGTACGCGTGTTCTTCGTCAATGACCATGCCATCGATCCTGCCAGCGGGAACGAGCAATGGCTCGCGGAAATCGGACACGACCGTTCCCTGCCGTAGACTCGCTCTCCGTGAGTTTGACCCTCGGTATCGTCGGCCTGCCCAACGTTGGCAAGTCCACCCTGTTCAACGCGCTCACGCGCAACGACGTGCTCGCCGCGAACTACCCGTTCGCGACGATCGAGCCGAACGTGGGCGTCGTGCCGCTGCCGGACGCGCGTCTCTCCAAGCTCGCCGAGATCTTCGGTTCCGAGCGCGAGGTGCCCGCCGTGGTGTCGTTCGTCGACATCGCGGGCATCGTCAAGGGCGCGTCGGAGGGAGAAGGCCTCGGCAACAAGTTCCTCGCGAACATCCGCGAAGCGAACGCGATCTGCCAGGTCATCCGCGTCTTCGACGACCCGGACGTCGTGCACGTCGACGGCCGCGTCGACCCGTCCAGCGACATCGAGACGATCAACACCGAGCTGATCCTCGCCGACCTCCAGACCCTCGAGAAGGCCATTCCGAGGATCGAGAAGGAGGCGCGGATGCAGAAGGACCGCCGCGCCGTCCTGGAGAACGCGAAGAAGGCCAAGGACATCCTCGACGCGGGCCGCACGCTGTTCGCGGCGCAGTCCGAAGTGGACGGCGAGCTGCTGCGCGAGCTCTCCCTGCTCACCACCAAGCCGTTCCTCTACGTCTTCAACGCCGACGAGGGCGTGCTGACCGACGAGGCCCGCGTGAAGGAACTGCGCGAGCTGGTCGCCCCGGCCGACGCCGTGTTCCTCGACGCCAAGGTCGAGTCGGAGCTGCTCGAGCTCGACGAGGAGTCGGCCCTGGAGCTGCTGGAGTCGATCGGCCAGGCAGAACCGGGCCTGCACGCGCTGGCCCGCGCCGGCTTCCACACCCTCGGCCTGCAGACCTACCTCACGGCGGGTCCGAAGGAGGCGCGCGCCTGGACGATCCCGCAGGGCGCCACCGCCCCGCAGGCCGCCGGCGTGATCCACACCGACTTCGAGAAGGGCTTCATCAAGGCCGAGGTCGTGTCGTTCGACGACCTGGTGGCCTCGGGCTCGAAGGCCGACGCCAAGGCGGCGGGCAAGGTCCGCATGGAGGGCAAGGACTACGTCATGTCCGACGGCGACGTGGTGGAGTTCCGCTTCAACGTCTGACTCCGTTCCGGGGTTTCGCGGGCTCCGAGCCGATCGGCTCGGAGCCCGTTCTCGTTCATCTGCAGTGTCCCGGTTCGCGCACCTAGACTTCGAGCTCGTGGGAGTTGAGTACCGGGTACTGGGGCCGCTCGAGGTGTTGCTCGACGGGGAACCCGTGGCAGTTCCCGCTGGGCGCGGACGGGTGCTGCTCGCGACGTTGTTGTTGCGCGCCAACCGGTTCACCTCGGTGGACGAGTTGGTCGAGCGGGTGTGGGAGGGCGAGCCGCCGAACCTCGATCGCGCGCACAAGACGCTGCAGACGGTGGTCATGCGGCTGCGGCAGGCGCTCGGCGCGGCGAACTGCGTGCGGCACGAGTCCGGTGGGTACCTGGCCGAGGTCGAACCGGGGCAGCTCGACCTGCTGAGGTTCCGCGCGCTGGTCGCGGAGCAGCGGTTCGGGCCCGCGCTGGAGCTGTGGCGGGGGCCCGTGCTGGGCAACGTCGCGTCGGAGTCGCTGCACCGCGACGACGTGCCGCCGCTGGTGGAGGAGCAGCTCGGCGCGCTGGAGCAGCGGATCGACGCCGATCTCGCCGCCGGACGGGCGGTGGACCTGGTGCCGGAGCTGCAGGAACTCACGCGCAGGCATCCGCTGCGCGACCGCTTCTGGGCTCACCTGATGCTGGCGCTGTACCGGTCGGGACAGCAGGCAGGCGCGCTCTCGGTGTACCGGCAGGTCAGCGAGATGTTCGCGGACGAACTGGGAGTCGACCCGGCGCCGGCGCTGAGCGAGTTGCACGAGCAGATCCTGCGCGGAGAGGTCGCGCCGCCCGAGGAGAAGCGCGTCACGCCGCGGCAGCTGCCGCCGGACCTCTCCACGTTCGCCGGGCGCGAGGAGGACGTCGGACGGCTCGCCACGAGCGGTGCGCGGGTGCTGGTCATCTCCGGCACCGGAGGGGTGGGCAAGACCGCTCTCGCCGTGCACTGGGCGCACCGGATCGGCGGGCGCTTCGACGACGGGCAGATCTTCGTGAACCTGCGCGGCCAGGACCCGGTGCGGGCGATGCCGCCGCAGGAGGCGCTGACGCTCGTGCTCAAGGGGCTGGGCGTCGACTCCCCGCCGGTCGACCCGGACGAGCAGGTGGCGCTCTACCGGTCGCTGGTCGCGGACCGGAAGTTCCTGCTGCTGTTGGACAACGCGGCGAACGCGGAGCAGGTGCGGCCGTTGCTGCCCGCGTCCGCCGACGCCCTGACCCTCGTCACCAGCCGTGGTGACCTGCGTGGACTGACCCTGAACGACGCCGACCTCGTGCGGTTGCCGACGCTGGGCGCGGACGGCGGTATGCGGCTGCTGGAACGCGTGCTCGGTGAGGGCCGGGTGAGCGCGGAGGGGGACGCCGCCGCCTCGCTGGTGCGGTTGTGCGCCGGACTGCCGCTGGCGTTGCGCATCGCGGCCGCCGACCTGCGCGCCCAGGACTCGATGCTCATCGCGGACAAGGTCGCGCAGCTCGACGCCGACCGGCTCGGCGAGCTGGCGGTCCCCGGCGATCCGGGCGCCGCGGTCAGCGCCGTCTTCGACGAGAGCTACTCCGCACTGCCCGAGGACGCACGGCTGGTGCTGCGCCGCCTCGGGGTGCTGCCCGGTGTGGACTTCACCGCGAACGACGCCGCCGTGATCTCCGGTCTGCCCACCGTCCGCCGGCACCTCAACCACCTCGTCGCGGTTCACCTCGTGGAACAGCGCGGCGACCGCTTCGCCCTGCACGACCTGCTGCGGGTGTACGCGCGGGAGAGGTGTGGGAGCGACGAGGTCACCGAGGCCATCGGGCGGCTGTACGACTTCTACCGCCGCATGACCGACACCGCTGCCGAGCTGATGTTCCCCGACCAGCGGCGGTTCCCGCTCGACACCGCCACGACGCAGCTGCCGGACGTGGTGCTGACCACTTCGGAACAGGCGTACGCGTGGATGACCGCCGAGTACGAGAACCTGGTCTCGACGGTGGTGGCAGCGGCCGAGCAGGGTGACCACCGGCCCGCCGCCGAGATCGGTGTCGTGCTCAGCGGCTTCTGCTACGAGATCCGCGACGACACCAGCTGGTCGGCGTTGTGCGAGATCAGGCTCAGCGCCGCCCGCGAGTCCGGCGACGACGTGCTGATCGCCGACGCGAGCCTCTCCACCGCGGCGCACCGCTACTGCCAGGGGGACTTCGCACAGGCGGCGGAGCTCGGCAGGGTCGCGCTCGAGCTGGGCGGCCGGAGCGGCAACCACGGCGCCGTGGCGTCCGCGCACACCGTCCTGGGCGCGGTGGCCCGCGTCGCGGGTGACTCGGCCGTCGCCCTGCACCACCTGGGGGAGGCGCTCTCGATCCACGAGCAGATGGGATCGGTCGAGGGCCAGGCGCTGGTGCTGGTCAACATGGGCACCGTGTCGTACAGCCTGCCCGACCTCCTCGCCGCGGAGCAGAAGTACCTCAGGGCGCTGGAGCTCAGCGACTCACCCGCGCTCCACGGCCACGTCCACGCCTCGCTGAACAGCGTTTACCTGGAACTGGGCAGGTTGCCCGAGGTGATCGCGCACCAGGACGCCTATCTGGCGGTGCAGGCAGAACTCGGCAACCCCAGGCGGTCCACGCTGGGCACCAGCATGGCCGTCCGGGCGAGGCGCGCGCTCGGAGAGGAAGACGCCGCGTTCGACCTCATGCTCGAGGTCCTCGACGAGATGCGGCTCATGCTCAGCTTCGACGCGGAGGCCGACGTCTGGAACTCGCTGGCGGAACTGTTCCACGAATGCGGCGAGCACGAGGACGCGTTGGCCGCGGCGAACCTGCAGATCAGGATCAGCGACCCCGAGACGATGGTCCACGACCGCATCGCGGCGGGCTGTTCGGCCGCGCGGTCGTGTCGCGAGCTCGGCGACTACGAGGCAGCGGCACGCCACCTGAGCGAGGTGCGCGCACTCGTGAACGACGAGCACCTGCTGGGCGCGGGTGACGAGCTCAAGGAACGTGCGTTGCTCCACCTCGCGCTGGGCGAGACGGCGGAGGCGCTGAGTTGTGCGGAGGAGGCTGTCGCCACGCACCGCCGCTACCACCAGCGGTACCTTGAAGGGCAGTCACTCAGGGCGCTCGCGTCAGCACGCCGCGCCACGGGTGACATCGCGGGCGCGGAGGCCGCGGAAGCGTTGGCCGCCGATGCTCACCGGGACTGCGGAGTGCCCGAACGCCTGTGTGCTCGTCCGGTGTGATCGCCGAATCCCGCCTGCGCCGATTACATCTCTGACGAATGTATGAAGCGAGGTTTGTACCTACCGCCGTGGGGTAGCCCTAGAACAGGATTCCCCACCTGGAGGTGTCATGATCGTCCTCGGACTGATCCTGCTCGTCGTCGGATGGCTTGCTGGCATCAGCATCCTGACGACGCTTGGCGTGGTGTTGCTGGTGATCGGCGCGATTCTCGCCGTGTTGGGCGCGGTCGGCAAGCCGATCGGTGGCCGGGCGCACTACTTCTAAACGCCGTACCAAGACACCGTTCCCCCTCGGAGACGGTGAAGGGGCAACCTCCACAGTGGAGGTTGCCCCTTCTTTATGTCTCACAACGGCTTTACACGTTGTTCTTGGCGCGTGCGGCGGCGGCGAACACTCCGAACGCGACCCCCAGCATGGCCAGAGCGGCGACAGCGGCAACTACAAGATCAACTGACATGATCAGAAAAACTCCCTCTTGCGATCTCTCCCGTCCTAATGACGCCGGGGTACCCCGTTTCGTTGCCTCGGGTAACGTTTTCGGGGTGAAACTCCGTGCTGTGGAAGCGCGTGTGCTCTCCGTAGCACCGTGGCTGCTCGCGTTGTCGGTCGCCGGGCACCTCTTCATGGTCGCCTTCCAGGCGAAGATGACCATGATCGACCTGCTGGTGTACCGCAACGGATCGCCGCACCTGTTCTCCGGCGACCTGTACGAGTGGCGGCTCGACCAGTACGCGGACGTGTTCCCGCTGCCGTTCACCTACCCGCCGTTCGCGGCCGCGATCTTCACGCCGATGAGCTGGGTGCCGTGGGAGGCGTCGCGCTGGATCTGGCAGCTGATCTGCCTGGGCTGCCTCTACTTCATCGTGCGCACCAGCCTGAAGCTGCTCAAGCTGCAGGACCCGCGCCGCGCCATGATGTGGACCGCGCTGACGCTGTGGATCGAGCCGGTCCGCACCACGCTCAACTACGGCCAGATCAACCTGGTGCTGGTCGCGATCCTGATCGGCACCCTCGCCAGCGCGCGCAACTGGGTCGGCGGTGCCGGTGTGGGGTTCGCCGCCGGCATCAAGCTCACGCCCGCGATTTCGGGGCTGTACTTCCTGATCCAGCGGCGGTGGATGGCCGCTGTGTGGTCGTTCGTCGCTTTTGTCGTGGTTTACGGCATCGGCTGGGCGATCTCACCGTCCCAGTCGGACAAGTTCTGGTTCCAGCTGCTCGGCGACGCGAGCCGGGTCGGGCCTGTCGGCAGCGCGATCAACCAGTCACTGCGCGGTGCCCTGAGCCGCACGGTCGGTTACGACGTCAAGACCGGTCCGATCTACATCGTCGCCGTGCTCGTCGCGGCCGCGCTGACGTGGTTCGCGGTCAGCAAGACCAAGGACGCGCTGGCGTTGATCGTCAGCGTGCAGATGCTCGGCCTGCTGGTCTCGCCGATCTCGTGGAGCCACCACTGGGTGTGGATGGTGCCCGCCCTGCTGTGGCTGATCTACGAGGGCGGGCACGTCCTGTGCAAGATCACCGCCGGCCTGTGGGTGTTGCTGACCGGCGGCTACCTGATCTCGTTCCTGCTGCTCGCCCAGCCGAACATCTGGGACTTCCCGCGGCCCTGGTACTTCGTGCTGCTCGGCTGGGGCTATCCGGCCGCGGGCATGCTCACGCTGGTCGCGATCGGGCTGGCGGCCAGGCGTGCGAGGAACGCGCCGCTGCCCGGTGACGAGGAAGCGTCCGACGGCGCGCCCAGCCGGGTCGCCGGCTGACGCACGCCGCAGTGGGACGTGGTGTGCGAATCAGCTCATCGCGTCCAGGACGCCGTCGATCTCCTCGGCGAGGGACACGTCGAGTGCGGTGATTCCTCCCTTGTGGTGAGTGCTCAGGCGGAATGTCAGCGTCTTGTACCGGATGTCGATGTCCGGGTGGTGGTTGTCGTTCTCCGCGATCTCCGCGACCCGGTTCACGACCATGATCGCGTGGGAGAAGCTCGGCAGTTCCACGGTCCGGACCAGCGCCGCGTCCTGGGGGCACCAGCCGGGCAGCTTGGGCAGGATGAGGTCCAACTGATCGTCGCTCAACAGCTCGGCCATGTCCTGATCGTCCCACCACGTCACGTAGGCTGCGCGTTTACCGCGGGAGTCCGGTGAAGCGCCGGGCTGAGAGGAGGGCTCGCAAGCCCTCGACCGTCCACCTGATCCGGGTCATACCGGCGTAGGGAGAGATCGCTGTGAGAAGGATTTGTGCTGTTTTCGCTGCTCTGGCGCTGACCGGTTGTTCGGCCGGCACGTCGACCGCGCCGCAGTCGCGCGAGGTCACGCTGGTGACCCACGACTCGTTCGCGGTGAAGCCGGAGGTGCTGGAGGAGTTCCAGAAGTCCTCGGGCATCACCGTGAAGCAGGTCGCGAGCGGTGACGCGGGCGAACTCACGAACAAGCTGGTGCTCACCAAGGCCAACCCGATCGGCGACGTCGCGTTCGGCGTCGACTCGACGTTCGCGTCGCGGGCGCTGTCGGAAGGCGTGTTCGCCGAGTACGCCTCCCCGGAGGCCTCGAAGGGCGCCCAGCGCTACAAGGCCGACGACTCGAACCGCCTGCAGGCCGTCGACGTCGGTGACGTGTGCCTGAACATCGACCCGGCCAAGCTCGGCGGCGTCGAGCCCAAGTCCTACGACGACCTGGTCGACCCGAAGTTCAAGGACAAGCTGGTCGTCGAGAACCCGGCCACGTCCTCACCCGGTCTCGCGTTCCTGCTCGGCACGATCGCCAAGTACGGCGAGAACGGCTGGCAGGAGTACTGGACCAAGCTCAGGGCCAACGGCGTCAAGGTCGTGAGCGGCTGGGAAGAGGCATACAACCAGGAGTTCTCCGCCACCAAGGGCGACCGGCCGATCGTCGTGTCCTACGCGTCGTCGCCGTCGGCGGAGGGCGGCAAGACCAAGGCCGTGCTGGACACCTGCTACCGCCAGGTCGAGTACGCGGGCGTGCTGTCCGGTGCCAAGAACTCCGAGGACGCGAAGAAGGTCCTCGACTTCCTTCTGGGCGAGAAGTTCCAGGCCCAGGTGGCCGAGCAGATGTACGTCTACCCGTCGCGTGAAGGTGTCGCGCTGCCCGAGTCGTGGGCCAAGGACGCGCCGTTGCCGCCGAACCCGCAGGCCCTGCCCGCGGACGAGGTGAAGGACAACCGCGAAGCGTGGGTCGAGCAGTGGCGCAAGCTCGTGCAGGGCTGAGCTCCCGTACGGGCTGGTCGGCGGCGGCGCTGCTGCCGCTGGCCTTCCTGGCCCTCTTCTTCGCCTGGCCCGTGCTGGCGATCGTCTCGCTCGGGCTGCGCGAAGGTGGTGTGCTGTCGGCGCTCGCCGACAGCGACACCTGGGAACTCGTCTGCTTCACGCTGGGGCAGGCGCTGGCGTCGACGGTCGTGGCCGTCCTCGCCGGGATGCCGCTGGCGTTCGTGCTGGCGCGGTGCCGGATTCGCGGGCTCGGGCTGGTCAGAGCCGCCGTGATGGTGCCGTTCGTGCTGCCGACCGTGGTGGTGGGCCTGGCCTTCCGGACGTTCTGGCCCGACGGCGGGGTCCTGCCGATCGTGCTGGCGAACGCGTTCTTCAACGTCGCCGTGGTCGCGCGGACCGTCGGCGGGCTGTGGGCGCACACGGACCGGCGTGCCGAGGACGCGGCCCGGGCTCTGGGGGCTTCGCGGCCGCGGGCGTTCCTGTCCGTGGTGCTGCCGGCGCTGGCACCGGCCATCGGCTCGGCCGCGGCGGTCGTGTTCCTGTTCTGCGCCACCAGCTTCGGCGTCGTGCTGGTGCTGGGCGGGTCGCGGTACCGGACGCTGGAGACCGAGATCTACCTGCGCACGGTGGAGCTGTTCGACCTGTCCGGGGCGGCGGCGCTGTCGCTGCTGCAGTTCGCCGCCGTGCTGGCGGTGCTGGTGCTGGGCGCGCTGGCCCGGCGCCGGCGGGAGACCGCGCTGGCGTTGCGGGACAGGGAGGAGCTGGCTCGACGGCCGACCGGCGGCGAGTGGTACGTGGTCCTCGCCGCGTTCGCCGTCGTGGTGGCGTTGCTGACGCCGGTCGTGGGGCTGGTGACGCGCTCACTGTCCACAAGGGACGGCTGGAGTCTCGCCGGGTACGTGGCGCTGAACACGCGCGGTGATCGCGGCACGCTGGCGGTCACCGGCGTCGACGCCGCGGTGAACTCGCTGCGGACGGCCTTCGACGCGACCCTGGTGGCGCTGGTGGTCGGGGTGTTCTCGGCCGTCGTGCTGGTCGGCCTGCGCCGGTCGGGGGCCCGTTTCGCCGAGGTGCTGGACACCGCGCTGATGCTGCCGCTCGGCGTGTCCGCGGTGACGGTCGGCTTCGGGTACCTGATCACGATGGACGCGCTGCCGGGCGACTTCCGGACCTCGCCGATGCTGGTGCCGCTGGCGCAGGCGCTGGTGGTGACGCCGCTGATCGTGCGGATGGTGCTGCCGGTGCTGAGGGCCGTCGACGAACGGCTGCGGCAGGCGGCGGCGACGCTGGGAGCCTCGCCGGCGCGGGTGTGGCGCGAGGTGGACCTGCCGCTGGTCGGGCGGTCCCTGGTGGCGGCGGCCGGGTTCGGGTACGTCGTGGCGCTGGGGGAGTTCGGGGCCACGAGCTTCCTGGCCAGGCCGGACGCGCCGACGTTGCCGGTGGTGATCGCGCGGCTCATGTCGCGGCCGGGGGAGTTGAACAGCCAGATGGCCTACGCGGCGTGCGTGCTGCTGATGGTCGTGACGGTCGGGTGCGTGCTGCTGATCGAGCGGTTGCGCGTGCCGAGCAGCGGGGAGTTCTGATGGCGCTGGAGCTGGACTCGATCACCGTCCGCTATGGACGGACGACCGCGGTGTCGGACGTGTCGCTCTCGGTGGCGGACGGCGAGGTCGTGGCGCTGCTCGGGCCGTCGGGGTGCGGCAAGTCGACGTTGCTGCGGACGGTGGCCGGGCTGGAGAAGCCCACGTCGGGGTCCGTCCGCTGGGACGCCACCGACCTGGCCGGCGTCCCGGTGCACCGGCGCGAGTTCGGGCTGGTCTTCCAGGACGGGCAGCTGTTCCCGCACCGGACGGTCGCCGGGAACGTGGCGTTCGGCCTGCGGATGAAGAAGGTCGAGCGCGAGACGCGGGACAAGCGCGTGCTGTCGCTGCTGGAACTGGTCGGGCTCGAGGGCTACGCCGATCGCCGGGTGACGCAGCTGTCCGGCGGCGAGCAGCAACGGGTGGCGCTCGCGCGGGCCCTGGCTCCCTCGCCCCGGTTGGTGCTGCTGGACGAGCCGTTGTCGGCGCTGGACAGGGCGTTGCGCGAACAGTTGGCGGTCGACCTGGCGCGGTTGCTGCGCGAGGCCGCGACCACGGCCCTCGTCGTGACGCACGACCACGACGAGGCCTTCACGCTGGCCGACCGGGTGGCGATCATGTCGCGCGGCCGGATCGTCCAGGTCGGCCCGCCGGCCGAGGTGTGGTCGTCGCCCGTCGACGTGGAGACCGCGAAGTTCCTGGGGTGCAACAAGTTCGTACCCGGCTCGTTCGTCGGGCTGGACGTCGAGCGGGTCGGGCTGCGGGCCACGGCGCTACGGGTCGACTCCGACGGGCTGATCGAGGGCACCGTGGTGGAACGGGTCCACCGGCGCGATCACGTGCGGCTGCTCGTGGCCATCGACGGCGAGGAGTACGAGGCCGTGGGGCCGATGGCCGAGGTGGGCGACCGGGTCCGGCTCGAAATTGACTTGGACGGCGTCGCCCGCATCGGTTAGCTGTGAGTCCTATGGGATCTCTCGAAGGACGCGTCGCGCTCGTCACGGGCGTGAGCAGGCGGCAGGGCATCGGGTACGCGATCGCGCAACGCCTGGCCGGGCTGGGTGCGGATCTGTTCGTGCAGCACCACGTCCCGCACGACGCCGAGCAGCCGTGGGGCGCGGACTCGATCGAGGACGTGATCGCGGGCATCGGCGGGCGCGTCGAGCACCTCGGCGCCGATCTCGCTCTGCCGGACGCACCCGACCGGTTGGTGGCGGCCGCGGTCGAGGCCTACGGGCGTGTGGACGTGCTGGTGTGCAACCACGCGAGCAGCGGGCCTGACGGGGCGCTGGGTGAGCTGGACGCGGAGAAGATCGACGCCCACTACGCGGTGAACACGCGGTCGTCGATCCTGCTGGCGCAAGCGTTTGCCCGGCAGCACGACGGGGCGCCGGGCGGACGTGTCGTGTTCATGACGTCCGGGCAGAACCTCGGACCGATGCCGGGCGAGATCGCCTACGCGGCGTCGAAGGGCGCGCTGGTGGGGATCCTGCCGACGCTGTCGCACCAGCTGATCAGGCAGGGGATCACCGTCAACGCGGTGAACCCCGGCCCGACCGACACCGGCTACGCCGGCGAGGAGACGAGGGAGTGGGTGCGCGAACGCATGCCACTCGGCCGCTGGGGTCAGCCGGACGACGCCGCCCGGCTGATCTCCTGGCTCTGCACCGACGACGCCGAGTGGATCACCGGTCAGGTGATCAACAGCGAGGGCGGATTTCGTTAACTGTCCTTCGTGACCAGGCGGATGGCCGCCAGGCCCGTGCCGATCAGCAGGTAGCAGCCGGCGAGCAGCGTGCTGTCGCCGATCTGCCCGAGCGGGATCGGATCGCGCATCACGTCGATCAGCCCCGGGAAGCCCGTCGTGATCAGGAACGGGTGCAGCCAGTCCAGCGACGAGAACTGCCCGAGCACCTGGAACACGATGATCGTCGTCATCGTCGCCGCCTGCACCACGAGCGGGTGCTCGGTGGTGGACGAGACGGCGAGGGCGACCGCGCCGATCGCCACCATCTGGAACGTCACCAGCAGGATGAACAAACCGATGCGCAGCAGGCCCTCGGCGGTCGAGAGCGTGGTGCCGGACAGCGTCATCATGCCGTCGGTGCCGAGGAACGCCGTGCCCGCGATGATGCCGACGACGGCCATCAGCGTGACGGCGAACAGCGACATCGCGGTGAGGCCGAAGAGCTTCACGAACAGCAGCCGCACGCGCGACACCGGGGCGACCAGCAGGCCGCGCAACGTGCCGTGCTGGGCCTCGCCCGCGAGCCCGTCCGCCGCCCAGATCGACGCCACCAGCGGCAGCAGCAGGTTGAGCGACAGGAACAACGTGAAGATCGGCACGACCATGCCGTTGCCCTGGAGGATCGCGCCGAGCCCCGGAGGCCCGCCGCCGCCCTCGCCCTCGTCGCTCGCGGTCCAGATGCCGAAGCTGATGATGATCGGGACGAGGATCAGGCCGAACAACCCGATGAGGGTTCGCGGCCGGCGCAGCATCCAGCGCACCTCGGAGCCGAACTGGCGCGTGATCATCGGCGTCCCCCGTCCAGAGTGTCCACAGCGGACATTCCGCGCTCTGCCTCCTCGGCCTCGGTGAGCCGTGCGAACAGCTCCTCCAGGCCGGTCTTCCAGCGCGTCGCCTCGAAGACGCGGGCGCCGCCCTGGACGAGCGTCTCGATCACCTGCGGCGCGCTCGTCCCGGCGAGCTCGACCCGCAGGCCCTCACCCAGCGGACGCGCGGAGATCTTGGCCTGCCGCAGAGCGCTCAGCGCCGCTTCGACGTCCGGGGTGATCACCTGGAGCGCCGAGCCGCCCGCCTGCAGCAGCTCGGTCAGCTCTCCCTGTGCCACCACGGTGCCGCGGTGCAGCACTGCGACGTGCGTGCAGGTGGCCTCGACCTCGCTCAGCAGGTGGCTGGAGACGAGGACGGTGCTGCCGGCCGCGTGCAGGTCCGCGATGATCTTGCGGATCTCCCGCGTGCCGGCGGGGTCCAGGCCGTTGGTCGGCTCGTCGAGGACGACGAGCTTGCGCGGCACGAGCAACGCCGCGGCCAGGCCGAGACGTTGCTTCATGCCGAGCGAGTACCCCCGGTACCTGCGGTGGGCCGCCTGGGCGAGCCCGACGCGTTCGATGGCGTCCTCGACCGCCTGCTTGATCTCCTTGCGAGGCAGCAGAGGCTCGAACGCGGCACACCTGACGAGGTTCTCCCGTCCGCTGAGGAACGGGTGGAACCCCGGACCCTCGACCAGCGCGCCCACGTGCGGCAGCGACTGCTCGGCTCCCTCTGGCAGCGGCCTTCCGAGCAGTTCGATCTCCCCCTGCGTGGGGCGGACCAACCCGAGCAGCATCCGGATCGTGGTCGTCTTGCCGGACCCGTTGGGGCCCAGCATGCCGAGCACTGCACCTTCCGGCAGCTCCAGGTCGACGCGGTCCACGGCGACCGTGCTCCCGTACTCCTTGCGCAGACCCCTGGTCCGCGCGGCGACAGCGGTCTTGCTGGGCGCTGTCACCGGCGCGCTGGTCGAGGTGGTCACTTCACCTGTCCGATCGTGTCGAACAGGACCTGCTCGGGCACGGCACCCGCGACGACACGGCCGTCGTCCGCGATCAGGATCGTGGCGACCTTCGTGGTGAAGATCTGGCCGCTGCCCCAGGTACCGCTGACCTTCTTGGTGAACCTGTCGACCAGGCCCTGCGCCTCGGCGGGAACCTGGGTCATGGCCTCGGCCGGAATCCGCGCGCCGACGACCGTGTCCCAGCCCGTGCCGAAGATCTGCGGGTCCTCACCCTGCAACGCCTGCTCGATGCCGAGCTCGGATCCGCGGTCGCGGCCCTTCTCCTCCTTGGCCTCCGGCGTCGTGACCTTGGCCTGGGCCGGCGGCGTGAACTCGAAGAGCTTCGGGTCCTGCGCGCCGACGTTGATCTCGCTGAAGCCGACCGTGCCCGCGGGCTCGCTCGCGCCGTTAGTCAGAACGGCGACGCGCAACGGCATCTTCAGCTCGGCGTCGACCGCGATCCGCACCTCGCGGATCAGGGTCTTCTCGCTGGCCTTGGGGGTCAGCACGAGCTCGTAGGCGGCACGGTTCGCGACTCGCGCGGTGCCGTCGACGGTGATGTCGCTGAACTCCTTGGTCATGCCGACGACCTGCTTGGCCGCGGTGGCCGGGTCGACCGACTCGGCCTTCTCGTTCCCGGCCTTCGGCTCGTCCGCCTTGTGCTCGGACTTGACGACCTCGTTGTCCGCGGAGTTCCAAGACCACGTGGTCTTGCCGTCGTTCACGATGGTCTGCTCGGACTGGCCGTTCGGCAGGGCGGCGCGGAACTTGCCGTTGCCGTCCGTCCAGATCCGCGCGCTGTGCTTGCCGTCGGCGAGCTGCGGGATCTCGGCGAGCGACGGCAGGCCGAGCTTGTTGTCGACCTCCACCGTTCCGCCGAACGCACCCGGCTTGCTCGTCATCACCTGTTCGACGAGTGACTCCGCGGACACGTCCGGGAGTGATGGCGGCTGGCCCGCACCCGCTGGCATGGCGAGCAGGCCGAGGCCTGCCACACCGGTGACCACACCGGCCGCCGCAGCGGCCAGGGTCACCTTTCGCTTGTTCATCAGTGGTCCCCTCCTCCAAGGGCTTGTACCCATAGCTTGGTGGTGGGTTGCTGAGATGGTGCTGAGACTACTCCCACCTGCGGTTTTGTGCTTGTGCGGAGGTGCTTGCTGAGAGTCGGCTGAGATCTTGCGGGCAGCGGGGAGCCGCGCGCGGCATGCTGTCACCCGTGAAGCCTCGAGTGCTGGTCGTGGACGACGAAGCCGGCGTGCGCCGGGCGTTGGAACGTGGTCTCTCGGCCGAGGGCATGGAGGTCGTCACGGCCTCCGACGGACCCACGGCGCTGCGGGTGGCGTTGACCGGGGCCTTCGACGTGGTGCTGCTCGACATCATGCTGCCCGGTCTCTCCGGCTACCGGGTGCTGCAGCGCATGCGCGCCGACGGGGTGCGCACGCCGGTGCTGATGGTGTCCGCCAAGGACGGGGAGGTCGACCAGGCGGACGGGCTGGACCTCGGCGCCGACGGGTACCTGGTCAAGCCGTTCAGCTTCGTCGTGCTCGTGGCCCAGGTCAGGGCGTTGCTGCGGCGGGGTGGCGGTGCTCGGCGGAGGCTGACGCTGGGGCACCTCGTCATCGACCGCGGGCTGCGCGAGGTCAGCTGGGGCGGGCAGGACGTGTCGCTGTCGCCGCGCGAGTACGCGGTGCTCGACGTGCTGGCGTCGCGGGCGGGGTCTGTGGTGACCAAGGACGAGCTGCTGCGGACCGTCTGGGGAGACGAGCAGGCAGCGACCAGGAACGCCGTCGAGGTCTACGTGGGGTACCTGCGGCGCAAGCTGGAGGCCGTGGGGGCCGGTGAGGTCGTGCGGACCATCCGCGGGCACGGGTACATCGCGTCCACGCCGGACCTGGACAACGCGCTGGGGAACAGGTGAGTCCTGGCTGGTGGTTGCGGCGCACGCTGCGCTTCCGCATCACCGTCGTGGCCACCGGGGTCGCGTTGCTGTGCCTGCTCGCGTTCACGGGCCTGGCGCCCGCGCTGATCGGGCTGATCCAGATCACCGCGGTCGACCAGGAGCTGGAGAAGTCGACGCCCCGGGTGCTGGACGTGGCCGGCGTGCCGGTGGACGGCAAGCCGCCGCTTCCGCTGACCGCGCAGGACATCCGGGCCCTGAGGTCCGGGGAGCCCGTGCTGCGGCTGGAGGGGGAGTCCGCGCTCCGGTTCCGGGGGCAGGTGGTGTTCTCCGGGGACGGGACACCGCGGCTGGAGGTCTACGCGAGCACGTTGCTCGGGTACGGCAAGGCGAACACGCTCGGCTCGCGCTGGCTGGCCGTCGCGGCGGTGCTGGTGGCCGGGCTGGTGGGGATCGCGACCTGGCTGTCGGTGCGCTCGTCGTTGCGGCCGGTCGAACGGATGCGCGTCGCGGCGGGGGAGCTGCCGCACGGCGAACGGCTGCCGGTGCCGCCGTCGCGCGACGAGCTGCAAGCGCTGGCCGAGGCGCTGAACGCGTTGCTTGCCCGGCGGGACGAGGCCTCGGACCGGTTGCGGCGCTTCACCGGGGACGCGGCGCACGAGCTGAGGTCGCCGGTCGCGTCCGTGCGGGCGCAGGCCGAGGTCGCGGTGGCACACCCGGATCCCGACTTCTCCATCGAGGTGCTGGAGTCCGTGGTCGAGGAGTCGATCCGGCTCAGCGCCCTGGTGGAGTCGTTGCTGATACTGGCCCGCGCGGACACGGCGGCGCCGCCGCGTGCCGAGGCAGTGGACCTGGTGCTGGAGGCAGAGGCGGCGATCTCCCGGCTGGACACGGAGCTGCTGGTGCGGCTGACCGCCCCGCCGTCGGCGTGCCTGGTGTCGGCCACGCGCTCAGAGGTCGAGCTGGTGCTGGACAACCTGCTGCGCAACGCCGCCCGGTACGCGTACTCGACGATCACGCTCACGCTGGTCCCGGTCGGGCGGGACGTGCGGTTGCTCGTGGACGACGACGGGCACGGCATCCCCGCCGAGCACCGCGCGAAGGTGTTCGACCGGTTCTACCGGGTGGAGGAGGACCGCGGCCGCCGGTCCGGTGGCTTCGGTCTCGGGCTGGCCCTGGTGTCACACCTCGTGCAGCGCAGGGGCGGGACGGTCCGCGCCGCGGAGTCCCCTGCCGGTGGTGCGCGTTTGGAGATCCGCTGGCCGTCCTGGTAGCAAGCTCTGGTGCCTGAGTTGCGAGCGTCCGCGCTGGTCGATGCGCCTGTTCCCGTCGTCGCGGGTGCCCTGCTGGACACCTCGCTGATCACGGCGTTCGGGGTGCGCGTCGCGGGACCGCTGCTGTGCCTGGGAGACGTGCTCACCGGGCCGTTCGGCGTGCGGTTGACGGTCACGCGCGCGGACCTGTCCGGTGTGTCCGCGGCCGGCGGCTTCCTGGAGCTGCACACGGACCTCGTGGCGACCGGCGCCGGGACGATGGTGGTCGACCGCGTCGCGTGGACCTCGGTGCGCGGTGTCGTCGGCCGGTTCGCGGACGTGGCGGTCGGGCGCGGAATGGCGTTGCGGGTGCTGGAGAAGCGCTCGGCGCTGCTCGCCCGGCGGTGCGAGGAGCTGAGCGCGGCCGGGGTCGTGGTGGGCGCGGCGGTCGTCCGGGACGGGCGGTTGCTGGCGCAGCAGCGTTCCTACCCGGAAAGCCATGCGGGGCAGTGGGAACTACCCGGCGGGCGGGTCGAGCCCGGCGAGAAGCCCGCGGACGCGCTGGTGCGCGAGTGCGTGGAGGAGCTGGGTGTTCCCGTTGTCGTCGGCGAGCAGGTCGGGCCGGACGTGCCGTTGAAGAAGGACCTGGTGCTGCGGATCTTCGCCGCGGAGCTCGCCGGCGGTGAACCGGAAGCGTTGGAGCACAACGCCGTCCGGTGGCTCACCGCCGGCGAGCTGCCCGGCCTGGACTGGCTGCCCGCCGATCGCGTGCTGGTGCCGGCCCTTCAGCAGCTCCTCAACTGAGCCCGGACAGGCGCAGCGCCGCGTTCAGCCGGTGCTGGGCGCGCTCGCGGGCCCGTTCCGCGCCGGCGTTCCTGATCCGGTCCAGCTCGGCGGGGTCGGCGAGGAGCTCCAGCGTGCGGTCGCGGACGGGACGGAGCTCCTCGATCACCGCTTCGGCCACGACGTTCTTGAGGTCGGCGAACCTGCTCGTGTAGTCCTCGGGTGCCTTGCCGGTGCAGGAGGCGAGGATCTCGGTCAGGTTCGCGATGCCCTCGGTGGACGAGACGGCCCTGCGCACCTTGCGCCGCACCAGGTCGGGGTCGTCGAGTACGAACACGACACCCGCCGAGTTCTGCGCCGACTTGTCCATCTTGCGGGCCGGGTCCGAGAGGTCCTTGATGCGCGCCCCCACCTTCGGCACCACCGCGGTCGGCACGATGAACGCGTCGCCGTAGGCGTGGTTGAACCGCCGGGCGAGCGCGCGGGCCAGTTCGACGTGCTGGAGCTGGTCCTCGCCGACCGGCACCTCCGCGGTGCCCTGCAGCAGGATGTCCGCGGCCATCAGCACCGGATAGGTCAGCAGGCTCAGCCGCACCGACTCGCGGCCGAGCGACTTCTCCTTGAACTGGATCATCCGCGCGGCCTCCCCGTACGTGCAGGTGCACTCCAGGACCCAGTTCAGCGCCCCCAGCTCGCGGATCAGATCGCTCTGGACGCACACGCTCGCCGGGGCGATGCCGGACGCGATGAGCACCGCGAGCTGCTCACGCGTCATGGATCGCAGCCGTTGCGGATTGTGCGACGACGTCATCGCGTGCAGGTCGCTGATGAAGTACACGTCCTCGTCGGTGCCCTCACGAGCCCACGTGCGCAGCGCACCGAGGTAGTTGCCCAGGTGCACCTGGCCGGAGGGCGTGATGGCGGAGAGCCGGATCATGATGCTGGTCCTCTCGTGAAGGACCGCCCGGACGACACGCACGAAAAAGCCGCCCCGTCGCGGGCGGCTCGTGTGGCGTCAGTGGTGAACTCTGCGCACAGCTACTCCGGCCGCCTGAAAGCGGCCCACCAGAAGGCGTTCATCGTGCGCATGATGGCGAGTATAGGTCTACCGTCAACGCATGTTCATCGTGCTGCTGAAGTACGCCGCGCCACTGGAACAGATCGACTACGCCCTTCCCGACCACCGAGCCTGGGTCGAGAAGCAGTACGAGCGAGGTCTCTTCCTCGCCTCGGGGCGTCAGGTGCCGAGGACGGGCGGCGTGATCATCACGCGGCCCATGCCCCGGGGCAAGCTCGAAGCGCTGCTCGCCACGGACCCGTGGGCCGAGCAGAAACTCGTGACGTACGAGATCTGCGAGTTCGAGGCGACGCGAACGGCGCCCGAGCTGCTGAAGCTGAACGAGGCCGTGCTGCAGCACTAGGCCCGTCCGGCGAGCCACTCGATCGCCGCGTCCAGCGCGTCGTCCGCGTCATTCGTGTCATCCGTGTCGACGAGCGTGTGCGGGGCGATCGGGGTGTTGCCGTACGTCCTCCCGGTGCGGTCGGCCATGAGCGCGGTCGTGATGGCGAGCCGCGCGCCGTCGGGCAGCCCGAACGTCTCGTTCGCCGTCGCGTAGCCGGCTGTCGGCCGGCCGAAGGTCTTGGTGTCCTCCGCGCCCAGGAACGAGATCAGCACGGCCTCTCCGGAACTCGCCGTGCCGCCGTCGACGAGCACCGCCACCGGCTGGTTGCGCGCGGCCGGGACCCGGTGCCACCGGTACGCGGTCCTTGCGCCGTTGTAGACGTGGCCGCGTCTGATGCCCCAGCTCGTCTCGCCGTGGGCGCTGACGAACCTGCCCCGCTCGCCGTCGCCGAGCAGCGGGGCCACCACCGCGAGCATCGGGTGCATGTCACCGCCGCGGTTGCCGCGCAGGTCGACAACCCAACCGGTCGGTCGGCTCCCGATCAGGCCGCGCAGCGCCTTCAGACCGGCGCTGACGTACTTCCTGCCGTTGCGTGAGCTGGTCTCCGGCAGGACCAACCATCCGGTTGTTTCGCCCGACCGTCCGGTTGCTTGGTCCGACCGTCCGGTTGCTTGGTCCGACCGTCCGGTTGCTTGGTCCGACCGTCCGGTTGCCTCAAGCAACCGACCGGTTGGAATGGTGGAACGCGGCGCAGAGGCCGCTCGCCGCGCCGTGATCAGGTGGGTGTGCGGGTTGCCGAGCGTGGCGATCACGTGACGGATCGCGTCGTAGGTGTCCTCCGGGACGCGCGCATCGGCGGTCGCGAGGTGAGCTTCGGCACGTAGCGCGGGCCAGTCGGCCGCCGCGCTGTCGATCGAGTGACGCTCGAGGAGGCCCAGAGCCGCCTCGACGTACGCATGGACCCCGGCGGGTCTCAAGCGGCCTTCTTCAGGGCCTTCTTGGCCGCCTTCTCGGCCTTCTTGGCTGCCTTCTTCCTGGCCTTGTCACGTTCCTTGAGCAGGAACGGAACCGGGCAGCGCTTGCACTGGGGCTTCGACCGGCAACACTTCTTCTTGAGCTTTTTGCCCACTGGTTGAACTCCACTCCGACACGTATCGCTAGAGTAGGTGAGGCTCACTTCACTGGCACTCTTGTGTGGTAATGGCGACGCAGCCGGTAGTATCAGCAACGGCCCTGCGCATCGAAGTGTCCGGCGCGAGCCCCTCCAACGCCTTCGAAGCTCATAGGAGTTCTGCGTGCCCACGGCCACCGCGTCTGTCCTTCAGACGCGAACTGACCTGCGAAATGTCGCGATCGTCGCGCACGTCGACCACGGCAAGACCACCTTGGTCGATGCAATGCTGCGCCAGTCCGGCGCGTTCTCCGCGCGTGCCGAGCTCGTCGACCGGGTCATGGACTCGGGCGAGCTCGAGCGGGAGAAGGGAATCACGATCCTCGCCAAGAACACGGCTGTGCGCAGGCACACGCCGGACGGCGACGTGATCATCAACGTGGTCGACACCCCCGGCCACGCCGACTTCGGTGGCGAGGTCGAGCGCGCGCTGTCGATGGTCGACGGCGTCGTGCTGCTGGTCGACGCGTCCGAGGGCCCGCTGCCCCAGACGCGCTTCGTCCTGCGCAAGACCCTCGCGGCCGGCCTGCCGGTGATCCTGCTGGTCAACAAGGTCGACCGCCCCGACGCCCGGATCTCCGAGGTCGTCGAGGAAGCCCACGACCTGCTGCTCGACCTCGCGTCCGAGGTGGGCGCCGACGAGTCCGTGCTGGACCTGCCGGTCGTCTACGCCTCGGCCCGCGCCGGTCGCGCGTCGCTGAACCAGCCCGAGGACGGCGGCCTGCCGGACGAGGAGAACCTGGACGTGCTGTTCCAGGTGCTGCTCGACCGCATCCCCGCTCCTCACGTCGACGTCGACGGCCCGCTGCAGGCGCTCGTCACGAACCTCGACGCCTCGACCTTCCTCGGTCGCATCGCGCTGTGCCGCATCCACCAGGGCACGATGCGCAAGGGTGAGACCGTGGCGTGGTGCCGCGAGGACGGCGAGCCCGTCAAGGTCCGCATCACCGAGCTCCTCATCACCGAGGCGCTGGACCGCGTCCCGGCCGAGTTCGCCCGTGCGGGTGACCTGGTCGCCATCGCCGGCATCGCCGACATCACCATCGGTGACACGCTGGCCGACGCCGAGGCCCCCGAGGCGCTGCCCCGGATCACGGTCGACCAGCCGGCCATCTCGATGACCGTCGGTGTGAACACCTCGCCCCTGGCGGGTCGCAACGGCGGCACCAAGCTCACCGCCCGCGTGCTCAAGGCGCGTCTCGACGCCGAGCTCGTCGGCAACGTGTCGGTGAAGGTCCTGCCGACCGAGCGCCCGGACACCTGGGAGGTGCAGGGCCGCGGCGAGCTGGCGCTGGCCATCCTGGTCGAGCAGATGCGCCGCGAGGGCTTCGAGCTGACCGTGGGCAAGCCCCAGGTCGTCACGCACACCGTCGACGGCAAGGTCCACGAGCCGTTCGAGCGCCTGTCCGTCGACTGCCCCGAGGAGCACCTCGGCGCCGTCACGCAGCTGCTGGCGAACCGCAAGGGCCGCATGGAGAACATGTCGGGCCACGGCACCGGCCGCATCAAGCTCGACTACGTGGTCCCGTCGCGAGGCCTCATCGGCTTCCGCACGGAGTTCCTCACCGAGACCCGCGGCACCGGCATCGCCAACGCCGTCTCCGAGGGCTACGGCCCGTGGGCGGGCGAGATCCGCACCCGCCACAACGGCTCCCTGGTCGCCGACCGCACCGGCTCCATCACCGCCTACGCGATGATCCAGCTGGCCGACCGCGGCACGTTCTTCGTGGAGCCGGGCGCCGACGCCTACGAGGGCATGGTCGTGGGCGAGAACCCGCGCGCCGAGGACCTCGACGTCAACATCACCCGCGAGAAGAAGCTCACGAACATGCGCTCCTCCACGGCGGACGTGATGGAGACCCTGGCCCGCCCCCGCAAGCTCTCGCTGGAGGAGGCGCTGGAGTTCTGCGCCTCCGACGAGTGCGTCGAGGTGGCCCCGGACGTCATCCGCGTCCGCAAGGTGACCCTGGACGCGAACCTCCGCGGCCGCGAGCGTTCCCGCCTCAAGCAGCGCGGCTAGTACCAGCGCTGACGCAACGCCTGACAGGGGCGGGGGGGGGCCGCGCCCCGGCGCCCCGCGCGGGGGGCGGGGGGGCCGGCGCGGGGGGG
>NZ_JAPJDL010000029.1:0-1260 GCF_026242055.1 Lentzea sp. NEAU-D7 | reverse complement strand
CCCACGCACCGCGGCTAGTACCCGCTCTGACGCACCGCCTCACCGGGGCGGCCGGGCCAAGGGCCCGGCCGCCCTTCGTCGTCTCCGGGGGCACGGCGCTGGTCGCGCTGGGGAGTGAGCTGGACCGGGCAGCGCGGGACGGGCGAGCGGTGGTCGGAGCAGGAGTCGGCAGGGATGGTGGGAGCAGCCGGGGTGGGCAGCGCAGCGACGAGGCGAGCGCTTGAGGGCAGGGCCTGGGACGGGGCCGCGCGGATGGTGGGAGCGGTCGGGAGCCGGGTAGCGCCGGGACGAGGCGAGCGGCTCGGCGGGCGGCGTCGAAGGACGAGGTCGGCAGGGGTGGTGGGGGCGGTCGAGGGCCGGGCAGCGCGGGATTGGGCAAGCGCTTGGCAGCGGCGGCCGAAGATGCGGTCGGCAGGGACAGCGGAAGTGGCTGAGGGCCGGGCAGCGCGGGGTTGGGCGAGCGCTCGAGGGTGGGGGCCGATGACGGGGCCGCAGGGATGGTGGTGCGTCCGGAGGTAGGGCAGCGCGGGACCGGGCAAGCGCTTGGCGGCGGCGAAGGACGAGGTCGGCGGGGATGGCGGAAGCGGTCGAGGGCCGGGCAGCGCCGGACGAAGCGAGCGCTTGAGGGCGGGGCCGACGATGAGGCCAGCGATGGCGGGACCGGCCGGAGGCCGGGTCGGGGTGGACTGGCGTCGACCATGAGAGCGGCCAGAAGGCGTGACCCAGGCGTGGCAGTGCAGGGCGGACAAGCGGCGTGCGGGGATGCGGTACGCCGGACGAGGGCGGCAGTGCGGGCAGGGGACGAGCGCCGGACGAGGCGTGACAGGGTGGGCACGGGCGAGTGCGGCGTGCAGGATCGCGCAGGGTGACGGCGGAGCCAAGCCACCCAGCCGCCAACCGCGATGGCGGAGCCGCGCCACCTGCCACCCCACGCAATGGCGAAGCCGAGGCGTCTCTCCAGACGCGAAGGGCAACGGCGGAGCCGAGCCGCCCTGCCGCCCACACCAATGGCGAAGCCGAGGCGTCCCTCCACGCGTGAAGGGCAACGGCGAAGCCGAGTCGCCCTTCCGCCAGCGGCAATGGCGAAGCCGAGGCGTGTGAACCTCTCAGCGCTGGTCAAGCGGTGGTGTCGCAACCCCGACGGCGATTGGGGCTTGACCTTGAGGGGGCGGGATGCTCCCCTCATGGGCACGGCCGGGCGCTTTTCAGCCCGGCCTTTTCCGGCCGTCTAAGCATCCCGCCAGAGGCTCAAGGTCAAGC
>NZ_JAPJDL010000028.1 GCF_026242055.1 Lentzea sp. NEAU-D7 | reverse complement strand
GAACCCGGTAGTTAAGCCCTTCTGCGCCGATGGTACTGCACTGGTTACGGTGTGGGAGAGTAGGTCGCCGCCGAACTTAATTTGCCCTGCGGGTTGAGCGCCACAAGCGCTCCCCGCAGGGCTTTTTCATGTCTACGTGCATGTGGCGCCGTGTTCATTGAGCGGCTGTCCGGGTGATGCGACCCCGGCGAGCGGGTGACGTGGGTCAAGCCAGGGTTGTTCCTCCCTACCGTGATCGTCATGAACGAGCAGTGGGCAGGGGAGGCACCTTTGCGGTGGCGAGCGCGCAGGAGGCGGGGCAGGCACGCCCGCGAGCCCGCGCCGTCATCGCAGTCGGTCCTGCCCGCAGTGCTCGGCGTCGTGCTGCTGGTGTGCCTGATCCTCCTCCTGCTGACTTACCTCTAGTCCTAGCGGGACTGCAGCGCGTCGAGCGCCACGGCCTGAGCGATCACGAGCCGGCGGTCGACGCCAGGATCCTGGATCGAGACGACGTAGTGGTCCCGGAGCCAGGTCTTCTTGTCGACGCTGAACACGGGCGCGCCGTTCTCCTTGACGAAGTCGAAGTGATACCGCATGGGGAACGGCGCATCTCCGACCACCGGAATCCACTGCCACAGCCGGCGGAAGCCCGCGAGGAACTTGTTCCGCTCCGCACCCGTCGCCTGGCCCCAGCCGTGCTGCTCCAGGTGCCAGGTGGACCTCAGCAGCGACTTGGCGAAGTTCTTGCGGAACAACCCGATCGAGCTGCCCTGCCCATCCGTCACGTCGTAGCCGCCGCCCAGGTCGAGCACCTTGCGCGCGTTGAACTCGAACAGCACGTGGTTCTTCGACGAGTCGGTGTAGATCGTGACCCGCTCCTTGATCTTGAGCCGCTTCTGCTCGGCGAAGCCGACCAGCTGGCCCGGTGCGCCGTTGTCGTCGACGAACACCTCGTACCGGTTGACCATGAACGTGACCTTCTGGTGCACATGCAGGACGTGCACGTTCTGGAGACTCACTGCTCACCCTTCTCGACTGGCACGGGAATCAGGCTCCCGGTCGGGAACCGCCGTTCATTGCGATCGATCTTGGCGAACGCGGCCTCGACGAGGTCGACACCGAGCTTGTCCGCCAGCCTGGTCAGGTAGTGCATCACGTCCGCGAGCTCGTCGCGGACGTTCCAGGCGAGTTCCGGGTCCTTCATCGCGTTCTGGGCCTCTTCGGGCGTCAGCCACTGGAAGAGGTCGGTGAGCTCGCCGACCTCTGCGGACAAGGCCATCACCAGGTTCTTGGGCGTGTGGTAGCTGTCCCAGTCGCGGGCAGCGGCGAACGCGCGCAGGGCGTCCCTCAGGTCCACGAGATCACGCTGACTCATGACCCACTGAGTACCACGTGGACGAACGAGCAAGAATGGCGGCTGCTCAAGCATGGTTCGTCCGCGTCAACGTTGATTAGCTGCAGTCATGTCAACATTGAGCGGAATCAACGCCTCGTCCATCCTCGTGCTCGGCGCCACCGGCAAGACGGGCCGCCGCGTCACCGACCTCCTCGGCCCCGCGGCACGTCCGGCCTCGCGGTCGGCGTCGACGAGATTCGACTGGGCCGTCCCGGACACGTGGGAGCCCGCCGTCGCCGGCACGACCGCCATCTACGTCGTGCCGCCGGAGAACCCCGTACTGCTGGCCGACTTCGTGCCCGTCGCGGTGAAGGCCGGCGTCACCCGGCTCGTGCTGCTGTCGATGCGCGGCGCTCCCAACGACGACCCGTTCGAGTCGGCGATCAAGGAGTCGGGTGCGGAGTGGACGATCCTGCGGCCCACCTGGTTCATGCAGAACTTCGACGAGGACATCTTCGCCCCTTCCGTCCAGCAGGGTGCGCTCGCGGTGCCCGCAGGTCAGGGCGTCCACCCGTTCATCGACGTGGTGGACATCGCCGAGGTCGCCGTCGTCGCACTGACCCGGCCCGGCCACCACGGACAGACCTACGACCTCAGCGGGCCCGAGGCGGTCTCGTTCACCGAGGTGCTGACGCGGATCACCGCGGTGACCGGAAGCCCTGTGTCGTACGCGGACATCGCGCCGGAGGAGTTCGCGGCCGCGATGCGCGGACTCGGCTACCCGGACGAGATCGCGGACCTCGTCACGATGCTGCTCGTGCGCATCCGCACGGGCGAAGAGGCGCACCTGTCCGACGGCGTGCAGCGTGTTCTCGGCCGCGAGCCGCGGACGTTCGCCGACTACTTGGGCAGCAGCAAGTTCGCTTGAAGACCGCGCGTGCCCTCGTTGGTGATCACGGCTTCACAGAGCGCGCGCCCCGTGCGGGCGCGCCACTCCTGAGTCATGTCGCAGTAGCGAAGGCCCATCGCGTAGGTGAGCTGGCCGATGCACTCGCCTTCGAGCAGAACCTCGAGCGTGTGCTCACCGATGTGAGAACCCTTGGCGATCCTGCAGTCGCGGAGCTCGGCGATGACGTGCACGGGAGTGCGGCCGTTCACCACGCGGTGCAGCACGTACTGATGGGCGTCCTCGCCCACGACGGCGACCTGCTGTTCGGCCGGCAACGTCGGCGCCGTGCCGAGTGCCTCGTGATCGAGCAGCAGTAGGCGCGGGGCACCGAGGTGCAGGTGCACGCCATGGCGCTGGCCGCCCCCGATGATGCGGGCCGGGCACGAGCCGACTTCGCCGCGTTCGGCCAGGTCGAGCAGGAGGGACTGGTAGTCGGCGGCCTGTTCGGTGCGCAGGTAGCCGGCGGTGACCGCGGTGCCCTCGCCGCGCAGCAGGTCGACCCGCACCGCGCGCTCGTGGCGGCCGGCGGACTCCGGTACGAGCACCGCGGTCGCCAGGAAGGACGTGTCGTCCCTGGGATCGGACGCGGAGAGCCTGGCCACCTCGGCGATGGCGTCCTGGTGGTGTGCCTCGCCGACGATCGACACCCGCCCGGCCGTCGACAGCCGGCGAAGGCGCGAACGGGTCCGGGCCGGCACGATCTGGTCGGCCGTCTTGTTCTTGGTGCCGGCGAACATCAACCCGAACAGCGCGAGACCGATGACGAAGCCCAGAGGGCCGAAAGCAACGGTCAGAACCAGCGCGAGCACGGCTACGGCGATCAAAACGGCGGCAGGCGAGGGTTCTGTGCGTTGCTGCATCGTCATGGGGCATCCTCACGACTCGGCTTCCCGTCACTCTCAGTGTCGGGGATGCCGGGCGATGCGTTTCACAAATCGCTCGTTTGGCCTAGTACGACGGACTGCGAACTCCAACCAGTGACCGGAGAGTCCCGGAGACGAAGCTCCAGCTGCTCGCGAACGCGCCGGAACACCGAACAGCCCACGTCCGACCGGTGCCTACCGCAAGAACATCATGTGCAGACTCACGTCTGATCAGTTGACCAGGGTGAGGCGCGCACGTCCTCTCGGCCCTGGTTCTCCGCCACCCGGTAGTGCGGTCAGCACGAGTCCGAACACCAGACCGTTCAGCTCTTCCAGGCCCAGGTTCAGCTCTTTGGCCACCTGCGACGGTGTCGTGCCGTTCTCACGGAGAACCCGGAACACCTTCGTGAGCAGCTTCGACGTCTCCCGGCGCGTCATACCGCCCTGCACGAGGCTGTGGACGTTCGCCCACTTCGCGAACTGGTCCCTGCCCACGTGCCAGTGCCGGTGGTCGGTGCCGGGCAGTTGTCGCTGGGGCATCAGGAACTCGGCGGCGAACTCGTGAGGCTCGTCGTGCCCGAGGAGCACCGCGAGCTGGACGGCCGCGTCGAACCGGGCCTGCTCCGGCGTCGCCGACGGGGCGAGGAAGACGAACGGCGTTCCGTTGTGCCAGCAGGAAAACGCCACCTGCCAGGCGCAGTCGACCGGCAGCGAGAACACCCGCACGCCGTGGGACTCCAGCAGCTGCACCATGTTCGGCGCCGGCCCGGCGGCGAGCCGCCACGCGTCGCGCGTGCCCTGCGGCGAGGTGCGCGGCGGCGGCAGGTCGGGCTGGGGGAGCACGAACAGCCGGTCCAGCCATCCGTTGAACTCGATCGCGAGCTGCGCCGCCGCCGTCGCCTGTGCGTCCTGCGGCGCGTTCTGCGGCCTCGGCGGTTCCGGCGCCGCCAAGAACTCGGCGGGAAAACCGAGCGCACCCGCCAGCGACTCGACCGCGGCGGCCTGGGGCCTGCGCTGCCCCCGCTCGTACTCGCTGATCGCCCGCGCCGGCACGCCCGACTTCCGCGCCAGCTCGGCCGCGGTGAGACCGCGCCGGGTGCGGGCGAGCGTGAGTCGCGAGGGGGTGAGCATGATCCGGTCATTGTCGCCGGTGGCGCGACGGACTGCCAGGCGGGTCCTGGCACGCCGGTCGGATCAGCGCGGCTCGGCTGTTCGGCGTAGCTTCGGGACGTGGTGCGGAGGGATCATGAACTGTGGCGCGGCCTGATCGGGCGCAGCGCCTGTTTCGGGGCCTGGCTGCTCGGCCTGCTCTTCCTGGGCCTGGCGGTCGTCGGCCTGATCCGGTGGCCGCACTGGGTGTGGGCGGCACCGATCGCCTGCGCGGTGCTCGCGCTGGCAGCTACCTACCGGCTGCGGCACCTGGGCGGAACGGTCCTGCTCGGCGTGCTGACCGTGGTGCTGCTGGCAGGTGCCGGCGCACTGACCCACGTCGCCGTCGGCGTCGCGCGGCCGGTGTTCTAGCGGCGCAGCGCGATCGGGAAGTCCACCTCCTCCGGACCGTCCACGTTGGGCGCCTTGAGCTGCGGGAACTCCATCGGCGGCAACGGGATCCGATGCGCCCACCGCTCGATGACCTGGTTCTGCGGCGTCGGCTCCGGCTGCGACACCTCGCGCAACACCACGAGCCGGTCTTCGAGCTGCAGCGGGTACGTCACCAGGAACCACAACTTCAGCCCCTCGCTGCGCGCGCCCTCGAACAGCGCGAACTGGTCGTGGTCGTTGTCGCGCATCATCGCCGCGAGGGCGGGCCCCTTCGCGTAGTCGCTGCGCAACGGCGCGTCCGGCGACCCCGTGCCCCGGTTGCCCTGCAGCGTGCCGAGCAGCACCGGACGCGACGGGTGCCGGATCAGCCCCGCGTTCCAGTGGTCGAGGCGCTGCCACCCCTCGGCCGCCAGCAGCTGCCGCAGCGTGCCCACCCGGTGGATCCAGTCGAGCAGGCCCGGCGCGTTGGTCGGCCCGAACGGCGGCGAGGCGGCGCGCGCGTCGATGCCGGCGGCGATCGCCCTGTCGAGGACCGCGGTGCGCAGGCCCAGGTCGGCGAGCCTGTCGTCGGTGGTGGGGGTGAGCTTGCGGAAGGCGGCGTTGGTCATGGGCCGACGGTAGCGACGAGGTCTGACATTTCCGGGAAACTGCTGGTCGTGTACCGCTACGTGGATGCGGGTCCCGCTCCGCCCGCCACCTCCGAGGCCACATCGAGGGTCATGCGCCGCACCCGCCGCACCGGCACCGCGCCGGAGCTGGCGGTCCGGCGGGCGCTGCACCGCCGGGGGCTGCGCTACCTCGTCGACGTCGCCCGCCGGGCACCAACCGCCGCAGACGTGTCGACGTGTTGCTACTGCTGTGAGGGACAGTGCCCGGAGCACGGTCAACTGCCGTAGGCGAACCGCGCGTGGTGGCGCGTGAAGCTGCAGGGAGTGGTCGCGCCCCCCCGCGCGGGGGGCGCCGGCCGGCCCCCCCCGGGGGGTCGGGGCCCCCGCCCCGGGCCGGGGCCACCGCACCAGCGACCTTTCTCCCGGTCAGGCCGCCACCGGCGTGAGCTGGTGCAGCACGTCCCGCTCACCCAGCCGTTCCTGTGCCCACTCGGCGACCGCCGCATCCTGCGCGAACAGGACGATCTGCCGGTCCGCGGACAGCTGCAGCAGCAGGTCCAGCACGGCGCGCGTGCGGGCGTCGTCCGCCTGCACGGTGACGTCGTCCAGCAGCAGCGGACAGGACTCGGTGGCGAGGTGCTGGGCGAGGGCCACCCGCAGCAGCAGGTAGATCTGTTCCGCGGTGCCGAGGGACAGGCGCGAGGCCTGGTGCCACGACTCGGAGGCCGCGCGCACGCGCACGGTCAGTGTCGACGGGTCCACTGCGGCGTCCACGTAGCGGCCTTCGGTCACCGAGGGCAGCCACGTGCGGAGCGTGTTCTCCAGGGCCGGGGCGATGGTGCTGTGGACCTTCTCGCGGGCCGCGGTCAGGTAGCGGGAGGCGAGGCCGATGGCCTCCACCTCGGCGGTCACCTCGGCGAGGACCGCGGTGGCGGCCTGCACGGCCTCCTCGGCGTCCGGGACGCTCGGCAGGGTGCGGGCCAGTTCGGCGACGGTGGCCGCCAGCGAGTCCGCGGACTCCGCCAGGGCCGGGTCCACCGGCTCGCAGGCGGCGTAGCGGGCGGCCGCCTCCAGCAGGGTGGCGTGGTGGGTCTGGGCGGCGGAGAGGGTGGCTTCCAGGTCGTCCAGGGTGCCCGCGGCGATCAGGGTCTGGAGTTCGGCCCACGCCTTCTGCTCGTCCTCGGCTTCGCGCAGCAGGCGGTCCCAGCCGCGTTGCCACTCGGCGATCGCGCGCAGCAGGTCCTCCGGGCGGTCGCCGGTGCCGCCGATCGCCGTGACGGCCTCGCGCAGCAGGCCCAGGGCCCGGTCGTGCGCGGCGGTCGCCTCGGCGACGGTGGCCTCGGCCAGGCGGCGGTCCGCCAGGGTCTGGGCCAGCTGGGGGCGCTGAGCGGCCATCGACGCCTGGCGGGCGCGCACCTTGCAGTCGGTCTCGTAGTCCACCAGCAGTTCCGGCACGGTCATCGAGGCGTCGATCTTGCCGCGCGCCGCGAGCTCCACCCGGATGGCCTTCTCGGTGCGGGCCACTTCGGACACCAGGTCGGCGTGGTCGGCCTCCCACGCGGCGCGGTTGGCCAGGCGCCACAACGTCTCGCGGTCCGCGGGCACGCCCAGGGACGCGCACTCGGCCACCGCCTCGTCGTGCACGCGCGCGGCTTCCGCTGCCACCGCGCGCTGGCCCTCGGCCTCGGCCATGGCGCGGTCCGCGCTGAACAGCACGCCCCGCGCCCTGGTGGCGGCGGCCGCGCGTTCGGCGGCGAAGGTCACGGCGGTCTCGCGTTCCTCGGCGTTGCCGCGGGACATCGCGCCGCCGACACCGGCCACCAGCGCGGCGACGAGGACGCCGGCGGAGGCGAGTTGCTGGCCGGTCAGGAACAGCAGCAGGCCCACCAGGCTCGTGAGGCAGCTCAGCGCCAGCAAAGCGTTGCGCAGGAACGGGTTCGGCAGCGCGATCTCCTGCACGTGCGCCGCCGCCACGTCCGCCTCGACCTGGGTGCGGGCCGCGCAGGCGGCCGCCTCGTCCTGGTTCTGGCGGGCGTTGTCCGCGTCGACCGATGCGGTGATCAGGCGGGCCCCGGCGGCCGGGTCCAGGCGCGTGGCGAGGCCGCGCAGCACGGACGGTTCGGCGTTCGTCGGCGGTGAGGGCCGGCGTTCGTGGTGCGCGGCGGCGACGGCGGACGCGGTCGCGTAGGCCGAGGCCACGACGCGCAGTTCGTCGTCCAGCGCGGTCTCGCCGACGGGGAAGTCCGGCAGGGCCGCGAGCTCGGCCTCCAGCGCCGCCGCGGACGGTCCCGGCAGCACGCGCGGGGTCGGTGCGGCACGCCACGCGGCCAGCGCGCGGTTGACCACGCGGGCCAGTTCCTCCTGCGTGGCGAGCCCGGACGGCGGCGAGTCGCCGAAGCGCTCCTGCAGCTCGGCCAGCCGGGCCACCCTGGCGGAGATCGAGTCGAGCGACTGCGCGTGCGTCTGCACGGCCAGGCGGGCACGAGCGGCGGCGGCCGAACGGGCCTGCGCGCTCAGCTCCAGGTAGCGGGTGTGCTCACGGCGAGCCGCGGCCAGGTCCGTCTCGGCTTCGCGCAAGCGGTTCCGCGCGTCCCGCAACGCGTCCACGGGCGCGGTCAGCCGTTGCAACGCCTGCTCCACCGTGCCGTCCGTGCCCGCGGTGGCCGCCGCCCGGCGCAGGTGGTTCTGCAGGCCGTCCGCCGCGTCGAGCACGGTCAGCAGCTGTGCCTGGTCCACGCACGCGGTCGCGGCGAACGACGTGCGGTCCAGCCCCACCCAGCGCGCGGCGTCCGGCGCCAGGTCGGCGTTCAGGTCGCGGTCCACCGAGACGACCTCGCCCGACTCCAGCGCCACCGTGGCCGCCACCCGCCAGGAGTCGCCCCGCCACGGACGGTGCCGCGCCGAGGGATCACCGCACAGGGCCGCGCGGATCGCGGCGTGCCAGGACGACTTCGCGGACTCGTTCACACCCGACACCACGGTGAGACCGGGCGCCAGCGGCAACGTGCGGTCGTGCAACGGCCCGAACGCGTGCGCGGTGACGGACTCGATCCTCATCGTTCCTCCAGCGCCCGCAGGCCGGCCGACAGCACGCGGCCGCGCAGAGCCACGTCGAGAGCGGGATCGGCGAGCACGTCGCGCACGAACTGACCGCGCACGGTCCGTTCCGCGGCGACGGTGTCGAAGTCCAGCAACGGGAACGTCCTCTCGGAGTCCAGCCAGCCGAGCGACCGCGAGGCCGACACGTCGAACACCTCGCGCGACACGGAACCGTCCTCGTGCACCGTGCACAGAACGGCTCCGCGTTCCCCGGTCTCGCCGGGTGTCAGCGGATCGGGGTTGCCGGGGAACGTGTAGTCGGTGGCGTGCTCCGGGGTGTGCACGTGCCCGAGGAACGCGTGGTCCAGGCCGGTGATCGCGACGTCACCGGGCGTGGAACCGTGGCACAGGGCCACGTTCACACCACCCCGGTTCACCGCGAAGCCGTCCAGGACGTCTCGCGCCGGGCCGGGTCCGACGTGCGCGGCGCCCCACAGCGTGATGCCGTCGGCGAGTTCCACGGGGGTCATCGACTCCGACGAGAACACGTGCACGTTCGGTGTCCAGTCCACCTGCTGGTAGACCGACTGCGGCCCGTACCAGTCGTCGTTGCCCGGGGCCAGGAACACCGGTACCGGGCAGTCGAACGACGAGCGCAGGAACTCCGCGGTCGAGGGGGAGCAGCGATCGTGCTCGTACAGGTCGCCGGCGCAGAGCATCGCGTCCACGCCGGATTCCTCGGCGAGGTCGACGATGCGGCCCAGCGTGTCTCGCAGTGCTTGACGCCGCTCCGGGCCCGCGCTGGAAAAGCGCGTGTCCAGGTGCAGGTCCGCGAACAGCAGCAGTTTCACCAGTGTGCCCTCAGGTGAGGTCGATGTTGCCGGAAAGGGTCAGGGTCGGCTCGAGGGACGCCACGACCGAGGCGGTGTCGGCGTGCCAGCCGGTCAGCTCCTCGACGGTCGGGGTCAGTTCGTAGCCGTGGTGCCGGATCGCACGGCTCAGCGCGTGCCACAGCTGGGAGGCGTCGTGCGCCGCGTCGGCGTCCACGTGGGACGGAAGACTGATCAGCAGGGCGTGCACGGGCTGGTCGGTGTTCCCGGCCCCGCAGGCGCGGGCCACCGACCGTTCCACCGCGGTGCGCAACAGCTCGGCACAGCAGCGGATCCGCACCCCGTCGAGCTGGTCGGGGCGCGCCAGCAGGTTCGCCACGCAGGTCAGCCGGTCCTGGACATAGGAGGGGAGACTCATCGCTGCAACCACCCCGCGAGCAGTTCGGTGTCGCGGATCAGCACGTCCAGATCTCCGCACTCCCCGCCGACCCGGCACGCCAGCAGCAGGTCCACCGCCCACGAGCCGACGACGTTCTCCAGGTGCGGCAACAGCTTCGCGGGCTCCGCCAGGTCGTCGAGGACGGCCAGCGCGAGCTTCTGCCTGGTCGTCAGCGCGCATTCGAGCAGGCGCTCGACCTCGGCGTGCGGGACGCCGCGGCCGAGCCGTTCGCGGCGGAACCGGGCGTGCGCCGCCGCTTCCAGGGCCGCCCGGCAGCACGACGCCACGAGCTCGGCCCGCAACGCGTCCGGCAGGTCCTCGTCGACCCGCATCGCGCGGGCGTCGGCCAGGCAGCGGCCGACCGGGTCGTCGGACATCCGCACCTGCACGACGGAGTCCTCACCGCGGCAGACCTCCCAGACCGTCGCCGGCAGCCGCAGCCTCCGCAACGCCTCCACCAGCCGTTCGTCGTGTGTGAAGACCACGACCTGGCGGGTCAGCCCGACGTCGGCGAGCACCTGCGCGAGACCGTCCACCTTGGACGGGTCCATCGCCTGCACCGGGTCGTCGATCATCACGAACCGGAACGGGCTCTCGTCCACCAGCGCGCGCGGCAGGAACAACGCGAGCCCCAGGGAGTGCAGCTCGCCCTGGCTCATCACGGCGAGCGCCGAGTTCGAGACGCCGTCGACCGACACGTCCAGCTCGACGTTGCGGGTGCCGCCGAGCCGCACCGCGCCCAGGTCGACGTTGCTCTGCTGGCGCAACCGCTGCCAGATCCGCTGCGACTCCTTGGCGAACGGCGCGATCCGCTCGGACCGCAGCGTGGCCGCGGTCTTGCGGATCCAGTTCTCCGCCTCCGTCACGTCGGCGAGCACCTCGGCGTCCGCAAGCGCTTGCTGAGCCTGCGAATGCCACTCGAACAACGCGATCGCCATCGGCCGCCACACCAGGTCGCGCCGGTCGATCTGGTCGCGCGCCACGGTCTTGAGCTGGTCCACGGCCTGGACGAGGTCCGCGTACCGGTCGAACAGCTCCTGGCGCAGCCGCACCGGGTCGTCGATCGACACGCAGGCCTCCCACGCCTGCCAGGCCTGCAGCGCGGTCGTCGTGTCGAGCACGTCCTGCGCCTCGGAGAGCACCTCGGGCACCGGCACGCACAACGCCCGCGTGGCCGCGACCGCCACGTCCAGGCGGTCGGCGGCCTCGTGGAGCTCGGCGGCGGCGCGCGCGAGGTGCTCGGCGCGGTCCTTTGCCTTCGCGAGCCACATCCCGTCGAGCCGGCCGAGATCGCACACCGGGCACGTCTGGCTGCCGCCCGACTCCTGCAGCTGGATCGCGAGCCTCAGGATCTCGCTGCACCGCAACGAGTCCTGCGCGTTGGCCGTGGCCACGACGGTGACCGCGCCGAGCGCCTGGTCGAGCGTCTCGCGGACCCGCTCGACCTCCTCGTCGGGCGGCAGCGCCACGTCCACGATCTGGTGCAGCAGGTTCGTGCCGCTGCCGACGTCCGCGCCGAGCGCCAGGTCCGCGATGGCGTCGAGGTCGGGGGAGGTGCTGCCGAGCAGCGCGGCGGCGCGGCGGGCGCGTTCGTCCTGGGACGCCAGCAACTCCGCGCGCACGCGTTCCCGCCGGTCGTGAGGGCGGGCGACGACCTCGGCGAGACGTTTGCGGTGCTCGGCGAGCGCCTGCTGCGCCTCGGTGATCGCTTCCAGGCCGAGGAGGCGGTGCATCGCCTCGTAGAGGTCCTCGGGCTGCGCGTCGAGGACGGTCCCCAGTTCGCTGTAGGGCAGGAACGGCCGGTAGGTCTCCAGCGCGTCGTGCCACCTGCTGCCGTCGAACGGCTTGTCGTCCTGCGTCCACTCACCGCGCGCCAGATCGTCCTCCGGCGCCCACTGTCTTCGGATCGTCGTCCTGTCCGTCCGGGCGCTCTGGAAGAGCTCCAGCTCGACGGCGGTGTCGCGCTGGTGCAGGTTGCGCCAGCCCTGCCGCCACACGTCGTGCCGTGCTCGGGTCCAGCGCGAGTTGTAGCCGGTCAGCGCCAGCTCGGCGGCCTCGGCGAAGCTCGACTTGCCCGAGCCGTTGCGCCCGGTGACGACGGTCAGGCCTGGCCCCGGCGCCAGCGGCAGGCGTGCCTGGGGTCCGATTCCCCGGAAGCCGCGCACCCGGATCTCCGACACGAAGATCTCCTGGCCGGGGCCGTCGGTCCGCTGCCGCGGAGGTTCCTCCTGTGAGGGCACACCGTCGAGCGCGCGCTCCAGCGCCGCGTCTCCCCGGCACGCCGCCAGCACCAGCTCTGCCGCACGTGGGGTGAGATCGTCCTTGGCCAGTCTCCCGGCCATCAGTTCGAGTAACCCGGCTTCACCCGCCACGGTCACATTTCCTCCAGCTGCCACCACTCGATAGGGCGGCAACTTAGGCACGAAAGGGGACCTACTGACGAGTACTCACACGATCGAGTGGTGTTACATAGGGTGACTAAAGTTGGTCGCCGTCGTTAAGGACCCCACACCTGCAGGCCTCTGATCACGAAGTAGGCGTCCGGCACGTAGGTGCCGTGCTTCGGATAGGTGGTGAACTCGGCCTCGGTCGAGCAGTTCTCGCGCTGGTAGACCGTCGCGTCCCTGCTCAGGCGGTTGGCGAACGACTTCCCGGTCACCGTGAGGGTGATGCACTCGCCGGGGTTCGCCGATTCCACGTCGAGGCGCTGAACCGTTCCGGTGTAGTCCGCACCGGACCACACGCAGAACTCCCCCTTGTCGCAGGTCTTGTCACTCTGCGCTACGGCGATCCCACTGGAGGCAACCGAGCCCGCAGTGATCACCAGGGCGGCGATGATGCTCTTCGTCGACATGGGCGCACCTCCGTCCGGATGAGTGTGCGTCCGTTCGGATCAACGTGCCAGACGATCTTGGAACGCCTTGGCGTCGCGCGGGGCGTAGGCCTTCGCGTCGTTGTCGAAGTAGACGAACACGTCGCCGTGCTCGCGCCAGGCGCGGACCTTCCCGGCCCACTCGTCGAGGCCCTCGTCGGTGTAGCCGCTGACGTAGAGCTCGTCGTGGCCGTGCAGCCGGACGTAGACGAAGTCGCTCGTCACCTCTTCGATCAGCGGGTACTTGCCGGCCGCGTCCGCGACCACCAGCGCGATGTCGTGGCGCCGGAGCAGCTCGACGAACTCCGGCGTGTTGAAGCTGTCGTGGCGCACTTCGAGGGCGTAGCGCATCGGCCGTTCGGCGTCGGTGGTGGTGTGGGCCGGGTCGACGCGGTGGTCGTGGAGCTTCGCGACCTCGGCGGCCTCGGTGGTGGTGCGGGGCAGGCCCTCGAAGAAGCCGGTGAGCAGGTCCGCGTCGAACCGCAGCGTGGGCGGGAGCTGCCATAGGATCGGGCCGAGCTTTGGGCCCAGGGCGAGGACTCCGGACGCGAGGTAGTTCGCGAGCAGCTCCTTGCCGTCCTTGAGGCGCTTCATGTGCGTGATGAAACGGCTGCCCTTGACGGAGAACACGAAGTCGTCCGGCGTCTCCGCGGCCCACTTCTGGTAGCTCGACGGGCGTTGCAGCGAGTAGAAGGAGCCGTTGATCTCCACCGAACCGAGCTGCTCGCTCAGGTAGGCCAGCTCGCGCTTCTGCGTGACGCCCTTGGGGTAGAACACGCCGCGCCAAGGTGGGTAAACCCACCCCGAAGTGCCGATCCTGACCTCACCCATGTGGATATCGTGGCACGGTGGACGACTACCTACAGCGCATCGGTGCCACCCGCACGTCGTCGTTGGCGGAGCTGCACGAACGGCACCTGCTGAGCGTCCCGTTCGAGAACCTCTGCACGCACATGGACACGCGGATCGTGCTGGAGGTCCCGTGGCTGCACGACAAGATCGTGACGCAGCGGCGGGGCGGGTTCTGCTACGAGCTCAACGGGTTGTTCGCGGAGTTGTTGCGGCACTTGGGACACGACGTCGACCTGCTCGCGGCCCGGACGGTGGGCGAGAGCGGGCGGCTCGGCCCGCCGCTCGACCACATGGCACTGCTCGTGGACGGGACCTGGCTCGCCGACGTCGGGTTCGGGTCGTTCACGCTGCGCCCGCTCGACTGGAGGTCGCGAGAGGACCAGCACGATCCGTTCGGCGTGTTCCGGCTCGCGGACTCGGGGGACGACGTGGAGGTGTGGATGGACGGCAAGCCCCGCTACCGGCTGGATCTCCGGCCGCGCGAGCTCGCCGAGTTCGTGCCGACCTGCTGGTGGCACCAGACCGCGCCGGAGTCGCACTTCCGCGCCGGTCCGATGGCGTCGCTCGCCTTGCCCGCGGGGCGGATCACCGTGACGGACAAGAAGGTCGTGCGGACGGAGAACGGCCGCAGGACCTCGACGGACGTCGAAGATCCCGCGGCCGCCTTCCTGGACCACTTCGGACTTCACTTCCGGCAGAGCAGCGCGTCCGGCGTCCTGCGCCAGTTGTAGGCGATACCGGCGATGTGCTCGTCCTGCGCGCACTGGCCCTTGTAGTGCCCGTTGGCCCAGTCGCCGCCCTGGTCCGGCCGGTTGTCGCCGCGGTCGAACCAGACGACGCGGCCGGCCGATCCGGTCGCGACCGGCGCGCAGACCAGCGTGAAGTTCGCGTAGCCGACGGCCGCGTTGTTGTTCGGGCACTGGAGTTTCGTGTAGCCGGACGCCCAGTCGGCGGTCACGTGCTGCTCGTTGGTGACCCTGGTCGCACCGCTCCACTGTGGACCGCTGACGCACAGGCCTCGGTTGCCGGTGTGGCTGATGCCGACGAGCTTCTCGCTCTGCGGGCAGGACTCCTTGAGGAGCTGGTTCCACCGCGTCTCGTGCGGGACCTGGCCGGTGCGGCTCGGCGCGGTGACGAGGCGGTTCCACGCGCCGGCCCGCCAGTCGTCACCGTCGTTGACGCCCATGCGGTTGCCGGCCGCGTCCCAGTGCAGCAACGCCCATCCGTTGCCGCCGCGGTCGGTGTGGAACCCGACCAGCGGCCAGTAGGCGAAGTCGGTGTCGCCGGCGATCAGCTGGTTCACGAACCGCTCGAACCAGTCGCGTGCCTTGGGGTTGTTCTCGCCGCGGCCGCCGACACCGAACTCGCTGATCCACAGCGGCGCGGTGAAGTGCTTCTGCGCCTCGGTGATGAAGAAGGCTTGGCGCTGCAGGACGTTGACGTGCTCCTGCGGTGAGAGGTCCTGGTAACGAGGGTCGGTCGTCTCGCCGATTCCCGTCGCACCGCTGTGGTTCGGTCCCGTGTAGCCGTAGAAGTGGGCCGAGTAGACGAGCTTGGCGGGGTTGGCGAGCGTGTGGCTGAGGAAGCGCGCCGGCTCCAGCGTCGGCCGGCCGTGCGCGAAGCCGTCGACCGGGATGCCCGTCCAGTTGATGCCCTCGACGATGACGAGCAGGTCGGGCGCCACTTGCTGGAGGCGGTCGGCGGCCTGCTGGGACGCCTTGTGCCAGTCGTGGTCGTTGCCCCAGCCCCAGTTCGGGTCGTCCCAGACGTTGCGGCGAACCTCGTTGTAGAGGTCTGCGCCGACCACGCGCTTGTTCGCCTTGTAGCGGTCGGCCATGAACGCCCAGTCGTTGATCCACTGGTCGGTGCTCTGGCTGGTGTTCCACCGCTCGTTGCCGTCGACGCCGCAGCACCACCGCGACGTCGTGGTGTGGTTGTTGAGGATGACGGCGAGGTTGTTGCGCGTCAGCTCGGCCACGACCGCGTCGTACACCTCCAGCGGCCGCTTTCCGTTGAGCTGCGCGTCCTTCAGGCCGTGGACCGGGTTGGTGTCCTTGATCATCTGGTTGGAGAACGGCAGCCTGATGCTGTTGACGCCGATCTCCTTGAAGCCGCTGATGATCGTCGCCATCGGCGCGCGGTCGAGGCCGAGCGGGACCTGGTCGGCCTTCTCGCCGGAGTGGTGGTTGGCGGGGTCGTTGATGTCGCCGGAGCCGGTGTAGGTGCCGCTCGCACCGTGCCAGTTGCCGGACTTGAGCTTGAAGCGGTCGCCGTGTGCGTCGACGATCCACCGGCCTCGGGTGCTGAGGGGGCCGGTCCAGGCCGCCTCGTCCGCGTGCGCTTGCACGGGAGCCACGAGACTCGCGGCCAGGAGCAGGGGAGCCAAGACGCGAATCGTTCTCATATCTGAACAGGCTAGTTGACAACCCGGACCGTGCCGCAAATACTCGGAACCGAGCGATCGGAGCCGAGTGATGAAGAACCCGCTGGGTATGGCGGTGCTGGGACTGCTGCTGGAGTCGCCCTTGCACCCGCACGCGATGGCGGCGACGTTGCGCGAACGCGGCATGGACAGGGCTTTCAAGGTCACGACCGGTTCGCTTTACGACGTGGTGCGCGCGCTCATGCGTGAGGGGTGGATCGAGGCGCGCGAGACGGTGAAGGTCGGTGCCCGGCCGGAGCGCACGATCTACGGGCTCACCGAGGTGGGGCGGGAGGAGTTCACCCGCTGGGTCGACCGGCTGGTGCGCGAACCGCAGCCCGAGTTCCCGAAGTTCCTCTCCGCCGTCAGCTACCTCGGCGCTCTGGGGCCCGCTGGTGCGGTGGAGGCGTTGCGGGAACGGGCGGAGCGGCTGCGGGCCTCGCTGGAGGAGATGCGCGGATCCCACCGGGACGCGCTGGAGCAGGTGCCGCGGCTGTTCGTGGTGGAGGTGGAGTACGCGGTGCGCATGGCCGAGGCCGAGCTGGGGTGGGTCGAGGAGATCATCGGCGACGTCGAGTCCGGGCGTCTGCCGTGGCCGGAGGAGTCATGACCGTTCTCGTTACCGGCGCGGGCCCGGCGGGGCTGATGGTCGCGGCCGAGCTGGCGTTGGCCGGCGTCGAGGTGGCCGTGGTGGACGCGGCCCCCAGGCGGTTCCCGCATCCGCGCGGCTTCACGTTGTCCGCGCGCAGCCTCGAGCTGCTCGACCGGCGCGGGCTCGCCGACCGGTTCCTCGCCGAAGGACCCGTTGTGCCGTACGGGATGTTCCTGCCGGGCATGGCCCTCGACTTCTCGGCCATGGACACCGACCACCCCTACGCGCTCGGCATCGCTCAGAACCGCGTCGAAGAGCTGCTGGAGGAGTGGCTCGCCGAACTCGGTGTGCGCGTGCGGTGGGGCCGCGAGGTGGTGGACTTCGCGCAGGACGCTGACGGTGTCGACGTCGTGGTCGGCGAGGAGCGGTGGCGCGTCTCGTACCTGGTCGGGTGCGACGGCAGCCGCAGCACGGTGCGCAAGCGGGCCGGCATCGGCTTCCCCGGTGTGGACGCGACCTCGTACGGGCTGGTCGCGGACGTCGAGGCCGACTTCGACGCGCTGGCGACGGGGGAGGTGTTCGTGCTGCCCCGGCCGGGGTACGTGCGGATCGTGCTCGACGAACCCGAACCGCGCACCGGCCCGGTCGAGTTCGGGTACGTGCGGGAACTGCTGACCGCGCGGCTCGGCCGCGAGGTGCCGCTCGGGAGACCCCTGTGGCTCAGCAGGTTCTCCGACGCCGCCCGGCAGGCGGAGAGCTACGTGCGAGGTCGCGTGATCCTCGCCGGGGACTCCGCGCACGTGCATCCGCCGGCGGGAGCGGTCGGCGTGAACGTGGCGCTCGCCGACGCGATGAACCTCGGCTGGAAGCTGGCCGCGACCGTGTCGGGGCGGGCGCCCAGCGGCCTGCTGCAGACCTACCACGACGAGCGGCATCCGGTGGGTGCGCGCGTGGTGCGGACGGCGCGGGCGCAGTCGTTGCTCGGGCGTGAGGAGCTCTCACCGGTGCGAGACCTCGTCGCAGAACTGGGTGCGGCGGCGGGAACGCACCTCGCTGAGCTGGTCACCGGTGTCGACACGCGGTATGACCCTCGTATACCGGGTGACCACCCGTTGCTCGGGCGGCTGGCGCCGAACCTCGCGGTCGAGGTCGGCGGCAGGTCCACGACCGTCGCCGAGCTGCTGCGTCCCGGCCGGCCGGTGCTGCTGGACGAGTTCGGCGGGATGCTGGTCAGGCCGGACGGTCACGTCGCCTGGGTGGCCGATCCGGAGACGCTTCCCGTCGCGTTGCGGACGTGGACCGGGCCATGAGGCTCAGCGCGTTGTACGGCGCCGCGCCGTGCATCGTGTTGTCGAAGTAGACGTAGGTGTCGCGGTCCCACTCGTGGATCTTCCCGGCCCACTCGTCGAGCTGGTCGTCGTCGTAGGAGCTGATGTACAGCTCGTCGTGACCGTGCAGGCGCAGGTACGCGAAGTCGGCGGTCACGGCCTCGATGCACGGGAACGTCGGTGCGTCCGACACGACGTGGGCGACGTTGTGCGCGTGGAGCAGGTCGAAGTAGGCGTCCGTGCGAAACGACTCGTGGCGCGGTTCGAGCGCGTGCCGGCCCGGCGGGAGTGCGGCGAGGAAGTCCTGGAGCGTTGCGCGGTCGAAGCGCAGTGACGGTGGCAGCTGCCAGATGATCGGCCCCTGCTTCGGCCCCAGCGCGAGCGATTCGGTGAACGTCTTGAGCGGGTCCTCGATGTCGCGCAGGCGTTTGACGTGCGTGATCAGCTTGGAGCCCTTGACGGCGAAGACGAAGTCCGGGGGAGTCTCGGCGACCCACTTGCGGTAGTTCGACGTCGGCTGGAGGCGGTAGAAGGAGCTGTTGATCTCGATCGTGTCCATCTGGGCGGCCAGGTGGCTCAGCCACAGCCGCTGGGGAACTCCGCGGTAGAAGCCGTCGCGCCACTCGGGGTAGCGCCAGCCCGACGTGCCGATGCTGATCACGCCGTCCGGGTAGCCCGGCGTCGCTGTAGCTACTCCGTAGCACTTTTCTGTGTTTTGCGCTACGGTGGTGGCATGCAGCAGCTCAAAGCCATCGGCCAGCGTGAGCTCCGCAACGACAACGCGGAGATCATGCGGCGCGTCGAGGCGGGTGAGGGCTTCGTCGTCACCCGCAACAACAAGCCCGTCGCCCAGCTCCTGCCGTACCGGGAGGACGCCGTGACGCGGCCGCCCCTGGGTGACGTCCAGGTGCTGTTCGGCACGCTGCCGCCGGTCGACGCGGACCGGTGGGAGGCCGACCGCCGCGCGGCCGACGAGGTGTTCGGCGCGGACGACCCGCTGGACGACCCGTGGCAGAGCTGAGCTGTCTGCTCGACACCTGTGTGCTGATCAGGCTCGAGCGGGCGAACCTGGGTGAGTACGTGAACGCCCAGCCGTTCCTGAGCGCCGTCACCATCGCGGAGCTCGCGTTCGGGCTCGACACGGAGGACCCGGTCGAGCGGTTCGCGCGCACGGAGCGGTATTACGCGGCGCTGCAGACGTTCGAAGTGCTGCCGTTCGGCGTCGAGGAGGCCAAGGTCTACGGGCAGATGGCCTCGCTGGTGCGCCGTGCCGGCCGCAGCCCGCGCCCGCGGCGGATGGACCTGCAGATCGCGGCCACGGCGGCGGTCGCCGGCCTGCCCGTGCTGACGATGAACGTCAAGGACTTCAAGGACGTCGGGCGGCTCGTGGAGGTCGTGCCGATCCGTCAGGTCTGAGCGCCGTGGAAGAAGTACCGGCCGGGACCGAACGCGAACAGCTGGTCCAGGAGCCCATCGGGCAGGCTCTAGGCTGCCCGCCATGACTTCTCCGGGGTTCACCTGTTCGTGCTGCGGTGAGGTGCACGACGGCCTTCCGTTCGGTTACTCGATGGCCGCGCCCGTGTACTGGTCGCCGGACGTCGCCGACAAGCCGGGCAGCTTCCTCGCCGGGGAGCAGTGCGTGATCGAGAACGAGCACTTCTTCGTGCGCGGCCGCATCGTGCTGCCGGTGCGCGACGCCGAGGAGGAGTTCGACTGGGGAGTGTGGGTGTCCCTCTCTCCGGCGAACTTCGCGCGCATGATCGAGGTCTTCGAGGACCCCGCCCGCGTGAACGAGCCGCCCTACTTCGGCTGGCTGTCGACAATCCTGCCCGGCTACGAGCCCACGACGCTCAACCTCAAGATCAACCTGCACACGCAGGAGATCGGGGTGCGGCCGTTGGTCGAGGTCGAGCCCACCGATCACCCGCTGGCGGTGGAACAGCGCGAGGGCATCACGGTCGCGCGGGTGCAGGAGTTCGCGGAGATCGCTCTGCACCAGTGAGGAACGCCCGGACCCGTTCCAGGTGGTCCACGCCGATCCCCTTGCGCGGGTCGACCGGCACCAGCAGCGTGTCCGGCCTGCTCGCCGCCCACTCCTGGTCTCCTGGCTGGAACTCGTCGTCCAGCCAGGCGATCGGACGCGTCCCCGCCCACTCGGTGATCGCCGGAACCTTGCCGTGGCGGCCGTCGGCGTGATCGGAGCCGCGGCCGCCGAAGTCGATCCACTCCAGCTCGGGCAGTCCGATGCGCGGCCCGATGAACTCGTTCGCCTCGTGCTCCCACGTCGTCGCCCACACCAGGTCCGCGCCGGTCGCGGCGGCGAGCGACAGCAGCCACGGTCCGTGTGACGGGTCCAGCCACACGCGCAGAGGGCGGAAGAAACCGTACGGAAGGATTCGATGTGTGGTGTAGCCGGCCGGACGCCGGGTCGGCTTCGCCAAGTACGGGTTCAGCGGGCCGTCGACGTCCAGCAGGATCGCGGGACACGGGAACATGACCTGATCGAAACATCCCAACGGCTAATGATCCCGCGATTCATCCCGATACGTGACACATGACTGTCACGGACATCGCGTCGTGGTGCACCGCGGACCACGTGCGAGCCGCGCTCGAACATCACCTCGAAGGCGCGCTGGTAGAAGTCCCCGGAGATGACGACGCACCACGCTGGGCGTTCAGCGAGGCGCTGCGCAGGTCGTTGATGCTGCGCCAGACGCACCCGTTCGACACCGTCGCCATCGGGCTGCCCGACCTGCTGCGCTACCGGGAACTGGTGGCCGGCTCCGAGGTGACTCTGCGCGCCACGAACATCGACGCCTACTTCATCCGCGAGGACGGGTCGGCCGAGCTCCACCAGCCGGAAATGGTGCCGGAGGCCTAGGCCTTCCCCTCCGGGCGGTCCAACGACAGAGGCGCCCCTCCGCCAGGCCGGTGGAGGGGCGCCCCTGGACGTTGCGGCGATCAGGCGGGCACGGAGGCCACACCCGGTGCCAGGAAACGCTTTCCGGTCACCTTCTCGGAGATGCCGGTGCGGTCCAGGTACGGCGTGATGCCGCCCAGCCAGAACGGCCACCCGGCGCCCAGGAGCATGCACAGGTCGATGTCCTGCGCCTCCGCGACCACACCCTCGTCGAGCATGATCCGGATCTCCTCGGCCAGCGCCTCGAGCGCGCGCGTCTTGACCTCGTCACCGGTCAGGGGCGAGTCACCGAACTCCCACAGCGCCTGGACCTCGGGGTCGACGGTCTGGTTGCCGGAGGCGTCCCACTGCCAGACCGCGCCCTTGCCGGCGGCGACGAACTTCTTCATGTTCTCCGACACCGAGAAGCGGTCCGGGAACGCGCCGTGCATCGTCTCCGACACGTGCAGCGCGACGGCGGAACCGACGAGCTGCAGCAGGATCATCGGCGACATCGGCAGGCCGAGCGGCTCCGTGGCCTTGTCGGCGACCTCGAACGACGTGCCCTCGTCGACCGACTTGATGACCTCGCCCATGAAGCGGGTCAGCAGGCGGTTCACGACGAACGCGGGCGCGTCCTTCACGAGCACCGAGGACTTCTTGAGCTGCTTGCCGATCGAGAACGCCGTCGCGAGCGTCGCGTCGTCGGTCTGCTCGGCGCGCACGATCTCCAGCAGCGGCATGACCGCGACCGGGTTGAAGAAGTGGAAGCCCACGACCCGCTCGGGGTGCTTGAGCTTCGACGCCATGTCCGTGATGGACAGCGACGACGTGTTCGTGGCGAGGATCGCCTCGGCGGAGACGTGCTCCTCGACCTCGGCGAACACCTGCTGCTTCACGGCGAGGTCCTCGAACACGGCCTCGATCACGAAGTCGGCGTCGGAGAACGCGGACTTGTCGAGCGAACCCGACACCAGCGCCTTCAGCCGGTTCGCCTCGTCGGGCGAGATCCGCTTCTTGCCCGCCAGCTTGTCGATCTCGCTGTGGACGTAGCCGACGCCCTTGTCCACGCGCGCCTGGTCGATGTCGGTCAGCACGACCGGCACGTGCAGGCGGCGGATGAACAGCAGCGCCATCTGCGAGGCCATGAGGCCCGCGCCGACGACACCGACCTTGGTGACCTTGTGCGCCAGCGACTTGTCCGGTGCGCCGGCCGGACGCTTCGCCCGCTTCTGCACCAGGTTGAACGAGTACAGCCCGGCACGCAGCTCGTCGCTCATGACGAGGTCCGCGAGGCCCTCGGTCTCGGCGGCGTAGCCCTTCTCCAGGTCGTTCTCGCGCGCCAGCTCCAGCAGCTCCAGCGCCTTCAACGCGCCGGGCGCCGCGCCCTTGGTCTTGCCGTGCACGATGCCCTTGGCGCGCGCGACGGCGGCGTCCCACGCGTCACCGCGGTCGATCTCCTTGCGGGGCACGGAGATCTCGCCGCGCACGACGCCGGACAGCCACAGCAGCGACTGCTCCAGGTAGTCGGCGGAGTCGAACAGCACGTCCGCGATGCCCAGCGCGAGAGCTTCCTTCGGCTTGAGCATCTTGTTCTGGTTCAACGCGTTCTCGAAGATCACCGTCACGGCGTCGTTGGCGCCGATCAGGTTCGGCAGCAGCTGCGTGCCGCCCCAGCCCGGGAACAGGCCCAGGAACACCTCGGGCAGCGCGATCGCGGCCGCGTTCGACGCCAGCGTGCGGTAGTGGCACGACAGCGCGAGCTCCAGGCCACCGCCCATGACCGCGCCGTTGACGAAGGCGAAGGTCGGGATGTCCGAGTCGGTGAACTTCTTGAAGACCTCGTGGCCCAGCTTGCCGATCGTGACGCCCTGCGAGCGGTCCGTGGCCTGCTCGACGGCGGTCAGGTCCGCGCCGACGGCGAAGATGAACGGCTTGCCGGTCACCGCGATGGCGGCCGGGCCGGCGGCGTAGGCCTCGTCGAACGCCGCGCCGAGCGAGACGAGCGACTGCGGGCCGAACGTCGACGGACGGGTGTGGTCCAGGCCGTTGTCGATCGTGATGAACGCGACCGGCTTGTCGAGGCCGGGCACGCTGATCAGACGCGTCTTGGCGTGGGTGACGACCTCGTCGGGGAAGATCGCCTTTGCTTCCTCAGCGGTGATGGTCACTTGCCACTCCAGTTCGGGTTCTCCCAGATAACGGTCCCGCCCATGCCGATGCCGATGCACATGGTGGTGAGGCCGTAGCGCACGTCCGGACGCTCGGCGAACTGACGCGACAGCTGCGTCATCAAACGCACACCGCTGGACGCCAGCGGGTGGCCGGTCGCGATCGCGCCGCCCCACTGGTTCACGCGGGGGTCGTCGTCGGCGATGCCGAAGTGGTCGAGGAACGCGAGCACCTGGATGGCGAACGCCTCGTTGACCTCGAACAGGCCGATGTCCTCAATGGACAGACCGGCGCGCTCGAGGGCCTTCTCGGTGGCCGGGACCGGGCCGATGCCCATGACCTCGGGCTCGACGCCCAGGAACGAGTAGCCGACCATCCGCATGCCGATGGGAAGACCGAGTTCGCGCGCGGTCTCCTCCTCGGCGAGGATGCAGCCGGTCGCGCCGTCGTTCAGACCGGCCGCGTTGCCCGCGGTGATCCGGCCGTGCGGGCGGAACGGCGTCTTGAGCTTCGCCAGGTCCTCGACCGTGGTGCCCGGACGCGGCGGCTCGTCGGCCGTCGCGAGGCCCCAGCCGTTCTCCGCGGACCGGGTCGCGACGGGCACGAGCTCCGGGCCGATCTTGCCGTTCTTGAGCGCGTCGGCGTACTTGGCCTGGGAAGCGGCCGCGTAGGCGTCGGTGCGGTCCTTGGTGATGTGCGGGAACCGGTCGTGCAGGTTCTCCGCGGTCTGACCCATCACGAGCGCGCTGGTGTCGACGATCTTGTCCGACAGGAAGCGCGGGTTCGGGTCGACGCCCTCACCCATCGGGTGGCGGCCCATGTGCTCGACACCGCCCGCGATGGCGACGTCGTAGGCGCCGAACGCGATGCCGCTCGCGGCCGTGGTCACGGCGGTCATCGCGCCCGCGCACATGCGGTCGATCGAGTAGCCGGGGACCGACTTCGGCAGGCCCGCGAGCAGTGCCGCGGTGCGGCCGAGCGTGAGGCCCTGGTCGCCGATCTGCGTGGTCGCGGCGATGGCGACCTCGTCGACCCGCTCCGGGGGCAGCTCGGGGTGCCTGCGCAGCAGCTCACGGATGACCTTCACGATGAGGTCGTCTGCACGGGTCTCGGCGAAAATCCCCTTGGGGCCGGCCTTGCCGAACGGCGTGCGGACGCCGTCGACGAAGACCACGTTCCGAACGCGTGCCGGCGCTGCTGGTGCGGCCACGGCGTCTCCTCCACTTGTGGTGACAACTCTGTCCACTGCCGGTGGGGCTGCGCGACATCCCTACCGGTGGGTAACGCCAACTCTAACCCTAGTTACTGGTGAGTAACCACAGCGGCACCCGTGTTCGTTGTGTCACACACCTTGCGGACGATCAGGAACAGCGGCAACCCGACGGGGGCCAGCAGGATCGTGATCACCAGAACGGGTGCCATGACCAGCGGGTGGACGTCGAGCCGCCGTCCTTCGAGGTACATCCAGCGGCCGACGAACAGGTCCCACGCGATCATGTGCGCCCAGACCAGCGCCGCGCCCGTCGGCGTGCTCATGAACTCGGCCAGCGCGCCGATTTCCGGGCTCGTGACCAGCGGCAGCAGCTCCGGCAGCACGGGGACCATCAGCACGATGTAGATCACGACCGGCGGCAGCGCGATCAGGTGGGACTCGGCGATCCGCCGCGTCCACGACCACTTCGGGGCGAGGATCATCAGCGCCCAGAACGGCGCGATCAGCAGAAACGTCAGGTCGAACAGGACGGCGGTCATGCGGTCACGAGCTCCTTCTTCGGTGCACGCGCCCACACCACGCCGAGTGCGGTCGCGACGACGATCCCGGCGAGCGCGAGCAACGTCGTGCCGTCGGGCTGGAACAGTGCCTGGCCGCGCAACGCCTGCCAGGTCACGAGCAGGAAGATCCCCAGGAACGACCCGCTGAGGACCCACGCCAGCTTCGTGGTGGCGCGGGCGCCGAGAAGCGCGATGAGCACCGGCAGCACCTGCAGCGCGTGCATGCCCACGAAGTGCCCGACCCTCAGGTCACCGTGCTCGGTGCTCCACCCGGTGATCGCCATGTAGGCACCGCCGTCGGGAGCGCCGATCGTGTGCGAGCCGAGGGTGCCGCCGTCGAGGGCCTGGCCGGGCTTCGGCTGCGTCATCAGAAAGCCGACGCCGAGCCCCAGGAACGAGATGACGAGCCCGAGCCGGATCGACCACGACAGGGCCTCGTTCTCGATCTTCGTGCGCCACAGCAGGATCGCGACGATCGCGTGCGTCACCCACAGCACGACGATCGTCGCGCCCATGATCGAGAACAACGCCCCGTCGAGCGGGGTCTCGAAGTTGAAGTGGCTGCGCTTGCCGCGCACGACCTGGCCGACGATGACGACCATCTCCAGCGCTCCGGCCACCGCCAGAACGGTGCCGGCCCACCAGCCGACGCGCTGGAACCTCTTCAGGTACGTGAGCAGCCACGCCAGCGTGAACGCGTAGAGCGCCAGCGACACGGCGAACTTGAACGGCTTGAGCCAGATCGGCGAGTTGACCATCACCCGGTCGTCGACCAGCAGACCGACGAGCGAGACCGGGATCAGAAGCACCATCGACCAGCCGAAGAGGACTAACGGGCGGTGCCACGTGCGAAGCATCTCTCTGTACCCCCTGAATGGATAGCGACACTCTCTACTATCCGGAAGCTACACTATCCATATGCGTGTTGGCGAGCTTTCCAAGAGAAGCGGCGTCGCGGTGCCGACGATCAAGTACTACCTGCGCGAAGGACTGCTGCCCGCCGGCGTGCTGACCAGCCCGAACCAGGCCCACTACGACGACGAGCACCTGCGCCGGCTCCGGCTGGTGCGTGCGCTCATCGACGTGGGCGGCCTGTCCATCGCCTCCGTGCGCGAGGTGCTCTCGGCCATCGACACCCGCGACGACTCGCTGCACAACAAGCTCGGCGCCGTCCAGGAGGCCATCAGCCAGCCGGGTGCGGTGGAACTCGATCCGCAGGCCGTCGCGGACGTCCAGGCGTTCTTCGCGAGGCACGGCCAGTCGGAGTGCGTCGACGTCACCGAGTCGAACGTGACCCACATGCTCGCGGCCGCTCTGTCCTCGGCCCGATCCGTCGGCCACGACCAGATCCGCGACCTCCTCGACCCCTACCTGGAGGGGCTGAAGATCATCGCGCAGGCCGACCTCGAGTACGTCGTCCGGCACACCTCGCCCGACGACGTCATCGAGGCGATGGTCGTCGGCACCCTCATCGGCGACACCGTCATCAAGGCCCTGCGGCGGCTCGCACACGCCCAGGTGTCGAGCGAAGTGATCGGCGGCGGCGCGGCCCAGGGCTGACATATCGCACCGACGGAATCGTCCGGCACCCCTGTGACCTGCTGCTTAGCAATGACTCTTTGGACTTCGTCCGCAAACGAGTCGTTGCAAAGGTGGTGGGGTGGTGGCGAAATTCGGCTGGGCCGAGTGAAAGAGCGGGCGTCCTGCCGGACATGTCCCGGGGTGGAGCAGGTGGACGTGGAACCGCGCCAGACGGGGTTCGAGGCCGTCGCGCAGGAGCTGATCGAGCCGCTGCGCCGGTACCTGGCGCGGCGGACCGATGCCGCGACCGCGGACGACGTGCTGTCCGAGACGTTGCTGGTGGCCTGGCGCCGCCGTGACGAGATGCCGGCCGAACCGCTCGCCTGGGCGTACGCCGTCGCCCGCAACTGTCTCGCCAACGCGGACCGCACGCGCCGCAGGCAGGACCGGTTGCTGGTGCGGATCTGGCAGCTCGCGAGACCGCCCGAGCACGCGCCGGCACGCGACGACCCCGATCCGGGGCTCGCCAGGGCGCTCGCGCGGTTGTCCGCCGTGGACGCCGAGCTCGTGCGGCTCTGGGCGTGGGAGGAGCTGGGGCCCGCCGAGATCGCCCAGGTCGTCGGCATGAGTGCCAACGCGGTCAGCATCCGCCTGCACCGGGCACGCCGGAAGTTGAAGTCCCTGCTGGACGAGCAGGCGGAAGGAGAGCGGCCATGACCGACGACGACCTGCGCGACCGGATGCGCCGTGCCGATCGGGCGGCCTCGCTTCGTCCGCTGCCCGACGACGAGGCACGCCGCCGGGTTGCCGGGGCCGCGCTGGACGTGCGCGTCGCGCCGCGGTTCTCCTCGCGACGGCTGCCCGTGCTGGTCGGGGCCGCGGCCGCGATCGCGGTGGCCGCCGGGGTGCTGGTGCTGACCGGCGGTGGTTCCGAGCAGGCGCCGGGATCGGGAGTGGCCTTGCCGACGTCTGCTCAGCGCGGTCCGGAGGACGGTGTGGTGAACGGTTCGGGGCTGCCCGACAACAGCGGGGGACGGCCGGCCACCAGCAGCCAGACCCAGACCGCGACGAGCACACCGCCGGCGACCGCGCCGCCGGTCACCACCTCGTCCGAAGGCCGCAAGACCACGGTCGTCGTGCTCACGGAGACTCCCGCCGACCCGGACGTCCGGTGCCGCGCGCCGGAAGCGGCGGTGCTCGGGGAACGCGCGCAGATGGCGTTCGAGGCGACCGTGCTGCGGCTCGAGGGCGATGTCGTGACGCTGCAGGTTCATCACGCCTGGATCGGCGAGGCGGACCTGATCGAGGTCAGGAATGCCACCGGCTCGCCGGTCCTGGCCGGGTTCGAGCCCGAGGTCGGCCGGAGGTACCTCGTCGCGGCGAGCGACCTGCGGGTCATGGGCTGCGGTTACAGCGGACCCGACGAGCCCGGGTTGCGGGCGGTCTACGACGAGGCGTTCCCGAAGCGCTGAAGACGACGGCGATGCGCCCTGGTGCGGGCGCATCGCCGTCCCGGCCTACTTCGTCAGGTAGGCGTTGATCACGGTCTGGGTGACCGAGTCACCGCCCTTGCCCACGGCCGTGGCCCGCAGCGAGACGCTGCCGCCCCTGGCCGGGTTGACCACGAACAGCGAGTCGCCGAAGACCAAGGCCTTCTGCCAGGTCACGCCCTTGTCGTAGGACACCTGCGCGGTCAGCGACCTCGTCTGCCCCTGCACCGTCAGCGGGATCTGCTGGAACCGGTGCGCGGGAAGCGTTCCGTCGAGGCCGAGCTTCGGGGTGAACCTGACCATGGTCAACGGCACCTGCGTGACGCCCGGGGTCGTGGCCGAGTCGAAGCCCCACGTCGTGGTGACCGAGGTGCTGATCGCCGCGACGCCCGAGCGGTTCGCCGTGGTGGTCAGCTCGTAGCGGCCCGGCGTCTGCGGCATCGAGAAGAACGTCTCCAGGTCGAGCGGCCGGTCCGTCGAGTCGACCACCGTGCCGCCGGTGTTCAGCACCGTCGACCCGGACTCCACGACCGAACCGCCGGATCGGCCCTGGCCGTCCGCGAAGAAAGGCAGGCTGCCGAAGAGAATGTCCCCGTCGCGGTAGAGGCCGACGCGGCGCTCGTCGGTCAGCACCGGGCCGAAGACGCCCGTGTTGAACGTCTTCTTGTAGGTGCGGCCCGGCTTGAACTGCTCGTTCTCGCCGTTCCAGTACGCCTCGGTGACGTCGCCGTGGTCCTGCTCGAAGCGCAGGCTCCAGGTGTTGCCGGGGGAGTGCAGGTTCAGCTTGCGCGTGTGCGGCAGCGCGTACCCGAACGCCACTCCGAACAGCGGGCTGTCGCCCACCTCGGCCTGCGCGTGCAGGTAGCCGGTGCGTCCCTCGGCGGTGGCGCCCGCCGAGGCCGTGATGGTCACGAGGTCCTTGGACTTCAGCTGCTTGCGGTAGCCCGTCCAGAACTTCGTGAGCGTCGTGTTCTGGTCGACGACGTGGAACTCCTCGTGGCCGTCGCCGGTGTAGGAGGCGATGACCAGCTCGTTCATCTCGCCGGACCTGCCCTCGGGACCGACGTGCGCGGTGCTCAGGACGCTGAGCGGCACGCCGAGCAGGCCGAAGCCGTACTCCATCGACGGCATCTTGTGGCCCACGCGGATGTACGAGTGGCGTTCGGCCGGCTTGCCCGGCAGTCCGATGTCGACGGGCTTGGCCTGGCGGGCGTCGAGCGTGATCGTGGTGTCGGCGCCGACCTCGATGTTCGTGCCGCTGAACCAGCTGTAGTACGGCGTCGGCTGGTCGGCGGGGACCCACTGGTGGCCGTCGAGCAGGTAGCGGCCCTTGGCGACGCGCAGCGACTCCAGGCCGGTGCCGAGTCCGGCGTAGGCGCCCGTCGCGTCCCCGGTCACGCCCTGCAGGCTCGCGCCCCAGTTCGCGGCGGGCTTGCCGTCGCGGCCGATCGCCTTGACCGTGAGGGTGTAGCGCTCGGGCTCGCGCGTCACGGCCGCAGGAGTGACGACGGACTGGCCGCCGCCGCTCGCGTTGATGTACGCGCTGAACGTGCCGGACGCGTCCCCGCCAAGCTTGGTGTCCGCGGTCAGGGTGGTGGTGGCCGTGCCGTGTGCGGGCACGGTCAGAGTGGCGTCCTTGAGCGTGAAGAAGCCCTGAGGTGCTGCCGTGTCGACCTTGAGCGCGAGGGTCACCGGCTGGTCGCCCTCGTTGCGGTAGACGACGTTCTTGGTCATGGGGACGTCGTCGTGGTGCGGCCACAGCGCCGTGCCGAAGGAGACCGAACCGGACGAGATCGTCTGCTTGATCGCCTGGGCGACGTCCGTGCGCCCGGCACCCTGTTCGAACGGGGTGTGTGCGCCCGGCTTCGCCGACGCCATCAGCGCCGCCTTGATCTGGTCGCCACGCCAGTCCGGGTGCGCCTGCGCCAAGATGGCCGCCGCGCCCGCGACGTGCGGGGTGGCCATCGACGTGCCGTTCAGCGAGACGTAGCCCTCCGCCGGGCTGGGCATGGTCTCGCCGAGCCTGCCCGCCGCCGCGGCGCCGATGCCGACGCCGGGAGCGGTGATGTCCGGCTTGATGGCGCCGTCACCGTTGCGCGGGCCGGTGCTGGAGAAGCTCGCGAGCCTGTCGTCGCGGTCCACGGCGCCGACGGTGAGCGCGGCGTCCGCGCTGCCGGGAGAACCGACGGAGTTCGGCCCGTAGTTGCCCGACGCGATCACGAACAGCGTGCCGGTCTCCTGCGAGAGCCTGTTGACCAGGATCTCCATCGGGTCGAGCAACGGGCCGTCGTCGCCGCCGAGACTCATGTTGACGACGTCCGCCTGCTGCTCGACCGCCCACTCGATGCCCGCGAGGATCCCCGAGTCGTAGCCGGACCCGTCGTCGCCGAGCACCTTGCCGTCGAGGATGCGCGCGCCGGGAGCCACGCCCCGGAACTTCCCGCCCGACTTCGCCCCGGTGCCGGCCGCGATGGACGCGACGTGCGTGCCGTGCCCGACGCGGTCCTGGTTGTCGGGGGAGTCGGAGAAGTTCTTCTCGGCGACCTCCTGCGTGGCGAGGTCCGGATGCGTGTTGTCGACGCCGGTGTCCAGCACGGCGATCTTCACGCCCTTGCCGTCGAACCCGGCCTGCCACGCCTGTGGCGCCCCGATCTGGGCGGTGCTGCGGTCGAGCGCCGCCGTGCGGACCGCGTCCAGCCAGATCGTGGTCTTCGCACTGCGCCCGTTCGCCAGCGACTTCCACACGTCCGGCGCGGTGTCGGCGGTCACCGTGACGGCGTCCACGCCGATGCGGCTGAACGACCGCGCGCTCGGCAGACCGGACCCCGCCGACACGAGCAAGCCGAGACCCCGGCGCTTGGTGTACTCGGGCCTGCTCAGGAGAGCGAGGTCGAACAGGCGCCGGTCCAGCCGGCCCTCGCTGATCAGCGGTTCCACGTCGGCGGGCACGGCGTAGAGGTGCGCGCCGTCCTCTCTCGTGGAGACCGCGATGTGCTCACGGCCTGGTGCCGGCTTGAACTGGATCGGCTTGCCTTTGCCGTCGGTCAGCACCTGGTCGCCCGTGATGAGGGTGATCCACAGCTGACCGGAGGCCGGGCGGCTCGCACCGGTCGTGGTGGTCCCGGCCGTGGTCGCGGCGGCGGGGGTGGCGCCGCTCAGGGCGGTGGCCAGCACGAGGCCGGCCACGGCGAGGGGGAGATGAGGTGTCAAGGGAGGCCTCTCCTGGGGACGGACAACTGCTCGGCGGCATATGTCCGTCACCGCGCCCCGATATTTCGCAACGGCAACTGTCAACGCTCCTGGCACCCCAGCCGACCGCACTTCCGGCGACGACCGGGTAGAGCTGGATGATGACCACTCGCGTGCCCTGGGACTCCGCCGGCTACCTGGCGCTCGCCCGCCGGGCCTGCTTCGTCTGCGAGCTCCTCGCCGGCAACCCGGACTACCCGCACCACGTCGCCCACTGCGACGAGACCGCGATCGTCTTCGCGAGCCGGTTCCCCTCGGTGGCCGGCCACTTCCTGGTGGCGCCCGTCGACCACCGCGAGCACGTCATCGCCGACTTCACCCCCGACGAGTACGCGGCGATCCAACGCGTCGTGCACCGAGCGGGCACCGCGTTGAGCTCGTTGCTGCCCGTCGAACGGCTCTACGTCCTGTCGCTCGGCAGCCAGCAGGCCAACCGGCACGTCCACTGGCACCTCGCGCCGTTGCCGCCGGGAGTGCCCTACGAAGATCAGCAGATCGCCGTCTTCGAGGCTTCGCGCGGCGTCCTCGACCTGCCCGACGACGAGGTGGCGGACCTCGCGCGGCGACTCGGTGAGCGCATGGCCGACTGATGTGTCGGCCGATCTGCTCGTCCGACACCACCCTTGACCTGCAGCTTAGCAATGAGTCTTTTGACGTCGTCCGCAAACGAGCCGTTGCAAGGGGTCGGATCAGGGGAGGTGGAGGAGCCAGCGGGTCTCGCCGTCGTGGACCTCGTCGGTGGCGGCGAGGCCGGCGGACTCGGCGACGGCGGCGGACGCGTGGTGGTCCGGGTGGACGTGTGCGATCACGGTGCGGACCTGCTGGGTGGCGAGCCAGGTGACGAGGCCTCGGGCCGCTTCGCGGGCGATGCCGCGGCCCTGCCACGGCGTGCCGACGACCCACGCGATCTCGGCTGACGCGTCGGCATGGGTGATGGTCGCCTGCACGGTGCCGGTCAGGCGGTCTTCGTCGCGGAGCCGGATCACCCAGTTCAGCCACCGCACGGTCGGGTCGGGGGAGCCCTCGGCCAGCCGCCGGTAGCGGGCGAGCAGGTCCTCCGGGGAGAGCGGGGTGCCGCCGGTGAACGCGTGCAGCGCCGGGTCGGCCAGCACCTCGGCCATCTCGGCGGCGTGGCCGGCCCGCAGCGGGAGCAGGTCGAGGCGGGCGGTGCCGATCATCGCTGGTGGCGGTGCAGGAAGGCCGCTACCAGGTCGTCGGTGAAGGTGCGGGGGACGGGGGAGCCGGTGACCAGGACGCGGTAGTGGATCGGGCCCACCAGGTGGTCGAGTGCCGCCTCGACGTCCAGGTCGGCGGGGAGTTCGCCGCGTTCGATCGCGCGCTGCAGGGGGAGGCGGTCGCGGTCGCGCTGGTGGCTCAGGTGGTCGTCGCGCAGGCGGGCGGCCAGCTGCGGGTCGTGCTGGGCCTGGCCCGTCAGGGCGCGGAAGACCGCGCCGGGGTCCGAGGTCGTGAGGAACTCGGCCAGGGTCGCCAGGTGGGCGCGCAGGTCGGTGCCCAGGTCGCCGGTGTCCTGCGGGGTGAGGTGTTCGGCCATGTCCTCGGTGAACGCCTCCAGCAGCACGTCGACCTTGGACGGCCACCAGCGGTAGATCGTCTGCTTCGCGACGCCGGCGCGGGCGGCGATGCCTTCGATCGTCACGCCGGCGAATCCGCGTTCGGCCAGCAGGTCGTCGGCGGCCTCCAGAACGGCCTGCCTGGCTTCCTCGCTGCGGCCGTGCCGGTTTCCGCGATGCGCGGTGCTGCTCCCCATCGCCACCTCCAGGAGGCGTACTGTAGCCAGGGCTAGGCTAGACGCAACGTTGCGTCTACTCTGGTCGGCATGACCATCACCTTGCACGAGACGCGGGTTCGTTCGGTGCTCGACCGGCTCTTCGGCGCGGCCGGGGCCGACGACGGCGTCGACGCGCCGTGGGACGTGGTGCGCACCGGGACTGCGCAGGAGCGCGCCGATGCGCTGGCCGGGGTCTACATGCCGATCTCGGCCCGCGGCGGGGAGCTCCTGTACGGGCTGGTCCGGTCCAGCCGGCCGGAGACCGTCGTCGAGTTCGGCACGTCGTTCGGGATCTCGACGCTCTACCTGGCGGCGGCCGTCGCGGACAACGGGCGCGGGCACGTCTACGGGACGGAGATGTCCGCGGCGAAGGTCGCCGCGGCGCGGAAGAACCTCGACGAGGCGGGGCTCGGCGGGGTCGTGACGATCCTGCCCGGCGACGCTCGCCGCACGCTGGCCGATCTCGCGGGGCCGATCGGGCTGGTGCTGCTCGACGGGTGGAAGGAGCTGTGCCTGCCGGTGCTGCGGGACCTGGAGCCGCGGCTCGCGCCCGGTGCGCTCGTCGTCGCCGACGACATCGACCAGGACTCGATGGCCGGATACCTCGAGTACGTGCGTGATCCGGCGAACGGGTACGTCAGCGTCGCGTTCCCCGTCGAGGACGGCATGGAGATCAGCTGCCGTGCGTGAGCGGGTCGCGCACGGCAGCTGATCTGTCGGATGTCAGTCGGAGTCGGACGGCGTCGGTGCTGTCGCTGTCAGCGCCTTGGTGAGGGCGTCCAGGGTCAGCTCGATCTGCCACGACCTGGCGCCCCCGTCGCGCAGCACGGTGGCCACGGACTCGGGCGAGAGGTCGGCCGGCGGTTGCCAGCAGGTGCGGCGCACGAGGTCGGGCAGCAGCAGGTTCTCCACCGGCAGGGTGTTCGCCTCGGCGATGGTCGCCAACGCCGCCCTGGTCGCGGCCAGGCGGGCCGCGGCGTCCGGGTCCTTGTCCGCCCAGCGGTTGGGCGGGGGCGGGCCGTCGTGCTGGCCCGCGGGCTCCGGCAGCTCCGACTTCGCCAGGGCGCCTGCCTTGCGCAGGGCGTTCATCCAGACGCCGGACATGCGGCGCTGGGCTCGGCCCCGGAAGACCGGAAGGGCGAGCAGTTCGGCCTCGTTGGCCGGGTTGCGGGCGGCTGCCTCCATCAGGGCGGAGTCCGGGAGGACTCGGCCGGGGGCGATGTCGCGTTCGCGGGCCACGGCGTCGCGGGCTTCCCACAGCGAGCGCACGAGGGCCAGCTGCCGCTGGTTGCGCACGCGGTGGATACCGGACGTGCGTCGCCAGGGGTCGGTGCGGGGGCGCGGCAACGGCGCCGTCCGCACCGCCTCGAACTCCTCGAGCGCCCAGGCGAGTTTGCCCTGGCGCTCCAGCTCGGCTTCGAGAACGTCGCGCAGCTGCACGAGCAGCTCCACGTCGAGAGCGGCGTACGTCAGCCAGTCGGCAGGAAGGGGCCGGCGCGACCAGTCGGCCGCGCCATGCCCCTTCTCGAGCCTGTAACCGAGTAGCCGTTCCACCAGCGTGCCCAGTGCGACACGTTCGAACCCAGCCAGCCTGCCCGCCAGCTCGGTGTCGAACAACACGTCGGGTCGCAGCCCGAGTTCGGCGAGGCACGGCAGGTCCTGAGACGCCGCGTGCAACACCCACTCAGTGCCATCGAGCGCCTGCACAAGGGGGTCTAGCCGTCCGCCCAGGGCGATCGGGTCGACCAACCAGGTGCCGGCGCCTTCCCGGCGCAGTTGCACCAGATAGGCACGCTGTGAGTAGCGGTAGCCCGAGGCTCGCTCGGTGTCCACCGCGACCGGGCCCTTCGCCCCGGCGAGCGCATCAGCGGCTCGCCGGAGCGCAGCTGGATCGGCGACCACGGGCGGGACCCCATCAGCAGGTTCCGTCAGCGGTACCGGTTCTGGTCCGGTTGGTGCGGTTGGCTCGTCGGCGGGTACATCCACAGCGGATGACCCTACGACGATCGCACCACTCACAGGTGTTCTCGGCCGGTTCAGTGCTTCAAACCGGTATCTAACGGATCACGCCGGCACGCATGGCCAGCGCGACCATCTGAGCGCGATCTCCTGTGCCCAGCTTCCGGCCGATCCGCGACAGGTGAGACTTCACCGTCAACGCGGACAGGCTCAGAGCCTCGCCGATCTCCTTGTTGCTCTGGCCATCGGCGACCAGCTGGAGCACCTCGACCTCACGCGCGGAGAGTTCCCGCGGCGTGTTGTCCGTGCCCGGCACCCGAGTACCCGCTGCGAGTACTGGTGCCACGCTCGGATCTGCGTAAACGCCACCATCGAGGACCCTGCGCACCCCGTCGGTGACCACCATCGGAGAGGCGGACTTCAGGAGGTACGCCTGGGCGCCCGCCTGGAAGGCCGACCTGACCGCGTAGGGGTCGTCGGAGGATGCGAGGACCACGATGCGGGGCCAGCCCTGGGCACGGAGTTCCGTGACCAGGTCGATGCCGGTGCCATCCGGCAGACCCAGATCGAGGATCGCGAGGTCGCAAGGACCGGTTGCAAGTGCCCGCGCCCGAGCCTCTGCCACCGATGCGGCCTCATGCACTGTCCCGGCTCCCATTTGCGTGAGCCGAGCTGATATCGCCTCCCTCAGCAGTGGGTGGTCGTCGACCACCAGCACTGAAAAAAGCTCTTCCCGCGGGTGCGGGACCATGTTCGCCGGCAACGAGCCGGCTGGCGTGGTACGAACGGCCTGACCTAAGCCGACGGCAGCCACGTCACTACCTCCCTGGAGTCGGTCGTGCCCCCCGACCGGCACCGGAGACTTTCGTCCAATCAGCCGCGCCACTGATCGACCGAAAGTGGTGTCGTCTGGGGCAGCGTAGCCGCCCATGCGGGTCTACGGGACGATCAATCGGGTATCTATCCCTATTGAGTTGTGACAGATGGCCCCATGTGTCACACGATTGGATGACAACTAGATAGGGGGTGTAACGCGAGCCCCTCTCGGAACGACATCTTGGAGTTGGTTGTGCCTAGCAGTTCCGGTCTCGAACGAGCGCGGGCGTTGCTGCAGCGTTTCCCCCTCGTCGACGGCCACAACGACCTTCCGTGGGCCCTGCGCGAGTTCGGCGACGGAACGGGCGAGGACGTCTACACGACCGCCGCGAAGATCGATCTCACCGAGCGTCATCCCAGCCTGCACACGGACCTCGTGAAAATGCGCGAGGGCGGCCTGGGGATGCAGTTCTGGTCCGTCTGGATTCCCGGCAGGCTCGCGGGCGACGGAGCCGTGACCGCCGTGCTGGAGCAGGTCGAACTGGTCTACGAGCTGGCGGAGCGGTACTCCGACCACCTCGGCGTCGCGACGACCGCCGCGGAAGCCGAAAAAGTTTTCTCCACCGGGCGTGTCGCCTCCCTCCTCGGGGCTGAGGGCGGCCACTCCATCAACTCTTCACTCGGTGTCCTGCGGGCGTTGCGCCGCCTGGGCGTCCGCTACATGACGCTGACCCACAACGACAACACCCCGTGGGCCGACAGCGCCACTGACCAGCCCGAACACGGCGGGCTCACCGAGTTCGGCCGCGACGTCGTGCGCGAGATGAACCGGATCGGCATGCTCGTCGACCTGAGCCACGTCGCGCCCAGCACGATGCACGCCGCGCTCGACACGAGCGTCAAGCCCGTCATCTTCAGCCACTCGTCGTGCCGCCACGTCGCGGACCACCCGCGCAACATCCCGGACGACGTCCTGGTCAAGTTGAAGGCGAACGGCGGTGTGGCCATGATCACATTCGTGCCGGACTTCGTCTCACCTCGTGTCGCTGAATGGGACGCAGCCCTTCGTGAGGCCATGACGGCCGCCGGCGCGAACCACGCCGACATGGATGAGCGCAAGGCGTTCGGCGAGAAGTGGATCGTCGAACACCCGAAGCCGGTCGCCACGCTCGACGACGTCGTCCTGCACCTCGACCACGCCCGCGAGGTCGTCGGCGTCGACCACCTCGGTGTCGGCGGCGACTACGACGGCGTCCAGACGCTGCCGCAGGGCCTCGAGGACGTCTCGACCTACCCGAGCCTCTTCGGCGCGCTGCTCGACAAGGGCTGGTCCGAGGACGACTGCGCCAAGCTCGCCGGCGCGAACGTCCTGCGGGTCCTGCGGGAAGCGGACGCCGGCTAGTACATGGCCTAGGGCTGGCGCTGACCGAAGAGGGTGACCCCGACCGGCGGCAGCCCCACGGCCGTCGCCATCAGCTCGTAGAACGCGGTGCCGTGCTCGGCGAGCTCCCCGTCGAGCGCGGTCCACGACGCGCGCAGCTCCAGGTCGTCGGTGCGCGCGGGACCCGCGATGTCGCCGAACCGGGCCGACGACGTCTGCGTCACGGTCCCGCCCAGCGCGGTGAACCCGGCCCCGGACTGCTCCAGCGCCTCGGTCAGCCACGACCACCCGACCTCGGGCAGCAGGGGATCGGACGCCAGCTCGTGGTCCAGTTCGACGCGGACGTACGCCACGACGCGCAGGACACCGCCCCACGCCTCGTCGCCGTCCGGGTCGTGCAGCAGCACGAGTCTTCCGGTCGACAGCTCGTCCGACGGGCCGGTGACCTCAGCCGTCAGCGCGTACGCCCACGGAGCGAGCCGCTGCGGTGGGCGAACTTCGGTGAGTTCGATCTCGGGCCTGTGGCGAACCGACTTGAGCGTCCCCACCGCCCGGCGGAAGATTTCCGGCTCGGTCACACAACTGACTGTATGCCTCGCAATCCGGCCGAGTGATGGCGGCACGCCGGGACGTGGGACCATGAAAGAGATATGAGCACTCAAGTCCCCCTCCTCGTGGCCGCTCGTGGCGGCACCCCGTCGCACACCCCTGTCTGGTTCATGAGGCAGGCGGGACGGTCGCTCCCCGAGTACCGCGCGCTCCGCCAGGGCACCGCCATGCTCGACGCGTGCATGGACCCGGAGATGGTCTGCGAGATCACCATGCAGCCCGTCCGGCGGCACGGGGTCGACGGCGCGATCCTCTTCTCCGACATCGTCGTGCCGCTCAAGGCCGCCGGTGTCGACCTCGACATCGTCGCGGGCACCGGTCCCGTGGTCGCGAACCCGGTCAGGACGCTCGCCGACGTGGAGGCTCTCCCCGAGCTGCACGCCGAGCAGGTCCAGCCGGTCGCGGACGCGATCGGGTTGCTGCTCAAGGAACTCCCGCAGGAAGTCGCCCTGATCGGGTTCGCGGGAGCGCCGTTCACGCTGGCCTCCTACCTCGTCGAGGGCGGGCCGAGCAAGAACCACGAGCGCACCAAGGCGCTCATGCACGGCAACCCGGAGCTGTGGCACGCCCTGCTCGCCAAGATCGCCGGCGTCACGGCGGCGTTCCTGCACGCGCAGCTCGACGCGGGCGTCCAGGCCGTCCAGCTGTTCGACTCGTGGGCGGGCGCGCTGTCCGAGCGCGACTACCGCGAGTTCGTTCTGCCGCACTCGAAGCGCGTCCTGGAGACGATCACCACCGTCCCGCGGATCCACTTCGGCGTCGGCACCGGCGAACTGCTGCCCGCGATGCGCGAGGCCGGCGCGGACGTCGTCGGCGTCGACTGGCGCCTCCCCCTCGACGTCGCCGTGCGGCGCCTCGAGCAGGCGAACCCCGAGTTGCCGAAGCCGGTCGTGCAGGGCAACCTCGACCCGGCGCTGTTCTTCGCGGGCTTCGAGGCCGTCGAACGCGAGGTGCGCCGCATCCACGCCGAGGGCAAGGCCGCCGCGGGCCACATCTTCAACCTCGGCCACGGCGTGCTGCCCGACACCGATCCGGAGATCATCACCCGGACCGTCGAACTGATCCACAGCTTGTAATGCACGCCAGAGCGCCGCACGTCGCAGTCGTCGGGGGAGGCATCTCCGGTCTGGCCGCCGCACACCGGTTGAGGATGCTGCTCGGACCCGCCGCGAGGATCACGGTGATCGAGCAGTCCGACCGGCTCGGCGGCAAGCTGCGCACGACCGAGCTCGCGGGCGTGCGGTTCGACGTGGGCGCGGAGGCGTTCCTGCACCGCAAGCCCGAGGCGCAGGAGCTGATCAACGAGGTCGGTCTCACCGGCCACGTCGTGCACCCCACGGACGCGAAGGCGAGCGTGCACGCCTCCGGGCGCACGCACCAGCTGCCCGCGCACACGTTCATGGGCGTCCCGGCGAGCGTCGAGACGGTGCGGCACATGCTGTCGTCCGAGGGCGCGCTGCGGGTCGAGATGGAACCGACGCTGCCGTCGATCGAACTGCGCGGTGGCGACGTCGCGGTCGGCGCGCTGGTGAAGGACAGGTTCGGCCCGGAGGTCGCGGACCGCCTGGTCAGCCCGCTGCTGGGCGGTGTCTACGCGGGCCGCGCGGACGAGCTCGGCCTGCGTGCCACGATGCCCCAGATCGCCACGCTGCTGGACAAGGGCGTCGGCTCACTGCTCGCGGCCGCCGCGATGATGATGCCGGCGCCGCCGCAGCCCCGTGCCGCGCGCCCGCCGGTGTTCGCGAGCCTCGCCGGCGGCGTGTCGTCGCTCGTCGACAGGCTCGCCGAGGTGGCGAAGCCGGAGGTCAGGCTCGGTCTGCCGGTCCGCGTGCTGTCGTGGCTCGGTGCCGGCTGGCGGCTCGAGATCGGCTCGGCCGCGACCCCGGAGTACCTGGAGTGCGACGGCGTGGTCCTCGCGGTCCCGGCGCCGTCCGCGCGCAAGCTGCTGCACGAGATCGCCCCGCAGGTGTCCGCCGCGTACGGCAAGGTCGAGGTCGCCTCGATGGCGGTCGTCGCGCTGGCGCTGCCGCCGGGCACCGAACTGCCGCGGCGCTCTGGCGTCCTGATCGCGGAGGGGGAGCGGTACTCCGACCGCATCACCCCCTTCACCGCGAAGGCGTTCACGTTCTCCAGCCGCAAGTGGGCGCACTACGGCGAACCGGTCATCCTGCGGGGCTCGGTCGGGCGGCACGGCGAGACGGCGCTCCTGCAGCGCAGCGACGCCGACCTCGTCAAGGCCGTGCGCAACGACCTGCACGAGCTGACGGGCATCAGGGCCGCGCCGATCGACTACGTGGTGCAGCGCTGGGGCGGCGGCCTGCCGCAGTACGGCGTCGGCCACGTCGACCTGGTGGACACCATCGAACGCGGCATCGCCGACGTGCCGGGTCTCGCCGTCGCGGGCGCCACCCTGCACGGAGTGGGCGTGCCGGCCTGCATCGCGACCGCCGACGCGGCCGCGGCCCGTGTCGCAGCACACCTGCTGGGCCGCGTTCGCCGCTGAGGGGCCCGTGCCAAGATGGACCTATGGCGCGCCTGAACTACAACGAGCTCAACGACACCATCCGCTACACGATGTGGTCTGTGTTCCGGGTCGAACCCGGCAAGCTGCCGGACGACCGTTCGGCCGCCGCCGGTGAGACCCAGAACTACCTGGACGCGTTGGAGGGCAAGGGCGTCGTCGTGCGCGGCGTCTACGACCTGGCCGGGCTGCGCGCCGACGCGGACTTCATGATCTGGTGGCACGCCGAGGAGATCGAGCAGGTGCAGGCCGCCTACACGGGCTTCCGCCGCACCCCGCTCGGCAAGGTCTCCACGCCGGTCTGGTCGCAGGTCGCCCTGCACCGCCCCGCGGAGTTCAACCGCAGCCACATCCCCGCGTTCCTCGCGGGTGAGGAGGCGCGCAAGTACGTCTGCGTCTACCCGTTCGTGCGGTCCTACGAGTGGTACCTGCTGCCGGAGGAGGACCGCCGCAAGATGCTGGCGGACCACGGCAAGGAGGCCCGCGACTTCCCGGACGTGCGCGCGAACACCGTCGCCTCGTTCGCCCTCGGCGACTACGAGTGGCTGCTCGCGTTCGAGGCCGACGAACTGCACCGCATCGTCGACCTCATGCGGCACCTGCGCGGCACCGAGGCGCGGCTGCACGTGCGCGAGGAGATCCCGTTCTACACGGGCACCCGCGTGCCGGCGGCCGAGCTCGTGCTGAACCTGCCGTAACGACGGCGAAAGGGCCGCCTGGACACCGTCCTGGCGGCCCTTTCCGTTCTCCTACGCCACCTTGTAGGCGCGGATCACCGTGAGTTCGACGGTGTGGCCGTTGGCGTCCTTCGCGGTGGCCTTCAGGGAGGTCCACTTCGCGCCGGCCGGGTGGTAGATCAACGCGCTGTTGCCCACCACACCCGCGCGGCGCCACGACGTGCCGTCGTCGTGCGAGTACTCGACCCCCGTGACGCGCACCTTGCCCGCGTGACCTTGCGACTGGGTGAGCAGTCCGACGCGCTGCAACGTGCCCGCGGGTACCGCGCCGCCGGCGTCGAGCCTCGGCTCGAACCTCACCGCCGGCAGCGAAGGCGCGTCGATCTTGCCCTCGGTGCCCTTGGACGTGAAGTTCCACACCGCCGACACCTTGGTGCTGAACTCGAACTGCGAGCTCCGGTCGAGGCTCACCTCGGCGCGGAAGTCTCCCTGTGCCAGCGGCAGCCCGGAGAACAGGCCGCCCGGGGTGTCGGTCTCACCGACCAGAACCCCGTCGCGGTACAGGGCGGCCCTCGCTGTGTCCACAGTGGACGTTCCTTCGCCGTGCGTGCCGTCGCTCGTCATCGGCGGGCTGACGTAGAGCTGCGTGCCGTACCGCTCGATGAACCCGTACTCGGCCTCGGGCAGGCCCGGTGAGAACACCGGCCGGACCTCGCGTTCCTCGTAGGTCCTGCCGGCCTCGTACGTGCGGAGCCCCGAGGTGATGCGCTCCTGGGCGCCGTTGGCGTGGCGCGTCATGACGGCGGACCGCCAGCGCACGTCCTCGGTGGTCACGTAGTCGACCGCGGTCGCGCCCGGCGCCACCGGGTAGAGGGCGGTGCCACCGCTCAGCCCCTGCGGGGACAACGGCAGCTCGCCCTTCGACGCCTGGCTGTCCGGCTTCTGGCCGCCGATGGTGGACCTGATCTTGGCCAGGTCCTTCTGGGCGGGTGCCTTGGCCAAGCCGACGGGGAGACCGCCGGGAACCGGGTAGGCGAGCCGGTAGAACGTGTGCGGGTCGGCCGTGGTGTTGGCCTGCAGCATCGCGAGCGACGACAGGTCGCCGGGCGGCAACGGCCCGCCGGCCTGTGCGACCGCGACGCCCTCAAAGCCGCCGAACACGAGCATCGTCCCCTGCAGGCGGCTCTCGCCGCCGACCGCGCGGCGGAAGGCGATGATCCCGAGCGTGAAGTCACCGGTCTCCTCCGGCGCCTTCATCGACACGGGCTGGGCCAGGCGGGCGTCCTGCGTGACCGTCGTGTCGCCGGTCAGCTCCACGGTGGGCTGGTAGAGCAGGTCCATGCCGCGCTCGCCGTTGTACAGCGTCGTGTCGAGGAAGTACGTGCCCTTGGGCAGGCGGATCTTCACGTCGCCCGTACCGGCGACCGGCTTGAACGTGTCGTTGTCCAGACCGACCAGGAACGTGAACGAGGCGTCCGAGTTCCCGCCGTCGCGGCCGATCATGTCGATCGTGAGGGTGTAGCTCTCCACCTCGCGGTCGATGCCGACGAGGGTGCGGACGGTGTGCGTGCCGGAGGTGGCGACGACCTCGCCCGCGTACGCGGCGTCCTGGGTGCCGGCGCGCGAGTCGCCGGTGACGTTCACCGACGCGGTGCCCTTGGCCGGCACGGTGACCTTCGTGGCGCCCAGCGTGAACATGCCCGCCGGGGCACTGCCCTTGAACGCGAGGTCGAGCGTGATCGGCGCGTCCGTCGGGTTGGCGTAGGTGATCGGCTTGGTCACCGGCTTGTCGTCACCGTGCGGCCACTCGTGCAGGCCGAGGTTGACGGTGACGTCGCCGGTCAGCACCTGCCCGATCGCCTTGGCCACGTCGATGCGCCCGGCGCCCTGGTCGAACGCGCTGACGCCCTCGGTGGGCTTGGCCGTGGTCGCGAGCACCGACTTGAGCTGTGCCGGCGTCCACTCCGGGTGCTGCTGCTTGAGCAGAGCCGCCGCGCCCGCGACGTGCGGCGTCGCCATGGACGTGCCGCTGGCCGCGAAGTGGTCCGCGCTGCCGGCCTTGGCGGCGACGATGTCGACGCCCGGTGCGGTCACCTCGGGCTTCAGCCCGCTGTCCCCGACTCGGGGGCCCCTGCTGGAGAACGACGCGATCTTGTCGTCGCGGTCGACGGCGCCGACCGACAGCGCGGCCTCCGCCGTGCTGGGCGAGCTCACCGAGCCGGGCGAACCCGAGTTGCCCGCCGCGACGACGAACAACGTGCCGTACTGGGCCGTCAGGTCGTTGACGGCCTGCTCCAGCGGGTCGATCTCGGGGGTGTCGCCGCCGCCGAGGCTCATGTTGACGACCTGGGCGCCCTGCTCCGCCGCCCAGCGCATGCCGTCGAGGATCCAGGACTCCTGGCAGCCGAACTCGACGCAGACCTTCGCGTCGATGAGCTGCGCGCCCGGTGCGACGCCGCCGTACCGCGAGTCGTGGCTCGCGACGGTCGACCCGACGTGCGTGCCGTGGCCGACGACGTCGGTGTTGTCGGGGTCGGTGGTGAAGTTCTTCTCCGCGATCTGCTGACCGGCGAGGTCCGGGTGCTTCTCGTCGACACCGGTGTCGACGATCGCGACCTTGATCCCCTTGCCGGTGATGCCCTTCTGGTGGGCCGCCGGCGCGCCGATCTGGGCGACGCTGCGGTCGAGGCTCGGCTTGCGGATGCCGTCGAGCCAGACCTTGTCACCGGTCGCCGCCTCGGCCTTGAGCGCCGCCCAGTCGTCCGAGGACCTGGCGCCGAGTCTCGCCCGGCCGTCCACGATCAACGGCATGCGGTCGCGGTAGCCGAACTCCAGCAACGTGGTGACGTCGAAGAGCCTGCGGTCGAGCCGGCCCGCCGCCAGGGGCCCGAACGCGTCCTTCGGCACGACCATCGTGTGACCGTCCGCGGTGCGGGCGGTCTTGAAGGCCATGGTCCCGCGGCCCTCACCGGGCTGGATCGCGACCACCTGCCGGTCGTGTCCCAGCAGGACCCTGTCGCCGGTGACGAGGGTGACCTCGTCGGCGGTCTTCTGCGGGGCGGTGCCCGCCGGTGGAGCGGCCGCGGCTGTGGCGGCCGGTGCCGCGGTCAGGGCGAGCGCCGTGACGGCGCCCAGCACTTTCGTTTTTCCGCGCATTCGAATCCCCTCGTGGGCCGAATTCTGCGCGCTGTGGTCCGCGCAGGCCGGAAGGCCTTTCGCGGCAAAGCGAAGGCAATGCGAAAAAGACCCCCAACCCTTTCGAACGTATCGATGGTGCTGGGGGTCACACAGGGCCGAACGGGGGATTCTGGCCCCCGGATCGCTCGCCCGTCAGTTCGACTGCCAGAACTTCCAGCGCGCCTTGAGCTTTTCCGGCAGTTCGCCGCAGGCGCGGCACCATTCCGCGAACGCCGCGGCATCCTCGCGCGCGCGAGACCCGGCACGACGTGGGTGATCTGCGGCGTAGGCGTCGAAGAGCGGCCGGAACCGGTCGCCGAGCTCGTCGGCGACCGCAGGGCCGAGCATCCGCACGATGCCGCGCCGTTTCGACAGCAACGCCCGGCGTTCGACGCCGAGGCGTTGTTCGTCGAATCCCGCCGGTGCCGGTCCGTTGGCGAGCAATGCATTTAGCAGCTCGGCCTGCCGGGAGGCAAGCCTTTCGCGTGCGGACGAAAGGTCATTTTCTTCCACGATTTCAGCCACGGTGTTTGTCCACCACCGCGCGGATCGCGGCCAGTTCGCTCGCGATTTCGGTGTCGGACGGGTAGTTGTCGTCCCGCTCCAGCAGAACACCGGGCGGGGCGACGCGCGAGCACAGTTCGTCGAGCACTTCCAGGACTTGCGGCAGAACCGCGTGCGCGTGCGTGTCGTGGTAGATGTCGCCGTGCTGCTCGCCACCGGCCACGTGCACGTAGGCCAGGCGCTCCAGCGGGATCTCGTCGAGGAACCGCTCCGGGTCCGTGCCGATGTTGCGGGCGTTCGCGTAGAGGTTCGCGACGTCCACGAGCAGCCAGCAGTCCGTGCGCTCGACGAGCTCGGCGAGGAACTGGCCTTCGGACAGCTCGCCGTCCGGCCACTCCAGCAGCGCGGCGACGTTCTCCAGCGCGAGCGGCACGGGCAGGTTCCGCTGCGCCAGCTTCACGTTCGCGACGAGCACGTCGAGCGCGTCCTTGGTGCGCGGCACCGGCATCAGGTGGCCGGAGTCGAGCCCGCCCGCCCGCACGAAGCACACGTGGTCGCTGACCATCGGCGCGCCGACCGCCTCGGCGACGGCGCCCAGGTGCTCGACCCGGTGGAGGTCGACCTGGTCGGCGCTGCCCAGCGAGAGCGACACCGCGTGGGGGAGCACCGGGACGCCGCGTTCCAGCAGCAGCGTCACCGACTCCGGCAGGTGTCCGATGTGGAGGTTCTCCGCGACGACCTCGACGAAGTCCACGCCGGGCAGCCGTTCCACGGTCAGGTCGATCTCGGAACGCCAGCCGATGCCGACACCCAGGTCCTTGATGCCCGCCATCAGTCGCCTCCTCCGCCACCGCCGCCGCAACTGCTGCCGCCGCCGCAACTGCTGCCGCCCGATGAACAGCTGCTGCTGGTTCCGCAGCTGCTGCTGCCACACCCGCTGCCACAGCCGGCCGCACCTGCGCCGCCGCGGTTGCCGGTCCTCTTCTTCCTCTTGCGCGGCAACATCTTGACCACGCTCTGCGGCAGCCCGAAGAGCTCGCCGGCGCTCTGGTTGCCGATCCTGCCGCGGAAGCCTTCCAACGCCACCGCGAGGACCCTGTCGCTCGCGGTCACGCCCTTCAAAGCCGCCCGGCCCGCCCTCGTGAGCGGTTTCGCGCCGTACGTCCAGAACCCGACCCCCAGGAACGCCACCGCGCCGAAGAGCGTCCACGGCTCCAGGAGGGCGAGCAGACCCAGGAGGACGCCGAACGCGAGGAAGACCCACCACACCGCGAGCCGGGGGCGGGCTTCGCGGGTCAGCCGGCGTGCCCGCAGCTGCTGGTGCAGCGTCCGCATCTCCTGGCTCTTCGCGGCGTTCCGCACGACCGCGTCGAACCGGGCCGCCTTGCGCAGGTGGACGAGGATGAAGGTCTCGACCGCGGTCAAGGTGCCCAGCTCGGTCTCGTGCACCGCGGACACGAGGCCGTCGCGAGACACCCGCACCAGGCCAGCGTCGAGCAGCCTCGCCAGTGCGGTCTCCGCCGCCCGGCCGGGTCCTGCCACCAGGTAGCCGATCTCCTCCGGGGGCAACCGCGTTCCGCGCGCTGCCGTCGGTGCCGCCATCAGTCGCCTCCTCCGCCGCCACAGCCGCTGCTGCCGCCGCAACTCGAACCGCTCGAACCGCCGCAACCGCCGGAAGTGGTACCACAGCTGCTGCAGCTCGACCCCGAACCGCACCCGCCACCGTCCGGTTTGGACCGCTTCCCGGGCCTGCGCGACCTGGGCGGGATCAGCTTCACGACCTCCTGCGGGAGGTCGAACAACTCGCCGACGTTCTGCCCGCCGGTCCTGCCGCTGAACCCGTGCAGCGCCACCGCGTGCACCCTGTCGTGCGCGGTCACGTGCTTCAGCGCGTCCTTGCCGGCCTTGGTGACAGGGCTCCTTCCGTACTGCAGGAAGGAGAAGCACAGGGCGACCGGCACGCCGACGAAGAACGCCGGCGAGACGAAGCCCGCCAAGGTCAGCAGGCCCGCGACCGCGAGGGAGAACCACCAGCCCTCACCGCGACGGCGGGGCACCTGCATGAGCCTGCGGCTGAACAGGTGCCGGTACAGGTCGGCCACCTCCGGGCTCTTCGCGATCGACTGCACGATCTCGTCGATCCGGACGGCGGTCCGCGCGTGGCTCAGCATCCGCGCCTCGACCGACGTGGTGGCGCCGTGGCCGTTCTGGTGCACCGCGGAGACGAGCCCGTCGCGGGAGACCCGTACGAGACCTGTGTCGATCAGGCGGGCCATAACGGTCTCCGCTGCCCGCCGGGGACCGGCCGTCAGGAAGCCTGCCTCCTCCGCGGACAGCCACGTCCTCTGTGCTGCCGGTGTTTCCACCAGTCACCCCCCTCAGCTGCTGGAACTGCTGCAACTGCTGCTGCTCGAACTGCCGCAGCTGCTGCTGCTACTGCTGGAACAACTGCTCGAGCTGCTGGAACAACCGCTGGAGCTGCTGCTCGAACAGCTCGACGAGCCGGCGCAGCTGTGGTGGTTCCAGTCGTACGAACCGCAACTGCCGCTGCCGACGAGCGGAGTGGACGTCTTCATGCCGGGCCTGCCCGATCGCAGTCCGAACAACGCCACGTGCTCCGCGCGGCTGCGCGTGCTCCGGAAGGCGTACCGCACCACGGTCCTGCCGTTCGCCGTGAGCCTGCCCGGCTTGCGCAACAGCAGTGCCCCCATCAACAGCATCCCGCTCAGCACGAACACCCACGGCTCGACCGCGAAGGCGACGAAGATCGAGATGAAGGCCAGGAGGAACAACACCACCCGCAGCGCGTTCCTGCCGCCGTCGGGCCTGCCCCAGCGGGGCTGCACGACTCCGCGAGCGACCAGGCTCTGCGCCAGCGCGCCCATCTCGTGGCTCGCCATCGCCACCTGGATCACCTGGGGGACAGGACGAGCGGTGCCGTGGAGTCCGGCGAGGACGTACGCCTCCAGCGGGGTCGAGGCACCGTAACCGTTCTGGTGAACGGCGGTCACGAGTCCCTCGCGGGAGACGCGCACGAGACCGCCGTCCATCAGCCGGGCGAGGGCGGCGTGTGCCGCTCTTCCCGGGCCCCCTGCCAGGAACCCGATCTCCTCCGCGGACCACGTGGTCCGGTGCGGTGCCGAAGACTCGGACATCAGCACTCCCCTCACTGGTGTCGGTGTCTCTTCGACGTGAGATCTACCCCTGGGTTCCTGTTGTTACCTGAAAAGTCCGGACAACGGCTCAGCCGCCGCCACCACCGCCGCAGCCGCCTCCACCCCCACCGCCGCCGCAGCTGCTTCCGCTCGAACACGAAGACGAGCCGGTCGAACACGTGCTGTAGCCGCCACCGCTGTAGCCGCTGGGACCGGAGGAGGCGAGCAACGAGGTGCGCACCGCCAGGTCCGGGTACACGAGGAGACCGCCGAAGAGGACCGCGCCGGCCGCGCCCGCGTACACGACCTCGTCCACGCTTCCTGCCGCTCTGGTGCTCGTGCGGCGAGCGTCGTTGAGAACCTCGTTGCCCTTGCGGGTGCGCACGAGCGCCTTGCCGCGGCGGGTCAGGAGCAGGATCAGCACGCCGGTGAGGACGAGCTGCAGCGTGAGCCAGCCGACGGGCGCGTCGACCGCGACGCCGTTGACCCAGCGCGCGACCCCGATCGCGAGCAGCACCCAGAGGGGAACGGATCCCTTGCGCGTGGCGCTTTTCACGACGTCCGAGCCGGCCAGGAGACCCATGTCCTCGAGCCGCCGGCCGATGCCCGTGACCACGGGATCCGCCGCGACGGAGGGGATCATCAGCGCGACCGTGCGGTTGGTGTAGCGCTGGCAGTCGGTGATGACCGCGCGGTCCACCGGGTTGAGCGACCGAGTGGTGGACGTGGCCTGAACGGTGCCACGCCGTGAAGTCCTGAGCTCACCCGAGGTGAGCAGTCGCGCGACGGCCGTCTCGACCACGCGCCTGGGACCGCCCGCGAGGAACGCGAGCTCGTCCATGTCCAGAGAGCGCACGGGCTGGGTACTGTGACCCGCCCGCGCGCGTACCCGGACGACGATCGCGACCAGCACCGCCAGTGCCAGCCCGATCCAGTACAGCTGAAGGAACTCCGGTCCGGACAATCCCCAAGGTCTTGGCATTCGACCCACCCCCTGACTGCCCCGAAAGTGCTTCGGTGGGTCAATGGTGTGGTCCGCGCCACAGCCTCACAAGGCTTGTTGACGAAGCCTTAGGGTTGCCGGTCCCCTGCCGCCGTCAGGTGGTGGCTAGCTGGACGAGCCGCCGTCGACTCCTCCGGAGCCTTCACCGTCAGTGCCGCGCAGGGCGATGCGGAAGATCATGGTGCCTCCCAGGTCCGTCCGGTTCCTTGGCGACCGGACTGCGCTCAGTCTCCTATTCGGACGGAACGAGTTTCAAGGAGACGGAGTTGATGCAGTACCGCTGATCCGTCGGGGTCGGGTACCCCTCGCCCTCGAAAACATGCCCGAGGTGGCTGTGACATGTGGCGCAGAGCACTTCCACGCGCTTCATGCCGAGCGTGCGGTCCTCGCGCAGGATGACCGAGTCCCCGGCCAGCGGCGAGAAGAACGACGGCCAGCCGCAGTGCGAGTCGAACTTGGTGTCGCTGCGGAAGAGTTCGGCTCCGCAGGCACGGCACTCGTAGACGCCCTCGGTCTTGGTCTCGGTGTACTCGCCGGTCCATGGACGCTCGGTGCCCGCCTGCCGCAGCACCGCGAACTCGGCGGGGTTGAGCTGGGCGCGCCATTCCTCTTCGGAACGCACGACTTTCGGGGTGGCGCCGACAACAGGTTCCATGTCTCTTTATAACTCCGGCGCGCTCTCAGGGCTTCCCGGCGGCGCTGTGGGGTGCGGCGCCGTAAGGCCTCGTTAAGGTCTCGTTCTCGTCCGTGTCCAGAAGATGTTCGACTCAGAAGATGATGGCGATGATGTCGCCGAGTGCGAACCAGATCGTGAGGAGCACGCCCAGCAGGATGAGCCCGACGACGATGACGGCGACCAGCCGCTGGTGGCCCGTCGTGCGGTTCGCCGAGTCCGCGAAGTCCTGCACGCCCTCCAGGTAGTCCTCGACGGTGAAGCCCGGGCGTTGCCGCTTCATCTTGTCGAGATGGTCGGCGAACGCCTTCGTCTCGGGGTCGTGTGGGTCGAGGCCGATCAGTTCCTCCTGGAACTTCTCGTCCTCGTCCTTCGAATCGCCCATAAGCCCCAGCTTAGTGGCTGGGGCGCGGGATCCGGGCCTGGCGGCCGTTCACGGGCGGCGGCGCGTCAACTCGCCAGGGCGAGCGACGGCCTGACCGCGCCGACCGCGCGGCCGTGCCCGAGAACCGGCACCGTGGCGAGGTCCTCGACCCCGCTGACGTCGACCCCGAGCCGCTTGAGCACCGCCACTACGACGACCGCGCGGGCGCGCGACGAACCGTCCGCGATCTTGAGCGCCACGCCCTCGCCGGTGGGCAGGCCGACCGCGTAGACGCCCTCGGCCCCGTCCTTGGCGATGACGCCGGGCAGGGCGTCCATGAGCGCGGTGACGTCGCGGCCGGTGCCGCCGACCCACTGCGGGTGGGTGTTCATGGCGGTGGCCACGCGGTGTTCGAGGGTGCCTTCGGCGGCGCTGGCGAGACGGCCGAACGCGCGGGCGAGGCCGGTGAGGCTGATGGCGAAGATCGGGGCGCCGCAGCCGTCCACGCCGACCTGGGCGACGGGCTCGCCGGCCACGTCCTCGATCGTGAGGCGGGTCGCGACCTGCAACGGGTGAGCCGGGTCCAGGTAGTCGTGGGTGGACCAGCCGTTGGCGACACAGGTGGCGAGCATGGCGGCGTGCTTGCCGGAGCAGTTCATGTACTTCGGGGCGGGGGCCAGGCCCTGCGCGAGGTGCTGGGCGCGGGCCTGCTCGCCGAGCGGGAGGTCGGGGGTGCACTGCAGGGCGTCCTCGCCGAGACCCGCCGAGGCCAGGATCCGCAGGGCGCCGGCGACGTGGAAGTCCTCACCCGAGTGCGACGCGCAGGCCAGGGCGAGCAACGCGCCGTCGAGGTCGAGGCCGCTGCGCAGCATCGCGAGGGCCTGGAGCGGCTTGTTCGACGACCGCGGGAACGCCACGTCGTCGGGGCGGCCGACGGAGAGGACCGCGTCACCGGAGGCGCCGGTGGCGACGACGGTGCCGTGGTGCACCGACTCGAGGAAGTCGCCCCGCCAGACCTCAGCCACCACTTCGTGTGCCATGTCGCCCCTCCAGCCTGTGAGTAAAACTGCCAACTGTCGACAGTTGACACGTTCGCTAGTTTAACGGGAGGACGGCCGGTGCCGTCCAGATCAGGAGACGAAGGTGACACCTCCGGTCCCACTGCACCTCAGCCTGGCCGGGCAGGCCGTGGACGTGCTGCGCGAGCAGGTGCTCACCGGGGAGATCCCGCCGGGCTCGCGGGTCAACGAGGTCGAGGTGGCGCAGAAGCTCGGCATCAGCCGCGGGCCGTTGCGCGAGGCGATCCGGCACCTGGCCTCCGAGGGGCTGTTGACGCTCGTCCCGCACCGCGGCGCGTTCGTGCCCGACGCCAGCCCCGAGGACGTGCGGGCGTTGTTCGAGCTGCGCACCGCGCTGGAGTGCGCGGCCGCGGAGCTCGCGGCGTCGCGGCGGACCGACGTCGACCTCGTGCGGCTGCAGGACGTGTGCGCGGAGAGCCGCCGCAACTACAGGGCCGGGCAGCCGTTCCCGTACCGGCTGGACCTCGCGTTCCACCAGACGTTGATCGAGGCCGCCCGCAGCCCCTACATCGCCGAGCAGGTGCGGCTCGTGCAGCAACGGGTGGTGCTGCTGCGCAGCTCGCTGGACGACGACCCGCCGCACCAGCACGCGTCGATGGACGACCACGACGAACTCGTCCGGGCGATCGCGGACGGCGACGCGGCCAGGGCGGCGACGGTGATGCGCCGGCACCTCTCCCGCGTGTGCGCGCAGATGATCACGAGCTTGACCCGCTAACTTCTGGGACATGACGTTCGGCGCCCGGCTCCTGCGGCACCGCAAGAACGCGGGGCTCAGCCAGGAAGAGCTCAGCGAGCGGTCCGGGGTGAGCGTCCGCGCGATCAGCGACATGGAACGCGGCCGGGCCCGTTCGCCGCAGCGCCGCACGACCGAGGCGCTGATCGACGCGCTGGACCTCGAAGACCACGACCGGGCCGAGCTGCGCCGGCTCGCGAGGACCGGCCGGGTCGCGCTGACCGGCCCGGTCTGGTCGCTCCCGATGTACGTGGCGGACCTCGTCGGCCGTGACGCCGAGCTCGAGGTCATCGCGAACAAGCCCAACGGGCTCGTGGTGCTGCACGGGGCCGCCGGCACCGGTAAGACGAGTCTCGCCGTGAGGGCGGCCCACCTGCTGGAGGGCCGCTTTCCGGACGGTCAGCTGCTCATCGACCTAGAGGGCTCCACGCAGCCCCTCCAACGGTTGCTTAAAGACCTCGGGGTGCCCGCTGAACACGTGCCGGAGGACGTGCACGGCCAGACGCGCCTCTACCGGTCGTTGCTCGCGGGCAAACGCTTGCTGTTCGTGCTCGACGGCGCGACCACGGAGGAGGAGGTCCGCACGCTGAGAGCGGATGCGGGCTGCCTCACGATCGTCACGTCCCGGCACCGGCTCGCCGGGCTGGCGGGCGCGACGTGGATCCGGCTCGGCGGGCTCACCGAACCGTGCGCCGTCGAGCTGCTCGCGTCGATCGTCGGCGCGCACCGCGTCGAGGCCGATCCCGTGACCGCGCGGGAGCTCGTCCGGCTCTGCGGGACGTCGCCGCTCGCGCTCCGCATCGCCGGCAACCGGCTCGCCAGCCGCCCGCGCTGGCCTCTCGGCCACCTCGTGGAGCAGATCGAGGAACGCCGCCTGGCCGCGCTCACCGCGGGCGACCTGGACGTGCGCGGCGCGTTCGAGGTGTCGCTCGCGCACCTGCCGGAGACCGCGCGGCTGGTGTTCCGGCGGCTCGGCCTGCTCGTCGGCACCCACGTCGGCCCCGAGCTCGCGGCCGAACTGGCCGGCATCACCACCGCCGAGGCCGAACAGGCGCTGGAGGACCTCACCGACGTCAGCCTCCTCGACCCCGACGACCGCGGTTACGCGATCCACGGCCTCGTGCGGACGTTCGCCACCGGCCTGGTCGACGCCACCGACGACGACGCGGACCGCAGGATGCTCGCGTGGCTCCTGGAGACCACCGTGGCCGCCGGGGTCCTCTTCGGACAGACGGGCGACGCCCGGCGGGTGAGTCCGCGGCGCAGGGCCTTTCCCGACGTCGCGGCGGGACGGCGCTGGCTGGACGAGCACCGCGACCTGCTGCCCGAGATCGTCGAACGGGCGCAGGCCAGGGGGCTGCACGAGGACGTGACCCGCGCGGTGATCGCCCTCTCGCACTACGCGGCCATCGAACCGGGCCTGGTCTGGGAACGCGTCTACCGCCTCGCCCTCGCCTCCGCGCGCGAACCGTGGCAGGAGATCGTCGTGCGCGGCCAGCTCGGCTGGGTGCTGTTCGACGTCGCGCACCGGCCGGGACCGGCGCTGGAGGTGCTGACGGGCGCGGTCCGGATCGCCGAGGAGTCGGGGGAGACCGGGCACCTCGGCTGGGTGTGGCTGATCGCGTCGGCCTCCTACAGCGGGCTCGGGCAGTTCGACGAGGCCGAACGCGTGTGCCTCAAGGCGATCGGCTTGATGCGCGAGCCAATGGACGAGCACTACGCGCGGTCCGTTCTCGGCGTGCTGTGGCGGTCGATGAACCGCCCGATCGCCGCCGTGACCGCTCACGAAGAAGTGGCGAAGGAACAACGCGCCTACGCCGACACCATCTACGAGCTCTCCGCACTGGGCCGCACGCTCGGATGGCTCGGCCTCGCGCTGATAGACGTCGACAGGCCGGACGACGCCGTCGCGGCGCTCACCGAGGCCGAGGCCGTCTACAAGCGCGCCCAGATGGCGTCCTGGCTCGCCACAACCCTGTGGCACCGCGGCCTCGCCCACCGCGCGGCCGGCCGCCTCGCGGAGTCGGACGAGGACCTGGAGCGAGCCCTTGCCGGGTTCCGCGCGCTGGGTGACGGCCTCGGCGAGATCGAGATCCTGCGGGCGCTCGCGCACAACGCGGATTCGCGCGGCGACCACAGCGGGCACCGGCGTCTTCTGCGGGACTCCCTCGCGGCGTGCGAACGGTGGGACACGGACGCGACGCGCGAGATCGCCGCCGAGGTGCGGAAGTGCCTGTCCGGAGGGTGAGGGGATGCGGCATGACAGGCCGCAGCACGAACTCGGCCTCTCAGCGGAGCACGGTGCTCAGGAACGCGTCGGCGTCGAACCGCTCCGTGCCGCGCGGCACCAGGCGGTCGGTGGCGTCGAGGAACTTGCGCAGCGTGCGCGCCGGGACGCGGAACACCGTCATGTGCCGGTCGGAGACGAGCTCCAGCACCAGCACCCGGCTCGAGTGCGGCCGCAGCCGCACGTCACCGTCCCCCGACCTCCTGCTCATGCCCTCGACGAGCAGGTCCCTGCCCACGATCCAGGTGGCGACCGAGCCGCCCGCGCTGAACCTCATCGTCACCGCGAACGGGTCTTCCGACCGGTAGAGCAGCTCGGTCTCGACCGGCGCGGTGGAGCCGTTCGGCCGGACGAAGTCGAAGACGGTGCGTGACGCGACCCGCATCGGGACTCCTAGAGGTGTTCGTCAGGTGTACATAGGGAATCACGTAATGGGCGGCGAATTGGTTCACGAGCTGTCGTTGTCATTACCAATTGATTGGTCGAATGGTTTTCGCGTTCCCGGCGGGTGCTTCACCGTCCGGTGCTGTGCGAAGGGGCAGACCTGCGGAACTTCTGCCGGTGCTTCTGCATGGTCCTGCCGGACGGTCCACGATTTGCTGGTTGACATGGTCGCCCCGCTCAGCCCCGGTCTCGTGGGCACCGCCGTGCGCAAGGCCGGTGGCCTGCTCGTCGGCCGTGAGCGGGAGATCGCCGTCCTGACGGAGGCGCTCAGCGGTGGCGCTCGCTCGTGCGTTGTGCATGGTGCAACTGGTATGGGCAAAAGCGCATTGCTGTCCGTTGCTTCTTCAATCGCGGTGCGCAGCGGGTTGCGGCCGGTTCGCGGATTGCGGGCGTTGAGCGGGGTCGACGGCCACACGGTGCTGGTGATCGACGACGCCGAGCGGCTGTGCGCGGAGGAAGCCGACCGGCTGGCCCGTTTCCGGGGTGCCGTGCTGCTCGCGGGCGACTGCGATCCGGACGCCCTGGAGGTCGTGGACGCCGTGCGGGTGCCGTTGCGTCCGGTCGGCGCCGACGCGGTCGCGGAGATGATCCGGCGGCGGTTCGACGCCGAGGTGTCACCGGAGCTGGTCGCGGTGTGCCTGGAGTACAGCGGCGGGGCTCCCGGCGTGCTGAGCGACGTCCTGGACGTGGTCACGGACCTGTCCTCGTTGCCCGCCGTGCTTCCCGGCCTGCGCCTGCCGCGGCTGCTGCGGGCCGTGCGCCGCGGCTGGAAGGTGCTGGACGCCGACGCGGTCGCGGTCGCCCGCTCGCTGGCGGTGCTGGGCAGCGCGTCGCTCGACGTGCTGTGCGAGGTCGCCGGGATGGGGTCGTTCCGCACCCTGGCCGCGTTCGAACGCCTTGTCGACGCGCGTCTCGCGGTCAGCGACCCGATGCGCGTCCGTTCGCCGGCGCTGAGCCACGCCATCCGGCACGAGATGGCACCTGAGGCACGCGAGTCCCTGCACCGCGCGGCCGCCGAGGTCCTGCATCGGCGGTGCGCTCCACCGGTCGCCGTCGCCGGGCACGTGGTGGCGTGCGCGGAACCCGTCGGGGCGCGGTGGGTGGCGCCGGTGCTGCACGGGGCGGCACGGCTGGACCAGGCGGCCGGGCGGCCGGAGCAGGCGGTGAGGTGCCTGCGTGCCGCCCTGCGGGAACCGCTGGACGCCGCGATCGCGGAGCAGGTGGCCGTCGCGATGGCGGAACTCCACCTGCGGTGCGGCATCGCACCGCGGGCCACCGAACTCGCCCGGCAGCGCGCCGCCGCGGGGGAGTGGTTCGACGCGGTGGTGTTCGACTGGCAGTGCGACGAGGACCTGCTCGGCCACTGGGCCGATCCCGTCGTCCCGGAGGATCCCGAGCGGGTCCTGCGGGATCTTCCCGAGAGCGGGCCGCGGATCGTTCCGCTCGCGCTCGCCGGACTCGATCTGCTGCGCCGGGGCGCCGGACGGGTCGTGCTGGATCTCGCGCCACAGCTGAGGTCACGACTCGCCGGCGCGGAACGGGACTGGCTGACCGCTCTGGAGATGTGGGCTCATCGCACCAGTGGTGACCACGCCGAAGTTGCCCGGCTGATGCGCGAACTCGCCCAGGCGTCACCGTTGCGGGGCTGTGTGGCGCTGGGAGCGGCGGCGTTCGTCGCGTCCTGTGTGGACGGCGGACGTCCCGGAGAGGCGCGGGAGATGGTGGTGCGGCTCGGTTACACGAGAACGTTGCCCCCGGTCTGGGCGTGCGCGTTGTTGGTGCACGAGCGTGCCCGCATGCATCTCGCGCTCGGATCCGCCCGCGCCGCGCTGGCCGACGCCGAACGCGCCGGGGCGGCCGAGCTGGTCGAGCAGGCGCGTGCGGCGCTGGGCCGGGAGCACCGGCCGCCGCGCGGAGCGGCGTGGGACAGGTTGTCGCCGCACGAGTCGCGAATCGTCTCGCTGGTGCTGGAGGGCGAGACGAATCGGGCGATCGCGGCGCGGTTCAACGTCACGCAGCGGGCGGTCGAGCTGCACCTCACCCGCGTCTACCGCAAGGTCGGCATCAGCAGGCGGGTGCAGCTCTCCTCCGTCTTCGGCCTCGCCTGACGGCCACTCGGCGTGGTCAGCCGCTGATCACGCCGATGGCGATGCCGAGCATCGCGGTGTTGTAGATGAACGAGAGCACGCCGTGCGCGAGGACGCGCAGCCGCATCGCGGAGGTGTGCGAGTCGACGTCGGAGACCGCGAACGTGGTGCCGACGGTGAACGAGAAGTACGTGAAGTCGATGTACGTCGGGTGCTCGGTGCCGGGGAACACCAGCAGCTTCTCGGGCAGGGCGCTGTAGTAGGCCTGCGCGTAGCGGTCGGCGTAGCCGAAGTGCAGGATCGCCCACGCCAGCAGCACGGCGAGCACACCCATGGCCTTGGCGACCACCGCCGCCTGGGTGCCTTCCTCGATGAGCACGATGGTCAGGCCGGCCGTGATCCCGACGAGGCTGGTGAACAGGGTGAACAGGGTGCCGCTGCGGCGGCCCAGCGCGCTCTTGACCCACGCGCCCTTGTCGTCGCCCGCCCGTTTGCTGCGACTGAGGCGGACGACGCGGATCGTGAGGTAGATGATGGCGATGAGGTCCCACAACGCGATCCACGTGGTGTCGTTCACCTCCGCGAAGAAGATGGGGACGCCGAGCAGGGCGAGCGTGCCCTCGAGGATCCGGGACAGCACGACGGACGGGCTGAAGCGCATGACTTTCCTTCGTCGGAACGGCAGGGGCGGTCGTCGCCCACCTCGTCCGGATGACGACGGTCATTCCGCGGGAGCGATCCCGGCAGAGGTTATAGGCCGCCTGCGGCTGTCCGATCCGTTGCGTCTCAACAGGAGTCGCGGAGCTGTCAGAGCAAACCGGAACGCAGTGCCCACGCCACCGCGTGCACCCGGTTGCGCAGCCCGAACCGTTCCAGCAACTGGTGCAGCGCGTACTTGACCGTCCGCTCCGAACAGAACAGCCGGGCGGCGACCTCCGCGATCGTCGCGCCGTCGGCCAGCAGCTTCAGCAGCTGCAGGTCCCGGTCGTTCAGCACCGGCGAGCGGTCCTGCACCGGCTGGCCGCCGACGAGCAGCCTGGTCAGGCGTTCGGCGTTGACGTCCGCCCGCCGCAACGGAACCGCCAGCCCCGCCTGGGCCGCGATCGACGGGGTGAGGTCGTGCACCCGTGCCGCGATCACCACGATCTTGGGAGCACCGCAGGCCCTCAGCCGTGCGGCCTGCTGCGCGCACAGCTCGTTCACCAGGGCCAGCAGCACGTGCGCGTCCAAGCGGTCCTGCACCACCCGCACGCGCGGTGAGTTCTTCAACAGGTGCGTCACGCCGGCCGCGCTGATCAGGTCACGGGACTCCACCGCCACGCGCACAGGTTCGATTCCGGAGTCCACGGTTGCCAGGGCACCACTCATGTGACGATCGTGCGAACTTTCAGCGGCCGTCCACTTCGGAAAACCGAACCGATCCGAGCAGAACCTGCCGGTCGTTCGCGAACGTGCGGAACTCGCCGGTCGGCCAGCGCTCGATCCGCAGCTCGTCACCGGGCGTCACGGGTGCGGTGAACCGGGCGTGCAGCTCGGTGAAGTCCAGGCCCCGCACGGTGATCCCGAGCGTGCACAGGCCGTGCAGGATGGGAGCCGCGAACCCGGCCAGGCGGGCGAACCCGGCATCGTGGTGCATCGGGTTCTCGTCGCCGGTCTCGCGGTACCGCAGCGCCTGGTCTTCCGTCGTCTGGAAGAACTCGACCTCGGGAGCCGTCTCCGGAACGGCGAACGGGCGCGTCTCACCCCGTTCGCCGCCGAAACCGCCTTCGCCCTTGACGAAGCACGACGAGCGCGTTGTCGCGTACTCCGACTCCCACGTGCTGACGACGAGAGCGCCGGATCCCTTGTCGTAGATGTCGGTGACGGTCTTGGTGACGACCGTGGAACCGTGCGCCGGGAGCTCGCCGTGCAGCCACAACGACTGCTCGGCGTGCAGGACCTGGGTCATGTCGGCGCCGGTCAGGCCGAGCTGCGGGCCGCCGTGCTGCAGCAACGGGATGGCGAACGCGGGGGAGTGGCCGCCGACCGCCGCCGCGTACACCTCGGCGTCGCCGGCCGACCAGGTGCGGACCTGTCGTTCGACGACGCCGAGGATGCGGTGGCTGAGCACCAGTCCACGATAGGGCTAGCCGAGCGTGCCGCGGATGTTCGCGTGGCCCTTGAGGAGGTTGCGGGCGATCGTGCGGCGCTGGATCTCGTCGGTGCCCTCGTAGATGCGCAGCAGCCGCAGCTCGCGGTACCAGCGCTCGATCGGCAGCTCGCGGGTGTAGCCCATGCCGCCGTGGATCTGCAGCACGCGGTCGACGATCTCGTTGGCCTTGATGCCGCCGTAGAGCTTGGCGATCGACTGCGCCTGCCGCGAGTCCTGCTTCTGGTCGACGAGCCACGCGGCGTGCAGCACGAGCCAGCGCAGTGCCTCGATCTCCACCGCGGAGTCGGCGATCATCCACTGGATGGCCTGGTACTCGGCGATGGGCTGGCCGAACGTGACGCGGTTCTTTGCCTGCTCGATCGCCATCTCGACCAGCCGCTCGACGCTGCCGAGCGCGCGGGCGGGCAGCAGGTAGCGGCCTTGGCCGATCCACTGCATCGCGAGGTGGAAGCCCTTGCCGACCTCACCGAGGACGTTCTCCTCCGGCACGCGGACGTTGTCGAACACGAGCGCGGCCGGGCCCCACTGGCCCATGGTCGGGATGGGCTCGGACTTCCAGCCCATGTCGCGGTCGACGAGGAAGCACGTGACGCCGCCGTCGGCGCCCTTCTCCTTGTCCGTCACGGCGAACACCATGACGAAGTCGGCCTCGTTGCCCTGGGTGATGAAGGTCTTCTCGCCGTTGATCACCCACTCGCCGCCGTCCTTGACTGCGGAGGTGCGGATGGCCTTGGCGTCACTGCCGGCGCCGGGCTCGGTGATCGCGAAGCACGACACGCGTTCGCCGGAGATCGTCGGCAGCAGGTAGCGCTGCTTCTGCTCCTCGTTGCCGTGGAACAGGATGTTGTCCGCGTAGCCGCCGAAGCGGAACGGGACGAAGCTGCGGCCCAGCTCGGCCTCGAGGAGCGCGGTCATCACGGCGCCGAGGCCCATGCCACCGAACTCCTGCGGCGTGAGGACACCGAAGAACCCGGCCTGCTTGGCCTTGTCCTGCAGCTCCTTGAGCTCGTCCCGCGCGAGGCCCGGCTGGCCCGCGCGTTCGCGCCGCAGCACCTCGGGCTCCAGCGGGATGATCTCCTTGCGCACGAAGGTCCGCACCCAGTCGCGGATCTCCTTCTGCTCCTCGTCGAGCGTGAAGTCCATTTCTTTCCTTTCAGGCGAACGCGTTGATGCCCGTCAGCGCGCGACCGATGAGCAGTTTCTGGATCTGGCTGGTGCCCTCGTAGAGGGTGGTGACACGGGCGTCCCGCAGGTACTTGCCCACCGGGTACTCGTCGATGTAGCCGTAGCCGCCGAAGACCTGGATGGCGTTGTTGGCGACCTTGACCGCCGCCTCGCTCGCGAAGAGCTTGGCCATGCTCGCCTCGGTGCGGAACGGCAGGCCGCGGTCGGCCAGGTCGGCGACGCGCCAGGTCAGGAGCCTCGCGGCGTCGGTCTCCACGGCCATGTCCGCGAGGAGCTCCTGGACGAGCTGGAAGCCCGCGATGGGCCTGCCGAACTGCTCGCGCTGCTTGGCGTACTCCAGCGCGGCTTCGAGCGCGCCCCGTGCGGCGCCTACGCAGCCCGCCGCGACGGACATGCGGCCCTTGTCGAGCGAGCCCATCGCGAGCTTGAAGCCCTCGGTGCTGAGCAGGGCGTCCTGCGGCACCTCGACGTCGTCGAGGGTGATCTCGGCGGTGGCCTGGCCGCGCATGCCGAGCTTGCCCTTGATCTCGGTGGCCGTGAAGCCCGGCGAGTCCGTGGGGACGAGGAAGGCGCTGATGCCCTTCGGGCCCGGCCCGCCGGTGCGGGCGAACACGAGCGCGACATCGGCCCACGTGCCGTTGGTGATGAAGACCTTGCGGCCGTTGATCCGGTAGCCGTCGTCCGTCCTGGTGGCCTTGGTGACGAGGCTGCCCGCGTCGCTGCCGGTGCCGGGCTCGGTGAGCGCGAAGCAGCCCACCAGGGTGCCCGCGGTGAGGCCGGGCAGCCAGCGCTGCTTCTGCTCCTCGGTGCCGTGCCGGGCGATCGACTTCGCGACCAGGCCGAGCGAGACGGAGATGATGCCCCGGACCGCGCTGTCGCCGCGGGCGATCTCCTCGAGGACCAGGCAGTAGGCGAGGTTGTCGCCACCGGACCCGCCGTGGCGCTCGTCGATGCCGAGCCCGAGGAACCCGACCTCGCCGAGCGCCGGCACCAGGTCCCTGTCGATCGCCTCGTCGCGGTCCCAGCGCGTGGCATGGGGGACGATGCGTTCGTCGGTGAACCGCCGGGCCAGCTCCCTGAGCTGCCGGTGTTCGTCCGAAAGCGTTAGATCCACGAACCCTCCCGACTAACCGAACAGTGTTAGGTTAACTCACATGCCCCGGCCGAGCACGCCCCTTCTGAGCTCCGACCGCATCCGGTCGGCCGCTCTGGCCATCATCGATCGAGACGGCCTCGACGGCCTGTCCATGCGCAAGCTCGCCGCGGAGCTGGGAGTGCAGGCCGCGTCGCTGTACGGGCACGTCCGCACCAAGGACCAGCTGCTGAACGACATCGCCTCGTCGGTCCTGTCGACCGTCGACGTCTCGGGCTTCGAGGTCGACTGGCGCGAGGGCCTGATCAGGTGCGCGCGCTCGTACCGTGCGGCGTTGTCGTCGCACCCGAACATCGTCCCGTTCCTGGCGTACGGCCCGGCCGGCCGTGAGGAGTCGCTTCAGCGCCTCGACCTGCTGCACGGCGCCCTGGTCGACGCCGGCTGGTCGCGGCGCGAGGCCACGATGATCGCCGCGGGCCTGATGTACATCGTGTTCGGCTCGGCCCTGAGCTCGTTCTCCAGCGGGTTCTCGTCCGATCCCGCCGACTACACCGACCGCTACCCGCACCTCGACCGCGCCCACCTGCTGCCGGGCGTCGCCCGCGAGCTGGACCGGGACAGCTTCGAGCTGGCGCTCGCGGCGTTCGTGCGCGGCCTTTAGTGTTCTGCCGTGGCTTCCAAGGCGATCGAGCTCGAGGTCGGTGACCAGCTGGTGCGGGTGTCCAACCCGGACAAGCCGTACTTCCCCGCGCGGGGCATCACCAAGCGGCAGGTGGTCGAGTACTACCGCACGGTGGCGCCGGCCCTGCTGACCGTGCTGCGAGACCGCCCCGTCGTGCTGAAGCGCTACGTGGACGGCGTCGAGGGCGAGGCGTTCTACCAGAAGCGCGTGCCCAAGGGCGCTCCCGACTACGTCGAGACCGTGCGGGTGAAGTTCCCGTCCGGCCGCCCCGCCGACGAGATCTGCCCGACCTCCGAGGCGGTGATCGTCTGGGCCGCGAACCTCGGCACGTTCGACTTCCACCCGTGGCCGGTCCGCCGCGCCGACGTCGACCACCCGGACGAGCTGCGCGTCGACCTGGACCCGCAACCGGGCACCGACTTCTCCGACGCCGCCCGCGTCGCCCTGGTGCTGCGCGAGGTGCTGGCCGACGCGGGCCTGGTGGGCTACCCGAAGACGTCCGGTGGCCGCGGCATCCACGTCGCGGTGCGGATCCGCCCGGAGTGGGACTTCATCGACGTCCGGCACGCCGTGATCGCCCTGGCCCGCGAGGTGGAGAAGCGCGCGCCCTCCCTCGCCACTTCGGCCTGGTGGAAGGAAGAACGCGGCGAGCGCGTGTTAATCGACTTCAACCAGGCGGCTCGCGACCGCACGATCGCCTCGGCCTGGTCCGTCCGGGGGACCGCGCGCGCGACCGTGTCGACCCCGGTGCTGTGGGACGAGCTGTCCACTGTGGACCCTGACGACTTCGACGTGCTGACCGTGCCGAAGTACCTGGAGGAGCGCGGCGATCCGCACGCCGGGCTGGACTCCGAGGCGTTCGGGATCGAGACGCTGCTGGAGTGGTACGCGGCCGATCCGCGCGGCGAGATGCCGTACCCGCCCGACTACCCGAAGATGCCGGGCGAGCCGATGCGGGTGCAGCCCTCCCGCGCCCGCAAGCAGGAGTAACAGCCGATCATTCGGCGCCGATCTTCTCCGTGTGACAGCGATCGCGACCGTCGTTGCGGAATTGGCTGAGACCGCCGTGCGGTGGGTGAGCGACTCGCCTGCACCTATGTCCGCACTCGTGCGGCGGCGCATTGTGGACTACCTGCGCGGGCACGACTGCGCTTCGCTGCTGGAGTTGCTGTGCCAACTCGATTACACCGAGGAGGGCAGGTTCCACCAGAAGGTTGACCGGGGAGAACTGGCTGAGGCGTTCCGGCGCGAGTTCCAGCGGGCCGTGCGACGCGAAACAACGGAGTCTGCGGAATTCGCGTCGTCCCTGTGGGCCGCGATCGAGCAGAACGCGCCATACCGCACTGTAAACTCCCGTGACCGAATCCGGATCAAGGTGACCGGCCCGGACCGGCCGATCGCGGAGCGCCTCGGTCTTGCCGCCGATGTCGGCAGGCTGGCGACGGCGCGGGCCACCGGCGGGGTGATCCGCGCGGCCATGGCGCGTGCCTACGACCGCATGGTCATGCCGCATTCGAAGGCGGACTTCCGCTTTCCGGTCGACCGGATCTACGTGCCGCGCAAGCTCCGTCTGGACGACGCCCCGATCGCCGAGGACGAAGTGGATGACCGCCGGTTCGTGCTGGTGGGAAATCCCGGTGCCGGAAAGAGCACGTTCATGCGGCGTCTCCTCCACCGGACGCTGCTGGTCCCGTTGCTGGTTCAGCTGAAGCAGCATCAGAAGCTGTCGAACGACTTCGTCACGATCATCGCCGAGGAACTGCGTCCGCTCGTCCAGCGTCCCGTGGACGTCCAGCACGTCGCTGACCTGCTCGACGCCGGTGAGGCGGTGGTCGTGTTCGACGGGCTGGACGAGGTCGGTGACATCCAGGCGCGGCGATCGGCGGTGGCGGCGATCGAGGCGTTCGCCGCGCGCTTCCCGCTGGCACGCATCGTGGTGACCTGTCGGCAGGAGAGCTACCCGGTCGCGAAGCTCGACAGCACGTCGTTCCCCGTGTACTGGCTGCCTGACTTCGACGCCGATCAGGTTATGCGCTACGTGCGCACCTGGTTCGCCCTCGTGTACGCGGAAAGCAGGGTGGAGGCGTTCTTGCGGGACAGCGAGCACTTGGCCGACCTGCGGTCGAACCCGCTGATGCTTTCGCTGCTGTGCATGCTCTACCAGAGCGAGGGTTACATCCCGGAGAACACTGCTGACGTCTACCGGGAGTGTTCTGAGCTGATGCTGGTGCGGTGGGACGCCGTGAGTCAGGTGCCATCGGTGATCCGGTCGGTCAAGCTGGCGAAGTTCTTGGTACAGGAGCTGGCGCAACACTTCTTCTTCACCCTCGGCGGTCAGGGAGACGAGGGGGAGACGACGCTGGAACGACTGGTGGTCGCACACCTGAGCGAACGCGAGGAAGAGGATTCGCAGTCCTACCACCAGAAAGCACGCGAGTTCCTGGACTACTGCGCCGAGCGGGCATGGGTGCTCACGCAGGTCGACACTTCGCTCGACGGCGAACGGCGGTTCGGCTTCACACACCGCACCTTCATGGAGTACTACACGGCGTGTTATGTGTTGCGCACCTGCGACACCGCCGATGAGATCGTCAGAGTCCTGCTTCCGATGGTCACGTCTGGCAAGAGCTTCGTAGTGCCTCGGATCGCGTTGCAGATGTACGACGTGAATCGTGCGGACGGTGGTGACGCCTGTGTCCGGCTGTTGTTGGCGATGGCCAGTGATGAAGTCGAGGTCCTCACCTTCTGCGTCAGCTTCCTCGAGCACAACAACCTGCGCCGGGCCACGGTGGAAGTGCTGCTCGAGCACGCTTTTGAGGCGCTGGGCCGGACCGGAGACGGTTCGCTCTACCACGCCCTGCGCGCCACTAGGCATGTGAAACGCACCCGCACCGCCACAGTCGCGCGTGCGGTGCTGGCGCGCACCGCAGCAGACCTGGGTTCGGACATCCGTCTGGGGGCGGGATTGGTGGTACGGGTGCCATCGGTGTCCTACGAGGTGGTGCTGGGGGAAGAACGGCACGGACTTCGCAGCTTGAACAGCATGTTCGATCAAATCCACGGTGCGGCAACGTGGGTCTACGCTTCACTGCCCCAGGGGAGCGAGAGGTATGTACCAGGTCCGATGGTGAAGTGCGTCGGTGACGGCTGCGTTGATTCCTTCGAGCTGCGTCGGCTCGCAGGGGCGTGGCCGGACGTGATGCCGATCCCGGCCTCCGTACTGGCATCGATCACCTCTGACCTCGATCGAACCGACCTGGCCCGTGCAGGGAACAACCACGGCGGGGCACGAGTGCTGATCGCGATGATCGCGGCTGCGGCGTTCGAGAGAGGGCTGTCGTGGTCGCCGCTCGGCTTCGTCCGATCCCGGCGCCCTGAGTTGGCTGAAGTGTTGATGCGCTACTGCGGTGATGAGAGCGAGTTCGGCGTCGCACGTGACTTGTTGGAGCGGTGGGGGCGGGAGGAAGTGGCGTTCGCCGATCCCGATCGGTGATGATCACGGCATGGAGCCGACGCAGCAGGACGCCGAGTCGTACCGCGACCGCCTGGGACTGGACGGCGCCGTGGTGCGGTTCGAGGAGGGGTCGCTGCCCGTCTTCGCCGTCGGGGACGACCTGGTGCTGAAGCTGTTCCCACCGCAGTACCACGGCGAGGTGCCGGTCGAGGTCGCCGTGATGGAGGCGCTGCACGGCAGGCTGCCGGTCCCGACTCCCCGGCTGCAGGGCGTCGGCGTGCTCGACGACTGGGCGTACGTGCTGATGTCACGGCTGCGCGGCGAGGAGCCGGCGGTGCCGGACGTCGAGGTCAGCGCGCGGGTCGGCGAGGTGCTGAAGGCGTTGCACGCGGTCGAGCCGCCCGCGGTGCTGGGGCCGGGGGACTGGGCCGCGTTCGTCGCCGGGCAGCGGCGTGGATGCGTTGAGCTGCAACGGAAGCGCGGGCTGGACGAGCGGTGGCTGGAGCGGATTCCGGCGTTTCTCGACGGGGTGGACCTCGGTGACGAGCCGCCGGTGTTGCTGCACACCGAGGTCATGAGCGCGCATCTGTTGTGGCGCAACGGGAAGTTGACCGGGTTGTTCGACTTCGAGCCGGCGATGCGCGGGGCGTTCGAGTACGAGTTCGCCAGTGTCGGGCTGTTCGTCACCAAGGGTGACGCGAAGTGCTGGAAGGGGTTGGTGGAGGCGTACGGGCGGGTGCCTGATCCTCCGCGCGTGATGGCCTACGCGCTGTTGCACGTCTACTCCAACATGCCGAAGTACATGCGTGAGATGCCTGAAGGGGATTCGTACGACGAACTCGCCGTGCGGTGGTTCGGGCAGTGAGTGAGCCAACCGGCTGTATCGGGGACGGATCCAGTGAACGACCTCGTAGACTGGACCGAACGCGAGAGGAGGTCGCCATGTCACAGCCGTATGTCGTGCGGTACGTCGGCGGTCCCCTCGACGGCAGGGTCGACTCGCTGCCGTCCACGCCCGAGGATCCGAAGCAGACCGTGACGTACGTGCACCTGCACGGCGGGCCCAAGATCGTGCATGTGTACGACCTGTCGTACGCCGTCGAGTACGGGTGCGAGTACCGGCTGCGCGTCGTGGAGATCGAGCAGGCCGAAGAAGCCTGAGAGCGCTCTCACGCCTCGTCCGGCCTGATGATGATCTTGTTGCCGACCCTGTGCTCAGAATTGTCGGGGGTGTAGGGCATGCTGGGGCACAGGTGTTCGAACGGGGAGGCAGCGCGATGGCGAAGAAGAGCGGGCTGTCGGCGGAGGACGTCGTCGACCTGCGCTCGCAGTTGGACGGCGGCAGTCAGCCGATGGTGTGGTTCACAGCGGCCGCGGTCGGCATGGAGGAGGGCAGGTCGGCGAAGCTGCTGGCCGTCACCGACCCTCCCGAGGGCGACTTCATCCAGGTCCGGCCCACCGGCTCGAAGGACGAGATGTCCTTCTCCCCGGCCGAGCTGACGCTGGAGAAGCCGCCGCCCCGCAAGAAGCCGGCGACCCCGCCCCCGGCGCAGCCGGAGCCGCCGCGGGAGACTGAGGTCATCCACCCCTACGTCCCGGAGGCGCCGGTGAAACCCGCGGCCCCCAAGCCGAAGCCCGCACCCGCTCCCGCCGAGCAGGCGCCCGCGAAGCCCGCCGCCCGCAAGCAGTCCGCGAAGACCACCTTCCCCGAGGTCACGATCACGCTGGTGACGACGGGCGAGGGCGAGTGGGCCGTGGAGGTGCTGCAGGGCACCCGCAGGACTGTTCGCCCGACACCGGTGCCGCCCGCGCAGGTCGCCCAGGCCGCGAAGCTGCTCACCCCCGAGGTCTCCGAGATCGTCGAGGGCGTTCTGAACGCGGCGCGTGCGCAGCAGCTCGCCCGCGTGGAGCAGCTGCGCGCCGAACTGGAGGCAGCCCAGAAGGCCCTGGAGGAGCTGGGCGCGTAGCGCGATCACGTGCTGCGACGCCCCGGTGGTTGTCCGCACGCGTTCGGGTGAGAGGGGTTCCCAGGGCTGGTGCCGGGGCGGACCGTGAGGTGCGCGGATGTCCCGCGCAGGTCCGGCTTGGAGGACGGGGAGGCCCTGATGGGTACGTGTGGGTGCTGTTCCGGGTGCACGGGGCCCGGCTGCGGCTGCTGTTCCAGCTGCTGACACGAAGATTCGCGCGGGGAGCTGTTCGCGTCGTGGTCGCGCGAGCGGCTCCCCTCTACGTTTTCGGCGCAGCCTTCACGCCTCTTCCGCGCCCGGACTCGAGTCGGTGTGGCCGAGCGCCTGAAGCTGCCGGCTCACGTCCGCGGCTTGGGGTGCGCCGAGATCGTCGAGGATGGCGAGAGCGTCCGTCCACGCCTCGCGCGTCCTGCCGGTCCTGCCGGTGCGAAGCATGATCTTCCCGAGGCAGTGGAGGATCTCCGCTTCTCCGCGCCGATCACCGATCTCCCTGCGCACGACCAGCGACTGCTCGTACGCCTGCGTGGCGTCGTCCAACCGGCCGAGTTGCTCGTAGGTGGCTCCGATGCTGTGGAGGGCGAAGCCCTGTCCGTGCAGATCGCCGATCTCCCGCCTGAGCGCGAGCGACCTGGTCAGGTGGTCGAGGGACTCCTCGAAACGCCCGAGATCGCGATAGGTCGAGCCCAGCCTGTTCAGCGTGACGGCTATGCCGCGCTTGTCGCCGCGTTCGAGCCGGATCGCGAGCGCTTCCCGATGGCAGTCCAGCGCGGCGTCGCAGCGTCCCTGCTTGCGATAGGTGGAACCGAGCATGTCCAGACTGCCGGGAGTGCTGGCGATGTCCCCGATGCGCCGGCGAACGGCCAGGGACTCCGAGAAGAGCGCGGCTGCCTGCTCGTAGTGCTGGAGGTCGTAGTGCGCCACGCCGAGCGATCGGACGATCCAGGAACGGTTGACGTCGTCGCCCGTCAGCCGGGCTGATGCCATCCCGATCTCGTAGGTGGCGATCCAGTCGGTCCAGGGTTTGCGCAGGTCGTAGTAGCTCCACAGAGCTCGGGGGAACTGCGCTGCCAGCGCGTGTTCGCCGAGCTGGGCCGCGTGGCGGACCGCCGCCGACAGGTTGGCGGCCTCGGTCTCGCACCACGTCAGTGCCTCGTCCCGGGAGTGGAAGGGCGGAGCGGTGACCGGCGGTTCCGGCAGCTCGGCGATCGGGGCCGTGAACAGCGGCAGGAGAAGACGGTCAGCGGTGCGCGCTGAGTGGAGGTAGAAGACGAGCATCCGGCGAGCCGCCTCCAGGCGCACCTCGATCGGGTCTTCCGTCTCGGCGAGTTCGGTCGCGTAGAGGCGCAACACGTCGTGGAATCGGTATCTGCCGGGAGCGCTCGCCTGGATCAGATGCGAGCCCGCGAGTGTCTGCAGGAGCCGCTTCGCCTGTGGCAGGTCCACATCGGCGAGCGCGGCCGCCACTGGCACGCCGAAGTCGGGTCCGGGGTGCAGTCCGAGCAACCGGAAAAGCCGGGAGACGGGCTGCGCCAGACTGCGGTACGACCAGGAGAAGACCGCGCGGACGGCGGTGCTCTCGTCCTGGCCGTCGTCGCTCGCCAGCCGGTCGAGGCGGCCTCGCTCGTCTCTCAGTTCGTCGGCGAGCTCGCTCAGGGGAGACCGGGTTCGGCCGCGGCCCGCTCGCCCGCCACTCGCAGCGCCAGGGGCAGCCGGCCGCACTGGTCGACCAGCGTCGCGGCCGCGTGCGGGTCGGCTTCGACGCGTCGGGCACCCGCGAGATCCCGAAGCAGGTCGAGGGAGTCGTTGTGGGACAACAGGTCCAAGGTCAGTCGCTGTGCGCCGTTGCGAGCGACGAGACCGGCGAGGCCGCTGCGGCTGGTGATGAGGGCGAAGCAGGTGCCGGAGCCGGGGAGGAGAGGGCGCACCTGGTCCGGGGAACTCGCGTTGTCGAGCACCACGAGCATCCGGCGGCCGTCCAGCAGCGACCGGTAGAGAGCAGCCTGGTCGTGAAGTCCCGGCGGAACGGCGTCACCGGACACGCCCAGAGCGTGGAGAAAGCCTTCCAGTGCCCGAGACGGCAGGACCGGTGCGTCCGACGAGTATCCGAGCAGGTCGACGTACAGCTGGCCGTCGGGGAAGCGGTCGCGGACGCGGTGTGCCCAGCGCACGGCCAAAGCGGTCTTGCCGACACCCGCGGTGCCGGCGATCGCGCAGACGACCACGGCCGCAGGCGCCGCGGGCTCGTCGTGCAGCAACGCGTCGAGCTGCCGCAGTTCTTCTTCCCGTCCGCTGAACTGCCGGATGTCGGCTGGAAGCTGATGCGGTGCCACCAGGCGGATGGACGGCTGGGGCTCGTGCAGGTACAGATCACCGTGCACGTCGTGGATCTGCATGACGTTGCTCGCGCGACCACGGAACTGGTTCACCGGCGCATCGCCCATGCCGCAGCTCCGATCCTGACCGCCGCCCGCCCGCGGGGTCGCGTTCCTGCCGAGGTTACGGAGTTCCCGGCACCACGCCGAAGGCTCTCACCGCTGATCAGCCATGTGGCGGATCAGCGGTGGCGCGGACGTCCGGGGAGCCTCGGTCAGGGCGGGCAGACGGTGCCGTTCGACGGCACCTTCGCGTCGATCAGGTAGTCGCGCACCGCCGTGGTCGCGCAGCCGGACAGGGTCAGCGCGCCGTGCCCGCTGCCCTGCCACCCGATCAACGACGACCCAGGCAGCCGCTGCGCCGTGTGCTCGGTGCCGGGCGCGGGGGTGGAGAGGTCGTTGGCCGTGCTCAGGACCACGATCGGCGGCGCGCTCTTGAGGGCGTCGACCTTCTCGGCCTTGGGCGGCGGGAACGGGTTGCAGTGCAGCAGCATGCGGGCGAACACGGCGCCGAACATCGCGTGCTTCGACTGCCAGTCGGCGGTGAGGGCCTTCACCCGATCCGGTGGGATGCGGGTGGCGGTGTCGTTGCAGCCGATGATCAGGCCGGCGTCGAAGCGCGGCGGGTTCTCGTCCAGGTCGTTGACCAGCGGTTCCAGCAGGGCGAACAGGCCCGTGCTGTCACCGGCGCGGGCCTTCACCACGGCGTCGGCCAGTGCGGGCCAGCGGGCCCGGTCGGCCAGGCCCGCCAGGATCGCGTTGAGGGCCGAGCCCGGGGTCAGGTCCACGTACTCGCCGCGCACGCGGCCGGTCCGCAGCTGGGTCAGGAGCGCCATGACGTCCTCGCGCGGGTTCGCGAGCGCGCAGCCCCTGGTCTTGCAGTCGCGGGCGAACGCGTCGAACGTCGCCTCCGCCGCGACGGCGCGGGACTCCAGGACGCCCACCTGGTCGAGCGCCGGATCCGGGGCGCCGTCGAGGACCGTCCGGCCGATGCGGTTCGGGTAGCGCTGGGCGTAGGTCGTGATGACGCGCGAGCCCTCGCCCAGGCCGATGGCGTTGAGGCGGTCGGTGCCCAGGTAGTCGCGGAGGCGTTCGAGGTCGGCGGCCGCGCGCCACGAGTCGAACGCGGTCAGCCGCCCTTCGAGGTCGAGCACGCACTCCTGCGACGCCTCGCCCGCGGCGACCACGAGGGTCGACTGCTCGGCCTCGGCCGGGTCGTACTCGACGAGCTGTGCGCGCGTGGCCTGCGGTACGCACGCCATGCCGTCCGAACGGCCCGTGCCCCGCCGATCCACACCGATGATCGTGAACGTGCTGAGGAGCTCCTTCGGCAACGCCGCCGCGAGCCGCGCGGCCTTCAGCGTGCCGGGCTCACCGCCGGGGTCGTTGACCACGACCAGCGCGCTCTTGCCCGTGCCGACGCGCGTCAGCGCGATGCCGATCGTGCCGCGGCCGGGGCGTCCCGGCGGGTCGAGCACGGTGGTCATGCGCGCGCATTCGTACTTCAGGTCGCCCTGCGGGGCGTCGGCGCCGAAGCGGTCCTTCATCTGCTCGTCGCACGGCGACCACGGCAGCGAGTCCGTCCTGTACTCGCCCAGCGGGGGCACTGGCTGGGGCCCGGCGAGCGTGCTCTGGTCGACGGGCTGGTCGCCTTCGCCCTTGACCGCGATCACCGGCCTGGTCGAGGGCCCCGCGCTGCACGCCGTCAGCACGCTCACTGCCAGTAGGGCCAAGGCAGCGCGACGCACAGATTTCCTCACTCTCGTTCACACTCCGGGAAGCTGAGCCTCGCACGCCACAGGTGAGAATCCAGTGAGTCAGGATGGGTGCATGGCTCACGCTGATCGGCTTCCCGTCGCTCGTCTCATGGGCGGCATCCCGCCGACGGCGCTCGTGCTCCTCGGCATCGTCAGCGTGCAGGTCGGCGCCGCGTTCGCGAAGCAGTTGTTCACGGTCGCGGGTGCGGCGGGCACGGTGACGTTGCGCCTGGTCATGGCCGCCTTGGTGCTGGTCGTGATCTGGCGTCCGTCCATCCGGCTCGACCGCCGCACGCTCGTCACCGTCGCCACCTACGGCGCGGTGCTCGCGGCGATGAACCTCTGCTTCTACGCGGCGCTCGACCGCATCCCGCTCGGCGCGGCCGTCACGATCGAGTTCCTCGGGCCGCTCGCGGTGGCCGTCGCGGGCTCACGGCGCTGGCTCGACGGCGTGTGGGTGTTGCTCGCGGGCATAGGCGTGGTGCTGCTCACGGGCGTGCAGGGCGGTCTGTTGTGGACAGGTGTGCTGTTCGCGCTGGCCGCGGGCGCGTGCTGGGCCGCGTACATCCTGGTGACGGCCAAGCTCGGCAGCCAGACGACCGACGGCAGGGGCCTCGCGCTCGCGATGGTGGTCGGGGCGGTGATCGCGCTGCCGTTCGGCGTCGGCTCGGCCGGCACGGCGATGCTGGACCCGGTGGTGCTCGCGGCGGGGTTCGCGGTCGCGCTGATGTCGTCGGTGATCCCGTACTCGCTGGAGCTGGAGGCGTTGCGCCGCATGCCGCCGCGCGTGTTCGGGATCCTGATGTCGATGGAACCGGCGGTCGCCGCGGTCGCGGGTCTGCTGTTGCTCGGCGAACACCTCAAACCGGCGCAGTGGGCCGCCGTCTGCTGCGTCGTGATCGCGTCGATCGGTGCGACCCGCTCGGCCAGGCCGGACGTCTAACGGGCCCGGAGCTCGCCCTTCAGCACCGACGCCACGTCGTAGCGGGCCGGGACCTCCAGCTGGTCGTAGCGGCACGACAACGGCTCGCGATCCGGCCGCCACCGCGCGAACTGGCCGTTGTGCCGCAACCGCACCGGCTGCTCGCCCTCGGTCTGCGTGTAGTGGATCTCCAGCACCCTCTCGGGACGCAGCGCCACGTACTCGGCCTGCTTGCCGCGCCACCGGTTGATCTCACCGGGAATCCGCTGACCCGGCGCGGGATTCGCCCACGGGTGGTCTCCCGTGGTGATCAACGGCGCCAGCTCGGCCGCGAGCTCCCTGCGTTCGGCGGCCTTGAACGAGCCGCAGACGCCGATGTGGTGCAGCACGTCGTCCGAGTCGTAGACGCCGAGCAGCAGCGAGCCGACCGCCGTGCCGGGCTCGGTGTCCTTGTGCCAGCGCAACCCGGCGAGCACGACGTCGGCGGTGCGGGCGTGCTTCACCTTGATCATCGAACGCTTGCCCGGCGTGTACGGCCCGTCCGACGGCTTGCCCATCACACCGTCCAGCCCCGCGCCCTCGAACAGCGTGAACCACTGCCGCGCCGTCTCGACGGACGTCGTCGCGGGCGTCACGTTCAGCCCGGGCAGCTTCAGCAGCGCCTCGCGCCGCGCGATCGTCGGCGACTCCAGCAGCACCTCGGACCCCAGCGCGAGCAGGTCGAAGGCGACGAACGTGGCCGGGGTCGACTCCGCCAGCATCGTCACCCGCGAGGCCGCCGGGTGGATGCGCTCGGACAGCGCGTCGAAGTCCAGCTCGTCGTTCTTCGCGACCACCAGCTCGCCGTCGACGACCACGCGGTCCGGCAGCACGTCCAGCATCGAGGCGACGACCTCGGGGAAGTAGCGGTTGAGCGGCTTGCCGCTGCGCGACTGCAGCAGCACCTCGTCGCCGGAGCGGAACACCACGCAGCGGAACCCGTCCCACTTCGGTTCGAAGAACAGGTTCGCGTCGTCCGGGATCCCGTCCACCGCGGCGGCGAGCATCGGCTGCAGAGGTGGCGTCAGCGGTAGGTCCACGCGCACATCCTGCCTCTTCAGCTGGAATTCCGCCGCTGGTACCGCAGCAACAGCACGTCGTCCGCGCGCAGCACCGACGCCAGTGCGAGATCCACGGGCGGGATCACCGGACCGTGCGCGATCCGCGCCGAGTCACCCACCGCGAGCAGGGGCGACACCGTCAGGTTCAGCGCGTCCACCAGGCCGGCGGCCACCATCGACCCGAACAGCCGCGGCCCGCCCTCGAGGTCGATCCGGTGCAGTCCCCGTGCCGCGAGCTCCTCGACCGCCACGCCCAGGTCCACCTCGGTCTCCCCGGCGATGATCACGTCGGCGGGCAGCGCGGGCATCCGGGCGGCCTCGGTCGTGATCACGATCGGCGGCACGGCGGTGTCGGTGAACAGCGGCAGGTCCGGCGTCAGCGACCCGCGTGCCGTCACCACGGCGATCGGCAACGGCCTGGCGCGCCTCGCGCCCCGGTAGCCCTCGGCCAGCACGGTCGCCGAGCCCACCAGCACGACGTCGGCGAGTTCTCGCCCGAGCAGGTAGATCCGCCGGTCCGCGGGCGAGCCGAGCCCGGCGGACCGGCCGTCGACCGACACCGCGCCGTCCACGCTGGACACGAAGTTCGCGGTGACCCAGGTCCGGTCGGGGGGATAGCCGTACAGCGACTCGAGGGCTGTGTCGGTCATCTCAACGCCTGGTGAGGGCCACAACATCTCCACCGGGCCATCCCATCACGCCGATAAGCTGCGGGCATGCGCTTGTCCGACCGGGATCCCCAGATCGGTGCCGACGAACTGATCGAGGGCCTGGTACCGCCACCGAGGTTCGACTCGGTCAGCTTCGACACCTACATCCCGAACCCAGAAGAGCCCTCGCAGGCCGCCGCGGTCGAGGCGGGCCGCCTGTTCGCCGCGCAGGTCAGCACGCGTCGCAGGAAGTGGTCGCTGTTCGGGTCCAGGGACTCCGACGAGGGCAAGCTCGGCCTCTACCTCGACGGCGGCTTCGGCGTCGGCAAGACCCACCTGCTCGCCTCGCTCTGGCACGCCGTGCCCGGCCCGAAGGCGTACGGCACGTTCGTCGAGCTGACGAACATGGTCGGCGTCCTGACTTTCCCCGAGGCCGTGAAGAGGCTGTCCGGCCACAAGCTGCTCGCCATCGACGAGTTCGAGCTCGACGACCCCGGCGACACGATGCTGGTCACGCGCCTGATCAAGGAGCTGATCGCGGCCGGCGTGCACGTCGCGGCCACCTCGAACACGCTGCCGGACAAGCTCGGTGAGGGCCGGTTCGCCGCCGCCGACTTCCTGCGCGAGATCCAGTCGATGTCCTCGAAGTTCGACGTCGTGCGCGTTGACGGCCCCGACTACCGCCACCGCGGTCTGCCCGAGGCCCCGGCGCCGATGTCGGACACCGACCTGGTCGTCAAGGCCTCGAACACCGAGGGCTCGACCCTCGACGACTTCGACGACCTCTGCAAGGCGCTCGCCCGCATCCACCCGTCGAAGTACGGCCGGCTGCTCGACGGCGTCACCGCCGTGCACCTCAAGGACGTCAAGCCCGCGCCCGACCAGAGCGTCGGGCTGAGGCTCGTGGCGTTCGGCGACCGGCTCTACGACCGCGACATCCCGGTGGCGGTGTCGGGGCAGCCGCTCTCGGAGCTGTTCACCGAGGAGATGCTGCGCGGCGGTTACCGCAAGAAGTACCTGCGTGCCGTCAGCCGATTGGTCGCGCTTTCTCGGGTTTGACTCCGGCGGCGTTCGAGTATCCACTGGGTGGCGGGCGGGAATGATGACGTCCCGACGTCCTCCGGAGGCACTGATGCTGAGTGAAGCCGAACGCCGCTCGCTCGAGGAGATCGAACAGCGGCTGCTCGCGGACGAGCCGAGACTCGCCCGCACGATGAACCGCCAGGTGCGCCCCTGGCTGTTCTACTCCCTCCTTGTCGTCTTCGGCGGTCTCACGGTGCTGCTGACGGTGATCGGCGCGCTCGGCCCCGCCTTCCAGTGCCTGCTGGTCACGTCCGGCGTGCTGGTGCTGCGCAGGTACCCGCTCCGCCTGCGCTGATCGGAAACTCGCTGGCGTTCCCGTTCGGCGACCCCGACCATCACGGGCGTGGGTTATCTGGAGGCGAACGGCCTCGCGTACGTCCTGCCCGACGGCAGGGAGCTGTTCCGCGACGTCTCGTTCAAGGTGAGCGGCGGGACCGTGGTCGCGCTCGTCGGCGCGAACGGTGCCGGCAAGACGACGCTGCAACGGATCCTGTCGGGGGAGCTCGCCCCGAAGCAGGGCAGCGTGCACGTACAGGGCGGGCTGGTGGTGATGCCGCAGTTCATCGGCTCTGTGCGCGACGACTCGCTGGTGCGCGACCTGCTGCTGTCGGTCGCCCCCGAAGCGTTGCGAGTGGCGGCGAAGGAGCTCGACGACGCCGAGCTCGCGTTGATGGACACCGACGACGAAGCCGCCCAGATGCGGTACGCGAACGCCCTCTCCGGCTACGGCGAGGCGGGCGGGTACGACATCGAGGTCCTCTGGGACACCGTCACCGTCGCCGCCCTCGGCCTGCCCTACGACCGGGCCCGGTTCCGCGAGGTCCGCACGCTCTCCGGCGGTGAGCAGAAGCGGCTGGTCCTGGAGACCCTGCTGCGCGGCCACGAGCAGGTCCTGCTGCTCGACGAGCCCGACAACTACCTCGACGTCCCCGGCAAGCGCTGGCTGGAGGACCGTCTTCGCGCCACCGACAAGGCCGTTCTCGTCGTCAGCCACGACCGTGAGCTGCTGTCCACCGCCGCGACGCACGTCGTCACGGTCGAGGCGCGTTCCGCGTGGACGCACGCGGGCTCGTTCGGGACGTGGCACGGCGCCCGGGCGAAACGCATCGACAGGCTGCTGGAAGACCACCGGCGCTGGAACGAGGAGCACGAACGGCTCAAGGACCTCGTCCGCACGCTCCAGCAGCTGGCCAAGTCCTCCGAGGTGATGGCTCAGAAGTACCGGGTCATGGCCGCGCGCCTCGAACGGTACGAGCAGGCGGGCCCGCCGCCGGAGATCCCTCAGGACGAGAAGGTCACCCCGCGCCTGAAAGGCGGCCGCACCGGCGTTCGCGCGATCACGTGCGAGGACCTGGAGCTGACCGGGCTGATGAAGCCGTTCTCCCAGGAGATCTTCTTCGGCGACCGGGTCGCGGTGCTGGGCGCGAACGGCTCCGGCAAGAGCCACTTCCTGCGGCTGCTCGGCGGCGACGACGTGAAGACCACCGGCAGGTGGAAGCTCGGCGCACGGGTCGTGGCGGGCCTGTTCGCGCAGACGCACGAGCACCCGGAATGGCTCGGCCGCACGCTCGTGGACATCCTCTGGCACGGCGAGGGCCAGCGCGGCGGCAAGGACCGGGGCGCGGCGATGTCGGTGCTGCAGCGCTACGGCCTGCACCAGGCGGGCGACCAGCGGTTCGAGAACCTCTCCGGTGGGCAGCAGGCGCGGTTCCAGATCCTGCTGCTGGAACTGTCCGGGGCGACGCTGCTGCTGCTCGACGAGCCGACGGACAACCTCGACCTCGCCTCGGCGGAGGCCTTGCAGAACGCGCTGAACGACTTCGAGGGCACGGTCGTCGCGGTCACGCACGACCGGTGGTTCGCGAAGTCTTTCGACCGGTTCCTGCACTTCCGGGCGGACGGCCTGGTGTCCGAAGTGGACGAACCGGTCTGGACGTAGCGGACCTATGTGCAACTCCGCTTGTCGATCGTCAGCCTGCTCGCGGTGGTGGTGAGCCTCCTCGGCTTCGCCGCTCCGGCCTCGGCGGTCAATCGGATCCTCGATCAGGGGGTGTGCGACGCGCGCACCGACTTCACCGCGTTCTTCCGCCACCACGACGTGAAGGACAAGTACTGCTACAACAACTCGGGCCCGGACATGCTGTTGCTCGAGCTGGACGGCATCACGTGGTTCAACGCCGGTGCGAACAGCGGCTGGTTCACCTTCTGGGACGCCGCCGACGGCCAGACCAAGGTGCACACCTTCAACAAGGGTGATCAGACCGGCTGCACGCAGTGCAGGATCGAGTACCTGTACCTCACCAAGTGACAGGCGGGGAGGGGCGAAGTCGACGCGGTCACAGCTCCCAGCTGACGAAGGCGCCGTCGTCGACCGCCCCGCCCGCCTTCCGGTAGGTCGCCTGCGCCGCCGTGTCCCCGGCGGCGGTACCGGTCCACATCGCGTAGCAACCCCGTTCCACCGCAAGGACCTTCAACGCCTCGACCAGCGCGGTGCCGATGCCGCGGCGCAGGAACGCGTCGTCCACGCCCAGCTCGTAGAGGAACATCTCGGTGCCCTTGTCCGGGTGCGTGGTCTCCACCCCGGAGACGAACCCGGCGGGCTGGTCGCCGATGTAGGCGATCAGCAGGTGGCTGTGATCCTGCGCCAGGAACCGGGCGGTCGCGTCCGGCCGCGGCGGCGCGTCGAACAGGTGCGCGGCGGCGAACACGTCGTCGGCGGAGGCGGCGCGGCGGATCTTCATACCGCCAGGCTAGGTCAACTCCGGAGTGAGGGCCTGAAGGCGCGTCAGCGGACCTCGGCGGTCGCGGGCAGCTTCCCGTTCTTGACCAGCCTGGCCAGCTCGGCGTGGTCCGCCTCGGTCTGGTCGGCGTAGTCGAACGCGTACTTGGCGAAGGCCTCGTCCAGGTCGTCGCCGTCGCCGTTCTGGAAGTACCCGGCCAGCAGCCGCGGGTCGAGGGACCGGGTATGCGCGCGGGCCAGCAGCGCGCCTGCGAAGCGGCCGTAGTCGTCGAGGTCGTCGCGCTTCAGCGTGGTCGCGTCGATCTCGCCCTTGCGGTTGCGGAACTGCCGCACGATGAAGTGCCGGCCCTCGATCGTCGTCCAGCCCAGCAGGATGTCGGTCTCCGCCTGCACGAGCCGCGCGCCGTGCACGATCCGCTTGCCCTCGTGCTTGGCGGGCTCGGCGGGCAGGAACGGTTGCAGCGCGGACGGCCTGGCCTCCTTGGCCTGCAGCACCAGGGCCTCGGAGCCGTTGCCGTGCAACAGGATCAGGTAGTTGCGCAGGCCGACGCTGCCGGTGCCGACGACGCGGAACGCCACGTCCGACACGCCGTAGCGCATGATCAGGTTCGTCCGCGACTCGCGCAGGGTGTCCACGTAGGACGGCAGCGCGGCGATCACGGCCGCCTTCGTCGGGGGAGTGGCCTCGGTGAACGTGGGCGGGTTCGTGACGAAGCGCCACTTCTCGCCGTCGTGCGTGGTCCACTTGGCCGCGAACCTCGCGCTGGTGTTCCTGCGCGACTTCTCGGCGGCCTTGGAGAAGTCGTTGAGCAGGTCGTCGGCCTTCACCTTCGACAGCGTGGACTCGTCGCCCAGAGCGGTCCACGAGTCCATGAACGGGATCTCGGCGAGGTGCCGGATCGTGCCCCGGTACGCCCTCACGGCGTCCTCGGCGGCGTCGCGGCAGCCCTTGTCCGACACGCCGCCCACGCGCCCGGCCAGCACCAGCGAGGCGACGAGCCGCTTGAGGTCCCACTCCCAGGGACCGGGCAGCGTCTCGTCGAAGTCGTTGATGTCCATGACGATCTGGCCCTCGGGCGTGCCGTAGAGGCCGAAGTTCGCTGCGTGTGCATCACCGCACAGCTGAGCGTGAAGGCCCGTCGAGCAACCGGCGGCGAGATCGCCCGCCTGCAGCCCGGCCGCGCCGCGGAAGAACGCGAACGGGTTCTGGAGCATCCGGCCGACCCGCAACGGGACGAGGTGCTCCAGCCGGCCCTCGTTGCTGGCGCGCATGAACTCCAGCACGGACGGTCGCGAGCGCGCCAGCGACATCGCTCGGTGCGCCTTGAAGTCCACTGAGGACCGCAGTGCGCGCCCCTCGGCGTAGACCTCTTCCGGCTCAACCCATCTGCCCAGCGCGGCAGCGGCCTCAGCACGCACCCGTTCACCCATAAGAGTCATGATGCATGCGGCGGACGGCCCAGGTGGCCCGTCCGCCGCATTTGTGACCTGGCTATGAGTAGAAATCACCCTAAACGGGACGAACAACCTCGGCGATCGCTCGCACACCCAGGTCGATCTCGTCCCGCGTGATCACCAGCGGCGGCGCGACGCGCAACGTCGAGGCGTGCGTCTCCTTGCAGAGCACGCCGCGCGTCGCCAGAGCCTCCGACGCGGCGCGGCCGACCGGGCCGCCGGGCGCGATCTCGACGCCGGCCCACAGCCCGCGCCCGCGCACCTCGGCCACGCCGTGACCGACCAGCTTGTTCAGCTCGGCGTGCAGGTACGCGCCCATCTCCCGCGAGCGCTGCTGGAACTCGCCGGTCGCCAGCAGCCCCACGACCGCGCGGCCCACGGCGCACGCGAGCGGGTTGCCGCCGAACGTCGACCCGTGCTCGCCGGGCTTCAGCACGCCCAGCACCGCGCGCGACCCGACCACCGCGGACACCGGCAGGATGCCGCCGCCCAGCGCCTTGCCGAGCGTGTACAGGTCGGCGCGCACGCCCTCGTGGTCGAGAGCGAACAGCTCGCCGGTGCGGCCGAGGCCGGACTGGATCTCGTCGGCGATCATCAGCACGTTGTTCTCGTCGCACAGGCGGCGGATCCCGGCCAGGTACCCGGCGGGCGGCACGACGACGCCGGCCTCACCCTGGATGGGCTCCAGCAGCACGGCGGCCGTGCGCGGCGAGATGGCGGACTCGATCTCGTCGAGCGCGCCGTACTTGACGACCTTGAAGCCGGGGGTGAACGGGCCGAAGTCGTTGCGCGCGGTCTCGTCGGTCGAGAACGACACGATCGTCGTGGTGCGGCCGTGGAAGTTGGAGCCGGCGACGATGATCTCCGCCGTGCCCTCCGGCACGCCCTTGACCTGGTACGCCCACTTGCGCGCGACCTTGATCGCGGACTCGACGGCCTCGGCGCCGGAGTTCATCGCGAGCACCATCTCGGTGCCGGTCAGGGCGGCCAGCTCGCGGCAGAACGGGCCGAACTGGTCGTGGTGGAACGCGCGGCTGGTGAGCGTGACGCGGCCGAGCTGCTCGACGGCGGCGGCCACCAGGGCGGGGTGGCGGTGCCCGAAGTTCAGCGACGAGTAGCCGGACAGGAAGTCCAGGTAGCGGCGTCCCTCGACGTCGGTGACCCACGAACCCTCGCCGTGCGAGATGACCACCGGCAGCGGGTGGTAGTTGTGCGTGCTCCATTCCTCGTCGAGGGCGATGTAGTCAGCGCTAGCCAGGTTCATGGTTCCCGCGGTGTGGTGGGCAGCGATGGCGGTCATCCTCCAAGGCTAAGGGGGTCTACAAGCGATATCGACCGTGAAGCGTTGCGCACTGCATCAGTTTGTTGCGTAGATTCATCAATCAGTGGTTGTTGCTTGCACAGCGGGCGGAATCAGCGGTGAATCGCTACGGTCAGATGATGGCGAAGAAGTCGGTTCGTGACGCGCTGCGACTCGAAGAGGTGGATCTCTCCACCCTCGACCCCGCCGGCCGGCCCGTCGGTCCCGGGAACAAGAAGGAGGCGGCCGAGGACCTGGCCGCCACCGGGGCCGAGCTGGACGGGCTGCAGGAGGCGCTCTACGCGGAGAACTCCCGCGCGGTCCTGCTCGTCCTGCAAGGCATGGACACCTCGGGCAAGGGCGGCGTGGTCCGCCACGTCCTGGGCCTGGTGAACCCGCAGGGCGTGCGCATCGCGTCGTTCAAGAAGCCGACCGCCGCCGAACTGCGCCACCACTACCTCTGGCGCATCCGCAAGGTCCTGCCGGAGAAGGGCCGCCTCGGCGCGTTCGACCGCTCGCACTACGAGGACGTGCTCGTGCCGAAGGTCGAGCGCCTGATCACCGCCGCCGAGCTGCGCACCCGCTACAAGGAGATCAACACGTTCGAGCGCGAGCTCGCGGACTCCGGCATCACGCTGATCAAGTGCTTCCTGCACATCTCGCCGGAGGTCCAGAAGGAACGGCTGCTCGCGCGGCTGGACGACCCGAGGAAGAACTGGAAGTACAACCCGGCCGACATCGACGTCCGGTCGAAGTGGTCCAAGTACCAGGACGCGTACATCCAGGCGTTGAAGAACTGCCGGGACACGCCCTGGTACGCGATCCCGGCCGACCGCAAGTGGTACCGGAACTGGGCGGTCAGCAGGCTGCTGCTGGAGACCCTGCGCGAGATGGACCCGAAGTTCCCGCCGCCCGCCTTCGACCTCGAGGCCGAGAAGGCCCGGCTGATCGCGAACGACCCGTTGCGCTAGACGCAATCTTGATTGCACCTATTGCCTGACCGCAGTGGTCTGGGCCAGTGTGGGCTGCACCGCCGCCGCAAAGGTACATCCGGAGGTGCGGACGTGGGTGTGGACCGGCGACGTTTTCTCGGAGCCATGGGCATGGGAGCTGGACTGCTGATGACCGGAGGAACCGCTGAGGCGGCAGCCGCCACGCGGAGAGTGTTCTTCGGCGCCTACACGACGTGGAGCGGCGGCGCCAAAGGCATCGGCATCGGCACCTACGACAGCGTGACCGGGCAGCTGAAGTCGACCGGCGTGATCAGCGGCGTGGTCAACCCGTCGTTCGTCATCGAGTCGCGCGACGGCAGGTTCCTCTACGCCGTCAACGAGAACACCCAGGGCGAGGTCACCGCGATCAACGCGGCCACGCTGAAGGTGATCAACAAGCAGGCCACCGGTGGCGCCGACCCGTGCCACCTGACGCTCGACCCGTCCGGGAAGCACCTGATCACGGCCGACTACTCGTCCGGCTCGCTCAGCGTGTTCCCGGTCAACGCGGACGGCAGCCTCGGCGCGCGCACGCAGAAGGTGCAGCACAAGGGGTCCGGGCCGAACAAGGAACGCCAGGAAGGCCCGCACGCGCACCACATCGTGTTCGACACGGCCGGCAGGTACGCGGCGGCGGTCGACCTCGGCGCCGACTCGGTGTTCGTCTACTCGTTCACCGGCGGGAAGCTGACCCAGGTCTCGCAGGCCAAGGTCAAGCCGGGCGCCGGGCCGCGGCACATCGCGTTCCACCCGGACGGCAAGACCGCCTACGTGGCGAACGAGCTGGACTCGACGATCGTGACCTGCGCCTACGCGAACGGGACGCTCACGCCGGGCCAGGTGCTCAAGACCGTGCCGTCCGGAGGCCCGACGAACTACCCGGCCGAGGTGCTGGTCTCGGCGGACGGCAGGTACGTCTACCTGTCGAACCGCGGGCACGACAGCATCGCGCTCTTCGCGGTCACCGGTACGGGGCTGACGATGGCCGGCACCACCGCCGTCGGCGGCAAGTACCCGCGGCACATCACGTTCGACCCGACCGGGTCGTTGTTGTTCGCGGCCAACCAGAACTCGAACAACGTGACGTCGTTCGCGGTGGACAAGGCCACAGGCAGGCTGACCCCGTCCGGCACGCCGCTGCAGACCGCGATCCCGGTCTGCGTGCTGCCGACACGACTGGGTTAACGCACTTCAGGTCCACCGTCCACAGTGGTACTCCGGGTTCATGGGTCTTGTGGCTGGAGTACTCGCTGTCGCTTTGCTGGCGCCCGTGCCGGTCGCCCCGGAGTACGTCGCACTCGGCGACTCCTACGCGTCCGGCGCGGGCGCCGGTTCCTATGTGGACGGCTCGTGCCGCCGCAGCGCCCACGCCCACCCGGCGTTGCAGGGCGAGGAGTTCCCGTCGTTCAAGTTCGTCGCGTGCAGCGGAGCGACCACGAGGTCGCTCAGGTCCCAGGTCCGGGCGCTGACACCGAACACCACGTTCGTCACGATCACCATCGGCGGCAACGACCTCGGGTTCGCGGACGTGCTGACGACCTGCACCCTGAGCGGTGACAGGGCCTGCGCCGAGAAGGCCGGCACGGCGGTGGAATTCATCCACGCGCAGTTGCCCGGCCGGCTCGACACGACCTACGCCACGATCAAGGAGGCGGCACCGCACGCCAGGCTGGTCGTGGTCGGCTACCCGCGGCTGTTCACACCGGCCGACGACTGCCGGACGATGTCGAGTGCCAAGCGCGCGGTACTCAACGACGCCGCCGACCAGCTGTCCGACGAGATCGCGAAGGCGGCCGGACGCGCCGGCGCGCGGTACGTCGACGTGAGGGAAGCGTTTGCGGACCACGGTGTGTGCGCGGACGAGCCGTGGATCACCGCGCTGGTCGACCCGACCGCCGACTCCTACCACCCGAACAGGGCCGGGCAGGCCGCCTACTTCAGGGCGTTGACTTCCGGCCTCGGGTGAGTGCGCACTCGTCGTTCGTGGAGGCCCACCGAACGGCGTTCGCGGCGCTCAGCGCCCCGACCCGCGTCGAGGCCCCAGGGCACGGTGAAGGCCTGGGAGCCGCCGGTGCGCCTGCTCGCCTGGCACCTGGGTGGTGACCGGGATCACGACCCGCACCCGGCGCGCGACGGTGTGGGCGGGCTGGGGCGGAATCCTGCTCGGCTTCCAGGCGGTCTTCGTGTGATCATGCGCCAGTGGATGTGGCAGGGAGTTCTCTGAGAGAGGTCACGGCCACCCGGTACGTGACGCCGTTCCGCGAGGGCGGGTCGATGCCGGGGCTGGTCGAGGCCGACGACCTGGGTATGTACGTGGTGAAGTTCCGCGGCGCGGGGCAGGGCGTGAAGGTCCTCGTCGCCGAGGTCGTCGTCGGCGAGCTCGCCCGGCGGCTGGGCTTCCGCATACCCGAGATCGTCCTGGTGCACCTCGACGCGGAGCTGGCACGCGCGGAACCCGACCAGGAGGTCCAGGAGCTGCTGCGCGCGAGCGGCGGCCTCAACCTCGGGCTCGACTACCTGCCTGGCTCGTTCGACTTCAACCCGGTCGTGCGCGACCCCGGCGCCAACCTCGCGACGAGGCTGCTCTGGTTCGACGCGCTGGTGCTCAACGTCGACCGCAGCTGGCGCAACCCGAACATGCTGCTGTGGCACCGCGAACCGTGGCTGATCGACCACGGGGCCGCGCTGTACTTCCACTACTCGTGGAGCGAGGAACGACCGGCCACGAAGGACTACCGGTACGACTCGTCCGACCACGCGATGCTGCCGAACGCGGGCGCTCTGTCCGAAGTGGACGGCGAGATGGCCGGGAAGGTCACGCCGGAGCTGCTCGACGAGGTGCTCGCGCTCGTTCCCGACGAGTGGCTCGAAGGCGATCCGGCCGAACTGCGCCGGCGCTACAAGGACTTCTTCACCTACCGCCTGACCAACCGCGGCTGGGTCGACTCGCTGGAGGCCGCGCGTGCCGCACGTGTTTGAGTACGCGCTGCTGCGGGCGGTACCGCGGCAGGAGCGTGGCGAGTTCATGAACGTCGGCGTCATCGTCTACTGCGCGCCGCTGGGCTTCCTGTGTGCGAAGACCTATGTGGACGGTGAGCGGCTGCGGGTGCTGGACCCGCACCTCGACGTCGAGGTGCTGGAGAGCAGCCTCGCGCACCTGACGAACTCGTGCGACGGCAGCGCCGCCGCCGGTCCGGTCAGCCGCACGACGGTGGGGCAGCGCTTCCGCTGGCTGACCGCGCCGCGCAGCACGATCGTGCAGACCTCACCGGCTCACACGGGCTGGACCGACGACCCGTCGGCCGAGGTCACCCGGCTCTTCGAGGCGTTGGTGCTGCCGCCCCGGTAGGTTCCTCGCAACCTGAGACGGCGAACGACGTCCTCAGTTGCAAAGCGAAACTAATGCGATCGGGGTTGGCGACACATGAGCGCTGGGTATCACCACGGCTACCAGCAGCCGCGGCGTCCCATGCCGCCGCAGCGGCCGATGAGGAAGAAGAGGCGTCCGGGACGCGTCATCCTGGTGCTGCTGCTCGTCCTGGTTCTGGGCACCGTCGGCTTCGGGTTCTACGTCGACTCGACGCTGACGCGGATCAACGCGCTGCCGGACTACGAGGGCCGTCCCGCCGAGACGCCGGGCACCACCTGGCTGCTCGTCGGATCGGACGCGCGAGAGGGCCTCACCCAGGAGCAGAAGGACGCGCTGGCCACCGGTGACGCCGCCGGACGGCGGACCGACACCATCATGATGCTGCACCTGCCGGACAACAGCGCCGCCAAGCCGGTCCTGCTGTCGATTCCGCGCGACTCCTACGTCTCGATCCCGCAGAACGGCCGCAACAAGGTCAACGCGGCCTACGCGTTCGGCGGGCCGCAGATGCTCGTGCAGACCGTCGAGGGCGCGACCGGCGTGCGGATCGACCACTACATGGAGATCGGCTTCGGCGGGTTCTCCGACATGGTCGACGCGGTCGGTGGCGTCGACATCTGCCTCGACCAGCCGATCAAGGACCCGCTGGCCGGCATCGACCTGCCCGCGGGCTGCCAGGAGCTCGACGGGCCGCAGGCGCTCGGGTTCGTGCGGACCCGCGCGTTCGCGACCGCCGACCTGCAGCGCGTGCAGAACCAGCGCAAGTTCCTGTCGGCGCTCTTCGAGAAGGTGAAGAGCCCCGCCACGCTCGCGAACCCGTTCCGCGTCATCCCGCTGATGAACGCGGCGTCCGGCTCGGTGTCGGTCAACGAGGACGACCACGTGTGGCACCTGGCGAGCGTCGCGCTCAACATGAGCGACGCGACGAGCGGCACGGTGCCGGTCGGTGGCACGCCGACGGTGCCCGGTGCGGGCTCGGTCGTGCAGTGGAACAAGGAGAAGGCGTCGCAGCTGTTCGACCTGATCAGCAAGGATCAGCCGGTCCCCGCCGAGCTGATCGCGCCGCCGAAGTAGTCCCCGTTACGACTTGACGGGCTCGGGAGTGGGCTCCGAGCTGGTCGAACCGGCCTCCTGTGCGATGCCTTCGAGCTCGCGCAGGAGGTCGTCGTAAATAGGCGTTGTGGACATGGTGTAGCCCCCTCTTGCGGATCTTCCCCCGTTCAGGTGACGGGAGCTTACGCCCCTGTACCCCGTCCATTCGCCAGATATGCCTCCAAGACGCTAAATGTTGGCTAAAGCCATCTTGTGACCAGGCGTTATGTGGGCCTGCCACATGTTGATCACCGCGGGTGACGCCTACCGTTTCCGGCATGTCGAGTGTCACGGGTCACAGCGCGCTGGTCACCGGAGCCGCGAGCGGCATCGGCCTGGCCTGCGCCCGCGCACTGGCCTCCGCGGGTGCCAAGGTTCACCTGGCCGACCGCGATCCCGGAGTTCTGGCGGTGGCTGAAGAACTCGGCGGTGTCGGCCACGTGCTCGACCTCACCGGTTCCGTGGCCGCGTTGCCCGGCGAGATCGACATCCTGGTCAACAACGCCGGCGTGCAGCACGTCGCGCCCATCCACGAGTTCCCCGCCGAGCGCTTCTCGGCGATGGTCGAGCTCATGCTGGGGGCCGCGTTCCGCCTCACCCGGCACGTGCTGCCGCACATGTACTCACGGGGCTGGGGACGGCTCGTCCACATCTCCAGCGTGCACGGGATGCGCGCGTCCGCGTTCAAGTCCGCCTACGTCGCGGCCAAGCACGGCCTGGAGGGCTTCTCCAAGGTCGCCGCCCTGGAAGGCGCTCCGCACGGCGTGACGTCGAACTGCGTGGCGCCCGGCTACGTGCGGACCCCGCTGGTGGAGAAGCAGATCGCGGACCAGGCCAGGGTGCACGGCATCTCCGAGGCGGACGTCTCGTCGCAGATCTTCCTGCAGCGCAGCGCGGTGAAGCGGCTGATCGAACCCTCCGAGGTCGCCGACGCCGTGCTGTGGTTGTGCGGCAACAGTTTTGTCACCGGTACGTCGTTGGCCGTCGATGGCGGCTGGTCAGCTCAATGAGGAGTTGTCGATGATCAAAAAAGTGGTAGGCGCCTCGCTCATCGGGACGACCGTCGAGTGGTACGACTTCTTCCTCTACGGGTCGGCCGCCGCCCTGGTGTTCAACAAGCTGTTCTTCCCGACCGCGGACCCGCTGACGGGCACGCTGCTCGCGTTCACCACGTACGCGATCGGCTTCCTGGCACGGCCGCTGGGTGGTCTCGTCTTCGGCCACTTCGGGGACCGCCTGGGGCGCAAGAAGCTGCTGGTGTTGTCGTTGCTGCTGATGGGTGGCGCGACGATGCTGATGGGCGTGCTGCCGACGTACGCGTCGGTCGGTGTTCTGGCGCCGTTGCTGCTGACCTTCCTGCGGCTCGTGCAGGGCTTCGCGCTCGGCGGCGAGTGGGGCGGGGCCGTGCTGATCGTGTCGGAGCACGGCGATCCCGCGCGGCGCGGGTTCTGGGCGTCGTGGCCGCAGGCCGGCGTGCCGTGCGGCAACCTGCTCGCGACCGGTGTGCTGGCGGTGCTGGCGGCCGTGCAGTCGGACGCGGACTTCCTCGCGTGGGGCTGGCGGATCCCGTTCCTGCTCTCCGGTGTGCTCGTGGCGATCGGGCTGTGGATCCGGCTGTCGGTGTCCGAGTCGCCGGTCTTCCTGGCGGCACAGGAGAAGGCGGCGAAGGAGAGGGGCCCGGAGCCGGAGAAGGCGCCCGCGCTGGAGCTGCTCAAGCACAACTGGCGCGAGGTGCTGATCGCGATGGGCGCGCGGTTCGCCGAGAACGTGTCGTACTACGTGATCACGGCGTTCATCCTGGTCTACGTGGTCACCGGCCTCGGCCTGTCGAAGTCCGTGGGCCTCAACGCGGTGCTGATCGCCTCGGCGGTGCACCTGGTGACGATCCCGGTGTGGGGCCACCTGTCCGACCGGTTCGGGCGGCGGTCGATCTACCTCGTCGGCGCGGTCGGCATGGCGGCGTGGATCTTCGCGTTCTTCGCGCTGCTCGACACCAGGGACCCCGTGCTGATCACGGTGGCGACGACGGTCGGCCTGGTGCTGCACGGCGCGATGTACGGGCCGCAGGCGGCGTTCTTCTCGGAGCTCTTCGGGACGCGGGTGCGGTACTCGGGTGCGTCGGTGGGCTACCAGCTGGCGTCCATCGTGGCGGGCGCGCTGGCACCGTTGATCGCGACGGCGCTGCTGCAGGCGTACAGGTCGTCGTTCCCCATCGCCGTCTACGTGTTGATCACCTGCGTGATCACCGTGGTCGCGATCGCGCTCGCCCGCGAGACCCGTGGTGCGGACCTGGAGGAACATGACAGGGTTGGGGTGTGACACGACGGCGTGAGGCCGAACTGGCGGCGTTGTTCGAGACCGCGTCCGAGCTCGCGGGCATGCGCGACCCGGACGCGGTTCTCCGCTCGATCGTGCGCAGGGCCAGGACCCTGCTCGGCACGGACGTCTCCTACCTGTCGATGAACGACCCGGCCGGCACCTACATGAGGGTGACGGACGGGTCGTTCTCGCCGTTGTTCCAGAAGGTCAGGCTGGGGCTCGGCGAGGGCCTGGGCGGGCTCGTCGCGCAGACCGCCCGGCCGTACGCGACGTCCGACTACTTCGCGGACGCCCGGTTCAACCACACGAACCCGATCGACTCGGCGGTGCGCGACGAGGGCCTGACGGCGATCCTGGGCGTGCCGCTCAAGCTCGACTCGAAGGTCATCGGCGTGCTGTACGCGGCCGACCGGACCACGCGCGAGTTCCCCGCCGAGGAGGTCGCGCTGCTGCAGTCGCTGGCCGACCACGCGGCGATCGCCATCGACACGGCGTCGTTGTTCGCGACGATCCAGTCGCACAACGAGGCCATGAAACGGGCGGAGGAGGCGCACGACCGGCTCACGGACCTGGTGCTGCGCGGTGGTTCCTCGGCCGAGGTCGCGGCGGCGGTGGGGGAGCTGCTCGGCGGGCCGGTCGAGGTGCTCGACGCCGTGCCTCCCGCCGCCGTGCGGGCGAACGGGCGGGCGGTGTTGCTGTCCGGCGTCTGGGTGTGCGCTGTGCTGGCCGGCTCGGAGCTGCTGGGCGGGATCGCCCTCTCGGGCCGCCCGGACCTGTCCGACGCGGACCGGCGGGTGTTCGAGCGGTCGGCGGCGGTGACGGCGTTGTTGCTGCTGCTGCGCCGGACCGTGGCCGAGGCGGAGAACAAGGTCCGCGGCGAGTTGATCACCGACATCCTGGACGGCCGCGACGCCGCCGGGCTGCTCGCGCGGGCGCGCCGGGTCGGCGTCGAGCTGAGCGACCCGCACGTGGTGCTGGTGGCGGACGGGAACCTGTCCGGAGCCACCCACTACGCCTCCGTCCACAGGGGACTGGCCGGGTCGCGCGGCCGGGACGTCGTGCTGGCGTTGCCGTCGGTGTCCACGCACGTCGCCCGCGAGGTGGCGAAGGCGCTGGACGCGACGGTGGGCGCCTGCGGGCCGGTCGCGGGGCCGGTGGCGATCGCGGCGGCCTACGAGGAGGCGCGGCGGTGCCTGAAGGCGTTGCGGCAGCTGGGCCGGGACAAGGACGCCGCGACGATGGCCGACCTGGGGTTCGTCGGCGTGCTGCTGGGCGACAGGGCGGACGTGTCCGGGTACGTGCGTTCGGTGCTCGGGCCTGTCCTCGACTACGACTCCGAGCGCGGCACGGACCTGGTGCACACGCTGGAGGTCTACTTCCGCTGCGGCGCGAACCTCAGCCGTGCCAAGGCGGAGCTGCACCTCCACGTCAACACCGTCACGCAACGGCTCGACCGGGTCTCGTCGTTGCTCGGCGACTGGCAGTCGCCGGACCGCGTGCTGGAGGTGCAGCTCGCCCTGCGCCTACTTCGCCTGCAGGGGTAGCGGCTCCCCGGCCGGCACCGCGTCGCCCGCCGCCGCGTCGGAGTTGCCGAACGGCTTGGCGATCAACATGTAGACCAGGCCGATGCCGACCACGAGCGCGCCGCTGAGGATCACGACGTAGTTGTCGTACCAGGGCGCGTCCGGCGTGCGCGGCCACACCATGTTCACCATCGCCGCGACGCCGTACGCGAGCGCCAGGACGTTGACGGCCAGGCCCCACCGGCCGAGCGTGAACTCGCCGGACGGCGTCCAGCCCTTGAGCCGCGCCCGCAGCGCCGCGAACACCACCATCTGGAAGCCCAGGTAGATGCCGAGCGTCGCGAACGACACGATCTTGTCCAGCGCGTTCGTGGACAGCATCGACGCGAACACGATGACCACCGGGACGACCCCGGCGAGCGCGAGCGCGTACGGCGGGATGTGGCGCTTCGGGTTGAACTTCGCGAGCGCCCGGTGCCCGAAGATCATCTTGTCGCGGGCGTAGGAGTACGTGAGACGGGACGCCGCCGCCTGCAGCGACATCGTGCAGGACAGGAACGAGATCAGCACGACGGCGATCACGATCTTGTAGCCGACCGGGCCGAACGCGTTCGTCAGGACGTTCGTGACCGGGTCGGCGTCCTCGCCGCTGATGACCTTGCCGAAGTCCGGCACCGCCAGCAGCAGCGACAGGCACGCGAACGTGGCCGCCGCGCCACCGATGTAGATGGTGCGGCGCATGGCCTTCGGGATGACGCGGCCGGGGTCCTTGACCTCTTCCGCGGTGTCACCGCACGCTTCGAAGCCGTAGTACTGGTAAAGACCGATGATGCCGGCCGCGAAGAACGCCGGCAGGTAGCTGCCCGACCCCTCCGCGCCGAAGCTGTCGAACAGCACGCCCAGGCCGTGCACGCGGTTGTCGACCAGCAGCCAGACGCCGACCACGAGCGCGCCGACGATTTCCGCGGCGAACCCGAAGATGGCGGCCCACGACAGCACCTTCGTGCCCGCGTAGTTGATGAGCGTGGAGACCACGACGATCGCGATCGCGCACAGCACGGTGTTGCCGACCGTGGCCGTGTACCCGAGAAGCGTTGCCAGATATGGACCCGCGCCGTAACTGACGGACGCGATGGTGACCAGCAGGGCGATCATGTACACCCAGCCGGTCATCCACGCCCAGCGCTTGCCCCACAGGCGGCGTGCCCAGGGGTACACGCCGCCGGCGACCGGGTACTGCGCCACGAGCTCGCCGAAGACGAGCGCGACCAGGAACTGGCCGATGCCCGCGACGACGAAGCTCCAGATCATCGGCGGCCCGCCCAGGGCGAGGGCGACACCGAACAACGTGTACGTGCTGACCACGGGGGAGAGGTAGGTGAAGCCCAGCGAGAAGTTCGCCCAGGGACTCATGTCCCGCTTGAACTCCGAGGTGTAGCCGAGATCCTTGAGCCTGTCTTCCGCTGTCGCCGTCACTCACGCCTCCTTGATCAGGTCCGCGGCGCGTTCTCCAATCATGAGCACCGTGACCATGGGGTTCACGGTGGGCATGGTCGGGAACACGGACGCGTCGACGACCCGGAGGCCTTCGAGTCCGATGACCTTCAGGTCACCGTCCACAACGGACCCGATGGCGCAGGTGCCCGCCGGGTGGTAGACGGTGTGGGCCGCTTTCCGGCCGTACTCGGACAGCGCCTCGTCGCTCGTGACGTCCGGGCCCGGTGCGATCTCCCGCTTGAGCCACGACTTCAGCGGCTCCTGCTCGGCGATCCGGCGCGCGATCCGGAAGCCGTCGACGAGGGTCTGCTCGTCGTAGCCGTCGGGTTCGGTGAAGTAACCGAAGTCGAGCGCCGGCTTCTCCGCGGGGTCGCTGGACTTCAGCCACAACCTGCCCCTGCTGTGCGGCCGGGGGATGTTCGGCGTCATGCACACCCCGTGCTCCACCTTCGGGTAGCCGAGGCGTTCCGTGTTGGTGGTGAACGGGATCTGGTAGAAGTGGAACATCAGGTCCGGTCGCGGGTCGGACTCGTCGCGCCGGATGAACAGACCGGCGTCGGAGTCCATCACCGAGTTCTCCGGCAACGGCTTCGTGGTCTCCCAGACGATGACCGACTCGGGGTGGTCGAGCAGGTTCTCGCCGACACCGGGCAGGTCGTGCTTCGGCTCGATGCCGATGCTGCTCAGGTGCTCGGCGTCGCCGATGCCCGAGAGCATCATCAGACGCGGCGTGTCGATCGCGCCCGCGCAGAGCAGAACCTCCTTGTCGGCCTCGACGTAGCCCTTGTCGGTGTGCACGCCGATCGCGCGGGTGCCGTCGAACTCGATCCTGCTCGCCCAGGTGTCGAGCAGCAGCGTCAGGTTCCTGCGCTCCAGGACCGGGTGGACGTAGGCGGTGCTGGCGCTGGACCGCTGGTTGTTCTTCTCCGGGTGGTAGGCGATGGAGAAGAAGCCGACGCCGTCCTCGAAGGGCCGAGCGTTGAAGTCGTCGATCTCCGGGACGCCCGTGGCCTTCTTCGCGGCCGCCACGAAGTCCTTGGCGATCGGGTTCCTGTCCTTCTCCACCACCGGGATGATGTTGAGCTGGACCTTGTCGTAGTACGGGCCGACCGCGTCCCACGTCCAGCCGTGGCCCCAGCCGTCGAGGTCCTGCGGCAGCGGCTGGAAGCAGATCAGCGTGTTGTGGCTCGAACACCCGCCGAGCACCTTGGCGCGGCTGTGCCGGATGTGCGAGTTGCCGCGCGGCTGCTCGACCGTCGGGTAGTCGTAGTCGTACTCGGTCTCCAGCAGGTTGATCCAGTTGCGCAGGTTCAGGATCTTCTCGTCGCCGACGTCGGAGGGACCGCCCTCGATGACCGCGACCGTGACGTTCTCGTCCTCGGTGAGTCGTGCCGCGAGCACGCAGCCCGCCGTACCGCCGCCGACGATCACGTAGTCGTACGCGGTCACTTGGAGTCCCTTCGCGCGAACCAGTTCTGGGCTTCAGGCTTGAGGTTCTGGTACACGTGCTTGGGCTCGGTGTACTCGTGCAGGCCCGCAGTGCCGAGCTCGCGGCCGACGCCGGAGCGCTTGAAGCCGCCCCACTCCGCCTGCGGCAGGTACGGGCCGAACTCGTTGATCCAGACCGTGCCGTGGCGGAGCTTCTTCGCGACGCGCTGCGCCTTGTCCAGGTCCTGGCTCCAGACGCCGCCGGCGAGGCCGTACTCGGTGTCGTTGCCGAGCGCGACCGCCTCGTCCTCGGTCTCGAAGCGCTCTGCGGTGATGATCGGGCCGAACGTCTCGTCCTGGACGAGCTTCATGTCCCTCGTGCAGTCCGCGTAGACCGTGGGGCGGAAGAAGAAACCCTTCTGCAGCTCGGCTTCCTCCGGACGCCCGCCGCCCGCCTTGAGGGTCGCGCCCTCCTGCCTGGCGACCTCGACGTAGCTCTCGACCTTGGCCCGGTGCTCGGCGCTGACGAGGGGACCGGACTCGGTGTCCTCGTCGAACCCGTTGCCCAGCTTGATGAGGTCGGCCCGGCGCGCGACCTCGTCCACGAAGTCGTCGTAGACGCTGGAGTGCACGACGAGCCTCGTGCCCGACGAGCAGACCTGGCCGGCGTGGAAGAACGCTGCGGTGAGCGCGTAGTCGACGGCGACGTCGAGGTCGGCGTCCGCGAAGACGATGTTCGGGTTCTTGCCGCCGAGCTCGAGCGCGACCTTCTTCACGGTCTTCGCGGCCGACGCCATGATCCGCTGACCGGTCGCGAGGCTGCCGGTGAACGAGATCAGGTCGACGTCGGGGTGCTCGGACAGCGGCGCGCCGACCTCCTGGCCGGTGCCGAGGACGAGGTTCGCGACCCCGTCGGGCAGCCCGGCCTCCTGCAGCAGCTCGAACAGCTTGATCGTCGTGAGCGGGGTGATCTCACTGGGCTTGGCCACGATCGTGTTGCCTGCCAGCAGGGCGGGCGCGACCTTCCAGGAGATCTGCAGCAGCGGGTAGTTCCAGGGCGCGATCAGGCCGCAGACGCCGACGGGTTCGTAGTCGATGCGGCTGATGACGTCCGCCGGGACGCCCTGGACGATCTTCGGGTGCAGCAGGCCGGCGAGGTTGCCGTAGTAGCGGAACACGGCGGCGACGTCGTCCACGTCGATGCGGCTCTCGACCAGCGTCTTGCCGGTGTCGAGCGTCTCGGTGCGGGCGATGTCCTCCTTGTCGCGTTCCAGGAGGTCCGCGACGCGGTTCAGCACGGCGGCGCGGTGCTCGGGGCTGGAGTGCTGCCAGTCGCCGTGGTCGAAGGCGGTTCTCGCCCTGGCGATCGCCGCCACGGCCTGGTCGCGGGTCTGCTCCTCGACCTCGGTGATGACGCTCTGGTCGAAGGGGTTGATGATCTGCCGCACCGGCGACACGGACTGCCTCCCTGAATCAAGTGTCCATGAAGGACATTCGGGTGTATCCGGTCGCCGGTGGCGGTAAACCGTGACGACCGTTACCTCAGACTCCGGCGGAGCCGGGTGAAGAGTCGTGCGTTGCTCATGGCCACGATGCCGACGACGGCGTCCGGGTCGGCACCGTCTCGGTAGGTCGCTACGAACTTCCTGTCCTCGATGGACCCATCTTCTACGCGAACGTCCTCCGTCGCTCGCCCGATGAACTGAATTCGCACGCCGTACTGGTCGGACCAGACGTAACCGCCGTGGGTGTGCGTCGCGACGGTCTCGCCCGCGAGCAGGTTGCGGGTGGCGACCTGTGCCTGTTCGGTCGCGCTCGTCCAGTGCTCGGCGCGGTGCCCGGCGCAGTTCGCGACGTCGCCGACCGCGACGACGTTGCGCAGGTTCGTCACGCCGCCCGCGTCGCACAGGACGCCGTTGCCGATGTTGACCGGTCCGCCGGTGAGCCAGTCCGTCGCCGGGCGCGCGCCGATGCCCGCGACGACGACGTCGGCGCCGACGACGCGGCCGTCCGCGAGGTTGATCCCGCCGTCGACGTTGACCGAGTCAACGTTGATGCCCGTGATCAACGTTGATCCGTGGTCGCCGTGCAGGTGTCCACATGCGGCACCCATCTCGGGGCCCAGCACGCGGGTGAGAGGCGCGGGGAGCGCCTCGACGACGGTGACGTCCTTGCCCAGAGCGCGTGCGCTGGAGGCGATCTCGGCCCCGATGAAGCCGGCCCCGATGACACCGATGTGCTGCGCGCCGCCGATCGCCTCGCGGAGCTTGATCGCGTCGTCCAGCGTGCGCAGGACGTGCGTGCCGGGGATCGTGCGCGGCAGGCCGCCCGTCGCGATGACGATGCCGTCGGCCTCGACCGTCGTGTCGTCGCTGAGCGAGATCTCCCGGCCGGAGAGCAACCCGGTTGCCCGCACGCCCAGCCGCCACTCCGTGCCCAGCGCGTCGAGGTCCTCCTGGTCCGCGAGCGGCACCGCCTCGACCTTGCCGAGGAGGAAGTCCTTCGAGAGAGGAGGCCGGTCGTAGGGGAGGTGGACCTCGTCGCCGACGACGACGATCCGCCCGTCGAACCCCTGCTGGCGCAGTGCCTGCGCCGACCTCAGACCGGCGAGTGAGGCGCCGATGATCGCGATCGTCTTCACGCCACGTCCCTGTTCACTTCGGCATCGACATAGACCTCTCCATCTTTCACGTGGACGGAGCGGGGCCTCACCGGTCTTCTGGCGGGCGGACAGGCCGGCTCACCGGTGCGAAGGTCGAAGCTCGCGGCGTGTGAGCGAGGACCGACGATGCGAACCGCCTCCCCTGGGGGCAGGTCCACGAGAGCGCAGGCGCGGATCATCGTCGGCCTCCGTTGCGTAAAACGGCACACGTTCCGAATGACGCAACACAATGTGCGACTCGAACGACCCGCCGTCAAGAGTCCGACCGGTTGTTTTGCCTGCCGGTTACTGTTGCGCGATGAGCAACTCCGACTCGGCAGCTCAGGTGCAGTCCGTGGACAGGGCCATCAGCGTGCTCGAACTCCTGGCGCAGGGCGAGGCCGGTATCACCGAAATCGCTGGTGAGCTGGGTGTGCACAAGTCCACGGTGTCCAGACTCGTCTCCGTGCTGGAATCGCGCGGCCTGGTGGAGCAGCTCGGTGAAAGGGGCAAGTACGCCATCGGTTTCGGGGTGGTGCGCCTGGCCGGCGCCGCCACCGGTCGCATGGACCTGACCAAGCTCGGCCAGCCCGTCTGCCAGAGCCTCGCGGACTCGTTCGGCGAGACCGTCAACATCGCCGTGCACGACGCCGGCGTCGCCATCAACATCACGCAGGCCCGCGGCTCCGCGGCCGTCTCCGCCGTGAACTGGATCGGCCAGCGCACACCCCTGCACGCCACCTCGTCCGGCAAGATCCTGCTCGCCCACCTCCCGCCGGACGAGCGCAAGCGCTTGGTGTCGTTGCCGCTCGACTCCTACACCGAGAACACGGTCGTGGACGGCGACCGGCTGCTGGCCGAACTGGAGACCGTCGCGTCGCAGGGGTTCGCGGCGTGCTTCGAGGAACTGGAGCTGGGCCTGCACGCCGTCGCCGTCCCGGTGCGCGGGCACCGCGGCGAGGTCGTCGCGGCGATGAGCGCCTCCGGGCCGTCGTACCGGCTGTCGCGGCAGCGGGTCCAGGAGATCGTGCCGGCGATGTCGGCGGCGGCGGCCGATCTCTCGGCGCAGCTCGGGTACTTCGCCGGCTAGTACCAGTCGGGAGCTGTCCAGAGCCAGTCGTCGAGGTCCGGCCAGAGGGCCCGCAGACGGGGGACCAGCGTGCCGCTGACCTCCACCGTCCAGTGGTGCGACGCGTAGACGACCCAGTCGAGCGTCTCGTCGGTCCACACGGCCTCGACGCCGGTGTAGAACGGTTCGACCAGGTCGGAGTCGATCAGGGAGCCCGAGGTGCCGGGTTCCCTGATCTCGATCACGCGGCGCGGTGCCCTCTCCCGCAGGGCCCCGCGCATCGGCTCGACCCCGGGACCGTCGTCCCACATGGCCGGGGTCTGCAGCACCAGCAGGCCCTCCGGCACGTCGCCGTCGATCTGCGGCACCCACAGCGGCCGCCCGCCGCCCCAGCGCTCCTCGATCCGGCGGGTCCAGGCCGCGGCCTCCTCCTCGCCGAACACGCGGCGGTACGGCAGCGGCTCGACCACGAGGTCGCGGCCGGCCCAGCTCCTGACCGACTCGCGGAACCGCTCGCGTTCGGCGCTGACCGCCTCCCGCTCACCGCTGTCGGCGGGCCAGTGGTCCAGTGGGGCCGCCGCGGCTGCGGCGAGAACGGCGGCGAGCGTCCCGGGCGGCGGGAGGTCGTCGCGGTCGAGGCGGTCGACCGCCTTCTGGATCGTCCGCGCGGCGGTGGTTCCGCCGTGCCCCGCCGGCAGCTTCTCGATGCGGCTCATCAGGTACCGGCGCGCCATCGTGTGCAGGCTGACGGAGTCCATCCGCGGATTGTGCTGCACGTTCCTGTCGCCGACCTCCCTGTTTGCCCGGTTTCACAGGCCTTCCGGCGCCACCCGCGCGAACGGCGGTATTGACAGCGGGACCCGCTGGCCGCAATTTGTTGCTGATAGCGGAACGAGTTCTGTTACCCGCAACTGCGGCGAAGGGGTGTCCTGATGCCTGGTGCAGTGCCTCGCGTGGTGCTCGTGGGGGCGGGGATCGTCGGGTGCGCGCTGGCCGACGAGCTCACCGAACGGGGCTTCACCGACGTCACGGTCCTCGACCAGGCAGCGGGCCTCGCGGCCGGCGGGTCCAGCGGGCACGCGCCCGGCCTGGTCTTCCAGACGAACCCGTGCCGCAGCATGACGGGCTTCGCCCGCTACACCGTCGAGAAGTACACGGCGCTGGGCTGCTTCGACCAGGTCGGCGGCCTGGAGATCGCCACCGGTCCCGAACGGCTGGCCGACCTGTTCCGCAGGCACGGCTGGGCCACGTCGTGGGGCGTGCCGAGCCGGCTCGTCGACGCGGACGAGGTGGCGCGGCTGCACCCGTTGCTCGACCGGGAGCAGGTGCTCGGCGGGTTCCTGATCCCGAGCGACGGCCTCGCGAGGCCGGTGAAGGCCGCCGAGGTCCAGGCGGAGCGTGCGATCGGGCGCGGGGCGCGGTTCGCGTTCGGGCAGAAGGTCGTCGCGGTCGAGACCTCGGGCGACCGGGTCACCGGGGTGCGGACCGAGACGGACCTGTTCCCGGCCGACGTCGTGGTCTCGTGCGCCGGCATGTGGGGGCCGCTGCTGGGCGAGATGGTCGGGCTGACCGTGCCGCTCGTGCCGATGGCCCACCAGTACGCGTTCACCGGCGACCTGAACGCCGACGCGGAGGCGTTGGCACGCCAGCCGATCCTGCGGCACCAGGAAGCCGACCTGTACTTCCGCTCGCACGGCAAGGCGCTGGGCATCGGCGCGTACGGGCACCGGCCCATGCCGATCGCGGCGCGCGACATCACCGGCTCGGAGCTGCCGTTCACCAAGGAGGACTTCGAGGCGTCCTGGGCGTCGGCCGTCGAGCTGATCCCGGCGCTGGCGGAGGCCGGGGTGGAGCGCGGGTTCAACGGGCTGTTCTCGTTCACCAGCGACGGGATGCCGTTGCTGGGCGAGCACCCGGCGCTGCGGGGCTTCTGGGTGGCGGAGGCGGTGTGGATCACGCACTCCGCGGGGGTGGCGCGGTCGATGGCCGAGTGGATCGTGGACGGGCAGCCGGAGATGGACCTGCACTCCAGCGACCTCAACCGGTTCGAGCAGGTGCAGCTGGCGCCCGACTACGTGCTGGAACGCAGCTGCCAGAACTTCGTCGAGGTCTACGACGTGCTGCACCCGTTGCAGCCCATGGAGAGCCCGCGCCCTATCCGCACGAGCCCGTTCTACGGCCGGCAGCAGGAGCTCGGCGCGTTCTTCCTGGAGGCGTCGGGCTGGGAGCGGCCGCACTGGTACGAGGCCAACGCCGGCCTGCCCGAGGTCGCCGAGGTGCCCGCGCGGGGCGAGTGGGCGAGCCGGTTCTGGTCGCCGATCTGCGGGGCCGAGGCGCTGGTGACGCGCAAGCGGGTCGCGCTGTTCGACATGACGCCGCTGAAACGGCTGGAGGTGAGCGGGCCGGGAGCGCTGGAGTTCCTGCAGCACATGACGACCAACAACCTCGCCCGCAAACCAGGCGCCGTCGTCTACACGCTGCTGCTGGACGAACAGGGCGGCGTGCGCAGCGACCTGACGATCGCCCGGCTCGGCGCGACGACGTTCCAGGTCGGCGCGAACGGCAACCTCGACCTCGACTGGCTCACCCGGCACGCGCCGGACGACGTCTTCATCAGGGACATCACGGCCGGAACGTGCTGCATCGGCCTGTGGGGCCCGTTGGCGCGCGACCTCGTCAACGACATCCCGCACACCCTGGACACGCGCAAGGGGTACTTCACCGCTCAGAGGGCGTTCATCAAGAACGTTCCGGTGACCGCCCTGCGACTGTCCTATGTGGGCGAACTGGGCTGGGAGCTCTACACCACCGCCGATCTCGGCCCGAAGCTGTGGGACACGCTGTGGGAGGCCGGGCAGCGGCACGGGGTCATCGCCGCCGGGCGCGGAGCCTTCACCAGCCTGCGCCTGGAGAAGGGCTACCGCTCGTGGGGCACGGACGTGACGACCGAGCACGACCCGTTCGAGGCGGGGCTCGGGTTCGCGGTGCGCCAGGACAAGGAGTTCCTCGGCAAGGGATCGCTGCACAACCTCACCTCGACCAAGAAGCTCACCTGCCTCACGATCGACGACCCGCACAGCGTCGTGCTGGGCAGTGAACCCGTTTTCCACCAGGGAGAACCGGTCGGCTACGTCACGAGCGCGGCCTACGGGTACACGACCGGCCTCAACATCGCCTACGCCTGGCTGCCCAGCGAGATCGACGACGAGGTCGAGATCGAGTACTTCGGGCAGAAGGTCAAAGCGCGTCCGGCGCGGGAGCCGTTGTTCGACCCCGAGATGAAGCGGCTCCGCGCGTGACCTACGACGTCGTCGTCATCGGCCTCGGCGGCATGGGCAGTGCCGCCGCGTACCGGCTCGCCCAGCGCGGGCGGCGAGTGCTGGGACTCGAGAGGTTCACGCCCGCGCACGCGCTGGGGTCGAGCCACGGCGGGTCGCGCATCACGCGGCAGGCGTACTTCGAAGACCCCGCGTACGTGCCGTTGCTCCTGCGCGCGCACGAGATGTGGGACCAGATCGAGCGGGACAGCGGTGAACGGATCTTCCACCGCGTCGGCGGGATCATCGTCGGCGCTCCGGACAGCGGCGCCATCACGGGCAGCCGGGCGAGGGGGGGGGGGGGGGGGGGGGGGGGCGGCGGGGGCCGCGGCCCCCCCCCCGGCCGGGGGGGGGGCCCCGGCCCGCGGGGGGCGGGCCGCCCTGTGCGGTCGGGCACCCCACCGGCCCCCCGCGTCCCAGATCCGCGAGCGCTTCCCCGCCCTGCGGCCGGCGCCGGACGAGATCGGGCTGTACGAACCCGGCGCGGGCTTCGTCGTGCCGGAGGCGTCCGTCGAGGCCCACCTGGCGCTCGCCCGGCGCGCCGGTGCCGACCTGCGCTTCGAGGAGCCGGTGACGCACTGGGAACCCGGCAGGGTCACCACGGCGCGCGGGACCTACGAGACCGGGCACGTGGTCCTGTGCCCCGGCCCGTGGGCGCCGGAGTTGCTGGGAGACCTGGGAATCCCGTTTGAGGTCGAACGCCAGGTCCAGTTCTACTTCACCCCGGACGAGACGCTGGCCGGCTACCCGGTCTACATCTGGGACCGCGACACCGGCTTCTACGGCTTCCCCGAGCACGACGGCGCGGTGAAGGTGGCGTTCCACCACGGCGGCGAGATCTGCACGCCCGAGACCGTCGACCGCACGGTGCGCGCCCACGAGGTCGAGGCGATCGCGAACGCCACCAGGTCCCCGATGCCGGGCCTCGCCGGCACGTTCCAGCGCGCCGCGACCTGCATGTACACCAACACCGCCGACCGGCACTTCGTCATCGCCCGCCACCCGGAGCACGACGACGTGACCGTGGCGTGCGGCTTCTCGGGGCACGGCTTCAAGTTCGCGCCCGTCGTCGGCGAGATCCTCGCCGACCTCACGATCGACGGGGCCACGCGGCACCCGATCGCCCTGTTCGACCCTGCTCGCTTGAGAGGCGGAGCATGACAGGCAGCCTGATCCCGACCCTCGAAGGCCGCTACTACACCGACCCCGCGATCTTCGCGCAGGAGCAGGCGGCCCTCTTCGAGAAGATGTGGTTCTGCGCGGTCCGTTCCGGCGACCTCCCGAACGCCGGCGACTTCCGCACGGTGCAGGTCGGGCGGGAGAGCGTGCTCATCGCGCGTGACCGCAAAGGCGGCCTCAACGCGTTCCTCAACGTGTGCAGGCACCGCGGCGCGCGCATCTGCGTCGAGGAGGCTGGCAGCGTCAAACGGGCGTTCCAGTGCCCTTACCACGCCTGGACCTACGCGTTGGACGGCAACCTGATCGCCGCACCCAATCTCACCTCAATGCCGGACGTCGATCGCGTTGCGTACGGGCTCACCAAGGTGCATGTGCGCGAATGGCTCGGCTACGCCTGGGTGAACCTCGCCGAGGATCCTCCGAGCTTCGAGGACGACGTGCTGAGCGCCGTCACCGAACGTTTGGGCACGCTCGACGCCATCGACGGCTACGAGATCGACCGGTTGTCCGTGGGCAAACGAATCGTCTACGACGTCAAGGCCAACTGGAAGCTCATCGTCGAGAACTTCATGGAGTGCTACCACTGCGCGACGATCCACCCCGAGCTCACCGAGGTGCTGCCCGAGTTCGCCGACGGCTACGCGGCGCAGTACTACGTCGGGCACGGCGCCGAGTTCGGTGACGAGATCAAGGGTTTCACCGTGGACGGCGGCGAGGGGTTCGGGAAACTCTCGGCGCTGGAAGAGGATCGCGACAGGAAGTATTACGCCATCACCATCAAGCCGCAGGTGTTCATCAACCTCGTGCCGGACCACGTGATCCTGCACCGCATGTACCCGATGGCCGCGGACCGGACGGTCGTCGAGTGCGATTGGCTCTACGCCAAGGAAGTGGTCGACACCGGCCGTGACGTCTCTCGCTCGGTCGAGCTGTTCCACCGGGTGAACGAACAGGACTTCGAAGCCTGCGAGCGATGCCAGCCGGCGATGGCCTCACGCGCTTACGCACATGGTGGGGTGCTGGTGCCCTCGGAGCACCACATCGGCGGTTTCCACGACTGGCTCGTCCGAAAACTGGAATCAGCCGACTAGGGGATCGACTGGTCACCCGTGCACGCGAAAGCTTGCACGGGTGATGGAGCAGACCGACTTCCTGTTCCCGGACGGGGAACACGAGCATTTGCGCCGCATCCGGCTTCTGGCCGAGCGCGCGGAACGGACGGCACACGACAGGTCCAACTTCGTCGGACCACCGCCGTCGCAGGAGCACCTCGACATCCTCGCGGAGATCAAGAAGCTGACCGCCGAGATGACGGCGGCCGCCGCGAAGCCCGCGAAAGCCAGACGGGCCGAGACGTTGCCCCGGCCCGCCAGACCCGCCGACGACCTCATCGCCGGCGGGAAGAAGTGATCGTCAGCGGCGCTGCCCGCGGACCATCTTGACGAGACCCTTCATCGACTCCTCCAGTCCGGAGCCGAACGGGTTGTCGTGCACCAGGTAAGTCCACGTCGAGCTCGGGCGCTTCACCCCGGCGTCGGCGAGGTCGTAGCCGTCGTCGGTGATCTTGGCCGCCTCGTACTTCTCCGAGGTGCGCTCCCACGACTCCGGCACGATCTTGTTGAACGCCGGGATGGCCTCGCGGTGGAACTCGTCCAGCGGGTTCTGCCGGGCCAGTGCGCGCAGGTGGATGCCCTCGCGCAGGTCCGACAGGAACGTCAGGTGGTGCGTCCACAGGTCGTCCAGGAAGAACAGCGTGATCTTGCGGGCGGCCTCGGCGGCCACCTCGTCGGACACGCCCTCCTTCTTGCCGACCTTCTCGAACGCCGCGTCGGTGCGCAGCACCACGTCGCGGTGCTTGAGCAGGATGTCGCGCTGGTGCTCGATCAGCTTGTTGTAGCGCCAGGTGTTGCGGTGGATCTCCAGGTTCACGCCCTCGGCCACGCGCTGGGCGTGCTCGAAGGTGTGCAGCAGGCCCTTGTCGTGCACCCGGCCGTCGTTGTCCACTTCGGACGGGTCCTCGGCGTCCGGCGCGTACTGGGTGATCAGCTCGTCCTGCATGGACGAGAAGAACACCGAGCCGCCGGGGTCGCCCTGACGGCCCGCGCGCCCGCGCAGCTGGTCGTCCAGCCGTGACGACGAGTGCCGCCCGGTGCCGATCACGTACAGGCCGCCGAGCTCGGCGATCCGGTCGTGGTCCTCGCCCTCGTGGCCACCGAGGCGGATGTCCGTACCGCGACCGGCCATCTGGGTCGAGACCGTGACGCGCTGGTAGGAACCGGCGTCGGCGATGATCGACGCCTCCTCGGCGTCGTTCTTCGCGTTGAGCACCACGCACTCGATGCCGGCGGCGCGCAGCTTGGAGGAGATCCGCTCCGACTCGGCGACGTCGAGAGTGCCGACGAGGATCGGGCGACCCGTCTCGTGGACGGTCTTGATTTCCTCGACGATGGCGTCTTCCTTCTGCTCCAGCGTCGCGTAGAGGCGGAAGTGCTCGTCCTCGCGGATGTTCTCCTTGTTCGGCGGGATCACGAGCACTTCCAGCTCGTAGAACTCCCGCAGCGTCTCGGCGACGGCGACGGCGGTACCGGTCATGCCGCAGCGCGTCGGGTAGCGCGACAGCAGCGCCTGCACCGTCATCGAGTCGAGGATCTCGCCCGACTCGGTCGTCTGGACGTTCTCCTTGGCCTCGACCGCGGCCTGCAGGCCGTCCGGCCACCGCTGCAGCTTCGCGACACGGCCGCGGGTGTCGTTGATCAGGTGCACCTTGCCGTCGCGCACGATGTAGTCGACGTCGCGGTGCAGCAGCACCTGCGCGTGCAGCGCCACGTTGACCTTCGACAGCGTGGACGTGACGTGTTCCTGCGAGTACAGGTCGATCTCGCCGAGCGCCCGCTCGACGGCCTCGGAGCCCGCGCCCGTGAGGAAGACGTTGCGCTCCTCGTCGTCGATCTCGTAGTGCAGGTTCTGGCGCAGCCGCTTCACCAGGTCGGCGATGACGGGGTCGGCCGCCTCCGCGCTGGTCGAGCCGGCCAGCACCAGCGGCACGCGGGCCTCGTCGACGAGCACCGAGTCGGCCTCGTCGATGAGCGCGACCTCGGGCTCGGGCACGATCAGGTCGTCGGGGCTCGTGACGATCCTGTCGCGCAGGATGTCGAAGCCGATCTCGCTGACCGGCGCGTACGTGACCTCGCGCTGGTAGGCCTCGCGGCGCTCCTCGGCCTTCGAGCTGCCGTTGATCCAGCCCACGGTGACGCCGAGCAGCCCGTACAGCGGGCCCATCCACTCCGCGTCGCGCTGGGCGAGGTAGTCGTTGACGCTGACCACGTGGACGCGCTTGCCCTTGATCGCGAAGCCGGCCGCGGCCATGGCGCCCGCGAGCGTCTTGCCCTCACCGGTCGCCATCTCGACGACGAGCCCGCTGAGCATGCCGAGCGCACCCAGGACCTGCACGTCGAACGGGCGCTGCCCGATGGCGCGCTCGGCGGCCTCCCGCGTGAGGGCCACGAGCTCGGTGTCCGTGCTCTCCTCGCGCAGCTTCACGGCGTGTGCCGTCAGCTCCTCGTCGCTGAACGCCTTGAACTTCTCGGCGTGTTTCTCCACGTCCGCGAGCATTGCCTGGAACGGGGCGAGGTCGACTGAGCCCGGTTTCTGCGCGAACCTGCGCATCCGCTGCTTGAAGCGCGCCATGAGAGTGGTCACGACGCGCCAACGTACGGCATCGGCCGCAGGTTCCGCAGAGGTCTTGACTGTGAAGGCCCGATTTGTCCGTTAGGCCGGGCCTTCACAGCCTCTGATCAGGCCCGTTCCGGCTGGTGCGTCTCCGGCAACTTGATCACCGATACCAGCGTGCACAGACCCATGACCAGCAGGAACGCCGACACGGACATCGAGGTCCCGGTCGCGCCCAGCAGCGCCGTCATCACGAACGGCGTGCCGCCGCTGACCAGGATCGACGCCAGTTGGTACGCGAGAGAAGCACCCGAGTACCGCACGTGCGCCTCGAACAGTTCACCCAGGTAGGCGGCGATCGGCCCGTACACGAGAGAGGACGCGATGCCTCCGACCGTGTTCGCGACGAACAGCAACAGCAGCGAGGCCGTGTCCACGAGCAGGAAGTACGGGAACGCCCACACGATCATGCCGACGGTGCCCGCGATGATCAGCGGACGGCGCCCGAGGCGGTCCGACGCGTGTCCGGCCCACAGGATCACCGGGATGCTCACGAGGGACGACAGCAGGCTGACGACCAGCACCGACTCGCGCGCCAGGCCGAGCGTGGTGGTCGCGTAGGACAGCACGCCCGCGATCGACACGTAGAAGATCGCGTTGGACGCGAACATCAGGCCCGCCCCGAGCAGGATCGGCTTGCGGTGGGTCCGCAGCGCCTCCTTCAGCGGTGCCTGTGCCACGACCGGTCCCGACGCACGGCGTTGCTGCAACTCGCGGAAGACCGGGCTGTCCTCGACCTTGAGCTGGATGAACAGCACCACGGGGAACAGGAGCGCGCTCGCGAGGAACGGCACGCGCCAGCCCCACGACGCGAACGCCTCGGGCGAGAGGGCCGTCGTGGCGCTGATGAAGGCGACGTTGCCCAGCAGCACGCCGATCGGAACACCGGCCTGACCGAACGTGCCCGCGAAGCCGCGCTTCTTCGGCCCCGCGGTCTCGGTCAGCAGCAGGACCACGCCGCCCCACTGCCCGCCGACCGCGATGCCCTGCAGGAAGCGCAACAGCACCAGCAGGACCGGCGCCCCGACGCCGATGGACGCCGTCGTGGGCAGCAGGCCGATGAGGAACGTCGCCGCCGCCATCAGGCCGAGGCAGATGACCAGCGCCGGCTTGCGGCCGACCTTGTCGCCGACGTGCCCGAACACCAGGCCGCCGACCGGGCGCGCGATGAAGCCCGCCCAGAACGTGCTGAAGGACAGGAGCAACGCCACGATCGGCGTCGCCTCGGGGAAGAACAGCTTCGGGAACACCAATGCCGCGGCGGTCGCGTAGATGAAGAAGTCGTACCACTCAAGACTCGAACCGACGAGCCCGGCTGCCATGAGCCGACGTAAGGTCTTCTGTTCCGCAGGGGCGACGCTGACCACGGATTCTCCTCACCACGTGTCGATGAACGGGCGTTTCTTCCCTTGTGAGCGGGAAGTTGCGGGGGCCAGCGCCGTGGCGATCCAGCGGCGCGTGTCGGCCGGGTCGATCACGTCGTCGATCTCGAAGACCGAGGCGACGTTGAGTGCTTTGCCGTGCTCGTAGGCCATCGCGACCATCTGGTCGTAGCGCTGCTTGCGCTCGTCCGGGTCCGCGATTGCGTCGAGCTCTTTCCGGAAGCCGAGCTTGACGGCGCCTTCGAGGCCCATCGGGCCGAACTCGCCAGTGGGCCACGAGACGGTGAACTGAGGCACCTTCAGGCTGCCTGCCGCCATGGCCTGGGCGCCGAGCCCGTAGGCCTTGCGCAGGACCACGAGTCCGAAGGGGACGGTGAGGTTGGAGCCCGTCACGACCATGCGGGTGAGGTGGCGGACGGTGGCGGTGCGCTCGGCGTCCGGGCCGACCATGAACCCCGGGGTGTCGCACAGGGACACGACCGGGAGGTCGAACGCGTCGGCGAGCTGGAGGAAGCGGGCGCACTTGTCGGCGGCGTCGGCGTCGATCGCGCCGCCCAGGACGCGGGGGTCGTTGGCGATCAGGGCGATCGGGCGACCCTCGACGCGGACGAGAGCCGTGACGACGGCCTTGCCGAAGCCCTGGCGGAGCTCGAGGACGCTGCCGGTGTCGGCGAGGGTGGTGATGAGCGCTCGGACGTCGTAGGCGCGCAGGCGGTTCTCGGGGACGGCGTGGCGCAGCAGGCGCTGGTCGGCGCAGTTCCACTCGGCCGACGAGCCCTGGAAGTACGACAGGTACTTCTTCGCGACCGCGACGGCCTCCTCCTCCGAAGGCACCGCGATGTCCACCACGCCGTTGGGCACCTGCACGTCCAACGGGCCGATGTCCTCGGGCCGGAACGTGCCCAGCCCACCGCCCTCGATCATCGCCGGCCCGCCCATGCCGATGTTCGCGCCCTCGACCGCGATGATCACGTCGCAGGTGCCCAGCAGCACCGCGTTGCCCGCGAAGCACCGCCCCGCCACCACGCCGATCAACGGCACCTGCCCGCTCAGCTGCGCGAACGCGTGGAACGAGCCGCAGTCCAGCCCGCTGACCATGCTGTGGTCGGTGTCGCCGGGCCGTCCACCGCCGCCTTCGGCGAACAGCACCACGGGCAGGTTCTCCTGCTGTGCCAGAGCGAACAGCCGGTCCTTCTTCTGGTGGTTGCGCATGCCCTGCGTGCCGGCCAGCACGGCGTAGTCGTAGGACATCGCCACGACACGTTGGCCGTTCACGACGCCGATGCCCGCCACCATGCCGTCCGCGGGCGTGCGTTCGATCAGGTCCTCGAGCGACCGGCGCTGGCGTTGGGCGGCGATCGCGAGGCCGCCGTACTCGACGAACGAGGAACAGAGGTCCGCGATGTTCTCGCGGGCGGTCCGCCCACCCCGCGCGTGACGACGCGCGGCGGCTTCGGGCCGGTCGAAGTCGTGACGTGCCAGCACTTCCGCCAGATCGGGCCGGACGTGCTCCGGGTCCACCTCGGCGACGTCCTCGGCCGACTCGCCGGCGCCGGAGGCCAGCAGCTGGCCCTCGGTCACCGTGTCGCCGACGGACACCAGCACGTCGCCGGACACCCGCACGACGTGCTGCATCTTCATGGCTTCCAGCACGACGGAACCGGCGTCGACGGCGACCACCGTGCCCGCCAGCGGCGCTCGCATGCCCGAGACCGGCTCCTCGGTCACGAAGTCGGTCGTCGCGCCGACGACGTCCTGCTCCAGCAGGGTCTTCAGGAACTCCAGGTTCGTCGAGACGCCCTCGACCCGGAACTCGCGCAACGCCCGCCGCGCCCGGTTCAGGGCGACGTCCAGGTCCTCGCCGTGCACCACGAGCTTCGCGAGCAGCCCGTCGTACCGCGTGCCGACCCGGTAGCCGACGTACCCGTGCGTGTCGACGCGGACGCCGGGGCCGGCGGGCAGCCCGAACGACGACAGCACGCCGCCCGAGGTCTGGTTCAGGCGCACCTGCACGGCCGCGCCGCGGTCGTGGGGCGTGAAGTCCACGTCGCCGCCCCAGGCGAGCAGCAGCTGGGTGCGCACGAGGTCCACTCCGGACACCATCTCGGTCACCGTGTGCTCGACCTGCAGCCGCGGGTTGACCTCCAGGAACGCGAACGAGTCGCCCGACACCAGGAACTCGACGGTGCCGACGCCGGTGTAGCCCGCCGCGACGGCCAAAGCGGCGGCCGCCTCGTGCAACGCCTTGCGCAGCAACGGGTCCAGCAGGGGAGCGGGGGCGATCTCCACGACCTTCTGGTGGCGCAGCTGCAGCGAGCAGTCGCGGTCACCGATCACCGTCGTCCCGACGAGCTGCACCTCGATGTGCCGGGCGGAGGGCATCAGTCGTTCGAAGTAGACGTCGCCCACCCCGAACGCCGCCAGCGCCTCCGCCCGGCACGCCTCGACCGCACTGTCGAGGTCCTCGGGCCGCAGCACGGCCCGCATGCCCTTGCCGCCGCCCCCGGCGACCGCCTTCACCATCACCGGGAACTCGCCGGGTGCCGCGTCCAGCACCGGAATCCCCAGCGACGCCGCCAGTTCCCGTGCTCGCCGCTTGTCACCGAGCAGTTCCAGAACGTCAGCGGACGGCCCGACGAACGCCAGGCCGCGCTCCGAACACGCCCGGGCGAACGCGGCGTTCTCGGACAGGAACCCCCACCCCGGATGCACGGCCTGGCACCCCTCGGCCGCGTCCAGCAGCTGGTCCACGTCCAGGTACGGCGACGGTCCACGCAGCGCCACCGCGCGGTCCGCGAGGGTCACGTGGAGCGACGAAGCGTCGTCCTCCGCGTACACCGCCACGGTGCGAATCCCCAGTTCAGCGGCGGCGCGCAGGACGCGGACAGCCACCTCACCCCGGTTGGCGACGAGCAGCACGGGCAACCTCCTGAGCGACCGCTTAGTATGTGACGGCGGTCGCATGTTGCCATCTGAAGTCAACGGAAGTCCATACGGAACCGATCGGGGTACTGAGGCGTCAACGGAACACTTCGCCGCAAACGGGCGATCCAGTTGGCAGACTCCCCGCAAACAGCAAGGGCTTCAGGAGGCCGCAGTGGTGTTCAAGAGGATGATGCGCGCGTTCGGCGTGGGCGGGCCGACTGTCGACACGGTGCTGACGAACCCCAACGTCAGGCCCGGCGAGGTCCTGTCGGGTGAGGTGCGCATCGCCGGCGGCGACCACCCGGCCGAGATCGACCACGTCACGCTCGCGCTGCTCACCCGCGTCGAGGTCGAGAGCGGCGACAACGAGTACAACACCAACATGGAGTTCCACAAGTTCTCCGTGGGCCAGCGGATCGTCGCCCAGCCGCACCAGAACCTCTCGCTGCCGTTCCAGGTCCCGGTGCCGTTCGAGTGCCCGCTCAACGTCGTGGGCGGCATGCAGCTCAACGGCATGCAGCTGGGCCTGCGCACCGAGCTGGAGGTGCGCGGCGCGGTCGACCCCGGTGACCTAGACCCGATCTGGGTGCACCCGCTGCCGTCGCAGGACGCCGTGCTCCAGGCGTTCGGGCAGATGGGCTTCCGCTTCACCAAGGCGGACAACGAGCGCGGCCGCATCCACGGCGTGCCGCAGCAGCTGCCGTTCTACCAGGAGATCGAGTTCTACCCGCCGCCGCAGTTCGCGGGCCGCGTCAAGCAGGTCGAGCTGACCTTCGTCACGACGCCGGGCGAGCTGCACGTGGTCCTGGAGGCCGACAAGCGCGCCGGGCTGCTCCGCGCGGGCGGCGACGCGTACGGCCGGTTCGCCGTGTCGCACCAGCAGGCCGTCGGCACCGACTGGACCGCGACCATCAACCAGTGGATGAGCCAGGTCTCCGGCAGCCGCTGGTAGTCATCGGCATCCGGGTGTACCGCTCGGCGATCTCGAGCTGCGGATCTTGCCGGGTGACGGGATGATTTTCTTCCGCAGTTCCTGGGTATGACGGGGACAAAAGGAGGAGGCGACCGTGACCATCGAGAGCATCATCGGCGCGCTCATCATCGGCTTGATCCTGGGCCTGCTCGGCAAGCTGTTCGCACCGGGCAAGCAGGCCATCCCGATCTGGCTGACCATCCTGGTCGGCATAGCGGCCGCGTTCATCGGGTCGTGGATCGCGCGGCTGCTCGGCGTGCAGGACACGCCGGGCATCGACTGGATCGAGGTGATCGTCCAGATCGTCGTCGCCGCGGTCGGTGTGTCGGTCGTGGCAGGCGTGTACGGCAGGAAGTCGGTCAGGTAGCCGGGCGGACCATCCTGAGGACGAGGTCGGCGTACATCGCGCCGATCTCGTCCGGGGTCCGCTTGCCTCCGGGCTGGTACCAGCGCGCGACGTCGATGCACAGCGACAGCACGGCCAGGGTCGCGCCCTTGAGGTCGGGGACGTCGAACACGCCCTCCTCGACGCCGGCCGCGATGTAGGACCGCATCCGCTGCTCGATCTGCCGGCGCAGCTCCGCCACCTCCGCGTGGTGTTCCGGGGAGAGCGCGCCGAGCTCGTACTGCACCACCCGCGCCGTCGTGTGGAACTCGGCGTGCCAGCCCGCGAACGCCGACACCGCGTTCTTCAGCCGCTGCACCGCGCCGTCGCCCTGGATGCTCGACAGCAGCGCCAGCGACGTCTCGTGACCGACGAGCGAGATGTTGAAGAGCAGCTCCTCTTTGGACCGGTAGTGGATGTACACGGCCGCGGGCGACATTCCGGCCAGAGAAGCGATGTCACGGGTGGTCGTGGCGTGATATCCCTTGCTCGCGAACGCCTGGACGGCGGCGATGAGCATCCGGCGGGCGGCGTCCGGGGTCACGGCGCGCCAGGTCTCGTCGAGCAGTGAGAACCCGTCCAGTCCGGTCGTCGTCATCGGGCCGCTCCTCGCGTGTTGACAGGTGATGGATCGTACTGCACGCTAAGCGGGCGCTTAGCTCTAAGCAACCGCTTAGTATGGAGGTAGTCGTGCAGCGGACGCTGTTCAACGAGGATCACGCCGCGTTCCGGGAGTCGGCGAAGGCGTTCGTCGAGCGCACGATCACGCCGAACGTCGAGAAGTTCATCGAGCAGCGGGTGATCGACCGGGACGTGTGGCTCGAGGCCGGGCGTCAGGGCCTGCTGGGCCTCGAGATCCCCGAGGAGTACGGCGGCAGCGGCGCGAACGACTACCGGTTCAACACCGTGTTCGCCGAGGAGCTGTGCCGGGTCAACGCCGCGGTCGCCTCGTCGCTGGGCATCCACGGCGACGTCGTCGCGCCGTACCTCGTTGACCTGTGCACCGAGGAGCAGAAGCAGCGCTGGCTGCCCGGCATGTGCACCGGCGAGATCAAGACCGGCATCGCGATGACCGAGCCGTCCGGCGGCTCCGACCTCGCCGCGCTGAAGACCAACGCCGTGCGCGACGGTGACGACTGGATCCTCAACGGCTCCAAGACGTTCATCACCAACGGCTACACCGCGGACATGATCGTCGTCGCGGCCCGCACCGACCCGTCCAAGGGCGCGCGCGGCATCACGCTGTTCGCCGTCGAGAACGGCATGCCCGGCTTCGAGCGCGGCCGCAAGCTCGACAAGGTCGGTCAGCACCCGTCCGACACCGCGGAGCTGTTCTTCTCCGACGTGCGGCTCTCGCAGGAGCACGTCATCGGCGAGGAGGGCCAGGGCTTCATCTACATGATGGAACGCCTGCCGCAGGAGCGGATCGGCGGCGCCATCTCGAACCTGGCGCACGCGCAGGGCGTCTTCGAGGAGACGCTGGAGTACGTCAAGGAGCGCAAGGCCTTCGGCCAGGCGATCGGCAAGTTCCAGCACAACAAGTTCCTGCTCGCGGAGCTGCGCACCAAGCTGGACGTCTCGCAGGCGTTCATCGACACCCTGACCATGCAGCACGTTCGCGGCGAACTGAGCTCGGTCGAGGCGGCGCAGGCGAAGTACTGGAGCGCCGACATCGAGAACGAGGTCATCGACGCCTGCGTGCAGCTGCACGGCGGCTACGGCTACATGACCGAGTACCGCGTCGCCCGCGCGTGGATGGACGCCCGCGTCACGAAGATCTGGGCGGGGTCCAACGAGATCATGAAGGAACTCATCGGCCGCGACCTGGGCCTGTAGGAGGATTTCCATGGCTGAGGCAGTCATCGTCTCCACGGCCCGGTCGCCGATCGGCCGCGCCCGCAAGGGTTCCCTCGTCTCGCTGCGGCCGGACGACCTGGCCGCGCAGGTGATCTCGGCGGCGCTGGGCGACATCCCGGCGTCGGAGATCACCGACCTGCACCTCGGGTGCGCCGAGCCGCAGGACGAGCACGGCCAGAACATCGCACGCCGCGTCGCCGTGCAGCTGGGCCACGACAACCTCCCCGGCACGACCGTCAACCGGTTCTGCGCGTCCTCGGTGCAGACCGCGCGGATGGCCTTCCACGCCATCAAGGCGGGGGAGGGCACCGGGTTCGTCTCGGCCGGCGTCGAGTGCGTCTCCCGGTACATGCACTCGGGCGTGCCCTCGTTCAACCCGCTGTTCGACGAGGCCCAGCAGCGGACCCAGGACACGGCCGCGTCCAACGCTCCGTGGACCGACCCGCGGCTCGACGGCAAGCTGCCCGACTACTACATCGCTATGGGCCAGACGGCCGAGAACGTCGCGACGCAGATGGGCATCTCGCGGCACGACCAGGACGAGTTCGGCGTGCGGTCGCAGAACCTCGCGGAGAAGGCGATCGCCGACGGGTTCTTCGCCCGCGAGATCACGCCGGTCACCCTGCCCGACGGCACCGTCGTCTCGGCGGACGACGGTCCGCGCGCGGGTGTCACCTACGAGGCCGTCTCCCAGCTGAAGCCGTCGTTCCGGCCCGAGGGCACGATCACGGCCGGCAACTGCTGCCCGTTGAACGACGGCGCGGCCGCTGTCGTGATCATGAGCGACGTGCGGGCCCGTGAGCTGGGCCTGACCCCGTTGGCGCGCATCGTGTCCACGGGCGTCTCCGGCCTGTCGCCGGAGATCATGGGCCTCGGCCCCGTCGATGCCACGAAGCAGGCGCTCGGCCACGCCGGCATGTCCATTTCGGACATCGACCTGGTGGAGATCAACGAGGCGTTCGCCGTCCAGGTGCTCGGCAGCCAGCGCGCGCTGGGCATCGACATCGACAGGCTGAACGTGCACGGCGGCGCGATCGCGCTGGGCCACCCGTTCGGCTCGACCGGCGCGCGGATCATGACGACGCTGATCAACGGAATGCAGGCCCGCGACGCCCAGTTCGGCCTCGAGACGATGTGCGTCGGCGGCGGTCAGGGCATGGCGATCATCCTGGAAAGGCTTTCGTAGTGGGAATCCTGGACAAGTTCCGCCTGGACGGCAAGGTCGCGATCGTCACGGGCGCGTCCTCCGGCCTCGGTGTCGCGTTCGCGAAGGGTCTGGCCGAGGCCGGTGCGGACGTCGTGCTCGCGGCCCGCCGCGCGGACAAGCTGAAGGACACGGCCGCTCTGGTCGAGGCCGCAGGTCGGCGCGCCCTGGTCGTGCAGGCCGACGTGTCCAAGCCCGAGGACTGCCGTGAGGTCGCTCGTGCGGCGGCGGAGTTCGGCACGGTGGCGGTGCTCGTGAACAACGCCGGTGTCGCGTCGGCGGTGCCGGCCTCGCGGGAGACGCCGGAGGAGTTCCTCGGCGTCATGGACGTGAACCTCAACGGCGCCTACTGGATGGCCCAGGCCGCCGCCTCCGTCATGAAGTCCGGTGGCTCGATCATCAACATCTCGAGCGTGCTCGGCCTCGTGACCGGCGGTATTCCGCAGGCCGCGTACTCCGCGTCGAAGGCGGGCCTGCTCGGCCTGACCCGCGACCTGGCGCAGCAGTGGACCGGGCGCAAGGGCATCCGGGTCAACGCGATCTGCCCCGGTTTCTTCGCCTCCGAGATGACCGACCAGTACCCGCCGGGGTACCTGGAGAAGATCCAGGCGACGCTGCCATCCGGGCGAATCGGTGATCCGGAGGAGCTCGCTTCCGCCGTTGTCTTCCTGGCCTCGCCCGCGGGCGGTTACGTTACTGGCGAGACGCTCGTCGTCGACGGTGGTGCAGTGATCGTCTGACTCCAGGGGGAGCCGTGCGGGAGCCCGAGTTCAAGGTCGTCGACCCGCGAAGACGGTTCCTGCTGTGGTTCGTCCCGCCGCTGGCGGTGTTCGTGACCGGGCTGGTGGTGTTGCTCGTCTCGGGGCACATCACCGGCCCGTTCCGTTCTGTCACGGTGGTGCGGGCGCTGTTCGCCTCCAAGCGCGACTTCTTCCAGGACGAGCAGGTCAAGCGCATCCTGATGGCGCGCGGGTACCAGGTGCACGTGACGCCGATCGGGTCGCGCGACCTGGCGGACAAACCCGACCTCGACTCGTACCACTTCGTGTTCCCGTCGGGGCACGTGGCGAACGAACACGTGAAGACGCGCCGCGCGGGCAAGCACGTCGTGCCGTACCGGCCGTTCTTCACCCCGGTCGTGCTCGCCACGTTCCGCGAGTACGCCGAAGCGCTGAAGCGGGCGGGGGTCGCGAAGCCGCACGACTCGAGCGAGAAGCCGCTCTACTACAACCTCGACATGGCCAGGCTCAAGGAGCTGGCCGACGCCGGCAAGAGGTGGAACGAGCTCGGCCTGACCAACGGCAACCGGGTCATCGTGCAGTCGCCGGATCCCTGCAAGGCCTACTCGGGCGCGACGCTCGTCGGCTTCTTCGCCACCGCGTTCGGCGACGAACCGCCGCAGACCGTCGAAGCCGCGGAGAGGCTGGCGCGGGAGGTCAAGCCGTACGTCGACGCGCAGGGCCAGGCCGGCGAGGACATGGCCCCGAAGTACTTCGTGCCGGAGGGCCGCACGCACGCCGTCATCGCGGTGATCTACGAGCACCAGTACATCGCGTACCAGCTGCGGCAGAAGAGCGTCGACTCCGACCGCGTGCTGCTCTACCCGACGAAGCAGCACCAGAGCACGCCCGAGCTGATCTCGTTCACGCCGGAGGGCGACCGGATCGGCGAGCTGATGATGAACGACCCGGACCTGCGCCGGCGTGCGGTCGAGCTCGGTTTCCACTCGCTGGGCTGGAACGGGGAGTCCGCCGACGACTTCGGCACCTACATCGCGGGCCGCGGGCTGCCCGAACCGCCCGCCGGTGAGGCGGGCAGGGTGCAGCTGCCCAAGGCGGAGCTGTTCGAGCGGATGCTCGACGTCGTCGGCGAGTGCAGATGAGGGTGCTGGCGGCGGTTCTGCTGCTCCTTCTCACCGCGTGCACGTCGAGCACGCCCCCGCCGGTCCGCCTGAAGGTGCTGGCGAGCACGGAACTGGCCGACCTCGGGCCGGTGCTGGCGGAGCTGAGGAAGGCCACCGGGGTCGAGCTGGCGGTGGAGCACCGCGGCACGGTCGAGGCCAGCGGATCGCTCGCCGGGTTCGACCTCGCGTGGTTGTCCACCACCAGGTTCCTGCGGTTGCGGGGTGCCGAGCCCGAGCTGGCGTCGAGCGTCATGACGTCGCCTGTGGTGCTCGGGGTGAAGCGCGGCAGCCGTGCCGTGCTGGGCGAGCGGCCGACGTGGGCGGACGTCGCCGACCGGGCCGCGCTGGGCCAGTTCCGGTACGGCATGGCCGATCCGCGCGTGTCCGGCGGTGGCATGGCCGCGCTGATCGGCGTCGCGACGGCGGCCGCGGGCACCGGAGCGCCGCTGCGGCCGGAGGACGTGAGTTGCGACCGCCTGCAGGGGTTCCTCGCGGGACGGGCGTTCGACGTGCCCGACCCAGTAGGCGAGTTCGCCCGCAGGTCCGATGTGGACGGCTTGGTCGCGCACGAGTCGGAGTTGTTGTCCCTGAACGCTTCCGGGCGTCTGGCGGAACCGCTGGAGATCGTCTACCCGCGTGACGGCATCGTGCTCTCGGACTACCCGCTGATGCTCGTCGACCCCGCGGACCGGGCCGCCTACGACCGCGTCGTGGACTGGCTGAGGTCGCCGGTCGCGCAGCAGATGATCGCCGACCGCACCTGGCGCCGGCCCGTCGACCCCTCCGTGACGCGCGACGCGAAGCTGCGGGCCGACCTCGGCACCGCGCTCTACTTCCCGGACAGCTCCGAGGTGATCGACCGGTTGCTGCTGTTCCACGACCGCGCGGGCGACGGCCGGCAGGTGGTCTTCGTGCTGGACTACTCGACGTCCATGCGAGGTGAGCGGCTCGCCGGCCTGCGCGAGGCGTTCGCGTCGCTCAACGGGTTCGACCGCTTCTACGTCGGCGAGACCGTGACGATCGTCCGGTTCGCGGGCACCGTGCTGGAGGAGCGTTCGATCACCGTGCGCGGACGGGAGGACCTCGACGCGCTGCTGGCCGTCGTCGCGTCTGAGGACCTGCGGGACAACACCGCGATCTGGAGTGCCTTGGAGCGCGGGTTGCAGCTGGCCAGAGGGGAGACGGCCGTGGTGCTGATGACCGACGGCGAGAACAACGCGGGCCCGTCGGTGGACGAGTTCCTGCGGGTCGGCAGGGGAGAGGTGCCGGTGTTCCCGATCCGGTTCGGCGAGGCCTCCACGGCGGAGCTGGACCGGGTGGCGCAGGCGAGCGGCGGCCGACTGGTCGAGGCGGGCGCGAAGTCGTTGCTGGAGGCGGTGAGGGAGATCCGTGGCTGTCGATAGAGGGCTCTGGTGGTCCGTCTCGTGGGGCTGGATCCTGCTGTGGGTGGCGACGCTGATCGCGCTGGTCGTGGTCGTCGTACTTGCCTGGCGGTGGCTGCGCCGCCGCGACCAGGGCCCCGAGGTGCCCGGACTGCTGTTCTACGTGCACGGCCGGCGGATGATCAACCTCTGCAAGGTCGGCCGCTACGACGACGCGGTCACCCGGCAGTTCGTCAAGCAGATCACCGTCACCAAGAACGGCAAGCTGCAGGTCGGCCCCAGCGAGTTCGGCATCGGCGTCGACGGCTCGGTGGTCGAGCAGAACACCGACACCTACGAGAAACCGGCCACGGAGATCGACGTCATCGGCGTCGTCCTGGCGGGCCTGCGCGCGGGACACGGCGTGGTCGAGGTCGACCTGACGACCGCCACGATCAAGGCGGACGAGGCGTGGCGGCGGGGAAGGGCGCGGCGGCTCAACGACATCCGCGACTACGTGTCGCTGCACGGCAGGTTCGAGGTCGGTGACGGCGACGACCCGGCGGTGCTGCTGGCGCCGGTCGGCGAGCACCGGGTGCGGGTGGAGTGCGACCGCGCGAGCCTGCGCGACACGTTGCCACCGGGCCAGTTCAACGCCCGCTGCCTGGGCAAGGTCCAGTCGTGGAACGCCGCGACCGGCGAGATCGTCGTGCTGCCCGTCGTCGTATTCCAGTAGACGGGCGGGGGACGATCATCACGTGATCGCGTTGGACGAGGTGCTGGTGGTCGACGTCGAGTCGACCTGCTGGGAGGGAACGCCGCCTCCCGGCGAGGTCTCGGAGATCATCGAGATCGGGATCTGCCCGCTCTCGGTGGCGTCCGGGATCTGTGGTGAGCGCAGGTCGGTGCTGGTGCGTCCGTCCCGGTCGTCGGTCAGCCGTTTCTGCACCGAACTGACGACGCTGACCGCCGACCAGGTCGCCGGCGGCGTCTCGTTCGCCGAGGCGTGCGCGCTGCTGCGCAAGGAGTTCCGGTCGGACCGCAGGGTGTGGGCCTCGTACGGCGACTACGACCGGAAGATGTTCGAACGGCAGTGCGCCGACTTCGGCGTCCGGTACCCGTTCGGGCCACGGCACCTCAACGTGAAGACGTTGTTCGCGCTGGTGCACGCGTTGCCGCGGGAGGTCGGGATGGCTGAGGCGGTGCGTCTCGCCGGGCAGAGGCTCGACGGCACGCACCACCGCGGCCACGACGACGCGTACAACATCGCGGGCCTGCTGGCAGGACTGCTCAGAAGGTGATCACGTCCGCGCTGTCCGGGCTCGCCTTGCCCGACAGCACGTCCTGCCACACGCCGACGAGCTCCTCCGGCCCGCTGTGCCGCACGACGGCGACCCGGTCACCGGCCTGAGCGGTGAAGCCCCGCCAGGCCTCGCCGAAGCGCTGAGCCAGGCCAACGGATCCCCAGTCGGCAGTGCGCTTGCGCAGCTGGTCGGGCGCGAAGAAGAACTCGGAGCGCGTGTCCCGTGCGGCCGCCTGGTGCGTGAGGCCGATCGAGATGTCCTTGACCAGGTCGGCGCCGAGCCGGTCGTGCAGCGCCGACCGCACGCCGGCCGACCCGCTGAAGTCCAGGTACACCGAAGGTTCGACGTCCACCGAAGCGTCGTAGGGCAGCACGGTGTCGTAGAGACCCAGGCTCCGGGTGAACTCCACGTTGCGGGGCGATGTCAGGCCCACCAACCGGACGCCCTCGCCCTTCAGGCAGTGGGCGGTGCCGAACGCGGTCTTGCTGGACGCCGAGGAGACCACGACCGTGCGGGCGCCGTGGAAGTCGTTGTCCGCCAGCCGGTCGGCCAGCAGGAACGACGTGAGGAACAGCGGCCGGTACAGGACCTGGAGGTCCTCCAGCCGCTCGTCGTAGGCGGGGTCCTGGCTGGTGACGAGGTAGCTGTTGTAGACGGCCGGGAGTGCGGCGCGGTGGTCGGCGGTGTCCAGGAAACCGGCCGAGGTCAGCTTGGCGCGCACGACGAGGTGGCTGGCCATCGGCAGGTAGCCGTAGACGCGGGTGCCGGGAGGCAGAGCGTCCATTGTGGAGTCGACGACGTCGGCGAAGCCCCACAGCGGGATCACGCCCTGGCCGGGGCCGCCGGCCGGGAAGAAGTCCCAGTAGCCGATGACGTCGCCGATCACGCCGTAGGTGACGTTGTTGGCGGTCAGCCCGACGCGGCTCACGCGGAGCAGCACCTCGCAGTCGGAGAGCTCCGACGACTCGGGCAGTTCGTCGTGCAGCACTTCGGTTTCGGTGAGGTCGTCGCGGTCGACGACAACGGTCCAGCGACTGATCATTGCCTGGCTTCTCCTTGGTCGGGAGGTACGCTCCGGTCGTGACCGTGCCTGAAAGACTGATCGACGCCGCCACCCGCCTGTTCGCGGACAAGGGGTACGAGCGCGTCGCCGTGCAGGAGATCGTGGAACACGCCGGTGTCACCAAAGGCGCCATGTACCACTACTTCGGGTCGAAGGACGACCTCCTGCACGAGATCTACGGGCGGTTGCTGCGCTTGCAGACCGAACACCTGGAGAAGATCGCGTCGAGCACCGGGCCGGTCGAGGAACGGCTGCGCGAGGCCGCTGTCGACGTGATCGTCACGAGCGTCGACGACTTCGACGCCGCCAAGGTGTTCTTCCGCTCGATGAACCACCTCTCGGAGGAGAAGCAGCGGGAGGTGCGGGCGGAGCGGCGGCGCTACCACGAGAAGTTCCGCGGCCTGATCGAGGAGGGACAGCGCAACGGGACGTTCCGCGACGACGTGCCCGCCGACGTCGCCACCTACTACTTCTTCGGCTCGTTGCACCAGCTCGGCACGTGGTACCGCCCGGACGGGGAGATCCCGGCCGGGCGGCTGGCGGAGCACTACGCGGACCTGCTGATCCACAGCCTCACGGCACGATCACGCTGACGATCTCGGCGACGCACGCGGGCTTGTCGCTGCCCTCGATCTCGATGACGACCTTGGTCACGAGCTGCTTGCCCAGCGCGATGTCCGTGACGTCCAGCAGCTCGACCCCGCCGCGCACCCTGGAGCCGACCAGCACCGGCTGCGGGAAGCGGACCTTGTTGCTGCCGTAGTTCACGCCCATCTTGATGTTCTTGACGGTGTAGACGTCCCGCACCAGGTACGGCACCAGCGACAGCGTCAGGTACCCGTGCGCGACAGGTCCGCCGAACGGGCCCTTCTTCGCCTTCTCGACGTCGATGTGGATCCACTGGTGGTCCAGCGTCGCGTCGGCGAACAGGTTGACCTGCTCCTGCGTGACCTCGTGCCACTCGCCGAACCCGAGGTGCTCGCCCTTGGCGGCGACCAGCTCGTCGATGTTCTCGAACGCGCGCATGCTCAGTCCTTCGGTCCGCCGGCGACGTAGATGACCTGGCCGGACACGAAACCGGCGCCTTCACTGACGAGGAACGACGCGGTGTGCGCGATGTCCTCCGGCTGGCCGACGCGCGCGACCGGGATGGTCTGCGCCGCACCCTTGAGGAAGTCGTCGAACGAGATCTTCATGCGCTCGGCAGTTGCCTTGGTCATCTCCGTGGCGATGAAACCGGGCGCGATCGCGTTGACCGTGACGCCGAACTTCCCGAGCTCGATCGCGAGGGTCTTGGTGAAGCCCTGCAGACCGGCCTTGGCGGCGGAGTAGTTGGCCTGGCCGCGGTTGCCGAGGGCGGAGGTGGAGCTCAGGTTGACGATGCGGCCGAAGCCTTCCTTCGTCTGGTAGGCCTGCACGGCCTTGCTCATCAGGAACGCACCGCGCAGGTGGACGTTCATGACCGTGTCCCAGTCGTCGGCGGTCATCTTGAACAGCAGGTTGTCGCGCAGCACGCCGGCGTTGTTGATCAGCACGGTCGGGGCGCCGAGGGCCTCGGCGACCTTCGCCACCGCGGCGTTGACCTGCTCCTCGTCCGCCACGTCGACCTTCAGGCCGATCGCGCGCCCACCGCTCGCGACGATCTTGTCGGCGCCGTCGAGCACGCCCTGCTCGTCGAGGTCGAGCAACGCGACGGCCAAGCCGTCCGCGGCGAGGCGCTGCGCGACCGCGGCGCCGATGCCACGAGCCGCGCCGGTGACGATCGCAACCCTGTCGGCCACGGGTCCTCCTTCGGTGAGGGGATGGTGAGCTAAGCAAGCGCTTAGTAACGTACCTATCAGTCCGCTTGACGTCCAGGCCTGTGCGGACGACCATACCGACTGGTCGGAATGTGGCAATTCGAGGAGGAAGATGCCCGTGGACTTCACCGGCAAGGTCGCGCTCATCACCGGCGGATCCAACGGCATCGGCGCCGCGTCCGCCCGGCGGCTGGCATCGCACGGCGCACGCGTCGTCGTCGCGGATGTGGACGCCGACCAGGGCAAAGCCGTCGCCGATGAGATCGGCGGCGTGTTCGTGCGCTGCGATGTGACGGTGCCTTCGGACTCCGCCGAGGCCGTCGCCCTCGCCGTGAGCGAGTTCGGCGGGCTCGACATCGCGTTCCTGAACGCCGGCATCGGCACCGGGTGTTCGCTGGGCGACGACTTCGACGTCGACGTGTACCGGCGCGCGATGGCCATCAACCTCGACGGCGTCGTCTACGGCGCGCACTACGCGCTGCCCGAGGTGCGCAAGCGCGGCGGCCAGATCATCGCCACGGCCTCGATGGCCGGCCTCATGCCGATGCCGGGCGATCCCGTCTACGGCGCGAACAAGGCCGCCGTCGTCGGTCTCGTGCGCTCGCTCGGTGGCGCCTATCCCGACGTGCGCGTGAACGCGCTGTGCCCCGCGTTCGCCGACACCAACATCATCGGTCCGCTGCGCTCGACGCTGGAGGAGATCGGCATGCCGATCCTGCCCGTGTCGGCCGTCGTGGACACCTTCATGTCCATCGTGGAGGGCTCGGGGACCGGCGAGGCCTGGTTCGTGCAGGCAGGCCGCTCGTCGGAGCCGTTCGGGTTCCGCAACCCGCCCGGACCTCGTGCCGCTGACGGCTCGCGCATCGAGGCCGCCCGCAAGGACCCCGTTTCCATCGCGCTTGAGGAGAACTGACGTGCGTGCCATCCAGATCACCGAGTTCGGCGGGCCCGAGGTGCTCCAGCAGGTGGAGCTGCCCGACCCCGTCGCGGGCGAGGGCGAGGTGCTGATCAACGTCTCGCGCGCCGGCCTGAACTACGCGGACACGCACCAGGCGGAGAACTCGTACCTGGCGAAGATGGAGCTGCCGCTGGTGCCCGGCGGCGAGGTCGTCGGAACCACTTCGGACGGGCGCCGGGTCGTCGCGCTCACGAAGAACTCCGGCGGGTACGCGGAGAAGGCCGTGGCGCCTTCGCTGACCACGTTCGACGTTCCTGACGGTGTCGACGACCTGACCGCGCTGTCGTTGATCGTGCAGGGTGCCACCGCCTGGCTGTTGCTGCGGAAGTCCACGCACATGGAGCCCGGTGAGTCGGTCGTCGTCCATGCCGCCGCCGGTGGTGTAGGGACGATCGCCGTTCAGCTGGCCAAGCTGTGGGGTGCTGGGCGGGTGATCGCCACTGCTTCGTCTGAGGAGAAGCGGAAGCTGGCGCTGGACCTCGGGGCCGATGTCGCGGTTGATTCTCGCGCCGCCGACATGACCGCCGCGTTGAAGGAAGCCAACGGCGGGCGGCGCGTTGACGTCGTGCTGGACATGACCGGAGGAGCTGTCACTGACCAGTCGTTGGTCGCGTTGGCGCCGTTTGGGCGGCTTGCGTTTTATGGCATGGCCTCGCGGGAAAGGCCGAAGCCGGTTGACCTCGGGGCGCTGTTGGTGCACTCCACGGCCGTTGCGGGTATGTGGCTGCCCCATGCGTTGAAGGTTCGGGACGCCGAGCACGGGACTTTGGCCCACCGGGCCATGGCTGAGCTGTTCCAGCTTGTGGTGGATGGTCAGCTGAAGGCCGTTCCTGGTGGGGAGTACGGGCTTGGGGAGGTTCGGCAGGCTCACGAGGACCTTCGGTCTCGTCGGACTGCTGGGAAGTTGTTGCTGGATCCTTCTCGGTAGGTGCTTGGGGGTCGGGCGCGACTTTCGCGGTCGTTGGGTTGCGGGCGGCGACCTTGGGTTGCGTGCTTCTCCTGGGGGCGCTGCCCCCAGACCCCCGGCAATCTGATCAGGGGGCCCGCGCCGTGCGTGGGTTGATGGCACGCCTGTTGCGTTGGGCGGCTGCCTGTTGCGTAGCTGGGCGCGTTGGCGGTGGGGTCCCATCACGAGCCGAGCCAAGAGCGGGCCACATGAGAGAAGGGGTGTCAAGCGGACGAAAAGCGTGTCCGCTTGACACCCCTTCTCTCATGCAGCAAGTGCTGTGGCG
>NZ_JAPJDL010000027.1 GCF_026242055.1 Lentzea sp. NEAU-D7 | reverse complement strand
GGTGTCAACTCGACGAAAAGCGTGTCGAGTTGACACCCCTTCTCTCATGCAGCAAGTGCTATGGCGCGACTCGTGATGGGACCCCACCGCCCAGCCCGTATGGGAAGACGGCTCGCCTTCGACTTCGCTTGGGTGGGCTGCTCGCCTTCGGCTCGCTTTGTCAGGCTGTTGCGGCTTGGTCTGCCAGTCGCTTCGCGACTGCCAGTACCTCCGGCAGGATTCGTGAGACGGCTTCCTTCGTCAGCCTGCCCTCCGGGCCTGACACCGATACCGCGGCCAGCGTCGGGCCGCCTACCACTGGGACTGCGATGCACCGCACGCCCAGTTCCTGCTCGGACTCGTCCAGCGCGAAGCCGCGCTCCGCGATCTCGTCCAGCGAGTCGAGGAGTTCGGACGCGTCTGTGATCGTGTTCGACGTGTACGCGGGCAGGCCCGTGCGGTCCAGCAGTGCGCGGACGTCTGCGCGGGGGAGTTGCGAGAGCATCGCCTTGCCCACGCCCGTGCCGTGCGGCAGCAAGCGTCGGCCCACCTCTGTGAACATGCGCATCGAGTGCTTTGACGGCACCTGCGCCACGTAGACGACCTCGTCGCCGTCGAGGACGGCGAGGTTCGCTGTTTCTTCCACCGAGTCGACCAGTTGGGAGAGCAGTGGCCTCGCCCACGTGCCGTACTGGCGGGAGGCGGTCTCGCCCAGGCGGATCAGGCGGGAGCCGAGGGTGTAGCGGCGGTTGCTGTTCTGCCGCACATAGCCCAGCGTGACAAGGGTGCGGATCAGGCGGTGGATCGTGGGGAGTGGCAGGCCCGACGTTGCCGCCAGCTCCGAGAGCGAGGCTTCGCCGCCTGCGTCTGCCAGCCGTTCTAGCAGGTCGAAGGCTCTTTGCAGGGACTGCACGCCACCTGTGGACACGGTGCGGCTCCTCTCGTTGCAGTTCCGCAATGCAAAAACTATAGTCCACACAGCAAAACCGAGAGAGGTGGATCCAGGTGCAGGTCCTGACCGAAGAGGCTCTTGAGTTCGTCGCGAAGCTGCACGAGGCGCATGCCGCCCGCAGGGACGAGTTGCTCGCCCTTCGCAAGGAGCGCCGGCCCCTCGGGTTCCTTCCCGAGACGCAGGACGTGCGTGACGGTGAGTGGAAGGTCGCTGAGGCGCCCGAGGCGCTGCGCGATCGGCGCGTCGAGATCACCGGGCCCACCGAGCGCAAGATGACGATCAACGCGCTCAACTCCGGTGCCAAGGTGTGGCTCGCGGACCTGGAGGACGCGAACACGCCTCATTGGGACAACGTCGTGCAGGGGCAGGTGAACCTGTACGAGGCGGCGCGGGAGACGATCGAGTTCACCTCGCCGGAGGGCAAGGAGTACAAGCTCAAGGGCGGGCCTTACCCGACGATCGTCGTGCGGCCTCGCGGGTGGCACCTCGACGAGCGGAACCTGCAGTTCGGCGGGAAGAACGCCGTTGGCGCGCTCGTGGACTTCGGGCTGCACTTCTTCCACAACGCCGAGCTCGGCAAGCCGTACTACTACCTGCCGAAGATGGAGTCGCACCTCGAAGCGCGGCTGTGGAACGACGTCTTCACGACGGCGCAGAAGCTCAAGGGCGTGCCGCACGGCACCATCAGGGCAACGGTGCTCATCGAGACGATTCCCGCCGCGTTCCAGATGGAGGAGATCCTCTACGAACTGCGGGACCACGCGTCGGGCCTTAACGCCGGTCGGTGGGATTACCTCTTCAGCGTCATCAAGTACTTCCGTGACGCGGGTGCGGACTACGTGCTGCCGGACCGCAACAGCGTCACGATGACGGCGCCGTTCATGCGCGCGTACACCGAGCTTCTGGTGAAGACCTGTCACAAGCGCGGGGCGTTCGCCATGGGTGGCATGGCCGCGTTCATCCCCAACCGGCGTGATCCCGAGGTCACCGAGAACGCGCTGCGCAAGGTTCGCGAGGACAAGACGCGCGAGGCGAACGATGGTTTCGACGGGTCGTGGGTGGCGCATCCTGACCTCGTGCCGATTTGCCGCGAGATCTTCGACGGGGTGCTGGGCGACCGGCCGAACCAGATCGACAAGCAGCGTCCGGAGGTCAGCGTCACGGCGGAGCAGCTGCTCGACTTCAAGTCGGCGGGTGGTTCGGCGACGCGTGCGGGACTTGAGGCCGCCGTCGACGTCGGCGTGCGGTACATCGCGTCCTGGCTGGGCGGCAACGGCGCGGCGGCGATCCACAACCTCATGGAGGACGCGGCCACCGCGGAGATCAGCAGGTCGCAGATCTGGCAGTGGGTCAACAACAAGGTCTTGCTCGACGACGGCACGGAGGTCACCGCCGACGCCGTGCGCGAAGTGCTGGCGCGAGTGGGCGGCGAGCTCGAGGGGCCGCACGTGGCGGCGGCCGTCGAGCTGTTCGAGCAGGTCGCGTTGTCCGAGGACTTCGTCGACTTCCTGACGCTGCCGGCGTACGAGCGCATCTGATGTACGAGACATCGCTGTCTCCCGAGGACGTCGCGCGGGTGACCGCCCGGCTGTCCACTGTGGAACGCAGCTGGCCGGTGGGGCGTCAGCCCGTGCACACGTGCTACGTGCCCGCCGGCCGCATCATCGGGACCACGGTCGCCGACTGGGGCCGCGAGGCGCTGGAGTCGATCGAACCGGAACTGCTCCCGGACCTGCCCGAGGGCGTGCTGGAACGCGTCGAGGCCAAGCTCCGGCGTGAGCCGATCGAGGACCTGCGGATCGACTTCGAGGACGGCTACGGCGCTCCCGAGGACGACGTCGAGGACATGGACGCCGAGAGCACGGCGATCCTGCTGTCGCGCTGGGTCGCCGAGGGCACCGCGCCGCCGTCGTGCGGGCTGCGCATCAAGTCGTTCGACACGGCCGAACTGCGCGAGCGCGGCCTGCGCACCCTGGACATCTTCCTGACGGCACTGGGAGAGATCCCGCCGGGCTTCGTCATCACGTTTCCCAAGGTGACGTCGGTCGACCAGGTCGAGGTCTTCGGCGAGGTGCTCGACCTCTTCGGCGAGGACCTGAAGTTCGAGATCCAGGTCGAGACCACCCAGTCCATCGTGGACGGTGAGGGTCGTCTCGCGATCCCGCGGTTCATCGCGGCCGGTCGTGGCCGGGTGACGGGTCTGCACTTCGGCACCTACGACTACACGGCGGGCTGCGGGCTGTCCGCGGCGCAGCAGCACCTGGCCCACGGCGCGTGCGACTTCGCCCGGCACGTGATGCAGGTTTCCGCCGCCGGCACCGGTGTCCGGCTGTCGGACGGCTCCACCAACGTGCTCCCCGTCGGTGACCAGAAGAAGCACGGCTGGGACACGCACTACCGGCTGACGCGCCGGTCGCTGGAGCACGGTTTCTACCAGGGCTGGGACCTGCACCCCGCCCAGCTGGTGACGCGCTACGCGGCCGTCTACGCCTTCTACCGGGAGGGTCTGGAGGCGGACGCGGCACGGCTGAAGGCGTACGTGCAGAACGTCTCGGGAGGCGTTCTGGACGAGCCGGCGACCGCTCAGGCGCTGTCGTCGTTCTTCCTCCGGGCGGTGGACTGCGGTGCGCTCGATCCGGTCGAGGTGCAGGCCGCGACGGGTCTGGACGAGTCGGCGCTGCGAGGGCTCGCCACCCGTTCGAGCTGACCGGGCTCTCACCCGTTCGTGTGGTTCTGTCAATGGGTGTCGAATAGTGCGGGTAATGGGTGCAGGGTGGCTCGCATGAGCATGCGTGCGGGCCTCTGGACCGGCCTCCCCGACCTCGAGACGGCCGAACACAAGTACCAGGTCGTCGCGTGCGAGGCGGATGTGGACACGCTGATCAGGCTGCTCGACAGGCCCGAGTGCAACGACGGGTCGCTCGACCACTTCGGCCGCGACCTCACCGCGGACGGCGAACCGGACCACAACGTCGTGCTCGCCGTGCGCGGTGGGTGGGGCTACATGTACTACGTCGACAACACCTTCATGGGCTGGCCGAAAGGGTCGCCGGAAGCGCCGTACGTCAACGAGAAGTACACGGACTTCCCTCCCGGTGTCGGTGTTCCGCTCGACGTGTTCCGGCGGCTGCTGATCGAGTTCATGGTCTCCGGCGAACGGCCGACCGGCGTCGACTGGTACTGCGAGGCCGACCTGTTCCACTCGTGGCGTGATCAGCAGATGTCGTTGCGCACGAGCGAGAACCGCTGACCCTCAGCCGGTCGCTGGTTGAATGGCCGCATGAAGGCCGTGGTGATGGGTGGGGGAATCGCCGGCTTGCTCGCCGCTCGGGTGCTGACCGAGACGTGCGACGAGGTGGTGGTCCTGGAGCGCGACGAGCTGTCGGAGGAGCCCGAGTACCGGGCCGGAGTGCCGCAGGGCAGGCACACGCACGGGCTGCTGGTGCGGGGCGGCGAACTCCTGGAGGAACTGTTCCCCGGGCTGCGCGACGAGCTCGTGGCGGAGGGCGCGGTGCTCGCCGACGCGGGGGACATGCGGATCCTCAACCCGCTCGGCTGGCTCGCCAAGACACCGCTGGGCCTGCCGCTGCTGTCGTTGAGCCGCCCGCTGCTGGAGACCTGCATCCGGCGACGCGTCACCGCCGAGATCGTGGACGGCGTGCACGTCACCGGCCTGTCGTTCCGCGACGGCGTCGTCGACGGCGTGCTCACCCGCGACGGCAGGGTCGACGCCGATCTGGTCGTGGACGCGACCGGCCGGTCGTCGAAGCTGCCGGTGTGGCTCGCCGCCGCGGGGATCACCACGCCGGAACCCGAGGTGGTCGACTCCGGCACGGGGTACGCGACCCGGATCTACACCGCGCCGGAGGACTTCCCGGTGGTGTACGCGGAAAGCCTGTCCGCGCCCGACCTCCCGCGGGGCGTCGCTGCGATGCGCGTCGAGGGCGACCGGCTCATGGTCACCGCACAGGGTGCGATCGGTGACCACCCGCCGCGTGACCTCGACGGCTACCAGGGGTTCCTGGACTCGTTGCGGGTGCCGATCTCGGAGATGCTCGCCGACGCCGAACCGCTCACGCCCGTCTACCTGTTCGCCCGTACCGCCAGCCGCCGCAACGCCTTCGAGGACGTGGCGAACTGGCCGGGCGGGCTGGTGGCGGTGGGAGACGCGGTGTGCGCGTTCAACCCCGTGTACGGGCAGGGGATCACCGTGGCGGCGATGGAGGCGCTGCTGTTCCGGCGGCACCGGGACTTCAGCGCCAAGGGGTGCCGGGCGTTCCAGCGGAAGATCGCGAAGACCTCGAAGGGGTCGTGGGCGATGTCCAGCAACGCCGACCGCAGCTGGCTCGGGCCGAGGCGCGCCGGCCTGCTCGGCTGGTACCTCAAGAAGTGGCAGGCCGGGATCGTGCACGACCCCGACCTGTTCAGCCGCTTCGTCCGGGTCGTGCACATGGTCGCCTCGCCGGCGAGCCTGCTCAACCCGGTGGTGTTCAGAAGGCTGGCAAAGTACTCCAGGCAAGACCAGCCTCGGGGGCGTCGTCCCGCAGGATCGAGCCCTCGATGAGCCCGTACGGGCGGTCCGCGGCGTAGAAGACCTCGTTGTCGTTCTCCAGGCCGAACGCGCTCAGGTCCACCAGGAAGTGGTGCTTGTTCGGCATGGAGAGCCGTACCTCGGCTACCTCCGGGCGGGCGTTCAGCACGGCCTCTCCCATCGCGTACAGAGTCTGCTGCAACGACAGGGAATGCTTGTCCGCGAAGGTCTTCAGCATGATCGACCGGATCTCGGCGAACGACTTCGCCCAGTCGGCGTCGGTGCCGACGTAGCGCCACCGGGCCGTCACCGACGTCGCCAGGATGCGGTCGTTGGTCTCCTTCAAAGTCGTGTACGGGTCCTTCGGATAGCCGTGGAACTCCGATCCGGTCGACTTCAGCACCACCATGTCGCGCACGCCCGACACGACCCACGCGTCGGAGCCGTCGATCGTCACCGCGGTGGTGCGCTTCTCGTTCGAGCCCTGGACGAACGCGTGGTCGTGGCCGTCGATGCGGTCCCAGGAGTGCTCGTCGATCAGGATGCGGGCACCGGTGATCGGTTCCTGCGAGCCGACGAAGTGCCGGCCCAACCGCAGCGCGAAGTCCTCGATCTCACCGACCGGCGCCTGCTTCGCGAAGGCGTAGACGGTGTTCTTCTGCGTGTCGGTCGCGAGCACCTTGGCGTTGTCGCCGGTGAGGTGCGTGTCCGCGAGGTCTCCGCGCAGCGAGGTGCTGACGGTCAGGTCTTTGACGGTGTGCACGGAACCGTTGCGCGACACCGTGACGAGGCGGTTCTCCGCCTTCCCGTACTGGTTGGGGCCCAGGACGATGGCCATGTTCAGCTCCCGATCAGCTTCTGCAGCCGCAACGCGGCGATCTTCGCGAGTTCGTCGTTGACGACGCGGAGCTCGACGTCCGGCGGGTTGTCCATCCGCGAGGACAGGTTGCCGAGCATCTCCGCACCGCTCAGGCCGGTCGCGCACACCAGGTAGATGTGCCCGAACCGATCCTCGTACGCGGCGTTGGCGGCCGCCAGGCGATCAGCCTGGGAGGCGTCCACACCGGACTGTTCGGACCGCGACCACTTCGCCGACACCCCACCTGTCTTCTGCCGTTCGCCGATGCGCGGGTGCCCGGCGATGGCGCCGAGCACTTCCTCGTCGGAAAGTCCTTGTGCGGCAACCGAAGAAGCCGCGAGGAGTGCATCCATCGACGCGTAGGGCCTGCCCGCCACCACTGCGTCGACCCAGCGGGGTACCGCGAGGCACTCGGTGAGCAGAGGACGCAGTTCGGCCTCCGGGGCGCTGTTGAAGCTCTCCACGGCTCTCCAAGTTTCTGTATCGCGGAATCTAACTTCCACATTCTTGACCTGGGTCGAGCGGGATGTCTAGTGTCTCCGTAGTACGAAATCCAACTTCCGCAGAGTGAAATATTCTCTGGGTGGGAAGGAACGCATCCGATGTTCGACGCAAACCTGTCCATGCTCTTCACGGAACTGCCGTTGCTGGAACGCCCGGCCGCCGCGCGAGCCGCCGGGTTCGACGCGGTCGAGATCTGGTGGCCGTTCGCGGACGCCGTACCCGAGACGCGGGAGATCGAGGCGTTCGAAGGCGCCGTCGTCGACGCGGGTGTGCGCCTCGTGGGCCTCAACCTCTACGCGGGCGACATGCCGGCGGGAGACCGCGGCCTCGCGAGCTGGCCCGGCCGCGAGGCGGAGTTCCGCGCGAACGTCGAGATCACCACGGCCATCGCGGACCGCCTCGGCTGCCCCACGCTCAACGCGCTGCACGGCAACTTCGAGACCACCGCGCAGACCGTCTCCAACTACCGCTTCGCCGCCGACGTCGCGGCGCAGGCAGGCGTCCAGCTCGTGATCGAACCGCTGAGCGGCGCGCCGAAGTACCCGATCAAGACCGCCCACCAGGCGTTCGAGCTCATCGACGAGATCGACCGCGGCAACGTGAAGCTGCTCGCGGACCTCTACCACCTCGCCACGAACGGTGACGACCTCGACCTCCTCGCCGACCACGTCGACCGCATCGGTCACGTGCAGATCGCCGACGCTCCCGGACGCGGTGAGCCCGGCACCGGCGAACTCGACCTCTTCGGGCATCTCGCGAAGCTCCGCGCCAACGGCTACACGGGCTTCGTCGGCGCCGAGTACAAGCCCGTCACCGGCTCCTTCGACTGGAGGAACAACGCATGACCAGGATCGGATTCATCGGACTCGGCATCATGGGCAGCCCGATGGCGGCCCACCTCGTAGCCGCCGGGCACGACGTGACGGGCTTCGACCTCAGCCCGGCGTCGCTCGACAAGCTCGTCGCCGACGGGGGCAAGGCCGCTTCGAGCGCGCAGGACGCCGTGAGCGGCGCCGAGGTCGTCATCACGATGTTGCCGAACCACCCGCAGGTCGAGGCCGTGATCGACGAGGTCGAGTTCGACGACGGCACGCTGCTGGTCGACATGAGCACGATCCGGCCGTCCACGTCGATCGAGATCGCGAAGAAGCTGTCGCACGTCCGGGTGCTCGACGCGCCGGTCAGCGGCGGTCAGACCGGTGCGGTGCAGGCATCTTTGAGCATCATGGTCGGCGGCACCGAGGCCGACTTCGCCGCCGCCAGGCCGTTCCTGGAGGTCGTCGGCAAGACGATCGTCCACGTCGGACCGCACGGCGCGGGTCAGGTCGTGAAGGCCGCGAACCAGCTCATGGTGGGCGGCATCTACGCCCTCGTGGCGGAGTCGATCGTGTTGCTGGAGGCGTCCGGCGTCGACCCGAAGGCGGGCCTGGACGTGCTCGCGGGCGGTCTCGCGGCGAACCGGATCCTGGACCTGAAGCGCGAGTCCATGATCGCGCGGGAGTTCCAGCCCGGCTTCCGGATCGACCTGCACCACAAGGACATGGGCATCGCACTGGACGCGGCACGCGCCGCCGACGTCGCGCTGCCGGTCACCAACCAGATCGCCGCTCTCGTCGCGGCGGCACGCGCGCAGGGTTACGGGTCGCTCGACCACTCCGCGCTGCTCAAGGTCATCGAGAACTTCGCGGGAAGGTCGTAGAACATGCCGAAGATCCCAGTCATGCAGGCGGTCGTCGAGGTCCTGAAGTCCGAGGGCATCGACACCGTGTTCGGCTGCCCCGGCGCCGCGATCCTCCCGCTGTACAAGGCGATGGAGCAGGACGGCTCGATCGAGCACCTCATCGTCCGGCACGAGGAGGGCGCGACCCACATGGCCGACGGCTGGTCGCGCACGACCGGCAACGTCGGTGTCGCGATCGGCACCTCGGGCCCCGCCGGCACGAACATGATCACCGGGCTCTACACCGCGCAGGCCGACTCCGTGCCGATCCTGTGCATCACCGGCCAGGCCGCGGTGTCGAAGCTGCACCAGGAGGCGTTCCAGGCCGTCGACATCGTCTCGATCGCCGCTCCCGTCACGAAGTGGGCGGTGCAGGTCAAGGAAGCCGCGCAGATGCCGTGGATCTTCCGCGAGGCGTTCCGGATCGCCCGCTCCGGCCGTCCCGGCCCGGTCCTCATCGACCTGCCGATCGACGTGCAGAAGCAGGAGATCGAGTGGGACTCCACGATCGACGAACCGTTGCCCGTCCCCAAAAGCGTGCCGTCCGACGCACGGGTCGAGCGCGCGCTGGAGATGCTGCTGGCCGCCGAACGCCCGCTGCTGCTCGCCGGTGGCGGTGTCATCCTGGGCGAGGCGTCCGCCGAGCTGCTGGACCTGGCTGAGCTCCTGCAGATCCCGGTTCAGGCCACGCTGATGGGCAAGGGCGCCGTCGACGAGGACCACCCGCTCTACGCGGGCATGACCGGCATCCAGACCTCCCAGCGCTACGGCAACGCGTCGTTCCTGGAGTCGGACCTGGTGCTGGCACTGGGCGCGCGGTTCGGCGACCGGCACACCGGCGACCTCGCGACGTACCGCGGCGACCGCAAGTTCATCCACGTCGACGTCGAGCCGACGCAGATCGGCAAGGTGTTCGGACCCGACCTCGGGATCGTCGCGGACACCAAGGTGTTCCTGCAGGCACTGCTCGAAAAGGCACGTGCGCGCGGGCCTCGCGAGTCCGGTGCCTGGGTCGAGCGGTGCCAGGAGCTCAAGCGGACGCTGCTGCGGCGCGAGGACTTCGACACCGTGCCGGTCAAGGCACCGCGGGTCTTCAAGGAGATCAACGAGTTCTACGGCCCGGACACCTACTTCGTCACGGCCATCGGGCTCTACCAGATCTGGTCCGGGCAGCACCAGAAGGCGCACAAGCCGCGGCACTACCAGGTCTGCGGCCAGGCAGGCCCGCTCGGCTGGGAGATCCCGGCGGCGATCGGCGTGAAGAAGGCCAGGCCTGACGCCGAGGTCGTGGGCATCGTCGGCGACTACTCGTTCCAGTTCCTGGTGGAGGAACTCGCCGTCGGCGCCCAGTACGACGTCCCGTTCGTGCTGATCATGCTGAACAACGAGTACCTCGGCCTGATCCGGATGGCCGAGGACCACGGTGGCTACGACATGAAGTACGAGGTCGACATCCACTACGACACGAGCGGCTCGGACAACGTGAAGATCATGGAGGCCTACGGCTGCTCCGGCATCCGGGTCGCCGATCCGAGCGAGATCCGAGCCTCGCTGGAGTGGGCGCGCAAGGAGGCCGACAGGACGTCGCGGCCGGTGCTCGTGGAGATCATGATCGAGCGCGAGGGCAACACCGCGAACGGCACGTCGATCGCCGCGATGAGGGAATTCGAGCCGCTGCCGTGACAAGGGTGATCGTCGCGCCGGACAAGTTCAAGGGATCGCTCACCGCCCCGCAGGTCGCCGCCGCCGTCGCGCGCGGCCTGCGGGAGGCGGCCCCGGACGTGGACGTGCGCCTCCTCCCGGTGGCCGACGGCGGCGACGGCACCGTCGACGCCGCCGTCGCCGCCGGGTTCGTGAAGGTCGGGCGCTGGGTCACCGGGCCGGTGGGCAAGCCGGTGCCCGCGTCGTTCGCGGTCAGGGGCACGACCGCCGTGGTCGAGGTGGCCTCGGCGGCGGGACTGACGTTGCTGGAGCGGCCCGCGCCGCTCGACGCCACCAGCCACGGCGTCGGTGAGCTGCTGAAAGCCGCCCTCGACGTCGGCTGCACCACGATCGTGCTCGGGCTGGGCGGCAGCGCGTGCACGGACGGCGGCGCGGGCATGCTGGAGGCGCTGGGCAAGGCGTCGTTCGAGGGCGTCGACCTCGTGCTGGCCTCGGACGTGGACAACCCGCTGCTCGGTCCTTCCGGCGCGGCGGCGGTCTACGGGCCGCAGAAGGGAGCCTCGCCCGAGCAGGTGGAGATCCTCGAAGCGCGGCTCGCCGAGTTCGCCCGGCGCGTCGGACCGGAGCATGCCTCACAGCCCGGCGCGGGCGCGGCGGGCGGGATCGGGTTCGCCGCTCTCGCGGTGCTGGGCGCGCGGTTCCGGCCGGGCATCGAGGTCGTGCTGGAACTGGCCGGGTTCGCCGAGGCCGTCGCCGGCGCGTCGCTGGTGATCACGGGCGAGGGGTCGCTCGACGAGCAGACCCGGCACGGCAAGGCGCCGTACGGCGTGGTCAGGGCCTCGGGTGACGTACCGGTGGTCGCGGTGGCCGGCCAGTGCTCGGTCGAGCCCGGCGACCTGGGGCTGAAGGCCGCCTACGCGCTGCTGGACGTCGAACCGGACGTCACGCGGTGCATGGCCTCGGCCGATTCGCTGCTGGGCGTTCTCGGCGGTCGCATCGCCCGCGACTGGGTGTCAGAGTGAGTGCCATGGACCTGGTCTTCCGCGCCCGCAGGGTCGTGACCCCGCAGGGCGAGATCGCGTGTGACGTGGGTGTCGCCGACGGCCGGATCGTCGCGGTCGAGCCCCGGATCGACTCGCCCAACGTCGTGCACCTCGCGGACGACGAGGTGCTGCTGCCGGGGCTGGTCGACACCCACGTGCACGTCAACGACCCCGGCCGCAGCGAGTGGGAGGGCTTCGAGACAGCCACGAGGGCCGCCGCCGCCGGAGGCGTCACGACGATCATCGACATGCCGCTCAACAGCATCCCGCCGACGGTCGAGGTGGCGGCGCTGGAGATCAAGCGCAAGGCCGCGGCGAACGTCTCGGTCGACGTCGGGTTCTGGGGCGGCATCGTCCCCGGCAACCTCGCGGACCTGAAGCCGTTGCACGAGGCAGGTGTCTTCGGCTTCAAGTGCTTCCTGCTGCACTCGGGCGTGGACGAGTTCCCGGCCGTCACGACCGGCGAACTCGAAGTGGCGCTCAGGCAGCTGGCCACGCTCGACGCGTTGACGATCGTGCACGCCGAAGACGCGCACACGGTTCGTGAGTCCGAACCGGACTACGCGGGCTTCCTGGCGTCCCGGCCCCGCGAGGCCGAGAACAAGGCGATCAGCGACGTCGTGGCGTTGACCCGCAGGACCGGCGCGCGCACGCACGTCCTGCACCTCTCGTCGTCGGACGCGCTCTCGATCCTGGGGGCCGCCAAACGGGAGAGCCTGCGGATCACCGCCGAGACCTGCCCGCACTACCTGACCTTCACCGCCGAGGAGATCCACGACGGGCAGACGGAGTTCAAGTGCTGCCCGCCGATCCGCGAGGCGGAGAACCGCGAGGCGCTGTGGCAGGGCCTGCGCGACGGCGTGATCGACCTGGTCGTCAGCGACCACTCGCCGAGCACGGTGGAGCTGAAGGAAGGCGACTTCGCGACGGCGTGGGGCGGCATCGCGTCGCTGCAGCTCGGGTTGCCGGCGGTGTGGACGGGCGCACGGGAGCGCGGCTTCCACCTCACCGACGTCGTCCGCTGGATGGCGACGCACCCGGCGCGTCAGGTCGGGCTGGAGACCAAGGGCGCCATCGAGGCGGGCAAGGACGCGGACCTCGTGGTGTTCGCGCCGGACGAGACGTTCGTGGTGGACAGGGACAAGCTGCACCACCGCAACCCGGTGACGCCGTACCACGGCCGCGAGCTGCACGGGGTCGTTCGCCAGACCTGGTTGCGCGGCAAGGAGATCGGCCAGGCACAGGGCAAGTTGCTACGCAGAGGAGAAGCATGACCGAGTGGACCCGGCTGCCCGATCTCGCCTCGCGCGCGGTCGGTGGTGGTGTGGTGTGGGCGAACGACGAGCTGTTCGCCGAGCGGGAGAACCTGATCAAGCCCGCCGAGCCGGTCTACCAGACCTACACCTTCGGTCACAAAGGCCAGGTGTACGACGGCTGGGAGACCCGCCGCCGCCGTGAGGCCGGCGTGGACCAGGCGGTGGTCAGGCTCGGCATGCCCGGTGTCGTGCGCGGGGTCGTCGTCGACACGGCGTTCTTCAAGGGCAACTACCCGCCGTTCTGCTGGGTCGAGGGTGCGCAGGTCGACGGCTACCCGTCCGCCGACGAGATCACCGAGTGGTTCCCGCTCGTCGAACGCAGCGCGCTGAAGGGCGACGAGAAGCACTTCTTCGACGTCACCGAAGGACGCCGCGTCACGCACGTACGGCTGACCATCGACCCGGACGGCGGTGTGGCTCGCTTGCGCGTGCACGGCGAACCGCTCGCCGACCCGCGTCTGCTCGTGGGTGGCATCGACCTCGCCGCGCTGGAGAACGGCGCCGTCGTCACCGGCTGCAGCAACATGTTCTACAGCTCGCCGAACAACCTCATCGCCCCTGGTCAGGCCACGGTCATGGGCGAGGGCTGGGAGACCGCGCGCCGCCGTGACGACGGCAACGACTGGGTGTCGCTCCGGCTCGCCGCTCCCGGTGTCGTGCAGCTCGTGGAGCTCGACACAAGCCACTTCAAGGGCAACGCGCCCGGCTGGGCGTCCGTGCGCGGCTGCGACGAGCGCAGCGACCCCGACGCCTGGTTCGACCTGCTGCCGCGCACCCGGCTGCAGCCCGACACGCGGCACCGGTTCGTCGTGGACGCGACCGAGGCTACGGCCGTCCGCCTCGACATCTATCCGGACGGCGGAATGGCACGCCTTCGAGTCTTCGGCACCCTTACGAGCGACGGCGTATCACACCTTCAGACGATGTGGGCCAAAACGACTAACTGACGGTGGTTGTACGACCACGGTCTGATTCTCATCCCTACCTAGGTTGGTTGTCTGCGTCACACGATCGGTGGAAGCGTTCCTCTCGCAAGATCGGGGATCTAGGGAGGAATTCCATGCAACCGATGGTGCGCGTCTTCGGCGCCGCGATCGCGAGTTCTGCATTGGTACTAGGTGCGAGTCAGGTCGCGACCGCGGCTCCGGAAGGGCAGCCGGAGTTCAACGTCGGCGCGGTCGACTGGAAGCCGTGCGAGGAGATGCCGACGGTCGAGTGCGGCTTCCTCGAACTGCCGATCGACTACGCCAAGCCGAACGGTGAGAAGTTCCAGCTGGCCGTGTCGCGCCGCAAGGCGAACGACCCGTCCCAGCGCATCGGCGCGATGGTGATCAACCCCGGCGGGCCGGGTGGGTCGGGTGTCGACTTCTCGTTCGGCGCCGACCGCTACTTCAGCAAGGAGATCGTCGACAAGTTCGACGTCATCGGGTTCGACCCGCGTGGCGTCGCGCGCAGCGCGCCGATCAAGTGCTCGGCGGAGATGCTGCAGAAGCAGCCGTCGGTCCACCCCAAGACCAGGGCCGAGTTCGACGCCCTGGTCACCTACAACAAGGCGCTGCGCGAGGACTGCCGCAAGCAGTCCGGCGCCATCTTCGACAACGCCTCCACCGCCGAGGTGGCGCAGGACATCGACTCCATCCGGCGTGCGCTGGGGGAGAAGAAGATCAACTACTACGGCATCTCGTACGGCACGATCATGGGCCAGCACTACGCGGAGAAGTTCGGCAAGAACATCCGCGCCATGATCATCGACTCCAACATGGACCACAGCCTCGGCACGAAGCAGTTCCTCGACTCCGAGGCGCGCACCGCCGAGGACTCGTTCAACGAGTGGGTCAAGTGGAACGACCGCTCGGCGTCGTCGCCGTTCCACGGCCAGGACCTCCGCAAGATCTGGAAGGACCTGCTGGCGAAGGCGGAGCGCGGTGAGGTGCCCGCACCGTGGGACCCGGCCGCCAAGCTGACGCCGGAGGACCTCGGTGGTGGCGTGGTCAGCATGGCCTACGGCCCCAGCTGGAAGTCGTTCGCCGACCAGATCAAGCAGATCATCGACGGCACTCAGGCGCCGAAGGCGGCCTTCTCGGCCTTCGCGGCCGAGGAGACGTTCCCGAACCCGTTCCCGGGCATCTTCTGCAACGACTACAACCTCCGCGTCAGCTCGTGGGGCGAGTACCAGTCGCTGGTGAAGTCGGAGTACCGCATCGCGCCGAACACGCGCGGCTCCTCGCTCGGCCACGGCGCGATGATGGGCTGCGCCGGGTTCCCGAAGGCCACGAACCCGCAGCGCACGCTGAAGATCAAGAACGCGCCGAAGATCCTGCTCACCAACGCCAAGCACGACCCGGCGACGGCGTACGAGTGGGCGGTCAACGCACACCGCCAGTCCCGTGACACCACCGTCTTCATGACCTACGAAGGCTGGGGCCACGGCGTCTACGACCGCAGCGAGTGCACGCTGAAGATCAACAACGAGTACCTGGTCTCGCTGAAGCTGCCGCGCAACGGCACCTCGTGCGCCGCTGTCGAGCCGCCGGCTGAGGCGTCCATCATGTCCGCGAAGCCGCGGATCCCGGTGGGCCCGTTCTCGGTTCGCTGACGTTCGTCAGCAGTGATGCCCCCGGTGTTCGCGCCGGGGGCATCACGGTGTCACGAAGACCTCGGCCGAGGCGTCCCGCGTCCCCGGAAAGCAGGAACCCCGCGCTACGTCTCGTGACCGTTTCGCCGCGGTGAGGTGGCCGAATCGAGGCCGTGAACGGCGCGAAACGCGGACGTAACAACGTCGGCCCCACAGTTCACCTCCGCGAAACGTTCCACGTAAGTGCGTGAAACAGGACATCTCGATGCTCCCTGCAACCGACGTGCAGTGGAGGTCGAAGTGGATACAGGGGACACCGCCTGGGTGCTCACCAGCGCCGCATTGGTGCTGCTGATGACGCCGGGCCTTGCCTTCTTCTACGGAGGCATGGTCCGTTCGAAGAGCGTGCTCAACATGATGATGATGAGCCTGGGCGCCATGGCCGTGGTCGGTGTCCTGTGGGTGCTGTTCGGCTACTCGACGGCATTCGGAGCGGACGTCGGCGGAGGCCTGCTGGGCAAGCCGTTCGAGTTCTTCGGCCTCGACGGGCTGCTGGCCGCCGACTCGCTGGTCGGCAAGCTCCCGAGCACCGTGTTCGTCGCGTTCCAGGCGATGTTCGCGATCATCACGGTCGCGCTGATCTCCGGTGCGATCGCCGACCGCGCCCGCTTCGGCCCGTGGCTGCTGTTCGCGGGCCTGTGGGCCACGATCGTCTACTTCCCGGTCGCGCACTGGGTGTTCGACTTCGACGGCAAGGACGAGGCCGGCAACGTCGTGGACCCCGGCGGCTGGATCGCCAACAAGCTCCTCGCGATCGACTTCGCCGGTGGTACGGCGGTGCACATCAACGCCGGTGCCGCGGGTCTGGCGCTCGCGATCGTGCTCGGCAAGCGCGTCGGCTGGCCCAAGGAGCCGATGAAGCCGCACAGCCTGCCGCTGGTCGTGCTCGGCGCCGGTCTGCTGTGGTTCGGCTGGTTCGGGTTCAACGCCGGTTCGGCCCTGGGTGCGAACGGCACCGCCGGTGTCACCTTCATCAACACCCTCGTCGCCACCTGTGCCGCGATGCTCGGCTGGCTGCTGACCGAGCGCATCCGCGACGGCAAGGCCACCACGCTCGGTGCCGCGTCGGGTGTCATCGCCGGTCTGGTCGCCATCACGCCCGCCTGTTCCGCGGTCACCCCGGTCGGCGCCATCGCGATCGGCGCGATCACCGGTGTCCTCTGCGCCCTGGCCGTGTCGCTCAAGTACCGCTTCGGCTTCGACGACTCGCTCGACGTCGTCGGCGTCCACCTCGTCGGTGGTCTGTCCGGCACGATCCTGATCGGTCTGTTCGCCAGCGAGGCGGCCCCGGCCAAGATCAACGGTCTGTTCTACGGCGGCGGCGTCGACCAGCTCTGGCGCCAGGCCGTCGGTGCGTTCGCGGTGCTCGGGTACTCGTTCGTGCTGAGCCTCGCGCTCGGTTACCTGGTGAAGTTCACCGTCGGGTTCCGCGCGTCGGAGGAGGCCGAGGTCGCGAGCATCGACGAGGCTGAGCACGCTGAGCGCGCCTACGAGTACGGCAGCCTCACCAGTGCGCGTGGTACCGGCAAGCCGAGCGTGGCCGCGGGTGCGACCGCGGTTCTCGAGGGGAGCAACAAGAAATGAAGCTGGTCACCGCGATCATCAAGCCGTTCACCCTGGACGACGTGAAGGGCGCCCTCGAACAGCTCGGGGTGCTGGGCATGACGGTCAGTGAAGTGCAGGGCTACGGGCGCCAGAAGGGCCACACCGAGGTCTACCGCGGTGCGGAGTACTCGGTGGACTTCGTGCCCAAGATCAAGATCGAGGTCGTCATCGACGACACCGCCGTCGAGAAGGTGCTGGAAGCGGTGGTCGAGGCCGCCCGCACCGGCAAGATCGGTGACGGCAAGGTGTGGGTCACTTCGGTCGACACGGTCGTGCGCGTGCGCACGGGCGAACGTGGATCGGATGCGCTTTAACAATCTAGGAGACGGCCCGTGGAGAACAACGAAACGGCCGTCGTCACGGCTGACGACCTGGTGCGAGCACGCGAAAGGCTGCTCGCGCCAGGTCGTCGTCGCTTGGCCGCCGAACCGCTGCGCGAGGCACTCGTGGACCTGCACGAGTTCTGGCTGACCAAACATGCGGGGGGAGCGGGGATATCCGGACCGGGTATCGCGCTCGTGGCGGTCGGCGGGCTGGGGCGGCGTGAGCTCGTGCCCTATTCCGACCTCGATCTGGTCCTGGTGCACAACGGCGTCAAGAACGTCGACGAGATCGCCGAGAAGCTCTGGTATCCACTGTGGAACTCCGGCATCGGGCTCGACCACTCGGTGCGCACCGTGGGGGAAGCTTTGAGGGTCGCCGCCGGTGACCTGAGAACCGCGCTGGGGCTGCTGGACATCCGGCACATCGCGGGTGATCCCGAGGTCACCCAGAAGCTCGCCGAAGGCGCGAAGCAGGCGTGGCGCGGCAACGTCCGCAACCGGCTGGACGAGATGGCCGAGTCGTCGCAGAAGCGCTGGGCGCGCGGCGGCGAGATCGCGCACCGCGTCGAACCCGACCTGAAGCACGGCCGCGGGGGACTGCGGGACCTCACGATGCTGGACGCGCTGTCGCTCGCGCAGCTGGTCGACCGGCCGTCCGCCGACGTCGACGAGGCACGCCGGTTGCTGCTGGACGTGCGCACCGAGCTCCGCCGGGTGGCGAGGAAACCCCGTGACGTGCTGCGGGCGCAGGACGGTGACGAGGTGGCCTCGGCCCTGGGGCTGGCGGACCGGTTCGCACTGGCCCGTTCCCTCTCCTCCGCCGCACGGACGGTCGTCTACGCGTTCGACGTGGCCATGCGGGGCGCTCGCGCCGCCGCGCCGAAGCGCGGGCTCGGAGCGTTCCTCCGCGGGCAACCGCCGCGCAGGCCGCTGGACGAAGGCGTTGTGCTGCACGGTTCCGAGGTCTCGCTCGCTCGTGACGCGATTCCCAGCCGCGATCCGGCGTTGTTGTTGCGAGTCGCGACGGCGGCTGCTCGCAGCAAGCACCCGATCGCGGCGGGAACGCTGACGCGGCTCGCGGACTCGGCGCCGGAGCTGCGCCAGCCGTGGCCGCGCGAGGCCCGCGAGGAGCTGCTGGCGTTGCTGGGCAGCGGAAGCGGGCTCGTGGACGTCGTGGAGGCGTTGGACCGCACGGGGTTGTGGGGCCGGCTGTTCCCCGAGTGGGGCGCGGTGCGGGACCTGCCGCCGCGCGACGCCGCGCACATGTGGACGGTCGACCGGCACCTCGTGCAGACGGTCGCCCACGCGGCCCGCCTCGCGACGACGGTGGCGAGGCCCGACCTGTTGCTGCTGGGCGCGCTGATCCACGACATCGGCAAGGGCCGGCAGCAGGACCACTCCGAGGTCGGGGCCGCGCTGGCGACCCAGATCGGGGAGCGCATCGGGCTGTGGCCGCAGGACGTCGAGACGTTGTCGGCGATGGTGCGGCACCACCTGTTGCTGCCGCACACCGCGACCCGCCGCGACGTCGAGGACGAGGCGACCGTGCACCGGGTGGTGGAGACGCTCGGCGGCGACGCGATCCTGCTGGAGCTGCTGCACGCGCTGGCGGAGTCGGACTCCATGGCGACCGGGCCGGGAGTGTGGACGGACTGGAAGGCCGCGCTGATGACCGACCTGGTCACCCGCTGCCGCACGGCGATGGCGGGGGACGCGCTGCCCAAGCCGGAACCGCTCGACCCCGTGCACGTGGCGATGGCGGAACGCGTCGCGGCGTCGGGAAAACCGGACGTGCTGCTGGAGAAGCAGGACCACGCGGCGGTCGTGACGGTGATCGCGCCGGACCGGCCGGGCCTGCTGTCCAAAGCCGCCGGTGTGCTCGCGCTGAACTCGTTGGAGGTCCACGCGGCGACGTTGCGCGCACACGGTGGCGCGACGGTGGACGCGTTCACGGTGTCACCGCGGTTCGGCTCGCTGCCCGACGCCACCCTGTTGCGCGAACAGCTCTCCAGGGCGATCGAGGGGTCGTTGTCGCTGGCCGACAAGCTCACCGCGAAGGAACGCGACTACGGCGGCCCGCCGGTCGACCCGCCGCCCGCGAAGGTGCTGTGGTTCGACGACGAGGCGACCGGCGCGGTGGTGCTCGAACTGCGCGCCGCCGACCGGATCGGGCTGCTGCACCGCGTCGCGGGTGCGCTGGAGCAGTGCGGCGCGGACGTGCAGTGGGCGCGCGTGTCCACACTGGGAGCGACGGTCGTCGACTCGTTCAGCATCGCGGGCGAGGACCTCGACCGGCGCCGGATCGAACGGGCGGTGCTCGACGCCGCCAGGTAGAGGTTGAGTAGCTCTACGCACAACCTCTCCGGGTGCTCACGCTCCTGCGCGCCGCCGGAACCCGGCAGTGTTCGTGGTGTCCGGAAAGCGTCCTCGAGGGGTGGACCGCTTCCCGGACGGGCAGAGGCGGTGGTGCGCGGTGACGGCGCCGGGGGAGGTACCGGGCACCCGCACCACCGCCGATTCCTCTTGTCCGACAACGAGACAGGTTCCTGGACAACCTCCGTCGAACCTGGGCATGGTCGAGTTTCTCGTTGTTCTGACTGGGGAGGAAGAACTTGAGAATCGCCATGGTGGCCGCCCTCGTCGCGGCCCTGGTCGTTCCCGTCACCGCACACGCCGCTCCACTCGCCGTGGAGGACCTGGGCACGTTGCCGGGTGATCTTCGCAGCGCCGCGGCCGACATCAACGACTCCGGCACGATCGCCGGTGTCTCCTACGGCGCCGGCACCGCGCAGCACGCCGTGCGGTGGGACCGGTGGGACGGCATCACGAAGCTCGCCGACTTCGGGTCCGACTCGTGGGCCGCGGCCATCAACCGTGACAACGTCGTCGTCGGTTACGCGGTGAACGCCGCGGGCCAGGCGCAGGCCGTGAAGTGGCTGCCCTCCGGTGCGCTCGTGCAGCTCGCGGTGGCCGGTGCGACGAGTTCCGTCGCGTACGACGTCAACGACTCCGGCACCGTCACGGGTGCCGCGACGATCAACGGCGTGAGCCAGGCGGTGCTGTGGACCTCGTTCGGCGAGGTGACTGTCCTCGGCGCGGGCAGCGGGCTCCACGTCACCAACGGCAACTGGGTGGTCGGCAAGACCGGCGGCGACGTGGTCCGGTGGAACGCGTCGGGCGTGCGGACCGTGCTCGACGCGGGCGCGGTCGCCGGGGTGAACCAGCTCGGCGACGCGGTCGGCACGGCGAGCACCGGCGGCGTGCTGTGGCTGCGCGCGGGCAAGACGCAGCTCGGCCTCGCCGCGCGGCCGTCCGACATCAGCGACAACGGCTTCGCGGTCGGAGACGTCTCGTCGCAGGCGACCCGGTGGGACCACTTCACCGGCGCGGTCGAGACGCTGGCGCCCGCACCGTCGAGTGCCGCCGAGGTGAACAACTCCGGCGTGGTCGCGGGCACGGTCGGCACGTCGGCGGCGACCTGGGACATGGGCGGCACGCGAACGGTGCTGCCGGCGCTGTCCGGTGCCGCACGTCACTCCGTGACCGGCCTGAGCGAGGTCGGGCAGGTCATCGGCGTGGCGGCGTTCGCCGACGGCACCCACCGCGCCGTGGTCTGGCGGTAGAACCCCGTGCATTTCGGTGGAAATCGGCCCAAACTGAACGAGAGGGATGGTCGAAACGTCTTCTAGGACATGACCGCCGTGTTGAACACGCAGACCGCAGTCGTCCGAGTGCCGCCGCGCTCGCTCGTAGTCCTCGCCGGAATCCCCGGCGCGGGCAAGACGACCCTGCTCAACCGCCTCGACGCGGACGAGCCGGTCACCGTGCTGGACTCGGACCAGGTGCGCTCGTGGCTGGAGCCGCGCGTACCGCTGCCGTACAAGTACTGGCGCGTGTTCGTGCACCTCACACATCGGATGCGCGTCTTCTGGGCGGCGGTGTTCTGCACAGGGCTGCTGGTGGTGCACGAGCCGTCCACCCGTCCCGGCACGCGTTTCATGCTGGTGCTCGCCGGCCTGCTGTCGGGGCGCTCCCGCCACTTCCTGTGGCTGGACGCCTCGGCGGCCCAGGCCCTCGACGGCCAGATCGCCCGCAAGCGCGTCGTCCGCACCCACGCGTTCGAACGCCACGTCCGCCGCGGCTCGTCCATGCGCGCGCAGTTCGAGGCGGGCTGGGTGCCGTTCGGATTCAGCAGCGTGACGCTCCTCACCCGTGCGGGGACCTCGGGCGGTCTGCGCATCATGGTGTCGTGATCAAGGCCGTCCTCTTCGACTTCGCGGGCACCCTCTTCGGGCGTCCCGCCTACCGATGGCTCTCGCCGCCGCACCTCGCGGTGCTGCGCGCACCGGCGCCGTACTTGGCGCGGATGAACGCCGCCGAGCGCGCGGTGTGGGACGCCCGCGACCTGACCGCGCTGGCGAACCGGTCGGCCCACTGGATCCTGTTCCGCCTGGCCGGGCTGAGCTTCGACGACGAGCTGTTCCAGCGCCTGCACAACCCGGCGTTCTGGCTGCCCTACGCCGACACCGCTGCCGCGCTGGAGGCCGCGCGGCAGCTGAAGGTCGGGGTGCTGAGCAACATCTCGTGGGACATCAGGCGGGTGTTCGCGCGCGAGTCGCTGTCCGTGGACGCCTTCGCGTTGTCCTACGAGCTCGGCGTCTCGAAGCCGTCCGCCCGCGCGTTCGACGCCGCCTGCGTCCGCCTGGACGTGGAGCCGTCGGAGTGCCTGTACGTCGGCGACGACCCGGTCGCGGACGGAGCGGCGGTGGCGGCGGGGCTGCGGTTCGCGCAGATCTCCACTGCTCCGGTCGGACGCCGCGAACCGGTGCTCCTGCAGGCCCTGGCGAGCCACGGGATCGGGTGAACGTCCGGTTAGCTAGTCTGGACGACGTGTTCTCCACGCTTTCCGACCGGCTGACCACGGTTCTCCAGGGCCTTCGCGGCAAGGGCCGGCTCAGCGACGCCGACATCGACGCGACCGCCCGCGAGATCAGGGTCGCCCTGCTCGAGGCCGACGTCGCGCTGCCCGTTGTGCGCAACTTCATCGCGAAGGTGAAGGAACGCGCCAAGGGAGCCGAGGTCCACCAGGCGCTGAACCCGGCGCAGCAGGTCGTGAAGATCGTCAACGAGGAGCTCGTCAACGTCCTCGGTGGCGAGACCCGCAGGCTGAACCTCGCGAAGAACCCGCCCTCGGTGATCATGCTGGCGGGTCTGCAGGGTGCCGGCAAGACGACGCTCGCGGGCAAGCTGGCCAAGTGGCTCAAGGGCCAGGGCCACACCCCGCTGCTGATCGCCGCCGACCTGCAGCGCCCGAACGCGGTGACGCAGCTCCAGGTCGTCGGTGAGCGCGCGGGCGTGCCCGTCTTCGCCCCCGAGCCCGGCAACGGCGTGGGCAACCCCGTCGAGGTGTCGCGCCGCGGCATCGAGGAGGCCAAGGCCAAGCAGCACGACATCGTCCTCGTCGACACGGCCGGCCGGCTCGGCGTCGACGAGGAGATGATGCAGCAGGCCATCGACATCCGGGCGGCGGTCAACCCGGACGAGATCCTGTTCGTGGTCGACGCGATGGTCGGTCAGGACGCGATCAACACCGCCACGGCGTTCCGCGACGGCGTCGGCTTCACCGGTGTCGTGCTCACCAAGCTCGACGGCGACGCCCGCGGTGGTGCCGCGCTGTCGGTCCGCGAGGTCACCGGCCAGCCGATCCTCTTCGCGTCCAACGGTGAGAAGCTCGAGGACTTCGACGTCTTCCACCCGGACCGGATGGCGTCGCGCATCCTCGGCATGGGTGACGTCCTCACCCTGATCGAGCAGGCCGAGCAGCACTTCGACCAGGACCAGGCCGAGAAGGCCGCGGCGAAGCTGCACTCCGGTCAGTTGACGCTGGAGGACTTCCTCGAGCAGATGCTCGCGATCCGCAAGATGGGCCCGATCGCGAACCTGCTCGGCATGCTGCCCGGCGCCGGGCAGATGAAGGACCAGCTCGGCATGCTGGACGAGAAGCACCTCGACCGCATCCAGGCGATCATCCGCGGCATGACCCCGGCCGAGCGCGACGACCCCAAGATCATCAACGGCTCCCGCCGGCTGCGCATCGCGAACGGCTCGGGCGTCAAGGTCAGCGACGTCAACGACCTGGTCAACCGCTTCTTCGAGGCCCGCAAGATGATGGCGTCGATGGCCGGCCGGATGGGCTTCGGCGGCGGTGGCGGCAGCAAGACCCGCAAGGGCAAGAAGGGGAAGAAGGGCAAGGGCGGACGCGGCCCGACGCCTCCCAAGGTCAAGGGCGGCTTCCCGCCCGGGATGTTCCCCGGCGGCATGCCCGGCATGCCGCCCGGCGGGATGCCCGACCTGTCGAAGCTCGGCGGCGGCATGAACGAGCTCCCGCCCGGCTTCGACCCGTCGAAGTTCAAGTTCGACGGGGACGACAAGAAGAAGTGACCATGCACCTGCGCGGCGTCGTCCTGCCGGACGGCGAGCCGCGAGACCTGTGGGTCGTCAACGGCCGCGTCCGCACCCGGCCGGTGCCGGGCGCGCAGACCGTCGTCGACGGCGGGTTCCTCGTGCCGGGCCTGGTCGACGCGCACTGCCACGTCGGCCTGGGCCCCCAGGGCGGCGTCGAGCTGCCCGAGGCCGTCGAGCAGGCGATCACCGACCGCGACGCGGGCACGTTGCTGATCCGCGACTGCGGCTCACCGATCGACACGACGCCGTTGCAGGAGCGCCTGGACCTGCCGCGGATCATCCGCGCGGGCAAGCACATCTCCCGGCCGAAGCGCTACATCCCGCACATCAGCGTGGAGGTCGAGTCCGACCTGGCGACGGCGGTGGCCGAGCAGGCCGCGTACGGCGACGGCTGGGTCAAGCTCGTCGGCGACTGGATCGACCGCGGCGAGGGCGACCTCGCTCCACTGTGGACGGACGACGAGCTGGCCGGGGCCATCAAGGTCGCCCACGAGGCCGGCGCGAAGGTCACGGCCCACGTGTTCGGCGAGGACGCGCTGCCGGGCCTGATCAACGCGGGCATCGACTGCATCGAGCACGGCACCGGCCTGACCGACGACACCATCTCGCTGATGGCCGCACGCGGCACGGCGCTGGTGCCCACGCTGATCAACATCGAGACCTTCCCCGGCATCGCCGAGAAGGCCGGCAAGTACCCGAAGTACGCGAACCACATGCGCGACCTGCACGCGCGCGTCTCCACCACGGTGGCGTCCGCGATCGAGGCGGGCGTCCCGGTCTACGCGGGCACCGACGCGGGCGGTGGCATCCGGCACGGCCGCATCGTCGACGAGATCGTCGCGCTGCACGGCGTGGGGATGAGCGCTGTGGACGCCATCGGCGCCGCGTCGTGGGGTGCCCGCGAGTGGCTCGGCTTCCCGTCGCTGACCGAGGGCGCGGCCGCGGACATCGTCGTCTACGACGAGGACCCGCGGGAGAACCTGGAGACTCTCCGGTCGCCGCGCATGGTCATGCTCCGGGGCCGCATCCACTAGGCGTGCTGGGCCAGTGCGCCCACCTGGTACGAGCCACCCTTCTGGCGCGTGATGACGGCCATCCGGTTGGCGGCGTTGATCAGCCCGAGCAGGCAGACCAGCGCCGCGACCTGCTCGTCGTCGAAGTGCTTGCGCACGGCTGCCCAGGTCTCGTCGCTCACGCCCTCCCGCGTGAGCAGGGTGCCTTCCTCGGTGAACGCCAGCGCGGCCTGCTCGGCCTCGGTGAACACCGTCGTCTCGCGCCAGCCGGCCACCAGGTGCAGCCGCAGCGGGTCCTCGCCCGCCGCGATGGCCTCCTTGACGTGCATGTCGAGGCAGAAGCCGCAGCCGTTCAACTGGCTCGCCCGCAGGCTGACCAGTTCCGCGGTGGTGGCGGGCAGCGACGTCTGGTGCACGGCCTGGCCGAGGCCCGCGAACCGCTTAGCGATCTTGCTGCCGGTCTCCGTGCCGAAGAGGTCGAAGCGCGGTTCCATGATGTTTCCTCCCTCGTGGACTTGCTTGACGACCACGAGATGCCGGCGACCCGTTCCGTGTGACTGTGATCCGGCCCACTGTCACAAAGCCCGCCCGCCTGGTGTCTTGTGACCATGGATGCCGCCACCGACGCGTTCGTCAGCCACCGCAACCTGCTCTTCACGATCGCCTACGAGATGCTCGGCTCCGCCGCAGACGCGGAGGACGTGCTGCAGGAGACGTGGCTGCGCTGGGCGGGCGTCGACCACGGCACCGTCGAGAACGACCGCGCCTACCTGGTCCGGATCGTCACCCGCCAGGCCCTCGGCCGCCTGCGCACCCTGGGCCGCCGCAAGGAGTCCTACGTGGGCTCCTGGCTGCCGGAGCCGTTGCTCACCGCCCCGGACGTCGCCGAGGACGTCGAACTCGCCGACAGCGTCTCGATGGCGATGATGCTGGTCCTCGAAACCCTCACCCCGACCGAGCGGGCGGTCTTCGTGCTGCGCGAGGTCTTCGACGTGGACTACGACGAGATCGCGGCGGCCCTGGACAAGAACCCGGCCGCCGTCCGCCAGATCGCGCACCGCGCCCGTTCCCACGTGGCCGCCCGCCGTCCGCGTGAGGTCGTGACGCAGGCGGCGTCCCGCGAGGCCCTGGCCGCGTTCCAGCGCGCCACCGAGACGGGAGACCTCCAGGCCCTGCTCGACCTGCTCGCGCCGGACGTCGTGTTCCTCGGCGACGGCGGCGGCGTGAAGCAGGCCGTCCCGCGTCCCGTCGTGGGTTCCTCGAAGGTCGCGCGGATGCTGCTCGGCGGCCTGCTGAAGGTGACCGGCTGGACGAAGGAGCCGGCCCAGGTCAACGGCTGTCCGGCGTTGATCGTGCGGTTCGGCGGCGAGCTCGACACGGTGGTCGCGGTGCGGGTCGAGAACGGGCTGATCAGCGGCCTGTACGCGGTGCGCAACCCGGCCAAGCTCTCGCACATGACCGAGGAGACGACCCTGCGCCGGTGATCAGGACGCGGTCCGGCCCCGCGTCAGGACGTCCGCCGCGGGGGTTTAGTCCCAGGCTTTGTGCGCCGATCCATCCACCAGGAGTAGGACACCCGGCAGGGACCTGATCTGACCATCTTTTGACCAGATGCTCGGCCGGGACTCCGCCGGTGCCGCACAGTAGCCTCGCATTCTGAGGTCCGGCGGCGTCGATCGCGAGGTGGGCTGATCATGAGGGTGGCATTGCCTGCTGTTCCACCGCTGGTAGCCGCGTTGTGACTAAATTGCAGAGCGTGAGTGAGCCGGAATCCGTGAAGCCGAAGCGCGGCTTCATCGAGAGCGTGCGGGACATCAGCCGCAACCCGGAGCCCGAACGGGTCGGCCAGCGTTGGGGATTCGGCGCGTTCCTGCTGGTGGAAGCGGTCTTCATCCTGAGCGCCGTGTTCATCACTGCCGTGGGGGCGAGCTTCGGCGCGACGCTGGAGACCTCGACCTCGCTGGTGCTGGTCGGCTCACTGGTGCCGATCATGCTCGCGGCCGCGGTCGCCGTCCTGATCACGTACGTGCGCGGCAACGGTCCCGTCATCGACCTGCGGCTGAGCCTGACCAAGTCGGACGTCGTCTTCGGTCTCAAGATCGGCGTCATCGGCCTGGTCTTCACCTACGCCGCCGCGACCGTGTGGGCGAAGATCGTCGGCAAGGACAACGCCACGAGCGCCATCGGCGAGCTCTTCAGCAACGCGAACCTGCCGCTGGCCGCCGCGATCACGATGTTCCTCTACATGAGCTTCATCGGCCCGATCTGCGAGGAGATCATCTTCCGCGGGCTGCTCTGGGGCGCGGTCGAGCGGCAGGGCTGGAGCAGGTGGGCGGCGTTCGTGCTGACCACGGTGATCTTCGCGCTCAGCCACCTCGAACCGCAGCGCACCTGGCTGCTCCTCGTGATCGCCATCCCCATCGGCGTCGCCCGCCTGATCACCCGGAGCCTCGGGGCGAGCATGGTGGCGCACGTGCTGAACAACTTCCTGCCCGGCCTGTCCCTCCTGCTGCTGTCGGTCGGTGTCATCTGATGGACCTGAACAGCGACCTCGGCGAGGGCTTCGGCATCTGGAAACTCGGCGACGACGCCGCGCTGCTGGGCGTCATCACCAGTGCGAACGTCGCGTGCGGCTTCCACGCCGGTGATCCGTCCACGATGCGCAAGGTCTGCGAGGAAGCCGCGAAGAACGGCGTGAAGATCGGCGCCCAGGTGAGCTACCGCGACCTGGCCGGGTTCGGCCGGCGGTTCATCGACGCCGACCCGGTCGAGCTGGCGGACGAGGTGCTCTACCAGATCGGCGCGCTCGATGCGTGCGCACGAGCAGCAGGCACCGAGGTCGTGTACGTGAAGCCGCACGGCGCGCTCTACAACGCCACGGTGCACCACGAGAAGCAGGCCGAGGCGGTCGTGAACGGCACCAAGGCGTTCAAGGACCTGCCGATCCTCGGCCTGCCCGGCTCCCAGCTGCTGGAGAAGGCCTCGCGAGCGGGCTTGAGGCCCGTCCAGGAGGCGTTCGCCGACCGCGGCTACACGCCGGAGGGCACGCTGGTCCCGCGCAGCCGGCCGGACGCGCTGCTCACCGACACCGCGCAGATCGTCGAACGGGCCACCCGGCTGCTGCAGGGCGAGCTCGTCGCGGTCGACGGCACGGTCATCAAGACGCGGGCGGAGTCGTTGTGCGTGCACGGCGACACGCCAGGAGCGGTTGCTCACGCGCGTGCGGTGAAGGAAGCGCTCGGCACCGTGTCACCGTTCGCGTAGGACCCGATTCGGATCCGCCGGTTCCCGTCTGGCACAATTGCCCGCTGTCCGTCGTGGTCGGCCCCTCTGCCCGGGCCACGACTGTGCGAACCACCAACACAGAGTTCGAGGAGTACAAGGCCGATGGCCGTCAAGATCAAGCTTCAGCGTCTCGGCAAGATCCGCCAGCCGTACTACCGCATCGTGGTCGCCGACGCGCGCACCCGTCGCGACGGCAAGGCCATCGAGACGATCGGCAAGTACCACCCGAAGGACGAGCCGTCGTTCATCGCGGTCGACTCCGAGCGCGCGCAGTACTGGCTGGGTGTCGGCGCGCAGCCGACCGAGTCGGTCCAGCGGATCCTCGAGATCACCGGTGACTGGCAGAAGTTCAAGGGCCTGCCGGGCGCCGAGGGCACCCTGAAGGTCAAGGAGCCGAAGACGTCGAAGGCCGACCTGTTCGCCGCCGCTCTGGCCGCCGCGAACGAGGAGCCGATGACCGACGCCACCACGCCGAAGGCGAAGAAGGCCAAGAAGGCCGACGACGCCCCCAAGGCTGAGGCCGAGGCGCCCAAGGACGAGGCGTGAGTTTGTTGGCTGACGCCCTCGAACACCTCGTTCGCGGCATCGTCGACCACCCGGACGACGTCCGGGTGAACCTCGTCACGACCCGCCGCGGCCGCACCCTCGAGGTCCACGTCCACCCGGACGACCTCGGCAAGGTGATCGGTCGTGGCGGTCGCACCGCGACGGCTCTGCGCACCGTGATGGCCGGTATCGGCGGTCGTGGTGTGCGGGTCGACGTCGTCGACACCGACCGCTGAACGAAGCTGCAAAGGGCACATGGACGTCGTCGTCGGCCGCGTGGCCAAGGCGCACGGGATCACCGGTGAACTGGCCGTTGACGTGCGCACTGATTCACCCGAAATGCGGTTCGCGCTAGGAGCCACGCTCCAGGCGAAGCTGCGTGACGGCACGTCCCGAAGCCTCACCGTGTCAGCCGCCCGGCCTCATGCCGGGCGGCTGCTCGTGCGTTTCGAGGAAGTCGTGACGCGCGACGTCGCGGAGTCGTTGCGCGGCACGTTGCTGCTGGGCAGCACCGACGACCTGCCGGCGATCGACGACCCCGACGAGTTCTACGACCACGAGCTCGAAGGGCTCGCGGCCGAACTCGTCGACGGCACGAAGATCGGCACGGTCAAGGAGGTCCTGCACGGGCCCGGTGGCGAACTGCTCGTGGTCATCCGCGACCAGGGCGAGGCGCTCATCCCGTTCGTGCGCGAGATCGTGCCCACCGTGGACGTGCGCGGCGGTCGCGTCGTGATCGACCCGCCAGAGGGCCTGCTCGATGCAGATTGACGTCGTCACGATCTTTCCCGAGTACCTCGCGCCGCTGCGCGCGGCGTTGCTCGGCAAGGCGATCGACAAGGGCCTGATCAGCGTCGGCGTGCACGACCTCCGCGACTGGACCCAGGACGTGCACAAGGCTGTCGACGACAGCCCGTACGGCGGTGGGCCCGGCATGGTCATGAAGGCCGACATCTGGGGTCCCGCCCTGGACGACGTGTGCACGGACGAGACGCGTCTCATCGTGCCGACGCCGGCCGGGCGTCCGTTCACGCAGGCGGTCGCACACGAGTACGCGAACGAGTCGCACCTCGTGTTCGCGTGCGGTCGCTACGAAGGCATTGACCAGCGTGTGGTCGATGACGCCGCACGGCGCGTCCGCGTCGACGAGGTGTCCATCGGCGACTACGTCCTGGTCGGTGGTGAGGTGGCGGTGCTCGCGATCGTGGAAGCGGTCGCGCGGTTGCTGCCTGGGGTGCTCGGCAACCCGAAGTCGCACGCCGAGGACTCGTTCCAGGACGGGCTGCTCGAAGGGCCGAGCTACACGCGGCCCGAGGTGTGGCGCGACCTGGCGGTGCCGGAGGTGCTGCGGTCCGGCAACCACCGGCTGATCCACCGCTGGCGCCGTGACCAGTCACTCGCCAGAACCTTCAAAAGGCGTCCTGACCTGCTGGAATCTCTGCCGGCGGACGCGTTCGACAAGCACGACCGCGCCCTGCTCGCGCGCCTGCGCGAGGGCGGGGAGTAGCCCGATTTCGTTCCGGAGTGCCTGGTCTGGCACACTGGAACAGTTGCCGAAGCCGGTGTGATACCGGCGTGCGCACACAAGCCGACCCCCATCATGTCGTGCACAGCCATGGAGCATGCTCTGGGGAGTTCAAGACACGTGAGGAACCACCGATGAACATCCTGGACGCACTTGACGCCCAGTCGCTGCGCACTGACATCCCGGCCTTCCGCGCCGGTGACACGCTGAAGGTCCACGTCCGCGTCATCGAGGGCTCGCGCGAGCGCGTCCAGGTGTTCCAGGGCGTCGTGATCCGTCGCCAGGGCGGCGGCATCCGTGAGACCTTCACGGTCCGCAAGGTCTCGTTCGGCGTCGGCGTCGAGCGCACCTTCCCGGTGCACTCCCCGAACATCTCCGAGGTCGAGGTCGTCACCCGCGGTGACGTGCGTCGCGCCAAGCTGTACTACCTGCGCGACCTGCGCGGCAAGGCCGCCAAGATCAAGGAGAAGCGCGAGGCCCGTCCGGTCTCCTGATCGGTGGCTTCGAGCCCAGAAGACTTCGAGGACGCCTCCGCACCGGATGAACCGGAGCGGGGGCGTACTCCTGTCTGGAGAGAAGTCCTCTACGTCGTTCTGACGGCCGTCGTGCTGACGGTCCTGATCCAGGCGTTCGTGGCGCGGGTCTACGTGATCCCCTCGGCGTCGATGGAGAACACGCTGCACGGCTGCACCGGCTGCGAGAACGACCGCGTGCTGGTCGACAAGCTCACCTACGACTTCAGCGACATCGAGCCCGGCGAGGTCGTCGTGTTCCGCGGCCCCGAGGCGTGGACGTCGACCGACTTCCGCGGCACCCGGTCCACCAACCCCGTCGCGGGTTTCGTGCAGCACATCGGATCGCTGCTGGGTGTCGCCCCGGCGAACGAGCGCGACTTCGTGAAGCGCGTGATCGCGTTGCCCGGCCAGACGGTGATGTGCTGCGACGAGCAGCACCGTGTCGTTGTGGACGGCAGACCGCTCGACGAGCCGTACGTGCATTGGCAGGCAGGCACTTCGCCCGCCGACCACGAGCCGTTCGCGCCGGTGCGCGTACCGGATGGACGGTTGTTCGTGATGGGGGACAACCGGATGAACTCCACCGACTCGCGCAAACAGGGCGGTGGGGGCGTAGCGGGCACCGTGCCGGTCGAGAACGTCATCGGGAAGGCCCGGTACGTCGTTTTCCCGAAAGATCGGTGGAGTGTTGTGTCGGATCACAACCCCCAGCCCCTAGGCTGATCTCGTGGTCGACGACGCTCCAGAGCAGAACCCTCCCGCTGACGAGCCCAGTTCGGATGCTTCGGACAAGCCCGCGAAGCAGAAGAAAAAGGGCAACTTCTGGAAGGAACTGCCCGTCCTCATCCTGGTCGCGTTCGGCCTCGCGATCGGCATCCAGGTCTTCCTCGGCCGCGTCTACATGATCCCGTCCGAGTCGATGGAGACGACGCTGCACGGGTGCACCGACTGCTACGGCGACCGGGTGCTCGTCGACAAGGTCACCTTCCGCTTCACCGATCCGGCGCCGGGCGACGTGATCGTGTTCCGCGGGCCGCCGTCGTGGCAGAACGACTTCGTCTCCGCCGAGCCGGGCAACCCGGTCTCGGAGGCGTTGTCGTGGCTCGGCTCGCTGGTCGGGCTGCCGTCGGCGAACGAGGAGGACTTCGTCAAGCGCGTGATCGCCGTCGGCGGGCAGACCGTGAAGTGCTGCGACGAGCAGAACCGCGTGACGGTGGACGGCAAGCCGCTCGACGAGCCGTACAAGCACTTCGACGAGGGCACGCCGGCCGAGCAGGAGTCGTTCGAGGAGATCAAGATCCCGGACGGGATGCTGTTCGTGCTCGGCGACAACCGCAACCACTCGTGCGACTCGCGCTGCCAGGGCCAGGGCGGGCTCAACGGGCTCGTGCCGGTGGACGACGTGATCGGCAAGGCGCGCGTGATCGTGCTGCCTCCGTCGAGGTGGGGCGGGGTGTCCGACCACAACCCGCAGGTCGTCTCGATGGGTGCGCCGGGCTGGCAGGACAACGTCCCGCTGGGGCTCGGTATCGTCGGCGCGTGGCCTCTTCTGCTGCTCGGGCGTCGCGTGCGAGACCGATTCCGCCGATGACCATGCTGATGCCGCCCCGCGCGGTGGTGCGGGGCTCCGCGGGGAACTGGGCGTTGCAGAGCACCCTGGAGCGCCGCGGCCTGGGTCCCGTCGCCGGCGTGGACGAGGCCGGTCGCGGGCCGTGCGCCGGGCCGCTGGTGATCGCCGCGTGCGTCCTTCGACCGGGTGATGCTTCGCGGTTCGAAGGGCTGAACGACTCGAAGCTGATGACGGCGGCGGCACGCGATCGGATGTACGACCTGGTGCTCAAGCGTGCGCTCGATCACTCGGTGGTGGTGGTTCCGCCCGCCGACATCGACTGGCTGGGCATCCACGTCATGAACATCGAGGGCATGCGGCGTGCCGTGGCGCAGATGGAGACGCATCCGGGGTACGTGCTGACGGACGGCTTCAAGGTGCCGGGAATGCCCGCGCCGAGCGTGGCGGTGCTCAAGGGGGACCAGGCCGCGGCGTGCGTGGCGGCGGCATCGGTGCTGGCCAAGGTCACGCGGGACCGGATCATGGCGGATCTGCATGATCGTCATCCCGAGTACGGTTTCAACGTGCACAAGGGCTACTGCACACCCGACCACACGGCTGCGTTGATGGAACACGGGCCGTGTGCGGAGCATCGCTGGTCGTATGTAAATGTGGCAGCGGCAGCTGCCAGGCACGGTCTCGCCGCGCCGCACAGGGTGGCGCGCGGCACAACCGCGCAGGCCGTGGTCCAGAATGATGCAACCCCGGCTGACGCCGGGGAGCTCGCGACGAGTGAGGGCGCGGAGCAGATGACCCGCGCGGAGGCGTAATGAGTGCAGAGGATCTCGAGAAGTACGAGACCGAGATGGAGCTGTCGCTGTACAAGGAGTACCGCGACATAGTCAGCCAGTTCTCGTTCGTCGTGGAGACCGAACGGCGTTTCTACCTGGCCAACTCGGTGGACGTGCAGGTGCGCAACGCCGACGGCGAGGTGTACTTCGAGGTGCGCATGTCGGATGCATGGGTGTGGGACATGTACCGCCCTGCAAGGTTCGTCAAGAACGTTCGTGTCATCACGTTCAAGGACGTGAACGTGGAGGAGCTGGACAAGCCGGATCTCCGGCTGCCGGAGAGCGGCCCTTTCCCCAGCTGAAAGAGGAGTGACCCGAAACGTTGGCGGTGCCGTCCGCGGTACCGCGATGAGCCCGTGCGGCCGCGGATTCTCACGGCGGCGTTTCGGGCCACGCTCCTAGCACACCCCACCGACGATTCCGTCGGTTCAAGATCTACAACGGCTGACTTGTCCACAGCCGCCGAGTTGTCCACAGATTCCCCGCGGCCCGGTCGCCCACCCCGTCCCGCCCTGCAAGGTCGTGTCCAACGACCCGCAGGGAGGCGAGGGCAGTGGTGGCACAGGCACTGGTCGGGACCAGGCAGCAGGAGATGGGGCGCCAGGGCGAGGACCTGGCGTGCAGGTACCTGGAGGGGCAGGGCCTGGTCGTCCTGTCGCGGAACTGGACGTGCCGCGACGGTGAGCTCGACGTCGTGGCCGTGGAGGGCGACCGCCTGGTCGTCTGCGAGGTCAAGACGAGGTCCGGTCCGGCCTGGGGCCGCCCGGACGAGGCCGTCGACCAGCGCAAGCTCTCCCGTCTGCGCCGCACGGCCTTGCGCTGGCTCGCGTCGCACGGCGTCGGCTGGTGCAACGTCCGCGTCGACCTGATCTCGGTCACCTGGCCCTCCTCCGGCGAGCCGCGCCTGCAGCACCTGCGGGGAGCCTGAGATGGGCTTGGCACAGGCCTGGTCCGTCGCCCTCCACGGCGTCGACGGCATCGCGGTCGAGATAGAGGCCGACGTGGGAGTGGGCCAGCCCCGCACCCACCTCCTCGGGTTGCCCGACGCGTCGTTGCACGAGTCGAAGGAGCGGGTGAAGGCCGCCGTCCGCAACAGCGAGGAGGAGTGGCCGAAGCAGCGCATCGTGCTGGGCCTGTCCCCGGCGAACCTGCCCAAGGGCGGCAGCAGCTACGACCTGGCCATCGCCTGCGCCACCCTCGCCGCAGCCGGCTCGATCCCGTGCGAACGTCTGGCCACCACCGTCCTGCTGGGTGAACTGGCCCTGGACGGCCGCGTCCGCGCGGTCCGAGGCACGCTGCCCGCCCTGCTCGCGGCCCGCCGTGCGGGCCTCAAGACTGCGATCGTCCCGGTGGACGTCCTGCCGGAGGCGGCCCTGGTCGACGGCATCGACCTCCACGGCGCCCAGACCCTCGCCGAGGTGCTGGCGTGGCTCCGCGGCGAGCCCGTGCCGCTGCACCCGCCGCCGCAGCCGGCCGCCCCGCCGCTCCCGGCCGCCCCGGACCTGGCCGACGTCGTGGGCCAGCCAGAGGCCCGCTGGGCCCTGGAGGTGGCCGCGGCGGGCGCCCACCACCTCCTGCTGACGGGCCCGCCGGGCACCGGCAAGACGATGCTGGCCGAACGCCTCCCGGGCCTCCTCCCACCGCTGACACGCGAGGAGTCGCTGGCGGTGACCGCCGTCCACTCGGTAGCGGGCGTCCTCTCCTCCGGCTACCCCCTCGTGGCCAGTCCGCCGTTCGTCAACGTCCACCACACGACGTCGATGGCGGCCCTGATCGGCGGCGGCAGCGGCATGGCGAAGCCAGGCGCCGCCTCCCGCGCCCACAAGGGCGTCCTGTTCCTGGACGAGGCCTGCGAGTTCGGCCAGAAGACCATCGACGCCCTCCGCACGGCCCTGGAGGAGGGCGAGGTCCGCATCCCCCGCCGAGACGGCATAGCCCGCTACCCGGCCCGCTTCCAGCTGATCCTCGCCACCAACCCGTGCCCCTGCGCCCCACCGAAGGAGACGGACTGCATCTGCACCTCGACAGTCCGCCGCCGCTACCAGTCCCGCCTCTCCGGCCCCCTGCTCGACCGAGTGGACCTGAGGGTCCGCATGAGGGCGACGACCGCCATGGCGAACGCGGACGCCACTCCACCAGAACCAACGGCGGTGGTCAGAGCCAGAGTCCTGAAAGCCAGAACCAGGGCTGCCACCCGCTGGTCAGCCCACGGCCACACCTGGCCGGCGAACGCCCTGGTGCCAGGCCCGGCCCTGCGCAAGGAGTTCGCACTCCCCAGGCAGACAACGGCCCTCCTGGACCGAGCCCTGGCCCTGGGCGCCCTGACGGGCCGAGGAGCAGACCGCTGCCTCCGCGTCGCCTGGACCCTCGCCGACCTGGCAGAGGCCGACCGCCCAACCCAGGACCACGTAGCCGCAGCCCTCCACTTCCGAGAACGCCGAGCCCCCTGACCCAGCCCTTCCTCGGCCCCTGACCCGCAGCCCAGGCCGTTCCACAACGGCCCTCGCCTCCAGAGCCAGCAGCCCGCGCCCGACAGCGCTTCCTCAACAGCCCTGGCCTCCGACGCCCACAGCCTCGTTTCTGAGCTGCTGCTCCTGGAGCGTTTGACCTCCGAAGTGCCCTACCCCGATCCGCCGGTCGCGGAGCTTCAACGCCCCGACTCCGCGTCCGGCCCAGCAGAGCGGGTGCTCGCCCCGTGCGGGCACCCGCTCACCTGCCCGCCGTCTCCGCCCAACGTGTCCATGCCCGCCACCGTGCTCCTGCTCGCTCCGTCCTGGGCCAAGCCCTTGGCGTGTGAGCCACCTGGACTCGGCCTGCCCCATGCCGCCGGGCGCGGAGCCCCACTCCCGCTCCGCGCCCGGCACCGACCCACCGACCCACCGAGACGTTCGGGCGTCTGTCCCAACCCAGGCGCCTGAACTCACCGGACACGAGCCCCGAGCCTCAGCTCGTGCCCGGTTCGGGCGGGTCGCCCGCCTTCCCCAGCGGGTGACCCGCCCACCCCGACCGTCTTCTCGTCCCTCCCGAACCTCATGAACTCCCCAGAACAAGGAGCCCGACCATGTCCCCAAGCCTCATTCCTGCCACGACCTCGATCACCACAGCAGCGGCCGTGGTGCCGTCCCTGCTGTTGCACCTGCAGTGCACAGTGCGGAGGCGTACGTCCGGTGCCAGCCCGCCGAATCCGTGGCGTCCGGAGCCCTGGCAGCGCTGGTTGCCCTGGTGGTGGTTCCGGTGACCACACAGCAGACCGCGCAGGCCAGCGATGCCGTTCGCCTGGCCAGGGCCTACCTGTCTCGCGTCGCGGAGCCCTTCCCGGCGGCGCTCGCCGCGCTGGTCGCCGAGGTCGGGCCCGTTGAGGCCGCGGAGCGGGTGAGGGCCGGCGAAGTTTCGCCGTCGGTGGCCAGTCAGACGTCGGCGCGGCGGGCTGAGGAACACGCCTGCGCAGACCTCGACCTCATCGCCCGGCGCGGCGGGCGGCTGGTCGTTCCCGAGGACGAGGAGTGGCCTCGGTGGCCGTTGCTCGCGCTGGAGAACGTGGCTGCCCGGCGGTGTGGAGGTGAGCCGCTCGCGCTGTGGGTTCGGGGGCCGCACTTCCTGGCCGACGTGCTGGACAAGGCCGTTGCCGTGGTCGGGTCGCGTGCCGCCAGCGGTTACGGCGAGCACGTTGCCGGCGAGTTCGCCTACGGGTTGGCGCTGGCCGGGATGACCGTTGTCTCCGGTGCTGCGTACGGCATCGACGGTGCTGCTCATCGCGGTGCGCTCGGGGCAGGCGGGGTGACGATCGCGGTGCTGGCGTGCGGTGCGGACATCGCTTATCCCGGGGGCCATCAGGGACTGCTCGGCAGGATCTCGCGCGAAGGACTGATCGTCAGCGAGTACCCGCCTGGCGTGACGCCCGCGCGGCATCGGTTCCTCACGCGCAACCGGCTCATCGCCGCGTTGGGCGGTGGCACCGTGGTCGTGGAGGCGGGGCGGCGCAGCGGGGCGAAGAACACGGCGGCGATCACGCTCGCGTTGGGCCGGCCGTTGATGGTGGTGCCGGGACCCGTGACGTCGGCCAGTTCGGTCGGTTGTCACGAGTTGTTGCGGGACGGCCACGCGGAGTCAGTGAGTTCGGTGGCGGAGATCGTCGAGTCGGTGGGGCGGTTCGGCGACGACCTCACCACCCGTCCCGCTGAGAAGGAGAGCGACCTCGGCGCACCTCAGGGGGAGGCGATGAGGGTATACGAGGCCCTCGGGAAGCGCAGCGGCGTCAGCGACGAGGCCGTGTCCGTCGAGTCCGGGGTGCCGTTGGACCGGGTCCGGGCGTTGTTGCCCGAACTGGAACTCGCCGGACTCGCATTGCAGGTGGATCAGGGCTGGCAGAAGCTGGAGGTGGGCTGACGTTCGTCCATTGTGGATATTCGCTGCGACTGACCTGCGGTTTCGTCTTCATTGGAGGGAGTTGTCAGCAGTGCGGTGAGTTGTCGCCAGGGTGGGGAAGGCGGTGGTTAGCTGTGAACTTGCCTGTTGTGCGGCTAGTGATCTCGTCGGCTGTCTGGTTGTCGGCGCGGCCCGCCGCCGCTACTCCGAAAGGTGATCTGCAAGTGCCGCCGCACGCGTGCTCGTCACAGGGAGTTGAAACGTTATCGTCACGCCGATCATGAGAGCGCTCCCATATGGCGCGGGGGTGTGGCGATACTTGACCAAACGCCCCGACTGGCGCAGCGTCTTGGCCTATGTCCCCGCCGCCGCATGGTCGGACACGTCGTGTCGACCTCGTTCGCCTGCGCGAAAAACTGCCGGCGACCGTGGAAGGCGTGTTGCGGCAGTACGAACGGCATCTGATGTTGGAGCGTGACCTGTCACCGCACACGGTGCGCGCTTACATCGGTGATGCGGTGGCACTGCTTGACCACGTCGCGGGGAATATCCCGGAAAACGCAGATCTCGGGCGCATAGACCTGGCCAATCTGCGGTCGTGGCTCGCCGCGCAGCACGCCGCAGGTGCGAGCCGCACGACACTTGCGCGGCGCGCAGCTGCTTCGCGCACGTTCACCGCGTGGGCGCATCGAGCAGGGCACATGGCCTCGGATCCGGGGCCACGGCTCGCTGCTCCGCGGCCGCACCGGACGCTGCCTTCGGTGCTGCGCGAGGACCAGGCCAAGGACGCGATGAGGGCCGTATCCTCTGGCGCGTCCCAGGGTGATCCGGTTGCGCTGCGTGATCAGGCCGTGGTGGAGTTGCTGTACGCCACAGGTATCCGCGTGGCCGAGCTCTGTGGGCTTGATCTCGACGACGTGGACTACTCCCTAAGGGTGATTCGAGTTCTGGGCAAAGGTGGTCGCGAGCGCAGCGTTCCGTTCGGCGTGCCTGCCGAGCGTGCGGTGCGGCGATGGGTGGACGAGGGCCGAAACGCCCTGGTAGCACCGGATTCACCGCCCGCGCTGTTCCTCGGAGCCCGCGGTGGCCGGCTGAACCAGCGGGCCGTCAGAACCCTGGTGCACGAGGTCGTCGCCGTGGTACCGGATGCACCGGACATCGGGCCGCACGGGTTGCGCCACTCCGCTGCGACCCATTTGCTGGAAGGAGGAGCGGACCTGCGCACCGTCCAAGAACTGCTTGGTCACGCTACGCTCGCAACGACTCAGCTTTACACACACGTCACTGTCGAACGGCTGAAGGCGATCCATGACCGAACCCACCCCCGTTCCTGACGCCGCAGGGGGAGGATCGCGTACGGCGACCGTGCCCCCTGAACCCGCCCTGCCCGCACCAGTGTCGAAGCAGGCGAGCAACGGGCACCGTCAGAACGGCGCGCCACGCACCGAGGCGACCCCCGAGCCCGGTGCCAACACGCATGTCAACGGCACGCCCGCGGCCGTTCCGACTGCGGTGACGCGCACGGACGTGCGGTCCGGTGACGACGTCGAAGCCGGCATCGTCGCCCTGTGGCGCAGCTACGGCGAGTCCCGCGAGCAGAGCCAGCGCGACCGCCTGGTGCTGCACTACGCGCCGCTGGTCAAGTACGTCGCCGGTCGCGTCGGCACGGGCCTGCCCGCGCACGTGGACGTGGCCGACCTGATCCAGTCCGGCATCTTCGGCCTGGTCGACGCGATCGAGAAGTTCGAGCCGGAACGCGGCCTCAAGTTCGAGACCTACGCCATGCAGCGCATCCGCGGTGCGATCCTCGACGACCTGCGCTCGCAGGACTGGGTGCCGCGCTCGGTCCGCAGCCGGGCCCGCGACGTCGAGCGAGCCCTCGAACGCCTCGGCGCCAAGCTGCAGCGCACGCCCACCGACCGCGAGCTCGCCGCAGAGCTCAAGATCGGCCTGGCCGAACTCCGCGAGCTCTACGGCCAGCTGCAGCTCACCAGCGTCGTCGCCCTCGACGAGCTGATCGCCCCGAACAAGGGCGGCTCCTCCCTGGCGGAGTCGCTGCCCGACGACGCCGCGGAAGACCCGGTGGCGAGCCTCGTCGACCAGGACGGCCGCCGTCAGCTGGCCGACGCGATCGCCCAGCTCGCAGAACGCGACCGCGTGGTCGTGACCCTCTACTACTTCGAGAACCTGACGCTCGCCGAGATCGGCAAGGTGCTCGGCGTGACCGAGTCCAGGGTCTGCCAGCTGCACACCCGCGCAGTCCTGCGCCTGCGCACGAAGCTCAACGAGCAGTCCGAGGCCTGACCGCACCTCGGCCATTCAGCAGCCTGGCGAGCGCCGGGCTGCCGAACGCCCGTACCGGGAAGCTTCCCGGGCCTCACCAAGCCGCTTGAAACCTCCTTTTGCCCGCCGCCAGGCCTAATTCACTCGAACGGGTGGCCTTGGACCTGCTCCAAGCACACCCCGTGCCCACTCGGGCATCGCGCCGAACGCCCTAGCCGCGAGTCGGCCGATCGCCGCACCAGTCCGCCGAGAGCCGAGCCGACGCCGAACCCGGTGGAGTCGCTGTTACGCGGTCGCCGACGGCCCGCGCCCAAAGGCACGGCGATTCGTGAGCGGCCGGTCCACAGCGCCGAGCAGCCGACAGCCACACCAACAATCGGGCAGCAGGCGGACACATCCGCAGGCAGTCGGGCGAAGGGAAGCCTGAACCGGCAGATGAGCGCTCGGCGCCAGGTGGGCGGGAACCTCGGGCGTTTCTGATTGGTGTCGTGGCGACCGCGGCAGACCGGATCGGAGTGCAGGGCCATGCGGACGGATTCGTCGTGACGGTCGCTGTGACGTGCTCCCGGGATGGTCTGGCGGCCGACGTTGACGGCTTCATGCGGGGTCTGGCCAGGCGTTGCCGGCTGCCGTTGTGGTGGCGGCGTGGCTGCCGTCCCCAGCCGAACCGGGGACCGGACTTGCGCAGTGGTGCGGGTGCCCCTTGTGGGGTGCCGTAGCGGCCGCTGCGAGCGGGTCGGCTGTGAGGCAGGCAGGCCGGGAGGCGGCCAGAGTGAGCGGGTGGCCGCCTCCCGGCGCCTGACGGGCGCTGCGGCGGGTGTCGGGGTGCGCCGCTGTCCTGCCGCCCGGGAAGTGGCGGGGAGCGCCCGTGGGAGGCGCCGCGCGGGGTGAGGCGCGGCGTGGCTGGGGTGCGGCTAGGTGGGAGCCGCCAGCGGTAGCAGGCGTACGCGGCCTGAGCTGACCAGGCGGAGCGGGTCCAGGTAGGCGTCGCCCCGGCGGGCGCCCCAGTGCAGGCACGGCGACGGGCAGTGACCCGCTTGGAGGTGGCCGATGACCTCTCCCCGGCGGACGGGGCGGCCCGCGGTGACGGCGGGCGCGATCGGTTCGTAGGTGGTGCGCAGGCCGTTGCGGTGCTGGAGCGACACCAGCGTCCTGGCGGCCACCGCGCCCGCGAAGACGACCGTGGCGTCGCCCGCGGCGAGGACCGGGGTGCCGGGCGGCGCGGAGAGGTCGGCACCCCGGTGACCTGGGCCGAACGGCGAGGCGGGGGCCTCGAAGGCGCGCACCACCGAGTGTGGCGGGGGCAGGGGCCAGGCGAAGCGGTCGGCAGGCGGGCTCAGGAGGGCGGTGAGCAGCAGGGCGGCGGGGAGGAGGGGCATGGGTCAACGGTCGGGCAGGGGGACCCTGGGGGACCAGCGGGTATGCGGAAACTGTGGACAACTCGCCGGTTGTGGACAACTACCCGCGGCGAGGTGGGGGCGATTCGAAGTTTGTCGGGGATGGGGAGTAGACTTTTGGGCGCGTCCCGTCTGTGCGCGGGACGACTTCGCGTGCCAACGCAGATCCGACCGGCTGATCCCAGCAGGGTCGAGTCACGACGTTCGACGGTCCTGACGGTGCAGAGATGCTCCGCGGGTGCGGACGGCGGCAGTGGCACCAGGGCTGAAGGCCTACCGGCCTGAAGCGTCAACCGAACCGACGCGCAAAGGCGAGACCTCGCGCGTCCGACAGATGAGGTGCGAACCGGCCATGGCCGTCGTAACCATGAGGCAGCTGCTCGACAGCGGCGTGCACTTCGGGCATCAGACCCGGCGCTGGAACCCGAAGATGAAGCGTTACATCTTCACCGAGCGCAACGGCATCTACATCATCGACCTGCAGCAGACGCTGACCTACATCGACCGGGCTTTCGAGTTCGTCAAGGAGACGGTCGCGCACGGCGGGTCGATCCTGTTCATCGGCACGAAGAAGCAGGCGCAGGAGGCCATCGCCAACGAGGCGCTCCGCGTCGGCATGCCCTACGTGAACCAGCGCTGGCTGGGCGGCATGCTCACCAACTTCTCGACGGTCCACAAGAGGCTTCAGCGCCTCAAGGAGCTCGAGTCGATGGAGCAGACCGGCGGTTTCCAGGGTTTCACCAAGAAGGAAATCCTGATGATGAACCGCGAGAAGGACAAGCTGGAGCGCACGCTCGGCGGTATCCGCGACATGTCCAAGGTGCCCAGCGCCGTGTGGATCGTGGACACCAAGAAGGAGCACATCGCGGTCGGTGAGGCTCGCAAGCTGAACATCCCGATCGTCGCGATCCTCGACACCAACTGCGACCCGGACGAGGTCGACTACCCGATCCCGGGTAACGACGACGCGATCCGTTCCGCCGCACTGCTGACCAAGGTCGTGGCCGAGGCCGCCGCCGCCGGTCTCATGCAGCGTTCCGGTGCCCGTCGCGACGCCGCCGACGGCCAGGACAAGCCCGAGGTCGCCACCGACGAGCCGCTGGCGGAGTGGGAGCAGGAGCTCCTCACCACCAACTCCGCCGTCGCGACTGAGGCCCCGGCCGAGGCTCCGGCCGAGCAGCCCGTCCAGTCCTGATTTCCCCCACGAGGTGCCCGCGACAAGCGGGCACCTCGTGACCTAAGCGCGTACATCGCAGAAGGAAAACGATGGCGAACTACACCACCGCGGACGTCAAGAAGCTCCGCGAGCTGACCGCCGCCGGCATGATGGACTGCAAGAAGGCGCTGGACGAGGCTGACGGCGACTTCGACAAGGCCGTCGAGATCCTGCGCATCAAGGGCGCCAAGGACGTCGGCAAGCGCGCCGAGCGCACCACGTCCAACGGCCTCGTCGCCGTCAAGGACGGCGCGATGGTCGAGCTGCGCTGCGAGACCGACTTCGTGGCCAAGAACGCCGACTTCATCGCCCTGGCCGACGACATCGTCGCGCTCGCCAAGGCCAACAAGGTCGCCGACGTCGAGGCCCTCAAGGCCGTCGAGGTCGACGGCAAGACCGTGGACGCGCTGGTCCAGGAGTTCTCCGCCAAGATCGGCGAGAAGCTCGAGCTGGCCAAGGCCGTCGACTTCGACGGCACCGTCTCGGTCTACCTGCACAAGCGCGCTGCCGACCTGCCGCCCGCCGTGGGCGTCCTGGTCGAGTACACCGGCGACAACGCCGAGGTCGCCAAGGGTGCCGCGATGCAGATCGCCGCGATGCGCCCGAAGTTCGTCACGCGTGACGAGGTCCCCGAGGAGCTCGTCGCCAACGAGCGTCGCATCGCCGAGGAGACCGCTCGCGAGGAGGGCAAGCCCGAGGGCGCGCTCCCCAAGATCGTCGAGGGTCGCGTCAACGGCTTCTTCAAGGACGTCGTGCTCCTCGAGCAGGCTTCCGTGACGGACAGCAAGAAGACGGTCAAGGCTCTCCTGGACGAGGCCGGCGTGACGGTTACCCGTTTCGCTCGGTTCGAGGTCGGCCAGAGCTGATTCGCACGAGGGCGGGGTTGCAGGTACCAGCGACCCCGCCCTTGGCGTGTCTACAGAAGTTTCCCGGGGCCAAAGGAGAGGACCTGTGAGCGAAGAAGGTAGCCACGGCTACAGCCGGGTGATGCTCAAGCTCGGCGGCGAGATGTTCGGCGGCGGTGGCGTCGGTGTTGATCCCGATGTCGTCCAGACAGTCGCCCGGCAGATCGCGGCCATCCACAAGTCCGGCGTGCAGGTGGCCGTCGTGATCGGTGGCGGCAACTTCTTCCGGGGGTCCGAGCTCCAGCAGCGCGGCATGGACCGGTCCCGCGCCGACTACATGGGCATGCTCGGCACGGTCATGAACTGCCTGGCGCTGCAGGACTTCCTCGAGCGCGAGCACGGCATCGACACGCGCGTGCAGACCTCCATCCAGATGACGCAGGTCGCCGAGTCCTACATCCCGCGCCGCGCGATGCGACACCTCGAGAAGAAGCGCGTCGTGATCTTCGGCGGTGGCGCCGGTCTGCCGTACTTCTCCACCGACACCACGGCCGCCCAGCGCGCGCTGGAGATCGGCTGCGAGATCGTCCTGATGGCCAAGGCCGTCGACGGCGTCTACACGGCCGACCCCAAGATCGACCCGGACGCGCTGATGTTCGACAACATCACCCATCGCGAGGTGCTGGAGCGCGGCCTCAACGTCGCCGACGCCACGGCGTTCAGCCTCTGCATGGACAACAACATGCCGATCCTCGTCTTCAACCTCCTCACCGAGGGGAACATCGCGCGAGCGGTGCGTGGTGAGAAGATCGGAACCCTGGTCAGCACCCCCGGTGGCCGCCCGGCCTTCTAGACCTGGTGGGATCTCTCCAGGACCGGGAATTGGGCACGAACACGCAGAGCAAGGAGCAGTCGTGATCGACGAGACCCTCCTCGACGCCGAGGAGAAGATGGAAAAGGCGGTTTCGGTCGCGAAGGAGAACCTCTCCTCCGTCCGAACCGGTCGTGCGACTCCCTCGATGTTCAACCGCATCCACATCGACTACTACGGCTCCATGACGCCGCTGAACCAGATGGCCAGCATCACGGTCCCCGAGGCGCGGATGGCTGTCGTGAAGCCGTACGACGCGGGTCAGCTGAACGCCATCGAGAAGGCGATCCGGGACTCCGACCTGGGCGTCAACCCGAGCAACGACGGTTCGATCATCCGCATCGTCATCCCGCAGCTCTCCGAGGAGCGCCGCCGGGACATGGTGAAGGTCGCCAAGCAGAAGGGCGAGGACGCCAAGGTCTCCGTCCGCGGTGTCCGTCGCAAGGCGAAGGAAGAGATCGACCGGCTCGTCAAGGACGGCGAGATCGGCGAGGACGACGGCGCCCGTGGTGAGAAGGAGCTCGAAGCTCTGACCCACCGCTACGTGGCGCAGGTCGAAGAGCTCGTGAAGCACAAGGAAGCCGAGCTTCTCGAAGTCTGATTTCCCTGATGGTTCGCCCGGCCGAGTCGCGGCAGGCGTGATGGCCCTGGCCGGGCGGAGGTATTGATGGGAGCACAGGTGGCAGGCAGTCCCGCGGACGTGCCCGCGTCGAAGCCGTCGCGAGCGGGACGTGACCTGCGAGCGGCGATCCTGGTCGGCGCCGGGCTCGGCGCCATGATCATCGTGTCGCTGCTGACCGTCAAGGAGACCTTCATCGGCATCGTCGCCGCCGCCGCGGCGGTGTCGACGTGGGAGATCGCGAACGCGTTCAAGAAGGCTGGCATCAACGTCGCCCTGTGGCCGGCGTTGATCGGCGGTCAGGCGATCATCTGGCTGTCGTGGCCGCTGGAACGCTCCGGCATGATGACCGCGTTCGTGGTCACCGCGCTGGTGTGCATGATCTGGCGGTTCCGCGGCGGTTCCGACGGCTACCTGCGCGACCTGAGCGCCTCGGTGTTCACCATCGCGTACATCCCGTTGTTCGCGGCGTTCGCGGCCATGCTCGTCGTTCCCGAGGACGGCGCGGGCCGCGCGTTCGCGTTCATCATCGGTGTCGTGCTGTCGGACGTCGGCGGCTACGCGGCCGGCGTCTTCCTCGGCAAGCACCCGATGGCGCCGACGATCAGCCCGAAGAAGTCCTGGGAGGGCTTCGCCGGCTCGCTGACCGCAGGCGCGGTCGGCGGCGCGATCACGGTGACGACGCTGCTCGACGGCCAGTGGTGGCAGGGCGCGCTGTTCGGCGTCGCGCTCGTCGTCACGGCCACCGCGGGCGACCTGGTCGAGTCGTTGATCAAGCGCGACCTCGGCATCAAGGACATGGGCACGCTGCTGCCGGGCCACGGCGGCCTGATGGACCGGATGGACTCGCTCCTCCCGTCCGCGGTCGCCTCCTGGCTGCTGCTGCACCTCTTCGTGCAGTAGCTGCCGTGACGGTTTCCGCGCATCGCCGCAACTAGTGGTTGTGAGAGACCACGAGGTACTGGCGGCGTTCGAGCGGATCTACCGCGCCGACGTCGGCGCGATCACCCGGTTCTTTGCGCGTCGATGTGCGGAACCGCAGGTCGTCGCGGACCTGACCGCGGACACGTTCGTCCGCGCGATGACCTCGTTCGCCACCTTCGACGCCCGCAGGGGCACGGCGACCAGCTGGCTCTACGGCATCGCCCGGCACACCTTCGCCGCCCACCTCGAACGCTCCGCGCGCATCCGCGATGTGGCGCTCAAGGCAGGTGGCCGGCGTGAGCTCGACGGTGACGAGCTGGCCGAGCTCGAAGCCCGCATCGACGCCGAACGGTCCAGTCGCGCGCTGCTGGCACGGCTCGCGGAGTTGCCGGAGCTGGAACGGGAAGCCGTCGAACTAGTGCACCTCTGCGGCCTCTCGCCCAAGGAAGCGGCCGAGGCACTCGGCGTGCCCAGGGGAGCGATGCGGACCAGGCTGTATCGCGCCACGGCACGTCTCCGCGCGGTCGTCGACGACGAGGTGGAGGCACGATGAGCAGGTTCGAGGACAACCTCTGGGCAGAGCTGGAACGCGACCACGGTCCTGCGCTGGTACAGCAGTCGGTCAACAGGCGGCGTGCGAACGCCGGCCGCTGGGTGGCTGCGGCCGCCGCAGTGGCGATTCTGCTGACCGGTGCGATGATCGCGCCCGACTACCTCGGTGGCGCACCGCCCTCGGACGCTCTGCTCGACAGCGATCAGGACGGTTCCGTGACCTTGAAGATCCAGGACATCGGACGGTACGACGAGGTCAACGCGATGTTGCGGGAGCGGGGAATCCCGGCGGTCATGGTTCCGCTGCGGCAGGACTGCGCGGACGAGGTGCCGCAGCTCGACGACACGGGCAGGATCGGAATGATCCCCTGGGGCGCAGGGTCCGACAGCACCAAGCTCGTGATCGTGCCCAGCCGCATCCGGCAGGGGGCAACTCTGGTGTTCGCGACAGACCAGAAGAACTTCGGGACGGTCGTCAGCGGGCTCTACGCGCGTGATCGACTGCCCAACTGCCTGCTCCGCGTCGAAGCAGGCCGCTAGTCGTCGAACGGGTCGTCCACCTCGGTGCGCGGCTCGGCCTCGATCTGGCGGGACTGGTCGATCACGGAGAAGGCCATCCCCGCGTGGTCCTCGACGACGGTGATGCGTCCGAACGGGGTGTCATAGGGCTCGACGGTCACCCGGCCGCCGAGCTCCAGCACCCGGTACGCCACCGAGTCGGTGCCGATCTCGGGCGCGGCGTTGAAGTACACCATCCAGTGCGAGCGCTCTCCGTACGGGAACTCGCGCCCCATCTTCTGACGGCCGATCACCTCGGTGCCCTCGACGGACCAGGACGCGTAGTCCAGCCGGTGCCCGTCGCCGATCTGCGTGATGTCGTAGTGGCACAGCTCGCCGAAGAACTCGTCGGCCGCCGCGCCGTCTCGGGTGTTCAGCTCGGCCCACGCGTAGGCGCCGTGCCCGCCCGTCCCGAACCGCCAGTCCGGCGGCACGTGCCGGAACCCGACGACGGCGCCGGTCGGGTCGGCGATCACCGTGCTCTGCGTGTGGTCGGCGGCGTCCTCGGGGTTGAGCAGCACCGACCCACCGAGGTGGAATGCCTTCTCCGCGGTAGCCCGCGCATGTGGGGTGACCAGGTACAACCGCCAGGCGTCCGGATCACCCTGCGGTAACCCGGCGACGGGGACACCGTCCACCATCGCCACGGTGTAGCCGGCGTCGTCGGCGTAGTGCCAGCCGAACAGGCCGGTGTAGAACTCGATCGCGCCCTTGAGGTCGTCGACGGTTCTCTCGACCCAGCACGGACTTCCGGACAACAAGGGCGCGAGCTGGGGCGTGTTGGGCGCGATCGACACTGCCGCCTCCTGCAGGGAAAGAGATGCTGACACGCTACGCCGTGATTGGACGAATTCGTACGGTCACAGGCAAATGCAGGTCTTACAGTGTCTGCGTGAGGGGATTCGTGCGGGCGGCGTTGAACGCGGTGCGTCCGGCAGACGTCGTGCCGAGCCCGAACATCTGGCACTGGCCCGACGTGTACGAGGTCGAGAACCGCGCGCAGGACGTCCACGGTGCGATTTGGACAGCGTTAAGCGAAGAATGTCCGTTTGTCGACCGGGACGTCGTGGACATCGGCTGTGGCGACGGATTCCACCTGCCGCTGTTCGCGCGGGCCGCGAAGTCCGTCACGGGCGTAGAGCCGCATCCGCCACTCGTCGTACGCGCCAAGCAGCGGGTGGCCTCGCTGCCGAACGTCCGCGTCGTTCCCGGGCCCGCACAACGGCTCCCGCTCGACGACGCGTCCGCCGACCTGGTGCACGCCCGAACGGCCTACTTCTTCGGACCGGGCTGCGAACCGGGACTGCGCGAGGCGGACCGCGTGCTGCGGCCGGGCGGCGCGATCGCGATCGTCGACCTGGACGGCTCGGCTGACCCGTACGGACCGTGGCTGCGCGCCGACGAGCCGCGCTACGACCCCGCCGTGGTCGAGAAGTTCTTCGCGGACAACGGGTTCTCGTTGCGGCGGGTCACCGCGGAGTGGCGTTTCGAGAAGCGCGAGGACCTGGAAGCGGTGCTTCGCATCGAATTCTCCGCGAAGGTCGCCGAACGGGCTATCGCCTCTGTGAACGGCCTGAGTTTCCCGGTCGGCTACCGGCTGCACGTCCGGCACAAGCCGAAAGGCCTGATCCTCTAGCGCGTTGTCCGGACAGCGGATTGGACGCGTTCCGGCTGCTGCCAGGTGTCACGAGTCAGGGAGTTCGCAGTCATGCCGCAGGAACCGTACAGAGGGCTCGTCGCTGCGTTCGACGGTGCCTCTGACTGGGCTTTGGCTCTCAGTGCGCTCGGGTGCATCCATCGAGCGTCGGCCGTCCTCGTGGCAGCCGGAGTGGTGGGGGAGGACGATGCGCCGTTCTCCACTGGTTCCTTGGTGGAGTTGGCTGAGTCGCGCGACGCGAGTGCTGTTCTGAGTGTGTTGATGTCAGCGCAGCCGAGTTCGGCGGTCTACGTGGCCGATCCCGAGACCGGTGAGATACCGGGCGAGGGCGACCGCGCCGAGTTGCTGGCCATGGTGTCGGAACTGGTGTTGAGGGCACCTGTGAACGCGGACCGTGCCTCATTGGAGGAATGGTCGAGCATGTGCTCCTCGATTTCCATCGACGTGATGCAGCACCTGGACTGCATGGAACTGCGGACGGTGGCTGGATTCGATTCCAGGTCGCCCAGCCCGTTCGAAGACGTTCCGCCGTTGCCTGCGTCAAAGCTCCGGGTTCAGATGGAGATCCTGCGGCGGGTGGACGTGCGGGGCGCTGCTGACGCGGCGAGTCAGATCGCGGAGCTGTCAGGTGCGCTGCGAAGTGCGCTCGTTGCCATCGCAGCTGAAGCGGTCGGCAGCGGCGAACTGGATTAGGGAGTTCGTGGAATGGAAGGTGCTGTGCAGGTTTCGGATGGCCGTCAATTGTTACCGCTGCACCTGGATCACCCTTTCCAGGTGTGGTCGTACAGCCACTCGCACCGCATGCTCATCCTGCGCGGCAGGCCCGGTGAAAATTATGATCACTATGTGGACGTCGAGTTCGGCAACGTGCTCGGAATGAAGCTTGCAACCGGTTACGCGAGACTTTCGGTGGAGGATGCCGCCGACGCGTCGGAAATGGATGACTTCCTGCGGTCGCCCAAACGCTACGGAGACAGGTTCATGAAACTTGTGGTCTCGGATGGTGAACGCACGGGATTCGTCGTGTGCGGGCGGCTCAGGGTGCTCCGTGGGATCGGTTGGCAGAACCCGAGGCCATAGGCCTCTGTCCGCCCAGCGGATTAGGCTCGGGTTCGTGGAGAAGCGAAACGCAGGCAGGTTGAACCGCCAGGTCGGCGTCGTGGGGCTGGGCTGCTGGCAGCTCGGCGCCGACTGGGGCGAGGTGGACGAGAGCGACGCGCTCGCGTTGCTGCACGCCGCGGCCGACACGGGGGTCGACTTCTTCGACACCGCCGACGTGTACGGCGACGGTCGCAGTGAGACGCTCGTCGGGCGGTTCCTCGAGGAGCGCAAGGACGACGGGATCTTCGTCGCCACGAAGATGGGGCGGCGGCTGCCGGCTCAGACCGCGGAGGGGTACAGCCGGGAGAACTTCCTCGCGTGGAACGACCGGAGCCGCCGCAATCTCGGTGTCGACACGTTGGACTTGGTGCAGCTGCACTGTCCGCCTACCGCGGTCTACAGCCGTGACGAGGTGTACGACACCTTGGACGAAATGGTGGAGCAGCAGCGGATCGCCGCTTATGGCGTGTCCGTGGAGAAGGTCGAGGAGGCGTTGGAGGCGATCCGGCGCCCGAACGTGGCCAGCGTGCAGATCATCCTGAACGCGTTCCGGCTCAAGCCCCTCGAAGAGGTGCTGCCCAAGGCGGCCGAGGCGGGGGTCGCGATCATCGCGCGGGTGCCGCTCGCTTCCGGGTTGCTGACCGGGAAGTACGACAAGGCGACGACCTTCGGTGCGGACGACCACCGCAACTACAACCGCAACGGCGAGGCCTTCGACGTGGGCGAGACCTTCTCCGGGGTGCCTTACGAGGTCGGCCTGGAGGCCGTTGAGCGGCTCCGGCCGTTGGTGCCGGAGGGGGCCACGATGGCGCAGTTCGCGCTTCGGTGGATCGTGGACCAGTCCGGCGTCACGGTGGTGATTCCCGGTGCTCGCAACGTGGAGCAGGCGCGGGCCAACGCGCAGGCCGCGGAGCTCGCGCCGGTGGACGGCAAGGCTGTCGCCGAGGTTTACGACGAGCTGATCCGGCCGCACGTGCACGACCGGTGGTAGGTCACTCCTCGGCGAGGATGGCGTACAGCTTGCGCCGCAACTCGTTGTAGAGCTCGACGGTGCGGGTCTTCTGCTCGGGCGTGCCCGCGTGGGAGATCTGCTCCATCGCGGCGCCCAGCAGGCGGACCGCGGTGCGCAGTTCGCCGTCCACCGGGTCGAGCTGGTGGATCTCGATGTCACGCCAGGGCGGGGCCGTGTGCTCCGTCCTGCCGTGCTCGGTGAGCGTGAACAGCTTCTTGCCTCCTTCTTCTAGTGCGGAGACGAGGCCTTCGTCGGCGAGCATCTGCAGCGTCGGGTAGACCGAGCCGGGGCTCGGGCTCCACACGCCGCCGGTGCGCCTGGCGATCTCCTGGATGATCTCGTAGCCGTGCATCGGCCGTTCTGCCAGCAAGGACAGAACCGCCGCCCGGACGTTGCCGCGCCTCTGGCGGCCGCCCCTGCCACCGCCCCCGAAGGGCCCGTGGCGATGCCTGTGGTGGTGATCTCTGTGGTGTGGTTTCATCATCATGTTGTTAACGATATATCGGAACCTATCGCGATGCAACGGTCTTGTGTTGGTGAAGTTCGTGGGACACTAGATGTGCTATGACCTCGCTTCCCCTTGTCTTCGACGCGCCCAAGCGCGGCCTGCCGCCGCGCCACCTGGTCGACCTCTCACCCGCCCAACGCGCGGAAGCCGTTGCGGCGCTTGGTGAGAAGCCGTTCCGGGCCAAGCAGCTGTCGAACCACTACTTCAGCCGCCTGACCGTCGACCCGGCCGAGATGACGGACATCCCGGCGACCACGCGCGACAAGCTGGTGGCCGACCTGATGCCGCCGTTGTTCACGGTCGTGCGCAAGGTCACTGCCGACGAGGGCGCCACGTCGAAGACGCTGCTGCGCGCGCACGACGGCACGCTCATCGAGTCCGTCCTCATGCGCTACCCGGACCGCGCGACGCTGTGCATCTCGTCGCAGGCCGGCTGCGGCATGGCGTGCCCGTTCTGCGCGACCGGCCAGGGCGGCCTGCAGCGCAACCTGTCGACCGCGGAGATCGTGGACCAGGTGCGCCTCGGTGCCGCCGCCATGCGCGACGGCGACCTGCCGGGCGGTCCCGGCCGGCTGTCGAACATCGTCTTCATGGGCATGGGCGAGCCGCTCGCGAACTACAAGCGCATCCTCGAGGCCGTCCACCGCATCTGCGACCCGGCGCCGGACGGCCTGGGCATCTCGCAGCGCCACGTGACGGTGTCGACGGTCGGTCTCGTTCCCGCGATCAAGAAGCTGACCGAGGAGAACCTCCAGGTCCGCCTCGCGGTGTCGCTGCACACGCCGGACGACGAGCTGCGCGACACGCTGGTGCCGGTCAACACGAAGTGGAACGTCGCCGAGGTGCTGGAGGCGGCGCGCGGCTACGCGGACAAGACCGGCCGCCGCGTCAGCATCGAGTACGCGCTGATCCGCGACATCAACGACCAGGGCTGGCGCGCCGACCTGCTCGGCAAGAAGCTGCGCAAGCACCTCGGGCAGCTCGTGCACGTGAACCTGATCCCGCTGAACCCGACGCCGGGCAGCAAGTGGGACGCGTCGCCGAAGCCGGTGGAGCGGGAGTTCGTGCGGCGGGTCCGCGAGCAGGGTGTCGAGTGCACCGTGCGGGACACGCGCGGGCAGGAGATCGCCGCCGCCTGCGGTCAGCTCGCTGCTGAAGGGTGACCTCCCGCCGTTGATCCGGTGCAGGGCAGCCGACATCGCGTCATGATGCGTTCGTGGATGCCGCACAGATCAGTGAAGCCTTCGACCACGTCTTCGACCAGGCGATCGTCTTTCACGGCTTCACCGACTACATGCGTGACTACGACGTCATCGTGTACGCCGCAGCTGATCCCAGAACGGGCATCGAACCCGAGTATCTGCGGTACCGCTTCAAACACTGTGTGGAGGCGTCGGTCACCTCTGCCGTGTCGCCGGCTTCGTGGAGCGCTTCGCTCGGTGATCGATTCGTCGATGACTGGCAGGATCAGGACCTGGACGGTTATGTCTGGGGCGTTCGCTGGCAGGTCCTGTACCCCGGCGCGAAACTGCTGCCGAAATCCAAGTCCGGCAGCGTGTGGTCCGCGCGGCTCGGGGTGCCCTTCCACGAGGCACTGATCGAAGCCAACGGACACAACATTTCGCTTGTGTTCTCGGACTTGGTGACCGATCGCGTCGTGCCTGGTTATGCGCCGTTCACCGTGACCCTCGACGAGAAGTAAGACGGTAGGGAGCAGCTGCCTGCGGTCAGCTTGCCGCCGAGGGCTGAATTCGGTAGCTCGAACCGCTGACCAGGATTTACCGTCCCCCACGATGAAACTCGAGGGGGAACGCTGGCGCACGATCGTCAGCACGGTGCGGCTGGGGCGGGACGAGTACCGAGTGGTGCGGCCGGCCCGGCCGTTGCGTCATGCGCCGTTGTACGAGGGGTACATGGGCGTTGAGGCGTGCGTGACCAAGTCGTCGGCGCTCGACATCACCATGGCGTGGGCGTTCGCGATGCGTTCACCGCGCACGTTGGTGTACCTGCCGCTGCGGCAGAGCGACTGCGCGTGCCGTAGCGCCGACGGGCCTGCGCTGGACCTCGTGCTGTTGCACCACAGTCTTGGGTTCCGGCTGTCGAAGTGGACGGACGTGCGCGGCAAGCTCCGGGCTGGACGGCCGCACTCCGTTGTCTGCCGGGGGTTGCCGGAGGAACGGCCCGCGCCCCGCTGGGACCGGGAGATGCTGCGCGGCGAGGTCGTGGGCAGCACCGTGTTCGTCGTCGGCAGCAGGTCGACGTTGCAGGCCGGTGGGCAGGCCTTCCGGCAGCTCGTCGAAGAATGTCCCAGGCACATGCACGAGGCTCCGGGCACGCATTGCTGCGCTGAGGTCACGGCCAAGGACCGGCACTGGAACTGGCTGCACGTCGTGTACTGCGACGAGCACAGGGTCAGCTCGAGATCCTGACGGCGGGGCAGGAGTTCTGGGACGCTCTCGGCCATGGGAATGATCTACGACTACTTCGCCGCGCCGTCCGACGAGGTCGCGGCCGCCGTGATCGACGACGGGCCCACCGGTCTGTTCAGGACGGTCGAGGCCAAGTGGTTCGATCCCCTCGTGGTGATGGGCACGCTGGAGGAGTTGCTCACCGGTCGTCCCTACACGGAGGTGCTCGCGGACCCGCGTTGGGGTCACGACGTGGCGCGGGAGAGTGACGGCGGGCCGCTGGTCCTCAGCGTCACCGACGGTCTCAGGGACGGGCTCGCCGGCATGGACGAGCCGATCGCCGTCGCTGCGGTCTGGTCGAGGACCGAAGAGCTGGACGGGTACGACCCCGCCGACCTGGCCTGTGTGCTGGACGAGCTCAAGGACCTGGCCGCAGAGGCGGTGAGGAGCGGCGAACGGCTCTACTGCTGGGTGTGCGTCTAGGGCTTCACCTCGGTCAGCACACCGATCGCCACGTCGAACACGAAGCCGCGCAACGAGCCTTCACCGACAGGAACGGGTTGCCGGTGATGCGGCCGATCGACTGGCGCACGTCCGAGGCGATCAGAGCGGCTACCATGCGGCCTCGTGGGGGAGAACGCGAGGCTTGTCGCGGGCAGATACGCGATGCTCAAAGAGCTCGGCCGGGGCGGCATGGGGGTCGTCTGGCTCGCCGAGGACAGGGTCATCGGACGGCAGGTCGCGCTCAAGGAGCTGCGGACCACCGAGACCGAGCGGGTGCTGCGGGAAGCCCGCACGGCAGGCCGGCTGAACAGTCCGAACGTCGTCGGCATCTACGACGTCATCGTCGAGCACGGTGTGACGTACCTGGTCATGGAACTCGTCGAGGCGCCTACGCTCTCCGAGGTCATGACGCGCAGAAGCCTCACCGAGGACGAGGTCGCGAACATCGGCCTGCAGACGCTCAACGCGCTGGAGGCGGCGCACGCGGCGGGCATCGTGCACCGGGACGTCAAGCCCAGCAACATCATGGTGCTGCCCGACGGACGCGTGAAGCTCGCCGACTTCGGCATCGCCCGCGCGATGGACGACCCGGGACTGACGGCGACCGGCGGCATCATGGGCTCGCCCGGGTACATGGCGCCGGAGCTGTTCGCGGGCAAGCAGCCGTCACCGGCGAGCGACCTGTGGGCGTTGGGCGCCACCATGTTCCACGCCGTCGAGGGCCGTTCGCCGTTCCAGCGCGACACGACCGCGGCCACGATGCACGCGATCATGTACGAGGAGCCGGTCCTCCAGCGCACCAGGGGGCCGCTCGCCGACACGATCATGGCGCTGCTCAGCCAGGACGACACCCGCCGGCTCACTGCGGCCCAGCTGCGGGAGCGGCTCAGCGGCGCCACCACGGTGGTCAAGCCGCTGTCGCCGTCCGAGCAGACCGTCGTGATCGAACCCGTCACCGGTTACGTCACGCCGAACACGCCGACGCACGCGGACTGGGACGACAAACCCCGGTCCCGCAAGAAGATCGGACTGTTCGCCGGGGCCGCGGCCGTGCTCGTGGTGATCGCGCTCGCCGCGGTGTTCGTCCTCAAACCCCAGGCCCACCACGGAGTTGCCGTCGCGCAGCAGATCATCGGCGCGACGACGACCACGGCCCCGCCGTCCAGCCAGGCGACGAGCAGCAGTTCCGCCGCGCCGAGCAGCAGCCAGGCGTCCAGTTCGGCGCCGTCGAGCACACCGAAGTCGAGCCAGGCGCAGGCTCAGCCCCCGCAGCCGACGACGCAGCCGAAGCCGCCGCGGCAGACGGTCGCGCTCGTCCGGCACATCAAGCAGGGCACGCCCTTCCACTTCACTGGCACGTCGGCCTTCGGGCCTCCCGCAGGCTTCACCGCCGAGAACACCGGAGGGCTCGGAAAGCTCCTGGTGAACCAGGAACCGGGCACGAAACTGCTGGTCGCCTGCCGCGTGAAGAACTCCGGGGACCACATGACGTCACCGTGGCCGGACTGCGAGGGGCAGGACAAGCTCGGCAACCTCGGCTACGTCTTCAACGACAAACCGGTCGACGTCCCCGCCATGCAGCTCTACCGCTGCATCTACCAGGGCACCCACTTCGACTCGCTCGACCCGAAGTGCGAGGGTTACCAGCCGGAATGGTCGTACGGCTGGGTCGTCACCGGGTGACGGCGGGCTCCAGGCCGACAGGTGCGGCGCTGTCGAACGTCTCACGCGCCTCGGCGACGGCCTCGTAGTTCTTCTGCGCCCACAACCGCAGCGCGGCCAGCGGCTCGGTGACGCTGCGCCCGAGTTCGGTCAGCTCGTACTCGACGCGCAACGGCACCGAGGGGTAGACCGTGCGCGTGATGAGCCCGTCGCGCTCCAACGTGCGCAACGTCTGGGTGAGCATCTTCTGGCTGACGCCCTCCAGCCGGCGCTTGAGCTCGCCGAACCGCTTGGGTCCGTCCTCCAGGTCACCGATCACCAGCGCCGTCCACTTCGACGCGACCATGTCCAGCAGGTCGCGGCACGGACACATCCTGAGGTAAACGTCCCTGATCACGGCTAGTTTCTACCAGGTACCTAGTGCACAAGATAGTGCCTGGTTGCCAGTGGAGACCTGGTCTCCCATGCTTGACAGCATGCGAGCGATCATCCAGAACGAGTTCGGCGGCCCTCTCACCCTCGGCGACGTGCCCAAGCCCGCGCCGCTTCCCACGGAGGTGTTGGTCAGGGTGCACGCGGCCGGGGTCAACCCGGTCGACTGGAAGACCAGCGCGGGCAGCGGCATGGCCGGGATGCAGACGTTCCCGTTCATCAACGGCTGGGACGTCTCCGGCGTGGTCGAGGAGGTGGGCTTCGGCGTCACGACCCTCAAGGCCGGCGACGAGGTCTTCGGCATGCCGTGGTTCCCGCGCGCCGCGGGGGCGTACGCCGAGTACGTCACGGCCCCGTCCCGTCACTTCGCGAAGAAGCCGAAGAGCCTGACCCACGTCGAGGCGGCCGCGCTGCCGCTCGCCGCGCTCACCGCCCACCAGATCCTGATCGACACCGCCGACCTGCAGAAGGGTCAGAAGGTGCTGGTGACGGCGGCGGCGGGTGGTGTCGGCCACCTCGCTGTCCAGATCGCGAAGGCCCACGGCGCGTACGTCATCGGCACCGCGCGCGAGCCCAAGCACGCGTTCCTGAAGGACCTCGGCGCCGATGAGGTGGTCGACTACACCAAGGGCGACTACGAGGGCACCGACGTCGACCTGTTCGTCGACCTGGTGGGTGGCGCGTCACCGGCTTCGGTGCGGCCCGGCGGGTTGTTCGTCGGTGTGCCGTCCGGAGTGGACAGGCCCGTGCGCGACGACATCCGGACCAGCCCGATCCTGGTCGAACCCGACCGCGCGGGCCTGGAGGCGATCGCGGCGCTGGTCGAGTCGGGCGAGCTCAGGGTGCACGTCGACGCGACGTTCCCGCTGGAAGAGGCCGGAAAAGCACATGCCCTGGGCGGGACGGGCCGCACCCAGGGCAAGATCGTGCTGGAGACGCTCTAGCGGCGCCAGGGCTTCTTGCTGCGCGCGGCGTCCCACAGCAGGAAGGCGATGATCGAGACACCGGTGGCGACGAGGAAGATGTCCTCGGTCTTGCCGTGGTGGTTGCCGATCAGCATCAGGAAGCAGAAGATCGCCGAGAGCCAGCCCGCGATGCGGGTGCCCTTGGGGAACGTGCCGTGCCAGCCCCACTCGTGCGACGGCTCCTCGTGAGGGTCGACGGCAGGACGCTTGTCCAGTTCCGAGGACGTAGCCACGGTTTCCTCCACTGCTCATCCGGATTACGAGGCCATCGTCGCACATGACGGTGAGCACGGAGGTGTGAGGTCGCGCGCGCACGACTGACGAGCGAGGTCGAGCGGGTCTAGGCTCTTCGAGGCCTACCCGTTCGATCTTGCGAAGGCGCCGCGACTTGACCGGCTTCTCTCCCGCCGAGGGCTCCACCCCGGACACGTTCGCCCCCGTCGAGATCGGTCTCCACGGTGTGCGCAAGCGCTTCTCCGACCAGGTGGCGGTCGACGGCATCTCGCTCGACGTCCACGAGGGCGAGTTCTTCTCGGTGCTCGGCCCGTCCGGCTGCGGCAAGACCACGGTCCTGCGCATGATCGCCGGGTTCGTGGACCCCGACGAGGGCCGCATCGAGCTCGACGGCAACGACATGGTGGGCGTCCCGCCCTACCGGAGGGACGTCAACACCGTCTTCCAGTCGTACGCGCTGTTCCCGCACATGTCGGTGTGGGACAACGTCGCGTACGGCCTCAAGCGCAAGAAGATCCGCGGCGACGAGCTGAAGAAGCGCGTCGGGGAGCACCTCGAACTGGTGCGGCTGTCGCAGTTCGCCAAGCGCAGGCCCGCGCAGCTCTCCGGCGGCCAGCAGCAGCGCGTCGCCATCGCCCGTGCGCTCGCCGCCGGTCCGCAGCTGCTGCTGCTCGACGAACCGCTCGGCGCGCTCGACGCGAAGCTCCGCAAGGAACTGCAGATCGAGCTGATGCGCATCCAGCGCGAGGTCGGCACGACGTTCCTGTACGTCACGCACGACCAGGAAGAGGCGCTGGTCCTGTCACACCGCATCGCCGTGATGAACGCGGGCAGGATCGAGCAGGTCGGCTACCCCGAGGACGTCTACGAGCGGCCGGCGACCCGGTTCGTCGCCGGGTTCATCGGCACGTCCAACATCCTCGACGCCGAGGTGTCCGGTGTGGACGGTGGCCTGGTGTCGCTGGCGGCTCCGGGTGCCACGAACCTGCGCGCCGGGTTCTCCGGCGGCGTCAGCCACGGCCGCAAGGTCGCCGCGACCGTGCGCCCGGAGAAGGTGCACTTGTTCAACGAGTCCGCCGAACCGCCCGCCGGCTGGTGCGTGCTGCGGGGCGTCGTCCAGGACGTCGTCTACACGGGCATGTCCACGCAGTTCGTGGTCGGCACCCCGGCGGGCGTGCTCACGGCGTTCGTGCAGAACGCCCAGCGCATCGACGACGCGGGCGCGCCCGGCCAGTCCGTGCGGATGGCCTGGGACCCCGAGTTCACCGTGCTGCTGGAGCCGGACGATGGCTGAGCAGGTGCGGATCGCCCGGCTGTGGGACGTCGACAGCCCTCGGGTGACCCGGCGCACGATGCTGGGCTCGATGGCGTTCTTCGCTCTCGCCGCCTGCGCGGTCGGTCCGGCGCCCACCGGCTCCGGTGGCCCGAGCGAGGGCAGGGCCGCGAACCTGGCCGACGAGCCCAGGCTCAACTTCTACAACTGGACCGACTACATCGCGCCGGAGACGTTGCCGGGCTTCACGTCGGTGAGCGGCATCGAGGTCACGTACGACAACTTCTCGACCAACGACGAGATGGAAGCCAAGATCGCGTCCGGTCAGGCGGGCTACGACCTGGTGGTGCCGTCGGACAACTTCCTGCGCCGGTTCCTGCGGTCCGGCCTGCTCCAGCCGCTGGACCACGACGCGATCCCGAACCTGCGCAACCTGGAGCGGCGGTTCGTGGAGGCCGAGTACGACCCCGGCAACCGCTACTCCGTGCCGTGGGCCTGGGGCACCACGGGTCTGGCGTACTCGAAGTCGCAGATCGGCGGCGAGGTGACCGGGTTCGACGCCTACGACCTGCCGGCGGCCCTGGGCCGCAGCTCGATCCTCGACGAGGCCCGCGACGGCCTGGCCGTCGGGCTGCTGAAGCTCGGCCACGACCCGAACACCACCGACGCGGGGCAGATCGACGACGCGGCGAACTTCCTGCTGTCGTTGAAGAAGAAGCTCGGCCAGATCACCTCCGACGTGATCGAGCCGCTGACCTCGGGCCAGGTGCGGCTCGCGCAGTCGTACTCCGGCGACGCGTTCCAGGCGCGCGAGACCAACGACGACATCGGGTACGCCATCCCCGCGGAGGGCGGTCTGTCCTACGTGGACCTGCTCGTCATCCCGAAGGACGCGCCGCACGCCGCCAACGCGCACCGGTTCATCGACCACGTCCTGGGCGCGGAGACGGGCGCGGCGCTGTCCAACGCCGTCCGGTACGGCAGCCCCAACGCCGCCGCGAAGCCGTTGATCGACAAGGAGCTGCTCGACGACCCGGTGGTCTACCCGCCGGACGACCAGCTGGCGAAGCTCCCGTTCACCAAGGACCTCGGCGGCGACGCCGAAGCGCTCTACGCGGACGCCTGGACGAAGGTCAAGACCGGCTGACCGGGAACGACCTCATCCCGCGGATCACGACCGACTCGCGGAACGTCACCGGTCCCGTCTGCCGCAGGTCCGGCATCCGGCGGGCCAGCGCGCGGAACGCCACGTCGCCCTCCATGCGCGCGAGCGTCGCGCCCAGGCAGTAGTGGATGCCGCTGGAGAACGCCAGGTGCTCCGGCTTGTGCACGCGCATCAGGTCGAACTTGTGCGCCTCCGGGTAGACCTCCGGATCGCGGTTCGCGGCGCCGATCAGCAGCGTCACCATCTCGTCCTTGCCGATCCGGTCGACCTCCTCGTGCGCGATCCGGCTGGTCAGCTGCACCGGCGGCGCCCACCGCAGCGTCTCCTCGACCACGGACGGCGCCAGGTCGGGATTGGCCTTGAAGAACTTCCACTGCGCGGGGTGGTCGAGCAGCGCGCGGGTGCCGTTGCCGATCAGGTTCACCGTGGTCTCGAAGCCCGCGACCAGCAGCAACACCAGCGTGCCGAGCATCTCCTGCGCGGTCAGCTTCTGCTCGGCCTCGGCGGCGACCAGCGAGCTGATCACGTCGTCGCCGGGCGTCCGGCGACGTTCCGCGATGAGCCGGTCGAACAGCGCGAGCACCTTGTCGTTGGCGTTGGTCAGGTCCTGCGTGACGCCCGAATCGAACGACGCGGCGACGAGCGCGCCGTAGTCGGCGAACTCCGCGGTGTCGGAGTCGGGGATGCCGAGCAGGTCGCTGATCACCGAGATCGGCAGCGGCGCCGCGAAGTCGGCGATCAGGTCGAACTCGTCGCGGTCCAGCAGCGAGTCGGCGACCTTCTCCACGCGCGCCCGGTACTCGTCGATCTTCTTCGGGCTGAACGCCGGCATCGCGAGCCTGCGCAGGCGGGTGTGGTCCGGCGGGTCGAGTTCGAGGAACGACTCGGGCAGCAGGCTCGCGTTGGCCGGATAGCTGCCGTCGGCGAACCGGACACCGAATCGGCGGTCGCGCAGGATCTTGTTCGCCAGCGGGTGGCTCGTCGTCACCCACATGTCGTTGTCCCGCGTCAGCGGTCCTTGTGCGCGTAGCCGGTCGTAGATCGGATGCGGGTCTTCATGCCCGGTCAGTTGATCCAGCATTGCCTACCCCCTCGAACACCGTGGTGAGCACGAACCGGGGAGCGTCCAACGGGGCCAGGCGGCCGTAGCTGATCGCTTCCCAGGCGTTGAAGAGCCCGGCGTAGAGGGTGTGCAGGATCCACCACGCGGGCAGGTCGCGGCGCAGCTTGGTGCCCTGCAGCCGGGTGATCAGGTCGAGCACGGGCTGGTCCATCGCCTCGATGCGCGTCCTCACCTCCTCGTCCCGCTCCAGCCCGGGGAAGCGGAGCAGGAACTCCACTCGCGGGCCGAGCGCGACCAGGCGCGTGATGAGGTCCTCGATCGCGTCGTCGCTGCCGAAGTCCACCTGGCGAGCCACCGAGTCGATCAGGTCGAGCGCGTCGTTCGCGACCGCGCGGACCAGCGCCGTCCGGGTCGGATAGCGCTTGTGGAGTGTGGTCCTGCCGACACCGGCCGCCCGCGCGACGTCGGCCAGCGACGCGGTCGGGTCCTTGAGCAGCACGGACGTCGCCGTCTGCAGCAGGTGAACACTCATGTTCACAACGGTACACGAGTGTTCCCTCGGCTTGGTGATCGAAGTCGGCGAAGCCCATTTCGGGCACCAAACGAACTTCGTGTTCTGGAAATGTCACTGGCAGGATGTGGATCCGTGCTCCGACGCTGGCTGAAGGCCAACGCCCTCCTCGCCCCGACCGGTCTCTGGCTGGGGTTCTTCCTGATCGCACCCCTCGTCGTGGTCGTCCAGTTCAGCTTCGCGACGCGGCACACGGGCGTCGCCCGCGCGGTGCTCCCCTGGACGGTCCAGGCCTACCGGACGGCTCTCGACCCGGCTTTCCTGCCGATCTTCGGCCGGACCCTGCTGTACGCCGGCGTCACCACGGCCGCGTGCCTGCTGCTCGGGTTCCCGCTGGCGTGGTTCATCGCGCGGTACGGCGGGCGCTACCGGACGGCGCTGCTCGCGGCGGTGCTGATCCCGTTCTGGTCGAGCTACCTCGCGCGGATCTACGCGTGGAAGGCGCTGCTGGACGGCGAAGGGCTCGTGAACACCGTGCTCGGGTGGGTCGGGCTGGACCGGGACGGCGGTTTCCTGCTCACGCACGGAGCGGTGGTTCTCGGTCTGACGTACGGCTTTCTGCCGTTCATGGTGTTGCCGCTGTACGTGGCGTGCGAGCGCTTCGACGTGCGGTTGGTGGAGGCGTCGTACGACCTCGGGCACGGGCGGGTGTCCACGTTCTTCCGCGTGGTGCTGCCGGGCGTCATGAGCGGTGTGCTGGCCGGGTCGCTGCTGGTGCTGGTGCCCGCGGCCGGTGACTTCGTGACGCCGAAGCTGCTCGGCGGGGTGGAGCAGTCGACGTTCGGGTCGGTGATCGACGACCAGTTCCGCGGCGGCAACAACTGGCCGCTGGGTTCGGCGATGGCGGTGTTGCTGCTCGTGCTGGTGGTGTTCGTGCTCGTGCTGCGCGGGCGTCGTGGGGAGGACGTGCTGTGAACCGTCGTCCGTGGGCGCTCGGCGCCGTGGTGGCCTTGGTCTTCCTGTTCTTGTACGCACCGATCGCGTGGCTCGCCGTCGCGTCGTTCAACTCGTCCCGGTCGTTGTCGCGGATCAGCGGGTTCTCGCTGCGGTGGTACGCCGAACTGGCCGACGACACGCGCGTGTTCGCCTCGCTGCAGCTGACGTTGCAGCTGGCGCTGGCGTCGGCGGCGATCTCGACGGTGATCGGGACGCTGGCGGCGTTCGGGCTGCGGCGCGCGTTTCCCGGTCGTGGGCTGTGGACCGTGTTGTTGTCGCTGCCCCTCGTGGTGCCCGAGGTCGTGATGGGTGTCGCGATGCTGGGGTTCTTCGTGAAGCTCGCCGGTGTGCCCCTGGGGTTCGGGGCACTGCTGTTCGCGCACGTGGCGTTCTCGCTGAGCTTCGTGGTCGTGGTGGTGCGGTCCCGGGTGTCCGGGGTGGACGCCCGGATGGAGGAGGCCGCGGCCGATCTCGGGGCGTCGCCCTTCGTCGCGTTCCGGACCGTGACGCTGCCGCTGGTGGCGCCCGCTGTGGCGGCCGGTGCGGCGTTCGCGTTCCTGCTGTCGTTCGACGACGTGGTGATCTCCTCGTACCTGACCGGGGTCGGGTCGACGACGCTGCCGGTGTTCGTCTACGCGCAGGCGTCGAAGCGCGGGATCTCGCCGGAGATCGTGGCGTTGTCGACGCTGATGGTGGCCGCGACGGCGCTGCTGCTGATCATCGGCGTGGTGGTCGCGTCGTGGCGGGCGCGCAGGGCGGGATCCGTCACGCGGCTGGCCTGACTTCGAGCCAGGGATGTATCTCCGGTCGTGTGAGCACGACTTCTCCCTTGGAGACCAACGGCATTCCTTGGGGGAGGAAGACGTGCCGCAGCTGCGCATCCACTTCACCGATCGGGACATCGCGCACACGGGGTTGAAGCTGGAAACCGACCTGATGTGGGAGATCGTCGGCAGCGCCCAGGTCCTGCGGCAGGCCGAGGCAGACCTGTCCTTCGGTCCGTGGCGCCGCCACGTGCGCGAGCTCGCCGCGCGCGACCCGGATCTGCGGACGGCGCTGCACTCCGTGGTGACGGCGCTGCCGGACGACCTCGCCACAACCCGGCCCGCCGTGCTTCGCCGGCTGGGCCGGGCGCTGCGCGTCTACCGCCGGCGCGTGATCGAGCCGCACCTGCCGGTCATCGAGGACAGCCTGTGCACCGATGCGGCCACGAGGATCCAGCAGTACCTGCACTGCGGCCCGGAAGGACTGCTGAGCACGCTCGGCACCGCGACGCGGTGGCATCCGCCCGTGCTGTCCGTCGACCACCCGCACGACCGGGACCTGCACCTCGGCGGGCGGGGTCTCACGGTGATCCCCTGCTACTTCGCCCTGCGCCACCTCGTGGCTGCGGCGGGCCCGGTGCTGGTGCTCCCGATCCGGACCGAGTCCCGCCTGCTGGCGGGCGAGCGCACGGGCGGTGACCAGCTGACCGCGCTGCTGGGCGCCACCAGGGCCTCGATCCTGCGGTCGGTGGTCGGCGGGAACACCACCACCAGGCTGGCGAAGCTGGTGGGCGTCGCCCCCGCGACCGTGAGCCACCACACCGGCGTCCTGCGCGAGGCGGGGCTCATCGCCACCGAGCGCGAGGACAACTTCGCCCGGCACCTGATCACCCCGCTGGGACTGCGGGTGCTCGGCGCGGGCGGTGAACGCGGCTGAGGGCCACCCGGCAGCGTCCACTGCGGACGCTGCCGGGTGGCCCCCCAACCGTCAGCCGGTCACCAGCAGGTGTTCCCGGTGACCCACTTGTGGGAGCGGATCAGCACGTTCGGGAAGTTCGGTGCTTCCGCGCCCCGCAGGACGTAGTAGGCGACGCTCCCCGAGTAGTTCGCGCCGGGGTACAGGCACACCCTGGTGTAGGACGTGCTGACCCCGGCGTTCTCGACCGCCCGCACCGCACGGCTGCCCGACCAGGAACACCGGACGTCCCCGCCCTGCCAGTCGGGGTCGGCGCTGCCCCAGCTGCAGCGGCTGCTGCTGCCGTCGGCGACCGGCCACGCGCACATGTTGCCGCTGCCGCACGACAGCGCCTGGGCCGAGACGTCGGCCGCGGGTGCCCCCACCTCGGCGGGGCCGCTCAGGTCGATCTCGGTCGGCGCCGCCGAAGCGGTTCCCAGCAACGACATCAGCGCCAGGACGGTGGCGAACAGCACGCACAACGCTTTTCTCATGTCTCCCCCTGAGAGATTGATGTGCAGGAGGCGGAGTATGCCGAGATGATCACGCGCCGAGCGGCTCCTTCGATCCTCGTCTAAGCGCTTCCAAGCGACCTGGGTCGACCGCGGCGTCAACTTTCGTCTCGGGAATCCGATACTCCAGCGTGCCGCGCGGACGTGGGAGGTCTCGTAGGTTGAAATCGTGATTACTGCTGTGCGGACCAAGGGCGAGGCGTTCCGCGCCGACACCCTGGCCCGGCTTCGGGCGCTGACCCCGGTGCGGCTCGTCGGCGACCTGCTCGTCATGGTCGGCGTGCTGCTGCTGGACCTGTGGCCGGGGCCGTGGGCGGAGTCGAAGGCGTCGGGCTGGACGCTCGTCGCCTACTTCGCCGTCTACGTGGTGGTGCTGCCGTTGCGGCACCTGCTGCCGGCGACGGCCATGATCGCGGGCGCGGCGATCCCGTTCTTCGGCCCCGCCATGATGGTCGTGCTGAGCTACACGGCGGGTCGCCGGATCGAGTCGTGGGTCAAGGCCGTCGTGTCGACCGCGATGACGTTCGTCGTCGTGGTGCTGCTGTGGGACTGGGACCAGCGGCCGCTCGACATCGAACCCGTCTACGGCATGCTCATCCTGGTCACGATCTTCGGCGTGGGCGTGGCGCTGCCGTTCCTCGTCGGCCGCTACCTCGCGCAGCGCGAGGCGCTTGTGCAGGCCATGCAGGACCGCGAGGCACGCATGCGCGGCGAGCACAGGATGCTGTCGCGGCAGGTCCGCCTCCGCGAACGCAGCCGCATCGCCCAGGACATGCACGACAGCCTCGGCCACCGGCTGTCGCTGATCTCCGTGCACGCCGGCGCGCTGGCGCTGGACCCGTCGCTGGGGGACAAGCAGCGCGAGGCCATCGGGGTGCTGCGCTCGGCGGCGTTGACCGGCATGGGGGAGCTGCGGGCGATCATCGGCGTCCTGCGCGCGGAGGACGGTCCCGACGACGACCCCGCGACACGGACCGCGGAGTCCATCGACTCGTTGGTGAGCGACGCGCGCAAGGCCGGTGTTCTGGTCAGTCTGGTGCGCGGCGGGCAGGCGCACCCGTTGCCGTCCCGCGTCTCCCACGCGGCCTATCGCGTGGCCCAGGAGGGCCTGACCAACGCCGCCAAGCACGCGCCGGGCGCCGCCGTGCAGGTGACGGTGAAGTACGAGCCGGACGCGCTGGTCGTCGAGGTGCGCAACAACCCCTGTCGCAACGGTTCGCCGGCCCAGGCGCCGGGCGTGGGCCTGATCGGGCTCACCGAACGCGTGCGCGTGGCCGGTGGCATCCTGCACGTCGGCGCGTTGCCCTCCGGGGGCTTCCGCATCGCCGCCGTGCTGCCGTACGAGGAGACGCCGCTCCCGGACGAGCCGGAGGACGAGCAGGACGAGACCGAGTCCCCGCGCGGCATCCGCAAGTGGGCGGGCGTCGGCTCGATAGCGGGGGCGTCGCTGGTGCTGGTGGTCATCATCGGCGGCTTCACCTACCTCGGCGCGCAGCCCGTGACCGACGTCGTGTCGCAGGAGAACCTCGACAGGATCCAGGAGGGGCAGGCGGAGGCCGACGTGCTCGCGCTGCTCCCGGCCGGTGACGAACCCCTGGTCGCCGACGGTGAGCGCAAGTCCCAGGCCAGCCCCGAACCGCCGGGCGCGCGCTGCGTCTACCACATCACCGACGAGCAGTCGTACCTCGCGAAGGGCACCCGAGTGGTGCGTTTCTGCTTCCGGGACGGCAAGCTGGTCGAGAAGAAGATCCACGTGCAGAGGACAGGTCAATGATCCGGGTGCTCATCGCCGATGACGAGCCGCTGATGCGCGCCGGCATCAAGGCCATTCTCGGCACCGCCGACGACATCGAGCTCGTGGCGGAGGCAGGCGACGGCCGCGAGGCCGTGCAGATCGTGCGCGAGCGCCGGGTGGACGTGGCGGTGCTCGACATCCGCATGCCGCGCATGGACGGCCTGGCCTGCGCGAAGGAACTGCGGGTGGTGGCGCCTTCGGTCCGGGTCGTGATGCTGACGACGTTCGGCGAGGACGACAACATCGTGCGCGCGCTGTCCGATGGTGCCGCCGGCTTCCTGCTGAAGGACTCCGCGCCGGAGGAGCTGCTGAGGGCCGTGCGGGCGGTGCACAACGGCGAGGCGTACCTGTCGCCGATGGTCACGTCACGCGTGGTCGGCATGGTGGCGACGTCGGGGCAGCCGAAGCGGCAGGAGGCGCAGAAGGCCGTCGAGGGCCTGACCGACCGCGAGGTGGAGGTGCTGGCCCTGCTGGGCCAGGGCATGTCCAACGCCGACGTGGGCGCCAAGCTGCACATGTCCGAGGCGACGGTGAAGACCTACGTGTCCCGTTTACTGGCCAAGCTGGGCCTGACCAACCGCGTGCAGGCAGCCCTGCTGGCACGAGACGCAGGCATCGCAACCTGACCCTGCGAAGCAGCGACCGAAAGACAGAACCCCGCGCCTCCTGGAAGGAGACGCGGGGCTCTGCGTGCCGTGCGGCGAACCCATTGGGTGTCACCCGAACGGCCTCAAACGTCTGTTGCGGCTAAGCGTGACTGCGCCTACCCGTTACCAGGCGGTAGATGCCCAGCAGGATCAGCGATCCGACGATGGCCAGCAGCCAGGTCCGAAGATCGAAGAACGAGCCCAGGTCGGTCCCGAAGAGCGCGGACCCGATGAATCCACCGAGAATCGCACCCACGATGCCGAGAAGCATCGTGATGATGAAACCGCCGGGGTCGTTACCAGGCATGATTGCCTTGGCGATGGCCCCAGCCAGCAGACCGAGCACGATCCATCCGAGGATGCCCACGGAGAGTCTCCTTCCAACGACTTGACGTCGGAGGAATGCCCTCGATCTGGCGACTTCACACCTTCAAGACCACTTCGTTATCAAAGTAGCGGGCTGTGCCGTGCTCTCAGGCACTCTCCGGAACAATGAGGGGCGATGAGTACTCCACGCACTGTCCTGATCCTGGGTTCGACCGGCTCCGTCGGCACCCAGGCGCTCGACGTCATCCGGCGCAACCGCGACCGCTTCCAGGTCGTCGGTCTCGGCGCGGGTGGACGTCAGCTCGACCTGCTGAAAGAGCAGGCAGCGGAGTTCGACGTGAAGACAGTCGCCGTCGCGAACGGTGCCGAGGTCCCCGGCGTGCGGACGCTGACCAGCATGGTCGACCTGGTCGAGGCGGCTCCCGCGGACGTCGTCCTGAACGCCATGGACGGGTCCAGGGGGCTGGAGCCGTCGCTGAAGGCGCTCGAGACGGGGGCGACGCTCGCGCTCGCCAACAAGGAGTCGCTCATCGCGGGCGGGCCGCTCGTGCTGAAGGCGGCGAAGCCCGACCAGATCGTGCCGGTCGACTCCGAGCACTCGGCGCTCGCGCAGTGCCTCCGCGGGGGCACGGCGGACGAGGTGCACAAGCTGGTGCTCACGGCGTCCGGCGGGCCGTTCCGCGGCAGGAGCCGCGGGGAGCTCGAGGCCGTCACCGTGCAGCAGGCGATGGCGCACCCGACCTGGTCGATGGGGCAGGTCGTCACGATCAACTCGGCGAACCTGGTCAACAAGGGCCTGGAGCTGATCGAGGCGCACCTGCTGTTCGGGGTCCCCTACGACCGCGTCGACGTCGTGGTGCACCCTCAGTCCATCATCCACTCCATGGTCACCTTCACGGACGGCTCGACGCTCGCGCAGGCGTCGCCTCCGGACATGCGGCTGCCCATCTCGTTGGGGTTGTCCTGGCCAGAGCGCGTCGCGGGTGCGGCGTCCGCCTGTACCTTTGACACCGCCACCTCGTGGACGTTCGAACCCCTGGACAGCGTCACCTTCCCGGCGGTCGAGCTCGCGCGGCAGGCAGGCACCGCCGGCGGTTGCCTACCTGCCATCTACAACGCCGCGAACGAGGAGGCACTCGCCTCCTTCGTCGCCGGCCACACGTCGTTCCTGTCGATCGTGGACACCATCGGCCAGGTTCTCGGCGAGGCGAACGACTGGCAGAAGGACCCCGCGGACGTCGCGGAGGTCCTGGCCGCCGAGGACTGGGCACGCGCACGTGCCCGCGAGCTGGTTGGAAGGAACTGAACTTTCCGTGAACACATTCATCAACATCCTCGGGGTGCTGTTGTTCGCGTTCGGCATCGCGGTCTCCATCGCGTTGCACGAGTTCGGGCACCTGCTGACGGCGAAGTTCTACGGCATGAAGGTCACCCGCTACTTCATCGGTTTCGGCCCGAAGCTCTTCTCGTTCCGCAAGGGCGAGACCGAGTACGGCCTGAAGGCGATCCCGGCGGGCGGCTTCTGCGAGATCACGGGCATGACGGCGCTGGACGAGGTGCACCCGGACGACCGCAAGCGCGCCTTCTACAACCAGAAGGTGTGGAAGCGCGTCGTCGTGCTGTCCGCCGGCTCGATCACGCACTTCATCCTCGGCTTCTTCATCCTGCTGATCCTCGCGATGACGCTGGGCCTGCCGAACAACAAGGACCAGCCGGTCCTCGCCGAGATCACCCCCTGCGTGCAGGACCACACCGTCGGCCTCACCGCGCCGTGCCAGCCCGGCGCCCCGGCCCCGGCCAAGGACGCGGGCCTGCAGCCCGGCGACGAGGTCACCGCCATCGCCGGCAAGCCGATTTCGACGTGGTCCGACATGCTCAAGGTGACCCGCGACCTCAGCGGGCCGACCGAGTTCAAGGTGCTGCGCGACGGCAAGGAAGTCGCTCTCACGGTGAACGTGCCGAAGGTCACCCGCGAGGTGGTCGACGGCAAGGGCAACCGCGAGGTCAAGGAGGTCGGCGCCATCGGCGTCACCTGGCAGCAGAACTTCGAGTACAGCCCGCTCGCGGCGGTCCCGGCCTCGATCGCGTTCACCGGCGACATGTTCGTGAACACCTGGAAGGGCCTCATGCGCTTCCCGGAGCGCATCCCGGCCGTCGTGAAGGCCATCGGTGGCGGCGAGCGCGACCTCGACACCCCGATCTCCGTCGTCGGTGCGTCCCGCCTCGGTGGCGACGCCGCGGAACGGGGCCTGTGGGCGTTCTTCATCCTCATGCTGGCGGGTCTGAACTTCTTCGTCGGTGTGTTCAACCTCCTGCCGTTGCTCCCGCTTGACGGTGGTCACATCGCCGTCAACCTCTACGAACGGGTGCGAGACTGGGTGAGGAAGCTGCGCGGGAAGCCCGCCGGCGCCCCGGTCAACTACATGCGCCTGTTGCCGCTCACCTACGTGGTCATCTTCATCGGCGGCGCCATCACGCTGCTGACCGTGACCGCCGACATCGTCAACCCGATCAGGTTGCAATAAGTGATCCACGGAAAGGTGCACAACCCATGAGTGACGGCGTGATGCTCGGAATGCCGGCACTGCCGCCGCCGGTGCTGTCGGAACGCCGCAAGACCCGGCAGCTGATGGTCGGCAACGTCGGTGTCGGCAGCGAGTTCCCCGTCTCCGTCCAGTCGATGACGACGACCCTCACGTCGGACGTCAACGCGACGTTGCAGCAGATCGCGGAACTCACCGCGGCCGGCTGCGACATCGTCCGGGTCGCCTGCCCCTCGCAGGACGACGCGGACGCGCTGCCGGCGATCGCCAAGAAGTCCCAGATCCCGGTGATCGCCGACATCCACTTCCAGCCGAAGTACGTCTTCGCCGCCATCGAGGCTGGTTGTGCCGCGGTCCGGGTGAACCCCGGCAACATCCGCAAGTTCGACGACCAGGTCAAGGAGATCGCGGCCGCCGCGAAGGACCACGGCACCCCGATCCGCATCGGCGTCAACGCGGGGTCCCTGGACCCCAGGTTGCTCGCCAAGTACGGCAAGGCCACGCCCGAGGCGCTGGCCGAGTCGGCCATGTGGGAGGCGTCCCTCTTCGCGGAGCACGACTTCCACGACATCAAGATCTCCGTCAAGCACAACGACCCCGTGGTCATGGTGCGCGCGTACGAACTGCTGGCCGAGCAGTGCGACTACCCGCTGCACCTGGGCGTCACGGAGGCCGGCCCCGCCTTCCAGGGCACCATCAAGTCGGCCGTGGCGTTCGGCGCGCTCCTGCGCCAGGGCATCGGCGACACCATCCGGGTGTCGTTGTCCGCCCCGCCGGTCGAGGAGATCAAGGTCGGCCACCAGATCCTCCAGTCGCTCAACCTGCGCCCGCGCAAGCTGGAGATCGTCTCCTGCCCGTCGTGCGGTCGCGCCCAGGTCGACGTGTACACGCTCGCCGAGCAGGTCACGGCCGGTCTGGAGGGCATGGAGGTGCCGCTGCGCGTCGCGGTCATGGGCTGCGTCGTGAACGGCCCCGGTGAGGCCCGCGAGGCCGACCTGGGTGTCGCCTCCGGCAACGGCAAGGGCCAGATCTTCGTCAAGGGCAAGGTCATCAAGACCGTGCCCGAGCACGCGATCGTGGAGACCCTCATCGAGGAGGCCATGCGCCTCGCCGAGGAGATGGAACCGGTCGAGGGCGAGTCCCCGGCCGTCACGGTCGGCTAGCAGCACGTACGAACTGAAGGGGCGCCTCATGGCCGTGAGGCGCCCCTCACCGTGTGTCCAGGCACAAGGCACTGTTGGCTGATGCCACACACACGGTCCATCTGGCACGCTAGGTGACGTGCTGAGGCTTGCCGGAGCGCGCGTTCTCGACGAGCGCGACCTGATCGACGTGCGCGGGGTCTTCGACAGCGACCCCGTGGCGGCGTGCATGGTCGCGGCACGGGTGGAAGTGGCGGGTCTCGACCCGTGGCGCCTGGGCGGCGAGATGTGGGGCTCCGACTCCAAGCCGATCAGGGGCAAGGTCGAGGGTCTCTGCTTCTCCGGCCCGAACCTGATCCCGCTCAAGGGCGGCGCGACGGCCATGCGCATGTTCGCCGACCGCGCCCGCCGCCGGGGCCGCATGTGCTCCAGTCTCGTCGGCCCGGCCGAGCAGGTCCTGACCCTCTGGGACGAGCTCCAGCCCGACTGGGGCCCGGCCAGGGAGGTTCGCGGGGACCAGCCGCTGATGGCCCTCTCGACGGCCCCGAAGATCACGCCGGACCCGCAGGTCCGCCAGGTCCGCCCGAGCGAGCTGAACCGCTACCTCCCCGCCGCCATCTCGATGTTCGTCGAAGAGGTCGGCATCGACCCGTGCGCCGAGGACGGTGGCGCCGGCTACCGCGCGCGGGTGTCCGAGCTGATCGCCGCGGGCAGGGCGTTCGCCAGGTTCGAGCACGGCGAGGTCGTCTTCAAGGCCGAGATCGGTGCCATGTCCAGCAAGGTCGGCCAGATCCAGGGCGTCTGGGTCCGCCCGGACCGCCGCGGCGAGGGCATCGGCACCGCGGGCACGGCGGCGGTGGCCGACCGGCTGACCAGGGTTCTCAACAGGACCGCGAGCCTCTACGTCAACGGCTACAACCACGTGGCGCAGGCCGCCTACCGGCGAATCGGATTCGAACAAGTCGGGCAATACGCCACTGTCCTCTTCTGAACGGGCATACTCGCGCGAGTGCGCCTTCTCGCGACGATCACGGTGGTCCTGCTGACGGTGAGCGGCTGTGGGCTGTTCGAGTCCGAACCAGGGGCACCGGAGATCACCAACGACTTCCTGGCCAAGCTCGCGTCCGGTGACGTGCAGGGCGCCGCCGCGATGACGGACAACCCCAACGACGCCAAGGACACCCTCGAGAAGTTCCGTGGAGCGCTCAAGCCGGAGGGCCTGAGCACCAAGGTCGACCAGATCCGCAAGAACGGCGAGCTGGCGTCCGAAGCGTCCGTCACGCTCGACTGGAACCTCGGCAAGAACCGCCACTGGACGTACCCCACCAAGTTCGACGTGCGCCAGGACGGCGACACGTGGAAGGTGCACTGGGCGTCCTCGGTGGCGCACCCGAAGCTCGCACCGCAGCAGACGGTCAAGCTCACCGAGCTCACGCCGGACCCGGCGCCGGTGCTCGACCGCGACGGCACACCGCTGCTCGCCCCCGAACGCGTCGTCTCGGTGCTGCTCGTCGGCAAGGAGGCCGGTGACGTCGCGGCCGTGACGAAGTCCCTCGCGGACGCGCTGAACCCGCTCGACAAGGCCATCACCCAGCAGACGATCACCGACGGCGTGGCCAAGACCCCGGAGGGCCAGGCCTACCAGGTGGCGGCGCTGCGGGACGCCGACTACCAGTCGGTGAAGCCGAAGATCTACGACCTGCCCGGCGTGCGGTTCAGCTCGCAGACGTCGTTGCTGGCGCCGAGCCGCAACTTCGGCTCCCAGGTGTTGCCCGCGGTGCGCAAGCTCGTCGAGAACGACATCGCCGGCAACGCGGGGTTCCGCGTCAGCACGGTCGACGCGCAGGGCACCGAGGTCGAGGAACTGCACTCGAAGGCCGCCGAGCCCGCCAAGGCCGTGAACATCGCGCTGTCGCGGGCGGTCCAGGCCGCCGCGGAGGACGCCGTCGAGCCGCTCACGCAGCCCACGATCCTGGTGGCCATCCAGCCGTCCACCGGCGACATCCTGGCCGTCGCGCAGAACGACCCGGCCGACGCCCAGGGCGCGCTCGCGCTGACCGGCCGGTTCCCGCCCGGCTCGACGATGAAGGCGGTCTCGGCGCTGGCCGCGATCCAGTCCGGCAAGGTCACCGCCGACACCCCGGTGCCGTGCCCCGGCAAGACCACCATCGACGGGCGGCGGATCGTGCCGAACTCGAACGAGTTCGACAAGGGCACGATCCCGCTGCGCTCGGCGTTCGCGTTCTCCTGCAACACCTCGTTCGCTCAGCTGGCCGTCGACATGCCGCCGGACCTGCTGCCGGGTGCCGCGCTGTCGCTGGGCCTCGGCGTCGACTTCGACATCGCGGGCCTCACCACGATCACCGGGTCCGTGCCGCCCGCGACCGACGTCGTGGAACGGGCCGAGGACGCGTTCGGCCAGGGCAAGGTGCTGGCCTCGCCGTTCGGCATGGCGCTCGTCTCTGCGTCGATCGTGAAGGGCTCGGTGCCGGTGCCGCAGCTGGTGCGGGGCAAGGAGACCAAGGCGGACAAGCAGCCCGCCGCCCCGCCCGCGGCCGCGCTGGAGCCGGTGCGCGCCATGATGCGCGAGGTCGTCGAGTCGGGCACTGCACCGCAACTCAAGCCGTACGGAGACGTGCGGGGCAAGACTGGTACGGCGCAGTTCGGTGACGGCGTGCACTCACACGGGTGGTTCATGGGCTACCGGGGCGATCTCGCGTTCGCGACCCTGGTGCTCAGCGGGGAGACTTCGACACCAGCCGTGGAGGTGGCGGCGAGTTTCCTCAAGGCGGTGCCCTGATGAGCAAGACCAAGGACCTGACCACGCGTGAACGGCTGATCCGCGCCGGCATCCTCCTGCCGGCGCCCAGGCTGCCCGAGCCCAGGGCGGAGGACCAGGCTCAGGGCGTGCGACGCGCACAAGGCTAATCTGGAGAGCATGTCTGTTCGTGCTCCGCTGCAACCCGGTGTGCAATCTCCGCGGCGTCAGGTGCCCTCGCGCATCGTGCGTCCCGAGTACGTGGGCAAGCCCGCGCCGACGCGCGGCACCGACCCGTGGGTGCAGACGCCGGAGATCATCGAAGCCATGCGGATCGCCGGGCGCCTCGCCGCCCAGGCGCTGCAGGAGGCCGGCAAGGTCGTCGTGCCCGGCGTCACGACGGACGAGATCGACGCGGTGGCGCACGAGTTCCTGTGTGACAACGGCGCGTACCCGTCGACGCTGGGCTACCGCGGCTTCCCGAAGTCGTGCTGCACCTCGCTCAACGAGGTCATCTGCCACGGCATCCCGGACAGCACCGTCGTCGAGGACGGCGACATCGTGAACATCGACGTCACCGCGTTCATCGGTGGCGTGCACGGCGACACGAACGCCACCTTCCTCGCGGGCAACGTCTCCGAGGAGGCCAAGCTCCTCGTCGAGCGCACGCACGAGGCGACGATGCGCGCCATCAAGGCCGTGAAGCCCGGCCGCGAGCTCAACGTCGTCGGCCGCGTCATCGAGGCGTACGCGAACCGGTTCGGCTACGGCGTCGTGCGCGACTTCACCGGCCACGGCATCGGCCGCACCTTCCACAGCGGGCTCGTGGTCCTGCACTACGACGAGCCGTCGGTGAAGACGGTGCTGGAGCCCGGCATGACGTTCACGATCGAGCCGATGATCACGCTCGGGAACTACGAGGGCGAGATGTGGGACGACGGCTGGACCGTCACCACGAAGGACAAGAGCTGGACCGCTCAGTTCGAGCACACGATCGTCGTGACCGAGACGGGCTCGGAGATCCTCACAGTCTGCTGACGACGGCCTTCAGCGCGGCCGCGACAGCCGACGGCGACGTCGCGGCCGCCAGGTGGTGCGACTCCAGGCGCTCCACGGGCCAGCCGAGTTCCGCGGCCCGCGCTGCCGCGTCCTCGTAGAACGACGACAGCAGCACGTACCCGCACGCGCCGGACCACTCGACGGTCGGGCGCTGCTCCTTCAGGAACTCCCACGGCACCTCGGGCGCCTCGTCGCGCATCTCCTCGCGCAGGCCGGCGGGCACGAGCTTCAGCGGGTCCGAGTCGAACCAGCGGTCCCAGCGCGGCAGCCTGCCGTCCCGCACGGACGCCTTGAGCTGGCTCACGAGCGCCGGATCGACGGTCTCGCGCCACGCCCTGCCCGGCGTCGGCAGGTCGGAGTCGAGGAACACCAGACCGGCCACGTCCAGTTCGAGGGCGTCGGCGAAGGCCGGCAGCAGCGGACCCGCGCCGCTGTGACCCACCAGCACGAGCGGGCCGCCGACGCCCGCGTCCTCCAGGGCGTCGGCGAAGGCGCCGATCAGCCGCTGGTGCACGGGCGCCTCGTTGATCCTCATCTGCAGGTCGACCAGCAGGACGGCCACCCCGTCGGAGGCCAGTTCGTCGGCGAGCGGGCGCATGCTCGACGGGCCGAGGAACGGGCTGTGCATGAGCACGACGGTGAGCATGGGGGTGATGATGGCAGCATTGGCGTCCATGCGGGGCGCGATGTTGATCTGTGGGACGACCTCGGACGCGGGCAAGAGCGTCTTGGTGGCCGGTCTGTGCCGCTTTCTGGCACGCCAGGGCGTCGACGTCGTGCCGTTCAAGGCGCAGAACATGTCGAACAACTCGTTCGTCACACTCGACGGCGGGGAGATCGGGCGCGCTCAGGCGGTGCAGGCGCGGGCGGCGTTCAAGGAGCCCAGCGTCAGGTTCAACCCGGTGCTGCTCAAGCCCGGCAGCGACCGCACGTCCCAGGTCGTCGTGCTCGGCCAGGCGGTCGGCGAGGTCTCCGCGCTGAGCTACCGCGACCACAAGCAGCAGCTGCTCGGCACCGTGTTGTCCACTTTGGACGGCCTCAGGCGCGACCACGAGGTCGTGATCTGCGAGGGCGCGGGCTCGCCGGCCGAGATCAACCTGCGCGCCAACGACATCGCGAACATGGGCCTGGCCGTCAACGCGAACCTGCCGGTGCTCGTCGTCGGCGACATCGACCGCGGGGGCGTGTTCGCACACCTCTTCGGCACGGTCGCGGTGCTCGACGCCGCGGACCAGGCGTTGGTCTCCGGCTTCGTCGTCAACAAGTTCCGCGGCGACCAGCGCCTGCTCGAGCCGGGCCTGAGGCAGCTGAAGCAGCTCACCGGCCGCCCGGTGCTCGGTGTGCTGCCGTGGAGCGAGGAACTGTGGCTCGACGCCGAGGACTCGTTGTCCTACAACGCGGACGGCGTGATCGGCAGGCCGTCGCCGCCCAAGCGCGACTGGCTGCGGGTCGCCGTGATCCGGTTGCCGCGCGTGTCGAACGCCACCGACGTCGAGGCGCTGGCCTGCGAGCCCGGCGTCTCGGTGCGGTTCGTGACCGAGCCGTCCCGGCTGGCCGACGCGGACCTGGTCGTGCTGCCCGGTTCGAAGGCGACCGTCTCCGACCTCGCCTGGCTGCGGGAAACCGGCCTGGCGCGGGCGATCCAGCGCTTCGACGGCCCGGTGCTCGGCATCTGCGGCGGGTTCCAGATGCTGTCCAGGCGCATCGAGGACGACGTGGAATCGGGCCGCGGCACGGTCGACGGCATCGGCCTGCTCGACGTCGACATCCGCTTCCAGCCGCGCAAGACGCTCGCCACGCCGTCGGGCACCGCGTGGGACGAGCCCGTCACCGGCTACGAGATCCACCACGGCCAGGTCGTCCGCAGCGGCGAGACCCCGCTCATCGGTGACGAAGGTGCCCAGACCGACCGCGTGCTCGGCACCCACTGGCACGGCCTGCTGGAGAACGACGCGTTCCGCCGCAGGTTCCTGCGCTGGGCGGCCGACCGCGCGGGCCGCGACTTCGAACCGGGCGAGGTGAGCTTCCAGGCCGCCCGCGAAGCCCAGCTGGACCTGCTGGGCGACCTGGTGGCCGACCACCTCGACACCAAGGCCGTCATCGACCTGCTGGAACGAGGGGCTCCGGCAGGACTTCCGTTCGTGCCGCCCGGCGCCCCAGCAGCTGCGGAATAGCCAGCCCGACCAGCACCACGCCACCGGCGACGGCCTGCAGCCCGCTCAGGTCCTCACCGAGGAACGCCCATGCCGAGAACATCCCGAACACCGGCACCAGCAACGAGAACGGCGCCACGACGGACGACTCGTACTGGCGCAGCAGGAATCCCCAGATGCCGAACCCGAGCAACGTCGAGATCCACGCGACGTACCCGATCGCGCCCACACCGGCCCAGTCGAGGCGGCCGAGCGCGCTCATGTCCTCGGTCAGCGCCGACAGGGCGAACAGCGGAAGCACCGCGACGGCGCTCACCCACACCATGAACCGCAGCGTGTCCGCCGGCCGCGCGTACCGCATCAGCACGTTCGACACGCCCCAGCAGGCCGCCGCCGCGATGAGCAGCGCGAACCCGAGCAGCGGCGACGAGAGGCCGTAGTCCCACGCGATCACGCCGATCCCCGCGAGGGCCAGCGCGATGCCGGTGATCTGCACGGGCTTCGGCCGTTCGCGCAGCACGACCGCCGCGAACACCGCCGTGAAGATGACCTGGCTCTGCAGCACCAGGCTCGACAGCCCCGCCGGCATGCCCGCCTGGAGGCCGATGAACAGGAAGCTGAACTTCGCGACGCCCAGCACCAGACCGACCGCGACGACCCAGCGCCACGCCACCGACGGGCGGCCGACGAAGAACAGCGCGGGCACCGCCGCCGCGAGGAACCGCAGCGCGGAGAACAGGATCGGCGGGAACTCGTCCAGGCCGACCTTGAGCACGACGAAGTTGAAGCCCCAGATGGCGGCAACCAGCACAGCGAGCAGGACGTGACGGGGACTCATGCCTCAAGCTTGCGCGTGACAACTATTTAGCACTAGTTCCGATTGCTAAGGTGCTGAGTTTAGTATTGCTACATGCTCGATCTCGGAAGGCTGAAGGCTCTGCACGCCGTCGCCGTGCACGGCACGGTCGGGGCGGCAGCGGACGTGCTCGGCTACACGCCGTCCGCGGTGTCGCAGCAGATCGCCAAGCTCGAACGCGAGACCCGCACCACGCTGCTGGAACGCAGTGGCCGCGGCGTCCGCCTCACCGACGCCGCGCGCCTGCTCGCCGACACCGCGAGCCAGGTCCTCAAGCTCGTCGAGGAGGCCGAGGTGGCGCTGGAGGAGCAGAGAGGCGCCGCGATCGGCCGTCTCTGCATCGGCTCGTTCGCCACGGCCGCGCGCGGCCTCCTGCCCGACGTCCTCGTGAGGCTGACCGAGCAGCACCCGGCCCTCGACGTGCGGCTCACGGAGATCGACCCGCCCTACGCCACCGAGGCCGTCGCACGCGGTGAGCTCGACATGGCGATCGTGCACGACTGGGCGAACACGCCACTGCCCGTGCCGGCGTCGCTGTCGCGCACGTTCATCGTCAACGACGTCGCCGAGGTGCTGATCCCGGTCACGAACCCGTTGTCGCGCAGGGAGTTCCTCGAACCGGTCGACCTCGCCGGCGAGCGGTGGATCTGCCAGACCGAGGGGTCGATCTGCTTCGACTGGCTGGAGCGGACGTTCCACGGCGCGGGCATCGAACCCGTGGTGGCGTACCGGATCAGCGAGTACCGAACGCAGATGGCGTTGCTGGCCAAGGGGATCGGGGTGGCGCTGATCCCGCGGCTGGGCAGGGGAGAGGTGCCGGACGGCGTCAAGGCCGTGCCCTTGCGGCCCACGCCCACGCGGCGGCTGTACGCGGTGTGGCGGACGCAGGCCTCGCGCAGGCCCGCCATCACCGCGACCCTCGACGTGATCAAGCAGATGGCGCTCTAAGGGGCGACGATCACGTGCGGTTTCTTGGGTGCCATCACCTTCAGCACCGCCTTGGCCTCGCGGATCACCCCGGCCATGTCCTTCTTGGTGGTCCTGAAGTACGGCTCGATCGTCAGCGTCGCCGCGTCCTTGTTCTCCACCACGTTCCACGTGCCGCGCAGGAACCCGTCCACCAGGAACGTCGGCGGGAAGACGCCGTTGCGCACCGCGCCCCAGCGCGACCGCGCGTCCTCGCTCATGATCCGCTTTCGGTCCGCGTGCCCGAGCAACACGTTGTCGAAAGCGGGCAGCAGCCGTGCGGGCGCGGGCACGTCCTCGGACACGATCACGCCGTCCGGCACGTCGAGCAGCACCTTGCCGTCCTCGTTCTTGTACTCCACCAGGTCGAGGTCCGCCGCGTGCGCCTTGAGCCCGATCAACCGGGACCAGGCCTGCATGTCCGCGAGCGTCGCCGGTCCGAACGCCCGCAGGTACCGCTTGATCAGCTCCGGCACCGCGGCCCGCTCGGGAAGCTCGCGCCCGAGCCACGTCGCCATCGCGACGTTCTGCGGAACGCCGCCCACGCCCCAGATCCCGCGCGGCGGCACCTGGATCATCGGCACCAGCATCTGCGCCTGCGTGGACATCTCGCGCGCCTTGGCCTCGGGGAAGTGCTCCTCCAGGTGCGCGCCGATCTCCGCTACCGTGCGCGGTTCGGCGTCGATGTACTCGCGCGTGATGCGGGCCAGCTTGTCGAGGTCGATCTCGACGCGGGTGGCGGGTGGCATCACGATCTTCGCCCACTTGTTGAGCTCCGGCTGCAACGCCGTGCGCATCAGGTACACGTCATCGGCCGAGATCAGGTGCAGGGTGCCGCGCCACAACGTCATCCGCACCAGCGAACGGTCGATGATGAGCTTGCTCAGCGCGTCGACCTTGTACGGCTTCAGCCGCGTCCACAGCGCGAGATACGGAGGAATCGGTGCCTGGGCCTGCAGGCCGCCGAGGTGCTCGACGGCCTCCACGATCGGCATGGACGTCCGCTCCAGGAGCAGTTGCCGCGCCAGGAGGGTCCGGTTGAGGGTGCGGTTCGAGAGTGTTGTGCTCACAGCGATTCGAAGAACTTCCTGATGTCTTGGACCAGCAGGTCCGGCTCCTCCATCGCGGCGAAGTGACCGCCGCGGTCGAACTCGGTCCAGTGCACGATCGACGGGATCGTCTTCTCCGCCAGCGACCGCACCGGCAGGCTCAGGTCGTGCGGGAAGATCGCGACGCCCGTCGGCACCGTCGAGGGCTGTTGCTGGCCCCAGGACGCCGACTGCTCCTTGTACAGCGCCGCCGAGGAGCCCGCCGTGCCGGTGAACCAGTAGACGGACACGTTGGTCAGCATCTGGTCGCGGTCCACCGCGTCCTCGGGCACGCCCTCGTTGTCCGTCCAGTCGTGGAACTTCTCCGCGATCCACGCGAGCTGGCCGACGGGCGAGTCCGTCAGCGCGTACGACAGCGTGCGCGGCCGGCTGCGCTGCAGGTGCATGTAGCCGGAGAGCTCCTTCTGGTAGTGGTCGAGCGATTCCAGCGCCCGCATCTCCTCGTCCGACAGGTCGTTGACGCCCTGCGGCCGGAAGGTCTGCAGCATGTTCACGTGCACGCCGATGACCTGCTCGGGGAACACCCGGCCGATCTCCTGCGCGATGCCCGAACCCCAGTCGCCGCCCTGCGTGCCGTAGCGGTCGTAGCCCAGGCCCTCCATCAGCTTCGCGAACGCCCACGAGACGCGCAGGACGTTCCAGCCGGGCTTGCGGACGGGGCCGGAGAAGCCGAAGCCGGGGATCGACGGGATGACGAGGTGGAAGTCCTCGGACAGCGGCTCGACGACGTTGAGGAACTCGACGACCGAGCCGGGCCAGCCGTGGACGAGCAGCAGCGGTGTCGCGTCCGGGTTCTTCGAGCGGACGTGCAGGAAGTGGATGCGCTGCCCGCTGATCTCGGTCGTGAACTGGGGGTAGGAGTTGAGCCGCTCTTCCTGCGCGCGCCAGTCGAACCCGTCGCGCCAGTACTCAGCCAGCGGGCGCAGGTAGCTCAGCGGGATGCCGTAGGACCAGCCGACGCCCGGCAGGTCCTCCTCCGGCCAGCGCGTGCGGGCCAGGCGGGAGCGGAGGTCGTCGATCTCCGCCTGCGGGATCTCGATGCGGAACGGCGTGATCTCCATGGCCCCCACGCTATGAGCTCATGCGGACAGCCCTTGTCCGCGATTAGCAGAACTTCTCGATCAGCTCCTCGAAGAAACCGCCCGCCTCGATCGCCGCCTTCTCCTGGTCACCGTCCCGGACCGCGTGCAGCAGCCCGGTGTGCGACACCTGGTCCTGGCCGGGCTGGCTGGTGTCGACAGAGGCCGCCACCGAAGCTTTGACCGCCTCGGTCAAGCCCTGGTAGAGCTCGGCTAGAAGCGTGTTGTGCGAGCACTGCACGAGCAGCACGTGGAACGCGGTGTCGTGCTCGATCACCTCGGCCCACTGCTCGCTCTCCATCGCCGCGTCGCGCTTGTGCAGCAACTCGGTGAGGCGCGCCAGCTCGGCGTCCGTGCGGTGCTTGGCGGCCAGGCGCGCGCCCTCCATCTCGAGGGTGCGGCGGACCTGGAGCACTTCCTTGAGTTCGGTCCCGCACATGCGGCGGACCGCACCGGAGATCTCGCTGGTCGCGCGGACGAACGTGCCATCGCCCTGCCGCACCTCCAGCAGTCCGGCGTGGGAGAGCGCGCGCACGGCCTCTCTGACCGTGTTCCGCCCCACCCCGAGCGCGGTGACCAGCTCGGGTTCGGGCGGGATGCGCTGCCCGACGGGCCATTCACCAGACGTGATCGCGCCGCGCATCTGCTCGATCACCTGGTCGACGAGGCCCGCCCGTCGGGTAGTGGCCAACGGCACAGCGTCATCCTTTCATCCGAACATCCTACGTCTGCGATAGTGGTGCGCGTGACGATGAAGCAGACGACTCTTGCCGCACAGACTGCCACCGATCCAGGTCGCAGGGTGACGGTCGTCATGAATCGTCACGTTCCGCTGGTCGGGTCCACGCTGCTCGCGATCGGGGTCGCCCTCGCTGCCGCGAATCTCCGCCCTGCGGTGACCAGTCTGGCCTCGGTGCTCGGTGATGTCCGCGCCGCCCTTGGGGTTTCGGCCGCATGGACCAGCGCGCTGACGGCCGTTCCGGCGCTTTGTTTCGGCTTCGCGGCGTTCGCGGCCCCCTGGCTGGGTCGCCGCCTCGGCATGGCTCGCGCGATCGGACTTTCACTGGGGGTGCTCACGCTCGGCCTCGTGCTGCGCGTGATCGACGGTCCGTGGGTCGTGCTGGGCGGCACCTTCATCGCGTGCGCGGGCATCGCGGTGTCCAACGTGCTGATCCCGGTGGTGGTGAAGGCGTCCTTCCCGAACAAGGTCGGGCTGCTCACCGGTGTGTACACGGGAACGCTCGCCGCGGGCGCGGCCCTGGCCGCCGCGCTGACGCCCCGCCTGGAGGACTGGCTCGGCTCGTGGCGCCTGGCCGTCGGCGCGTGGGCGCTGCTGTCGGCCGGTGCTCTGGTCATGTGGTTCGCCGGCGCCCGGCACGGGGCCGCGTCGACCGTGGTGCGCTCGGTCGCGCCGGTGGAGAAGCGGTCGTTGCTGCGCAGCCCGCTGGCGTGGGTGATCACGGTGTTCTTCGGGCTGCAGTCGTTGTTCGCCTACACCGTCATGGGCTGGCTGCCCGCGATGCTCGTCGACTCCGGCGTCGACCGGAACACCGCCGGCATGCTGCTCGCGGTCTCGATGCTGCTGAGCGTTCCGGTGAGCCTGTTCGTGCCGCCGATCGCCGCCCGGTTCTCGAGCCAGGGGCCGATGGTCCTGGTGCTGGGCGTGCTGTCGTTCGCCGGGATCCTGGGCGTGCTGGTGGCGCCCGCGGCCGCTCCCGGGCTCTGGGTGGTGCTGATCGGGTTCGGCATGGGCATGTTCCCGCTGGCGCTGCTGGTGATGTCGCTGCGGACCAAGTCCACTTCGGACACCGCCCGGCTGTCGGCGATGGCGCAGAGCATCGGCTACCTGATCGCGGCCTCCGGGCCGTTCGCGTTCGGCGTGCTGCGCGAGGCCACCGGGACGTGGACCACGTCGCTCACGCTGCAGCTGGTGCTGCTGGCCGCGCTGACCGTGCTCGGCATGATCGCCGGGCGTCCCCGCTACGTCTAGCCAGTCGGTCAGGAATCGAGAAGCTTCGCGTTCGCGCTGGTCCTAGCGTTGCGGGCATGGACATCACCATTCACGCCACGTTCCTCCCGCACACCGACCCCGAGGCCTCGCTCGCGTTCTACCGCGATCTGCTCGGCTGGGAGGTCCGTGCCGACGTCGGCCAGGGCACGATGCGCTGGATCACCGTCGCGCCCGCCGGGGGCGGCTCCGCCGTCGTCCTGGAACCGCCGGCCATGGCCGAAGGGCTGACGGACGGTCAGCGCACCGCGATCGCCGAGATGATCGAGAACGGGTCGTACGCGTTCATCAACCTCGCCACGTCGGATCTCGACGGCGCGTTCGAGAAGCTTCAGGCCGGTGGCGCGGACGTCGTGCAGGAGCCGGCGGATCAGCCGTGGGGCGCGCGGGACTGCGTGTTCCGCGACCCGGCCGGCAACACCGTCCGCATCCAGCAGGCCTAGCTAGTTGGAGACGAAACCGCGGTGCAGCACCGCGAGCCGGTCGGCGAGGTAGCGGGCCCAGGCGTGGGCGCGGTCCCAGTCGGGTGCCGCGCCGCCGAAGCTGATCGGCGCGCCGGCACCGAGCTTGCGGACCATGCGCATGACGTCGTTCGGCACGGGCGGCGTGCCGCGGTGGAACAACCAGATGGGCGTGTGCTTGAGGGAAACCCTGTGCCGCTTCACGAACCGATGCGCGTCACGGGTCGCCGCGTCGCCCATGATCACGGCACCGAACCCGTAGAGCGACTCGGCCGCGGCGACCGGGAGCACGGTGACTCTCAGCCCGCAGCCCGCGAGTTCGGTGCCGATGATCTCGGCGATTTCGTCCGTGGCGGCGATTTTCGACGTGTGGGCGACGAGGACTCTGTCTGTCATCGCTGCATCGTCGCCGGTGCCGCTGCTTTTGGGCAGCGGCGGAAGTCCCCGTCTTTCAGGCCTTTCAGTCCAGCGGCAGGTTCAGCAGCGCGTTCTCGACCAGCTCGGGCATCGCCGGGTGGATCCAGTACTGGCCACGTGCCATGGACTTCGCGTCCAGTCCGAAGCTCATCGCCTGGATCAGCGGCTGGATCACCGACGAAGCCTGCGGGCCGATGATGTGCGCGCCGAGGAGCTGCCCCGTGGCCGGGTCCGCGATCAGCTTCGCGAAGCCGGTCGTGTCCTCCATGGCCCAGCCGTACGCGATGGAGGCGTAGGCCTGGCTGGCGGTGACGTAGCGGATGCCCTTCTCCTTGGCCTGTTCCTCGGTCAGGCCGACGCTCGCGATCTGCGGGCTGGAGAAGACGGCGGCCGGGACGAACCGGTGGTCGCTCCTGATCTGGTCGTCGGGGTGCAGCAGGTTGTGCTGGACGACCTTGGCCTCGTGGTTGGCGACGTGCTTGAGCTGGTAGTCGGAGCTGATGTCGCCCAGGGCGTAGATGTGCGGCTGGCTCGTGCGCTGGAACTCGTCGACCTTGACGCGACCGTCCCGGTGCTGCTCGAGACCGGCGTTCTGGACCTGGAGCAGGTCGCTGTTGGGCTGCCGGCCGACCGCGACGAGGAGCTGTTGCGCCTCAACGGTTTCCTCGCCGTTGGGACCCTCGAGGTGGAGCTTCACACCGGTCGCGGTCTTCTCGGCGCGGGTCGTCTTGCGGTTGAGCAGGACGTTCCACTTGCCCTTGGCGACCTCGGTGAAGCGCTGGGCGATCTCCAGGTCCTCGTGGCGGAGCAGGAGGTTCGACCGGGCGATCAGCGTGACGTCGACGCCGAAGCTGCTGAAGACGTGCGCGAACTCCGAAGCGATGAAACCGCTACCGACGATGATCATGCTCTCGGGGAGCTCGTCGAGGCGCATGACGGTGTCGCTCGTGTGGAAGCCCGTGGTGTCCAGGTCCGCGATGTCCGGGACGGTCGGACGGCTGCCCGCGGCCACCACGATCCGGTCGGCGGTGATCGTCTCGCCCGTACCGGTGTCGATCGTGTGCGCGTCGATGAAGTGCGCCGTGCCCTCGTAGACCGTCACGTTCGCGTTCTCGTTGGCGCGCCAGTTGCGGCCGCCCTCGGCGATCGGGTCGATCCTGTTGAAGATCCGGTCCCGGATCTCCGGCCAGTGGACCGCGTCCAGGGTGGCGTCCACGCCCAGCTTCTTGGCGTTGGCCGGGGCTGCTGCCTGGTCCGCGGTGTGGACGAACATCTTTGTCGGGATGCAGCCCACGTTCAGGCAGGTGCCGCCGAAGGTGCCCTTTTCCAGGATGGCGATCTGCCAGCCTGCCATGGCTTCCGTCGGGATGCTGTTGCCGGAGCCGGTGCCGATGATGACCAGGTCGAAGTGCCTCACGTGTGGATCCAACCATTTCGGGGTGGGGGGTGTTCCCCGGTTGGGGGTTACGGGGGGCTTACGCGGGGGGCTTGGGGGCGGTGACGTGGGTGGGTGGGTGGGTGGGGTGTGGGCTGCGGGACTGATGGTGGCGGCCTGGTGGGTGGTGACCGTGCGAGCAGCGACCGTGCGAGCAGCGACCGTGCGGGCGGCGACCGTGCGGGTGGGCGGCTTGCGGGTGGTCACTTTGCGGGCGGCGACCTGGCGGGTGGTCGCCTTTGCCTGCCGCGGCTTTGTGGGTGGTCGCCTTGCGGGCGGCGGCTTGGGTTGCGTGCTTCCCCTGGGGGCGCTGCCCCCAGACCCCCGGCAATCTGATCAGGGGGCCACGCCGCCCGTAGGTAGATGGCACGCCTGTTGAGTTGGGCGGCTGCCTGTTGCTTCGTGGGTTGCGTTGGCGGTGGGGTCCCATCACGAGCCGCACCAGGAGCGGGCCACACCTGAGGAGGGGTGTCAAACGGACGAAAAGCGTGTCCGCTTGACACCCCTCCTCAGGTGCAGCAAGTGCTGTGGCGCGACTCGTGATGGGACCCCACCGCCCAGCCCGTATGGAAAGACGGCTCGCCTTCGGCTTCGCTTGGGTGGGCGGCTCGGGTTTTGGCGTTAGTGCTGGTAGGTGGGGGTGATGATGGCCCTTGCCAGGGTGTGGAACGCCAGGTTGAAGCTCACCACCGCTGGTGAGGCGTTCTCGTCCACGTCCAGCTTTTCGACGTCCACCGCGTGCACCACGAAGTAGTAGCGGTGCGGGTGGTCGCCCTTCGGTGGGGCCGCGCCGCCGAAGGCTCGGGTGCTGTAGTCGGAGCGGACGTGGAAGGCGTCACCTGGGAGTGTGGCGTCTTCGGCGCCTGCGCCGGTGTCCAGGTGGGTTGTCGTTGCCGGGATGTTCACGGCCACCCAGTGCCAGAAGCCCGACGGGGTGGGGGCGTCCGGGTCGAAGCAGGTGACCACGAAGCTGCGGGTCTCCTCGGGGAAGCCCGACCAGGCCAGGTGGGGGGAGGTGTTGCCGCCCTCGAAGACCTGGGCGTCGGGGAGTTGCTCGCCGTCGCGCACGTCCGTCGAGGTGACGGTGAAGGTGCCGACCTGCGGCAGCAGCTCGTAGGGGTCGGGAGCGACTGGGCGCTCGAGGCTCATGGGGGTCCTCCTTTTGTGATCACTTCGACCCTAGTCCCGTGCAACCATGAGGGCCTGCGCGACGTCTTTCGCGTGGAGGGGGATTCCTGATGTCCATGTTGCGGCTTTTCGCTGCCTTTTTGCTGGTTGCCGGGGTTGTGGCGTGTGGGGACGCGCCTGGGACCCAGACCGGCGGGCCGGTGTTGACGACGTCTTCTCCGCCGGTGACGACCAGCGTGCAGGAGCGGCCCAAGAGGATGTTCGAGCCGCCTTATCCTTATGGGACCGTGCAGGCCAAGGCGCCTGCTGTCGTGGACGGGATGGTGCCCGTCGTCACGCGGATCCAGACGGACAAGCCGTACGTGTTCATCACGATCGACGACGGAGCTGTGCAGCACCCCAAGGCTCGTGAGCTGATGATCCAGGCCGGGGTGTGGCCGTCGGTGTTCCTGAACACGAAGTACGCCGAGGGGCACAAGGACTACTTCAAGCGGTTGCCCGTGACGGTGCACAGCCACACGTCGAATCACCCGAACCTTCTGGGGAAGGGGTTCGAGTTCCAGAAGAACGAGATCTGCGGCAACGCCGACTTCCTCGCCGGGGACTACGGGAAGCGGCCTGCGTTGTTCCGGCCGCCGTTCGGGAACTACGACGCGACGACCCGCCAGGCGGCGGCCAGTTGCGGGTTCAAGGCGCTGGTGAACTGGACTGCCGCTGTCAACGACGGGCGGGTGCAGTTCCAGCAGGGGGACAAGCTCACCCCTGGAGACATCGTGCTCATGCACTTCCGCACGACGTTCGTCGAGGACTTCACGGCCTTCCTGAACCGGGCGAAGCAGGACGGGCTGACGCCGGTGCCGCTGGAGGACTTCCTCGGGTAGCGGGCAACCCCGGGGGCTCGTCCGGCGTGTGAACGTGGGGGTCTTTCGGGAGGGGGAGAGATGAAGCGCATCGTTGTCGTGCTCGTCGCCTTGGGGATGGCGATGAGCGTCGTGCCGGCCGCGTCGGCGGCCGAGGGAACCGAGCTCGCGAACATCCGGACCGGGCGGCACGCCGGGTTCGACCGGGTCGTGTTCGACTTCAGCGGGCCTCGGCCCGAGGTGGTGGCGGGGCGGACGTCCGAGCCGTACCACTGCGGGTCCGGCAAGCCGATCACGGCCAAGGGTGACGAGTTCCTGGAAGTCACCATGTGGCCCGCCGACGCCCACGGCTACACCGGGCCGCGCTCGTTCGACACGCCTGGGCTCCTGAACGTCCGGAGCGTCACGAACACGTGCGACTTCGAGGCGCACCTGGGCTTCGCGATCGGGTACGCGGGTGCGGGACGGGCCTACCGGGTCTCGTTCCTCGACAACCCGACCCGTGTCGTCGTCGACATCGACCACTGACGCCGAGCGGGACGAATGAGGACCGGCTCCTCGCTTACCCGTTCTGACGCAACTGTGGCCTGAGTCACACGTCCTGAAGACATCGAGCGAGCCCTGAGAGGGGGCCGAAGATGAGCAAACGTCTTGTCGCACTGATGGTGGCGGTACTGGCGGTCTTCACGTTCGTCCCGAACGCGTCGGCGCAGAGCACGCCCACTCTGTCGAACATCCGGACCGGGCAGCACGCCGGCTTCAGCCGCGTGGTGCTGGACCTGTCCGGGCTGCCGACGGAGCACCGGGTCAGCGAGGTCACCAGCGTGTCGCACTGCGCGTCCGGGAACCCGATCACCGTTGCGGGGCCCGGGATCAACGAGATCCTGTCGGTCACGTTGATCGGCGCGGCCGCGCACGACGACAACGGGAACCTGACCTACACGGGGTCGCAGAACTTCGCGACGCCTGGCCTGAGCCACATCCGCGGAGTCGCGCTCACGTGCGACTTCGAGGCCACGCTCGGGATCGCCGTCGGGTACGGCAATCCCTACTCGTGGCACCGGGTGTTCACGCTGACCAGCCCGAACCGGCTCGTCATCGACGTCGGCCTGTAGACAGAGCAAAGCCTCGTGGGGCAGCAGTCGCCGCTGCTGCCCCACGAGGGGTCTCTTCCGTTACGCCGCCGCGGTCGCGACGGTCTCCGTCGAGAGCGCGTGCTCCAGCACCTGGGCCACGTCCGAGACGAAGTGCACCGTCAGCTGCTCGCGCACCGACTCAGGCACGTCCTCCAGGTCCGGCTCGTTGCGCTGCGGCAGCAGCACGGTCGTGATGCCCGCGCGGTGAGCGGCCAGCAGCTTCTGCTTCACGCCACCGATCGGCAACACCCGGCCGGTCAGCGAGATCTCGCCCGTCATCGCCACGTCGGAGCGCACCGGGCGGCCCGAGAGCAGCGACGCCAGTGCCGTCGTCATCGTGACGCCCGCGGACGGACCGTCCTTCGGCACCGCGCCCGCCGGGACGTGGATGTGCACTCCCCGGTCTGCCAGCGCCGCGGCCTTCTGGTCGTGCGAACGCAGGTAGGACAACGCGATCTGCGCGGACTCCTTCATCACGTCGCCCAGCTGACCGGTCAGCGTCACGCCGGACGCGCCGGTGTCCTTCGGGGCCAGCGAGGCCTCGATGAACAGCACGTCGCCGCCGACACCCGTGACGGCCAGACCCGTCGCCACGCCTGGGACGGAGGTGCGCTCCGCCGACTCGGGCGTGTTCTTCGGGCTGCCCAGGTACGACCTCAGCGACGGCTGGTCGACCGTGATCGGCAGTTCCTCCTCGCCCAGGGCGACCTTCGCGGTCACCTTGCGCAGGATGCGCGAGAGAGCCCGTTCCAGTTGCCGCACACCGGCTTCCCGCGTGTACTCGCCCGCGAGCTGGTGCAGCGCCGGCTTGGTGAACGTGACGTCCTCGGGCGTGAGGCCGGCGCGTTCGATCTGGCGCGGCAGCAGGTGACCGCTGGCGATCGTGACCTTCTCGTCCTCGGTGTAGCCGTCGAGCTGCACGAGCTCCATGCGGTCGAGCAGCGGCGCCGGGATCGACTCCAGCACGTTCGCGGTCGCGAGGAACACCACGTCCGAGAGGTCGAGCTCGACCTCCAGGTAGTGGTCGCGGAACGTGTGGTTCTGCGCCGGGTCCAGCACCTCCAGCAATGCCGCAGTCGGGTCGCCGCGGTAGTCGGAACCGACCTTGTCGATCTCGTCGAGCAGCACGACCGGGTTCATCGAACCGGCCTCGCTGATCGCGCGGACGATCCGGCCCGGCAACGCGCCGACGTACGTCCGGCGGTGGCCGCGGATCTCGGCCTCGTCGCGCACGCCGCCCAGGGCGACACGCACGAACTTGCGGCCCATCGCCCGTGCCACGGACTCGCCGAGCGACGTCTTGCCGACGCCGGGAGGGCCCGTCAGCGCGAGCACGGCGCCGGAACGACGGCCGCCCACGACGCCCATGCCGCGGTCGGCACGGCGCTTGCGCACGGCCAGGTACTCGGTGATGCGCTGCTTCACGTCGTCGAGGCCCGCGTGGTCGGCGTCGAGGATCTCGCGCGCCGCCTTGATGTCGTAGGAGTCCTCGGTCCGTTCGTTCCACGGCATCTCGAGGACGGTGTCGAGCCACGTCCGGATCCAGCCCACCTCGGGCGACTGCTCGGAGGTGCGCTCCAGCTTGTCGACCTCGGCCAGCGCGGCCTTCGCGACCTTCTCCGGCAGGTCCGCCGCCTCGACGCGGGCGCGGTAGTCCTCCTGCTCGGTCGCCGGCTTGCCGTCGAGCTCGGCCAGCTCCTTGCGGATCGCGGCCATCTGCTGGCGCAGCAGGAACTCCCGCTGCTGCTTCTCGACGCCTTCCTTGACGTCCTTCGCGATCGTCTCGTTGACGTCGAGCTCGGTCAGGTGCGCCTGACCCCACTCCACCAGCTTCTCCAGCCGGGTGGTGACGTCACTCGTCTCCAGCAGCCAGATCTTCTGCTGGTCGTCGAGGTAGGAGGCGTAGCCCGCGAGGTCGGCCAGCGCGGACGGGTCGCTGATCTGCTGCACCGAGTCGACCATCTGCCACGCGCCACGCGTCTGCAGGATGTTGGTCACGAGAGCGCGGTACTGCTTCGCGAGCTCCCGGGTCCGGTCGGTGATCGGGGAGTCGTCCGCGATCGTCGCGTTGACCCACAGCGCCGCACCCGGCCCCGTGGTGCCCGTGCCGATGCGCACGCGCTTGGTGCCGCGCACGACGGCGGCGCGTTCGCCACCGGGCAGGCGGCCCACCTGTTCGATCTCGGCCAGTGTGCCTACTGCTGCGTACTTCCCGTCCAGCCGGGGGACGAGCAGCACTTGATGATTCGCCGCCGTCGTAGCCGCGTCTACGGCCGCACGGGCCTCGGCGCTCGCGTCCGCACCGGAGATGCGGATCGGCACCACCATGCCGGGCAGCACCACGACGTCGTCCAGCGGCAGAACCGGCAGGGCCAGAGTCTCGCCCATCTCGTCACCCTCCAAAGTTGAGTCTGTATCGCTCAACCAAATGGAGCGGGTTGGTGTTCCCCTGCCGTGTTCGCTGTCAGCGAGCGGCTGCCCGGAGGCGTCTGACCAGCGCGATCTCGCCGGTCACGCGGGCGAGCGCGGTGCTCGTGGGACATGCGGCCAGCACACCGACGGGCCTGCGGCGCAGGTCGAGGCGGTCGCCACCGGGAAACCTCACCGAACACCGGTTGGCCGCCGCGACGACCGGCACGAGCACCTCACCTGCCTCGACCGTACGCCCGCTCAGCACGACCGGGTGGGGTGTGCGGCGCGCGGGAGCGACGGGGATCGGGGTGTCGAACCGCAGCAGCTCCTCCGTGGCGTCCCTGGCGAGCTCCGGGGAGGTCCTGAGCAGCTCGGCCTGACCGGGGTGGTCGCGCAGTGCGCGCAACGCGTTGACCAGGAACGCCTGGGTGGTGGCCAAGGCGCTGGCCGCGAACGCCTCCACGCCGTGCGCGAGCGTGAACGCCTCCGCCGCCGTCGCCGCGACCGACCGCGCGAACAGGCAGTCGTCGGCGTCGAGCATTTCGAGCGTGCTCAGGGTGATCACCGGCCGGGCGAGCTTCACGGCGTGCGCGATCACCCTTTTGGGTAGCGGTTCCGGATCACCGGAATCGATGCCGAGCACTGTGAGCACGTCGTCGTAACGGGTGATGCACCACCCGCCGATATCGGCGTCGAAGTGCACCGGCGAGCGTTCCCTGAGAAGGCGGAACCTCGCGTGGCGTTCAGCGGTGCTGGAGTGCATGGTTCTCCACACGTGACCGAAACCATCTCGGTTCGGTGGTGTGGCGGTGGACACCCGTGCGGCGACGACGGAGGATGCGCACGTGATGGAAGAGCTGAAGTGGGTCCCGTCCACGGTCGACGTCACGCGTCCGAGCGTGGCTCGGATGTACGACTACTACCTGGGTGGCTCGCACAACTTCGAAGCCGACCGCGCCGCCGCCAAGCAGGTGGAGCAGATCTTCCCCGGCGTCGCCCAGAGCGCGCAGGCGAACCGCTCGTTCCTGCGCCGCGTCGTCCGCCACCTGATGGCGGAGGGCGTCGACCAGTTCCTCGACCTCGGATCGGGCATCCCGACCGTGGGCAACGTCCACGAGATCGCCCAGCACGACAACCCGGACGCCCGCGTCGTCTACGTCGACTTCGAGCCGGTCGCCGTCTCGCACAGCAACGCCCTGCTGGCCGACAACCCCAACGCCAACGCGATCCTCGCCGACCTCCGCGCGACCTCCACGGTCCTCGCCGGCGCCCGCGAGACGCTCGACTTCTCCCGCCCGGTCGGCGTGCTCGTGATCGCCGCGCTGCACTTCGTCCCGGACACCGACAGCCCGTACGAGGCCATCGCCCAGTACATGGCCGACCTGCCGTCCGGTTCGTACCTCGCCATCACCCACGCCACCTGGGACACGCTGTCCGACGAGGAGCTCGCCGAGGCACGTGAGGTCGCCAAGATCTACAGCAACTCGGACAACAAGCTCACGATGCGCACGCACGCCGAGGTGACGCGGTTCTTCGACGGCATGGAGATGCTGGAGCCGGGCGTCGTCGCGGTCAACGACTGGCGCCCGGACTCCTTCGACGAAGCCCACGTGGGCATCTACGGCGCCGTCGCCCGCAAGCCCTGAAGCAGCCTGTCCCTGATCTCGTTGGTCTCGCGGTCGGTGAGGGTGCGCTCCGGCGCCCTCATCGTCACGCGGATGAGCACGTTCTTCTGGCCCGGTTTCGCTTCCAGCCTCTCCTGGACGTGCGCCGGCAGCTGTTCCGACGGCGTTTCGCTGAGGATCTCGATCTCCTCGACGACGTCCTCGGGCACCAGCGCGCGGATCCGGTCGCCCAGCGTCTCGGCGTCTTCGTCGGCGTTCGCGACGATCGAGATGTCCCTGATCGCGGCCGGGTGCCGGGAGATCGGCCGGTACTCGGTGAGGTCCAGCATCTGCGCGCTGATGCGCCGGTCCGGGTTGCGCAGCAGGCGGATGTCCGGGATTCCCTTGCGCAGCATCAGGATCCGGTCCAGGCCGAGTCCCATCGCCAGGCCGTGCGGGTGGTGTTTCAGCACGTGCCGCGCGGCCCGTCCGCACTCGCCGACCTCGACCCACCGGCCGTCGTGCTCGACGTCGATCTGCTTGCCGTGCGTGGTGTACGGGTGTTCGGCGTCGGTCGTGCGATAACGCCTGCCGGGCAACAGGGTCGTGACGACCGCGTGGATCAGGTCGTCGAGCGGTTCGGGAGCGGTGCTGATCCGCCAGACGTCGAGCTGGTGCGGTGTGCCGGTGTGCAGGCGGTCGACCGTGTCGCGGCGGTAGACGAGGCCGGGGCAGAGCAGCGTCACGTCCGGGGACGCGGTCCTGAGCGCGGGCGGGATCATCGCCGTGGTGTGGCTGCGCAGCATGCACGTCTCGCTGACGTACCTGGTGTACCGGGCGTCGCGGGTGATCGCGTCGCGCGGGTAGCCGAGGTGCTCGTAGTTGTGCTCCACCGGGACGAGCGGGTGGTGGCGGACTTCCCTCGGGCGGTCCAGCACGGCCGCGAGGTCGCCGATCAGGAGCTGCATCGCGTGCGGGCCCTGCGCGGGATCGGTGAGGTCGCGGACGTTCAGGGCGTGCACGAGTTCTTCGGTGCGGTACATGGGTTTCCCGTTCATCTGGTCGAGTGGGTGCGGAAGTCCCCCGACCAACGGGAATTTCAGGCGCGCGCCACCCACGCGGGTCGGGGGTGGCTAAATCGCGTCACGGGACCAGGCTAGCGCGCCTACTCGGGCGGCGTCAGCCGCAAATCCGGGTCGACCGGCGGCACCCCGTCGAACGGCCCGTCGTTCTCGAGCCGCCCGACGTGGTCCAGCGCGACCTCGATCCCGTCCCGGAACGGATCACCGTCGACAGGGGGAGTGCGGAACCAGTCGTGCAGCTCCTCGGGGATCTCGAACCGCCGCAACAGCTCCTCGTACAGCGCGTCGCGGTCGGCCGCCTGCGCGCCGAGGTCGTGGTACTCGCGCAGGGCGATCCGCAGCCGGATCCAGCGGTAGCGGTCGGTGTTGCGCTGCTGCTGGAAGCGTTCGCGCAGCAGGTCGCCTGCCCGCTGGCCGCGCAGCGCGAGCTTGCGGATCGTGGCCGGCGGCATGAACAGGTTCGAGCCGCCCTCGTCGGCCGACTGGCGCACGTGCGCGATGCGGCCCCGGTAGCCGGGCAGCGCCGACTGCATGGTGTCGCGCCAGTCCAGGAAGGTGTCCAGGATGGACACGAGGAACCGCGGCACGGAACCGATCGACGAGTAGGGCGTGCCCGAGGCCGACGCGTCCTGTTCCGGCAGCCACACCTCGTTCGTGTCGCCGTTCGGGAAGGGCTGCAGGCTCAGGCCGAACGTGGGCCAGCGCGGCAGCAGCGCGTCGAAGAAGTGGATCGGGAAGTTGCTGGTGATGCCACCGTCGGAGAACCAGTGCACGCGCCCGTCCCGGCACAGCGGCACGGCGGCGATCAGGCCGGGGAACGACAGCGACATCCGCACGGCGAGCACGACCGGCAGCTGGTCGCGTGCAGGCAGTTCCCGCAACGGCATGTACTCGTGCAGCGGGCACTTCGAAGCCGTCTCGGGACCGTTGAGCTGCTCGACCACCCGGCGCGGCAGCACGTGGCCGAGACACTCGTCGCAGTACTGCCACTCCTCCTTGAACGGCAACCGGTACGGCCGTCCCTCGGACAGGTCGGTCGTCATCAGCACGAGGTTGATGTCGCCGAGGTCGCCGAACGTCAACGCCTCGGACGTTCCCGCGATGTCGTCGAGCTGGTCCGTGACCCAGTCCGCCAGTGGCGGCACGCCCGTCGACTTCGGCACCCCGGCCAGCCGGTCGAGCCACGACGGCCTGAAGTCGCCGGTGCCGGGCACGAGTCCGAAGTGGATGGACCGCGCGTGGTTCGCCAGGAACCGCTGCATCGCGTACCCGTACGTGACGATCAGTGCGCTGACGGCCGCCAGCGACAGCACGAGCCACACCAGCAACACGATCGCCGCGGTCGCGTAATGCCGGGAGAACGCCAGCCCCAGCACGAGCGGCACCGCCACGAACACCCAGGCTGGCCAGGGCAGACTCGACCGCAACGGCCACAGCACGATCACCAGGCACGCCAGCGCCACCAGGACGACGACCGCCGCGAGCCAGCCCGGATAAGCCGCGGGGGCGAGGTACGCCGAGAACAGCACGGGACCGCCCAGCCACAGCAACGCCATCAGCGCCAGCACGGACTTCGCGCGCCACCCGACGGCGCCGAGCAGCGCGAAGAACAGGCACGAGATCGCGCTGCGCCCCGTCGTCTCCCGCTTCTGCATGGACGCGACCACGATCCGGTACAGCGCACGCGTCTTCTCGCCGGGCTGGAACAGCTGCGCCATCCGCCACCGCTCGGCGCCCGACCCGGACGTGAACCAGTCGATCAGCCCGGCCAGCTTCTCGAAGCCACCCGAGGCGCGGCCGCGTTCGGCCGCCGCCGTGAACCCCGCGGCGATCGCTCCGGCGGACGCGCCACCGATCTGCTTGAACTCGTAGTGGCGGGCCAGCGAGGCGACCGCGAGGGGGTACACGACTCCGCTGGTCGTGCCGCCCCGCATGGTCAGGTCGCAGTAGCGGTCGTACTCCATGTGCCCATGATCGCGCGATCAACGCGGTCCGTCGGAAAAATCACTCGGACGCCACGGTGAACAGGTGTCGTGCACTGCCTGCTTGGATGCCGGGTATGACCGTGTACGACGTCGCTCGGCGCCTGCCCGCCATCCCGGAACTGCGCGCGCTGTGCCGTGCGCAGGCCGCGCTGGACGTCGTGCTCAGCCCTGACAGCGATGACCGGCACCACCTCTACGGCACCGCTTGGGCGCCCGGTGAGGAGCTGGCGTCCAAGCGGGACGGAGCGGGCAACGAGTACGACATCGTGTTCACGGCCGCGGGGGCGTTCGTGCGCGGCTTCGACCACGAGTCGCCCATGAGTCCCTACGCCACCGATGACGACGAGCCGTGGCCCGGTGTGCTCGACACCGTGCCCGACGTGTTTCGGGCGTGCGTCGAGGAACCGGCGTTCACTGATGAGTTCGACATGCCGTACCTCACGGTGTGCCTGTGGCGTGAACACGGCGACACTGCCTGGCGGCATGGGGACATCGCCTTCCCCGACGACGGCGATGACGGGGCCGACTGGCTGTTCGCCCTGCTGACCGACGGCACGCCCGAGGCGTTCCAGGACTGGGCGCAGGACTACTACGAGATGCCGGTCGATCTCGGCGCGGTGCGGCACTTCTACGCCGGGCTGCCGCTGACCGCGGACGTCGTGACCGCGCTCAACCCCGCCACCACCCTGGCCGCCGTCGCCGACGAAGTCATCGCGACCGGTTACCCGATCTGACGTTCAGTCGGACGCCGACTCGATCGGGAGCCGTTCCGCGGCCAGCCACCCGGTGACCACGTCCTGCGCCACCTCGGCCACCGGCTGGTCGGCGTCGACCACGAAGTCCTCGATCCAGGATGCCGCGAAGAGCATCTCCAGCTCCTCGGCCCGGTTCAGGTGCCACCGCAGATCCGCCTCGTCGTGGTGCCGCCGCGCGAGCCGCCGGTGCAGGACGGACAGGTCCGCCTTCAGCCGGCAGACGTTGAGCTTCGCGCCGATGGCCTCGGCGTACCGCTCGCGGTCGGCCCGGCTCTCCACGACGCCCGCGAGCACGACGCGGTGCACGCCGGCGTCGACGTAGTTGCGCACCACGGCCCGGAGGTTCCGCAGCTGCAAGGAGAAGTGGAACGGGTCGTCCGCCGGCGCGGGCCAGCACGACGACAGCCAGTCGAGGTCGATCAACGCGTGCGGGACCTCCGCCTCGGCCAGCCGCGCGCCGACGGCCTCGGCGATCGTCGTCTTGCCCACGCCGACGGGACCGGTGATCAGCAGGGCCTTCACCCGGCGATCTCCGCGAGCTCGGCGGGCGTGCCTGCCATGATCACGCGGACGTGTTCCGTCACCTTCTCCACCGGCCAGTCCCACCACGCGATGCGTTCCAGCAGCTCGACGTCCGAGTCGCTGTACCGCCTCTTGATCAACCCGGCCGGGTTGCCGCCCACGATGCCGTACGCCGGGACGTCCGACACGACCACCGAACCGGCGGCGATGATCGCGCCGTTGCCGATCCGCACGCCCGGCATGATCACCGCGTTGTAGCCGATCCAGACGTCGTTGCCCACCACCGTGTCGCCGCGGCTCGGTGCTCCCAGCGCGATGTCGAGCGTCTTCTCGCCCCAGACGCCGCCGAAGATCGTGAACGGGAACGTCGACACGCCCGCCATGCTGTGGTTGGCGCCGGACATGATGAACCGCACGCCCTCCGCCAGCGCGCAGTAGCGTCCGATGACCAGCTTTTCCGCGCCGTAGTTGTAGAGCACGTTGCGCTGCTCGAACTCCGTGGCGTGGTGCGGGTCGTCGTAGTAGGTGTACTCGCCGATCTCGATCTGCGGGTTCTTCACCAACGGCTTGAGCAGCACCGTGCGCGCGTAGTCCGGCAACGGGTAGAGGTTGTCGGGCGAGGGGATGGTCACGGTGCTCCGATCGGCTCTTCGCTGAACTGAGTGCGGTACAGCTTGGCGTAGTGGCCCTCCAGGGCCAGCAACGCTTCATGCGTACCACGTTCGACGATCTGCCCCTTGTCCACGACCAGGATCTGGTCGGCCGCCCGGATGGTCGAGAGCCGGTGCGCGATCACCAGCGACGTCCGGCCGGCGAGCGCCTCGACCAGCGCCTCCTGCACGGCGGCCTCCGATCGCGAGTCCAGGTGCGCGGTCGCCTCGTCCAGGATCACCACGCGGGGCTTGGCCAGCAGCAACCGCGCGATGGTCAGCCGTTGCCGTTCGCCACCCGAAAGACGGTAGCCGCGTTCGCCGACGACGGTGTCCAACTGATCCGGCAGCGACGACACCAGGTCCGCGAGCCGGGCGCGGGTCAGCGCGTCCCAGATCTCCTCGTCGGTGGCCGCGGGGGCGGCGAGCCGCAGGTTCGCGCCGATCGACTCGTGGAACAGGTGCCCGTCCTGCGTCACCATGCCCACGGTCTCGCGGATCGAGTCGAACGACAGGTCGCGGACGTCCACACCGGACAGCCGCACGGCGCCGGAGTCCGCGTCGTACAGGCGGGGCACCAGCGACGCGATCGTCGACTTGCCCGCGCCCGACGCGCCGACCAGCGCGATCAGCGAACCGGGCTCGGCGACGAACGACACCCCGCCCAGGATCTCCTCGCCGCCGCGGGTGTCGAGCGTCGCCACCTCCTCCAGCGAGGCCAGCGACACCTTGTCCGCGGACGGGTAGGCGAACTTCACGTCGGAGAACTCGACGGACACCGGCCCGTCGGGCACGGACACCGGCGAGGGCTTCTCCTTGATCAGCGGCGGCAGGTCCAGCACCTCGAAGACCCGCTCGAACGACACCAGCGCCGTCATCACGTCCACCCGTGCGCCGGCCAGCGCCGTCAACGGCGCGTACAGCCTCGTCAGCAGCAGCGCGAGCGTCACGATCGTGCCGGGAGCCATCTCCCCGGCGAACACGAAGTACCCGCCCAGGCCGTAGACCAGCGCCAGTGCCAGCGACGACACCAGCGTCAGCGCCACCAGGAACAGCCACTGCGCCACCGCGGTCCGCACGCCGATGTCGCGCACCCGCCGCGCCCGCGCGCCGAACTCGGCGCTCTCCAGCGACGGCCGCCCGAACAGCTTGATCAACGTCGCGCCCGGAGCGGAGAACCGCTCGGTCATCTGCGTGGTCATCGCCGAGTCGAGGTTCGCGGCCTCGCGGTGCATGGACGCCAAACGCTTGCCCATCCGCCGCGCCGGGATCAGGAAGATCGGCAGCAGCACCATCGCGAGCAGCGTGACCTGCCACGACAGCGTCAGCATCACGACCAGGGTCAGGACCAGCGCGATCACGTTCGTGACGACGCCGGAGATCGTCTCGGAGAACGCCCGCTGCGCCGCGATCACGTCGTTGTTCAGCCGCGACACCAGCGCACCGGTGCGCGTGCGGGTGAAGAACGCGATCGGCATCCGTTGCACGTGGTCGAAGACGGCCTGGCGCAGCCGCAGGATCAGGTCCTCACCCACCCGCGACGACTGCCACCGCTCGGCCAGCGAGAACCCGGCCTCCAGCACCGCGACGCCGGCGATCGCCAGCGCGAGCCACACGACCAGACCGAAGTCGCGGCCGCCGATGATGGTGTCGACGACCCGTCCGGCCAGCACGGGGGAGGCGACCGCGAGCACGGCCGCGACCGCGCTGGTGGCGAGCAACGCGTACACGGCACGGCGCTGCGGGTGGGCGAACCGGGCGACACGCTTCAACGTCGCCCGGCTCACGCGACGGCTCTGCTCGTCCTGCATCGCGCTTTCGAGCGCGTACCAGGCGTTGAAGTCGATGTTCATGACGACCAGTCTCGAACCTCGACCTACAACGAGGTCAAGCTGTTTTCAGGAACTCGTCGACCTCGGCCAGGGCCGCCGCACGCACCGGCTCGGGCGACAGGAACAGGTCGTGCATGCCGGCCTTGATCTCCACGACCTTGACCGATGATCCGATCTTCGGACCCCACTTGCGCATTCCCTCGACGTCGAGCACGGCGTCCGCCTTCGAGACGTCCTCGCTCCACTCACGAGCGTTCAACATGCTCCTGTCGGAGTGCAGCACCAGCACCGGCACCCGCACGTCGAGTCCCTTGTGGACCTTCTCCTGCGCCAGCAGCACCGCGCGGATCCACCCGGCCAGCACGGGGAAGCCCGCGAGCGGCTTCCACTTCAGGTCGAAGTCCCACTCCCCGTTGCGCGAGTTGTGGATCGCGGCTCCGTACGCGTCACCGAGGTTCGCGCGGATCTTCACCTTCGGCGCGATGCCGCCGATGAGCTTCACGACCCGCCGCATGAGCGGTGGCTCGACGACGTCCAGCCACGGGCTGTTGAGCACCAACGCGTCGATGAGGTCGCTGGAGCGCCGTTCATGCGCCCACAACGACGTGGTGAGGCCACCGGTCGAGTGGCCCATGAGGACCACCCGCGAGTGCTCTTCACGGATGACGGCGATCGCCGCGTCGATCTCCTCGAAGTACACGGCCATGTCGGTCGTGTAGTTGGGCACCTCGCCGTCGCGCAGCGACCGGCCGTATCCCCGCAGGTCGACGGCGTAGAAGTCGTACCCCTGGGCCGTGTAGTGCTCGGCCACGTGCTCCTGGAAGAAGTAGTCCGCGAAACCGTGCACGTAGAGGATCGCGCCCCGGTCGTTGGCCGCGGCGCGCCGGCGGACCAGGGTCGCGGAGGCTCCGCCGCGCAACGGCAGAACTGTGGTGTCTTCGTCGCTGCTCACCGGGCAAGTTTGCAACGGTCTGACGCCGATTCCCTGCAGGCTTGTCCGGATCGTGTCTAACCTGGGGGAATGACGGGGGACATTGAGCAGTCATCGAGAGTGCGGTTCCCGGGCATCAGCCCGCGCGCCTATGAGCACCCTGCCGACCGAGGCGCCCTCGCGGTGCTGAGGGCGGTGCCCGCCGTGGCACCGATCCTCAAGGCGGTCGCCGGAGCCTTCACCGAGCGGGGTGAGCGCCTGCTCCAGGTGGCGTCCTCCGTCCGGGTCGGCCCCAAGCAGTACCCGCAGCTCGACCGCATCCGCAACGAGGTCGCGGCCACGTTCGACCTGGCCGAGGTGCCCGAGCTCTTCGTCGAGCGCAACGCCCAGGCGTACGGCTACACCTACGGCATCGACAAGCCGTTCATCGTGATCAGCACCGGCTCGGTCGACCTGCTCGACAACGAGTCGCTGCGCTTCCTGATCGGTCACGAGATGGGCCACGCGATGTCGGGCCACGCGCTGTACAACACGCTGCTGCGCCGGCTGATCGACCTGACCACGTCCTTCGCGTGGGTGCCCGCGGGCGCGATCGCGATGCGCGCGGTCATCGCGGCGTTGCGCGAGTGGCAGCGCAAGACCGAGCTCTCCTGCGACCGGGCCGGGCTGCTCGCCTGCCAGGACCCGCAGGCCGCGCTGCGCACGCACCTCGCGCTGGCCGGTGACCTCGGTGGCCAGGTCGACATCGCGTCGTTCCTCGCCCAGGCCAAGGAGTACGAGGAGGTCGAGGACATCCGCGACAGCCTCCTCAAGCTCCTGCACACCGAGCACCGCACGCACCCGCTGGTCGTGGTGCGGGCCGCCGAGCTGCAGCGCTGGTCGGCGAGTGAGGAGTACCGCGAGATCCTGACCGGCACGTACGCGCGCCGCGAGGACGACCGGCCGACGACCAACCTCACCGACGACATCAAGGGCGCGGCCCGGTCGTACAAGGAGTCCATGAGCAACTCCGCCGACCCGTTGATCAAGACGATCAACGACATCGGCGAGTCGGTCATGGGCGCTGCCGGAAAACTCTGGAGCAAGGTTGCTCCAAATGGCTCAGCTGAGTAGCTACCATCTGGAGTCATGAGACGACTCCTGGTGTTGGTTCTCTCCACAATGCTCGCCGCAACGGGCACCGCCGCCGCCGACGAACGGATCGTCGGCGGCGAGCGGGCGTCCATCAAGGCCAACCCGTGGGCCGTCTACCTGGTCGACGCCCGCGGCGCCCAGTTCTGCGGCGGCACGATCGTCGCACCGTCGAAGGTGCTCACCGCCGCCCACTGCGCGCTCGGCCGCTCGCCGAGGGAACTGCAGGTCGTCGCCGGTCGCGAGGACAAGCAGGACCGCAGGGCCGGGGTGGTGGCCGGTGTCGCGAAGATCTGGATCCACCAGCAGTACGTCTCCGCGGACGAGGGCGAGGACGTCGCCGTCCTGACCCTGCAGGAGCCGCTGCCGTACGAGCCGCTGCCGTTCGCCGAACCGTCCGACCAGGCGCTGTACGAGCCCGGCACGATGCTGCGCGCGCTCGGCTGGGGGCGCACGTCCGAGAACGGCAAGACGTCCCGCTTCCTGATGCAGGCCAGCCTGCCGGTGCTGCCGGACGAGTTCTGCGTGGACACCTACCCGCAGTTCGTGAAGGCGGACATGTTCTGCGCCGGGTACGAGGGCGGCAAGGTCGACACCTGCCAGGGCGACTCGGGCGGCCCGATCGTGGTGGGCGGCAAGCTCGTCGGCGTCACGTCGTGGGGCGAGGGCTGCGCGCGCAGGAACAAGCCGGGCGTGTACGTCCGGATCTCCCGCTACGCCGAGGAGCTCCACTCGGTCGTCGACGCTTCGCCGCCGGCGGTTGTCGACCCGTAGGTCACGACGTAGCTGAGCGGAGCTTCCTGACCAGGTCGGCGCGGTAGCGCAGTCCGGCGCTCTCCGCTCGTTCGATCGCCTTGTCGTACAACGCCTCGTCCCGCGTCAGCGCGGCTTTGCCCGCCAGGGCGCGCACCTCGATGATGCGGAACCCGGCGTCCGTCGCGCGGCGCAGCACCTCGTCGTACTCGGCGGCAGAGCGGTTGACCTCCGCGAGCACCAGGCAGGCGTCGACCTCGATGAAGAGGTCGTCGTCCCCTGCCAGTTCCAGTGCGCGTTCCGCCTGGTCACGAGCTTGTTCGCGGCGACCGGTGGCGATGAGCAGCTCCGCGTGCTCGACCCGCGCGGACATCTCGACCGGTCGCAGCCCGTGCCGGCGCGCCAGGTCGAGGGACTCGCTGAAGGCGGCCTCCGAGTCCGCGTGCCGCTGCCGGGCGGCGAGCACGACGCCGAGGTTGCTGAGGCCGTTCGCGAGGTGCTGCCAGTCGTCGATCTCCCTGGCCAGCTCGACGGACCGGCGCAGCGCGTCCTCGGCGGAGGAGAGCCTGCCGAGCTCCAGGTCGACCAGCCCGAGGTTGCCGAGACCGCCGATCAGCTGTGCCCGCATGCCGTTGGGTCCGTAGAGCTCGATCGCCGACGCGAGGTGCTCGCGGGCGCGGTCCAGCTCACCGAGGTCGTGGTAGATCCCGGCGAGGGTGTTGAGCGCGGCGGCCTCCGGGGCCTGCGAGCCGGCGGCGCGGTACTCGGCGATGGCCCGCTCGCTGTGCTCGATCGCCGTCCGGTGCTCGCCGGACCGCCAGTCGAGGTGCGCGAGGCACACCCGCATCGCCGCCGCGCGCTGCCCGGTCTCGCCGCCGTCCAGCGCGGCGCGCGCGACCGTGCGCAGGTCGGCGTACTGGCCGGTGAGCAGCAGGTACGGCCTGATGGCCACGACCAGCGCCGCGTCCGCGCGGTCGGCGGCGAGCGCGACGAGGTTCGGCCGTTCCACCTCGAACCAGGCCATCGCCTCCTCGCGGTCCGCGAACGCGACGGGGTCCGGAGTGGACGGGAGCAGGCGGGTGAAACCGATCTGCATCCGGGCTTCGGCTCCGTCGGCCCGCCTGAGGTACCAGTCGAACACGGTCCGCCGGTCCTGCTCGGTCGCCCGTTCGTGCGCGTAGAGGCGCAGCAGGTCGTGCAGCCGGTAGCGGTCGCCATCGCGCTGCACCAGGTTCGCCGCGACCAGCTCGTCGGCTCCGGCTCCGGCCAGGTCGCGCGGAACGTCCGGGCCGGGCACCGCGCCGAGGAAGTCGAAAGTCCGGCGCGCCCGCGGCGAGAGCTTCCGGTACGACAGGTCGAACGTCGCCTGCACGGCCGTGTCGTCGTTGTCGATCTCCAGCGCCTCGAGGCGGTGCTCGCGCAGCTCCTCGACGTAGTCCGGCAGATGCCGCCCGGCGAGGTTCGCCCCGGCGATCCGCAACGCCAGCGGCAGCCGTCCGCACAGCCTGACCAGCTCGCTCGTGTCGCCGTCGACCCGCATGCCCTTGAGCAGCTCCCGTGCCTCCTGCTCGGTCAGCACGGGCAGGGTGACCTGCGCGAACCGCGGCAGGTCCTGGCGGCTCGTGATCAGCGCGGCGCAGCCGGGGGTGGCGGGCAGGAGGGGCTCGACCACCTCGGCGGTCGCGTTGTCGAGCACCACCAGCACCCGCCGGTTGCGCAGGAGCTCGCGGTAGTCGTCGTCCGGCCCGCCGCCCAGCGCCTTCACGAACCGCGCGAGCGCCTGCTCGACCGTCATCGACGGCCCGGTGGAGAAGCCGCGCAGGTCGACGTAGAGCTGCCCGTCCGGGAACTGGGGCCGCAGCCGGTGCGCCTCCCTGATCGCGAGCGCGGTCTTGCCGACTCCGGGCAGTCCGGTGATCGCCCGCACAGGTGCGTCGAGGAGCTCCAGCCGCGCGATCTCTTCTCTTCGGCCCACGAAGTCCGGCAGGTCGGCGGGCAGCTGGCACGGAGCGGGAGGCCGCGGCACGAGCCGGTACCCGGTCGGTTCGGTGATCACCTGCTCGGTGCCGCGCAACCGGCTGACCAGCGTCCGCAACGCCGCGCGCGGATGCATCGGCGGCTCGTCGGGCCACACCTCGGCGGTCAGCACGTCGAACGGCACGGCCTCGCCGGAACGTGCGGCCAGCGCGTCGCGCAGTGACTGCAGTCGATCCACCACGTCACCGAGTGTGCCTCAGAGCACGAGGCCCACGGACATGGTCAGGAAGACGGCGGCGCAGACCGCGTCGAGCGCCGTCGTCACGCCAGGCCGCTTGAGCTTCCCGGCCACCCGCGACGCCGCCAGGACGATCATCAGCTCCCACACCGCCGCGAGTCCGAGGAACACGACCGCGAGCATCGCGAGCTGCGGTGCCGGTTCACCCGATCCGATGAACTGCGGCAGGAACGCCAGCGAGAACAGGATCATCTTGGGGTTCGTGATGTTGGTCAGGAAGCCCTGCCGGAACGGCCGCGCGCTCATGACCTCCTCCGGGGCGTCCCCGGTGCGCTTGACGAGCCCGCGCGTGATGGAGATCGCCAGGTAGAGCAGGTAGCCGGCGCCGATCCAGCGCAGTGCCGCGAGCACCATCGGGTACTGCGCCAGCACCACCCCGAGGCCCGAGATGACCAGTGCGACCTGGACCGCCGCGGCCGTGTGGATACCGCCCAGCGCGAGCAGGCCCGCGCGGGTGCCCGACCGCAGTGACGTGCGCAGGAGCAGGAACGCGTCCACGCCGGGGGTCACGATGACGACCGCGCACGCGATGAGGAAGGCCGGAACCTGGCCGAAGTCGAACAACACCGTACATACCCCCGTGATCTACGCCACTGACCGCAAAATCTCCGGCCTAATGGGACACTAACACGAGAATCTCCGGTTTTGACGCCGTCCTAGCGCGATCGCTACCGTTGGTGACCGATCGTCCACCTGGCGCAACGAGGAGTGGTCCGTGAGGGGTAAGCGTTTTGCCGTGCTGGTGGCGGTGATCGCCCTGGTCAGCGGTGCGACGTCGGCGGATGCGATCGTCGGGGGGACACCCGCGCGGGTGGCCGACACCCCGTGGGTTGTGGCGATCACCACCACGGACGGTCAGCTGATCTGCGGTGGCGCGCTCGTCGCCCCGGACAAGGTCGTGACCGCCGCGCACTGCGTGGTGCCGAAGGGCGTGCTGGGCAAGAACCAGCGTCCCGCCGAGCAGCTGCGCGTGGTCGCCGGCCGCACGGACCTCCGGAGCAAGGTGGAGGGCGTCGAGGCGGCGGTCGCGAGCGTGTGGCGGCACCCCGACTACGTCGAGGTCACCAAGGGCGACGACGTGGCGGTCCTGACGCTGGCCCAGGCCCTCCAGTACCGGACGATCGCGCTCGGCGAGACCGGTGACGACGGCGTGGTGCTCGGCTGGGGCCGCACCGCCGAGGACTCCCCGCCCGCCATGTCGCTGCGCAAGGTGACGGTGCCGATCCTGCCCGACTCCGAGTGCCTGCAGAAGGAACCGGACTACCGGCAGGGCGCGATGCTGTGCGCCGGGCGCGGTGGCCGGGACGCCTGCACCGGCGACTCGGGCGGTCCGCTCGTGGTGCGCGGCAGGCTCGCGGGCGTCGTGTCGTTCGGTCGCGGCTGCGCGCGGCCCGATGAACCCGGTGTCTACACCCGGCTCGCGAACTACCGGCAGACGCTGGGCTTCTGATATCCACGACCAGGTGCGAACCACACAGTTTCCCGCCACCCTGCGCAGGCAGTGGGGGCTCGATCTGAGCCCCGCCCAGCTCTACGCGATCCTGCGGCTGCGCCAGGACGTCTTCGTCGTGGAGCAGAACTGCGTCTACGCCGACGTGGACGGCCGTGATCTCGAACAGGGCACGCGGCACTTCTGGCTGGAGACGGAGGGAACGCTCGACCCGCTCGCCTACCTGCGGCTGCTCGAAGAACCCGACGGCACGTTCCGCGTCGGACGCGTCGCCACGGCGCGCATGGCCCGCGGCCGCGGTTACAGCCGCCGGCTCATGCAGGCCGCGCTCGTGGACATCGGCAACGCGCCGTCAGTGCTCGACGCGCAGACGTACGTCGTCGACTTCTACGCGTCGTTCGGGTTCGTCGCCGAGGGCGAGGAGTTCATCGAGGACGGGATTCCACACCTGCGGATGCGGCGCTCTCCCTGATCACGCGCACCGCGCGCTCGATGTCGGCCTCGGTCAGATCGGCGCGCGCGGTGAGCCGCAGCCTGCTGATCTGGTCCGGCACCGACGGCGGCCGGAAGCAGCCGACGACGACACCGCTCGTGCGGCACGTCTCGGCCCACTGGAACGCCTGCTCCGGCGAGGGCGCCCGCACGCTCACCACGGCCGCGGTCGGCGTGCTGACCTGGAAACCGGCCTCCTTCAGGCGGTTGCTCAGGTCGTGCGCCACGGTCAGCGCCCGCTCGGGGCGGTCCGGCTCCTCGCGCAGGATCTTGATCGCCGTGAGGGCCGCCGCCGCGCTGCTCGGCGCGAGACCGGTGTCGAAGATGAACGGCCGCGCGGTGTCGATCAGGTGCCTGATCACCCGGCTCGGGCCGAGGACCGCGCCGCCCTGCGCACCCAGCGACTTGCTCAGCGTCAGCGTGGTGATCACGTCCGGCGCCTTGATGATGCCCGCCTCGGCGACCGCGCCCCGGCCACCCGGCCCGACGACACCGAGGCCGTGCGCGTCGTCGACCACCAGCGCCGCACCGGTGGCGCGGCAGACGTCGTGCAGTTCGTTCAGCGGAGCGATGTCGCCGTCGACGCTGAACACCGAGTCCGTGACGACGATCGCGCGTCGCTTGCCGCGCGTCTCCAGCGCGTGCCGGACCTTGCCGACGTCGCAGTGGTCCGCGACCACGACATCGGCCTTGGACAGGCGCGTGCCGTCGATCAGCGAGGCGTGGATGTGCTGGTCGGCGACGATCGCCGTGCCGGGGCCCGTCAGCGCCGTGACCGCGGCGAGGTTCGCCATGTACCCGCTGCTGAACACCAGCGCCGACTGCGAGCCGCAGAAGTTCGCGAGCTCGAACTCCAGCTCGGCGTGCAGCTCCGTTGAGCCCGTGACCAGGCGCGATCCCGTCGAGCCGGAGCCCCACTTCAGCGTGGCGGCGGCCGCCGCGCCCGCGACGCGCTTGTCCTTGGCGAGGCCCAGGTAGTCGTTGCTCGCGAGGTCGAGGTCCGTCGAGTCCGACGTGCGCGGCCGCAGCCGCCGGCTCAGACCGGCCTTGGCCCTCGCTTCAGAGCGGACGTCGATCCAGTCGAGCGTCGACTCACCACCGCTGGAAATCACCTCAGTTGTGCTCACGGTCACCGACCGAGTCTCCCATCCGCCCGCTAGCGTGCCGCTCGTGGACCTGTTCACCTTCACGCGCGCCGAACTCACCTCGCCGGTGCAGTTCATCGGCGGCCGCTGGGTGGTCTCGGCCTACGACGACGTGCGCGCCGTGCTGGCCGATCCGGTCACCTTCCTGCCCGACAACGCGCTGACCGCCGTCACCCCGGTGGCTCCGGCCGCCCTGCGCGCCCTGGTGAGGGCCCGCTTCTCGTTGCCGCCGACGCTCGCGAACAACGGGTCCTCGTCGCACGCCGGCCTGCGGCGGCTCGTGGCCTCGTTCTTCACGCCGGCCCGTGTCGCCGCTGCGGAGCCTCGCATCCGGTCCCTGGTTTCGGAACGCCTGGGTGGCACGGATCTCGTGCGCTCGCTCGCGTGGGACCTGCCCGCGATCGTGCTGATGGACCTGCTGGGGCTGCCGAACGTCGACATCCCGACGCTGAAGCGCTGGAGCACCGGCTCGCTGGAGTTCTTCTGGGGCGACATCACCCGCGAACGGCAGATGGAGCTGGTCGACGACGTCGGCGACTTCCACCAGTGGCTGGTCAAGCGCTACCACGCGCGGGACGGCGAGCTGTTCTGCGCGCTGGCCGACGCCGGAGTGTCCGCCGAGGACTCCGCCGGTCTCTGCTACTTCCTGCTGATCGCGGGCCAGGAGACGACGACCCAGTTGTTGTCCACGGCGTTGCGCCGTGCGTTGCAGGACCGCTCGCTGTGGGCGCGGCTGCCCGAACCCGGCGTCGCCGAGTCGTTCGTCGAGGACGTGCTGCGGACCGAGACGCCCGTGGTGACGTGGCGGCGGCTGACCGCGCGTGAGGTCGTGCTGTCCGGTGTGCGCGTACCTGCCGGTGCGGAGCTCGTGTTGTTGTTGAGCGGCAAGGAGACCGACCCCCGGCATCTCGCGTTCGGCTACGGCCGGCACTTCTGCCTCGGGGCGGGGCTGGCCCGGCTGGAGGCCGCCGTCACGTTGCGGACCGTCGCCGAGCACGAGCCGTCGTTGCACCTGGTGGGGCCGGAGCCGGAGTGGCTGAACCTGCTGTCGTTCCGCGCGCCGAAGTCGGTCACGGTCGCGCGATGAGCTTGCCCGTCGTGGTGCGGGCCTCGAGTGCGCGGTGCGCCTCGGCGATCTCGTCGAACCGGTAGACGTCGCCGAGCACGGGCTTGAGGCCCATGCCGAGCACCTCTTCGGGCGTGGTGCCGTGCGAAAGGCCCATGACCGCGACGCCCTTGCGGAAGATGTCGCTCGCGGTGACGTCCAGCGGCTCGCCGCTGGCGTACCCGAACACGACCATCCGCCCGGCGCCGTCCCTGAGCAGCTCGAACGCACGTCTTCCGACGGCGCCGCCGATCGACTCGAACACGACGTCGACCGGGTCGAGGTCGTCCCAGTCGTAGCCGATGCCGCCCTTGCTGGACGCGGCGAGGACCGTCGCCCCCGCCCGTTGTGCGAGCTGGACCAGCAGGCTGCCGACACCGCCGGTCGCCGCCTCGACCAGCACCCGGTCGCCGGGCTGGATCCGCGCCGCCTTGGCCGCCGCGACCGCGGTGGTGCCTTGCAGCAGGAGGGCGAGCGCCTCGTGGTCGCTCACGCCGTCTGGCACGTCGACCGGGTGCTCGATGACGGCCTTCGTGGCGTACGCGCCGTCGCGCGGGACGCCCATCACCCGGCGGCCCTCCGCGGTGGTGCCCACGACCTCCGAGCCCAGCACGGCCGGCAGGCCCGGTCCCGGGTACCACGGGAACAGCTCGCGGCCCTTGCCCCTGCGGATGACCGTCTCCCCGTAGTTGAGGCCGATCGCGGTGACGTCGACGAGCGTGTCGCCGACCGGGTCCGGCACCTCCTCGACCCTCAGCACCTCGGGCCCGCCGAACTCGTGGAACCGCACTGCCTTCATCGTCGTCCTCCCCTGGATAAGCGGACCGTCGGTCCGGTTGCTACTATACGGACCATCAGTCCGCTTGTGTCGAGGGAGAGCCCGTGGAACGCGCCGACGCCGCCCGCAACCGTGCCGCGATCCTGGCCGCCGCCACCCGGCTGATCAGCGAGCGAGGTATCGAAACCGTGTCGGTGGAGGACGTCGCCACGGCGGCGGGGGTCGGCAAGGGCACGGTGTTCCGGCGGTTCGGCGACAAGGCGGGACTGGTCCGGGCGGTGGTCGACGAGACGGCCGCCTCGTGGATCCAGGTCGCGTCGCTGGAGTGCCGCACGGCAGGGGAGTTCGCGGGCACCCTGTTCGACCACGTGCTGGCGTCGTTGCCGCTGGTCATCGCCGTCGAGCGGACGACGGTGCGCAGCTGCGAGGGCAACTTCCGCATCACCGTCGAGCGGCTCGCCGAACTGGTCGGCTCGACCTTCAGGGCGCACACCCTGCTGGCCGTGCTGCGCGGCGAGCACATCGAGTTCCTGCTGGCCCAGGGCATGACGGCCGACGAGATCCGGGCGGGCGTCATCTCGCTCGCCGACACGCTCGCCGCTGAGGTTTGATGCCGGTGTGATGAACCGACAGCTCTCCGGAACCCGCAAGAAGACGCTCCTGGAGAGGCTCGGCCCGGTGCCGGACGTCGACCCCGACCGCTACGGCGACGGCGGCCCGGTGGGCGCGCTGGAGACGCGGGTCGCGCAGCTGCTGGGCACCGAGGCCGCGCTGTTCGTGCCGACGGGGACCATGGCGCAGCAGATCGCCCTCAAGTGCTGGGCGGACCGCACGCAGAACCCGATCGTGGCGATGCACCCGCGGGCCCACCAGCTCAACCACGAGGACGACGCGCTCACCGTGCTGTCCGGCCTGCGGCCGATCAAGGTGCCGAACTCGGAGGTCGCGACCTGCCCTGAGCCGTACGGGACGCTGCTGCTGGAGGTGCCGGACCGCGAGGCCGGGTTCGTCCTGCCTTCCTTCGACGAGCTGACCTCGCTCGTCGAAGCCGCCCGTGAACGGGACGCGGTCGTGCACCTCGACGGCGCTCGGCTGTGGGAGAGCACCTTCGGCCTGGGCAAGCCGCTGCCGGAGATCGCGGGCCTGTTCGACTCGGTCTACGTGTCGTTCTACAAGTCCCTCGAAGGCATCTCCGGCGCCGCGCTCGCCGGCACCCAGGACTTCGTCGACCAGGCACGGGTGTGGCGGCACCGGTACGGCGGCATGCTGTTCCAGCAGTGGCCGGCGGCGCTGTCCGCGTTGCACGGCCTGGACACCGTGCTGCCAAGGCTCGGCACGTACGTCGAGCACGCCAAGGTCGTGGCGTCGGCCATGGGGCTGCCCGAGCCGCACACCCACCAGTTCGCGCTGCACCTGCCCGGCGACCCGCGGCGGCTGACCGAGGTGAGCGGTGAGTTCCTCGGCAACTTCTGGCGGGAGGGGACGCTCGCGAAGAGCGAGATCACCATCGCCGAGCCCGCCCTGGAGTGGACGGCGGACGAGGTGCGGCAGGCCTGGGCGGAGTTCCAGAGCTTGATCTAGGGCGACGTCGCTCACCTGGCTGTTGGACCTGGCGGTGCGAAGTGCGACGATGCCGGGGCTGTGAGGGGAGTGCGAGGAAGCCGGTGCGAATCCGGCGCCGTCCCGCGACTGTGACCGGTAGTGAGAGAACCGGGAGTCAGGAACTCGTTCCCCTCTTGATCACCGACCGCGGGCGTGGACACCCGAGGAAGGACTTCGCCGAGCATGTACCCCTTTTCGGCTGTCGTCGGCCATGACGACCTCCGGCTCGCCCTGCTGCTGAACGCGGTGCACCCCGCCATCGGCGGCGTGCTCGTCCGCGGTGAGAAGGGCACGGCGAAGTCGACGATCGTGCGCGCCCTCGCCGCGTTGCTGCCCGAGCTCGACGTGTCCCGGGGCTGCCGCTTCGGCTGCGCGCCGGGCACCACCGACTGCCCCGACGCGCCGCACGACGGTGTCGAACGGCGCCCGGCCCGGCTCGTGGAACTGCCCGTCGGCGCCACCGAGGACCGGCTGGTCGGCTCGCTCGACCTGGAGAAGGCCCTGACCGAGGGCGTGCGGGCGTTCCAGCCCGGCCTGCTGGCCGCGGCGCACCGCGGCGTGCTCTACGTCGACGAGGTCAACCTGCTGCACGACCACCTGGTCGACCTGCTGCTCGACGCCGCCGCGATGGGTCGCGCGCACGTCGAGCGCGAGGGCGTCTCGGTCTCGCACCCGTCGCAGTTCCTGCTGGTGGGCACCATGAACCCGGAGGAGGGCGAGCTGCGGCCGCAGCTGCTCGACCGGTTCGGGCTCACGGTGGCCGTCAAGGCGTCGCGGGACGTCTCCACGCGCTACGAGGTGATCAAGCGCCGGCTCGGCTACGAGAACAGCCCCGGGGAGTTCGCCGCCGTCTGGTCGGACCACGACGCCGCGCTCAAGCAGCAGATCATCGACGCGCGCACCAGGCTGCCCCACGTGTCCCTTCCGGACGGTGAGGTGCGCCGCATCGCCGCCGTCTGCGCGGCTTTCGAGGTCGACGGCATGCGCGCGGACCTCGTCGTCGCCCGTACCGCCACCGCCCACGCGGCCTGGCGGGGCGCGACCGAGGTCGAGGAGCAGGACGTCGAGGCGGCGGTCAGGCTCGCCCTGCCGCACCGGCGCCGCCGCGACCCGTTCGACGAGCCCGGCATCGAGGAGCAGCAGCTCGAGGACGCGATGCGCGAGGCGGCCGAGCACGCCGGGGAACCGGACGACGAAGGCCCGGACGACGAAGGCCCGGACGACGACGGTCCCGGCGGTGGTGAGCTGCCCGAACCGCAGGAAGGCCCCAAGGGCAACGGGAACGCGCCCCAGGACCGTCCGGCACCGGAGCCCGCGCCCGCGTTCAAGGCGCGGCTGCTGGAGGTCCCCGGAGTCGGCGAAGGCGCGCCCGGCAAGCGTTCCCGGGCCCGCGCCCGCACCGGCCGGATCGTCCGTTCGTCCAAGGTGGACGGCAGCGGCCTGCACCTGGTCGACACGCTCACGAACGCGGCACCCCACCAGGCGGAGCGGGGGCGCAGCGGTCCCGGACTGCTGCTCACCGCCGCCGACCTGCGCAAGGCCGTCCGGGAGGGCAAGGAGTCGAACCTCGTCCTCTTCGTCGTCGACGCCTCCGGCTCGATGGCCGCGCAGAAGCGGATGTCGGCCGTCAGCGGCGCGGTGATCTCGCTGCTGCGCGACGCCTACCAGCGCCGGGACAAGGTCGGCGTGGTGACGTTCCGCGGCAGCCAGGCCGAGCTCGCGCTGCCCCCGACGACGTCGGTCGACGCGGCGGCCACGCGCCTGAAGAAGATGCGCACCGGCGGCCGGACGCCGCTCGCCGACGGCCTGCTGAAGGCCCACCGCGTCCTGGAGGTCGAACGGATGCGCGACCCGCGCAAGCGCCCGCTCGTGGTGCTGCTGACGGACGGCCGCGCGACGTCGTCCGGCCTGGGCGGCGACCCGACGAAGGACGCGTTGAAGGCCGCCGGACTGCTCGAGAAGACCGCTGTCGTGGTCGTGGACTGCGAACAGGGCCACGTCCGCCTCGGCCTCGCCCAGAAGATCGCCGACGCGCTGCGGGGCACCTGCGTCCAGCTCGACCAGCTCAGCGCCGACCACCTCGCCGGCGTCGTCCGGGCCGCGTGAGTTCGCGCCGGACGACCAGCTTCCCGGCGAACTCACCGGAGTCTGCGGAGCAGCGACCCACGAGCAAGGAGAACCCAGTGCCTCAAGGACAACCCACCGAGGTGCCGAAGGACGGCCTGACCACGCGCCAGCGCCGGAACAGGCCGTTGCTGATGCTGCACACCGGTGAGATGAAGGGGAAGTCGACGTCGGCCTTCGGCATGGCGTTGCGCGGCTGGAACCAGGGCTGGGACATCGGCGTGTTCCAGTTCGTGAAGTCCGCCAAGTGGAAGGTGGGCGAGGAGTCCGCGTTCAAGGCGCTCGGCCGGCTGCACGACGAGACCGGCGAGGGCGGCGCCGTCGAGTGGCACAAGATGGGCGAGGGCTGGTCCTGGACCCGCAAGCAGGGCACCGAGGACGACCACGCCACGGCCGCGCTCGAGGGCTGGCACGAGATCCAGCGCAGGATCAACGCCGAACGCCACGGCTTCTACGTGCTCGACGAGTTCACCTACCCGCTGCACTGGGGCTGGATCGACGTCGACGAGGTCGTGGAGACGCTGACGAACCGCCCAGGGCACCAGCACGTCGTCATCACCGGCCGGTACGCGCCGCAGAAGCTGGTCGACGCCGCCGACCTCGTGGTGGAGATGACCAAGGTCAAGCACCCGATGGACGCCGGGCAGAAGGGCCAGCGGGGGATCGAGTGGTGACCAGGCTGGTCGTCGCGGCCCCGGCCTCGGGCAGCGGCAAGACCACGGTCGCGACGGGGCTGATGGCCGCGTTGCGCGCGGCCGGGTCGCGGGTCGCGCCGTTCAAGGTGGGGCCCGACTACATCGACCCCGGCTACCACTCGCTGGCGACCGGGAGACCGGGCCGCAACCTCGACCCGGTCATGGTCGGTGAGCACCGCATCCCCGGCCTGTTCGCGCACGGCTCGAAGGGCTGCGACATCGCCGTGGTCGAGGGCGTGATGGGGCTGTTCGACGGCCGCATCGACACCGCGGGCATCGGCTCCACCGCGCACGTCGCCAAGCTGATCAACGCACCGGTGCTGTTCGTCGTGGACGCCCGCGGGCAGAGCCGGTCGCTCGCCGCGCTGTTGCACGGGTTCCGCGGCTACGACCCGACGGTCCGGCTCGGCGGCGTGATCCTCAACCAGGTCGGGTCGGAACGGCACGAGCAGGTGCTCCGGTCCGCGTGCGACGAGGTCGGCCTCGACGTGCTCGGCGTGCTGCCGCGCGATCCGCAGTTCTCCTTGCCCTCACGGCACCTGGGGCTCGTGACGGCGGCGGAGCACGGCCCGGAGGCCGTGGCCGCGGTGGACGCGATCGCCGCCGCGGTGGCCAAGCACGTCGATCTCGACGCGGTGCGCAGGCTGGCGTCGTCGGTGCCCACGATGGCGGTCTCCGCGTGGGAACCCCGGGTCGAGCGCGTCGAGGACGAACCGGTGATCGCGGTCGCCGGGGGAGCGGCCTTCACCTTCGGCTACGCCGAGCACGTGGAGGTGCTGAAGGCGGCGGGCGCGGCCGTGGCCGTGCTCGACCCGCTGCACGACGAAGATCTCCCGGAGGGCACGGCGGGACTCGTCCTGCCCGGCGGTTTTCCCGAGCAGCACGCGGAAGCGCTGTCGGCCAACGTGAAGCTGCGCGACGCGGTGGCGCGGTTCGCTCGATCGGGTGCGCCGGTCCACGCCGAGTGCGGAGGGTTGCTGTACCTCGCGAGGTCGCTCGACGGACACCCGATGTGCGGCGTGCTCGACGCCGACGGGTTCATGACGCCGAAGCTGACGCTGGGGTACCGTGACGCGGTGGCGTCCACGGGTTCGCCGCTGCACCCGCCGGGCAGCCGCGTGACCGGGCACGAGTTCCACCGCACGCAGCTGTCCACACCGCACTCCGTCCCGCCCGCGTGGCACTGGCGCGGAGTCGACTCGCGGCCGGTCGCCGAGGGCTTCGTGGCGGGCGGCGTGCACGCGTCGTACCTCCACACGCACCCGGCCGGTGATCCGGAGGCCGTAGCCCGTTTCGTGCGGGCCTGCCACCCGTTCGTGGCCGGAGTGGCAGACGGTACGGTCATCGCTTAAGCCTCTTCCCAAACCCCCTGTGGAGCTGTCGTGACGACGACCGGTCGGGTCTCCTTCGTCGGCGCCGGTCCCGGTGCCGCCGACCTCATCACCCTCCGAGGCGCTCGCCGCATCGCCGAAGCCGACGTGGTCGTCTGGGCACCCAGCGCGGTGGACGCCGAGTGCGTCCGCGAGCACGCCCGCGCCGACGCCGAGCTGGTCGACTTCTCGCGCGTCACGCCCGAGGAGATCACGGACGTGTACCGCCGTGCGGCCGCCGCGCGCCAGGTCGTCGTGCGCCTGCACGCGGGGGACGCCGCGACCGGTGGTGGCGTTCAGGAGCAGCACGACCTGTGCGTGCGTCTCGGCCTCGAGGTCGAGGTCGTGCCGGGCGTCTCCGTCGTCGCCGCCGCGGCCGCCAAGATCGGCCGCGAGCTCACGCAGACCGAGGCGTCGTCCACGGTGCTGATCTCGCCGGAGAGCAGCGAGCTCGTGAGCGAGTTCGCCGCGCTGCAGACCACGATGGCCGCCACGGTCTCGGGCGCGCGCACCGGCCAGTTCGTGGAGAAGCTGCTGCAGGGCGGGTACTCCGAGACCACGCCGGTCGTCGTCGCGTACAAGGTGAGCCAGGCCGACGAGCTGGTCGTGCACACCACGATCGCCGAGCTGGAGTCGGTCGTGAAGCAGCACAAGCTGTACCGCCCGACGTTGTTCCTCGTCGGTGCCGCGGTGAAGGCGCCCACGCGTCGTGTCTCGGCGACGGCCACGGGCTCGGCGGACGAACCGCTGCGCGCCGCCCGCCCCACCCGCTGGTCGCGCCGCGCCGCCTCGCGCATCGCGACGCGCACGGACGAGCCGATCCCGGCTCCCGCTCCCGCCGTGCCCACCACCCCCGCGGCCGAGCCGAACCCGGCGTGGACGGCGGTGGAGGAAATACAGCAGTCCGTGCGCAAGCCCGCCGAGGAGCCGGCGCCGAAGCCGAAGCTGACGGTGGTCGCGGCGGGGAAGCCGAAGCCGCCGACGGTCAACGCCTCGACGTCCACGCCGAGGAAGAAGCCGGCCCGCAAGCCCAAGCGGTCTGCTGACTGATGTCGCTGGAGAAGCTGCGCGAGGCAGCGGGCCGTCCCGTCGAGGTCGTCGACGTCGAGGACGGCCTGCGGCCCGCGCTGAACGTGTGCCGCGCCCACTCCGCCGTGATCGTCAGGCTCGCCGAGGGCATCGGGCCTGCCGAGATCGGTGCCGGCCTCGCGGGCTGGCGCCGCACGCTGACGGTGCAGGACGCCGGTGAGCTGGTCGCCGTCGACCCGAGGGACGCGGTGACGCGCCGCTGGACCGCCCCGGACGCCGTGTTGTGCCTGGCGGACAACGAGTTCCTCCGTTCGAACGACGGCTGGGCACTTCCGGACGACGCCTTCTCGAGCCGCGCCCACGTGCTCGGCGCCGAGGTGCGCGCGTTCGTGCTGGCCCGCCTCGCCCCGCGTCCCGGCGTGCTGGTGTGGGACGTGCTCGCGGGTTCCGGTGCGGTCGGTGTGGAGTGCGCCCGGCTGGGTGCCGCCGTGATCGCGGTCGAGCCGGACCCCGTCGAGTGCGTGCGGATCATCGCGAACGCCTCCGCGCACGGCGTCGACGTCCGCGTCGAGGAGTCCGAGCTGGACGCGCCTTCGCTGCCGCGCCCGGACTCGGTGTTCGTCGGCCGTGGTCAGCTGAGCGCGGTCAAGGCCTCGGCGGCGGTGTCGGCGCGCCGGGTCGTGGTCGTGACGGAGAGCGTCGACGAGATCGTGCCCGCGCGCGACGCGTTGCAGGCCGCCGGGTACGAGGTCGAGGGCGTGCACTGGACGGCCTCGCGCCTGCTGGACTCGGGATTCGCCCCGGCGGTCCCGGTGACCGTGTTGTGGGGAAGCAAGAAGTGATCGGAGTGTTCGCCGGCCCGGCGCAGCGCGGTGACGCCGCCGACCTCGCCGGGCTGCTCGGAGCCGATGCCGTCGTCCCCGACGGCCCGGTCAAGCCCGCCGTCCGCAGCCTCTGGCCCCGCCTGGGCGCCGTCGTGCTGTTCCTGGACGCGGGCTCCGCCGTGCGGCTGGTCGCGCCCCTGTTGCGGGACAAGCGATCCGACCCCGCCGTGGTGTGCGTGGACGAGCACTTCGTCGTCGCGCTGGCCGGCGACGCGGACGTGTTCACCCGCCACGTCGCCGACGTGCTGAACCGCACCGCCGTGGTGACGAGCGGTCCGCTGGTCGACTCGATGCTGGACGAGCTGGTCGAGCAGCTCGACGCCACCGCGGTCGGCGACGTCGAGGCCTGCACCGCCGCCATCGAGGCGGGCGAGAAGGTCGTGCTGCGCAACCCGCTGAACTTTCCGCTGCCCGCGTTGCCGCCCAACGTCGTGGCAGGTGGTGAGGACGCGACGTGGGTCATCGTCGTGGACGACCGGGCCGCCGCGGCGAAGGAGAACGTGCTGCGGATCGTGCCGCGCACGCTCGTCGTCGGAGTGGGGTCGACGCGCGGTGCGTCGGCCACGAGCGTGGGTGCCGCACTGTCCGAGCTGGACGTTCAGGGCGGCCTGGACCTGCGTGCCATCAAGGCGTTCGCGACGGCGGACGTCAAGGCGGACGAACCCGGCATCGTGGACGCGGTGGAGGACTGGGGTTTCTGGCACGGCGACACGGCCGAGCTGCTGACGTTCCCGACAGGCGAGCTCGCCGAGATCGGGGTGCCGAACCCGAGCTCGGTGGTGCGCAACTCGATGGGCACCGCGAGCGTCGCGGAGGCGGCCGCGTTGCGCGGCGCGCGCAGCGTCGGGCTCGGCGGGCCGATCGAGCTGGCGGCCGAGAAGTTCAAGCGGGACAACGTGACGGTGGCCGCGGCGCGGGTGCTGCCGCGCGGCCGGCTCGCGCTGGTCGGGCTCGGGCCGGGTCCGGCCGAGCAGCGCACGCCTCGCGCGGAGGCGGAGATCCGGCGTGCGGCGTTCGTGATCGGGTCGCCCGAGGCGATCGAGTCCGTGCGCCCGCTGCTGCGCTCCGGCACCGAGGTCGGGCACGAGGGCGCGTTCGACCTGGCCGCTCGTGGTGCGGCGGTCGCGTTCATCGCTTTCGGAGCCGGACCGACACTGGACATTCCGGTCGAAGCCGACGTGATTGTTGTTCCCGGAGTTCTGGAAGGCTGATGTTTTTCCTTCTTTCGTAGGGTCTCCGTCGAAGTTTTGCCGATTAGCGTCGCCATGCACACGGCCCACCCTGCCCGGGCCCGAATGCACTGGAGACCGGCATGAGAGCCCGTCGTCTCGTCGCTGTCGCCTGCACCGCCGGCGTCGCACTGTCCCTGCTGACGATCAGCGCCCAGGCCGCCGCGCCCGCGGAAGGCCTGCGGCTGCTGGCAGTTCGCGACTCGCTGACCGCCACGCACACCTGGTACGAACAGACCTACGACGGCAAGCCGGTGCTGGGCGCGTACTACGTCGAGCACGTGGACAAGTCGACAGGCGAGAAGACCGTGGACGACGGCCGGCTGCCCGTCGGCTCGGTCGACGTCACGCCCGCGGTGTCCGCCGAGGACGCCAGGGCGAAGTCCGCCGGTGCTCCCGAAGGCGCGAGCCTGAAGGTGCTGCCCGGCACCGGGCTCGTCTACGAGGTGATCTCCGACAGCGGCAAGGGATCCGAGCGCACGCTGGTGCACGCGGAGTCCGGTGCCGTCGTCAGGACCGAGAGCCTGGTCAAGCACGCGGACGGCACCGGCAAGGTGTTCAGCCCGAACCCCGTGTCGTCGCAGCAGAACCAGAACCTCACCGACGGCGACGACGCCGACTCGGCGGTGCCCGCCGCCGCGTACAGGTCGGTCACCCTGTCCAACCTGGACGGTTCCGGCTACCTCAGGGGCAGCTACGCCCAGCTGACCGGTGCCAAGAGCAAGCTCGCCTACAACAAGGGCAACAAGTTCGAGTACACGCGCTCCAACGACCTCTTCGAGCAGGTCAACGCCTACTGGGGCGTCACGGAGTCGCAGAAGTACATCCAGAGCCTCGGCTTCAAGAACGTCAACAACGAGTCGCAGAAGATCACCACGCTCGGCCTGACCGCGGACAACTCGTTCTACGACCCGAACAAGGACCAGATCACGTTCGGCACGGGCGGGGTGGACGACGCCGAGGACGTCGAGGTGGTGTGGCACGAGCTCGGCCACGCGATCCAGGACGCCCAGGTGCCCGGCTTCGGCTCCAGCGTCGAGGGCGGCTCGATCGGCGAGGGCTTCGGCGACTGGTGGGCGTTGATCATGTCCTCCGCGGACGCCAAGGACACGGCGACGGTCCCGCTGGCGTGCATCATGGACTGGGACGCCACGTCCTACACGACCGAGACGCCGCACTGCCTGCGTCGCACCGACACCGACCTGAAGTACGCCGACCGCAAGGGCGAGGTGCACTTCGACGGTCAGATCTGGTCGCGGGCCCTGTGGGACATCTACCAGAAGTTCGGCCGGGACAAGTCGGCGAAGATCGTGCTGGAGGCGCAGTTCTCGTACTCGCCCACGACGGACTTCGCGCGGGCCGCCACGGTGACCGTCGAAACCGCCAGGAAACTTTACGGTGACACGGCCGCAGCATCCGTCCGATCTGTTTTCGACGCTCGCGGAATCGAAAAGAAGTAAGTCAAAAGTCAAACCGCCCTGAACAGACAAAAGGCGGTTGTGCTGCTGAATCTCCGCCCGTGACGCTGTGTGTGCTGTCGCTGTACACCCTGCACACACAGTGTCATCGGGAAGGACTGGCAACATGGCGAAAACCCTGCATCGCCTGATCGTGTCCGTCGTGGTGTCCGCTCTCGCGAGCATCTTCTTCGTCGCCCCCGCGGCCAACGCCGGGGACGTGTCGCCGATGATCGTCGGTGGCACGCGGGCGAGCACCTCGACCTATCCGTGGGTCGTCTACCTGGCGTCGACCTCCGGATCGCAGTTCTGCGGTGGAACGCTCGTGAAGGCCAACAAGGTCGTCACGGCCGCCCACTGCGTGTCCGGCCGCTCGGCCTCCAGCACGCGCGTCGTGCACGGACGTGACGACAAGCAGAGCACCGCGGGCACCGTCGCGAGCGTCACCCGCATCTGGGTCCACCCGAGCTACCGCACCGCGACGTCCGGCTTCGACGTCGCCGTGCTGACGCTGGACCGCAACATCAGCTCGGCCACCCTGCCGCTGGCCACGCCGTCCGACACCGCGCTCTACGCGGCGGGCAACTCGGCGCTGATCCTCGGCTGGGGCACCACCTCCTCCGGTGGTTCCGCCTCGCGCTACCTGCTCAAGGCCAACGTGCCGCTGACCTCGGACGCGACCTGCAAGACCGCGTACTCGCAGTACAGCAACTCCTCGATGGTGTGCGCCGGCTTCCCGCAGGGCGGCGTGGACACCTGCCAGGGCGACTCCGGTGGCCCGCTGGTGTTCGGCGGCAAGCTCATCGGTGACACCTCGTGGGGCCGTGGCTGCGCCGCCGCCGGTTACCCCGGCGTGTACGGCCGCATCGCCACCTACTACGACGTGATCACCGCTCAGCTGTAAGCCGCGTTTGTGTTGCAGGGTGCGTGCTCCGGCGCGCACCCTGCACGCATGGCTGATCTGGAACCTGTGCCCGAAGACTGGTCGAGCGCTCTGGTCGTCGTCGCTCATCCCGATGACATGGAGTACGGCGGTGCGGGCGCCATCGCGCGTTGGACCGCCCAAGGCAAGAACATCAGGTACCTGCTCGCGTGCCGTGGTGAGAACGGCATCGACTCGATGGAACCGGCCGTCTGCGCGCCGTTGCGGGTCGAGGAGCAGATCGCTTCCTGCGCGGCCGTCGGCGTGACCGAGGTCGAGTTCCTGGACCACCCGGACGGCACCATCGAGTACGGCATCCCGCTGCGGCGTGACATCGCGGCCGCCATCCGCCGCCACCGGCCGGAGTTCGTGATCACCGGCAACTACCGCGAGACCTGGCCCGGCGGTGGCCTGAACATGGCGGACCACATCGCCGTCGGCCGCGCCGCCGTCGACGCGGTCAGGGACGCGGGCAACCGGTGGATCTTCCCGGAGCTCGGCCTGGAGAAGTGGGAAGGCGTGAAGTACGTGGCGGCGGCGTCCTCGCCGTTGGCGACGCACGCCGTGGACATCACCGACTCGTTCGACGCCTCGGTGGCCTCTCTGCGCGCGCACAAGGCGTACCTGGAGGCGTTGAGCGGCGACATGGCGGACCCGGAGCCGTTCCTCCGTTCGATGGCAGAAGCGGTCGGCGAGCGCTTCGGAGGCGTGCTGGCCACTTCTTTCGAGCTGCTGTCCGTGTGACCATGTTCCCTTCGGCTGGACACGGCGTGTCCCGTGTGGATGCTTCTACGCATGCCCTTTGAACAGCACTACCTGGCCGGCCTCGACCTCCGGGGCCGGCGCGTCCTCGTGGTCGGCGGTGGCACGGTCGCGCAGCGCCGTCTACCTCGCCTGATCGCCTCCGGCGCCGTCGTCGAGCTCGTGTCGCCGTCCGTCACCCCCGCCGTGCAGGGCATGGTCGACGCGGGAGAGCTGACGTGGCACCAGAGGCTTTTCGAGGCCGGTGACGTCGAGGGCGCGTGGTACGTGGTGGCGTGCACGTCCGACATCGAGGTGAACACGCAGATCGGTGAAGAAGCGCTCTCACAGCGTGTGTTCTGCGTGCGCGCGGACATCGCCGTAGAGGGCACGGCCGTCACACCGGCCTCCGGCATGCACGACGGCATGCTGATCGGTGTGCTCGCGGGTGGTGAGCACCGCCGGTCGGCCTCGGTGCGGGACGGACTCATGGCGGCGTTGCGCGACGGCCGCATCGCGGACCAGGCCGCGCCGCCTGTCGGTGTCGCCCTGGTCGGTGGCGGCCCCGGTGACCCCGAGCTGATCACCGTCAAGGGCAAGCGCTTGCTGGCGCACGCGGACGTGGTCGTCGCGGACCGGCTCGCGCCGCGTGAGCTGCTGGAGGACCTGCCCGCGCACGTCGAGGTCGTGGACGCGGCGAAGATCCCCTACGGCCGCGCGGCGACGCAGGAGTTCATCAACCAGACGCTGATCGATCGCGCCAAGGAGGGCAAGTTCGTCGTCCGGCTCAAGGGCGGCGACCCGTACGTCTTCGGCCGCGGTTTCGAGGAACTGCTGGCCTGCGCGGAGGCCGGGATCCCGGTGACCGTGGTGCCGGGCGTGACGTCGGCGTTCGGTGTGCCCGCATTGGCAGGTGTGCCGGTGACGCACCGAGGCGTGGCGCACGAGGTAGTCGTCGTCTCCGGTCACGTCGCACCGGACGACCCGCGCTCTCTCGTCGACTGGCCCGCGATCGCACGCCTTCGAGGCACCGTCGTGCTGATGATGGCGGTAGAACGGGCCGGTGCGTTCGCCACGGCGTTGATGGCAGGCCGCCCCGGCTCGACGCCTGTCGCCGTGATCCAGGAGGGCAGCACGGCGTCCCAGCGCGTCTACCGGTCCACTTTGGACACCCTGGGCGCGGACGTGAAGGCCTGGGAGGTGCGTCCGCCGGCGATCATCGTGGTGGGCCCGGTAGCGGACATCGCTCCCGCGAACAGCTAGACAGCTCTCTTCGCGCCACCGGTGGACTCCGCGCTCATGCCGCATGAGTCCACCGGTCCGGTGCTGCCCAGTGCGTGCGCAGTGACTTCAGGCTGAGAAGCCCCACCGCGGTGCGGAGCGCCACGGCGACGTACCAGGGCGCCAGCAGCCCGAACCAGTCCGCCGTCAGCCCGCCCAGCAGCGCCCCGACGGGCTGAACACCCCAGGTGATCAGCGTCTGCGCACTGCTGACGCGACCAAGCAGCTCCGTGGGCACCACCCGCTGCCGGAAGCTGGCTGTAGCCACACCCCACACCGCCGTGCAGAACGAACTCACCACCGCGAACACAGCGACCGTCACGAGGTCGCGGGCAACCGTGGCGATTCCCAGCCACATCAACGGAATCAGCACCACCGTGACCGCGACCGTGTTCCGGTACCGCGAGAGCAACCGCTCGGCGAGCAACCCGCCCGCAACACCGCCGCACGCCAGCGTGGCCAGGAAGACGCCGAACCCAGCACCGGTCACCCCGAGCCGTTGCTGCGCGAACAACACCAACGTCGCCATGGTCATCGCAATGCACAGATTCGTCGTCGCCGACACAACCGTGATAACCCTCAACGCCTCGTGCTTAACCAACCACCGCAAGCCTTCCCTGACTCGCGGTCTACCCGTCGGCTCCTTGCGTTCCGTACGCATCCTGGTGACCAGCAACGCCGCGATAGCGAACGTCAGCGCGTTGACCCAGAACGGCACAGGCACAGCGATCGCGAACAGCAGCCCACCCACCGGCGGCCCCACGAACTGCAATGCAACCGCCTGCGAGGCGAACAACCGACCGTTCGCACGCTCCAGCAGATGGTTCTCCACGGTGGCCTTGATGAGCGGCTGCCCCACGGCCCGTGGCACGTTCGCAGCCGTACCGATCAAAAAGGCCATGCCGTACACAAACGCGATGTGCTGGCTATGGAATGCGGCAAGCAAGCCCATGAGCACGCACTGAACCCACAACGCCACCAGCAGAAGGCGCCTGCCGTCATACCGATCCGCCGCCGCCCCGGCCGGCAGCGCGGCCAGCAGCCAGGGAAGCGCGCCGAAGAAGCTCACGCCGGCGATCAGCTTCGGATCCTGCGTGATGGTCGCGGCGAGCAACGGAAGCGCCGCCAGGAAGATGCCGTCCCCCAACGCCGAGATGGCGCTACCGCTCCACAGCAGGTACCAGTTCCGCCCCATGCGACACCCTACGTGCCGCAGGCGAGCCGACCGCTGTGCTGGCGAGCTAGTCGCTGTGCTGGCGAGCCGACCGCTGCGTTGGCGAACTGACCGCTGCGTTGGCGAACTGACCGCTGCGTTGGCGAGCTAACCGCTGTGCTGGCGAGCTAGTCGCTGTGCTGGCGAGCCGACCGTTGTGCAGGCGAGCCAACCACTGCGCTGGCGAACTAACCGTCGCGCAAACAAAACCAACCGCCGCTCAGGCCCCGCCCACCCAGGGGGCTGACCACCAACCTCCACTCAACCTAGCGACGATTCGCGCCTGTCAACCCACCGCTCACCGATCTGTGGACAACTCGGCCTCGCCGGCGAAGGCCACCGTGCGGGAGGCAGCCCCGACCAGCGATCAGGACAACCGTCGCCGAGGAGACGCGCGCATCTTGTTCGCGGGCGGCTCGGAGTGTGGCTCGGAGGCCTGTGTGGTGAAGGCCGTTCCCACAACGAGGAAGGCAGCCTCTGCCGCTGACCACGGAACCGTTGAGCGGTGTCGAAGGCCGCCTCCTGCGGACAACTCGGCCTCAGACACGGCAAAGGCCGCCTCCCGAAAGGGAAGCGGCCTCCACCGTCGATCAGATCAAGCTCAGTGCTGCGGAGCTGCCCGGCGCGGACGACCCGCGCCGCGCTCGGTCCGCCCGAACGCGCGACCACCCTCGGTCCGCTCCGAACGGCGCGGTCCACCGCGGAACTCGCCGCCCTCGGTGCGACGGCCGGAGCCACCGCGGTACTCACCGCGGGCGGCACCGGCGGCGGCCGGGGCACCGAAGCGACGGCCGGAGCCACTGCTGCGGCGGGCCGGCTTCTCGCGTTCGATGATCGGCTCGCCGGACGGCGTGCGGGCGCCGGTGATGCGGGCCAGGTCGTCGTCGCCGGGGCGCACCTTCGTGCTCTCCGGACGGATGCCCGCTCGCGCGGCCATGCCCTGGACCGCGCGGCGCTGGTCGTGCGTGACCAGCGTGACGACCGTGCCGGACTGACCGGCGCGGGCCGTGCGGCCGGCGCGGTGCAGGTAGTCCTTCGGGTCGGCGGGCGGGTCGACGTGGACGACCAGGGACACGTCGTCGACGTGGATGCCGCGGGCGGCGACGTCGGTGGCGATCAGCACGGGGGTGGTGCCCTCGCGGAACTCGCCGAGCACGCGGGTGCGCGCGCTCTGAGCCTTGCCGCCGTGCAGCGCGCCGGCGTGGACGCCGACCGAGCGGAGCTTCTTGGCCAGGCGGTCGACGTGGTGCTTGGTGCGCACGAACATGATCGTGCGGCCCTCGCGCGCGGCCACCTCGGTCACCACGTTCTGCTTGTCCTCAGCGGACACGAGCAGCAGGTGGTGCTCCATCGTCGTGACGCTCGCCGTGGCCGGGGCCACCGAGTGCGTCACCGGGGAGTGCAGGTACTGGCGGACCAGCTTGTCCACGTCGCCGTCGAGCGTCGCGGAGAACAGCAGGCGCTGCCCGTCCTGCGGGGTCAGGTCGAGGATCGCGCGGACCTGGGGCATGAAGCCCATGTCGGCCATCTGGTCGGCCTCGTCCAGCGCGGTGATCTCGACGGAGCCGAGGTCGCACGTGCCCTGGCGGACGTGGTCGGACAGGCGGCCCGGCGTGGCGATCAGCAGGTCGACGCCGCGGCGCAGGTGATCGATCTGGCGCGGGAACGACGTGCCGCCGACGACGACGCGGCACCACAGGCCCAGCGAGCGGGCGTGCGGCATGAGCGCCGTCTCCACCTGCATCGCGAGCTCGCGGGTCGGAACGAGGATCAGGCCACGCGGCTTGTGAGGCACGGAACGGCCGCCCGCGAGGCGGGACAGCATCGCGAGACCGAACGCCAGCGTCTTGCCGGAGCCGGTCTGACCACGGCCGAGGATGTCGCGGCCGGCCATGGCGTCGGGAAGGGTGGCCGCCTGGATCGGGAACGGCTCGGTGATTTCGTTGGCGACGAGCGAGCGGATCAGCGCGTCGGCAAGGCCGAGTTCAGCGAACGAGGGCAACGGGCCTTCCGGCAGCGTGCTCTCGAACGGCTCGGCGACGATCGGTTCCTCGACCCGCTGCTGCGGACGCGAGGAATTGCCCTGGCGACCCGAGCGGCGCCGCGGTGACCTGCGGCTTTGCCCACGCTCGGAACGGCCTTCGGACATTGATGGCAAAACAAACCTCCGGGACATGGCACGTCTCGAGGCTGCCCCGCGAGCTACCGCGGTGCCGATCACAAGGACGGGCCCGGCGTGATGGTCACGCCGCTGATGAGTGGGTGGAAACACCGGTCAACGGCCGTCAAGCCTTCATCGGTGTACAGCACAGTCTAGCTGATCAATGGAGGAGCCTCGCGCGCCCGGCAGTGTCGTTGGACACGGCCCGGCGCGCGGCCCCCCGTCTCACCCC
>NZ_JAPJDL010000026.1:51710-126576 GCF_026242055.1 Lentzea sp. NEAU-D7 | reverse complement strand
AACCCGGTAGTTAAGCCCTTCTGCGCCGATGGTACTGCACTGGTTACGGTGTGGGAGAGTAGGTCGCCGCCGAACTTAATTTGCCCTGCGGGTTGAGCGCCACAAGCGCTCCCCGCAGGGCTTTTTTTGCGTTAGCCGGCGCGCACACGCCACGAACACCGACCGCCAACCTCCTCGAGCCTCTCCTCAGGCACCCGCGATGCCTGCCAGCTGGACGGCGCCAGGCCGCGCTCACTCAATCGGGTGATCGATGGCCTGATTCGGCTCCTGCTCCCTCTAGTAGACAAATTCCCGAGGGGGTGTCACAAAACCATGGTCATCTTCGCCGCGCAATGAGGAAGACGCGTGGGGCGCCGAGGCTCAGGCTGCCGGGTACCTTCTGCACCATGCACAACGAGCACCGCACTGCCCGCCGATCAGCCGGAGTGGGAAGGACCGCAGACCTCGCCACGAACCCGTTCCGCGTCGACCGCGATCGCGTGGCGAGCTCCCCGTTCTTCGCGAGGCTCGGCGGAGTCACCCAGGTCGTCAGCTCCACCGGCTCGGGCCTGCTCGTGCACAACCGCCTCACCCACAGCCTGAAGGTCGCCCAGGCCGCGCGCGCCATCGCCGAACGCCTGACGAGTCGCCCCGAGCTGACCGCGGTGCTCGAGAAGCTGGGAGGGTGCGACCCCGACGTCGTCGAGGCCGCCGCCCTCGCACACGACCTGGGGCACCCGCCGTTCGGGCACCTGGGGGAGCAGGTGCTCGACCGGCTGGCCCGGCACAGGTTCGGGTTGCCGGACGGGTTCGAGGGCAACGCGCAGTCGTTCCGGATCGTCACGACCACCGACGTGCGGGGCCCCAAGGCGCTCGGCCTCGACCTGACCGTGGCGGTGCGGGCGGCGATGCTCAAGTACCCGTGGACGCGTCACGAGCCGCTCGGCCTGCCTGTCGCGCCGCGTGGTGCGGCGGAGCCGGAGGACATGCCGGGCACCGGCAGTTCGAAGTTCTCCGCGTACGTGACGGAGATGAACGACCTGCGGCAGGCGCGCGAGCCGTTCGAGGGGCGCGTCGAGTCGTGGCAGCAGACGGTCGAGGCGAGCGTCATGGACACCGCGGACGACATCGCGTACGCGATCCACGACCTGGAGGACTTCCACCGGGTCGGGGTGTTGCAGCACGCGACGGTTGCCGCCGAGCTCGGCACGTGGCAGGCGCAGGCGCTTGACCTGGCCGGGCTGAGCGACGCTGAGCTGAATGCCGAGATCCGGATGCCGGGGCGTTCGCTGGAGACGCTCAGGAGGCGCATGCACCTCAAGGACTCCTGGGTGATGAGCGACGAGGCGTTCGCGATGGCCGTGCGCAAGGTGAGCAAGGAGCTCGTCGACGGGTTGCTGGCCGTGCCGTTCGACGGGTCGGTTGAGGCCGAGCAGGCGGTCGCCGGGTTCAGTGCGCGGTGGACGCGCCGGCTCGTGGACGCGGTCGGGGTGATCGAGGAGCCCACGCCGCGGTCCGGGCACGTGGTGCTGGCGGTCGCTCAGTGGCACGAGGTGCAGGTGTTGAAGTTCGTCCACCGGCGTTTCGTGTTGCTGCGGCCGGATCTGGCCTTGCACCAACGTGGACAGGCCCGTTTGCTCGGGTCGCTCGTGGACGCGCTGGAGCAGTGGGTGACCGATCGGGCCGAGGCGGATCGGTTGCCGCGCAGGCTGCACGACCTGGTGGAGCTGGCCGAAACGGAGTACGCGGCGCTCGCCCGGACGGAGCCGTCCACATTGGTCGGTGCCGCCGGTGAGCTGCCGGTCGGACCTGATGCCGTCAGGGGTTTGGCGCGGGGACGCGCGGTCGTCGACTTCGTCGCGTCGCTCACCGACAACCAGGCAGCCGCACTGTTGGAAGCCCTTTCCGGGCGAACCGGTCAGTTGTGGACTGACGCGTTTGTTCTGTGAAGTGTGATTGTGTCTGCTAAGTGAGAAGTAGCCCAATCGGATGCTGACTGTGATCAGGCAAGCACCATACGTTGGCGCCTCGACCGGGAATCGCCGGTCGCAAGCCGCGTGCTCGGGGGCACGCCAACGTTCGGGGGAGAAACTCCTGTGCGCCGATCTCGAAGAGGCACGACCTTAGTCACCGCAGGTACCGCAGTTCTTCTGGCCGCTCTCACCGCAGTCACGCCGGCGTCCGCCGATCCGGGCAAGGCGTCCAAGTCCATCAGCGACCGCACGGCGGCGCAGATCTCCGCGCTGCAGAGCATCAAGAAGTCGCTCACCCCAGCTGAGTCCAAAGTGGACAGCGCACTCGTCGTGGAGGCGCGCAAGCGCGTCTCAACTGGTACTACGAGCGCCCTTCCGCAGGTGCAGACCGGCGTTGCCGTGACGCCGAAGGCCACCACGCTCGTGGACATCCGCGCCAAGCAGTACTCGGAGGACCTGGTCAACGCTGTCCGCTCGGCGGGCGGACAGATCCGGGCAGTGTCTCCCGAGCACCGCACCGTGCGCGCGGAGGTTCCCGTCGCGAAGATCGCCGAGATCGCCGGGCGCTCCGACGTCGCCCGCGTCGAGCCGGGCAGCGACGCGATGACGCAGGACGTCAAGAACAAGCGGGACGACAAGGCCCGCAAGCAGGCTCCGTCCAAAGAGGACAAGTCCAGGGAGGTCGAGCGCCGGCTCTCGGAGAAGCAGCTCTCCGTCCAGGCCGCCAAGGTCGCGGAGAGCGACAAGGCGCACAACGCCGAGGCCGCCCGCGCTTCCTTCCGCGTGACCGGTGTCGGCGTGAAGCTCTGCGCGCTGTCGGACGGCGTGGCTTCGCTGGCCGTGTCGCAGGCCGCCGGTGAGCTCCCTGCCGTCGACATCGTGCCGGGTCAGGCCGGTTCCGGTGACGAGGGCACCGCGATGCTCGAGATCCTGCACGACCTCGCGCCCAACGCCGAGCTCGGCTTCGCCACGGCGTTCAACGGCGACGCGAGCTTCGCGGACAACATCAAGAAGCTGCGCTTCGACCTCGGCTGCGACGTCATCGTCGACGACGTCATCTACTTCAACGAGTCGCCGTTCCAGGACGGCATCATCGCGCGTGCCGTGGACGCGGTCGTCGCCGACGGCGCAATGTTCTTCTCCAGCGCGGGCAACCAGGGCAACGTCGTGGACGGCACGTCCGGTCACTACGAGGGCGAGTTCGTGGACTCGGGTGTGGGCGTCGGCAAGTTCGCGGGCTCCGCGCACGACTTCAACCCGGACACCAACGCCAAGCAGCTCTACAACCCGCTGTCGAACTTCTCCGGCGACACCCCGGTGGTGCTGCACTGGGCCGACCCGCTCGGCCAGTCGGCCAACGACTACGACCTGTACCTGGTCAACGCCCAGGGCAACGTTGTCACGTTCAGCCAGAACAACCAGGACGGGGCGCAGGACCCGTACGAGCGCATCAACACCCCGGCGAGCTCGACCGGGACGCGCCTCGCGGTCGTGAAGTACCGCGGTGACGACAAGTACTTCGCGCTGTCGCTGTTCGGCGGCCGGTTCGCCGACACCAACGACGGTCTCAAGAAGTACGTCACGCCGGGCACCACCCGCGGCCACTCGGCGGCCAAGGGCGCGATCTCGGTCGCGGCCGCACCCGCCGCGGCGGCACTGCCGTTCGACCTCGAACCGGGCGACCCGGCCAACCCGAAGGGCCCGTACCCCAACGCCTTCGACGGCACGCAGAAGCCGGAGCGCTTCACCTCCGACGGTCCGCGCAGGACGTTCTTCGCACCGGACGGCTCGCCGCTCGCCGAGACGCGGCAGAAGCCGGACATCACCGCGGCCGACGGCGTGACCACGTCGGTGCCGGGCTTCGCGCCGTTCTTCGGCACGTCCGCCTCCGCTCCGAACGCCGCCGCGATCGCCGGTCTGATCCTGTCCGGCAACCCGACGCTGACGCCCGCCGAGGTCAAGGAAGCCCTTGTGGCGACGGCGATCGACATCGTCGAGTCCGGTGTGGACAACCGCACCGGCGCCGGCATCGTGATGGCCGACCGCGCCCTGCAGTACACGGGTGCGTCGCCGCAGGCACTGGCCCGCGCGCAGAAGCCGACGATCGTCAACGACGCCGACGGAAGCGCTTTCCTCAAGCCGGGCACGACTGCCACGGTGACGCTGCCGGTGACCAACAACGGTGACGGCTCGGCCGCGTCGACCTCGGTCGTGCTGTCGACCCCGTCGGCCGGTGTGACCATCGCGCCGCGCTCCAAGTACTACGGCAACATCGACCCGGGCCAGACCGTCAGCAACACCTTCAAGGTGACCGTGCCGGCCTCGGCCGCGCTCGGTTCGGCGGTCAAGCTCGACGCACGCGTGACGTACGCGGGCTCGACGTCACCGACGACCAGCTCGTTCACGCTCCGCGTGGGTGAGCCGGCGCGCGACTTCAAGTCGTTCGCGTACACCGGCGCGCCGGTCGCCATCCCGGACAACGACCAGACCGGCGTCTCGATCCCGCTGCCCGTGACGGGTGTCGGTGCGGCGTCGAACCTGAAGTTCTCCGTGGACGGCGCGACGTGCTCGGCCACCGAGGGCTCGACGACGGTCGGCATCGACCACACCTTCGTCGGCGACCTGGTGGGCACGCTCACCTCGCCGTCCGGCAAGTCCGTGACGCTGTTCTCGCGGGCGGGCGGCACCGGCAACAACATCTGCCAGGCCGTGTTCGACGACGCGGCCACGACGCCGTTCTCGAGCGTGACGAGCGGCAACGCGCCGTTCACCGGCTCGTGGAAGGCGGGTGCGCCGCTGTCCTCGCTGACGGCGGACCCCGTCGACGGCACGTGGGTGTTCAAGGTCGCCGACGTCGTGGGCTCCGACCGCGGTTCGATCCGCTCGGTGACCCTCAGCGTCGCCGGCTGGGTCTGATGACCTGAGCTGACCGAACGGAAGGCCCCCGGCTCGCGAGCCGGGGGCCTTCTCCGTGCCGGCCCGGGACCTGAACGGCGAAAGGGGCGCCTCCCGGATCGGGAAGCGCCCCTCAGGCCTGTCCAGAGCGTTGCTAGCGGTTCGGCCACTCCCACCGGATGCCGAACACGCCGGGACCGAACCCGAGCGCCACGGCGTGCACGCCGCCGCCCGAGTCCAGGGTGAGGTTGCGGCGCCGCGAGGGCGTCTCGTCCCCCGCCGGCACGCTGTACTGCTGCACGCGCGAAGGCAGGTTCGTCTCGTCGAACCGGACCTCGATCACGTACTCGCGCACCGGCAGCCGGAACTTGCGGGCGAACGTGTTGTTGCCCTTGGGGGCGTGGCCCTCGGGGAACACCAGCTGGTATTCCATGATGAGGGTCTCGCCGCGGGTCAGCGGCCGTTCGAACATCATCTCCGCGACCATGATGTTGGCCTCGTGGTCACGGGCGATGCGGCCGAGGTGGCAGTTGCGCACGTTCAGGATCTCGGGGAGCACGTCGGACTCCTCGGTCTCGAACACGAGCGCCCAGCGGTCGGGCCCGTCCTGCTCCGCGCGGAGGATCTGCCGCACCCACACTGATTTCTGCCCGCCGTCGGCAGAGATCTCGATGCGGTCGTGCTGGCTGATCCGGCCGAGCTTGAGGTCGGAGGACGTGTCGACCTTCGAGAGCAGGTTCGCGACCCGCTCCCTTCGCGCCCAGAGGGCGTCGATCGGCATCATGGTCGTCGGGCGGCAACGGCGACCTCGCGGACGAGGTGGACCGAGCAACGCCGACAGACCCGACTGGGGCACTCCCAGAACCGACTCGAGGTGCCGCAGCGCCTCCAGTGACTCAGGGCGTTCAGGCCTTCGTCGTCCTGACTGCCAGTAGCTGAGCGTCGCGACGCTGATCGTCACTCCGCGCAGTGCCAACCTGTGCTGGATGCGGTCGAGACTGAGTCGGCTAGCCTTGATCGCCGCCCTCAACGCTTCCGGGAACGGTCCCGTCGTCAAGAGTTGCGTAAGGCTGCCGTGGCCCGTTGAGTCAGTGTCGTCAACGGTCAGTGTTGGTCGACCGGCAGCAGTCGTCATGGTGACTCCCCGCTGTCATAAGATCACGCCCCAGTGACCCTACCCGTCCGTGAACATCGCTGGTCGGAGCCGGATGGAGTCAATGGTTAATCCATACGGTTGATGAGTTCACGCTTTCGAGACTCATCTGTCAAGTGAATCGAACCCATCAGTAACATCTCTGTGCCGTTCACCGCCTGTGTCGGACCGGTTCTACTGTGTGCACGATGATCGGCCTCGGTCACGGGTGTCAGGGGGTGGCTGCCAGGTGAGCAGGGTGCGCCCGGTGCCCGGTGGAAGGGCCGTCGAGGTCGAGCCGGAACGGGTCCTGGGCTGGATCGGCCGGTTCGCGGATCGGCACGGGGTGATCGACGTCCGCGTCACCGAAGCCGAGGTCGTCGTCACCGCTGAAGACGGCGCGACGGCCACGTTCGCGACGCGCGGCGGCACCTCTCTGCACGAGGTGGTGGACAAGCTGGCGGAGCCCCGGAGGATCGGGCTGGTCCTCGTGCGGCTGGGCGGCCACAGCGTCGGCGTGGCGTCCGGCGGCAAGGTCGAGGTGTCGGCCACGGACCGCAAGCAGGTCCACGGCCGCATCCGGGCCGGTGGGTGGTCGCAGCAGCGGTTCGCCCGGCGCCGCGAGGGCCAGGCCAGGGTCGCGCTGCAGGCCGCCGCGGACGACGTGGCCAGGGTGCTCGTGCCGCGGCTCGCCGAACTCGACGCCGTCGTCCTGGGCGGCGACTGGCAGGCGCTGGACGTGCTGCGCAACGACCGCAGGCTCTCGGGCGTCTTCAGCAAGGCCGAGGACCGGGTGCTGGACGTGCCGGAACCCCGGAGGACGGTCCTGGACGAGGCCGCCGAGCGAGCCCGGTGCGTGGAGATCGTGATCCAGGACACAGGGGCAACCGGACGGGAGCCCGGCCACATGGATACGGGTGAGGGTGCCTGATCCTGGCGCCACTGACCTGCTGGAGCTGCAAGTGCGCAAACGAATGGTGATCGTGGCCGGAGCGGTCGCGCTGGGTGCCATCGGCATCGCGGTGCCCGCCCTCGCGCTGAGTGGCGGCGACGGTGCGCCCCAGCCCACGACCTCGGCTCCGCAGCCGCCCGCGACGTCGGTCTCGACCAGCCCCCCGGTGCTGCCGCCGTCGTCGACCATGCCCGACGTCACGCCGACCGCGGTGCCGTCGACGTCGCCGGAGTACCCGCCCACGACCGTGCTGCCGCCGTCGTCCTCGAGGCCGGAGCACCCGCCGACGACCGCGCCCCCGTCGGTCCTGCCGACGCCCTCCGTCCTGCCGACGCCGACGGTCAGCCACGGCCCCACGACGTGGACCCCGCCCGCCACGACGCCGGCCCCGTCGACCACGGCCCGCTAGGGAGTCACCTCTGAACTGGGAGGCCGAGTTCACCGACTGCTTCGACCGGTACGCCGACTCGATGCGGTTCACCGCGTTCTTGCTGTGCGGTAACTGGCACGAGGCGGAAGACCTCATGCAGTCGGGGTTCTTGAAGCTGTACCTGGCCGGTCCGAAGCTCTCGGACCGGTCGGGGCTGGAGCCGTACCTGCGCCAGATCGTCGTGCGGACGTTCCTCGCGGAACGCCGCAAGGTGCGGTGGCGCAGGGAGAAGCTGACCGACGCACCCCCAGAGGGCCTGTCCTCCGTCGCAGGGACGGAGGACAGGCTCGTGGTGTGGCAGGCGCTCACCGCCGTGCCCGCACGGCAACGCGCTGTCCTCGTGCTGCGCTTTTGGCACGATCTCAGCGTCGAGGACACCGCGGCGGCGCTGAACTGCTCCACGGGCACGGTGAAGTCGCAGAGCAGCAAGGGCCTGGAGACGCTGAGGCGCAGGCTGGGACCGGAGTTCGACCACTTGAGGCTGGAGGTGTGATGGTTCGCGAAGACGATCTGCGGGCGACTTTCTCCGCTCTGCACCAGGAAGAGGCGCCGCCGCGTGCCGTCACCGCGGCCGATCTGATCCAGCGCGGCCAGGCCGTGCGGTCCCGGCGCCGCACCATCGCGGTGGTCGGCAGCGGCCTTGCGACGGTGGGCGTCGTGGCGGTGGCGCTCGCCGTGCTGCCGGCCGCGGCACCCCCGGAACCGGCCACACCGGGACCGTCCTCGACGACGTCGCGGGTTCCGACCACCACTCCGTCCTCGTCGCCTCCGTCCGTGGAGCCGACGCCGGCGGCGGGCACCCCGTCCAGTTCGCACGCGCCGCAGCCACCGCCGGTCGTCACGACCACGCTGCCCGGCTCCACGACGCCACCGCCCGGCGCGTCGACGACGCCGGGCGCGCCGCCGACGTCCGTGCCTCCGACCTCGTCGTCCTCCAGCGACTATTCGGTGCCGCAGACGTCTCGCTGAGCGGCATGATCCGGGCCATGAGCGCTCAGATCCGCCTGGTCGAGATCACCGATGCCAATCGCGACGCCGTGGTCGCCGTGCGCGTACATCCGGCGCAGGAGCGGTTCGTCGCCTCCGTCGAGAAGTCGTTCGCCGACGCGCGGGAGAACCCCGATGCCCGACCCTGGTTCCGCGCGGTCTACGACGGCGACGTGCCGGTCGGGTTCGTGATGCTGAGCTGGGACACCGTTCCCGGGCCCGGACTGCTCGGGCCGTACTTCCTGTGGCGCCTGCTCGTGGGTGCCGGGCACCAGGGGCGCGGGTACGGCACCGCGGTCCTGAACGAGGTCGTGGCGTTGCTGAGGCCCGCCGGGGCCACCGAGCTGCTCACCAGCTGCGTGCCGGGGGAGGGGTCGCCCCAGCCGTTCTACCTGCGGTTCGGTTTCGTGCCGACCGGGGAGGTCGACGAGGACGGCGAGATCATCCTGCGGCTGGACCTCGGCTCGCGACCGTGAAGTGCCGGTCCGCGCCAGGGGTCTCCAGCTCGTCCAGCACCGCCACGGCCAGGTCCTCCGCCGAGATCGCGGACGGACCGGTCAGCAGCTCGTCCGTGCCGCGCCGGTAGGTGCCGGTGCGCTCGCCGGGCTCGAGCAGCGCGGGCGGGCTCAGGTACACCCAGTCGGCCTGGTGGGCGCGGCACTCCCGCAGCTGGCGCACGCTCGCCTCGGCGACGGGACGGATGTGCGCCGGCACGTACCGGCTGTCGTCGAGCACGAGGCCCGTGCCGTCCGGTGTGCGCAGCGGTGCGGCACCCCCGACGACGATGATCCGTGTACGTGTTGCAAGTGCCGCGTCGAGCAGCACGGTCGAGGTGACGCCCGCGGTGGCCACCACCGCACCGTCCACTCCGGACAGAACGCTGTCCATCAGTTCCCGGTCGGTGGCGTCACCGCGCACGTCGCCGGTGCTGCGGGACACGGCTGTCACGTCGTGCCCGCGCCGCACCGCCTCGGCGACGACCCGCGAGCCGACCATGCCGGACGCGCCGACGACCGCGATCTTCACTGCAGTGCTCCTCTGGCGAGAACGGGTGCCGGTCGCTGGCTGGCGACGATCGCGGCGAGGGCGAGGGCGAAACCGATGAGCTGCACCAGGTCCAGGGTCTGGCCCAGGACGACGACGCCGAGCACCGCGGCGACCATCGGGGACAGCAGGCCGAGCATCGAGACGGACGTGACCGGCAGCGTGGTGATCGCGCGGAACCACAGGACGTAGGCGAGCAGGCCGCCGACACCGCCGAGCCACAGGTAGCCGAGCACGGCGGTGAGGCCGATCGCGGGCGGCGGGCCCTCGAACAGCAACGTCACCGGCACCAGGAACAGTCCGCCCGCGGTGAGCTGCCAGCCCGCGAACGCCGTCGGACCCGCTCCGGCAGGCCTGCCCCACTTCTTCGTCAGCGTCACGCCGAGCGCCATCGTCGCGGCGCCGCCGAGGCCGGCCAGCACACCGACCAGGTCGAAGCCGGCCGCCGGGCCGAGGACCACGAGCCCGACGCCCAGCATGCCGATCACGCCCCAGGCGAGCCTCCACGCGGACGGGCTCTCCCTGAGCACGCCGACCGCCAGCAGCGCCACCACGAGCGGCTGAGCGGCGCCCAGGGTGGCCGCCACACCACCCGGCAGGCGTTCGGCCGCGATGAACAGGAACGGGAAGAACAGGCCGATGTTGAGCACTCCCAGCGCCGCCGCCTTGGCCCACCACGACCCGCGCGGCAGCGTCCTGGTGAGCGCCAGCGCGATCAGTCCCGCGGGCAGCGCGCGCAGCAGTCCCGCGAAGAGCGGGTGGCCCACCGGCAGCATTTCGGTGGTGACCACGTAGGTCGAGCCCCAGACCACCGGCGCGAACGCCGCCAGCGCGGTGCGGGAGAGGTCGCTGTTTCTCACGTCGTCCAGTGTTGGCGCGTCCGATCAATGAGTCCAACACATGCTTTTCATCCGATCCATCGTGATTCAAGATGGATCACGTGGAGCTCCAGCAGATGCGGTACGTGGTGGCGGTCGCCGAGACGGGCAGCTTCACGAAGGCCGCCCGGCAGTGCCTGGTCGTGCAGTCGGCGTTGAGCCACCAGATCGCCCGTCTCGAACGGTCGCTGGGCGCGCGGCTGTTCGAACGCACCAGCCGCAGCGTGCGGCTGACCCCGGCGGGCGCCGCGTTCCTGCCGTCCGCGCGGCAGTGCCTCGACCTCGCCGAACGGGCCGCGGCCGAGGTCGCCGCGGCGGTGGGGGAGGTGCGCGGACGGGTCATCGTCGGCGTGATCCCGACTGTGGCCGCCGTGGACCTGCCGGCGGCGTTGAAGGTGTTCCGCGAGCGCTATCCGCAGGTGCCGGTCGCGCTGCGGATGCTGTCGAGCTACGAGCTCGTCGAGCAGGTGCGGCAGGGCGGCCTCGACCTGGCGTTCCTCGGCCTGCCGCTCGGGGTGCGGCCCGAAGGCGTGCGGGGACGGGAGCTGGCACGCGACGAGCACGTGGCCGTGATGGCGCCGGGGCATCCGCTCGCGCGGCAGGAGTCGACGACCCTGCGGACCCTGGCGGAGGAGCTGTTCGCCGACTTCCCGGCCGGATCGCCGGGGCGGACGCAGTCGGACCAGGCCTTCTCGATCGCGGGGCTGCACCGCGAGGTCGCGTTCGAGGTGACGACCGCGGAGCTGATGGCGGGGCTGATCCGGGAAGGGCTGGCCGTGGCCGTGCTGCCGTCGCGGTACACGCCCCGGCTGAGCGGGGTGGTGACCGTGCCGATCGTGGACGGGCCCTCGCGGGTGGAGCACCTGGTGTGGAGCGCGGGCGGGCTGACACCGGCCGCCTCGGCGTTCCTGGACGTGCTCGGAGTGCCCGAAACTGTCGGTGGTGCCTGAGAGAATGAAAGCAGGGGACCCCTGCGGGGGACCCCTGCGTGAGCGTGGCTCGGCGTGCGGACACCGGCCTGTGGACCGGACCTGGCGGCAGATGCCGCGCCGGTGCACGCCGGACGATTCTGAGAGGCCGGGCCGTTTTTAGGGAACGCTGGACGTTCATGGGGACGCGGGACGTCTTTGGGGGCAATGGACGTTCCTGGGGACCCGAACGCCGCTAGGAACGCGGAACGTCGCTGGGGCGCCGGATGTCGCTGGGAGCGCAGAGCGTTCCGGGGGCGCTGGATGTCCCTGGAGAACGCCGGAAGTCACTGGTGACGCCGAACGTCACCAGGGGCGCTGGACGCCCTTGGATGCGTCGGATGTCCCTGAGAATGCCGGACGTCCCTGGGTAACACCGAACACCACTAAGGGCCGCTGAACAGTCCCTGGGAGCGCGGGACGGCTCTGGATGTCCCCGGAGGAACGCCACACGTCTCCAGGCAACGCAGGACGCCTCTGGAAGCGCCGAACGTCCCTGGGAACACCCACGCCCGTGGAGCGCGGGACATTCCATGGAGGCGCCAGACGCCCCGAGCAACGCCGGACGCCCCCAAGAACACCGAACCGCGCCCAGACGAGCCGGACCGCGGCCCCCGAGCCCGTGTGGCTCAGCCCGCCGTGCCCGTGGACAGCAGCCCTCCGTCGACGCGGACGGTCTCGCCCGTGATCCACGAAGCGCCGTCCGAACACAGGAACGCCACGAGAGAGGCGACGTCCTCAGGCGTGCCGAGGCGCTTCATCGGGTACTGCTGCGCGGCCTCGTCCTCTCGGCCCACGTAGAGCGCTTCCGCGAACTTCGTCTTCACCACGGCGGGCGCGACGGCGTTCACGCGCACCTTCGGGCCGAGCTGCCACGCGAGTTCCTCGGTCAGGCGGATCAACGCCGCCTTGGACGCGCCGTACGCGCCGATGACGCCCGTGGACCGGATGCCGCCGATCGACGCGACGTTCACGACCGCGCCGCCGTGCTCGCTCATCCACGCCTTCCACGCGAGCTGGACGAAACCGAGCGCGGCCACCACGTTGACGTCGAAGATCTTCTTGACGGCGTTCAGGTCCGCCTCCATCAGGAAGCCGAACTGCGGGTTGATGCCGGTGTTGTTCACGAGCACGTCGAGGCGGCCGAACTCCTCGACCGTGCGCGCCACGGCCTCTTCGCGCGACGCGTCGTCGCCCGCGTTGCCCGCTACCGCGAGGACGCGGCCGCCGGTGTCCGCCTCCAGCTGCCTGGCCGCCTCGGCCAGCTGATCGGCCTTGCGGCCCGTGATCGTGACGGACGCGCCGCGGGAGAGGAGCTCGCGCGCGATGCCGTGGCCGATGCCGCGGGACGCGCCGGTGACCAGCGCGGCCTTGCCCGAGAAGTCTTCGCTCATGGCCGCAATCTATGCGTCCCGCCACAGGTGGGAAATTCGATGGTCGTGATCCCGTAGGATGGGTGCGTGATCCTCCTGGAGTAGGCCGAACCGGACGTGCCATCCCTTGCCATGCCCGGAGTTCTCGTAGCTACTCGGAGTTTCTTTTGATCACCGCAACCGACATGGAGTTGCGCGCGGGCTCACGCATTCTCGTGAGCGGCGCCAACCTGCGCGTTCAGCCCGGCGACCGCATCGGCCTCGTGGGCCGCAACGGTGCCGGCAAGACCACCTCCCTGCGCGTTCTCGCCGGTGAGGGCCAGCCCTACGCCGGCGCCATCACCCGCAAGGGCGAGCTCGGCTACCTGCCGCAGGACCCCCGCGAGGGCGACCTGTCGGTCATCGCCAAGGACCGGGTGCTGTCCGCGCGCGGCCTCGACCAGCTGCTCCGCGACATGGAGAAGGCCCAGTCGAAGATGGCCGAGCTGGTCGACCCGGCCGAGCTCGACGTCGCCGTCACCAAGTACGGCAAGCTCGAGGAGCGCTTCTCCTCGCTCGGCGGGTACGCCGCCGAGTCCGAGGCCGCCCGCATCTGCTCGAACCTCGGCCTGCCGGACCGGGTCCTGGCGCAGCCGCTGAGCACGCTGTCCGGTGGCCAGCGCCGCCGCGTCGAGCTGGCCCGCATCCTGTTCGCCGCGTCCGAGGCGGGCATCGGTGCCAAGTCGAGCACGATCCTGCTGATCGACGAGCCCACGAACCACCTCGACGCCGACTCGATCACGTGGCTGCGCGGCTTCCTCAAGTCGCACGACGGCGGCCTCGTCGTGATCTCGCACGACGTCGAGCTGCTCGACGACGTCGTGAACAAGGTGTGGTTCCTCGACGCGATGCGCGGCGAGGTCGACATCTACAACCTCGGCTGGAAGAAGTACCTCGAGGCCCGTGCGACGGACGAGAAGCGTCGTCGCCGTGAGCGCGCCAACGCCGAGAAGAAGGCCGGCGCGCTGATGACGCAGGCCGCCAAGATGGGCGCGAAGGCCACGAAGGCCGTTGCGGCGCAGAACATGGCGAAGCGCGCCCAGAAGCTGCTCGACGGTCTCGACGAGGTGCGCCAGAGCGACAAGGTCGCGAAGATCAGCTTCCCGTCGCCCGCGCCGTGCGGCAAGACCCCTTTGATGGCAGAGGGTCTGAGCAAGTCCTACGGATCGCTGGAGATCTTCACCGGCGTGGACCTGGCGGTCGACAAGGGTTCCCGCGTCGTCGTGCTCGGCTTCAACGGTGCCGGCAAGACCACGCTGCTGCGGTTGCTGGGCGGCAGCGAGAAGGCGGACGCCGGTGGCGTCGTCCCCGGCCACGGCCTGAAGATCGGCTACTTCGCGCAGGAGCACGAGACGCTCGACCACAACGCGTCGGTGTGGGAGAACATCCGCCACATGGCGCCGGACGAGCAGGAACAGCGGCTGCGGTCGTTGCTCGGCACGTTCCTGTTCAGCGGCGAGCAGCTCGACCAGCCCGCGGGCACGTTGTCCGGTGGCGAGAAGACGCGGCTCGCGCTGGCCGGTCTGGTGTCGTCGGCCGCGAACGTGCTGCTGCTCGACGAGCCGACCAACAACCTCGACCCGGCCTCGCGCGAGCAGGTGCTCGACGCGTTGCGGCGCTACGAGGGCGCCGTCGTCCTGGTGACGCACGACCCCGGCGCGGTCGAGGCGCTGGAGCCCGAGAGGGTCATCCTGCTGCCCGACGGCACCGAGGACCACTGGTCCGAGGACTACCTCGACCTCGTTCAGCTGGCGTGATCTCCACCCGTCAAAGGACTACCGAGCGCGTTCTGTGATCAACTCAGTGTGATCGAATCGACCGTTCACCGATCTCTTTGCTTGATCACCTGGCGTTCTGCCGGTTCCTGTTCGATCATTGCGACGACAGGGGCCGTCAAACGGCCCACCTGCTCGTACGGAAGGCGGGACAAGGTGGCTGACCTGAAGAAGGGTGCCCGGATCACCGGCGCCACGCGGGACAAGCTGGCCGCTGACCTGAAGAAGAAGTACGAAAAGGGCGCGAGCATCCGGGCTTTGGCCGAGAGCACCGGGCGTTCCTACGGCTTCGTGCACCGGGTTCTGTCGGAATCCGGGGTCACGCTGCGCGGTCGCGGTGGCGCCACCCGGACGAAGAAGAAGTAGCCACAACTCAGACTGCTACTCTCCGGTAACTAGCTACTAGTTCGCCGGAGGTAACGACCATGCCAGTGCCTTCCATCGACGCTGGCCTGCTCGAGCGCGGTGGCGTTCGGCTCGCGATCTCGGGGCCGCGCGCGACCATCACGCTCGATCGTCCCGACGTGCTGAACGCGCAGACGCCGGCCACGTGGCAGGCGTTGCGGCACATCGGCGAACAGCTGGACCCGGACGTCCGCGTCGTGGTCGTCCGGGGCTCCGGCCGTGCCTTCTCGGCAGGGCTGGACCGGCGGATGTTCACCGGTGAGCCCGTCGACGGCGAACCCGGTGGTCTCGGCGCGATCCTGTCGCTTCCCGCTGAGGAGGCCGACGCCCGCATCGCGTCGTACCAGGCCGGGTTCACCTGGCTGCGCGACCCCGCACGCGTGACGATCGCCGCGGTGCAGGGGCATGCCATCGGCGCGGGTTTCCAGTTGGCGCTGGCGTGCGACTTCCGCGTGCTCGCCGAGGACGCGCAGTTCTGCATGGCCGAGACCGGGCTGGGTCTGGTGCCCGACCTCGGCGGCACGCTGCCGCTGGTGCGACTCGTGGGGTACTCGCGCGCGGCCGAGATGTGCGTGACCTCCCGCCGGGTGTCGGCGGAGGAGTCGCTGCGGATCGGCCTCGCGAACTCCGTCGTGCCCGCGGACGGGCTCGACGGCGCCGTCGACGAGCTGGTCGCCGCCGTCCTCAAGCCGATGGCCGGTGCCGTGTCGGAGACGCTGTCGCTGATCCTGGCGGCCGCGGAGACGCCGACGGCGGAGGCGCAGCTCGCGCTGGAACGCGCCGCCCAGCTGCGCCGGCTGCAGTCGTTCGCGGCCTTGTCCGCTCAGAGCTGAACCTTTCCGCCGCTGTAGCCGCCCGCGAAGGAATTGTCGGACCGCTGTGCTGTTCTAGACAGCGTGGACGGATACAGCTCTTGGCGATTCATGATGGGAGCGACCTCGGACGCGCCTTCGAAGGTGCGCCGGGGCACGTTCCGCCGCGTTCTCACCTTCGCCCGGCCGCACCGGGCGAAGCTGCTGGTGTTCCTGCTGCTGACGGTCGTCTCGTCGGTTCTCGCGGTGTCGACGCCACTGCTGGCGGGCCGCGTGGTCGACGCGATCGTCGGCGGCTCGGTGCCGTCCGTGGTCGTGTGGCTCGCGGTGGCGATCGCGCTGATCGCCGTCGTCGACGCCGGCCTGGGCGTGGTGGAGCGCTGGCAGTCGACGCGCATCGGTGAGGGCCTGATCTACGACCTGCGCCGTGCCGTGTTCGGCCACGTGCAGAAGATGCCCGTCGCGTTCTTCACCCGCACGCGCACCGGCGCGCTGGTCTCGCGCCTGAACAACGACGTGATCGGCGCCCAGCGCGCCTTCACCTCGACGCTGTCCGGCTTCGTCACGAACATCATCCAGCTGGTCCTGTCGCTGGCCGTCATGTTCACGCTGTCGTGGCAGGTCACGGCGCTGGCCCTGGTGCTGCTCCCGGTGTTCGTGCTGCCCGCCAAGCGGATGGGCCGCCGGATGGCGGACATGCAGCGGGAGGCCTCCGCCCTCAACGCCTCGATGGTCACCCAGTCGACCGAGCGGTTCTCGGCGCCCGGCGCGACGCTGGTGAAGCTCTTCGGCCGTCCGGCCCGCGAGGAGCAGGAGTTCTCCGAGAAGGCCGCGCAGGTTCGCGACATCGGCATCCGGACCGCGATGGCCACCCGCTGGTTCATGACGGGCCTGACGCTGGTCTCGGCGCTGGCGCAGGCGCTGGTCTACGGCCTGGGCGGCTACCTGGCGCTGACCGGGCACCTGCAGGCCGGTGCCGTGGTGTCGCTCGCGCTGCTGCTGACGCGGCTGTACGCCCCGCTGACGGCTCTCGCGAACGCGCGCGTCGACCTGATGACGGCGCTGGTGTCGTTCGAGCGCGTCTTCGAGGTCCTCGACCTCGACCCGATGATCAAGGAGAAGCCGGACGCCCGCCCGGTGCCCGACGGCCCGGTGTCCGTCGAGTTCTCCGACGTGCGCTTCGCGTACCCGTCGGCGGACAAGGTCTCGCTGGCCTCGTTGGAGTCGGTGGCCACTTTGGACACCCGTGGCGGCGAGGAAGTGCTGCACGGCATCAGCTTCAAGGCCGAGGCCGGCCAGCTGGTCGCCCTGGTCGGCTCGTCCGGCGCGGGCAAGTCGACCCTCGCCTCGCTCGTGCCGCGGCTCTACGACGTCGACTCGGGTTCCGTGCGCCTGTCCGGAGTGGACGTCCGAGACCTGACCTTCGAGGCGTTGCGCGCGTCCGTCGGCGTGGTCACCCAGGACGGGCACCTCTTCCACGACACCATCCGCGCGAACCTGGAGTACGCGTCGCCCGGCGCCACCGACGACGAGCTGTGGGACGCGCTGCGCCGCGCCCGCCTGCTGGACCTGGTGGCCTCGTTACCTGACCAGCTCGACACCGTGGTCGGCGAACGCGGCTACCGGTTGTCCGGCGGCGAACGGCAACGGCTCACCATCGCCCGCCTGCTGCTCGCCAAGCCGCGCGTGGTGATCCTGGACGAGGCCACCGCGCACCTGGACTCGGAATCGGAGGCCGCCGTGCAGGAGGCGCTGACCGAGGCGCTGCAGGGCCGCACGTCGCTGGTGATCGCCCACCGTCTCTCGACGATCCGGGCGGCCGACCAGATCCTGGTGCTGGAGCACGGCGACATCGTCGAGCGGGGCACGCACACCGAGCTGATGACCGCCGAGGGCCGGTACGCCGACCTCTACAACACGCAGTTCGCCGAGCCTCCGGTGGTCGGTGTGGTGCCGACGCCGAAGTTCAGCGAGCGCCTCGGGGTGCCGCAGACGAACTGATCCCGGCAGGCGGACCCGCCGAGCCCGCCCCAGGGATCGGCGCCTGGAGCGAAGGTGTCCGGGGTGGTTGTGCGGGGCCGCGGCCGCAGGAGTGGTTCGGGAGCTTGTCCGAGGGCAAGGGCTGTCGGCAAACGGCATCGGGGTCCGGTGTCCGAGGCGTGGGCGGCTGGGGGACGGCTCCCGAGCGGGACGGCTGAGTAAGGACGGCCGCCGGGAAACGACCCCTGGGATGGCCGTGTGCGGCAGTGGCCGCGAGAGTGGTTCCGAGAGCTTGTTCGTGGAAAGGCTGCTTGGAAGAGGCGTCCGGGCCAGCTGTCCGGGTGTCGGCGGCGCGAGCCCGACCGAAGGGGACGGCTGCCAGGAGACGGTGCCTTGGGTGGTCGTGCGGGGCAGCTGTCCGGGTGTCGGCGGCGCGAGCCCGACCGAAGGGGACGGCTGCCAGGAGACGGTGCCTTGGGTGGTCGTGCGGGGCAGCGGCCGCAGGAGTGGTTCAGGGCGCTTGTACGTGGGGAAGAGGTGCCTGGGAGCGGCGTCTGGGCTGGGTGTCCAAGGTGTCGGCGGCGATTGCGTGGACGGCTGAGGAACGCGGCTGAGAGGGACAGCTGAGGGGACGGCCGCCGGAGACAGCTGACGGGCCAAGTCCGAGGCTTCGCGGCGGCTGCGTAAGCGATCGCCGTGCCCGGCTGAGCGGACAGGCGTCGGCAAACGACTTCCCGGGTGTCCGCGGCGGTCTCCGGCCGGCGCAATGCGGCGGTGGCCCGGCCAGCCGATCGGCTGGGTCGCGGCTCATCCTCCTGACCGGGTGATCGGCTGATGTCCCGCGGATCCCGTTCCGCCACGGTGAGAACCACCGAGGCGGAAGGGGTCGAGATGAGCATCTCCGGGGGCGGGCACGTGAGCCGGCGAGCGCTGATCGTCGGCGCGGTGGCGGCGGGCGGGCTGACGGGACGGGGCGGGGCGAGTGCGGCGGCGCAGGAGTCTGCTGTGCAGGCGCCGCGGATCGGGCCGGGTGACGTGCGGTACGAGAACCTGTTGCGGGGCAACAACTTCCGGTTCGCCGGGCGGCCCGACGAGATTCGGGTGGCCACCTCGGCCGACCAGGTGGTCCGCGCGGTGGACGAGGCGGTGCGGGCCGGGCGGCGGATCGCGGTGCGCAGTGGCGGGCACTGCTTCGAGAACCTCACGGCGGCGCCGGAGTTCAGGACGTTGCTCGACCTCTCGGGGATGAACGACGTCGGGTACGACGCGCGGCGGAAGGCCTTCTCGGTGCAGCCGGGGGCCACGCTCGGGCAGGTGTACCGGACGTTGTGCGCGGGGTGGGGCGTCACGATTCCCGGTGGCGGGTGTCCGGAGGTGGGGGCCGGCGGGCACATCGCGGGTGGTGGGTACGGGCCGTTGTCGCGCAGGTACGGGGCCGTGGTGGACCACCTGTACGGCGTCGAGGTCGTCGTGGTCGGCGAGGACGGGCGGGCGCGCCTGGTGGTCGCCACGCGGGAGCGGGATGATCCCCATCGCGAGCTGTGGTGGGCGCACACCGGGGGTGGTGGCGGCAACTTCGGTGTCGTGACCAGGTACTGGTTGCGGTCGCCGGGCGCCGGGGAGCGGTTGTTGCCGCCGGTGCCGCGGACGATGTTGCAGCACGTGGTCTTCTGGGACTGGGGACAGCTCACCGAGGAGAAGCTGGGCGGGTTGCTGCGCAACTTCGGGACGTGGCACGAGCGCAACAGCGCGCCGGGGGTGCCGCAGGCCGGGCTGTACGGGGTCCTCGAGGTGAAGCACCAGGCCGGTGGCGTGGTGATGCTCGCGGTGCAGGCCGACGCGGACCTGCCGGGCGTCGACGCGATGGTGACGGAGTTCGTGGACGCCGTGTCGGCGGGGCTCGGCCTCACGCCGGTGTTCGACCTGCGCAGGACGATGCCGTGGCTGCACCGGATGACGTGGCCGGGCACCGGTGAACCGGGGGACGTGCTCACCCGGCGGTACAAGATCAAGGCGGCCTACCTGCGCCGGTCGTACACGCCGAGGCAGCTGAACGCCTTGTGGCGCAACCTCACCGGGCCCGACGGCGGGGCGGGGAGCGTGCTGCTGATCGGGTACGGAGGTCAGGCCAACGCGGTGCGGCCGCAGGACACCGCGATCGCGCAACGGGACGTGGTGATGAAGGCGGTCTACCAGGCGGTGTGGAGCGAGGAACACGAGGACGCGGCCAATCTCGCCTGGGTGCGCGCGCTCTACCGCGATGTGTACGCCGACACCGGTGGCGTGCCCGTGCCGAACGAGGTCAACGACGGCTCCTACATCAACTACGCCGACGCCGACCTGGCGGACCCGGCGTGGAACACCTCGGGCGTGTCCGCGCAGCGCCTCTACTACAAGGACAACTACCCGCGCCTGCGACAGATCAAGGCCCGCTGGGATCCGCGCAACGTCTTCAGCCACGCCCTTGCGATCGAGGCCTAGGCTTGTGGGCCGGGGGAGGAACGCGGATGAGCATTCCTGCGGCGCGGTGGCCTTACGTCCTGCTGGCGGTGCTGGCCGCGGCCACCACGCTCGACCGGCGGCCGGAGCCCGCCGAGCTCGTGCTGTGCGCGGTCGTGGCGGCCTGGCTGGCGGCGGGGACGACCCTGCCGATCAGACCGTGGGTGGTCGCCGTGGGGCTGACCGCGCTCACGGGAGCGCTGGTGGCGCTCAACCCGTTGTTCGGGTTCCTCACGCCGGTGCCGTACTTCTACACGTTCCGCACGATCGCCTTTCCCTGGCAGCCGGTGAACGTGGCGGCGGTCGCCGTGGTGGCGGGCACGGCCCAGTCGTACGGGATCGACAAGTCGACTTCCGGCGGCGTCGCCATCTGGCTCGCCGTCATCGCCGGCAACGCCGTGCCCATGTGCGCGTACGCGTTCGTGGCGCGGAAATCCGACCAGCAGGAGGCGGAACGGGAGCAGGCGCTCGCTCAGGCACGCGAGGCGAACCGCAGGCTCGCGGAGTCGTTGGCGGACAACGCCACGCTGCACGAGCAACTGGTCGTGCAGGCACGCGAGGCCGGGGTGCGCGACGAGCGGCAGCGGATGGCGCGGGAGATCCACGACACGCTCGCCCAGGGGCTCACCGGCATCATCAGCCAGCTCCGCGCCGCCGACGACAGGACGTGGGCCCGCCACGTCGCGGCCGCCACCGAGCTCGCCAGGGAGAGCCTCGACGAGACGAGGAGGTCCGTCGCGGCACTGCGTCCCGAACCGCTGCGGACCGCGCGGCTGACCGAGGCGCTCACCGGCGTCGCCGGGAAGTGGTCGGCGCTGCACGGGATCCCGGTCGAGGTCACGACCACCGGCGACGCGCGGCCGATCGCGCCGGAGGCCGAGTTCGCGCTGCTGCGCGCCGCGCAGGAGGCGCTGGCGAACGTGGCGAGGCACGCGCGGGCCGGCCGGGTCGGCGTCACGTTGTCGTACCTGGAGAACGAGGTGGCGCTGGACGTGCGCGACGACGGCCGCGGGTTCGGCGACGTCCGGCCCGGAGGGTTCGGGCTCGAAGCGATGAGGCAGCGGATCGAAGGACTGGCGGGCACGGTGCAGATCGAGTCCGAACCCGGTGCGGGCACGGGAGTGTCGGCCCGCGTGCCACTGGAGGCGAGAGCGTGATCAAGGTGCTGGTCGTCGACGACCACCCGGTGGTCAGGGACGGGCTCGCGAGCCTGTTCGCCCAGGACCCCGGTTTCGAGGTGGTCGGCGAGGCGGGCGACGGCGCCGAGGCGGTGCGGCTCGCCCAGGCGCTGCGGCCCGACGTCGTGCTGATGGACCTGCGCATGCCGGGCACGGACGGCCTCACCGCCACCAGGGAGCTCGCGGGCATCGCCCATGTGCTGGTGCTGACCACCTACGACAACGACAACGACGTGGTGGCGGCGGTCGAGGCGGGCGCCACCGGCTACCTGCTCAAGGACGCTCCGCGCGACGAGCTCGTGCGCGCGGTCAGGGCCACCGCGCGGGGCGAGGCCGTGCTCGCCCCGGCCGCGGCGGCGTTGCTGATGAAACGGGTGCGCGGCGCCGCGGCGGAGGTGCTCAGCCCGCGCGAGCTGGAGGTGCTGCGGTGGGGGGGGCGGGGGGGGGGCGGGGCGGCGGGGGGGGGCCCCCCCCCCCGCGACGTGGCCCGGGGCCTCTTCATCACCGAGGCCACCGTCAAGTCGCACCTGCTCAACATCTACGCCAAGCTGGAGGTGGGCGACCGGGCGGCCGCCGTCACCGAGGCGTTCCACCGCGGGCTGCTCGTCCCGCGCGAGCAGCGGTTCAGCCCTTGAGGAACGCCGCCGTCGCGTTCAGCGCGCTCTGCGACGAGCCCGCCTTCTCCACGACCACCGCGAACGCCACGTTGTTCTGGTAGCCGACGAACCAGCCGTGCGCCTCACCGCCGCTCGCCTCCGCCGTGCCGGTCTTCCCGGCCAGGCCGGGGATGCCGGCGAGCTGCTTCGCCGTGCCCGCGGTGACCACCTCGCGCATCATCGCGCGCAGCGGCGGCAGGACGGCGGCGGGCGGGCCCGCCGCCACGTCGTTCGGCTCGGACGGCTTGCCGCGCAGCAGCGTCGGCGTCGGCGTCCTGCCCGAGACGACGGTGGCGGCGACCAGCGCCATGCCGAACGGACTGGCCACCACGTTGCCCTGGCCGAAGCTGTTCTCCACCCGCTGGTCGCCGGTGGCCGGTGGGACCTTGCCGGTGTTCGTCTCCGCGCCGGGGACGACCCAGTCGGCGCCCAGGCCGAACCGTTTCGCCATGTTCGGCAGGGCGTTCGGCTCGAGCTTGGAGCCCAGGTCGCCGAACGTCGTGTTGCACGACAGCGCGAACGCCGTGCGGAACGGCACGCTGTCGTGGCCGAAGTCCGCGTTGTTGATCCTGCGGGTGCCGATGGTGGCGGTGGCCGGGCAGGGGACGGCGGTGCCGCTCTGCACCAGGCCCGCGTTCATGACCGCCGCCGCGGTGACGATCTTCATCGTCGAGCCGGGGGCGTAGCGGCCGACGAACGGGTTGGTGCCGGCCAGCGCCTTGTTCTGCGCCACGGCCAGGATCTCGCTGGTGGAGGCCTCGATCGCCACGATCGCCGCGCCCTGCGGGAGGGCGTCCACGGCTGCCTGGGCCGCGGCCTGGCGGGCGGGGTCGATGGTGACGGTGATCTTCTCGCCGCCCTCCGCCTTCTTGGCGTCCAGCACGGTGAACGCGCCGCCCGCGGTGATGCCCACCTCCCAGCCGTCGACGCCCTTCACGTCGCCGACGGTGGCGGTGATCGTCTTGTACAGGCCGTCCGGGACAGTGCCCTGGGTCAGCGGCTTGCCGTCGCGGCCCAGCAGCGCGCCCTCCGCGAGCGACTTGCGATAGGTGAGCGACGCGCCCTCGGTGAGCCGAGGGTGGACGACCGAGGGCGTCCAGTGGACCTTCCAGGCGCCGTCGGCGCGGGTCATCGGGACCTTGACGTCGTACTTCAGCTGGCCGGAGCTCGGCAGCGTCCAGGTGACGGACGCGGTGAGCTCGGTCGTCGTGGCGTCAGCCGCCGGTGGTTCGGCCGCCGCGACCGTGGCCTGGTAGGCGGACGTGCCCATGCCGGCCTTGCTGGCTTCCAGGGCCGTGGTCGCCGCCGCCGGCGCGTCGGTGAAGGCGGCGGCAGTGGCCGGGCCCGAGAAGGCCCTGGTCAGGAAGGAGGTGGCCACCTGCACCGGAGTCTCCGCCGCCTTGATCGGCGCGTCGGCGACCACCACCGACCTGTTGCCCGACCAGAGCAGGGTGCCCGCCACACCGACCACGGCCGTCGTGGCGAGCGCTCCGCCGATCAGGATCCATCTACGAGTCTTCTGCTCCACTTGTTCGAATCCCCCCAGGTATGTGCTTTCCCCGGTGGGAGACTAACGACATCACGCTGAGGTTTTGTGGGGGTTTCCACCTATCCGAGCTGCGGGATGCGGGTCTGGTAGTGGCGGAGCAGGTCGGCGTTGGCCGCGTCGCCGCCCTCCACGTTCGCGCTGCGCCACAGGGGGAGCCGCACGCCGGACTCGGCCGCCTTGTCGATCAGGCGGACCATCAGCAGGTTCCACAGGAACGTGGTGGCCAGCGTGGAGATCGCCGCGGTGACCGGGGCGTGCACCGGGTAGGTCGAGTCGCCGGGCGGGACCAGGTTGTCGAGGACGACGGTCGAGACCTCGGCCAGGGTCGCCCCCGCGCGCCGAGGCGCCTGGGCGCTGGACGCCACGGAGGTCACGCCCACCACCGGGCAGCCCTTGCTCGCGGCCTCCTGGGCCAGTTCGACCGGGTAGTGGTTGACGCCCGACGTCGAGAACACGAACAGCACGTCGTGCGGGGCCAGACCCGACTCGCGCAGGACCTCGCCCGCGAGACCGGAGCGGCGTTCGGCCGACGTGCTGCTGATCGCGCCGTGCATCGGGAGCAGCTCGGGGTGGTAGATCGGGCGCACGCAGGCCAGGCCGCCTGCCCGGTAGAAGGTCTCGGCGACCGCCGCCAGCGAGTGGCCCGCGCCGGCGGTGAGGAGGATTCCGTCGGCCTGGACGGCGGCCAGCACGAGCTCGGCCACGTCGTCGAGCGCGGCCGCGTTGTGCTGCTCGACGCGCGTGAGGTGCGTGCGCACGAGATTGCCGTAGTCGGACCCGGTCACGGTGTCGGTCGTCATGCGGCCCAGTAGTACCCGATTGCAGATCACCTCACCAGTAACCCGGGCACCACAAACCTCGATACGCGCGATGAGGGGTGCGGTGGCGCTCTCGGACAGGGGGTGGGTTTGATCAGGCGGTACTTCTACTTCTGGGTCGCGCTGGTCGCGGTGTTCACGGCAGCGGCGGCCACGAACATCGCGCTGGCGGTCACCTACTCCGAGCTCTGGCCGGTGTGGGTGGGGCTGGCGCTGCTCGTCGTCGCGGCCGGGTGCGCCAGGGCGGCGGTCCGGGCCAGGCCCTGAAGCCGTGCACGACGACGGCGGACCGGGCCTGCGGTTCAACGCCCGGCGCGGAGTCGCGGTGGCACCGGGCGTCAAGCTCCGCCGGTACGCCGCCTGAGGTCCTCGGGCCGGTCGACGTCGGCACCGTCCGCCACGTCGGCGCAGTCGACGTGGCGGACGGTGTTCGCCTGGAGGTAGTCCCGCGCGCCCTGGTCGCCCGCCGCCGACGCCACGACGCCCGCGAAGTGGTCCGACCCGATCAGCACCGGGTGCCCGATCTCGCCGTCGTAGGTGGCGCGGGCCAGCACTTTCGGCTCGGCGAGGGCCATCAGGCGGTGCAACGCCTCGACGGTGACCCCCGGTGTGTCGACGGGGAGCACCACGACGGCGTCCGCGGTGCCTACGGCGTGCAGGCCGGTGCGCAGCGAGGACCCCATGCCGGTGTCCCAGTGGGGGTTGTCGACGACGGTCACGCCCTGGAGGGTGGCCTGTCGCCGCACCTCCGCCGCCTGCGCGCCGAGCACCACGACGACCGGGTCGCAGCCGGCGGCTCTGAGCAGCTCGGCGGCCGAGTCCACGAAGAGCTTGCCGTGCAACGGGACGAGGGCCTTGGGGGAACCGAACCGGCGGCCGGCCCCCGCGGCGAGCAGAAGACCGGCCACGCGCATGACCTCGAATCTACTGCTGTGACCGGCAACGCCGCCGGGCGATTGCGCGGTCAGCCGGTTTCGCCGATCCGGTAGCCGACCCCCGGTGTCGTGGCGATGACCGGCGGTTCACCGAGCTTGCGGCGCAACCGCCCCACCGTGACGGTGACGGTGTTGGTGAACGGATCGGCGTGCTCGTCCCAGACCTGCTCCAGCAGGGCCTCGGCGCTCAGGAAGCCCGGACTGGCCTCCAGCAGCGCTTCCAGCACGGCGAACTCCTTCACCGAGAGCGCGAGGTGACGGCCATCGCGCACGACGGTCCGGCGCACCGGGTCCAGTTCGATCCCGGCCGCGCGCAGCACCGGCGGTCTGGCGTCCGGCCTGCGGCGGGCCAGCGCCCGCACCCGCAGGACGAGCTCCGGGAAGTGGAAGGGCTTGGCGAGGTAGTCGTCCGCGCCCAGCGTCAGCCCGCTGACCCGGTCACCGGGCTCGCCCGCCGCGGTCAGCATCAGCACCATCGGCCTGCCCGGCCGCTCGATGATCATCTGGCACAGCACGTCGCCGTGCAGGCCCGGCAGGTCCCGGTCCAGGACCACCACGTCGTACGCGAGGAGGTCGAGACCGGCGGCGGTCAGCCCGTCGTGCGCGAGGTCGACGGGCATGCCCTGGTCGCGCAGGCCCTCCGCGACGACCTCGGCGAGGGCGGCGTCGTCTTCCACGAGCAGGACCCTCACGCCCGCACCGGCACCTTCGCGGCCGGCAGCGCGACCGACACGCGCAGGCCGCCCGCCGGCCGGGCGAGCAGGTCGAGCCGGCCGCCGTGCGCGGTGGCGATCGCGGCCACGATGGACAGTCCCAGACCCGAGGAGCCGATGCGCTCGCCGCCGAGCCGTTCGAACGGCTGCGCCAGCCGGTCGACCTCCCGCTGGTCGAAGACGGCTCCGCCGGTCTCCACGACCAGCGTTGTCCTCCCGCTCACGGATCCGGTGACGCGGACCCATCCGCCGCTCTCGTTGTGCGTCACGGCGTTGTCGACGACGTTGGCCACCAGCCGCGCCAGCAGCGCCGGACTTCCCTGCGCCGACGTCCCCGGCGGCACGTCCACCACCACGTCCAGCCCCTTCGCCCGCACCTCGCCGGACAGGTCGCGCAGCGCTCCCCGCACGAGCTCGCCGAGGTCGACCGGGGCGGAGTCGGCCAGCGCGCCGTGCTGCGCCCTGGCCAGCACGAGGAACCCGTCGAGCAGATGATCGACTCGGTCGAGCTGCACGCGCAGACGATCCGCCAGTGCCACCGTCGACGCGGCCGGATCCGGCTTGGCGACCGCGACGTCCAGTGACGTACGCATCGTCGTCAGCGGTGTCCGCAGCTCGTGCGAGGCGTTGGCGGCGAAGCGGCGTTGCGCGGCGAACGACACCTCGAGCCGTTCGAGCAACTCGTCGATGGTGTCGGCGAGGCCCTTCACCTCGTCGGCCGGGCCGGTGACGGCCAGCCGCTGGTCGAGCCTGTCCGCGGAGATGCGCCGCGTGGCGCTCGTGATGGTCCGCAACGGCCGCAGCACGCGCCGGGCCAGCACCCGGCCGACGAGCAGCGAGACGATCGCCATCACGACCAGCGCCAGCAGCGATCCGGCCAGCAGCTGACGTGCCTGCTGCGTGTGCACCTCGGCCAGCTGGTCCTGCAGTTGCCGGACCTGCTGTTGCGCCGAGTCGAGGCCGGGTGCGGGCGCCACGTCGGTCACCCTGCCGCGGGACAGCAGGAACGTCAGGCCCAGCAACCCGATGCCCGACGCGAGGAACACGACGGCGTAAAGGATCGTGAACCGCACCCCGATGGTTCCGCTGCGCAGCCTGCTCATGCCGCCAGCATGCCCGCGAGGACCTAACAGCGGCATGACAAGGCCGCTTCGGACCGTGTTAGCCGTTGATCCGTAGACCTGCGCCATGTCGATCACCGAACTTCTCCGGCGGGAGTGGACCGCGTTCCGCACGCCCGGCCGCCTGATCTCCCTGGCCGTCGCGGGCCTCTCCGTCATCGCGGCGGGCCTGCTGTTCGCCGGCGCCACCTCGTCCAGCGTCAGCGACACCTTCTGGTTCCGGTACCAGGACCTCGGCCGGAACGGCACCATCACGGTCAGGATGACGTCGATGACCGGGACGATCACCTATCCGCCGCCCGGTCACGACCAGATCGTCGCCGGGCTCGTGCCGTGGGCGAAGTCCGGGATCATCGTCAAGGACGGCCTGCGGCAGGGCTCGCGGTACGCCGCGCTCGCGATGACGGGCGCCCACGGCGTGCGGTTCCAGCACGACTACGTGCACGACGTCGCCGGAAGCGCGGCCCGGACTCCTCGCTGGCTGCGGCTGACCCGTTCCGGCGACACGGTCACCGGGTCCGAGTCGGCGGACGGCGAGCAGTGGCGCGTCGTCGGGACCGCGGAGCTCAAGGGGCTGCAGGAGACCGTCCAGGTCGGACTGTTCGCCACCTCGCCGGGCGACCTGACGCTCCGGAAGACAGGCCTGGGCGGCGCGATCGACCAGGTCCGGTTCACCCAGGCCGTCGGCGTCTTCGACCACGTCACCGTCGAGGGGGGCACCGGTGGGTGGAACAGCCGCTCGGTCGGCGAGATGAACCACACCGACTGGGAGAAGTTCCACAACGCGTCAGGAGCCGTGGAGAAGGACGGCGTCGTCACCATCAGCGGTACCGGCGACATCGGGCCGATCGGTGAGGGAGGTGCGCGCGGCGTCGAGAAAGCTCTGTCCGGACTGGTGATCGCGCTGATCGTCGTGCTGGTCGTCGCGGCCCGCTACGGCGCCCGTGAGACGCCCCGGCGGGTGCTCGCCGCCCGGACGGTCCTCATCGGATCGGCCACCTTCGTCACGGGTCTGCTCGCCGCCGGGATCGTCGTCGAGACGACGCAGCTGCCGACCTACGTCCGGGTGGTCGCCGGTGTCGCCACGGCCCTCGCGCTCTGCGCGGTCTTCTCGTACGGGCTCGGTGCGTGGCTGCGCCGCGGCTGGGCAGCGATCCTCATCGGACTGACGCTGGTCGCCGTGCCCTATGCGGTGACCGCGGTGCCACTGCTGCCCGACGAGATCGCGGACTGGCTGCTGCGGCTCACACCGGCGGCGGGTTTCGCCGTCAAGCAGACGGTGGTGGCGTATCCGCAGGTGACAGCGCACTACGCGCCGTCGGCCGGATACTTCCCGCTGCCGGGGTGGGCCGGGCTCCTGGTGCTGGGCGCCTACGCGGCGGCCGCGACGTTGCTCGCCGTCAGCCGAGGTTTTCCAGGATCAGCGACGAGGCGGCCTCCGGGATCTCCTCGGGGATCCAGTGGCTGACGTCCTCGACCATCTCGAAGCGGTACGGCCCGGTGCACCACTTCTCGGTCTCGAAGGCGGCCACCGAGCCGAACGCGACGTCCTCCGTGCTCCACACGTACATGGTCTTGACGCCGACCTTGTCCGCGGCGCCGTGCGGCTTGCCGGCGCGGTACCAGTTGAGCGCGGCGGTGAGCGCGCCCGGTTCGCTCAGCCGCTGGACGTACTCCTCGACGTGCGAGGGCCGGATCCGCCACTCGAACATCTGCTTGATGGCCTGCGCGTTGTTGTCGAGCATGCGCTTCTCGGTGCTGCGCTCACGCCAGTCGCGCATGTACTGCGACCGCATCGCCTGGTCCTCATCGGACTGCAGCGCGACCTTCAGCGCGGCGGGGTGCGGTGTGGAGAAGACGGTGAGCGTGCGCACGCGTTCGGGGTGCTCGATCGCGGTCCACCACGCGACGGCGCCGCCCCAGTCGTGCCCGACGAGGTCGAACGTGTCCCAGCCCAGCGAGTCCGCCATCGCGATCACGTCACCGACCAGGTGCGTGATCGTGTACTCGGACGCCTGTTCCGGGCGCACACCGGGGGAGTAGCCGCGCTGGTCGGGTGCGACGGCGCGGAAACCGTTCACGCCGAGCACCGCGACCTGGTGCTCCCACTCGATCGCGGCCTCGGGGAAGCCGTGCAGCAGCAACACCGGGCGGCCGTCCTCCGGGCCGGACGCGATGGCGTCGAAGGAGCCTGCCTCGGTGGGGATGCCGATGTGGTCGATCACGGCCCCGACACTACCGGTGTGACCTGGCTCTCAACGGGCGAGCCGAAGGGCGTGGCCTCACGAACAGCAAATGTGCAACCGCATGTAGACGTGCTGAAACCGCAGGGCGCGACGAGAGCCGTCGTGCTCGTCCTGCACGGCGGCAGGGAACGCGGCACCGGACCTGTCCGGCGCCACAACCTCGCGTACCTGCGCATGGTCCCGCTGGCCCGGGCGCTGCGCGCGCCCGGTGTCGAGGTCTGGAACCTGCGCTACCGCGTCCGCGGCTGGAACGCGCCGAGCCTCGACCCGGTGAAGGACGCGCGGTGGGCGCTCTCGAGGATCACCGAACTGCACCCCGGCAGGCCGGTCGTCCTGGTCGGACACTCGATGGGAGGCCGGACCGCGCTGCGCGTCGCCGGGGACCCGAGCGTGGTCGCCGTGTGCGCGCTGGCGCCGTGGATCGTGCCCGGCGAGCCGTTCGAGCAGCTCAGGGGCAAGGCGCTGCTCATCGCGCACGGTGATCGGGAGCGGATGACCGACCCCGCCAAGTCGCTGTGGTTCGCGCGGCAGGCCAAGACCGTGACGGACCGGGTGGCGCGGTTCAGCGTCGTCGGCGACGGGCACGCGATGCTCAGGAGGGCACGGGACTGGACCCGGCTGGTCGTCTCCTTCGTCCACGGTGAGCTCGGGCTCGAACCGGTCGCCCCCGACATCGCGAATGCCATGCGGGAGGCCTCACCGCGAGGCCTCGACGTGCCTTTGGGAGGCTCGCGTGGCTGAGGTCGCCGTCATCGGAGCAGGGGTCGCCGGTCTCACGGCCGCCTATGTGTTGCAACGCGGGCACGAGGTCACCCTGTTCGAGGCCGACGACCGGCTCGGCGGCCACGCGCACACGCACGACCTGGGTGGCGTGGCCGTCGACTCCGGGTTCATCGTCCACAACGAACGGACCTACCCGAACCTGATCAGGCTCTTCCGCGAGCTCGGCGTGTCCACTCAGGACTCCGAGATGTCGATGAGCGTCCGGTGCGACGGCTGCGGCCTGGAGTACGCGGGCGCGAAGAAGCTGCCGGGGCTGTTCGCCCGCCGCGAGAACGCCATCAACCTCGACTACCTGCGCATGCTCAGCGAGGTCACCCGGTTCTACAAGCACGCCCAGCGCGTCCTCGACCACGAGGAGACGCACGACGTCACGCTCGGCGCGTTCCTCGCGATCGGCGGGTACAGCCGGTACTTCGTCGACCACTTCATCGTTCCGCTGGTCAGCGCGGTGTGGTCGTCCGGCGCGGCGCTGAGCATGAAGTACCCGGCCTGGTACCTGTTCGAGTTCCTCGCGAACCACGGGATGCTCGCGATCGGCGGCACCCCGCAGTGGAAGACCGTCGTCGGCGGCTCGCGCACGTACGTCGAGCGCGCGGTGAAGGGTCTCAAGGCCGTGCACGTCGGCACGCCCGTCAGGGCCGTCACGCGCAGCGGTTCCGGCGTGGAGATCCGGGACGAGAACAACGTGCTGCACACCGCGGACCACGTCGTCATCGCCACGCACCCGGACCAGGCGCTGGGGCTGCTGGCCGACCCGACGCGCGAGGAGAAGGAGGTGCTCGGCGCGTTCCAGTACTCGCGCAACGAGACCTGGCTGCACACCGACGCCTCGATCCTGCCGCGCACGAGCGGCGCGCGGGCGTCGTGGAACCTCTACAAGAAGGCCTGCCACGAGGCGAACGACCAGGTGCTCGTCAGCTACCACATGAACCGGCTGATGCGCCTGGACGACCCGCGCGACTTCGTCGTCACGCTCAACCCGCACGACGTGAACCCGGACCGCGTGCTCGCGAAGATGGTCTACGAGCACCCGATCTACACGCCGGAGTCCGTTGCGGCCCAACGACGTCTGCCGGAGATCAACACCCGCTCGACCGCCTACGCCGGCGCGTACCACGGCTGGGGCTTCCACGAGGACGGCTGCGCGTCGGGAGTGCGCGCGGCCCAGCACCTCGGCGTCGACTGGTGATCTACGACGTCGTCATCACGCACGCCCGCCGCGAGCTCATCGACCGGGCGTTCAGCCACCGCGCCTACATGTGGCTGGTCGACCTGGCCGAGCTCCCGCGGCTGCCCTGGTGGGCGCGCCCGTTCGCGAAGTTCGAGGCCCGTGACCACCTCGGGTCACCGTCGAAGACCATCCGGGAGAACCTCGACGAGTGGCTGGCCGGGCGCGGGATCGACCTCGGCGGCGGACAGGTCCTCATGCTCGCGAACGCGCGCGTGCTCGGTTACGTCTTCAACCCGCTGTCCGTGTACTGGTGCCACGACGCTTCCGGAGAGCTCGTGTGCGTCGTCGCGGAAGTGCACAACACCTACGGCGGACGGCACTGCTATCTGCTGCGCACCGACGACAAGGGCCGTGCGTCGGTGGACAAGGAGTTCTACGTCTCCCCGTTCCTGGAGGTCGACGGCCACTACGTGATGAAGCTGCCGAAACCGGGAGACCGGCTGTCGGTGACCATCGCGTTGCGGCGGGACGGGAAGACGATCTTCAGCGCGACGATGAAGGGCGAGCGCAGTTCGGGACTGCGCATGCTGCTGCGCCGTCCGCTGATGCCCCAGCGCGTGTCCGCGTTGATCCGCCGCCACGGAATCGCGCTCTACGTGAGGCGAGTCCCGATCATCCCCAGGAGTGATGGATGAGCACGTTGTCCCTGCCCCGGCCCAACCAGGGCGTCTGGCCCGGACTGTTCACGGCGCCGCGTTCGCCGATGCGCGCCCGCGTCGCCGAGGCGTTGTTCCGCAGGGCCGTGCGCCCCCTGGCGGTGACCGTCCGGTTCCCCGACGGCAGGACGTGGGGAGCGGGCGGCCCGGAGATGCGGATCGTCCGGCCCGGCGAGTTCTTCCACCGGCTCGGCGCCGACGCCAAGATCGGCTTCGGCGAGGCCTACATGGTGGGCGACTGGGAGTCCGACGAGCTCGCGGACGTGCTCTCGGTGTTCGCGGCGAAGCTCTCGACGCTGATCCCGCCCAGCCTGCAGCTGATGCGGCGGTGGGCGGAGCGGCGGCAGACCGAGATCAACGACGTCGCGGGCTCTCGGCAGAACATCCACCGCCACTACGACCTGTCGAACGAGCTGTTCGCGCTGTTCCTCGACGAGACGATGACGTACTCGTCGGCCCTGTTCGAGCCCGGGGACACCGACCTGCGCACGGCCCAGCTGCGCAAGATCGACGGCGTGCTCGACTACGCGGGCGTGCGCGCGGGCTCGCGCGTGCTGGAGATCGGCACGGGCTGGGGCGCGCTCGCCATCCGCGCCGCCCAGCGGGGTGCCACGGTCACGTCGCTGACCATCTCCGCCGAACAGCGGAAACTGGCGCTGGACCGGGTGAGGGACGCGGGCCTCCACGATCGGGTGACGGTCGAGTTGCGCGACTACCGAGAGGAGCACGGCCGGTACGACGCGGTCGTGAGCGTCGAGATGATCGAGGCAGTCGGTGCCGAATACTGGCCCGAGTACTTCTCCGTGCTCGACCGGGTGCTCGCGCCGGGCGGCCGGGTGGGGCTGCAGTCGATCACCATGCCGCACGACCGCATGATCGCGAGCAAGGCCAGCTACACCTGGATCCACAAGTACATCTTCCCCGGCGGGCTCATCCCGTCCGTGCGGTCGATCGAGGATTCCGTGCGCGAGAACACGCGGCTGCAGATCGTCGGGTCGAGGTCGTTCGGCCTCGACTACGCCGAGACGCTGCGCCGCTGGCGCGAAACGTTCCTCACCCGTTGGGACGAGGTGCGGGAGCTGGGCTTCGACGACACGTTCCGCCGGATGTGGGAGTTCTACCTGGCCTACTCGGAGGCCGGGTTCCGCGTCGGGTACCTCGGGGTGCAGCAGTTCGGCATGGCCGAAAGACTGGGCCATTAGGACCACGTTCTACCCCAGAAGGGTGCTCGTTCCCCCGTCCGTGCGGACTTCGTGGTCCTCTTTGAAGCAGGCGGTATCAATCGGCTCGCTGCGGTCTCTTCTTCAGTGAAGCCCCTAGTGTCGCTGTAGTGGAGGAGGTCGCCGGGATGGTTCTACCCACAGCCGTGCGGGCCGGTGGCGGTGTCTCGGTCCTCGTGCCCGGTGAAGGCGCAGGGGCTTGGGACCGGCCGACGGTGCCCACACGCCGCCGGGTGCTCCAGGCACCGGTCTCCAACCAGTGGCTCGCCGAAGCCGAGTTCGCCGACCTCGTCGATGCCGCTCTCGCCGGAGACAGACGGGCGGTCGAGCACCTGCTCGGCCGCATCCAGCCGCTGATCGTGCGCTACTGCCGCGCCAGGGTCGGCGGCCGCGAGCGCACGCTGGTCTCGGCCGAGGACATCGCGCAGGAGGTGTGCGTGGCGGTGCTCGGCGCGTTGTCGAAGTACCGCTACGAACCCGGTTCGTTCCTCGCGTTCGTGTACGGCATCGCCGCGCACAAGGTCGCCGACGCCCGCCGGCGCGCCGTCCGCAACCGAGCCGAGGTCGTGCCGGAGCTGCCGGACTGCCCGTCGCTGGACCTGGGCCCGGAACAGCACGCCGTCAACGGCGAGATGATGGCCCAGGTGACGCGCCTGCTGCACAAGCTGCCTGCTCGCCAGCGCGAGATCCTCGTGCTGCGGGTGGCTGTGGGCCTGTCCGCCGAGGAGGTCGCGCTGGCGGTCTCGTCGACTCCGGGCGCGGTGCGGGTGGCGCAGCACCGCGCGCTCACCCGGATGCGGGAGATGATCGCCGAGGAGGGCTGACCCGCTCGCCGATCGCGGCGGGCATCGCGGGCGACTGGGTGAGGGCCCGCGGCTCAAGGCTGTTGAGGAACCGTCGTCCGCAGATCCGCGAGCGCCCCGACCGCAGCCGTGACCAGCACCAACGTGCCGAACACGAGCAGCGCGACCGCGCCGCCGGCCACGTCCGCCAGGAACGCGCCGAGCACCGGTGCGATCGGCGTGAGCCCGCGGCTCGCGAAGTTCAGGACGGCGTCCATCCGGCCCATCAGGTCCTCGGGCACCATCGCGGTGAAGACCGCGCCCACGGAGACGTTGAGCAACGGGGTGCCGATCGCGGTGATCACGAGCGGCACGAACGGCCACCACGCGCCGAGCGGGAGTGCCATCGCCGTCATGCACACGCCCATGACGGTGAGCACCGCGACGATCAGCCGGGCGGGCGTCAGGGTGACCCTGGGCGACAGCAGGGCGCCGAGGACGCCGCCCACGCCGAGGCCGGTGAGCACCAGGCCGACCAGCCAGTCGGCGCCGCCCCGCTCCTTGACCAGCGCCATGACCGGCAGCACCGAGGCCCCGCCGAGCAGGTTCAGCGTCAGGAAGATCACGACGATGTTGCGCAGCCCGCGCTGGTGCCACAGCCAGGCCCACGGCTCGCGCAGGTCCTGGCGCATGCGCTGACGTGGCCGCTGCCCGGTCCGCGGCGGGATCTTGGCGAACCACGCGCACACGGCGGCGACGAGGAACGACAGGGCGTCGCCGACGAACGGGACCGAGCGCCCGAGGCCGAACAGGAGCGCGCCGAGGGACGGTCCGACCAGGTACGCCACGTGGGTGCGCGCTTCTTCCTGCGCGTACGCGGTCCTGAGCTGCTCCGGTGGCACGACCTCCTTGATGGCGGTGGCGCGGGCCGGGCCGGCGAACGCGGTGCAGACGCCGTCCACCGCCGCCAGGACGAGGAACACGGGGATCGAGTCGAGGCCGGTGACGACGTTGGCCGCCATCGCCGCGGCGGCCAGGGCCTGCGTGGCCTGGCTGCGGACCAGGACCTTGCCGCGGTCCCAGCGGTCCACCCATACGCCCGCCGGCATCTGCGTGAGGATCAGCGCCGCCGCCCGCACCCCCGCGAACACGCCCGCCCAGAAGACCGACCCGGTGACCGCGAAGATCAGCAGCGGGACCGCCACGGTCGTGAGCTGCGTGCCCAGCTGCGACACGGCGGCGCCGGCCCAGAGCAGCTGGAAACGGGAGTTCTTCCTGAGCGGAACCGCCATGAGGACTGTTCTTAGCGCATGATCACCGGCTTCGGGTGGCAAGGTTTACGCATGGCCCATCCGGAACCCGCCTACGACGTGCTGCTCACCGGCACCGTTTTCCTCGACATCATCTTCACCGGTCTGCCCCGGCCGCCGGAGCCGGGGACCGAGGTGTGGGCCGAGGGACTCGGGTCGTGTCCCGGCGGCATCGCGAACCTCGCCGTGGCGTTGCGCCGGCTCGAGCTGAAGACCGCGCTGGCGGCGGCGTTCGGGGAGGACGCGTACGGCGACTTCTGCTGGGACGTCCTGGCGGACCAGGAAGGCGTCGACCTCTCCTACTGCCGCCGTTTCTACGGGTGGCACTCGCCCGTGACCGTGTCCATGGCGATGGAGCGCGACCGCAGCATGGTCACGCACGGGCACAAGGCGCCCGTCGTCGCCGATGACCTCTTCTCTCCGCCGCCGTCGGCACGTGCGTGCTTCGTGCACATCCAGGCGGAGGACGAGCAGTGGGTGCGCACGGCGAAGGAGAACGGCGCGAAGCTCTTCGCCGACATCGGCTGGGACCGCACCGGGGCGTGGTCGCCGGAGCTGTTGCGCCGGCTCGACGGTTATGACGTGTTCCTCCCGAACCACGTGGAGGCGCAGGGGTACACCCGCACCGACACCCCGGTGGCCGCCGCGCGCCGGCTCGCCGAGCACGTGCCCGTGGTGGTCGTCACACGCGGCGGCGGGGGAGCGGTCGCGGTGGACAGCGCCACCGGCGAGTGCGTGGACGTGCCGGGGCTCAACGTCGCGCAACTCGACGCGACCGGTGCCGGTGACGTGTTTGGGGCCGGGTTCGTGATGGGCACTCTGGCCGGGTGGCCGCTCGAACACCGGGTGCGGTTCGCGAACCTGTGCGCCGCGCTGTCCGTGCAGCACTTCGGTGGTTCGCTGTCGGCACCGGGCTGGGGAGACATCGCGGTCTGGTGGCGCACGGTGAGCAGGCGGCCGGACGAAGAACTGTCGCGCTACGGGTTCCTGGACGACCTGCTTCCCGACCACACGGGCGTCGAGGTGCGCAGGGCCAGTCCGACGATCGGCCTCCGGTTGCTCCGGTAGGTTGAAAACAGTCGATCAGCGGACGCAACCTCACGGGCCTCCCGCGCGACTTAATACGTAGAGACTTTCTGGGGTTTGTTCGGAAGGAGTTGCGGGTTGTTCGCCGCACGCGCGTCAGGCTTGGTCAAATTGCTGGGGTTGTGCCTGACGGCGGGCGTCCTCCTCGCTGCGATGGTGTTCCCGTTCGTCGGAGGTCTCGGGCTCGCGTCGAACCGCGCGGCCGACCAGGTCGACCAGACGTCGGGTGACCTCGCGAAGGGTGAGCTGCCGCTCGTCACCACCATCCAGGACATGAACGGCGACCCGATCGCCTACCTGTACGACCAGTACCGCATCCCGTTGGAGACCAAGGACATCGCGGACACCATGAAGGGCGCGATCCTGGCCATCGAGGACAAGCGGTTCTACGAGCACCAGGGCGTCGACTGGCAGGGCATCGCCCGTGCCGCCGCCAAGGCCGGTGTGGACGGTGGGGCGACGCAGGGCGCGTCGACGCTGACCCAGCAGTACGTGAAGAACTACATGGCGTTCGTGCTCGGCGCCGACAACGAGCAGGAGGCCTGGGAGAAGGCCACCGAGGCGACCATCGGCCGCAAGATGCGCGAGGCGCGCGTCGCGCTGCAGCTCGAGCAGCAGATGACGAAGGACGAGATCCTCACCGGCTACCTCAACATCGTGCCGCTGGGGAACCAGACCTACGGCGTCGGTGCCGCCGCGAAGGCGTACTTCAACACCACCGCCGACAAGCTGACGGTTCCGCAGGCCGCACTGCTCGCCGCGATCGCGAACCGCCCGTCGTCGCTGAACCCCGGCGCCTCCCCGGACAAGGCGCTGGAGCGCCGCAACATCGTCATCGACAAGATGCGCGAGAACGGCGCGTTCGGCGCCGACGAGACCGAGGCCAAGAAGAAGGCCGAGGAGTTCAAGGCCCAGCCGCTCGGCATCGTCGAGGACCTGCAGATCCTGCCCAAGGGCTGCGTCGGCGCCGGTGACGGCCCGATCTACGGCTTCTTCTGCTCCTACCTGCTCGACTACCTGCGCGCCTCCGGCATCACGAACAAGCAGCTGCAGCGCGGTGGCCTCACCATCAAGACCACGATGGACCCGAAGGCCACCAAGGCCGCGAAGCAGTCGGCCGAGCAGCAGGTCCCGAAGACCCAGAACGGCATCGCGAACGTCATGTCCGTCGTCCAGCCGGGCACCGACAAGCACCGCGTGCGCGCCCTCGTCGCCTCCCGCGACTACGGCAACAAGGCCGAGCTCGGCCAGGTCGCCCGCCCCGTGCCCGCCGAGGTCCTGCCGTTCGGTCCCGGCTCGGTGAACAAGATCTTCACCGCCGCCGCCGCGTTGAAGAACGGCGTCACCGGGATCGACCGCAAGATCAAGGTCCCGAAGGTCTACAACTCCAAGGTCTACCCGAACGACGGCACGGCCTGGCGCGTGCAGAACGCGGCCGACTACCCGGAGGAGATGACGCTCACCCAGGCCCTCGCGACGTCCCCGAACACGGGCTTCGTGATCCTGCAGGAGCAGGCGGGCCTGAACAACGTCGTCGACATGGCCTACAAGCTCGGCATGCGCGAGACCCTCACCGGCGTGAACCGCGGCGCGGAGCCCCTGAAGTCCGACGGCTCCAACGGCCCGTCGCAGGGCGACTGGACCAAGCAGAACAACGCCGGCTCGTACACCCTCGGCCCCGGCGCCACCAGCGTCCTCGAACTGGCCAACGTGGCAGCGACCATCGTCTCGAGCGGCACCTGGTGCCCGCCGAGCCCGGTGGAGAAGGTCATCGACCGCTACGGCAAGGACATCCCGCTGAAGGAAGCGCCCTGCGAGCAGGCCGTGGAACCGGACCTGGCGAACAGCCTCGCCCAGGGCATGTCCCACGACACGATCGGCGGCGGCACGGCAGCGGGCGCGGCGACCGGCTCCGGCTGGAACCGCCCCGTCATCGGCAAGACCGGCACCACCGAAGAGCACAAGTCGGTCGCCTTCCTGGCCGCGACCCCGCAGTACGCGGGCGCCGTCATGACCTACGCCGACGGCAACAACCCGCAGGTCATCTGCGCCAACCCGATCCGCCTCTGCCCCGGTAGCTCGCAGGGCGTCTTCGGTGGCCAGGTAGCCGCACCCACCTGGTTCAACGCCATGAAGGTGATCCACGAGGGCCTCCCGGTGGCCCCGCTGCCCCCGGCAGCACCCAGGTACAAGTAACCAACGCCCGACCGAGGGGCCGCCGGACGCCACGCGCGTCCGGCGGCCCTTTGCGTTGAGCGGGGTCGGGCCTGGGCGGTGTGGCCGGTGGAGGTGGGGTGGGAGCGTCGTGGCGGGCCGTGCGGTGGATGGCGGAGTGGCGGCAGGCGGAGCAGAAGTGCGGGGTGGGGCTGCCGGACGGGTGGGGCAGCCGGGAGGAGCAGCGGCCAGGTGGAGGGGCCAGTTGTGGTGGCTGGCGGCGCGGCGGCCGGGCGGTGGGGGCAGCCGGGAGGGAACAGCGGCCGGGTCAGGGCCGGGTGTGGTGGCTGGGTGGTGCGGCGGTCGGGCGAAGCCAAAGGTCAAGTAGTGGGTAGCCAGGCGGCGAGGCCTGCTGGTGTGGCTGAGTGGTGACGCCGAGCGGGGTGGCTGAGAGGCGCCGCGCCCAAGTGGTGGCGCCAACCGCGGTGGGCCCGGCTTAGAGGTGGAGCTGGGCGGAGTGGCGGGGCGGCCAGGTGGCGCGGCGGCAACCGGTTGGAGCAGCGGCCAGGTTGTGGTGCCGCTGTGGTGGGACGTGCCGGGTGGAGAGGGCTGAGCTGTGACGCCAAGCGGAGTGGCCCCACCCACCTGGCGCCCGAGTCTTGGCGCCAGGTGGGTGGGGTCCGGTCCAGGGTGAGGCCGGGCGGAGTGGCTGAGCGGCGGGGCGCTCACATAGTGGTGCAGGTGCGGTGACGGCGTGGCCAAAGGGAGAGACCGGGCGGCACGGCGGAGCGGCGCCGATTGGAGCGCCTAGGCAGCGACGCCGAGCCTGGTGAGGCTGGCGTGATGGTGCCAACCGGAGTGGTCGGTCCGGGGGCGAGGCCAGCCGAGCGCATCGACCCAGAACAGGCGGTGCAGAGGACGCTAGCCCGAAGGGCAACGGCGAAGCCGAGCCACCTGCCACCCAACGCAATGGCGAAGCCGAGGCGTCCCTCCTCAAGCAAAGGGGCAACGGCGGAGCCGAGCCACCCTGCCGCCCACGGCAATGGCGAAGCCGAGGCGTGTGAACCTAGGCCTGCTGGTCAAGCGGTGGTGACGCAACCCCGACGGCGATTGGGGCTTGACCTTGAGGGGGCGGGATGCTCCCCTCATGGGCACGGCCGGGCGCTTTTCAGCCCGGCCTTTTCCGGCCGTTTCAGCATCCCGCCAGAGGCTCAAGGTCAAGCCCCAATCGCTATCGACGCGAAGCGGCGATGACCGGCACCGGCTCGGCACTGCCCGCCCAACCACCCACACAAGGTGACCGCAGCGCACGGCAGGCGACCACCCCGCTGGAACCGGCGACAAGCCAACGCAAGCCGACCCGCACGCCTCCTCGGGCTCGAACGCGCCTGCTCGCCCATCAGCCGCCCGCCAGCCCACACCCGTCGCGCACGCGCCCACGGCAAAGGCCACCACCCCGGCGCCGACGCGAGCCCAAACGACCCAGCCACCCGAAGTAACCACCCCCGCCAGCCCCGTCCCCGCCCCACCCCCAGGCAAACCTTTCACGATAAAGCGACTGACCAGTACAAACGCCAACCCGAGGATTGGTCCAAAGCCCGTTGACCAAGCCCTAAACCACTCGACTACTCAAAGTGACGAGCAGTGGGCCTAATCACCTGAACGCCCACTTCGCTTGCCTGCGCCGGTCACGCGAGGTTACGTTCTGGGCCGCATGTCACGGTTCGATAACCGCAAGGACACGGATCTCCCCCGAAGCGGTCCAGTCCACCACCGGGCCCCCGAAGCCCGCAGCCAGGCCCCCCGACGCCAGGCGAAGCGCGGTCATCCGAACTCCCCCGAGTGCATGGAGACAGGTTTGGCACGGCATCGTTCGAAGGGTCCCCTGGTCGACGTCATCACCAAGGTGGACCTGGACCGCAAGAAGGCTGTTGCGGTGGTGGTCGCCGCGGGCGCCCTCGCCGGCGCCGGTTTCGCTCAGGCGGCTACCGCCGTCACCCCGGTCGACCGCATCATCGCCCCCGTTGCGGCCACCAAGAACCTCGCTGCGGCGATGACCGCCGAGCAGCAGGCGCCGCAGGGTCCGCAGACGATCCACGACGTCAACACCGGCTCCGAGGCGCGCAAGCTGCTGCAGGCCGAGCAGATCCAGGCGCAGTTCCACGTCGCCGAGGCGCTCAAGTCCGCCGAGGGCGCCTTCGTGAAGCGGCAGGAGGCCGCCAAGGCCGAGACTGCGCGGCTCGCGGCCGAGGCCGCGCGGATCGCCGCCGAGGAGGAGGCGAAGCGGCCCAAGTGCGTGCGGCCCGCCCAGGGTTCGTTCACGTCCGGGTTCGGTGCCCGCTGGGGAACCAGCCACAACGGCGTCGACATCGCGAACGCCATCGGCACGCCGATCGTCGCCGTCATGGACGGCACCGTCGTCGAGGCCGGGCCCGCGTCCGGGTTCGGGCTGTGGGTCCGCGTTCAGCACGAGGACGGCACCATCACCGTCTACGGGCACATGAACACCATCGACGTCCAGCAGGGTGCGAAGGTCAAGTCCGGGCAGCAGATCGCGACGATCGGCAACCGCGGCCAGTCGACCGGGCCGCACCTGCACTTCGAGGTGTGGGTCGCGGGCGGGCAGAAGGTCAACCCCGTCGGCTGGCTCGCCGAGCGCGGTGTGAGTCTCTGACCGAACTCGGTCACACGATCACGAGAAGTCCCGATAGTCTCCGGCCACGCCGCCGTGCATGAGGTGCGGCGGTGTGGAGACCGGAGCCGAGCCAGTGATCTACCGCAGCCCCCTGCCCGCGGTGGCCGTTCCCGACCGCACCGTTCCGGAGCACGTGCTGGAACGCGCGTGGCACAACGACAAGCTCGCTCTCGTGGACGCCGTCACGGGCGAGTCGCTCACGTACGCCGAGTTGGCCCGACAGGTCGAGACCACGGCCAAAGGCTTGGTGCACAACGGGATCAGACCCGGTGACACCGTCGCGATCGCCAGTGCCAACCGACCGCGGTACGCCGTCGGCCTGCACGCCGTCCTGGCCGCGGGAGCGACGGCCGCGCTCATCAACCCGATGCTCACGCCGCCGGAGATCGCGCGGCTGAAGCAGCTCGCGAACGTCACGCGGACGCTCGACCTCGACGACCTTCCCTCCAGCGACACCGATTCGCTCCCACCGGGAAACCCGGACGGCACCGCCGTCGTCCTCTTCTCCAGCGGCACCACCGGTCTCACCAAAGCCGTCGGCCACAGCCACCGCGCGCTCGTCGCGAACCTGGAGCAGCACCGGCCGGGCTGGCGCATCGACGAGACCGACGTCCTCGCCGCGAACCTGCCGTTCTTCCACGTCTACGGCTTCACGATCATCCTCAACTCCGGTCTGCTCGGCGGCGCCACGCTCGTCACCATGCCCCGCTGCGACGCCGGCACCTACCTGCGGTGCCTCGGAGAACACCGGGTCACCCGGGCGTTCCTGGTGCCTCCGCTCGCCGCGGCCATCGCGGACCACGGGGAACCCGTCCCGGAACTCGGCCTCAAGCTCGTCCTCTGCGGCGCCGCGCCCCTCGACGACGCCGTCCGCCGGGAAGCCGAGCGCAAGCTCCAGGCGCCCGTCCGCCAGGGGTACGGCCTCACGGAAGCCGGTGGCACGCACCAGACATTCGACGGTGACGTGGAATCCGACCCCGCGAGCGTCGGCGTGCTGTGTCCCGGCACGGAGGCGCGGATCGTCGAGCCGGGCACCACGACGGACGCGGCGGAGGGCGAGATGCTCGTCCGCGGCCCGCAGGTCATGCAGGGCTACCTCGGCGACGAACGGGCCACGCGCGACGCCTTCGTGGACGGCTGGCTGCGCACCGGTGATCTGGTGCGCGTCCACAACGGCCGGTTCCACGTCGTCGACCGCATCAAGGAGATGATCAAGTACAAGGGGTACCAGGTCGCACCCGCCGAGCTGGAGGCCGTGTTGCGGCGCCATCCCGCCGTCCGGGACGCGGCGGTGATCGGTGCGCCCGATCGGGTTAACGGCGAGATCCCGAAAGCCTTCGTGGTCACGCAAGGCGACGTCACTTCGGATGAACTCATGGCCTTCGTGGCGGCAGAGGTGGCGCCGTACAAGAAGATCCGCCAGGTTGAGTTCGTGCGAGAGATACCGAAGTCCGTGTCGGGCAAGATCCTCCGTCGCCTGCTGAAGGACGACTCGCAGTGAAGGTGCTGATCACCGGTGGCGCCAAGGAGCTCGGCAGGGCGTTCAGCGGTGTTCTTGCCGCGCAAGGGCATCAGCTCGTGCTCACCGGCCGCGACGAGGAGGCGCTCGGCATCGCCGAGGCCGAGCTGAAGGCCCAGGGCGCCGACGTCGAGACGCACGTCGCGGACCTCGGCGATCCGCACGCGACGGCCAAGCTGATCGAGAGCCTCGGCGGGATCGACGTGCTGGTCAACAACGGTGCGCTCGGCGGGCCGGTCGGTCCGACGTGGCAGGTCGACGAGAACGACTGGTGGCACACGTTCGAGGTGAACCTGCGCGGCACCGCGTTCGCCGCGAACGCCGCCATCCGCACGATGACGAGCGGGCGGGTCGTCAACGTGGTCAGCAACGCCGGTGTGCACCGATGGCCTTATGTCACAGCGTATTCGGTGTCCAAAGCGGCCGTCATCAAGCTGACCGAGAACCTCGCGGTCGAACTGAAGCACCGGCCGATCGCCGTGCTGTGCTACGACCCCGGCATGGTCGACATCGGTCTGATGCGCCGCGGCGCCGAGATGGACTCCGGTGATCCGCACCAGCGGAAGATCTCGGAGTGGGCGAGGTCTCAGCGCGCCGCGGGCAGGTTCACCCCGGTGGAGCAGTCGGCCGATCTTTTGGCCCGAATCGTGCGCGGAGAGTTCGATCACCTCTCCGGCGGCGTGATCACGCCGAAGGACAGCTGAGAAATTTTCCTCGTTTGATGCGTACATAAGGCCCTTCCTCACCTACCGGTCAACCGGGATCGTCGCGAGTGGCTCCCCAAGTCCTCAGGAGGCGTCGTGCCTGTCGGAACATCCCCTGCTGCCCTGAATCTGGCCGCGCACCTCGAACCGGCTCACCTCGAACTCGCCCGCGACCCGTTGCACGTCGACCTGCCGGCGGACGTGCGCGACCGGATCGCGCGCTGCCGCGGGTTCGTGCTCGAAGTCAGCGCGTCCGGACGCGCGATCTACGGCGTCACAACGGGTTTCGGCCCGCTCGTCGAGTTCGCTGGCCGTCCGGACAGCGCCGGTCAATGTGACAACACCCTCTTCCACCTCATCGTCGGCCACGGTGAACTGCTGCCGCCCGACGTCGCTCGCGCTGCCGTGCTCGCGCGGCTGTTCTCGTTGGCGCAAGGGCGATCCGGAGTGTCCGAGCAGGTCGTGGACTCGCTGACTGCCATGCTGGACACCGAGTTCGCCCCAGCTGTACCACGTTTGGGCTCACTCGGTGCGAGCGGCGACCTCCAGCCGCTCGCCTACGTGGCACATTCTTTGCGCGGTAACGGGAACGCGTTCTTCCAGGGGCGGCTCATGCCCGCCGTGGAAGCGCTTGCACTGGCCGGGCTCAAGAAGCTCGCGTTGGACGGGCGTGACGCGCTCGCTCTGGTGAACGGCATTTCGGTGACCGCCGCAGCACTCGGACTCGCTGTCGCGCAGGCGGTTCGCGCACGCCGGACGGCGGAGTTGTTGTCCGCCTTGATGACCGACGTCCTGGGCTGCGGCACCGAGTTCACCTCGGTTGGACTACTGGCCGCGTTCGGGCATCCGGACGTCGCTGAATCGGGTGCGTCCATCAGGACCTGGCTCGAAGGCAGTACGCCATCCGGTGCGCGCCCGTTGCAGGAGCCGTACAGCATCCGGTGCACACCGCAGCTGATCGGAGCGGCCGGCACGAGCGTGCGGCACGCCGACGAGGTGGTGCGCCGCGACCTCAACGGGGTGAGCGACAACCCGTTGTTCTTCCCGGAGACCGGGGAGGTCGTGCACGGCGGCAACTTCTTCGGCCAGCCCAGCGCTTTCGCGGCCGACCAGCTCAACGTCGCCCTGGTGCAGCTGGGCAACCTGGCCGAACGCCAGCTCGACCTGCTGGTGGATCCCCACCGCAGCAACGGGTTGCCGCCGATGCTGAGCCCGCTGCCCGGCCACCACCACGCGCTGCAGGGAGTCCAGCTCTGCGCGACCGCCACCGTGGCGGCGATGCGCAGGGCGGCCACACCGGCCTCGACGCAGAGCCTGCCGACGAACCTGCACAACCAGGACGTCGTCCCGTTCGGCACGCAGGCCGCGCTGACGGCGCTCGACCAGGCGCGCCTGCTGCGGTACCTGCACGCGGGTCTCGCGATCGCGCTGCGCCAGGCGGTGCACGTCGGTGCGCGCCGTCCGCAGGGGACGCGGCTCGCGGCGGTGTTCGACCGGCTCGCGGACGAGGTGCCACCGATCGCGGAGGACCGGCCTCTCGACACCGCGCTGGGCCGGGTGGCGGACGTACTCGACAGTCTCGTGTCCGAAGTGGAGTGTGCTTGATGAGTGCTCCAGTCTGCCTCCCCCGGTGGGGGCACACCTGGGTGGATCTGCCCGTCCTGCGGTTGCCGATGCCGGGCGCGGACCTGATCCCGTGCGCGACCGGCTGCTTTCAGACGCCGATCGCCATCCGCACGCCGGAAGACCCGGTCGAGCAGGCCGTGCACCGGTGGTTCCTCGGCCACCACGGCGCGTTCCTGGTCTGGAGGTTTCTTTCGGCTTCACTCGATCGGCTGATACGCGAGCCTGATTCCCGGCTGGCCCGCCTCGCTGCGCTTGGATACGACGCGTACTCGGTGATGCTCGCCTATTCGGGCAGTTGTTCCCGTGAGGTGTACGAGGACGTCATCCGGCCGATGATGGTGACGTTCGACCCGGCGTTCAGCGGGCGGTGGGCGCGTGACTACGAGCCACTGCCCGGCCTGCTGCGCCGGGCACGTGCCGCTCTGGGGTCCGTGGCGGCCGAACCGCTCACCTCTGCGAGCAAGGCGAACCTGGTGGCGCACATGGAGGTCATGCGCAGGCTCGTGCCCGACGGCCCGTCGCTGCTGCGCGAGTCCGGCCGTGCGCGCATGTCCACCACCGACGCCGAACGGGCCCGGTTCGACGAGTTCTTCCTCGTCAGCCGGGAGAACGTGTGCGTGAGCCGCTACCGCGCGCACCGCGCCGCCGTTTTGTCCGCGATCGGTCACGACCTCGCGAAACACCCGCTGAGGCCCGAGTACGGAGAGACACTCAGGACGTTCGCCACCCGACTATGAGAGAAGGCCGCGCGTGAACGACTTCAAGGCCGTGGTCATGACCCCGCAGATCTACCGCTACGTGCGCGAGCAGGCAGGCCGGCCCAGCGCGGTGCAGGAGAAGCTCATCGCCCGCACGCTGGAGCTCGGCGACTCGGCGGAGATGCAGATCCCGCACGAGCAGGCGGTGCTGCTGTCGCTGCTGGTCAAGATCACCGGCGCGCAGACCGTGGTCGAGATCGGCACCTACACCGGTTACTCCACGCTGGCGTTCGCGCAGGCACTTCCCCCGTCCGGCAAGGTCATCACCTGCGACGTCTCCGCCGAGTGGACCTCCATCGCGGAGGAGGCGTGGCAGGCGGCGGGCGTGCGCGACCGGATCGACCTGCGGCTCGGCGCGGCGGCCCAGACGCTGGCCGAGCTGCCGGAGGAACCGGTCATCGACCTGGTGTTCATCGACGCGGACAAGGTCGGGTACGTCCACTACTGGGACCTGCTGGTCCCGCGCGTGCGCCAGGGCGGCCTGCTGCTCGCCGACAACACCCTTTACTACGGAGAGGCGGCCGACGAGCAGCCCGAGGGCAACGCCGCCGCGATCGACGCCTTCAACAGGTTCGTGCTCGCCGACACGCGGGTCGAGTCGGTGCTGGTGCCGATCGCGGACGGGCTGACCATGGCGCGCAAGAGGTGAGGTTGTGGGCATACCGACCGGTCGGTAGGGTGACCTCCAAGTCCTGAACTGGAGGCATTCATGGCTCGTTGGGGAATCACGCTGCCGCTGATCGGTGTGCCGGTGCTGGAGCACCGCGCGCTCGTGTCCGAGCTCGCCGGGCTCGGCTACACGGACGTGTGGTCGGCCGAGACGACCGGCACCGACGCGTTCACGCCGCTCGCCCTGGCCGCGCAGTGGTCCTCCGAGCTGCGCTTCGGCACGGCGATCGCGCCCGTCTACACCCGTGGCCCGGCCACGCTGGCGATGACCGCCGCGACGCTCGCGGAGGTGACCGGCGGCCGGTTCGTGCTGGGCATCGGCTCGTCGTCGCCCGCCATCGTGCAGCGCTGGAACGCGATCCCGTTCGAGGAGCCGTTCAAGCGCACCCGCGACACGCTGCGCTTCCTGAAGGCCGCGCTGGCGGGCGAGAAGGTCTCCGCCGACTACGACACGTTCTCGGTGAAGGGCTTCAAGCTGGAGCGCCCGCCCGCGGAGAAGGTGCCGATCATGCTCGCGGCCCTGCGTCCCAACATGCTGCGCCTGGCCGGTCGCGAGGCCGACGGCGCGATCACGAACTGGCTCGCCGCCTCCGACGTGCCGAAGGTGCGTGAGGAACTGGGCGAGGCCGAGCTCGCGGCACGGATCTTCGTGTGCCCGACCGAGGACGCCGACGCCGCGCGGGCCCTGGGCCGCATGCTGATCAGCACGTACCTGACCGTGCCGGCCTACGCGGCGTTCCACGACTGGCTCGGCCGCGGCGAGGCGTTGCGCCCGATGCACGAGGCGTGGGCGGCGGGCGACCGCAAGGCCGCGTCGAAGGCGATCCCGGACGAGGTCGTGGACGCGCTGGTCGTGCACGGGTCGCTCGACCACTGCCGCAGCCGCGTGGCCGAATACCAGGCCAACGGGGTCGACACGCCGATCATCGCGCTGCTCCCGACCGGGGGCGACCAGGCCGAGCAGGCACGCGCGCTCGCACCCCGGGAATAACCCGTGCCCAGCGCGACCGAGCAGAAGATCATCGACGCGGCCGTGCGCCTGTTCGCGTCGCAGGGCTACGACGCGACCTCGGTGCAGGAGATCGTCAAGGCCGCCGAGGTCACCAAGGGCGCGCTGTACCACTACTTCCGCTCGAAGGACGACCTGCTCTTCGAGATCTACCGGCTGCTGATCACGGCCCAGTCCGCCGACATGGACCGGATCATCGGCCTCGGTCTGTCCGCCGCCGAGACGGTGCGCGAGATCCTGGCGTCGCTCGTCGTCTCGACGGCCGAACGGGTCGACGAGACGGCGGTGTTCGTCCGGGAGCTGCACCGGCTCGGCGAGGACCGGATGACGGACTTCCGCGCCGAACGCCGCCGCTACCACGAGACGTTCCTCGCCGTCGTGGAGAAGGGGCAGGCGGACGGCGAGTTCAGCTCCGTCGTGCCCGCGGACACCGTCGTGCGGATCGCGCTGGGCGTCGTGAACCAGCTGCCCATGTGGTTCCGGCCGGACGGTCAGAAGACGCCCGCGCAGCTGGCAGGGGAGATCGCCGACTTCGTGCTGGCCGGATTGAGATGACGAATTAGCGGGCGTTAAGGGCGTTCTGGTCGACTGCCGCAGTGCCCCGTCTGAACCTGTTGTTCGCGACCATGCCCATACCCGGCCACGTCGCGCCGTTGCTGCCCATCGCCCGTGCGCTGACCGAGCGAGGCCACCACGTGCGCTGGTGCACCGGCCGTGTGTTCGCCGACAGGATCACCGCCACCGGTGCGGAGTTCGTCGCGATGGACCCGTCGGCCGACCACCAGGGCCGCAACGCCGACGAGCTGTTCCCCGAGCGCGCCCGGCTCAAGGGCATCGCGAAGCTGCGCTACGACATGACCGCGGTGTTCCTCGACCCGATCCCCGCACAGGTCGGCGACCTGCGGCGGGCGCTGGCCGAACGGCCTGCCGACCTCGTTCTGCACGACGCCGCCTACCTCGGCGCGGCCGTGTTCGAGGAGCTCGGCGGCCCGCGCGCCGTCAGCGTCGGCGTCACACCGATGATGCTGCCCGCACCGGACGTGCCGCCGTTCGGACCCGGTCTGAAGCACCGGACCGGCCCGCTCGCGCGGTTGCGGTACGCGGTCGTGCGCGGGCTGCTGGACAACGTGGTGTTCAAGCCCGTGTTCGAACACCGCGACCGGATCCGCGCCGGCCTGCACCTGCCGCGGGGTGAGCGCGGGCTCATGGCCGTGTCACCGCATCTGCACCTGCAGAACGGCATCGCCAGCCTTGAACACCCGCGCTCGTTCATGCCGCCGCAGGTGCGGTTCGTCGGCGCGCTGGTCGACCCGGCACCGGAGGCCGCGCTGCCGGACTGGTGGGACCGCATGATCACCGCCGGCCGCCCGATCGTGCACGTCACCCAGGGGACCGTCGCGGACACGGACCTGGGCCAGCTGGTGCTACCGGTCATCCGCGCACTCGCGGACGACCACGTCACCGTCGTCGCCAGCACCGGCGCGCACGACGTGGGACCGCTGCCCGCCAACGTCTTCACGGCGCCGTTCCTGCCCTACGACAGGCTGCTGCCGGAGCTGTCCGCCATGGTCACCAACGGCGGGATGGGCGGTGTGCAACTCGCGCTCGCCCAGGGCGTCCCGCTGGTCGTGGCGGGCGCGACGGAGGACAAGCCCGAGGTCGCCGCCCGCGTCGAACGGTCCGGCGCCGGACTGAACCTGCGCACGGCGACGCCGTCGGAGAAGGCGATCAAGGCCGCGGTGCGCGAGGTGCTGCACGGCGGGACGTTCCGGGTGCGGGCCCGCGAGCTGGCGGCGGAGTACCGGCTGCACGACGCCGGCGCGCTCAGCGCCGACCACGTGGAACGGCTCGCCCGGACCAGCCCGGTGCGGACCGCCTGATCCCCGATCATCTCGGCAGGGATCCTCTTCGCACCGTGCCGCGTCCTAGTTCCCGGGTAACGGCGGGAGTCGGGAGATCGACTCCCACAGCAGGGGGTCTTCATGTCGCATCTGCCGCAGCACCAGCCACCTGAGTACGGCGTCGCGCCGCCGTTGCACGACGAGGTGCGCAGGACGCGGAAGGGGCCGTGGATCTTCCTGCTGCTCGTCGCGCTGCTGGCCGTGGGCGGCGTGATGTACGGGCCTGGCGCTGTCGACGCGGTGCGCGACGCCGTTCAGCGGACCGAACCGGAGCCGGAGCCGGTGGTGCTGCCCGAACCGCCTGCCGCACCGGCGGAACGGGTCGTCGTGTTCGAGGTGACCGGCACCGGCAAGGCCTTCAACATCACCGCGACCGTCGGCGCGTCCATCCACAACGAGGCGGGCGTGACTCTCCCGTGGACGCGCACCGTCGAGGTGCCCGCCGGCCCCACGTCCGAGTCCGTGATGCTCGTGGTGGTGGCGGGCCCGGACGGTGCCGAGGTACGCGGCAAGTACACGATCGACGGTGTGACTGTCCGCGAGGGCAAGGCTTCCGGGCCGTACGGCGTTCTGACGATCACCGACTCCTGAGTGCCGCCGGCGCCTTGTCCGCGTGGGCCGCTGGCGGAGTCCGGCCCGCCCTCGGACGCATGTTGTTGCGGAAACCCGGGCACGGCGCGCGTCGCCGCGGCCGTGCCGGTCCCGACCGCCTACTGGGCGCGGCTCCTGAGTGCCGCCAGCGCCTTGTCCGCGTGCGCGTTCATGGAGAACTCGCTCTTGATCACCTCGATGATCTCGCGGCCGGCGCCGATGACGAACGTGTGCCGCTTGACCGGGATCGGCCCGAACCGGCGCCGCACGTCGTACTGCTCCGCGACGTCGCCGCCGGTGTCGGAGAGCAGCGGGTAGTCGAAGTCGTTCAGCTCGGCGAACTGCTTCTGCTTCGCCACGTCGTCCATCGAGATCCCGACGCGCTGGGCGCCTGCCTCCTCGAACTCCTTCCCGAGGTCGCGGAAGTGGCAGCTCTGCGCGGTGCACCCGGTGGTCATCGCGCCGGGGTAGAAGAACAGCACGACCGGGCCGGCCTCGAGCAGTGCCGACAGCTTGCGGTCGGTGCCGTCCTGGTCGGGCAGTGTGAAGTCGGGGGCGAGGTCGCCGGGCTTCATGGATCTCCAATACGCTCGGGCCGTGACCAGCATGTCCGACGTGGCCAAGGCCGCAGGGGTGTCCGCTGCGACCGTATCGCGTGCGCTGCGGGGCGAACCGGGCGTGTCCGAGGCGACCAGGCAGCACGTGAGCGAGATCGCGCGGCGCATGAAGTACGCGATCGCGCGGGACGCCTCCTCTTTGGCCGGTGGCCGACGGTACGCGATCGCCGTGCTGACGTCCGAGGTCAGCCCGGTGCTGGCGGGCGCGGAGGGCGCGTTGCGGCAGGCCGGCTACGACGTGCTGCTCTACGTGCTCGGGGACGCGGACGCGCGCGCGAAGTTCTTCGGCGAGCTGCCACTCGGGCGCCGTGTGGACGGTGTGCTGCTGTTGTCGATGTCGTTGTCCCCGGCGGAGCAGGTCGCGCTGGAGTCGCTGGAGGTCCCGCACGTCGCGGTCGACGACACCGACCTCCGCCACGCGCTGCGGACCGCCGTGTCCCACCTGCAGGGGCTGGGGCACCGCGACGTGGCCCTGGTGCTGGCCGACGGCGTCGACGAGTCGTACGACGAGATCCTGGTCGCCGCCGGGCTCACCGTGCGTCCCGAGTGGACGGTCTGGTGCTCGCCGACGGTCGACGGCGGCGAGCAGGTGGTCGACGTGCTGCTCGACGGCGAACGGCTGCCGACGGCGGTCATCAGCTCGAACGGCGCCGCCGCGGTGGGGATCTTCCTGCGCATGCAGCGGGACGGGCGCGCGGTGCCGGACGAGGTGTCGATCGTGTCGCTCGACGGGCAGGAGCTCACCCGCGTCGTCGGGCTGACCGCCGTCGAGGGGGCGGCGAAGGCGCAGGGGGAGCGGGCTGTCGCCGACCTCTTCACGCTGATCAGGGGCGGGGAGATCGAACCGGCGGAGCACCAGGTGCGGCTGGTCGTGCGCAACTCCAGCGGGCCCGCCGCCTGAGTAGGGTGTCGGTCATGCCCGCCGGAGAACGCCTGACCGAGCTCGCCGCGCTGCCGACCACCCCCGGCTACGCCCACGCCGTGGCGGTCACCGGCAAACTCGCGTTCATCTCCGGCCAGGTGGCGGTCGACGCGGCCGGGTGCGTGGTCGGGGTGGACGACCTGGCGGCGCAGACGCGGCAGGCGCTGAGCAATCTTCATCACGTCATCCGGAGGTTTGGCGCCGACTGGTCGGATGTCGTGAAGTTCACCTGGTTCGTGCTGGACGCGTCCGAGGTGCAGACGATCCGCGACGTGCGTGACGAAATCCTGCGTCCCGCGCTGGGCGAGGTGCACAACCCGGCCAGCACGCTGGTCCAGGTGGCGGCGTTGTTCGGGCCCGATTTCCTGGTCGAGGTCGAGGCGGTCGTGGCCATTCCGGACGAAGCATCGGATGTCTAAGTAAAAGCACCCCTGCGTGTGCGTCCCGACCGGCCTGCACCCATCGGGTGACCAGGGACCATTTGCTCTGGTAATGCTGACCGAGCTGTGACATAGCTTGTAGGTGTGGAGCAGTTGCTGACGCGGCTGGCGGACGCCTGGGGCGTCGCCACTCGATACGAAAACGCGGACCAGCAAGAGGTCTCGGTCGATCGTGACGTCGTGGTCAAGATCCTCGCCCAGTTCGGAGTCGACGCGTCCACTGAGGACTCGGTCGCCCGCGAGCTCACCGAGGTCGAGCGGCGCCGGGCCGAGCAGAAGCTCCCGCCGACGATCGTCATCCGCGAGTACGAGACGTACGACCTCCGGGGTCCCGCGACCATCGAGCTCGAGGACGGCACCTCGTTCGCCGTCGAACGGCACGTCCCGGACTCGGTGCCGCTCGGCTGGCACCGCGTGGTGACCGGGGACCAGACCGTCACGCTCGCCGTCGCGCCGAGGACCCTGCCGGAGGTACCGCGCACCTGGGGCTGGATGCTGCAGCTCTACGCCGCGCGCTCGAAGGAGTCGTGGGGGATGGGCGACTTCGCCGACCTCGCCACGATCGCCCGCAGGTCGTCCCTCGAGCTCGACGCCGGCGTCGTCCTGGTCAACCCGGTGCAGGCCCCGAGCCCCACGCACCCGGTCGAGCGCTCGCCGTACTCGCCGACGACCCGCCGGTTCGCGAACCCGCTGTACCTGCGCGTCACCGACACGGCCGAGTTCCTGCAGGCCTGCCCGCGCACCCGGCAGCTCATCCGCGACCTCAAGCCCGCGAACGAGGACCTGATCGACTACGACGCCGTGTGGGAGGCGAAGAAGCAGGCACTCGAACTGCTCTTCCCCGGCGGCGAGGTCGAGGTGGACGCCGAGCTGGAGAAGTTCGCGACCTACTGCGCGCTCGCCGAGGTCCACGGCAAGGACTGGCGCGCGTGGCCGGAGGACCGCGAGGACCCACCGGCGGAACGGGTCGCGTTCTACGCCTGGCTCCAGCACCTCTGCACCCGCCAGCTCCAGGACGTCCGGCTCGCCGCGCACGAGGCAGGCATGGCCGTCGGCGTCATCCACGACCTGCCGGTGGGCGTCGACCCCGGTGGCGCGGACACGTTCGCCGATCCCGACGTGTTCGCCATCGACGTCACGGTCGGCGCGCCGCCCGACGCGTTCAGCGCGGACGGCCAGGGCTGGGGCCTGCCGCCGTGGCGCCCGGACAGGCTCGCTGAGACCGGCTACCGGCCGTTCCGGCAGGTGCTGCGCAGCGTCCTGCAGCACGCGGACGGCATCCGCATCGACCACGTCGCCGGCCTGTGGCGGCTCTGGTGGATCCCGCCGGGCGAGCCGCCGTCGCGCGGCACGTACGTCTACTACGACGCGGACGCCATGCTGGGCGTGCTCGCGCTGGAGGCGTACCGGGCGGGCGCGGTCGTGGTCGGCGAGGACCTCGGCACGGTCGAGCCGATCGTCACGAAGACGTTGCAGGAGAACGGCATGCTGACCAGCGCCGTCCTCTACTTCCAGCGCGACTACTACGCCGAGGGCCACCCGCTGATCCCGCCGTCGCAGTGGAACCCGAACCAGATGGCCAGCATCTCGACGCACGACCTGCCGACCGCGGCGACGTTCTTCGCCGGACCGGACGGCCCCGACTTCGACGAGCTGATGCGCCAGGAGGGCGTCAAGCCCGCGGACAGGGTCGAGGGCGCCCACGAACTGCTCGCGCAGGCACCCTGCGCGTTGGTCCTGACCTCACCTCAGGACGCTCTGCGGGAAACCCGGCAGCCGAACGTGCCGGGCACGATCGACGAGCACCCGAACTGGAGAATCCCCCTGCCGGTGGAGCTGGACGAGTTCTTCCCGCTCGTCCGCGAGATCACCCGTCCGCTCCGCAGCCGCGGAAGATGAAACTTTTGCGTAACTGCAGGTCGTAGACCTGAGGAGTACTGTAAGGCCGTCACCGGACGGCGGAAGACGAACGTTCTTGGAGGTGGCGTACCAGATGAGCTCAGCCGTGGGCACGCGGACATCGACCGGCGTGCTTGAACTGGCCGTCGAGCAGGTCCTCGCTTCGGTGAGGCCCACTGCGCTCGGCGACCCGGTCGTCGGGGCACGGCGCGCGGAGGAATCCCTGCGTGACGCGCTGCGGGACGCAGGTCCCGTGGACGACAACACCGCCCTGCAGTACGCGCTGGCGTGCGCGCAGGCCGCGTGTGAACACCTGAAGTACGTGGAGATCCAGGAAGCCCGCACGTTGCTGACCGCCGCCCGCGGCCAGCTGGTGCTGGCGCACGAAGGAGTGTGACTGCGTCCGGTAGTCGCCGACGGGTGACGATCACACGATCGAATAAAGCCGCTCCCACTCTCGTGAGAACCTTGCTGCAGCGGGCCGGAAATCGTCGGTGCCCGCTCGTAGGGTTCAGGTGTGATCGTCCACCAGGCCTACCGGTGCGCAACGGACCCGGCACAGGCGCGGGCAGAGCCCGCGCACCGCGGTGCCGCGAGGTCCGCGCGCGCTTCGGCGCCGCGCCGCGGCTCCCGCGCGGTCCCGATCGCGGAGTTCCGGCGGCAGGAGTACAAAACGTCCCGGCGGGGTAGTTGTCTGGTCGTGGCAGACCGCTGGTTCCCGTCGTCCAAGACCTGCCCGGATCGTGGTGCGCTGAAAGCCGAGCTGACGCGCCCCGAGCCCCGGCGGTCCGGCCAGACGTGGCGCCGACCGGAAGACCCGCTGCACGTGGGCTGGTGGCCTTGAACGTCGATCCGCACCGGGTGACCGGTCCACACGAAAACCCGACCTGCCGTGCGGCAACGACGTGATGCCACGCCGTTGCCGCACGGATATGGTCTGTCAGCAGCTAGTTTCTTGTGACGAGGAGCATTGTGCGACCCTGGCCCGGTAGGTCCTACCCGCTTGGCGCCGGCTACGACGGCGTGGGCACCAATTTCGCCCTGTTCTCCGAAGTCGCGGAGTACGTGGAGCTCTGCCTCTTCGACGAGGACGGCACGGAGACACGCGTGAGGCTGCCGGAGGTGGACGGTTTCGTCCACCACGGCTACCTGCTCGGCGTAGGCCCCGGACAGCGCTACGGATATCGCGTGCACGGCCCGTACGACCCGGCGCGAGGCCTGCGCTGCAACCCCAACAAGCTGCTGATCGACCCGTACGCGAAGGCCATCTCCAACGGCCTGACGTGGAACGAGGCGCTGTACGGCTACAAGTTCGGGTCGCCGGACGAGCGCAACGACGACGACTCGGCGCCCTACGTGTCGAAGTCCGTGGTCGTGAACCCGTTCTTCGACTGGACGAACGACAGGCTGCCGAAGACTCCGTACAACGAGAGCGTCATCTACGAGACGCACGTCCGCGGTCTCACGATCGACCACCCGGAGATCCCGCCGCGCCTGCGGGGCACGTACGCGGGCCTCGCGCACCCGGTGATGATCGACCACCTCGTGAAGACGGGCATCACGGCGGTCGAGCTGATGCCGGTGCACCAGTTCATCAGCGACCACACGCTGGAGGAGCGCAGGCTCAGCAACTACTGGGGCTACAACACGATCGGGTTCTTCGCGCCGCACGACGGCTACGCGGCGATGCCGCTCAACCAGGTGCAGGAGTTCAAGGGCATGGTCCGGGCCCTGCACCAGGCGGGCATCGAGGTCATCCTCGACGTCGTCTACAACCACACGGCGGAGGGCAACCACCTCGGGCCGACGCTGTCCATGCGCGGTATCGACAACGAGTCGTACTACCGGCTCGAGGACGACGACCCGAAGTACTACACGGACTACACGGGCACCGGGAACTCGCTGAACGTGCGCTCGCCGCACACCCTGCAGCTGATCATGGACTCGCTGCGGTACTGGGTCACCGAGATGCACGTCGACGGTTTCCGGTTCGACCTCGCGGCGACGCTGGCCCGCGAGTTCTACGACGTGGACCGCCTGGCGACGTTCTTCGAGGTCGTGCAGCAGGACCCGGTGGTGTCGCAGGTCAAGCTGATCGCCGAGCCGTGGGACGTCGGGCCCGGTGGCTACCAGGTCGGCAACTTCCCTCCGCTGTGGACGGAGTGGAACGGCAAGTACCGCGACACGGTGCGCGACTTCTGGCGCGGTGAGCCCGCGACGCTCGGCGAGTTCGCGTCGCGCATCACCGGCAGCAGCGACCTCTACCAGGACGACGGCCGCCGCCCGTACGCGTCGATCAACTTCGTGACGGCGCACGACGGCTTCACGCTGAACGACCTGGTGTCGTACAACGAGAAGCACAACGAGGCCAACGGCGAGGACAACCAGGACGGCGAGAGCCACAACCGGTCCTGGAACTGCGGTGTCGAGGGGCCGACGGACGACGAGGAGATCCTCGCGCTGCGGCGGCGGCAGCGCCGCAACCTGATGGCGACGATGCTGCTGTCGCAGGGCGTGCCGATGATCGTGAACGGCGACGAGTTCGGCCGCACGCAGAACGGCAACAACAACGCCTACTGCCAGGACAACGAAGTCTCGTGGGTCGACTGGTCGCTGCTGGAGTCCAACGCCGAGCTGGCCGAGTTCACCTCGGCGCTCGCCGCGTTCCGCAAGGCGCACCCGGTCTTCCGGCGCCGCCGGTTCTTCGCCGGCCGGCCGATCCGCAAGGGCGAGGAGCTGCGCGACATCGCGTGGTTCACGCCGGCGGGCGAGGAGATGACCGAGCAGAACTGGGAGGACGACTTCGGCAAGTGCATCGTCGTCTTCCTCAACGGCGAGGGCATTCCCGACCTCGACCTGCGCGGCATGCGGGTCGTCGACGACTCGTTCCTGATGGCGTTCAACGCGCACCACGAGGACATCCAGATCACGTTGCCCGACACCGAGTACGGTCCTGAGTGGAAGGTCGTCGTGGACACCACGACCGGCGAGGTCGGCGGCAACGAGAAGCCGATCGCCGCGTCCGGGCAGCTGTCGCTCACCGCGCGGTCGCTCGTCGTGCTGCAGCGGGTGGGCTGATGGGCGCGCCGTCCTCGACCTACCGCGTCCAGTTCACCCCGTCGTTCACCTTCGCCGACGCCGCCGGCATCGCGGACTACCTGGCCCGCCTGGGAGTCGGCGCGCTGTACGGGTCGCCGATGCTCGACGCGCGGGAGGGCTCGACGCACGGCTACGACGTCACCGACCCGACCCTCGCGCGACCCGAACTGGGCGGCGACGCCGGGCGGGTCGAGCTCCAGGACCGGCTGAAGGCGCTGGACCTCGGCCTGGTCGTCGACATCGTGCCGAACCACATGGTCGTGCCGAACCCGTGGTGGGAGGACGTGCTCGCGCACGGCCAGGCCTCGAAGTACGCGCGGTACTTCGACATCGACTGGTCGTCGGGCAAGGTGCTGCTGCCCGTCCTCGCCGAGGACGCCCCCGACGAGGTCCACGAGCACTACCTGAAAGCCAACTGGCGGCGCGGGAACACCGAGCTGAACTACCGCAGGTTCTTCGACATCACCGAGCTCGCGGCGGTGCGGGTCGAGGACCCCGAGGTGTTCGAGGCGACGCACCGGGCGGTGCTGTCGTGGGGTGTCACGGGGCTGCGCATCGACCACCCGGACGGGCTCGCCGATCCCGGCGGCTACTTCCGGCGGCTGCGGGAGCACTTCGACGGCTGGCTGGTCGTGGAGAAGATCCTCGGGCCGGACGAGTCGCTGCCGCAGAGCTGGCCGGTCGACGGCACCACGGGCTACGACGCGCTGCGCGAGATCTGCGGCGTGTTCATCGCGCCCACGGACGCCTACGCCGGCGACTTCCACGCGGTCGAGCACGCCTCGCGGCAGCAGGTCTCGGACTCGATCCTGGTGGCGGAGGTGCGCCGGATCGCGCGCCTCGTCGAAGGGGTGGAGTTCGAGGAGGCGTGCCGGGCCGTCGCCGAGGTGATGGTCAACTTCCCGGTGTACCGGTCGTACCTCCCGGAGGGCCTGCGGTACTGGGAGACCGCGGTCAGGCTGAGCAGGTCGCCCGCGGTGCGCGCGCTGGACGAGCAGGTCCGCGCCGATCCGCACGGCGAGCTGGCGACCAGGATCCAGCAGACGTCCGGCATGGTCGTCGCGAAGGGCACCGAGGACACCGCGTTCTACCGGTACACGAACTTCGTGGCGCTCAACGAGGTCGGTGGCTCACCGGACAGGTTCGGCCTGCCCGTCGGCGAGTTCCACCAGCGCGCGGCCCGGCGTGAGGCCGCGGAGCCGAACGCGATGACAGCGCTGTCGACGCACGACACGAAACGCTCCGAGGACGTGCGGGCACGGCTCGCCGTGCTGGCGGAGATCCCGGACGCCTACCTGGCCTTCGAGGCCGAGATGACCGAGAAGCACGGCATCTCCGAACCGACGCTGAACCGCCTGGCGTGGCAGTCGGTCGTCGGCGCGTGGCCGCTCACCGAGGAGCGGCTGGGCCAGTACCTGGAGAAGGCGTCGCGCGAGGCGAAGATCAAGACCTCGTGGGTCGACCGGAACGCCGAGTTCGACGCCGAGGTGGCCGCGTGGCCCGCCAAGGCGCTGAACGAGCCCGAGGTCGCCGCGTTCGCCGAACGGCTCAAGGTGCCCGGCTGGTCGAACTCGCTGGGGCAGAAGCTGGTCCAGCTCACCGCGCCGGGCGTGCCGGACGTGTACCAGGGCACCGAGCTGTGGGACTTCTCACTGGTCGACCCGGACAACCGCCGGCCCGTCGACTACGACGTGCGCCGGGACCTGTTGGCGCGCATCGAGTCCGGCTGGCTGCCGGAGGTCGACGACTCCGGCGCGGCCAAGCTCCTCGTGGTGCAGAAGGCCTTGCACGTGCGCAAGCGCGGCCTGCACGGCTACCGGCCGCTGCACGCCGAAGGCCCGGCCGCCGAGCACGTGCTGGCGTTCGAACGGTCCGGGGTGATCACGGTCGCGACGCGGCTGCCGGTCGGCCTGGAGCAGAAGGGCTGGCAGGACACGGTTCTGCCACTGCCGGGTGCGAAGTGGACGGACGTCCTCACCGGGCGCCCGGTGACGGAGGACCTGGCGTCCTTGCTCGACACCTATCCGGTAGCGCTGCTGGTGCAGGGGGATCAGTGAGCTTCTCCGTCTGGGCGCCGACGCCCGAGTCGGTGCACGTGCGCGTCGACGGCTTCGACCACGAGATGAAGCGCGACGGCGACTGGTGGTTCTCCGATGTGGAATCGCCGGCCGGTGCGGACTACGCGTTCGTCATCGAGGGCCAGGCGTACCCGGATCCGCGGTCGCTGTGGCAGCCGGGCGGGGTGCACGAGCCTTCGCGGGTGTACGCCCACGACTTCGCGTGGACCGACAGCGCCTGGACCGGCCGGGCGCTGCCGGGCGGCGTGATCTACGAGCTGCACATCGGCACGTTCACGCCGGAGGGCACGTTCGACGCCGCGATCGGCAAGCTCGACCACCTGGTGGACCTCGGCATCTCGTTCGTCGAGGTCATGCCGGTCAACAGCTTCGACGGCGTCGAGGGCTGGGGTTATGACGGCGTGCTGTGGGGCGCGGTCCACGAGCCCTACGGCGGGCCGGACGGCTTCAAGCGGTTCGTGGACGCGTGCCACGCCCGTGGCCTGGCCGTGCTGCTGGACGTCGTCTACAACCACCTCGGGCCGTCCGGCGCGTACCTCGACAGGTTCGGGCCGTACTTCGCCGGGCGCAACGACTGGGGCCCCGGGCTGAACCTGGACGGGCCGGGCTCCGACGAGGTGCGCCGGTACGTCATCGACAACGCGCTGCAGTGGCTGCGGGACTTCCACGTCGACGGGTTGCGGCTCGACGCCGTGCACGCGCTGGCGGACCAGCGGGCGACCCACGTCCTCGAGGAGATGGCCGTCGAGGTGGACGCGCTGTCGGCGTCCGTCGGCCGTCCGCTCACGTTGATCGCCGAGTCCGACCTGAACGACGCCAGGCTGGTGACGGCGCGCGAAGCCGGCGGCTACGGCCTGCACGCGCAGTGGTCGGACGACCTGCACCACTGCCTGCACGTCGCGCTGACCGGCGAGACCTTCGGCTACTACGAGGACTTCGCGGCGCCCGGAGCGGTGAAGAACACGCTGGAGAAGGTGTTCTTCCACGCCGGCACCTGGTCCTCGTTCCGTGAGAAGCACCACGGCAAGCCGGTCGACACCGCGCTGATCCCTGGCTACCGGTTCCTCGCGTACACGCAGAACCACGACCAGGTCGGCAACCGCGCCACGGGCGACCGGTTGCCCGCGTCCGTGTCGAAGGGGAGGTTGCTGTGCGCCGCGGCGATCGTGCTGACCTCGCCGTACACGCCCATGATCTTCATGGGGGAGGAGTGGGCGGCGTCCACCCCGTGGCAGTTCTTCGCGTCGTTCCCGGACCCGCAGCTCGCGGAGGCCGTCCGGACCGGCCGCCGGCGTGAGTTCTCCCGGCACGGATGGGGCGAATCCGACGTTCCGGACCCGATGTCGCCTCAGACGGTCGAGAACTCGCGCCTGCGCTGGGACGAGGCGGGGGAAGGTGACCACGCCGAGGTCCTGGAGACCTACAAAGCCCTGATCGCGTTGCGCCGCTCCCGCCCGGAGCTGGCCGACCCGCGACTGGACAGGTTCGTGGTGAAGCAGGACGGGGAGTGCTTCGTGTTGCACCGCGGAGCGATCCGCGTGGTCGTCAACCTCGGCACGACCCCCGTCCCGCTGCCTCACGGAGAAGTGCTGCTCGCCTCCTCGGCGAACCCGTCGTCGCTCCCGCCGGACTCGTTCGCGGTCGTCGCGTCGACGTGATCCCACAGCATCTGGTCAGCCAGGTCGACGGGCCGTCCCAGGTGCGCGTGCACGAACGCCGTGACCAGCCGGTCCGCGGCGACGTGCAGCTTGATGTTGTGGTGCTGGGAGATGTGCACCAGCAGCTGGAAAGCCTGCTGGGGTGTGCAGGGTTTGCGTGCGGCGATCAGGCCTGTGGCCTGCCCGATGACAGTCCGGGACACCAGAGCTTTGCGCAGCCCTGCCACCTCGGCCTCGAGGGCGGTGATTCTCGCGGACGACACCGCCGGCTCCTTTCGCGTCGTCATGTCACAGCGGCATGCCGGTGTGACGACGGTGCTCTGGAGCTGCATTGCGAAGGGCGGGCACACCCAGGGCAAGCCGTCACATCGGCTTGCGGCTGGGTTCTCAACCGCGAGTGATCACCTTATCAACTGTTTCGGACGGTGCTCGCCGGGTAACCGAGTTCCATGGGTGCCGATGAGAAGTTCGAGAACAAGGCCGAAGAACTCAAGGGTCGCGCGAAGGAAGCCGTCGGCGACGCCACCGACAACGAGCAGTGGCAGGCCGAGGGCCGCGCGGAGCGCGCCAAGGCCGACATCAAGCAGGCCGGCGAGAAGGTCAAGGATGCCTTCCGCTCGGACAAGTAGGAGTCCCGGCAAGACCGCGGATGCCGCCCAGTACGTCCCCGACGGGGCGGACTGGGCGGCTTTGCGTTCGGCGTCGGCGGGATGCCGCGGCTGCGAGCTCTACCGGGACGCGACGCAGACCGTGTTCGGCGAGGGACCGGTGCCGGCCCGCCTGATGGTGGTCGGGGAGTGCCCGGGTGACCGCGAGGACACCGAGGGGCACGTGTTCGTCGGACCCGCGGGGCGGCTGCTGAACAAGGCGTTCGAGGCCGCGGGCATCGAACGGTCGAAGGCGTACCTGACGAACGCGGTGAAGCACTTCCGGTTCATCGAACGGGGGAAGCGCCGGATCCACCAGCAGCCCCGGCGCAGCGAGGTCGTGGCCTGCTTCCCCTGGCTGCGCGAGGAGATCCGGGTGGTTGAGCCCCGGCTCGTGATCGTGCTGGGGGCCGTGGCGGCCAAGGCGGTGCTGGGGCCGTCGTTCAAGCTGACCGAGCACCGCGGTGAGGTGCTGGACCACGACGGGCTGAAGGTCGGGGTGACGGTGCACCCGTCGTCGGTCGTGCGCGCGGAGAACTTCACCGAGGCGTTCGACGCGTTCGTCGCGGATCTGCGGGCCGTGCGGAAGTCCTGAAACGGGACAACCCCCGGACGACTCCTGCGCGAGCAGGCCGAGCGGGACCAGCGCTCGAAGTCCGGGGGTCGGGTGGCTGCCTGGGATTACGACTAGGCGTCACCAAAGGCGGTCCTATCGGACAGCCACCTCACGAGTCCTGTTGCTGTACAACTTGGGACCACCTCCTCTCATGTGTACAACGAACCTACGTCGGGCTCGGCGGACCTCGCAACGGACTTTTTCCACGCCACTTCGCGAGCCTGTTTCGCGTAGAATCCGCAGGCATGGTGCGCATCCCACTGACGTCGCTGGAACGGGAGCGCGGCAGGCGGCTCGGTCAGTTGCTGCGGGACGCCCGCGGCGAGGAGAGCATGGTCGAGATCGCGGCCCGCGCCGGACTGTCCGCCGAGACCGTGCGCAAGATCGAGACGGGACGTGCCCCCACGCCGTCCTTCTTCACCATCGCCGCCCTCGCCGGAGCGCTCGGGATCTCGCTCGATTCCATCAACGAACTGCTGACCCCGCAAAGCCGATCGGCCTGATCGCGGCGAATTCGCTCGGTCGAGTTACCACTGTAGTTTGAATTCGCCGGCATTTCCACAGATGATCTTGACCTCCTGTCGCGCCCCGTGTTCGGGTGGAGCCACGAGATTCGCTCCTCTCGACGCAGGGGGAAATGGTGAAATTCGTTTCAGCGGTGATCACCGCGTTCCTGGCGCTCGTCCTCGTCGGTGCGCCCACGACGTACGCGGCACCGGAAGCGCAGATCAGCAGGGGTGAGATGCTGAAGCGGGCGGCCACGTGGCTGACCGCGAACAACGGCAAGCAGGTGCCGTACAGCATGTCCGAGTACTGGAAGGACGGGTACCGGCAAGATTGTTCGGGCTTTGTCTCGATGGCCGCGAATCTGGGGAACACCGATCCCAAGGGCGGGCCGAACACCGTCGCTCTCGCCACCGCCAAGTACACGACTCCGATCAAGATCGCCGATCTCAAACCCGGTGATCTGCTCATCGACCCGGTCGACGAACCGGGCGACGACTTCCGCCACGTCGTGATCTTCGAGAAGTGGACGAAGGCCGACAGGTCGCAGTACATGGCCTACGAGCAGCGCGGCGGCCACGGCACCGACCACCGCGTGCTCACGTACGGCCTGCAGAACACCAAGTACAAGCCCTACCGGTTGAAGAACGTCACCGGCTGAGCGTCCGGTCGCCCCGGCGCCGGCGCAGTGCCGACCTGCTGAGCGCCACCGCCGCGACCACGGCCACGAGCACGCCCGTGGACAGGATCTGCCCGCGGGCCTGCTCGTCGCTCAGCATCAGCACGATGACGCCGGCGATCCCGGCCAGCGCCAGCCAGGAGAGGTGCGGATAGCCCCACATGGGGACCGCCGGGTTCTCCATCGTGCGGCGCAGGCGGATCTGCGAGATCGCGATGAACGCCCAGACGACCAGCAGCGCCGAGCCGACCGCGTTGAGCAGCAGCAGGAAAACGGTGTCCGGCCACAGGTAGTTGAGGAGCACGGAGAAGAACCCGAACGCCGTGGAGGCCAGCACCGCGTTGCGCGGCACGCCGTTCTTCTTGACCAGCAGGGCTTTCGGGGCTTCGCCGCGTTCGGCCAGTGAGCTGAGCATGCGCGCGGCGCCGTAGAGCGTGGCGTTGATCGCGCTCAGCAGGGCCACGAAGATGACGACGTTCATGATCTGCCCGGCCGCCGGGATCCCGATCCGGTTCAGCACGGCGACGTACGGGCTGGCGCCGACCTCGGAGTCGTTCCACGGCAGGAGCGTCACGACCACGGCCATCGAGCCGAGGTAGAACACCAGCAGCCGGGTCATGGACGTCCGGACGGCCTTCCTGACGGCGTGCTGGGGGTTCTCGGCGTCGGCGGCCGCGATCGTGACGACCTCCAGGCCGCCGAACGCGAACACCACCGCCATGAACCCGGCGATGACGCCGCCCCAGCCGTGGGGCAGGAAATCGCTCAGGTTCCGCGTTCCGGGCGAGTCGACACCGGGGAGCAGGCCCGCGATGGCCGCCGCTCCCAGCGCGAGGAAGAGGACGATCGCGGCGACCTTGAGGCCAGCGAACCAGAACTCGAACTCGCCGAAGTTGCGGACGCCCACGAGGTTCACCGCGGTGAGCGCGCTCATGAAGATCAGCACCCAGGCCCACTGCGGCACCGCGGGCACCCAGCCGGACGCGATCTTGGCCGCGCCGGTCGCCTCGACCGCGAGCACGACACCGACGGCCGCCCAATAGGTCCAGCCGACCGTGAAACCGGCCCACGGCCCGATCGCCTTTTCGGCGTGCACGGAGAACGCGCCGCCGCTCGGGTGCTCGGCCGCCATTTCCGCGAGCATGCGCAGGACGAGCAGCGCCAGAATTCCGGCGAGTCCGAACGAGATGAGCACGGCCGGTCCGGCGAGCGCTATCCCGGCGCCCGTCCCGACGAAGAGGCCCGCTCCGATCACGCCTCCCAGCGCGATCATGGTGACATGCCGTTCCCGCAGGTGAGTCACGCTCTCCAGCCCCGTTCAAGTGTGCCGATGGCGGGCCGATAGTGAGTTCATGGCGGCGGAGAGTCAAATCGTGTGATCGGAGTTACACCGCCTCCAACCAAGTGAGGGTGAGATCGATGAACTCGCCTAGAGGAGCACTGCCGTCCGGAGTTCTGCCGCAGCTCGACACTTTCGCCGGTGCGCTCGAGCGTTGCTCGGACTGGGGGTGGCTGGTGCTGCGGTCGGAGAACCGGCTGCTGCTGACCACCGATCACGGGGTGTCCGCCGTGGAGATGGCCGCGGGGATCGCCGGGGAGGTGCAGCACTACCTGTCCGTGCGGATGCTGGCCGGGCCGGTGCTGGTGCTGCCCTCGGTCGCGGGCGCTCCTGGGCGGTGGCTCATCCTCACCGAGTCCGCCGACGAGGCCTCGCAGGTGAACCTGATCCGGTTGCGGGCGCGCGGCGCGCTGACGCACCGGCTGGGCACCCTCGTGCCGTTGCCGCCCTCGCGGATCGACGGGGGCGGGGTGCGGTGGCTCGGTGAGATGCCGGCCACGAAGCCGTTCCTGCCACCGTTCTCGGCCGTGGTGGCGGCGCTGCGGGCGGTCACGGAGACAGCCGGTTCGCGCTGACTGTTCGCCGTGTCGTAACTGCGCGTTTTTCCACACCGGTCTTCCAGGACTTTCACGATCACTGAATCGATTTCCGGGTCGCCTTCGAAACGCCTTTGTCACGCGCGGGTGATGCGCCCGTTCTTGCGGCGTCTTTACACTTCGGAATCGAGAGAGAGCCGTTACCGCGACTCCTCTGGGTTATCGGCGGCTACCCCGGTTGCGATGCAAATTCACTCCACAGGACGCGTCCGAGGCTCTACGGTTTATGAGGTCAGACGCCAACGGAAGGAGCTGGGCATGGACGGCTACGAAATTCTCGCCGACGAGGACGGGCACGTTCGCGGTTACGACTAGACGTCACCCATCGGCTGCGTGAGGGAGTCACCCCGAAGCGACTCCCTCGGCCCGAGTGAGCCAGCGGAACAGTTGTTCGTTCGTCGCCGAGGAATGCGTCCAGAGCTTCTCGGTTTTCGTGCCGGGGTGTCAGACCGTCCCCGGACGCTTGATCGTGCTCGCGCGGACCACGAGCGTCGTCGGGAGCTCCCGGTGCTCGGCCGGTCCACCGGCGAGCAGGGACGCGAGGAGGTCGACGGCGACCTCGCCGGCGGCCTCGGTCGGCATGTGGACCGTCGTCAGCGCGGGAGAGCACATCGTCGCGTAGAGGATGTCGTCGAAGCCCGTCACGCTGATCTGCTCCGGCACCTTCACGTCGTGCGCGGCGAGGTAGGCGAGCACACCGAGTGCCATCAGGTCGTTGTAGCAGAGGAACGCCGTCGCACCGGTGCCGAGCGCCCGCTCCGCGGCCGCGTGGCCCCCGTTGAAGTTCGGCTCGAACGAGCCGAGCAGCCGGGCACGGCCGGCGAGGCCCTGGATCCTGCGGTTGTTCGACCACGCCGCGGCGGGGCCACCGAGGTAGGCGTAGTCCTCGTGGCCCAGCGACTCGAGGTGCGCGACCACCTGGTCCATGCCGGACGCGCTGTCCATCAGCACCGACGAGACGCCCGGCACGATGCGGTTGATCAGCACCAGCGGGGTCGCCGCCGCCAGTTCGGCGATCGTGTCGTCGGACAGCAGCGACGCGCACAGCACCACGCCGTCGACCTGCGCCGCCATCGTCCGCACGAGCTCGGCCTCGGTGTCCGGGTCCTCCCTGCTGTCGCAGAAGAACACCGAGGTGCCCGCCTCGCCCGCCTTCGTCTGCACGCCCCGCAGGACCGAGGGGAAGAACGGGTTGAGCAGGTCGGGCACCACGATGCCGAGGTTCCCGGTGCGGCCGGTGATCAGGCTCCGCGCCGCCCGGTTCGGCTGGTAGCCGAGCCCGGCGACGACGTCCAGGACCCGTTGCCGGGTGGCCTCCTTGACGAGACCCGGCGCGCTCAGCGCGCGCGAGACCGTCGAAACGGAGACCTGAGCCTGGAGCGCGACATCCCTGATCGTGACGGCCACCGGCAAATCATCGCAGTGAACGTCAAGAACGCCCCGTTCGCCGGACGCCTGCCGGTCACAGCTCCAGGCCGGTCAGCACCAGGACGCGCTGCTCGGTGAGGTCGTCCATCGCCGCCCGCAGGCCCTCCCGGCCGATGCCGGACTCCTTCACGCCGCCGTACGGCATCTGGTCCGCGCGGTAGCTCGGCACGTCGCCGACGATCACGCCGCCGACCTGGAGCCGTTGCGCCGCGCGGAAAGCCAGCCGCACGTCCGTGGTGAACAGACCCGCCTGCAGGCCGTACCGGGACGCGTTGACGCGGTCGAACGCCTCCTCGACGCTGTCCACCCGCGTGAGCGTCACGACCGGGCCGAACACCTCCTCGGCGTTGACCTTCGAGTCCTCCGGCACGTCGGTCAGCACGGTGGGTGCATACGTGCGGCCCTCGCGGGTTCCTCCCGTCAGGACCGTTGCGCCGGCTTCGCGCACCCAGGACTCGACGCGGTCGGCCGCGGCGTCGTTGATCAACGGACCGACGTCGCCCGCCACGTCGAGCTTGTTCACGTGCTGCACGACGGCTTCCGAGATCTCGTCGTACACGTCGGTGTGCACGTAGACGCGCTGCACCGAGATGCACGACTGGCCGGCCTGGTACATCGCGAACGTGGCGATGCGCTGCGCCGCGAACTCGACGTCCTGCCAGTCGGGGGCGACGATCGCGGCCGCGTTGCCGCCCAGTTCCAGCGTGACGTGCTTGCGCGGCACGCGTTCCTTGATGCCCCAGCCGACCGGGCCGGACCCGGTGAAGGAGACCACCGGCAGGCGCGGGTCCTCGACCAGCGCGGCCGTGTCCTCATTGGACAGGTGCAGGACCGCGAAGGCGCCGCGCGGCAGGTCGGTCTCGGCCAGCAGGTCGCCGAGCAGGAACGCGACCTTCGGCGTGGCGGGCGCGGGCTTCAGCACGATCGGCGCGCCGACGGCCAGCGCGGGCGCCACCTTGTGCGCCACCAGGTTCAGCGGGAAGTTGAACGGCGCGATGCCCAGCACGGGACCGCGCGGCACCCGGCGGACCAGCGCGAGGCGGCCCTCGGCGGACGGGTCGGTGTCGAGGCGCTGCAGCTCACCGGAGAACCGGCGGGCCTCCTCCGCCGCCCAGCGGAACGTGGAGACAGCGCGGGTCACCTCGACGCGCGCCCACTTCAGCGGCTTGCCCGAGTCGTCGTTGATGGCCTGCGCGAACTCCTCGGCGCGCTCGGCCAGGCGCCGCGACACGTGGTCCAAAGCGGACGCACGGCGGTGCGCGGGGAGAGCGGCCAGTTCGGCAGCGACGGCGTGCGCCTGCGCGACGGCGTTCTCGACGTCTTCGGGGGTGTGGAAGTCGGTCATGCGAGCAGAGCTCCTTCGAGCACGTCGAGTCCTTCGGCGAGCAGGTCGTTCGGAATGACCAGCGGGGGCAGCAAGCGGATCACGTTGCCGTAGGTGCCGCACGTCAGCACGACGACACCCTGTTCGTGGCACGCCTTCGCGACGCGCGTGGCGACGTCGGGCGTGCGTTCGGTGAACTCGATGGCGAGCATCGCGCCACGGCCGCGGATGTCCGCGATGACGTCGGTCTTCTCCGCGATCGCCCTGAGCCGGCCCAGCACCGTCTCCTCGATCCGGCGTGCGGCGGCGTTGAGGTCGCGCTCGCGCATCGTGCGGATGGCGCCCAGGGCCGCCGCGCACGCCACCGGGTTGCCGCCGTAGGTGCCGCCGAGGCCGCCGACGTGCACGGCGTCCATGATCTCGGCGCGGCCCGTGACGGCGGCGAGCGGCAGCCCGCCCGCGATGCCCTTGGCCGTGGTGATCAGGTCCGGCACGACGCCCTCGTGGTCGAGCGCGAACCACGAACCGGTGCGGCAGAAGCCTGTCTGGATCTCGTCGGCGACGAACAGCACGCCGCGTTCCCGGCACCACCGCGCGAGCGCCGGCAGGAAGCCCTCGGCGGGCTCGACGAACCCGCCCTCGCCCTGGATCGGCTCGATCACGACGGCGGCGGTGTTGTCCGCGCCCACCTGCTTCTCGACGGCGGCGATCGCCCTGGCCGCCGCTTCGGGGCCGGTCAGGCCGTCGTGCAGCGGGTAGGACCCCGGCACGCGGTAGACCTCGGGCGCGAACGGGCCGAACCTGTGCTTGTACGGCATGTTCTTGGCGGTCAGCGCCATCGTGAGGTTCGTGCGGCCGTGGTAGCCGTGGTCGAACACCACGACGGCCTGCCTGCCGGTGACGTGCCGGGCGATCTTGACCGCGTTCTCGACGGCTTCGGCGCCGGAGTTGAACAGCACCGACCGCTTCTCGTGGTCGCCCGGCGTCAGGTCGTTCAGCTCCTCGCAGACCTGGAGGTAGCTCTCGTACGGCGTGATCATGAAGCAGGTGTGGCTGAACCTGTCGATCTGCGCGTGCACGGCCTCGGCCACGGCGGGTGCGGGGTTGCCGGCGTTCGTCACGGCGATGCCGGAACCGAGGTCGATCAGCTGGTTGCCGTCGACGTCGATCAGCAGGCCGTCGTCGGCGGAGTCGACGTAGGCGGGCAGCGTCGAGCCGACCCCGGCGGCGACGGCGTTCCCGCGCCGCGCCTGGAGCTCCAGGGACTTGGGACCGGGGATCGCGGTTCGCAGTCGGGTCATGTGCTCAGCATGGCCCTGGTCAGCAGCCTGCGCAGTGTCTGAAATGGCGTTCTTCGCGACAGAGGTTGTACAAATTGGCACATGCCCATCACGGTGCGGGAGTTGGCGGGGAAGCTGGCGTTGCCGGTGCTGGCGGGGGACCTGTCGAAGCCGGTCGGGTGGGTGCACGGCACGGAGCTCGCCGACCCCACGCCGTTCCTGGAGGGTGGCGAGCTGCTGCTCACGACGGGCCTCAACGCCCTGCGCGACGGCTACGTCGAACGGCTCGTGCGCGCGGGAGTCGTCGGGCTCGGCTTCGGCACCGGCGTGGGGCACGACGTCGTGCCGCCCGCGCTGGTCCGAGCGGCGGCGGAGGCGGGACTGGGGCTGGTCGAGGTGCCGCGCGAGGTGCCGTTCATCGCGATCAGCAAGGCCGTGTCGAAGGCGCTCGCCGCCGACGAGTACGCGGCGCTGACCAGGACCAGCGAAGCCCAGCGCGCCCTCACCAGAGCCGCCGTCCGGTCCGGCGTCGGCGCGGTGGTGCGCCGGCTCGGCCAGTGGATCGACGGCTGGGCCGTGCTCCTCGACGCGGCCGGTCAGCCCGTGCACGCCCACAACCCCCGCCTCGTCCCGGACCTGACCGCCGAGCTGACCCGGCTGAGGACAGCGGGCGGCCTGGCCAGCGCCGCGTTCGAGCTCGACGGCGTGCACGTGTTCCTCCAGGTCCTCGGCAGCCGTGCCCGGGGCGTCCTGGCGGTCGGTACCGCCCGGCCGGATCCGGGGATCGTCAACACGGCCGCGTCGCTGCTCGTCCTCGCGCTCGCCCAGCACGACTCCGCCGACGCGGCCAGGAGGGAACTCCGCGCCGCCCAGTTCCGGATGCTGCTGGCCGGGCTCGCGGTCGACGGGCTGCCCCGCCGGTTCCGGGTGTTCCTCGTTGCCAAACCACCCGACGAGGACGTGTTCTGGGCCGAGCACGACGGCGATGTCGTCGTGCTCACCGACGAGTTCGACGGTGTCGCATCGTCCGAAGTGGACCAGAGCGGCGTCGCGCGGGGATACCGCGAGGCCCGCCAGGTCCGTCAGGCCGGCCTGCGCACGTTCGAGGAGCTCGCCGGGAACCTGCCGCTGCCGGACGGGTTCGCGGAAGCGTTGCTGAAGCCTCTCGACGCGGAAACCCGTGCGACGCTCCGGGTGTGGCTGGCGCACCACGGCGCGTGGGACCCGGCGGCGACGGAGCTGGGCGTGCACCGGCACACGCTGCGCAACCGGGTGCGCCGCGCCGAGCAGGCGTTGAACCGCTCGCTCGACTCACCCGGCCTGCGCGCGGAGTTGTGGCTAGCCCTCCACCGCGAAGGTCAGTGAGGCGGTGTAGCCGGACTGGACGTCACCCGACACCGTCGCCATCTGGTGGTCGACGCCGTCGCGGAACACCATGTCCTGCTTCAAAGAAGTGCGCGACATGTTCTGCACGCTCTGCGTGTACCCGGCCGTGCCGTAGACCTCCTTGCACGTCGTCTCGGGCAACGCGAGCTGCGAGGTCGTGATCTTGTTGCCTGCCTTGGTCGCCTCGGCGAGGCTCGGGTAGACCTCGAAGTGGATGTGCGGCCAGCGCCCCGCATACGCGCCGGGGAAGACGCTGACGAAGGTCAGCCCGCCGGACGCGTCGGCCTCCTGGACCCCGCGCAGGAAGTTCTCGTTCTTCACGCGGTCCGAGTACATCGAGTAGTCGCCGTTGATGTCGCAGTGCCACAGGTAGACCGCGGCGCCCGCGAACGGCTTGCCGTCGTCCTTCTGGACCGTCAGGTCGATCGTCAGCCGCACGCCCTCGGCCGTGCGGCTCGACGAACCGAAGCTGGAACGGATGTCCGAACGCACGATTCCGCTCTGCGTCAACGCGTTCGGGCCGTTGGAACCGTCGCCGGGGTACGGGCCGGCGGTCTCCTCGGGGATGGTCTCCAGCGGCGAGCCGTCGGCTGTCGTGGCGGAGCCGGTGGTGGTCGGGGTCGCGGTGGTGGTCGACGGGGCGCAGGCCACGAGCGTGAGGCCTGCGCCGCCGAGCAGCGACAGCGCCCGCCGGCGCCCGATGAGCGTGGCGAGGTCGAACTGGAGGCCGCGGTCGTGGTTGTCCGTCATGCGACCCAGACTGCGGCCGAATCCTGTGAGCCGCCTGTGGGCGAGCTGTCTGTGTTTTATGGCTGTGTTCATGGCCGCTGCTTCGCAGACGGCGGTGAGTTCGTCGGGAAGTGGGGGGGGGGGGGGGGGGCGCGGGGGGGGCGGGGGGGGGGCGCGGGGGGGGCGGGGGGGGCCGCCGCTTCGGGCCGAATCGCCTTCGGCGGTTGACCCGAAGAGGCGACCGGACGACCGACACGAACTCACACGTGCGACTCGACTCCGGGAGGGTCGGCGTGGAGTGGCAGATGGCGGTGAGTTCGTCGGGAAGTTGAACTCACGCGCGCGACTCGGGGTTCGGGAGGGGTGGCGTGGAGTGGCAGACGGCGGTGAGTTCGTCGGGAAGTTGAACTCACGCGCGCGACTCGGGGTTCGGGAGGGGTGGCGTGGAGTGGCAGACGGCGGTGAGTTCGTCGGGAAGTTGAACTCACGCGCGTGACTTGGAGTCCGGGAGGGGTGGCGTGGAGTGGCAGGCCGCGGTGAGTTCGTCGGGAAGTTGAACTCACGCGCGTGACTTGGAGTCCGGGAGGGGTGGCGTGGAGTGGCAGGCCGCGGTGAGTTCGTCGGGAGGTTGAACTCACGCGCGCAGCTCGGAGGCCGGGAGGGGAGGCGTGGAGTGGCAGACGGCGGTGAGTTCGTCGGGAAGTTGAACTCACATGCGTGACTTGGAGTTCGGCAGCGTCGGCGTCAAGGGGTAGACGGCGGTGGTTCGTCTGGGGGTTGAACTCACGCACGCGGTTCGAACTCCGGGAGGGTCAGCGCGGAGTGCTCGGGCCGGGCGGCTTCGGCGGGCATCGTCTCGCGCGAGCGCAGGGCGGCGTTGCGCGCGGCCAGCGCCTCGGGGGTGCCGGGGAACAGCTCCGCGTTGCCGACGTCGACCAGGTTCTGGTTCGCCTCGACGAACGGCCGGATCGTGCGCTCGTACGCCCCGAAGTCGCTCATGGTGCCCGCCAGCACGTAGGCGCCGACCAGCGCGAGGCTCGACCCCTGCCCGGTCAGGAACGACGGGGCGTGCGCGGCGTCCCCGGCCAGGGCGACGCGACCGGACGACCAGCGCGGCATGCGGATCTGGCTGACCGTGTCGAAGAACAGGTCGTCGGCCCCGTGCATCGCCTCGACCAGCCCCGGCACCTCCCAGCCGTCACCGGCGAACACCTCCGCCACGAGGTCTCGCTGGGCCTGCGGGTCGCGGAACGCGCGGAACGGCGCCTCGGCGCGCGCGAAGCTCAGGAAGCCGTGCACCGTCTCGTTCGCACCGACGGCGTACAGCGCGGCGGCGCGGCCGGGTTCGTTCCACATCACGGCTTCCTGCGTGAGGCCGAGGTGGTTGGGGAGCGTGAAGCCCGCGAAGCAGTAGCCGAGGTAGCGGTGGAACTGCTCCTCCGGCCCGAACGTCAGCTCGCGCACCACCGAGTGCAGTCCGTCGGCGCCGATCACGTGGTCGTAGGTGCGTGCGAGGCCGCTGCGGAACGTCACGTCCACGCCGCCGGAGTGCTCGTCCATGGTGACGATCGTGTTGTCGAAGAGGAACTCCACGTCGTCGCGCACGACGTCGTAGAGGATCTCCGCGAGGTCGCCGCGCCGGACCTCCAGGTCGTCGCCTCCGCCACCGGTGAGCGACTCCGGCCGGACCGACGCGACCTGGTCGCCGCCGGCGTCGAGGAACGTGATCCGGCGGGTGTCGACGTGGGCCGCGCGCAGCCGGGGGAGCAGGCCCATCCGCTCGACCACGCCCAGCGCGGTGCCGCGGATGTCGATGGGGTAGCCGCCGCCGCGCAGGGTGTGGGACTTCTCGACGACGGTGACGTCGAAGCCGCGCCGCCGCAGCCAGAACGCGAGCGCCGGGCCGGCGATGCTGGCGCCGGAGATCAGGACCGAGCTCATGATGCCTCCAGATAACTGACTTAGGTATCCTTTTTCGGATCGCGATGATCGCTACGGTGATGCGCGACCAGGGCAAGCATATACCTAAGTTAGGTAAGTAAGGTGTGAGATGAGCGGGCTGGACCCTGCGGCGATGCTGCCGCAACTGATGCAACTGGGCACCGTGCTCAACCGCAGCCAGCTGGTCGAGCGGGCGATGGAGCACGTCGGCCTCCGGATCGACCGCCCGGCCCTGACCGTGCTCATCACCCTGCGCATGGCCGACCGGCCGTTGCGGGTGGGGGAGATCGCCGCGCGGATGCAGGTCGTCGGCCCGCACGTCACGAGGCACCTGCACGACCTGGAGCGCGCCGATCTGGTCCGCCGCGTCACCGACCCCGACGACCAGCGCGCGCGTCTGGTCGAGCTCACGGAGCAGGGTGCGGCGGCGGCCGGGCGGTACCTCGAGGCCGTCCTCGGCTGGTTCGCCGACGCCGTCGCCGACTGGTCCGAGGAGGACAAGGCCGCGTTCGGCCGGTTGCTCGGCCGGTTCGTGGACGACCTCCAGGCGCACCTCGTCCGGGAGTGAGCGTCAGACCTCCCTGCCGTTGATCCTCACGCCGGTGAACGTGGTGCCGTTCGCGTTCTTGATGCTCGGCTTCGCGGTCGTCACGTTCGTGATGGCCCCGCGTCAACGCGTGCCCGAAGTCGGCATACTGCTCGCGTGCTCGGATTGCGCCCGGCGGAGTTCGCGGTGTACGAGGTGCTCGTGGACGCCTACCAGCTCGGCCTGGCCGAGCTCCGCCTCGCCACGGACCTGGACGAGCCGGACGTCCTCGGCGTGCTGAGGTCGTTGACGGAGCTGGGGTTCGTCCACCAGGTCAACGGGCTGCACACGGCCGTGGCCCCGGACGTCGCGCTCGCCATGCACTTCCTGCGCCGGGAGGACGACCTGCGGCGTGACCGGCTGCTGGCAGGCGAGCTGCAGGTCCGGTACGAACGCGCGGCCGGCGTGCGCGCGCCCGCCGACCTCGTCGAGGTCGTGCACGGGGCCGAGGCGATCTCGCGGCGCGTCGACCAGGTCATGCGCACCGCCCGGCGGGAGGTCTGCTTCGTGGACAAGCCGCCCTACGCCAAGGCGCCCACGTCCCTGCACCCGGTGGAGGAGGAGCTGCTGAACCGCGGCATCCGGTTCCGCGGGATCTACGAGCGCCAGGCGCTGGAGCTGCACGACCTGCGCGCCGACCTGGAGATGGGGCTGTCGCTGGGGGAGGAGGCGCGGGTGGTCGCCGTCGCGCCGACGAAGATGATCCTGGCGGACGCCCATCTGGGGCTCATCCCGCTGCACAGCACGGAGACGACGCTGGAGAGCGCGGTGATCGTGCACCGGTCGGCGTTGCTCGACTCGCTCGGGGCGTTGTTCGCCAGGCTGTGGGACGACGCGGTGCCGCTGGCGTTGCCGGGGCAGCCCGCGAGCACCGAGATCTCGATCGAGGACGCGCGCCTGCTCGCGTTGCTGGCCACCGGACTGCCGGACCGCAGCATCGCGAAGCAGCTCGGGCTGAGCTATCGGACGTTCCAGCGGCGGCTGCACCGGTTGATGGACGAGCTGGGCGCGCAGACCCGGTTCCAGGCGGGGGTGGGCGCCGCGGCGCGAGGGGCCGGGTACCCGCT
>NZ_JAPJDL010000026.1:0-51700 GCF_026242055.1 Lentzea sp. NEAU-D7 | reverse complement strand
CCGGGCGGGGCGCCCGGGCGCGCCGCCGGGGGGGGGGCCCCCCCGGGGGGGGGGGGGCCCCCCCCCCCCCGCGGCTCGAGGGGCCGGTTCCCTGCTGCCCCCTCAGCTGCCGGAGTGAGTGCGGAACGCCTTCTGGACGGTCTGCACGACCGTGTTCCCCGCTCCGTCCCTGGCCTCCGTGCGCAGCCACACGTCGCCGCCGGGTTTGTCGATCGTGACCTGCCAGCGGTCTCCGCTCGGCTGGACCGCCGCCTGGCTCCACGTCCTGCCGTCGTCCGCCGACCACTGCACCTTCACGACGGTGATGGGTGCGCTGTTGGAGGCGTGCAGGTGGTAGGTGAACGGTGTGCCGGCCGGTGCGGAGTTCATGAGGCCGAGCGGCAGGTCGTGGCGGAGCCGGATGAGCGGCTGGAACTGGCAGGCCGGTTGGCCCGCGTGACACGCGTACCCGGTGGGAGGAGGGTTCTGCGAGCGGTGGGACTGGAAGGTCCACGTGGTCTCGGTGCGCGGAGCGAGGGTGAACAGCACCGGGTTGACCGCGCCCGCGACCGCTCCCGGGGCGTGCGTCTCGACCGCTTCGAGCCGGTAGGCCGCCTTCTCCGGTGCCATCGTGAAGGTGGGGTAGAAGGCCAGCGGCTCCTGGGTGGCCGGGATCTCCGCGTCTCCCCGGAACAGGCGGACCTTGGTGGTCGTGAAGAACTTGCTGTTCTGGTAGGGGTTCGTGTAGTGGCCGGGGTTGCCGTCGGTCCACTGCAGGGCGGGGACGAACGTGTCGCCCGCCCGGCAGTTCGAGCAGAGCTGCCGCCACGCGCCGTTCGCCGCGGGGTAGCGGGCGGGGTGGTCGGACTGCAGTGCGATCGCGGTGCTGTGCATCGGTCCCGCGAACCACCGTTCCGGCGCGGCGGCGGCACCCTCGCGGAACACGTTCTCCTGGAACATGGTCATGGCCGCGCGCTGGCCCTTGGCGTCGGTTCCGCTCAGGGTCACGTGCCGCTTCCAGACGATCCGCTCGTCTCCCGGGCCGATGTACTCCGTCCACGCGGCCGGCGGCGTGAACGTGGTGCCGCGCAGGATTTGCGTCTGCCACAGGCCGGTCGGGAACGGGTACCACGTCTTCTGCACGGTCAGGCCCGGTTTGTCGGCGTGGTAGGCGGTCTGCCGCTTGACCAGCTTGGCCGGGTCCACCGTCCGGCGGTGGTCGGCCGGGATGCCGTTGGCGTCGAGGAAGCTCAGGTTGAACACGGACTCCGGGCCGGGTTTGACGGTGAGCCTCCAGGACGTCTGCTTGGCGAGGAACTCGCCGTCCGCGTTGCCGACGCTCAGCGCCGGGAGCGAGGCGCTGGAGAGCCCGGTGAGCGCGAGCGCACCCGGTGCGTCCACATAGGACAAGATCGCCTTCTTGCCGGCCTGGGCCGCGGCCGTGGCGGCGGTGTTGGCCGCCTTGACCATGTTCGCGGGTGTGTCCGGCTTGATCTTCACCAGTGCCGTGTCCCCGCCGAGCGTCAGGTCCCGCTCACCGGACCACTTCGCGGAGAGCACGGCCACGTCGCCGTCCGTCGTGAGCGTCCGGCCTCCCGAGGACGCGGTGACCGTCGCGGTCTGCAGGGTCACGTTGTCCTGCAACGAGATCGCGCCCTTCTTCGCGGCCGCGGCGGGCGTGGCCCGGATCTCCCACGGTGCCGAGCCGAGCGCGGCGGCCATCTCGGTGATCAACGGCAGCCTCACCCCGTCCTCCGGTACGACGCGGCGCAGGGTGACGGTGCGGTCGCGCTGTTCGGCCGGACCCGGTGGCACGACCTCGATCGGCACGGTCTTCTGCGCGTCGAGCGAGATGTCGGCGGCACCGGTGACGGTCAGTTCCGGTGCGGCGAGCGCGGACCAGCGCCGCACTCCCGCCGTGTTCTCGGTCGCCCAGGTCACCGCCGAGTAGCGGCCGCTCGGCACGTTCGCGACGCCTTCTCCGTTCACGACGTCGAAGTAGTAGCTCAGGGTCTCGTCGAACGGGTCGTTGACGTCGTCGCCACCGTTGGTGTCGTCGACCAGCTGCCCCATCGCCGGTGCGGGCGGTTTGCCGGCGCCGTCGCGGACCCGCACGGACACCGGGAACGTCTGGGGTGCCTCGTAGACGCTGACCGGGGTGCGCAGCGTCGTGCCGCCCCCGGTGGCCGTGACCACGCCGCCGTACACGCCTGCCGGGCCCACCTCCGGGTCGAGGGCGAGGGTGGCGGACGCCTTGGCGCGGGCGGGAACGGTCAACCGGCTGGTGCCGAGGGTGAACCCGGTCGTCGACTTCCCGTCCCAGCCCTTCAGCGTCGCGGTGAGGTCGAGGGTGAGCGCCGTGTCGGAGGTGTTGACGTACTGGAGCTCCCTGGTGAGCACCCCGCCCGTGCCGCGTTCGTGCCGGCCGTAGCTCGCCGACGCGGTGGCCGTGGCCTTCTGCGTGACGGCCCTGGCGACGTCGAGACGGCCGGCACCCTGCTCGTACCAGGACATGCCGACATCGGTGGCGCTGGTGACGAGGGCGTTCTTCACCGTCTGCGCGTCCCAGTCGGGGTGCTGCTGCGCGAGCAGCGCCGCGGCGCCCGCGACGTGCGGCGTCGCCATCGACGTTCCCGAGGCGGCCGTGTAGAGGCCGTCGACCGGGGCGCCCATCGAGGTGTCCGCCGCGCGGGCGGCCACGACGCCGACACCGGGTGCGTTGATCTCGGGCTTCACGTGCGCGTCACCGACGCGCGGACCGGTGCTGCTGAACGGTGCCAGCTTGTTCTGGCGGTCGACCGCGCCGACGGTGAGCGCGGACGCGGCGGCGCCGGGTGAGGTGACCGAACGGCCGGCGGGGCCGTTGTTCCCCGCCGCCGCCACGAACAGCACGCCCGTCTCCGCGGAGAGCCTGTCGACCAGCGCGCTCATCTCGTCACTGCCGTCCGTGACGTCCCCGCCGAGGCTGAGGTTGACGATCCTCGCCCCGGAGCGGGCCGCCCACTCGATGCCCGCCATGACCTGGGAGGTGTCGGCCTCACCGGCGCCGTTGAACACCTTGGCGATCACGAGAGCCGCGCCGGGGGCCACGCCCTTGTACCTGCCCGCGGAACCCTGGCCGGTGCCCGCGATGGTCGAGGCGACGTGCGTGCCGTGGCCGTGCCGGTCGACGACGTCCGGTTCGTCGGAGAAGTTCTCCGTCGCGGTGATCCTGCCGGCGACGTCGGGGTGGTTCGCGTCGATGCCGGTGTCGACGACGGCGACCGTGACACCGGTGCCGTCCAGGCCCGCCTTCCAGGCCTCCGGGGCACCGATCTGCCTGGTGGTCTGCTCGAGCGCGACGCGCACCGGGCGGTCGTACTTCAGCCGCACGCCGGACTTCGCGCTCATGTCCAGCGAGCGCCAGAACTCGCGCGCCTTCGACTTCTCGACCCGGATGCCCGAGGCGCCGAGAGTGCTGATCCGGGTGTGGGCACTGGCGGAGAAGCCACCCGTCATCAGCACCGGTACCGCGGCCGCGCGGTCGTCGGACTGACCGGTGCGCGCGAGCTCGGTGACGTTGAAGAGGGTGCGCTCGACCGTTCCGGACGTGACGGCGCTCATCGCGTCCGACGGGTAGACGTGCAGACCTTTTGCCGTCGTCATCGTGTGGAAGATCGGCTGCTCGCCATCCCTTGGCGCGGCGTGGATCTGGGCGAATTTTCGCCCGTCCGACCGTTCGGTGTAGTCCACGACGTCACCGGTGATGAGCGTGATCCGGTGCGACGCCTCGGATGTCTGCGTCTCCGCCCGCTGCGGTGCCGGCTCGGCGGACGCGGCTGGTGCGACGAGCGTTGCGGCAGCTGCGGCAAGTGCCAGAACTTGTCGAATCACGGCGCCCTCCCTCGTTGATCAGGTCACAGCAGGATGAGGGGCCGCAAATCGTTGGGAAACAGTAAAAAGCGGCGGTTAGTCGCCGTTGGCGACTTCGCGCCACGCACGAGCGTGCCCGGACCACCGAGGGGAGGTGGTCCGGGCACTTCGTTCGGTGCACCCGTTGGACGGTCGGATCCTGTTGGTCAGAAGCTGCGTTCCTGCAGCGAGAAGTCACGCTGGTTGTTGTTGGTGTCCTGGTTCAGCAGGTTGCGCGTGTTGGAACCGTTGAGCTGCGCGGTGCGCTGGTTCTCGGGCTGGGCGTGGACGCCTTCCTTGGCCGCGGTCACCGGCGACGAGAATGCGACACCGTCGATCTTGAAGGCGGTCGGGGCGAGGCTGCCGAAGACAGCCACACCACCGAGAGCCGGGATGCCTTCGGCGCCGGAGAATCGCACCGGGAGAACGTTCGGCGTGGACGTGGTGCCGGAGAACTCCGCGCCCGTCAGCACCAGCGTGCTGCCGACGTTGTTCGCGGGAGCCAGCGTGAGCGGCCCGCCGAGCGGGTCGACCAGCGGGATGGTCTGGATGACCTCGTTGCGCTGGTTGTAGATCCTGATGACCCAGTTGCTCAGGTCGATCTGCTCGTTCGTGGTGTTGATGATCTCGATCGCCTCGTCGAGCGGGCCGTTCGGTCCCATGGTCGAGACCTCGTTGATCAGCACTGCCGGCAGCTGCATGACCTCGGGAGACTCGGGCTCCTCGGCGGCCGTTGCCAGTCCGGCGAACGCGATGGTGCTCGCGATTGCCAGGGCGGCAGCTCCGCTCAGCAGTCGACGCATTGTCCTGTCCCTTCGAGAAAGTGAATTCGGGGTATTCCTCGTAGCGGCCCTGTGGTCGAGGGGAACGACCTGTCTTGCCGCTGGGACTGACTTTGCTCGCATTCGTTCGGCCTCGAAAGGGGCCATTGTTGATTGATCAGTGATTGCTTTCGCCGGGAGAAGGAATTCGGCAGCTGAAGTCGGCTGAGTTGTGATCCGTGTCCCGCGAGGCGCCGTCGCGGCCGAGCGATGAATCTGCGCAAGGTGTCGCGGCTCCCGCTTCCCGGCACGGCGAGGAGGAGCTGAGGCCGACGCTGTCGGTGTGTGCGCCGTGCCGGTTCCTGGCGATTACGCCACTTCCGTCCACGGTCTCCACGATCAGGCCGTTCGGCACTGTTCCGCTGAACGCGGCACCGACTATGACGAAGTATTCGCCCGGACCCAGGGGCGTGCCGGGTGAGATGGTCGCGAGGATTTCGGAGGTGCCGCCGGCGCAGGTCCGGACCGTCCACCCTCCGATGTCTGCCGTCGTGGAGGCCGTGTTGCGCAGTTCGACGAATCCGGCGGGGCCCAGTGCGATCTCGTTGACCTTGACCGGGGAAACGCCCGGTGTGCCGCCGATCGTGCTACCGGCGAGTAGGAGCAACGTCGCGACGGAGTGTCCGAAGGTTGTCACTTCACGAAGTCTGGCCCCCTGTGCGCGGACGCACAGGGGGCCAAAGGTCCTTCCTGCCTGGGACTTGTGGTAGGGCGGTGCCTGCGGCGGCCGCTGTGGGCACCGCCCTCCTGCGGGCGGGCAGACCCCTGCCGTCTGCCCGCGCACCGCTAGCAGGAGTGGTCTTCCTCCCTGGTCCTGCGGCATTCCCGCTCGATCACCGCGGCGCGGTCGAGAGCTGCGTGCGGCACGTCGAGCGCCTCGCTGATCCAGGCGCGCCAGTAAGGGCCGGGAATGCGTTTGCCGCGTTCCCATCTCGACACTTCTTCACGGGTGACGCTGTCGTTTTGTGAGATCTCGCACAACAGGTCCGCGAGTGCGCGCTGGGTCAGCCCTTGTTCTCGCCGCGCCTGTGGAATCAAGGCGGTAATCGGCGGGGTGTCCGGGTGCTCGTGGGCTTGAGTGGCTGCCTTGAGCACGGTTCTGCTCCGTTTCAGTGAGTTGGCGGGTGCGTCATCAACCATGCCTCAAAGTCCGGCAGTTCGTGCCGTGCATTGCGGTGATACCGACGGTCGTTGAAACTTCAGGTACCAACGGAATCGTCCGATCGGATGTTTGGGTGAAACGCAGCTGGTCCAATGGGGTGTGCGCACTCACATTTCGAGCGTCTCGCTAGTGTGACCGCACCGAGTTCATTGCCGCAGCAATGACCGGGATGAGAAGGTGAGTGAAATGTTCTCGACGGTCGAAGCGGTGCAGGTCTTCCTGGCACGACTCGCGGCACAGGACGCACCTGGCATCGCGCGGTTGTGCGCACCGACCGTGGAATGGGAGGCGCCCGACCCCAACGGCGTCCGCTGGGCACTCGGCAGGCGTACCCGCCGTGAGGTCGAGTCCCAGTTCCTGACCTTGTTCGCCACGTTCGACCTGGAGCAGCTGTCGGTGCGCCAGGTGATCGTCGACGGAGGGGACGCCGCCGTGATCGGCTCGGCGCGCTGGCGGATCCGTGCCAGCGGGAAACCGGTGGAAGTGCGCTTCGCCGCGGTGCTTTCGGTGCACCTGGGGGAGATCGAGCAGTACTGGCAGATGCCGGACACCTTCGCCACAGCCGTCGCGACCGGCGTCGCACGGACCAAATGATGAGTTCCAAACGCGAGAAGTCGGCGCACACGCGCACGAAGCTGCTGCGGGCCGCGGCGGAGGTCTTCGACCGCGAAGGGTTCTCCAGGTCGAGCCTCACGGCCGTGTGCGCGCGAGCGGACGTTTCGAAAGGTGCGCTGTATTGCCACTTTCGTTCCAAAGAAGCCCTTGGCGTCGCCATCATCGAGGAGCAGTCCCTGCTGTGGCACCGGCTGCGTGACGAGGTGCTCGCGGTCGAGCCGTCACCGGTGCAGGCGCTGATCGTGATGTCGTACGAGTTCGTCGGCCGGCTCGAGACGGATCTCACCGTGCGGGTGAGCGCGAAGCTGTTGCGGGAGGCGGTGTTCTTCGACGTCGCCGCGGCCGCGCAGGTGATCGGCTGGGTCACGGTCGTGCGGGACCTGCTGTCGCTGGCCTCCGAACGCGGCGAGCTGCGGCCGGAGGTGAACGTGCGGCACGCGGCCGAGCAGATCGTCGCCGAGCTGCTCGGCCTGCAGTTCGTGGCACAGGCGTTGACCGGCGGCACCGATCTCCGCGTCCGGCTGAGCCGGGTCTGGCAGGCCACCTCCGGCTGCCTCGTGACCGCCGAGGTCCGGGAGAAGCTGCGGTTCGAGTGACGGTCGTCCCGGCCCGGCCGGGAGCTGTACGACCTGGCCGGTCGTGCGCCGGATCGGCTCGGCGAAGTCCGCGGGAATCCTCGGTTGCGTTAACAAGCCGTACCCCGGCGACGACAAGGTGCTCGTGCGGGAACTCGCGGTGGGAGCGGTGTACTGGTGACGACACGCCTCCACCAGCGGGAACGCGGCGTGGCGGTGGGCCGGGAGATCTACACCGGGCAGATCGTAGTTTGATCTTCAGGTAGGGCGGGTACCGGAATTCCAGGTGACCCGTTAGGTTGCTGCGCAGGCGAGCGGAGGCCCATGAGCGCACCTTGGGACGGCGATCTGACCGGGTCGGTGATCGACGACCGTTTCGTCGTCGGCACGCTTCTCGGGTCCGGCGGCATGGCGGAGGTCTACCGCGCGTACGACAGATCGACGACCTCCTCGGTGGCGATCAAGATCTTCTCGGGTCCCGGCCTGCCCGACGACGAGCTGCGCCTGCAGCGCGAGGCCTCGATGCTGGTCTCGCTGGACTGCCCCGGCATCATCCCGGTCTACGCCTCCGGCACGGTGTCGCGCCGCCCGTACTTCGTGATGCGCGAGATCACCGGTGGCACGCTGCGCCAGCGCATGCGGGAACCGCTGCCGCCCCGGTTCGTGGCGCGGATCGGCAGCCAGATCGCCGCGGTGCTGGACCACGTGCACGACCTGGGCGTCGTGCACCGCGACATCAAGCCGTCCAACATCCTGCTCGACGACACCGAGAAGCAGGCCTACCTGGCGGACTTCGGTCTCGCGCTGGTGGCCGAGGTGACGCGGGTGACGACGTCCGGCGTGCTGGTCGGCACCGCCGGCTACCTGTCGCCGGAGCAGGTGCGCGGCGCCGACGTCGGCCCGCCCGCGGACATCTACTCGCTCGGTCTCGTGCTGCTGGAGTGCCTGACCGGGCGGACCGAGTACCCCGGCGGCGACGCCGAGGCCGCGCTGGCCCGCCTCGCCCGGTCACCGCGGATACCCGTGGACCTGCCGCTGGCGTGGGTGTCGTTGCTGTCCGCGATGACGGACATGGACCCGGCGCGCCGGCCGTCCGCCACTCAGTGCTCCCGGTCGTTGCAGGCCGCCTTCGAGGCCAGCCGCGGACTGCCGGCGTTGCTGCCGGACGCGGCCGTCGCACCGGACGAGCCTCCGGCCGTGCCCGAGCCCCGGTCCGGCCGGGGCAAGCGCGTGGCGATCGCGGCCGCGGCCGTCGCCGTGACCGCGGTGGCCGTCGTGGTGGCGAACTTCGGCGGTGGCGGGAACGAGGCCCCGGCGGCGGACCGGCCGGTGGTGCCGGACGCGCAGACCCAGGTCGTGACGGTCACGCCCTCGACCGTGACGGTGGTGCAGACGCAGGACGGGTCCGGCGTGCCGGCCGTCTCGGACGCGCCGGGGGTGCCCGGAGCGCCACAGCCCGGGGCCGGTGGGGTCGTGCCGTCGTCGGCTCCGGTCGTGGAGACCACCGAGGTGGAGCAGCCCGGCGGGACGACCAGGCCCAGCAAGGAGAAGAAGGACCGCGGCAAGCCCTCGGGGGATCCGGCTCCGTCGACCGTTCCCCAGCCGTAGGCCCGCGACGTCAGGCCTTGGGGTCCTCCACCACGGCGAACGGCAGGTCGGCCAGCTCCGCACGCAGCGTGTCCAGGTCCGGGTAGACCGCCGAGGCTCCGTTGTCGACCAGTTCGTCCTCGCCGAACCCGCCGGTCAGCAGCCCGATCGACGGCAGCCCGACCCGTGCGGCCGCCTCGCAGTCCCACACCGAGTCGCCCACCACGACCGCGCGCTCGCCCTCGACCTTGCGCAGGGCCACCTCGATGAGGTCCGGCGCCGGCTTGCTGTCGTCGACGTCGTCCGAGGTCGTCCAGGCGACGTCGCCGGGGTCGAGCAGCTTCAGGTAGTGCTCGACGTGCTTGCGCTTGCCCGAGCTCGCGAGCACGACCGCCAGTCCGAGGTCGGTCGCCGCGCGGACCAGGCGGTGTGCGCCCTCCAGCGGCTGGATCTCGTCCAGCATCTCGTCGAAGTACCGCTCCCAGGCCTGGCGCACCTTGTCGCCGTGGTCCTGTTCGACCTTGTCGCCCGCCACGGCGGCCACCAGCTTGTCGCCACCCATGCCGATCGCGCGGTGCACGCGCCATCCCGGCACGGTGACGTCGACGGTGCGGAAGGCGCGCAGCCACGCCACCGTGTGGTGGTAGTTGGTGTCGACCAGGGTTCCGTCCACGTCGAGGACCACGGTGTTGCTCATGAAACCAGGTTTGCCCGCGCTCCTACCTCGGCAAACCCACCAGCTCCCTGCTGCTCTCCTGCAACGAGGACAGCTCGCGGCGCAGCACGCCGTCGAGCCAGTGCGCGTCCGACATCCACGACTGGTTCGTGTTCAGGCAGACGTGGACCGACGACTTGTAGACCGACAGCGCGATGCCGACGGCGTGACCGGGTGCGACGGGTGCGACCGGGTACATCTCGCACAGCGCGGCACCGTCCAGCGCGAGGGGGACGGACGGCAGCGGCACCGACGTGACCAGCGTGTCGAACAACAGGGGAGCGCAGCGCCCCATGACCGGCGCGGCCAGGCGGTGCACCAGCGGCGGCACCTTGTCGGCGAGCAGCGGCAGCGCCCCGGCGCCCCGGTCCGGGCCCGCGGCCTTCGCGGACTCCATCTGCGCGCGGACGTTCCGCAGCCGCCGCACCGGGTCCGCCTCACCGACCGGCAGCGCGACCAGGAAACCGGAGATCTGGTTGCCCGAGGCGCCGTCTCCGGAGCGTGAGCGCTGGTTGACCGGGATCAGGGCGCGGACGACCGAGTCGGGACCGGCGCTGCCGTGGGCGGAAAGCCAGTGGCGCAACGCCCCTGTGACGAGGGCGAGCAACACGTCGTTCACCGTGCCGCCGTGTGCGCGGCGGATCCGGTGCACGTCCGCGAGGTCCAGGCGCGACATCACCACGCGGCGCGGCCGGGTGGACGCGGTGAGCACCGGCGAGTTCAGCGTCGGCGGGCGGGTGTTCATCAGCACGCTCGACGCGATGTCGATCGTGTCCTTGATCCCGCGCAGCGACGGCAGGGACGGGAGGATCGACTTGGCCGCCGGCTCCGCCGCGTCCGGAATGGACAGCCGTGACGGGTCGAAGAGCTGGATTCCCAGGCCGACGGCCTTCATGCCGTCGCACAGCGAGTGGTGCAGCTTCGCGACGACGGCGAACCGGCCGCCCGCGAGACCGGTGACGACGTGCAGCTCCCACGGCGGGCGCGCGAGGTCGAGCGGCTGCGCCATGAGGTGCGAGACCAGAGTGGCGAACCGCTCACGGCCGCGCGCGTGGTGCGTGAAGACGTGGTCCTCCGGCGCGAAACCGGGGTCCTCCACCCAGCGCGCGCCACCGAGCAACGAGGTGCGGGCGCGCTGGCGCAGGCGCGGAATCTCTTGCGCCCGTTCGCAGAGCACGGCGGCGATACGGGCCGGATGCACCGGAGTGGACGGTGCGAAGGTCGCGACCGCGCCGAGGTGCAGCGGATTGGTGTCGCCCTCCATCGCGAGGAAGGCGATGTCGAGGGGGGAGAGGTGGTCTGTCATATCTGAGCAAGGAAAACAGGTCATCGTGTCGTGCGCATTGCGATGAGATGGCGGTGACTCCCTACCGTCCCAAGTACACTCGAACGGTGGTACCGCTGTGACTCGTGTGGGTGCGAACCAGGTCACACAACAGGTTCACCATCACGATCCCGAAGCCGGACAGGCCGGTGAACGACGGCGGGAAGCCCGAGCCGGAGTCGCTCACCTCGCACACGACGGTGCCGTCCTCGCGCCACAGCCGCAGCACGCCACGGCCCGATGCGTGCAGGATGCTGTTCGTCGCCAGTTCGTTCACCGCCAGCACCAGGTCCTCGACCTGCTCGCGGCGCAGCCAGTGCGCGAACGCCGACACGATCTTGCGCATGTGCGCGAGCGTGCCGACGGAGAACGGGTGCTCCTCGGCGTCCGCGGGCGGCGGCGGTAACGGCACGTTGTAGACGTCGGCCAGCACGGAGGGATCCGTGTACCACTTGCTCGCCGTGCGCCGCCCGCCCTCGATCACCACGGGATGGGTGCGGCGCGCGTCCTCCAGCACGTGGGCGGGCAGCGCCGTCGCGTCGTACGGGCACAGGATGACGCCCGGCCGTCCCTCGAACGCCGTGTTGATCAACGCCTCGTGCTGCACGCACGCCGGGTACTCCAGTTCGGTGCGGCCGGGCCAGATCGGCTGCCCGACCACGCGGAACCGGCGTTGCGTGCTCGCGCTGAACGCCATCAGCACACCGGGGATGATCCGCCCGGGGTTGCGGCCGGCCTCCGTCATGTCGATGAAGTGGACCTGCTCCGCCACGCCGCCGAGCCGCTCGCGCAGCGGGCTGATGCTCACCTCGGGCACCGCCACCAGCACCGGCTCGCCTCTGTCGACACCTTCCGCCACGAATCTCGCCGTACCGGAGAGGAAGGTGTCCTCGTCCCGGTAGAACAGGGCTTCGTGCGCGAACGGGGCAACGGAGTTCATCGGCTTCCCGGTGAGGTCGGTGACGGCGGCAGTCCTCCATTCTGCTCCCCGTAACAGTGTTACGGCGGGGGCCAGGCCGGTGGTTGTCCACGAGCGGCGAACCGCAGGTTGGATTCGTCGTGCGAGTGGGGAACACCCCAGGCAGACTCCCGGTTGTCGGGGCACAGCGAGGAGGTGACGCCGTGCTGCACCACACGTTGACCGGCCCGCGAGACGCGCCGGTGCTGGTGCTCGGCAACGCGCTCGGCACGACGACCGAACTGTGGCGCGACTTCTCGCTGCCGTTCCGCCTGCTGCGCTTCGACCACCGCGGCCACGGCGGCAGCGCGCCCGTCGAGGGCCCCTGCGCGATCGAAGACCTGGCGCGCGACGTAGTGGAACTGCTGGACCACCTGGGACTGCGCCAGGTGTACTACTGCGGCGTGTCCCTCGGCGGCATGGTCGGCATGTGGCTGGCCGCGCACACCGACCGGATCTCGCGGCTGGCGCTCGTGTGCACCACCGCGTGGGTGCCGGACAAGGCCCGGCTGGACGAGCGGATCACGCTGGTGCGCTCACGGGGAATGGAGGCCGTCGCGGACTCGGTCGTCTCCCGGTGGTTCACGCCGACCTGCGCGCCGGCCGTCGTCGCGCACTTCCGCGCCGAACTGCTGAAGACCGACCTGCCGACGTACCTCGCCTGCGTCGAGGCCGTCCGGGTGATGGACCTGCGGCCGGACCTGGCGAAGATCGACGTGCCCACCGTGGTGATCGCGGCGGCGCAGGACCACGCGACGCCGACGGAGCTCGTCCGGCACATCGCGGACGACCTGCCGGACTCGGAGCTCTACGTCGTCGGAGACGCCGCGCACCTGGCGGTCGTCGAGGCGCCCAGGACGATCTCGGTGATCCTCGACGACCACTTCGGCAACGAGTAGCCGGGTCCGCGCACCCGGTCAGAGGTCGTGCCCGAGCCACCTGGCGCCCACGTCAGAGAGGTCCGCCGCTTCGGACAAGGCATCTGATCAGGCGCTCAGACCTTCTCCAGGGGCCGGTGCGGTTCCGCGGGCAGCTCCACGCGGATCTCGTCGCCGGGCCGGACCACGCCACCCGCCAGCACGACCGACATGATGCCCGCGCGCCGGACGAGCTCACCGTCCGGACCCTTGCCCACGACCTCCTTGAGCAGCCCCTTCGCGAAGGCGTCGATCTGCAGGCACGGGTTGCGCAGGCCGGTCACCTCGACCACGGCCTCCGGGCCGAGGCGGAGCAGCGTGCCGGTGGGCAGGCCGAGCAGGTCGATGCCGCGCGTCGTGACGTTCTCGCCGATCTCGCCGGGGGCCACGGAGAAGCCCTTGCCGCGCAGTTCGTCGAAGAGCTCGGAGTGGATCAGGTGCACCTGGCGCAGGTTCGGCTGGGTCGGGTCCTGTGCGACCCGTGACCGGTGCTTGACCGTGACGCCCTGGTGGACGTCACCCTCGACACCTAGGCCGGCGAGCAAAGTGATGCTCTCGCGCACGGGCTTGGTGAACGTGTACTCCTCGTTGCGGCTTACCGCCGTGACAACCCCCATGACCTCGATTGTGCACGATCAGTTGAGACGCTTCGCGTACCCCGTTCGGCGCAAGGGGCTCAGGTGGCGCGAATCGATCAAGGTCGTTCGAACCGGGTTGCTCGACAGTGCTCTACCTGCGTCGATGCACCGCGCTGTGGAAACGCTCTCACGAACTTCCGGCAAGGCTCTTGACTAATCCTCACGTCAGGCTGTTGACTCCGTCACACCTCGTCGGAACCGGTACCGAAACCGGTTCCAGGAGGCGGCGGAAGGAAGTTCGGCATGCGTGTCACGATCGCAGAGGTCGCCCAACGCGCCCAGGTGTCCAAAGCGACCGTGTCACGTGTGCTGAACGGCAAGCCGGACGTGGACGCCTCCACCGCGCAGCGCGTTCGCAAGGTCATCGACGAGATCGGGTACGTGCCCAGCGCCCGCGCCGTCGGCCTCGCGCGGGGTCGCACCCGCACCGTCGCGATGCTCGCGCCGTCGCTCACCTGGCCGTGGATGGGCGAGGTCCTGCAAGGCATCGTCGACACGCTCGAAGCCGACGGTTACGGCCTGCTGCTGTACACGCTGAACCGCGGGCCCGAGTCGCTCAACCAGTTCGCGAACCACGTGTCCGCCAACGCTTTCGACGGCCTGCTGGTCGTCGAGCCCCCGGACGCCCTGCACTACATCTCCACGCTCTACCGGGCGGGCCTGCCGGTCGTCATGATCGACGACCGCGGCTCGCACCCGGAGTTCCCTTCGGTGACGACGACGAACCGGCAGGGAGGCGCGGATGTCGCGAGGCATCTCGTCGCGGCGGGTCGCCGCAGGTTCGCCGTCGTCACCGGACCTCCGCACTTCGGGTGCACTCAGGCGAGGCTGGACGGGTTCCGGCTCGCTTTGGCGGAAGCGGGCCTGACGCTGCACCCGGACCTCGTCGTCGACGGCGACTTCACCACGGAAGGTGGTGAGGTCGCCGTGGACAAGCTCGTCGCGAGTGGAATCCCGTTCGACGCCGTGTTCGCGCAGAACGACCTCTCGGCGGTCGGAGTGCTGCGGGCGCTGCGGGAATCCGGCAGGACCGTCCCCGACGACGTGTCGGTGGTCGGCTTCGACGACGTCCCGGTCGCGGGACACACCGAACCTCGGCTGACGACGATCCGCCAGCCGGCACAGGAGATGGGTGCCGCCGCCGCGCGGATGCTGCTCTCCACGCTCGAGGGACAGCCGATGCCCGACCACCCGCTGGTGCTGCCGACCTCGTTGATCGTGCGCGAATCCGCGCCCTGACCCACCCCGCTCCACCACAACTGAAACGGACACGCCAGGCGACTGGGACCTGCTTCGCGAACACGACCCGTGAAGCGGACCTTTGCCGTCTGGCGAGTTCGCCGCACGTATGAGAGAGCGCTCTCATACACCGTCGTATCGGGAGATTCCCCCATGCGCAGAACAGTCATCGTCGCGTTGGCACTGGCGCTCGCGGCGACCGGTTGCTCCTCTGGTGGCGCCACCAAGGCCGCCGGAGTGCTGACCGTGGGCATGCCCAACGGGCCCCTGACCGAGAACCACAACCCGTTCCTGCCCACGTCCGCGGCGGGTTCGCTCGGCTACCGCTACCAGATCTACGAGCCGCTCGCGTTCGTGAACAACACGCGCCCGGCCCAGGAGCCGGTGCCGTGGCTCGCCACCAAGTGGGACTGGACGCCCGACTACAAGAAGGTCACCTTCACGATCCGGGAGAACGTGAAGTGGTCCGACGGCAAGCCGCTCACGGCCGCTGACGTCGCCTTCTCGTACGAGATCCTCAAGAAGTGGCCCGCGCTCAACAACCGCGACTCGCTCAAGGTCGAGACCGCCACGGCCACGCCGGACGGCAAGGTCGAGGTCTCCTTCCCGAGCCCGCAGTTCGTGAACCGCAACAAGGTCATCAGTGCGATGGTGATCCCCCAGCACATCTGGAGCACCGTCCCGGACCCGACGACCTACACGAACCCGAAGCCCGTCGGCACGGGTCCGTACGAGCTGAAGTCGTTCACCTCGCAGACCGTCACGATCGCGCGGCGCGCGGAGTACTGGCAGGAGCTCCCCAAGGTCCCGGAGATCCAGTACACCTCGTACAACGACAACACGGCGCAGACCACCGCGCTGGCGTCGGGTGCGAGCCAGTGGTCGTACGTCTTCATCCCGGACTACCAGAAGCTGTACGTGGACAAGGACCCGGCCAACCACAAGCTCTGGTTCCCGGCCGGTCTCGGCATCCACGGCCTGTGGCTGAACACGACGATCGCGCCGTTCGACAACGCCGCGCTGCGTTCGGCGATGAGCGACGTGATCGACCGCGAGGCGATCTTCGTCAAGGGTGAGGCCCGCCTGTTCCCGAAGCTCGAGTCGAAGACCGGCATGCCGTTGCCCGCCGGTGACTCGTTCCTCGCTCCGGAGTACAAGGACGCGAAGTTCAAGATCGACGTCGACGGTGCCAAGCAGAAGCTCACCGCCGCCGGCTTCAAGCTGGAAGGCGACGTGCTCAAGGCGCCCGACGGCAAGCCGGTCACCATCGAGCTCACCAACCCGTCCGGCTGGTCGGACTACCTGACGGTCCTCGACATCATCAAGGGCGACCTGAAGAAGATCGGCATCGAGGCGACCGTGCGCACGCAGACCGCGGACGCGTGGACGACCGACTTCGCGAACGGCGCGTTCCAGGGCTCGCTGCGCTGGACCAACACCGGCGCGACGCCGTACGAGATGTACCAGAACATCATGGACGGCGCGGAGATCAAGCCGATCGGGCAGACCGCCGCGGTGAACTTCGGCCGCTACAACAACCCCGAGGCGACCGCGGCGCTGGCCGAGTACGCGAACGCGGCGGACGACGCGGCGCGGGCCAAGGCCCTCGCGGTGCTGCAGAAGATCATGGTCGACCAGGTTCCCATGATCCCGACCTCCGCCGGCCCGATCGGTGCGGAGTACAGCACGAAGAACTGGGTCGGCTGGCCCTCCGAGGAGGACCCGTACGGTCCGCCGCAGGCCACCCTGCCGAACGCCCTGCAGATCGTCATGAAGCTGAAGCCCGCGGGGTCCTAGATGAACGAGGTCGCGCTTGAAGCGAAGGGTCTGGTCAAGACCTACAAGCGCGTGCGCGCGGTGCAGGACGTCTCCATCGTCCTGCGCCGTGGGCGCGTGACCGCCCTCGTCGGCGAATCCGGATCAGGCAAGTCGACGGTGGCGAAGCTGCTCGCGCGGCTCGCGGAACCCACCTCCGGCGAGATCCTGCTGGACGGCGAGAAGGTGCGCGGGGTCCGGAAGTACCGGCGCAAGGTCCAGATGGTGTTCCAGGACCCCTTCGCGTCCCTCAACCCCGTCCACACGATCCGCTACCACCTGACCCGGCCGCTGAAGATCCACAAGCGGCCGGAGACGGTGGAGGAGCTGCTGCAGCGGGTGAACCTCCCGGCGGACTTCGCCTCGCGGTACCCGCACGAGCTGTCGGGCGGTCAGCGGCAGCGCGTCGCGATCGCACGCGCGCTCGCCGCGGACCCCGAGGTGCTGCTCGCCGACGAGCCGGTGTCCATGCTGGACGTCTCCATCCGGCTCGGCGTGCTGAACCTGTTGCTGGACCTGAAGGAACGGCTCAAGCTTGCGGTCCTCTACATCACCCACGACATCGCGTCGGCGCGCTACTTCGCGGACGAGACGTTCGTGATGTACGGCGGGCAGATCGTCGAGGGCGGCGACAGCGAGTCCGTGACGCAGCGGCCGGCCCACCCGTATACGCAGCTGCTGATCGAGTCCGCGCCCGACCCGGAACGCTCGGTGATCGCCTTGGACGCGCCGCTGGAGGAGACCGCCGAGGTCTCGACCGGCTGCCAGTTCGCGCCGCGCTGCCCGAAGGTGCAGTCCCGCTGCTGGACCGAGGCGCCACCGCGCACCGAGGTCGACTCCTACGGGCACTGGGCGGCCTGCTGGTTGTACGTGGAGGCGGCGGCATGACGTTCCTGCTCCGCCGTGCCGCCTTCTACCTCGTCACGCTCTGGGCGGCGATCACGGCGAACTTCCTGCTGCCGCGCCTGCTCCCGGGCGACCCGGTGCAGGCGATGATCACCAAGCTCGGTGGCCGGCTGAACAGCGACGCGATGGCGTCGCTGTACGTCCTCTTCGGGCTCGACAAGAACAAGTCGATCTGGGAGCAGTACGTCGACTACTGGGCCGCCCTCGTGCAGGGCGACCTCGGGCTGTCGTTCACGTTCTTCCCGACGCCCGTCGCCGACGTGCTGTCCCAGTCGATGCCGTGGACGCTCGGGCTGGTCGGCGTCACCACGGTCATCGCGTTCCTGCTCGGCACCCTGCTGGGCGTCTACGCGGGGTGGAAGCGCGGGTCGTGGATGGACAACCTCATCCCGATCACGACGTTCCTGTCGTCCATCCCGTACTTCTGGCTCGGCCTGATCGCGATCTCGGTGTTCTCCGTGACCTGGCCGCTGTTCCCGGCGTCCGGCGGCTACGCGCCGGGCCTCGTGCCGGAGTTCTCCGGCGAGTTCATCGGCAGCGTCCTGGAGCACGCCGTGCTGCCCGGCGTCACGATCGTCGTGAGCTCGGTGGCCGGCTGGATCCTCGGCATGCGCAACATGATGGTCACCGTGACGGCGGAGGACTACGTGCTCGTCGCGCGGGCCAAGGGCCTCACGCAGAAGCGGATCATGTTCGCCTACGCCGCGCGCAACGCCGTGCTGCCGTCGATCTCCGGTTTCGCGCTGTCGCTGGGTTTCATCGTCGGCGGCGCCCTGCTGGTCGAGATGGTGTTCTCCTACCCGGGCCTCGGCTACGTGCTGTTCCAGGGCATCGGCGCGAAGGACTACCCGTTGATGCAGGGAGTGTTCCTGGTGATCACACTGGCGGTGCTGGTGGCGAACCTGCTCGCGGACATCGGCTACCTGCTGCTGGACCCGCGCACCCGGCGGGAGGGCTGATTCCCCGATGAACTTCAAGACGAAACTGGGCCTGGGCATCCTGGCGTTCTTCGCGCTGATCGCGGTGGTCGGCGAGTGGATCGCGCCGTACGACCCGTCCGCGATGAGCGACGACGCGCTGTCGCCGCCCTCGGGTGCGCACTGGTTCGGCACGACCATGACCGGGCAGGACATCTTCTCCCAGGTGCTCGTGGGCACCAGGGGAGTGATGGTCGTCGGGCTGGTGTGCGGTGTGCTCGCGACCATCCTGTCGATCCTGGTCGGGGTGACCGCCGGGTTCCTCGGCGGCGCGGCCGACGAGGCGTTGTCCATGCTGTCCAACATCTTCCTGGTGATCCCGGCGCTGCCGCTGATCATCATCGTCGCCTCGATGCTGCCGTCCGCGGACACGGTCCTGATCGCCGCGGTGATCAGCCTGACCGCCTGGGCGTGGGGTGCGCGGATCCTGCGTGCGCAGACTATGTCGTTGCGGCGCAGGGACTTCGTGGAGGCCGCACGGGCCTCCGGGGAGCGGACCTGGCGCATCATCGTGTTCGAGGTGCTGCCGAACCTGCTGGCGGTGATCGGATCCGGCTTCGTCGGCACGGTGATCTTCGCGGTCATGCTGCAGATCACCCTGTCGTTCGTCGGCGTGATCTCGCTGTCGACCTGGAACTGGGGCACGATCCTGTTCTGGGCGCAGAGCAACCAGGCGCTCGGCCTGGGCGCGTGGTGGTGGTTCGTCCCCGCCGGCCTGTGCATCGCCCTGCTCGGCACGGCCCTGGCTCTGATCAACTTCGGGATCGACGAGTACGCGAATCCCCGCCTGCGGAAGGTGCGCGCATGAGCCCGGTGCTGGAGATCCGCGATCTCTCGGTCGACTACGGCAACCTGAGGGCCGTGCACAACGTCTCGCTGACGTTGAACGCGGGCGAGGTGCTCGGCCTGGCGGGGGAGAGCGGCAGCGGCAAGTCCACCCTGGCCTACGCCGCGACCCGGCTGCTGCAGGCGCCGGGCAGGGTGCCGTCCGGCGAGGTCCTGTTCAAGGGCCAGGACCTGCTGTCGCTGACCGACAAGCAGCTGCAGGTGCTGCGGTGGAACGAGATCGCGATCGTGTTCCAGGGCGCGATGAACGCCCTGAACCCGGTGATCTCGGTCGGCACGCAGATCGACGACGTGCTGCGCACGCACCGGCCGCAGATGAAGCGCCCGCAGCGGACCGCGCGCGGCCGTGAGCTGCTGTCGCTGGTGGGCATCCCGACCGACCGGCTGTCGTCGTACCCGCACCAGCTCTCCGGCGGGATGCGGCAGCGGGTGATGATCGCGATGGCGCTCGCGCTGGAACCCGAGATCGTCATCATGGACGAGCCGACCACCGCGCTGGACGTGGTGGTGCAGCGGCAGATCCTCGGCCAGATGATGCGGCTGCGCGAGACGCTCGGCTTCTCGGTCGTCTTCATCACCCACGACATCTCGCTGCTGGTGGAGTTCTCCGACCGCATCGCGATCATGTACGGCGGGCGCGTGGTCGAGGAGGCGCCGGCGAGCGAGATCTACCGCGCCGCCAAGCACCCGTACAGCCAAGGGCTGCTGGGCTCGTTCCCGGCGTTGCGCGGGCCGCGCCGTGAGCTGAAGGGCATTCCGGGGTCACCGCCGGACCTGCGCTCGATGCCGTCCGGCTGCCCGTTCCACCCGCGGTGCCCGTCCGCGATGGACGTGTGCGGCGAGCGGATGCCGTCGCTGGAGTCCGTCGAGGAGAGCCGCCGCGTGGCGTGCTGGCTGGAGGACGTGCGTGTCTGACGTGACCGCGGGATTGCCGGCGGACTTCTTCTGGGGCGTAGCGACTTCCGCGTACCAGATCGAGGGCGCGCACGACGAGGACGGCAGAACACCGTCCATCTGGGACACGTTCTCCCGCCGTCCCGGCGCCGTCGAGAACGGTGAGACCGGCGACGTGGCCTGCGACCACTACCACCGCATGCCGTCCGACGTGGCGATGATCGCGGGCCTCGGCGTCGACAAGTACCGCTTCTCCGTGTCGTGGCCGCGCATCCAGCCCGGCGGCCGCGGCCCGGTGAACCCCCGGGGCGTCGACTTCTACTCGCGGCTCGTCGACGAGCTGCTGGACAAGGGCGTCGACCCGTGGCTCACGCTCTACCACTGGGACCTGCCGCAGGAACTGGAGGACGCGGGCGGCTGGCCGCACCGCGACACCGCCTACCGGTTCGCCGAGTTCGCGGGCCTGGTGCACGACGCGCTGGGCGACCGCGTGCCGACGTGGACGACGCTGAACGAGCCCTGGTGCTCCGCGATGCTCGGCTACGGCGTCGGCCGGCACGCGCCGGGCCGCACGGACTTCGCCGAGGCCGTGCGCGCCACCCACCACCTGCTGCTGGCGCACGGCCTGGCCGCGCGGGAACTCCGGGCGCGCGGCGTGGCGTCCCTGGGCATCACGCTGAACATGGGCACCCACAGCCCGGCGTCCGACGACCCGCGCGACGTGGACGCAGCCCGTCGCGCCGACGGCCTGGGCACCCGGATCTACCTGGATCCGCTGGTGCACGGGCGTTATCCGGAGGACGTGCTGGCCGACATCGCCGCGCGCGGTGCCGCGATCCCGGTCCAGCCCGGCGACCTGGAGATCATCTCGACGCCGCTGGACGTCTTCGGCGTCAACTACTACACCTCGCACGTCCACCGGGCGACCGGCGACCCGGCCGTGTCCGAGGTCGTGCCGCAGGGCCGTCCGGTCACGGCGATGGGCTGGGAGATCGTGCCGGAGGGCTTCACCTCGCTGCTGGTGCGGCTGCACCGGGACTACGGCGTACCGATGGTGATCACCGAGAACGGCGCGGCCTTCGACGACCTCGACGTCGTGGACGGCCACGTCGCCGACGCCGACCGGGTCGAGTACCTGCGGTCGCACATCGAGGCCGTGGCCGCCGCCGTGCGGGCCGGCGCGGACGTGCGCGGCTACCTGGCGTGGTCGCTCATGGACAACTTCGAGTGGGGCTACGGCTACGGCAAGCGCTTCGGCATCGTCCGCGTCGACTACGAGACCCAGGAGCGGACCCTGAAGCAGAGCGCGCGGTGGTTCCGCGACCTGATCACGCGATCTCGCGCGAAGTAGCTGGTCCGGCCCAGTCTCCGGCCCGGTCGTCGTGGAATCTGTGCGCCCCCACGGCGACCGGGCCGGTTCCACGTCCGCGGCCCGATCCCCGGTGGAGCCGCACTCGCGTACGACCGTTCTCCCGGTCCAGCGGCGTAGATCACGCCCGAATGCACTAGCTAAGGCATACCTTAGTTAAGTTAGGGTTACTTTACGCCCTGTGAGTGCCAGGAGAGGATCGCGATGGAACCGGTGTTAGACCTGGCCGGAATAGGCTTCGGGCCGTCCAACCTCGCTCTCGCGATCGCCGTCGAGGAGCACGAGCTGCCCGTCAGAGCTCGTTTCTTCGAGAGGCAGCCCCGCTTCGGCTGGCACCGGGGGATGTTGCTGGAGGACGCCACCATGCAGGTGTCGTTCCTCAAGGATCTTGTCACGTTGCGCAACCCCACCAGCAGTTTCAGCTTCCTGTGCTACCTGCGCGACCGCGGGCGGTTGATCGACTTCGTCAACCACAAGAACCTCTTCCCGTTGCGCAAGGAGTTCCACGACTACTTCGAGTGGGCCGCGGAACGGGTTGGGCACCACGTGTCGTACGGCGCGGAGGTCTCCGGAGTCCGGGCGGTCGACGACGGCTTCGAGTTCACCGTCGGCGGGCAGCAGGTCAGGACGCGCAACCTGGTGCTCGCGACCGGCCTCGAGGCGAACCTGCCGGACGGCATCGAGACGAGCGACCGCATCTGGCACAACAAGGACCTGCTGACGCGCGTCGACACCCTCGACGATCCGCGCCAGGTCGTCGTGGTCGGCGCCGGGCAGAGCGCCGCCGAGGCCGTGGCCTTCTTCCACGACCGGTTCCCGCAGGCCGAGGTGCACGGCGTCTTCGCGCGCTACGGCTACAGCCCCGCCGACGACAGCTCGTTCGCGAACCGGATCTTCGACCCCGCCGCCGTGGACGACTTCTACGCCGCGCCGGAGGAGGTCAAGCGCAGGCTCATGGGCTACCACGCCAACACGAACTACGGCGTGGTCGACGGCGACCTGATCGAGGAGCTCTACCGGCGGGTGTACCGCGAGAAGGTCGTCGGCAGGCAGAGGTTGTTGCTGCACAACACCTCCAAGCTCACCGACGTCACGGCCGACGGCAAGTGCGCCGTCGAGTCGCTCGCCGACGGCAGCCGGCTGCCGATCGACGCCGACGTGATCGTCTACGCCACCGGCTACCGGCCCGCGAACCCGGTCAGGCTGCTCGGCGACCTCGCCGGCCACTGCGAATGCGACGAGCGCGGCCGGCTGAAGGTGACCCGCGACTACCGCGTCGTCACCGACGACGGCCTGCGTGGCGGCATCTACCTGCAGGGCGGCACCGAACACACGCACGGCATCACGTCGTCGCTGCTGTCGAACACGGCCGTGCGCGTCGGCGAGATCCTCGACTCGGTGCTGCGCCGCGTGCAGCAGCACCACACCGAACCGAAGCTCCAGGCAGTCAAGTGAGCAGCTCCACCAGGAAGGACCCGTCATGACCAACCCGTTCGAGGACCCGCAGGGCCGTTTCTTCGTGCTGGTCAACGAAGAGCAGCAGCACTCGCTGTGGCCGACCTTCGCGGACGTGCCCGCCGGGTGGACCAAGGTCTACGGCGAGGAGAGCCGCGAGGCCTGCCTGGCCTACGTCGAGGAGAACTGGACGGACCTCCGCCCTCTTTCTATCCGTGTTTGATTGCCGCTGCTCCGCAGACGGCGGTGAGTTCGCCGGGAAGTCGGTCGGCCGGCCGACGCGCTCCTGCCCAAATGGGCTTCGCCGCTTTCGGCATGAGCGGGTGACCGGACGACCGACGCGAACTCACGAGAGCTGGTCGCTCAGGTAGTCCTCGAACGTGCGCACGCCCACCGCGCGGCCGGGAGTCAGGTTCCCGCCCGCGCGGTAGGCGCGGTAGGTCGCCCCCGGCACCTTCACCGGGACGAGCCTGCGCTTCTTCCCCGTCGCGGCCAGGTACGTCCGGGCGAAGTCGGCGGCCTCGCGGATCTCCGGCCCGCCCATCTCGGGTGCCTTGCCCGCGGGCGGCGCCTGCGCCAGCGACGCCAGCTCCAGGCCCACCTCGGCCTCGTCGACCGGCTGGAACCGGAACCCCGGCACGGGCATCAGCGGCAGCTTCGACGCGCTGTCGAACATCCCGCGCAGCAACGAGTGGAACTGCGTGGCTCGCAGGATCGTGTGCGGCACACCGGAATCGATGATCAGCCGCTCGGCCGCGAGCTTCTGCCGGTAGTAGGGGAGCGGCACCTCGTGGCAGCCGACGATCGAGATGTACACCAGGTGCGAGGGCTTCGACGCCAGCACGGCCCGGACCATCCGCGTCTCGTGCCGGAACGACGTCGCGCAGTGCACGACCACGTCCGCCCGGAGAGCGCCCAAGCCGGTGCCGCGCAACAGATCCGTGCCGGTCGAACGCGAGACCGGCCGCGCGCCCGGCAGCGCGGCGACGACGTGCCTGCCCAGCGAGCCGCTGCCACCCGTGACGACGAAACTCATGCCGTCACTCTGACACGGTGGTAGTAGGCCAGCACGACGGTGCCCGACACCGCGGCTACCGCGCTGATCACGAGACCCGCCTGCGACAGCCCGCTCATGCCGGTGCCCTCGCCGAGCAGCTTGATGCCTATCCACGCCGCGACGATCGGGTTCACGACTGTCTGCCCGGCCACGACCAGATCCGGTGGTCCGGCGGCGTACCCGAGCTGGATGAACCACGCCCCGGTCAGGAAGGCGACGACCAGACCGCCGAGTGAGATCCACTCGATCACGGGAAGCCCGGTCGTGACGTCCCTGACCAGCACGGCGACCAGCCCGTAGGCGATCCCGGCGCCCACGGAGAGCGCCAGTGCCCGCACGGCGCCCAGCGTGAAGGTGGCGGCCACGACGCACACCAGCACGCCGGCGACGACGAGTTGCCCGGCCTGGAGCGCGACCTTCGGCGACACCTGGGTCGGCACCGCCTCGCCCGCGGTGATGGACACGAACACGACGATGCCCGCCGTCGCGACGAGCACGGCGACGGCGAGCAGGCCGGACAACCGTCGCGCGCGGCACACCGCGATGATCGGGATGGCCAGCGCGTTCAACGGCGCGACCACCGAGACCGGGGCCAGCGACAGCGCCACGACCTGCAGAACCGCGCACGCGAACAGCACCAGGAATCCGTGGACCCAGCGGCGGGAACGCACGAGCTGGAGCGCGGAGGTCAGCTTCAGCTCGCCCGTCTCGCGGACACCGGCGTGCTGCCACATCGCGCCGAGTGCGCTGCACCCGGCCGCGAGCACCGCGCACAGAATCGCGACCCCGACCACCTGGCCCATGCTACGCCGCCACTGCTATGGTTCATTACATGAGTAACGAACCAAGGAACTAGCGATGTTCGACGACCGGAGCCCGATCTACCGGCAGATCGCCGACCGGATCAAGGCGGACGTGCTCAGCGGGGCGTTGAAGGCGGACGAGCAGGTCATGTCGACCAACCAGTACGCCTCGTACTACCGGATCAACCCGGCCACGGCGGCGAAGGCCTTTCAGCAGCTCGTGGAAGAACAGGTGCTCTACAAGAAGAGGGGGATCGGGATGTTCGTGAGCGCTCAGGCTCGCGACATGCTGCGGGCACAGGGACGGGAGACCTTCTTCGGCGAGGTCGTGGACCCGATGGTGGCGGAGGCGCTGGCCATCGGCATTCCGCTCGCCGACGTCATCCGCCGGATCGAGCAGCACGAGAACAACGGGGGCGTGTGATGCGGATCGACGTGCAGGGCTTAACGGTGCGCTACGGCGACGTGACGGCCATCGACGACATGAGCTTCTCCTTGTCCGGCAACAAGATCTACGGACTGCTCGGCCGCAACGGCTCCGGCAAGACCAGTCTGATGTCGGCGCTGGCGGGTTACCGCAAGCCTTCAGGGTCCGTTCAGCTCGACGGCCTTCCCGTCTTCGAGAACGCGGCCGCGATGCGCCAGGTGTGCCTGGTGCGCCACACCGCGGATGCCGCGGACAAGGGCGACAAGGTCTCGCACGTGCTGGAGTACGGCGCAGCGTGGCGCGACACCTGGGACAACGACTACGCGCTGGAGCTCATCGACCTGTTCGGGATCGGGATGGGGACCAAGGCCGGCGAACTGTCGCTGGGACAGCGCTCGGCGCTCGGTGTCGTGATCGGGCTCGCCAGCCGGTCGCCGCTGACGATGCTCGACGAGGCGCACCTCGGCATGGACACGCCGACCCGGTACGCGTTCTACGACGCGCTGCTCCACGACTTCATGGAGCACCCGCGCACGATCATCATCTCCACGCACCTGATCGAGGAGCTGGCCTCGCTGCTGGAGGAGGTGCTGATCATCGACAGCGGCCGGCTGGTGCTCCAGGAGGAGGCCGACGTGCTGCGCTCACGCGGCACCGAGGTCACCGGCAACGCCGCCGACGTCGACGAGTTCACCGCCGGGCTGACCGTCCTGGGTGAGAAGTCGCTGGGCCGCACCAAGGCCGCCATGGTCTACGGCGCGCTCGACGACGAGCAGCTGGTGCGGGCCCGTCAGCTGGGGCTGGAGCTCGGCCCGACCGCGTTGCAGGACCTGTTCGTCCACCTCACCGACCCGGTCGGGGGGAAGCGGTGAAGATCTTCCGCCACCTGACCACCTCGCTGCTCCTCTTCTGCGCGATGGTCGCCGCGGGCGCCTTCGCGTTCGCCCTCGTGGTCACCTTCGTGGTCTCGGCCTTCCGCAGCGTCGAGATCAGCGCGTGGAACGTCGTGACGTCGCAGATCGCGCGCTGGTTCCTGTTCGCGATCGGTGTCTACGTGATCCACAACCTGCTGCCGATCGCCGTCGCGCACGGCCGCACCCGTCGCGAGTTCCTCTTGGCGGCGTCCGGGTTCACCGTGGTGCTCGCGCTCGGGATGGCGCTGCTCGGCTGGCTCGGGTTCCTGGTGGAAGGCGGGATCTACTCGCTGATGGACTGGAACGTCGATGCGCACGGCTCGCCGGTCGCGTACTTCCTGATGTTCCTGGCGTGGTGCGCGGTCGGCATGTTCTGCGCGGCGGCGTTCGACAGGTTCGGCGCGGTTGGCGTCTTCTCGGTGCCGATCGGCCTGGTGCTGGTGGTCACGACGACCGTGGCGATCCCCGGATCGGGCACCCTGCCCTTCATCCGCGACATCCCGGCGCTGTTCGGTTCGAGCTGGCACCTGGTGTCGGTGGTGGCGTTCGTGGCCGCGCTGGCCGGCACGTGGGCGATCGCCCGGGACATGCCGGTGCGGCTGCGCACCATGTGATCAACCGCTGTCACGCACCACGAGTGAGGGTTCGAAGATCACCGACATGGTGGGGGAACGCGGTTCGGTGATCTGGCGCAGCAGCTGCCGCGCCATCTCCGCGGCCATGTCGGTGATCGGCTGGCGGACGGTCGTGAGCTCGGGTTCGGACGTCAGCGCGGCACTGCTGTCGTCGAACCCGACCACCGCCACGTCATCGGGAACCTTGCGACCGCTGCGGTGCAGCACGGGGATCGCGCCGTTCGCCATCAGGTCCGAGGCGATGAAGACGCCGTCGACGTCCGGGCAGCAGCGCAGCAGCTCCTCCATCGCGGCCACGCCGGACTGCCGGGTGAAGTCCCCGTGCACCACCACGGCGTCGGGCACCTCGGCGAGGAACCCGGCGAGCCGGTCCTGGCCCGCCGGGGTGTCCTGCGGGCCGGTGATCGTCGCGATCCTGGTGCACCGCGACGACTTCAGGCGGCGTGCGGCCAGGGCGGCACCGGCCGTCTGGTCCACGTCCACGTAGGTGATCGGCATCGGTTCGAGCGGCCGGCCGGCGAGCACGACGGGGAGCCCGGCCGCGATCAGCTGACCCGGCACCGGATCCGCCGGGTCGGTGTGCACGAGGATCACGCCGTCGAGCCGGCCGCACCGCAGGTCGCTCAACGCACGCTCGCGCGTGCCTGGCCCGGTCATCATCAGCACCAGGTGGACGCCCAGTGGCCGGACGACGCGGGTCACGCCGCTGACGACGCTCGCGAGGTGCGGGTCGCCGTCCATGCGGCGTTCGTCGGGCAGCAGCAACCCGATCGCGTCGGCCCGGCGCGTGACGAGCGAACGCGCGGCGATGTTCGGCAGGTAGCCGGTGCTGGAGATGGCCCTCTGGACCGCGTGCCGGAGCGACTCGTCGACGCTGGACGCGCCGTTCACCACTCTCGACGCGGTCGCGCGCGAGACTCCGGCCACGCGAGCCACCTCCTCCAGGGTCACGCGCTTCACCCGGCCGCCAGTTCCGCCGTGCGGTGACGTTCCATCAGCCTGACCACCTCGGCGGTCGGCGGGTGGGTGATGGCCGGGCCCGCCGACTTCAGCACCTCCAGCGACTCGGTGAGGTGCGCGCGCACGAACTGCTTCAGCGCCTCCGGGTCCGTGGACGCGAGCTGGATCTCGGCGTCCGTCGGCATGCCCGGCATGTCGTGCCCGGCGTGGTGGTTCACGTACGGGGCGTCGAGCAGCTTCCGCAGTTCGGCGAGCTCGATGTTCCGGTTCCCCCTGAGCTGGGCGGAGTCCGTGAGCTCGAGCAGCTTGAGCGCCTGCTCGTCGGTCGCGATGGCGAGCTCGACGAACGCCCGTTCCGTTGCGCCGTAACCGTTCTGCGGAGCCGGTGGGGGAGAGGAGGGCGGGGGTGGAGCCTGCTGGCAGGCCGCGAGAAGGCCTGCCAGCAGGAGCGTTGTCATCCGTGGTTGCCGTTGTGGTCGCACTTGATCACCACGTTGAGGCAGTTGCGGACGCGGCGCTCCATTTCAGCGCGCGGCCACACGTTGAAGAAGTCGCCGTGCATCGTCTGCCCGGTGCCGGAGGCGAGACGCAGCCCGGCCGTGCTGCCGTTGACCGGATACCGCAGCACCATGCGCAGCTTCGGCACCGAGACGGGGTGGCTCGACGGGCAGCCGCCGGCGACCGGGTACGACATGTGGGACTTGTGGTCGGCCGAGTCGAGGTTGCGGCCGTCCCAGCACTGCGGGAAGTCCAGGTAGGTCTCGAGCATCGTGCCCGCCGGGCAGGTCACGAAGTTCTTGGACGGGTTGACGTGCCCGGCGTGCAGGCAGGACCAGCGCGCGATGCTGTCGGCATCACCGGTGGCCTTCGCGTTGCCCGCCACGATCTTCAGCCCGTACGGCGTGGGCTGGATCGCCGCCGGGTTGTTCACGCCCTCACCGAGGTAGTAGAAGGTGACGCCGGTGGGGGCGATCGCGGTGTTGTTCCGGTACAGCGTCGGCACCCAGTACGACGAGATGTCCGAGGCCGGGTTGCAGTTGCCCGTCTGGCCCTCCATCGACTGCAGGGTGGAACGGGCGTTCGTCGAGTGGTTGCCGAAGAAGTCGTGGAAGTGCGAGGCACCGGCCAGGTTCGGCAGGACGATCGGGTCGTCCGCCAGCCGGTGGCTGATCGGGCACTCCGCGAGGAACTCGGCGACGCGGACTGGTTCTCCTTGTGCCGCAACGGGAATGCTGAGTGCGGTGGCTATCAGCCCGATGACGGCGGCGATGTGGAACAAGGGCTTCCTCATTGAAGCTTTCCTCTCCGCAGCAGGATTGGGAGAGCGCTCTCACGCTCTTCGAGCATGGCGCAGCCCGTAATCGGCCGTCAATCCGCAAGAAACGTTCAGAAGTCCCGGTTTTCTTGACAGGCCGTGCCCGGTGCCCTGACTCTCGGCTCTGAACTCCTGTCGCAGAGAGCGCTCTCTCGCCGTCCTCGCCCGTTCTCCGGCCTCAGGAGCACCCATGTCAGGAAGGCTTCAACGCGGAAGACTCCCCCTGTTCGCCGCGGCCGTGGTCGCGGCCGCTCTGATCGTTCCGGTGCAGGCGTCCGCCGCCGGTCCGCTGATCTCGCAGAACCGCCCGGTCACCGCCTCCAGCAGCGAGAACGCCGCGTTCGGCGCCGCCGCGGCGGTGGACGGCGACCTCGGCACGCGCTGGTCCAGCTCGTTCGGCGACCCGCAGTGGATCCAGATCGACCTCGGCTCGTCCGCGCGGGTCGACCAGGTGGTGCTGGCCTGGGAGACCGCGAGCGCGCGGGCCTACACGCTCAGCATCTCCGCCGACGGCACCACCTGGCAGGAACTTCGTCGAACGACGACGGGACCCGGTGGCACCGAGACGCTTCCCGTCACCGGCACCGGCAGGTACGTGCGTCTCGACCTCACCCAGCGGGCCACCCAGTGGGGCTACTCGCTCTGGGAGTTCCAGGTGTTCGGCACGCCGGGCACCGGGACCGCGGAAACCCTGCTCTCGTACGGCAGGACCGGTGCCGCGTCGACGTTCCAGGACGACGCGAACTGCGGCCAGTGCACCCCGGCCAAGGCGTTCGACCGCGACCCGGCCACCCGGTGGGCGACCAGCGCGACGAACGGCTGGGTCGACCCCGGCTGGATCTCCGTCGACCTCGGCGCCACCGCCACGATCTCGAAGGTCGTGCTGCAGTGGGATCCCGCGTTCGCCACGGCGTACCGGATCGAGGTCTCCGACAACAACTCCAACTGGCGCGAGATCTACTCGACCACGACCGGCCGCGGGTTCAAGGAGACGCTGACGGTCAGCGGCACCGGCCGTTACGTGCGCATGTACGGCACGGCCAGGTCGAACGGCTACGGCTACTCGCTGTGGGAGTTCCAGGTGTACGGCACGGGCGGCGCTCCCATCACGCCGCCGCCACTGCCACCGAACCCGTCGTTCCCCGGCCGGCTGGTGTGGGGTGACGAGTTCAACGCGCCCGCGGGCACCGGGCCGGACGCCTCGAAGTGGCAGCCGGAGATCGGTCCCGGCGTGAACAACGAGCTGCAGTACTACACGAACAACAACAACGCCCGGCACGACGGCAACGGCAACCTGGTGCTGCAGGCCCGGCGTGAGGTCACGCCCGGCAGCGCGTGCCCGGTGGACCCGGTCAGCGGCAGCACGACCTGCCAGTACACGTCGGCGCGGCTCAACACGTACGGCAAGTTCACCTTCACCTACGGCCGCGTCGAGGCGCGCATCAAGGTGTCGTCGACTCAGGGGTTGTGGCCCGCGTTCTGGATGCTGGGCGCGGACTTCTTCGACCAGCGCAGGCCGTGGCCCGCGTGCGGCGAGATCGACATCATGGAGCACGTCGGCAAGGAACCGAACCGGGTGTACTCGACGCTGCACGCGCCCCAGTACTTCGGCGCGGGCGGGTTCGGCTCACCGCTCGACCTCGGCCAGCCCGCGTCCAGCGCGTTCCGGACGTTCGCGGTCGAGTGGGACTCCAGCCACATGACGTTCAGCGTGGACGGCACCAGGTTCTTCACCGTCGACCGGGAACAGCTGGAGACCACCCGCGGGCCGTGGGTCTACGACCACCCGTTCTTCCTGATCATCAACAACGCCGTCGGCGGCGACTGGCCCGGCCCGCCGGGGGCCGGGACGCAGCTGCCGCAGGACATGGTGCTCGACTACGTCAGGGTGTACCAGTGATGGAGATCTTCGCGGGCGGCGAGACGTCGAACGCCTCGCTGACCGCCTCGACCTCGATCTGCGCGGTCTCGCCGTTGTTCAGCGGGATCGCCGGCACGAAGTACGCGTCGTTCGCCGTGCCGCCGAGGAAGATCCGCTCGGAACCGGTCTGCTTGTAGACCCGGTACTGCCGGATCGTGCCGGGTGAGCGCGTCCAGGTGAGCCGTGCCGACGCCGTGGTGGCGCCGGTGCGGCTCACCTGCTCGACCCGGACGCCGGACGGCGCCGCCGGGGGAGTCATGACCGGGTTCGTGACGCCGATCCGGCCGATCAGAGCGGTGATCGCGGCTCCCGGCAGGACCCGCAGGGAGATCTCCGTGAGCGTCGCGCCAGCGTGCTCTCCCAGCGGGAACACGCTGCGCCGCCACGCCCCGCTGACGCCGCCGAGGTCCAGGACGCGTTCTGTCGTGCCGAACCGCAGGACCGCCTGCAGGCGCGACGGGCCGGTGCCGGTGCGGTGCACGATCTCGAACTGGCTGGCGCCGGTCAGCTTCAGCGACGTCGCGAACAGCCGGACGTCGTTGGCGGACTGCGGTGTGCCGGTGATCTTCAGCGCGGTGCCGCCGTCGTACGGGTCGTCCCAGTCGAGCGACGGGGTGACCTTCGCACCGGTGCCCGTGACACTCCACCGCCAGGTCGGCAGGACGTCCTGCAGCGACAGGTTGTTCCAGGCCTGGGTCGACCGGACGGTGCCGTCGACGGCGAACTTCCTGCCGTGACCGGTGTTGAAGTTCGTGACGAACGGGAGCGTCGTGATCGGGGTCAGCTCGGTGACGTAGTGGGCGACGCCCTTCCAGCTCGCCGTCGTCGTGGTGTTCGACGGGTCACCGTTCGGGCCGACCCAGAACCTGTTGTCCCGGGCGTAGAAGTCGGCGGGACCCGTGGCCGACTTGAACGTCCACTCCGGACGGTAGAAGCCGAGTGACGTCACGTGCGGCTTGCCCTCGGGGAAGACGGAGGCCCAGCCGACGCCGGTGTTGTAGCCACTGGCCTCGACGTCCACGCCGGCCGCCAGGTCGTACGGGCTGCGGCCCATCTGCCGGGCGAGCGCGGCGGAGCTCGCGAGTCCCTGCGCGCTCCACCAGAAGTTCATGAACATCTCGTCGGACTGCTCGAAGAACACCCGGTTGCGCGCGGTCAGGGCGTTCTGCCAGCTGACGCTGCCGCTGTCGGTCATCGCGTCGTACCAGATGACCCGCAGCCCGGACCTCTTCATGTAGACGATGAAGTCGCGCATGTCGTTCGCGAGCTGGGTGTTGCCGCCGGCGGTCTCCTGGTTGAGGAACCAGCCGTCGAAGCCGTGATGGCGTGCGACCTGGACCATCTTGTCCGCCACGGGGAACCTGTCGCCCTCGCGCCGGACGAAGTCGCGGACCCACTGGATCTGGCCGCCGTACGCCGTCGGCGGGAGGAACACGTTGCCGATCACGCGCACGCCGTTGCGGTGCGCGGCGTCGGTGACGGTCGGGTTCGGCGCGAGGATCAGGCCCTCGGACGCCGAACCGCCCCAGAACACCAGTTCGTCGATGTACTGCCAGTAGTTCGTGGCGTAGTAGTTCATGTCGAGCGAGCCCTGCGCCGGGTTGCCGCTCGTCGGCGCGTAGGCCACCAGCGCCTGCACGCGGGCCTCGTTCGGGCGGGCGTGCGCGTTGGCCGGTCCGGCCGGCACGACCCGTCTCGCGAGCGGCACCGTGCTGCGGTTGTACTTCGCGTCCCGGTCGGTCGACGGATCCCAGTCGAGGATCGTCGCCGGGTGCCAGTAGGACGCGTACGGCTGCGCGGTGTCGGCAGCGGACGCGGGAGTCTCGGACAGCAGACCGGTGAGTGCTGCTGTGGAGCTCAGAACGAGGAACTGTCTCCGGGTGGGCACGAGATCACCTTCGTGGGCCGTCCGAATCGCCGCATACCGCCGCTGCGGTGACCGGACAGGACGACAACGTCCCGGTCCGCTGCGGTGGGTGACGAGCCGACGCTGGGAAACATTCTGTCGAACAGCGTCGAAACGTCCCCGTAACCATCCATGTGGCCGAATCCCAGCGAGGCTACTGGGCGGTAGCGTGTGGCTCGCCGTCGTTTTTGGTTCCCCTGCAACCATTCGAGGTGTCTTCGTCGTGCGCATCAAAACCATGCTTGCGGCGCTGGTCCTGGCGCTCATCCCAGCCACCGCCCCCGCCGTCGCCACCGCGGCGGCCAACCCCTACGAACGCGGCCCCGCACCCACGGCCGCATCGGTCGAGGCCTCCCGGGGCACGTTCGCCGTGACGTCCGCGGCCGTCGCCCGCCAGTCGAACTTCGGCGGCGGCACCGTCTACACACCGACCAGCGATCTCACGTTCGGCGCGGTCGCCGTCTCACCCGGCTTCACCGCCACCCAGTCCTCGGTCGCGCACTTCGGGCCGCGACTGGCGTCCTACGGGTTCGTGGTGATCACCATCAACACCCTGTCCGGCTTCGACGACCCGGACAGCCGCGGCCGTCAGCTGCTCGCGGCGCTCGACTACGTGGTCCGCACCAACCCCCGCGTCGACGCCTCGCGCCTCGCCGTGATGGGCCACTCCATGGGCGGCGGGGGAGCGCTGCGCGCCTCCGCGACCCGTCCCGCCCTGCAGGCCTCGATCCCGATGGCCGGCTGGCACACCACCAAGAGCTGGTCGACGGTCCAGGTGCCGACGCTGGTGCTCGGCGGCCAGAACGACCCCACCGCGCCCAACTCGCAGCACTCCACGCCGTTCTACAACTCGATCACGGCCGCGCCGGACAAAGCGTTCCTCGAACTGCGCGGCGGCGACCACTCGGCACCGCGCAGCGACAACGTGACGGTGCGCAAGTACACGCTGTCGTGGCTCAAGCGCTTCGTGGACGACGACGTGCGCTACGACCAGTTCCTGTGCCCGCCCCCGGCGCCGAACACGCTCATCAGCGCCTACCGGGACACCTGCCCGCACGCGTGAAAGAAGGGTGCTGTGCCAGAAGCGCGACGGCCTGGCACAGCACCCTCCTCTTCCACTCACTCGTAGGCGATCGCGTCCAGCACGTTCAGCCTGGCGGCCCTGATCGCGGGCAGGATCGCCGCGATCACGCCGACGAACGCCGCCACCACCAGGTACTGGACCATGGTCATCCACGGCAGTCCGATCTCGGAGATGCCCTGGTCCTTCAACGCCTGCACGGTCGCGATTCCCAGCGCGAGACCGACCGCGAGGCCGAGCACCGCGCCGAACACCGAGATCACCACCGACTCGACGGTGATCATCCGCATCACCTGCGCCCGCCGCATGCCGATGGCCCGCAGCAGTCCCAGTTCACGGGTCCGCTCGATCACCGACAGCGCCAGGGTGTTGATGACGCCGAGGACGGCGATCAGGATCGCCAGCGCCAGCAGGATCTGGATCATCAGCAGGACCGTGTCGAACTGCGAGGTCGTCTGCTTCACGAACGCGCTGCGGTCCTGGACGGTGATCTCCGGGTTGTCCGCGAACAGCGGTTCGACGCGCTTCTGCACGTCTGCCGCCGACACGCCCGGCGCGACCTGCACGAACGCCTGGGCGATCTGGTCGGACCGGAAGTCCTTGCTCGCCGACTCCGGCATCACCAGCGCGCCCTGCAGCACCTGCGACTTCGCCCAGATGAAGCCGACCGAGTAGGTCTTCGGCTCGCCCTTGGCCAGTTGCAGCGTGACCTTGCTGCCCACCGACCAGCCCTTCTCGGCCGCCATCTCCTCCGGCAGCGCGAACTGGTCGTCCTTCAGCGGCGCGATGGTGCCGGACTTCGGCTTCAAACCGAACATCGTCGCCAGCGCGGGCATGTCCGTGACGCCGACGGCGAAGAGCTGGTTCTCGCCCTCGAGCACGCCGTCCTGCGACCAGCCGACCGCCGACTTGACGCCGTCGGTCTTCTCGATCTTCGTCAGGACCTCCCGCTTGAACGTCGCGGCCTCGCCCTCCATCTGGCCCTCGCCGGAGACGATCAGGTCGGTCTGCAGCTGACCGGATGCCAGCTTCTCGATCGACTTGGTCGCCGACGTCAGCACCACGCTCACGCCGGTGATCAGCGAGATGCCGACCATCAGCGCGGCCGCGGTGATCGCGGTGCGGCGCGGGTTGCGCGCGGAGTTGCGGCGGCCCAGCAGGCCCGGCATCGACCAGGACAGCAGGCGGCCGATCAGCGACACCATCGGCTTGGACAGGATCGGCGTCAGCAGCGCGACACCGACGAACGCCACCAGGATGCCGCCGAAGATCAACGGCAGTGAGGCCTGGTTGAAGCCGAACGCCAGCGACGTGCCGCCCGCGGCCGCCACCAGGGCACCGGTGATCGTGATCTTCGTGAGCGGACGGTCCGGCGTGGCCGCCTCGCGCATCGCCGCGACCGGCGCGATCCGCGACGCCCGCAGCGCCGGCATGACGGCCGCGACCACGGTGACGATCATGCCCACCGCGAACGACGAGATGACCGCCGACATCGGCACGCCGATGCCCGCGAGCTGCAGGTCGGTACCGCCCACCGAGCTGAAGATCTTCGCCAGCAGCGCGCCGATGCCGATGCCCGCCCCGAGGCCGACGATCGACGCGATCAGGCCGATCACCAGCGCCTCCAGCACCACGGACCCGATGACCTGCCCGCGTGAGGCGCCCATCGACCGCAGCAGCGCCAGTTCCCTGGTGCGCTGGGCGACGATGATGGAGAAGGTGTTGAGGATGATGAAGATGCCGACGAACAACGCGATGCCGGCGAAGCCGAGCAGCACGTAGTTGAAGAACTTCAGGCCCTCGTTGATCTGATCGGCCTGCTCCTTCGCCAGCACCGCACCGGTCTTGACGTCGTAGCCGGAGCCCAGCTTCGCCGCGACGGCGTCGCGCAGCGCCTCGTCCGTGGTGCCCTGGGCCGCCGTGACGGTGATGCCGGAGAACACGTCCTTCTTGCCCAGCAACAACTGTTGCGCCACGGGCTCGGTGAACGCCACCGACAGCTCGCCGCCCAGCGAGTCGCGGCCGCCCGCGTACTCGTAGACACCGGTGATCTTGAAGGTCTTCTTGGGCTCCAGCGTCAGCAACGCGATGTCGTCGCCCACCTTGAAACCACCGGTCGACGCGAGGTACCCGCCGACGGCGACCTCGTTCTCGGCGGCGGGCGCCTTGCCGTCGCGGATCTTCTCCTGGCCGGTGCCCGTCCAGTTGAAACCGAACCGCGGCGAGCCCGACGTGGTGATGACCTTGCCGTTCTTGCCGATCGGCCGCGCGGACCCCTGCACGTCACCGACGGCCGACGCCACGCCCGCCACCGACTTCACGTCCGTGATCGCCTGCGGCGTCAGCGGTTCGGGCTGTTTGCCCTTCTCCGCCTTCGGCGTCACCGAAACGTCCACATTGGCGAAGGCCGACGAGAACAGGTCGGTGAACGACCGCTGCAGCGTGTCGGTCAGCACGAACGAACCGGACACGAACATCACGCCCAGCACCACCGCGAGCGCGGACAGCACCAGCCGGAGCTTGCGCGAGAGCAGGCTCTTGAGAGTCGCTTTAAACATGCGGCACCGCGACAACTGAGTCGAGGTGCTTCATCGTGTCGAGGACCTCCTCGGCCGACGGCGACAGCAGCTCGCGGACGATGTGGCCGTCCTTGAGGAAGATGACGCGGTCGGCGTACGAGGCGGCGTTCGGGTCGTGCGTGACCATCACGATCGTCTGCCCGAACTCGCGGGCGGACCGCTGCAGGAACCCGAGCACCTCGGCACCGGACTGCGAGTCCAGGTTTCCGGTCGGCTCGTCGGCGAACACGACGTCAGGGCGCGACACCAGGGCGCGTGCACAGGCGACGCGCTGCTGCTGGCCGCCCGACAGCTGCGTCGGCCGGTGGGTCAGCCTGTCCCTCAGACCCACCGTGTCGACCACGACGTCGAACCAGGCCTTGTCGACCTTCTTGCCGCCGATCGCGAGCGGCAGCGTGATGTTCTCCTCGGCGGTCAGCGTCGGCAGCAGGTTGAACTGCTGGAAGATGAAGCCGACCTTGTCCCGGCGCAGCTCCGTGAGCCCGCGGTCCTTCAACCCGGTGACCAACGTGTCACCGACCCACACCTCGCCGCTGGTGACGTCGTCGAGCCCCGCCAGGCAGTGCATCAGGGTCGACTTGCCCGACCCCGACGGGCCCATGATCGCGGTGAACCTGGACTTCTCCAGGTCGACGCTCACCCCCGCGAGCGCGGTCACGGCAGCGTCGCCGGACCCGTAGGACTTCCAAACGTCGACGGCTCTGGCCGCGACTCCATCGGACGCGCTCACTTCTCAGTCCCCTCCTTGGGCTTCGTGCGCACCATCTTCGGCGACACGGGCACACCGAAGGGTCAGGTCTTCCACTGAGATCGACCCTGAGATTAACCCCGGTGCCCCCGCCCCGAGTCGCCGTGCTGAGAGTTCTCTCAGCTGCACCGCGTGCGCGGATGGTCGCAGGAGGAGACGATATTTCACTGGCGCGGCAGTGTCTTCAGCCTTCGGAGGACTACGCCGTCAACTTCCGTCGCATGGGGACGGTCGGTTCCATCAGCCATGAAACCAATTCCACGCGGAGGCCTTCGCGCAGCGCGTTCTCGGCCAGCCAGTGGTCCACGTCGCCGCGATAGGCGCTCGCGGGCCTCGGCCAGTGGGCCAGCCACTCGCCGAACGCCGCGTTGAACGCGATCGGGCCGCCCGGCGGTCGCACGCCGAGGACGAGCACGGGGTCCTCTCCGGTGGCGAGAGAGGCGGCGGTGTCGTACGTGCCACCGAAGAGGATCCGATCCGCTCCCAACTCACGGGCCTTGTCCGCCACCCCGAAGAACGCCGACCCGCGCCCGTGAGCGCGCACCACGAGCTGGTGCGCACGGAAGTCGGTGTCGAGGAACTCGTCGGCGTACGTGCCGTCGTCGGCCAGCACCAGCACGTTCGTGCCGTCGGGGAGCGCCCCGACCTGCCCAGGATGCGTGATGCCGATGACGGTGATGCCCACGCCGTCCATTCTGCTCGGCGAGTGTTAAGCCGTTGCGGCGCTTGCGTTAAACAAGTTTCGGAAGCACTTCGGAGCCGAACAGCCGGATCGTCTCGACGACCGAGTCGTGGGGCATGCCACCGATGTCCACCATCACCAGGTGCGTGTCGATCGACAGGTGCTCCGCCAGCGCGTTGAGCCGTGCCGCCACCTCGTCCGGCGTCCCGCACACCGCCGCGCCGTCCATGATCGAGTCGACGTCGATGTCGCCGTCCCCGCGCCACGGGTCCGCGAACCTCGCGTACTCGGCGAGATGCGGCCGCCAGCGCTCCCGCGCGTCCTCGCGCGCCACGAAGACGTGACTCGGCACGCCCACGCGTCCGGCGGGGAAGCGTTCGCGGTACCGCTGGACCACCTCGAGGTAGATCGACGGGTCCCGCAGCGTCGACGGCAGCATCAGCGGCATCTCCAGCTCGGCGCCCAGGTCCGCCGACACCGCCGACCCCGATCCGATCCACACCGTCGGCCGCGGTGTCTGCACCGGCCGCGGCGTCGTCGTCACGTCGCTCAGCTGACCGCGGAACCGCCCGTCCCAGCTCACCGACGGCTCTTCCAGCAGCTTGAGCAGCAACCGCAGGTGCTCCTCGAACCGCGCCCGCAGCTCACCCGGCTGCACGCCGAACGCCGCGTCGGTCTGCTGGTCGACCCCGCGCGCCACGATGAGCTCGGCCCGCCCGTCCGACAGCACGTCCAGCGTCGCCAGCGCCTCGGCCACCAGCACCGGGTCGCGGTGGGCCAGCAGCGTCACGCCGGTCGAGAGCCGCAGCGTGCTCGTCCGCGCCGCCACCGCCGCCAGCAGCAGCTCGGGCGCGGACACGATGTAGCGGGTGAAGTGGTGCTCGCCGATCGCGACGCCCGCGAACCCCGCCTCCTCCGCCACCACCGCCTGCTCGACCATCGCCCGTAGCCGGTCGGCCTGGGGGACCTCCTGCCCGGTGCACGGGTTGGGCAGGTGGTCACCCAGGATCAGGAGGTAGACGTCCATGCGGGCCATTTTCCATCTTCCGGGGCAAGATGGTTGACGTGGTCACCAACAACAAGGCCGAGAGCCGCTACGAGATCCACGTCGACGGAAAGCTCGCCGGCTTCCTGGAGTACCGCGACGTCGCCGGCGTCCTCGCGCTCGTGCACACCGAGGTCGACGAGGCGTACGCCGGTCAGGGCCTCGGCGCCCAGCTCGCGAAGTACGCGCTGGACGACGTGATGGCGCGGGATGTCAAGATCTCCCCGTTGTGCCCGTTCGTGGCGAAGTACATCGACAAGCACCCTGAATACCGGGTTACTATCCGGTAGGAATTAGTTGCTGTCGCTAACGACGAGGTGGCGAGCGTGTGGAGTGAGCCGGGCGCGTTCGAGGTCGCACCAGGTGTGCACCGGATTCCGCTACCGCTGCCGAACGACGGCCTGCGCGCGGTCAACGTCTACGCGATCGAGGACGGCGACGGCCTGGTCATGGTCGACTCGGGCTGGGCGCTCGACGAGGCGCGCGACCAGCTCGAAGCGGCGCTGGGCACCCTGAACAAGGGCTTCGAGGACATCAAGAGGTTCCTCATCACGCACGTCCACCGCGACCACTTCACGATGGCGGTGTCGCTGCGCAGGACGTTCGGCAGCAGGATCGGCCTCGGTCTCGGCGAACAGCCGTCGCTGCGCCACATGCTGCACGGCCAGGACGACCAGCACGTCGACGACCTGCGCAAATGGGGCGCGAGCGAGCTGGCCGAGACGTGGATCAAGATCATGCACCACGTCGACCGCGGTGAGGCGCTGCGCGACTACGAGGAACCCGACGAGTGGCTCGTCCGCAGCACCGTCGGCCTCGAGCACCGCGAGCTGGAGATCGTCCCGACGCCAGGCCACACCCGCGGTCACGTCGTGTTCGTCGACCACACCGCGAAGGTCCTGTTCTCCGGCGACCACGTGCTCCCGCACATCACGCCGTCGATCGGCTTCGAGCCGCTGCGGCCCGAACTGCCGCTGGGCGACTACATGACGTCGCTGCGGCTCACCCGCGAGCTGCCGGACCTCAAGCTGCTGCCCGCGCACGGCCCGGTGACCGACAGCTCGCACGCCCGCGTCGACGAGCTGCTGCAGTTCCACGAGCAGCGCCTGGAGGAGATCCTCAGGGCTGTCGCGGGCAGCGCGTTCGAGACCGCGCGCAAGATCGGCTGGACCCGCCGCCAGCGCCGGTTCGACGATCTCGACATGTTCAACCAGGTGCTGGCCATCGGGGAGACGGCCGCGCACCTCGACGTTCTCGTCGAACGTGGCGAATTGACCAGAACCCTGAACGCCGGCGTGCTCGAATACCAGGTGTGACACCGCTGGAGCTGGCCGCCTGGACCTGGAAGATGCCCCGCAGGGGCAGGGGATTCTGGTTCTCGCTGGCGATCGACGTCCTGTGGCCCGTCGTCGTGCTGTTCGTGCGCCTCAGGGTGCGCGGCAAGCAGCACGTGCCGGGCGACGGCGGCGTGATCCTCGCGTTCAACCACCTGTCCAACGCGGACACGGTGGCGGCCGTGGTGTTCGCGCTGATGTCCGGCCGGGTGCCGCGCGTGCTCGCCAAGGCCTCCCTGTGGCGCATGCCGGTCGTCGGCTGGGTCATGCGCTCCGGGGGCCACATCCCGGTCGAGCGGGGCACGGTGAAGGCCTCGGAGGCGCTCAGGCCCGCTGTGGAGGCGTTGCGCGACGGCGAGTGCGTGATGGTGTTCCCCGAGGGCACCTTCACCGACGACCCGGAGAACTGGCCGATGAAGGGCAAGTCCGGCGTCGCGCGGATGGCGCTGGAGTCCCGCGTGCCAGTCGTCCCCGTCGCCGAGTGGGGCACCCAGGACCTGCTGCCGAGAGGCAGGGTCCTGCCGAGGTTGCTGCCGCGCAAGCGGGTCGAGGTGGTCGCGGGCGCTCCGGTCGACCTGTCGGACCTGTACGACCTCGATCTCACCGCCGAAGTGCTGGCAGAGGCCACCCGGCGGGTCATGGCGGCCATCACGACCATGCTGTCAGGCATACGTTCGGCTGAGGCGGGTAGCCGAAGTGCATGAGCACGCGAGAGGAATTCGAGTTACGCAGGCAGCGTCGTCCGGGTGGAACGGGGATGTGGGCGCCGGTCATCCCTGAGCCGCGCGAGCCCCAGGAGTGGGTCGTGCAGGCCGACGAGGAACCCGTGATCGTCCGCAGCGTCGACTGAGCGTCCAGACCACCTAGACGCGTCTAGACGTCCTAGACGCGTCTAGCTAGGGTAGACGGCATGGCGCTGGACGAAGAACTGCTGGCCGCGGCGCGGAAGGCGGGCACGGCGTCCGCCGACGCCCAGAACCAGGCCGACATCGCCAAGGCCGTCTACCACCACACCGTGCTGCGGCTGCACCGCGCCGGCGGGTCGATGCGCGAGATCGCGGAGGCGCTGGGCATCAGCCACCAGCGCGTGCACCAGATCGTGGAGCAGTCCAAGCGGACCGAGCGGTGCTGGTTCTGCGGGCGCGGCGCCGCCGACGTCGGCAAGCTGATGGCCGGGCCGGCCGCGCTGATCTGCGATCTGTGCGTCGCCGAGGCCCAGACCGGCGAGGTCGGCGACTGCTCGTTCTGCAGTGAGAGCAAGCCCGTCCACGAGGGGGCGGAGGCCCGGATCTGCCGGTCCTGCCTGGACTTCAGCGCCGCCGTGATCAGCGCGGCAGCTTCACCACGGTGACGAAGAAATCATCGATCTGGCGGACGACCTCGATGAACCTGTCGAAGTCCACCGGCTTGGTCACGTACGCGTTGGCGTAGAGGCTGTAGCTGCGCAGAATGTCCTCCTCGGCCTCCGACGTCGTCAGCACGACGACGGGGATGGAGCGCAGCTCGGGGTCGTTCTTCACCTCGCTCAGCACCTCGCGGCCGTCCTTGCGGGGCAGGTTGAGGTCGAGCAGGATCAGGCCCGGCCGGGGCGCGTCCTCGTACTGGCCCTCGCGGCGCAGGAACTCCAGGGCCTCCACGCCGTCCTTCACCACGTGCAGGACGTTGCGGATCTTGTGGTGCTCGAACGCCTCCTGCGTCATGAGGGCGTCGCCCGGGTCGTCCTCCACGAGCAGGACGTCGATCACGTTCAGGTCAGATTCAGTCATGCGGTTACCTCAACCAGGTCTTCTGCGGCCACGGGCAGGGTGAACTCGAACTGGGTGCCGGAGTCCACATCGGTCTTCAGCCAGATGGTGCCGCCGTGGTATTCGACGATCTTGCGGCACATCGCCAGGCCGATCCCGGTGCCCGGATAGGCGTCCTTGGGGTGCAGGCGCTGGAAGATGACGAAGATCCGATCACTGTACTCCGGCTCGATCCCGATGCCGTTGTCGCGAACGGAGAACTTCCACACCTCGCCGTCGCGCTCGGCGTCGATCGCGATCTCCGGAGCCGACGGTCCCTTGAACTTCAGCGCATTGCTTATCAGGTTCTGGAACACCGCGCTGAGCAGAGTGGCCTCACCTCGCACGGAGGGGAGCTCGCCCACCGTGATGGTGGCGCCGGTCTCCTCGACGCGGTCGGAGAAGTTCTCCACCACCTGGGCGACCAGCTCGTCCAGGTCGATCATGGTGCGTTCGCGGGTGATCCGGCCCACGCGGGAGAACGCCAGCAGGTCGTTGATCAGGCCCTGCATGCGTTTCGCGCCGTCCACGGCGAACTCGATGTACTGGTCGGCGCGCTCGTCGAGCTGGCCGCCGTAGCGTCGCTGCAGCAGCTGGCAGAACGACGCGACCTTGCGCAGCGGTTCCTGCAGGTCGTGCGAGGCCACGTAGGCGAACTGCTCCAGCTCGGCGTTCGAGCGCTGCAGCTCGGCCGACTTCTGGTCCAGCGTCTCGAGCTCCTGCACGATCCGGCGGCGCATGGCGTTCACGTCCTCGCCGAGCATCACGGTCTCCAGTGGACCGTCCGCGTCGATCTCGTGGTCGAAGTCGCCGGAGGCCACCTGCCGGGTGTGCGCGGCGAGGTTCGCCAGCGGCGCGACCAGCAGGCGGTGCAGCAGCACCGACAGCCCGCCGATCGCCACGACCAGCAGCACGCCCATGCCGATCACCAGCCACAGGACGACCTTCGCCACCTGGTCCAGGTCCTCGCGAGCCTGCCGGGCGAGCCCGCCGATGTCGCCGCGCAGTGCCGACACCTCGGCGCGGAGCTGGTCGAACAGCACCTTGCCGCGTTCGATGTCCCCTGCGGCGCCGCCGCCGGACTGCTCGACCCCGGAGACCGTGGGCTCCGCGTATTCCGAGCGCCACTGCCGGGCCAGGACCTCGATTCGGCTGACCCGGCCGTTGACGTCGCCGACGAGCTCGCGCAGGCTCGCGGCCGTCTCGGTCTCGGCCTTCTGGCCGTCGAGGTACGGCGCGAGAAAGTCGTCCTGGCTGGTGAGGACGAAACCGCGCACCCCGGTCTCCTGGTCCAGCAGCGCGCGGTTCAGCTCGTTCACGCGGCGCCCCGCGGGCTCGATCTGGTCGACCGACCGCGACCGCGCGTTGCTCAGGGAGTCGAGGGCGACGACCGTGGACGAGATCGCCACCGCGGTCATGGCCAGCAGGATCGCCACGATGACGCCCAGCAGGCGGCTCGCCGGAAGCCTTTGCGGCAGGTTCACTTTCCGTCCTTCAGCAGCAGGATGGCCACGTCGTCGTCCAGCGTCCCGCCGTTGAGCTCCGTCACCTCCGCGATGACCGAGTCCATCCAGTCGGGGCCGTTCCGCAGATGTCTGGCCAGGATCTCGCAGAGGCGCTCGACCCCGAGCCGGTCGACGTCGTCAGGTACCCGGCCCTCGATCAGTCCATCCGTGTAGCAGGCGAGGGACCAGCCGGACGGCAGCGGCACGTCCACCCCGGTCCACGCGTAGTCGGGCAGCACGCCCAGCGGCACGCCGATCTTCGACTGCGGCAGGTCCACGATCTGCCTGCCGACCATCATCAGCGGTTCGGGATGCCCGGCGAGGAAGTAGCGCGCCGAGCGCCGGTCCGGCGCCACGGTGATCATGCACGCCGTGGTGAAGATGCCCTCACCGTGCCGTTCCGCGACCAGCACCTGGTCGAGCGTCCGCAGCACCTTCTCCGGCGGTTCGCCGGCGAGGACCAGCGCGCGCCACGCGATGCGCAGGCAGACGCCCAGCGCGGCCTCGTCCGGGCCGTGGCCGCAGACGTCGCCGATGATCGCGTGCACGGTGCCGTCCGGCATGCCGACCGCGTCGTAGAAGTCGCCGCCGAGCAGCAGCCGCTGGCCACCGGGCTGGTAGCGGACCTCCAGGTTCACGTCCGAGTTCTGCAGCAGCGGGGGAGGCAGCAGGCCGCGTTCGAGCCTGCTCCGCTCGGCCGCCAGGAGCTTGGCCTCGCGCAGCTGGAACTGGGCGTGGTCGGCGCGGCGGCGTTCGACCGCGTACCGGACGCCGCGCAGCAGCAGTTCGCCGTCGACCTTGCCCTTGATCAGGAAGTCCTCGGCGCCGGCGGCGACCGCGGAGATGCCCTCTCGTTCGTCGTCGAGACCCGTCAGCACCAGGATCGCCGGCGCGTCCGGTTTGGCCAGCAGGCGGTGCAGGCCGTCGAGCCCCTGCGAGTCGGGAAGTCCCAGGTCGAGCAACACGCACTCGGCGTCGGGGAGCAGCCGTTCCGCCTCCGCGAGCGTACGGGCGCGCGCCAGGACGAAAGGCGCGCTCGCTTCTTCGAGCAGCGCCTCGACCAGGAGGGCGTCGCCGTCGTCGTCCTCGACGAGGAGGACGCGCACTGTCTTCGTTCGCATCAGGAAGGAACTTTAACGTTATTCGGCTGCGCCGCTCGCGTCCGACCTACCAGGATTGCGGGCGTGTTGATCCGTCTCGCCCAACCAGCCGAACTTCCGTACCTCCAGGAGATCGAAATCGCCTCCGGAGCACCGTTTCGCGACATCGGGATGCCCGAGATCGCCGACGACGCCCCGATGTCCCTGGTAGACCTCGCCGAGCACGAGGTCTGGGTCGCCATCGGCGCGGAAGGCGTGCCCGTCGCGTTCATCGCGGTCGGGGACGTCGACGGCGCGACGCACGTGCACCAGGTCAGCGTGCACCCCTCGCACGCGCGCCAGGGGATCGGCGCCGCGCTGATCGAGCACGTCACCCGCTCGGAACGCGCTGTGACGCTCACGACGTTCCGCGAAGTGCCGTGGAACGCGCCGTACTACGAACGCCTCGGGTTCCGCGCCGTGGCGGACGTCTCGCCCGGCCTGGCCGGGATCATGCAGGAGGAGGCCTCACGGGGCCTCGATCCCGCGACCCGTGTCGCGATGGTCCTTCTCCCAGCGCAGGTACGAGCCTGAGGCCACCGAGAGACTGCTGAGCAGCCACACGAGGACACCCGCGTCGTCGGTCACGCCGATCACCGGCAGGAACTCCGGCAGGACGTCGATCGGCGACACGAGGTAGACCAGCGCCACCGCCCACATCAGGACCTGGCTGCGCGGCAGTTCCGGGTACTTGCCGCCACGCCAGGTCTTCCACAGCCGCGGCAACGCCTTGACGCGCGCGATCGGGTTCCCGACCGGGCCGGGACCGTTCTGCGCGCGCTTGCGGCGGTTGCGCAGGACGCCGAGCCCCGCGAACACCAGGCCGAGCGGGATCAGCACCCAGCCGACGACCGCCGGGCTGAGCCCGCCCAGCGGGGCGTTGCGGAACAGCAGGATCAGCAGACCTGACAGCGAGATGAACGATCCGAAGACGACCATCTGGCTCCCTAGCTCGGCTCCTGGAAGAGCATCGACGGAATGGCTTTGTGCGGCTGCCTCTGCTGGGCGGGCTCGGGCTCCCTGAGGTCGATCGCACGCTCGGGTTCCTCGGCGGGGGCCTCTTCAACCGCGGGCTTGCGGACGGCCTTCACCGGAGGCGGAACGACCTGGTCCAGAGCGGCGCGCGCGTTGGAGATCCAGACCCGCTGCATGGCCTCGTCCTTGCTGCCGGCCGCGGTGGCCGCGAGTCCGGAGAGGACACCGCGGATGCGCGGAACCAGAGCCGGATGACGCCGGATCGCCTGCCACACCGCGTGATCACCCGGTAGCCGGGCGGACACGAGCCGCGTGACCTGAGCGCGCAGCTCCTCTGTGGACAGATCGAGCCAGCGCTCGACCGCTGACGGGCCTATCGCCACGTAGCCAGCCTTCCCCGAACCTCTGCGGAAAACTCCGCGAACGACAACTGCCCCCACAGGATCTCACGGATCCCGCGGGGGCAGTGGGCTGGTGTCGCGAAAACGTCAGGAAGCCACGACTTCGAGCAGCGTCTTCCCGTTCTCGTCGACGATGCGGAACGTCGCGATCTCGTGCCACCGCATGGCCACGTTCGCGGCCAGCTTGATGGTCTTCTTGTCGCCCGCCACCGGTTCCGGGGCGTACCAGGACGTGACCTGCGCGACACGGCCCGCGCGGCCGACGGCGACGAGCGAACCCCTGCTGGGGCCGGACATGCCGGTGACCTCGATGTCCATCGCGGTCCCCGACGGGGTGTCGGACGCGGTGATCTTCGTGCCCACGCCGCTGTTCGGGTCCTGGTGCTTCACCTCCATCGACGAGTCGTTGGAGTTGTTCGCCACCCTCGTCTGCGACGTCGAGGTGCCGGGGTTCTGGGGCGCCGCCTGGTTCGAACCGTCGTTGCCGCCGCGCACGACCAGTGTCGTGACCACGGCCGTCACCGCCACGACGCCGGCGGCGGCGGCCGCGACGCCCTGGGCGACGAACCACCGTCGGCGCTTCCTGCGCGCCGCGACGGCGTCGAGCATGACCCGCACCGACTTGCCGTCGGGGCGTTCCGGAGCCGTCCCGCGCAGCATCCCGCCGGCGTCGGCCTCGTCGATGAGGTCCGGCACCACCGCGAAGTCGCGCAGGTCAAGAGCACACCGCCGACACTCGGTCAGGTGGTTCTCGAACGCCTCCACCTCATCGGCATCGAGGATGCCGAGCACGTAGGCGGCTACGTCGAGGTGATCTGGTGCCGTTGTCACCGCGTCTCTCCCCGATCGTGCAACGCACGCCGCAACGCACGGAGCGCGTAGTACACCCTCGACTTGACCGTTCCCGGCGGCACACCCAGTGCAGCCGCGGCCTCACCGACGGTGCGGTCCCGCAGATATGTTTCGAGAATAGCCTCCCTGTGTTCCTCGGAGAGACCGTTCATCGCCTCCGCCACGACGATCGCCGCGAGGGTGCGATCCTCTTCGCCGCCGGAGGGCGACTCGTCCGAAGGGGTCAGTTCGAACTCCTGCGGACGGACGCTTCTCTTACGTCTGTCGTCAATGACCAACCGCCTTGCCACCGTGAACAACCACGACCGCAAGAGCACGGGGTCACGCTCGAGTTTCTCGGCGTTGCGCCATGCCCTGACCAGGGTCTCCTGCACGATGTCCTCGGCCCACTGACGATCGTGGCCCGTCAACCTCATGCAGTGTCCCAGCAGGGCACTCCCGAATTCCTCGTACAGCCGACGGATCAACTCTTCCTCGAGAGACCCCGGTCTTGGTGATTGTTCGTCTAACTCGCGTTGACGTCTATGCCGCGCCACGGGGGACATCCTTGCCCCATCAACCGTCTCAAGTCGAGAGGCAAATATTCCTCACGAAGTTCGTGAACCGTTGCCGGATCGTGTCCGTACTCCTCGGTACCCCCGCTGAGAAAGGACCTGCCGATGCGAAGTGGACCAGCCATCACCGCCCTCGCGGCACTGGCTCTCTCCCTCACCGCGTGCGGCAGTGACCAGACCCCTCCCGGAGGGGCGGCCGCCGCCGGTGGCCTGCAGGCCAAACCCGCTGATCTGGAAGGTCACAACAACTACTTCATCGCGAACACCGAGCAGATGGGGTGGTTCGTGATCGACGCCGAGGGCCTGCCCATGTACCGCTACGACAAGGACGTCCCCAAGCCGTCCAAGTCGAACTGCGAGGGCGAGTGCGCGAAGGCCTGGAAGCCGGTCCTCGCGGACAAGACGCCGATGGCGACGGGCGTGGACCCGATCTCCATGGGGGTCTTGACCAGGCCCGACGGCACGAAGCAGCTCACCATCCAGGGCTGGCCGCAGTACACGTTCGCCGAGGACAAGGTCGCCGGCGACATGAAGGGCCAGGGCAAGGGTGGTGTGTGGTGGGTCACCGCGCCCAACGGCGCCAAGATCACCGGCGGGAAGGCCCAGAACAACAGCAAGAGCAGCAGTACGCCGAGCACGTCCCCCAGTTCCGGGACGGCGCAGACGCCGCAGTCAGCGCCTCCTCCCGCGGCGCCCGGCTACTGAGCCCACTGCTCCACGCGATGCATCCCCCTATCGACTTCCTTTGGACAACGAGGACAACAAGACGATGACCAGAGCCCTCGCCACCGTCTTTGCGATGTTGTTCCTCTTCTCCGGTCTGACCGCCACGGCTGCAGCGCAGCCCGCGGACACCGGGGGAGTGATGGACACCCCGTCGGGGCCGTTGACGGCGAACGACCGCGAACTGCTCAACAGGGTGCGCCTCGCGGGCCTGTGGGAGATGCCCATGGGCGAGCTCACGGCCACCAAGGCGTCCAACGCCAGGGTCAAGCAGATCGGCAAGATGATCATGCTCGACCACATGATGCTGGACGCGCTGACGAAGAAGACGGCCGCCGGGTTCGGGCTGACCACGCCCGACGTGCCGAACCCGACGCAGCAGTCGTGGATGGAAGAGATCAACGCGCTCGAAGGCGACGCGTTCGACCAGGCGTTCGTCGCCCGGTTGCGCGCCGCGCACGGCCAGATCTTCCCCTTCATCGCGAAGGTGCGCTCGGGGACCCGCAACGACGTCATCCGCGGGTTCGCCCAGGCCGGCATCGACGTGGTGATGAAGCACATGACGTTGCTGGAGAGCACCGGTCTCGCGGGCGACTCGTCGTTCGCCGAACCGCAGCCCGCGGGCAACATCATCAACGCGACCCTGGCCTCCGGTGAGGGGCCGAACATGTGGGTGATCCTCACGGTCACCGCCGCGGGAGCCGTTCTCACCGTGCTCCTGCTCCGAGTACTCCGCCCGCGACGACCGGTGCGGTGATTCAGCAAGACCCCGTTGCACCACGGGAAACGGAGGTGGTGTCCCAAGGTCAGAGGCACTCCAACGCGGACCTGTTCCCACCCGCCCGGCCCTGATGTGTCCACTCCTGCACCCAGGACCGGGCGGGTTCCCGCGAGAGTTCTATCGGAGGAAGTGTTGTTGTCCAGCCAGATTCCGCTCCTGGTGGCCCAGTCGGCCGAGTTCGACTCGGGTGTCAAGAAGATGGCTCAGCTGTCTGCCAGGCTGGCTTACGTCATGATGTGCGCCACCTTGTCCTGGGGTGTGCTCATCGCGACCGGGTGGGCCGAGAAGCTCACCGGACGTGAAGGACTGAAGAACGGGCACATGGTGCTCGCCTCGTTGGCTATCGCGTTCGGCTGCATCCACGCGTTCGCCTTCACGCTGATCCAGACCGGTACGTTCAGCTTCGTCAAGCTCGTCCTGCCGTTCGTCGACGGCGGTCTCTTCCGGCACGCGCTGGGCATCCTCGGCCTGGAGGTCATGCTCGCGATCGCCGTGCTCGCCTCGATGAGGCACCGAGTCTTCTACCGCAAGTGGTTGAGGTTCCACCAAACGGCGTACATCGCGGTGACGATCACCGTGGTGCACTCCTGGTTCGGCGCCATCGCCAACGGCAACCTGTCCGTTCTCTGGCTGGCCGGCCTCACCGTTCTCGTCCCCACCGCGACCCTGGCCCTGGCCCGGTTCCTCCCGCCCGAGGTGCTGATGCGCATCGGCATGCTCGACGCCGAACGCGGCAAGGAACCCGGTGTCGGCGAGGGCGACGCGATGGACGTGAGCGTCAACAACGAGAAGTGCCACCGCTACGGCACCTGCCAGGCGGAGGCCCCCGACGTCTTCCAGCTGATCGAGGACAACCGCCTGACCTACAACCGCCGTCCGCCCGAGGAGCACTTCGCTCAGGCCAGGTCGGCAGCCCGCGCGTGCCCGATGCGCGCGATCGAGATCAGGGAGCGAGTGAAGTGAGCGAACGGATCGTGGTCGTCGGCGGCGGACTCGGTGGAGTCCGTTCCGCGGAACGGCTGCGGGAGATGGGTTTCGACGGGCAGATCACCATCCTGTCCGCCGAGCGGCACCTCCCGTACCACCGCCCGTGCCTGTCGAAGCAGATCATCACCGGTGAGTGGACCCCGGACGACTCGTTGCTGTCGTTCTCGGGTGACCTCGACGCCGAGTGGCGGCTGAACTCCCCGGCCCTGCACCTGGACCCGAAGAAGCAGTCCGTCTGGGTGCCCGGCGGCGAGGAGATCAAGTACGACGGCATGATCATCGCCACCGGCGTCGACGCCAGGGCGATGGGCGGCGCTCCGCGCCACGACCCGCGGGTGCACGTGCTGCGGACGCTGGACGACGCGATCGCGATCCGCAGGAACATCCGTCAGTCGCAGGGTCTCGTCGCCGTCATCGGCGGCGGGTTCATCGGCTGCGAGCTCGCGTGCTCGGTTCGCCACATGGGCCGCGACGTCGCCCTGATCGTGCGCTCGCCCGCGTTGCTGGGCGGCGTCGTCGGCGACGACATCGGCAAGAAGATCACCGAGGCGCACGTCGAGCACGGCGTGCGCCTGGCCACCGGCGTCGGCATCAAGCACTGGGTGCGCCAGCCCGGCGGCATCGGCATCCACCTGAGCGACGGCCAGGTCTTCTTCGCCTCCTGCGTCGTGCTGGCCGTCGGCGCCTCCCCGGCCGTCGACTGGCTGCGCGGCTCCGGCCTCGACATCTCCGACGGCGTGCTGTGCGACTCCACGAACCACGTGGTCGGAGCCGAGAACCTGGTCGCCTGCGGTGACGTGGCCCGCTGGCCCAACATGCGCTTCAACGGCGTCGTCCGCCGCGTCGAGCACTGGCTCAACGCCGTCGAGGGAGGCCGCGCCGCGGCCGAGAACCTCCTGGTGGGCCGCAACCACGCCAAGACCTACACCCCGGTCCCGCGCTTCTGGACCGAGCAGTACGGCATGCGGGTGCAGGGCGCCGGCCTGCCCGTCCTGGGCACCGACACCACCGACGTGAACGGACTCACCGGCTTCATCGCCAACGGCAAGCTCGTCGGCATCGTGGGTCTGGAGTCACCGGGCAAGATCATCACCGAGACCCCGGAACTCTTCCGGCAGAACACGGTCGAGACGAACGTTCCAGTGTGGACGCAGCCGGAACCGGCCGCGGCCGAGGCACCGGAGGTCCTCCCGACCGCCATGATCCCGGTTCCCGAACCGGTCGCCGCCCACGCATCATCCGTTCCCCCGTCCGTCTCGTCGTCGATGTCGCCGCCATTGCAGCGGCGGAGGCATTCGCGCTCGAGGCCGGAGATGGTGCGAGTGGGCGGAGGGCGCGCGAGGCCCTAACCAGGTGGTGGAGGACTTCAGGCAGCCGGTACAGGGCAAGCGGGAACGGCGAACTCCGACGTCGCCCGCGTGGCCAGGTGGCGGACCGATGACGTCACGCGGCGATGCGCTCGTTCCCGCGCCGGCGGCCTGAACCTTCCTCTCGCGCGTCACCGGCGGTGTGGCGGCTCGGAGGGCTCCCGAGTCGCCACACCGGCCTATTTGTTTTGGGTTGTTTTTGGCGGGGGTTGCCTTGCCCGTTGCGGGTGGTCGGCTTGCGGGTGGCGGCTGTGCGGGTCGGCTTGCGTTGGCTTGTCGCGTTCCAGCGGGGTGGTCACCTGCCGGGCGGGCGGTCACCTTGCGAGGGCTTGCGGGTTGGCACCGGTGCGGGTCGGCTTGCGGGCGCTTGTCGCGTTCCAGCGGGGTGGTCGCCGATGCGTTCGGGTCGCCTTGCGTGGGTGGTTGGGCGGGCAGTACCGGGCCGGTGTGGGTCATCGCCGCTGCGCGTCGATAGCGATTGGGGCTTGACCTTGAGCCTCTGGCGGGATGCTTGACGGCCGGAAAAGGCCGGGCTGAAAAGC
>NZ_JAPJDL010000025.1 GCF_026242055.1 Lentzea sp. NEAU-D7 | reverse complement strand
GGGGGGGCGGGGGCGCGGGGGGGGGGGGGGGGGGGGCCGGGGCCCCGCCCCCCCCGCGAAGGGGGTGCTACTCGGCGGCGGCACCGGCGGCGACGGCCGCGCTCACCTCGTCGTCGGTGAGGCGTCGCGTGCCCTTCTCCCGCACCACGAGCGCGTAGCAACCGGTCGGCGACGACACCTGGTGCACGCTCTCCGGCTTCTCGATGAACAACGTCCCCGCCGGGTAGCGGTCGCCGTTGTCGTTGTGCAGCTCGCCTTCGAGGATCAGCAGCAGCTCGAAACCGAGGTGCTCGTGCAGATCGCCGTGCGAACCGGGCTTGAAGTGGGCGATGTAGGCCTCGGCACCGGTGGGGCCGGTCTCCGCCGCGGTGTAGAGCCATTCCACGTCCACCTCGTTGCGCCCCGGCTGGACGTACTCCTCCCACTTGATCTGGCCGTTGTGCAGGCCGCCGGCGAAGAGGGACGAGTAGATCTTGATGTCGCGCATGGCAGTTTCTCCTCGGTGGTGGTGGTGCGGGAGTGCGGAACTGTTGTCGCTCAGCCGATTCCGGGAGCCGCGGGCAGCGCGGTCTCCAGCAGTGCGTCGGCCAGGTACTCGACGGAGCCGGGGAACTCGGTCCCCGCGGCCCGCTCGACGTCGCGGGCGCGCAGCTCGTTGCGGCGGATCTTCCCGGACGTGGTCTTCGGCAGCGTCGTGAACTCGAGGCGGCGAACCCACTGGTGCGGCGCCAGGTTCGCGCTGACGTGGCTGAGGATTCGCCGCGCGGTCTCGGCGTCGGGGAGCACGCCCGCCGCGAGCGCGACGTAGGCCTTGGGCACCACCAGGCCCACCGGGTCGGGAGCGGGCACCACCGCGGCCTCCGCCACGGCGTCGTGTTCCAGGAGCACGCTCTCCAGCTCGAACGGTGAGATCCGGTGGTCGTAGGACTTGAACATGTCGTCCGTGCGCCCCAGGTAGTGCAGATAGCCGTCTTCGTCGCGGTGCGCGATGTCGCCGGTGTGGTAGTAACCGCCGGCGAACGTCTTGGCGTTCTTCTCCTCGTCGTCGACGTAGCCGGGCATCACACCCAGCGGCCGCGACGTGAGGTCGACGCAGACCTCGCCGTCGTCGCCCACCGCGCCCGTGGCGGGGTCGACGAGCACGATGTCGTAGCCGGGCAGGGGTTTTCCCATCGAGCCGAGCCGGACCGGCAGCGCGGGACTGTTGCCGATCTGCGCCGTGGTCTCGGTCTGCCCGTATCCGTCCCGCACGGTCACGCCCCACGCCGCGCGGACCTGCTCGACCACTTCGGGGTTGAGCGGTTCACCCACGCTGCCCGCCTCCCGCAACGACACGGGCCAGCGGCGCAGGTCCTCCTGGATGAGCATCCGCCACACCGTCGGCGGGGCGCAGAACGTCGTCACGCCGTGCCGGACCATGCGGTCCACCAGGTCCACGGCGTTGGCGGTGGTCACGCTCAGCACCGACGCCTCGGCGTTGAGCGGCACGAAGAACGAGCTCCACGCGTGCTTCGCCCAGCCGGGCGCGGAGACGTTGAGGTGGACGTCTCCCGGGCGGACACCGTTCCAGTACATTCCGGACAGATGTCCCACCGGGTAGCTGACATGGGTGTGCCGCACCAGTTTCGGACGCGAGGTCGTGCCCGAGGTGAAGTACAGGAACAACGTCTCGTCGGCGCGCGTCGGCGCCTCGGGGGTGAAGCCGGCCGGGGCCGACCGCAGGTCGTCGAGAGCGAGCCAGCCCCGCACCCGGCCCGCGCAGATCCTCGTGACGTGGCCGGGCAACCACTCGAAGCCCTCGGTCAGCTCCGGTGTCGTGAGCACGTGCCGCACATCGGCTCGTTCGACGCGGTCGACCAGGTCCGCACCGGACACGGTGGTGAAGGTCGGGACGACGACCACGCCCAGTTTCATCGCGGCCAGCTGCGACTCCCAGACGGCGAGCTGGTTGTCGAGCATCATGAGCAGCCGGTCGCCGCGACGCACGCCCGCGGCGCGCAGGCCGTTGGCGAGGCGGTCGGACCGTTCCGACAGCTCCGCGTAGGAGACCTCCTCCTCGAACTGGCCACCGACGACGTGCAGTGCTGTGCGGTCGTTTCCCCTTGCCACGACGTCGAACCAGTCGAGCGCCCAGTTGAACTCGTCGAACTCCGGCCACCTGAACTCGGCGTGCGCGCGGTCGTGGTCGTGCCGGAGCTCCAGCAGCAGGTCCCGGGCGGCCCGGAACTTCTCGGTGGCTGTTCTCGGTGACATGACTGGGTTTCTCCTCAGATCGCGGCGGCCGGGTGCGCGACCGCGGGCGTGGGCTTCCGGATGGCGGCGCGGTGGCGCAGGACGTCCTCGGCGATGCCGTCGGCATCGGTGTGGAACCCGGTCATCGGACCCGGCCTGCCGGTCCCGATCTGCGTGAACCACCGCGTGTTCTCGGTGGGCACGCCCAGGGCGTACAGATCGGGGTCGGGGTTGCCCAGCACGTCGATGACGTGGAACGGGCTGCGGGTGACCGAGACGCTGCCGGCGCGGAACCGCACACCGCTCGACAGGTCGGTGTTGACCAGCTCGGTGATCAGCCCGTCGGACACCAGGCCCGCGATGAGCGCGTCCGAGTTGGACGACAGGGTCGCCCGCGGGATGCGCGCGTCGATCAGCGTGGAGACCTGTCGCCGCGATCCGGCGACGCACGACGACTCCAGCACGAAGGTGCCGCTCTCGTGATCGGCTCTGACGGACGTCCCCGGTCCCACCACCGTCAGCAGCCCGGCGCGGATCACGGCGGCCGCCTGGTCCACCCGGATCCAGGGCGGGCCGGCGGACACCATCGTGTTGATGGGGTTGAACCACGTCACGAACTCGCGGTGCGACTCGGGCCGCAGCCCGGCGAAGTCGACGGCCTGCCGCACCATCCCGCGGGTGTCGCGCAGGATGTCGAGCGCCGCCTTCAGCGGGTTGTCGACGTTGCCCTCACGAGCCTCGGCGACGTCCTGCCGCAGCAGCTCCAGCAGCTCGTCGTGGAAGGCGTCCGGGCTGTCGAACTCCCGATCGACGAACGGGCGCGCGATCTGCTCCAGGTCCAGCGGCGGCACGTCCCCGAGGTCCCACGCCGCCAGCAGCTCCTCGCGGTCGGTGGACACCAGGTGGCCGTCCGCGAACCACCGCGCCGCCTCCTCCCCGTGCCTGCGCCGGACGTGCGCGGTGTAGTAGACGTGCTCGACCTCCAGGCGCAGCAACGACAACACGTCCCGCACGAAGTCGAGCTGCGCGGATCCGGTGACCCGCTGAGCACCGCGCCGGGCCCGCACGATCGCGTCCCCGGTGACGAACTTGGGGCTGTAGCGGTAGGTCGGGGCCTTCTGGTTGCGGCCCCGCGCCAGCATCACCAGCCCGCTGCGGGACCCCGCGACCAGGTGCGGCTCCCGTCCGCTGGGCAGGTACTCCGTACGCCCTCCGCGGTCGACGAACCTGCCGCCACGCCCGATGGTCAGCTCCGCGAGCACGTCGAAGAAGGTCAGGCCGAGCCCGATCACCCCGACCTGTTCCCCCGGAGCGATCACGCCCAGCGGCATGTCGGCCGCGGAATCCCCGCGCAGGTAGGTCAGACCGGCACGGTGCCGCGCGAACGTGAGGAGCTCCTTCTCCCCGTCGTCCGGCCTGACCCGGGGGTGCCCGGTGGTCAGCACGACCTTGTCGGCGGTCACCGTCGTGCCGCCCGAACCGGTCACCGTCGTCAGCCCGAACTGGCGGGTGAGCGACGCGGCCCTCTCCGGCACGTGCCGGACCGTCACGCCGGCCGGCGCGTTGGCGACGATCGACTCGAACGCCATCCGGAGGTACTCGCCGTACACGGCCCGCGGCCCGTAGTCGTCGGGCCCGACACCGGACCAGCGCGGATGATCGGCGAGCCAGTCCGCGAACGAGGGCCCGGCCCCCGCCCTGACCGGACCGCCGTCGGGCTCACCGGAGAACACGCTCACCTCGCCGGCGGCCGTGTTCATCAGGAAGCACACCGACTGCGAGGTCCTCCAGACCCGCCCGGGCCCCGCCTCGTCGGGGTCGAACAGGTGCACGCGCACCTCGCCCTCCCTGGGCGTGTCCGTCAAGCGCGCGACCAGCCTCTCCAACACGGACAGTCCTCGCGGACCCGCGCCGACGATCACCACATCCAGATCCGCTCGCGGGACGAAGTCAGTCATGGCTTTCCTTTCCAGGGGTCGGCGTCTCCGCCGACACGGGTCGGCCCTGACCACGCGGGAGAGGACGAAGAGGCGTCCCGTTCCGTTCTCCCGTTCACGGCGGGCTTTCTGCTGCCACGATCGGCAGTCCGGCTGTCGACCCGCTATCGATCAGGTATGGGAGCCCGGCCACCGGGCCGCGGAGCTGATCACGCAGCCGGAAAGCCTTGGCGCACGCGGGTTCTCCGCCGTGTGGCCCGTGCGGGCTCGCGGATCGCTGAAGCAGCCGGCGCGCACTTCCCCCGCACGGCGAAGACGGCCCTGTGCAGAGCCTTGAAGCACAGGACCGAGTCGCAGCCGGGGACGGCTATTCGGGAGCAGAGCCCGGGAACAGAACCCGGACGTTCGCCGCCGGGGTGAGGTAGGCGTCGCCGAAACGGCGCTGCAGCGAGATGTCCGTGGAGCCGGCTGACCGCGCACGGCCCGCGGGGACGGCCTTCACGACGAACTCCTGGATGCGCGCCGGTTCCACGGGAGTCAGGTGGATCATGCAGAGCAGCTCCCCGCGCTCACCGGGAATCGACCAGGTGACGTCGGCGGCCGTGGTGGCGGAGACGACGGCGGAAGAGCGGGAGCCGAGCAGGGGGCCGACCTCGGCCACGAGCCGGGCGATGTCCGCGCGGCGGTGCGCCAGAGGCCGGTCGAAGTCGACGTTCTCGGCGAAGATCCGTGCGGCCAGCGCATCGTCCCAGTTCCGGACGAGCGAGTCGGCCTGCGCGCGGAGCGCGACCGTTTCCGGCCACAGCGCGGCGGTGGTCGCGGGGGCCTGGTCGTGGTTCAGCATCCGTCCGAGCGCCTCGACGCAGAGCCCGCCGGGGTTGCCCCGGTTGCCGTTGGTCAGGACGACCGCGCCGCGGCCCGACTCGGGGTGCCAGGCCATCGAGAGCCAGAACCCGGGAAGGCCGCCGCCGTGGGAGATGACCGTCCCGCGGTGCAGGTCGGTCGTGACCCCGAGGCCGAGGGCGTATCCGCTGGAGGTCAACCGGGCCTGTCCGATCCCGGTCAGGGTCAGCGACGGTGGCATGAACACGCGCACGCGCTGCAGGTCGCGCCGGGACAGGCGGCTCAGCACCGGGGTGTCGTCCCCGGTCCGCGCGGGCCGGAAGGCGGAGCCGAGCCAGGTGGTCCAGCGCGAGAGGTCGCGCACCGTGCTCACCAGCCCACCGGCGCCGAGGAACGCGTCCGAGGTCTGCGGCGGGTAGGCGACCCAGTTCCCTTCCTCGTCCAGCGAGTAGCCGACCGCGCGCGGGAGGTGGCCGGGCACGGCCGTGTCGCAGAAGGTGGACGTCAGGCCCAGCGGCCTCAGCAGTTCCTCGGTGACGAACTCCGCGAGGGGCCTGCCCACCGCCCGGCTGAGGGCCAGGCCGGCCATCGTGAAACCGAGGTTGGAGTACTCGAAGACCGCGCCCGGCAGGTGGCTGAGGCGGACTCCCCTGGACACCCGGGCGAGGAGGTCCTCGGTGGGAGTGCCGATGAACGGGTCCACCCAGGAGTTGTCCTCGGTGAGACCGCCGCACATGCTCAGGAGCATCTCGATCGTCGGGACGTCCCCCTCGCCGCCGGCGAGGACGAACTCGGGGACGTACTTGGTGATCGGATCGTGCAGGGACAGGCTGCCCCGGTCGCGGGCGATCAGCACGGCACAGGCGATGAAGCTCTTGCTCATCGAGGCGATCGGGAAGAGCACGTCCGCGTCGGGAACGCGGTCGTGCTCGTCGGCCGCTCCGAAACCCGCCGCGTGCGACAGCCCGTCCTGGTCGGTGACGCCGTAGACCAGCGCCCGCGAGTGCCCGGCCGCCGTGTGCTGGCCGAACAGAGCGTCGAGCTCCTTGTGGAGCGGCACCTGGAGCACTTCGCCGGACATCTGCCCACCCACTCCCCCACCCGCACGGCTCGCGGTTCGGATCACGCCGCCGGGACCGACGCTACCGAAAGGGCGCGGTTCCGGGCGCACGGTTGACCACGGACCGCGCGGTTGCCCGTCAGGCCGGGTCGCCCGGCCGGCCGGGCAGCTGGTCCAGCCACTTCAGGATCAGCTGGTTCGTCTCGTCCGGCTTCTCCTGCTGGATCCAGTGACCGCAGTCCAGGCCTGTCACTTCCACGTCGGGCACGAACTCCGCCAGTCGTTCGAACCTCGGGATCGTGTCTCGGTCGCCGTAGATCATGAGTGCGGGCTGCCGGACGACCGGGTCGAGGCCGGCCAGCAGGTGCCAGTTGCGGTCGAGGTTCCGGTACCAGTTGATGCTGCTCGTGAAGCCCGTCGACTCGAAGGCGGAGACGAAGACGGCCAGTTCGCCGTCGCTCATCACGGGCTCGCCGAGGGGTGTCTCCGCCCTGGCGAGATCGATCATCGCCATCCCCGGCCGAGGCGGTGTCGGGGGCTCGTTCTTCCGGAAGATGTTGCGCAGGAACCGAGCCGTGTGCTGGTCGAGCACGGCGTCCGCGACGCCCGGCTGCCGGTTGAAGTGGACGAAGTAGAAGTCGGGGCCGAGCACGGCCTCCACGGCCTCGATCCAGGGCGTCTCCCCGCGCTCCTGGTAGGGCAGGCTCAGCGCCACCACGCCGTTCACCCTGGTGGGGTGCAACAGGGTCAGGCCCCAGACGACGAACGCGCCCCAGTCGTGGCCGACGAAGGTGGCGTCCTCGTAGCCGTAGTGGTCGAGGAGTGCGACGAGGTCACCCGACAGGTGCTCGATGTCGTAGTCGGTCACCTCGGCCGGGCGGGACGAGTTGCCGTAGCCGCGCTGGTTCGGGACGAGGACGTGGTAGCCCGCCGCGGCCAGGGCCGGCACCTGGTGGCGCCAGGAGAAGGCGTGCTCCGGCCAGCCGTGGCAGAGCACGACGGGCTTGCCCGCGTTCTCCCTGCCCGCTTCGAAGACCTCGAGCTCCACACCGTTGACGGAGACGAGGGCAGGATCGGGGAAGCCGGTCGGATCGAACATCGCATTTCCGCTCTGTCGTGGGGACGTCACCGTCGGCGCAGCCGATGGCGGACGCGGTCGTGGCGACATCTTGCTGACCGAAACAGGACATCCCCTGACCGGTTTCCGTGGGAGTGTCGGCGGTGTGAGAGCCGACCGGCTGATGGCCGTCCTTCTGTTGCTGCAACAGCGAGAGCAGCTCACCGCAGCGGACGTCGCCCGCGAGCTGGAGGTGTCCGAGCGCACCGCCCGCCGTGACTTCGACGCCCTGGCCGTGGCCGGCGTGCCCGTCTACTCCGTCCAGGGCCGGGGCGGCGGCTGGCGGCTCGTGGGCGGCGCCCGCACCGACCTGTCCGGGCTGACCTCGAGCGAGGCCCGCGCCCTGTTCCTGGTCGCCGGCCAGGCCTCGGCCGCGACGCCGGCCGTGAAAGCGGCGCTGCGCAAGCTCGTCCGCGCCCTGCCGGAGCCGTTCCGGGTGCAGGCCGAGGCGGCGGCGTCGTCGTTGGTCGTGGACCCGCAACGGTGGGGGTCGAGCCGGGTCGAGCACCGGCCGCCGCCCCGCTTCCTCGACGAGCTCCAGGACGCGGTGATCCGCGGTGTCCAGGTGCGGCTCGGCTACGTCGACGGCAACGGCGCCGAGACCGCGAGAACCGTCCACCCGCTGGGCATCGTCGCCAAGGGCCCGTGGTGGTACCTCGTCGGCAACACCGACGCCGGCCGGCGGACCTTCCGGGTCGACCGCGTGTCGTCCGCCGACCCGACCGGCGATCCCGTGCGCCGGCCCGACGGTTTCGACCTCGCCGAGAGCTGGCGCGAGATCGCCGGCGAGGTCGACCGCAGGCGGACGCCCCTCGAGATCCAGGCGACCTGCTCACGCGACGGGATGGCCCGGCTCCGGATGGTGCTCGGCGACCGGCTCGAGGTCGGAGGGTCCACGGCCGGCGGCCGCGTCGAGGTCGTGATCCGCGGCTACAACGAGTACGCGCTCGCGGGCGAGCTCGCCGGAATGGTCGAGTGGCTCGAGATCACCGGGCCCGCGGGTGTGCGGGACCACCTGGTCTCGATCGGCAACGCACTCGTCGAACGGTACGGCTGAGACCGGTCCGCGCCGATCCTCCAAGCCCTCACCACGATCAGGTGGGAACGCAGGTCAGCCTGGGCGCAGCCGCTCCGCCGGTGGCCTGGAACCCGAAGGTGGTGCCGCCACCGGCACCGATCGAGCCGTTCCACCCGACGTCCGCGGCGACCACGCCGGTGCCGTTCTGCTGCAGGGTGGTGTTCCACGAGTGGGTGATCCGCTCACCGGCCGGCAGTGTCCAGCTCACTCGCCATCCGCCCATCTCCGTCCTGCGGTTGTTGGTGACGGTCACCGTCGCCACGTGCCCGGTGCCCCAGTCGCCGTTGACCTGCAGGCTCGCCGAGCAGCCCGCCTGGGGCAGGACCAGCAGGGTGATGGAGTTCGCCGGGTAGGTCGCCTCGACCCGGCCATCACTCACCGGGAGATCACCGCCACGCACGATGGCGCCCAGGTCGGCCGGGCCGTAGGTGAACCGCTGCGCCGCACCGGTGCTCTCGAACCCGGCCAGCGACAGCGGTGAGGTCAGGTCCTCGCCGGTCTTGTTGACGACCATGACGGTCAGCGCCTTGTCGGAGGAGCGCTCCGCGGCGTAGACGGCCAGCTCGCCCTGGTCCGCGGAGGTCGCCGACACGCTGGTGTCACCGAAGCGGCTGCCCGCGCCGTCGTAGTTGCGGTACATCCGGAACGCGTACGCACCGGGATCGGTCGGCTTGGGCTCACCCCACATCGTGGCGAGGTCGAGGCCCTCGCGCCCGAAGACGCCGAGGACGTCCGCCTGCGCCAGCGCGCCGTTGATGTCGTCGAGCGCGCCCCAGTTGTACTCGGTGATCGCGGTCTTGGTGCCGGGGTAGTACTGGGCGATCCACGACTTCATCGTGCGGATGAACTGCAGCGGCGGCGCGTTGACCCCGCCCGGCCCGATCCACGACTCCTCGACGTACGTCGGATCCCACAGCGACCGGATCGACCGCAACCGCAAGGCGTTGCTCTCCGGATCCTTGCCGCTGCCGATCTGCGGGTAGAAATGCTGGTCGAAGTAGTCGAGGTAGCGCGTGCCCCCGTGCGCGTCGCTGTAGTCCTTCATGTTCTTCAGGTACCACTGGGAGAGGTTGAGCCCACCGTGCGCGGCCGAGTCGGCACCCGGTCCGCATCCGTCCACTCCGGACGCAACCCACTCGCAGTACCCCCAGCCGGACGGGCCGAGGACCGCCGCGCTCGGGTCGGCCGCCTTGATCGCCGCGGCGGTCGCGGTGCCCTTGTTCCCGAGTTCGTCGTACGAAACGGGCTCCGGGTGCACGTCGCGATGCGTGTGAGCCCACAGCACGGGCTCGTTGTCGAGCTCGTAGATCGGCACGCCACCCTGCGCGGCAGTCCCGAACCTGTCCACCAGGTGCGACACCATCTCCCCCGCGAACGACGCGTCCACCCTGATCGAGGTGTCGGTGGGCACGGCGGTGAGGTTGGTCCCGCCCAGCTGGCCGTTGCCGCAGTGGGGATCCCACTCGTCGAAGCTGTCCTGCTGCGGGAACCGGGTCGCCGGGAACCCGCAGGCGAACGGGTGCTGCGACGGCGAGTCCTTGGCCACCCAGCCGATCATGGGCACGGTGACCACCGGCTTGATGCCGCGGCCGAGGTTGGCCCCGACCATCCCCTCGACGGAGCGCGCCTCGTCGGCGACGATGTTCTCGAAGAACCAGTCGCTGCCGGTGTTGTGCGTGCGGTTCTTGAAGTTGTAGCGGCTGGACGCGTTGCCGCCCCAGCGGGCCACCGTCTGACCGATCTCGGCGTTGAACGCCGGATCGCCGCCGTTCAGTCCGTAGATGCCGGGGCTGATCGCGTGCCGGGCGGTGGAGGAGTCCACCGACAGCGCGGGCCCCGCCGTCGCCGCCGCGGCGCTCGTGGCTGTCTGAGCGGTGAACGTCGCCGCGACCAGGGACGCCGTCACACCGGCGGCCGTGATCGATCGCGGTTTCCGCAATCGCCGATTACCTGCCACGAAGTCCTCCCCTGCGCCAGGGCACCGATACTTCTTCGCACCTGACACTGGCGAGGAATCTGAAACGCGTCAAGCTGCGACAACTGATTCGACACATTCGACTCGAACAATCGAGGCGCCTATCAGAAAATATGCTCGACGAATTCAAGAAATTCAGCGCATCACCAGGGCGTCCGGCCTGTGCCCAGTCGGGTGAGCAGGTCGAGGGAGTCCGTGCCGCGGCTGCCGGACGAGCTCCGGACCTGCTGTTCGGCCCAGTCCGCCCACTGCCGGGTCATCTGCGCCAGTCCGACCCGGTACGCCTGGGTCAGGCCGACGATGTGCGCCCGGTCCGGGTAGGGCTCGTCGCCGGTCGTGTAGTCGCGCGTGATCGCGGCCGCGCCGGCCTGGGTTCGATCGGCCCAGGCGCGCATCGCCTCGATGGCAGCGAGCAGGTCGTCCTCGTCGCCGAGGTCGGAGAACAGGATCTTCATCATCGCGTCGAACTGGAACTGCGGTTCGGCGGCGGGATCGGACAGCCAGCGGCGCAGCTCCGCCTGCCCGGCCGGGGTGATCGAATAACGCGTGCGGCGGCGCCCGCCGTTGGCCTCGACGGCCGCCGAGGCCAGGCCGTGGGCCACCAGCGCCTTGGGCTCGTTGTAGACCACGCTCTCGGCCGTTGCCCAGAACGTGCCGCTGCGCCGGAACTGCTGCGCCAGCTCGTAGGGCGTGTGCGGACGCAGCCCGAGCAGCCCCAGGATGCCGTACGACACCGAGGTGAGTTTCTTGGTCCGGCCGGCCAACTACGCCTCCTCCACCTTGCCACGTACTCCGTTTCGGAGTATAGACATGCTCTGAAACGGAGCATCCACGACGAGGTGTCCCATGACTCAGACACCACCCACCCGCGCCACCGAATGGCCTGCCCAGGGCCGGCTCGCCCTGATCCTGTCGGTGGTCGCCGCCGCCGCGTTCGGACTCCTGGCCGGCTTCGGCGCGGGGCTGGACGGGTCCTGGCTCTCCGAACTGCCCCACTTCGGCCGGGTGTACGTCGCGGTGGCGTGGATCGCGGTCACCCTCGCGCCCGCACTGGGGTGGATCTTCGTGGGCCTTGCCGCGCTCCTGGGCTGCATCGCCCTGTGGACCAAGGGTTTCCGGTCTGGCCCTTGGCCCCCGGAGTTCGTCCTCACGGCCGTTCTGATGACCCCGATCTACGCGTTGATCCTCATCGGCCTGCTGTTCGTCGGGCCGCTCGCGCTGTCGCTGCTGTACTGGGTCGTGTCGGTTCTGGACAACTGCCCGCCCGGCGAATACTGCCCGACCTTCTGACACAGGTCGAAAACGCATTGCGCGGGTGCGGCCCGCCGTCGAGGCTGCAGCGCGTGGGGATGATGGATGCCGTCGCGGCTCGGGTCGCCGGCGGCGAGGAGGTGCGGTTCCGCCCGACCGGCTCGTCGATGGTGCCGTTGATCCGCAGCCGCCAGCTGGTGACCGTCGCGCCGGTCGATGCCGCGAAGCTCGAGGTGGACGACATCGTGCTGGCGCGGGTCGCCGGAACGCTGTACCTGCACCGGGTGACCGCGATCGCCGGCCAGCGGGTGCAGATCGGGAACAACCGGGGCCGGATCAACGGCTGGACCACCAGGGACCGGGTCTTCGGACTCTGCGTGGACGTGGACGGAGTTCCGCGCAAGAACGTCGAAGGCAAGATCGTTCGCGACGACCCGGCCGAGAACACCTGACACCCGTTCCCGCGGTGGTCGAACGCCGTTGCACGGTCGATCACCGTTCCCGGCTGGGCCGCCTCGGTCAGAGACGGCGGGCCGATCGCCACGCCGTGGAGTAGGTACCGCCGTCGTCGAGCAGGGAGGTGCCGCCGACGTCGCCCATCGTCGGGCCGTTCATGCGTTCCCTGCTGGAGATGAAGCGGTGCTTGCCGCGGTTGTCGATGCCGAGGTAGATGCCGACGTGGTCGAGCGTCTCGGGGTCGTCCTCCACCTCGAAGAACACCAGATCTCCCGGCTGCAGCGCGGAGTAGCTGGTGGCGCGGCGCAGTTCGTTGCGGACCAGCTGGACGCCGGGGCCGAACTCGGAGATCGCGAAGGCACGACGAGGCAGGCCGGGTCCGGCGGTGTTGGTGTTGAGCAGCGGCATGCCCAGGCGGTAGCCGAACACCAGCCGGACGTACCCCGAGCAGTCGACGGCGCCGTAGCGGGCGCGGTCGGGCTTGCCCGCGGGGCCGTTCGGGAACGGCCACGGCACGCCGAGGTAGTCGTAGAAGTCCGACTGCTCCTGCCTGCCCGCGCCGGAGGCCTTCACCGGGCCGAACGACGCGTCGCCGCGGAACCGCACGCCCGCGGCGTCCTTCTCGGCCGGCGCGTCGACCGCGTACTGGGTGGCGATCTCCAGGACGTCCGGGGTGGTGTCCTGGCGGGCGGTGCGGAACCACTCGGCGAACCAGCTCGCCTTTTCCCCGCCCTCGGCCCACGGCTGGGGCAGCAACCGCACCCACGCCGAGGTGTTGACCGTCGCCGCCGTGGCCTTCGGTTCGCTGAAGGACCTCGGGGAGCCGTTGATCAGCGCGGTCCGCGCTTCGTCGGTGAACGTGGCGACGACGCCGCCGGCGCGGTCGCGCACCACAGTCCTCTTCGGACCGCCGACGCGCTCGAAGGTCAGCTCCGGCCCTGCCTGAGCGGTGGTCTGCTCCGTCGCCGGCGTTGCCGGGGCCATGGTGTCCCGCGGCCAGAACACGACGGCGCCGGCCACGAGCGCGACGACGGCGACAGCGGCTCCTGTCAGCATGCCCTTGTGCTTCATCGGCACCTCCATCACACCGTGGGAACCAGGCCGACCAGGACACCGCTCGCCAGCACGCCGTAGCCCGCGGCGCTGACGACGCCGGTCGCGATCATCGTGACCAGCGGCGGCTGCCGCACCAGCTGGTAGGCGATGAGGCCGGGCACGACGAAGCCGAGCGTCTGGTGCGCGAACAGCAGCGGGTAGTCGCTTTGGATGAGAAGGAACAACGTCGACTGCAACAGCACGCCGGTGAGCACGACGGCGGCGAACAGCCGCTTGCCGTAGAGGATGACGACGCGCTGCAGGAGCTTGACCGCCCCGAACGTCACGCCGCTCATCACGGCCACCAGCAGGGCGCGGCGGTAGTCCTCGACGAGCGTCAGCGCCAGCCATCCCGGCGTGATCATGCCTCCGGGCGACAGGTTAGTGGTCAGGTAGCAGGCCAGCGAGAACACCAGGCCGATGGCGAGGCCCAGCGTCGCCACCTCGGGGAGGAGAAGTGCGCCGTTAGTCATGGGTGATTCCTGGTCTGGGCGCCGGATGACGCTGTGGATGAGGTCTCGGAGGCTGCGCGCGCGGAACCCGCTGTTGCCTGTGCGGCTGGTCGAAGAGATGGCCGCGGATGGATGTGCGGGACCTGACCGGAGGCGGCGCCTGCCTGCGCACGGGAGGCGGAGGCGGTGCCTGCCTGCGAACAGGGGGCGGGGGAACCGGTGGGGAGACCTGGTGATGCCTCTCCGCGGGGACGGGCTCGTCGAGCTCGTCGACGGCGTGCAGCAGCACTTCGCCCTGCCCGTGGATGTTGCCGATGGCGATGAGGGAGACGGTGTCGTCCACGTGGTCGAGGATCGAGTCGAGCAGGTCTTCCCCGGTGCGCGCACCGCCGAGGTCGCTCACCCGGTCCTGCCACTCGTCGGCGATGCTGAGCCGCGCGCTGCGGGTCGGCTCGCCGATCAGCACGACGCGGTCGGGATCGATCCGCGCCACGAGCTCGCCCATCTGCCCGTTGCGCTCGACGCGGTCCGGCCGGCAGTTGATGACGACGTGCAGCGGGCGGCTGATCGATCCCTGTTCCAGCAGGCGTTCGACGTTCATCAGCGTCGACTCGGGGTCGTTGGCCGCGAAGACGTTGGCGAGCTTGATCTCCTTGCCGTCCCGCGTCCTGGTCTGCACGGACAGCACACCGGGATCCGGTGGCGCGGCCCACATGCCCGCCAGCGCCAGCTGCCGGTTCACGCCGAGCAGGTCGGCGACCGCCAGCGCGATCGCGACGTTCTCCTTGAACGTGACCCAGGTGAACCCGGCCATCTCCTCGTCGGTGACCGACTCGGGATCGACGGCGATCAGCTCGCAGTCGCGCTTCGCCGCCTCGTGCTCGAGGATCTCGAGCCTGTCGCGCTCGGCGGTGACGCACACGCCGCCCACCGGCATGGACCGGCTGAGCGAGCGCGCGACGTCGTCCAGCGTCGGTCCCATCTCGGCGAGGTGGTCCTCGCGCACGTTGCACAGCACGCCGATCGTGGACCGGATCAGCTTGCTCTGGTTGATCTCCTGCAGGTCCGGCATCACGGCCATGCACTCGATCACCAGCGCGTCGGAGCGGTAGGCGGCGGCGCGGCGCACGATGCCGATCTGCTCGACGACGTTCGCGATGCCCCACTTGCGGTACACCGGTTCCTCGCTGCCGTCCGGGTGGATGAACCTCGCGGCCGTGCCGGTCGTCTTCGCCGTCGTCACCAGACCGCCACCGCGCAACGCCCCGGCGCACAGCCGGGTGATCGAGCTCTTGCCGCGAATGCCGTTGACCAGCACCCGGTGCTCGATCTTGCCGAGCTCCCCCAGGTGGGCGCGCTGCTCGACGACTCCCGCGATCAGCAGGCCGGTGGTGAGCACCACGAAGACCACGTACAGGTAGGTCACGAGCGTCTTCCCGCCCTGGCCGGGGAACGCCTGCGCGGTGCCGGTGCCGCGACGGGCTCCATCAGCATCGTCGGCTCGGTCGCGGACCCGCTCGGGCGGCGGACGTCACCCAGCCTGTCGGGACCCTGCACGACGGCCTGCCTGCAGATCTCCAGGCAGCTCGCGATCGTGCCGATCTCGTCGTGGCGCTGCGGGTAGATCACGGACTTGAGATCGCCCGCGACGAGGCCGTCGGCGGCTCGGGCGACCCTGCGCAGCGGCCCCAGGACGGTGAACAGGATCCAGCCGTAGCCGAAGAGCGTCGCCAGAGCGGCGATCAGGGCGAGCAGCTGGGCGTGGCGGCGGGTCTGGTTCTGCGGCAGCGCGAGCTCGCTGCCCGGCTTCTCGGTGGTGACCGTCCAGCCCAGCCGGCCGACGGAACCCCCGAGCACGGCGGCCGAGGCCACGATCGCCGGCTCCTTGGAGCCCTGGTGGACCTCGGCGACGGCACCGCCGTTCTTCGCCGCCTCCGCGCTGCGCCGCAGGCTCTCCTCACCGACCTGCTCGAAGGCGACGAAACCGTCGGTGGCGCTGATGGTGCGGAAACCGGAGTCGACGACCCTGGCGTGTCCCGGCACCTGGCTCAGCAGCACCCGCAGGTGGTCCAGGTCGTACTCGCCGATCAGCGTCACGCCGTCGAGGGCCAGCGGTACCTCGGCGAAGATCACCGGCACGCGCCCGGACTGGTTCTGCTGCCGCACACCGGAGTCGCGCGCGGGACTCTCACTCGTGCGCAACGGCGGGCGCCCGATCACGTCACCGGTGGCCGCTCCCCCGCGGTCCACCAGGTAGAGGCTGCGGTACCGGGTCTGGCTCGCGAGCAGCTCCCGCAACGACGCCCGCAAGGTCCGCGTCACCGCCTCGGCGTCCCCGGCGGCCTTGGTGCCGGCGGCGAGCGCCTCGAGGTCTGCCAGACCGTCGTTGACGCTGCGCCGCAGCGCCTCGGTCGCCTTGCCGGTCTGCACGCGCGTGCTCGCCACCACGGCGGCCGGGATCTCCACCTGCGACGTGCGGAACGCGACCAGCATCCACGCCGACCAGGCGAACATCGACAGCGCCACCACGAGGCACACGACCCGCGCGCTGATCCGCCCGATCTTCCGCTCGCGTCCGACGTCGTCGCCGTTCAGCCGCTCCTGGCACACCTCGCCCGCCGCGGCGATCCGCGCCACCTCCGCCGCACGGCTCGCGCGGATCTCCGCGTCGAGCCGGCCGGCCGCGACGCGCAGCAGGTCGGCTCGTACCGCGACCACGGGCTGCGTCATGTACCGGCGCACGCAGAAGAACCCGAGCAGGGCCAGAACGACCAGCACGGCGCCGGGAACGACACCCGAGCCGGCGGAGTCGGTACCGGCCAGGGGGCCGTCCGAGACCGCGACCACAGCGAGGTCGAGGCTTTCCGGGCTGCTCGACGGCGTCACGCGGGCGTAGGTGAGCGTCGGCTGCACCTCGTCGCCGGCGGTGCCCAGCACGGGGCGCGGCTCGCCGCCCGCAGCCGCCTTGCCCGCGCTCGCGACGAGTGCCTCGGTGCCCGCGTCGCGCCCCTGCGCGAGTGGCCCGCTGGCGGCCAGCACCTTGCCGGTCAACGTCGTGAGCAGCAACGACTGCCGCAACGCGGGGTCGGGGTCGGCATCGGGCAGACGGATCGTCGTCGTCGCCGCGAGCAGCTGGCCCTCCGGCAACGGGGACACCGCGACGAGCACGAGCTCACCGTTGGCCGCGACGGTCGACGCGGCCGTGGGAGCCGTGACGTCCTTCGGCACCGCCTGCACCGGAACGGGCTCACCGCGAGTGGCGACCAGCGTGCGGGACTGCGCGGCGAGCACCGAGACGCCACGCCACTTCTTGTTGCGCATCAACGCGTCGAGCATCGGCTCGGTGCCGGCGGACGCGCCGGGAGCGGCGACGGTGCGCAGGTCGCTCAGAGCCTGGCTGGCCGTCGCGCCGATCGCCCGTGCGGTGCCGGCCGCGATCTGCTGCTGCGACTCGATGAACGCCTGCGGAACCTCGCGGCCCTCCCGCGAGTCCAGCAGCACGACCGTCACCGCGGCGAGGCAGAGGAAGAACACGAGCAGCACGACCGGCAACGGCCGGACGGCGAACCCGGATTCGGGCAGCTGGGCGGCCAGTCGCCTGGCCTGTCTGTCACCTTGCGTAGCGGCTCCGTCACCGCTCGCGGAAGTTTTGTGGCGCGCCACTGGATCGGCCCATCCTCACGTCACAGGCACGCCCCCGACTGCGATGCCCCCAGGTCCTGCGATCTCATAGATTGTGCATAAAGCCCGATATGTGTATCACCTGTACGGGCGTATGCGGGCATCGAGTGAGCGAAATGGACTACGTCAAGTGACCTCTTCTGGGCCTAGGGCCCACTATTGGCTGATCTTGCTGGGGGTCGCCGTAGTTCTCGTCGGGGCACTCGTCGTCGCCATGCCGGCGCACGAAGAACCGTCGCCGCGGCCTGCCGCCACCTCGGTGGAGGAACGGGTCCAGCAGTACTCGGCCGCGCTGCGCGAGGACGCCGCGTACCGGCCTCCCAGCAACGATGAGCGGCGGACCTTCGTCGACGCGCTCACCTCGCTGAGCTCAGGACGCCCGGACGACGTGCCGGCGGTGGCCGGTCCGTTGCGAGCCCTGGGCATGAGCGTCGCCCAGGGCGTCGACGACCGGACCGGCCGCGCCTACGTGATCGTCTCCAGCGAACCGAACGCGGAACGAGGCTGGGGGCTCTACGTGGTGGATCTCACGCGGCCGACGCGACTCGCACTGCAGGTGCCGCATCCGGCGAACGACCTGCGCACCGACGAGATCGGGCTGGACCTGTTCCGCAAGGTGCCCGGCAGCGTGCTGGCGGTCTCCGGCACGCACCGCGCTGTCGCCAACGGCGCGGGTGACGCCGCACACCGCACCGACTCCATGTTCCACGCGCTCGCCGTCGAGCACTCGGACCGAGGCCTGCCCCAGGTGCAGTTGCACGGGTTCGGCGACGACAGCCTCTCCTCCGCGGACGCGGTGATCTCACCCGGCGCGGGTGAGGCCGGGCCGGAACACCGGCGCATCGCGGACGGGCTGGAGGACGTGCTGCGCGTCTGCCGGGCGTGGACGCGCGACTGCGGTCAACTGGAGGGACGGCGCAACAAGCAGGGCGGCGTGGCCGCCGAGCACGGCGTGACGTTCGTCCACCTGGAGGCGAGCAGAGCCGTTCGAGACGACGCGGCGACGTGGCAGGCGATGGTCTCCGTCACCGCCGAGGTCTTCGCCAGGGCTTGACGTCCACGCCGTCAGGCCGCGGTCACGGCGGGCGGCTGAGATTCGACCAGGGCAGAAGTCCCGCCGCTGGAACGAACGGCACTTCACCGACCTGGTCCACTTCGGACAGACACCGGGCCGGGGGTCACTTCGCGGGTCTGCGACCACCCCGGCTGCGGCCATCGATCCTGTGTGGACGGTCGGGTGATCAGCCGCCGATCACGCCGATGGCGATGCCGAGCATCGCGGTGTTGTAGACGAACGAGAGCACGCCGTGCGCGAGGACCCGCAGGCGAATCCCGGAGGTGTGCGACTCGACGTCGGAGACGGCGAAGGTGGTGCCGACGGTGAACGAGAAGTAGGCGAAGTCGATGAACGTCGGGTGTTCGGTGCCGGGGAACGTCAGCAGCTTCTCGGGCAGGGCGGCGTAGTAGGCCTGTGCGTAGCGGTCGGCGTAACCGAAGTGCAGGATCCCCCACGCCAGCAGCACGGCGGGCACACCGACGATCTTGCCGTTCATCGCCTCCTGGGTGCCTTCTTCGGCGACGACGATGAGCAGGCCGGACATGATCCCGATGACGCTGGTGATCAACGTGAACAACGTGCCGCTGCGACGGCCCAGCGCGGTCTTGACCCACGCGCCCTGGTCGTCGCCCGCCCGCTTTCCCCGCCTGAGGCGGATGATGCGGATCGCGAGGTAGACGACGGCGAGGACGTCCCACAACGCGATCCACCTGAGGTCGTCCAGGAAGAAGATCGGGACACCGAGCAGGACGAGCGTGCCCTCGATGATCCGGGACAGCACGATGGACGGGCTGAAGCGCATGACTTTCCTTCGTCGGGACAGCAGGGGTGGCCGGTCGGACCGGCCCCGCGACCGTCCTGGTCGCGGGGCCGGGAGGGCGTCAGCCCGCGGCGCGGAGGACGAGTTCGGCGACCGCGTTCGGACGCGAGACCGCCACGGCGTGCGAGGCTCCGTCGACCGTTGCGGTGGCGCGCGAGCCGGCCCGGTCGGCCATGAACTTCTGCGCCCGCAAGGGGATGTTCTTGTCGGCACCGGCCAGCAGGAACCACGAGGGGATGCTCGCCCAGGAGGGCGTGCCGGACGCCTCGTTCAGGGCGGCGTCCCGGATGGGGCGCTGGGTGCTGGCCATGAGGGCGGCCTGTCGCGCCGGGACGTCGGCCGCGAACTGCTGCCGGAAGAGCGCGGGCTTGATGTAGAGGTCTGCCGAGCCGTCGGGCAGCGGGACCGGTGCCAGCGTCTCGCCCAGCGTGCTGCCGGGGTACTTCGCGGCGAGCTGTGCCGCCGCCTCACCCTCGGCGGGGGCGAAGGCGGCGACGTACACCAGAGCCTTCACCTTCGGGGAACGCGCCTTCACGTTGCTGATGACGGCGCCGCCGTAGGAGTGGCCGACGAGCACCACGGGGCCGTCGATGGCGGCGAGACGCGCGTCGAGGGCCTCGGCGTCCGAGGCGACTCCGCGCAGGGGGTTGGCCACGGCGACGGCGGTGAAGCCGCGTCGCTGCAACCGTTCGATGACGGGGTTCCAGCTCGCGCCGTCGGCGAAGGCGCCGTGGACGAGGACGATCGTGGGCTTCTGCCCGGCAGCCGGGTGGGCGGCCACCGCGTTCGAGATGCCGAACAGGGTGAGACCCGCGGCGACGAAGAACACGAGCAGCAGAGCGGTGGTGCGGTGGGTGAGCGTGTGCATGTCCGGTTCTCAGTCTGTGAGGAAGGCGATCAGGGCGGCGTTGACCTCGGCCGCGTGGGTGAGCAGCAGGCCGTGCGGCGCGCCGTCGATCTCGACGTAGCGCGCGTCGGGCAGGCGGCGGCGGAACTCGCGGGCGGTGGCGTCGATCGGCAGGATGCGGTCGGCGGTGCCGTGCAGGATCAGCGACGGCACGTCGATGCGCTCCACGTCGGCCCGGAAGTCCGTCAGCCACGCCGGGACGCACGCGTACGCCGCCACGGGCGCCGAGGCGATGGCGGTGGCCCAGTTCGCGCGCAGCGCGGCGTCGCTGAGACGGGAGCCGAGGTTCTCGTCGGTGTTGAAGAAGTCGACGAAGAAGTTCTCGTACCAGGCGTAGCGGTCGGCCTCGGCCTGCTCGGCGATGCCGTCGAACACCGACTGCGGCACGCCCGCGGGGTTGTCCTCGGTCTGCAGCAGGAACGGCTGGAGCGCGCCGAGGAAGGCCGCCTTCGCCACGCGCTGCGAGCCGTAGGTGCCGAGGTAGCGGGCGACCTCGCCCGAGCCCATCGAGAAGCCGACGAGGACGACGTCGTTCAGGTCGAGCCGGGTCAGGACCTCGTCCAGGTCGGCCGCGAAGGTGTCGTAGTCGTAGCCCGTCATGGTCTTGCTCGACCGGCCGAAGCCCCGGCGGTCGTAGGTGATGACCCGGTAGCCGGCCTTCACCAGCGCGTCGGTCTGCTTCTCCCACGACTGCCCGTCCAGCGGGTAGCCGTGGATCAGGACGACCGGCTGGCCGGAGCCGTGGTCCTCGTAGTACAGCTCGACGTCGGTCGAGCCCTCGGTGCCGACGGTGATGGTTCCCATGGTGCCTTCCCGCCCGTCCGCCGTGTGCGGACCGGGCATGGCACGAAACCTAGGGAGCGAGCAGGGCCGGCCGCGTCCGTCGGACTACGTCTTCGGCGTACGTCATCGTGCCGCGCAGCACTGCCGCCAGCTCGCCTCGTGACGTCACGCCCAGCTTGGGGAACATCCGTTGCAGGTGCGTGCTCACCGTCCTGGGCGAGACGTACAGCCGCTCACCGATCTCCCGGTTGGTGAGCCCCTGCGCGGCGAGCTGGGCGACGTGCAGCTCGGTCGACGTGAGCCGGTCGACGGCGGCCGGGTCCTGGCGGGGCGAGGACGTGCCCGCCGCGCGCAGCTCCTGGCGTGCCCGCTCCGCCCAGGCCGACGCGCCGAGGGCGTCGAAGACCTCGCGCGCGGCCTGCAGGACGACGCGGGAGTCCGCGGGCCGCCGGTGCCGCCGCAGCCACGCGCCCAGGGCGAGGTGCACCCGCGCCCGTTCGAACGGCCAGTCGACCGGGACGGCGTCGAGGGCGACCCGGTAGAGCTGCTCGGCGGTGTCCGGCGGGCTGAGCAGCGCGCGGGCGAGGCTCACCCCGCAGTGCAGGGCGGGTGAGGGCGTCCCCTCCGCGAGCGGCGTCAGTTCCCGCAGGACCTCCCGCGCCGCGTCGGTGAACTCGCTGCGCACGGCCGCCTCGACCAGTTCGGCGACCCCGTAGAACCGCAGCCAGGGGTGGAAAGCGGGATCGACGGGGTCGAAGACGCGCTGCAGGTGCCCGAAGGCGTCGCCGTAGCGCCCCTGGCAGAGGGCTTCCTGGCCGCGGGCCATCTGCACGATGGCCAGTGCCGGGCGCGCGCCACAGGGCAGAGCGGTGCGCTCCGCCTCCGCTGCCCACGCCTCCGCCTGCGGGTCGCCGCAGACCGCGGCGATCTGTGCGCGGATGGCGTGCACCATCGCGTGCACGAGGGGCTGACCGGTCTCGCGTGCCAGCTCGGCGGCCTCCTCGGCGGCGAGGTGAGCGGCGCGCACGTCGCCCAGACGAGCGGCACTGCCCGCCTGGACGCACAGAGCCCTGGCCAGCATCGACAGACGTCCCTGCGCCCGGAGCGGGTCGAGCGACCTCGCTGTCAGCCGGCCTGCCAGGGCGGGAGCGCCCACCGTCACCGCGGCGGCGCCCAGGAGCTGGTCGCCCTCGGCGTCCTCGGACGAGCGCTCCAGCTGACCGGCCAGGGCCTCGAGGGCCGCTCGTCCGCTCTCGACGGGTGCGCAGTAAGCGCGCAGCGCCACCAGGTCGGCGTTGTCCGCGTCCACGGGCATCCGGCCGGCCGCGGCGGCGACCCGCAGGCGGGCGGCCGGGCCCGGCTCTCCCCAGAAGCAGTGCAGGACCGCGCCCCACAGCATGCGCAGTCCGAGCACGGGCTCACCACCGGCGGCGATCTCGACGGCCAGCTCTGCCAGTTCGGCGGTCGCGGTGCCCTCGCCCTGCGCCGCCCCCTCGACCAGGGCGATGCCGACCCAGGCCGCACGGCCCTGGTCCCGGACCGACAGGTCCAGCGAGCGCGCCTGGGCGACCAGGTGCGCCGCGACGTCGCTCTGGCCCGACTCCAGGGCGAGCTCGGCGGCGCGCAGCAGCCGGTCCGCCCGCGCGGAGGGGTCCGCGGTCAGCTCGGCCGCGCGCCGCAGCGCGGCCAGTGCCGCGCCGACGCCACCGCGCCGCACGGCCCTGCCGGCGGTGAGGTCGAGGTCCCGCGCCGCGTGCTCGTCCGGGCCGGCGGTGGCGGCGGCGCGGTGCCACGCCTGCCGGTCGGGCTGCCCCTGGAGCTCGCGGGCGAGAGCGGCGTGTGCGGCCTGGCGTTCCGCGGCCGTCGCGGCGTGGTGCATCGCCGAACGGACGAGCGGGTGCCGGAAGACCATCCCCCAGGGCTCCAGCAGGCCCGCGCCGACCGCCGGCTCGAGGGCGGCGACGCCGACCTCCGTCCCGAGCATCCGGGCAGCGGCGGCGAGGCACTCGTCCATGGTTCCGTCACCGTTGAGGGCCGCGAGGAGGAGAACCGCCCGTGTGTCGGCCGGAAGCTGCGAGACCCGCGCCGTGAAGGTGCGCTCCAGCCGTTCGGTCAACGGCAGCGGCCCCGGCGTGAGCGCGTACGCCCCGCCGACCGACCGCAGCGCGACCGGCAGCTCGGTCAGCGCCAGCGGGTTCCCGGCCGCCTCCACCAGCAGCCGCCGCCTGACCTGCTGTCCCAGGCCGGGAGCCACCGCGTCCAGCAGCTCACCCGACACCTCGTCCGTCAGCGGGTCCAGGGGCAGCACGGGCAACCCGGCGCAGCCGAGCCGGTCGTCCAGGCAGCGGGTGACGGCGACCAGGGCGAGGGGGTCGGACTCGATCCGCCGCGCGACGAACCCGAGCACGTCTAGGCTGTCCCGGTCCATCCAGTGGGCGTCCTCGACGACCACCAGCAGCGGTGTCCTCACCGCCGCGTCCGACAGCAGGGTCAGCGCGGCCAGGCCGACGAGGTAGAGGTCGGGCACGGACTCGTCGACGAGCCCGACGGCCGCGCGCAGGGCGGCGCGTTGCGGCCCCGGCAGGTCGTCGATCCCGTCCCGGAGCTGGTGGACCAGCTGGTGCAGGCCGGCGCAGGGCACGTCCTCCTCGGACTCCACGCCCACCGCCGTGATCACCCGCGTCCCGCGCTCGGCGGCCCGCTCCGCCGCCTCCGCGACCAGCGCCGACTTGCCGATCCCGGGGGCGCCGAGGACGACCACCGCGCCACCCGACCCCGAGGCGGCCTGCTCGACCAGGGCGGCCAGCGCACGGCGCTCCGTCTCGCGACCCAGCAGCGCCCGTCGTTGCATGCCGCGCTCTCTCTTCCGTGTGACTCCCCGCTGCCGGCGAGCGGCCGCGGTCCGCAGAATGGCACGCGCGTCGCTCGGGGCAAAGCGAGGGCTCCAGTGCCTGCGGGAGTATTTGAGCACCAGCCCGAACATTCCACGCACTCGTCGCTCACGAGGTGGCGCGGTTCACATTCAGGCCTCGCGCCCGCCTGACCTCTGACAACCGTCGATCCGAACACCCGGCGGTCGGCTTTCGGCTAACGTGGGCTCAGCCTGCCGGGCCTGTACTTCTGCTACCACAGGATGATTCACGAACGTCCGAAGGATGAGGTGCGGCGGTCCGGAATTGGCCAGACTGAAAACCGTGCACCGCCCTCTGCGTAAGGCCCCCTGGTTGTGACCGATTCCCCCAGAACGCTGGTGGGCAGTCGCTGGCTCGTGCTGGCGATCCTGTGCGCCAGTCTGCTGCTGGTCTCCGTCGACGCGACCGTGCTGCACATGGCCCTGCCCGCGCTGGCGGAGGACCTCCGGCCCACCGCCACCAGCCAGCTGTGGATCATCGCGGTCTACTCGCTGGTCGCGGCTCCGCTGCTGCTCGCCTTCGGCACGCTGGGCGATCGGTACGGCCGGCGCCGGATCCTGGTGCTCGGCTACGTCGTGTTCGGACTGGCCTCGCTCGCCTGCGCGTGGGCGCCCGACGTCGCGGTGCTGATCGGCGCGCGGGCCGTGCTGGGCGTCGGTGGCGCGATGATCATGCCGGCCACGCTGTCGCTGTTGCGCCAGGCGTTCCCCGACCGCGCCGAACGCCAGACGGCCATCGGCATCTGGAGCGGGGTGGCCGGTTCGGGTGCGGTGCTCGGGCCGCTGCTCGGCGGTTTCCTCGTGGAGACGTTCTCCTGGCACGCCGCGTTCCTGATCAACGTGCCGGTGATGGTCGTGGCGATCCCGCTGACCTACTGGCTGATCCCGGAGTCCGCGGACCCGCCGGACGGTCCGTGGGACGTGCTCAGCGCGGTGCTGGCCGGGCTGGGCATCATCGGGGTCGCGTTCGCGGTCAAACAGACCCCGCACGGCGGCTCGATGTACGTGCTCGGCCCGGTCGCCGGGCTGCTCGGGTGCCTGCTGCTCGTCGCTTTCGTCCGCAGGCAGCGAAAGCTGGCTGTTCCGCTGCTCGACGTGACGCTGTTCCGCGACCGCACCTTCAGCGTCGCGGTCGGCAGCGTCCTGCTGGTCCTGACCTCGCTGGTCGGCCTGGGCCTGCTCTTCGCCCAGTACCTCCAGCTCGTGCTCGCGCTGCAACCCCTGCCCGCCGCGTTGCGGCTGATGTTCGTCATGGCCTCGGCGGTCGTCGGCAGCATCGTCGCCGGACCGTTGCTGCAGCGGTTCGGGAACCGCCGGATGACGGTCGCCGGGTTCGCCGTCAGCGCGGTGGCCCTGGCGGCCGCCGCGGTGGGTCTGACGGTGACCGAGAACCTGTGGCTGTTCGGGCCGGTGCTGGCGGCGACCGGGTTCGGTGTCTCGATCTCGCTCACCGCCGCCTCCGACGCCCTGCTCGCCGCCGCACCGGCCGAGCAGGCGGGCGCGGCGGCCGCCGTGGAGGAGACCGCCTACGAGCTCGGCGCCGGGCTCGGTGTCACGGTCCTCGGCAGCATCGCCACGCTGATCTACGCCGCCAGCCTTCCCGGCGCGGCGACGCAAGCGCACGACGGCCTCACCGAGGCGGCGGCCGCGGCCGCCGCGCTACCGCCGGAAGAGGGCGCTCAGCTGCTCGAACTGGCCCGTGCCGCGTTCGTGACAGGGGTGCGGGCCGCGCTGATCGTCGGCGTCGTCCTGTTCGTCCTCGCCACGATCGCCGCGGCACGCGCGCTGCCCACAACGAAGGAATCACACAACGATGACCGAGCTTGATCTCAAGACCAGCACGACACATCCGGCCGAGCCCGGTGTCAGCGGCGGCTGGCGCACGCCCGACCGCCTGTACCGGCTGATCAGCAGCCCGGTGCTGCGCATGATCCTCGGGTGGGACCTGCCCCGCCACGACCTGAGGGTGATCAGGCGCCGCACCGGCACGGTCTGCATGGAGGTCGGCAGCGGAGGCGGTTTCTACACCACGGCGCTCAAAAGCCGTCTGGGCGACGAGAACACCCTGATCGCCCTCGACCCGTCACCGTCGGCCATGCGGTCACTGCGGCAGCGGCTGGACGGCGTGCCCGGCGCGCGAGTGTCCTGTTTGGCCGGTGACGGCTGCAAGCTCCCGCTGGCCGACGACCAGGTCGACACCCTGTTCTACGGGTACAGCCTGGAGGAGATGCCCGACCCGCTGGCCGCCATGCGCGAAGCGCACCGCGTCCTGCGGCCAGGCGGAGAGCTCGTCCTGTTCCTGTGGCGCCCCGTGTTCACCCGGCACCGCCGCCGCCCGGTCGTCGCGCTGCTGGACGAGCTCTTCGAACGCCGCCGCGCCTCGGCCGGGCCGCAGAACATCCGCCTGATCTACCGCAAGCCCGTTGAGTGACAGCGTTCAGGCGGCGGCGAGCCGCTCAATGCTGCGGTCAAGCACGAGGCGTGAACTCGGCGTCGTGACCGGATCGGTCCACTGCGGACGGTGAGGTGAATGCGTGACGCCGGTCACTGCACTCGCACCGCAGGAACACCGGGACCGCATTACCTGTTCGAACAGGTAATTGCGTCGACCGCCGCCACCGAGGCCGCGGCCCGCGGTCCCGAGCCGAGGAGAGCAGTCCGATGAGCATCGCCTACCTGGCACAACCCGGGCAGCAGCAGGAGCTGGAGTGGATCGGCGGCAGCACGTTCTCCGTCCTCCTCGACAGCGCGGCCACCGAGGGACAGCTCACCGTCGGCCGTTTCGCGGTCGAGAAGGGGGAAGCGCCGCCGTTCCACATGCACACCAGGGAGGACGAGGTGTTCCTGTTGATCTCCGGCACCGCCCTGGTCTGGTCGGGTGACGACGAGGCGGTGGAGATGGAGGAGGGCGGCATCATCTACCTGCCCCGCAACGTGCCCCACGGTTACCGCATCACCTCGGACCGCGCCGACCTCCTGATGATCGCCACTCCCGGCGGCATCGAGGGCATGTTCCGGATGGCCGGACGGGACAGGTCCACACCGAGGCCGGACGGTTTCGAGCTGTCCCAGGAGCTGATGGCCGCGGCGGCCGACGAGTTCGGCCAGGTCGTCCTCGGCCCGCCGCGCTGAGCGTGCCGGGACGACTTCCCGTTCAGGGACCGACTTCGTCGATCCGGACCCGGCCGAGGTTCTTCTCCAGCCGCTCGAGCACCTGACGCGCCTCGGCCCTCTCACCGTCGTCCAGGCCGCGCAGCGTCATCTCCTCGAGCCGGCGCCAGGTCAGCTCGACCTCCTGGCGCAGGGCCTGGCTCTCCGGCGTCGGCTCGACGACCACGACGCGCCGGTCGGACTCGCTGCGGTTGCGCCGCACGAACCCGGCACGTTCCAGGCGCTGGATCATCCTGGTCATCGTCGCCGAGTCCGAGTCGAGAGCGGTGACCAGATCGGACTGGCTCTGCGGACCCACGTCCCAGAGCCGCATCATCAGCAGCTCCTGGTTCGGGTGCAGCCCGATCCGCCGCAACAGCTGACCGGCCACCATGCGGTGGATGCGGGCGAGCCGGAAGATGGCGTGGCTGACCGGGCCGCCTCGTGCGGCGGCCGGCGCCGTCACGGTCGTGGCGGCGGCTTCGCCGTCCACCGCCTCACTTCCCGGCTCGGGCACGCACGACCCCCTCGCTCCGCGCCGGCCCGCTGCCGGGCGCCGACAGCATCGTATTCGCAGCGTGCGCCACGTCGCCGACCGCGCGTCCCGCCGTGACCTGTGCCGGCGCGGTGATCAGACGGCGGCGCGCTCGCCGGACGGGCGGCGCCGCAGTGCCGGGTTCGCCAGAGCCGGTGGCACGTAGGCGATGTCGAGCGTGCCGAGGTCGGTGCCGGGCGGCACGATCTCGTCGATCCGGTCGAGCACGTCGTCGCCCAGCACCACGCCCGCCCCGGCGATCAGGTCGTCGAGCTGCGCCGCGGTGCGCGGCCCGATGATCGCCGAGGTGACACCGGGATGCGCGACCGTGAACGCCATCGCCATGTGCGTCAACGACATTCCCGCCTGCTCGGCCACCGGGACCAGCCGCTCGACGGCGTCGAGCTTGTGCTCGTCGGTCATGTGCCTCGGCAACCAGTGCATGCGGGCGGGGTGGCCGTCCGACGGGCGGTCCCCGCGGTACCGGCCGGTGAGCAGCCCTCCCGCCAGCGGGCTCCAGACCAGCGTGCCCATCCCGTACCGCTCGCACACCGGCAGCACGTCGCGCTCGACGCCCCGGTTCAGGATCGAGTAGTGCGGCTGCTCGGTGCGGAACCGTTCCAGCCCACGGCGTTCCGATGCCCAGTGCGCCTCGGCGATCTCGGCAGCGGGCAGGTTGGAACAGCCGATGGCGCGGACCTTGCCGGCCCTGACCAGATCGGTCAGCGCCGACAGCGTCTCCTCGACGTCGGTGCGCGGATCCGGGTGGTGCACCTGGTAGAGGTCGATGTGGTCGGTGCGCAGCCGGCGCAGCGAGTGCTCCACCTCGGCGATGATCCAGCGCCGCGAGCTGCCCGACCGGTTGCGGCCCTCCCCCATCACCCCGTTGACCTTCGTCGCGAGCACCACGTCGTCGCGCCTGCCGCGCAGCGCCTTGCCGACGATCTCCTCGGTCTCCCCGCAGGAGTACACGTCGGCGGTGTCGACGAAGTTGATCCCGGCGTCCAGTGCGCGGTGGACGATCCGGACGCAGTCGTCGTGGTCGGGGTTCCCCACCTGCCCGAACATCATCGTGCCCAGGCAGTACGCGCTCACCTCGATGCCGGTGCGGCCGAGCACGCGCGTCCTCATCGGAACGCCACCACGATCAGCGCGGTCACGACGATGCCGACGAGGTGGTACGCACCGGAGATCAGGCCGTAGAACAACGGCCGCGGCATGTTCGGGTTGATCGCGATGATGACGGTGTTCGCGGCCAGGTAGCCGACACCGACGACCAGCGCGAACACCACCGCGTCGGTGACGGCGCCGATGTCCAGCGCGGCCATCAGCGCCGCGGTGGTGATCACGACGAACAGCGTGGCGACGGCCGGTCCGCCGAAGAACAACGCCGGCTGGGCCGGCTGGGGAACGCTCTCCCTGCCGAGAGAGGCGGCGTACGGCTTGGCGAACAGGACCGCGAACCAGACCCCGCCGAGCGCGGAGTACGCGACGACGGCCAGCAAGACCGCGATCCAGTTGATCGAACCCAACGCGCTGAGCACAGACATGTCCGCATTTCCTCCGATACCAACGGCCTGGTGCCGTGAACAGGCGCCACCCTCGCCGGTGAAGAGGACACGGTTCGTCCGCTACCGCACAGGAGCGCCAGTGGCCTGGATCACCACGCCGGTGTCGTCGCGCTGCTGCCGGCGGAACTTGCCGGGCGCCACGCCGAACTCCCGCTTGAAGGCGTTGGAGAAGGCGAACTCCGAGGTGTAGCCGACGGTGCGGGCGATCGCGGCCAGCGGCGCCTGGCCGTCCCGCAGCATCCGCGCGCCGGTGCTCAGGCGCCACCAGGTCAGGTAGGCCATCGGGGACTGCCCGACGAGCGAGGTGAACCGGCGGGCGAAGGCCGTCTTGGACAGTCCGACCTCGGCGGCCAGTTCCTGGACCGTCCACGGGTGCTCCGGCGAGCGGTGGATGCGCTGCAACGCCGTGGCGACCACGGGCTCCGTGAGCGCCACGCACCAGCCTCCGCGTGGGCCGTGGCGCGACGCTTCCTCCTCCAGCCAGGCGCGCAGCAGGTAGACCAGCAGCAGGTCCATCAGGGCGGGTACCGCCGCGGCGGCGCCGGGGCGGGCTTCGATGAGGTCCGCGCCGAGCAGGTCCACCGCGCTGCGCAGGGCGGAGTGGTCACCGAGCCGGGCGGGGAGGTGGACGACTTCGGGCAGGGACCGCAGGAACGGGTGGGCCTGCCCGCGATCGAGCCGGTAGGCCCCGCACAGCAGCTGCGCCTGGCCCGGCGCGGGCTCGTGGTCCGGCGGGCCCGCCTCCGGTGCCAGGGGCAGCTCGGCGATCGTCCTGTCCGGACTGCCGCTCATGCCGTGCACCGCGCCGTGCGGCAGGAACACCACGTCGCCCGCGCCCAGGGCGATGGGAGAACCGGCAGGGGGGATCAACCAGCAGTTGCCCTCGAGGACGACGTGGAAGCCCGCTCCCGGGTAAGGCCCGAACGCGTAGCCCCACTGACCGCTCAGGCGGGACCTGGTGAACTTGGCGCGGCCCGCGCGAACGGTGGCGATCACGTCGCTGAAGACGTCCATCACCCCATAGTACGTCGCGCCTGGTGGTCCGATGGAGTATGAAACTGGTCGTTTGCCGCATTGGAAAGACCACTCCGCGTCCTTAGCGTTGAACCCGAACAACCAACGCAACGCATTCGAAGGAGACTCGGACATGGCCGCATACGTCGTGATCGATCTGAACGTCGCCGACCCGGCCGGCTTCCAGCAGTACGTCGACGGCGTGACGCCGTTGATCGAGAAGGCGGGCGCGCGCAACGTCCTGACCGACGGCGACGCCCTGGTGCTCGAGGGCGACTGGGCTCCGCCGACGCTCGTCATCCACGAGTTCCCCGACCGGGCCGCGGTCCAGGAGTTCTGGGACTCGCCGGAGTACCAGCCGTTCAAGGAGCTCCGCCGCAGGTACTCGACGGTGAAGGTCGTCGTCGGCGAGACCGCCTGACCGCAGCGCCGAGCACGCCGGTCAGGCGGCCAGCGCGCTCAGCACCACCAGGGCGTCGGCGGAGCGGGACCGCGGTTCGGCCGGCTGGGCGACCAGCCGATGGCCGGGCGCGCTGGTGATCGCGAAGATCTCCGTGCGCAGTTCCAGCTCGCCGACGCCGGGGTGGAAGAAGTGGGTGCCGGGCGCGACCCGGCCGCGCGGTTCGCGCTCGGCCCAGAGCCTGCGGAACTGCGGGCTGGCGAGGGAGAGTTCGCCGACCAGCTCTCGCAGTCCGCGCTCGTCGGGGGCGTGGCCGGCATTGCCGCGCAGGTCGAGGACCGCCGCGCGGGCCGTGGCGGTCCAGTCGAGGAAGAACTCGTGCGCCGCGGGGTCGAGGAAGATCATGCGGTGCAGGTTGTCGCTGTGGACGAAGCCGCTGTGCAGTGCGGTGGCGAGGGCGTTGCGCGCCAGGACTTCGCCGAACCGGCCCAGGACGTAGGCGGGCGCCTTGGTCCAGTCGTCCAGCAGCTCGAGCAGGTGAGGGCTGACGCGGGTCCGCCGAGGCGTGGCCGGGCGGGCCAGCCGGTGCAGCTCGACGGTGGCGGTCTCGTCCAGGCGCAGGGCTCGCTTCAGGCTCTCCACGGTCTGGCGGGTCGGTCGCTCGTGCCCCTGTTCCAGCCTGGCGTAGTAGCCCGCGCTCAGCCCCGTCAGCAACGCGACCTCGTCGCGGCGCAGTCCGGGAACCCTGCGGCGGCCCGCGGTCCTGAGCCCCGCCTGCTCGGGCTGGACGAGAGCGCGGTGGCTGCGCAGGAAGGCGCCCAGCGCCGTGTTCCGCTCCCCTCTCATGTGGTCGAGGCTAGGCGGCGGACGGGGGGTCAGCCTGGGTGCGTCCCACCCAGGCTGCCCGCGGTTGACGGGAGACCGCCGCACAGGTTGAGTCTGCCGTCATGACCGGCACACCTCTCGGCGACTTCCTCCGTGCCCGGCGTGCGGCCCTCACACCGCAGGACGTCGGGTTGCCCGAACACGGCCGCCGCCGCGTGCAGGGCCTGCGCCGCGAGGAGGTCGCCATCCTCGCCGGGGTGAGCAGCGACTACTACATGCGCCTGGAGCAGGGCCGCGAGTCCAGTCCGTCGGCACAGGTGGTGGAGGCGGTGGCGCGGGCGCTGAAGCTCGACGCCGCGGCCACCGAGTACCTGTGGCTCCTGGTGCGGCCGGCGGAGGCGAGGACGTGGCGCCGCACCGGGAGCATCCCGGTCAGCGCCCAGCTGCGGCAGCTCATGGACAGCTGGTCCGACTCCCCCGCGTTCGTCGTCGGTCCCGCGCTCGACGTCATGGCCTCCAACGCGATGGCCGACGCGCTGCACGACGCCTTCACCCCCGCGGACAACCTGGCCCGCATGGTGTTCCTGGACCCCGCCGGGCGTGTGTTCTACCGGGAGTGGGATCGCGCGGCGCACTCCTGCGTCGCCGAGATCCGCGCCGCGTACGGCCACGATCCCGACAACGCGCGCATCGCCGAGGTCGTCGCCGACCTGTCGGGCCGCAGCCCGGAGTTCGCCGAGCTGTGGGCGCGGCACGACGTGAAGCCCAAGACCCAGGAGACCAAGCAGCTGCACCACGCGCAGGTGGGCGACCTGGAGATCCAGTTCTCCGCGTTCACCGTCAGCGGCGCTCCGCACCAGCAGCTGATCGTCTACCAGGCCGAACCGGCCTCCCCGGCGGTGGAGGCGTTCCGGCGTCTGCGCGCCCACGCCGACGCGGTGCTCGCCGCGCGCTCCGCGGAGGCTCCGCGCGTCTAGACGGGCCTTGGGTGGGTGCGTTCCTCCCAGGAAACCCGCGGCCTTCTTCCGGCTGTCCCAGGTGGACAAACTCGTTCCTGTCAGCGGCGGGAAACGCCCGCCGCACAGGCGAAACAGCCGGAAGGAACGAGATCGTCATGTCCACCTGGTTCATCACCGGAGCATCCCGCGGCCTGGGCGCCGAGATCGCCCGGGCCGCTCTGCGCGGCGGCGACGACGTCGTGGTCGGCGTGCGCAACCCCGACCGCGTGCCCGACGACCTGAAGACGGCGAACACGCTGGTCGTCGCACTGGACGTCACCGACGCGCAGACCGTCTCCGACGCCGTGCGCGCCGCGACCGACCGCTTCGGCGGGATCGACGTGCTGGTCAACAACGCGGGCCGCGGTCTGCTCGGCGCGCTGGAGGAGATCACCGACGCCGAGGCGCGGTCCCTGTTCGACCTCAACGTCTTCGGCCTGATCACCATGACCCGCGCGGTGCTGCCCGTCATGCGCCGCCAGGGATCCGGCAAGCTCGTCCACATCGGGTCCCGGTCGGGTTTCGAGGGCGAACCGGGCGTGAGCCTGTACAGCGCCTCGAAGTTCGCCGTGGCCGGGATCAGCGAGGCCCTGTCCGCCGAGATGGCGCCGTTCGGGATCCAGTCCATGGTGGTGGAGCCCGGCGTGCTGCGCACGGACTTCCTCGACGCCACTTCCCTGTCGCTCGCGGCGCAGCGGATTCCGGACTACGACGGCACTCCCGCGCACGTGACCCTCGACTGGGCCGGCACGGCCAACCACACCCAGCTCGGCGACCCGGTCAAGGCCGCCGCCCTGATCCACGAGGTCACGAGCGGCACCGGCCTGCCGACGCACCTCTACCTGGGCCCGGACACCCTCGACCGGCTGCAGGTCAAGCTCGCGCAGGTCGAGCAGGACCTGGCGCCGTGGCGCGAGAAGTCCGCCGCCACCGCCCACGAGGACGTCGTCCCGGTCTGACCGGCCACCCCCGATTCAACCCACACCTTCCCGGAAGGGGAACTCAGCCATGTCCGTTCTGCTCAACGGCACCCCGCTGGCCGGCCGCGTGGCCGTGGTCTCCGGTGCCTCCAGCGGCATCGGCGCCGCCACCGCCACGCGCCTGGCCGGACTCGGCGCGAAGGTCGCCGTGCTCGCCCGCCGCAAGGACAACCTCGACGCCCTCGCGGAGTCGATCAACCGCGACGGCGGCACCGCGATCGCCGTCCCCGTCGACGTCACCGACCGGGACGCGGTCCAGGCCGCGGCACGGCAGGTCGCCGACCGGCTCGGGACGGCCGACCTCGTCTTCAACAACGCCGGGGTGCAGCTGATCTCGCCGATCGCCGACCTGCGCCAGGACGACTGGCAGCGCCAGATCGACCTGAACGTCACCGGCGTCATGAACGTCATCGGCGCGTTCCTGCCGCACCTGACCGCGGCCGCCGAGGCGGGCCGGCCCGCGGACCTGATCACCACGTCCTCAATCGCGGCCACCCGGATCCTGGAGAAGTTCTCGGTCTACTCCGGCACCAAGGCCTACATCAGCCACCTCACCCGGTTGCTGCGCGTCGAGCTCGGCCGCAAGAACATCCGCGTGGCGACCGTCGAGCCCGGCATGGTCGACACGGAACTGCCGGACCACGTCACCGATCCCGACGCCAGCAAGCTCATGGCCGACCTCATCGACCAGATCGACGTGCTGCAGTCCGCCGATATCGCGGAGACCGTGGCGTTCATGGCCTCCGTGCCGCGCCACGTGAACCTCACCGAGATCACGATCCTCCCGACGGCACAGGCCATCTAGCCGTTCGGGTTCCCGCAGGAGGGTTTCGACGATGACCACGACCGAGCTCCCGCACCACGGCTTCACCGAGTACCCGATGTGCGACGTGCACCGGCTGATCGAGCCCGGCCCCGTCGTCATGGTGTCCACTTTCGACGGTCGACGCGCCAACCTGATGACGAACGGGTTCAACATGCCGATCGCACACGGTGCGCTCATCGGTCTCATCGTCGGCCCCTGGGACCACAGCTACGAGGCCTTGCGCACCACCGGCGAATGCGTCATCGCCATCCCGTCCGTCGACCTCGCCGAGCGCGTCGTCGGTGTCGGCAACACCTCCGGCCGCGAGACCGACAAGTGGCGGCGGTTCGGCTTCACCCCGACCTCCGGCGCCGTGGTGCGGGCGCCGCTGGTCGAGGAGTGCTTCGCCAACATCGAGTGCACCGTGGCCGACGACCGGCTCGTCGACGACTACCACCTGTGGATCCTCCGGGGCGAACGCGCGTGGATCGACCCCGCCAGGCGAGGAGCCGGCGAGTTCCACCACCGCGGCGACGGGACGTTCTCCGCCAACGCGTCCACTGTGGACCTCCGCGACCGCATGACCAGGTGGCACCACCTCACCCGCTGAGCACCAGAAAGCAGGAACGACCATGACCACCACGCTCGAACTGCTGCGCAGGCACGCCTCGGACCCGCGACGGCGGGTCCTGCTCACCGGCGGCACCGTCGTCACCATGGACCCCGCACTGGGCGTCCTGCACCGGGGTGACGTGCTCGTCGAGGGCGACACGATCACCGCCGTCGCCGCCGAACTGCCCGCCGGCGACGCGATCGTCGTCGACGCCACCGGCTCGATCATCGCTCCCGGCTTCGTCGACACCCACCGGCACGCCTGGGAGGCGCAGTTGCGCCGGGTCATGCCCGACGTCAACGACCTCGGCGAGTACGTGATGTCCACGCTGGCCGGCATCGCTCCGGCCTACCAGCCCGACGACATGTACGTCGGGACGAAGCTGGCCGCGCTGACCGCGATCGACAGCGGCATCACCACGATGCTCGACTTCTCCCACAACTCCCGCACACCCGGCCACTCCGACGCCGCCGTCCAGGCCCTGGTCGACACCGGCATCCGCGGCGTGCACGCCTCGATGCGCCCGCACTTCGGCGAGTGGGAAGGCCAGTGGCCGGCCGACCTCGCACGGCTGAAGGACACCTACTTCTCCGCGGGTGGCCTGGTCACCCTGCGGCTCGCCACGCTGGCCACCGACGAGATCGCCGGGCCCGACCTCGCCTACGGTCCTCACCTCGCCCGGCTCGCGCGCGACCTCGACATCGGCGTCAGCGTCGACGCCGTGTTCGGCACCTCGTCCTCGGCGGCCGTCCTGCGCTGGGCGGAGGAGGGCATCCTCGGTCCGGACGTCTCGCTGATCCACTGCACCGGCCTCACGGGCGCCGCCTGGCAGGCCATGGCCGACACCGGCGCGGCGGTCTCCCTCGCGCCCACCTCCGAGGCGCAGATCGGGCTCGAGACAGCCGTGCCCGCCATCGACGAGGCGTTGGCCGCCGGCATCCGCCCCGGCCTGAGCATCGACGTCGAAGTCGCCCTGGCCAGCGACATGTTCACGCAGATGCGCGCCCTTCACGCCATCCAGCGCATGCGCGCCGTGAACGCCGCCTACGGCACCACCGCCACGCCCACGCGGATCGGCGTCCACGACGTGCTCGACTTCGCCACCCTGCAGGGCGCCAGGAGCATCGGCCTCGGCGACGTCACCGGCTCCGTCACCCCGGGCAAGCAGGCGGACCTGCTGCTCGTGCACGCGGAAGACATCAACAACATGCCGCTCAACGACCCGATCGGCACGCTCGTCCTCGGCTCCGACCCCCGCAACATCCGCGCGGTGTTCATCGCGGGCCAGGTCCGCAAGTGGGACGGCACCGTCCTGGACGTCGACGTGCCCGCGCTCGGACGGGACGTCCGGGCCTCACGCGACCGGATCCTCCAAGCAGCGCACTCGTCCTGAGCACCCCGCCAACCCCGAAAGGTGAAGACCATGTCCAGCACAGCACCACACCCCCACGTCGGCATGTGGGTCACCGCGGACGGCCGCATCCGCCAGGAGCTCCTGCCCCACGGTCGCTACGAGGAGGAACGCGATGGCCGCAAGCGCGCCTACACCGGCCGCTACACCGTCGACGGCGACCACATCGACTACTTCGACGACCTCGGGTTCACCGCGACGGGTGACGTCCGCGACGGGGTCCTCTACCACGAGCACCTCGTGCTGCACCGGGAGCGGTGAGAGCGTCGATCGGGCGGTGACGGGTATCCGCGCGGATGCGCATCATGCGGGCGAAAAACCTGGCGGTTCCCGAAGCCGTGTCCCGGCTTCGGGACAGGGTGGTCAACTACGACGTGGACGAGATCCGGGCGTCCACGTGGCACTTCGACCACCACCGGTTCTTCCTGGGCACCGACCCGCCCGGACGCCCGGAGAAGGACTCCGTCTGGTGGCGTGCGCAGCAGGAGGTGGCCGCCTACTCGTTCACCCCCGGCCGCCTGTTGCGCGCCCACTACGCGCGTGAGGACGACCTCCTGGGACGGGACCTGCTGCTGGTGGGCAGGTTCGCCTTCGCGAGGTTCGTCATGGGTGTGCGGATCACCGAGGCGGGGTTCGACGAGGACGGCGTGCGCTACTGCTGGGGATGGAGCTACGAGACGCTGCAGGGCCACCTGGAACGGGGCCGGGTCGACTACCGCGTGGTCAAGGACCTCCGCTCCGGAGCGGTCACCCTGGAGGTCGGCGGCTACAACCAGGTCAACCCCCGCACGCACCCGCTCCTCCGCCTGGGCTGGTCCCTCTTCGGCAGGCGCGCCCAGCACCGGTTCTACAGCGCCGTCGGCGCGAACCTCCGCCGCCTGGCACGACGACCTCCCGCCGGCGAACCGGACGACCGCGGCGAGCCGTTCGTCGCGGTGCCCCACGACGTCCGTTCGTGGACAGAGCCGTTCTGGGCGGTGGCCGTTGTGGACGGCGCGAACGACCCGGCCGTCAGGCGCGGTCGTGAAGGGTGACGTGGTACCCGTCGGGGTCGGCGAAGGTGAACGTCCGGCCGAACGGGCCGTCGACCGGCGCGGAGACGATGGTGTGGCCGTCGGCGGAGAGAGCGTCGTGCACGGCCTGGACGTCCGTGGCGTGGAACCAGATCGCGGCGCCGATGCCGGGCTGGGCGACGGAGGCGAGATCGGTGCCGGGGACGACCTCGCGGAGCGCGAACGCGATGGGCTTCGTCTCGAAGACGACGGCGTGCGGGGGTCCCGCCTGGGAGCGGACGAGGCCGAGGTACTGCTCGTAGAACGCCTGCGAGGCGTCGAGGTCGCGGGCTTGGAACGAGATGAAGTCGGGGCCGTTGGCAGGCATGGTGCTCTCCTCCTGTGTGTGTCAGTATCCTGACACGAACCAAGCTATGTCAGAATCCTGACATGAGTCAAGACGGTGCCGGCGTCGATCTGCGGACGTCACTGGGCTACCTGCTGAAAGAGGCGTCGAGCGTGCTCCGCGCGGCCATGGAGGAGGTGCTGCGCCCGCTCGGGATGAGCGTGACGCACTACGCCTGCCTCGAACTGCTGGCCCAGCGACCGGGCCTGTCGAACTCCGAGCTCGCGCGCGGCGCGTTCGTGACACGGCAGTCGATGAACGTGCTGCTGCAGAACCTGGAACGAGAGGGTCACGTGACGAGGCCCGCCGAGGCGCCCGTGGGGAAGGTCCTCCCCGCGCGGCTCACGCCCCGCGGGCGGCGCAGCCTGGAGAAGGCGACCGCGGCGGTCCGGTCCGTCGAGGTCAGGATGCTGGCCGACCTGACCGGCGACGACCAGGCGGCCGCGTTCCGGATCCTGCAGAGCATGATCCGTTCCCTGCGCGACGGCGACGCGTAGCCCGTCACCGCGCCGCGGCGGCCACTTCCGCCCCGGTGGCGACCGGTGCGCCCGCGCGCTGGTAGGCACGGCTCATCTCGAGCGCCACCCGTTGCCAGGCGTACCGGACGCGCGCACGGTCCTCCGCGGCGTAGCTCATCTCCTGGCGCCGGACGTCGTTCGCCAGAAGCGAGCGCAACGCCCGCGCCAGCGCGGTGGGCTCCCGCGGCGGGACGTGCACGCCGGTCACGCCGTGCACCACGGTCTCGGCCAGCCCGCCCACCGCCGTCGCCACCACCGGAACCCCGCACGCCATGGCCTCGATCGGCACGATGCCGAACGGTTCGTGCCATTGCGGGCACACCACGACGTCCGCGGAACGCATGAGAGAGGCCATTTCCGCGTGCGGCACACGTCCGAGGAACGTGACGCGGTGCGCCACACCGTGCCGGCTCGCCAGCTCCCGCAGCCGCCGGAGGTTCGCGTCCGGTGCCGGCCGCGAGCGGCTCGGACCACCGGCGACCACCAGCTCGGCCCAGGTCACCGTGGCGAGGGCGCTGATCAGGTCGTCGACGCCGTCGTGCGGGGCGAGTCCTCCCACGGCGAGGAGGCGCGACATCCCCTTTCGCGGCGCGGTGGGGCCGTTCGGCGTGAACGTGCGCAGGTCCACGCCCCAGGGAACGGTCGAGATCTTGGACCGGCGCACCCCCAGCCCGGCCAGCTCGTCCGCCTCGTGGCCGGACGTGGCGATCACGCGGGCCGCCTCGCGGCCCACCACCCGCTCGTGTGCGGCGGAGTCGCCTCCCAGGAGCGCGTGGTAGCTCTGCACGACGGGAATCCCGCTGTGGCGCGTGCTGACCACCGCCGCGAAGCCGGAGGTCCAGTGGTGCGCGTGGACGAGGTCCGGAGCGTCGCCGGTCCAGTGCTCGTGCAGCGATTGCGCGAACTCGCCGATGTGCTGGACGACGTCGTCCCGGCCGAGCTGCCGGGCGGGCCCGGCGGGCAGGTGCACCACCTCGAACCCGTCCGCGACCCGCATCCGCTCCGGCAGGCGCGCGTCCGCCCGGCGGGTGTAGATCGTCAGCTCGTGTCCCTGCTGGTGCAGCGCTTCGGAGAGCTTGGCGACGTACAGGGGCTGCCCGGTCACGTCCCGGTCGCGCAGCGCGGGGAGCGGGCTCGCCTGCAACGAGACCATCGCGATCCTCACCTGGTCACCCCCGGGTTGGGCCACGGGTTCGCCACGCAGGTCTTGCCGTCCCGGGCCACCGCCGCCCCCTGGGGCGCGGAGGCGGTGATGTCAGCGAGCGCGTCGTTCGACACGGAGAAGGTCTGCTGCATCATCACGGGCGCGGGGGCGCCGTCCGCGGGGCAGGGCTCGTGCCCGCGGCCGAGGAAGTGCCCGATCTCGTGGTTGACGAGGTACTTGCGGTAACCCGCCAGGTCGCCCGCGTACGACTGGGCTCCCCGGAACCACCGCGGCGCGCTCACGTACACCACACCGTTGACGTAGCAGGAGGTGTCGTAGGGAATCTCGAAACCGCAGATGGCCCGGGCTGTCTCCTTGGCGGTGAGCCGGATCCGCACGTCCGGCTGGGCGACGTCGACGCGGCGGAAGGCGACGTCGCCCGACGCCGTCCAGCCCCGCGGGTCGGCGAGGGCCTCGTCCACGGCCGTGGCGAACGGGAGCTGGGCCTGCGGCACCACGACGCCCTGTTCGACCTCGACGGAGTAGGTGCGCACCCGTCCGGTGCCGACCTGCGCGGTCGTGCCCGGAACCGTGCGCCACCAGCCTTCGCCCTGGTCGCGCACCGCGACCCCCGGCGGGAGCTCCGGCCCCGGACGAACCACGTCCCTGCCGGCCAGCGCGAGCGGTGCCGTGGTCGACGACGAGGACGGCTGCGAAGGCGGCGCCGAGGAGGAAGGGGCGGACGACGAAGGTGGTGTCCTCACCGAGATGCTCGTGGCCATGACCGGAACCTGCGGCTGCGCCACCTCCCGCTGCGCGGGCGCGTCGACCGGCAGGCTGTCCAGCATGCCGATCGTCACCCCCGCCAGCATCGCGGCGAAGACGTACATGACGATTCTTCCGACGGTCACGAGGTCACTCCCCCATCACGAGCAGCTGAACAGCACTGGACACGGCGCGTGGTGCAACGCCGCCCTCGCGGCGGGCTGGAGGCCCTCCGCGGCACCGCGCTCCCGGCCGGACACCACGAGCAGGTCGCTCGGGAACAGTCGCGTCTCCTCCTGCACCGACCTGATCTCGCGCACCAGCTCGACGATGACGTCGGGACAGGCGGCGTGGACGAGGTCCGCGGCGGCGTCGAGCGAGTCGGCGGCGTTGATGTACGGACGTGCCAGCACGCGGAGCCGGGTGGCTCCCCGCGCCCGGCAGAAGGTCGTCGCGCGCTGCAGGACGCCCTCGCCGCCCACCGCGTCGAGGACGGCGGTGACCACGCCGAAGCGGCAGGCGACCGAGGCGGGAGAGCCGCCCACGACGACGACGTCGCGGAGGTCGCGGCCCGCGAGCGGCGGCACGGCCAGGGCACGGTCCCGGGAGATGACCACCAGGCCACCCTCCCAGCGGCCGGGGGTGCACTCGGAGTGTTCGATGTGGACGGTGAGATCGGGGTGCTCCGCGAGCAGTGCCGCGACGGCGGAGTGCGTCGGGTCGTTCTTCGGGCCCGCGTGCACCACCAGGCCGACACCGAGCGCCTCGGCGCACGCGGCGGCCCACCGGACGCCCGTGGAGCCCGAGTCGCGCACGTCCACCAGCACGCAGGTCGCGGCCGTGACACGTACGGACTCGTTCGCGAGCGCGGTCATCGCGTCACGCTCGGCGCGTCGGCGGTGGAGAGCACCGTCTCGGCCGCCGGCAGCTCGGGACTCCTCGGTGACGGCATGTCCGGCGCGCCGGCGACCTCGGCGTACCACTGGTCCAGCAGCCGCTGCCGCTCGGCCAGGTCGGCGAGCATGACGCGGGACCGCTCCAAGGCCTCGCCGACGATCTCCTGGGCGCGGCGGCTCGCCTCGGCCAGCCTGCGTTGGCTCTCCTGCTCGGCCTCGTCCAGCAGGGTCGCCTGGCGGACGGCTGCCTCCTCCGCGCGCTGCACGGCGTCCTCGGCGCGGGCGCGGGCCTCGGCCTCGATCTCGTCCGCCTTGCGCCTGGCCACGTGCAGCAGATAGCGGATGCACCCGGAGACGGCGTTGTCCTTGTCGTGCCCGGCGTGCAGCGTGCGGTACTCGGCGAGCTCCGCACGCGCCTCCTCCAGGTGACGAGCGAGGTCCTCGGCCGTTTCGAGGGCGGCGTCGCGGTCGGTGCAGGCCAGTTCGAGCTGTGCCTCCAGCCGGGCGTACTCCTCGTCGACCTGGGCCCGGTCGTAGCCGAGCCACCGGGTGCGGAAGTGCCTGGCACCCTCGTTCAGGAGATCGTCCATAGCCATGCTCGTGTCCCTTTCCTGAACGTGGGCGGTTCTCTGGTACGTGGCAGGTACCCGTGCACCGGCCCGCCAGACATCGCTGACCAGTAAGCACCCTGTCTAGTGAATTCCTCACGGACCGTCATCGGCACGGGTATCCGGTGCGGACCTGACCGGAGGTGTCCCGTGAACGAACACGAGTCCGCTACCGAGCCGGACGCGGCCTGGCAACCGTTCGTCGACGCGCTCTGCACGGCGTCCTCCACCTGGGACGCCGGCCCCGGACGATCTCCGGACAGCGAGCGGCACGACCCGATCAGCCCCTGTCAGGCCGGGAACGTGATGCTCGCGATCGCCGCTCTCACCCAGCGGATGGCCACGGCGACGGCGTCGATCGTGCGCGCGGTCGCGGACACGAGGCTGGCACCCGTGACCGGCGCGGACGACCTGTCGGACGAAGTGGAGTCGCTGGGGCACATGGCGTCGTGCGCCGACACCCTGCTCCGCGCGGCCGAGCTCGCGCGGGCGGTCGCCGGTCAGCAGCACGACGACGTGTAGGCGCGCCGGATGTCTCCGGCGCGCCTGCACGTCGTTCAGGTCAGTTCTGGCGGTCCCTCAAGAACTCGATGTAGGCCTCCGCCGCGGCGCGTGCCCGCTCGCGCAGTGCCCGCGGGTCGGTCGCCGCCGCGGCCTTCAGCCCTTCGCAGCTGGAGGCCAGCGCCTCGGGGCCCAGCGCGTTCATGGCGGCGTCCGGCAGTTCGTCCTTCATGCACCGCGTGGCCCGCCCGACGGCGTCCGGGCTGCAGAAGTCCTCCGGCGAGTAGCACTTCTCGACGACGGCGTCGAGCGCGGGCCTGCTCTGGCGGTAGATCATCTCCATGCTGCCCAGACCGGAGACCGCGTTCGGCAGCACGACGTCCTTGAGCTCCCGCACGTCCCGCTGGTCTGTCCCGGGTCGGAGTTGTGCCTGGCAGACACGTGACACGAACTCCTCGCGCGTGATCTTCGTCAGCGTGCCGACTGTGTCGCTGAAGTCGCCGTAGCACGCGATCGCGTTCGCGGCCGCGGGAGCGAGCACCACCGGGATCGCGGCGAACAGCGCGGCCAGTGCGGTCGTCCTGGGCTTCATGTCGTCCTCCTGGGCATCAGCCGATCGGTCAGCCGCCTGGTACCCGCACGGCCGCGTGACCCGTCGTCACTCGCTGAAGTCGACCACATCGGGTGACACCCGCAGGAGTCCACATCGGAGGGTCTCATCGGGACGGTGCGGTGTTGTCGACCGTGAACTCGTGGTCCACGACGGCGTCCATGATCAACGGCGTGGTGCTGCGGACGCGAGCCGTCAGCGCGTGGTTCCCCTCGGTCGGCGTGAAGCCCTCCAGGGTCAGCCGGTCACCGTCGCGTCGCGTCGCGATCATGGTGTCGTCCACGAGGACCTCCACCCGCTCCAGGGTGTCCGGGTGACCCGTGCTGATGCGGACGTCGTGCAGGGCCACCGCCCTCAGCACCGCGCCGTCCTCGAGACCGTCGATGGTCAGGCCGATCTTCTCGATGTGCGTCACGGAGGCCACGACGACGGTCGACGACACCGCGAACACCACGCCGAGGAAGACGAGCAGGAGAAGTTCGGACCTGCGGACCGGGGCGCACATCGGTCATCCCGACGCCAGGGCGGCGAGCCGGTCGGCGCCCCCGTTGAAGACGTTCTGGTCGATCGGCGACGAGGTGAACTGCCAGATGGTGTGGACCGGCCACTTGTAGGGCATGGGGCCGACCGAGGCCGCGTACCTGGCGAGCCACAACGGGTTGGTGGAGCTGAAGTCGCCGCTGCGTCCCGTGCACTTGTCCCACCACAGCGTGGACGTGTAGATCACCGGCCAGCGCTTGGTCAGCGCGTGGTAGGTGTCGCTGAAGCTGCGGATCCAGTTCACCATCGCGGCAGGGGTCAGCCCGTAGCAGGTGTCGCCGCCGTAGGGGTTGTACTCGATGTCGAGCGTTCCGGGGAGGGTCCGGCCGTCCCGCGACCAGCCACCCCCGTTCTGCACGAAGAACCGCGCCTGCGTCGCGCCGTCGGAACGGTTCGGCAGCGCGAAGTGGTACGAGCCGCGGATCATGCCGACGGCCGCGGAACCGTTGTACTGCTGGGTGAACTTGGGATTGCGGTAGCCGGTGCCCTCGGTCGCCTTGATGTAGACGAACCGCTTGCCCGCACGCCACCAGTGTCCCCAGTCGACGTCACCCTGGTGGCTGCTGACGTCGATCCCGTCCACGCGGCCCACGTTGTCGACGCCGAGATCCGGTGGTGTCATGAGCATTTCGCCGGTGCCCTCGTGCTTCGCGATCTGCGAGCCGGCCGAGTGGTCGTCCGAACCTTCGGACGCGTGCACGTGCACGGGGCTCAGCAGGCTCGCGACCAACGCGATCGCAGCGGTGCGAACAACGCGAGAGCCTGCACTTGGTTGCGACGGCATTGGCTTCCTCCCCTTGCGTGAATGTTCCTGTTGGGCAGCTACCCGTGCCAGGAACGGAAAAACCGGACACACATTTGTTGCCACGAGAGGGTGAGGGATTCCGTGTTCCGGCACGCTGGGTGACGATTTCCCGGCCTGCGGTTCATTCGATGTGGGCGGCTGACCAGTGATTTGCCGGGTAACCGTCGGAAGCCGCATTCCGTGAGGGGAGTCTCGCCGTGGATCGCAAGAAGATCGCGTCCTGCACCGGCAAGCTCGCCGGTCTCTGCCTGCTCGCCGGCGCGCTGGTCGCCGGGCTCATGTTCCCCGCCACCGCGACGCTGGGCGCGCTGTCCAACAGGCTCAGCGACCAGGTGCAGTCCACATTGGCCCAGATGCTGACCAACGAACCACCGCTGATGACGACGGTGACGGACAAGGACGGGACGGCGATCGCTTACCTGTACGACCAGTACCGGGTGCGCACCCCGCCGGACAGGATCTCCCCGCACATGAAGGACGCGTTGCTCGCGATCGAGGACCGCCGCTTCTACGACCACCACGGCGTCGACTGGCTGGCGAGCCTGCGCGCCGCGGCGCGCAACAACGCGAGCGGATCGGTCGAGCAGGGAGCGTCCACGCTGACCCAGCAGTACGTGAAGAACTACCTCGTGCACGTGCTGGCGCGCACCGACAAGGGCGCTCAGGGCGCGGCTCAGGAGCAGAGCATCACCCGCAAGCTGCGGGAGGCGCGCATCGCGGTGGGCATCGAGACGGCCCTGAGCAAGGACGAGATCCTCGCGCGGTACCTCGACCTCGTGCCGTTCGGTTCGACGATCTTCGGTGTCGCCGCCGCCTCGCAGGCCTACTTCGACACCACACCGGACAAGCTGACCATCCCCCAGGCCGCGACGCTCGCGGGCATGGTGAACAGCCCGACCGCGCTGGACCCCGAGGCACGGCCGGACAAGGCGGTGGAACGCAGGAACCTCGTGATCGACGCGATGCTGGCCGAGGGAAAGGTGTCCAAAGAGGATGCGGACCGGCACAAGAGCGCACCGCTCGGCCTGCAGGAGCCCGTTCGTCCCTTGCAGACCGGATGCGTCGGCGCGGGACCGTCGTACGGGTTCTTCTGCTCGTTCCTGGTGGAGTACCTGACCGAGTCCGGCTTCAACCTGGAAGAGCTGAAGATCGGCGGCTACCGGGTGGAGACCACTTTGGATCCGAAGATCACCGAGCACGCGAAGCAGGCGGTCGAGGCGCAGGCGCCGAAGAACACCCCCGGCGTGGCGAACACCATGGCCGTCGTGCGACCGGGAAAGAACGCGCACGAGGTCGTGGCGCTGGTGGCCAACCGCGACTACGGCCTGAAGAAGGAGGAGTTCCAGACGCAGTTCGACCTGCCGAGCGGTGTGGAGAACAAGTTCGGCACGGGCTCGGTGTACAAGATCTTCACCGCGGCCGCCGCCTTGGAGAAGGGAGTCGGCATCGACACGGTGATCCCCTCCCCCAACTCCTACACCTCGAAGGTCTTCAAGGGCGGTGCCCCGTCCTGTCCGGCCACGGGTGAGCCGAACACCTACTGGTACTGCCTGTCCAACCACAACGACCGCTACCCGCCGCAGATGCCGTTGAAGCAGGCGCTCGCGACATCTCCCAACACGGCGTTCGTCATGCTGGAGGAGAAGACCGGACTGGAGGCCGTGGTGAACATGGCGTCCCGGCTCGGCATGCGCAAGACGATGTCCACGAACATCGCCGGAGTGCTGCCGGATCCGAACGGCCCCAAGGACCTGCGGGTCAGCCAGGCGCAGTTCTACGCGGGCAACGGCAACGCCTCCTTCACCTTGGGTCCCGCACCGTCGAGCACCCTCGAACTCGCGAACGTGGCCGCGACGATCATGAGCGGGGGCACGTGGTGCAAACCCACCCCGATCCGGCAGGTCCTCGACCGGGACGGCAAACCCGTTGAACTGAAACGACCTCCGTGCGAGCAGGCGGTGCCCGAACCTCTCGCGAACGCGCTCGCCGTCGGTCTCAGCGAGGACAGCAAAGGCCAGGGCACCGCGGCACTGGCAGCGCGCAAGGTGGACTGGAAGCGTCCGATGATGGGCAAGACCGGGACGACCGAGGAGTACAAGTCCGCGGCGTACGTGGGAGCCACGCCCGACTACGCCGCCGCCGTCCAGGTGTTCAACGACAGCACCTCACCGAAGGGCATCTGCGTCGGCTCGGGACCGCCGCGGCTGTGCCCCGAGGGCAACATCTACGGCGGTACCGTGCCCGCGGCGACCTGGTTCGACACGATGGTGAAGGTGCACGCCGACCTGCCTGAGAAGCCCCTGCCGCAGGTCGAGGAACGCTTCCTGCGCGGTGACGGGAGCAGCGCGCCTCCTCCCCCTGTCACGACGGCGCCCCAGCCGGAGGCAGCGGTGCCTCCGGCGGCCACGGCGCCGCCGTCGCCCGCTCCCGTATCCCCGTCCCCGCCGCCTCCTGCGGCCACGGCGCCGCCGTCGCCCGCTCCCGGATCCTCGTCCCCGCCGCCTCCTCGTTGAGGACCGGCCAGCCGGGGAAGGGCGCCCCCGGGCCACGGCACCTGCGTGGGCACCGGGTCGCCGCCCGCGTGCGGGCCATGCGAGCGGACCCGCTCGGCACGACGAGCCCCTCGTGCCGAGCGGGTCCGCGGTTGTCCGGACGGCTTGTGCAGGTGCTGAGCCGGCAGCCCGTCCGCCACCGTCACGCCGGTGGAGGGAGTCTCACGCTGGACGGGTCCCGGTCCGGACGCATTCCGCGCCAGGCCGGATGCCGCAACCGACCGTCCGATGTCCACTGTCGATACTCGACCTCGCCCACCAGCTCCGGCTCGACCCAGCGGGCGTCGCGGGCGTGCTCGCGCGGCACCTCTGCGGAGAACGGGCTGGTGGGCCGCTCCCGCTTCTGCAGCTCTCGCTGCAGGTCGGCGAGCACGGTCCGGCTGAAGCCCGTGCCGACGTGGCCGACGTACACCAGGCCGCCCTGGCCGTCGTGGGCGCCGAGGAGGAGCGACCCGAGCCTGCCCGCGCGGTTGCCCTGCCCGACGCGCCATCCTCCGATCACGACCTCCTGGGTGTGCCGGAACGGCGTTTTCACCCACGCGGGCGACCTGCGGCCCGGTTCGTACCGGGACTTCACGCGCTTCGAGACGATGCCCTCGAACCCGTACTGGCTCGCGACGTGCAGGACGTCCGCCGGATCGGTGCTCATGAACGCCGGAGGCACCTGCACCGCGTGATCACCGGGCAGGGCCAGGTCGGCGAGCATCGCCCGCCGCGCGTCGTACGGCACCGACAGCAGCGACCGCCCGTCCAGGTGCAGCAGGTCGAAGACGAAGTAGGCGATGCGCGGCCGGCTCGGCCGCAGCTCCCGCACGCCGGGAACGAGCTTGTCGCGCTGCTGGAGCAGGCCGAAGTTCGGCCGTCCCTCCCGGTCCAGGGCCACGATCTCGCCGTCGAGCACGGCTGTCCGGCGGTGCAGCAGGTCGGGCAGGACGTCCAGCTCCGGGAAGCGCCGCGTGAAGTCGAGGTCGTTGCGGCTGATCAGCTGGACGGTGCCGCCCTGGCAGTGCGCGACGCCGCGGTAGCCGTCCCATTTGAACTCGACGGCCCAGCCCTCGTCCTGCGGCACGCTGCCCGCGGTGGCGAGCATGGGCCTGACGAGATCGAGCGGCCGGCCCGCTGGTGCGGCGCTTTCCACCTGGCAACCCTCCTCCGTCCGCCCTCCCAGTCATGGTCGGCGAGAATCACCGAGGTCGCGACACGAAATCCGACCGGCTCGCTCGCGGCGCCGGCGCTGTGACGCACCGTCGCTCCGGGGGAGTTTTGATCGCCGCGGGCGAGGTACCCCGTCCAGGTGATGCCGGCAGAACGGAGCCATGTCTTGGCCAACGGAGATCCTGCTGATGCGTGGCTCACGCTGGAGCTCACCGACACTGGCCCTGACACCGGGAACGTTCGGCGCTGGGCCGAGTCGGTCCTGGGCAACCTGCACGAAGACGATCTCCTGGACGTGCTTCTGGTGATCACGGAGCTGGTGTCCAACGTGTACGACCACGCCCGGTTCCCCGCACGTCTCAAACTGCGCAAGTCGACCAAGCCCTGCAGCGTCAGCATCGTCACCGAGGACGCTTCGCCGGCGCTGCCCCAGCTGCAGCCGTCCGCGCCCGGTTCGGTGCGCGGCCGCGGCCTGATCATGGTGGACAAGCTGTCCAAGCAGTGGGGCGTCGCCCGGCGTGCGATGGGCAAGTGCGTGTGGGCCGTCGTGCCCTGCCCCGCCACGCCCTGACGGAGGCCGGTGTCCGGGCGCGGGCTCAGGCCGTGACCTAGGTGTGGTCGGCGTTCGGGAGGGTGGTGAACAGATCCGCGAGGCCGAGCAGCCCGAGCACCTTGCCCAGGTGCCGTGGCACGGCCGCCAGCGCGATGGTCGCACCGGCCCTGCCGGCGAGCGACCGTGCCGCGATGAGGGCGGCGATCCCGCTGGAGTCGCAGAACTCCAGCCTGGCCAGGTCGACGATCAGCCGATCACCGGCGCGCAACGTGAGCCGCCGGATGGCTTCCTGTGCCGCGGGGGCGGTCGACGAGTCGAGCTCGCCCACGAGAGCGAGAACCAGTCCGGCCGGAACGGCACTGGTCGTGGTGCTGAACCTGGTGCTCACGAGTCCCCGTCCCGGGGCAGGGGGATGCTCAGGGCGAGCAGAGCCGTGTCGTCCTCCACGCCGTCGCCGAAACCGGTGAGCAGCTCGGTCAGCGAAGCGATGACCTCGGACGCGCCGTGCGCCGCCGACGCCGCGAGGTGGTCCAGGAGTTCCTCTTCGCTGTACCGCTCGCTGCTGCCGCCGACCGGGCGGGCCTCGGTGAGACCGTCGCTGTAGAGCAGCAGGGTGTCGCCCGGGCCGAGGTGTGCCGTGATCTCGGTGAACCTGGCGTCGGGGATGGCGCCGACGAGCATGCCGCCGTGGGTGTGCAGGAACTGCGTCGTGCCGTCGGCCCGCACCACGATCGCCGGCGGGTGCCCGCCGCTGACCAGGGTGATGGCGCAGCCCGTGTCGTCGGGGACGAGACAACCGTAGACGACGGTGCAGAACCGGATCTCCCCGCCGCGGTACTGCTGTTGCAGGACGGTGTTCAGGTTGTCCAGCACCTTGACCGGTTCGGGGTTGTACACCGCGGCGGAGCGCAGGGTGTACCTGGCCAGCGAGGTCACCACGGCCGCCTCGGCACCCTTGCCGGACACGTCGCCGAGGAAGAACCCCCAGCTGTCGCCGGTGAGCGGGAAGAGGTCGTAGAAGTCGCCGCCGACCTCGTCGACCGAGGCCGGGTGGTAGTAGGCGGCCACCTCCATGCCCGGCACCGTCATCAGCGAGGGCGGCAGGAGGGTCCGCTGCAGGGTCGAGGCGAGCTGCCGCGCCCTGTCGCGGTCGGCCTCGGACTCCTGGCGCGCCCGCAGCAACTCGCGTTCGTACGCGCGGCGGTCGCGGGCGTCGAAGAGGGTGATGCGGATCAGCTGCGCGGAGCCGTCGGCGCCCGTCTTCACCCTCGACGTCGCCATCACCGGCAGCCGCGTCCCGTCCGCGGCCTTGAGCTCCAGCGCGAGACCGCCGGCTTCGCCGTGCATCGTCAGCATCGGCCCGATGTGGGTCTCGTAGTACATCCGGCCGCCCACGGTCAGGAGGTCGCTGAAGCGCCGCCGGCCGACCAGCTCCTCACGCCCGATCCCCAGCCAGCCGAGCAGCGTCCCGTTGATCTTGGCGATCGTGCCGTCCATCAAGGTGGAGAGATAACCGCACGGAGCGTTCTCGTACAGGTCCTCGGCGCTGTCCTCCAGCAGCGCCGAGAACATCGCGCCGACCCGGTCCTCGTCGCGGCCTTCGCCGGCACCGCCGGCGTCGTCCGCCTGGCACATCACCGCGCACCCGCGAACCCGATGATCGCCGCTGCGGTGGCCTCGGGAGCGCTCAGCTGCGGGCAGTGCCCGGTCGCGTCCAGCGTCACCAGCTCGCTGCCGGCGATCTGCTCGTGCACGAACCGGCCGACCTCCTGCGACGCGATGGCGTCCTGCGCGGTCTGGACCACCAGCGTCGGCGTCGCGACCTTCGGCAGGTCGGCGCGGTTGTCGGAGAGGAACGTCGCCCTGGCGAACACCCCGGCGATCATCGGGTCGGTGCGGCAGAAGCTGTCGGTCAGCTCGCCGCCGAGCTCGGGACGGTCCGGGTTGCCCATGATCACCGGTGCCATCGTCGCCGACCAGCCGAGGTAGTTCGAGTCGAGCGACTCCAGCAGCTCGTCGATGTCGTCCCGGCTGAACCCGCCCCGGTAGTCCCCGTCGTCGACGTAGCACGGGGAGGGCGTCAGCAGCACCAGCTTCGCGAACCGGTCCGGCTCGCGGTTCGCCGCCAGCACCGCGATCATCGCCGACACCGAGTGGCCGACCAGCACGACGTCGCGCAGGTCCAGCGCGGAGCAGATCTCCAGCACGTCCTCGGCGTAGCCGTCCAGCGTCGAGTACCTCCCGGCCGACCACGCGGACGAGTCCGACCTGCCCGACCCGACGTGGTCGAACAGCACCACCCGGAACCGCTCGGCCAGCGCCGGCACGACCAGCCGCCACAGGTTCTGGTCACAGCCGAAACCGTGCGCGAGCACCACCGCCGGGCCGTCTTCACGCCCGAGCACGGTCACGTTGTTCCTGGTCGTCACGTCCACAGCGCTCATCTTGCCAGTGGTTCGCCCCGGGCAAGCTCTTGATGCGAGCGCGGTGCGTCGGAGGAGGCTCGCCGACGGCAGTATGATCACCCGACTTCGCGTCAAGCAGCCGGCGCCCTGATCTCAGCGAACGAGGGTACGGGGTATGACCGCCAGTGATCGTCCTGATCCGCTCGTGCGCCTGGACGAGACGACCGAAGCGCTGGGACTGCTGCGCGACGCGTTCGCCGGCGAGGAAACGCTCGGCGACTCGCTGCAGCGGCTGGCGGAGACCGCGGCCAGGGCGATACCCGACGCGGACGCCGTGACCCTCTCGGTGGTGACCACCGAACGGCCGCGCACGGCGGCCACCACGGACGACCGGCTCGTCGAGCTCGACGAGCAGCAGTACGGCGCCGACCGCGGACCGTGCCTGGAGGCCGCCCGCTCGTTGCGGGCCGTGCGCGCGGTGGTCGGGGAGCACCTCGACGAGTGGCCGGAGTTCGAAGCCGCGGCGGCCGCGCACGGTGTCCGCGCCTACCTGTCCGTGCCCGTCGTGCTGGCGGCCGCGGGCGACCGGCTGGAACGCCACATCGGCTCACTCAACGTCTACAGCCGTGCCGCGACGGCCTTCGACCCGTTCGACGAGGGGCTCCTGCGCCTGTTCACGGTCGCGGCGACCGCGACGATCGGCAACGCCGAACGGTGGCAGCGTTCCCGTGAGCGCATCGAGCACCTCGAACTCGCGCTCGGCTCGCGCGCCGTGATCGACCAGGCCAAGGGCGTGCTGATGGCGGTGCACACCTGCACCGCCGACGAGGCCTTCGCGCTTCTCGTGCAACGGTCCCAGCGCCAGAACATCAAGCTGCGCGACGTCGCGAAGAAGGTTCTCGGCGAGGTCTCCCGCGCCTGACGTGCCGGTGACCTGATCGGGTTCCGCGGTTTGCGGCGGCGCGCGGCCGGGTATCGGAGCACTTCGAACGTCTTCACAGAAGTGGACCGGTTCGGCCATGGCCGCGAGCGACGAACCTCCCTCCGCACCGACGACCCTCTCCCTGGAGCTGCACGAGCACACACCCTCGCTCTCCGCGATGCGCCGCTGGATCTCCGGCGCGTTCAGCCACCTGTCCCAGGACCTGGTCGAGGACGTGCAGCTGGCCGTGACCGAGCTGGTCAGCAACGCCTACGACCACGGGCGGCATCCCCGTCAGCTCCGCCTCCGGCGCATCGAGGCCACCGGTCGTCTGCGCATCGAGGTGGACGACGCCTCACCGGACCTGCCCACCCTGGGGCGCTCCCGGCTCAACGACTCACGGGGACGGGGCCTGATCATCGTGAACAAGCTCGCCGAGGAGTGGGGCGTCGTGACGCACTCGATCGGGAAGACCGTCTGGGCCGACCTCGCCTGCGACTACTGAGTCGCGGCCACCGCGGCGGGGTCGACGTCGCCGTTGGTGAGCCCCCTGGCGACGTCGCGCACCGAGCTGCCGTGCTCGCGGGCGTGGTCGAGGATCAGGGTCCGCGCGACGTCGACACCGACGTCGAGGGTGCCCGCGACCAGGCCGACGGCGTGGGCGAGTTGCACGCGGTCGTTCATCGTGGTCAGCGTGCGCTCGGTGAGCCGGTGCACGCGCGCCGGGCCGGTCTCCTGGGACAGTCCCAGCACCGCCAGGTCGGCCAGCACCTGGCCCAGCCGCTGCTGCCAGGGCTGCAGGGCGACGGGCTCGGCGTAGAGCAGGTTCAGTCCCCCGGCCACCTGCCGGTCCAGCCGCATGGGAACGGCGTGCACCGCGCGGTACCCGGCGTCGAGCGCGGCCGGCCGGAAGGCGGGCCACCGGTCCTCGGTGGCGAGGTCGGTGGCGGTGACGGCCACGCCGTCCTCGATGCAGTCGACACAGGGACCTTCGTCGGCCTGGGCCTGCAGGAGCTCCACGAACCGCGACCGCTCGTCCGAGGCGGACACGACGCTGATGCCACCGCGCGGGTCGCTCAGCACCACGCCGGTGGCGGAGGCGCCGAGCAACCTCGTGCACGCCGTGGTCACCAGGCGCAACACCGCGTCCGGGTCGTGATGGTCGATCAGGCTCGCGGTGAGCTCGCTCAGCGCGGGAACGACCTCATCTCGAACATCGGACACGCTCACAGCATACGACCCGCCCTCGCACGACACCGTTCAGTCCGCCAGCCGGTCGAGGGAAATCCGCTGGTCCAGCACGTCGCGCGAGACCTCCAGCACCGACCGCCGCTCGGCGAACGCGTGCGCCCGCAACCGGGCGAAGGCATCCTCGAGGCTGATGCGCAGCTTCGCAGCCAGCACACCGGTCGCCATGTGCACGTCCTGATAGGACACTTCCATCCGCAGCCTGTCCTCGTCGTCCGCGAGCTCGTTCTCCAGCAACGCGAGCGTCGCGAGATCGGCCAGCAGGGCCGCGTCCGCCACCGCCTCCGCGGACAACCCGCCGGGACGGCGCCGGTACAGGTCCAGGGTGCCGAGCCGGATGCCGCCGACCTGCAGCGGGAACGCGAACATCGCGGCGAGGCCCTGCTCCGCGGCCGCGTCGGCGAACCCGGGCCACCTGCCCTCCTCGGTGCTCACGTCCCGGACGAGCACCGGGCCGCCACCGCGGAAGGCCTCCACCGCGGGGCCTTCGCCGAGCGTGTACTGGAGCTCCTCGATCGACGCCGCCCACCCGTCGCTGGCGCTGACCATCTCCTGTGCCCGCGCATCGCCCCGCAGGACCAGCGCCGCCGCGTCCACCCCGGGCAGAACCTGCACGCACACCGCGCACAGCGCCAGCGGCCACTCGGAACCCGTGGTGCGTTCCGCGATCATCCGCTCGAGCCGGTCTCGACGCTGCCCGTCCACTCTCGGCCCCTCGCACCGACGCTGTTGTGAAGCACCAGGATACGAACCCCTGCCACCTCCGCGCACTTCGCGTGCGGGTAACCGGCGGGCAGCAGCCGCCCAGGGGACTCGTCACTCCACTGTGGACACGAGCCGGACGGACCGGGCCGGCGGCCGGGTTTCCGGTCCTCGTGCCGATCGGGTGCTACTTGGCGGCGTCGTAGGCGAGGTGCAGCCAGTCCGACGCCGCGACGGCCGACAACGTGGTCGCGACGAGCCGGGTGGCCTTCGGCGCGAGCACCATGCCCGCGGCGAGGGCGCTCGCGACCCACACGCCCGAGCAGAACGGACAGGTCAGCAGTTCACCGGCGGCGTGGCGCACGCCGTGACCGCGCACGCTCTCGTTGACCTCGGCGGCACCGGCGGGCTGCTCGTAACGGGTGAAGGGCGCCCGCAGCACGCTGGTGATGGAGGACTTGGTGACGAGCCTGCTCGCCTTGTGGGTGGCCACCGCGAGCAGCACGGTGTCGCCCGCCGTGAACCGCTCGGGAAGCCGTATCCCCCTGCGCCGCCCCACGGCCGTGGCGACGCCCGCCAGCGCGCCGAAGGCGCCCAGCGAGGCCAGGTATCCGAGCAGCGGGCGACGTTCGTCAGCGGCGTAGGCGCCCTGGACGCGCTTGAAGGATTCGGCGATCGGCATGGCGAAGGTGTTGCCACGACCGGTGCCGCCAAACCCCCGGCCCCGCGTCGATCGTCACAGCGGCACGAGCGCGCCGTTGTCCCGCACCGCGGCGAGCGACAGCGTCTTGTAGCCGACGTCGTCGAACAACACGACGAGCCGGTCCGCCTCGGCGTGCACGACCGTGCCGCGGCCCCACTTCTCATGGCGTACAACGGTGTTCGGCGGGTACCCGGTGGGCTCCCCCGCCTCGGCCGGCAGGCCCTCGTCGCAGGCGTCGCAGTTCCCGCACGGCTCGTCGAGCCGCTCTCCGAAGTACCCGAGCAGGAACCGCCTGCGGCACGAGCGCGTCTCCGCGTAGCCGTGTGCCACCTCGATCCTGGAGCGGTCGCGTCTGCGCCGCCGCTCGACGTCCTGCTCCACCGCGGCGACGGCCCGCGCGGGAGCGGGAGCGTCCGGGACGTACCGGACCCTGTCGTCGGCGGTGCGCACGACAGCGGCGCCCTCCAGGAGGTTCACCAGGTTCGTGACCTTGCGGCGGGACAGCCCGAGGCTCTCGGCCAGCTCGCCGATCCGCACGCCCGGACGGCGGCGGCGCACCGCCGCGGCGACCTGCCGCACCCCGTCGCGGTCCAGCCGCCCGCCGGTGAGGAACCGGTGCAGGCCGCGGTCCTCCGCGCGGTGGAACAACATCACCTCGGCCGGAGCGCCGTCGCGGCCCGCACGGCCGATCTCCTGGTAGTAGGCGTCCAGCGACCCGGGCATCGCGGCGTGCGCCACGAACCGGACGTCCGGCTTGTCGATGCCCATCCCGAACGCCGACGTGGCCGCCACGACGCCGATGCCGCCGGACATGAACTCGTCCTGCACGTGGCGCCGGTCGGCCGCCTTCATCCCGGCGTGGAAGGCCGCCGCGGAGACGCCCCGGCCGGCCAGGGCGTCCGCGTACCGCTCGGCGTCCTTGCGCGTCGGCACGTACACCAGGCCCGGCCCCCGCCGCTGCGCCACCCAGTCGACCACCGCGTCCGTCCGCGTGGCCTCGTCGGCGCGGAACCGCGCGGCAAGGTGCAGGTTCGGCCGGTCGAAGCCGGCGACGATCACCGCCGGATCCCGCATGCCCAGGTGCTCGGCGATGTCGGTCCTGACCGGCCCGCTCGCCGTGGCGGTCAGCGCCAGCACCGGCGGGTGGCCCAGCCGTTCGACCACGTGGCGCAGCCTCAGGTAGTCGGGCCTGAAGTCGTGGCCCCACGCGGACACGCAGTGGGCCTCGTCCACGACGAACAGCGACGGCTTGGCCCGCTCCAGGCGGTCGAGCGCCTCCTCCTTGGCCAGCTGCTCGGGAGAGAGGAAGAGGTACTCCGCGTCCTCGTCGGTGAAGGAACGCCACGAGGCCTCGTTGTCCTGCGCCGGTTGTGCCGAGTTCACCGCGGCGGCCGCGGGCGCGTCGTTCGCGCGCAGGCCGGCCACCTGGTCGCGTTGCAGCGCGATCAGGGGCGACACCACCACCGTCGGTCCGTCCAGCAGCATCGCCGTGACCTGGTAGATGGCGGACTTCCCGGCACCGGTGGGCATGACGACCACCGTGTCGCGCCCCTCCAGGAGGTGCTGCATGCCGGCCAGCTGCTCGGCGCGCAGCTCGGTCCAGCCGAACGCCTCCGCGGCCGTGCGCCGCAGTTCCGATTCGCTCACACGGGCTCCCTCGTCAGCGGGTCCACTGCTCGCCCGCGTCCCAAGGACCTACCCGCGGATCAGCAGTTCAGTCCCGCACACGTCCTTCTCACACCACTGTTTTCCCGTCCCACCTCGCTTTTCCCACCGACCTGGAGCATGGTGGAAGTCATGAGCCCTTCCGCGCGCGGACCTGCCCAGCGCGCCGCCGCCGCGCGCCGGATCGCCGACTGGGTGAGCCTGCGCGCAGGTCTCCACGAGGCCGTCGGCGTCGCCTGGGCGCAGGGTGCCGGGGGCCTGGGCGACGGGCTGGAGACCTACTCCGCCGGGCACAGCGCGGTCGAGTGCACGCGGGAGGCGGCGCGGGTGCGGGGCAACGTCGACGCGGCGGCCGACGACCGCGCCGACCCGGACTGGCGCGACTAGGCCGTGTCCCGGCCCTGGGCGGCCGGAAACTCGACCCGAACGGCCACCCGAAGCCGGTCTATCATCGGCTTTGCACCTGGTTCGTCCAGGTGACCCGTTCACCGCTCCAGACCCCGGCGGCGCCCGCTTCTCCCGTCCTGGTGTCAGGAGTGCCGCCGTGGCCGTGCCAGATCGTCTCCCGTTCGACCAGCAGTCCCCTCGATCGATCGGGGCCTCCGAGGTCACAGGGCTGGAGGCGGACACACGAGCGTTGCGTGCGACGGACTACCGGCACGGCGGCGAGTCCTGTTTGACAGCCCTCGACGCGCTGCTCCTCGCGGGTGACCAGATGCTCACCGCGTCCGCGTCCGGGAAGGTGCGGCGGCAGCTGTACGTGGCTCTGGCCGACCTGCACAACGTCGCCGGCTGGGCGTACTTCGACGCCGGATTCGCGAGCAAGGCCCGGACGCGTTTCTGCCACGCCCTGGTGCTGGCGGGGCTCGGCCGGCACTCCGGGCTGACGGCGAACGTGTGCTACCGGCTGGGCCGCGTGTGCCTGCACCAGGAGAGGCTCGACGACGCTTCGGCGTACTTCCAGCTCGGGCTGGTCGCGGCGAAGCAGTCCGGCGACGAGATCGGCGGGAGCATCCTGTCCATGAACTCGGCGTGGGCCTGGGCGAAGAAGGGCTCGTGGGACGGCGCCCGGACGCTGCTCGACCGCGGCCGGGGCCAGCTCGCCGCCGCCGACCACAGCCAGGTGCCCGACTGGGCGAGGTTCTTCACCGCGGCGGACCTGTCGGCGCTCACCGGCGCGGTCCACACCGACCTGGCCCGCACCGTGGACCGGCGGCACGCCGGAACCGCCGTTCCGCTGCTCGTCGAAGCGATCGACGGCTACGGCGACGAGATGGCCCGTAGCCGCGCGTTCAGCCTCATCCTGCTGTCGACCAACCACCTGGTCGAGGGCGATGTCGACCAGGGCGTGGCCGTCGGGTTCCAGGCACTCGTGTCAGCCGGCGCGCTGGGCTCGGCGCGCGTGCGGGACCGCATCCGCCCGCTCGCCGCGCACGCCCGCCTGCACGGCTCCCACAGCGGTGCACGGGAGTTGGCGGCACGCGTCAGCGCCCTGCCCGCTCCACCGGACGGGAGGCGGCCGTGAACGGCAGGCAGGCCGCCCAGTTGCTGGGGCTGCTGCCCGGCCCGCAACGAGAAGTGCTGAGGCTGCGTCTCCTGTGCGGACTCTCCGCCGAACAGACCGCGACGGTACTGGGTTCCACGCCTGCTGCCGTCCGCCTGGCCCAGCACCAGGCTCTTGAAGTGCTGCGCGAGGAGCTCGCCGGGCGACGCGGCCCCTTCGGGGCGCTCCCCTGAGGGACTAGGGTGGTTTGCCCTACGGGGTTCGCGACGGTGACATGCTCCTGATCACGGGAGGCTGAGCGGTGAGCGGTGAGCGGCTGGCCAAGGTGCTGGGGTACCTCGCCGCCGACGCGGCGGCCCGGTGCGCCGAGGTGTCCAGCGAGTCGGCCTGTGATGCCGGTGTCCGCCTGGCCGGGGTGAGCGGCGTTCAGCTCACCCTCATGAGCGGCCCGGACCGTGGCGAGTCCCGGTACGCCACGGACGAGGTGGGCGTCCGCCTGGAGGAACTGCGGTTCACGCTGGGCGAGGGGCCTTGCGCGGACGCGTTCCGCACGGGTGTGCCGGTGCTGGCGGGCGACTTGGACACCGGGCACAACCACCGGCGGTGGCCGCTGTTCGTGCCCGCGGCGCTCGAGATCGGTGCACGGGCGGTGTTCGCGTTCCCGCTGCGCAGCGGAGCCATCCGGATGGGTCTTCTCGTCCTGCACCGCGCTCGGCCGGGCCCGATGACCCACGAGCAGATGTCGGACACCCAGGTCCTCTCCGACGTCATCCTGTCGCTGCTGCTGGACGAGCTCACCCGCGTTCAGGTCGAGAACACCACGCCAATGGCCGACATGCCGCTGCGCCGCGCCGAGGTCCACCAGGCCACGGGAATGCTGTCCGTCCAGCTGGGAGTCGGCGTCGAGGAGGCTCTGGTGCGGTTGAGAGCGCACGCGTTCGCTGAGGAAAGGCCGGTGATCGACGTCGCGCGCGACGTGGTGGCCCGGCGTCTGCGACTAACCCCGGAAGCACGGCCTGATCCCGCGTGATCGGCCGGCGACCGACCAACAGAGGTGGCCCGATGTCAGTGGAGAACATGGCCGAGACGTTCGTTCAGCTTGCCGACACCCTGGTCGCCGACTTCGACTCGGTCGAGTTCATGCACCTGTTGGCGGACCGGTGCGTCGACACCCTGGAGGTCGACGCCGCGGGCATTCTTCTCGCGGACCACCACAACGAGCTGTACGTGGTCGGAGCCTCCAGCGAGCGCACCAGGCTGGTGGAGCTGTTCGAGCTCCAGCACCGCCAGGGCCCGTGCATGGAGTGCTACCTCACCTGCGCGCCCGTGACCGTGGCCGACTTCACGGAGGCTCCGCAGCGCTGGCCGGAGTTCTCCGCGATCGCCGCGGAAGCCGGGTTCCGCGCGGTGCACGCCCTGCCGATGCGGCTGCGGGACCAGACCATCGGCGCGCTGAACCTGTTCACCGCCGCTCCAGGCGCGCTGAGCAGTTCGACCGTCAGGGTGGCGCAGGCGATGGCGGACGTGGCCACGATAGGCCTGTTGCAGGCCAAGCTGCTCAACCAGCAGGAACTGCTCGCCGAGCAGCTGCAAGGCGCGTTGCAGAGCAGGGTGCTCGTCGAACAGGCCAAAGGGGTGCTCGCCGAGCGACTGCAGATCGGGATGGGCCAGGCCTTCGAGACGCTCCGGCGTTACTCCCGCAGCCACAACCAGAACCTCAGCGAGGTCGCCGAGTCGGTCATCGCCGGCACGGTCGACGTGGCGGCGTGGGCAGATCCGGGTGCGCCCGGCTGACGCGCTATGACGTCCGGCGGGTACGGGTCGACCGAACGGGTTCCGTTGCGCGGCACGACGTGCCGACCTGCACTCGGATGGCTCAGCCGTGCCCTGGCACGACGTGGAAGCATGGACGAGGAGTGCGCTCGCCCCGGCCCCTGGTGATGACGCCGATGCCAGAACCTGCGAATTGGGGCGTGTCGTGGACCACCGGGTGACGCAGACCTTCGTCGAGCTGGCGGACACGCTGGTGCTCGGGTTCGACACCATCGACTTCCTGCACACCCTGACCGAACGTTGTGTCGAGCTGCTCCACGTGGATGCCGCCGGCATCCTGCTGGCCGACCAGCACGGCGCGCTCAACCTCGTGGCGGCCTCCACCGAGAAGGCCCGGCTGCTGGAGTTGTTCCAGTTGCAGGAGGACGAAGGCCCGTGCCTGGACTGCTTCGGCACCGGCACGCCGGTGGGGTGCGACGACCTCGGTGCGGCACCGCAACGCTGGCCCCGGTTCTCCACGGCGGCTCGCGCGCAGGGGTTCGCCGCGATCGACGCCGTGCCGATGCGGCTGCACGACCAGGTGATCGGCGCGCTCAACCTGTTCCGGACGTCACCCGGCGCCCTTCCGGCGGACGTCCCCGTGCTGGCGCAGTCGTTCGCGAACGTCGCGGCGATCGGCATCCTCCACGTCCGCGCACCGCGGCAGAACGAGATGATCACCGAACAGGTGCAGAACGCGCTCGACAGCGGCGTCACGATCCAGCAGGCGACGGGCATCCTGACGGTGCGCCTGCAGGTCGACCTCGCGGACGCGCTCTCGTTGCTGCGGACGCATGCCCGCAACTCCGGCCAGCTGCTGTCCGACGTCGCCCAGCAGGTGATCGACGGTCGCCGGAAGTCCTCGCTCTGACACGACCGCCCGGAACGGAACCGCCCGAGTCTTCGCAGGTGGACACCCATTTGCCAGGTGGGTTTGCGGTGATCGGAAAAGCCTCCCCGCAGGGCTTGACCTGAACCATTGTTCACGTATTAGCGTGGTCGCAGCGGGTAGCCGAGCGGCTACGGCAAGATCGCCCAAGGGGAGACCGGTGACCGCAGAACCACCACTGCACCTGGCATTGATAATCGGCAGCACCAGAGAGGGCAGGTTCGGCACGACCGTGGCCGAATGGGTCCTCGGGCACGTCCGGCGGCGCGGGGACGTCTCGGTCGACGTGATCGACCTGGCGGAGGTGCCGTTGCCCACCGTGCAGCAGGCCGTCCCGGTGGTGACCGGGGTGTACCCGTCGCCGGACGTCCAGGCTTTCGCGCGGCGGATCGGCGCGGCGGACGGGTTCGTCGTGGTGACCCCGGAGTACAACCACGGCTATCCGGCCTCGCTCAAACTCGCGATCGACTCGGTGTACGTCGAGTGGAACGCAAAACCTGTCGCATTCGTGTCCTACGGCGGTCTGGCAGGCGGCTCCCGGGCCGTCGAACAGTTGCGCCAGGTGTTCGCGGAACTGCACGCGACCACCATTCGCGAAACCATCTGTTTCGCCATGGCTCACTCGCTGTTCAACGAAGACGGTGAACTGCGCGACCCCGAAGGCCCGGACCTGGCGGCGAAATCACTGCTCGACCAGCTCACCTGGTGGGCCGGCGCGCTTCGCGACAAGCGCGAGAAGCACGCTTACAACACCTGAGCACCGCTCGGGGCATCATCCGAGTGATTCTGGCCACGACCGGAATGGACGAATCCCGTCCATTCCGGTCCGCGCCATAGGTCGGGGACATCTGCCTATCATTCGCGTCCCACGACATGGACCCACTTGCACCGCGGCAGGAGTTTGCCTGAACGCTTGAATTCACAACGACCCGGTCGGCACGACGTCCGGCTCTCTAACGCACGCACGAGTCCGCGACCTGCGGCGACATGTTTTGAATAGTCCGGCGACGGGCTTCTTCGGCGACGGCACGAGTGGCGACAAAGTCACCCGGATGGCCGAATCGCCTGTTTTTTCTTGCCGTTGTCAATGCGCGTCCTGGTAGGCTCTAACCAAGTGAGCACCTTATTGGTCAGGCCCCAGGTCGGAATACGCTACCAGCACCACGGGGCGCATCGCATGAGGCAATGGGGGATCCATGGAGTAGGCACTTCCTCACCGGCGAGCGACCGGCCTGCTGGCGTGACCGAAGGCGCCGGCGAGCCGCGGTAATCGGAATCTGGGGTGGGGCTTCGGAATTCTGCAGTGCCTGGGGGGTCTGGGGAATTATTGGGGCATCTGACCCCGACCAAGTGAATGTCGCCGGTCGTGCCGGTGCGCGCCACGCTGATCCCGTTCCAACGGCGGAACCGGTCGATCCCGTGCGCGCCGGCACGTTCACCGGCGCATCGCTTCGCTCTGCCTTTCACACACCTCAGTTCAGCCATGACAACACATGACTATCAGAAGAGGCTTGTCGTGAAATTTGGCATCTTGGGTCCGCTGACCATGCACGACAACGGGGTCTCCTACCTGCCGACCGCCCCGAAGCAACGGCAGCTGCTGGCCCTGTTCCTGCTCAACGCCAACAGGTTCGTCGCGATCGACGCCGCCGTCGAGGAACTTTGGGAGGGCAACCCGCCCCGCACGGTCATCCCGACGCTCCAGACATACGTGCTCCAGATCCGCCGTGCTTTAGCCGCGTCCCCCACACTCGGTTCCCTCACCGAGGCGCACAAGAGCCTGATCACCGGCAACCGCGGCTACTTCCTCATGGTGCCGCCGCACTCGCTCGACCTGATGGAGTGGGACCAGCTCGTCGCCGAGGGCCGGGAGGCCCAGCGGCGGGACGACGACGCCGACATGGCCAGGAAGTTCCGGCGGGCGCTGAGCCTGTGGCGCGGCCCCGCACTGGGGGACGTCCAGGCGGGGCCGTTGCTGCGGGCGCACGTCAACCGGTTCGAGGAGGCGCGGTTGTCGGTGACGGAACAGTGCTTCGAGGCCGAGCTGCGGCTCGGTTACCACCACGACATCCTCAGCGAGATCGGCGACGTCGCCGCGCAGCACCCGCTGAACGAGAACCTCCAGGCGATGTACATGCTCGCGCTGTACCGCGCCGGCCGGCAGGTTCGCGCCCTGGAGGTGTTCCGGCACCTGCGCCGCAGCGTCTCCGACGAGCTGGGCGTCGAGCCCTCGGCGCAGCTGCGCCGGTTGCACGAGGCCATCCTGTCCGCGGACGACAGGCTGGAGATGACCACGCACGATCAGCGGTTCGCCACGACGTCCAGGGTCAGCGTGAGATAACGGGCGGTCATGCCCTTGGCCTTGGTGACGCCGAAGGCGTACCGGTCGATCCGGGTCGTCGCGCGCGCGACCAGTTCCTGGTCGTCGCCGCCGACCCGGTGCAGCGCCAGGGAGATCGGCTGGGTCACACCGCGGACGGTCAGCGTGCCACGCAGGACGCGCTCGCCGTTCGCGGCCCGGTCGACCCGCTCACCGCGGAAGACGATCTCGGGATGCGCGTCCACGTCGAGGAAGTCGGCCGAGCACACGTGCGCGTCGCGCTCGGCGTTGGCGCTGTCGAAGCTGGCCGCGGCCACCACCGCGTCCACTGTGGACGCGGTGGCCGGCTCGGCGACCGAGATCTTGCCGTGGCCCACCCGGAACGTGCCGCGCACTCGCAGCAGCCCGTAGATCGCCCTGGTGGTGAACGAGATCACCGACCGGTCGGGGTCGATCAGGTACTCGCCCTTGGCCGGTTCGCCAGTGACTGACATCGGAACACCGTCCTCACCTCGGCCGTCAGTCCTCATCGGACAGAACGAGCCGCACGTCGTACTCGGTCATCCACGTGTTGAACTCGACCAGTCGTTCCAGCACGGCCCTGGCCGCCCAGGGCCCGCCCATCACGTAGGCGCCGTCCGGCCGCGCGAGCAGCCGGCGGATGCCCTCCTCGGACACGAGCTGGAGCACCGGCGAGTCGGGCGTGCAGAGCTCCTCCACCTGTTCGCGCAGCGCCACCTCGTACTTGTCGTCCTGTGTGGACGGGTACGGGTTCTTCTTGCGGTCGAGCACGCTGTCCGGCAGCACACCGCGCATGGCCGCTCGCAGCAGGCTCTTCTCCCTGCCGTCGAAGTTCTTCATCGCCCACGGCGTGTTGAAGACGTACTCGACGAGCCGGTGGTCGCAGAACGGCACCCGCACCTCCAGGCCGACGGCCATGCTGATCCGGTCCTTGCGGTCCAGCAGGAAGTTCTCCCACCGCGTGAGGTTCAGGTAACCGACCTCGCGCATCCGGGCCTCGGTCCCGGTCTCCCCCGCCAGCCTGGGCACCTCGGCCATCGCCTCGTCGTACCGGCGCCGGACGTACTCGCCCAGCCCGAGCCGGTCCCACAGGCCGACCTCCTCGAGCGCGCCGATCCCACCGGCCTTCTCGAACGGGTGGTGCCACGGGAAGGAGCCGTTGTTCACCGCCTCCTGGTCGTGGAACCAGGTGTAGCCGCCGAACAGCTCGTCGGCCGCCTCACCGGACAGCGCGACGGTCACCCGCTCGCGGACCGCGCGGCACAGCAGGTAGAGCGAGTACTCCATGTCGCCGGTGGAGATGGGCAGGTCCTGCGCGACGAGCGTCGCCCTGCGCACCGACGGGTCGAGGATGTCGTCGTTGTCGAGCATGATCGTGATGTGCTCGGCGCCGACGCGCTCCGCCACCTCGATCGCGAACGGCGTGTCCGGGTCCTCCCACTGGACGTTGGCCTCGAACCGGTCGTCGTGCCCGGTGAAGTCGACCGAGAACGCGGGCAGCTCCCCCGTCCTGCGGGCGGCCAGCGCGGTGACGGCGCTGGAGTCGAGCCCTCCGGACAGCAGGGTTCCCACGGGGACGTCCGCGAACAGCTGGCGTTCCACGATGTCCTCGAGCAACGTGCGGACGTTCGCGATCGTGGTGTCGAGGTCGTCGGTGTGCTCGCGGCTCTCCAGCCGCCAGTACCGGCGTTTCGTCAGCCCGTCGCGGCTGACGCGGACGACCGAGCCGGGGCGGACCTCGTACATGCCGCGGAAGATCGCGTGCCCCGGCGTCTTGACGATGGTGAACATCTCGCACAGGCCGTCGCGGTCGACCACGGCCTCGGCGTCGGGGTGCCGCAGGATCGCCTTGGGCTCCGAGCCGAACAGCACACCGCCGGCGGTCGGGTAGTAGTAGAGCGGCTTGATGCCGATCCGGTCGCGGACCAGCAGCAGCTCCTCGGTCCTGGTGTCCCAGATGGCGAACGCGTACATGCCGTTGAGCCGGTCGACGAAGTCCTCGCCCCACTCCAGATACGCGCGCAGCACCACCTCGGTGTCGCTCGTCGTGCCGAAGGAGTGGCCGAGCCCGCGCAGTTCGTCGCGCAGCTCGCGGAAGTTGTAGACCTCGCCGCTGTAGGTGATCACGGCCTCGTCGGCGGCCATCGGCTGCTGACCGGTCTCCAGGTCGATGATGGACAACCGGCGGTGGCCGAGCACGGCGTGCTCGCCGATCCACTCGCCCGACGCGTCCGGGCCGCGGCACGCCATGGTCTGCGTCAGGGCGTCCGCCAGCTCGCCCTGACCCGTCAGGTCCCGGCGGTAGTCGACCCATCCGGTGATTCCGCACATGTTCGAGCTCCTAGACGAGTTCCTCGACGACGGCGAGCACGTCGACGGGCAGGGGCTGGGAGCGGATCTCGTCGGCGACGACCCGCGCGCGTTCGGTGTACGACGGGTTCTCCAGCAGTTCCTGGCAACCGGAGACGACCGCGTCGAGCGTGTCCTCGCCGGGCATCAGCATGAGGGACGCGCCGAAGTCGGTGAGCCGTTGCGAGGGCGCGACGGACGAGGGCATGTTCGGGATGAGCAGCTGCGGCAGCCCGGCCGCCATGACGAGCAGCGACGTGCCGCCACCCGCGTGGTGCACGAACAGGTCGCACGTGCGCGCCACGACGTCGAGCGGGAGCCAGCCGGCGTGCACGTTGTCGAGCCCGGCGGTCAGGTCCCTGGCGACGTCCTCCGGCGCGGCGACGACGATCTCGGCGCCGAGCGGGGCGACCTTGCCCGCCAGGTCGCGCAGGAAGTCGAAGTACTGGTCCTTGGTGACGCGGCAGCCCGCGGTCACGCAGATCCGGCGACGCTCCGGCCTGGTGTACATCCACGGTTCGAGCGTCCTCTGTGGACTGGATGCGACGTACCGCATGTGCTGCAGGTTGGCCGGTGCCGGACCGGGCGGCAGCAGGCTCGGCGGGCAGAGCTCGACGTGCAGGTCCGCGACCGGGAACCCGTCCAGCCCGAGTTCGCGGAACTCCGGCTCCAGTTCCTCGGCGGCGCCCAGGTCGGCCTCCGGCGGCTCGCCGCTGTCCCAGGTGTGCCGCACGTACGGCACGCCGAGCCGCTTGGCGAGCAACGGCGCGACGAACGCGAGCTGACCGCCCACGACGAGGTCCGGCCGCCACGACCGGGCCAGGTCGAGCAGCGGTTCCATGCTCGCGCGGGCCAGCCGGCCGAAGCCGCGGCCGATGAAGAGCTTCCAGTCCTCGGGGTCCGGCGGCCATTCCAGAGAATTGCCGTGCTTGTCGTTGGTGAAGAAGTCGAGCATCGTCAGCGGACTCACCGACAACGCGGGCAGACCGGCGCCGGATATCGACGAAGTGATTCCTTCGGTCCCCGCCATCAACACCTCGTGGCCCGCGTTGCGTGCGGCGGTCGCCAGCGGTACCAGCGGGAAAACCGTTGCCGGACTTCCTCCGGCGAGGAACAGAATTCGCATGAGACCCACGCTAACGGGCTGACTTCGGGGCGAGATCGAGGCGAACAAAAGCCCGCACAGTGGTTGCATAAAGGCGCTTGAACGGCGCGGCCAGCCGCGTTAGCTTGAGGACGCCGGCCACAATTCCGGCCCTGAATTCCACCGTCTTCGCCGAATTCACGGCGGGCGTTTTCCTCCTGCCTAGGAGAGCTGTATGAGTGCTGTTCCCGACACGTTGACCAGGCGGTCGAGCCCCGCTCTCACCCTGGCGGTCGTGCTCGTGGGTGTGTTCGCCGTGGCGATGTCGATCTCGGGTGCCGGTGTCGCGGTGCCGCAGATCGGCGCCGAGCTCGACGCCAGCGGCGCCGCGCTGCAGTGGGTGATCTCCGCGTACAACCTCGCGCTGTCCGCGTTCACCCTGGTGTGCGGGTCGCTGTCGGACCTGTTCGGCCGCAAGCGGGTGTTCGTGCTCACGACGACGTTGTTCGCCGGCGGCTCGCTGGTGTGCGCGCTGGCGCAGGACATCGTGGTGCTGGACCTCGCGCGGGCGGTGGCCGGCATCGGCGCGGGCGGCGTGATGGCCAGTGGTGGCGCGATCCTCGCCGTCACGTTCGACGGCAGCGCCAGGACGAAGGCGTTCGCGGCCATGGGAACCACGGGCGGCGCGGGCGTGGTGACCGGCCCGTTCCTGTCCGGGTGGCTCGTCACCGAGCTGGGCTGGCGTGCCAGTTTCGTGTCCTACGTGGTCATCGGCGCGGCGATCCTGCTGGGCACGTTGTTCGTGGCCGAGTCGCGGTCGGCGGAACGGCCGAAGGTGGACCGGGCGGGCGTGGTCACGTTCGTGCTCGGTCTCGGCCTGCTGATGTTCGGCCTGATCCAGAGTCCGCAGGGCGGCTGGGGCGGCACGTTCGGGCTCGTCGCGGGTGTGGTGCTGCTGCTGGTGTTCGTGGTGGTCGAGCGCAGGCAGGCGTTCCCGGTGCTCGACCTCTCCCTGGTGCGCAACGCGAAGTTCATCGGCTGGTGCCTGGGAACGGTGTCCACGTCGGTCGGCTTCGTCGGCATCCTGGTGTTCCTGCCCACCTACTTCCAGGGCGTGGACGGTGCCACCGCGCAGGAGGCGGGCCTGACCATGCTGATGCTCACGCTGCCGATCCTGGTGATCCCGATGGCCGGTGGCTGGCTCGTGAACCGCGGCGTGTCCGCGCGGTGGCTGATGACCTCCGCGCTGCTGCTGGTGGCGGGCGGCAACGCGTGGCTGACTGTGCTGCGTCCCGGTATCGGCGTGAGCGAGCTGATCGGGCCGCTGCTGTCGGTGGGCATCGGGCTGGGCATCTCCTTCGGCATCACCGACGCGCAGGCGATGAACCAGGTCGACCCGGCCCGGCTGGGCATGGCCGCGGGCTTCCTCAACACGATCCGCAACGCCGGTGAGGCACTGGTGATCGCCGTGTTCGGCACCGCGCTCATCGCGTTGATCCAGGCAAGGGTCGGCTCCGCCGAGCTGGCCAACGACGTCGCCGCCGGCGAGCTCACCGGCGGGGACCCCGCGGTGCTGGCCGAGCAGTTCACCGACGCCTGGCGGGTGGCGCTGTGGATCGTCGCCGGCATCTGCCTGGTCGCGGCGGTCGTGGTGCACGCGCTGCTGGGGACGCGCAGGACCGTTGCGCGCGAACGGGTCTGACACGCGGAAGGGACGGGGCCGGCAGCCGGCCTCGTCCCTTCCGCCGTGCTCAGGCCGGCAGGGTGGCGTAGACGTCGACCTCGTTGCCGTCCGGGTCGCTCACCGAGGCGTAGCGCTGGCCCCAGAAGGCGTCCCACGGCTGCCTGGTGACCACCGCGCCGCCCGCGGCGAGCTCCGCCACGACCTCGTCGACGGCGTCGGGGCTGTCGACCTGGAACGCCAGGCTGACGCGGGGGCTGCCGGTCGCGCGGGTCCAGTCCGGCGTGAAGGACCTGACCGCCGCCTCGGTGTCGAGGGTCAGCTTCACCGCCCCCGTCAGCTCGCACTCCCGGTGGTCGTCGTCATCGCCGAACTTCAGGCCCAGTCGCTCGTAGAACGCCGTGGCCGCTGCCATGTCGGCGACGACGAGGCCGATGGTGGTGAACGTCGGTGTCATGGTCACGACGCTAGGGCCGGTGGACAGTGGCTTGATCGAGGCTCGATGAAGACTTGACCTGAACAAAGGTTGAGGTTGCACGCTGGAGTGGCCGCGGGCGCGTCACCAGCGCCCGCAAGCCCAGGCACTACCGCGTTGAACAAGGGGAATCGTGCGAAACAACCCGGCAGTCGTCCTCGTGGCCGTCCTGCTCTCCAGCCTCTCGCTACCGATCACGCTCACCGGCGCGTCGGTGGCGCTGCCCGACATCGCCACCGACCTCAACGCCGACCTGCCCGCCGTGCAGTGGGTCGTGAACGGCTACATCGCCTGCTTCGCGAGCTTCATGCTGGCCACCGGGTCGATGGCCGACATGTTCGGCCGCCGGCGGGTGTTCGCCACCGGTGTCTCCATCTTCGCCGCCGGCGGCGTGCTGAGCGCGCTGTCGTGGAACGTCGTCATGCTCGACGTCCTGCGCGTGCTCGCCGGCATCGGCGCGGCCGCCGCGGCCGCCAGCTCGGCCGCCATCCTCGCGTCCGCCTTCACCGGCAGGGCCCGGATCCGGGCGTTCAGCTACTTCGGCACGGCGCTGGGCGTGGGCCTCGCGTTCGGGCCGACCGTCGCCGGACTGCTCGTCGAGGGCTTCGGCTGGCGGGCCGTGTTCGCCGGGCCCGCGCTCGCGTGCGTCGTCGTGCTCTGCCTCGTGCCGATGCTGCCGGAGTCGAAGGAACCGGGCTCCCGCAAGGTCGACTGGGCCGGGACGGCGACGTTCACGCTCGCGTTGCTGCTGCTGATCGCCGCGTTCGTGCAGGGACCGGCGTGGGGCTGGGCGTCGCCCGCGGTGCTCGTCGCGTTCGCCGGGTCGGTCGTGCTGCTGGTGGCGTTCGTCGTCGTGGAACGGCGCCAGGCCCAGCCGATGTTCGACCTCGCCCTGCTGCGCAACGGCAAGTTCATCGGGATCTCGCTGGCCGGCGCGATGATCGTGTCGGTGCCGTTGCCGCTGATCGTGTACCTGCCGTCGTACTTCACCAAGGTGCTGGGCATGTCCACCGGTGAGGCGGGCGTCGTGCTGGTGCTGCTGACCGGGCTGACGCTGCTGCTGCCGCCGGTGGCACCGCTGGTCACCAAGGTCGTTCCCCCGCAGGGCGTCGTGGTGCTGGCGGTCGCCCTGGTCGGCGTCGGCGCGGCCTGGCTGACGGTGATCGGGCCGGGATCGTCGGTGCTGTCGATCGCGGGACCGCTGCTCACCATCGGCGCCGGGTTCGGGATCTCGACCGGGCTGATCGACGGGGTCGCGATCGGCAGCGTGGATCCCGCCCGCGCCGGGACCGGCGCCGGGATGTTCAACACGGTGCGCCTCGCGCTGGAGACCATCGCCATCGCCATCGCGGGTGCCGTGCTGGCCACGATGACCGGCGGCAGGCTCGCCGAACCCGGTTACACCAACGGCCTGCACGTCGTGCTGTGGTGGATGGCCGGTCTCGCCGGGGTTCTGGCGCTGGTACTGGTGAAGGTGCTGCTGCGCCGCAGTGACGACGCGGCACAGCAGCACCCGGAACGCTCTACGGTGTGACGAGCACCCGCTCGCGGGTTTCGGTCTTGAACAACCGGAACCCGCGAGCTTCGTAGCTGGCCTTCGCGTGCGGGTGGTCGTGCGAGGACGTCCGCAGCCACACCCTGGTGGCGCCCGCCTCCCACGCCGTCCGCGTGACGACGGTCAGGAAGTGGCCGCCCAGCCCGCGCCCCGTGAACTCCGGTGCGAGGCCGAAGAAGTCGATCTCGACGTCCCCGCCGGGGTCGAAGCACAGCAACGCGAACCCGGCGTCGGCGCCACCGACCCGCGGCACCCACGTCCGCACCCCCGGCCGGTCCAGGGACTCCCGCCACTTCTCCGCCGTCCAGGCCAGCGACATCCAGCCGTACGGGCCGGCCACGCGGTCGTGGACGGCCCTGATCGTGTCCACATCGGACACCTCGCGCAGCTCGACCTCGGCGCCGCGGTCCCGCGCCGGGCGCAGTTCCTCCAGCGACTTCATCTCCAGGTAGCTGACGACGTCCTCGACGAGCACGTGTCCTCCGCTCTCACTCGAAGTAGTAACCGAGGCGGTACCGGGCGACGAACTCCTCGCCGATCTTCTCGGCCGTCTCGGTGCCCTTGCCCCGCAGGCCCTTCAGCTCACCGCTGCCCGAGCCCGGCACGATCGTCCAGACGCTCGACACGTTCTTCCCGTCGAACGAACCCGCCGTCTCGATGACGAACCCGCCGGACCTGCCGGCCAGCGTGCCCTGCACGTGGATGAACCCGGTGTCGCGGGTGGACCCGTCGGCGCGGCTGAACAGCTCCGCCTCGGCGGTGGCGTGCCCCTGGATGTCCCCGTGGAAGCGGTCCACGATGCTGAGGTGGCTCAGGCTCGCGCCGTCCGGCAGCTGCTTGTACGGGGTGCTCGTGTAGCTGGTGACGTCGAAGCCGCCCTCCGCGTACCGGACGGCCGGGCCGCCCGCAGCGGCGGATCCGGACAGGGTGAGCATGATCGCCACCGGCACCAGCGCCAGGGACCTCGTCGCGCGCATCAGGACTCCTCGCCTTCCTGCAGCAGGGACTTGGCCTCGGCGAGCAGTTCGCACTGCCGCCGCCACGAACCGCCGAACGGCACCAGGACCGCGTGCTCGGCGCCGAGCTCGGCGTGCTCGGCCAGCCGTTCGGCGACCTCGGCGGGCTTGCCGCCGAGCACGACCGCGTCGGCGTGGTCACGGGGGAAGCCGAACCCGCCGGCGCACAGGTCGACCAGTGCCTCCCGGCTCATCCCGCCGACGTGCGCGTCGAGCGTGGCGAAGATGGACACGCCGGTGCGGACGGCGGGGCGGCCCGCCTGCCCGGCCAGCTCGCGCAGGGTGGCCTGCCCGGCCCTGATCTGGTCCGGGGTGACCGCCGCGGGCAGCCAGCCGTCACCGAAGGCGGCGGCGCGTGTCAACGCGGCCGGCGAGCCACCGCCCACCCACACCGGGGGCATGGGCGCCGCCGGGGTGAGCGTGACCGGGGCGCCGTCCACGTCCGGCAGCGCGACCGTCTCCCCCGCCAGCAGGGCGGGCAGGACGCGCAGCGCGTCGTCGGTCCGCCTGCCGCGGTCAGCGAGGGACATCCCGGCGGACGCCCACTCCTCGTGCGGGTGGCCACCGACGCCGACACCGAGGTTGACGCGGTTGTGCGAGATGGTCTGCAGGGTCCCGACCTGCTTGGCGATCCACGCCAGGCGGCGCAGCGCCAGCTGCAGGACGGCGAACCCGACCTCGATCCGCTCGGTGACGGCGGCGGCCGCGGTGAGCGTCAGCACGCTGTCGAGGATCGGGGTGTCCCAGGCGAGGTGGTCGCTGACCCAGAACGAGTCCAGGCCGAGGTCCTCGACGAACCGCGCGACCGCGACGGGATCGGCGACCGTGCCGTCGTCCTCGGTGAACGTGGTGTGGCTGACGCCGACCTTCACTTGTCCCCCCGCACGACGCACTCGTGGTTCTCGATCTCGATCTTGTCGTTGACCTGGGCGAAGATCGCGGTCAGCTCGTCCAGCCCGTCGAGTGCGCGGTAGGCCTCGACGTCGGTCCACTCGGCGATGCTGAAGTACACGTCCGGCTCGGTCGTCGAGCGGACCAGCTTGTGCCGGATGTGCCCCGGCTGACGGGCCATGTAGTCGCTGCCCTCGCGGTACACCCGCTCGTACTCCTCGGCGGGAAGGCCGGTGACGGTGATCCGGTTGACGCACACCATCGCGCCGGTCGGGTGGTCGGGCAGGGTGTTCTCCGCGTACACCACCTCGGGCTTGTGGTGCTCGACCGCGATCTTGTCACCGTCCGCCGCGTCCGGGTCGTTCAGCGAGATCACCTGGTCGAAGATCGCGACGAGCTCGTCGATGCCCGCCAGCGCGGTGTAGTGCTCGACGCTCTCCCACAACGCGACGGCGAAGTACGTGCCGGGGTGGTTCTCCGAACGCAGGAACAGCTGGCTGATGTGGCCGGGCCGGGTGGCCATGTAGTCGCTGGCCTGCTTGTAGACCCGCTCGTACTCGTCGACCGGGCAGCCGGTCACGGTCACTTTGTTCAGGCTGATCATCATGGTGTTTCCTCGAGTGGGTTTTTAGGTGAAGAGCAGGCAGGCCAGCAGGTTGCGCGCCTCGACGTTGACGTAGTTGCCGTACCGGGCCAGCTCGGCGAGCTGCGACAGGGTCATCCAGGCGAAGTCGGGGCCGGTCTCCGCGGGGAAGTCCGGACCCGCCTCGACGAGGAGGTAGCGGTTCTCCGCCTGGTAGAACCGGCCGCCCTCCTCGGAGTGCAGCGCGTCGAACAGGACCCGCTCGCGACCGGCGGACAGCACGTGGTCCAGAAAGGACGGTCGCCGGTCCGGCGGGGTGTCCTCGTAGTTGCCCGGCGCGCACTGCACGGTCGGCGCCATCTCGACCACGTCGTGCGTGCCGGCCTGGGTGTGGGCGTGCACGAGGACGCGGGGCTCGTCGCCGTCGTGCCGCGTCACGAACGCGACCACGCCGGGGTGGCGCGGTTCGATCATCGGCTGGGACCAGCCGGCGACCTCCCGGCCGGCGCCCTCCACGTCCACGCCGACGATGGCGAAGTAGGCGTCGTTCTCGTGGACGATCCGCTCCGGCGAGATGATCCAGTTCTTCACGTTCGTCAGCGGGATGCGCTGGCGGGTGAGCTGGTAGCGCGACTTGGCCTCGGTGAACCAGCTCAGCAGCTCCGACAGCTGGTCGCGGTCGACGGCGGCGTCGCGGCCCCAGTGGGTCTCGGCGAGCGGCCATCCGGCGAGGACGGTGCGCGAGTCCATGTTGACGACGTGGTCCCAGCGCAACAGCTCACCGAGCTGCGCCGCCGTGAGCCAGCAGAAGTCCTCCAGGACCTCGACGTCTTCGGTGACCTCGATGATCATGTTGCGGTTGCGCTTGTGCAGGAACCACGAACCCTGTTCGGACTGCAGCACGTCGGACAGGATCCGGCCGCGCCGGGGCGCCTGGAAGTACTCCAGGTACGGAACCGCTTTGCCCTTGTGCACCCGCGTGTAGTTGCTGCGGGTGGCCTGCACGGTCGGGGAGAGCTGCAGCAGCCCGATGTTCCCCGGTTCGACCTTCGCCTGCATCAGGAAGTGCGGGACGCCGTGGAACCGCTTCACCAGGATGCCGAGGATTCCGGACTCCGGCTGGATGATGATGGGCTGGGTCCACGAGCTGACGGGCGCGTGGTCGGTGCTGATCTCCAGTCCGTCCACCGCGAAGAACTTCCCGCTGTGGTGCTGGATCGTGCCCGTCCCCTGCTGGATCTGCCAGCCGTCGAGCTGGTCCAGACGGGCGCGGGTCACCGAACAGGCGCTCGCCGCCCTGCGCTCGGCGAACCATTCGTGGAAATCCGCTATTCGCTGGAACACAAGGTTTTCCTCCGTCAGATCGGCTACTCGACGGCACGCCGGGGCGGCCGCGACCACGTGTCTCCCAGCATCGGCCACACAGTTAGTGGGACGAGAACGAGTTGCTAGAGGCGACCTAGTGGCGTGGCCCGGAAAACCGCCGCTGTGTTCGTGGCGGGACGGGCACGTGGTCGTGGGTTCCGATTCCCCGGCCGTTTTCCTGGCGAGCCTTTAAGTCGCCTCGAACTGCCCGCGTTGCGCCTCGTGCATCGTGAGTCGCGGTAACCACATGCGAAGAGCGAAAGGGTCACCGATGAAAGCGCTGGTGCTGTCCGGAGGGTTGGGCACGCGACTGCGACCGTTCACCCACTCCATGGCCAAGCAGCTGGTCCCGGTCGCCAACAAACCGGTTCTCCAGCACTGTCTAGAGAACATCCGGCAGATCGGCGTCGAGGAGGTCGGCGTGGTCGTCGGCGACCGGGCCGCCGACATCCGTGCCGCCATCGGCGACGGCTCCGAACTGGGTCTGCGCGTGACGTACATCCACCAGGAACAACCGCTCGGCCTCGCGCACTGCGTCCAGGTCGCCCAGGACTTCCTCGGGGACGACGACTTCGTGATGTACCTGGGCGACAACGTGCTCGCCGACGGGATCACCGCCGCGGCGGCCGCGTTCGAGCAGCGCCGGCCCGACGCGCAGCTGCTCGTGGTGAAGGTTCCGGACCCGCGCCAGTACGGCGTCGCCGTGATCGACCGCGACCACGTGGTCCGCGCGCTGGCCGAGAAACCGGCCGTGCCCCGCAGCGACCTGGCGATCGTCGGCGTGTACTTCTTCACCTCCGCCATCCACGACGCCGTGCGCGACCTGCCCCCGAGCGCGCGTGGCGAGCTGGAGATCACCGACGCCGTCCAGGTCATGGTGGACGGCGGAAAGCTGGTGACCGCAGAGGAGTACGCCGGCTACTGGAAGGACACCGGCAGCGTCGACGAGCTGCTGGAGTGCAACCGCGCGCTGCTGGAGCGGATCACGCCCGCCGTGCACGGCGACGTCGACGCCGAGTCCACGACGTTCGGCACCGTGGTGGTCGAGGCCGGCGCCGTGGTGACCCGGTCGCGGCTGGTCGGTCCGCTGGTGGTGGGCGCGGGCAGCGTCGTCACCGGCAGCTACCTCGGCCCGTCGACCTCCGTGGGCACCGGGTGCGTGGTGACCGACTCGCACGTCGAGGACTCGATCCTGCTGGAGGGTTCGGACGTCAACGGCGTGCGGGAGCTCCGCGGCTCGATCATCGGCAGGTGGGCGAAGGTGTCGGCCACCGGCGAGCAGCACAGCCTCGTCATCGGGGACCACGCCTCCGCCGAGGTGGCGGCCTGATGCGGATCCTGGTCACGGGTGCCGCCGGCTTCATCGGCTCGCACTACGTGCGCACCCTGCTCGACGACGGCTACCCCGGCTGCGAGGGCGCCGAGGTCACCGTCGTGGACAAGCTGACCTACGCCGGCTCCACCACCAACCTGCCGATGGACCACCCGCGGCTCACGTTCGTCGTCGGGGACATCTGCGACGGCCCGGTGCTCGCCCGCGTGATGGCGGGCCACGAAGCCGTCGTCCACTTCGCGGCCGAGTCGCATGTGGACCGTTCGATCGACGGGCCGCTGGCGTTCATGCGGACCAACGTGGAAGGCACGCAAAGCGTGCTGACGGCGGCGAAGGAAGCCGGCGTGCGGACGGTCGTGCACGTGTCCACGGACGAGGTGTACGGCTCGATCGGCACCGGCCGCTGGACCGAGGCAGAGCCGGTGGCCCCCAACTCGCCGTACGCCGCCTCGAAGGCGGCCTCCGACCTGGTGGCGCTGGCGTACTGGCGGACCCACGGGCTCGACGTGCGGATCACCCGCTGCTCCAACAACTACGGGCCGTACCAGCACGTCGAGAAGCTCATCCCCCGGTTCGTCACCAACCTGCTCTCCGGTGAGCCCGTGCCGCTGTACGGCGAGGGCGTGAACGTCCGCGAGTGGCTGCACGTCGACGACCACTGCCGGGCCGTCCACCTGGTGCTCACGAACGGACGCGCGGGCGAGGTCTACAACGTGGGCGGTGGCACCGAGTTGTCGAACAAGGAGATGACCGCGCGGCTGCTCGACCTGTGCGGCGCGGACTGGCGGATGGTGCGGCACGTCGAGGACCGCCTGGGCCACGACCTGCGCTACGCCATCGACGACTCGAAGATCCGGTCGGAGCTGGGATACGCCCCCCGATGGTCATTCGACGACGGACTGAGCGGTGTCGTCCGGTGGTACCGGGAGAACCCGGGCTGGTGGCAGCCGCTCCTGCGGACAACAAGGTGATCAAGTGGAACGTCTGACGGCCACCCTGCCGACCGCCCACCAGCAGCCCGCCTGGGAGGACACCGCGCTCCTCGCCCAGGTGAGGGAGGAGCTCGCCGATCTGCCGGGCCTCGTCACGAGTGCCGAGGTGCGCAGGCTGCGCACCCTGCTCGCCGGCGTCGCCGCGGGCGAGTACCAGGTGCTCCAGGCGGGCGACTGCGCGGAGGACCCCACCGAGTGCACGCCGAGACACGTCGAACGCAAGACCGCGCTGCTCGACATCCTCGCCGACGTGCTGATGCTCAAGTCCGGCCGGCCGGTGCTGCGGGTCGGCCGGATCGCGGGCCAGTTCGGCAAACCCCGCTCGCAGCCGGTCGAGGTCGTCGGCGGCCGGCAGCTCCCGGTCTACCGCGGGCACATGGTCAACAGCCCCGACCCCGACCCGGAACTGCGCCGGCCCGACCCGAAGCGACTGCTGTCCGGGTACTGGGCGGCGAGCACGGCGATGGACGCGATCCGGGCCCGCGACGGCGGCGAACCGGCGGTCTGGACCAGCCACGAGGCACTCCTGCTCGACTACGAGGTGCCGATGCTGCGCGAGGACGCCGGCGGCGTGCTGTTGTCGTCGACGCACTGGCCGTGGATCGGCGAACGGACCCGGCAGCTCGACGGCGCCCACGTGACCGTGCTGTCCACGGTGGTCAACCCGGTGGCGTGCAAGGTCGGCCCCGGCATGACCACCGACGACCTGCTCGGCCTCTGCGCACGGCTGGACCCGAACCGGGAACCCGGCAGGCTCACGCTCATCGCCCGGATGGGTTCGGAGTCGGTCGCCTCCCGGCTTCCCGGTCTCGCCGGCGCGGTCCGCGCGGCCGGGCACCCGGTGATCTGGATGTGCGATCCGATGCACGGCAACACGGTCCAGCTCGCCGGCGGCCTCAAGACCCGGTACGTCTCCACGGTCATCGCCGAGGTGGAACGGTTCACCGCGGTCATGGCGCGGGAGGGCACCACCGCGGGCGGCCTGCACCTGGAGGCCACCCCCGACCACGTGACCGAGTGCGTCGCGGGCCCGGACCACGTGCACGAGGTGATCACCGGTCCTTACACGAGTTTGTGCGATCCACGTCTGAACGTGGCCCAGGCGGTCGAAGTCGTGTCCGCCTGGCCCGAATAGGAGCGGAACATGACCGAACTGGGTGGACGGACGGCCGTGGTCACCGGAGCCGCGGGCGGTATCGGAGTGGAGATCGCGCGCGCACTCGCCCTGCGTGGCCTCGCGGTCGCGGCCGTCGACAACGACGCCGACCAGCTGCGCGACTCCGTCGAGAAGCTCCGCGGCGAGGACCTGCGGGTGCACGGCTTCACCGCCGACGTGACCTCCGGCGCCGAGGTGGAGGCCGTCGTCGACCGGATCGAGCAGGAGCTCGGGCCGATCGACTACCTGGTCAACGCGGCCGGTGTGCTGCGCGTCGGCCAGGTGACCGAACTGTCCGAAGAGGACTGGACGCGCACGTTCCAGGTCAACACCAACGGCGTCTTCCTCACCTCCCGCGCGGTGGCCAGGCGGATGGTGCCGCGCCGCACGGGCGCGATCGTGACGGTCGCGTCGAACTCGGCGTCGACCGCGCGGGTCGGGATGGGCGCGTACGCCGCGTCCAAGGCGGCGTCGACGATGTTCACCAAGTGCCTCGGCCTGGAGGTCGCCCGGTACGGCATCCGCTGCAACCTGGTGGCTCCCGGCTCCACCGACACCCCGATGCTGCGCGCCCTGTGGAACGGCGGCGACGCGACCGCGACGTCCATCGAGGGCAAGCTCGACGCCTACCGCGTCGGGATCCCGCTGCGCAAGCTCGCGCGGCCGGCCGACGTGGCCAACGCCGTCCTGTTCCTTCTGTCGGACCAGGCCGCGCACGTGACCATGCACGATCTCACCGTCGACGGCGGCGCCACGCTCGGCGTCTGACCCCTGCGAGGTTCTTCCCCATGCCCATTCCCGCCATCGTCCCCTACCCGATGCCCGCCGCCGACTCGCTCCCGGCCAACACCGCGGACTGGCGGATCGACCCGGCCAGGGCGGTGCTGCTGGTCCACGACATGCAGCGCTACTTCCTGCGGTTCTTCCCCCAGGGCGAGACACCGCTGACCGACCTGGTCGCCAACACCGCTCGGATCCGGGAGAGCTGCGCCGCCCTCGGCGTCCCGGTGGCGTACACCGCCCAGCCCGGCGACATGACCGCGGAACAACGCGGTCTGCTGCGGGACTTCTGGGGCTCCGGGATGTCCGGGGACCCGGCACACCGGGACGTGGTGGCCGAGGTCGCGCCGCGGCCGCAGGACTGGGTCCTCACCAAGTGGCGCTACAGCGCGTTCTGCCGCACGGACCTGCTGGCGCGGATGCGGGAGGCTGGCCGTGACCAGCTCATCTGCTGCGGGGTGTACGCGCACGTCGGCCTGCTGATGACCACCGTGGACGCGATGTCCGAGGACGTGCAGGCGTTCCTGGTGGCCGACGCGATCGCGGACTTCTCCGAGGAGCACCACCGGATGGCGCTGTCGTACGCCGCCGAGCGCAGCGCCGTGGTGACCACGACCTCGGGCGTGCTCAGCACGCTGGACGCCGTGGAGGCGGTGGCATGACCGGGTTGCTCGACCTGGTCGCCGCCGCCGACCCGCCGCCGTTCGCCCTGCTGCACCGCCGCGGCACCGACCCGGACAGCCTCGACGTCATCGTCGGGAAAGTGTCCTCGGTGGACACCCTGGCGGACGTGCCGCTGACCGCCACCGGGCCGGGGCACGAGGTGCTGGTGCTCATGCCGTACCGGCAGATCGCGGAACGCGGCTACAGCTGTGTGGACGACGGCACCCCGTTGCTGGTGCTGGAGGTCACCGGGCAGGAGGTGCTGCCGCTGGCCGAGGCGCTGCCCCGGCTGCCGGACGTGCCGATCGCGATGACCGGCGGGGAGTTCGACGTCGACGACGACGGGTACGCCGAGATCGCCCGGCAGGTCGTCGGGCAGGAGATCGGCCACGGCGAGGGCTCGAACTTCGTCATCAAGCGCTCGTTCGTCGCGGACATCACCGGCTACTCGACGCACAGCGCGCTCACCCTGTTCCGCCGGCTGGCCCGGCTGGAGTCGGGCACCTACTGGACGTTCGTCGTCCACACCGGACAGCGCACGCTGGTCGGCGCCAGCCCGGAGCGGCACGTCAGCCTGACCGGCGGCACGGCGGTGATGAACCCGATCAGCGGGACGTACCGGTACCCGCCGACCGGGCCAACCCTGCCGGACGTGCTCGACTTCCTGGGCGACGCCAAGGAGACCGACGAGCTGTTCATGGTCGTCGACGAGGAGCTCAAGATGATGGGCCGGGTGTGCGCGACCGGCGGACGGGTCCACGGGCCGTACCTCAAGGAGATGACCCGGCTCGCGCACACCGAGTACCTCATCGAGGGCCGCACCTCGCTCGACGTGCGCGACGTCCTGCGCGAGACCATGTTCGCGCCGACGGTCACCGGCAGCCCGCTGGAGAACGCGTGCCGGATCATCAGCCGCTACGAACCCGACGGCCGCGGCTACTACAGCGGGGTGGCCGCGCTGATCGGCCGCGACGCCGCCGGTGAGCGGACGATGGACTCGGCGATCCTGATCAGGACCGCCGACATCGACCCGGCCGGCCGGATGCGGATCGGTGTCGGCTCGACCCTGGTCCGGCACTCCCGGCCGGAGTCGGAGGCGGCCGAGAGCAGGGCGAAGGCCGCCGGGCTGCTCGCCGCGTTCAGCTCGCCGGGCGCGGGGACGTTCGGCCGCGACCCGTCGGTGCTGCGGGCGCTGGGGCAGCGCAACGAAAGGGTCGCCGGCCACTGGCTGCGGCCGCAGGCCCACGACGTGCCGGAACTGGCAGGACGCACGGTGCTGGTCGTCGACGCCGAGGACACGTTCACGTCGATGCTCGGCCATCTGCTGCGATCGCTCGGGCTGACGGTCACCATCGCGCGGTTCGACGAGCCGTACGCGGTGGCGGAGCACGACCTGGTGGTGATGGGTCCAGGTCCGGGTGACCCGTACGACGACGATGACCCGCGCATCCAGGCGCTGACCGCGACCATCCGGCACCTGCTCGACGAGGACCGGCCGTTCCTCTCGGTGTGCCTGAGCCACCAGGTGCTCAGCCGGCTGCTCGGGTTCCCGCTGCACCGCAGGCCCGTGCCCAACCAGGGCGCCGGACGGGAGATCGACCTGTTCGGCCGGCGCGTGCGGGTCGGGTTCTACAACAGCTTCGCCGCGCTCTGCGACCAGGACAAGGTGGACTGCGACGGGCGCGTCGTCGAGGTCAGCAGGGACGAGCACACCGGCGAGGTGCACGCGCTGCGCGGCAACGGTTTCCGGTCGCTGCAGTTCCACGCCGAGTCCGTGCTGAGCAAGGACGGCCTGTCCATCATCCGTGAACTTCTGGTCGAGCTCGTCGGCCGCTGAGAGGAGAGCAGATGGCGAACATCCTCGTCGCCGGGGGCGGCATCGGCGGACTGGCCGCCGCGTTGAGCATCGCGCGGCACGGCCACCACGTGCTCGTCGCCGAACGCAACCGGGACTTCAGGGAGCTGGGCGCGGGCATCCAGCTGGCTCCCAACGCGTTCCACGCGCTGGACCTGCTCGGGGTGGGCGCGGACGTGCGGGCCACGGCCGTGTACATCGACGAGCTGCGCCTCATGGACGGCACCACCGGCGAGCGCATCACGAGCATGCCGCTGACCGGTGAGTACCGGCAGCGGTTCGGCAACCCGTACGCGGTCGTGCAACGCGGTGACCTGTACCAGCCGCTGCTGTCGGCGTGCCGGGACCACGACAACATCGAACTGCGCACCGACAGCCAGGTCACCGCCTACGAACAGGACTCCGGCGGCGTCACGGCCGTCCTCGCCTCCGGCTCGCGGCTCAGCGCGGATCTGCTGGTCGGCGCGGACGGCATCCGGTCCGCGGTCCGGCGGCAGCTGGTCGGCGACGGCGCGCCCCGCGTCTCCGGCCACACCATCTACCGGTGCGTCATCCCGATGTCCGAGGTGCCCCCGCAGCTGCGGTCGAACTCGGTCACGCTGTGGGCGGGACCGAAGTGGCACATGGTGCACTACCCGATCGGCAACGGCCGGTTCTTCAACATGGCGATCACCCGCGACGACGCCGCCACCGAGGTCGTCGTCGGTGAACCCGTCGAGACCCCGCACGTGCACGCCCGGTTCCCGGTGCTGAGCGAGCCCGCACGGCGCCTGCTCGAACTCGGAAAGGGCTGGCGCACCTGGGTTCTGTGCGACCGGGACCCCGTGGCCGACTGGACCGACGGCCGGGTCGTGCTGCTCGGCGACGCGGCCCACCCGATGCTCCAGTACGCGGCGCAGGGCGCGTGCCAGGCACTGGAGGACGCGGTCGTGCTCGGCGACCTGCTCGACCACGGCGCGGACGAGTTCGCCGCGTGCGCGTTGAAGTACAACGCGGTGCGCCGGGACCGGACCGCCCGCGCGCAGCACGTGTCCCGCGAGATGGGTTCGCGGCTGTTCCACCCGTCGGGCGTGGAAGCCAAGGCGCGCAACGACATGTTGTCGTCGTTGTCGGCAACCGACCTGCACGACGAGGTGTCCTGGCTGCACGGCGCCAGGGACTTCACCGACATCGATCAGCTGACTGGGAAAGGTGCGGCACTGCAATGACTACGCGCGTATGGGACTACCTGGCCGAATACGAGCAGGAGCGCGACGACGTCCTGGACGCCGTCGACACGGTGTTCCGGTCCGGCCTGCTCGTGCTCGGTGAGAGCGTGCGCGGGTTCGAGCGCGAGTACGCCGACTACCACGGTGTGCGGCACTGCGTCAGTTGCGACAACGGCACCAACGCCATCGTGCTCGCCCTGCGCGCACTGGGCGTCGGCCCCGGCGACGAGGTGATCACCGTGTCGAACACGGCGGCGCCGACCGTGATCGCGATCGACCAGGTCGGGGCCACGCCGGTGTTCGTGGACATCAGGCCGGACGACTACCTGATGGACACCAGCCAGGTCGAGGCCGCCATCACCCCGCACACGAAGTGCCTGCTGCCCGTGCACCTCTACGGCCAGTGCGTGGACATGGCACCGCTGGAAGCGTTGGCGGCCAAGCACGATCTCGCCCTGCTGGAGGACTGCGCTCAGTCACACGGCGCCCGCCACCACGGCCGGCTGGCCGGCACGATGGGCGACGCGGCGGCGTTCTCGTTCTACCCGACGAAGGTGCTGGGCGCGTACGGCGACGGCGGCGCGACGATCACCAACGACGACAAGGTCGACGCGAACCTGCGCCGGCTGCGCTACTACGGCATGGAGAAGCAGTACTACGTCACGTCGACACCGGGTCACAACTCGCGGCTGGACGAGGTGCACGCGGAGATCCTGCGGCGCAAGCTCACCAGGTTCGACTCGTACCTCGCGGCCCGCCGCCGGGTGGCGGACCGCTACGCGGAAGGCCTGGCGGACACGTCGCTGGTGCTGCCGTCGATCACGCCCGGCAACGACCACGTGTACTACCTCTACGTGGTCCGCCACCCGAAGCGGGACGAGATCATCGAGCGGCTGCAGTCGTACGACATCATGCTGAACGTCAGCTACCGCTGGCCGGTGCACACCATGAGCGGCTTCGCGCACCTCGGTTACGAGACCGGGTCGCTGCCGGTGACCGAACGGCTGGCCGACGAGATCTTCTCGCTGCCGATGTACGCGTCGCTGTCGGAGGACGTGCAGGACAAGGTGATCAGCGCGATCCGCGAGGTGCTGGCCACCCTCTAGCCGAGTCTTCTGGGGCCGGGGCCCTGCTCGCCCAGCACGTCGTCCGGGTTGGCGAGCAGGCACCGGTCGATCGACAGGCACCCGCAGCCGACGCATTCGGTGAACTCGTCGAGCAACTGCTGCAACCGGTGGATCCGCTCCTCCAGCTCCGACCGCCACTGCTCCGACATCCGCTGCCAGTCCACCCGGGACGGCACCCGGTCGTCGGGCAGCGTCGACAGCATCTCCCGGACGTCGGCGAGCGAGATCCCGACGCGCTGGGCGATGCGGATCAGCGCGACCCGGCGGAGCGTGTCGCGGGAGTAGCGGCGCTGGTTGCCGGCGGTCCGGCGGCTGGAGATCAGGTGCTGCCGCTCGTAGAAGCGCAATGCGGAAATGGGTACACCACTGCGATCGGACAGCTGCCCGACCGTGAGCTCCGCCGCGGGCCGTTCCATACCGCGATTATCGCAAATCCCAATGACACCGGCACCACCGCCGTCCCCCCGATGTCACCGCTAGAGATCCTCTAGATCCGGTGCATATGTTCGTCCGCAGGGACACTTCGTCTTGGGGGGAAAGATGTCGACCGAGGTCCTGACGCCTGGTGCTGCCACGCGCCCGGCGATCCGGTTGCGCGTGCCACTGGTGCTCGTGTTCGCGCTGGGCAGTGCCGCGCTCATGGCGTGGGTGCTGCGCGGGAAGGCTTTGTTCCTGCCGACGGACTCCATTCCGACCGCCACCCAGCTCGGGCTCAGCGGGCACTCGCACAGCAGCGCGTCCCGGCAGGTCGCGCCCATCACCGGCGACGCGATCGCGAACTACCCGGGCCTGGCCGTGCTGGGCATGCACCTGATGCTCGTGGCGGTCGCCCTGGTGGCGTACGCCGTGCGGCGGTTCCGCTGGCAGCCCGACGGAACGGCGGCGCGGCTGGGGTTCTCGTTCCTGGTGGCGGTCGCCACCGCGCCGGTGACCCTGCTGGTGGCGACGCTGGCACTCGGTCCGGCGATCTCCTTCGCCAACACGCTCGCCGCCGCCGTGGTCGTACTCCAGTACACCTTCGTCTTCGCGATCGTCGGCGTTCTGTTTTTCGGTGTTCCGTAAGAGGGTTTCCCGAGTTTTCCGGAAAGGTTCCCGAAAGAATGTTCAGCCGAAGAGACGCCCTGAAACTCAGTGCGGTCGCGGGGGTCGGCATGGTTCTGCCGGCGCAGCAGCTCGCGTCGGCGCTGTCGGACGACCCGCCCGTGGTCACACCGTTCTCGGTGCCGTTGCCGATTCCGCCCGTGCTCAGGCCCGTGACGTCCTCACGCAGCGCCGACCACTACGAAATGGTGGTCACCCCGGCGACGGCCCGGATCTTCCCCGGCCTCGACACGCGGGTGCTCACCTTCAACGGCAGCTTCCCCGGCCCGACCATCCGGTCCCGCCGCGGCCGCGCGGCCGTCGTCAAGGTCACCAACAAGATGTCCACGCCCGCCGCGGTGCACCTGCACGGCGCGAACGTGGCCCCCGAGAGCGACGGCCACCCGCTCGACACGATCGACCCCGGCGCGTCGCGCCTGTACCACTACCCGAACTCCCAGCCCGCGGCCACGCTCTGGTACCACGACCACGCCCACCACGTGGAGGCCGAGCAGGTCTACAGAGGACTGACGGGCGCGTACATCATCAGCGACGCGGAGACCGACGCGCTGCGGCTGCCCAGCGGGGAGTTCGACATCCCGCTGGTGATCAGGGACGCCCAGTTCGACGGCGACGGCCAGCTGGTCTGGAAGCTGGACGACTTCGCCAACCGCAAGACGGTGCTCGTCAACGGCGCGATCCAGCCGACGCACAAGGTCAAGCGGCGCAGGTACCGGCTGCGGTTGATCAACGCGGCCAACTCGCGGCCGTTGCGCCTGGCGCTGAACCCGGCCTCGGACGTCATCCAGATCGCCTCGGACGGCGGTCTGCTGGGACGCCCGGTCACCCGGCCCGAGGTGGAGCTGTGGCCCGCCGAGCGCGCCGAGATCGTCATCGACTTCAGCAAGTTCCCCTCGGGCACGAACGTGATCCTGGAGAACACGTTCAACGGCCCGGAGACGCCGGGACGGCAGCTGCTCCGGTTCGAGGTCACCGGCTCGGCGGTGGCGGACGACAGCCTGGTCCCGGCGAAGCTGCGCGACCTCGAGGACCTTGGTACGCCCACCGTGACGCGGCGGATCGTGCTCGCCAGGGACCCCACGAACACGTTCTACGCGATCGACGGCAAGGCCTACGACCCCAAGCGGATCGACCTGACCGTCAAGCGCGGCACGACGGAGCTCTGGGAGGTCGTCAACGACGACGGCCAGTACAACTTCCCGCACTCGATCCACCTGCACCTGGTGCAGTTCCGCGTGCTGGAGCGGGCGGGGCAGCCGGTCGGCGAGTGGGAGGCGTACCCGAAGGACACCGCCAGGGTGCCCGCCGGGCAGACCGTGAAGATCCTGGTCAAGTTCGACTCGGAGTTCACCGGCGTGTACCCGTTCCACTGCCACTTCTTCGACCACTCGTCGATGGCGATGATGGCCAACATGCAGGTGCTGCCCTAAAGCGCGGACAGGCGGGGCCGGGGCGAACCCGGTCCCGCCACCTCAGCCGTCAGCGCACCCCGTTGCGGACGGCGTGGTGGGCGGCCATGCGGACCGGTGCGTTCACCACACCGAACCCGCGGTAGTCACCGATGCGCTGCACCACCTCGAAGAACACCCTCGCCCCGGCCAGCTCGGTGTAGAAGTGCAGGTACTCGCCGCGCTCGTCGCTGTCGTAGAGCACCGACTGCTCGCGCAGCGCGCTGACGCGCCCGGCCGGCAGACCGGTGCGCGCCAGCAGGTCGTCGTAGTAGTTGCCGGGGATGTCCAGCAGCCGCGCGCCCAGCTGCCGCAGGGCCTTGGCGCACTCGACGGCGTCGACGCAGGTGAAGGCGATGTGCTGGGGTTCCTCGACGGCGGGCGCCCAGCCTCCTCGCCGCACCAGCGCGGCGTCCAGGGTGAGGCGGACACCTCCGCCGCTCACGCCGCGGCCGCGCACCAGGCCGAACGGCGCCGCGAACTCCGCCGTCGCACCCGGTTCCAGGCCCAGCACCGAGCGGTAGAAGAGGCCCGCCTCGTCGAAGTTGTCGAAGGGCTGGGTCAGCGCCACGTGGTCGATGCCGGTGATGCCCGCCCGCGGGGCCGACTCCCCGGTGGGCACGAAGTCGCCGAGCCAGTCGTCGTCGGCGCACAGGAAGATCTGCGTCCCGTCGGGCGCGGCGATCGCGGTCAGCGGCGCCTCGCCGGGGCCGGTCTGCCGTGACAGCGGCGGCGCGAGCATGACCTCCGCACGTCGCGCCGCGGCCGCCGGGTCCGTCACGGAGAGGCCGAGTGCCCCGATCGCGCCGGGCTCGCCCTCCGCGTTGACGAGCACGCGCGCGTCGCCCTGCGTCCACAGCTCCACCGGCTTCGAGCGGTGCACACCTTCGCGGGCGAAGCCCAGCAGCGCGAGGTCCGACTCCCCCACGACCTCGGCGAAGGCGTAACCGGCGGGGACGGGGGCGGCGGGAACGTCCAGCTGCCGCAGGGAGTCCTGGAGGCTCAGCAGCGACCGCCTGGCGTCGACCGCGGCGCGGTGCGGGTCGGACTGGCGGAAGACGTCGTTGAACACCTCCAGCGAGAGCGGTCCGCGGTACCCGGCGTCGAGGACGTTGCGGGTGAAGGTCGTCAGGTCGAAGTCGCCCTGTCCCGGGAAGAGGCGGTGGTGGCGGCTCCACTGGAGCACGTCCATCGGCAGCGTCGGCGCGTCGGCGAGCTGCAGGAAGAAGATCTTCTCGCCGGGGATCGCGCGGATCGCCCTGGGATCGTCCCCTTTGGACAGGATGTGGAAGCTGTCGAGGCAGACGCCGAGCGACGGGTGGGCGGCGCGGCGGACGATCCGCCACGCGTGCTCGTAGCCGTTGACGTACCTGCCCCAGGCGAGCGCCTCGTAGGCGATGCGCAGACCGCGTTCGGCCGCACGGGTCGCGAGCAGGTGCAGGTGCTCGGCCGCGAGGTCGTCGTCGTCGATGGCGTCGGGCGAGACCGACGAGCACACCAGCACGGTGTCCACGCCCAGCTCGGCCATGACGTCGAACTTGTGCCCGGCGCGGCGCAGGTTGGCCGCGAGCACGTCCGGCGGCACGGCCTCGAAGTCGCGGAAGGGCTGGTACAGGTCGATGCCCAGGCCGAGATCGGCGCAGCGTTCGCGGATCTGCGCGGGCGTGCGGCGGTCCGCGAGCAGGTCGTTCTCGAAGAGCTCGATGCCGTCGAAGCCCGCCTCGGCGGCCGCGGTCAGCTTGTCCTCCAGCGTGCCGGACAGGCACACGGTGGCGATGGCGGTGCGCGGGTCAGGACGCATGCGCCGGTTCTCCTTCCAGTTCCGCGAAGTGGGCGAGCATCCGGCCGGCGTCCGGCTCGGCGCCGGTGAACAGCCGCAACGACTCCGCGGCCTGGAGCACGACCATGCCGCCCCCGTGCAGCACCCGGCAGCCCCGTGCCCGTGCTGCGGCGAGGAGCCCGGTCTCCAGCGGCCGGTAGACGATGTCGGCGACCCAGAGTTCGCCGCGCAGCAACGACTCATCGATCGGCAGGCCCGGATGGGCGGCCATGCCGGTGGGGGTCGCGTGGACGAGGCCGTCCGCGGTGCGCACCGCCTCGGGACCGCAGACGGCGGCACGGCCGGCGCCGAACCTGCTTTCCAGCGCCGCCACCAGCCGCGCGCTCCGGTTCTCGTCGACGTCGTGGACGCCGAGGTGCCCGGTGCCGAGCGACAACAGCGCGTGGGCCACGGCGGCACCCGCCCCGCCCGCTCCGACCAGGACGACGTTCGCCATCGCGGCGCCCGGCAGGCCCAGCCTCAGGCTGCGGGCGAACCCCGTCGCGTCGGTGTTGTGGCCGATCGCCCTGCCCTGGTCGAAGACCACGGTGTTGACGGCGCCGAGGGCGGCCGCCTCGGGGACGATCTCGTCCAGGTGCGGCAGGACGGCCTGCTTCGCCGGATGGGTGATGTTGAGCCCGTCGAACCCCTCGGCCCTGGCCGCGGCCAGCACGTCGCCCACGGGTTGTCCGATGACGTCGAGGTCGAGGAGCCGGTACTCGTACCCCAGTCCGAGCTCGGCGGCCTCGCGCTCGTGCAGCGCCGGGCTCAGGGACGGGCCGATGCCGGAACCGATGAGCCCGATCAGGTAGTTGGCCACCCGGCCTCCCCGATTAATGTACGAACTAGTGAGTTCACGTTAGCGCACCGAGTCGCCGTCAGGAAGTGCTGGACTAGAGTTGGCTGGTCATCAGCAGATCGAAGGGGGCTCGGTGGCCGTACCGCCGTCATCCGACGCCGAGCGCCAGCGGGACAAGGACCGCACGCGCGCCGACATCCTGGAAGTGGCCACGCGCGAGTTCGCCGACAAGGGCTACACAGGGGCACGGGTCGACGAGATCGCCGAGCGCACCAGCACGACCAAGCGGATGATCTACTACTACTTCGGCGGCAAGGAACAGCTCTACATCGCCGTGCTGGAGCAGGCCTACCTGGCGATCCGGGCACTGGAGGCCGAGGTCGACGTCGAGCACCTGGAGCCGGAGGAGGGCATCCGCCGGCTCGCGGAGCTGACCTTCGACCACCACGAGGCGCATCCCGACTTCATCAGGCTCGTCAGCATCGAGAACATCCACCGCGCCGAGCACATCGCCCGGTCGGAAGTGCTGGCGGGCCTCGCGAACCCGGCGCTCGAAGGCCTGACGAAGCTCCTCGAACGGGGCCGCGCCGCGGGGCGGTTCCGCGCCGACGCCGACCCGCTCGACGTGCACATGGTGATCAGCTCGTTCTGCGTCTTCCGGCTCGCGAACCGGCACACGTTCGCCGCGATCTTCGGACGGGACATGCTCGACCCCGGCCGCCGCGAGCACCACCGACGCATGCTCGGTGACATGCTGATCAATTACTTGACCAGCTGAAATCTGACCCTTGACACGCGGGGGTGGCGTATCCGACCTTGTATTAACTAACTAGGCCGTACATAGGAGTACGCCGTGACCACATCGATGGCCCGCAAGACTGCGCTGGCAGCCTGGATCGGCAGCGCCCTCGAGTACTACGACTTCTTCATCTACGGCACCGCCGCCGCGCTGGTGTTCAACAAGGTCTTCTTCCCCGCCGCCGATCCGGCGACCGGCACCCTGCTCGCCCTCGCCACGTTCGGCGTCGGCTACGCCGCCCGGCCGCTCGGCGCGTTCGTGCTCGGGCACGTCGGCGATCGCTTCGGCCGCAAGAAGGTCCTCGTCTTCACGCTGCTGCTGATGGGCGTGGCGACCTTCGCCGTCGGCTGCCTGCCCACCTACGACACCGCCGGCGTCATCGCGCCGATCATGCTCGTCGTCCTCCGCCTGCTGCAGGGACTCTCGGCCTCGGGCGAGCAGGCGGGCGCGAACTCGATGTCGCTGGAACACGCACCGGAGAACCGCCGGGCGTACTTCACCAGCTTCACCCTGAGCGGCACGCAGGCGGGGCAGATCCTCGCCACGGCGATCTTCCTGCCCGTGGCCGCGCTCCCCCAGGAGGACCTGCTGTCGTGGGGCTGGCGGGTGCCGTTCTGGTGCAGCGCCGTCGTCGTGGTGGTCGGCCTCGTGATCCGGCGCAAGATCGACGAGACCGCGGAGTTCAAGCGCACCAAGCCGGCCAAGCTGCCCGTCGCGACGCTGTTCCGGACGCACTGGGCCGACGTCCTGCGCGTCGTCGTCGCGGCCACCATCGCCTCGGTCAGCACGATCTTCACCGTCTACGCCCTGAGCTACGCGGTGAACACGATCGGCCTGGCGCGCACGCCGATGCTCTGGGTCGGCGTCCTCGCCAACGTCGTCGCCCTGGCCGCGATCCCGTTGCTGGCGGGGCTTTCCGACCGGGTCGGCCGCAAACCGGTGTTCCTCGCCGGCTGCGGCGCGTGCGCCGTGCTGATCTTCCCCTACCTGTGGTCGATCTCCATCGGCGCGTACGGACTGGTGTTCGCGCTCGGCATCCTGCTGTTCGGCGTGGCCTACTCCGCGATCAACGGCATCTGGCCGTCGCTGTACGGCGAGATGTTCAGCACCGAGGTCAGGCTGTCCGGCATGGCGATCGGCACGCAGATCGGGTTCGCCGTCGCCGGGTTCGCCCCCAGCGTGGTGGCGGCGATCGGCTCCGGCCGTGACGACTGGATCGGCGTCGCGATCTTCACGGCCGCGGTGTGCGCGGTCAGCGCCACCGCGATCGCGACGGGACGCGAGACCTTCCGGCGTCCGACGGCGGAGCTCGGGCGCCTGCCGCAGGAGCCCGCGGTCGAGACCGCCAAGGCCTGACGCGTTCTTCCCCCGTGCCCGTCCCCGCACCTCGCGGGGACGGGCACGGGCTTTTGTCGCGGCCTGATCCCACCGGAGCAACGCGGCTGCGCCGCACGGCCTATTTGGACACCTGGTGGAACCGGCGCGACCGGCGCTGCGTCATCCTGGGGAACCACCACGGTCCGCTGCGTTTCGGGGGAAGGACGGCACGTGCCGGAGGACATCACCAAGACCATCGGAGACATGTGATGTCGAACCCCCTGGTGGTCAAGCCAGACGCCGAACCGTCGGGTTTCATGAACGCGGGGACGGGCGACAACGGCTGGGCGACGGGCATCTCCATCGCCGAGTCCGCGATGGACACGTTCAACGGCATCAAGGACGGCAACTGGGTCGAGGGCGGCCTGGGCATGGTGGGCCTCGTCGCGGACGCCGCGTCGATGGCGATCGACCCGTTCGGCACGCTGCTGTCCTCCGCGGCCTCGTTCCTCATGGAACACATGCAGCCGTTGAAGGAGGCCCTGGACTGGCTGGCCGGTGACCCGCCGGTGATCGAGTCGTACTCGGCCACCTGGAACAAGGTCTCCGAGGAGCTCGGCAAGATCGCGCAGGACTACCAGCAGTCGGTGCAGGGCACCACCGAGTGGCAGGGCACCGCCGCGGACGCGTACCGGGCCGCCGCGGGCGCCCAGGGTGACGCGCTCACCGGCGCCGCGTCCGCCGCCGGTTCCGTCGGCACCGTCGTCGGCGTGATGGGCATGGTCGTCGCGTTCGTGCGCGAGATGGTGCGCGACCTGATCGCCGACCTGGTCGGGAAGCTGATCACGTGGGTGCTCGAAGCCGTGTTCACGCTCGGGTTCGGCACGCCGGTGATCGTGGCGCAGGCCGTGACCGCGATCTCGAAGTGGGCCACGCGCATCGGTGAGCTCATCCAGAAGCTCATCAAGACCATCAAGAAGGTCTCTCCCCTGCTCGGCAGGATCGTCGAGATCTTCACGAAGATCATGAAGGTCGTCGGCAAGCTGGTCGGCAAGGTCACCGGCCTGGACGTCATCTCGACGAAGTCCATCAAGCCCGGTGGCCTGTTCCAATCGACGAGCACGCCGGACCTCCCGAACGCCGGCGGCACGCACACCAGCGGCTCGCCCACCTCGTCTTCCCCTGACGCGCCAACGACTTCGTCGCCTTCGTCGCCTTCGGCGCCGCCGTCCTCCCCGTCTTCTCCCTCTTCTCCCTCTTCTCCGTCTTCACCGTCCTCTCCGGACGGTCCGAGTCCGGCGTCGCCGTCACCGGGTTCGCCGTCGGCTTCCGCGCCTTCGCCGGGCGCGCCTTCTTCCACTCCGAACGGCCCCTCGTCCTCGCCTGGACCGGACGGCCCCAGCACGTCGAACGCCCCGTCACCGGGTTCGCCGGGTTCGCCGTCGAGCGGCGGGCCGTCTCCGTCCGGTGGCCCGTCGGGCCCGAGCACGAACGGACCGTCGTCACCTCCCGACGCACCGGCACCCCCGCCGCGCAACGCGGGCCAGACCACCCAGGCAGGCGTCGCGGCACCGGAAGCACCGTCGCAGCACGCCCCGTCCGCACCACGCGACAGCGCACCACCGGCGGGCTCCACGACCACTCCGCAGCAGGGCCCGATGGGCGGCCCCGCGGGAGGCCCGGCCGGAGGACCCGCGGGAGGCTCCCCGGCAGGAGGCGGCCCACGTCCGGGTTCCGCCGGAGGCTGGACCGGCACGCCGGGCGCCCGCGGCGACCTGGGCTCGGGAATGCCCTCGCAGCGCACCCCGGACATGTCCCCGTCGTCGGCCCGGCCGTCGGCTCCCGCACAGCCGGGCTTCGGCCCGTCCGCACCGCACACAGGCGCACCGAACGCCCCCAGCGCGCCCCACAGCCCCAACGGCCCCTCGGGACCGAACTCCTCCTACGGCAGCCCTGGTGCGCCACACGCACCGCACGGCGGCCTTAGCGCGCCATCGGGACCGAGCGGTCCCGGTATGCCTCACAGCCCCAACGGCCCCTCGGGCCCGAACTCGCCCTATGGCGCCCCTGGTGCGCCACACAGCCCCAATGCACCGCACGGCGGTCCCAACACACCATCGGGACCGAGTGGTCCTGGCACGCCCCACAGCCCCTCAGGCCCCAGCGCGCCCTACGGCGGCGCTGGCGCACCACACAGCCCCAACGCACCGTCAGCACCGCACGGCGGCCCCAACGCCCCTTCGGGTCCTGGTGCGCCGCACAGTCCCAACGGCCACACCGGACCCAGCTCGCCCTACGGCACCCCCGGTGCGCCGCACAGTCCCAACGCACCGCACGGCGGCCCCAACACGCCGTCTGGTCCCGGCGGCCCTGGCGCGCCGCACTCGCCTGACGGCCACGGCGGTCCTGGGACCACGTCGCCGTCGGCGCGGACGGACACGCCGACTCGTCCGCAGTCGACCACTTCGCCGACCTACGCGGACACCCCGCACGCCGGGCCGAGTGGCCCCGCAAGCCCGCACACGCCGCAGCAGCCCGGCTTCGGGCCGGCTCCGGGTGGTCCCGGGGCACCGCACGCCGGTGGTCCCGGCCCGCACACGCCTGGCGGTCACGGCCCCGGCGGGCCGAGCAGGCCGGACTCGCCCGCACCGCACCAGCGTCCGGACGCCCATCGACCCGACGCCACCCGACCCGACGCCGCCAGGCCCGATGCCACCCGGCCCGACGGCGCTCGCCCGCGTGGTGCCGACGGTCCCGTCACGCATCCCGGTCAGCGTCCCGACGCACCCGGCCAGCCGCACCACCGTCCCGACGGCACCCGGCCCGACGCGTCACGTCCGGACGGCACCCGGCCCGACAGCACCAGGCCCGACACGTCACGTCCGGACGCCAACAGGCCCGACACCAACAGGCCGGACAGCACTCGGCCCGACGGCAACCGGCCCGACAGCTCGCGTCCTGACAGCAACCGCCCTGACAGCAACCGTCCCGACGGCAACCGGCCGGACAGCACTCGGCCCGACAACACCCGACCGGATGGCAACCGTCCCGACAGCAACCGTCCCAACGACAACCGTCCCAACGACAACCGTCCCGACGGCGGCAGGCCCGACGGCGGCAGGCCCGACGGCGGCAGGCCCGACGCCGCGCATCCCGACGCCGCGCGGCCCGACGGTCCCGGCGACGGGCCCGGCAGCCCGCACCGCGACACCGACGGCCCCGGCCACCACGACACCGACAACCGGCCCGACAGCGACGCGCCGCAGTCGCACGCGGAAGAGCGGCCCTCCCCGGAGCAGGCGCACGAGCGGCACGCCGAGCAGACCCCCGCCGGTGTCTCGCACCACGGCGGCGACCCCGACATGGGCGACCTCCCCCACCGGGTGCCGGAGGACCCGCGGTTCTTCACCGCCGACGTGCACGTCACGCCGGACGGCCGGGCTCGCATCGGCGGGCACGACTACACGCCCGCCGAGTACGCGGACATGTTGCGGCGCAGCGGGTACGACGGCAGCAGGCCCGTCCGGCTGATCGGGTGCGACGCGGGCAGCAACGACTTCGCGCAGCAGTTGTCGCGGCACCTCGACGCGCCGGTCGTGGCGCCCACCAAGCCCGCCTGGACCGACAGCAGCGGCCGGGTCTTCACCAGCGACCCCGAGATCTCGCCCGACGGCACGCGTTCCCCCAGGATCCCGCCGAACGGCGAGTGGGAGACGCACCACCCGGACGGGTCGAGGACGCGGGCGAGCGACGACGGGTACGCGCCCGGCAGCGACCGCGACACCGACGGCGCCGACGCCGTGGACCGCGGGGACGGCGCGCAGGGCAACGACCCGGACGCCGATCCCGAGTACACGCCTCCGCCGAAGGACCGGATCATCCCGGCGGACGACCCGGCGTTCAACGAGCGGTTCGTCGACTTCGACAGGCCCACGCACCAGCCGGTCGACCCGGCCAACCCGGACGCTCCGCGGCAGCCGCTCAACCGGCACGAGGAGATCCAGGCGCCGCACCGCGACCGCGAGACCGTGCCGGACGGCAACACCCAGCCCGACCGGCTCCAGCCGATCGAGAACCCCGACCCGGTGCCGGTTCCGCTGCGCGACCACCAGCCGTTGCAGCCTTGGACCGAGTACCCGGTGGTCAACCAGAACGGCACGCGCACGACGTTCATCACCGACGGCGACGGCAACGTCAAGTGGGTCGAGGCCACGCCCGGCCGGCAGGACATGGCCATCGACGGCAAGGGCAAGTGGTCCGGGTTCAACCCCGACCTCAGCCACCCGTTGCTGCCGGACGCCAAGTACCAGGTGCCGAACTACCACAACAGCGAGAAGATGCTGGCGTTCCACACGGACCAGCACGGTCAGACCGACTCGATGACCGGCGACGTCGAGGCGGGCGGCCAGAACAAGAACTACCGCGACGACGACGGCGGCAAGGGCGCCCAGCAGCGCGCCTACCAGGAGGGCGAGGCCGCGTACCCGAGCAACCCTCCGGACCGCACGCTCACGCCGGAGGAAGTGGAGAACTCGCGCGTCAAGTGGGCGGGCGGCCACCTGCTGGCCAACGAGCTCGGCGGCTTCGGCGAGTACCTCAACATGCACGGGCAGATGGCGGGGTCCAACTCCGGCAACGCGAAGGACGGCTGGTTCCACGAGCCGTCGTGGCGCAACAAGGAGACGGAGCTCGTCGAGTTCTCGAAGCAGCCGCACCAGGACGTCCAGAACTACCAGGTGCGGGCGACGCGCGAGGCCGACGGCGTGCCGTCCGAGGTGACGATGCGCTGGCAGGAGGTCACGTACGCGCGCAACGCGGACGGTACCGTCCAGCTCGGCCCGGACAACAAGCCGGTCGTGGAGAACGTGGTGACCAAGGAGCGCGTCTTCCCGAACCGGCCGGAGGTGAACTATGGACCCCAGGACCGGTACAAGGGTCGCTGAGATCTGCGCGCTGCTGGAGGCGGGTGCCCCGGTCGGGTGGAACCGCGTCACCCTGGACGTCTGGGCGAACGTCATGGCGTACGAGCTCGCCACGTCCGCGCAGGACGCCCAGGGCAGGTTCGCGGGCGAGGTGCGGCTGGCGGAGATCACCGACCAGCTGCAGGAGCTCCGCGAGCAGATGTACGAGGAGGACCGCGGCACGTGGCTGTCGGCGCGGTTCGTGCTGCGCCGCGGTGCCGAGCCCGAAGTGACGTTCAACTACGACGAGGACCCGCGGTGGTCGCCCGAGCTTCACCCGATGATGTTCGTGCGCGACCTGGAGGCGTTCCCGCGCTCCGACGAGCACCTGCGGGGCTGGCTGCGCGAGACCGTCGAGCGCGGGCTGGAACTGCAGCGCGCACACGAGGCGAGCCTGGCCGATCAGTAGGCTGGCCGGGCCCGACCGCGATCTAGGAGGAAGCGAACAACCATGGCGAACTGGCCGGCGCTCAGTCCGATCGAGCAGCAGGAGAAGCTCGCGGAGATCACCCAGGAGATCCTGCCGACCCTGCCGCAGGGGTGGTCGCGCCTGGTGCTGCGTGCCAAGATGATCGGCCCGCACAGCGAGGCCGACACGGGTGTGAAGATGGCGGACGGGACCGTGCGCGGCTGGTCGTTCCCGCCTGAGGTGTGGCGGAAGTTCCAGCAGCTGCGCAAGGGCATGTACTCCGAGGGTCTCGGTTCCTGGGTCGAGTTCGAGTACGTCTTGGACCCTCCGGGCACTTTCTCCATCCGCTACAACCGCGACGAGGCGCCGAAGTTCGACGCGGCGCCGTCCCCGGAGAACTTCGCCACCGAGCAGAAGTGGTTCCCGCGCAACGACGAGCAGATGCCGGACTGGTTCCGCGACGGGCTCGCCAACGCTTGACGTCAGGAATTGTCAGACCCCCTTGCTACGGTCGTTCCAGCTGATCAACGCGAGGGGGAAGACCGTGGCCGTTGCCACCACGTACCTGGAGCTGTCCGAGGCGAGCGGAAGCGCGCACAAGTTCTACGAGGTCGTCGTCGACGGCACGAAGGTGAGCATCACGTTCGGCCGCATCGGTGAACGGGGCTCGACGCGCGAGTCCACGTTCGCCGACGAGGCCAAGGCGGTGAGCGCGGCCGAGAAGAAGATCGGCGAGAAGGTCCGCAAGGGCTACGCGCCGGCGGTCAAGGGCCAGCGGCAGCGGCGGGCGATCACCCGGCGCGAGATCACCAGTGTGCAGTCCAGCGCGCGGCAAGCGCCTGTGCTGTGGCGGTTCCACTCCGGTGCGCCCGCGTTCGGCATCTTCATCGGCGAGGACGAGGCCTGGGTCGGCAACGAGCGCGGCGACGTCTTCACGCTCGCGCACGACGGCCGGGTCACGGGGCGCTACGGCTTACCGGACGGCGTGAAGTGCATCGTCGCCGACGACTTCTGGATCTACGCGGGCTGCGACGACGGGCGCGTGTACGACCTGGGCGGCAAGGTTCCGCGCGTCGCGTACGAGATCGCCCAGGACGTCGACATCTACTGGCTCGACATCGACGACGGCGTGCTCGGTGTGTCGGACCGGCAGGGCGGCATCACGATCGTCGACCACGAGGACGAGTTCCAGTGGTCGCGCCGCAGCGCGGGCGACAGCGCGTGGATGGTGCGTTGCGCTCCGGAAGGCGCGTTCCACGGGCATTCCCGAGGCGTCACGCACTACGCGGCGCGCACCGGCGATCCCGTGTGGCACGCCGAGACGACGGGTGCGGTGCTGTTCGGCTGGCAGGAGCCGGCCGAGGTGTTCGCGGGCACGAGCCGCGGGTGGGTGCACCGGCTGTCGCGCGCCACCGGGGCCGAGACCGCGCGTTACCGTTGTGACGCGGCGGTGTTCTCCTGCGCCACCTCGCCGGGTGGCGACTACGTGTTCGCCGGCGACAACCACTCGTCGGTGTACTGCTTCGCGGCCGACGGCACGCGCCTGTGGAAGCTCGCCACGGGCTGCGGTTCCGCGTTCTCCATGCAGTACCGCGACGAGCGCCTCTACATCGTCACGACGGACGGCTCGCTGGCGTGCATCGACGCCAGCCCGGCGGCGATCCACGCGGCGGAGCAGGGCGAACTGCCGCAGCGCAGCGACATCAAGGCCGACCACTGGCAGCGCGTCGAGGCGACGGCCGAGGTGGAAACCGTTGTGGCCAGCGCGGTTCCGGCCGGTGGCGTGGTCGTGGAGTGCGTGCAGGAAGGCGGCCGCATGCGCGTGCACGTGATCTCCGACGGCTACGACCGCTCTCGCGCCGTGCAGTTCCCGAAGGACATCCGGGTGCCCGGCGCGCGGTACCTGGTGACCGAGATCCACACGTCGGCGAGCGGCGGCTTCTACCGGGCGAGGGGAGAGATCAAGCGCCTTCTCTGAGCAGCCGCAGGAGCGCGCCGGGTGGGCGCAGGTGAACGAAAACCGTGCATTGCCGTGCCCGCCCTGCTTCCTGTCGCCGACAAACCGGCGGCGGCACATCGTGGTCGCGCAACCGTTCCGCAGCACCGGCCTTGTGCCCAGGCGGGCCGCGAGCGCCGCGCCCGCCTCAGGCAGGTCGTCCCCACCTCACCGACATCCGCAGAGGTAACGTGGATTGCGGGTGATGTGGGGTGGGCATGCCAGGATTGCCGTCATGGGCGACGTCGGCGGGCACGCGGACCCGTTGCGGGACCGCGCGATGCCGTGCCCGCCCTGCTTCCCATCGCCGACGAACCGGCGGCGGCACGTCGCGGTGGCGCAACCGTTCCGCAGCACCGGGTCATTTGCCTAGGCGGCCAGGAGCGCCGCGTCCGCCCCAGGCAGGTCGTCCCCGCCTCACCGACATCCGCAGAGGTAGCGTGGATCGCGGGTGATGTGGGGTGGGCATGGCCAGGATTGCCGTCATGGGCGACGTCGGCGGGCACGCGGACCCGTTGCGGGACCGCGCGATGCCGTGCCCGCCCTGCTTCCTGTCGCCGACAAACCGGCGGCGGCACGTCGTGGTCGCGCAACCGTTCCGCAGCACCGGCCTTGTGCCCAGGCGGGCCGGGAGCGCCGCGCCCGCCTCTGGCGGATCGTCCCCACCTCACCGGCACCCGCGGAGGTAGCGTGGACCGCGGGTGATGTGGGGGTGGGCATGGCCAGGATTGCCGTCATAGGCGACGTCGGCGGACACGCCGACCAGTTGCGGCAGGCGTTGCGGGACCTCGGACCCGGCCTGGTCGTGGTCCAGGTCGGCGACCTGGTGGACCGCGGGCCGGACAGCCTCGGGGTGCTCGACGCGGTCGGCGAGCGGCTCGGCCCGGGCTGGGTGCAGCTGGTGGGCAACCACGAGGCCCAGTACCTGCCCGGTCGCGAGGTCTTCTGGCCCGATCCCCTGCCACCGCGGGGCGTCGAGACGGTGTGCGCGTGGTGGGCCGACGGGCGGATGCAGGTCGCCGCGGCCATCACGGCGGGCGGGGACGAGTTCCTGCTCACCCACGCGGGGCTGACGCTCGCCGCGTGGCAACGGCTGGGCGAACCCGCCACCGCCGCAGAGGCGGCGGACCTGCTCAACGAACGGCCCGACCTGATCTGGCGCATGGGTGCGCACGGCCGTGATCCGGAAACGGGGCCGTTGTGGGCGGAGTCAGGAGCCGCGTTGCACGAGCCGTGGATGCGGTACGGAGGCATCGTCCCGTTCGGACAGATCCACGGCCACTCCTCGATCGTGCACTTCGCCGACCAGAGGTGGACGTGTGACGGCCGGACCAGGCAGCGCGCCACCGTCGACTGGCAGGCGCGGCACGTGCGGGTGCGCGTCGGCGGGCGCGTGTTCGTCGGCGTTGATCCCGGCCACGGCCGCGCGGGCGCCGGTGCGTGGCGGCCGCTGGTCTTCGACGACGCCGTGGTGCACGCGGCACCGGCGCGGGCCTGAGTTCGCGCGCGAGGCGCAGCAGCCGCTTTCGTGCGCGACGAAACCGAGGCACGCGTGCATGGTCGCCTCCTGGCGCAGGCGCGACACGAAGCTGTGCAGGCTCGTGCGCCCGCGGCGCCGCGTCGGCACCCCAGACCCGATTGAGCGGCACGCCCCCGTCAACCGCGGAACCTTCACGCGGCAGCGGGCGTCCAGGCCGTCGTGCCGCCGGTGACCGTCACGGAGCCCGGTACAACGGGTTCGGGCAGTCGACGTACCGGCTCGCCGCACCCTCCGCGCGCGTCCAGCGCAGCAGGAGGTTCGCCTTGGCGGGCACGAACCGGTCGTCCAGCAACGACATCACCTGTGCTTGCCCGTGCTCCCTCGCGTACGCGACGAAGACGAACCGCGCCTCCTCCCACACGTCGAGGCCGGGGTGCCGGTCCAGCACCGCACCCGCGATCTCGATCAGGTGGTTGACGACGAGGCAGTACCGCAGCCGCTCCCAGCCCTTCTCCTCGGACACTCCCCGCGCTCCGCCCGCACCGTCCGTTGTGGACAGCAGCTCGGCGTGCCGAGGCAGCAGCCGCATGCCCTCGGGGTCGCGGTAGATCGCCTGGACCGGCATGCCCTCGGCGTCGACGCCCACCACGACGTTCTGCAGGTGGCACTCCATCACGACACCGTGTGCGAAGAACGCGTGCAGCACAGGAGGAACGACCACCGAGACGTACTGGCGGAACCACCGCAGCGCGCCGTCGGAGTCCAGGCCGTCCAGGGGACTGCCCTCGAAGCCCTCGCTGATCCCGGCCGCCAGCAACGGGGTCACGCCGGGGAGCGCGTGCTGCCGGATGCCGTCGCGCACCACGACCGCCAGGCCCTCGAAGGAGTCCGGTGAAGTGCGGTAGCCGCGGTCGGTCAGAAAGGCCGCGCCGGGGAAGACCGAGCCGATGTCCGCGAACACCGGTCCGAGCAGGCGCGCGAGCGGCGGGATCCAGCGCAGGTCGTGCGCCCACAACCGGCGCACGTCGTTGGTGATCCGCACGTCGAGGCTGAACTTGTAGAACAGGTCGGCGGCCGGGTCGTAGACCGTGCGCACCGAGGACGTCGGCCACACCTCGGGCCCGGACACCGGAGCTTCGAGCCCCAGCAACGAAAGCTGCCACGGATGCGCCGGGAGGACGCCGGCGGGCAGCGGCACCTCGCCGTCGTCGACGAACGAGCCCTCCAGCTGTGCCAGCGAGAAGCTCGCGTGCACCTCGGGCGCGTACGGCAGCCACTGCGACGCGGGCAGGCCGCCGCGGCCCTTCGGCGCGGGGTGGTAGCGGTGCCCGGCGACCAGGGCCTGCTCGGAGCGCCGGTAGAGGTCCTCGGGCGGGGCTGTGCGGGCGTCGAGCACGGCGGCGATGGCCGACCGCGACCCCGCGATCTCGTCCAGGAAGCCGACCGGCGGGTCACCGAGCTCCTTCGTGACGAGCACGGCGAGCTCGTGCCACGACAACGGCTGCCACGAACCGGTGAACACCTCGGGGTCCGACAGCCAGCGCCCCTCCCGCACGCGCAGCAGGGTGCCGGTGCGGGGCAGCCGGAGCGTGCCGTCCGCCCATTCCCCCACCTCGCGGCGCAGGCAGTTCAGCAGCGCCGTCGAGGTGATGCCGTCGGGGTCAGTGCTCGGTTCCACCGGTGTCCGCTTCCCTCCGGCGATGTGTCAGGATCAGATCATTCTGACGCAGACACCGGTCGAGTCCGAGTTCGCCGCCGCGCTGGACGAAACACGTGCCGAAAGGTTCATCGCGGCGCTGCCCGGAGCCCGTGCGGCGATCCTCGCGCGCCTGCGCCGGGCCTTCGCGGTCGAGCCGTTGCCGCCGGTCGGCGTCGACCCGGCCGAGTACTCGCACCCGGTCGGCCTCCTCACCGCGCTGCGCTGGCCGCACTCGGAGAACCTGATCGCCGAGGTCGCCCACAGCGTGGCCGGACTGGCCCTGTCCCGCACGACGAGCCCGCTCACGACCCCGTTCGCGCAGAGGTCGCTGGAGGAGCACGAGCAGAGCGTCGTCGACGGCCATCCGCTGCACCCGTGCTGCCGCAACCGCACCGGGTTCACCGCCGCCGACCACCTCGCGTACGGCCCCGAGCACCGCCCGGTCGTGCCGTTGCGGCTGCACCCCGCGGCACGGCACGTGGTGTTCGGCGACTGGCCGGACGAGCTGCGCGACGGCGGGCGGATCCTGCTCCCGGTGCACCCCTGGCAGGCGGACCGGCTGACCGTCCCCACCTCCGGCACCCTCGACGCCCAGCCACTGATGGCGCTGCGCACGCTCTCGGCCGGTGCCTGGCACGTCAAGACGACGCTGAGCGCCCAGATCACCTCGGCCGTGCGGGACATCTCGGCCGGCTCGATCGCCACCGCGACGACGGTCTCCGACTTCCTGGACGCGACCGTCGAGGGCATCGAACTGCAGCACAACCGGGCGTCCGCCGCCGTGCTCACCGACGGCGAACCGGACCGGAGGCTCGGCGTGGTCCTGCGCGACAGACCTGTGCCGCGCGAGGGTGAGACGCTGCTGCCCCTGGCCGCGCTGACCGCCGGCGACCCTCCGCCCGTCCGCGCGCTGGGTAACCCGTTCGAGTGGCTCGCGGAGTTCTGCGAACTGGCCGTCCCACCGTTGATGACGCTGCTCGCGCGCGGAGTGGCGCTGGAGGCCCACGAGCAGAACCTCCTGGTGGGCCTGGTGCACGGCCGGCCGCGCCGGTTGATCTACCGCGACCTGGCGGACATCCGGGTCAGCCCGCGCGCCGACCTGCCCGAACGCCTGCACGCGAGCCCTGAAGCGTTGCGCGCCAAGACGTTCGCGACGTTCTTCGCGACCGCGCTGACCGGGCTGGTCGGAGCACTCGACGCCCCGGACGCCGCACTCTGGCAGGTCGTGGCCGCGACGGTCCCGGACACCCCGGACCGCCACGCCCTGCTGCACGACCCGTTGCCCGCCAAGCCGCTCACGCTGATGCGGCTCGACCCGGGCACGACGAGGTGGGCGCGCCTGCCGAACCCGTTCAGGTCTTGAGCAGTTCCTCCCGGTGCCGCCAGGCCAGCGACAGCAGCGCGGCACCGGCGGCCTGAGTCGGTTCGTGCCGGACGAAGCGCTCGACGTTCCCGGCGGTGAACGGAAGTCCGCGCAGCACCTGGCCCTCTTCGTTGTGCGACACCAGATCACCGAACAGCTCGTCGAACCGCGACGCCTCGATCACCGCCACGGTCAGCATGTCGGTGGCGAACGTCAGCGGGTCCACGCCCATGCCGAGGTAGAACACGCGGGCCGCCTCCGTGAGCCGCCGCGCGAAGGGCCAGGCCGCGTAGTCGGCGTCGTGGATCTCCTCCACGCCGAGCATCTCCTCGGCGAACTCGCGGATCATGCAGTGCCACAACGAGAAGTCCGCCTCGGACGACCCCTGGAACACCCCGACCGGCAGCACCTGGAACATGCCGCCCGCGTGCCCGACGCGCTTCGGGTCCCGCCAGTGCAGGAAGAACGTCGCCTCCCCGGAGGCCTCGTCGTGCCGCAGGGTGAGCGTGCTGACGGCGACGTTGACCGGCCTCCGCCGGGGATCGCACGGATCACCGACGGCCGATCGCGCCGGCAGCGAGCCGATCCTCCCGAGGTCGCGCGCCGCGTACTCGTGCGCACAGGCCTCGCCCACGTCGATGCCGTCGAAGTAGCTGCCGAGCCCGAACGTCAGGTGCCGCCCGGTGAAGCCGAGCAGCCGATAGGTCTCGCGGTTCTGGAACACGGTGGGCGCGGCGAGCGCGGCCATCGCCTCCGAGTAGCTGCCGAACCCGCTGGGAAGCGCCGAGGCCGGCGGCCTGGGCAGCGCGGTGGACGCCTTCAGCTCCAGCGAGAGGCCGGCCAGCGGGATCGGCCCGGCCGGCATCCAGTCCGGCGACGTGAGCAGCGGCGTGCCGGCGACCCTGGGCACGTCCGGATACTCGGCGACGGCCGCGACCGCCAGCGCGTGGCGGTGTTCGAGCAGGTGGGCGCGCACTTCGAGCCACTCGGCAGACGTCGGCATGGCCCCATTCTGCGGGTGCGGGCCCCGGCCACGACGAGATGACCGGACCACCCCGTGGCCCGGCCTCCGCTCATGAGGCCCTCAGGCCCGCCAGCGCCGTGACGCGTGGACGACTTCGCCGACCGCGCGTGCCAGGCTTCCGTCGGCGTCGACGTGGCTCTCGTGGTGCGCTGCCGGAAGTGGCTGGGCCACCTCGGACGGTGCCTCGTACGAGTCGCTGTCTTCCCAACGCAGCCTGCGCGCCGTCTTCACGAACGCGACCGCCACTGCCAGCAGCAGCACCCCGACCACGGCCGGCCACCAGACCGATTCCGCGATCGCGATGGCGAACTGGACCTGGGCCACCACGACGAACACGACGGTCAGACCGACCACCGACCACGGGGCCTCTCCACCGTCACGTCTGCGCTTGGCGGCACCGGTTGCCCCCATTGGCGTCACCTCCACCGATGTTGCCTGGACATCGGCGATTGATCGCACGGAGTTACAGGCCTAAGCGTACTCCCCGATCGTTTGGTTGCAGACCGTCATCTTCCGCAGGTCCGCTCACCAGCGCGTAGACGGCGTGCGGGACGTGCGCCATTCACTCCGTGGTGTGATCATCGGCTGATGTCCGCACTGCACGCGGGGGACCCCGCCTCATTCGCCGCCGATGTTCTCGACGAGGGTCCGCCCGAACTCGAGCACGTGCCGGGGGTGGCGTCCCGCCGGCCCACCAAGACGTGCGCGGGAGGCGCGCTGATCCGCGACTCCGCCGGGCGCGTGCTGTTCGTCGTGCCGGCGTACAAGGCGGTGCTGGACATCCCCGGCGGCATGACCGAGGACGACGAGTCCCCGAAGGCCGCGGCGCTGCGGGAGGTCCAGGAGGAGCTCGGCCTGTCCCTGGCCCTGGGGCCGCTGCTGGTGGTCGACTGGACGCCGCGCAACGGGGTCTGGCGCGACTGCCACCAGTTCGTGTTCGACGGTGGCGTCGTGGACGGTGCCGCGGCGTGCGATCCCGAGCTGGAAGGCGTGCTGTACCTGACGCTGGACGAGGCGAGGCCGCGCATCTACCCGTCACTGCACCGCCGCCTCACGCTCGCTCTGGAAGCCCTTGAGAGCGGTTCCACGCGGTACGCCGAGTTCGGCAGGGAGGTCTGATGCGGATCGTCTCGCTGCTGCCGGCGGCCACCGACATCGTCGCCGAGCTGGGCTTGGCCGGACACCTGGTGGGACGCACCCACGAGTGCGACTGGCCGGCCGAGGTGGCCGGCGTCCCCGTCGTCACGAGCACCGGCGTCGACCAGGACGCCCTGAGCAGCAGGGAGATCAACTCCACCGTCCACCGCGGGTCGTCGCTCTACGGGTTGGACGCGGACCTGCTGCACGACCTCCAGCCGGACGTGATCCTCACGCAGGACCTCTGCGACGTCTGCGCGATCTCCTACCGCAGGGTCACCGGCACCGTCCGGGTGATGGACGCCGGCCCGACGGTGCTGAGCCTCGAGCCTTCCACGCTGGACGAGGTGCTCGGCTGCCTGAAGACCGTGGGCGACGTGCTCGGCGTCGACAGCGCGGACAGGATCGCCGCGCTGCGGCAGCGCGTCGGCGACGTCGAGCGGCGGACCAGGGGCCTCGCCCGGCCGCGCGTGGCCGCGATCGAGTGGCTCGACCCGTGCTGGCCCGCCGGGCACTGGGTCCCGGAGCAGATCGCGGCCGCCGGCGGTGTCCCGCTCCTCGCCGGGAAGGGCGAGCACACCGGGCCGATCACCTGGCAGGCGGTCCACGACGCGGAGCCGGACGTGGTCCTGCTCATGCCCTGCGGCTTCCCGCCCGAGCGGACGCTGCGGGAACTCCCCGATCAGCCGCTGCCCGAGACCTGGGTGCTGGACGGACCGGCCTACTTCAACCGGCCGGGTCCCCGCGTGGTCCGCGGTGTCGAGATCCTCGCCCACGTCCTGCACGGTGTCGGCGAAGAACCCTCCGAACGCGAGGCACTCAGGGTCTGTGTCGAAGTCGGGTTCGACGAGAGTCGCGCTTGAGGTGGTTTCTGGTGGTGCGGCAGGGGCCGCCTCGGGCCCGGCTGTCGCGGACCGGACTTCGACGCAGACCCTAAACTCGCCCCATGGATCTGAGCGCGTTCCCCCGAGTCTCCCTGGGCACCTGGCCGACCCCGCTGGAGGACGCCCCCAGGCTCGCGGACACGCTCGGCGCCCCGCCCGTCCTGATCAAGCGCGACGACGTCAACGGACTCGGCGCGGGCGGCAACAAGCTGCGCAAGCTCGAGTTCCTGCTCGGCCAGGCGATCGAGCAGGGCGCGGACACGATCATCACGTTCGGCGCGCTGCAGACCAACCACGGCCGCCAGACCGCGGCGGCGTGCGCGAAGCTCGGGCTGCGCTGCGAGCTCGTGCTGACGGCCAAGGTGCCGATGGCGGGCGCCGCGTACGAGCGGTCCGGCAACATCGTGCTGGACCACATGTTCGGGGCGAACGTGCACGTCTGCGCGGACGCCGACGAGACGGTCCGGACGTACGAGAAGATCAACCACGACAAGGCCGTCACGCTGCCCGTGGGCGGCTCGAACGGGCTCGGGACGCTGGGGTACGTCGCGGCGGCCGCCGAGCTCGTCGGGCAGCTGAACGAGCGCGGCATCGACAACGCCACCATCGTCGTGCCGGACGGCAGCGGCGCCACGGCGGCGGGAGTGGCGCTCGGCACCGAGCTGCTGGGCTGGCGCGGCACCGTCCACGCCGCGAGCGTCTCGCACACCGCCGCGGACGCCGAGCAGGAGCTCCGCGCCCTCGCCACCGACGCCGCCGCCCTCCTCGGCGAACCGGCCCCGCGGCTCGGCCACGTCACCGTCACCGACGACACGATCGGACCGGGCTACGGCGTGCCCACGCCGGAGATGTGGAACGCGCTGAAGCTGTTCGCGGAGACCGAGGGCGTGGTCCTCGACCCCGTCTACACCGGCAAGGCCGCGGTGAAGTTCCGCGAGATCGCGCCGCGCAGCGACGTGCCGGTCGTGTTCCTCCACACAGGTGGTCTTCCCGGCTTCTACGGCTACGCCCCCGAGGCCGTCGCGCAGTTCTGACGAGCGTGATCAGTACTCTGGTGTGGTGACCGACCTCGCCGACGACCTGGGCCTGCTGCGCGACCTCGAACGGCGGCTGCTCGTCTACAAGTTCGCGATCGAGGAGCTCATGACGAAGCTCCGGATCCTGAGCGAGGAGTTCGACTCGGTCCACCAGCACGACCCGATCGAGCACATCACCAATCGGGTGAAAAAACCGGAAGGCATCCTGGAGAAGCTGCGGCGCAAGGGTTTTCCGCTCGACCTCGACTCCATCGGCGACTGGCTCGACGACATCGCGGGCGTGCGGGTGATCTGCCCGTTCGTCTCGGACGTCTACCGGGTCAAGGCGATGCTCGCGCGCCAGCACGACGTGGAGATCCTGCTCACCAAGGACTACATCGCCTCACCGAAGCCGAACGGCTACCGCAGCCTGCACCTCATCGTGCGCATCCCGGTGTTCCTGTCGGACCGCGTCGAGCACGTGAAGGTCGAGGTGCAGCTGCGGACGATCGCGATGGACTTCTGGGCCACGCTGGAGCACAAGCTGTTCTACAAGTACGACGACAGCCCGCCCGCGGACTTCGTGGGCGAGCTGATGTCGACAGCGATGATCGCGGCCCAGCTGGACGAGCGCATGGAGTCCCTCCACCGCCGCATCCACCAGGACGAGCCGCCCGCTACGGCCTGGTGATCTCCAGCTGCAGCTCGGTCATCCAGTCCGCCGGGTCACCCTCGCCGTAGTTCAGGTACACCTCGCGGGCGAACCCGTTCTGCTTGTACCCGTGCGCCTCGATCCACGCCGCCACAGCCTGGTACGAGGTGTCGACGTCGTCCATCGCGCCGCGGTGCACGATGGTCGCCGCCTCGGCCAGCGCCGGCAGGTCGACGACCTCGAAGTCGTAGGCGGCGGACGGTTCCACGGCCACGGTCACGCCGGCCCGCACGACCACCTGGTCTCCGTCGGCGGACTCGTAGGTCGCGATCCCGTGGCCGGACGGCGTGACCCCCGCGCGGCCCAGGCGTTCGAAGAGCTGCGGGTACAGCGGCTGGATGACCGGGCCGATGTCCTCGGGCTCGTAGGACGCGGCGGTGGCGGTCAGGCGGGCGACCCGGACGGCGGGGACGGGCTTCACGACGATCTCGTCGGTGGGCATGGCGCCTTCTCTTTCCATGGCGCGGAGACGTGCCTCGACCCGGCGCAGCCGCGACTCGTCCGCGAGGATCTGCTGCCGCAGCTCGGCCCGTCGCAACGAAAGCATGCCGTGCAACTGCTCGACGGAAAGCTTTTCGTCGAGCACCACACGCACCTGGTCGAGCGTCAGACCGAGGTCCTTCAACGCGACCAGGCGGTTCAGCCGTTGCAGCTGGGCGGCGGTGTAGAAGCGGTAGCCGCTGGCCGGGTCGACGCGTGCGGGCGGGAGCAGCCCGACCGCGTCGTAATGGCGCAGCATCCGCACCGACACCCTCCCCAGATGGGCGAAGTCTCCGATGGTGAACATGACTGCTCCTGTGTAAGGGCTGACACGGTGTGAGGGTCAAGAAATGATGGTTTGAGCAACGTGCCGGGTGCGCATCCTGGGATGTTGACGAGAGGTGGCACATGACGTTCGCACATCCGGCGCTGTTCTACTCCGACGAGGAGTCCTACATCGACGGGACAGTCCCGTTCGTGGTCGAGGGCCTCGCGAGCGCCGAACCCGTCGCGGTGGCGGTACCGGGCAGGAACCTCCAGCTCCTCCAGGAAGCGCTCAGCGGTTTCGCCCACCTCGTGACGTTCCTCGACATGACGGACACCGGCCGCAACCCAGGCCGGATCATCCCGGAGCTCCGCGCGTTCGCCGACCGGCACCGCGGGGCCGTCCGCATCATCAGCGAGCCGGTGTGGGACCTGCGCACCGACGTCGAGTACCCGGCGTGCACGCTGCACGAGGCCCTGGTCAACTACGCGTTCAGCGGACGCGACCTGAGCATCCTGTGCCCCTACAGCACCACCACCCTCACCCACGACATCCTGGCCGACGCCGAGAAGACCCACCCCGTCGTGATCGACGCGAGCGGCCACCGCCCGAGCGACCACTTCCACCCCGCGCGGGTGGTCGTCGCCGCCCACTCACTGCCGTTGACCATCCCGTCCGACGCGGCGAGCACGTCCGTCGGCGCCGGCGCGATGGCGGCGGTGCGGGCGTTCGCGCGGGAGCAGGCCGTCAAGCTGGGTCTGGCTCATGATCGGGTCGACGACTTCACGCTCGCGGTGACCGAGCTCGCCACGAACAGCGTGCGGCACGGCGGCGGCGAGAGCACCGTCCGCGTCTGGGCGGAAAGCAGAAGTATTGTTTGCCAAGTCAACGACAACGGCCACATCACGGATGTTCTCGCTGGCCGGACGCCTGTTCACGCAAACGAACCGGGCGGTCGCGGTCTGTTGCTCGTCAACCGTTTGGCGGATCTCGTGCGCACCCAAACGACGTCGTCGGGCACTGCAATCCAAGTCAGATTCGATCTGACCGACAAAAAGACAACGTGATCCACATACATTTGGGCGACTTCGTTATAGCTTGAGCACGTGCACGACGAGGAAGCGACGGAAATCGGTTACACGGGGGCCCGTTTCGGCTCCCCGGCGACCCGTAGACGGCTGCGCGCCGACGGAAGTGAAGACTTCACCGGCGCGGAGACGCAACAACTGCCCCGTCAGCAACCGTTGCGCCAACGCCCACCGGAACCGCCACCGGAGTGGCCTGTGCCAGAAGAGCAGAACGACAGCCCCGCGAGGGACAGCTCGCTCATCCGTCCCTACGCCCGCACCGGCGGCCGCACGACGGCTCGCCACGACCTGCGCCTGGAAACGCTGCTCTCCACCGACGAGGACCGGCTCTACCGCGCGACCAACGACCAGGCGGCGATGATGCGGCTGTGCCTGCAGCCGCGGTCGGTCGCCGAGATCTCGGCGCTCATGAAGATCCCGCTCGGCGTCACGCGGGTGCTGCTGAGCGACCTGATCACGCTGAACCTGGTCGCCGTGCACGAGCCGAGCGCCCAGCCGAACATCGCGCTGCTCGAACGCGTGCTGTCCGGGTTGCGCAAGTTGTGACCCGTTCGCCAGCGCGCGGGATCACGCCTGGTCGCCGATAATTCTCCTCGTGGCGACCTCCAGCGACGAGACCCCGAAGACACCGGTCACGGAACCCATCCCGGCCGCTCCCCCGACCGCCGCACCGCCCGCGCAGGTGGCCGCACCGAAGAAGCTGCGGCCCACCCGGATCAGCGGCACCTGGATCGCCGTACTGGTGGCGATCGTCGTGCTGATCTTCCTGCTGATCTTCATCCTGCAGAACGGCGGCAACGCCACCATCCACTTCCTGTGGGGCCAGTTCAGCCTGCCCCTGGGCGTGGCGCTGCTGTTCGGCGCGATCGGCGGCGCGCTGCTGGTCGCCGTCGTCGGCGCCGCCCGGATCCTGCAGCTGCGGCGTCAGGCCAAGCGGGCCGTGCCGGCGCCTACTGGTCGTCCCTCGACCTCATCACCAGCTCGACGCGAGAGCTGATCCCGAGCTTGCGGAAGATCTTGCGCAGGTGGAAGTTCACCGTGTGCGGCGACATGAACAGCTGCGTGGAGATCTGCCGGTTCGTCTGACCCTTCGCGACCAGGTTGGCGATGGCCCGTTCGGTGTCGTCCAGGCTCGACCACCCGGACTCCGGGCGCGCCGGAGCGGCCCTGCGACGCCGGCCGAGCTTGCGCAACCGGCCGAGGACCCGCGCGCCGTCCCGTGACGCGCCGATCTCCCGGTAGAGCTCCAGCGCGCTCTCCAGCGCCTTCACCGACTCCGCCCGGTCCGGCGAGTCCGCGAGCAGCACGCCGAGGTCCTCGGCCGCGTTCGCCCGCGCCCACAGGTCCCGGTGGTCGCGCGCGGCGAGCTCCAGCGACTTCGCGTCGCCGTCGAGCAGGCCGCGGGCGTGCACCGCGGCCGCCCTGATCGCCGGGAACTCCGGATGTTCCTGGGCGAGCCGTTCCGCGTGGTCCACGACGGCCCGCGCCAGCCGCTCGTCCCCCGCCTCCAACGCCCGGCGCAGGAACCACCCGGCGGCACGGGGTTCCTCCGCGAGGAGCCCCGACGACACCAGGTCCGGGTACTCCTCGGCGAGCAGTGCGAGCGCCTTCTCGAGCCCCGAGCCGACGTAGGTGACGAGCACGTCGGTCCACTGGTAGTAGGCGTGCGAAAAAAGGACGCCGTCGGCCGGGACCTGGTCGCGGCAGCGCTCGACGTGCTCGACGGCCGCGGGCAGGTCGCCGGTGTGGATCGCGACCATCGCCAGCACCGCCAGCGCCGGCGCGACCACCGTCTCGTGCCCGGTCTCCTCCGCCACCGCCAGCGCGGCGCGCGCCTCGGCGGCGGCCTCCTCGATCCGTCCCGCCTGCAACAGGATCCGCGCCTGCACGGCCGCGGTCATGACCTCCCTGGTGACCACCGCGGACGGCCCGACGCGGACCCGCCGCACCACGGTGTCGGCGTCGGCGAGCTCCCGCAGCCCCGCGAGCAGGGTCGCGAGCAGCAGCTGCGGGTAGGCGCCGAGGTCGTGCGAGGTGCTCGACCACGCGGCCTCGCGGGCCAGTTCCAGCGCGGCACCGGGGCGGCCGGTGTCGCGCGCGATCGCCGCCAGCACGGCCAAGGCCGTCGCCAGCACGTCGTCCGGCCCGCTCTGACGGCTCCGCACGACGGCCTCGGCCAGCTCCCGCGCGCGCTGCCGGTCGTGGCCGAGCAACGCCATCAGCCGGGTGATCTCCACCCAGGGCGCGAGGTCCGGCGCCAGGTCGGGTTCGCGCAGCACCGCCTCGGAGATCGCCAGCGACTCCGCGTGCCGGGCCCTCAGCAGCATCGTCGTGGCCACGCAGTGCCGGAGCTTGGCGGCGGCCTCCGGGGTGACCTGACGGGACAGGGCCTCCTCCGCGAGCGCCTGCGCGGCGGTGAGCCGGCCGGCCGCGGTGAGCGCTCTCACCGCCATGACCGTGCGGTGGACCAGCGAAGCAGACGCTTGGTCGGTCAGTTCGAGCGCGCGCACCGCGAGTTCGGCCGCGGCCTCGGGAGCGTTCCACAGCACGGCTTTCGCGGCCGCGACCAGCCCGTCGATCGACCGGGCGTCACCGCGCTGGGCACCGTGCAGCAGGTGCTTCGCGGCGAGGACGGCGGAGTCCCCGCGCCCCAGCAGCATCTCGCCGGCCTCGCGGTGCAGCGCGCGCCGCACGGGCGGCGGCACGGAGTCGGCGGCCAGGCGCCAGAGCAGGTCGTGCCGGAACGCGAGCCTGTCGTCCAGGGCCGTCACGACGCCCGCGCTGATGACCTCGTCCAGGGCGGGCAGCAGGATCGCGGTGCTCGACGCCAGCATCTCCGCGACGTCACCGGGTTCGAAGCGCGGCCCGAGCACGGCGGCGATCTGCAGGAGGTGCCTCGCCTTGCCGCCCAACGCACCCATGCGGTCGCGCAGCCACGTCTCGGTGCGGTGCGGCGGCCGGTCGGCCCTGAGCGAGGCGCGCCCGGCGCCGACCAGTAGCAGGTCGTCCTCGTGCAGGGCCTCGAAAAGGGTGATCAGCGCGGCGGGATTGCCCTGGGCGGTGGAAGCAAGCGCTTTCAGGTCGTGGTCCGGGTCACCGCCCGCGAGGTCGGCGACGAGGTCCGCGACCACGTCGTCCGCCAGCGGCCGCAGCTCGATCCTGGTGGCACCGCGCTGGGCTGCGGCACCGAACAGGCGGTCGGCGCCCTCGCCGCGGCGGCGAGCGAGCAGCCACACCACCTTCTCGTGGGTGGAGGCGGGTAGCAGAGCGCGCAGTGCGGCCAGGGTGCCGGGCTCGGCCAGGTGGAGATCGTCCAGCACGACCACGGCGGGACCGCCGAGCTGGCGTTCGGCGAGGCGGGCCAACAGGAACGGCTGGTCGAGCTCGTCCTGCGCGGTGGCGACCTCGAAGCCGCGGCCGGCGGCGACGGCGGCGACCTCGGCCAGCAACCGCGTCTTGCCGGTGCCCGCCGCGCCGTCGATCAGCACCACGCCGGTGCCCGCGTCCAGCACGCCGTTCAGGAGCTCCCGTTCTCCCTCACGGCCGCGGAACATCCCGTCCCGATTCCCCGACACCCATTCTTCCTTTCGCTCCGCGGCGGCGGAGAACAAGCGCTGCAATACCACAACGACCAGCATCGCGACCAGCCCCGAGCGGCCCCCCTACGCCGTCGGGACGACCTCGAAGCGCAGTCGCCGGTCTTCACGCTACCCATTCGAGTAGTAGCCCGCGGGATCATACGGGCCGCCATCGTGTTGAGACGCCCATAGCTCAGGAAGCTTTACCTGGGCAAGTGGAGCGCTTTCTCCTAGCATCAATTCCGCTGAGCTTTCAGCGGCGGATTGTGGAGAGATCTTGGAAAACCGGCTGAAAGTGTGGTGCGCCGGAATCAGCGATCAGGCGGCGCCGGGCACGACCACGGTGGTGGAAGGCGCACCCGGCACGGGGAAGACGGCGGCCCTGGACGACCTCGCCGCGCGCTGGGAGGCGTCCGGCAAGCAGGTCGTGCGAGCGCGCGGAAGCGCGTTGGAGAGCGATCTTCCCTTCGGGATCGTGGCCCAGCTGTTCGACCAGGTCGACCCCGGCCTCGTGCCCGCGGAGGCGAGCGGCGCGCTGCAGCTCACCGCGATGACGGCCGACTTCCCCGTGCTGCACGGCGTCTACCGGCTGGCCGCGGCGCTGGCCGCGCGCGGCGACCTGCTCGTCGTCGTGGACGACGCCCAGTGGGCCGACGCCGCTTCCCTGCGCTGGCTCGCCTACCTGGCGTTGAGGGTGCGGCGGCTGCGCATCGCCGTGGTGCTGGCCGTCGGCCTGGGCGAGCGGTGCGACGACCCCTCGTTCGGCGAGATCATGGCTTCGTGCCAGCGGGTGACGCTGGACAACCTCACCTCCGCCGAGACCGGCCGGCTCGTCTCGGCGGCACTGGGCGAGGCCGCGCCCGAGTTCACGGCCGCCTGCTTCGACGCGACCGGCGGCAACCCGCTGGCGGTGACCCGGCTCGTCAGGGCCCTGGTGGAGGACGAGGTGCCGCCGACGGCCGAGGCCGCCTGGCGGGTGGCCCGGCACGGCGCCGAGGTGTCCGGCGAGATCATGGCGGCCCGGCTGCGCCGCCGTTCCGCGTCCGTGGTGACCGCGGCGCACTGCCTGGCCGTGCTCGGGCCGTCCCCGCACCCCGGTGTGCTGGCCGAACTGACGCGGTTGAGCCCCGTGGAGCTGGCCGAGGCCGTCCGCGCCGTCGAGCTGCTCGGCGTGGCCGGGCCCGCGGTGCTCGGCGACGTGCCCGCCGCGGCACGGGCCGAACTGCACCTGCGGGCCGCACGGTCGTTGCGGTCGCACGGCGCCTCCGACCGCGCGGTGGCCGATCAGCTGCTGGAGACCTCGCCGGGCCTGGAACCGTGGGCGGGCGAGGTGCTCGACCGCGCCGCGCAGGAGGCGGTGAACCACGGCGACACGGCCGGTGCGGCGCGGTTGCTGTGGCGGGCGTTGCGCGAGCCGGTGGCGAACCCGGCACGGGCGTTGCGGCTGCTGGGGATCGCCGAACTGGTCGGCAACCTGCCCGGGGCGACGGCCCGGTTGCGCGAGGCGCTGCAGTCCGATGTGGACGACGCCGAGTCCGCGATCGCGCTGTCCTACGCCCTGCACGCCGAGGGGAACCCGGCCGAGATCCCGGCGATCCTGTCGCGCGAGTCCGCTGTCGCACAGGCACATCTGGTGGTGCACGGGCTGGTGTGGCAGGAGGCCGTGCCGCCGGCCGTCTCGCTCGACACCCCCGCCGGGGTGCTGCACCGCGTGATGGTCGGGGACATCAGCGCCACCGAGGCGGTCGGGCTCGTCTCACCCGACGGGGTCCTCGCCTCGCTCGCGTCCGCGATGACGCTGAACCTGGCCGACTCGCTGGACGAGGCGCTGGCCGTGCTCGACGAGGTGGACCGGGCGCAGGCACCGGCGCTGCGCGCGCTGACGAACGTGATGCGCGCGAACGTCCAGCGCCGCAAGGGAGATCTCACCTCCGCCCGCGCGGACCTGGAGGTGGCGGCCGACCACCTGAGGCAGGACCGGCGCTGGCACGCCGTCTCCACCTGGCACGCCGCGCTGCTCGCCGACATCCTTCTCGAGGAGGGCCGTCTCGACGAGGCCGCCGCGGTGATCGCCGAGGCCTCGACGGACGAGGCGCGGCGCACGTGGTCGTTCGGCGGCGTGCTGACCGTGCGCGGCCGCGTGCTGACCGCGCGAGGCGACGATCGCGATGCCCTGGAAGCGTTCCTGGCCGCCGGACGGCACTGCGCCGCGTGGCCGTACCGCAACCCGGCGGCGCTGTCGTGGCGTTCGGGAGCGGCCCTGGCCTGCGCGGCGATGGGCGACGGCGAACGGGCGCGCGAACTGGCCCAGGAAGAGGTGGCGCTGGCGCGCGTCTGGGGCGCCCCGAGAGCGCTGGGCATGGCGTTGCGCGCGGAGGGCAGGGTGACCGCGGGGGCCGCCGGGCGGACGTTGCTGGAGGAGGCCGTGCGGGTGCTGCGCGCCTCCCCCGGCCGCCTGGAACTGGCACGCGCGCTGGTGGACCTCGGCGTCGTGGTGCGGCGCCAGGGCGACACGGCGTTCGCGCGGACGTGCCTGCGCGACGCCGTCGACCTGGCGCAGAAGTGCGGCTCGGCCGCGATGGCCGCACGGGCGTACTCCGAACTGGTGGCGACGAGCGCCGGACCTCGGCGGATGCGGCAGACCGGGCCGACCGCGCTCACCCCGACGGAGCACCAGGTCGCCGAGCTGGCGGCACGGGGCCGTTCGGACGACGAGATCGCATCGACGCTGCTCATGGCCCCTTCCGCGGTCGAGGGCGCGCTCTCGGGGATCTACCGCAAGTTGGGGGTGTCCGGCCGTTTGCAGCTCGCCGATGCCCTGTTCGTGGACTAGTGCCGTGGTGTGAGATCTCGCCGGCCATTTCGCGGTCAGACGGGCGCATCGTGGTGCCGCCCCCACGTCCTCGTACTGGATGTATGGGGGCGTGGGGGCGGTGCCGCGAGGTGTCCTGCTGAGCGTGAAATGGCACGCCGAGATTTCACACCACGGCACTGGTTCGGACCCGTTCGGCCTATGGTTGCGGTTGCGGCATTCGGCCTATCGTCCTGCGCATGGCGAGCGACTTTCAGCGCAGCAAGGTGGTTCTGGTCTTCGGGGCCCTGGACGTCACCGGTGACGGATACCTGACGGAGGAGGACTTCCGGCTCCTCGCCGCGCGCTGGGCCGGCCTGCGCGGCAGCGACGACAGGTTGCTGTCGCAGGTGATGCTGAGCTGGTGGACGACCCTGCAGGCCGCCGCGGGCGGCGCGGACAGGGTCACGCTGGACGACGTGCTGAACGTCGTCGACGTGCTGCCGGACAACATCGAGCCGGTTCTCGGGACGGCGAACGCGATGTTCGGTGCCGTGGACGCGGACGGCGACGACTACGTGTCCGAGGCCGAGTACCGGGTGATGGTCGAGGCCTGGCTCGGGCGCGAGGCCGCGACAGACTTCGCCCTGCTGGACTCCGACGGTGACGGCAGGTTGTCGCGGGCCGAGTTCGCCGCGCTGTGGGCCGAGTTCTGGGCGGGCGACAACGCCGCCGCCGCGGGCTCCTACGTGTTCGGGCCCGTTCAGGCCGCGTGAACGAGGGTGAAGAACTCCTGACGTGACGCGGGATCCTCCCGCAGCACGCCCTTCAACGCCGACGTGACCGTGCGGGACCCGCTGACCCGCACGCCCCTGAGCGCCATGCACTGGTGTTCGGCCTCGATCACGACACCGACGCCCAAGGGCCGCAACTGGTCCTGCAGCCAGTCGGCGACCTGCTTGGTGAGCCGTTCCTGCACCTGGAGGTCGCGCGCGAACATCTCCACGACGCGCGCGAGCTTCGACAGGCCCAGGATCCGTTCCCCCGGCAGGTATCCGACGTGCGCGACACCGTGGAACGGCAGCATGTGGTGCTCGCACAACGACTGCACGGGGATGCTGCGCGCCAGCACGAGCTCGTCGTAGCCCTCGTCGTTGGGGAACGTCGTCATGGTGAAGGCGCGCGGCGTCAGCATCTCCGCGTAGGCCTCGGCGACGCGGCGCGGGGTGTCGGCGAGATGCACCGAGTACGGGTCCTTGCCCAGCGCCTTGAGCAGGTCCGCGACCGCCTGCTGTGCCGCTTCGACGTCCATGCCGCCACGGTAGAGTCGCTGGCCGAATTTAGTCAACAGGAGTAGTTTTTAGAGATGGCCGACCCCGTCGCCGCCGTAGCGGCCCTCGACGAACCGAACCGCCGCAGGCTCTACGACTTCGTGGTGCGCCAAACCGCTCCCATCAGCAAGGACGAGGCGGCGCAGGCGGTCGAGCTGCCTCGGACGACGGCTGCGTTCCACCTCGACAAGCTGGTCGACATGGGCCTTCTCACAGTGGTGCACCAGCGGCGGACCGGCCGCAGCGGGCCCGGGGCCGGTCGCCCGGCGAAGCTCTACCGGCGTTCGAAGGAGCAGATCGAGGTGTCGCTGCCCGACCGCCGCTACGAGGCCGCGAGCCATCTGCTCACGGACGCGCTGGTGGAGGCCGAGAGCACGGGCGAACCGGCCCGCGAGATCCTCCACCGCCGCGCCTACGAGTGGGGAGCGGACCTGGCGGCGCAGGCCTCGGGCGGCGTGACCGAGACGTTGGCGGACTTCGGTTTCGAACCGCGAGAGGCCGACGGGACGATCCTGCTGGGCAACTGCCCGTTCCACAGCCTGGCGCACCGGCACACGCAGCTGGTGTGCGGCATGAACCTCTGCCTGGTCAGCGGGCTGCTGGACGGGATCGAGGCGAGCGGTGCGTCCGCCCGCCTCGACCCGTCACCGGGTCACTGCTGCGTCCGGATCGATCAGGCGCCGTCCTCGAGGTCGCCCTCGGTCTCCAGGTAGGCCGCCCGCAGCGCGTCCAAAGTGGACTCCTCCGGGTGCTCCCACATCTTGCGCTCGGCCGCCTCCAGCAGACGCTCGGCGATACCGTGCAACGCCCACGGGTTCGACGTCTGCAGGAACTTCCGGGTCTCCGGGTCGAGCACGTAGCTCTCGGTCAGCTTCTCGTACATCCAGTCCGCGACGACGCCGGTCGTGGCGTCGTAGCCGAACAGGTACTCGACCGTCGCCTGCAGCTCGAACGCACCCTTGTACCCGTGGTTGCGCATCGCGCCGATCCAGCGCGGGTTCACCACGCGGGCGCGGAAGATCCGCGAGGTCTCCTCGGTCAGCGTGCGCGTGCGGACGGCCTCGGGACGCGTGCTGTCACCGACGTACGCGGCGGGTGCCTTGCCCGTCAACGCCTTCACCATCGTGACCATGCCGCCGTGGTACTGGAAGTAGTCGTCCGAGTCGGCGATGTCGTGCTCGCGGGTGTCGATGTTCTTGGCCGCCACCACGATCCGCCGGTACGCCGACTCCATGTCCGCCCGTGCCGCCACACCGTCGACGCCGCGGCCGTACGCGTAGCCGCCCCACACCGCGTAGACCTCGGCGATGTCGGACGAGTCGCGCCAGTTGCGGCTGTCGATCAGCGGCAGCACGCCCGCGCCGTACGCGCCCGGCTTGGAACCGAAGACGCGCAGCGTGGCGCGGCGCTGGTCGCCGTGCTCCTCCAGGTCCTTGAGCATGTGCGCCCGCACGAAGTTGTGCTCCGCGGGCTCGTCCAGCGCGGCCACCAGCTGCACGGCGTCGTCCAGCATGGACACGACGTGCGGGAAGGCATCGCGGAAGAAGCCGGAGATCCGGACCGTCACGTCGACGCGCGGCCGCCCCAGCTCCTCCAGCGGGACCACTTCGAGGCCGGTGACGCGGCGGGACTGGTCGTCCCACACCGGCCGGACGCCGAGCAGCGAGTACACCTCGGCGATGTCGTCACCGGCGGTGCGCATCGCGGACGTGCCCCAGACCGACAGGCCGACCGACGGCGGCCACTCGCCGTCGTTCTCGGAGCGGTAGCGCTCCAGCAGCGAGTCGGCCATCGCCTGGCCGGTCTCCCACGCCAGGCGCGACGGGATGGCCTTCGGGTCGACCGAGTAGAAGTTGCGGCCGGTCGGCAGCACGTTCACCAGGCCGCGCAACGGGGAGCCGGACGGGCCGGCCGGGACGTAGCCGCCGTCCAGCGCGTGCAGGACGTTCGTCATCTCGTCCGTGGTGCGCGCGAGCCGGGGCACGACCTCGTCGGCCGCGAACTCCAGGATCCTCCGCACGTCCTCGGACTCGTGCAGACCCGCCGCGGCGGAACGGTCCCAGCGCGCGTCCTCCATCGCCTGGACTAGTGCGCGCGCCTGTTCCTCCACGGCGTCGACGTCCTCGCGGCCCGTGGTCGTGAGCCCGAGGGCCTCGCGCAGACCGGGCAGCGCGGCGACCTGACCGCCCCACATCTGCCGTGCCTGCAGCATCGCCAGCACGAGGTTCACGCGGACGCTGCCGGTCGGCGCCTCGCCGAGGACGTGCAGGCCGTCGCGGATCTGGACGTCCTTGACCTCGCACAGCCAGCCGTCGACGTGCAGGATGAACTCGTCGAACTCCGCGTCGTGGGGCCGGTCTTCGAGCCCCAGGTCGTGGTCGAGCTTCGCGGCCTTGATCAGCGTCCAGATCTGCGCGCGGATCGCCGGCACCTTGGCCGGGTCCATCGCGGAGATGTTCCCGTACTCGTCCAGCAACTGCTCCAGGCGCGCGATGTCGCCGTAGCTGTCGGCTCGGGCCATCGGCGGCACGAGGTGGTCGACCAGCGTGGCGTGCGCGCGCCGCTTGGCCTGCGTGCCCTCGCCGGGGTCGTTGACGAGGAACGGGTAGATCAGCGGCAGGTCGCCGAGCGCCGCGTCCGTGCCGCAGGACGCCGACATGCCGACCGTCTTGCCCGGCAACCACTCCAGGTTGCCGTGCTTGCCGACGTGCACGACGGCGTCGGCGCCGAAGTTCGACTCGATCCACCGGTACGCCGCGAGGTAGTGGTGCGACGGCGGCAGGTCCGGGTCGTGGTAGATCGCGATCGGGTTCTCGCCGAACCCGCGCGGCGGCTGGACGATCACCGCGACGTTGCCGGACCGCAGCGCGGCCAGCACGATCTCGCCGTCCTTCGACTTCGAGAAGTCGACGAACAACGAGCCCGGCGCCTCGCCCCAGTGCTCGCGCATCGACTCGCGGAACTCCTCGGGCAGCGTCTCGTGGAACTCGCGGTAGTCGGCCGCGGCGATGCGGATCGGGTTGCTCTCGAACTGCTCCTGCGTCAGCCAGTCCGCGTCCTGGCCGCCGGCGGCGATCAGCGCGTGGATCAGCTTGTCGCCGTCGAGCTCCTGCACGCCCGGCAGCTCGTCACCGATGTCGTAACCGTGCTCCTGCATGGCCTTGAGCAGCCGGACGGTCGACGCGGGCGTGTCGAGCCCGACCGCGTTGCCGATGCGGGAGTGCTTCGTCGGGTACGCCGACAGCATCACGACGACCTTGCGGTCGGCGACCGGGATGTGGCGCAGGCGGCCGTGCCGGACCGCGATGCCCGCGACGCGCAGCGCGCGTTCCGGGTCGGCGACGTAGACCGTGAGGCCGTCGGAGTCGATCTCCTTGAAGGAGAACGGAACCGTGATGATCCGGCCGTCGAACTCGGGGATCGCGACCTGGGTCGCGGTGTCCAAAGGAGACAGTCCGTCGTCGTTGGAGTCCCACGACTCGCGGCTCGACGTGAGGCACAGGCCCTGCAGGATCGGCACGTCGAGCTCGGCCAGCGCACCGACGTCCCACGCGTCGTCGTCGCCACCGGCGGACGCCTTGGCGGGGTTCGTGCCGCCGGCCGCGAGCACCGTCACGACCAGCGCGTCGGCCTGGCGCAGCGTGTCGAGCAGCTCGGGTTCGGCGGTGCGCAGCGAGGAGCAGTAGACCGGCAGCGGCCTGCCGCCCTTGGCCTCGATCGCGTCGCACAGGGCGTGCACGAACGCCGTGTTCCCGGCGACGTGGTGCGCGCGGTAGTAGAGCACCGCGACCGTCGGGCCCTCCTCCGGCCGGGTCTCCCGTTCCAGCACGCCCCACGAGGGCGTGGCGGCGGGGGCCTCGAAGCCGTGGCCGGTCAGCAGCACGGTGTCGGACAGGAACTTGTGCAGCTCGGTGAGGTTCGCCGGACCGCCGTGGGCGAGGTACAGGTGCGCCTCGGCGCACACACCACCGGGCACCGTCGACAGCTCCATCAGCGCCGCGTCGGGCTGCTGCTCACCGCCGAGCACCACGACGGGCAGCCCGCCGGCCAGCAGCCAGTCGAGGCCCTCCTCCCACATCCGGCGGCCGCCGAGGATGCGCACGAGGACGAGGTCGACGCCGTCCACCAGCGCGGGCAGGTCGTCGACGGTGAGCCGGGCGGGGTTGCCGAGCCGGTACTCGGCTCCGCTCGCACGCGCCGACAGCAGGTCGGTGTCGGAGGTCGACAGCAGCAGGATCACGCAGGCTCCATCCCTCGTGGGGTCCTCGCCCCAAAGTGCGGGTGACGGCGAAGCGGAGTTCCTGACTCCCAGCGGTGTTCGCTGGTCACAGTGGCGGGACCGCGCCGGATTCGCACCGGCTTCCTCCTGCGCTTCGTCGTTCGGGCTCACCCTAACCGGCGGGTTACAGTCCGACCTATGCGTAGTCACCCGGACGCCTGCCCCGGCGCCGTCGAGCTGCACGCCGCGGCCGACGGCGGGCTGGCGCGCATCCGGGTACCGGGAGGCACTCTTTCCGCTGCTCAGTGGGATGCCGTCCGCCTTGCCGCCGCCGAACTGGGCAACGGTTCCATCGAGCTGACCTCGCGGGCGAACCTCCAGATCAGGGGGCTCGCGGACGGCGTCGAGCTGGGTGAGCGGATGCGTGCGGCGGGCCTGCTGCCCTCCTGGTCGCACGAGCGCATCCGCAACATCGTCGCGGCGCCCCTGGACGACAACCAGGCCCTGGTCGACGCGCTGGACGCGGCCCTGTGCGCGGACCCGGTGCTGGCCTCGCTACCAGGGCGTTTCCTCGTCACGGTCGGCGCTTCGGTGAGCGGGCTGGGCGGTGACATCGGCCTGGTCGGCGACGTGCTCCTGCTCGCCGGTACCGATACAGGTGTCCGCGTGTCCGACCCCGTCGACGCCGTCGTGACCGCCGCCCGTCTGTTCCAGTCGCTGCGCGGGCCCGCCTGGCGCCTGTCCGAAGTGGACGACGGTGTGCGAAAGATCACCGCTCACTTCGGCACCACCGACGCCCCTCGCCTCACCCCGGCTGTGACTCCTGTCGCACCTTCACCGTTGACCCCGGGCGTTCCGCTGGGCCGGCTGGACGCCTCACAGCTCCCCGGCGCCGCGTTCCGGCTGACCCCGTGGCGCAGCCTGGTCGTGCCCGCCGGTACCGACGTGACCGGTCTGATCACCGACCCCGCCTCCCCCTGGCACGGCGTCAGCGCCTGCACCGGCCGCCCCGGCTGCGCGAAGTCGCTCTCCGACGTACGGGCCGATGTGCACGCTTGGGTCGATGCGCCCGCACAGACCGATGCCTCGCACCACACACACGTGCCGGGCCGGGTACCCCCAATTTCAATTCTAGGGACCAGGTCCGACAAGCCCGGCGCGGTGCACTGGTCCGGCTGTGCCCGCCGGTGCGGTCGTCCCGCCGGCGATGTGATCGAGTTCGTCGCGACCGGCGACGGCTACGAGGAGATCAGGTGACGCAGTACATCAAGGACGGGGCGGAGATCTACCGCCAGTCCTTCGCCACCATCCGCGCGGAGTCGGACCTCACCAGGTTCCCCGGTGACGTCGCGAAAGTCGTCGTCCGCATGATCCACGCGTGCGGCATGACCGACCTGCCGGACGACGTCGCGTTCTCGCCGAACGTCGTGCGGGACGCGCGCGAGGCACTGCACAACGGTGCCCCGATCCTGTGCGACGCCAACATGGTCGCGTCCGGCGTGACCCGCCGCCGCCTGCCGAAGGACAACGAGGTCCTCTGCTACCTCCAGGACCCGCGCACTCCCGCGCGGGCCCAGGAGATCGGCAACACCCGCAGCGCCGCCGCCCTGGAGCTGCTCGCGGACCGGTTCGACGGCGCGGTGATCGCGATCGGCAACGCCCCCACCGCGTTGTTCCACCTCCTCGACCTGATCGCCGCCGGAGCACCGCGCCCCGCCGCGGTCCTGGGCATCCCGGTCGGGTTCATCGGGGCGGCGGAGTCCAAGGAAGCTTTGGCCGCAACGGATCTGGAGCACCTCGTGGTGCGCGGCCGGCGCGGCGGCAGTGCCATGACGGCGGCGGCTATCAACGCGATTGCGAGCGAAGAGGAATGACGGGCAAGCTCTACGGCGTCGGCCTGGGTCCGGGCGACCCGGAACTCGTGACGGTCAAGGCCGCGCGACTGATCAGCGAGGCCGACGTGGTGGCGTTCCACAGCGCCCGGCACGGCAAGTCGGTCGCGAAGACCATCGCGGCGCCCTACTTCCGTGACGGCCAGGTCCTGGAACAGCTCGTCTACCCGGTCACGACCGAGGACACCGACGACTACCAGGGCGAGATCGACGCCTTCTACGAGGAGGCCGCGGGCAAGCTGGCCGCGCACCTCGACGCCGGGCGGAACGTCGTCGTGCTGGCGGCGGGAGACCCGTTCTTCTACGGCTCCTACATGCACATGCACAAGCGGCTCGCCGACCGCTACGAGTGGGAGGTCGTCCCGGGCGTGACGTCGGTGAGCGGCGCGTCCGCGGTCCTCGGCACCCCGCTGGTGGAACGCGACGAGGTGCTCACGATCCTGCCCGGCACGCTGCCGCCCGACGAGCTCGCGGCCCGCCTCGCCGACACCGACTGCGCCGCGATCCTCAAGCTCGGCCGCACTTTCGGCAACGTCCGCGAGGCGCTGGAGAAGGCAGGCCGGCTCGACGGCGCCTGGTACGTCGAGCGCGCCACCAGCAGCCGTCAGAAGATGGCGCCGCTGGCCGACGTCGACCCGGCGACCGTGCCGTACTTCTCCATCGCCGTGCTGCCGAGCCAGTCCCGGCCGGCGAAGCCGAAGGGCGAGGTCGTCGTCATCGGCCTCGGGCCGGGAGCTCGCACGTGGCTCACGCCCGAAGCACGCCAGGAGCTCGAAGCCGCCGACGAACTGGTCGGCTACAGCACCTACCTCGACCGGGTTCCCGAGCGTCCCGGCCAGAAGCGGCACTCCTCGCACAACCAGGTCGAGTCCGAGCGCGCGGCGTTCGCCCTGGACCTGGCGAGGAAGGGCTCACGGGTCGCCGTCGTGTCGTCGGGCGATCCGGGCGTGTTCGCGATGGCCACCGCCGTGCTGGAGGTCGCCGCGGAGTCCGCGGACGTGCCGGTCCGCGTCCTCCCGGGCGTCACGGCGGCGAACGCCGTCGCGGCCAAGGCGGGCGCACCGCTCGGCCACGACTACGCGGTGATCTCGTTGAGCGACAGGCTCAAGCCGTGGGATGTGATCGCCGAACGCCTTGAGGCCACGGCCAAGGCCGACCTGGTCATCGCGATCTACAACCCGGCGTCCAAGGCCCGCACGCACCAGGTGGCGGACATGCGCGACCTGCTGCTCAAGCACCGCGGCCAGGACACCCCGATCGTCGTCGGACGTGACGTCGGCGGGCCGGAGGAGGAGATCCGCGTCCTCACGCTGGGCGCCCTCGACCCGGCGACGATCGACATGCGCTGCCTGCTGATCATCGGCTCGTCGCAGACGGTCGTGACGCCCCAGGGCGTCGTCTTCACGCCCCGGCGGTACCCAACCAGCTGACGGCGGCGTCGACGTCGGCCACCGTCTCCGCGGGTGGGAGCGGTGGCCGGCGCACGATCACGACCGGCACGCCGAGCCGACGAGCGGCTTCGAGCTTGGCCGACGTCATCGAGCCGCCGCTGTCCTTGGTGACGAGCACGTCGATCTCGTGCGAGCGCATCAGCTCCAGCTCACCGTCCACGGTGAACGGACCGCGCGAGAGCAGCACCTCGATGCGGTGTGGCATCGGCGGCTCCGGAGGCTCGACCATCCGGGCCAGGAACCACTGCGGGCACCCGGCGAACTCCGCGAGGTCCTGCCGCCCGGTCGTCAGGAACACCCTCTCCCCCGGCAGGTCCCGCGCGGCGTCGGCAACGCTGTCCACCCACCGCCATCCGGGCTGCGGGGTGAAGCCCGGCCGCCGCAGGATCAGGAACGGCACACCCACCCGTGAGCAGGCCTCGAAGGCGTTCGCGGTGATCTGCCGCGCGAAGGGGTGGGTCGCGTCGACCACGGCGTGGACGTCGTTGTCCCGCAACCACCGCTCGAGTCCGTCGACCCCGCCGAACCCGCCGATCCGGACCTCGCCGGCGGGGAGGGCGGGATTGCTCACCCGGCCCGCCAGCGAGGACACGGCGGGCACGCGGGAGGCGAGCGCGCGTGCTTCCCCCGTGCCGCCGAGGATCAGGATCATCGAACCCGCGTGGCCGAGTACAGGTGGCTGTCCGGGAACTGCGTGGCGCCGAGCGTCCGCCCGACGATGATCACCGCGGTCCGCTTGATCCCGGCGGCCTCGACCTGCGCGGCGATGTCGTCCAGCGTTCCCCGCAGCACGACCTCGTCCTCCCGTGACGCGTAGGCGACCACCGCGACCGGGCAGTCGAGCCCGTAGTTCGGCACCAGTTCCGCGACCAGGTCCGAGATCCGCTGCACGGCGAGGTGCAGCACGAGAGTCGCGTGACTGCGGCCCAGCGTGTCCAGGTCCTCGCCCTCGGGCATCGGCGTGGCGCGCTGCGAGGTGCGCGTCAGGATGACCGTCTGCCCGACCCCGGGCACGGTCAGCTCGCGCTGCAACGACGCCGCCGCGGCCGCGAAGGCCGGGACGCCGGGAGTCACGTCGTAGGCGATGCCCAGCGCGTCCAGCCGGCGCATCTGCTCGGCCATCGCGCTGAACACCGAAGGGTCCCCGGAGTGCAGCCGCGCCACGTCCAGCCCCTGCTCCGAGGCGGCGACCAGCTCGGCGACGATCTCGTCCAGCGTCAGCGACGCGGTGTCGACCTTGCGCGCGCCCGCGGGGCAGAAGTCCAGCAGCTCGACCGGCACCAGCGCTCCCGCGTACAGGCACACCGGCGACGACTCGATCAGCGACCGCCCCCGCACCGTGATCAGGTCGGCCGCTCCGGGCCCGGCCCCGATGAAGTGCACGGTCACTTCGTCACGCTCCACGTCGTCACGGGCATGTGCGGCCGCCACCCGGTGAACTTGCCGACCGCGGAGCCGCGGTTCACCGAGATCCGCACCAGGTCACCGCCAAGCCTCGCGTACCACTGGGCGACCACGGCCTCGGACTCCAGCGTCACCGCGTTGACGACCAGACGACCGCCCGCCGCCAAAGCGTCCCAGCAGGCCTGAAGCAGACCGGGCACCGTCACGCCGCCGCCGATGAAGATCGCGTCGGGCTTCTCCAGCCCTTCCAACGCCTCCGGTGCCCGTCCGATGTGGACCTCCACACCGGGCACACCCAGAGACGCAGCGTTACCGGCGATTCGCTCTGCGCGTTCGACCGACTGCTCGACGGCGATCGCCCGGCACGTCGGATGCGTTCGCGCCCACTCGATCGCGATGGAACCCGACCCCGCCCCGACGTCCCACAGCAGCTGCCCGGGCAGCGGCGCCAATCTCGACAGCGAAATAGCCCGCACCTCTCGCTTCGTCAGCTGGCCATCGGATTCGTACACGTCGTCGGGCAGTCCGGGGACCCGTGAGAGAGCGCTCCCGCGGTACTCGACCGCGATCACGCACAGCGGGTCCGAGTCCTGCCCGGACCAAGGGTAAACCCGCTCGGCGGGCCCACCTAGCTGTTCGAGCACAGTGATGTCCCCGGCCAGTGCCGCAACGGTTGCCGGGTCGCCACCGAGCACGAGCACGCGCTGTCCCGGCGTCAACACGGGGCGTAGCAGGTCGGCGGATCGGGCCACCAGCGACACGACCTCGACCTCGTTCAACGCCCAGCCGAGGCGGGCGCAGGCGAGCGACACGGAGGACGGGTGCGGGATCACCGTCACGCGGTCGCCCAGCAGCCGCACCAGGGTCGTGCCGATGCCGTGGAACATGGGGTCGCCGGAGGCGAGCACGCACACGTCGCGGTACTTCTCGAACAGCTCGGGCAACGCCGGTACCAGCGGCGACGGCCACGCGACCCGCTCGAACTCCCCCGGCACCAGGTCGAGCTGACGGCGCGAGCCCATCAGCACGCGCGAGCGGGACACCGCCTGCTGGGCGGCGGGGGAAAGCCCGTCCCACCCGTCGGCCCCGATGCCGACGACCACGACGTCAGACGGTGCCGGTGACACGCTTCACCTGGATCTCGATCACGACCCGCGCCGGGTTGACCCGCGGCTGCCGGTAGCGCACCGCGTACCGCCGCTCGGCCTCCCGCACGGATTCCACGTCGTCGCGCACGACGGCCGGACCCTCCAGCGTGGACCAGCGCCGACCGTCCACCTGGCACACAGCGGCGTACCCGGCCTTGCGGACGTGCTTGACCTTCCACGACGCGCCGGAGGTGATGACCCGCGCGATGCCGTTCTCGGCGTCGAGCGTGACGCCGACGGGCACCACGTGCGGAGTCCCGTCGGGACGGACGGTGGACAACGTGCACAGGTGCCGTTCGGTCCAGAACTCGGCGAACTCGGCACCCCGGTCGATCGACATGGCACGCATCATCGCAATGACGCGTGCCCGACACGAAATCGGCTGGATGGCGGCCGATGCCGCTCGATCACGAATACGGCCCGCCACCTGAGGTGACGGGCCGCATGTCGAGGTGTGACTACGGGTAGCTGACGACGTTCACCGGCACCGTGCCCGGTGGTGTCACCCCACCCACGTTGTTGATCACGTGGGTGATCGTGCCCTGGTAGTTGAGCGACACGGTCAGCAGGTTGTGCATCCTCACGCCGGGGCGGTTGGGCACCTCGAACGCGTTCTCGGCCCGCACGGACGGGTTGACGTTGAAGAAGCAGTAGCTGCCGAGCCCCCACGCCTCGTGCGTGGTGACGTTGTCGCCGACCTTGTAGGCCGCGTACCCGGCCTGCCCGTTCGGCCTGTTCCAGATCGCCTGGTTCGGCACGTCGTACGGCATCTCGTTCTGGTAGAAGATGGTCCGCCCGCGCTCGCCGTTCCAGATGGTCTGGTACTTCTGGTAGTGCTCGACGAACAGGCCGGTGGCCAGCACGTCGTTGCCGTTCACGACCAGGCCGGTGTCACCGATGGCCTCGTCCCAGCCCCAGGTGCCGGCGTTGCCGTGGTCGGCCCGCCAGATCCAGCTGTGGTCGATGATCGTGTTGTGGCTGTTGACGACGAGGCTGTTCGTCGCCTTGCCCGCGATCGCCCCGCCGACGCGGAAGAACACGTCCTGCAGGGTGGTCGGGTTGGACGCGTGCGACGCCGACGAACCCGCCGGGCCGACGGTCAGCAGCGAGTTCGACAGGGTCGTGCCCGCGTCGAACAGGATGCCCTTGATCCGCACGCCGTCGACGTCCGCGACCTGCATGGCGGTGACGCCGTTCTGCGGCACGATCGTCGCGTAGCCGATGCCCAGCACGACGGTGTTGGGCCGCGTGATGTTGATCGTCTGGTTGACGTTGTAGATGCCGGGCGTGAAGAACAGGTTGCAGCCCTGGCCCAGCGCCGCGTTGATGGTCGCGGCGGTGTCGCCGGACTTCACGACGTAGAACTGGCTCATCGGCAACGAGGTGCCGGGCGTGCCGCCGTTGATCCACGACGCACCGGAGGCGTTGGTGCGCAGGGAGGGCAGGAACACCCTGTACTGGTTGCCGTCGAGGTAGAGGTAGGGCACGTCGCGCGAGATCGGCGTCGTCGCGAGGTTCGTCGACGGCGGGTTCGGGAACGTGGTCGCGGGTGCGCCCGGCGTTCCGGAGAACACCATGTTCCACACGCCGCCGTTCCAGCTGCCGTAGTTGGTGTCGCGCGTGTACCACTGCTGCTGCGAGACCGACGCCGTCTGGCCGGACACGCGGGTGTCGGCCGTGTAACCACCGGACGCGAACCCGTAGCTCGCCGGGTAGAGCGCCAGGTTGCCGCGGACGTCCATGCGGCGGAACGGCGCCGCCTGGGCCACAGCCCAGCGGTTCGTGCCGCTGGCCGGGTTGACGGCCATGTTCTCGGCGGAGCGCCAGAAGTTCTGCAGTGCCACGCCCTTGTCGGACTCGTTGAACGCGTCCACGGTGATGTCGCCGTTGATCAGCACGTCACCGGGGTTCTTGCCGAGGCCCGCGACGGACGTGTAGTAGCCGACGTCGTCGTGGATGCCGTTGTAGGTGCCCGGCTTGAACAGGTGCGCGACCCGCCGCGGCGCCATCTGCGCGGTCAGCGTGTCCTTCTGGTTGTTGAAGTCGATGTCGAGCTGCGTCTGGATGCTCGTGGCGGACATGCTCGGGTCGAAGATGCGCGTGTTCGGCCCGAAGTTCGGGTTGTCCGACTGCACACACCCCTGCTGCGTGCCGATCGTGTAGGTCGCGCTGGCCACAGCCGAGTTGGCGAGGCCGGACTTGATCCCGATCGCGCTGACGGTCCTGTTGCTGGACACGGAGATCGGCCCGCTGTAGACCGGCGACGACGCCGTCGGCGTCGAGCCGTCCACTGTGTACCGGATCGTCGCGCCGGAGGTCGCCGTCGAGATCGTCACGGTCTGCGCGGACGCGTAGGCGCCACCCGGCGGGCTGAACGTCGGCGTCGCCACCGGCGTGCCGATCACGTACGAGGCGGAGCCCACCGACGAGTTCGGCTGCCCCGACTTGATCCCGATCGCGTTGACGGTCCTGTTGCTGGGCACCGAGATCGGCCCGCTGTAGACGGGAGAACTGCTGGTCGGCGTCGAGCCGTCGACCGTGTAGCGGATCGTCGCACCCGAGGTGGCGGTGGAGATCGTCACCGTCTGGGCCGTCGCGTACGTGCCGCCAGGCGGGCTGAAAGTCGGCGTCGCGACCGGTTGCGGCGCGCTGTTGTGCGTGTAGCTGAAGTGCGGGGTGTCGTACTGCGGCCCGGACTTCTCGTAGGTGAACCAGTAGTCGATCACCGTGCCGGCCGACAGCGACCCGACGGTCTTCTGCCAGGTCCCGGCGTTGTTGGTCATCCGGAAGTTCTGCTGCGATTGGCCGGAGATCAGGTAGTGCACGTCGACGTAGAGGGCAGGGGTCGTCGGCGTGAAGTTGATCCGGGCTTGAGTCGCGTCGATCGCGGTCACGTTCTGCGTGTAGTCGTCGGCCGCGTCCGCGGCCTCGACCGTCGCCAATGACGACAGGGCAATCGCTACGGCGGCCAGTCCGCGCCGCCATCTCACCTTTGAGAGCGCTCTCACACCTGGAACGGTAAAGCCGATGTGACGAGGAGGGAAGGGGAAAGTTTCAGGAAAGGTGCACGGCTCCAGCGGGACACGAACGGAGCACCGCGGTTGTTTTCACCCGAACGAGCAGCTGCTTGGATTGAATACAACCCATAGCGTCGGCCTATGACTCCCTCCACCGCGTACAGCAGGGACCTGGGTGACGAGCTCCGGAGCCTGCGCGAGACCTGCACCGGCCTCAGCGGCAACAAGCTCGCCGTGAAGCTGGGCTGGGACCCGAGCAAGGTCTCGACCATCGAGCACGGCAAGGCCCGCGCCAGCGAGGTCGACCTCATCCAGTACTTGTCCATGTGCGGCAAGGACATCGACTTCCTGAACGACTTCAAGCGCCGTTACGAGCGGGCCTTCGACGAGTACTTCGTTCAGGTGTCGGGGAATCTCCGCACGGTCACCATGGCGGAGTCCACCGCCATCACGATCACGAGCTACTCGCCGCAGTCGATACCCGGCTTGGTTCAGATTCCGGAGTACGCCGATGGCCTCTACCGGATGACCGGAGTCGTGACCGAAGAGCGCATCCCCACTCTCGTCCAGTTCCGGACCGACCGCCAAGCGATCCTTCGCCGACACGATCGGCCGACTTGCTTGTTCTACATCCATGAGCATGCCCTGCAGCTGCAAGTGGGGAGCAGCGAGATCATGGAGGATCAGTACGCCCGGCTGCTGTTCGACACGCACACTGTCCGGATCGTGCCCGCGAACGCGCCGATCGCAGCCACGGGCTGCGTGCTGTGGGAGTATGAGAAATCGCGGCCGATCGTCTTCAGCGAGACCAACCTCGCGAAGGTCTTCGTCCAGGACCCCGGCGCCATCGCGCGGACCAGGCTCCTCTTCGATCGCTTGGATCAGGTCGCCTTGAGTGCGGAACAATCGCGGAGCAAGCTGGCGGAGTACGTCAGCCGACCGCGAGAGGGACACGATGACTCAGGACCGCACCTGGCGTAAGAGCAGCTACAGCGACGGCACCGAGGACGGCGAGTGCGTCGAGGTCTCGCTGGCCCACGACGCACTGGTCAGGGACTCGAAGAACGCGAGCGGCGGCGTGCTCGCGTTCTCCTCCCCCGCCTGGCAGGACCTGCTCAGGTCCCTCGGTTCTCGTTGAGGTAGTTGTAGATCGTGTACCGGGTGACCTCCAGGACACCCGCCAGGTGGTCGACCGAGTCGCGGATGAGGAAGAACCCGGCCTCGTCCAGCACCCGGACGACCTGGGACTTGTGCACCTTCTTCATCAGCTCGACCGGCACGCCCACGTCGGCGATCGCCTTTTCCACGAGCACCCGCTGAAGCGTGTCCACGTCCTGCGGAAACGACTCCACCGGACCGGAAGCTTCATGCGCGGCGAGTTTGTTGACGCACAGGCACCCCACGGCGACGCCCGCCGCATCGCGCACGAACGTCGTCGACGACCAGATCGCGCGCCCGTCCGGCGCGTAGGTCTCGTAGCCGGGCATGTCCGTGGTCGTGCCGCGCCGGACCAGGCCCAGCAGCAGGTCGGTCATCGGGCCGCCCACCTTGCGGCCGGTGAGCGAACCGGCGATCGCGATGATCGAGTTCGGCAGCCTGGTCAGGTCGTGCACGACGACCTCGGTGTCCGGGCCCAGGGCCGAGGCGAGGCTGTCGATGGTCGGCACCAACGCCGACAGCGCCGCCGGGATCGGCGAGGAGGCCGTGCCGGACAGCGACTTCAGGGCTGCGCGCAGCCGCTCCAGCGTTCCGCGCGAGGTGGTGGCGTGTGGTGACAGGCGGACGTGCTCCGGGCGGACCGTGGCGGTGATGCCGAAGGCGTTCAACGCCTCGCCGACCACCGAGGCGGCCTCGGGCATGGTGAAAGCCAGGATTCCGGCGCGGCGTTCGCGCGCGGAGACGATCTTGCCGCCGCTCGCCAGGACGATCTCCTCGACCTCCGCGACGATCTCGGCCACCGCCGAGTCAAGCGAGGAGACCCCGGCCAGTTCGACGAGTTCCAGCGCTTCCGCGAAGGCGCCCGACACGACCGGCGAGAGGTTGGTGATGTTCCAGGAGGCGGCGTCCGGGGCGGCGTCGTGGACCGAGTCGTCGAACAGGCCGGCGTCCACGGCGCCCGTCCAGCCCGACAGCACCGGCGACAGGCGTTCCAGGGCGCGGTCGGACAGCACGACGAAACCGGTGCTCCACCCCGCCCGCAGCCACTTCTGGCCGCCGACCACCAGCACGTCGGCGGCCTCCCACGGTTCGTCGACCACGCCGAAGCCCTGGATGCCGTCCACGACCAGCAGCCGGTCGCCGACGGCCTCGCGCAACGCCGCCAGGTCCGCGCGGTAGCCGGTGCGGAAGTCCACAGCGGACACCGACAGGGCGGTGACCTCGGGCGTGAGGTGGGTCGCGACGGCCGCGGGGTGCACCGGGCCGTCGAGAACGACCGACGGGAGGCCCGCCCGCACCCACGGGTAGGTGTTGGACGGGAACTCCGCCGCCGAGTACATGACCGTCCCGGACAGCCCGAAGGCCGCCTGGAACAGGCCGATCGACGTGTTCGGCACCAACGCGACGTGGTCGGTGTCCGAGCGGCAGAGCCGCGCGACGGCGGCCTTCACCCGCTGTTCCTCGCGCATCAGCGTGTCCACTGTGGACGGTCCGGCGAGCGAGGCCTGTTCCATCAGGCGGGCGGTGGCCGTGACCACCGGCAGCGACGGCGGGCCGAAGCGGGCGAAGTCGAGATACCCCTCCGGTTCGCGGAACTGGGCGAGGTACGAGGCGTCGATCAAGTCAGAGCACCTTTGCGAGGAACTGTTGCGTGCGCGGCTGCTGCGGATTGTCCAGCACGTCCGTCGGTGTGCCGGACTCCACCACCGCGCCGTCGACGAGGAACACCACGCGGTCGGCGACCGAGCGGGCGAAGCCGATCTCGTGGGTGACCACGATCATCGTCATGCCGTCGCGGGCCAGCGAGGTCATCACGTCGAGCACCTCGCCGACCAGCTCCGGGTCCAACGCGGACGTGGGCTCGTCGAACAGCATCAGCTTGGGCTTCATCGCCAGAGCGCGCGCGATCGCAACACGTTGCTGCTGACCGCCCGACAGCTGGGCCGGATAGGCACCGGCCTTCTCGGCCAGTCCCACCCTCTCCAGCAACGCCAGCGCCTCCGCGCGCACCTCCGCGCGACCGCGCCCGAGGACCTGCACCGGGCCCTCCATGACGTTCTCCAGCGCCGTGCGGTGCGGGAAGAGGTTGAACCGCTGGAACACCATCCCGACGTCCCGCCGCTGGTGGGCGGCGTCGCGTTCGCGCAGCTCGTAGAGCTTGCCGCCCGCGGCACGGAACCCGACGGGCACGCCGTCGACCCAGATGCGGCCGGCGTCGATGGTCTCCAGGTGGTTCACGCAGCGCAGGAACGTCGACTTGCCGGCGCCCGAGGGGCCGAGCAGGCAGACGACCTCGCCGCGCTCGACCTCCATGTCGATGCCCTTGAGGACCTCGGTGTGGCCGAACGACTTGCGGACCCCAATCGCCTCAACGAGGGCCATAAGCACGCTCCAGGTAGTGCTGCCCGACCGACGCGAGGGACACCATCACGAGGTACCAGGCCGCGGCGGCGAACAGGGTTTCCATGATCTCCAGGTTGCGCGACGAGATGTTGTTCGCGGCGTGGATGAGCTCCAGGAAGGCGATCACCGACGCCATCGAGGTGCCCTTGATCATGTTGATGAAGTTGTTGCCGGTCGGCGGGATGATCACGCGCATCGCCTGGGGCAGCACGACCCGGCGCAGTGTCGTCATCGGTGTCATCCCGATCGACTTGGCCGCCTCGGTCTGCCCCTCGTCGACGCTGCTCAGGCCGGCGCGGACGATCTCGGCCATGTAGGCGCTCTCGTTCAGGCCGAGTCCCAGCAGCGCCGCGACGAACGCGGTCATGACCACGTTGGTGGGCACGGAGAACACACCGGGGATGCTGATGTTCTGGAACACCAGCGCGAGGTTGAACCAGATCAGGATCTGCAGCAGCACCGGCAGGCCGCGGAACAGCCAGATGTAGCCGACCGCGAACCACCGCGCGACGGGGTTGGCCGACAGCCGCATCAGCGCGACGACCACGCCGAGGACGATCGCGCCGCCCTGCGCGGCGAGCGCGAGCACGATGGTGTTGAGCAGGCCTTCGAGCATCACGGGGTGCGTGAAGAACCCCGGCACGTCCTCCCACTGGATCTGGGCCTCGGACATCGCCCAGCCCAGACCCGCGATCACCAGCACGATCACCGCGCCGCTGAACCACCGCCAGGGGTGGCGCAGCGGCACGACGACCAGGTCTTTCCCCGTCAGTTCTTCTCCGGCGTCGTTCAGGCGGGTGTCACTTGCCATTGATGGTGGCCTTCGTGATCGCGCCCTGCTTGATGTCCCAGGTGGTGACGATCTTGTCGTAGGTGCCGTCGTCGATCAGGGACTGCAGCGCGCCCTTGATCGCCTCCGACAGCTTGGCGTTCTTCTTCGCGACGCCGATGCCGTACGGGCCGCCGTTGATCGGCGCGAGCGGCACGACCTCGAAGTACTGGCCGTCCCCCGCGGTCTTCGCGACGTAGACGGCGGTCGGCAGGTCGTTGAGGATCGCGGCGACGCGGCCGGTGCGCAGCTGGTTCTGGTTGCCGGTGTCGCTGTCGGTGACGCTGAGCGTGACCTCCGGCTTGCCCGCGGCCACGCACTTCTGGCTCTGCTCCTTGCCGAACTGCTCCTGCGAGCTGCCCAGGTTCACCGCGATGCCCTTGCCGCACAGGTCGTCGACCGTCTTGACGCCCTGCGGGTTGCCCTTCTGCACCATGATCGTGATGCCGGAGGTGAAGTAGTCGACGAAGTCGATCTTCTGCTGGCGCTCGGCGGTGTCGTTCATCGCGGCCATCGTCACGTCGACGCGCCCGGTCTCGAGGCTCGTGATCAGCGAGCTGAACGCCATGTCGCTGTGCTCGGCCTTGAGCCCGAGCTTGGCGGCGATCGCCTTGATCAGGTCGACCTCGGACCCCATCGGGGTCTTGCCGTCCTGGTCGTAGAAGTTGTTCGGCGGGTTCTGGATGTTCGACCCGACCTTCAACGTGCCGGCCGAGGCGATCTCGGGCGGCAGCAGCGCGGCGAGCGCGTCGTCCTTCTTGACCGTGGACAGGTCGGACGACGGCGGAGTGGACGTCTGAGTGGACTCAGGCGTGGACCCGCAGGCGGCGAGCCCCAGTACGAGCAGCGAGGTCACGAGCAGGCGCGGCTTCATGGCGGGGACCGTACAACGTCGAGTTGAAGACGTCCACAAAAAGTTGAAACCAGGCGTGACCGGGCGCACGCGGGGAATTCCGTCGGGGCCTGCTCCGTTGGACGGGGTGCCCCCAGCGAACGAGGAGGACCAACATGGCGACGGTCGAGCTGACCAAGGAGAACTTCGACGAGGTGGTCGGTGGCTCCGACGGCTCCGGCATCGTCCTGGTCGACTTCTGGGCCGAGTGGTGCGGCCCGTGCCGCGCGTTCGGGCCCACTTACGAGGCCGCGTCGGACAAGAACGAGGACATCGTGTTCGGCAAGGTCGACACCGAGGCGCAGCAGGAGCTCGCGGCCACGTTCGGCATCCGGTCGATCCCGACGCTGATGATCGTGCGCGACGGCGTCGTGCTGTTCTCGCAGCCGGGCGCGCTGCCCGCCCCCGCCCTGGACGGCCTGATCCAGCAGGCCCGCGAGGTGAACATGGAAGAGGTCCACGCGAAGGTCGCGGAGGCCCAGGCCCAGCAGGGCTGATTGGTCCCCCACACGTGTGGGTACCTGACGTGCATGAACACCGACACGTCGACCGCACAGCTGGTTCACCAGCTGTCCGAGCAGGTGAGCAGGCTCGCGCGCGATGAGATCCGTCTCGCCGTCGCGGAGTTGAAGGACAAGGGCAAGCACGCCGGTGTCGGCGCCGGGATGTTCGGCGCGGCCGGCGTGTTCGCGTGGTGGGGCGGGCTCAGCGTTGTCGCGGGCCTCATCCTGCTGCTGGCACTCGTAGTACCGCCGTGGGCGGCCGCTTTGATCGTCGCGGCCGCCCTTCTGCTGTTCGCGGGCATCTTCGCGCTCGTGGGCAAGGGCCAGGTCAAGCAGGCCGCCCCGCCGGTTCCCAGGCAGGCGATGGACAACGTCCAGCAGGACATCGCGACGATCAAGGAGAGTGCGCACCGATGACCGAACCCAAGGACCAGCTCCAGCGCGACGTCGAACGCACCCGGCGTGAGCTGGGCGAGACGGTGGAAGCGTTGGCGCACAAGGTCGACGTGCCCGCCCGCGTGAAGGAGCAGGCGCACGAGACGGCCGGCCGGGTCAAGGAGCAGGCGCAGGTGACGGCCGAGCGGGTCAAGGAACAGGCCCAGGAGACGGCCGGGCGCGTGAAGGAGCAGGCGCAGGAGACGCGCCAGCGCCTGACCGCCGCGACCGACGACGCGATCGGCTCGCTGCCCGAGCCCGTGGCCGAGCAGGTCGAGAAGGCGCGCCGCCACCCTGGGGCCATCGCGGCGGCGCTGATCGCGCTGATCGTCGCGATCTGGGCGATTTCCCGGAGGAACCGATGAAACTGCTGTACCGCCCTCTTGGAATGCTGTTCGGTGCGCTCGGCGGTTTCCTCGCCACCGCGATCTTCGGACAGGTGTGGAAGCTCGTGGCGGGCGACAAGGAAGCGCCCAGCGCCACGATGCGCAATCGCGCCTGGACCGAGGTGCTGATGGCCGCGGCCATCCAGGGCGCGATCTTCGGCCTGGTCAAGGCCGCCATCGACCGCGGTGGCGCCAAGGGCTTCCAGAAGCTGACCGGGGAATGGCCCGGCGACGAGGAAGACTGAGCGCCGGCGGGCCCGGTCGAGACGACGAGATGCGGCCGGATCGTTCTCCGAACTGATCTGGCCCGGTCCCCTCTGCGAGGGCCCGTCCTGACTCGTCGGCCGCCGGCCCGCGCGCTGTCTTCGGCGTTCGACCCGCTCACCGCCGT
>NZ_JAPJDL010000024.1 GCF_026242055.1 Lentzea sp. NEAU-D7 | reverse complement strand
CCCAGCTAGACCACTGGGTTGATAGGCCAGAGGTGGAAGACCGGTAACGGTTGGAGCTGACTGGTACTAATAGGCCGAGGACTTGTTACAAAGACGCTACGCATCCACTGTGCGGTTCTGGAAGAACAACCAGAACCGATCGAGCCCCTTCGGGGTGCTGGTTGTAATTTCATAGTGTTTCGGTGGTTATAGCGTTGGGGAAACACCCGGTCCCATTCCGAACCCGGTAGTTAAGCCCTTCTGCGCCGATGGTACTGCACTGGTTACGGTGTGGGAGAGTAGGTCGCCGCCGAACTTAATTTGCCCTGCGGGTTGAGCGCCACAAGCGCTCCCCGCAGGGCTTTTTTGCGTTCAGAACAGCGTGTCCGCGAGGGCCGCGACCGCCGGCGCGTCGCAGTCGCGGAGCAGTGCCCGGAGATTCGCGGCCGCTCTGCGATCGTCGTACCCGTACCCGAGCCTTGCGATCGCCGCGCCCCACCGGACGTCGTCGTCGACCGCATCGGCCAGGTTCGGCCACCCGCCCCGCAATCGGTGCAAATAGGCAGGCCAGCGCGTGGCGATCTCCGCTACGGCGACCAGGTGACCGGCTTGTTCGATCTCCTCGGTGTAGAGGACGCGGAGGTAGAACTGCCAGACGTTGAGCAGCCGCTTCTCCTCGCGTACCGACTGCTCCGGCTGTGCCCGCAGCCGACGGCGGAGGTGCTCACGTACTTCGGGATGCTGCTCGATGGCGATGACGACCTGCTCGATCTCCTCGGCGGTCGAGACCTCCGCGAACATCGCCGAATCCGCGGCGATGCCCGCGGAGCTCTTGCCGACCTCCCCCTCACGATGCACCGGCCCCAGTTGAGCGAGAAGCACCTGGTCGACGTTGTCCTCGGTGGTGCGAGGCAGTCGTACCGGTAGCTGGACGAGCTTGCGCAGGAACGTCCACCCCGGGCTCGGGTCGTCGGGATGCGTCACGATCTTCGCGTCGGCGAGCTCACGATAGGCGTGGTCGACGTGCGATGCGACCACGGTGGTGTCGAGACCCAGCACGAACCTCGTGGTGGGGAAGTCGTCCGACAGGAAGACGTTGATCGCCTCGAACACCTGGGCAGTGGTGCGCGGCGTACACCGGTCGAGGTCGTCGATGAGCAGGATGAGCCGGTACCTGCGTCTCGAGGTCCTTCAGGAGCGTCTTGATGTCGTGCTGGACCAGGTAGAGGTAACCGGAGCGGGCGTTGTAGTAGGGGTCGCGGATCAACGGATCCGTTGTGGTACCTGCGAAGACAGTGCTTGTCACAGGTCCGGCGAACAGCTCACCCGGCAGGAACCCCGCCGCCTTGGCGAAGAAGTAGCGGAACCCGGTGTGCACGAGACCTGCCGCGGCGAGGCCTGCAGTCACCCACCACGCCCAGCCGACGTTCAGCTTGCTCAGCGCACCCAACGCCGACAGCCCGAACCCGAGCCCGGCGAAGGACAGCAACGGGGAGAAGATCCGCCTCCACAGCTGACGCTGGAGGTGCCGGCGGTCGACACGTCCCGCGTTGCGGGTGAACCAGTACCGGTCGCGGTTGTTCTGCTCCGGCATGATCGCCGACTCGGCGGCCTCGGTCACCGCCTTGGCCAGCCCCGCCCACACCTGCTCGCTCGACTGGTGCCGCCAGGGGTTGAACGGCGCCACGAGCGGCATGATCATCGGTTTGATCTTCGTCGGCTCCTGCGGCCGCGGCTCCATCCCCGCCGGCGGCCGGTAGAGCATCCGGTCCGCCTGGCGCACGGTGAACCTGCGCATCGGCTTCACCGGCGTGGGCGGGGTGCGCAGCCTGTTCCTGACCAGCTCCAGCAGCGTGCTCTTGCCCGAACCCCATGCGCCTTCGACCGTGATCACACTTGGTCCGTCGTCGTCACCTGGCCGGAGCACGTCTCTGAGCGCCTCCACCAGTGTGCCGCGGTCGAGCAGGTCCTCCTGTGCGACGTGATCGCTGAAGCCTCGCGTGGAAACTGAGCCGATTCGGTGTGGTGGCGGGAGAAGAGGATCCCAGATGCGGAGTCTGCCGGTTCGGCTGCCGGACGCGATGCGGGCACGCCCGTCCGGGCCCAGGTAGGTGACGAGCGCGGAAACCCGGGACGGCTCACTCCAGTTCAACAGCTCGCCCGTGCGCGGGTTCCAGAGTCTGACCGAGCCGCCCTCGCTCCCCGACACCAGGAGCGGCTGGCTCGCAGCCGGGCACACCGCAAGCGACGTCACCGAAGAGGTGTGTCCAGCCAGGCGGTGGATCTCACGATTGTTCCGGCGGATGACGATCACGGTCTCTTCTGCCGTCGCGACCAGGTCGGCGATCCGCACCGTCCGGTGGGGTGGGAACAGTCCCTCGGCGAACTTGAGGTTGAGCTGTTCACGGGCACCCGTGAACAGGTTCACGGTCTCGGCGGATCCTCCCTCGAAGTACACCGTGAGCCGCGGCTCGGCGCGGTCGACCGAGAGCCCGGTGATGGTCGCGCCGAGCACGATGGTGCGTTCTAGCTCCAGGTGCGGCACGTCGGCTGAGGTCATGCCTGCAAGGTCGGCAAAGTACCGAGTTTCGTTTCCGGGAGGTTTCTGTCCGGTCGGACCAGTGGGAAAACCGCCTGAACAGGGTGAAGATGTGGACCATGGAACACCGAGCCCGCACCTCTGGACTGCGCCGCAGCCGCACGGTCACCACGCCGAGGCTCGGTGAGCTGTTCAACGGCTATCTGGATCCCGCACGGCCCCATGCCGGCGCCTACGACGAGATGTTCTCCACGGACAACGGGGTGCGGAGTGCTTACCGTGCGCTGTACGAGTCGGTGGCTCCGTCGCAGGTCAACGAGCTGAACGCGCGGTCGGAGGCCCTGGGCAGGGCCTTTGTGGACCAGGGCATCACGTTCTCGCTCAGCGGGCAGGAACGGCCGTTCCCGCTCGACCTGATTCCTCGCATCATCACGGCGAGTGAGTGGTCGAAGCTCGAGAAGGGCATCGTTCAGCGGGTGCGGGCGTTGGAGATGTTCCTGGCGGACATCTACGGTGACGCGCAGATCGTCCGGGATGGAGTGTTGCCGCGGCGTCTCATCACGAGCTGCGAGCACTTCCACCGGGAGGCGGCCGGCATCAGTCCGCCCAACGGGGTGCGCATCCACGTCGCGGGAGTGGACCTGGTGCGGGACGAGCAGGGGACGTTCCGGGTTCTTGAAGACAACCTTCGGTGCCCGTCGGGGGTCTCCTACGTAATGGAGAACCGGCGGACCATGGCGCGGGTGTTTCCCGACCTGTTCGCGCGGCATCGTGTGCGTGCGGTCGGGGATTATGCGGTTCATCTGCTCAGGGCTTTGAGGAATGCTGCCGCGCCCAATGCCGCGGACCCGAACGTCGTTGTGCTCACGCCTGGGCTGGCGAACTCGGCCTACTTCGAGCACTCGCTTCTCGCTCGGCAGATGGGTGTGGAGCTGGTCGAGGGGCGGGATCTGTTCTGCCGCGACAACTTCGTGTACCTGCGGACGACCGAGGGTGAGCGGCAGGTCGACGTCATCTACCGGCGCATCGACGACGACTTCCTCGATCCCGTGCACTTCCGGCCGGACTCGGTGCTGGGCATCGCGGGGCTGTTGAACGCGGCGCGGGCCGGCAACGTCGTCGTCGCCAACGCCGTGGGCAACGGGGTGGCGGACGACAAGCTCGTCTACACGTACCTGCCGGAGATCGTGCAGTACTACCTCGGCGAGAAGCCGTTGCTGCCCAACGTGGACACGTTCCGGTGCTGGCTCTCCGAGGAACGGTCGCACGTGTTCGACCACCTCGACGAGCTCGTGGTGAAGCCCGTCGAGGGGTCCGGCGGGTACGGGATCGTGTTCGGGCCGGACGCGACGGTGCGGGAGCTCAACTCGTTGCGGAAGCGCATCAAGAGCAACCCGCGCGGGTGGATCGCGCAGCCCGTGGTGCAGCTCAGCACGGTGCCGACCAAGATCGGCGACAAGCTGGCGCCGCGGCACGTGGACCTGCGGCCGTTCGCGGTGAACGACGGCAACTTCATCTTCGTGCTGCCCGGTGGGTTGACCCGGGTCGCGTTGCCGGAGGGCAGTTTGATCGTGAACTCGTCGCAGGGCGGCGGGTCCAAGGACACGTGGGTGCTGGCGGCCAAGTCGTCCACGCAGGAGCGGGAGCTGGCGGAGCCGGGGCTCGCCGGTCCGTCCGAAATGGAGGTCGCGGCGGCCGAGCAGGGGCCGGAGCTGACCACGTCCCAGCAACAGCAACAGCAGCAGCAGGGAGGCGCGCAAAATGCTGGCACGCAACGCTGAGTCGCTGTACTGGATCGGCCGCTACGTCGAACGGGCGGACGACACGGCGCGCATCCTGGACGTCTCGGTCCACCAGCTGTTGGAAGACGCGACGGTCAACCCCGACGCCACGTCACGGCAGTTGCTGACGGTTCTGGGCATCACGCCGCCGGAGGGGGCCGACCAGTTCGACGTGTGGTCGTTGACGGAACTGGTGGCGTACAACAAGGACAATCCCAGTTCCATCGTGTCGTCGGTCAACAGCGCGCGCGAGAACACGCGTGGTGCTCGTGAGGTCGTGTCGACCGAAATGTGGGAGTGCCTCAACGCGATGTGGAACGCCGTGGCCGAACGGCAGACCTACGCGCGCACGATGGGACCGCACGCGTTCTTCAGCTTCGTTGAGGAGCGGGCGGCGATGTTCGCAGGGCTCGCGGACTCCACGATGTCGCGGGACGACGGGTGGCGGTTCCTCGTGCTGGGACGGTCGGTCGAGCGCGTCGACATGATCGTGCGGTTGCTGCTGGCTCGGGTGGGGGACAAGGCTTCTTCGCCAGGATGGGTCACGGTGCTGCGGTCGGCCGGTGCGCACGACACGTACCTGAGGACGTACCGCGGTGCGTTGGACGCGTCGCGGGTGGTGCAGTTCCTGTTGTTGGACAGGCTGTTCCCGCGGTCGGTGTTCCACGCGCTGAAGCAGGCGGAGTCGTGCCTGGAGCAGTTGGAGAACCAACCGTCCGTGCGCGTCGGTGCGCGTGCGGAGGCTCTGCGGTTGCTCGGCAAGGCACGGAGCGACCTGGAGTTCTTGAGGCCGCACGACTTGCTGCCCGACCTGCCGAAGCGTCTTTCGGCCTTGCAGAAGACCGTGCGTGACGTCGGCGAGGCCGTGTCGCAGCAGTACTTCCACGTGGCGCCGTGGGTCGCCTGGACGAACACCGAGGTGGGCTGACCATGAGCTGGCGAGTGCGTGTCGTGCACACGACGGGCTATCAGTACGAGGCACCGGTCATGCAGTCGTACAACGAGGCGCGGCTGACACCGCGCGGTGACCGCCGTCAGAACGTGGTGGTCTCCCGCGTCGAGACCACGCCGGCGACCCGTGCGTACCGGTACACGGACTACTGGGGCACGGAGGTCACGTCGTTCGACCTCCACGCACCCCACAAGGAACTGCAGGTCGTCGCGTCGTCGGTCGTGGAGACGAGCGACGTGATCGAGCCGGTGACCACGGGCACGTGGGCGGACATGCGCGAGGACAGCGTCCTCGACCGGTACACGGAGTTCCTGGAGCCGACGCGCTACACGCCGCGCAACCGCGAGCTGCTGGCGAAGGCACGCGAGCTCAAGAAGGGCAAGACGCCGTCCGAGGCCGTGCTCGCCGCCTCCGAGTGGGTGTGGGAGCAGCTGAAGTACCAGCCGGGTTCGACGGGCGTGCACAGCTCGGCCGTGGACGCGTGGCACGAACGCAAGGGCGTGTGCCAGGACTTCGCGCACCTGACGCTGGTGCTCTTGCGCGGAATGGGAATTCCGGCGCGGTACGTCTCCGGATACCTGCACACGAAGAAGGACGGTGCGCTGCGGGAGACGGTGCGCGGCGAGTCGCACGCGTGGATCGAGGCGTGGACCGGTGGGTGGTGGGGGTACGACCCGACCAACGCCATGCCGGTCGGTCCGCGGCACATCTGGGTGGCGCTCGGGCGTGACTACGCGGACGTGGCCCCGTTGAAGGGGATCTACTCGGGTGGGGCGGCCACCGCGCTGGAGGTCACCGTGGACATCACACGGCTTGCGTAGGCGAGGTTGTTTTCACCCGAATGAGCGCCTTCATTGGACCGACTGCAATCCCTAGCGTCGGCCCTATGAGCGTGATCACATCCACCGCGTGCAGCAGGGCCTTGGGCGACGAGCTGCGCCGGCTCCGGGAGTCCTGCACGGACCTGGGCGGTGCCCACATGGCCGTGCGGCTGGGCTGGCACCCGAGCAAGGTGACCAACATCGAGAAGGGCAAGGCGCGCGCCAGCGAGATCGACCTGGTGCAGTTCCTGACGATGTGCGGCAAGGACATCGACTTCTTCGAGGACTTCCGAAGGCGCTACCGGTACGCCTTCGACGAGTACGTGGTGCAGGTGAACGAAGAGCTGCGCACGGTTGCGTTCGCCGAGTCCACGGCGGAGACGCTCAGCAGCTACTCCTCGCGGGGCATACCCGGGTTGGTTCAGACGCCGGAGTACGCCGATGCCCTGTACCGGCTGGGTGGCTTCGTGCCCGAGGAGCGAATCCCGAACCTCGTGCGGTTCCGCGTCGAGCGGCAGGCCATCCTTCGCCGCCACGATCGGCCGACCTGCGTGTTCTTCGTGCACGAGCTGGCGCTTCGGCAGAAGGTCGGCGACGACCGGATCATGGAGGACCAGTACGCCAAGCTGCTGTTCAGCGCACAGGACATCCGGATCGTGCCCGCGGACGTCGTGGTGCCCTCTTCGGGCTGCGTGTTGTGGTCGTACGAGAAGTCGGCGCCGGTGGTCTACTGCGAGGCCGACCTCGTGAACGTGTTCGTGCAGGACCCAGGTGCCATCGCGCGCACCAGGCTCCTCTTCGATCACCTGGAGCGAGTCGCGTTGGATGCGGGACAATCGCGGACGAAGCTGGCGGAGTACGTCAGCCCACCGCGAGAGGAATTCGATGGCCGGGGACCGCGTCTGGCGTAAGAGCAGCTACAGCGGAGCGACCGAGGGCGGCGAGTGCGTCGAAGTGGCGTTCGGCCACGACGTGCTGGTTCGCGACTCCAAGAACGCCGACGCGGGCACGCTGAGCTTCAGCGCACCCGCGTGGCGTGCGTTCGTTCAGCGCCAGCCGTGACGTTCGCGTAGGACGTCCACGACCTGGCCGAAGGCGGCGGGGCCGAGCACGGCGCCCTCGCGGCGGATGTCGTCGTCCGAGTCGAGGGCGAAGACGCGGTCGAGGCGCAGGTACGACGGCTTGCCCTCGCGGTCCCAGGCGCCCGCGCCCAGCTCCAGGAAGTCGCTGCGCGGCTCCTTCGACGAGAGCATCAGCGCGACCAGATCGCCGTTCGCATGGCCCACGACCAGCAGCGGACGGTCCTTGCCGCGGGTGGCGTCCTCCTCGAAGGGAACCCACGCCCACACGACCTCGCCCGGGTCGGCGTCGCCGTCCATGGTGGGGGCGTAGTCCAGCTTGGCGGCCCGTGCCGCGTCGAAGATCTCGCGGACCGCGCCCTTCGCCGGGCGGGGGTCTTCACCGTTCATCTGCACGGACGCACCCTAGTGGTGCAGAGCACGCCGGCCACTATGGGACCATAAGGGGACACCCGTCCGATTTTTTGTTGAGGACTGCCTTGACCACGTTCGCCGACACGACCTTCACGCCGCCGGAGCTCATCCGGAACTTCTGCATCATCGCGCACATCGACCACGGCAAGTCCACCCTGGCCGACCGGATGCTGCAGCTCACCGGCGTCGTCGAGGCGCGGGCGATGCGGGCGCAGTACCTCGACCGCATGGACATCGAGCGCGAGCGCGGCATCACCATCAAGGCGCAGAACGTGCGCCTGCCGTGGCAGCTCGACGGGCAGGACGTCGTCCTGCACATGATCGACACGCCTGGGCACGTCGACTTCACCTACGAGGTGTCGCGCGCACTGGAGGCCTGTGAAGGCGCCGTGCTGCTGGTCGACGCCGCGCAGGGCATCGAAGCGCAGACGCTCGCGAACCTGTACCTGGCGATGGAGAACGACCTCACCATCATCCCGGTGCTGAACAAGATCGACCTGCCCGCGGCGGACCCGGACAAGTACGCCAAGGAGATCGCGCACATCGTCGGCTGCGAGCCGGAGGAGGTGCTGCGCGTCTCGGCGAAGACCGGTCTCGGCGTCGGTGCGCTGCTCGACGAGGTCGTGCGGAAGGTCCCGGCACCGGTCGGAGCGGCCGACTCACCGGCCCGCGCGATGATCTTCGACTCGGTCTACGACACCTACCGCGGCGTCGTCACCTACATCCGCGTCGTCGACGGCAAGATCACGCCGCGCGAGCGCATCAAGATGATGTCGACGGGCGCGACCCACGAGATCCTCGAGGTCGGCATCGTCTCGCCCGAGCCGAAGCCGTCGCAGGGCCTCGGCGTCGGCGAGGTGGGCTACCTGATCACCGGCGTGAAGGACGTGCGCCAGTCCAAGGTCGGCGACACCGTCACGTCGGAGCGCAAGGGCGCCACGGAACCGCTGGCCGGCTACCGCGAGCCGCGTCCGATGGTCTACTCGGGCCTGTACCCGGTCGACGGTTCGGACTACCCGGAGCTGCGCGAGGCGCTCGACAAGCTCCAGCTCAACGACGCCGCGCTCACCTACGAGCCCGAGACGTCCGCGGCGCTGGGCTTCGGTTTCCGCTGCGGCTTCCTCGGTCTGCTGCACCTGGAGATCACCCGCGACCGCCTGGAGCGCGAGTACGGTCTCGACCTCATCTCCACGGCCCCGAACGTCGTGTACCGCGTCGTGATGGAGGACGGCACCGAGCACGTCGTGACGAACCCGTCCGACTGGCCGGAGGGCAAGCGCGCCGAGGTCTACGAGCCCGTCACCAAGTGCACCATCATCGCGCCGTCCGACTACATCGGCGCGATCATGGAGCTCTGCCAGTCCAAGCGCGGCCAGCTCGGCGGCATGGACTACCTCTCCGAGGACCGCGTCGAGCTGCGCTACACGATGCCGCTCGGCGAGATCATCTTCGACTTCTTCGACTCGCTGAAGTCGCGCACCCGCGGCTACGCGTCGCTGGACTACGAAGAGTCCGGCGAGCAGGACGCGGAGCTCGTCAAGGTCGACATCCTGCTGCAGGGTGAGACGGTCGACGCGTTCAGCGCGATCGTGCACAAGGACTACGCCTACGCGTACGGCACGCGCATGGCGACCCGTCTGCGTGAGCTCATCCCCAGGCAGCAGTTCGAGGTGCCGATCCAGGCTGCGATCGGTGCCCGCGTGATCGCCCGCGAGACGATCCGCGCCATCCGCAAGGACGTGCTGGCCAAGTGCTACGGCGGTGACATCACCCGCAAGCGCAAGCTGCTCGAGAAGCAGAAGGAAGGCAAGAAGCGCATGAAGATGGTCGGCCGCGTCGAGGTGCCCCAGGAGGCCTTCGTCGCCGCGCTGTCCACGGACGAGCCGAAGGGCAAGAAGTAGGCGCGGTGGCACGTCTTCATGTCGGTTGCGCGATGTGGAACCACAAGGCGTGGCTCGGGCGGTTCGTGCCGCAGTCGCACCCCGTCGGGGAGCGGCTGCGGGCCTACGCGGGCTGGTGCAACGCCGTCGAGGGCAACACCACGTTCTACGCGACGCCCGCCAGGAAGACCGTCGAGACCTGGGCGCGGCAGACCGGCCCCGGTTTCCGGTTCGTGGTCAAGCTGCCCAAGGTCGTCACGCACGAGCGTCGCCTGACCGGTGTCGAGGCCGAGATGCGTGCCTTCCTGGACGCGGTCGAACCTCTCGGCGAGCGTGCGGTGCTGTGGACCCAGCTGCCCGGCTCGTTCGGCCCGGCTGAGGTCGACGCCCTGGGCCGCTTCCTGCGCAGGCTGCCCGCCGGCCTCCGGCGTGCCGTGGAGGTGCGCCACCCGCTGTTCTTCACCGACGGCGGAGCGACGTCGCTGCTGGAGGGCGCGCTCGCCGGCGCGGACGCCGAGTGGGTGCCGTTCGACACCGAGATCTTCTTCCGGAGCCCGCCGACCAGCGAGGCCGAGCGGGAGGCCTGGGACAGGAAACCGCGGCTGCCGCGGCGCACGCGGGGGCTGACCGACCAGCCGATCGTCCGCTACCTGGGCCGGGACTCGGTCGAGGAGACGGTCGAGGGGTGGCAGCCGTGGACCGAGGTGGTCGCCGGCTGGCTGCGGGAGGGCAGGTCGCCGACGGTGTTCCTGCACACCCCCGACAACAACGACGCGCCGGCGCTCGCCCGCCGGTTCCACGACGAGGTGCGAGCGCTGGTCCCCGGCCTCGACCCGCTGCCCGAACCCGAGCCGGTCGAGCCCGCGACGCTGTTCTGAGCGACCTGGTGTTGCTGAACCAGCAACGTTGATTGCCAATTCGGCACGGTCTGCGGCACCTTGGAACCATGACGACAGCGCAGGAGTTCTGGGAGACCTTCTACTCGGAGCGGGACCAGGTCTGGTCCGGGAAGCCGAATCCGTTGCTGGTGCGCGAGGCCGAACGGCTCACCCCCGGCAGTGCCCTCGACATCGGGTGCGCGGAGGGTGGCGACGCCGTCTGGCTGGCGAAGCGGGGCTGGCGTGTGCTGGGCGTCGACGTGTCGCAGGTCGCGCTCGACCGGGCGCTGAAGCACGCGTACGACGCCGGCGTCGAGATCGCGGTGGAGCGGCACGACCTCAAGGCCACGTTCCCCGAGGGCCTGTACGACCTGGTGAGCGCGCAGTTCCTGCACTCGCCGGTCGAGGAGGACGGGGAGCGCAACAGCATCCTGAAGCGGGCTTCGCAGGCGGTGGCGCCGGGCGGGCACCTGATCATCGGCGGGCACGCGGGCGCGCCGTCGTGGTCGGAGCACCAGGACTACTACTTCCCGACGACCAAGGACGTGCTCGACCACCTCGCGCTGCGCGACAACTGGATCGTCATCACCGACGAGGTGGTGGAACGGCCGCTCACCGGGCCGGACGGTCAGCAGGAGACGCGCAAGGACAACGTCCTCACCCTCAAGCGGCTGTTCTAGAAACGCGAAGGCCACCCTCGGCAACGTTGCCGGGGTGGCCCAAGGGGTCCTCGTCAGGCGGAGCGGATCAAGCGGTCCATCGCCTGGCGGTTGATGATCGAGCGGAGCTCGCCGGTCTCCTCCGCGCTGTGGCGCGACAGGATGGCGTCCAGTTCGAGCCGGTCGCTCTCGGTGGTGTAGCTGGCCAACTGCCGCTCCAGGCTCTGGCGCTTCACACGAGCGGCACGGCGGGAAGCCAGGCTCGAGCGCAGGGACTTCACGGACAGGTCGTGGCGGGTCATCGTGTCCTTCCAATCTTGGTTACGATTCGATAATACACCCTGTTCAAGAGACCTGTACCGATGAAGAAGCGAGTTAGCTCACGTACTCGTCGAGCAACCGGAGCGCCCGCGCGTACTTGGCCTTAAGTCGATCTTGTGTCGCCTCGTCCAGCCGGGCGATGCGGGCGGGCGAGAGGTTGTCGCTGATGTCCGCGCGCTTCACGGAGAGTGCCAGCGGGTTCGCGGCCACGCGCCGCAGGTAGTCCTCCTGCGGCTCCTCCGGCAGGTGCGACAGGGCCACGACGGCGTCGACCACGGCGGCGGGGCAGCCGCGCGCGAGCAGGTCGTCCGCGGTCACCGCCGTGTCTTCGACGACGTCGTGCAGGACGGCGGCCATCTGCTCGTGCTCTCCGGTCACGGAGGCCATGACCCGCAGCGGGTGTCCGATGTACGGCCGGCCCGACTTGTCGACCTGCCCGTCGTGGGCCGCGGTGGCGATCGCGATGGCGTCTTCGAGGGTGAACACGCGCATCAAGCTAAACCAGGGCTTGACCTGACGCAGTGGTCTAGTCCATTTTTAGTCCACTCACAACATGGCCGCCGCATGATGTGTGGAGGTGGACCATGTCCAAGACCAGACGAGCAGCCGTTGCGCTGCTCGCCGCGCTGTTCTCGTGCGCCGGTCTGGTGTTGGTGATCAACGGGAGCGCTGCCGCCGCGAACCTCGCGGCGAACAGCGGCTTCGAGGCCGGCAACCTGAGCGGTTGGACCTGCACCGAGGGCACGAGCGTCACCGGCAGCACGAAGCGCACCGGCACGTACGCACTGCAGGGCGCTCCCGCCGGGCAGAGCAACGCACGGTGCCAGCAGACCGTGACGGTGCAGCCGAACACGGCCTACAAGCTGTCCGCGTGGGTGCAGGGCAGCTACGTCTACCTCGGCGTCACCGGTGGCGTGGAGAAGAACACCTGGACGCCCGGCTCCAGCGGCTTCTCGCAGCTCGCCGTCGACTTCAACTCCGGCAGCGCCACCAGCGTCACGATCTACCTGCACGGCTGGTACGGCCAGCCCGCGTACTACGCCGACGACGTGAACCTCGACGGTCCCGGCACCCCGCCGACGACCACGACCACCACGACGTCGACCACCACCACTACGACGACCACGACGACTACCACCACCACGACCAGCAACCCGCCGAACACCGGTCTGCCCAAGCACGTCCTGACGGGCTACTGGCAGAACTTCTACAACGGTGCGCGCGCTCTGAAGCTGGCGGACGTCCCCACCACCTACGACATCATCGCGGTCTCGTTCGCCGACGCCACGGCGGTGCAGGGCCAGGTCGCGTTCAACCTCGACCCCGGCCTGAGCAGCCAGCTCGGCGGCTACACCGACGCGCAGTTCCGCGCCGACGTCAAGACCGTGCAGGCCCGCGGCCAGAAGGTGATCATCTCCGTCGGCGGTGAGAAGGGCACGATCAGCGTCGGCAACTCGACGGCGGCGACGAACTTCGCCAACAGCGTCAAGGGCCTGATCTCGTCCTACGGCTTCGACGGCGTCGACATCGACCTGGAGAACGGCGTCAACGCCCAGTACATGGGCCAGGCGCTGCGTGCCATCCACGCCGGTGGCGGCAAGGTCATCACCATGGCGCCGCAGACGATCGACATGCAGAACGTCAACGCCGAGTACTTCAAGCTGGCGCTGGCCACCAAGGACATCCTGACGATCGTCAACATGCAGTACTACAACTCCGGCTCCATGCTCGGCTGCGACCAGCAGGTCCACAGCCAGGGCACGGTCAACTTCCTGACCGCGCTCGCGTGCATCCAGCTGCAGTCCGGTCTGCGCGCCGACCAGGTGGGCCTCGGCCTGCCGGCGTCGCCGTCCGGTGCCGGCGGCGGTTACCAGTCGCCGTCCAACGTCAACAACGCGCTCAGCTGCCTCGCCCGCGGCACCAACTGCGGGACGTTCAAGCCGAGCACGACCTGGCCGTCCATCCGCGGCGCCATGACGTGGTCGATCAACTGGGACGCTTCCAACAACTGGCAGTTCGCCAACACGGTCGCTCCTCATCTGGACTCCCTGCCCTAGATGATGGAACCGGTCGGCGCCACGTCCACAGTGGACGTGGCGCCGGACGTCCGTCCGAAGCGGTTCTCGCGTCGCCAACGACACAGCGCTCCGCCAGGCATTCGCCGCCTGATCCAACTAGGTTGTGCTTCATGTTCCACACGCTGGCCGTGCCCGTGATCGCCGCGCCCATGGCGGGTGGCCCCTCCACCCCCGAACTGGTCGCCGCGGTGAGCGAGGCAGGCGGGTTCGGGTTCCTCGCGGCGGGCTACCTCACCGTCGAGCAGCTCGCGGAGAAGATCACGCGCACGAGCGAGCTCACCGGCAAACCGTTCGGGGTCAACCTTTTCGTGCCCGGCACACGGCCGACAGCCGACATCTCGTCGTACGTGCAGCGCGTCACGTCCTACGCCGAGAAGGTCGGCGCGGTACCCGGCGATCCCCGCTGGGACGACGACAACTACGCGGCGAAGCTCGAACTCGTGTTGGCGCTGCGCGTGCCCGTGGTGTCGTTCACCTTCGGCCTGCCCGACGCGGACGACGTGCGGCGGCTCAAGGCGGCCGGCTCCACGATCGTCGTGACGGTCACCACCCCCGGCGAGGCACGGCAGGCGCAGCAGATCGGCGCCGACGTCGTGTGCGTGCAGGGGTCGGACGCGGGCGGTCACCGCGGCACGTTCGTCGACGACGGCGTCTCGCCCGGCGGCGGCGACCTGTACGGCACCCTCGCGGCGATCAGGCTGGTGCGCGGTGCCGTCGACCTGCCGGTGATCGCGACCGGCGGCCTCGTCACCGGCGCCGACGTCGCCGCCGTGCTGGCGGCGGGTGCGGTCGCGGCCCAGCTCGGCACCGCGTTCCTCGGTTGCCCGGAGGCGGGAACCAATGCGGCACAACGGGAAGCGCTCGCCGAAGGAGCCCGGCGCACCGCGCTCACGCGGGCGTTCAGCGGCCGACCGGCGCGCGGGCTCGTGAACCGGTTCATGGTCGACCAGGGCCCGCACGCGCCCGCCGCCTACCCGAACGTCCACCACCTGACGAGGCCGGTGCGCGCGACCGGCGAGGTGGAGGTCATGTCGCTGTGGGCGGGCACCACCTATCCGCTCGCGACGGCCGAACCCGCGGGTGCGCTGGTGGAGCGGATCGGCGCCGAGCTGTCGGAAACGATCAATTCCTTGGCAGAGCGGTTCCCGCGCGGCTAAGAAGGAGGGCGTGACCTCGCTCTCCGATGAGATGTTCCAGGCGATGATGGACTGGAACCCGCTGTTCGCCACGCTCGTCGGCGTGCCGGGCTGGGACGATCGCCTCGAAGACGTCACCGTCGACGGCCACCGGGCGCTGCGAGCCCGGTTGACCGGCATCCTCGGCCGCCTCGACGGCAGCGACGAGGACCCGGTCTCGCGGGACGTGATCCGGCACCAGGCCGAGTCGATCATCACCAGCATCGACGCGCGGCTGGTCGAGCACTCGGTGTCCAGAGGAGTCAACGCTCCTGTCGCGAGCATGCTCCGGGCCGCCTCCCAGGTGGACTTCTCGCGGCGGCGGCACCTCGTCCCGCAATTCCTGGAGCAGGCCGCGCAACGGTTGCTCGACACCGACCGCAGGCCGTTGAGCCGGCACGTGCGCAACGGCGCGGCCTACGTCGAACGGTTCCTCGCCTCGCCGCGCCAGGAGTGGGAGGGCGACGCGGACCTGCGCCCGGCGTTCGCCCGCTACCGCGAGGTCCTGCTCGGCCTGCCCGGACGTGACGACGACGAGGCGGGCCTGTGCTGGCTGCCCGACGGCGAGGAGAACTACCGCGGGCTCGTCCGCAGCTACACGACCGCCTCCTACAGCCCCGCCGAGCTGCACCAGCTGGGACTCGACCTGATCGCCGGGCTGCGCGAGGAGTACGCGGAGATCGGCTCGCGGGTGTGGGGTGTCAGCGACGTCCGGGAGATCTTCCGGCGGCTGCGCACGGACCTGTTGTGGGACAACGAGGACCAGATGCTCGTCAGCGCGGTCGACGCCGTCGCGCGGGCCGAGGCCGAGGCGCCCAAGTGGTTCGGGCGGGTGCCGCTGGCGCGCTGCGAGATCAGGTTCGTGCCGGAGGTCGACCGCCACAACGCCGCGTTCGCGTACTACGAGGACGCGGCCCTCGACGGGTCCCGTCCCGGCACGTACTTCGTGAACCCGTTGAACGCCACCGGACGCAGCCGCACGGTGTCGGAGGTGACGGCGTTCCACGAAGCCATTCCCGGCCACCACTTCCAGCTTTCGATCGCCGCCGAGACCGAGCTGTCGAACGTGCGCAAGTTCGCGTTCATCGAGTCCTACCTCGAAGGCTGGGGCCTCTACACCGAACGCCTGGCCGACGAGATGGGCCTGTACTCCTCGGACGAGGCGCGCCTGGGCATGCTGGGCCTCGACGCGATGCGGGCCGGCCGGCTGGTGGTCGACACGGGCCTGCACGCGCTCGGGTGGCCTCGGCAGCGGGCCGTCGACTACCTGCGCGAGAACACCGCCATGGACGACGCGGAGATCGACTCCGAGGTCGACCGGTACATCGAGGCGCCGGGGCAGGCGCTCGCGTACATGGTGGGGCGCCTGGAGATCCAGCGCGTGCGCGAGGAGGCCAGGGCGGCGATGGGTGACCGGTTCGACATCAAGGAGTTCCACGACCTCGTGCTGGAGAACGGCATCGTGCCGTTGCCCACGCTCGGCAAGCTCGTTTCCGACTGGTCCAGGAGGGCCTGATGTCGCTCGCTGATGAGATGTTCCAGGCGATGATGGACTACTCGCCGCTGCAGGCCACGATGCTGGGGGTGCCGGGCTGGGAGGAAGGGCTCGGTGACCTGAGCGCCGAAGGCCAGCGGGCCGACCGCGACCGGATCGCCGCCCTCCTGGACAGGGCCGAGACGGACGACACCGAGGACGCCGTCACGCTCGCGGTGATCAAGCAGCAGGGCAGGGCGATCGTCGACCGCATCGACGCCAGGCTGGCCGAACACACCGTCGGGACCATGAGCGCGCCGGTGAACGGCCTGCTCATGATCTCCTCGAAGCTGGACGTGTCCCAGCGCCTCGACAAGTACCCGCGCTACATCGAGCAGGCCGCCGAGAGGGTCCGCGACTCCGACCGGCGACCGCTGAGCCGTCACCTCCAGACGGGTGTGCAGCGCATGGACGCCTTCCTGGCCCTGCCCGCGCAGGAGTGGGAAGGCGGGCACTCGGCCGAGATCCGCGCCGCCGTCGCCGGGTTCCGCGACGTGCTGGCGTCGATCGAGGACGGCCGCGACGACGACAAGGCGGGGCTCTGCTGGCTGCCCGAGGGCGAGCGGAACTACGCGAACCTGGTCCGCAACTACACCACGACCTCCCGCACCCCCGACGAGCTGCACCGGCTCGGGCTCGACATCATCGCGTCGCTGCGCGAGGAGTACGCGGAGATCGGCTCGCGGCTGTGGGGCACGAAGGACGTGCCGGAGATCTTCCACCGGTTGCGCACGGAACTGCTGTGGGACAGCGAAGAGCAGATGATCGAGAACGCCGTCGCGGCGATCGCCCGCGCGGAGGCCGAGGCGCCGAAGTGGTTCGGCCGCATGCCGGGCATCGGCTGCCAGGTGCGTGCCGTGCCGCAGGAGGAGCAGCGCACGTCGGCCATCGCGTTCTACCAGCCCGCGCCCGCCGATCGCAGCCGTCCCGGCACGTACTGGCTGAACCCGTTGGGCGCCACCGAGCGCAGCCGCACGCTGTCCGAGGTGACGGCGTTCCACGAGGCCGTGCCGGGTCACCACTACCAGTTCTCGATCGCCGCCGAGACGGAACTGCCCAACATGCGCAAGTACGCGTTCATCGAGGCGTACCTGGAGGGCTGGGGGCTCTACACCGAGCGCCTCGCCGACGAGATGGGCCTCTACTCGTCCGACGAGCAGCGCCTCGGGATGCTGGGCCTCGACGCGATGCGCGCCGGGCGGCTCGTGGTCGACACCGGCCTGCACGCGTTCGGGTGGACGAGGCAGCAGGCCATCGACTACCTGCGCGAGAACACCGTCATGCCGGAGCCCGAGATCAACGCCGAGATCGACCGGTACATCGAGACGCCGGGGCAGGCGCTCGCGTACATGGTGGGGCGCCTGGAGATCCAGCGCATCCGGGCGGAGGCGGAGACGAAGCTGGGCGACCGGTTCGACGTGCGCGCGTTCCACGACCTGGTGGTGGGGAGCGGCGCGGTGCCGCTCTCCACCCTCGACCAGATCGTCACTTCTTGGACTGACGCTCCATGACGGAGTGCCGCTTCGAGTAGGCGAAGTAGAAGATCAGGCCGATCACGAACCAGACCGCGAACCGCAGCCAGGTCTCCGGGGTGAGGAACGTGATCAGCCAGATCGAGAAGATCACGCCGATGATCGGCACCACCGGCATGCCCGGCGTCCGGAACGTCCGCGGCAGGTCGGGCTGCTTGTACCGCAGCACGATCACGGCGATGCAGACGACGACGAACGCCAGCAGGATGCCGATGTTGGTGAGTTCGGCGGCCTCCGCGATCGGCAGGAAACCGGCGATGATCGCGGAGGCGGCGCCCAGCACCCAGGTGATGCGCGAGGGCACGTGCTTCACCGGGTGCGTCTTCGCGAACCACTGGGGCAGCAGGCCGTCGCGGCTCATCGAGTAGCCGACGCGGGCCGCGCCCAGCAGGAACGTGAAGAGCACCGTGGTGATGCCGAGGATGGCGCCGACGCTGATGATGATGCCCAGCGCGGGCAGGCCGACGTCGGCGAACGCCGTGGCGAACGCGGACTCCGAGTCGACGTCCTTGTAGTTGACCATGCCGGTCAGCACCAGGCAGGCGAGCACGTACAGGACCATCGAGATCGCCAGCGAGTACAGGATCGCCTTGGGCATGTGCCGCTGCGAGTCCTTCGACTCCTCGGCCGCCGTCGACATGGCGTCGTAGCCGAACACCGCGAAGAACACCGTCGCCGCACCCGTGAGCGCACCCGAGATGCCGAACGGGAAGAACGGGTTGTAGTTGTCGGTGTTGATGTGGAACGCGCCGACGACGATGACCAGCGCCACCACCGCGACCTTCAGGTACACCAGCGTGGTCTCGAACCGTGCGGCGTTCTTCATGCCCATGTTCAGCACGTAGGCGATCAACAGGCACAGCACCACGGCGAACAGGTTCACCTTGTACGTACCCGCGGCGACGTCGCCCGTCTCGGTGCCCGGTGCACCCAGCATCCACTGCGGGAGCTGGATGTTGAGCAGGCTGAGCAGTTCGGTGAAGTAGCCGGAGATGCCGATCGCGACCACCGCCACGATCGCGGTGTACTCCAGCAGCAGGTCCCAGCCGATGAACCAGCCGACGATCTCGCCCAGGACCGCGTAGCCGTAGGTGTAGGCACTGCCGGCCTTCGGGATCAGGCCCGCGAACTCCGCGTACGAGAACGCCGCCGCCGCGCTCGCGACACCGGCGATGAGGAACGAGACCAGCACGGCGGGACCCGCCGTCTTGTTCGCGACGGCGCCCGCGAGCGAGAAGATGCCCGCGCCGATGATGCCGCCGATGCCGATCGCCGTGAGCTGCCACAGGCCCAGTGTTCTGGTGAGCCCGTCGCCCTTGTCCTCGGCGATCTGTTCGATGGGCTTGCGCCTGAAGACGCCCTGTGTGGTCATGCCTAGCTCCCTTGATGAGTGGGTCCGGGCGAACCTATTCGCGACAACTGTCACGCGGTTTGTCCGGACCCACCAATCAAGGAGCCGATTTTTGGCTTTTCGTGCTGTTTACGGGCGGCTGAACACGATCTTCCCGGCGGTGTCGCCGTCCAGCATCGAGCGGAGGCCCTGCTCGGCGTCCTCGAACTTCAGCTCGGCGCCGATCTGCGGCTTGAGGTCGTTCAGGGCGCAGAACCTGATCAGGTCGCCCAGTTCCTCGCGCGTGCCCATGGTCGAGCCGACCACGCGCAGCTGCAGGAAGAAGAGCCGCTGGAGCTCGGCCGCGGAAGCGTCACCCGACGTCGCGCCGGAGATCACCACGATGCCGCCGGGCTTGAGCGACTTCATGGAGTGCGACCAGGTGGCCTTGCCGACGGTCTCGAACACCGCGTCGACCCGTTCGGGCAGCCGGGCGCCGGACTCGAACGTGTCGTGGGCACCGAGGCTCGACGCGAGCGCGCGCTTCTCCTCCGTGCGGCCCGTGACCCACACGCGGAACCCGGCGGCGCGGCCGAGCTGGATCAGCGCGGTCGACACACCGCCCGACGCGCCCTGCACGAGCATCGTCTGGCCGGGGCGCAGGCCGGACTTCACGAACAGCATCCGGTACGCGGTCAGCCACGCCGTGCCCATGCAGGCGGCTTCGGCGAACGTGAGGTCAGCGGGCTTGGGCAGCGCGTTGCGGGCCGGCACGACGACGTAGTCGGCGAACGTGCCCTGGTGCTTCTCTGTGAGCAGCGTGCGCTTCGGGTCGAGCGTCTCGTCGCCGTCCCAGCCGGGGTCGCCGATGACGGAGTGCAGCACCACCTCGGTGCCGTCGTCGAGGACACCGGCGCCGTCGCAGCCGAGGATCATCGGGAACTGCTCGGCCTTGATGCCGACGCCGCGCAGCGTCCACAGGTCGTGCATGTTGAGGCTGGCCGCCTTCACCGCGACGCGCACCCACCCGGCGGGAACCTCGGGGTCGGGGCGCTCGCCGACGCGAAGCGAGGCCAGCGGGTTCTCAGGACTGGGTTCTGCTGCGTAAACGGCGAACATGGTTCGCAACATACCCACCTGGATCGTGGCCAAATGCCGTGACTCGGGTCACGCGACTACTCTCGGGGGCGTGGACTGGCTGGTGCAGTGGTGGGACGGGGTCGAGCTGTGGGTCGTGCAGCTGCCCGTCGCCGTGCAGTTCCCCGTCGTGATGATCGTGGTGCTCCCGCTCTGCCTGGGCGTGGCACGGCTGATCGACCGGGTCGCTGACTGGGGTGCGAAGAACCCGGCGTCCGGTTCCGAGGTGGAACCCGAGCCCGAGCCCGAGAAGGTCGCCGCGTGAGCCCTGGTCGTCGCCTGACCGTCGCGCTGGTCGGGCTCCTCGCGCTGGTCGTCATCGGGTGGTTCGTCAAGGACAACAGCGCGGAGCCGCCCACCTCGACCACGAGGCCGGTGCACACGGGCTCCGCGCAGGCCGAGACCGTGCCCGGCTCGAACTCCGGGCTGGACGTCGAGGCGCTGTCGAAGCTGCCCGCCGAGGCCGCCCAGACCTGGAAGCTGATCGAGGCGAAGGGGCCGTTCCCGTACCCGCGCAACGACGGCGTGACGTTCCAGAACCGGGAGAAGCGCCTGCCCGCCAAGGACTCGGGGTACTACAAGGAGTACACCGTGCCGACGCCGGGAAGTCCCGACCGAGGTGCGCGGCGCCTCGTCACCGGTTCGGAGAAGGAAGTCTTCTACACCGGCGACCACTATTCGTCGTTCGTCGTCGTGGACGTGAAGAAATGAAACGGCACATTCTCGTTTCGGAGAAGTCCGCCGCGATCTCGGCCATTGCCGCCGCATTGGACTTTCCCGAGTGGTTCGGGCAGAACCTGGACGCCCTCTACGACAGCCTGACCGATCTGTCGTGGCTGCCCGCGGGTGAGTACGTGCTGGTCGTGCCCGCTGATCTGGACTCCTCCGTGCTGGAGGTCCTGCGCGACGCCGCGAAGCAGACCGCCGAATCAGGTGACCGGAAAGTGCGCGTGATTCGCACAGAACGGTGACTTGGGCTGCGGTTGTGGCGTCCGGAGTGGACAGTGCCGTTCCATGGGAACGCAATTCCGCCGCTGGGGCTCCGCGCTCGGCGTCGTCGTGGTTGTCGGTGCGCTTTGTCCGGCGGTGTCCTTCGCCGGTGACCCCGACTGTTCGCAGGAGGGGGCTTTCACGCCGTTCGAGACGATCGACGGCGACAACCCCGTGACGATGCCGAACGGCCGCGTGGTCGAGCTGCGCGCGTCGAACAAGTCCCAATGCGCCTGGGGTCGCATCTCCTACGGCACGCCCGGCGAGGAGATCTGGACCGACCGCAAGGAGCCCTCGGCCAACGGGCACGAGGGCTTCCTCGGTTACACCAGGATCGACTCGGGTTCGGCGAAGTACACCGACGCGTTCAAGAACGACGGCAGGGTGATGCGCGCCTGCGGGTCCTCGCAGGGCGTCATCGAGTGCACCGGCTGGTTCTAGTCGGCAGGCACCCAGGAGGGCTTGCGCTTCTCCTTGAACGCCGCGATGCCCTCCTGGCCCTCCGGGCCGCCGAAGTGCTGGGCCGACAGCTTGAGCATGTCCGCGAAGACCTCACCGAGGTTCGTGGACCTCTCCTGCTGGAGCATCTCCTTGGTGGCCGCGAGCGCGTTGGGGGCGCCGAGCGCGAGCATGTCCGCGTAGCGGCGGACCTCCGCGTCGACGTCGTCGGTGGCGGAGTTGAGCAGGCCGATCTCGACCGCGCGCCTCGCGTCGAACGTCTCGCCGGTGAGGAACAGCTCGTGGGCCTTGCGGGGGAGCAGGCGCGGCAGCACGGTCACCGAGATGACGGCCGGCACGACGCCGATCCTGACCTCGCTGAACGCGAAGGTGGCCGTGCTGGCGGCGATGGCGATGTCGCACGCCGCGACGATGCCGACGCCGCCCGCGCGAGCCGGGCCCTTCAGTGCCGCGACCACCGGCTTCGGGCTGGTCCAGAGCTGTTCGAGGATCGCGGGGAACTCGTTGACGCCCTGGTCGCCCGCGCTCGCGCCGGCCGCCTCCTTGAGGTCCATGCCGGAACAGAACACGGAGCCCGTGTGGGTCAGCACGACCACGCGCACCTGGTCGTCGCTCGCCGCGCTGCTCAGGTGCTCCTTGAGCTCCCGGCGCAGCTGCGAGGACAGCGCGTTGCGGTTGTGGGGGGAGTCCAGCGTGATCGTCGCGATGCCACGCTGCACCTCGTAGTGGACCAGCTCGTCTGCCATGTCGCTGACCTTAGCTTCCGGGCAGGTTGACAGCATCCTGTCATTCATGACAGGATGCTGTCATGACACAGACGGTGTACCTCGTCCTGGCCGACCAGCTCGCCGACTGGGAGTACGGCCACGTGGCCGCGCAGGTGAGCCTGCAGCAGTTCCAGCAGCGGCCGGGGCGCTACGAGCTGCGGACGGTCGGCCTGACCACGGATCCGATCCGCACGGTCGGCGGTGTGCGGATGCTGCCGGACGTCGCCATCGAGGACGTGTCGGTGCAGGACGCGGCGATGCTCGTCATGCCGGGTGGCGACGAGTGGGAAACCGGTTCCCTGGCGGCGTTCGGGAAGCTCGCGCGGCGGTTCCGCGAGGCGGGCAAGCCGATCGCGGCGATCTGCGGGGCGACGGTCGCGCTGGCGGCCGAGGGACTGCTCGACGACGTGCCGCACACGTCGAACTTCCCCGGAGCACTGGGTTCTTACGGCGGCGCGGCTCTCTATCGCGACGAACGCGTGGTGCGCGCGGACGGTGTGATCACGGCCGGTGGCGCGTCCGCGCTGGAGTTCGCCCGCGAGGTGCTGGCGGAGCTGGAGACGTTCTCGCCGGGGACGTTGCAGGCCTGGTACGAGTTCAACCGCGACGACACGGCCGAGGCGTTCGGGAAGCTGGTGGCGAGTGTCCAGGACTGAGTCGGTGCCCAGGACCGAGTCAGGGGACGTGCTGACCGACGTCGTGATGAGGACTTTCCGTTTGTACGGAGCGTTCCTCGACGCGGCCGAGGTGATGACGAAGCCGGTCGGCCTGACCGCGGCGTGGTGGCAGGTGCTCGGCGCGGTGCTGCGCGAACCGCTGTCCGTCTCGGGCATCGCGCGCGAGATGGGACTGGCGCGGCAGTCCGTGCAGCGGATCGCGGACCTGTTGGTGGACAAGGGTTTGGCGGAGTACCTGCCGAACCCGGCGCACGCCCGCGCGAAGCTGGTGCGGCCCACTCCCGAGGGTTTCGCCGCCATCGAACGGCTGCGGGACGCGCAGCACGAGTGGGCCAACCGCGTCAGTGCGCAGGTCTCGCTCGAAGACCTGCGCACGACGCTCGCCACGATGACCGCTCTGGTCGCGGCTACGTCCTGATGCCCGGCAGGGGGTGGGGCATCGGGATCGCTAGCCGATCGTGGTCGTGGTCAGCACGGGGCTCGGGTCCGGGTAGCCCTTCGCGGCGGCGTTGACCGGGAACCCGATGACCGTGACGACGGCGGTGAAGGTGAGGCCCGGGGCGTCGTAGCTGGTGCCACCCAGCTTCGTGGTGATCGTCCCGGTGCCGCCCGCCTGCAGGTTGATGGTGACGGTCGGCAGTTCGAAGTCCGCGCCGCCCTTGATCGGACCCGGCACGCTCAGCACGACGTCGTTGCCCTGCAAGGCGACCGTCGGCGTACCGCCCAGCCCGGAACCGCCGGCCAGCGACGCGGACTGGAACTTCGAGTTGGCGGGCACCGGCAACTTCAGCGCGAGACCCTTGATCTCCCGCACCTGCCGCCCGCCGGCCTCGGTCGGGATCTTGTTGGGCGCGGGGTCGATCGTGACCGCGAGGGAGCCGTTGGGCGCGACGGTCGCGGGTGCCGACGCGTCGACGCCCTGGTCGAGCGTGAAGTCCGACGACTGCCCGGCGGCACTCGCCCGGAGCTTGTAGGTGATGGTCTGCGGAGCTGCTGACGCGTTGGCGGCGAACATCAGCATCGGTACCAGTGCTGCTGCTGCGATTCCGGCTAGCTTCATGGCCTCTCCCCGTTGAGTGGACGAGGGACACTTCCAGCACGCGGCGTAGTCACCTGACTACTCATGAGTAGGTTTCACGTCAACAGTTCACGGTTCACATCGCCCGAACGGCGCTGTGTCTTCGATCTTGTGGCGGCGGCCGGAAGTGGCGCGGGGGAGCGGTTGGGCTCAAATGTGCTAGGCTTCTGGCATAGCCTTCGCCGCTAGGCGGAGGAAGTGAGCCCAGGTGCGCGTCCGGACGGTCGCTGCCTGGGCTTCGCGCTTTTCAGAGCTGGCCCAGGTCCACGACGGTCCCGGTGATGGGCGCGATCCGCCGCTTCCAGTCGCCGCCTGCGCCGTGGCACCAGGCGAGCGCATCGCTGATCCACAGCGCGGGCTCGGCAGACGACTGGATGTGCTCGTACACCAGTCCGGCATCGTGGGCCTTGGTCCTGGTGCCAATCACCAACCGGTCCCGCCCGTTGGCCACGGGGTCACGTGAATCGAGCACCAGGCGGGTGACACCGGCGCCGATGGCGTCCTCCACCAGCAGCGGGAGGAGCTTCGAACGAACCTTCTCGCTCTTGCCGCGCCCAACGTAGACGTTGACCACGAGGTCACAGCGCGCCAGGCTGTCGGCGACCAGCTTGCGGCGGGCGGGTTTCTCGGTCTTGAAGTGCACTCGCCGACAGCCGGGCAGCAGTAGGCCACGCATCATCGAGCGCGTGGAGTGCAAAGCGTTCGGGGCGATCAAGACGGCTGCCATGAGGTAGCCGCTCCGCTCCGACTCGTCGACGAACATATGCATCCAAACAGGATCGCAGGTGACACCGACAAATCCCGTTCGGGTGCTTGCACGTCAACCAAGGACTTGCTTGCGGGACAAGCTAAGCGGCCACCGTACGGCGTGCCAGGGCGAAGTCGTAGCGGTCCAGCACGAGCTGCGCGACCTCCACGTCGTCACCCAACGGCTGGGCCACCACGGCATCGCCCGCGAGCCTCGCCACCTTGTCCGGCAACAAGCCCGGCGCCAGGAACCACGACGCCACGGCGATCCGCGTGGCACCGCGAGCCTTCAGCTTCTCGATCGCCTCGGGCACGGTAGGCGAGGCGATCGACGCGAACGCCGCCTCCACTCCGGCCCACCCCGACTCGCGGGCCCACCGCCGGGCCACGCGGGCCACGGCCTCGTTCGCCGGAGCGTGCGAGGACCCGGCGCCGGCCAGCACCACGCCCAAGGACCTGTCCCCGAACGACACCCCGGCCTCGGACAGCCGGCGCAGAGCCGCCGACTCCAGTCGCGGGTCCGGGCCCAGCACATCCGTCACCACGGCAGGCACGCGGGACTCGGCCACGGCGGCCGGGACGTCGACGCGGGCGTGATAAGCCTTGCCCAGCAACAAGGGCACGACCACGGCGGGGCCGCGCAGCACGTCGTTCAGCCGGGGTGCGCACAGGTCCAGGAAGCACCCGCGGACGTCCAGCTCGGGTCGCAACGACCGCACGACGTCCAGCAGGGCGTGGATCGACGCGGCCGAACGAGGGTCGCGGCTTCCGTGGGCTACAGCGACAAGCGGGATCACAGCGCTCCCGTCAGTCCGCGCGCCCGCAGCACGGCGCGCTCCAACGGCCGGAACAGCAGCAGCTCGATGCCGATGCCCACCAGCAGGATCAGGAAGATCGCCGCGATCACCATGTTGATGTCGTTCAGCGACGACCCGTTGTGCAGGTACTGCCCGAGCCCGACGCCGAGCTGGGGCGACGTCGCGATGATCTCCGCGGCCATCAGCGACCGCCACGAGAACGCCCAGCCCTGCTTGAGACCCGCCAGGTAGCCGGGCAGGGCGGCGGGCAGCAGGATGTGGCGGGCCGAGGCGAGCCGGCCTGCGCCGAGGGCGCGTCCCACGCGCGGCAGCAGCGGCGGGATCTGGTCGATGCCCGCCACGAGGCCGTTCGCGATCGACGGCACCGAACCCATCAGCACCACGAAGTAGATCGTGGACGGCGTCACGCCGAACCACAGGATCGCCGCCGGGACCCAGGCCACCGAGGGAAGTGACTGCAGGCCCGTCAGCAGCGACCCGATCGCCGCGCGGACCACCCGCACCTTGGCGATGAGCAACCCCAGCGGTGTCGCGATCACGACGGCCGCCAGGAACCCGAGCACCGCACGGTGCAGCGAGGTCCACAGGATGCCGAACGCCTCGCCGGTGGAGATCGAGCGGACGAGCTCGTTCCACACGTTGACCGGGGCGGGGAGCTGGAACTCGGGCAGCAGAGCCGAAGCCCACAACGCCTGCCACACGCCCAGGAGCAGCGCGAAGGCGATGATGGGTGGCACGCCCGTCTTCAGGAACCGGCGCCAGACCGGCGGCTTGTGCTCCTCGACGGGAACATCGAGCGCGTCGAGGCCGGCGCCGACCTTGTCGAGCGTGTCAGGAGGCGTGGCCACTGATGACCTCTCGCAGGTGGGTGTTGATCTCGTCGAGGACGTCGGACGAGGAGTCCGTCACGTCCCACTCGCGCACGACACGGCCGGGACGCGAGGACAGCAGGACGACGCGCTGGCCGAGGCGAACGGCCTCGCGCACGTCGTGCGTCACGAAGATGATCGCGGTGTTGGTGGTCTCCCAGACGCGCAGCAGCTCGCTCTGCAGCACGTCGCGCGTGATGGCGTCGAGGGCCGCGAACGGCTCGTCCATCAGCAGCAGGGCGGGAGCGCCGTCCGCGGAGACGGTGGTGGACGCCAGCGCGCGAGCCAAGGCCACGCGCTGACGCATACCGCCGGAGAGCTCGTGCGGACGCTTGTCCGCGACGTCGCCCAGCCGCACCAGTTCCAGCAGCTGCAGCGCGCGGCGCTTGCGGGCCAGCCGGCCGACACCGGCGAAGCGCAGTGCCAGCTCGACGTTGCGCGCGGCGGTGAGCCACGGCATCAGCGCGGGCTCCTGGAACATCACGGCCGGACGCGAGGTGTTGAGCTGCAGCTCGCCGGACGTCGCGGCGTCGAGGCCGGCGACGATGTTGAGCAGCGTGCTCTTGCCGCAGCCGGAGGCGCCGAGGAGGCACACGAACTCACCGGGCTTGACCTTCAGGTCGACGCCGTCGAGCGCTACCACGGCCGAGTTGCCGTGGCCGAACACCTTCCGGACTCCGGCCAGTTCAACGGCAGTGTCCACAGTGGACGGGACAGTGGTCTCGAGCGTGGCGGTCATGGTCGTGTGCCTTCCCTCGGCGTCGAAGACTTACTTCTTGTCCAGTCCGGCTGCTTGCACCTGCGGCTTGCCCTGTGCCTGGAGAACCTTGTTCAGCAACGTGAAGTCGGCGTACCCGGCGACGTTCGCGGCCTCCTTCGCCACGCCCGCCGTCACGGCGTCCTTCGCGAGCTGCGGGAAGGACTTGGCCTGCGCGTCGGTCGTCAGCTCGATGTTGTCCCACGCGGCGTCGAGGATCTTGTCGCCGAGCTTCTTGGACGTGAGCTTCTCCAGTGAGGCGTTCACGGACTTCTTCGCCTCGTCCTTGTTGGCCTTCGCCCAGTCGATCGCGGCGACGTGGCCCCTCAGCACCGCCTCGACCGTCTCCGGGTGCTCCTGCAGGAACTTCGTCCGCACGATGACCACGGTGGTCGGGAACGCCCCGCCCTCCCACAGCGTCTTCTCGTCCACCAGCACCTTGGCACCGGCCTCGGCGACCAGGCGCGCCGACCACGGCTGCGGTGCCCAGGCGGCCTGGATGTCGCCCTTCTTGAACAGGTCGAGCGACGCCGCGTTCTCCGCGTTCTGCACGGTCACCTGGCCGGTGAGGTTCTTCTCCGCGAGGAACTTCTTCAGCGACACGTCCTGCGTGTTCGCGAGCTGCGGCGTGGCGACGACCTTGCCCTTGAGGTCCTCGATCGAGTTGATCTCGGGCTTCACCACGAGCTGGGCGCCACCGGACGTGGCACCCGCGATGAGCTTCACGGCCTCGCCCTTGGACTTCGCGTAGGCGTTGATCGCCGGGCCGGAGCCGATGTACGCGATGTCGAGCGACTCGCCCAGCAGGGCGTTCACCTCGTCAGGGCCCGCGTTGAAGGTCTGCGTCGTCAGCTTGGTGCTGCCGAGCTCCTTCGCGAACAGGCCCTTGTCGACGCCGATCAGCGCGGCGGCGTGGGTGACGTTCGGGAAGTACCCGAGGCGGACCTCGGCGGCGGCACCCTTGGACTCGGCGGCGGGGGCGTCGGAGGAACCGGCGCGGCTGCAACCGGACAGGGCTGTCAGAGCGATCAGGGTGACGGCGATGGCGGGCTTGAGGTTCACGGAAGCGAGGCCTTTCAGGGACCAGGGGAGACGAGGGCGTGAGTGTCGGGGGCAGCGGCGCTGCCCCCGGTACAGCTCTCCACGCCGTCCTCAAGCAGCGGCAGCGGAGCCCCGACCAGTCCGGCGGCGAGAGTGGAACCGTCACTCGCGTCGATCACCAGGAAGGACCCGGTGCGCCGGCTGAAGCTGTAGTCGTCCAGCGGAACGGGCTCCGCGAGTCGCAGAGCCACTCGGCCGATCTCGTTGAGCTCCAGCGAGCCAGGACTGTCCACACTGGACAGGTTCTGCTCGTCGAAGCGGTCGCGCAGGTCGGTGACCATCGCCTGCACGGTGCGCGTGCCGTGCTTGACGAGGACTCGGGCGCCGGGCCGCAGCGGCTTCTCCGCGAGCCAGCAGAGGGTGGCGTCCAGCTCGTCGGTGACGGTGGGTTCGTTGCCCGCCACCGAGATCAGGTCGCCGCGCGAGATGTCGATGTCGTCGGCCAGCAGCAGCGTGACGGACTGGCCGGCCGCCGCCTCGGTCAGTTCGCCGTCCGCCGTGTCGATCTTGGTGACCGTCGAGCGACGGCCGGAGGGCAGCACGACGATCTCATCGCCCGGCTTGACCGTGCCCGCCGCGATCAGACCGGCGTACCCGCGGTAGTCGAGGTGCTCGGCGGTGCGCGGGCGGATCACGTACTGCACGGGGAAGCGGAACGGCGCGTCGTGCGGGTCGGGCTCGACCGGCACGTTCTCCAGGTGCTCCAGCAGGGTCGGGCCGGAGTACCAGGGCGTGTTCGCGGACTTCTCCACGACGTTGTCGCCCGCCAGCGCGGACACCGGGATCTCGACGACCGCGTCCTCGGTGTAGCCGAGGGCCGTGGCGTGCGCCGTGAACTCCTTGGCGATGCGGGAGAACGTCACCTCGTCGTAGTCCACGAGGTCGATCTTGTTGACCGCCAGGACGAGCCGCGGCACGCCCAGCAGCGCGAGGACCGCCGCGTGGCGCCGGGTCTGCTCGATGACGCCCTTGCGCGCGTCGACGAGCAGGACCGCGAGCTGCGCGGTGGAGGCGCCGGTGACGGTGTTGCGGGTGTACTGGACGTGGCCGGGGGTGTCGGCGAGCACGAACGACCGCTTGGGCGTCGCGAAGTAGCGGTACGCCACGTCGATCGTGATGCCCTGCTCGCGTTCCGAACGCAGGCCGTCCACCAGCAGTGACAGGTCCGGCGTCGCGAGACCGCGGTCGGCGCTCGCGCGGTGCACGGCGTCGAGCGTGTCCGCGAGCACGGACTTGGTGTCGTAGAGCAACCTGCCGACGAGCGTGGACTTCCCATCGTCCACGCTGCCCGCGGTGGCCAGCCTCAACAGGTCGCTCATTTAGAAGTAGCCCTCCCGCTTGCGGTCTTCCATGGCGGCCTCGGACAGCCGGTCGTCGGCCCGCGTGGCGCCGCGCTCGGTCAGTCGTGACGCGGCGACCTCGGCGATCACCGCGTGGATGTCGGCGGCGTCGGACTCGACGGCACCCGTGCAGGAGCCGTCGCCGACCGTGCGGTAACGAACCGTCTTGCGCAGCAACGTCTCGCCCTCGCGCGCGGTGCCCCACGGGCCCTCGGCGAGCCACATGCCGTCGCGCAGGAACACGTCGCGCTGGTGCGAGTAGTAGATGTCCGGGAGCTCGATGCCCTCGCGCTCGATGTAGTTCCACACGTCGAGCTCGGTCCAGTTCGACAGCGGGAACACGCGGACGTGCTCACCGGCGCGGTGCCGGCCGTTGTAGAGGTTCCACAGCTCCGGCCGCTGGCGCTTCGGGTCCCACTGGCCGAACGCCGTGCGCAGGCTGAAGATCCGCTCCTTGGCGCGGGCGCGTTCCTCGTCCCGGCGGCCGCCGCCGAAGACCGCGTCGAACTTGTGCTGCGTGATGGAGTCCAGCAGCGGCACGGTCTGCAGCGGGTTGCGCGTGCCGTCCGGGCGCTCCTCGAGACGGCCGTCGTCGATCCAGTCCTGGACCTTCGCGACCTCCAGGCGCAGACCGTGCTGTGCCACGACGCGGTCGCGGAACTCGATGACCTCGTCGAAGTTGTGCCCGGTGTCGACGTGCAGCAGCGGGAACGGCACCGGCGCCGGGTAGAACGCCTTGATCGCGAGGTGCAGCAGCAGCGTCGAGTCCTTGCCGCCGGAGAAGAGGATCACCGGCCGGTCGAACTCGCCCGCGACCTCGCGGAAGATGTGAATCGCCTCGGATTCGAGGCGTCCCAGGGTGTCCAGAGCCAGTGTCATCCGTGCAACCCACATTCCGTCTTCGCCTGACCGGCCCAGCGACCGCTGCGCGCGTCCTGCCCCGGCAGCGGCTTGGCGGTGCACGGCAGGCAGCCGATGGAGGGATACCCCTCCTGCACCAACAGGTTCTCGAGGACGCCCTTCTCGCGGATGTAGGCGTTGAACTCGTCGTCGCTCCACGGCGCGATCGGGTTGATCTTCACCAGGCCGTTGCGCTCGTCCCACTGCACGATCGGAGTGTTCGCCCGCGTCGGGGCGTCCACGCGGCGCACGCCGGTGACCCACGCGTCGTACTTCGCGAGCTCCCGGCGCAGCGGCACGACCTTGCGCAGGTTGCAGCACTTCGCCGGATCCGACTGGTACAACAGGCCGAACTCCGCCTCCTGGTCCGCGACCGACTGCTCGGCGGCGGCGTTGACGATGCGCACCTCCGGGTAGACGACCCCGACGGCGTCGCGCACGCCGATGGTCTCCGGGAAGTGGTAGCCCGTCTCCAGGAACAGCACGTCGAAGTTCGGCTTCACCTTGGCGGCGAGGTCGATCAGCACGGCGTCCTGCATGTTGGAGGCGACGATGTAGTTGTCGCCGAACGTCCGCGCCACCCACTCCAGCGCCTCTTCGGCGGTCGCGTCCTTCAGCTCCAGTTCCGCGGCCTCGGCGACGATCCTGAGGTCTTCCTTGAGATCGCTCACTTCTTCACCTCCTGCGGCAGGTTGAGCCCGACGAACGAGACCTTGAAGACGCGGCGGCACCCGGTGCACAGCCACGCGTAGCTGGGTTCCTCCTGCGGCCGGAGGTCCTCGTCGCCGCAGTAGGGGCAGTAGAACGGCGTCGCCCTTTCACTCATCGCAGCGAACCCTCTTCCGCCCTGGCGACCCACTGCGCGAAACGCTCGTCGGTCTCGCGCTGGGCGACGAAGTTCCGCACGACCCGCTCGACGTACTCGGGCAGTTCGGCCGCGGTCACCTTGTGGCCGCGCAGCTTCCGGCCGAATCCGGCGTCGAGGCCGAGGCCGCCGCCGAGGTGCACCTGGAAGCCCTCGACCTGGTTGCCCTGCTCGTCGGTGACGATCTGGCCCTTGAGGCCGATGTCCGCGGTCTGGATGCGGGCGCAGGAGTTGGGGCAGCCGTTGATGTGCACGGTGATCGGCGCCGTGACCCCGTCGACGATGTCCTTGAGGTTGGCTTCGAGCTGCGTGACCAGGTCGAGGGCACGCGCCTTCGTCTCGACGATCGCGAGCTTGCAGAACTCGATGCCGGTGCAGGCCATGATTCCCCTGCGCCACGGCGACGGGTCGACCTGCAGGCCCAGCTTGGCGAGATCGCTCTTGAGCGCGGGGATCTCGGCCTCGGGCACGTCCAGCACGATGATCTTCTGCTGCGGCGTGAAGCGGACGCGGTTCGAGCCGGCCCGCTCGGCGAACTTCGCCACCTCGACGAGGATCGACCCCGACACGCGGCCCGCGACCGGCGCGGCGCCGACGTAGAACAGGCCGTCCTTCTGCTTGTGCACGCCGATGTGGTCGAGCTGCTGGTCCAGGGTCTCCGGCGCTGGACCGTCGATCATCTTGCGCTTGAGGTACTCGTCCTCGACGACCTGGCGGAACTTCTCCGGGCCCCAGTCGGCGACGAGGAACTTGATGCGCGCGCGGTGGCGCAGGCGGCGGTAGCCGTAGTCGCGGAAGACGCTGATGACGGCTTCCCACACGTCCGGCACCTCGTCGAGCGGCACCCAGGCGCCCAGGCGCTTGCCCAGCATGGGGTTCGTGGACAGGCCGCCGCCGACCCAGAGGTCGAAGCCCGGCCCGTGCTCGGGGTGGTTCACACCGACGAACGCGATGTCGTGGATCTCGTGCGCGACGTCCTGCAGACCGGAGATGGCCGTCTTGAACTTGCGCGGCAGGTTGGAGAAGCGCGGGTCGCCGATGTAGCGCTCGAGGATCGTGTCGATCGCCGGCTGCCCGTTGATGATCTCGTCCTGCGAGATGCCCGCGACCGGCGAACCGAGGATGACGCGCGGGCTGTCGCCGCACGCCTCCATCGTCGTCAGGCCGACGGCTTCGAGCTTCTGCCAGATCGTGGGAACGTCCTCGACCCGGATCCAGTGGTACTGGATGTTCTGCCGGTCGGTGATGTCCGCGGTGTCCCGGGCGTAGGTCTGCGAGATCTCGCCGAGGACCGTCAACTGCTCCGTGGTGAGCGCACCGCCGTCACTGCGGACGCGCATCATGAAGAACTCGTCGTCCAGCTCCTCCGGCTCCAGCGTGGCCGTGCGGCCGCCGTCGATGCCGGGCTTGCGCTGGGTGTAGAGGCCGTACCAGCGGAACCGTCCGCGCAGGTCGGCCGGGTCGATCGAGTCGAAACCGCCGTGGGCGTAGATGTTCTCGATGCGGGCGCGGACGTTGAGCGGGTTGTCGTCCTTCTTGCTCCGCTCGTTGGGGTTCAACGGCTCTCGGTAACCGAGTGCCCACTGCCCCTCGCCGCGACGCTGCTTGGCGCGCGGTGACGTCTGCGGCGTGGCCATCGCCATCCTCCGGGGTTTCGTGGCGCTCGGTGCGCGTGCGAAGCCCGGAGGTGCTCGTGGTGGGGGCGTCGTCAGCGCGCCGGGCGCTGACGGGAACAAATCAGCGCGCGGTCATGCCGAACGACGGCACATCGCGCTGGAGACACGACGGAAGTCGACGTGGCGGCGGGCCACGAGGCGGACTCCAGTCGAATGCATGACCTCAGTGTGCATGCCGTCCAGTGCGTGGTCCACCGCCAACCGCATGCTGGGATCCCCGAGGGGAAGTTGACATCGTGGGCCGATTTCACTCCGTGATAATTCTGTCACCGACAGATACTTCCGCTGGTCGAACACCGCCATTCGGGCCGGGTAGGGGACACTGGGAGTCATGCCCTCCGCTTTGCCCGATGGCGAGCCCGCGCCCGCCGACGGTTCGCTTCCCCCTTCCGCTCTCGCCGGTGTCGGCTCGCGCCCGTTCGGCGTCTACGTGCACGTGCCGTTCTGCGCGACCCGGTGCGGCTACTGCGACTTCAACACCTACACGCCCGGTGAGCTCGGTTCCTCCGCGTCACCGGAGTCGTGGCTGGAGGGCCTGCGCCGCGAGCTGGACCTGGCCGCGTCCGTCCTCGGGTCCGCCGTGCCCGCTCAGACCGTGTTCGTCGGCGGCGGCACCCCGTCGCTGCTGGGCGCCTCGGGCCTCGGCGACGTGCTGGACGCGGTGCGGCAGTCGTTCGGCCTGGCCCCCGGCGCCGAGGTGACGACGGAGTCGAACCCCGAATCGACGTCTGTTCCGTTCTTCGAAGGGATTCGTTCGGCTGGCTACACGCGCGTGTCCCTGGGCATGCAGTCCGCCGCACGGCACGTTCTCGCCGTGCTCGACCGCAAACACACGCCCGGCCGTCCGGGTGAAGCCGCCCGTGAGGCGCGGGCAGCCGGATTCGACCACGTGAACCTGGACCTGATCTACGGCACACCGGGGGAGCGGCCCTCGGATCTGGCCGAGTCCCTCGACGCCGTGCTGGCCGCGGGCGTCGACCACGTGTCCGCCTACGCGCTGATCGTGGAGGACGGCACCGGCCTCGCCCGCCGCATCCGCCGCGGCGACCTGCCCATGCCCGACGACGACGTGCTCGCCTCGTCCTACGAGATGGTCGACTCTGTGCTCAGCGGCGCCGGCTTCACCTGGTACGAGGTGTCGAACTGGGCGACGTCCGCGCAGGCGCAGTGCCGGCACAACGTCCTGTACTGGAAGGGCGCCGACTGGTGGGGCTTCGGCCCCGGCGCGCACAGCCACGTGGGCGGGGTGCGCTTCTGGAACGTGAAGCACCCGGCCCGCTACTCGGCCCTGCTCGCCGAGGGCAAGTCACCCGCCGCGGGCCGCGAGACGCTGTCGGCCGAGGACCAGCGCGTCGAACGGGTGCTGCTGGAACTGCGCCTCGCCGAAGGCCTGCCCGTGGACGTGCTGGACGACGCCGGCCGCGAGGAGGCGAAGCAGGCGATCGCCGACGGACTTCTCGAGCCGCACGACGACCGCTGCGTGCTCACCGACCGCGGCCGCCTGCTGGCCGACGCCGTGGTCAGGCGCCTGCTTCCCTGATCAGCGGGCGCGCAGGTCGTGCTGGCTGCGCACCTCGGTGATCTTCTGTCCTTGTTTGTCGTACGTGACCGTGCCCCACCAGAGCCCGTCCTCCCTGCGGGTCTCCTCCCAGACGACCGAGCCCTTCCACCACTCGTCGTCGCTGAGCACCAGGCATGGTTTGCCGGGTGGCCGCAGCCACACAACGTTGTCCACGTTTGGACCCTAGCGACCAGCACCGACAAAAACCGGAGCCCGGATCGAGCACGACTTCAGAGCGCGCACCGAGCAGGAAACGGGCTGGGTAAACTCGGGAGCACGGACATGGAGGTGAACAGCGGTGAACGCCGATGAGCGTCGTTTCGAGGTGCTTCGCGCCATCGTTGCCGACTACGTGTCCAACCAGGAGCCCGTGGGGTCGAAAGCCCTGGTCGACCGGCACAACCTGGGTGTGTCGAGCGCGACCGTGCGCAACGACATGGCCGCGCTGGAGGACGAGGGGTACATCGCCCAGCCGCACACCAGCGCGGGGCGCGTGCCGACCGACAAGGGCTACCGGCTCTTCGTCGACAAGCTGAGCGAGATCAAGCCGCTCTCGCAGGCCGAGAGGCGGGCCATCCGCAGCTTCCTCGACGGCGCGATCGACCTCGACGACGTGATGCGCCGCAGCGTGCGGTTGCTCGCGCAGCTGACCCGGCAGGTGGCGGTGATCCAGGTGCCGACGCTGTCGCGCGCGGCCGTGCGGCACCTGGAGGTGCTGCCGATCACGCCGTCGCGGCTGATGCTGGTGCTCATCACCGACACCGGCCGCGTCGACCAGCGCATCGTCGAGCTCGGGGACGTGATCAGCGAGGAGCACACGGCCCAGCTGCGCGGCGTGCTGAACCAGGCGATGGCGGGGCAGCGGCTCGCCGAGGCGAGCGCCAAGGTCGCCGAGCTGCCGGACGAGGTTCCGTCGAACCTGCGCGACCCGATGCTGCGAGTCGCTACTGTGCTCATCGAGACGCTGGTGGAGCACCCCGAGGAACGGCTCGTGCTCGGCGGTACCGCGAACCTCACGCGCAGCATCACCGACTTCCCGGGCTCGCTGCGGCAGGTGCTGGAGGCGCTGGAGGAGCAGGTCGTCGTGCTCAAGCTGCTCGCCGCCTCCCGCGACCCCGGTCGCGTGCTGGTGCGCATCGGCGAGGAGAACGAGGCCGCCGAGATGCGCAGCACCTCCGTGGTGTCCATCGGCTACGGCAGCCGGGACAACCCGCTCGGGGGCCTGGGCGTCGTCGGACCGACGCGCATGGACTACCCCGGGACCATGGCCGCCGTGCGCGCGGTCGCCAGCTATGTCGGTGAGATCCTGACCGGTCGTTGACCAGAAACGTCTTGCACTTGAGATGAACACGAAAGCGAACAAGGTGGCCAGGGATTACTACGGCATCCTCGGTGTCTCGCAGAACGCGACACAGGATGAGATCAAGCGCGCCTATCGCAAGCTCGCGAGGCAGCTGCACCCGGACGTCAATCCCAACGAGGAGGCCCGCTTCAAGGAGGTGACGGCCGCCTACGAGGTGTTGTCGAACCCCGAGAAGCGCCGCGTCGTCGACCTGGGAGGCGACCCGCTCGACTCGGGCGGCGGTGGCCGAGCGGGTGGTGACCCGTTCGCGGGCTTCGGCCTCGGCGACATCATGGACGCCTTCTTCGGTGCGTCGCCCGGTGGCGGCCGCGGGCCGCGCAGCCGCGTGCAGCCCGGTTCCGACGCGCTGATCCGGCTCGACATGACGCTGGAGGAGTGCGCGGCGGGCGCCACCCGTGAGCTCACGGTGGACACCGCGATCCTGTGCGACCGCTGCCACGGCGCCGGCACCCAGAACAACTCCAAGCCGGTGCAGTGCGACACCTGCCACGGCCGCGGCGAGGTGCAGTCGGTGCAGCGCTCGTTCCTCGGCCAGGTCGTCACCTCGCGCCCGTGCCCGGTGTGCCGCGGCTACGGCGAGGTCATCCCCGACCCGTGCCAGCAGTGCTCGGGTGACGGCCGCACGCGGTCGCGCCGCACGATCTCCGTGAACATCCCCGCCGGTGTCGCCGAGGGCATGCGCGTGCGCCTCGCGGGCCAGGGCGAGGTCGGTCCCGGCGGCGGCCCGGCCGGTGACCTCTACGTCGAGGTCGAGGAGCACCCGCACGAGATCTTCGAACGCGACGGCGCCGACCTGCACTGCATCGTCCAGATCCCGATGACGACGGCCGCCCTGGGCGCCACGTTGCCGTTGAAGACCCTGGACGGCGAGGAAGAACTGCAGATCGACCCCGGCACGCAGCCGGGCACGCAGCTCGTCATGACCGGCCGCGGCATGCCGAAGCTGCGGTCCACCGGCCGTGTCGACGGCCGCGGCGACCTGCACGTGCACCTCGAGGTGGTCGTGCCGACCAAGCTCGACGCCGCGCAGGCCTCGTTGCTGCGCGACCTGGCCGAGATGCGCGGGGAGAACGAGCCCTCGCTGTCGCACAACGGCAAGGGCGGCGGCGGGCTGTTCTCCCGCCTGCGCTCCTCGCGCGGCCACCGGTGACCCTGCCGGTCTTCCTCGTCGAGGCGTTGCCCTCCGGTGAGGAGTTCGTGCTCGACGGCCCGGAAGGCCGGCACGCCGCCACCGTGAAGCGGTTGCGCGCGGGTGAGGAACTCGTGCTGTCGGACGGTTCCGGTGCCCAGGTGCGCTGCGTCGTGGTGGCGGTGGAGAAGGACGCCCTGGCGGTGCGCGTGGTCGAGCGCTGGGTGGAGCCCGAACCGGCACCGCGCGTCGTGCTCGCCCAGGCCCTGGTGAAGGGCGACCGGGGCGAGCTGGCGGTCGAGCTGGCCACCGAGGCCGGTGTGGACGGTGTGGTGCCGTGGCGCGCGGCCCGCTGCGTGGCGAAGTGGGAGGACGGCCCGCGCGGCGCGAAGGCGTTGGGGCGCTGGCGATCCACGGTTCGTGAGGCGGCCAAGCAGGCCCGCCGCGCGCGGGTGCCGTTCGTCGACGAACCCGTGAGCACGAACCAGCTTTCTCATCGCGTGTCGTCGTCGGCGCTCACTCTCGTGTTGCACGAGAGTGCGACCGAACGGCTCGCGGACGTCGCGTTGCCCGATTCCGGGGACGTGCTGCTCGTCGTGGGTCCCGAAGGCGGAATCACGCCGGAGGAACTCGACGCGTTGCGATCTTCGGGTGCCCGGATCGTCCGATTGGGGCCAACCGTTCTGCGTGCATCTACCGCCGCGGCGGTTGCTCTTGGTGCCATTGGGGTACGTACTGCTAGGTGGTGACCCCGATCACTCCTAGGGTGAACATCGGATGGATTGGCTTGACGCAAGTTGTAGCGAACCGCAGGCGGTTGGGGTTACTCTTGTTCGCAGTGGGGCTGATTGGTCTATCCGGAAACGGAGTAGACGATTAGACCTTCTGACCAAAAGACTCGCCGGACACCTCCCCCCTCGGTCCGGCGTCGGCGCCTCGCGGCGAAGCGACCCCCAGGCTTCGGACCGCGAGGCGCCCCTTTTGGTTTCCAGGCCTGTTTGTGCGGCCCCCTGGCCTGCGGGTTCGTCACCTCCTATCGAACCGGCGTGCTTCCCGGCGAATTCTTGCCGTTCACGTAAGTTCTGCGTGTGCAGCGAATTGCTTACGGTGACCACCCCAGTCAGTTCGGCGAGCTTTACGTTCCCGAGACCGCGACTCAGGGTGCCGTTGTCGTCATTCACGGTGGTTTTTGGCACCAGCGCTACGGCCTCGAACTAGGCCGTCCTCTCGCGGACGTGCTCGTCGCGGAAGGATTTGTTGTCTGGAACATCGAATACCGGCGCGTGAGCGGCGGAGGAGGGTGGCCGCAGACCGGTGAGGACGTGCTCGCCGCCATCGACGCCGTCGACATCGGGCCCGTCGTGACGCTCGGGCACAGCGCGGGAGGCCACCTCGCCGTCTGGGCGGCCAAGCACAGCGCGCGAGTGGCCGGAGCGGTCGCCCAGGCGGCGGTGCTCGACTTCACCAGACACATCACACCGCGGGCGCTGGAGCTGTGCACCGAGGAGCAGTTCGCGCAGGCCTCGCCGGCCGCGCTGATCCCCATCGGCAAGCCCGTGGTGTGCGTGCACGGCGACCAGGACGAGGACGTCCCGGTCGAGCAGTCGATCGGGTTCTGCGCCGCCGAGCCGCAGGCGGAGCTCGTCGTGGTCGAAGGGGCCGGCCACATGGACATGATCACGCCGGGTACCGAGGCGTGGGAGAGGTGCCGCGCGGCTGTCGTCCGGCTCGCGCGCGACTGCTAGAAAGGGCCGGTGCCGAAGGTTGTCGACCACGAGGAACGCCGCCGCGAACTCGCTGAGGCAGTGTGGCGCATCGTGCGGCGGGACGGCATCGACCACGCGTCCGTGCGCGCCGTAGCAGCGGAGTCCGGCTGGTCGAGCGGGTCCCTGCGCCACTACTTCCCGACGCAGGACGCCTTGCTGGGGTTCGCGATGGAGCTCGCGTACCGGCGGTTCATCGCGCGGCTGGAGAAGATCGACACCACCGCCGCCAACCGGGAGGTGCTGCGGTCCTTCGCCCACGAGATGCTGGCGATGGACGACGACCGCCGGGTCGAGGCCGCGGTGCTGCTGTCGTTCCTGCCGCGGGCGATGGTCGAGCCGTCGTTGCACGAGCTGGAACGCCTCGGCACCCGCGAGCTGTACGGCGAGGTCGCACGCGTTCTCGTCGCTGCGCAGGAAGCCGGTGAGCTGCGGGACGGCGTCGTGCCCATGAAGGCCGCGCGGCGGTTGATCGTGCTGATCGACGGGCTCAACATCCACCACGGGCTCGGCCCCGACGAGCTCACGGTCGCCGACATGGTCGAGGCCGTCGACGAGCAGCTCGACCGGCTGTTCGCTTAGCTTGGGGCCATGTCCTGTTTGTTCTGCCGGATCGTCGACGGTGAGGTTCCCGCGACGGTCGTGCACGAGACCAAGACGACGCTCGCGTTCCGCGACATCCAGCCCAAGGCGCCCGTGCACGTGCTGCTCATCCCGCGCGAGCACGTGCCGAACGCCGTCGACCTGGACGGCGACCAGCTCGGCGACCTCTTCGCCGCCGCGAAGGAGGTCGCCGACGCCGAGGGCGTGGCCGAGTCGGGCTACCGGCTGCTCTTCAACACCGGGCCGGACAGCGGGCAGGAGGTCTTCCACGCCCACCTGCACCTGCTGGGCGGGCGGCGCCTCACGGCCTAGCCCAGGGCCTGCAACAGCGGAGCGTGGTAGCGGGTGCGGTCACCCGGCAGGTGCTCGGCACCGCGGACCATCCAGGTGGCCTCACCGCACGACTCCAGTCCGTTCTCACGCACGAACGCGACGACCTCGGGGTCGTGCACGTCGACGCGCACGCTGGGATCACCGGCGGCGCAGTCCGCGATGAGCGCGCACGCGTCGGCGGCGGAGTCCGCGATGACCGGGCCGATCAGCTTCCGGGCCTCGCGCACCTGCCACGTGCCCGCGGCGCCGTGCTCGGAGATCAGGACCGTGCCCATCCTGAGCAGCGACTCCCACAGGTACGGCCGCGTGAGGCCGGTGACCTTGGTGTCGAGCGCGACGAGGTCGTCGAGATCGGCGGCGGTCGCGGCGCGCGACACGCCGGAGGCCGGTCCGGTGAAGGCCCCGACGTGCATGTCGGTGAACCCGACGGCGTGGAAACCCATCCGCTCGTACAGCGGCCTGCCCATCGGCGTCGCGAACAACGTCGACACGTCCGTGTCGAGGACGTGTGACACCAGCCGGTGGGCGTGACCCTGGCGCGCGGCGCGTTCTGCGACCAGCACCATGCTGACCGACGCCAGCTCCGGATAGCGCGTCACGATCGTCGTGCCGACGAGGCCCCGCTCGTCGAACAGCCCCCAGCCCTCGCCGTACGCGAGCAGGAACTCCCACTTGCTCTCCTCGCGCGGCCACGACCGGCTTTCCGCCAGGTCAGCGCACGCGGGAATGTCGTCCAGCGTCAGTCGTCGCAGTTCCACGGTTCCCCCTGTCATCCCAGCGCGAGCGACGCGGGCGCGAAGTACCGCCCGCGGTCGCCGCCGACGTCGTCGACGCCGTGCACCATCAGCGCGCAGCACCCGCGCACCTCGTACCCCTCGCCCGACAGGAACGCCACCACGTCCGGGTCGCTCACGTCGACGCGGGACGGTCCGGCGCCGGCGGCCACATCAGCAATGATCTCGCACGCGGCGGCCGCGTCCGGCGCTACCAGCGGACCGATGACCAACGTCTCACCCATGCGCCGCGTGCAGACGAAACCGTCCTCCGCGACGTGGGGCGTGTACACCGACGACGAACCGAACACGTGCGCCCAGAACGCCTCGCGCGTGAACCCGCTCGCCGCCCGGTCCAGCGCCACCACCGAGGCCAGGTCGTCAGGCGTCGCCGGACGCGTCACGCCGGCGGCCGCGCCGGTGATCTCGCCGTGGTACTCCGACGCCCGCCCGACCGGGTGAAAGCCGAGCCGCTCGTACAGCGGCTGGCCCATCGCGGTGGCGTACAGCACCGAAGGACCCGCATCCAGAACATTGGACACGAGAGCACCGGCGATGCCCCTGCGTTCGGCCCACGAACCGACCAGCACGCCGCTGATCGCCTGCATCTCGGGATACGGCGTGACCAGGGTCGTGCCGAGCAACCCGGTCTCGTCGAAGGCGCCGAAGCCCGGACCGAGGACCAGCAGCATCTCCCACTGCGCGGGCGTCCAGCTCCAACCCCGGTCCGTCACGAGCTTCATGCACTCGGGTACGTCTTCAACGCCAAGCCTGCGGATCTCCACAGCTGCCGAGCACACACCGTGAGCAAAGCGGTAGCCACCCATTTTCGGCCGGACTAGCATCGACGGCACCAGATCCGAGCGACAGGAAGCAGGCCGGGGCCACGTGGCCGAAGAAAACCAGCAGAGCAACAAGGAAGGTCAGTCCCGGTTCGCCGTGCCGGAAGGTGCGGTGCTCACGCTGCTCGGGTCGCGCGACGAGAACCTCCGGCTCGCGGAGGAACTGCTCGACGCCGACGTGCACGTGCGCGGGAACGAGATCACCTTGTCCGGCGACCCCGCCGACGTGGCCTTCGCCGAACGCGTCTTCTCCGAACTGATCACCCTCGCGGGCCGCGGTCAGGCCATCGACCAGAACGCCGTCCGCCGCATCGTCGCGATGCTCAGCGCGAACGACGTCGAGTCGCCCGCCGAGGTCCTGAGCCTCGACATCGTCAGCCGCCGAGGCCGCACGATCAGGCCGAAGACGCTGAACCAGAAGCACTACGTCGACGCGATCGACAAGAACACGATCGTGTTCGGCATCGGTCCCGCCGGCACCGGCAAGACGTACCTCGCCATGGCCAAGGCCGTGCAGGCGCTGCAGGCCAAGCAGGTCAACCGCATCATCCTCACCCGCCCGGCCGTCGAGGCGGGCGAGCGCCTGGGCTACCTGCCCGGCACGCTCTACGAGAAGATCGACCCGTACCTGCGCCCGCTCTACGACGCGCTGCACGACATGGTCGACCCGGAGTCGATCCCGCGCCTGACGCAGGCGGGCACGATCGAGGTCGCACCACTGGCTTACATGCGTGGTCGGACCCTCAATGACGCGTTCATCATCCTCGACGAGGCGCAGAACACGACGCCCGAGCAGATGAAGATGTTCCTCACCCGCCTCGGCTTCGGCTCCAAGGTGGTCGTCACGGGTGACATCACCCAGGTCGACCTCCCCGGCGGCCAGCGCAGCGGCCTGCGGGTCGTGAGGGACATCCTCGAAGGCGTCGACGACGTGCACTTCTCGGTGCTGACCAGCCAGGACGTGGTGCGCCACCGCCTGGTCGGCGACATCGTCGACGCGTACGACAAGTGGCAGGTCCAGCAGGACCTCGTCGACCAGAACGGGCAACACCACGGACCCGGTGCACGCCGGGGGAACCAGCGGCGGGGACGATAGGCGCCGTGAGCATCGAGATCGCCAACGAGTCGGGTGTCGGAGTCGACGAGGGTTCCATCGTCTCCGCCGCCCGCTTCGCGCTGGACCGCATGGGCGTGAGCCCGCTGGCCGAGCTGTCCGTCCTGCTCGTGGAGCTGGACGTGATGGCCGACCTGCACGAGCGCTGGATGGACCTGCCGGGTCCGACGGACGTCATGGCCTTCCCCATGGACGAGCTGGACTCCGCGCGCCGCCCCGACGCCGCGGGCCTCGGGCCCGCGCTGCTCGGGGACATCGTGCTGTGCCCCGCGTTCGCCAAGGACCAGGCCAAGAAGGCGGGCCACGGCCTGCTGGACGAGCTGCACCTGCTGACCGTGCACGGCGTGCTGCACCTGCTGGGCTACGACCACGCCGAGCCCGCTGAGGAACGTGAGATGTTCACGTTGCAGAACCGCATCCTCGGCGACTTCCGCACCGCCCGTGACGAGGCCGAACGGGCCGCGCACCAGCGCAGCGCCGACGACAAGGTGCTCGGCGCGGTCGGCCTGGACGAGAAGAACGAAGAAGCCTGACGCGATGAGCGCGAACCCTGCCAGTGTGATCGTGCTGGCCGTTCTGCTCGTGCTCGCCGCAGGCCTGTTCGCGTGCGTGGATGCCGCTCTCGGCACCGTGTCACGCGCACGGGTGGAGGCCCTGCAACGGCAGGGCCGCTGGGGCACCGGGCAGTTGCTGCACGTCCTCAACGACCGGCCGCGGCACGTCAACCTGCTGTTGCTGCTGCGGCTGGCCTGCGAGATGTCGGCCGCCGTGCTGGCCACGACGGTGTTCCTCGACTTCGTGGAGCACGACGGGCTCGCTGTCCTGTACGCCTGCCTGAGCATGCTCATCGTGTCGTACGTGCTGGTCGGCGTCGGACCGCGCACCCTGGGCCGTCAGCACCCGTACGGCGTGAGCCTGCTCGCCGCGGGCACCGTCCGGCAGCTCGGGCGCGTGCTCGGTCCGCTGTCCAAGCTGCTGATCCTCATCGGTAACGCCATCACGCCCGGCAAGGGCTTCCGCGAGGGGCCGTTCAGCTCCGAGGTCGAGCTGCGAGAGCTCGTCGACATGGCGCAGGAACGCGGCGTCGTGGACGAGGGCGAGCGCGAGATGATCCACTCGGTGTTCGAGCTGGGCGACACCATCACGCGCGAGATCATGGTGCCGCGCACCGAGATCGTGTGGATCGAGCAGTCGAAGTCGGTGCGGCAGGCGCTCGCGCTGTCGTTGCGCACGGGCTACACCCGCGTCCCGGTGATCGGGGAGAGCGTCGACGACGTGCTCGGCGTGGTGAACCTCAAGGACCTGATGCGGGCCACGCTCGCCGAGGACGAGGACCCGAAGAACGTCGCCGAGCTGATGCGCCCGATGAGCTTCATCCCGGACTCGAAGCCCATCGCGGACCTGCTGCGCGAGATGCAGGTGTCGCGCCGGCACATGGCGATCGTCGTGGACGAGTACGGCGGCACCGCGGGCCTGCTGACCATCGAGGACATCCTCGAGGAGATCGTCGGTGAGATCACCGACGAGTCCGACACCGACGACCGCCCGCCGGTCGAGCACCTGGAGGACGGCGCGGTGCGGGTCAGCGCGCGCCTGCCGGTGGACGACCTCGACGCGTTGTTCGGCACCGAGCTCGACGACCACGAGGTCGAGACCGTCGGCGGCCTGCTCGCGCAACGCCTCGGGCGCGTGCCGCTGCCCGGCACCGAGGCGGAGATCGCCGGCCTGCGCATGCGGGCCGAGGGCGGCAAGGACGAACGCGGCCGCATCCGGGTGACCACTGTGCTCGTGCGTCCAGTGCAGAAGGAGACAGAAGAAGATGACTGACGTCGACCCGGAGAACGCGAAGCTCATCACGCTGGCGCGGTCCGTCCGTGCGCGCAACGGCGCCGAGGAGGGCGCGGCGGTGCGTGATCTCGACGGCCGCACCTACAACGCCTCCACTGTCTCGTTGCCGTCGCTGAAGCTCACCGCGCTGCAGGCGGCCGTCGCGGCCGCCGTGTCGAGCGGGGCCGAGGGACTGGAGGCGGCGGCGGTCGTCACCGAGTCGAACCGGGTGGACGGGGAGTCGCTGGCAGCCGTGCGCGACCTCACGCCGTCGGGCCCGGTGCTCCTCGCGAACCTCTCGGGCGAGCTGCGCGAGCAGTTCTAGACGCCCCGGAAGGCCCCGCGAACGGCCATAACCAGCAAGAGGGACAATGGACGGATGGATGGTTACCGCTCCGGGTTCGCGTGCTTCGTCGGCCGCCCGAACGCAGGGAAGTCGACGCTGACGAACGCGCTGGTGGGCACGAAGGTCGCCATCACGTCCAGCAAGCCGCAGACGACGCGGCACACGATCCGCGGCATCGTGCACCGCGAGGACGGCCAGCTCGTGCTGGTCGACACGCCCGGTCTGCACCGGCCGCGCACGCTGCTCGGCCAGCGCCTCAACGACCTGGTGCGCGAGACGTGGTCGGAGGTCGACGTCGTCGGCTTCTGCGTGCCCGCGGACCAGAAGGTCGGCCCCGGTGACAAGTTCATCGCCGCCGAGCTGGAGAAGGTCGCCAAGCGCACGCCCGTGGTCGGCATCGTCACCAAGACCGACCTCGTGTCGCAGCAGCAGGTGATGGAGCAGCTGCTCGCGTTGCAGAAGGTCATGGAGTTCGCCGAGATCATCCCGGTGTCCGCCGTCGACGGCTTCCAGGTCGACAAGCTGAGCGACCTGCTGCTGAAGAAGCTGCCCGAGGGCCCGCAGCTGTTCCCGGACGGCGACCTGACCGACGAGCCGGAGCAGACGCTGGTCGCCGAGCTCATCCGCGAGGCCGCGCTGGAGGGCGTGCGCGACGAGCTGCCGCACTCCATCGCCGTGGTGGTCGAGGAGATGCAGGCGCGCGAGGGCCGCAACGACCTGATCGACATCCACGCGTTCGTGTTCGTGGAGCGGCCGTCGCAGAAGGCGATCATCCTGGGCCACCGGGGCGAGCGGCTCAAGCAGGTCGGCATGGCCGCCCGCAAGCAGATCGAGGCGCTGCTGGGCAGCCGGGTGTACCTGGACCTGCACATCAAGATCGCCAAGGACTGGCAGCGCGACCCGAAGCAGCTGCGCCGCCTGGGATTCTGATGGCCAACCTGTACCGCGACACCGGCATCGTGCTTCGCGTGCAGAAGCTCGGTGAAGCGGACCGGATCATCACCTTCCTGACCCAGAAGCACGGCAAGCTCCGCGCCGTGGCCAAGGGCGTGCGCCGCACGTCGTCGAAGTTCGGGGCGCGGCTGGAGCCGTTCTGCCACGTCGACGTGCAGTTCCACCCCGGCCGGTCGCTCGACATCATCACCCAGGTGCAGACGCTGGACGCGTTCGGCGTCGGCATCGTCACCGACTACCAGCGCTACACGGCCGCGTGCGCCATCCTGGAGACCGCCGAACGGCTCACGGCCGAAGAGGGCGAACCTGTCCTGCGGCTCTACATGCTCGTGGCCGGGGCGTTGAGGGCTTTGTCGAACGGTGAGCGCGACCCGTCGCTGCTGCTGGACGCGTTCCTCATGCGCGCGATGGCGTTCGCGGGTTGGGCGCCCGCGGTGAACGAGTGCGCGAAGTGCGGCGATCCCGGTCCGCACCGGGCGTTCAGCATCCAGGCGGGTGGCTCGTGCTGCCCGAACTGCCGTCCCGCGGGCTCGTCGTCGCCGTCCAGCGACACGCTGACGTTGCTCTCCGCACTGCTGCACGGCCAGTGGACCGTGGTCGACGAGATCCCGCACATCGCCCGTCGTGACGCGAGTGGGCTGGTCGCGGCGCATCTGCAGTGGCACCTCGAACGGCAGCTCAGGTCGTTGCCTTTGGTCGAGCGCAAGGCGCAGCCGGCCGACGGCTAATGTGGCGGCTACCCGACAACGGTTTTCGCCCGAGAGGATGCCGAGCTCTTATGTTGCGTCGCCGCCGCTCCGAGCGTGAGAAGCGCGTACCGCGCCCGCCGGAGCCGCACGAGTCCGGTGCGACGCCCCCGGACATCCCCGCCGACCTGGTGCCCAAGCACATCGCGATCGTGATGGACGGCAACGGCCGTTGGGCGAACCAGCGCGGGCTGTCGCGGGTGGAGGGGCACAAGCGCGGTGAGCAGGTCGTGCTCGACGTCGCGAAGGGCTCCATCGAGCTGGGCGTGAAGTGGCTCTCGCTCTACGCCTTCTCCACGGAGAACTGGAAGCGCAGCCCCGAAGAGGTCCGCTTCCTGATGAACTTCAACCGCGACGTGATCGCGCGCCGCACCGACGAGCTGGACGAGATGGGTGTCCGCATCCACTGGGCCGGCCGCTCGCCGAAGCTGTGGGGCAGCGTCATCAAGCAACTGCAGGAGGCCGAGGTCCGCACGGCCGAGAACGACGTGCTGAACCTCGTGATGTGCGTGAACTACGGCGGCCGCGCGGAGATCGGTGACGCCGCCCGCGAGGTCGCGCGGCTGGTCGCCGCCGGGAAGATCAACCCGGACAAGGTCGACGAGCGCACGCTCGCGAAGTACCTGTACAAGCCGGAGATGCCCGACGTCGACCTGTTCATCAGGCCGTCCGGTGAGCAGCGCATCTCGAACTTCCTGCTGTGGCAGTCCGCGTACGCCGAGATGGTCTACCAGGACATCCTCTGGCCCGATTTCGACCGCCGCGACCTGTGGCGGGCCTGCGAGAAGTTCGCCGGGCGCGACCGCCGCTTCGGCGGTGCCGTCGACAAGCCGGGCGAGGAGGTGGTGTCGTCGTGAACGCGAGTGGTGAGGCCCTGGAGGCCGCGCGCAAGGCGTTGGAGCTGTTCCACGACGTCTCCGTGGACGACGACGGCGCGTTGAGCTTCCGTCACGGCGACGTGCCGTGCGCGGTGCAGGGCATGGAGCTGGCCGAAGGGCTGACGGTTCTCTCGCTGACGGTCGTCGTCGCGTGGGACCTGCCGGCCGAGGCGGCCGGGTGGGTCGCTGAACGCGCTGGTCAGGGTCTGTTCGGCACGCTCGGCGTGATCCATTCCGAACGTGGCACCGATGTGATGCTGCGCTACGCCTTCCCGGCGGACGGCCTCAAGCCCGAGCCGCTGAGCACGCTGCTCATGCTCGTCGTGTCGACCGCGTCGCAGGTGCGCGGCGAGCTCCTCTCCCGGTTTTCTTGAGAAAGGACCCTTCCATGGGTGGCGTGATCATTTACGAGCCGGAAGAGGACTCGGACGTCAACGAGTTCCCGTGGACCGTCACGTTCGAGCCTTCGGGCGGCGACGACTGGGACTCGTTCATCTGCGGCCCGTACGAGCGTGACCACGCCGTCGCGCTGGCCGAGGCCGTGGCGCTGGACGACGCCGAGGGCGGCGTGCTGGCCATCGTGAAGCCGATGCTGCCCGCGCTGTCGGCCGAGGACGTCTCCGCCACCATCGAGGAGCTCCGCGAGGCCGCCCTCGAGGAGGAGGCCGACGACGAGGAGACCGTCAACGGCACCCCGGTCGACTTCGACGACGACGACCTCGAAGAGGAGGAGGCGGAGTTCGACGAGCCGCCCTCGCCCGAGGAGATCCGCGAGGGCATGGCGCGCCAGTACCGCCGCCTGCTGGACCTGGACGCGGACGCGGACGCGGAATGACGATCACCGGCGAGATCCGCTCGTCGAAGCGGCGCTCGGGCCCGCCTCGGCTGAAGATCACGTCGTTGGAGGTGCTGTGCGGGATCCTCGTTCTCGCACTGCTCTTCCAGTCCAGGCTCGTGGACCTGCTCGACGTGCCGAAGCTGCGCACGGCCTCGACGGTGTTCGTGGCGATCTGCGTGCAGGCGATGCCGTTCCTGGTGCTGGGCGTGCTGATCTCGGGCGCCATCGCGGCGTTCGTGCCCGCCTCGGCGCTGCGCCGGCTGCTGCCCTCGAAGACCGCGCTGGCCGTGCCCGTGGCCGGTGTCGCGGGCATCGCACTGCCGGGCTGCGAGTGCGCCTCCGTGCCCGTGGCGAAGCGGTTGATGCAGCAGGGCGTCGCACCCGCCGTGGCGCTGACGTTCCTGCTGGCCGCACCCGCGGTGAACCCGATCGTGCTGGTGTCGACCGCCGTGGCGTTCAACGACACCCCGATGATGGTCGCCGCGCGGTTCGTGGGCTCCCTGCTGACCGCGATGGTCATGGGCTGGCTGTGGGTGCGCTTCGGCAAGATGGAGTGGATCGCCGAACGCGCGCTGGCCAAGCTCGCTGACCACTCCGGCAGGTCCAAGTGGGCCGTGTTCGCCGAGAGCGCGCGGCACGACCTCGTGGACGCCGGCGGGTTCCTGGTGCTGGGCGGGCTGTTCGCGGCGGCGTTCAAGACGTTCGTGCCCACCGCGTGGATGCAGACGCTGGGCGGTCAGATCGTGCTGGGCGTGATCGTGATGGCCCTGCTCGCCGTCATCCTGGCGCTGTGCTCGGAGGCCGACGCCTTCGTGGCGGTGGCGTTCTCCGCGCTGCCCCTGCTGCCGCGCCTGGTGTTCCTCGTCGTCGGCCCGGCCGTCGACGTGAAGCTGATCGCGCTGCAGGCCGGTGCGTTCGGCAAGTCCTTCGCCTTCCGCTTCGCCCCGGCCACCTTCGTGGTGGCGATCCTGTGCGCCGTCGTGAGTGGAGTGGTGCTGCTGTGAGACGGGAAACCCAGAACATCCTGCTGGTCCTGCTCGGCGGCGCGCTGCTGAAGATCAGCTTCTCGGGCCTGTACCTCAGGTACGTGCAGAAGAGCCTGCTGCCCCTGCTGATCGCGGCCGGCGTGATCATGATCGGCCTGGCGCTGTTCGCCATCGTCCAGGACATCCGCCGCGGCAAGGCCGCCTCCGAGGACGACCACGAGCACTCGCACTCGTCGCGCTCGACGTGGCTGATGCTGCTGCCGGTGCTGGCGGTGTTCCTGATCTCGCCCCCGGCCCTCGGCGGCGACGTCGTGAACTCGGCCGCGGACACGAACCAGACGCAGCGCTCCCGCAACCTGCTGGGCGAGCTGCCGTCCGGGGACGTGATCCCGTTGTCCATGACGGAGTTCGTCACGCGCACGGCGTGGGACGAGTCCGGGACGCTGGACGGGCGCCGGGTGAAGCTGACCGGGTTCCTGCTTCGCGCGGAGGGCGACACCTTCGTCGCACGGCTCGCGATCTCGTGCTGTGCCGCCGACGCCCGGCCGCTGAAGGTGCGGGTGACCGGGGACGTGCCCTCGCTGCCCGACGAGCAGTGGGTCGAAGTGACCGGTCAGGTCGTGCCGAAGTCGGCGAACGAGAAGAACTCCTGGGTGCCGAGCTTCACCGTGGAGTCGTTCACGCCCGTGGCCGAGCCGGTCGAGCCCTACGAGAGCTAGTGGCGCGACTCGGAACGTTGGCGAGGTGATCCACGCTCAGCAGGGCGCCTCGCGGCACCGCCCCCACGCCCCCATACGTCCAGTATGAGGACGTGGGGGCGGCACCACGATGCACCCGTCTGACCGCGAATTCCCCCGGCAACCTTCCGAGCCACACCACTAGGTCCGGGGCGCCCCGGACCGGGTGCCCCGTCCTCGCCCTACTTGAGGCCCTTGGCCGTGCACTCCGCGCACGTCCCGAAGATCTCGACGGTGTGGCTGACCTCGGAGAACCCGTTCTCGGCCGCCACCCGGTCCGCCCACTTCTCGACGGCGGGACCCTCCACCTCGACCGTGCGGCCGCAGTGGCGGCACACGAGGTGATGGTGGTGGTGCGCCGAGCAACGGCGGTAGATCGCCTCGCCCGAGTCGGTGCGCAGGACGTCGACCTGGCCCGCGTCGGCGAGGGACTGCAGGGTGCGGTAGACCGTGGTCAGGCCGATGCCCTCGCCGCGGCGGCGCAGTTCCTCGTGCAGTTCCTGGGCGCTGCGGAAGTCGTCGAGCTGGTCGAGCAGGTTCGACACCGCGGTGCGCTGCTTGGTGGACCTCAGTCCGGTCACAACTTCTCCTCGACGTGCGTCACAGCGTCCACCACGATGTGCGCCAGATGTTCGTCCACCAATCGGTACACGACCTCACGGCCGTGTCTCTCGCCGTGCACCACGCCCGCCGACTTGAGCACGCGCAGGTGCTGGCTGATCAGCGGCTGCGCGACTCCCAGCGCCTCGACCAGTTCGTGCACGCAGCGGTCGTGTTCCCGCAGCTGCAGAACGATGGCGATGCGGACCGGGGCAGCCAGTGCGCGCAGCAGGTCGCCGGCCTCGGCGAGGGTGTGCGCGGAGCGAGGTGCCGCGGGCGCCGGGGCCTCGCGTTCGGGGGAGTGCTCGCCGTGCAGTTGAACGGTCATGGCGGCGCACCTCACCTGGTAGGGATTTTCACAACCAATTCTACGGTGATGATGAGCAGTACCAGCAGGACCACCACGCGCAATGTGCGATGACCTGGGGAAAGAACCTTCCAGGTGGCCGCCAGGAGCGCCGCGGCACCCACGAACAGCACACCGAGCAGCACCGCGCCGAGGGTGCCGCCCACCAGAACGCCGGTGATGAACAGACCGAGCACGAGCACGAACGCCACGACGGGGCGCACACGCGCGAGTGGGCCGTCGCCGGGCAGGAGAGGGCGCTTGGAGGTCACCGTGCCATCCTTGCACCGTGCTGCTGGTGTGCCGATTCCGCGTGTCCGACCCCGAGACGTTCACCGCCCGCGTCGAAGAGGCGTTGAAGCTGCTGACGGCTCAGCCGGGGTGCCACAAGGGCACGCTCGCGCGGTCGACCGACGAGGACGACCGCTGGGTGCTGACCGTCGAGTTCGAGTCCGTGGTGGCGTACCGGCGCGCGATGTCGCCGTTCCCCGTGCGCGAACACGTCATCCCGCTGCTCTCCGAGGCGTTGACCGACGAGCCCGCCATGTACGAGCCGACGCTGACCAGCACCGGCGGCGAGGTCGAGACGCACACGAGCGTGCTCGCCGAGGACGCGTTCACGGTGCGGCTCGGCGAGGCGGCGGGTCCTACGACCCCGCGGCGATAGCTTCCATCTCCTTGACCCATTCCTCCTGCGAGTCGTGGGGGAGCAGTTCCAACGCCCTGCGCGCGGCCTCGGCAGCCTCCTCCGACCGGCCCAGCGCATGCAGCGTCTTGGCCTTGCCGCTCTCGGCGTAGGCCTCCGGGGTCTTCTCGAACGCGTCGAGCGCCTCGTCGTAGCGGCCGTTCTCGAAGTAGAACCAGCCGAGGTTGTTGTGCAGCGGTCCGAGCCAGCGCACCAGCTCCGGGTTCGCCACGACGATCTCGAGGCCCTGCTTGGTCCACTTCTCCGGGTCGTCGACCAGCGACGCCATGTGCGCGGCGTCGACCGCGAGCGACAGGTCACCGCGCGTCTTCGCCAGGATGAACGCCGCCACGAACAGCGGTTGCGCCGCCTCGGGGTCGCCGGCGGAGCGGTGCAGCCTGCCGCGTTCGAGCAGCGCGCGCACCCGGCCCGTCGAGTCGGGGGCGACCAGCACCTCCGCCTCGTCGACCAGGGCATGACCTGGGGCGAAGTTCTCCCTCAGGCCCTCGACGCGGGCGAGCTGGGTCAGCACCTCCGCCCGCTCGTCGTCGGTCTCCACGTTGCCCAGGAACGCGCGGAACCTCGCCTCGGTGCCGTCCAGGTCGGCGAAGTCCCACAGCTCTCGCAGCCGGTCTTCCATCTGCGCAACGTACCGCGAAGGGGCCACTGGTTTCAGCTGGTGAGAGAATCGCGTAGCAGGATCGCACGGTGAGGTCCGCCCGACGATGTGATCGTGTGGAGGCAGGGGTGCGCAGGTCGTTCAAGTTCCTGCTGCGCCCGACTTCCAAGCAGTCGAAGGCGCTGGACGAGATGTTGCGCGATCACTGCTCGCTCTACAACGCGGCGTTGCAGGAACGCCGCGATGCTTGGCGGCATCCGTCGAAGACGACGATTCGCTACCCAGACCAGTCTGCCCAGCTCAAGGAAATCCGCGCGGCCGATCCCGGACGGCAGGGCCGCTGGTCGTTCTCCAGCCAGCAAGCGACGTTGCGGCGTCTCGACAAGGCGTTCGCCGCATTCTTCCGCCGAGTGAGCAACGGCGGGAAGCCCGGCTATCCGCGATTCAGGGGCGTTGGTCGGTTCGACACCGTTGAGTTCCCCAAGGATGGTGACGGCTGCCGGTGGGATTCCGTCTCAGGGCAACCAGCGACCCGTGTCCGGTTCCAGGGAATCGGGCACGTGCGAGTGCATCAGCACCGCGCGCTGAAGGGCAGAGTCAAGACCGTCAGCGTTAAGCGCGAAGGAACACGCTGGTACGTAGTGGTGTCCTGTGACGACGTACCGGCACAGCCGCTACCCCCGACCGGGCGACACGTTGGCATCGACTTGGGCGTCGTGCACTTCCTGACCACCTCATGCGGCGGTCACATCGCCAATCCACGGCACGGCAGGCGCAACGCCAGTTCTCTTGTAGATGCACAGCGTGCTCTCAAAGCGTTCCCAAAGGTCCGCGACGGCCAGAGAAGCGTGCGCCATCGCCGAGCTGTGGCCAAGGTCGCCGCGCTGCATCGCACCGTACATCGCCAGCGAATTGACCACGCGCACAAGACCGCCCTCACCCTCGTTCGCTCCTATGATCAGATAGCTCACGAAAAACTGAACGTCACGGGCATGGTTCGCGCACCTGCGCCTCGGGCGGACCCAGCCGGGCACGGAGGCTTCCTGCCGAATGGTGCCGCCGCGAAGTCCGGGCTCAACAAAAGCATTCTCGATGCGAGTTGGGGGTGTTTCCTGAGCATCCTCGCGAACAAGGCTGAAAGCGCCGGTCGCGTCGTGATCGCTGTGGACGCCCGCAACACCTCCCGCGTCTGCCCTCAATGCGGGCACCTCGCGAAGGAGAACCGCATCACCCAGGACACGTTCAGGTGTGTCAGTTGCGGCTACTCGGCCAACGCCGACCACGTTGGCGCACTGAACGTCGCAGTCAGGGCCGGGCTGGCCCTTCCCGTCGTGGCTCAGCGCCCGCCGGGAGAACCCGTGGTCTCACCGCGGGAGGAGTCACTCGTGCAGGGTAAGGCGCTACCGGTCGCTCGTTCGGGGCACGACGTGACGGGCTAGGCTTGAGCCCCCGATTCTCATTCCCCCGATGGAGTTCCCCTTGCCCGCCGATCGCATCGAGACCGTTGTCAGCCTCTGCAAGCGCAGGGGGTTCGTCTACCCGTGCGGGGAGATCTACGGCGGTACCCGCTCGGCATGGGACTACGGGCCTCTCGGCGTCGAGCTCAAGGACAACATCAAGCGGCAGTGGTGGAACTTCATGGTCCGCGGCCGCGAGGACGTGGTGGGCCTCGACTCGTCGGTGATCCTGCCGCGTGACGTGTGGGTCGCCTCCGGTCACGTCGAGGCGTTCGTCGACCCGCTCGTCGAGTGCGAGTCGTGCCACAAGCGGTTCCGCGCGGACACGCTGTCCGAGGAGTACGCGGAGCGCACCGGCAAGGAGGTCGCCGAGGGCGACGTCTCCGACGTGCCGTGCCCCAACTGCGGCGTGCGCGGCTCCTACACCGAGCCGAAGATGTTCAACGGCCTGCTCAAGACGCACCTCGGTCCGATCGAGACCGAGGAGGGCCTGCACTACCTGCGCCCCGAGACCGCGCAGGGCATCTTCACGAACTTCCTGAACGTGCAGACGACGTCGCGCAAGAAGCCGCCGTTCGGCATCGGCCAGATCGGCAAGTCGTTCCGCAACGAGATCACGCCGGGCAACTTCATCTTCCGCACCCGCGAGTTCGAGCAGATGGAGATGGAGTTCTTCGTCGAGCCGGGCACGGACGAGGAATGGCACCAGTACTGGATCGACGAGCGCACCCGCTGGTACACGGACCTGGGCATCTCCAAGGAGAACCTGCGCCACTACGAGCACCCGAAGGAGAAGCTGTCGCACTACTCGAAGCGGACGGTCGACGTCGAGTACCGCTTCCAGTTCGGCGGCCAGGAGTGGGGTGAGCTCGAGGGCATCGCGAACCGCACCGACTTCGACCTCACGACGCACTCGAACCACTCGGGTGTCGACCTGTCGTACTTCGACCAGGCCACGAACTCGCGCTTCCGGCCGTTCGTCATCGAACCGGCGGCCGGTGTCGGCCGCCCGATGATGGCGTTCCTGCTGGAGGCCTACACCGAGGACGAGGCCCCGAACGCCAAGGGCGGCGTGGACAAGCGCGTCGTGCTGAAGCTCGACCGCCGCCTCGCGCCGGTCAAGGTCGCGGTGCTGCCGCTGTCGCGCAACGCCGACCTGTCGCCCAAGGCCCGCGACCTCGCGACGGCCCTGCGCCGCAACTGGAACGTCGACTTCGACGACGCCGGCGCCATCGGCCGCCGCTACCGCCGCCAGGACGAGATCGGCACGCCGTTCTGCGTGACGGTCGACTTCGACACGCTCACCGACCTCGCCGTGACGGTGCGGGAGCGCGACACGATGTCGCAGGAGCGCGTGGCGATGGACCAGCTGGAGTCGTACCTCGCGGCACGCCTCGTCGGCTGCTAGGAAACATCCGGCCGCGAGGCAACAGATCGGCGTGTGCGTGCGTGCTTAGTGCATGCACGCACAGCGATTGACGCGGACAGGCGTCCCGCTCCTCGGAGCGGGGCTCGTCCTGCTGGCCGGGATGGTCGTGGTGGCGCTGACCATCCCGGTGACCGGTTACGCCACCGTGCAGGTCTGGGTGGGCGTGGCGGCGGTGGCGCTCGGGCCGTGCTGGGCGGGCCTGGTCCTCCTGCGGTCGTCGCGGCACCAGGCGCCCCAGCGCCTCGGCCTTCCGGTGGGCGCCTCGATGGTGCTGACCGCCACCGCGGGACTCGCCGTGCGAGATCACCACGTGGAACACCCGGCCGCACCGGTCACCGCCGCCGCTGTGGCCTACGGCGTGATCGCCCTGGTGTCGGTGCTGCTGACGGTGCTGGCAGCCACGATGATCGAGCCGCCGCTCACACCGGACGAGCTGGACAGCCGTCCGGTGGACGTCCGCGACCTGCACACGTGGGGCAAGCGCACAGCCGTGCTCGGCGCCCTGTTCGCCGCGGGGCTCGTGGCGACCTCGTTGACCGCCTCAGCACCGGACGCCGCACTGTTCGGGGTGATGACGGCCGGCTGCGCGGTCGTCTCCGGTGTGGTGCTGACGAGGGTCCACGATCTGCGCGGGGCCTTCCGGAGTCGCGCGCTGGTGACCGTGCTGCTCGTGGTCGCGATGTTCGTCGTGGCCATGGCGTGGCCGGTCGTCTACGGCATGTCCGCGGAATCCTTGATCGGGGCGGTTCTGCACGCACTCCAGCTCATCGCCGCGATGTTCGTCGTCGCCCTGTGCGCCTTCCGGCTCGTACGCTTCCTCGGTCGGTACGGCGCGTTGCCGCACACCCGTCACCGGCCGGACGCGGAGGTGGCGCGATGAGCCCGCGGGAGATCAGGCAACTCGGTGTCGTGCTCGTCGCGGCGGCGCCGGGAATGGCGCTCGCGGCGTTCGTGTCGGCGATGACGTTGCCGCTGTACGACTTCGTTCGTCCCTGGTTCGTCGCATGGGGTCTCCTCGTGACACTCGGCTGCGCGGCCGTGGGGGTGGTCGTGGTCCAGGTGCCGGACCTGACGCGGCTGGCCAAGGCCTTCCGGTTTTCGCTCTTCATCCCGGTTGTCACGGGCTTCATCGCGCTGGAGACCCTCTACACGGACTATCCCGAGGTGGACGGCCTGCTGACGAGCCCGAGCTCGATCGCCTTCACGGTGGCTGTGATCGCGTCGCTGGCGGGTTTGTCGTACGTCGGGGTGCAGGTGGACCGGACCGCCAAGCATGACCAGCGAGGTGGTCCCGCCTTGGAGACGTTCATCCCGTGATCGCGGGTTTCGAGCCGCGAGCAACATCCTCGGACGTTCGCGCGTGTAGAAGACATGACGGGGGCACGCGGGCAGGCGGCGGCGGGGGTGGTGCTCCTCGCCTGGATCGTGGTGTTCGCCGCGCTGACCGAGGTGGAGAACCCCCAGGTCCTCCTGGCCACGGCCGTGAGCGGCGGGCTGGTGTGCCTGTGCGCGGTGGCGGGCGGCGTGGTGGCGGTGCGGGTCACCGACGCGGAGGCGGCTGCCCGGCTGCGGCACGTGTTCGTGGTGCTGGAAGGCACCGCGATGGCGATCTTCTACCTGTTCTACGGGTTCGCGTTCAGCGTGGAGCCGGTGGGGAGGCCGGGGGAGTTCGCGGTCGTGGTCCTGCTGGTGCTCTCGGTGCCGGCGCTCGGTGCGCTGGTGCTGGTCCTGTCGCGGAGCTACGCCGTGCACAAGCTCGTCGTCAACGCCTACGGGCCGCTGGTGCCGGATTCCGGCGAAGGGGTTCGGCTGCAGCGGATCAGGGTCCTCGGGACCGTGCTCGTCACGGTCGGGCTCGCGCTGGCGGTGTCCGCCATGACGGTGGCGCTCGTGGCGCCGCTGTACCGGCCGGTGCTGCTGGTCGTGGGTCTGCTGGTCACGCTCACGCCCGTCGTGCTCGGGATGAGCCTGGCGCGGGTGACGGACGTCCACTCCGCGCGGCGCCGCAACGTCGGCAACTACGTCATCGTCCTCGCCGCTTCGGGCTTCGCCGTCTCCGAGTTCTCCTCCGGCGCGGGCGTCGCGGGGGCGTTGTTCGGCGCGCTGGTCTTCGGCGCGGTCGTGCTGCTCGTGATCGCGATCCTCGTGGTGCGCGAGTTCACCGGCGAGTGGGACCGGCCCTGGCGAGGTCGGCGGGTCAGCCGTTGACGCCCAGCTTCGCGAGGACCGCCGACGCGACGGCGTTGATCGACTGCCTGGCCGTCGTCCACGAACCCGTCGGGCTCGTGGTGAGCACGGCGACGGCGTAGCGGCCGTCGAGCACGCCCGCGCTGTGCAGGTAGACGTCGCTCGGCAGGTAGTACATCCAGCCCTGCTTGGCGTAGACGCCGGTGACGCCGAGCAGGCCGAACGCCTGGTCGAAGCCGTCGGCGGCGGTGGCGGGGGCGGACGACAGCGCCGCGACGACCGCGTCGCGCGCCGGCGAGCCGAGGATGTAGTGGTAGAGCCGCACCATGTCGTTCGCGGTGATGACGACCTCTCCCCACTGCGAGGGGTCGTCCGGCGCGTGCGTGCCGGTGAGGCCCGCCGCGGCGGCGACGCGGCCGATGGCGTCCATGCCGTCGAACCGCGTCCACAGCACGTCCATCGCGTTGTCGTCGCTCGTGCTCAACGCGCGGTGGATCAGGTCTTGGTCCTCGCCGGACAGCTGCTGCTGCAGCGCGTCCACGGCGAGGATCAGCTTCGACAGCGACGCCGAGTAGAACGGCTTGTCGCCCTGCTCCGAGACCGCCTGGTCCGTCTGGAGGTCCAGCACCGCGAGGCCGACGTCGGACGCGCCGCCCGCCGCCGCGATGCCCGAAAGTTCGGTGGCCGACATGCCGGCTATCGCCGAGGACGAGCCGGGGTCCGGCGTGTCGGCCTCGGCGGTGTCCAGCACGTCGGGGCCGCGCGAGACATCGGCCGCCGGCTTCCCGTGCGCCAGGCACGGCGACGCTTCTGGCACGACGAAAACGGCCGCGACGAAGAAGAGGATCAGGGCCCAGCGCACACTTCAAAGGTCCGCTTCACAGGACTCTGGTGTCGAGCTCTTCCTCCTGTGCGGTTGCTGAAGAATCGTCCCTGACCACCACGTATGCGCCGGAGCCGGGACGTTCCGTCACCGCCTCGACGAGTTCGGTGCCGCGGTAGAGCAGGCCGACGCCGTCGTCGGTGCAGTACGTCGTCGGCAGCACCCCGGCGGCCACGGCGGCGTGGATCTTCGGGCGGCGCTGCTCCTCGGAGTCGTAGTGCACGCCGTTGCCGTAGGGCAGGAAGCCCAGGCCGTTCGTGACGATCCGGAGGTCCGGGCCGAACGAGTCGGTGGCGCCGCCCGCGTGCCAGCAGATCGAGCCCGCCGACACGCCGCTGAGCACCACGCCGGCCTCCCACGCCGTGCGGAAGACCGCGCCGAGCCCGTGCACCTCCCACACCGCGAGCAGGTTCGCCACGGAGCCACCGCCCACCCAGATGACGTCGTGGGACAGCACGTAGTCCTCGAGGTCGTCGGTCGGCGGCATCGTGAAGAGGTTCAGCACCGACACGTCGACGCCCGCGACGCGGCCCGCCTCCGTCATGTTCGCGTTCATGGCCCGCTGGTCGCCCCCGGCGGTGCCGACGTGGCACAGGCGCGGTGTGCGGCCGTCGACGCCCGACAGGTCGAGGGCGAAGTGGATCAACTTGTTGAACTCGAGGAAGGTCCGGCTGCCGGCGCGCAGACCTCCGGACGTCGCGAGGATGGTGGGCTGCTCAGCAGGCATGACGATGATCCTCGCAGGGGCGTCAACGCGGCACCCGCGCGGTCTGGGAGCATGCGTGGTGTGCGGACCACGCCACTGAGACCACTCGCCAGGATTCGCCGGATCGTGTTGCGCCTCTTCTTCGGGGCGTTGGTCATCGGCATGCTCGTGGGCGGCGGCACGGCGTTCCGCGTCTGGCAGGTCGCGCGCGTGGACGACTGGACGAAGGCCGACATGGCGATCGTCCTCGGTGCCGCGCAGTACAACGGCGTCCCGTCCGACGTGCTCGCGGCACGCCTGGAGCACGCGCTCGGCCTCTACGAGGAGGGCGTGGTCAGCTACATCGCCACGACCGGCGGCCGTCAGCCCGGCGACAACTTCACCGAGGGCCAGGTCGGCAAGTTGTGGCTGGTCAAGCGCGGTGTGCCGGAGGACAGGGTGCTGCAGGTCGGCGAGGGCGCGGACACGCTCGGGTCGCTGCGGGCCGTCGCGTCGGTCGCGAAGGAACGCGACCTGAAGACGGCCGTGATCGTGAGCGACCCTTGGCACTCCCTGCGCGCCCGCACGATGGCCGAGGACGCCGGTCTGCGGGCGTGGACGTCCCCGACCCGCAGCGGTCCGAACGTGCAGACGCGCCAGACGCAGTGGTTCTACATCAAGCGCGAGACCGGAGCGTTGCTCTACTACCGCCTGATGAAGGCGCACGCCGGCGTGTTCGACGAGCTCAAGCTCCCTAAAATCGGCTGATGGGATACACCGGCCACGACACGGAGCGCCTGCTCCCCGAAGTGCCCAAGAGCGCCGCGTTGCCGGGTGCCCGCACCGACACGCGCACGCCGTTCTCCCGTGACCGGGCCCGTGTGCTGCACTCCGCCGCGTTGCGCAGGCTCGCGGGCAAGACCCAGGTCGTCGGGCCCGGTGAGGGCTCCGAGGTCACCGGTGTGCCGCGCACGCGCCTCACGCACTCGCTGGAGGTCGCGCAGATCGGCCGCGGCATCGGTGAGGAACTGGGCTGCGATCCCGACATCGTCGACACGGCCGGCCTCGCGCACGACATCGGGCACCCGCCGTTCGGGCACAACGGCGAGAGGGCGCTGAACGAGCTCGCGGGCCCGTGCGGTGGCTTCGAGGGCAACGCGCAGACGTTCCGCATCCTCGCGCGCCTCGAACCGAAGACCGCGCACGGCCTGAACCTCACGCGTGCTGTGCTCGACGCGTCGACGAAGTACCCGTGGCCGCGCACGCCGGGCACGGTCAAGTTCGGCGTGTACGACGACGACCTCGAAGTGTTCGAGTGGATGCGTGCGGGTGCACCGGACCGTGAGCGGTGCATCGAGGCGCAGGTCATGGACTGGTCCGACGACGTGGCGTACTCCGTGCACGACGTCGAGGACGGCGTGCTGGCCCACCGCATCAGCCTCGGCGCGCTGGCCCGTCCCGACGAACGCGGCGCCATCGCCTCGCTCGCCGCGAAGACGTTCTCCGACGAGTCCGTCGCGACGCTCGAAGCCACCGCCGAGGAGTTGCTGAAGCTGCCGGTGATCGCGTACTGGACCGACCGCGAGTACGACGGCTCGCTCGGCGCGCAGGTGGCGTTGAAGAACCTCACCAGCGAGCTGGTCGGCCGGTTCGCCTCCGCCGCCGTCACCGCGACCCGCGCCGTGCACGGCGACGGGGCGCTGACGAGGTACAACGCCTCGCTGGAGATCCCGACGCAGGTCGCGGCGGAGGTGGCGCTGCTCAAGGCGATGGCCGTCCGGTACGTGATGAGCGATCCGGCGCGCCTGGCCATGCAGGCGAAGCAGCGCGACCTGATCACCGAACTGGCCGGCCGCCTGATGGAGCGCCCGACGCTGCTCGACCCCGCGTTCCGGCCGGTGTTCGCGGCCGCTTCCTCCCACGCCGCACGGCTTCGCGTCGTCGTCGACCAGGTCGCGCTGCTCACCGACGCGCAGGCCGTGGCCTGGCACCGCGCATCGGCGTAGCTTCGAGGGCGTGGCGGACGACTCGAGACCGCGGGCTTCGACGACCAGGGGATGACGACGGTTCGGCCGGTGTGCGCGAACCAGGGCACCCAAGCCTTCCGGGCCGGTGGGAGGAGCGGGAGAACGGCCCGTCCCGGACGATCCGATCGTGATGTCACTGCCAGACCCACGCCGACAGGGGAGTGTTCCCGTGACCGATCAGGCCGACTTCGCCCTGAACCTGCACCGCGTCGCCGTACCTGATCCGTCCACGAACGCGTGCTGGTCACCCTTCTCGGTGGCCGGCGCGCTCGCGCTCGCCCGTGAGGCCGCGCGCGGCGAGACCCGCGCCGAACTCGACGGCCTGCTGAGGGACTTCGACGCCTCCGACGCGCTCGACGTGCCCGAACTGGCCGTCGCGAACACGTTGTGGGCCGACGACGACCTGACGGTCGACCCCGGCTTCCCGCTCGCCGGTGCGGTGCGGCGCACCGCGTTCTCCGACCCCGCGACGGTCCGCAAGCTCGTCAACACCGACGTCGCCGAGACCACCCGCGGCCTCATCCCCGAACTGCTGACGGACCCGCCGCCGCCCGACGCCGCCGCGATCATCGTGAACGCCCTGTACCTCAAGGTCGGCTGGCTCAACGCGTTCTCCGCCTGGGAGACCGCCGCGAAACCCTTCCACGCGCCCGGCGGTGACGTGGACGTGCCGACGATGAAGGTCACCGAGAAGTTCCGCTACGCCCGTCACGAAGGCTGGCAGACGATCGTGCTGCCCGCCGACTCCGGCGTCGAGGCCGTGATCCTGCTGCCGGACGAGTCGCTCGACCAGCCGCTGAGCCCGTCCGTGCTCACCGCGCAGAACTTCACCCGGCTCGAGCTCTCGATGCCCAAAGTGGACGTGCGGGCGAAGTTCAACCTCAAGAACACGTTGCGGCAACTGGGAGTCGAGCGCATGTTCGCGCGCGACGCCGACTTCTCCGGCCTCTCGCCGGACGAGCGGATGTTCGTGGACGACGTCGTGCACGAGGCCGTGCTGCGCCTGGACGAGGAAGGCCTCGAAGGGGCGGCGGCCACCGCCGTCACGTTCCGCACGGTGTCGATGGAGATCCCGGTGGACCCGCTGGTCGTGGCGGTCGACCGGCCGTTCCTCGTGGCCGTCCGGCACGCGCGGTCCGGTGCGCTCTACTTCCTCGCGCAGGTCGCCCGCCCGTGAGCGATCTGACCACCTTCGCGCTGGACCTCCACGGTCTGGCAGACGATCGCTCTGCCCGCCAGGTCGGGGGGTGGAAGCACTGCCCAAAGTGGACGTTCGGGAGCTTCCTCGCGCAGGTAGTCACTCCGTAATCAATTCCGGGCAGCATTCGCCCTGTAGGGCAGGCGTTTCGCGCGGCGAGATCATGATCATGGCCTTACCGTTCCACCATGACCCAGCACGGTGCAGGTGAGCAGCTCGTGGTGCTCGCCGCAGCGGGCGCCACCCAGATCACCTGCTTCAGCGGCGTCACCATTCCCGTCCTGCTCAGAACCGAGTGCTACGCGAAGGCGCTGGCCAGCGCCCTGGGGTTCGCGCCGACACCGGAGCTGCAACGCGACGGCGTGCTGCCGCGGTGCGTGTTCTTCATCCACGAGTACGCGCTGCGCACCGTCGTCGGCGGCAACCGGCTGATGGAGGACCAGGTCCTGCACCTGCTGTTCCACGCGCCGTCGATCCGGGTCGTGCCGGCCAGCGCGGGCGGGGCGGCGGCGGTCGGGCTCGACTACGCGCTCATCCAGTACGAGCACGAGCCGCCGCTGGTCTACCTCGCGAACTGGACGCTCGCCAGCGACGCGGCGACCGTCGAACGGGCCGTGGCGATCTTCCAGCGCATGCACGCCGTCGCGCTCGACAACGAGAAGTCGCGCGATGTGCTCATGGAATATGTGGCCGTGTACGACCGCTAGGGGGTGTTGCGGCGCAGGAACAGCCGCATGCCGTTCTCACCGGGCAGCGCGCACAGCAGGAGTTTGACGTTCTGGTGCCGCACCGGAACCGCACACGAGTCGCCTGCCAGCAGCGTTCCCGCCAGCAGGCCGGCCGACTCGTGGTCCAGGTCCAGCACGAAGTCGTTGCTCATGGAGGGACCCTATGAGCAGACCGGCTCGCGCCCCAGTCACCCAAAGGTGTCACATTCCGGCGGGCCACCTCGTCCAGTGGGCATGACGAGGATCAAGGGAATCACGAAGAAGGACGCCGGCCCGCTGCTCAAGGCCGTGTACTGGTTCGCGCGGCGCGAGTTCGGCGCCGTGCCGGAACCCGTCACCGTGATGGCGCACCACCCGAAGCTGCTGATGGCGAGCGCCCGGCACGAGCTGGCGGTCAAGAAGGCGGTCCACGGGCCGTTGTTCGAGCTGTGCGTCTACCGGACGGCGGTGAAGCTCGGCTGTTCGTGGTGCGTCGACTTCGGCGCCATGCTGATGAAGCACGGCGGCCTCGACGTCGAGCGCCTCAAGCACATCGACTCCTACGCCACGTCTCCGCTGTTCACCGACCTAGAACGCAAGGCGCTCGCCTACGCCGACGCGATGACCGAGACCCCGGTCGCGGTCACCGGCGAGCAGGTCGCCGAGCTGGAGAAGCTGCTGGGGCGCAAGGAACTCGTCGCGCTGACCTACCAGATCGCGCTGGAGAACCAGCGCGCCCGGTTCAACAGCGCGTTCGACATCAAGGACCAGGGATTCACCAGTGGCGACGCCTGCCGCGTGCCGCCGGCCCAGCCGCCCGGATCGCGCACGCCGGCCGAGCCGGGCCGATAGAGTCCGTTGGCGAGCCACGCCAAGCAACTGGGGAGTAGCGGCATGCCGGTCGATCGATTCAAGTCCACCTGGGAGGACCTCGGACGGGTCGACCCGCTGTGGGCGGTGCTCACCGATCCGCAGCGGCGCAACGGCGGCTGGGAGCTCGACGAGTTCCTCGCCACCGCGACCGGGCCCATCGCGTCGGTGCGCAAGCTCGTCGACGAGGCCGGGCTGTCGTTCGGGAACCGGGTGGTCGACCTCGGGTGCGGCGCCGGACGCCTGTCCAACGCGCTCGCCGCGCACGTGCACGAGGTCGTGGGCGTCGACGTCGCGCAGTCCATGGTCGACGAGGCGAACCGGATCAACCAGTTCCCGGACCGGGTCAGCTTCGTCGCCTACGACGGCTACCGGCTGCCCTTCGCCGACGAGTCGTTCGACTCGGCGCTCAGCCTCATCTCCCTGCAGCACTCGCCGCCCGCGCTCCAAGTGCAGGCCCTGCTCGAACTGCAGCGGGTCGTCCGGCCGGGCGGGGTGCTCGTGATCCAGCTCCCGTGCCGCCCGACCAGGCGCGAGGAGCTGCCGGAGGAGGGCATGCGGGCCGGCATCGAGCTGCTCGACGTGCCCGCCCAGGTCGGTGCCGGTCAGACCGTGACCGTGCGGGCCAGGGTCACCAACGTCAGCGCGCACACCTGGCCGTCCGGTCAGCTGATCAGGCTCGGCAACCACTGGCTCAAGGGCGACGAGCCGGTCACCTGGGACGACGGGCGCGCCGACCTGCCGCACGACCTCGCGCCCGGTGCCGCCGTCGAGCTGAACCTGGAGGTCGTCGCGCCGGAGGAGACCGGGGAGCACCACCTCGAGCTGGACGTCGTGCAGGAGGCCGTGACCTGGTGGGCCGCGGTCGGCAGCACGCCGGCCAGCACCGGGGTGACCGTGGTGCCGGACGCCGTCCCCATCGCGTCCGCGTCCGGCGCGGCGCAGGAGGTCGTCATCGCGGCCCAGCAGGCGCCCCACCAGCGCAAGGACGGCGGCATCGAGATGTTCGGCGTGGACACCAACCTCGTCCGGCTGCTCTTCGCGCACTGCGGCTCGCAGGTCGTCGACATCGTCGCCGACGACATGGCCGGGGACGACTGGGAGAGCTTCACCTACGTGATCCGGCGGGGAGAGACGGTGTGACGTGGAGAAGATCACTCTGACGGGCACGCAGGAGACCATGCTCGCCACGCTGTACGGCCGGGCGCTCGACAGCGAGCGCCCCGCGTCCGTGCTGCACGACACCGAGGCCAAGCGCGCCGTCGACCGCATCGACTACGACTTCGCCAAGACCGGGATGAACACGACCACCGCGATCGGCGTCGCCATCCGCGGCAGGGTGCTCGACGACTGGGCGCGGGACTTCCTGCGGCGCACCCCGTCCTGCACGGTGCTGCACCTGGCCTGCGGCCTGGACACCCGCGCCCATCGCGTCGAACGTCCGGACACCGTGCGGTGGGTCGACGTCGACATGCCGGACGTGGTCGCGTTGCGGCACAAGCTCCTGCCCGAACCCCAGGGCGACTACCGGCTCGTCGCGTCGTCGGTCACCGAGGACGCGTGGCTCGCCGAAGTGCCCGCGGACCGTCCTGTCGTGGCGGTGTTCGAGGGCCTCTCGATGTACCTGACGCAGGCGGAGGGGCATGCGTTGATCAGCAGGATCACCAGCCGGTTCTCCAGCGGTGAGCTGCTGTTCGACGTCTACGGCTCGTGGGGGATCAAGCTGCAGAAGCTCGTCCCGGCCGTGCGCAACGCCGGCGCGACCCTGCACTGGGGCGTCGACGATCCGCGCGAGATCGAGGCACTGCACCCCGGACTGACCACTGTGGACTCCTGGCGCAGCGTGGACCTGCCGCACCTGGACGCGTTGCCCAGGTCCGGCAGGATCCAGATGAAGGTCGTCAGCGCGATCCCGAAGCTCCGCGACGTCGGGAAGCTGCTGCGAATGCGGTGGTGAACTTCGGGCCGGTAGTTCAGGTTTCCAGGACGAAGTCGAACTTGGCGGTGTAGCGGTTGCCGACGAGCGGCCCGAGCTCGACCTCGCACTCGCGGTCGAGGTAGGCGTCGCGCCGGTTCAGGTAGGCCACGTTCATCCCGTACGCCCTGAGGTTGTCCGGGAAGAACAGCTGCGTGGTGAGGATCCGGCCACCGCGTGGCTGGGCCTTGACGTGGATGTGCGGTGTGCGGCCGGGGTAGTCCTTGGGCACGATCGTCTCCAGCACGTACGCGCCGGAGGCGTTGGTGAACTGGTGGCCGCGCATCTTGAACGTGGTGTTGTCGTACACGCCCCGGTCGTCGGCCTGCCAGAAGTCCAGCAGCGCGTTGGGGATCGGCTGGCACTTCATGGTGTAGACGAAACCGGTGATGCTGAGCACGATCCCGGCGACGCCGGGCGTGCGCAGGTTCGTGCGCTGCGGGGAGTTCCGCTTGAAGTAGGGACCCTCGATGTTCGACGGGGTGTCGTCGTCATCGACGCAGGTCGGGGTCAGGGGAAGGGACGCGCTGCGCGCCGTGGTGGCGCCGGCGGCGGTCAGTGCGACCACGGCGGCCGCACCGGTCGCCAGGAACGCCCGGCGTGAGGGGATGTCGTGTTCGGGCATGTTCGGACTCCGGTGGTTGCAACCCGCGGCAGGGGGCTTGGGCTGGACCAGCGGACGGAACGTTAGCCCCGGAACGATCCCGGTTCCAGTTGTGGTCCAGACCAAAACCGGGTCAGAACGCCACGTGGGTCAGCTTGTCCGGGTTCGCGATGTCGTAGACGGCCGCGACCTTGCCGTCGTGCACGGTGAACGCCGTCACGCGCGCCGTCACCTCGCCGTACGCGGGCATGAGCACGCCCAGTTCGCCGTTGACGAACACCGGGCGGTACTCCTCCGGGTGCCCGTACTTGCGCAGCAGGCCGAGGAAGAAGCGAGCGACCTTGTCCGCTCCGGAGACCGTGTTGACCGCCGTGCGCACCTTGCCGCCGCCGTCGCCGACCATCACCGCGTCGGGGTGCAGCAGTGCGAGCACGCCGTCGATGTCCCCGCTCGCCATGGCCCGCAGGAACTTCTCCAGCACCTCCTGCTGCTCGGCCAGCGCGGCGCGGGGCGGTGGCTCGGCGTCCGCGACGGCCTTGCGGGCACGCGAGGCGTGCTTGCGGGCGGCCGCCTCCGAGACCTGCAGCACGTCGGCGATCTCGTTGAACGGCAAGGAGAACGCGTCGTGCAGCACGAACGCGACGCGCTGGTCCGGCGTGAGCCTGTCGAGGACCACCAGCGCGGCCATCCGCACCCCGTCGGACCGCACCACGCTCGCCAGCGGGTCGTCCTCGCCGGTCGTGAGCAGCGGCTCGGGCAGCCACGAGCCCACGTACGTCTCGCGGCGCACAGCGGCGGAGCGCAGCCGGTCGAGGCAGATGCGGCTGACGACGGTCGTGAGCCAGCCGCGCGCGTCCTGCACGCCCTCGGCCTTCGCGAACCGCGGCCACGCCTCCTGCACGGCGTCCTCGGCGTCGGCGAAGCTGCCGGTCAGGCGGTAGGCGACGCCGATCAGATGTGTCCGGTGGAGTCCGAAGACGTCAGCGGTGGTCACGGTTGGCAGTTTGCCAGGGCATTAGACTCGGACGCGTGGCAGGACGCATCAGGGAGAGCGACATCGCATTGGTGCGTGAGCGCAGCCGTATCGACGAGGTCGTCGGTGACCAGGTTTCGCTGAAGCGCGCCGGCGGCGGAGCGCTCAAGGGGTTGTGCCCGTTCCACGACGAGAAGTCGCCGTCGTTCAACGTGCGTCCGTCGCACGGCACGTTCCACTGCTTCGGCTGCGGCGAGGGCGGCGACGTGATCGCCTTCGTGATGAAGGTCGAGCACCTGTCGTTCGTGGAGGCCGTCGAGCGGCTCGCGGACCGGGCGGGCATCCAGCTCACCTACGAGGGCGGCGGCGCCACGATCCAGCGCGACCGCGGCACCCGCAGCAGGCTCATCGAGGCGCACAAGGCCGCTGCCGAGTACTACGCCGAGCAGCTCGCGACCCCCGAGGCGCAGGCGGCGCGCGAGTTCCTGGCCGAGCGCGGGTTCGACGAGGCCGCCGCACGCCAGTTCGGCTGCGGGTTCGCGCCCGGCGGCTGGGACAAGCTCACGAAGCACCTGCTCGGCCGCGGGTTCGAGCTGCAGGAGCTGATCAAGTCGCAGCTCACCAAGGAGGGCCGGCAGGGGCCGATCGACCGGTTCCACCGGCGGTTGCTGTGGCCCATCAAGGAGATCAGCGGAGACGTCGTCGGCTTCGGCGCGCGGCGGATCTTCGACGACGACCCGATCCAGGCGAAGTACCTCAACACCAGCGAGTCGATGATCTACAAGAAGTCGCAGGTGCTGTTCGGCCTCGACCAGGCCAAGCGCGAGATCGCCAAGCGCAAGCAGGCGGTCATCGTCGAGGGCTACACCGACGTGATGGCGATGCACCTGGCCGGCGTGCCGACGGCGGTCGCCTCCTGCGGCACGGCGTTCGGCACGGACCACATGAACGTGCTGCGCAGGCTGCTGATCGACGACGACGTCAACGGCGAGGTCATCTTCACCTTCGACGGCGACGAGGCGGGCCAGAAGGCCGCGCTGAAGGCGTTCGACGGGGAACAGCACTTCTCCGCGCAGACCTACATCGCGGTCGCGCCGGACGGCATGGACCCGTGCGAGCTGCGGCAGTCCAAGGGCGACGTGGCGGTGCGCGACCTGGTGGCGCGGCGCGTCCCGTTGATCGAGTTCGCGATCAAGGCCCAGCTCAAGACCTACGACCTCGACTCCGTGGACGGCCGCGTCGAGGCCCTGAAGAAGATGGTGCCGTTCGTCGCCCAGATCAAGGACAGGGCCAAGCGCGACGGCTACGCGACGCGGCTGGCCTGGTGGGTGGGCTGGGACGACGAGGCGATGGTCGTGCGCCGGGTCCGCCAGGTCTCCAGCGGCAAGGCGCCGGTCGCCACCGCCCAGCGCGTCGACCCGAACCAGATGGCGCTGGGCGTCGAGGTCGACGGCCCGCCCCGGCCGAACCCGCGCGACCCCCGGCTGGTGGCCGAACGCGAGGTGCTCAAGATCGCGCTCCGGCTGCCCGAGTACGCCGGTCCGCTGTACGACTCGCTGCCGGACGAGTCCTTCACCGACCCGGCGTACGTGGCGCTGCACCGCGCGATCCGCGCGGCCGGTGGCGCGTCCTGCGGCCTGGAGGGCTCGGCGTACCTGGACGCGATCTCGCAGGCGTGTTCGCACGCGTCGGTCCGGTCGGTGCTGACCGAGCTCGCGGTGGAACCGCTGGCCGTCAAGCAGAACGACGAGTTCCGCTACGTGTCGATGGTCATCGCGCGGCTGCAGGAGGTCCAGGTCGGCAAGCAGGTCGAGGACGTGAAGTCGCGGCTGCGGCGGCTGTCCCCGATCAAGGACGCCGAGGAGTACCGGGCGCTGTGGGGCGACCTGGTGGCGCTGGAGGAGTACCGCAAGGCGCTCCTGCAGCAGAGCGCTGGAGTGCTGTAGTGGGGTTGTTCCGACGGTTGTTCGGCAACGGTGCGCCGGACGGTTTCACCGGTTCGCTGGAGAAGGACGAGACCGTGATCGCGCACGCGCCCGTGCAGACGGGCGGGCACCTCGTGGTGACGTCGCTCGGGCTGTGGGTGCCGGGTGACGAGCCGCGGCGGATCGGCTGGCACCTGATCAGCAAGGTGAAGTGGGAGGGCTCGCTGCGGGTCGTGGAGGCGGCCGAGGCCTCCACCGAAGGGCCCGTCGTGCTGCTGGAAGACCTTCCCGCGCAACGGTTCGCGCTGGAAGACCCGCGGCGCGTGCTGCGGGCGATCAGCCAGCGCGTCGAGGGGTCGATCCGGCAGCGTGAGCGCGTCGAGTCGCCCGGTGTGTGGATTCTGCAGCGCAAGGTCCCCGGCCGTGACGGCGTGGTGTGGCAGGCGCGCGGGGATGCCGGCGTGGAGCTGGGAGCCGTGCGCGAGGCCGTTTCGGCGTTCGCTTCGAAGCTTGCGGGCTAGCAGTACGCGTGTACTGTTAGCGATATGTGGGATCCGGCGCAGTACTTGGCCTTCGCCGATCACCGGGCGAGGCCGTTCTACGAACTCGTGGGGCGCGTCCGCGCCTCGGAGCCCCGTCGTGTCGTCGACGTGGGCTGCGGGCCCGGCAACCTGACCTCGTCGCTGTCCGAGCGGTGGCCTTCCGCGGTCGTCGAGGCGTTCGACTCGTCTCCGGAGATGGTCGAGGCGGCGCGTGCGGCCGGGGTCGACGCCCGCGTGGACGACGTGACCACGTGGGAACCGTTGCCGGACACCGATGTCGTGGTGTCGAACGCGGTTCTCCAGTGGGTCCCGTCACATCCCTCGATCGTGTCGAAGTGGATGGCGGCGCTGCCGTCCGGCGCGTGGCTCGCGTTCCAGGTCCCCGGCAACTACGCGGACCCCTCGCACCGCCTGATCCGCGAGGTGGCGGGAGAAGGCCTGGCGCACGTCTTCCGTGCGGAGAAGCCTGTTCTGGCCCCTGTCGAGTACGCGGACCTGCTCGGCGACTGCGCCGTCGCGGACGTCTGGGAGACCACGTACGTGCAGCGGCTCTCCGGCGCGGATCCGGTACTCGAATGGGTGAGCGGCACGGCTTTGCGGCCCGTGCGCGCGGCACTGTCCTCAGCGGACTGGGACGCCTTCGTGGCGGAACTGGCGCCGCGGCTGCGTGAGGCGTACCCGCAGCGAGCCGACGGCACCACTTGGTTCCCCTTCAGGCGGATCTTCGCGGTCGCCCAGGTGTGAAGCTCGTCACTTCCGGGGCGTCATCGGAGGAGTGGCGGCCTTGCCGTTGGTCTCCTCGTGGTGGCGCCACGGAGCCTTCTCAGCTGCCTTTTCCGCGGCGTCCGTGGCCAGATCCTTCGCCTGAACTGCGGCTTCGAACGCCTTGTCCTTGGCTTGGGCGGCCGTCTTGCGCACCGTCGGGTTGGCGGTGAAGCGGTGCCAGAGGCGCACGATCTGGTCGTAACGCTCCCGTCCGGCCTTCGCGCCGAGCACGTAGCCGATCGCCGCACCTACCAAGATGCCCTTCATGTGGCGTCTCCTCTCGCATCGTGCCTGGTCATGGCCTATGTTGCCGCCAAGTGGGGGGTGCCTGCAAAACCCCTTTCGCGACTCATGTAGAGTTACCCACTGTCAGGAGGAACCAAGCCTGACGAGCTAGAACAACCGAACATTCCCCCATAGCTCAATTGGCAGAGCATGCGACTGTTAATCGCAGGGTTACTGGTTCGAGTCCAGTTGGGGGAGCTTAGCCACTAGGCCCCAGTCATCCGACTGGGGCCTAGTGCTTTGTCGGGCCTTGAGCCAGCTTGGACGGATGGCCGCCCGCTTCGCGAACCTCCGCCGCATCTCCGCGCTCGACCCCGTGACCGAGCACGAGGAGATCATGAGGATCTCCGCCGGCCTCGAGTTCCCCTGGGACTACCAGAAGTCCCTCGAGATGGCGCTGTTCCGCACCTACTGCGTCCCGACGATCTCGGGCCTGCTGGAACGCACCGGAGAGTTCGAACGGCGCCCGCAGAAGCGCTACGACGACACGGCCGTCCTGATGGCCGAACTCGTGGAGCACGGCTACGACTCCCCACGCGGCCGCGAGGCGCTCCGCGTCGTCAACCGCCAGCACGGCCGTTACGAGATCTCGAACGACGACATGCTCTACGTGCTGTCGACGTTCATCTACGACCCGATCGACTGGCTGAGCCGCTACGGCTGGCGCCCCCTGACCCGCACCGAGGAACTGGCCGGGTTCCACTTCTACCGCGCGGTCGGCGCCCGCATGGGCATCAGGGACGTCCCGGCCGGCTACGACGAGTTCCTGGCCTTCAAGACGGCCTACGAGCAGCAGCACTTCGTCTTCGCGCCATCGAACCGCCGCATCGGCCAGTACACCTTGGACCTGTTCTGCTCGTGGTACCCGTCCGTCGCGCGCCCGGCGGTCGCACGAGCCGTGGTAGCGATGCTGGACCCGGCGATGGTGCGCGCGTTCGGGTTCACAGCGCCCCCGTCGTGGGTCGGCGCCTTGGGACGGCATGCGTTGCGCCTGAGGGCTTTCGTCGTGCGCCGGATGCCGGTGCGCAAGACCCTGAAGCTCACCAGCAACCGCAACCGCACCTACCCGGGCTACCCGCGCGGCTACCGCCCGTCGGACCTGGGCGCGATCTCCAGCACGGCCCGCTGACCGTTGAACGCGAAGCCCATCGCCTTGAGGAACTCGTTGCCGGGCTTGAAGTCGTCGAGCCGCACGTGCACCCGCGTGACGTCCGGAAAGCGCTCGGCCAGAGCCCTCGCCATCTCACGCCCGATGCCCCACCGGCGCAGGTCCCGCGGCACCAGGAAGAACCCGATGCTGGCCTCACCCCGAGCGGGGTGGCCGACCACCAGGTCCACGAACCCGATCATGCCCTGCGCCTGCGCGACGAGGAGGTGCTTCTGCTCGGACGCGGCCCCGTCCGGCAACGCGTAGAAGAGGCTCTGTACGTCACCGGGCCCGGACGGATGCCCCGTGGCGGCCTGGAACCAGTCGTCGCAGTCGGCGAACAGCGCCAGCACCTCCGGCTCGTCCGCCGGGGTGAAGTCGCGGAGGGTCAAACGCACGCGTCCACCCTATGTGTCGCTCGCCACGGGGGTGCGCAAGGCCCGTTCGGCGTGATCGGTATCCTCCACCACGCGGTGTTAGCGGGTCGGGGGCGCCGCGGCTGCGAGGGGGAAGTAGCTCAGTTGGTTAGAGCAGCGGACTCATAATCCGTCAGGTCGTGGGTTCGAGCCCCACCTTCCCCACTAGAACTACCAGCGTAAATGGGCTCTTCGAAGATCCAGACTTGATCGTCTGTCCATGTTGCTGTCCATTGACACCGGGTTGACCATGAGGTCATGACCAGGGCAGACGGCTCCGAAGACCGCCGGACGCGAGGCAGCATCCGCGTTCGCGGCAACTCGCTTCAGGTCCGCGTCTTCGCGGGCAAGGACCCGGTTACAGGCAAGGACGTCTATCTCACCGAGTCGGTGAAGGGCACGAACAAAGCTGCCTACAAGGCGGCCGACAAAGCGCAGACTCGGCTACTCGCTGAGGTCGACGCGCAACGGGCGGCCAGCACCACGGTGTCGTTCTCGTACGCCATTGATGAGTGGCTGCGGACCTCTGATCTTGAGGACACCACGCGCGAAGGCTACGAGGGGTACGTCGAACGCACGATCCGTCCCGCGCTCGGCAGCATCCAGGTCAAGAAGCTGACCGCGCGCATGCTCGAAAACCTCTACGCGGATCTTCGCCGCTGCCGGGCCCGGTGCGACGGCAAGCCGTTCGTGGAGCAGCACAAGGCAGAGGGGCAGCACGACTGCAAGGAAGCGAAGTGCAAGGCGCACAAGTGCTCTCCGATGGCAGCTTCGACCGTGCGGCAGATTCACGCGATCATCAGCGGCGTCATGAACGCGGCGGTCCGGTGGGACTGGGTCACGAGCAATCCGGCCAAGGTGGCGAAGAAGCCGCAGCAGAAACCACCACAGCCAGACCCACCGTCGCCCGCTGAAGCTGCTCGTCTGGTCGAAGAAGCGTTCGTCATGGATGACGACTGGGGAACGCTGGTCTGGCTCGTGATGACCACGGGTGTGCGCCGTGGCGAGATCTGCGCACTGAAGTGGTCGCGCGTTGATCTGGACGAGGGCGTGATCGAGGTCCGGCGTAGCTACACGCTGCGTCGAGGTGTCGGCAAGGAGAAGGACACCAAGACCCATCAAATGCGCCGGATCGCGCTCGACACCGAGACGGTGGTGTTGCTCATGGAGCACCGGCAGCGATGTGAGGAGCGGTTCGCCGAACTCGGCATCGAGCGGACGGACGACATGTACGTCTTCACCGGCGTGCGGAAGATCGACCCGACCGTGCCCTATTCGCCGCACGCCGTGTCGAGCCGCTACAAGGACATGGCGGAGCGGCTGAGGATCAAGACCCACATTCACGCCCTGCGGCACTACTCGGCAACCGAACTGCTCACCGCTGGTGTGGATCTGAGGACCGTGGCCGGACGACTGGGCCACGGCGGCGGGGGCGCGACGACACTGCGCGTCTACGCGGCCTGGGTCGCCGCATCCGACCGGAAGGCGGCCGAACTGCTCGGCTCCCGCATGCCGAAGCGGAAGCCGAAGAAGTCAGCCGACTAGGGCCGTGAGGCGTTTGCCCTGACGCACCGAACCCACCTGAGCTGCCAGCAGCCGTGCACGTTCCATGTGCGCGGCTGCTGCGTCTTTCTCGCCGGTCGCGATGAACACCTGAGCAAGATCGACCCGCAGCATTGTCTCGGCACGCGCAAAGCTGCGGTCGAGCTGCTCCAACACGTCGGAGAGAACGCCGATCGCTTCGCGTACACCGAGCCGGGCAAGGGCGTTACCGCGCCAGCGGGACAGGTGGGTGGTGTCGAAGACGAGATACGGCGTGTCCCCGGTGTCTGTAGCTGGCATGGAGCGCACGGCCTCATCAAATGCCCGCATCGACCTGAGGTGTTCGCCGTTCGCCGCGCACGCTTCGCCATAGCCTGCGGAAAGCCATGAGAACAGCAGGTCCGGCACTCGTCCCTTCGCGGTCGTACGCACGTCAGCGGTCAGTTCGACTGCGGCTTGCGTCTCGCCGATGTCGAGCAGCACGACGGCTTGCCCTGCACGCGCGTACGCCTCAAGCGCGGGTGATTGCGCATGCCTCGCTGCCCGTATGGCTCGGTTGTAGTAGGTCCACGCATCGCTGGTCAGCCCTTGATCAAGCGACTGCCATCCGGCAAGTGCGGAAGCATCGACCAACACGGCGGCCAAGTCCGCCTGAGTCGGCTGGTCCAGAACGTCGTCCAGCACGCCGTCCATTTGGTCGATCTGCGCTCGAAGCTGCCCGAGCAATGCGGGTGCGCCCAGCCGGCGATCGATCACGCGAGTGATGTCCAACTGGTGATGGAAGAGCCGCACCGTCCTCTCATCGATGTTGCGCCCTGCGGCAATGCGGGCCTGCAACTCCAGGTCGCCCGACACCGAGGAAACCGGCACCTGCGCCGGTTCGAGAAGCCGGGTCATCGGCAGGTTGAACATCTCTTCGAGCAGTCGGCGGGTAACCGGTCGAGGTGGACCGAGCGGACGGCCGTCAGCGCGAACGCCGGACGCAAGGCGCTGAACATGACGTGGGCTGAGCGTGGCTCGGATGCCGTGTTCGCGGGCGAATCGTTCCGCTTCGCGGCTGAACTCTTCGGCTGTTTGCGTCCGCTGCCGGAGCAACTCTCCGAACAACGTCCCCGGCCGCTCGCTTCGATCTGGCGAACTCATCGGCTGACCTCTCCGTCTCGCTAATGTCAGCGCCAACAAGTGTAGGTCGATTCATGTCGCGTTAGGTCGCTGCCAGGCCATTTACACCCAATCTGCGGTGCAAGACGCTGATGTCTGCTGATCTGGTGTCGATGCGGGCGGGTGAGGTCATGGTGTGGGACGCGACTGGGCTTCTGTTGTTCCTTCTCTGGCTCCTGCTGCCTCCGCTCTACGTGGCGGCGTTCGGCAGGCTCTACGTCCGTCGGTGCTCCGAGATGTCCCAGCGCATCGGCGCGGTCCGTGATGAGCTGCTGGACCTGGTCGATGAGCTTGAGGCCGCCAGCGAACGGCAAGAGCCGTCCGAACAAGTCGCGCCCGTCGTGCCTGCCGCGCGCGACGACGACACGCACGAGTTCAGGGCGATCACTTCTGCTGCTGGTCGGCACCGACTCAATGAGTCCGCGCTAGCCGCGCACGGCTCAGCGCACCAGCGGTGATCGCGATGCGCCCAGTTCCCGCCTACTTGCTCGTTCGTCTGCGTCAGGGACTCGTCGGCGAATCGCAGCGCACCTGTCACATGGTGCCGACTCCAACCACGGATGAAGTTCCAGAGCGACTGATCGCCTTGTGTGGCCTAGCGATCGAACGCGGCACGGCCGAGTTGGTCGCGCTAGGAGAAGGCATGCCTTGCGAAGCGTGTCTGCTTCTCGCGCCTCTCGCCCCTTCCCACTCTGCAAGCCACCGACTCCACACCTCATGATCATCTGGACGCGCCAACGATGCCGAAGAACTTCAAGTCCAACCTTCAAAACCGGGCGGTTGCTCGCGCGCTTGCATTGTGGCGCAGGGAAAGCGGACTCAGTCTGGACGAGGTGACCAAACGTGTGCGCTGGTCGGCGGCCAAGACGTCGACGATGCAGAACGGGCTGGTCCCGATCACGGATGCCGACGTGACAGCTCTGGCCCTCGTCTATGGGATCGACGCAGTGCGGCGGGACCCGGTGTTCTGGGGAGCACAACGAGCACTCGATCCCGTGACGTTCGACCTGTTGGCAAGAGGCACGGCGCATAGCGTCGGCTGGACTTATCCCGAGGTGGAAGCTGAAGCGAACTACATCCGAGCTGTAGCGCTCGATGTGCTGCCACCGCTGCTCTGGACGCCGGAGTACGCGGTCGCGATCAGAAGCGCACAGGTGGAATCGGTCTCGGAACAGGGCCACCGCCATTACTTGGAGGATCACCGTGCAGACGCGGTGCATCAATTGGCCAACGGCCCGTCACTCCGGATGGACGTCGTCCTGAGCGAGGCAGTCTTGAGGCGTGCCGTTGGTGGACCTCTGGTGATGGCAGATCAGCTGTTCCAACTGGCGTCGTTCGCCCAACTTGAGGGTGCACGGGTGTTCCTGCTGCCGGACAAGAGGGGCGCGTTCGCGGGAGCGGCCTCGTTCGCGCTGCTGTCGTTCCGTGAGCCGCAGTTCAATGACGTGGTGTACCTCGACAGCCTGCACGGCGGGACGTGGCTGGAGAGCGAGCTTGAACGGCGACCGTACGCGGACACGTTCGAGCGACTGGTGACCGTGGCACTTCCGGAGGCCGTGAGTACCGGATGGATCGTCAAAGCGGCGCAGTACTTCAAGGACGTCGCGACGGATTGAGGTTGTGACGGGTGTGCCGCGCCATCCCTCGGGACGGCGCGGCACGTGGCATTTCCAGGCTTTGTGACGGGTTGCCCGTCACGCTTGGAACCCGTCACGGCGGCTCATACGCGCAGCTAGGAGGCGGTTTTGCCCCCGTCACATCGGGTGAGACGGGACGATTGGCCGTTGGAACGGGTAGTGACGGGTCACTGGTCATTCTCGACCACCTCACCGTCGATGGTGCTGTCTCGTGCGCGCTCGATCGCTGCGCGGATGTCGGCTACGTCGTAGCCGCGCACCTGCCGGACTCGATCGCCGTCGGTCACACGGTCGCGCGTCGGTCGGCAACCAAGCTCCGCCATGTCACGCCCGAACACGGTGGGTTCGACGTTGAGTGCGGCTACGAGTTCGGCGGTGGGCACGAACTCCCGGCTGTCGTCGCTATCAAGTTCACTAGCGAGGTAGTCCACAACGGACGCAAGCGGCTCTGGCAACCCTGCACGTTCAGATTGGGCTCCTGTCACGCTGCCGATCGCTTTGGCCACGCTGGTGTGGTCGAGCATCGGCCGCGTGGTGTGCCCGGCAGCATGGCCGGACAGAGTCCCCTCCTGTTCGCGTAGCACGCGGCCTTGTACGCAGATCTCCCGCCAGTCTTCGTTGGGCATGTAGAACGTCCGCACGGTCAACGCCAGTACGTCCGCTCCTGCTTGGGCTTCGCCGTCCGGCCGCAGGATGCCGACGCCCTTGTGAGAGGGCAGCAGTCGGCTGGAGTCGTAGCCTCGGGTGTTCATCTGCTCGCCGAGGATGATGTTGCTGTCGCGCCAGTCCATCACCCGCAGCGCGAAGCGTGAGCCGAGCACTGCCCGCAGCCCGGACGGGATGGTCTTGCCGTCTGGGCGCTGTGTGGCGAGCACCAAGATCACGCCAGCTGCCGGAGCCTTCTTGGCGAGCCACATCAGCAGCTCGCCGCAGTACTCGCCAGCAGTGAGCTTCTTACCGTGCACCTCGACAGGTGTCCTGTCCTCCAGCGGGATCTGGACCTCGTCCACTATCAATGCGGTGATCGGCATTCCCAACGCGAGGTCACGGGACATCGCCGGAGTGACCTTGGACTCCGGGCACGTGACGTCATCGAGCTCCTGCATGCGGCGGTATCGGGCCTGGACGTCTGCCACGAGCTCCGCCAGCCAGTCCACGAAGGTCAGCACATACTCGGAATCGTCGCCCGCCATGAACCGATGCGCCACCTGCTCGGCTGCCTTCCAGTCCTTTCCGTTCTTGAAGTCGGCTATGTAGAGCCTGACGTGCGGGTCCAAGATCAAACCCGCGGCGGCCAGTCGTTCGGCCATTGTCTTGCCCTGCCTAGGGATTGCGCCGATCAGAACCGATGTCCACACCAGCGGCAGATCGATCCGGCGACCCCGAGCGTCGGTGCCGAACGGCACTGGTCGCCACGCATCCCACCGCTCTGCCGATAGCAGCGGCGTCCGGACTGGTGGTGCGCTGTAGGGGTCCTCATCGGCCACCCACAGCGCCACCCGTCCGGCATGGCCGCTGTTGCCTCGGACGCGCTCCACGTTGAGTTGGATCTCATCGACTGCGAGCGCGGACGCCAGCGCATCGCGATTCTTCACGATGTCGACCGCCTTGCGCGTCGCCGGGAGATCAACGGTGATCGCCCACCCTTCGCCCTGCCGGGTCGCACGCTCGACCAGACGCAGGGTCTCGTCTTTGCCGATGAGCTTGGCGTCGCGGAACGCGTCCACGAGGACCTGCGGGTCCATCGTCCACGTCAGCGTGCGCGGTCCAGAGAGCACCGCACGCCGTCCGGGGCTGCCGTCGCGCTGACGTCCGAGTACAGCCAGCGCCACCGCCACGACCAATCCAGCGAGCCACAGCGCACGCGGCCCGTAGAGCAACCACAGCACCAGGCCGGCTGTGGGCATGACGGCAGCCACGGCCCCAGTGACCTTCCACCGGAACAGCGTGAGTGCGCGGATGTCGGTGAACTTGTCAGCGAGCTTCTCCGACTGCTCGGCAGCGTCGCGGTAGTCCCGCACAGTCACCCATGACCGCCACCACCGCACTGCGACCACCAGGCCCCGCACCACAGCTCCGACGAACCGGAACGGTGAACGCAGCGCGGTCACGGTCACGTCCTTCGCAGCCTGCACCGCGTGAACGCGGCTCTTCGCCCACAGCGGTACACGCGGAGAACGAAGCCACGCGTTCACGAACCTTTGCCGCCACGACGGCGGAGGCACGACAGGGCCATCGTTCACGAACTCGCCTTCGAGCACTGCTCGAACCGGAAGGGTCTGGCCCGACCCGGTGAGCTCCTGCCCGTGCTCACTCATCGGGACCACCGCCGGTCAACTCCGCCAGCAGAGCGGCAGACACCCGAGGCGACAGGCCGCGCGAGCAACCGGTGACGCCACGGACCCATGCCGGACTCACGTCGACACCAGGCGACCACGCTTCACGTGCCACGCCTAGGTAGTCCGCAAAAGACACCCGCTTCCGAGGCCGTTTGTTGTTGCTCCGCTTAGGTTCTCGGTGCTCGTGAACAGGGACCGCAGGCAAGTCCGCGGTGACAGTCAAGGCGCGTGTGGACGCTTCCATGAACGCCGCCGCAACGGCCTCGGTGAGCTTGTTTCGCAGGTCCGTGACCGCCTCCGCCGCGACGAACACCACGAGCGGCGGCACCGAGTGCAGCACCACGCCGGACACCGAACCGGCCGCCCACGAGTGCCAGGTGTTCATGACGTAGGTGGCGGCGAGCGTGAACCACTTCGCCCGACGCGTCCACGAACCCGTGCGCACCCGGTATCGCGCGGTGACCTGCTCGGCTCGCAGGATCGCCAGCAGCACCAGCGAAACGGTGGGGTCGAGCAGCCATGCCGCAAGCCACGGCAGCGACCACGCCGGCGTTCCCGCCGCCGCGAACGACTGCACGTTGGTCATGGTGAACCCGAGACCGAGCACGATCCCTGACCAGCACAACCGGTCGACCTGGGTGCGTACCCGCTCGACCCGCAGCGCGATCACGTCCGGATGAGTCGCGTACGCCCGTAGCTCCGCAGCCTCCGCCGCGTCGGCGGCGAGCCTCTCGGCTGCCGGGGCGGCGGGTGGCCGCCCGAAGGCGGCCACCCCTTCCCGAACCCTCTCCAGCGTCCTCATCGCCGCTCACCCCGGCCACGCGGACCTTCATGCGTGGTGATCGTGAGCGCCTTCGTCAGCGTGTACGCCGCGAACAACGCGGGCAGACCCAGCACCACGAGCAACAACGTCGTGTCGCCGGGGTGCGTGATCACCACCCACTGGACACCCACGATCGCCCCGGCCATCAGCAGCACCCGCCCGGTCAGCGAGAGCAACCGAGCACCGGCACGAGCCGCGCTCGCCGCCGCCTTCGCCCGCCGGGCACTGGCCCGCCAGACCCACAGCAGCACCACGACCACACCCACCGCAGCGAGAATCTGCGTCGGAGTCAGGTTGATCGTCATGACGACTCACCGCCTTTACGGCGAGCACGCCACACCCGGTATACCTCGCGGCGGTCGTCCTGCGACAGACCACCCCACACGCCCACCGTGTCCTCACCGGCTGTGCGCAACTCCAGTTCCAAGCACACGCCCCGGACCGGACAGTCCGCGCACAACCGCGCGGCGGCCTCGCGGTCGCTGATCTTCTCCGTCTCCCACTCCGGGCCGTCCTCGTTGGCCCACAACCACATGCACGCACCGTCCCGCGTCACGATCTCCAGCAGGACCTCGTCCGGCACCTTCGCGTACCGGTCGAGTTCGGCCGCCACCACCTCGTAGTAGTTCTCCGGGTTCACCACGCACCCCCGGTCGCCCGCTCGAAGTCACGGGCGTTGCGACGGTCGGCGGCCATCTGCGCGACGTCGACAACGCCGCTGGACTCCGCCGCCTGCCGAGCAAGCTCCTCGACTGCCCGTGCAGGGACCACGTACCTGGTGCGCACCCGCACAGCGGGAAACGCGTCCTCCCTGATCGCTCGGTAGATGGTGGCCGCGTCTACCCGCAAGATCTGGGCAGCCTCTGTCACCGTGTAGAAGATCGGCGAGCGTTCACCCGCCGTGTTGTTCGATGTCATTGCTGTAAGCCCTTCAGACGACTGATTTCTTCGATGAAGGCGCTGACATTGGCGATAATAATCGGCAATTCTCCGCTGATGTCTGCGCTAAGTCCGCTTTCCGTCTGTCAGTCGAGCTAATGTCGGCGCTAAGGCGGAGCACGGAGGCGCACGTGGCGGAGGACTGGTCGGCGGTCGCGGAGGCAATCAATGCCCGCGCGAACGAGCTGGCTTTGAAGCAAAAAGAGATCGCCGAACGATCCGGCGTATCGCACGCGATCGTTCGCGAGATTCAGCAGGGCCGGATCAAGCGCCGGCGAAGCCCCCGCACCCTCGAAGCGCTGTCGATCGCGCTCGACTGGCACCCGGAGCACCTGTCGGCTGTGCTGCAAGGGAAGCGCCCGCCAGAGGTGACCCCGTCGGCCGAATCCTTCGACCCGCTGGTTCCGCTGCTTCAGACGGTCATTCGCGAACTCCGCGGACTTCGCGCCCAAGTCGGAACACTGACCAGTCGCCTTGACGACAGGAGCAGTCAAAAAGACTAGGTAGATTTCGCTAATCGGTTTCGGTGTCGCTGTCATAGGAACAGCAGACCGTTAGGGAGGGGGGCGAAATAATTGCCCGCGGCTAACATGCCGCGTGTTAGGACGAGTTAAGTCCGCAGGTCACGGCCGTTGGGGAACGGGGGAGCGTGACGAAGAGAAAGCGCGGAGAGCCGCCGCGAACGCGCTTGCAGGCGGTACGCGAAGAGCTTGGCCATACCCAGGACCACGTCGTCAGGTACTTCCTGACACGCGGTCCTCAGATCGGCATCGCCGTGGCATCCGTGTCGGCGCTGCCGATCATGATCTCCCGCTGGGAGAACGGCCACGTCGAGGTATCGGAGCTGGGCTATCAGCGGCTGTTCCGAGAGCTGTACGGCCGCTCGAACGAAGAGCTTGGCTTCCCGCCAGAGACGTTCAACCAGTCCGCCGAAGAGCTGCGCGATCGCCTCTTCGTCGCGAAGAACATCGACGTCGGGATGCTCGACCTGTTCCAGCGACAGGTCAACGATCTCCGTAGTTCGGATCACCGCTTCGGTGCACTCGTAGTGCTCGACCAACTCAACAGCCTTGTGCGTCAGATCGAAGACGTGAAGGTGTTCAGCGTGAGCACGCACCTACGTCAGCGCTTGGCCGCAATCCTCACCGACGCGCGCACGCTCGCAGGATGGACAGCGCTCGATCGTGGTTCGCAGATGCAGTCATGGCAGTACCACGAGGACGCGAAGATCTCCGCGAGAGAAGCGGATTCGCCTTCGCAGCTGGCGCATGCGGCAGCACAGCAAGCCGTGATCCTGCTCGACATCGGTGAGGCCGATGCGGCGGTCGAGTTGCTGGAGTACGCGAGGTACGTCGCAGAGCATCGTGCGCCTTCGTTGCTGCAGAGCTGGCTTGCCGCCGCGCACGGCGAGGGCCTGGCCGCCGCCGGCGAACGTGACCGGTCGTTGCGAGCCTTCGATGACGCAAGTTCTTTGCTGCCAACGAATCCGGTCGATCCTGAGCTGGCGTTCCTCCTGCTCAACGATGGGCAACTCGTTCGGTGGCGCGGCAACGCACTCCTGCGGCTGGGAGATGCCGACGCGATCAGCCAGCTTGAGGCTGCTGTGCGGGACTTCGCCAACCCGCAACGATCGGCGGTGCGCGGTCTGACGAACACCTACGTGGATCTTGCGTTCGCGTACGCCGCCGCTGGCGACAGCAAGGGAGCTGTGGAGTTTGCGCAGAAGGCGCGACAGCTCGCCAAGCGCATCGGGTCTGACCGTCAGCGGCAGCGTCTCGCGAAGCTGGAGCTACCGAGCCCCAGAGGTCCCGGTGTTGCGTGAGGCTAGATAATAGAGGAGCGGAATGATCGCGCCGGAGCCGAGCACCTCGCCACGCTGCACGAGAGCCAAGACTTGACTGATTGGTATCCACTCAATTCGCGCGGCTTCTTCGGTATCTGTTGGCTCTCCAACTTTCTCGGCGCGTCGCCAAATAAAAGCGTCGACTGGTGCCTCTATAATGCCTGGAAGGGGCTGGAATTGGCCAATGTGCTCAGGTTCTCCGATTGGGCGCCACCCAGTCTCTTCTTCGGCCTCCCGCGCTGCGGTGGCACGGGGTTCTTCGCCTGGCTCGACTAGGCCGCCGATAAGTTCATAACCCCATTGGTCAACCGCAAACCTATAACGCCAAAGAGTCAGGACCTCGTCCTGATGGTTAACCAAGAGCGCGACGGCGACATGATCAAGTCGGACGACGTGATGCTCGAAGCGGGTACCGTCCGGAGGTTCGACGTCAACGAGGTCAACCGTCACCCAGCGGTTATCGTAAACTGTCCGTTTGCCATGGATTCTCCACCTGAGCTCTTCTGGGTACTCTGTCACAGCAGCAGTCTAGAACCGACCGCGCCTTTGTGAAGGATCGGATCTTACTTCGTGCACTTGGTCGATCGGTGATGTAGTCTGTTGCGCCTGGACCGCCGCATCCTGGAGTGCTAATGCAACGCCGCAACTACCACGAGCTCTCGCCTTACGATTTCGAGTGTCTCGTCCGGGATCTTCTAAGTGCGGAATGGTCTGAGCGACTTGAGTCGTTCCCGCCCGGAGCAGACGGCGGAATTGATGTGAGGCTTCTGAAGAGCCTTGAAAATATAGAGGTCGTAATTCAATGCAAGCACTCTCCAGGTAAAACCTGGTCCGGAATATCTGGGATGCTTGCACGTGAAGCGGAAAAGATCAAAGATAAAAGGTGGTCCGAGTACTGGCTTGCGACGAGCGCGTCACTTTCTCCTCAAGGAAAGAAAAAAGTAGCGGATCTTTTTGATGCTCAGAATCTGGTTCCTGAGCGCGTGGTTGCCAGTACGGATCTCGACGCTCTTCTAAATAAACACCCTGATGTCGAGCGTAGTAACTATAAGCTCTATCTCACAAGCGTTGCCGTATTGGAAATGCTGCTACACAACGAACTATTTGTGCACGCTCAGGATCTTCTGACTGGCATCGAATCGCGTCGCAAATATTACGTACAAGGACGCTCTCTTGCAAAAGCGCAAGAAATTTTGGAAAAGAATCGTGTTTGCATCATCAGTGGCCCGCCTGGAGTAGGGAAGACTACTCTTGCTGAAATGATCTCGCTGAATCTGATCGAGGAAGGTTACAGGCCCTTCTGGATCAGTGAAGACCCGCGAGAAGCGGATATTATTTGGCGGAGCGGGGAAAAGCAATTCTTCTTGTATGACGATTTTCTTGGTAAGAACGCCTTGGCTGACAAGATGGGAGTCAAGGGCGACGCTCGTCTACTAGCTTTGATGGACAGGGTTAAGAATAGTTCTAACCACTTCTTGATTATGACCACGCGCGAGTACATCCTTTCGGCGGCGAGGCAAACCTATGAGTTGCTGCGAAGCCCAACGATCGACTACTCAAAGATCATTGTCGATCTTTCTTCGTACACCGAGTTCCATAGAGCGCACATCCTATACAACCACGTATATTTTTCCGATTTGGGAATAGCGGCTAGAAGGTCGCTAGTTGAACGTAAGCAGTACAAGAAGATCATCGCGCACTGGAACTACAACCCGCGCCTGATCAGGTTTATTATTGACTCGGCGGTCGCGGCGGGCGGGCAAGATTCTGGAGCTGGTTTTGCTGCGTTTATGCTGAAGAGTCTTCTGAACCCGTCGGAGCTTTGGGGGCATATCTTCACGCATCAGATCAGTCAGGTCGCTCGCGACATGTTGCTGGTTTTGCTGACCTTTGGTGGATATGCAACTCTTGGGGAGTTTCGCTCGGCGGTGAAGTTCTATCGCGAAGTAGTTCGCGGCGGAAATTCTTCGATGGAGGAAATTCAGAATGGGTTGTCGGTGTTGGACGGCGCGTTCATCAATGTTTTTGAATCTGGCGACGGGCGCGCGGTACGGTTCGCGAACCCAGGTATCGCCGACTACCTGTATCGCTATCTACGCGATAACCCATTCCTTTATGAAAACCTTGCAAGTGGATCGAATACGCCGGAGCAGGTGATTACAGTATGGGGCTTTACGCAGGCGGATAAGGCTGTGCACGGTGAACTTTACCTGCCAGAGATCGCGAATGAGTTTAGGAAATCACCAGAATTTCTACTTCAAGCTATGCTGCGTGTCATTCGCGAAGGCAAGGAGGGTAGAATTTGGGCAGTCCGGACCCCTTTGGCTTCTTTCTCGTCGGAGCGAGTTGCGACTCTTGCGGCTAATCTCTCAAAGAGGATTTCCAATGCGACGCTCTCGGGGACTGTGGCAATAGCTTGCGCGGCATTCAACCCGCGGTGGTCATTGAAGCGTGGGGATAAGCACTGGGCTCTTTCATTTATCCGGGCCTCTCGAGTTGTCTTAGTGCAAAGCGACGCTGGAATTGACCTTATTGAAAGTGTGCGGGCGTGGTTTGCGGGGACATTGCACGAGGCTGATGACTATGTGAAGTATCGAGAACTTGAGGAAGCTGTCGGAGGGCGGGAAAACGAAGGTGACGACCTCTTCCGAGAGAGCTTTATAGGATTCGCGAGGGATCAATTGGACTCGATGCTCGAATCGGACGACCTCGATTCAATTGTGCGTGAATTTGGCGAATTGAAGTCCGCGCTTGAGGATTTCGATATCTCAAGCGAGATCGAGTCATATATCGAATCTGTTGAGAACCGTATTTCTGAGCTGGAGCAAGAGTATCCGGACGAGTCAGATGATGACGATTGGCCAGGCGAGAGCGGAGGCGAGGATGATGGTGACATCGACAACTTGTTTTCTACTCTTGAATGAGCGGCGAGCGATTGGTCTTGTCCATGAACCTGTCCATGAACTGTCGTCTGACCTGCCGAACATGCGGCAGGTCATCGCAGCAGGGCCAGGTGGAGGCGCACGTTGACGCGCTGGGCCATGTGACCTTGGACACTCATAATCCGTCAGGTCGTGGGTTCGAGCCCCACCTTCCCCACCACCTCCACCAGGTCAAATCGCGTGCGGACACGACCTCCCGGTGCGTAGGGTGCGCGAGACCAAGGGGGTGTGACATGACGAAGCTGAACCAGATCATCGCGGTGGAGAAGAGTGTCAAGGGGGGCACGCTTCGAGACCTGACCGACGCGCACCACGGGTTGCAGAAGCCCGCGCTGCTGGCCGGCATCTCGCGGACGTACCAGCCGAAGGACGAGGACGGCGAGGTGCTGCCGCCGGAGTCCACCCGCGTGCAGATCAAGGCCGAGGACGTGCTGCGCAAGACCGCCGCCGTGATGACCCGGCTCTTCGACGTCACGGCGACCAAGGACTGGGCCAACTGCGTCGCGAAGGCCGACGTGGTGGTCGACGGGCGGACGTTGCTGCGCGACGTGCCCGTGTCGTACCTGCTGTTCCTCGAGAAGCAGCTGACCGACCTGCACACCTTCGTGAAGAAGCTGCCCCTGCTGGACGCGGCCGAGGACTGGAGCTTCGACGAGTCCGCCGACTACTGGCGGACCGAGCAGGTGCGGACCATCCGTACCAAGAAGGTGCCGCGCAACCACGTCAAGGCCGAGGCCACGGAGAAGCACCCGGCGCAGGTCGAGGTGTACTACGAGGACATCCCGGTGGGGTACTGGACCACGGTGAAGTTCTCCGGTGCGCTGCCCGCCCGGCGGGTCAACGAGCTCGTCGACCGGGTGGAGAAGCTCCAGCACGCGGTGAAGTTCGCCCGCGAGGAGGCCAACGGCCTGGAGATCACCGATCAGCGCGTCGGCGAGGTCGTCTTCGACTACCTCTTCCGCTAGCGTCTGCAGACTCCCCCGCTGGAGCGCGGGGGTGCGCTCCTGCAAGGGAGCGTGAAAGCTGAAACTGAAACGTCAGCCTGAACCACCCGGTCACAAGTGGAGGTTCGAATCCTCCTCCCGGCACCATCGCGCCGGGGTAGCCCAATCGGTAGAGGCAAGCCGGGATCACACTCAGACTCTCGCTCCAGATTCAGCATTTCCGCCGAACGCCAGATCACCCGAGACCGGACAAGACTCGCCGAGGTGCAGGTTCGAATCCTGCTGGCCGCTCTGCCGTGCGGCCGTAGCTCAACGGAAGAGCGCGGCGACCTAAGGACTGATCCGACTCTTAAACGTCGCTGGTGTGCGCAAATGGGCGGCAAACCGGGGCCCTGGACTGGACATGTCCGGGGCCCCACCCGCGTTCAACGGGACTTTTGCGCGCGCAGGCCCTCGACGTAGATCGACAGGAAGCGCCGCCACTCGTCCGGGGAGTCGCGGATCACCTGGGCCATCGCCCTCGTCAGCGTGGCCAGGTCGGCGATCGAGTAGTCGGCGCGCAGCACGCCCGCCGCCAGGGCGCGGTCGATCAGGATCCCCGCGTGCCCGGCGCCGCGGTGGCAGGCCGAGACCACCTCGGGGGCGTTCGGCAGGTCGCGGGCCAGGACGTCGTTGAGGCCCCGGTCCTCCGCCTGCAACGCGTAGAGGTCGTCCAGGTAGCCGGCGAAGGCCCGCCAGGGGTCCGGTTCGGCCAGGGCCTTGTCGCCGATGACGTCCAGGGCGGCCAGCCGCTGCGGGAAGATCTGCGCCACGAAGTCGTCGCGGGTCGGGAAGTGCTTGTACAGCGTGCCGATGCTGACCTCGGCCTTGCGGGCGATGTGTTCCAGGGGCACGTCGAGGCCGCGTTCCGCGAACAGCTCCGCGGCCGCTGCCAGCAGCTTGTCCCTGTTTCGTGCCGCGTCCGCACGCAGGGGCCTCGACGCGGTGACCATGGGGCGGATCCTACTCGGGCGTTAAATCGAGGGTCCCCTCGATTTCTGTGGTAGCGTCGGCGGACGTAAGTCGAGGGTTGCCTCGAATTAGCGTTCGGAAGGACGGAACCCATGTCTCCCACAGCTGTTGTGCTCGGGGTCGGCCCCGGGCTCGGCATGTCCATCGCGCATCGCTTTGGCCGTGAGGGCTACGACGTCGCGCTGGTCTCGCGTCGTGGTGATCGGCACGCCGGCTACCTGAAGTCCCTCGCCGATGCCGGCGTGCGAGGGCGGGCGTTCGCCGTCGACGTCCGGGACCGCGAGCAGCTGCTGTCCACTTTGGACGAGATCGGTCCGGTGGACGTCGTGTACTACGGGCCCGGTGCCACCGACCTGAACGACGCGCCCGGTGAGATCACGTCGACCACGTCCGACGATGCCCGCGCCGCCATGAACTGGCTCTACCCGGCCGTCGACGTCGTCCAGCGCGTGCTGCCGGGCGTGGTCGAGCGCGGGGGAGGCCTGCTGTTCGCAGGTGGGCTGAGCGCGGTGCGGCCGATGCCGGTGCTCGGTGCGCTCGCGCTGACGAGTGCCGCGTTGCGCAACTACGCGGTGACGCTGAACGCGGCGTTGGCCGAGAAGGGTGTGTACGCGGGCACGCTCACCATCGGTGGCGTGGTCGAGCGTGGAGACATCCACCAGACGGTGAAGTCCATGCCTGAGCGGTTCGGCTCCCTGGCCGGGCACACCCTGGATCCGGACGACATCGCGGAGACCGTGTGGCAGATGTTCGTGAAGCGGGACCGCGCGGAGGAGGTGTTCTCGGCGCTCTAGAGGTACGAACCCGGAGTGTGGCCGAGGGAGCGGCGGAAGACGTCGATGAACGCGCTCGACGTGGCGAATCCGCACCGCAGGGCGACGGCGGTGACGGGCTGGCCCTCGGCGAGCAGGCGCAGGGCGTGGTAGAGCCGCACCTGGGTGCGCCACTGGGGGAAGGTCATGCCCATCTCGTCGCGGAACAGCCTGGTCAGGGTCCTGCCGCTCGCGCCCGCCTCGCGGCCGAGCGCTTCGAGACCGCGTGCGTCCGAGGGATCGGTCTCGAGCGTCGCGCAGACCGCCGCGAGCCTGGGGTCGCGGGCGGCGGGGACGCGCACCGGTCGCTCGGACGCGGTGGCCAGCTGGTCGAGCAGGACCGAGCGCATTCGTTTGCCCGCAGGGGTTTCTCGGTCGGTGCGCTCTGTGTAGGCGATGAGCAGCTCACGGAGCAAAGGGGAGACGGCGAGTGCCGTCGGCTCGTGGAGCTTCAGCGGGTTCTGCTTGAGCCCGAGGAAATGCAGCCGTGTGACGCCGTACGCGCGATGTGAGTGCACGGCGCCGGACGGAATCCACAACGCACGGTGCGCGGGCGCGATCTAGCGCGACGTCTCCGTGTGCACGGCCACGACGCCGCGGCTGGCGTAGACGATCTGGTGCTCGTCGTGCCAGTGCGCGGTGACGCCACCGGCGGCGGCCAAGTCGCGGCTCGTGGTCGGCGCGGCCGGCACATGGCGAGAACTCGACATACATCGGCAGAATATCGGAATCCCGAATGCACCGGCGGCCGCGACGATCGGGGCGTGAACAACTCCCGCCGGCGGATGTCGCTCCTGGTCGCCGGACACGCGGTGAACGACCTCTACCAGGGGGCCGTTCCCGCAGTCGTCCCGTTCCTCGTCGTCGAACGCTCCTACGGCTACGTCGCGGCGGCGGGCATCACCGTCGCCGCGACGCTGCTGTCGTCGGTCGTGCAACCGTTGTTCGGGGTGTTGACCGACCGGCGGCCCATGCCGTGGCTGGTGCCCGCCGGCATGACGTTCGCCGGGGTGGGCATCGGGCTGTCGGGGCTGAGCGACTCGTACCTGGTGACGTGGCTCGCGGTCGCGTTGTCGGGCCTGGGTGTCGCCGCGTACCACCCCGAAGCCGCCCGTCTCGCGCGTCGCGTCGCGCAGGACAGCCACGTCGGCATGAGCTGGTTCGCGGTGGGCGGCAACGTCGGGTTCGCCCTGGGCCCCGTGCTCGTCACGCCGGTGCTGGCGTTCGGTGGGCTCGCGTGGAGTCCGTTGCTCGCGGTGCCCGCGCTGGTAGGAGGTGTGCTGACGGCAGTGGCGTTGCGCGGGGTGCACGCCGCCGCTACGAGCCGGGAGGCGGTGGGCCGGGACGACTGGGGCCAGTTCAGCAGGCTGACGGTGGTGATCGTCGCGCGTTCGATGGTGACGTTCGGGCTCGGCACGTTCCTCGCGATCTGGGTGACCGACCGCGTCGGCGGTGGTCCGGCGGCCGGAGCGGCGGCGCTGGTCGTGCTGTTCGGAGCCGGTGCCGCGAGCACGTTGCTCGGCGGCGTGCTGGCCGGACGGTTCGGACGCGTTCGTGTGTTGCAGGTGTCTTATGCCGCTGCGGTGCCCGCGGTCGCTGGCGTCGCGTTGGTACCGGGTCCGGCCGTGTACCTGATGGTCGCGCTCACGGCCGTGGCGCTGTACGTGCCGTTCTCCCTGCACGTCACGCTCGGCCAGGACTACCTGCCCAACCGCCTCGGCACCGCCGGAGGTGTCACGCTCGGCCTCGCGGTCAGCATCGGTGGCCTGGGTTCTCCGGTCGTGGGCGCCATCGCGGGCGTGTGGAACCTGCAGTGGGGCCTGCTGTCTCTCGTAGTGCTGCCCATCGTCGCGTGGGTAGTAGCACGCGGTTTGCGCTCACCCGTGCGCGTCTAGCTCCATGCGCGCTCTAGCCGCGTTGACTACCGTGGAGCGCGTGCGAGTGGCGACCTGGAACGTGAACTCCGTCAAGCAACGCGTACCCCGCCTGCTGCCGTGGCTGGACCAGCGGCAGCCGGACGTCGTGTGCCTGCAGGAGACCAAACTGGCCGACGACGCCTTCACCGCGTTGCTCGGAGACGCCCTCGAGGAACGCGGCTACGAGTTCGCCCTGTTCGGCGAAACCCAGTGGAACGGTGTCGCCCTGCTCTCCCGCGTAGGCCTGGAAGACGTGGCCGTAGGTGTGGCCGGCGCACCCGGCTTTCCACATGTCGAGGCACGCGCCGTAGCCGCGACGTGCGGCGGCGTGCGCGTCCACTCGCTGTACGTGCCGAACGGCCGTGAGCCGGAGTCGGACCACTACAAGTACAAGCTGGAGTGGCTGGCAGCACTGCGCGACGTGCTGGAGGCGGGTCCTTCGGACGCGCTGGTGTGCGGCGACATCAACATCGCGCCGACCGACGCAGACGTGTTCGACCCCGAGGCCTACATCGGCTCGACCCACGTCACCGAACCCGAACGCGCCGCATTGCAGGCCATCAAAGCGTTGGGGTTCCACGACGTCGTGCGCGACCGGTGGCCCACCGAGCGGATCTTCAGCTACTGGGACTATCGGGCCGGCATGTTCCACCGCGACCTCGGCATGCGCATCGACCTGATCCTCGCGTCCAGCTCCGTCGCGCCGCGGGCCAAGGCCGCGTGGATCGACCGGCACGCGCGCAAGGGCACCGGGCCCAGCGACCACGCGCCGGTGATCGTGGATCTGGACGAGGCGCCGGACGGGGACATCGGGCCCGTGGTGCCGCCGCCCTCGTCGCCGGGGTCGAAGAAGAAGGTCAAGCTGCCCCAGGCGAAGTAGGCCGCCATGGAGTGGTCGGACGGCCGCTGATGGCTGGGACTGCGGCCGCGGTGGTACCGCAGTGGACCGCTATTCGACGATCTGTTCGTTGCGGTGCCGGAACTGTGCGGTCTACTGCGGTCCCGGCCGCAGCGTCACGGTGAACGCCGCCCCGCCCTCCGCCGCCGGACCCGCCGCGATCGTCCCGCCCATCCGCGTCACCAGCCCGTGCACCAGCGCGAGCCCCACACCGGTCCCGACCGGCCGCGACTCCTGGTACCGCGCGTGCAGCACCCCGCGGTCGAACGCCACGGGGTAGTCCTCGGGGGCCAGACCCGGGCCGCCGTCCCGCACCTCCAGCACGGTGGACAGGGCGAGCACGACCGGGCGGCCCGCGGGCGTGACGCGCAGGGCGTTCTCCAGCAGGCCGTCGATCACCTGGCGCAGGCGGCGCGCGTCCGCCCACACCACCGGTGACGACGAGACTTCCAGCACGAAGCGCACTCCTCGGGCGTGGCAGCGGGCGTGCCAGACCTCGGCGGCCGAGCGGACCACCGGTTCCAGGGAGATCGCGGCCATGTCCAGGCGGAAGTCGTCGGCGCCCAGGCGGGCCAGGTCGAGGAGGTCGGTGACCAGGCGGTCGAGGCGGCGGGACTCCTCCAGGATCACTCTGCCCACGGGGGCGACCTGGTCGCCGGAGACCACGCCGTCCGCCAGGGATTCGGCGAAGCCGGTGACCGCGGTGAGGGGTGTGCGCAGCTCGTGGGAGACGGAGAGCAGGAAGTCGCGCTGGCGGGACTCGCTGCGCTGCAACGCGTCCGCCAGGGAGTTCATCGCCTGGCTGACCTCGGCCAGTTCGTGTGTGCCGGCGACGGGGACCCTCAGGTCTCGGCGGCCCGCGCTCATCGAGTGGGCGACCGAGGCGACTCGGCGCAGCGGGCGGGCCAGGAAGGAACCCAGGGCCAGGCCCGCCAGGCACGCCACGGCCAGGCCCGCCCCTAGGGCGCCGAGGATGTTGCGCACCAGCTTGCGGTAGGTGCCGCTGGTCTCGGTCTCCTGGACCAGGGCGAAGCCGCCCGCCCCCGACGGACGGGCTTCCACGTTCAGGCGGCCGCTCACCCCGGACACGGCGGAACCCGACAGCACCTTCCGGTAGTCGACGGAGCGCACCGCGCGGACGGCGGCCCGGTCGGCGCCGGTGACGTCGCCGGACGCGGTGATCCGGACGATCGCGATGTCCTGGCCCTCCAGGATCTGCTCGACGCGGTTGTTCGAGATCTGGCCCGCCACCACGTCGGCCTGGGAGCGCAGGAACTCCCGGCTCACCTGTTGCGAGGTCGAGAGCACCAGGCGGGCCGAGACGAAGCCCGCCACGGCCACGGCCACGAACGCGACTCCGAGGCACAGCAACGCTATTCTGCCCGCGAGGTTCACGACGCGTCCGCCGAGTAGCCGACGCCGCGCACCGTCCGAATGGGACTGAGAGCACCGAACTTGGCGCGTAGCTGAGCCACGTGGACGTCGACTGTTCGTGTGCCGGCCATGGACGAGTAGCCCCACACGGCCGAGAGGAGTTGCTCGCGCGAGAACACCTGGCGCGGGTTCTTCATCAGGTAGGAAAGCAGTCCGAACTCCGTCGTGGTCAACGAGACTTCCGCGTCACCGGCGAACGCCCGCCGTTCGCCGATGTCGAGCCGCACGGAGCCCACCTGCAGAACGTCGGACACGGTGCCGGACGAACGACGCAGCACCGTCCGCACGCGCAGAGCCAGCTCGCGCGGGCTGAAGGGCTTCGTGATGTAGTCGTCGGCGCCCAGTTCCAGCCCGAGCAAGCGGTCCACCTCGTCGTCCCGGGCCGTCACGAACAGCACCGGCGTCCAGTCACCGGCCGCGCGCATGGCCCGGCAGACCTCGATGCCGTTCAGCACGGGCAGGCCGACGTCCAGCACCACCGCCACGGGCGAGAGCGAGCGGACCGCGGCCAGTGCCGCGTCCCCCGAGGACTCCAGGTGCACGCCGAAGCCGTCGCGCCGCAGGTACAGCGCCACCAGTTCGGCGATCGCCGGTTCGTCCTCCACGACGAGCACCAGGCCACGTTCCACGCGTTCACCCCGGCTGGTTGATGTCCGACTCGATGCTGTTCAGCGTTGATTCCACATCATCGAGGTCCGGCGCCGGCTCCTCACCCCGGCACGCCGTCAGGGCGAACAGCAGGACGGCCGCGGCGAGCCACCTCACTTCGACCCGCAGTGCTCGGACTTGAACTTGGCGACGCGCTCGCCGGCCTTCGCCAGCTTCACGAGCTGCGCGTCCCGCAGCTTCAGGCGTGCGTCGAGCACGTCCGCGCGCGCCGTGTTGCCGGCCTTGCGGGCGTCCGCGGCCTTCTGCTCAATCCACTTCTTCGAGCCGAGCGTCTCCGGGCCGCCGTTGATCTTGTCGGTCAGCGCCTTGACCTTGGCCTCGACGCGCGGGACGCGGTTCGAGCAGATCTGCTGCACCTTCTCCGGGCTGATCGTGATCGGTTCCTGCGCCGACGCGGTCCCCGCGCCCAGCAGCAGCATTCCCGCCACGAGCCCACCGATTCGCGAAATGTTCATGGCACAGAACGATGACCGGCCATGGTCAGAACCAGGTCCGCCGAATGTTCGGGTTCTGCAAAGATCAACGCAGGGCTATCCCGCGCACGGCCGCCGCCTGCGCCATCGGGCGCATCCGGTCCCAGACCCGCTCCGACTTCAGCTCCTCCGCCGCGCGCACCGCCCGCATCCCCACGGCCTGGCCCTCGTCGAAGTCGCCGTCGAGGAAGTGGCACGTGGCCAGCGAGATCAGGCAGAACGTCCGGCTGCGCGCCATCGCCGGCTCGAAGTCCTCGATCGCCGTCCGCAACGCCGGTATCGCGGCGCCGGTGTCACCGAGCTCGGTGTGGACCGTGCCGATCATCGCCGTCAGGTCGGTCTCGTCGTGGAACCGCGCCCAGTCGGGCACGTGCGTCAGGTCCGCGGACGCGAACGAGTCCTGCGCCTTGCCCAAGGCTCGCAACGCCTCGGCGGCACGGGCCTGGTGCGCGTACGCCCACGCCTCGTTGGCGTACATGATGCTCGCCGCCAACGGCGCGAAAGCGCCCCTCTGGAAGTACGCCAGCGCATCGCCCGGCGCACCGTGATGCAGATGCACGCGCCCACGCCGATAAACGATGTTGGTGATCAGGTCCTCGTCGTGCCGGGCGAAGTCCAGCGCGCGGTCGAAGTGGTGGTACGCGGCCCCGACCTGACCGCTGTCGAACGACGTCCACCCCGCCAGGTTGTGCAGGTCCGCGACAGCGGACAACAGGCGCGCCCGCACCCCTTCCGAGGCTTCGGCGGCCAGCAGCTGCTGAGCCCAGTAGATCCGCACCACGACCGCGTCGCGGCACGCTCCTCCGCCGTACTGGTAGTCCACCGCGCGCAGTGACCGGGTCTGCGCCTCCAGCTGTTCCACATCGCTCACACCGATGCGGCTGGAGTGCGGGGGAGGGAAGTACGCAGGATCCGCCATGAAGCACACCTCCTGCGCCGCCTTGTGAACCCGAGCGTAGGGCGCCCGGGTCCGGGTGAGAAGAGGCCCGGTGTCGCTTGGAATTGTCCGAAAGTAGCGATTAAGCAGGTATTAATGCGGGTAGGCAGGACGAAGTTCGCGGAGCACGCTTTGCTCATGAGGCGACGCGCGCACCTGCGGCTGGTGACCTCCTCCGAGGTCGAGGACACGACGTTGACAGCGGTCCTCCGGGCTGAGGACCTGGCTGAGCGGCTGGGGCTCGATCCCTGCTCACGGGTGACGTGCGCGTTGCATCGTTGCTGGCTGCACCAGTGTGTCGACTCGTTCGAAGCCGCAGCGGACCGCCAGGTCCTCCGGGCCTACCGCACGAGCGTCGCGGCAACGTACGCCCACTAAGACGGATAGTAGAACGGCCCCGCAGAACGACCCGGAAGCGTTAAGCCTGACGGGTGAAGACGGCGGTCTCCGGAAGATAGCTCGGCGGCCGGCGGCTGTCCGCCGGCACGTCGAGCAGTGCCCAGATGACATGCCGGCCACCCCCGGCAGGCGTCTCGCCCATCGTGAAGTTGCAGACGGCGATGGACGCGACGTTGTGCCGCATGGTGTGCCACTGCTTGAGGTCGAAGCGTGCGGTCGTGCGCACGGCGACGGACAACTTGTTGCCACGCATGCGCAGTAGCAGCGAGAGAGGGCTGTCGTCCTCGATGTGCGACACCAGCTCGACGGCCACCTGCGGCGCGACGTCCAGCATCGACTGGACGCCCCACCGCTCGCAGGCGCGTTCGGTGATCCGCTCGGCCACGTGGGGCAGGCAGCGGCACGTCGGCAGCGGCGCGTCCACCCGGTCCTCGTGCTTGAGCCGCACCACCGCGGCCACCGCGGCCGTGGTCGTCGAGTACAGGGGGATGTGCCGGGGCAGTCCGCGCGACTCCAGCGTGGAACGCAGCTGGTGGTCGCTGACGACGATGCTCATGGAGATGCCCGGCCAGCGCGCCGCGGACAGCCACACGACGTCGAACAGCACGAGCAGTGCGGGAGATTCGGTGACGAGCTCGTCCAGCTCCACCACGACGCCGAAGAGCTCCTTGGTCGCGTGGTCGAGCAGCACGTCCTGCGCGCGCATGTACGTCGCCCAGTCGAGCCGTCCGCTGAACCGGACGACGAGCACGCCGTTCTGCTCCCGGACGTCGACCTCGAGGCTGCTACCGGCCATGATCTCGTCCCCTCCCGCGGCCACGTCCTCGCCAAGCCTCCAAGACTGACGAGCTCGCCGCATGCGCCCTAGGGGGTAACTACCCGTGTTTCACCGTTGGTGCCTCCGGGGGACCGCATTGCAGCGGGAGATCGAGCAGACCTAGGGTGCCGCTGTGGGCGGTTCGCTGTACCCAGGGCGCAAAGGCAATTTGCCTGCTGACACAACTACTTTCGTCGGCCGCAAGCACGACGTCGCCGAAGTGAGGAGGCTGCTGTCCGAGTCGCGCCTCGTCACTCTCACGGGTGTCGGTGGCGTCGGCAAGACGCGGCTGGCGTTGCGCGCTGCCGCCGAAACCAGCAGAGCGTTCCGCGACGGCGTGTGGTTCGTCGACCTGGGCGGTGTCACCGACCCGGAACTGGTGGTGCACACGGTCCTGGAGCAGCTGGGCGTCCACGACGACACCGTCCGCAGGCATCGCACCGTCCTGGTGGAACACCTGCGCGACCGGCAGCTGCTGATGGTCCTGGACAACTGCGAGCACGTCATCGGACCGACCGCCGATCTCGTGGACGTGCTGCTGCGCGGAGTCCCCGGCCTGCGCGTACTCGTCACCAGCCGCGAACGGCTGGGCATCGACGGCGAACACCTCTGGCAGGTGACGCCCCTGTCGCAGGACCCGGCGCTGGCGCTGTTCGCCGAACGGGCCGCCGCCGTCGACCCCGGATTCGTCCTCGACGCGTGCAACCACGAGAAGGTCAGCCAGATCTGCACGCTGCTCGGCGGGATCCCCCTCGCCATCGAACTGGCCGCGGTGCGTCTGCGCGTGCTGGGTCTTGACCACTTGTCGTCCAGATTGGACAACACCTTCCGGGTGCTCGCGGACGCCAAGCGCGGCGGCGATCCGCGCCACCAGACGCTGCACGCCGCGGTGGACTGGAGCTTCCACCTGTGCACGCGGTCCGAGCAGATCCTGTGGGCGCGGGCGTCGGTGTTCACCGGCACGTTCGACCTGGAGGCCGCGGAACGGGTCTGCTCCGGCGACAGCGTCGCGCCAGAGGAGGTCATGCACTCCCTGATGGGCCTGGTCGACAAGTCGGTCGTGGTGGCCGAGCAGCACCCGTCCGGCACGCGCTTCCGGCTGCTGGAGCCGTTGCGCCAGTACGGCCTGGACGAGCTGCGGGGCGCCGGTCGTGAACAGGTGATGCGCGAACGGCACCGCGACCACTACATCGAATGGGCGGAGCGCCGCGAGAAGGAGTGGTTCGGCCCCGCGCAGCCGCAGATCTTCGCGCTCACCCGGCTGGAGCAGGGGAACCTGCGGTCGGCCCTGGACTTCTGCTTCGACCACGGCGGCGACCACTGCGTGCACCTGGCCAGCACGCTGTGGTTCTACTGGGCGGGCTGCGGCATGCTCGGGGAGGGCCGCCACTGGCTCGACCGCGCCGTCGCGAGCGCGAAACCGGGCCCCTTGCGGGCCAAGGCGCTGTGGGTCAACGGGTACGTGGCGACGCTGCAGGGCGACCTGCCCGCGTCGACGCGGATGCTGGACGAGTGCCGCGAGTACGCCCTCCAGTCCGGCGACGGCGCCGCGCTCGCCTACGCCACGCACCGCCTCGCCTGCACGCACCTGGTCGCCGACGACCTCGACCTCGCGGACAGCGGGTTCCACGAGGCCATGCGCCTGTACCGGAACCAGGGCACGGTCAACAGCCACACCATGCTCGCCGGCATCGAACTCGCGATCGCGGCGACCTTCCGGCACGACTTCGCGTCCGCCGAACGGCTCTGCGTCGAGGCCAAGGCGGTCGGCGAGGAGCACGGCGAACTGTGGGCGCAGGCCTACGCGATCTGGGTGCTGGCGTTGTGCGCGTGGGTCAGCGGCGACCTGGTCCGCGCCGACCTGCTCGGCCGCGAGTGCCTGCGGATCAAGAGCTCGTTCCACGACCTGCTGGGCATCGTGCTCGCGCTCGAGGTGCTGGCCTGGATCTCCGCCTCGCAGGGCAACGCGGTGCGCGCGGCCACGCTGCTGGGCGCCACCAGCGAGATCTGGCAGTCGGTGGGCTATCCCATGTTCGGCTCGCGGCACTTCGGCGCGCCGCACGGCGAGTGCGAGTCCGCGGCGGTCTCCGCGCTCGGCGAGCAGGAGTTCCGGGCGGTGTTCCGCAAGGGCATGGACCTCGAGCTGGAGGAGGCCATCGCGTACGCGATCGGCGAGGAACAGGCCGAGGCCCCGGTGCCGGTCCTGGCCCTCACCCCGCTGACCCGGCGCGAGCAGCAGGTCGCCGACCTCATCGCCGGCGGCATGTCGAACAAGGAGATCGCGGCCAGGCTGGTGATCGCGCGGCGGACGGCGGAGGGGCACGTGGAGCGGATCCTGCAGAAGCTCGGCTTCACCTCACGCGCGCAGATCGCGACCTGGGTCACCGAACGCCGTGTCTAGTGGTGTGGCTAGTCGACGCAGGGGATGCCGTCGCCGGGTGGCGGCGGGGGCGGGGCCGTGGCCAGTTCGGTCACCTTCGCCCGCACCTTGGCCTGGTCCACCTTGTTGACGTCGAGCCCGCCCAGGTGTGCGCCGCCCTCGATCGGCAGCGTGTCGAACCGCACCTCGGTGGGGATGTCGCGGGCGAACTCGGCCAGGTCGAAGCCCGCGTCCAGCACGACGTCCTGCTTGGCCATGTCGATCATCGCCTGCACCGCGCCCACGTCCGCGCCCTTGAGGCGCTTGGTCACGGCGGACAGGAACGCCTGCTGCCGCCGGGTCCGGCCGATGTCACCGTCGGGCAGGCCGTGCCGCTGCCGCACGAACGACAACGCCTGGCCCGCGTCGAGGTGCTGCGGTCCTGCCGGGAAGTCCGCGCCGGACAACGGGTCCTTCGTCGCGTTGCGCAGGCACACGTCCACGCCGCCGAGCCCTTCGGCGATGTGGAAGAACCCGATCAGTGAGATCTCCACGAGGTGGTCGATCGGCTGGTTGAGGAACGACGACACGGTCCGCACCTGGGCCCTGCGCCCGGCCTCCCGCCCGGCGCGTTCCAGCTCGCGCCTGTCGTGCGTCCCGGCGGCGCGCAGCCTGTCCTCCTCGGCGACCTTGGCCCGCCCGTAGGCCTCCTTGATCTTGCCCTCGCCGCCCGAGGACAGCGGGACGAGGTTGTCGCGGGGCACGGACATCGCCACGGCCGGTCCGGAAACCGGGATGTGCAACAGGATCAGCGTGTTCGCGTTGTACCCGCCGCGGTCGCTCTCGCCCGCCTGCATGCGCCGCAGCACGTCGTCGGGAAGCGGTTCGCCGTGCAGGTCCAGCCTGGTCGTCAGACCCATGATCAGGATGTTGCGGCCGGACTCCGAACGCGGCGCGTCGGCGGGGATCGCGTAGGACCGCTCGACCCCCGTCGAGATGGTCGACACGGTGGTCCACGCGAACGCCGAGGCGGCGAGGACCGCCGCGCTCAGGGCCGCCCACGCGAGGCGCGTGAGGACGCGGAAGACCGTGCGGTGATAGCCGCCACCTGGTTGCATGAAAAGGACACCCCCTGAACTATTCTAGGTGGTCATGGGGGTTCAACTGCCCACTCTCGCCGCGCTCGCGATGCTGGCGGTGTTCACGCAGACGGGGGTCTGGGCGGACGGGGGCGACCTCGGCTGGGTCTTCGGCGTGTGGCTCGTGGGGGGCACGCTCGTGGTCTCGGCTCTGGTCCGCCGAGTGGGTTTGTGGACGGTGGCACCGGCGCCACCTCTCGTGTTCGTCGTCGTCGCGGTGGGCAACGCGGCCTGGGAACGGCAGTCGAAGAGGCTCGCGCCGTGGGGGAGCAGCAAGGAGTTGGCAGCTGACGCGGTCCCGTTGCTGGTGAACGGGTTTCCGTGGATGGCGTCGGCGGTCGGTGCGGCACTGGTGGTCGCGGTCGTCCGCATCATCACCTGGGGGAAGAGGAAATGCAGGTCTTCGTCGATCGAAACGGCGGTAGACGGGTAGCGGCGAGGTTCGTCAGCTGGACCGTCGCGAGTGGACTGATCGTGTTCGCCGCCGTGGTGGGCGGCACGCTGCTGGGAGCGTGGTGAAGCGCACACCCCGGTTGCACTGGATCTCCATCCTGCTGGGGCTGCTCGTGCTGATGTGCGTGGTGTCGTTCCACGCCTACGCGGCGATCAGGCCCGAGCCCGTGCCGGTCGCGGGCGGGCACCGGGAGCTGCCGGACGGCGCGTTCGCGCTGGCGTTCCACGGCGGCCCTGACCCGAAGTGGACGCCGCGGACCCTGGAGAGGCTGGACGCCGCGGGCATCAAGGCGACCTTCTTCGTCACCGGTGCCCAGGTCACCCGGCATCCGGACGTCGCGCGCCGGATCGTCGCCGAGGGGCACCGGATCGGCATCGACGGCTTCCGCGCCGAGGGCGACCTCGCCACCGGGCTGAACCTCGCCCTCGCGCAGGCCGCGCTCGCCGACGCGCTGGGCGTCCACACGCGACTGGTGGGCGCTCCGGCCGAGATCGACAGCGGCGACCGCGAGCACCAGGACATCGGCACGCTGGTGCGGATGTCGTTGCGGGAGCGGGGAGGAGGCGTCGTCCGGCTGCACGACAACGGCAGCATCGGCGGCGACATAGCCCGGGAACTGGCGAAACAGCCCGGCCACCGGTTCGTGTTCGTCAGCGACGAACCGCCGGTCGAGGCCTCCGCGCGGGAACGGTTCACCGGCGCGGTCACCACGTGGTCGCAGCGCAACGGCGGCATCGTGCTCGTGGTGTTCGGCACGGCCATCGCGATCGCCGCCCTGCTCGGCCTGCTGCGCACCCTGATGCAGCTGGGCCTCGCCCACACCGACCGCCGGCTGCGGCGCGAGAACGAGCCGCCGCCGTGGTTCGCGCCGCCGGTCTCGGTGGTCGTCCCCGCGTACAACGAGGCGCTGAACATCGCCGCCACGGTCAGGTCCATCGCCGGGAACGACCACGTGGCCGACGTCGAGGTCATCGTCGTGGACGACGGCTCGACCGACGGCACCGCGGACATCGCCGAGCAGCTGGACCTGCCCGGTGTCACCGTGATCCGGCAGACCAACCAGGGCAAGCCGGCGGCGCTGAACGCGGGCGTGCGCGAGGCGTCGCACGACGTGCTGGTGCTGGTGGACGGCGACACGATCTTCGAGCCGGACACGATCGGCCAGCTCGTGCAGCCGTTCGCGGACAACGGGGTCGGCGCGGTCTCCGGCAACGCCAAGGTCGGCAACCGGCAGGGCCTGCTCGGGCGCTGGCAGCACCTGGAGTACTGCGCGGGCTCCAACCTGGACCGGCAGATCCTGCACGCGCTGCGCTGCATCCCGACGGTGCCGGGCGCGGTCGGGGCGTTCCGCAGGGCCGCGCTCACCGACGTCGGCGGCGTCAGCGCCGACACGCTGGCCGAGGACACCGACCTCACGATGGCCGTCACGCGCGCGGGCTGGCGGGTCGCCTACCGGCCGGAGGCCAAGGCGTGGACGGAGGCGCCGGCCAGCCTCCACGGCCTGTTCCTGCAGCGGTATCGCTGGTCGTACGGCACTTTTCAGGCGATGTGGAAGCACCGCGGCGCGTTGGTGGAGAACGGGCCGATGGGCCGGTTCGGACTCCTTTACCTGCTGGCGTTCCACCTGCTGCTGCCGCTGCTCGCGCCGGTGATGGACCTCTTGGTGCTGTACGGGTTCCTCGTCGCGGACGCGCCGCTCGGGTTGATCGTGTGGGCGGTGTTCCTGCTGATCCAGACCGCGAGCGCGGGGTACGCGCTGCGGCTCGACGGCGAGTCGCTCAGGCCGCTGTGGGCCTATCCGTTGCAGCAGCTGGTCTACCGGCAGCTGATGTACGTCGTGGTCATCCAGTCGTTGATCACGGCGTTGCACGGCACGCAGCTGCGGTGGATGTCGGTGCGGCGCACGGGTCGGCTGGCGGACGCGCCCGGCGGTAGGGTGCGCGTCACCTGAGCCTCGGGAGGGCCGTTGGGTCGCACGCCTTTGGACGCGCCGGAGCGTCAGCGGGAGGTCTTCGCCGCCGTGCTCGACGTGCTGGCCGAGGTGGGCTACGCGCGGTTCAACATGGACCTCGTCGCCGGCCGTGCGCGCGCCAGCAAGGCGAGTCTCTACCAGCGCTGGCCGTCCAAGGCGCGGCTGATCACCGACGCCCTGAAGGCGAACCTGCCCGAGCTGCCCCAGCCGGACGAGGGCACGTTCGCCGAGGACGTCCGCCAGATCCTGCTGGCGTGGGGCGAGCCGATGCCGTTCGACACCGCCGGGATCTTCCTGGGGCTGCTCGAAGGCAGCCGCCAGGACGCGGACCTCGCGTGCCTGCGCGAGGAGCACATCGACCGCGCCTACACGGAGCACCTGCGGGTCGCCGTGGACCGGGCGAAGGCGCGCGGCGAACTGCCGGAGCGCCTCGACGCGGACTTCCTCATCACCGCTCTGATCTCGACCTTCGTGCTCAGGTCCGAGGAGCGGGGTGTGATCGAGGGGATCGTCGACGGCCTGTTGAGACCCCTCATCGGGACCTTTAGGGCCAAATAACTCGTCAGGGAGTAGTTTCTTCGCTACGTTCGGTCATGGAATCAAAAGAACAGTTCTGTTCTGTTGAGGGGACTCCCGTGACTGAAGCCGCTGTCTGCCCGGTCCACCACGAACGCGACCACCCGCTCCACCCTCCGATCGGCTTCGCCGAGGCCGTCAGCGACGGGCCGGTCAGGATGGTCTGGCCCAACGGCGTCGAGGCCTGGATGGTGTCCAGCTACGCCGGTGTCCGGCAGGTGCTCTCCGACCCGCGGTTCAGCACCCGCAAGGGCGGCCAGCCGGAGATGCGCACCGACAACGGCGAGGAGGTGCTCGACCCCGACCAGCCGGGCAACATCAACGGCATCGACGGCGCCGAGCACATGCGGTTGCGCCGTCCTCTCTCGCGCGGCTTCATGGTCAAGCGCATGAACGAACTGCGTCCGCGCATCCAGCAGATCGTCGACGAGCACCTCGACGTGATGGAGGCCAAGGGCGCTCCCGCGGACCTGGTCGCCTCGCTGTGCCTGCCGCTGCCGTCGCTGGTGATCGCCGAGCTGCTGGGCGTGCCGCCGGAGCACCAGGAGCTGTTCCAGGCCACGGCCGGCGACCTGTTCGGCAAGAACGGCTCGAAGGACGAGTACCTCGCGCACGCGACCAAGCTCGCGGAGGTGCTCACGCCGATCGTCGAGGCGAAACGGGCCGCGGGCACGAACGACGACATGATCGGCCTGATGGCCAACGACACCGACTTCAGCATGGAAGAGCTGATCTTCCTCTGCATCGGGCTGCTCGCCGCCGGGCACGAGACCACGTCGAACTTCCTGGGCCTCTTCACGTTGCACCTGTTCGAGAAGCCCGACCAGCTGGAGGTCCTGCGGCGCGACCCGAGCCGCGCGGACGTGGTGGTCGAGGAGCTGATGCGGTACACGGTCGGCCAGCTCGGCGGCCCGGGACTCACCCGCAGGGCGACCGAGGACGTCGAGGTCGACGGTGTGCTGATCAAGGCGGGGGACTGGGTGAGCGTGTCGCTCATGGCGAACCTCGACGAGGCGCTCTGCCCGCGTGCGGAGCAGCTGGACCTGGAACGCGACGCCGTGTCGCACCTGGGCTTCGGGTTCGGCCCGCACCAGTGCCTCGGCGCGAACCTGGCCCGAGCGGAGCTGCAGATCGGCCTGCGGACGCTCTTCGAGCGGTTCCCGAACCTGCGCCCCGCCGTGCCCGTCACGGAGATGAGGTACCGCAACGACATGATCACCTACGGCGCCGCCGAGATCCCGGTGGTGTGGTGACATGACGGTCCGGATAGACCAGACGAGGTGCATCGGATCGGGCCAGTGCGTGCTCGCCGCACCGGACGTGTTCGACCAGTCCGACGACGACGGGCTCGGCGTCGTGCTGGTCGCCGAACCCCCGGCCGACCTGCTGCCGGGCGTTCGTGACGCGGTGGACAGGTGTCCCGCTCAGGTGGTCACCCTGGAAGAGTGACCCGACTCGGCCGAACCGGTGAGGAGTCGTCACGGGGAATGGATTCAGTTCCCGTGCGGTGACACCTCGTTGGCCCCTTTCCGTTCACCACCACCGTCCGAAATCGTAGGCGCGACCACCACGGCGTTGTGGCGGTCGCGCCGGCGTGCCCCGGGAGAGCCGAAAGGCCCTGTCCCGGCCAGGCCTGACAGCGGGATGGTGTCGGCGGCACGGGTGAGTACCGACGGTGTGCAGCGGGTATCCCTCGCGGGGTGCGCGTGCGCACGTCAGGAGGGCCGACCTATGTTCAACGGCGATGCGTTTTCCGGTCGTGTGGACAAGACCGACGTGCGGCATGTCGAGACCCTGACGAGTGCTTTGCGGGCGCTCGACCACGAGTACGGCGGCGGTGCCTGCCGCGACGCCTGCGTCGCGCTGCTGAACTGGGCGAACCCGCTGATCGACACCAGCTCGTCCGGACAGGTGCTGCACCGGCTCCAGGTCGCCATCGCGGACCTGCACAACCTGGCCGGCTGGGCGTCGTTCGACATGGGCCTGCTCGAGTCGGCGCACCTGCACTTCGGCCGCGCGATGGGCCTTGCGCGCGCGTCGGGCAACAGCGCGCTGGAAGCGAACATCCACTACCGGATGGGGCGCGTGCACCTGCACTACGAGCTGCCGGAAGACGCCTTGTCGTCGTTCCAGCGGGGTCTGCCCATCGCGCAGGCCAGCGGGTCGACCCTGGCCGTGTCGATCCTGCACGCCAACGAGGCGTGGGCGTTCGCGAAGATGGGCGCGGAAAGGCAGGCGCTGCGCCAGTTCGCGCGCGCCGAGGACGAGTTCCACCGGTCCGAGACCGAGGACGCGCCGCCGTGGGCGCGGTTCTTCGACCTGGCCGACCTGGTGTCGATCGGCGGCATGGTGCACACCGAGCTCGCGCGCACCTGCGACGTGAAGTACGCCCGGTCGGCGATCCCGCTGCTCACCAGGGCGATCTCCTCGGACGGAGCGGAGGCGTCGCGCAGCCAGTCGTTCCGGCTGGCCGCGCTCGCGATGAACTACCTCGTGCAGAACGACGCCGAACAGGCACGGGAGATCGGGGAACAGGCGATCGCGCTGTCCGGTCCCATCCGCTCGGCCCGCACGCGGGACCGCATGAGGCCGTTGAAGGTGGAGGCGGAACGGTTGCGGGGCAACGAGGCCGCGGACGACCTGGCGTCGCGCCTGGGGAAGTTCATGACGGCGTCGCGCGGCGCGGCCTGAGCCGGAGGCGGCACCGGGGCCCGAGGAGAGGTTTGGGCTTCGGGCCCCGGTGACACCGTCTGAAGAGGAGCGGCGCCCCGCTGGGGGGCCAAGACGCCGCTCCAGCCTGGTGTGCCTCAGCAGCGGATGTCGGAGCGGACTTCGGCCTGGCCGGAAGTCACCACTCCCGATGACAACGCCGCGGCGGCGACGGAGGTTGTCGTGCTCATGGGCGAGAAGCATCACGTGACCCGCTGACATTTCGCTGACACCTAGGGTTACCGGCTGGTTAGGATCGGCTCATGCAACGGCGGTGGGGGTTCAGGGTTCTCGGATCGTTGCAGGTCATCGACTCAGGCCGGGTCGTGGAGCTGCGCTCGGCCAAGCAGCGTGTCCTGCTCGCCGCACTGCTGATGAAGGCGAACGCGCCGGTGTCGTCCTACGAGCTGATGGAGCACCTCTGGGGCGAAGAGCCGTCCGGTTCGGCGCGCGCGACCTTGCAGACGTACGTCATGCGGTTGAGGCAGTCGCTGGACGACCTGGCCGACCGCAAGCTCGTCCGCACGTGGCCCACCGGCTACTCGATCCACGTCGAGGACGACCAGCTGGACCTGCTGACGTTCCAGCGGCTGCGCGCCGAGGCCCGCCGCGCGCCCGACCTGGAGACCGAGGCCCGCCTGCTCGGTGAGGCCGCGGCGCTGTGGCGCGGCCCGGCCCTGGACCAGGTGTCGTCGCTGCGGATGGAACAGACCGACGTGCAGCGGCTCAACGAACAGCGCTGGGAGGTGCTGGAACGCCGCAACGACGCCGAGCTGCAGCTGGGCCGGCACGACCAGATCGTCGACGAGCTGCGGTCGCTCGTCGCGGAACACCCGCTGCGCGAACGCTTCTGGTACCAGCTGATGCTCGCCCTGCACCGCACCGGCCAGCAGGCGCAGGCGCTGGACGTCTACCGGCGGGCCAGCGACGTGCTCGCCGACGAGCTCGGCATCGACCCGAACGCCGAGCTGCGCGCGCTGCACATGGAGGTGCTGGCGGGTTCCTCCGCGCCGGTCGCCGTCCAGTCCGGACCCTCGTGGCTGCCGCCCGCGGTCGGCGACTTCTCCGGGCGGTCCGGCGAGGTGGCCCGCCTGACGGCCGGGCTGCGCGCCGGCGGGACGTGGACGATCACCGGCCCCGGTGGCGTCGGCAAGACCTCGCTGGCCGTGCACTGCGCCCACGCCGTCCGCGACACGTTCCCGGACGGGCAGCTGTACCTCAACCTGCGCGGCGGCGAGCAGAAGCCCGTCGAGCCGGCCGCGGCGCTGGACCGGTTGCTGCGCGGACTCGGTGTCTCCGGCGGCGCGATCCCGTCCTCCGTGGAGGACCGGGTCGACCTGTACCGGGACCTGTTGTCGGACCGGCGGATCCTCGTCGTGCTGGACAACGCGGTGAACGAGGCCCAGGTGCGTCCGCTGCTGCCGGGGACCACCTCCGGTGCCGCGCTGGTGACCTCCCGCGCCGCGCTGGCCGGCCTGGAGGCCGCACACGTCGTGCCGCTGGACGTACTGCCCTCCACCGATGCGCTGGCGTTGCTGCGGGCCGCCGTCGGCGAGGCCCGGTGCGCCGCCGAACCCGGTGCGGCGCAGGAGATCGTGGACTACTGCGGCAAGCTGCCGCTCGCGTTGCGGGTGGCCGCGGCCAGGCTGGTGGCCCGCCCGCACTGGCAGCTCGCGAAGCTCGCCGGCCGGTTGTCCGACGAACGCCGCCGGTTCGACGAGCTGTCGCTGGGCGATCTGGACGTGCGCGCCTCGCTCGCTTTGTCCTACGACGGTCTGGGCGAGTCGCACCAGACCGCGTTCCGCCTGCTGTCGCTGCTCGACACACCGGACTTCCCCGCCTGGGTGGCGTCGCCGTTGCTGGGGCTGGACCTCGACGACGCGGAGGACCACGTCGAGGCGCTGGTCGACGCCCGGCTGGTCGACTACGCGGGACGCGATGTGCTGGGGCAGGTGCGTTACCGGCTGCACGACCTGTTGCGCGCCTACGGCCGCGAGGCCGCTTCCGAGGACCCGGCCGTCGCGCTCCAGGCGTTGTTCGAGCAGTGGCTCGACCTCGCGATGCGGGCCGACGTGGAGCTGCCGCACCAGGGCGTCCGGCTCGAACCCCTTGCGCTGGAACGGTTCGACCTCGGCGACCCGGCCGACTGGTTCGACGCGGAGTGGCTGAACATCCACGCCGTGATCACCCAGGCAGCGGCGCTGGGCCTCGGGTCGCTGGCCGCCGAGCTGGCGATCCGGTCGGCCGCTTTCTGCGACCTGCGGGCCCGGTTCGACGACTGGGAGCAGATCAACGCGCTGGGACTCTCGTGCGCACCTCCCGCACGCCGCCCGATGTTGTTCCAGCAGCGCGGGATCCTGCGGGCCCGGCTGCACGACTACGCCTCGGCCTCCGCCGACTTCCAGGCCGCGCAGGAAGGCTTCGCCGCCGCCGGTGACGTGTGGGGCGAGGCCTACGCCTGGTACGGCATGGGGTGGATGCACGAGTGGAGCGGGCGGTCCGCGGAGGCCCGCGAGGCCCATCGCGAGGCCATGACCCGGTTCGTCGTCTCCAGCAACCCGCACGGCGAGATCGAGGTCCTGTGTTCGCTGGGCGCCATCGAGCGCCGGGCCGGTGGGCTGGCCGCCGCCCAGGAGTACCTCGAACGCGCCCGCCGCGTCGCGGGGCAGCTGGGGGACGAGCAGAGCGAACTGATGGCGACCCTGGAACTGGGGCGGCTGCACCAGTTCACGGGCGAGCTGGCCGAGTCCGCCGCGTTCCTGCGGTCCTCGCTGGCCGCCGCGCAGAAGCTCGGCGATCCGGATCTCGCGGCCAACATCCGGTTGTTCCTGGCGGACACGCTGGTGCGGTCGGGCCAGAACTCCCTGGCCGAGGAGCAGCTGCGGCAGGCCTGGGAGTTCTTCGAGGAGCACGACGACCGGCAGGGCCGCATCTGGGTGTGGCGCCTGAGGTCCGGGCTGGCCTCGTCCGCCGAGGAGGCGCTGAGCCTGGCCTCGCTGGCCGTGGAGCAGGCCAGGAAGATGGGCTCTCCGCCGGAGCTCGGGCGGTCGTTGAGGGTGATGGGCAACGCCCTGGAGCGGTCCGGCCGGGGCGACGAGGCCCGGGACTACTGGCAGCTGGCCGAGGAGACGCTGACGGCCGCGGGGTTCCAGGCGGAGGTCGACGAACTCCGCCTCGCGACGTCCTAGCCCCGGTTCTGGCTCAGGACCGCGACCCCGTGCGGGCGTTGGCGCCAGGCGACGGGCACGGGTGTCGCCTGGCGGGTCAGCAACGCGCGGCGGATCAGCTGATCGTGATCGCGCCCGCCGGGCAGAGGTTCGCCGCTTCCTCCGCGGTGGCCTCGTGCCCGGCGTCCGGGTGTTCCTGCAGGAGGACGACCGTGCCGTCCTCGTCGTTCTGGTCGAACAGGTCCGGGTCGGTCAGAACGCACATTCCCGAACCGCAGCACTTCGTCTGGTCGACGGAAATCTTCATGCCGACCACGCTACTGGCAGCGAGTGGACCCCGTAGATCCCCATGTCGGTGCGCAGCGGCACCTCCTCGGGGTCGACGTCGAGGCGGAGGTCCGGGAACTCCTGGAACAGCTTGGAGAACCCGATCCTCATCTCGATGCGGGCCAGCTGCTGGCCCAGGCACTGGTGGATGCCGTGCCCGAACGCCACGTGCCCGCTGGCCGGGCGGCGCAGGTCCAGCTCGTCGGGGTTGCCGGGGAACTTCTCCGGGTCGCGGTTCGCCGCCGGCACGTGCATCAGCACGGTGTCGCCGGCCCTGATGAGGTGGCCCTCGATCTCCACGTCCTCGGTGGCGGTGCGCACCGGTCCGAAGTGGATGATCGACAGGTACCGCATCAGCTCCTCGACGGCGTTGTCGACGACCTCCGGTTCGTCGCGCAGGACCTTGAGCTGGTCCGGGTGCTGCAGCAGCGTGAACGTGCCGAGTCCCAGCATGTTCGCCGTGGTCTCGTGGCCCGCCAGCAGGAGCAGCAGCGCCATGTTCGACGCTTCCTCGTCGGTCGGTTCCCCGGTGGCGAGCAGGTCGCTGATCATGTCGTCGCCCGGGGCCGCCTTCTTGCGGACGATCAGCTCGCGCATGAACTCCTGGATGCGCTTCATGGCCGCCATGGCCTCGTCGAACGTCGAGTCCAGGCTCAGCAGCTTCGTCGTGTCGTCCTGGAACCGGTGCCTCTCGTCGTAGTCGACGCCGAGGAGCGCGCAGATCACCAGTGACGGCACGGGAAGCGCGAACTCCTTCACGAGGTCCGCCTTGCCGCCCAGCGACCGCAGGTGCTCGAGCTGGTCGTCGACGATCGTGCCGATCCACTCGGACAGCTGGTTCATCCGCCGGACCGTGAACTGGCCCTGCAGCATCTTGCGCAGCCGGGTGTGGTCCGGCGGGTCCTGGCTCAGGAACATGCCGGGCTCGACCTTGCGCCTCTCCGGCGGCGCCTCCCCCTGGAACCTGACGTCCAGCATGTGGTGCTTGCCGGGGTCGTTCGTGAACTTCGGACTTCCCAGGATCTCGCGGACCTGGTGATGACCGGTGACGAGCCAGCCGAGGTGACCGTCGGCGAACTTCAGCCTGCTGATGCGGGCCTGCTCGCGGATCCGGGTCACCTCGGCGGGCGGGTCGAACGGGTTCTGGCGCGTGATCGGCAGTTCGTCGGCGATCAGTTCGGTCATCTCGCACACCTCCCAGTGCTCGGCAGAAGACCTATTTCGAAGCTACAGAAGTTTCATTACTTCGTGAAGCTGATTCGAGGGCCACGGACCGCCATGAACGGAAATCTGTCCGCATCTGCCGGTCGTGGGTCGCGACGGCCACGGCGGCCCTGGTCTGGTGCAGGGCCTCGGTCAGCTCGTCGACCAGGGCGATCGACAGGTGGTTGGTCGGTTCGTCGAGCAGCAGGACGTGGGGCGAGCCGCTCAGCAGGATCGCCAGCTCCAGGCGCCTGCGTTGCCCAGTGGACAGGCGGCGGACCGGCCGCACCAGGTCTTCTCCTCTGAGCAGACCGATGTCCTCCACACGCGAACAGAGCTGCACCGCGGTGGCGTCCTCGTTCTCGAACGCGGACTCCTGGGCCAGCAGGGCGACCCGGCCGACGTGGTGCACGGTGCCGCGGGCAGGTGCGACGCGGCCGGCGAGCACGCCGAGCAACGTCGACTTGCCCGCCCCGTTCGGGCCGGTGATCAACAGTTTCTCGCCCGCGCTGAGCGAGATCGGCTCGGTGAGGCGCAGCCGTCCTGGCACTTCGAGCGGGGTGGCGTGCAGCAGGTCGCCGCTCGCCTCCAGCTCGGGCGGCGTGAACCGCAGCGGGGGCGGGGGAGCGCCGACGCGCTGGTCGCCGAGCTCTTCGAGCCTGCGGGCGACGTTGCGCATCTTGTTCGCCGCACGGGTCGTGCGCTGGTGCCTGCCCGTGCCCTTCGGAGGGCGCCAGCCGTCCCTCAGGCCGGACTGGGCGCGCTCGACCTTCTCGGTCAGGTCGTCGTGCTCGGCCTCCTCCTGGGCGAACCGCTGCTCCCACCGTTGCCTCTCGGCGCGTTTGGCCTCCTTGAACGCCCGGTAGCCGCCGCCGTGCAGGTGCACCTCGCCGTCCGGCGCGGGATCGAGGTCGAGCAACTGGGTGCAGACCTCGTCCAGCAACGTGCGGTCGTGGCTCACGAGCACCACGACGCCGTGGTGGTGCTGCAGGCGTTCGGTCAGGAAGGCCAGGGCACCCGCGTCGAGGTGGTTGGTCGGTTCGTCCAACAGCAGGACGTCGGAGCGTTCGGCCAGCAGGCACGCGAGCCGGACCCGGTAGCGCTGCCCCACGCTGAGCCGGGCGAGCGGCGTCGCTCGGTCGTGGTCGGCGTCGAGGGCCTTCAGCGCGATCTCGGCGCGGCGCTCGGCGTCCCAGGCCTCGACGTCCTCGGCGTGGGCCAGTGCCTTCTCGTAGCGCTGCTCGTCGAACGGCGCCGCCGCACGGTCCAGTTCGGACAGTGCCTCGCGGCTTTCGCGCAGAGCCTCGGACAGCAGGTCCCCCACCGTTTCGCCCTCGTGGAAGGGCATTTCCTGTCGTACGAGGCTCAACGAACCGTGGCGGGTGACGGTTCCCTGGTCCGGCGCCAGGTCTTCGGCGAGCAGGCGGAGCAGCGTGGTCTTGCCGCGGCCGTTCTCGCCGATGACGCCGAGGCGCTGGCCGGCGGAGACCTTCAGGGAGATGCCGTCGACGACGGGCCCGGCCTCATAGCCCTTGGTGAGATCTTGGGTCGTCAAATGAACATGCGAACGCACGGGGATCCTCTTCTGGGTACGCGAAATCAGGACGTGTTGCGCGGTGGCACACGTCCGTGATCAGAGGTAGAAGACCCCGTACCCGAATCCCATGAAACCCACGGTACTTACGGCCGCAACGCTTTTTCCACGGCCGCCTTGAGGTCTCGGACGCTCTCCTCGGTGCCCGGTGTCGGTCCGACCGTGCTGCCGGCGCCGACGAGCCGGTAGAAGAGCAGGCCCTCCAGGAACGCCGTGAGGTGCGCGCCCGCCCGTTCCGGGTCCTCGTGGCCGAGCATCTTCGCGATCGCGGTGGCCTGCTCGCGCGGCGAGTGCGCCATGATCGACTTCAGCTCGGGGTGGTGCGTGGCCTCCAGCATCGCCGCGTACCTCGCGAGCGTCCTGTTCCGCTCGACGAGCCAGCTGTCGATCGTCCTCGCGATGCTGCCCGCGACGTCGTCCGGATCGGGCGCGATGTCCTGCTGCTCCTGGTTCGCGAGGCGCGCGACGAACCCCTCGACCAACGCCTTGCGCGTGCGGAAGTACGCGCTGGTGGAGCCCTCCGGCAGGCCCGCGCGGCGGTCGACCGCGCGGTGGGTGAGCCCGCGCATGCCCTGCTCGGCGACGAGGTCGATCGCGGCGTCCGCGATGAGGTCTCTGCGCATTGTGCTTCCCATCTCTCTACAGCTGTAGTCTACGGCTGTAGAGTCTTCTACATCTGTAGAGGAGGACGCCGTGAAGGCGATCGTGGTGGGTGGCGGCATCGGTGGGCTGGCGACGGCGGTGTCGTTGCGACGCGTGGGCTGGGAGGTCGTGGTCCACGAACGCGCGGCGGCCTTCGGGGAGATCGGCGCGGGCGTGGGCGTGATGCCGAACGCGCTGCGGGCGCTGGAGTGGATGGGCCTCACCGACGAGGTGCGCCGGCTGGGCACGCCCCGCGTGTCCGGTGGGGTCAGGGCGTCCGACGGGCGCTGGCTGGTGCACCTGACCGACGTCGCCGGGCAGAACGTCATCGCGATCCACCGAGCCGATCTGCACGGCGTGCTGCTGCGCGCGTTGCCGCCCGAGATCCTCTTCAACAACGTCGAGGTGACCGGCGTTGACGAGCTGGACGCGGATCTCGTGGTGGCGGCGGACGGCATCAACAGCCGCCTTCGCGCGGAACTGCTGCCCGACGCGCCGGGACCGGTGTACGCGGGGGCCACGGCGTGGCGAGGGGTGGCGCCGGGGCCCTGCGAGCTGCCGCTCTCGCAGACACTCGGTCCCGGCTGCGAGGCGGGCGTCCTGCCTCTCGGAGACGGCCGGGTCTGCTGGTACGTCGCGGCCGTCGCGCCGGCCTCGGCCGACCTGGACCCGGTGGCGCTGTTCGCCGACTGGCACGACCCGGTGCCGGAACTGCTGGCGTCCACCCCGGACGTGATCCGGCACGACATCTACGAACTGCCGTTGCTACCCACGTTCGTGGGCGGCCGGGTGGCACTTCTGGGCGACGCCGCGCACGCGATGACGCCGTACCTCGGTCAGGGGGCGTGCATGGCGCTGGAAGACGCGGTGACGCTGGCCTCGGTCAACGGGGATCTCGCGCGTTACGACGCATTGCGGCGGCCGCGGGCCCAATCGGTGTGGAAAGCCTCGCGGATGGCGGGGAAGTTCGGCATCGAAGTCCGCTCACCTGTGGCGTTGGCGCTGCGGAACCTCGCTTTCCGGGCGGTCCCGCCTTCCTTGGCGATACGCGGGATGACGCGCTTCTCGTCGTGGGAGGTACCCGCCGAAGTTCACTCGAACGGGTCGAATCCGGTGGTGAACTGAATCACCGGTCAATGTTTGGTGTCGGCGCGATAACGGTCCAGAACCACCCTTTGTCGCGCCCTTTGTCACCCGGTTGTAGGATCAAGTACTTGCTGAGCGTGTCGGACGCGGTCCAGTGATCCAGATGGCGTAGCGCGACAGGCGGTTCCTACTCCACGAAAGCGCAACTACGGTGCCTCGCCATGACCCCCGTCCCGACTGACGTGATGCCCCGTTCCCTCACGGCGCTTCCCTCGGCGCAGGTCGAGAACACCGGCGAGATCGACATCGCCGAGGCTGAGGACTTCGTCCGGCAGCACCACACCGAGAACCCGGACCTCGGTCCCGTCGAGGCCAGGCTGGCCGAAGTGCACGCGGAGATCGCCGCGACCGGTACCTACCGCCACACCACCGCCGAACTGACCTTCGGTGCCAGGGTGGCCTGGCGCAACAGTTCCCGCTGCATCGGACGCCTCTACTGGCGGAGCTTGAAAGTGCGCGACCAGCGGGAGCTGTCCGCTCCCGCCGAAGTGGCCGAACAGTGCGTCGAGCACCTCCGCGTCGCCACCAACAAGGGCAAGATCCGGCCCGTCATCACGATCTTCGCCCCCGCAGAGCCGGGCATGGACGCGCCGCGGATCGTCAACGAGCAGATCATCCGCTACGCCGCCTACCGCGGCTCCGACGGCGGAGTGCTCGGCGACGCGCGCAACCTCGCCCTCACCGACCTCGCGTTGAAGCGAGGCTGGCAGCCGCCGTCCACACGTGGCCCGTTCGACGTGCTGCCGCTCATGGTGTCCTGCAAGGGCCAGGAACCCGCGCTCGTCGAGATCCCCGCCGACGACGTGCTGGAAGTCCCGTTGTCCCACCCGGACTTCCCGTGGCTGAAGGCGCTCGGCGTGAAGTGGCACGCCGTCCCCGCCATCAGCAACATGCGCCTGCGCATCGGCGGGATCGACTACCCGTCCGCGCCGTTCAACGGCTGGTACATGGGCACCGAGATCGGCGCCCGCAACCTGGCCGACCACGACCGCTACGACCTGCTGCCGTACCTCGCCAAGCGAATGGGCCTGGACATGTCGTCGGAGGCGACGTTGTGGCGCGACCGAGCTCTGGTGGAGCTCAACCGCGCCGTCCTGCACTCGTTCGCGGAGGCCGGGGTCACGATCACGGACCACCACACGGAGTCGCAGAGGTTCCTGACGCACCTGGAGAAGGAGGAGGCCGCCGGACGCACCTGCCCCGCGGACTGGTCCTGGATCGTGCCACCCGTGTCGGGCGGGCTGACACCGGTCTACCACCGCTACTACGACACGGAGGAGCTGCTGCCGAACTTCTTCCCCTCGGCCGAGCCCTCCGGATGTCCTGTGTCCCACTGATCCGCGGTGCTCGCCCCGGCCGCGGCGGCGGCCGGGTCCGCCGGTCCGGTGTGCTCTGGCAACTGTGATGCGGCCCAGGTCACCTTTGATCGCGTAACGTGCGTACGGTGAGAGTGGGAACCCCCGCAGAGTCGCGGCCCGCCGAGCGCCGAGTCGCCTGCGTACCGGAAACGGTGTCGTCGCTGGTCGACGCTGGACTGACCGTGCACGTACAGGAAGGCGCCGGGCGTCACGCCCACGCCCTCGACGCCGCGTACCGCGCGGCAGGGGCCGTGGTGGCGCTCGAGGACCCGACGCCGGAGTCCGACGTCGTCGTGTCCGTGCAGCCGTTGACCACCGCCCAGGCCTCCGCGTTGAAACCGGGCGCCATCACCATCAGCTTCCTGCAGCCCCAAGGCGAGCGGGAACTTCTCGACGTCTATGCGCGGCGGAACGTCACGTCGTTCAGCTTCGACCTGCTGCCCCGCGTGACCCGTGCCCAGAGCGCGGACGCCCTGTCCTCCCAGGCGCTGGTCGCCGGCTACCGTGCCGTCCTGGTCGCCGCCGAACGACTACCGCGCTTCCTGCCCATGTTCACCACCGCCGCCGGCACCGTGCCGCCGGCGAAGGTGCTGGTGCTCGGCGCCGGCGTGGCGGGCCTGCAGGCCATCGCCACCGCACGCAGGCTGGGCGCCGTCGTCGAGGCGTACGACGTGCGCAAGGCCGCGGGCGAGGAGGTCCGCAGCCTCGGCGCGAAGTTCATCGAGCTCGAACTCGAGACGCAGTCCGGCGTCTACGCCTCCGCGCAGTCCGAGGAGTTCCTGGAACGCCAGCGGGAACTCATCGGCGAGCACGTGGCGGCGTCAGACGTCGTGATCACCACGGCCGCCATCCCCGGCCGCAAGGCCCCGGTGCTCGTCACGACGGACATGCTCAAGGCCATGGCGCCCGGCTCCGTCGTGGTCGACCTGGCCGCGGAGTCCGGTGGCAACTACGCCGGTTCCGTCGCGGGCCAGGAGATCTGGGTCGGCGACGTGCTCGTGCACGGCGCGCTGAACCTGCCGTCGTCCATGCCGGTGCACGCCAGCAAGCTCTACTCGCGCAACGTGTTGAACCTGCTCAAGCTCATGATCGCGGACGGCTCGGTCGTGCCGGACCTCTCGGACGAGGTGCTCGACGGCTGCTGCCTCACCCACGACGGCCGGATCCGCAAGGAGTTGCCGTGATCGACCTGCTGACGATCTTCGTGCTGGCCGTGTTCGTGGGCTTCGAGGTGGTCTCGAAGGTGTCCACGATCCTGCACACGCCGCTGATGTCCGGTGCGAACGCCATCCACGGCGTGATCCTCGTCGGCGCGATCCTGATCACGGGGTCCGCCGAGAGCACCCTGGAACTGGTTCTGGGGCTGATCGCGGTCTTCCTGGCCACGGTCAACGTCGTCGGCGGGTTCGTGGTGACCGACCGGATGCTGGAGATGTTCAAGAGGTGACGGTCCAGCTGATGTACCTCGTCGCGTCGGTGTGCTTCGTCCTGGCGCTGAAAGGCCTGAGCTCGCCCAAATACGCGCGCTACGGCAACTTCATCGGCGCGTTCGGCATGCTGGTCGCCGTCGTCACCGCGTACGTCCACGGCGTCGTCCACAACGGACTGTGGATCCTGGTCGCCGTCGCACTCGGTGTCGCGGTCGGCATCCCCGCCGCGCGGTCGGTGAAGATGACGGCCATCCCGCAGATGGTGGCGCTGTTCAACGGAGTCGGTGGCGCCGCGGCGGCTCTGGTGGCACTGGCCGAGTTCTTCGCGGTACCGGACACGACTGTCCTGTTCCGGCTCGCGACCGTGCTGACGGTGCTGATCGGCTCGGTCAGCTTCTCCGGTTCCGTGGTCACGTTCCTGAAGCTGCAGGAGCTGATGACCACCCGCCCGGTGCTTTTGCCCGCCGGGCAGCAGCTCGCGATCGCGGCCGCCGCGTCGTCGGTCGCCCTGTGCGCGGTGACGATGGCGGTGCCGAACGGGTTGCTGCTGTGGCTGCTGGCGGTCGTCGGGCTGGCCCTCGGCGTGCTGTTCGTGCTGCCGGTCGGTGGCGCGGACGTGCCGATCGCCATCTCGCTGCTCAACGCGTTCACCGGTCTCGCGGTCGCCGCGTCGGGTTACGTGCTGGCGAACACGCTGCTGATCGTCGCGGGCACGCTCGTCGGCGCGTCCGGCACCATCCTGACCCGGCTGATGGCGCAGGCGATGGGACGGTCGCTCGCCAACATCCTGTTCGGCGCGTTCAAGGCGACCACCGCTGTGGCGCAAGGGGAAGAGCAGCGCACGGTCAAGTCGGGCACGGTCGAGGACGTCGCGATCCTGCTGGGGTACGCGAACAACGTGGTCGTCGTGCCGGGGTACGGCCTCGCCGTCGCGCAGGCGCAGCACGCGGTGCGTGAGCTCGTGGCGCAGCTCGAACGGCGCGGGGTGTCCGTGGCGTACGGGATCCATCCAGTGGCGGGGCGGATGCCGGGCCACATGAACGTGCTGCTGGCCGAGGCGGACGTGCCGTACGAGCAGCTCAAGGAGCTCGACGACGTCAACCCCGGCATCACGTCGGTCGACGTGGCCGTGGTCGTCGGGGCGAACGACGTGGTGAACCCGGGCGCGCGGGACGAGCCGTCGAGCCCGATCTACGGCATGCCGATCTTCGACGTGGACCGCGCGAAGTCCGTGGTGTTCATGAAGCGGTCGATGCGGCCGGGGTTCGCGGGCGTGGACAACGAGCTGCTGTACAACCCGAAGACGACGCTGTTGTTCGGTGACGCGAAGGACTCGCTCACGAAGCTTCTGGCCGCGGTGAAGCAGCTGTAGCCAGGAGCTCGGTGACCTCGGCCGCGGGCAGGGCGGGCAGCAGCCCGATCACGCCGTCCGCGCCCGCCCGCCGCCAGTGCTCGGCGTCCTCGGGGGTGTGCACCTCGTCGACGCCGAACCGCACGCCGAAGCCGTGCACGGTCTCGATGAGGGCGCGCATCGCCTGGTGCAGCGGCGAATCCGGCCTCGGAGCGGGCGCGCGGGTGATCACCGAGCGGACCGGTACCTCGGTCAGCACCGCCAGTTCGTCGTGGCCGCCGCGGAACCCGTCCAGCGCCGTGACGACGCCGCTGTCGTGCAGCACCAGGGCGTTGTCGTCGCCGGCCAGCACCGACGAGATGTCCAGCGCGATCCGCAGCCGTTCCGGCGGAAGCCCCGTGTCGTCGAGCGCCCGCTTGACGTCGGCCACCAGGTCCTCGTCGCGGGACTGCAGGGCGCCCAGCACGAGGTGCAGCGTGGGCGCTCCGTCACCGAACTCCTCGACCCATCTCGCGGCCTGCACGCACGCCTCCCGCAACAGCCAGCGGCCGATCGGCAGCGACAGCCCCGTGGAGTCGGCCAGCGCCATCGTGTCGTTGTGGCTCAGGTCGTCCCAGTGCAGGCGGGCGACGGCGCCGAGCACCTCCTGGGTCTCCAGGTCGTGCACCGGCGCGTAGACGATCTCGACCTCGCCGTGCTCCCACGCGCCCGGCATCGACGCGGCCAGCGCGTACCTGCCGCGGCGGCGGGCGTCGTCGTGCGGGTCGTGCAGGGCCCACTGCCGCTTGCCCCGCGCCTTCGCCTGGCGCAGCGCCGCGTTGGCGCACCGCATCAGCTCGGCGGCGGTCGCGAACGCGGGCGGCCGGTCCACCACGCCGACGCTCACCGACAGCGCGAGGCCGTGATCGTCCACAAAGGTCGGTTCGCCGAGTGCTTCCTGGATCTCCTCGATGGTCGAGGTGACGTTGTCCGAGACCGTCATCAACGCGAACTCGTCACCGCCGACGCGCGCCAGCACGGCGTCCTTCGCGGCGGCGAGCTCGCCCAGGCGGTGCGCGACGATCTTGAGGAGCTTGTCACCGGTCTCGTGGCCCAGGCCGTTGTTGACGACCGAGAACGCGTCCAGGCCCAGGTGGTACAGCGTGATCGGGCCGCCGTCGAGCCGCCGTTCCAGCCGGGAGAGGAAGTGCTGGCGGTTCGACAGGCCGGTGAGCGAGTCGTGCAGCAGCTGGTGGTCGAGGCTGCGCTGCAGCAGGTGCAGCTCGCTGATGTCCTCGACCATCGTCACGTGGTGCGTCGGCCGGCCGTCCGCGTCCCGCAGCACCGACACCACGAGGTGCACCCACACCGGCTCGCCGTCCGCGCGGATCAGCTTGCGCTGGTCGCGGAACCTGTCGACGTGCCCCTCGCTCACCTTCCGGTACGAGGCGCCCAAGGCGGCCAGGTCTTCCGGGTGGTAGAAGTCGCGCAGGTCGCGGTCGGTGAGGTCGGCACCCGAGTCGAGCCCCACGATCTCGGCGAGCGTGTCGTTCGCCTCGACGCACCTGCCGGTGAGGTCGGTGATCACGATTCCCAGCGCGGCGGAGTCGAACACCTCCTGGAACCGGGCCTGGCTGACCCGCAGCGTGCGCTCGACCCGCTGCTTGGCCCGCACGATCGCGACCTTGATCTGCTCCTGCTGGTCGAACGCGTCCAGCCGCATGGCGTGCGCGTACGCGGAGCTCAACCGGGCCAGGACGGGTAGTTCGAACGCGGGCGAGAGAACCTCGATCGTGACCCGCAGCGAGTCGGGTCCGGTCGCGTGCAGTGACACCAGCCGGCGGGCGACCGATTCGGGTGACTCCGGCAGAGCGCGCAGCGAATCGAGCAGGGCCTGCTCGATTTCGGCGTGGGACAGCGGGATGTACGCGGTGGAGGTCAGCGCGTGCATCCAGCGGGCGGCGAGTTCAGGAAGTTCCATCCTGTGCACAGAGCGTACGGATCCGCCGCCGTGCGGCCAACAACGACAGGCCCGCTAGACCTTGCGGCCCACGGCCGCGTAGATGCCCGCCTTGTCCGGATCGTCGGTGTTCGTGACCTCGGGCCGCCACAACGGCGTGGGCACGATGCCGGGCTCCACCAGTTCGAAACCGTCGAAGAGCGCCTCGATCTCGCTCTTCGTGCGCGGGTACATCGGGTTCTGGCTCTTCTTCATGACCTCGACCACGCCCGCCATCTCCTCGGGCTGCAGGTCCTGGGTGAACTGCGAGACCGCGAGGTAGCTGCCGGACGGCACGGCGTCGCGGTACGCCGCCACGATCGCGTTCGGGTCGGCCTGCGGCGGCACGAAGTGGAAGACGCCGGCCGTGAGCACGCCGACGGGCTGCGAGAAGTCGATGAGGCCGCTGTCGCGCGCCGCCCGCAGCACCGCGGCGGGCCTCGTCATGTCCTCCTGGACGATCGTCGCGCGCGGGTCGTGCTCCAGGATGAGCTGGCTGTGCGCGACCGCGACCTCCTCGAAGTCCACGTAGACGACGCGGACCTCCGGGTCGGCCTTCTGCGCGATCTCGTGCACGTTGCCGACCGTCGGGATGCCGGAACCGAGGTCGAGGAACTGGCGGATGCCACCGTCGATCATGAACAGCACTGCTCGGCGCAGGAACGCCCTGTTGAGCCGCGCGATCGTGCGGGCGTTCGGCTGGGCCTGCAGGAACCTCTCCGCCAGCGCCCGATCGGCCGCGAAGTTGTGCCCTCCCCCGAGCAGGTAGTCGTACAGACGTGCGGCGCTCGGCTTGCCCGTGTCGACGCCTTCCGGAACCCAGCTCACCCGTTCAGACATGCGCCCAGGCTATCGAGGCGCCACACGGATGCGGCAGGGCATGGGAATCATTGCTGCAGCAGAACCACTGCCGTCACTGGAAAGCGTGAACCAGCAGCGTCGCCACGGCGACACCCAGCGCCGTGCCGAGCCCTCGTGCGACGTTGACCAGCCCGCTCCCGACCCCCGCCGAGCCTTCCGGCAGCGCACCCATGACGCGTTTCGTGCAGGCCGGCGCGATGATCCCGAGCCCGATGCCCGCGACGACGAGCTGGACCACCTGCGGCACGGGCAGAAGCAGCGCGACGGCGGTGACCAGCGCCCCGGTCCCGACGCCGGGCCTGTTCAGCAACATCGCCGCGATCGCGAACCCGATCGGCAACGCGGCGACCGTGAGCCCTATCCGTGCCAGGGGTTGTTGCATGGTGAACGGCAGCACCGTCATCGGCGCGAACAAGGCGGCGTAGGTGAGCAGCACCCCGGCCAGCCCCGGCAGCACCCGCCACGTCGGCCTTCCCCGGTCCCGTGCGGTCTTCGTGCGGGGGAGCAGGTAGTGACCCGCGACCAGGGCCACGACGCCGATGGGCACGTTGATCGCGAAAACGGCCTGCCACCCGAAGTTCTCGGTGAGGTACCCGCCGAGCAACGGCCCCGCCGCCAGCCCGGCCGCCTGCGCCGCGGCCTGGACGCCGAGCGCCCTGCGCCGCTGCTCCGGCGCGACCGCCGTGGTCACCAGCGCGACGCTGTTCGCCTGCAGCATCGCCGCGCCGACGGCTTGAGCGATCCGCGCCGCGATGAGCGCGTCGAACCCCGGCGCGTACACGCACGCGATGGATGCTCCGGTGAACAACGCGAACCCGTAGATGTAGACGATCTTGCGCCCTACCCGGTCCGCGATCCTGCCCATTGGGACGAGCAGCGCCACGAGCGTGATCAGGTAGCTGAGCGAGATCCACTCCGGATCGGCGTGGAAGTGCGCGCTCATCGCGGGGAACGCCAGCGTGACGATCGAGGCGTCGAGCTGACCCATGAACGCGCCGAAGCAGACCGTCGCTATGACCAGCCAAGGCGCGTACGACCGGCGGGCGATCCACGCCGGTCTGGGCGACTCCGTGACGAACCAGTTCATCGTGAACAGATTATATCTGACACAGAGCTATTGCCGGAGGTTCAGTAGGATTTCCGCATGTCAGACGAAGCCCGCACGCTCACCGACGTCGTCACTCGCCTGCGCCGGGCGTTGCGGACGAGCATCCGGGCCGACTGGCCGTGGGAATCCCTGCCGATGGCGCAGGTAGAGCTGCTGCAGACCCTCGCGGAGCGCCCGCCGATGAAGGTCGGCGACCTGGCCGCCGCGTTGCGCCTGGCCCCCAACACCGTGTCCGGACTGGTGTCCCAACTGATCGACTCGGGCCTCGTCGTCCGCGGCGGAGACCCCAGGGACAGACGGGTAGCGCGACTGTCCGTCTCACCCCGTGGACACGAACAGCTGCTCGTCTGGCAGCGCGAGCACGAGAAGCGGATCGGTGCCGCACTGGCCAAGCTGGAGTCGTCCGAACGCGAGGACGTCGTGCGCGCGTTGAAGGCTCTCGATCACCTGGTGGAGCACCTTGCCGAGCCCACGAGCTGACCGTCCGCTGGCGTTCGTCTCGCTGGTGTCGCTGGGCGGAGGGCTCGGCGGTGTGGCGCGCTACGGCCTGTCGGTGTTCGTGCCGGGCGCGTGGGGGTTGTTCGTCATCAACGTGCTGGGGTCGTTCCTGATCGGCGTGCTGATGGGCCTGGTGCCGAAGCCTTTGGTGCGCGCGTTCTTCGGGGTCGGCTTGCTGGGCGGCTTCACGACGTTCTCGTCGTACGCGGTGTCGTGGTCGTGGGCGCTGCTGGCCACGCCGGTTTGTGCTGTGCTGGCGGCGTTTCTCGGGCTGAGGGTGACTCGGTGACCGTGCTCGTGGTGTTCCTCGGTGCCGCTCTCGGTGCGCCGGCCCGCTACCTGCTCGACCGGTTCGTGCAGTCGCGGCACTCCTCCGGCTTCCCCTGGGGCACCTTGACGGTCAACGTCGCCGGGTGCCTGCTCATCGGGTTCGTCGTCGGGACGTCCTGGATGCCGTTGCTGGGCATCGGGTTCTGCGGCGGGCTGACGACGTACTCGACGTTCAGCTACGAGACGGTGAAGCTGCTGGAGACCGAGAAGTACCGGGCAGCGCTGCTGAACGTTCTGGTCAGCGTGGTGCTCGGGGTCGGCGCGGCGGCTGTCGGTCTTGCCCTGGCGCGCTGACGCCGCCGCGGTGGGCCTGGGGGCGTTCCAGTCGCCACCCAGGCCTCCACCCGATCGCTACGAAACGTCCTTCAAGCGGGCCAACATGTTCGGCAGCGTCCCGGTGTGCACGACGCCGAGGCGTTGCGTGGCACGGGTCAGCGCGACGTACAGGTCCGACGCGCCGCGCGGCGACTCGGCCAGGATGCCGTCCGGGTCGACCACGACCACCGAGTCGAACTCCAGGCCCTTGGCGTCGGTCACGCCGAGCACCACGACCTGGGCCTCCTCCAGTTCGTTGCCCACGGACGAACCCGGTACCGCGTCGGCGATCGACGACCCCACCGCGGGCAGCAGCGCGGCCGGCACGATCACCGCGATCTTGCCGTCGCCGACGGCGGCGACCTCGCGGGCGATCAGCGCGGGCACCTCGGACGCGAACGACGACACGGTGGAAACCCAGGGGGCCACGCCGGTCTCGCGCACCGACGTCGGCGGCACCAGGGAGGCGTCGACCGAGGCGAGCACGTCCGCGGCCACCTCCATGATCTCGGCCGGAGTGCGGTAGTTGACCGTCAGTTCCGTGAGGCGCCAACGGTTCTGCACGTACGGCGACAGCACGGAACCCCACGAGGTCGCACCGCCGATGTCGCCGGTCTGCGCGATGTCGCCGACGACCGTCATGGACTTGCTGGGGCAGCGGCGCATCAGAGTGCGCCACGCCATCGCCGACAGCTCCTGCGCCTCGTCCACGATGACGTGCCCGAACGTCCAGGTGCGGTCGGCCGCGGCGCGTTCCGCGGCGGTCTCGTAGCGGTCGACGCCGTGGCGCTCGGCCAGGCGGTAGGCGTCCATCAGGTCCGAGGCCATCAGGATGTCGGGGTCCGCGTCGTCCTCCAGGTCGAGGATGTCGAGAACTCCCTGGGCGTACTCGATGGCCTGGCGGCGCTGGCGCTCGGCGCGGGCCTTGGCCTCCGTGTCGTCCTCGCCGAGCAGTTCGGCCGCCTCGTCCAGCAACGGCACGTCCGCCGGCGTCCAGTCGTCGGTGGTGCGCTGCAACAGGTCGCGCTCTTCGCGGGTGAACTTCGCCATCGCGCGGTTGCGGCGCTTCGGGTTGCGGTAGAGCTCCGAGAGCAGCGAGAACGGGGTCAGCACCGGCCACAGCGACGAGATCGCCGCCTGGACCTCGTCGGACTCGCGCAGCTCACGGCGGATGTCGTCCATGTCGGTCTTGTCGAGCAGGTGCCCGCCGAGGCGGTTGGCGACCATGCCCGACAGCGTCGAGATGATCTCGCGGGCGAACGTGCGCCGTGCCTCGTTGTGGGGGCGGCGGGTCCGGCGCGCCCTGCCCCGCGCGTCGGAGATCGCGCGTCGGTCCAGGCGCAGCACGTCGTTGTCGAAGCGGATCTCGATGGACGGCGGCGCCTCCTGGCGGTCCCGCACGGCCGCGGCGATCACGTCCGCCATCTGGATGCGGCCCTTCACGGCCGCCGCCTCGGCGGACTCGCGGCCGGTCGCCGTCAGGTTCGGGTACAGCTCGCCGACGGTGGACAGCAGCACGCCCGTCTCGCCCAGCGAGGGGAGGACCTGGCTGATGTAGCGCAGGAACGTCGTGTTCGGGCCGACGACGAGCACGCCGCGCTTCGCCAGCTGCCGGCGGTGCGTGTAGAGCAGGTACGCGGCCCGGTGCAGGGCCACGGCGGTCTTGCCGGTGCCGGGACCGCCCTGCACGACGACGACGCCGTTGAGCTCGGACCGGATGATCTTGTCCTGCTCGGCCTGGATCGTCGCGACGATGTCGCTCATCTGGCCGGTGCGCGACTCGTTCAGCGCGGCGAGCAACGTCGCCTCGCCGGTCAGCGACTCGCTGCGGGACACGTCGGCCGAGTTGATGTCGAGGACCTCGTCGTCGAGGCCGATCACCTTGCGCGAGCGGGTCCGCAGGTGCCTGCGCCGCCGCACGCCGTCGGGGGAGGCGGCGGTGGCGAGGTAGAACGGCCTGGCGGCGGGCGCGCGCCAGTCCATCAGCAGCGGCTCGTATTCCTTGTCCTCGTCGAACAGACCGATTCGGCCGATGTAGAAACGGTCTTCGTTGTGGAAATCGAGCCGGCCGAACGCGAGGCCGTTCTCGACCGCGCTGTACTGGGCCAGTTGATCTGTGTACATCGCGACCGACGTGTCGCGCTCGGACCGCATCTGGTGCGTGCCGCCGGTTTGTCGCAACGACTGTGCGAGTCGTTTCGACGTCTGTTCACGGAGGTCGTCGAGCCGGCCGTACAACATGGCCACGTATTCCTGCTCCGGCTCCATTTCGGCGAGCCGGAGGTCATCGGAGGGGCTTGACAACTTGCCTCATTTCTCGATATCATGCGGCGTCGGCTTTTATTCCGATTCGCACTGTCCTGCCCGCGCTGGGTCGCTGAGCGCAGACTGTCTAATCTACACGCATATCAGCGTGGTGCAGGTACGCCTTGCGCAGCAGTGTGGCCAACGTATCGCGCTCGTGCGGCGTCAACGGCGCCAGCAGCTCTTCCTCGTGCGCCCGAGCCGCCTCCAGGCGCTCGTGCAGCGCCCTCCTGCCGCCGTCGGTGATCGACACGGTGAACCGGCGCCGGTCCCTCTCGTCGCGTCTGCGCTGCGCGAACCCGAGCTCTTCCAGGGCGTCGAGCACCGACACGAGGTCGCTCGGGTCCATCCGCACCCGGTCGCTGATCCGCTTCTGCGCCACGGCCTCCTGTTCGGACAGGTAGGCGAGCACCGTCAGGTGAGGCCCGCGCAGATCCGCGCGGCCGATGCGGCGAGCCTCGCGCACCAGCCCGTGCATCAGGTAGCTGGGAAGACGCAGAAGCTGATCAATGCTCATGTCCCTCAGTCTAGAAAAGATCTGTCCCCCGATCGTGGATTGCGCTGCGTGATGAACGCGCCCGGACGAGGGCCGACAGAGTGAGCGTTGGGGTGACGTTTCTCCACAAACCACCAGGGAGCGGCAAGGTGGGGGTATGACGCGTGCGGAGATCGTCCGGCTCGCCCAGTGCGTGGTGCGCCGGCCCCGGTGGCAACTCGTCCTGGCCGTGCTGCTGTCCGCGTGGACACTGGCCTGGGTGCTGGGCCAGCTCGCCGACGATCCCCTCAGCCCGCTCGGTCTGCTGTCGTGGACCGGCATTCCCCTCGAGTCGGCGTCCCTGTGGGCTCAGCAGCGCGCCGACGTCCTCGTCTGGCTCGCCACGCTCGGCGGCCTGAGCTGGGCGGCCACCACCGAACGGGGTCAGCTGCCCGCTCTCGCCGGGTGGTTCGCGGTGCTGGTCGCGGGGGAGGCGGCGGGGTACGAGCACGCCGTGCGGCGGGCGATCCTGAGCATGGTCGTGTTCCTGCTCGTCCTGGCGGTCGTGTCGATCACCGGGCGGCGCGCGTTCGTCGTCGACCGCGTCGCCGTCATGCCCAAGGACGTCGTGCGGGCGGGCATCACCGCCGCTGTGCTGACCGCCGTGGTCCCGCTGATCGCTCCTGGCCTGGCCCTGACGCGGCTCGTCCGCCCCTACGTGACGAAACCGCCGCGACAGCTCAGGCCGGTTGAGACCCAGCTGCTGAGGGAAACCGGATGAGGTGAGCGACTACCTGCCACCGCCCGCGCCTCCGCGCAGTGCGCTGACCCTGAGGTTGTGGCTGGCCGGATTCGGCCTGGTCTTCAACTCGGTGGCCGGGTGGCTGGCGCTGCGAGCCGACCTCGTTTGGCTCGGCGTCGTGCTTTTGCTACTCGCCGCGGTGTGCGTCGTCGACTTCGCCTGGGTGGTTCACCGCAAACGCCGCGGAGATCCGGGCTGAACCTGTCAGGAACCTGTGCTTGGGCTGAAGCACTCCTATGGATAAAGATGTCGGCGTGCATGAAGATCCGGCAAAAGGCAGGTTAGCCAGGGTGATGCGTCGGCAGCCTGTGCAACAGCGAGGCGCGGCAACTGTTTCCGCGATCCTCGACGCTTGCGCGGGCCTGCTGAACGAATACGACTACGACGACATCACCACGGCTCGCATCGTCGACGTGGCCGGAGTGCCCATTGGTTCCTTCTATCAGTACTTCCCCGACAAAAGATCAGTTGTGCACGCTCTGGCGCTTCGCGGCATGGAGACCTATCTCCGCGAAGTGGAGGAGTTGTTCACCGCGGATCTGATCGCGGACACGTGGCGCGAGGCCATGACGCAGGTCGTCGCCGTGTACATGCGGATGCTGCACGAGCTGCCCGGCTTCGGGCGGGTGCGGTTCAGCGACATGCTGGACAGCCACCGCCTCGACTCCAGCGTCGACCAGTACGAACTGATGGCCGAACGGCTGGCGGAGATGTTCGTCAACCGGTTCGGCGCCCACGGCGACGCCCCGGTGATGCTGACGTTCCGGATCGCAGTGCAGACCGCGGACGCGCTGTTCAAGCTCGCCGAACGCGTCGGCGAGGACGACCGCGCGTACGTGGTCGGCACGGCGAACGAGCTGCTCGCCGGCATGCTCGGATCCGTGCTGGAACGGCCCCGGGACCCGGTTCAGAGGCCGTAGGACTCGAGCAGCCGGAGCCAGACCTCGCTGATCGTCGGGTACGAGGGCACCGCGTGCCACAACCGGTCCACGGTGACCTCTCCGACGATCGCGACCGTGGCCGAGTGCAGCAGCTCGGCGACGTCCTGACCGACGAACGTGACGCCGACCAGCGTCCGCGTGCGCTCGTCGACGACCATCCGCGCCTTGCCCTTGTAGCCGTCCGCGTGCAGCGACGACCCGGCGACCGCGATGTCCAGGTCGACGACCTTGACCTCACGTCCCGCCGCCCGTGCCTCCGCCGCGGTGTGCCCGACGAACGCCACCTCGGGGTCGGTGAACACGACCTGCGGCACCGCCACGTGGTCGGCCCACGCCTGCCCGGCCGACCACTGCTTCGGCTCGAACCCGCGGGAACGCTCCAGGATCGCCGTGCCGGCCGCCCTGGCCTGGTACTTGCCCTGGTGCGTCAGCAACGCCCGGCCGGTGACGTCACCGGCCGCGTACAGCCAGCGTCCGTCCACGCCGGACACCAGGCAGGAGTCGTCGACGGTCAGCGGCTTGCCGTCCTTGGTGGCGGGCACCCGCCCGGTGGCGACGAGGATGTGCGACCCCCGCACGACCCGGCCGTCCTGCAACGTCAGCTCGCCCGGCCTGATCGACGAGGCACGCCCGTTGAGCAGCACCTCGACGCCGTCCTCCTGCAAGCCCTCCACGACCAGCGGGCCGACGAACTCCTCGAACTTCGGCAGCGGCCGGTCCCCGGACACCACGAGCTTCACCTTCGAGCCCAGCCGTGCCCACGCCTGCGCCATCTCGACACCGACGACGCCACCGCCGAGCACGACGAGCGACTCCGGCACCTCCCGCGCCGACGTGGCCTCGCGCGAGGTCCACACGGGAGTGTCCGCGAGACCTTCCAGCGGTGGCATCTTCGGCACGCTGCCGGTGCACACCACGACGGCCTGACGGGCGCGGTGGACCTCGCCGCCCACGGTGACCTCGCGCTCGCCGGTGACCTCGCCCTCGCCGCGGATGACGTGGATGTTCTCCGACTCGGCCCACTTGACCTGGCCCGAGTCGTCCCAGTCGGAGGTGAAGCCCGTGCGCCGCGCGAGGACCTCCTTCGCGTCGAGCGAACCCGCGTTCACGCCCTGCACGCGCCGGGCGGCCGCGAGCGCGTGACCGGGCCGCAGCAACGCCTTGGAAGGCATGCACGCCCAGTACGAGCACTCGCCGCCGACCAGCTCCTTCTCGATCATGGCGGTGGACAGGCCACCCGCGGCCGTCCGCCAGGCCACGTTCTCACCTACGGGGCCACCACCGATGACGATGACGTCGAAGTCCATGCGCCCACACTAGGCCTCGATCAAGAAAGCCACACGAGGCAGAAGGGATGCCCCACCGGGTCCGCGTACACCCGGAACGTGTCGTCGTTGTCCTTCTGCACCAACCGCGCGCCGAGCTCCAGCGCCTTCGGCTCGGCCTCCTCGATGTCCTCGACCAGCACGTCGAGGTGGAACTGCTGCGAGCCGTGCGGATCGGGGAACGTCGGCGGCTGGTACTCGGGGGCGAGCTGGAACGCGAGGCGCGTGCCGTTCGCCACGATCACGACCCAGGTCTCGTCGTCGCCGGGGAGTCGTTCGGCGCCGAGCAGCTTCTCGTAGAACGACGCGAGCTCGGAGGGGTTCGGGCAGTCAAGTACGACAGAACGAAGTTGTCCGACCATGCCCTCCACCTTGCTACCGGGTGGTGGGCAGTCGCAACGCCTGCTTGGCGATCGGGTCGAGCGACGGGTCGCCCGCGCCGCCGGTCCACACCGCGAACGCCAGCGTCACGTGGCTGCCCTTGGTGCCGTTCGCGAAGGCGGCGCTCTCCAGCGGCTTGCCGTCCATCCCGTGCACGCCGCCGGAGCCGGGCAGTGCGACGACCCCGTGCAGCGACTTCGCGCTGGGGGCGTCGTAGAGGTCCATGTCCGCCACCAGCACCGTCACCTGCTTGCCCTGCACGGTCGTCTCGTAGGTGGCGCGCAGCAGCACTCCGCAGTCGTTCGCGATCAGCCACGCCTTCACGTCGCCGAACGCCTGCGCCTGGCACTCCTGGTCCTTCTTCATCTCCTTCGGCACGAACGTCGTGCCGTCCACGACCACCGTCGTCGGCTGCGCGGACGTCGGCGCGGGCGTCGCGTCGGCCGGCTTGTCCTCACCGGGCAACGCCAGCACGAGCCACACCACGAGGATCAGCGCGAGCAGTGCCGCTCCGGCGAGATAGGGCCAGGTCAGCTTGCCTGGCAAGCGTTTGCGACCGATCGCCTGGCGCAGCTGCGCCTTGGGGATCAGCATCGTGCTGGCGGCCGCGAGGTCGGGGGAGACAGCGTCGCTGAAACCCTCCGCGATGAACGCCTTCGCGTCCGGCGGTGAGCCGGTGTTCTGCAGGATCGCGAAGAGCTTCGCCGCGTGGTCCGCCGTGCAGGGCACCGTGGAGGTCGCGAGCTCGCGGGCCGCACTGAGCACAGTGGACGGTTTGGGGTGCAGCACCCGCACCCCGCGGTTGAGGTCGACCGTCGGCTGCACGACCTGGCCCACGAACGGGCCGACCGCGACGATCGTGCTGACCGGGAGCGGTTCCGCGCGCATCGCCTGGATCCGCTGCGCCACCGCGGTGGCCGCCGCCACGGCCTCGGTCGCCGGGTTCGCCGTGCCGTCCTTGGCCACGAGCGGCCAGCCGTCGATCTTCCACTGGCCGCCGAGCGGTGCCTCGAGCTTCATCCCGGGGTCGGGCAGGTCGACGCCGACGATCACGAGAACGCCCTTGGGCAGCACGACGATCGCGTCCAGCGGCATCGGGCAGTCCGGTGGCTGGACGCCGATCAGCGCGATACCACCCAGGACCTCGGTACCCGCGCCCCACGCCGTGAGGGCGGCACGGACGTCCGCCCCAATGGCCGAGGGTTCAGCGCCCAGACGGATCAGCCGCACGAGTCCCTACCTTTCCGCACGGGGGGACACCGTAGCGGTCCGGGGTCGCCCAAACGCACTCGGTCGAGACATTCGGTGATGGCCGTCACCGATAAGTGGATCACTCGTTAGTTGGATTGCCTGCCAATGCTCACGGAGGGTCCATGTACAAACGCGCTGCATCGCTCGCCGTACTGCTCGTGGCCGTCGCATCCCCTGTCGCGACGGCCGCACCGGCCTCCACGGTCTACGTCCACGGCGCCGACATCGCCGCCGCGGAACAGGCGGTCGAGGCCGCCGGTCTGCAGAAGCTCACGAGCTTCCACAAGATCGGCGTCGTGGCCGCGCGCGGCGACTCCGCGCAGATCTCCTCGGCCAGGACCAAGGCGGGCGTGACGCGCGTCGAGGTCCAGAAGCCGATCAAGTTCCTCGGCTCGACCTCGCACACCGCCACCCGCGGCCTGGACGCCCGCAACAGCCTCGGGCTCACGGGCGCGGGCGTGTCGGTCGCCGTGATCGACTCGGGTGTCGACCCGACGCACCCGTCGTTCGGCGGCCGGATCGTCCGCAACCTGAAGAGCCTGTGCCTGGACGGCTCGACCCAGACGAACTGCATCGTGCCGGTGCCGAACTTCCTCGACACGGACACGACGTCGCTGGGCGGTCACGGCACGCACGTCACCGGCATCGCGATCGGCGGTGACGTGCAGACCACCGGCGGACCGGTGATCCGGGGCGCGGCGCCGGGCGCGAAGGGCGTCGTGATCTCGACCGGCGCGGCGATCCTCATCCTCGGCGCCGACGCGGCGCTGAACTGGGTGCTGGAGAACCACCGGGCCCCCTGCGGCGCCGGTGTGCCCGCCTCGGCGTGCCCGCCGATCAAGGTGATCAACAACTCCTACGGCCCGTCCGGCGGCGGCGCGTTCGACCCCGAGTCGGTGACCGTGAAGCTGCAGCGCCAGCTGGTGGCCGAGGGTGTCGTCGTGGTCTGGGCGAACGGCAACGACGGCGGCGACGGTTCAGCGAACCTGTCCAACCCGCCCGGCGTCGACCCGACCCCCGGCGTGATCTCGGTCGCCTCCTACAACGACCAGGAGACCGGCACCCGTGACGGCGCCGTGTCCGACTTCTCGTCGCGCGGTCTCGCCACGAACTCCGCGACGTGGCCGGACATCTCGGCGCCGGGGGAGAACATCACCTCGTCCTGCCGGCTCTACCTGCCGATCTGCGCGACCGGCCTCGCGCCGCTGAACGGGCCGGGACTGCTCGACCTCGGCACGTTCAACACGATCAGCGGCACGTCGATGGCGGCGCCGCACATCGCCGGGATCGTCGCACAGCTGTTCCAGGCCAAGCCTTCAGCGACCCCCGCCGACATCGAGCGGGCGCTGAAGTCGACGGCGTACAAGTACGGCACCGGCTACCAGCCGGCCGGCCCCTACACCTCGTCGTTCGACAAGGGCACGGGCCTGGTCGACGTGGTCGCCGCGGTAAACGCGCTGTAGATCACGATCAGGCATCGCTCGGCCGGGGAGATCGGGACTTAAGACCTGTATCTGCCCCGGTCGGGTGATGATCGAGCTGGTTCTTATGGCGGACATGCCTCAAGTCGAGGCAGAATGCAGCGAACGGGTTTCGCGGTGATCACCTCACACTCGGCAAAGGCGTAGGGGAAGACGTCCCTCGTCGAGTAGCGGAGGTCAGCAGTGAGCACCCGTGGCAGCACCAGTGGCGTGGTTTACGTCCACTCGTCGCCGTCTGCGGTCTGTCCGCACGTCGAGTGGGCGATCTCGGGCACCCTCGGTGTCCGGGTAGACCTCAGGTGGGCAGCGCAACCCGCGGCACCAGGCCAGTTGCGCGCTGAATGCGCATGGACCGGAGAGGCCGGCACCGGCGCCAAACTCGTGGCTGCGCTGCGCGCGTGGCCCATGCTCCGGTTCGAGGTGACCGAAGAACCGTCCTCAGGTCAGGACGGCGAGCGTTTCTGCTTCGCGCCCGTTCTGGGGCTCTGGCACGCCAGAACCTCGGCCAACGGCGACATCGTCGTCAACGAGGACCAGCTGCGTTCACTCGCGGTGCGTGCTCGTGGCGGTGAGTCCTTCGCGCACGGCGTCGACGAACTGCTCGGCGCCGCGTGGGACGACGCACTGGAACCGTTCCGCCGCGCGGGCGACGGCGCGCCGGTGACGTGGTTGCACCGCGTCGGATGAGTCCTGAGTGGACCCCGCTCACCGTTTGGGCAGCGGGGTTTCTTCTCGGTGCGTGGGATCCCAGGCCAGCATGAGCTGGCCGTAGAGCGGCGACGTCTTGAGCAGGTGCTCGTGGGTGCCGAGCAACGGCTTGCCGCCGTCCATGACCAGCACCCGGTTCGCTCGCAGCGCCGAGCTCAGCCGGTGCGCGATCACCACGAGGATTCCGTTCCGCTCCGCGAAAGCCCGTTCGACCCTGGCCTCGGCGGCGGGGTCCAGGTGGGAGGTCGCCTCGTCGAGGATGACGACGCCCGCGGACGTGACGTAGACCCGCGCGAGTGCCAGGAGCTGGGCCTCACCGGCGGAAAGTCCTTCTCCGCCGTGGCCGAGCGTCGCGTCCAGCCCGCCGATGGAGTCCAGAAGTGGTTTGGCGCCAACCTTTTTCACCGCGTCGACCAGGTCCTCGTCGGTCGCCCACGGCGCTAGCAGCGTGAGGTTCTCCCGCACGGTGCCCGTGAACAGGTAGGTCTCCTGCGGGATCAGTGCGATCGCGTGGTGCCGGACCGCCGGCGTCACCCGGTCGACGGGCGCGCCGCCGAAGAGGACGGAGCCGTCGTCCGGTGCCATCAGGCCGGTGAGCAGACTGGCCATTGTGGACTTGCCGATGCCGGACGGGCCGACGACGGCCAGGTGGTCACCGGGACGAAGATCGAGCGACAGGCCGCGCACCACCGGTTCCGCGTCCGGGCTCCAGCCGAACGTGACGTCCCGCAGCACGAACTCGCCGTTGGCCGGGGTCTCGGTGCCCACGTCCCGGTCGGTGCGCGGGGCCGCTTCCTGGAGTCGTTTGAGTGCGACCATCAGCCGCATCACGACCGTGCTGGTGGTGCGGGCCAGGCCGTGCAGCGCGGGGTTCACGCTGTTGGTCAGGTAGACGACGGCCGCCAGCACCGCACCCGTGGTGAGACGGCCGGACGCGACGAGCGGGGGAGCGAACGCGACCAGCAGGGCGATGGGAGCGAAGCCGCCCAACGCGATCACCGTGGCGCGCAGCGAGTTCGCCCACGCGACGGTGACAGTGGCCCTGGCCTGCAGGTTGATCTGCTTCGCGACGTCCCCGTACGCCTCGGCGGCGGCGTCGCAGGCGGCGACGTCGCGCAGACCGGTCAGCACCGCGCCGGACGCTTCCGCGGTGTGCTCGTCCGCCATCACGGCGTCGCGTTGCCGTTTGGCCAGCGAGGGGAGCATCAGGCCGAAGAGCACCAGGGCGGCCACGATCGGGAGCACGACCAGCCAGATCAGCGCGGCCGCCGTGGTCGCGAGCCCGATGAGCGCGGCGAGCGTCGTGACCAGAAGGGCACGAGCCTGCACCAGCACGCCCGCGGTGGCGTCGCGGACGACCTCGACGTGCCGGGTGATCATCGCCACGGCGCTGGCGTCCGGTGTGCGGCGGTGCGTCGGGTCGTTCAGCACGCCGTTCACCACCCGTGCGACCAAGGCGTCGCGCATCGGTTCGACGACGGAGCCGAGCCGTGCGAACACCTGCCGCTGGCCCAGCGCGCCCACCACCGCGAGGGTGGCGAACGCGAGCAGCCACAGCACGCCGGCCAGCGGGTTCCCCGCCGCGAAACCCTTGTCGACCGCGGAGCCGACGAACCTGCCGCCGAAGAACGCGGGGATGCCTTCGAGCAGGGACCAGCCGAGCAGGACCAGCATGCCCCGGCGGTGTCCCGCCAGCGTCGAGAGGTAGAAACGCATCACTCGCCTCCGGTGAACACGGCTCGGTAGTCCGCGTCGTTCCACAGCTCCTGGTGGGTGCCGGTGCCCCTGATGCGGCCGCTTTCCAGCCACACCACGAGGTCCGCCCTTGCCGCCGTCGCCGCGCGATGCGTCACGACGACCCTGGTGCGGCCGGGAAGCGCCGTGGTGAGCGCTTTGTCCACTTTGGCTTCGGTGACCGTGTCCAGACTTGCTGTGGCGTCGTCGAGCACGAGCACGTCGGGATCCCGGATGATCGCGCGGGCGAGGCCGATCCGTTGCGCCTCGCCGCCGGACAGCGGGGCGTCGGCGACCGGCGTCTCGTACCCCTGCGGCAGCCGGATCAGCACGTCGTGCACCTGGGCGGCCACGGCCGCGTCCCTGACCTGGATCTCGTCCGCGTCCGTTCCGTAGCCGATCGAACGGCCGATCGTGGTGCCCAGCAACGCCGGGCGTTCGAACGCGTACCCGACCGAGTCGTGGCCGGCCACCTCGCCGGCGTCCACAGCGGACAGTCCGCCGAGCACCGCCGCCAGCGTCGACTTGCCCGCGCCGGAGGTGCCGACGATCGCGGCGAACGTGCCGGCCGGGATCATGAGGTTCACGTCGCGCAGCGCTTCGCCGACGCTGACGCCCCGCAGTTCGACGACACCGTTGGACCGCCGGGGAACCGGACGTCGCGGTGCTGTGGCGTCGAGGACCTCGGCGATCCTGGACGCGGACGCGCGGGTCCGTTCGAGGACGGTCAGCTGGGTCATCTGGCCGACGATGCCCATGCCGAGTGCCGAGTAACCGAGGGCGGCGAGCACGTCACCGGTGCTCAGCCTGCCCTCCATGACACCGAAACCGGCGGCGGTGAGCACGGCGATCTCGACCGCGGGCAGCAGCAACCCGGCCCGCCACATCATCTTCGCCTGGGTGCGCCACATGCCCGCACCGGCCGCGGCGAGCCGGGGCAGCGGCTCCAGCACGCGGTCCGTCTCGCGGTCGGCGATGCCGGCGGACGCGATCGTGCGCAGACCGGACACCGAGTCGAGCAGCCGGGCGGACACCTCGCCGGACACTTCCTGGTAGGTCAGCACGTCGTCGGCGGTCATGCGCATGTGGGTGCGGATCAGCAGACCCGCCAGCGGGACGCTCAGCACGAACACCGCCGCGAGCCGCCAGTCCAGCAGTGCCAGCGCGACGACGGCGCCCGCCGAGGACACGGCGGTGACGACCAGCGTGATCAGCGTGACCGCGATCCCGCCCGCGTTGCCGCAGTCACCCGTCACCCGGCTCACCGCGTCACCGGCGGCGAACGGGGAGGGGTGACCGAGGTCGAGCAGCTTCCTGGAGAGCTTGCGGCGCAGCCACGCCGTGGCGCGGCTCGTGGTGCTCGCGGCGAGCACGATGCCGATCGCGTCGCCGACGATCTCGGTCGCCGCCAGCAGGAGCAGCCACACCACGGTGAACAGCACGAACGTGCCGCTGAGTGCCATGTCGACGGCGTCGGCGAGTGCGGAGGGCAGCAGCAGGCCGCCGGTCGTGGCGACCGCGGCGTTGAGCAGCAGCAACCACGGCCGGTGGTCGCGGCGGACGACGGAGAACAGCAGGGCGTCGCCTGGTCTGGCCATCGGCTGTTCCTCCGGAGGGTCGCGAGGGCGCATCATGAGCAAGGGCCCGACAGCTGGCCGGCTGCCGGGCCCTGCAGTTGGCGGGTGAGCGGCATACTTCGCCTATGCCGCTCACTCACCGCGGTGTTTCAGTTGGGCGCAGGTCAGCAGGCCAGCAGGCTGACGGTGCTGTGCGAGCAGGGGAGCAGCAGCGACGCGTTGGACGCGGTCGTGGAGCCGCCGCCACCGCCGCCGCCGTGGCCCGACGCCATCGCGTTGCTCGGCGCCTCGGGGGTCTCGAGGTCCTGCATGTCGAGGATGAAGCCCATGACTGTCTCCTAATTTCGAGGGATCGATCTCTTGCTACCGGTCCGCGAGGACCGGGGCCTGGGCCCTTCCGAGGAAGGGGAGTGGTGGACGTTCGTCCACTGTGGAGGCGATGGCGAGCAGGACGCCCGCGCCGCCGGTGTTGAGGTCCATGGAGAGCCGGCGCAGCTGCACACCGGGGAAGGCGAGCCCTCCGCCGTAGCGCACCGCGTGCCAGCCGAGTGCCTTGAGGTGCTGGCGGACGGAGCGTTCGAGGCGCTCGTCCGGCCGGTGCCTGGTCGCGTGGGCCAGCGTGGCCATCAGTCCGGCCCTGCCCAGCGTGAACGCGGGCTGGATGACGAACTCGCCGGTGCAGCCGCCGAGCAGCTCGGGGAGCTTCGCCACGCAGGGACGTTCCGGCGCGACCTTCGCGAGCTCCGTGAGCACCAACGCGATTCCCGCGCCGCCGATGCCGACGTACGGCAAGCTGCGGAACGTGCCGTCGCGCACCTGCAGCGACCCGTCCAGCGCGACCATCGTCTCGGCCAGGTCGCGTTCGAGCGCCTGCTCGGACAGGTCGAGCCAGCGCTCCTGCGCGGTGTGCTCGAACATGCGCAGGAAGAACAGGGCGGGACCGGACCAGCCGTGCAGCAGACCAGCCTTCGCCTTGTCACCGGGCGGTGGCGCCTGCTCCAGCTGCTTCGCGAGCCGTTCGGCCAGCTCCCCGGCCTGCGCCGTGAAGCCGTCGTCGCCGCGCGAGTCCGCGAAGTGCAGCAGGTTGAGGCCGATGCCGGACAGGCCGGCGCTGAGCCCGTGGTCCTGGGTGGTGCGGACGAGCGGGACGTAGCCCTCGACGATCTCGGTGGCGACGTCGTGGTGGCCGAAGTTCTCGAGCACGTGCGCGATGCCGTGCGCGCCGGCGAAGAAGCCGGGTTGCTTCGGCGGGTTCGTGCGGACCGACCTGATCAGCCAGTCCTCGTGTTCGGGGTACCGGCCCTCGCCGCTCTCCGCCAGCGCGTGCAGCACACCCGCGGCGCCGTGGCCGAAGCCCGCGCCACCGGTCTCGAACTGCTCGATGTCGCCGGGGAACAGGCGGTCCGTCCGGTGCGGGGTCGCGCTGTGCAGGATCGCCGTGGCGATCTCCTTGCGCACGACCGTCCAGTCCGGGTTCTCGTCGTCGAACGCGGTGAACGCGGGATCGGCCGGCGGGTCGACGCGCGGGGTGAGCACGTCGAGGATCTGCCGCTGGTAGTCCTCGTCCAGGCCGAACCGCTCCGCGACGACGTGCACGTGCTGGCGCAGCTTGGCCGGGGCGAGCTCCAGCACCGCGTTGAGCGGCAGGAAGATCCACAGCTTGAGCGCGGCCAGCGGGTAGAGGTCGATGTCGAAGCCCTCGCGGTCGTTCGGGGCCTGGAACCCCGGCGCGCCGAGCGTCGGCCGGTGCACGTCCTCGATCGTCGACGACAGCTCGAAGTCGATGAGCGAGACCTCGTCGTCCTCGCCGACCAGGATGTTCATCGTGTGCAGGTCGCCGAACACGACACCGCGTTCGTGCACGCGGGCCACCAGGTCCTCGACCTTGGCGATGAGCGCCTGGGCCCTGGTGCGGTAGTTCTGGAGGAGCTCGCCGGTGGTGTCCCTGTGCGTCAGCGGGTAGTTGTGGCCGAGCCACTGCCCCAGCGACCGGCCGGGCATGAACTCCATGGCCACGAACAGGTGCTCCCACTCCGTGAAGCGGTCGTACACCTCGGGAACACCGTCGACGCCGTGCAGTCTCGTGAGGATCTCGTGCTCGAGCTCCAGCCTGGCCACGGCGTCACGGCCCTCGCGGTCGAGCCCGGCGTGCGGCCGCGCCTCCTTGAGCACGACCTCCTTGCCGTCGCTCTTGCGCGTCGCGAGGTAGACGCCGCCGCCGTTGGAGAAGTGCAGCGAGCTCTTGATCCGGTACGGGAACTTCTCGGGGTCGCCGGCGTTGCGCTCGGCCAGGTGCGGCTTGAGGAAGGCGGGCAGCTCGATCCACTCGGGGAGGCTGAAAACCGGCTTGCGCCTGTCCGGGACGAGTGCGCCGTCCGGCCCGGCGATCGCGAGCACCTGCTGCCCGTCGACCTCGAGCCACTGCTCGGCGAACCCGCCGTAGCGCACGTACAGCGGCCCCTTGCCGAAGCGCAGGTCGCTCAGGATGTAGGCCCCGTGCTCGCCGTCGAGCACCTGCGCCAGCTCGGTGCAGATGGTCTCGAGCTGCTCGGTGTCCTTCGGGTAGATCGTGACCAGCTTGCCGCTGCCGTCGCGGGGCGCGTACTTCGAGTTGCGGGCCAGCACGATCGAGATCGTCTGCAGGTACTTGAAGGGGATCCGCCGCTCGACGCAGTAGTCGAAAGCGGCCTTCAGCACCCGGCCGGCGTTGTCGAGCCCGGCGGAGACGTGGATCTTCCACCCCTCGTTGGGGAGCTGAACCCCCTTCGGGTGGTGGTGCCGCCACACGTTGCGCTCGACCGTCGTCCAGTCGGGAGGGAGCGCGGGCAGTTCGGTCGAGAAGTCGTCCGCGGGAGTGCTTTCGGTGCTGCTCTGCAGATCGTAGAACTGCCGATCAGCGAAGCAGTACGCCTCGTATCTGAGGTCCACCGAATTCCCCTCCCCGTCTCGTTTGCGTTTTCTTTGTTGCGGCATATTTCCGCACAATCACGCGCCTATGGGGAATCCGCCGTTCGAGTCATATGGGTGACCCGTTCGTGGCCGAAAGACCATTGGTTACCCGTGCGTATGTTACTTGCAGTGATGAGGTTTGGGTCCATCTCACCCGGTTGAGATGTTTGCTCAAATGTGCTTGGGCGGCGATGTCGGGCACCTCCGCTAAACGGCACCGTCTCGTTCCTGATCTTGCACGCCTCTGAGCTGCGATATTCCAGTCGGATGCTTACGTATAGTTAGGTGCGTGCAAACGTCGTGTACGCGCTGTGTTGGCTGCTCTTTACGAGTGAAGCCGAAAATGGCTGCTATTGCGCGTTTGATACGGCCGAATGGCGGTGTGGAGACCCCCATTTGCACTCATTCATAGGATGAGATTGCCCATCGCCTTTTGTGTATCAGACATTGTCTTGCTACATCCAACTCGCTAAATAAGGGTGTGATGTAATCGTTCGAGTGAAATTTCGTGTTTCGATGTAACGCGACACGTTTTGTGAACGGCCTCCGCTGCCCGGCGTGTCGTGCGGCTAGGCTGCGCGTGTGGGGAGCGTGGCAAGCCGCTGGCTGGTGCCGGCCGTGGTCGTGATCACCGGCGCGGCGGTGGCGGCGGGGATGGTGGGCAGGACCGTGTACTCGCGCCCGGCGGAGGCCAGGGGAGCACCGGTCGTCGCGTCCTCGTCCGTGGCGGGCCCGTTGCCCGGCACCCCGGAGGTCAGGCTGAGCCCGGACTCCTTCACCCACCCCGACCGGACCGCGGTGCAGCGCGTGCTGCAGTCCTACTTCGACTCGATCAACTCGCTGGACTTCGACGGGTGGCGCGAGACGGTGTCGGCCCGTCGGGCGTCGTCCACACCTGAGGCCGGGTGGATCGCCGCTTACGAGACCACTCAGGACGGCGGGATGGTGGTGCAGCGGGTCGAGTCCGATGTGGTGGGGCGGCGGCTGCGTGTGCTGATCTCGTTCGTGTCCACTCAGGACGTTGCCAAGGCTCCGCCCGCGTTGCCTGAGCGGTGCATCCGGTGGCGGGTGGTTTACGTGTTGGTCTGGGAAGGTGGGGCGTTGAAGGTGGATGAGGCGCCGGAGAACCGGAACCCCCAGATGGAGAAGTGCTGACGTTGGCTCGTGGGGTGGTTGCGTTGCGTGCTGGTGTGGCGGTTGCTTCCTGGGGGACTCCGCCCCCCAGACCCCCCGCGATCTGATCCAGGACCGGTCCACGCCACGCGTGGGTTGATGGCACGCCTGTTGCGTTGGGCGGAGTTGCGTTGCTTTGCGGGTGGCGTCGGTGGGGTGGTCCCGTCACGAGTCGCACCCGAGCGGGCCACATCTGAAGGGGAGGGTCAAGTCGACGAAGAGCGTGTCGACTTGACCCTCCCCTTCAGAT